>CAXWPJ010000012.1:0-589355 GCA_963664115.2 Terriglobia bacterium | reverse complement strand
GTACATCACCAAGGACAACGTGGTTGTGGACATGGACTTTGTACTCTATTACCGCGTCCTACCGGATCAAGCGGAGAAATCGGTCCTCGAGGTGGCGAACCACCGCCTGGCGGTGCGGAACCTGGCCGTGGCAGAGCTCAGGTCCATCATTGGCAATATAACTCTGGCCGCGGCGCTAAGCGAACGGGAGCAGATACAAAGTCAGCTCCAGATTGCGCTGGACGAAAATACGGGCCGCTGGGGGTCAAGGTCCGCGGGGCCGCAATCAACGAGATCGACCCACCCGACGGGGTGAAGAACGCCATGGAGAGGGAGAAGTCGGCGGAGGCCATCAAGACGGCCGATATCACAGAGTCGGAAGGACAACGCCAGGCCCAAATAAACCGAGCCGAGGGGGAAAAGCAGGCGGCCATCCTTAAAGCTGAGGGTGAGCGGCAGGCCGCCATGCTCCGTGCTGAGGGGACTCGCCAGGCCGCTATTCTCAACGCGGAAGGGTTCAGCAACGCCCTCACTCAGATCAACACGGTTGCCCGGACCGCAGACGCCCGAACTATGAGCCTGCAATACTTTGAGACGCTGAAGCGACTCGGAGAAGGTGCCGCCACCAAGTTCATATTCCCCATGGAGTTCACCACCATGCTCCAGTCCTTTGTGAGTGACCTTGGTGGTGGCAGCACAACGGATGGCAGTGGAAGCTAGGGCTAATTCCAACAGGTAAAGCCCCGGCTCTGCCGGGGCGACTCGCAGAGGTTTGACCGAAAGCGGCAGTAAATAAGGAACTCCTCCTTGGAAGCGCCAACTTTCGAACAAGGAGGACGTAACGAAAGACTGCCAAAGCCTATTGCACACGACATGGGATTGCTAGTGGTCCCCGTCAAACAGACTGTACCTTATTGAGGCTCTTGCGAGCGCGTTGGACTTTTTCAAGGATGTCGGAAGCTTGAATAACGGTCCAGATGAACGGCTTGGGATTCTGGTTATGGAGTTATAACCGAATCTGGTGTTTGAGGGATTGAATAAGAGCGGCGTATCTGGTTGATTTGTTGTGACAAAACTTCAAAGCAACCATAGGAGATACGCCACTGTGAGCAAGAGTAACGTGAATGGACCGGAAGGTCGAGAAACGATTGAGGATCCAGTAACAGAACTACTACGAGTTGGGGCACAGCAACTGATCCAACGCGCAGTGGAAGCCGAATTGGCAGAGCTGCTATCCCAGCACGGTGGCCGGCGAACTGAGACAGGAAACGCCGGGGTGGTACGCAACGGTTATCTGCCGGAACGCGAACTGCAGACGGGATTGGGTCCGGTAACAGTCCAAATCCCGAAGGTCCGTGCCAAGACGGGCGAAGCTGTGACGTTCCGATCGGCCCTGGTACCACCGTACATTCGGAAGACGAAGTCGCTGGAAGCAGCGGTGCCGTGGTTGTATTTGAAAGGCGTTTCCAGCGGCGAGATGGGTGAGGCCCTAAAAGTTCTTGTCGGTCCCCAGGCGCAGGGTCTGTCGGCGAGCACGGTATCGCGGTTGAAACAGGTTTGGGGCGAACAGTACCGCCTCGGATGCGAGGAGCGTTTGGATGCAGATCGCTGGGTCTATGTCTGGGCCGACGGCATCTACAGCGGACTTCGGGCGGAACAAACCAAGTTGTGTGCATTGGTCGTGATCGGCGTGAATGAACGCGGAGAGAAGCGTTTCCTGGCGATCGAAGACGGTGTACGGGAATCGACACAGAGTTGGCGCGAGGTCTTGTTGAAGCTGAAGTCCCGTGGGATGAATGTTCCGAAGTTGGCCATCGGTGACGGTGCGATGGGGTTCTGGGCCGCACTGGAGGAAATCTATCCCGAGACACGTCAACAACGTTGCTGGATGCACAAAGTCATGAACGTCCTCAACTGCCTGCCCAAGTCGGTCCAGGCGAAGGCGAAACAGGCCCTGCACTCGATCTGGCAGGCCGAGACGAAGGCAGACGCCGAGAAGGCATTCGACTTGTTCATTGAAACCTATGAACCGATTGCTTCAGTATCCGAAAGCCACACTCTGCCTGCAGAAAGACAGAGAGGAACTGCTGGCCTTTTACGACTTTCCGGCCAAGCACTGGCAGAGCATCAGAACGACGAATCCCATTGAGTCGACCTTTGCCACCATTCGACACCGAACGAAGCGATCCAGAGGTTGCCTGACACGGGATGGCATGCTGCACATGATGTTCAAACTGGGCCAGTGCGCTGAGAACAATTGGCGACGATTACGAGGATTCGATGATCTGAGCAAGGTAATCATCGGAGTGAAATTCAACGATGGTGTCGAAGCGACACAAGTCGATCAGGCCGCCGCTTGAATCAATCTCCTAAACACCACTTTTGACAATAACTCCTGGTTATGGCCGGCGACGTAGTTTTCCACGGCCCTTATTAACTCCGGAACAGAGCAGAATACCCCACGCCGAAGCCGTTGTTCAGAAAGATCCCGGAAGAAGCGTTCAACCATGTTGAGCCAGGATGCGCTGGTTGGCGTGAAGCCAACTGCACATGAAATCGTGAGTTGCGCTTGAGCCAGTTGACGACTTTCTGGTGTTTGTGCGTCGCATAGTTGTCGCAGATGATATGGATCTGCTTGTCTTTGGGCACGGAGCGTTTGATTGTATTGAGAAACCGAATCCACTCCTGATGCCGATGCTTGGGCATGCAGGTCCCAATCACTGAACCGTCCAGGGTATTGAGCGCGGCGAACAACGTGGTCGTTCCATTGCGCTTGTAATCGTGGGTCATGGTGCCACCGCGCCCCTTCTTCAAAGGTAACCCGGGTTGCGTACGATCCAGGGCCTGCATCTGGCTCTTCTCATCGCAGGATAAGACGATGGCGTTTTCCGGCGGACTCAGATACAGACCGACCACATCCTCCAGCTTCTCGGCAAATTGTTTGTCGTTGGACAGTTTGAATGTGCGTGACAGATGTGGCTTCAGTCCAGGGGCCCGCCAAATCCTTCCGACTGTCGCATCGCTGACTCCGGTCGCCGCCGCCATCAAAGACCGGCTCCAATGCGTCGCGTTGGGGGGCTTCTCTTCAATCGTCTTCTTCACGATCCGGGCCCGCTTCCGGGCGCTGATCGAGGGAATTCGTCCACTTCGGTGCGCGTCCTTTTCGATCCCTGCCAGTCCATGTCGCACAAAACGATCGCGCCATCGCCCGGCCTTCTGGCGCGTAATCTTCAGCCGGGCTGCGATATCCTGATTATTCAGCCCTTCGTCGGCCAGTAAGATAATTCGGGATCGTTCTGCCAACCGTACCGTCGTACTCCGGCTTCGACTCAGTCGTTTCAATTCCTTGCGCTGTTCGTTATCCAATTCAATCGTTGCTGCTTTTCTCATACCAACATTTGACGTTGGAAAAGCAATTACGTTACATTAATTTCGACGGGCTACACTAGTGTCACGCGGTGTCCGTACCGAAGTACCGACGGACGAAGAATTGTGGAGCAGTTGAACATACCGTGGGCGAATTCGCCGCCTTCAGGCGGCTCTTGACCGGCCCTTTTGAGGGGCTAACAAAATTAAGCCCCCGGCTTTGCCGGGGGTCATTTAACTTGAGTGCGCCCCGTGACGTCGCCCTCCTGGGATCTGTGGCGAAGTAGGCCGAGTCCGTCGAGTCATCCCCAGTGTAGATTCGAGGCGGTGAACCGAGGCGGTGTCGAGTCTCAACCCGTTTCGGCCCGCCGACCAGGCCGATAGCGGCGAGGTCGCATGACCCCAAATCAACATCGTCCTGAACTGTTACGAAAATATGGCGTAAGTTCTTTAATTTGAGTACGGGCGTCTTGCTCCCTTCTGGGTGTTTAGGCGCAAAACGAAATTTCATCATTCGGGGTGAGCGGCACTCATGAAGTCTTGTTTGAAGAACTGAAGGAACGGGTGCCGGTGCCGTTAGTAGTGTTTACGGCTCCTCTCGAGTTATTGTCAAAAGTGGTGTTTAGGAGATTGATTCAAGCGGCGGCCTGATCGACTTGTGTCGCTTCGACACCATCGTTGAATTTCACTCCGATGATTACCTTGCTCAGATCATCGAATCCTCGTAATCGTCGCCAATTGTTCTCAGCGCACTGGCCCAGTTTGAACATCATGTGCAGCATGCCATCCCGTGTCAGGCAACCTCTGGATCGCTTCGTTCGGTGTCGAATGGTGGCAAAGGTCGACTCAATGGGATTCGTCGTTCTGATGCTCTGCCAGTGCTTGGCCGGAAAGTCGTAAAAGGCCAGCAGTTCCTCTCTGTCTTTCTGCAGGCAGAGTGTGGCTTTCGGATACTTCGGTTCATAGGTTTCAATGAACAAGTCGAATGCCTTCTCGGCGTCTGCCTTCGTCTCGGCCTGCCAGATCGAGTGCAGGGCCTGTTTCGCCTTCGCCTGGACCGACTTGGGCAGGCAGTTGAGGACGTTCATGACTTTGTGCATCCAGCAACGTTGTTGACGTGTCTCGGGATAGATTTCCTCCAGTGCGGCCCAGAACCCCATCGCACCGTCACCGATGGCCAACTCCGGGATATTCATTCCACGTGACTTCAGCTTCAACAAGACCTCACGCCAACTCTGTGTCGATTCCCGGATACCATCCTCGATCGCCAGAAAACGCTTCTCTCCGCGTTCATTCACGCCGATCACGACCAATGCGCACAACTTGCTTTGTTCCGCCCGAAGTCCGCTGTAGATGCCGTCGGCCCAGACATAGACCCAGCGATCGGCATCCAAACGCTCCTCGCATCCGAGGCGGTACTGTTCGCCCCAAACCTGTTTCAACCGCGATACCGTGCTCGCCGACAGACCCTGCGCCTGGGGACCGACAAGAACTTTTAGGGCCTCACCCATCTCGCCGCTGGAAACGCCTTTCAAATACAACCACGGCACCGCTGCTTCCAGCGACTTCGTCTTCCGAATGTACGGTGGTACCAGGGCCGATCGGAACGTCACAGCTTCGCCCGTCTTGGCACCCAGGACCTTCGGGATTTGGACTGTTACCGGACCCAATCCCGTCTGCAGTTCGCGTTCCGGCAGATAACCGTTGCGTACCACCCCGGCGTTTCCTGTCTCAGTTCGCCGGCCACCGTGCTGGGATAGCAGCTCTGCCAATTCGGCTTCCACTGCGCGTTGGATCAGTTGCTGTGCCCCAACTCGTAGTAGTTCTGTTACTGGATCCTCAATCGTTTCTCGACCTTCCGGTCCATTCACGTTACTCTTGCTCACAGTGGCGTATCTCCTATGGTTGCTTTGAAGTTTTGTCACAACAAATCAACCAGATACGCCGCTCTTATTCAATCCCTCAAACACCAGATTCGGTTATAACTCCTCTCCCGTGAAAACGAAATCGACTGTCACTAGTTATCAAGCTCGTCATGGCGTAGATCGCCGCGTTGCCGCCCCCGAATGAAAGAACTGCTCGCCGTTGATGTTGCTCTGCTGCTACCAGAGGAAACAAACGAACTCTGCAAACAAATCAACACGGCTCTGGTGCAGGATGGCCCCACAGGTTTTGCTTTTGACTCAACTCACTTTCCTCACGTTACGTTAGTTCAGCAGTTCGTCTTGAAATCGAACCTAGCCGCGCTATGCAGTGAAGTAGGGAAAGTCTTGAAGGGCCGATCCCCGTTGCGACTACAGGCGTTAGAAACAGCTTTCGCCGGAACTACAACGTATCTCCGCATTGCGAAAACAAAAGCGTTAAGGCAGATTCACGACGATCTGGTGAACGCCTTAGCGGGGCTGTCCAAGTCGCGGGGTGACGGCAGTGCCTTCTTCTCACAAGGACAGAGCGTTCAGGGCTGGGAGATCGAATACGTTTCCGAATATCGGGAAGCCGCGAGCTTCGACAGGTATGACCCCCATGTCACCCTCGGCGTCGGTCGGAACGAGATCCCAGTGCAGCCGTTCTCCTTTACTGCCGATCTTGTCGGTTTGTACCATCTGGGAAAACACTGCACCTGTCGCCGACGGTTGCAGGAATGGAGATTGAACTCTGAGGCTCTCAACACAGAATCGTCCAAATCGGGTTTGAAGAGCTGAAGGAACGGGTGCCTGTGCCTTAATTCTCCGGGTCAAGTCCTGAGAAATCATCTTCTCGGACCTTGAGAATCCCGTTTTTAGGGCCTTTTCTCAGAGTCCGAGAAGGTCGTTTGCAGGGACTTGAGAATTTGATAGCGCCTAACTCCCTCATCTAGTATCTTTTACCGAGTTTTTCACGGTATTTTCAGCGACACACTTTAAACATGAAAACAGGCACCAAACTCGGTCACTACGCGATCCTGAGCCTTCTGGGCAAGGGCGGTATGGGTGAGGTGTGGCGTGCGCGGGATATGAAACTGGGACGGGAAGTCGCTATTTAAGACTTTGCCCGAAGAGTTTGCGAAGGATGCTGATCGTCTTGCCCGCATCGGGGTGCGAGATGATTGTGAAGGTGCGGCGCGGTCGATCGTTGGGGGCAGTCATCTCGTGGAAATCTCCGCGCCCCCAATAGCACTGGTGGGCTGTGATATAAAGCGCAGGTGATCGATCTCCTGCTGGTGCTCGCCTTCGTCACGTATGCCCTGTGGTCCGGGTTTACGGCACGCAAGGACGCCTCGCAGGGCCCTGAGGAATACTTCCTGGCCGGGCGCAGAATCTCGGGTTGGAAGGCGGGGCTCTCGATGGCCGCCACCCAGTACGCGGCCGACACCCCGCTGGTGGTCACGGGGCTGATCGCGACCGCGGGCATCTTCGCGCTGTGGCGCTTCTGGGTCTACTCCCTCGCGTTTCTGCTCATGGGCTTCCTGCTCGCCCCTGCGTGGAGGCGCGCATCGATCCTGACCGACGCCGAGCTGTGCGAGCAACGCTACAGTGGCCGGGCGGCAGAGCTGCTGCGCTACGTGAAGGCGATCTACTTCGGCACCGTGATCAACTGCGTGGTGCTCGCGATGGTCTTGCTCGCGGCCACCCGGATCACCGAGCCCTTCCTGACCTGGCACCTCTGGTTGCCCGACGGGATGCTCGCCCCGTTGGCCGCGGCGGTGCAGTGGGTGGGCACGCCTTTCACGGTCAACGTCGGCGCGCCGGAGGTGTGGCTGCTCAGCGCCTCCAACCTCCTCTCGATCTTCCTCATCGTCGCCTTCACGACCCTCTATTCGGCGACCGGGGGCCTGCGCAGCGTCATCAACACCGACGTGGTGCAGCTCTTCATCGCCTTGCTCGCGACCTTCGCGTATGCGTGGGTGGTGACCGACGAGATCGGGGGGCTCGGGGCGATCGGAAGCAGACTCGAATCCCTTTACGGCACCGAGCGCGCCGCCGAGATGCTGAGCTTCAGCCCCACCGAGGGCGCCGCAGGCGCTCTCTCGGTGCTCGCCATTCTCGGACTGCAATGGATCGCGCAAGCCAACAGCGACGGCACCGGCTATCTCGCCCAGCGTTCGATGGCCTGCCGAAGCGACCAGGATGCCCAACGCGCGGCGGTTGTGTTCACGTACACCCAGAGCCTGCTGCGCACCCTGCTCTGGCTGCCGATCGTCGTCGGCTTGATGGTGCTCTACCCGGCGACCGGTGAGATCACCGGCGCGGCGGTGGCGGAGCGCGAGGCGACCTTCGTGCTCGGAATCCGCGACCACCTCCCCCCCGGCGCGCTCGGCTTGATGCTGGTCGGGATGCTCGCCGCGCTCGCGTCCACCATCGACACCCACCTCAACTGGGGCGCCGGCTACTGGACTAACGATCTCTACGACCGCCTCTACTGCCAGCGGATTCGTGGCCACAAGGCAGACCCCCGCCGCCTCGTGTGGATCGCCCGCCTCTCCAACATCGTGATCCTCGTGATCGCCCTCGCCATCATGTCGCGGCTCGGCTCGATCCAGGAGGCGTGGACCACGAGCCTGCTCTTCGGCGCCGGGATGGGGATCCCCCTGCTCCTGCGGTGGTTCTGGCATCGGCAGAACGCCTGGGGTGAGCTGGCCCCGATCGCGATCTCCCTGGTCGCCGCGCCGGTGCTGCTCTACGCGCTCCCCGCGCCGGGCGATGAAGCGGTGCGAATGGTGGCGATGACGCTCATCGCGACACTGGCCTCGGTCGCCGCCTCGCTGCTCACGCCGGCGGTCGATGCGCAGCACCTCGACGACTTCTACCGGCGCATTCGACCGCCGGGTGCCTGGTCCGCTATCGCTACCCGCTGTGATGAGGCGCCCGCAACCCCCGCCCGCCTCTTCTGGGTGGGTCTGGCGGCGACCTTCGTGGCCGCCGGCAGCGTCTTTGCGCTCATCGTGGGCCTCGGCTCCTGGCTCGTCGGCAGCCCCACGCCCTTCGGCCTGCCTGCGGGCGTGTGGCGAGCCGGCTGGATCGTGGTCGGCGTGGCGCTGATTCCGGTGTGGCGTCGCCTCCAGACGACGTCACCGGTCCCTTGACCGATGGCTTCCTGCGCACCGGGACCTTCAGGATGCTGACCGAAATAAGTTCCACATCTGGGGCGTCGAGGCGCCTCGCTGGCGGCACTCGGAAATTGAGGGCCCATTGCTCCTAACTCCTGTATGGTCCCCAAACCGTCAATGTGACTGTTTCATTGACCTGACATCCGACCTGTAGTCTCATTCATCCAATGCAGCCGGTTCCAAACTTAGCCACTACGAAGACTGAGCCTCCTCGCCAAGACCGGCATGGGCTGTGCTGCGGGGTAGTTCAATACGGCGACGTCGGGGTTAAGGACCGCATTGACAAAGAGCGGCGATTGGCGAAACTGTTGAGCAACCCGCTAGGTCCTGAACGCCAGGCCGCCTAACGAGCCACCACAGCCGCGAGAGTTCCCTGAGATGGCCATCAGAATCAAACGACTCGGTAGTGACCGAGAAACTGAAGAGGGACTACGAATCGGAACAGTGCGACGACCACCCAGGGGCATGCGCAAGGCAGAATACGCGTCAAAGAACATCTATGATGTTTGGTTCCCAAACCTTTCTCCAAGCGAATCACTGTTAAAGGAATTCTTTCCCATCAGCAACGAAAAACGGTGGCAAACATTCAAGCGACGTTTCCTCGGGGAAATGAAACAAGCTGGACCCGCTCGGGATCTGGATATACTTGCCGCGCTTTCTCATCAGACCAACTTTTCTATCGGATGTTATTGCGAAAACGAAATGCAGTGTCATCGATCGATTCTCCGAGATCTTCTTGAGAAGAGAGGAGGGGACATCTATACCTCGTCAGAATAATTCGGACAGAAGCGCTGTCTTCGTGACGGACACCTCTCCCTACTCGACTACTCCAGCCACTTTTTCTGTCTACTGATATTCATCAAGGTCGTTCCGATCCGAAAAGTGTCCGTTAGTTTTTCGAGCAATTCTGTGCGAAACACTCTCACGGGGTACACTAATGCCGTCGTTTAGTACCTTTTGGCGAGCTTTCCGCAGAGATCCAACAACGACTACGGAATCGAGTCGCAAACGAGGTGGCCCCGTGAACAAACACCTGAACCGAATTGCCGGAGTCGCTCTGGCCTGCGCTCCGTTTCTGGTGTCTTGTAGCACTCCTGCACCACCTGAGCCAGACCCTGACCTCATCGTATACAACGGGCACATCGTTACGCTCGATTCCGACTCGTCTGTCGTCGAGGCCTTTGCGGTACGTGAAGGCCGGGTCCTCAGCACAGGAACGAACGAGGAGATCCTCGCGCTCGTCGACGATCAAACCGAACGAATAGATCTGACCGGCCGCACGGCCGTCCCAGGGCTGGCTGACAACCACTTCCACAGCGCGGGCGGCGGGCCTGGCGTGGACCTGTCGCAAACGCGCACGATTCAGGAGGTGCTCGACGCCATCGCCAGGCGAGCGGATCAGACTGAAGACGGAGAGGTGATCGTTACCAACAGCGACTGGCACGAAGGTCAGCTCACCGAGCAACGACTACCATATCGCGACGATCTGGACCGCGCCGTGAGCGATCACCCCGTGGTGGTCGTTCGCGGTGGACACGAGTATGTCTTGAATAGCGTGGCTCTGGCGCGATGGGGGATCGACCAGGCGAGTATTGAGCCCGAAGGCGGAGCCTTCGGACGGTATTCCGATGGTCGGCTGAACGGTGAGCTCATCGACCGTGCGAAGGATCTGGTTCAGCTGACAGCTCCTCAGCAGCCGGACTATGAAGCACGCATCCTGGCAACGGTCGAGGAACACCGAAAACTCAACGCTGCAGGTCTGACCAGCATTCGCTATGGAGGCGCATCCCCAGATCTTTACTCAGTGCTGGTCGACATGAAAGAGCGCGGGTTGCTGAACATCCGGACGAGTGTTCTCTTTCGGCTGAGGCCGTCGACCGACCTGTCCAATCTTGACCAAACCCTTCGGGAATGGGGTATTGGTCCTGAACAAGGAGATGAATGGGTACGTGTCGGGGGTGTCAAGCTGGGAGTCGATGGCGGCTTTGAAGCCGGGTGGATGCGAGAACCCTACGCCGAGCCGTTCGCACAGGGTGGAGATTTCAGAGGCCTTCAGACGTTTCCGACCGAGTCTTATGTCGCGCTGGTCCGCGCTCTGAACCAACGGGGTTGGCGTGTCGCTACACATGCGGTGGGCGACGCGGCGATCGACCTAGTGTTGGAGGGTTATGAAGTGGCGGATGCGGACTCACCGCTCGCCGGCAAGCGGTGGACTATCGAACATGGATTCGTTCCGCAACCGGATCAACTGCCGCGGATGAAGCAACTAGGACTCCACATTTCCGCGCAAAACCACCTCTATGTCGCTGCGCCAAGCGTTCGAAAATACTGGGGAGCGACTCGGGCTGACAGTCTGACGCCGGTCCGCTCCTATCTAGATGCGGGCTTGTCCGTCTCGCTGGGTACGGACGCCCCCGTGATCCCTTATTCCCCGATCACAGTGCTCTATCACTTCATTACGCGAGATACCATCAGCGCGGGTGTGGTGGGTCCAGAGCAGAAACTACAACCGGAGGAAGCTCTGCGGCTCAGTTCCATCGGGAACGCCGAATTGACCTTCGAAGAAGACATCAAGGGTTCGCTTGAGGCGGGCAAACTGGCCGATTTCGTAGTCCTGTCCGAGGATATCCTGACAGTCCCGGAGAACCGGATCAAAGACATCGATGTGGTGATGACTGTAGTCGGCGGCCGCGTCGTTTATCGTAACGATTAAAAAGCGGCCTCGAGACGGTATGAGTGATCTAGTCTCGACGTCATCTTGGTCCTCAACTGTTACGAAAACTTAGCGTAAGTCCCTTAGAATCAGTCCAGGCAGTTCGGGCCTTCTTCCGTAGTATCGGGACCACGAAAATGCCGGTTTTTCATTGTTTGCGTGAGCGCCCACTCATGGACGTCTGGTTTGAAGAACTGAAGGAACGGGTGCCGGTGCCGTAGTAAAGCGGCTTCTCTGGCGGAACCAGCCTGCCAATCAATTCTCAAGTTCCGACGAGCCAGGGCGAAGAGCTGACCGACATCCCGGAACTACCCAGATCCAATCGCCTGCCCATATGATGAAGTTGAGTTGAAGTCACACGAGCAAGCACGTCATAATTCTTTGCCATAGTTAAAGGTGTGTACACTTCAGTGCTGAATGATGAATCTGGAGGTTTGCCATGAGCGTTGCGACCACTGAAACAGCCGTGACTCCATACGTCCAACAATTTCTTTCTTCTACTCGTAAGATGCTAATAGATGGCAAGTGGGTTGATGCCATTTCTGGGACAACATTTTCTACTTTTAATCCGGCCACCGGGGAGGTCATGTCCCAAATCCCAGATGGACAAAAGGAAGATATAAATCTGGCGGTGAAGGCTGCACGAGCTGCATTCGAAACAGGCCCTTGGCGGACAATGACTCCCTCTGAACGTGGGAAACTCATCTGGAAACTGGCTGATCTGATAGAGGCTAAAACAGAGGAACTCGCTCAGCTGGAGTCGTTGGATAACGGAAAACCAGTCGGTGTGGCCCGCGCTGCCGATGTGCCTCTAGCGGCTGATTTATTCCGTTACATGGCCGGCTGGGCTACGAAGATCGAAGGTAACACCATTCCCATTTCTGTTCCCTACGCACCGGGAGCACAATTTCATGCCTATACCCTGCGTGAGCCTGTTGGCGTGGTCGGACAAATTATTCCGTGGAATTTTCCGCTGTTGATGGCTGCTTGGAAGTTAGGGCCGGCTCTAGCTGCAGGGTGTGCGGTTGTGTTGAAGCCAGCTGAACAGACGCCGTTGTCTGCGCTTCTGCTCGGTGAACTTTTCTGTGAAGCGGGATTCCCACCGGGCGTCGTGAACGTTGTCACAGGGTTCGGGGAAACTGCCGGGGCTGCCTTAGCCGAACATCCGGATGTCGACAAAGTGGCCTTCACCGGTTCCACTGAAGTTGGCAAACTGATCCTGAATGCGGCTGGCGGAAACTTGAAGAAAGTATCACTCGAACTGGGTGGAAAATCTCCAAGCCTGGTATTGCCCGATGCAGATTTAGATTTGAGCATTCCAGGCGTGGCCAGTGCGATCTTCTTCAATCATGGACAGTGTTGCTGTGCTGGGTCACGCCTGTATGTTGAAAAAGCAATTTTCGACACGGTTGTGGCGGGGGTCGCTGATCAAGCGAAACAGATTAAGGTTGGTCCAGGAATGGATACCAGCACACAGATGGGCCCGCTGGTATCTGATGAACAGCAGCGACGTGTATTAGCGTACTTGGAGTCGGGGATGACCGAAGGTGCCAAAGCTGTGGTCGGGGGAAACCGGTTGGGTGACAAAGGATACTTCGTCGAACCCACCGTATTGGTCAATACCAATCAAAACATGAAGGTCATTCAGGAAGAAATCTTTGGACCCGTTGTGTGCGCCGAACCCTTTACAGATCTTGAAGATGTCATCACCAAGGCCAATGACAGCATTTTTGGATTAGCCGCTGCAATCTGGACGAAAGATATCAACAAGGCCCATCGTATTGCGGCTCAACTTAGAGCTGGAACGGTCTGGATCAATTGCCACAATATTTTCGATGCGGCGCTCCCCTTCGGAGGATATAAGCAATCAGGGTGGGGTCGTGAAATGGGGCATGACGCTCTTGAGCTCTACACCGAGGTGAAGGCGGTGTGCGCGCAGCTATAAGATACGTGAAGCTAAGACGGGAAGAGCGAGCCGTTATACACTTCAACTGGTTTGAAGAACTGAAGGAGCGGGTGCCCGTGCCCTGATTTCTGAGTTCAAGTCCTGATAAATCATCTTCGCGGACATTGAGAATTGAACCCACCACTTTCCGATAAGCCAAATATACGTCCAAGTGGACTGCCATGGCCTTCTGATTTACTGTAGTTGGAAGGAGTCTTCGCTGGTTAAAAGGTTCAATGGCTGGGAGATAAAAAGCGATTCGGACTCATTCTGGCAGACAGTGCTGAAGTACTTGACACTCTGTCCGGACCTGTCTGCTGTAGGACGTTTTCACGATGAGCGATTCTGGAAGACTGAGCGGGCTGTGTCTAGTCACGTTCGAAAGTCGGCGCGCGAATGAGGTCTCGGAGCTGATACGCCGACAGGGAGGAGAGCCGATGAGCGCGCCCGCTCTACAGGAAGTGCCACTATCTAAAAACGAGCCGGCGGTCGAGTTTGCGCGCGCGTTGTGTCGCGGCGAGATCGATATAGTGGTTCTTCTGACAGGAGTCGGGACCCGATTTCTCGCGCAAGCGGTTTTCGAGCAGATGGATCGAGAGGAATTCATTGCTGCCCTTGCCTCTGCAACTACCGTGACACGAGGACCGAAGCCAGTGGCCGCGCTCCGCGAGCTCGGCTTGAAACCCACGATATCTGTTCCTGAGCCGAACACTTGGCGGGAACTGCTGGCGACTTTGGACGAACGGGTTGAGCTGCCCAGCAAGCGAGTCGCAGTGCAGGAATATGGCCAACGGAATCCGGAGCTGCTAGCGGGCCTGCGAGAGCGCGGCGCAGAAGTGTTGACCGTACCGGTTTACCGCTGGGCTCTTCCCGAGAATCTGAGGCCTCTGCACGAGGCGATCCAGCAGATTCTCGAGGGCAAGATCGACATCGCGCTGTTCATGAGCGCGATTCAGGTGGATCACCTCTTCCAGGTTGCCGGACCAGAAGTGGCCGACTCCCTGAGATTGGCCTTTCAAGACGTCCTGGTCGCGTCGATCGGCCCGATCTGTAGCATTGCCATTAAACGACACGGCCTTCAGGTCGACCTCGAGCCAGATCATCCGAAGATGGGTTCCCTTATTTCTGCCGTCGCCGAGCGTGCGCCAGCATTGGTTCGGACGAAGCGGTCCTGAACCCCGCGTCCGGACGCGACGCCAACATCTATTGCCAGAAACGGATGTAGGAACTTGAAGAAGCACCGTAAAGTGGGCCGTCCGTCTCTGTCTACCGCTGCAATCCATTCTCAAGTCCTGACAAATCATCTTCCCGGACGTTGAGAATTGCACGGTTGGGTTGTACCAAGCTCTTGACGCTTTTACTTCGGAGGATGCCACCGAGTGTCAAACACAGCAGAATGCGCCGTTCGATATATTGAGGGTCTTCAGGCCAACAACTTCACGCATGTACCAACAACTTCACGCATCCCGTTCGACGGACCGGTGTTAGAGCAGTTGGTAGGGAGAGCAGTTGTGGTCGAAACTCTTACTCAGGTAGCCCATCAAATGACCGACATTCGAGTCAAGCAACAGATTGTGCAGGGGGAGCACGCGTGCGTCCTCTTCCAGTTTGTTGCCGCCGGCGAAGTGATCGAGGTGTGTGACTACTTTCGGGTCTCGAATGGTAGCATCGTCGAAGTTAGGGCATTCTTCGATCCCCGACCGATTGTCTCGTGAGTCCACGTACAATTGCGCGCCTGAGAGAAAACTTGTGTTGTGCCGGTGCCCTAAATGACCATGAAAATGATTCTCAAGTCCTGAGAAATCATCTTCCCGGACGTTGAGAATTTGCCAAGTTTCGGGAGTTGACCCTTTCCTTGCCAATATCCCTCCCATGTAGATAGACTTACCAGAATTTCGCTGTTCCACTTAGCGTCACACTTTAAACATGGAACCCGGCACCAAATTAGGCCGTTACGAGATCTTTTTCGTGGTTGGTGATGGTGGACGAGTCGAGTTGCGGTCTTTAGGGGCCAGGAGACACAAGAAAAAAGGCCCGCCACATGGACGAGCCTCTTCGATCAGAATTAGTTGAGTACTACCTTCTGCCCCCACCCTTGCTACTGCCGGGTGTGATGAGGATCGAATCGCAGGCCAATATCTCGCCACTGACGGAAATACACGCTTCGTCGTCTCCGTCGCTGATTCCGGTTTCCTGGGTTCGGTAATGCAGTACAACGTCCACATCGCCGTCACCGTCAACATCTCCCACATGGCCCGCAGGGTCGTGCGCTGGGGAAGCTTCACTCGGACCAAAGAGGATTCCTGAAACATTTTCAGGGGTTATCTCTGCAACCGCATCGAAATCACCTTCCGAAAGTATGGCGACGGCGATCACACCTTTGCTCTTGAGATTGATGGAATTTTGATCAGTTCCCGGCTTGATGTCGATGGTCACGACGGTCTCCACGAGAGGGGGGACGATGGCTATGCCCAAGGGATCATTAAATACACCACCAGAAGAAATCAGCGTTTGGACACCGCTAACAGGATCCACCTTTACGATTTTATTAGAGCTCCAATCGGAAACGATGATATCTCCGGCGGCGTCAATCGCGACACCAAAGGGATTCCAGAAGTGGTTACCCTGTGTTGCACAGCATGGATTCGAAGAAATCACCGTTTGGGCGCCCGTGACTGGATTCACACTGATGATGCGAGGCAGGGTGCCCGAAACGCCCCCGTTGCCAACGATAAGATTACCAGCGCCATCTATGGCTACACCTTCGAGATTGACGAATAATGACCCAGCCGCGGGAATAGGGAGGACCGTTTGGGCGCCCGTGACTGGATTCACACTGATTATTTCGGTGTTGTTAGTCGCAATGATGTGACCGGAGGTGTCAATGGCTATACCCGAAGGATTAGCGATACCCCCGGTGATGAGCTCCTGGGCGCCGGTCAACGGGTTTACCCTGATGATGGCGTGGGTTGCGACATCTCCCACGATGATGTCGCCGGAGGCATCTATCGCTACAGCCACTGGAGCATCAATCCACCCATTAAAGGAAATGAGATTCTGGACGCCGGTAGCCGGATTCACACTTATGATGCTACCTGTGCCTGCATTGCCTACATCGCCTACTATGATATTTCCAGCAGCATCTATGGCAACTCCGTAGGGGTGCACTGTACGTCGTCAGAATAATTCGGACAAAAAGACCATTTAGCTAAGAGACGGTTTTGAAGTTATACCACTCCAATCCTAAGGTTCTCGATTTTGCGTCGAGCCAGCGTTTTTCTTTTGATCTGGTCACGACGTGCAAGGATCTGCTGATCCCTCCCGAAGAACACGTCAGCCGGTGTCACGTTGTTCAGAGATTCGTGATACCGATGGTGGTTGTAGTGTTCGACCCATTGCGCGATCGCCTGCTCAAGTTCCCACGGATAATAGTAGTGTTCCAACTTGACCACGTTCTTCATCGAACGGTGATAGCGTTCGATCTTGCCCTGTGTCATCGGGTGATAGGGCGCACCCCGGGTGTGTTCCATACCACGACGTTGTAAATAGTCTTTGAGTTCGTGCGATACGTAGCAGGGGCCGTTGTCGCTCAACAATCGCGGTCGGTGCCGGACTTGTACTTGTCCGACATCTGTCGCCTGTAGTGCAACGTCCAGCGTGTCCTGAACGTCAGATGCGGCCATGGTTTGAAAGAGCTTCCAGGCGATGATGTAGCGAGAGTAATCGTCCAGCACGGTCGACAGGTAGTACCAACCCCAACCGACGACCCTGAAGTAAGTGAAATCAGTTTGCCAGAGTTCGTTCACACGCCGGGTTGGCTGCTGGAAGTGATCGCTGGCCGTCATCACGATGTATGCGGGACTGGTGATCAGGTCGCATCTCTTCAGAATCCGATACACGCTGGATTCGGAGATGAAGTAGTCCTGGGTGTCGGTGATCTGCCAGGCCAGTTCCCGCGGTGAGGCTTCCGGGTGGTTCAACGCGGTTTCGACCACCTGTTCCCGCACCGGTCCCGGAATCCGGTTCCAGCAGAAGCCGGGGCCGGAATGCCGATCTAACAAGCCGGCTGCGCCACGCTCTTTGTATCGTCGATACCAACCGTAGAACGTGCTGCGGGGGACGCCCAGCTCCCGGAGGGTCGCTGTCACCGACAACTCCGAGTCTTCCACCACTCGGATCGTCTCCAGCTTCTCAGATCCCGATTGCCTCATATATCGATGCTCTCGGAGTCCGTTACGTTCAACGTTTTTTTCAGAAAACGATTCTTTAGCAGTATTTCAGCTACCACCTGCTTCAGCTGTTCGTTCTCCTGGCGTAATTCAGTGACTTCGCTCGATGTCGCTTCCCGCTTCGTGTCCCCAGCCAGCCGTTTCTTCCCCGCCTCCAGGAAGTCCTTGCTCCACCGGTAATACAGATTTGACGGAATCCCTTCGCGTCGGCACAGCGCTGCGATGCTCTCTTCACCTCGCAGTCCTTCCAACACAATCCGCACTTTCTCTTCCGACGAGTACTTCTTCCTCGTCTTCCGACGAATCTCCCGTACCCGATTCTCTGCCGACACTTTCTCACTCATTCGATCCTCCTTCAGATCGTTCTGATTAGAAAAGTGTCTCTTAGTTTTTCAGCGGATTCTGTGCGAAATGCTCTGACGGGCTACACGGGAAGAACAGCGTTCAGCCAATGCCCTCGTGCTCACGGCGCTGGGACGGGCGAGCCTGACGCGGCTCCCCGATACCGAAGTGGAGGGGCTGCCACAGCGCGTCCTGAGCTTTGACAACGACGGTGAGGAATTTCAAATCTACCTGGATGTCCGGACTAAGCTCCTTACACAAGTCGACATCCTCGAACACGACCCCATCTACGGGGATAGCCGGTACACCCTGCGTTACGCAGACTGGCAGTCTGTGGATGGCATCATGGTGCCTTTCGACCTGCGACATGAAATCAACGGGAAACTGCTTCAGAGCGAACGCCTCCAGTCCGTGCGCCACAATGTTGAGCTCTCGCCCGAAACGTTCCTGGTGCCTGAGGCCCTACGGCGTCAAGACATCGAAGGAGAGCCGATCCCCTCGCAATGGCTCTTGCGCCGTCTGGCGATGAATGTCAGCTACCTGGATTTTGGCAGGGACATACCGGTGGAGTTCGTGCCGCTCGCCGACGGCGTCATTCATATCCGGGGAACGTCGCACAACAGCGTGCTCATCGAGTTTCAGGACCATCTTGTGGTCGTTGAGGCGCCGCTCTATGAAGAGCGTTCAGAAAGCGTTCTCGCGGCGATCAGACAGCGCTTTCCAACGAAGCCGATCCGCTACGTTATTCCAACCCATTTCCACAACGATCACTCAGGCGGCATACGGACATACACGGAAGCGGGGGCAACGATTGTCGCGCCGGCGATCAGTGCAGCACACTATGAGCGCATCGCCAGAGCACCGCACACCATCCGGGCGGAGCGTTTGGAACAGAGCCGGGATGCAGCCGTCGTCGAAGGGATCACGGAACCGAAGATCCTGACCGACGGGAGCCGACAAATTGAAATTTACCCATATGCGACATCGCACGCGGACGATTACCAGATCATTTATCTTCCAGGAGAACGCATTCTGATCGAGGCGGACCATGTCAGCCCTCGCGAGGGGGGGAGCATACGGCCGGGCGAGTTGCCGCGCGAGCTCCTCGAAGGCATCGAGGCATTGAATTTGAACGTGCAAACAATCGTTGGCATTCATGGCGATGTCGGAACGTACGAGGACCTGCGCAACGTAGTCCGTGATCCGGCTCGTTAGAAGTGGGCATCACCCAGCCGGCGAAGAATTCATCACGATTGTTCCAGCTGGCAGAGCTGACATCGGTGGGGCGAGGCGGTCCCGGATCAACATCGTCCTGAAGTGGTTTGAAGAACTGAAGGAGCGGGTGCCGATGCCGTGATTTTCGAGTTCAAGTCCTGATAAATCATCTTCTCGGACCTTGAGAACCCCCATTTCCCAGGCCTTTTCTCAACGTCCGACAATGTCGTTTGAACTAAGCCGCTGGCGCGGCGGACGCTTTGCGTGCGTGGTGAAGGACCGGGCCTGACTGAGGGAGGGTATCGGGTTGTAGAGATACAGGAGGGATATCTCTATGATCCGAATGACGCCCAACCGCAGGTTGATGCTGGACGAGCTCCAGCGACGTAATTACGCTCCGAGAACGGTACAGACCTACCTGAGAATCCTGGGGAACTTTGCCCGACATTTCCGCCGAGCGCCGGACCGATTGGGAGCCGACGAGATCCGGCAGTACCAGGTGCACCTGTTTCGAGATCGGGGGTTGTCGGCCCGGACAGTGGCGCAACACGTCTCGGCATTACGCTTCTTCTTCGTTAAGACACTGAATCGGACCTATCTGCTCGAACACACACCGATGCCGAAACAGGATCGGCGATTGCCGGTCGTGCTCTCTCGTGGGGAAGTGGCCCGATTGATCGATGGGTGTCGCACGTTGATGCAGCGGGCGATGCTGATGACGCTCTACGGCACCGGGATGCGTCGCGGTGAACTGGTGTGCCTCAAAATAGAGGACATCGACAGCGCACGGATGGTGATTCAGATCCGGGGTGGGAAACGCGGACGGGACCGGGCCGTGCCGCTGAGTCCACGACTACTGGAGACATTGCGCCAGTACGCGCGCTGGATGAAGCCGAAGACCTACCTGTTTCCGGGCATGAAACGGCGCCGTCGGGTCGATGCACCGATCTCCACGAAGATGGTGTGGCGCGCTTGCCGGGAAGCGCGTGAGCGCGCGATTCTCCGCAAGCGGATCTCACCTCACAGCCTGCGACACAGCTACGCAACGCACCTGTTGGAAGACGGGACCGATCTCTACACGATTCAACTCCTGTTGGGCCACGCTGACCTGAAGCACACCACGCTGTATCTGCATCTGTCGAACCGGCACTTACAGGCCATAAAGAATCCGCTGGATCAGATCCCGCTATTGGATTCAAGCGAAGTCGGGTTGCGGTGACCCGGCCCACCCTTGAGGTGGCCGACATCATCCGTCGTCATGGTTCCGACCTGGTGGCGCATCGCCGGCTCGATGGCGGTCAGTTGCGCGTCCTCAACTCTATTCAGCAGTGTCGCACCGCGGCGCTGGGAGGCCACCGGGACCGATGCTCGGAATCGAACTGCGACTATCGCGCCCTCTCCTACAACTCGTGCCGCAATCGGCATTGCCCGAAGTGTCAGACCCGTGCCCGTGACCAGTGGGTGACGGATCGCACCGGGGAGTTACTGCCGACTCGCTACGTGCATGTCGTTTTCACCCTGCCCCAACCCCTGGCGCGGTTGGCTTATCAGAACAAACGTGTGATCTATGCCCTGCTGTTTGGGGCCAGCGCGGCCACGTTGCAGGAAGTGGCCGCCAACGGGAAACATCTGGGCGCCCAGATTGGCGTGCTCAGCGTGCTCCATACCTGGAGTCAGACGCTGGGTCATCATCCCCACATCCATTGTGTCGTTCCTGCCGGTGGCCTGTCGGGCGACCACACCCGATGGATTCGGGCCCGCCATCGGTTCTTCCTTCCAGTGAAGGTGCTCAGTGAAGTGTTTCGGGGTAAGTTTCTGGACCGGCTTCGGCGATCGTTCAAGCGGGGAGAGCTACGTTTCTATGGCGATCTGGCCCCATTAAACGACCCGAAACGATTCGCGGCCTTTATCGGCCCGCTCCATCACATCGACTGGGTCGTCTACTCCAAGCGTCCATTCGGCGGGCCCAAACACGTACTCCACTATCTGGCCCGTTACACACATCGGGTCGCCATCTCCAACCACCGCCTCGTCGATCTCCAGGACGGTCAGGTTACGTTTCGCTGGAAAGACTCCCGGCACAAGCACGCACCCCGCAACATGACGCTTCCGGCTGAACAGTTTCTCATCCGCTTTCTCACCCACACCTTGCCGCGCCGCTTCGTCCGCATCCGGTTCTTTGGTTTTCTCTCAGCCCGCCATCGTGGTTCACTGCTGCCTTTGTGCCGGCATTGGTTAGGAGGTGCTACTGCGACTCAGACATCTGAACGATCGACCGATGCACGCCCCAACTCCTGGCGCTGTCCCAACTGCGGCGCGGCCATGACGATCGGGGAGCGGCTCACCGCGGCCCAGATCCGGTGGCCACTTGAAAGGAGGGGATTCGATTCTTCCTGACACCCCCCCATTCCATTGGAACTGGCGACGTGCTCGGGCACGTTCAGCCGACGTGCGTCTGGTTGCCCAAATTCACCACGACAACAGTGTTTCAGTCATCATTCTCAGATACGGTGAGTCTCAAATCCCCAGCTTCAAACCGACCTTTTGGTTTCAACCGGGGCGCTTACTCGGTCCACCTCCACGTCGTCGATACCCGAAACCGCTTTCAAACTACATAGCCGCCTGACCTGTGGGCGGCTTCCTTCAAACGCCCTCATCGAAAGTAACCCGGTCATTCA
The DNA here is from genome assembly GCA_963664115.2 of Terriglobia bacterium. Classification (GTDB taxonomy): domain Bacteria; phylum Acidobacteriota; class Terriglobia; order 20CM-2-55-15; family 20CM-2-55-15. Next base: position 567,802 of record CAXWPJ010000012.1, on the reverse strand, counting down.
TCACCACTTGTCCCCCTCGCCTCTCGCCGGGTTACTCCCGATAAGAATCTAACGTTTGACCTGAGAATTTAATAGCGCCTAACTTCCTCCCTTAGTATCCTTTGCAGAGTTTTTCTCGGTATTTCCAGCGACACACTTTAATGATGCAATCGGGCACCAAACTCGGTCACTACGAGATCGGGACACTCCTGGGTAAGGGAGGAATGGTGGACTTTGTTATGGTTGAGATGGCGAGGTGCCCGAGTTGAAAGTGGCAGGTTAAGTAACATACTACGACAATGTCAGCGCCGCCGTAGTCGTCAGCCCATGCTTGAACCGCTTATCCGCAAATCGGGCTCGTTCGCTATTTTCCTAGTTGCACTACAGACACAGCTTCCGCTACATTCCTAGGCGTTACACTCATTAGTGTGACATTGGAACGCTTGACAGGGAGTCAGCGGAACCCACGAGTTGTTTGCTGTGGGCTGCGAGAGTAGGAAACTCACACAGTGAGAACTGCAAACCTTCTGCAAGCGCCACACTAGGCCCTCGATCTGGTTCCCGAAAACAGCCACTTGAGCGATGAATGTCATGGGTAAGGTAGCAGGTATTGAACTGCGGCCCGAGCATTATCGATCTGGGGCGGGATCCAGTTGCCCCCTCATGATGTCGTAGGAAACGATCACTGTAAACACACAAGGAGTGTGGAATGAACACTGTCAGAATCGCGAAGACCCTTACGAACTTTTCGTCGAGTTTTAGGCACAGCTTTCTTGCAAATGCAGCGTTGGTAGCGATCTGCGCGATACTATTCGCCTCACCTCAGGCGTTGGCACAGGCGGAGGTAATCTTTACGCGCACCACCGCCACCGGGGAACTCTGGCCAAACAATCCGTACTCAGCAGGGTTCGTCCCAACGCAAACGGGTGACTACACGCTGAACTTCAACATGACGGACGCCCCCATCGCTGGCCAACCCGGCGGCGGGGTCGACGCCACGATCTTTCTCGACGCCGTGGTGGTTGAGCACGATGCGACGAATACGGTGTTATTTCAGGATGGATTCGAAGTTCCGGACTTAACAAGCGGCGCGTTTCAGTACCTGGCGGGGTCACCCCTGGTACTCCCTTGGACCTATACCAACTTCGGCGGCGTGATTGAGGGCAACTCCGGCCCTTGGGGTGGTGATGTTGGAGATTGGACCCCTCCACAGGGAACCCAGCGCGGTTTCTTGCAGGCCTTCGGTTCCCCTCCCCCCCCTCTTCCTAACATCAAAACGGTCGATGCCCTGTCCCTAGTCGCGGGCCAGTCCTATACGGTGACCTTTTTTCAGGCGTCCCGCCCTTCTGGGGACAATACCGACCGGGGTGAAGGCCAAGCCACCTATACCGTGGCGTTCGAGCGAGTGCTGCCACCGCCGCCAACGCTGCCCACTAATGCGAACCAGTGCAAGAGGGGCGGATGGCAGGATTTCGGCGTCTTCAAGAATCAGGGAGACTGCGTCAGCTTCGTCGCGACAGGCGGCAGGAACCTGCCTGCGCTGCAGTAGTACGGAACCTGAGCTGACACTCGTACTGATCTTGTAAGCTTTTCTATCTCCTTGACAGGGAAGCTTACGAGACAGTGGATACGCACTTGCCCCGGCAATATAGCGAACCTCCTGCATATCCTTAGATTTCCGGTTCCCTGATTTTCAGAGTTATTGTCAAAAGTGGTGTTTAGGAGATTGATTCAAGCGGCGGCCTGATCGACTTGTGTCGCTTCGACACCATCGTTGAATTTCACTCCGATGATTACCTTGCTCAGATCATCGAATCCTCGTAATCGTCGCCAATTGTTCTCAGCGCACTGGCCCAGTTTGAACATCATGTGCAGCATGCCATCCCGTGTCAGGCAACCTCTGGATCGCTTCGTTCGGTGTCGAATGGTGGCAAAGGTCGACTCAATGGGATTCGTCGTTCTGATGCTCTGCCAGTGCTTGGCCGGAAAGTCGTAAAAGGCCAGCAGTTACTCTCTGCTCAGATCATCGAATCCTCGTAATCGTCGCCAATTGTTCTCAGCGCACTGGCCCAGTTTGAACATCATGTGCAGCATGCCATCCCGTGTCAGGCAACCTCTGGATCGCTTCGTTCGGTGTCGAATGGTGGCAAAGGTCGACTCAATGGGATTCGTCGTTCTGATGCTCTGCCAGTGCTTGGCCGGAAAGTCGTAAAAGGCCAGCAGTTCCTCTCTGTCTTTCTGCAGGCAGAGTGTGGCTTTCGGATACTTCGGTTCATAGGTTTCAATGAACAAGTCGAATGCCTTCTCGGCGTCTGCCTTCGTCTCGGCCTGCCAGATCGAGTGCAGGGCCTGTTTCGCCTTCGCCTGGACCGACTTGGGCAGGCAGTTGAGGACGTTCATGACTTTGTGCATCCAGCAACGTTGTTGACGTGTCTCGGGATAGATTTCCTCCAGTGCGGCCCAGAACCCCATCGCACCGTCACCGATGGCCAACTTCGGAACATTCATCCCACGGGACTTCAGCTTCAACAAGACCTCGCGCCAACTCTGTGTCGATTCCCGTACACCGTCTTCGATCGCCAGGAAACGCTTCTCTCCGCGTTCATTCACGCCGATCACGACCAATGCACACAACTTGGTTTGTTCCGCCCGAAGTCCGCTGTAGATGCCGTCGGCCCAGACATAGACCCAGCGATCTGCATCCAAACGCTCCTCGCATCCGAGGCGGTACTGTTCGCCCCAAACCTGTTTCAACCGCGATACCGTGCTCGCCGACAGACCCTGCGCCTGGGGACCGACAAGAACTTTTAGGGCCTCACCCATCTCGCCGCTGGAAACGCCTTTCAAATACAACCACGGCACCGCTGCTTCCAGCGACTTCGTCTTCCGAATGTACGGTGGTACCAGGGCCGATCGGAACGTCACAGCTTCGCCCGTCTTGGCACGGACCTTCGGGATTTGGACTGTTACCGGACCCAATCCCGTCTGCAGTTCGCGTTCCGGCAGATAACCGTTGCGTACCACCCCGGCGTTTCCTGTCTCAGTTCGCCGGCCACCGTGCTGGGATAGCAGCTCTGCCAATTCGGCTTCCACTGCGCGTTGGATCAGTTGCTGTGCCCCAACTCGTAGTAGTTCTGTTACTGGATCCTCAATCGTTTCTCGACCTTCCGGTCCATTCACGTTACTCTTGCTCACAGTGGCGTATCTCCTATGGTTGCTTTGAAGTTTTGTCACAACAAATCAACCAGATACGCCGCTCTTATTCAATCCCTCAAACACCAGATTCGGTTATAACTCTGATTTTCAAGGTCAAGTCCCGATAAATCATCTTCTGTGTGCCACGAGTGCTCGGGGGCCGCAAGGTCATCGAGTGCGTAACTACTCAACTGATGAGGGAGGGCCCCTCGGAGCCGGCGTACAGGCGTCGGTTTCAAACCACCTCTGGCGGCTGTGGTCAAAAGCCATGGTCGTGAGCGCAGAAGGAAAAGGCCCGGCGATGACTGGGTCAGGTGACTGGTAAGAAGAGGACCGAAAGGGAACCACTGTTGAAGTGTCGAAAATTTAAAGACGATGGCCAAAACCGCAGGGAGAAGATACTGCGGGACGAGCTCCGACGGAACCTGTTTACGGGCGGAGTGGCCTCCGGCATGAGAGGTGGCCTGAGCTTACCAAGAGGCGGTTGAGCGGAACGTGGGAACCTGAACTTCGATGCTAACGGAGAAGCCACAAGTGGCCAGAACCACGAGGGCGAGAGTACGGATGCGGAGTTCAGGGGCGGATCATCCTGTAGTAGTGATGAACCTCTTGTAATGGGAGGGGAGCGAAGGGGATGAGCCAGCTCGCTCTTTGGAACTGGCCAACCGCGCAAGCGGGAGGAGCCGGATTCATCGGGTGTCGGCCCCCCACCGTGAGGTGGTCGGCGAACGGCTGGCAAGAGCCGTGTGAATCGAGAGGTTCAAGCACGGTTCTGTGAGGGACTCGGGGTGAAATTCCCCGGGTCTACTCGACCGGACGTTGACATTCTGGACCACCCAACGTTTTCACAGCTTGCGCTCGTCTGATAGGGTAAAGGAGTCCCTTTCCACGCAAACCGTGGAGGGGTAACGGGTATGAAGAGTAAAGCAGTCATTGCAGCTCTGGCAACGTTGATCGTGTTCCCTGCGGCCCTGGCCGCCCAGCACCTTATCTATCCCGAGGTCCTGGGTTATCCGGGTGTTCTGGGCTATCCGGTTGGCGTCGGTCCTACAGTGATTCTCGTTGGTCCACGGGCCGTGAAGGTCGCACCTGGATTTGAGCCCCGCACAGCGACCCAAGTGATCGGCATAGTCACACTGGGGAATCGGGGTTTCTTTCCTGGCAGGTACTACGGTGACGGCTACGGTACAGGGTATTACGGCACCGGGATCGTCGAGCGTTCAGACCGACTAGCCATAGCGACGCGGCCCTCTAGAGGCAACAGCTCGGGTACTGGGCAGATTCTGGTGGGTTCCCCTCGGGCCGACGTGATTGAGCGTTTCGGAAGACCCGACGCACAAGTTGTCAGCAGGCAGTCGGAAAAGCTGATCTTCGGCGGGACTATTGTAGTTATTCGGGATGGCGTCGTGGCCGAGTTTCGCTGAGAAATCACGTCCTATCGGCGCTGCCCGTGCCTGGTTGACCCTCGCGGCTTGGTTCGGTTGGCTGGCCAGGCCCATTGACATGGAACACCCACCACTGCTTGAGGCTTGGACAGAAATGGGGCGCTGGTTGATGGTCCATCCTATGTTTGCCTTCGGCAGAAACATGACCGGCTTCACTATGCTTTACGATGAAACTGTTATCGACACCGAGCCCTGCAAGTTTGGTGATCCCGACGACGCAGCACGTGCGATCAATACGTTGTTGGAGAGGCGGCGCAGGATTTGAGCAAGGCTTCCTTCATGGATGTAGTTATCGCCTGATTCCCTGTCGTAATGCGGGCGTGGCGGATCGCGTCGTCAGTCTGCGCAACAGGCAATTTGAGGCCAGCTTCCAGTTAGAACTTCTCCGGTGTTGCCGAACGTTGGGCAGCATCCCTCCCATGGGGCCGCTGAGTGCGCCCGGGCTGCAATCCCGGCGGCTGTGGGGATCCCGCACAGGTAAAGCAATTCCGTGGGTGTCAGGTTCACGAACGAAACCACGTTTCCCATCGAAGAGTTCACGGTGGAGATCAGCTATCGCGACTACGACATCACGCCCGACGGCGAACAGTTCTTGATGGCCTTCGCGGCAGACCGAACCGAAGTAATTGCACCCGCCCGCCCCCAAATCAACATCGTCCTGAACTGTTACGAAAATATGGGGTAAGTTCTTTAGATTCAGTACGGGCGTTTTGCTCCCTTCTGGGTGTTTAGGGCGCAAAACGGGATTTTCATCATTCGGGGTGAGCGCCCACTCATGAAGTCTGGTTTGAAGAACTGAAGGAACGAGTGCCGGTGCCGTGATTTCTGAACCTCCGTCATAACGAGGCTAGTTTTGATTCTGCCTTTTACCCCGCGTGTTCCTGAATCAGCTTCCTCCAATTATCCAAAATCGGCAGCACGGTATCGCGGTCGGCCGCGGGCAGCGTGAAGATAATACGCTCGGCGCCCGCAGCCACGTATTCCTCAACCGCGGCCTTGTCAGGCCTGGCACCGTACACGGATACCGAGAGTGTTGCCGCATCCCGGTCGGCCTTCTCCGCTCTCTGTCGCAGGTCCACGATGCCGTCGGACAAGCGGCCTGCTCGTGCGGCTAGCGGGAGCCAACCGTCGCAGTAGTCGACAACATGCTGGCGCCCCGCAGGCTTGTTAACGCCCAAGAGTATTGGTGGATGGGGCTTCTGGACAGGCTTAGGGTAGGACCAGATCGGCTCGAAGTTGACGAACTCGCCGTGGAATTCTGCTTCCTCGTTCATCCAAATTTCCTTCATGGCCAGGATCCGCTCGCGGAGGACGTGCCATCGTTTCCCGAAGTCCGTGCCATGGTTTTCCATCTCCTCCGCATTCCAGCCGCCGCCTATCCCAAAGATGAACCGGCCGCCGGAGAGGAAATCCAGACTTGCCACCTCCTTCGCCAATGTGATCGGGTCGCGCTCCACAACTAGGCAGACCCCGGTAGCGATCTTCAGCCGGGTTGTGGCAGCAGCCGCTACGGCGAGCGATACAAAAGGATCATGCGTGTGCCAGTACTCTTTAGGTAGCTCGGCCCCGCCGGGCCAGGGACTCCGGCGGCTCTTGGGGATGTGAGTGTGCTCCGGGACCCAGAGTGACTCAAAACCGCGTTCTTCGACTGCGTGCGCCACCTCGTCGATCCGGATCGCATAATCGGTATCAAAAATCGAAATCCCGAATTTCATGACTCTTAATTTAGCTGCCTATCGAGCAAATGACGCAATCTTAATTGGCGCTCCCGGAACCCCACCTCCATGGAGGGGCAAAAACTGGTTCTAGGAATTGAAGGAACGGGAGCCGATCCCCTGGTTTTCGAGTTCAAGTCCTGATAAATCATCTTGGCGTCATTTGGCAAATGGCCGAAACAAGGCGCGTTGGTCAGATGACGGGAAGGTCGTTTGGCAGCACTTGACCCGCTCATTGCCTCTAACTCTTGCCTTTCAGACTCAGTACGCAAGTTAGAAGTGGTGGAGGGGGGCCAAAACGCCACCAGTCAGCTTAACTTGACAGCGCTTCCATGACGATTTCGTCGGGGCTCTGCACATTACTCCGTAGGAAGTGCGTGCTGCTCCACGACTCCATCCACTGACTCGTCGTCGATTGCGACGTACAGATGTCCTCCGGTCACCGACAACCCAAGCGACATCCGACGCTTCAGTCGAGCCACGATCGCGGCGATCAGCGTTCGATCGAAACTGTACAGCTCCAGTTCCGCTGCGCGGTGAATTCGTTCGCCGGACCACTGGCGGACGAGCCGCACGGGATCCCTGTGCGTGAAGACCACAACGCGGGGGGCGGCCTTGCTCGCCCTGTGCAGACGCGCCGCGGCGGGCGCCCCGATGTCGATCCACACCCGCAGAGCGCCAGTCAGGTCGCGCACCGTGATGGGGGGTTCTTCCGAGTCGGGGAGTCCCTTCGAGAAGCTGATGCCTTCCTCATAGGCCAGGCAGTACCCGAGTACGCGTGTGACCAGATAGTCCTCTGTTTCCGACGGATGGCGGGCGAGGCGGAGTTCGAGCGTCTCGTAGACCCCGCGATCAGCGTCGGCCAGCTCGATAGAGAAGGTGTAGATGGTTGCGGTCAGTGCCACGGCGATGCTCCGGCTGAGAAACCGTACCATCCTATCTGCATTTCTTCGTTTCAACGCTTGGCACTTGCGATGACGGCGGTGTCAAGTCCCGAGAAATCATCTTCTCGGACATTGAGAATTTGATAGGCGGCAGTAATCCAATTCCCAAGTCGTCACCTTGTCAAGTTTAGCGGCGTCGAATCCTTTATCAACCGTGACAGCGGCTACCGCTTCAACTTTTCGCTAACTATGGCTTGGGAATACCATCCTCTGGGCATCTATGAACGACGGCATTTTCCACAGCCAAATTACGCAAGCGGAAGTTTTCTTCTGAAGCCTTTCCCTGACCCTTTAGAGCAAGAAATGCCTTGTGGGACGGATACCATATACCGAGAATCTCATCTAAAGGCTGTGTGCCAAGGGGTGTGCCATAAACTGGCGTTCGCTAAAGTATTTTCGACCGAAGGTGTTGTTCCAACAAGACATCCAATGCCTTCATGTAATCTTTATAGATAGTCCCGTTTGGATATTCTCCTCCGAAATATTTGTTCAAGTTAACCATCAGGACCGGTCTGTCATTGTCGCTATTGGCGATTTCTTCGATTTCGGCAAAATCGTCTGTCGGTACAAATTGGTCGTTCATTTCGGTTCTCCACGTTCGGCTTGGTGATTCGGAGGCTTGTACGTCGTCAGAGTAATTCGGACAAAAGGGCTGTCTTTCTAAGAGACGGATTTCAAGTTATACCACTCCAGCCCTAAGGTTCTCGATTCTGAGTCGGGCGAAATCAACATCGTCCTCAACTGGTTTGAAGAACTGAAGGATCGGGTGCCCGTACCCTGATTTCCGAGGTCAAGTTCCGAGAAATCATCTTCGCGGACCTTGAGAATTGAACTCAGGGTAATTCTCGTTCTTTGACGGAAGGAAACTAAAATTCCGACTGTGGAAGTGCGAGGCCCAAGCCACGGTCCATCAACTGAAACAGTAAAATGCGACGTGTCCTGCCGTCACGCTGCCGAGCATCCGCCCGGGTCACGGTTTTGGCCAGTTTTAAGGCGCCAGATTCAGTCAAAATGTTGCGGCCCTGACGAATACCTGCGATTTCGTCAAAACCATGACTATGTGCCCGCCACCTACTAATGCAGGATCACTCACGATATCAAGCGGTTACGGTTCAATTCGATCATGGACAGCAATATGCAATATCGGAGTCCAAGAAATGGACCGTTACTGCCATTGCTCTTCCCGTGGGGAGGAAACACGTCTCCGTGACAATACGGTCGTCTGCTCAGATTGCGACAAGCCCATCTGCTGTGATGTCGCTTTCGTTCCTTCGAGCGAGGAACCCAGCCACCGAGCTGAGGTTATCAATCAAGGATACTTCCTGTGTGCGGACCATTCGCTCAGCCTCGCTGAACGTCTGAAAAAGTTTCAAGGATCTGCTCAAGGGTTTTGACCAACAGGAAGGGGCGGATTGATCTGGCCGAATCCATTTGCCGACCTTGAAAATGATTCTCAAGTCCCGAGAAATCATCTTCTCGGACGTTGAACTCCAGACTGGTACTCTCTTCAGTAATGCCTACCGGTAAACCTTGGCTACCTGAGCATATCGTGATGCCAGATGCGGCCGTTCGTCTGATCGAAAGCCAATTCCCGGAGCTTCGACCTGCGCATATCCAACTTCTAGGTGAGGGTTGGGACAATACGGCCTACGTAGTGAACAGGACTTGGGTTTTCCGGTTTCCTCGCCGAGAGATAGCGGTGGAACTGCTGCAGACGGAAACTCGCGTCCTTCCTCGAATTGCAGCTCAGTTGCCTTTCCCTATCCCAGTACCAAGATGGGTTGGTAAGCCAACACAAGAGTATGATTGGCCGTTTGCGGGCTATCGCTTTCTTCCAGGCACCACGGCACTGAGTGTTGGATTGACGCGAGAGCAGAGGAAGGAACTTGCTGCTCCCTTAGCGAATTTCTTAGCAACTCTACATGCCATTGATCCGGGAGATCTGGAAATTCCGGGAGATAAATTTGGCCGAGCTGACATGGGAAAACGTATTCCACAGTTGCTCTCAAGTCTTCTGACGATTCGAGGAAAGGGATTGGTTGCTGACGTTTCACCTTGGGAACGGATCGTTGAACAGATGTCATCGGACTTTCAACCGCGGTTGAACACATTGTCACACGGCGATTTTTCAGCGGAGCATATCCTTGTGGACAACTTTGGACTGCCAAGCGGCGTGATTGACTGGGGCGACATCCACCTAGGAAGCCCCAGTATGGATTTGGCTATTGCGTTCGGTTTTCTGCCACCCGAGGGTCGCGAAGTATTTTGGGATAGCTATGGAGCGGTCGAAAAGCCGATCCAAATCATGGCGCGATTTCGTGCTCTCCACGCCGCCGTCATTGGTGTCCTATATGGCGATGATATTGGCGACACTGCTCTCCTGCGCGAGAGCTTATTGGGGATGGACTTCGCGATAGAGTCGTGACCGAGACAATTCCTAGAACTGGACTACGGGAAGTCAGTCCGCACGGTAGATGATCTAACCGCTCAAGTCCTGTATCTGGACTCCTCTGTCAAGTAGGCGCAGCTCTCCCGTCAGCTTTCTTCGGCAAAATGCATTCAGCAGGACTGACTAGAAGTTACGAGGTGAGTAGCTAGTCGACTGCACCCGTATCTTCGGCCTCAAAAGTGGAACTGTATTGTTCCGGGCCATGATGGAAATTTGCGCGCGGGGAGCCAACCGATAAAATAACGGCCTCTAAGGGCCAAAGGACTTGTCGGCGTTGCCCCGCGCCGGTCTGACCGGTACGCCATCATCTCGAACCTCATCGCAGCTCGCTGAAAAGATATTCCGACTGTTCCGGGTCAGGCCGCCTGATACCGGGCCTGATGGTCACAGTCACGGTTCCAAACCGCCCACACGCGACGCGCCAACTTGTTGGCCAGTGCAACGATTGCCTTGTTGTGTCCGCGGAACTCGTGTTTCTGGAGACCCCATTGCTGGAGAGGTGTCGGTGTGGCGCCCTCTCGATGGGCACTCCACAACAGGGAACGGCCCCCATGAACCAACAGCATCCGGAGGTAACGATCGCCTTGCTTACTGATCCGGCCCATGCGTCGCTGGTTGCCACTGGAATGTTCCCGGGGTGTGAGTCCCAGATAACTGGCAAAATGGCGGGACGTTCGGAATCGTTTGATGTTTTCAACAAACCCCACCATTGCCGTTGCCGTTAACAGGCCGATGCCGGGAATCGACGTCAGACGCGCGACCTCAGGCATCTGCCGAGCCAGCGTCTTCAACTCTTGTTCCACCGATCGCATGCGAGATTCCAATTCACGGATCTCGCCACACACCTGGTGAAACATCTCCCGAACGACACTGGGGATGACGACATCTGCATCTTCGATCAGCTCCATTACCCCCGGCACCAGATGATCCGCTCCGGTCGGGATCACGTAGCCAAACTCCCGTAACAACCCCCGCACCGTATTGATCCGTGCGGTTCGGGTTCGCATCCACGCCGAACGGATTCGATGCAATGAGGTCAGTTGCTGTTGGGCCAGCGTCTTGATCGGGACCGGATGAATATCGCTGTCGCGATAGGCTTCCAACAATCCCTTCACATCCGTACGGTCGGTCTTGTTGCGCCTGACGTAGGGCGTCACATACTGCGGCGAGATCAGAACGACCGTGTGTCCCAGTTCCCGGATCTTCCGGCCCCAGTAATGGGCGGATCCGCAGGCTTCCATCACCACGGTCGCCAGCTCCTGGTTCGCAAAGAACCCCAGAAACTTTGCCCGACTTAAACGATAGGTTTTCTCTACATGCCCGGGGCGATCTGAAACACCAATTTGAAAAACATTCTTTGCCAGATCGACTGCAATCGTCTTATTCTTCATCTCGGACTCCTTTTTGTTCACACTCACGTGTGTACGTCGTCAGAATAATTCGGACAAAAAGACCATTTAGCTAAGAGACGGTTTTGAAGTTATACCACTCCAATCCTAAGGTTCTCGATTTTGCGTCGAGCCAGCGTTTTTCTTTTGATCTGGTCACGACGTGCAAGGATCTGCTGATCCCTCCCGAAGAACACGTCAGCCGGTGTCACGTTGTTCAGAGATTCGTGATACCGATGGTGGTTGTAGTGTTCGACCCATTGCGCGATCGCCTGCTCAAGTTCCCACGGATAATAGTAGTGTTCCAACTTGACCACGTTCTTCATCGAACGGTGATAGCGTTCGATCTTGCCCTGTGTCATCGGGTGATAGGGCGCACCCCGGGTGTGTTCCATACCACGACGTTGTAAATAGTCTTTGAGTTCGTGCGATACGTAGCAGGGGCCGTTGTCGCTCAACAATCGCGGTCGGTGCCGGACTTGTACTTGTCCGACATCTGTCGCCTGTAGTGCAACGTCCAGCGTGTCCTGAACGTCAGATGCGGCCATGGTTTGAAAGAGCTTCCAGGCGATGATGTAGCGAGAGTAATCGTCCAGCACGGTCGACAGGTAGTACCAACCCCAACCGACGACCCTGAAGTAAGTGAAATCAGTTTGCCAGAGTTCGTTCACACGCCGGGTTGGCTGCTGGAAGTGATCGCTGGCCGTCATCACGATGTATGCGGGACTGGTGATCAGGTCGCATCTCTTCAGAATCCGATACACGCTGGATTCGGAGATGAAGTAGTCCTGGGTGTCGGTGATCTGCCAGGCCAGTTCCCGCGGTGAGGCTTCCGGGTGGTTCAACGCGGTTTCGACCACCTGTTCCCGCACCGGTCCCGGAATCCGGTTCCAGCAGAAGCCGGGGCCGGAATGCCGATCTAACAAGCCGGCTGCGCCACGCTCTTTGTATCGTCGATACCAACCGTAGAACGTGCTGCGGGGGACGCCCAGCTCCCGGAGGGTCGCTGTCACCGACAACTCCGAGTCTTCCACCACTCGGATCGTCTCCAGCTTCTCAGATCCCGATTGCCTCATATATCGATGCTCTCGGAGTCCGTTACGTTCAACGTTTTTTTCAGAAAACGATTCTTTAGCAGTATTTCAGCTACCACCTGCTTCAGCTGTTCGTTCTCCTGGCGTAATTCAGTGACTTCGCTCGATGTCGCTTCCCGCTTCGTGTCCCCAGCCAGCCGTTTCTTCCCCGCCTCCAGGAAGTCCTTGCTCCACCGGTAATACAAATTTGACGGAATCCCTTCGCGTCGGCACAGCGCTGCGATGCTCTCTTCACCTCGCAGTCCTTCCAACACAATCCGCACTTTCTCTTCCGACGAGTACTTCTTCCTCGTCTTCCGACGAATCTCCCGTACCCGATTCTCTGCCGACACTTTCTCACTCATTCGATCCTCCTTCAGATCGTTCTGATTAGAAAAGTGTCTCTTAGTTTTTCAGCGGATTCTGTGCGAAATGCTCTGACGGGCTACACTCGGATCGCTTGCCCGGAAGGACAGCTTCCGGCAATCCGTCTTTGAATCTCCGCATCATTCACCTCGGTGAGCCCCACGGCCCCAATGGCGATCATTCCACTGGTGATGCCGCCCGTCGCCACGCTGATAGTCCCGGTCGACGTGACAGGTCCGCCGATCAGCCCGGCGCCTGTGGCGACGCTCGTTACGGTGCCGCCGCTTGGCCACACGGTGCGGCAGTCGCCGTCGATACAGAGACCGGTCAATCCGTTGAAGGAGCCTGCGGTTTCGACAAAGTCCACCGCATCGTTCCCGAGGCGAATCTTGTTGCTGGCATTGACCACCGCGTTGGCACCGATCGCCGTCGCATTCGTCAGGCCTGCTGCCGCAACGTCGGCGAAGGATCCAAGAGCCGTGTTGTTGCTCGTAGTCGTGTTCGTTTGGAGGGCGTGGTATGCAATACCCGTGTTGTTTGTCCCTACCGTGTTGCTGAAGAGGCTGGAATATCCGATGCTGGTGTTGTTGCCTCCGGTGGTGTTGCTTCGGAGCGAGTTGGCCCCGCTGGTCGTGTTCAAGCTGCCCGTGGTATTGCTAAAGAGAGCGGAGAACCCACCGGCCGTGTTCGAATTACCACTAAGGTTCCTAAAAAGCGCTGACGCCCCAGTGGCAGTGTTGAGGCTTCCGGTGGCAGTTGCCGGCCCGTTACCAACGTCACCAAGGAGCGCCCGGTACCCGGTCGCCGTGTTGTTGCTTCCGGCGATGTAGTTTCGGAGGGCATTGGTTCCGATCGCCGTGTTGAAGTCTGCAGTGCTCTTTAATAATGTCTGGTAACCGAAGGCTGTGTTGCTGCTTCCGGTGAGATTGTCAGACAGCGCCTGATCTCCGATCGCCGTATTGACGTCTCCAGTGGTGTTATTAAAAAGCGCCCACGACCCGACGGCTGTGTTACGTACCCCAAGGTCCAACCCCCCAGTGGTGTTGTTAATCAAGGCGTTGAAACCAAGTGCACTCCGGAAGGGATCGACGGAGTCGGCAATGACATTTGGATTGAGGGGGCCTTCAGGGCCTTGAAGTCCGATGGGTCCAATGAGACCCGGAATGCCTTGGATACCCTGGTCGCCAGTCAGGCCGGTTTCACCCTGGTCGCCCTGGTCACCCTGGTCACCAGTCAGGCCGGTTTCACCCTGGTCGCCCTGGTCACCCTGGTCGCCAGTCAGGCCGGTTTCACCCTGGTCGCCCTGGTCACCCTGGTCGCCCTGAATGCCCTGATCACCCTGGTCGCCTTGTTCGCCTTGAGCGCCGATCGTCACATCAGTTGCAAAAACGTCAGTCGTCGACGGTCCTCGGCTCACAATCAGCGTATAAGTCCCGGGAACGGATTCAGCCGGGAGGTCGGCGATGATCTCGCTGTCACTGATCGAGGTGACATTCAGTTCCGTCAACCCTCCCGACGTGTTTCCCATGTACACCGATGGATCGACGCCAAACTGCGATCCGGCGATCACGATGAAACCGGCGGGCAGGTCGGCCGATGCTGCTGAAATGGTCAACTGCGGTGGCGGATTCTTACCACGGGACTGCGCTACCAGTTGAGAGTTTGACGCTAAGGTCAATACGAGAATGAGCACGATCTGGGTGAGATTTCGAAACACAGGGTCCTCCTTAGACTCGCGTTTGTCGACGCTCCTATGAACCAAACAGGACGTAATTCCGGCCGGAATACGTTCAGAAATTTGTACATTGGAAAGATTCTGTTATTTGTGATTGAAACAATATCCCTAATATCTGTAATTCGTCCAGTTTTTTTTGGGGGGGTCTTTTCGGGTCGGGAAGCACTTTCTTTCGCAGGCCATCAACCGAATGTAGAGGCTTTTCAACTTCGCCATGATCCCTTTACTGAAGTTGAAAAAATTGCTCGAAAGAATTCCGCACGAGGAAATTCAGAGGCCGAACGGATAGAGGGTGGCCGGAGTCTCAAGGGACGGAGCCTCCGTTATGGTTGTTGTTTTCGTATGAGGGCACGCCAAACGGCCATCGCCGGCGCCACCGAACTGAAGGAACGTGTGCCGGTTCCCTAATTCCCCTGGGTCAAGTCCTGACAAATCATCTTCTCGGACGTTGAGAATTAAACCGATCCTGCCCCCTGCTGTCTAACTGCTTAATCAAGCAACGGAGGATAACAATGAAATCTCTTTTCTTGGCTGTTTTGATGGTAGCACTGGTAGCTGTCGTCTTGCTGAACCCCGCACGCGCCACACTGGCGCAAACGGAACCCGCGATGCCTCCGGGTGTCAGCGAAGAGTCTTGGATACCACTCTCTGGTCGGGCCGGTATCCTGATCACCAGACTTGGGTCGGGCACAGGTGGTCCCCAAGGCAGGGTTGTCGTTGAGATTGACGGCCAGTGGACCGATATTGATTTGATAAACCGCCGCGGTACTTTCAGAGAATTGAATCGTGAAATTCCAAAGAGATGATCGTGAAAATAGTTCTCAAGTCCTGATAAATCTTGTCGGAAGTTGAGAATTCACATTCTCTGGAAGGAACCATCGAGTCCGTTGAGTGGTCCTCTAAACCCTACGACTTAGAGTCGAGGTTGTACGGCGTTCCTGCCTGCCAGATATAACGACAGAATCGTCAATCATTCTCATTGTCACCATCAGCATCGTCGTCTTCATCATTTTCCTCATCGTCGTTCCCAAGATCAGCGAGATCAGCTAAGTCGTTCAAGTCGAATTGTGCACCCAGAGCGGCGAGATCCGCGGGACTGATGGACCCAACGATATTGACTAGAACGATTTTATCGTCTTCCTCGACCAATACAGCCATACCACCTACCGTTTCTGAGGCCCTTGCCACTTCCGGTTCCATGTACATCCAAACACCAGTTTGGGAGTCTTCTTGGTCGATTTCAACGATTCGATTCCAGCCGTCAGCGTCCAACTGTTTCCAGACGGCGTCGAGATCTTCAGTGTCGTATTGCCCCGGCTCGTTGAACTCGAAAACGCGAACCCCGATGGCTTTAAGGCGCTCGGTGACTTGGAGTGCCGCGGCCTCTTCCTCGTCTTCATCGGACAAGAAGGCGTTTGCGAACGCCAATAGTTCCGGACCGATACTCACCGAAACGACGTTATCCGCATTTTCCCTCAGGCCCTCCAGAGACGAAAGGTCGATCGTCTGTGCCCCAAGCGGTACACCAAAGATAAGCATGCAAGTCAGAATTAATGGGTGCATGAAACCTCCTCAACTTTAGTTGTTGTCCGGTTGCCCGACGCGTAAGGGCTGGGCCTGCCGGACGCGTTCCTCTACCTGGTTCAGCGTTCGACCTACCACTCTCAGCGCCAGCAGCACCTCTTCCTTAGCCTGCTGGCCACGGGCACGTTCGATCCGATCAGAACGGATCAACAGAGCCGCGGTCAGAACCAGAATCGCCGCAGCGGCGACCGCCCAACGGACCCATCGACGGGAACTGTGCTGCAAACGGGAATGCTTGGCCTGGTCCAGAACCCTGTCGGTGAAACCTTCCCTCGGGGAACGTCGCGCCAGTGCGTCACGAAGATTCCGTTCGAACTCGTTCATGTTTCTCCTCCGTGTCGAGGCTGAATTTGTCTCGCAGCATCGCAATGCTGCGCTTGAGATGGCTCCATACTGTCGCTACAGGCATCTCCAGAATCTCTCCGATCTCTTCCACATCCATATCTTCGCCGTAACGAAGAAGAACGACGGCCCGCGGCTTCTCGGGCAACGCACGAACCAATCGCTGGAGCCTTTGGGTGATCAGGGGGTCGCGTTCGCGGTTGGGCACCGATATTTCGGGAAGGGCGTCCATCGGCACCTCGCCACGACGGCCCTTCCGCCGAAGTTGGTCAATCGACCGGTGGGTCGTAGTACGGCGAAGCCAGTGTTTCACGTGTGCCAGTGTCCCGAGTTGGTCGCTGACTTTGAACAATTGTAGAAACACCTCTTGTGCAATTTCCTCGGCCGCAGAGGCATCACCGGAAAAATTGTAAGCGATGCTGTAGACCATGGCCTGGTGTTCACTCACAATCGATTCAAATTCGGTTCGCGTCATCGACTTCATATCTACATACGCTTATGCTATGCGTTTTCATGCAAAACATTTCCGTTCTCTCGATCAACGACAGAATCCAACCACAAGACTCAGCCGTCGGGACGACCAAAAAGCGAGAATCAACCCTTGATGACAGCACCTCGATAGCGTCGACGTGTATGTAGTTTCAATCAAAAAAAACCCAAGCAAAAAACCGTAGGAAAAAAACCTGACGGGAAAATCGACAAGGGTGTCGGATGGAACCAAACGATTGAGCCTCCATAAAGTAGTTATCGAAGTACGGGACTCAAAAAATTTCTGACTCAAAAATTGAGGGGGGCGACGGAATTTGCGGCTGGTTGCTGTCAGCCCTGCAAACTAAACAAATCTAACTGAATCGTCTGGTTTATCGGGGGAATTCCAAAGAAGCAGAATCATGCCGAGACTGCCGTAATAGAACCCGAACCATGACAAATCGATTATGCCGAAACCTGCAACGCCGACGTGGGCCAGATACATTGCCAAGCCCACTGAAATGAAAGTGAATATCTTCCAAAGTTTGTCTAGTCGGAGAATGATAGGGAAACAGATATAGATAAGAGTAACGGCACAGGCGGGAGCCCATAACCACCTAATATCGCCGGGCGGTGGTTGTTCCTCGGGACGTAGGAAGCGCGTCGCAACGTGCGGCAGGTAAGCGTAGACTGCCCAAACAATCCCAAAGCAGACGATGGTGAGACGATCGTACCTCTGACTTACTATCGCACTTGGAGAAGCTAGAAATAGATTCACGCTCTGCTCTCTTTATGTCCACCTGATGCTCCCACCACCTTGTGGGACCGAAGACTCTTCCTCGACCATATTCTCCCTCCCTTCAACAAGACGTAATTATTGCAACGGACCGTGCGGCGAGGGAAGAGATTTCGCGGGTTAGTTGTTCAACGGAATAGAGACTCCGGATGACTCAGACACTTTGCGCGAAGAAACTTGATTTAACGACAATCGGACCACGAGTCTGAGGACCTCAATTTCCAGCCAGCACGTCTACTTGATGTCCGATCTTGTCGCATCCATTGCTACGATTGTCGGTGCTTGTTCCAAACCATGAGACATAGGTGCCGCGATCGATTAGTAGAGCGGATGCCGGCTGGCCGGTGTTCTTGAAGGTGATGTTGTAGGGGTTATCACCATGGTCGAGGTAAAGGCCTTCGGTGATGAAGAACGCCTGCGAGTGACCGCACACAGTCGAGATGTGTACCGGAATATTTAGCGCTCTCAATACGTTGCGGATGAGTCCGGTCGTGCCGTGGCAACCCGCGGTCCAATGATCGAATTGTCCGCCCGAACCGACAGTAGGATTAGTTGTTCCCTCTATGATACGGGTAATCGGAGGGATGCCCCGATACTGCCAGTGGTTTTCGGTCTCCTGGTACACGAAGGCCCCGTAATAGTGGGCCAGACTGTCGGAGACCCATTGCAGAAGATTCCCGATAGTTTCTATCCGGGAAGCACCGACGATATTTCTATTGACGAGAAAAGCGTAAGTATACTGCGGCGGCGCGATTAGGGATGTGCCGAGATTGTCCTTGCGCTTGACATAGTTAGAGTGCCCTGGACTCCCGGTAGCAAGCGTGAAGCTGTTATCTGACAACCGCGACATGATCGCAACGCTGTCGAACAGCACTTGAAGTTGCTCCTCGTCATAGGCCGTAACCGACCAGGAAACGTAGCTGCTGATTTCTACGACAAGTTCAAGTGCAATCCATCGAACAAACAGGTCCCAGGCGTAATCCTGGCTGACTCCGGTCCACGGAGAACCGTTATCGTTCGTAGTATCCCTGACGTTGATAGGCGGGTAAACCATGCCTTCTCCGCCGGCCGAGAAAGTTCCGGACTGAGCCTTCATCCACTGCCACATCTCATTGAAGGCAGTAATCAGCCGAGACTTTTCTTGAGAAGACCAGTTCGGCCATGCCCGCTTGGCTGTTTCAGGAATGTCATAGGCCGAGCCTTGAAACATGAACTGCCATTTGATGCTGTTTGCGACCTTCGGATGGCTTTTCAACCAACACGACATCGAGGGGGGCCTACCGAGAAAGAGTCGGAGGGTGTTGATCAAGGAACACCAGAACAATTGGAACCATTTCCAGAACGCGGCCACCATGTCCTCCTCTCATCGTTGAGCTTACTATGGTTATTGTCAGCCCAACATCATCCTTCAGGATCTTGAGATGCTTCCTCGCTTCAGTCCATTCAACCTTTCAGTTCAACAGGACGTAATTATTGCAACGGACCGTGCGGGGAGGGAAGAGATTTCAGAGTGGGAGAGAATGAAGCTATCGAATGACAAAAGGGCTCTGAGCCTTCAACCGTGAAAATGATTCTCAAGTCCTGAGAAATCATCTTCTCGGACCTTGAGAAATCCACCAGGGGGTTAAGTGGCCCCCCTCAGGAGGTCGAGGTGAAAGCGAAGAAAGAGACGACCCCGGACGTTCGCGTCTGGTGTCAACACTGTCGCGTTCGAATCTCACCCAATGAAGACCAGGCTGCTGCCGATGACAAGGTCTACCATGGGCAGTGCTTTCCCAAGCGGCCCTCCGTCAAGAGGGCTAAGAAGAAGTAGCCGCTGTTTCTGAATGAGTGCCCACCGCAAGTGAGCCACCATCCATTAGGTCACCGAACCTGGAACGAAAAGCGAGGTCAAGTCCTGAGAAACGAGGTGGTCTCAACAGATCGATGCAACACTGTACCTAAAAGGAGGAGGTGGAGTGTATGCGTAAGAAACGACGGAAGAAACAGAGTAAAGACCGGGTGCGGCGAGGCTACACACTCGCCGATATAGACGAGGTGTGGATTCGCTGGCAGCGGGGAGAGAGTCTGAAAGCGATCGGACGTGTGTTCGGAAAGGAGGGCTCTTCGGTTTATGGTCAGATCGCACCGTATGGTGGAATCTGTCCCAGGACACGATGCCGCTCTAAGCGGGCGCTGACCCTCGCCGAGCGTGAAGAGATTTCCCGAGGCATTGCCGCCAAGGGATCGATCCGTTCAATTGCCGAGTCGCTGTCGCGTACACCCTCCACAGTCAGTCGGGAGATCGGTCGCAATGGGGGCTATGATAACTATCGAGCGTTGGAGGCGGATGAACGCGCATGGGAACGGGCTCACCGCCCGAAGAGATGTCGACTGATCCGCTATCCCAGCTTACGCGGGATCGTCGAAGAGAAGCTCCGGGAGGATTGGGCACCGCGACAGATTGCGGGTTGGCTGAAACGCGAATATCCAGACGACGAGTCACTTTACGTGTCACACGAAACGATCTATCGCAGCCTTTTCATCCAGGCCCGCGGGGCTCTGAAGAAAGAACTGACACAGCATCTACGGACCAAACGCACGATTCGCCGGTCCCAGCATGCCAGTCGCAAAGGCCGGGGTGGCGGGCAGATCCCGGATCTGATATCGATCCGTGAGCGCCCGGCTTCGGTTGAAGATCGCGCGGTCCCCGGACACTGGGAAGGGGATCTCATAGCGGGTTCGAACAACACCTACATTGCGACATTGGTCGAACGTTTCTCCCGGTACGTGATGCGGGTGAAGGTTCCGAATAAGGAAACCGAAACCGTCATCAACGCGCTGATCGAACACGCAGACAAACTCCCGACCGAACTCTATAAAACACTGACCTGGGATCGCGGATTGGAAATGGCCAATCACAAACGGTTCACTCTGGCCACCGACATTGCCGTTTACTTTTGCGATCCGAGGAGTCCCTGGCAACGGGGTTCGAACGAAAACACGAACGGTTTGCTCCGACAGTATTTCCCTAAAGGTACGGACTTGTCGGTTCACTCACAGGAGCATTTGGATATGATCGCAAGGAAGCTCAACGGGCGACCTCGTGAGACGCTGGACTTCGCTAATCCGGCAGAGACATTAAACGCAGGTGTTGCATCGACCGGTTGATCTGAATCATCTTCTCGGACGTTGAGGACTGTAATTTCTGTTTTCTGCCGTGTTTCTACCGCGCTGAGAACGACTTCAAATCGAAAGGGCGAACAGCGGATTCTCGGCTCTCCTGCTACGGGTTCAGGGGCTCGACTTTTTCGACCGTGTACTTCTTCACATTGAGTGGCCCGGCCAACAGGTTCGGCGCCTCTTTGAGGAAGGCCTGTAGGTGTTCCGTCTGGAAGTGGGCGGCCAGCGCTTGTTCGGATTCCCATTCCTCGAACAGGAAAAAGGTATTGTCCGCGCCGGTTGCCGTGTGGAACTGATAACTAATACAGCCCGACTCCTTGAGCGTGGCCGCCACCATGTTTTTCGACATGGCTTGCGCGTCTGCCCAACGCTCCGCCTTGATAGGAAGTGTTCCTGCAACCACGAGCATAAAAGCCTCCTTCACTGTACGTCGTCAGAATAATTTGGACAAAAGGACCGTATTTCTAAGAGACGGTTTTTTAGTTATATCACTCCAGTCCTAAGTCATCGGTCGTGCGTCGAGCTAAATCAACATCGGCCTGAACTGATTTTAGAACTGAAGCATCGGGTGCCGACGCCGTAATTTTTCGCGGTCAAGTCCTGAGAAATCATCTTGTCGGAAATTGAGAGCAATGCCCCCGATGCAGCTCGAAAGAGATTCACCGGTCTCGTCGGCGCTGGCTCGAACGGCTTCTCCTGTTCTTCGTACTCCCCTTTCGCTACAGGAATTGCGGAAACCGCTTCTATCGCCTTCGATTTTAGGCAAATTCATCTTGGGTACGCTTCCTGATCGTCAGGGCCTGCTACGCCCTGAGGTCATAACAGAGCAGCCGCGGATCCGTATCCTGCAAGAAGTCCCGCGCGTTCTGCGCGACATACAGCAGGCCGCGGCTGAGCACCGGCAGGACCCAGGACTCGCGCGCCGCGAACAGCCACGCCCTCGACACCTCCTCATAACCCTCGGGGGTCAGGTCCAACCATAGCAGGTGCCCCAACTCCCCAAGGCACAGGAACGCCCCATCGACAGCCATTAACGATCCGCGGTATGTTCCTGCGATCACGGTTCGCGTCTCGATGGTCTCCGTCCACTCCGGCGTCTCGCGCCACACGACTCTTCCCGTTGCCGCGTCCACGCATGCCAGCGAGGCATCCCCTTCGTTCCGGCCATCGAATCCGTACAGGTATCCATTGCGATGGATCGCCGTATTGAAATGGAGTCCGAAATCCTGGGTCGTCCAGGCAACTCTGTGCGTGAAGTCCGGCAGCACTTCCACGAGCGCACTTCCCCTGCGGTAGCTCGCAGAAATGAACACCTTATTGTCGAACACCACCGGACAGGATGCATTTACCGACTCGAAGCTGCGGCTCCGCCAGGGGAACGTGAAATCGACACGTCCCGTCGCCGGATCGATCGACATCAGGCCGCCAGTCGGAGGGGCAGACTCTCCACCGGCGAAGACAAAGACGCGGCGTCTTCCGTGCACCAACGCAGGAACCGGCGACGCGTAGCTGGGGCCCCATTCGGTGCCGGCGCGCCATATCTCGTCTCCCGTCGTCTTGTCGAATGCCACCACCGACGGCCCGCCTGGCGCACCCACGTTGACAATCAGGAGCTGACCTTCCACGAGCGGAGTGGATGCGGTCCCAAAAAAGTCCTGTGTCACCGCGTATTCCGCACGCAGGTCGCGGTTCCACATCACCTCTCCCGATGCGAGCTCCAGGCAATGCATCTTCCCTTCGGCCCCCATTGTGTAGACCCGCTCGCCGTCGATAATGGGACTCGACCGTGGCCCGTTGTTGTACCCGTACCGATCCTCAAAGGCGGTCGTGTATCGAAATTGCCATTGGCTCGCCCCTGTCTCCGCATGCAGACATTCGATGATCTCCTCTTCCCCGATTCGATGAACGAGCACGAGGCGCTCGCCGACAACAACCGGTGACGTGTATCCGGTCCCCCTGGCAAACTCCCAGATCAGGGGAGGAGGCAGCTCCCGGTTCAGCCTCGTCTCCGTGGACACACCGTCGTGCGTCGGCCCAAGAAAGGTCGGCCAATCGCTGGTGACGGCGTCGCTCGCCAAAGGCCTGGGCCGCGAAGGCGTCTGTCCCAGTGCGGTTCTCGCTGCGAATGCTGACGCCACGAATGCCTGCAAGACGGAACGTCGTGAGATTGAGGACATCAGCGGCATCCTAACGGAGACAGGTCACTCTTGTCCACGATGTGGACTGCGCAGGACTTAAGCCGCACATTCTTGTTCAGGCTGCTGGAGCTTGGTGTCGTACCCTGTGGCTACCGCTTAACCGAGGTCGGAGGCTCAGTGGCGACACGTACAATCTACTTCGTCCGCCATGGCGAGTATCACTTGCAAGCTCAGCCTCCCTCGCTCAAGCGTCTGACTCCCCGTGGAAAAAAGCAGGCGCAGCTAACCGCGAAGAGACTTCGTTCTCTGCCAGTAACTGCTATCTATTCCAGTGACCTGATCCGTGCGGTTGAAACTGCCGAGATCATCCGTCGAAATCTTGATGGTGTTCCGTATACGAGGAGGAGAATTCTTCGAGAATGCTTTCTTCCAAGTCGTGTCTTCAAGGATGTACCCGTGGAATATTTGCAGGCTGGGCAGAAGCAAGCCGCGGCTGCTTTCTCCAGTTTTCTGCGTCCGGCACGCGGGCGCGACAAGCACGAGATCATAGTCTCTCACGGTAACCTGATCCGTTTCCTCGTTTCCCGACTCCTTGCTGACTCTGGTAACAACTGGACCCGGCTGGGAACAGACAACTGTGGGATCAGCGAGGTCGTAATCAAGTCAGACGGGAGGATCGTGCTTGTCACTTACAACGACGTCGGGCACCTTCCGCGCCGCCTCCAAACAAGACTGAAATTCCAGCTGTAGTCGCATTCATCCAATGCGATCCGTGACCTAACTTGGCCACTACGAAATCTTCTCTGCCGTCTCAAGTCCTGACAAATCATCTTCTCGGACGTTGAGAATCCCGCTGATTCAATCATTGCTTCCAATCCACTCGTTCCAAAGCTAGAACTGGTTGCCAGAAGCCGACTTCTGGGACGTTGAATTTGGATCGGTAAACGAAACGGCGTTTGTCGAGGTTTAACTCTCGGAGGGCTGCGAGGCGGATAAGCGATACAAGCAGGGTCTGACGACTATGTCAGCGCTGGCAATGTCGTCGTATGAGTGTTATTTCAACCCGCGCGCGGCCGCAGGCCGTCGCGCGGCGCTCTCTGATTTTTAGAGTACCGCTTGGGGTTTGCACTATTAATGATACTGGCAACGTTCAGAGAAAGTTTGCGAATTACTGGTCACCTGAACACTCATTATCTGGAAACTCATATGCACCATCTACCTGCTGTAACACGCCGCGAACAACTTGGTGCACATCCCTCCATTTAGCATCACGAGTTTTTTCATTAAAGTTGAGAAACATCCTCATTCCATTGACCGCAAACCCAAATTGACCTTGAACAGTTCAGCTGATCCTGCTCGATCCGATGCTTGTCACAGCCAAAGGCAATCCCAAAGCCCCTTCAGGAGAACCATCAGGAGGTTGTGTGAGATCTCTTCTCACAGACAAAAGGTCATTTTTCATTATTGCGTCATAACTATGCAACACGTCGAGGACCTCTTGGCGCTCCATCTCCCCTTTTTGCACAGGCGTTAACCGCGCATAAAAAAAATAATCATCAAAACATGGCAACGGCAATCTCCGCATATTTTCGCTGCTATCGTAGCTACGCTCGGAACCCATGCTGTTTACAGAATAATAGAAAGAAAAATCCTCTGGAACAGGCTCTTGCGCCCTTGCAGTACCTGCCATAAGAACCGTGAGTAACGTCGCAGCAACTATGCCTCTCATAAGAAAATAAAAATTCCTCACTATTTAATATTTGTGCACAAAACCTTTAAGAATCACACCAGTTCCAACAGGTGCATGGTAAAAGAACTTTTTGTTGCATCAAAGGCATTTATCGAATGCAAGGGAAAGATCCTTCATCATAAAAGAATCAAAAAAATACGGCGGATAAGCGGAATAAGAAGGGTCTGAAGACGATCGGAGCGCAGACAGTGTCGCGGCATGGGTGTTATGTCGAGGGGCACGAAGCAGAACACCCGATTACTCCTCCCTAGTCGCCTTGTGTTTAGGAATGGTCGGTATTAGAGACCCAGAAGTCGGCTTCGGGGAAGTTGGCGGAGACAGAGATGACGGGTCAAGTCCTGATAAATCAATTCAGATCAACCGGTCGATGCAACACAAGCATTAAATGTTTCTGCCGGAGTTGCGAACTCCAGAGTCTTGCGTGGCCGCTCGTTGAGCTGCCGTGCAACTGTACGTCGTCAGAATAATTCGGACAAAAAGACCATTTAGCTAAGAGACGGTTTTGAAGTTATACCACTCCAATCCTAAGGTTCTCGATTTTGCGTCGAGCCAGCGTTTTTCTTTTGATCTGGTCACGACGTGCAAGGATCTGCTGATCCCTCCCGAAGAACACGTCAGCCGGTGTCACGTTGTTCAGAGATTCGTGATACCGATGGTGGTTGTAGTGTTCGACCCATTGCGCGATCGCCTGCTCAAGTTCCCACGGATAATAGTAGTGTTCCAACTTGACCACGTTCTTCATCGAACGGTGATAGCGTTCGATCTTGCCCTGTGTCATCGGGTGATAGGGCGCACCCCGGGTGTGTTCCATACCACGACGTTGTAAATAGTCTTTGAGTTCGTGCGATACGTAGCAGGGGCCGTTGTCGCTCAACAATCGCGGTCGGTGCCGGACTTGTACTTGTCCGACATCTGTCGCCTGTAGTGCAACGTCCAGCGTGTCCTGAACGTCAGATGCGGCCATGGTTTGAAAGAGCTTCCAGGCGATGATGTAGCGAGAGTAATCGTCCAGCACGGTCGACAGGTAGTACCAACCCCAACCGACGACCCTGAAGTAAGTGAAATCAGTTTGCCAGAGTTCGTTCACACGCCGGGTTGGCTGCTGGAAGTGATCGCTGGCCGTCATCACGATGTATGCGGGACTGGTGATCAGGTCGCATCTCTTCAGAATCCGATACACGCTGGATTCGGAGATGAAGTAGTCCTGGGTGTCGGTGATCTGCCAGGCCAGTTCCCGCGGTGAGGCTTCCGGGTGGTTCAACGCGGTTTCGACCACCTGTTCCCGCACCGGTCCCGGAATCCGGTTCCAGCAGAAGCCGGGGCCGGAATGCCGATCTAACAAGCCGGCTGCGCCACGCTCTTTGTATCGTCGATACCAACCGTAGAACGTGCTGCGGGGGACGCCCAGCTCCCGGAGGGTCGCTGTCACCGACAACTCCGAGTCTTCCACCACTCGGATCGTCTCCAGCTTCTCAGATCCCGATTGCCTCATATATCGATGCTCTCGGAGTCCGTTACGTTCAACGTTTTTTTCAGAAAACGATTCTTTAGCAGTATTTCGGCCACGACCTGCTTCAACTGATCGTTTTCCTGCCGCAACTCGGTGACTTCGCTCGATGTCGCTTCCCGCTTCGTGTCCCCAGCCAGCCGTTTCTTCCCCGCCTCCAGGAAGTCCTTGCTCCACCGGTAATACAGATTTGACGGAATCCCTTCGCGTCGGCACAGTTCTGCGATGCTCTCTTCGCCTCGCAACCCTTCCAACACGATCCGCACTTTCTCCTCAGACGAGTACTTCTTGCGCGTCTTTCGACGAATCTCTCGTACCCGATTCTCTGCCGACACTTTCTCACTCATTCGATCCTCCTTCAGATCGTTCTGATTAGAAAAGTGTCTCTTAGTTTTTTAGGGTATTTCGTACGAAATGCTCTGACGGGCTACACGTCGCCGAAAGCAATTCTGGATTCTGTTTGCCGCGGTGGTGGCTGTTGCTTTTTTAGAGACCGTCGCGACAGTCGGGATCGCCTTTTTTGCTTCTACCGTATCGTCTCCCGAAGAAGTGTTGGAGTCCCAATACGTGCTCTACGCGCGACGGATTTTGGCGCTTGATTTTCTTGATTCTTCGCAGAACCTAATTGTGTCAGTGAGTATATTGGTAGTGCTGCTGATTGCTCTAAAAAACACCAGTCAGGTTCTGGTGAGATATCAGATTACGCGATTTTCCTACCTGATTGATGAATTGCTGGGTGCCAAGCTTTTCAATGGCTTCCTCAACATGCCGTATGAATGGCATCTCTCACAGAACAGTGCGGATATTGTTCTCGCCGTAGAGTGGCGTATTTTTTTGGGTAGTAGTCTCATCAAGGCAAGTTTCCAAATATTGAGTGATAGTTTGATGGTGGCATTTTTGTTGCTGATATTGCTTGTGGCTCAACCAGTTATTTCGATCGGACTCATTTTCGTCCTCGGGTGTACTGCATACTTTATTTATTCAAGTATGCAGGTTCTGCAAGAGAATGCTGCGGACCAGTGCCGTAAATATGACCAATCGATCAACCGACATGTGACGAAAGGAATTCATGGGATTAAGGACCTGAAAGTGTCTGGTCGCATCCCAACGTTCTTGAGCTATTTCAGAAAAGACGCATATCCGCTGGCTCAATTTCGGGGATTGCAGAATTTTTATCTCGTCTTGCCAGTCGGACTCCTCGAGACGGTAGGCTTTCTCCTGCTCTCAGGCACAGTTTGTTTGATGCTTGTTCTCTTGGATTTCTCGACGGAACAGGTCACTGGTATCGCGACTTTGTTGGCGGTCGCCGCATGGCGGGTTCTCCCAGCTATGAACAGGATACTTGGGAGCCTTACCTCGATTAGAAGCATACTGCCCTATACGAAAAATGAGATTCGGTACTTAAGAGAGATCGAGACAATGTCTGACGTCAAGTCCGACAGGGGTTTGGAGCGACCTGGGAGACTTGAATTTCACAGAGAAATCAATGTGAACAATATTTCGTTTTCCTATAGCAGCAATAAAGCGACGCACGCGATACGGGACATGAGTTTTCGCATCGAGAAGGGCCAAACCGTGGGTATCGTGGGTAGTTCGGGCGCGGGCAAGAGCACGATCGTTGATATTTTAATTGGGCTCTTGCCCCCTCGTAATGGGGACATCGCGATCGATGACCGCGTACTCGACAGGGAATCACGGAATGCGTGGATGTCGACTGTAGGATATGTGCCGCAATCTCCTTATATATTCGATGGAACTTTAGCCGGGAATGTCGCGTTTGGTGTTGAAGAAACAGATATAGATCGAGAACTCGTCCGAGAGTGCTGTCGGATGGCTTACATGAAGGAGTTGGTGGACAGTTTGCCGAGGGGAATCGATACGGAAATCGGAGAGCGTGGTGCGCGGCTTTCAGGTGGAGAAAAGCAGCGTGTCGCCATCGCCCGGGCGCTCTACACAATGCCAGACGTAATAATTTTTGATGATGAAGCTACCAGTTCTCTGGACTCGAAGAGTGAGAGGGCGATTCAAGACACGATCTATAGTCTCAAAGGTACGCATACATTGATAATCATCGCTCACCGTGTGAGCACCATCATGGAATGCGACTTTTTGGTCTGGATAGAAAAAGGAAGGCTTAGGATGATTGATACTCCCGATCAAGTGATGAACGAATACGAATATGCAAAAGCGGGATCTAAAAAAATGAACAATAAGCCGCTTTGATCAGCATGTGCGAGCAGGCGGTTTCAAACTGATCTTATATCCGGAGCTGACTGAACTAGGTGTAGCCCGTCAGAGCATTTCGGACAGAATTCTCAAGAAAACTAAGAGACACTTTTCTAATCGGAACGATCTGAAGGAGGTCGAATGGAGGAGAAAGTGTCGGCAGAAAATCGGGTACGGGAGATTCGTCGGAAGAGAAAGTGCGGATCGTGTTGGAAGGACTGAGGGGCGAAGAGAGCATCGCAGAGCTCTGTCGAGGCCAAGGTACAGGTCCGCCGCCGACCGCGACTGTTGAACGACAATGGGCCCTGTTACGTGTCGTACGAGTTCAAAGGCTATGACAACGTCGCGGGTTGGAACACACTCGGGGTGCGCCCTACAACCCGATGACCTAGGCCAAGATCGAACGCTACTACTGTTCGATGAAGAACATGGTCTAACTGGAACACTATTACTATCCGTGGGAACTCAATCAGGCGATCGAGCAATGGCTCGAACACTACAACCGCCATCAGTATCACGAATCTCTCAATAACGTGACACCGGACGACATGTTCTTCGGGAGGAATCAGCGGGTCATTTCGCGTCGTGACCAGATCAATAGGACAACCTTGGCTCGAGGTAGATGAACGAATCAAATATCGATCAGCTTCAACAGGCTGAAGCAGAGTTCTTCAACGAATCGGCACGTCGTCGATCTCTGAACAACGCAATCCCAATGTCGGCAGATATAAGAAGGGCGACCCGTGTTGTTGGGCGTCCAGGCTTTGAGCCGATAGATCCTGCGATATTTGATATGCAGCAGAAGTATTATCGTGATCGTTACCTTGAACTGGTTGCCCACAAACCGGGTGGACGCGTGCTAGACATCGGTTGTGGGCCAGGATGGCTAGCGTTGGAGTTGGGCCGCCGAGGTCAGCATGTGGATGCATATGATCTTTCTCCTCTTGCGATTGATATTGCGGAGAGGATGCTGAAGGAGAACCCGTACACAGATGGATTTGGGAGTGTTACCTATCACCTGAAGGACGTCTCGACAGTCGATTTGGGAGAAGACACATACGATGCGGTGTCCGGATGGTCCGCCTTTCACCACTTGCCCGATTTTTTCGGATTCATGTCTAAAGTTAGGCGCGCTTTGAGACCCAGTGGGGTAATTGCGACTTTGGACGACTACGAGGTGGACCCGGTAGAGATGTACCTGGGACGGCTGTTCGGCTTACTGCTTCCGACGGCTGATCGAAGCTATGTTGATAAAGTGAGAGCAGTGATGCGACGTCTGTCAGGGACCACTGTCGATGTTCCGGAAGTATTTTCTCCAATGGAACAGGCGAAGTACTCGACCGTTGAAGATATTGAGAACGTCTGGCGCGAACAGTATGATTTGATTGAAGACTTTCCGTTTGGCGCGTTTTCCCTCGCTCCTGCCCTCAAAATTTCGGGGCCCAGTTGGTTCCGTTATCGCCTGGCCTGGAGCCTAATCAACCTGGACAAGATCTTGGTTCGCAGCGGATTGCTAAAGGGTCGGGCTCGGATCCTTATATCTCGAAAGATCTCGAACTGACCGAGATGCGTTGGAAATCGTGGACGCCAAGTTAAAAGCACAAAATCCCCTCCTCTCAATTTGTATTGCCACGATGAATCGATCCGGTTTCATTAGCGAAACCCTTGAAAGTATTGTGCAGCAGTCTGATGAGCAGGTTGAGATTGTTGTGTTAGACGGCTCTGAGGATCATACTACCGAGGATATAGTGAATGGTTTCATAGAGCGATTTCCTGCCTTGCATTACCATCGAAAAATTCCCCAAGGTGTCGATCATGACTACGATGTTGTTGTCAGGCTCTCGTCCGGAAGATATTGCTGGTTAATGACGGATGATGACATTGTTCTTGATGGGGCGGTCTCTTCAATTCTGACGGTCGCGGAGGGTGACTATGCATTATTGGTGGTGAATGCCGAAGTGCGCGATCTCGAGTTGAACCAGGTATTGGAGGAAAGACGAATTCAGTTAGCTACTGACCGCATTTACACTCCAGACGAGTTCGGGGATCTATTCGTGACTGTGGGTGCTCATCTTTCGTTTATTGGCGGAGTGATTATTCGAAGAGATATCTGGTGTTCTCGAAACTCAGAAAAATACTTCGGAACTGAATTTGTTCATATCGGAGTTATTTTCCAATCCATCTTGCCCGCGTCGACATATGTATTTGCGCGCCCCTATATTCGCATTCGCTATGGGAACGCGCACTGGACCGGGCGGGGCTTTAGGATGTGGATGTTTAACTGGCCCGGGATAATTTGGAGCCTTACGACTTTGTCGGATGCTGAAAAACGATTGGTCGCGGACCCAGCTCCATGGCGGCGTATTCGGGAATTGGTCAAATTCCGAGCGAAGGGAGCATACTCAATTCGTGAATATAATCAGCACTTAAGATCACAGACTATTAGTGGATACAACCGTGTCATAGCTCTTCTCGTGGCGTTAGCACCTGGACTTCTTGTGAATTGCTGTGCCATGGCTTGGCTGCGGCTGTTTTATCCAAATGCGTTGGCCCTTCGGCTCGAATTCGAGCAGAGTCGTTATTACCTTCCGAATCTCTTCCGGTTTCTCTCGCCATGATTCGAATTTTCGGAGTCGTTCCAATGTTGGTCCTGCCGAACGTCTCTACATCTCCGTGTGCCTCTCTACAACTGCGGCACGAGAAATCCCCTGCATGGACCGGCAAGCAGACGCTCCTTCTGCCCTTTCCGATAGTGCGACGGCCTGCGAGGTATTCCCTATAGCTGCCGAAAGATGAGAAGAGAACTGTATCCCGTCAGAGCACATGGCTTGCAAGGAAGGCTTTCTTTCCTGTCGGCGGTCAGCAATGGTGAGCATTCACGTGTGTGATGAATTGCGATTTTCGGTCGCGTGACTGTCAATGCCCTGACGAGTAGTAGCGCCAGTACCAAGTGACCGTTTGCCTTAGTCCTTCCAGCATTGAGGTTGCGGGCTCAAAACCCAAGGAGCGTAACTTTTGCGTGTCCGGACAGCGCCGTAACGGACTGCCTTCTGTAAGCATACCGCCTCTGACATCGACGTCGACTCCGAGCGCAATACCTATCTGCTGGACAAGTTCGACGACGGAAATCTCGTTTTCCGTTCCGATGTGATAGATGCCGGTCGGATGTTCGGGCAGTGAACAGAGTGCGATGGCACGGACGGCATCATCAACGAAGATAAACGCGCGGGTTTCCTTCCCTGAGCCCTGAATGTCGATTCGCAACGGCCCCGACCCATTGTTGCGTTTCGCGAGAAAGAGTTTTTGAACGATGTTTGGAATTACATGTTCGAATCCCATGTTGGGGCCGTACACGTTGTGTGGTCTGACGATCGTGTATTTGATGCCAGTGTCCCGGAGATAGTTAATCGTCATTAGTTCAGCAGCGATTTTACCCCCTGCATACGAGAAACGAGGATTGGACATATCCGGTATTCGACACTCAACGGTTTCCGGTGTCGGAATCACGGATGGAAAATTGTAGACCTCGCCCTCATCCGACGTTGAAGTTATGCATATCGAACCTACGGCGTTCTCAATGCATGCCCTCAGCACGTTGTGTGTGCCAAGAATGGCTACCTCAAGCACGCGCGCAGGATCTTTGTAGAAATTTTCCGTGCCGTTCACGCTCGCTAGGTGATAAACATGGTCTACGTCTCGCAACAGATCCGTCACATCACTCAGGTTCAAAACGTCGCACTCGACGCGGGATACCTTCCCCCCAGCGTCGTCTACGGAATCAAGTGATCCTCGCTGGTTGTTGTCGAGAGCAACAACCTCGTGGAATCGGGAGGCTAGAACCCGTACGAGAGAACGACCAATAAACCCTCCCCCGCCAGTCACAACCGCTTTGCGCATCGTCGTCATTGGTCAAATTCGTTGAACTATATGCCCGGTTCCAAGGCAATTCCAGACATCGATCACCCATGCTCCCGGCTGTGCCATCCCGCGAAAAGCGGCGGGGTCACTGAAACAGTCGTGATTGACGGCGATGAAGATCACTTCGGCGGACTCGAGACACTTAGGCATATCGACGTTGAGATATTCGCCGATCGCATCAGACTTTATGTGGGGCTCGCAGACCGTAATGTTACTAGGTGTCTGGCGTTCGATGTATCGGATTAGTTTCGGCACGAGACTGTCCCTTGTATCGTCGGAATTCTTCTTGTACGTATAGCCGAGCACGGCGATTTGTTTCCCATACAGTTCAGTCTTGTTCAAGGCGGTCTCGACTATATGATAGGGAATGTATTCGTTGACTTTCCAGGCGGACAGCATCAGATCCGGCGTTGGCACGAGCTCGTTGATCATTCCGAAGTCCTTCCGCAAGCACGTACCGGCCGTAAGACCGGGGGACGCGATCGTCCCACGCGGATAGTTGGAGTTCGCCATTGAGATTAACTCGTAAACGTTTTGATCGAATTTGTTGGCAATAAGCAAAAACTGATTCGCAACTGCAAACTCTATGTACGTCGTCAGAATAATTCGGACAAAAAGACCATTTAGCTAAGAGACGGTTTTGAAGTTATACCACTCCAATCCTAAGGTTCTCGATTTTGCGTCGAGCCAGCGTTTTTCTTTTGATCTGGTCACGACGTGCAAGGATCTGCTGATCCCTCCCGAAGAACACGTCAGCCGGTGTCACGTTGTTCAGAGATTCGTGATACCGATGGTGGTTGTAGTGTTCGACCCATTGCGCGATCGCCTGCTCAAGTTCCCACGGATAATAGTAGTGTTCCAACTTGACCACGTTCTTCATCGAACGGTGATAGCGTTCGATCTTGCCCTGTGTCATCGGGTGATAGGGCGCACCCCGGGTGTGTTCCATACCACGACGTTGTAAATAGTCTTTGAGTTCGTGCGATACGTAGCAGGGGCCGTTGTCGCTCAACAATCGCGGTCGGTGCCGGACTTGTACTTGTCCGACATCTGTCGCCTGTAGTGCAACGTCCAGCGTGTCCTGAACGTCAGATGCGGCCATGGTTTGAAAGAGCTTCCAGGCGATGATGTAGCGAGAGTAATCGTCCAGCACGGTCGACAGGTAGTACCAACCCCAACCGACGACCCTGAAGTAAGTGAAATCAGTTTGCCAGAGTTCGTTCACACGCCGGGTTGGCTGCTGGAAGTGATCGCTGGCCGTCATCACGATGTATGCGGGACTGGTGATCAGGTCGCATCTCTTCAGAATCCGATACACGCTGGATTCGGAGATGAAGTAGTCCTGGGTGTCGGTGATCTGCCAGGCCAGTTCCCGCGGTGAGGCTTCCGGGTGGTTCAACGCGGTTTCGACCACCTGTTCCCGCACCGGTCCCGGAATCCGGTTCCAGCAGAAGCCGGGGCCGGAATGCCGATCTAACAAGCCGGCTGCGCCACGCTCTTTGTATCGTCGATACCAACCGTAGAACGTGCTGCGGGGGACGCCCAGCTCCCGGAGGGTCGCTGTCACCGACAACTCCGAGTCTTCCACCACTCGGATCGTCTCCAGCTTCTCAGATCCCGATTGCCTCATATATCGATGCTCTCGGAGTCCGTTACGTTCAACGTTTTTTTCAGAAAACGATTCTTTAGCAGTATTTCGGCCACGACCTGCTTCAACTGATCGTTTTCCTGCCGCAACTCGGTGACTTCGCTCGATGTCGCTTCCCGCTTCGTGTCCCCAGCCAGCCGTTTCTTCCCCGCCTCCAGGAAGTCCTTGCTCCACCGGTAATACAGATTTGACGGAATCCCTTCGCGTCGGCACAGTTCTGCGATGCTCTCTTCGCCTCGCAACCCTTCCAACACGATCCGCACTTTCTCCTCAGACGAGTACTTCTTGCGCGTCTTTCGACGAATCTCTCGTACCCGATTCTCTGCCGACACTTTCTCACTCATTCGATCCTCCTTCAGATCGTTCTGATTAGAAAAGTGTCTCTTAGTTTTTTAGGGTATTTCGTACGAAATGCTCTGACGGGCTACAGCCGGCTGCGCCACGCTCTTTGTATCGTCGATACCAACCGTAGAACGTGCTGCGGGGGACGCCCAGCTCCCGGAGGGTCGCTGTCACCGACAACTCCGAGTCTTCGACCAGCCGGATCGTCTCCAGCTTCTCAGATCCCGATTGCCTCATATATCGATGCTCTCGGAGTCCACTACGTTCAGCGTTTTTTTTAGAAAACGATTCTTCAGCAGTATTTCGGCCACCACCTGCTTCAACTGGTCGTTCTCCTGGCGCAATTCGGTGACTTCACTCGACGTGGCTTCCCGCTTCGTGTCCCCGGCCAGTCGTTTCTTTCCGGCCTCCAGGAAGTCCTTGCTCCACCGGTAATACAGATTTGACAGAATCCCTTCGCGTCGGCACGGTTCTGCGATGCTCTCTTCGCCTCGCAACCCTTCCAACACGATCCGCACTTTCTCCTCAGACGAGTACTTCTTGCGCGTCTTTCGACGAATCTCTCGTACCCGATTCTCTGCCGACACTTTCTCTTTCATTCGATCCTCCTTCAGATCGTTCTGATTAGAAAAGTGTCTCTTAGTTTTTTAGGGTATTTCGTACGAAATGCTCTGACGGGCTACAGTTACTACGGCATTTGCACAGGGAAACGGGAAGGGTAAAGCGAAGGGTCATGAACACTCCGTGCCGGCCTGCGAAGTCTCCCAGGGTAAGGCGCCGGAAAAGAATCCGCACTGTGCGGGTTCTGGTGAGGTCGTGGGGACTGACCTGGTAGCGAGTCCCGGCAGGGGTTTCCATTACCTGGGCGCTGACGATTTGAGTGTCATTCTGGGTGATGGGTCTGGCGGTGTTTTCAGCAACATTCCCCAGGCCTTCTCAGGGGATTTTTTCGCAGCGGAAACCCGGGTGGTGGACGTTAACAAAGATGGCATAGACGATTATGTTGTCATGTTTGCGGGCGATAATCGGACCTGCTTCAGCTTTAATCGACCTACAGATCAGGGCTTTCATCAATGACGGGACAGGTATCTTTACCGGTCTACCTTTCATAGATCTCTTCATTGACCTCTCCGGTGGAGGTGTATTGAATCGAGAGTGTAATGAAATTCCCAATTCCTGGGCCTGGGACATGACCGTGGACGATTTCAACGGAGACGGCAATGTGGATTATGCAGTCACACGCGCACACCATCTGACAGTTGTACTGGGTGATGGGGCCGGTGGCGCCTTGTCTCAGCAACATGTCAACGTCGGTGGGTCGCGCGACATCACGTCGGGTGATTTCGACAATGATGGCGACGTGGACCTTGCGGCACACGCGGGTGTAGGCTGCTGCAACGAGTTACGCTATTTCGAAAATTTGGGCGTAAATTCAGGTACATTCGGAGGTCCAACTAACATTGGCATTGGTACGAACGGCGCTCAGGTCGGTGACTTTAACGGCGATGGTAATCTTGATATTGCCAGTGGCTCCCTAGGCTTCAGCAGTCTCCGTCTGTTCTGGGGCAATGGAGACGGCACGTTCACACCGCCCACACTCGTTGGCACCCGGAGTGAGTTCTTGCAACTCCGAATGGCACCCGGAGTGAGTTCTTGCAACTCGCAAGTGACCTGGACGGGGATGGCGACGCGGACCTCGTGACTGTCAGCCATGACGGAATCAGTATTTCGTTTGTTGTGGTTCATCTCAACGATGGCGTGGGCAACTTTGTTGCCACCGACTACCCGGCTGATTTTATACCGCTTAGCACAGCGCCTAACGAAGTTGTCGTGGTCGATTGGAATGAAGATGGCATCAAGGATCTTGCTTTCAGTAATTTTGACTTGTCCATCCGACACCACAATGTCCGAGTGATGTTTGGCGACGGCACCGGATCGTTTGTCAGCACGTTCGATATTGACATGGGTCCCTTTAAACATGTGTTCAATCTGGCGAGTGGTAACTTTCACTGATAAGCGAGTGATACCGTACGCAGTAGTTTATAGATGAAGGCAATAAAGGCCTGCTCCTTGCGAAGCAGGCCTTTTTTCCCAAATCACCAACATTGTCCAACGCTGGAATCGCGGATCAGCGGTTCTATGGAAGGGGTTGTCAAGAAAAACAGCTCTCCGCCGAACGAGCCGCCAGTGCCGACATACTGTGTGGCAGCGAGCCCCTGTCTCCGTTGAAACTAACTGTTGATCCTGCGTCGCAGAGAATTCGATCCACGGTCACCACGTAGTTGAGTTTAGAGAAACTGAAAAGCGCAATGGGGTCGTGTGTTGCCGACCACGGTTCTATCTGAGCCTCGAGGGCTATCGCTTTTCCAGGTCGTGCGAGGGGGGGTAAAGTATTTGATGGGCCTTCGGCCAAAGCCGTGTGCCAACCGCTTATCGGATCCTCACCCTTGAAAGTATTGATCCGAAACGCACCAACGACGAGCTGTCGAAGTCATCGCGCTGCCGGCAGAAGTCTCGAAACGGCTATGCCACCCAGTTCAGTGTCTTCGGACTAAACGGGTCTCGTTTCTTCCACATGACTAACGAATCGGGGCAATTTTCCGCGCCACTGTGAGCCGTGCCATTACCCGACGCATGACGGGCTACACTCACCGACGGTGGAACGTTTTATCCCGCCGAACTCAAGGCGATGCGACAGGCCGGTAGCAGTATCAATATTGAGGTCTATATATTTTGGGATGGTACGTTCGCCGGCCAATTCATCACGCAAAAGGACACGTTTCTTGCCGCAGCGAAGGGTGTGTCGAATGGCATTGCGTTCCGGCGACGGCTGGGCGCAGGACTATTCGGTGGTGAGGGCTTCATCATGCAGCGTCTTGACGGCAACGGCGCCGTTACTTCTCTTGTCGGTTCAAGTCCAGTTCGTCGTCGATAAGCGCGGCGTACGACACAAACGGCTGGGCGTCCGAAACGGGACAGCCGTTGTTCCTCTGAAGTCTAAATCTAACTTACGGGTTCAAGAGAAACTGGAACACTCTTTGGACCGGAAAGAACGGCATTTCCTCAAGGTCGGGATTCCGTAGGAGCCACTGTCTCAATGCCCCTTCAGAACTGAAGAGGTTCGTAAACCCTCAGCCACCACCCAGGAAGATCACCGTCGCCCGGGGTTCGAGATTGACAAGTTCGCCCCGGTCGATTTCGATACGAATCGGTCGTCCGTCAAGCAGCGAAGAATCCTCAATCACCAGCCGCTCTTCAGACAATTCGTTTACGGCCAGTATCATGAAGTCACCGGCACAGAATATATTGAATGCTGTTCCGTCGGAGCGCTGGACGGTGTGGTAGAGAAAATCCAGGCGAGGTTCCCAGTTCAGATAGCTTTCGGAAGTGGCACGATACCCCCGGGGCCGGCAAACTCGCGTCTCGTTTCAGCATGCCCCAGCGTTCGAGCATCGCGAAGCCGTCAGACACTGCGCCCTCTTCAATTCCGATTAAATCAGCTAGATATGTGAGACTCGGAAAGTCCCCTCCGGTCCGTTCTGCATCGATCGTAAGTCGTGCAATCAATTTTTCGTGCGGCGTCAGTACGATCGTCATCCATCCCCAGTCCCTCAGGGCCTTGTGTGTCTCCGGGTGAGCTCGAAGATAATCGCCAATTCGAAATCGGGTTTCCGCAGACGGCGGCAAACCCACCGCGCCCATCGCCTGATCGACAGCTGTCACTCTGAATTCCCTGTCCCAATCTTCCTGGAGGTACTCGACCGCCCGCATCTCCTCCGGGGTGAGTTCAGGTGCATTCACATCAATCCCGAACGCGTCTTCTATATGGGCCTCCTGGCCATAAGCAAGCACAGGTGCGACAAGCGCCAGGACAAGGCCCCACAGCAACGTATTCCAATTCCTGTCCATACACATAACGGAACCTCTAGGCATATCCCTCACCCCTACTTAACGTTGCGACGGCCTGAGGTCAAGGCCAACCGTCAATTGCAATCGGCTGCCAGGCCGAACCTGGCCCACACCACGGGACCGCTCTCCATGCCAGTCTTCGTACATCGGAATGTGGACCCGGCCCTGGGCAAACCACCCTCTTGCCAGATTCACACGAAGTCCCGGCGTGAAATCCACCCAGTTCCCTCCGGTGTTCAACACGGTTTCTCCGTCGAGCAAGCGCGCAGGAACGTCGCCACTCTGAGTCTGGTCGTGACCCATGAAGTTCGTTGCAATTCCGAGGAGTGCTTCAAACCCTGCACGTGTGGTCTGTGCCAGGGGAATCTCGACTCCACCCTGAATGCGATGCTCGTTTCCAAATGTGTAATAGAACTTGTTCTCGGTGAGCGGCAATCGGGACATCCAATTTCCGTAGACGCGCACACGCCCCAGCGACCGGAAATAGTTCAACCCGACAAGGAAGTCTTCAGCGCCGGAACCCGTCTGGAACGGATTCGGCAGCTTATTGGTCGCGCTGGGCTCTTCAATGTCCCCGGTGGCGAACTTAAGGCCCACTCGTACGGAAATCCGGTCGGCGGAGAGCGGAGCCACCAGTGAAATATTGTTGATTATCGCAATATCACCCACACCATCGGCACGACGCTGTCCAAAACGGCGATTGTTCTGAGTCTTCCGGATCCACGGCACAAGAGCATCAACCGACCATCGCTCGGTCAATGCGACGTTCACATCGAATGTCGTTATATTGATGATCGCGGCAGCTTGACTGGGGTTCGCGATCGGATCGGATCCCTCGTAGTAGCCGTCCAGATCCACGTATTCGTTGTTGAGGAGAAACCGAAACCGACTGAAGTCCGAAGCGGACCCGCCCTGATTGAACAGTTCCTGAGGGAGACAAAAGGCGCCACATCCCCCTTGGGCGAAAGACTTCGCCGGCATCGAAACTGTAGTGGCAAGAACCATAGACGCGATCAAGGCCACGCAGGAGAATCTATTCTTCAGGCCGGTCATCCTACCATCTCCTCTCGTTTTCTACTTCGCGTCAATTCATTACGAACATCATGTCCAGACAATCCAGATTCTGGTCCTGAAATCCCAGACCGATCGCGTTCAACTTCGCGTCGGTCGCATTCCCACTCCCAGTCTCGTGACACCGCGCACACCCATGGTCCACAAAAGCGTCCATCGCCAGTTCCGCCGCATGGGGTTCCATCGTGGCCATCGTTCCGATCTTGCCCATGAGCAAGCTACAGCCGGTTCCCGACCTGGCAGACGCCACGGCCTCCTCGAACACAAGCTGACTGGGAGCTGCAGAAGAGGGAAGCGTATGGCAGGCGGAGGAACACGTTTGGATTTCACCACGCGGCCGCGGCCGCATGAAGTCGGCCCGCGGTAACAATCGATGACAGTTCGCGCACCGGTTGGCGCGGAAAGCCGCACGCAGGAGCTGCACCGGAGGGGACGCCTTTCCAGCGCGAGGAAGCGACACGTCAGTTTCCCACTCGGCCCAACCGCGTTCGTAACTTCGGACACGTGGGTAACCCATCGCTCGAAGGACGAGGTAGGGCAGCGCATTTGTTTCACCGATCTCCGAATAGATCACGATTTCTTTGTCCTTAGTGACACCCGCCTCTTCCAGCATCGCCTCGAGTACCTCGGTCGGTTGCCACCACGTCATCTCGGGATTCAGAAAACGCTGCCAGAACAGGTTGACGGCACCCGGGATATGATCCCGGTCAAAAAGATCTTCCGTCCGCGCATCGATGAGGACCACATCCGGATCATCGAGGTGATCCAGAACCCAATCGGCGTTCGCAATCCGTCTCGGCACAAGATCCACGGGGAAGGATTCCCGTTCGATAGGGAAGATTTCTTGTGTGACCCGACGCCCTTCGGCCTGCCATTTCGTCAGACCGCCCTCCAGTACACTTACGAGCGGATGCCCGAGGTAATGAAGTATCCACACGATGCGAGCCGCCAGGCGCCCTCCCTGGGCATCGTAGACGACAACGTGCGCGTCGCGGCCGATGCCGCGTACTGCGATTCGCAAAGCGAGCCTTTCGGCAGACATCAACTCGCCCCGGATACGACTCTCGGTATTGACAAAGGCGCTCACCGGAAGACTGACAGCGCCGGGAAGGTGGCCCCGCTGGTACTCGAATGGATCCCGGGCGTCCACGAAACGCACCGACAGGTCTTCCAGAAGGGGTTCGGCGCTTTCCGTGTCCATCAGGAGGACGGGGGCGGTGAACGGGGGGACCGGCGCGGCCACTTGATCGGGCCCCTGCCGGCCCATGCTCGCCGGCATGAGTGAACTGCCCGCGAAAAAAACCGTTAACACTGAAAGAACGACCACCTGCAGAGAGGTGGCGACGTTTCTAGAGGAATAATTCATCACGCCCTTGATCGTAAGAAATCGTCGACCGAAAACAAAGGGGAAGCACGGGCCGACTAAAACCCGTCCCTCCCCTGTTTTTCACGAACCAACCAACGAAAATGTCAGTGGCTGGCCGCGCAGAACATCAATTCGGTCAAGGTGAGTTCTTCCCCACCCAACTTGTCATCAAAGGTGCCGGCATCCACCAGGGCGACAAAGTCTTCCATCGCACTGATACTGCAGCCGAACTTGGTGTGACCGTTGCCGAGATCCAGAACCGTGATGATCTGCTCGCAACTGCATCCGCGGGTATCGGCGATGCTGAACGACTTCCGCGGACCCTTCCCACCGCCCTTCGGCGCGGTCGTTTCGAATGCCGGGCTTGCGTCGGTCTGGGCGAATCGGTTCGTACCCAGCCTGTCTGTCGGGACGCTTTCGGGAATAGCCGTCGCCGCACAGATGTCAGTATCTCCGCAAATTGAGTCACCATCGGCGTCGTTGTCCGGATCGAATTTACACAGATCGCAATCGTCGCCAAAGCCGTCGCCATCCAGATCCAACTGGTCCGCATTGGCTGTCGTGGGACAATTATCACAATCATCGCCGACACCATCCCCGTCAAGGTCCACCTGCAAGGGGTTTGGCGTCAACGGACAGTTATCTTCGTCGTCCGGGATACCATCGTCATCGGTGTCCGTGTCGGTCGGCGGCGCGATGATGGCGCTGCTGGTCATCTGGAACTGATCGTCCGAACCGATCAAACTACCAAAAACCGTGCTCGCTGCCGCGACCTCGGTCATACCGATCGGATTGTAGTGCGGACTCGGAATCTCGAATCTAAGGATCGGCGGAATAGAAAGGCCGCCGGGATCGGTCACAGTTGCCCCACTTCCGGCTATGCCTCCGTCGGTTCCCGTAACCGTGGCCGTTGTCGGCGTAATCTCTTTGACCGCCGCCGTTTGAAGGCGATCGAAGAAAGGAAGGTCCGTCAAGGTGGGAGCAATCGTTGCAATCGTCGGAGTAACTGGTGTGCAGACACGATTCGCCGCA
Source organism: Terriglobia bacterium (assembly GCA_963664115.2). Lineage (GTDB taxonomy): Bacteria > Acidobacteriota > Terriglobia > 20CM-2-55-15 > 20CM-2-55-15. Next base: position 526,254 of record CAXWPJ010000012.1, on the reverse strand, counting down.
CCTAACAAGTCGGCTTCAGGCTCGGTCAATATGCTAACGGCGCCAGGAGAGGCAGGCGCAGGAGGGGCAGGCGCAGGTCCAATGCCGTCGTTGAAGCCGTTGGTGAAAAATACCTGCTTGTCGAGGCCCACAGTGCTGCCGGACACCGCGATTTTACGTGGCTCGCCAACCTCACTATTCGTGTATTCGCAGATCTCGTTGCTCACGGGATTCAAACGGGCAATCTGGCTTGTATCGGTTTCGCTGAACCAGATGTTGCCGTCGGCGTCGATCGTAATTCCATCCGCGTTGAAAAATGACGCGCTACCTCGAAGTCCAAGACCGGGCGCAACCCAGGTCCTGACTTCGTTCGTAATGGGATCGATGCGGACAACGGCATCCTGTGTTCCGTTCGTTACATAAGCACGGCCAAGGTCGTCCGTCACGATGAACTGAGGCGTGCCTCCCGTGGCCCAGCGCAGAACCTTATTGTCCAGGGGCTTGAAAAGCCCCACAACACCCGGACCCTGATCCGCATACCAGACCTCGCCCGTCACCTGGTTCACTTTCCCACCCAGAACGCCGGTACCGGCTTCCCACGATCGGAATTTGTCTGTACCCTTGAAGTGCACGGTGAGGGAGCAGGCGCCGCTGCAACCTGGTGTCGGGTCCGAGCCCAGCGACCTGAAACTGCTCTTGAAGAGCCAGGTGTCACCGGGCTGGAAGACCTGCCCCCCGCCATCGGTCACGACCGGGGCCGACTGGTTGATGTCCACACCTGTCATGGCTCCACTGGAATAACCGTAGCACCGGAACTGGTTCGTATCGGGTTGCCAGTAGGTGACGCCACATGGGCCGCCCGGGCAGAACGTGTTCTCGTACACCGAGGCGATCGTCAGGTCCGTGGTGCTGAAGTGGCTTGTCAAGCCGCCCACATCGGCAACGCTTTGGTTTGGATCCCAGCCAAAGTCAGGCGCGCCCAACCCCACGTCCCAGAACTTAAAGTCGGCTGTGATCTGTGCCTGAAGCACCGTTGGCACTACCAACAACAACAAGATGACAAGCACGGGAAGGAAGAATCTTATCTTCATAACCAGTTCCTTATTTGGATGTCCTACTGTAAGGTTCTCGACCGAGCCGTCATCCGTGAGGCGGGGTCCACTTAGGCCTTCGGTCCGTCCAAGAGTCGAGGCCAGTTCGGAAAGTAATGGCAAATGTCCTACTGCTAAGGCCTACGACTTTGCCCTAATCCATGTCATCTGTCAACGCATATCGCAATCTTTTTAAGGTGAGGTAAGTGCGACAAAACAAGGCGTTTTACTGGAATTATAGTTATGCTGGGTCTGCCGATGTCAAATCCTTGAACGTAAGGGATGATTCGGCTCTCGGGATGGTGAATACGGACTTCAAAACCAGAAAAATCAAGCAGGATTACTGATGAAAATCAAAGTTCTTGTGGGCCACGCGGGAACTTCATTTCGCGGAAGAATCGAGGCATGATGAGGCTGACCGGGGGCGGGGACGAGCTAATTGACCGGTTGGAAAGCTATTGGAGTCCAGAGGTTCCCGGGTGGGTCGCGGTGAGCGACATCCAGCGAGGGGCCTTCCCAAAAACGGCTGCCAGTCTTCTTAATTCAGGTCCAGTTCGTCGTCGATAATTTCGGTGTAGGACTCAATCGGCTGGGCGCCTGAAACAGGACGGCCGTTGATGAACAGTGTCGGAGTGCCGTTGACGCCCGCGAGGATTCCCGCTCTGACGTCCGCGAGCACGCGGTTCACGTACTTGGATGACTCGAGGCATGCGTTGAAGGCTTCTGTGTCCAAGCCGATTGCGGCGGATTTCTCCCTGAGGCTGGCGACCTCTAATTCCACCGGTTCTAAAAATAGCGCATCATGCATATCCCAGAACCGCCCCTGCTCATCGGCGCACAGAGACGCCTCGGCCGCTTTCTGGGCGCGGGGATGGATGTCATTGAGCGGAAACTGGCGGTACACGAGCCGCACCTGATCGCCATACTCTTCCTGAATCTGTTTGATGACCGGCTCGGCCCGGCGGCAGAACGGGCATTCGAAGTCTGAAAATTCGACGATTGTCACAGGAGCGTCCGGAGATCCGATCGAGGGGTGGCCATCGGTTTCGATATCGAATCGATACGGACCCAGAAAAGACTGGGCCCCGTGCTCTTCACTCAGACTCTCGATGTAGTTTTCCAGCGTCTGATCGTAGTTTCGTCGACTCAGGAAATCTCGCACCTGAGCCTGACCCACTTCCAGTGAAACTCCAGAGAGCGACTCGCGGTTCAGGTTGTAAAAGTATAGAACTTCCTCTTCGGTGGGCACAGGCGTGTTCGCTGCAACTTCGAGCGCCACGAGTTCGTCCAAGGGAATACCGCGATTCTCGACTTCCGTCTCCAGAAGTCGGTCGGTGATCATGCCCTTCAGAGCTTCTTCGAGGATTGCATGTTCTTCGGCTCTTGAGGTGGCTAAGAACTGCGCGCGCTGGGTGAGGAGTCTGTCCAACCCTGCGGCGGCTGCCGCCCTGACGTCGGCTTCGCTAAAGGTCACACCATCGACAACGGCCATCGTGTCGTCCGACTGCGCCATTGCGATTGGAGAGAGCATGACGGCCACAGCCAAGGCGATTGCAATCTGGATGATTCGTGAGTCCATGAAATGATCCTCCACGGGTGCTTAAACCGATCTAAATTTTCGGGTAGGCTATCAGCTTTCTGCTCGATCGGATAGGACCATCGTGCTGTTTCCGCCGAGTTATAACCGAATCTGGTGTTTGAGGGATTGAATAAGAGCGGCGTATCTGGTTGATTTGTTGTGACAAAACTTCAAAGCAACCATAGGAGATACGCCACTGTGAGCAAGAGTAACGTGAATGGACCGGAAGGTCGAGAAACGATTGAGGATCCAGTAACAGAACTACTACGAGTTGGGGCACAGCAACTGATCCAACGCGCAGTGGAAGCCGAATTGGCAGAGCTGCTATCCCAGCACGGTGGCCGGCGAACTGAGACAGGAAACGCCGGGGTGGTACGCAACGGTTATCTGCCGGAACGCGAACTGCAGACGGGATTGGGTCCGGTAACAGTCCAAATCCCGAAGGTCCGTGCCAAGACGGGCGAAGCTGTGACGTTCCGATCGGCCCTGGTACCACCGTACATTCGGAAGACGAAGTCGCTGGAAGCAGCGGTGCCGTGGTTGTATTTGAAAGGCGTTTCCAGCGGCGAGATGGGTGAGGCCCTAAAAGTTCTTGTCGGTCCCCAGGCGCAGGGTCTGTCGGCGAGCACGGTATCGCGGTTGAAACAGGTTTGGGGCGAACAGTACCGCCTCGGATGCGAGGAGCGTTTGGATGCAGATCGCTGGGTCTATGTCTGGGCCGACGGCATCTACAGCGGACTTCGGGCGGAACAAACCAAGTTGTGTGCATTGGTCGTGATCGGCGTGAATGAACGCGGAGAGAAGCGTTTCCTGGCGATCGAAGACGGTGTACGGGAATCGACACAGAGTTGGCGCGAGGTCTTGTTGAAGCTGAAGTCCCGTGGGATGAATGTTCCGAAGTTGGCCATCGGTGACGGTGCGATGGGGTTCTGGGCCGCACTGGAGGAAATCTATCCCGAGACACGTCAACAACGTTGCTGGATGCACAAAGTCATGAACGTCCTCAACTGCCTGCCCAAGTCGGTCCAGGCGAAGGCGAAACAGGCCCTGCACTCGATCTGGCAGGCCGAGACGAAGGCAGACGCCGAGAAGGCATTCGACTTGTTCATTGAAACCTATGAACCGAAGTATCCGAAAGCCACACTCTGCCTGCAGAAAGACAGAGAGGAACTGCTGGCCTTTTACGACTTTCCGGCCAAGCACTGGCAGAGCATCAGAACGACGAATCCCATTGAGTCGACCTTTGCCACCATTCGACACCGAACGAAGCGATCCAGAGGTTGCCTGACACGGGATGGCATGCTGCACATGATGTTCAAACTGGGCCAGTGCGCTGAGAACAATTGGCGACGATTACGAGGATTCGATGATCTGAGCAAGGTAATCATCGGAGTGAAATTCAACGATGGTGTCGAAGCGACACAAGTCGATCAGGCCGCCGCTTGAATCAATCTCCTAAACACCACTTTTGACAATAACTCGATATGCCTTGTGAAAGTCCAAATAATTCTGGACTACTACCCCGCTCGCAATTTCATTGCTGACTTTGCGGAGCATCAGACCGGCTTTATCTACCTGACTGCGGGAGTGACTCCGAATTGGCCAATTCAATTAGATATCCTCAAGCTCCATAAAAGTCACACATTCACTCAAACTGTCAAGTAAAGCACTTTGAAAATGAGTGGTTGGTTTGAGTACTTGGGGGAACGTGGCGGGATAGCATTAATCGGTAAAGAAAGAAACGTCTTTCCGATAGACTCGCGCCAACTCCTGAAGCTCAACGAAATCCACCCTTCGCTCGCCAGTTTCGATTTTAGATAGGAAAGATTGGGGCTTGCCGATTCTGCGGCTGACTTCGGCCTGCGTCAGGTTGGCGTCTAGACGTGCCTGTTTTAGCCGTTTGAGGAAGGCTCGGTAGCGTCTGCGGTATTGCGCGTCTTTCAGGGCTTCGCCTCACAGAGGGTCTGAAGCCCTTGCTTTTACCTTTGCCTAATGTAATATCCCAAAATGGGATATATTCTGCCGCCACACTCAGGAGTCCTTCCACGCGTTGATCTCAGGTCAATGGCATGTTTCGTTGGTGTTATCGCCGTTCTCGTGTCGGGCCCAGTTGTGGGACAGTCTCAAAGTTGGGAACAGTTGCTACCCGGATCTTTCACGGAAGAGACATTTGTCGAAGCTTTTGGTGAACCGGCGGCGGTCAGAATCGAATTTCTTGGTTTTAGATCCTTCAGAACCTCAAGAGAGGATGGTTCCTTCCCGGCCCAATACACCTTCATCTATAGGTCAATCGGGGACTCGTGGAGTCCTATACACGAAGGACCTTTGGGCGAGTCGCTTTGACAACGTAAAAAGGACCCACCCCGATCGAGTAAAAGGGACCCACCCCCTGGTTAATGGTTTGTAAGTAAATCCGCCGTCGAGGCTGTGGGAAGTGTGGGAGCCGAAGGCTTCCAAGCCACTGTGGGAACGCGCTGGCTTTGCAGCGGGTTTCCATGGGGGCGGCAGTTTCCACAGCCGGCTGCGCCCGCGGTTTTCACGCGGATCCTCCGGCGGACCGGGGTTTCTTCTTCCGTTTGCTGGCGGCACCGAGGCTGTCGGTAACCTGGATACTTTCCCAATCGAACTGGTGAATGGCGCAGTGATGGGTGAGCCGGTCCAGCAGGGCTGCAGTCAGTGCGGCGTCACCGAAGACGCTGGTCCACTGTGCAAACGGCAGGTTCGATGTGACGATCAGCGAACCCTTTTCGTAGCGGTCCGAGAAGACCTGAAACAGCAACTGCGCCCCCTCGGCCGAGAACGGGATATAGCCGACTTCGTCCACGATGAGCAGTTCGAAGCGGGCCAGCTTCGCCAGATGCCGCTTCAGTTGCCGCTCCTCACGTGACTCGATCAAGGTGTTGACCAGCCCGGCGGCCGTGGTGAACCCGACGCGGTAGCCCCTCCGGCAGGCTTCCACACCCAGCACGGTGGCGGCATGGGTTTTGCCGGTGCCGTGCTTGCCCAACAGCACGACGTTCTCGCGCCGGGTGATGTAGCCGCACTCGGCGTAGTCGCGAACCTGGACCGCATCGAGCACCGGCCACTTCTTCAGGTCCGTGGTCTCCAGGGTCTTGAGCAGTGGAAACCGGGCCTCCCGCAGTCGACGCTGGACCTGATTGGCTTGCCGCTGTTCCAGCTCGCGACTGGCCAGAGCCAATAGAAAGCCGGTGTACCCCTCGCCGGCCTCTTTGGCCTGTCGGGCGTGTTCCCGCCACTCCCGCACCATGGCCGGAAGCCGGAGTTGCCGGAGTGCGTCGTCGAGAACGATCTCCTGACCCGGACTCATCGCACACCCCCAGCCAGGAGACGGTCATATTGATCCAGATCGGCCCGGGCGATCGTCAGGTCGGTGATACCGGGCATCAACCCGGACTCGAGCGGTGCATGGGATCGAGTCGGCGTGTCCTCCCGCATCAGAATGTGCCGGACCGCTTCCAACTCGATACAGTGGGCATCGAGTGCGCCCTGGATGGCCGAGGACACCCGACCCAGATCCCAGTCCTGGTGGAGTTGCAGGATGGCTATGAACTCCCGGGTGCCCCGGCTGTACCCGTGCCGATCCCGCAACCGTTCCAGCGCCGTCTCATAATGGGCCGGCCATTGATCCCGCCACTGCCGGATTGGCCGGGCGCTCTCAAACGAGGCGACTTTCCGTCGGATCAACTCCAGGTAGTGCAACGGATCAATCCGCCAGTCGCTATGACCGAAGGCGCGGTCATGTTCGGCCACCTTCTTCTGGTCCGCGTAAAAGCTCACCCGGTCACAGCCGATATGGGCCCAGAGCCGGCGTCCCACATATGCGGTCGGCACCGAATACCGGTTCTGATCCACCTGGGCGGTCTGATACCGGCTGATCCGGACTCCCACCACCTTCGTGTTCTCGAACCGTGTGTCGGGCAGTGCCAAGAGGCGTTCTTGCTCCACCGCGTGCCGCTCCCCGATCGTGCGATCGTCGGACCGGCCGCCGATCCTCCGCTGGTCGTCGGCACCGCAGCGTTCCAGCAACTGCGCGTTCAACTCCTCGAAGTCCCTCACCTCGGGAACCGGCACCAGGAAGTTTCTCCGTGCGAAGCCGACCAATCCCTCGACCCCGCCTTTCTCCTGGCCCCGCGCCGGATTGCAGAACCGTGCTTCAAACGTGTAGTGGGCCCGAAATGCGGTGAACCGCGTCTGTTCAACCCGGCCCTTCCCCCTCAGAATCTGTTTCACGGCGGTTTTCAGGTTATCGAACACTAACGTCGGGAACACGCCCCGTACCAGTCGAACCCACGGATGTGACCGTCCAGGAACATCTCCTGCCGTTCCCACGGATAGGCCCGCACAAACGCCTTGCCCGAGTACCGGGATCGCATGCAGAACAACTTGACCTGACGGTCTTCACCGTTCATCCGGACCCAGGCCGTACCCCAGTCCACCTCGGCTTCACGGGCGTGTTCCGGATCCAGCGGCACCACAGCACCGGTCGGGTTCCAGCCCAACCGTGTCTTCCGTTCCCGAACCCAGCGGCGTACCGTCGGCTCGGCTCCGGTAAAGTCATGCTCCTCCACCAGACGTTGCCACACCCGGTGCGCGGTGTGGCGTTGCTTGACTGGCTGGTCCCGGTCCGCCTGGAGCCAGGCATCGACGATCCCAGCGACCGGGTCCATCGCCGGACAGGCCGGCTCCTTCTCTCGCCGATACTTGGGTTCCTGTCCGGCCAATACTTTCCGGACCGTCCGTCGTGTGTGTCCGGTTTCCCGGGCGATCTGTCGAATGCTTTTCTTGTAAACACGGTGTGCGGTTCTGACCAACTCATACTGATCCATCCCTATCAATCCTCGCCTCCCACTCGCGTGCCGGTTCATCCAGCGCACGCCTGGGGGAGGCTATCAGGGGTGGGTCCCTTTTCCTCGATCAGAGCCCCGTTTGGTGGGTCCCTTTTACGTTATCGAAATCAGGGGTCTAAATGAAACGCTTGGCGACAATCACATTCGGATTGCTCGTTGTCGGATTCATGAGTGGTCACTTTTCGCCCGCGGCATCCGGTCAGGACAGCGACGGATGGACGACATTGTTTGACGGTACCAGTCTCGAAGGCTGGGACAACATCGGTGATGCCAACTGGGAATTGGCCGATGATGGTTCCGTTGGGGCCGACAGCGGCAACGGGTTCCTCGTATCGGCAGCCTCCTATGGAGACTTCGAACTCCAATTGGAGTTCTGGGTGGATGAACCCGCCAACAGCGGCATCTTCATTCGTTGCTCGGACGGGGAGAATGTCGGAGACGATAGTTGTTACGAAGTGAACATCTACGACACCCGACCCGATCAAACCTACAGGACCGGCGGCATCGTAAACATCGCAGCGCCTCAGGCCGTAATTAATGCAGGAGGGCGGTGGAATACATACGAAATCACGGCTGATGACTCACGGCTTGTGGTGACGCTGAACGGCACGCGAACTGTCGACATCATGCATGACGAGCATATGGAGGGGCCCTTCGCGCTCCAGTATGGAGCGGGTGTCGTTAAGTTCCGAAATGTCCGGATCCGGCCTCTGTAAGGAAAGTTAGAGCTGAACTCGACGGTGGCCCTGTTGTAACGAAAGTTGGCAACTGGGTGGCGTATGTCTCCGACGAGTCAGGCCGCAATGAAGTCTATATGGCGCCGTTTCCCGTCTACGATTTGACAGCCGACGGTCAACGATTCGTGATGGTTCAGCATGCCGCGCTCAAAGGCAGCGAGGCAGAGCCAGACCGAAGCAACATCGTCCTGAACTGGTTTGAAGAACTGAAAGAGCGGGTGCCGGTGCCGTAGGTTGCCACTAACTGAGCCCGTTCAACCCCTGATGATTCTTTCCAATGGCTCTGAGTAGGTCCGTAGTAATTTCACTGGGTTGTATAGTCGTTGCCGTACCGTCTTTGACTCGGGATACGGAAACAGCAAGGACATTCCATATTATGCTTAGGTTAGATGACTGACCAACGATCTGACGGGCCGAACGTGGAAGATCGACTCAACGAGTTGCGAGCGCAGATCAGTAAACTTCGCAGGAAACTGGAAACCGCTGCCGGGACAGAAGCGGAAGCATTACGTCCGAAGTTAAAGCGCAGATCAGTAAACTTCGCAGGAAACTGGAAGCCGCGCAGTACAAGTTGCGCGAATTGAAAGAAACGACTGCTGAAGCTTGGGACGATCTGAAACCAGGCCTGCAGAAAGCTTGGGAAGAACTACACGACTCCCTGAACCAAGCCGCCTCTCGATTCAGAACGCGCCCTAAATAAACACTGGTTCGAGGAACCGAAAGAACGAGGGCCTGTTCCCTGATTTTCGAGGTCAAGTCCTGATAAATCATCTTCTCGGACGTTGAGAATTGGATGCACGGCCTACTACCATGTTCGGCGTAGAAGGACGATATGGATCGGCATTCGATAGTCTTAAGGGCCGCCAAACCCACGTTCGATGAAGGTCTGGCATTTGCTCGCTACCTTGACCAAGCAGCCGAGGGATTCTTTCGTTTTTGGCTCGGTCGCCGCGCCGAGCAAATAGTCGCCACGGCGTTCGCCCAGCCCGACCACGACCTCTCCTACCAAAATGTGACTTTCGCAGAACGTGACGACGTCATCGTGGGAACAGTCTGCGTGTACACCGCGGAGCAGCATCGCCGTTCTTCGCGCCAACCCCTGAAGCGGGCTGCCGGAAGATTCAATCTACAAATGAGGACCGTAGAGATACTGTTTGCTCCAATCATGCGGATTGTCGATTCAATCGCCGATGGCGATTTCTACCTCCAAGCCATCGCTGTTGATAAGGAACTTCGCGGCGATGGCGTCGGCTCCGTCTTGATGGACTTCGTTGAAGATCGGGCTCGTGCGAGCGGATCGACTCGACTATCCCTCGACGTTTCAGCTAGGAATGCGGGAGCTTGCCGATTCTACGAGCGCCGCGGGATGAACGTCGAGTCGCAGTGGCCGAAGAGATTGGCTATACCGGGATTGAAGTTCTATCGAATGACGAAAGGGCTCTGAGCCTTCAACCGTGAACATGATTCTCAAGTCCTGAGAAATCATCTTCTCGGACGTTGAGAATTGGGCGAGGCCTTCGGGCTCACAACATCCTTGCTTATAAACCCTACCTGTAGTTAGATTTATCCAACTTTTTCACGTTTCGTTTCGGCACACACGATTTTATGGAATCCGGCACCAAACTCGGCCGCTACGAGATCTCAACGCTCTTAGGTAAGGGTGGCATGGGAGAAGTGTGGCGTGTGCGGGATACGAAACTTGGGCGCGAAGTCGCCATCAAGACGCTGCCTGAAGAGTTTGCGAAGGATGAGGATCGTCTCGCAAGGTTTGAGCGTGAAGCCAAAACCCTGGCGACGTTGAACCATCCGAACATCGCCCAGATATACGGCTTTGAAAAATCCACCAGCGTCCACGCCCTCGTGATGGAGTTGGTCGAGGGGCCGACCCTCGCCGACCGTATTACACAAGGGCCGATTCCCGTTGATGAAGCTCTGCCTATTGCGAAACAGATCGCCGAGGCCCTTGAGGCCGCACACGAGCAAGGGATCATCCATCGAGACCTAAAACCGGCCAATGTGAAGGTCCGGCGCGGATAAGCGGAACAAGCAGGGTCCGGCACCTATGGCAGCCCTGGCAGTGTCGCCGTATGGGTGTTATGTCAATCCGCGCGCGGCCGCAGGCCGTCGCGCGGAAGCAGTAGGCCCCGCCTGAAGCGGCCAGCGCTAGCGTAGCTGCGCGGCGACCGCGTCGATTCCGGCTTGCACGCAGACATCGGTTGCTGTGCTTGCCGCACCCGAAATCCCGACACCACCGACCACTTCGCCATCAGCGATAATCGGCATCCCACCGCCGATCATCACCACATGCGGAAAATCGGCCTGCTGCGCACGGGTCATGTTGCCTTCTACATACTCGGCCTGCATCTCGGCGCTGGGGCGGCGGAACGCCATCGCCGTAAAGGCCTTTTCGTAGCTGTTCTCGAAGGTGAACGGCCGCGCGCCGTCTCCGCGCAAGGCAACAATCGTGTCGCCGCTACTGTCTATGACGTGAATCGAAACCTGTAGGTTCTCCGTTAGACAACGCGCCATCGTGGTGTCCGCAACAGTCCTGGCCATGGCATAGGAAAGATCCCTGCGGACGGTAAGCTGCGCCGCGGCTGGAACTGCCAAGGCGCACACACACCCCAGCGTCGAAAGAAACCGGATCGTTGTAGACATGATGCCTCCCCAAAATGATTGTAGTTTCACACACAACGCACTGCAACTCTATCAGCGCCCGGCGCTCATCGCGGCTCGGGTCGCACGTCTTGTGTGATCATCCCATGTCCGCGCGGCCCTGTTTAGTAGCCTGCGGTGGTCCGAATCCAGGGATAGGTTGAGCCCTAGTCGGGGGCGCTCTTCAGGAGGACGACGACCACGTCTGGGCCCTCGACGCGGAGGCTCTCATGAAATGGCTACGTGAGCGTCATCCTCACAGCGCTGGTGCGCGGGGCGCAGCGAGGCACCCCAACGCTCGCGTCAACAGCGCACTCGTCCGCCCCGGTCGCCGCCATCCGAAATCAAAACACCTCGGGGAGGCTGAACGTCACGAGCCGGTTGCCTATCTTCCCGCTGACGATGATAGGTAATTCAAACCCCATGTGCAATATTCACATAATGACGTTTATGGGGTTCGATGTCCGGCATAGCTGACGGGTACCAGAGCTTCACGACACAGCTGGAAAATGGGTTACGGTGGATGGTCGATGTATTTCGCACGCACTTTCATAGAGAGTGTTGTGGACGTGGCTTCACAATTCGCTGAAACGGTGGCGCCGAACGACCGTTACAACCAATTGGTGATTCACATGATGAGGCAAGAGTCTTTCGCTGAGCGGACCGTCCGAGTCTTTCCAGACCCAGAGTGAAATATACGCCAGGCACGCCCTTGCAAAGACAGATCTCAAGTCCTGAGAAATCATCTTGTCGGACGTTGAGATTTCACATTTTCGGCCAGGGACAAGACGACTGCACCCTGATAGGCAGGTAAGTCCATCATATAGAGAGAGCATATGAATCTCAGCGCAGTGCGAATATTTGTTAATGATGTTGCGGAAGCCGAACGCTTTTACGTTGACCAATTAGGCCTTACGCTGGAGACGAAAGATCTCGATCATGGCGTCTGTATCTTAAATGCTGGCGGTCCCCAGCTCGTTATCGAGGCCGTGGCAAAAGACGCACCGCAAGATGAGCAAGTATTGGTTGGTCGCTTCACGGGAGTATCGTTTGCGGTCGGTGACATTAGGTCAAAGCATCAACAGCTGTCAGCTCTTGACGTTCAGTTTTCTGGCGAACCAGAGCAGCAGCATTGGGGCGGGTGGCTAGCGACCCTTAAGGACCCGTCCGGGAATGAACTGCAGCTCGTCCAACTGGCTGACTAAACCAGGGTGTCCAGTCCAGCAGTTGCGCTGGCCGTTTAACCGGCTATTATGAGAAATGTAGTTCTCAAGTCCTGAGAAATCATCTTCTCGGACGTTGAGAACTGTAATTCCTGAAAACTGCTATGAATTGGGCGTGGCCTCCTGTCAGAGGTTGCGAAGTGCCCGAAGTGTCTGGGGGGAGGTCACGGAAAAGACGTTAGTGGAATGGTGTAACTTGAAAACCGTCTCTTAGAAAAACGGCGCGTCTGTCCGAATTGTCCTGACGACATACACTCACCCAAGGCAGACTCAACGCACGTCGCTTGGACCCACAGGCGGGAGAACTCATCAGCAATCCAGTGAAAGTTCGGTGTGCTTCGCCCGAGGGCCCAAAGGCCTGTTAACGTATGTGCCCCAGGCAGAGCCCCTCAGCCAGCATTCGGATTCGTATGGCCAATCTGCCCGCTCATTGCGCGACGAGGCGGCCGCCCCCTGTGGGCTCCATCAGGACGGTACCGTCCTCTCTGGTGAGCCGAGCGAGCCGCGCATATCTCTGCGTTGTCTGTGCGTTCTTAACCGGGTGAGCTTCGACGGTCACCTGCTCTCCGGGCCTGAGCGAGTCCTGCGTCCAGCCTCCACCCAGCATGACGCGCACGGGATGTGTTTCGATTCTCCAGTCGACCGTGTCGCCGCTTGCCTCCGTCACCTCGACGTAGATGTACACATGGGGATTCCGCCAGTCGAGACGGGTCAGTCGACCCTGGACCGTGACGATCGTCTCGGAATCGAAGTACTGCTGACTGTGGTGAGCGAACGCATCCGAGGCCAACGCCAGCGCAGCGGCGACGAGGATTGAAACGGTGACGCTCGCCGCCAATATTGTCGATAACCAGGATCTCATCTTGCTGACCTCCCGTAGCTCGGGTATAGACCCGACGCGTGCAGCGTTCACGATCGCCACCCCGTCACGGAACTACGGCGAGTCACTCTGTGGCAGCCGAACCCAGTCCGGATCCCTGTACTTCGAAGGGAAGAATTGCGCCGGGAACCTCGCGTCCTCCGGGACGCAGTTGAACGCTGCCAACGCTGTCTCGGTGGGTCCCCATTCGTAAACGAAACTATACGGCTCCAGCAGAATGAGCGGATCCTCGGCGACCACCTCCACTCTCAAACGGTCGCCGACGCGCCAATATCGCTCGCTCACCTTCTTCAGCGTCGAGGAGGCCACATTCCCCGAGTTGACGTGCCCGTTCGGATCAAAATCAAACTTCGTGGTCTCGATCACCAAGCTGTCTCCCTCGTACCGACCGATCGAGTGCCCTTGCATGGTGAAATCAGCCGGACCTGGTGTCGGATGGCCGTACCCCTCCAGCCAGACGGTACGAACGACGTCATCCTTCTCATAGCGGAGAAGCACCCGGTCCGCCTGCTGCTCGATTCGAAAGTTGTAGGGGTCACGAATGATGACTGGTGCGGTGGCCGGCCGGCAGTCATATCTCGGCGCCAGCGCTTCGTCGAACATCTCCCGAAACCCAATGGCTCGGGCCGTCAAGCGGACAGGACCATCCTCTCCGACACTCCCTCTCCTCTCCCAGTTCCCCGAGAGGTCAGGAACGTCACTTACGGATCCCGGAGACTGGGCGTCAAGGTCAGTTGGGTGATATCCGGCCAGCGCCAAAAGCACAGTAGCAATGGCAACCGTCGCGAGCGCTTGACGTTGAGTGGTTATGTCCAAGAAGCCAACGACCATTCTCTATGAAAGAGATCACGTTACAAGAAGATCACGCCATCGCTTCTTCTCGTCCCGGAAAGTTCACCCTTATGGAGCATCAAGGTGCCGGTCCCTGTCAAGGTCGAAATAGGAACCTGTGGGTGGCGAGTTACCAACCTGTCCCGCAATCCTTTGAGGTATCAAGTCTTGTGATCCTGGGAGAGGTCGCTAGGATGTCTCGATGCGCGACCTCATCATCCTGCTGGTCCACCTGGTCGCCACACTTAAACTTTCGCCTCCGTCGCGGTCAAGATCAAGTGATCTTTCTCAGTCATTGCCCACATTGAGCCGCCCGGCCAAATTCACGGCCGTTTGGCCAGCAACGATAGTAGCGAAGTCTATGGCCGAGAATCTTAGCGCAGGTGCTCGTTGAAGAAGTCCATCGTGCGTTGCCAGGCGAGATCCGCCGCCGCCTTGTTGTAGCGGAGGTCGTCCGTATCGCCGTTGAAGTTATGTTGGGCACCTTCATACATGTAGGCCCTGTAGTCTGTTCCCGCCGCTCGGAGAGCAGCCTCGTACACCGGCCATCCCGCGTTTACACGTTCATCCAGTCCGGCATAGTGAAGCAACAAGGGAGTTCTGATCTTCGAAACCTCTGTCGCCTCGGGCTGCACGCCATAGTAAGACACGGCCGCATCGAGGTCCGGCATCCGTACAGCGAGACTGTTCACCATGCCTCCGCCCCAACAGAAGCCCACGACTCCGATTCTATTAGTCGTCGCCGAATGATTCCTTAAGAAATTCACGGCGGCGATGAAGTCCTCGGTTCTCTTATCGGGATCCAACTGAGCCATCAGCGCCTGCGCCCCCTCACGCGTACCGGGATGTCCCCCAAGTGGAGCTATCGCGTCCGGTGCGAAGGCCACGAAACCCTCGAGTGCTGCGCGTCGGGCGATGTCTTCGTGATGCGCGTAGAGGCCTTGGCCGCCATGGATACAGACGACGCCCGGCAGCGGGGCCGGAGCATCTGCAGGTCGTGCGAAATACCCGCCCATCCCCCGGTGGCCCTCGGGGGAAGCAAACTGCAAATACTCGGTCCAAACTCGCGGGTCGTTTGCCGCGGTAATTTGACCCGCAGCATAGTTTGGGGTAAACGCATCGAGTATCGCTAGAGCGGTCAAACCGGCCAACGCCAGCTTCCCTACGCCGTCAAGAAACGCGCGGCGATCGATGAAGCCGTGAATGTAATTGTCGACGAACCTCATGACTTCCGGAGACAGGTCTTTCGCCTCAAGGCGTTTCCCCTCGCCTCGGATTTCTTCATTTTCCATATGGAACTCCTTCGGCTTGCACACCAGTCCGCCCGATAAAGTTGTCGGTCCATGCCCTTCGGGAGGGCCGTTCCATGAAGTATCCATCCTCACCGATCGGTTTGTCAGTAATTATGATCTCCACATTCATCGATCCCTGAATTTTAAAACCTACTGAATTTCGGCTTGCTGTGACGGAACCGGTTTGTCGAATGCGTAACGTGTGGTGTCATGATTAGCCGAAGGCACGATCGCTCGGTGTGGGGTGCCCTCCATGATGTGACAGCGAACGGCGAACGATTCGTGAGGCCCGGGACGCCGCGATCACAGCCAGCGAGGCAGAGCCAGACCTAATTAACATCGTCCTGAACTGGTTTGAGGAACTCAACGAACGGGTCCCGGTTCCCTGATTTCCGAGGTCAAGTCCTGATAAATCATCGTGTCGGACATTGAGAACCGCGCACTGATCCGTGGGCACCATTCCGAAAACTCCGTTAAGTTGAACGTATCGCGAGTAATATGTTGCAGGTAACCTAGCAAGAATTGATCGGAGGAACATGAGCATGCGACTCTATGTGTCATTTGTGTTGGCGGGTTTGCTGCTAATGGTGCCGCTCCCACTCGAGGCGCACCATTCGCAGAGGTCCTTTTGGCTCACGGATCAATCGGCATCCATTGAAGGCGTTCTGAAAGAGGTGCATATTATCAATCCACACGTCCAAATTGTTGTGGAGGTCACCGGCCCCAATGGTGAGAAATCCGATTGGTATGTAACCGGCGCAAAAAACGCGAGCGCCATGATTCGGGCGGGTTGGACCGACGACACACTGACACCGGGCATGCGGGTCAGCGTGGACGGAGCTCCCTCGCGTCGGAAAGGCGCCAAGGCCCTCCTAGCCGGCGACGTCACGATCCTGTCGACGGGAAGGGTCCTCGACTTTAGCAACGACTCACCCCCGAATTTAGAATAGTAGTCTTGCATCGCGGGCAAGGTCTCGAATTCCACGGGCGAGGCGTCAGGCTTGTCCGAAAGGTAGAGAAGGCCGTCCATCCGATGTCGGAGAGGTGTGCGTCGTAAAAGTAATTCGCACAGAAACACTGTTGTTCTAAGAGACGAATTTCAAGTAATACCACTCCAGTCCTAAGCTTCTCGATCCTGTGTCGAGCCAAATCAACATCGTCCTGAACTGGTATGAAGAACTGAAGGAACGGGTGCCGGTGCCCTGATTTCTGAGTTCAAGTCCTGAGAAATCATCTTCGCGGACATTGAGAATTTCAGCGAACGAAATCCCTCCTCTCGCCTGCCGTTCTTGGATTTGCCTTCAATGGGCTATATCTACCATTATTCCAATGGATTACTGTGTCACTCGATGCACTCCAATTCTCACTTTCCGAGAATGTCGTTTCTCAGGACCTGAGAATTTGACCTGAGAATTTGATAGCGCCTAACTCCCCGCCTTAGTATTCTTTGCAGAGTTTTTCTCGGTTCAATTAACGACACGCTATAACGATGGAATCCGGCACAAAACTCGGCCATTACGAGATCTCAACGCTCTTAGGTAAGGGCGGAATGGGAGAGGTATGGCGTGCGCGTGACATCAAGTTGAGACGTGAAGTTGCGATTAAGACACTTCCTGAAGAGTTCGCCAGAGACGCCGACCGTCTCGCCCGGTTTGAGCGTGAAGCCAAACTACTTGCTTCGCTGAATCACCCAAAGCGGATAAGCGATATAAGCAGGGTCTGACGACTATGGCAGCGCCAACAGTGTCGTCGTATGGGTGTTATATCAATCCGCGCGCGGCCGCAGGCCGTCGCGCGGTGCATGCGATCGTCGTCAATCCCACTCTATTTCGATGCCGTGGCCTCGCGCGAGGTCGCCATGCATCGGCGTCAGGAACCCCAGCAAGCAGCCGTTGGCTCCGTCTTTGAGTTGGTGGCACCGTGCCCGGATCCTGTCGCCTACCTGGATGGTTTCGGGCGTGATGCCGTTCCTTTCGAGCCCGCTGAGGCTGGTTGCTTCCAGCGCCCACAGCATCGGTTCATCGTTCTCGCCGTTGATTTCGATATAGACCCAGGAGTGCGGGTTGAGAGGGTGGACTTCGGTGACCGTGCCCTCCACCGTCATAAAATCAATCACGTAGTTGTTGTGAGAATGGTGCCCCCACGCCGACATTCCGAACGACGCGCCACAGACAACTGCAAGAGCCATATACCTGAACATGTTCACTCTCCGGATGTCAGGATTAGTTGGTCGGCCTCCCGTAACCGTTGTGATAGAGGTAGTCGTACCTCACGGGTTCTCCCTGATCGTCGATGAACCGCACGGATTGGTGAAATATTCCCGGCTCGGGTTCTCCCTTGGGCACCGTCGCCTCAAAAATATAGAGCCGGTCCTGGTGCATGGTAATTGCGTAGTATGTGCGGGACCCGTCCGGGTTGGTAAGGTGCATCCAGCGTCCGCCGATAAAGTCGAGAAAACTCCACGCGAAGTAGGTGATCTCAGAGCCCCGTTTGATGATGTTCCACGTCGCGAAATCGACGGCCCCGGCCTTGTCCAGCTTCGCGTAACCGGGCCCGGTCGCACCATCGCCGGTATCTCCCACGCATGCGCTGTGGGCTTCAGGATCGCACTCCTTCCTCAGCTCCAGCATGACTGCCTCAATGGGCGAGTAATCCACGACCGTCACCGAGAAGCGTCTCTGGCCTTGCTCGGCGGAGTAAACGCGGCCGGGCAGCGGTGCTCCCTGCGCGGAAGTGTAGGTGGTAGGCGCCACCGTCGGTTCGTTCGGGATGTTGACACTGAAGAAGTCCTCCTGGCTGGAGAACCGAATCCAGCCCTGGGCGGTGGCGGACTCTGCGACCAGCAGAGCCGCCCCCATTATGAATGGAATCAGACGCATGAACGTGTCCCCCTAAGGCTCCCAAGTCGGGTGAAACCGAATCGTGACACGGAGAAAGCCCGGAGACAAGCTTTTCTGTATATGTCCATGTGTGCTGGCTTGATGTCGTGCCATTTCCACCAGACATCCCACACATCGCTGTTGGCGGAATAGTCTTTCCGGCCTTCGCACATTACGCCCGGTCCGGCCTTCGCACATCCACGCATACGCCCGGTCCAGCACGTCATCCGATACGATCTCCTCTATAAGTTCGGCGACGGGTGACATTAATTTTCACGAGAATGGGTTGTTTCAGGCAGTCGCCCTGAACTGGACTGAAGAACTGAAGGAACGGATGCCGGTTCCCTGATTTTCGAGGTCAAGTCCTGATAAATCAATTTCGCGGACATTTAGAATTTCAGCGAACGGAAACTCTCCTCTCGCCTGCCGTTCCGCGAATGGCCTCCAACTGGCTGTATCTCCCATTGTTTCAATGGAATGCGGCGACACGCTTGCTGATCGGTTGAAGCGTGGTGCGATCCCTGTCGAAGAATCCCTGACGCTCGCCCCACAGATTACAGAAGCCTGGGAAGCAGCGCATGAAAAGGGCGTCATTCACAGAGATCTCAAGCCAGCGAATATCAAGGTCACACATGACGGGAAGGTGAAAGTTCTGGATTTGATTTTGGCGAAAGCGTTTGAAGCCGGCGCTGCTGACCCGAGCGTGTCCAATTCTCCAACCTTGAGCATGGCAGCCACACAGCAGGGAATGATTCTTGCGACGGCAGCGTATATGTCGCCCGAGCAGGCTAAAGACCTTTCCGTAGATAAGAGGACGGACATCTGGGCTCTCGGTGCGGTCCTCTACGAAATGCTGACTGGAAAATTGGCATTCCAGGCTCAGGACGTGTCGGAGACGTTAGCGGCGATCTTGATGAAGGAACCTGATTGGGGAGCAATCGCTTCTGCCCCGCCGGCAGTCACAACTACGATTCAGGGTGGTTCAGAAAGATCAGAAGCAGCGTATCCGCGTTCGCTTGTCCGGAGCAGATGGGCGTTTTAGAAATTGAACAAGTTCGTGAACTTGACTATGAAAGCCCGATCGACAAGTTCGCCCCGGGCGGTGTCGCGCGTGTCGTTGTATACGATATAGAGGTCGCTCAGCGGGCTGTGCGTCCAATTGAACCGGATGTTCGAGCTGACGCGGTTCGCTTCAGCGTCGTACTGGATAAAGGCGTTGAAGAATGCAAACGGGTTGAAGCCGTAGATGAGCCGCGCTCCCATAAGGTCGGTCGTGAAGCTCCCATCTGGAAGGGTGACGCGGTTCCGAATGTAGTTGAAGTCGAGTCCCCATCGATAGTTGGGTTTCAGGCTGAGGGCACCCGAAAACGCCGTACGGTCCCCATCCCAAAAATCGCCCCAATTGACACTGCCGTTACCACTGATCGTTCGGCTCGGATCACTCGCGGCGCTGACGGAGTGTTCACGGAAACTGTAATCCCCACCCGGGATCGTGGTCCCCGACCGAATCGAAAACGGACTGTTCAACCGCTCGAACCGCTCCGTCGACGTATAACGGATATGACCCCCGTTCCAAAACTCGAGTCCGGTTATGATTGCGTGGTCTCGCGTCTCGATTTCTCCGGAACCGGCGCCTTGAATGTAAGTCACATCGGTCTGAAATTGAAGGTTTCGAATCGCAGCGCCGGATCTGATCAGCGGCCTCCAGGCGAATGATCCGTCGTGCTGAGTCATATTGTCCCGCCGCACGAAGCCGAGCTCGGGATTGAAGTTGGGCTGAATCGTGAGATAACCTGCCGACACGGCAACTTCGTCGTCAACCCATGACGTTCCGAACCGGCGGGCCTGGTCCTCTCCGGACATCCCCGGCGTTGTGGATTTGAGCATGTAGGCATCGAAGTTCAGACGGCCGAAGAACTGAAATCGGGCATCCGCGCCGTACACACGGTTATAGTCGCCGTCATCGGTAGAGTCGCGGTGAGTCACGAGGCCGCCAATCCATGAATTCGTCAGCAGGTTCCGCTTGATGCGCCCCACGAAGAAGTTGTTCGATGGCGTCGCGGCGAGAGCCTCGATGTTTGGATCCTCCAACGGGTCCAGTTTATCGGCCTTCATCGTGAGAAAGCCGATATCGTAACGGCCGGTCTGGCCTGAAACGCGGACACCACCGAGGATAGGAACCGGTGTCAGACGCCTACTCAAACCAATCCGCCGGCTGAAGAACGGCACAAGCGAGCCGCCAGGCCCGAATCCGGCACTGCCAAAGGAGAATGTCCCGGCATTCTCAAGAAAGAAATCTCTTTTCTCCGGAAAAAAGAGATTGAATCGTGTGAGGTTGACTTGCTGCTGGTCGGCTTCAACCTGCGCGAAATCGGTATTGTACGTCGCGTCTAACGTCAGGGAAGGCGTCAGGCCATATTTAAGGTCCACACCACCGTCATAGTGATCCTGCCACTCAAAGTTGCGGCTTCGGGATTGTGCAAAGCTCGTGATCACATAAGGCTTGACCTTGAGGTTCCGGCCCTGACGGATATTCTCGAGCCCGCGCAGTGACCCCGCCAGCGACACTCTGCTGAACGAATATCGGAGGGGAAGCGGGGACCACTGAGCCTCTTCGCTGGCGCGCAGAATATGCCGGTTAATGTTGAGCCCCCATTCCTGGATCGACGCGCCTGAAAACCGGAGGGTCTTGAAAGGAATCGCGATCTCCGCGATCCATCCCGCGTCGTTCCGGCTCGACCGGACGTTCCATACCCCGTCCCAATCCCAGTTGTAGGCGCTGTCGTTGGTTACCTGGGCGTCGCGTTTGGCGCCCACTGGATTGGTCCCGAATATAAAACCCGAACGATCGTCGTTCAAGCTGTCGATCAGTATCGCGACGCCATCGTTTCCGAAGAAGCTGTAATCTTCTCTCAGGTCGTTGATCCGGATGTTGTCAGGTTCGGAATCGTGACAGATGAAGCCGATGTAGAGATTGTCGTCGTCGTACAGGAAATAGACTTCCGTGGTTTCGATGGCTGGCTCGCCGGGATTGGGCCGCCACCGGATGAAGTCTGTGGCTGGCTGGGCAAGACTCCATGAAGCTTCATTGAGGAGACCGTCGAGCGTGATTTCTTCCGCAATCCGGACAGCGGTGACCTGCCGGTCCAGGTAGGCCGTTGCGTAGTCGATTGGAGGCTCCGCCGACTCCTGGGAATAGGCAGGCCAGGCGGTGAAGAAAAATGCGAAAAACGCAGCGAGTATTTGCGGGAGCCTCCTCATATGCACATCCGAATATGACGAACCTCTCATACTCGTACCCACATTTATTCTCATCTTTAATAACACGTTGCCGGCCGTGACTGTACGTCGTCAGAATGACTTGGCGGGGAGTGCCTTTCTTCACCAATGTTTGGTTGATTCAACGAAGAGGGAGTATAGGCGAAATAAGCGACCTCTGCGAGGTAGGAGAGATAGGGATGGGGTGCGGGCATGGCATCGGAGTGAAGAAAAGGACTAAAAAACGACGCCAGAATAGTCCCATGACCGTCTGGGCCGGGAGGAGCGAGATTTACGTGCGTGCATTCCCCGGCCCCGGCGGGCAGTTTCAGATTTCTACCGAAGGGGGCTTGGCGCCGTTCTGGGGGCGGGACGGCCGCGAACTTTTTTATGCCAGCAGAATTAACGGGGAGCTCATGGCTGTGGACATCACGACGCAACCGACCTTCCAGCCTGGAACTCCCCGCGTGGTCCTGGAGCAAGGCTTGCGCCTGGTCTCCGGCGCGCAGGGAGCCAACTACGATGTTTCGCCAGACGGCCAACGCTTCCTTACGGTCCAGGACACCGGCGCGAAATTTACGCAACTGAACGTCGTCTGAACAGGTTTGAATAACTGAAGGAACGGGTGCCGGTGCCGTAGTTTTTCGAGTTCAAGTCCTGTTAAATCATCTTTTCGGACGTTGAGAATTGGCCAAAATTCAGGCGTTGACCCTTTCCTTGCCAATAACACTCCCATGTAGATAGACTTACCAGAATTTGGCTGCTCCACGTGGCGACACACAGTAAACATGGAATCCGGCATCAAACTAGGCAATAACGAGATCGGGACACTCCTTGGTAAGGGTGGGATGGGTGAAGTCGGTCGATAACGCACAAAATCGAGACCACGGGTGTGCCAGACTGCGACTGCATGGCGGCTTCTTCTCTGTGAGGCTTTTCACCTCAGGTTTGATGACCGCGCGTGGATCACGAGGCAGTGAGGCGCCGCCGCTGCGAATTGCAACAGTTGTGGGGCATCGCCAGGTAAGTCGAAACACGAGACAAGGAGCGGGGCAATGAAGAAATGCGCAGTGTTGTTATTGGGTGTGGCCGCGATGGTCGCTGTTCCCTCGATGGTTTGGGCACAGGGAGTGGAATATCCCATCATCGTGATCCCGACGGGCGAGGGCCCGTACACGTTTCCGGAGGGCTACCAGAGGCCCTGGGACAAGATTCAGATTATGGTGACAGAAAAAATGTCGCCGAATCTATTTGTTCTGCACGGTTCGAAAGGCCTTGATCCGGCACACCCCGACGCGTCTGGCGGCAGGGCCATGGTGCTTTTCGGACCGGATGGCGTTCTGATGGTGGATACCGAGAACAGACAAGTGGCCGAAAAGACACTGGCGGCGATACGGTCATTTACTGACGCGCCCATCAAGGTCTTGGTCAACACGCATATTCATGGCGACCATACCGGCGCCAATGCCTTCTTCTCCAAGCAGGGGGCGTTGATCTTCGCGCAGGAAAATCTCCGCCTTGACATGATCAATCCGCGGCGCCGCAACGGCCAGCCGGCCCCGGCGCTCGATATGGCCGCCATTCCGATGGTGACCTATCGCTATGACCCCGCCGCGGCTGGCGAGCCCGCCGTTACCTTGAACATGAACGGCGAAACGGTGGATTTCATTCCGATGATGCCGTCCCACACCGCTGGCGACACCGTCGTGCGCTTCCGCAAGGCCAATGTGATCTACATCGAGGATTTCTACCGCAACTTCGGCTATCCCTTCGCCGCTCAGACCAGTGGCGGCTCGATCAGGGGCATGATCGAGGCGGTTGATCTCTTCCAGGAGATTGCCGGCCCCGACACGTGGCTTATCCCCGGCCATGGCAAGCTCATCCATAGGGAGGCTCTCCTGCCGTATCGGGCCATGCTGGTTGACATCCTGGCAAAGGTAACGGCGCTGCGCAACCAGGGTAAGTCGCTGAAGGAAGTTCTGGCCGCCGACCTGACCGCGCCGTATGACACGACGACCCAGGGCGACACGCAGCAGAGCAAGGATCGCTTCATCACCGAGGTGTATGACGAGGCGAAGGATTTTCCGCCTATCGTGGACGGAAGGCGGACCATGCCGATACATCCCTAGTAATGGGTTAGGTGGCAACATAGCCCTTTAAATGACTATTAGCCTCGCCTGGTCGAGAGATGCTCGCGAATTATTCTGCCGATCACCCGACGACCAACTGATGAGCGTCCCGGTGCCAGTCGGAGACGGCTTTGTCCCTGGACAGGCCACGCAAGTGCTGGTGGATCGCTATGTGACCAACGCGACTCAACGTCAGCACGATTTTCTCACGGCTGCGACCGTGCCGTAGCGCAGGCTGTTGCTGGTCCCCGACTGAAAACGATTCTCAACGCCCGATAAATCATCTTGTCGGACGTTGAAATATGGCCGGAAGTCGGGCATCGACGCTTTTCTTGCCAATAACCCTCCCATGTAGATAGACTTACCAAAATTTCGCTGTCCCTATTGGCGACACACTAAGTCATGGAATCCGGCGCACAACGCGGCCAGCAACAGATCCGGGCGCTCTGATTTGAAGAACTGAAAGAACGGGTGCCGGTGTCCTAAACAAGTTTCTAAGCTCAATGGAGAAAATCATGTGCGACGAGAAGACAGTCAAGGATGCGAATAGACACCTGCGCCGCTCCAGTAATCTGACACGGCGCGAATTCGGCACACTATCGGCCGGCGTCGCGTTGACAATGCTCTTGCCACGGGCTGCCAATGCGCAAGCGGTGACGGAATCGGACGTCGATGTTCCGACACCTGATGGAACCGCAGACTGCTATTTCGTGCATCCGGCGGGTGGCGACTTTCCTGGTGTGATTATCTGGCCGGACATACTCGGTCTGCGCCCTGCCTTCAGGATGATGGGCCGGCGGCTCGCCGAATCGGGCTATTCGGTGCTGGTTGTCAATCCTTATTACCGGGACAGAGGCGCTCCGATTGTTCCCGAAGGCGCAAGATTCCAGGACGAAGAGACGCGCAATGTCGTTTTACCACTCGCGGGTACGCTAAATGCCGGAACCCACATGTCCGACGCCAGGGCTTTTGTGACGTTCCTGGACCAGCAGGCGGTCGTCGACACGAACCGGAAGATCGGCACCATGGGTTACTGCATGGGCGGTCCGATCACAATGCGCACCGCAGCCGCAGCACCAGAGCGTGTTGGGGCCGGTGCATCGTTTCACGGTGGCGGGTTGGTGACTGATGCGCCTGACAGCCCGCACCTGCTGGTTCCTGATATGAACGCGCAATTTCTCTTCGCGATCGCTGAGAATGATGACGAAAGCGATCCGGAAGCAAAGAATGTGCTTCGGGAAACCTACGATCGCGCCGAACTCCCGGCAGAAATCGAGGTTTATGAAGGCGCGTTGCATGGCTGGTGTCCGCCTGATTCGGCCGTGTACAACGAGACCCAGGCAGAACGGGCGTGGAGCCGCTTGCTCGTTCTTTTCGATACGGCCCTGGCCTAGACCTGACTAAACCTGCCATGGCATAGTTCCGGGCGGAAAAGCGATATAAGCAGGGGCTGACGACTATGGCATTGCTTCGGGCCAGACGCTGGAGGACATGCTACGAAACATCAAGATGGAAGAGTACAGTCACTGGGGGGACTGCGATTGGATCGACGAGAACGTCCTCGGCATGTATCACTTCCTGACCGATTGGTGGTTCGGATATTCTCTAGCTTCGGACACGCTTCTGCCGGTGCGAGATCGACAGGGTCTGAGGCACAGGTTTCCGTGTGAAGATGAAGATCACAATAAAAATTCCGGCCTAGCTAAGAGAGGATTATCACCATGGGTAACGAACTAATGCGCAGAGACTTCCTGAAGAAAGCGGGAAGCATTTCATGTCTAGGAACCCTGGGTCTTGCTGCCTTCGAATCTTCCGCATGGGCTCAATATCCTGGCAGTGTTCCGCAGCCTGGCGCAGTACCCCAAATTACCAGAGAGGATTTGGTCCAGTTGTTTGTCGGGCCATGGCAAAGGTTGCGCGCGGTGATCGAGCGAAAGGTCATTGACATCCACTGTCATATCGGCAGTCGCCCAGGGCCGGAGCGGGCTGAAAACTTGATTCGCTCCATGAACATTCACGGAATCGGAAGGGCGATGCTCGCGAAGTCCAAGGCGTCCGTGCGGAATGGGATCTCGTATGAAGATGACCTTCGAACGATTGCCGGATTGCCTCCAGATCGGCTGTTCATGTGGACCCCGCCGGACGGCTATGACTTTTCGGATCCGCAGAGAGCGGCTGAGCAGGTGCACAGCAGACTGCAAGCGGGGGCAAAGGGAATCGGGGAACTGAATGTCACTGGTTTGCGTAACGAGGTGAACTTGGAAGAGTACTACCCCACGATGGAGGTAGCGGAATCGTTGGATGTCCCTGTCTTCTTTGGGACGAGAGCCGGGCCCGGCGCTGAACGGGAGATCGGGAACGTTGGGATACTCGCCGCCAAGTTTCCCAGAGTGAACATGATCATCGGGGACGCTGGGGGCGCGGATTATGCCCACGGGGGAGGATGGGACGCCGTCGTCTTGAGCGGTTCGTATCGGAATCTACATCTGGAAATCGGTCGGGCTCCCGTGGAGCTCATAGATGCGGCGGTGAAGTATATGGGACCGGACAGAGTTCTGTTCGGCGCGAACTGGACACGTTTGAATCCCTACGACATCGCAGCACTTGAAACAGAACGGGCGGATGCGACCACTGCGGGCTCCACACATTGGAGGAATTTGAACGCTGTGGCTCTTTCCAATACCAGCGAAGCCGAGAAAGAGTTGATCCTGTACAAGAACGCGGAGCGGCTCCTGAAGCTGGCTATCGGGTAGTTGCTCGTGAGCCGCGCGACGCGTCGACCAGCCGCTGTCATCGCAGACTGGCGGCGCAAGCCGGACCGTGGAAAATTTCACTCGCGTTGAGACCTTTGGGGCTCTAGACCCTGAACAAGCGTGATTGACGAGGAAATGATAGTGCAATAAGAGCGGAAGTACCCGAAATGCCCCCTCTCCGTGCGAAAAAAACCTTGAACAGATTCTTCGGAAAAGGAGGCATTTCAGATGAACGATTATACGCGCAAGAACATGAGGAACCGCAAGCGGCGAATCGAACGTCGGCTTGGGGACCGGCATTGGACGGATCAGGTAGAGCCGATGTTTTCGGCGAGCAACATTCAGTACGAGATGGGAGAGCGGACGCGGGGCACATCGGTTGGTGGTATCGGGACGATGCAACTGGTGGCGCGGCGGACCGGGCTGATCGAAGCCATCGACAAGGGCGTGCATGTGTTGAAGCGGCACCTGCCGTATCACGAGTCGGATCACGTGCTGAACATCGCCTACAACGCCTTGAGCGGAGGAACGTGCCTGGAAGACATCGAACTGCGGCGCAACGATGCGGTGTATCTGGATGCGCTGGGAGCGCAACGGATTCCGGATCCGACGACGGCGGGAGACTTCTGCCGGAGATTCGAGGCCGACGACGTGGAGTGTCTGATGGAGGCAACCAATCAAGTCCGGCTCGGAGTCTGGCGACAGCAACCGGCGGCGTTTTTCGAAGAAGCGGTGTTGGACGCGGACGGGACACTGGCCGAAACCACGGGGGAATGCAAGCAAGGGATGGACGTGGCCTACGACGGGACGTGGGGATATCACCCGCTGATGATCTCGCTGGCCAACACCGCCGAACCGCTGTATCTGGTCAATCGTAGCGGCAACCGGCCGTCGCATGAAGGAGCCGCGGTCCGGTTCGACCAAGCCATCGCATTGTGCCGGCATGCGGGGTTTCGCCAGATCCTGCTGCGCGGGGACACGGACTTCAGCCAGACCCGGCATCTGGACGGATGGGACGACCAGCAGGTGGGTTTCATATTCGGGATTGACGCGATGGCGAACCTGAAGGCCCGGGCCGATGAACTGGAGCCGCGCCAGTGGAAGCGCCTGGAACGGCCCGCGAAATACGACGTGGCGACCGAACCGCGCCAACGTCCCGACAACGTGAAGGAAGAGATCGTTCGGCAGCGCGGTTTCGACAATATCCGCTTGCAGGGTGAGGATGTGGCCGAGTTTCGGTATCGACCCGGAGCCTGCGATCGGGACTACCGTGTCGTCGTGGTGCGGAAGAATCTGTCGGTGGCCAAAGGAGAGCAGGTGTTGTTTGACGACATCCGGTACTTCTTCTACATTACCAACCGTTCGGATCCGGCCGACCAGATTGTGATGCGTGCCAATCAACGGTGCAATCAGGAGAATCTCATTGAGCAGTTGAAGAACGGCGTTCAGGCGTTGCGGATGCCGGTCGGAGATCAGACCAGCAACTGGGCCTACATGGTGATCGCGTCACTGGCCTGGACACTGAAAGCGTGGTTTGCATTGCTGCTTCCCGAAACCGGACGTTGGGGCCAAAAATATCAGGCTGAGAAGCAAACCGTGCTGCGCATGGAGTTCAAAACCTTCTTGAACGCTTTCATGCTTGTGCCGTGCCAACTCGTGCGCACCGGGCGGCGCATTCTGTTCCGGATCCTGGCCTGGAACCGGTGGTTGCCGGTCTTGTTCCGCGGGGTGGATGTGTTGCGTCAGCCTCTGCGATGTTGACCCGATCATGACTCTGAGCCCGGGCGATCGAGGTCCCGGTTTCTGTCAACCGTCCAACACCAGCGAGGCTGAACTGAAACAGATTCAACAGAAACTCGATACCTGGAACAGGCCATCCGGGAACGGGATTCTATGCCTCGAATTCTATCGGCGCGAACTGGGCCTCGGCGGACTGGTTATGCGCTTGTTTTGGGTCTAGACACGCACTGGATCCGTGTGACAGTAGATCCGGAGGATCAAGAAGTCTTTAGCTTTGAGTTGATGACGGTCGAACAAAACCGTCGCGATTTTACCCCTTAAAAGTAGGCCAGTCGTTCTCTGATGTGTTGAAGAACTGAAGGAACGGGTGCCGGTTCCATAAAGCAACTGCTTCCTTCTTTCCTCCTGAGTTCACTTTTGCATGGCGCGACGACGGCGCAACCTGTTAATGATTGATTCCACAAAGATCAAATCGCTTGAATTCACTGATGGCCTGTCAGTTTTCCGCGAAATCGCTGGATTTCGAGAGGGTTCAGTCCCGGGCATTGGCTGGCTTCGGCGTAGGGTATGGCCGAAATGGCACCTTAGCCCGGGAGTCGTTCGCTACCTGTCATATGACAAGCCGGAAAATCTGCTCGACAGTGTTCTCAACGCTGCCATCCATACGTTCAAGAGTCCTTTCACTGCCACCATGTTGCCTTCCATCGCAAGTTTTATCACTCGCTCAAATAAGTTTGATCATTGAGTTTGGGTTCCAACAGGTTAGTTGCGGTTTGGCCTTTATTTGTGCGACCAGAGGAAGACGGAAGTCATTCCGTCGCCAATCAGCGCAACAGATTCGCAAAAACTTACGGTTCGAGATAGTATGAATTAGCTTTGGAGGAATGAATATGGAAACATATCGTCGCACCGCCATTGGCGCCATCGCTTGTATTCTTTTGCTTACATTCCCCGTTCTTGCGCATCATTCGACCCGACTATTCGACCAAACTCAACTGACCTTGCAAACGGGAAAGGTAAACGAATTCGAGTGGATCAATCCGCATGCCTGGCTGCATGTCGACTTCACCGACGAGAATGGCAACGTGACGACATGGGCGTTCGAGGGCGGAAGCATCATTCAATTGGCGCGACTGGGCTGGAGCCGGGATGATTTCCAGCCAGGCACAGAAATTACCGTGGGGTTTCGCCCGATGAGGGACGGCTCGCGCGGCGGGCAGCTCATGAGTGCGACGCTCCCCGATGGGCGCGAAGTATGCTCAAACCGTGGTTGCGGCTAAGGACGCTCGACGTCAAATCGCAGCGTTTGATCGAAGCGAGACGGCACGGCCTGATCTTTGTCGCCGCGCGCAGGGAGCACAATCGCGTCTATCTTGTAGAACCTGCCATTCGCAACGTAGGAGGATGAACGAATCCGCCGCCCGTCTTCGGTGTCTACCACAATGGTCATCCCAAAGGTCGGGTTCCCCTGAAAGCCCACGCGCGGAAAATCGTTGGAGATGACATCGCCCGCGCGCTGAAGATTGTAAGCTACTTCGCTAACGAAGTTTGCGCCGTTTTCTATCAGGCCGTCGAGTTCGACCACCGTCGCTTCGAACAGAATGTTCTCGAATTCGAGCGAGTAGACTTTTGCCGAGAGGTCCGAAGTGATCGTCGTTTCGTAAGGGGCGGTCCGTAGGCTCGGCTCGGATTGAAACTGAATCGCGAAGCGGTCTTCTGGATAAACATATTCCTGCCATTGGGCTGCGCCCTTTGCGGGCGAAGCAGCGATCACCAAAGCGGCAATCAACAGAAAAACGTGGTGCATCGTCTTCTCCGAAACTTTGTTTTCGTTCAATGCATCCTAACACGGCTTGCATATTTGCTGATCCAACGACACCCCAAATCAACATCGTCCTGAATTTGATTGAAGAACTGAAGGAACGGGTGCCGGTCCCGTGATTTTCGAGTTCAAGTTCCGACAAATCAGGTGGTCTCAACAGATCGATGCAACACTGTACCTAAAAGGAGGAGGTGGAGTGTATGCGTAAGAAACGACGGAAGAAACAGAGTAAAGACCGGGTGCGGCGAGGCTACACACTCGCCGATATAGACGAGGTGTGGATTCGCTGGCAGCGGGGAGAGAGTCTAAAAGCGATCGGACGTGTGTTCGGAAAGGAGGGCTCTTCGGTTTATGGTCAGATCGCACCGTATGGTGGAATCTGTCCCAGGACACGATGCCGCTCTAAGCGGGCGCTGACCCTCGCCGAGCGTGAAGAGATTTCCCGAGGCATTGCCGCCAAGGGATCGATCCGTTCAATTGCCGCCTCGCTGTCGCGTGCACCCTCCACAGTCAGTCGGGAGATCGGTCGCAATGGGGGCTATGATAACTATCGAGCGTTGGAGGCGGATGAACGCGCATGGGAACGGGCTCACCGCCCGAAGAGATGTCGACTGATCCGCTATCCCAGCTTACGCGGGATCGTCGAAGAGAAGCTCCGGGAGGATTGGGCACCGCGACAGATTGCGGGTTGGCTGAAACGCGAATATCCAGACGACGAGTCACTTTACGTGTCACACGAAACGATCTATCGCAGCCTTTTCATCCAGGCCCGCGGGGCTCTGAAGAAAGAACTGACACAGCATCTACGGACCAAACGCACGATTCGCCGGTCCCGGCATGCCAGTCGCAAAGGCCGGGGTGGCGGGCAGATCCCGGATCTGATATCGATCCGTGAGCGCCCGGCTTCGGTTGAAGATCGCGCGGTCCCCGGACACTGGGAAGGGGATCTCATAGCGGGTTCGAACAACACCTACATTGCGACATTGGTCGAACGTTTCTCCCGGTACGTGATGCGGGTGAAGGTTCCGAATAAGGAAACCGAAACCGTCATCAACGCGCTGATCGAACACGCAGACAAACTCCCGACCGAACTCTATAAAACACTGACCTGGGATCGCGGATTGGAAATGGCCAATCACAAACGGTTCACTCTGGCCACCGACATTGCCGTTTACTTTTGCGATCCGAGGAGTCCCTGGCAACGGGGTTCGAACGAAAACACGAACGGTTTGCTCCGACAGTATTCCCTAAAGGTACGGACTTGTCGGTTCACTCACAGGAGCATTTGGATATGATCGCAAGGAAGCTCAACGGGCGACCTCGTGAGACGCTGGACTTCGCTAATCCGGCAGAGACATTAAACGCAGGTGTTGCATCGACCGGTTGATCTGAATCATCTTGTCGGACCTTGAGAAATGGTCGCAGGTCTGTCATCGACGATTTTCTTGCCAATAACCCTCACCTCTTGTACCGATTAGCTAAATTTACATAGCGTCCTTAATTGCACACTTTGAATATGGAATCCGGCACGAAACTCCGACGGAATCGTATGACATGAAAACTGCGGTGCATACATCAAATTCAAAGGACTCGTTTATGTCCGTGAGACCGATATCGTTTGTCGACGGGTTCCCGTACCGCATCAATTCATGAGTGGCCCTGGCAGGGCTGCTGGCGTCGTAGGAGCGACTCGAAGAATTCCGGCGGAACGATCTGCGCCAGCTGGCGGGGTTTAGCAGGACGGTCAGGGGCGGCGAAGAGGGTATAGTTGACGCCGAATTATGTGTATATAGGGTGCCTTGAGCGTGAAATCGAATAAGCACGGTAGACGGCATCGGCAGACCATCGGGTAGGGGAGGTTATCGTCATCATGAGGCCGGACACGGCGGGCGACGCCCGCAAAACGGTGGGCGATCGAATTATCGCCATCCGCGACAAGTGGCACACCAAGCAGCACCCGCTGTTCACCACCCTCGCGGAAGGCAAGCTCGATATAAAGACACTTGCGATTCATCAGGCCTGTCACGCCAAGTTTGTCGTCCTGGCCCTTGAAAGCTTTGGCCTTCTTTATGCCCGCGGACCGATGGAAGTGAAAAAGATGTGCATCGAAAACCTGGCCGAAGAAGAGGGCCTTATCATGATGGACAAGATCGGCAACGATCCCCATGAGCATATGGATATGCTGCACAATTTCTGCCTCGCCGCCGGAATGACGCGCGAGGAAATCGACGCCACGGAGCTGACCCCGGCGTGGTGGGCGCGGACCCTGTTCTACCGTTACATGGCCGAGTTCGAAGCCATCGGCGTGGCGCTTGCCGCCATGTTCACCCAGGAAGGGCAGCAGCCCCAACTCAACGCCGAGATCACCATTCCCGCCTTGACGACCCATTACGGTTTTGACAGGGACTCGCCAGCCATCGAATTCTTCGTTGCCCACGAAGCGGCCGACCAGGAACACTCCCAACGCCAGATCGAACTGGCTTCGAAATACCTCGACACCCCCGAGCTCGAAGCCCGCGCCGTGAACCGCGCCGAGGAAATCTGCCGTCTGAGGTGGGCGTCGGCGAGCGACATCTACCGCCTGCACCATCTGGGCGACGCCGAGATCCTGCCGCCCGGGTGTGGATGAGCTGCGTCAACAGGTCTATTCGAATCCTGATTTCATCGTGGGAGAAGCGGGTCTGGATGGCCGGCTCCTGCCTGCTCACTCTCGAGGGTAAGCGGCAGCGGGTTTCGGTCAGCACTCCCGGCATCCTCCCAGGGGTTCGCTCGGTGAAGATTGCTAAGCCGTTTAGATCGATGTCATCCTGAACAGGTTTGAAGAACTGAGGGAACGGGTGCTGGTGCCATGATGTTCGAGTTCAAGGTAGCGACAAATCAAGCTTCAACTTGGTAGCGGGTGATGTATTGATCATGAGTAATACCACGACAAATCACGAAGTACGAATTTTAGGGGTCCCTATGGATTTGGGCGCCGGACGTCGCGGCGTCGACATGGGCCCATCCGCCATTCGCTTCGCCGGCCTTGCCGCCGGCCTTCGCAGACTAGGGAACAACGTGAATTACGAAGGCAATATTTCGGTTCCAATTCCAGAGGCGAAAACACCCGGCCGGGGATTAAAATTCCAGCGTGAAGTTGTGAAGGTCTGTAACTCTTTAGCTCAACGTGTAGAAACAATCATCGACGCCAACGCGTTCCCGATTGTGTTGGGCGGTGACCATTCGATTGCCATAGGAACGGTCAGTGGAATATCCAATCATTATCGGAAGAAAAATCAAAACATAGGACTTATTTACATCGATGCCCACGGTGACATGAATACGCCAGACACATCACCAAGCGGCAATATCCATGGCATGCCCTTGGCGGCATTGCTGGGGATCGGTCCCCAGGAACTCACCGGCATCCATGGTTTCTCTCCCAAAGTAAAAAAAGAAAACACCGCATTGATCGGTATCCGCGCGATTGACCCCAAGGAACGCGAAGTCATCAAACAATCGGGAATTCACGTATTTACCATGCGTGAAATCGACGAACGGGGTATTGGCGAGGTCATGCGGGAGGTATTGGACATCGTCAATGATGGGACAGCTGGCTTTCATCTTTCTTTTGATCTTGACGGACTCGACCCGGAAATTGCCCCTGGCGTGGGCACACCCGTCCGAGGTGGAATCAACTTTCGTGAAGCGCACACTTTGATGGAAATGATTGCGGATGACGGCCGCATGGTGAGCCTGGAAATGGTCGAACTCAATCCCATCATAGATAATCACAATACGACGGGAGAACTTGCGGTCGATCTGATTTTATCTTCCTTCGGACAGAGCATCTTGTAGAGGAAAATCAGATTATCTGAAGTTGAGAGTCGAACGCAGCACCTGCCTGCTTATGGGTTTTTACGGTATTGCGTTGCGTAGAAGAGTGGGGGTAGCATTTAGCCCCCAGGCGACCGCATCCGACGTTCTGGTTGAGGGAGATCCGACGATGAAAAAACATAACGCTAAGCGAGAATCCTTCTGGAAGCGATTGGCGAAGATCGAGCTCCGCTTGCTGCTTGTCGCTGGTTTGCTCTTGGTTACGGCATGTTCACCGCAAGTAGAAAGCCCCCCGGCCCAGACCACGAGTGTAACTGTGTTCGAAGGAGCCCGGCTTATTGTGGGGGATGGCAGCGAAGCCATCGAAGACGCCGCTTTTATCGTCGCAAATGATCGCTTCACCGAGATGGGCCGAAGAGGGGAGCTGCAAGTCCCGGCGGAAGCCGCTCGAGTCGACCTGAGCGGCAAGACCGTAATGCCCACGCTCGTCGACCTCCACGTGCATCTCCTCACGCATCTCCAGCGAGGCGTGGTGACGTTCGAGGAGTCTCAACCAGCAACGGATGATCGCAGGGTCACGCGCGAATCTGTTGTCGACGGGCTGCTGCGGCAGGCCTACTTCGGCGTGGGCGCAATCTTGCAAATAGCGGGTGAAAGCGATCTGTCATCCGAGATGCGGAACAACCCGGTCCCGGGTGCCGCACTGTATCGCGATGGTGGATGGGGTATCCGGGGTACCTCCGTCACGACCGAAGCGGAAGTGCGAAGGGCCGTCGAGGAGCACGCCGCCGCACAGGTCGACATGATAAAAATCTATGTGGACAGCGGCGGGGAGGGGGACCGCGAGACGCTGACACCAGCCCTGTATGGAGCGATCATTGATGAGGCAGACAGGCGCGGTCTCCGCGTCTTAGCCCACCTCCGGTACCTGGCGGATGCGAAAGGACTCCTGCGAGCGGGCCTCCACGGGTTGGCGCACGGAGCGCGGGACCAGGAGATTGATGATGAATTTGTCGCGTTGATCACGGAGCGGCCGGAAGTATTCCTCACACCGAACCTCCCGCCTTGAGGCGTCATGCCGGACCTTTCGTGGATCAGAGACGCTCACCCGCCCGAAGCGTTCGAACGAATACTGGAGGAAGTCAACACCGGAACGTCGGCGCTGGCTTTCAACCGCGCAAGACCCCTGGAGCCTTTCGCCATCCAGGCTGCCAATCTAAGGAGGCTCAAAGCGGAGGGAGTACGAATTGGCTTTGGGACCGACAGCGCTGTGGGTTGGACCGCACACATCGAGATGGAGGACCTGGTGGTGGCCGGGTTGACCCCGGCCGAGGTCATTGTCGCCGCGACGCAGAGCTCGGCCGAAATCCTGGGACTGACCGATCACGGCACCCTGGCCGTGGGCAAGAGCGCGTCCTTCATAGTGCTCGACGCGAACCCGCTCGACGACATCACCAATACACGCCGAATCGCCGACGTCTACATCCGTGGGATGAGAGTCGACCGCGCCGCCTTGAGAGCACGCTGGAGGGACCCGGCGCCAGAATAAACTGACGTGCGCCGGCCACCAACGCGGGGGATGTTGATGTCGAACGGGTACGCCGCGTTTTAATTCTCGGAAGGAAGGCCGTGCGAGGGCAGCAATATCCGGTTGTTGTAATATTGCGAATCGGATGGCACGCAGAAATACTCCCCGATCTCACTCCCCGGGGTCAGGAAGATACTGCTCGTAGTTACCCAGGGCTCGGTGTACGTCTCGGGGTCGATGACGGTCAGGGTGGCCTCGATCTCGTTATGGCTCACCCGCCGGTAACGTTCTTCTAGCCGCATATCTTCGGTATGCGGATACCCGAATCGACGATCTTGCCGGTCTTCAGTGACCCATGATCTCTCGTCGAAGCCGTTCGACTCGACAACGAAGGCGTCTCCCTCCCACCGGCCCACGGAATATCCCAACCACCGCGGATCCGGATCATCGAGAAGTGCCCGCCCATCCGTCCACACGGTGCGCCAGGAATGGCCCCACTCGAAGAACTGGAACATCCGGTCAGGCATCTGGACGAACTCGAAACCGTAGTTATATGTGAACAAGCGCGGCCAGCCCATCGGATCGCAGATCAGAATCGGGTCATTCGAATTGGAAATCGATTCCCCGTCCGGCGTTTCGTCGGATCGGCTCGCATCGTACTTCTCTTGTCCCAAGGGTGTGAAAGGGGGTGGCGGTACACTCAGCTGCCGGTCGGTCCGGGGCTTCGGGCCCCAAACGCCGGACAGGTCTCGAGCGTCAAAGGACAGGTCGGCTGCCTCTGCGCGCGCTTCGGCCGTCGCCTCGTTGCTCATGCACTGCGGACACGGCAGCCAGGTAGGCGGTTGCGAGGTCTGAGCGAACGCGACCGGGGACGCAGCCAGTAGTACAACCATCAAGGTTATCGAGATAACAATTTGCTTTTGCATCTGTCGTATCTCCCCAATGCTCGAAGACTCAGTGATGCGCCACTTGAACCGTTCTCGCCATGCGATTTGGCGCTTGCGGAGTTGCATCGATCCCAGTCCGGCCGGATACCTATCGAAAGGCTTCGTCTCGAGTTTGATCCACCACGACGCTGCCATCCGCAGTCATCACGACTTTCTGGATTATGCTGACAGGCGCACCCCGCGTAGCGGGAAAGGCGGTCACGGTCACTTCGTCTCCCGGCTGGAATGAGTTACGGGTCAATCCCCAACTGGTCACGGTCTGGATGGACAGCATTTCACCTGCCCACTCCACTGCTTTTCCGTTTTCGTCGGTCACCGTCCAGACAAGAAAGGTGTGGGGATTTCTCCACCTGAATTCCGTCACGAATCCTGTGAGGGTAACGGTGCGTTCGTTCTCGTAGCCGGTCCGGGAGTGGTGGGCTGAGAAAACCACCCCGCCCAGCATCACAAACACCAGGGGAAAAACGACGGTAGCAACACTTCGTTTAATGCTCATGATGCACCTCCTGATTTCCAGATTCTCACAACTATGGCTTAAGTGAGTCTGGAGACCAAGCTTTTAACATTGTCTCGAGTCTCGATGAAACTCGGACTAGCGCACTTGCCAATGCGTGGAATTTGGGGTGCTACAACGAACTACAGGTGGGGCTTGAGGTCAACCAAACAGTCATCTGTCCGCAAAACGTCAGTTTTGTATCGGAGATGGTCCGGCACCGACAGTGACAAAAAATGATGCCGGGGCATGTCGGATAGAATGGTTTGAAGTGAGGCGCAGGCGCGGCCGGGAACGAGAAGACCTATGGGTTTTCAATCCATGGATTGGAGGCTGAATCGGGGAGACGCAGTGATGGTGGGGGGTGGTTGTAGCGGAAAATCACTGTCGATCGCCCGAGTGGGGTGGGTTGGATATAGCGAAAGGGCACTTGAGCACGCGTGTTTTTGGCGTCTGGACACACTTCGGCGATGCAGTCGGGCTGAATCGGGGAGACGCAGTGATGGTGGGGGGTGGTTGTAGCGGAAAATCACTGTCGATCGCCCGAGTGGGGTGGGTTGGATATAGCGAAAGGGCACTTGAGCACGCGTGTTTTTGGCGTCTGGACACACTTCGGCGATGCAGTCTGGACGACCGCGTTGGGCTGGAATTGTTGAGTGTCGATGGCTACGCACTATCCTGAATTGGAACCTCCTTTGATTCGAGAGCGGCGAGCTGTGCCGCGGTTAATCGCTCGACCAGACGCATCGGTCCCCGGCAGATCGGACACGGTGCCGGTGGGGTAGCACCCGCCTCGGACTCCGGCTCGGTGATGGACTCCTGACCTAAGAGGTGCCGACAGAGTTCCAGCATCGTCTTGCGTTTCCGATTTGCCATCCATCCGTAGTACCGGATGCGGGGAAAGCCTTTCGGTAAGACATGCAGGAGGAATCGACGGAGGAACTCTTCGGGTTGGAGTGTCATTGTTCGTGGACGGCCATTGTGGCGATAGTCCTTCCAGCGGAATGTAACGCCGGATTGGTTGACATCGAGGATGCGATGATTCGAGATGGCCACCCGATGGGTATAGCGGGCCAGGTACTGAAGGACGTGTTGGGGTCCGCCGAATGGTTCTTTGGCGTACACCACCCAGTTCCGATCCTTCAGATCGTCGAGGAACCGCTCGAAGGTGGATTCGGTGGCCAGTTCCAGACACTCCCCATGGAAAACGAGCGTCTTGTTTCCGAAGGCTTCGGCTAAACCGTCGAGAAACTTTTCTCTGAAAACGTAGCTGAGCTTCTGGACCGGGAGGAAGAAGTCGGTCCGGGAGGAGTGGATCCACCGGTCGTGATCCGGGGACAGTCCGCCACCGGGAACCACACAGTGGATATGGGGATGGCGTTGCAGGGTTTGTCCCCAGGTATGCAGGATGCTGAGGAATCCGATCTCGCCGCCCAGATACCTGGGGTTTCGGGCCACTTCGATCAGCGCCGCCGCACTGGTTCGGAACAGAAGCGCATAGAGCACCTTCTTGTTCTGCCAGATCAATGGGATCAACTGATGGGGCAGGCTGAAGACCAGATGGAAGTATCCGATCGGTAGCAGTTCCTGTTGCCGTTTCTCGACCCAGGTGTTCCGCGCATTGGTCTGGCACTTCGGGCAGTGGCGGTTCCGGCACGAGTGGTAGACCAGCGTTTGGTGGCCACAGTGGTCGCATCGTTTCCGGTTCCCGCCCAGTGCGGCGGTCCGGCAATGGGTAATCGCGTTGAGGACCTTGACCTGGGGCCAGGCCAGCGCTTTCAAATACCGTTGTCGGAATCGGTCTCCGACGATGCGAATCACGTCAGCCACCTCAAAGGGTGGCCGGCTCACTTCTTTGGATCCTTAACCACAGGTGAAAGCTTCAACTGATCCAGAGGATTGCGCGCGGTTCGAAGATGGCGCCGGGACAGTTGCAGGTAGAGCGTGGTATCGCTGAGCCGACTGTGTCCCATCAAGAGCTGGATCGTGCGCAAGTCGGTCCCGGACTCTAGCAGGTGGGTCGCGAAGCTGTGCCGTAGCGTGTGCGGACCGATCCTCTGGGTCAGACCCGCACGCTGGGCGGCCCCATGAACGGCATGCCAGACCACCTTGTCCGAGATCGGAGCATCCGTGCCCCGGTGTCCTGCACTGCTGTGAAACAGATAGACCTCGGGCTTTTTCAATAACCAGTACCCCCGTAACGCTTCAAGCAGATTGCGACTCAACGGGACATCCCGGTCCCGACGCCCTTTCCCGTCGCGGATATGCACCAGCATCCGTTCACTGTCGATGTCGGCCACCTTCAACACGGCGGCTTCGGCCCGTCGCATCCCGGTCCCGTAGAGCACCATCAGGATGGCCCGGTGCATCGGACTCAATGCGGCTTGGATCAACCGGCGGACTTCAGACGGACCCAGGATCGTGGGTAGTTTCCGCGCACTCTTGGGCATGGGCAGATCATCCAGTTCCAGATCCGCACGTCGCAGCAGCACCTTCTTGTAAAGGAATCGTATCGCCGAGGTCCGCATCCCGACCGTACTCGCCGCCAGCTTCTTTTCGGTCAGTAAGTACAGCTGAAAACGCCGTACCTCCTCGGCTCCCATCAAGGCCGGAGACTTGCCGAAGTAATTCGCGAATTGTTCGACTGCCAGAATGTAGCCACGACTCGTGGCCGGGGAATAGTTCCGTCGCTGGAGTTCCTCCAGCATCCGTTCTCGTAGTTGGGTCATAAGACACCTCCTTATGACCGCTACTTTATGGGACAGACTCTATCTGCTGTACGCCGACTCCGAGCGCCTGCGGCTTAGTTCTAACCGGATATCGGGAGAAGTGCCTTCGCCGTTTTCAAATCCTGACAGGTCATCGTGCCGGATGTCGAGTATTGTGAAGCCGCCGAAGCAGCACCATCTTCTGTCTTGGGCGGAATTAAACCAGGAAAAGAAGCAAGCAAGGTTAGAACCCTGACCCGGGCAATGCCCGGGTCAGGGCCCCGGTGATCGCAAGGTCATCTCGAATCTGATTCAGCAGATTCAGATTGACTGCATCAGAACCCACGAGAAAGAGAAGGTTCGGAATCAAACGTCGGCTCAAATTTACCAGGCGCTGTAATCGCACGTCGAGGCCTTCATCGGGCAACTCAGCAACGTTAATCTGAGGTGCTTCAGTTCCGTAATTGACGAGTTCGGTTATGCGGCTGCTCGTTTACTCAATCTCTTCGGATCGTTCTTCCAACTCGCTACCAGTGGAATTCTCTAACGTAACAACCCTATAGAGTTCTTCAATATTCTCGGCAAGTTCTTCCGTTGTTCTTACAAGCAGCTCGGAACGGTACTGGGCCCCTCCCCGATTCGCCTGGAAGTCCTCCCACATCGCGTCCAGCGTCATCTGCTGGATGAACATCTGGCTCGCTCGTTCCTGTCGGTTCCGTTCGTTCCGCTGCCGCTGTTCTTGCCTGTCTGGCTCGCGCTCGCTTCTGTCTTCTCGTTCCTGTGTAAATGCGGGTAGCGTGAAGAGAGAAACAGCCAGAACAAACGTGAGGGACGAAACGCTTAATTTCATGAGGTTTCATGCAGGATAAACCGGAGGGACGGGACCTGGCAAAAGGAAAACGAGTCCGGCTCGCCAAGGCGGCGTGCTTTACCTCAAGCCTTGATATCCATGCGCAGCTTCCAGGTAAAGTTCAACCTCTCTTTGCGGGTCGATGACCGCGGCGCGGCCGGCGGAACCGACCAGGTAGGACGCGTGGGCCAGACATCCGAGATAGAACTGCTCAAAGTGCATAAACGGATTGTCGGAGGAAAGGCTTCGTCGGAAGCGCTCCAGAAAGGATCATGGGTTTCGGATTTCCCTGAAGACTATTTCGACCCTTTCATTGAGTGCCCTTGTTTCAGCATCCTCGTTTCCAGTGATGGGCCGCGTTGTGCCAAGGCCTTCTGCCTGAAGGTTGTCTTCGGAGACGCCCAGTTCGAGG
Organism: Terriglobia bacterium; assembly: GCA_963664115.2. Taxonomy (GTDB): domain Bacteria; phylum Acidobacteriota; class Terriglobia; order 20CM-2-55-15; family 20CM-2-55-15. Next base: position 485,784 of record CAXWPJ010000012.1, on the reverse strand, counting down.
AGATAGGCTCTCACGGCCTCGGCTCGTTCTTCAGACAGCGTGAGGTTTCTTGAAGCGGGACCTGAATCCTGGGTATGGCCTTCAATCAGAATCTCCGGTGTTTCATCGATGCCCAGGACTCCGGCAAGGCGCGAAAGCATTTCCCGGCCTTCTGGCCCCAGCGTGCCGCTATTCGATTCGAAGGTGGCCCCAGCCAGGGTGAGGGTCAGTCCTCGTGCGGTTTCGCGGGCTCCGGCGCCGAACATCAAAGCATCCCGAAGGGGTGGCCAGGGATCACTGAGATTCGATACTTCGTTTTCCAGTGATCGAATTCCCCGGGCCGCTTCTTCCATCTCAAGTTCCAATGAGCGGTTTTCGCTCTGCGCTGTTTGCAGTGATGACCTCAACTCGCTCAGCCGCTCTTCGGAGTCTTCCTGCCTCAGATCGAGCCGCTGCAGTTCCTGTTGCAGCTGCCGGTTCTGTTGTTCGAGTAGTTCGGCGCGCCGCGTCTCTCGGTCGAGTTCATTTTGAATCACTTGCGCACGGGCTGAGCGTGCGGCCAGGGCCGACAGGCGAATCGAGTCGTTCACGTAAGGCATGAGCACGTCCATTGGCATATTGCGACGCAGCAGTTCTTCCATCGAACCCAAGGCGACACGTGCCTTTCGGAGATCCGTCTCAGCGAATTCGCCCGCGCCCGCAGACTCTGCAACCAGGAAGGCCATCCGGGCTTCGGTGATTCGGGCCGGCAGGTTGCCTTGCGGTGGCAGGGAGATCGTCGAGTAGTCCTGGGAGCCGACTTCTATACTGAAAGGTTCAACACGGATGTCGTCATCTCGCGGTGGTCCGCTCCGAAAGCCGATGGTTTGATTGGGAGTGTCCACCATGAAATGTGGTTCGGCGGTTACGATTATTCCGAAGCGCTGCAGGGCAGTGGTGGTTTCCAGTTCTGCCTCACGGCCATCCACCTCCAGCTCGCCGAGGTTCTCGAACTCGCCTTCTGGCGATACGGCCCACACGATGAAAGCGCGCAGCATTGGATCCAGCGTCGAGAGCGATTCAATGCGATCAATTTCGACCTTGACGCGGCTCAGGGTCTCTCCCCGGCGAACCTCCACCTGACCATTGGGCGTCAAGGACACGTCCACGTTCGAACCCGACGGGAACGTGACGAGGCTCAGATCAATGGGCTCGGACTGAGCGGACGCGAGAAGAAAACTGATCAGAACGGTAGAAAGCATTCGCTTATTGAACAACCGAACATGCTGCAATTTCAACTAGTTTCGGGCCTCTGGCCTTCGCTTTTACGATCCTCAGCCGGGATTGAGCGCGTTGTTTCCCAGATCTGCCAATGGGAGGGACGCATTCGGGATTGCGCTGCTCCAGCCCCGATCAATTGTAAGGAACAGATTATAAGGGAGTTACGTGCTGTTTCGCTTTGTTTCACTGGACTGCCTAGGTGGGAAAATGTATCCTGATACCGCCTCGCCCGTCCGGCACCCTTTGTTGAAGCAAATGCCCCAGCTGGATTGAGTCCTGTTGTTCGACTATTGGTGTTGGCGGAGCAAAGTATGCGAATCGCCCGAAGCGGCGGTTCGGACAAGGAGCGACCGATGAACCTTCTTAAAGTTGGCAAGAATCCGGTAGTGATCGACTCTTCGGCGACGGTGATGGATGCCTTGCAGGAAATGGAGAAAGCGAAGGTAGGCGCCATCCTCATCATTGACGGAGCTCAGTTGAACGGAGTATTCACCGAGCGTGACCTTATGATGCGTGTCGTGCTGAAGAACAAGAATCCCGGGTCGACCCCAGTGACCGACGTGATGACTTCGCCCGTTCTCACAATTGCAAAGGATAAGGAACCCGATGACGTCTTAAAGCTGATGCAGGAAAAGCACATCCGGCACCTTCCGCTCGTCAACGATACGGGCGACGTCGAAGGCATGATCTCAATCCGGCACCTCCTGACTGAAAAGGTGGAGCATCTGACTCAGGAACTGGACTCTCTGGAAGCCTACATCTCAGCGGACGGGATCGGCGGTTAATGTGTCCGAAGACCACGGCCATCCGTGGTCACAGTCATGTCTCTGGTCCCGACCCGGAATGCCGCCCACGCCGGAGTCTGCCCCCCCTGCCGCATCGATAGACACACCTGCCTTCCGTTCCACTTTTACTGTGGGTTCCAGAAAAACAATTTTCGTGTGATCAGATTGTGGCGGTCGGCGGTTCCTGCTCAGGTGTAATATGACGACCTCGAACACGACGGCGCCGCCGCCCCAGGGCAAAAATCTTCTCGAACAGATCCTTTCGCTTTTCAGCGTGGTCAAAAGCGGTGAGGGTGGCAGCGCGATTTTGTTGACCCTCAATGTCTTCTTGCTCCTTGCCGCTTACTACTTCCTCAAAATCGTTCGGGATACCCTCATTCTTGACGAGTCGGGTGCGGCCGCGGCCAGCTATTCGGCGGCCGGCCAGGCCTTGCTCTTGCTGCTCGTCGTGCCTGCCTATGGGTTTTTGGCTGCCAAAGTGAACCGGATCCGCCTGGTGTCGGGGGCGACCTTGTTCTTTGTTTCGCACCTGATCATTTTCTTTCTCCTTGGAAGCGCTGGATATCGGATTGGCATTCCGTTTTACCTCTGGTTGGGCATTTTCAATGTTTTTGTAGTGGCCCAGTTCTGGGCTTTTGCGAACGATATCTATAGCGAAGAGCAAGGTAAGCGTTTGTTTCCGATCATAGCCGTAGGAGCCTCCCTGGGTGCATGGGTCGGTTCGTCGGTGATCGAACGGATCTTCGAGAGGCTCGGGGCGTACTTGCCCATGGTGATCGGGGCCGGTTTGCTGGTCGTCTGTGTCTTAATCACCCTCTGGATCAACCGCCGCGAAACTGCGCGTGGCGGGGTTGCTGAGGCGCAAAAGGCACAACAGCCTCTGGGTAAGGAGGGCGGTTTCGGGCTCGTATTGAGTAGCCGCTACCTGATGGCCATCGCCATCCTGATTCTCCTGCTGAACGTGGTCAACAGCACTGGAGGCTATCTGTTGAACAGCCTTGTGGAATCGGCTTCAGATGCTCAGGTTGCGGCGGGCACAATTGCGATTGGTGCCGAGCGCCAGGCCTTTATCGGAGAGTACCTCGCCGGTGTTTATGCATGGGTCAATTTACTGGGCCTGTTGATACAGACGTTTCTCGTGTCCAGAATATTCCGGTTCATCGGGGTTCGCGGGGCATTGTTCGTTCTGCCGTGTATCGCCATCGGCGGCTACGGCTTGCTCATAGCCTTACCGATGCTGCAGATCGTACGCATCGTGAAGATCGCCGAAAACAGCACCGACTATTCGCTGATGAACACGATTCGCGCTGCCCTGTATTTGCCCACGAGCCGCGAGGTCAAATATAAAGCCAAGCAGGCCATCGACACGTTCTTCGTTCGCCTGGGCGACATGCTCCAGGCGGGCGTCGTCTTCGTCGGAATTCAGCTGGGATTCGGCATCCGCAACTTCGCGCTGGCGAATACCCTTTTCTGCGTTGTGTGGCTTGGGATCGCTGTCGTGATTTTCCGCGAGCACAAACGGATCACCAAAGAGTCGTGAGACGATCGCCGCGAGCGTTGACTGCAATATCGGCAGCAGCTAAAGTGCGTCAGACCTTTTTCAGTCGATGGAGGTATGAATGGCCCTGTACGCCCTAGCAGCCCTTGTGCCGGTTCTGGCTGTGATGTTTTTCCTGGTGGTTTTGCGTTGGCCGGCAACCAAGGCGATGCCCCTCGCCTATGTGTTTACGGTCGTGATGGCGCTGTGGGTGTGGGGTGTGCCGGTGCTGCATGTAATCGGTGCGACGCTTCGGGGCGCTATGATCGCTTTCACGCTTCTCTGGATTATCTTCGGCGCAATCCTGCTGCTTTTCACCTTGCGAGAGAGCGGTGCCGTCACTACGATCCGACGGGGATTCATGGGCGTATCCAAGGACAGGCGCGTTCAGCTCATCATCGTGGCATGGCTTTTCGGTTCCTTCATCGAAGGAGCGGCCGGCTTTGGTACACCGGCTGCGGTGGCGTCGCCACTACTCCTCGCATTGGGCTTTCCCGCGTTGGCTGCAGTTATGGCCACGCTCATCATACAGAGCACCCCCGTCAGCTTTGGTGCTGTGGGCACTCCGATCATGGTGGGAATGGGCCAGTCGCTTAACGTTCCGCTCGTGGAGGACGCGCTGGCTGCACAGGGAATCAGCTACGCGGATTTTCTGCATAGCCTGGGCGTGTTTACCGCGATCCCCCATGCGATTGCGGGAATGTTCATCCCGCTCATCATCGTTTGCATGACCACGCGATACTTCGGCCAGAACCGATCCTTTCGCGAGGGCTTGGGTGCCTGGAAGTTTGCCCTGTTCGCCGGCCTGAGCTTCGTCGTTCCTTATGCACTGGTGGCGGTGTTTCTGGGTCCGGAGTTTCCGAGTCTTCTCGGCGCACTGATCGGCATGGCAATCGTGGTCAGCGGTGCGCGAGCCGGATTATTCATTCCGAAAGGTGAGCCCTGGGACTTTCCACCCAGAGCCCAGTGGGACGCAAGTTGGATCGGCAACATCGTGGCCGATGCGGGGGAAGAGCGGCGTCACATGACACTATTGCTGGCCTGGGTGCCCTATTTGCTGGTGGCGGCTCTGCTCGTGGTGACTCGCTTGCCGTTCCTGCCACTGCAGAGCTACCTGAGTTCGGTCAGCTGGACCTGGTCGAACATTCTCGGGACGACCTTGTCTCAGAGCGTCGAACCGCTCTACTCTCCGGGCACGATTTTTATGCTGGTCGCTTTAGCGACCATAGTGCTCCACAAGATGACGCGAAAAGAAGCGAGCTTTGCCTGGACTGACGCGGCCCGCAAGATGGCCGGTCCCGCCCTGGCTCTGGTCTTCGCAGTCGGTCTGGTTCGGGTGTTCATCGATTCCAACACCAACATATCGGGCTTGGAGAGCATGCCTCTTGTTCTGGCTGAATACGTTGCTGGAATCGCACGAGGTACCTGGCCTTTCTTTGCCCCCATGATTGGCGCGATGGGTGCATTTGTTGCGGGAAGTAATACGGTCAGTGATCTGATGTTTGCTCTGTTTCAGTACGGCGTGGCCGACAATATCGGAACTTCGCGCATTGTGATCCTGGGGCTCCAAGCGGTCGGTGGAGCGGCCGGCAACATGATCTGTGTCCACAACGTCGTTGCGGCCAGTGCGACGGTCGGTCTGGTCGGGAAGGAAGGAGCTTTAATTCGCAAGACGATCCTCCCGATGATTTACTATCTCGTGGTCGCGGGGACGATCGGCCTGCTCTTTTCCTACGTTCTCTTTCCGAATATGTTTTAAGAACTTAGCGCAGCGCAGGGAAGCGCCAGACGTCAGGGCGACGATGCAAGTCAAGCCAGGGGCTACTTCGCTTGGGCTACCAGGTGAATTTTTTTGATCTGGCGTCTGAGGCCATGGGCCTTCCGCCGCACTGCCTTCAATCCTTTATGGTCGTGAGCTTCTATCAACTGGGTGCGTTGCGACTTGAGTTCGCGAAGCTGGCGTTTAAGATCGCTCTTTGATTGGACGGTCGTATCGGTCAACTCTTCGTGAGGTTTTTCAATACCCAGGACGCCGGCCAGTTCTTCAATCAGTTCGGCCTTGTTCTTTCCGCTGACTGATGTGAGTCCCTTCTCCTGAGCTGTCTCACGAAGCTTTACTACGGTCATGTGTTCCAGATCATGCCATTCCATTCGGAAACCTCTCTCCCGGGCGGTGTGGGTGAATAGGATCTGAACCACCCGGATCGTCAAAGCTTATACAAAGTGATGGATCTCGGTCAAACATCCGCAATCGGCCCAGTCTGAAACATAGCGCTGTCTCCGGGGCGAGACTTCAGTTTCAGTTTTCCCCCGCCCCGGGGACTGCGCTCTTTCGTTCAATCGGATGCCCACCGTGTTTTCAAATCGGGGCGCCGGCGGTGCTTGAGCTACGCTGACTTTCGACCAGGCTATCGGTACAATTGAAAGGGCTTGTCGGGCAGATACGCGAAGTGGAGCGAATACGGTGATGTCAAAGGCTTTAGAAAACCGCACGATTGCAATCACAGAGCATCGATACGATAAAGAACTGATGTCAGAAGTGGCCCCCAAAATTAGGACAGCGTTATAAGGTGGACTCTGCATAGATGAGAGGACCTAACGACGATGGCGAAACGACGGAATTTTTCAGCAGATTTCAAAGCGAAGGTAGCGCTGGCCGCGATGCGTGGCGACGGCACGATGGCCGAATTGGCGGCGCGGTACAAGATCCATCCGAACATGATCACGAAGTGGAAGCGTGATGCGCTTGATAGCGTTAAAGAAGGATTCCAGCGAGGCCGGGATCCATCGGCCCGGAACCACGAGGACGAGATCAAAGACCTGCAGGCCAAGATCGGTGAACTGGTCGTGGAACGGGATTTTTTAGCACGAGCCTTCAATCGATGAGCTTGGGTCGAAGGCGCGAGGTGGTCGAACCGGGCCATGAGCAGCTCAGTGTGGTCCGGCAATGCGACTTGATCGGGTTGAGCCGTTCGAGTTGGTACTATCGGCCACGGGGTGAGAGTGATCGCAATCTGGACCTGATGCGCGTGATCGACGAGGCGTATCTGAAGATGCCCTGGTATGGGTCCAGGCAGATGACGCGTCATCTGAAACGTCTCGGCTACGATGTGGGCCGGAAGCGGGTACGCCGACTAATGCGGTTGATGGGGCTGCGCTCGGTGGCACCGCAGACGTCCCGGAGAAACCCGGCTCATCCGGTGTACCCATATCTACTCAACGACATTGCCGTGGAGCGGGCGAATCAAGCGTGGTCTACCGACGTGACGTATATCCCGATGGCGCACGGATTCTTATATCTGGTCGCGATCATGGACTGGCATACGCGGAAGGTGTTGTCCTGGCGGCTGTCCAACACCCAGGACACGACGTTTTGCCTTGAAGCCCTCGACGAGGCGATCGAGGAATACGGCAGTCCGGAAATCTTCAACACCGATCAGGGCAGCCAGTTCACCAGCAAGGCCTGGACCGACCGACTTAAAGAACGAGGTATCCGGATCTCCATGGACGGCAAGGGGCAATGGATCGACAACGTTTTCATCGAACGCCTATGGCGCTCGATCAAATACGAATGCGTTTATCTAAACGCCTTCAGTGACTTCAAAGATGCCCGGCACCACATAGGTGTCTGGATGAACTATTACAATAACGACCGCCCGCATTCCAAACTCGACGATCTCACGCCGAGCGAAGCCTACGCGGGAACACGGCCACTGACCTCGGCAGCATAAACATGAACCGCGGAATCCACCTTAAATTGGCTGCCAAGCTGTCCAACGTATGGGGTCCACCTCTGTCGTTGATCGAGCGGCACGGGGCCACGGTTATTTCTTGTCCTTTATTAGAAGAGAGGCCCGTTCGGAACCGCGCCCAGTTGCGTGTCTTCATCGAGGGGATCATCGAAGAAGATTTCGATTTTGTGGTGTTTTTTACCGGAGTCGGCGCGCGGTTCATTGGAGAGGAAGCCGCGGCTATGGGCCGATCGGATGCATTCAAAGAAGCTTTGAAAAGAATGAAGGTCGTTGCCCGCGGCCCGAAACCTCGAGCAGCGATGAGAAAGTTGGGTTTGAGCGTCGATCTGGCGCCAGAAAAAGCGACTTCTGAGGGTTTGCTCGAGCTGTTCCGGAAGGAGCAACTCGAAGGAAAACGCATTGGAGTCCAGCTCTACGGGAGTCCGAATCCAGATTTCGTTTCGGGTCTGGAAGATCTCGGTGCACGAGTATCCATCGTACAAGTATATAACTACGGTCCGGCCTCCGACACGAGACGGGTGCTCGACTTTATCGAAACGCTGCTCTCGGGCGGGGTGGACGCGATCACCTTTACGAGTGCGCCCCAGATTGAATCGCTTTTTCAAACGGCCGGAACGGCCGGTCGATTGGAAGAACTGTGGCGTGCTTTTAACGACAGGATTTCTGTTGCGGTGGTCGGTGAGGTAACCGGACGGGCATTGGTCAGCCGTCGGATCACGGCGCGGATTCTGCCGACGGCGCCAAAGATGGCTCCCCTCGCAGACGCGATTGCGACGTATTTCGAGCACACCGAGCGATGAAATATTTCCCGATTTCGCTCAACGTAAAAGACCGCCGCGTGACGGTCATCGGTGGCGGTCATGTCGCCGAGCAACGGGTTCAGGCGCTTCTTGAGTGCGATGCGCGCGTGACGGTGATCAGTCCTGAAGTGACATCGATACTCGAATCGCTCTCCGAAGCCGGCAAGATCAGCGTGCATCTGCGCGCTTATGAGTCTGGAGATCTGACCGACTCCTGGGTGGTGTTGACGGCAAGCGATGATCCGAAAGTCAATGCAGCCGCCTGGCATGAATCGCGTGAGGGGAAAATCCCGATCAACGTTGCCGACGATCCGTCGAAATGCGATTTCATCATGCCCGCCCTCGTGCGGCGTGGCGATTTAACGATAGCGATTTCAACCGGGGGTGCGAGTCCGGCCTTGGCGGCTCGATTGAGGCGACGCATAGCGTCGATCGTGGGACCTGAATACGAGAAGCTCCTCGAGGTGTTGAGCCGAATTCGTTCGCGCGTGAAAGAGTCCGTGTCGGACGAAGAAGAACGCCGGCAACTGCACTATCGGATTGTGGATTCGAACATCCTCCACAGGATTCTTGAATCGGATCTGGAGACAATCGAATTACGGATTGACGCGATCATCCGGGATGCTTCGAAGGGCTCTCCCCGGGCATCCGGCTGTGTATATATCGTTGGCTCAGGACCCGGAGACCCCGGACTGATCACATCACGAGGGCTGGACTTGCTTCGCATGGCTGATGTGATCTTGCACGATCGCCTCATCGATACTCGCCTTTTGGAGGAAGCACGTGCGGGAGCCGAAGTGATCGATGTCGGCAAACAGGTCGGGGACGGTGGCCGCATGCAGGATTTTATTCAAGAAACAATGGTCGAGCGGGCGAAACGAGGCCTGAGCGTGTGTCGTCTGAAAGGGGGCGACCCATTCGTGTTCGGGCGGGGTGGGGAAGAAGCGCGCGCGTTGACTGAGGCGGACATTCCCTTTGAAATTATTCCCGGCGTGACCAGCGCGATCTCCGCGCCGGCGGCTGCCGGCATACCGGTCACACACCGTGACGTGGCACATTCGTTCATGGTGATGACGGGCTCCCGAGCCGACGACGCGAGTCCGGAGGAGTGGGTCGGCGCTCGGAGTGTCGTCGCCGGAGGCGGGACGGTTGTCGTGCTGATGGGGCTGTCCCGTCTGGATGTCATCGTGCGTCGCCTCAGCCAGGCCGGTTGCCACAGCGAGACACCAGCCGCCGTGATATCGCGGGGGACATGGACAGAACAGGATGTGCGTGTCGGAACCCTGGAGAACATCGAAGAACTGTCGAACGGAATCCTATCACCGGCGGTGATCGTTTTCGGGGTGACTGTGGGAGAGAGAGAACGGCTTGCCCGGATTCGTGCGGCGATGGGTGGTGGGAAAGAATTAGGGTAAGGTGCGGTTTTGGTGTGCTTGCTTCGAGGGGTGGTGCCAGAGAGTTTCGTTTTAAAGCGATCGGAGCATCTTCTTACTCTGCCGCCTCGGCTGCCGCCTCGTTGGCCACCCGCACCGTCGGACCGGTGCAGGTCTTACTGGGACCGGATGTCCGAATGAACGACCGAGCGAAATCCTACATGGCGAGAGAGCATTTGGGTTGCTAGAACCGTCCGCCGGAGATAGCAGGGATAATCGAGACTTCCGCTCCAGCCGGAACCTTCGTCTGTAGGTCATCCAGGAAGCGCACGTCTTCTTCGTCGACGTAAATGTTGAAGAAGCGTCGCAACTCCCCGTTTTCCTCGCAGAGGCGGGCTTTCAGACCCGGATACTTCTGATCCAGCTCATTCAGGATCTCTGAAATCGTGTCGGCTTCGACATCAATTTCGGCGTCTTCTGCAGTGAATCGCCGAAGCGGTGTAGGAATGGTGACTCGAGTAGTCATCGAATGCCTCCGATATGGCTGGTAGCTGCCACTAGGCTGTCACGCTGAGCTCGTGGACGGCTGCGTCGAACTCTGCAAGCTTGGCTTCAATTGTTCTGGGGGGTTGAAGAGTCAGGGCATCCTGTGTTTTCAGGCCGTTTCCGGTATTCGCGATCACCGTGACGTCCTGCCGCTTGATCCTGCCTTGTGCCACCAGTTTTCGAGTGACGCCCAGAGCAACGCCGCCGGCAGTTTCAGTGTAGATGCCTTCCGTCTCTGCCAGTAACTGGATGTTTTCGGCAATTTCTTCGTCCGTGACGTCTTCGCCCCATCCGCCGGATTCCGTAATGACTTCCACTGCGTAGTAGCCATCGGCCGGCGAGCCAATGGCCAGCGACTTGGCGATGGTCGATGGTTTAACGGGCCGAATCTTGCGGGTACCACTCTTGACTGCCGCGGTGATGGGGTTACAACCGGTCGCTTGGGCGCCGAATATCTTGGTCCGGACCGGTTCGTCGAGCAATCCGAGGCTTTCGAATTCTTTCATTCCGAAATGCGTTTTCGTGATCAAGGATCCGCCAGCCATGGGTACAACGATCGCGTCGGGCGCACGCCAGCCGAGCTGCTCGGCGATTTCATATCCGAAGGATTTAGATCCGTCGCCGTAATAGGGACGCAGGTTGACGTTGACGAATCCCCAGCCGTAGTGGTCGGCGATCTGGCTGCACAGGCGGTTGACGTCGTCATAGTTGCCGCGAACGGCGATTACGTGTGAACCGTAGACGGAGGTCGCGTTGACTTTCGCCGCTTCCAGATTGTCCGGAATCAATATCCATGCCGGCAGTCCAGCCGCAGCCGCATTGGCTGCCACAGAATTTGCGAGGTTTCCGGTGGAGGCACATCCGACAGCCTGGAGACCAAATTCCAGGGCCTTGTTGATTGCGACGGCCGTCACGCGGTCTTTGAAGGAAAGGGTCGGAAAGTTCACACTGTCATTCTTGATATAAAGTTCATCGATGCCGATAGCGTTGCCCAATCGTTCGGCTCGAACCAGCGGGGTGCCCCCGGTATCGAGTCCGATCTGGGGATCACCGTCGATTGGCAGCAGTTCGCGATAACGCCAGATCGAGTTGTCGCGTGATCGAATGACGTCACGAGTCAGCACTTTGCCGATCGCCTCGTAGTCGTACTCGACCTTGAGAGGTGCGAAGCATTCCTGGCATCCTGCAATCAGACGTTTCGGGTATTGACGACCGCATTCGCGGCAGCTCAACCCTGTAACAAAACTCATGTCGATCTCTCCTCGTTCCGGCGTGACGGGGGGTTCGCCCTTGAAAACGGGGAGTGAACCAAAAAGAACCCCGCGCCATACAGCGCGGGGTTCTTTCCGAAATCCGCCGGACTGTTTAGCACATCTTTAACGTGGAGCAATTTGTCTTAAATCGCCACGCTGCCCAAAATACAAAAACCCTACACCAAACGGGCGCAGGGCTTCGCGGGACACCTGAGCTGTTTAGCACATCTTTAACGTGGAGCAATTTAAGTAAATCACCACGTCTATAACCAGCCCGGAAAGGATAGCGCGGCGCCAGCGACCGCGTCAACTGATGTTTTCAGACTGCGCATTCCATACTGTGAACACATGAGCCTCGACTGTCGGGCCGCGTGTTGGTGAAGACGTGAAGGGTGATCGTAAACGCATGCTTTAACAGGAGTTGGGCGCCGCGATTCGAGCCTGGCTAGGGGTTCAATTCGTGTCTACTCATCATCTTCTTCTGCACGAAATCCGATACGCTCGAAGGGATTGAAAATACTGGAAGCAATGTTCATGAGATGTGCCGCGATGCGTTTGAGATAGCGGGTGTACAGGGCGGTTGCGACGGCGTCCGTCGCGGTGATCTCCGGGTCCGGCGAGGCAATCAGCTCTTTGACGATCTCGTCGCACTTTTGAAGTATCCACCAATGGCCCTTCATCAGCTTTCGTGCTCCCGCCGAATCTGAAGATTTGAGCATCGGCAGTATTTTTTCATAGACCTCTCCGACACCCGTTTCAAGATTTATCAGGTCTTCATTGTAGCGACCACCCGTGAGGCGTGTCGGGTGACCGGCGGCGAGGTCCTTGATGTTTTTGGTGTAGTCTCCGATCCGTTCGATGTCGATCACGATGCTGGTCAGGATCAGACCGGGAATGATATTCGCACCACCGGTGATTGCCAGGTGTTTCAATACATTGCGTCGAACGTCCTGTTCATACTGGTTGATTTTCTGGTCCATCGCATAAATTTCCACGCCGACTTCGGCGGAATCGCTCTGGCGCAATGATTGGACCGAGACGGTAAACATCTGTCTCGTGATCTCCAGCATCACGTGGGAATCCTCAAACGCCCGTGTGAGCGAATTTGCTGTACGCCACAGTTCAATCAGTTCTTTGAATCGGATCATTTCCAGGTCACCCCATCAGATAGATTAGAGTCAGCGGGATCAGAAAAAATAATGTCGTCACGTAGACAAACGGAACCAGTCGCGACCGCGTCGCCAGGTCCGCCATCGCATTTGCGCAATAGATCGGGAACTGTCGTAGGGGCCAGATAATCGCGATGCCAAAGACATTGAATAGAATGTGGGCGAAAGCGACGGTCACGGCGGCCGAGTTCCCTGTGACCAGTGCGGCAAGCATTGCAGTAATCGTTGTTCCCAGATTCGCGCCCAACGTCATCGGGAATATCTGGCGGAGAGTCAGGATACCTGCACCCGCCAAGGGTACGGCAAAGGATGTCGTAATTGAACTGCTCTGAACCATGATCGTCAGGACTACGCCGAACAGAAACGCGCGCGGCGCGGTCTTGAAGAGTATCGTATCGAAAAATGCCTCGACGCGCTCGACGACCAATATTTTCAAGTTGATGATGATGTAGCGGAGCGCGATAAACAGGAGAGCGATCGATATCAGCAACATGATCGTGCCGGACTCGCCCGTGGTCCTGGCGATCAACGCTGCCACGGGATCCACAATCAGTTTGATCGGGTTGACCAGGGTAAAGCCCCCGGAGTTCCGGAGCCAGCCCTCAAGAACGGTGGACAACCGTCCCAGAAAATTTGTCGAAAGCTGGAGAGGGAACAGGATGACTACGGCCATAACATTGAAGAAATCGTGAACTGTGGCCGCCGCGAAAGCCCGCCGGAACTCTGCGGGGCGCGAAACGTGGCCCAACGATACCAGGGTGTTCGTGACGCTGGTGCCGATATTGGCCCCGATAATAATAGGTATGGCTCCAGCAACCGTCAGTGCGCCTCCTGCGACCAGCCCCACGGCCATCGACGTTGTGGTCGATGAGCTCTGGACAAGGCTCGTTGCCAGGATGCCGATGAAGATTCCGATGAAGGGATTGGAGGTTGTTGAGAGCAACTGTTCGGCAAATCCTCGTCCGAAGAACTGAAACGAGTCGCCCATCAAGGTGATGCTCAGGAAGAAGGCATACATCAACAGCAGAAGCAGTCCGAGCCGGACCGGGCGGGGTAGGGAATCCTGCTTATCGAAGATCGTTGGCACCGGTTGTAAACGCCCTCCGAGCAGTGTGTCTTTTGTTCGGGCGGCACGTCTGACGGTGTACATTCCTGGTCGACGACCGCTCCGGTTTAACAGTGATTCGAGTCCATGCTATCGGGAGTATAGACAAGAGTGGTCCACGGAATCCGGAAGAGTTCCACTCAAAATTATGCACTGTGAGACTTGGTTTGGGGGCCGGCTGTGTCAGCGTAAGGATCCGATCAAGAAAGCTTTTAACATTTGAAGTCCAACGAGAAGGATCATCGGCGAGAAATCCAGGCCGCCCATGGGCGGAAGCGCCTGGCGGATGCGACTCAGTACGGGTTCGGTCATGCTGTTGACGAACCCGGCTACGGGGTTGTCGGGCGGGAGCTTAACCCACGAGAGAATGACGGCAACGAAGACGACGAGCGAGTAAAGATCGACGATGTTGATCAGGATCATGATTCCATCAAACCGGTGAATTCAGGAATTGTGGCGGCCGCCGGTGACCGCTTGCCTGCTCATAAGCGAAAGCCAGTCCCAGAATAACGGGTTCGGTCCATGCGCGCCCGATAAACGAGATGCCGAGGGGCAGCTCTCCCGCAAACCCCATCGGAACAGTGACGCTTGGATAGCCCGCGACAGCAGCCGGCCGGCTACTGGAACCCGTTCCCTGGTTGCCGTTGACGTGGTCGGTCACCCAGGCAGGGCCCCCGGTGGGAACGACGATTGCGTCCAGGTCGTATGCGGTCATGACCTGGTCGATGCCTTCGCGCCGTGAAAAGCGGCGGTTGTTTTCGAGAGCGTCCACATAATCCGGCTCGCTCGTTGGTCCCATTCGTTGGGCTTCAATCAGAATGTCCTGACCAAAGTAGGGCAGTTCACGTTCGGGGTTTGCCGCATTGAATTCAATAATTTCAGCCAGGCTTTTTACGGGGGCGTCCGGCCCCAGCGATTCCAGATAATGGTTCAGACCCGATTTGAACTCGTAGAGCATGACTTCAAAACTCGTGTCGCCATACCGGTCTATGTTCGGAACATCGGCGGAGTCTAGGATCTCGGCTCCGGCGTCCCGCATCAGCTGGATTTCCGGTTCAAACACATCCCAGACCGCTGAAGCAAAGTTGAAGTTGCGGGCCACTCCGATACGGGCGCCCTCGAGTCTTCCCGTGTCGAGAAACTGCAGGTAGTCGGTTTCAGAGCGGCCGTCACTCGCAGAGGTGGCCTGATCGTTGGGATCCACACCGGTCAATGCTCCCAGAACCAGGGCAGCATCCGCTACCGTTCGCGTCATCGGTCCTGCTGTGTCCTGGCTCTCTGAGATCGGGATGATCCCCGATCGGCTGAGGAGTCCCACCGTTGGTTTGACACCGACGATTCCGTTTCGCGAAGACGGGCACATGATGGACCCGTTCGTTTCGGTTCCGATGGCCAACGGGGCGAGGTTTGCAGAGACGGCGACCGCAGAACCCGAGCTGGAACCACAGGGGTTGTAGTCGAGTACGTAGGGGTTGCGGCACTGTCCTCCGCGGGCGCTCCAGCCACTGGAGGAGCCGCGTGACCTGAAGTTGGCCCACTCACTCAGATTGGCCTTTCCGAGAATGACGGCGCCGGCAGCGCGCAATTGCCGGGTGACGAAGGCATCCCGGGGAGGGATAGACCCTTCGAGGGCCAATGACCCTGCGGTTGTCGTCATCCTGTCCGCTGTGTTGATGTTGTCCTTCAGGAGGACGGGAATGCCATGGAGTGGTCCCCGCGGTCCCGTCGTGCGGCGCTCTCGATCGAGGGCCCGAGCTGTTTCCAGCGCGTCGGGGTTCGTTTCGATAACGGTCCGTAGTTCGGGTCCCATCGTGTCGAGCCCAGCAATTCGGTTCAAATAGAGTTCGGTGATCGAGGCCGAGCTCATCGCGCCGGACTCCATGTTGGCTGTGAGTTCCGCCACGGAGAGTTCGTCCAGTTCGAAATCGGGGATCTGGCGGGTGTTCGGAGCGACCCGGTTTGCCGGCTCCCGAACCCCGCAGCCAGTCGCGATCGCTGCACTACCAAGCACGGTGGAAAGAATGAATTGCCGGCGATTGAACACGTTTCGTTCCTGGTGTCAGCGGAGAGAATCGACCTGGAGTCTCGGAGCAATTGTTTCCAGAGTGGGGATGCTTTCCGCGTGAATGACGAAGCCGTAGCGGCGTTTCGGATCGGCTTCGCGAATCAGTGTGTGATCCGAGCCGAACAGTCTTCGAATGGTGGCCTCTATCGCGGGTCGGAGCTGGCGATCGGTCTCATCCGTATTGGGTGTTTCCAGTCTGTCGTTGAAAGACAGTTCCCAGAATCCAGGCCGGGGCTTGAGATCCCGGGGATATTCCGGTTCCTTAATGAGTGCCCCGGTCAGGGCCAGGCAACGTCTGAAAGTTTCCACCAGGCGATCCTCCGTCGTCCCTTCTAGGTCCTGCTTGTTGGCGTATAGGATGCCCGGGCCCGGATCGGCCAGATCGAGGCCGAGATTTCCTTGTTTGCCTATCATCATCACGCCCGGCCCCTTGGCTACGTGTGCATAGTCGGCCAGGTCGACCCACCGGCTGGGGTGAGCGCTGTCTTCCCGCCAGCGCGAAAAAATATCCAGGAAGGGGTCGAGTGCAATTTTCCCGCCGGCGTCGGTGAACAGTTTGACGTTAATTCTTTGCAGTTCCATGTCGCGTCTCAGGCTTTCGTGTAGGTGTTTTGAGCCTGTTCGAGGAAGAGTGCGGCTTCCTCGACCCGGCGCCTGGAATCATCGGCGGTGAATTCGGCGCCGTTTCCCTCGGCGGCCCTGAAGAAGTTTTCAGCAAATGGCTTGTGGAACCGGCCCGTCTCATAGAATCTTTTTCGAAACTCAGTGACGCAGTCGTAGTTATCCGACAGCAGCAGGCCCTCGGTCGAAAGCAGCGCATCGGCCGCTTTCGTTGTCGCTTCGATCGCGCTTTCGGCCGCCTCCTTGTAACGTGCATCATCCAATGCCAGTGTGGCTTCGAAAACAAGCCTGTCAGCTTCTTCGAGCATGAACTCCGCTTGATCGACCATCGCTCCCGCACACTCGCCGACACCGGTTTCCTTGTGGTACTCCCAGCTTTGCCGGTTGTCGATGTAAAGCTCAGGTGCCTCTTCGTATGTGGTCAGCGTGAGATCTTCGATCTCCGACTTTAAACGGGCTTTGCCCCACCGTCCGACGAATTGGGAGAAGGTCTCTCCATCCTGTTTGTCCGCGGAGTACAGGGTCGTCAGGCGTTCGACGACACGGGGCGCGTTCCTCGCGGGGACCTTGGCCGTGACGAGTCCATAGGAGTCCGCATTTTGGTCGGTGGTGCCGCCGAGTATGACCTGAAAGACCGGGGCCGTGAAGGCCCCCTTGCGCTGCACCGAACCCAGGAATCCAATATCGGCAATATGGTGCTGACCGCATGAGTTGAAACAGCCGCTGATCTTGATCTTGATATCTTCCCGGCGGGACTCCTCCTCCATTCCGTCTTTACCATTGTTGAACTGTTCATCGAAAACTGCGGCCAGGCCCCGGGATGAGGTAATGCCGAGCTTGCAGGAATCGGTGCCGGGACACGCCGTGATATCGGCGAGGCGGCCCGAACCGGCCCGGTTCAATCCGATTCGTTTGAGGTCCTCGAACAAAGCAGGCAGGTCGTGGTTGGAGACCCAGCGAAGAAGCAGGTTCTGGGTCACGGTCGTACGAACCGTATCGCGGATGTATTTTTGGCAAACCCCGGCCAGTTCCCTCAGCTGGTCCGCGGTGATATCCCCCAGAGGAAGAAACACTTCAACCATCGAGTAGCCATCCTGGGCCTGCGGGCGAACGTTCGTGTCGTACCAACGGCCGAATTCAGCCCCTGTCCCCCGATCGGGGGCCCCGTCCCCTCCCGCGAGCACAGAGCCCGGTTTCAGGGGTACTTCGATTCGGGTGGAGGCCGTTGCGATCGCGGTTTCCCACTCCGGGTCGACGGGCAGCTTTCTCCGTTCTTCCTCAACCAGCCGGCGGAACTCGTCGATTCCGAGTTTGTGCAGCAGGAACTTCATTCGCGCCCTGTTCCTGTCGTCTTTTTCACCGAGGCGCGCAAACACCCGGGACATCGCCTGGGCCAGAGGCAGCATCTCATCGGCAGGAATGAACTCGCTATAAAGTTTGGCCTGATGGGGGATTGCGCCCAGTCCGCCGCCGACATAAACCTTGAATCCATGGATTTTCTGGCGGCCATCTTCGCGAACGGTGGCCACTGCGCCGATGTCATGCATCTTTGCCAGGCCGCAGGGTTTGTCCGCGCATCCGGAGTAGGCGATCTTGAACTTCCGCCCAAAGTTCTGTGCGTCGGGATGTCGAAGGAGGAAGTTCGCCATTGCAAGGGCGTGGGGCGTCGGATCGAATTCTTCACTCAAGCACACACCCGCTTCGGGGCACCCGGTAACGTTACGAACGACATTGCCACAGGCTTCGCGCGTTGTGATCCCCACCTCGGCTAATCTCCGCATCAAGTTCGGCGTATCGTCGATGTCCACGAAATGGTACTGAATATCCTGTCGTGTTGTGACGTGACTGATTCCGTCGGCATATTCCTCGGACAAATTAGCCAGTTGGACCATCTGTTTCGCAGTGAGCATGCCGAGCGGTATCTTGATCCGCTGCATCTGAACGCCTTCCTGACGCTGACCGTAGACACCGTGCCGCAGTCGGAACTCAAGGAAAACCTTTTCCGACATCTGTCCGGTCTGGACGCGCTTGAGTTGGGTCTCGAAGACATCGATTTCGTAGCGTACGTCTTCGGGAAGATGGGCCCACCGATCGTGCGGATTCGGGGCTTCGACTGGAATTTCGCTTGTCGCCATGGGGGCTGCTCCGTTTGTTTGCGATTTGGCCGACTATTCTATACTAACTCAATTCAGTATATCCATAATTACCCTAGGCGAGCCTCCAAATTGAGAGCGGTGGAGAGGAACTCTGCACGCCATGTTTGCCCATAAACAACTGATAAATAATTGAAGTTTCGCGATCGGACAAGTCTGGGTCCATGGTGATTGTAATCTTGACTAACTTTATAAAGTACCTATAGAATCGAAGGTCGATCGTGCGACTTGAAGAGGCTTAGGATGTCTGACTCAACAATCGGTCGCGATCGAGGATCACACAGTCTTGGAATTCAATATTCTACTACCGCTTGCCGGATTCGGGGTCGGCGTTATTGTGGGGATGACCGGTGTGGGTGGCGGAGCGCTCATGACGCCTGCCTTGATATTCGGACTCGGGGTCACCCCTGTCGTCGCCGTCGGCACGGATCTGATCTTTGCTGGCCTTACGAAATCGATCGGGGTTTACGCGCATCGAGTAGCGGGAAACATCGACTGGCCTGCCATGCGCCTTCTGGCATACGGAAGTATCCCTGCGACGATGATCTCAATTGTTATTTTGAACCGTCTTTCGTCGCTCGATGGCTTGAACGCAGCAGTCCTGCCGGTTCTTGGGGGCGCCCTGTTGCTGACTGCGCTGGTTGTAGCTTTGCGCGGTCGCATCGCGGCAATTGCCGCGCGATCAGCCGGGCGAGCGGGTCTGATCGGGCCCGGCTGGATAGTTTTTTCAGGGGCGCTCCTGGGGTGCCTTGTAACGCTGTCCTCTGTCGGAGCGGGCGCACTTGGAGTTGCGGTGCTCATGATCGGCCGGCCCTCGATGGAGGCTAAGCGGATCGTCGGTACGAATCTGGCGCACGCCTTACCGCTGGCACTGATCGCTGGCGCCGGACACTGGACCCTGGGGACGGTCGATTTCGGACTCCTGGGAGCGTTGCTGATCGGTTCACTCCCTGGAATCTATCTGGGCAGCTCATTAACGGGGCGTGTTCCGGAACCGGTATTGCGAGCCGCGTTGGCCACGGTCCTTGTGGCTGCCGGTTTGATGTGCATTTTCTGACATGATGATAAATCCAGGTGTTTCCGAAGACGTGATGTCTCAGCGGACGGCAGATGTCGTGGCCGTTCTCGGAGAGATTGTCGCGTCGTCATCTCCTGCCGCGTTTGCGTCCAGTTTCGGCGCCGAAGACATGGTGCTTCTCGACCTGATTGCCAGTCATGCGCGAGAGATAGAAGTGTTCACGCTCGACACAGGCAGGCTTCCGGAAGAGACCTATCGCCTGATATCCAAGGTGCGGGACCGTTACCCTGTTCCTGTACGTGTGTATTGCCCCGAAACTACTGTTTTGCAAACCTATGTCGAGGGGAACGGTCCGGACGCGTTCTATCAGAGCGTCGCACAGCGGCGTGAGTGCTGCCACATTCGGAAGGTGGAGCCTTTGGGTCGGGCGTTGGATGGGAAAAAGTCCTGGGTAACGGGCCTGAGGCGGGATCAGTCGCCCACCCGTGAAAACCTCGATGTCAGGGTTTGGGACGACGCCCAGGGCCTGTACAAGTTCAATCCTCTTTTGGAATGGAGTGTGGATGAGGTTTGGACGTATATCCACGAGAACAAGGTCCCATACAACATTCTCCATGATGCAGGTTATCCCAGCATCGGCTGTGCTCCATGCACGCGCGCGATCAAACCCGCGGAGGATATCCGTTCCGGTCGCTGGTGGTGGGAGAGCGCCGATTCCAAGGAGTGCGGCCTGCACACGGCCAAATCATCTTAAATGTTGAATGTGAAAGCGCATTTGAACCACCTTGACGTTCTTGAAGACGAGGCCATCTTCATCCTCCGTGAGGTCGCTGCGGAATTCAGGAAGCCTGTCATCCTGTATTCGATCGGCAAGGATTCCAGCGTTCTCGTTCACCTTGCCCGGAAAGCGTTTTATCCCGCGCCGATACCGTTTCCCCTGCTCCACATCGATACGGGCTACAAGTTCAAGGAGATGATAGCGTTTCGCGATCGTTTTGCTGTTGAGATTGGAGCCCGTTTGATCGTGCACCGCAACGAAGAGGCGATAGCAGCCGGGGCCCACCCCCTGAAACTGGGTGTGGCGCGATGCTGCGGACAGCTAAAGACGGCTGCGCTGCTGGAAGCCCTGGAACAGCATGACTTTGATGCAGCAATCGGCGGTGCCCGGCGTGATGAAGAACGTTCGCGGGCGAAGGAGCGTGTGTTTTCGTTTCGGGATTCCTTTGGTCAATGGGATCCCAAAAATCAGCGTCCGGAGTTGTGGCATCTGTTCAATACCCGTGTTTTCGAGGGAGAGAGCATGCGCGTGTTTCCCCTTTCGAACTGGACAGAATCCGACATCTGGCACTACATCCAAAGAGAAGACATCCCTATCGTGCCGCTGTATTTCGCCAAGGAACGGGCGGTGGTGCGTCGAGGCGTCAACCTCATTCCAGCGGATGACGTTGGGAATCTTAAGGACGGTGAAGAGCCGACGACGATGTGTGTCCGATTTCGGACGCTCGGTTGTGCTCCCTGCACGGGGGCCGTGGCCTCCGAGGCCACAACGCTGGATGAGATCGCCATCGAAGCGGACGCGGCTATCCGAAGCGAGCGCGAGACCCGCGTGATCGACCACGGCTCGAACACGATGGAAGACAAAAAGAAGGAAGGCTATTTTTGAACACTACGGTGACTCCTGTGGGTATCGATCAAGCCAAACTGCTGCGGCTGACCACGGCCGGTAGTGTGGATGATGGTAAGTCGACGTTGATCGGCCGTCTTCTGGTGGACACGAAGGGCGCGTTCGAAGATCAGATTGCGGCGGCCCGTGACTATAACGAACAGCGGGGTGGGCGGGGCATTGATCTGGCGCTGCTGACCGACGGGCTGCGGGCGGAGCGGGAGCAAGGTATTACCATCGATGTAGCATATCGTTACTTTGCCACGCCGAAACGACGGTTCATTATTGCCGACACTCCGGGGCACGAACAGTACACACGCAACATGGTTACCGGTGCGAGTACTGCAGAGTTGGCATTGATTCTTGTGGACGCGAGAAACGGCATGGTGACCCAGTCACGTCGTCATATTTGTATCGCTCACCTGCTTGGAATCACCGATTTCGTTATAGCCATCAACAAAATGGATCTTGTGGACTATTCCGAGTCCGTTTACTCGGAGGTTCGAGAGCAGTTTGTTGACTTCTTCGAACGGCTGGGTGTGCGTCATGCACGTGCACACAATACCTGGTATGTCCCGATGTCTGCGGTCCATGGCGATATGGTTGCGGTCCGTGGAGATCGGATGCCCTGGTATAGGTCCCAGACCTTGCTCGAGTTGCTCGAGTCTGTCGAACCCGCAACGGATGTGTCCACGTCAGGCCTCCGCTTTCCAGTCCAGATGATATCCCGCCCGCAGACGAAAGATCTGCCCGATTTCAGGGGGTATATGGGGCGTCTGGTATCGGGGCGCATTGCGGTTGGAGACACGATCCAGGTTCTGCCTTCAGGGTTGACGAGCAAAGTCCAGAGTATTGTCAGCTTCGATGGCGAGTTCGACAGTGTGGAGGCGCCTCGATCTGCAACGGTGACTCTGGAAGACGATATCGATATATCACGTGGGGATTTGATTGTAGGGCATGGTGACGATCCCAAAATCACTTCTGAGTTTGCCGCGACCGTGTGCTGGATGTCAGACACTCCCTTGAAGAAAGGGGCGAAGTATTTGCTCAAGCACAACTGCCGGACGACCAAGGCCGTGGTTTCCAATATTGATCACCTGATTGACGTCAATACTCTGACGACCGACTCGGGCGAGCGCCCCTTCGAAAAAAACGCCATTGGTCGTGTCCAGATAAAAACCTACCAAGACCTGGTCTGCGACGCATATCGAAGCAACCGGGAAACCGGCGCGTTCATCCTGATCGATCCGTCCAATCACGACACGCTTGCCTGCGGCATGATCGAACTGCCGCGCGACGGTTTCGCCCCAAACATATAGGAGTAGCAACGATGGCACGAGTGGACTGGAGTTACCATCGGCCCGCTTGAAAGACCTGCGGGCGGACGCAGGAGTTTCTTGCGCAGAACGATGTTGCAATCAAAGTAGAAGTGAACGCCCGCAAAGTGGCAGTTCCCGAAGTGGAAGTCCTGGACCTGATGAACCAGGTCGACAAAATCTATGCCTGTGTCGGTAAGAAGGTTGTCTTTTTCGATCTCAAAAAACAGAAGCCCGGGTCAGAAGAACTCCTGAAGGCCGTGTGCCGCAACGGGAAGCTTCGAGCCCCTGCGCTTCGAAAGGGAAGGACATTGATCGTCGGATTCGACGAAGCTACCTATCGCCGCGTGTTCAGCTGAATCAAGATTATTTGGGCGACGGAGACCAAATTTCAGAGATCGCTCTCCGATCCCACCTATTACGTCTCGAGCGAGCAGATAGGTCGTGGAATCGCGTGGTCAGTCGGTCGTTGGTGAACGGATAGCGAAGTCCCAAGTGTCTCTGATATAGCCCAATTCCGAAACAGGACCCTGTGACGTCAGCGCGAACACGCGAACCTCGGTCTGGTCCAGATTTCCAAAACTGTCGAGCGGCAACTCGAAACTAAACCCGGGTGTCAGCGCGTCCCATTCCGGATAGACTGCTGTGACGTCGCGCCGAGAGATGCGAGGAGTTCCGGTGTGCACAAGATCTTGGTTTCGAAAGATCAGAATCGTCACGCCCAATTGGGGTTGTTCAACGCTCGCTGCCCAGCCCGTGATGGAGACCGTTCCAGTTTCTTCGTTAATTTTGGCCCTTGAATATCCAAGAGCGTCCCCCGGAACAATCGGGACGCGTTCACCATCCGATCTCTGTAGAGATTCTGTCTGCTCCTCCCTTGAGGGGACTATGGAATAGTAGGGGCGGGAGGTTTTAGAGAGATGTTCAAGACGCGTTCCTCCGCCGGCATCTACCACTAAAAAAGCTTCCACGTCGTTTTGTCCCGGCATGAACGCGCTTTCTGCAACCAAGGCCGAGAAGTCTCCGGAACCGGCGAGCTCAGTCACCGACTGCACCGTGTCGTTTACGGCAATGGCCAGATGGCCCGAGGGATATCTCCTGGGGCCAGCCAGAATGTGTCCGGTAATATGAGTGAGTAAAAATGTAGAATCAAAATTGACGTTCGCGAAAAATGCCTCCCCGTCAAGTTCCACGCCGATGTCCGTCTCGCCAACCCCGATCTGGTTTACCCGTTCTCCTAACAGATGACCATACGGGCCACTGGCGAAGAAGGAGTCCCAGGCTCCCGAACCGAAGAGCTCAAGCTTTCTTTTGAGGCTTTCATCGTGTGAATTCAAGTTTGGATTGGCCACAATTTCCTGTGTCCTGCCAGCAAGAATCGTTTTCGCTGACCGTTCTGGTACGGTTTGATCGAATGCCGAACGGCCGTCCGTTTCCCATGGCACTTCGATTCCCAGAGCATCGGCTACCGTTGGGAGGATATCGATGGTTTCGACATTGCGATCGTTCACGACGCCCTCTTCTTGGTACGGCGCCTTGAGGAACAGAGGAATCCACATTATGTCGGGATGGTTGGTCTCACTTGCCCGCCTCCACAAATCGTTTGTTCGGAAGCTCGTACCATGATCGGCAGTGACGACGATGAGGGATCGGTCGTACAGGCCGACTTCTTCCAATTTGTCAATAAGGTCTCCCACCAGCGTGTCCAGAAAAGCAACCTGAAGAAGATGGCGCTGGTAGCCCTGGTTCACCAGTGACGCGTCGTTTCCCCACGTGGGCAAGTTTCCTTCGCTATCGACGAAAGATGTCGTCATACCCGGAATGGATGACGGTGTCAGTGAATATTGTCTTCCGCTCGGTAGATACTGCCAGGGCGAGTGGGGCAGCATGGAGTGCAAGAAAAATAGCGTGGGTTGCGCACTGACCTGAATCGAGTCGATAAATTCTCGGAACTTACCGGCACGGTCGTCTTCGTCGGTTAGAAAGTCAACAAGCGTCTGAAAATCACTAGTACCACCCTGAATTTCTGCGGATTCCGGTGTAGTCAATCTGAAGTTATTCCAAGATTGGTTGACCGGAGGTAAGCCTGAAGCCAGATCAATTGGAAGCAGCATGTGGCCATACACGATGGTCAGGTCGGTCAGCAGACTGCGCATCCGTTGTGCGACCGCCTGTTCGACTGTAGCGCTTGAAGCGGGAGAAAGTTGAGTGACGTTCTCGAATATCTCGAGACGATAGGATCCACCCAAGAGGGTGAAGAGGGTGTCAGGATAATCCGCTGTCGTCGGTATTCGCGGTTCCTGCAATTTTGGTGACAGACCGCTCACAATCGCCGGCACCGACAAGAGCGTGGAATCACTGACCGTTGTCGCGTTCCGGAACCAATGAGATTCGCTGGCCAAACGGGAAAAATTTGGGAATCGAATTGGATCGATCTGACGTTGTTCATCCATCAAGGAAGTCAGCGGCAATTCATCCAAAACCACCATCACCACCGGAGTCTCAGCCTCGACGTTGCCCAGCTGAAGCTGGACCTGTTCGGGAAAAACGATTTTTGAGATTTCGGAATTGAAAAGAAATAAGCCGGGAAACAAGAGGATGACCGGAGAGAGAAACGTCAAGTATGTCCGAACGAGATCAAAACGAACATAAGCCAGCGAATACATAATGGCTGACAGGACTGCCGCGATCACTAACGCGATTCCGGGTACTCCCGGAATTTTCTTGAGTAATTGAAGGATGATAGTAGCCACCAGGACGGTAACCAAGCCCATGTGTGCATACTTGTAGAATCCAGTCCCCATGGCACCCGCGAGTCCTTCAAGAAGGATCAGGAGTAATGGAAGGCCCAGGCAGACGATCAGAGTCAGAAGGATCAAATCCACCGGCTCGGTCTGTCTTGCCACAAAGAACTCAGCATAGCGGGAAAGCAAGCTGAACAAAGGTTGGGCTAGGGCGATACTAAACAAAACAAGAACGTGCAGGCTGCCAGTGATAAACGTTATGATTTGAAAAGCCGTGAGTCATGTTATGTAGACTCTAGGTCTCTTGAAAAGCCGTTGGGGGAGCACTGGGCGAATTACAGAGCGGGTCCATCTCGCTTATCGTTCAGGCTTGTGGTTTGCGCGAAAACTCCACCAGTAAACGCCCGGTCGATGAACTCGGTTCCGTCCGATCGACGGACGCATGTTTTCGAAGCTCTCCAAGAAAGTTTTCGAGTGTGTAATTCGGAAATATATCCTCCCGGAACCGAAGTAACTCCTGGACCATGGGATCCTCTTTGGGCACGAATTCGATTACGCCTCTGGGTCCCAGGCCGACCAACCAGGCAACCGCATCGCCAAGAGGTACGTTCCCTCCGATCGATATGTGATGGATCAGTGCCAGGGCAATCAAGCCGTCCGCACTGGCGCGTTCCCTAAGTCCATACCGTTCCTGTTGCGCCCATCCCTGAGAGGGCGGAGGATTTGCGATGTCCAGATAAAGAGGAAGAAAACGTAAACCTTCCTCTTGCGCGCGGCGAAAAGCCAAATCCAACGCGCCGTGGTCCGCATCGAACCCGACGACATAGTCTGCTCCGGCTTTGAGCGCAACTGCTGCGTATTCGCCACTATTGCAGCCAAGGTCCCAGACCTGTGAGAGTTTTCTGCGGCGGACGAAGTCGTCTACGAAGTCGTGCTTGAAGATTTCTTCTTGTAGCGCATAGCTGTTCGATTTTGCGTAGTCGCTCCATACGCTGCGTTCGGTCTTTTTCGCTTCGAGTCCCATAATCCAATCCCGCAGGTCAGTGAGCGTTTTTCTGAACGTTGCCAGTGGGAGTCCTATTTCCTGCAACGCTCCAAGATTCGGGCCGGAACCTTTACGCGCGGTCTTCTGAAGCGAATCCTGGAGCGTGACGTGTGTGAAAACCCTCCGAGATAGCTTACGACGGGCGGGCAGTAATTTCCGGATCTCGCTGGCGTTTATGCCTTCCTGGTTTCCCCGATACCAGGCGTTATGGTGCAGTCCAACGTAGGATCTCAGGAGAAGGGGATTGAGAAACTGGTCGCAGAATTGTTTGTAACCAGCCCACAGCGATCCGGGTTTATATCTCCGCAAGGACAGCGTGTCGATGAAGATCGGCGATGCACCTATGAACTGCACGTTATATGCCGAGGCATCAATCAGCGTTATGCCGTCTCTCAGAGCGTCAAGATGGAAGTTGAGGTGGAACAGCGCGGCAGTTTTGAGCATTTGGAACGTCCACTCATAGGGATAGGACACGAAAGGCAGGCGTGGGTGTTCGATCACATAGGAGGCCTCTGCTTTCCGGCTGCTCAGGATTTCGGGCGGAACTTGTTCAGCAGAGATAAGACGCTTTTCGCTGACGGCTTTCGGGTAGAAGTTGGTGTTCTGAACGAAGACAAAGTCATCGACGGCAATGGCGTTGATGGTTCGGTAAATATGGCCGTCTTTTTGGAAGATCTGTCCCGCGGGATCTCGGAAGGAGCCTTCTATTCGCGCGGATTCCAATCTAGGTGTCAGATTCACCCGGATCGGCTCTCCTGGTGTCGTCGCCGCGTCCAAATCTCGCCATCAGGCTGTTCCAATAAACTTTGACGACAACGGCAGCCCCGGCCAGGCCTCCCATCAAAACCTGGAGAAGGAGACTGCCGGCTCCCGGATCAAGATAGGCGTAGGCAGGCTGTTCCCAACTGACTACCAGAAAGGCGATGCCTGCCAGAGTTGCGATGCCCGGCCCAAAGCGCTTCACGATGCATTCCCTCCAAATCCACCCGGTCTCGAATGAATCATAGTGCATTCTTAGGGAATGCATAAGTTAAAACTCTCCGACTGTTAATGAAGAAAGGGAAGGCTCTGTAACTGTCGTTTGCGGTCAAGTTGAAGTGTCAAGCTTGATGAGTATCCTGCTCAAACACGCAGAAAGTATCTCGATGCCCGAGGACCCGTCATGCGGGTCATGGCAGAAACATACCAGCGACGGCGATAGTGGGGCGCGTGTCGATTCTTAATTCGTGTTTGGAATTATTTCATCTCTGTTCGGGATCATGATATTTGGGAGTGCGCTGTCCCGAAGTCGCTACCTGTGATCACCGAGGTGGGCGACATCCGACGGAGGCGTCTATCTCTTATTTGTCCGCGTGCGGTTCCGGCCGGAAAAGCGGCGGAATCGGGGTTCGTCTTGCAGTATAGTTTCCCCCTGAGCTGAGCTGTTTCTGGTGAACCCGGCACTGCGCAGTTGCGGCATCTGTTCGATGCATGGGTACAGATTGGAGATGAGAAACAATGAAAGACAACTCGACGGGCAACGAGACGACAACACGATGGGTTCTAAGTGGATTGATTTTAATTCTGGCACTGACTGCTCTGGGTGCCTTATTCCGGACAGAGGCCGCACAGGAGCCGGTTTCGGCAGGACCACCCGATCCCGTACTTCTTGAGGATTTGGTCCTGGCCAATCGAATTCTCTCGCAGGAAGGGATCGTTGATGGCTTCGGTCATGTCAGCGTCCGGCATAACGCAAACCCCGAACGGTTTTTGCTCGCGGGGGGGGTTGCGCCCGAGCTTGTGACAGCCGATGACATCGTTGAATACGATCTCGAAGCGAATCCTATCAACCTGGGCGAATCCGGGCAGTATCTGGAGCGCTTTATTCATTCCGAGATTTACAAGGCCCGGCCTGAAGTGCAGGCGATTTCACACAATCACTCGCCCGCTGTCGTTCCTTTCAGTGTGAGCTCGGTGCCGCTTCGTCCGATCTATCACATGAGTTCATTTATCGGTGAAGGCATTCCGGTGTTCGACATTCGCGACATTTTCGGTGGGACGCATATGTTGGTGAGCGATCAGATGCGCGGTCGCGCCCTGGCCGAGACTCTGGCTGACCGGCCTGCAGTCCTCATGCGAGGACACGGAGTCTCCGTTGTGGGTGTCAACGTGAAGTTTGCCGTAGGTCGGAGCATTTATCTGGAAATCAATGCGCGATTGCAAACGCAGGCCATGAGCCTGGGAGGCGATATCACGTATATCAATATGGAGGAAACCGAGGCCTTTCTGGATGAAGCGGGCGAAGGTCTGGGCTACGAGCGCCCGTGGTCCCTGTGGAAGCTACATGCGATGGAGCAGTAACACGGTGTTTTCAGTGCCGGGTCGATTCCAACGGGTTGTATGCAATTAAGAAAGCTCTTCTGGCCCACAGCTGTTGTCATTGCTTTTTCCGTGGTCCTGGTTGTCGCCGAGGGTCCTCGAGCAAGCTTCGGGCAGCAGGGACCGATCCTTGGGGAGTCGGGGTATCAGAACGTTCAGATCCTCATGGATGCCCCACCCGAGCAATTGCAACAGATCATGGAGGCCATGAGTGTCTCTCTCGGCGTCGGGTGCGAATACTGTCACGACCCGGTTGACCGGGCTTCGGACGCCAATCCCCTGAAGGGAGTTGCCCGGGAAATGATCCGTATGGTCGTGGGCGCAAGCGAGAGCTATTTCGAGGTACTGGAAGCGCCGAGCTGCTGGACTTGCCATCGGGGTTCGCCGACACCAGAAACTGAACCCGCGATTGGGCCCCTTCCAGTCATCCCGGCGGTAGGCGGGGCGCAGTTTTCAAGCGAGAGTCGTTTATCGGGGGAAGTCTATGGCGACATTCGAAACTACAGGGATGTCCCGGCCAATGGGCTTCGCCAGATCATGGAAGCTTATAGCCGCGACCTGGGCGTGGGCTGTGACTATTGTCATGTTCAGGGTGACTGGGCCGACGATGCCAAGTTGATGAAGTTGCTTTCGCGCCGGATGTTCGAAATTCAAGAGGGCTTGGAAAGCGAGTACCTGGGGAGGGTCGGTGTGCTGTCCTGCTGGACCTGCCACCGGGGAAACGCTTTGCCGGAGACCAACCTGCCTCCTGAAATCTTGCCGCGTTAGATTGCGCGCCACTGAAGTTTAGGATCAATCAATGTTTCCGGCGACCTCTTCCCATACGCGGGCAAAGGCCAGTGGAGCGAACAGGCCGAACGTTCCACGCTCGGCTGCGTCGCCGAAGTCCGCTTCCCCAAAGGCAGCCTCCGCCGTTCCTTCAGGGTCGTAGAGCCGGGTTGCTTCGGCCAGGACCGCTTCAATCGCCATTCTGAACTCAGGCACATCGTCGGCCAGTGTTTCGGCGTCGTCGACAAAACCGTGACCGGGAACGTAGTAGCTCACATCCATGGCTTCGGCCTGTTCGAGCGCTGCTATCCACTCCGCCGCAAATCCGGTCCTGAGGGCGGGAAACTGTCCGCTGAAGAACGACTCACTCATGAACAGTACGCCGGTTGCGGGTAGATAAACCATCAAGTCGCAACCGGTGTGAGCGCGTCCAAGGTGGAGGATCTGGATTTCGGTGTCTCCGAGCCTGAGGGTCCGGCTGTCGGAGACTGCTTCTGTCGGCACGATGATGGGTGGGGCGTCCCCATCCCGGTCCGGAGAATCAGCCTGGGCCTCGAGGGCGGCCTGGGAGTTCGGATGGGCGATGAAGGTGGTCCCGTCCGGAAACGCGGAATTGCCGCCCGTGTGATCGCCGTGTTCCGATGCCACAACAACGTAGCGGACCGCCTGGTCCGTCAGTCCCTCGATCGCTTCAACCAGTCCCGTTACAGCCGAGGGGTTGCCCAGTCCGTCCGCAACAAGTACCCCGTCGGAGGTAACGACGATGAGGCTGTTGGTTCCGTAGTTCCTTCCAAGAGTTTCATAAACGTAAACATTTTCGGCCAGTTCACGGACGCGGGGAAATTCATCTCCGGTGAGCCCGCGTGCGGCCAACCCGGGCATTGCCGGTGCTTCGTCAGCGGGTTGGGCCGCAAGCGGTGCTTCTTCCACTGGCGCAGCGGCGCAACCGGCAAGGATTAACAAAAAAACCGCAAACACACCGTAACCCCAGACTCGCATCTTGCCTCCTGCTGCTATGGCTTAGCGCCCGGTTCCAAACCGCAACGATGGGTTTTCGGGCTTGGGTCTCACTAGTCCCTGAACAAGCGTGATTGACGAGGAAATGATAGTGCAATAAGAGCGGAAGTACCCGAAATGCCCCCTCTCCGTGCGAAAAAAACCTTGAACAGATTCTTCGGAAAAGGAGGCATTTCAGATGAACGATTATACGCGCAAGAACATGAGGAACCGCAAGCGGCGAATCGAACGTCGGCTTGGGGACCGGCATTGGACGGATCAGGTAGAGCCGATGTTTTCGGCGAGCAACATTCAGTACGAGATGGGAGAGCGGACGCGGGGCACATCGGTTGGTGGTATCGGGACGATGCAACTGGTGGCGCGGCGGACCGGGCTGATCGAAGCCATCGACAAGGGCGTGCATGTGTTGAAGCGGCACCTGCCGTATCACGAGTCGGATCACGTGCTGAACATCGCCTACAACGCCTTGAGCGGAGGAACGTGCCTGGAAGACATCGAACTGCGGCGCAACGATGCGGTGTATCTGGATGCGCTGGGAGCGCAACGGATTCCGGATCCGACGACGGCGGGAGACTTCTGCCGGAGATTCGAGGCCGACGACGTGGAGTGTCTGATGGAGGCAACCAATCAAGTCCGGCTCGGAGTCTGGCGACAGCAACCGGCGGCGTTTTTCGAAGAAGCGGTGTTGGACGCGGACGGGACACTGGCCGAAACCACGGGGGAATGCAAGCAAGGGATGGACGTGGCCTACGACGGGACGTGGGGATATCACCCGCTGATGATCTCGCTGGCCAACACCGCCGAACCGCTGTATCTGGTCAATCGTAGCGGCAACCGGCCGTCGCATGAAGGAGCCGCGGTCCGGTTCGACCAAGCCATCGCATTGTGCCGGCATGCGGGGTTTCGCCAGATCCTGCTGCGCGGGGACACGGACTTCAGCCAGACCCGGCATCTGGACGGATGGGACGACCAGCAGGTGGGTTTCATATTCGGGATTGACGCGATGGCGAACCTGAAGGCCCGGGCCGATGAACTGGAGCCGCGCCAGTGGAAGCGCCTGGAACGGCCCGCGAAATACGACGTGGCGACCGAACCGCGCCAACGTCCCGACAACGTGAAGGAAGAGATCGTTCGGCAGCGCGGTTTCGACAATATCCGCTTGCAGGGTGAGGATGTGGCCGAGTTTCGGTATCGACCCGGAGCCTGCGATCGGGACTACCGTGTCGTCGTGGTGCGGAAGAATCTGTCGGTGGCCAAAGGAGAGCAGGTGTTGTTTGACGACATCCGGTACTTCTTCTACATTACCAACCGTTCGGATCCGGCCGACCAGATTGTGATGCGTGCCAATCAACGGTGCAATCAGGAGAATCTCATTGAGCAGTTGAAGAACGGCGTTCAGGCGTTGCGGATGCCGGTCGGAGATCAGACCAGCAACTGGGCCTACATGGTGATCGCGTCACTGGCCTGGACACTGAAAGCGTGGTTTGCATTGCTGCTTCCCGAAACCGGACGTTGGGGCCAAAAATATCAGGCTGAGAAGCAAACCGTGCTGCGCATGGAGTTCAAAACCTTCTTGAACGCTTTCATGCTTGTGCCGTGCCAACTCGTGCGCACCGGGCGGCGCATTCTGTTCCGGATCCTGGCCTGGAACCGGTGGTTGCCGGTCTTGTTCCGCGGGGTGGATGTGTTGCGTCAGCCTCTGCGATGTTGACCCGATCATGACTCTGAGCCCGGGCGATCGAGGTCCCGGTTTCTGTCAACCGTCCAACACCAGCGAGGCTGAACTGAAACAGATTCAACAGAAACTCGATACCTGGAACAGGCCATCCGGGAACGGGATTCTATGCCTCGAATTCTATCGGCGCGAACTGGGCCTCGGCGGACTGGTTATGCGCTTGTTTTGGGACTAGTGACCAATCGTGCGTTCCAGAAAGGCAATCGCGCGATCCAGATGCTCGGGCGTATAGAATCCAGGGCCGCCGTGCGCCGATCCATGGACGACATCGAAATAGACGTCCAGACCCAGTGCTTCGTAGACGCCCTCAAGCTGATGCGCCTGGTTGATAGGCATCTGGGGGTCCCTGTCGCCGTGCAGTAGGAGCAGCGGGGGATCGGCGCGGTCGACGTGAGTGACGGGGCTTGCCAGTTCGGCCAATTTGGGGGCCGCTTCGGGAACCGCGCCCAGCAGCACTTCGAGAGCGGGTTCACGCACGCCAACGCCATACGGCGTCGATTGCTCGAGAATCGTCGTCAGATCGGAAGCACCGTAGTAGCTGATGATGGCCTGAACGTTGGAGGACGTGCTCTCATTGCCCCCCACCGTACCTTCCAGCTCGCTGTGGTCGTTCGTGACGCCAACCAGTGTTGCCAGGTGCGCTCCTGAAGACGACCCGGCAATGGCGATCCGGTCGCTGTTATAACCGTAGGCATCGCTGTGTGCCCGAAGAAATCGGACCGCACCCTTGATGTCGTGAACCATCGCCGGAAACCGCGCTTCCGTCGATTGCCGGAAATCCAGGCCCGCAACAGCGAAACCGGCGTCGACGAACTGCATCGGAACGCCGCGCTCCTTGGAGCCATTCATCCACCGCCCACCGTGCACCCAGACCACGAGCGGAGGCGAGCTCACGTTTGAAGGCAGGTAGATGTCCAGTCCGAGTTCCTTGCCGTCTACCGTCCCGTATACAATGTCTTTGTGTTCGGGAAGGTCCTGTGCCAGCGCACTCGGACCGAGCATATACGCCAGCGCGAGTACTTGCATTGTCGTGAAGAGGCGATTCGTAAAAGTTGGATGCATTGTGCTGGGCTCCTTGGATTGCTTGAGTTCGGATAGGATATTGCGGTTGAGGTCCCAGCGGCAACATTAATGACACGAAACCTGAGAGGGAATTATCGGACTGTGATCAGCCCTGCCCGAGTTGCCTGCGTGATCGTGGTGGCCGTGGTGACTATCGTTGCCGCCGTTTCGGCTGCGTTCACGGCTCAACTCGACCGGACTATGTTCTCTCCCCGAGCCAGTCACCCGGTAATTGACTATTACGGTCAGCCCGCAGATCCGGTGGCAGAACTGAACCTCAATCTCCGGGACGGGGCTGTCGCGCTGCGGTCCAACGGACCCCTGGGCTATCTTGAGTCGGTCCTGGAAGCCCTGGACATCGCCATAGAATCCCCGGTGGCGTTGTTTTCGAAGAACAGCCTCCAGAGTCCCTATATACAGCCCGACAACCCCCGCCTGGTGTACTTCAGTGACACCGTCGTCGTGGCTGCGATCCGGGGCGCACCGCTGCTCGAGGTGGCTTCGGTGGATTCGGAGAAGGGCGTGATCTTCTACACGATTGAGCAGCAGAGACCGCCGCAGGTTCCCGCTTTCTCCAGACAGGATCAGCTCTGTCTGAGATGCCACGATTCCATTAACAGCCTCGGCGTTCCGGGAATGCTCGTCCGCAGCGTCATGCCGTCACCGGACGGGAGAATCAATCCCCAGCTCGGCAATTTTCTGATCAACCATGAGAGCCCCTTCGAAGAGCGATGGGGCGGATTTTACGTTACGGGGCGCCACGGCGGCGTACGCCATCTCGGGAATGGTGTGATTACCGACCCGCAGAATGAAGAATCCATCCGCGACAATCAGGAACTGACGCTGGGTTCCATCGCGGGGCGTGTCGATGACGGGGCCTATCTGGTTCCCTCCAGCGACATCGTTGCGCTAATGGTTTTCGAACATCAGATGCACATGATCAACCTCTTGACGCGTTATGGCTGGGAAGTACGCTATACCTTGCGAAGCGCTGTGGCAGGGGATCGGGCCTCGAGCGTTCTCAACCTGATCGATCTGGAGGATGCGCTGGATGAGGTGGTGGACTACATGTTGTTCGTTGATGAAGCCGAGCTCCAGTTTCCCGTTACCGGGAGTTCCGGATTTTCAGTACAGTTCGAAAACCGGGGTCCCCGGGACAGTCTGGGCCGATCTCTGCGTCAGTTTGACCTCGGGCGGCGGTTGATGCGCTACCCGCTCAGCTACATGATCTATACCCATGTGTTTGATGGCCTTCCTGTGGAAGCCAGAAATGCCATCTACGCGCGGCTCTGGCAGGTGCTCTCCGGCATGGATGATGACCCGAAATATGACCGGCTGTCGCCCGAAGACAGACAGGCCATCATAGAAATACTCCGGGCGACAAAAGCCGGCATACCCGGATATTTCGCTACAAGTCCTAATCAATAAATATAAAGTGTAACTTTTAGAATAACAAATTAAATGATTGTATTTAAAATAGATATAATTTAACTGTATGATCGCCGGTTGCGCCTGGCTCTCGACTTGAGAGGCCGGGCGCCGGGACCACAGCAGGGTGTTGAAGGTCCCCCCGGCGGCATG
Source organism: Terriglobia bacterium (assembly GCA_963664115.2). Taxonomy (GTDB): domain Bacteria; phylum Acidobacteriota; class Terriglobia; order 20CM-2-55-15; family 20CM-2-55-15. The sequence goes on along the minus strand of CAXWPJ010000012.1, from coordinate 451,079 downwards.
TATTGTGAAGCGATGCCGATCTACGAATACGAGTGTCAGGGGTGTGGTAACCAGTTTGAGTTCCTGGTGCTCCCCCCGGCTAAAGACGCTCCCACGTGTCCGTCGTGTAATAGTGAGAAGCTTGAACGGACGCTGTCGCGTTTCGCTGTGAGTTCAGAGGGTATTCGGGATGCGAACTATAAAGCCGCCCGAAAAAAGGGTATGAAGGTCGGCCTCGACAAGCAGATCGAGGACACGAAGTACAAGCACAAGGTCCTGAAAGAAACAGACCAGAGCGGCAAGTAGTCCCGGCTCTTTCCCTTTCCCCTCCGACATTCCCTTCCCCCGACTGCTGATACTGCGACATGAGACGCGAATCGAAACTCACAGAGGTTCTGAGGCGTTCTTCGAGCCCCGCCCGGCAAAGTCATCGTATGTGGGCCGCGCCGTCCGGTACTGTATCCCATCAAAAGCTAAAGAAATATTTGATCCACACATAGATGCCGCGGGCATTCGACAGGCATGCGGTAGAATAATCTCATTATGCGATATGCAAACAAACTCACCGCAATCTGGCTGCTCTCAGGCCTTGTGACCGCCGGGTGTATGGCAGCCGAGACAGAGACACCATTGCCGGTCCTGGCGCCCACGGGGACACTCCGTGCGGTTTACCTTGGCAGCAATCCCGTCCAGAGCCGGACGGACGCACAAACCGGAGTCGCCACAGGCACGGTGCCCGATCTGGTTCAGGAACTGGCAGACAGACTCGACGTGCCCTACAGAATGATTTCCGCACCAAACGCTCGGGGCCTCATGGACACGATGGAGAGTGGTGAGGCCGACATCGGGTTTCTAGCCTATAACGATAGCCGGGCACTTGAAGTGGATTATGCCGGGGCCTACCTGGTCATGTTCAGCAGCTATCTGGTGCCCGTGGACTCAGCCTTTGAAACAAGCGCGGACGTCGACCGCGCCGGTGTGAAGGTAGGCGCCGTTAGGGGGCAGTCCCAGGAGTTGTTTGTGAGCAGCCAGTTGAACGACGCCGAGATCAGCTATTTTGAAACTGTTCCGTCCCAGGCCGAGCTGGAGGTGCTCTTGACCAGCGGGGAGGTGGACGCTTTCGCGATCAATCGGCAGCGTTCACTCGATGCCGAGGCGGCTTCGGGTTCCCAGTTGAGGGTTCTCGATGACAGTTTCATGGAGGTCGAGCAGTCGTTTGTCGTCGCTAAAGGCGATGCGGCGAAGCGGGCGGCGGTCGAAGAGTTTGTCTCTGAAATTCAAGCCTCGGGATTCGTCATGTCTTCAATCGAGCGTGCGGGACTGGTCGGAGTGGCTGCCCCTTACGAGGGGGATCAGTAGACGAAGAATGCATTCTTCGCGTCGCGTTCCCGCTGTGAGTGCCTACGATTGAATAAAGAGGAGATACTGTGGTGTTGAAAACAGAGTACTGGGTGCGCTATCTGACCCTGAGCAGTTTGATTCTCCTGCTGGCGGCCTGCGCGCCGGCACCGGAGAGTGAAGATCCGACCGTCGACGAACCCGATTCGCTTGCGACTGCCTCTGGGTTGATCCCCGTCTGGGAAGCCACTGCGGGCATTGAAAATCCCGAAAGCGTTTACGTTGACGTGGACTCGGGCTTCATCTTCTCATCCCAGATTGCCGGGGATCCGGCCCAGCGCGATGGAAACGGACGCATTGTTCAGCTCAGCCTCGGTGGGGATGTGGTGTCAGAGTCCTGGGTCACGGGGTTGAATGCGCCGAAGGGCTTGAGGAGCCACGAGGGAGTCCTCTGGACGGCGGACCTCGACGAGATCATCGGGATCGACATCGAAACCGCTGCGATTGTTTCACGCCTGAGCGTGGAGAGCGCCCAGTTCCTGAACGATGTTGCGATTGGAGACGACGGGACTGTTTACGTATCGGACATGGCTGCGAGCAGCATTTACGCGGTCCGGGACGGTGCAGTCGAAATCTTTGCCGAAGGCGTAGAACTCGAGTATCCGAACGGCCTGCTCGTCGAAGGCAATCGCCTGATCGTGGGTGGCTGGGGGGAACCCGGCCCCGATTTCAGCACAGAGGTTCCGGGCCGGCTCTATGCGCTGGATCTGACCACGAAAGAAAAGACCCTGATCACTCCCTTGCCGTTTGCAAATATTGATGGTGTCGAGAGCGATGGGCAGGGCGGGTATGTGATTACCGACTTTCTGGCCGGAAAGGTCATGCAGGTTTACAGTGACGGCAGCGTGCGGGACCTGGCCGAATTGGGACCCGGAACCGCGGACCTCGGTTTCATTGCAGATTCGGGACTCGCGATCGTGCCGCACATGCAGGAGAACAGAGTGGCGGCTTACGACCTTTCGGGTATGCTTCGATAGGGAAAGAACTGTCCCGATGGCACGGAGTCCGGACTAGAGGTTCAAGCGCTTACAGATCGATCGAGTACGGTTAGCAGCGAATGGTAATCACTTCCGTTGTGATCAGATATTCAACTTATTATGGGCAAATTATGACGATAGTTTCTCTCAAATACCGAAGCCGCGTTGCAACGCATTGCATCGTCCTGTTTCTGTTTCTCTTCGCGGCCGCGGTTCACTCTGGTGCGCAAGTCGGTCCCGCCCGAGGTGAATGGCCGGTGTATGGAGGGGACCTGGGCAGTACCCGATACTCTCCCCTGGATCAGATCGATGCTTCCAACGTGGGTGAGCTTGAAATCGCCTGGCAGTGGTCCGCCCGTAACTTCGGTCCTGTACCCGAAAACAACTACCGAACCACGCCCATCATGGTCGGTGGCGTCCTCTATGCTACTGCGGGCTCCCGCAGGGCCATCGTGGCAATCGAGGCCGCGACGGGAGAGACGCTATGGGTTTATCGGACAGACGAGGGTGAACGGGGAGCGCTCGCGCCTCGGATCAACTCCGGACGCGGCGTCGCATATTGGGATGGCGGTAACGGGAACGAAGCGCGAATTTATTACATCACTCCCGGCTATCGCTTGATCGCCCTTGATGCGGCCACCGGACGACCCGTGTCCGGCTTCGCCGACGACGGTGTCCTCGACCTGATGGACTCGCTTCGCGTTCCCGAGGGTGTGAACCCGATCGGTACCATCGGCTCGTCCTCACCACCGGTGATCGTCAACAACGTTGTTATTGTGGGCTCGGCTCATATCAGCGGTCGGAGTCAGCCAACACCCGAGAATATTCCAGGCGACATCCGGGGATTCGACGTCCGGACAGGCGCGTTGCTCTGGAGCTTCCACGTCGTTCCTGAGAACGGGGAGCCGGGAGCGGAAACATGGGAAAACAATTCGAACCAATACTCCGGTAACGCGGGTGTCTGGACCATGTTCTCGGCCGACCTCGAACGGGGTATTGTCTACCTCCCCACCGAGGTTTCCACTCACGACTGGTATGGCGGGCATCGACTGGGCGACAACCTCTATTCCAGCAGCGTGGTGGCGCTCGACGCCGCAACCGGAGAACGCCTCTGGCATTTCCAGCTGGTGCACCATGACGTCTGGGATTTCGACAATCCAGCCGCACCGATTCTGGTCGACATCGAAGTGGATGGACTCTCGATTCCGGCCGTGGCGCAAATCACCAAACAGGGCTGGGCTTATGTGTTCAACCGGGTCACGGGCGAACCGGTCTGGCCTATCGTGGAACGCCCCGTACCGACCGACACGACTGTTCCGGGGGAACGCCTGTCGCCCACGCAACCGTTCCCGACACGGCCACCCGCTTTCACACGCCAGGGCTTAAGCGAGGATGATCTCATCGACTTCACCCCCGAACTGCGGGAGAAGGCATTGGCGCTGGTGGAAGGCGTGCGCTTCGGGCCTCTATTCACTCCGATCGAACGATCCGACCCCGAGAACGGCATTCGGGGAACGGTCATGCTGCCGCGTTCCACCGGTGGGGGTAACTGGGAAGGGGGTGCGGTGGATCCGGAAACCGGCATTCTTTACGTGAGTTCACAGATGAGTGCGGCGGTCGAAGGCTTGCTGCCCCCTATCGAAGGTGTCACGGTCGACTTCATGCTCATGCCGGCCGAGACGCTGATGGTCGATGGCCTGCCAGCCGTCAAACCTCCCTATGGCCAGATCAGTGCGATCGACCTGAACCGTGGCGAGATGCTCTGGCAGATTGCGAACGCGGACACGCCGGAAGAAATTGCGAACCATCCGGCCCTGGCCGGACTGGAACTGGGCCGGACGGGACGTCCTAATCGCGTCGGACTCCTCGCAACGCGCACGCTCCTCTTCTCGGGAGAGGGTGTGGGGGGCCGGCCTGTCTTTCGGGCACACGACAAAGCGACCGGCGACATTTTAGCCGAGATCGAACTTCCGGCGACTCAGACGGGCCTGCCCATGTCCTACATGGTTGACGGGGTGCAGTGCATTGTTATTGCGGTTGCCGCAGACGGATATCCGGCCGAACTGTTGGCGCTCCGGCTTCCATAGCCGATACGATCACAGGTATACGTCCCTTCATATGGCCACGTCAGGCAACGAGCAATCCCTTTGTCGTTGTCTGACCTTCCGTTGCTTCCGGCTCCTCTCCGATATACACTTAATCCAGATTTTCATTCTTGTCCGCAACGATCTTGGGGAGGCATCCGAGCGTAAGCGCCTCGCTGCTGATGCACAAATTCGGATGAATCGCCGAATTGGAGTTTTCGATGTCCTTTGCTCTGAAGACACGCCGCGACCGTGGGGTGGTGCTGGTGGACATGTCTGGCCGCTTTTCAGCTGGCGAGTCAGTCTTGTTGTTGCGCAATACGGTCAACCGGTTGGTGGAGGAGGACAGCCGCAAGTTTGTGTTGAATCTGGAAGATGTTTCTTACATCGACAGTTGTGGCCTTGGCGAACTCGTTGCCACCTATACATCGCTGACGAACAAAGGGTGCCGCATGAGCCTGTTGAATCCAACTCAAAGGACAAGTGATCTCCTGGAATTGTCCAAGCTTACGACGGTATTCGACATCTTCGATCGTGAAACTCAGGCCATCGAGGCGCAAACAGGCATGGCCGCAACGAAAAACTAGATTCGGGCCGAAGGCCCGCGATTTTCAGAACGGTCACTGTACGGGATTTACGATGCTTCCAGCAGGCAATTCCGCCCGCCGTCGCTGCCCTCATATCTAACACGGGACCCACCGTCCTTCGCACTGTCCTCTCATGGTCGAGCGCAGGTCTTTCATGAGGGTGCATCTTATCGCTTGACCGCTCCGAAGATCTCCGAATACGATCCTTCCGAAACGACAGCCACAAGAAAGGGAGAAACGTCGATGCCTATGGCCGGTCGAAGAGTACCCGCGTTCACGATGACCCTGTTTCTGGCCCTGATGTCCCTGACGACTGTGGCGCCGGCTTCAGGTGCCGCGCAAGGGGAGCCACAGCTCCGAGCGCCGGCGGGAATCGTGCCGCTGCCGGTGGACTTGTTTACGACCGAGAACTTCTATTTGGATCGCGAGTATTGGGCGGATCCACGATATGCCCGATGCAACACGCCCCGCGGGCTTTCCGATATGTGGCGTCGCGGCAGGTTTGCTGCATGGGGCGATTGTGACTTTGACCGCGACGTCTCTGATATCGTCAGCCCCTACGACTATCAGAGCGCGGAGCAACACTACATGGTGTTGCTGGCTCAAGCGGAGGCTGCTGGGGGAGGGCCCACCATACACACACTGCGGACCATGCCCGACTGGGGCGGTGTGTACACGAAAGGGAATTTGGCCGACCAGTGGGTTGACGGCCGGAACCTTCAAACGGGCACGGTGATATCGTTGCTGACCCCGGAGTACCAGCAGCGCATGGTCCAGGCCAACTATCACGAGACCGTGAGCAATTCGCCCCAGTGGGTGTCTTCCTTCTGCTATCCCGAGGGATTCATGCGATGGTTCACACGGGGTGCGGTCCGGGAGGTCGAGGTTCTGGTTAACCCGCTTCAGGTTCAGTTCCTCGGCGGCGTCGCCGACAATTTTATCCGCAAGGTGCTCATCGGCCGCCAGCACGTGCAACTGGTGCCGCAGTGGTATGGGGAAACAATCGGATTCTGGGACCACGACACCCTGGTCAGCTGGACAGCGAATGTCCAGGCGTGGACGCTGGGAATCTCGATGTTCGAGTACAGCAATGCGATGGAGACCGTGGAGATCATCCGCTCGAACCCTGATGGAACCGGCCTCATCATCGAGACGACATTTTACGATCCGGAAGCCTTTGTCCGGCCCTTGCATACGCTGACCGAGTGGGACCTTCAAGCCGAACTCGACGACCCGGAGATGCGCTACACCTTCGTCGAGTGCCGCGTGATGAGCAATATTGTCAACGGTCCTGACGGCAGACCCACGCAGCTGCTGCCCTTCGATGAGGGTTACATCGATTACTTTGGCCGGCCCTGGGCGCAGAACTGGGAAAAGTATTTCGAGCAGGGTTGGGAGAAACCGATCGACTGAGGGTGGGCCGACAGTGAATGAAGAGAACATTGCCAGGGAGAAAATGGAGAAAGAGGAGAAATACGTGAGCGATGATCTGCGGGGCACGGACGTTCCGGTCCGAGGCGGGGACGCACCGGGGCGCATTACACGGCGACGCGTTCTCAAGGGCGCTGCAGGTGGCTTTCTCGCCGCCGCCACTGTCGGGGGCTGTTCAGTCACTGAAGACCCGGCGGCTGAGCCCGCACAACCCACGTCCCCCACAGCCGGAAGTCCTGATCTGACGGGCCGTCTGGCGCGATACATGGTCGAAGCGAGGGAACTGAGCCTCGGGCCCGGCGTTCGGCTCGCAGCCAAACATCGGCTTCTCGATACGCTCGGCGCAATCGTTTCGGGTGCACGCCTCAGGCCCGGGGAAGTCGCAATCGACTACGTGAGGGCGCAGGGTGGCATCCCGGAAGCATCCGTCGTGACGACAAACATCATGACGTCGGCTGTCAATGCTGCTTTTGCCAACGCGATGTCCGCCCATGCGGATGAGACGGATGACTTCCACCCCTTCACAAAAGCCCATCCCGGTTGTTCGGTCGTGCCGGCAGCGCTTGCCATGGGTGAGCGCGAAGGCAGTTCGGGTGAGGAACTGCTCAGAGCGATAACTCTGGGCTACGATCTCTGTTGCCGGTTCCTGGTCGCGCTCAGACCGGCCCTGGTCCGTGCGAATTTTCGCAGTGCGGAGGGTTACAGCTCGACATTCGGGGCCAGTGCTGGGGCTGCGTCTCTCGCACGCTTCGATGAGACGGGAATGCGTTACGCGATCTCCTACGCCGTCCAGCAGGTTTCCGGTGTGTGGAGTTGGGTCCGGGATGTGGAGCATATCGAAAAGGCTTTCGACTTCAGTGGAATGGGGGCACGCAACGGTGTCGCTGCAGCGACAATGATACAGAGTGGATTCACCGGTGTCCTCGATGCTCTGGAAGGCGAACGCAACGTGCTCGATGCTTTGTCGGACGACGCAGCACCGGAGGAAATGGTTGCGGATCTCGGCAGCCGATTCTACGTTGAGGAAACCGCGATCAAGACGTTTCCGGTGGGCTATCCCATCCAGTCGCCGCTGGCGGCTTTTTTTACGCTCCGCGAGGAGTACGGCCTGACGGTGGACAACGTCGAGCATATTCTCGTGCGACTGCCTGAGGACGGTGCACGGATTGTCGACAACCGTCTGATGCCGGACGTCAACTGCCAGCACATCCTGGCTGTGGCCCTGGTCGATGGCATGATCAACTTCGAGAACAGCCATTCCTTCGAACGTATGTCGGAGCCCGCCATCGTTCAAGCCAGGCAGCGTGTGGAGCTGATCGCTGATCCGGAGCTCGTCGTGTTGGAGGCACCGCGCAGCGGCTTCGTCGAGGTGACGACTCGCGACGGGGCTCGGGTGAGCCTGTTCGTGAGTCACGCGCCCGGCACGCCAGAAAACCCGCTCGACACCGAAGGCGTGGCCGCGAAAGCACGTGAGCTCATGGTGCCGATACTTGGGGACACAAGAACGGAAGCGGTGATCGAACAGGTGAATGCGCTCGAGGAACTGAGGGACGTGCGGGAGCTGCGGCCGTTGCTGACGCTTTGACACGGTCGCTCCAAACCGCCGAACGGTGTCTTGGACGCGATCGGTTCATTGTCTAAGTGACGGAGGAGATTCAGTGTGACGCAAAGCCTAAATCCGAATGTCTGTGTTTTTCCCGGGTCTGGCCTGGACGGCCTCAGCGCAACAACCGTTCCACGCCGCGCGACAGGCACCGGAAAGTGCTTCTCTGGTGTTGGGTGAAACCTTACATGGGGGGCCCCGGGTGCGCCGCAGCAGCGCTCAAGTACAGCCTATCCAGACCTTGAGCGTTCGGTGAGAGGACGCAGGCTGACCGCACGGTTTGTCGGTTTGCAAGAGACCGGTGGTGCGATTAAGCTGTTTGAGACTTGCTCTTGGTGCAACCCACAGTATGTGCGTTTCCCGTGAGGGGAGGCGAGGCGGGTTTGCGCCAGCTGATTCAGACGGCCCCCGGGCCGAAGGAGATCTTCATGATTCGTATTTGTTGGATGCTGGCGACGCTGTCCCTGATCGTCGCCGTGACAGTGGCTTTTGCGCAAGCGCCGGTCGTGCGGTCTGCCGACCACGACTTTCGCGTCGTCACCGTGGCGGATGGTCTCGTGAACCCGTGGTCCATCGCCTTCCTTCCCGACGGAGACGTCCTGATCTCCGAACGTCCCGGCCGGCTGCGCATCGTCCGGCACGGACAGCTCCTTGCCGACCCGGTGGCCGGCGTACCGGAGGTCTTCGCCCAGGGACAGGGCGGGTTGCTCGACGTGGTGCCGCACCCCGACTTCGCATCGAACCAGATGCTCTACCTGAGCTTCTCCAAGCCACTGCCCGGGGGCGAATCGACCACGGCAGTCGTGCGCGGTCGTTTTGAGAACGATCGCCTGACGGGTATCGGGGAGATTTTCCAGGCGGAGACCCGTGGACGCGGTCACTACGGCTCGCGACTTGCTTTCGACGGTAACGGCTACCTTTTCATTACGGTCGGTGAACGCCAGGTCCCATCAACGGGCGATCTCGAGGCGCACCCGGCTCAGGATCTTTCAAACCATCACGGCGTGGTCGTCCGCTTGCATGATGATGGGCGTGTGCCGTCGGACAATCCCTTCGTCGATACCGAAGGCGCGCGACCCGAGATCTGGACCTACGGGCACCGCAATCCGCAAGGACTGGTTGTGCATCCCGACACGGGTGATGTATGGGTCACCGAACACGGACCGCAGGGGGGCGACGAGCTCAATCTCCTGAGCGGGGGTTCGAACTACGGTTGGCCGGTGATCGGTTACGGTGTGAACTATCGAAGCGGCTTGGCGATCCACGAAGGCACGCTGCGCGACGGCATGGAGTCACCCGTACATTTCTGGGTGCCGTCAATCGCCGCTTCAGGCCTGATGGTGTATACGGGCGACCGCTTTCCCGAATGGAAAGGGAACTTGTTGGCCGGTGGCTTGGCCGGCGAACAGGTCGCGCGGCTCGTCACCGATGCCACAGGCATCGTGCATGAGGAGACGCTCTTGCACGGAATCGGCCGTGTCCGGGACCTCCGTCAGGGACCTGACGGATACATCTACGTGGCCATCGAAGATCGCGACGGTGCACCGACGTCTGTCGTCCGGTTGGAGCCTGTCGACTAGATCTGAGCGGCCCTGGACGACGAGACAATCGCAAATCAGGCAACTTTTGAGGGGCGCATCACGCGCCCCTCAACACCGATATTCGAATACATTGACACGGTTGGATGAAGGAGGGCAGCGTGAACGATCATTGGATTACAAGATCGGTGACGATAACGGCAATCTTCATACTCTCGTGTTGCCTGCTGGCATCCACCCTCGCCGCGCAGGGAACAGCCGGACTTCCGGACCCTGGGGGCCCTGACCCGGGAGAGCCGGTTCCCCGACTGCCGGATGGCAGGCCGAACCTGGGAAGAACCGAAACCGGAAAAGGCGTTTGGCTTATCAGATCGGTCCCGAATTATTTGGATATCTTGATAGATCCGCCGCAATCCGAGGGAATTCCTTTCAAGCCCTGGGCCAGAGCCCTCCAGCAGTACCGCGATCAAATAACATTTGGGAAAGAAGATCCTGAGGGGTTCTGCATCCCGCCGCCGCTACCGTACGCAAGAGGTGGGCCGCACCCGATCGAATTCATTCAGCTCCCCGAACAGGAACGCATCATTCAACTTCGGGAATTCCCCGGAAACATCTCGCGTGAGATTTTCCTGGATGGGCGCCCGCATCCGCCAAGAGAGGATCTTGAAAACTTCCCGACGTTCATGGGACACGCGATTGGCCGTTGGGAGGGCGATACGCTGGTTGTGGATACCGTCGGCTTCAATGAAGGAACGTGGATTGACCGCGCCGGCGATCCGCATACGGGCCAGATGCACTTGATCGAAAGATACACGCGTACCAGCTTGAACAATCTTCACATCGAAGCCACTATCGATGATCCCGGAGCCTACACGCGGCCCTGGACCGTTGCTGTGGATCTTTCCTGGAGTCCGGATTCCGAGATCAGGGATTATAAGTGCCAGGAGAACAACCGCTGGCAGGAAAGCTACGTCAGGGAAACCAACGGAGCAACAGGAACCGGCAATGTCGGAGCCTATTCCGGTCACGGACACCCGGTGAAGGGGAGCTTCGTCGGTGAATGGGGTCCAGATGAGAACACCCAGAGCGGCCTGATGATTGTGATGGATTGGGACGGTGAGGCCATCACGGGTACCATCAATCCGGGACCGCAAAGTGTTCCCATCACACAGGCGGAACTCAACCCGGATGACTGGACCGTCCACATTGAAAGCGGGACTGGAGCCGCTAGAGTCGTCCTGGACGGAAAGTTCGAGAATCTGACCTGGCTTGCCCGTTCGTTGATCGGCACCTACACCCGGGGCAACGAGAGCGGGACGTTCAAGATCACCAGGCAATACTGATGTTCGCGAGGAGCCGCGATAGAGTCAGTTCCCAGGAGTGACGGCCTGACCCAGCCCTTCCGTTACTGGATCTCTGGATTCGAGGAGCCGGTCGTAATCGATCGCCCGTCGGCGAACATGATGTTTCTGCCGTTCACCGTTGGCGTACCGTTACGAGCAAGCCATCCCTCGACTATGATCTCCGTTCCTGGCGCCAAGCTTTCCCGGTTCCCACCTGCTCTCATAAGAGCCCTTGGGGCACCCGTTTCGACGGCCCAATTCTGTACACTGCCGTCCTCTTCCGTGACGTTTATGTAAAGCCACCCATGTGGGTTTGTCATGAGCCTGGTGATGCTTCCCCTGAGGGTGATGGGCATCTCGAGCCTGGTGATGCTTCCCCTGAGGGTGATGGGCTTGCCGGCGTCAAATTCCGCAGCAAAGGAGTGGTGCGCAAACACAGGCACTGCGTAAAGGAGGATACCGGCAACAACAACTAGACTCGTTAGCTTGATTCGCATCTTGTGCCTCTCCAGCATCTGGGAATCTAAATATCGTCTGAAGAATACCACTCCATTACTCTCTGTCAAACTGCCTTGAACACTTGTGCGACAGCGATTGCCGGCACTCGAGGGGGCTCGAATCATTTTTTCTCACCCGGCGGCGACGGTGGCGGTGAAGACCCTGAAGGTGGTGCGTGAGCCATGGCACTCTGGCGAAGCTACATCGACGCACTGAGCAGAAGAAAGCCCCAGCCAAGGCACCTTTCTGTATTGCAGTGACCCCGGGTGCAGGAGCAGACCTTGGCTGTGAAAACAGCGACCGGAGTCAACGCCCTGGTGATGGAACAGGTCGAGAGGCCTGCTCTCGCACGCCACGTCCGGCGAGCATGTCCTCCACGTTGTTGAGGCTCAGGTTGAACCGCTAATACAGCCAGACTGCATGGCTGATGATCTCGGATGGAAAGCGATGCCTAACGTGGGGGGGGGGGGGGGGGGGCGGCGCTTCTGCGTCCTGGCAATGTGATTCCCGCGGATTTAATTCGACAATGCCTGCGTAGAGGTCTTCTGATTCGGCGGGCTCAAAACCGGTCCCGACTCAGCTGATCAAATCCCGGCATCGCGGAAACGAAACCGGGATTCTCCCAACAAACACACCAAGGTTTCGACTGGGAACTTCCTTCTGTCTCACCTCACTCAGGGAACACGAAAACATCAGGATTGGTGTGAATTTCACCTTCCTCGCCTCGGATCCACGACTCCAAATGTTCGATGTCCTGTTCGTAGTCGCAATCATAATACATCAGCCGGATATTGGGAGGCTGCCGGGTGAACTCCGTTTGAAAGGTAAACGGATGGAGGAAAAACGTCGGATCCTCGACCCTCACCACCCAATCGATCGTGTCCGGTCCCGTCCGGGTGTACCTTTCGATGAGATGCAGCTCGGTGCTGTGCCCCAGCCCGTCGGTGTCCAGATAGGTGCTGTCGCGGAAACCGACCGAGTCCACAACCAGGGTGTCGCCCTCCCAGTGGCCGATCGAATGTCCGGCCGGCTCCGGAAAATCGGGCGCCTCCCGCGGATGCTCCCGGCCGTCCATGTAGATTGCCCGCCAGCGGTAGTGGTCCTCGTGCAGGAACATCATAATTTCGAGATCGTCATCGTAAGCGAACATCGAAAGAGCGTTCGAGAGCAACTGCCGGGTGAGCCCCTTGTGCAGGCATCCCTTGGTGGAATAGTCCTTGAGATCGAAGGCCCGGTGCTGCTCGGCGCCATAGCGTGTGAATGCGATCTCCTCGCCGGGCTGCAACGCCACCGTGATGTCTCTTGTGCCGGCGCGCCAAATGCCCCCGAAATCCCGCGGATCCCAATCCGATTGGGCGGCGGTGGGGACGGGGGAAAGCATGACGGCGCTGACTAGAATCACGAAACAAAATGAAAACTGAATGCCACTCCTCATGTCAATACCTCTTGTGGAATCGTGCGGGTGCAGTGACCCCATCAAACTTCTTTAACGTTCTCCCGGCTTGACCGGGACTATCGCGCTGGATTCGTTCTTCATCTGCCGCCCAGTTCTCTGCCGTCGGGCAGGATCGTCGTCCGGCTCAAGACGCGGATGAGCTCGCGGTTTCTCGGGGGAGAACCTTCCACCTTGACCACGTCGCCAACCTGCAACGATTCCTGCGTCCAGCCTCTCCTGAACATTCTCGCGGGAGGGGTCTGGAATTCCACGCCCCAGTTCGTGACGTTACCCTCGTCACCAACGACATCGATGTAGAACCATATGTGCGGGTTCCGCCATTCCACCTGCGTCACGGTTCCCTCCAGCATTATGGCCGGCTCGTCCGCGTCGTATACGGCAGTCGTGGAGTGGTGCGCCACGGCCACGGCCGCGAAACAGAAGCAAAATAAAACAATTTGTAGAGTCCGGAACATGTGAAATCCTCCTGAGCAACAGCGGAACAGAGATTTTATAAGATAGCCCCACCTGTGAGAGGACGGGGGCATGCTGCGCCTTGCTTGGAGCAAAGTCTAGTTTTCGCAGAAGTGTTTGTCAATCGTGTCGGCGGACGAAGATAGCACGGGCGGGTGTGGGTGGCGAATATAAGTCTGACTGATATCAGGGGGACTTGTGGTCCGTGCCTGGATCGGTCGAAAGTGGCCATCTTCTTGACGTTGAGAATTTCAAAAATAGAGAAAGAGCCGTTCGTTTGGCCATTTTTGATCGGAAGTTGGACCGGCAACGGACCGAATCGCGGGGACATACTCTAATCGTTCAACAACGGTATACTCCCGACCGGAGCCGATGGCGGAATACTGGCAAGATAAGCGTGAATATCTGCGAGTTCGGAATTCGATATGAATTTCTCCGAATAAGGCGGCATTCCCGACCAATTCACGTTGGCATTGGGATTGCTTCTTTTTCCGTTGCGCACAAAGGAAGCAAAGATCCCAAACGGAATAGTGTTCGGGGCCAGCCGTCCACCCGGGCCGCCCTGCCCCACAGTTCCATGGCATCGGTAGCAGCCGGTGTTCATGAAGACAGTCTTACCGTTTTGCGGATTTCCGGCGGGCGCATTGCCTTGAGTTTCGGCGCCAGAGACCGGCACGAAGAGCACCACTAAGGCAGTCAGAGAAATGAGCCAGACCGCCCATCCGGGTAGCACCTTCGAGTTTGGTGATATCTTGGTCAATCCAGCCTCCTTACCGCGGTTGTGTGATGGCATCAATGAGATAGGGCTGCCCCCCCTTGACGACCTCAATGCCACGCCGAATGGCCGCCGCCAGATCCCTGGGGTCTGAAATCGGACCTTCGGCTGCGACGCCTAAACTTTGCGCGAGTTGGGCGTAGTCGATATCGGGGTTTGTGATTTCGGTTCCGATACCCATTGTCGAGGAGCTTCCCCGGTCCCGCACATGAGCAATGCGGTCCATGTCCATGTAGTCCTGATGGTACGCACGGTTGTTCTGCATGATGATCAGGATCGGAATCTGATGATGTGCGGCCGTCCACAATGCACCGTTCGCCACCATGAAGTCCCCATCGCCGTTGATCGAGACCGTCAGCCGGCCATACTTTTTGTTGGCGAGAGCAGCTCCGATGGTCGCCGGCAGATGGTAGCCGATGCCTTCTCCGCCTGCGCGGCCGATGAATTGGTAATGCTTGTCGAAATCCCAGAGCCGCAGGGGCCATGTGACCCAGCCCGACACATACGACCAGTCTTCGTTCTTGATCTGCTCCCATAATTCCATGGAAAGCCGCGCCGTGCTGATCGGGCTGGCGTCCCAGCCGTGGGTGGCCGCTATGCGCTCTCTGTCCAGGGCCTGCCGGTTCGCCGCTGCCACCGTCCGGCCGCGTGCCTCGAAGGCGACTCGGCGATTGGGCGTGATCAAGCGCTTCACCGATTCGATCAGCGTTGGCAGGGTCGCCTCCGCGTCTCCGCTTATGGATAGATCCACTTCGGCGTATTCGAAGAAATCCTGGTAGTTGCTCTTGAGATAGAGTTCAGTGTCGCTGACATTGATCACCGTGGCGTCACGTTGTTTGGCCTGGCGAGCCATGCCGGCGATATCGCCTGCCTCCAGGGCCAGAATCACATCGGCATCGTTCAAATCGCCGCCATTGAGTGGGTGACGCGACGGGAAGTTCATCCGCCGGTGCCATCGATCGACGACTCCAGCCTGCAAGGTCTCGGCCAGTTCGACCAGCAGTGGCACGCCCGCGGGCGTGCGTGCGGTTCGGCCGACGGTGATCACAGGATTCCGAGCCGCCACCAGAAGTCTCGCCGCCTCGGCTACGGCTGACGCGTCACCCTGAGGCGCCGTAGGCACGCTCAAAGTGGGAATTCGCATATTCGCGGGGACTCGCTCAAGATGGCGGTGCTCGTCCAGCACGAGTGCTACCGGCCCCATCGGTGGAGTCGTGGCTATCTTGTAAGCGCGCACAGCCGACTCGGCAAAATGTGCCGTCGAGATGGGATTGTCGTCCCACTTTGTAATATCGCGAACCAGGCCACACGGGTCTTGGGCGCTGTGGACCCAGGTGACATACCCGCCACGCTGGGTCGCATCCTGAGTATTTCCCAGCACCATGTAGATTGGCACCCGGTCGCACCAGGCGTCATAGATGCCCATCGTGGCATGTTGCAACCCCACCGTTGCGTGTGCGCACACCAGCACGGGCTTGCCTTCAATCTTCGCGTACCCGTTCGCCATGGCCACCGAGGATTCTTCATGCATGCAGGTGATCCACTCGGGGTTGCTGTTGCCCGCATAGTGGGCCACCGATTCAATGAGCCCAGCAAAGTTCCCGGCCGGCATCGCTAAGACGTACTCGAGCCCCAAAGACTTGAAGAGATCGACCATGTAGTCAGACGCGTAGCGCGTTCCGTCGTCCCCCACCTGAACAGCACTCGATGGCAGCGGCGCTGGAAGTGCGCCTTCTGGCGTCGCTGCCAGGGCGGGTTCGGCGACGATCGCTGCTGCACCAGCCGCAGCACCCTTCAGAAAATTGCGGCGGTTAACGGGCGGTTTGCTCGGTTTGCTCATTAGTTTGACCCTCGTGACTGGTCTGCCAGTTGAAGCATGGCGTGTCTAGGTGTTTGTTTGGAGACGCTGTCGCGCTGAACGTTGCTCGACCGTGGCTCGGTCGTGCCCGCGGGCGAAATTATATCCCGGCTCACCCTCAAGTCAATTTAATCGATCGTCGAACTTGTCGCCCCCCACAGCCGTCCCGCGCCAGGGCTCTTCGGGCAGACGGTCGTAACTCTCAATCTGAGAGAAAGCCTGTGGCGGCTAAACGGATCAATGAACTACGCCCATCTCCAGAATCAGTCACAAACCGCTGCCAAGCGCCCTTCCAGGCGAAACTCGACTTAGATGCCCGGGACGGAGTTGCCCGTTTGAGGAGCCCAGGAACGTTTGGCCTCCATTCTGATGACCGCATTGATGACCGCTCTGGCGCCTTCGCCTATCGCAATGGCGGGCACTGCTCGGGGCTATGAAACCGAAAACCCATGGCAGTCGTAATCATGGGAGGCCTGGTGACGTCGACGCGCCTCTATCCCCTGTTGATGCCGGCGCTGCCAAGGCTGAGACGGGCAAGATCACCGGTGGTTTCGTGACAGTGAACGGCGGGGAACACCGTCCTGAACTGGTTTGAAGAACTGAAGGAACGGGTCCCGGTGTCCTGATTTTCAAGGTCAAGTCCCGATGAATCATCTTCTCGGATCTCGAGAATTTCGTTGCCTTGCTATCTACCCTTCTTGCTAGACCTTCCCCAACGACCTCAGTTCTAATCCGACACATCGTTGGCCCAGTGCCTCACGAATGGCCTCTAATCCCTGACGTACTTTGTCACTCCCGTCACTGTTGCTTCTGCAGTGTACAGATTGCCGGCGGCGTCGAGCGCGATTCCTTCCCCGGCAGCGCCTTCGGGGGAATCCGTTTCGTGGCCAGGAATGAACATCGTCACTTTGCCGTCTTTGAGGCTCCCGATCCGGATCCCCCTGCGCCAGCCTGGGTGATTGCTCGCGTTTGATTCGGAGTCGCTCGTATAAATCGTGTCGTCCTGATCGATGGTCAGCCCACTCACGCGGCCGAACTCTCGGTATTCACCAATATAATTTCCGTCCGTGTCCAGGATCTGGATGCGGTGGTTCTGCCGGTCGGCAACGATCAGGCGGCCAAGCGAGTCGAACACGATGCCGTGGGGTCTTCGGAACTCGCCCGGCCCGGTCCCCAATTTCCCGATGGTTTTGATGAACTGCCCGGTGCTGTCGAACACCGAGATGCGTCCGACGACGTCCGGGTCCTGGCCCCTGGTATGGCTCTCGGTCACGTAAATGTCGCCGTTTGGAGCGGTCACAACGTCGATCGGGTCGGTCAAGGCATCGGGCGGACTGCCGGCCACGCCGAACTGCCCCAGCGTCATGAGGACCTCGCCCTCCGGGCTGAACTTGACCACCACGCTGCCCTTGTCTTTTTCTCCGGGAAACGTCTGGAGCTCTTCTGCGGTCGGGCGTCGCGAGTCAGCCACCCACACATTTCCATCCTGGTCGACGTGGAGACCATGCGGCCACACGAACATGCCTCCGCCGAAGCTCGCGAGCAGGTTTCCTGACTCGTCGAACTTCTGAATCGGGTCCACTTGGGACCCGACACAGCCCTCGCGTGTTCCGCATCGGTCGGCCACCCAGACGGACTGACCGTCGGGGTCGATGTCGACGCCGTTCGCGGCCCCCCACGGTCTTTCCTCCGGTAACATGCCCCAATTTCGAATGGTGCGATACGGATTCGCGCCACTGTTTACGGGCTGAACATCCTGCGTGTAGACGCGGCCTCCCAGCAGTGCAATCCCAATGACTATTGTTGCCCCAAACCAAGGTCTCGCTAATCGTGAAATAGACATCGCAATGCTCACCTTTTCCATTAAACGCACGTTCTGTTTTTGATCCACGGGGTATCGCGCTCCCCGCAGCGCTCATAGGGTTGCCGCACGAACTACACGTTCCGAAACGTCAGCCGCGTTTAAGCTGGCACAGCGAAACGAGAACTTGCGATGCGGTTCTTCAGACCCCACGATGTCACGACCTCGCCTGGATTTCCACAGTGATGTCTCGCCGGACGGCCAGCGGCCCCACACCTCTACCAACTCCGTTGCCGTGAACCACCGCTCTAAGCAGCCTGAACCATCCTGATATCTGCACCCTTCACGATGTTGGCGAACAGGACCCCACACACTACGTCGTCATGGAATGTGTCGAAAGGGACACTCTGACGGCTGGGTTAGAGAAAGGACGGCTACCGCTGGATCTGACGTTGGAGTCGGCGCTGTTTCCCCAATCATTATCGGGGGGAGGGCTCTTATTTTCTCCTAATGCTCTTGAGACTTTTCTCTTGAGACTTTTCTTGCTTACACATCCCACCTGTAGTTAGATCTAGCGGGCATCTCAGTCGAGGAAGCGCAGCAACCCCAAAACGGATTTCAGTCTGGAGGGCTCGATGAAGCTAACGAAACCAGCGTGGTCGGGTGCATTCGCCGTGGGTGTGGCCCTGTTCCTGGGAGGACTCTCCCTCGAGGCACACCATTCGTTCGCGGCCCAATACGATTCGAATGCGCCCATTACGGTAGAAGGCCAAATCACGGAAGTGCAGTGGAGGAATCCGCACATCTACTTGTTCGTGGATGTAGAAGACGAAAGCGGCGCGGTGGAGAATTGGGCCATCGAGGGTGGCACGCCGAACAATCTGTTCAGGAGAGGCTGGCGCAAAGACGATCTGAAGATTGGAGATAGCGTCAGAGTGGAGGGCTTCCGAGCCAGAGACGGGTCGAACCTCATCAACGGGCGGAACGTGACGATGCCCGATGGTCGTCGGGTGTACGGAGGTTCGGCCAACGATAGAGGACCTACCGGGCCTAGAGGCAACAACTAGAGACAACTATTCAGGAGCCAAGGTCGCTCCCGACAGCGTCACCGTCAGAGACTTTGGGCGATGGCGACGTGCGGCAGCGTTTGCATTGGACAGCACGAATTAAAATCAGATGTTAGGCGAGTCGAATCCCGGTCTGGATCCCTCGAAGCAGAATCGTGATTCGATATGGAGGCTCAGCATGAGCAAGCGTTTTTCGGTTTTAACTTTTGCCGCGTGGGCACAGTTCTGCGCTTTAATCCTCGTGGTGATCCCTGCCCAGGCGCAATTGAGTGCGCCCGGATCTGGGTTGGAGGGTGCCTGGTGGTATTTGGGAGAAGACTCTCCATCTGGACCCGTGGATATCGGACCCGTGGACCTCAGCGGTGTTTGGACTGGACGGACTGCCAGGGACCTCTCCCAGGTCACTGTGCCGGGTGATGAAATGATTCTCACCGCATATGGATACGAAAGATATCAGACCGTCGACCACGCTCAGGATCCCAATACATTCTGCCTCCCCCCGGGTCCGTCCAGGATGGTCATCCGTAGCCATCCCACCATGTTTGTTCAGCGCCCTGACGTGCTCGTAATCCTCAGCGAATCTCAGTACACCTTCCGCCTGATCTATACGGATGGGCGGGATCATCCCGAATACATTCATGACTATCCGGAATGGACGGGGCACGCGCTCGGCAAGTGGGAGGGAGACACGCTGGTTGTGGACACAGTGAGCATCAATGACCGAACGTGGCTGGACATTTCCGGTCACGAACACAGTGACCAGCTGCATCTCACCGAACGATTTCACCTGGCCGACCCAAACACGATCGAGTACACGGTGACGCATACCGATCCCGTGTTTTTCGTGAAGCCGTTTACGACAATGCAGACGCTTCAGCGCGTGACGGCTCCGGACCGGATTATGTCTCATGCCTGCATGGACTACGAAAGGGACGTCGAGCACCTTCAGCCCACCATCGGCGGGTCCGGCCTGGAACAAGCGGTATATCAAGATGAGAACGGGAACATTATTCGTCCTGTGGTCGAGCCACCAGAGTAAAAGTCTAAAGGAAAATCATCTCGCACCGAAACCGGAGGACCCAGAGAACCGCTGCCACTCCAAATCAACGTCGTCGGGAACTGGTTTGAAGAACTGAAGCAACAGGAGCCAGTCCCGTAGAACCTTCGAAATCCATTCTCAAGTCCTGCGAAATCATCTTGTCGGACGTTGAGGATTTGATAGCGCCTAACTTCCTGCTTTAGTATCCTTTACCGAGTTTTTCTCGGTCATTTCAACTGCACACTAGATCATGGAATCAGGCACCAAACTTGGTCACTACGAAGTCCTGAGCCTCCGGGGTAAGGGCGGAATGGGGGAAGTGTGGCGTGCGCGTGGCACGAAACTCGGGCGTGAAATTGCTATCAAGACTCTGCCCGAAGAGTTTGCGAAGGATGCAGATCGCCTCGCACGGTTTGAACGTGAAGCCAAGGGCACTCGGTGGGCGCGACCGTTCTTGGATCGCCCAAGACCGCTTCGAGAAAAAGCCTAACGGCTGCTCCTCGCCCCTCGCGGCACGGTCTTGCCGTAGACCTCGATCCCGGCGAGGTGGATATACCCGCCGGTTCCGTGGCCGCTGCCGGGATACAGGTCGGCGAAGCCGACTTCCGCGACGCGGGTGAGGTCCGGATTGGGGGCCCAGACTTCGTTCGTCGGGGACCGGCCGCTGTTGACCGTGACCATGCGCTCCGGCTCCAGCTTGATCCAGCGAATATCGGTCAGGGAGAACTCGCTTAGGGTGAGCTTAGGCACCGAAGAGAAAGTCCGGTCGCCGACCAGCAGGGTGCCGTCGGCCAGCTTTACGACGGGACGCACGACATGGAAACCCGAAGTCTTCGTGAACCACCGGACGTTGGCCAGGCCGGTGAGATCGACATAGTTGCCGTTCTTCATCCCGAAGGTGATGGCAAAGGGACCTTCGGCCGTCCCCGTCCACACGCCGTAGGGCCGAACGTCGCTCTCCGGATTGCCCGTGGTCAGGATCTGCTTGGCTCCCGGCCCGTAATAGTGGATCTCCACGTTCGGATCGGCGATGTTTTCCTGAACCGGCGTGTAGCGGAGGGAGGTGTCTTCCTGGCTAGCCGGCCGCACCCAATCCACTTTCAGGAACAGCGGGGCCACCATCTGCGCCGGGGTCTCCTGGGCCAAGGCGCCGGAAAGCATCCCGAACATACCGAATACCGCAATCAATCCAATCGTTGTGTTTACCGTCACTGAACGTCGCATGAAGACCTCCCTTTTCGTGGCACCGGGCCCGAGGCATGGAAATAACTGCGCTGAGTGTACTCCCCGTTCCCCGGCGCACGCAATGCGGAGCTCCCATGCGGAGCTCCCATCACGTTATCCAAGAGGTATCGGGAGTTGAGCTTTACCGGGCAGGCGTCATTCGCCAAAACGCATCCAGCCACTCTTTACGGCTGTTTACAACGACGGACAGTTCGATGAAAGGCGCAGCATTGCGAATGACCTGGCAAGTGCACCCGGATCGATCCCCGATCCCCGGCAGCTAGCCCGGCCCGGACATGGCGCTCCGGACCCTGCCCGACAGAAAGAGCACATCGATTACACATCACGCCGCTCGTAGTGATGATGCAGCCCGCCTACGACCGAGAAGTCGGCTTCGGGGAAGTTAAGGGAGGCAGATGACGGTTCAAGTCCCGACAAATCATCTTCTCGGACGTTGAGAACTGTAATACCTGAACCCTGCTATTAATTCGACGTGGCCTGCCCCCGGAGCCCGCGAAGCGCCCGAAGTGCTTTCGGGAGGTTGAGGAGAAGACGTTGGTGGAGTGGTGAGCAACACTTTTCCTTTGACCCCCATCCCGCGCGCTCTATATAGTTCTGTGAGTTTTACGTGCGAGCTCGTTTAGAGGAGTTGCGCGTCCATCGAGGCGGATACACGTCTAGGTCCATGCCAGATCACCGATCAGATCGGCACGTTGCCGGGGATAGTTAATGATGATGAGATATGCCGCACCGATGCTACTCGTGGGTCTGCTGCTATTCCTTGCCGCGTGCTCGCAGCAAGGGAGCGATCAGCCGGCCGACCTCTCCACCGGTGACGCGCCGCCGCCGGCGGGTCAAGCCCAGAGCGAGGAGCCTGCCCGGGAGATCGTGCCGATCGCCGGGGATCTCTACCGTGCACAGGACGGCACCCATTTCACGGTGTTCCTCGTCACCGCCGAGGGGATCATCCTTGCCGACCCGCTCAACGCCGACTTCGCAACCTGGCTGGAGGGTGAACTGGCACAGCGGTTCGGGGTGCCCGTGCGCTACGTGCTCTACAGCCATTATCACTGGGATCATGCCTCCGGCGGCCGGGTATTCGACGAAACGGCGACCTTTGTGGGGCACGCGAACCTGCCCATCGCGCTCGAGGATGCGATAGCCGGCTTTCCCGTCCAAGTGACGCTGGTCGATGCCGACGGCGATCAGCGGCTCGATAGAAACGAAGCCAGCGGCGACCTGGCGCCCTACTTCGATGCGTTCGACACCAATGCCGACGGCTATCTCGATGCGGGGGAGATACTGGCGGACGTGCTGGGGCCGGAGATGCTCTACTCCGAGCGCCTGACGATCACGCTGGGCGGCAAGACCGTGGAGCTCATCCATCCCGGACCGAACCATTCCATCGACGCGACGGTGCTCCTGTTTCCCGAGGAGCGAGTGATCTACGGGGTGGATTTCATCAACGTCAAGCGGCTCGCTCTGGGGTTCCCCGGCACCGGGACGCTGTCACAGTGGATCGACTCACTCCAGCGAGTCGAAGCACTGGACTTCGATATTGTTTCACCCGGCCACAGCAGTGTCGGCACGAAAGCGGACTTCACCGCATACCGGGAGTTCTTCGAGGATCTCCAGGCCGCCATCACCGGCGCGGTGGAGTCGGAAACGTCGCTGGAAGACCTGTTGGCGAGCGACGCGCTCGGCGACTACGGCGATCTTCCCAACTACGTCCCGCAACGCGACCGCAACGTCGAGGCGGCGTATAACCTGTTGACGGCCGGCAACGACTGAGTGTAGCCCGTCAGAGCCTTTCTCACGTCGAAGTTGATTCTTGGTCGCCGAACTCATCTGAACAGCAACAGATCGTCGTTGTTCACACCTCGTTTGAAAAACTTAAGGAACGGGTGCCGGCGCCATAATTTCAAGTTCAAGTCCTGCGAAATCATCTTGTCGGACGTTGACAACTGTAATTTCGATTTTGTTGGCCCAGCGTTGGAAGTTGGAACTGGAATCTCACACCGGTTTCGACTTCACAAGACGGGACGGCCTCAAAAGTCTCGATCAGACTTGGTCGCCGGCAGTGCTAGAATTGCTGCCAAAGATTCCCGAAGGAGCTGCTATGCGAATGATCGGTTTGCTGACTCTGACCCTCTGCCTGCTTTCGGTAGGACAGACCGCCGCACAGGAACCGTCCTTTGAACCCGTGGCCTCCATAAGCGAACTCATGGTGGATATCATCTATCCGAAGTCGGACGAGATTTTCTATGTAATGAGAGCGCCCCCTACCAACGACTACGAGTGGAACCTGCTTCGGGGAAGCGCACTGATTCTGGCGGAATCCGGAAACCTGCTCATGATGGGAGGCCGTTCCATCGATCAGGACGACTGGGTGAAGAACGCGAAAGTGTTGGTGGATGTAGGAACGGCAGCGTTTGAGGCTGCAGAAGCCCATGATCTGGACGCCATCATCGCTTTGAACGCGGAACTCGAGAGTTCGTGTCGCACGTGTCATGAGCAGTACCACCCGAGGTACCGCAGGCGGGGGCAGGACCAGCCCGACCAATAAACGGAACATACCCAGGCAGGACGGTCCGGGTCCCCGATCGCTTGTCGTCACGATACTATACGTGCACGTTGACCTTAAATCGGAGAGCAGATGGGGGACGAGGCGGACCTCAGGGTCGTATTTGAGACGGTAAGCCCGGCCCAGGTGGCTGTGATCAAGTCACTCCTTGACGCAGCGGCCATCCCCTATATCGCTCGTGGCGAGGACCAGTACGACGCATTTCGGGGGGCGTTTCGCGGGACGTTTTTCGGCCCACGTGGCCGGCCTGTGACTTTCCTGGTGCCCGCTGACTTGCTGGAAGAAGCCCGGCTGCTGCTTAAAGAAGGGAACTGACCCTGTCATCGCCGGCGGGTATGGCGTCGGTTTCCCCCGGTCTCTTTCCACCACGCACGCCAAAGCTGTCACGACAGGGATCCCTGGCCTTCGATCCGGGTTCCGGGGGAGAAGAATCAGCCGGCGACCCGCTCCGAAGCAGCTAGTTTTCGCCCAGGGCGGCCTGTCTCCACAGCGTCCAGGCCCGCTGGTAGTTATCGGGAATGCCGGTCAATTCGACCTCCTCGGGAGTGAGGTAGGTGACCGGGCCGCCGAGACTCATCGCCTGCGCCTGCATCGTCGCATTGATCGCGAGATAGATGCTCTGTCCAACGGCGATCGGCAGGGAAGGCCCTGCGATGGCCGCGCCATGACCGCGCATGAGTACCGCAGGCCGGTCGCCGAGCGTTTCGGCCAGAGCGGCCCCGATGTCCTGGTTTGAGACCAGCATGTTGGTCATCCCCGCGGCGTTTCGGATCTCAAAGATGGGCAGGCCCTGGCCAATGAACGCGGACATGTGAAACATTGCTCGAAGCGGAACGGTGGTCGTACCGAATGGAACCACCGAGGGTGCATGCGAATGGACAACGGAATTTACGTCCGGACGCAGTCTGTAGATCTCGCTGTGGATGTACCGCTCCTGGTACGTGTTTTGGTCGGAATTGAGAACGTTGCCGTCGAGATCCAGCGTGAGGATGTCACTCGCCACCACGCTCTCGGGAGCCATGGATCGTGACAGGAAAAACTGGTCTGGGTTGTCGGGGTTCCGAACGCTGACGTGTCCATATCCGTCGACGACTCCCTGATCTGCGATGATGCGGTTGGCGGCAACAAGGTCTTCGATGATAGCTGGGACCGCCGCAGCTGGAGGCGTCGCTGGCGCAGACGTTTCCACAGGCATGCTGCCGCACTGCGCCGTCACAAGTACCGTACAGGTAATCAATACTCCAGCAACCGTAAGTTTAAATGTTCGCATCGTTCTGTCTCCTTTTTAGAGCCTGCCTGGGGCCGCGACCGGTCTGATCCCTCCACGCCGACCTGATGCATAGAGTCGTTTCCTGGACCAAAGCTTGAAGTCTGCGCATCATAGCACGTCACAGGCGAGCTCTGGTGTGGTGTCCCGGCCCCGGTTTCACCGGGTCCGCTGTCGCTGTGTGCTGGCCAAAGAGGTGGAGTGGAGACCGCCTGTTGTTCCTGTTCGGACTGAGCCCCAGGGCACTGCGCAGATGGAGTCCCATGTGCCTGACGATCCGACGGTCAGACTCTGCGCTGTCTTCGCGATTGCGCAACGATACCATTAGGTAGATGCCGGTAGATGCAGGTAGACGCCCGACCATGACACATCAGAATCGCGGAAGTGCAGGCCCTCCACAGTGGGCTTCTTCTTTAAATTACGAGTAACTGTTCAAAGGAGTTGAGAGTTTGTTTGCTTCGAACTTCTACCTTTAGTAATGTTTAGCGAGTTTGGAGCGGCTCGATTGGCTGCACAGCAGTATGTCCACAGGAAACGTCAGGAAAGGAAAGTTCATGAAGGCTCTCATGCTGCCACTTGCGGCTGTCATTGCTCTGGTTTCTTATTCTACTAACGGTCACGCCGCACAGAGGCCTTTCGACCGTTTGCCTGCCGCAGTACTCGACATCTTGCCTCCGTCGGAGCGGGTAAGCGGCGCACCGGGTGAAATGAGAATACAGCCGACATCGTGCTACACGCTACCGATCAACGGGGCACGCCGCCGCATCGTCGATGCAGCGGTGCAGGAATGGGGCTTCTTCAGCTTCAGTGTCGTTGATGAAGCGATCGACACACCGCGTGGACGCCGACGTCGCGGTCGTGGTAATCCCGAAGAATCTGCCAGGGTTGCGGCTTCGATCGGCGGGTACTGGGCCGTCACTCCCGAGGGATCCTGGATCCTCGAGAATCAAAACGACGCCTGGAACGGGTCACGGGGTATCGGTTCGAGATGGCGCAGCCCGTGGTCGGCGGCATTCATATCCTGGGTGATGTGTGCGGGCGGGGTCGGTGACTCAAATCAGTTCCGGCGCGCGGTGGCACACCACACCTACATCGATCAGGCCATACGTGCGCGCGATTCAGGCACCTCCGAGACGGCATTTGTGGCCTACGATGCGGGTGAAACCGGAGTGGAGCCGGGCGACTTGCTGTGCACTGCCCGCCGCCCGCGCTATCAAAACATCGCCGAACGGCGACGACAGATGGGAGAGGGCGCCCGAACCCATTGTGACGTTGTGGTAAAGGTGGACGAAGCCAAGGAAGAGATTCTGGCGATTGGCGGCAACGTGCGCGGAACCGTCAGCCTGAAACGTCTGCCGGCAACACGAAGTCAGGGAGAAACGCTCCGTCCGACGCGTACAACCTTTGCCCACCTGAAACTGAGAGCCGAATCTATCGCTCTGGATGCCCTGGACAACAGTCCGACGATGAAGGCCCTCGGCTGCGACGCCGGTTTCGAGACTCCAAGCCAACTGGCTACAATTGATCTGTCGGTGGTGAACCGCCCCTGTTGAGTTTGACAAGCAGAGAGCGGCATCGGATTGACCTTCTCGGATCTCGCGATCCCTCGGCGGCGTGATAGGCTGCGTTGTAATCACGATCACGGGAGAAATCAATGCTCCATCGACTGTCCGCTGTGCTTTGGGTCCTGATCATTCTGGGACTGTCGGCACGTGCACAACTGCCTCTTCCCAGAGACGTCTTTCCGGCTTCGGGCAGCCGGCTTCCAGTCCGCGACACACCCGGCTCGTCCGACGCTGTTGCCGCGATACGGCAACATGGGTCCGGAGTCATCGTCCGTTGGGAATCCCCACTCGGCCGCGCCTTGACGGAACTGGCGATCCTGGTTTCGGCCCGCGAGCACGACCAGCCATACGAGTGGTCGTTACACGAGATGGAAGCCCTTGCCGTGGGATTGGATCCAACAGTGATCGACCGTGTGCGTTATCGCATGCCGCTGACAGGACTCGGTGAGAAGGAATCGATCATCATTGAATTGGGTCGTGAGATCTTCGGAACGTTCCAACTGAGCTCGGAAACCTATGCGCGTGCTTTGAATATCCTCGGCACGAACGGTCTCGTCGATATTGTTGACTTGATCGGTAACTACACAGCGACGGGCACGCGATTGACCGCCGTCAATCAACAGATGCCTCCGGGATGGAAGCAATTTCTGCCCCTTCCTTTTGCTCTGCCCGATGACATTCATCCGGACTCAAGAAGCCGTCTTCCGCTACGACAGGTCCAGGAGCAAGGTCTGGAAGACGGCCCGGCCCCGGCGCCCACTCTCTACAGCCGCACGATGGCCCCCGCGGGCACGGGACCGGGACACATCCGGCTTCATGGGGCGGGTCTCGATTCTCTGGAGGCAAGTGTTGGGCGCGGCTTGGTGGACTTGGCGATTCTCGTTACCGCTCGCGAACACAACGCTCAATATCAGTGGACGATGAACGAGCTTCGAGCCCTCCGGGACGGCTTGGAGCCGGCTATCATTGACCAGGTGCGCCATCGCGGGCCGGTAACAGCACTGGGTGAGAGAGAAGCCGTTCTCATCGAATTCGGTCGTGAGCTTTTCCAAATGCACAGCGTAAGCCCTGAAACCTATGCCCGGGCCCTCGAGATTTTTGGAGAGAGAGACCTGGTTGACTTCATCGATCTGATGGCGCAGCATTCAGGCGATGCAGTCCTGTTGACGGCCTTCGATCAGCACTTGCCCGAAGGGCAGAGACCTCTGCTGCCGATTCCCTGATGGACTGCAATCCGCAGGGCTTCCCCCAGCAGAACTCGAGGAAGGGAAGCGGTGAGCTGAGGATGTGGAGAATGTCGGCCGCGACCCCCGTGTGAGGGTTTAGCGTCCCCATTTTCTCTTCTCTGTCCGCTTAACGCTGGTCCGAACGGATTTTCCCGCCCACGAGTGTCAGCCGGGTATTCAGCATGTTCCAATAGCCGTCAATCAAGCCGTTCAACTACGGAATGCTGCCAACACCCGGCGAAGGCGACAGCGACCGGAGGAAGGCGTATTTACGAATCATGATAAATCAATTTATAACCTACCGCTGACAATGCAGAATGCCGCCCCTGTTTCATTGGCCAGGTTTAAGAACGATTGACTGCCAAAGGTGATTTGTTAGACTGTGCCCAGTCCATTTCCAGTCCAGACCAACACGACCAAATTCGGAGAGAAACCAATGACCCGACGATACCTCATGTTTATTGTGCTTCTTGCAATGACGGTTCGACCCGCGATCGCCCAGGATGCCCGGTCGGTCGTCGAGGC
The DNA here is from genome assembly GCA_963664115.2 of Terriglobia bacterium. Classification (GTDB taxonomy): domain Bacteria; phylum Acidobacteriota; class Terriglobia; order 20CM-2-55-15; family 20CM-2-55-15. The sequence continues at coordinate 422,801 of CAXWPJ010000012.1, read as the reverse complement.
CGCGTCCGAAGCGATGGGCGCCGCCAACCTGAGATCCATACAGTATTCCGGGACCGGATGGGTGGCGGCTCTCGGTCAGAGCTACAGCGCAACCCTGCATGACGTCGGCGAGGGATGGCCGCACTTCGAGACGACACGCTACAGCCGGACGATCGATTACGACGCACAGTCGATGTTGGAAGAAGTGACCCGCCGTCAGGGTAACTACCCACCGCAGGGCGGCGGCGGAACGCCCCTCCAGGGAGACCAGATCCGAAACACCGCCGTCAACGGCGACTACGCCTGGAACGATCGGGGCGGCGATCCCGCACCGACTCCGAACGCGGTGGAGCTGCGGCGACTGGAAATCCTTCTCACGCCGCACGGCTTCATCAAGGCAGCCATGGCCAGTGACGACCTGACGGCGTTCACGCGCCGGGTCCTCGCGGTCGACGACTCGGTCCAGACCGTGACCATGGTCTCGTTTATGGCGATGGGGAAGTACCGTTTGAGCGGCATGTTCACCGACCAGAACATGCTTGAATACGTCCAGACGTGGGTGGCAAACTCCGTTTTCGGCGACATGCTTTACGAGATCCGATACACAGACTACGAAGAATTCGACGGCATCAAATTTCCGACAAGCATCCACGGGCACGCCGGAGCCAGCGGCTATGACTACACCCAGAAGTTTTGGTATCTCGATCCCAACTTTCTTCAGGTCAATGTGGCCAGCGTTCGCACAAATCTCAGCGACGCCGCGCCGGCGATACCCGACGCCGTGCGTCGTGCGGCGGTCCCCGAGGTCCGGGTGGAAAGCGAGCGTCTGGCTGAAGGCGTGTGGCTTATTGGGGGCGGATCCCACAACAGCGTGGCGGTTGAGTTTCGCGATTTCGTCGTTCTGATCGAGGCGCCGTTGAATGAGGCACGTTCACTGGCCGTGATGGCGGAAGTGCGCCGGCTCGTTCCCGACAAGACGATCGATTACGTGGTGAGCACGCACCACCATTTTGATCACATCGGGGGGCTCCGAACGTACTTCTCCGATGGCGCCAAGATTGTCACGCAGTTGGCAAACCGGGATTTCTATGAACGGATCTTGCTCTCGGCCGCGCCCCGGACCCTCGAACCGGACCGGATGTCGCTGCATCCGATGGCGTCGACTGCCACCCCGACCGATCGATTCGAGACGCTGGCGGAAACCTACGTCCTGAGCGACGGCGAACGGACAATGGAGATCCACGGGCTTCGAAACCTGAACCACGTCGAGAACATGGTGATTGCCTATCTGCCAGGAGAGAAGCTTCTGGTCAATGCGGACCTCTATTCCCCTCCCGCACCGGGTGCGGCAGCGCCCGCATTCAACCGCAGAATGCGAACGCTCTACCGGAACATGCAGCGGTTGGGACTGGATGTCGACCGCCACGTTCCGATTCACGGCCGGGTGGGTACCAACGCGGAGTTCCTTAGTATTGTCAACGCGGCGAACTAGTTTTGATGGGGTTCTGCGACGGCGGACCTGCGCCGAAGATCGTCCTTGGGGTGGGGTTCTTCCCAACGCTAACAGGAGCTTCCATCCCTGCCCTGTGACCGGAGGCCGCGCTCAGCGTTCAAGCTGAGTGGTCCCCGATGGTCCGACACCGACCACCTGGATGATGACCTCGCCATTCCGCGCCCAGACGAAATGGGCCTGCCGTCCGGGTTCGGTCCAAACACTTCCAGCCGGGAGTGCCCGCATCGCATCCTCATCGAATTCGTTTCCGTAACCCATGTGGAGCGTGCCACTCATCACCGTGACGAGGCGGTCGTCTGGATGGAAGTGGGGTTCGATTCTAAATCCTTCGGGGAAACGTACGCGGTAAACGTACAGGCCGGGAGTTTCGTTATCTCCAGCGATGCCGGCCCGCATCACGGCACCAGGCGTGCCATCCCATTCCAGATCGCCTGGCGCCAGCCGTACCGGTTCCAAGGCCTGAGCAAACGCCACTGAGGCGAGGGTGGTCGTAACTGCGATCCAAGTCATCAAGGTTCTCATTTGATCCTCCACTCCGCTTTGCAATGGGCATCTTAAACCCAAAAACCAGCACGGATCATCATACTTCATCGAGACTTCATCGAGGCGAAGGTTGGCTCAATAGGCGTGTCTCTCAACTTCTGATACAAGATTTGCCGGAATTTGAGAATTTGATAGCTTCTAACTTCTGCCTTTAATATTCTTTAGCAAGATTTCCCGGTTCTTGTCGCAACGCAATTTAACGATGGATTCAGGTGCCACTCCCGGTCGCTGCGCGATTGGCACACTCCGTCGTAAATGTGGAACGGGAGAAGTGGGGGCGGCAATAATGAAAGGAGGCATTTATGGCGCTGTCGGTGAATACGCGAAGAATCAGCGGCGTGGTTATTGTTGACGTGTCGGGTGAATTATCTCACGCGGACTCAATACGGCTGTTCAGAGCGACGGTGAATCCTGTTCTTGAGGAAGGCGCGGTGAAATTGCTCCTCAATCTCAGCGAGGTTTCTTACATCAACAGTGCCGGGCTCGGAGCCATTTTCAGTGTCCATAATTCACTACGGAATGGCGACAGCAAACTTGGTCTGTTGAACCCGTCCAAGAAAGTGAAAAAACTTCTTGAACTAACAAAACTCTCGAAAGTCTTCGATACGTTTGAGGACGAAACGAAAGCGATCCAAGCGTTAGTGGGGCGCATTGAGTCGAAGACATCGTCGCATGAGCACTGACCTCAGGGGAGGGCAGACGCCCCAGAAAAGTGGTGGCCCCAGATTGACATTGCAACCCGTAACGGGTTGGAAGAAGAGAAAGGACTGCACTGGAAAGGGTGAAATGCGGCACGCTCGCTGATTAGAGCGCGCCTGTGTCCGGACGACACGCTCATCTTCCCCACCACAGCGTTCTAGGGTTGCGACAACTGTTGTTCAAGGTCCAGTTTGATCCCCTCGACGGCTTCGCGTTGCGGGCTGTCCGGGTATTCCGAAAGATAGGTCTCGAGTTGATTCAGAGCGGCCGCAGGATCGCGTTGGGCTAGATAAACGTTGAACAACATCAGGCGCACGGCATACAAGGTTTCATCGAGTGCGAGCGCGTGATCGAGCCGGTCGCGGGCCTGCTCCATCGCTCCTGTCTTGAAGAGGACGGTGCCGAAATAATACTGGGCAGTCGCGGATGTGGCGTCCCGTTCGACGGCCTCTTCCAGGTACCCGAAGGCTTTTTCAAGACTTCCTTGAGCTTCTTCAGGTTTGCTTGAGGCAAGCTGGAGATCGCTGTCTTGAAGGTGCAGAATGCCCAGGCTGAGGGCCGGTTCCGCAGCATTCGGGTTCAGCCCCATCGCGATTTCAAAACGCACGATCGCCTCATCCAGGCGTCCCAGTTTCTGATACTCGACCCCTAACGCGTTCTGCGCTTCATAAAAATCGGGTGCAATTTCCGTGGCCTCTTCCAGCCGTTCGGCTGATCTTTCATAGTTGCCATTTTGGGACTCTTCCGCTGCCTTCTGGAATGCCTCGACCGCCTCCCGGGGAATGTCCGAAATGAGTTGGTTCAAGTCAACGGCCCCGGCATCGGTGATCGAATCGTCTGTGGTATCTACGCTTTCGAGAAAAATTACAATGGGCAACCCGGCTGAGACGGCTGAGACCGGCCCAAAATCTGCTCGCTCCCGAACAGGTCTGAAGCCATCCTCTTCAATCACGACATAGAAAACATTTCCCGGTTGGACATTGTCGAACACGAAGTTTCCGTTGCCGTCTGTGAATACTGTGTCCAGGGGCTGCCCAAAGCTCTCGAGGCGAACCGGGATGGGATGAACGAGTCGACTCGGGTTGTCCGCGATGACCTGGCCTCGAACCAGAGTGGGCGCCGATTCATCGAACGGAGATGGTTCGTCTACGCCCCGGTCTCCGGGAGCATCCCGCTCGAGCTGAGCAGGTAAGGGTGTTGGCGCCATCAGTACAAGGCACAGAATAGATGCCATTTGTAATTTCAAGGTCATGTGAGCCCCAGGGTAAGCAGTTTTACGGAGTGTTCCTACCCTGAATCTTACCTCATGCGTGTGACGCGTCAACAGGACCGGGCTGACCAGAAACGAAAGGCCACCTGAGATACACATGGGGCGTCGCGATTGACGGGCATGGTCCTGCACAGTAGACTTCCCTGAAAAATCGACTCAGTATGCGGAGTTTGACTTCTATGAAGCGATCGACGATGCCTCTTGCGACCGTTGCCGTGCTCGGCCTTCTTTCCTTTGGCGTCGCTGCTATCGGGCAAGCGATTCCGACCGGGGGTCCGATCCCCGATATACGTGGATTCAACAGTCGAATTACCGATCCCGAAGCAGTTTCGCAGATCGAAGTGCTGGTCCGCCATGTCGCCGGACAGGTATACGTGGTTGCCGGTGCAGGCGGAAATGTGGTGGTCTTCGCGGGCGACGATGGGATTTTTCTCGTGGATACGAATTTCATCGTTTTTTACGATCAGATCATGGCCGCAATCCGACAAATTTCCGATAAGCCGATACGCTTCGTTGTGAACACGCACTCCCACCTGGATCACGTTCAGAACAACGAAAACATGGCCATGATGGGCGCGATTATATTCGCCCAACCCAACTTGCGCAGGGCCATGATGGGGGGCCGCGCTCCCGGTTCGGATCCTCCCGGCGGCCTGCCTGTAGTGACATCGTCAGAGCTTCTGACGTTCCACTTTAACGGCGAGGAAGTGGTTTTCGTGCCCTTGAAACCCGCGCACACAGACGGAGATGCAGCCGTGTACTTCCGCGGTTCCGATGTGTGGGCCTTTGGCGATGAATATACGACAGACTATCCTTCGATGAACATCCGCGCCGGTGGCACGACCGAAAACTTCGTTGACAATTACAACCTGGCTCTCGAAATGACGACGCCGAACACAATAATTGTGCCCGGCCACGGACAACTCTCGAACAGAACAGAACTGATCGCGTTACGTGATGTCATCACCACGGTTCATGCCCGAGTTCGCGCTATGGTCGCCCAAGGCATGACACTCGACGAGATCCTGGAAGCACGTCCCTCGAGGGAGTTTGACGCGGAATTCGCTGCTGAAAATCACTCGCCGACGACCGGTGTTACGGTAGAGCGATGGTACGGCAGTCTTTACGAAGAAGCGGTGGCGGAGGCGGAGGCAATACCCTAGTGCTTGTCCGCCTATATCGTTTTGCGGAATTTAAACGGTTCTTCTCATCCCACACCGCAACATCGTCCTGAACTCGCTTGATGAATTGAAAAGCGGATGCCGGTGCCCTGGGCCGGTCCTTCGTCCCGACCCGCCGGATCTGGTGCCTTGAAGCAACAGTTCTATTCCGGACGGGTGAGACTCGCCGTATCGCCGAAGACGGCCGCAACAGCTGCGACGGCGCATGCATCATCGGCACTGCCAACACCGCCGCCGGCTCCGACCGCGCCGATGATCTGGCCCTCGACATAGATGGGAAAGCCGCCCGGTTGCGGAAAATCGCCGATCCATTCCGGAGCACGGTTGACCTGGTTGTTGACGCGGTCGAACAGTTCCACCGTCGCCCGGCGCCAGCGCGCCGCAGTCTTGGCTTTCAGTTGCGCGGTCAGGCTCCCGGTTTCGGTGCTGTCTTCAGCGGCTTGAAAGGCAAGCAGGTTTCCGTACGGATCGACGACCGCGATGGCAATGTTCGCGCTCTCGCGCGCCGCGATCGCCATACACGAAGCCACGATCTGGCTGGCCGCATAATTAGTCAAAAAAGTTCGTTCCATCGTCAGCGCCTGCGCGTGGACAGACGTGGTGGAGAAGGTGGCAATCGCTGCCATAACTGCAATAAGCCAAGAACGGTTTAACATCGCGAATCCTCCTGGACGCCCCGTTCTCGCTCAGATTCTTCATTGGCTTGCGGGGCTGTTAGCCGGGTCGACGAGGCACCCATTACCCCGCCACCGGATCAAGTCAATATTATTGGTCATTATGGCTCCACGCTGCCGACGATTCGTCTTTTCAAATCCTCAAGGAACGGGTGCCGGTGCCATGATTGGAGCCGCAGATCCCAGGAAATAGGCGGATGTTTGCTCGAGAATTCGTTGCCTCTCCGCCCACCGTTTCTATAGACTGCCCCCAGCTGTTCGAAGAGCGCGAGCAGTCGCAATGGACGTCAGTGCTCCGACACAGCTCGAACATTTCTAGATATGACCAGTGAGGGGATTGGCCAAGGCCAGGCGCAAGAGAGGCGGGCCTGTCCTTGATCAACGTGAATCAAACTGGATCAACGTGGCAGCCTGTGCTGGCTGGGAGGGGTGCGATGAGTAAAACGGTGACTGTTGTGTTGGCGTTGGTGGTGGGTCTGGCCGCTGGCATTGCTGTGGGCAATAGCCTGAACGCGCCCTCAGAGGGAGAAACAGCGGCGGGAGTGTCCTCGTTTAGCGCCGTGCCGGATGCCATTGGGGCACAGGACGTTTCTGGCCCGTATGAAGTGGTTGAGGGGTGGCCGCAAGATCTCAGCACGCTCCCGGGCCACGAGAATTGGACTTACGGAGGAGCGCGGGGCATCTTCGCCGAGAGCCCGGATCGCGTGTATCTGCTGGGTGGGGGCGAGCTGCCGAACATCGCCCGTCCGCAGGCGGGGCTGCTGACCGATATCGGGCCGAACGTTCTGTTTCCCATCGGTGGACTGCCGTGGCGCAACGCCAACAGGGCAACGCCACCCGGAGGGGGTGGAAGCGGCCAGGACCCTGCGCGGGGCATGGATGTCTGGAGGGGCGCGTCGGCGCCCTACCGCGAGTTGGGGGTAGACGCGCGCTGGGAACACTGTGTGATCGTTGTCGACAGGGAGGGCAACATTATCGAAGAGTGGACGCAGTGGGACGATTTGTTCAAGCGCCCGCACTCCATCTATATCAGCCCGTATGATCCGCAAAAGCATGTCTGGATTGTCGATGACCACACGCATGCGATCTACAAATTTACGAACGACGGCTCGCAGCTGGTCCAGACGATCGGGACACCCAACGTGGCAGGTGCCGATGCGACACATTTCAACCGACCGACGTTCATGGCGTGGATGCCTGATGGGAGCTTCTACGTGGCCGACGGGTACAACGGCACGCGCGTCGCGAAGTTTGATGTGAATGGCGAGTTCCTGCTGGACTTCGGAATGGCGGGCGAAGGCGGGGAGGAAACCCGCCCCGGATACATGAACAACGTTCATGGCGTGGCGGTCGACGTCGAGACCGGGCGGGTGTTCGTCAATGATCGCGACAACCATCGCATCCAGATATTCGACGAGAACGGCACCTACCTCTCCGAGTGGAAGATCAATGTCAGACCGTCCAGCCTTCACTTCGTCCAGATCGGTGCGGATCGAACGCTGGTAACCTTCGATCGCAATACCCACAAGATGCTGAAGTACGATCTCGAGGGCCATCTCCTGTACTCGTGGGGAACGGTTGCTGATTTTCCAGGCACGCTCTGGGGCGTGCACGGCGTAAGCACGGACCAGGAAGGGAACCTCTACGTCGCTGAGGTCGACGCCGGACGTTTCCAGAAGTTCCGTCCGCGCGCGGGCGCCGATCCTACCACTCTGATCGGCAAGCCCGTCTATTCGGCGTGGCAGTAAAGAGGGTCCGGTCTCAAACGTCCGGGCGCGACACAGGAAAAAATAGAAGTGGCTGCGGGAACGAAATCGCACGACTGCTTCCGGGGGCTAGCACCACGGGCACCAGTACCAGGGAGGGCGGTAGAAGGTCAGCAGACGGCCGAACGTGATGACAGCGACCCAGCACATCAGGGATACCAGCCCGATGATCCTGGCAGCGGGAGGGGGTTCGTCGTTCAAGTCCAGCGCTTTGATCTTGCCGAAAACGACCAGGTAGAAAACAAGCACGTTGATGCCGGCCATTCCCATGAACAACATCTTGAGGTGAAAGGAAGGGTTGTACATGTACTGGTCGGGAAAGCCGGCAAAGAAAAGGATCCCGGTGGATACGTTGATGAGGTATCCGAAGATGCCCCAGGGCACCATGCGATGCAAGGCGGTCAGCGGGACACTTTTGACCAGCCCGATCAACCTCAGGTCGAACATGCCGACAGTACCGATCAGGAGGGACAGACCGAAAAAGTGGAGGCTCTCCGCTACGCGCCATGCCCACCAGGATTGGCCCATGAAAGCGGACGCGGCCGTGCCATCGATCCAGATCCGGAACGATTCCATGAAGGCTGCCATTTCAGTCTCTGTCGCTCTTCATAATTATTAAGTTCTAGAAATTCAGCAGGTCCACCGTCAATCGGTTCGCGGTATAGGCCAGCAGGCGGCCGGAGGTGACCGCTCCAAACCACATAAGGATGGAGACGACCGCCAGGAGCCTGGCTCTTGAGGAAACGGAATCCTTTTCCGGGCCCGGGTTGCGCAGAATCCTTACCTGGAACCACCGCATGGTCACCATGGCCAGTAGGATCAGCGTGAGCTTCAGGTAAAAAACGGGATTCGTCAGCGCCTTGGTCGGATACCCGATCAACAGCAAGATCCCGGATATTGTGTTCACCAAGAAGCCGAACCACATGACAGGAAAGAATCTCTCCATCGAAGGAACCGGGATACCTCGGGCAAACCCGAGCACGCGCAAATCCAGGGCAACATTGCCTCCCACCAGGAAAGCCATCCCCAGGGCGTGGAAAACCAGGATGCCTGGAAATGCAAACATGGATGGAGATTCTACTATCCAGACACTCAGGGAACTTTCTTCCACCCACCGAAAAAAGGGATCAAAATTCATGTTTTGTGGTTTGTTATTTCACGGCGGAGTCTACCCCATCGTTTAGGGGTTAACAAGATGGTGCCGGGTCTTGTCGAGTTATCGCTACTGAAGTGACCGGTTTGAAGAAAGCGAAGGGGGAAGTCAATAACGCGTATCGTTAAGCGCGAGCCCAAGCCGACACAGGACCCGAGATCACGACTGGCGGCGGAATCCAAGGGAGGTGCCCCGAATTTCGGCGGCCTTCGCTGTGGACTCTGTCGAGAGTTTCTGATATTCCAATGTGCACGGTTGCTCTGGCCGACGTGAACTGGCTGTTTCGGGACCGGGGAGAGATACCCGATGTCGGGCGGCGGAAAGCCGGATCACCAATCATCAGTGGCTAAGAAACGCAAGGGAGGACGTGATGCGAAAAACAATTTGTATCCTATCGGTACTCGTGGTTCTGGGCTTCGGCCTAAACAGCTTCGCGCAGGAAGACGCGGCTTCGCTACTTTTCCGTGAAGACTTTAAGGAGGGACCCGCGGGTCAAGTGCAGTTGACACAGGACGCGGTGACGAATCCGAATCTGGATCTAATGGTCTACGGTCCGGGTTCGAAACCAGGAGTTGGCCGGGACTCCGGGCTCCTGCTGGGCAACGAGGGAGACCCGACGAACCCAGGGGAACTCGTGAGCGTCGTCTACACGGGAGTTGCCGAAGGAACGTGGGCCGTCATGCTCAAGCATAAGAATAACTTTCTCGATTTGAGAAGCACAGGCCGGCTGCGCTGGCGAGTGCGGCAGAGAAGCCTCCACCAGATTCGTCCGCTCATAAAGCTGTCGGATGGAACGCTGCTGGTAGGCGACTATCAAGAGCCGCTTTCGACCTATTTACGCGAGACCGAAGTTTTCCTGGTCGACGTCCCTCGATGGAGGCCTCTGAATCCAGAGACGATGTTTGAAGCGGGCAACGTTCGGGGCCAGCCGCTCTGGAAGACCGGCGTGGACTTGAGCCAGGTTGACGAGATCGGCTTTACCACTCTGACCTCAGGCGCAGGCCATGGCACGTCGGGAAATCTGATCGTGGACTGGATCGAAGTCTATGGCACGCCCGTAGCGCGTTGACTGCCACGGCCGGGCGCGCTGATGATGTTCTATATCGTGAGTGGCGCGCGGGTAGGTGGGTTCAGTGATCAAAGTTGTTTTCGATCGGACTCGTCGCGACGGCCTCGATGCGACACGTCGTCGGGAGTCACCACGCGCGAAGGCTAGGGGCCCAGAGTCATGAGCCAGATGTCGGACTCCGGTTCGGCGCTCAGCAGAACATAGAGCGTTCTCCGGTCGGGTGAAAATCCAGCGACGTTGATGGTCTCGCCCCGGGGGCCGTCCAACAATCGCTGGGACAGGCCGGAGTCAACGTCGATCAATCGGATTTCGCCGTCGGAAGCGAAAACGAGCCTGCGATCGTCCAGCCAGCGGCCGCCGAAGCTCGGGAGAGTCGAGACCTCCAGGGTTTCGCCCGTATCGAAGGAGTGAATCCGAAGCGGCCACGGGTTCGTGAGGGTGGATGAATTGGCCAGTCTGCGCCCATCTGGAGACCAATCGGCCGGCCGCGACTCCATGACCCGGGTGGGCGTCTGTTCGCTCCAATCCGGGCCTTCGACGACATAAGTAACATCGTTGTACGCGTAAACCAGCCTTGCACCGTCGGGTGACCAGACGGGGTTGACTATCGGAGTTTCCGGATTGTTCGTGATTTGTGTCTGGCCGCTTCCGTCGGGATCCATCACCCAAATTCCATAGCTACCGCTTCGATCCGAATAGAAGGCGATCTGTGTACCATCCTGAGTCCATCGCGGACCCCTATTCTTGAACGCATCATTCGTGAGCCGACGCAGGTCGCTTCCGTCCGTCCTGCTTGCCATGATGGACTCCCGCGCGCCTCGGATCATGTACGTCAACCATTGGCCATCTCTGGAAACGTCGGGGTGGTCAACAACGCGGGAACCTCGAGTGATGGCCTGGGGTTCACCGACGACCCGCCCGGTTTCGGGATCGAAATCCACTGCGTAAATGTTGGTACGGGATCGACGCTCGGCGTAGGCCAGTTGGGAGCCGGCCAAGGTCAGGTGTAACTGTTGGGAAAAGCCACCGGTGGTTATCTGTTCCGGTTGGCCCGTCGGAATTCCGGTGCGTTCGTCGATCCGGACGCGCCAAAGATTCATTCCACCGGCGCGGTCGCTTGAGAAATAGAGGTATTGACCATCGGGTGACCAGACGGGGTTCCAGTCGGTATAAACGTCCTCGGTGACCGCAGTGGGTTCACCCCCCTCGGCTGGAATTGTCCAGATATCTCGCTGCCCGGAGCCGCGTTTCCTGTCCAGACCCCAGAATGCGATTCGATATCCATTCGGTGACCAACTGGGTTGTGTTGCGTCCCGGCCCGCTGTCGCAAGCTGGCGAGTACCCTCACTTTCCACGTTGACGACCCAGAGCTCTCCGTCAAGGCCGCCGCGAGTGGTGGGGTCGCTTTCGACTTCCAGCGTCGCAAACACGATTTCCGTTCCGTCGGGCGACCAGGCGGGGTTTGCTCCGAAGTCCGTCAACCGCCGAATCGATTCCCCTGTGGCTCCCATGACAAAGATGCCTTCCAAGCCGTCACGATTGGATTGGAACGCGATCCGTCCGCCATCGGGCGAGAGCGCGGGCTGATGGTCATCACCTTCGAAGTTTTCGGTCAGGTTGATGGCCGTCTGTCCATCGACGCGCCTGAAGTAAATATCCCAATTGCCGGAGCCGTTGCCCGCATACACCAGGTTCTGGCCATCGGGGGAGAGGCTGGGCCAGGTTTCAACGGCGGGCTCGTCAGTAATCTGTATCTGCTGGCGAATGAGACTGAATTCAGCGGGCGTGGTGTCCCACACACGAATGCCCACCATGAGGCCGACCACCAGGCCGAGCAGACCGACTGCTGCGGCTGATCTCCAACGACCCTGCGAGACGGGGATGCTGGCCGACGCTGTGCGACCGGCTTCTTCAGTCGCTTCTTCCAGCTCCAGGATGGCATCGCCAATATGACGCAGCCGATGTTGGGGTTCCTTAGCAAGGCATCGACCGAGTAGTCGCCTAAGAGCGGGCGGCGTGCTTTGAAGCAGCTTCCCCCACTCGGGCTCCCGATCCAGAACTGTGGTCAAGGTATCCGGTACCGTGCTCTTGAGAAACGCGTGCTCCCCGGCGAGCATCTCGAATAGGACACACCCAAAGGCCCAGATGTCCGCGCGGCTGTCGACCGCACCGCCCCGTACCTGCTCCGGACTCATATATGCAGGCGTTCCCAGCAGCACACCCGCTTTGGTCGACAGGGGGGAGGTCTTCTCGTCGTCCATGAACACTTTGGCCAGGCCGAAATCCAGAACCTTTATTATTCCGTTTTCGAGAATTTTGATATTGGCGGGGTTCAGGTCGCGATGTGTGATTCCCTTTGCGTGCGTCGCTTCCAGAGCACGGGCGATTTGCAGTGCCATGTCAATCGCTTGCCTGAAAGACAGAGAATTTCTATCGAGGTGCTCTCGTAAAGTCGGACCCTCGATCAGCTCCAGCACGAGACATCGAACGCCTCCGGATTCTTCCAGACCGTAGATCGCCGCGACGTTGGGATGGTTGATGGAGGCCAACACCTGGGCTTCCCGCTCGAACCGCACCATGCGGTGCGGATCTTTGCTGAAGGACTCAGGCAGGACCTTCAATGCGACATCCCGGTGGAGTCGCAAGTCCCGGGCGCGATAGACGGCGCCCATGGCGCCCTCTCCAAGCTTGCCGGTGACTTCGTAGTGCGCGAGCTTCTTTCCGATCATGGTCCGTCGTTTCGTATGAGCGTTTAGCACCTAGATGCTAGTCGAGAAAAGATGTTCGGGCAATTCAGAACTGCCATGCGGTGAATCTTATTGACATGACATTCAGACGGAACGAGGATGTACACCTCGACGGAGGAATCTTCTGCCGCGCGTGGCTTAGCCGACCGAGCGGCAGGTTGCCACTTGAGGTGTATCCGATGAGCCGGGAAACGGACTGGATTCGAAGGTTGGAGGCTATTCGAGACAAGCTCGCCGAAGACCCGAACGCCGACTGGATGAACGAGTGGCGGACCTTCAGCGCGATCATTGATGAGGCTGCCGCCGTGCATCCCAGGATCAGGGAGTGGCTTCCTGTCGCTGAGGAAACATTCGGTGAGGACGTAATACCCGTGGACCGGATCCGCGATCTCGCCGAAGGCGCAATCAGTCGCCTGAAGTCTTCCGATTCTTAATCCTATCTGTTTTTCGAGGGTCGTATGCTTTCACGCAGAAACCCTTACGGTCGATGGTGGCGTGGAACCGGCGTGGCCCCTTTTGAGCTGTGCTGTGTGAATGATCGCTTTGAACAGGACCGGCCCATCCACAGCTGGCGCATTTGCGGCCTTTAAACTAACATCTAGGCCCGACCGCCCGGAGAGGGCCGCTGTGGCCCGCACGGGCCGTTGGTGAGTATATAACCAAAGAACAGGGGAGATACGTCATGACCCATAGACACATCGTTCTTGCCGCAGTGGTGGCCATCGCATTGAGCGCGGCCGCTAATTTAGCCCAAGGCCAGGAATCGCAGCCACCGATGGGTTTCTTTGTCACGAGCACCACGCACAGTGGCAACCTCGGAGGCCTGACTGGTGCCGACGCCGAGTGCCAGAGTCTGGCGGCTGCCGTCGGCGCGGGCAATCGAACCTGGCGCGCTTATCTCAGCACCCAGGGCACCCAATCCACTCCGGCCGTCAACGCACGGGATCGTATCGGCAACGGACCTTGGTTCAATGCCAACGGGACCATGGTGGCGGGCAGCCTCGCAGATCTTCACGGCGATGTCCAGCGTGACACCAACCTCATCAATGTGCGAACTGCGTTGACCGAAGGGGGCGACCTTGTAAACGGCTTCGGTCGTGCCGCAGGCACCCCGCAAGAACACGACATGCTTACGGGATCGGATTCCCATGGCCGGGCCTTTCCGGGTGGCATGTCCAATCAGGCCGACGACCGCACTTGCAACAACTGGACCTCCGATAGCGCCGATGCCCATGGGATGATCGGCCACCATGACCGCATGAGTGGCTGGAATACTTCCTGGAATTCTTCGCACTCGACTGCGGGTTGCAGCCTGGAGGCGTTCAACGACACGGGCGGCGCTGGACGATTTTATTGCTTCGCCGCCGATTGAGACGGTGCGAGTAGCGTGGCCTTCGCCAGTGGTATAACTGACCGATCATAAAGTGTCGGGTGCGGCGGACGTCGCACGGACAATGCGACAGGGGGATACGATGACACGGAAAGTTGTGCGCTTCGCGGCGTCGTGCGTTTTCCTTTTCCAGGTACTTGCGGGCGTTCCGGCCTGGAGCCAGGACTTGAAGGTTGAGGTCTTGTCGTCGTTTCCGGAACTGGTGACCGGCGGCGACGCGCTGGTGAGGGTCACCGGGGCGAATGGCGCTCCCACGGCAAGCGTCGCTGGTATGGATGTCCAGGTAGCCTGGGTCGCCGATGGAAGCGGCGGATGGATCGGAATGGTCGACGGGCTCAGCGACGGCGACAACGCGCTGGCCGTGTCCGCTGGCGGCATCGAAGCAACGCTCACGCTGACCAACCACCCGATCAACGGCACCTTGTTCGCGGGGCCGCAGCAAACACCATTCGTCTGCGAGAACGAAGCCCACGGGCTGGCTCCCGCCACCGATGAAAGCTGCGCGGCGCCCTCGGTCACCGGCTATTTTTATCGGAGCACCGGTGGCGCGTGGAAGGATTTTGAACCTGCGCGCCCGCGACCCAACGATATTGATATGACGACCACGATGACTGGTCAGACGGTGCCTCTCATCAATTGGTACGAGAAGGGCATCATCAACCGGTCAGCATACGTGATCAGTTTGTTACACGACCCGGCGGCGGGACCGCTGCCAACGGTGGTCAGTAACGGGACTGGTTGGAACGGCAAGCTGATCATGTCCCACCGCGGTGGCGTGAGGGCCTCCTATCACATGGGAACCTCGATCGGCACGCTCGACGCGAGCAAGGGCTACGTGGGAGGGGAGAACAACAACCTGCACGAGTCATTGATTCGCGCCGGCTACGCCCTCGCCGGCGGGTCGTTGATGGTGACGGGCGCCAACACCAACCACGTTGTCCAGGCCGAGACTGCGGCGAAGATCAAGGAGCGGTTCATTGAACTGTTCGGTCCGCCGGAATTGACACTCAGCATGGGCACCTCGGGTGGTTCGATGTCGCAGCACCTCATCGCCCAGGACTACCCGGGCCTTTACGATGGGATCATGCCGTGGCGGAGCTATCCGGACGTGCTGAGTTTCAACACGCCGATCAACGACTGCAACCTTTTGGTCCGCTATTTTGACAACACCGAAATGCCGTTGACTGACATCCAGATGCGCGAGGTGTCCGGTAAGATTACCTTCGGCTACTGCACCCAACCTGCGACGCGGTTCCCCAACCTGTCGCCGGACAACTGCGACGCTTCGGTGGTCGAGCAAATGTCTTCCAACCCCCAGCTATGGGCGGACGTACGTTGCACATACCAGGACAATCTAGTCAATGTATATGGCATCGATCCGGCGACGGGCTTCGCTCGCAGCCCCTGGGATAACGTCGGTGTCCAGTATGGCTTGAAGGCATTCAACGACGGCATCATCACCTTCGACCAATTTGCAGATCTGAACGCACGCATTGGCGGTCATGACATCAACGGTGTGATTGTGTCCGGCGAGCGGGCTCACGCCAATCCGGACGCGGTGCGGGTCGCTTACGAGACCGGGCGTCTCAATACCGGTGACGGTGGCTTGAGGACTATCCCAATCCTCGACGTCCGCGGATACACGGATGGCATCTGCACAGCCGCGCCATGCCCGCCGGGCGAAGCCCGTGACGTCGACGTGCATGACGGCTACCATTCGCTGGTCACTCGTGCCCGGCTGATGAAATCCAATGGAAATATCGACAACCACGTCAGGTTCGTCATGCACGAGGTTGGGCACCGTGGACCCGAGTCGATCCTGGGGATCGTTTCGCCGGAAGCCGTTGCCGTTCTGGACCAGTGGGTCACCCGCGTACTGGCGGATAGCTCGGAGCTGGGGCAGGCACAGAAGGTCGGGGCCCATCGGCCGGCCGGCTTTGTCGATGCATGCTACACCTCGGCGACAACGAAGATCACCGACATGGATCGTTGCGGGGAACTGTTCCCAATCGGCACGGACGCCCGCATGGTGGCGGGAGCCCCAGCGGCCAACGATGTCTTGAAGTGCACGCTCAAGCCCGTCGATCGGAGCGACTACACGCGGTCATTGGCTGCCGCTGAACTCACCGGCCTTCGAGAAAGTTTTCCAGAGGGCGTTTGCGACTGGACACAACCGGGCGTTGGCCAGGTTCCGCTCGCTGGGACCTGGGCTTTCTATAGCGGTGATGGGGAAGTCAAATACCTGAGACCGGCCCGCTAGTCTGCGGGGACAGTCCGAGCAGGGCAGTGATTCAGTCGAATGTTTGTGTGCTCACTCAGTTCGTGTGCCCGGCTGCTATACCGTCTTTCACCGTGGGACCACGTTACCGGACTCGATTAATTCCTGATACGAGAATTCCTCGGCGGGTACGCAATAGATCTGCTCGTCCCATCGACTGGCTTTCTCACGGTCCAGGCTGAATACCTTTATGTCGCTCTCCCAAGGACCGGCATATATCAGCGGATCCGTGATCGTCATCCTGAGCTCCAGAGTATTGATGTCCACACGCCGATAGCGTTCCTCGACGTGCATCTGTTCGGATTGAGGATAGCCGAATTTGTCGATCCAGCTTCTCTCGTCTAAACCGATCGACTCCACAACAAGCGTCTCTCCTTCGAAACGCCCTACAGAATAACCGTTCCATTTTGGATAAACTTCGTCCGCGGTGGGAAGACTCCGCCCATCCATCCATATTTCGCGCCAGTCGTGTCGATACTCGAAAAACTGGATGATCCTGTCGGCGGTCTGAACAATTTGCCACGTCGGATGGGGCTCAGTAATTTCAGCGACAAGATTCCGAACCAAGCCCATGGGCTCGCAGCGTCCCAAGGGATCGTTCCTCTCGAGTTTTCTTCTGGGGCCGTAGCCCGGCTTATTGCTGTCGAAGCGGGCCTTACCCTCCGCTGTAAACGGAGCTTCCGCGATCGTGGTGTTCGCGACAGTCGGGACAACACCGAAGGTGACGAGGGGCGTCTCGCGGTGCCAGTGTCCAGAAAAATCGTGGGGGTCGAAGGCGGCCGCATTTCCCGGACGTGGGTCACCGGCCTCCTGCACCGCTTGAGCTACTGAAGAAAGCATACCGGCTGCCATCGCTACAACCCAGACCATGCAATAGACTCTGTGCATTGGAAACTCCTCGTTAGCCAGTCACATATTGTCGGCGTGACTTCAACCGTGAGACGCTTTTGGCCACTGACAGGATGGCGACTTCATTGCACGTCTCCGCAGCGGCGGTAGGGCGTCGTCGTCGTGCGGCATTCCTCATCACCCGGTTCGATGGGGAGAAATTCTCCGTTGACGACCACGCGGCGGGCTATACCGACGTTCTCTGCGGATACATGCGGGCTATAGGTCAAATCGAGGGTGTCTCCAGACTTGATAGAAGTCCGATTCCAGCCTTGAGCCCGTAAACCGGTGGGCGTCTGACGCAGTGCAATGACCCATGGCCTGACCTGTCCGGTCTCGTCCCTGATCTCACCGGATATCTGGGGATGCGGAAAACGAAACGCAAAACTCGTGGCTACAAAGGTGACCGGGCCGATCAAACTTTCCTGCTGCCAATTGACAAACCCTCCGTGATGCGCGAATGTCGCCGCGTTCAAACCGGCCAGCAACAAAACTCCCACGGCCGCTATGCACACGACAAAGCGATTCATTGAAATGGTCATTTAGCCTCCTTCATTGCCCGAATCATATTTTTAAGCTCGGATCTCGGTCATTGCCCGGAGGCTTCGTGCCGCCTCTTTACCCGGGAGTAGGTCGTCCAGGGCAGTGGGGCCTGCGTCCTGGTGATTGCTGATGGCGAGACTAACATGAAATCCGTGCGTCTCAAAAACAAGTGGCCTCCGGCTGACTTGTGTGTTCTTTACGCCGCTTTGTGTGCTCAGGCATCGAGAGTTTGATTGCTTCTGAATCCCTCGTCGAATATCCTTCAACCAGTTTTTCCGCCTCATTTCAAAAGGCAGTAATCAGAAGGGGGTTGCTATGTGGCAGGGGAAGTTCGTGAGCTGGGTCTTGGTGGGCGCGTTTGTCGCGTCCGGCCAAGGGGCTTCCGGGCAAATCAACGAAGAGATCAATGCCCGGCCCGATCCCTATTCTATGAATCAGAGTTTCTTCAAGCTAGGCGAGGGGCGGACGATTGGCTCCACGGTTGCGATGGCTCTCGATGGGGACGGTCGCAGCATCTGGCTGTTCGAGCGTTGTGGCCAGAATGACTGCGTCGGCTCTGACCTGCCACCTATCTTGAAGTTTGATCCTTCCGGAACCCTGATGAAGAGTTTTGGCGCGGACATGTTCGTGCGTCCTCACGGCATCCACATCGACGCCGAAGGCAACGTGTGGGTGACCGACCATGAAGGACCGGACGGCATCGACCCGAGGCGAAACGGCAAGGGCCACCAGGTGTTCAAGTTCAGTCCGGATGGCCAGCTTCTGATGACGCTCGGCAAGGCTGGAGTAGCAGGGAATGGTCCGGATGAGTTCAATCAGCCGTCCGCGGTCTTCGTCGCGCCCAACGGCGACATCTTCGTTGGGGATGGCCACGGCGGGGAATCGGCCCGGATCGTGAAGTTCTCGAAGAACGGCCAGTTTATCAAGACCTGGGGAACTAAGGGAACAGCACCCGGAGAGTTTGAGACGCCGCACACGCTCGCCATGGACTCCCGGGGTCGGCTTTTCGTCGGCGACCGTGGAAACGAGCGCGTGCAGATTTTTGATCAGAACGGGACTTTTCTGGACGAGTGGCCACAGTTCGGACGGCCGAGCGGCATTTACATCGACAGCAACGATATCCTCTACGTTGCCGATTCAAGTTCAGACGACGAGAGGAACACACCGTGGAAGGAAGGTATTCGGATTGGCAGCGTGGAAAACGGTGAGGTTATCACGTTCATAGACGACCCCGATCCCGACGGATCTCAGGAAGGCGTCGTCGTGGACGCCGATGGCAACATCTATGCGTCACTCACTGGCGGGATGGCCTTGCGGAAATACGTCAAGAAATAGTCAAGCGGAAGCGACTGTAACCGAGGGCGATACTGCCACCATCCCAGATACACATCGTCCGGAATTCGTTTGAAGATGTGAAGGCAAAGGAGTCAGGCAGGGCGCCCCGGTCATCCTAGCCGATCATTCTAGTCGAACATTTTCTCGACGCCGCCTTCCGGCGTCACAAATCCCAGAAGACAGCCATTGGAGCCGTCTCTGAGCTGGTGGCAGCGCACGGAGATGGGATCGTCCACTTTGACGCTGTCTTCTGTCCATCCGAGCCTTCTGAGCTGAGTCACGCCGGCGCCTTCAAGCGCCCACGTTGTGGGCTCACCATCGTCGTCGATGACTTCGAGGTAGATCCAACTATGCGGCGTGATCCAGTGAATTTCCTTCACTATTCCGTTTAAGATCGTGTACTCCGTCATCTGGTAGTTGCCGTGTGAATGGTGTGCCCGAGCCGGTACGGCCAGGAAAACCACACACAGGGCAGCAAGACCTAACGATTTGTACTGCATATCGTTTCCTCCTCGTCATCAGGGTCCGGTTGGTAACTGGTTGGAGTAGATCGAATCGTAGCGCACCCTGTTGCCCTCTTCATCGAGGATAGTTAGGGATTGCTGAAACAGTCCCGGCGGCGCCGCACCCTGCGGTACGGTGGCCTCCAGGATGTAGAGACGGCTTTCGTGCAGATAAATCGCCGCGAAAGTACGGGATTGATCTGCATTCGTAAGCTGTAGCTGGTGCCCTTCAATGAGGTTTATGTAGTGCCAGGCATCATAGGTGACTTTGGCGTCCCTTTGACGGAACCCCCACGCTGCATAGGCGATAGATGCTCGCACATCAATCTGCCAGTAGATCGGCAGGCTGTCGGCTTCGGTTTTGTTGGTTCGTTCCTCGTGTATTCTTTCCGCGTCCGTGTAATCGATCACGGTGACGGAATATCGGTTTGAGCCATCCTCGTAGATATAGACCCGTCCTGGGAATATGGCCCCATATTCCGAGGGGTAGGTGAGGTCCTCTACTTCAGGCTCACCAGGAAGATTGACGCTGAAGCGATCCTCCAGACTGACGTGCGTCATCCAGCTTTGCGCGAAAGCAGGCTGCGAAATACACAGAATGATTGTTACGGGAATGAGTCTGTTAAGCCAAGCCACGTGTCCTCCCAAGG
Organism: Terriglobia bacterium; assembly: GCA_963664115.2. Taxonomy (GTDB): domain Bacteria; phylum Acidobacteriota; class Terriglobia; order 20CM-2-55-15; family 20CM-2-55-15. The sequence goes on along the minus strand of CAXWPJ010000012.1, from coordinate 402,620 downwards.
TTCTCACCTCGCGCAATAGTGCCAGAAAATAATACCCGCGCACAGAAGTTTCCGTAATGAACTGAGAAGAACTGTCGGTTTTTCGTTATCGGGCCGACCAGCCCGACGCGTATCTTGTCAAATACCAGACTGATGGGACGTCGTTCTGAAGAACGAGTTTGACGAACTGAAAGAACGCGGTTGCCGGTGCCGTAGCTTTTTCGATGCGCAGGAGCTTAAACTACGGCGTCCCAATCACTCAGAGCATTGGTAAGCGCTGTTCCGTCGATTTGTGGACGCCGTCCGAGGTAGCATCAGCCGGGCTCTGCGTATATCAAGCTCGAGGCTACAAACGATTAGAAAGTTGACGAAAGCGCCATCGCCGAGTTGGCCCGACGATGGCTTTCAAGGCAGTGAACGTCTTCGAGGCCAGAACTCACTCGGGGAATACAAAAACTTCAGGATTCCGGTGAATCTCGTTATCACCTCGAATTATGGACTCCAGGTGCTCGATATCTCTTTCGTTTTCGCAGTCATACATCATCAACCGCAAACCGGTTTGGCGGGTGAAGATGCTTCGAAAAGTAAAGGGATGCGTGTAAAAGAGCGAATCCTCAACCGTGGTGGTCCACTCGATCGTGTCCGGCCCAGTCCTCCGGTACCTTTCGGTGAGATGCAGTTGCGCACTGTGACCGAGACCGTTCGTGTCCAAATAGGTCGTGTCACGGAAGCCAATCGAATCCACGACGAGCGTGTCGTCCTCCCAGTGCCCAATCGAATGTCCGAAGGGCTCCGGGATGTCATAAACTTCTTCGGGATGATCACGGCCGTCCATGTAAACTGCCCGAAAACGGTTGTGGTCCTCGTGTAATATCACCATCATCTGAAGGCTGGGGGCCTGAACGAACATCGAGAGGCTGTTCGAAAGCAGCTGTCGCGTAGCGCCCTTAATCTCGCATCCCCTCCTGGAATATACCTGCAAATCGAAGGCCTTATGCTGTTGTGCGCCGTAGGGAGTAAAGGAGATCTCCTCGCCGGGCAGCATCCCCAGTGTGATGTCCCGTATGGAAGTCCGCCAGATCCCTCCTAGATCCTCGGGATTCCAATCTTGCGCAGCAGCAGGGACGGGGGCAAGCATCACCGTGCCGACCAGAATCACAAGACACAGCTGCAGGATGAGCGGTCTTTCTGAAAGCTGAATGCAAATTCTCATGCCGATACCTCCTGGGGATTCTTCCCCTCGAATCACTGCGGATAGACCGCAGCCTCATCAGGTTCTTACCGTGTGGGTCAGGTTTCGGCTACTGCCGGCTGCCCAACTCTCTGCCATCCGGCAAAATCAGGGACCGGTTCAATACTCGGTTCAAGGCGGCGTTTCTCGGGAGAAGACCTTCCACGGTCACGGCATCGCCAACCTTTAATGAATCCTTGGACCAGCCTGCCCTGTACATTCTGGCCGGATTGGTTTGAATTTCCACTTCCCAGTTCGTGACGTTCCCGGTCTCATCGGTCACATCAATGTAGGCCCATATATGTGGATTCTGCCACTCCACTTTTGTCACGGTTCCCTTCAGTGTGATGGGCTCGTCGTCCATGAAGTACACCGCCGCCGTAGAGTGGTGCGCCACAGCAAAGGCTGTGAAGCAAAAACCGAAAACCAGAAGAAGCTGTAAGATTCGGAACATGTAGATCCCTCCTGAGCGACGCCGGAACAGGGATTCGAATCGTGTGGAAGTTCACCCGTGTGGACCCCCAGTCGGCGTGCTTTATTGTCTTGCCGCCACCTCTGCCAAGGCTTCCCCTTTCGGGAGCACCGCACCCATGCCCTACGGTAACAGTGGCAGTCGGCGGCCTTCAGGTGATCGACTTCTACCGCAGTCTAGTTTTGACGACTGCGATTGTCAATGCTATCGAGACGCAAAGGGTTCACCGGTAACGCTTGGTTTGGACTGTTCTCGTGACCTGTGTTTCGCTTCGCCGCTCTGCGGCGACTGCTGTCGAGAAAAGCGGCTTGGCGTTACGAAGATTCAGGGAAGATTAGCGGGAACGTGTGTTTATCCGGGGGCTGTTGCCGACCTGTTCGTATCCAAAGCCGTCTGCAGGACGGTCAAGCTTGCGGATGTAGATGCGCTGCGACACATCGTGGGACGGGTTGCCGGAGACGATGACGCGGTCGCCGGGCCTCAAGGTTTCGTCCGTCATACCGATTCTGGCCATCTCTCGGCGATTATCCATCTCGAGTATCCACTGCGTCCGGCTACCTGCACCTCCGACGTTGACGATCAGGAACGGGTGTGGATTACGGAATCGGAGTTCGGCGACGATCCCCTCGATCGTGACCTCTTCGCGCGTGTTATACATGCCGGCAATAGAGTGGTGCGGGTACGCAAACGGAGCCCACGCCCCGAAACCTAATACCAGCAGTAGAACCCATCGCATCACTGACCTCCCGGATTTCCCGGATCGCTTTCTGCGGTTCAGCTCTTCTTATCGACACGTCCCAGCATGAGCGAGCTTATCACGGCCTGGCAGAGCGTGAAACGAATCATCGAGTCCTCTTTCTTGGTCCGGCGCGCTTGCACCAGGAAAGGAGCAGGTGGCTGTTTGACAGGCTTCTCTCTGAATCTCCAACATCCGTTCGCAAATGTTTGGGTAGTTTGTGCCGAGATGCAGCGATATACTCCCGATACAAATTCATCTCGGGTGCAGAATCCACGCGCATGGGCTTGAGAATAGACATCCCATGTCACGCTGAAAACACTGTGTTCGACCCGGTCCGACAGCTGTCGAAAGACCCCGGAGGAATCGTAATGAAGACTAAAGCGGAGTGGGCGGCAGTTCTAATAAGCGCTGCGGTATTGTTGAACCTGATCGCGTATCCGGTATTCGCGCAAGAACCCGAATACACGCCCGTTACCGATGCAATGCTTCTGAATCCCGACCCGGCCGACTGGCTGATGATCAACCGCACTTTTGACGAGCAACGCTTCAGTCCGCTCGACGAGATCAATCGGGACAATGTCGGTCAACTCGCCATGGCCTGGTCGCGGGGCTTGCCCCGTGGCGCGCAGGAAACAACGCCCATCGTCTATGACGGGATCATGTATCTGGTTGCCCCGGGCGCGGGAATCCTTGCGCTTGATGCCACGAGCGGTGATCTAATCTGGGAATATTGGCGCGAAGTGCCCGACGAAGCTGTGGACTATGTCAACGTTCGGACGAAGAATATCGCCATCTACAGCGATCTGGTTTTCTATCCTGCACCGGACGGGTATTTGGTGGCGCTCGATGTGCGCACAGGCCAGGTGCGCTGGGAAACCCAGGTTTTTGAGCTGGACAGCAATACGCGACATACCGGGGGTGTCCTCGTTGCTGACGGGAAGGTGATTACGAATCGCACATGTTCCGAGCGCGGCGGCTGCTTCATCGTCGCGCATGACGCACTGACCGGAGAAGAAGTTTGGAAGTTCTACAACACGGCCGCGCCGGGAACGCCCGGTGGCGACTCCTGGGGTGAGGTTCCCGTCGAAGACCGCGTCGCGAGTTCCTGGGGACTGCCCGGGTCTTACGATCCGGAGAGAAAGCTCACCTTTTGGGGAATTGCGAATCCGAAACCTTATACACGGTTGACCCGCCATGGCAGCGCGGACGGGACGCCACGGACAGCGCCCGCCGATCTTTACAGTAATTCAACGGTGGCAATTGACGTCGAGACCGGCGAGCTGGCCTGGTATTACCAGCATCTTCCGGGCGACGACTGGGACGCCGACCATTTGCACGAGCGCACGTTGATCACGACGCGCTTCGATCCCGACCCCGCAGCCGTGAAATGGATCAACCCGGGGATACCACGAGGCGAAGAGCGGGATGCCGTCGTAGCCGTTGGAGAGGGTGGAGGCATTTGGATCATCGACCGCGCGACGGGCGAGTTTCTCTGGGCCATGCCGTTCCCCTACGACGTGCCAGAATTTAATATTTCCGATATCGACGTTGAAACGGGTCGCACCCACATCAATTGGGACAATGTGTTCCTCGAGGATGGAGAAAGACACCTCACCTGCTTCCACAACACCAGAAGTTACTGGTCCACGGCCTATGACCCCGGCAGAAACGCGCTTTATATTCCGTTTCACGATTCCTGCCTGGACATGACAGCGAATGCGGATAACCCAAGTGGTTGGGGCCCCAGGGTCGGCGTTGTCCGACCCGGTTCCAATCCGGATGAATTTATGGGAATGGCCAAAGTGGATCTTGCTACGGGCGAAATGGAGCGGATCTACACGCAGCCGGTTCCCGGCAATGGTTCAGCTCTGGTCACGGGCGGTGACCTTCTTTTCTGGGGCGATCTGGCGCGACGGTTCCGCGCTTTCGATTCAGACAACGGCGAAATCCTTTGGGAAGCCGTGCTCGGGGGCATTATCCAAACCAGCACGATCACGTATGCCGTGGACGGTCGTCAATATGTCGCCGTCCTGACGGGGGATGGCGCCTCCGGGACGCGAGGGCCGGCAGAGCTGGCCGGCGTGGAGACGGTTCGCGGTCATAACGAAATTTATGCCTTTGCCCTGCCGGAAGCGCCGTGAGGGTAAGCTATGAACGCGGCGGGTGTGTGGGCGACGATCGGATCTCGCGCCTTAATCTAGAAAACTGATATAGAAGAAGGGATGCCCGGAGATACAACGCACCGCTCACCTGCCAAATAGATACCGATGGCGTCGTCGGCAATTTCAACTTAAACACGGTCGACGGTACCGAGGACTGTCCCGGTTGACCCGGACCCGGTGACCGCCGCAGGCTCGCAAGAAGGCCTCCAAGCCTTGGGGCTTTCTTGCTCGAGTGCACCCATCCGCACCGCGGTGGGGATACCTCCGTGCGCTGGCGCTTGAACCTCATTTTACGGGATACTCGTGGGAATGAGAGACTTCCGCGTTCGGCTGCTCATGTCAGTTGTTGCAGGATTATCGTCAACAGCCATGGCATTGGGCATGGAGCGCGTTCAGGAAACCTCCCTTGAACAACGGACCTTCACCGCGGTTCGCCTGACAGAGACGGAGTCCATCACTCTGGACGGGGAATTGGAAGAAGCGGCCTGGGGGCGGGCTGTTCCCGCCACAGATTTCATACAGCTGGATCCTCTCAACGGAGAGCCGGCGACGGAACAAACCGAAGTCCGTGTCGTTTACGATCGCAACCGCATTTTTGTCAGCGTCATCTGTTACGACTCCGATCCGGACGGCCTTCTCGGAAACCAGATGATGCGGGATGCGGCATTTGCCGGGGACGATCGTTTCATGTTTGTCATCGATCCCTACCTGGACGGTCGCAGCGGTTACTACTTCGAGATCAATCCATCCGGCGCCATGGGAGACGGTCTGGTTAATCCTGTGGCCGGTGGAACAAATATCAGTGTGAACCGATCCTGGGACGGCATATGGAATGCGCGGGTCGAGCAGAGCGAGATCGGATGGACTATTGAAATCGAAATACCGTTCCGCACGCTCAACTTCAACCCCAACGCCGCGGCCTGGGGCATCAATTTTCAGCGCACCGTCCGGCGCAAGAACGAAGAAAGCCTGTGGATGGGTTATGCCCGCAACCAGAGCCTGACTCGCATGTCGAACGCGGGTCGGCTGGAGGGCCTGAGGGAGATCAGCCAGGGTGTTGGCCTGGACGTCAGACCTTATATTGTCTCCGGATTGAGCCAGTCGCCGGGTCGCGGGCTTCCGGCTACGAAGGGGAACACCGACGTGGGCGCGGATTTCTTCTACAACCTGACCCCCAGCCTGCGGGCGAACTTCACCATAAACACGGACTTCGCCGAAACCGAAGTGGACCGGCGTCGCGTCAACCTGACGCGGTTTCCGCTGCGTTTCCCGGAGCAACGCGATTTTTTTCTCGAAGGCGCCAGCTTTTTCGACTTTGCCGTGGGGCGTCTGGAATCATTTTTCAGCCGCAGAATCGGTCGCACCGACGCGGGCGCACCTCAAGCGATCAACTTCGGCGCCAAGTTGACCGGCCAGGTAGGATCCAATGATATCGGGTTCCTGCAGATGCAAACCGCAACAGAGCCGGGTGTTGCCGGCGCGGATTTCACTGTGTTGCGGACCCGCCGGCAGGTATTCACCCAGAGCTATGTCGGCATGATTTACACCCGGCGTTCGGAGCGGGAAGGCGATCAAGCGGACCGGCATACCGTAGGCCTCGATTTTGCGCTGAACACATCCGAGTTTCGCGGTTCCGACAACCTCAACCTCTGGGGTTACTGGGCCTGGAACAACAACCCGGGTCGTCCGCGGGGCCACCTTGGAGGACATGCGTTTGGAGTGCGGCTGGCCTACCCCAACGACCCCTGGAGCTCCATAGTCTCTTACAGGGAGTTTGGTGAAGACCACGACCCTGCCGTCGGTTTTATACCACGGGTGAACATGCGCCGCTTTAGTCCGGGACTGACTTACGCGCCGCGTCCGACCGGGCACCCCTGGATCCGGCGCTTCCGTTTCGGCTGGGATGGAGAATGGATCTCAAGCTTCGAGAACGAGCTTCTTTCCTATTTGCAGAACGTCTCGGCGTTTTCCATCGAACTGCATTCGGGTGACAGTTTCCGTGTCAACATCCATCCGAGCTTCGAGCGGCTTGCGAACGATTTCGAAATCCATCCCGACATCGTCCTCCCCAAAGGCGCGGCCTATCACTTCACCCGATACGTATTCGATCTTCGCACCGCCAGCCAACGACCGATTGCGTTCAACTCGACATACGAGGTCGGCAGTTTCTTTTCCGGAAACCGTCGCGAGTTCACGGCAGGTTTGGACCTGCGTCCCCGCAACGGCGTGCTGCTGGGCCTGACCGGCGAATGGAATCGCGTCGACCTGGACGAAGGCCGCTTTACGACCAGCGTCGTTCGAGCCAGCGTCGACACCCAGTTCAACCCCTGGATCTCGCTGAACAACAATATTCAATACGACACCCGCAGCCGGGTTCTCGGCTGGCAGACGCGCTTTCGTTGGATCCTCCAGCCCGGCAACGACCTCTTTTTCGTCTATGTGCACAACTGGGAGGACGATTTTCTCGAACTGCGCACTCTCGACCGCCAGGGGGTTGCGAAGCTTTCATACACGCATCGATTCTGAGTGCCCCACATCTGTGTGGGGCGCAATGAGTCGACGATCAAGTGCCGGTAATAATCTTGCAGCCTCCGCTTGTTGGGCGTATCCTGACGGGCATTCCAGACATTAACGATACTGAGTCTGATTTCGGTGGAGGACAATCGAATGCCTGTTTCAACAACGTTCACAATGAAGATAAGCGCGTTTCCCGGGGTCATCGTCTTTTGTTTTCTTGTTGTGTCCGCCTGCGCCACGGCACCCGTGGAAGAAACAGCCGCCGAGACCGCAGAACCCGATGTGCTGAGTTACCAGGTGGATGCGTCCTGGCCTAAGGAATTGCCCAATAACTGGATTCTCTGGAACAGCACCGGACTTCATGTGGACGCAGACGATCATATATGGATTATCAATCGGCCGAGGCAGGTCTCGATGGCGGACGCCGGAGCAGCACAGACACCCCCGATCAGCGAATGCTGTATTCCGGCACCGTCCGTGGTGGAATTCGATAGCGAGGGCAACCTGCTCAGCTCCTGGGGCGGGCCGGAGTACGTGCCCAACTGGCCGACTCTTGAGCATGGTCTTTTCATCGATGCAGCCGGGAACTTCTGGCTCGGAGGCAACTACCGATTCGGCCCCAATAACGGACTGCTCACAGCCCCGATTCCACCGCCGGCCATCTTGCACAGCGATCGTCACGTTCTGAAATTTTCTCCAGACAAGGAACTTCTCCTGACGATAGGCCAACCTTCAAACGATCCCGTCAATAACCAGGACACGACGATGCTGGGTGCGCCTTCCGAGATCTTCGTCGACGACGAAGCCGGTGAACTCTATGTCGCCGACGGCTACATGAACCGGAGGGTCGTTGTGTACGACTCGAACACGGGAGCATTCAAGCGCGGCTGGGGCGCCTACGGGATCCCCTTGAGTGAGATCGACAATGGCCCATCCCCGCCCTATGATCCGGCAGTTCCGGCGCGGCAGTTCCGAGGTCCGGTCATGAACGTCGATATTTCGGTTGACGGATTCGTCTACGTGAGCGACCGCGGAGGGAACCGGGTTCAGGTGTTTACCAAAGAAGGCATGTTCGTCGAGGAGTTTCTCATTCGTCCCGAGACACTGGGGAACGGCACGGCATGGTCCACGGCGTTTTCTCCAGATCCGGAGCAACGATATCTCTTCGTTGCCGACGCGGCCAACGGTAAGATCTGGATTCTTAACCGCGAAGATGGCACGGAAGTCGGCTCGATCGGCCACAAAGGGCATCAGGCCGGCCAGTTCGACCAGATCGAATATATGGCATTCGATTCGCAGGGAAACTTGTATGTCACCGAGGTGGCTCCCAACACGCGAATCCAAAAATTCGTCCCGACGCCTTAACAACCTCAGTTGATTTCTACCCCGTTCGGGGAGTCTTGTGCCTCGGGAGAAAATAGATCAGGAGCCCGATCGCGGCGGCAATGGCCGTGTCGCGGGCCTGTACGGCTGTGCTCTGGGTTAGTAACCAGGCCACCAGTACCAGGGAAAGGATGGAAACGGCAACTCCGAAGGGAGCAATGAATTCTGCCCGGGGAGAGTCCTCCCGGCCCCGAAGCACTGGCAGCGCCGCGCAGGTTGCCCCATAGCTCAGCAATCGTGCAATCACGCTGATCGTTGCGGCATAGACGAAGGTTCCTGTCAGCGTCAGAACGAGGACCACCAATCCCGTTAAGTAGATGGCGATGTGCGGTGTGTGAAAGCGTGCGTGTGTAGCACCGATCCACCGGGGCAGTTCCCGCCGCTCGGCCATGGCAAAGGGTAGACGCGGCGTTACCATCAGCGTCACGTTCAGGTTCCCAAGAATAGAAAGCAAAGCCCCGGCTGAAATGATCGCGGCACCCATTGACCCCAGAAAGCGTCCACCGGCATCGGCCAGTGGCCGCGTCGATTCAGCTAACCCGGGAAGCGTTCCAATCGCGATAAACTGGATCAGGAAATAAAACACGGTCACCACGCCGATGGCCATTAGCAGGGCCCAGGGAAGGTCTCGCCTTGGGTTCTGAGCCTCACCACCCGGTATCGCCGCCATCTCGAACCCGGTGAACGCATAGACGAGCAACAACACGGAAACCGAGAAATCTTCAAAGATCGGCCCAGCGGTGAGGTCGTAGCGGCTGGTGTCGATGAAGAAGAATCCGACCACCACAAACAAAACCAACGGTAGCAGTTTCGCTATTGTCAACCCATTGGTGAGTAGGGTGGCGTTGCGGATGCCGATGACGTTGATGGTTGTGAGCGCGGCGACGATCACGGTAACGGTGACCGCGCGTGCGGCGCCGGCCTCGACGGATGGAACAAAGAAGCCGAAATAGGCGATGAGAAGATTGCAGTTGGCTGCGAAAGCCGTAACACGCGCGATCCACATCAGCCAACCGACTTCAAACCCGACCACCGGGCCGAAAGCCTCCCGCGCGTATAGATACGGGCCACCGGTTTCGCTGTATCGGCTGCTGACTTCGGCAAAACAGAGGATGATCAGGGTGACAAGGAAGGCACAGAAAACAAACGCTACGAGGCTATAAACACCGGCCAGTGCAAACACAACAGAGGGCAGGCCGAATATCCCCGCGCCGATGATGGAGTTCAGCACTATGGCCTCAAGGTCCCATTTCCGGAGGACCCGAACCAGTCCTTCACGTGTTGTCGCTACCATGCGTGATTTCGCGCCGATGCGGCTGGAGTCGCGTCTCGAACGAACACTGGACCGCCCGTTTTCCGGACGAGGTCGACCCCGCGTTCGCCGGGAATGAGGGCGTCGAGCGTGTTTCCGGCTGTGGCGTTCCTGGCAGGCAGGTCAGTAATCAGGCCGGATAATGCATAGCGTGAGTGTGGACGACGCATGGCGGTCTCCTCTGGTAGATGGATAGGACGTAATGGGTAAGACGCTTATGATGGTTCACCGGGAATGGTTCCGCAACAGCAAACGCTATCGAGCGAACGGCTTGCCACAGCGGATGCCGATTGCGTGTAAGGCTTCCCGGGTGTATATAAAGAGCCCTGTTCGGCGCGTCTCTAATCTTGCAGATCGCAAGGAGGAACCAGTGAAAACTTATCTGGGCATCATTGCAGTTTCCATAGGGTTTGCCGTGACGGTTGGGCTCCCGGCGGCGCCCCGACAAGAGGAAACTCCTCGTGCCGGAGCGTTGCCGCCGGCCTGGGCCTATCCGGTCAATCCAGGCGGAGGGCAACGCGCCGCAGACGACGGTGTGCCCCGGCGTGTTCCTGGGAGTGCGATAACGTTCTCGTTGACCGAAACACGTGACCTGTTCAATCCGCCCGATTGGCATCCCGACGGACATCCCGCGATGCCCCAGATTGTGTCAAACGGACGCAGCCCGGCAGTCCGCGCCTGCGGCTATTGTCACCTGCCCAACGGACAGGGACGTCCTGAAAATTCCGGCATTGCCGGTCTTCCGGCGGCCTACATCGTGCAGCAGATGGCCGACTACAAGGCCGGGCTTCGGCGGAGTTCCGAACCCCGAATGGGGCCGCCCAGGGCGATGCTGGCGATTGGAGAAAATGCTGAAGATGACGAGGTCGCCGCGGCAGCTGAATATTTTTCCAGCTTCCCCTTCAAGCCATGGATACGTGTCGTGGAGACCGATACCGTGCCTGAAACGTTCATCGCGGGCGCGATGTACGCGGCGGAAGAGGGCGGGGGTAGGGAGGCTATCGGAAACCGGATCGTCGAGATCCCGGAGGATCTCGGGAGAACCGAGTTGAGGGATGACGCTTCGGGATTCGTTGCCTATTTGCCGGTGGGCAGCCTCGGTCGGGGTGAAGCGCTGGTGACCACGGGGGGCGAAGGCCGGACGACTCGGTGCGGTGTCTGTCACGGCCCGGATCTGAAGGGCCTCGGTCCCGTACCGGGACTTGCGGGACGGTCACCCAGCTACAGCGCCCGCCAGTTGTACGACTTCCAGACCGGTGCCCGCCGCGGTGCGTGGTCTGCACTGATGGAGGATGTCGTGGACGATCTGACGCTGGAAGACCTTGTCGCAATCGCTGCGTACACGGCTTCTCTCGAACCATGAGAGGCCCCATGAGGGCAGAAAGACGGGCAGAATGACTGTCGCGATGCCGGGAGCCCGCATGCCATTGAGCACGGCCTCCCCCCCCCACGCGCACACGATCAGCAGTCATTGGGGGCGGCAATCGCTTTCAGGGACGTTCCACGGATCGCCGAATACAGGGACAGTCGCGTCAGTCGACTCGAGTTTTTCATTTGAGCTCGACGGGTCCTGAGCGTTCGGTGTCGGCGTGGGTTGCTAAGGCATGGCGTCGAGACGTGTGACGGCTTCGTCCGCGGCCGCAACCAACCCTGCGTTCGAGTACAGCCATGCGAGCCGGCTGACGATTGGCTTGTCTGACGGATTGCCCGACAGCAGGGCGCTCAGTTCTTCGGCTGCATCGGCGTAATAGCCAAAATGTTCCAGTTCCATCGCGCGCAGCAGTCTTTCTGCGTTGTTCGAGGCGGGCTCCGATGTCGGAAGCTCTGCCGGGTCGAGGGTGAACACAGCGATCTGAAACGCTGCGGTGCTGTTGCCGGTTTGAGCCCTTAACTCCCACAGGTAGTCGCCGTCACCCAGTGGATCGAGCGAGGGGGGATAGGACACGTTCAGTTCGGTCGTTTGATATTCCCATACCTTTGTACCGGTTAGATCATTGAGCGTCAGCTGATAGCTATCCGCGCTCTCAACCGCTGCCCATCGAAAGGTGGGTCGTCGAGCGGATATTTTGCCGCCCAGATACAGTGGAACCGGAGGGTTGCCGCGCACGGTCAACGCGCCCACACGTTCCAGGCTTTCCGCACCCAGCGCCACCTGGGGCAGCATGCAGGCACGTGACGGGCTCACCGTCGGTGTCGCTCCACTCTCAATGACGAATGATTCCAGGCCCAGGAGGGCTGCGGTGTTGTTACCGAGTCCCAGGGTTTGCGTTGAGGGACAATAAATCAAGGTGGCTGCTCCCGCTTCCGTGATCACACGGTCTCCGTCGAAAAGCAGGTCGGCGAACAATGCCGGGCGTTGGAGTTCATCCCGCTCGACAAACACACTGCCTTCGATTCCCAGAATCATTCCGAGCGGAGAGTTTTCAGATTGCGCGCCGTAAGCGATGGCGGTGGAGAACAGGCATAAAGCAACTGTTATGAGTAACCGATACAGAGACATAGACTCATTGTCCCCGTGTGACATCGAGACGTCCAGTAACTTTCGATCTTTCTGATTCTAGGATGACTGCTAGAATTGGGCAGCCCAAACCATGCATACCCCGTGGACAGTCTGTGTGCTCCTGTTTTTTACGGTGGTTCTGGCCGCAGAACCTCTCGTGTCGAGGGCGGAAGCTCGGCCCGTCCAGTCCTCATACGAGCAGGCTCAAAGTGCATTCGCCCGAGGCGCGTTTGAAGAGGCGATCAGCGGATGGCTTGAAGCCGCAGAGGTATATGCGCTGGACGGCCGGTCGGAAGATCAGGCTCGGACCCTGGTTCGTCTGGCGGGGGCGTATCAGAACCTGGGCCTCTCTGGGGACGCTCTCAGGGCGCTGGGAACGGCCCGACTTCTGAATCAGGATGCAGGCAATCGGGTGCAGGTTGAGATACTGGGAACTCTGGGTAGCGTCTATCTGAGTTTGAGGGCCTATCCACCTGCCTCGGAAATGCTCACAGCCGCCCTCGATCTCGCCACAGAACTCGACGACGATCCGCTGATCGCTTTCATTGAAAATAACCGTGGTGGGCTGCTGGGGGCCGAAGGTTTTTATGACGCGGCTATCCAGTCCTACCTCAGGAGTGCGCGCCTTGCCCGAAACGAATCACTGGAAGCTCTCCACGGGCGGGCCCTCAGCAATGCGGCCACATTGTCCTGTAAGACAGAAGATTATGAGACCTGCCTTCGGCTCGGAAATGAAGGCATGGCCGTGGTCCGCGCATTGGGCCTTTCATACGACAAGGCGCAGCTGTCGGTCAACTTCGGGGAAAACTACGCCATCCTCGCACGGGCGCTTCCCGATCGTCACGGACCGCTGCGGCTTGCGGCTTACGAAGCGCTCAGCCAGGGGGCTGAGGTCGCTGAAACGATAGGGGATCTCAGGACTCGGTCCTATGCCTACGGGGGTATCGGCAGTCTATACGAAGATGAAGGGCGCTTTGAGGAGGCCCTGGTATGGACGCGACGTGCCCTGGCCGCTGTAGGGGGGATTCACTCTCCGGAATCACTCTATCGCTGGCAGTGGCAGTCGGGACGCTTGCTACGTGCGCTTGAAATCAGCGACGACGCGATCGAGTCCTATCGTGCTTCCATTCAGACCCTGCAAACGATCCGCCAGGAGGCGCCACAGGCCTACACCGCAACGGCAACCTCGTTTAGAGAATCCGCCGGCCGGGCCTATTTCGAAATGATCGATCTGCTCCTGGAACGGGCTTCAACGGTGTCCGACATCGAGACGACCTCACTTTATTTGAACGAAGCCCGCGATACCGTCGAGCTTTTCAAGCTGGCCGAGCTCAGAGATTACTTTCGTGACGACTGTGTCGACACCTACCTGGCACGGGAAACGAGCCTGGATGCGCTGTCCGCCGAGGCCGCCATCATCTACCCGATCATCCTTCCAGACAGGTTGGAATTGTTGGTAGGGATTCGTGGCAGGTTAAGCCGAACGACTGTTCCCGTAAGGGAAGACGCACTGATGAATCTCGTGCGCATATTTCGGCTTCTTCTGGAAGGGCAGGCCGGAAATGCCTACCTGGCTCCGGCGGCCCAGCTGTATGAGTGGGTGATGCGACCATTGGAGCCACTTCTAACCGCGTCCGGTGTGGACACGATCGTCTTTGTGCCTGACGGCGCATTGAGAACCATACCGATGGCCGCACTTTATGATGGAGAAGCCTTTCTGATCGAAAGCTACGCCGTTGCGGTAACGCCGAGTCTGAGGCTGTCCGATCCACGCCCGCTGGCACGGGACAACATTTCAGTCCTGACGCTGGGGCTGACGGAAGCTGTTCAGAATTTCGCGGCCTTGCCCGGGGCGGGTGAGGAAACTGACGCGATCCGGGAACTCTTTCCCGGAACCGCGCTGATCGATGAAGACTTTGTTGTGGCGAACGTCGAGCGCGCCCTGGCAGACCGCGAGTTCAGTATTGTGCACATTGCATCCCACGCCGCATTTGCGGCCAACCCCGAGGATTCCTTTCTTCTGACTTACGACGACAGGTTCACGCTCGATGATCTGGGCGACCTCATCGGCCGGTTTCGCCTTCGGGAAAACCCGATCGAGCTTCTGACGCTGAGCGCCTGCGAATCAGCCGCCGGCGACGACCGGGCCGCACTGGGCCTGGCCGGAGTCGCGGTAAAGGCCGGAGCCAAGAGCGCGCTGGCCACGCTGTGGCAGATCAGCGACGCGGCGTCGTCCGAACTGATTACGAGCTTCTATGAAGAACTTCGGAACAGTACTCTCTCGAAAGCCAAGGCCCTCCGACAAGCCCAACTTCAATTGCTGGTCCAGGAGCAATACGCACATCCGTTCTTCTGGTCTCCATTCATCCTCATCAATAACTGGCTGTGAGCCTGGATTCGTGATTTCGAAGTCACAAGGCAAGGGTCGAGTCTTTACGGTGCCTGTCGCCTCTTTCATGCTCTGCATGTTGTATGCGCTGACCGCCGTTTTCGGCCCGGCTACAGCCCAGGCCCAAAGCGTCGTCCTTGACGGCAGCATCGGAAACGGAAGCACGCTCGGGAATGGTCCTGTTTACGGCATTACCGAAGAAATGGGGAGGAGAATCGGGAACAACCTGTTCCAAAGTTTCTCCGAGTTTTCACTCCTGAAAGATGAAACGGCTGATTTCACAGCCTCCGAATCTATACAAAGCATTCTCGCCCGGGTTACGGGCAACACGGCTTCTACGATCAACGGCACGCTTCGTGCCCCGACGACATTGTTTTTCCTGAATCCGAACGGAGTTATTTTTAACGCTGACGTTAATCTTGATGTCGCTGGGTCGTTCCTTGTCAGTACAGCAGACTATCTTCGATCAGGAGCGAGCGCGTTCTATGTGAGCGAATCCAATGCGAACGCTGCACTACCCAGTGTTTTCTCCATCGATCCCGGCGTACTGTTTGACGTCCCCGACACCTTCGGTTTTCTCTCAGATAGCCCAGCATCCATCACTGTCAATGACGCCTTTTTTTGGGGGTATGACGGTACCGAGATCAGTCTCATTGGCGGCGATACAACGATAAGCGGAGGCACTATCGTTGCGTCCGGTGGCCGCATCGATATGGTCAGTGTCGATTCTCCCGGCGAGGCTATCTTTACCGATAGTAGTGTCGTCGTCGATTCGTTTTCAAGCTTGGGCGAATTGCGTCTGACGAACGGAACAATTGTTAACGTAGACGAGTCCTCCATTGTTGCCGAGGGTGCGGGGACGATTATTGTTCGAGCCGGCCAGTTGGAAGTGAACGATTCCTTCCTATATGCCAACACAATCCTCAACAGCAGCGGAGGTGCAATCGATATTGTGGTGGACGGGACGGTGTGGCTGAAGAATGAAGCCGGGGTCGTGAGCTGGACACAGGGGGACGGGGATGGGGTTCCGATTCGTATCGTAGCCGAGGAACTGGAAATCCTCGAAGAAAGCAACATTACTGCAAAGACCTGGGCGGCTGGTGATGCGGGAGATGTCACGATCGAAGCGTCCAGATCCGTATTGATCTCCGATCCTGACGGTTTCGTGTTTCTTACTGGAATTCAAAGCAATGTGACCTTTGGTGATGGTACAGCTGGAGACATTACGATCCGGACCCCTACACTGCGGATGGAGGGCGGAAATATCAGAGCGGACGTCGGTTTTGCATTCGAAGGGGAGGTCACTCGGGGTACTCCGGGGAATGTTCGAATTTATACCAATCAACTGGAAATGAACGATGGGGCTCGGATTATGAATGACAGCAGTGAGTCTACGCTTCCTCTGAATTCGGATCTTGTCGCTCAAACGGAAATTCGGATCACTCCGCTGGACCCAAATCAGGATTCTGTCATCTCGTTGAACGGCTTCAATACCGGTGTTCAAAGTATTTCTTCTGAGAGCAGCCGGAATAGCTCCAATCTTGTCCTGGTCGCCACCGACATTCGTTTATCAGATGCCGCCAGGATATCCACCGCGGTATCGAATGGCTCGGCATCGGCAGGTACGATCACCATTCTTGTCGACCGCTTGACACTAGATGAAGGAGCTTCGATTGAAAGTGAAGCCCAGGAATTGTCGACCGGAAATGCGGGTGAGATTTTCATTCGTGCGAATGAATCGGTGTCCGTGTTGAATCCGTCGTGCTGCTTTCGGGAAACGCAGATCAACAGTACAACGCGAGGCACAGGGGACGGAGGGCGTATAGCCGTCGTGGTAGTTAACCCAGGCGGCACCGGTCGCGTCACGATTGATGGACCATCGGCAATCCAGTCCAACAATTTTTCCCCGTCGAGTGATTCACGAAGCGGCGACATCCGTATCGACGCAGACGTCGTGCGTATCGAAAACGGAGGAGTCGTTGCGAGCTTTGCCGCCGACCAGTCACAGGGGTCGGCAGGTAGCATAACGATCGGTGCTACGGAGCTGTTGTTGGTAAGCGGCTCTGACGGACAATATACGAGCAGTATAACGACGTCGACAGGAGGTTCCGGATCCGGCGGTGAACTGCGAATTTCGGCAGACCGAATTGTTGTGGCGGACGGCGGAGAAGTCGGATCGAGGACCTTCAGCTCTGGAAGCGGAGGAGCGATTCGGATTGGCCGTGCGGAAGACATCCCGATCGACACTCACGAGCTTGTTGTCGAAGGTGGCCGCATCGCCGCGGACAGCGTAGCCCTGGGTGAGGATGCCGGCCGGTCGGGTTCCGTCATCGTCGAAGCGGATCGGATCGTCATCGACGATGGATTCATATCAGCCTATACCTTGGATGGAGAGGGTGGAGAGCTCCGATTCGCTGCAAAGTCGTTGTTGTCCATCAGCAACCGGAGTTTGGTGACCACTGCGACACTGGGTTCGGGATCGGCGGGCGAGATGAGGATTTCGGGTGGCCGCATCGTTGTTTCGGGAGGCTCGATGATCACTTCCACGACCGACAGCGTGGGGGATGGGGGAATCATTCGGATCGGGCGCGACGCTGACATTCCCATCGATACAGACGAGCTTTTCGTTCAGGACAGTGTCATTTCCGTCCGAAGCGTGACCGAAGGAGACAACGCCGGCGCAGCCGGTTCTGTCATCTTGGATGTCGGAAGATTTGTTCTCGATGAGGGTGGACAGGTCCTGGCGGTAACTTCGGATGGAGCAGGCGGAACGATTAGTCTTCGCGCCCAAGAATCAGCCCTCCTCAGCGGGACGTCGAGTGCTGGATTTCCGAGTGCTGTATTCAGTGGCACCACGGGCGATGGCGCCGGCGGGAGTGTTACGTTCGAAACGCCTCGCCTTCAGCTACAGGGCGGTGCCGAGATCGGATCGAGTGCGCGTGACGGCAGTACTGGAAGTGCCGGCGATATCAATCTGCGCGTTGGAACGCTGGAGCTCACCGGCGACTCTACCGTTTCTGCACAAAGCGGCGGATCGGGTCCGGCGGGCACGATCGATATCGCTGGTGTCGATGCGGGTCGGTCAGCAGATTCCGTTACCGCTCTGACGGGCCGGATTACGACGGCATCCCAACAGGCCGGCGGGGGGAGTATCTCGATAGATTCCTATCGGATCTTGCTGTCTGATGACAGCCTCATCACCACGACGGTCCGAAGCGGCACCGGCAGTGGAAACGTGACTCTTAGCTCCCGATTCGTCAGGCTCGACGACAGCAAGATTACGGCCGATGGTGGTGAGGGAGCGGGAGGGAATGTCGCGATTGTCGTGTCCGATATTCGCGGTGCCAATGCCGAACCAGTAGGCTTTCTCGTTTTAGAAGACATCAGCGAGATTCGGGCGGACGGTGGAGATCAAGGCGGTAAAATTTCCATTGATGCCGCGGGGTTTACCGGTTCGATGACCGGTCTGGTTCAGGCCCGGGCACGACAACCCGCTGGAATCGACGGTGAAGTCGGAATTCAGGCCATCGTTGCCGGAGTTGCCGAGAGCATCACACCATTACCGGAAAACTTTCTGGATGTCTCCGAACTGCTCGCTGCACGTTGCGCCCAAATCGCAGGTGGCGGCGAAACCAGCAGTTTCATCGTGGCCGGACGTGACGTCCTGCCTCCCGAACCGGGCGGATTGCTTTCGAGTTCCGTTTCTGACCTCGAACCCGAAACCGCAGCAGTCGAAGCGCTGCATCAGGAGACTCCGGAGACGGGCGATACCGGGATGAATCTTCGGGTGTCAAATCCGAAGCGCTTCTGGAATGCCCTGGACGCGCTGTGTCCACCCGAGCTCGGCGAAGCAATCACCGGGCAAGGCGGGATAGGATGACTGCTCAGTCACGAGTTTGCAAGGGCGCCTGTCTCTCGCTGCTCCTGTTTTCGCCGCTGGTGTACGGGGCACATCCAGTGCAGGACGTCTTGCCTCAAGTTTCCGGCCCCGGCGAATCCCTCACAGCTCTCAGCGTTCGAATCATCGAGATCCAGGTTTCCGGAAGCACAGTATTTACTCATGATGAATTGGATGCCATTACCCGGGCCTACGTAAACCAAACCCTGACATCGGAAGATCTTGGATTTATCAGACGGGATTTGACAGACCTTTACGTTCAGAATGGTTATGTCAATTCAGGAGCCCGAATACCGGACCAGAGCGTTAGCGATGGTGTGCTCGTCGTTGAAATAGTGGAAGGTCGTTTGACCGCAGTGGAGATAGATCCTCCGCGGTGGTTTCGAGCCAGCCATCTTAGGAGTCGCCTGGACCTGGAAACCTCAGGGCCGCTGAGAATACAGGACCTTCAGGAGCGTTTGCAGCTACTCGAGCAGGACCCGCGGATCTCTCGCTTTGCTGCGGAGCTACGCCCGGGATTTCGCCCGGGCGAAGCACGACTGAATCTCGCGATCCAGGAAGAAAGCCCATACAGCGTATCGCTTGCCTTCGACAACCACCAGTCACCGACCGTTGGTTCGTCCCGCTTGATGTCGGGGGCAATGCACCAGAACCTGACAGGTTTCGGAGATGCTCTGAGTTTAACGGTCGGGAGGTCTGCCGGTGTGAGCCCCTCGATCTCGGCCAGCTACCAGTTGCCGCTTTTCGGCAACTCCACGACCGTGGGGTTGTCATGGAGCAAGAATGATTTCACCGTTGTCGAGATGCCATTTGACGGCTTGAACGTGCAAAGCGAATCCTCGGGTTATGGCTTTACGCTGCGGCATCGCGTTTACCGGACGCTGAATTCCGAATTTCTCCTGGGATTCACTTCGGAGCGGTTGCAGAACCGAACTTTCATGCTGGGGGAGCCCTTTTCATTTTCTCTGGGCGCCGATAGTGGGCGTTCCAATGTCACGGCCTTACGGATTGTCCAGGAGTGGACTCACAGATCTCAGAATCAGGCCGTGTCCGTTCAATCCAGATTCAGTTTCGGTGTGGATCTGTTCGGGGCCACTGTTCATGGACAGGATTCGATCTATGAGCAGATTGGTGTCCGAGACGCCCCGGATGGCCGCTTCTTTTCATGGTTGGGAAAACTGCAGTGGGCCCGACGTGTCGGGGCATGGCAACTGATATTTAGAAGCGATGTGCAAATGGCGGCCGACCCGCTTCTGGCTACAGAACAGCTTCCGGTCGGTGGACGCCACAGCGTCCGCGGATATCGTGAAAATCAGCTCGTCCGGGACAACGCCGTGATCAGCTCTATCGAATCACGTGTCGCCATCGTGTCCGACCGCAGGTGGGCGCGTAGTCTCGAACTGGCGCCCTTCTTTGATTTCGGGAATGGCTGGCACACCCGGGCAGAGGCTGCGGGTCGGGGACGCATTCTGCTGCCGGCCCCACCCTCCAGTATTTATAGCGTGGGCGTGGGTGTCCGCTGGAATGCCGTCTTTGGTGAATCGCTGCGCTGGAATCCCGAATTTGAAATGTACTGGGGCAAAAGTCTGGTGGATGCAAACCCGACTTCTGCCCGGAGTGGATCGCTGCAGGATTCCGGCATTCATTTCAGCGTCGGGATGCAGGTATTTTAAACCTGGGATTTCGACGAGACGGGGAAGCAGGGGAGACGCGCGATGATCATACAGTCAGTACCCGAGGGACGGAATGACAGCAGGCGCTTCGTGATCAGTCTCGAAGAGCACCTCGAACTGGTGGGTCAACTGGCTGAAAATTTTGGTAATGATACGTTCGAGAAACCGGAACCGCGTGATGAGTTTATTTATGCCTGCCGCTGGCATGATCGCGGGTGGCGTGACCTCGACCTCAATCCGCCACTGAACCCTGATACGGGTCTGCCCTACAACCTGGTGGAGACACCGATTCCAATTATCATGCTCGCGGGTGCGCGCTCACCGGAGCACAACGAGGCCCACCATCCCTATAGCGGGTTGATCGCCAGCATGCACGTTTGGGGGCTCTATAACGGTCGTTATGGAATGTCGGCGATGGTGCTGATCGACTCGATCCCCGAGGAACATCGGACGGCGGCAGATGCCATGCTGCACTCCGAGCAACAGCGGCAGGTCCGGCTGACAGCGTCACTGAGGGGGGACCCGAAGACTGCGGACTGGGTTGAGGCCGCGGCTCTGTTTGCGAACTATAAGCGGCTGCAGTTCTTCGATACGCTGGCGCTCTATTTTAATTGCACGCCTGAGGGGGCACGGGGCGAGGCGACGTTTACCCACGTTCCGCTGAGCGAGACTCATGATGGCGACATCGTGATTCGGCCCCAGAGTGAAGACACCTATACTCTCACGCCTTATCCATTTCGGAGCAATGGCCTGGAGGTGTATTTCGACGGCCGGTTTCTGATCCCGCAGCGCGGGGTTGAGTCTCCCGACATGGCTGCCCTGATACGGGATTCTCCGGTAGAACGCCGGAAGTCGGTTTTGCTGGCCCGGTAACTTGTCCGAGGGCCGGGGGTGTCGGGCGCCGTTCAAGTTGCACCGTTTGGCGCACGGCACGATTCGGGACTACCCTCAAGAAAATAAATGGGATGCCTATGATGCGCCGGGCTCTAATCGGTGAGAGAATACTGGCGAGTACTGATGCGAATTCTGATTGCTGGCGGCGGCGAAGTGGCCGCCCTGATCGCAGGCCGCCTGATAGGTGAGGGCAATGAGGTCATCCTCATCGAGCAAGAGGAAGAGCGTTGCTCTGAACTCGAAGACACGCTCGACGCGAAGATCGTTCACGGCAATGCAGCCAGCGTTTTAGCACTGAGACGTGCCGGCCTCGAGACGGCCGATATGTTGATTGCGGCAACGAATTCGGATGCAACCAACATACTTGCGTGCCTGGTCGCAAAGGTCGAATCCAACGTTCGGGTCAAGGTGGCCCGGATGCGGACTCACGAAGTAGAACACTGGCGGCGTATCGCCGCCGAATCCAACCTCGACATCGACCTCATCATTCACCCGGAATCCGACGTCTCTGATCGGATCATGCGCGTCCTTAATTATCCCGGTGTCTCCGATATTATCGATTTTGCCGATGGCGGTGCCCGGCTCTTCGGAATGAACGTTGAATCCGGGAGTTGGGTTGCCGGTAAGACGCTGCTGGAACTGGAACAGGCAGACCCCCCGGAGAATTCGCTGATCGCGATGATCTTTCGCGGGCAACAGGTGATCATCCCCCATGGCGCCGAGCGACTCAAAACCGGTGATCACATTTATGTCATGGCGACACGGGACAACTTGGACGACGTCATCGCCTTCATGGGGCTCGAGAGCCGGAAAACACTGGAGCGAGTCTTCATCGTCGGGGGAAAGCAGCTCGGAATCGGAATCGCCGAGATTCTGGAAGAAACGAACGTTCATGTGAAGCTGTTCGAACGCGAACTGGATCGTTGTGAGAAGATTTCCACAATACTCGACAAAACGATCGTAATTCACGGTGACGGCACGGACCAATCCACTTTGATGGAAGAGAACGTCGAGGGCGTGGATGCTTTTCTGACCTTGACGAACCACGACGAGGACAACATCATCGCGTCGCTGCTGGCCCGTCGTCTTGGCGTCAAGAAGGTCGTGGCCCTGATCAATCGCTTGAGTTATCTACCGATGGTTCAACGCCTTGGTATCAACACGACGGTCAGCCCCCGTCTGGCGGCCGTCGATAGCATTCTTCAATATGTTCGCAAAGGTCGTGTGCTCAGCGTCACAACGTTCGGAGCGGAAGAAGCGGAGGCGATCGAGCTGATTGCTGCCCAGGGCACAATTTATGTCGGTCGAAAACTGAGCGACATCCGATTTCCCAGAGGCGCCATTGTCGGCGCAATCGCCCGACCGGACGGTGCGGTGGTCGTGCCTCGCGGTGATTGTTCGATTCAGGCTGGAGACCGTGTCATTTTCTTTGCGTTGGAAAGCGTTGTCTCCGAGTTGGAGGCGGCGTTTATATCCTAATAGCCTGGGGGCCCAAAAGGGTTTAGTTCAGGCTATTAACAGCTCGTTGGTCAGAGGATTTCCTTGATTCACCTGTCTGCCGTCGGCTACGTTCTGGGCCAATTTCTACTGGCTCTGGCCGCGACAATGCTTATTCCATTGGCCTACGGGTGGATTACCGGCAGTGAAGGCTTGCTGCCCCTTGTCTATGGCGCTCTGATCACCGCTGGCAGTGCCCTATTGCTGATCCGGTTTGCAGGGAAGCCAGATCGGGAGTTGACCCGGCGCGAAGGATTGCTTCTGGTGGTTTCCGTCTGGGGTGCGGTCGGCCTCTTTGGCAGCATTCCTTTTTATCTCTCCCCCTACTTTTCAAGTTTTACGGACGCCTTTTTTGAATCCATTTCCGGATTCTCGACAACCGGTGCCACAATTCTGGAACGTGTCGAAGTTCTGCCCGAAGCCCTGCAGTTCTGGCGATGCTTTTCGCACTGGCTCGGTGGAATGGGCATCGTTGTCCTGGGCATCGCTATTCTCCCTCTCGTCGGTCACGGTGGGATGCACCTCTACCGTGCCGAATTTTCGGGCGCTAAATCAGAAAGATTGAAGCCCCGTATCGCCGAGACGGCGATTGCGCTCTGGAAGATCTATTTGACATTGA
Source organism: Terriglobia bacterium (assembly GCA_963664115.2). Taxonomy (GTDB): domain Bacteria; phylum Acidobacteriota; class Terriglobia; order 20CM-2-55-15; family 20CM-2-55-15. The sequence goes on along the minus strand of CAXWPJ010000012.1, from coordinate 379,355 downwards.
GCGTGGCCGAGTTCATCGCGCTGCGCCTGGCCGGGATGACGGGATTCGAAGCCATGTGCCATACCTTCTCGACGCTGGGAACGGGCGGATTTTCTACGCGTACCGAAAGCATCGCGGGCTTTAATAGTCCCCTTATCGAGGCCATCATCATCGTGTTCATGCTGATGGCGGGAATCAGTTTTATCCAGCACTACCGCTTCTGGGTTGAACGTAATCCCCGAAGTGTATTCAAAGATGTGGAGTTGCGGTACTACGCTCTGATCACACTGGTTGCTGCCGGCGTTATCGGCGCCGTTTTGATTTTGAACGACGGTTATGGAATGCCACTGGCGATCCGTAACTCGCTGTTCCAGGTTGCGGCAATCGTTACGACCACCGGATTCGTAACCGACAACTTCGAGGTGTGGCACCCGCTCCCGCAGTTGATCCTCCTGGCCTTGATGTTCGTTGGCGGGTGCACCGGGTCCACGGCGGGTGGCATGAAAACATCGCGGATCCTCTTGCTGGCGCGGGTCGTCGATCGTGAGTTCAAGCGCATGGTCGAGCGCCGGGGTGTCTTCGCCGTGCGCCTGGGTGGACAGGTCGTACCCGAAGCGACGATACAGAGTCTGCTCAACCTCGTCTACCTGGCCTTCGTCATCAACTTCGTGTCATGCCTGGCGCTTGCGGCACTCGGTGTGGACGTGTTGACCTCCATAACGGCGGTAGCGGCCTCGATGTTTAATATTGGTCCCGGATTGGGAAGCGTCGGTCCGGCAGAAAACTACGGAAGCCTGCCCGATTTGGCCAAGTGGGTTCTCGCAGGTTGCATGATTGCAGGCCGTCTGGAGTACTACACTGTACTTGTCATACTGACCCCTGCATTCTGGCGGAAATGACCTTATACAGAACTTTTCTGCACGACGTGCCGTTTAACGATAGAGTGGGCCGATTGAGAGCGACATGCCTCAAGGATAAAATGCTTCGATCAGCCAATGCGTGAGATCGTCAAACCCGAGGTCGGTTCCGGACTGTTGCTGCCACTGGCGTGCCTGATCGTATTGATTGCCGGCTTGAGGGCTGCCGAGCCCGTGGTCGTGCCGTTCCTGTTGTCGGTGTTTCTCGCCATGTTGGGGTTCCCCCTGCTGATGTGGCTTCGGCGGCTTGGAGTCCCACAGTCAATATCGATTATCGCTGTTGTTCTCGGTCTTGTCGTGGTGCTGGTCGGTGTGGGCGCGATCGTCGGGGGGTCGGTGAACGCATTTACACAGGCATTGCCGCAGTATCAGGAACGATTGACGCTACTTTTGGTGTCGGGCGAAGAACAACTGGCCTCCTGGGGCGTTAACGTTTCCTTTTCCACGGTTGTCGGAGACTTGATCAATCCGGGGCAGATCCTTCAATTTGCGGGGGGACTCTTATCGCGTCTGGCGGGGATCGTGTCCAGTTTCCTCCTGGTTTTTCTGACGACCGTCTTCATGTTGACCGAGGCCACAGGTTTTCCGGCCAAGATCCGGGCGGCCTGGGGAGACGCCGGTTCAAGAATGCTCCAATTCTCCAGCGTCATGACCCAGGTGCACCATTATCTGATCATCAAGACGGCGATCAGCCTCTTTACGGGCACCGTGTTGGGCACCTGGGTATGGGCCCTGGGTGTTGATTTCCCCCTGCTGTGGGGCCTGTTGGCTTTTCTTTTGAACTACGTCCCAAATATCGGATCGATCATGGCGGCCGTCCCCCCGATTCTGGTGGGACTGATTCAACCGGGAGGCAGTTTCGGCCTCGCGCTCACAGTGGCTATCGGGTACGTTGCGTTGAATCTTGTCGTTGGAAACGTGGCAGAGCCGCGAATGATGGGCGCGCGTTTGGGTCTGTCCACTCTCGTCGTCTTCATGTCTCTCGTGTTTTGGGGCTGGGTGTGGGGTGGTGTCGGGATGCTGCTTTCGGTGCCGCTCACGATGGTTGTCAAGATCCTCATGCAAAACAGCGATGAACTGCGTTGGATCGCGATCCTCCTGGATAAAACGCCCAGCGAGTCCGGCCCCACGGTGGCCGAAGAACAGAGCTAGACGTTTTCCTCGAAAGGCGGAGTCCCCATCTTCGAGGACTGTCGGTCAAAAGTGTCCCTGAATCGCTATGGGTCATGCGATTTAGATTGCCAGCCACCCGTCCGTCCACAATCATAGGACCCTAGACCCCGGGGGACTGCAGGCGTCATCACGCTGGTGTATTATTTGGTCAAACGGAATTTCGCCGGGCGCGTCTATAGTCTATAGATATTGAGGTCAACCACGGGAGAGGGCATGTGAACGAGAAAGGGGACTTCTACCGCGAGATTACGAGCGAGAAGTGGTTCACATCGTTAGTCCGTCAAGTTCGCGGACTGCGGGAGGAAAAACGCAACAGGGTCGAAATTGAAGTGACCGCTGAACCGGACACCTCTGTTCTGGACAAAATGGTCGGTCGCCGGTCGCCACTCTCGTCGCTGTCGTCCCAGTTGCGCGAGCTCTACCAAGAGTTTCGCTTTCCCTCGGAACCCGTAAAGATTACCGCCGCCGCGGACCCATCGGCTCTCTCCGGCCTGATTGACCCACAGTCGCCGATAGAGTCGATCATCCGTCAGGTTCGCGCGATCGTCAGCGATTTTAAGAACCCTTCCGAGTTTCAGGCCACTGCGGATCCTGTCGATACGCCTTCGATATGGTCAGAGACACACCTCAATGTCCCGACTTACGTTACGATCGCCGCCCATCTGTTGCTGATCGGTTTGGTATTCTCCGGACTGAGTTTCAGAACCGATGCCCCAGCCGTAGTCCGCGAAACTTTTATTCCCCTGTTCCTGCCGGTCGACCTGATGGTTCTTCCTGACGAAGATCGAACGTCCGCAGGGGGTGGCGGTGGGGGCCGGGAGACATTGACCGCGCCGTCGTTGGGACCTGCCCCGCGAGCTGCCGACGAGCAACTGGTTCCTCCCGCTGCCGAACCTCCGCTGAATCTGGATCCGCTGTTGGTGGCCGAACCCACGATCGTTGCGCCGCAGCTGGCGTCGCTGATTCCCGTCACTTTGCCTAACCTGGGCGATCCCATGGCCGGCATTCCCGCACCGCCCTCATCGGGGCCGGGCGCAGGTGCGGGCATCGGCACGGGACAAGGCCGTGGCGTTGGTGAAGGCGGGGGTCCGGGACTTGGATCGGGAACCGGTGGCGGCTTTGGAGGTGGAGTATTCGATGTCGGGGGCGGCGTGTCCCCTCCGACGGTCATCTATCGTCGCGATCCCATCTATTCTGAAGACGCTCGCAAAGCGCAGTATGAAGGCACGGTCGTTCTTGAAGCGATCGTCCGCAAGGACGGGTCTGTCGAGATATTGCGTGTCATCCGGGGTCTGGGTCTGGGCCTGGACGAAAACGCGATGGAGGCATTGAGCGAGTGGCGCTTCAGCCCCGCAACCCGTCAGGGTGTACCCGTCGACGTCGCCGTCAACATTGAGATCAATTTCACCCTGCGCTAGGGCTGGATGAGGAAGTCCACCCAACACCCGTACACCGTATACGGATCGAAAGGGTCGGGTGCTTCGTTGAATCCGTCAAGCTGAGTGGAATTGGTTTCCGGCCGATAGATTTCAGGATTTAAAATCGCCGCTATTTCGTCCCTTACGTCCTCCAGGTGGAAACGCGTCGCATCGTCATCCGTGCGCGTGATGGAAGACGCGACCTCAGAGTCGAGCGTCTTCAATTGGCCCCTCAGGAACGCCCGCATGTCGTTCCACCCCACGTCGTCAGCGTTAAGCCGGGTATCGATCAGATCGATATAGAGGCGCTGCAGGTTCCTTCGAAAGGCATCGGTCGTTACGGATGATTCCGACAGCTCGGCCCATATACCGTTCCGCAGATCACCCAGAAAGTCGATAGGATCATAGGCGGTACCGTCAAGCGCGTTCTGTTCCACTAAGCGTGTGAAGCGGCCCGCGTTTAAGAGAAAGTTCAGTACCGATCGCTGGCTGTTGCGTAGTCTGGAGAGGACGCCTGAGGGTTCGATCCGTCGCAGGATCTCGGGCCGGACCAGGAAATCCGGGGTTTCGAAAGCATTTTGGTTCAGGAATTCTACCGCGGCGCGCTGAACGTCCGGAGGCACGGCGGTGAAACGGACACCATCCTGCCCCCCGTGTAGTTGTCGCGAATCGAAACCGCCGACCAGGGCACCCACGTGGTTCATCTCGCGGACCCACTGTGCCAGCAGGCGTCCGTAGAGTTCCTCCAGTTCATCCCAGTTTTTCCCGGACTGCGTGGCGGTGTTCAGCAGCAGATCCATGACCCGGCCCAGGTTTCGCACTCCCAGCCGCGTCGCTTCAATTGCGTTTGCATCCCCGACAGCTTCGGTCAGTTGGCCGGGATCGGACCCACCGGACCCGTCGGTTGAAAACCGGTACCACGGGGTGGTCTCCTGTTCCAGCGCCCAGGTATTCAGGGTCGGTAGCTCTTGGTCCGGCGTGGCAGCGCCGGGAATCGGAGCGTAACCCCACACCGTGGCCCAGACGTCGTAGGGTCCAATGCCGGGAACAAGGTCTGCGACGGGAATGTTGTCTTCCGGTTGCGCGACATAGTTGAAGCGCGAGTAGTCCATGAGAGTGGGTGTGTGTCCCATCGTTCGAAGCCATTCCGGATCGCGAATATTCTCGAACGGATATGTGGAGCTGGCCTTCATATTGTGCTGAAAGCCCAAGGTATGTCCAACTTCGTGGGCGACGACGAATTGGAGAAGCCGCCCCATCAATTCATCGGGAAAGGGAAGGTTTTGTGCGCGCGGGTCGAGGGGGGCCGCCTGCACGAAGTACCAGTCCCTGAGGAGGTTCTGGACGTTGTGGTAGAACTGGATGTCCGATTCAAGAATCTCTCCCGTGCGTGGATCGTGGACGTGCGGGCCCTGGGCGTTTTCAACGTCGGACGGCAGCCAGCGAATGACTGAATAGCGTGCATCTTCGGGGCTCCAATCCGGATTCTCCTCCGGCGTCGGCGCGTCGCGTGCCACGATAGCGTTGGAGAACCCCGCGGCTTCGAAAGCCTCCTGCCAGTCCTCAACACCTTGTTTGATATAAGGGATCCATTCGGTCGGCGTCGCCGGATCGATCCAGTATTCAATCGGTTTTACAGGATCTGAAATATCGGCCAGGGGATCCTGTTTCTCCAGACGCCAACGCGTGATATAGCGGCGTTCTGGAGACCGGTGCTCATCCACGCCGTAGTCGGTCTGGGTAACGGAAAAATAACCCACCCTGTCATCGAAGAGGCGGGGCATCATCGGCTCTTCCGGTAGCTTCACCATGCTGTAGGCCATTTCGAGTGTCGCACTGCCGGGAGCCATACCGCGCCGTGGGCTGGCGTCACCTCTGCCTTGCCCTTCGGTATTATTGTCCGGCGGACGCGTGTAGGTGTGGACGGCACGGACTTCGATGTTTTCAGGAAACGACACGATGCGATCCACGAAGGATCGGCGGCGGTCGAAACCCCGGGCCTGGAGCCGCGAGCGAGCACTGAGTTCCGGCACTTCGGTGTCGAACAGAGAACTGACGTCAATGACGACCGATTCGTTTGCTCCGAGAGCCGCAATGTCGAATGCCATCAGTATCGTGTCGTTGTTGGCGGCTCCGACGGCCTGAGCGATGGGAAGGCTTTCGTCGGCAACGATTTCGTATGAAACGTTTCGGAGAAAGACACGCTCCCCCCGGCGTTCCCATCGCACGACTCGCGTATCAAATTTCTGCCCGCCGTAACCCTGCCCGGCGATGGTCCGGGCAATGCGTGCGACCCACAGAAATTCGCGCCCGAATTCAGATTCCGGGATCTCGTAGTAATAACTGTCATCGATCTGGTGCACTAGGAAGACACCCTCATCCGATACAGCTTCGTCAGTGATCACCTCATCGTAGGGTTGAATGCCTTCCGTGTCTTCTCCATCTCGGCCACCGCGGCGGTTCCCGTCTTCGTCTTCTGCCTCTACCGACTCCCCTTCGGTCCGGGGAGGATCGTCCGGTTCCGGATCCTGAGGAGCTGCGAGGGTGGACGCTGCGCCAAGCAGGCACACCATGATAATCAAGGATAAATATTGAATCGTGCGTGTCATTGTTTGTCTCCCGTGCGGTGTGGCTCTCTCGTGGCCGGCGATACGACCTGATTTTATCCTGACAGTACTGGAAAGAAGCTTCCCCGAGAAATTAAACTGTTTTAGGAAACAACGCAAGCAACAGAGCGAGGGCAGGTGTTGGGAAAGATCGGCATCCGGAGAGAAGACAAGAATCAATGGGAGCGCCGGGCGCCGCTGGCTCCTTCACATGTCGCACAGCTCGTCAACTCCGGAGTGGAAATCAAAATCCAGCCCTCGCAGATCCGCATTTTCTCCGATGCCGAATATCAGCGTTCCGGTGCCAGCGTTTCAGAAGATCTTTCCGACTGCGGCCTGGTCCTGGCGATCAAGGAAGTTCCGGCCAAATATTTCAGACCCGAGTCGGCATACCTGTTCTTTGCCCACGTTTCGAAGGGTCAGCCTTACAACATGGGTATGCTGCGGCGCATTCTGAAGCTCAGGGCTACGTTGCTCGACTACGAACACATCGTCGACAGAGAGAACCGTCGTCTGGTGTATTTCGGGAACCATGCCGGCGCTGCGGGTCTTTTCGAGACGCTCTACGCTGCGGGAAAGCGGCTGGAGTGGGAGGGGCATCCCACACCGCTCTTATCTCTGGACCGGCCTCTGAACTTTTCCAGCCTTGACGCGGGTCGAACTTTGCTCGTAGAAACCGCGGCGCGGATCGCAAGGGAAGGTGTGGGTCAGGCCCTGGCACCGTTCGTCGTCGGGTTCGCCGGATATGGGAATGTTTCACGTGGCGCTCAGGAATTCTTCGATCTGTTGCCGCACGAAGAAATTGCTCCGGGGCGACTGCACGCTTTTATGGCTGCAGGGAATTTCTCGGACAAAAAACTCTATAAGGTAGTCTTCAAGGAAGAGGACATCGCCGATTCGATCGACCCGGCAGAATCCTTCGATCTGGATGATTACTACCGGCATCCTGAAAGATACAGGGGCATATTCGAACAATACCTGCCGCACTTGACCGTGTTGATCAACTGTATCTATTGGGAGAAAAGCTATCCCCGGCTGGTTGCGAAGGCGTGGCTGCAATCGGAGTGGGACAAGGCCGTACAGCCACGACTGCGTGTGATTGGAGACATCACTTGCGACATCGAAGGGTCGATCGAATGTACCGTCAAAGCGACCGGACCGGGTAAACCCGTTTACACCTACATCCCGTCGAGCGGGCGTGTTCTCGATGGGTGGGAAGGGGAGGGCGTGGTCGTCATGGCTGTGGATACCTTGCCTGCTGAGGTTCCGCGAGAAGCGTCACTCAGTTTTGGCGATATGCTCGCCCCGCATATCGGGATTCTTGCCGCCACCGATTTCCGGCGCCCGGTCGAAGAACTGGCGATGGGGGCCGCGTTGAAGAACGCGATCATCGTGCATCGGGGCGCACTGACGGAGAGATATCAATACCTAGCGGCCTACTTGGATAAATAGTGGTGTCACGCGAGTTAAAAGTTATGAGTTCAGCATTCGAAGAACCCGCTCATAACTTTTAACTTGCGATTGATATCGCCCCGGTTCGCTTACACCACGCCGGAGACTGGATCTTCGCATGTAGCTCGGACACATCCGTTACGCGTGAGCCGAGCGTAGGTGAAGCCAAGGATCAGGCCATAAACGATGTGGCCGATCAGGCTGGGGAACATGGCGGTGGCCGCGGTGGCATTCCAATTGACGCCGATTCCCATGCCCATCATTGCTGGCATGAGGGTCAGTGGACCGAGAAACCACCATGCGACTCCGTAGGTCCCACCAAAAGCCAACCCGGCCGCTGGTCCCGTAACGCGCGATCGGAAAAGCAGCGCGAAGGAGCCGCCGATAAAAGCACTGATTATGAGGTGAACGAAGAACCCAGCGGCGGCCGTTGGCGATCCGGCCATCTGGCCGATCATAGGTAGCATGCCCATCATACCCATCATGGCTCCGAACACTACGCCACCCGCTATGCCCGCGATGGCTCCGTTTTGGATGCTCTTGAAAATCATGTTTGTATACTCCTCGGTGACTGGTTATTTCTTTGAAAACCCGGCGGGTTTCGTTAATGAGTGGGAGCAGGGCGGGATTTATTACATCTGATTTGTATGAATTTTGACGATTCACAGTTTGGGAAACGTATCCGCAGTGGTGACCGCGCGGCGATTGCTGCCGTCGTCGAGACTTACTTGTCACATATTCTCAACGCGGCGCGAGCCTCAGGCCTGGACTCACACCGAGCGGAAGACGTCACTCAATCAACGTTCGCGACGTTCATTGAAAAAGCTCCCTCATTCGAAGGGCGTTCCCGGGTAAGGACTTGGCTCTTTGGTATCTTGTATCGCAAGATCGCCGAAGCGCGTCGAGCCCTCGGGCGGGAGAGACTATCCGATGACATCGATCACGTCATGGAACGGCGTTTCCATCCCGACGGGACCTGGAGCAATCCGCCGCAGTCGATGACTGTCTATAGCCGAGAGCTTGGGAAGTTGATCGAAGCATGTGTGGACACTTTGTCGACCGCTCAACGGATGGCGTTCGTCTTTCGGGAGAAGGAAGAAATGGCGACCGAAGAAATATGTAAGATTCTGGACGTCTCCCGCACTAATTTAGGAGTGCTGCTCTATCGCGGTCGCAATCGCCTCCGAGAGTGTCTCGAAGCCAAAGGCGTGAATTAAATGATGACACTGAACTGCAGAGAAGTGACGCGGCGTCTCGCGAGCGACGAATACCTCGCGGCCCGCTGGCGTGACCGTCTGCTGATCGGCTTGCATCTGTTACTTTGCGATAAGTGCCGCCGCTACAAATTGCAGTTGAAAGCTTTGAGCAACGCCACAAAGAAATTATGGCCGATTCCGGAAGACCCGGAAGAGGAGGAGACGCTGCGTCGTTTGAGGAGGGAGATACTTAACAATAGTGACGAGTGACGGGGCGTTTAGAGTTAACTGTTAACCATCAAGCGTCCAGGTCGCACAACTATGCACTCATAGATTCTCATCACCCTAAGTCCCAGGGCTTTCCAGAAACGTCCCATCCTGCATTTCCCTGAAGGCCTGCCTCAGTTCCTCTTGCGTGTTCATGACGAAGGGCCCATATCGGGCGATCGGTTCGCCGATGGGTTTGGCCGCAAGCAGGATGAAACGCATTGAGTCCTCGCCTGTTACTGCCGCGACGCCGTCGCCGTCGCCGAGAACCACCAGATGGCTGCGCCTGTGCGGGTCGCCGGTGGGTTCCGATTGTCCGATGTAACCGCTGCCGTCGAAAACGTAGGCAAATGCCGTGTGTCCAAGGGGCAGCGGGTGGGTGAAATGTGAGTGCGGCTCGAGAGATACATCCAGGTATGTCGGGTTGGTTACGATGCCCTCGATCGGACCGCGCTGCCCTTGAACCTCTCCTGCCAGGACCCGGATCCGTGCGTTGTCACGGACCACTTCAGGTATGTTTCCAGGAGGAATATCCTGATATCGCGGTTGGGTCATCTTTTGGTCAGCGGGAAGGTTGATCCAGAGTTGAAAGCCCCACATCAACCCTTCTTCCTGCTTCGGCATTTCTGAATGTATGATGCCGCGCCCGGCGGTCATCCACTGAATGCTGCCTGCTTCAAGGTTCCCCTGAACACCGGTATGGTCACGGTGTTCCATGCGCCCGGCGAGCATGTAGGTGACGGTCTCGAACCCACGATGGGGATGATCCGGAAAACCGGCAATGTAGTCATCGGCATTGTCCGACCTGAACTCGTCGAGGAGAAGGAAAGGGTCGAGGTGATCGAGTGAGGGCGTCCCGATGCTGCGTCGCAGCCGAACGCCCGCTCCATCGGAAGTGTCCTGACCGACAACAGTTTGAACAGGGGCGCGGAATTTCATCGTGGGGTCCTCCTCTGTGTATTCTCAGACCGCTTTTGAATAGCTTCTCCCGATTTGACAATATACTACAGGCTCGGAATGGAGAGACCGTCGTGGGACGGGTGAGGCGGATTGATGTCGCATTCACACTCTCAGACGGACACCATGGCGAATGACATTGAACAGTTCGAGAAATCACTGGCAGCGATGCATGGTGAAGTCCGGCAACTGAAGGAAACCATCAGCGCGCAAAGGAATGAACTGGAGCAGTTTCGGATCGGCGAGGATGAGCGGACGCAGAGAGCTGTTGCAGCGGCAAACACCGAAATTGTGCAACTGCAGCAAACCATTAATGCCTTGCGTGATGAACTGGAACGCCGCCGTATTGGAGAGGAAGAACGCACCGAACAGGCCGTGGCGCATGCCAACGGTGAAATCACTCAACTCAGAAATGCCGTAAATGCACTGCGAGACACTCTGGAAACCAACCGGCTCGAAGCCGAGGATAGGGAGCAGGTCTTGGAGCGGCGTTACCATAGTGAGAGGGCACAGCTTCAGGACACGATTACCGTCTTGAGACAGGAACTGGAAAATCTGCATGCGCGACATAAGTGACCCAAAGGAAACGACCCAAACCCGAAGCCGGAGCTTACCTTCTCCCGAATTGCTTCTGGGTGTTTCCAACAGCCTCGCGTTGTCGAAAACGCTGACCGAAGCCCTCGATACGCTGGTCGAGCTGACAGCTGCCACAATCGGTGCCGAGCGCGGATCGATTTTCCTGAACGATGCCGCCTCCGACGAACTCTATACACGCGTAGCCGACGGGAACTTCAGTCGCGAGATACGGATGCTGAATACGACCGGGGTCGCTGGGCACGTGTTTACGACCGGTGAAGGCGCGGTCATCAATGACGCCTATGCAGACGAGAGATTTAATCCAGAAGTTGACAGCAAAACCGGTTACACGACCACGAGTATTCTGTGCGCTCCTCTGCTGACGCTTCGCGGTGACAAGATCGGAGTTTCTCAGCTTCTGAACAAGAAGGATGGAGATTTCACCCGTGATGACCTCGATCTGCTGGAAGCCATGATCGAGCAGGCTGCGATTGCGCTCGAGAATCTCCGCATCGTTGAGAACATTGAAAGTGCGCGGCAACAGGAGCTGGAGTTTCTCAACGTTGTGTCCGAGGTTTCCTCGGAGCTCAAGCTCGGCCCCTTGCTCCAGAAGTTGATCGCAACTGTGACGCAAATGCTGGACGCGGAAAGGTCGACGCTTTTCATCAACGACGAAAAAACGAAGGAGTTGTTTACTGAAATCGGTCAGGGCCTGGGCGCGACCCAGATCCGATTACCCAATACGGCGGGCATCGCCGGAACCGTGTTCACCTCTTGCGAGAGCATGAATATCCCGCATGCGTATGCCGACCTCCGGTTCAATCCCAGCTTTGACAGGCAGACCGGGTTCTTTACCCGTTCCATTCTTTGCGTACCTGTGATCAACAAGAAAGGGAAGGCGATTGGAGTCACGCAGGTTCTGAACAAAAAAGGCGGTCCATTCACCGACGATGACGAAGCCCGACTCAAGGCCTTCACTTCACAGATTGCCATCGGGCTGGAAAACGCCAAGCTCTTCGACGACGTTCAGAACATGAAGAATTACAGTGAGAGCATGCTCGAAAGTATGGCGAGCGGTGTGATGACGGTGAACGAGGATGGAATCATTCTGACCTGCAACAGGGCCGGACTCGAGATCATGAAGGCCAAAGACACCGATGTCCTCTTGAAACCCGCCGCGGAGTTCTTCAGTGACAGCAATGCGTGGGTGCTTGAGAAGATGGCGCAGGTCGTCGACAGCCAGGCCCAGGACGTCATGATGGACACGGAAATGGAGTTCGGCGAGGAGACGGTCTCCGCGAACGTAACGATCATGCCGTTAATCAGCACCAACGGAAAGAAGCTGGGATCAATGATCATGATCGAGGACATCAGTGGCGAAAAGCGCATGAAATCGACGATGTCCCGGTATATGGACGCATCTCTCGCGGACAAGCTGTTGCAGGCAGATGAGGACGTCCTGGGGGGACAGAGCAGCGTGGCGACGGTGCTGTTTTCCGATATTCGCAGCTTTACTTCTTTTACCGAAGAGCTGGGTGCTCAGGCGACGGTCGCTTTGCTCAACGAATACTTCACCTTGATGGTGGAGTGCATTCAGGAACGGGGAGGAATGCTGGATAAGTTTATCGGCGACGCGATCATGGCCGTGTTTGGGACACCTGTGGCACACGAAGACGATCCGGACCGTGCGGTTCGGGCTGCGATCGACATGATGCGGGCTCTCGCTGAATTCAACGCCGAAAGAGCGGCGTCGGCCCGGAAACCAGTCAACATCGGAGTCGGCATCAACACGGACTCCATCGTCTCCGGAAACATCGGATCACCCAAGCGGATGGATTACACGGTCATCGGGGACGGGGTGAATCTGGCGTCGCGTCTTGAAAGTGCGTGCAAGCAGTATGGCACATGCGTTCTTGTCAGCGAATACACATACAAGCAAGTGAAGGGCACGTACCGTGTTCGGGAAGTCGATCGCGTGATCGTCAAGGGCAAGACGCAACCTGTGGACGTGTTCGAAATTCTCGACTATCACTCCGAAGAGTCATTCCCGAACATCATCGAGATGCTGGGCCATTTTCGGGACGGCATCAGTCCTACCGCAGCCAGCAATGGAGTAACGCCGAGAAGGCATTCGGCCAAGCCTTGGTGCTGGAACCCGACGATCAGCTCTCGAAACTCTATGTGGAGCGCTGCCAGCAACTACGTTCCAACCCTCCGGCCGAGGACTGGGACGGTGTCTGGATCATGACTTCCAAGTAGGCTGGCGACACCAGGTGCCTCCAGCCTCAATGCTGCCAACAGATGGATAATCATTGGGAAAGCGCGGCTGCCTGCTAGGCCCGTTCCAGCTCCCAGAGAACCACGCCACTGTTTTTAGGGACGAAGAGTCCACCGCCGCAGTTGGTGAAGTGCCGGGAAATCGCTTTTCTGTACCATGCCGCTTCGATACGGTTCATGCTTTGGTCAGTCCGGTCAGGATCGCAGTGGTTCTCGTCCCAGTCTTCCTCGGTGAGAACCTGGAGATACACGGCCCCCCGGCAGCGCCGCGCAATGTTGGCCAGAGCGTCACGAATGCCACGTCGCGTCAGGTATGGAAGGACGTCCTGGCAGATGACAAGGTCGTATCGGCGCCGGGACATGAAGTCGCTCACCGACGCCTCGATCCACCCGTACTGACGACACAAATAGGGGGACACGTCGACGCCGGTGTAAGCGATCGTCGCATCATGCGTCGCGAGAGCTTCCCGCCAACGGCCCAGCCCGCACCCGAGATCGAGAACCTCATTCAGGGGAATCTCCAGGTACTCGAGGTAGCTCAGGACAAACCGGGAGAGCCGGGCAAACTCCTCAGGACTCGAGGCGCGTGTTTCGGGTCTGTTGTAGAACCGGTCGAAGAACTCCTCATCAAACTGGTTCGGGTCGGGTGATTTGCTCATTGCAGCTCGTGAAAGCAGCCTCGAGGACCAACTTGAGCGGTCTCCGAGTCGCAAACGCGAAGTGAGGAACGGCCACGGTCGAAGATGGCGATTGATTCGAATTTACTTCCGAGTGAGACGCTTCCGTCCAACGCGTCTCTATTCGTTCGGCGCCCGGCTGGCTTCGGATGTAGGATGAGTCGGCGAAGTTTCCTCCCCCTCGCCCGATGTGCTGCGGCTACGCCCGTCGAACCGTCCCCCTTCTTCAACGACCAACTGCGGTGTCCGGATTTCGCCATGTACGCGACCGGTTGCAAATATTTCTACGCGCCGGTAACCATCGATCATGCCGGACACGGAGCCGTGAATCTGCACCTCCCCAGCCTTGATGTCGGCATGAATGGAGGCGCGCTGACCCACAATCAGAACGTCAGAAGTCTTGATGGAGCCGTGAACGCTCCCGTCGATGCGCAGTGTACCTGAAAAACTGAGTTCTCCGGTCAGGGCTGTTCCTTCGTCCAGGAAGCCCTTGAATTCATCGGATTTGGTTTTGCGTCCCAGCGTCAACAGAGAATTCTCCCGGTCGCGTAATGTTGGCTATTGTGGAACGATCACGCCGCGCTGTCAATCGACGCCCGTGTCATTGGAGGGTGGTTTCCATCTTTGCCCGATCGCGGGGACGTGGGATATTCGGGTCGTCTCACCTATACATATTGCTGAAGCTGACCAGACACAATTTCCTATGTGCCCTCGTTGTCGCGAACCGATGATTATGCTTGACTTGGAAGGCGGTGCAATCGATCGTTGTGCGGCCTGCGACGGAGCTTGGCTGGATGTGGGTGATACACTGCATTTATGCTTCTGAAAGTCCGACGCTTCTTCCACATGATTGGCGCGTTCCTGGCCGATCATTACAACCGTCCGCCGGGATGCTGTGCCTCCGGAGGCCTGACGCGTAACCAGCTTGAGGGCCGGTCCACGCACGCCGACAAAGCATCGCGACCGCTCAAATGAAACCATCCCAAAAGAGCTCCAGCTTTTTCCTTTGTCAGTGACGCGATCTTAGAGGGTTGTGCCTGAGACTGCTAAGGCCTGTAGAAGGTGAGCAAACGGCCACAAGTGATGACGCCCAACCATAGCACCAGGGAGATGCCACCAATAATTTTGGCCAACAGCGGTGTGTGGCCCCCGGCGCTGACCCCTCCAACCTGCCGATAGGTCGTGAGATAGAAGACAGCAACGTTGATACCGGCCAGCAACATGAAAAGTATTTTGAAGTGAAACGCGTCGTTGTAGACGTATTGTCCCGTGTCGCCAACGAAAAACAGGGCGCCGGTGATCGCGTTTATTCCGTACCCGAGCACACCCAGAGGTACGAGCCGATGGAGAGTCTTTGGCTCGATGTTCCTTGCGAACCCGAGCAGACGCAAATCAAATAATCCGACGGTTCCGATCAATAGTGAAAGTCCGAGGAAGTGGATGGACTCCAGTGCAGGCCACAAGTACCCGTTGCTTATGACCCACACCGATAGGGCCGAGTTGTCCAGCCAGAATGTGAAGGATGTCACGAAGTCCAGGGATCTGAGAAAGCCGGTCATAATTAGAAAAAGAAAACGTCCTGGCTGGTCAGGCGGTTGTACGTGTATGCCAGCAAGCGACCCGCCGTTGTTGCCGAGACCCAGAGCACGAGCGAGGTGCTTGCAAGCAGCTTGACTCTATTCGGGACGAGATCGTCCGAGCTGGTCCCGCGAACATAGTTTCGTAACTTGGCCAGGACGCTGAGTGCAAGCGCGATGAGAATCAATTTGATGTAGAAGACGGGATTCGTGAAAGCCTTGATGGGGTACGCCATCAGCAGGGCAATGCCGGACAGGACGTTGACCACCAGACCGAACCACATGACAGGAAAGACCCGTTCCATCGAACGTAGCGGAATGGATGCGGCAAAACCAAGGATTCTGAAATTGAGGGCGGCGTTCGTGCCGACCAGGAACCCCATGCCGATGGCATGCAAGATTAACGGCAATGGAAAGGCCCACATCGAAGGCGACTCGCGTAGCCACGTGCCGTAGGCGCTTTGTTCGAACCAGATGAGGACATCCATTTGGCTTTGTCTTGCTACCGTCCCAGGTCGCGGGCATGGTATCGGAAGCTGGGGATAAGATCAACGCTGGCGAAGGCATGCTACAGGAGGGTCGGAGTAAACGGGAAGAATTCGGCCTTCAGGGTCGATTCCGAAGCCAGGTCCATCCGTCCACGGGGCGTTCGATACGATTCAGGTGGATCTGGTGTTCGGATGGATCCCGTCCGGGGCTGCCGGCAATGATGAGGTGGTCACCGGGACTGAGCGTGTCTTCGTTGACACCCTGGCGGCCCAAGCGGTTGGGGTTGGCCCATTCGGCTGCATACAAGCGCATTTCACCGTCCGCGTCCTGGGCCATTACGTAGAGCCACGCGTGGGGGCTTCTGAAATTGAACTCGAACAATTCGCCCTCGATCAATACCGTATCGTCTTCGAAGTAAAAGCTGGCGAAGGAGTGATGGGCTCCCGCGGTGACCCCCGCAAAGAGAGCGACGAGAACGAAAGCGGTCAGTAGACGTTGCATGCTCTTCTTCCCTTGGAAAAACACTTCTCTTAGCTTAGTACCAATCGGTGTATCCGGGAAGTAAATTCAAGCGGCGGGAAAGAAAATTAAGGGGACGGACACTCTGAATACGCGTCCGTCCCAGATTTCCTAATACCACTCCCGGATTCGAACTTCAATGTCGCTTTCGCCGCTGAGCGCGCTGGCGAATTCCTCAGGATCTTGTCCACGATAGTGATAGGGGTATACGATCGAAGGCCGGAAGGCCTTCGCGCATTCCGCTGCCTCTTCCGGCGTCATCGTGAAGGGCAGGTTCATTGGTAAAAAGGCGACGTCAATGTTTTCTAAGGCCTGAATCTCTGGAACACATTCGGTGTCTCCCGACACGAAGACACGCGTGCCGCCGATCGTCATGACATAGCCCTGGCCCCGGCCCATGGGATGGTAGAGTTGGCCTTCTTCCGGTCCGCGCGTCAGATTGTAGGCAGGAATGGCTTCGACACCGACTACCGTGTTCGGCAGCGTAATGCGGCTGGTCTCACCATTCAAATAAACCGTCGCGGTCGTGATCGTGTTCCACACTTCGCGCGGGGCAATCACAACGGCTCCCGTCTTGGCGATCGACCTTACGGACTCCGGGTTCATGTGGTCACCGTGAATATCGGTAATCATGATGATATCGGCTTTCTGGTCACTCATTTCCGAGTAATCGCCGACCGGGTCGACATGTATCGTGCGCCCGTTAAGTTCCATCATCAGGCTGGCATGGCCGATTGGCGTGATCGTCAGGTCGCCTTCGTCGGTTTCGATGATGTCGGATACGCTTGGGTTATGCGGCGTCGGCGTTTGTGTGGCGGAGACCGCGCTATAGGAACTTGATAAGAGCAGGGTCCCTCCAAACAGAAGGAGCCTCAAGATCGGCGATTGACTCTTTCTCGACGCGTATTTCACGGTGTATCTCCTCGATTGCATGGTCGACACAGGTTTGATCGATGATCCGGTCGAGCATCGGGTACGCCTCTACCAGAAGAAACTCGGCGTCCCGCTGAAGCCATCAGATCGAATTCAGAGCCCATCATTTACCCCACGGAGGCGGGGCAGTCAATATTAAACTCGCGTAAGGGGACGGACACTTCAATCCACACTGTGGCCTGGCGAGTGTAACTAGCCCCAAAACAAGCGCATAACCAGTCCGCCGAGGCCCAGTTCGCGCCGATAGAATTCGAGGCATAGAATCCCGTTCCCGGATGGCCTGTTCCAGGTATCGAGTTTCTGTTGAATCTGTTTCAGTTCAGCCTCGCTGGTGTTGGACGGTTGACAGAAACCGGGACCTCGATCGCCTGGGCTCAGAGTCATGATCGGGTCAACATCGCAGAGGCTGACGCAACACATCCACCCCGCGGAACAAGACCGGCAACCACCGGTTCCAGGCCAGGATCCGGAACAGAATGCGCCGCCCGGTGCGCACGAGTTGGCACGGCACAAGCATGAAAGCGTTCAAGAAGGTTTTGAACTCCATGCGCAGCACGGTTTGCTTCTCAGCCTGATATTTTTGGCCCCAACGTCCGGTTTCGGGAAGCAGCAATGCAAACCACGCTTTCAGTGTCCAGGCCAGTGACGCGATCACCATGTAGGCCCAGTTGCTGGTCTGATCTCCGACCGGCATCCGCAACGCCTGAACGCCGTTCTTCAACTGCTCAATGAGATTCTCCTGATTGCACCGTTGATTGGCACGCATCACAATCTGGTCGGCCGGATCCGAACGGTTGGTAATGTAGAAGAAGTACCGGATGTCGTCAAACAACACCTGCTCTCCTTTGGCCACCGACAGATTCTTCCGCACCACGACGACACGGTAGTCCCGATCGCAGGCTCCGGGTCGATACCGAAACTCGGCCACATCCTCACCCTGCAAGCGGATATTGTCGAAACCGCGCTGCCGAACGATCTCTTCCTTCACGTTGTCGGGACGTTGGCGCGGTTCGGTCGCCACGTCGTATTTCGCGGGCCGTTCCAGGCGCTTCCACTGGCGCGGCTCCAGTTCATCGGCCCGGGCCTTCAGGTTCGCCATCGCGTCAATCCCGAATATGAAACCCACCTGCTGGTCGTCCCATCCGTCCAGATGCCGGGTCTGGCTGAAGTCCGTGTCCCCGCGCAGCAGGATCTGGCGAAACCCCGCATGCCGGCACAATGCGATGGCTTGGTCGAACCGGACCGCGGCTCCTTCATGCGACGGCCGGTTGCCGCTACGATTGACCAGATACAGCGGTTCGGCGGTGTTGGCCAGCGAGATCATCAGCGGGTGATATCCCCACGTCCCGTCGTAGGCCACGTCCATCCCTTGCTTGCATTCCCCCGTGGTTTCGGCCAGTGTCCCGTCCGCGTCCAACACCGCTTCTTCGAAAAACGCCGCCGGTTGCTGTCGCCAGACTCCGAGCCGGACTTGATTGGTTGCCTCCATCAGACACTCCACGTCGTCGGCCTCGAATCTCCGGCAGAAGTCTCCCGCCGTCGTCGGATCCGGAATCCGTTGCGCTCCCAGCGCATCCAGATACACCGCATCGTTGCGCCGCAGTTCGATGTCTTCCAGGCACGTTCCTCCGCTCAAGGCGTTGTAGGCGATGTTCAGCACGTGATCCGACTCGTGATACGGCAGGTGCCGCTTCAACACATGCACGCCCTTGTCGATGGCTTCGATCAGCCCGGTCCGCCGCGCCACCAGTTGCATCGTCCCGATACCACCAACCGATGTGCCCCGCGTCCGCTCTCCCATCTCGTACTGAATGTTGCTCGCCGAAAACATCGGCTCTACCTGATCCGTCCAATGCCGGTCCCCAAGCCGACGTTCGATTCGCCGCTTGCGGTTCCTCATGTTCTTGCGCGTATAATCGTTCATCTGAAATGCCTCCTTTTCCGAAGAATCTGTCCAAGGTTTTTTTCGCACGGAGAGGGGGCATTTCGGGTACTTCCGCTCTTATTGCACTATCATTTCCTCGTCAATCACGCTTGTTCAGGGACTAGACTGAAGTGTCCGGCCCCTTCCGGAAAAAACTCGCACCGGTCCGACGGTGCGGGTGGACAACGAGGCAGCAGCCGAGGCGTCAGCGTAAGAATAACGATCAAACCGAGCATGATGATCTCTCTGCTCCGACCGTAGGCGCTGACCACTACTGCGAATCCTTGATCGTGTCGCCCGTCTGAACGCCTCTGTAAAGGAGGGACTCTTCCATGCCGGCTTCCAGGCACCACTCGGCAAATACTTCCGGCTTCTGATCGAACTCTCCAGGCACCCAGTTTTCATCGACAACGTCGGAGTCGAAGTCGTACTCGGCTCCGCCGCCGCAGGGGTTTATGAAATACCAAAAGTAGCATGAGGAAATGGGGTGGCGTCCGGGTCCCAGCATCGTCTTCCATCCCTTGCGCGTCATGTTCAGGCCTCCACCGAACATTTCGTGTATGTTGGCCATTTCAAAGGCGAGGTGATGGAATCCGAGTTTTTCACTCTTGCCTCCCGGATTCAGTAAGAAGAGATTGTGGTGGTTATTGGACGCCCCGCCCCGCAGAAAGTAGGCCAGACCGGGATAGCTGTCGCTTACTTTGAAGCCCAGACGCTTGACATAAAAATCGATCTCGATCTGTGTATCCGTGACCATGAAGACGACATGTGTCATCTCCATGGGATGGGCAGACTCGTAGAACTTTGCGCGACCGTTGAGACGGCCCACGCGTCCGGGCATGTTGAATTCCGGGTCCGGGGCCGTGACCTTCTGGCAGCGCGTCACCCGAAAGCCGACCCCAAACCCGAGTGGGTCGATCGTGTGAAGTGTGCCGTCGGGATCTTTTCTCACCGGCCGGTCTTTGGATAGCTCTGCTTCGATGGCTGCCATATCTGCCTCGGAAGCCACACCGAAAATTGACTCCCGGACTCCCGGGCCCTTTTCAATCGGCCCCGGCAGGGAAGTGTCGCTGCTCAGACGGACCTCGACGGTGGATTTGTCCTGGGCCTCAAACAAGAGCCGCGAGGCGTCTTCGTCAAGGAGAGTCAGGCCAAAGTCGTTCCAAAACGTCTTCGCCGCCGGCAGTGCGTCGACGCCGTAGGTGACTGCGTCCAGGGATGTCACATTCATGGGTGTTTCTCCGAAGCGATGTGGGTGCCCCGAACGCGCTCATCGTTGGGGAGACCGCGGTGGAAGTGGCCTCCCCAGCTCTGGAGGTCATGTTCACGGAATTTGAGTGGTCGAAACGGGATGGAACTCTGACCGTTCCATACCGATTGGCTCCGATCGCCATGGTTGGTGATGGTCTCGGAAATCTTGACGGCCTCGAGTTGTCGGGATTGCCGGGCGAGGTCGAACGTATCGGTGTTGCCGTTTAACTGGAGCATCAACAGGAAGGATAGGGTGTAGATCATCATTCGTCCTTTTAAGTTATGGATAATAAACCTCCGTATTCTAGACTACTTCGGCGCAGCCGGAGGGTCATTTAGTCGACCGAAGATGTAGAATCAGAGCGTTTTATCGCAGCAGGGACGTGTTCGCCATGCGACGAGTGTCACGACGAGTACTTAAAGGCGGGGTCGCTTTCGTGACCCTGTTCCTGTTGTTCGTTTACGCGAACAATACGTCTCGGGGTTCAACCGCAAGAACGGGATCGCCGTCTGTGTTATCCCACCGAGGGGTTTCGCAGCAATTTGAAAACGAAGAGGGCTCCCCCCGGGGGTGCGAATCCGCGCGTATGACCCTGCCGTCGCACGACTACATCGAGAACACAATCTCCTCGATCGGGGCTGCTTTCGATCGGGGTGCGGATGTCGTCGAGTTCGACGTCCAGTTGACCCGTGATGACCAGTGGGCGGTCTTTCATGACCGGCGACTGGAATGCCGCACAGACGGGCACGGCCAGGCTTCGGAACATACACTTGACGAGCTGCAAGCCCTGGATGTTGGCTACGGTTACACCTCGGACGGGGGACTGACTTTCCCGTTTCGAGGTCGGGGAGTCGGGGCCATGCCATCCATGCGTCAGGTATTTGATGCATTTCCCGGACGATCATTCCTTTTGGATATCAAGTCGAACAACCCCGGCGACGGTGCCCTGCTGGGCCGTCGCCTCGCCCAATTTCCCGACGCGAGACGTCGCTTGCTGACTGTCTTCGGTCGGGAAGCCGTATTAGTGGCATTCAGAGAGGACCTCTCCGAAGTTCCGGCGTTTTCTCTGGATTCTATCCGTCGCTGCCTCATCCGCTACTTTGTGGTTGGCTGGGCCGGCCATGTTCCTTCCCCATGTCGGAATATGCCCGTCTACGTTCCGATTAACATCGCGCCCTTCCTGTGGGGCTGGCCCAATCGCTTCATGAATCGTATGGAAGCGGCCGGGAGCTCGGTTGTCGTAGTCGGAAGGTACGGATCTGGAATTTCACCCGGGATGGACACATTGGAAGACCTGTCCCGGATTCCGTCCGGCTATGACGGGGGTATCTGGACCAACGACGTGTCACTGGTCCGAGGTATGATCGAGAACCGGACTGTTCGATAAATATGACCGTTCGCAGCACAGCCAACATCGACGGAGTCGTTGCCCCTCTTTCCGAGGCGCGGATTCCTGTAGCCGACAGGGGATTTCTTTACGGGGATTCTGTCTACGAAGTGTTCCGGACTTATTCCGGTGTGGGCTTGCTCTTCGAGGAACACTGGAGGCGTTTGGAAAACTCTGCCCGGTTGATTCACATGGACATCCCCTATAGCTCTGCCCAGTTGTTCGAAGAGATTCGCCAAACGATTATTTCGAGTGGTGCGGCCGAAGCCGGTGAGGATGTCTATGTGCGCTACACCGTGACACGGGGCGACGGTCCGGTCGAGTTGTTTCCCGAGCCCGGGCTCCGGGGCCGTTTTGTGATCATGGTCAAGGAAGTCCCCGTCTGGGATCCGAAGTTCTATACCGAGGGCGTGACCCTGGCGATTCCGAACGTCAGGCGTAATCCGTCGAACGCGTTGAACCCGAACATCAAGGGTGGCAACTACCTCAACAATGTCCTGGGCGTGATCGAAGCGAGGGGGCTCGACGCCGATGACTGTCTTTTCCTCAACGAAAAGGGTTTGGCGACGGAATCATCGAACAGCAACATATTCTTTGTCATCGCAGATCGCCTGGTAACGCCCTTTCAGAGTGCCGGCAACCTGATCGGCCTGACCAAAGAGACCTTGCTGGGTCTCTGTCGCGAAGGGGGAATCGAGTATGTCGAGTCGGCTGTGGGCCTCGGAGATATGAGGGAAGGCAGCGAGAGTTTTCTTACCAGCGCGACGCGCGAGATAATGCCGGTGAGAAGCCTGAAGTTTCAGAGCGGCGAAGTCATCGAGTTTCCTGCTGGGGGCGGGACGCTGACCCGGAAAATGTCAGAGCTCTATCAGACCTTTCTTTCCGAGTACGTCGGGAGCCATCAGGCGGAGCGCTTTTTCTGATTGGCCGGGTCCAACCGCAGTCCTAGATTTCAATTCAATACTGATTTCCAGCCGGCGGCCTGCACTCGCGGGGCGTCTTCTCGGTGGAGTCACCCTCTGGGGGTGGGAACGGACCCCTGGGTCTAATGATAGTGGCCGTGTTCGGGTGACCACACCGCGGCGGGGGTATCCGACGGCTCGCTGGTGGCAAGGGCCCTGACGAACCCGATGGTTCCCAGTGCGAGTAAACCGCCCACGACCAGCATGATTAGCTTGGAGCGTGAGTTGTTATTCGCCGCGGAGGGTTTGCCGCAACAGTGCTTGTATTTCTTTCCACTGGCACAGGGGCAGCTATCGTTCCGACCAACTTTGGGTGTTTTCATGAGGACGCTCGCTCTCGCTTAAATATCCGCTAGATTCGCAAAGTTCGATAAAGCTTATATAACCGCAGGTGCCCGGTCAATCGGAAGGACACCTGTGAGTATCCGGTGTCCTTCCCTCGCCCGCCGATTCATGGTCAACCCCGCGCCGCGTAGCGTGTCCTACTTCGCCAGGGGGTCTGGACGTACCTGGAAGTGCACGACGAGCGGCCGATTCGTCGTACCGCCTTCCATGAGCCACGGAGTCCGATCGCCTTCAGACACCCACAGGCCACGACCCTTCCAGCCCGCGTCCGGGTCATCGATCCGTCCGTCGAATCCCTTGCTGTAAAAGCCCATCGGGTACGGAATCCGGAGAGTTGCGAACTCTCCGTCCACCAGGGCGTGCACGCCGTCCGCCAGATTTCCCGTAGCGATCGGTACGTTCGCACCCAGGCCCGAGGTGTTGTGCTGATCGACCCAGGTGTAATAGCTCGATTCCACGCTGAACTCCGGGAGGTCGTCGAAACCCGGTCCGGGTAAATTATGGAAGGTCCAGCCCTCCGGGCAATGGTCCCCGGTTGCGGCAGGGCCGTTGAGCGGTCCCGCACACTTGCTCCGGTCGAATTCGCCGAGGTGTCCACTGCCCAGCGATACCCAGACGACACCGTTGCTGTCAATGTCGGCACCCCGCACGCCGAAGCCCGGCTGCGGCACGTTGTAGATTTCTCCGAGCATCGTCTCGGGATCGAACCGCACAATCGAACCGGGAACCCGGAAACTGACCGATCCCCAGATCGAGCCGTCGGCCGGGTTCGGCATGACCGCGTAGAAGCTTGCGACGATGCGTTTGTCGAGTTCCGGGTTGACCGGCTCATCGGGCTCGACGTAGTCGTCCCGGCGGCCATTGCCGTTGGTGTCGAGGATCATGGGGGCCCAGCCTTGAGATGCCTGGGCATCGCCGGTTTCATCGTACATTTTCGTGTTGAACCAGCCGACGACCGCACCGCCACCGCTGGTCCAAAGCGTGTCGTTTGCGTCCTCGGCAAACTGGAGGTGATGCGTCTGGAAACAGGTATCGACGAATGTGTATTCTCCGGTTTCCGGTATGTAGTGGGCCAGCTGCCGGTTTGAGCGGCCGTTCGGAAAGAACTGTGCCGACGGGTGGTCTGAGCCTTCCTGACAAAAATCGGGGTTGGTTGGACCCCGGCCCCTCGCCGTGTACCAGACGCGGCCCGTCTCATCGATCATTGCGTTGTGTGAGTTGGCCTGGCTGTCCCAGATGACTTCGTCACCCCAGTATGGTGATGGCTCTAACGGTAGGGTGCTGGCCGTCGTCGGCGTGTCCGGGTCCTGGACTTGAGCCCTGAAATTCGTGTCGATGTTGGCGACCGGATCCAGGATAGGAAAGTCATCGGTGCTGAGCTCAGGAGAACCATAGATCCGGCCGTAGCTGTTGACGGTCGGATCGCGACGGTCGGTAGAGACCAGGTCGTGCATATACACAGACGGGCTGCCCCAATCCCGGATCGTGGCGACCACGTTGCGTTCAACACCGGAGGGGCGTTCGGGCACCGTCGACGGCAACTCACCTGCTGCAATGCGGTCTGTCCATTCCGCCAGGTACTTCAGCGGCAGTCCCTGCAATCGACCCTGCACCTGTCCGGCCATCTGCGCACCGGCCTGTCCGGATTGAACCCGGCGCAGCCAGGCATCGGCCGAAGACTCAAACTCTCCCAGCGATTCGGGAATGGTTCGCGTGGATTTCTGGCCCAGCTGATGACAACCGATGCAGCCCTGGTTTTTCATCCAGGAGAGGTAGCTGTCCCGGCCGCCCTGCACCTTTTCCAGTTCGGCTTCAGTGGGTAGACCCATCATCGAATACCAGTGGCTTGCCGGATAGTATTCAGCGGCGGCCGCCGGAGTCGGTGCAACGACTGCAGTAAGATCGAGCATTCCGCCCGGGGAGGCATCGACCTTCGTTGAATCCGTGAGTCCATAGCCCCGAACCCAAATGCTGTAGTCGGCATCGGGAAGATCCGGGATGACGTAACGGCCTTGATCGTCGGTCACCACGATCCGCACAAAGCGCGTTTCGAAATCGTCAGTTTCCGCGATGACCCAGACGCCGGCTTCCGGTCCGTTCGTACTGGCCACCACACCGCCAATATCGTCGCCGTCAATTTCAACCGTGCCGGAACCACCTTGCGGCTGACACGCTGCAGCCAGCAAGCCCGCAAGCGCGCATACCGCTATCGTGATACCGATTCGGAACAAGCCATTCGCCATCCTCATTTCGCACTCCTTAATCTGGGAAAGTTTGATCGTGGGGCCGATTCTAACATCCCCGTGGCACGATCGGGCGTGTTAGTAGGCGATTGGAAGCAGTTCGCGGTTACGGCAAGCATAATTTCAGCAACTTAAGGAGAATCCGTCCGTTTTTGGGACGGTGTCGGCGGAGTCGAAACCCGAAATCTAATTACACAGACGGGGCAGAGGGCGGCGAAAAAGCGAAAAAGCCACTCTGCAGCGTGACGTGACAAGCCCCGAGGATTTGTTTCGCTCTGCGGAGACCGCCTGGGGGAATCATTTCCCACTCCCTTATCGTTCTCGCCGCAGGAGTCTTTGGGCAGATCCGGCCTCGACGTAGTCTTCGACTGGATCGCTGTCTCCGACGGGATCGCTGTCTTCAACTGGGTCGCTGTCTTCAGCTGGATCGCTCTCTACGATTGGAACGCTCAACTGGTCGGCGTCAAACACCAGTTCTCCGCTTAGGTCTCCCGAATATGGCATCCCTAGCCCTCTCCGCTATCGCACAGCCGACCTGACGCGCCGGCCAAGACCAGCCTCGTGCCCGAAACGGTGAAGACTAGCGTCACTTCGAACACCGCACAATCCGCACTGGTGTCGTCGGTCAGCCACACGAGCGTGAGAGTGTTCCCGTTGATTGAACCGGACACGGTGCCGGAGTCGTCCGCGCCCTCGTCCTGATCCTCCGTCTGTATTCCCGATACGGCGCTGCCGTTCTGCGTCAAAAAGAACCCGATCGTGCCACCGGTTAAGCCATTCTCGCCACCCCGCACTTCGAGTACGAAGTCCCCAGTCCAGAATCCGGTCACGTCGACAACACCATTGGTCCCAGGGTCTGTGACACTCAGCACTTGCAGATTGCCGAAGACAAATAGCTCGCCATCGGTCAGACCCAAGGTCACTTCGTAGTACACGCCACCGACGTCGACGGATGGGATAGATAAAGAAGTCCCTAAGAATGTCGCCGCAGAACTGCCCGCGACGATACCGTCACCGTACAGATAAAAATCCCCCAGCCTGAATTCAAGGGGGTCCGCGTTAACCAGTAAAAGCGTGGCACTGACCACGCCAATCCCAGGCACATCGATAACCGGCAAATTTAATTGCGACGTTGAACTGTCAAATGAAGCAGTAATATCTGAGATAACTGTGGCCGTTTCGCCAGAGAAATTAGTTGGACTTGTCTCTACAGGTGACAGATTTCCATCCAAAGCCTGAATTCCGTTTTTGGGTAATTGGCTGTTGGCATACTCCACTGAATCCACTCCAGCAAAATCGATGCGGCCGCCGTCAGCAAACAAAAAGTCCTTCGGCAAGATGAAATCGGGAGCGATTCCAGCCAGATCCTGAAAATCCTCTGTTGCGATCAGGAGACTTTTTTGTGCCGTCGCACCGGACAAGTTTGATGGAAAGATAAAAGTCTGCCCTGCGGTTCCGTCAGCCTGAAATGCGCTGATGGCATGACCTGCCATATTCTGTTGGCCCTCAAGAGACGTAAACAATTCGATATATTGCACGTTACCGTCACTGTTGGTGTAAATCTCGCTAATTGTCCAGCCATGAAAATCCGCGAAACTCAGTGAACTAAACAACGCTATAACGATCGCGAGAAACAGAGTCTTGAGCATTTTAGGTGCGATTGCTTGTTTCATCGGGGTTTCCTCCGAAGGATCCGTGTTTCTCATGCCGCGGCTTAATATCTGAGGCAGTGTTGATTCAATTGGTACAAATCTTGATCGGTAAGACTCTTCCAGTATGTGAGGTAGCCTACAGGGCGGGCTGAGATTGTTCAAAGCAAATCGGAACTGGAAGTGATCCACAAGCCGCACTGGTGGTCACGCCGTCAAAATAATTCGGTCTGAAGCGCCGTAATTTTTGAGGTCAAGTATCGCGGCAGGGATGCCGTTCGCCTGTCTTGGCAATGAAAATGCCGCCTCGAACTTGGCCGCTTCCACCGCCGCTCCAGATCAGTTCCCCCTGACCGATCACCAGCATTAAACTCTCCCAACTGCAATTGCCGGTCGTTGGCAGTGTGCCTCGAACCAGAAGGATGCCAACTCCAGTTCCAGGACCGAAGGTCGCGTCGCCATTGACCGTGACGATGCGAGGGTCTGACGAACTACCGATGGTCCCAATCGATGAAGAACTCCCGTAGGCCGGATTGTAGATGTCTGTCGAAGACGCTTCGATACCGGACACCAGACTCTCGAGACCGGCCACCGTTGTCAAGAGCGGGTCCAGTTCACCGCTTATATCGGCAACGTCGGGCGTTGATCCCCTCACGCCGGTATAGTTTCCCAGACGACTACTGGGAATGGCACCCGTTACAGTTGTATGGTCAGCAGCGGAAATGACTCCTATCACGTTCTCGTTGTTCCCGCTACCCGCGCCATCGGGGCAGCTTCCAGTTCAATAGCCCGTCTCTTTAGCTTTTCGGTTCACCTCGACGGTCGTAATTGCCTTGATCGCGCAATGAAACCACTGCGCATGATCTAATTTTCATTGAAAAAGTGCTGTTGTTTTGACTATCCTCCGGAACGGCTATTATCAGTAAGGTGGGTCCCGGAGATTTGGCGAGCATTGATTATTGTAGCGTTTGTCATCCGTGTCTCAGGTGTATGAAGAAGAACTAGGGGGTTTAACTACAATGCGGAATCGAATCTTTATCGCGGCAGTGGTCGTGGCATCGGTGCTCGGACTGTCCCTCGCGCTGGCCCAGGACGGTCTTGCCCGGGCTCAAACCCCGGAGGGCTGGAATGATTGCCCGCGGTGCCAGAACAACGCGGACAGAACCGCAGCCTGGGCACGTAACAACATTGACGAGATTACGGACTACGACAGGCATGATCTGTCGGGAGTATGGGGATATGACGGTGTCAGCAATGCGTTCAGAAACCCGCCGCCTCTGACAGAGTACGGACGGGAGCTGCACGCGGAGACGCAGGCCGAACTAAAAAGCCAGAACGGGGATTGGCTCTACGGGCGCGGTTCGGAGAAGGACTACGGGCTCCTGGACTGCAATCCACTGGGCTGGCCGCGGATGTATACATACAACTACGGGTTCGAGTTCGCGATGCTCCCCGGCAAGGTCGTCCAGTTCCTCGAATTGGAGCACACCTGGCGCACCATTTGGACCGACGGCCGGGAACTTCCCGAGGAAGCTCCGGTGTTGAATTGGCTGGGATGGAACGTCGCTCACTGGGAGGGCGACACCTTGGTGATCGAGTCGAACGGATATGACGAGCGGTCCTGGATCGACAGAACCGCCGCCGAGGGCGACATCGCTGGCGGCGGCCTGCCCCACAGCGACCAGATGCGAGTCATCGAACGCTACACGCGTACGACCTACGGCACGCTGGAAGCCGAGCTGACGATAATCGATCCACTGGTGTATACCGAGCCTTGGGTGACCGAGACTGCCACGATCCGGCTGGTTCCCGAAACGGAGATATGGGAGAGTATGTGCGTGGCGACCGAGCTGGACGAATTTAACTCGCGCGATGAAGTTCGATGAGGCTGTTGACAGTCAGGGGCTTCAATGCAAGAATCGGACAGAGTTTTGTGCTTATAGACTAAAAGGTTCTTGTTCAAGGAGGTGGCTCTTGGATATTCGGCGAATATTGGTTGTTGTGGCCGTGTTCTCCCTACTTGGTGGCGTGGCCGTGGCGCACCATGCCCGTTCCGCTTATAGCGAGGAAGATGTGACGCTGGTGGGAACCGTCACCGACTTCGTCTGGAGAAATCCGCACGCCCAAGTCGTGTTTGACGTGAAGGCTGAGGATGGAGAACTTGTCACCTGGAGGGGTGAATATTCGTCCGTCACCTCGATGATGGCCGCGGGTTTCACTCGAAACACTTTCAGGCCGGGAGACGTCATACGGTTCGAGGCGCGGGTGGCAACATCGGGCGCGCCTTATGCGGTGCTCGGTGGTGCCTGGAGAGAAGATGGCACGGAGATCGTCCAGAGCGGCTACACACGGGACACGCGCGGAAACTGATTGGCTGACCCGAGATGGCGTCGCGACCGAGCGACGCCATTTCCGTTTTTGAGCCGACCCGCGCTACAGGTCGGTGTAGTCGGTGTAGTCGGTGTAAATGATGACCGGTGCGCCAGTGGCGCGCCTTGATCATAGCTGCCGCCAGAACATCAACGCCCACCTCTGCTTTCTCGCACTTTCTCTCAATCGATGCTATTCCGCCGATTCGATCCGTCTGAGGCGTCCGGGACCGTCGTCCACAAATACGGTGTAGTAGAGCATCCCATCCGGACCCATTCTCAGGTCGCGAACCTGCTCGCCGGGCAAAATGAACAGGTCTTCCTGGACTGTCCGGCCGTTGTCGTCGTACCCGACGCGACGGATATGCTGATCGTTCATGCTCCCCACAAAAACGTTGTTCCGCCATGAAGGGAATCCGTCACCCGTATAGAAGGCAATTCCGGAAACACGGATTTGAGGGTCGAACCCGACGAATGCCGCGGTCAGATCCACACCGTCGGGCATCGGCAGGTATGCCTGGCTTGTCCCCCCGCCCGAGTTGGTGTAGGGCCAACCGTAGTTGCTACCCGGGGCGAGAATATTGATCTCGTCACCGTGCGAGATTGCCCAGATCTCTCCCGTTTCCGGATGCGCCGCCATCCCATGAACGTTCTGGTGCCCGGTCGTGAAGATCTCCGGACGTGCTCCGGGGAGGTCCGCAAATGGATTGTCGTCCGGCACGCTGCCGTCGTCGAGCAAGCGTACGGTCTTGCCTTTGTGGGTTTCCATGTCCTGGGCGGCACTGATGTCGCCCCCGACACTGGCCGACATATGGAGGGTGCCGTCAGGAGCGAACGCGAGCCGTGCGTTCTGCCGCCCGTTGGTCATCGCCCACGCTTCGGCCTCAAAAATCTCGGTCATGCCGGTCAACTCCGTTCCATCGAAAGTTCCCCGGGCCACCGCCTCGGTGACACCCTGCGCACCCATCGTGTTGTAGCTCATATAGAGCACACCGTTTTCCGCGAAGTCAGGATGCAGGGCGAGGTCCATCAACCCGTGAGACGGAGGGTTGGCATACACGTCGGGAACGCCAGCAACGGGCAGGGGGTCGAGTGCGCCGTCACGGATGACCCTGAGTTGGCCACCCATCTCGGTCACCAGCATGCTGCCGTCGGGCAGGAACTGAAAGCTATAGGGATGCGTCAGTCCCTCAGTGACGGTGACAAGGCGAATTCTGTAATCGTTGGTGTCAAAGACCTCTGCCCCCGCATCCGTTCGGTCGTTGGTGTCATCGGGTTGGACTTCCGGGCCAGTGGGCGCGCAACCGAGCGCCAGCGTCAATGCGAGCGTACCAATGAACAAGAATGGATAACGATCCAATAAACATCTGTGGTTCATAACGTACCTCCTTCACAAACCTGTTTTCTTCGGTGGTGACCGGATCCATGCACAGCCGGTAAATGGTAGTCGATCACGCTCGAGTGCAGTGGCCCACAATAGCATGACGAGCCAAGGTTGAGCCTGCTGGCCCTGGTTGAGCTGAAGCGTCGACAAGCTGAACTTATGGCGGCGATCAACGTATAATACCGCGCGGCGTTCAGGCATGAAACATTTAGGCGCCCGAGAATTTTTTAAGGACGACTGACGTGATCCAACAATTCGCCGACTGGCTCTATCGGACGTCACCCAGCGTTCTGATTCAAACGCACAGCGCGTGGGTCATTCCGACGATTCAGTCTGTTCATCTCGTCGCCATCGGCGTCTCGGTTGGGGCCGTGCTGATGATCGACCTGCGTGTCCTGGGATTGGCGGGACGCGATCAAACGCTCCGCGAAACCACAGACCGGTTCGTCCCCTGGCTGCTATGTTCCGGGGCGGCCCTGCTCTTGACCGGCCTTCTGATGGTCATCGGCGAGCCTCCGCGCCAGCTGCTCGCCATCTCATTCTGGCTCAAGATGTTCCTTGTGGCTGTGGCCACGGTGATCGCGGCGGCATTCCTGATCAGCCTTGGCAAGAACGAGCGAGATTGGGAGCAGACCCTGGTGAACCGCGTGGGTGTCAAACTGCTCGCGGTCCTGAACCTGTGCGTCTGGGTGGGGATCATCTTCATGGGGCGCATGATTGGCTACGACTTTGTGTGGGGGCTGTTGTTCGGGTCAACGGCGTAAACTGAGTCGTTATCTCAACTGGATCGGAAGTATGGACATCGCTAGCTTTCTGACATCCGTGCAATCATCGAGTATTGCTGTGGGTATCCGGGACTCTTCGTATCTGTTTCCGCTCATCGAGTCTTGCCATGTCCTTGGTCTGGCAATAGTCTTCGGAACGGCTACGATCCTTGATTTCCGTCTGCTTGGGATTGCGTCCCGCAACCGGCCGTTTACCCTCATCAAGTCCGACATCCTGAAGTGGCTCTGGGGGGCTTTCATACTGACGGTTATCACCGGGACCTTGATGTTCACCACTAACGCCACAGTGTATTACGGAAACTTCTTCTTCCGGACCAAGGTGCTGCTGCTTGCGCTTGCGGGAATCAACATGCTCGTGTTCGAGCTGACCACAGGCAAGAGGTCCGGAGATTGGAGCGCGGCGACCACCACGCCGCGAGCGGCGAAAGCCGCTGCGGCCTTCTCACTCCTGTTGTGGGTCGGAATCATCTTCATGGGCCGCTGGATCGGCTACACGACATCGACCACCGAGGTGCGGCTGGACCCGGACATCAACCTCGAGGAGCTGTTCCCGTTTCCATCAAACGAAGGCGGTGAGGGAGGCGGTCTTGACCCTCTGTTCGGGCCACCGTCCGAGGAAGGCGAGCCACCCGGGTAGCGTTAAGGGAAGATTGATCGGTCGGATTTGCCGGACCCGCAGTAACTCCCTTTCAATGAATCGTTTTCACGTATTTCCACAGGGACAATTCTGGCCGGTTCGATCCGTCCTGTGGTTTAATATCGCTACCGGGGACCACCGTTTCATTGTTGTGGCAATCATGGTTGCCCTAGCAGAGATAGTCGAGGAGGAAGCAAATGAACGCAGTCCGCAATGCGGTAGGAGCGATGATCTTATCGCTCGTGACCTTTGCCGGGGTGGCCACCGCCCAGTACAACCCACCGGAGCTTGATGGCCTGAGGGGCGCGCCGCTTGCTGTTTCCCTCACCTACCCGCCGGTGGCCGTTACCTCTTATGGTGCAGGTCCGGAGTTTGATGCCCGGCCGCCGGATGGTGTCGAGGCACTGCCCGTGGACGTGTTCACTACGACGGATTTCTACCAGGACCGCGACCTGTGGATGGATCAGCGCTACTGGCGCTGCAACGCCCCCAGAATGATGGCGGATATGCGTAGCGGCGGTGCCGGGGTGGCCACTTCCGACCCGCGCATCGGTGCCAATGAGCCGACGTCGGCCCGGTGGGGCAACTGTGATGATGACTGGCCCCGTGAGAACATCGTCAGCCCCTATTCTTTCGACAGCGCCGAGGAACACTACGCTGCACTGCTGGCGGATACCGAATCCCGTGGCGGGCCGACCCAGCACACCTACGAGACCATGCCCAAGTGGGACGGCGCTTATGGAGGCGATGGCACGCGCCGCGCTGTGTGGAACTACATGCGGGCCAACCAGATGCCGACGATCCTTTCGCTGCTGACTCCGGAGCATCAACAGCGCATGGTCCAGCAGATCTATCATGAGGGTGTCGACGGAGCCCATCAGTGGTCCGCCTCCTACTGCTTTCCGGAAGGGTTCATGAGGCAGTGGGCGACGGGTGGAACAGCAGCCGGACGCTTTGTGATTACTCCAGAAGTCGTGTTGATGATCGGCAACACGATGAAACGGACGGTCATGCTCAATGGTGAGTTCCC
Source organism: Terriglobia bacterium (assembly GCA_963664115.2). Taxonomy (GTDB): domain Bacteria; phylum Acidobacteriota; class Terriglobia; order 20CM-2-55-15; family 20CM-2-55-15. The sequence goes on along the minus strand of CAXWPJ010000012.1, from coordinate 346,375 downwards.
CCTGGCTCCGGGTCCGCCACAATGGTATGGCGACACAATCGGTTTCTGGGATGGCGATGCGCTGATCACCATGACGTCGAACGTGCAGGGCTGGAACCAGCACTCGAGCTGGGAGTGGAGCGATGCGTTGGAGACGGTCGAAATTTTCACCCCGGTGAACGATGCGTCGGGCAACCTGATCGGACTCGACTGGGAAGCGATCATCTACGACTCACAGGCTCTGGTCGAACCGGTGCGGCTTCTGTGGCACCGAAGCTATCAGCGCTCCTTGAGCGAGTCGGGGCGGTTTTCGAACATAGAATGTATCCGCCCGATGTATCCGATCGAAGGGCGCGCCACGCCGATTGCGCCGGGAGAGGTCATCCAGTTCCGGGTGCGGGACATGGGGAGCCGTCCGTGGGCCGAATCCTGGGAACTGTATTTTGAGGAAGGTATGCAGCGACCCCAAGAGGAGCTGGACCTTGGTTTCAATTAATACTAAGTTAAGTTCGGCGGAGGTAAGGTAATGCGTACGAGCAATGTTAACATTGCAGCAGTATGGACGATCGCGCTCGTTGTCGGGATCCTGGCCGTGGGTTTCTGGGCGCCGCAGGCGGATGCGCATCATTCCTACGCCATGTATGATGCAACCGTGTACCGGGTGTTTACCGGGGTGATGGTCCGCATCGTCCCCAACGCCGCCCACTTCGAAATGCATTTTGTCCCCTTGAACGAACAGCGGGATGGCTTGCTTCGGGGTGAGGATGGCGAGCCTGCGGTCTGGGTGGTTCAGATGGAAAGCGCCGCGCAGGCGCGTCGGGAAAACATCTCGGAAGAGACCTTCCCACAGGGCACCGTTTTCAGCATGGGTATCCATCCCCTGCGGACGGGCAGGCGCGGCGGAGACCGGGGCGAATCAGGTCTGTACAAATGTCCTATGGGTCAAACGCCTGCTGCGGGGATGCACTGCGATTCGGTTGGGGGAAGGGCGGCCTTCGGCGACGAATCGCTACCTGCAGAGGGTCCTGTGCCCCGCTAATGCGACACCGGCTGAAGGCTCCTGCTCATCGCCTGCAGACTAGCCCGCGGCGCCTCCCGGGCTACCAGATGTTGCCCGCACCGTTTGTGTAGCTCTGGGCTATGACGCTACCGGTGGTCACGCTGAGTGCCTTCAGCATCCCGCTCACCTGCACCAAATCTGATTTCAGTTTGATCGTTGGACCGGTCAAAGTAATATCGGCTCCGCTTATCTCAATGGGTGAATTCGACGTGATCGTGATGCCGCGGGCGGGTACTGTCAACTTAAGCTGTTTGGTGGCGTTCTCGCCGACCTCTACCACCTGTAAGTCATTGACTCTTGACCTCGACTTCAGCAAATTCCGTCGCCGAAACGGACGGATTCAGCTTAACTTGACAGTACCTCTGTGGTAGAGCCAGACTGCGTGACCGATGATTTCCCGTGGATAGCGGTATCCGTGATCGAGGGGGCGGGCGGATTTCACGCCGCAAGTCTGGCGGTTATGGGCTCAAGATGACAGTACCGTGCCGACAGAGCGCAGGCACAACAAAGTGCGGCCAAGGGGCCGCCCTTTTTCGATTCCCGTGAGAGTTCCCGGTTGCCTATCGCATGCGCTCCCGTGCGGCATCCAGGACGTTCTCGTCAATTCTCTCAAGGGTCCCTGTGTTCGTTGTGTAGATCTCCTCGACCATCGTCATCGCCGCGTCTGAAACATTCGGATCATTGACCACGGCAGCGTCGGCGAACCGGGCCAGCGCCTGATTCACCTGGTCGGGTCCGCCGATCGCAATGTGGCTGCGGCCCATATAGATATTCGAGATCGCGCGCAGCGAACGGTCCATATCGGCTAGCATCCGGTATTGAGTAATGGCGTTCGGGTATCGCCCTCCTTCGAATTCCGCCCGGGCAATCGACCTCTGGAACTCGATCCCCATATTCCTCCAGTCGGCGACGGACACTCCGGGCGGCGCGGCACTCAGGGCCTTCAGCCGGTTTGCCCATCCGGCCGCCGCGTCCCAATTCTCTGTCGACCGTTCCTGCTGAAAGATGTTATAGGCAAAATCAAAGCTTTCGGCGACGCCCTTGTCCTCGATGACGACGTTGGCATACTCCAGATACTTGTCATTGTTTCCCAGGGCGCTGTTGCTGCCTGCCAGGATTTCTGCGATTTCAGTGATCGGATTCGCAGCGTAGACGATTTCACCGTACTTGACGATGTTCGCGTGGTCCCCGGCACCTGCGGCACTCTGGAGAGATCTGACGGCGCCGGTCATGGCACCGGTCTGCGCATCCCAGCGGTCCCCCAGCGGATATAGAACATCTCCGGACAGTTCCTCCAGGGCAGTCTGGATGCCGACAGCAACCACCCCGATGAGCCGATCGTCGAAGCCCTGATCCACGAAGTCCATAAACGCCGTGGCACGCTCGACCGTGTCGGTCATGGCCACTATGTCTTCGTACTGAGCATAGTCCTGTCGATACTGCTGCGCCTCGTCCGACTCCTGCAGACCCAAGGACAACAGCGACACCATCAGCAGCGTTTGATACATGTCCTACCTCCGAATCAACATTCTCTGGAAACCTCGACCGACATTAAAACATGCCCCGCAAAGTATTGCTTGCGGATTGTAGCCCGTCAGAGCATTTCGGACAGAAACCGCTGAAAAACTGAGAGACACTTTGCTGATTGGAACGATCTGAAGGAGGATCGAATGAGGGAGTAAGTGTTCGCCCCTTCTCCCCAACAATCGACATCTGCCAGAACTGGTTTGAAGAACTGAAGGAACGGGTGCCGGTTCCGTAGATAGCAGTGAAATTGATTCTCAGATCCCGATAAATCGCAGTATGAAAGGACGCCCCTAGACTGGGGGTTGTTGAGAGAAGACTCACTCAACAACCTGATCAACGTATACAGCGTTGATCCCAGAAAAGGAGCGTTCGAGATGAAACAAGACAAGTATATGGGTATGGATGTGCACCAGGCAACGACGGTGGTTGCGGTGAGAGACGGGAGCGGCAAACTGGTGTTTGAAACGATCGTGGAAACCGAGGCGGGGAGTATCACACGGCTGCTGGAGGGATTGAGTGGGCCGATGCACGTGGGGTTGGAGGAGACCACGCAAGCGGGCTGGTTATCGGAAGTGATCCGGCCGTGGGTGAGCGAGGTGGTGGTGTGCGATCCGCGACAGAACAAGTGGATGCAAGAAGGGTCGAAGGGGGATAAGCCGGATGCGCGGAAGCTGGCCGAGCTGTTGCGGGTGGGACTGTTGCGCTCGGTGTATCACGGCCATGAAGCGACGCGAGAATTGAAGCAACTGGTGCAGGCCTATGACACGTTCCAGTTGGACACGCAACGGGTGATGTCGCGGATCAAAGCGATATACCGGGGACGGGGGATCCCGACACCGAAGGACGGAGTCTATCGGCCGAGTCAGCGCGAACAGTGGTTGGAGAAGCTGACCGAGCCGGGGATGAGGCAGCGCGCCCGATGGTTGTATGCGGAACTGGACCAGGTCCAGTTGCTGCGGAAACAATCCAGAAAAGCGGTGCGAGTGGAGGGCCGGCACCATGAGGCGGTGAAACTGCTCGAGACCATTCCACAACTGGGACCGGTTCGGGCGGCACAGATCGTCGCCATCGTGGACACGCCGTACCGATTCCGCACGACACCGCAGTTCTGGAGCTACAGTGGCCTGGGTGTGGTGACCCACATGAGCGCGGAGTATGAGATGCAGAGTGGACGTGTGGTGCGACGGAGGAAACCGGTGGCCACACGCGGATTGAATGCGAACTGCAACCGGCGATTGAAGTCGGTGTTCTTCTCAGCCGCGGCATCGGGAAAACAAAGCGAGCCGTATCGGATTTATCTGGAGAGTCTCCAGATGCGTGGGATGCGGGAGGAAATGGCGCGGGTCACTCTGGCCCGTAAGATCGCCGCACTGGTGCTGACGCTTTGGAAGAAAGGAGAATCGTTCGATCCAAAGAAACTGAGCTGGATGACAACATAAGCCGTTTCGATCCGTGACCGGTAGAGCCGTACTGAGTCGTTAGACGGAGTCGGAACAACTGAGGATCGAGGGTGAGGATCTGCACAAGATGTGGTCCCTGGATACGTCCAGAGGACACTTTTAAATCTCTATCCCCCCTCGCACGACCTGAAACAGCGATAGCCTTCGAGGCTCAGATAGATCCATGGTCGGCACATGCCGTCCCATCTGCTGTTCAGTTTCTGAATCGACCGTCTTAAAGATGTACGATTTCGCTGCGGATTGCCGGAACCAGGGCTTCACATAACGGTAGAGGGGCTGGCTGTCACGACAAAAGTGTCCGCCTGGCCGGCCATCGGGGAGCTGTTTCTCTTGACATCCCCTTTCATAGATCATCTTGTCGGACGTTGAGAATTGGGTAAGATGCGGGAGTTGCGCCTTTTCTTGCTTATAACCCTTCCACATAGATAGACTTGCCAGAATTACGCGGTTCCTTTGCGCGACATAGTAAAACGATGGACTCCGGCACCAACAACGAGCCAGAGCACTAAGGTCGCGAGATCGGCGATTTTTCATCCCGGCATGGCGCCGTGACCGATTTAACCTGACAATACCCTCAACCAATAGGAGCTCGACATGGAGAGAGAGACCAGAAGCGTTCGTCGGTGGGCGGATCTCTTGTGCGCGGCGTTGGCCGCCGTCTTGCTGGCGGCGCCCTTGTCTCTGGCGGTGCAGTCGCCTAGCGCGTTCGGGACTCCTACCGAAGACGCGCCAAATCCTGCCGCCACCATCGCCGCGGTACCGGGCTCAAGAGCACAGGGCTGGCTGGCGCAGGGCCGGTCGGAGGTGCTGGCCCGTCACGGGATCGTGGCGACCAGCGATCCACTGGCGGTCCAGGCCGGGCTGGAAATCCTGCAGCGAGGCGGGAACGCCATTGATGCGGCGGTCGCGGCCGGCGCCGTCCTGGACGTGACTTCGCAGAACGACACGGGCATTGGCGGCGATCTTTTCGCACTCGTTTGGGTGGCCCAGGACAACAGACTGTATGCATTGAATTCCGCCGGCTGGGCACCGGCGGGATGGACACCGGAGTTCTTTCGCGACGAGCTCGGCCTGGAACGGATGCCCGGAAGCGGAGTGAATGCCACCACTGTCCCGGGCGCCATCTCCGGCTACGATGCCCTGTTACAACGCTTCGGCACCCTAACGTTCCGTGAGACGTTTGCACGAGCCGCCCAGCTTGCCGAGGAGGGCTGGGGGCAGTCGGAGCGCCGCCACCGCGACATCGTCGCCGTCCAGGGAAAGCTCCGTGGCGATCCCGACTCCAACCGAACGTTCCTGAACGACGGAAGAGCACCGGCGCTGTACAGCCTGGTGCGCAATCCGGAATTGGCGGCGGCCTTGCGCTTGATGCAGGAACGGGGCCGCGAGGCCTTCTACGAGGGCGAGATCGCCGATGCCATCGTCGCCAAGGTGCAGGCCAACGGTGGCGTGATGACTAGGGCCGACCTGGCGGAGTTCGAGTCCGAATGGGTGGAGCCGGTTTCCACCAATTATCACGGCTACGACGTTTTCGAGCTGCCTCCCCCCGGCCAGGGCTTTGCCGCCCTAGAGATGCTCAACATCCTCGAGGTTTGCGCGCCGGTGCACGGCGTGGACCTGGCTCAACTCGGACCTACGAACCCGGACTACTGGCACTTCCTTATCGAAGCCAAGAAACTAGCCTATTCGGACCTCTACGCGTATAACGCCGATCCGGAGTTTTCGCGCGTTCCCGTCGGTGAGTTGCTCTCGAAGTCGTATGCTGCCACGCTCTGTGGGAAAATCAGCATGGACAGCGCCTCGGCCCCCCCGGTCAGCGGCGGACTGGACGGCGGCACGATCTACCTCACCACAGCCGATCGGTGGGGCAACATGGTGTCCCTCATCCACAGCGTGTTCTCGGTGTACGGCAGCGGCGCGACCGTGTCCCCCTACGGCTTCGTTCTTCAGAATCGCGGTGCTGCCTTTTCGCTGGACCCCGAGAGCCCGAATGTTGTTGCTCCCCGCAAGCGACCGTTTCACACGATCATCGCCGGGTTCGTCGCGCAGAACGGCAACCCTATGATGACGTTTGGCAACATGGGCGGCAGCGTGCAGCCCGAGACACATGCACAACACATTGTGAATCTCATCGATCACGGTATGAACATACAGATGACCACGGACGCGGCGCGCTTCACCCACAACCAGGGCTCGGATGTGCTGTCTTTAGAAAGTCACCTGTTTGACCTGGTCGGCGCCACCCTAGAGGCCAAGGGCCACCGCGTGTGCGCGGTCACCGGTAGTGCGGTCGGAGGCTACCAGGGCATTTTGTTTACCCGAGATCCGAGCCTTCCTTTACCGACGTTCGGACCCGAGAGCATCGACGAGGATCATCCCGTCAACGGCATCTACCGCGCCGGATCCGATCACCGCAAGGACGGTCAGGCGGCGGGTTGGTAGGCGGCGAAGAAGCCCTACTTCTTTCAGTCGGTTGATCGATAGGTTCTCAAGTCCTGAGAAATCATCTTCTCGGACGTTGAGAATTTCAGCGCCCACCTTATTCAGGTGTTTTTTAGACTGGGCCCGGCGATCCAAGGTCAAACAGGCATGCTAGAAGGGGCGGGGACCATGCTCCCTCGCAAAAGCGTTCGCGGCGTGCTGTTGCTCCTCGCGTCAACGCCAAACGCGGCTCGTGCTCAACGGCGTCGCTGGCGCAGCTCTTCGAGAACGGAATCCTCCGGGACATCCTCGCCCCAACGTTCGGTGCCGTCGGGCAATACCACTTTCTCCCAGTGGATGACTCTCGAACCGTTGCGCGACGGGTTACCGATAATCGTGACGGCGTCACCCACATGCAGCTCGTCGCCAGTCCAACCGTTCCTGGTCAGAACAGTGCGTGAACCGCCTTCAGCCATCCATTGGTTTTCCTCACCGTTCGCATTCCTGACAGTCATATAGATACGCGCATGGGGATTGCCAAGCCTAAACTCCGTGACGACACCTTCGATGGTGACCTGCTGGTCGAGGTGATACAGCACGGCCGCGGCATGATGCGCACTCGCCTGCGAAGAGAACAGTAGTACGGCACTAACAAACGACCTGAGGACTATCGATTTCATTAGCCATCTCCTCAACATACATTGCTCAGGGTTGTCCGGGAATGTCACCGCAGCTGTCCTCGATCATTTCGACATCGGGGGTCCACAGCCATATTTTCTCGGTGAGGTGTGGTTCGGTGAGCGTCACGGGATCCGTCACAGTCATCTCAAGCACTAAGCGTCTCGGATTGTCGTGAATTGTATATCGCTCGTCCACTGATACCTGATCACTATAGCCACCACCGCTTTGAAATGAGTAATAGATATCTCCTTCTATGCCAGAGGAACTGATTACGAGAACGTTACCTTCGTAGGAACCAACCGAATGACCAAGCGGTGTAGACGTTAAGTCGGCTGGTTCGCTCCTGTCATCCATGTAAACTGTGCGGCTTAGATTCCATTCCTCATAATCAAGGACAAGATTTTCGCCGTCGCGACGAACCGCCATCGGTAACGGACTGGCTGCTTGGCGCACGATCCCATACGGCTTGCATAGAATTGTCGGATCGTTGGCCGTCGTGTTGGCGTTTTGCAGAGCCAATCCTTCCGGTGTGGCTTTTGCAGCCAGCTCTTGACGCATAAACGCGACAGTTTGATCCCAAAGTTCCCTAACAGATTGATCGTCATTAGCTGGGTCGTCGAACAGGGCCAACAGATGCTCGCGAGACGCAGGCGTGCAGCCCGCGAAGCACGCCGTGAAGTCCTCTGCTCCCCAGAAGTCGTTGTCCTGCGTCGTGAAGCTACCACTCCAGATTCCCGTGAAGTCTGGGTGCGAATCCTGAGCCCGGACTATGCCAGCACCGAAGATCAAAGCGATTGTGCCGCCGATAATCAAACGATGCACGGGCATGCGAATGTTCTCTTTAAGCATCGATCTTCGTGCCTACCACCACGCCATCCTCACTTTGGAGATAAGGACATGGGTAATCATGGAGAGTTCCAAGAAGGAGACGAAGTACCGATCACTCGGTGGCTAAGGGACGACAACGGAAAAGACAAACATATGAGACTCCACTGTGACTTTACTTACACGGACCCAGACAAGACCCCATACACGGCTTGCAGAAGAGGGCGATGAAATCAGCGGTGCAAATATCCCAGAGTTTCTTTGGGGAAGGCGTTATGGCTCGCCTTACGTTGGTGACTTCCGTCGTGCTGCCGTCATTCACGATTGCTACTACCCGCTGCCAGATCGTGAACCAAGAAACATTGAAAGGAAGAATGTGGACAAGATGTTCTATCACGCTATGCGGTGTGATGGAGTTGATTGGTACACAGCAGCGAAAATGTATTGGGCGGTGCGATTGCTCGGACGGTGGGACACTGACCCTGATGACAAGCCGAAACCAGACTGGGGGCCGATTTCCAGACTTTGACCTTGACGTTGAAGAACAATGGTTCGAGAAGGAAGTGCCAGATCAAGATAAAGATGGGAATTTTGAAGATCTAGAAGACAAGCTTCATAAAAAGTTGTCGGATGCCAATTTTAAGTAAGCGATGGGCCAAAGGACTTCTCAATAACCACCGCCATACATCGCGGGCACTTCAACGGCTCTGACAACACGTAGTTGTAGCCCGTCAGAGCATTTCGTACGAAATACCCTAAAAAACTAAGAGACACTTTTCTAATCAGAACGATCTGAAGGAGGATCGAATGAGTGAGAAAGTGTCGGCAGAGAATCGGGTACGGGAGATTCGTCGGAAGAGAAAGTGCGAGATTGTGTTGGAAGGACTGCGAGGCGAAGAGAGCATCGCAGCGCTGTGCCGACGCGAAGGGATTCCATCGAATTTGTATTACCGGTGGAGCAAGGACTTCCTGGAGGCGGGGAAGAAACGGCTGGCTGGGGACACGAAGCGGGAAGCGACATCGAGCGAAGTCACTGAATTACGCCAGGAGAACGAACAGCTGAAGCAGGTCGTAGCCGAAATACTGCTAAAGAATCGTTTTCTGAAAAAAACGTTGAACGTAACGGACTCCGAGAGCATCGATATATGAGGCAATCGGGATCTGAGAAGCTGGAGACGATCCGAGTGGTGGAAGACTCGGAGTTGTCGGTGACAGCGACCCTCCGGGAGCTGGGCGTCCCCCGCAGCACGTTCTACGGTTGGTATCGACGATACAAAGAGCGTGGCGCAGCCGGCTTGTTAGATCGGCATTCCGGCCCCGGCTTCTGCTGGAACCGGATTCCGGGACCGGTGCGGGAACAGGTGGTCGAAACCGCGTTGAACCACCCGGAAGCCTCACCGCGGGAACTGGCCTGGCAGATCACCGACACCCAGGACTACTTCATCTCCGAATCCAGCGTGTATCGGATTCTGAAGAGATGCGACCTGATCACCAGTCCCGCATACATCGTGATGACGGCCAGCGATCACTTCCAGCAGCCAACCCGGCGTGTGAACGAACTCTGGCAAACTGATTTCACTTACTTCAGGGTCGTCGGTTGGGGTTGGTACTACCTGTCGACCGTGCTGGACGATTACTCTCGCTACATCATCGCCTGGAAGCTCTTTCAAACCATGGCCGCATCTGACGTTCAGGACACGCTGGACGTTGCACTACAGGCGACAGATGTCGGACAAGTACAAGTCCGGCACCGACCGCGATTGTTGAGCGACAACGGCCCCTGCTACGTATCGCACGAACTCAAAGACTATTTACAACGTCGTGGTATGGAACACACCCGGGGTGCGCCCTATCACCCGATGACACAGGGCAAGATCGAACGCTATCACCGTTCGATGAAGAACGTGGTCAAGTTGGAACACTACTATTATCCGTGGGAACTTGAGCAGGCGATCGCGCAATGGGTCGAACACTACAACCACCATCGGTATCACGAATCTCTGAACAACGTGACACCGGCTGACGTGTTCTTCGGGAGGGATCAGCAGATCCTTGCACGTCGTGACCAGATCAAAAGAAAAACGCTGGCTCGACGCAAAATCGAGAACCTTAGGATTGGAGTGGTATAACTTCAAAACCGTCTCTTAGCTAAATGGTCTTTTTGTCCGAATTATTCTGACGACGTACAGCAGCGGTCTTTTGCTTCTTTCTCCAAGCAGCGTTCCAGCAGCATCCGAAGCCTCGGATGTAGGTTGGCCGGTAAACTGCTCCACTCAGGCTCAGCACGCAGGACATCAGCGAGAATGTGGGACACAGTCTTGCCCGTGAACATCTGCCGTCCGGTAAGCATTTCAAACAGCACAACGCCAAAGGACCAAATATCTGCGCGCTTATCCGTAGGTGATCCACTCGCCTGCTCGGGACTCATATAGGCTGCTGTCCCGAGAATGATTCCTTGCTGCGTGGCTGCCATGCTCAGCGTGGGGGACTGCGAGAGGTTTGCGTCTACAGCCTCTCCCTCAAACGCTTTTGCCAACCCGAAGTCCAACACCTTAACCTTGTCATCGGGCGTGACCTTGATGTTCGCCGGTTTCAGATCCCTGTGGATCACACCCTTCTCGTGCGCAGCCTCTAACGCTTCGGCAATCTGTAGAGCCAATTTGAGTGATTCTTCAACAGGAACGGCACCCCGTTTCACCCGGTCGGCTAAGGTGTCCCCCTCGACGAGTTCCAAAACAAGGAAGTGCGTCCCGTTGTCTTCTTCAAATCCGTGAATGGCTGCGATGTTGGGGTGATTCAGAGAGGCAAGAAGTTTCGCTTTACGTTCAAAGCGGGCCAACCGATCTGCGTCTCTGGCGAACTCTTCGGGAAGCGTCTTGATGGCGACTTCACGTCCGAGTTTGGTGTCTTTGGCACGCCACACTTCTCCCATCCCGCCCTTACCTAAGAGCGTTGAGATCTCGTAATGGAGGAGTTTGGTGCCGGATTCCATAAATTAGTGTGTGCCGAAACGAAACGTGAAAAAGTTGGATAAATCTAACTACCGGTGGGGTTTATAAGCAAGGAAGTTGTGAGCCCGAGTATCACGGCCAATTCTCAAGGTCCGAGAAGATGATTTCTCAGGACTTGAGAATCATTTTCAGGGCTGTTGAGGTTAGAAACTTGCCTCGGTAGAAAAGCTTGAGTGGCCACATCGGCTCGATACCGCCGTCCGTTAAAACGCGATATGCCGGTTCCGCCGCGGGGAAGACTCCTACTGCCGCGATCTAGTCTTCCACGTAGCGGCGTGCGTTCTCCAGGTCGCATTGGTTCGGCAACAGCTCGAGTTCCGGTGCGTAACGCCACTGACGGGTGTCGGTGACCGCCTCAGCCAGATACTCGGGATCTTCCAATACATAGTCGATCGTAAGCATCGTGCCATTGTCAGTCAGCGAATAACGCTCGACCATATGCTTTCGGGCACCATTCGGTATGCCACTCCCATTCCCGAATGCGTGGTCATCGAATAAGACGGTATCGACCACGAGCACTTCGCCGTCAAAACGTCCGATCGAGTGTCCTTGATTCGTCCGTCGACCCTCTTCCGGATGGCTGCGGCCATCCATATAGACCGTGCGATCGATCTCCCAGTATTCCTCACGAAGTGTGATCGTGCCGTCACCGATGATGACCTCGTGCAAATACGGTGTGCTCAAGCTGTCTGGCACGGGCGGCGGTACGCAGTCCGCGAACGGGTCATTGTTGACGTTGAATCTTGCAGCCGCTGCCTCGCCTGCCTCGGTCAGCGGCAAGTGGGTTGCGGCCCTCGTGCGATCGTATGGACCGCCAATAGACTGCCAGACTCCGGCGATGCTCGTCGTGATTGCCTGGGGAGTCTCCGAGCGGTTCGGCGCGCGGCCCTGCAGTACGTAATTAGTGCCGTCTCTGTTGGTGAACGTCGACGCGACAAGGCGCTTGCGTTCCGGGTTGCGGTCCGGGTTACCGCGGACGGTGACCATATCCCCGACCTTAAGCGAGTCCCGGCTGAATCCACGTCGCGTCAAGCTGGGTGTTGATCCGCTCTCGATTTGCCACGTGACGGTGCGACCGCTATTGTCCTCGGCATCGACGTAGAAATACACATGTGGGTTTTGCCAATCGACGCGAGTGATCTCACCGTAAAAGGCGATAGTCGTGTCGAGGAAGTTGATTCTGTGATGGTGAGCAGTGGCGGTGATGGGACACAGCAGCAAACACGTTAAGGTCGCTGCGCGGTAGTATTTGCTGGGCTGACGCATGACTCCCCTCGTGGTTTTCGGTATACGGATAATTCTACTCGATTCGCCCGAGAGGCAAAGGCGAAACTGGGATTTAAACGAACGATAGGAGGTGTTCGGCCAGTCGGGCAGACTGGCAGTCCTCGTCCCGCAAGGCATCGTGCATCAGCGTAGGCTTTGGCACCGCGCCCGCCCACAGAGGACTGAAATTTCCCTGTGAGGGGCAAAACCTGCCGCACAATTCTCAACGTCCGAGAAGATGATTTATTGATGGTATGGACTCCTCTTTGATGACTGAGTCGGCATCGAAGTGCCAAAGTCATTTTGAGCCTCGCAATAAAGCGGGCGAAACACGTGTACGTGTGAACAAAAAGGAGTCCGAGATGAAGAATAGAACGATAGCAGTGGATCTGGCAAAGAATGTTTTTCAAATTGGTGTTTCAGATCGCCCCGGGCATGTAGAGAAAACCTATCGTTTAAGTCGGGCAAAGTTTCTGGGGTTCTTTGCGAACCAGGAGCTGGCGACCGTGGTGATGGAAGCCTGCGGATCCGCCCATTACTGGGGTCGGAAGATCCGGGAACTGGGACACACGGTCGTTCTGATCTCGCCGCAGTATGTGACGCCCTACGTCAGGCGCAACAAGACCGACCGTACGGATGTGAAAGGATTGTTGGAAGCCTATCGTGACAGCGATATTCATCCAGTGCCGGTCAAAACCCTGGCCCAACAGCAACTGACCTCATTGCATCGAATCCGTTCGGCGTGGATGCGAACCCGAACCGCACGGATCAATACGGTGCGGGGGTTGTTACGGGAGTTTGGCTACGTGATCCCGACCGGAGCGGATCATCTGGTGCCGGGGGTAATGGAGCTGATCGAAGATGCAGATGTCGTCATCCCCAGTGTCGTTCGGGAGATGTTTCACCAGGTGTGTGGCGAGATCCGTGAATTGGAATCTCGCATGCGATCGGTGGAACAAGAGTTGAAGACGCTGGCTCGGCAGATGCCTGAGGTCGCGCGTCTGACGTCGATTCCCGGCATCGGCCTGTTAACGGCAACGGCAATGGTGGGGTTTGTTGGAAACATCAAACGATTCCGAACGTCCCGCCATTTTGCCAGTTATCTGGGACTCACACCCCGGGAACATTCCAGTGGCAACCAGCGACGCATGGGCCGGATCAGTAAGCAAGGCGATCGTTACCTCCGGATGCTGTTGGTTCATGGGGGCCGTTCCCTGTTGTGGAGTGCCCATCGAGAGGGCGCCACACCGACACCTCTCCAGCAATGGGGTCTCCAGAAACACGAGTTCCGCGGACACAACAAGGCAATCGTTGCACTGGCCAACAAGTTGGCGCGTCGCGTGTGGGCGGTTTGGAACCGTGACTGTGACCATCAGGCCCGGTATCAGGCGGCCTGACCCGGAACAGTCGGAATATCTTTTCAGCGAGCTGCGATGAGGTTCGAGATGATGGCGTACCGGTCAGACCGGCGCGGGGCAACGCCGACAAGTCCTTTGGCCCTTAGAGGCCGTTATTTTATCGGTTGGCTCCCCGCGCGCAAATTTCCATCATGGCCTGGAACAATACAGTTCCACTTTTGAGGCCGAAGATACGGGTGCAGTCGACTAGCTACTCACCTCGTAACTTCTAGTCAGTCCTGCTGAATGCATTTTGCCGAAGAAAGCTGACGGGAGAGCTGCGCCTACTTGACAGAGGAGTCCAGATACAGGACTTGAGAATCATTTTCATGGTCGTTTAGAGCACCGGCACCCGTTCCTTCAGTTCTTCAAACCAGTTCAGGACTATGTCGAACTCGAGTGGTATAACGTAAAAACCGTCTCTTGGCAGATCCGCAATTCTGGGCGAATTACTTTGACGACGTACACCCGTGGCACCCAGCCCCGGCGCCGAGCGAGCGGGAATCCGAAAAGGCGGCTCGGGCGAAGTGGGGATTCTGAAGGACACCGAACCCGGTCGTGCGGTTGCAATCAATCGTCGTTGTCATCGTTGCCGTAGTCTGGCTGCCGGCGAGCGAGGACTTCGGGAGGCAAGATCGATATGAGCATTGAATGGGCCCTTCTCACGTTTGGCATAGCGTTATTTCTGGTGGGACTAGTGGGTCGAGTGAAGGTCAAGGGGGTAGAGGTGGGTACGGGCACTACGATCGCAAGGCTCGGTGTGGGTTTGACCGGTTTGACGCTGGTAGCCTTTTCCTTCTTCTATTCAGGATTTCCATCGACGTTCGTGGTTTCCGACTCAGACCAATCGGAAGATAGGGCAGAACTGAGGTCAGGCGAAACAGCGGGTACAGCACAGGCGCAGTCAGAACAACGAACCCGGGCGGGGGAAGGTGTCATAAATCAGGCCAATGCACGATTGTCGATACAGCTACTCACGGGTGATCGTTCAGACAGCTCCCTTCTCCAACGTGTCAAGGAACTACTGGAATTACAGGGTTACACGCCCACTGTCTGGGCCGGATCCCTGGACTACCACGAAAGCGGGTACGGACTGCCAAGCGGGACCCTCGTTGGCGCACGGTCGATCATCGTGTTCCACGACGAAGCGAGTGAAATCCAGGCGGGAGAGTTCGCTGCTCTATTGGAGACGGTTCCAGGTGTCGAGCGAACCGAATTAATGATCGACCTGCGGTCCGGAGGCCCAGATACTTTTGGCATCTTCTTTCCACCCGGGGACTGACATCACGACGGCACACTCGCGCGGCGGCCTGCGGCCGCGCGCGGTTTGACACAACACCCATACGGCGACACTGTCCGCGCTGACATAGTCGTCAGACCCTGCTTGTATCGCTTATCCGCCTCGCAGCCCTCCGAGAGTTAAACCTCGATAAACGCCGTTTCGTTTACCGATCCAAATTCAACGTCCCAGAAGTCGACTTCTGGCAACCAGTTCTAGTGTACCCCGCTCGAAGTAATGTAACTAAAATAGCTTTCCAACGTCCAATAGAGAATGAGGAAAGCACCGACCATTGAATTGGATGACAAGCAGCGGATGGAGTTGGAGCGACTGAGTCGAAGCCGGAGTACATCGGTCCGGTTGGCGGAACGATCCCGAATTGTATTACTGGCCGCTGAAGGTCGGAACAATTATGAGATCGCCGCCCGCTTGGAGATCACGCGCCAGAAAGCGGGCCGCTGGCGCAATCGTTTTGTGGAACAGGGCTTGGCTGGGATCGAAAAGGATGCGCCGCGAAGCGGACGGATTCCCACGATCAGTCGCCGGAAGCGAGCCCGGATCGTCAAGAAGACACTGGAAGAGAAGCCCCCGAACGCGACGCACTGGAGTCGGGCCTCGATGGCGAAGGCCGTTGGCGTGAGCGAGTCCACGGTCGGGAAAATCTGGCGGGTCCATGGACTGAAGCCTCATCTGTCACGAACCTTCAAACTATCCAACGACAAACGATTCGCCGAAAAGCTGGAGGATGTGGTCGGTCTGTATCTGAGCCCACCGGAAAACGCCATTGTCTTGTCCTGCGATGAGAAGAGCCAGATGCAGGCCCTGGACCGCACGCAACCCGGGTTACCTCTGAAGAAGGGGCGGTGTGGCACCATGACCCACGATTACAAACGTAACGGGACAACCACGCTTTTCGCCGCGCTCAACATCCTGGACGGTTCGGTCATCGGAACCTGCATGCCAAAGCATCGCCATCAGGAATGGATCCGGTTTCTGAATCAGATCAAACGCGCCATGCCGAAAGATAAGGAGATCCACATTATTTGCGACAACTATGCGACTCACAAACATCAGAAAGTCGTCAACTGGCTCAAGCGTAACAAGCGTTTTCATGTGCACTTCACGCCAACCAGTGCGTCGTGGCTCAACATGGTCGAGCGCTTTTTCCGGGATCTGTCCGAGCAACGACTCCGGCGTGGCGTTTTCCGCTCGGTCCCCGAGTTGATCCAGGCCGTGGAGGACTACCTCGCTCGTCACAATGAAGACCCGAAACCCTTCATCTGGACTGCAACGGCTTCCGACATCCTTGCTAAAGTCCAGCGCGGCCGGCGAAATCTTGATAAGTTACAGTCTGTTTAACGGGGACCACTAGGTCATCACAGCGACGCTGCTCTGGATATGAACTCGGTCTTTGACGTTTGAAGGAGTTGTCACCGAGTACAGTATGCGAAACCCCCATCGACGGTCTCGCCGGCAGCGTTGATGGTCTCGACGGTGAAATAGGTATTGCCGACGGTTACCCGGTCGCCGACGGAGAGAGTATCCCGCGTCCACGCCGGCAGCTGCCCTGGCTTCCCACTGGATGCGCGCACTCTTCTTCACGGGCGTTTCCCTCGCGGCGACTTCGCGTCAGCTAGCTGTTGACAGGCACGACTCTCAAGTGTTCAATGGCGAAAGATTGCACCCATCGCTATGTATCGTTTGTTTATCCAGATCTCTGGAGCATGAGGGGAGGGGACTACCATGCGAAATCGAATCGTCATTCTGACAGTGGTCACGGCGGCTGTCCTGTGCCTGTCGCTCGCGCTGGCCCAAGAGAGCCGAGCGGCTCAATTCCCGGAGGGTTGGTACCCTTGCTCGCGCTGCCAGAACAACGCCGACAGGGACGAAGCCTGGGCCCAGAACCGGATCGACGAGATCACCGACTACGACCGGCGCGATCTTTCCGGTGTCTGGGGTCATATCGGCGCACGCGATTCCATGGTGCCCCGTCCTCCCTTCACCGAGTACGGAGAGGAACTCTTCGAGGACACTCGCGGTGAAGAATTCACCTCGGACGGGTTCCCGATCTATGGAAATGGCGGCTCGGAAAAGGACCTCGGACTCCTGGCCTGTGATCCGTTGGGCTGGCCCCGGCTTTATAACCAGAACCGCGGCTTCGAGTTCGTGATGTTGCCCGACCGGGTTCTACAGTTCTTCGAGTACCAGCACACCTGGCGCACGATTTATACCGACGGCCGCGAGCTTCCGGAGGAAGAGCCCCCGGTGATGAACTTTAATGGCTGGAACGTCGGCCACTGGGAGGGTGACACGTTCGTCGTCGAGTCCGCCTGGTTCGACGACCGTTCGTGGATCCTTGAAGTTGAGGTCGAGGACCCCCGGGCATCGGGTGGCGGCGCGCCCCACACCAACAACATGCGGATCGTCGAACGGTGGAGCCGTCCGACCTACGGGACCCTGGAATCCCAGCTCACAATTTACGATCCCGAGGTTTATACGGAACCGTGGGTCGGCCAGGTGTTCACGACCAAGTTGGCTCCCGGCGCCGAGCTGTGGGATCAACCTTGCGTTCCCAGCGAAGAGGACTTCTTCAACGAGAACGCCTACTCAGCGGCCGGCACCAGCGGCTCCCGGTAGGACTTGCCATAGAAATTCGCCAGGTAAGACGATCCGTCGTTTCGACAGGGCTCGGAGCCTGCTACGGGCCCTGCCTGACCTCCCTATCGCAGCAGTCAACTGACATGGCGCTGGAGGCGATGTAGTGCGGGAAAGTAGGCGTAAGATTCAGAACAAGCCCGTCAACGCAATCTTTAAAAGTCTCTGTACCTTGACGAACCTCTATAGCCTCAAGGCACGAGCCGCATCAGCTCCTCGAGCCAGTTCTGTACGGCGATGAGGTTCGCGGGAGCGTCGGCCTGGTCCGTACCTAAGAGCGTTGAGATCTCGTAGTGGCCGAGTTTGGTGCCAGATTCCATGTTCAGAGTGTGTCGCTCAGTAGAACAGCGAAATTCTGGTAAGTCTATCTACATGGGAGGGTTATTGGCGAGGAAAGCGTCTACTCGTGAATGTTGGCCAATTCTCAACGTCCGAGAAGTGATTTACAACGTTCTCATTGGTACGGCATCGCCTTGCTCGGACCGATTCGTGCGGGCGAAAACAGTAAGATTGGTGCCAACTCGTTCATCATCATGCACGACGTGCCGCCGATCTGCACTGTGATCGGAACGCCCGGGCGCGTCGTCAGACACTGGAGTTCGGGAAAGACCTCTGGATGAAGTGTCAGCTACCGACGGGGCACTGGCTCTACTTCTGCACGCAGATCAAGAAAGAGAAGATCGACTCCAGTGGCTTCGGAGGGAGCAAGAACGTTGCGAACGTCCTCACTTAAGCGAAAATGGCGATCGAGCATCCGATCTTCGATCCTGACGCGAACCGCAAGGTGCTCCTTGATCACGTCTTCATCATTTCCGCCGGCGCAATCACCCGCGCCGCGAAGACGTGGCTTGTGGAGCAATTGGATGCGGGGATGCGGAGACACGTGGTTTTCATGGATCGAGACGAGTTTCTCGATCACGCGGCAAGAATCCTTCTGGACCTTCAGATCGAGCGAACCCACACGCTCACCGACGACGACATTCCCTTCTGAATCACCCCAAGGACGGGGCAGGGCGTCCGAGAGCCCGGGCGTTTCCGTCACCGAACCGGGCAGTCGGTAGGAGGCGAATGGGTGGCGGTGGAAGGGGTGAAAATGTTGACCAAAATGTTGACCAAACCATGCCCAAACATGCCAAAAGCTGACCAATTTCTGGTCAGCCTCTGGAATCAACTAATTGATTATAAACAACTTACTGATGGAGGCGGCGGGAATCGAACCCGCGTCCGAAAACGTTCAACAGAAGAATCTACATACTTGTCAGGTTCCTATTTGTCTCGTGTCCCGGCCCGAAGGCACCTGCAACCCGGCCGGAACACCAGCCCATTGAGTTTCACCCGCCGCCGCCGGGCCAGCCGCAACAGGCTATCCTGCAAAAAGTGACGCCCTTTAATCAACCTACAGGCGAATTAACCAAGGACGTGGCTGCGTATTAGGCAGCCATTGCTAACTGATTGTCAGCAGTTGATTGTTTTCCACGCGTTTTACGAGGATCGTGGAACCTCGGTATGCATCTCCTGCATCTTCGCATCCGTCGAAACCGGTGCGCCCCCGCAGGTCCACCCAATTATATAGGTTTGTCTTGAAAAAAAGGGCTCTGAGCCCTGTGGTCCCTTTTTTACCATCTCTCTGACTCCTTTTTAAGTTGTTACCAATAATGGTCTTACAGGGCCTTATGCTATAATCTGGCCTTTCTCCGGAGGTTTGTTTAAGCGTGTCTGCCAAGGTTCCCAAAGACCCTGCCAAAGGAAAAGTGTCCGTTGACCGCCTTCTCGAAGCGGTCGCACCCCAGCTTTCAGACGAACTCGATCGCATGCTCGAAGAGTTGCGCGCCACCTTGGAAGCGGAAGCCAAGGTTCGCCTCAAGAAAGTGCTGCTCGATAAGGAAGCCGAGTTCCGTATGCGTGGGGCCAAAGAAGAGCAACGGATTCGTGAAGAGACGGGGCAAACGGTGCGAGGGGAAGTCACCTCCGAATTAGAGGCCCGGTTCAAGGAACACCTGGCGGGGGAACTCGACGGCTTGAAACGAACCCTTCAGAAGGAAGCGGCCGATGCACAGGAGCGATGGCAGAAAGACAGAATCGACTTGATGGCCGAAGCGGAGAGCTGGCGTTTAATGGCCGACTTCCATCGGCGTGTCGGCGACGCAGCGTCCCAGACGGAGATTTTGCGGCGGTTCCTGACAGCCGCGGATCACCTCTCCGAAGGTGTGGCGATCTATGTGAAAAAGCCGGACGGATTAGCCCTGTGGAACGCCCAGGGTGAAACGGCTTTCCCCGATTTGGTTTCCGAAGACACCATCGATCCTGAATGGTTTTTTACACCGATCGTCGTTCAGTCCAAGACGATCGCGGCCGTCTGCGCTTCGGGGATCGCCGACCGGGATGCGTTTGGCGTTATCACAGATGCGCTGAAACGGGCCATCGAGAACTTCGGACTTCGAATACGCTTCTTTGGCCGTGGCGGAGCGACGGAGTCCGATGTCGTGGACCGGGCGTTGGAAAGGTCCGACCCTCCAGAAGGCGGTACCGATCCTGCTGCGGAAGCGCGCCGTCTGGCCCGAATGCTTGTGTCCGAGATCAAGTTGGGACACGAGACGCAGGTTCTCGAAGGCCGGGTTCATGCGGATCTATATTCCCGCCTGCAAAAAGAGATCGACACGGGTCGCGAGACTTATCGGAGACAAGTCGAAGAGCCCGGCTCTGATTACTTCCACGAAGAACTCATCAAGATACTTGCCGACAATGATCCACGGCGACTGGGCGAAGATTACCCAGGTCCCAGTGAACTGGAACAGCGCTAGAAAGTCATGTCCTTCGCCTAAGGACGATGTTCAAGAAACCCATTTCACATAAAGCCGGGCAGTTTACCGAGTCCGTGATCCGCGAGATGACCCGGCTTGCCGCCGAGCACGGCGCAATCAATCTCTCTCAGGGTTACCCGGACTTTCCTGCTCCGGATGTTCTCAAGAAAGCTGCGGCCGACGCCGTGTTTGGGGACGTCAATCAGTACGCCATCACATGGGGCGCTAAAAACTTCAGAGACGCTCTTGCGGCGAAAACCAAGCGTTTCATCGGAATCGACATTGATCCGGAGACCGAGATTACAGTGGCCTGCGGGGCGACGGAAGCGATGATGGACGTCTTGATGGCGGTCATCAATCCCGGTGACGAGGTTATCGTTTTCGAGCCCTTCTACGAAAACTATGGGCCGGACACCGTTATCTCGGGCGCGACTCCCCGTTACGTGCGGCTGAACTATCCGGACTGGACCTTCGACGAGACGGAGTTGGAATCCCGGTTCAACGAGCGGACCAAGGCCATCATCATCAATACGCCGAACAACCCGACGGGAAAAGTTTTCTCCACGGAAGAACTGAAGTGCATAGCCCGTCTTTGCCAGAAGTGGGACGTTCTGGCCGTTACCGACGAAATCTATGAACATATAATTTACGATGGAGCCCGCCACGTTTCGATGATTACTATCGACGGAATGCGAGAGCGGACGGTCGTGATCGGCAGCATGTCGAAGACTTACAGCGTCACCGGCTGGCGCGTCCGGTATTCGATTGCACCTCCCCGCATTGCGGATGCCATCCGTAAGATGCATGACTTCATCAGTGTGGGTGCTGCGGCACCGCTACAAGAAGCCGGGGTGATTGCCATGGGGTTGCCCGATCGCTACTACGACGAACTTGCCTCAGCGTATCAGAAGCGCCGGGACAGGTTGATCCAGATTCTCGACTCTTCTGGCTTTGACCCCATTGTGCCTGAAGGCGCCTATTACGTGATGAGCGACATCTCGGGATGGGCGTATCCTGACGACATCGAGTTCTGCCGCTTCCTGGTCACGGAAGTGGGCGTTGCCGCCGTTCCGGGAAGCAGCTTTTTCCGAGACCCCGCTGCAGGAAAGGACCTCATCCGCTTCACGTTCTGCAAGAAGGAGGAAACCCTGGCTCTGGCAGAAGAGCGTTTGACGGCTGCGAAGGGTATCGCCCGGCGGAAGATGAGCGGGAATTTGCGATAGGCGCAGACGATTTGTGAATCTCTCCGTCAAATGAATGGTTGAGTTTGATGCAGCACCTTTGCCGGCTCCGACGTGCGACTAGCTTCGCTCCCGGCGCCCGTTGGGCTATAATCGCCAAAGTAAACAACTTACTTACACTGGAAGGTTGACCGATGGAAAGACGACGCATCCTCTACTCCGGCTTCATCGCGATTACCCTGGTACTGGGGATCGTGATCGGGACGATCGTATCGGAACGGGTAACGGCGACGCAGCAGCCCAACGTACTGACCATTCCCGATCCTGTGGAACTATCGAATGGATTCGCGACTGTCGCGAATCAGGTCGGGCCCGCTGTAGTCAATATCGACGTGGAATCCACCCGGGAGACGGGCGGGGGCGCGATTCCCGATCAGTTCCGGGACTTCTTCGATTTCTTCGGCGATCAGGCTCCCGCGCCTGAACAAAACCGGCCCGTCCAGAGTCTCGGTTCCGGTTTCATCGTTGATCCATCTGGTTACATCCTGACAAACAACCATGTGATTGAAGGGGCAGACACCATTACGATCCAGCTCCACGACGATTCCGAATATGAAGGAACCATCGTCGGGGTGGACGAGGAAACCGACCTGGCTGTCGTCAAGATTGATGCTGGACGCGAGCTTCCGGTTGCGAGGATGGGGAATTCCGACGCTGTCAACGCGGGCGATTGGGTGTTGGCCCTGGGCAGTCCGTTTGGGTTCGAGCGGACTCTGACGGCGGGTATCATCAGCGCCAAAGGGAGGGATGTTCCCGGGGGTCGACAGTTTCAAAGCTTCATCCAGACTGATGCCGCGATCAATCCCGGTAACAGCGGGGGCCCGCTCGTCAACATGGCGGGGGAGGTCATCGGTATCAATACTGCGATCATTTCCAATACTCAGCAATTTGCCGGCCTCGGCTTCGCACTGCCTTCAAATGTTGCCATCGACGTATACAACCAGATCGTCACCGGCGGTCGTGTGACACGAGGATCGATTGGCATCACTTATGACGCCAATCCGGATCCGGCATTGATACGCGCTTTCGGTCTGGACCATGGGGTTGTGGTTTCCAGTGTGTATCCAGGTGGCCCCGCTGAGGAAGCCGGGTTCCAGGCGAGTGATGTCATTACGGAGATCGCCGGCGAGCCCGTCATCGATGGGGATATCCTGCTTCAGATCGTCGCCAGGCAGCGGGTAGGTGACACGGTGCCGATTTCGGTCTATCGCTCTGGAGATGAATTGACACTGAATGTCACGATCGCGGATCGCGAGGTGCTTTTCGGAGACCAGAGGGCTGCCGTCCAGCCGCCCGCTGATAGTGGGGACAGTGAGACCGAGTTGGGCATCCGAGTGCAGGCCATCACGCCGCAGGCACGGTCGCTTCCCGGTGGCCGTGATCTGCGGGGTGTAATGATCGAATCGGTCGAGCCCGGCAGTGAGGCGGACGAAGCGGGTCTGGCTCGTGGCATGATCATTTCCCGAATCGTTGCCGGACGAGAGAACCTCGAAATCGCCAGTGTTTCTGATTTTACGGGTGCGATGCAAGGTCTGGAATCGGGTACGACCATCGCCTTCATGGTCATGATCCGAAATCCCCAGAACAACGAATTCGTAAATCAGTTCCTGCCGATGACGGTGCCATAGATGTGATTCGAAGGCAAAATAAGGTTAAGGGGGCGCCTTATGGCGCCCCTTTTTGCTGATTGGATGTTGAACCGCAAAGGCGCAAAGAAAGAGGGACTGGCAACCCTTACTTGATCGGAGTTTAATGGGTTTACAAGAGGCGGCAGACAAGCCCATGACAGCTGATTCAAACGAAAACCTGCACAGCCTAAGTCCTTTGCGTCTTTGCGCCTTTGCGGTGAAATCTTGTGTGCTCTATGGCCTTGCCCGATGAGTAAGGGGAGTTGGGAGTTGGTGCTGGATCCGGCCTTGGACGGCGAGACGAACATGGCCGTCGACAGCGGTCTTCTTCAAGAAGTCGACCAGTCCGATTCGCCGCTGACCATCGTACGGTTTTACGCCTGGGTCCGGCCCACGATCTCGCTGGGCCGCAATCAGAATCTGCAAAAGGCCGTTGACCTCGAGTTTTGCGGCTCCCACAGCCTCAGCGTCGTTGGGCGTCCGACCGGAGGCCGTGCTGTCCTCCACGGTGACGAACTCACGTACGCGATCGCGTCCAACGATCCATCTCAGTTCGACGGTGGTTCGATATATGGCACCTATCGCCGGATATCGGAGGCTTTGTCCTTGGGCTATCGCCGCTTGGGCGTCGATTCGACTCTATCGCCGGAGACTGTTCGGCGCAATAGACCCAACCGAAGCGAGAATAGAGCGTACGATGACCCCTGTTTTGTCTCACCGTCGCGATATGAATTGATGGTCGGGGGACGCAAACTCGTGGGGAGTGCACAGCGGCGACTGCGGCGGGGTTTCCTCCAACATGGTTCCATGCCGATCAATTGCGATCGCGACCTGTTGGCGGGGGCAACACGGTTCGAAGACCCGGGGGTTCTGGAGGCCAAGATGATGGGAATCGCGGAATGTTTGGACTCCTGTCCCGGTGTTGACGAAATGACTTCGATTTTCGTTCAGGCGTTCGCAGACTATTTCGAAACACGCTTCGAGCATCGGAGGGGGATCCCGGCCTCTGCAACCGGGCTGCGTTGACACGCCCGGGGCCGGGTGTTATATGGTTCAACTATGGTAGATGCGGTGGCAATGGGAGGCGGGTTGGACGAACGGGGGCGAGAGATTCTCCGGCTCATCGTCGGCGAGTATATTCGTTCAGGTGAACCGATCGGTTCTCGCACCATTTCCAAGATGATGCACCGCCGGCTTTCTCCAGCCACCGTCCGCAACATCATGTCGGATCTGGAAGAGGCGGGATTCCTGGTTCAACCCCACACCTCGGCCGGGCGAGTGCCATCGGAGATTGGATACCGATTCTATGTCGAGGGCCTGGGGCACACAGCGAAGCCAACCCGTTCTGCCGAAGACTACATCAACCAGGCGCTTGCCGGTGCCAGCACTCCTGAAGGCATGATGTCGACGGCCTGTCATTTATTGTCGGACATCTCGAACAACGTCGGTATCGTCATCTCCCCGCCGATCGAGATCAGCGTAATGCAACACATCGAGTTTGTTCGGCTGGACGACGAAAAAATCATCGTTATCCTGGTGTCTCAATCCGGGATTGTGCAGCAGAAGTTGATCCGCGTTAAGGATGCATTCAGTCAGGAGCAGCTGACGAGGGCGGGAAACTACCTCGTGGAGCGGTTTACGGGAAGCACCCTGCCCGAGATCCGGAGAGAACTCGTAGAGCTGATGAGGGAAGAGCGCATGCTGTATGACCGCTTACTGGCGCATCTGCTCGAGTCCTGGAGTGAAAGTCTTGACGAGGAAGACAGCTCAGCGGAGTTCGTCTATGTTCAAGGCACTGGAAACATTTTGTCGAAAGTCGACTTTCGGGACATGGAGCGAATCGAAGAACTGTTCCGGCTGTTTGAGGAAAAAGACCGCCTCGTCAAGATACTGAACGAATGTTTGCCCAACGATCCGGAGGAGCGCGTTCAGATCATGATCGGGTCCCAACTCGGTACGCCGTGCATGCAGGGTTTGACCTTCATCACATCGCCTTACGGACGGCGTGACGGTACTGCGGGCTTTCTCGGAATCATCGGGCCTACCCGGATGGAGTACCGCAAGGGAATTTCAGTGGTCGGTTACGTAGCGGACGTTTTCGACCGGATGATCAGCGCCTGAACCGCCTCACATCTTTCCGTAATCCAACAAAATTACCCGCCCCAGGCAGCTTGACCCACGGAGAGGCACGTCCCGTGTCCTGCTATAATGAGGGCTTGGCCGCCCGGGGGCGGCGGCTTCGGTGTCACCGGCAAGCGAACGAAACCAAGCGATGAGCGAAGAAATCGAAAATCAAGATTCGACCCTCGAACCTGAAGACACTGTGAATTTGAGTGTCGATTCAGAACGCGATCCCCTCGCGACGTCCGGGAGCGTGCAACAGTTGACCACCGAGCGGGACGATTTTAAAGATCGCTTGCTCCGAAAGCAGGCGGAGTTTGAAAACTTCAAGAAACGGACGGATCGGGAACGTGCCGAATTCGTCAAGTACGCTTCAGCGGAGTTGATGCGAGAGGTGTTGAACGTCGTGGATTCATTCGAGCTCGCCTTGAACGAGGCCGGTTCCGGCGATGCTGACGAACAGAGGATTCGGCAGGGCTTCGACTTGATCTACAAGCAGTTGTTGGACAGTTTGAAGCGTTTCGGTCTGGAAACTATCGATGCGAAGGGACATCCGTTCGACCCGAACATTCACGAGGCCGTCAATACAGAGATATCCAATGAGGTGGGGGACGGAATGGTTTTTGCTGAGCTGAGGCGAGGATATCTGTTGCGGGGCAAGCTGCTCCGTCCAGCGATGGTGACCGTGGCCAAAGCGCCGGACGGCGAATCGGGCGAGAGGAGCGAGCAGTGATGTTCGATGCCTGGCCGGAGTCGGGAGAATTTGTAGCGTGAGCTCGAAGCGCGATTACTACGAAGTCATCGGTGTCAGCCGCGATGCCTCCGAGGCGGAGATCAAGAGCGCCTACCGAAAATTGGCGCTCAAGTACCATCCGGACAGAAACCCTGGAAACCAAGAAGCCGAGGAGCGTTTCAAAGAAGCCGCGGAAGCCTATTCGGTGCTGGGCGATGCGGAGAAACGGGGCCGCTACGATCGTTTCGGGCATGCCGGGGTTGGCGGGGCTGCGGGACCCGGCGCGGGCGGGTTTGATCCGGGTGTTTTCTCTGATTTCAGTGACATTCTTGGTGATCTGTTCGGATTTGGCGACACTTTTGGCGGGTCCGGGCGCCGGGGTTCCAGAGCGGCGAACCGCGGTGCCGACCTTCGCTACGATCTTGAATTAACCTTTGAAGAGGCAGCATTCGGTAAGAAAAGCCGCATCAAAGTGCCCCACCAGGAAATCTGTTCTGAGTGCGAGGGCGTTGGCGCTCTGAAGGGTAGTGGGCCTGCGACCTGCCCCACCTGTAAGGGCTACGGCCAGGTCCGGTATCAGCAGGGCTTTTTTTCGATTACCCGTACCTGCAGTGGTTGTCAGGGGAGTGGTCAGGTCATCAAGGATCCGTGCAAGCTCTGCCATGGCGAGGGTCGTGTCGTTAATGAGAAAACTCTCGAACTCAAGATACCGGCGGGCGTCGATTCCGGCTCACGGTTGAGAGTCGCAGGCGAAGGCGACGCGGGCCCCCGTGGAGGCGCCCCGGGTGATCTCTACGTTTTGATCAATGTCGGCGAACACGAGTTTTTCGAGCGCCGTGAGGATGATCTCTTCTGCCACATTCCGATTTCCCTGACTCAGGCGACACTCGGAGCCGAAATCTCGGTGCCGACCCTGGAAGGGGCACAAACCCTGAAAATTCCGGCAGGCACGCAGCCTGAAAGCGTGTTTCGCATTCGAAAGGCGGGTATTGCCGAGGCCAATGGCCGGGGCCGGGGAGATCTCTACGTCAACATCAATGTGCGTGTGCCCACAAAATTGACTCGCGAACAGCGCGAAATCATGTCAAAGCTGGCCGAAACAGAAGAAGCCGAGAACCAGCCCATTCAGAAGAAGATTCTGGAAAAGGTAAAAGAGATTTTCGGCTGACACGAACGACCACTCCCAGGGTGACAGTACTCTATCCTGCAGTCAGAAGAGATCAACGCAGAGGCGCAGAGACGCAGAAGTCTATTGTCTTTTCTAGGACCTCTGCGCCTCTGCGCCTCTGCGTCTCTCGGTTGAAATGCCGACTGTCCATTGAAGCTTAAGAGTGTGGCTGAGAGTCATTAATGTCCTGGCTGACTATGACGGTTGATGTTCCCGAGGAGCTGAAGGATGCGTTCGTAGGCGAATTTTCGCGCGACCGTATTCTCGGTGTATGGGAAAAAACCGCGCTCGGCAATCAGCGGATCGAACTGGTTCTCTATTTTGATGAAGCGCGGACACCGCCCCTGGTTGAAGCCCGCGTCGGCCGCCTGTTCGAGCGCAACGGTTACCCCGTGTCCGACGTGCCCGAGGTCCGGTTCGGGACCGAAGAACGGAAAGATTGGGTCCGGGAGTGGCGCAAGGGTTATTCGAGTTTTTCCATAGGAGAGCGTTTTCAAGTGGTGCCCAGCTGGGAAACGGCCGCAGAGATCGATTCCGGGCGGATCGTGTT
This sequence comes from Terriglobia bacterium, assembly GCA_963664115.2. Taxonomy (GTDB): domain Bacteria; phylum Acidobacteriota; class Terriglobia; order 20CM-2-55-15; family 20CM-2-55-15. The sequence goes on along the minus strand of CAXWPJ010000012.1, from coordinate 318,572 downwards.
GGGTATTGACCCCGGCCTTGCCTTTGGAACCGGGACCCATGAAACCACGCAGTTGATCCTGGAGTCGCTCGAGTCAATGGAGACAGACTCGGGTCCTCTCGTCGATCTGGGTACAGGATCCGGAATTTTGACGATCGCCGCCGCCAAGCTCGGCTTTACGGTTGAAGCTGCGTGTGACGTGGACACGGATGCCCTGCATGTGACCCGGGAGAACCTTCGCCGCAACGGTGTCAGCGCGCCTGTGTTCGCTGGCAGTATTGATGCCCTGCGCACGGGCTGTGCCGCCGTGGTACTGGCGAATCTCACATGTGACGTCATACTGAATCTTCTTGGAGAGATCGTCCGTATCCTGATGCCCGGGGGCATTGCTGTTCTATCCGGCATCCTGGATTCGCAGGTTGCCGCTCTCAGGGAGACGATTCGTTCGGAAGGGTTCGAGATCCGAAGGGAGGTTCAACGTGGCGAGTGGGTCGCGATGAAGGTCAGCCGTCGTGGCAATTAAGTCTGTATATTGGCCCGATCCCGAGATTCGAGAAGGTCTTCTGTCCGTCGACGGTGAAGAACACCAACACCTAAAAGTGTCCCGCACTGGGGTGGGCGAGGTGGTCGAGGTATTCGATGGTGAGGGGCGAGTCTGGGAAGGGAAAGTTGGAGCGCTGGGTTCGAAACCAAATGAGATCAGGATTCATGCCGAGCGTCGCTTGTCGCCACCAGCAGCGGAAATCGTTCTGGCTCAAGCATTGATCAAGAATGCGGCATTCGAGTGGGTGCTCGAAAAGGCCGTAGAGGTGGGCGTAACCCGGATCATTCCCTTTCGTGCCAAGCGTTCGAACGCTTCGGGGCCGGGGCGCGAAAAACGCTGGAAGCGCATCATCGTCGAGGCCGCGAAACAATCCAAGCACTACCATCTGCCGCGTCTCGACGCGGTCACCGATATCGAACATGTATTGGCGGTGGATGGGGAATCGAAGATTGTGTTTGCCCTTGAGAGTGAGGGTCCGTTAGAGTCGGCTCTTTCAGATTCCCCGGTCGTGTATGTGATCGGACCTGAGGGGGGTTGGGCCGACGAAGAACTGGAAGCCGCCCGAAGCCGGGGATTCGTTGAGGTTCGTCTGGGGCCACACATCATGCGTGCCGACACAGCCGCCATTGTCGCGGGGGGGCTGATCGCTCATCAATTGGGGGTTTTGTGACTTTGGATTCAACTGAACATGAACATCGAGGTATCCGGGCCAGACTCTCTCTGATGGTTTTTTTTGCCGTCCTCATTCCGGTCAACCTTGTCGCACAGCAACGGCCTCTCCTCACGGAGGACCCGAGGTTGATACCCGAGGGGACTGTGGTTCTTGAGAACGGTCTGGGTTATTTCGAACGGGCGCGTTTCCCGGTATCGGGACTGGGTGGGGACCAACTATCAGCCTTAACCGGCGGTGTTCACTTCGGCCTGGGTTCGCGTGCCGAGTTCCAGATGACGGGTACACTCCACAACTTCCTGTGGGTCACCGAGGGCGGGACCGGACGGCGCAACGATTGGGGCGACGGTGTGATTTCAACCAAGATTGCGATTGTGACCGAATCCGGGTCTCTCCCGGACATAAGTTTTCAGCCGTCGATCGTTCTTCCGAATGCGAGTAACGAAAGCGGTCTGGGAACGGATGGAACTCATTTCTTGGGAAAGGTATTGATCGGTAAGTCCGCCGGGTCGGCTTATGTTTTCGGGAATATCGGCCTCGGGATACTCGACGACGCGGTGCGTGCAGCCGCACAACAGGACGTGCTTCTTTATGGTCTGGCCGCGATTATTCCGGTTGGCGGGAGTACGAGCCTGGCCTTCGAGGTCAACGGTCTGGAAAATTTTCAATCGTTTCCAACCCTGGGTGGTGAGGACAGAGCTCAGGCCCGTATCGGCTTTCGGTGGCAGGCCCTGGGTATGGATTGGGATGTGGGTGCCACTGCCGGTCTGACCGACCTGGATCACCGTGTCGGAGTTGTTTTCGGGACGACACACAGTTTTACGTTGTGGTAGTGGGAGGGAAGGGAAGAGAGGTTCGTTAGTTGAGTATTTCTTGGGAGCTCGGAGATCATTTTATTCCACTGAACGCCTCGGCTACCGCCTCGTTGTTCATCCGCAGCGAGGAACGCTGCGGATTTTGATGGGGACTGCTTTAACGTTCCGTTGTGCCCAATAACCCTCTCCATCAGGATGATGGAGAGGGTCGCCGGTCGTTCGGTCAGGATGACCGATTGAACGACCGAGCGATATCCGATATCCGATATCCGGCCGATTGACGGAGGCCGGTCTCGATTAGAGTCAATTGTCAGGAAGCCACTCTTATTCCCTGGTTTTTCCCCTTCTCACGCATCACTTCTTTTAAGCCCTTCCGATTCATACCTGAATCTTCTAAAATAATTCAGTCGGCTCAGCCAGCCGGCACATAAACGAAGGTCAGTTCAATGAACTTGGAACAGTCACCGTCCGGGGAGGCTCCGCCCGCGCAGGAGCCGATCGAACCGCACCAGGCCAGTCTTTTGAGTGAGATGCGGGGATGGGCGCGAGATGTATTCTTCGCGATTGGAGCGGCGATCATTATCGTTGTCTTCTTCTACCAACCGGTGAAAGTCGAAGGGACGAGCATGCTTCCTGAGCTGGTTGACCAGGAGCGGATCTTCGTTAATAAGTTCCTGTACAGGATCGACCAGATCGAGCGCGGAGATATCGTGGTCTTTTGGTACCCACTCGATCCCACAAAGTCCTATATCAAGCGAATCGTCGGTCTGCCGGGTGATGTTGTCGACGTGCAGGAAGGCGAGGTCGTTGTAAATGGACAAGCCCTTGATGAGGACTATGTACCCGCCAACTTTTTTGATCGTCGAAGCTTTTCGCCGGTCTATGTCGAACCCGGTCACTACTATGTTCTGGGCGACCATCGCAATCAATCCAACGACAGCCGTATGTGGGGCCTTGTCCCGGATCAGAATATTTACGGCAAAGCGGTCTTCCGATACTGGCCAGTAAACAAGATGGGTTCCATCGATTAATGAAAGCGACATTGCTTCTCGAAGACGGACGCGTGTTCCGTGGTTCTGGGCATGGGTTTGAGGGAGAGGCCGTTGGGGAAATCGTTTTCAATACCTCGATGTCCGGATACCAGGAAATACTCACCGACCCGTCCTATGCCGGCCAGATCGTGACTATGACCTATCCCTTGATTGGCAATACCGGGATCAATGTTGAGGATAATGAGTCACGACGGCCTTTTCTCGAAGCATTCATAGTCCGCCGGCTGACCTCCCATCCAAGCAACTGGCGGATGTCGGAGCCCCTGGACGATTACCTGCGACGCCATAAGATCCCCGCCATATCCGGCATCGACACGCGGGCCCTGGTGCGTCACATCCGAAGCCGTGGAGCGATGCGCGCGATCGTTTCCCTGATCGATCATGATCTGGACTCACTGGGCCGTAAGGTCAAAGGCTCTCCCGCGATGGTCGGACGCGATCTGGCGAGCGAGGTAACGACCCAGGAACCGTACGCGGCCGAGAGAGGATCAGTGGATTTCGTCGAGTTTTCGAACCTGGGCCCCGGACAGTCTGTGGATGACGCCGGCTGTCATGTTGTGGCCTATGATTTCGGAATCAAGACTAATATTCTTCGCGACCTCGGCCACCATGGTGCCCGGGTCACGGTGGTTCCATCGACGACGAGCGGGGCCGATGTTCTCGACCTTGATCCGGATGGCATATTTCTCTCCAACGGACCCGGGGATCCGGAAGCCGTGGATTACGCGGTTGGGAATGTTCGCGAGTTGATCGGTAAGAAGCCTGTTTTTGGAATATGCCTGGGCCATCAGATTCTGGCACTTGCGCTGGGAGCCCGGACGTTCAAATTGCCGTTCGGACACCACGGCGGCAACCAGCCCGTGATGCATATCGATAGCGGGCGTGTGGAGATCACGGCACAGAATCACGGCTTCGCGGTCGATCCGAAGAGCCTCGACGACGAAGAGGTTCGGATCACCCATCTGAATCTCAACGACCAGACGATCGAGGGTCTCGAACACCGAAAACTGCCCGTGTTCAGCGTGCAATACCACCCGGAAGCCTCTCCGGGTCCGCACGATTCCTACTATTTGTTCCAGAAGTTTTTCGACAACATCCACGATGCCAAAACGCAGTGACATCTCGAAAATTCTGATCATCGGATCTGGCCCGATCGTTATCGGACAGGCCTGCGAGTTCGACTATTCGGGCACGCAGGCCTGCAAAGCATTGCGTGAGGAAGGCTATGAAATCGTCCTGGTGAACTCGAATCCTGCGACCATCATGACCGATCCGGATCTGGCTGACCGTACGTATGTGGAGCCACTGACGACAGAGTTTCTTAGCCAGATTATTGCCCGCGAGAAGCCAGAGGCCTTGTTGCCTACCGTTGGCGGACAGACAGCGCTGAACCTAGCCGTTGAGCTGGCCGAGGCTGGAGTGCTCGAAAAGCACAATGTGGAGATGATTGGCGCCAAGCTGATGGCGATCAAATTGGCCGAAGACCGTTTGCTCTTCAAGGAAGCCATGAAGGAGATCGCTCTGGCAACGCCGGAAAGTGCCGTTGTGGGTAACATGCGTGAAGCGGAGCGCATCGTTGAGCAGATCGGTTTCCCCGCTGTGATTCGACCGTCGTTTACTCTTGGCGGAATCGGTGGCGGTGTGGCCTTTAACAGCGAGGAGTATCAGGAGACCGTACAAAGAGGTCTCGACCTGAGCCCGGTCCATCAAGTGCTGGTCGAACAGTCAGTGATTGGCTGGAAGGAATACGAACTGGAAGTGATGCGCGACGTCAAGGACAATGTTGTCGTCATCTGTTCGATCGAGAATTTCGATCCCATGGGTGTGCATACGGGTGATTCCTTGACAGTCGCGCCCGCTCAGACACTTACCGACAGGGAATACCAACGCATGCGGGACGCTGCCATTGCGGTGATTCGCAAGGTTGGCGTGGAGACGGGGGGCTCGAACATCCAGTTTGCCGTGAATCCTGATGATGGGCAGTTGGTGGTCATCGAAATGAATCCGCGCGTGTCCCGCAGTTCGGCCCTGGCTTCGAAAGCCACCGGTTTCCCGATCGCCAAGATCGCCGCTAAACTCGCGGTCGGGTACACGCTGGATGAGATCCCAAACGATATTACGAAGAAGACGCCGGCTTCCTTCGAGCCCATGCTGGACTATGTTGTTGTGAAGATTCCGAAATGGGCTTTCGAAAAGTTCAAAGATGCCGATCCGATCCTCGGCACGCAGATGAAATCGGTTGGCGAGGTCATGGCGATCGGGAGCACCTTCAAGGAAGCCATGTTCAAGGGCGTGCGATCGCTGGAAGCGGGACGAAATCCCGGATCCGAAAAGATCGATACAGAACGCGTGCGGCAAAATCTGACCACACCGAATCCGGACCGCTTGCAGTACGTGATGTACGCGCTGTCGGACGGCATGACGGTCCGGGAAATCCAGGAACTGACGGGAATCGATCCGTGGTTTCTGAACGAATTGAAAGAGGTCGCGGCACTGGCTGCGCGCGTCCAAAGCAAAGACACGCTCGATGCCGACCTGTTGTTGGAGGCGAAACGCAGCGGATTTTCAGACCACCGCATCGCGGCGCTGCGTGCGGTAGACGTATCGGAAATCACCGCCGCCCGAGAGAAGTTTTCCCTGAAGCCGGTCTACAAGCGTGTCGACACCTGTGCCGGGGAATTCGAGTCGTTCACACCCTATTTGTATTCAACGTATGAGAGCGAATCCGAAGCTGACCCCACAGACGCCAGAAAGATGATGATCCTCGGGAGTGGTCCGAATCGCATTGGGCAGGGGATCGAGTTTGACTACTGTTGCTGCCACGTATCGTTTGCCCTGAAGGAGGCGGGTTGCGAGACCATCATGGTCAATTGTAATCCGGAGACCGTATCGACGGACTACGACACATCCGATCGCCTCTATTTCGAACCCTTGACGCTGGAAGACGTCCTACACATCGTCGAGGTGGAGCAGCCAGCGGGCGTCATCGTCCAGTTCGGCGGGCAGACGCCGTTGAACCTCGCGCTCGACTTGCAGGCGGCCGGGGTCCCGATCATCGGAACGTCGCCGCAGTCGATCGATTTGGCCGAGGACAGAGAGCGTTTCGGCCGTCTCCTGACCGAGCTGGATATTCTCCAACCTCCAAACGGAATGGCGGCGTCATTGGAAGAGGCGCGTGCGGTGGCCGAGAAGATTGGCTATCCGGTGCTTGTGCGACCATCGTACGTGCTTGGGGGGCGCGCGATGGTGATCGCTTATGACGAGCGTGCCCTCGATGGGTATATGGCCGAAGCCGTAGAGGTGTCCCATGCACGGCCGATTCTGATCGATCGCTTCCTTGAAGATGCGATGGAAATCGATGTCGATGCCCTCTCCGATGGTAAGCGGGTCGTGATTGGCGGCATTATGGAGCATATCGAAGAAGCGGGCGTCCATTCCGGTGACAGTTCCTGTGTACTGCCGACCTACCAATTGAGCGAGGCGCATCGGGAGACAATCCGGCGCTACACGGTCGATCTTGCACTTGCGCTGAATGTCGTAGGGTTGATGAACGTCCAGTTTGCTGTGCAGAGAGACGCCGTGTATGTGCTGGAGGTCAATCCTCGAGCCTCACGCACTGTTCCCTTTGTCAGTAAAGCTACAGGCGTTCCGCTGGCCAAGATCGCGGCCCGGGTCATGTTGGGTGAGAGCCTCGATTCATTCAACCTGCCTGACGAGTTATCCGTTTCGCAATTTTTCGTAAAGTCGCCCGTCTTTCCGTTTGCCCGCTTCCCCGGAGCCGATCCCATCCTCGGCCCTGAAATGAAGTCCACCGGCGAGGTGATGGGTATCGATGATTCTTTCGGCAAGGCATACATCAAAGCTCAGATCAGCGCGGGGACCGTCCTGCCGCGGTCGGGCACTGCGTTCTTGAGCGTCAATCAACAGGACAAGAAATTCGTCGCCGACATCGCAGCAGAATTGCTGTCAATGGGATTCAAGATCATGGCGACTTCAGGAACTCGGAACGTGTTGAAGATGGCGGGCATTGAAGCGACACCGATCTACAAAGTGAACGAAGGCCGTCCGCACATTGTCGACCGGATCAAGAGCGGGGAAGTGGACCTTGTAATCAATACACCTCTGGGACGGGAGTCTTTCTTCGACGAGAAAGCTATCCGGAGCGCCGCGATGCACTACCGCATTCCTTGTATTACCACCTTCTCTGGCGCACGGGCGGGTGTGACCGGCATTCGCGACCTCCAACGGGAATCTCTCACCGTCTGTAGCCTGCAGGAATACCACTCTCAGACCGCGTCGACTCTCAAGAAGTAGCCGCGAACGGGCCAATTTCGCAGATTCGGTATCGCGGACATCGACAGTTACTAGAAACGACAAAGTTCAGGCGTCGTTGACCAGGCCTTCGCGAATGGCGTAACGGATCAACTCTCCGATCGTCCGTAACCCGAGCTTGTCCATGATGTGTTGCCGGTGGGTATGGATGGTTTTGGGGCTGACGAACAACAGGTCGGCGATTGCGGCCGAGGCCTTGCCGTCCGCCAGGAGATAGAACACTTCCTTTTCTCGAGGTGTTAACAGATCCAGAGTGCGCTCTGATGCTTTGTCGGTGGGTTCGAGATTGGCAAGAATTTTGGTCACGTCCGGGGAGAACACGGCCCCCCCTTCATGGATCGTGCGCACGGCTGTCAGCAACTGATCGTCGAGCGAATCCTTCAGGAGGTATCCCGAGGCACCGGCAGTCACCGCGTTGGCGATCACCTGTCGTTCAAGATGAACCGTCAAAACCAGGACCCGCGAGTCACCTTGCATCGAGATCTGACGGGTACTCTCGATCCCGTTCTGGCCCGGCATCGAAATATCCATGATGACGATGTCGGGTTGGAGTTCCTCGGCCAGGGTGACCGCATCGGTCCCGGTCGCCGCTTCTCCAACAACTTCCATGTCGTGCTCTTCTTCCAGAATGCGGCGAAGTCCCTGTCTCAGAATCGTGTGATCGTCGGCGATCAACAGGCGTATTTTTTCACTGGTCATTGTCGTCATCTTTCATCCTTAAAGGTACGATCATTTCAATCGAGGTTCCCTTCCCTATGGCCGTGCCGATCCGGAAGGACCCATTCACATCATTCATCCTTTGACGAACGGTCCAGAAGCCGGAGCTCATCAGCTTGCCACTGGAATCATAAAAGCGACGGGGATCGAATCCCCGGCCGTCGTCTTCGATGACCGCCCGAACCTGCGTGTCGGAAAAATAAATACGAACCTCAAGTGTTGAGGCTCCTGAGTGACGGATCGCGTTGCTGATGGCCTCCTGGCAACAGCGGTAGAGTGAAACTGTGGTGTCTTTGTCCATGGGACTCGGCTTTCCACGAACGGTGCAACGCGCATCGATTTCGGACGGCGTGGATACCTGGCTGACCAGTTCCTGCAAAGCAGGTACAAAGCCCATCGTGTCCAGAATCCTGGGGTATAGCGTGTGAGAGACGTCCCGTATCTTCGACAAGAGTAAACCGACGCTCTTGCGCGCCTCGGTCAACTCCTCGACCGTTTCCGGATTGGATCCGTTCTTCTGGATCCGGTTCTGAAGGACCTTGAGTTTCAGCTTCAGCACGGCGATCGTCTGGCCGACATCGTCATGGAGTTCGTGCGTAATCCGGCGGCGTTCATCCTCTCGAGCGCGCAAGGTGATCCGCACGAGCTCGGTTTCCGACTGCGCTGTGTTTTGTGCCCTGCGAATGGCTGACTTCAAGGTCAGCGCGGCCGAAATATGGGGTGCCATCAGCTCGAGGACCCATCTGTTGTCTGGCGCCGCCGGACTGATCGAGACGAATCCGTATTGGTCCTTGCTCGTTTCTAACCTTACAGTTTCGGCGGCTGGTGAGGGCGATGGCCACTCGTCATAGTCGAATTCCCGGACCTGCTGCCCGGTCGCATGCCATTCTTTCCAGCGTGATGCGGAATAATATACAACCCTTACCTCCTTAGCCGGAGTTAATCTCCGTAGAATCCGGAGCGCTTCAGCCACGACCGAGCGGATGTCCGGCGCTTCGAGAACCGAGTACCCGAAGCGCCCGATCAGACTGACTTCCGATTTGGATATTGCCATCTTAGCTTGCATCTAATTCACACCTAATGCGTTCAACAGATTGACTCGGCCTTGTCCGAGCGCTTGTCTAAAGAGGTCTGGATTGGACTCGTAGACCGAGTCGGCCGTGTTCACGACTGTTTGTGCGGCGGCTTTGTTTCTCTTACCCAACGAGGCGAGCAGAGCAACTGATCCGCTGACCATAGGCGCGCTGAACGACGTTCCCGAGGCTCGTGCATACAAACCTCCCGGATAGGTGGAGACGATCTCCCCGGGAGCCGTAACATCGACAGTCTTTCCGAAATTGGAAAACGATGTGATTTGGTCCTCCAGATTCGTAGCCGCGACGCCGATTACCTTGGGGTAGGCTGCAGGGTAAATGTCGCCCGCATCGATGCCGTCGTTCCCGACGGAAGCGACCAGCGTGACGCCCTGGGACCAAGCGTAGTTGAGGGCACTCTGGAAAGCGGCGGAGTCCGTTCCGATCGAAAAGCTCATATTGATAACGTCGACGTCTAGGTCAACAGCCGCATATACAGCAGCGGTTGCCAAGAACAGGGTCGAGTTGCTGTAAGGGTCAAACGCACGGACGGGGACCAGCTGGGCTTCAGGGGCCACGGCGTGGATCAGGCCGGCGACGAGAGTCCCATGACCGAATTTTGCAGGCATCCCCCCTCCGGCGTTCCCATCGGCATCGCCAAACAGTGACATGACCGACCAATCGAGGTTGAGTTGCTCCACTTCTTCAGAGAAGAGAGACATGACGGACCAGTCCAGATCGAGTGTTTCTACGTCGTCGGAGAAGAGAGACATGACGGACCAAAAGAGAGACATGACGGACCAGTCCAGGTCGACGCCGAGCTTCTGCAACTGATCGGAAAAAAGAGACATGACGGACCAATCCAGTCCAAGTTTTTCCAGGTGTTCGAGGAACAAGGACATGACGGACCAATCCAGGCCGAGCCCGCGCTTGAAGATGCGCACCGTGTCTTCGAACAGCGACATGACCGACCAGTCCAGGCCGCTCAATTCCGAGGCCAAGCCCGTTCCCAGCAGATCTATCCCTTCGTCGATCCAGGGACGCAGAGCAGGGTGGTCTGGATCGACACCGGTGTCGATGAAGGCGACCCGTGTGCCAGCGCCAGTCGATACAGAGCGAATGTCGGAGGCATGGATGACGTCGAGAGCCGGCTGATTCGCGTATCCTTCGATCACCTCAGTCCCGTAGAAGTCGGTCGGCGTCTTTTCCCCGAACAGCGACATGACGCTCCAGAACAGGGACATGACCGACCATTCCAAGTCAGGACCAACACCGGCGTCGACTGAGAGCGGATAGTTCGGCTCAACGCTGACTATGCCTTTTTCATTCAGGATTTCTTTGATCAGCTTGTCGAGTTCCTTGGTGCTCTTACTGGACTTACCTTTTTTGCCTTTTTTGCCATCGTCGATCTGAATTTTGGAGATGTCCTGGCCTTTGATCTGCTTACTGGACTTGCCTTTTTCCCCTTTTTTGCTATCGTCGATCTGAATTTGGAAGATGCCCTGGCCGTCCTGGCCATTGATCTGCCCCAGGAGTTGAGCTCCGTATTTCTTCTGGATCCGTTTGATGGTCTTCTCATCTTTGGCCTGGACGATTAGGTTCTGAGCGCCTGCCGCCAAACCACCAGAGACTAGGCATGCGCTCACTAGCAGCGTTAGTAAAGTACGTTTCATCATTGTTAACGTTCTCCATCCGTGGAATAAGCCAACTGCCACTCGCGCGGGTCGTTACCGGAAAGTCCCCGGACGACGAAGCGCTGGTCGCGCAGAAGGATTGTCAGGTCGAAATCTCCGTTCGACCCGGTGTGAAACATGAACTCCCCGACCGGATTCGTCCGAGTCGCGGTTTCTTCGCGTCCTCTTTGAATCATGACCGGGACATTTGCGACGCTTTCAAGCGAATCGTTGTCGGGCAAAACCTGTCCTCCGACGTGAAGGCATGGATCGCCGTTCGACCGTCTCACCAGCAGATCGAGGATTACGCCACCACCTTCGTATATGAGATGGCGGTCTTCCAATGCGGTTTCACGTACCCGGGGGATCTCGCCGAACCAGGAATCGAACAGCAATGAACCTCGAATTTCGACAACGTCGTGCTTCATTTTGAATCTCCTCTTCGCTTGCGAGCGAAGGTTCCAAAACCGCCCCAGAAATACGGGTGCGGCGATGCTTTTCGAATCGTATCGCTTGCGGCCGTTACCGCTTCCGACGCGTTTGTGCCGTCATAATGTTTATAAAATGTTTTCGAAAACAGCTGTGCCGATTCATCCCGGATCGCCCAGTAGGCTGAGACGATCGTGTGCGCTCCGGAAAGATAGAAGGCACGCATCAGTCCGAGCCACTCGTCTCCCGCAGAAATGTTGCGCCGTGCGGTGTGGCAGCCGGTCACTACGACGGTACCCGCTCGAAACTGCATGTCCATGAGATCCCGGCTCGTGAGTTTTCCGTTCGAGGTTTCCAGCCACGACAAGGATCCCCGAATCGGATCGATGCCTGCATGTCCCGCAATGTGGAGCAGCGGCCGGTAGTGGTTCATCTCATCTCTCAGTTCGTCCACCGTAGGGTTGACGAGAACCGTTGCGTCTGTGAAACCTCTAGCCGTTTGCTCCACCTCTTTGACAATGCCTTCTTCGGCATCAGTCGAGAACGCCACAAACAGGGGTGGCCCGTCGGGTTCTTCGGTCGGTGGCGTCACGTAGAGTGTTGCGCTGGGGCTATAGACAATCGAATGATGTTCTGAAAGGTATGCGTTTCCGTCGTGAAGCGCATGAAAGGGGATGCCGTGCAGGAACCCGTGGGGCACGATGATGAGATTCCGGCCGAGGTGATCCTGCACAGGCTTAATCAGACCATCGTAAAGCGATCGGAGATGCACGTGTGCCGTGCGTTCGAGATGTTGTGAAATCCGGCTCAGCTGTTCCCACTTGACGCTGCAACTGACCAGATGACGCTCCAGATGCGTCCATTCCTGCTCCATTTCGGCTGCGATTCCGGGGCGATGCACCCATTCCAATCCATTCCGGTCGATGACAAAGATGTAAACGTCGTTTCCGGAGATGAAGTATTCAACGATGGTCTCGCCCGGGTCCAGCCGGGTTGGAATGTCTTCTGTGGTCACGCGCTCCCCATCGGCTGCAAGGCGCTCGACGAGAACTCTGGAGCGGGCCCGCTCGGACAAGCGGAAGGCTTCATCAACCGAAATTGGTGCGACGTTCGTGATCAGGTGGCTGTACACGGTTTCTCTATCGTTCAGGAAAGCCATTTTGAGGTCGTCTGATCCGATCCTGTGCCACAGCGAATCGAGCATGGCTTCAGCCTTCTGGACGTGCATCCGGCTCTTCTTCGTGTCGGTTCCCGATAGCGACACGCCCAGCTCGTGCGCCGCATGGAACTGCATCCACTCGGACTTGCTTTCCTTGGCCAGGCGCACGGCGGATTCGAACGAATCGACGGCACAGCTGGCGTTGCCCCTCACCCGCTGAATACGGCCAATGACGATGTCGGCGAGCGCTAACCGGTCCGGTAGAGAGCTGCTTTCGAGCAACTGCCGGGCGCTGGTGGCCTCCCTCAGGGCCTGAATCTGGCCCTGTTCCCCGCGGAACAGAGCGGCCTGGAGTCGAGATACAGCTGTCCAGACGCTATTGCCTTCCGACTCGAAGCGTTTCATCGCATCGGTCAGTAGGTCCTGGGCGTGAGTTTCCTGGCCCGTACGCAATGACGCGGCTGCCTCGAACAGAAGAGATTTTCCAATTTCGTAGTTCAAGCCAAGTTTCTTGCCCAGGCGACGAGCCTCGCGGGCGGATTGGATCGATTCGGGAAGGTCTCCCAATTCCAGGAGCATCTCGGCCTCGTCCAGCCAGCAGAGGCAGACGTGGTTGTCGTCACCTTTTTGCTCGAATTCGTTCTTGAGCGCGAGCATACCGCGCAGAGCGACACCACTGTCGCCCTTCAGGTAACTCAGGTATGTTCGGTTGTATCGGCTCTGAAGCGCGATCGCATCCATGCCGAGACCCTGGGCCAGGTTCGACGCCTGGTTGTACTTCTCGTCGGCCCGGTCGAACTGATGGAGTATCGTCAACACGACGGCAGCGTTCAACGACGACGCCAAAAGGCCTTCGCTGTCGTCAAGGCGTTCCAACACCGGAAAGGCTTTTTCGTAGCAGTCCAGTGCTTCGTGATACCGGTCCAATCGTTGGTAGGCGTTGCCGAGGTTCACTCTCAGGCGTGCGAGAGCTGCTTCGTCTTTCTGGTCCTCAAAAAGACCCTGAGCGACGCGGGCGCATTCGAAGAGTTCGTCGAAGCGGCTGAGGTAAAACAGCAGGCCAACTTTGGCCAGCAAGGTGCGACCGACTTGAGCCTGATCGCTCGTGCTTTCAAAGAGCTTGATTGCCTGATCGTATCGCTCCAGTGCGGCTGTGAAATTGTTCAGGAGTTGATGCGCGTTCCCAGCAGCTCGAATCGAGACAGCACGCGTGAACGCGTCTGTAGCGCTCGCAGCCAGTTCTTCGGCTTGTTCTATGAGTGGATTGAGATCTTGCGGTGACCGACGTCCTGTCTGTCTGATCTTTTCCGCAAGTTCAAGTGCTGGGCTGGACACGGTTCCCTCCGTGTATCTCGCTGCTTTCATCATGAAAGGTGCTCCATTCTGTTTCATCGTCGATTCCGGTGCAACGCTAAAAATTCGTCTGTGCCAAAAACCGGCTTAGTCCTAGGGCTATTGCTGAGGGCGCTCTGGCGCCCATTAATTCTCCTATGTAATTGATATATATGCATATGTGCGCACCCTGGGCTTTGGTCCCACACAGGCATCCCCACAGATTCGTGCAGGCCGAAAATACCCTTAGTCGGTATATCGGCAGGAGTTGATCAGAGCATTAGTCCGGAAATGGCCTGCGTGTCTTTATTAAATGCCAAGCGCTTGTTGCACCCTCGCCGAAATCGCGATTTAGTAGCGCTCACCGCCGTCGGAGGTCGCTCTGAAGTGGAGGTGACGCTTGACCTCAATTAGGTTCCGGAAAAGCCGTCGCGCTCTGGCGCTACGTTGTAATATGCACTGTCGTGCTGGGTAATATGCACTGTCGTGCTGGGTAATATGCACTGTCGTGCTGGGTAATATGCACTGTCGTGCTGGCCGCCACGGACTGCTAGAGTTTCGTGCGACCGTCTGGACTATTCTTCATGCCTTTCGACAGTCTGCAGGAATTCGTAGCCTATCTTGAAGCGAAGGGCGAGCTGCGCCGCATCCGTGCCGAGGTCAATCCCATACTGGAAGCCGGTGAAATAGCCCAGCGCGTCTTGAACGAAGGGGGGCCGGCCCTTTTGTTCGAGCGTCCCGCCGGATCGCAGTTCCCACTGTTGATGAACCTGTTTGGAACCGAGGAACGGGTGGTCGACGCACTGGGTCGTGAGCCCGAGGGTGTGGCAGAGGAACTGCTTGCCGCAGCCGGGAGCATCAACCCACCGTCTCTTGGCAAGCTCTGGGCGTCACGACGGACCATCGCCAAGGCTCTGCTGTCACAACCCCGATCCAGAAGTCAGGCTGCATGCCAGGAGGTGATCGAGACGCCCGATCTCGATCGCTTACCGGTAGTGCAGTGCTGGCCCGGTGATGCGGGAAGATTCATTACCTACGGTGGGGTCATCACGCGACATCCGGAGACGAAGCGTCGAAACTTCGGTCTGTATCGCATGCAGGTCTTCGATCAAAGCTCGACCGGAATGCACTGGCAGAGTATGAAAGGCGGCCGGGGACACTACTGGGAAGCGGAGCGGCGCGGGGAAGACCTCGAAGTAGCGGTTGTCATCGGCGCCAACCCCATCCTCATGATAGCGGCCATACTGCCCCTTCCCGAGGACATGGACGAAGTGGCTTTTGCGGGTTTCTTGATGGGACGCGGCATTAGGATGACACCGGCGACCTCGATCCATGCCCTGGTGCCCTCCGATGCCGAATTCGTTCTGGAAGGTGTTGTGCCGGTGGGCGAACGTCGCGTCGAAGGGCCTTTCGGGGACCACTTCGGACACTATTCAGACGCGGCCGAGTTCCCGGTGTTTCATGTGCGACGGTTGACGCGGCGGCAAAACCCTATTTATGTTGCGACCGTTGTTGGCAAGCCCCCGCAGGAGGACAAGTTTATCGGCATGGCGGCCGGCCGGATGATCGGTCCGCTGATTCGATTGATCAATCCTAACGTCGTTCATATGCACGCCTACGTCGGAGCCGGCTTTCATAACCTTCTTGTTGTTGCTGTTGAGGAGCGTCATCCCCGTGAAGTACTGAAAACGGCGATGTCCTTACTCGGGACAGGGCAGTTGTCTCTTACGAAAGTGATGATTCTCGTCAGGGGGGACCAGAATCCCGCTGATTTCCGTCGAGTCCTTACCGAGGTCTGGCATCGCAGCAAACTGGATGATCGTGTTCTGTTGCTCCCCGTGGCGCCGCTCGACACACTGGATTTCACCTCGTTCAAAATGCACGTGGGCAGCAAGCTGGTCATTGACGCAACAGGTCCGGTGTTGCAGGCTGATCCCCCTGTGCTCAGGGATGCTCCCGATCGCTTTGATCCCCGCGTCGAAGGCTGGAAGCTTCTTGACGGCGGATGGTTGATCGTCGTTGTCAGCCAGGGAGCACGGGAGGTGCTCGAGGGCTTGATCAAGGCTTCGCTTGATGTCGGTTTCATCGTGGCAGTCAGCCCCGACGTCGATCTGGAGGACGACGAGAACTTGCAGTGGGGCATATTTACGCGCTTCGATCCGGCCCGTGACATGATCTTCGAGAAGCAGGAGTTCGTGGGAGCCCGTCCGGTATATAGCGGATGCGTCGGAATAGATGCCACGTGGAAGGAAGGCTATCCCGCGCCGCTGGAAATGGATGAGGACACCGTAAAGTTGGTGGATCGCAGATGGGATGAGTATTGGAAGTAGTTGAAATTAGGGACGGACACTTCATGCGACATTGCGGCCGGGCGGGTGTATTTCGCCTGAAGTGTCCGTCCCCTGATGGTGCTTTTAACTCATAACTGTTAACTCCCCGTCCGGCTATACTAAAAACATGGCGGAAAGAAACAAACTGCAGGTCCGATGCACGTGCTGTGACGCTGCCTTGACCGTCGATTCCGTTACCGGAGATGTACTGTTTACGAAACAGCCCGAGCAGAAAACCGTTTCGTTTGAGGATGCCGTGAGCCAGGTTAGAAAGAATCAGGAGACGGCTTCGGAGAGGTTTGATCAGGCGTTCGAGAAAGAGAAAGGCCGCAAGGATCTCATCAACCTGAAGTTCGAAGAGGCCATGGAGCGTGTCGACGAGTTGGAGACGCCGATCCGGGATATCGACCTCGACTGAAAATCAGGGACGGAGACATTTCTCTAAGAGATTCCTCCGTCCCTGATCACGGCCGCTATTCTTTGCTGGTATCTGCCTCGGCTACGGCCTTCGCCTTCTGGTCTTTAAGGACCGCCCTGCGTGAGAGCTTGACCTTGTTGCCTTCCATTGCGATGACCTTCACCATCAACTGGTCGCCTTCGTTGAGCTCGTCGCGAACCTCGCGGATACGGTGCTCAGCGATTTCTGAGATGTGGAGCAGTCCATCCGTGCCCGGGAAAATTTCCACGAAAGCACCAAAGTCCACAATGCGCACCACTTTACCGAGATAAGTCTTACCCACCTCCGGAGTGGCGGTGAGGTCTTCAATAATCCCGATGGCCTTCAGGGCCGACGGCCCATCAGAGGACGCGACATTGACCGTGCCGTCGTCGTTGACGTCGATTTTGACGCCGGTCCGTTCCACAATTGAGCGAATCATTTTGCCGCCCGGGCCGATCACGTCCCGAATCTTATCAACAGGTATCTTGAGCGTATGGATCCTGGGGGCGTAGGGGGAAATGTCTTCCTTGTGAGTGGTAATAGCCGAGTCCATCTTGTCGAGGATGTGCATCCGGCCGCCTTTGGCCTGATCCATGGCCTTGGACATAATTTCGAACGTGACGTTCGTGATCTTGATGTCCATTTGCAAGGAGGTGATGCCGTCGCGAGTTCCTGCGACCTTGAAGTCCATGTCGCCATAGTGGTCTTCAGCGCCTGCAATGTCGCTCAGTACCGCATACTTGTCGCCTTCCGACACCAATCCCATCGCGACTCCCGCAACAGAGCGCTTGATCGGAACACCGGCTTCCATCAAGGCCAGACTCGCTCCACAAACTGTTGCCATTGATGAAGATCCGTTGGATTCCAGAATCTCGGATACTACGCGGACCGTATACGGGAAGTCTTCTTCGCTCGGGAGCATGGGCAGGATCGCCTGCTCGGCAAGGTTGCCATGTCCCATTTCACGTCGGCTTGTTCCCATCATCCGGCGCACTTCACCCACCGAAAACGGAGGGAAGTTGTAATGCATCAGGAATCGTTTGAAAAACTCACCATCCAAGCGGTCCATCCTTTGAGCATCGTTCGAAGTTCCCAGTGTCGTCGTTACCAGCGCCTGGGTTTCTCCCCGAGTGAAAATTGCCGAACCGTGGGTTCGCGGTAAAACGCCGGTCTCAATCCAGATGGGGCGGATCTCGTCGGTTGCCCGGCGGTCGGGGCGTGTGTTGTTGTGGAGAATCTGGTCCCGAAAGATCTTCTCTTTGAGTTCGCTGAACGCGCTTTTCACTTCTTTCAGCGTTTCTTCGTCAGCCTCACCAAAGCTTTCAATAGTCTTGGCTTTGGCGTTGTCCACTTTCGCATAGCTGGTAAGTTTGTCGTACTTTTGAGTGTCTAGCGCATCCGTGAGTTCTTCACGGATAAGAGTTTCGACCTTGCTCTCGACGTCTTCACTCACCGCGGGCAATTGAAATGTTATTTTTTCAGGCCGAATCTTGTCGTAGAGTTCCTGTTCCATCTCGATGATCTCTTTGACTACGTTGTGGCCGAAGGCTATCGCTTCGATCATCGCCTCTTCTGATACCTCTTTCGCTCCGGCCTCGACCATCGTGACACCTTCGCTCGTCCCGGCAACGATCAGGTTCATCTGGCTTTCTTCCATCTGGGCGTAGGTCGGGTTGATCAGGTATTCGCCATCGATCAATCCGACGCGTACCGCAGCGATCGGCTGGGTGAACGGAAGGACGGAAAGGTAGAGTGCCGTCGATGCGCCTATGATACTCAATGCTGACGGGTCGTTGTCCTCGTCGGCTGAGAGGACATTTGCGATGACCTGTGTTTCGTTTCGATAGCCCTCGGGAAACAACGGTCGAATCGGCCTGTCGATCATGCGGCTGGTGAGAACCTCGCGCTCTCCAGGTCTGCCTTCACGTTTGAAAAAGCCCCCAGGAATTTTCCCGGCAGCGTAGAAATTTTCTTTGTGGTCGCAGGTGAGCGGAAAGAAGTGAGCGTTCGCGCTGGCTTCCTTGGCACCACACGCGGTGACGAGGACGACTGTATCTCCATAACGGATGTATGCGGCACCATCGGCCTGAGTGGCGAGTTTTCCAATTTCGATCGACAACTCCCGGTTGCCGACCATTCGACTTACTTTATGAATATTCATAGTTGTGTGAACTTCCTTTTCAGCGGCACCGACGCGGGGCTGAGGCAAGAAACGACGGATCGCTCCATGCTCAGGACCGTTGACTTACTCCCAAAAATATAGTTTTGGGATGCCATATTTAACTGGGTTGGACTGGTCGAACGGAGTTCTTGGACAGGATCTGGCCAAGCTACTTGCGGAGCCCAAGCTTTTGAATGACCTCTTTGTAACGACCCACTTCGTGTCGTTTGAGGTACTCAAGCAGGCGCCGCCGTCGGCCGACAAGTTTCAGCAGTCCTCGGCGGGAGGCATGATCCTTCTTGTGTGTCTTGAAATGCTCAGTCAGGTAAGTAATTCTTTCACTGAGTATCGCGATCTGAACTTCGGGCGACCCCGTATCCGAAGGATGGATTCGATATTGGTCGATTATCGAGCCTTTGGATTCCGTCGTCAGAGCCATTCTTTTACTTATTTTCTCCCTAAAATTTGAAGATTTAGATTAACACAACTTGAGGGTGTGCCCAACCCTTATCAAGGGCTGCAATGGCTATAAGTTGGCCTTTTTTGTTGAAGATGCGGAGGGGTGACCTCTCTTGGTCGGTCGGAATCGCCCGTCCGTTCCGGATGAGGTTTTCAAGCTCTGGTCCGACGTCAATCCGGGCCAGATCAGCCATCAGTTGCTCCGGAGGAATGACGTCATTCCAGGATGCGGCGTCGGGTCCAATCGCTTGCCCGATGTCGAACGCCCCGGCCCGAGTCCTTCGGAGAGAGAACAGGTGTCCGCCCGTTTCGAGTCGCTCGCCGAGGTCCCGGGCCATGCTTCGGATATAGGTTCCGGTCGAACAGACTACCCTGAACGTGAGCAGCCCTGCTTCGAAGGTTTCGAGATCGAAAGCCTGGATCTCGACCGAAACCGGTTCCAGGTCCACATGACGGCCTTTACGCGCGAGTTTGTAGGCTCTTACGCCCTCGACTTTTTTTGCGGAATAGGCCGGTGGGACCTGTCGGATCGTCCCCGTGAGTGAGGCCATCGCCTCCAACAGAGCCTCACGACTGACTGCGACAGATTTCGGTTCCTCCAGCGGATCACCCTCGGCATCGCATGTCGTTGTCGCCCATCCCAAACGGATCTCGCCGGTGTATTCCTTGGGTGAAGACGCAATGAAGCGCGCCAGGCGCGTGGCTTTACCGAGTGTCAACGGAAGCACTCCCGTTGCCCCGGGGTCGAGAGTGCCCAGATGCCCGACCCGGCGGGTGTTCAGCCGTTTTCGAATGCGGCTGACGACATCGTGGGACGTCATTCCCCCTGGCTTGTCGATGATGAGGACGCCGTTCAACTGGACTTCAAATCAGATCCAAGATACTCAGGTGAGCTCACAGGGGAAGACACGGAGTCCATTTCGCTTTGAATCGAAGAAACGATCTGTAATTGCACGGCGGCGAGCGAACCCACCATCTGACACCCCGCGGCTTTGCGGTGCCCACCGCCACCGAATTTAGCAGCAACCATGGACACGTCGACTTCGTTCTTCGACCGCATGCTGACGCGAAACGAACCGTCCTCCAGTTCGCGAAGAAGTACGGCAACTTCGATTCCGGCGATCGTCAGCGGATAGTTCACCAGGCCTTCGATGTCGTCGTCGTCCGCAAGCCCCAGGTCATCCTGCCCGAGTACGGTGGAGACGACTCTGCTACTGGCATGGAACTCCATCGCGTTCAGGATCTTCCCCATTGCGCGCACCTTCTGAATCGGATTGGTATGGAACATTCGCTTTGCGATTTCAGATACGTCGGCGCCATGGTCTGCCAGTTCAGCCGCCAGCCGGAACGTATCGCCGGTTGTCGATGAAAACTGGAACGAACCGGTATCCGTCAGTACAGCAACGTATATGTTTGTCGCAATCTCGGGCGTCATCCTGACGTGCAGAGCTTTCATGAGGCGATAGATCATCTGGCCGACCGCGCAAGCGGAGGGTTCGATCCAATTTACGTTTCCAAACGGTTTCGTGGAGTGGTGGTGGTCGATGTTGACGATGAAGCCCTGATCTAATCCGGCGATTCCCGGACGGTTGAGGTTGCCGCATTCAAGGATGAACGTTACCTCTCGGGAATTTACCCGGCGACTGGCCACGCGAACCTGGTCGGCACCAGGCAGGGAAACATAGCGGGCGGGTACGGGGTCCCGACTCAGTATTTCGACGTTCTTTCCGAGTGATTGAAGGATCAAGGCGAGCGCGAGCTGGGAACCCAGGGAGTCGCCATCGGGACGCACGTGGCTGACGATGAGAAAGTCCGTATGCGACTGAATAGTTTCGACGACTTGCTGGATCATCGTTCCCCGGAATCAATTTGAGCCAGAAGCTCTTCGATCCTCATTTCCTTTTCGACGGACTCGTCGTAGTCGAAGGTCAGTTCCGGAGTTTTCTTGAGGTGGCCCAGCCGGTGACTCAACTGTCTTCGCAGAAAACCCTTGGCGGATTCAAGCCCTTCGAGAGCCGTCGTGCGCTCTCCATCACTCCCCAATGTGTTGAAATAGACGCGAGCGTATCTCATATCGTTTGAGACACGGACATGCGTTACTCGAACCATGTCCACACGCGGATCGTCGATCTCGCTTTCGATCAGCGCGTCGAGTTCGGTCCTCAGCTGTTGAGCCAGGCGATCCAATCTTATCTTTTCAGCCATTACAGGAACTCGATACTGCCGTTTACCGTACAATCGGGCAAAATCCGCTCGACTTCATCGAGGGCCAGGTTCAATTGTGTTTTCAGGTAGCCTGCATCGGGACCAATGCTGACGATGCCGACCGCTGCGCGTTGCCAGAGGTCCTGATGGTCCAGTTCAGAAATAGAAACGTTGTAGCGTTTGCGCAAGCGATCCTTCAGGCTTCGCAAGGCCATTCGTTTATCTTTTAGAGAATGCGCGTAGGGGATATGGACGTCGAGTTGGAGCAGCCCGATATGCATGAGAAAGAAGTTGAGAGTTGAAAGTTACCAGTTAAGAGTGTCGCGCATTTGCAAACTAGATTCACTCTTAACTCATTACTTTCCCGAGCGAAAGCTGCGGCTTAAATTCCAATCTCGGCAGCGATTTGCTCAGTGGAGAAGGCTTCAATAACGTCTCCGACTTTGACGTCGTTGTAGCCCTGTATTCCGATGCCACATTCGTAGCCGGATCGGACCTCGGCGGCGTCGTCCTTGAATCGTTTCAGCGATCCAATCCTGCCTTCGAAAATGACGACGTTGTCGCGCAACAATCTGACTTGCGTGTTACGGGCAAGTCGGCCATCGGTAACGTAACTGCCGGCAATGGTTCCGATCTTCGGAACGCGGAAGGTGTCGCGAACCTCCGCAGCCCCCATGTACGTTTCTTTCGTAACCGGATCCAAGACACCCACCATCGCCTGCTTCATTTCGTCCACCACGTGGTAGATGACGGTGTGCAATCGGATGTCGACGTTCTCGTGGACCGCAATTGCGGCAGCTTTTTTCTCGGGACGAACATTGAAGCCGACGATAATCGCATTCGAAGTCGCTGCAAGCAGTACATCGTACTCGGTGATCGCGCCGACAGCGGCGTGTATGATCCGAACCTTGACCTTCGCTGTTTCGAGCTTGTTCAGCATTTCAGTCAGGACCTCTGTCGAACCCTGCACATCGCCCTTCAGGACGATCGGGACTTCCTTGACTTCGCCCTTTTCCATCCGGACATGCAGCTGATCCAAGGTCATACGGGACTTTTTCGCAAGCTCTACGTCGCGCAACTGCTCCTGACGGAACTGTGATATTTGGCGAGCTTTCGTGTCGTCCGTAATCACCTGGAAAGAGTCGCCGGCCATTGGGAGTCCTTGAAGACCGAGCACTTCCACTGGAACCGACGGGCCCGCAGTGTCGACCTGATTTCCCTTATCGTCATACATCGCACGAACCTTGCCATACACCGCACCGACAATGAAGTTGTCTCCAACTTTGAGGGTGCCGTTTTGGACCAGCATGGTCGCGACGTTTCCACGCCCCTTGTCCAGTTTCGCTTCAAGAGCCGTGCCCATTGCCGGGAAATTCGGGTCTCCTTTGAGCTGCCGCATATCGACAACGAGCAGGATCATTTCCAGCAGGAGATCGAGGTTGGTCTTTTGCTTGGCTGAAACTTCGACCATGACAGTGTCCCCACCCCAGTCTTCAGCCAGGAGTTCCTTCTCGGCAAGCTCGCGTTTGACCCGTTCGACATCGGCGTTCGGAACATCGATCTTGTTGATCGCAACCAGAAGAGGGACGTTGGCCGCCTTCGTATGGGAAATCGACTCCAGGGTCTGGGGCATGACGCCGTCGTCGGCCGCCACCACGAGAATGACGACGTCGGTGACCGATGCGCCACGTGCTCTCATCAGGGTGAATGCTTCATGACCGGGAGTGTCGAGGAACGTAAGCTTGCGCTCACCCACCTGAACTTGGTATGCCCCGATATGCTGGGTAATGCCCCCGTGTTCGGAATCGGTCACGCGCGTTTCCCGGATCGCGTCAAGAAGAGAAGTCTTGCCGTGATCGACATGTCCCATGATGGTAATCACGGGAGGGCGCAATTCCATGTTCTCCGGTTCGCTCACCTCGACCGCTTCCAGCAACACGCTCTCTTCAAACGTGACGAAATCGGCTTCTGCATTGAAATCCTTGCAGAGCTCCACGGCCAGGTCCTTGTCCAGGGTCTGATTGATCGTCGCGAACATCCCGCGGTCCATCAGTTTCTTGATGACATCTTTGGATCGCGCTTCCAGCTTTTCGGCCAGCTCCTTGACCGTCAGGTTTTCGGTCAACGTGACCCTCCGGAACTCGCGTACTACTTCCGGCTTGACCTGCGGCATCGGCCGCCGTTGCATCGTACGCGCGACACGTTGAGCCCGCGTCGGCCTCGGACGGTCCCGACGCGTGTCATGCCGCGGCCCTGCGGGACCGCGGGGGCGGGAAGGAACCGAACTTCCGGGTCCAGGGCGAACGGGCGCGGTTCGTCCGCTACGTGTGGGCACGATCCTGCGACCCGGCGTGGGAACCGGCCGATTCTGCTGACGCAGTCGCTCTTGAGCCAACTGCTGCATGGTCTTGCGTCTCTCGACAGGCCGTGCTGAGGCTGCAGGTTTCGGGGCCACCGGCGCTTTGGTGTCCGCCTCGGTGTCGGCGGGCTTTTCCAGCGTCGGAACCGGAGGCGGCGCAGCCGGGGTGGCTTGAGTTTTAGTAGCTTCTGCCCTGACTTCAAGCGGTTCGGGTGGTTTTTCGGCAGTGGTTGATGGCTGAGGTGCTTCAACGGGATCGACTGGCTTTGGCTTGGCCTTGACCAACTTGGGCTCGGACGTTACTTTTCCCGGTTTCTTCTCATCCGGTTTCGTCTCGGTCGCTGCTCCCTTAGCCTTCTTCGCTTTGGCCTTCTTCTTGGGTTTTTCGAGGACGAAGACGCCGAGAGTTTTTCTCAACTGCTCCGCCATACGGTCTTCGACCGTATTGGAGTGTGATGTGACCGGTGCACCCAAGTGCTGTAACTCTCGAATCACTTCGCTATTGTCGCGATTGAGTTCGCGTGCTAGGTGATAGACTCGCAGCTTAGCCATTCTGTAGCCTTAACCTCCCGGCGGCAGAGATCCAAACGGACAGAGTACCATGTGGGCCATTGGAGTGATGGATGCACACCTCGATGCGTGCCTCTTCTCTGAGAAAACCGCTCTGGCGTTTGCCGTTGAATGTTCGTCCCATGTTCCCTTTATTCGCTTTCTGCGTCCTCGGTAACTTATGCGGCCTCATCTGGAACCGTGTTGGCGACCGCATCAGCCGCGGCATCTGCCACCACCTCTGAGGCCTCATCTGCGACTGCCTCTTCAACCTCGCTATGTCCGCCGTCCACTACAGCGTCAACCTGGAGGGAAGGAGTGTCTTCATCGGAAGTCTCAGGTTTTGTAGCTGCGTCATTGTCCGGAAGACTGTTTTCTGGAACACTCTCCGGCCCAGCGCTTTCCGGTTCGGGGGCGTCTTCGTCGTCGGATTTGCCAAACATGCGTTCCTGAGTCGATCTCTCGAGGTCGTCTTCATAGGTCGGCATTGCGGCATAGTACTCGGACAATTCGTCGCGGATCTTGTCGATCGTTTTACCGCCAATTCCAGGAAGAGCTTCCAGGTCTTCCGGCGCCAGGTCGGCCAGCTGTTCGACGGTCGTGATATCCGCCGCCGCCAGCTTACTAATGATGCCCGGCGTCAGACCTTCAATGGATTCCAGCGGTGTTGCTGCCTGCATGCGATTGATCTGGTCTTCGATTTCGGCGCGCTTTTCCGCTTCGCTCTTGATGTCGATGCGCCACCCTATGAGCTTTGAAGCCAGTCTTACGTTCTGGCCCTTCTTACCGATCGCCAGCGAAAGCTGGCTGTCTTCGACCACGATGTCCAAAACCCGCGGTGGTTCCTCCCCTTCTCTTCGTTCGACATTCGACGTGTCCAGGATCGAGACACGGCTGACCTGTGCAGGACTGATTGCATTGGTCGCGAACGTTTCGAGGTCGTCGGACCACTGGATGATGTCGATCTTTTCACCCCTCAGCTCACGGATAATTGATTGGACTCGACTCCCTTTCATGCCGACGCAAGCGCCAACAGGATCGACGTCCCGCTCCCTTGAGGTGACGGCAATTTTCGTCCGTTCGCCGGCCTCCCGCGCAATACTTCGAATCAGTACGGTACCGTCGTAAATCTCCGGTACTTCGGTCTGGAACAAATTCTGAACAAGAATAGAGTCCGCTCGGGACACGATCACCTGTGGTCCGCGGGTCGTCTTTTCAACCCGAATGATGACGACTCGCATGCGGTCACCGACCGTGAAGCTTTCCAGACGAGACTGTTCCCTGCGTGGAAGCCGGCCCTCGGTCTTACCCAATTCCACGATGATGTCGCCGTTTTCAAACCGCTTGACGATGCAGTTGACGATTTCGCCCACATGTTCGTGGTATTCGGAGTAGACGCTTTCTCTTTCGGCTTCTCGAACCTTTTGGAAAATGACCTGCTTGGCCATCTGCGCCGCGATCCGTCCCAGTCCTTCGGTCGGTTTTTGAAATTCCAATTCATCATCGACCTGGACACCGTCTCTGAGTGACTGAGCTTCTTCCAGGGAGATCTCGAGTATTTCATCTTCGACAGTTTCGACAACCTTCTTAACCCCGAACACTTCGATTTCGCCCGATTCCGGATTGATTCTGGATCGAAGTTCTTCGTCAGTCTTGAAGTACTTCCGAGAGGCCACCACGATCGCATCTTCAATGGCATCGATGACGACTTGCGGGTCGATCCCTTTTTCGCGGCTTATCTGGTCGATCGTCTGGAACAACACATTAGACATCGTTACCGACTCCTTGGACGGCGTATCATTTCCAAGTCCCAGTCTACTTCCAAGCGTGCAGCCCGAATCAGGTCGAAGGGTATTGCCAATAGCTCGCCCTTAGACAGCTCCAGCTGAACGTTGTCTCCCTGGAGGCCCTGGAGGCGGCCCTTGAAAACCATCTGCTTGTGAAGCGGAGATTGAGTCTGGATCTTTGCCAAATGCCCTTCGAACCGCGCAAAGTCATTCCTGCTGACCAGTTTGCGATCCAGACCCGGTGAGGAAACTTCCAGCGTGTACGAAAATTGTATTAAATCTTCGACATCGAGAACCGTTCCAACCTGCTCACTGATCAACGCGCAATCGCGGTGCGAAACTCCGTCTTCATTGTCGATGAAAACTCGAAGGACACGCTCCCGTCCTGAACCCTTGAGTTCAAGGTCAACCAGCTCAAATCCTTCGGCAACAACAATTTCACTAACAAGCTGACGAATTTGATCCAGCTCAACTCCCTTGCAAACAAAAAAGTGGGCTCAGCGGCCCACTTTCGTCTACAGAAAAAGTATAGGTTCGCAGGTCACTGAAATCAACCGGTTTATTGGTCAGTGCGGATTGCGATCAGGTGGAATCAGTCGGGCTGTCGCAGGCACCCCTCGGTGAGGACCGAATGTGGACCGAAAAGAGGAAGAATGACGGAATTGGGATTGTGAGAATGCGTGAGAGCGTCAGGGGTTGGAAATACCGGAAATAAGATTTCGCTCGGTCGTTCAAACGGCCATCCTGGCCGAACGACCGGCGACCCTCGCCATCATCCTGATGGCGAGGGTTATTCGGGATAGCCGGAATGTTGAAGCAGTCCCCAAGAAGACCCGCAGCGTTCCTCGCTGCGGGTGAACAACGAGGCGGAAGCCGAGGCGTTCAGAGTAATAAAAATGCTCCGATCGATAAGAGATTAACCCAGCACGTACTTAGTCAGCAGAACGACCATCGTCGCGACGAAGCCGATGGCGGCGTTGTACTCGCGATTGGCGAGATAGCAATCCAGGGAAAACGACTCGAAGACTTTCCGATTGAGTCGACGGGGCAGAAAGCAGGGGACGCTCTGGCAGAACGCGTCGAACTCCGAGTGGAAGGAATCGCGCAAATAAGCTTCTTCGCCCTTTATCACGACCGGATAGATCAGTGCCGATGGGACAACGAGAAGCAATGCGGCCCCCAGGCTGCCGCTCATGACTGCAAAGCCCAGCGCCAGCAGAAAGCTTCCGAAATACAGAGGGTTGCGCGTCATCCGGTAGGGTCCCTGCTGCGCCAGGGCAGCATTCTTACGGATGACTCCCGCCGCGGCTCCTCGAAAGATGATGCCGGCAAGGGCAATGGGGAACCCGATGGCCAGCGTCCCCATGGAGGGCCTTGCCAGGTATAGGACGGCGGCTGCGAGGGCAAATCCGAGCGGAACGCGTGCGCGTGCGAGACGCTTGAGCATCAGCTTTGAGCGATCTGGGAATTTCGGAATCGGGGTGCTTCGAAGCTCAGCCGTTTCTTACAGGCCTCATAGACCACATCAACAGAGATTTCCTTGAGGCAGTTGAGATGTTCGAGCGGACAGGCGTCTCGTTCGTAGCAGGGCCGGCAATCCAAGCGGCGCTCGACGACGATATCCTCGCGTTTGAACGGTCCGTTGCGGTCACTGCTGGTGGGACCGAAGATCGCAACGACGGGGACTCCAACCGCGGCTGCAAAATGCATGGGTCCGGTATCGCCCCCGACGAAGAGACGAGAACGTTCGCACAACGCAACGAGTTCGGGCAGGTTAGAACTGATCTTGAGGATGTCCCTGCCCGCTACTGCTTCGATCCGGCTGACGATGTCGCGCTCGCCCGGGCCCCAAGTCACTGCAACCGGCAGGCCGTCATCCATCAGTTTTCTTGCCAAGGCTCCAAAACGCTCAGGTTCCCAGCGCTTCGTGACCCAGTTTCCACCCGGATTGATCAGGACGAAATTTTTCGCGTCACCCAGTTTCCGTTCGATGGAGTCCCGCGCTGAAGCGGAGGCCTCAAGTGGCACGGGCGTATTCCAGTCCGGTGCAATACCGAGTGGTTTGAGCAGTTCCATCTGCTGGTCAATGATGTGGACGCGGCGCGGCTTGACAACCTCGGTATAGAAGAAACGGCTGGCGGATTCCTTTAGAAAATCCCGCTCCCATCCGATCCGGACGGGGGCTGCCGAGAGATAGCCGACGAAAGCGGATTTCAGCAATCCCTGGAAATCGATCGTGCAGTCGTAGCCGTCGGTCCGCAGTGCCCAGACGAAATCCAGGATTTCCTTGGCGCTGCCTAGGCCCGGACTGTATCGCCACTGGTAAGTGTCGATCGGCACCAGTCGTACGCCGAGACCACTCATTTCTACGACGACCTTGTTCTTTTGTTCTATAAGCCAGTCGATTTCCGCATCGGGAAAGTGTTGCAGGAGCTGGCTGACCGATGGCAGGCAGTGGACGATGTCACCCAGGGATCCAAACTTAACGACGAGAATGCGTTTGGGCGCAGCCGCCGTCTTTTCGATTTTGCTTTGATGGTCCATTGCTGTGACCTTTGAAACAGTTCAGAAACTACCACAAGAAGTTGCAAGTTATGAGTTAAGAGTTGTGAACTGCGATTCTCTCCGGGTTCTTAACAATCAACTCTTAACTTCTTCTCCCCCATACCGATCCAGTATGCGCGTCAAGATGTCCTTCGTAGAGTGATCCTTCGGATCACCGGCGATACGGACTTCGCCTCCATGGCGGGCGACTTGATCGCGTTCGGGAACGGTTTCCTCGGTGTAGTCGGTCCCTTTGGCATGGACGTCGGGTTGTAGGGCGGCAATTATTGTTGACACATTCGGCTCTCCAAACGTCACGACGTAATCGACGCACTCCAGTGCGGATACAAGCACCACCCGTTCGTCCAGGGTCAGGATCGGGCGCCCCGGCCCCTTCAGTTGACGGACGGAAGCGTCGTCGTTGAGGGCCACTACGAGCAGGTCTCCGTAGCTGCGGGCGTCGGTCAGATAGCGGACGTGTCCGACGTGGAGGATGTCAAAGCATCCGTTCGCAAGGACCACGCGCCGCCCTGAAATCAGTGCGGGTAGTTCATCGAGTTCGCGGAGTTTCATTTAATGTCGGCCCGTCACTTTTGCCCAGTATCGGAGGTGACGGCTTTCGTGAGTTCTTTTCGGGTTACGGTTCGAGTTCCATGCTTCATGACGGCAATGCCCCCGGCGTAGTTGGCCAGCCGCGCAGCATCTGAAAACCCAGCTCCGGTGGATAACGCCAGCGTAAACACCGCAATAACCGTGTCGCCCGCACCGGTCACGTCCGCGATCTCGTCCGTTCCGTAGATGGGTATATGCGTCGTCTTCCGCCCGCGTTCGAACAACGCCATCCCGTCCTTTCCACGGGTGACGAGGAGGGCTTCGTGTTTGAGTCGCCGCAACAGTGCCCGGCCGGCTAGCTCGAGTTTGTTCGGATCGTTTCCGATTTTGATTCCGAGGGCCGCTTCGACTTCAGACTCGTTTGGGGTTGCCGCGGTCAGGCCCGGGTACGCCCCGATGTTGTACCGGGAGTCGACAATCGCGGGGAGACCGGTCCCTCTGAACTCCGCGCTGATTTCGGGTTGGACCAAACCGTATCCGTAGTCGGACACCAGGGCGGCATCCGCTTTCCTGAGACGTGTGCGAAGGGCGCGGCCGATGGCGCCCCGTCCCACATCAGCCTGGACCGGTGCTCCAACATCCAGTCGCAGGACCTGTTGCTGGTACGCGTGGGCAGCCCCGGCCAGGAACCGTGTCTTGGTCGGCGTCCGGTAGGATTTCACCCTTTTTATGCCCCGCGTGTCGACCTTGAGTGCGGCAAAATAGTCGAGAAGCAGTTCTCCTTCCCGATCGTCGCCGACAATGCCGACGGGTAGGGGTTCCCCACCCAGCGCCCAGAGATTGTGCACGGCGTTGGCGGCACCGCCAGGGACTATTTGCGTCTCCCGATGAGACAGAATCAATACCGGAGCTTCCCTCGATATACGGGAGATATCTCCGTAGACAAAAACATCTGCGACCAGGTCGCCATACACCACCACCGGCCGGCCCTGAAATGCATCAATGATGGACTTGAGCGTCATCTTCCTTTCCGTATCAGCTCTGCAGCTTCCGCGAGATCTTCGGCGAACAGGTCGGGCTGGATCTCTTCGTCCTGATATAGCTCGCGTTCCTTTCTGCCGTCGCCGCTCATCACGAGTATCGTTCGGGTGCCCGCGGCCTTGCCCGTTCGCACGTCGAGATAGCGATCCCCCACCATGTACGAATTTTCGAGATCGATTCCTAATTCCTGATGGCCCTTGTAGAGCATTCCAGGTTGAGGTTTCCGGCACGGGCAGCCCGAGTCCGGTAGATGCGGGCAGAAATAGGCGTCGTCCAGGCGGGCCCCGTATCGCCCGATCTCATCCTGGAGACGGCTATGGACTCGATTCACCATGCGTTCTGTGAAGTAGCCCCGCGCGACGCCGGACTGATTCGTCGCCAGAATCACACGCATCCCGGTTTCGTTGATCTTGCGTATGGCCGCGCCGGTCCACGGAAAGACCTGATAGAGGGAAACGTCGTACATGTAGCCGATCTCTTTGGAAACCGTTCCATCCCGGTCCAGAAAAACCGCCCTCTGACTTCCGTTCCGTGTACTCATGCGTTCAGTTCGGAAGAGTCTCCGAAGAATCCATGAGACGGCGCATCGCTTTCGCGGTTTCGAATACATCGTCCACAGTGACGGCTTCCATGCATCGGTGATCGATCGGACATTCTCTGAGCAGGCACGGGCTGCATGCAACTTCGTGCCGCACGACGCGAGTCCATGGCCCAACCGGCCGGGTAACTTCCGCGTCTGTAGGGCCAAAGACCGCGACTGTGGGAATTCCCAGTGCTGCCGCCATGTGCATCGGCCCGGAATCGTTCGTGATCATCATCGATGCAAACGACAATACTCCGAGGAGCGTTTCCAGATCCGTTCGACCCGTAAGCGTCACGGCCGGGTGTTGCATGCGTGTGCGAATACGGTCAGCGATAGGGGTTTCTGCAGCCGAACCCACCACCACGGTTTGAAGCTGGAACTCTTCGACAATCTGATCGGCCACCCGTGCAAAGCGGTCCTCGTGCCAGCGCTTGGCGGAACCAAAGGCTGCTCCCGGATTCAGAACGAGCAAGCCGCCCTGCGGATCCAGGCCTTCGGATTTGAGCAATCGCCGCGCCCCGCTCCGTTCTTCCTCGCTGGCCACGATCTCCGTGGTCGGTTCCTCCACAGCTCCAAATACAGATCGTATCAGGTCCAGGTAGTAAGCCACCTGATGCCGTTTCTCGATGGGGCGGGCGACGCGCTGAGTGAGCAGAACGCCCCGGCCGTCGGTTGCGTATCCGGCCCGTTCCGGAATCCCGGCCGCGAATACCGTGAGGGCGGATTCGAATGAGTTCGGAAGCAGCAGAGCCAGGTCAAATCCTCTGCGACGGATTTCACGTGTGGTGCCATACCACCCGCGAAGCCCCGTCCCCGGTCGCGTCCAGACTTCATCGATGAATGGAGCAGAGCGGAACAGTCCCCCCACCCAAGGTCGGACCAGGAGCGTGATACTGCTATCGGGAAACCGCGCGCGGACGGCCTTGATCGCAGGCACGCTCAAGACGGCATCTCCGACCCAGTTGGGTCCGCGAATCACTATGCTACGGGGTTCCATTGATCCGTTCGAGAATGAGGTCTCGAAGCGCTTCGAAGCGCCGTATCTTAGCAGAAATGCGAAGGAAGTAAAAATCGTTCCCAGGCAGTCGGACGGCGTCTTTTTCCGTTGTTATGCAAGCTCCCGGGCCAAGGTCGACGAGGTCCCGGGGGCCGTACTTGTGGTGGTCGGGAAATATTTTCTTTCGATGCGTCCGCAATCCCATAGCGTCGAGTGTGTGGAAGAAGCGTTCCGGCTTAGCGATCCCGGCGAAGGCAGATAGAGGTGTCCCCGCGAGAGAGTCGGAAGGGATGAGGCTCCCATCTTTTACGATACCGTCCACGAGTGTTTCGACTCCGAATCGCGGAACAGAAAGATGTGGAACGGGAGCGGAATCTGACTCGTGAACCAGGGCGGCATGTGCTCTTTTAAGTGCGGTTCGGGGTTCACGCCAGCGCCCTTGTGGGAGCAGACGGTCTTCCTCCGCCCAGTCGACAGGGTCGATCGTCACGAGATCCACATCGCGATGCAGACGTCGATGTTGAAAACCGTCGTCGAGTATAAACAGATCACCCAGCCTGGCTGATTCAGCAAAGAGACCCGCCCGGTAGCGGTCTGCACCGACGACAACCGCAACCCCCGGAAGCCGGATCGCCATGAGGGATGGTTCGTCCCCGGCTTCGGGCCAGTCCACTTCCGGTCCCTCACCCCGGCTGACGACAACGATGCCACGGCTGCGCCGTCGATAGCCGCGCGACAGCACCACAGGTCGATAACCGAGGTTCCGGAATTGAGTTGCCAATTCGATCACGAGCGGGGTTTTCCCGGTTCCCCCGAGTGTGAGGTTGCCGACGCTGATGACGGGATGATTGAGCCGCCGGGTGGGGAGCCATCCGGTGTCGTAGAGACGGGCCCGCGTCTTCACAAAAGTTCCGAATACGCGGCTCATCGGCCGATCTCCCTCTGGCCACCGGATTCGAGAGACAGACGAACGGTCTCCAGAAATCGCGCCGTGGCGCCTCTGTTCTTCTCCACCAGTTGGTGGGCGTTTCGACCCATCTCGGCTGCCGCCGCCGGTGAGTCCAGCAGCGTGCGGATGTGGCGTACCAGCGCGTCAACATCTGCAACTTGTATTGCTGCGCGTCGGTCGAGAAAAGTACGGGCCATGTCCCGGAAGTTTTCCATGTGCGGTCCAAAGATTACGGGTTTCGAAAATAGAGCCGGCTCCAGTACGTTGTGACCCCCGCGCGGTACCAGAGTGCCTCCCATGAAAACCAGCGTGGCATATTCGAACACCGCAGTCAGTTCACCGATTGTGTCGAGCAAAAGGATGTCCGGCGGCTCTGTCTCCGGGGTGAGCGCGGATCGTCGGACGTAGCTCAACCCGCTTGACTGCAGCATCCGTTCAACTTCAGCGAACCGTTCTGGAAGCCTGGGTGCGATCAGTAACTTCAGTCCGGCTCGTGTCTCCCGCAATTGACGGTAGGCTTCGAGCACCAGGGGTTCTTCTTCGGCTGCCGTACTGGCGGCCACGATCAGAGGCTGTGACCGATTGAGTGTGGTCTCGAACACAGAGTCCAGTTCACGTGCTGAAGCCCTCTGGTCGTACTTTAGATTTCCAAATACGACGACTTTGTCCCGGGGCGCTCCGATCGAGCGGATTCTATCCGCGTCCATGTCCGACTGCATTCCCAGGATGTGGTATTTCTCAAGTATCCTCCCCAGCCATCGCCGTGTGAGGCGGTACTGTTTATACGACCGATCCGAAATGCGTCCGTTGACCATGAACACAGGAATCTTCCGGCGGTCGCACTCCCGCATGAAGTTGGGCCATATCTCGGTTTCCGCAACGACGATCAAGTCGGGCCTTATCCGATCCAGACACCGCCGGACGACACCGGGAAAATCCAGGGGGAAGTAGATCACACGATCGAGGTCCGAACGTTTCAGAGCTAGAGCGCGGCCCGTTGCAGTCGTGGTGGAAATGACGATCCGTTTCCTGGGGAACTGTCTGCGAAGTCCGTCGAGGAGGGAGTCCACGGCTTTCACTTCGCCCACCGATACCGCGTGGACCCAGACCGTTGGACCGTCTTTTTCAGAGTCGACAAAGCCGAGTCTTTCTCTGATGGACGGCAGGTATTTTCGAAAGCGAAGCAGGTAGTAGGGAAGGGTCAGAACCAGACCCAGACCCAGAACGGACGTGTACAGCACGTACATGTGTGGTCAGTATATTCTGAAAGTTCGATAGATCGGTTATCATGCATAGTTTCTTCCGTCTTCTTGTTCCCGGTTCCGCACAGTGGTGTCGGTGGATTGTTGCAGTAAATCGTAAGTTGGAGAGGATTCATGGCGATAAAGGTTGGGATTAATGGTTTCGGTCGGATCGGCAGGAATTTTTACCGTGCGGTTCGCGGTGACGCGGATATCGACATCGTGGCGCTCAACGACATTACTGATTCGCCGACGCTGGCGCACTTGCTCAAGTACGATTCGGTTCTTGGAAACCTCGATTCCGATGTAGCGGCCGTGGAAGGCGGGTTGTCGGTTGACGGGAAAACGCTCCGGGTTTCGAGCGAAAGAGATCCGGCCCAGATCGATTGGCCGGGTTACGGTGTCGACCTTGTTGTGGAGTCGACCGGTTTCTTTGCGAGCGGAGAAGCGGCAGCGAAGCACATGCGGGGGTCGGTACAAAAAGTCATCATTTCAGCACCCGCAAAGGGCGAAGACATAACCATCTGCGTTGGAGTGAACGACGAAAAATACGACAAGGCTAAGCATCACATTATTTCCAATGCCTCCTGCACGACGAACTGCCTGTCCCCTGTGGCCAAGGTTCTTCATGATACGTTTCAAATCGAGAGTGGCCTGATGACGACCGTCCACTCCTACACGAACGACCAGAAACTCCTGGATTTGCCGCACCCCGATCTGCGCCGTGCACGCGCCGCTGGATTGTCGATGATTCCAACCTCGACGGGCGCCGCAACGGCCGTCGGCCTGGTTCTGCCGGAGCTGAAGGGGAAACTGGACGGCATCGCGATTCGTGTCCCGACACCGAACGTGTCGATAGTGGATCTGACGGTTAAGACTTCCAGGCCGGTCACCGCCGAAGCCGCAAACAATGCGCTTCAGGAAGCAGCCAATGGGCCAATGAAAGGCGTACTCGAGTACTCGGAAAAACAGTTGGTGTCGGTCGATTTCCTGCGCAACCCTCATTCATCGATTCTCGACGCTCCTTTGACGAAGTCACTCGGAGACAACTTACTCAAAGTCTTTGCCTGGTACGACAATGAGTGGGGTTTCAGTTGCCGCCTGCGTGACTTGATCAAGATCGTAATGAAGTAGGACGGGCGGTGATAGACCGCCCCTGCAGTTGCGTCTGGCTGCAGGCGTGGTCTCTGGCCGCACATCCGACCGAACTCATTGTCCAAGTTATCCATCACTGATCTGGATCTCTCCGGCCGGCGCGTCTTCATGCGCGTCGACTTCAACGTCCCCATGTCCGGTGGCAAAATTTCAGACGATTCCCGCATCCGCCAAGCTCTGCCCTCGATCGAATACGTACTCGAACAGGGTAGCCGTCTCATTCTTGCCTCGCACCTGGGGAGGCCGCGCGGCCAATCCAGCCCCGCACTGAGTCTGGGTCCAGTCTCTGTGAGGCTGGGCGAACTGTTGGGGCGTCCGGTCAGATTCGCTCCCGACTGCGTTGGAACCGAAGTCGAAGCCATGGTAGAAGGGCTGGAAGCCGGGACCACCTTGCTTCTGGAGAACTTACGTTTTCACCCTGAAGAAGAGGCCAACGAGCCTGCATTCGCTGCCGACCTCGCCGCTCTATGCGACGTGTATGTAAATGATGCCTTCGGAGCGGCTCACCGTGCGCATGCATCGACCGTCGGCATCATTGCGCACCTTGGACAGGCAGGGGCTGGCTTCCTGATGGGAAGGGAAGTGGAAGCCCTGAGACGCGCGCTCGACGAGCCCGCGCATCCCTACGTATCCATCATCGGTGGCGCGAAGATTTCCGGCAAAATCGAACTGATCGAGAACTTTCTTCCTGTCGCCGATGACATCCTGATCGGTGGCGCCATGGCGTATACGTTTCTGAGGGCGCAGGGTGTGACGACGGGAAAATCGCTTGTGGAAGAAGACAGGGTGGACCTGGCGCGGGGTCTTCTGGAGTCAGCCCGGGCGAAAGGCCGGAGGATACGGTTGCCTGAAGACCATGTCGTTGCCCGGGGCTTGGACGGTGAGGGCATCCACACGGTTTCAGTAGCGGATACGGCGCCCGACGAGATGGGACTCGACATTGGCCCCCGAACCGTTGAACGTTACAGTGAAGTGATCGGCCTTGCCAAGACGGTTGTGTGGAACGGACCGATGGGAGTTTTCGAAAATTCGAAATTCGCCGAAGGGACGTTTGCGGTTGGCCGGGCCGTCGCACATTCGAATGCGTTTTCCATCGTGGGCGGTGGCGATTCGGCCGCTGCAGTCCACGCTTCCGGTCTGGCGGCCGCCATCAGTCACGTTTCTACCGGGGGCGGTGCGGCTTTGGAGTTTCTTTCAGGACGGCAGTTGCCGGGTGTGGAGGCTTTGACCGATCGCTAAAACGGAATAGGAGATGGGAAAGTAAAGATGCGTCGAGAGATCATAGCTGGAAATTGGAAATTGTTCAAAACGTTGGCCGAGACTCGCGAATTTTTTGATGCGCTGCTCCCGGACATCGCCGGTGTGGACCACTGTGACGTGATCGTTGCACCCCCGTTTACTGTTCTGTCGGCCGCCGCCGATGCGGTACGTGGAAGTGCGGTGGCGATATCGGCGCAGGATGTGTATTGGGAAGCGGACGGGGCCTATACCGGGGAGGTGTCCGCGCCAATGCTGCGCGATGCGGGATGTGATTACACGATCATTGGACATTCCGAGCGGCGGCAGCTGTTCGGCGAGACGGATGAAACCGTATCCCGGAAAATTACGGCCGTGTTGGCGCAGCAGATGAAAGCAATTGTATGCGTAGGCGAGACACTAGAAGAGAGAGAAGGGGGGCGGGCGGAAAAGCTGGTGGAGAGCCAACTTAGGGATGGGCTGGCTCAATTGACTGCACCTGAGCTTTCCAATATCATTGTCGCGTATGAACCTGTCTGGGCCATCGGGACCGGCCGGACGGCAACACCCGAGACCGCCGGGCAGATGCATGCCGCGATTCGAGGGGTGATTTCAGAGATTTACGGGCAGCACGCCGCGGAGTCGCTGAGGGTACTCTACGGTGGGAGTGTCAAGCCCGGCAGCATTGCCGATCTGATGGCGCAACCCGATATCGATGGAGCCCTCGTCGGTGGCGCGAGTCTCGATGTGGGGTCGTTTGCGGCAATAATCCGTTACGGAGAATCTTGATCATTATTTTGTCATGATTACACTTCTGACCGTCATCCATGTTGTCGTTTCGGTGTTTCTCATCCTCGTCGTGCTGTTGCAGCAGGGCAAAGGACAGGATTTTGCAGGTACGTTCGGGGGAGGCGGAACGCAGACTTCCTTTGGAGCCAGGAGTTCCACGACCGTCCTGCATCGCTTAACCACCGTAGCCGCGGTGATGTTCATGGTGACATCCCTGTCGCTCACCGTTCTGATTTCGCAGCCGGGTACGGGCTCCGTCCTCAGCGATGATATTCAGCCGGTCAACGTCGAACCTATCGACGTCGAGCCTGTTACGGACGCGGCCGAGCCGACAGAGGAGACAGCTGAGCCCGAGGCAGATACGGAAAATTAACCAGCCGAAGTGGTGGAACTGGCAGACACGCCATCTTGAGGGGGTGGTGCCTTCGGGTGTGCGGGTTCGAATCCCGCCTTCGGCATATTTTAAGCGGCCCTGTAATCAATAGGTTGCAGGGCCATTATTTTTTGTGAGTGCGTGTGCGTCGTCAGAGTAATTCGGACAGAAGGGCTGTCTTTCTAAGAGACCGTTTTTAACTTAGGCCACTCCAGTCGTAGGTTCGCCCGACTTCGGGCGAAACCGTTTCTCACCCATGTCGTCGGGCGGCGTCAAATCTCAGGGGATGGTCGCGTCTTCGGTAACTTTTGCCCTCTTTCAAGCGTATTCAACAGTTTGGGGCTCGTTCGCTTGAGGCCTCTCTTCCCTGGGATGGGATCCGTAAACGTAAAGTATTGATTTCCAAGAGATAAGAGTGGATTTTGATCGCCACGGCCCGCTCAGTTCGAATCTAATAATAGGTTTGTCGTCGCTTCATATAACACAACAGGAACAACTGACCTCGATATGAAAAGATCCCGTTCGATCACCGTTCCCGCACTATTGCTTATCTTTCTCGGACAACCGACGCCGCAGGCCACCGCGCAAGAAGGCCTCGCCGGCTTCGAAGAGCGCCGCGTCATGGCCGCCTCCCGCCTGCAACCCGGCGAGAGTATAGCGCTCGACGGCCTTATGGACGAAGCTGCCTGGGGCCGTGCCGAGCCTGCGACCGGATTCATCCAGGTCGACCCGGACAACGGAGCGCAGGCAACCGAGCCCACCGAGGTATACATCCTCTTTAGCGAAAACAGCATGTACATGGGCGTCGTTGCCTATGACTCGGAACCGGATCAGCTCAGAGGCAACACGATGCAACGCGATGAGTGGCTGGGTGCTGACGATTCGTTCCACTGGGTGTTCGATACTTATCTGGACGAACGGACCGGTTATTTCTTTGAGATGAATCCTTCTGGGGCCATGGGCGACCAGTTGATCAGCGGCGGCGGATTCGGCGGATTCGGCGGTGGTGGTGGCGACCGAGGTGGGTTCGGCGGTGGCGGCCGGGAATGGGACGGCATCTGGAATGCCCAGGTGCGACGGAGCGAAATCGGATGGGTTATTGAAATCGAGATGCCGTTCCGGACATTGAACTTCGATCCTAACGGCCAGGCGTGGGGTATCAATTTCCAGCGGACGATACGCCGGAAGAATGAATCAACCATCTGGAATGGTTACCAACGTACGAGCGGCGGGCTCCGAACGATGGCCAATGCAGGCTTGCTTGTCGGCTTGTCGGAAATCAGCCAGGGGGTTGGCCTGGATGTCAGACCGTATGCTACTGGACGAGCCAGATCGTCGCCGGGAAGCGGCACCAACGCATCCTACACAGGGGACACGGGGGTCGATTTCATATACAACGTGACTCCAGGCCTCAGAGCCAACTTCACAGTCAACACGGACTTTGCGGAAACGGAGGTGGACGACCGGCAGGTGAACCTGACGCGGTTTTCACTCCGATTCCCCGAAAAGCGGGACTTCTTCCTTGAGGGTAGTAACTTCTTCGGCCTCTCTGGCTTCGGTGACGCGTTCTTCAGCCGCCGCATCGGCCTGAACGAGGGCCAGCCGCAACGGATCGATTACGGCGTCAAATTGACCGGGCAGGCCGGAGCGCAGGATATTGGTGTCCTGCAGGTGCGTACAGGACAGGAGGGTGACCGTCTCGGGGAGGACTTCACGGTCTTCAGGGGGGCGCGCCGCTTCTTGAGCGAATCCCACTTCGGCATGCTTTACACGCGGCGGAGCATACGCGAGGGCCAGGTGACGGATCCGACGGTAAGCGCCGGACCCGCGCTCCAGACCATTGGTTTCGATCTTCGACTCAGCACACGGCGCTTCATGGGCGACCGGAACCTCTCATTTACTTCGCACTACGTAGCCGCCACAAATCCCGATGATACCGGGGACAACGCGCGCTTCGGGGCGGATATGGATTACTTCAACGATCTCTGGGGGGGCAGAATCGGCTTCACCGAAACCCAACAAAACTTCGATCCCGCAGTGGGTTTCGTCAACAGGACGGGTATCAAAGAATACGACTCGTTTGTTCGGTTCGCTCCCCGCCCGCGAAACCATCCCTTGATCCGCCAGTTCCAATGGTGGACAGGCTTCAGCCAGACGAGCGACAGTCGAAACGTTATGTTGTCGCAGCGCATCCGCTTCGGCTTGTTTCAGATGACCTTTCATTCCGGAGAGCGCTTCAGCTTCAACATCAACCGGGAATTCGAAAGACTCGAAAGAGATTTCAGCATGGGTCCGGATGATTCAGTTTTACTGGCGGCGGGAAACCAGTACCGATACCACAGCTACGAGTTTAACTGGAATATGAGTGGCCAACGTCCGGTCTCTCTCTCCGGTCAGTTCCGCTGGGGTGACTACTTCAGCGGGACGCGCCGCGATTTCCAACCGCGTCTGACCCTCCGTCCGCGAAACGGTCTGGTCATCAGCATGGAAAACGAGTGGACACGTATCGAACTGCCCGAAGGCAGCTTTTCGGTCAGTGTATTCGAAGCGGAATCCAGCGTCCAGTTCAGCCCATGGATGTCACTGGCCAATAACTTTCAATACGATAACGATAGCCGGAATCTCGGCTGGCAGGCCCGGTTTCGCTGGATACTGAATCCCGGCAACGATCTCTTTCTGGTGTACAACCACAACTGGTTGAGCGATCCAGCAACCGGTTTCAGTACTGAAGACCGTCAGCTGGCGTCTAAGCTGGTCTATACGCATCGTTTCTAAGATCCCTCTAAATTAGGTTGACATCCTGCTATTCCGGCGTGGAAGCGACCTGCGTTCTTTGCAAACTCTTCGGGCAACGCCTGCGGCCCGACCCCCCCTGCGCCCGAAGGGTTACGGCGAAACGGGGCCGTATTCGTTGCCGCCGACTCCTTCCAATGAATGAGCATTGTTGCGTCGCCGTGACGTCGCGTCGACGCCAAGGCGTCTCCTGGAATCCAGCCCCTTTTGGCCGTAACGCGACCCTCGAGACTTCTGCCACGGGCTGTTAGAGTGTCAGTGCACGTATCAATTCAGATTTTGGCTAAGGTGCGCGATCTTACGGGAATCGTATTTCTCGTGATTAGATTGACCGTAGAGGATATTGGCGGGTATGGTCTGAGCCACTGAGACTGGGAGCCATATCAAGCGACTCGGAGTTCGCGGTTCGGACCGATCTCGCTGAGGCGCACGTCGCTTCGCGGAGGCAAATTATGAACAAAGGTATTCTGACGATTGCGGTAATCTTCGGAGCTCTCCTGGTGATCGTCGTGCTGGGGGGCCGAACGGGCGGTATGGAGGAGCAACAGCCAGCGGGTGCTGGTTTCGCAGCGGTTCCCGGACTGAAGGGCGGGCAGGATATCTTCGGGCCGTACGAGGTTGTCGAAAACTGGCCGAAACCGATGTCGGAGAGCCTTCCCGGACACGAGGGTTGGACGTATTCGATCACCATGGACGTCTTTGCCGAGAGCCCGGACCGGGTGTTCCTGGTGCAAAAAGGCGAACTGCCGCTCATCGAGGAGAGGCCGCCCAGCGTCTGGCTGCCCGAGCTCGGACCCGGTCTGCAATTCCCCAACTTTCGCTTGCCGCTGCGGCAGGCCGGCAACTCCATCCCGAATGGGGACCAACTGGAGGCGGAAGGTGTGGGTCGGCCGGGCATCGACTGGCGGTGGGAGCACTGCGTCCTCGTCGTGGATTCCGAAGGCAACATCGTCGAGGAGTGGACCCAATGGGACGATCTCTGGTACCGGCCGCATGACGTGGAGATCAGCCCCTACGATCCGGAAAAGCACGTGTGGATCGTGGACGCGGACGGACATACGGTCTACAAGTTCACTAACGATGGAACGGAATTGGTCCTGACGCTGGGCACGCCGGGTGAGCCGGGTGAGGACGACAACCATCTTCGCCGCCCGACGTTTCTCGCATTCATGGACGAAAACACAATGTACCTCGCCGACGGCTACGACAACACGCGGGTCATCAAGTACGACATGGACGGCAACATCCTGGGGCAGTGGGGCGAACGAGGCAACCCGCCGAACGAGACCCGTCCCGGTTACTGGAACAACGTGCATGGCATTGCCGTCGACCCCACGACCCGGCGGGTGTACGTTAACGATCGCGCCAACAGCCGGGTACAGGTCTTCGACGAGGACGGCAATTACCTGGACGAGTGGAACTTCGGCCCGCGGCCGCCCATGGACATTCACAGCTTCATCGTCACCAGCGACCAGAAGCTGTGGGCGGCCGACCAGGGTACGCACAAGATCCTGGGCTATGACCTGGAGGGGAACTTCCTTTATTCCTGGGGCAGCTGGGGCGAATATCCCGGCGGTATGTGGGGCGTGCACGGAATGTCCACGGACCAGGAGGGCAATTTCTACACGGCCTCGGTGAACAACGGCCGGATCCAGAAGTTCCGACCCCGGGAAGGCGCCAATCCGGACTTCCTGGTGGGTAAACCGTGGACGGGCGTCTGGTAGAGAACCCCAGGTCGCCCGGGACGAAGCCAGGTGAGGCGCTACTGCGTCTCGGCCAATTGCTGGAGCAGGGCTCCCTTCGGGCTGTCGGCTGGCACGAAGCGCTGCACCCGTTCGCCGGCGAAAACTTCACCGGTGTAGATGTTGCCGTCGCTGTCGACAGCGATCATGTGCAGACCGAAGAACTGGCCGCCGTTCTCGCCCATGCCGCCCATCTCTCCCATGACCGTGCCGTCCTCGCGGTTCAAGAACCAGATCTTGTTGTTCGTGAGATCTGAGATGTAGAGGAACTGCTGCCCGGGGTCGGGCGAGAAGGCCACACCGCCCGTGGCGCCGCCAATACCCGTGCCGGGTGCGATGATGAATTCCTTGAGGAATTCGCCGTCCTTGGTTGTGACGTGGATGCGGTTCGCGTTCCGGTCTGCCGCGTACACAAGGCCGTCATTGGAAACATTCAGGGTCAGATGGCCCGCGAAGTCTTCGGGCATCGGGCCGTTGGGCGTGTAGGCGTGATCGGCGTCATCGGTGCTGATCTGGGCTAGCGGTTTACCATAGGCGCCCCATCCGCGCTTGAACTCGAATGTATCCAGAGCGAAGACGAGCACGCGTCCGCCGAGATAATTGTCAGCGACATACATTTCGTTGTCGGCTTCGATGATTCTGATTTCTTCGAGACCGCCCACGATCATCGGAGTTTCGGGCGGATACATTTCGCGATACGCGACACGAGCGGCCTCGGCCCTTAGATCCGCTTCCGGGTCGGGGGCACCCGCAGGTCTCGCCGGCGGTGGCAGGAACCTATAGACGGCGCCGGCACTGCCTTGGCCGGGCACAGGCTGGGGGAGAGGTCGAAGTCCGACAGCTGCGCCGTTCTCCCGTTCCGGTGCCCGCGCGACTTCGGCGACAACCTGGCCGGTCTGCGGGTCGTATTTGCGGACCGTGTCCTGCCCGATGTAGACGAATCCCTCATCGTCCACGTCCATTCCGTGACCCTGCGGCGCATTGAAGGAACCGATAACGCGACCCGCCTTGTCGAAGTGAATCATCGTCGGAGACCGCACGCAGCACGCCGCCAGCGGAGGCGTGAGTTCGGCGTGCAGTTCGATGGCCGTCAGATCGTTCGGGCGAGTCAGCGCCCAGACGTCGCCGTTACTGTCCACGGCCAGGCCGGTGACCCCACCCATCTTCCAGTTGTCGGGAAGCGGTTGCGGCCAGGTGGGATCGAAAAGGTAGCTGGGCGCGGTTTGCGCCGGGGCTTCACTGCTCGCACACGAAACTGTGAAGGCCGTAGCGGCGATCAGGGTCACCATGGCCCGGATTGTCGAATTCCACCTCATGATATGGTCCCTTCCTGCGCCCAGAAATTTGTGCCTCCAGTTCATTCGCCCGAAACCTTCCGGTCTCACGAACGCATCGATCGCAGTATATCGGTCGCGTCGGTCTTTGTGAACTTTTACCGCCTTCCTTAGCGATTTGTGAGAGATGTGCACTGCGACTAAGGGTCAGAGATCGGGTCGCCGACGATGGGCACGATGTCACCGCAGATGGTTCCGAGGCGCGTCACAATCGCGTCCACCGTGGCTGGCTGCAAGCTCCCTTCTGGCAATTTGGTGGGCAATATGAAATTTCGTTTCGCCTCGGTCTACTTGTCCTAGTAAACTGCGTCCCACTATCTAAGTCTTAGTTTGACAGACTCTTGACCATGGAATCCGAGTGCAAACTCGGCCGCTGTTCCGCAGCGAGACGCTAAACACGCCGAGCGCCGTTGTTCGGCGGCAGCATAGAAAGGAAAGGGAAAACAATGACGAGTATTTTAGAGGATCGATTTGCGGGTCCAGGATCTCCCAGGAACATGGAACTCGGTTACTTGTTCCTGCGCA
Source organism: Terriglobia bacterium (assembly GCA_963664115.2). Lineage (GTDB taxonomy): Bacteria > Acidobacteriota > Terriglobia > 20CM-2-55-15 > 20CM-2-55-15. Next base: position 274,654 of record CAXWPJ010000012.1, on the reverse strand, counting down.
TCTTTTTGGGGATGAATTTGTTTAATCATGGGCTGATGCGATTTCTCACCGGCATCACCGCATGGGAACAGCCGTTGGCAGAGACCTTCGTTAATACTTATTTGCCGATGCCAATGGTTCATTTTGCCCTTTATCTGATCCCATTCGTCGAATTTATCATCGGTACGTGTCTCCTCCTCGGTTTATTGACCCAGCGGGCGGTACTGGGAAGCCTCTTGCTCTTTACCGTCCTGATGTATGGACATACTGTGCGACAGAACTGGGAAGGCGCGCATCTCATGATGCACTACGGGGTGTACTGCTGGATTTTGTTGGCGTTTCGCCGATACAACTGGCTGGCTCTGGACAATCGTAAAACGAAAGCGACCTAACAGCCCGTCGCAGAAGTGTCGAGGGCCGCGCGCTGGGGGTTTCGGGCCACAGGCTTTGTCCCTCGTCGGTCACGATGATAAGACGCCGCCCGCGGCCTCGGTTTCAAACCTCGGTGGCCGCTCCTCACTTCGCGCCTGCAACCCGAAGACCCCTGCGTGCAGAGGGCTACGGCGAAACGGAGCCGTCTTCGCTGCCGCCCACCCTACCCTTACTATGAACTCTCCGCCAGGTTGGATGACCTCAGGGAGCCAAGGAACCGAGATACGCCGAAATCGCCACGATGTCTTCGTCGTCCAGCTGCTCCATGGGCTGGTCCATCAGCTCGGCGCCGAGACCGTCTCTCTCGCCGTTCTGATAGAGATGAAGCTGGCGGGCGAGGTAGATCGAATGGAGGCCGGCGAGCCGCGGCACGTCGGCCAGACCCCGGAGGTCGTCGCCGTGACAGATGGTGCACGCGATCGTCCTGCCCCCGGCCCCATTCCTCACCAGATCTTCTCCCCGGGCGAGCGTTCCGGGAGGCACGTAGGCGATGAAGCCCGACTTCGGGTCGCGGTTCCTGGCCCGGGCAGGGTCTTCGGGCAACGTGATGATGCGGTTGCCGATCGGCTCCGTCGTTCCATCCGGTTGAGCGAAGCGCATGCGGCCTTCGCCGACATAGGTCCTCGGCACGGTATCGGTTTCGACGACTCTGTTCCAGGGGGTGGGCCTCAAACTTGAGAACCAGTCGGCCGCTTGCCGCATCTCCTCATCCGTCATTGCCGCCGCGATGGTGTTCATCCGGGAAAAGTCCAAGCGCACACCGCTCCTGAAGTCCTCGAGCTGTCGAACGATATATGAACTTGGAAGACCTGCGAGATCGGCGGATTCAGGATGGCCGAGTCCACTCATCAGATGGCAGGAGCCGCAGGCGAATGCCGCTCCATGTCCCCGGAGAATGATGTCCGGCTTGGGCGCGTTCTCCTCGGGGAACCAGTCGGGCGGATTGGACAGATCTCCGATCTGTTCACGCGTGTAGGTTATCGCGCTACCGGGTGTGCTGACCGGTCCAGTCTCCTCAGGACTCGTGGGCCCGTCAGGTTCGGTGCGCTGGAATGCCCAATCCGGGCCCTGGCCCACTTGAGGCTGGGCTCCGATGGAGAGGATCGAAAGCGATCCCAGGACAATGATGCATGCGATTCGTCTCATAGGAGCCTCCTTGACAAGCAGCGAAACAAAGCCGGCTGATCTAGCCGTGCAACGATGAATCAGCGTCAAAGTTAACTACAGGCTGGAGGTGTAGGCAAGAAAACTCTCCAGCCATGGGAAACTGGTCCGTCGGGAACTCAGAAACTTAGCGTTTCGGGTTTGTCAACTTCCGAAAAGATAATTGTTAGCTACCTTGAACTCGAAAACGGCGGACTGGCATTCGTTCTTTCAGTTCTTCAAATCAGTTCAAAGCGATGTTGATTTCAAGGAATCAGGAACGGTAGGGACAACACCTTGCGGTTGATCAGCTACGGTTCGCTACTCTTCATTCAAAGAGCGCAGTTAAATTCCTTAATCTCCTCCCCGGGTACCCAAGTGTAGCCCAACCGGACAACAGCAGGCTCAGACAGGTTTGCCGGGTCGATTATGATCGCCTCCCAACTCATACTCTGCTCGTCTTCGCTCAGCGTGAAACGCTCAGTGATCTCGACGTCTTCGCTCTGGGGGGTCCCCTCGTTGTCAAAATAAGGCCAGTTGATGCGATTTGTCGACACAACTAGGGTGTTACTCTCCCAGTGACCCACCGAGTATCCCATCGCGGTTGCCGGAGGGTTGTCAGCGGGGCTCGGCGTGTTCATGTGAACCCGTCGCACTCCGTCCCACTCTTCCATCCGGATGACGATTGTGTCGTCACTCTCTAGTGCGAGCTCTATCGGATAAGGGGACACCATGGCATCCACCATGCCAGGCGCTATACACCGCAACCTTGGATCATCCCGGATCGCGTCCCACGCGGCTCTATCGGCCTCTGCCGCCTCGGTGAAATTTACGGTCCATCGCTGAGGCTCGGAGGTACTCCAGACTCGAAAGATCCCATCGGCGCTTTCTTCGGCCGCTATCACGCTGGCCACTGCTAACGGATCGCGCTCCTCGAAATCAATGGTCTCGTTTGACCAGCGGGCCGTTGCGTTCAAGCCCATGAGCACTTCTCTACCATCCGACAACAAAACATTTGTTGCGTACAAGGAGTCGTCCGATCGCCTGGAGGGATTGCCCGCGGTTCTGATTATCTGACCTTCAACAAATAGATTACGTGTTATCCCATATCGCTCCAATGTAGCAACAGAGCCCGATTCGATTTGCCAGTCTTTTCCGTTGGCATCCGTCATCCAGATTCGGACATGCGGATTCCTCCAGAACACACGAGTAAGCTCCCCCTCAGCTTCGATGATCGCATCCCTATCAAAGAGCGCAGCAACGGAGTGATGAGCAGCGGCGGCTATCGGCCCGATAGCCAATAGTAAGGCGATGCTTGCACAAAGAAACCGCGGATGACGCATGTCTTTCCCCCAAGGATTTCGTGAACGTTCCAGTGAAACGGACGCCAAATCAGTTCCCCTCCAACGACCGGTTGTATGCAGCCAAATAGAACAGAGAAATTCCGGTAAGTCTATCGAGGTCGAAGGGTTATTGGCAAGAAAAGGCTCAAGTTCCACATTTTTTGTAATGCTCAACGTACCACGAGATGATTTCGCGGGACTTGACCTCAAAAATCGCCTTGGGAAACATCACGTTAGTCGCACAAATGACTAAACCAATGGCCACTCCCGAGGTCTAAAGGCCCAACGGATACCGGGAGGCACTCATGAGCCGGATACTTCCAATCGTTCTCTTGGCGGCTGTTGCAGGAGTCTTGTCTGCAGCGCAGCTCACCGTCGATGTGGGGCTTGTGAACGTGGTCGCCACTGTGCTCGACGACCGGGGCCGCTATGTCGCGGACCTCATCCCGGAGGATTTCATCCTCTACGAAGATGGAGAGGTGCAGTTCATCGACCATTTCGCGCAGTCGGATGATCTTCCAGTGAGCGTTGGCGTCCTTCTGGACACCAGCGGGAGCATGGAGCGGAAGATCGACACGGCCACCGAAGCTGTCGAGCGGTTTTTGAGGCAGATCCACCCGGATGACGAGATCTTCCTGATCACTTTCAACGACCGAGCTCGGCTCATTCAAGATTTCACTGACGACCGGGGCCGTTTGGCGAACGGCCTTCGGAGAGTGCGGGTGGGTGGCGGCACCGCGCTCTACGACGCTCTCGCTCTGGGTGTCGACCACATTCGGGATGGGAAACACGACAAGAAAGCGATCCTCCTGATCAGCGACGGTGAAGACACCGCGAGCACCACGTCATTCGAGCGGGCACAGCGTTATGTTCGCGAGTCAGAAGTGATGGTCTACGCCTTGGGCATCGCGCCCGAGCAGGAGAACGTTGTCCGCGGGCGAGTGGGGGCTACCCCGCCGACGTTTCCCACCGGAGGGGCCACCGGTCCGAGGACGACCATAGGAATTCCGTTCCCAGGGGGCTCACCGCCAACGTTTCCTGGCGGCGTGCCTACCGGTCCGAGAACGACCGGTACGACGGTTCCCCGAGACATACTGAACATGGATGTTTTAGAACTATTCGGCAGAATAAGCGGCGGCCGGACCTGGCTGGTTTCGGGATTCTCGGACAACAGTCGACGAAATCAGATCTCGGAAGCCCTCGACGAACTCGCCGACGAACTCAGGAATCAGTACAGCATCGGATACTATCCTGGACATTCCCTCGCCGACGGTCAGTGGCATAGGATCGAGGTCGTCACGAGAGACCCAGCCTACCGCGTTCGGCATCGAGAGGAGTATTTCGGAGGCTCCCGACAAGACTGACCCGCCCGAACGTGCATACCATTTGGCGATGGCGCGTGAACTTCGGAGATTCGCCTGACCTCCGTGATGGCCCTTCTAAAGAGCCATGGTTCGGGTCCCCAGAAGTCGCCTTCTGGGAAACTATCGGCTCAATGTCCGCGAAGAACGATTCGTCGTTACCTTGAACTCAAAATCAAAGCAGTGGCACCCGTTCCTTGGGTTCTGCAAAGCGGTTCAGGCCGATGTTGGTCTCGGTGTCGGCCGCCTCGAGGGGAAACCGTTGATCGACATCGACGAGTCGGGTAACCTCAAGAGCACGAAAACCGAGCCAAAATAGGAGTGCGGATTAGGAGTCCCAAATGAAAATTCGTCACGTGAGTTTTGTGTTGCCTTTGGCAGTGCTGTGTTTCGGCTCCATAGCCGTCACCGGAGTCGCGGCGGCTCAACGTCTGATTCTCGACGCTTCAGGGAACCTGCCGCGAGAATACTTTGTAGAATCACCCTACAACTCCTCTTATGATGCGCGCGATTTCTCTGGCATCTGGTTCCGGGTTGGCGGCAGTGGGGGGCACGGCCCGGATGGCTCGAACCCTCCCCTGACGCCGGAAGGCGTGGCGCGGATGGAGACGTATCTTCCGACTCGTATTACCCCTGACCCCGCCGATTCCAACTATCCTGCCCTGACGTGTAATCCAAAAGGTTTTCCGGGGATCATCGTCGACCGCAACCATGATCATCACGAAGTGATCGTGCTTCCGGACCGAATTCTGCAGATCTGGCAAGAGGAACGCATGCTACGCGAGATCTGGATGGACGGGCGGGAACTGCCTTCGGGAGACAATCTGGCGAACATCGGGGTGGGGTGGATGGGAATGTCGGTCGGTCACTGGGAAGGAAACACGCTTGTCGTTGAGACAGTCGGTCTCGATGGCCGAGCCTGGCTCTCTGCCTCAGGTTATCCAAAGAGTGACGCGGTTCGGTTTAGGGAGCGGTACACGCTGACTGAAGAAAACACGATCGAGCTTGAACTAATCATGGACGACCCGGCGTATTACACCGAGCCCTGGATTTCCGACATAAAGACATGGAAAAGAGAGGCGCGCGACGCTCGTCCGGTCAACAATTTTGGCTGGTACGGATTGTTCTCGGGAATCAACGACCTGCTCTGTGCGCCGATGAATGGGGAGGGGAGTCCCTCCAACCGGTACGGCGGAGATTGAAATTCAGCCCGCGTACTGAGGCCCAACAGCGCGGTTACACTGTCAATATAGTTCGGTCAGGCAAGGTCGCATCGACTTGAGAGGTTCGGGGGTCCAGCGATGAGAGTTCTGCAAATCTTAGTTTTTCTGCTTGCTGTCTCGGCGACGGGAATGGGCCAGAGACAGGGGCAGGGCCCCATGCCGGGGGATGAGGCACCCGACTTCACGCTCAATACTAAAGACGGCAGTCAGGCCATCACTCTTTCCGAATTTCAGGGAAGACCCACCGCACTGGTGTTCGCCAGCTATACCTGAGGTCCGTTCAGGCGCGATGTCGGCGACATCGAAAACTGGTACCAGGACAACAAGGACCGGGTCAACTTCTTCTTTGTTTATATCCGCGAAGCCCATCCCGTCGACGGGAATCTCGGAGTTGGAAACGTCCTCGAAGGTGTGTTGATCGAACAACCGACCACCGATGCGGAACGCAGAGAGGCAGCCGAACTCTGTACGATTGCGTTACAGGTGACCCTGCCAACCATCCTCGACAAGATCGACGACCGCGTGGCCAACGCTTACGCGGCATTCCCGGACCGCATCTACATTATCGGCAGCGATGGCCGGGTTTCCTACAAGGGGCTTCCCGGTCCTGCGGGCTTCAATGTTCCCGAAGCCATGGCAGCACTTGAAGTGGCCATGGAGGGCGGCATCACACCCTATGGCCAGCAACCCGTGCAGAGGTCGTTCGGACGGGGACGGCAGGGTGGGGGCGGACGATTCCAGGGACCGAGGGCCGACGGCCAGGGAATGGGCGTCATGGATACGGATGAGGACGGCCAGATTTCGGCCGACGAATGGCAAGGCGACCGAGACGCATTCGACCGTTTTGACACGAACGACGACGGCTATCTCACCCGAGACGAAATCCAGGGCGGCGCTTTCGGTGGTCGAGGCCGGGGCGGAAACCCTCAGGCGCGATTTGAGAGCATGGACACCAACAGCGATGGTCGGATCTCACCCGAGGAGTTCCCCGGTCCCGATCCGATGTTCGAGTTGCTCGACGAGAACGGTGACGGCGTCTTGGCAGAGGAAGAACTAAGGGCCGGTGCCGGTCTGGCCCGCGGAGGTCGACCGCTACGGGGAGCGCGTGGCGGTGATCCCGGGGCTCGCTTCCAGAGCATCGATGCCAACGGTGACGGACAGGTTTCTTCAGATGAGTGGACGGGCCCCGAGGCGATGTTCCGGATGCTGGACGCGAATGGCGACGGCTTTCTGACCTTCGACGAGATGCGCAGCGGGCGAGGCCAACGACCCTGAGCTGCTGCCCCACCGGCGCCGTTTGCTACAGTTCCTCAATCCCGTTCTCGACGACGTTCACCTGGGGCGGGATCGTCTCTAACTGCACAAAGAGTTCACAACACACTAGCGCACGCCGACGTCCGAGTCTGTCCAGGACTGATCTGCGGCTGCGTCCGGGTCAGACTGCAGGAAGCGGATTACTTCCGCGTGATACTCGTCAGGATTGTCAAACGCAGGGGCATGTCCGACCTCGGGGAAGATGACGAGCTCGGCGTTCTGGAGCTGCCGGGCGACGTTACGCGCACGCGCCGGGTAGTTCTCCACGAGCCTGTCCTCTGCCCCCCCGATGACCAGGGCTTTCGTGGGGATGTAGGGCCACTCGTGGACGACGGGGTCCTCGTAAATGATCATCCTTTGCGCCGCCCGGACCCGCGCCATGCGGGGCCAATCACCGCTCAAGGTGAGACCGTATTGAACCCACACCCAATGTAGATACTCGGGCTTCCAGCCTCTCGGGTAATATCGGCGATGTCCTTGGAGCACCGACTGATAGGTGGTGGCCAACGCCGTCTGGTACGCCTCTTGCGGGTCGATCCACTCGCGTCCGGGGCGGGTGTCGGTCAAGCCGATCTGGTTCACCAGAACGAGGTGTGAAGTCGTTTCCGGATAGGTCGACGCAAATCGCGTCGCCACCATGCCGCCCATCGAGTGTCCCAGGATCGCTGTGCGTTCGATTCCGAGATAGTCCAGCAGCTGTTTCGTATGCCGGGCGGGCATGTGGAGGTTGTAGTGGATGTCCGGCTTCGACGAGCGTCCGAAGCCAAGGCGGTCCACAGCGATGACGCGAAAGCCCTCGTTGCGTAAGGCATCGATAGTCACTTCGAACGCTGCCGCGAAGAAGTTCATGCCGTGGAAGAGGATCACAGTCTGGCCGTTCGCTTGCCCAAGCGGCGCCACATCCATGTAGGCCATGCGATAGTCTTCACCCTTGAGGCTCACATCGAGATAGCTCACCGGATGCGGGTAGGGAACGTTGCTATAGTCGATGGCCGTCGGTCCCCAGTCGGGGGGAGGCTCCGAAGGCGGTTCGGTCTGCGCGAGAGCGACGGACAGACTCCCCATCGAAAGAATCGCAGCAATCCCGATCACGAATGTCATTCGGGCTGTGAAATACCGAGCAGTGAACATCTCAACCTCCTGCCGTTATGAGGGTCCGGACCGCTTGATGGATGGCATCGGCACATTTCCCAAACCTGGCCTACATAGCTCCATAGACGAGGAACGCGCCGAAAGCGGCGGCGCATAGGGCCCATGCACGAATGACGACATCGGATCGGGCGTTCGCCCATTCGACCATTCGTTGCACTCGGACTTGCCCGATAATGGCTACGGCGGCTGCGCCCACTAACGAAACGAAGCCAAGAACTTGAAAACCTAAAGGAAATCGGGATTCGGACGCGGCCCCGATCAGCATGATTCCAAAGACCAGTCTGATTCCGATAGCGAAGTAGAACCCATTCCGTGAACGCCCAAACCCACTGACGAAGTTTCTGAGCTTTCCCGGGCTCGCCAAGCCCAGAATCGCCAACAATGTGATTGCTGCCCCGAAGAGCAGGACCGCGACTAGCATTGGGAGATCTCCAGCGTCTCCTGGAGTGTAACAATTACCATTGACTGTGGCGATGGCCCCCCTGCGGCCGGTTCTGAAACCCGTTCAGGACCCTGATGTTTTGAGGTGAGGGTGCATCCTCATCTGCACGCGTCAAGATGTCCTTCAGCGTCCGAACGTCAGAATCCGCAAACGGCTTGTTGGGGGCGGTGAGCAACGCATTGGCCTCAGCCACGCTCCAGAATTGTTTGGACCGTTTCCCTCAGGTCGTCCATCGAGACCGGCTTCTGGAGAAAAACTTCCCCGTTCTTCAGCTCTTTGACGAAGGTTTGACTGACCGTCAGTCTCAGACAGACTGTGAATCCAAGGCTTGATATATAAAGCAGCCTTCCGTCATCCGCAATGCCTGCGAACCCGGGCCGATCAATTGGGATTTGCGACGGGCAATTCCTGTGCCGGGAACAGCGTGATGATCTTGGCTCCTTCGGGCGTCAACACAACCTCTTCCTCGATTCGCGCTGCGGAAACTCCGTCTGTGGCCGGACAGAAAGTCTCGACCGCGAACACCATGCCCGCCTGCAACTCATTGGGCTTGATGAGCGAGTTCACTCTCGAAATCAGCGGGCGCTCGTGTAACGACAGTCCCAGGCCGTGGGCGAAGTTGAGACCGTAGGCTGACATCTCGCTCTCGAAACCGATCTCGGAGGCCTCGGGAAGCATCTTGGCCGCCTCGTCGGTGCCGACACCGGGCCGGAGCATGGAAATGGTACCGTCGATCCACTCCCGCGCGCGCTTGTACGCGTCTCGCTGCGCGGGCGTCGAGCTGCCGACGGTGAAGGTGCGGTAATAACAGGTACGGTAGCCCATAAAGGAGTGGATGATGTCGAAGTAAGCCTGATCGCCCGGACGGATCAGCCTATCGGTGAAATTATGCGGATGCGGGCTGCAGCGCTCTCCGGAAATAGCGTTGATCGCTTCAACGCAGTCCGATCCCATTTCGTACAAGCGCCCTGCCGCGAGCGATACGATCTGGCTTTCCTTGACTCCCGGCTTGAGAGCTTCAGCGATGTCCGTGTACACGCCGTCAACCATGCTCGCTGCGATGTTGAGAAGTGTGATCTCGTCGTGGCTCTTGATCACGCGTGCGTTGAGCATCGTCTGCTGGCCGTCACGCACATCGATGCCTTCTTCCTGCAAGGCGAATACCATCGGGAGCTCGGCCAGATCGACGCCCAGCGGCATGTCGGCAACGCCTTCCTTCCGAAGAATCTCCTTGATCTCCTTTGCCGCGAGCTTGAACAAACCGACCTCGGGCTCGATTGCGCCGCGCATTCCCGGATTGCCGGGAAGCATGTGATCTTCCCGGAGCCACGGGCAGTTGAGTTTGTGGTGGAGTACCGCCGAACCCATGTCCCAGACCCAGGGGTCACCGGTGCCCGTGAGCAGGCAATACCGGAGCAACTTGTCACGCGCCCACTCACCGATGACCGTGCTTGAAACGTAGCGGATGTTGGCCTGCTCGAAGCAGAGCACCGCGCCCAGCCCCGAATTTGCGAGTTGCTGGCGTGTGCGTGCCAGGCGATACCGGTGCAAGCGTCGAAAATCGACGCGCTCCTCGAAATCGACCTGTGTCGTGCCCGGTGCCTGAAGCGGCCGGTGCCAGCGATGACCGGGTTGGAGATCATCTTCGTTGACGGGAATGAATTCCGGTTTCTTCGGTTTGTCTGCCATAGCACACCTCCATGATGGGCGCAGTGACCCACGACGTTTCTATTATGTCAGGCTGGTCTATTAATTCCTTGATTGGCTCCGCGGTTTTCGCAATCCCTACCTCGCTGTGATGTTAAGTCGCTTGACAGAGGCCAGCAGTTTAGCCTGATTTTCAGAGCAGGTCGAGGGGGCTGCAACCTTCGTGAATTTTTCGGGCGGGGTCTGGATCGTAACTTTGAGCCCAAGGGATTTGCCGGCACCCGGCCATCGCCGTTGAGGTCGAAAGACCCTACCGGCCTGGCAGATCCGAAATCGCCTGCTCCCAGCCACCGACGTCGAATCCAAAGGGACCGGGAGCCGACTTGTAAACAACGGTCCCATCCGTGCCGACGACATACAGACGCTCAGGCAGCGCGGCGTATGCCAGATCGGTGGAGTTTCGCATGTCGTCCAGCAGCATGGGCATTGCCAATTGGAGATGGCCAATGCACACCTGGGCGACGCTGACCCTTTCTTCCATCGTCTTGGGTTGGTCGAACACGACCGAGTCGGCAAGATTGGCCGGACGCTGCCATCCGTCTTCGGGATGCGCCTCCTGTATGTATACGCAGAAGAAGTGGGTCGCGCCCTTGAATCGCTCGTAGACATGATTGAGACGCCCGGCCTCGGCACGAAACGGCGGTCAGGTGCTAGGAACCAAAAATCAATGCAACCGGCTTGTCCAGATGGTCGAACAGCCTGCACCTCTGGCTGGCTCCAGAGTCCTGAGGGTCCAGCAGCTCAAGGTTGAAATCGGGTGCCGGGCCGCCCGTCCTCGGCGCATTGCGCTCCCTCTCGGCACGGTTGTCAAACAGAGCTCGTATCGCTTCCGAATCCAGGCCGAGTCTGTGGGACAGAGCTTGGGTCACAGGCCCGGACAGTCGATCGAAATGCGTGCGGCCGGAATCCAACTCCCGGATGACTTCATATAGATCAATATCGGGCTGGCTCATTTCCTGAGTATCTTACAGCATCACGGCGCTCTTCCAGTGTGCATCCAGTATCGTCAACGGGGGCGGATAACTAAGCGACGGGCGCTATCAAATCGACACTGAACTCAGGACCCAGGGCTCAGATCAAAAGGAGAATCATGCGATTCCGAAGCCGGGCCAGTAAGAAGCGAGCAGATATCCCGCAACAACAATCGCCAGGAAAACCAGAACGGTCAGCCACAGGCCCCAGGAGAACATGCTTTTCAAATTCGCACCGTAACCGGCAGCAATGGCGGAGCCGCCCGCGGAGGACGGTAGCATGAAGCCGCAATTGCCCGCCGCAGCGACGATATAGACGAAGGGAATCGGATTTAATCCCAGACTCTGAAACGTACTGATCGTGATCGGTACGATGATGGCGACGGCCGCGGTGTTGCTGGTAATCTGCGTGATCACGACCGTCATGAATGAGAAAACCAGGACGGCGGGAAAGGTTCCGCCGCCGGCCAGCGGAACCAGCCGCTCGGCCACAAATTGTGCTGTGCCGGTCTCGGTGAGGACCTGTCCAAGGGCCGAGCCCCCGGCAAACAGATAGATCAAACCCCACACCATGTGACTCTGGGCATACTCCCATTCCAGAATGGGCTCACCCTTGTGCCGAATCACAAAGCACAGTACGGCGCAGGTCAAAAACGCAAATGCGGGAGTCAGTCCAGGTAGAAGCGACGCATAAAACTGGCGTGAAAACGCCAACAGTATGGCTGCAAGAAACAGGCCCAGGCCCCACTTTTCGGGCAGCGTCAGCTTTCCGAGTGCACCGAGCTCCCGAGAGAAATACTCCCGCGTCCCTTCGACCCGATCCAGTTCGGGCTTGAATGCGAACCTCATAAAGACGAGCGAAACCGCTGCAATGAGGACGGTCAAGGGCAGCATCCGCGTCACCCACGTTGTGAACAAGAACTCGTGCGCGATCACTTCCTGTTCCACGAACCGAACGGTGAGCAGATTTGGAGCACCACCGAGCGGCGTCCCCAATCCGCCGACGCTCGTTCCCCAGGCGACCGCAATCAGCAGCGCCGATCCGAACGCGCTTTTGCCAACGTTCTCGATTCCGATGAAACGCAGCATGGCCAGGACGATGGGTATCATGGACGCTGCCACGACAGTGTTTGGCAGAAACGTGCTCAACACCGTCGCAACACCAAACCAGACCATGATCTGTTTTCGCGTGCTGACTCCCACTCCGATGAGGGAGACCAGTGCAATGCGGCGATCCAATCCCCAGCGGCTCCACAGGGTCGCCAGAATGTTGGCCGCAATCAGTAGAATGACGAGCTCTTGCGCGTATGCGGGAAGGATGTTGCCGACAGGAAGAAAATCGAAGAGAGCCAGGACTACGAGAGGCAGAAACCCGGTGACTGCGAGATGGACGGTTCCGAATATCCACCACCATGACATCCAGAGGAGCAGGCCGAGACTGCCGCGCACCGGAAAGCTCATCGACGCAATGGGAAGCAGAAGGAACAACAGAAAGACCAGGGGTCCGCCCAGAACGTGGAACGCTTTCAAATATCGTCCGGAGGTCACGTTCCAAGAGCAGCCTGCCAGGCCTCGGTGTACTTGTATCCGCTCCCTGTGTTGAAAACCACGACCGTTTCGTCGGCCTGAATCTTTCCCCCGTCGACAAGCTTTTTCACGGCGACAAGCCCCGCCCCGCCTTCGGGCGCTGCGAAGATGCCTTCCAACGCGGCCATGTCGCGGCAGGCGGTCATCATTTCATCGTCGGTTGCGGCCACAGCTTCACCGTGACTGTCATAAACACTCTTAAGGATCAGAAAGTCTCCTAAAGCCTTCGGGACGCGCAGGCCCGAGGCAATAGTCCTGGCGTCTTTCCAAAACTCCGTGTGATCACTGTGATCCTCGAAGGCTTTCACGACGGGCGCACAGCCTGCCGCCTGTGCGACAACCATGCGCGGACGCTCCTTACCGATCCATCCCATGGTTTCCATTTCCTCGAACGCTTTCCACATCCCGATCAGTCCAACGCCACCGCCGGTCGGATACACGATCACGTCGGGCAGGTGGCCTTCGAATCCCTCCCATAATTCATAGCCCATCGTCTTCTTCCCTTCGATACGGTAGGGTTCCTTCAAGGTGGAAACTTCGAACCAGTGCTGTTCGGTCTTGTTGTCCGCAATGAATTTTCCACAATCCGATATGAGACCATCGATCAGACGGACGTCCGCACCGAAGGCGCGAGATTCTAAGATGTTAGCCGCCGGCGTATCGACTGGCATTGCGATAACGCAGGGGAGATTTGCCTTCGCCGCATAGGCCGCTGCGGCACCGCCGGCGTTCCCGGCAGTCGGAAGGGCGATGGTTCTTGCGCCAAGAGCCGCAGCCATGCTGATGGCCGCCGAAAGCCCCCGAGCTTTAAACGAACCCGTCGGGTTGAGTCCTTCATCCTTGATGTAAAGCCGATTGAGCCCCATATCCCGGCCCAGGTTTTTGGCGTGGATCAACGGCGTCATACCCTCCCCGAGTGAGACCGTCCCCGCGCCCGGAAGAACCTCCTGGTATCGCCAAAGGGTTTGTGGGCGCGCGCGCAGTGATTCGAGCGAGAGCGTCTGTTTCGCAAGGGAAAGATCGTACCTGGCAAGTAGTGGTGAATTACAAACGGTACAAAGGTTCTGCAGAGCAGAATGGGTCATCGCTTCCCTGCAGTCTGGACGGGAACACTCGAGATGGGTGAGAGCTGAAGTCATCCAGACAGCAAGTCTAGCACGGGCTGCGAGCCGCTATTATCCGCCTGGATAATGACGAACTTCACCCTCACATGAGGAAAGCACATTGAATTTTATGGAAGGACTGAACGACTCCCGACATCAGGCCTAGGGCACACGCGTGGGGTCACGCACCACTCGATGACTCAAGGCAGGATCGAGCGCTATCACCGCTCGATTAAGGCGGTGCAGGGGATTCTGGCCCGACGGGGGACAGACTGCTCCGCCAGCGTCGAATTTAGAACGAATTACCGATGTAGGGCATCATGCGGCCAAAATAGATGACCCCGAACCATAGAACGATCGTCGATGCGGCCATGATTTTTGCTGTTATCGGTGGCACATCATCGGCTTTGACGGCCCAGGCGTCATCGAACACAGTAAAGTAAATAATGTTCGTTCCAGCCAGCAGCACCAGCACAATTTTGGACATGAACGATATGTTACTCGTGTACTGAGACGAAGCCCCGATGAAGAAGAGCATTCCCGTTGTCAGATTGAGGGCAAATGCCGCCATTCCCCATGGCAGGAGCGCGTGCAATGATGCATACGAGATTCCCTTCACGACCCCCAGCATCCGAAGATTGATGAGGAGCACGATACCGAACAAAAGCGCCATCCCGATAAAATGAAGAATTTCAGATGCTGGCCATACCCATGGTCTGACGATTATGAAAGTTTCAATCGCTGCTGTGATGGACCCCTCGTTGAGCGTGGCTTCCACGGGTAACCCGGTTGCAGCATCGATTGGCCGGATTTCAGGATGAGTGATTTCACCGCCGGCCGTTCCGGTGTTTATCATCAGCAGCACCGTCACGATGCCGAGCAGCAGGACGACTGTTGAGTTCCACGGTTTCTCCGCACCGAAGCGCCGAAATTCCCAGAGCCCCAGCCAGGCGAACGCGGCGGTGATTCCTGCGAACAGGAAGGCAATCAGGGCATCGTCCTGATGTGCCTGGATCAGCGCCTCCGAGGTGCCAGCGCGGTCTGCAATGATCTCCGAAGCCGCACTGCCGCTCAAATACGTCGGAATCACCAGAATCCCCATCATCAAGAAGAGTCCCAGGGCAAATCGTTTCAATTCATCATTTTTCCTTACAAGAGCAATGACGAATAGAGCGAGCCCGATGACGGTACCGATCGTCGGAAAGTGATTTAGAACAATATGTATATGTGCCAAATTCATAAGTGACTCCTTCGAACGCTATCTCCGAAGAAACAAATCGTTTAATGGATGGGGGAGGGTTGAGGCCTCCCGTCCCGGATCTGTCGAAACAGGAGGAAGTTTACAAAAGGCGGGAATCATAAGCAATCAAACTCTGGGAGGAACAGACGGTCACTCTTTTCATGAGTCGGGCCGGTAGGCTGGGAGCATCTTCCTCAAACAAATCGTTTCAAATCGTACGGGGGCACTATTTTGACGCCCCGTCAGGAATCGGGACAGCTGTCACCGCAGGTCTGTTTCTTGCCGGAATGCGGAAACTATTCTTTCTAAAGGCTCTCCCGAGGTCGCTCAATTTTGGCCCGAGAATTGCTTTTTGAACAAGCGGACGACCAAGGGGGTGGCGCTATGATTCCGATTCGAATCAAGTTCGATGCACGGTATCAACAGATCAAGCTAGAGGAGTACCCCGATGGTTACATGTTTGGAGACGGTGAATTCGAAGACGGTGAATTTGAAGAAGGTGAAGATTACTACCTTCTCACCGAAGACCCCAGTATCGATATTGCAGCCGAAGACTTCAACCTCGTAACTGACGCATTCGACGACATCTCTTTGATCGACGAAGATTCCTGATTCTTCCACTATCCTGTGTCCTCTGATTGGCGCATCCTGACGGCTGCGCCTTTTTTTGGTCAAAAGTCATGAGCGCGTGCGTGTCACCGTTGTCTCTCAACTTTTGACTGGCCATGTGAAGTCTACGGCTCCACAAGTGCGAAGTCGACGACTCCACAAGTGTCGCCGTTGTTTTCGTGTGTCCGCAGCTGGGAATCTGTTTCCGCGACTCTGCTAAAATTGTTTGGATGTCAAAGATTCCCAGGGGCCTGAATCGAAAGCGTGTCCGGCAGTCATTAGAACGGGTGAAGTCGGTCTCTGAAATCGGCGCCCGTATCGCTGCCGTCAGCGAACAGTTTCTCGATTGCCCCTATAAGAAAAACATGCTCATCGGTGCTGCGGATGAGAAGGAAGTGTTTACGGCGTCGCTCGATGGATTCGATTGTGTCACTTATATCGAAACCGTTCTCTCGCTTGCGCGCGCATCCACCCCGGACGAGTTTATCGAGAATCTCCGCCACATTCGCTACGCTGGCGGTGTCGTCGATTGGAAGCAGCGGAACCACTACATGACGACGTGGATACGGAACAACAAGCATAGCGGAGTTGTCCGCGACCGGACTCGGGGCCCCGGAGTCGTTGAGCGCCGTCGATGTCTCCGTGTGCTGGATGGACTGCCAGAGAGAACTGTCCGCGTGCGTTCGATTCCCAAGCGCAATTTTATGAGACGTCAACAGGACGTTCAGTCAGGGGATCTAATTTTCTTTGCCTCAACGCGCCACGATCGGGATGTGTTTCACTGCGGGGTTCTCATTCGTGATGATAGGGTTCGGATGCGTCACGCTCCCCTGAGCCGGGGACAGGTCGTGGACCAGGATCTGGCCGAGTTTCTGAGCGCCAGTCGAATGAGCGGTGTAATCGTGGTTCGCCCCCGGGAGCTTGATCGCGCCCGACAATGATCTCAGTTAATTACCTGCCGGAAGGCTCCGCCGCGGCCCTTGGGCGACTCCTCTCAGACGCAACTGAAGAAGTCCTATTCGTTGCCGATCCCCGATACAAACTTGAGTTACAGGCCATGACGCTTGACAGGATGATCGAGGTTTTGGGCGCGCGCGGTGCGGGACTTGTATATGCCGACTCGACGGACCGATCCTGGATCGACTACCAGAGCGGCAGCCTGCGTGACGACTTTGATTTTGGTCCCCTGGTCGTTGTTTCTGTCCCCCGGGCACGGGAAGCCCTCACCCGTCATGGAGGTCTCGATGGGAAGCTTCGATGGGGTGCGATGTACGACTTGCGCCTCAAATTATCCATCGATCATCCAATCGTCCGCATACCAGAACCGCTTTACAGTGCGAAAGATCCGGATACGAGCTTGGGAGGCGAACGCCATTTCGATTATTTGGATTCTTCACAGCTGGACTATCAGGGCGAAATGGAGTTAGTCGTGACGAACCATCTCAAACGAATTGGCGCATTTCTGCCCCGGCCCAACGGCCATATTCCACCGTCTGAGGCCGTGTTTCCCGTCAAGGCGACAATAGTAATCCCGGTCCGCAATCGCGAAGGCACAATCGGCGATGCCCTCAAAAGCGCGCTAGGCCAGGAAGCCGATTTCGGATTCAACGTCATCGTCGTCGACAACCATTCGACGGATTCGACCTCCAGCGTGATCGCTTCGCATGCGGATCCCCGGTTGATCCCCAAGGTTCCAGAGACCCGTGACCTTGAAATCGGCGGTTGTTGGAACGAAGCCATTTTTGCTCCGGCATGTGGGCGATTCGCGCTGCAACTGGATTCCGATGATCTCTTCCTGAATTCCGGCGTCCTTTCCCGGGTCGTTGAGGCAATGGAGTCGAATCGTTACGCGATGTTGGCCGGCTCTTACACGACGGTGGATTTCGACTTGAACGAGATAGTTCCGGGACTGGTGGCGCATAAAGAGTGGACGGCCGATAACGGGCACAATAATCTGTTGCGTGTGAACGGGCTGGGCGCACCGCGCGCATACGACGTAAGCGTGCTTCGCCGATTTGGATTCCCCAACGTCAGCTATGGCGAAGACTATGCCGTGGGTCTCCGAATGTCCCGTGAGTATGAGATCGGTCGGATCTATGATTCCCTGTATCTGTGCCGCCGATGGGCAGAAAACACGGACGCCGATCACTCTCCGGAGCTATCCAATCTTCGCAATAGTTACAAAGATTGGCTGCGGACGCTTGAACTCCAGGCCCGGATTCAAGAGCGTCGTGGGGGTGAGGGCGTGCACGGCGGAATGCAGGATGTGCTGTGAACTGGAATGAACGATTACTGGTTCCAGTGGAGCCGGAATCTGTCCTTGCCGGGATCGATCGCCTGTTCGAGTCTCAGATAGAGGCATGGCCCCAGCTGAGGCACGGCGTGGAGGGTTTGACACGAGCGCAATCCCGGGAGTTCGTCGTCAATGGCTTCCCCGTTGTCGTTCGCCATATCCCGCATCGAATTGAGAGCACGACAGCACGTGTTGATCCGGATTCGATCCGAAACAGGGCATGCTTCTTGTGCGCTGAGAACCTGCCCGATCCGGAGAAGGGACTGGTTTTCGACCAGAAGTTCGTGATTGCCTGCAATCCGTTTCCAATCCTCGACAATCATCTGTCCATCGTCTCGCGGGAACATACGCCCCAGCGAATCGAAGGCCACTTTCCGACGATGCTCGAACTCTCAGCCCAATTGCCGGGCTACATGATTCTGTACAACGGCCCGGAGTGCGGTGCCTCCGCCCCTGATCACATGCACTTTCAAGCATGCCGTTTCGATGACATGCCTTTGATCAAGGATCTGGACTCCGCGTCCGACGGGGTTATCGCGGAGTATTCCCGGAGTGCTTTTGTTCTAAGAGACTCGGACCGGGCACGGTTGGACCGGCGGTTTTCTGAATTGTTCGCTGCTCTTCGGGTGCACAACGAAAACCGTGTCGAACCCATGATCAATCTTGTAGCCCTCCATCGTGACGGGGCGTGGGTCGTCGTTGTCTTTCCGCGATCCAAGCATCGTCCCGAGGTCTTTCATACGGGAGAATTGACCTGGACTCCTGGTGCGATCGACATGTGCGGTGTGGTCGTGCTTCCCGTGGAGTCCGATCTCGAAAAGATCACAGCCGCGGACATTCAGGAGGTTTTTGGGGAAGTATCACTGGAAGCGCAAACCGTGGAAGGCATTGCTCACACATTGAGGCTGGTGTGAACATAGCGGTTGGACTCGTTGAAGGACGTTCCGCATATCGCGTTGCGCTCAGCGGCGCATTCAAGAGTGCGTCCGGTCAAACCTACGCCCCGGGCGCATACGATTTCAATACGGCGATCGATCTGAACCCGTCGGATCCGGAAACTGATTCCTTTACGGTTGACGACGTGACCATCGGAGTCGGCTTTCATTGGCAGCGTCAGCAGCGTCAGGGGTTTCGGGGAGGATTACGCATTGTGGAGACCGCCGATGGCCTGACGCTTATCAATGATGTGGAACTCGATGCATACGTTGAGAGCGTGATTGCGTCCGAGATGAGCGCGAACAGTCCTCCGGAGCTGCTGAAGGCGCATGCGGTGATTTCGAGAAGCTGGCTCCTATCTCAGATTCGTTATAGCGATCGCGGTCAGGCGTTTCGTTCCCAAAAACGGACCGGTCCCGCCGAGTGGGAAATCTTATGCTGGTACGGCAAGGAGTCACACGACCGATTCGACGTCTGCGGGGACGACCACTGCCAACGTTACCAGGGGTTTGATTCTGACAAATCTGAAGCCACACATCGGGCGGTTCGCGAAACAGCGGGACGGTTTTTGTTCTTTGACGGAGACGTGTGTGACGCACGCTTTTCAAAATGCTGTGGGGGTGTAAGCGAAGATTATAGGTCGGCGTGGGACGATCGTGCGGTGCCGTACCTGACACCAGTATTTGACGGGCTGGGAAGCATTCCCGATGTCGACCCCGACTGGATTCGTGCGCGACCGGATGCGTACTGCAACACCCGGGATCCCGATTTGCTTGCTCGGATTCTTCCCGGATTCGATCAGGAGACCATCGATTTCTATCGTTGGCGGGTCGACTATTCTTTCAGCGAACTGGCCGAACTCGTGCACACCCGTACCGGTGTTGATGTGGGAGGGAAGCTCAAACTGACGGCTCTGGAGAGGGGTGCGTCCGGACGGATTGTCCGGCTCAGGATCGAAGGCAGCGCCGGTGCGCTGAATATCGGAAAGGAGCTCGAAATCCGTCGCGTGTTATCACCCTCACACCTGTACAGTTCTGCTTTCGTCGTGGACCGAAACCCGGGAGGGATAACCCTCATCGGTGCCGGATGGGGGCACGGAGTGGGACTGTGTCAAATTGGCGCTGGAGTGATGGCCCTTGGTGGCTTTTCTTATGAAGAGATTCTCGAGCACTACTACCCGGGCACATCGATCAAGACAGGTCCGGCAGAGATGGGCTCGGAAGAGACGGGTACGCGGCGGGGAATATAAGGATTATCCCGAAGGGTCGGGATGGGTGTGGTCACTGCCCTCGAGGTATTTATCCGGATCTTTCTTGAAAGCTTCCATGTCGGCCTTCATGCAGAAGTAGTAGGTCTTCCCTTGGTATTCAGCCGATAAATCGGGGTCTCGCCGTACGGCGATGTTGCAAACCGGATCGATCGCGCGTTCGTTGGCCGGCTCTGCTTGTTCGGCCTGTTCGGTCTCCTGCATCCCGGCGAGGATCGCAGGCGTACAAATCAAACCGCAAGCGGTCGCGAGCATCAGTGCGGAGACAATGCCGTTCCTCAATTGATCATCCCTCCAAATCGATATGTAAGATTGAATAACCGTTGGGGGCACAATTGCAAGGAAAAATTCCTTACTTCTGTGGCGTACACATCGGGCTGACGATGTGTTGGACGTCGCGGGCCCGCGGTCGTTAATTGATTCAGAAAGGCTTCCAAGCGTCTTAACTTTCGCGTGATACAGGTTAGTTGTCGCCCCATCTCTTTCAACTGACTACGACTTCCGATATCTGAAAACGGAGTATCCCCCCTCAAGGACACGACTTATAAGTGTTCACATTTTTGTGGAAAGGTGTAAAATATGCGTCGTCGTCTTTTTGTGACGATTTGGTAGCGCCTGACACTGGGAACCCTGAGGGTTTCGAGATCAGGCTTTTTTTTTGAAAGACCTTTCGCCTGGAGAACGGATGGGTGTTTACAAGTGTCACGTGGGCTGCGTTTGGGTCCTTTTCTTAGCCGTCGTCGTGGTTGCGGTGCCACGCAACCTGGAAGTCGAGCTGCTGGCCGAGGCAGCGTCGGTGAGAGAAGCGATCCCTCCACCTCCCGTATTCGTCGAGGGAATGTTCGAGCGTAACGAGACTCTTTCGACCACTCTTGTCGGACACGATGTATCACACGCGGTGTCTTACGCCATCGGTGAGGCCGTAGGTTCCGTCTTCAACGTTCGGAGTTTTCGGCCGGGACGTTCATACCGCTTGCTGGTGGAACCCGATGGCGACCTCCTGACGTTCGAGTATTCCGTTGACGACGAGAGCGTACTCAAGGTTGTGCGAAACGACGATGGGTTCATTGCCAGAGTTGAGGCATTGCCGCTCGAAACCCGGACTGACACGATATCCGCGACGGTTGTCAGTTCTCTTTGGGGCGCTCTGGAAGGCTTTCCTAAGGGAGACTGGCTGGTTATGGAGCTGGCTAGCATCTTCGAGGCACAGGTCGACTTCTACAAAGACCTTCGTTCCGGTGATGCCATCCGCTTGATTGTCGATGCGAAATATCACGACGGTCAATTTGTGAAATACGGTCCCGTGGTTGCAGCGGAATTCGTGAACAAGGGAAAGCCCATGCAGGCTTACCGGTTCCGCGAGGAGTATTACGACGAGAATGGTATGAGCGCTCGACGCTCTCTGCTTCCGTCGCCATTGCAATTTACCCGTATTAGCTCGGGATTCAGCTATAACCGGCTCCACCCGATTTACAACACCGTCCGGCCTCATCTTGGGGTCGACTACGCTGCACCCACAGGAACACCCGTGTGGGCGGTGTCGACCGGTACCGTAATTTTTGCCGGGACGAATGGTGGTTTCGGTCGCATGGTAACGCTCCGTCATCCAAACGGGATGACGACCTCATACGCCCATCTGTCTTCGATTGCGGTAAGCGTGGGGGAGCGGGTGGTACAGAAAGATACGATCGGACGTGTCGGAATGACCGGCACGGCGACTGGCCCACACCTCGATTACCGGATGACCGTTAACAGTCGTGTAATCGATCCCAGGACCGTACGTGCGGACCCGCCGAAACCCATCGCCGCAGACCTACGGGACGATTTTTCACGCTTTATCCGGGGCCCCCAGTTCCGTCTTGAGACCTTGGGACAGGTCACTGAAAATCGTATCGAATTCGCCGAATAAAATCCGAGCATCTGTTTTGATGGCCCGTGCCACACGAATCAGTCCGACTTTGTTGATAGAGGTCAATATTCGCTGCTGAAGGTCTGTGGAAGAACCTTGTCGAGCTGGTCCAGATGTTCCGGTGCTCCGTGCAAGACTAGATTGCCACGCCGCCGCCATTGTGTATTTTCTGCCATCAATTCTTTAAATTCGTTTGCGTCCGTCGCGGACGGAAAGACGTAGGTCTCGAAACGGAATCCCTCGACTCGCGTCGCCGCAAACATGCATCGAAAATAGCGCCCTTCGAGCACGGCGTACTTGCGACTTGCCAGTGTGCCGTAGTCGTCCATGAAGTCTTCTTCATACGGGTTGAGGCCCGCGCGACGCATTCGGTCCATGAAATCGTTCCACGTCACGGCTTTTTGAGAAGGTTTTCAAAAACCGATGCTTCCGTGGTCGGTTCGTTGCACACGTAGTTTTTACACACATACGCCGTAGGCTTGCCATCGACAGCCTCCCGGTTCTTGAGCAGCGCGATGTTGTCCGAATCGCCTGCAGCGACGACGGTTCGAGGAAGGTAGAGCCTTCTCAGTGCCGGTAAGAAAGCATCGGGTTGTCCAATGAGAGCCACTTCCTGCGACGGGCCCGTCAGGAAGTCGCCTGCGGCGAGCATTCTCCCGAATCCGGAAGGAAACCGGCGAATATAATCGCTGACGCTCTGGCAAATTCGTTCCGATTTGTCCGTGAAATCGGGTCGGTCCAGAAGTTTGCCGAGGCGTGCCAGCAGATCAGCGGCTACCGAATTTCCAGAGGGTGTCGCGTTGTCGAAGTATTCTTTCGTACGGGCCACCAGGGCCTCATGATCGTTGCTGGTAAAGAAGAAACCTCCGTGTTGTTCATCCCAGAAATTGTCAATCGTATGTTCCATCAGCTGAACGCATTCCTGGAGCCACCGTTGTTCGAAGGTCAGTTCATAGAGTCCGAGCAGGCCGTGGGCCAAATTGGCATAGTCGTCGAGGTAAGCGTTGAATCGAGCTTCACCGTCCTTGAACGAATGCAGGAGTCCCTTGCCGTCCCACATTACTGAAAGCATGAATTCAGCGTTCGATTCCGCGACCTGCTGATAGTCGGCGCGGGCAAAACACGCTGCCGCATCTGCGTAGGTTCGCAGCATCAACCCGTTCCAGTCGGTCAGAATCTTTTCGTCCCGACCGGGCCGCACACGTGTTTCGCGACGTTCCAGCAGGCCTAGGCGGGCGTCGTTCATCCATTCCCCCAGCCGCTCGGAAGAGATACCTTCAGCTTTTGCAAAAGCATCGGGGAAGAGTGGAACGTTCAGGATATTGTGCCCTTCGAAGTTGCCGTGTTCGGTGACATCGAGATATCGGGCGAGGATGTCCGCGTTCGGGCCCACAACGTCCTCGAATTCGTCTTGATCCCACACGTAGAACTTTCCTTCAACACCCTCACTGTCCGCGTCAAGAGTTGAGTAGAAGCCGCCTTCAGGCGCCCGCATCTCGCGTACCACGAAATCGAGAGTTCCTTCGACTATCCTTTGATAAAGAGGCAAGCCGGTGACCTGAAAGGCATCGATGTAAACGCGGCCCAATAGTGCGTTGTCATAGAGCATCTTTTCAAAGTGCGGGGCGAGCCATCGTTCGTCGGTAGAGTATCGGTGGAATCCGCCGGCCAGTTGATCGTAGATCCCACCAAAAGCCATTTTGTGGAGAGTGAGGTTGGCCATACGAAGAGAGGTCTCGTTATCCGTTCTGTGATGATGACGCAGGAGGAAATCGATTGTCATACCCGGCGGGAACTTTGGTGCGGAGCCGAAGCCCCCATGGTTTGTGTCGAAGTTCGAAGCGATTCCCCTCTGGGCCTGCTCAATAAGTTCCAGGTCGATCTGGCCGTTGGTGTCGGCGCGGGCGGACTGTGAGTTTATCTGTTCAATGAGTGTCTGCGCGTTCTTGACGACCTCGTTTCGCCGCTCCCGGTAGGCCTCTGAGATCGTGGCGAGAACTCGCCGGAATCCGGGTCTGTTGTAGTGGTCGTCAGGGGGGAAATAGGTGCCTCCATAGAAGGGCTTGGCATCGGGCGTCAGGAAGATCGTGAGTGGCCAGCCACCGCTCCCGGTCATCAACTGGACGGCGCTCATGTAAATCTGATCCAGATCGGGCCGCTCTTCCCGGTCGACCTTGATATTGATGAAATTATTATTCATCTGCTCGGCAATGGAGGTTTCTTCGAACGATTCGTGTTCCATCACGTGACACCAGTGACAGGCCGAATATCCGATGCTGAGGAGAATTGGTTTGTCTTCTTCTTTTGCTTTTCGCAGCGCAGCCTCGCCCCACGGGAACCAGTTCACGGGATTATGGGCGTGCTGCAAGAGGTAGGGGCTGGATTCGGCGGCGAGGTGATTTGTAAAACGGGGACCGGCCATTATCGAGACCCTTCAGTTATTTCTTCCACAGTGCTCACCGCGTTTTGGCCAGGAGATTCAGGACTTGCCTACCGGGTGCGTCACTCCGCCGTGTTGGCGAGGAACCGTTCGAGTTCGTTGAGGTCGATTGACCAGTGGGCGGCGTGCCAGATCGGTCGTTCGTTAACGATGGCTATCATCTGGGGTGATTCGTGGCGTATTCGGGTGCGATCTGCGATTACATCGGATAGGTCTCGATCCTCGACAACATTTACGATGCCGAATGGAACGTTCCGATGTTGCGACAGAAACCCCTCGACTTCGGCAAGGACGCTGGAACTGATGCCGCAGATCGTGCTGTGCTTGAATACGAGGACAGTCCGGGTTTTGGACGACCCGAGCATGCGAGACCAATCCTCAAGACTCCGCAGCCGGAAACCCACCTCTTTCTCTTCCTCGCGAGACCCGTTTCCGCTGAGCCATGCTTGCGACTATCGAAACACTGCCATTGCCTTTTTTAAATCACTCTCCCTGGTTCTTACTATAGCAGAGGCAGGCAGCCCGAGTGGCCGAGTGGCGGCGACGAGAAATCATGCCGAGGACTGAAATTACTGACGATCTCGATTTACTGTAGGGAGTGTTGCCCGTCGACGTGAGAGTGCTCCGGAACTATCCACGAACTGAATACACGCGTCATTATCGTTCCCGTCTGCGGATAGAAGCATCGGATATTCACCGCAAAGTCGCAAAGACGCAAAGGAGGAAAAGACAGGACAGGTTGCTTATGTCTCGTTCGACCTAGGGCAATTGGGTTGGGAACCCACAGAGGGTTCCTCCCTCAGAATTTTACGCAGCCTATCTTGCTTTGCGTCTTTGCGCCTTTGCGGTTGATCCCTCTTATCTTGCGCAGGTTTCGGCGCGGCCGCCGTCAATCGAGTAGGTGGTACCGGTGATCCATCCGGCGAGATCCGAGGCCAGGTACATGATCAGTTCAGCGACCTCCTCAGGCTTTCCGATGCGCCCGATCGGATGTGTGGTCTTACCGTGCTCAACGAAAGCGTCATAGGCTTCCGATCCCATACCCGAGCGCACATGCAGGTTTGTCCGTACGACGCCAGGATTGACCGCGTTGACCCGTACCCCTATGGAAGCCAATTCTAAGGCAGCGCAACGCGTCAGTTGATCCAGCGCCGCCTTGCTGACACAGTAAGCCAGAACTCCGGGGAAAGCACGCAGGCCCGTGACGCTCGATACATTGACGATGTTCCCTGTTCTCTCAGTGATTGATGGCAGGCATAGTTGCATGAGATGGAAAATAGAACGGACGTTGATACCCATCATCGTGTCGTAGTCTGGCAACGATGTGTTTTCGATGGTTCCGGTTGCGATAATGCCCGCAGCGTTCACGAGCACGTCAATGCCGCCGAGGTCTCCCACCACGGCTTTCACGACTTCAGACGTTTCGTTTTCCAAAGTCAGATCGGCTCGATAACTCCGTATGCCCTTGCTGGACAAGTCGTCCAGGGTGGAGGAATCTCTTCCGATGCCTGCCACAGTCGCGCCCACTCTGGCGAAGCCCAGAGCTGCGGCGTGTCCGATGCCGCTGGTGGCACCGGTCACGACAACGACCTTGCTTTCGAAATCCAACGTGCTATTCCGTAAAGACGAGATCCAAGGCCCAGAGTTCGGTCTTTTCGACTTCGAGCGCGGCAACCACCCAACCGCCACCTGGAAGGCGATCAAACGATGGCCAGATTTCCAAGGGGAGTTCTTCGTTGTTGTTGCTCGGAACCCGGCCTCTTTCTGAATAGACCGGCCCGGTAGGACTCCAGACGCCGAAAACAGGCGTGTCAATTTCTGCGATCCGATCGGGATTGCTGCCATCCGAGTCGGCAGTCCACAGAGCGGCTCCGTACCAATAAGTAATGCGAGTACCGTCAGGCGAGAACCGGGGCGCGTACCCGCCCTCGTTTAGTTTGAGCCGTTGTCCGCCGGACGCGGGAACAGTCCAGAGCGCCAGCTGGCCGTCACGCTCGGAAGAGAAAACTATAGAGCGGCCGTCTGGGGACCAGTCGGGCACGTCGTCGATTTCGGCGGCATCAGTGAGCTGTTCCGGAACTCCCGTCCGAACATCGACTTTCCAAATGTCTTTGTTGCCGTCCAAATCGATTCTCGAATAGACAATTTGGTTGCCGCTCGGCGAGAAGCGAGGATGTCTTCCAAGTGCTACATAACGGGGATCTCCCCCATCGCGACGCGCGACCCATATCTCGAAGCGGCTTTCGTTTTCTACCGTGTAGGCAATCAGCTCCCCGTCCTGTGAAACTGTTGGGTCGAACTCCAGAAGCCCTGTTGCCACCAACGATTGGCCCTCAGAAGTCCGGATATCGGAGTCGATGAAGTGTCGTGGCAAGATGATTCGTCCACCGTGAACGCCAATCCGTATGGGGGCCAGCGAGCGGCCCATCATGGGCTTGGTCAAGGGAACGATCGTTGATTCGTCGAGGTCCGCATACCAAACCGCGAGTCCCCCGGCCCGGTCCGTCATGTACGCGATGTGTCGATTGTCGATGATCCATTCTGCCGCAGTCGGATTTTCAGCGCTACGGTCCGCGATTATCGGAATCGCGTCCCCGGTCGATGTGTCGGCGATCCAGATTTCACCGCGGAGATTGAGCATCGTAAGGATGAACACGATCTGGCTTCCACTCGGGGAAAAACGGGGCACTCGGATCATTACGTCGGGATTGGAGTTGGCAGGAACAATTTCGATTGCCTCGGTACCGGTCCGATTAGCGACCCAGAGTCCGCCTCCACGTACGAAGGTAGTCTGGCCGCTTGCGGACCAGGAGAGGTCTGCTGCGTCAGCCATGAATAGCGTCTCTTCGCGACTTTCTGGCTCAACGACGAACGTGTCCTGATCGCGGGTGAACGTGATCCGGCTCCCGTCCGGAGTCCAGGCCGGGGATGACTCAATTGCCGTCGTATCGGTCAGTTGCAACTGGGTGTCGTTGTCGGAATTGGTGAACCAGAGGTTGCCTGAAGAGATGACTGCATACCGAATGCCGTCGGGGGCAATGGCTACGTCGGTTTCCACACCGTCGATGTCGATCAGGGCACTGACTACGGGCGCTGCCAGGAACCGTTCGGCGGGTGGGACCAGCGTAATAAGACCTGCGACGACAGCCATCAACACCGTGACTACCGCGATCGGGATTACAGGGAGACGCATAAAGCGGGATGATAGCATGGTTTGTTCTGGTCTGAAGGGCGAGAAACTGTCGATTTTTCAGTAGCTTAAGTGCTAATGATCGGCTATTCTTGTTCGAAATCTTCTGCGGATGGTGCGGTTTTCGGATTTCAACCGTCTAAAACCCTGACGCCAGGTATAGATCGACTCATCGGGATTTGCCCGGCATTAACCGAGGGCTTTAGAGAAATGGCCAAAGTTATTGAAAGCAAACGGATTGATAGCCAGCCGACGATGTGCCTACAGTGCCATCTCGTCGTCAGCATGTTCCACAGTTCGGACGCCGATGCCCGCCAGGGTTCTTGGGAATGTCCGAACTGTGGACACAAATATCCTTTTGCACACTGGAAAATAAAGAAGCGAACTAAAGGTAAGAACAGGGCCGCGTAAGGCTTTCGAATTCGGTGGTCCATCGCGTGAACCACCGCCCTCCCAGGTATCCGAAAACCCCGCGGCCGGTCGAATCCGGCAGGCGGGGTGGCTCCGTTTCCGACTTCGTTTACATCTCTTGCCGCGCGGATTTTCCGGTAAATTTCCCGATCTGCCTCCGTAAGAATCGAAGTTGTGCAAACCTCCACGAAGCGACTCACTGTTACGATCGGCATACTGATCGGAATGTTTCTGGCGGCGATGGAGGCCACGGTTGTCGGCACTGCGATGCCGACCGTGATTTCCGCCCTTGGTGGCCTTGAGCTCTATAGTTGGGTATTTTCAGCCTACCTGTTGGCCTCGACCGTGACGGTTCCTGCCTGGGGGAAGCTTTCCGATTTATACGGCCGCCGACCCCTCTACCTGTGGGCGATTACTATTTTTCTCCTGGGCTCCGTTCTCTCTGGACAGGCCCAGTCCATGACTCAACTCATCGCCTTTCGTGCGATTCAAGGCCTGGGCGCGGGTGGCCTCCTGCCGCTTGCCATGACCATCGCCGCTGAGCTGTATACGCCTGTCGAACGAGCCAAAATCCAGGGCTACTTTAGCGGAGTTTGGGGCCTGGCCTCAATTGTCGGCCCCTTGTTGGGAGGCATCATCACTGAACAGATCAGCTGGAGGTGGGTTTTCTATCTGAATATTCCCTTTGGCCTCGCTGCGGCCATCATCATCGGGACGCAGTTTGTGGAAGAGCGCTCAGAAGGGAAGCGCAGGGAGATCGATATATTCGGCATGCTTTCCTTTACAGTATCGGTGACATTGCTGATGCTATTGCTGGTCCGTAGCGGAGAAAACTTCCAGTTGCTTTCGTCAACCAATCTCACGCTCGCGGCGGCGTCCATCATCGCTATGACTTTTTTCGTCAGAGCGGAAAGGCGGGCCCACGAGCCTCTGATACCGGTCGATCTTCTGCGCCACCGTGT
Organism: Terriglobia bacterium; assembly: GCA_963664115.2. Lineage (GTDB taxonomy): Bacteria > Acidobacteriota > Terriglobia > 20CM-2-55-15 > 20CM-2-55-15. The sequence goes on along the minus strand of CAXWPJ010000012.1, from coordinate 245,640 downwards.
AGTTTATTGTTCGGTTATCAACGGATTTTTCTCCGGAATGGCAATATTCGGATTGATTTCGTTCATCCCGCTTTTTGTTCAGGGCGTTATGGGGACTGGCCCCACGCGTGCCGGTTCCGTCCTGACGCCGCTTCTGATGGGGTGGGTGGTCTTCTCGATTGTCGGTGGCCGGCTGTTGCTGTGGTTTCAATTCCGGTGGGTCATGTTGGCCGGCATGCTACTCATGGTCGCTGGATTCGTATTGCTCGACATGATGACGAGCCAGACTGAGATCCGCAACGTATTGTGGAATGTGGGCTTGGTCGGGTCGGGAATGGGCCTGGTCATGATCACGCAACTCATTGCCGTTCAGTCCTCTGTGTCCCGTGAGCGGCTAGGAATTGCAACCTCGACGGCGCAGTTCTTCCGAAGCATCGGAGGCGCAGTCGGTGTGGCCATAATGGGTGCCGTCATGGCACGGGGCATGACGACCCAAATCGCAGCGATCGGATCCAGAGTCGGATCTGGCGTGGATCAGGGTTTCCAACAACTGGTTGAAGATCCAAACGCGTTCTTGCAGCCCGCGATTCGTGACACGGCATCTCCGGAACTCGTAATCGCATTCCAGTCCATGCTGGCGAATTCACTCCACTGGGTATTCATAGTAGGCACCGTTGTGAGCATTCTTGGCCTGCTCTCGGTTGCTCTGATGCCTTCGGCAGGACTCACCAAGACCGCAAGATAGTGAAGCTTCCCAGTAGTTTTTATTCCCGTCCAACGATCGACGTTGCTGTGGATCTGATCGGCAAGGTTGTGGTCCGCCCTCTGGGCAGAGGCCGAGCTGCAGGAATGATCGTCGAAACCGAGGCCTACATTGGGGAGGACGATTTGGCCTGCCATGCGTCCAAGGGTAGAACGGATCGCACAGAGGTGATGTTCGGAGGGCCCGGTTATGCGTATGTCTTCATGGTTTACGGTTTCCATTGTTGTTTGAACGCCGTGACCGAACCTGAAGGCTACCCCGCCGCTGTTTTGATCCGGGCTATCGATCCCTTAGAGGGTTTGGAGTTAATGCGAAAAAATCGTCTGCGCGTTGCGCGTGATAGGGACATTGGCAGCGGGCCGGCGAAACTGTGTCAGGCCATGGCTGTCGACAGGAGCCTGAACGGGGTGAGCCTGGAGGAGGATTCGCTGTGGATTGAAGACCGCGGCCTGAACCCCGGGAAAATTGTAGCCAGCCCACGTATCGGAGTGGATTACGCCGGAGCGTATCGCGACAAGCTGTGGAGGTTTTTCGCTGCTAAAAGTCCACACGTGTCCCCACACCGTTTCAATAAATCGTCGGCGGCGTTAGCACACGGTTCCACTGGAAAATATTGATTCATAAACTGTTGAGGAAAATTATGATGCAAATCGGCCGGAGCATTTTATTTTTGACATTGCTGGCTGCGGGGGCAGTGCCCGCGGCGGCTTTTCCCGCTTTCCTCCAAATATTTCAGGGGGATCCCCTCCGCAATCCCACCGTCGACGGTTGTGTCGTGTGCCACGTCAATCCGGATGGTGGAGGACCCAGAAACGAGTTCGGTCTGGCTTTTGCCGATAACGAAATGACAATAACGCCCTTGCTGCGATCGCAATTTTCCGATCGATTTGCTTACAGCCGCGTGCCGCTGGGGAGCACGACGATTCTGCATTTCTCAGATCCTGACAACGCCGCATTGGTTGTGGAGGTCGAAGGCCTGCGGTATCTGGCGGATCTTCCATCAAGCGGCGTGGTGTCGGGGCTGGGGTCCGCCGTAGAGGTGCAGGGCGGGGCTGAGGTGCCAGTCGCTGCCGCGATATCCGTCAGCCCGGTCGATGCTTTCACTTCGGAAGGCGCGTTTCTTGGCCCGCGGATCGTGAATCTGCCCAATGGCAAGGGGATGGAGCGCGGGGGCGTGGAATTCTTGATCGGACATCGCTTCACGTTTCCGGTTTTCGACCGGGATTCGCCGAAACAATTATTCGGTTTTGATAGTCCCGCGTCGGTGACCTTCGGCGTCCAGGTCGGTTTAACGGATTGGATGAGCGTTTCGGCGATGCGCAGCAACCTGGATCGGACCATAGAACTCAGTTCTCAGTTCCAACTCTCCAGGCAGAGTTCCGAAGCTCCGCTCTCGACCCAGTTTCGTATTGGAATTGAAGGACGAAATAACTTTAAGGAGAGGTTTGCGCCGTTTGTTCAATTTGTTGCCACGCGAAGTTTCGGAAATCGTTTTTCGCTTTCCCTCGCGCCGAGCATTGCCTTCAACACGCGGAACGATGACTCGTTCCTTCCTCCGCAGTTCCTTTTCGGAGAGGAGTTTGACTACACAGCGGCCATCGGCATCGGTGCCGGGATCGGTCTTACTCCGTCCGTATCCGTGGTGGGAGAGTACGTGCCTCGGGTCAAGGGATTTACCGGAGAAATATTTGATCGTCCGGCGGTTTCAGTCGGTATTCAAAAAGCGACGTTCAGGCATACCTTCGAGTTCGTTCTATCCACTGCCCGTCCGCTGACGACGGCCCAGTACACCGTGAACGGTAGCGATTCGTTCAAAGTGGGTTTCAATATTTACCGGCGGCTGCGATAGCTTCGAGGATTTGTGCGTTCGTGGGGAGCTCCGACTGATTCGGGCTGACGGCAATCCATAAAATTTTCTGCGCGTCATCGAGAAGGAAGGCCCCAGGGCGGGCGATTCGATACGCATCGAAGCCAATCCGGTGATAGACACCATAGGCTTTGGTCGTCTCCCGCGTTTCGTCGAACAGGAACGGGAATTTGTAATTGTGCTTCTCTGCGAATCGTTTCGCGCCCCCGACACCGTCGATTTTCTGAGCGGCGATGCAAATTAATCCTACCTCTTTCCGATTTAATTCATCCCAAGCTGACTCCAACTGAGCCAGTTGCTTCCGTGAATTGGGTCACCAGGTTCCCCGCAGGAAAAAGACGAGGGACATCCTACCCCGCAGATCTCGATCAGAGATGGTCTCGCCAGTCGCCGTCTGAAGCTCGAATTCGGGGGCGCGATCCCCTCGACCGAGCGTATCGGAGTGTTCTTTGAACATAACTTGAGCTACTGATACTACCGCGGATTGCTGACGATGAAGCTATAGGGTGGACCAGGAGGTTGAAGCCAACTGGACAGTTGGTTTAACCGCGAGTTACATAAATTCGTACAACAACGCTGATCCAGACGAGGTGAATATAATAATCCAGACCCGTCTTCTATGGTCTCGTGGGAGGCCTGCCTGCTGGGCGGCGAGGCGGTTCAATTGTGGGCGGAGTCACTGGCGGTTGACCCAGAGGATGTTCGGGCACCGACGCACTTGCTGGCGGAGGGCCGTTTCGACTGGCGAGCGGTACGGAAAGTGCCGCCGTGAGTTGACTGCCTGTGGTGAGCTCACCACCCGGGCGGCTCAAGGGTACAGTTGCCGTGTCTTCGGGTGCGGGCTCGTCGGCCGTTGTCGGGATGACGACTGCGGCCGTCACGCCTGCGGCTGTGGCTGCAGTTGCTGCAGCGACAGAAGCGACTGAAGTTACTGTGGACGTGGCTGCTCCTGCGGCAGCGCCTGCCGCGCCACCGGCTGCACCGCCGGCACCCGCTCCGGCGCCCGCTCCGCCGCCGGCCGCACCCCCCCCCCGCCACCCCCCCCAATACCCGGTCTTGGGATCAGAGCCAACAGGGCAACGATTGGAGTGAAACCGACACCCCGAATGGCCGTCACCTGCTGACCGTCAGTAATTGTGACGGTCTGCTGCGTGATGCGTTCGGTAATGTCTTCGAGGCCTTCATTCAGCGCGTGGGTGCTCTGTGTTTCGTTGGGGACAATCTGTGTTCCTTCCGTTCCTCTTATTGCGGCGACCGCAGTCGGTGTTTCCAAAGTCGTTTCCGTACCGACGATCTGCTGGATGTCGAAGAACAGGTTGCCCAATCCCTGGCTGATCCGGCGGAAGATACCGGTGGGTTGGGGTTGTTCCTCGATGGTGACCGTGGTGCCGACGTCCAGACTGATCAGGCTCTGGTCGGTAAAGAGTATGTCGGCACGCCCTTGAAGCGTGCTTACAGTATCTCCGTTGAACAGGGCGATGCCTGGATTGTCAACGCGTGTTGTGAGCGTCGTGTTAACCCTCTGCAGCCGGACATCTCCCTCGACAGCCTGGAATTGCGCAATGGGACTGGGCGCCTGCAGTAAGCCGAAAGTCGGGCTGGCAACCGGTATCGAGACCGTCGGCACTAACGACGCAATCAGTATTTCTCCACCGCCAACACTGCGGATCGCACCATACTCCTGTCGTTCGAGAATGCTCAGGGTGCCGGCACGGCTCTCAACACGGTCTTCGTCTTCAGGGATGGCCAGGATTTCACCCGAGACCGCGCCAAACGATGGATCGGGCCGGACTTCGAGCTGCGGCGTAGTAATCTGGAAATCAAAATCGTCGGGGAAATTAAACGCCAGAGAACCGGAGCTGAGAACGATGGTCAGCGGTTGGGCACGGACTATTTCCAGGTAGGTCGACTGCCCGATTTCCATACGGGCGCTCCCAAGGCGCAGTACGCCGCCACTTGATGATGCCGTTCTTATCGTGTCTCCTTCAAACAGGGTGGCGTCGTTGGTGAGACGCCGGCCAGATCTTTCGACCGTACCCAGGAGAATAATGTCACCGACGACGGAGGCGGGTTCCGCTGACAGCCGGACCGGATAACCGGCCAAGAGCATGAGGGTGGCGGTTCCGAGGGCGATTGCTCGGAGACCGAAACGTGAGGCAACGCTACTCATCGTGTTATTTCGCATCAAATTTATGAACCGGGTCAAAGTCCGACTCGGCGCCAGCGAATTCCAAACGGTACTTTTCGATTCGGGCCTTCATAATACTCGAAGGGCCATCTCCAGGCGCAAGTTTCAATACATGATCGAACGCCTGATCGGAAGCGTCGAAATCGGCCTTCCGGTAAAGATCCAGCGCGTGCGCGTAGTGTTTCAGGATTTCGTCCCACTTCCTATCGGCGATCAGGCCTGCCGATCCCTGTCGCCGCTCATTGTGTCGCCGTTCCCCGTGTCGTCCTCTGACGTAGGCGCCCTTGATTCGCTTCCAGAGGGTCGGGTCGCCACGTCGATCTGACGTGCGTTGTTCGTTTTCCGCTTCCCGCAACCCAAGGGGTTCATAGATCGTTACGGCGTGCTTCTTACCCTTCACCGTGACGCGGTCCAATTCCCGGCAGAGGATGCGGTCCTTGACACATTCATAGGTGCTGTCGCTAATCATGATGCTTGTGCCGTAGTAGTTGTTAAGCGGCTCAAGACGTGCTCCCAGGTTCACATCGTCGCCCATTACCGTGTAGCTGAATCGATGTTGTGAACCCATGTTGCCGACAACCATATCCCCGGTATTGACTCCGATGCGGATGTCGAAGAGATGTCCTCCGGGCAGATCGACTGTTTCCTGAATCCGCCGGACAGCTTGCATCATTTCCAGTGCGGCGATGGTTGCGCGGAGGGGATGTTCCTCAGTTTCGACAGGGTGTCCCCAGAAACACATGACTGCATCCCCGATCAATTTGTCCAGCGTTCCCTGGTTCTTAAAGATAATCTCGGTCATTTCGTCGAAGTAGGTGTTGAGGAAACCGACCAGTTCCTGAGGCGTCATCTGCTCTGAGAATGTGCTGAAACCCCGGATGTCGGAAAAGAGGACGGTCAGGCTGTGCTTTTCGCCACCCAACTTGAGCTTGTCGGGTTGATCGATGACCTGGTCGATAACCGCCTGATCGAGATAGTGCGAGAAGACTTGCTTGGTCCGTTTCTTTTCCCGTTCTTCGGTGAGGTACTTGTAGGAGATCAGGGAACCGCTGGTGACAACCAGGGACAGTCCGGGGTAAACGTAGCTCAGCACCCAGTTGAATTGCAGAAAGACCCAGACGTTCAGGCCCGTAAACCCGAGCAAGCCCACCACTGTGTAGATGATGCTGCGCGTCGCTCCCAATTTCGGCAGATATAAGGACACGAGGATGCCCCCGCCCAGGATCAGGAGCAGGTCGGTCATGGAAGCGATCGTGCCGCGTACCAGGTAGTTTTGCTGGAGAACGTTGTCGATGATGTTCGCGTGCAGTTCGACCCCGGGAAGGACGGGGTCGAAAGGGGTGGGGAGCACATCTCCGAGACCGATAGCCGTGGGACCGACGAGCACGATCTTGTCATTGAGTGCAGCGGGATCCACGCGTCCTTCTTCGACGTCGATCCAGGACACCGTCGGATAGGTGTTGGCTGGCCCGTTAAAATTGACCATGTAACGCCCGTATCGGTCTGTCGGAATGATGTAATCGCCGACCTGTACCTGTTCCATGCGGCCGTCTTGCATCGTTACGCCCACCGACGGTACGTCCAGGTAGCGCTTCAGCAGTTGCAGGTCCAGCGACGGATACAATCGCCCGCCCCACTCGATGAACTGTGGCTGATATCTGGGAGAACCGTCGGAATCGGTGTGGACGTTGACGGATCCGAAAGACGCTGCCGCCCGGGTCAGTGAAGGCAGATTCATTACCAGAGTCTTGCCCTGAATAAGCGTTTCCCCGCCTTCAGCGCCGCTGGTTCGGAGTGAAGGGTACACCTGTTTTTCGATAACGATTTCCTGGAACTCGGGACTCAACTCGCCCCGTTCGCCGCTTACTCCGGTCGTAGCCTCCAGCTCAAAATACGCGCCCAACACAACGTTGCCCGCGTTTTCAATCGCTTCAGCGAAAAGGCGGTCGTTTTCAGGATTGGTGGGGTCGACTTCGCTGTACGTGATGTCGAAGCCGATGACCCGGGCCCCTGCCTGGTGGAGCTGATCCACAAGCCGGGCCGCGTGATGACGCTCGAAAAGGCGGGCCGAACCCAGCGCTTCCAGGGACCTGTCGTCGAGCGCCACCAGGACCAGGTCGTTTCCGGGCGCTCTTTCCCCGCGCATTCTGAACTTGGCGTCCAGCCACTGCATGTCCAGGCTCGTCAGGAAGCTTTCCGCCGTCCAGTCCAAGCGGTTAGCCGCCAGGAGGGTGAACAGAAGCGTGAAGAAGACACCCAGAATGGTTGGGATGCGGCGTTTCATGCTGATTGGCCCCGGCAGCTGGCTCGGCTGCATCTGTTAGGGAGTTTCTAAGGCGGCACTCTACGTTAAAGGCATGATGCGGTCAAGGCTTGTTATAATTTGAGATCGTCCGTAAACCCTTGCTGCTCTAGGACTCGGCAGCCTCTGTCTCCATGTTTCGAGCGAGGGGCTTCCGCGATATTAAGTACTTTGTCGAATCCAAAGCTCGACGCTAAGTTGAAGACAATTCCAACGGGCCCCGGTGTGTATCTATATCGGGACGCCGGAAGCGTGGTTCTCTATGTCGGGAAGGCTAAATCTTTGCGGAACCGCGTCCGCAGTTACTTTCAGGAATCCCGGACGCACGATCCCCTGCGGGATCGGATGATAGAGCAGATTCGAGACGTGGAGTTTATCGTTACCGATACCGAGGGCGAGGCCCTGGCGCTCGAAAATAACCTCATCAAGGCGAACAAACCCAGATACAACGTGCTGCTTCGGGACGACAAGACCTACCCCTATATCAAACTCACGCTCAACGAACCCTATCCCAAAGCGTTGATCACTCGGCGAGTCCGCAAAGATGGCGCCCTCTACTTTGGTCCTTTCTTCCCGGGCGGTCTCGCTCGAAAAACCCTCCGACTGATCGAACGGCATTTTCTGGTTCGCAACTGCAACATTCGGATTGACGGCAGGCGGGGGCGCCCATGCCTGCAGTACCACATCCATCGATGTATGGCGCCGTGCGTGGAGGAACTTTCGAGCCGTGAAGCGTATATGGAAGCGGTTCAGGACGTGCGTCTATTCCTGGAAGGGAGGACACGGGATCTCGTTGCCCGGTTGGAGGGCAAGATGGCCGCTGCCGCAGACAGCCAGCAGTACGAAGCCGCGGGGCATCACCGTGATGCTATTCGGACGATTCAACAGGTGGGTGAACGGCAGAAAATGGCCTCGGCCGGGTCCGATGACATCGACATATTTGGTTTGCACCGGGATGGACCTCAGGTCGCCGTTTCCGCGTTCCACATGCGTGGCGGCAGAGTCGTCAACAAGAAAGAACTCTTTTGGGAGGACCAGGAAAGTTTCGATCCCGCCCAGTTCCTGGGCGCACTGTTGAAGCAGTACTACCTGGATGCGCCGTTTATTCCTATTGAGATCCACGTGCCGATTGCTTTCGAGGACCAGGAGGTTCTGTCCGACCGATTGACTGAGAAAAAGGGGCGGAAGGTCGAATTTCGAACGCCCGTGCGGGGATCCAAGCGGGAGATGATGGAACTGGTACGCCGTAATGCCAAGTTGTCATTCGATCAACGATTCCGCACGGCAACGCCCTCGGCTTCAACGATTGCCCGCGATGTTCGAGAGACACTCGAATTGGAGAAGACGCCCAAGAGGGTGGAGGCTTTTGACATATCCAACCTCCAGGCAAGTGACATCGTCGCTTCGATGGTCGTCTGGCGTGAGGGTGGCATGAGGAAGTCTGAATATCGCCGCTTCGTGGTCCGGTCCGTTTCCGGTCAACCGGATGATTTCAAGAGCATGCGCGAGGTTGTCGCCCGCCGCTACCGCCGTGTGATGGAAGAGAAGCAGAGAATGCCCGACCTGATCCTCATCGATGGCGGGCTCGGCCAGCTCCACGCTGCCCAGGCTGCTCTCGACGACCTGAACATTGTCGATCAACCATTGGCGAGTATCGCCAAGCGTGAGGAAATTATTTTTATCGCGGGTCGCGAAGATGAGCCGGTCATGCTCGATCCACGTTCCCCGGTCCTGCGCCTGATTCAGCAGATCCGTGACGAAAGTCACCGCTTTGCCGTCACCTTTCACCGTCAGCGCCGAGCGCGCCGGGGGCGCGCGACCGAACTCACGGAGATCGTGGGCATCGGAGGGCGGACGGCACGTAAGCTGCTTGATCACTTCGGCTCGGTAAAGAAAGTGAGCCAGGCATCCATTGAAGACCTTTTGAAGGTGGCAAACCGGCGCCAGGTGGAATCGATTCGCCGTCACTTCGACCCAGCTTAGCAGACGCTAGAATTCCACCACGGGTGAGTCGAGTGCGTGCTCCTCTATTCCCCAACGCTCCTGTGTTACTATCGATTTAGGTCAATGGGAGGTCGATATGAGTAGTAGCTTCGGAGACAAGTTTCTTTATTTTCTTGCCGGCGCGGGAGTGGGTGGCGCGATTGCGTTGCTGTTTGCACCCCAATCCGGCCGGGAAACGCGTGACGACATCTCCAGACGAACGCTGGAGGGACGTGAATTCCTGGATAGCAAGGTTGAAGAGAGCCGAAAAGTTGTGGAAGACGGCGGCCGCCGCGTCGGCAAGGAAGTGACGTCTTTGGTCGACCGTGGCAAGGGCGAAGTCAATGATCTTGTGGACAAGGGCAGAGAGGCCCTCGAGAAACAGAAAGGGCAATTCAGTGCTGCTTTTGAAGCAGGCAAAGAGGCCTACCTTCAGGAGAAGGACGCCACGGACTGATCGGAGGATGCCTTGGAAGGTTTGTTGACTCTTTTTGTCGCGCTGACCGCCGCCGCCGTGATGCTGCAGGCCGGTATATTGCTGAGTCTATACTTGCTCTCGAAGCGGGTTGTAGGGCAGATCGAACTCACGCTTGGCCAGCTTCGCGAGTTGATGCCGTCGCTGAAGACGGTTACCGACAACTTGAAAACCGTTTCCGAAGATGTCGTTGAGGTTGGCCGTGCCGCTCGAGAGCAGGTGCACAACGTCGAAGAAATGATCGGGGAGACAGGCCGAACACTGCAGGATCAACTCGAGAGGGTCGATCGCATGAGCCGTGACGTCAGCGAACGTGTAAACGAAACCGTTGACGTGGTTCAGGAATCCATCATTCGTCCGGTTCGGGAAGTTGGAGCGTTGGCGCGAGGTGTCAGCAAGGGTTTCGAATTCCTCTTAAACCGGAAGGGCCGCGACTCCTCTGACGAAACCAGGCACGACGAAGAACTCTTCATTTAGTGCCCTGTACGACGGGTCGGCGCTGACCCCGAGGCGGGGTGTACACGTTACAAGCAATCTGAGCGGAACCGCCGTTCGTCCTCCGGTCTGCAAATACTCGGAGACAATTCCCTAATCCATCGGTGGCATCGCTTGTATTCTGAAGGCTGATGCCGCACTCCGACTACATTGAGATTCCGCTTTTTCCACTTCCCAATGTCGTTCTCTTTCCGAGCGTCCGATTGCCGCTACATATATTCGAAGAGCGTTACAAGACAATGATCGAGACGTGTATCGACAGTGAAAGTCCCTTCGGCGTCGTTTTGGTGAGCGGTGAACCGGAAAGAGCTTCGAACATCGAGAAAGTCGGTGTGCTTGCACGTGTTGTTCGGGTGGAGCGGCTCGATGATGGACGCCTGAACATAGTGACCGAGGGCGAGGAACGATTCCGGATTTTGGAACTCAAGGAACCGCAGCCTTTCTGGAGAGCCGTTATCGAAACGGTTGATGATCTGGACGAATCGGGGCCGGCGCTGGAAGAATTGCAGGCTGAAGTTGGAGAACTTTATATCGATGCCTACAAAAAGGGCGTCGAACTCACCGGTGAAAGACCGGCTGAGTTGGAACTGCCTGATACCGCCTCTGAACTCTCATTCATGGTCGCGTATGTGCTCGACATGGAGTTTAGCGACAAGCAGAGGCTGTTGGAAATGACTTCAGCCGAGGACAGGTTGGGTGCCTTGATTGACAACCTTAAGAGTGCCAACGAAAATCTGCGACAGCAACTCCACCAGAAGCGGACCGCTGAGAAGGCTCGCGGAAATGGAGACCTGGGTCGTCCCAAGGGGTCGTAAGCATCTTGCAGGGACGGAAATTTCGTGCGGCAGGTCTCTCACGTTGTGATCGTGTTCGATACGGAGCAATCCGGAGAATGAAGCGACCGTCCCCTAATGCAGGTGACTGCAGATAGATGAACTCTTCGAAACATGCGTCTGAATCGGGTGAGCCGAACTCCGGGCATGGTGCGTCCGGGATCGGACTGGTGATAGCAACTCTTGTCGTTCTGACAGGGATTGGGGTCATGGGTTATTTGATCCTGGAACAGATGTCGAACATTGAAGATCGCGTTGGAGCTCTCGGCACGCGCGTGACCGAGACGGGTGTGCAGGTTTCCGAAGCCCTCGATGTTGCACAGAATGCAGCAATTTCCGCAGAAGAAGCGATGACGCGTGCTGTCGGTGCCGAGGAAAATGCACAGGAAGCCGCGCGTACGCGTGTGGTTGCGGAAGAAGCGAGACGGAATGCGGAATCGGGACGCGCGGAGGCTGAGGCACTGGCAGCATCGGCTGCAGCAGATGCTGCAACGGCCCGTCAGGAAGCGGAACAAATCCGACGGGAACGCCAGGCAGAACTGGACCGGCTGGAACGAGCCCTCAGCGCGATCGTGGAGACACGGCGGACTGCTTTGGGATTGGTCATGAACCTCGGAACCGACGCGATCGAATTCGCGTTCGACCGGGCCGATCTAGGTTTTGAAGAACGCGAACTATTGAGCCGAATATCCGGGGTTCTCCTGACTTCGGCCGGTTATTCCGTTTATGTCTACGGACATTCCGACGACGTGGGTACGGAAGCATACAATCAGCTGCTGTCTGAGAGGCGGGCCGAATCGGTCCGCGACTACATCGTCGAGTCTGGCATCAGTGCCGACATCATTACGACCCGCGGTTACGGTCAGTCGAGCCCCCGCGTCGAGGGAACCAGCGCTGAAGCACGCGCCAGCAATCGCCGTGTCGAGATCGGTATCGTCGACGTCACCGTGGACGTCCTGCGTGAAGTTCCAGAACAGTGACGGGAAGGGGACGGACACTTCATGTGCAATTGTGGCTTGGAGAGTGTATTTCGACTGGAAGTGTCCGTCCCCTTCTTAGAACCCTATGGATGACTTGTACCGAGCGATCAGGGTGTTCTGGAGGCCCACGGCGACGCTGTCAGAAGCTCTGGATCGACCCGTCGTAATCGCACCGGTCTTCATACCTACCCTGTTTGCCGCCCTGACAAGCCTGATCGTCTACTTCAAATTTCCACCTGCTGATCCTTCGCTGCGAGGTATCTGGCAGATCGGGCTGGTGGTCGCCATTTTTGGACCTGCGGTGGTTGTGCTCTTGGTCTCGAGTCTGTTCTTCGGGATTTGTTCTTTCTTCGGGCGCTTTCGTAGTTACAGGAGTTATTTATCCGTCACGGCTCTGGCTTTTGTTCCTTCAGCTCTCTATCACCTGGCACAGAGCGTGGTTCTTGTAAGCTCCAGTCCACAGGAAATACCTTCCCTTCAAGCCGGGCGACTCAGTATGGCCCGCATGCTCGACCCCGAGTTGGTGTCAGTGGAGTTCTTCGTGGCTGCCAGCATGATCGACGTGATTTCGATATGGGTGATCGTTTTGTTGGTCGTGGGCTATCGATTCCTCGGACCGGACGCCTCACCTCGACTGGGTCCCGCCATGATAATCGGGGGGTGGGTGGTCTACGCCATGCTTCGGATCGCGCTAGCCGGTACGCTCACCTTTTAGTTTTACGAGATGCTTAAGGGGCTGGCTGATGGGCCGGCTGCGGCCGGCTTCGACGGGCTGGGTTTTTCGAACAGACGAATCCGGCGAAGGAAAATATCTCCCAGATAGAGCAACAGAGCGACAACGGCCATATACGGCCACAAGGGTGTGGGTCTCACTATGTTTTCCGCACTCGAGCGGAAAATGTCGCTCGCATCGGCACTGAAGGTTCCGTTGGTCACAGCACTCAGTTCTCTCAAGAGGTCCGTATCGGGCGGATAGAAGTGATATTCCTCAGGGTAGGAGTAGGGCAGAATGCGCGACGCTCCAGTTTCATCCCCGGTCATTCGAAACAGGTAAGGGCCGCGCTGGTCCACGGGGAACTCACCTTCGTAAGAGCCGGGTCCGGAATGGCGCAGGTTGACGATCGATACATTTTGCTGTGGATCGACCACGCTGAGCTGAGAAGTCAACTGCTCCCGGAAGCTGCCATCCTCTTCAAGGGCCGTGATCGAGATCCGGGCCAACTCACCCACTTTGTCGATCTTCAAATCGAGTTGGCCATCGTCCTTTCGCCTCATTGTTTCACGTACCAGCTGAGGCCAGAGCTTGCTGTATCCGTCCCAATCGAGCCACTCTGCGGCCCAGCGGTCTTTCACGTCGGAGGTAAAGGCCACGGTCTTTCCTAAGCCGTACTGCCAACGCGCCAATATCGGTTTTTCAACATCGGATTCCAACAGAATTTCCGCCGTTTCCTTTCCGAGAGTGGATACGTAGCCGAGCAAAGGCGGGCTGGTTGAGAAATCGATCCCCTTGAAAGCTTCGACTTCCTTTAGAACAACCGCCTGGAAGGGTTCCTCCCGTAGTGTTCCTTGTGTCGCGAGTTCCGCTTCGTCTGTGAAAACCTGCGGCACACGGTTGGCGTCTTCCATGAAGTAGGTGCGGCCGCCACCCCAGGTCGAGATGTTGGCCAGGAGTTCGCGGTCCGCTCCATTGCCGACCGCTACCGTAGAAACCGTAATCGTTTCCTCGTCCATTCCCAGGACAAGACTTTCAAAATCTTCAGGGAGCGACCGGCCGTCCGACAGTAAAATGATGTGCTTGACCTCCGCTTCAACGTCGATCAGGGCGGCGTAGGCTTCCTCCAATGCGGGATAAATATTGGTTTCTCCGCCGGCAATAATTCTGCTGATCCTCCGATTGATCTCTTCGCGATCATCCGCCTCACGCAGATCGACAGGCCAGTAGTGGTCATAGTCGAAGGCGACGATGCCGATCATGTGATCGTCCTGGAGTACATCCACGGCAGCCTTGGATGCTTCCTTGGCGAGTTCGAGTTTTTCTCCGCCCATGCTGCCGGACTTGTCGAGCACGATGATCAGAGCGACGGACGGCCTTTCCAGATCGAACTTTACCGGCAGAATCTCTTCAACCGCCGTTTCTGAATAGCCCTCTTCGCCGTATACGGATTCGCCGCCGATCATTAGAAAACCGCCGCCCAGTTCCCGGACGTAGACGGCCAGCGCTTCCATTTCGACCGGTGTCATCGTGTCTGCCCGGACATCGCTCAATATGATTGCCGCGTAAGTATCCAGCTCCTCCAACAACAAGGGGACCTCTCCCGGTGTGGCGAGGCGAACTTCGATACCCTCGCCTTCAAGCACGTTCCGGAGGTAATCGGCGCTCTCGGATCGCCCTTCGATATAGAGAATGCGCGGGGGTCCGTCGACGAGTACGGATTGTCGAAAGACGTTGTTGTCCGGGAATCGGTCCCCCCCTATCCTCACTTCCGCTTCGATCATCGTTGGCCCCGTGTCGGTCGGCCGGATTTCGAAAGCAATGCGATTGATTCCCGGCGCCAGTTCGACCTCACGAGTTTCAGGGTCGTCGGTGCCGAAGCGAACTTCCACTTCTCCCGTCGTGGCGACTTGGCTCTGGATGAGAACCTCGAGCGGAAACAACTCTTCCTCGGTGACCGTTGCCGGAGCCATAACATCTTCCACCCAGGCGTCAGAGCCCGTTCGAGCTGCAATAGGTCGTGTGAATACCTCGACGTTTTCCTGATTCATCCGAAGGATCGAGTCCTTCACTGCGCCCACGTTTTCATTACCGTCCGAGATGAGAACCAGACGCTTGAGATGATTTGGCGCAAAACTTCGAGATGCCTGGGTCAACGCGCCTTCAAGGTCAGTGGCACTTTGGTCAATTGCTCCTTCGGTCGGAATGTTGGTTACCTGAACCGTTCTCAGCTCGTCCAGTTCTTCGAATACCAGTGAGTTTGCGGCGAACGGTATGAACCGGGAGTGGTCCGGGCCGCCGGCCGCATCGGTCTCCTCGATCCAATCGATCGCTTCTGAAATGGCCTGCGGCGAGACACTCTTGGAAACGTCGAGCATGTAGACTACCGAGACCCAGCTGCCGGAACGGTTCCAGACCGGTTGCATCAGGGCCAACGCGAGGCACAGAACAATTGCCGAGCGTATAAGTGTTCCGAGCTTCAGATGCCCCGGACTCAGATCCATCAGCGTCTTCCGGCTCACCCACCAGAAGAAAGGAATCACCGCGAGCAATAACATTGGCCAATATGTCTGGAACGTGATCATAAGAGTTTTCTTATCTTCTCATCAGACTGCGCAGGAAGTCTCCTCAAAGAGTAATTCGTCGGTTGTAGGTCCACCATTCGAGACCGACCAGCAGTAGAGCGGCAAACAGCATGAACGACCAGAGTTCGTTGCCTGCGAGAATCATGTCCAGCCCCAATCCCGAATCCGATGTGATCGATGTCTGATTGACATTCGACAGTCTGGAGTCCGTGAGGTTTGCAGTCACGCGAATACGACGTCCCTCGGAAATAGCCGTATAGAGGTCAGCTTCGGTGGCCTCGATGACTTGCCGTCCGAATCGAATTTCAGTGCTTACCTCTGTCCCGTCCAAACGCGTCACGGAGGTCGTGTCGGGCGGCAGTTCGATTGCGCCCAGACTGTGTCGTTCGGCGAGTCCTTCTCCGGAGAACCAGGCCATGACATTTTCGACGAAGATCGGGAAACCGAGGTGAAACGCGAAATCGGAAGCCGCGAGATCAAAAGCCACGAACACAGTTCTGGGTCCGGTCATGCCAGATTGAACCACAATCAGAGGTGTTTCCTCCGATGCCGCGACGACCGTGCGGCCCTCCGAATCGTTGCTCAAGTCCAAAATCTGAGACTCATCGATCTTCAGATCGTAAACAGGCACCGATTGCATGACCGGGTGGTCTTCGTTCCATGTGGTAATGACGGGTTCAACCTGATTTCCGATTTGATTCGGCAGCCAATCGACCCCTCCGGAGCCGAACACCAGACTGGGTCGGGTCGGGGATTCATCGGGGACGAAGCTTTCGAACACATAGGCGTCGGTGCTGGGATCGTTCTCGAAGTCCGCAGGTCGGACAACGCTCAATTCTACTCTCGGAGAGAGCTCCAGCAAGGTCTCCAGGTAGCCGTTTACTGAGTCGGTGACCAGCGTTACCTGGTTGTTCGTGGGGGTAGGAAGGTAGCTGAACGCTACATCGTCCAGAGTGAATGCGTCACCGGGCGCTTGTACGCTAACGCGCATGCCTCCCCCCTGGAAGTCGGCGAGATCCAAGGAAATGCTCCAGGGTTCTTCCGGATTGAGGATGAGATCCTGCGTGAGTCGTTGTCCTCCCACTCCGCTGAGCAGGACTCGCGCGTCCTTGGCTTCATCCGAATAGTTCACCACTTCCAGATACGCCATGTAACCGGACTGGCTCGTGGGATCGACCTGGACATCGAACGCCGTAATACCGACATTGTCGGCGGACTCAAACACCGATACCCGAGTCACCGATTCAGGCACCTCAACGGGATCGACACCATCGGTAATGAAATAGACACGGGCACTTTCCTCTGGAATCGTTGGAAACTTTCGGGTTCCGCCAAAAGGACGCATCCGTCGTATAGCGCTCGAAATTTCGTTTCGATCCTCGGTCAAAAGCGTCAGGACCCGTCCGGACGTGTCGGCGACCATGAAGCCCGAACCAGAATGGCTACTGAGAATCAGTTCCGTCTCGTCCACGGCCAGGTCCCAACGCGTCTGCCCCGAAGCGGTCCGGGTTTCCATCGAAGGAGACGTATCGAGTACAACGATCACGGGGCCGATGGGGCCTTCAAAGGTTCCGATGAAATACGGCCGTCCGAGGGCGAGCGCGATCAGCAGCGCGATCGTCAGAGCGACGGCCAACGATATCCATCGCCGCAATTTCTCCCACAGGGATACGGAATCCCTGTGGTCGAGTATTCGCTGCCAGAGAAGCGAGGAACCCACGACGACACGGCGATGACGGAGCTTGAGGAAAAACAGCACCAACACCGCACCTGCGGTCAACGCCGCAAGCAGCAGAGCCTGGGTCATGGACAATGCGACAAAGCTCATTTGAGGAATCGACCCTGACGAAATACCTGGAGTATCAGGTCTTCGAATGGGAAATCAGTAACGGTCCGCACGTAACCCAACCGGTACTTAACACAATGATGTCCCAGTTCATCCGAGAAACGAGTCATCTCCTTCTTGTATGCCTTGAGCAGTTCCGGCGTTACTGCCACGTCCCGGCTGATACGGCTTTCCGAGTCGACCAGCTGCAGTTGACCACTGATACCCGGATCCACGTCTTCGTGTGCAGCCACCTGAACAACGAAAACGTCGTGCTTGAAGTAGTGAAGCATATTCAATCCGCGCTCAAATCCATTTGGATCGAAGAAATCGGAGATGACCACCGCCAGGCCGCGGCGTCGATTGCCGGCGCAGAAAAGTTTGAAGGCTTCCTTGGCATGGGTTTCTCCACCCGCTTCCATCTCGGACAGGAACTCGAACACGCGAAAAACCTGGCCTTTGCCCCGTTGCGGGGATAACTCACGCTGGATTCCCTCGGCGTAGGCGACCACGGTGACACGGTCCAGATTTGCAAGGCCGATATAGCACAGGGCGGCTGCTACCTTGCGAGCATACTCCAGTTTCGAGGGCGATCCGTAGTTCATCGATTGGCTGCAGTCGACGAAGACATATATGGGCAGGTCCTGTTCCTCTTCGTAGAGCCGCAGCAGGAGCTTACCCAGCCGAAGATAGGTCTTCCAGTCCAGATACCGGAAGTCATCTCCGGGTACGTAACCGCGATAATCGGCGAACTCGAGTCCCGACCCGAGTTTCTTGGCCCGTCTTTCCGCTTTGAATTGACCTGAGAAGCGCTTGGAAACCAACGCCAGGTACTCCAGCTTTCGCATGAAGTGTTCATCGAATCCCGCGATGGCTGTCGTCGGCATTGGTTGGGGTATGGCTATGGTTCGGGTGTGTCTCTCAGGATGGCTTCCAGGATGGCGTCGGTCTCGATCTGTTCGGCTTCACCTTCGAAGTTCAGCAGCACACGATGCCGGAGAACGGAAAGCGTTATCGCGCGGATATCCTCGGCGGAAACGTGCACTCGATTGTGCAACAGGGCGCGAATCTTGCCCCCCAGCACAAGCGCTTGGGCGCCGCGCGGACTCGCGCCATAGCGAACATACTGGTTCGTCATCGCGTGAGCTTCCGGTGTGTCCGGGTGTGTCGCCAGAACCAGTCGTACGGCGTACTCCTGCACAGGGCGCGCGATCGGAACGGCCAGAACTGTTTCCCTCATTTCAAGAATCTGCGGGCCCGCCAGCACACGTTCCGGCATCGGCTCACCCGTCCTGGTCGTCCGGTTCAGGATGATGTGCATGCTTTGAATGCTGGGATAGTCCACCCTCAATTTCATGAAGAAACGGTCCAATTGAGCTTCCGGCAGCGGATAGGTGCCTTCCATTTCGAGGGGATTCTGAGTCGCCAGAACAAAGAACGGCAACTCCAGCTGATAGCTTTCCTTGCCTACCGTCACCGTCTTCTCCTGCATGGCTTCCAGCAGGGCCGACTGTGTTTTGGGCGTCGCCCTGTTGATTTCGTCTGCCAGGATGATGTTTCCAAACAGCGGTCCCGGTTGAAACTGGAGAAGCTTTTCACCGGCGTCGTTTTGCTGGATGACGTTCGTTCCCGTGATGTCGGCGGGCATGAGGTCGGGCGTGAACTGTATACGGGAAAAACGAAGCTGCAGAGCTCCGCTGAGCGTCTGCACGAGCTTCGTTTTTCCGAGTCCGGGTACGCCTTCCAGGAGGACGTGACCTCTGGCGAGCAGTCCCATCAGAATGCCGTCGATAATCTCGTCGTAACCGACGATGACCTTGGAGACTTCTGTTTTGACTAAATTGAACCGCCGTTGGAACAGTTCGATCTGTTGGTCCAGTTCTACGATCATTGTTCGGTCCGAATGGCCTCGAAATACTCCTTGATGAGGTTCTGGTATTCGCGCGGAATCCGGTCGGGATTCAGCAGGCCCTGCTGTGCCGGAGTCAAATCGGACGGTGCGTTCCTGTAGTCCAGAGCCGACGCCTCCCTGCGTGAAGACAATTCCTGCGGTTCTTCCTCGGTTTCACTGGCGATCTCGTCCAGCATCACTTCGACGAGCTCTTCCTGGAGCTGAACTTCCAGACTTGTTGCCGCTCCCTCATTGATCTCCGGCGAATAACCGTATCCCATCGGTATCAGACCATTGGCATCGGCGTTGAGGTTCTCAGGGTTCTGCCCCGGAGCCTCGCCGGCTTGTGCGCCGCCCTCACCACCCGATTCCGATGGCAGGTCCAGTTCCGACATATCCTGCCCCGTCGTCTCTTCGTTTCCGGTGCCATCCCCCTCACCTGGTTGCGGGGCGCCTTCTCCGGTTGAAAAGGGCGTCTGCACCTCGTCGTTCGGTGTGATCAAATCGTCCGGAAGATCGATTTCGGAGATCTCGGTCTCTGCCTGGGCTTCTCTCAGAGCGTCTTGAAGCGCGTCCATCCGAGCCGCCGCCTCGTTCTGCAATCGTTGGCTTTCAATGATGTTTGCCAGCTGGTTCAGTGATTCGGCGGATCCGACCAAGGCCTGTTCGACCGCTTCCAGGTTCTCGCTATCCAGTCCCGCTGCCCCTGCCTCCAGCTGACTAGCCAACTCTTCCAGGCCGGGCCTTCTGTTCCCTGCGGCTTCCCGCAGGGCATCATCCAGGTCCGACGCAGGTTCACGGCCAGCACTGATCTCTTCTGCAAGCTCCTCGAGTTCCGACGCCGCTTCACCAAGGTTGCCCTCAATGAGTCCCTGTCCGGCCATTTGAGTGTCCTCCGACTGCTGGAGGTCCTCACCCACTTCTTCCAGGCCTTCCAGAATACCGGCGACGGTGAGGTTCCCTTCGTCAATCAGCGACTCGACATCCTCCATTTGTTGTTCCGCCTCTTCGAGCGCGACCTCGGAGTTCTCAAGCGACTCCAGCAGTGCCTGAAACTCCTCGATACTCTGAGACGGTTGTAGTTCTTCGGCTCGGTCGAGCAGTTCTTCTATTTCGTCGAAGAGTTCCTCGGTTTCGAGTGGAGCATCAATCTCGGGCGGGGCGCTCGGAAAAAGATCGATCGCTCCGGGTTCGATCGGAGCAAAATTGAGCGCAACCAAAAGAACGAGCCCTCCCGCAGCGATATAGGAGGCCGGTGGAAAAATTCTGGGATACAGTCCCCGGATGTCCAAGCCGCGGACAGTGGCGGCGGCACGACGGATCTGAAGGTCAATCCATGGATTGTTGGCGTTCTGGTTCAGGAACCAATACGCACTGACCACTTCATCCTTTAAGCGTGCCTCTCGATCGACGTCGGCGGCTGCTTCAGATAGCCCAGTCCGTGGTCCCAGGTTCCTTACGACGTCGGCGGCGAGCGCAAGCAACCAAAGAACCCAGAACGCCCCAAGAACCGTCCGACCCAGCGGAATGAAAATATTAACAGCTGTTACGAATACGGCGATGGCGATAAAGATGGACAGGGCTCGAGCGAATCGTCCGATCAGGCGGTTCGTCCGAATGCGGGATCCGGCCTTGGCGAGGCTCTCAATTATGATTTCCCGGTCCGACATCTACAGCTAATATGCCTTCCTGTCGCGTATTATTCTTTGAATCCACACGATGAACGCCATTTCTGTCGAAACCGTGGAATCTCTGGAATCCGTATAAATCCCGCGCAACCCTACCATACCTCATGTCGGCTTTGGACGGGAAGATGGATCTACTTATAATTCAATTACTTGGGTCGCCCAAAGGCACCTGATCCACCACTTTCAAGCCGTGGCCCTTCAGCGCCACCAACTTTCTCGGGTGGTTCGTCAAAATTCGCAGTGAACGAATATTCAGTGCCGCCAGAATCTGAATTCCGATCCCATATTCCCTCTGTTCGCCCTTGAGTCCTATCGTTTCGTTCACATCGATGTCGTGCTTGCCGTGATATTCGAGTTGGCGGCCGTCAATTGTATTCACGATGTTGAAACCGCGACCCGTCTGATGGAGGTAAAGCAGGACTCCCCGATCTTCGGCGGCAATCATCTCCAGCGCCCGTTCTATCTGCTTGCGGCAGTGGCATTGGGAAGACCCGAAAACATCGCCGGTAAGGCAGTGGGAGTGGACGCGCACCAGAACGTTCTCCCCGTTTTCGATATCGCCCCGAACCAGGGCGACGTGGGTTTCGCCGTCGATGGTACTTTCGAAGGCAATCATCCGAAAATCGCCGTATTCCGTAGGCAGAACAGTTTCCGAAACTTTTTGGACAAAGCGCTCGGTACGGAGCCGGTACTGGATGACGTCGGCAACGGTGACGATGAGCAGGCCGTGCCGTTGGGCGAATTCCATGAGATCGGGTGTTCGGGCCATGGTGCCGTCCTTCCGCATGATTTCGCAGATGACGGCGCTGGGATCGAGCCCCGAAATTCGGGCAAGATCGACCGAGGCTTCCGTTTGGCCGGCACGGACCAGTACGCCCCCGTCCCGGGCCCGCAATGGGAAGATATGACCGGGCCGTGCCAGATCGCTGGCTTCTGTCGTTGGGTCGATAGCTGTCAGTATCGTCTGAGCCCTGTCCGGCGCCGAGATCCCCGTCGAGACATTACGCTTGGCTTCGACCGAAACACAGAATGCGGTCCCGTAGGTGGAGGTGTTGGTGGTATCGGAAACCATCAAGGGAATATGGAGCGTGTCGAGCCTGTCTCCCGCCATCGGGAGACAGATCAAGCCGCGTCCATGCGTCGCCATGAAATTGATCGCTTCCGGTGTCACCTTTTCGGCGGCGATCATCAGATCCCCTTCGTTCTCCCGATCTTCGTCATCCACGATGATGATCATTCGACCGTTGTTGATTGCTGCGATCGCTTCGTCTACATCGGCAAACGTCATCTATTTACTTTGCTCCCTCGATGTGTTTCAGATAACCGCCGACAAGCTTTTCAACGTACTTGGCCAGTACATCAAATTCGACGTTAACCTCATCTCCCGGTTTTCTATGTTGCAGGTTCGTATTCTCCAGAGTGAAGGGAATGATCGCGATCGTGAACGTTTGCTCTTCCAGAGTGGCCACGGTCAGGCTGATTCCGTTCACTGCTACAGATCCTTTCCCAACCAGTGGCGCCGAATCGATCGAATCATACTTGATCCGGAGAATCCACTCGTTGCCTGCCCGGTCAAAGCTATCGATCTTGCCGACGCCGTCGACATGACCTTGAACGATATGGCCGCCGAATCGTCCATCCACAACCATCGAGCGTTCAAGATTGACCTGGGTGCCCGCGGTGGCGTGTTTGAGCGTTGTGCGATCAAGTGTCTCGCGTGACAGGTCCGCGGTGAAGGTATCGCCCTCCACTTCGCGAGCCGTAATGCAGACACCATCGGTGGCGACGCTGGATCCCGCTTCGATATCCGAAATCACTCCAGGCGCCCGAATGACGACACGCCGGAAGTCGCCGGTGTCGCTTACACCCACGATTTCACCCACCTCTTCAATGATCCCTGTGAACATAAGCTGTAATCATCAAGTCCGGACCTATGCCTTCAAACTGCCAGTTTCTAAGTTCTACGGCGTCGGCCAGACGGTCGACTCCATCGGACCCGAAAGCCGGTATTTCCCGTCCGCCGAGAACCCGGGGGGCAACGAAAGTTACTATTTTATCAATGATGCCGCTTCTGAGCGCATCGAATGCCAGATCAGGGCCGCACTCCAGCATTAATGTCTGCACATCACGAACAGCCAGATCGCGGGCCACGTCCTGCAGGCCTGTCGTTCCAGACACGACTTCGTGAGATGCGGGGAGCTCCAGATGCGGCACCTGCGTGTACACGAGAACCCCAGGCGTGGAAAAAATCTGGAGGTGTGAGTCCAGTCGCCCGCGTCGATCGATGACAGCACGGATGAGAGGTCGGCGCCGTTTGATGCCACTACGGTCCGTCAACAGGGGATCGTCGGTGAGCACTGTTCCGCTACCGGTCAGCAGCGCGTCTGCTCGGTGCCGCAGGAGTTGAACGCGGTGGCGGGATTCTTCAGACGTGATCCATCGCGACTCGCCACTGCCCGTCGCAATTTTCCCATCCAGTGACATTGCGATCTTGAGAACGCCAAACGGCCGGTCGCTTCGGGTGGAATGGACGAACGCCTCGTTGATCGCGTGTGCCTCCTTCCCGCAATGCCCGCACTCGACCTCGATGCCGGCTTGCTTGAGTCGGGCGATTCCGTGCCCATCAACCTGCGGGTTCGGATCTTCCATGGCGATGACAACCCGGGAGATTCCGGCGCCCACAATGGCTTCGGCGCAGGGCGGGGTTCGCCCCTGGTGTGCGCAGGGCTCCAGGCTCACATACAGAGTTGCCCCGCGTGCCCGGTCGCCGGCGACAGCCATCGCCTGCTTTTCGGCGTGGTCTACACCGTCCCAAGTATAGAAACCCTCGCCGACAATTTTCTCGTCATTGACGACAACGGCACCCACCATAGCCCCGGGACTTGTGAGCCCTCGTCCCCGCTCGGCCAACTCCAACGCCCGCTGCATATACTTTTCGTCGTTCACCACAAAATCCTGATCAATTTGACAATACCGTAGATATCGATCTTCAACACGAACATCACCAAGAAAACTATTTGTCCAGAAGACATAGGTCCACTTCGTTTCCTTCGTGTCTTCGTGTTGAAAAACTGATGTGATGAATGTGTGTCGATCTGTGGACTGTCTTCACGCCGCGAAGAGGGAATCGACAAAATCGTCGGCAGAAAACTCGATGAGGTCGTCAATCTTTTCGCCTGTGCCGATGAACCGAATCGGAATCCCCAGTTCTTTGACGATCGATGTCACGACGCCTCCCTTGGCTGTGCCATCCAACTTCGTCAGTACCAGACCTGTCAAATCGGCCGTCTTGGTGAATTCCCGAGCTTGAATGAGCCCATTCTGACCCGTTGTTGCGTCCAGGACCAGCAGGACTTCGTGTGGTGCGTCCGGGACTTCGCGCGCCGCGATGCGAGTCATTTTCTCCAGTTCCGCCATCAGGTTGTTTTTGGTGTGCAGGCGGCCTGCGGTGTCGACAATCACATAGTCGACACCGCGCGCTTTCGCCGACCGGAGGGTATCGAATAGTACAGCTGAGGGATCTGCACCCGGTTTCTGCTTCACAAGCGGAACGCCGACGCGCTCAGCCCAGATTTCGAGTTGCTCGATAGCTGCGGCCCGGAACGTGTCAGCGGCGCAGAGCATGACCTTCTTGTCATCGGCCACATAGCGGCGCGCGAGTTTCGCGATGGTCGTCGTCTTACCGACTCCATTCACTCCAACGACGAGAATGACGAATGGGTTGCCCGGGGCTACCTCGGCGTATGCCCGGGTCTCTATTTCGAGGGTCTTTCTGAGCTCCTTCTTCAATGCTGCTCGCAGTTCGATGGGATCTTTCAGCGTCTCCCGCGATACCTGATCCCGGATTGCGTCCAGAATTCCGGCCGTCGTTCCGGCCCCGATGTCAGCCCCGATCATGATGGCTTCGAGATCTTCCAGTAGTTCGGAATCGATTTCCTTCTTACCTTCGACCAGCTCCTCGAGTCGCCCGGTAAATTCATGTTTCGTACGCGAGACGGCATTCTGAATCTTCTCGACGACGCTGGGGTCCTTAGGTTTCGGCGTTCCAAAGAGAGTGATGAATTCCATAGCCTCGGAAACTATTCCTCTTTCAATTCCCGCACCATGAGTTCGTTGATCGCGTCCTGAGGAGCCTTATCTTCATAGAGGACAGCATAAATCTCCCGGGCGATCGGCATCTCTACCGAAAGTTTCTCCGCCAGAGCCACAGTCGACTCACTTGTCTTTATGCCTTCGGCGACCATCCGCATGCTCGAAATGATCTCATCACGCTTTCTGCCCTCGCCCAGAGCGACTCCCACCTGGCGGTTACGGCTGAGATGTCCCGTGCATGTCAGGACCAGATCGCCCAGGCCGGCCAGTCCCGCCAGGGTGTTTGGCTCTCCCCCACAAGCCTCGGCGAGTCTCATGATTTCGGCAAGTCCCCGCGTAATCAGTGCTGCGGTGGCGTTGTGCCCGAGCTTCAAACCCGACACGACACCCGCGGCGATTGCGATGATGTTCTTGACGGAAGCTCCGATCTCGACGCCGACGATATCCGGGTTCGTATAGAGCCGAAAATGGGGTGCCGACAGTTCCTGCTGTAAATGCAGTCTCAATTCTTCGTCCGGGCTAGCGACGACCAGCGCGGTCGGTTCTCCGCGGGCGACTTCGAGTGCGAAAGTGGGCCCTGAAATAGCAGCGATCTTGGGGGAGAACTTCGGAGAGATCACGTTTTCGATAACCTCCGACATGCGCATCAGCGAGCCATTCTCGATGCCCTTGGTTGCCGTCACGAAAAGCATGTCCGGCTGGGCAAACGGCAGGATTTGTTCGTAGACACTGCGGCAGACATGGGAAGGTACGGCGCTGATGACAACATCCGCATTTTCGATGGTCTCTGCGATGGACGCGCTCGGTTGCACCGTCTCGGGAATAGGGCTGCCGGGCAGATAAATCGGATTTCTGCGATCGCGACGAATGGCTTCAACGAGCTCGGGTTCGTAGACCCAGAGTCGAACCCGTTTATGGACCCGTGCCATCGCAATGGATAGGGCCGTACCCCATCCTCCGGCACCGATCACTGCGATTGAAGCGCTCATGCTATTCCAGAGGGTAAGCTCCCAGTTTCTTGTAGATTGCTCCGGACGGATCGAGCCGGCTTTCGTACAGGTGGAATCGGTTCGCCGTGAATTCTCCGAAATCGCTGTTTCGAAACCGTTCTACCGCTTGAACCAGGTCGGGATTCATGCGTCCATCGCCCCGGCTTCGGGCCAAGGTCAGATGGGGCGTGAATTTTCGACGCTGCGGAGGAACATCCAGGGCTATCATCTGCGCGTCCACTTCCCCCGCCAGGTGTCCCAGAGCTTCTGATGCAACACCCGCCCACAACACCCGCGGCGCCCGGTTATTCGGGAAGAAGCCTACACCGGAAATTGAAACTTTGAAAGCGGCTCCCCGGATCCTCGCAAGGCTGTCCTCGATGGCACCCAACCGTGGTGGTGATACCTCTCCAAGGAACTTCAAGGTCAGATGTATCGATTCGGGACGAACCCATCGGAGCTTGCTCGTGTGAGGTTCGAGCTCGCCTCGGATTTCGGACAAGGACCGTACGACGAGGGCTGGCAGATCTATTGCGACGAACAGACGCATGCTCAGAGGGTTTCAAGATACCGTCGCACCATGTCCAATGCGGCCTGAGACGATTGCCAACGGACTCTGTCGCGCGCGCCTGGAAATACGAATTGAAGGTGTGTGGTACCTTCGGGTCCCGACACGGCCACATGTACGGTGCCGACCGGTTTTTCCGGTGTGCCCCCATCGGGACCCGCAATGCCTGTAATGCCTACGCCGATCGTCGAACCTATCTTCTCTCGAACGCTCTCGGCGAGTCCGACAGAGACTTCCTTGCTTACCGCCCCTTCCATTTCCAGTACCAGAGGCGGAATACCCACCAACGCGATCTTGGACTCGTTGCTGTAGGTCACAATTCCGGAGGTGAAATACCGGGAGCTGCCTGGAACCGATGTCAAGCGCTCGGCCATCATTCCTCCGGTGCAGGACTCCGCAACAGCGATCGTGGCGCCCTTCAGCACCAGGTACATCCCGACTATTTCTTCCAGTTCCTGATCGGAGCGGGCAAACACGAAATCCCCAAGTTCCTGGTCGATTTGATTTCCGAGTTCGTCAACCAATCGATCGGCTTCTGCGACGGTCTTGGCGCGTGCAATCAGATGGATATCGACCTGCCCCGGTTTCGATAGCACTGTCGTTTCCGGATTCCTGTACTTGGTGTAGATTGGTGCGATTCGGGCGTCGAGCGTAGACTCCGGAAGTCCCGTTGTTCGGTAGGTACGGACCGACAGTGCAAGCGAGCCGGCCATCTTTATCAGCCGCGGACAACAACTTCTTTCGAACATCGGTTCAAGCTCCCGAGGGGGTCCAGGAAGCAGAATAAGTGTGTTTTTTTCGTTTGAGAGCCACAGCCCGGGCGCAGTGCCGTTCGGGTTGTCCAATACTTCGGCGCCCGCCGGGACCAGGGCCTGACGTGCGTTATTTGCGGGCATCGGCATGGATCTTTTTGCGAACCGTGCCTTAAGTTTCTCCAGCACGACATCGTCTAAGACCAACTGACGACGTGTCACCTGGGCAACGGCTTTCCGGGTGATGTCGTCTTCAGTCGGGCCCAGGCCGCCTATCGTGATAACGATTGGTGTGCGATCCATCGCTGATTTCAGGGCGTGTTCGAGCTTGTCTTCATGATCTCCGGCGATTGTGCGCATCGCGACCGAAATTCCCATCCGGTTGAGTTGTTGGGTCAGAAAGACGGAATTCGTATCCTTGAATCGGGGAGTCAGCAGCTCCGAACCGATCGCAATGATTTCTGCTGTCAACATAGAAAGAACCAGAGGAAAAAGGAGGTACAGATCACTATTAGGGAAGGGGTCTTCCCATGGTTCCGGCGCGGACCCTGTAGACGGAGGAGGTGTCCGCTATGACCATGTTCTCGGCGTAGTCAAACGCCAGGCCGACCAGTCCCATACCCGAGACGAAAAGTTCGGGTGTCCGGCTCGTACCGGTGAAGCGAAGTATTCCGCGTCGTCCTCTGTAGGAGGCGACGACGTAGAGGTTGCCTTCAATATCGAAGGCCATCCCTTGCGGTCTACCCAGTCCCGTAAAGAACTTTTCGACTTCACCTGTAGGAGAGATCCTATGGATCGAGTCGAAGCTCGAGGTTGTCGGGCCGGTGAGATATAGATAATCGTCCAGGCCGTAAGCGATATGGTATGCAGCCATACTGGGCTCCAGCGTCGCAAAGACGAAGATCTCGCGGCTCGGACTGATCTTGAAGACGCTACCGCTTCTGTCACCGACGTAGAGATTGCTCTTTCTGTCGAAAGCCAAGCCCGTGGCAATTCCCATGCCTTCGATATAGAGTTCCGCCTTTCCGCTGGAATCGACTTTGTAAACATTTCCCTCGTGCCGGCTCGACACAAAGAGGTCTCCCTCCGACCCGAAAGCCAGTCCCGTGGCATTTATGATCTCAACTGTGTGTGGCGTGACCGCGCCGCTGGGAGTGATTTTGTAAATCGAGACCGGGGTTTTCTGGCCTCTGCGGCCGCTGTACGTTGCGTAAATATTGCCTTCGCTGTCGACTGCGGGATTGGCGACGGGGTGTAGGTTGGTTGCCAGGCGCTTGCCCACCTCATACGGGAACGGGGGGCTCGAATCGCCGTTGTCAGCGATGGATAACTCTGAAGTTCCGGTCTCAGACGAAGACTCCGGGACCTTCGCTACGATGAGCTCGTCTGATGCGATCGTGACCTGTGCTGCGTAGTCGCCGAAGTGCACTTCGGGTCGGCGCTCTCCCTGAAGATCGACGCCTCCGTACTCGATCATCACTTCGCCTCCAGGTAGAGCTGCCTGGGGTAGCACACGTTTGATGGTAATTTCGCTCATGCGATTCTCGCTATCAGGAGCTTTAGAAATATCAAAAATATCAAACCGTATATCCCGGCGCCAACATCATCCGCCACCACTCCAAGACCACCTGGCAGCCGCTCCAGCCGACGTAGCGGAAAGGGCTTAAGGATATCGAAAAACCGGAAAAGCAAAAAGCCGAGAATCACATCTATCGCGATCGCGGAAGTTCCTGAACTCCTGACGAACCCTATCGTGATCATTTGCCCAATGACTTCGTCGATGACTATTTTCGAAGCGTCATGGCCGTATATCCGCTCCACGTGACCGGCCGACCAGACTCCTGCGGCCAGGATGGCGGCCAACAGCGGCCAATAGATGCTATACCAACCGGAGTAAGTGATGAGCCCGAACAGCCCGACACCGACAAGAGATCCCATCGTGCCGGGCGCCTTGGGTGCGAATCCCGCACCACCTGCGGTTGCGATTGCGACAGCGATACCATCCAGCGGGGTTCGCGCTTCGGTTGACAGGGCCGGTTCAGTCGTCTTCGACGTTTCCATCGGAATTGCCGGAATCTCCAGGTGCGCTTTCTTCAGACGGCAGGCGGTAGGCTTCCGAAGCCCATTTCCCCAGGTCGATCAACTTGCATCGTTCTGAACAGAACGGACGAAAGGGATTCTTTCGGTAAGCTGTTTTCTTTCCACATGTGGGGCACTGGGCCGGCATCGTGGCTATGGACCGTCTAACGCTATATATTGGCAACAATTCGACCCAGAAGGTCGTACTCCATGCTGTCCGTGATTTCTGTGAGGTAAAACCGACCGCTTTCGGGCTGTTGCTCGGCCGTGTCATTGATCAAGATCTTTCCGTCGATCTCCGGCGCTTGTGTTTCCATGCGTCCTTCGAGCAAGAGGTCCGATTCGGACGAGACACCCTCGAGAAGAACAGGTACCCTGCGACCGATGAGTTTCCTTAGTTGACTTCGTGAGATGTCAGCCTGTTTCTCCATCAAAACGTCGCGTCTTTCGACGGCCAGATCGCGCGGAACCTTGCAATCGAGACTCTCAGCCAACGTGCCTTCTTCGTCCGAGTACAGGAAGACCCCGAGGTTGTCGAAGCGCACGCTATCGACAAACTGAACAAGTTCCAGGAAATCCGATTCCGTCTCACCCGGGAAGCCCACTATAAAGGACGTTCTCAATCCGGCCCCCGGGACGAGTTCCCGTATCTGTTCGACCTGTGCCTCGAAGCCCACACGTCCGCTTCCTCTCCGCATTCTCTCAAGCACTCGGGGGCTTGCGTGCTGGTATGGAATATCGAAGTAATTGCACAATCTCTTCTCGCTTCCGATCAGCCGGATCATCGATTCCGAGAGCAGATTGGGATAGCAGTAGAGCAGTCGTATCCAGGCGAGCCCGTCAACTGCGAGGAGGCTTTCAAGCAAAGCCAGTATGCCGGCTGTCATGCCGAGGTCCTTACCGTAAGCCAGCGTGTCCTGGGACACGATAACTATTTCCCGGACGCCGCTGGCCTCCAGCCGCCGGGCTTCGGCGACCAGATCTTCGACAGAACGGCTTCTAAAGCGTCCTCTGAAGCCAGGAATGGCACAGAAGGCACAGGTGTGATCGCAACCCTCAGAAATCTTCAGGTACGCCATGTGAGCCGGCGTCGTCAGAATTCTTGGAATCGTCGGTACTTCGCGCGAAGTGTAGAGCGCATCGATCGAGACTGCCGGAACAGGATCGTTGCCGGCGGTTTGTACTGCCTCGAGAATGCTTCCCAGATCGTCGGGACCGAAGACGAAATCGATTTCAGGAATCTCTTTCTGTATTTCCTCCCGGTATCTCTGGGCCAGGCACCCCGCGACGACAAGCTTCTTGCAACGCCCCTCTTCCTTCAAGCGAGCCATTTCAAGAATCGTATCCACGGATTCTTCCTTCGCGCTGTCGATGAAGCCGCAGGTGTTGACGACGATCACGTCGGCCGATTCCTTATCCGTGGTGAGCTCATAGCCCTGCTCAGACAGCAACCCGAGCATGACTTCGCTGTCAACCAGGTTCTTGGGGCAGCCCAGGCTGACGAAACCGACTCGCGTCGTCTTGTTAAGGGTTATTTGTGACATTGGAAGGCGACTCCCTCACGCACGCTTGAGTTGCTGGATTGTCTGTTCCAGGTTTACGTAATCTTCAGGGGTGACGGGAGAGCTGCTGTAGCGGGCCTTCTCGAAGATGCCGAGCGCCACCGCGACCCGGTGTTTGCGGCTCTCGTCGGGAATTTCCCCCATCCACTCCCGCCACGTCTGGTGGGGCAGACGGGTGCGGCCCCGGGGCGCCGCCAATGCAGTTGCCCGGTAGAATAGTCGGGTCACGACGTCCCTGTCGGCATCTCCCCTGCCCAAACGCAGATTCCAGATTTTCAATTGCGTGCGGATCGATGATCGGTACTTTACTACGAGTCCCAGGATTGCGACCCCCAGCACCAGAGACCAGAACCAGCGTGTCTCGACGACGTCCCGTATCCGTGCGGAAATTCGATCCGACAGGGCCTGGCTCCAGCCGGCCCACGAGTCGGACCGGTTACGAAGGGAGCTCTGCAGCGTTCGAACCGTGTCCTGCGCGCTTTGGAAAAACTGAAGCTGCGTTCCGGAGTCGTAGGTCAGGATGTAGGCGTTCCAGAACAGTTCGGCCGCATCCAAATAGTGCGAGATGAGGGTCAGCATGCCGGGCTCGTTCCGGTTGGGATCTGGAGGCGTCGGGTCGAACTCCATCCACCCCTGTCCGGGCAGGTAGACCTCGACCCAACTGTGCGCGTCGTACTGCCGGACGATGTAGGAGTCTCCGATCGAGTTGTACTCGCCTGTCAGGAACCCGTTGACCATACGCGTAGGGATGCCCAGAACTCTAAGCATGATGGCCATCGAAGAAGCGAAGTATTCGCAGTGCCCGGACCGGGCTTCGAACAGAAAGGTGCTCAGCGGTTGCGCACCCGGATCCCAGGTCAGTTGGAGAGAGTAGGCGTGATTGGTCCGCAGGTAGGTTTCGATCAGAGAAGCCTTCTCAACCACAGTGTCCCCACCCATGGCAACCATCTCTGCCAGGTCGACGATCCTCGGATCCAGATCCGGAGGCAGCTGAAGGTAAATGTCCGCGTTGTCAGGCAGTAGGTCCGTGCCCTCGGTGGTGTCGGAGGGAGGGTTTCTCAATGGTATTTCGGAAAGAACCTCATATTGCGTTCTCCGTGCCGCGCGAACCCTCTGATAAACACCATCGGCGTTGTCGCGTTCGAGACCGCGGAATTCTCCGGAGATGGATCGGATGACGTGGGGGCCAAACAGCGTGGGTGTGGCCAGAGGTTCCAGGAAGACTTCGACCCGAAGGGCCTCTCCGGTGCCCGACATCGGTTGGATTGGATAGTCATTGTTGTCCCCGGCCCTTGATCTCCGAATGCCCTGACGCCGTCGGCGCGCCTTGGACCAGGTGTGTCCGTCAAAGGTATCCAGGGCGAGACCTCGCCATTTCGGTGCTGCCGACGGAGGGCCGCTGAGGATACGCGTCCGCATCACCAGAGCCGAGCTCAGTTTGACCTCCCCGATTTCTCCTAATTCCACGGTGTCGGTAAAACCGGAGAGCAGCAGAGCCTGGGTCGCTGCGCGACTGAAATATCCTGTTCCGATCCGTGGCATGGCGAAGAACAGTGCGATACCGATGATGACGATCCAGGCCGTCGCCCACACACTCATACCGCCCAGCGGTCTATCGATCGGAATGCGTTCGGAGTTCGATGTTTCTCTCTGGGAACGATAGATGTCAAAGCTCATCAGCGTTGAAACCAGCGCAACCAGGAAGAAGAATAATGTGAAGACGAAAGATATATCGATGGTCAGTGAGGAAGCCGCGAGCACCTGCAGGAAGGCGAGGAGAATCAGGTACAGATAGTCTTTGTCTTCTTTCGTCTGGGCCAGCTTCGCAATTTCCAGAAAGAGGACCATGTGAATGATCGCGCTGATGAAGGACCCGGAGAGAATCAGGCTATCCAGGACGAAGAAGAATATGTAGCCGAGCGAGAGAAAAAAGGCGCCGCGCGCGGTGAGCAGGGGAGGCTGTCCCTTGAGAACTCGACGTGTCGTCACTCCGAAGAAGACGAGGAACAGGACGATCGACGCGATGTCGATCCGGCCGGTTTCCACCAGCGCTATGAACGCTGTGAGAATCAGCGCATGGAATGAGATTTGGAAGTAGCGTTCCATTGCGTGTGTGTATTGGACGGGCTCCGCAGAGAAAATACGACGGCCTCGCTCCCATCAGAGCCAACCAACTCGGCACCCGGTGTCATTTCGACCAATGCCAGATGGCGAAGAATTGATTGTAGCAGGTTGTTGGATTGTCCTGGGGGCGAGCTCCAATCGTCGGATATCAATGAGACTTCCGCACCATGTTCGGAAAGATACAGGGCCAGAGACGCTGCTTGGGAAACAAGCCTTTCGAAGTGCTCTTCGTCTCCGGCCTGCCCATACCGGTCGAAGAGCAACAGCACGCTTCGGCTTTCTTCGGTAGCAAATTCGCGTGTCTTTAGCGCAGAGGTTTTTGCCGATGCTTTCCAGTCAACGTGCCGTGCGCTGTCGGAAGATACGTAGTCGCGGATCATGTACAGATCCATCCCCAGTCCCCGTTCAAAGCGTTCCGATTTGCCCATGATGTCGTGGATGGCAACATCGAGTTTTTCACTAGGCAGGATCTCGGGGAACGCAATACAGCTGGCATCGACCCGGAAGGGGCGTCCTTTGACTATGAAACCGAAAGGATATCGCGACTTGAGATGAACTTCGGTGAGACTGTGCCGGCCCCTGCTGGAGATAAGAGCTTCGACGGTTCGAGTGTCCTGGTCGCGGGTCTGGACCAATGGAACGTAGGAGGGAGCGAAATCAAACGGACTCGTCTCGACTGCGCTGACGCCGAGCGAAAACGTCGGGAAGACCCGCTTCGGGTTCTTGACCGCTACCGTCATCTGAAAAGGTTGCATGGCGAAGCAATATTCCGGCAGTCGTGCCGTTACTCTAACGACACGAAAGTTGAGGCCCGAAAGAAACCCGGAGAGAAGCATGACCGCCAACAATGCCGAAAGGATCATGTAGAGCAAGTTGTTGCTCGTATTGATCGCAGCCGAGAGGACGACCACGGTGGCCGTAATGTAAATCCAACCGTCGCGAGTCAAACGGTATTGTGTGAAAAATGGCAACCAGTCCCAGTCGACTCCGGCTGCAAGGCGCGGCACAAAACGCACACCGACCCATATGGCTATCGACAAGGCAATGAAGGCCCCGATGCCGGCGGAAACAATCTGTCCGTCGCGCGCCGAGCTGTTGGAATAGAGCGCGGCCAGCATCGCGATCCCGAGCAGCACCATTGATTTCAGAAAATGCCGTGCCATCAGGCTGTGGCGTTGATGCTCGGAGCGAAATTCCCGGGCAAGTTTCCGCAGGCGTTCGCCTATTGGCGTTGGCGACATCCTGGGTGTTCTCGCCATATTAAATAGGGGAGATGTCAGGCCGGTACGGGGACCCGGTCGAGGATCTCTTCCAGGAGAGCTGTCGCGCCTTGTTGGTGCCCCGTACTCGAGCGCGCCAAGACCAGTCGGTGTCCAAAAACGTTTGGAATCAGGGTTTTCACGTCGTCCGGTAGCACGTAATCGCGGCCTTGAACCATGGCGAGGGCCTGCGCTGCGCGGAACAGCGCGGCGGTCCCCCGCGGGCTGACGCCCAGTTCGATTTCGCCATGAGTGCGGGTCTGGTTGACGATCTCGATCATGTAATCGACGAGGGCATCTCCGACGTGAACTCTGCGACATTCGTTCTGGAGTTCGATAACCTCTGCCGGATTGAGCACCGCTTCCAGAGCACGGCTGTTGTTCCCGTTGCTGTAACGTTCCAGAATTTCCTTTTCGGCGGACGCGTCCGGGTAGCCGATCTCGATCTTCATCAGAAAGCGATCCAACTGTGATTCCGGAAGAGGATAGGTCCCGTGATGTTCGACTGGGTTTTGGGTGGCGAGAACCATGAACGGGCGGGGTAATGGGTGTGTGACGTTATCGATCGTCACCTGATTCTCGTTCATCGCTTCGAGCAAGGCGCTCTGAGTCTTCGGAGTCGTCCGATTGATTTCGTCTGCCAGGACAATGTTGGCGAAGATCGGGCCTCGCTTAAACTCGAACTCGTGCCCGTTCGGGTTATAGATCGACACACCCAGTACATCGGACGGAAGAAGATCACTGGTGAACTGGAGCCGGTGAAACTTCGATCCCAGAGCCATCGCCATCGTGTGGCCCAGGGTCGTCTTGCCCACGCCCGGGACATCTTCGATCAGCAAATGCCCTTCGGCCAGGAGTGCCACAACGGCCAATTCAATCGTCCCCCGCTTCCCCTTGATTACCTTGCCGATCGTTCTGCTCAGCTCAAAGGTCTTCTCCTGGGCGTTCTGGGCTGTACTTCTCATGGGTTTGGCCGATTGTAGCATGAGGTCATGCGAACGACTTTATCTCAGCTAACAGCATCATTTCAGGACAGTTTGTCTTCCTCTGCCATGCCTCGACCGTGGGGCTCGCCACCCAAGGCATGTGAGCTCGTTTCGGAGTGATTTGCCGGATTATAGAAATCGCGCCAACTATTCACTCCCACTGGATTGTCTCTTCAGCCACCCTGGCACACCGTGACGTATCGCAGCGGAACCCTGTTCGAAGCGAGGGATGAACCCTCGGGCGCGTGACACAAGTCAGCCGCTGCATGAAGGAGTGTTCTGGCCGGTTCCGTTCGTCGGGGCCGTTAATAAAGGCCATCGGGTGTTATATTTACTTGTTCGGCGTTTGTTCGGATTCTCGTCCGGGCGATGACCGGTCCTGAGATTAGCCGATAGACCATGCGTAAAGAGATGCAACAAGCCCGGCGGGTAGTTATCAAGCTGGGAACGGGTCTTCTGACCCAGGCAGACGGCCGGGTTGTGGCCTCCCGACTGGGGAAGCTTGTGTCTCAATGCGCCCATCTGGTTCAGGAAGAGGGGAAGAAGGTTATTCTGGTGTCTTCGGGTGCCGTCGGACTGGGCCGGATCTCACTCGGGATAGCAAAGCTGTCGGATGTTTCGTCGAAACAGGCGTGTGCGGCGGTGGGCCAGGGATTGTTGATGCAACGGTACCAGCGCTATTTTGCCCGTCACGGCTTGATGACGGCGCAACTGCTTGTGACCGCCGACGATTTTTCCGACCGGCGACGGTACCTCAACCTTCGCGAAACCTTCGAAAGGCTGCTCTCTTACAATGTGATTCCTGTCGTGAACGAAAACGATTCCGTATCGACGATGGAACTCAAGGAGGACGCGCGGACTCACAGCTTTGGCGACAACGATCTGCTATCTGCGCTGGTGGCTTCCAAACTGGGCGCGGACCTGCTTCTTATCCTCACCGACGTTGATGGCATCTACGACGGTCATCCGAAGAAGAATCCCAGCGCGAAACCCATAGCAGAACTGGATGATTTCGACGACCTGAAGAAATTAGACCTGAAAGGACAGTCCGCCTATGGGCGGGGCGGCGTCAGCTCGAAGATCGAGGCAGCCCGGTTGGCATCTCTCGGCGGCGTCAGCACTGTGATCGCTTCCGGGCTCAAGAAAGAGGCCATTCTGCAATGCGCGGGCACGCTCGTGAGGCCTAAATTGAAACTGAAGGACAGACAGCTCTGGATCGGTCATTCTTCTGGTTATGGCGGCGTGATCCAGATCAACCGCGGAGCAGTTGAAGCCTTGATCAATAAAAAGGCCAGTCTGCTGCCCAGCGGGGTGACCGGTGTCCGTGGCTCGTTTGGCGCAAACGAGGTCGTCAGCGTCGAAACCGAGCAGGGCCGGGAGATCGGCCGGGGCATCGTTTACTTCTCTTCTCACCAGGTCGGGGAAATTCAGGGCTGTCATAGCCGGGAAATCTCTGAGAAAATTGGGAAAATGGACCATCAGGAAATCATTCACAGGGATCACCTGGTGATTTTCGGAGAGAACGGATGACTGCCCGCATCGAATCCATGCAAGGGGAGAAGATCGATACCGAGGCGCTTCTCAAGAAATCCAAGAACGCCTTTTACAAGATCAGCACTCTCAACGAAGAGATACGCAATAAGGCGTTGGAGACCTTCGCACGACTGACGGAGGAATCCGGAGCGTTCTTGCTGGCTGAGAACCTCAAGGATCTTGAGGCTTCCGAGGGAAAGATAAAAGACAGTCTCTACAAGAGGCTTCAGCTCGACCCGGGAAAGCTGGCGCAGGTCGTTGCCGGAATCCGTGACGTCGCGGCCCTTCCGGATCCAATAGGCCAGGTGCTGGAGCACACGACACTGGATACGGGGCTCGAATTGGAAAAAGTGTCCGTTCCCCTCGGAGTCATTGCCATGGTCTTTGAATCCCGGCCCGACGTGATCCCTCAGATCCTGTCGCTGGCTCTCAAGAGCGGGAACACTGTGGTCTTAAAAGGCGGTCGCGAGGCGCTTAACTCCAATCATGCGTTCATGTCAATTGTTGCGAAGTTGGAAGAGCAGATTCCGGAACTGCCGTCCGGGTGGGCCCAGTTGGTAGATACGAGGGAAGATTTTCAGGAACTGCTGTCCTATCCGGAATGGGTCGACCTGGTTATTCCGCGTGGCTCGAATGAACTGGTTCGCCAGATTATGAATTCGACTCAGATTCCTGTCCTCGGGCATGCCGAAGGTATCTGTCATATCTACGTTCACGATCAGGCCGACATGAATACGGCCGTTGCCGTCGCCATTGATGCCAAGGCCCAGTATCCCGCGGTGTGCAACGCTCTTGAAACGTTGTTAGTAGACGCAAAGATCGCTGAGGCGTTTCTACCTGCCTTTGGCCGGGCTGCCTCAGAATCGAACATTCAGCTCAGGGCTTGCGCTCTCACCCGCGAGGTTTTGCCCCAGGCCGAGGCAGTAACAGAGGAAGACTGGACGACGGAGTATGGAGACCTGACGCTTTCCTTAAAGGTTGTGGATGGACTTGAAGCGGCGGTTTCTCACATCAATCGTTTCGGTTCCCATCATACCGACGGAATCATGACCGAGGATGTCGAAGCCCGGGAGACCTTCCTCCGGAAAGTGGATTCGGCGACGGTCGTGGCGAACGCCTCCACGCGGTTTGCCGATGGATTCCGCTTCGGACTTGGCGCCGAAGTCGGGACCAGCACCCTCAAAATACACGCCCGCGGCCCCGTCGGACTCGAAGGCCTTACCATCTACAAGTATGTGCTACGTGGAGAGGGACAGGTGGTGGCTGAGTACGTCGGCGAGAACGCAAAGCCGTTTTTGCACCAAAGGCGAGACCACTAAGACTTCAACACGAAGGGCACGAAGGAAAACCAAGTTAACGAAGAAAAGAAATGAATTTCTTTAGAAATTGATTTTCCTTCGTGCCCTTCGTGTTAAAAATCCCCGCCTAGTTTCTGGCTTCAAACGCCGCTATGTCGTCCTCATGCTGCAGGATGAACTCCAGGTCGTCGATGCCCTGTAACAGGCAGTTGCGCGCGAAGGGGTCGATTTCAAAGCTGAAGGTAAGGGAATCGGCAGTGACCGTGTTGCTCCGCAGGTCCACAGTGAAGTTGGTACCACTTGCCGCAGCCTTCAGGCAGGATTCGTGGGTCTGCGCATCCACTGTGATCGGCAGCAGCCCGTTCCTTAGGGAATTCTTGTGAAAGATGTCTGCGAATCCGGGCGCGATCAAGGCGTAGATCCCATGGTCCATGAGGGCCCAGACCGCGTGCTCTCTGGAGCTTCCGCAGCCGAAGTTCATGCCGGTGATCAGCAGCCGTGCGTCGTTTGCGTCGGGATTGTTCAGTAGGAAACCCTCTCGTGGCTGACCTTGGCCGTCATATCGCCAGTCATGAAACAGGTGATCTCCCAGACCCTCCTTGTTCGTGGTTCTCAGGTATCGAGCGGGAATGATTTGGTCGGTGTCGATGTCCTTCAGAGGAAGACACGCTGCGTGCGAAACGAATTTTTCGAATTTCTTCATCTTCGGAACCTTACTCGATTTCCTAATCGGACAGGAACTCTCTCGGGTCCGCGACCTTGCCGGCTACGGCCGACGCTGCTGCGGTCAGCGGAGAACCCAGCATGGTCCGACCGCCCTGTCCCTGCCGCCCCTCAAAGTTTCGATTGCTTGTGCTCACCGAGCGTTCCCCCGGCCGCAGCTGATCCCCGTTCATTGCCAGGCACATGCTGCATCCGGGCTGACGCCACTGGGCGCCGGCTTCTTCGAATATGCGGTCCAACCCTTCGCTCTCGGCCTGGGTGCGGACCTGTTCCGATCCGGGAACGATCAGTGCGCGGACACCTTCGCTCACCTTTCGGCCTTTGAGAATCCTCGCGGCTTCCCGCATGTCGGAGATTCTTGAGTTCGTGCAGCTTCCGATGAAGACTACATCCACCTTCTGCCCGATCAACGGTTCTCCGGCCACTAGGTCCATGTACCTCAGTGCCGCTTCAAGTTGATCCCGTTCTACGGGGTTATCCAAGTCCCCAGGGCTCGGTATCTCTTCCCGGATGGGTGCACACATAGATGGGTTCGTACCGAAGCTGATCATCGGCTCCAGCGTCGATGCATCAATCGTCACAGCCTTGTCGTAGAACGCTTCCGGATCACTGGGTAACTGTCGCCATTTTCCGATGGCGCGGTCCCAATCCTCTGCCTTGGGCGCAAACTCTCGCCCGGACATGTACTCGAATGTCGTGTCATCGGGCGCGACGAGTCCGGCGCGCGCACCACCCTCGATCGACATGTTGCAAATCGTCATCCGGGCTTCCATCCCGAGACTCCGAATCGCCGAACCCGTGTACTCAATGACGTGACCCGTGCCGCCTCCGATGCCGATTTTTGAGATCAACCCGAGGATCATGTCCTTGCTGCTGACGCCGGGTTGAAGCTGGCCCTGAAATTCCACCTCGAAGTTGCCGACCTTGCTTTCGAGCAGGCATTGAGACGCGAGCACATGTTCGACTTCGGTGGTCCCGATGCCAAAGGCCAGGGTTCCAAAGGCGCCGTGCGTCGAGGTGTGGCTGTCGCCGCAAACCAGCGTCAGGCCGGGTTGGGTCAGCCCCAGCTCTGGACCGATAACGTGGACGATGCCGCGCCGGCTGTCGCCGATGGTGTAGAGGCGCACTCCGAAGTCCGCACAACTCTGCTCCAGGCTCCGGAGTTGTTGAACGGCCAGCTCGCCCGCATCGGCGATATTCTTGCTGATGGTCGGAGTGACGTGGTCTGCGGTCGCCAGCGTCCGATCCGGTCGGCGGACTTTGAGTCCTCGATCGCGAATTCCTGTAAATGCTTGAGGAGAAGTAACTTCATGGATCAAATGTAGATCGATATAAAGGATTGTGGGCGTTCGGTCGCCTTCCACAACAACGTGGTTATCCCATATTTTGTCGTATAGCGTCTTAGCTTTCGGGCGCGTCATGTCAGTGAATTATATTGCACTTTCGAGTGGCATCCTGATATTATACCTACCGATCGGTCGGTAGGTTATGGCAAATCGAAACGGAACTTCAAAACTGAAGCAGAAATCAACCGCACCACGGGACAAAGTATACGAGATCGCGGCGGAAGTTTTTCACCGAAAGGGTTACGACAACACTTCGATGAATGATATCGCCGAGGCTGTCGGTCTGACCAAGGCCGGTTTGTATCACCACATCCCCAGCAAGGAAAGCCTGCTCTTTACCATCCTCGACTACGGAATGGACATGACCGAGGCATACGTGGTCGATCCGTTGGAAGCTATAGCGGACCCGGTGCGCCGCCTGAAGAAGATGATCGAATTGCACCTGAAGCTGATTCTGGAGGGGCGAAAGCTGGCGGTAACCGGGCTCTTGCACGAATGCCAGGGTCTTTCGAGGCCGCATCAGGCCAAGATCAACCGCCGGAAGAAGCAATACGTCCGGCTCGTCACCGAACTCGTCAGTGAGGTGATGCAAAAATCGAATTGCAAAGCTGCGGATCCCAAGGTGGCCGCGCTGGCCTTGCTTGGGATGTTGAACTGGACTTACCAGTGGTACAAACCTTCAGGATCGGTCAAACCGGCCGAAGTCGTGAGTGAGTTTCAGAATTTATTTATCCACGGTGTTCTTGGAACCGAGGAGTTACGGGAACTCAGGAGTTAAAGAGAATAACGGCATACGATGCTGGCGTTCCGAGCTTCGAGGATGCCGGACGTCGCACTGTCGTTAGCCCGGATCGACGGCCCATCGGCTCAAAGCCGGATCGAGGGCCTATCGACCTAAAGCTAAGGAATGGCCATGAATCGGATTGCGATTTTCGACACGACGCTGAGAGACGGGGAGCAGGCTCCCGGTTTCAGCATGAACATTGAGGACAAGCTCCGGCTGGCGCGTCAACTGGAGCGATTGCAGGTGGACGTCGTCGAGGCGGGTTTCCCAATTGCATCGGATGGAGATTTTGAGGCCGTCAAGCGTATTGCTGCTGAAGTGAGGGAAACCTCCATCGCGGGCCTTGCCCGGGCGTCGTCGGGCGACATCCGTCGCTGTTGGGAGGCGCTTGAAGGTGCTGCCCGACCGCGGATCCACACTTTTCTAGCCACGAGCGACATCCATTTAAAATACAAGCTGCTCAAGACACGGGAAGAGGCTCTGGAAATGGTGGTGCAGTCCGTCGAACTGGCACGTTCATTGTGTGACGACGTCGAGTTTTCCGCCGAAGATGCAGGCCGCTCCGATCCGGAGTACCTCTATGCCGTGATTGAAGCGGCTATCGAGGCCGGTGCATCGGTCGTCAACATTCCCGACACAGTGGGCTATTGCCTGCCCTCAGAGTACGGAGAGTTGATCCACGGTCTGCGAAACGTTAAGGGCATCGAGAACGTCACCATCAGCACCCACTGTCACAACGATCTGGGTGTGGCCGTGGCCAACTCCCTTGCGGGAGTGCAGAACGGCGCCCGGCAGGTCGAGTGTGCAATCAACGGGATCGGGGAGCGTGCCGGCAACGCCTCACTCGAGGAAATCGTCATGGCCATCGAGGTCCATAAGAGTTTGCTCGATCTGGAAACCGGGATCAACACACAGGAGATCTACAGAACGAGTCAGGTCCTGTCGAGTTTGACTGGAATGGAGGTCCAGGCGAACAAGGCCATCGTCGGCAAAAACGCCTTTGCGCACGAGGCGGGTATTCATCAGGACGGTGTGCTGAAAGAAACCCTGACCTACGAAATCATGACACCGGAGTCTGTGGGTGTCCCACAGAACCAGATCGTGCTCGGGAAACACTCCGGACGCCACGGGCTGGCTGCGCGCTACCGCGAGATGGGGTACCAGCTCAGTGAAGCGGATCTGGCACGGGCCTACATGCTGTTTACGAAGTTGGCTGACCGGAAGAAGACCATCTACGACGAGGATTTGATGGTCATCATCAACGATGGACTGACCAACGTGCCGACGGCGTTTGCCCTGAAGCATTTCCATGTCGTCGGCCAGTCTGACGCCGTATCGACGGTGACATTGAGTCTCGAGAAGGAGGGTGTCATGTACACCGATTCCGCAACCGGAGACGGCCCCGTCGATGCCACCGTTCGCGTGGTCAATCAGATCACCGGTTGTAAAGCAAAGCTGCTGGGATTTTCGGCGAAATCCGTCACCGGAGGCAGCGAAGCCGTCGGGGAGGTTTTCATGCAGGTTGAAGTCGAAGGTAAGACGATATCCGGCCGTGCGGCCAGTACCGATTTGAACATCGCGGCCACGCGGGCTTACCTGGATGCGATTAACAAGGCCTTGTGGACAGCGATGAGCAGCCACAACAAGGCGGCGGGAGAATAGGAAATATGGAAGGGCGCATCGCATTTCTGCCCGGAGACGGCGTCGGACCGGAGGTTCTTGATGAAGCACGGCGTGTGCTGGAAGCAATCGGAGAGGCTTACGGGCACCGAT
Source organism: Terriglobia bacterium (assembly GCA_963664115.2). Taxonomy (GTDB): domain Bacteria; phylum Acidobacteriota; class Terriglobia; order 20CM-2-55-15; family 20CM-2-55-15. The sequence goes on along the minus strand of CAXWPJ010000012.1, from coordinate 203,206 downwards.
TTGAATTTATCGAAGGCGCGATGGGAGCTGGGGCTATAGAAAGCACGGGCGAGTCGCTGCCGGAGCCAACACGCGCACTGGTAACCCAGGTCGATGCCGTTCTCCTCGGAGCCGTCGGATTCGCCGCGCAGCCGGCCGATCCCACCGTTCCTGATCCCGCGAAAGGCCTGCTGGAGCTTCGCAAGCTCCTCGGAAACTACGCCAACATTCGTCCCGTTGCGGTGTCCGACGCGATCCTGGATCAATCTCCGTTTCGACCGGAACACATCCGCGGTGTGGATCTTGTGGTTGTGCGCGAGTTGTTGGGTGGCATTTATTTCGGACTGCCGCGAGGTCTGGATCACGGGATCGCACACAACACCGAGGTGTACACCGAAGAAGAGGTTCGCCGGATTGCCAAGACGGCGTTCGAGATCGCGCGGGAACGCCGCAAGAAGGTGGTCTCGATTGATAAATCGAATGTCCTGGAGTCGTCCGTTCTGTGGCGCCGCGTCGCGACCGACGTTGCGCGCGAATATGCCGACGTCGAATTCAACAGCATGCTGGTCGACAACTGCGCGATGCAACTGATTGCCAATCCGCGCCAGTTCGACGTCATCCTGACGAACAACATGTTCGGAGATATTTTGAGCGACGAAGCTTCGGTTCTGGCCGGGAGCCTGGGCATGTTGCCGTCTGCCAGCATCGGAGCAACGATCGGTTTGTATGAACCCGTGCACGGTACGGCACCCGACATCGCTGGAAAAGGGATCGCCAACCCGATTGGAGCCATTCTTTCGGTCGCCATGATGCTTGAACTGACGTTCAAGCTTTCCGCCGAAGCCACCGCCATCCGTGCGGGTGTGGACCGTGCCCTCGCCGAGGGTAAGCGAACGGCCGATCTTCTCTCCGACGGAGATGGGCGGGCGGTTTCGACCTCCGAAATGGGTGAGTTTATTGTGGGATCGCTCGCGGCATCGAAAGCAAGTTAGGAGAAGTTTCCCGGCGAGGGAAGTCTTTGTTCGATAGTTAAAAGCGAATGAAGGAAAACACGGAAACAAAAGAGACCAAGGATTCGAAAGAGCTGAACCGGATCAGCAAGCATGTGACCCAGGCCTATGACCGTCCTGCGGCCCGGGCGATGTTGTTCGGGGCCGGTTTGTCGGAATCGGACCTCAACCTGGCTCAGGTCGGGATCATCAGCACGGGATATGAAGGTAATCCCTGCAACATGCACTTGAACAGCCTGGCCGGGGAGGTCAAAGCGGGCGTGCGGTCATCTGATCTGGTGGGCTTTGTTTCCAATACCATCGGTGTCAGCGATGGTATTTCGATGGGGACCTTCGGAATGCGGTATTCGTTGCCGTCGAGAGACTTGATCGCGGACTCCATCGAGACGATCGCTTCAGCCCAGCACTATGATGGCCTGATAACGATCATGGGCTGTGACAAGAACATGCCGGGAGCGATGATCGCGATGGCACGTCTCAACCGTCCTGCGCTCATGATTTATGGAGGGACCATTGCTCCCGGACATCTCAACGGAGACAAGCTGGATGTGATTTCATCTTTTGAGGCACTGGGCCAGCACATTGCCGGGAAGATTTCTTTGGAAAGGTTTCAGAAAGTCGTCCGTCAGAGCTGTCCCGGCGCGGGTGCCTGCGGGGGGATGTTTACGGCCAATACGATGGCCTGTGCGATCGAGGTCATGGGGATGAGCCTGCCCTACAGTTCTTCCAATCCCGCCGAGAGCAAAGAGAAGGTTAGAGAGTGCCACAGCGCGGGGCCGGCACTCCGATCGCTTTTGGAAACTAACTTGCGGCCGCGGGATATTTTGACGCGCAAGTCCTTTGAGAATGCCATTACGCTGACGATTGTTCTGGGTGGATCGACTAACGCTGTCCTCCATCTTTTGGCCATTGCCAGAACGCTACAGGTCGATCTCACGGTCGATGATTTTCAGGAAATCAGCAGCAGGGTACCGCTCCTGGCGGATTTCCGGCCGAGTGGCCCCTATTTGATGGAAGACCTCCATGCCATCGGTGGAACGCCGGCCGTCATCAAGATGCTTTTGGAACGGGGACTGCTGCATGGTGACTGCATGACCGTTACCGGGGCAACGCTTGGGGAGAACGTGGCCGATTTACCTCCCCTCCAGAGTGGCCAGAATATCGTCCGCAACCCGGACGATCCGATCAGCGCGCGGGGCCATTTGAGGATTCTTTACGGAAACCTTGCCAGCAAGGGTGCGGTAGCAAAAATCACCGGCAAGGAAGGTGAGACTTTCGAAGGCCCGGCCAGGGTATTTGACAGCGAGGAGAAAGCGAACGCGAGTATTGCCGCCGGGGACGTCAAAGCAGGCGACGTTGTAGTGATTCGCTATGAGGGGCCCCGAGGCGGACCCGGGATGCCGGAGATGCTGACCCCGAGCTCGATGATCATGGGGGCCGGCCTGGGTAAGGACGTCGCGTTGATTACGGATGGCCGTTTTTCCGGTGGAACACACGGATTTGTCGTGGGCCATATCACTCCGGAAGCTCAGGATGGCGGACTCATTGCGTTCTGTAAGGATGGCGATCGCATACGGATCGATGCCGTCCAGAACACGATCGATCTGGACGTGGATTCCGATGAGATAGACGCGCGCCGGGCCGGGTGGTCCGCGCCGCCCTTACGTGTAAGCTCGGGCGCCCTCTACAAATACGCCCGGTCCGTATCACCCGCGTCAGAAGGCTGTACGACAGACGGAGCGTGAGATGTCGCAAAGCAAGACAACTTTAAACAGGGAAGAGGAAGCCCGAAGCGCGAACAATGCTGGAACGATAGCGCCGGAAGCTATCGTCCAACCGCCACAGACAGTGTCGGGATCGGAAGCGGTCGTGCTGTCGTTGTTGCAGGAGGGTGTCCGTACGGTTTTCGGATACCCGGGTGGCGCGATCATGCCCGTATACGATGCCCTTTTCGAGTACGACCATCAGATTCGACACATTCTTGTCCGTCACGAACAGGGATCGATCCATGCCGCCCAGGGCTATGCGCGCGCCTCGGGACGACCGGGCGTATGTATTGCCACATCCGGCCCCGGAGCGACGAACCTGATCACCGGAATTGCAGACGCGAAGATGGACAGCACCGCTGTGGTCTGTATCACCGGTCAAGTACCCTCAAAGATGCTCGGTTCGGACGCGTTTCAGGAGACGGACATCATATCGGTGAGCGCGCCGCTGACAAAGTGGAACTACCAGATCACGCGGCCTGAAGAGATCCCCGAAGTGATTGCCAAGGCCCTCTATATCGCACGGTCGGGACGACCCGGACCCGTGTTGGTCGATATCACAAAGGATGCTCAGATCGGTACCCTCGACTACCGTCCGGTGAGGGTCGATGATGTCCGGGGTTACCGGCCGCGGCCCACATTGGAACCTGCAAGTGTTCGGGCCGGGGCCCGGTTGATCGACCAGTCACGAAGACCGTTTGTTCTGGTGGGACAGGGCGTCCTGCTTTCCGGGGCACAGGCCGAATTGAAGGCCTTGGTCGAAAAGGCAGGGCTCCCGTTCGCGTGCACACTTCTGGGACTGTCGGCGTTGCCCAGCCGTCATCGGTTACATACCGGCATGTTGGGCATGCATGGAAACTACGGGCCGAACGTCAAGACCAACGAGTGCGATCTCTTGATCGCAGTCGGAATGCGGTTTGATGATCGCGTGACCGGTGACCTTTCCAAGTATGCGACCCAGGCAAAGGTCATCCATATCGATATCGACCGGTCCGAGATCGACAAGAACGTCAAGACCGATGTTGCGATCGTTGCCGATGCCAAGGACGCTCTTCGGGCACTCGCCGAAGCGGTCGGACCGGCCTCTCACGAGGAGTGGCTTGCCGAGTTTCGGGAGTGCGACGCAATCGAACTCGACCGGGTCATTCAAAAAGACATTCATCCCGACTCTCCCGGACTTCGGATGGCGGAAGTCATCCATCAGTTGTCCGAGCGCAGCGAAGGAAAAGCCATTATCGTCACCGACGTAGGACAACACCAGATGGCTGCAGCCCGCTATTACAAGTTCGATGAAGGCAGCGGAACCATAACCTCCGGTGGCCTCGGGACGATGGGGTTTGCCCTGCCGGCAGCGATTGGCGCAGCTGTTGCACGGCAGGACCGTCTGATTGTTGCCATTATTGGTGACGGTGGGTTCCAGATGACGCTCCAGGAGTTGGGGACGATCTTCCAGGCGAAGATTCCCGTCAAGATGATGATCCTGAACAACGAGTACCTGGGAATGGTGCGTCAATGGCAACAGTTGTTCTTTTCGCGCCGTTACTCAGCGACCGAATTGATGAATCCGGACTTCGTGGCCGTTGCAGCGGCATACGGTATGGAAGGGAAGCGGGTGAGTCAAAGAGAACAACTCGGTGAGGCGATTGATGCGATGCTGGGGTCGGAGTCGTCTTTTCTGCTGGAAGTGGCGGTGGAACGGGAGGACAACGTGTTCCCGATGGTCCCTTCCGGTGCCGCCTGTTCTGAAATCCGACTGGAATAAGCTTTTTTAGAGGAAACCAGTGGACCCGCAATTTACAGTTTCGGTGCTCACGGAGAACGACTCGGCTTCTCTGTTGCGTTTAGTGGCGTGCCTGGGGCGTCATCGCGTGAAGATTGAAAGCTTCACCTGTACGAACGGTGATGCATCCAAGTTGTACCAGCATACTGTCGTCGTTCGATCAATCCCGGACCGGGTTCGCCGGGCCGTCAAGCAGATCGGCGCGGCTGTCGGTGTGCTCGAGGTGAGCTTCCACCGCGACGTTGAAACCCATGCACGGCAGGTGGCCCTGTTCAAGCTGTCCCTGGACGCGGGGGCAGTTGGAAATTCTCTTGGAAAAATTGTACGGACGAGCCGTGCGCGGATCCTCATAGCGGGTTCGGGCTATGTCGTTGTGGAAAAGACCGGATCACAGGACGAGATCGAAGAGTTGTCCGGCAGTTTGGAGCCTTTCGGGGTAATGGAATTCGTGAGGTCAGGAAGCATAACCGTCACGAAGCCCTCACTTGCCCAAATCGATGCGTCAGCAGACGCGAAAAACGGAGGTTAAAGCAGTATGGCAAAGATACGATTCGGTGACGTTGAGGAGAACGTGACCACACGAGAAGAGTGGTCTTTGGACAAGTCTCGCGAAAGTTTGAAGGATGAAACCATTGCGGTCCTGGGGTACGGGGTCCAGGGACCCGGACAGGCGCTCAATCTGAAGGACAATGGATTCAACGTTATCGTGGGGCAGAGGAAAGCCTCGCGTACGTGGGACAAAGCCGTTCAGGACGGGTGGGTCGAAGGCGAGAGCCTTTTTGAGATCGAAGAAGCGGCCGCGCGCGGAACGATTATCCAGTATCTCCTCTCCGATGCCGGCCAGATTGCCCAATGGGACAAGGTGAATCCGCATCTTACCGCGGGCAAGTGTCTTTATTTTTCCCACGGATTTGCGGTGACGTTCAAGGATCAGACCCATGTCATTCCTCCCGATGACATCGATGTGGTTCTGATCGCCCCTAAAGGTTCGGGGACATCGTTGCGTCGGCTGTTTGTCGCCGGGAAGGGGCTGAACTCCAGCTACGCCGTTTTCCAGGATGCAACCGGGCGTGCGATGGAGCGCGTCATATCTCTCGGCATCGGCGTCGGTTCCGGCTACCTCTTCGAGACCGATTTCCGCAAGGAAGTCTATTCGGATTTGACCGGAGAGCGCGGCGTATTGATGGGCGCGATTGCTGGAGTGTTCGAGGCGCAGTTTAACGTACTCCGAAAGAACGGCCACTCTCCTTCAGAAGCCTTCAACGAGACCGTTGAAGAATTGACTCAAAGTTTGATGCCGCTTGTGGCCGAAAACGGAATGGACTGGATGTATGCCAATTGTTCGACGACAGCCCAACGCGGAGCCTTGGACTGGCGTCATAAGTTTCGTGAAGCCGTGACACCGGTGTATGAGGAGCTTTACGAGAGCGTGCGCTCGGGCGAGGAAGCCCGAATTGTCATCGAAACGTGCAGCAAGGACGATTATCGGGAGCGGCTCGAAGCGGAGTTGGACGCGTTGGGGAGTGAAGAGATCTGGCGTACCGGGAAGCAGGTCCGGCAGTTGCGGGCCGAATCCAAGACGGACCGTCCGGTGAAGGAAACTACGGGAGCGGCCGCCGCGAAGGAAGCGCACGCAACCAAGTGAAACATCAAGAACCTCCCGATCTGACATGGCGTCCGAAACCGGACGCCATTGGGAGGGCTGCGAAGCGCGTGAAAAACGTCGTTGTCCGTACTCCCATGGAACGCGACCGGAACCTCTCCGAAGATTACGAAGCCAACATCCTGCTCAAGCGAGAAGATCTGCAGCTGGTCCGTTCCTACAAAATTAGAGGCGCCTACAACAAGATCCGCAGTTGTTCGGACGAGGAACTTCTCAAAGGCGTTTCATGCGCAAGTGCGGGTAACCATGCCCAGGGCGTCGCTTACGTCGCCAGGAAACTGGGAATTCACGCAACAATATATATGCCGCTGACTACACCCAGTCAGAAGACTGAACGTGTGCGTGCGCTTGGCGGACCGGGAGTCGACATCGAGATGGTTGGTGACGTCTTTGACGATGCTGAACGGGAAGCTGTTCGCCGGACGGAGGCCGACGGTTCCATCTACGTGCACCCCTTTGACGATCCTGTCGTCATCGAAGGCCAGGGAACGGTGGGGATCGAGATGCTTGAAGCCGCCGGTGACGCGATCGACATCATGTTTTTACCCGTGGGCGGCGGTGGATTGGCCGCCGGCGTAGGAAGTTGGGTTAAAGCGAAGTCTCCAAATACTCAGATCATCGGCGTTCAGCCCGAAGGCGCGCCCTCAATGGTCGAGGCGTTTCGCGCGGGTCATCCGGTCCGGCTCAAAACGATCGACGTTTTCACCGATGGAGCGGCCGTTCAGCGGGTGGGGGAGTTGAGCTTCCAGATCTGCAGAGAGGTTCTCGACGACGTTGTAACCGTTCCTGAAGGGCGGTTATGCGCCACTATACTGAGGCTATATAACGAAAACGGAATCATCGTCGAGCCCGCCGGAGCTTTGGCTGTTGCCGCACTTGAAGATTTTAGGGATCGCATAAAAGGAAAGACCGTGGCCTGTCTCATCAGTGGCGGCAATAACGACTTTCGGAGAATCGAAGAGATTCGGGAGCGTGCGCTGATATACGAGGGCGTGAAGCACTATTTCATCGTGCGTTTTCCGCAGCGTTCCGGAGCGCTGCGTCAGTTCGTTGTTGATGTCCTGGGGCCGGGCGACGACATCACGCACTTCGCCTACTCGAAGAAGACGGATCGGGAGAGAGGCCCGGCGGTAGTCGGCGTCGAGTTGAGAAACAAGGAAGACCTGGAACCCTTGATCCGACGAATGAAAGACCGTGGCTTCTTCGGAGAGTATCTGAACGACAACCCCGACCTGCTCCGCCACCTGGTTTAATAGGGTCAGAGCCCTATATCCCCAATTATGATCTACATTTATTCCGGTTATTAATTGGGTAAATAGGGCTCTGACCCCCTTTTGCCAGATAATATGGAGCGGGGAAACACAGGAGAGGAAAGGTAGGCGAGTCCATATGCCGTTGGCTAAATCGATGGGAACAGCCGAATACGACGTCGCATACCAGGGGCAACCCGGTGCGTTCAGCGAGGATGCCACTTTCGATTTTGTATCCAGGGATTCCCGGCTCCTCGGTTTAAAGACGCTTCAGGACGTGTTCGACAGTGTCGCTCGGGGCCAGGCCCCTTACGCGGTCATTCCGGTTGAGAACACACTCGTTGGCCCGATCGACGAAACATACGATCTGCTTGCCCAGAACGATCTGATCATCATCGACGAGACGGTGCAGACGATTTCGCATTGCCTGATTGTTCCGAAAGGGATGCCGATCGAAGACGTTCGACGGGTCCTCTCCCATCCGATCGCATTGGCCCAATGCGAGCAGTCTTTGAAAACTCAGCTGAAAATGGAACCCGTAGCTGCTTTCGACACGGCGGGGGCGGTCGAACTGGTCGTCCGTGAGAAGACCCCTCATACGGGCGCAATCGGGAGCGCACGTAGTGCAGAAGTATACGGTGGAGAGGTTTTGCGCTCAGGAATTCAGGACCATCCCGAAAACTACACACGCTTCCTGCTCATGTGCGCTCCAGACAATCCGGGGGTCGAGAGACCCGCGAGCGATTCACGGAAGACCAGTATTTGTTTCCAGGTGCCGCATTCGGAGCGGCGAGACTGGGGAGTACTCCGGCCGTTCATCGAGTGCGGAATTCCGCTGACCAACGTGCTTTCCCGTCCTGTTCGCGGGACCGATTCCGAGTCGATATATCATGTAGATTTTATCGGTACGATGGAGAGCGACAGAGTCGGAGAGGCGATTTCCCAGCTTAAGGGTGGAAGACGCGCCGTCAAAGTCATCGGAACCTATCCGCTGCGTGTGGCTACGATCCGAGAGGTCGTTCGCAGCGGATTACCATAAACCCCGATCTTCCGCACACGACGCACACTCTGATCAGACACAACCAGTACAGGAGAGCACAACCGGTGAGAGGTCACGCGATATGGGTTTAACACCGTCCACGATGCTTCCCCTGGGTCGGGAAGTGCCGCCGTTCAGTCTGCCCTCCATTGATGGTGAACGGGTCTCTTCCGCTGACTTCTCGGATCGGACGGGACTTCTTGTCATGTTCATCTGTAATCATTGTCCGTTCGTCAAACACATCCGTGCTGGCCTTGCACAGTTCGCCCGCGATTACGAGGACACCGACCTTGCCATCGTAGGGATCAGCTCTAACGATACGGTTGCTTTTCCCGAAGACGATTTGCCCCATATGCAAGAAGAAGCACAGGACGCGGGCTACGTATTTCCCTATCTTTTCGACGAAACTCAGACGGTGGCCAAGGCCTATCAAGCCGCATGCACGCCGGACTTTTTCCTCTTCGACCGCAATCGGAGGCTCGTCTACAGAGGCCGATTCGATGGAAGCCGGCCGGGCAACGAGATCCCAGTCAGCGGCGCTGATCTACGGGCCGCAGCGGACGCAGTTCTCGAAGGACGTCCGGTGCCGGAGGACCAGAGGCCGAGTGCGGGTTGCAACATCAAGTGGATCGAGGGCAACGCTCCGGACTATTCTCGGAGTTAGGAAATCGAAAAGCTCTCCACTGAGGTGGCAGAACGGTGGTGACCGGGCCCTTTGATTACACAGCGCTTCTCGTCGCAGCCGACGATCCCTATCCCAGTTATAAATGGTTGCGGGACGAGGATCCGGCGCACTACTCCACAACAGAAGACATTTGGGTGATCACCCGGTTTGATGACGTCGCAGCCGCGTTCAGGAATTGGAAGACATGGTCTTCCGCCCGTCGGGGCAACCTGTTGCACGACAGGCCCGAACGTATTGGCCTTACCTTGGGGACGACTGATCCTCCCGCGCACGAAACTGCCCGCGGTCTTGTGGATCAGGCCTTCACGACGCGCACGGTCGAAGAGATGCGTCCGAGAATCGCCGCCCTGGTCGCGCGCTTGGTGGCCGACGCCCGTGAGAAAGCGTCGTTCGAATTCGTTGCCGACATCTCAGCGCCTTTCAATGCGGCCGTGCTGGGCGGGATGTTCGGCGTTCCGGAAACGGACTTCATCCGCTTACGCCGATGGCTGGACGACTTTTTTCTTTCGGAAAGAGCACCCGAAGGAATCGAAACCAAACAGATGGTTGCGATGCGAAATCTTCGCGAGTATGTCCATGCGCTCGCCGAGAAGCGCAGCCCGGCGCCGGCAGACGATCTTCTCAGCGCGATGCTCATGGCCGAAGAGAACGGGAGCAAACTGGCTCTGGAGCAAGTCGTCATGACGACGATGACGTTTCTGACAGCGGGATTCGAATCGGTGAACAACCTGTTCACGAACCTAAGCCACGCCTTGGCCGTCCATCCCGGGGTCTGGGCCCAGCTCCGGAGGGACCCCGAATTGATACCGCAGTTTGTGGAAGAGGCGATGCGCTGGGACGCCCCGGCCCAGGGTTTTGTTCGCAGCCCCACGCACGATGTCCGGCTGCACGGTAAGACCATTGCCGAAAACGCACAGGTCTTGCTTCACATCGGAGCTGCGAATCGTGATGAGCGTAACTTCAAGGATCCCGATGTACTCGACATTCACCGCCCGAAGCAACGGCATCTGGCGATGGGGATGGGCGTCCATTTCTGCGTGGGCGCGCCGCTGGGCCGAATGATGGCCCAGTTGCTTTTTGGAGAGCTGATCAAGGCCAGTCGGCGCTGGGAGGTGGACACCGCCCACGCCAGACGGGTGACAACGCCCAACTTCCGGGGTTTTTCGAAGCTGCCGATGGAGATCTAGCGTTATCGCTTAGAACTTCTCGATAAAAGGTTTCGCTCAGTCGTTCATTCAGATGAGCATCGCTGTCGCGTTCCACGGGTGATCCGGTTCCCAGCTCTGTCCCGATCCGTTCCGTTTCTTGATTCTTATGAAGTTCTTCTTATCCTCGAAGCTTTTGCGGTGACACAAAAAGATCCGCTTTCCGGAGGGATCTGAAAACCTATTTGCGCCCAAGGGCCATAATTGAGGCCGCCTTTGTAATTTTCGCGATTGTGAATACCGGGCTTGAGGTCTTTGTGCCCCACTTATCCAACGGCTGCGATAGGATGACCTTGATGGGTATGACTGCACTGAGAGTTCACGTGGCGACAGTTAGAGAAGGGATACAGTATGAGTAACGACCTGAATGCCATCCTGATACAAAATATTGAGGTTGCTCCGGGGCTAGCAATTATGCGCATCGTACCCGAGGGCTGGGAATTGTCTGATTTTACGCCGGGACAGTTCGCGGTCTTGGGACTTCCCGGCAGCGCTCCACGTTTTGAGGCGAGTGAACCTGAGGAGAAAATTGCCAATAAGGACAAGCTGATCAAACGTGCGTTCTCGGTCGCTTCGTCGCCGCTTGGGAAAGAATACATGGAGTTCTACGTCGTTCTGGTTCCTGACGGCGCCCTCACTCCTCGATTGTTCGCGCTGTCGATCGGAGATCGACTGTGGTTGTCGCCGAAGGTCACCGGTGCGTTCACGCTCCAGGACACGCCCGCCGACAAGCACCTTGTACTCATCTCTACGGGCACCGGACTCGCTCCATACCTCAGTATGCTTCGAACCGAGTTCACCTGCGGGGGCGAGAGAAAGTTCGCTGTCCTACACGGTGTGCGTCATTCCTACGATCTGGGTTACAGAAGTGAGCTGATGACCTTGGACAGGATTTGCCCCAACTTTACCTACATGCCCATCATCAGCCGTCCCAAGGTAGAAGTCGCTCCCTGGAGTGGTACGGCCGGCTATGTTCAGGACCTCTGGGGAAGCACCCAGCTAACAGACGCCTGGGGCTTCAATCCGTCTCCCCAAGACACGGACGTCTATGTCTGTGGCAATCCCGCCATGATCGAGGACGTGGTGAAGATTTTGGAAAGGGACGGATTCCGGGAACATAAAAAGAAGGAGCCGGGCCAGATCCACGTCGAAAAATACTGGTAGCGATTCGAAAGCTCAGCTCACCGAGATGGCAGATCACCGGCAGAACACAGAGCAGTCAAAAGACACCATCATTTTAGAGGCTGGCCGCTGGCCGGCGTGAGGCAAGATGTCCAACAACGATACACACGATGCGGTGATCATCGGTACGGGCCAGGCCGGGAAGCCATTGGCCGTCAGTCTGGCGAAGGCCGGATGGAAGACCGCCGTAGTCGAACGGGATGCGGTTGGTGGTTCGTGCATCAACGTTGGCTGTACGCCTACGAAGACGATGGTCGCGAGCGCCCGAATCGCACACCTCGCCCGTCGTGGCCCGGACTACGGCATCATTTCCGGTCCCGTAACGGTTGACCTCGCTCGGGTGCGCCAGCGGAAGCAGGATGTCGTGACAAGTTTTCGAGTGGGTAGTGAGAAGGGTCTGGATCGCACCCGAGGATTGGAACTGCTACGCGGAGAGGCGCGCTTCCAGGGTCCCCATGCTGTTGAAGTGACGACTCTGGAGGGTCAGACACGGATATTGAACGCCGCTAAGATTTTTATCAACACCGGCACTCGTCCTGCGATTCCCCCCAACATCGACACTCCGGACGTGACGATATTGGACAACGCTTCGATCATGGAACTCGACGCGGTTCCCGAGCATCTCCTCGTGCTCGGAGGCGGTTATATCGGATTGGAATTTGGACAGATGTTTCGCCGCTTCGGCAGCGAGGTCACCATTATTCAACGTGGCACGCAGCTGCTGAATCGCGAAGATCCGGACGTTTCCGGGGAAATCGCAACGATACTTCGCGGAGAGGGGATAGAGGTCCTGCTCGACACCGAGGCAATTGCCGTGTCGCGACGTGCTGATGGACAGATTGACTTGGCCGTGCGGACCAGGGAAGGTGATCGCATCAAATCCGGTTCCCACCTCCTCGCTGCGGCCGGCCGTGTGCCGAACAGTGACCGCCTCAATCTGGCGTCCGCAGGTATCGAAACCGATGGGCGAGGATTCGTCAAGGTCAACGAACGACTCGAGTCGAGCGCCCAAGGCGTTTACGCCCTGGGCGATGTAAAAGGCGGACCCGCATTTACCCACATTTCATACGATGACTACCGCATCGTCGAAACGAACTTGCTCAAAGGTGGTTCGGCCACGACCGAAGGCCGGCTGGTGCCCTATGCTGTATTCATTGACCCTCAGCTTGGCAGGGTCGGTCTCACCGAAACCGAAGCCCGCAGGGAAGGACGCAATATTCGTGTCGCAAAGCTGCCGATGACCCATGTCGCGCGTGCCATCGAGATGGACGAAACGCGGGGATTTATGAAAGCGATTGTCGATGCCGACACGGACCGCATCCTAGGGTGCGCCATTCTCGGAATCGAGGGCGGCGAAGTGATGTCCCTGCTGCAGATGGCGATGTTGGGAGGTGTAAGCTATACCGCGATCCGCGATGGCGTCTTCGCTCATCCCACGCTCGCCGAGTCCCTGAACAACTTGTTCATGTCCATGAAGCGGTAGCAATTCACCAGGCACCGCTTGAAAAGACACCCGCCGGAAACGAAAGAGCTCAGAAGGGAGCAGTCACAACCCGGGCCAGGCCGCCACCGACTCTCTTGAAGAATCTGCCGACCTGTCGGGTCCACATGTCCCGGATGTCCTCGTTGGAAAGCATGCTTCGGTAATTGTGCGAATTCCATGCGGGAAACCAAACGACGTTGAGCAAGTGCCTGGGAAATTCCTTCCAGACCAAACCGGTTGCCCGATCAAGCATATAGTCATCCTGATCAAATTCGGGATCCAGTTCCAGCAGCATTCCCGCAATGGTTATTTGTGACTTGATGAAGAGCGCGATGTTGAAGCGGGTTTGAAATCCGGCCGTGGCCAGACGAACGATGAGGTTCTGAAGGGTGGGGAATATCGTGGACTTCTGCCGCACCACTTCGCCCACGATTTCTCTGATCGTGTCGTATTCTGCGGCCGAGGCCGGTGGCCATTCCTCAATCAGCGCCCCCACATTATTTTCTATGCGCTTGGTGTTTCCGAGATGGACGCCGAGCACCAGTTGGACGAGTTGTTCACGCTGCGCGCGAGGAAAACTGCCGTAGAGTCCCCAATCCAACAGGGCGATCTGGTACGGATCCGATGCGTCTTCAGAAACATGGAAGACATTGCCGGCGTGAGGATCGCCGTGGAATATGGCTTCTTCCGCCGGGGAAAAAATGACATCGATGGTGAGAACGTCGCTCAGACGCTCGGCCATCTTCTGCCGTGCGGCCGGCTGGCCCAGATGCGCATCCGTGATTTTGTCTCCAACCACAAACTCCATCGCTGTAACGTTCGGTGTCGAAAGCGAATACAGGTGAGGTACCCGAATCGTGTCGTCATCGGCGTAGTAGGTTTCAGCCAGGACCAGGTTGCGCTGCTCGTCCACAATGCGGATTTCACTCGAAAGCGCCGTCTTGACATCCCGAAAGGTGTCGGAGAGCGGAATGTCACCGAGGCCGTAGGCACCGCTGTTTTCCTCGAAGAACAGGGAGAGTTGATCGAGTATTTCGAGTTCACGCGGCAGAGACTCCAGGACATAGGGCTTGACGACCTTGAAAACGATATCTTCTTCTCCGTCTTCTGCTGTCTGTACGAGGGTGGCACGCATGACCGCTCCGACGCTGGCCTCAGCCAGGATACCTTCAGCGAATCGGACCTGAAACGTATCGAGAGCTTCCTGACCGATGTCCTCCTTAATGAATTCGGTAATCTCATCGGCGTCTGAAGTGGCGATGCCGTTCTCGAGCGTCTGGAGAGACAAGCGGAGGTCGGGAGACAGGTTCGGGTTGCGAGCCAGAATCTGGCCGATCTTCTGCAGGGAGGCTGTTCTGTCCGTGAACTTGAGTAAGCGGTCCCCCCGACCCGTACCTGCGGGCATGTAGGTCAAGTTCAGAATCCGTTCGAAAAGCCGTTCCTCGCCCAATCCATCCAGGAAAAACAAGAGTGAATCGTGGACGACGGGAATCCAGTCGGATGCGCCATCAGGGACAACGTCGAGAACACTGGAATGGTGTATCAGCAATTCCAGAACCTCGCTGCGGAACGGTTCGAGGTTGAGTGAACGCAGCAAGGTCAAGGCGTCAGAACGGGGTAGGGCAGGCATAGTCCCAGCTGGGCGGGGACTCAGGAACTGCTGAACCATCCGCTGAGATTCGACATCCATTTCCGGCAGCAATGTGTTCAGCAGACGGATGCCGGCCAGGTCAGCGTCGAAACTTGCGTAATGCGCGGGTGGCGTCGGCAGGTCCAGATCGGCACCAGCCGCCTCACCTAACAATGGAGCGAGGCACAGGAGCGGGAAAATTGCAGCTCTCGAAAGCTTAGCGCGTGTCATCGGTATGATTGACCTGCCGCCATGATCCGTTTGTTCATAACCGTCATCATCGAGCCGTGCATTTGCACTGTCAACCAAATGTTGTCCCCGAAATTCCGTATTGGGAAACACCTGGCAGATCTTCTTCTGCCACCGTCTTCGTAATTAAGCTTCGAGCGGCTGGCCGCTCCTGTCGGGAAGCGTGAAAACCAAAAGAGCTGCCAACAAAAAGAATCCCGAGGTGATGCCGAGCGCCAGGCCGATACCGACTCCCGGCAAGGCCCCGAGATAACCAATGACGAAGGGTGCCAGACCGCCGATCAGACGGCCGATGCTGAAACTGGTTCCCTGGCCGGTCGCACGCACCGATGTCGGGAACAGTTCGGAGATGAAGCTGCCGAACATTGAAAGGTAACCGTGGCCGACGTAGCCCAGAAGAGGGCTAAGCAGCAAGAGGATCAGCGGGCTGCGCGCCATCTGTCCGTAGACCGGAACCAGAACCGCCGCCGCGAGCATGAACATGACGAAGGTGCGCCGCCGTCCGATCTTGTCTGCGATAAATCCGAAGGTGAGGTATCCAAAGTACGCCCCGACCTGCACGGGAATGATCCACCCGAGTGAGCCGACAATGCCCATACCGGCGCCCCCGTCTGCGATGGGTCTGGCGAGAAAAGCCGGCAGCCAGAAGAACACGCCCCAGTAAGCGAACTGGACTGTGGAGCTGAGCAGGATAATCAACAGCGTCCGGCCAATGAGGTCTCGACCGAATATCACGGCGAACTGGTTTGGGCGCTGGCTCCGGGGAGTGGCACGCTGTTCGGTCCAGACAGCCGGCTCTTCAACGCTGCGACGCACCCACAGCACCAGCAAGGCCGGAGCCGCTCCCAGGGCAAACAACAGCCGCCACGAATCGGCACCCAGCCAGGCCGAGCCCAGTATGATGGCCCCGAGAACCGCGGCCAGGAGGTACCCCAGTGCCCAACCCGTCTGCATGATGCTGATTGCTTTATTGCGATGGGCTGGTGGCCACGTCTCGCTGATGAGCACCGCGCCTGTAGCCCATTCGCCACCCATGCCGATTCCGAGCAAGGCGCGCCACAGCAACAGCTGGAGTAAAGATTGGGAAGTCGCGGTCCCGAGTGACGCCAGCGAGAAGATGAGGATCGTGAACATCAGTGCGCGCGTCCGGCCCACGCGGTCTGCGACGAAACCGAAAGTGATGCCTCCGAGGGCGGAGGTCGCGAGAGCGACGGTCCCCAGGATGCCCGCAGTGGCGTCGCTGAACCCGAAGTAGGCTGCGAGTTCGCTGACCGCTATCGCGTACAGCATGAAATCCATCGCGTCCAACATCCAACCGAGCTTTGCTGCAAGCAAGATTTTCCATTGGTATCGCGTAATGGTCGAGTACCAGTGCATTTGTGTTGGGATAGCGGCTTCTGATTGGCTCACTCGGATTTCCTGCCTTGATACCTGACTCGGTGTTTTTTTGTGACCTGCTAATCCTTTGACTCGACTGAATAGAGGCCCACGCGTCCGGATACTACACCAATCTAAAAAAAGACAGTCAGACGAACGGGGGAAATTTTACAGGATCGTGGCTGCGCATCAGCTCGTAGACCGCCTCGACGATCTGTTCTCGATTGGGTTTGGAAAAATAGTCTCCATCGGAACCATAGGCGGGACGATGGGCCTGGGCGGTCAGTGTTCTGGGCGGGCTGTCGAGGCACTCATAGCCCGCTTGGCGCTCAAGCACTTCCTGCATCATGTATGCAGTTGCGCCTCCCGGACAGTCCTCGTCCAGGAAAAGAATTCGATTGGTTTTCTTCAGTGAATTGACGATGACTCCATCGAGGTCGAACGGGAGCAACGTGCGCACGTCGATGATCTCGACCTCGATACCGACAGTTGCGAGTAGAGTCGCCGCCGCTTCGGCGATCGGACAACATGCGCCATAGGTGACTACGGTAACGTCCCCGCCTTCCCGCAAAATCTCGGGCACACCCAGCGGGAGTGTGAAGTCGCTGATATTTTCCGGCATCGCTTCTTTTCTGCGATAGCCGTTCAGAACTTCGACAACCAGGGCCGCGTCATCGGAACGGAGAATCGTGTTGTAAAACCCTGCAGCCTGGACAGAGTTTCTGGGGACACAAACGTAGATGCCCCGAACGAGGTTGATGATCCCCGCCATGGGCGAGCCCGAATGCCAAATACCCTCGAGCCGATGGCCTCGTGTCTTGATGATGACTGGCGCTTTCTGCCCGCCTCGCGTGCGCCATCGTAGCGACGCCAGATCGTCGGAGATAATCTGGAGCGCGTACAGGATGTAGTCCAGATATTGAATTTCCGCGATGGGGCGAAGGCCCCTCAAGGCCATTCCAATCGCCTGTCCGACAATAGTGGCCTCGCGGATTCCGGTGTCTGTAATTCTTTCCGTACCGTATTTTTCCTGGAGGTGCGCCCAACCCTGGTTGACGCCTCCGAGGAGGCCTACATCTTCTCCGAGTGCGATCAGGTTTGGATATCGTGAAAAAGCGGCGTCCATAGAGGCCTGCATAATTTCGAAGCCTTTGACAACAGCCGGATCGCCTGAATACCGGGCCGGTACTATCGGGACCGTTAGCGCGGATTCAGACGTTTCGCTATAAAGATCTGAACTGTAACGCCGCTGGTTCACACTGTCCTGCTCCCGCTTCCATTTCCGCAATGCCACGGTGTCTAAATCTTCGTCTTTCACGGTGAGAAGAGTTTCCATGACGGACGCCATAATGTCCCTCCGCAGGGGAATGGTCTTGCTCTCGAGCGATCGCCTCAGACCGGCTATCTTTTCCTTTTTCCCGGATGTTGTTTCGAGTGTCTGCGTCATCGACAGGACCAACTGTCGCTCATTTTCGATTGGGGTTCGGTATTCCAACCACGCCTTGTCGCGTGCGGCCAGGACGTTCTGGTTCTCCACTTCTTCGAGTGCGTCCAACTCCTCTGAATCAGCGAAGCCCTTTTGCAGAATCCATTCACGCATCTTGGGCAGGCAGTCGTGTTCCTTCTCCCACTCAAGCCGTTGCTGCGACTTGTAGCGCTCATGGTTTCCCGAGGTGGAATGGCCCAGCGGTTGCGTCAGCTCAGTGACATGAATAATTTCGGGTGCATGGTCTTCCCGGATACGTGCGGACGCTTCCAGATAGGTGGCACAAAGTTCAGGGTAGTCCCATCCTTTGGCCACATAGATGTCGAGCCCTGGCCGTCCGCCCGGCCGACGGCGAAAGCCTTCCAGTATCCGGCCGATATCTCCTTTCGTCATCTGAAAAGAGTTGGGGACGGAAATTCCGAAACCGTCATCCCAGATCGACAGCAACATCGGGACCTGGAGAACGCCCACTGCATTGACCGCTTCCCAGAACACGCCCTCGGCGCAGCTGGCGTTTCCGATGGTTCCGAAAGCGACTTCGTCACCGTTGTTGGAGAAAGATGCTCCTAATTCCTTCAGGCTGTCCACTTCCCTATAAAGTTTGGATGCATAGGCGAGTCCCACAAGCCGGGGCATCTGGGCGCCTGTGGGAGAGAGATCGGCGGACGAGTTATAACGATCCACCTGAGGTTCGAACTTTCCCTTGTCATTCAATAGCCGGGTGGCAAAGTGACCAGCCATCGATCGGCCGCCGAAAGCGGGCTCCGCCGCGAGATCCGCATGGGCGTAGAGTTGGGCAAAGAACTGTTGGGGAGTCAGGAGATTCAAGGCAAACATGAACGTCTGGTCCCGATAGTAGCCCGCCCGGAAATCACCCTTTTTGAAAGCGTAAGCCATGGCCATCTGGGCAACTTCCTTCCCGTCACCAAAGATTCCAAACTTCGCTTTTCCTGAAAACACTTCCTTGCGTCCCAGGACACTGCAGTGGCGGCTTCGGATGCCGACGCGATAGTCCCGCAGAACGGAATCCCGGTTCCATGTCAGCGCCTCCGGTCCTTTTTTGAATGGGCTTTCGAGGGACATAACTTGAGGAATCCATTCTGCCACGGTCGACGCCCTTTGATGAACTTGGTTCCGTTTTTAAGGCTTTGATTGACCTTAACTCCTCCAATTTAATAGACTTCACGTGGTTTTAAATTGCTGCAACTCCGGTCTACGGCCCGGAACTGAGTGATTCGATTTTTGGCGCTGGCTGTGTCCGTGGGGAAACGAGCGCAAATTACAGTCTGTGAGCACGTCCGCTTCTTTTCGGGGAGTTAATTAAGACTATGGAATTTCTGGCCGATCAGGTTCAGTTCATCAACGCTACGGCGGTGCCCTGGGTGCTCCGTCTCGTCATGCTGGGATTAGGCCTATCGTTAACTTTAGCCGACTTCAAACGGGTGATTATATTTCCGAAGGCCGCGGGGATTGGACTCGTGGCTCAATTGATCGGACTGCCGGTCACGGCCTTCGCCCTGGCGTGGCTCTTTGACCCGGCGCCGATGGTCGCAGTTGGCCTGGTCATTCTGGCGGTATGCCCCAGTGGGGTGACGTCCAATGCCTACACCTTTGCGGCGCGAGGGGACGTCCCGCTGTGCGTCACACTGGCTGCGGTTACAAGCGTCATTACCGTGTTCACGATTCCGTTCATGATTGCGCTGGCGCTTCGGACATTTATGACCGCGGCAGAAATCGAATTACCGGTGTTGGGCATGCTCTTGAATTTGGCGACACTGACGCTGTTCCCAATTGCTGCAGGTATGCTCATTCGACACAAGTGGTCGGAGCGCGCAAAGCAAGCCGAGGAACCCATCCGGAAAATGGTCCTTTATCTCCTCTACGTCGTGTTGGCTTTCGGTGTGATTACAAGTTGGGAAACCATCGTGGCCGAGTTCACGACCTTGGGGGTGATGGTCCTCACGATGAACTTGCTGACGATGGGATTAGGTTTTGGACTGGGCAAGTTGTTTAAGCTGCCCGCTCCCCAGATCGTGACGATCACTTACGAGGTGGGTGTCCAGAACCTGGCTCTGGCATTTGCGATCACGTTTAACATCCTCCAGAATCCGGATCTCGCAGTCGCGGCCTTGATCTACGCAGCGATCATGCCGGTGACGGCCTTGGTCTTTATCCGTTTTGCACGTCGGATGATTGAATCCGAAGCAGCTACCCAGGTAGCGGCGTAAGTCAGCCGCCCTGGAACAATACAATAGAAAGCCTTCCGGCAGGGCCTCCCTGTCGGAAGGCTTTTTGTGAATCAGAAGTCATCCGCGCGCTGATCCGGCAACTGATGGCGACTCCTCGCGCTTCTTCTTCCGTTCGGCAGTCGTGGAATAGCCCCGTTCGCGGTCGATGTCCACAACGTGAACTGTTGCCGACTCCAATGCCGGCAGATCGCCCACAAAGCTGTCGATCGCATCGCCGAGGGTTCGGGCTGCGCGTCTGCGAACCGGAGCCGTGCGACCGGGTTGGTCATTGCCGGCCGCAAGGGTGAGGTGAAGGAACCCCCTGGAGCGGTCTCCTCCGACGCCTGAGTGATGCACAGGGATCAGAGCGTGCTTGAGATTGCGCTTGTTGATCATTGGAACCGATTCCCCTGCATTGGCTTCGTCCGGCACAGCAAGCCCTTCCTGCGGAGGTTCTTCGGCGGGGTTTTTCTCCATACGGAGACCGACCACGACTTCAACAAGGTGATCCAGTAGTTTTCTCGCATCGAAGCCTGTGGCCTCGATGAAATCGTCCCCCATCCATTCTTCCGGTACTTCCAGTCTCAAATGCGGCATCAGGGCTCCCTGAAATCGTAAAGCTTGCGCGGATTGACCACCATGATTCTCTCCAATATGCCGGGATCATTGTGCGCCACGGGCCAGATCCAGTGGTTGGCAATGTCGCCATCATTGGGCATCTTGTTCGGCGGGTCCCCTCTGGGGGTAAGGATCACCGTGTTCATATTCGGGCGCGGCCGGTCGGTACCGCTGATGACGTTTCCCGGAAAGTGCTTCAGCAACTCGTGTGCGAACCCCAGGGCGGGGGTCCAGTCTTCGGGGCGCGCGGACCGCGTGTGCCGGTCCGGAGAAGTCAGTTTCCAGAAAATCCCGTCCCGGCTCCCACCCAGGTCGAGCAGGCGTTTGAAATAATCATTTTCTTCGACCGGCACATTCACATCGGGTCGTCCCATGTGATCAATAATGACGGGTGTGGGCAGCGACCGAATCAAGGGTTCCATGACGTCAAAGGTGTCCGGAAGAAAATAGAGATCGGTGTGCCAACCCAGCGGTGCGATCCTTTCCGCGATGCGGCGGATCACGTCCGGCCCGGGCGCTTCGCTCGTGATGTGCGGCAGAAAAGCGAAGCGCACGCCGCGTACCCCGGCTTCGTGCATGCGCCTGAGTTCCTCTGGCGACACATCTTCCGTAACGGCAACCACGCCCGCCGCCCTCCCGGCCATGTGTTCCAGTGCGTCGACAACAACACCGTTGTCGGTGCCGTGGCAGGTCGCCCCCACCACGACGAAACCCCAGAAACCCATCTGTTGGATGAGAATTTCTTTTTGTTCCGCCCAGGGTGCAGCAAACGGCTGATACTTCGACTTCGGCGACAGGGGAAACCGGTCGAACGGCCCGATCACGTGCATGTGGGCATCAATCGCTCCTTCCGGCATCTGGAAAACGAGTGGCGCCGGGTGGGGATCCTGCTTGACGTAGAGCTCAGCGCTCATATTGATCTTTCATGCTGTGTCGTCGACATGCCGGGTGACAGGAACAGTCTAGCCGGACGGTGGCCAGGCGCGCTCAATTACTACCACGCTGCGTTCGAATCGCAAGCCACAAAGCACGCACCACAAGGCCCGTCATCCTCGTTGCCAGTCCAACCCGTCCTTTGCCACGCGTATGCCGTTCGTGATCCGAAATCGTAAAATTGCGTACAATAGAGGAGTTCTTTCACGAGATTGGCGCAGCTTCGAGTCTCCTGAAACCGCCACTCTCGAAAACCGGGATACTTTTAGAAGTCGCTGCAATCTATAATTTGACGCAACCACGTGAGGCCAAGCAATGTCGCAGTTGAACGGTGATAAATCGCGCCACAATCGCCAACGGAAAGAAAAACTTCGCAAGAGAGTTCTGCTTCGGGAACTACGGGCGGAGGCGCTGGCACCCCCACCAGAACCTCCGAAAAAGAAGAAGAAAACGATAAAGACCGCCGAATGAATTCTGTGTCGGCGTTTAGCCAGCCGCTTCAGTGCCGGTCCTAAGCCTGCCTTCAAAACACTGGAAGTCCGGGAACAGCTACAGGCAAGACCGGGCAGGAGTTGTTCAGGATGGCTACGGTGCCAGGAAAGCAGACGAAAAACACACAGCTCCACACGGCCCAACGAAGCGTCAAACTGATAAAATAGGCGCTGTTACGTCGATTGCGGGATCGTAGCTCAGTTGGAAGAGCGCCTGCTTCACACGCAGGAAGTCATCGGTTCAAGTCCGGTCGGTCCCATTGTTATTTCAATGAGTTAGCGGAACCCGCCTGCGTCTGATTTTCCACTGTGTCAGTTTTTGTGTCAGTTCGGAGGGCTGTATCGAGGATTTGTACGGCCCGTGTCCGATGGACAGGCGAGAGGTGAGAGTAGCGCATCGTCATTGTTACGTTGGCATGACCCAGCAATTCCTGAACGGTTCTAATGTCCACACCATTCATGACCAGATGACTGGCAAACGTATGGCGCAGGTCGTGGAAGCGCACATTTTCAATATTGGCCTTGTCGGCGATCCGTCGAAACGTATGGTTGATATCGGTGTACGGAGCGTTTTCCTTGCGCGGGGAAGGGAAGACGTAGCCCTTCTGAAAGCGGGAAGGGAGCGCCAGTAGTGTTGTGCACAGTGTGCCGTCGATTGGGATCATGCGTTTCTTTCCGCTCTTCGATTCCTGAATCGTAATCGTCCGATTTTTGAGGTCTACGTCGGGCCACTGAAGTCGGAGAATTTCTCCACGTCTCATGCCCGTGTGCAGGGCTGTTATCAGGATGGGATGGAATCGATCGTTTGCGGCTTCCAACAACACCTTGATCTCGTCCTGATCGAGAAACCGTGTACGTGCTCCCGTTTCTCTCAATCGTCCAATTCCCGCCGTTGGATTGGTTCCCAACAGCCCCCACTTGATTGCTCGATTGAACAAGGCTCGTAGCATGACGAGATGACGGTTTCTCGTCGCCGGGCTCAGTTCGTCTCGCTCGATCCGGGTATTCAGAAATCGCATGATGTCTTTCAGGGCATTGCCGATGAAACTTCGATCATGGAGAGGCCCTTCATGCGGAGATGTTCCCGTAGGTGCCCCAATACTGGGTGCAGGTTCATAAAACATTTTAGAAACCTTCTTAACATCCAAGTGGCCGCAACTGGTCCGTCTTGTCGAGGATTGCTTGGGCGAGCTTCTTCTGTGTTGTGCCTGTGCTCTCCCGGCAGATTCGCCCATTACGGTCGGCAAATCGAATCGAGGAGCCCGAACGCTGGACTGTCAACTTTTCTTCCCTTTGGTTTGCCCATGTTTTGCTTGCTCCTTGTTGATCGCAGTGACGAGCAGATACTTGGCCGCGAGTTCAGCCAGCTTTGGTGGCACCAGATCCCCACGCTCCCATCGTGAAACTGTGTTCTTGTTCACGCTGAGAGCGTTGGCCAACTGTGCCTGACTCATGCCTAACTGTTTCCTGATGCCCTTGATTCGTCTGGCTGAACTCTTGCCGATTGTTCTGCTCTGAGTCATGCGATATATCCTAATAGAAGTTATATACTAATAAGCGTTATCGATCAATCTGATAAGGTGGGCACTCTACTTATTCGCCCGTGGACCTTCCTCTCATCCAACCAGCATTTGATCTCTACGGGGTCGAACCGGATGCACGGTTTCTTCTTTCCTGTGCCTACCAAACCTCGCCCATTCGTAGACCGTACTGACTGTCAACTTGAGCCCGTTACTGGCAGACTTGCGTGATGAAATCCACGCGATCCCTCTATTACGGGCACCGTTACCCACGCGAAATCATCAGTCATGCCGTCTGGCTCTACTACAAATTCGGCCTCAGCCTCCGGAATGTTGAGGATCTTCTTGCCGAACGAGGAATCGTAGTGTCCTACGAAACGATCCGCCGGTGGTGCGCTCGGTTCGGTCTCGAATATGTCAGGCGTCTCAGACGACGACAAGGTCGCCTCGGAGATACATGGTTTCTGGACGAAGTGTTCGTGACCATCAATGGTCAGCGGCAGTATTTGTGGCGTGCCGTGGATCAAGACGGCGACGTGATCGACATCCTCGTCCAGTCGCGACGCAACCGTCATGCAGCGGAGCGGTTCTTTCGCAAGCTCTTGAAGGGGCAAGGAAAGGTTCCGTTCCGCCTGGTCACAGACAAGTTGAAGAGTTACAGTGCGGCACTCCGGACGATCATGCCTTCGGTGAATCATGACACCGAACAGTACGCGAACAATCGAGCCGAAGTCTCACACCAACCGACCCGACAACGCGAACGACAGATGCGACGGTTCAAGTCGCCACGACAAGCTCAACTCTTCCTTTCGGTGCATGGCGTCGTTCTGAATCTTTTCCGGTTGTCCAGGCACAGACTAAAAGCGGTTCACCACAGGATGCTGCGGTCACGTTCTTTTGCGACTTGGGAAGCGATCACGGCAGCCTGATCGAACTGCACTCATTCGGCACAAGTTTGACCTTCGCACCGTAAGTTGACAATACCGATTGGGTCGATCTGGTCGCAACGGAGTCGGTTATCGGCACGATGTCTCCATACGGAACCTAGGCCGTCGAGACATTGAAGAAAGAATCTCAGATCTGAGGATTGGCCATTAACCGGCTGTGGGCTTTTTGCAACCAACCATTGGGGATGTGAATTGCTGCTCCGGTTGACCCAGTCGCTTTTTTCTGCCTTCCCTTGGACTCATTTCCCGTAGATTTCATCGTTTGAATGCGCCCAGTCGCTATTGCCGGTCGAAACCAGAGATGAGCCGGCGTCTCCCCACGGCCGAGCATGGCTCGATGATCCATTCGACGTCTTCTTCAATCTCGTCCTTCGCCAGCATCGATCGCAAGGCCGCTAGTTCGCGCTGAGCCTTCGCTGTGCCGGTGACCCTCTTCTCCCGCAGTGTTTCACCATCCCTGAGCTTAATCAGGCGGAAACTCGCGCCATCACGTTTCGGTCGGGATCCCTTAAGAAGCGACTTACCTATATAGATAGCACGAACGGATTTCCCGGTGCTTTACGTTCTATATAATCGAAGGCATGTCGGATCTCGCACAATCACTGAAGCAGCTTGCGGAACTCAACGTCGGTTTCGACTGCTGGCATCCGCACCCGGCCGGATGCGAGTACATTACCCTTTCATGGTCCCAGGTGGTCGCTTATGACCGCGATCCTGATGCGGTCCTGGCGAAACATTACGGCGCCTCAAAGAACGACTTTCAGGCCTGGGAATCTAATTTTTCGGTTCGTTGTGCCGGCACCACTAAACGAGGGCGGCGATGCCAAGCTGCCGTGCCTGGCGGATCCAACGTAGACGATCCGAAACGATGGGTCGAACTACAGGGCAGCCTCTGTTCTATCCATCAGGCTCAAGAGAATGGGGTAGCCTGAAGATGGATGAAACGAGAATACCGCTGTCGATCGGTGATTGCCCGAAAGACGACTGCAATGGCAGGCCGAGCCCTCAGTACACGGATCTTCAATGGCGATGGTTCGTAGATGTCGGAAATGTCCCTTTCCGCTGCATCCTGTGTGACAAAAAATACAACCTCAATCTGACCGACGAACAGAAGGCCAGCATCCTCAACCGCCTCGAACAAATTTCACATTAATTGCAGGCCAGCAATGACAGACCTGTTTGAATTAAAAGAAGCGTAAGAATCCCAACCAACTCGATGCTAGCCTCCAAGAAGAATTTGTGCCGAGTGGACCAGCCATAGCGCCATTTTTATTGAAATACGTGACGGTCAGGCGCACAGTTTCAGGTGGAGGTGGATTATGCGAAAAGTCGTAATAGTTTTCGCCGTAATTACCCTTTTCCTCTTCTTCACTGACTCCGCAGCTCAAGCGCAACGGGCGGGTTTCATCACCGGCATTGCTCCGATGTCGAATCCTGTCGCTCCCATGACAAACCCCCTGCGTCCTTTCGGCCACGTTCCTTCAGGTTCCGGCTTTTCAACTCAAGTGCCGGTAATCGTGACAACTCCGAGAGTGTTTCTGAACACCGGCCTGGTGACGCCATTCTCGGACCCTTTCATCCATAGGCAGCTTCACACGTTTGGGTTTTCACACCTGCACGTGGTTGCCCATACCTTTCCCACGGTAATTGTTCGTGGAGGGGTGGTTACACGTGGACCAGGATTCGTCACGCCTGGTCGGAGGTTCCGAAGCCCAAGGAACTTCATCAGCGGTCATAGGCGCTTCAGGCGAAGGTGAGTATGATTGTCTACAAGTGTGATCTCTGCGGAGAAATCCGGGAATGCGTGCAAAAAGAGATCGAGAATCGAGAACATGATATTTGCCTGCAGTGTTGGAGGGCATTGGAGGAGAAGCTAGAAGGGAAAGGGAGACCGAAGACCTTGGAAGAAGGGAAAGGGAGACCGAAGACAACTGGTGAAACCATCTATCTGCCATTGGAACCTAAACAACAAGAAGCGCAAGACCCCAAGCCGTTACCCGGAATGCCTCCCACAATTTGGTCAGATTCAACGCGGCCGAATTGAGACATCATTTCTGCTTACGTTGTACTCGTCACAAGATCCTTTCAAAAGGCTTACAGCGACCGTCAGCTTCTAAATAGACCTCAAATCAGCGCTCATTAATCGGTAGATTGCACAACTCCCAGGGAGCCTCTAAACAGCTTGCGTTAGAAAGCCTGAGGCTTATTGTCGTTAGTCTGATAAATCATCTTGTCGGAAGTTGACATCTGTAATTCCTGAAAACTTCAAAGAATTGGGCGTGGCCTCCTGTCAGCGGCTGCGAAGTGTCCGAGGTGCTTCCAGGAGCTTACGGAGAAGGAGTTGGTGGAGTGGTGAGGTTATGCGGGGCAACTGTCACGTTTGCGGGTGCCAGCTTCATTGCTTTGTTTCATCGCCGCAGCACCTGATCTAACGGACGTAGTTCATTGGTAATGAAGACGGAACGTCACGCCGAAGTTCTGACTGAACGACCTGTAACAACTTCAGCGAGCCCAAGTTGACAGTACCGTCTGGAGTGTGCGGAACACCGAACTCAAATCCGCTGAATTCGATATGGCTTCGGATCAATGTGAGGCGTTTCGTCGCTGAGCCATTCCGCGATCAGCTTGCCCGTTGCAGTGGCCATGCTGAGGCCGAGCATGTTGTGGCCGGTGGCGATTAAGACGTTGGAGAAGCGTGGACTGCGGTCGATAAAGGGAACGCCGTCATAGGTCATCGGTCGCCAACCGTACCACTCTTCTTCCACAGGCTCGGAGTACGGTTCGCGGAGGTAGTGTCTAGCGGACTCTTTGAGCATCTCGAGTCGCGTCGGGTTGAGTGTTGTATCGTAGCCTGCAAACTCGATCGTGGAACCCAGCCGATATCCAGATTGCATCGGAGTCACAGCTACTTTGTCTTCAGAAAAAATGAGCGGAGTCCCGGGACACAGCACGGGGCGAGGCATCGTGATGGAATAGCCTTTGCCAGGCTGAACCGGAATCCGGCAGCCGATTTCAAAATTCAACTGGGGCGTCCAGGCACCGGTGGCGACAACGAAGCAATCAGCTTCCAGCTTATCCATTGATGTTGAGATTGCGACGGCTTGGTCACCGCTCTGGACGAAATGTGTGAACTTACACTGTTCGATGATCGCCACCCCGCGCGACTCAAGCAGTTTTCGCCAGGACGACAACAGCCGGTCCGGACGTAGGTGCGCGTCGCCCTCGTAGTACCACGCGCCCGAGATATCATCCAACAAGGCAGGTTCACGCTTCACTACTTCGCTCGCACCGAAACGTGTCGCCCCGATGCCGAAGTTGTCGCGAATCAACCTGTCTGTTTCAGCATATTTCTCGAACGCGGCGGCTGTCTTGAACACTAAATATAGGCCGCGTTCTTCCCACTCGCATGGAACATCTTCTGTCTCAAACAATTCGGTGTAAAGCTCTCTTGAGGAAGCCAGCAATGCGTGACGTGCCTCGGCCGCTTGCAGCATATCGCGCGTATTGCAGCGTCGAGCGAAATTTATGAGCCAACTCCACAACTGCGGATCGAAGCGGGGTTTGATGCGTAGCGGTGCGTTCTTTTTAAAAAGCGACCTGAATGCTTTACCGACTGCAGCGGGCTCGGTCAGTGGAAGGACTTGGCTGGGGCTGACGTATCCGCAATTGCCATGGGAACAGCCGCCGCCGATGCTTCCGCTGTCGATAATCGTAATGTCGAAGCCGGCATTCTTGAGGTAATGAGCGCAGGCGGTCCCAATCACTCCACCACCGACAATGACAACACGTTTGGCGCTCATTCGTGAACTTCCGTTCCGCACGGGTTGCGGTCCTGCAGCGGCAGGGACACTTGTGATCTTAAAAGAACAGGTGCGGTAAGGAATGTTAAGAGTTAATAGTTATGGGTTTAGAGAAATCCGGCCGACACGATTTCTCACCTTCGGACTGATAATTCCTGACTGATGACCACTGATTTCTTCCTCTGCACCTTTCCTAGTTCATTCTCTCAGATCTCTCCCTTCGTCACCTTCGTTTGCTTCGTTTTGAACAGTCAACTCCTGCCAGGTCCAGTTGTGTTCCATTGAGATCCTTACGGATTTGGATGAAAGACTCGGCTATCTGACTGTCCGCCAAGGTCATTTGCAGGGACTTGAGAATTTGATAGCGCCTAACTCACTCCTCTAGTATCTTTTACCGAGATTTACTCGGTTTTTTCAGCGACACACTTTGAACATGGAATCTGGCACCAAACTCGGTCATTACGAGATCTCAACGCTTTTAGGTAAGGGTGGAATGGGTGAAGTGTGGCGCGCACCCTGGAAAAACTCAAAGCTCTCAAAGGCCAGCAGTCGTAAACGCTCAGCCGCTAACGACTCAAACGAGCTTCACAAGATTGAGCATTGCCTGGGGCGGAGTTGAGGGATGCTACTAGGATCAGGATTCGTGGAACATGCTGAGTGGAGCAAGGATCAGGGGTAAGCCTCACCTGCTGGTGGGGTTGCTGTCGGCTGTGGCCATGGCCGGAGGATTGTTGAATCTTGGCCACGCGCAGCAGCGCCACGTCCTACTCCTGGAAGTGGATGGCATCATCAGCCCCGTTACTGAGGGGTTCATTGCCCGGGGTGTGGAGCGGGCCGAGGCCGAGGGTGCCAGCCTGATCATAGTTCACTTGGATACCCCTGGTGGTCTTCTGGACTCTACGCGGAAGATTACCCAACACTTGCTCAACGCAGAGCTGCCGTCGGTGGTGTACGTGGCACCTCGTGGGGCGAGGGCTGCCTCGGCGGGTACCTTCATCACTGCTGCCGCCACTTTCGCTGTGATGGCGCCAGGGACCAACGTCGGTGCTGCCAGCCCGGTTAGCGGTGACGGTGAGGAGCTTCCAGAGACCCTCAGGTCCAAGGTCACCAACGACGCCGCGGCCGAGATGAGGACCATCGCCGAGCTACGGGGTCGGAATCAGGAGAAGCTGGAGGCCACCGTGCTTCAGGCACTGTCTTTCACCGGCGAAGAGGCGGTGGAGTCCGGCATGGTGGATTTTCTGGCTGGTGATCTGGATGACCTCCTGGCCCAGCTCCACGGCCGGGAGGCCACGGTACGGCCCCCTGGTGGCCCACGCCTGGTACTGGAAACGCAAGGGGTGGCGGTGCAGACCATGGAGATGAGCCTGGTCGAGCGATTCCTGCGCTTCCTCTCCGATCCCAACGTTTCCTATTTGCTCCTGTCTCTCGGCAGTCTGGGCATTTTCTTGGAGTTACTGAATCCAGGTTTGATCGTGCCGGGAGTAACTGGACTCATCCTCTTGATTCTCTCCTACGTCACCCTGGGGAACCTGCCGGTCAACTGGGCGGGTGTGGTGCTCATCCTCATGGCAGTGGTCCTAGCGGCGCTGGAGGTCTACGTGGCGGGCTTTGGTATCCTGGGTGTTGGGGCCATCGTTAGCTTCATCTTGGGAGGGGTTTTCCTTTTCTTCCATACGGGTGCGCCATCACCCACAATGCCGCGTATAGGTGTGAGCCCGTGGTTCCTAGTGTCCACGGCGCTGGTGCTGAGTGGTGGTGGAGGATGGGTGATCACCACCATCGTACGGTCGCGAAGAGGGCCGCTCGATCCAGGTGTGGCTGGCTTGGTGGGCCAAATGGCGGAGGTTGCCACTGATCTTGCACCCCGGGGTACGGTGCGCTTGGAAAACCAACTTTGGACCGCAGTGGCCCAGGGCAGCGACCAGATAGGCTCTGGAGAAAAGGTAGAGGTGGTGAAGGTGAACGGCATCATTCTCACCGTGATCCGGCTAGAGCAGAGTGATCAACCTCTGGAATCAGCTCACTAGTCTCGGGTTGAACCCGTATGGAGAGGCGTACGGCGTAACTATAAGACTAGTGGAGTGACTAGGTTACCAGTGCACAAGACATTCAGGAGGCTACCATGGCAACAGGCATAGTGATCGTCAAACAGTACGAGAAGATGGTGGTGTTTTCCTTGGGAAAGTACACGGGGAGTCTCAAGGGCGCCGGGTTTCATTTCCTCATACCTTTCTTCCATTCCGGTAGGGTCGTAGATACCCGGGAGGTGCCGGAGCGAGTCCCAACGCAGCAGTACATCACCAAGGACAACGTGGTTGTGGACATGGACTTTGTACTCTATTACCGCGTCCTACCGGATCAAGCGGAGAAATCGGTCCTCGAGGTGGCGAACCACCGCCTGGCGGTGCGGAACCTGGCCGTGGCAGAGCTCAGGTCCATCATTGGCAATATAACTCTGGCCGCGGCGCTAAGCGAACGGGAGCAGATACAAAGTCAGCTCCAGATTGCGCTGGACGAAAATACGGGCCGCTGGGGGGTCAAGGTCCGCGGGGCCGCAATCAACGAGATCGACCCACCCGACGGGGTGAAGAACGCCATGGAGAGGGAGAAGTCGGCGGAGGCCATCAAGACGGCCGATATCACAGAGTCGGAAGGACAACGCCAGGCCCAAATAAACCGAGCCGAGGGGGAAAAGCAGGCGGCCATCCTTAAAGCTGAGGGTGAGCGGCAGGCCGCCATGCTCCGTGCTGAGGGGACTCGCCAGGCCGCTATTCTCAACGCGGAAGGGTTCAGCAACGCCCTCACTCAGATCAACACGGTTGCCCGGACCGCAGACGCCCGAACTATGAGCCTGCAATACTTTGAGACGCTGAAGCGACTCGGAGAAGGTGCCGCCACCAAGTTCATATTCCCCATGGAGTTCACCACCATGCTCCAGTCCTTTGTGAGTGACCTTGGTGGTGGCAGCACAACGGATGGCAGTGGAAGCTAGGGCTAATTCCAACAGGTAAAGCCCCGGCTCTGCCGGGGCGACTCGCAGAGGTTTGACCGAAAGCGGCAGTAAATAAGGAACTCCTCCTTGGAAGCGCCAACTTTCGAACAAGGAGGACGTAACGAAAGACTGCCAAAGCCTATTGCACACGACATGGGATTGCTAGTGTCACGCGGTGTCCGTACCGAAGTACCGACGGACGAAGAATTGTGGAGCAGTTGAACATACCGTGGGCGAATTCGCCGCCTTCAGGCGGCTCTTGACCGGCCCTTTTGAGGGGCTAACAAAACTAAGCCCCCGGCTTTGCCGGGGGTCATTTAACTTGAGTGCGCCCCGTGACGTCGCCCTCCTGGGATCTGTGGCGAAGTAGGCCGAGTCCGTCGAGTCATCCCCAGTGTAGATTCGAGGCGGTGAACCGAGGCGGTGTCGAGTCTCAACCCGTTTCGGCCCGCCGACCAGGCCGATAGCGGCGAGGTCGCATGACCCCAAATCAACATCGTCCTGAACTGGTTTGAAGAACTGAAGGAACGGGTGCCGGTCCCGTAGCGATCATCAAGTCTCGCTACCCACAGCCTACTAAACTACTCTCAAGTATCCAGATTCGAAGATGAGGCAATCCACACGGACGTATAGTCGCCTATGCTCCAAAGTGGATCGCGCCTGAAGGGCTCCATGTTAGGGCATTCCACTTTTTCGTGTCCGCGGTATCTCAGGGACTGGACCTTCTGATTGACCGCAACTCCTTGTGCAGGCAGATCGAAGCGGGGCTTCTCCGGTTCAGATCAGCGAAGCGCGATGATTGACGCGCTTCAATTCTCGTTCTTGACGTACTTCGTCACGCCCCTCACTCGTGCTTCCGGCGTGTCGCTCAATCGTGCTTCCGCCGTGTAGATATTGCCCTCGGGGTCGATCGCGATGCCTTCGCCCATCGCACCGTCCGGAGAATCCGTCGGGTGTGCCGGAATGAACATGGTCACCTCCCCGTCTCGGAGGCTGCCGATCCGGATTCCCCTCCTCCAGCCTGGGTGAACCCTTTCGTTCGACTCGGAGTCGGCCGCGTAAATGACGTCGTTGCTGTCGATGGCCAGCCCGCTGACGCGCCCGAAGTCGGCGTATTCACGGATGAACCTACCGTCCTTCGTCAGGATCTGGATGCGATGGTTGTGGCGATCGGCGACGATGAGCCGGCCCTGGGAATCGAACGCGAGCGCATGCGGCGTCCGGAACTCTCCCGGCCCCGTTCCGGTCTTGCCGATCACTCTGAGGAAGTTCCCGTCTCTGTCGAAGACGGAGATGCGGCCGACCAGATTGGGATCGGTTACGTTCGTATGGCTCTCCGCCACGTACACGTCACCATTTCCCGGGTCGGTCACGACGCTGGTCGGGTCAGTCAGAGCTTCGGGAGGGTTTCCGCTCACACCCGGCGTCCCAAGCGTCATGAGGACTCTGCCTTCGGGACTGAACTTGACCACGACGCTTCCCTTGTTGCTCTCGGCTCGTGCATCGGTAACCCACACATTTCCGTCTCGATCGACATGGATGCCGTGCGGCCAGACGAACATCCCGCTGCCAAAGCTTAGGATCTCATTTCCAGACTCATCGAAATGGTGGACCGGGTTCCCTGGGCTGTCGACACAGCCCGGAGTCGTCCCGGGTGAGCATCGGTCGACGGCCCACACGGACCGGCCATCGGGGTCGATGGCGACGCCGTTGGAGCCGCCCCACGGTCTCGCCTCTAAATTGAGCTGTGCCCAGTCCCGGAAGACGCGATAAGGATTGGCGCCGCTGTTGACGGGTTGAACTCTGTCCGTCTCAACCGTGCCTGCCCGCTGCTGTGTTTGAACACTCGTTGCCAGCAGGGCAATCCCGACGGCAGCGATCACCACCATCGACGAGAACCTCACGAAACCTGAAACTTTCATGTCTATGCTCCTTCTCAATTCCAGCTCTGAATGGCCTTGTAATGCAGGGACTCCGGAGGGAGTTCGGCCAATTCGATGCGGCCCATGTACGGATCAGTGATGTTGGCGAGGATCGCTTTGGTATCGCTGGTGCGGGTATCACTGACAGTTGCGCCGTCCCTTCTGAACCGTGCGACGGCGTCTGCCACGTTCTCGACGTGCAGCCCATAATGGCTGAAACCTGCAGGCCGTTGCGCGTTCGCCTGCCCGAGCTCAAGGAACGTGTTTTCGCTGATGTGCATGTAGACCAGCCTCGGCTGCCCGTTGTCGTCGTTGAGACGGAACGCTTCCCGGTAGCCCATTGTCTCGGTGTAGTATGTCATCGCATCCGGGATGTCCGGCACGTTGATGCCCACGTGATTCATCATCACGACATTACTGTTGGCGTTTTGCGCCATCCCCACACTTACGGCCAACCCAACGAAGAGTCCGGCCGCAAACAGCATTGCTCCGCGCATGATACTTACCTCCGATGATTTGTTAAGCAGGCAAGAACGCCAGGTTGTCTGCCGACGCTCGTGTGTTTTTAGTCTCGCCCGTTAGTCCGGCAACTGCAAGCGATTCATTGTGGCGTAGTCGACGTTCAAGACATCGAGCCTATTACTTCCCACCAACGCCGTAATGTTTACTGAATCGTCGTGCCAACTCCCGAGTAGCGGGCCGACTTGGAAGAAACCGAGCGCCCAAGAATCAACATCGTCCTCAACTGGTTTGAAGAACTGAAAGAACGGGTGCCGGTGCCCTGATTTACGAGGTCAAGTCCTGTTAAATCGCAGTATGAAAGGACGCCCCTAGACTGGGGGTTGTTGAGAGAAGACTCACTCAACAACCTGATCAACGTATACAGCGTTGATCCCAGAAAAGGAGCGTTCGAGATGAAACAAGACAAGTATATGGGTATGGATGTGCACCAGGCAACGACGGTGGTTGCGGTGAGAGACGGGAGCGGCAAACTGGTGTTTGAAACGATCGTGGAAACCGAGGCGGGGAGTATCACACGGCTGCTGGAGGGATTGAGTGGGCCGATGCACGTGGGGTTGGAGGAGACCACGCAAGCGGGCTGGTTATCGGAAGTGATCCGGCCGTGGGTGAGCGAGGTGGTGGTGTGCGATCCGCGACAGAACAAGTGGATGCAAGAAGGGTCGAAGGGGGATAAGCCGGATGCGCGGAAGCTGGCCGAGCTGTTGCGGGTGGGACTGTTGCGCTCGGTGTATCACGGCCATGAAGCGACGCGAGAATTGAAGCAACTGGTGCAGGCCTATGACACGTTCCAGTTGGACACGCAACGGGTGATGTCGCGGATCAAAGCGATATACCGGGGACGGGGGATCCCGACACCGAAGGACGGAGTCTATCGGCCGAGTCAGCGCGAACAGTGGTTGGAGAAGCTGACCGAGCCGGGGATGAGGCAGCGCGCCCGATGGTTGTATGCGGAACTGGACCAGGTCCAGTTGCTGCGGAAACAATCCAGAAAAGCGGTGCGAGTGGAGGGCCGGCACCATGAGGCGGTGAAACTGCTCGAGACCATTCCACAACTGGGACCGGTTCGGGCGGCACAGATCGTCGCCATCGTGGACACGCCGTACCGATTCCGCACGACACCGCAGTTCTGGAGCTACAGTGGCCTGGGTGTGGTGACCCACATGAGCGCGGAGTATGAGATGCAGAGTGGACGTGTGGTGCGACGGAGGAAACCGGTGGCCACACGCGGATTGAATGCGAACTGCAACCGGCGATTGAAGTCGGTGTTCTTCTCAGCCGCGGCATCGGGAAAACAAAGCGAGCCGTATCGGATTTATCTGGAGAGTCTCCAGATGCGTGGGATGCGGGAGGAAATGGCGCGGGTCACTCTGGCCCGTAAGATCGCCGCACTGGTGCTGACGCTTTGGAAGAAAGGAGAATCGTTCGATCCAAAGAAACTGAGCTGGATGACAACATAAGCCGTTTCGATCCGTGACCGGTAGAGCCGTACTGAGTCGTTAGACGGAGTCGGAACAACTGAGGATCGAGGGTGAGGATCTGCACAAGATGTGGTCCCTGGATACGTCCAGAGGACACTTTTAAATCTCTATCCCCCCTCGCACGACCTGAAACAGCGATAGCCTTCGAGGCTCAGATAGATCCATGGTCGGCACATGCCGTCCCATATGCTGTTCAGTTTCTGAATCGACCGTCTTAAAGATGTACGATTTCGCTGCGGATTGCCGGAACCAGGGCTTCACATAACGGTAGAGGGGCTGGCTGTCACGACAAAAGTGTCCGTCTGGCCGGCCATCGGGGAGCTGTTTCTCTTGACATCCCCTTTCATAGATCATCTTCTCGGACGTTGAGAATCCCGCCAGTGGGTTGGTGCCTCCTTGTGAGTCAGGCACGCTACATCCCCCTGACCTCGTAGACTCGGATGCTCGCGATATAGGGATTGTCTTGAGCGATCTTCTCTGCCTCGTCAAGGCTCTCGGCTTGGATAATCGTGTAGCCAGTGATGGACTCCATTCCCCATGGGAGGTCCTTTGTCCCAGAGGCGGAGATCTCTCGCCCGCCGCTGAAACCACCGTTATCAACCGTCCTGTCGGCGATTGACTCGAACCAGGTTTCCCATCCCTTCATGATCTCTGGGGTGGGCTTCTCGAATCCGTAATGGAGCAGCACAAATTTCTTCACTTCTCTCTCCTTGTGATTGGACTGTTCTCGGTCCAATTCTTGTGGGTTAGGTCACTCAACGAGGTGCCACAGCGCGGCGCCTCCCAGCCCTGAGGAGACCACCATCGACATCACTTTTCGTTACCTCAACCGATGCTTGGTTCTTCAGTTCGTGCTGCGGACCGTATTTTCCTTGCATTTCCCTTGCTGGAGCGAAAGAATTGCCACAGACTCACCCCATTTCTAGCAGGAAAGGGCCTCTTATTCTTTCTATCCGGGGCGTTTCAATCACAGGCTGGAGGGCCTCAAATGATTAAATCAGTCAGACACATAGTGATAATGATGGTTGTAGTGATGGTCGCCCTTGCGCCCATGGCGGCAGCAGAACAAGACCAGGGCAAGGCGGCGAGCCAGATCGCGACGGCCATTCAGCACGCAGGCTTGTCGGCCGACCAGGAGGCAGTTGAGGGTGCGATGAGGCATCTCCACCACGCGGTGAACTGCATCGAGGGTCCGAACGGGTCGAATTTCGACGTCAGTGCGGGCTACCCATGTGCCGCGCAGGAGGGAAATGGAATTCTCAACGACATGGGCGATGCTGACCGAGGGATCGCGATCCTTGTCCAGGCAGCCAACGACATCGCTGTCAACGGTGTTGAAGCGGGGGACCTCGAGTCGCTTCAACTCGCTGCTCGCGGCGCCATCGCCATCCTGGAACTCGTAGCTGCCCAGCGCCAGCCATAGGATGTCAGGAAGGCACTGTCAACTTAGCATCGCCGGTCCGATCTGAGGGCGTGTGGATTCAGATAGATCAAGCTGGCAAGACTGCTTCCCTCGACGCTAAAGAACGTGTCCGCAACATCTGGCAATGAACTGCTCTAAGTTTGTGTCTGGCCAGTCGAAAATGATTCTCAGGTCCTGAGAAATCATCTTCGCGTCACTTGAGAATTGGGCAAATTACTGGGGTTTCTCAGCTTCCGACAACGGCGTTTTTCGGGAGTAATCGTTTCCAGGAACATTTCAGGTTTCCCAAATGTGAATGGGTCCTTGAGTACAAGCCACTATTCCGGTTAGGGGGTGACAGGGATGTGCCTTGCAGATTGACGCTAAGTCCCTTATGTAGTTTTATTTACGGGTGTGATCGAAGGACGATGGGTGACGGCAAACCCGCCCACTTCCCGTGAGACGGCCGTCCGGGACGCTCACGGGGCCGGCTCGATACGCAGGAGCGCGCCTTCGTCTTCGTCCGTGAGCAAGTACAGGAACCCGTCGGGCCCTTCGCGCACTTCCCGGATGCGTTGCCTGAGCTCCCTCAACATCGACTCGCGTCGCAGCTCTTCTGTCCTGTCGTTGAACACGATGCGCTGCAGGTGGCCCGTGCCCGGGATGCGGCCCTCGCGCATCGCACCGACGAACACGTTGCCTCTCCACGCCGGAAACTGGTCGCCGGTGTATACGGCCATGCCGGCGACCGCGATGCTGGGCAGCCACACGACGAGCGGCGACTCTAATCCCTCGCGGGTCGGATGTTCGGAAATGCGCGGGCCTGAATAATCGCGTCCGAAGCTCAGAAGCGGCCATCCGTAATCGCGCCCCGGCAAGATGATGTTGATCTCGTCGCCGCCGAGGGGGCCGTTTTCGTGTTGCCAGAGCATCCCGGTCTCGGGGTGGACGATGAGGCCCAGCGTATTTCGATGCCCCAGGCTGTAAATTTCCGGCCGATAGCCCGCGTGGCCCACGAACGGGTTGTCTGCCGGTACGGAGCCATCGTCGTTAAGGCGCAGGATCTTGCCGCGCAAGCTCATGGGATCTTGCGCGAGGTTCTCAATGTCGTCTTGGGACCTGCCGCCTGTGGACATGTAGACCTTGCCGTCACTTCCGAAGACGACGCGGCCGTTGAGACCCGAGTTGCCCTCGTGCGCCTCAGTGACGAGAAGGTCTCGGACATCGACGAGTTCGTCGCCCTCGAGCCGGCCCCGCGCCAGCGCCGGAGCACCCATGCCGCTTCTGACCGGTTTGGTGTACGTGAGGTAGACCAGGCGATTCTCGGCAAACCGGGGATGGAGGGCAATATCCATGAGACCCCCGTTGCCGTCGGTCCGGACCTGGGGCAAGCCGGAGATGGCCTGTGGGTCGAGCACTCCGGCTCGAACGACGCGCAGGCGACCGTCCCGCTCGGTGATCAGCATCTCGTCACCGGGCATGAAGGCGATGGCCCATGGATGTGAGAGCCCCTTGGTCACGACGCTGACGCGGATCTTGTGCTGCTCGCCCGTATCGAACACCCATGGTCCCGCACCCAACGGCGGTACCGGTACGCCGATAGGCGGTTGCTGCCGAGCGTGGCTGAGCGCGACAATGCCGAGCAGCAACGCCGCAGCGCACCGAATGGAACGTTTGATTCTCATGCAAACCTCGCTCGTGAGCCGAACTTAATAAACTACACGGGGCTTCGCCCCGAACCGCCGCGGGCACTACGCGGCCCTCCAAAGCCCTACTCTGGCCTCGCGAGCCGCGGCGTGCGCGTCTCGCCCGTTTCCGATAGTCGGCCAAGAGTAGAAAGCAATCCGTTCGGGCCCTAGAACGGCCCAAACCGGATCGAAATCATCGCCACATACTTTATCCGGTTGAAACCGAGAGGGCATAGGAAAAACAATAGCCCCGGTCGATCTGGATTCGGTCTGGACGAAGAGCTGCGGCGCCTCCTGCCCGTAGAGGGTTTCTGAACTGGCTTGTCCGAACACCTTTCACTAAGCCCACAAGCCTTCTCCGAGTGAGCCTGAATCGGACTGTAGAAATTCCACAAGAATGTGAAGTCGCCTATGCTTCCATGTGATTCTTTGATTGACCTGAAATCCTGCCTGTAGTCTCATTGAATCGGGGCCATGTGGCAGCATCAACCAGTCCAGCCAATCAAGAGGTTTCCAATGTTCAGAAGTCTCAATACGCTTGGAGCGATATCTTCAATCGTTCTAATCGCAGGTTGCTTATGCGAAGCCCAGAGCCAGTCGACGACTGAAATGGTCACAATTCCGGCCGGGCCTTTCATCATGGGGACGAACACCGGTCCGGCCGAAGAGCGACCCGCGCATACTGTCGAGCTGGCCACTTTCGAGATCGACCGGACTCCCGTAACGAAGGCCCAGTTCGCCAGGTTTCTGGAAGCCGTGGGACCGGTAGGTCCTCGGCGGGAAACCTATTACGAGGACGACGACTCCGATGCGCGCATCGATCGGAGCGGCAACTCGTGGGTTGTGGAGCCGGGTTTCGAAGACCATCCGGTACTGGAGGTCTCATGGGCCGGGGCCCGAGACTACTGCGCCTGGGCCAACAAGCGCCTTCCCACGGAGGCGGAATGGGAGAAGGCCGCACGCGGCAGGGACGGCCGGATGTATCCCTGGGGCAGTCAGGCTCCCGACCGGACGCGAGCGCAGTTCGACGGAGGCTGGAGGGAGACCGCCCAGGTGGGGCGCTTTCCGGACGGCGCCAGCCCATACGGCGTCCTGGACATGGCCGGCAACGTCTGGGAGTGGGTCAGCAGCGCCTACGCGCCTTACCCCTATGACGCCTCGGACGGCCGCGAGAGCCTCGAGCCGGGACCGGTGCGGGGAACCCGCGGCGGCGGCCAGGACACCCCGGCGCGGCAGATCCGGTCGACCGAGCGCGGCCGGAATCTTTCGCGTGAGTTCGACTCCGGTCACCATAACATCGGCTTCCGCTGCGCCAGGTAGCATCTTATCGACGACCTTTGAAACGGCAACGTCAGGTTGACTCTGCACGCAGCAGAATGACGGCATGAAAACTCGCCGATTGTCCAAGTCCTGTATTGTCGCCTAACCGTCAATGTGACACTTGCTCTAAACAGGGCATTTCACGGTGTCCTACAATATCGTTTACACTTGGCCTGTCTTCACGTTGTCGATACCCGAAACCGCTGTCAAACTACGTAGACGCCTGACCTGTGGGCAGCTTTCTTCAAACGCCCTCATCGAAAGTAACCCGGCCACACATCACCACTTGTCCTGCGCTGCTCTCACCGGGTTACTTCCGATAAGAATCTAACGTTTTTGGGGACTTGAGATTCTCTTTGTCCCCAATTCCCTCCTGTGATTAAATTTACCGAGATTTTCGAAAAAACAAACAGCGTGTTTTGTGGCACTCAGTTCAGGTACAGAACTCAGCCCATATCGAATCACCGACCAAAACGCGGAGGATCCATGAAAAAATTGCTCGCCGGGTTTTTCATAGTAGCGATGAGCGCGACTATCGCGTTGTCTCGACCCGCCCTCGAACCACTTCAGGAGGGCGACAGGGATGTGACCACAGCCCAGTACGAACAGTGGAAGACGGAGTTGTCGAACTGGGGGCGTTGGGGAGTGGACGATGAGATCGGAGCCCTGAACCTGATCACGCCAGAGAAGCGGCTGGAGGCGGTGGCCCTGGTTGAAGAAGGATTTTCCGTTTCCCTGGCTGGTGATGCGGATACCGTTCAGGCCATCGACAATCCCAATCCGTATGAACACGAGATGCTCCGGATCAGCGCAGATCGGTTTGGGGTCAGTTACCATGGCATCGCGCACACGCACCTCGACGCCCTGGCGCATGTGAACGAGAACGGGACTTTCTACAACGGGTACACTCCTGACGCGGACACCGTCCTCGAAACTGGACACGAGCAGAACTCGATCCACAACCTCAAGAACGGGATCCTGACCCGTGGCGTCCTGATAGACATTCCGAGGGTCAAGGGCGTTCCGTATCTGGAGCCGGGTACTCCAATCTACGTGGAAGATCTGGAAGCCTGGGAAGAGCAGACCGGCGTGCGCGTCTCCTCCGGTGACGCGCTGTTCATTCGTACCGGTGTGTGGGCTCGACGTGAGGCCGAAGGACCTTGGCTTCGCGGCCGAGCCGAGGGTGGCCGATCGGCGGGTCTCCACCCGTCCGTAATTCCGTGGTTGAAGGAGCGAGATGTTGCGTTATTGGGAAGCGATCATCCAACGTATGTTGCGCCGTCGAACCTGCCCGGAGCCGTTCACGACTTTGCGCTGCTATATCTGGGCATCCACATGTTCGACAACTGTGATCTGGAGGCGCTCGGCGACGCAGCAGCCGAGCGAAATCGATGGGAGTTTTTGCTGATGGCCGCACCGCTCCCGTTCCGCGGGGGAACCGGTTCACCATTGAACCCCATCGCCGTATTTTGACACTGGAATGGAAAGACGCGGACAAACCGCCCTTGTCCGAATCAGGATTTCCAGGTAGACGGAAGACCGGTACTGGCGAGGCCGCCCGCCCCCGGAATCAACATCGTCCTGAATTGGTTTGAAGAACTGAAGGAGAGGGTGCCAGTTCCCTGATTTTGGAGGTCAAGTCCTGACAAATCATCTTCTCGGACGTTGAACTTCGGGGAGAAGTGCCTAGGAACTGAAATAACGCCGGATTACTAACGATAAGTCGCCAAGGGTTTACCTATCCTGCGGAAGTGAATAGCTCTACCATTCGGCGTTGCCGAGGACGAATCGTCGCGGCCGCAGGCCGTCGCGCGACCTCTTGCTTTCATGTTTCTTTATCGAGATTTTCAAAGCCAGATTGAAAGAGTCGGTTCAGTGCCGTCCTATGAGATAGTGGCGTCATGTACTGGCCGCCAACTCGGACGTTTCTGAAATACATCGTCATTCAGATTCCGGGCTGGCTCGGGCTGGTAGGCGTGCTGCTTTTGCTGTGGCGTCGAGTGGAAATGCCCGCCTGGGCCGCCGGCACGCTGCTCGGTTGCTGGGTTGTGAAAGACCTTGCTCTCTATCCGTTCCTCCGACAGTCATACGAAGAAGATCCACGGACGGGAGTTGAGCGTATGGTGGGCCTCCGTGGAGTCGTCACCACCGACCTCACGCCAAAGGGTTACGTCCGCGTGCGCGGCGAGCTGTGGCGTGCGACGGCCCCAACAGGGCCCGTGCCCAGAGGAAGCACGGTGGAAGTCGTCAGTGCTGTTGGTCGTCTTACTTTGGCGGTTGAACGGGTGCCGGTGCCCTAAACGACGGTGAAAATGATTCTCAAGTCCTGTTAAATCGCAGTATGAAAGGACGCCCCTAGACCCAAAACAAGCGCATAACCAGTCCGCCGAGGCCCAGTTCGCGCCGATAGAATTCGAGGCATAGAATCCCGTTCCCGGATGGCCTGTTCCAGGTATCGAGTTTCTGTTGAATCTGTTTCAGTTCAGCCTCGCTGGTGTTGGACGGTTGACAGAAACCGGGACCTCGATCGCCCGGGCTCAGAGTCATGATCGGGTCAACATCGCAGAGGCTGACGCAACACATCCACCCCGCGGAACAAGACCGGCAACCACCGGTTCCAGGCCAGGATCCGGAACAGAATGCGCCGCCCGGTGCGCACGAGTTGGCACGGCACAAGCATGAAAGCGTTCAAGAAGGTTTTGAACTCCATGCGCAGCACGGTTTGCTTCTCAGCCTGATATTTTTGGCCCCAACGTCCGGTTTCGGGAAGCAGCAATGCAAACCACGCTTTCAGTGTCCAGGCCAGTGACGCGATCACCATGTAGGCCCAGTTGCTGGTCTGATCTCCGACCGGCATCCGCAACGCCTGAACGCCGTTCTTCAACTGCTCAATGAGATTCTCCTGATTGCACCGTTGATTGGCACGCATCACAATCTGGTCGGCCGGATCCGAACGGTTGGTAATGTAGAAGAAGTACCGGATGTCGTCAAACAACACCTGCTCTCCTTTGGCCACCGACAGATTCTTCCGCACCACGACGACACGGTAGTCCCGATCGCAGGCTCCGGGTCGATACCGAAACTCGGCCACATCCTCACCCTGCAAGCGGATATTGTCGAAACCGCGCTGCCGAACGATCTCTTCCTTCACGTTGTCGGGACGTTGGCGCGGTTCGGTCGCCACGTCGTATTTCGCGGGCCGTTCCAGGCGCTTCCACTGGCGCGGCTCCAGTTCATCGGCCCGGGCCTTCAGGTTCGCCATCGCGTCAATCCCGAATATGAAACCCACCTGCTGGTCGTCCCATCCGTCCAGATGCCGGGTCTGGCTGAAGTCCGTGTCCCCGCGCAGCAGGATCTGGCGAAACCCCGCATGCCGGCACAATGCGATGGCTTGGTCGAACCGGACCGCGGCTCCTTCATGCGACGGCCGGTTGCCGCTACGATTGACCAGATACAGCGGTTCGGCGGTGTTGGCCAGCGAGATCATCAGCGGGTGATATCCCCACGTCCCGTCGTAGGCCACGTCCATCCCTTGCTTGCATTCCCCCGTGGTTTCGGCCAGTGTCCCGTCCGCGTCCAACACCGCTTCTTCGAAAAACGCCGCCGGTTGCTGTCGCCAGACTCCGAGCCGGACTTGATTGGTTGCCTCCATCAGACACTCCACGTCGTCGGCCTCGAATCTCCGGCAGAAGTCTCCCGCCGTCGTCGGATCCGGAATCCGTTGCGCTCCCAGCGCATCCAGATACACCGCATCGTTGCGCCGCAGTTCGATGTCTTCCAGGCACGTTCCTCCGCTCAAGGCGTTGTAGGCGATGTTCAGCACGTGATCCGACTCGTGATACGGCAGGTGCCGCTTCAACACATGCACGCCCTTGTCGATGGCTTCGATCAGCCCGGTCCGCCGCGCCACCAGTTGCATCGTCCCGATACCACCAACCGATGTGCCCCGCGTCCGCTCTCCCATCTCGTACTGAATGTTGCTCGCCGAAAACATCGGCTCTACCTGATCCGTCCAATGCCGGTCCCCAAGCCGACGTTCGATTCGCCGCTTGCGGTTCCTCATGTTCTTGCGCGTATAATCGTTCATCTGAAATGCCTCCTTTTCCGAAGAATCTGTTCAAGGTTTTTTTCGCACGGAGAGGGGGCATTTCGGGTACTTCCGCTCTTATTGCACTATCATTTCCTCGTCAATCACGCTTGTTCAGGGCCTAGTTTGGTGCCAGATTCCATAAATTATTGTTTACCGAAACGAAACGTGAAAAAGTTGGATAAATCTAACTACAGGTAGGGGTTATAAGCAAGGAAGTTGTGATCCTGTTCGGTCACGGCCAATTCTCAGTGTCCGACAATGATTTATCAGGCGTTGAGAATGGCGAGGGTTCTTCGTATAGCCGGTTTGAACTAAGCCGCAGGCGCTCGGAGTCGGCGTACAGCAGATAGAGTCTGTCCCATAAAGTAGCGGTCATAAGGAGGTGTCTTATGACCCAACTACGAGAACGGATGCTGGAGGAACTCCAGCGACGGAACTATTCCCCGGCCACGAGTCGTGGCTACATTCTGGCAGTCGAACAATTCGCGAATTACTTCGGCAAGTCTCCGGCCTTGATGGGAGCCGAGGAGGTACGGCGTTTTCAGCTGTACTTACTGACCGAAAAGAAGCTGGCGGCGAGTACGGTCGGGATGCGGACCTCGGCGATACGATTCCTTTACAAGAAGGTGCTGCTGCGACGTGCGGATCTGGAACTGGATGATCTGCCCATGCCCAAGAGTGCGCGGAAACTACCCACGATCCTGGGTCCGTCTGAAGTCCGCCGGTTGA
This sequence comes from Terriglobia bacterium, assembly GCA_963664115.2. Classification (GTDB taxonomy): domain Bacteria; phylum Acidobacteriota; class Terriglobia; order 20CM-2-55-15; family 20CM-2-55-15. The sequence continues at coordinate 158,739 of CAXWPJ010000012.1, read as the reverse complement.
TCCAAGCCGCATTGAGTCCGATGCACCGGGCCATCCTGATGGTGCTCTACGGGACCGGGATGCGACGGGCCGAAGCCGCCGTGTTGAAGGTGGCCGACATCGACAGTGAACGGATGCTGGTGCATATCCGCGACGGGAAAGGGCGTCGGGACCGGGATGTCCCGTTGAGTCGCAATCTGCTTGAAGCGTTACGGGGGTACTGGTTATTGAAAAAGCCCGAGGTCTATCTGTTTCACAGCAGTGCAGGACACCGGGGCACGGATGCTCCGATCTCGGACAAGGTGGTCTGGCATGCCGTTCATGGGGCCGCCCAGCGTGCGGGTCTGACCCAGAGGATCGGTCCGCACACGCTACGGCACAGCTTCGCGACCCACCTGCTAGAGTCCGGGACCGACTTGCGCACGATCCAGCTCTTGATGGGACACAGTCGGCTCAGCGATACCACGCTCTACCTGCAACTGTCCCGGCGCCATCTTCGAACCGCGCGCAATCCTCTGGATCAGTTGAAGCTTTCACCTGTGGTTAAGGATCCAAAGAAGTGAGCCGGCCACCCTTTGAGGTGGCTGACGTGATTCGCATCGTCGGAGACCGATTCCGACAACGGTATTTGAAAGCGCTGGCCTGGCCCCAGGTCAAGGTCCTCAACGCGATTACCCATTGCCGGACCGCCGCACTGGGCGGGAACCGGAAACGATGCGACCACTGTGGCCACCAAACGCTGGTCTACCACTCGTGCCGGAACCGCCACTGCCCGAAGTGCCAGACCAATGCGCGGAACACCTGGGTCGAGAAACGGCAACAGGAACTGCTACCGATCGGATACTTCCATCTGGTCTTCAGCCTGCCCCATCAGTTGATCCCATTGATCTGGCAGAACAAGAAGGTGCTCTATGCGCTTCTGTTCCGAACCAGTGCGGCGGCGCTGATCGAAGTGGCCCGAAACCCCAGGTATCTGGGCGGCGAGATCGGATTCCTCAGCATCCTGCATACCTGGGGACAAACCCTGCAACGCCATCCCCATATCCACTGTGTGGTTCCCGGTGGCGGACTGTCCCCGGATCACGACCGGTGGATCCACTCCTCCCGGACCGACTTCTTCCTCCCGGTCCAGAAGCTCAGCTACGTTTTCAGAGAAAAGTTTCTCGACGGTTTAGCCGAAGCCTTCGGAAACAAGACGCTCGTTTTCCATGGGGAGTGTCTGGAACTGGCCACCGAATCCACCTTCGAGCGGTTCCTCGACGATCTGAAGGATCGGAACTGGGTGGTGTACGCCAAAGAACCATTCGGCGGACCCCAACACGTCCTTCAGTACCTGGCCCGCTATACCCATCGGGTGGCCATCTCGAATCATCGCATCCTCGATGTCAACCAATCCGGCGTTACATTCCGCTGGAAGGACTATCGCCACAATGGCCGTCCACGAACAATGACACTCCAACCCGAAGAGTTCCTCCGTCGATTCCTCCTGCATGTCTTACCGAAAGGCTTTCCCCGCATCCGGTACTACGGATGGATGGCAAATCGGAAACGCAAGACGATGCTGGAACTCTGTCGGCACCTCTTAGGTCAGGAGTCCATCACCGAGCCGGAGTCCGAGGCGGGTGCTACCCCACCGGCACCGTGTCCGATCTGCCGGGGACCGATGCGTCTGGTCGAGCGATTAACCGCGGCACAGCTCGCCGCTCTCGAATCAAAGGAGGTTCCAATTCAGGATAGTGCGTAGCCATCGACACTCAACAATTCCAGCCCAACGCGGTCGTCCAGACTGCATCGCCGAAGTGTGTCCAGACGCCAAAAACACGCGTGCTCAAGTGCCCTTTCGCTATATCCAACCCACCCCACTCGGGCGATCGACAGTGATTTTCCGCTACAACCACCCCCCACCATCACTGCGTCTCCCCGATTCAGCCTCCAATCCATGGATTGAAAACCCATTCTTCCGCTACAACCACCCCCCACCATCACTGCGTCTCCCCGATTCAGCCTCCAATCCATGGATTGAAAACCCATAGGTCTTCTCGTTCCCGGCCGCGCCTGCGCCTCACTTCAAACCATTCTATCCGACATGCCCCGGCATCATTTTTTGTCACTGTCGGTGCCGGACCATCTCCGATACAAAACTGACGTTAATACGGCCAAGTGACCCCGGCTGTCCAACGTCAATAGAAATTCCTGCGTGCTGGCAATGCCTGCAGAGGGCTGACGTCAGGTGGCGGATAAGCGGTTTAAGCAGTGTCTGAGATCTATTGCAGCACGGGCATGGTCGCCGTATGGGTGTTATGTCAACCTGCGCGCGGCCGCAGGCCGTCGCGCGAGTCACTGCCCCGGCTTTGCCTGGTTCTGTGGCACCAAGTTGTTGCTTGGTTTAGAAGAGCACCGATAGTTCAATCACGCTCAAACGTCGACCCCGAACTCCTCCAGGCAGCACCCGACCAGCTGAACCCGTCAACGAAAAACTCCCTGAGTGGGGGCATATAAAGCCGTGACTCCCATTCGCGGTGCCTTCCAGTTGTCCCCGGTTCCCAGTCGTGCAGGAGAAACCGGCGGACTCGACCGTCTACTACGTCAGACTGAAACATCGATAACCCTGGAGCGTCGTTCTCAATTCCAACTGCTGTAAGCACCGTCCTGGGAATGTCCATAAGGTGCACTGGTGCGTCCGACACTTTGAGCGGGCCGGTGGACCCTAAAGGTTTTGCCAGAACCAAAGGCAGCGCCCGAAAAAACGCAGGATTCAAATCACCGATGGCGGGCTCCAGAGAATCAAGCGGCGGACCCAGTTCTGTTGGGTAGCCGTGGTCCCCCACAATCAACAACAACGTGTTGTCATAGATACCAGAGTTCTGCAGGACATCCAGCAAACGTTCCATCAGCCTGAGTGCTGCAGTCGAGTGTCTGACGAAGCCGAGAGTATCGTTCTCTAATGACTCAAGCTCAAGATCTTCGTTAAGGCTGAATGGTTCGTGGGGAATCAGGAGGTGATAGAACTTAAAGGTGGGTCCCGGCCCATCCACGTACAGTCGGTCGACAACAGAATTAATCAGGTCGAGCGGCGCCTCAGTCTCACTCAACCCCATCGGATTCTGCAAATCGAATATCGGAATCATGCTCTTCAAATAATGTGGAAGGGACCGGAACGCCGTGATCCTGAGCAGAAGATCAACACTTTCGACGCGACGAGTAGAAGAAAACTGCCTTGGAACGCTGTTCGAGAACACAGGATTGAAAACGGTCGTGAGCTGAAATTCGAACGCGTCGGCCTGGTACCCGTGTTCGGATAACGTTGAAGGGAGGGAGTCATTGACATAAGCGGCACGGACGAAGTCCGGGTACGGTTGGGAGTTATCAAAGAACTGTCCGGTCAATATATTTGGAACCGATCCCATCGTAAACGGATAGCCGGAGACGGCGTTCCGAAAGTAGGTAAAACCATTAAAGATTTCACCGAAACTTGGGTCTTCTTCAACAATGCGCTGAAATACAAAGGATGGGAAGCCGTCGAGAACCACGAGAACCACATTTTGATCCGGCGAATATCTGAAAGCTGATTCATGGTCCGTATCAAGCTCAGTCCGGAGCCAATATGGATCCGGTGCGCCCTGGATTTGAACCGCCAAAACCACCACGCTTTGAACCACGATCAGGGCGATGCTGAGATCACGTATAAGCTTCTGTCTCGTAACCAGCGACACGAACGCCGTCCTGGCCACGAGATACCAGGCGGCAAGTTCGGCAAGGCCAATGATCCGGAATCTTTCCCAATTTAAGTTGGTTTCATTGAGGACGCCGTAATCCCAAACAAAAATGTTTCCTTGAAGCCACATCAACAGGGCCAGAGCAAATACAAAGGTGACGAATCGAGGGTGCCATGAGCGCTTGATCGTGATAAACAAAGCGGACAACACCACCACGACAACGAGCCCAAATAGTGCGGCAAGGTACGGCACGATGTGCCTCAGGAGTACCGGCAATTCCGTATAGTTCGCTACATAGGAGTGATACGGACCAAAAACGGTCAATGTCGAGGCAAGAAAGACCGATGCGGCTAACGACGTTGAAAGCTCAGCGCGAAGGTCTTGAGACATGGAGTCTATGTCCTTGGGCCCGGTCGGCTGCCGTTCAGGTTCTTGAGGCGGGCCAATGAAAATGTGGCGTCATTCATCTTTACATGAGGCATCTTACAAATCTTGAGCGGTGCCGCAGATCGACGGGTCGTTCGACCTCTGAGGGCATGTCATGTAAGAACCCACGGGGGTAACTGGAACTCAGGTAAGTACTTTCTAGATTTCGCAATGCGTGCGGACGCTAATGCACGACGTTTCAAGTACAGTGGTTCCTCGGCCCGCCGTCCTTCCTTGGCTTCCGCCTTCACCGCGTTGACGCTCCTGTGCCGACAGTGGATGGACAGAGGTTCAGGATCAGAGGCAGATCCGCGCGACGGCCTTCGGCCGCGCGTGGGTTGACATAACGCCCATACGGCGACATCGACAGCGCTGCAATAGGTGTCGGACCCTGTTTGAACCGCTTATCCGCAAAGGGCTACTTCAGGCTCCGCCCAAACGATTTGAAATGCTTGCTCAATATTAAGAGGGAGCCAAGTTACCGTCAATCGAAAATAATGACTCAGGAGCCCGATACACCTGGCCCATCCCACCATTACCGAGGGCAGAACGGATCGTGTAGTGGCCGAGTTGAGTGCCGGATTGCATGATTTCGTCTGTCGCCAAAAGGAACAGCGAAATTCTGGCTAAATAATACGACTTGAGGTCAATGAAATGGTCACATGCCTGTCTAACCGCCAAACCGTACTTCCGCTTGTGGGGACGGGTCGTTGGGGAAGCTGCGTGGGATTACCCGCGATAAACGCCGTTTCGTTTACCGATCTATTCTCAAGTCCTCAGAAGCCATCTGGCACATCAGTCGAGCTTACACTTGCCGTATAGTCGGCAAACCGTCCATATGCCCCAATCGAAGGTTACTCGGCTTATCAGAAAGTGGTGGGATCAATTCTCAAGGTCCGAGAAGTGTAGCCCGTCAGAGCATTTCGTACGAAATACCCTAAAAAACTAAGAGACACTTTTCTAATCAGAACGATCTGAAGGAGGATCGAATGAGTGAGAAAGTGTCGGCAGAGAATCGGGTACGAGAGATTCGTCGAAAGACGCGCAAGAAGTACTCGTCTGAGGAGAAAGTGCGGATCGTGTTGGAAGGGTTGCGAGGCGAAGAGAGCATCGCAGAACTGTGCCGACGCGAAGGGATTCCGTCAAATCTGTATTACCGGTGGAGCAAGGACTTCCTGGAGGCGGGGAAGAAACGGCTGGCTGGGGACACGAAGCGGGAAGCGACATCGAGCGAAGTCACCGAGTTGCGGCAGGAAAACGATCAGTTGAAGCAGGTCGTGGCCGAAATACTGCTAAAGAATCGTTTTCTGAAAAAAACGTTGAACGTAACGGACTCCGAGAGCATCGATATATGAGGCAATCGGGATCTGAGAAGCTGGAGACGATCCGAGTGGTGGAAGACTCGGAGTTGTCGGTGACAGCGACCCTCCGGGAGCTGGGCGTCCCCCGCAGCACGTTCTACGGTTGGTATCGACGATACAAAGAGCGTGGCGCAGCCGGCTTGTTAGATCGGCATTCCGGCCCCGGCTTCTGCTGGAACCGGATTCCGGGACCGGTGCGGGAACAGGTGGTCGAAACCGCGTTGAACCACCCGGAAGCCTCACCGCGGGAACTGGCCTGGCAGATCACCGACACCCAGGACTACTTCATCTCCGAATCCAGCGTGTATCGGATTCTGAAGAGATGCGACCTGATCACCAGTCCCGCATACATCGTGATGACGGCCAGCGATCACTTCCAGCAGCCAACCCGGCGTGTGAACGAACTCTGGCAAACTGATTTCACTTACTTCAGGGTCGTCGGTTGGGGTTGGTACTACCTGTCGACCGTGCTGGACGATTACTCTCGCTACATCATCGCCTGGAAGCTCTTTCAAACCATGGCCGCATCTGACGTTCAGGACACGCTGGACGTTGCACTACAGGCGACAGATGTCGGACAAGTACAAGTCCGGCACCGACCGCGATTGTTGAGCGACAACGGCCCCTGCTACGTATCGCACGAACTCAAAGACTATTTACAACGTCGTGGTATGGAACACACCCGGGGTGCGCCCTATCACCCGATGACACAGGGCAAGATCGAACGCTATCACCGTTCGATGAAGAACGTGGTCAAGTTGGAACACTACTATTATCCGTGGGAACTTGAGCAGGCGATCGCGCAATGGGTCGAACACTACAACCACCATCGGTATCACGAATCTCTGAACAACGTGACACCGGCTGACGTGTTCTTCGGGAGGGATCAGCAGATCCTTGCACGTCGTGACCAGATCAAAAGAAAAACGCTGGCTCGACGCAAAATCGAGAACCTTAGGATTGGAGTGGTATAACTTCAAAACCGTCTCTTAGCTAAATGGTCTTTTTGTCCGAATTATTCTGACGACGTACAGTCCGAGAAGATGATTTCTCAGGACTTGACCTCGAAAATCACGGCACCGGCCAGTCTCAGCTTCCCCAAGTTTCCGTCGAAGGCATGTCCGTCGTGTGTGTGGTCAGATATGTGCGAATGATCTCAGCGACCCGGTTTGCCAGGTCAAGATTCAGTCTCTGTCTAAGAGAGTAGTCCAAAAACTTATCGATAGCTTCATATGGATCAGCGATGGGCGCCGACACGCAAGCCTCTCTGGGTATCTCGGGGAAGGCGTCTGGGCCCTGTAACCGATAGCTCATTCCAATGTTTGATGAACACATCAGGTGTGTGAGCAGCTCTGGATCATTCAGATAATCTTCCAGATGGGGAAGACATCCAATCAGTTCGGCAAGATCATCTAAATAGCGTGTGTAGTGAACTAGCGTACGTGTAGATTTTGAATTGGCGAACCACTCCTCCTCGCGCGCAAAATCTTCAGCAATTACACGTTTCATTTCACTTTTCGCAGGCAACTCTCGTTCACCGCTGCAAAGTAGTGCGAAATACCTGGCTAACAATTCAGAGATTACAGGAACCCCTCCCTGCCGAGGTCGTGCCCAACCAAAAAAAGCAACCTGCCTCCCCAGGTCTATATGGAATGCATGCTTGTATAGCTGACGAACATCAGAGATCTCGACGTCCTTGATCCAATTTTTGGGAATGGAGCTCTCCTCGTATCCTGTGCTGAATACGATTGCGTCCACTTCCAATGTTGAATGATCGTCAAAGATCACCGTATTGCCTTCAATACGTTTAAGCTCCGACGGAGCAAGCACCTGAATTCGTCCATTAATGACGTTGCCTACGAAATCGTCGTTCTTTTGGAGGGAGCGACGTCCACCTGATTTTCGATTCCATTCGTAAACCAACCGATCGTGATCGCTAAGCTTCCTCGTATCCCTAAACTTCCGTTTGAAGGCGTAGAAATCGTTTCGCTGTTCCGGCGACATCCAGTGAAAGAGTCGCGTAGAGTCGACGTCGGTGGTGCGTTGGCTAGGACCCCGGTATCTTTTTATTATTTCGGGAAAGGTCCGCATACTCAATGTGCAGCTCGCAGCTACTTCAGAAATGTGCAGAGTAATGTCCGCGGCCGTTTCGCCCATTCCTACGCACAATACGCGCATACCCTTAAAGGACTCCGGGCCGTTGTAAGTTCCGCTGTGAACCACTCTTCCTGGAAAGTTATCCAGACCATCGATGTTTGGCATTCGCGGGGCGTCTGCGCGAAACGCACCCTGACAAATCGCGACTGCGTCAAACTTTCGGTCGTAACTCTCGGTGCTATGACGACAAGTAACCCGAACTTGGCCTCCCTGACACAGTTCGATCGCCTTTACTTCGGTGCTAAATTGAATGTAGCTAAAAAGGTCGAATCTTTCTGCGAAGGACTGCAAATACTGGGCGTACCGTCTTCGTGTCCAGAGCTCTCGCTTTTCCTGCGGTGGCGCAGGCATCCCAGTGAAGCACATGAAGTGCTGGGAGACGGTAAGACGCATTGTGTCGTAAGCTACACCAGTTGGAAAGTTAAAGACTCCTCCTTCGCGAAGTTCCTTTTCATAGCAAGTGACGTCATGTCCTTTTTTAAGCAATTCCTTCAGTGCAATGAGGCCCGACAGGCCCGCTCCAATCACACAAACTCGTTCTTTTTTGGCCATAGATTCGTTCACTCTTCAATTCATCGAATCTAATTTTACATAGACCTCAAGGCCTTCTGCACGATCGGATGCAAAAGCGACCCATCCAACGTCGGGTGAACCTCAACTGCCAGAAAGCTCCACTTATGACATGCCTCTCAGATGGGGAAGCTTACGCATGAGCCCGGGCCACGACGGCCACCGATGTTCCCGCTTTGTAGCGACTCCTCGACGATCCGCTGCCGTTCCTGCTTCGACCTTCTGGGGCCGCTTCTTCCGATTCGCTTCCATCCGCCAAGAATGACGCCTTCTTGACTGCCGCGCTACACGGTTTAGCTTGGACGCTTACCTTCGATGGCAACTTTACGCCCGAGCTTGGTGTCCCGAGCACGCCACAATTCACCCATTTCACCCTTACCAAGGAGGCTCAGGAGTTAGTAGCGGCCCAGTTTGGTGCCAGATTCCATCGTTATAGTGTGTCGCTGAAAGAACCGAGAAAAACCCGGTAAAAGATACTAGAGGAGTGAGTTAGGCGCTATTAAATTCTCAACGCCTGTTAACGACATTGTCGGACACTGAGAATTGGCGAGCTTCGAGTGTCGCAGTAATCCATTGAAACAATGGTAGATACATCCAGTTGGAGGCCAATCGAGGAATGGCAGGTGAGAGTAGAGTTTTCGTTCGGTGAAAATCTCAATGTCCGCGAAGGTGGGTGACTTCAACAGGTGGATGATGATCAAGGCAACCATTGGCGGAAAAATATGGATGTAAGTGTCTGATGCTAATAGGATGCAATAGCGAAGAGGGCGGGGATCTCCGGCTCGGGAAACCAATCGGAGGTTAAGAGCCCGACACCTAGGGTGTGGGGTGCGCTGTTCTCATATGTTTCTAAGCTGGATTCAGATTAGCCCGAACGAAAGATTTTGGGCGCCGGAATCAGACAGTCTGCTGACCGGGATCCGAGGACTCGTTCGGAAGGCTCTCCAGATACTCGATCAACTCATCGAAAAAACCGATGACGCGAACGAGACGCTCGGGTTCCGATCGAAGTTCCAGTAATTCCTGCTTCCAATCCGCCGCCGCTGGGATGCCGGCCATCATCCGATAGGACAGTTGCGTATCGGTCCATATGGGAGCGGGCGTGAGAAACGGCTGGTTTTCCAACTGCAGCAATTCGCTCAGACGGCCATAAAGCTCGATGCCGCGTTGTCGCAGTGATTCATCGGCTGATTCGGCAGCATCGTCTCCGAGGAATTCCACCGTGCCCCGTAGATAGGCTCTTTCTTCGTCGAGCTGCGAGATTTCAAAACGCTGTTCACCTCGAACCAGAATGTTTGATCGGCCGTCCGGAAAACGGGCTAACACTTCGGAAATGGAAGCGGTGCAGCCCGTGTTGCTGATGGATCCTTCCTGGTCCAGCAGGATTCCAAACTCCCAACGGTTGTCCAGGCAATCCTGAATCATCTCTTTGTATCGCGGTTCGAAGATGTGCAGCGGCAGATTCGTTTCCGGAAACAGGACGAGGTCTAAAGGGAACAGCGGGAGCAGAAGGTTGGCGTTGTCTGCAGGAGGCTCCTGGGATGGTCGATTCGGAATTGCGGCTTCGAGCAGTGAGGCTCCAGGGGGGACCACCCGGGTCCAAAGGCTCGCTGCGGCCGCCGTTAGTAATTGTAGGATCCTTCTGCGTTTCAATTCGTTTTCTCCGACAACTGGAGGCTATGGGCACAGGTGCGGTTTGAAATTCGCGGCAGTATAAACCACATTCCAGCTGGAAACGAGGGATCGCGCTGCAAGAAGACCTGTTGGGGAAAATGGGGTCAGAGCCCTATTTCCCGAATTTTCCTCTGCTGCTGTTCCTGTTAAGAATGAAGGAATAAGGCAATTGACCCTTATCTTAAACTGCGCGACGCGAAGAGACGTCGGTTGCGGCCCATGAAGCGGTCCCACAGGGCGTCCGGATCCGAAAGAAATACGTCGTCGGGCTCGGCCTGGAACAGAGCCCAGGCGTCGGGGGCGGCGAGTTCGTCATCGAGCTGGCCCCGAGCCCAACTTGCGTAACCCACGAATACGCGCAAAACATCGGGACCTGGGTTCTCTTCCAGCAAGGCTTCGATGGCGTCGATGTCCGTACACCACCACACGTCGTCCCATACTTTCCGGAAGGTGCTGTTGGGCCGTTCACCCCTCAGAAGCACCTGGGCCTGATTTGGGGCAACCGGCCCGCCACTGTAAACAGGATGCCTGGGTTCGTCCGCATCGGCTAGCGCCATGCCTGAGGGCTGGGTTAAAACCAGCCCGGCTGTGCCGCCGTCGTCGTGGGTGAGCAGGAGAATGACAGTTTGCTGAAAGCGCGGGTCGGGCATCCCGGGTTTCGCAACCAGGAACACGCCGGGAGCGGGTTCGGTGGTCTCGAGCTGCGCACGGGCGGGAGTCGCCACTGCGAACAGGAGCACAGGGAGAAGACGCTTTGCAGTTATGCGCATTCGAAATCACTTCCGCGGTTTGGGACGAACCCGATGATACGACTCTCACGTCAAACTTGCACCATCATAGGGTTCTTTGCAGGGGCACGCTATCGGGTCGTGATTGAATCGGCGACCTCCGGGTTGACAGGAAAAGGATCGATTGTCTCTGACGGGTCAGAATACCATTCGCTTTATCGCTCATTCCCTATCTGATAGTCTTCTGGAACCCATCATCGAATCAGAATTCACGTTCGGGAGGAATCATGAAGATCTGCTTGCCGTCGCTACTCTCAGTCATGTTGCTGGGTGGATGGATTTCGACTGTATCGAATGCCCAGACCGTCACGTCTGAAACTCACGATGCTCGAGCCAAGGCTGCGGCATATACACCGGGACATGACTTTACATGGATATACGACAGGCTTTGCGGAGAGTTTTCTACTAACGTCATCAACGCGCCGGATCCGGAACCGCGGCCGGCCTCCAGAACGATTCCACCGCGCGAAGAATGGTATGCGGCGCCAGAGAAAATCTTCGACAATCTGTATTACGTCGGCAGCTATCTGCACTCCATGTGGGCGGTAACGACGTCGGAGGGAATCATTCTGCACGATTCAGCCTTCGACTACATGGTCGAAGACGAGATCGTCGACGGGCTGCGACAGTTGGGGCTCGATGCGGCCGACATCAAGTACGTCATCATCTCCCACGGCCATTCCGACCACTACTTCGGTGCCAAGACACTCCAGGACAGGTACGGCGCGCGCATCATTATGTCTGAGGCCGACTGGAATCTCGTAGCCAACGACGCCAACCCGTCTGAGATCAAACCCAGAAAAGACATGGTGGCCACCGACGGGATGGAACTGACGCTGGGTGATACCACCGTGACGCTCTATGTCACGCCCGGTCACACACCGGGCACGATATCGACGCTGATCCCACTCAGGGATGGAGACCGGTGGCATCTGGGAAGCATCTGGGGAGGGAACGCCCTCGGCGGCCGGCACTTTCCTGAGCGTTCCCAGGCCCTGTCCACCTACAGTTCCTCTGCCGAGCGCTTTCGGGAGATCACGGCAAGGGCGCGGGTGGATGTCTTTCTGGCTAGCCATACGAACCACGACAGGACCCTGGAGCGGATCAACGCCTTGCGATTCCGACAGCCCGGCGAACCGCATCCCTTTGTTGACGCCGAGGCCGTCCAGCGTCATCTGACGGTTGTCGGTCAGTGCGCCGAGGCACAGCTGGGACTGTTCCTCGAATCGCAACAGTAACTTGGGTTCTATTTAGGTACAGCACGCGCGAGCGGCCACCGTTTTGACTGTCTGCAAGAACCGTCGCGTTGTGTCATTTTTCATGTTAGGAGGTCCAGACATGCGTCAATTCTTTATCGCGATACTGCTGTTGTTTCCTTTGTCGTTTGCCATAGACGCTTCGGCTCAGGGCGATGCCGAGGCGGGCAGAGTTCTCTGGGGAAACCGGGGTCTGAACCGTTGTGTCGATTGCCATGGCACGAACGGGGAGGGCGCATTCGGGCCGGATCTGGCAGGACGTCAGTTGACCCTGGAACAGTTCACGCGAGCCGTGAGGCAGCCCTGGGGCATCATGCCCGCCTATCCCCCGGTCCTTTACAGCGATCAGGAAGTGGCCAACCTTCATGCCTACTTGAGCGGTCTGCCCCGGGTGGCGGCACCGGGTCCCTGGCGTACACCGCTTCCAGCCAACGCACCACGCGCCCAGGAGTTGCTCATCGCTGGTGTGGGCTGCGCACAGTGCCACGGTGACGGACTGGGAGGGCCTCGCGCGGATGCCGGTTCGCTCGGTGCCGATTTCGAGTGGTGGAAGGACCTGGTCTACGATCACGCGGCAACCATGAACGGGCTACGCGTCGATCTGGGAGAGAACCCCGGACCCGTTCGAATGGGCAACTATTCGCGTGCGCGGCTGCCGGAGAGTGTCCTGGAAGAGATATATGTCTATCTAAAGGACACGCTTGGATATCGTGTGAGTATCTCGTCGCGGGTGACGGCGGGACCGGCTCCCGGTTCTTACAACCTCGTTGTCGCAAATGGAGGGCAAGAGGGACTCGGACTGACCGCAGAGAACATTGCCGTGACGCTGAACCTTGAACAGGGGACCACCGTAGCGGATGCAGTTGCCGATGGGTATTCGGGTGTTGAGGACGGTAGTCGCGCAGTCTGGCGAGTTCCGAGACTCGGTCCTGGAGAAGAACAGAGCTACGCTTTCACGATCAGCAACGGCGGGATCACGAGCGGCGAGGTTGTGTGGCACCGTCAAGGGAGAAGCGATCGCGACCGGGCCGGCGTTGCGTTGCCCTAGTTTCGTCGACACAGGGGGCGGGCCCAAACCGCCCCTTTGCTATCCCATCCTATCGGTTGTCGACGACGACTCTTCCACCCTGGATCACCATTCCGATATGTAACACGTCGTAGATATCCTCCAGAGGATCACCGTCCAGGATCACCATGTCGGCAGCCTTGCCGGCCTCGAGGGTCCCGATTTCGTCTTCCATTTCGAGAAAGACCGCAGCATTCTTTCCCAGCATCGCGATGATGTCCTGGGCTGAAAACACCAGAGTGAGCGGCCGCAATTCGTGGGCGAGGGAATCCTTCGGGTGAAACCCGGTGTCGGTTCCAAAGCCGATCGTGACCCCGGCCTCCCAGAGGTAGCGGGCGTTGACCGCTTTCTCTCCGGCCGGGCGGATCATCCCGCCCCTGGGGATTGAGTCCGGCCACGGACCGCCGTTTCGAAAGCGGGGCACATTGTCGTCCCCGTACACCCCGAACACCGGAACGCCGAATCCTATCGTTGACGTCATCGGAATGCCGGCGTCGGCCACCATACGTGCGCCATCGGTGTCGTCCAACCAACCCCCGTGCGGTACGTGGACCAGCCGGTCGACGCCCGCTTCGACAGACGCGATCATATCGATCGGTGTTGCAGCATGGACCATGACCGGTATATCCACCTTCCGGGCCTCGTCCGTGATAGCCATCAGGATTTCCTTGGCACGCTCTCCTTCCAGGACAATTTCTATTCTGCTTTTGATAACGTCGACTCCCGCTTCGGAAGCCGTCCGGACCTGGGCCCGGGCCTCCTCCTCGCTACCTGTGGTACTGGCGCGGCCTGAGGTCAGGAGACGGGGGCCGGCAAGTTCGCCTTCGGCGAGCCGTCTCCGAAGTTCGAGAATGCCTTCAATGGAGTCACCGGCGGAGAGTATCGTTGTGAAACCGGCGTCAAGAAACTCCTGCATCCGGTCGGATGCCTGTTCACTGAACCATTGATCCGCGTCGCCCCGCATGATGTGGCGATGTGCGTCGATGAATCCCGGCATGAGGGTCATGCCCTGGGCGTCGATTTCCATCAGCCCGGGCGCCGCCGTGGTCCCTGCGGAAACCGATGCGATACGCCCGTCCCGGACCACGACGGAGCCCTGCTCGATCGTCCCACCGTTGCCATCAATGATGCGTGCGTTGGTGATCAGAAGATCCTGGGCGACCAGTTCCTGACCGTTGCCGAGGTTCAAAAGTGCAGCGAGAAACCCTAAAGTTAGCAATCTTTTCATTTGTCTCATCCTCCAATAGCGGCGAAAGGCGATCATACCCCAAGGGGAGGGGATTAGCCGGGTCTTGCGGCCTCTCAATGTTCGGACAGCTGCGCCGCTGCCGGGGTCGACGTCGGACATCCGGCCCGGAGACGGACATCCCATCGAGAACTCGTTCGTGATTGCATCGGCTAGGGATTATTTCTTGACAGCTTCCGACTGGGCATGTCTACTCGGGAACCACGGCCATGAATCACAGCGCCACATATTGTGGCCAGTACAGGCTTTTTCGTTCCAAGCGCAGAACGACGGAGGTTATCAATGAAATTTTGCATCCAGGTCCTGGCGATCTTTGCTCTGGTCGCGACTGCTTCCGCACAGACAACGAACAGCAACTACGAAGTAACAAACTTTGGTGCGCCTCCCCCGGGTGAGGAATGGGGCGACACGATATCGGTCGCTGCCGACGGAAAGGGATCAATACTCGTGTTTCGACGAGCGGAACCGCCCGTCCTCGTTTACAACCGTTCAGGGGAACTTCAGAGTGCCTGGGGCGAGGGGATGTTCGTGGATACACACAGCATTGATGTTGACCATGAAGGCTTCGTCTGGGTCACGGACAGAAGGGCCCACATGGTTTACAAGTTCACCATGGACGGCCAGCAGTTGATGGCCCTCGGAACGAAAGGTGTCGCCGGCGACAACAGCTCCAGGAATGCCTTCAACCGCCCGAGCGATATTGTCATTGCTCCGAATGGCGATATTTTCGTGGCGGACGGTTATGAGAACAATCGCGTCGTGCATTTTTCCAGAGATGGTGCGTTCATCAAGATTATCGGCGGCACTCCGGGAACTGGCCCAGGCGAATTCGAAGAGTTGCATGGGATCAAAATCGACTCCATGGGTCGCCTGGTCGTTCTGGACCGTCATTCCGATGACCCGCGCCTTCAGGTGTGGGACCAGGACGGCACGTTCATCGAAGAATGGGCCGGGCTGGGTCTTACGATGGGTTCGGGATTCACGATGGATGACAACGACACGTTTTACATCGGCGACACACGAGGTACCAAGCTCATCGTCGTGAAGGACGGAAGGATCATCGAAGAGATTGCAGGGCTGGAAGCTGCGCCGCACAATATCACGAGGGATCCGAGCACCGGCGAAATCTACATGGTCGACTCCGACGAACCGGGACAGATCAAGAAAGTCGTGAAGAAATAGTCGGACGGTAACAATAGTTGGGACAGATGCGTTGCGGCGCTACGAAGTCGGGGGCTTCACTGAAGCGCTGCAGCCGAATCCTGGAAATTCCTTACAGCTCTGGTTTGAGTGTATCGCTCCCTATTCGGGCGTTTGGCTGAGCGCTGCCTCCACCTGTTGACCTATACGGGCGATCAACAACTTCCCCCAGTTGTCCAGCTCGTTTCTGCAACCCTCAGGGTCAATGAAAGGATTCGGTGTCCGGCCGACGTTGGCATATTTGGGCATCAGGTTGTACTGCGGGCCGTGGGCGGCGAGGAACACGTCGCAGGGAATATTTCGCAGATATTTCAGGCTGGCGATGTACTGGTCGACCGGGTCGGTCATCCTTCCGTCCTCGTCGACCAGAGAACCGGTGCCGAACCCGCAACCGAGAATCATTACGTTATAGTTCTCCCCGCCCGCTTCCATTGTCATCGTCCAGGTCGTGCAGCCTGGCGTGTGCGCGGGAGTGAGATGCGCGACAAGCGTCGTGCCACCGAGGGAGACTTCGTCCAGATGCCGCAGCGTTCCGTCGACGGGATGCGGCTTGCCGCCGGGCGTTATGCGCTCGACCCCCGGCACGTCTTCGGCCATCATGATCACTTCGGCGCCGGTCAGTTCCTTAACCATCGCATCGCCCTCGACATGGTCGGTGTGACCGTGGCTCGCAAGAAGAATCTCGATGTCTTCGAAGTTGAACCCCAGTCTTTCGACAGACTGTCGAATCAGTGGAACGTTGCGTTCGAAGGTGCTGTTGATCAGGATGTGACCCTCCGGCGTGGCAACCAGGAAGGAACTGAGTGTTTCGCTGCCGACGTAGTAGAGGTTTCCGATGATCCTATGTGGAATCGGTCGCATTTGCTGCTCTCTCGTCCCGTTGATGTTCCGGGAGAGGACTTCCTGGACGGTCAGTGCCGGTACCGTTTGTGCCGGCAGTTGCTGCGCGCCGAGGCCAGCAAACAGAAGCGTTCCAATCAATCCAATCAAAGCGTAGATTCGCATGGCAGACCCCTTTTTCGTTCAGACATTCCCTCAGTTAATTCGTTTCACCCCCCGCACCTACGGCAACGCGGATGCCCACGGTTACCGGGCGCTAGACGATATTGTCAAGGCGGGTACTATCATAACAGCAGCAGCTTCGGTCAGAAGTTTGCATCCTATTGATGTCTCCCGGTGATTCTGGCCATCCCTCATAGGCAGCTTTGATCAGCTCTGGCGTGGGGGAGTCGGGAGCAATCCTCCGGATTTCCGGTAGAGATCGATTTTCGGATCTGCTAGAGTCTGGCGACCTCAATTACCGGACCCGGTCTTTGTGAAGGGGGAGGGAACTTTGGAGCGTTATCTGGCGCAGCTATTTTTTGGCATCGCGGTTCTGGCCGTTGCCGGCCAGGTGAACCTCGTCGCGGGTGTGCGAGCGGCCCCACAAAGCCCACCAAGCGATGAGGTCCAGGCCCATCTGGATATTGCCCGTGATGCTGCGTACCGGCCGGGGCAGGATTTAAGCTGGGTATATGACAGGCTTTGCTTTGAGCCGCCGCCCGCCGCGCCTCGTGCGGAGGCTGCCCCAGCTGGGGGGGCTCCCGTCCGACGGGGCCCGCCGCCGCGTTCGGTGTGGTACGACGAACCCGCCAAGGTATTCGACAATCTGTATTACCTCGGTACGCGGACGGCGTCCATTGCGGAGGGTGTGGTGGCCTGGGCCATCACGACTTCTGAGGGCATCATCATGTACGACGCTACTTTCGATTACAGCGTCGAGGAGACCGTTGATGCGGGATTGAGGAAACTCGGTCTGGATCCGGCCGATATCAAGTATGTCATCGTGTCCCACGGACATACCGACCATTTCGGAGGCGCCCGGCACCTCCAGGATACCTACGGCGCGCGCATCATCCTGTCTGCGACCGACTGGGATCTGATCGAACAGGATCGTGCTCCTGAAGACCTCAAACCCCGGAGGGACATTGTGGCGACCGACGGGATGGAAGTGACCCTCGGCAACACGACCGTGCGCTTGTACATCACTCCAGGCCACACCCCGGGTACGATCTCAGCGCTGATTCCTCTCGAGGATGGAAACCGAAACCATCTTGGGACAATCTGGGGTGGCAATAATTTTGGTTTCCGGTATTTCCGGGACCGTGCGGACGCTTTCGGTACTTACAGAACTGCAGCCCAGCGTTATTCGGAGACTTTGTCTGATGCCCGCGTAGATGTTCTGATCACGAGTCATATTGCGCAGGACAGACTCAAGGACAAGATCAATGCCCTGCGGTTTCGGAATCCCGGAGATCCTCACCCGTTTGTCGACCTCGAAGCCCCGCTGCGCCACCTGACTATTCTTGGTGAATGTGCTGCCGCTCGATTGGCAGGGGAGCCAACGGGGAACTGAAGTCGGAGGTTTGGAAACCTTCAGGCAAACACGCTACCCTCCAATGTGCGGTCCCATTGTCCGGTCCGCGTGGGATGCGGAATGTTGCTGAGTTTTGGGGTCTAAAAGCATTGGCCTGTGGATGTGGTGGAGGTTTGTCATGGAGTTCGGTCTTCAATTTTTTCCCGACGTCGGTCCCGACCTCAAATCGGGCGTAGATTACTGGGGCGACTGCCTCCATCTGACCGGACTCGCCGACGAACTCGGCTTCACCCATATCCGCACGGTCGAGCACCATTTCCAGCCCTATGGGGGCTATTCGCCCAACCCACACCTTTTCCTGTCGGCCGCCTCCCAGCGCACACAAAATGCGCGCCTGGTCACCGGTGCGGTGCTACCCATCTTCAACAACCCTCTGAAGATCGCCGGTGAGATCGGCATGCTCGACGCCATATCAGGTGGGCGCCTGGAATGTGGCTTCGCCCGCGCCTTCCTCCCGATCGAGTTCGAAATCTTCGGTCGCAGCCTGGACGAGAGCAAGGCCCGGTTCACCGAGGGCATGGAGCAGGTCAGACAGCTTCTGGAAGAGGAGAACGTTACTGAGGAGGGGCAATTCTACAGCTTCCGTAACGTGACCATCCTGCCGCGCCCCACTCAGAAACCCCGGCCGCCCTTCTGGGTCGCCGCTCTTATAACGCCCGCGTCGTTCGAGTTCGCCGGCCGGATGGGCTACAACGTGATGGCCATCCCGCTCACCGGCGGCATGATGGGCGATCTGATCAAGACTTACCGGGATGCCTGGAAGGGGGCCGGCCACCCGGGCGAGGGTCGGGTCATGCTCGCGCACCATTTGTTCTGTCACGAGGACGAATCCAAGGCCATGGAAATAGCGCGTGGGCCACTGAACCGCTACCTGAAATCGATTGTCGTAGCTGCTGCCGGGTGGCTTGAGGGCAAGAGCTCTGTCGACTATCCCGGTTACGATAAGGTGATCGAGATGCTGGCCAAGGAGACCATCGAGACCCAAATGGAGAAATGTGCCGCCTTTATCGGCACCCCTGAATCCATCGCCGATCGCATTAGCGAATACCAGGAAATCACCGGCGGTTTCGATGTCGCTTCGCTTCAGGTCAACTTCAACGATCTCTCCATCGACGAAGCCGAGAAGTCCATCCGCCTTTTCAGCGAGAAGGTCATTCCAAAAATCCGCAGCTAAGATACTGGAAAGGGGACGGACACTTCAGGCGAAATACACTCGCCAAGTCACAATATTGCATGAACTGTCCGTCCCCTTCCCGTCCCCTTCCGTCCTTAAATTACTCGGGCGAAACGCACGAGAAATTTGCAGCGTCATTCACATCGCCCGCGCCCTGATACCTGGCCGTTTGTGGATAGGCGCACACGAGCCGTGTGCCCACTTCCGTACCGTCCGCGTAGCGGTTGACGACGACCTGGTCGGGTGCGGTGCCTGTCTCCTTCCAATCCAGGAGAACTCCAAGACTGTCGAAGTTGAAGCCCATGGATCCCCTTGGACTCATGATGTGGCCCATGCCGGGAATCATGAACAAGCGGATTCCGTCGCGCGCGGACTCACCCATCTCGGCTACAACGGCCTCGTAGTAGTCCACGCTGCCGGACCAGGTCGTGCTGGCATCTGCCCAACCGCCAACGATCAGGATCTTACCGCCCCGTCCCATGAATGCTCCGAGATCCGCCTCTGTCGCGTTGAGGGCCTCGATCATCTCCGGTCTGTTCGCTCGTTCGAAGTCGGTGTCGAAGTTGATAGGCCTCGCCAGGTGGTCCCAGGATCTGTCCTCGAACACGGCGGCCTTAAAGAATTCCAATGCATTGATGGTAGCGGGTGTCTCTTCGGGTGAATCCCAGTTCAGCTCGCTGCCGCGGAGATAGTGGGTCGTTATGACTTCGCCGGTCGAGGCATGGATCACCGGGCGGTACATGGAGCGTGCTGTTTCGACCTGGGCTGTGGTCAGGCAATCGGGACCGTCCGGACCCTGGCACAGGAGCACGCCTGGATCGAAGTCGCAGCTGCGCGGATCTTCGATCAGTCCATCCACAGAACCATCGACCAGGGCATCGCACGCACCCAGCGTCGCCTCATGGACCATGGCTCGCTTTTCTTCAGAAATAGGGCTCTCGGAACTCCTGTGGACGGACTGAAATGTTGCCATTTGTGCAAAGTGGTACCGCGTCTTCCACAGGTCGAGCGTTCCGGGCACCGCAATTGCATCCAGATCGTTTGGATAAAGCTGCGCCATCAAGATGGCCTGGCGACCGGCGCCACCGGCCTGATTCATCACCGAAAGAGTGGGACCGTCGCCGTAGTACTCTCCAATCACGGCCTTCGATGTTTCGACCATTTCGTGGAATGCGCGGTAGGAAAAGTCCGTCAGCAGCTCCGGGTTACCCATCATGAACTCACTTGTGAAGCCTTCATGGCCCGTGTCCGTTCCGGACGTTGCATACCCGTCGGCAAGGACGTCCGACATCCGGCCGAAGCCAATCGAACCTGCCCAGCCCCCGTTTCCAGTCGGTTGATAGTTACCGTTCCAACCCTCGGTCGGGAGCCAGACTTCGACCTTGATGTTCGAATCCGCGCTGGGTGTGAGCGTTACTGCGACGCGGCAAAAAGCAGGTAGATCCTGGAAACCATCCGCTCCTCCTGCCGGCGGGCTGAAGGCCCCCGGCGCAACATCTTCGGCCAATGTAATGGTCGTGTTCGGCAGCGTCAGCGACGTCAATTCCGCACAGATCGCCGTTGTGGCGGGCAGCTCCGACTGGCAGGCGGACAAACCCATGACACACACGAAAATAATGATGAAATCGGAAACTCTTCGTAACATGGAATAAACCCTCACTCGATTTGGTTTTTCATCCTATATACACTGCCCACGCCGCCGACTGCTTGTGCGTTTGCAGGCCGCCTGGAGAATTCAGTTTCGGGTGCCCGATTTTCGCTTGGAGCTGGTTTCATGTCAAGCTTCGAGCCGGTGGACTCCAAGTTCCTGTTCCGGACCCAAGGTCCGGGCCCGACCTTGCTGGTGGCCTCGAGATCTGAGTGCGTCTGTACCGATATCTCGGCAGGCTGTTTATACTGGAGTTTTGTGCGGTGTCGGCTCAAACCAACAAGCTGCGATCCGTCCAAGCCACGGTCCGATTTGATGAGCACGACCGATGGGGCGCCAGCGTATGTTTGTCTCACCTTTGCGAACTGATATGGATCGAATTACAGGCCAGACTTTGAAGTGGAATTCCTAAGTTTTGCCGAGGACATGGCCCGTGCGGCCGGTGAGATCCTGAAGTACTACGCGTCGCGGGACAAGCGTGTGGAGTTCAAGGGTCGTGCCAACCTCGTCACTGTGGCGGACCGCGAAAGCGAAGAACTGATTGTTCGTGAAATCCGTGCGCGGTATCCGGACCATGGGATTCTGGCTGAGGAGTCGGGCCTGGTCGCGGTCTCGACCCCAAATTCATCGGACCGTTGGATTATCGACCCGCTCGATGGTACGACCAACTACGCCCACCAATTTCCCATGTACTCGGTTTCGATCGGCTTTGAACGCCGCGGTGAATTGTTGTGCGGTGCTGTTTACGACCCCGTGCGGGACGAAATGTTTAGCGGCAGCCGTGGTGGAGGCGCTTTCCTGAACAGCGAACCGATATCGGTGTCCGATGTGTCCAGTCTTTCAGGTGGATTGCTGCTGACGGGTTTTCCATATGAGTTTCGTGAGAAAGTGGGCCGGGCCCTGGGACTGTTTCGTTCGTTTCTCATCGAATCGCAAGCCGTACGTCGCGCCGGATCCGCAGCGCTGGACCTGTGTTACATCGCATCGGGTCGATGCGATGGTTTTTGGGAATTGGATCTTCAGCCTTGGGACACCGCTGCGGGAACCGTAATTTTGGAGGCGGCCGGTGGCCGTGTCACGGATTTTAACGGGAGACGGTTTTACGTCGATTCCAAGGAGATTCTTGCCACCAATGGCCACATTCATACGGAAATGGAGCGGGTGATTGCGGGTGTGGAGCAGTGATCTTCAATCTGCGGTCATCTTCATGACGAGCAGCGTCTGATCGTCATGGGCCGGACTGCCCCCGCTGTAGCGATCCAATGTATCTGTCATCGCTTTGATAACTTCATCGGGTGTCTTGTCCCTGTTCTCGAGAACAAGTTCAGAAAGCCGCTTGAGTCCGAACTCTTCGCCCTCGGGATCACGCCTTTCGGCAATGCCATCCGTGTACAAGACGATGAGGTCTCCTTCCTGGATTTCGATGACGCGTTCTTCGTACTTCGAATCGGGAAGCAGGCCCAAAGGGATTCCCGAGACATCCAGAAAACCGACGCCGCTGCCATCTCCATGTGCACATATCGGGTATGGCAGTCCGGAATTGGAAAAGGTCAGCCGCTTTGTATCGGGTTCATACACTGCGTAGACCAGGGCAATGTATTGGGTTCCAATGGGGCGCAGCTTGAGCGTCTGATTGACCAGTTCCAGCATCTGAGCCGGAGGGTATTTTCGCGTGGCCCGTGTGCGGATCACGCCACTGGCAAGTGCGCCATAGAGCGCAGCCGGGGCTCCTTTGCCCGAAACATCTCCGACGGCAATAGCGAAGCGTCCGTCATCGAAGTGGATCAGGTCGTAGAGATCACCCCCCAGATGCGCGGCGGGCGTAAACGACACAGCCATTTCCAGCCCGCCGATCGGGGGTATTGCCTCCGGTAACAGCTGCCGCTGGATTTCCCGGGCAATCTCGAGCTCGTGTTCCAGCCGTCTTTCGTTTTCCGCGACTTTTTCATACAACTCCGCGTTTACCAGAGCCGACGCGATGCGTGTCGCCAAGGTCATCAGGAGGCGCTCGTCATACTCGGTGAAGTGATCGGGCTCGGTGCTCTCTAAATCGAGGGCACCGATGACACGCCCCTTGTATGCCAGGGGAATGACCATCTCAGATACGGTTTCGCTGTGCACGTTGATGTAGCGGGAATCGTGACTCACATCCCCAATACGGATTGGCTGGTTTTGGAGCGCTGCGGTGCCGATCAGGCCCTGGCCGAGAGGTACATCGAATTTTTCGTATGCCTCGACCGCGTGCCGGAAAACCATGCGTGGACGCAATACCTTGTCGGCATCATTCAGGAGAAGGACAGAAAAAATATGGTAATCAACAGTGGGCTTGACCGCTTCGGCGATCTTGTTGATCACCTGTTCGACGTCGAGAGTGGATGCGATCTCGTGGCTGATGTCGTGAAGCAAGGACAACATCTCGTGATTGCGTCTCTCACTTTCGTATAGATTGGCGTTTTCGATCGCGATTGCAATTTGGCTGGCGAGCAAGTGGAGCATCCGTACCTGCGCATCTCTGAAGTAACCGATCTCCGGGCTTTCGATGTCGAGGACACCCAGGACGCGCCCTTTGCTGATGAGGGGTACCGCCAGTTCCGACTGGGTTCCGGCCACGACGTTGATGTATCGGGAATCTTTTGAAACATCGTCGACAACCACCGGGCGTTTTTCCCGCGCCGCCGTACCGATGATTCCCTGACCGATCGGAACCCTTAAATGTGTGACAACCTCTTCGGGATGGCCCATCGAGAAGCGATAGTAGAGTTCGTCGGTCGATTCATCGACCAGCAAGATCGCAAACACCTGGTATGGAATGAATCTTCGAGTAGTTTCGGCGATTTTCTTCAGCAGGGGATCCAGATCAAGGATCGCGGTGATCTCATGGTTGATTTCCATGACATCTGAAAGAAAACGGGTATCGGAGAATCGCAGACTGAGTTCCTGGCTCACGCCACCGCCCAGCGCATCAATGCTTTCGGAGCTTTCGTAGGAGCGATCTTTAGTGGTCTATGCATCAAGAATTCTAATGTCGGGAAGGTTTCGATAGCGTCCGGCGAAATCCAGACCGTAGCCCACAACGAATGCGTCCGGAACTTGAAATCCGACGTAATCGGCCGTGAGCGGACGCTTCAGTTTTCCCTCCTTGTGGAGAAGTGTGGCCACACGGACCGAAGCCGCGCCGCGTTCTTCAATCAGCTCCCGGATGCGGGTCAATGTTTCTCCAGTTTCCAGAATGTCGTCGATGATCAGTGCGTTCGCGCCCTCGACCGAATCCTGGAGATCGTGAAGGATTCGCACTTGTCCGGTCGAAACCGTTTCTCTGCCATAAATGCTCGCCGAAACGAAATCCAGGCGCACGCTCACAGCTGAATCTATCTTGCGGAGCAAATCGCTGGCAAATATGAAGCCGCCGCGAAGGACGACCACGGCCAGAAGTTCAGTTCCCGAGTAATCGCTAGCAATGTCCCGTGCCATTTCGGAAATTCGTTCCGAAATTTGTGACTCCGAGATCAACACGGTGTCCTGTGATTTGGAATGCATTAGCCCGGCTATAAAGAAATGATAGTTTACCTGTTCGAGACCCTTGGCTGCAGGAAACGTTTCCACATCAATCGGCCTCGTGATAGAAGCATTCACTGATATGACGATTTCCCAGTTACGTGAAGCGGCCCAGGAGATCTGGCAATCGGCCCTGGATGCCGCCCGTCCGGAGGTCTGTATCCCGAGGGCGATCCGGGTCACCGGCGACGGATTTGCGGTCGGCGATGAGACCTTTGCAGTCGACGGGCGTCTTGTCGTAATCGGTGCAGGAAAGGCTGGCGCCGGCATGGCGCAGGTTGTCGAACGTCTTTTTAACGACAGCATATCCGCTGGACTTGTGATAACAAAATATGGTCACCGGCTGCCGACCGATCACATCCAGGTATTCGAGGCGGGACATCCTGTACCGGATCGATCCGGGGAACTGGCCGTGGAGGGAATGCGGGAAATCCTGCGTGACCTGAATCCGCAGGATGTGGTTTTGTGCCTGTTTTCCGGTGGCGGTTCGGCTCTCCTGCCTTCACCGGCTGATGGAATCACGCTGGGAGAAAAACAACAGGTAACATCCAATCTGCTTCGAGCGGGAGCTGCGATTCGCGAACTTAACGCAGTTCGAAAACATCTCTCCTCGATCAAAGGTGGACAGTTACTCCGTTGGGCGGCTCCCGCTCGCGTCGTGTCGTTGATCATGTCCGACGTGATCGGCGATCCGCTCGATTTCATCGCCTCAGGTCCGACCGCACCGGACACGACGACCTTTGCCGATGCTTTAGAGATCGTCGGAAAATATGGCATCCCGGTTCCCACTGCTGTCAGGAGCCGCCTTGAGAGGGGTGCCCATGGAGAGATTCCGGAAACTCCCAAGAAGGGTGACCCGCTCTTCGAGCGCGTCAGCAATCACATCATAGCCAATAACGGGCTTTTACTTCGGTCGGCTTCCAACAAGGCCGGAGCATTGGGTTTCAACACTCTGGTGCTGAGCTCGGAGATCGAAGGCGAAGCGCGGGACGTCGGGCGTTTCTTTGCGTCCATTGCGCGTGAGATAGGTTCCAGTGGGCAGCCGGTCGCGCCCCCGGCATGTGTGCTCGCAGCGGGGGAGACGACGGTAACGGTCAGAGGGGCGGGCCGCGGCGGCCGCAATCAGGAAATGGCGCTCGCGTGGGCCTTGAAAATGCAGTCATGGAGGAAACCCGTTTGTTTCGCCAGCGTGGCAACAGACGGCACGGATGGGCCGACTACGGCAGCCGGCGGCATCGTCGATCCTTACACCTGTTCCCGCGCAATCGCGATGGATATGGAACCGACGAAGTTTCTTCGGGACAACGATTCGTTCACCTTCCTGCAGTCTGTGCGCGACCTGATCACGACGGGTCCGACCCAGACGAATCTGATGGATTTGCAGATTCTTTTGGCGGGATAGAGGGAAACAGGACTTCACCCGGAAGGTGCAAGGTTCTTGTCTTAAGGATCAGAGCTGCAGGAATAGACTTTGCCGATCACAACTACCGCAAAAACCAGAGGCACCAGAATCTTATGTTCTGGATCGATTAAAGAACACTGATCGGTAGGTGCGGTCAGTGGCCGCACGATTTAGAAGGTTATCGTGCGCTCATAGAGCGCAACTGCAGTCCTTCCGATTTCTTCAGCTAACGATAGTTTTCATTCAGCGTGATGCAGGTATCCGGAGTGGGATGGCAGGTCGAGACTGCATCTCTGCCACCAGGCTCTAAGTGTAAGCAACAGGGTTGGGGCAATGATGACGTTCGCTCTCGGAAAGCATTGGTGTAGCCTTAAAGCGGAAAGCGGCTTTCTGCTGATGATAGCCGGCAGGAACCGAAGACACTCAGCGATGAAAGAATTTGGCTTTAGGCTCCAACTCCTCTCACTCATTCTGTTCTGTTCCAGCGTTGCTGTGGCCCAGGTCACGGAGGGCGAACTGCGGATTGCGGTCCGCGATTCGGACGGACTGGGGATCGCCCTCGCTGCAGTCGAGTTGACGGGCCGGAGCCCACTGTTTGAAGCCCAGGCCCGGACTGACTTGGAGGGCCGGGCGCGGTTGCTGCGGGTGCCTCCAGGCGCATACCGCCTCACCGTTCGTCAGAGCGGATTTGCCGAGTTCAGCACCACTGTTGAAGTCCGTTCCCCGGTGCCGCGCGATATTGCGATCACGCTCGAAGTGGCGGGGACGACGACGGCGATCACCGTGAGCGACTCTGTGCCTTTGTTGGACGTGATGCAGCCCGCCCCGGTGATGCGGATCGGCCGGACGCAATTGGATGATATCGCGGGCAATACACTCGGCCGCAGTGGGGTGGATGTTGTGACTACCTTGCCCGGTTGGTTGCTGGAGGCCAACGGTGTTCTGCATCCCAGGGGATCGGAGTACGACACCCAGTACGTCGTTGACGGGATGCCGGTGTACGACAATCGTTCAATCGGTTTTGCTCCGGCATTCGAGATCGCTGACATTGAAACCGTCAACGTGATGACCAGTGGTATTCCCGCCGAATACGGTCGCCGTCTCGGTGGTGTCATTGCTCTCGACACGCGCAGGGTTGCCACGCCCGGGCACGGCGTGGAGTTCAATTCCCGAATCGGCAGTTTCGACAACCGGTCTGGATCCATTCGGTACCAGTTCCGGACTGGAGCCACCTCGATTTCTCTGGGTAGCCACGCCGGTTACACAGCGCGTTACCTGGATCCACCATCCCTCGAAAATTTCACCAATAAAGCTACGGCGGCGGGCATCAACTTCCGCTTGGACCATGATTTGACCAGCCAGGATCGAATTGCGTTCTCTGTGCGGACTGATGAAAGCCGGTTTCTCGTGCCCAACGACCTGGTGCAACAGGACCGGGGACAGCGGCAGGACAGGTTTTCAGGCGAGACCTCAATGCAGGTGCACTACCAGCGCATCCTTTCGGCAAAGATCCTGGGGGGAGTTCGATTCATGCATCGCGATCTGACAGCCGAACTCTGGAGCAATCCCCAATCGACACCGGTGCGGGTTGAACAGGACCGGGGCTTCCGCGAGTCGGTATTGGTCGCAGACCTTAGCGTTGAGGGCGAGCGCCATACGCTGAAGTTAGGTGGCGACCTTCGAGTCAGCGGCGTGCGCGAGATGTTTCGCTTTGCTGAAACCGATGCCTATCCCGGCGTCGACCTGGACTTTCGCGACGAAAGGCAGAGCAACGAGGTTTCGTTTTTCGTTCAGGATCACATTCGCCTGGGCAATTTTGCTGCAAATATCGGGCTCCGCTATGACCACTACGACTTTCTGATCGAAGCCGACGCCCTCAGCCCACGGATCGCTTTGAGCTACTGGATTCCAGCGGCAAATCTCCAACTCCGAGCGGCATATGACCGTGTTTTCCAGCCGCCGCCTGCAGAGAACCTCTTGCTCAGCAGTGGGGCCGCAGATCTGGGTGTGGATGAGGTCGAAAAATCCATCCCTCTTCCTGCCTCGCGCGGTAATTTTTTTGAACTTGGTCTGAGCAAGCCTTTCCTCGACACGTTCCGGCTGGACGTGAGTCACTACTGGCGGACATTCCGCAACTACATGGACGACGATGTCTTCCTGAACACGGGTTTGTCGTTCCCAATCAGTTTCGACACCGCGCGGATCACCGGGACCGAGGTTCGGATCGATCTTCCCGGCTGGGGCTGGCTTTCTTCCTCCCTCAGTTACTCGAATATGATTGGATATGCGACAACTCCGGTTACGGGGGGGTTGTTCATCGAAGGCTCCGGGGCAGACGAACTGCGGGCACCCGGAGAGCGTTTTTCAATCAGCCAGGATCAACGCAACACACTGTCGGCCCTGGTCCGCCTGCAGCCGGACGCGCGGGTCTGGTTCGCGAGCGGAATCCACTACGGTAGCGGGCTGCCAGTCGAGTTCGAGGACGATTATGACGATGCCGGCGATGACAACCCCGAGGCGATCCCACCCGAAATCATTGAGCGCGTAAATTTTGAGCGGAGCCGTCTGCGGTCAGTCTTCAGCCTTGACCTGTCTGTTGGCCTTGGGCTGTGGAGCGACCAGGGCCGGTCCGTAACGATGCAGTTCGACCTTCGAAACGCAACGGACCACCTCAACGTGATCAATTTCAGCGGCGTGTTTTCAGGGACTGCCCTGGGTCCCGGTCGCCAGTTTACGGTTCAGACGAAATTACGGTTCTGAACTGGAAAAAAACCGTTCGGGTAGTGCTCGGTTGAATACCGCGTTATTGGTCGCGAGGATGTTTCCCGGCCCCAATTCCGAGTCGTTGCTTCCGGGCATCGCAGTTTCTGCAATGCCTCTCTTGATGATGTCGCCGCGGTCTATCGTTGTGGCTGGGTAGGCCGAGCGCGGGAACGCTCGATCATGTTTCGAATGCGTTCTTCAAGATTAGGTTGGACGAAGCGCAGCCGTGCCCTCTGGCCCGGAGACAGGTCGGGGTCAACCAAACGCAGCAGGTTTGCCTGGGCTTCCCACAGCGCGCGATCGCTTGCGTCAAGTTCCGAGATCCGCCGGTTTATTTCGTCGTCAGAGGCGTTGTCCTGCATTGCTTGCCGCAACTGATTGCGAGTTCGTACCCGCCTCTGTCCCAGTTCGTTTCTTTCCCTCAGCGAGTCTCGCAGCATCGGAAGAACATGTGCAAACTGTTCGTCGTCCAAATCCAATTCCTGTTGAAAACGGCTGACATAGAAACCCTCGACCATTTCCTGGATCGTGCTGACATCGGGGGCGCGCAGGTTTCGCCTCGGTCCCGGTCTCTGGGGTCGGATCTTGCCAATCTCACGGCCAATCTCACGCGGGCCCTGTCGGAGCAGGGGTTCCCCCGACACACCCGTTGCCAGCAGCATCAGAATTATGATTGTGGCGAATCTAGCTTTCATTGCTGCACTGCTTCCATTATTGCACTGAGGGCTCGAAGATCGAATCTTCGGCAACAGCCAAGGCGATTAATTCGCGGAGCACTTCCTCTTCACCCACTTCGAGTTCGTTCAGGGTTGTGAATATTTCGGTTTGAGACCAGGCGAGAGCTTCTGCCTCGACGGCTTCAGAATCCTCCGCAAACAGCTCGAACTCAAATCCGGAATCCGGTAAAGATAATTCTATGCCTTCGGTCAGTGAACTGCCCGTTGTTTCATTTGTCAGATGTACGGTCTGGTAGTGCCACAGACCAGCCGCGGTCATTGCTGAAACAAGGATCATGAGCGCCACGCTCCAGGACGGGGCAGGTGCCGGCGTCCAACCGGTCCATCGCTGTAGAATCGAAGAACGCTTTACTGAGCGTGAAAGCAGACTGTCCCTGACTGAGGAACCGAGTTCAAGCCAATCCGCATTCGCAACCGCGGCATCTGCAGCTTCAGCGTCAATTAATTCGACGTTCGAAATGTCCTGACGCAACTCGGTGATAGCGGCCAGCGTTGTCCGGCAGTCGGAACACCGCTCGAGATGAGCCCCACGCTCGGTCCCAAGGCCGAGCCCATCCAGAAGGTCGATGAACTCTTCTGCTCTTAGATGCCTGAACTTTCCAAAGAACTTTAACATTGTGTGACCCGACGTCATCCGGCGTTATTCGATTTTATGGTGCCCGTGTTTGACTGTTGCTGGACCATTTTTTTGAGTTTCGTCAATGCAAAGAAAACGCTGGATTTGATCGTCGACACCGAGCGTCCCAGTATGCCCGCAATTTCCTCGTAGCTCAGATTGTCGTTCATGCGCAGTTCGAGAATCGCTTTCTGCTTGGGTGGGAGGTTCACCATGAGCTCTTTTACGATCGCTCGCCGTTCTTTTTCGAGGAGTCTGTTATGGAAGTGCGGCTTGACGCTCCCTATGCTTTCGTCGACTTCGACGAACTCCCGGGAATTCTTCTTTACATGGTTCAGGCAGTGGTTGACGGCCACTCTATACAGCCATGTCTTGAAGCGGGCATCCCCGCGAAACGCTGAAAGGTTTTCGAAGGCCTTGATGAAGACTTCCTGGGTCAGATCCATCGCGTCTTCGCGAGTTTGCACAAACCGGAAGCATAGCCTGTAGACCGCCCGCTGGTGGCGGGTCATCAATTCGTCGAAAGCAACCATGTTCCCGGCGAGGTATCGCGAGACAAGGTCTTTGTCCTCATCTCTGTCCTGTGCGGCCTGTGTGACCTTCGTCGCAACCGGCATGATGGTAGTCGCGGTGTGACCCATGATGTTCCGAAGTTACTGGTAGAACGGCCGTTCCGCCTCTCGAACCTGTTCGAGAAACGCCTCTAGTACTATTGGACTCTCCCCGCGGTGCCTGGGTTTAAAAGCGCGCTGCAATAAATGTAGAATAGTAGTCCGATGCCCCCTGAGACGCCTCAAACTAGTACTTTAGCCCGGTTAATCGTTTATCTCAAAAGATATAAGGCCCGGATGTTCGCGGGCCTGGTCTGCGTCGTTGCGACCTCCGGCCTGGCTCTGGCCAATCCCTGGGTCATTCGATACGGCATCGACAGCCTGAGCGGGGGGATCACCCGCCAAGGACTGGTTTTCTATGCCGGGTTGATCGTTGGTTTGACCGTCTTGCAGGGAATTGCGCGATTTCTGATGCGATGGCTGATGATCGGCGTCTCCCGCCGGATCGAGTACCACCTCCGGGCCGATGTTTTCGAACATATGGAGACGCTCGAGCTCTCGTATTACCAGAAGAACTTTACGGGCGATCTCATGTCACGGGCGACGAACGATTTGAGCAACGTGCGCATGCTGCTGGGCCCAGGGATCATGTACACCGCGAACACCATCGCCACAACGACGATCGCCATCGTGCTCATGTTGAGCATCGACTGGCGGTTGACCCTTGTGGCTCTGCTCCCGCTGCCGCTCATATCGTACGGGGTCAGGAAGTTCGGTAAGCGCATTCATCGCCTGAGTGAGGAGTCGCAACAGCGACTGGCCGACCTCAGTGCCCGTGTGCAGGAGAGCTTGGCGGGAATCCGTGTTGTGAAAGTCTTTGTGCAGGAAGAGCATGAAAAAGAGGCCTTTGACGGCTTGAATCAACGCTTGCTGGAAAAGAACATGGATTTGATCCGAGTGACCAGTCTGTTCTATCCCACGATGCAGTTCACGATCGGCTTCGCGGCCGTTGTGGTGCTCTGGT
Source organism: Terriglobia bacterium (assembly GCA_963664115.2). Classification (GTDB taxonomy): domain Bacteria; phylum Acidobacteriota; class Terriglobia; order 20CM-2-55-15; family 20CM-2-55-15. The sequence continues at coordinate 127,414 of CAXWPJ010000012.1, read as the reverse complement.
TTGGCGGGCGCCAGGTGGTTTCCGGCGTCATCACCCTGGGTGATTTCGTCGCATTCACTGTGTATCTGGGAATGCTGGCTTTTCCGATGATCGCGGTGGGGTGGGTGGTCAACCTGCTTGAGCGCGGCCGGGCGTCGATGGCGCGACTGGACCACATTCTGAATGCCGTCCCCGAGATCGCGGACACGCCCGATTGCGTTGATGACGAAATTCGCGGCGAAATTGAACTGAGGCACCTCAGCTTTGCCTATAACCATACTCCCGTGCTGCGGGATGTTTCCTTGCGGGTCCCGCAAGGGAAGACGCTCGCCATTGTGGGTGCGACTGGCTCGGGCAAGTCCACGCTGGCCCAGCTCATTCCGCGTCTTTACGACCCGCCGGAGCAAACCGTGTTCATCGATGGGATTCCTGTTGAACGTTTTCCCCTTGAGCGCCTCCGTCGTGCAATCGGGTTCATCCCTCAGGACACCTTTCTCTTTGGCGAGACGATCTTCGAAAACATTGCCTTTGGCATCGATGGGGCATCTAATGAACAAGTTGAAGATGCGGCGCGTATATCAAACATAAAAAGCGATATAGAAGAGTTTCCGATGGCCTTTGAGACCATGGTCGGCGAGCGGGGCATTACCTTGTCCGGAGGCCAGAAGCAGCGCACCGCGATATCCCGCGCCGTGGTCCGCGATCCCAGGATTCTAATCCTCGACGATGCGCTTTCCAGCGTCGACACCTACACAGAGGAGCAGATCCTGCACGAACTTCGCGCCGTCATGCGGGATCGGACTTCGATCCTTATCAGCCACAGGGTATCGACGGTGAAAGACGCCGACGAAATTGTTGTGCTCGACGGTGGGGCAATCGTCGAACGGGGTAGCCATGACGCATTGCTGGCGCTTGGCGGCCAGTACGCGGAACTCCACCAGCGGCAGTTGTTGGAAGAGGAGCTGGCGATCAGTGACTGAAGCGTCATGAAAGAAGAAGTACTTGGAAAGGCCTATGATGCCCACCTGATGCGACGGCTGCTGGTCTATCTGCTGCCGTACCGAGCTATGGTCCTGTTTGCTTTCCTCCTGATCATTGTCGAGTCCCTGATTGAAATCAGTTTCCCATGGCTGACGCTGGTGGCTGTCGACAACTACATCCTTGCCGGTGACATGAGTGGGCTCGGGCTGATTGCTGCAGTCTATTTCGGTCTGCTGGTTGCGAAGTACGGTATCGGTTTCCTGCAGACCTATACGCTTCAGAGCACGGGTCAGCGAATCATGTTTGACATGAGACGCGAGATCTTCAACCACATTCAGAGCCTGTCGAACAGTTTCTTCGATCGCAATCCCGTGGGTCGACTGATTACGCGGGTTACGACAGACGTCGATGTTCTTAACGAAATGTTTTCATCCGGCATCGTATCGGTCTTCGGGGATATATTCACGCTCACCGGTATCATGATCGTCTTGCTGGTCCTGGACTGGCGCCTGGGACTGATTGTTCTGGGGATCATTCCGTTTATAGGCATTACCACGGCCGTTTTCCGAACGAGCGCGCGCGATGGCTACCGCCGGGTGCGGATCGCGATCGCCAAGATCAATGCATTTCTCCAGGAACACATCACCGGAATGAGCGTCGTGCAGCTCTACAACCGGGAGCGTAAGAGCGCCCAGAGGTTTGACGGCATCAATCGCGAGCATCTGGGTGCGACGCTCGACTCCATCATGGCGTACGCCGTCTTTTATCCCGTCGTCGAACTGCTGAGCGCGACCGCAATCGCATTGATCATCTGGTACGGAGGCGGCGAGGTGCTCACAGGCATTCTGACCCTCGGGACCCTGATTGCTTTCATTCAGTATTCCCAGCGATTTTTCCGCCCGATTGCGGACCTGAGTGAAAAATACAACATCCTGCAGTCCGCGATGGCGAGTTCCGAACGTATTTTCAATTTGCTCGACACCCCTCCAACGGTCGTTTCGCCGGCCTCGCCAAGGGCAATCGCTGAGGCGCGTGGCGAGATCGAATTTCAGAACGTCTGGTTCGCATACAACGACGAGGATTGGATCCTCAAGGACGTATCGTTTCGAGTCGGGGAGGGCGAATCCGTTGCCATCGTCGGACACACAGGGGCAGGGAAGACAACCATCTCGAGTCTTCTGACACGTTTCTACGACATACAAAAGGGGCGGATTCTGCTCGATGGAGTCGACATTTCAGCAATGGACCTGAGCGACATGCGACGGCGCTTCGCGGTTGTATTGCAGGATGTATTCGTATTTTCCGGAACGCTGGAATCCAATATCCGGCTCGGATCGGAAATATCGCCGGCGAGAGTGCGCCAGGCTACCGAAGACGTCAATCTGGGGCCATTCATTCGTTCCCTGGAGGAGGGGCTGGAGCATCCAGTCAACGAGCGGGGCACAACGTTATCTGTCGGGCAGCGCCAGCTCCTCGCGTTCGCACGGGCATTGGCGCACGATCCGGAAATATTGATTCTCGACGAGGCGACCTCGAGCGTGGATACCGAGACCGAGGGCGAGATCCGAACGGCGATCGAACGATTGATGCGCGGGCGGACCTCGATCATTATTGCGCACCGGCTTTCTACGATACAGCGCTGTGACAAGATCATCGTTATGCACAAGGGCCGGATCCGGGAGATTGGTTCCCATCAGGAGCTACTGGCCCAGCGCGGTCTGTACTTTAAGCTCTATCAACTGCAGTACAGGGAGCAGGAACTGCAGGCGAATAGTTAACAGCCTTAACAGTTAGTAAGAGGGCCGGGGGGCGAAAGGACTCAGCGCATAACTTTTAACTCTTAACTCCTATCAACGTCTCATTAACAGGTTTATTTAACTCATGGTCTCTCTCGAAAATCAGGTCGCAATAGTGACGGGAGCCGGCCGCGGAATCGGCCGCGCGATTGCAGTGGAACTGGGCCGGCTGGGAATGCGTGTCGCCCTGGTTTCACGGACGCGGTCCGAGTTGGAAGAAACCGCTCGCTCTGTCCCTGATGCTATGGTTTTTCCGGCCGATCTTCGCGTTGAATCGGAAGTCCGACAAGTCGTCGCGGAGACCGAAAGGAAACTTGGAGCAGTGGACGTTCTGGTGAATTCTGCCGGTGTTTACCACTTTGGAGCGACCACCGAGGCCAGTGAAGACGACTTCGATCGCGTGATCGACACGAACCTCAAAGGCATCTTTCTGATGTGTCGATCCGTGCTGGGGACCATGACCGAGCGAAAACGGGGGCAGATTATCAACATTGCTTCGATCGCCGGTAAGGTGGGTTCGGCGGGCCGTTCTCTCTATTGCGCTTCCAAGTTCGGTGTCGTTGGTTTTACAGAAGCGCTTATGCAGGAAGTGCGCGAGCACGGGGTTCGGGTATCTTTGATTTGCCCGGGCTCGACGAACACGACGTTTTCACCTAAGGACCTCAAGGGGAAGTCCCGGGATCGAATTCTCCAACCGGGAGACGTGGCCCATGCCGTTCGGATGCTCGTTGGCCAGGAAGCCAACAGCTTTATCAGCGAAGTCGTGATGCGGCCGACAATGAAATCCTAGGCCGAGGACCACACTTCTTCTGTAGGTGCGAGCCATGCGCGCACAACGAATTCCAAATGGTTGATGGTTGTGGCATGTGGCAGAGAGCGGTCCGAGTATGAAAAAATAAAGGATCTTCGATTATCCGTAGTATTTCAGGGGGGAATGGGTGGTGGTTGCGAATCGAATAGTTGTTTTGATATCCGTCGTTTTTTTGGGTGGAAGCACACTGCTGTGGGGCGTGGTGCCAATGGTACCGATGCCGCAGGCGGGCAGTTCCGAGCGTCCCTACTCAGTAAGTGATCGTGGAGGGGTTTCCCTGATCACAAGTGGAAACGACTCGGAAGCGTCAGTGACGCATGCGCGCATCCAACCCGATGCCTTGGGCACAACGCCGTCGGGTTTCGAGATGATCAGTTTCCGGAATTCGGACGGTGAGCTCTTGACGGAAACCGGGATTGGGGAGGCACCCCTTCTGACATCGGGGCGCGTGTTTGTAACGTTCACCACCAATATCCTTAACACAGTCCTCGCAATCGTCAATCCAAACGACGGAGACGTGCGGATTGACTTTGTTTTTTCGGACTCGCGCCAGCTCCCGACTGATGTTGCTTCGGGATCGTTTACGATTGGGGCAAACCGACAGACTGCCCGGTTCATTTCCGAAGATCCCTTCAATTTGGCGACGGGAACTAAGGGTGCTCTGACCTTAACCTCGACGCTCCCCGTGTCGGTAGTGGCATTGAGACTGTCGCTCGCTTCGAATGGCGATTTTGTCTTCAGCAGTATGCCGGTATCCGATCTCACGCGGACTTCGACGGAGACCGTGTTTCTACCTCATTTTGTTACGGGTGGGGCCTGGTCGTCGCGGGTGATTTTAGTCAATCCGACGGACGAAACGATTGCTGGAAGAGTCGGATTCATCACCCAGGGCACTGTCGACCCCGTGTCGCCGGGACTTACGACACCCACACCATTGAACGGACTTTCACTGACGACACAGGATTACTCCCTCAGTGCCCGCGGCTTCACGGAGTTCGTTACGACAAACCCGAGTCCGTTTGTAGAGTTGGGTTCGTTTCGTGTCGTTCCCGATGAAGGGAATATCGCTCCGATTGCCCAAATCGTTATTGGCATTCAAGACAGCGAGCTCACGACCATATCCGAAGCGACCATAGCGCCTTCTGAAACAGGGAATGCGTTCAGGATGTATGTGGAAAGCTCCGGTGAACCCGGCAGTATCGGTTCCGTTCAGTCCGGTGTTGCCGTCGCAAACATCGCTTTTGAGCCGACGACGGTGACTCTGGAATTGACCCGCCTAGACGGTTCTCTGGTCGCCGTTACAGAACGGGTGGTTCCTGCATCGGGGCAACAGGCGATCTTTTTGAATGACGCGTTTGCCTCGGACGTACTCCCTTCCCCTCTCAAGGGTGTCTTGAAGGTGAGCTCACTCGATACGATTGCCGTCGTCGGGCTTCGAAGCCGAATGAACGAGCGCGAAAACGCCCTGATGACAGCGATGAAAGCGACCAATGAGGCGGGTGTAACGACGACTGCAGAGTTATTCTTTCAGCTGGTCGACGGTGGGGGCTGGACGACCCAGACCATCCTGTTTAGTGGTCATGCCGGGCAAGTGACCACCGGCATCATGCGTTTCTTTGCTATGGATGGAAGTCCCGTCGATTTGGTGTTGGAGTAGAGAATTCGGGTTGAAACAAGAGGAAATTTAATTTCCCGTTAGTCCCTTGACCTGTGGAATGGGTCTCTTGGTGGAAATGGAGGAAGTGCTGAATGTCTCTGAATCGACTGTCATTCTTTGCTTCGGTGCTGCTGCTGGCCTGGGCAGCTATGGTTTGGGGGAATAATTTTGCTGGGCCTCCCAGTGAGCGTTCAGGTGTGACTGGAACGACCTGTAGTACATCGGGCTGTCACAACGACTTTCAGGTGAACCCCCCTTTTGGTGGAGGCGTAAATATAGGTGGACTGCCTAGTCAGTGGAGTCCAAGCACGACTTACCCACTGACAGTCACGGTTAGCCAGAGTGGTCAGAGCCTTTTCGGTTTCCAGATGACTGCTGTTGATTCGACGGTGGCTGAGGCTGGTTCGTTCACAGCCGGTGGCGGCACAAAGCTTGATCTGGGGCCTCTAGGTGGAATCGAGCACTCATTCGGAAAGGCGGGGAGCGGCAGTGCTACGTTTTCCTTCGACTGGACTTCACCATCAAGCAGTGCCACCGGGGACGTCCGATTTAGTGTGGCAGGCAATGCGGCGAATGGCAGCGGAAGCTCAACGGGAGATTTTATTTACTCAGACGAAGTGACTGTTTCAGCTGCGACGGTAATTACCCAGAACGAAATCTTCTATTTTCCGCTAATTGTGGACGGCGGTGGCTTTAAGACGACATTGTTTATTACGAACCCCAGTGCGTCGAGCACACCTGCAACTGGCACGATTACTTTCGGCGACTTTGCGGATTTCGGAGGGATTCCGCTCGTGCCACGTTTGCTGGACAATCTGGACCAGCAATTCGCCACGGGGACCATCGACTTCCAACTGGCAGGCGGGGAAAGCCGGCGGCTGGTGTCAACCTCAGATTCGTCCAACATCGGCATAGGATTCGCAACGGTGGCTTCTGACATTCCAGTGACGGGCAGCGCCATTGTTTCTCAGTTTTCAGGCTCTTCTGTGGTTGCCGAGGCGAGCTTTCCTCCTTCGTCCACGGATAGGTCGCAGGCGATTTTCGTGGATGAGGAGGGATTCCTGACAGCCGTGTCATACGCAAACCCGTCCTCGACTCAGACGGCGAATATAACTTTTAAGCTGCTCGACCCAGAAGGCCAGATCGTCGGGACAGAGCAGACGGCGACGCTCGCTCCCCTGAACCACAATTTCCAGTTCGTCTTCCAACTTTTCGCCGAATCGACCGGTCATATCGGTACAATGCAGATCACGAGCGACGTGGAAGTGACGGTCGTATCTTTGCGTTTCAAGACAGATTTTTCCGTCTTTACGAGCGTTTCACCCTTTACGCTGACTCAATGAGTTGTGCGCTGACAGAGCGCCTGGTTGTGTCCCCCCGCTCGGTCAGCGTGAGCAGCCAACAATTAAATCAGATGGACGACAATCGCCATCATCGTCTTCCTTATTCCTACACTGATGGATCACGATGTGGCGGAGGGTGGTCTTTGGAGTGAAGCCGGTTGGTGGGCAGTTGCAAGATTGAATGTCAGGGGGCGCGCATTGCCGCCCCCGACCTGTCCCGACGAATCGATCCGGGACGAAGTCTCTGTCCCTCGACCGTACTAGCGACCCCGGGCCCTTCGATTGATCGTCTTGGCGAGTTCTTCGATCTGTTTGGCGAGTTCTTCGATTCGGCCACTCGCTTCCAGAATCTGCATTGAGGTCGTGTATCCGTCAGACGCGGCAACCTCATCGACCAAAACTTTCGCGAGAGTCTCCAGTTCATTCGTCGCGGTCTTGAGCTCTTCCTGCGCCTCGTCCCTCCGTTCCTGCCGGGCTTCGGCACGGACCCGGGCCTCAGTTTCCGAGCGCCGGCCTCCACGGATTTGAGACAGGGTTGGGAGCGCGAGCGCGCTCGCGAGAAGAGTTGCAATAAAAACGAAAGAGAGGATCTTTTTCATCGTAAGTCCCCTTCGGAAATTGATATCCGGGCCAGTCTACACGACTTCAAGCCAAATTTGGAAAGCTTGGAAATCTGCGCCACAAGTCAGAAGTCAAAAGCGGGCCTGCTGGGACAAGAATCCGGAATAAACCGCCCGATCTCTACCGCTCAAATAGGCCCGACTGGCGTGGAATGGACGTGCTAAAATAAAAGGTTTGTACGAGATAGCAGCCTGCTTCGTGAGAGCGCAGAGGCTGTCTGAGGTAAAGGCCTTGGTGGAGCAGCGGCGGGCACTTCGATTGCCAATTCGATCGCAAAATGGAAATATTCAGTACGATCTCCGAATGGCTGGAGCAGGCGTTGCTACCTTACGGTGGTGTCGGGTTGATGTTGCTGGCGATATGCGATTCATCGTTCGTCTCGCTGCCGGAAGTGAACGACATCCTGTTGATGACGTTCTCGATTCGGGCGCCGGAACAGATGTTGGTCTATGCCGGACTGACAACCCTGGGCTCGGTCATTGGTTGTGCCATGCTCTATGCCGTCGGTCGAAGGGGTGGTGAAGCCCTGGTCCGGAAGCGCTTTTCCGCACGACGCCTGGAGAGGGTCCGCACATGGTATAGCCGTTACGGGATTCTTGCCGTGGTTGTGCCGTCGCTCTTGCCTCCGCCGACACCATTCAAGGTATTTGTTCTCTCAGCGGGAATGTTCGGCATATCCTGGCCACGTTTCATGATTGCCGTCCTGGTCGGCCGCGGGATCCGTTACTTTTCCCAGGGCATTCTTGCCGTTGTGTACGGCGCCGCAGCGATCACCTTTGTCCAGCAGAATTTCGGAAAGATCGGTGCAGGTATTGCGGCCGTTATCGTCGTGTCCACTGTTTTTTATGTGTTTTCCCGGCGTCGAGTGGCAAGCCAGGAAATCTAAGAATAGAAATTTGAGGGAATCGAGGAAATTGCGGAGTACGGTTTCAAGACCTGCCGGTTTTACGGGATCGTTCAAGTTGATCGGGCTGAGCGTGGTTCTCCTGTTGACGGGTTGTGGTGTTTCTCGAACGAGGGTTGTCCCGACCGAAGAACTCCCGTTTCCTTCACTGGATGCCTCGCGAGGGGAGTTGCTCCAAAACCTTGAAGAAATCAGTAGATCTGTGAGTACCCTGACGGCGGCAGTCAACTTCACTGCTTCTGCAGGGGTGCTGACCCGGGGGGAGGAAACCGTATATCGGGAGACCCGAGGTTTTCTTGTCGTGGAGAGGCCGTCCCGTATCCGGATGCGGGGAGAGGCCCCGCTGGCGCTGGTAACCGTGTTTGATATGGTGTCTGACGGCGAGCGGTTTCAACTCAACGTGCCGGTTCAAAACCGTGTGTTCGTCGGCGATACCTCGACCCAGGCCACTGCGGAAAACGCCATACTGAATCTCAGGCCTCAGCACATCATGGATGCCCTTTTCGTGGACGTTGCCCAGTATGTCGATAGCTCGAACGTAATACCAGTCTTCTATGAAGCCGTCGATGGCCGCCGCAGTTTCTATGTCTTTGAGTTCGTCGACAGCGCTGGTGATGCGCCTCAGGTAATCGAAAAGCTATGGATCGATCGAAGAGACCTTAGGGTTTCGAGGAAACAGAGTTTTGGACTCGAAGGGGTCCGCGAGACCGACGTGGCCTACGATCTCTACCAGGATATAGACGGCATAAGTTTCCCGCAGCGAATTCTGATCGAACGGCCTGCCGAAGATTATTCGCTGGAAATCAACTTTGACAGTACCCAACTGAATACGCCCATCGAGGAAAGCGCATTTATGGTCGAGGTTCCCCGAGGCGCGGAGCTGATCGAGATAAGTGACGCCGAACCGGATCAATTGGATTGAATCGTGACTATGCCTGAAGACCGATCGCTGAGGTTTCCTTGACCAAGGAAATTATTTTCGCCAACCTCGCCCACCGGCCCGTCAGGACCGCGGTCAGCATTGTCGCTGTCTCTGTCGAGGTCGCGCTCATCCTTCTGATCGTAGGCCTGGTGACCGGAATCAAGATCGATATCGGGGAGCGTGCGCAGGGAGTTGGAGCGGAAATTATGCTTCAGGCGCCCGGCTCATCGGTGTTCCTGGGATTGAACAGCTCGGTGATGCCGGTTGCCATTGGCGAACGGTTGACCGAGGTCGAGGGGATAGCGTCGGTTGCTCCAGTCGTGACTCAATTCAATTCCCAGGGTGGTCTGGACATCGTCTTCGGGATTGACGAAGACAGCTTCGGTGCCCTTGGCGGTGGTTTTTCCTATATTGACGGCCGTATTTTCCAGTCGAGCGATGAGATCTTGATCGACGATCTTTACGCAGAAGCCAAAGGCATCGGTGTCGGAGACGAGATCTCGATACTGAACCATCGTTTTGAAGTGTCCGGCGTTGTGGATAACGGCAAAGGCGCCCGGCTGTACATGGATCTGGCCACAGCCCAGGAAATGATGGGAGCCCCCGATAGAGCTTCGCTGTTTTACATCAAACTCGATGACCCCGACGACACCTATGCGATGGTTGATCAACTGGAGGCGATGCTGCCGACCTACCCTGCAATTCCGGTTCGGGACATGGTTTCGTTGATGAGCAACACCAGCGTGCCTGCGCTTGACGCGTTTCTGACCGTTGTGCTGTCGCTTGCGGTTTCCATCGGAGTGCTTGTCATATTTCTTTCGATGTACACGACGATCAGCGAACGGACCCGTGAAATTGGTATTCTGCGATCGCTCGGGGCCTCGAAGCGTTATGTCGTTCGGATGATCCTCACGGAGACCCTCTGGTTGTGCGTTGCCGGCACACTTATTGGTATCGGACTGAGCTTCGTGGTCGCCGACACGGTCCAACGTGCCTATCCCACGCTTGCGATTGTGATCCCGACCGACTGGATTCTTCAGGCCATTGGTCTAGCCCTGGTCAGCGGCATCCTTGGCGCGATCTACCCCTCCCTCCGTGCAGCGAGTCAGGATCCGGTTGAAGCTCTCGCCTATGAATAGCTAAGGTGGTACAACTCAAGCCGTTTGAGGTTTGAGTTAAGAGAAGACGTATGTTGTTGGAAACTATTGATTTAACGAAGGTATACCGGTCAGGGAAGATTGAAGTCGCGGCCCTCTGCGGCGTGAGCATTCGCGTAGATGCGGGTGAGATGGTGGCAATCATGGGACCGTCGGGTTGCGGCAAGTCGTCCCTGATGCACATCCTGGGTGCGATGACCCATCCTACCGGGGGTCAGGTGCTGATTGCCGGCCAGGAGATTGCGGAGATGAACGATTCCGCGCGGACAGCGTTTCGGCGGGACAAAGTCGGCTTTGTCTTTCAGAAGTACAATCTTTTGCCAACCCTGACCGCGCGTGCGAACATTGAGATTGCCAGGAGAATTCATGGAGATCATGGAGATATTGCGGTCGACACCCGGCTTTCGAAAATCCTTAATTTGCTCAAACTGGAAGACAATATGGACCGTCGTCCTGCAGAATTGTCGGGTGGGGAACAACAGAGGGTCGCGATCGCCCGGGCTGTTGTGAAGGAACCCGCGATCATTCTGGCGGACGAACCCACGGGAAACCTGGATTCGAAAAACTCCGAGATCGTCCTGACCATGTTTCGCGAGTTGAACCGGCGCATGGGTCAGACGATCATTATCGTGACCCACAACCCCGATCTTGCCGCTCATGCGGATCGAATCATCGAGATGCGGGATGGCACGGTTCATAGTGATGGCAGAGGTGGAGGGTCCAGTGACAAGAGTACGGATGCCAGTCTGGTGTCTCAGACTGTAACAGCGGAGGGTTAAGCAGATGAAAAGCTGGATCATCTGGAAATTTGGTCGCGGTTCCTTTCAGTACGACGTCCTGTGCGGACTGATTCTGATTGCCATTTTTATGATTCCTCAGGTTGCTTTCAACGACCGTCCCGACTTCAGAAGATTGTCTCCCCCGGACGAGGTTCAAAGGGTTCTCGACGATGACGGGAACGTGGTCTATATGGTTCAGGTCAATGCGAGGATCTTTGCGAATCCGTCCCCAAGACTGGAACTGGAGGCACGCGACACCCTGCAGGCGTTTCTTCAATCGGACGAACCCATAGACATCTACCGGACTGAGCCCATAGACAATACCCGCGGCACCATCGCGGCGTATTCGTTTTGGGTAGTGCAGCAATGAAATCCCTGTTGTGGTTATTGACCCTGGTGTCCCTGTTCGGGAGCCCCCTGGCCTTTCCTCAGACCGGTCCGGGCGCCCAGGCCGGCACCGGTCTGGACGCGGTGTTGGAACACATGGACTTGGCCGGCCGGGCATTTCGTAATCTCGAGGCCGACATCGAGCGCACCAAGGTTGTAATTTTTGTCAACGTCCGCAGCACGGACTCCGGCAAAGTGTATTTTGCTGGGACCGGCGAAGACAGCCGCATTCGACTCAGCATCAGCGAACCGGCTGAACAGCACTTGCTTGTAGCCGACGGCAAGGCGCAACTGTACCGTCCTCGGATCAATGTTCTGGAGGAACATGATCTCGGCGAGCGAGGGAACGTTGCGGAATTCCTGATGATTGGATTCGGAGCTTCGAACCAGAGGCTCAGGGACGATTACGATGTGGTCCTTGTAGGCGAGGAGATCCTGGATGGCATTCAAACATCGATTTTGAAGCTTGAACCGAAATCCGAACGCGTTGCCGGTATGTTTCCCACGATTCAATTGTGGGTCGATCAGAGCCGATGGATTCCCATACAGAGCCGGTTGAACGAAGCCGGCGGTGACTATCAGATCGTGAAATATTCCGACATCGTGCTTAACGGCCGCATTTCCAATGACGTTTTCAACTTGGACATTCCAGGGGATGTCATTCGATAGACGGACGTTCGGATAGCTTCGAGATTTTCCTTCCTATATTGGCACTCCCTGAGACCGAAATTTGAACGCAAATGGTCGCTTGTATCCAGGTGCAGTGGATTTAAAGGTCTGCAATTAAGATTTCGCTCGGTCGTTCAATCGGCCATCCTAGCCGAACGACCGGCGACCCTCGCCATCTTCCTGATGGCAAGGCTTATTGGGGATTGGCGGAACGTTAGCTCCTGTCCCAGAATAACCCGCACCGGTCCTCCGGTGCGGGTGGACCGCTTTCAGAGGAAAGACGCGGTAGCCGAGGCGTCGGAGTAATAAAATGATCAGATCGGAAAGACGAATCTGTTAAGTGACGAATCTCTGACTCAGAAAGCAGGACTATTACGCTCGAAGTGAGGCTTTTGCGGCGACTTCGGCTTCCTTTGAGGGGTCCTGTTCTTCTTCAATCGCGAGAGAAAGTTCCTGCCGCTCGAGTCTGCTGGCTTCCTTCCAGGTGTACCAGATTCTCTGGAAAACCGTCCAATTGGTAAGGATTGCCATGATCCAGAGTATGGCGGCCATACGGTCGGTCCAGGCCCCGATGATCAGAAGCACGATCCGTTCGGCGCGTTCCAGGAAGCCGACTTTGCAGGCGGGGATCAGGGACTCGGCGCGGGCGCGGGTGTAGCTGGTCATGACGGAACCGATGATGACCATGGCGGTGAGGCCGACATAGAACATGCGGTCCATCTTGGCGTACCAAATGAGCAGTCCGAACAGCATCAACATGTCGGAGTACCGGTCGATAACGGAATCCAGGAATGCTCCAAAAGTCGTTACGGTTTTGGTGACGCGGGCGACGGCGCCATCGAGCATGTCAAAGACCCCGGCGAACAGCACGACGAACCCAGCCCAGAAGAACATGCCCTTGGCGAAGAGTACTGTCGCGAAGATGTTTACTCCGAGGCCAATGAAGGTGAGGATGTTGGGGTTGACGCGGTGCCTGGACAGGCGGTCAACGAGAAAATCCTGAGCCTTTTTGCCGCTCTTGCCGATCTTTCCGCTGATCGTGTGAAATGTCATCAGGTCTTTAGTTTGGGGTGTGCCCGGATACCCCCATCCGTGGAATTTTACGCTAATTTCCGGTCCCGGACAAATCGCAGTTGAGAAAGGTTTCTCGCTCTAGTCGTCGTGAATCGTTGTAAAGCTGATGACTTCGAAGGATCGGGCTCCGGCGGGAATTCTCACGGATACGGCGTCGCCGTCCTGCTTGCCGAGTAGACTCCTGCCGATTGGAGACGTGGTGGAAATCGCGCCTTCGGATAGATTTGCGTCCTCAGTAGTCACAAGTTTGTAGGTGATTTCTTCCTCATTTTCTACATCGTAAAGCTTGACCGTTGATCCGAGCGAAATTCTATCCCGGGGGATCTTGTCGAGGTTGATCATCGACAGGTCCGAAAGCCGCTTCCTGAGTTGGCTCAATCGGGCCTGGACGAAGTCCTGCCGTTCCTTTGCTGCGTGGTACTCGGCGTTTTCACGGAGATCTCCCATTGCGACAGCTGTCTTCAGTGCGCGCGGGAGCTCGGTCTTCAGTTCCTTTTCGAGCGTCTTGACTTCTTCTTCTATTTTCTTCCTAGCTTCCAATTTCATCGAGTGTCTCCCTGCGCTGGGCCCGTCGGGGCGGTGCGCTCAAAAGAGTCTGAAATTGATGGTGAGGAATCTTCCAGGGTCCTGTCTGAAATCGTAGACCAGTTTCAACACCTCCGAGACCGCCTGGTTGACGTTGTTATAGAGGGACGGATCGTTGATTAGCCGGCCCGCGGTCCCTTCGCTGTTGGCCACGTTCGAGACCATGGTCGAGACGCTTTCCATCGCCGTCCGCGCTTCGACGAAGAGGGTGTCGTCCTGGCTCAGCCGACCGAGAGTGCCTTCGCCCCGTTCCAATCGATCCACGACATTACTCGCCTTTTGAACCAGCTCGCTGGCCTGGTCATATATTGTTGGATCGTGAATGAACTTTCCAAGCGTCCCTTCGCCGCTATCCACGTCGGCGAACACCGATTCCATTCGGTCGACCGCGGCGGTAATCCGGGTAAACAGGACATCGTCGGATATAAGCCGACCGAGAGTGCCATCACCGGTACGCACATCCCGTACGAGTTGGCTGGCTTCCAACACGATGTCGTTTGCGTTGTCGAAAACGGACGTATCGGTCAAAAATCGGCCCAACGTGCCTTCTCCTTCTTGTATCTGACTGGCGATCTGTTGTACGCGGTCACTGAGGATTCCCAGGTTAGCGATGATGTCGTTGGTTCCCGTGATCAGTTCCCGAATATCACCGGCGCCCTGTCCCTGCAGCGTGCCTCCATCAGGTAGCGGGTCGCCGGTCGCGGCGCCGCGCGCGATGTCCACGTAGCTGTCGCCAAGCAGGCCGATGGTCTGTACGGTGACGAGTGAGTCGGAGAGGATCAGGTTCTGAAACTGCTGGTCTATGCTCAATTCGACAGCGACAGATCGTTCCGGTTCGGGCAGGTTCGAAAGCCGAACGCTGCTTACATTTCCCACCGTGACCCCCTCCAGCCATACTTCGGCGCCCGTGTTCATGCCGTTTGCCGATTCGAAGTAAGTTGTAATCGTGTACGTTGGAGTGAAGAAACCCGTCTCGCCACCCACAAAGAAGATTGCGGCTGCCAATAGCACAAAACTGGCGAGGACGAGGATGCCGACACGTAGTTCGATCCAGGATACTGATTGACGGGTTGCCATGGTAGTCCCCTTCCCAAGCAGTGGGTGGCGGAGTGTCCGCCGGGCTGCTAACCGTTAAGCTTAACGATTAAATTATCATTACGCGGGCCCGAACCGTTAGTCGGACGGATGCGCCAAACCGATTTCTCAAGCTACGAATAACAGACTGTTCAAGATAAAAATTTCTGTATGTAAGGGTCTTTCGACTCTCGGAGTACTTCGTCGGGTCCTTCAAAAATGATCTTGCCCAGATTGAGCATGACAAAGCGGGTGTGGGCCAGACAAAAAGTACCGTCCTCTCGCTTGAACTGTAAACTGCCGTTAGATTCCAGGGCGTATTCAGACGCCAGTGTAAACGCATCACGCAATCGATGGGTAACGAACACGCCCGAGACTCCCTGCGTATCCCGTAACCGTATGATGAGCTCGTTGATGCGGCGCGAGGTAACTGGATCCAGACCGGCAGTCGGTTCGTCGTAGAGCATGATCTTGGGTTCAGAAACCAGAGTCCGTGCCAACGCGCCGCGCCGCTTCATACCGCCCGACAGTTCAGACGGCATACGGTCAATCGCTTCTTCCAGGCCAACAAAACCGAGAACTCTTCGGACTCGTTCCTCGATTTCATCCTCGTCGAGGTTCAACTCATAGAGGCGGTAAGCGACGTTGTCAAAGACGGAGAGAGAATCGAACAGTCCTGATTCCTGGAACACCATGCCGATCTTCGGTCGAATCCGGCCGAGCGTCCGCTCGTTCATGCGCGTGATGTCCTGACCTTCTATCATGACCGTCCCATCGTCAGGACGTTCCAGTCCCATCATCAACTTCAACATGGTTGACTTTCCAGAGCCGCTACCGCCGAGAATGATCTTCGTCTCTCCCGCCCTGAGCTGAAACGACACGTCGTCGAGCACCCGCAGGTCGCCGTAGAACTTCGTTACATTTCGAAGTTCAAGGATGACACCGGAGGATGAGTTGGTTCCTGATACCTGCTTCTGACCCAGCGTTTTCATGAATACGTCTGAATGAGGCGCGTTAGAAAGAAATCCGAGACCAGGATCAGAACCGAGGACGCAACCACCGCGCGTGTCGTGGAGCGGCCGACTCCCTGCGTGCCTCCTTCGGTGCTCAGACCAGTGTAACAACTGACCGTAGAGATAATTGCGCCGAAGACAAGAGGTTTGAGAAGGCCCCCCAGGATGTCGTTATAGCTGAGAACATCCCATGCCGAACTCAGATAGAGGTTCGCAGAAATATGCAGCAGACCTACAGCTACGAAGAGGCCGCCGATCACCCCCACCGCATCCGCAATTATCGTCAGCAGCGGTTGCATCGCGACGGTGGCGAAGATGCGGGGTACAACCAGTTTCTTGATGGGATCGGTTCCCAGGGCGCGCATCGCATTGATCTGTTCGGTGACCTTCATCGAGCCCAGTTCTGATGCCATTCCGGAGCCGACACGACCGGCCACCATCAGAGCTGCCAGCACCGGCCCGAGTTCCCGAACCAAGGAAATCGACACGAGAGACCCTGTCAGACCGACGGCGCCGAACGTGGCCAGTGTTGATGAAGTTTGAAGGGCGAGGACCGCGCCGGTGAAAAACCCAGTCAGGATGATGATGGTCATCGACTGGACCCCGACGTGGTCCATTTGAATCAGGATTTCACGAAAGTAGAACGGGGGCCTAAATGCGCCCAGGAGTGCACGGACTGTCATCATTGAGAGTCCCTGTATCTCGATGACGAGCGTCTTCGGGCTGAAAAACATTACGAGGTCATCGTATCGGAAGACCCCTTTTAGGGTCAACGATGCTCGTCGGTGGACCGCTAAGGTTTCGAAGCGCTCGAGAGGTTTGAACCCCAGCTCTGACTTATGGGTTTATCGAGTCCCGGCCGACGGGCAGGGGGACTGCTATACTGGTCAAATGCTGAGCTTTAAGACCGCGGGTGAGTCCCACGGGCAGGCGCTGGTCACGATCGTGGATGGCGTTCCGGCGAATCTGGATCTGAGTATAGATTTCATCAACGCTGAACTGAAGCGCCGTCAGGGAGGATATGGCCGTGGCGGGCGCATGAAGATCGAGTCGGACCAGGTTCGCGTGCTTTCCGGAGTGAGGCACGGTCGGACTCTGGGGAGTCCCATTGCCCTGCTGATCGAGAATCGGGACTGGCCGAACTGGGAAGGCGTGATGTCGGTCGGGCCGGTTTCGACCGAAGTCGCGGAGAAAAGACGCGTCACCCGGCCCAGGCCCGGACATGCGGACCTCGTCGGCTCTCAGAAATTTGATCAATCGGATGCCCGAAATATTCTTGAACGCTCGAGCGCGCGCGAAACCACGGCGCGTGTAGCTGCGGGTGCAGTGGCCAAAGAGTTCCTGAGGGCTTTCGATGTGGACATACTGAGTCACACAACAGCAATCGGTCGGGTCAAGGTCCCGGATGGTTTTTCTGTTTCTTGGGAACAGCTCGAATCGGTTCGCAATGACACAGTCGTGCATTGCGTCCTCGAAGACTATTCGAAGCGCATGGTCGCCGCGATCGAGGGAGCGCAGAAAGACGGGGATACGATCGGGGGTACCTTTGAAGTCGTCGTGCGAAACACGCCTCTTGGTTTGGGATCGCATACCGGCTGGGACTTAAAAATTGACGGCCGGCTCGCCCAGGCAATCATGTCGATCAACGCGGTCAAGGCTGTTGAAATTGGCGACGGCGTCAGTATCGCAGGACTTCGTGGCTCGGTTTCCCATGACGAAATCACCTTCGATCCGGAAACGGGCCGTTTCGTGCGGTTGTCGAATCGAGCCGGCGGCATAGAAGGGGGAATGACCAACGGCGAGGATGTTCGGGTAATCGGGTATCTGAAGCCTATCCCTACGCTCAAGAAAGCCCTCCGTTCTGTGGACATGATTTCGAAGGAACCCTTCTTGGCGGCGCACGAACGCTCAGATACTTGTACTGTACCGGCGGCCGGGGTCATCGCCGAGTCCATGGTGGCCCTGGTTCTTGGGGCTGCCGTAGCCGAAAAGTTCGGTGGCGATTCGATGGGCGAGACGCTCAGGAATTACTCGGGATATCTGGATCAACTCCGGAGGTTTGGCGGGGTCGATTGAAATATCAGCTGTAGCGGTGCTGTTGACGGCGTTCTTAGTCTCTCCTGGCGTCCTGATTAAGTAATTCGGTGATTAGCAGTTTGGCGCGGTTCGATCCGATTATCTAATTACTCCGACGCCTCGGCTACCGCCTCGTTGTCCACCCGCAGCGAGGAACGCTGCGGGTTATCTTTAAGAACGGCTTCAACATTTCTTAATCCCCAATACGCCTCTCCATCAAGGATGATGGAGAGGGTCGCCGGTCGTTCGGCCCACGCGTGGAACGCGCGCGAGATGGTCAGCCGCTTGAACGACCGAGCGAAATCTTGTTTCACGAAGTTCTTAGCGTGAACACTCTCATGAGACCACAATGCTTTCAACGGCCTGCCCGTATCTACAATTCGAACGAAAACTCCAAACCATTAGAGATGTTAGGATAGTAATTTCGAGCTATGAATCGACCCATTGTCAAATTCGGTGCGGACGTTCTCCATAAAGTGTCAGCGCCCGTGGAGAACGTGACCGACTCGGAAATCAAGCTCATACAGGACATGGTGGAAACCATGTATAAGGCGCCCGGTGTCGGGTTGGCTGCGCCACAGGTGGGCGTTTCCCAGCGGATCATGGTGACCGACACCAGTGCCGGTGAAAAGGAAGACAACCTCATGGTCATTCTCAATCCGGAAATCGTATCCACCGACGGCGAACAATACGAGGAAGAGGGTTGCTTGAGCATTCCCGGCTTCACCGAGGCGGTCCGGCGTCCGAAGAACGTCGTCATTCAGGGAGTGGATATCGAGGGCAGGGAACTGGTCCTCGAAGGGTCTGATTTGCTGGCGCGGGCTTTCTGCCATGAAATGGACCACCTCAACGGTGTGCTGTTCCTTGATCATCTGAGTTTCATCAAACGGGATCTCATTCGGCGAAAGATCCGGAAACTCGTCAAGCAGGATGAATGGTAGGCCATGCGGCTCGCCTTCATGGGCACCGCGGCTTTTGCTGTCCCTTCGCTGGAAGCGCTGGTTTCCGCCCGACACAGTGTCACTGCCGTCGTCACCCAGCCGGATCGGCCAAGCGGGCGGGGACGGAGAGTTCATTTCTCCCCGATCAAAGAGGCTGCGCTGTCATTGGGTCTGGGCGTCGAACAGCCTGAATCTTTCAAAACTGAGCGCATCCGGGAGACTATCGAAGATCTCTCCGCCGAACTGATCGTCGTCGTTGCGTACGGAAAAATCCTGCCTGCATGGCTTATTGAGTTGCCATGCTACGGGATCGTGAACCTGCATGGCTCCTTGTTGCCGAAATACCGTGGGGCATCCCCGATCAATCGGGCCATTGCCAACGGGGATGCAGTGACCGGCGTCTGTACGATGCAGATCGACGAAGGTATGGATACCGGGCCCGTTTACTTCTGTGAACAGACCGAAATCGCTCATGACGAGACGGCCCCACTGTTGGCCAACCGTCTGGCGCAGCTCGGCGCAAGCTTGCTGGTTCGGACGCTAGTCGCGATTGAGCAGGGTTCGGTCAATCCGACGCCGCAGGACGAGAGTCTGGCAAGCATGGCGCCCCGGCTCAGGAAAGAAGACGGGTATATCGACTGGCACGAGTCGTCGAAGGCGATACATAATAAAGTGCGTGCTTTTCTTCCATGGCCCTCAGTCGTCGTCGGTTTCAGGGGTAAAACCTGTCGGATCCTCAGCTCGCAGTGCTCCGGGGCCGTCGCCGAAAACTGCGAACCCGGCACCATTGGGTTTGTCTCAAACCGTTTGACTGTGAGTTGTGGAGATGGCCGATGGCTGGAGCTCAATCGACTCCAGTTGGAGAACAAGAACCCCGTATCAGGTATAGATTTTGCTAACGGCGTTCGTCTTGTCCCCGGGGACAGGTTCACCGCTGTCGAAAGGCCCTGATCGGGACGGCCGGGACATAAACTGTATAAACTGAAAGCGATAGACTGAACGGTGCTAAAGACAATAAACAACACTCCGCGAAAACAACCGGAGCCAGCGACCGAGGGCAGCGATAGTCTCTGGGTTCGCATGTCAGTCGTTGCGCTAATGATCCTGGTCCTTGCCGTGGTCGGAATGCTCAGTGCGATGACTGCAATGCGATTTGCCATCCGCGGGCAAGAAGTGGAGGTTCCGGACCTGGATGGCATGGTTCAGGCTGAGGCGATGCGCGCGGTGGCTCAGGAGGGGCTCGGTTTGGAGTTGGACAGCCGCCGTTTTAGCGACACGATCCCGGAAGGTCTGATCATGGGTCAGAATCCAGATGCTGGGGCACGTGTGAAACGAGATCGTAGCGTTCGAGTTTTGCTCAGTTTGGGGGCGCGCGAGTTTCCGGTCCCTCGGTTGACCGGATCGAGCTTGAGGAGTACGCAGATCATGTTGAATCAACGGGGTCTTTCTGTCGGTAACACTGTTTATTCTCATACCGGAGAGGGCGATGCATCGACGGTGGTGTATCAGAGACCTGAAGCGGGTGATATCAGTGCGGACGATCCGGCTGTCAACGTGCTGATTTCTCTTGGCCCGGCCGGGCAGTACTACCTCATGCCGGACCTTATTGAGCAGGTAGCGGATACCCTGGTGGCCCGTATGCGCGGGGAAGGGTTTCGGCTGGGAGAGATCACCTATGTCGAGCAAGAGGGAATGCTCCCAGGCAGAGTCGTCGGACAACAACCCGCTCCCGGTTATAAAATTTCTAAAAACGACGTCATTCTTCTGGAAGTGAGCCAGTGACCGTACAAATCGCTCCGTCGATACTCTCGGCAGATTTCACTCGCCTGGGCGATGAGATTCGCAGCGTTGAGGCAGGCGGTGCCCACATGATTCACGTTGACGTCATGGATGGGCACTTTGTTCCCAATATCACCATTGGTCCTCCGGTAGTCCGGTCGATTCGGGATGCAACCCAACTTCCTCTCGATGTGCATCTGATGATCTCGGAGGCGGACCGCTTCATACCGGCGTTTGCCGAGGCAGGCGCCAACAGTATTACGGTCCATGTTGAGGCACTGCGGCACCTGGACCGAACCGTCGCTCTGATCCGCTCGTTCGGGGCCAGGGTCGGTGTTGCGCTCAATCCGGCGACATCGATTACCGAGATCGAGCACGTGATGGATCTTGTGGATATGATTCTGGTGATGACGGTGAATCCGGGTTTCGGCGGTCAGAAGTTTATTCCATACACGATTGAAAAAATCAGACGACTTCGCGAGATGATCGATCAAGTCGGGGTGGCTTGCGTTATCGAGGTTGACGGGGGTATAGACCTCGCCAACATGGGTGATGTCCTGGGGGCCGGTGCCGGGGTTATCGTTGCGGGTACAGCCATTTTCAATGCCTCCGACCCGGGTGCTGTGGTGCAGGAAATGTTGGAAAAGGCCTCCGTGCTCGGTTATGATTCTAAGTACGCATGATCTAAGGGTTTTCCTCGATTTTAAGGGTCGCTGAATGACACGGAAGTTACATCAGCTTTGGTTTGTAGTCGCCGTTCTGTTCCTTACAGCAGGATGTGGCGGGTATCCGGATGACATCGATATCGGTGGGGACCTCGATGAACCGGACCGGACGCTGTTTAACCGAGCGTTGTTCGACTTGGATGAGAGTCGTTATGTCCGTGCACGGCTCGAGTTGAATACGCTCATCAATACCTATCCGGACAGCGAGTTCTTGCCACAGGCTAAATACGCGGTAGCAGAATCCTTTTATCTACTGGGGACTCGCGCGGACTTGATCCAAGCCGAGGCTGAGTTCAAGGATTACATCACTTTTTTCCCGACAAGCGACTTAGCCGATGACGCCCAGCTCATGGTTGCAATGGCACACGTCCGGCAGATGGAAAAGTCCGACCGGGATCCGACCCAGGCTCAGATGGCGGAGCTTGAGTTGCAGAACTTCGTATCCACCTATCCGGATAGCCCGCTGTTGGACGAAGCTAAGGAAAAACTTCGAGCCGTGCAGGAAGTGCTGGCTGACGGCGTTTTGCAGATAGCGAATTACTATTCGACGGTCGAGTCTTATCCTGCCGCCACCGACCGTTACCTCGAAATTCTCGAAAAGTACCCGGATTTTACCGCGATGCCGGAGGCCCTGTACCGGCTTGCCGAAGTGCTGCGCAGTAGCGAGGACGAAGGAGAATCGATTCTTTACTACACCCGCGTTATCCGGGACCACCCACTCTCGGAATTTGTCGAACTTGCTACGGAACGTTTGGGTGAATTGGACCAGGTCATACCCACGGTGAACCCTGTCGCTCTTGCACGAGCGGAATCCACTCCCGAGCCTGACGGTAAAGGATTGCTGGCTCGCGTGTTCGGAATCTGGAGTCGGCGTCCCGACATTTCTACGGAAACGACCGCGGCCTCCATCATTCCGGGTGAAGAGGGTGGGGCCGGAGGGGCAGAAGGTGTTTTTGAGGTAGAAGGCGCCATTGTAGGCCCGGACGAACCGTTAGAGGAACAATAGGAAACGACCGTGGGATTGACCTGCGGGGGAACGAGAAAGCGGATAAAAACGGGCGGCCTTCTGGCCGCCCATATTTATGCCAGTGCCGGCCGGGCCGGCAAAGTTGATAGTTAAAACACTGACCGAACGCCCGATCTATTACCTATCAACTCGTAACTGACCACTCCCTCACACCATGACACAAACGATTCTGCTCGCTGACGACAGCACGACCATCCAACGGCTGGTGGCCCAGACCTTTGACGGTGGGGACTACACGGTGGTGTCGGTCAGCAATGGAGAAGCCGCTGTACGTAAGTTCGAGGAAGTCCGCCCTTCCATAGTGCTTGCCGACATCTATATGCCCGGTAAGAACGGTTATGAGGTGTGTTCGTTCGTCAAGGAGCATCCGGTGCTGGGTAAGACACCGGTGGTCCTGCTCGTCGGAGCCTTCGAAGAGTTTGATGCGGCAGAAGCCGAACGTGTCAGCGCTGACGGTCGGATCAATAAACCCTTTGAGCCTCAGGAGCTTCTGGAGATGGTTTTCGGGATGATCGCCGACGCGGGTGGCGTTCATATCGAGGAGTCTGATGAGGACATCCTGGGTTTGCGAGATTTGTTTCCCGAGCTTGACCCGGACGGGGGGCGCGGGAACCTTTCGGGGGAAGAGATCGACGCGATCGCCGATCGGGTGATTCAGCGGCTTTCCGTCGAGGTCATCGAAGGCATCGCTTGGGAAGTCGTTCCGGAGATCGCGGATCGGGCCGTGAACGATGAGTTGAAGAAGCGTAATGAAGACTGATATCTCGAAGATATATAACTCGAGCGAAGTGGAATCGGGTTGGTACGACTTCTGGGAGACCCAGGGGTATTTCCGGGCCGACGCCGATTCGACCGATCCCCCGTTCGTCATCGTAATGCCTCCACCTAACGTGACCGGCTCTCTTCACATGGGGCACATGCTCAACCACACGGTTCACGACGTCATCATTCGTCGCAAACGCATGCAGGGTTTTAACACCTTGTGGTTGCCCGGGACCGATCATGCCGGAATAGCAACCCAGAACGTGGTGGAACGGCAGCTTCGTCAGGAGGGACTCACCCGTCACGATCTGGGCCGGGAGAAGTTCATCGAGCGAGTCTGGGAATGGAAGCGGGAGTACGGCGATCTCATTACACAGCAGATTCGCCGCATCGGCGATTCCTGTGACTGGTCCCGGCAGCGCTTCACTCTTGACGAGAGCCTTTCCGGGGCTGTCCGCGAGGTGTTTGTGCGCCTCTTCGAGGAGCGACTGATTTACCGTGGTGAACGATTGATCAACTGGTGTCCCCGATGCCGTACGGCATTGTCGGACCTGGAAGTTGAATACGAATCGCTTGAGGGGAAGCTCTACCACATTCGCTATTCGATAGCAGGCAGTGCGGATGAGTTCGTCGAGGTGGCGACGACGCGTCCTGAAACAATGTTGGGCGACACCGCGATCGCCGTGCATCCGGAGGACGAGCGATACGTGCACCTCAAAGACTCGAGCGGCGTCCTGCCATTGGTCGGGCGCAAACTACCGTTCATTCAAGATCGTGTCGTGGACCGTGAATTCGGTACCGGAGTTGTGAAGGTCACGCCGGCGCATGACCCGGCCGACTTTGATATGGGAGAGCGGCACGGCTTGAAACGGATTGGAGTGATTGACGAGGACGGCAGGATCACACCGGAGGGCGGTGCCTATAGCGGTCTGGATCGCTTTGAAGCTCGAAAGCAAATACTGTCCGATTTGGAAGCACAGGGCTTCCTGACCCGGGTCGAGGCGCACGTCCACAATGTCGGGCATTGCTCGCGCTGTCGGGCGATTGTTGAGCCCTTGCTCTCGACCCAGTGGTTTGTCGATGTCAAGCCTTTGGCCAAAGAAGCGATCCGGGCCGTGGAGGACGGAGACATCCGGTTTGTTCCGGCGAACTGGGCCAAGACCTATTTCGAGTGGATGTACAACATACGGGATTGGTGTATCTCCCGGCAGCTCTGGTGGGGGCATAGAATTCCCGCCTGGTACTGCCCGTGCGGCGAGATCATAGTTTCGCGGAGTGATCCCACGGTGTGCCCGAAGTGCGGCAGCGAAGAAATTACTCAGGACGAGGACGTCCTTGATACATGGTTCAGCTCACAGCTCTGGCCGTTTTCAACCATGGGCTGGCCCGGGGAAACCGACGACCTGACAGCCTTTTATCCGACGAGTTTGCTTGTAACGGGCTTCGACATCATCTTTTTCTGGGTTGCCCGGATGATCATGGCCGGTCTCAAGTTTGCAGGAGACGTTCCGTTTAAAGAGGTCTACATCACGGGACTCGTCCGCGACATCGAGAGGAAAAAGCTTTCAAAATCAAAGGGCAACGCCGGAGATCCGATGTTGGTTTGCGATGAGTACGGCACCGATGCCGTGCGTTTCACACTGGCGCGTCTCGGGGCACCCGGCGCGGACTTTGTTCTGTCCGAAGACCAGTTGGACGGTTACCGTGCCTTTGCAACGAAGATCTGGAACGCGGCCCGGTTTATTCTCCGGTCCGAGGCTGAGTCCGACCGGCCTGTTACCGAGGATGAGATACAGCTCGACGACCTTTCACTTGCGGATCGTTGGATCCTCTCCCGTCAGACGCGGGCCGTGGACGATGTCAACCGGGCGCTGGATCGCTATTTTCTGCACGAGGGGGCACACAGCATCTATCAGTTTTTTTGGCACGAGTTCTGTGATTGGTATCTGGAGATGGTCAAGCTCCACCCCGAGCAGTCCAGACCCGTCCTGTTGCATGTCTTTGAAAAAACACTCCGGACCTTGCATCCGTTCATGCCGTTCATAACTGAAGAACTCTGGCAACGGATACCGCACAATGGAGCATCGATTGTTATCGCGCCGTATCCAAAACTGCGAGCCGATTTCGTGGACGAGGCGGTCGAAAGGGACGCAGGGCTGATTCAGGAAATTATCGTCAAGGTTCGAAACATACGCGCCGAGGTCAATGTTGAGGCGAAACAGTTTGTTCCTCTCCGCGTGGGTACCGAAGATCCCGGCATTCAGGCGATGCTGATGCGCCAGGAAGCATACATTAAGCGTCTTGCGCGAGTGGAATCGCTGGAAGTCGTCGGAAAGCTGACGGGGGAACGAGCGGCCGCGCAGGCCGTCGCAGGAGACGTTGCACTGGAAGTGCCCCTTGCCGGTGTCATTGATCTGGAAGCTGAACAAGCCCGATTAGGCCGCGAAATGGAAAAGGTCCGGCGTGAAATCAGCGCTCTGGAAGGCAAGCTCTCCAACAAGAAATTCGTCGAGAGAGCTCCCAGGGAAGTTGTCGAAGAGAATCATCAGCGCCTGGCGGACTATCAGGGGAAAGCAGTCCGTCTGGCTGAGGGGATAGCCCGTTTGCGATGAAGCTACCACGATGACGCCTATCGATCTCACACCGTTAGAGTCCTGTTTTCTAGCTGCTATCGAAGAGGATCTGGGGACCGGAGATGTGACGTCCCTGGCCGTCGTGGGGGGAGCGGCGCAGGCCTTCGCAGAGTATGTCGCTAAGGAGTCCCTCCGTGTTTGTGGGCTATCAGTAGTCGAAGAAGTTGTGCGAATCTGCGATTCCGACGTCGAGTTCCAAAGCGTTTCAAATGATGGTGCCGACGTTGAGAAAGGCACGGTTCTGGCTTCGCTCCGGGGAAGCGCCCGTTCCATACTCGCCGCAGAGCGGACGTCACTGAATTTCCTGCAGCGACTATCGGGAATTGCGA
This sequence comes from Terriglobia bacterium, assembly GCA_963664115.2. Classification (GTDB taxonomy): domain Bacteria; phylum Acidobacteriota; class Terriglobia; order 20CM-2-55-15; family 20CM-2-55-15. The sequence continues at coordinate 101,390 of CAXWPJ010000012.1, read as the reverse complement.
CCGGGACCCGCGAATACGTATCCGCGATCGGCGGGGCGCGGGCTCAAATTCTGGATACCCGAAAAACTGTTCCGGGGCTACGTATACTGGACAAGTACGCCGTGGCCTGTGGCGGAGGTGTCAATCATCGTGTCGGACTCTTCGATGCTGTATTGATCAAGAACAACCATCTCATCTTTCAATCCAGTGTCATCTCGGCCGTCCAAGTGGCGCGTGAGTGGGCGAATAGCTCGATGAAGATCGAGGTTGAGGTCCAGAATCTGGGAGAGCTCCAGGAGGCGATCGAGGGTGTGGCGGACATGATCCTTCTGGATAATTTCACTGCCGAACAGACACGGGAGGCAGTTGAGATCGTGGCCGGCCGGATTCCCCTGGAGTCTTCAGGCGGCATCACCCTTAGCAATATCCGGGGCTTTGCCGAGGCCGGCGTCGATTTCATTTCCGTCGGCGCACTGACGCATTCGGTTGTTGCTGCTGACATTCACCTTCGGGTGAAAATGGGTTGATGCCGGGTCACGCGACTGAGAGAGACCGACATCTGGATTCAATCCTCTATTCAATGATTGGAAACATGACCGTTCCGGTTTCCGGGGAGAAGCTTGCCCAGGATCTCGGGATTTCGCATTCGCGCGTCGCGCGACTGATCAACAAACTGCGCGGAGAGGGCGTGGAAATCCTGGGTGAACCGTTTTCCGGGTTTCGTTTGACACGTCTTCCTGACGTTCTGATTCCAGAGTTGGTCATTGAGCGTCTTCACACGAAAACGATGGGACGGAATCTGTTCCATCTCTGGGAAGTCGATTCAACCAACGCTTTTGCAGGCGGTTTGTTGAGTTCAGACGACTCCGTGGGGCATGGTACGACGGTTGTTGCCGAGCGGCAGACTTCCGGCCGCGGCCGCAGGGGAAGACACTGGTTTTCGGATTCATTCGTTGGACTCTATGTAAGCATCGTTCTCAAGCCGGATGTGTCGGCTAATCTCGCCCCCCTTCTGACGCTCGGGGCAGCTCTGGCCGCTCACGATTCGATTGAGCGAACGACAGGACTTCAAGTCGATATCAAGTGGCCAAACGACCTTCTGGTTGGAAGAAAGAAAGTCTGCGGCATACTTTCTGAGATGCATGCGGAGTTGGATCAGGTGCGATCGATGGTGGTGGGCGTCGGGATCAACGTGAACCATAGCGAAATGCCTGAGGAATTACGAGAAATCGGGAGTTCATTGCGACTGGAGTCCGGGCGTCCACACTCGCGGATCGAGATCCTGGTCGATTTCCTGACGGCGTTTGAAAAAATCTACGACAGATTCGTTTCGAAGGGTCCGGTGTCGATTACTGAACCGTGGACGGAGCTCTCCAGTTTCGCACACGGGCGAAAGGTAAAGGTTCACGATGGCGTGCGCCAGATTGAGGGAACCACCGAGGGACTGAACGCCCTGGGCGCGCTCAGGATTCGGCAGGACGACGGCCGTGTCGAAGAAGTCTATAGCGGTGATGTGGTTCACTGGGAGTAGCGAGGAGCGAACCGATGTTGCTGACAATTGATCTGGGAAACACGAATACGGTTTTCGGCGTCTATGATGGTGGAGCCCTGGCCTACAGTTGGCGACTGTCGACGTGTCGGCAGCGAACCGTGGATGAGTACGTCATGCTTCTCAGAAACCTTTTCTCACTCGAAAAAATTGATGTCAGTGTGGTGACTTCAGTCATCGTGGCTTCGGTTGTGCCGCCTCTCGATCCGATTCTGGAGGAAGTGTCCAGACGATCGTTCGACGTGAATGCGACCTTCGTGACTGCAGAAAACGCAGGCATTCCGATTCTGTACAACGATCCTGATGAGGTCGGTGCCGATCGGATGGTTGACGCCGTAGCTGTGCTGGATCGCTACAGCGTTCCGGCGATCGTGGTGGATCTGGGAACAGCAACGACGTTCGACGCGATCACGGCCCAGGGTGAATATCTGGGAGGGCTGATCAGTCCCGGCATCGAGATCTCCGCTTCTGCACTGATCGATCAGGCGGCCCGTCTGCCACGAACCGACATCAAGAAGCCAAAGGAACTGATCGGTCGATCGACGGTGACGAGCCTGCAGAGCGGGTTTTTCTGGGGCTACGTTTCACTGGTGGATGGCGTCATTGAGCGCATGAAAGATGAACTTGGAAAGGACACGCACGTGATTGCCACCGGCGGCATGGCTGACCTGATTCAGGAAGAGTCCCGGTGGATCGAGACGACGGATCCGAACCTGACATTGGAAGGGCTGTACCTCGTTGCCAGGAAACTCGGAATCGTATGAGCTATTCACGGACAGTCGGGTAAAGTTCGTGACATAATTCGTCGATCGCTTCGAATACCGTAAACAAGAGGGGAACGATATGGCTTGTCGCTTCAGAACTTTAATGTTGCTGGTGGTTCTTTTGCCGTTGGTCCTGGCTGGATGTGGGGGAGGGGATCGACCTGTTGGGAATTTTGCCGATGGCAGTGATCAAGAGCCGGTCCAGGGTGATTGGCTGATTGTGTCGCTTTCAAGCGAAGCGGACACGATGAATCAGCTGATCTCGTCGAGCCAGTCTTCCCAGACGATATTCTACGGCTCCCTCGGTTCGTTCGTCGGCGAGTGGCTGCTTGGATATGATACGGAGACCTGGCGATCGGAGAAGCCGCTGCTGGCAGAATCCTATCCAGAAATTTCAGACGATAATTTAACCTACACCTACACATTGAGAGAGGGTGTGCGGTGGCACGATGGAGAGTCATTCACGTCAGACGACGTGGAGTTCTCGGCCAAGGCGATGATGGTTCCATTTGTGGACGCCGCACCATGGCGAGGCTACTTCAGCGATTTGGCCAACGTCGAAGTCGAGGGCCGTGAAGTCCGACTCATAGTCAGCCAGCCTTTTTGGCTGAACGATTCTATTCTTTCCAGCTTACCGATTCTGCCCAAACACATCTATGACCCGGAAGGCGTCCTGGACGCTTTTTCATTGCCAGATATTCTCAGTCCAGCGGCGCGCGATAATGAGACCTTGCGTGAATTCGGCGCGACTTTCAACAGCCACCCGGCCAACCGTCAGCCGATCGGTACGGGGCCCTACCGATTCGAGAGTTGGGAGAGTGGATCGCAGATTACACTCGTTCGGAATGATGACTACTGGGGTGAACCTGCGAATTTGGAACGGATTGTTTTTCGTTTCATTACCGACAGTACGGCGGCGCTAATCTCGCTCAAGAGTGGCGATACGGATTTCTACCCTCGAATGACGCCCATTCAGTGGGTCCAACAGACCAGCGGCGCCGATTTTGAATCCCAGTTCGCGAAGGAAAGTTATACGATCCCACAGATAAATTTCATTGCCTGGAATCCGATGCGACCTTTTTTTGCTGACAGGCGTGTTCGCCGGGCGATGACGATGCTTATACCGCGCCAACAAATCGTTGATAGCTTGCGATTCGGGCTTGCTGAAGTTGCTGTGAGTTCGTTCAATCCAAGTGCCCCTGATTTCAATCCCAACATCGATCCCTATCCTTATGATCCCGAAAGAGCCGTTGCCTTGCTGGAAGAAGTCGGCTGGACGGATCACGACGGAGACGGAATTCGGGACAAGGATGGCGTGAAGTTCAGTTTTGAGTTTCTCGGATATACGGGCAGCCAGTATATGGAGCAGCTCTTGCCAATTCTGAGAGACGAATTAGGAAAGGTCGGCATCGAAATGACCGAACGGCGGGTCGAGTTCAATATCATGTCGGACAGTACGCGGGATAAGCGATTCGATGCAATGAGCATGAATTGGGTGTCGGATCTGCTCAGCGATCCCAGGCAGATTTGGCACTCAAGTTCAGCTGAAAATCGGGGCTCAAACTTCGTGAGTTTTAGAAATCCTGAGGCAGATCGGCTTATCGAAGAGGCACGTCTGGAGTTCGATCCGGAAAGGCGGCGAGAGTTGTATTGGCGGTTTCAGGAGATTCTTCACGAAGAACAGCCTTACACGTTCATGATGTACCCGCGGGAAGCCGGTGCATACCATAGGCGTTTTCAGAATACGGAGCTGCTGCCGGCGCGCCCGGGCTATGACTTGACGACGTGGTTCGTACCCGTCGCGTCGCAGCGTTACGTGGCTGGTCCACAGTAGTTTTCCCCGTATGGCCCTGTACAGGGAACCTCATCCTTGCGGGGCCATCCTTCCATCATGCGCGCATACCTCATTAAACGGATCTTGCTCTTAGTGCCTACGATAATTGGCATTTCCCTGATCTCATTTCTGATCATTCAGTTGGCGCCGGGAGATCCGGCAGCCATGCGGTTGGGAGATGCAACGCAAGGAATCCGTGATCAGGCTCTGGCGGAACAGATCATTCGAGAGACCCGTGCTCTCTACGGCCTTGATCGGCCGCTTCACGAGCAATACCTGAGTTGGCTGGGACGGATTTTGACATTCGATTTCGGTAATTCGATCCGTGATCAAAGACCGGTTCTGGACAAGCTGAAGGAGAGGGTTCCTGTATCCATTCAACTGGGTGGCCTCTCCTTAATTCTGGCGTATTTGTTAGCGATTCCTATCGGTATTTATTCGGCGACGCATCAGTACAGCCGATCGGACAAGGTGATCACAGTATTTCTCTTCACGTTATATTCTCTGCCGAATTTCTGGATCGCAACCCTAGCGATTGTTTATCTGGGTGGTGGGGATTTCCTAGATGTGTTTCCAGTCTTCGGCCTTCAGACCTTAGGCTCTGGCGACTGGACCTTCTGGGAGCGCTTCGGCGACAGACTGTGGCATCTCGTTTTGCCGGTGACGTGTATGACGTATTACATGCTGGCCGCTTTATCACGCTATATGCGCTCCAGCATGCTCGAAGTCATCCGGCAGGATTTTATTCGGACGGCCCGGGCTAAAGGTCTCAGTGAGCGACTTGTCATCTATCGCCATGCCCTCAGGAATTCGTTGATACCTATCGTGACGCTCATGGCCAACCTCTTACCAACATTGATCGGCGGCAGCATAGTGATTGAAACGATTTTTTCGGTTCCGGGAATGGGTCAGTTGGGATGGGAAGCAGTTCTTTTGCGGGATTACCCGGTTATTATGGCCGTTTTTACGATCAGCGCGTTCCTGACGTTGTTGGGAATCCTGATGGCGGACATTCTCTATACGATCGTCGACCCCAGAATCAAGTATGAGCAGGAATCCGCCTAGCATGGGATCATCACGGGACCTGGAACGTCCGGACGCCGCGTCAGAGCGGCGCGAAGATTACTGGTCGATAGTTGTTCGCCAGTTTCGGAAGAACAACGTTGCTGTTGTGGGTCTGGTCCTTGTCCTGGGCCTTTTCGGGGTTGCCCTTGGCGCTGATTTCATCGCGAATGACATGCCGTTGGTCATGAGCTATGAGGGCGGGACGTATTTTCCTGTGTTGAACAGCTACGGAGTCTGGCTTGGACTGACACAATGGGAACCGCAATTTCTGAACGCTCGTTATAAGCAGTTTTCCGAAAGAAATTTCAGCGATGAAGATTGGGCTGTCTTCCCACCGATCAAGTACTCTCCGACAGAGACGGATCTCTTCTCGGTCATACAACCTCCATCCAGTGTGCATTGGCTGGGCACCGATGATATCGGCCGTGATATTGCCAGCCGCATGGTTCACGGGGCACGTGTATCGCTATCGGTCGGATTCGTCGCTGTCTCAATTTACGTGCTCATCGGATTGATCATCGGTGCCTTGGCCGGTTACTACGGGGGATTGATCGACATTATCGCATCACGACTGATTGAAATCATGCTGACGATTCCGACCTTCTTCCTCATCATTACGGTCGTTGCTTTCCTTCCGCAAAGCATCTTCAACATTATGGTCGTGATCGGCTTGACGAGTTGGCCGACAGTGGCTCGTTTGACGCGCGGGGAATTCCTCAGGACAAAGTCCCTCGATTACATTCTGGCGGCGCAAGCGCTTGGCGCGAGCAATTTCAGAACGATGTTGCGCCACGTCCTTCCCAATAGTCTGGCGCCAATCTTTGTCGCGGCGACTTTCGGTGTGGCCTCCGCTATTCTGATCGAGTCGACGTTGAGCTTCCTCGGTTTTGGTGTGCCGCCGTCGACGGCCAGTTGGGGCGCAATACTTGCGAGTTCGCGTGTGCTGTTGCCCAGTGGTTGGTGGTTGACATTGTTTCCCGGTCTGGCGATCTTTGTCACGGTCACGTCATACAACCTGGTTGGTGAAGGACTGAGGGACGCGGCCGATCCCCGCCTTAAATAGAGACTGGGAAGATCGGAGACGGAGACCGATGTCCGCGCCGCGATCACCAAACCACTGACATGAAAAGAAGCCGGTTTCCGTCCACCATCCTCCCTGCGGCTGGATTTGGCCCGACGCCGGTTTTATAATCCTCCATACCGATGCCAGAAATGCGTACGTTTTATGATGAGTTGGGAGTGACCAGCGAGGCTGGTGCGCCCGAGATCAAGCGTGCCTTCAAGGACATCGCGAAGGTCTACCACCCGGATATGAACCCTCCCGACAAGAAGGACTGGGCTCACGAACAGATGAGCCGGTTGAACTTCATCGTCGATACCTTGCTGGATTCAAAGAGACGCACCGAATACGACGAACTCGTTGAAAAACATAAGCGAGGGATGTTCCGCCGACCCCGTCGGAGTCCCCGTCAGGAGTACGCTCTGCAGCGTGAGCATGCGCGCGTTGCGGTCGAGATCATGAATCTGAGCGGAAAGTATTCGAACTGCAGGATCAAGATTATGCTCGGCAGTGTGGCAAGCGTACTGTCGATCATTACCGTGATCTTGATGTCGAGAACCCTGGTCCCATCTGGGATTACGTTTTTCTACGTGTCCTTTGCCCGATTCTTTGCGCTTATCGGTGCAATGATGGCAATGATGGGGTTTTATGACTACATCCGGCGCGGACGTTATCGGCGTGAGATCCGCGAACTGGAGTCGCGGCGATCGGCTCTCCGTCGCAGGATGTACGAGGCCTGGACGACCTATTGAGGGGAAGTTGCGGGTGATGGATATGAGAATCGCGGCGCGTCTCTCATAGTTCGTATCCTTTAACTATTAAGTTTCATCTGCATCAATCGGCGATCAGCAGAGTCTCGGCAAACGGCCATTCTGTGTCGACCCACTGAGCAGCACAGCGGAAGCCGCAGTCCACGCTCCAGCGAGCGATTTCTTCGACGTCGAACTTGTGACTGCTCTCCGTCCAGATCGTCTCTCCTCCCCTGATCTTGATGTCGAGTTCCGCAGCCGCTATCCGGACTTCCTGGTCGGAGCGGGCCCGGAGGTGCATCTCGATCCGTCGCTCGTGTTCGTCGTAAAGGGCGACGTGTTCAAATTCAGCGAGATCAAAGTTGCCGTCGAGCTCCCGATTGATTCTGGCCAAAATGTTCAGATTGAAGGCGGCTGTCACACCGAGGGGGTCGTCGTAGGCTGCCAGCAGTTGCGACGCCGGTTTCTCCAGATCGGCTCCGAGCAGGAAGGCATCCCCGGTGCGGATAGTGGCGCGCAGTTCCTTCAAAAACCGGGGTATGGCGGGTCGGTCGAAGTTGCCGATGGTTCCGCCCAAAAACAGAAGCAGCAGGCGTTTGTCTCGCGGCGCACGTTCCATGGCCACTTGCAGGCCTTCAAAGTACGACGATTGAATGGGTTGGACATCGACACCATCGATGTTTTCGAGTTCCCGCTGACATCGGGCGAGGGCCGAAGCGGAGACGTCGATCGGCATATAGACCAGTGCGCCTTCGAGTTTCAGCGCAGAAATAATGCGATGGGTCTTGATTCCGTTTCCACTCCCCAGCTCCGCCAGCACGACCTTGCCTCCCATCTGCTTCCCCAGTTCTCCGGCGTGGCGTTCTATAAGCCGCTCGTCGGCACGTGTCACGCCATATTCAGGGAGTCGTGTAATGACTTCGAAGAGAGCGGACCCGATCGCGTCGTAGAAGTATTTGGAATCGAGAGTCTTTTGCGAGCGGTCCCCCAGCCCTCGTTGTACGGCGTCAATGAATTCACTGATGTGTGGATCCGGATCCTGGGCGGCAGCTAGTGGCTGGCTCATGCTTCCACGCAACGAAAAGTAGAGTAGATGTGAGTATAGTGCGGCTGAAACCAGTTTCGAAACGAGCGGCGGAGCATGCATTTCGAGGTCCGGGAGGAGCCTCCTTTCATCACATAGTGATTGCCATCGAAGAAGTTCGAGGAATAGCCGGGATAAAAGCGAAAGCGTTCGAAGCCGTCAAACGGTTCGAATACCGTCGAGGTCCATTCCCATCCGTTGCCGGTGAGGTCGGCGACACCAAATGCACTGTCACCACCTGGAAACGACCCGACCGGTGCGGCATTCCAGCTGTGAGAGTCGAAATTGCCACGCGCGACAGAGGGAGCATCCGAGCCCCAGGGATAGTCTCGTTCTCCTCCGTTCGGAGTGCCGTACGCGGCCCGGTGCAACTGGGACTCCGTAGGCAGAGCGGCTCCCCTCCAACGGGCATACGCCGTGGCTTCGGCGTGGCTTACGTAGACAGGCCACGACAAGGGTAGAGGCTGGACGTCAAACATGTTCCGCTGCATCCATGCTTCGCCATCAGTTTCCCAGAAGCATGGATGACTGACGCCTGTTCGCGATTTCCACGCCCAGTCAGCATCGTGCCAGAGATTCCGGTCATCGTATCCTCCACTGCGAACGAATTCCAGAAACTGTCCGTTCGTCACGTTCGAAATATCGATCAGGAATGGAGGCACGTGGTTTATGACTTCGGAAAACTCATTGTCCCAGCCGAAGCGTCCCTGATCCCCTGTCTGTCCGAGCGTGGCCCGTCCCGCCGGAATTTCAACTTTTCCTTTCACGTTCCGTCCGGGCCCGGAGATTTCGTGCTCGGACACTGGAGATGTTTTTTGGTCGAGAGACAGCCTGTGGAGCATGTATGTGAGAGTTTCAGCGTGCATCAGGCGGTGTTCTACGGCAGCTTGAAAGGCGAGTCCGTTCTGGAGATCTTCGGAAGCCTCGAAGTCAGCCGTCTCGAGGATATCGTCCACTGCGGTTCTGACGTGTTGATTATAGGTACTGATTTCAGAAACGTCTGGCCAATCTGACGGTGTGTCGCTGGGGAGGTCACCCTCGACCGGGTCAATCCCGAACGCGAACAGCTCGTCGAATGACTCGTTGAAAGGTTCGAGCCCCAGTGTCGACCGGCCAAGAAGATTCCAATCGAAGGCTTCGAAATGGCCGAGATAGAAAATGATTCGATGCCGCTCAGCAATCGGACGTTCGGCGATGGCTTTCGGGGCCAGCATTGAAAACAGTGCATCTGTTGTGGCTCGAGCTTTGCGGAGACGGTGGCCCAATGAATGCCGCAACTGGTCCTGGCTGAGAGTTGGAAACATCGATGCTTCGACGGGCTGCGTTTGTGATTCACCTTCGAGTTGTTTGAATCCAACTCGATTAGCGCGCAAGAAGGGGCAATTTGTAGCAGGAAGCCGAGATCAAGTCAACCGCACCGGGCATTTCTGAATAATGGTGCGGCAACTCCGGACTGGTCCGAATAGGAACAGGGAATAGGTGTCTCGCTGAATGGACGGTAGAATACAGACGCCCGGTCTGTTTCATGGCATAAAGAGAATTTCATATGAAACAACGGTTCATCCTGTCTCTCATCATTGCAGCGTTCGTTACCGCATGTGGGGTCAGCGCGGCCCAGACCGAAGTACCCGATATCTTGCTCTTCTTTGAAGCGGCCCGTTCTGATCCTGCTGTTGCCGAAGCCGCGTTGGATGAAATCGCGGCCAGTTGGCGTGACGGCTATACCCCTTTCATCATCAACATGTCCCGAATGATCGCCCCCAGTTCTCCCATTCGCCAGAGATTGATTGGCTTCCTGGAAACCCAGACAGGCCAGCAGTTTGGTCAGGATCTCGTGCGTTGGGGCAGTTGGATGTGGGATCTTCCCGCGGACCTGCATCCGGACTACGGAATCTTCAAGGGCCTTATCTACGGCCAGATCGATCCCCGGATGCGAGAGTTTTTCCCTCTCGGTGTCCGCTCAGATATCCGGCTTGACGAAGTGGAGTGGGGCGGTGTGGTGGTGAACGGCATACCACCACTGGATCATCCCGTTCATGTATCGGCAGTGGAAGCGGATTATCTCGAAGACAGCAACATCGTATTCGGTATCTCGATCAATGGTGAAGCGCGCGCGTATCCCAAACGGATTTTCGCCTGGCACGAGATGGCTCTGGATGAAATTGGTGGCGTCGATTTGACGATCATCTATTGCACTTTGTGCGGAACCGTCTTGCCCTACGAGAGCGAGGTGGGCGGCGAACTCCGTAAATTTGGTACCAGTGGTCTGCTATATAGATCCAACAAACTCTTCTTCGATGAAACAACGATGAGCCTCTGGTCGACACTGGAAGGGAGGCCTGTAATCGGTCAGCTGGCCGGCAGCGGTCTGAGTCTTAGTCTACGGTCGTCGGTGACGACGACCTGGGGTGATTGGAGACGGCGGCATCCCGACACAAGAGTGCTTTCCATCGATACCGGTTATGAACGCGATTACGGTGAAGGCGTTGCCTATCGCGACTACTTCGCAACGGATGCGCTGATGTTTCAGGTGCCGCGGCTGGATGACCGGTTGAACAATAAGGATGAAGTGCTCGTACTACGTGTCGACTCCGAGACGGGAGATCGAATTCCCGTAGCTATTGCCGAGCAGTTTTTGCGAGCGAATCAGATCTATCCTTTTAACGTCGCTGGGCGCCCATTCGTGGTGATCACTACTCCAGGTGGTGAGAACCGCGTTTACCGCTCGGAAGGTGTCGGGTTTGATCCCCAGAGCGAGTCCATCGATATCGTCGACGAGACCGGTCGAAATTGGAGATTGGAAGAAGACGCCCTGGTCGCCGAAGACAGCTCAGGACTTGAACTTGCCCGTTTTACGGCCAACCGCGCGTTCTGGTTCGGTTGGTACGCGCAGTTTCCAGAGACGGAATTGATCCACTAATCGAACTCTGTCCGGCCAGGCATCAGGGATCGAATTTCAACACGAAGACACGCAGTCAACGAAGGTTCACGAAACCGTTTTGTCTTAGGACATTCGACCTTCGTTAACTTCGTGTCTTCGTGTTGAAAAAACAGAAAGCGAGATTTAGCGTTATGTTCCTTAATTGCCCATTTTGGCGATCTGAGGGTGTCGGAAACAGTCTATCGTGTGATCGTTGACCATTCCGGTCGCCTGCATAAAGGCGTAACAGATCGTCGGTCCGACAAACTTGAAGCCTCGCTTCTTGAGATCGCGAGACATTAAATCGGAGATGGAAGTCCTTGCCGGGATTTCAGATAGCCTTTTCTGCTGATTCTGGATGGGTTTGCCGCTGGTAAACTGCCAGATGTAATTGTCGAAGGAACCAAACGCGGCCTGGACCTTTATAAAAGCCAATGCGTTCGTCCGGGCAGCGGCGACTTTGAGCCGGTTTCTGACGATGCCCGGATTATTGAGCAGTTTCCGGACTCTTGCCTCCGTGTATCGGGCCATCTTTTTTGCGTCAAAGTTGTCGAAAGCTTTCCTATAGTGCGGCCTCTTCTTGAGTATGGTGGACCAGCTGAGTCCGGCTTGAGCCCCTTCTAAGTTAAGAAACTCGAAGAGGTCCCTGTCGTCGTGAAGGGGGACGCCCCATTCATTGTCGTGGTATGCGACCATCAACGGGTCAGTCGCAACCCATTCACAGCGGATCTTCATGACTGCTTCTTTGAAACCAGGCTCAAGCGGGAAGCATCGGTGGAAAACGGATTTTCTGTCAAGGTATCGAGTCCGACAATATCAGTGAAACCGCAGGAACTTAACAGTTCCACGAGTTCGCGGTGTGTGTATAAGCGGATCGACGCTTTCTTTATTTCCTTAACGTCGTCTTTGATAAAGGTCCATACGGAGTCGAGCCGACCGGTGGCGGTATCAAAGGAGCGTTCTTCAAGTACAAGCCATTCGCCGTAAGAGAACCAATCTTTGTCCGCGAAGCCGGGAAGAAGCACGGTTTCTAGGGTCAGGGTTTCCAGTAGAAAGGGTGCTCCGGGCTTCAAGGCGTGCCATACGGCGTCGGCGAACTCCCGGTCACCGTCTCCATCGAAGTATCCGAAACTACTCCAGAAACAGATGGCGCCGTCGAATTCGTCCCACCAGGGCAGGTCCCGCATGTCACCCTGACGTGCGGTGAAGTTGGCACTCTTACCCTGGGCTAGCGAAGCAGCATCCTCGACGAGGCTTCCCTGATAATCGATTCCAGTGACTTCATATCCTGAAAGAGCTAAAGGGATCCCCAGTCGCCCGTTACCGCAGGGAACGTCAAGAACACGGCTTCCTGTTGGAAGGTCCAGCACCGAGCGGACAAACTCCACTTCCTCGGCCGTGGCATCCGCGGGTTTGATGTAGGGCAGGATTTCGGGCCAGTTGGTGGCGAAAAAAGCTTCCCACCACTCTGATTTCGGAGCCTGGCTGGGCACTATCAGTCCTTTCTTACTAATTCTTCCTGCTATTTCCGGGGGGCGGAATGCCTAGGGACGGAATTGAACCGCCGACGCCTGCCTTTTCAGGGCAGCGCTCTACCGACTGAGCTACCTAGGCTGAGGGAGCGATTTCTGCCAGAGGATCGGCGCTCTTAAGATACCGGAAAGTTCGGACTACGTCGACACCCTGACGATAGCAATCTCGCAGGTCTGACCATCGATTTCATGCTCGGACACGTGTGCGCTCTCAAGGGGTGCGGGCTCGATTGCGAGAGCCAGGGTTTCCAATTTCACGTAGTCGCTCATATTCTGGATGGCATCCTTCAAACGGTCCGCTGCCTTGAATCCGACGCGGATCCGGTCGGTGACTTCAAACCCTGCGTCCTTTCGCATGTTCTGAATGCGGTTGACGAACTCGCGTGCAAAACCTTCATCGACGAGATCGTCCGTCAATGTAGTGTCCAGGGCCACGGTGAGGCCATCGGCGGATTCGACGATCCATCCCTCGATATCTTTTGTGGACGTCGAGAGATCCCCGGATTCGAGAACGACAGGCGCGCCGTCAAGCAAAGTCTCAAAGCGTCCGTTTTGCTCGAACTCGGCGATTTCGGGCTGTGTCATTTCGCGAATTCGAGCTGCAACCTGATTTACGGTTTTTCCGAATTTCGGTCCAAGCTGCCGGAAGTTCGGCCTTGCCGTTTTTTCGATGAGAGGCGAATTCTCTTCGACAAATTCGATTTCCTTAACGTTGATTTCTTCCAATATGATGTCGCGGCTCTGCCCGACAAGACTGCGCAATGAGCCGGACACCGGAATCGCTATCCGCGCCAGGGGCTGGCGCACCTTCAGTTCACTGCGGGACCGCATGGATCGCACGAGAAAAACAACTTGCTGTGCAATTTTCATCCGGCGTTCGAGGTCAGCATCGATGAGTTCCTCCCGTGGTTCGATCATCGCTGCGACGTGGATCGATGGATGGTCTTTGAGCCTCTGTCCTTTGACCAGGCGACGGTACAGTGCATCAGAAACGAACGGCGCAATTGGTGCCATCATCTTGATGACTCCCAGGAGGCATTCGGCCAGAGTCTGATACGCAGCAAGCTTGTCCGTGCTCAAATCACCTTTCCAGAACCGTCTTCGGTTCCGGCGGACGTACCAGTTGGACAATTCTTCGATAACGAAGTGCGTCACCAGACGTGTGGCGCGGGTCGGGTCATAGCTGTCCATGGCGTCTGTGTAGTCTCTTGCCGTGGAGTGCAGGACGGAGAGGATCCACCGATCAATGTCAGGTCTGGCTTCTAAGCTGACATGTTCTTCTTCGTTTTCCCCCTTGCCGAAACCGTCAATATTTGCGTAAAGCGCAAAGAACGAATACGTGTTCAAAAGGGTATTCAACAACTTCCGTTGGATTTCAGAGATCGCATCCGGATCGAAGATCTTGGGTTTCCACGGGGGACTCGACGAGATCAGAAACCACCGGACGGCGTCGGCGCCGTACTTATTGATGATTTCAAAGGGGGCGACCGTATTCCCGCGGGATTTAGACATCTTCTGCCCGTGGCGGTCCAGAATCATGTCGTTGACGATGACGTTCTTAAAACTGGGTTGGCCGAACAATTGGGAGCTTATCGCGTGCAGCGTGTAGAACCACCCACGCGTCTGATCGACCCCTTCCGCAATAAAATCCGCAGGAAAAGCGTGTTTGAAAATATCCTTGTTTTCGAAGGGGTAATGCCATTGGGCAAAGGGCATCGATCCGGAATCAAACCACACGTCCACCACTTCGGGGATTCTTCGCATAACAGCGCCGCAGGTGCAATCCAGCGTCACCGCATCGATAAACGGTTTGTGTAGGTCCAGAGGTTCAGCCACACCATGGCCCTGCTCGCGTAGCTCGGCGATACTTCCAATGGAACGTTGGGCTTCGCAGTCCTTGCAAACCCATATCGGTATCGGTGTGCCCCAATAACGGTTGCGCGATATGGCCCAGTCCTTGTTTTCTTCGAGCCAGTTGCCAAAGCGACCGGCTCCCACTTCGGGTGGATGCCAGTTGATCGTGCGGTTCTGTTCGATCATCTGTTCTGCGTAGTCCGTTGTACGGATATACCAGGATTTGCGTGCGTAAAAAATCAGCGGGGTGTCGCAGCGCCAGCAGTGGGGGTAACTGTGGTGATAGGTCTCTTTGGAGTACAAGAGCCCTCGGCGTTTCAGGTCACGCGTGATCTCGGGGTCGGCCTCTTTGAAGAACATCCCTGCGAACGGACCGGCCTGAGCGCTGAATTCGCCTTCTTGCCCGACGGCCTGAATTATCGGCAAACCATGATCCTTGGCCACCTGATAGTCGTCTTCACCATATGCCGGTGCCAGATGGACGATTCCCGAACCATCGGTCGTGGTCACAAACTCGGCTTCGATGACATACCAGGCCTTTTCTTCAACGGGAAAAAAATCGAACCAGCGTTCGTATTCCTTTCCTGCCAACGCGCTGCCACTGAACGAGTCCACAACCTGGGTGTCTTCTCCGAGAACGGAGAGCCGATCTTTTGCCAAGATCAGATATTCGTCTGCGACACGGACTTTGACATATTCGATTTCAGGTCCAACCGCCAGAGCGACGTTAGAAACCAGCGTCCATGGTGTTGTTGTCCAGACCAGGAAGAAGGTGTCTTGTTCGTCTTTGAGCCGTGCCTTGATGTATACGGATGGATCGTCGACGTCCCGGTAGCCGAGCGAAACTTCGTGCGAGGAGAGGGGAGTGCCGCAGCGTGGGCAATACAGTTGAACCTTGAAACCCTGGTAGATCAGGTCTTTCTTGAAGAAGGAGTCCAGTGCCCACCAGACCGATTCGATATAGTCGTTGTCACATGTGATGTAGGGCCGTTCCATGTCGACCCAATAGCCCATTCTGCGCGTGAGCTCTTCCCATATGTCCTTGTATTCAAGGACGCTCTTTCGGCATTCCTGGTTGAAACGGTCGACGCCGTATTCCTCGATTTCTTCTTTGTGTTTGATCCCAAGCCGGCGTTCCACTTCGATCTCGACCGGGAGGCCATGGGTGTCCCAGCCTGCCTTCCGATGGACCTGGTATCCACGCATGGTCTTGTAACGACACACGAGGTCTTTGATCGTCCGCGAAAAAACGTGGTGGATTCCGGGTTTGCCGTTCGCGGTCGGGGGGCCTTCGTAAAACGTGAAGTGGGGGGCATCGTGCCTGTCGAGCGTCCGCTCGAAGATCTGGTGATCGTCCCAGTAAGCGAGGACTTCTTCTTCCAGTTTGGGAAGCTGCAGCTTGTCTGGTAGTCGCTTGAACATCCCTCCTAACTTAGCATGGAAAATTTAAGGCGACCTTCCAGGGCCTTGTGTTGAAAGCATGTAAACCGGGAAGGAGCCGAAGCATCGTTGACCTGCTCAGCCGTCGATGGTGTTGTGTGCCAGCGTATCTGACGCATGGATGCCGGCTGTTTGGGTGAGTTGTGTGAGGGCGAAGCCTTCGGAAGGGAGGGTGACTTGGCTAGCCGAGAAGCCAAGATTCTTATCCGCCCGCCTCCGGGCCATCGTCGAAGAAGTCAACGATTCCGGTATCGAGTGAATACTCAGCACCGACAACGAGCAGTCTATCGTTTCGGACCAAATGCTCCAGGATTTCGGACCCGTGCCGCAGTTGATTGACAGAAGCACGGATGTTGGCCCGGACGGCGTGTTTTTCCAGAATCTTTGGATCGTCGGCACCTTCGGTTTCGAGTAAGCCTTCCACTGATGGCTTAATGCGGTCAACGATCGATCTAATATTACCCTGACGGCTTTCGGTCGGCCGTCTGAGTTCATCCAGGGTGGCCAGTACGGCGCCACATGTGGAGTGGCCCAAGACCACGACGAGGCGTGTGCCGAAACGGTGTGCCGCAAACTCGACACTGCCAATCTGAGAAGGCGCAACGATGTTTCCGGCGACCCGGATGACGAACATATCGCCAAGGCCCAGGTCGAAAACCAGCTCTGCAGGGACTCGGGAGTCGGAACATCCAAGAACGATCGCGAAAGGCTCCTGGCCCGGCACCAATTCGCTGCGGCGTCTATGATTCGTCAGCGGGCGAGGCCTTCCCGTATCAGAAACGAAGCGGCGGTTCCCGTCCCTCAGGCGCTCGAGTGCTTCTGTCGCTGAGATCATTGACCCTTTATCTGATTCCTGAACATTAATGTGCTTTTTGAAAGATTAGCCTGGCTTAGACTGGGCTATTTTCGAGGCAGCGATGTGAATCGTTACACTTGGTTGGGATTGGCCTACTTCAGCTCGATAACAATCGACTTGGCGGACCCGGAGATCAATTCTTCGACGTGAGTGACGTCTCTTGGGCTGAACACGACATCCCCGAACGATCTGGTGCCACCCCGGACCGTTCCATCAGGAGTTGTGGCCCTGAGTTCGCCGGCGCCCATGAAAACGATCACTGCGTCCTTGTCGTGAAAGTGCGTTGGCGACGGCACACCTGTCGTCCATGTGTACTCCCAGACAACGACACGATCGTTCTCCAACAGCTTGACAGCGTCCGCCCTCGGATAAGCGTTCGCAAAGCCACTCAAGTTCTCACTCAGGGGCACCACCACTTCCTTCAGATCGATCAGGATCACATGCCGTGGACTATCGCTGACGATCTCTACGCGGTGCGTCGTGCCTTTCGGCTCGAAATGCACTTGACCGGTCGTGAGTGACACAGACTCGGAAACCCCATCTGCCCTCGTGAATCGAACAGATGCATCGGCAAGATCCACACTAACCCGATCGCGTTCGTGCGTGTGCAGGGTCGTGGGCTGCCCTTTCGTCCCGGTAGCCGCCCACACTACTGCTCGCTCGTTGTCGAGAACCTGCCGTGCTCCCTCGCCGGAAAACTCCGGTGGAAATTCCTGAAGAGACACGGTTGTGCGGTGTGGGGCCGCCGCCAACACACTGCCAGCGCCCAGCGCAACAACCAAGGACAACGAAAGTCGACATCTCGTTTGTGAGTTCATCTGTCCCCTCCTTACACGAAGACAGGCAGGAAAACTTTCCGGCGCGGGGTCGGCGGGACGGAAGACCTCCGTCGGAAAACCAGATCCGGTAAATCCAGCCCGGCGGAAGGCAAGTGTCGTGAGGAGCACTGGTTTACCTTTGGCCGAGATGGGACCGAAGCCTCAAAGAGCGCCTGCTCGCCAAGCCGTCGGACCGAACACCTGCATTGAAAGCGCAGGTGCATCCGATGCCGGTTTTCATGGGGTCGAAGAAATTCCCTCCGCTCCTGGATCCCGAAACAGCTGATTGTACGTTTCAACCTCGTTCATCGGCGCACAGATCTGCTCCGTTGTTCCCGAAAAGATCCCTTCCCAGCCGAAAAAAGTGTATTCGTCGCTGGGAAGTCTCCTGAAGATTTTCGGTTCACCCGCCCAGGTGTCGCTATAGTTTTCGGGATCGTAGAGCGTCAACCGAAGTTCAATCGTGTCTGAATCGAGACGTTGGTAACGTTCTTCGATGCGTGCGTTGAAACTTCTCGGGTGGCCCGGCCTGTCGAGCCAGGCTCTGTCGTCGAAACCTACTGTATTCACGACGAGCGTGTTCCCTTTCCACTCAGCGACCGAGTGCCCATACCAGGCCGGGCCTAGATTCTCGAGGTTCTCTCCCGTTGGTAGCTCCCTTCCGTCCAGCCAGAGGTAGCGAATCCGTCCTTCCCACTGGAAGGTTTGCAACATTCTGTCGGGGAGTTGTAAGATTTCCATGGGCTCCGCATCAAAGAGGATCTTCGGAAAGCCCTCCGGATTGCACTCATAGGAAGGGTCGTTTGAAAGGCTGGGATCGTCCACGCTGCGGGAAGGAATACGCCCTCGCATCGCTGCCATTCCCGCCGATGTCAGAGCTGGAGGATTTGGTGGGCCAAATTGACCCGATCCCCCTTCCATGTGCCACACTCCCGAGAAATCACGTGGGTCAAATTGGCTCCCGTCCTCCGGGGCTCCGGCACATGCCGTCAATGACAAGACGCAGAGCACTGACATTGCGGCGATGATCACGCGGATGGAATGGCTTTGCATGATTGTACCTCCGTGCAAATCCCGGCCTCGTAGTCCGGTATCGGATTTTCGAGTGTCAGGGATTCGTTCTTCCAGACGTTATTGAAGTCTTTCAGCGTCAGACGCCGCCAGATCTCTCTTCGACCCACGAGTGTTTGTCTGACGCCCTAGGCTGACTAGTCCCAAAACAAGCGCATAACCAGTCCGCCGAGGCCCAGTTCGCGCCGATAGAATTCGAGGCATAGAATCCCGTTCCCGGATGGCCTGTTCCAGGTATCGAGTTTCTGTTGAATCTGTTTCAGTTCAGCCTCGCTGGTGTTGGACGGTTGACAGAAACCGGGACCTCGATCGCCCGGGCTCAGAGTCATGATCGGGTCAACATCGCAGAGGCTGACGCAACACATCCACCCCGCGGAACAAGACCGGCAACCACCGGTTCCAGGCCAGGATCCGGAACAGAATGCGCCGCCCGGTGCGCACGAGTTGGCACGGCACAAGCATGAAAGCGTTCAAGAAGGTTTTGAACTCCATGCGCAGCACGGTTTGCTTCTCAGCCTGATATTTTTGGCCCCAACGTCCGGTTTCGGGAAGCAGCAATGCAAACCACGCTTTCAGTGTCCAGGCCAGTGACGCGATCACCATGTAGGCCCAGTTGCTGGTCTGATCTCCGACCGGCATCCGCAACGCCTGAACGCCGTTCTTCAACTGCTCAATGAGATTCTCCTGATTGCACCGTTGATTGGCACGCATCACAATCTGGTCGGCCGGATCCGAACGGTTGGTAATGTAGAAGAAGTACCGGATGTCGTCAAACAACACCTGCTCTCCTTTGGCCACCGACAGATTCTTCCGCACCACGACGACACGGTAGTCCCGATCGCAGGCTCCGGGTCGATACCGAAACTCGGCCACATCCTCACCCTGCAAGCGGATATTGTCGAAACCGCGCTGCCGAACGATCTCTTCCTTCACGTTGTCGGGACGTTGGCGCGGTTCGGTCGCCACGTCGTATTTCGCGGGCCGTTCCAGGCGCTTCCACTGGCGCGGCTCCAGTTCATCGGCCCGGGCCTTCAGGTTCGCCATCGCGTCAATCCCGAATATGAAACCCACCTGCTGGTCGTCCCATCCGTCCAGATGCCGGGTCTGGCTGAAGTCCGTGTCCCCGCGCAGCAGGATCTGGCGAAACCCCGCATGCCGGCACAATGCGATGGCTTGGTCGAACCGGACCGCGGCTCCTTCATGCGACGGCCGGTTGCCGCTACGATTGACCAGATACAGCGGTTCGGCGGTGTTGGCCAGCGAGATCATCAGCGGGTGATATCCCCACGTCCCGTCGTAGGCCACGTCCATCCCTTGCTTGCATTCCCCCGTGGTTTCGGCCAGTGTCCCGTCCGCGTCCAACACCGCTTCTTCGAAAAACGCCGCCGGTTGCTGTCGCCAGACTCCGAGCCGGACTTGATTGGTTGCCTCCATCAGACACTCCACGTCGTCGGCCTCGAATCTCCGGCAGAAGTCTCCCGCCGTCGTCGGATCCGGAATCCGTTGCGCTCCCAGCGCATCCAGATACACCGCATCGTTGCGCCGCAGTTCGATGTCTTCCAGGCACGTTCCTCCGCTCAAGGCGTTGTAGGCGATGTTCAGCACGTGATCCGACTCGTGATACGGCAGGTGCCGCTTCAACACATGCACGCCCTTGTCGATGGCTTCGATCAGCCCGGTCCGCCGCGCCACCAGTTGCATCGTCCCGATACCACCAACCGATGTGCCCCGCGTCCGCTCTCCCATCTCGTACTGAATGTTGCTCGCCGAAAACATCGGCTCTACCTGATCCGTCCAATGCCGGTCCCCAAGCCGACGTTCGATTCGCCGCTTGCGGTTCCTCATGTTCTTGCGCGTATAATCGTTCATCTGAAATGCCTCCTTTTCCGAAGAATCTGTTCAAGGTTTTTTTCGCACGGAGAGGGGGCATTTCGGGTACTTCCGCTCTTATTGCACTATCATTTCCTCGTCAATCACGCTTGTTCAGGGTCTAGTCGCAGCCGCTGCCGCGACACATCATTTCCGTTCCGTCCGGTAGAATGACCTTCACCACAATCGAAGTTGGCGCGCCATTGCGGGCGGGATGGACAGTCGCGACAATTTCATCGCCTGCTTTGAGAGTATTCCGATGATAGCCTTCCCGGGACAGCGAACTCGTGCTTCCATGCTCAAAAGCCCAATTGACGACGTTGCCGTTGTCGTCCTCGACATCCATGTACCACAAGACGTGAGGGTTGCGCCACAGCACTTGGGTCACACTGCCACGCAGGGTGAACTCTTGCTCCATATCGTAGGTCTGTCCGCGGCCGTGATGAGCCGGAGCAGGTGTAGGAATCATCGACAGTGCAACGGCAACAACAAAGAAAGTGAGGAATTTCTTCATGGCTTTCTCCCTGGTTTGACGCTTTGAGCGGGTCGGGTGACCCATCGATGCGCCATTCGCTAACGCGTAGACCACCCCGGGTCCGTACGAGCGAAGCGGGATCCAGGCCGTCAGTCGCCCAGAAAGGAAAACTGAGGTCTCGCGGGTCCCATTCTAACCCAACGGGCCTCTTTAGAAGGCGAACTTCAAGCCGAACTGCCTAACGCCCGGCTACAGAGATATCGCAAGCGGTGCCGGTGCGCTCCGAATGCCACGGGCGATATCTCTGCTGCAGGCCACTAGGGTGCGGCCATACCGGCTTGAACGAGGTTAAATGATTGAACCGGTCTATTTAAGAGTGGAATGAGCGGCATATATACAAAAAAAGGCCCCGCCGGAGCGGGGCCTTGTGCAACGAGTTGTGAGAACTGAGTGAGATACTGACCTTATCGGCGAAGGTCTCGTTTCACATTAGCGCTATTTTTGCTCACCCTGGCGGAAGGGTATTTGGCCCCTCAGCCGTCCCTGTTCTTAACTCCCTTTTTTGCCGTTACTGGGACCTGCGACAGCTGCGGTTGCCTTGGCGACCCCCAGACCCAGGGCCTCCCGGACTTCTTCCTCGATGCGTACATAATACTCAGGGTGTTCCTTGAGAAAATGCTTGGAGTTTTCCCGCCCCTGTCCCAATCGTTCGCCATCGAAGGAGAACCAGGAGCCGCTTTTGTCGACGATGTTCGCTCCGACGGCCAGGTCGAGCAACTCTCCTTCATGCGAGATGCCTTCCCCGTACATGATGTCGAATTCGGCATCGCGGAAGGGCGGAGCCACCTTGTTTTTGACCACCTTTGCCTTGGTTCGGTTTCCGACGATCTTGTCAGCGTCCTTGATGGCGCCGATTCTCCGGATGTCGACACGAATCGATGCGTAAAATTTCAGAGCCCGGCCGCCTGTGGTCGTTTCCGGACTTCCGAACATGACCCCGATTTTTTCCCGAATCTGATTGATGAAAATCAGGCTGGTCTTTGATTTAGAAACGACACCGGTCAGTTTGCGGAGCGCTTGCGACATCAATCGGGCCTGGAGGCCCATCTGCGCGTCTCCCATCTCGCCTTCAAGTTCGGCGCGCGGCACGAGTGCCGCCACCGAATCCACCACAATGACGTCGACTGCACCGCTGCGAACCAGCACTTCTGTGATTTCAAGGGCTTGTTCGCCACTGTCGGGTTGCGAAACGAGCAGGTTGTCGATATCAACGCCCAGTTTTCTTGAGTAAGCCGCATCCAGTGCATGCTCGGCATCCACGAAGGCCGCAGTCCCTCCCAACTTTTGTGCTTCCGCTATCACATGTAGCGACAACGTGGTTTTGCCACTGGATTCCGGCCCGTATATCTCGATCACCCGGCCTCTCGGGAAGCCACCTATTCCGAGCGCAGCGTCCAGTGCGATGGAACCGGAAGGAATGATCTCCATCGCGGGAATTTCGTGTCCGCCACCGAGGCGCATGATCGAGCCCTTACCGAACTGTTTTTCGATCTGTGAAACAGCCAGATCCAGCGCCCGCGTCTTTTCTTTACGTTTGTCTTCTGCCATGGTTCCTCTTTATCGTTAATTGGGCCGGTGGGTCACGCCTTCCATAGAGCGCGTGACTTCAAGGGCTATGAGCCACTCTCTCAGCCTTTTAATCGGAGCTTTTATTGCTCCAGCACGTCGTTAGGTGTAGTTCGTCGCGGACGAGACCGCTCAATTGGTCCGGAGTCACGTTCCCCTTGAAATACCTCTGTGCCTTCTTGCGGTATCGATCTTCCCGGGGATCGAGCTGTTGCGCGTGGTTAAAACACTCTTGTGCCTTACGGCGCCACTTCATTTCAAGGCATAAAAGTCCGAGTTGATAGAAGGCTTCGCCAAATTCGGGGTCCAGTTGCGTAGCTTGCTTCAGGTGGCTGATTGCGCGTTTCTGGCGACCGTCCTGATAGTAAATCGCGCCCAGCATGAAATGAGTGGGCGCGCTGGGTTTTAGCTCAAGCGCGCGATTCAGGTGGCCCATCGCCTGTTTGCGCTTACCATTGTCGATAAGCAGTGATGCGAGCGTCGCGTGTGCCGACGGAGAATTGTCCCTGAGGTGGACTGCGACCTCGAGGAGCCGCTGGGCCTCATTGGCATTTCCGTGTCGTTTTTCGATCAGTCCCATCAGGAGAGTGGCTTCGAAATGATCGCGTTTGAACTCCAGGACGCGGGACAGGCACGCATGAGACTCAGTAAAATCCTGTGTCTGGAAAAAAACTTCGGCTAAAAGCATCCCCAGTTCGTAGTTGGAAGGATCGTGTTCGAACGCTGACTGCAACGAGCCCAGGCTTTCAGCCGGCCGGTCCGATGCAATGTGTTCGTAGGCCCGTTCAATCCAGAGCATGAACTGCTTACGTTGGGATCCCCTGTAGAATTCGATGATCCTTTCCATCCGGGACCCCAACCGGTCGACTTCTTCGTTCTCGGTCAGTCGCGAATTGATTCGTTTTCGCCATTCCGTTTCCAGGTTGGAAAGGTTTATACCGGCTGACTCCAGGGAATCGGTCAGGGTTTCGATCATCGTGTGGTCGATGAAGTTGTTCGCTCCTACGCGTTCGACCGTTTCTGCTAACGACTCCAAACGCTTGTTCATGATAGACATGGCGTATTCCAGCGCGCTTACCCGTTCCAGGGCGTGCTCGTCCATGAAGTTCATCGGTGACTCGGCCGTCGCTGCCCCCGACGCCAACAGGAGCTTCGTGCCGCATTTCCAACAGAACTGGCGCGTCAGTGCGTTTCGCGTGGTGCAATTCTGGCAGTGGATCATGCCTAAGAATCCTTAACGGATGGGCCAGCTGAGGTCCTTTTTTGTAAACTCTTAATAACTGTAAAATCCGCGGGCCGTTTTTCGGCCCAGATGACCGGCATCGACCAGTTTTCGGAGCAGGGGGCAGGGCCGGTACTTTGAGTCGCCCAGTCCCTGATGCAGGACTTCCATGACGTCGAGGCAGACGTCAAGACCGATCAGGTCGGCAAGCGCAAGCGGTCCCATCGGGTGTCGCATTCCAAGTTCCATTATGCTGTCGATCGCTTCGGCAGTGCCCACGCCTTCCATCAGGCAGAACGCTGCTTCATTGATCATGGGGATCAGTATGCGGTTGGACACAAAGCCCGGATGGTCGTTTACCTCGACGGGTTTCTTTCCGAGTCGCTGGGCCAATTCCCGCGTCCCGACAAGGGTCGCTTCTGCAGTCGTCAGGCTACGAACGATTTCAACCAGTTGCATGACAGGGACGGGGTTCATGAAGTGCATTCCGACGACTTGTTCCGGCCGCTCGGTGACGGCAGCGAGCTTTGTGATCGAAATCGACGAGGTGTTGGATGCCAGGATGGTCTTCGGTTTTGTGATGCGGTCTGCCTGCTCGAAGACACGCGATTTCACCTGAAAATCCTCGTTGACGGCTTCGATCAGAAAGTCGATTTCCTTCAAATGATTCCAATCCGTAGTGGGCGTGATCCGGTTCAGGGCTTCCTGCTTTTCAGTTTCAGTCAGCTTTCCTTTGGCGACTTCCCGGTCCATATTTCGCGAAATCGTGGACAATGCCTGATCGAGAAGTGCTGGGTCCAGGTCACAAAGAACGACTGAGATGCCGGTCCGTGCGGCGACGTGCGCGATACCGTTTCCCATTGTGCCGGCGCCGACGACGCCCACGGACTCCACTGCCGTCATGATGTTCTCGACCTCAATTTAGACTATCTAAGATTGCCTGACACTACTTAACTTTGGGGTAAAGGCCCCTCAACGTTCAACGGCCAGGGCTACGGCATTGCCGCCGCCCAGGCACAGTGTTGCTATACCCCGGTGGACATCCCGCCGAACCAATTCATGCAATAGCGTAACCAGAATTCTGGCGCCACTGGCTCCGATCGGATGTCCGATCGCGATGGCGCCGCCGTTCACGTTCACTCGCTTGGGATCGAGCTTGAGTTCGGCCATTACGGCGACGGCCTGAACGGCGAAGGCTTCGTTGAGTTCGATCAGGTCGACGTCATCCAGGCTCCAGCCGATTTTTCTGATCAATTTATTGACGGCCTTTACCGGAGCCATCATCACGAGGGCGGGTTCGATGCCCGATACCGCCTGGCCTGAAATGCGTGCTATCGGTGTCCGTCCGGCCCGCCGGGCACCTTCACGGGAGGTGACGATAACGGCCCCAGCGCCGTCATTGAGGCCAGGTGCGTTTCCCGCGGTTACGGTACCGCCTGGCTTGAAGGCGGGCTTGAGTTTGCCCAGTGCCTGCATCGACGTATCCGTGCGTGGACATTCATCCGTGTCGAAGGGAAGAGGGGCGCCTTTGCGTTGAGGTACTTCGAGCCGGATGATTTCGTCCTTAAAACGCCCTGCTCGGATGGCCGCGACGGCTTTGTTGTGACTTTCGAGTGCATAACGGTCCTGGGTTTCTCTAGACACGCTGTATTTCTCGGCAATGACTTCTCCGGTGCAGCCCATGTGGAAGTCTTCGTATACGTCCCACAGACCGTCATGGATCACCGAATCCACCATCCTGGCATCGCCCAGGCGGTAGCCTTCGCGGGCCTTAGGGAGCAAGTAGGGGCAGTTGCTCATGCTCTCCATCCCGCCCGCCACAACAATTTCCGCTTCGCCGGTCTGAATGGCCTGCGTGGCCAGTCCGACAGCCTTCAAACCGGAACCACACACTTTGTTGATCGTCATAGCGGCGACTTCTGGTGAGAGTCCGCCCCCAAGCGCTGCCTGACGCGCCGGGTTCTGGCCGAGTCCTGCCGACACCACGTTACCCATGATGACTTCGTCAACCTGACCGGGGGTCAAGCCGGCGTGTTTCACGACGGACCGGACAACCGCCGCACCGAGTTCAGTTGCAGAGAGTGGGCTGATAGAGCCCTGGAACTTGCCCACGCCCGTTCGCAGAGCGCTGATGATCACGGCGTCCCTCATGACGGCGAAGTTACCATAAACGGCGACAGGCGACGCTGTTCATATGGTGAGATGCCGGCCAGGGACGGGCTTCTCCGTCCACGCTTTGATGTCCAGGCTGAATGAAAGGAACTGGCCACGGGGGCAGCGCGGATTGTTCCCTCGGGTGGTGGGCTATCGGAGGTTGAAATTGACCTCGATCTTCAGGGCGACATCGACGGGCTCGCCGTTGCGCATGCCGGGCCGGAATCGCCATTGAGTGACCGCCTCAATAGCTTTGTCGTCGAGACCGTATCCCAGGCTGCGCGTCACTCGAACCACTTCGACCGTGCCGTCTCTCCGGACAATCGTTTCCAGGATCACGGTGCCTTCATATTTAGCTTTACGCGCTTCTTCAGAGTATTCGGGCAACAGTTGCGCAAGCAGCGTCGGTGTTGTTACACCGCCACCAATGCTGAAAATTCCGCCGCCAAAACCGCCCCCTTCTCCTTCGCCAACGCCCGGACCGCTTCCTTCGCCGACACCGCGTCCTTGCCCGGTCCCGATACCGCCGCCCACTCCGGGCCCGGCCGATGGAGGACCTGGAATGCCGTCAAACGCTCCGAGCATTGCCAGGTCGATCGTCTGATCCAGATCGACCAGCTGCGGGGCTATCACCGTCGGTGCCGCAACCAGAATGGGATCGAAGTTGAGTATTTCAGGAGACGGAGGTACGAGTTGTTCATCGTCTATTTCCGGTAATTCACCCAGAATTGGCGGTGTTTCATCGAGTTGTCCACCACCACCGCCACCACCGGACTGCTCATCCTCTTGCGGCAGAGTCAGAATCAAACCTGGGGCCACGAGGGGGATAAACGTCTCCGTAATCTGGAGCGGATCGGACCCCGACCCGAAAAAGGGAAACATCAAGAGCACAACAACGACAACATGGGCTGCCATTGAAATCGCGCCGGGTGTTCTCTGGTCGTGCGTAGACCAGACGGCCTCGACTTCAATCGGCTCGGCTGAAGCTTTAAATTTTTCCTTGGGATGGAGGACATCGTCAATGCCCCTGCGTATCTGTGCGATCAGCGAGCTGAACGGAGTGGGCGTATCGACAAGTTTGTCGAGCGCAGTGGGATCGGGCGGAGCCGAAAGCTGCGGCTCAACCGGAGGGTTTTTGCGTTCATCGGCAAGCTGTCGCAGCTGCTTGCGCAGAGAAACGATCCACGAATCGGAGGGAACCGATTGAAAATTCGGAATCGTCTCTTTCTTTTCAACGGTCTTCATGGAATCGTCGGTGACCGGCATTGGACTTGTCTATACTATGGTTTACGTAGTCAAGAGTACCATACTTGCGATTTCCTAGAACCATAGCATGACGACTCAGAGGGACAGTTTTATTATCAGGGAAAGATTGCCCTACCTGGCTCTCAGTGGTGCAGTGGTTTTCGTCGATCGACTGACGAAATTCCTCATCGATCAGCGCTTTGAGGTGGGGGAATCCCTGACGCTCATTGCCGGCTTCTTCAACCTGACCTACGTTCGCAACACCGGTGTTGCATTCGGCGTGTTTGCCTCAGCCGACTCTCCGTACCGGGTTGTCGTCCTGTCGGGATTCGCCGTTGCAGCCGCCGTTGTGGTTGCGATTTACAGTGTTCGGAGCCCGATCGGGCAGAGCGTTTTGCAGACAGGGCTCGCCCTCATATTCGGAGGCGCGATCGGCAACCTTTACGATCGTTTGATCTATGGATATGTCGTTGATTTTCTGGAATTTCATCTGGATGCCTATTACTGGCCAAACTTCAATGTTGCCGACACGGCGATTTCGGTCGGCGTAGCCCTCCTGGGGGTGGAAATTATTCGAGATGAAATTCGAAGCCGGTCCTGAGGATCGCGGTACGCGACTCGACATATTCCTGACCCGCTTTTTTGAAGACCTGACGCGGTCCCGACTCCAGTCTATGAACCGGCGTGGCGCGATTCTGGTCAATGGGGAGGCAGAGAAAGCAGGGTACCGGCTTCAAACCGGCGACATGATCCAGGTTACCCCACCCAGCGCCGAACCGTTGAGGCTTGAGCCCGAGCCGATTCCTCTCGAAGTTCACTACGAAGATCGAGCTCTCGCGATCATAGAAAAACCGGCAGGGATGGTTGTCCACCCGGGCTCAGGTAATCGGGGCGGCACGCTCGCTAACGCGCTCCAGGCGCGCTTTCTCGATCTGTCCGACGCGGGAGGGGCGGGTCGGCCCGGAATTGTGCATCGACTGGACAAGTGGACTTCTGGATTAATTCTGATCGCCAAGACCAACGAGGCGCACTCTCGACTGTCCAGGAGCTTCGAAAAACGTGAGGTTCGAAAGTCCTACCGTGCGCTCGTTCACGGCCGGCTGTCCAAAGAGACTGGGACGGTTGAGCTGAGCATCGGTCGTCATCCCAGTGCACGCACCCGAATGGCTGTACGTAACAAGGGTGGACGAACGGCCTTCTCAGACTATCGGGTGCTGGAGGGGTCGGCCTCGTTTTCCTTGCTCGAGGTAAGGATTCGAACGGGACGTACGCACCAGATCCGGGTCCATCTGAACGCGATCGGGCATCCTGTGGTGGGCGACACGGTATACGGAGAAAAACGGCATCGGGCTTTTGTTCGTAAGTGGGGGGAATTTCATCGTTATTTCCTGCACGCTTCGGACCTGGCGTTTTCCCATCCATCGAACGGAACCGCTATGACATTTCATTCACCCTTGCCTCCCGAGCTTGAAGAGCTTTGGCGTCGGCTCAAGGGCTCTGCTTAAAGAAAAGCGTTGGCCCGCATCGCTGTGGTATCTATATTGGAGGTGTCTGCAGTGCGGGTGGGTGGGCAATCGCTTCCGTCAAGGGAGAGGAAAGTCCGAACTCCACAGGGCAGTGTGCCCCGTAATTCGGGGGCCCGAAAGGGACGGAAAGTGCCACAGAAAATATACCGCCGCTGTTTGAAATTGGGGTCAGAGCCCTATTTCCCTAATTTCGACGGCCGGGAATGTTCCGGTTAAAAGGGGAAATAGGGCTCTGACCTCAATTTAATAGCGGTAAGGGTGAAAAGGTGCGGTAAGAGCGCACCAGCGGTTCGGTGACGGACCGGCTTGGCAAACCCCACACGGAGCAAGGCCAAATAGGGAAGTGTGTCGCGCTTAGGCGCGTCGAAGGACGGCTCGTCCGAGCTTCCGGGTAGGCCGCTCGAATCCCGGTGAAAGCCGGGATCCAGATGAATGATTGCCGCCCCGGCCCCGGTCGGGGAACAGAATTCGGCTTACAGCGCACCCGCCGGCAGACACCCACCCGAAATAGACCCGATACGGAGGAACTTTGGCTGTTCATGTCGTTACCGGTGGGGCCGGCTTCATTGGCTCCCACATTGCGGAAGCCCTCGTCGAGCGAGGCGACAAGGTTGTCGTACTCGATAATTTATCGACGGGGAAGCCGGAGAATCTTCGAGGTGTTGAGAAATCAATTGAATTTCGAAAGCTTGATCTCGTCCGGGAGGCAAGCCTTGAACAACATCTGGTGGGTGTGGATACGGTATTTCACCAGGCAGCGATCCCGTCGGTCCCTCGTTCGATCAGCGATCCGCTTGCCTCCCACGAAGCCAATGTCAGTGCTACGCTACGCCTCCTCGTAGCCTGCCGGGATGCCGGTGTGCGCCGCGTTGTCTATGCGTCGTCTTCGGCGGTATACGGAGACAATCCGGTACTGCCCAAATTTGAGGACATGCCGGCCGAGCCGATATCTCCATACGGCGCTCAGAAATACCTTGGAGAGGTCTATGCGCAGCTATTCTGGAGTAGCTACGGACTGGAGACCGTCTCGCTAAGATATTTCAACGTGTTCGGTCCGCGGCAGGACGCGTCTTCCGACTACAGCGGAGTGTTCGCAAAGTTTATTCCCGCCGTCCTTGAGGCACGTGTCCCCACGATCTATGAAGACGGACTGCAAACCCGGGACTTCGTCTATGTGGCTGACGTTGTCGCGGCTAATCTTCGGGCTGCGGAGGCCCGGCGTGGGGTGGGACAGATATTCAATATTGCATCAGGCCAAGAAGTTACGGTGAAGGCAGTCTTCGAGGAAACGCGGGCTTTGACGGGCCAAAATGTTGAGGCCATCCATGCGGCCGCGCGAGCCGGCGACATCCGACACTCGAGGGCCGACATCTCGCGGGCGCGTGAGATTCTCAACTGGAGCCCTTCGGTAACTTTCCCTGAAGGACTGGAACGAACGATCGAGTGGTACCGGAAGGAAGCTAAAAGTTAAGAGCCATCGGCCTTAACTTTTAACTCTTAACTGGTTCTGCCTTACGGTGTGACCGTAATAGTGACTTCCGCCTGACTCGATCCGCCTTGGAGTTATAACCGAATCTGGTGTTTGAGGGATTGAATAAGAGCGGCGTATCTGGTTGATTTGTTGTGACAAAACTTCAAAGCAACCATAGGAGATACGCCACTGTGAGCAAGAGTAACGTGAATGGACCGGAAGGTCGAGAAACGATTGAGGATCCAGTAACAGAACTACTACGAGTTGGGGCACAGCAACTGATCCAACGCGCAGTGGAAGCCGAATTGGCAGAGCTGCTATCCCAGCACGGTGGCCGGCGAACTGAGACAGGAAACGCCGGGGTGGTACGCAACGGTTATCTGCCGGAACGCGAACTGCAGACGGGATTGGGTCCGGTAACAGTCCAAATCCCGAAGGTCCGTGCCAAGACGGGCGAAGCTGTGACGTTCCGATCGGCCCTGGTACCACCGTACATTCGGAAGACGAAGTCGCTGGAAGCAGCGGTGCCGTGGTTGTATTTGAAAGGCGTTTCCAGCGGCGAGATGGGTGAGGCCCTAAAAGTTCTTGTCGGTCCCCAGGCGCAGGGTCTGTCGGCGAGCACGGTATCGCGGTTGAAACAGGTTTGGGGCGAACAGTACCGCCTCGGATGCGAGGAGCGTTTGGATGCAGATCGCTGGGTCTATGTCTGGGCCGACGGCATCTACAGCGGACTTCGGGCGGAACAAACCAAGTTGTGTGCATTGGTCGTGATCGGCGTGAATGAACGCGGAGAGAAGCGTTTCCTGGCGATCGAAGACGGTGTACGGGAATCGACACAGAGTTGGCGCGAGGTCTTGTTGAAGCTGAAGTCCCGTGGGATGAATGTTCCGAAGTTGGCCATCGGTGACGGTGCGATGGGGTTCTGGGCCGCACTGGAGGAAATCTATCCCGAGACACGTCAACAACGTTGCTGGATGCACAAAGTCATGAACGTCCTCAACTGCCTGCCCAAGTCGGTCCAGGCGAAGGCGAAACAGGCCCTGCACTCGATCTGGCAGGCCGAGACGAAGGCAGACGCCGAGAAGGCATTCGACTTGTTCATTGAAACCTATGAACCGAAGTATCCGAAAGCCACACTCTGCCTGCAGAAAGACAGAGAGGAACTGCTGGCCTTTTACGACTTTCCGGCCAAGCACTGGCAGAGCATCAGAACGACGAATCCCATTGAGTCGACCTTTGCCACCATTCGACACCGAACGAAGCGATCCAGAGGTTGCCTGACACGGGATGGCATGCTGCACATGATGTTCAAACTGGGCCAGTGCGCTGAGAACAATTGGCGACGATTACGAGGATTCGATGATCTGAGCAAGGTAATCATCGGAGTGAAATTCAACGATGGTGTCGAAGCGACACAAGTCGATCAGGCCGCCGCTTGAATCAATCTCCTAAACACCACTTTTGACAATAACTCTCCGCCTTGACCGTCGGTTACGAGGGCTCGGACGGTGTAGGGGCCGGGTGTGAGGCCTGTAGCGTCGAAACTTACGGTTTCGCCTTCACCAATAATCTGTCCGCCCGTTGTGGTCCAGGCCAAGCTCAGGTCGTCGTTGTCTGCGTCAAAGGACGTTGCGGTGATTTCGAGGGCAGCGCCAACGGAGACTTCATCGGAAGGCGCCTCCAGGAGAACCAGCGGAGAATTGTTGGTCAGCACGGCTTCAACCGGCTGGGTGTAGCTGATGCCAAATATGAATCCATCACTTTCAGTATTTCCTGGAAAAGATAGGTCAAAATTAGAGTTACGCCTGTATCCGGCATTGAAGGTCAGACCGCGGCCAAGGCTGAGGTAGCGGAGTCCTACCGTCAGATCCGAAGGGCTTTGAATGACGTCGTTCAGAGTCCCTGCGCCAATGAACGTGACACTGGTGTACTCGAAGATCCCCTGGAGCAGATGCTCGTTTCCCAGCAGGCTGATTCCAGACGCCGGCCACGCAACGCCGATACCGCTCCGCATTTCGTCCTTCAAACCGATGGGTACGGGCACCTCCGGATCCGCCGTTGAAACCAGTCCCATGCTTGAGTGCAACATGAAATTGAGTGGCAACAGGGAAGTGAACAGCAATTCGATACCTCCGTCGACCTTGCCGGTACCCAGACCCTGGGTTTCGTCAGCTGTGGGAATCTTTACGAAGCCCGACAGGGCAATGCCCCCAACGTTGTCCGCTTTGCGTTGAATGCGGTACTTGAAGTTCAGCAGGGTGTCTCCGAACCCTTCCGAAAAACGGCTGTTAATAAAAGGTAATCGAGTGAAAAAACCCGGCTGCGACAGGTTCCGCGCCGCAATTTGTTTTTGCGTTTCGAAAGTTGCGGTTACGGTAAACCTGCCTGTGAGACCGTAGGAGAGGAACGCCGGTACGGAATTGATGTCCAGATCCCGGGGAGTGCGGTCAAAATTGTTCCACCCCATCCCAAAGGAAAACTGGTTCCGGTTCAGTGTCTCAACGCCGGGGACAGTGAACGTGCCGCGATCGCCGGATGTCGTCGCGCTCATCTTGGAGATACGGGTCATGCGGGTCGTATTTTCCTGGTCCGCTTGCCCGAATGCGGTGCCGGCAAGACTTCCCAGGAGGACAATGAGCAAATACCGATGCATAAGAATCCTCGTGTACTCCGGATTATCCGACGAGGCAGGAGTTAAAGCCAGCAATTCGAATAACTTTGAAGCCGCGGTCGCAAGCTTAGCTCAGTTCTCGAAACTTCGTCTAGACAAAAACCTCAGGGGACGGACACTTCAAACGACATTGACGAATCAGGCCATAATTCAACAGGACGTGTCCGTCCCCTAACGTTTGCGAGCGGCGATGACACGGGGTATGCCCTGAAGATCGTTGCGTGTGGGCAACAATTCCCATCCCCGGTCAAAGAGACCCCGGACAGCCGTCTCCATCGAATATCCAATTTCGACCACAAGAGTGCCGCTATCGACCAGGCGTTCGTGGGCCTGGGAGCACAGGCGCCGGTAGAACTCGAGCGGGTCGGGGTCACCGATCAGCGCCACCCTGGGTTCGAAATCGCGGACCTCACGTTGCAGACCATCGTAGTCTTCCCCAGCCACATAGGGCGGGTTGGAGACGATCACGTCAAAATGTCCGGACCATGCGCCAAGCGATTCCATACAGACGAAATCCACCTGCGCCCGCAGCGCTGTTGCGTTTTTTTGAGCCGTTCGCAGGGCCGCCAGGGAAATGTCCGAAGCCGATACGGATACCCCGGGCAACTCCAGCGCCATCGTGCAGGCTATGCATCCGGAACCGGTGCCGATGTCGATGATTCTCGAGTCGGGTCCGGGCTTGATTTCGAGGACCGCTGCGATGACACCCTCGGTTTCCGGTCGGGGTATGAGCACCGAAGGGTCGACAGAAAAGCGTCTGCCGTAAAACTCCTGGACACCGGTGATGTATTGGAGCGGTTCGCCCGCGATGCGGCGGGCTATCATTGATCGGTAGGACTTATACGATTTTTCGCTGAGACGATTATCGGTGTGAGCGTAAAGGAAAGGCCGGTCGACGTCCATGCAGTGCGCGAGCAGGACGTCGGCGGTCAAGCGCGCGGACGCAATGCGATGTTCGTCCAGGGATTTGCTTGCGGCCGCGAGGGTTTCGCCGAGCGTCACGCCACTGCTTTCTTGAGTCGTTCCGCCTGGTAGTGCGTGGTGAGCGCTTCCAGGATTACGTCGAGTTCGCCGCCGGTGACAGCTTCCAGCTGGTGAAGTGTCAGACCAATTCTGTGATCTGTAACGCGGTTTTGAGGGTAGTTGTACGTTCGGATCTTCTCACTCCGGTCTCCGGTGCCGACCATCGAACGCCGCTCCTGGGCCATGGCCTGCTGTTGTTTTTCCAGTTCCAGGTCGAAAAGGCGGGAGCGCAGCACGCGCATGGCTTTGGCCTTGTTCTTGATTTGGGATTTTTCGTCCTGACACGAAACGACCAGTCCAGTTGGAATGTGTGTGATGCGGATGGCCGAATACGTGGTGTTGACGCTCTGACCGCCTGGCCCGGAAGAACAAAAAGTGTCGACGCGCAGGTCCTTGTCGCTGATTTGGACTTCAACTTCATCGGCTTCGGGAAGCACCGCCACCGTCACGGCTGAAGTGTGGGTCCTTCCGCTGGTTTCAGTGGCCGGTACGCGTTGCACCCTGTGAACGCCGCTCTCATATTTCAGCTGGCTATACACTTGATGACCCTCGACCAAGAGGATGATTTCTTTGAAACCGCCAACTCCGGTTGGATTGGATGACATGATCTCGACCCTCCAGCGGTGGCGTTCGGCATACCGGGAGTACATCCGGAACAAGTCGGCCGTGAAGAGTGTGGCTTCATCCCCGCCGGTACCGGCCCGAATTTCAAGAATCACGTTTCGTTCGTCGTTGGGATCTTTTGGCAGCAACAGGACTTTCAGATCCTGGCGGCAGGTTTCCAGGCTGGATTCAAGAGTTGCCAACTCTTCGCCCACCAGGGCTTTCATTTCCGGATCTTCGTCTCCGTCTTCCGACATACTTCTGGTTTCAGCGAGCTTTTTCTGTAGAGTACGGAATTGGTCGAATCTCTCAACGATTTCGCCAAGTTCGCTATGTACCTTGGCGATCTTCTGATAGCGGAGGTTGTTGGTCACGACCTCAGGATCACCCAGTTCCTCGGTCAGTTCCTGGTAGCGTACTTCCAGCGTGGCTAGTTTTTCGACAAGAAGCGCGTCATTCATCGCTAAACATTTCCGTGCCCGCGGTCAGGGCTTCTCGCAGTTCCTGCCGCAGTAGTTTCAGTCTGTTCGGAGCAACATGCGCCGGGACCCGATTCCGATGTTCCCATCCTGTCTGCGTCAAACAGATGCACTTCAGGCGGGGAAGGAATCGCATGGCCCGCCTACTCCTTATTTTTAGCGTACTTGCGCTGGAATCGTTCGACCCGGCCCGCGGTATCGATCAGCTTCTGCTTGCCGGTGAAGAATGGATGGCACTTGGAGCATATGTCCAGGTGGATCTCGGCCTTGGTCGATCGGGTGCGGAACGTCTCTCCGCAGGCGCAGGTGACAACCGAGTCGACGTAGTCAGGGTGGATACCGTTTCTCATAAGCTCCCATTATAGAGGGCCTGCACAGTCTCGACAAGACTCGGAGCCAGGGTAGGGGAATTGGGGGTCTGTTTCGCCCTGTGAGATTGTCCTTCAGGCCGGGAGGGCAAGCGCGATAAATGCCCGAGGATCAGATAGCTGAGGCTAGTCGGAGCCCTGCGGCAAGGTTGCAATAGTGGGTGAAATCCGGTACCTTAGCGGCTCGCAATTTATGCAGGAGGAAGCCAAGTCAAATGGTTAACAAACCCGAAGAATTGACCGATATCCCTTCCGGTGACGCAGAGGGGAGCGGACAATTCGCCACTTCCCAGGGAGGCGAAGAAGAGGAGGTAAGTTACGAGCAACTTTTAGATCAGTACGGCGGATTCCGCAAGTTCGAAGAAGGTGAAGTTCTCAAGGGGACGGTTCTGAAGGTCACGGAGAATGAAGCTGTAGTAGATATCGGATACAAGTCCGAGGGAATGATTCCGCTTAGCCAGTTCCGGAACGATTCCGGAGAAGTTGAAGTCGCTGTGGGCGATGAGGTTGACGTCTTCATAGAAAAGACCGAGGACCGCGATGGACATATCGTTCTTTCCAAGGAAAAGGCGGAAAAGGTTCGTGTTTGGGAAGACGTCGAAAAGGCCTACGATGACGGCGCGATCATAACCGGCCGCGTCATCGAACGGATCAAGGGCGGCCTCAGTGTGGATGTCGGCGTGCGAGCGTTTTTGCCGGGTTCCCAAATCGACGTGCGGCCGATAAAGAACCTGGATTCGCTCAGAGGTCAGGACATACAGTGCCGGGTGATCAAGCTGAACCGCAAGCGTGGCAACATCGTCCTGTCCCGCAAACTCGTCCTCGAAGAACAGTTGGATGTGAAGAAGTCAGAAACCCTGGCGACGCTCGAAGAAGGCGCGATTATCGAAGGCGTGGTGAAGAACATTACCGATTACGGCGTGTTTGTCGATCTGGGCGGCCTCGATGGTCTGCTTCACGTTACCGACCTGTCTTGGGGAAGAGTGAACCATCCCTCCGAGATGTTCAAAGTCGGTGATGAGACAAGAGTGAAGATACTGAAGTTCGATAGAGAAAAGGAAAGGGTTTCGTTGGGCTTCAAGCAGTTGTCTCCGGATCCCTGGTCCGTCGTGAGGGACCGTTATCCTGTCGGAGACAGGGTTCAGGGTAAGGTGGTGAACATTACCGACTACGGCGCATTCGTTGAACTGGAAGCGGGCGTTGAAGGTCTTATTCACGTGTCAGAGATGTCCTGGAGCAAACGGGTGAAGCATCCGTCCAAGGTCCTCGAAGTCGGTCAGGACATCGAGGCGCTTGTACTCGATTTGGACGGCGAGAATCGGCGGATTTCCTTAGGGCTGAAACAGATCGAACCGGATCCCTGGAGCACCCTTGCCGAGCGTTACACCGTGGATTCGGTGATATCCGGGCGGGTTCGCAATTTGACGGACTTTGGTGCATTCATTGAAGTTGAAGAAGGTATCGATGGCCTGGTTCACGTGTCGGACATTTCGCAACGCAGAATCAAACATCCATCAGAGGCCTTGAAGAAGGGCGACCTGGTGAATGCAGTCATTCTTAACATCGATGTCGACAGCCACCGCCTGTCGCTGGGCATCCGGCAGTTGGAACCGGACGGCTGGGATGAATTCTTCGATACGCACAAGGTTGGTGCGAACGTCAAGGGTCAGGTGATCCGGCATGCGCCGTTCGGGATATTCGTCGAACTTGCCGATGGCGTTGAAGGTCTGTGTCACGTTTCGGAATTGGACGATGCCGATCGCGACAATCCGGAAGCGCGATTCAATGTCGGTGATGAGATTGAACTCCGGATCATCAAGCTGAATCCCGCTGAGCGGAAAATTGGATTGAGTTGGAAAGCGACAGCGGAAGAAGCCGAACGTCATCAGGAAGCAGCAGAACCCTATCGCGAGGGTGACGATGGCAGTGCGACGCTCGCAGACTTGTTTCAGGCAAAGGATGCGGATCAGTAGCCGGATCGGACAGGTGCATCGGCAGGCAATCGGCTGATCGGAAAATAGTAACGAGGCGTTCTATGCGCAACCGTATGTTTATATGGCTCCTCCTGGCTGGGGGAGCCTTTGTGCTTTTCCTGGTGACAGTAGCAGCCCTGGTCGTGACGATTGGTTCGGGCGACGGCGGCGAGTTTGCTTTCGGAGATCGCATTCAGGTTGTCAACATAGACGGGGAATTGACCGATTCCCGGATGCTTCTGGATCAGTTGAAGCGGTATGAAGATTCCGAGTCCGTCCGGGGCATTCTGCTCAACATCAATTCGCCGGGTGGAGGGGTTGCAACTTCTCAAGAACTTTATGCTGAAGTTCGACGCCTTCGGGAAGATAAAGGAAAGGTGGTCGTTGCCTACTTGTCTTCGGTTGGAGCATCAGGCGCCTATTACATTGCCTGCGCCGCCGCCGAGATTCTTGCCAGTCCGGGCACGATTGTCGGTAGCATCGGCGTGATTGCCGAGTGGTTGAACTATGGCGAGTTGTTGGAATGGGCCCGCGTATCCAACATCATCCTGAAGAGCGGGGAATTTAAAGATACCGGTACACCGACCCGGGACCTGACCGCTTCGGAGAGGGAGTATTTCCAGGGGCTGATCGACGACATGTACGACCAGTTTGTGGAGGCTGTGGCTTTGGGCCGCAATCTGGATGTCGACGTGGTCCGCGAGTTTGCGGATGGGCGAGTGTTTACGGGTCGAGAGGCTAAAGACTTGAACATGATCGATGAAACTGGGAACCTGCAGGATGCGATCGATCTGACGGCACGGCTTGCCGGGATCGAAGGGAAGCCACGTTTGATTGAGCTCCGACAGGAACGCGTAACACTGCTCGATGTTTTCACCGGCGACATTTCGCGCATCCTTCCCTTCAACAGAGGGGTTGCGGAGTCGCATATGCGATTTCAGTACTTGTGGAAGTGAAATAACGGTAAGGAGTTAAAGGGTAATGACCAAGGCAGACCTGGTTGAAGAAGTGGCTCGGGTAACCGACCTGACACGCAAGGACTCGGAAGTCATCGTGGATACCCTATTCGAGAGCGTGATCAAGGCTCTCAGAGCCGGCGACAAACTTGAAGTACGGGGTTTCGGAAGCTTTAGGGTTCGTGAGCGAAACGCCCGTGTTGGGCGGAACCCTAAGACCGGCGAGAAAGTCGAGGTGCCGGCTAAGCGCGTACCTTACTTCAAGCCCAGCAAAGAGCTCAAGGATCTGATCAACCCGAAGACCGATCCGGTCGTTGAGCCTCCCGCCGCCCCACCCAGCTTTTAGCGGCAGCGCTGGAAATGGATTTACTCTGGAGTCCGTGGCGGTACGCCTATGTGTCTTCCACCACCGCCTCCAAGAGCTGTGTATTCTGTATCGGCGAGTTGCCCGACGACGACACAGAACGGCTGGTGCTCTTCCGCGCCCGATTCAATTTCGTCATCATGAACCTGTACCCCTATAGCACAGGTCACCTTATGGTGGTGCCCTACGCTCACTGCGCCAGGCTTTCCGAGACCGATTCGGAGCAGATGAACGAGATGATGGCTTTGTCGGGTGACGCGGTCCGTATCCTGGAAGAGGTGTACCGTCCGGAGGGTTTCAATATCGGGATGAATATTGGAGAATGCGCCGGCGCCGGCGTTCGCGACCACTTGCACCTCCACGTCGTTCCACGTTGGTGTGCTGATGTGAATTTCATGACCGCAACAGGAGAAACGCGCGTGTTGCCCGAAGATCTCGCGGTGTCCTACCAGAAACTCAGACCGTTGTTTGCAAGGGAAGTTAAGAATTGATGGTTGTCAGCGTTCAGCATGATTGGAAACCTTGTGACGTAAACCTTTGATCGGCGGGAGGATCAATCAAATGAGAGTTCGCTTCGTCCCTTTTGCGCCTCTCCTGGCGTCCATGCTCTTCATCGCCTTCATGACATCCGTGAGTGGAACCGCGGCAGTTCCGCTTCCAGAGCGCGGACCTGCAGGTGAGGCAGGCTCGGCGAGGCAGGATTTCGACCCACGCGATTTGTCCGGAATCTGGCGCCTGACCCAAGGGCGTGGGGTCGAACCCGCACCTCCGATGACGCCGGAAGGGGCCCTGCTGCATGGTGCGCGACTCACCGACCGTGAAGCGGGTTCTCCGGCGCTTTCCAACGACCCGATCTATGCCTGTAACCCCCAGGGTTTCCCACGTCTCGTTTACGATGAAAACGAACCGGTAGAATTTCTGCAAGTCGGAGACAGGATATTGCAACTGTTCCAGTGGGAGCGAACGCTCCGTGAAGTCTGGCTTGACGGCCGGGACCTGCCCACGGGTGAGAACCTCGATGACCTCGGGCCGGCGTGGTATGGGCACTCCGTTGGTGAATGGGAGGGAGACACACTCGTTGTCAATACGGTGGGGCTGGATGAAAGAGCCTGGGCCGATCAGAGCAGAGCCTATCCTCTCAGTCTCCACGCGCGGGTGGAAGAGCGCATCAAACGGATTGATGCAGATACCATAGAAGTTCGATTGACTATTGATGACCCAACGTTTTATACCGCTCCCTGGACCGAGATCCGGCCGAAGACCTTCACGCGTGAGCCACCCGAATCCTATAACTATTCCGGATGGAAAGGCTTGTTCTCCGGCATTACCGAAGCGATCTGTGCGCCGATGAACGAGGTGGATAGTTTCAATCTGACGGTTCGCGATCCCGCGCTCTTTGGATCGGGGGCGAGTCCAGATCAATAGTTGTCGGCGCAGAATCTCCCGTGGCGGGTGCGGCTTTGGCGGGGAATCGGAACGCTCAGGGCGTCAACCCTCACGCACGCAGGTCAATGCACCAAGCCGTTTTTCCATAAGATAAGCGTCCGCGCCGTTAGGGTAATAATGCCGGAGCGTACGAACGACTTGGAAGCCGCGTCGGCTGTAGAACTCAAGGGCTACGCTGTTGGTCGTGTCAACCTGTAATCGGTAACAGGTAGTGTGGTGGTTTGCCAGTAGTTCTTCAGAGTGGGCTAGAAGCGCGGAGCCGATTCCCGCGTTCCTGTAGATGTCTGTAACGTCCAGAGTGACCAGAGTGGCCAGGGTGGCCCCGGATTGAGCCCCTCTGATTTCAAACAATAGAAACCCGGCTATGGCTCCATCCACTTCAGCGACAAGAGTCGTCGCACTGCTTTGTGACATGAAATATCTTAATTCGTATGCATCGTAGGCGACGTCTTCTTCGAAACAGTTCTGATCAATGGCTACAAGAGTTGCGAAATCGTCGGGTAGCGCGGGTCGAATAAGTCGTTTCATCGTTGAAGATGTCTGTCGGTTCTATTTATGATAACCGTATCGACCTCATGGAACGTTGCCTACATCTCTACATGTCCGGTCAGCAGTGCGACAGGGAAGCTTTTCCTGGAGACGACTTTTGCGAAGACCACGCCGATGTTCATCCAATCGATGACGCAGTCGGGGAGCATCCGTTCAAGAAGGTGGTATTGCGTGTGGTCGCTCTGATACTGCTGGTGATGTTCTTGATTCCCGTTTACTACACTTTGAGGACCCTGTATCTGGGTCCTCAGGTGCAAGTGCAGGAGGGCGGATGACCCGCCCACGAGTCGTCTTGTCTATCGTCGTC
Source organism: Terriglobia bacterium (assembly GCA_963664115.2). Lineage (GTDB taxonomy): Bacteria > Acidobacteriota > Terriglobia > 20CM-2-55-15 > 20CM-2-55-15. The sequence continues at coordinate 60,488 of CAXWPJ010000012.1, read as the reverse complement.
GGCCTGTTGTTTGCCTCGGGATTGCTGGGCCAATACGATTCCTTTCCCGACCAGCCCCAGCTTTACTACGAGGGAAACTACAAAGACGTCAAGCGCATCGTCCAGGATTCAGGGCGGACGAACCAGTTTGTATTTGCTCGACTCGTCTACAACGGCATGATCCCCCATTACATCAAGAACTGGTACACGGATTGGCCGAAGTCCGATCGCCAACTGATCATGGGACTTCAGAGGCTTTCGAACGTGAGCATTGCGGACCATGAGCGTGTGGTTCCGCTGAACGACCCGGAATTATTTCAGTATCCATTCCTCTACACGAGCGAGCCGGGCCAGATGGTGTTGAGCGACGCCGATGCGGCTATCATGCGGGAGTATCTGAACCGCGGCGGCTTCTGGGTTCTCGACGACTTTTGGGGGAGCTTCGAGTGGCGCAATATGGAAGCTCAGATTGAGAAGATTCTTCCGGGTGCAGAGATCAAGGACATCCCGGGCGATCATCCAATTTTCCACACCGTTTACGATATTGATGCACTCGTACAGGTACCGAGCCTGAATTACATCTTCAACGGCATCGTCGTCGAACAGGACGGATTTGAGGCCTATTGCAAGGGAATTTGGGATGACATGGGCCGGCTCATGGTTGTGATCAACCACAATACGGATTTAGGCGATGCTTATGAGCATGCCGATCACCCTCAGTATCCCAACTACTTCTCGGGCTTCGCCTACCGGCTGGCTATCAACTTCGTCGTCTACGCACTGACCCACTGACCCATTGATAAGCTCTATCATTCTCGCTGCAGGAAAGTCAGAACGGATGGGTCAGCCCAAGGCTCTCCTGGAATACCAGGGTCAAACTTTTCTCAAGCGCATTCTTAGCACAATCGCTCAATCTTCGATTCGAAGCCCGATCGTGGTTCTCGGCCACGACAGGGACGCGATCCTGGAAAGGATCGAGATTCCCGAATGGATTTACAACCCAAACTACAAAGAAGGGATGACGACGTCCTTCCAGGCAGCGATACGAGTGCTTCCCGATGACGCGATTGCAGCGATGCTTTTTCTCGTCGACCATCCTCTCGTCACGCGCGACACGGTTGAAAAGCTGGGAAGCCAGGCATCAGCAGAGTCTATTGTCCTGCCCGTTCGGAATGGACGTCGCGGTCACCCTGCTCTCTTTGGCCGGGTTCCGCTGGATGAAGTACTCGGGCTTTCGCCCCAGAGGGGAGCGAATCTTATCGTCGATGCCAGGCCGGAACGCGTTCTGGAAGTGGTCGTTGACGATCCCGGAATATTGGTGGACGTCGATACACCGGAGGAGTTCCAGAATCTGGGTCGCCCCTCGTTCAAACAGGACCTCTGAACGAACGACCTGGCGCACGATCCCACCTCCCCATTTATTAGCGGTTGCGGCGAAGTTCAGTTATCATTGGTAGTTAGCGACTTTGAGAGTATCGGAGGCTTGAAAGTAATATGGCAGGTGGAAAACTCAGTAAGACGGCTCGCGCCAGCCTCGGCAAGGACAGGACGGGTGGATTTGTTAAGCCCTGTCCCCAGTGTGAAACGCCAATGATCGCTACGAAAGTGATCAAATCGGCACGCATGCCGGGCGGCATGTACTGGGTATGTCCCAAAGACGATGTTCGCCTCAAGACCTGACGGTGGCCCGGGTGGGTTTCGATCGGGTTTTTGAACGTTTGATGTCCCTGTTCGATAATGAGTGAATGGAGTACCGTGGTCATGGATCATGACTTTCTGGACGGAATTGACGAGCATTTCGAGCGGCTGATGAAGCTGAACGGAAACGGTCGTCGCAACGGTTCTTCCCGCAGTTCTTCCCGCAGTTCTTCCCGCAATGGTTCATCCCGGGACCGGACGCTCATCGAGATCATGGACGGGCTGAAAGAACTTTCGGGACCGCAGAAAACAGACGTACTGGAATTCGTTCGATCTTTGAATGGAAATTCCGGCCAGCTTGATTTTGGTCAGTCTTTAGAATCAGAGTCTGACGAATCTTAGAGCTTCGTTCCAGCGAAACACCGACACGGAGCTTTTGGGGAACACAACAATGGAGAAAGAGAAAGCAGGGCGCGCGCGCATCGTTCTCTTCCTCTGGTTGTTCGTCGCGGTCTTTTATACCTACCTGGCGTCGGGTTACATCAGTGCTGTCATGCGCGATGATGAATTCGGGGAATACATCGCGTTCGCCGTCCAATTGGCGGGTTCGCAGGAGCGGAGCAGTGATGACCTGCTGCAGTTGGTTAGCGCTAAAGCCCGTGAGCTCAAAATACCCACAGAGACAATCAGGTTTGACGTCCAGGACGACGAGGCGATTCTCGGGCTTACGGTAACCTACGCGGTGGAAATCGATATCCCGCTAATTACCGACATCGCATATCGCAGAGAGTTCCAACACGCCGCTGCTTTCGAAAACCGCTAGCAGTGGTCTTCCAAGTCCTTACGCGACTTCTCCCGTTTCCACCAGAACACTCCTGTAGACCCTGTAAAAGAGTTCGAAGTCGGCGAGACCCTTTTTCAGGATTGCCCCGAGGTTGGGGACATCAGTCGGATTGACGACAAGGTGGATGCTATTCGCATAGGCCTGCATGGCGTCGAGAGTTCGGAAGGAATCTCCCACCGCGACCACGTAGGAGTTCCGGCGTTGCGCCATCGGTAGGGGAGCCAGGTACTGGATGACCCCGTTGGTTTCAAGGGTTGATCCCGCAAAGTTCTCAGCGACTGCGATGACATCGTAAGCAGTATATTTCATGCGCTCGATCGCCCGGTCCGCTGCCTCTGCGGTGTGACACTTGAACCCCAATTCTTGCAGTGTGGCCTTGAGGTCATTTGCTAAAGGTCCGTCGTCACAAATCAGGGCGGTCTTATCTCCAATCTCTACAATTTCGTTGTCTTCGCTACTCATATCATTTCTTCCCGTATTCTACGTCCATACTCAAGCCAGTGACCCCGCTCGTATCCTCGCCCCGTTCTTTCTTGACCCTGTCGATACCCCGGGAGGTGACGCCCTTGCTCGTACAATAGAGCAGCGCCGACTCTTCTGTGACGACACCTTCCTCAAACAACTCGATCATTGTCATGTCGAAGTTCTTCCAACCGAAAGAGGCTGAAGCTTCGAGAATCTCGTAAAAAGTTTTGCCTTCAGACTCTCCATGCTCGATCGAGTCCCGGGTGCGCAGGTTGCTGCCCATGATCTCAAGCGCGGCCACGCGGCCTCCCCCTACTTTAGGCAGAAGCCGTTGAGCGACGATCCATCTCAGCGTTTCGGCCAGCCGGATGCGTATCTGCTTTTCCTCTTCCTGCTCAAACATACCACGATACGGTTGATCGTTTGTCCGGCGTTGATTGTGTGCAATGTGCTCAGCACAAGGTGTCCCGTTTCGGCGGCCGAGAGGCCGATCTCGACGGTCTCCCGGTCGCGCATCTCGCCGACGAGAATGACCTTCGGCGCCTGGCGGAGGGCGGCACGGAGTCCGGAGGCGAAGGTGTCGTAGTCGCCTCCCATTTCACGTTGGTTGAAGGTCGCTTTCTTCTGGGGGTGGACGAACTCGACCGGGTCCTCTAGCGTGACGATATGAATCGACTTGGTCTCATTGAATTCATTCAACAACGCAGCCAGCGTGGTCGATTTACCGCTACCAGTTGCTCCAGTAACCAGAACTAGGCCTGTTTTTTCCTTGGCCATCGTTCCAAACACCGGAGGAAGGTTCAATTGCGACAACGAGGGTATTTCAGTCGATAATCTTCTGAGGATGATCGTGTAGTGGCCGCGTTGGGTGAAGATGTTGACGCGGAAGCGGGCCTTCTGGCCCAGAGAATACGACTGGTCACAGGAGCCGGTTTTTAGAAGGTCGCTGGTCAGTCGGCGGCTGCTGTTGATCAGATTGAGGGCCAGAGTCTCGGTTTGGAACGGCGTGAGTTTTTCAATCGGTGGATCAATATCCACTTTGACCAGTTCACCGGACGTTTCGACCTGGAACGGCTTGTCCGCCGTAATGTTCAGATCCGAGACTCCGGAGTCGAAGTCCAGCATAGTACCGAGAATGTAATCAACTTCGGCTCTTCTCATAGTCCATCTACTCCAAAAACACGAGAGATTCGAGCCCCATCGCGCTTCACGCGTGGTCAAAAATCACTACTGCCATTCTTCAGGCGGATTCTTGAGTAACGGCCGGAACTTATTCTTATCGTTTGCTTTATTGTACGCGTCTTCCGGGCTGATGATCTTTTTGTTCAACATGCCCATAATGGCGTCGTCGAGTGTCTGCATGCCGAATTTCTTACCCACCTGCAACATGCCCGGGATCTGGAAGGTCTTTGCCTCACGGATCAGGTTGGAAATCGCAGGGGTTACGACAAGGATTTCCAGCGCGGCAACGCGGCCCTTTTTATCGATGCGCTTGAACAGGTTCTGTGCGACGACACCCTTAAGAGCCTCCGACAGCGTGTTTCGAATCTGGTTCTGCTGGCCGGCTGGAAAAACATCGATCACGCGGTCTACCGTTTTGGCGGCGCTTGGCGTATGGAGGGTTCCAAACACGAGGTGACCGGTTGCCGCGGCTTCTATTGCCAACGAGATTGTTTCCAGGTCGCGCATCTCGCCGACGAGAATGATATCGGGGTCTTCACGCAAGGCCCCACGGAGCGCGGCGGCGAACGACTTCGTGTGCAGGCCGACTTCACGATGATTGACGATGGAATTCTTGCTCTCGTGAACGAACTCGATCGGATCCTCAACGGTCAAAATGTGATCCTTTCGATTCTTGTTCGCATGGTCCACAATGGCGGCCAGGGTGGTCGATTTGCCACTACCCGTAGGGCCGGTGACGAGTATCAATCCTTTGTGGAGCATGGCGAACTTCGTCAGGATAGGCGGGAGCCCCAATTGCGGTCAGGACGGCCTGAACAAAATCGTGGACGCCCTATAGCGGGCGACTCTGCCGACGTGAAAAGATCTTGACTTTGAATTCGGGCGCGACTCATAGAGCATCGCCTTCAGCATCGCGAGTGGGTCGTACTTGACCGTTCTGGGCTGGGACCCTGCAACTAAATGAAGGTCCGACGCGCCTGGTTAAAGAAGTTTGCCCTATAGCGGGCGACTCCCGGGATTTCGTATCCGAAGTCGACGTCGCCGGTCTCCTCAAAGATCTTGACTTTGAATTCGGGCGCGATCTCATAGAGCATCGCCTTCAGTTCATCGCCGTCCAGTGGGTCGTACTTGACACGCTCTAACTCTCCACTGACTCTGAGAATGGGCTGGGACCCTGCAACTAAATGAAGGTCCGACGCGCCTGTTTCGTTCATCAAATTAAAGAAAGCATCGATTTTCGCCATGGGTCCTTATGTCCTTTACCAGCTCGACGTCCGGAGGCCGCCAAACTTCTAGGTAACATGCTGAGTCAGTCGGACGTAATCTCCAGGTCGGGCTGTGAAATTGCGGGCCACCGGGTTCACATTTTGATCCAAGACTTAGACCACGAATCTGCGTGGGTTATTATATCGACTGCGGCACAAGTCCAAAGTATTTAAACGCTTTGGGATAGAAAAACAAGTATGGATCACCTCGAAGAAGGAATCATTGCACCCGAATTCCAGTTGCAGACGCCCGATGGCGCGCGGCTGAAACTCTCGGAAGCGATTCAGTCCGGCCCCATAGCGCTGGCCTTCTATAAGAGTTCCTGCCCCACCTCTCAGTTAACGTTTCCGTTCATCCAAAATATTTTCAGCGGTTTGACCGTGAATAAAAATCCCCGAATTTGGGGAATTTCCCAGGACGACTTCACGGAAACTCTTCGCTTTATCGCCGAATATAAACTCGAATTCCCGGTCGTCATCGATGAACACCCCTATCGGGTGTCGTCTTCTTACGAAGTACACTATGTTCCAACCCTTTACTTGATAGATAGCGAGCGGAGGGTTCGCATGGCCGATTTCGGTTTCAGCAAACCCGCGCTTAATACGATCGCGAAGGAGTTGGCGGATTCGCTCGGTTGCCCGATTCCATCGGTGTTTTCTGATGGTGACAATCTGCCGGACAGACGGCCAGGCTGAAGCTCCAAAAGCTGAGGCCGGTCGGCGTCGGAAAGGGTACAAAAATTAGAGATAGTGGGCTTCCGATGATCAACTTCTGTAAGAGTCGCTTCCCTTACTCGCCATCTGGGCTCAAAACTGGCAGCGGATCGCCGGCGCTGTGGTGGGATAAGGTCTAGTCGGATGAGGTCTTGCGTCTAGTCCTGCTTTTCTTTGCAGTCGATGCACACCCGGGTCCAGGGGACGGCGACCAGGCGGACTTCAGCAATCGGTTCGTCACAATCCATACAGATGCCGAATGTGCCTTGATCCACCCGCTGGAGCGCGTCTTCGATAGCGCGAACTAGCTTCGTATCGGTCTGTTTCAGTGCCAGATTTACATGAAGATCGTTTTCCTGGCTGGAATGATCGACCCAGTCACCTGTTCGCATGGTTTCGTCGGCTACAGTAGAGCGGTCTGGCGAGGATGCGATCTCCTCTCTCTTGCCAACGAGAATCTTCTTGTATTTCTTGAGGATTGACGCACGCATGGAATTCGCTTTCCCTTCCTTAGTACCCTGTCCCATCGATGGTGAGCTTGACAGCTTATTCAAAAGCCGCAGCGCTTTAGAAGGCCGCGGCGCTTCGAAAGGCCTGTTGTTGGGCCCAAGCCTGCGACACTCGGTAACCTTTCCAAGGGGCCGGGGACTACGCTGACTCTCTCAACGAAGGCATAGGCGAAGAAGTCTAGCAGGGCCGGGGAGCCGTCTGCAAGCGCACTACGGACGTAGGGCACGGAGATGCGCGAACACCGGATCCTGGATGCTGAAGGAATCGTGTTTAAGTACCTCGCTGTCTTCCATTGCATCTATCCAAGTTGTGATTTCCTGCCGCAGGTGTTTTTCCAGATCGGCCCGACTTGCCAGGGAGAATCTGTTTTTTAACGCTTCGATCTCTGGCTCAGACACATTGTTTAGAAAGGTAGTTACTTTTTCTATTGCCGCCTGACGCAGTGGGGCAGGCTGTCTGTTTGGAGTGACTTCCTCACTGGACATGCGCAATGGTTCGAGGATGTCCTCGACCAAGCGGCTTAATTGTCTGGTGATGTCCGTAGAAAAGAGATTCTTGTCGTCGGTCCGCTCGAGAAGGGAGCGGACACGCCCCCACAGATAAGATTCTTCCGCTTCGGTCAGGGCGAAGTCGTTTGGGAGCAAGTGGATCTGAACGTGTACTTCGAGAGCTTTGTAACGCGTTTTGCGGTCCGCTACGGTCCGATGAACCTGAGGCCCGAGTTTCCAGAAGCCTGAGAAAAATGTCCGTCTGTCGATCATGATGAATTCGTTTCGGGGTCGGGGCGAAGAGCCTGCTAGGGTGGCAATCCCGGTTGTGGGCCCCACCCTCGGCCGGACTGTCCTGCCATGCCCGGACTTACATCGAGACCTGTCTTCAACCCTGTCTCTGTTAGAATACCGTAGTTATGAAACTGAGGGTTCTTTCTGCTGTCTTCGTTCTGCTTGTCGCGGCCTGCAACCAGAACATTGAGCGCATCAGTAATGGGTCGCGTCTGGAAGATATGCCTCTACGGGAAGCACCCCTGGCCAGTCCCTTAGCCATGCCCGAGTTTTTCACTGGGGGTGAAGATGGTGAAGAGGCCGATGCGCCGCCTTTCGTCAAAGCGTTTTTCATGCATACCTGGGTCGAAGCTCTCTATAGCGTTCCCGCGAATCGGAATCCGAATCCGGACTGGAGCTCTCCATTGATCGATCCTGTCGATGGCCGCGTTTGGTGTACCGATTGTCACGTTTCCGGACAGGTCAACTTCGCGAATATCCCGAAGCAGCGTCTCCCCTTGGTTGCCACCTTTGAAAACAATCCTGAATTCATGGCCGACCTGATGCGTAAATGGGTCGGGCGGCTGAACAGTGACGACTATGGAGCGAGCGCCAAGCTGAGGGGGACCGTCACCTGTCTGACTTGCCACGAAACAAATCCTGCTCCCTAATATCCTGAAGGGGACGGACACTTCAGCCGAAATACACTAGCCAGGACGCCACATCGCATGAAGTGTCCGTCCCCTCCCAAAGTTCCAACTAAAAAGCGGCCCTCCCCGGGGAAGGCCGCCTGTAACGATTGAGCGATGATCGTACCTATCGTTCTTCGGTTTCTCCCTCTGAGAGTTCGGCCTGTTTTGTCTCGATAAACTCGTCCAGACCTTCCAGCGAGTCTTCGTTCTTGTTTCGGTAGAGCCGTTCGAGTTCGATCCGGGCCTGATTGGCGGCTTGACCTCCCAGGGAAACGGCCTTTGCCAGTGAGTCCATCGCGAGATCAGTGCTGGCAATGACGGCCTGTTCCAATGCCGCAACCTCCGGTGGTAAGGCGTCAGCTTCGGTCAGGGTGTCTCCCGCAGCTTCCTGCAGGAGGCGGGAACTGCGAGCCGCCTGGTACTGACGCGCCAATCCAATCTGCAGGTAGGCCAGCGGATGCTGACGGTCAAAACTGAGGACCGTCTCGTATTCCTGAACCGCGCGGTCATAGTCTTCCCGCAAGAAATGGACTGTCCCCAGAGACATGTGGATGCTTGAGAAAACCTGCACTCTTTGCGTGTTCGCTTGTGGGTCGTTGCTCGGGCGCGGATAGGTCGTCTGGGCACCCAAACGTGCACGGTTGGCCAGCTCGAACGATCGTGCCAGACCCCTCTCACGGCCGCCGCCAAAAGCGGGAAGGCTGTCCAGTATGACCGGAGGCAGAGTCAAGAGCGCGCCAAGGTCGGTGCGGTCCAGGTCCAGGATGTGTTCCCCGTACTGGATGATTTTCTCCGAATCGCTCGTTTGCTGAGCGGAGGCCATTGCGCGCCGGTAAATAAACGACTGGGTCCCTGCGTCGCTACCGGGGAAGGCTCTCTCGAAACGCTCGGTCACATCGACAACGCCGCGCCAATTCCTTTCGCTGAAGTGTGTCGCAACCAGAATCTGGTAGGCGATTGGAGCGGCCTCCGACTCCGGGTACTCGGCAACAAAAGTCTCTCCAAGATCGACTTTGGTGCCGGTGGCTGTTTCATTGTAGAGCGCCATATAGGCATCATACTCAGCTTTGGTTTGAAACTCCTGAGCGCTTGCCGGGTTGGGGGAAACGAACAGAAAGGCGAGGGCTGTCAGCAGCAATACTTTCGATTTCATCTCAAGTTTCGTCCTGGGAAATCTTCGATCGACCTACCTTGCTCAATTATGGACGGTTGTGTGCGTTTTGGGCGAGCAAATAATTTAGTTCCGCCCTTCTCAGTCGTAGTACTCCATGCCGAGATGCGTGATTAACTCCTCTCCACGCAAATAACGGAGCGTGTTTTTCAGCTTCATCGATTGGATGAAGAGGTCGTGTTCCGGGTACAGGCCCGGCGCAGACATCGGGCTCTTGAAGTAAAAACTCAACCACTCCTGTATCCCGCGCATTCCGCATCGCTTGGCCAGGTCGAGAAAAAGTACGAGGTCCAGCACGATGGGCGCGGCCAGGATACTGTCGCGGCACAGAAAATTGATCTTGATCTGCATGGGACGTCCCAGCCAGCCAAATATGTCGATGTTATCCCAGCCTTCTTTATTATCTCCGCGTGGCGGATAATAATTGATGCGGACCTTGTGAGTGAAGTTTCCGTAGAGTTCGGGATATAAGTCCGGTTGTAATATCTGATCCAGCACCGACAGTTTGCTTTCCTCTTTCGTCTTGAAAGACTCCGGATCGTCGAGAACCTCGCCATCCCGATTTCCCAGGATATTCGTCGAAAACCATCCGTTCAGCCCGATCATGCGCGACTTCAAGCCGGGCGCAATAATCGTTTTCAGCAGCGTCTGTCCGGTCTTGAAGTCCTTACCACAGATTGGGGCGCCTTTGTCGTGAGCCAATTGAACGAGAGCCGGTACGTCGAGGGTCAGGTTTGGAGCTCCGTTGGCAAACGGGATGCCGCGAGACAGTGCGGCGTAGGCATAAACCATGCTGGGCGCGATGGCCGGATCACTATTCCGGAGGGCTGTTTCGAAGGATTCGATGGTCTGATGCGCGGGTCCGGGCTGCATGTACACTTCGGTGCTACCACACCAGATCATGACCATCCGCTTCAGGTTGTTGGCCTCGCTGAAGCCGTCGATGTCGGCCATAACCTGTTCGGCAAGATCCATCTTGCTTTTACCGGTCTTGACGTTCTTGCCATCGAGCTTCTTGACGTAGTCGCGGCTGAACACGGCCTTCCAGGGAACGATGCGCTCGATCCCGGGCCGCACCTGGTCTAAGAGTTGTGGCTCCAGAACTCCCGCTTTCGACGCGGCATCAAAGCAATTGTCTTCGTAAATGTCCCAACCCCCGAAGACCAGGTCTTCCAACCCGGCCAAGGGCACGAAGTCCCGGATGAGCGGCACCGTGTCATCGGTCCGTTTTCCCAAGCGGACGGTGCCGAGTTGTGTCAGAGATCCAATAGGTTGAGCGATCTGTTTCTTAATGGCTTCGACGCCGGCAATGAAGGTAGTGCTGACCGCACCGAGACCGGGTATGAGGACGCCAAGTTTTCCTTCGGCAGGCTCGATAGAGACATCTTTTTCAATCACTTCCACCCCTTAAGCTCTCTGAATCGCCCGAAATAGAGCGGCTGAATTGTAGCATAGGCGCGTGGGCCCTTTCGGGGACCGTTGCTGCCCGCCGTAGTATCGGGCGGGTCCGGGAAACGGACATGGTTGCTAAAATGCTGGATAATGGTGGGGCGGTCCCCGAGTGCCGTCCGGCCTTCGATTATTTCAAAGGAGTCAGCTCATGAGACGGACCAAGTTAGTCTGCACAATCGGTCCGGCCTGTGATTCCGAAGAAATGCTGCAGGCCCTGTTTGAGGCGGGTCTCAATGTGGCCCGGATCAACTTTTCGCATGGCGATTCGAACTACCACCGGTTGCTGATTCGCAGAATCAAGTCTCTCCGCGATCAATTGGGAATGCCCGTCGCGATTCTTCAGGACCTCCAGGGCCCAAAGATCCGCGTTGGAAAGATCGAAAGCGGAACGCTGTGGTTGGGCCGTGGTACGACGTTTGTCCTGACGTCGTCCCCTTCATCTGGTGATGAAAATGGCATCGGAGTTTCACTCGAGAACTTCCACGAAGAAGTGGAAGTTGGGGCGCGGGTGTTGTTGGCGGACGGAACGATCGAGCTCCTGGTGGAGCGCATTGAGGCTCCCGATGTCTATTGTCGGGTCGTTGTCGAAGGGATCCTCAGTTCAAATCAAGGTGTCAACCTGCCGGCCGCGCGCATGGAACTGGAGTCACTCACCGAGAAAGACTTGCATGATCTGGACGTGGGCCTGGAAGAGGGCGTAGACGCGATTGCACTGAGCTTTGTACGGAGCGAGAAAGATATCGGGGCCTTGCGGAGAGCTGTTCAGGCGGCGGGATCAGACGTTCCAATCATCGCGAAGATCGAAAAGCCACAAGCCGTGGATAACATCGACAGCATTCTTGACGCTGCCGATGGTGTGATGATTGCCAGAGGGGATCTCGGACTGGAGATCGACCTGGTGCGGGTTCCGCTCGTTCAGAAGATGATTATCCGGAAGGCCAACGCCATCGGAAAACCTGTCATCACTGCGACGCAAATGCTGGTTCGGATGGTCGACAACCCGCGCCCGACGCGTGCCGAAACCGCAGACGTGGCCAATGCCATCCTCGACGGAACCGATGCGGTAATGCTGTCGGAGGAGACGGCTGCCGGGAGTTATCCGCTTGAAGCTGCCCAGATGATGCATCGCATTGCCAGCGAAGTCGAGTCGGGGGTCGATGAAGAAATGTTCCGTTGGGAGCTGGATGGCGAAACCATTGTCAGCGATGCGATCAGCCGTTCGGCCTACAACATCGCGCGAGGCACGGGGGCCACTGCCATCATCACGCCCACATGGTCCGGTTCGACCCCCCGGTTGGTCGCACGGTTCCGTCCAAGCCAAACCATCATTGCGGCGACGCCAAATCAGGCGGCGGTGTATTTTCTCTCCTTCTGCTGGGGCATCGTGCCTTTATTGATTGCCTCAGCCGACACGACCGATGACCAGTTCAGCCTCGCCGTGGACGGGGCCAGAAACGCAGGGTGGGTGCAGTCGGGGGACCTGGTCGTGATCACGGGAGGCTCCCCCCTCCATATTCCCGGGACGACGAACTTTATCAGGGTGGAGCGTGTGGTTTGATGGAAGGGGGCGGGGAAGGAAGGGGACGGACACTTCAGCCGAAATACAATCGTCAGGCTACCAATGTTGCATGAAGTGTCCGTCCCCTTCCTCCACCCTTTTCCCCTCCGTTGACACGGACCATGCCAGTTCCGTAAAGTTACGAGTTTGATCTGTGACCGCGACTATTACTGAGGTAGACGATCGATGAAGATTCATGAACATCAGGCGAAAGCGATCCTGGATCGCTACAAGGTCCGGATCCCCCGCGGAGAAGTCACCAGCGACCCGACCGAAGTGCGGGCGATAGCCGAACGCTTGGGAGGAACGGTTGTCGTGAAAGCGCAGATTCATGCCGGTGGCCGCGGCAAGGGGGGTGGCGTAAAGCTGGCGCGCAGCCCCGAGGAAGCCGAACAACTGGCGCGCGAAATCATCGGGATGCAGTTGGTCACCCATCAGACGGGTCCGGAAGGGAGTAAAGTCGAGACAGTCCTCGTCGAGGAAGGTCTCGACATCCGGAAGGAGCTTTACATTGGCATCGTGATCGACCGCCAGGCCGGCTTGCCCGTGTTGATGGCGTCCACCGAAGGCGGGATGGATATCGAAGAGGTGGCCGCCAAGACTCCCGAACGTATCCTGAAGGAATGGATACAGCCGGGCCTCGGTCTCCAGGCCTTCCAGGCACGCAAAGTGGCCTTCGGATTGGGCCTGGATCCCAAGCTCGTGCGCGACGCATCGAAGTTCATGATGGCGCTCTACCGCGCCTTCGAAGACACGGATGCCTCGCTGGCGGAGATCAACCCCTTTCTCGTGACCGGCGATGACCAGGTCTATGCGCTGGATGCCAAGATGACCTTTGATGACAACGCTTTACACCGACATGGGGATATCGCTGAACTCCGGGACCTGAACGAAGAGGATCCCTCGGAGATCGAAGCCAGTAAGTACGGTCTCAACTACATCAAGCTCGACGGAAACGTTGCCTGCATGGTCAACGGTGCCGGGTTGGCCATGGCGACGATGGATATTATCAAACTCGCCGGGGGGAACCCGGCGAACTTCCTGGATGTCGGCGGGGGCGCTTCAGCCGAACAAGTGGAGAACGCGTTCAACATCCTCCTGTCCGACCCAAACGTCAGGGCTGTACTGATTAATATTTTCGGAGGCATCATGCGCTGCGATATTGTGGCGGCGGGCGTTGTCGAGGCGGCTAAGAAGATGGGCATAAAAGTTCCCGTTGTTGTTCGCCTTGAAGGGACGAACGTTGAAAAGGGGCAGGAAATTCTGCGGAACTCGGGTCTGAATTTCCTTGTGGCTAAGGACATGAAAGATGCAGCTGAACAGGTTGTTGCAGCCGCAAAATAATTAAGGGTGAAGATTCAGTGAGTATTCTGGTCGACAAATCGACACGGTTGATCGTTCAAGGCATAACGGGTCGAGAGGGAAGCTTTCATACGTCTCAAGCGGTTCAGTACGGAACCAATGTCGTAGGCGGCGTGACTCCGGGAAAGGGGGGAACGAAGCATGAGGGCATCGACGTTTTCAACAGTGTGGACGAGGCACGCCGGAAGACGGGCGCGAACGCTTCCGTGATTTTCGTTCCACCTCCGTTTGCGGCAGACGCCATCATGGAGTCCGCGGATGCTGGAATCGAACTCGTCGTCTGCATAACCGAAGGTGTGCCGACATTCGACATGATACGGACGATGAAATTTCTGGAGGGCAGAGAGTCCACCCGTCTGATCGGACCGAATTGCCCGGGCATCATCTCTCCGGATAAGTGCAAGATCGGGATCATGCCAGGGCACATTCACCTCGAGGGCCACGTCGGTGTGGTCTCGCGCAGCGGGACGCTCACCTACGAAGCGGTGGGTCAGTTGACGGTCCGGGGCATTGGCCAATCCACATGTATTGGTATCGGCGGAGATCCTATCATCGGTACTGACTTCATTGATGCGATCGGGTTGTTCAACGAAGATCCTGAAACCACAGCCATCGTCATGATTGGCGAAATTGGAGGCAACGCGGAAGAGGATGCTGCCGCGTTCGTAAAGGAGAACGTCAAGAAGCCGGTTGTGGGATTCATTTGCGGCCAGACGGCGCCGCCCGGACGGAGGATGGGACACGCCGGAGCAATCATCGCTGGCGGGAAGGGGACGGCCGAGGAAAAGATGAAAGCAATGGAAGCGGCCGGTATCCATGTTGTCCGAAGTCCCGCCGACATGGGCGCCGCGATCGAAGAGGTAATTTCCTAGCATGGAAGAGACCCTGACCATTCTTAAGCCGGACACGGTGAGTGCCGGTCGCTCGGGTGCCGTGATCGCCATGATCGAAGACGCAGGACTTAAGGTCCGGGCTGTCAAGATGGTCCACCTTTCAAAAGAAGAAGCGGAAGGGTTCTACGCCGTCCATCGCGAACGTCCGTTTTTCTCAAGCCTGGTCGAGTTCATGACGGAAGGTGCGGTGGTCGTAATGGTTCTGGAAGCCGAGGACGCGATCACGCGATTGCGCAAGTTGATGGGCGCGACCGACCCAGCAAAAGCAGACGAGGGAACGATCCGAAAGAAATTCGCGACCAATATCGAACGCAATTCGATTCATGGTTCGGATGCGCCGGAAACGGCCAACTTTGAGATTTCTTATTTCTTCGGGCGTCTGGAGCTTGCCTGAACGTAACGCACTGGGCCTGCAGTAGGGCCGGTCACGGCCCGAGGATGCTCGCATATGACGCAACTGGGGCGGGCACTTGTCATATTTGGCGCGATCATGGTTGTGTTCGGCCTCGCGCTCACCTATAGCGAGCGATTGCCGTTTCGCTTCGGCCGTCTGCCCCTGGACTTTCGCTTTCAGCGGGATAACTTTTCGTTCTACTTTCCTTTGGGTACATCGATTCTTCTGAGTGTCATCATCAGTTTGATCTTGATGGCAATCAATCGGCGTTAGAGAGAAACTTCGCTATAATTCTGAGCATCCCTGCACTACGACAGACTTTTTTAAGCACAGAGGACTACATCATGGGCAAGATTCAAGAAATACTTGGTGGTGACGCGAAAGCGCTGCTCGAACACGAATGCAAGACCATCCCTAAAGAATCTCTGCATTTGCCCGGGCCGGATTTTGTGGATCGAGTGTTCGCACTTTCTGATCGGCCTGCTCGTGTTTTACGGAGTATTGCAACGCTGACTGGTTCGGGGCGACTGGCCCAAACAGGCTATGTGTCCATTTTGCCGGTTGATCAGGGTATCGAGCATTCAGCGGGTGCGTCTTTTGCTCCGAATCCTATGTATTTCGATCCCGCTAATATCGTTGAGCTCGCGATGGAGGGTGGTTGCAATGCGGTTGCATCAACGCTGGGAGTTCTAGGTGCTGTCGCGCGGAAATACGCCCATAGAATCCCGTTCATCATGAAGTTCAACCACAACGAGTTTCTGACCTATCCCAATAACTTCGATCAGATCCAGTTTGCGAGTATCGACCAGGCATTTGATATGGGTGCTGTGGGTGTGGGTGCGACCATATATTTCGGGTCCGACGAATCAGCAAGGCAACTGCAGGAGGTCACCGAGATGTTTCAGTACGCGCACGAGTTGGGGATGTGCACGATACTCTGGTGCTACCTGAGAAATGCGGAGTTCAAGACGAAGGACATGGACTATCACTCTGCGGCGGATCTGACCGGCCAGGCGAACCATCTCGGTGTGACGATTGAAGCCGACATCATCAAGCAGAAGCTTCCGGAGAGCAACGGAGGTTACACGGCGCTGAATTTCGGTAAGACTCATAAGAAGGTGTATTCCGATCTGACATCGGATCATCCCATCGATCTCACGCGCTATCAGGTTGCGAATTGCTACATGGGACGCTCGGGGCTGATCAACTCCGGAGGCGCTTCCAGCGGTGAAAGTGATCTCAAGGAAGCTGTGACGACGGCTGTCATTAACAAGAGGGCCGGGGGCATGGGCTTGATCTCCGGGCGGAAAGCCTTCCAGCGCCCCATGGCCGAAGGCATTCAGTTATTGAACGCAATTCAGGATGTCTACCTGGCGGAAGATATTACCGTCGCCTGAGGGCTTCGAATCCAAAGGGAACCCCTATGGAGACCCGTCCGGGGCAGCGGAAGATATACACGGTCAGCGAAGTCAGTCGCCGCATCAAAGACCTGGTTGAGCGCGAGTTCACCGACGTCTGGATCGAAGGCGAGGTGTCCAACCTCCGCCGTTCGGCCGCAGGCCATATTTACTTCACCCTCAAAGATCAGAGTTCGCAAATTCCGGCAGTGTGTTTCCGCAACGCGGCCATGTATTTGCGATTCAAGCCCCAAAATGGTGAGTCGTTCCGTGTCCGTGGCCGCTTGAGTACCTACGAGGCGCGCGGAGAATATCAGATCATTGTGGAGGTTCTGGAGTCCGTCGGACGGGGTGCCCTCCAGGAAGCCTTTGATCGTCTGAAAGAAAAGTTAAACCGGGAAGGACTTTTCGATACGGACCGTAAGCGCGCCTTACCGCGACATCCGTCCAGTATCGGGGTGGTGACATCCGCGACAAGTGCGGCACTTCGGGATATCCTGTCCGTTTTAGAGAGACGGCACGACGCGATTGACATCTTGATCTACCCGACCGACGTTCAGGGCGATAAAGCCGCGCCCCAGATTGTTGAAGCGATTGATTATCTCAGCGCTTCCGACGTGGACGTCGTCATCGTGACACGTGGTGGCGGCTCGATCGAAGACCTGTGGCCGTTCAACGACGAAAGTGTGGCGCGCTCCATTTTCAGATGCGAGAAGCCGGTCATCTCGGCAGTGGGCCACGAAATTGACTTTACGATCAGTGATTTTGTTGCCGATCAACGTGCACCCACACCGAGCGCCGCTGCGGAGATGGTGGTTCAGTCGAAAAGGGAAGTGCTTGAGAGGCTGGAGACCGCCGAGAGCCGGATCACCGCCGCCCTCCAATACCGATTGTCGCAGTTCCATCGTTTTCTAGCAGAGCGTGCCGGTGGGCGTGGATTTGTCGTGGCCGAACACCGGGTGCGCCAGTTGTCGCAGCGCGTGGACGAGGGCGTGTTCCGCCTGGAACGGTTTGCACGGTCAAGCCGCTTTTTTTCATCGCGTGCCAACGGTCTGGAGCGGGCGCAGCTTTCTGTTTCGACCGCAATCCGGATGAAGGTGCAGGGTTCGAAGGAACGATTTCGAGCGCTGACGGAGACTCTGGAAG
The DNA here is from genome assembly GCA_963664115.2 of Terriglobia bacterium. Classification (GTDB taxonomy): domain Bacteria; phylum Acidobacteriota; class Terriglobia; order 20CM-2-55-15; family 20CM-2-55-15. Next base: position 43,065 of record CAXWPJ010000012.1, on the reverse strand, counting down.
CTTTGAGTCCGCTGGCTGTCCTGGAACGCGGATATGCGGTCTGCAAAACCACCGACGGAGCCGTTGTCCGGTCTACCCGGGATGTCGCATTGGGAGCGGACATCGATGTCGTGGTGCGGGAGGGTGAGATAGCTGCCCGCGTCACGGGACTGAAAAAGGACCGCAGCAAGCCGAAATAGACAGGAACAATCATGAACGATACAGAGATCCAAAGAAAGGTCCTTGATCGGATCGGCCGTGCCATGGGCACGTTCTCTATGCTTCGCAGTGGCGACAGAGTTGCGGTGGGTGTCTCCGGGGGTAAAGACAGCCTCTGTCTCGTGCACGCACTTGCGGCCTACCGTGGGCCTGCGCCGTTTTCCTTTGAGATTGTGGCGGTAACGCTGGAGCAGGGGAAATTCACCGAACCTGTCGGAGGACTCAAAGAGCGATTTGAACGACTGGGGATAGCCTGGATTCTCCGGGACGAACCGAGAACTCTCGCTCTGGTCGGCAACGGTGTTGCACATGGCTGCGATGTGTGCAGCCGGAACAGGAGAAGTGCGCTGTATCAGGTCGCATCAGAACTGGGCTGCACCGCGTTGGCCTTGGGTCATACGGCCGACGATTGCGCCGAGGCTTTGATCAGGAATATTTTATTCAACGGCCGGATCGCCGCCCTGCCACCGGTAGCCGAATCGCGGAAAGGTTCCATGCGCGTGATCCGGCCCCTGGTGTTCGTTTCCGAGGAACTCACGTGCAGATATGTGGAGCAGGACGATCTGGTGGAAATCGGGTGTGTCTGCGCTGAAAAGGAGGGGCCCCGCAAGGACATTCGTGCCTTCTTGAAACAGATGAGCGAAGACTACGTCGATGTGCCTGAATCGGTTACAGCAGCTCTGGCCAACGTCAATCCATATTCGCTTTTTGATTCGAAACTCCAGAAAGACGACGCCGATATCTCTCCGGCTTTTGTTTAGATTGAGGCTCGCATGCCAACGCCGCCATGCCCGCAAGCATAACTCGTTCAATTTCGGGTCGTGGAGAGACATGTTATCTTGCTCCACGATGAAGCACTGGCTCGCCTTTCTTTTGATCCCCGGGTCCGTGTTTCCCGGAGCTGCCAGCGCCGCGTCCCAAGTGACGGTGATCGGGGATACGCCGGTGCTCCGCGCCCTTCGCCTGGAGGTCGGCGAGGAGATCACGATCGACGGAAGCCTGGACGAAGACGCATGGCAACGCGGGGAACCCACCACCGACTTCAGGCAATCCGAACCTGAGACCGGCACGCCGGCCACCGAGCGGACGGAGATTCGGGTCGTCTTCAATAGCGACATTCTGTATATCGGAGTCGAACTCTACGATTCCGATCCGAACGGCCTGCTCGGCAATCAAATGGTCCGTGATGGAGCCCTGTCCGCGGACGACCGTTTCATGTGGATGCTCGACCCGTTTTACGATCAAACCAGCGGCTATTTCTTCGAGATCAATCCGGCAGGCGCCATGGGCGATGCGCAACTGGTACCGGCCCAGGGCGGCGGCGGTTTCGGCATGACAGAGAATCGGGCATGGGATGGGATCTGGATGGCTCAAGTCACGCGTCACGATCAAGGCTGGACCGCTGAAATCGAGATTCCTTTCCGCACGTTGAACTTCGACCCTCAGGCCCAAGCCTGGGGCGCCAACTTTCAACGCACGGTGCGACGCAAGAACGAAGAGAGCTTATGGAGTGGATGGGGTCTCAACCAGGGTCTCTTAAGCCTGCCTGCAGCGGGCCGGATTGAAGGAATCAATGGCGTGACCCAGGGGCTCGGTCTGGATATCAAACCCTATCTGATCGGAACCTACACCGATTCACCGGGACGCGATATTGGGTCCACCACCCAGGGAGATGCCGGTCTCGACATCTTCTACAACCTGACGCCGCAGCTCAAGGCGAACTTCACCCTCAACACGGATTTCGCGCAAACCGAAGTCGACGACCGCCAGGTGAACCTCACTCGCTTTCGACTCTTCTTTCCGGAGAAGCGCGATTTCTTTCTCGAAGGTGCGGGCAACTTCGATTTTTCGCGCGATCCGTCGCGCAACTTGAGTGCGTTCTTCTCACGACGCATCGGCCTCACCGAAGGCGGACAACCCCAGAAAATCGACTACGGTGGGAAGCTGACCGGGAGCGTCGACAATTTTGATTTGGGTTTCCTGCAGGTCCGTACGGCCAGAGCAGGCGAGGTGTTGGGTGAGGACTTTACTGTTTTCCGATCGAAACGTCGTTTCTTAAGCGAATCGTACGCGGGCCTGATATACACGCGGCGCGCGACGCGAGAGTCGAATCTTCCGGATCGCCACACCATAGGCGCAGACATTCAGATCGCCACGTCGCGGTTCCAGGGATCTCAGAACCTGCGATTCGTCGGCTACTACATGAAGACACCGAATGGGGTGAACGATGGCGACAACGCGGCTTACGGGGTACGCGTGGATTATCCCAACGATCGTTGGATCTTCAATACCTTTTATCGCGTGATCCAGCGGAATGCCGACCCGGCGGTCGGTTTTTTGGACGGAAACGACTACCGGAAACTGACCCCCCGCATTCAGTTCCGTCCCCGTCCCAGCAACAACCCTTGGGTTCGCCAGGTTACCATGGGCCTGCTGCGTGCGGACTTCTTTACTGACGATACCGAAGGCAAATGGGTCGAACGCAGCTACTATTTCTCATTAGCGGATGTCAGCTTTCATTCGGGTGAAAGGGTAAGTGTTATCGTCTCCCGAACATATGAACAGTTGCAGCGAGATTTCCGAATTGGCGGTGGAATTATCCTTCCCGCCGGATCTGAACACAATTACTCGCGCTATAGGTTCAGCGTCAGTACGGCTGCTCGAAGAAAAATTTCAGGCGGAGCCAACGCCACGTTCGGTACCTTTTATTCCGGGCACCGTCGCGAGTTGTCCGCCGATTTGAACCTGAGACCACGGCCCGGACTGTTTGCAGCTTTGAGTGCCTCGTTCAACCGGGTTGAGCTTACCGAGGGAAGTTTCTCCACAAAGACTCTCCGTGCTGTGATCAATGCACAGTTCAGCCCTTTCATGTCGATCTCGAACAACATTCAGTACGATTCGGTGAGTCGCATTCTCGGTTGGCAGTTCCGCTTCCGATGGATTTTGACGCCGGGTAATGACATATACCTCGTGTGGCTGAACAATTCGTTGGATTCCGGTGACCGGTTGACAACACTCGACCGCAGCCTCGCCACGAAATTGGTTTACACGCACAGGTTCTAGTGAAGCGTTACGGCGGACGCGATGGGAGGTATTGCGGCCGTTCCAGCGACTCATGCTCCACACTTTGTTCGGTGAGAGGATACGAACAGTGTTGCAACGCAGGTGAGGGTGCCGTAATTTCGAGAGTAGGAAATCCGAAAGAAGGAATTCGTGACGTGAAGTTGCTGATTTAATCAGGAGGAGCAATGAGACTCGATAACAAGGCTTTGGGGTTTACGTTCGGAATCGCTTGGGGAGGGGCCATCCTCTTCGTGGGCATAGCCAATTTGATCTGGCTCGATTACGGCAGCGCCTTCCTCGAACTGCTTGCGTCGGTGTACCCGGGTTATGCTGCCACCTCATCGTTCGGGCAGGTGATCATCGGAACCCTATACGGTTTTGCGGATGGCTTCATAGGAGGCTTGATCCTTGCCTGGATCTATAACGTCATGGCGCCTGCTCCCACGACTGCCACCTCAGCTTAGATACAATTCGATACCCGGAGCGGAAACAACCGAGCCCGGATTGCTCTGCTGTACCCCGTTGCTGCAATCCCGTCCGGCTGGACTCACCAGAAAGTCACCCGCAGAGACGCATGGTGGACTTTATGGACCTGGAGACCGCTAAGTACCCCAACTGCAAGTAAACCTCGACTGAACAGACCTGATTGAACCAATTTAATTCTCAGTGTCCAACAATGTGATTCGGATCAACCGGTCGATGCAACACCTGCGTTTAAGGTTTCTGCCGGATTAGCGAAGTCCAGCGTCTTGCGGGGCCGTTCGTTGATCTGGCGCGCAACCTGGTTCAGATACTCCTGTGAGTGCACCGACAAGCTGGGAAGTTACCGTGTCGCGCATCGAGAAGTCATGCCCACTGTGACGCATGACACCAACCGATACGCAAACAATCGAGCCGAGGTCTCGCATCAGCCGACGCGGGGGAGGAAACGACTGACTGATACGACGCTTCAAATCAGCAGAGCAGGCCCAGCGATTCCTGCACATTCATGGAGTGATTCAGAATCCGTTTCGGTTGGGCCGACACCGATCGCATCCGTCTGCATTGCGCCACTTAACTTGACAGTGCCCTCCCGGTCCTGGCTGGCCCGATGGCTGCTCTACCTGATGACGGTGATTTTCTGGGGACCCAAGCCGCCCTGGCAGAGAATCCCGGAAAAAGGCGTCAAGATCGCGTCCGAGATCAAGGCGAAGTAGGTACTGCAGTTTTATATTCTTTGAAAGTTCGGGTAGGGTTATGGCATCCTCGCCTGAGGAAATTGGATCCAAGAGGTGCCCGATGCCCAAGCGACTTGCTATTGCGCTCTGTCTGTTTCTGCTGACACTTCTGGGGGCTCCCGGGCCGGGACTGTCACAGGAGCGCTCCTCTGCAATTTCCGGGCTGGACGGGGTCTGGAACCGTGGGCTGTGTGTCGGGCCGAACCAATGCACTTCCGTTGGGCCCGATCACCCCGCGCTGACGGCCCGAGCGAAGGCTTTCCGGGCCGCGTTCGACGAGGTTGCAGCTCCGAAATATGATTGTTGGCCCACGCCCATCCCGCACCTGTTTACCGACCCGTACCTTTTCGAGATCCGTCAACTGGCGGACCGCGTGATTCTGACCTATGAGAAGGACGACGTCGTGCGTACGGTCTGGCTGGAAGGCCACGCTCATCCGGAGCCGCGCGTTAACGAGTTCTTTACGTCCGGATATTCGACCGGGCGGTATGAGAGAAATCAGCTCATCGTCGAGACGACGCGGTTTGCGTTCGATCCGGCAGGGCTCGATAGCGATTTCAACGTACCGTCGTCGACGCAGAAACGCGTTACGGAGCGTTACTCACTAGATGGGGACAGGCTGCGGCGCGAGGTGAGAACTGAAGATCCTGTCTTCCTCGTGGAGCCTATCGAGTTCGTTGTCGAGTCCGAGCGGAGCGATAATCCCCTGACCCTGCCCTGGAATTGCAATTCCGAGGCCGCGCAGGAGATCCTCTCGGTCTTCCCCTCGAAGTACCCGGAGGATCCACCGGTTGTTCGCGAAAGATAGGCGGAACCGGTATGCCGCCGGTTCCAAGGAGGTAGAGCTATGAAAGTCGATGCGGCAGTCGCAGCAGCAGCGTTGATGTTTGTGCTGACCCTTCCCGGGGCGGCTCACCACAGCGAACGCAACCTCTTCGACGAGACGCGCGTGGTCGAGATGCGGGGCGCCGTCACCGAATGGTACTTCGTGAACCCGCACCCTATCCTTCGCGTGGAGATCGCCGGAGAGGAGGACGGCCAGAGATCGATATGGACGGTCACCTTCGGCGCGTCCGGGGTGGCCTCTATGCGCCGGCTGGGCTTCTCGCCCGAGACCTTCACCCCTGGCGAAGAGCTTGTCGTGAAAGGCCACCCGGCCAACAACGGATACGCTGTTAATCTTCGCGGCCCGGGGAGCGGGGTCACGCGAGGGGACGGCGCGCCGATACCTTAGGAGTCAGCGCCGAAGAAATTTTTGGACCCGGCGGTTGACCACGTCGGCCGCTTAGATACTCTGCTGGCTGTCCACGGTCAGATAGTGGGCTTCGCCAAACTCGCCCAGGCCTTCGCCCGAATTCTCCCAGCACCCCCAGGACCACGCCGTTCCAATCCAGTTTCACGATCTGTGCACCGAAACGCTTAACGACAGCAGAAGTAAATGGCATCCCGACCTCATGGACCCCCGATGGTCAGGATCTTGCGCTCAGTACCCTAAATCATATCGAGATATTGCATCTGGACGACGACACGACCGAGGTCCTTATAGCTGAAGAGGGATCAGACGTTGCCGCGTTTTCACCAGCAGGGCAGTGGGTGGCCTACGAATCTGCAAGAGGCGGAAACCAAGGGGCTGGTGAGGAGATATTTGTCCAGCCATTTCCGCTGGCTGGAGGAATCCATCAGATTTCACGCGGCGGAGCCGACGATCCAATCTGGTCTAGGGATGGAACGGAGTTATTCTATCGGAGGGGTTCTGAGCTAGTTGCGGTTGCTGTCCGTACGACGCCAGCGTTCGAATTCAGTAATCCCCAAGTTCTTCCGATTTCGATTATCATGCTTGGTCGACAGTACGACGTCATGCCAGACGGCCAGCGATTCCTGATTACCATTCCCACTGAACAAACCGAGACCGCCCGCCCTCAAATCAACATCGTCCTGAACTCGTTTGAAGAACTGAAGGAGCGGGTGCCGGTCCCGTAGACAAGTTTCTAGCCTCAACAGCCTTGATATCCATTCTCAAATCCTGACAAATCATCTTCTCGGACGTTGAGATCTTTCGGCATGGCGCGTTTGATCTGGATGCTTCCAATTATTGCTTCCAACCCACTCGTTCTAAAGCTAGGGCTGGTTGACAGAAGCCGAATTCTGGGCTGTTGAGATCGGATCGGTAAACGAAACGGCGTTTTTCGGGAGTAACCGTTGCCCGGATCATTTCAGGTTCCCCAAAAGGCGACTGGGTCCTTGAGCAAGAGCCACTATTCCGGTTAGGGGGTTAGAACTAAGCCGCAGGCGCTCGGAGTCGGCGTACAGCAGATAGAGTCTGTCCCATAAAGTAGCGGTCATAAGGAGGTGTCTTATGACCCAACTACGAGAACGGATGCTGGAGGAACTCCAGCGACGGAACTATTCCCCGGCCACGAGTCGTGGCTACATTCTGGCAGTCGAACAATTCGCGAATTACTTCGGCAAGTCTCCGGCCTTGATGGGAGCCGAGGAGGTACGGCGTTTTCAGCTGTACTTACTGACCGAAAAGAAGCTGGCGGCGAGTACGGTCGGGATGCGGACCTCGGCGATACGATTCCTTTACAAGAAGGTGCTGCTGCGACGTGCGGATCTGGAACTGGATGATCTGCCCATGCCCAAGAGTGCGCGGAAACTACCCACGATCCTGGGTCCGTCTGAAGTCCGCCGGTTGATCCAAGCCGCATTGAGTCCGATGCACCGGGCCATCCTGATGGTGCTCTACGGGACCGGGATGCGACGGGCCGAAGCCGCCGTGTTGAAGGTGGCCGACATCGACAGTGAACGGATGCTGGTGCATATCCGCGACGGGAAAGGGCGTCGGGACCGGGATGTCCCGTTGAGTCGCAATCTGCTTGAAGCGTTACGGGGGTACTGGTTATTGAAAAAGCCCGAGGTCTATCTGTTTCACAGCAGTGCAGGACACCGGGGCACGGATGCTCCGATCTCGGACAAGGTGGTCTGGCATGCCGTTCATGGGGCCGCCCAGCGTGCGGGTCTGACCCAGAGGATCGGTCCGCACACGCTACGGCACAGCTTCGCGACCCACCTGCTAGAGTCCGGGACCGACTTGCGCACGATCCAGCTCTTGATGGGACACAGTCGGCTCAGCGATACCACGCTCTACCTGCAACTGTCCCGGCGCCATCTTCGAACCGCGCGCAATCCTCTGGATCAGTTGAAGCTTTCACCTGTGGTTAAGGATCCAAAGAAGTGAGCCGGCCACCCTTTGAGGTGGCTGACGTGATTCGCATCGTCGGAGACCGATTCCGACAACGGTATTTGAAAGCGCTGGCCTGGCCCCAGGTCAAGGTCCTCAACGCGATTACCCATTGCCGGACCGCCGCACTGGGCGGGAACCGGAAACGATGCGACCACTGTGGCCACCAAACGCTGGTCTACCACTCGTGCCGGAACCGCCACTGCCCGAAGTGCCAGACCAATGCGCGGAACACCTGGGTCGAGAAACGGCAACAGGAACTGCTACCGATCGGATACTTCCATCTGGTCTTCAGCCTGCCCCATCAGTTGATCCCATTGATCTGGCAGAACAAGAAGGTGCTCTATGCGCTTCTGTTCCGAACCAGTGCGGCGGCGCTGATCGAAGTGGCCCGAAACCCCAGGTATCTGGGCGGCGAGATCGGATTCCTCAGCATCCTGCATACCTGGGGACAAACCCTGCAACGCCATCCCCATATCCACTGTGTGGTTCCCGGTGGCGGACTGTCCCCGGATCACGACCGGTGGATCCACTCCTCCCGGACCGACTTCTTCCTCCCGGTCCAGAAGCTCAGCTACGTTTTCAGAGAAAAGTTTCTCGACGGTTTAGCCGAAGCCTTCGGAAACAAGACGCTCGTTTTCCATGGGGAGTGTCTGGAACTGGCCACCGAATCCACCTTCGAGCGGTTCCTCGACGATCTGAAGGATCGGAACTGGGTGGTGTACGCCAAAGAACCATTCGGCGGACCCCAACACGTCCTTCAGTACCTGGCCCGCTATACCCATCGGGTGGCCATCTCGAATCATCGCATCCTCGATGTCAACCAATCCGGCGTTACATTCCGCTGGAAGGACTATCGCCACAATGGCCGTCCACGAACAATGACACTCCAACCCGAAGAGTTCCTCCGTCGATTCCTCCTGCATGTCTTACCGAAAGGCTTTCCCCGCATCCGGTACTACGGATGGATGGCAAATCGGAAACGCAAGACGATGCTGGAACTCTGTCGGCACCTCTTAGGTCAGGAGTCCATCACCGAGCCGGAGTCCGAGGCGGGTGCTACCCCACCGGCACCGTGTCCGATCTGCCGGGGACCGATGCGTCTGGTCGAGCGATTAACCGCGGCACAGCTCGCCGCTCTCGAATCAAAGGAGGTTCCAATTCAGGATAGTGCGTAGCCATCGACACTCAACAATTCCAGCCCAACGCGGTCGTCCAGACTGCATCGCCGAAGTGTGTCCAGACGCCAAAAACACGCGTGCTCAAGTGCCCTTTCGCTATATCCAACCCACCCCACTCGGGCGATCGACAGTGATTTTCCGCTACAACCACCCCCCACCATCACTGCGTCTCCCCGATTCAGCCTCCAATCCATGGATTGAAAACCCATAGGTCTTCTCGTTCCCGGCCGCGCCTGCGCCTCACTTCAAACCATTCTATCCGACATGCCCCGGCATCATTTTTTGTCACTGTCGGTGCCGGACCATCTCCGATACAAAACTGACGTTAAATAATACAGGCAGCTGTGGATCCTCTGTTGGGCGACAGGGAACTGCGCTTGGGCATGGGGCGGGCCGCGGGCACGCGCATTGTGAAATTCTGTCGCGTGAAGATCGTCACGCGTTACGTGGAGGTGTACGAGCGAACCATTTCGACGGCCTCCTGATCCAGTCGGGGGATCCTCGAGGACCGGACACTTCATATTGCTGGCAATCGCTCAAGCCCGCCAGAGAACCTCCACGGGCACCAATGCCGACTCGCGGTCGGCGTGCTCTGATCAATCCGCCGGCTCTTCAACCCGCCGGCTCCCGGTTCCGGGTTCTCCGAAAATCTCCGGCGCATAGTACGTCAACACAGCGTTCAACGTCTTGTCAGTCACGATGATTGTTTGATGCTTCGGGTCGACATCGACACCGCGGGGCTTATCGAGCATCTCGTTGGGTCCACCATAAGTCCAGCGGGGCGGGACGTTGCCTTCGTCGTTGACGCTCCAGATCCCGACAAAAGACAGGTTGTTTGGATTGTCAGTCTGGATCCCGTCGTGCGCGACCAGGATCCAGCCATTGTGGACTCGAATCCTCCTCGGATTGACCAACATCGTTCTCGGTCCGCTGATGACCCGCAGCGGTTCGGCACTGTCAGAGTTGCGGTCAAAGATCATGAGCTGGGTTCCGCCGTCACGTCCGCGCGTGCCGATGTAAAGATCGTTGTCCATGTCGACGGCACTGACCGAGTACTCGAGCGTTCGGCTCGGCGGGACGTTGCCGTCCGCGTCAATCGGGAAGACTTTGCGCTCCGTAATAATCTCGTTGTGTTTGGTGTCGATTACGACGCCCGACGACCCTTCCAGCTGGGTGCGATCGCCCTGTATGACACGGATCGGCGGTTCCTCCCCAACGGCCGAGGCGCGGAAGGTCAGGATGGCCTGCGCAAACTGATTTGGCGCCACGATCTCGTCACGAACTTCGTTGTAGTGGATCGCGTGCATGGTCCGGGTCAGCAAAGTCTGCTGTCCCTCAATCCTTCGAGTCATTCCATCTGTGCCCTCCGCCAGCCTGGCGAATACCGCAATCTGCGGATGGGCCACTCAGTTGGGTACCAGAATCTCTTCCCGTTTTGTGTCATAGGCCACAGCGCCCGGATTGCCGATCATCAGCGCCGGGCTGTCGGCCGGTCCGCTTCTGATCAGCCGGAGCGGTGCGGTGTCGCCGTCCGCTGTGAGAGCGAAAACGGTCAGCGAGTGATTCCCGTAGTTGGAGACCCAAAGTTCGTTGTTCCGGGTATCCAGGAACACGCCCCCGGGGGCATCCAATTTAGTGTTGGGTCCCTCGATCACGCGGATAGGCGCCACGTCGCCCGATGCATCCGCGCGGAACACCAGCACCGAATTACCGGTGTCGTTGGCGACATAGAGCTCGCCTCGGCGCTCGTCGATCGCAACTCCCGCAGGCCAATTCAACTGCGTCCTGGGTCCTTCGATCACGCGCAGCGGCGGTGTGTTGCCGCTGGCGGTACGGCGATACACGTTGATCGACGGCGGCAGGAACCGGCCTGATCCCGGCAACGCCATACTTCTTGGCAGGGGGACGTTGGGCTGCACGTCGTCCCGGTCTTCCACCGCCTCCCGCACCGGCCGACTCGATACCTGTCCATGGTTGCTGACGTAGACCAGGCCATTCTGGCTGTCGAAAGCAATCCCATGAGGGTTGGCCAGTCGCGTTCGGTCGCCCTGGAGCAGGCGGATCGGCAGTTCGTTCTCCTCGGCATCGAGGCGGAAAACCGCAAGCGCGGCGTTGTGCTGGCTGGCAAGGAAGAGTTCTCTGTTGTCCGAATCGACGGCGATGCCGCGTCCTCTGATCCGGTGGCCGGTGTTCAGCACTCGCGAGGGCGGCACATTGCCCTCCTGTGAGCGGGTAAACACTTGCATCTGCGCCGCAGTATCGGCGTTAATGACGTAAATATCTCCCGTGGACTGATCCATGTGCATGCCGCAAACAAATTCGAGTCCCGTCTGATCACCCGCAATCACTCGACGAGGTTCGGTCAGCGTCGCCTGGGGCGGAGTGTTCGAAAGCCGGTCGTACACCAGGACTTGGAACAGGTTCTCGTCGCCCGCCACCACTTCACCGCGCTCCATGTCGACCACCACCGAGCTGAAGCTGGGGTAAGGATCGCGGATCACCCGGAGCGGATCCCGGGAAGCCGTCTCCTCGCCTGCTGGCACCGCCGATTGCTCGAACGCCGCCGACAGGTTTATGGATGCGCCGACCGGAACCGAAGGGTAGAACGCCCCATTCGCTTGCGGCAGAGTCTCCAAGGATAGGAGGCGGTCTGTTCCAAAAGTTTGTGTTCGCTCCAATCGCTGCGGGCTCCCGCCAGCGGTGAAAATTCCTATCGTCGCCAAGAATGCAAAGATAGTGAGCACTGCCGTTTTCCGAGCGAAAATCGATGACCGGGGCTTGCAAGGAATCATTTTAAACTCCGTGGCTATCTTCGTTAGTAGCGTGTGAGACGTTCTTCTAGACTCGTCCATTCAATGCTATATCTTCAGCCGGGTTCATTGCACGCTCTTTGTCGACGATGGACGGACATAGACGCGATTTCACCTTCCAATCAAGCAGTCCCATGTCGGACCTGCTTGGAACTCTGGAGCGGGAGGTACTGTCAAGTTAAGGAGAACCCGTCCATTTTAGGGACAGATTCTGCTGGAGCCAAGACCAAGAATCAATGACTTAGACGTGGCAGATTGCGGCGGGAACGCCAACAAATAGCTTAACTTGACAGTACCGCGCCCTACCATATGGCGGTTTAATTGGAGAGTGTCTGTTCGAGAAAGAGTGTCTTAGCGGGACTGCCCGCTCGCTCGCGACTTGTACGACCCAAATCGGGACCGATTTGGGTCGTACGGCAGCCACACTTGCGCTTTGATGTAATGGCGCTCTGGAGCGCCACCACCCCTGCTGCTAGAAGGTGAACCGCAACCCCAGCTGAATCGACCGCGCGGGTGTCTGCGTTCGGGTGATACGGGCGAAGTTTGGATTCACCTCCCCGTCTCTGAAGGCGTTCATGTCATCCGGGGTTGCGAAGTTGTTGCGGTTGAACAGGTTGAACGTCTCGACCCGGAACTGGAGGCTCGTGCTCTCAGAGAGATCGGTGTTCTTGAAGAACGAGAGATCCACGTTCACCAGACCCGGACCGGTCACCGTGTTACGCCCCAGATTGCCGAAGTATCCGAGCCTCGTCGGTGTGAACTGCGAGACATCGACCCAACGGTTGGGATCGCCGGTCGAATTCGTGTGCCCGCCGGGAATCAGGTCCGGCCGCAAATCAGAATCATCGCCGATGCGATCTTCCTGATCACCGCTGGATTCGCGCACAGACACGGGATACCCATCCGACACCGTCGCCACGCCATTGAGCTGCCAACCTCGGCCGATGACGCCCGCGGGACCGGTCAGCTGGTCGCCAAACGGAAGCGCGTACGTGCCGTTCATCGTGAACGACCGCCGAATGTCAAAGGATGACAGGCCTCGTTTTTTGTCAAAATCCCAGAGATACATGCCACGCTGGGACTGCTGCAGTTCATCGCCACCGCTGGTGACGCCGGAACCGTCGTCAATGGCCTTCGAATAGTTAAAAGTCGCGCTGAACTGAGGCCCCGTAGTCGGCCGGTATTGGAGCGCAAAGGCTCCACCGTGGTAGTAGGCGTTGCCGGCCGTGCTTTGGAACCGCATTTCTCCAAAGTTCGGATTAATTGAATCGCTGCCCTCGGGGAAGAACTTGTCCGTGCCTGGCGGCGGCTGTTCCGGCCAACCCTCCCATCGGTTGAGGTTTGCGGACGACTGGTTCCAGAGATGCAGGCCGCGCGATCCTGTATATTCCGCCGATGCCATAAAATCGTTCGCAAACTGTCTCTGTATGGTGAGGTTCCAGCGGTAAATATACGTCAGGTCCAGTTCCTTCTGGAAAGTGCGAATGTTCGTCCGGGCGCTCGCCTGGTCGATCTGTGTAGAGAAGGCATTGGGGAAGTCGATCTCCTCACCGATGGCCCTTCGGATACGGCGGTCATCGATGCGGCCCACCTGCGTAAAAGGCGGCAGCTCCTGCAGCGCTGTCCGGATGTTGTACAGCATGGGGTGCTCGTAGAATATACCGAAGCCGGTACGGATCGAGGTGTTCTGATTCGGCGCCCACACGATACCGACACGCGGACTGAAAGCTTTCTTTGTTGGATTGTCATAGAGAACGCCCAAGGTGACCTCGTCGGCGAAGAAATTCTCCAGATTGGAGAATTTGTTATCCACTTCGGTGGGGACGCTGGCCGTTTCGTAACGCACGCCTAAATTAAACGTGAGCGTGTCCGTGGCCCGCCAGTTATCCTGGAAGTAAAGCCCCAGGAGGTGCTGGCCCATATCGCGGAGCTTGTTGTCCCCACCCGGGAGCATCACCTCGAATCGCCGCGGAATGCCCTCCAGGAAATGCTCCATGCTCCTGAAGCTAAAGATGCCGTTGCAGCCACGACTGCACGACTCCATGTTGTAGTTGAAATACGTCCACTCGCCCCCCACCCGAAACGAATGGTCACCCCGGATCAGGGAAAAGCCGTCCTTTAGAGTGTAGGTCCGCTGCCGGTAATATGATGGATCCACGCGGTAGCCAATGCTGCTGAAGCCGCCGGAGATCGCAATCTGGCCCATCTTCGTCCGGTTCTCGCGGAAAATCAGTCCCTCTGCTTCGAAATCGCGGTCGCTCAGTGGGATGGCGCCCCCGGGCTCACTATCGGCGTAGCTGAAGTTGAATTCGTTGACCGAGTTACTGGAGAGGACACTCGTCCACTTGGTTCCGAGCAGGTGCTTTCGACTGGTTATTCCCTGCGCGTTCGTGTCCGCAAGAAGGCCAAGGGGCGATCGATCTCCCTTGTCGAAGTTGTAGGTTCCCGAGATCCTGTTATCGGCATTGACCTCGTAGTCAAGCTTAGTGAGAAAGAAGTTGTTGTTCGCGGGCTCGAGCCGCGTGCCGGCAATCAGCGTCCGGTCGCCGAGGTCTTCGACAATCTGGTTTCCCTGCCCGGGTACCGGGTAGAGATTCAGGTAGGGCAGCACCGTAGGGTTAATGTCAACCACCGTACCATCGGCCAACCTCCCCGCGCGCGCGTTCAGGCTCGGGACGTTCACGGTGTCGGTTTCGCCTTTTTCCTGCCGGTATCCCTCATAGCTGCCGAAGAAAAACAACTTGTTCGCTATGATTGGCCCGCCGACGGAGCCACCGAACTGGTTCTGTCTGAATCTCGGCTTTGGATTCCCGAATTCCTTGTCGAAGTAGTTTTCGGAATTCAGGGCCTCGTTGCGGAAAAACTCGAAAAGCGAGCCGTGCCACTCGTTCGTGCCGGATTTGGTGACGGCACTGACAATGCCGCCCGCGGCGCTGCGGTATTCCGCCGAGTAGTTGTTCGTGATGATTTGGAGCTCCTGCACCGTCTCGGCGCCCATGAGGGCACCGGAAACGCCTTGGGCATTGCCGGACAAGTCCTGATTGGACACGCCGTCGAGCAGGAACAGGTTTTGCGTGCCGCGAGCGCCGGCCACGCTGAACTTGTCACCCATCCCGCTGAACACGCCCTGGTCGCCCGAGCTGCCAACCTTCAGGATGCCGGGTTGCAAAAAAGCGAGTTGGGTCAGGTCGCGGTTAACGAGCGGAAGGTTTTCGACTTCCAGCTGGTCGATCAGGTGTGCGACGGTTGCCTGTGTCGTTTCGACCATGAGCGCGTCGGCCTGGACCTCGATGGTCTGGGCCACCTGGCCCACTTGCAGGACAATGTCGATGACGGCCGTCCGCCCGACGGTCAATGCGACACCCTGTCGGATCGCTGTGCCGAAACCGGGCAGCGCGGCCGTCACTTCATAGGTGCCGATGGGCAGATTCGGGGCTTCGTAACGTCCGACCTCATTCGTGACGAGATCGCGCGTCAGCCCGGTGGCCGGGTTTGTGACGGTTACGTCGACACCGGGAATGAGGGCCTGCGATTCGTCGGTAACGGTCCCCGTGATCGTGCCCGATGTCAGCTGGGCCGAAGCCGTTCCCGTTGTCACCGTCAGGAGCAGAATCAGTGTGTAGATGCTGAATTTCAAAGGTCGTAGGTACTTCAAGAAGCAATTCCATGTAGCTGCCATATTTCCTCCTCAGTTTTGCATGCGATCGATAGATCGAAAGTTGTCCAGTTGTGACCCGGTTCCAATCCATTGCCCAGGCGCCACGCCACGTGTGCCCTCCAAGACAAAATGAGGTGGGCCTCCCTGCCGGAGAACCGCTTCAGAACGTGACTTTCAGTTGTGAATGCTCTCTTGTTGCGGCCAGTATACCCACACTTCATGAAGAACGAACAAGAATTACAGAGAGTACCATCGCCCGCATCCCTGTGCAGCGCCGGTGGCGAAATGGCGTTCGCAGATCGTTCCTGTCGCGCCCGAGACCGAAGCCGCCGAGGCCATGTGTTCCCACGATCCAGCGCCCGGATAGTCAGACCGACTGGCGGCTCTACGGTCCCGCAATAATTCCTGGTCCCGGTTGATCCGCCCCGTGTTCGCCGTCAGCATCATTCTGATTGACCGCTATCGACAGATTCAGGATTCGGCCGGGATAGGCAAATTAGTTCCAGCCTGCACGCTGTTCGATTCCGCTTGAGCCCCGCTCTTGATGCCCCTACTATACTCTTAGAGGAATAGTCGGCACGACTACCGCAAGACAGGAGGCAAACAATCATGACCGCTCGCTGGATCTCTTCATTCTGCCGCCGCCCGAAGAAGTTACTGCTCTTCCTTCCGGCCCTTCTGGTTTCGACCGGCCTGGTGTTATCCGGCCCGACTGCTCCGCAGTCTCAGGGAGACCGCACAACACTGGCTCCACCCCGCCCCAGCGAAGAAGTCAGGGAAGCGGTGGCGAACAGGGAGCCCATCTCCATAGTCAGGGACCGCTACTTCGGTTTTGCGGGTATTGCGGTCGATCCGATCCGTAACGAAGTCGTCATCGCGGAGGAGAATGTTTCCAATCTGGTTGTCTATGACCGCCTCTCCAATACTCCTCCGCAGGCAACATTGACGGAACCCAAGAGGATCATCGGGGGAGAGGAGACTTTTCTTGAGTATGCCTGCGGCGTCTATGTTGATCCCGCCAGCGGCGACATTTACGGAATCAATAACGACACCATGAACTGGATGCCGGTCTTTGGCCGGGACGCCGAGGGGAACGTTGCGCCCAAGCGCAAGTTGAGGACTCCCCACACGACCTTCGCAGTGGTGGTCGACGAAGAAGAGCAGGAGCTGTTTCTCACGATTCAAGACGATCACGCTGTGGTGGTGTTCGAGAAAGAGGCCAAAGATGAGGATAGCCCTATCCGAATCCTTCAGGGCAGCAGCACTCAGTTGGCGGATCCTCATGGAATTGCCCTGGACACCCGGCGGGATGAAATCTTCGTGTCCAACTGGGGCACTTACAACGAAAGGCCGCCCCTGTCAGAAGGCGGGGGTGGCGACGACCGGCACAACCGATCCGATTTTCCGGTCGGACGTGCCCGTGCTTTCGCAGGATCAGGAAAGATTAAACCTCCCTCAATCACGGTCTACCCTAAGGACGCTCAAGGAGACACCGCACCATTGCGTGTCATTGAGGGCCCAAGGACTCAGATGAACTGGCCGACCGCTCTGGCAGTGCATCCCGATCGCGGGGAGATCTTTGTTGCCAATGACACCGGGCACTCAGTCATTGTCTTCAGCGCGGATGCCAACGGGGATGTGGCTCCTCTACGGGTGATCAGCGGCCCTCTGACCATGATCCGGAATCCAACCGGCATCGCCATTGACCTGGAGAATGACGAGCTCTGGGTGGCCAACTTCGGAAGTCATTCGGCGACGGTCTTCGAATTGGACGCAGAAGGAAATGCAACCCCGAAAAGGGTGATCAGAAGCGGGCCGGCCGACACTCCGTCGCCCATGCTGAGCAATGCCCACACGGTGGCCTACGATTCCAAACGGGACCAGCTTCTCGTCGCCAACTGAGTGGGCCATCCGCAAGTTGCGGCATTCGCCAGGTTGGCGAACGGTGAAGCACAGCCCACACGGGAAATCGCGGGTCAGAACACGCTCTTTACCCGGACCATGCATGATATGGCCTACGACCCGATTCATGACGAGATCATCGTGCCTCAGTTCTTTGCATTCGCCATCCTTACCTTCAGTGGCGATGCAGACGGAGACGTGGCGCCGATTCGAACAATAATGGGACCCAGCACGCAGTTGAAAAACACACATGCGGTAGCGGTGGACCCGGTCCACGACGAGATTTACGTTCCAGGACGACACGGTGACAACCGGATACTGGTCTTTCCGAGGGAGGCGAATGGGGATGTCGCACCCATGCGCATCCTGGAGTTGGACAAGACGCCCGGTCGGGTGGCCGTCGATCCGGTCCGTAATCTACTGGTTGTCTC
Source organism: Terriglobia bacterium (assembly GCA_963664115.2). Lineage (GTDB taxonomy): Bacteria > Acidobacteriota > Terriglobia > 20CM-2-55-15 > 20CM-2-55-15. The sequence goes on along the minus strand of CAXWPJ010000012.1, from coordinate 25,364 downwards.
AGGAGGCCCGCAACTGCATATTTATGACCGAACGGCCTCAGGAAGAGCCCAACCGCGCGGAGTGATTTCCGTGCCTCAGGATGTGGGCAGGAGGGGCACCGGCCTGATGGCAATCAATTCAGAGAACGGAATGATCTTCGTCAAGATCAGCGGTGGAGACCGACACGACGCCCTCGATTACGTGGGTGTCTGGAGTGTCTATGACGACGGTGAAGTGCCTCCCCGTTTTACCATCGGCGGTCCCAATGGGGTGCTGAAGGACGGGCGGGGGGTGGCGCTTGATATAGAGCATCAGAATGTCATCGTCACCGATAAGACTCTGAACGCGGTTCTGACCTTTCACGTCCCGGAGGCTTTTGAGGTTCAGTAGGGTTCTTTGCCCCTGACTGGCGAGTGCCAGGACAGGGGCAGAGCACTCGAGCGTTAGATGTTTTGGCACGATCCGCCCCCAGCTATCCGGCTAATGGTATTGTCAACTTGGCTCCGTTCCGGCCCCTCCATAGAATCCGCACATGGAAATCACCGAACTCTTGATCTCGGCTGTCATTGCCGCGTACATCGTCGGCATGGTTGGCAGAGAGGGCTACAACCGGTTTTTCAGAGGGAATCACAGAGAAGGCAACACCTTCGACGTGTAACTCATCGCCGCCCTACTTTCGCTTACCGTCCCTCGATTGGCCTCCAATGGACCTTATCTCATTCTTTTTCAATTGTTTACGGCGACACTCGAAGCTCGCCAATTCTCAACGTCCGACAATGTCATTCAGATCAACCGGTCGAAGCAACACCTGCGTTTAATGTCTCTGCCGGATTAGCGAAGTCCAGCGTCTCACGAGGTCGCCCGTTGAGCTTCCTTGCGATCATATCCAAATGCTCCTGTGAGTGAACCGACAAGTCCGTACCTTTAGGGAAATACTGTCGGAGCAAACCGTTCGTGTTTTCGTTCGAACCCCGTTGCCAGGGACTCCTCGGATCGCAAAAGTAAACGGCAATGTCGGTGGCCAGAGTGAACCGTTTGTGATTGGCCATTTCCAATCCGCGATCCCAGGTCAGTGTTTTATAGAGTTCGGTCGGGAGTTTGTCTGCGTGTTCGATCAGCGCGTTGATGACGGTTTCGGTTTCCTTATTCGGAACCTTCACCCGCATCACGTACCGGGAGAAACGTTCGACCAATGTCGCAATGTAGGTGTTGTTCGAACCCGCTATGAGATCCCCTTCCCAGTGTCCGGGGACCGCGCGATTTTCAACCGAAGCCGGGCGCTCACGGATCGATATCAGATCCGGGATCTGCCCGCCACCCCGGCCTTTGCGACTGGCATGCCGGGACCGGCGAATCGTGCGTTTGGTCCGTAGATGCTGTGTCAGTTCTTTCTTCAGAGCCCCGCGGGCCTGGATGAAAAGGCTGCGATAGATCGTTTCGTGTGACACGTAAAGTGACTCGTCGTCTGGATATTCGCGTTTCAGCCAACCCGCAATCTGTCGCGGTGCCCAATCCTCCCGGAGCTTCTCTTCGACGATCCCGCGTAAGCTGGGATAGCGGATCAGTCGACATCTCTTCGGGCGGTGAGCCCGTTCCCATGCGCGTTCATCCGCCTCCAACGCTCGATAGTTATCATAGCCCCCATTGCGACCGATCTCCCGACTGACTGTGGAGGGTGCACGCGACAGCGAGGCGGCAATTGAACGGATCGATCCCTTGGCGGCAATGCCTCGGGAAATCTCTTCACGCTCGGCGAGGGTCAGCGCCCGCTTAGAGCGGCATCGTGTCCTGGGACAGATTCCACCATACGGTGCGATCTGACCATAAACCGAAGAGCCCTCCTTTCCGAACACACGTCCGATCGCTTTCAGACTCTCTCCCCGCTGCCAGCGAATCCACACCTCGTCTATATCGGCGAGTGTGTAGCCTCGCCGCACCCGGTCTTTACTCTGTTTCTTCCGTCGTTTCTTACGCATACACTCCACCTCCTCCTTTTAGGTACAGTGTTGCATCGATCTGTTGAGACCACCTCGTTTCTCAGGACTTGAGAATTTGATAGCGCCTAACTTCCTGCCTTAGTATCCTTTACCGAGTTTTTGACGGCATTTTCGGCGACACACTTTAAACATGGAACTTGGCACCAAACTCGGTCACTACGAGATCTCAACGCTCTTGGGTAAGGGTGGAATGGGCGAAGTGTGGCGTGCGCGGGATACGAAGCTCGGGCGTGAAGTCGCTATTAAGACCCTGCCTGAAGAGTTTGCGAAGGATGCCGACCGGCTCGCACGTTTTGAACGCGAAGCGAAGCCGCTGGCATCACTCAACCATCCGAACATTGCAGCCATTCACGGGTTTGAAGAAGACAACGGGACGCACTTCCTCGTCTTGGAACTTGTCGAAGGCGACACGCTTGCCGATCACATCAAGCGCGGTGCGATCCCCGTCGAAGAAACCCTGAAGCTGGCGCTCCAGATCACAGAGGCTCTCGAAGCCGCCCACGAAAAGGGCGTTATCCATCGGGATCTCAAACCCGCGAACATCAAGGTAACGCCTGAGGGAAAAGTAAAAGTGCTGGATTTCGGGTTAGCGAAAGCGTTCGCGGGTGACGAAGGGAATGCCAGTCTGTCGAACTCTCCCACCCTCAGTATGGCGGCCACCGAGGCGGGCGTGCTTTTGGGAACGGCCGCCTACATGTCTCCTGAACAAGCCACCGGCAAGCCCGTCGATCATCGCTCCGACGTGTGGGCCTTCGGGGCCGTGCTGTATGAAATGGCGACCGGCGAGAAGCTGTTCCCGGGTAACGCCCCACCGGAGATCCTCGCATCCGTGATCGCTGGGACTCCGGCGTTGGAACGCGCGCCTGCCGGCGTTCGGTCGATCATTGCAAAATGTTTGCGCAAAGACCCGCGCAGGCGATGGCAGGCGGTCGGCGATATTCGGCTAACGATCGAGGAAGGCGAAACGACTGCCCTTCAATCAGATTCCGTGTCGGTGAGAAGCGGCTCTTCGCGCATTGCGTGGTCCATTGCTGTAATACTTCTGATCGCCTTGGCAGCTCTAGCTTTGGTGTACTTCCGTCAAGATCCGAGTGATCAACGGATGGTGCGCTTCACCGTGCCCGTTCCGGATGTTTTCTCAGGCGCAGTCCGGTTCAAGCTGTCTCCTGACGGCCGCTATCTTGCTATATCCGGTGGGCTTGCTATATCCGGTGGGAACCGTCGGCTCTGGGTGCAGGCGCTCGACTCACCCGAAGCGCGTCCACTGCCCGGCACGGAAGGAGCCAGCGAACCGTTCTGGAAGCCGGACAGCACGAGGATCGGCTTTTTGGCGGATGGCGCGATAAGGACAGCCCCTGTCTCGGGTGGCCCGACTTCATTCGTGGCCAACATCCGTGACCTGAGTGCTAATAACGGTGCAACGTGGAACGACGATGGCGTGATCGTTTTTAGCGGCCCTGGAGCAATCTACCAGGTGGACGAAGCCGGCCAGACGCCTCCCGAGCCATTGAGGTTATCCGGTCTCGGAAGGGCTCCCCGCGATCCATGGTTCTTGCCGGACGGTCGGCATTTCCTTTTCACCTACCGTGAGGCCACCGCCAGCGGGGGGCTCCGCGTGGGTTCGGTCGACGGCGGCGAAACCATCGAACTTCTTCCTGACCTCACCACGGCAACGTACGTCCCGTCCAACGTGTCTTCCGAAAGCGGCTATCTCTTGTTTCGGCGCGGTACGACGCTGGTGGCGCAAAGGTTCGATCCCGATAGACTCGAATTGACGGGGCCTGTTTTGGACGTAGCTGACCAAGTCCGAAACCTCAGTGGCACGATTCCAGTGTTATTTTCTGCGTCTGACAACGGCATCCTCGCATATCAGGTGTCCGGAGACGACCAGCTTGCCTGGTTAGACCGGAGCGGTGTTGTGCTGGACACTGTTGGCCCCCCGGGCATTTACAATGGATTTCGCCTGTCCCGCGACGGAACGCGTGTTGCGATGCATCGAACATCACTAGTCGGCACGGCCGTGACGAACGATGTGTGGGAGCTCGACATCTCGCGCGGAGTCGCCCAGCCATGGACCTTCGGTACCGATGGGGATCTGGTCCCCGTGTGGTCTCCAGGCGGGGAACAGATTGTGTTTGCTTCCAATCGCCGGGGGGCATTCGACCTTTATGTGACTGCAGCACCGGGCGCGGACGAGATTCTGGTGGATCTGGTAGCGAATGGCGGTTGGCCGATGGACTGGTCGCGTGATGGCCGCTGGGTGCTGTATCTGGACGGCGGCGACATCTGGAGCGTCCCGATGGCGGATGGGCAGCAAAACGGTGAGCCCACTCCCTACATTAGTTCGCAGTTTCAGGAAAGTCAGGGCGTTTTCTCGCCCGACGGAAATTGGGTTGCATACACCTCCGACCAATCGGGACGGGCCGAGGTGTACGTCAACGCGTTTCCGACCTCCAGTTTTCCCATTCCAGTTTCCGGAACGGGTGGCTCCGCGCCCGTCTGGCGAGACGATGGTGACGAACTGTTCTACATTGCAGATGACGGTATGTTGACAGCCGTATCGGTTGTTTACGCGCCATCATTTTCCCTCGGCCAGGGAGAGGCACTATTCTCTGTGCCGTCCGCCACCGGGAGGCATCCCTATGAAGCTTCGGACGATGGTCAGCGATTTTTGTTCTCGATTCCGGCGCAATCCGGAAGCGACACCATCACCGTGGTCCTAAACTGGATTGAAGCACTGAGGCAACGGGTGCCGATCCCCTGATTTTCAAGGTCAAGTCCTGATAAATCATCTTCGCGGACCGTGAGAATCGGGTTGTGTGGATTTACCTCGCTCCAGAGCCTAATGTACGCGATCCGAAGGTAGACCAATGAGAGATTCGATGCCTTCCTCCACGACCGTCCTGTGCAATTCATCCAACGCCTGTTGATCGGTGTCGAACTGATCGTCCCAGACCGTAGAATTGCCCACCTGATCGACGACTTCGAGAATCCACTTACCGGAATCACCTTGAAAGATTTCAATCTGCACTGTGTGACCGTCTCTCGTTAAGGATTGGCACAGAGGGGACATCTTGGGAACAGGATCAATACTCATGTCTGATTCTCCCGTTAATACAGGCTATGTTCGCAGACATCTCAACTACGCACAAAGGTTGAGTGAGCAGTCGGCCGCTGAGGTTCAGTGATCGTCAAGTCCTGATAAATCATCTTCTGTGTGCCACGAGTGCTCGGGGGCCGCAAGGTCATCGAGTGCGTAACTACTCAACTGATGAGGGAGGGCCCCTCGGAGCCGGCGTACAGGCGTCGGTTTCAAACCACCTCTGGCGGCTGTGGTCAAAAGCCATGGTCGTGAGCGCAGAAGGAAAAGGCCCGAAAAGGCCCGGCGATGACTGGGTCAGGTGACTGGTAAGAAGAGGACCGAAAGGGAACCACTGTTGAAGTGTCGAAAATTTAAAGACGATGGCCAAAACCGCAGGGAGAAGATACTGCGGGACGAGCTCCGACGGAACCTGTTTACGGGCGGAGTGGCCTCCGGCATGAGAGGTGGCCTGAGCTTACCAAGAGGCGGTTGAGCGGAACGTGGGAACCTGAACTTCGATGCTAACGGAGAAGCCACAAGTGGCCAGAACCACGAGGGCGAGAGTACGGATGCGGAGTTCAGGGGCGGATCATCCTGTAGTAGTGATGAACCTCTTGTAATGGGAGGGGAGCGAAGGGGATGAGCCAGCTCGCTCTTTGGAACTGGCCAACCGCGCAAGCGGGAGGAGCCGGATTCATCGGGTGTCGGCCCCCCACCGTGAGGTGGTCGGCGAACGGCTGGCAAGAGCCGTGTGAATCGAGAGGTTCAAGCACGGTTCTGTGAGGGACTCGGGGTGAAATTCCCCGGGTCTACTCGACCGGACGTTGAGAACTGTAATACCTGAACCCTGCTATTAATTCGACGTGGCCTGCCCCCGGAGCCCGCGAAGCGCCCGAAGTGCTTTCGGGAGGTTGAGGAGAAGACGTTGGTGGGAAGGTAGGAGTGATTTCTCGAGCCTCAGCGGGCTGTAGTCCTATTCTCGTGTACGCGGCGGTTTCTGTGAAAGCCGGATTACATCTAACGCTGGTAATTCCTTACCGTCAATTTCGACGTACAGTATTCCCTCATTGTTATGGAATGACTGACCGACCGCATGACCCCTTTTCTTTAGCAGTTCCACAGCTTCTTGCAGCTCCAACAGGTCCTCAGCCAAATCATTCTCCTCATTATTGCCAAGCCTGAATAAGGCAGAGCCGGCACGATGATTGAACTCTTCCGTGTTTTACGGGAAAGATTGTAGTGGGACGTCGAAGGCTTGTTGACTGAAGATTTGCTTAAGTTTTTGTCATCGGGAGGACGGGCACTATCAAGTTAAGGAGATTCGGTCTGTCTCGGCCTCACGTGCCACGAAGGAGGCCGTCCGTTCTTCTCTACCCCTAATATCCATTCTCAAGTCCTGTATCTGGACTCCTCTGTCAAGTAGGCGTAACTCTCCTGTCTGCTTTCTCCGGCAAATATATTCAGCAGGACTGACTAGAGGTTGCAAGGTGAGTAGCTAGTCGACTGCACCCGTATCTTCGGCCTCAAAATTGGAACGGTATTGTTCCGGGCCATGATGGAAATTTGCGCGCGGGGAGCCAACCGTTGGGAAAACGGCCTCTAAGGGCCAACGGCACCGCAAGACGACGTTCCCCCAGCGGCCAGCGGGAGCGATCGCGTCCAGATGGCGGGGCGAGCGGGCCGCTCAGCCCGGCGGAACGAGGAGCTTTGCCAGCACGGGATAGTGGTCCGATGGGTACCGACCGTCGGCGCTGTGCACGATCGTGGCGACGGCAAGCACCTCGATCGGGTCGCTCACGAGCACCCAATCGATCCGACCTTCCCTTCCCTCGGGCGGGGGACCGAAGCCGTTCGACGTCAGGGGCGGACCACGCCGCTCTCCAGCGATCAGCCACGCGTCGCGCAGACCCTGGCTCGTCGCGACCTCCCACGTCCTGCTCGACTCGGCGACGGCGTTGAAGTCCCCCATGACGATCACCGAGCTTCCGGGTGGTAGTGCGGCGACACGCTCGTTGATGCGCTCTGCCGACTCGACCTGCCGCTGACCGCGACGTAGGGTGAAGTGGGTGTTGAACGCGTAGATCTGTTGGCGGGTCGCCAAATGATGGAAGCGTGCCCAGGTGACGATCCGCGAGACTCGACGACGGCGAGACGGAGGACCGAGGTCGTCCGACAGCCAGAACGTGCCCGACTCGATGGGGACGAGCTCCTCGTATCTGTAGAAGATGGGCGTGGCTTCGCTCAATCCGATACCGCCATTCAGCCCGCGGTCGACCCCCACCCAGCGGTACTGCGGTAGCTCGGTCTCGAGGAAATCGATCTGCTCTGACAGCGCCTCTTGTAGCCCCACGATGTCCGGGTCGAAGCGCTCGATCGTCTCCGCCACCAGCTCTTTGCGGTTCGGCCATACGTTTTCACCGTCGCGGCCCAGCGACGTCCGGATGTTGAACGTCATGACGTCGATCGCGATCGGATCTGCCGATGGCTGTTCCGGCGTCTGGGCTGAAAGGCCCCCAAACGGAGCTAGGAGCGCAATCGTAACGAGGCTGGCTCTCAAGCTCTCGCCACGCCGAGATCGCCCATGGTCTTCTGCGTCTTGCCACCCCCCGGCACTCGGAACCCCGCTTGTTTTACTTATCCGCATCAGCGGGGCTAGCTCGTCCAGAGCCTGCTGCTCGCCGTTGTTCGAGGCCTCGAGCAATGCGGTGACCTCGCCAGGCTTGGGCTCCGACATCTATTCCCCCTGTTCGGTCAGCTCTAGCAATCGCAGGCATCGCCGGGAGTCGACAGCTTCTCGGTCCGTATTGATCATGACCCTAAACCTGAAAAACTACACCTACTTGCTCTTTTTTTGAAATTTTTTTGTTCGCTGTTGGTGCTGGTCGCCGCCTTACAAGTTGAAGGTACAAAAATCACTTAGCAACCAGGAGGAAGGACAAGATCCTCAGTGGTCAGCCGATGGGGATGAACTATTCTTCTTGAAACCCAATGGGCAGTTGGCGGCTGTTGATATTACAACCGATGGTCCGTTTGCATTTGGAACCGAGCGTCCGCTCCCGATCCAGGGGTTCTATGTGCAAGGGGCGTATAGAAACTACGCCGTTACCCCCCGACGACCAACGACTTCTCGTCGCGCTCCCCTTAGATGGTACGGGTACTGCCGGAGCAGCCCTCCCCCAAATCAACGTCGTCCTGAACTGGACCGAGGAGCTGAAGGAACGGGTGCCGGTGCCCTGATTTCGAAGGTCAAGTCCTGACAAATCATCTTCTGTGTGCCACGAGTGCTCGGGGGCCGCAAGGTCATCGAGTGCGTAACTACTCAACTGATGAGGGAGGGCCCCTCGGAGCCGGCGTACAGGCGTCGGTTTCAAACCACCTCTGGCGGCTGTGGTCAAAAGCCATGGTCGTGAGCGCAGAAGGAAAAGGCCCGGCGATGACTGGGTCAGGTGACTGGTAAGAAGAGGACCGAAAGGGAACCACTGTTGAAGTGTCAAAAATTTAAAGACGATGGCCAAAACCGCAGGGAGAAGATACTGCGGGACGAGCTCCGACGGAACCTGTTTACGGGCGGAGTGGCCTCCGGCATGAGAGGTGGCCTGAGCTTACCAAGAGGCGGTTGAGCGGAACGTGGGAACCTGAACTTCGATGCTAACGGAGAAGCCACAAGTGGCCAGAACCACGAGGGCGAGAGTACGGATGCGGAGTTCAGGGGCGGATCATCCTGTAGTAGTGATGAACCTCTTGTAATGGGAGGGGAGCGAAGGGGATGAGCCAGCTCGCTCTTTGGAACTGGCCAACCGCGCAAGCGGGAGGAGCCGGATTCATCGGGTGTCGGCCCCCCACCGGTGGTCGGCGAACGGCTGGCAAGAGCCGTGTGAATCGAGAGGTTCAAGCACGGTTCTGTGGGGGACTCGGGGTGAAATTCCCCGGGTCTACTCGACCGGACATTGAGAAATCGCAGCTAGTACTACTGTGTTACAAAATGACGAGCTTGTGTTAGCATTGGCACATGAGCGCCAAAACGAAGGCGCCAGGCACTCAGGAAGAACGTTTTGCGGCCTATATGGAACGCCTGGCGTCGGCCGCCGGACACGCCGACCGTCATGAACCGCTGAAGTGGTACTGCAAGGGATTGCTGCTGCCAATCAAGCGCAAGAGCGTGGAACCGATGGCGGCGCGATTGGCTCCGGATAATGTGCGCCAAATGCATCAGTCGCTGCATCACCTGGTGGCGGATGCCCCCTGGGAGGATGCGGCCATATTGCGACAAGTCCGGGAGTCGACGTTGCCGGGGATGGAAGCGCACGGTCCGATTGAATCGTGGATTGTCGACGACACCGGATTCGTGAAGAAGGGGACCCACTCGGTAGGTGTGGCCCGGCAATACTGTGGACAGGTCGGCAAGCAGGAGAACTGCCGGGTGGCGGTCAGTCTGTCGGTAGCGACGGCGAAATCGAGTCTGCCCGTGGCATGGCGGCTGTACCTGCCGAAGCTTTGGGCGAACGATGCCGAACGCCGCAAGAAGACCGGTGTCCCCGACGCGGTTGGATTCCAGACCAAGATTGCGATTGCTCTGGACCAAATCCGACAGGCGATTGCGGACGGTGTGGGGACGGCTCCCGTGTTGGCCGATGCCGCCTACGGCAACGACAGTAAGTTTCGCGCGACGATTACCGCACTGGGGCTGCCTTATGTGGTTGGCATCCAATCCTCGACCTCGGTCTGGGAGCCCGGTCGGCAACCCCTGCCCAAGAAGTCGTGGACCGGCCAGGGGCGCCCGCCGACGCTGTTGAGGCGTCACAAGAAGCATCGTCCTGTTTCGGTCAAACAACTGGCTCTCTCCTTGCCTCGACAAAAATGGAAGAACGTGTCCTGGCGCGAAGGCACGGCCGACACGTTGCGCTCCCGCTTCGCCGCAATCCGGATTCGCACGGCTCATCGCGATCATGAGCGCCACGAGCCCCATCCGGAAGAATGGTTGTTGATCGAATGGCCCAAGACCGAATCCGAACCGGTTCAATACTGGCTCTCCAGTCTCGGGACCAATACCTCTCTTTCAAATCTGGTCTATCGGGCCAAGCATCGCTGGATCATCGAACGCGACTATCAGGAACTCAAGCAGGAACTCGGACTGGGCCATTACGAAGGTCGCGGCTGGCGTGGATTTCACCACCATGGCGCTTTATGCATCGCAGCTTATGGGTTCCTGGTCGCTGAGCGGAACCGTTTTTCCCCCTCTGCATTTGTCACGCATGTTGGACTATCCGTCCCCCAACTCCCCAGACACTTCAAACCCCGCGGAGCCCCGGATCCGGCCCGAGCGACATAATCCGTGCTCGATCGCCTCACTTCGCGTTCGCATCGCACGATTCCTCATCCAGCAGCTCCCGTGCTGTCCGCTCTGTGGGCCGCTTCGTTTGTAACACAGTAGTACTAGGAGCCTGTCCAAGTAATCGCCTTAAGCTGGACCGCCCCCGACCGGGAGTTGGGGGAAGGCAGGTGCATGGCAAAAACCTTTCGAGAATGGGACGTGAATCAAAGCGTGCTGTTTCCGCCAAACGTAAAGGATCTGGTGCCGGAAGGGCACGTGGCGCACTTTGTACGCAACATGGTGGTGGAAGAACTGGATCTGAGCGAGATCGAAAATAGCTACCAGGAAGAACGGGGCTACCCGCCTTACAATCCGGCAATGATGACGGCGCTGGTGCTGTATAGCTACTGTCGGGGGATTTATTCGTCACGACGAATCGCCCGAGCGTGTATCGAGCGAGTGGATTTCATGGCGATCGCGGGAATGGACGCGCCGGACTTTCGGACAGTGAACAACTTTCGGAAGAGGCATCTGGAAGCGCTACGGGGGTTGTTCGGACAGGTGCTGCGGCTGTGCCGGAAAGCAGGGATGGCGCGGATGGGACACGTGGCGCTGGATGGGACCAAGATGCGGGCCAATGCATCCCGACACAAGGCGATGAGCTACGGACGGATGAAAAAGGCCGAACGGGAGTTGGCGCAGCAAGTCGACCAGTGGTTCGAGAAGGCCGAAGCGATCGATCGGTCGGAAGACGAGCAATACGGAGCCGATCGGCGAGGGGATGAGTTACCCGAGTGGGTGGCCAACAAGCAGAAGCGTTTAGAGAAGATCCGGCAGGCCAAAGCGGAACTGGAAGCCGAAGCCGCGGCCGAAGAGGAACGGAAACCACCACCCAAGTACCGAGGTGGACGGAAACCCAAGACCCCGCTGGGAAAGCCACCGGATAAGTCACAGAAGAACTTCACCGATCCGGAGAGTCGGATCATGAAGGGACATGATGGATACGCTCAGGCCTACAACGGAAAGGCGGCAGTCGATTCAGACAGCCAGGTGATCGTCGCCGAGACAGTGACCAACAAAGCCAGCGACGTGCAGGAGTTGATTCCGATTCTCGAACAGATCCATGACAACAACGGTCGACAGGCACAGGAACTATCGGCCGATGCCGGGTACTTCTCCGAAGCCAATCTGAAAGAACTATCGTACCGACAAATCCGCGGCTACGTGGCACCGGGCAAACTCAAACATGGAAACGCTTCACCAGGGACGGCAGCGCGAAAACTTCAGCCGTGGGGACGGGAGATGTACAAGCGACTGAGACAAGGCGGGCATCGCTCCCGCTATCGATTGAGGAAACAGACGGTCGAGCCCGTCTTTGGCCAGATCAAACAGGCCCGAGGATTCCGACAGTTTCTTCTTCGAGGCCAAGCCCAGGTCGCCGGCGAGTGGAGCTTGCTCTGCACGGCCCACAATATCCTGAAGCTGGCGGCGGCCACCGTGTCGTTCGGGCCCGGCGCGTCGATCCGATCTCCAGATTCCACGGTAACCGGGCCAGATCAACCCGAGGTGTCGGGCCTATTCGGCGGAACAACTCGCCCGGCAGTTCCAGGTAGTTCAAAAACTGATTACTTGGACGGGCTCCTAGCCCAGAAACATCCGAGTCCGTCGAGTCATCCCCTAAAATCAACAACATGCAATCGAGGCGGTGGGGCGAGTTGGTATCGAGTCAGGCGAGGTGCGTGACTCGGTTGCCGCGGGTGTGGCTCGGGTAGGTGACTCGATGGTAAATGATAGATTTTGATCACTGACTCGATTGCCTCGGTGGCCACACGATGTCGTCCCACCGAAGTGTTCGCATTGCCTCATGGAGATCAGTGAGACGACTCTGGTGGAGCCTGGGGCACCGCATCCTTTGACCCTAATCCCGTAGTTCTATACCATCTCTACAACTCTTGATGGCCCTTAAAGAGCGATCAGGCAAATCTGTAGGGCCGTTGAGTTTTGGGAGGGTCACGCAATGCACGTTTTCTGGCGAACGCCGGTTCTGGCCGCGTTGACAGTCTCGATTGTTCTGATCGGCAGTGTGGACGTTGTAGCCCAAGACGCTGAGAAAAGAATTACGCCCAGCGAGGTCCAGTGGCCGTCTGGCCGATCGTCGCTCGTGGGCACCTCGCTCGTGACAGGAATCGAATCGGTCATTCTGCACGGTGACCCTTCCGAAGCGGGTCTCTACACCATGCTTCTTCGCCTTCCTCCCAATACGAGAATCGACGCTCACTCGCATCCTGATGACCGTATAGCCACGGTGGTATCGGGTACGTGGTTTTTTGGCTACGGGAAGGAGTTTGACGAGGCTCTCCTCAAGGAGTTGCCAGCTGGTAGCGTCTACACCGAGCCGCCAGGATCGGATCACTTTGCAATGACGAGAGGAGAGGGAGTCGTAGTTCAAATATCGGGTGTAGGTCTTTCAGGCACTACTTATGTGGATTCGACAAATGATCCCACGCGTGTAGCCCGTCAGAGCATTTCGTACGAAATACCCTAAAAAACTAAGAGACACTTTTCTAATCAGAACGATCTGAAGGAGGATCGAATGAGTGAGAAAGTGTCGGCAGAGAATCGGGTACGAGAGATTCGTCGAAAGACGCGCAAGAAGTACTCGTCTGAGGAGAAAGTGCGGATCGTGTTGGAAGGGTTGCGAGGCGAAGAGAGCATCGCAGAACTGTGCCGACGCGAAGGGATTCCGTCAAATCTGTATTACCGGTGGAGCAAGGACTTCCTGGAGGCGGGGAAGAAACGGCTGGCTGGGGACACGAAGCGGGAAGCGACATCGAGCGAAGTCACCGAGTTGCGGCAGGAAAACGATCAGTTGAAGCAGGTCGTGGCCGAAATACTGCTAAAGAATCGTTTTCTGAAAAAAACGTTGAACGTAACGGACTCCGAGAGCATCGATATATGAGGCAATCGGGATCTGAGAAGCTGGAGACGATCCGAGTGGTGGAAGACTCGGAGTTGTCGGTGACAGCGACCCTCCGGGAGCTGGGCGTCCCCCGCAGCACGTTCTACGGTTGGTATCGACGATACAAAGAGCGTGGCGCAGCCGGCTTGTTAGATCGGCATTCCGGCCCCGGCTTCTGCTGGAACCGGATTCCGGGACCGGTGCGGGAACAGGTGGTCGAAACCGCGTTGAACCACCCGGAAGCCTCACCGCGGGAACTGGCCTGGCAGATCACCGACACCCAGGACTACTTCATCTCCGAATCCAGCGTGTATCGGATTCTGAAGAGATGCGACCTGATCACCAGTCCCGCATACATCGTGATGACGGCCAGCGATCACTTCCAGCAGCCAACCCGGCGTGTGAACGAACTCTGGCAAACTGATTTCACTTACTTCAGGGTCGTCGGTTGGGGTTGGTACTACCTGTCGACCGTGCTGGACGATTACTCTCGCTACATCATCGCCTGGAAGCTCTTTCAAACCATGGCCGCATCTGACGTTCAGGACACGCTGGACGTTGCACTACAGGCGACAGATGTCGGACAAGTACAAGTCCGGCACCGACCGCGATTGTTGAGCGACAACGGCCCCTGCTACGTATCGCACGAACTCAAAGACTATTTACAACGTCGTGGTATGGAACACACCCGGGGTGCGCCCTATCACCCGATGACACAGGGCAAGATCGAACGCTATCACCGTTCGATGAAGAACGTGGTCAAGTTGGAACACTACTATTATCCGTGGGAACTTGAGCAGGCGATCGCGCAATGGGTCGAACACTACAACCACCATCGGTATCACGAATCTCTGAACAACGTGACACCGGCTGACGTGTTCTTCGGGAGGGATCAGCAGATCCTTGCACGTCGTGACCAGATCAAAAGAAAAACGCTGGCTCGACGCAAAATCGAGAACCTTAGGATTGGAGTGGTATAACTTCAAAACCGTCTCTTAGCTAAATGGTCTTTTTGTCCGAATTATTCTGACGACGTACACCCAGTTGATGCTCATCAACCCGGGTGAGGAGAGCGTCTCCGGTCGGATCCGGCTGGCAGGATCAGACGGAACTCCAATGGCGGTGGACTGGGACGGGGGGCAGGCTTCGGAGGCACCCTATCAGATCGCGCCGCACGGGGTGTACCGGGCCGAACTGAGGGGGGATGCGCTGGCGCTGGGGTATGCGCGGGTGACGCCGGAAGTCGGGCCAACACCGACGGCAAGCGCGGTCGTGCAACTGTGGAATGGAGACGGGTTGGTGACCGAGGCCGGCATGGGAGAGGCGCGGGAGACCACCCGGGCACGGATTTCGGTGGACCACAGCGGGGGGCGCCAGATCGTGGTGGCCCTAGCCCACCGGGGGATCCAGTCTGTGGAGGTGGAGTTCATCCTCCAGAACCGGTTCGGAGAGGAACAGGAGCGGGTCAGCCGCGAGATTCCTCCCGGAGGTCATCTGTTACAGATGGCCCACGACCTGTTCCCCAGCATGGTAAACGGATACAACGGGCTGATTGAGATTCAGAGTCCGGTCGCGGTGATACCCCTCACGCTGCAATTGACGGGAGAGCAGTTGATCATGGCAGTGCTTCCGGTAGCGGATCTGACCCAACCCCAGACCGCAGCGATGAAAGTGTTTTCCACGATTGTCATCGGGAGCGGGTTTGAGACACGGATGGTGTTCCTTAACGGTGAGGCGTCGGAAGTGGGTGTGGAGTTCTACGAAGCAAACGGGTCACCGATGACCGTGCCGTTGGCCGGAGAAACCGCAGACCAGTTCACCTTCGACTTTGCAGGAAACGAAGGGAAACGATTGTTTCCCGGAGACGCCGGAACGGTGTCGAGTATTTCGTTGCGGGACTCGGTGACCAATGCCCCGACCACGGAAGTCACCATCAACGAAGGCAACACGGTCCGGCCACGGATCCTGGCCCTCGACAGCACCGGCAAAGCACGAGACGACATGGGTTTCACGTTCACGAGTCTGGACACGACGGTCGCGACGATCACCGGTAGTGGACAGATTACGGGGAACCAGCGGGGTTTTTCGACCTTAACGATTCAGAGTGGAGACACCGTGGCGACGGCGACGATCACCGTCGTTGGGATCGAGTCGGGCGTGTCGGGAGCGTTCGGGACCGGTATCACACAGGATCTGGCTGGACGGGTGTATCTGGCCTCGACGGCAGATCACACCGTGGTACGGGTCGAGAGTTTGTCGCAGACCCCGGAGGTGTATGCGGGACAGAGACAACGGTCGGGACTGAAGAACGATCTGCGACTCCAGTCCGAGTTTGCCAGTCCGGCGTTTCTGACACTGGATCAGGCCCGAGGAGATCTCTACATCAGCGATGCGGCCAATCATGTGATTCGGACGATTGCACCGGGACCGAACGGGCGATCCGCGACCTTGGCGGGGACCGGGACGGCGGGCAGTCTGGACGGTGCGTCCGATCAGGCCGGGTTCAACAATCCCCAGGGGGTGGTGCTGGATAACCGGGGACACTTGTGGGTCGCCGACAAAGATAACCACACGATCCGAAGAATCAACCTGGTGACCGGAGAAGTGGAAACCATCGCGGGCAGCGCCGGGCAACCCGGCTCAGCGGACGGGCAGGGAAGCAACGCCCGATTCAACCAACCCACCGGAATCGCGATTGAATCGGAGACCACAGCGCAACAACTTGCCCGCGAAGCTAGAGGGGATCCCCCGCCAGAGATTCGGGTCGTCGTCGCGGACACAGCGAACGGGCTGATCCGTCGAGTGACCGCAGCCGGACTGGTCGAAACACTGACCGGGGGTACGTCGGGTTCCGTTGCCGCAGTGACCGAGGTCGCGAAATTGGCAAGCGACATTATTGCGGGTGTTCCCCTCAACTTCACCACGCCGACAGGTGTCAGCGTCGATGCGTTTGGCAACATTCACGTCAGCGAACGGACATCCGGCAGCGTCCGGACGGTTTTGACAAATGGCAGTCTGGTCCAGACCGCACAGCCGGGAACCTTCGAGAGCCCCCGCGGCCTTTCCATCACCGAGAGCGGTCGACTGTTGGTTGCGGAGACAGACCGAGTTGCTCAAGAGATCCGTTTCGCCGAGCCCGAAATCACCGCCATCACCCCGCCACAGATCAGCGTCCAGGGCGGTGCAACGGTGACCATCACGGGACGGAACTTTGCTCCGGATTCCTCGGTTTTCGTTGCCGGCGTAACGATTGCTGTCCAATTCGTCGACAGCCAGACGCTGGTGTTTGTCTCCCCCGCTCTTCCAAGTGGACGTTCCACCCTGACGGTCCAGGGTCGAGGTGGGCTTACCCAGAGTGCGTTGCTGGTCGAGCCGGTTTCGTTGGATCAGTTGCCCGTCGGTTACATCACGACGATAGCCGGAGGTAGTTCTTTCTCGGGCGACGGATCTGCCGCGGAGTCCGCCCTCCTGTGGAGATCGTATGGCATTGCTTTCGATTCCACCGGCGACCTCTATGTCGCCGATCCCGATGATCACAGAATCCGGAAAATCGACAGACGAACCGGAATCATCCTGACGGTTGCTGGTACGGGGTTGGAGGGATTCTCCGGCGATGGGGAACCGGCGGTGGCCGCAAAGCTGAATAAGCCCTGGGGACTGGCATTGGACGGGAGAGGAAATCTGCTCATCGCCGACAGCAGCAACAATCGGATCCGGATGGTGGACCTGTCGACCGGTCTGATCAGTACTGTCGCCGGGCTCGGAAGCTTCGGCTTGAGCGGCGATGCGGGCCTGGCTGTCGTCGCACGTCTGAGCTGGCCCCTCGGAATCATGGTCGATCAGAACGGCGACTGGATCATCGCCGATACCGGCAATCATCGCATCAGAAAAGTGGATGTGGAAACCGGGATCATCACGACGGTCGCCGGCAACGGCGCCGCCGGTTTTTCCGGGGACGGCGGGCCGGCCGCCAGCGCGAGTCTCAACGGGCCGCGGGCGGTTGGCCTGGACCGTGACGGCAACCTGCTCATTTCCGACACCGACAATCTCCGCGTCCGAACGGTCGATGCAACCGGCGTGATCTCCACCGTGTTGGGTAACGGTGAACGCATCACCACGCGCTCGGTGACGAACGGCATAGCGACGGAATTCGGGATCTCGGAACCGCTCGGTCTGGCGCTGTCGCCCGAAGGCGACGTTTTCGTGGCGGCGGCGGGTATCGTGCGGTTTGGGGACGGCCTCGTCACGACGGTACTGTCGGGTGAGTTTGAATTCCCAACGTTTGCGAAAGGACTCGCCGTAGACAGCAGCGGAGACTTGTTTGTCTCCGATGCTCCCGCTCAGGGAACGGGTGAGTTCAGCTCGAGAATACTGAGGATCGACAGCTCGACCGAGGTCACGGAGTATGCCGGCGGTAGTCTGCCCCTGGGTGATGGCCAGCAGGCATGGGCGGCCCGTCTCTTTTCTCCCGGCGGGATCACAATCGCGCCAGATGGATCGCTCCTTATCGCGGACCGATTCGTGAGCCGAATCCGGAAGGTCGACCTGGGGACCGGACTCATTACTACCCTAGCGGGCCGCGGTGCCCTGAATCTCGCTGGCTCCGGTTTCATGGATAGCGTGCCGGCCATGGAGTTCAGCCTGATATTTCCCGAGGATGTCGCCACAGACAGCGGCGGGAACATCTACATCGCCGATACTGTGGCCGGCCAGATTCAGAAAGTGAATGTGAACACCGGAATTCTGACCACCATTGTCGATGTGGCGGGCGAAAATTTCGGTTCCTCACAACCCGTCAGTGTGAACCTGGACGCGAACGGCAACATTTATTTCGCCGATGCGATAACCGATAAAGTGATGAAGGTCGACACGGCCGGTGCCACCAGCGTGGTCCTGGACCTGAGCGACAACCTCGCGGGTGAGGGCCCCTTGGGAATCGCAATCGATAGACTCCGCAACCAGCTCTTTGTGGCGGATTTCGGAAACAGCACCGTCGTCAAAATCGATCTGGCGACGCTGGAAACCGCGACGGTCGCCGGCACCGGGGGGTTTTTCGAAGGGTTCGCCGGGGACGGGGGGCGAGCGGTCGACGCGCTCCTGAGCAAACCATTTGATGTCACAGTAGATTCGGCCGGCAACCTGTTCATCGCCGACAGCGTGAACAACCGGATTCGCCGGGTCGATTCTCAGACTGGGACCATAGAAACAATCGCGGGCGACGGGGGCTCGACCTTTTCGGGCGACAACGGCGTCGGAACGGAAGCCAGCATTCACCTCCCCAAAGGCGTCGCCGTCGATTTGTCCGGGAACGTGTTCATCTCCGACACGCGAAACAACCGCATTCGCGTGATCAAAGGGCCGTTGAATTAGTGGCCCCTATCACCCCTTGTTTGCGAACATCACCCACTGGATGAAGCGGCAGTCTGACAAGCCAATCCCACGGAGAGCAAATGGATGCGTAAGATTCTGAACGTAAACTGTCGTGCTTCGATTGGGGCTTGATTGCCCGCACTGCCGTGTGGAACAGCGATTGTGCAAGTCAACTTTTCTGGAAACGGGGCGCCACTCTATCGCGAAGACTACCCTGCGCGGATTCCGGGACCTGAAACCGGAAAATGGGGAGGGGCATGCGGAGATTGTACGCAGTTCGGCCACGACTTGACGAAAGAAGAGCCTGACTGGACTTACGGTGCCGTATTTACTTGACAGAACAAACCTGACGTGGCTATTTCACTATGATATTCAAGGGTGTCACACAAAGCCCTTAACGGCCCGCAAGGCTGATGCCACGGATTGCCAGGAGGTGCAATGAAAGAGACCAAGGAACGCTTATCCGTCCGGATCCGCAAGGCTGGCCCCATAACCATCTTGGACTTGGCCGGCCGTCTTCAGAGCGGAACTACGATCGACGGGTTTCGAGGAGCTGTTCGACAATTCATCGAGTCCGATGATCCCCGCCTCATATTGAACATGGCGGAGCTCGACTACATCGACAGCCGGGGGTTGGAATCGTTGGTCGAGGTTTACGAGACTCTTCAAAACAACCAGGGGCAACTGAAACTCCTGAATCCGACGAAAAGAGTTCGGGAGTTGCTGGACATCACCCGGTTGAGTGCGATTTTCGACGTTGAGACCGACGAGTCCGAAGCTGTCGGGGGCATGGCGGCTGCCCGCCCCGCAAGCGCTTAGCCGGGGTGTGTAGGACGCACCCGGCCAAGTATCGTCGTGTTCGCCGGGATCACCGCCGCTTTTTATTCCCACTCCACCAACGTCTCCTCGCTAATCTCTCCCGCGCACCTGGGGCACTTCAACGGCTCTGACAGCACGTAATCCACTTCAGGCCCACTCGCGACCGCTTTGGTTTCAAGTTGTTGGTTTTTTGGGAATGACTCGATGGAGTCGGTTGATGCTGACTGAAATTGTGAAATCTCAACGTCCGACAAGAGGGGTGATCTCAAGGGGTCAATGCAACACTTCACATGAAAGGAGGGGTGAAGTGTATGCCCAAGAAACGAAAGAAGAAGACGTATAGGAAGCGGCGATGGTTCACAGCAGCCGAGGTCGTGAAGATATGGAAACTGTGGCAGGAAGGGAAATCGACTAAAGAGATCGGACGTGTACTGGATCGAGGGGGATCGACAATTCACGGGCAACTGGCCGTCTATGGAGGCATCCGGCCGCGCCCGCGTTGTCGTTCGGCGCGGGCGCTGAGTCTGGCCGAACGCGAGGAGATTTCCAGAGGCATTGCAGCCCGACGATCGATCCGCTCGATTGCGCTCGTACTCGGTCGTGCACCTTCGACAGTGAGCCGGGAGATTGCCCGCAACGGGGGCGATGATAACTATCGAGCGTCGGTTGCGGATCAGCGGGCCTGGGGACGTGCGCATCGTCGGAAGCCGTGTTGTCTTTCCCGGTGTCCGCGACTACGGCAACTGGTTGAAGAGAAGCTGGCCGACGACTGGGCGCCCCAACAGATCGCCGGGTGGCTCAAGTACACATACCCGGACGACAAGTCGCTTCACGTGTCCCACGAGACGATCTATCGCAGCCTTTTCATCCAGGCCCGCGGGGCTTTGAAGAAAGAATTCGTTCAGTATCTGCGCTCGGGACGCACGATCCGCCGATCCGCAAAAGCGAGCCGGAAAGGCCATGGAAAGAGAAAAATCGAAGACATGGTCTCGATCCGTGAGCGCCCGGCTTCGGTCGAAGATCGTGCCGTCCCCGGTCATTGGGAAGGGGATCTGATAGCGGGTTCGAACAACTCCTACATCGCCACTCTGGTCGAACGTCACTCCCGTTATGTGATGCTGGCAAAAGTTTCTAACAAGAAAACCGAAACCGTCATCAACGCGTTGATCGAACACGCGCATCAACTACCAAGGGAACTCTACGAATCACTGACCTGGGATCGCGGTCTGGAGATGGCCGATCACAAACGGTTCACTCTGGCCACCGACATTGCCGTCTACTTTTGCGATCCGAGAAGTCCATGGCAACGGGGCTCGAATGAAAACACGAACGGCCTGCTTCGACACTATTTCCCGAAAAGAACAGACTTATCCGTTCACTCTCAGCAGCATCTGGATATGATTGCAGCGAAGCTCAATAGACGGCCTCGTCAAACGCTGGGGTTTCAGACTCCGGCCGAACGATTTAACGCATGTGTTGCATCGACCGATTGAGCCGGCAGGATTTATCAGGCAGTGAGAATGGATTTCAGGGCTGCTGGGGCAAAAGAACACCGCATCACGGCAGGGGCACCCGTTCCTTCAGTTCTTCAAACCAGTTCAGGACGATGTTGATCCTCTGTGACGCGGTCTCGTCGGTCGTATTCCCCCTTGATCGAGCGATGAAATGCCAGACGATGAACGATCTTCATTGCGAAAGCGCTCTCATTTTTCCTATCCTCGCCAGCCAAGTTCCTCAGTGAGCGTCAATACTCCGTTGAGTAACGCGCCGCCGAGGAATGACAAAACGAGCAACACAGGCAGAGGCGGCAGGGCGTTTTCGACTAGAGACGGCTGGTCTGCGAGCGCTCGGGCAATGCCCTCTTCCACGCCGATCAACTCCACATTCGGCAAAAGTGCGCTCGCATACGTTGCACCCAAGACCAGTGATGCTGCGGCGAGTGCGGATCCAGCCCACCACCAATTAGGAGTAAAGCTCAGGCCCAGGATCGCCCGCCATCGGGCACGGTCGAACATAAGCGTCGCCACAACTGCACCGATAGCGGGCCCCCACATGAACAGGAAAAGAAACGGTCCTTCCGCCAGACCAACGCCGTTACGGAATAGCCCAAATCCCCAAGCCACAGCAAAGACGGCCCAGCTGAATCCGAATGACAGACTGAAATAGACAATTGTTCGCTTCAGCATGAAGAAGTAATCTTAGAGGATCGCACTAGTCCCAAAACAAGCGCATAACCAGTCCGCCGAGGCCCAGTTCGCGCCGATAGAATTCGAGGCATAGAATCCCGTTCCCGGATGGCCTGTTCCAGGTATCGAGTTTCTGTTGAATCTGTTTCAGTTCAGCCTCGCTGGTGTTGGACGGTTGACAGAAACCGGGACCTCGATCGCCCGGGCTCAGAGTCATGATCGGGTCAACATCGCAGAGGCTGACGCAACACATCCACCCCGCGGAACAAGACCGGCAACCACCGGTTCCAGGCCAGGATCCGGAACAGAATGCGCCGCCCGGTGCGCACGAGTTGGCACGGCACAAGCATGAAAGCGTTCAAGAAGGTTTTGAACTCCATGCGCAGCACGGTTTGCTTCTCAGCCTGATATTTTTGGCCCCAACGTCCGGTTTCGGGAAGCAGCAATGCAAACCACGCTTTCAGTGTCCAGGCCAGTGACGCGATCACCATGTAGGCCCAGTTGCTGGTCTGATCTCCGACCGGCATCCGCAACGCCTGAACGCCGTTCTTCAACTGCTCAATGAGATTCTCCTGATTGCACCGTTGATTGGCACGCATCACAATCTGGTCGGCCGGATCCGAACGGTTGGTAATGTAGAAGAAGTACCGGATGTCGTCAAACAACACCTGCTCTCCTTTGGCCACCGACAGATTCTTCCGCACCACGACGACACGGTAGTCCCGATCGCAGGCTCCGGGTCGATACCGAAACTCGGCCACATCCTCACCCTGCAAGCGGATATTGTCGAAACCGCGCTGCCGAACGATCTCTTCCTTCACGTTGTCGGGACGTTGGCGCGGTTCGGTCGCCACGTCGTATTTCGCGGGCCGTTCCAGGCGCTTCCACTGGCGCGGCTCCAGTTCATCGGCCCGGGCCTTCAGGTTCGCCATCGCGTCAATCCCGAATATGAAACCCACCTGCTGGTCGTCCCATCCGTCCAGATGCCGGGTCTGGCTGAAGTCCGTGTCCCCGCGCAGCAGGATCTGGCGAAACCCCGCATGCCGGCACAATGCGATGGCTTGGTCGAACCGGACCGCGGCTCCTTCATGCGACGGCCGGTTGCCGCTACGATTGACCAGATACAGCGGTTCGGCGGTGTTGGCCAGCGAGATCATCAGCGGGTGATATCCCCACGTCCCGTCGTAGGCCACGTCCATCCCTTGCTTGCATTCCCCCGTGGTTTCGGCCAGTGTCCCGTCCGCGTCCAACACCGCTTCTTCGAAAAACGCCGCCGGTTGCTGTCGCCAGACTCCGAGCCGGACTTGATTGGTTGCCTCCATCAGACACTCCACGTCGTCGGCCTCGAATCTCCGGCAGAAGTCTCCCGCCGTCGTCGGATCCGGAATCCGTTGCGCTCCCAGCGCATCCAGATACACCGCATCGTTGCGCCGCAGTTCGATGTCTTCCAGGCACGTTCCTCCGCTCAAGGCGTTGTAGGCGATGTTCAGCACGTGATCCGACTCGTGATACGGCAGGTGCCGCTTCAACACATGCACGCCCTTGTCGATGGCTTCGATCAGCCCGGTCCGCCGCGCCACCAGTTGCATCGTCCCGATACCACCAACCGATGTGCCCCGCGTCCGCTCTCCCATCTCGTACTGAATGTTGCTCGCCGAAAACATCGGCTCTACCTGATCCGTCCAATGCCGGTCCCCAAGCCGACGTTCGATTCGCCGCTTGCGGTTCCTCATGTTCTTGCGCGTATAATCGTTCATCTGAAATGCCTCCTTTTCCGAAGAATCTGTTCAAGGTTTTTTTCGCACGGAGACGGGGCATTTCGGGTACTTCCGCTCTTATTGCACTATCATTTCCTCGTCAATCACGCTTGTTCAGGGACTAGTGCCGTAGGGTTCGTCTCGTTTCAAGCAACGCGCTTACAAGGACCGGGAAGTTACCTTCCGGAAGCTTGCGACTCGTCCGTGTAATCAAGTATGCGTCCAAGTTCCAATGTTGGCTTGTTTCTTGCCGGCTAACGTCAGTTTTGTATCGGAGATGGTCCGGCACCGACAGTGACAAAAAATGATGCCGGGGCATGTCGGATAGAATGGTTTGAAGTGAGGCGCAGGCGCGGCCGGGAACGAGAAGACCTATGGGTTTTCAATCCATGGATTGGAGGCTGAATCGGGGAGACGCAGTGATGGTGGGGGGTGGTTGTAGCGGAAAATCACTGTCGATCGCCCGAGTGGGGTGGGTTGGATATAGCGAAAGGGCACTTGAGCACGCGTGTTTTTGGCGTCTGGACACACTTCGGCGATGCAGTCTGGACGACCGCGTTGGGCTGGAATTGTTGAGTGTCGATGGCTACGCACTATCCTGAATTGGAACCTCCTTTGATTCGAGAGCGGCGAGCTGTGCCGCGGTTAATCGCTCGACCAGACGCATCGGTCCCCGGCAGATCGGACACGGTGCCGGTGGGGTAGCACCCGCCTCGGACTCCGGCTCGGTGATGGACTCCTGACCTAAGAGGTGCCGACAGAGTTCCAGCATCGTCTTGCGTTTCCGATTTGCCATCCATCCGTAGTACCGGATGCGGGGAAAGCCTTTCGGTAAGACATGCAGGAGGAATCGACGGAGGAACTCTTCGGGTTGGAGTGTCATTGTTCGTGGACGGCCATTGTGGCGATAGTCCTTCCAGCGGAATGTAACGCCGGATTGGTTGACATCGAGGATGCGATGATTCGAGATGGCCACCCGATGGGTATAGCGGGCCAGGTACTGAAGGACGTGTTGGGGTCCGCCGAATGGTTCTTTGGCGTACACCACCCAGTTCCGATCCTTCAGATCGTCGAGGAACCGCTCGAAGGTGGATTCGGTGGCCAGTTCCAGACACTCCCCATGGAAAACGAGCGTCTTGTTTCCGAAGGCTTCGGCTAAACCGTCGAGAAACTTTTCTCTGAAAACGTAGCTGAGCTTCTGGACCGGGAGGAAGAAGTCGGTCCGGGAGGAGTGGATCCACCGGTCGTGATCCGGGGACAGTCCGCCACCGGGAACCACACAGTGGATATGGGGATGGCGTTGCAGGGTTTGTCCCCAGGTATGCAGGATGCTGAGGAATCCGATCTCGCCGCCCAGATACCTGGGGTTTCGGGCCACTTCGATCAGCGCCGCCGCACTGGTTCGGAACAGAAGCGCATAGAGCACCTTCTTGTTCTGCCAGATCAATGGGATCAACTGATGGGGCAGGCTGAAGACCAGATGGAAGTATCCGATCGGTAGCAGTTCCTGTTGCCGTTTCTCGACCCAGGTGTTCCGCGCATTGGTCTGGCACTTCGGGCAGTGGCGGTTCCGGCACGAGTGGTAGACCAGCGTTTGGTGGCCACAGTGGTCGCATCGTTTCCGGTTCCCGCCCAGTGCGGCGGTCCGGCAATGGGTAATCGCGTTGAGGACCTTGACCTGGGGCCAGGCCAGCGCTTTCAAATACCGTTGTCGGAATCGGTCTCCGACGATGCGAATCACGTCAGCCACCTCAAAGGGTGGCCGGCTCACTTCTTTGGATCCTTAACCACAGGTGAAAGCTTCAACTGATCCAGAGGATTGCGCGCGGTTCGAAGATGGCGCCGGGACAGTTGCAGGTAGAGCGTGGTATCGCTGAGCCGACTGTGTCCCATCAAGAGCTGG
>CAXWPJ010000011.1:0-142964 GCA_963664115.2 Terriglobia bacterium | reverse complement strand
ACTCGTTGTCGCACCGGGCGGGGCCGCTTTCGTTGAGTTACTTCTTTTTGGACTTCGGCTTCCGTTCCTTCACGTAGCCTTCAATCAGCTTCGTTACCACGCTCCCCATATCCACATCCTCAGATACGCATTTCAGCTTGAAGGCCTTGTGCAGTTCCTCGGGAATCCGAATGGTTAGCATTTTCATAACAATCAATATAGGCACGCGCTGTACTGATGTCAATATATAGTTATGTCATTCGGTAATGCAATCAGAAGGAAAATGGCTAGTATCCGGCAGCCCGGCCCACGGTCAAAACGCGAAGGGTTTGCTCGCAGACGGTCGACGAGTGGGCAGGGCCAGGGGGGTGTGGGCCCTTTGGGGGTGGGGTCTTTTGTGTACGCACACAGCCGCGCACGTTGGTGGCGAAAACTCGGTCAACATTCGGAGTTGCGACCGTCCTCAAGCGATTGAATCACCGCTGCCTAAGCAAGAGTTATTGTCAAAAGTGGTGTTTAGGAGATTGATTCAAGCGGCGGCCTGATCGACTTGTGTCGCTTCGACACCATCGTTGAATTTCACTCCGATGATTACCTTGCTCAGATCATCGAATCCTCGTAATCGTCGCCAATTGTTCTCAGCGCACTGGCCCAGTTTGAACATCATGTGCAGCATGCCATCCCGTGTCAGGCAACCTCTGGATCGCTTCGTTCGGTGTCGAATGGTGGCAAAGGTCGACTCAATGGGATTCGTCGTTCTGATGCTCTGCCAGTGCTTGGCCGGAAAGTCGTAAAAGGCCAGCAGTTCCTCTCTGTCTTTCTGCAGGCAGAGTGTGGCTTTCGGATACTTCGGTTCATAGGTTTCAATGAACAAGTCGAATGCCTTCTCGGCGTCTGCCTTCGTCTCGGCCTGCCAGATCGAGTGCAGGGCCTGTTTCGCCTTCGCCTGGACCGACTTGGGCAGGCAGTTGAGGACGTTCATGACTTTGTGCATCCAGCAACGTTGTTGACGTGTCTCGGGATAGATTTCCTCCAGTGCGGCCCAGAACCCCATCGCACCGTCACCGATGGCCAACTTCGGAACATTCATCCCACGGGACTTCAGCTTCAACAAGACCTCGCGCCAACTCTGTGTCGATTCCCGTACACCGTCTTCGATCGCCAGGAAACGCTTCTCTCCGCGTTCATTCACGCCGATCACGACCAATGCACACAACTTGGTTTGTTCCGCCCGAAGTCCGCTGTAGATGCCGTCGGCCCAGACATAGACCCAGCGATCTGCATCCAAACGCTCCTCGCATCCGAGGCGGTACTGTTCGCCCCAAACCTGTTTCAACCGCGATACCGTGCTCGCCGACAGACCCTGCGCCTGGGGACCGACAAGAACTTTTAGGGCCTCACCCATCTCGCCGCTGGAAACGCCTTTCAAATACAACCACGGCACCGCTGCTTCCAGCGACTTCGTCTTCCGAATGTACGGTGGTACCAGGGCCGATCGGAACGTCACAGCTTCGCCCGTCTTGGCACGGACCTTCGGGATTTGGACTGTTACCGGACCCAATCCCGTCTGCAGTTCGCGTTCCGGCAGATAACCGTTGCGTACCACCCCGGCGTTTCCTGTCTCAGTTCGCCGGCCACCGTGCTGGGATAGCAGCTCTGCCAATTCGGCTTCCACTGCGCGTTGGATCAGTTGCTGTGCCCCAACTCGTAGTAGTTCTGTTACTGGATCCTCAATCGTTTCTCGACCTTCCGGTCCATTCACGTTACTCTTGCTCACAGTGGCGTATCTCCTATGGTTGCTTTGAAGTTTTGTCACAACAAATCAACCAGATACGCCGCTCTTATTCAATCCCTCAAACACCAGATTCGGTTATAACTCCAGATCCGTATCGAGGAGGCATAGCCCGACAGAGCACTAGTGCGATAAATTCTGTTCTAACTCGATATCTCCAACCGCTTTTCGATCGCTCAATCGTTCTTGCCTCCTGCTGGATTGTCGGGAGCGGGCCACACTGCCCCCATGTCCACCCCTACCTAAGAGCGTTGAGATCTCGTAGTGACCGAGTTTGGTGCCAGATTCCATGTTTAAAGTGAGTAGCTAAAATAACTGCTATAAACACGCTAAAACATACTAGAGGACGGAGTTAGGCGCTGTCAAATTCTCAACGCCTGTTAAACGACCTTGTCGGACGTTGAGAATTGTCGAGCTTCGGTTGTGGCAGTATCCCGTTGAAATCGAAGGGAATATAGCTCATTGGGGGCGTATCGAGGAACGACAGGCAAAAGGCCGGTAGCGGGCAGGTTATCTACGGATGACGAATTAGTTCACCATTGAGGATGATTTCTGGAGGCGTCCGTTCGTCGCTGCCGTTGCACACCTCGCCACTGTCAAACTCGGCTCCTGCGCCTGCAGTCACTGCAATACAGAAAGGTGCCTGACCCGGTGCGATGCGGTCTTCTAACTCTTCAATGTTCGTGCTGAGTTCCATTGATCCTCCACTACAGGAAGCGGATATTCGGCGCGAACCACGTACCATCATGCTTGTTGATGATGATCCACGGCTGGGGCAGCGGACTGCCGATACAACCGTCGGTGGTCATTCCTCTCCGGCATTAACGGTCAAGCAGGTTATCGGGCCCGTACTAGGTGCTATACGCTGTTCCAGTTCCTCGATGTGAGTGCTTAGTTCGAGTTCCATTACTTAGCTTTAGTTAGGATCAATGCACGCCGTTGGCGTGATGATTGAGCCGTCCGGTCTTATGATTACAACGTTCGGGGGTACGCCACTGCCATCGTCACCACAACCGCCTATGATCGCAGGTATTCCCTCGCCCGCGACTACAAGAACACAGATTGGTGCTGCAGGTGCGATCCTTTCTTCCAGGCTGTTCAACGTGAGTGCTGAGCGTGATTTCCATGTGCGGATTCTATGGTACGGGCCGGAACGGAGTCAAGGGAACTGGGAAGGTGGTAGCTTGAATTACACCACTCCACCAACGTCTTCTCGCTAACCTCGCCCATACACTTCGGGCACTTCGCGGCCTCTGACAGCAAGTAGTCAGTACGTCGTCCCATCCCGCCCCGTCGCATCATCCAATAGCCAGCACAGCGGTATCTCAGCTTCGTCCGCACATTGTTCACAGCCGAGGATCTGACTCTGTACCTGGAGGGCTGTGGCTTTGCTGATTGCGATTAGAGCGATTGGCATGTGACTGTGGTTGCAGGTCGGGTGCTAGATGGCAAAGCACGGCAGGAGAGGGCTTGGACTACGCGCGCGGCTGGTTTATCGACGGGAAGTGGGGTTGGGAAGTCGCGGTTTCGATGGCGAACGACTGCTGTCGAGTTTCTGTTTTTCTAGAGATCCCGCAGCAGCTTGGACAGGTCGGTGCCGAGTCCTCCCGCCAAGTCACTCATCTTGATCAGGCAGGGTTCCTTCTTTCCGTTCTCTAATTCGCTCAAGTAGCTGACATCCATTCCGACACGATACGCGAGTTCTTCCTGCGACCAGCTCTGCTTCTTGCGGAGTTGCCGTAGGCGTTTGCCGAACGCGACACAAATGTCGTTGGACATGCGCCCAGCATTGGCTATAGCCTATATTCACACCATAGGCTATAGCCCAAGCTGTATGCAATCTGGGAAGGAGGAACAGAAACTGCTATCAGTCATTCTGCTAGTACTGTCGCTTCAGAGCCCCGACGAGTTGGATCTAATAGGAAGCCGATTGCCTTCGCTGTCCGGAGTACCTGTTACGATAGCCAGTGGACCGCCTAATTTCCCCAGCGATTCTCTCCGCGTGCATCTGTCGGTCGGACTCGACGTTGACGTTTTCAGGAATCTTGAACGCGAGATTTCGGGCTGGAACGCGGAACAAAGTAGGCCTCGGCTTGAAATAGTCGATTCGGCGCTTGAAGCGGAGGTGATTCTAGCAAGACACCCTATCCCAGAGGCCACTCGGATAGAGCGACAGCAAGGCACTACTTTAGGTGGATTGTTCGGGGCGCTGTCTGATGGCCTAAGTTGCGGTGGCATTTCACCGGCAGAATGCAGAGAAAGACTGAGTTATAACCGAATCTGGTGTTTGAGGGATTGAATAAGTGCGGCGTATCTGGTTGATTTGTTGTGACAAAACTTCAAAGCAACCATAGGAGATACTTGCCACTGTGAGCAAGAGTAACGTGAAGTGGACCGGAAGGTCGAGAAACGATTGAGGATCCAGTAACAGAACTACTAGCGAGTTGGGGCACAGCAACGTTGATCCAACGCGCAGTGGAAGCCGAATTGGCAGAGCTGCTATCCCAGCACGGTGGCCGGCGAACTGAGACAGGAAACGCCGGGGTGGTACGCAACGGTTATCTGCCGGAACGCGAACTGCAGACGGGATTGGGTCCGGTAACAGTCCAAATCCCGAAGGTCCGTGCCAAGACGGGCGAAGCTGTGACGTTCCGATCGGCCCTGGTACCACCGTACATTCGGAAGACGAAGTCGCTGGAAGCAGCGGTGCCGTGGTTGTATCTTGAAAGGCGTTTCCAGCGGCGAGATGGAATGAGGCCCTAAAAGTTCTTGATCGGTCCCCAGGCGCAGGGTCTGTCGGCGAGCACGGTATCGCGGTTGAAACAGGTTTGGGGCGAACAGTACCGCCTCGGATGCGAGGAGCGTTTGGATGCAGATCGCTGGGTCTATGTCTGGGCCGACGGCATCTACAGCGGACTTCGGGCGGAACAAACCAAGTTGTGTGCATTGGTCGTGATCGGCGTGAACTGAACGCGGAGAGTAATGCGTTTCCTGGCGATCGAAGCACGGTCACATCGAGGAACTCGACACAGAGTATGGCGCGAGGTCTTGTTGAAGCTGAAGTCCCGTGGGATGAATGTTCCGAAGTTGGCCATCGGTGACGGTGCGATGGGGTTCTGGGCCGCACTGGAGGAAATCTATCCCGAGACACGTCAACAACGTTGCTGGATGCACAAAGTCATGAACGTCCTCAACTGCCTGCCCAAGTCGGTCCAGGCGAAGGCGAAACAGGCCCTGCACTCGATCTGGCAGGCCGAGACGAAGGCAGACGCCGAGAAGGCATTCGACTTGTTCATTGAAACCTATGAACCGAAGTATCCGAAAGCCACACTCTAGCCTGCAGAAAGATCAGAGAGGAACTGCTGGCCTTTTACGAACTTTCCGGCCAAGCACTTAGCAGACCCGCATCAGAACGACGAATCCCATTGAGTCGACCTTTGCCACCATTCGACACCGAACGAAGCGATCCAGAGGTTGCCTGACACGGGATGGCATGCTGCACATGATGTTCAAACTGGGCCAGGTGCGCTGACGAACAATTGGCGACGATTACGAGGATTCGATGATCTGAGCAAGGTAATCATCGGAGTGAAATTCAACGATGGTGTCGAAGCGACACAAGTCGATCAGGCCGCCGCTTGAATCAATCTGCCCGCTAAACACGGCACTTTTGACAATAACTCGAGAAAGACAGGAGCGCAGCCGAGCGGATCGCCCCCAACCCACGGTTGAGGTCATGCCGGTATACGAATACATATTTCTCCTTGAGTCTGGATCTTTGAAACTCTTGCACCGTGACATGACTACCGTCCAGACTAACCGAAACTGCGAACGACTCTACCGGAACAGAACTCACGACTAGGCTCTTCGAGTTGCTTAGGCAGCGGTGATTCAATTTGCTTGAGGACGGTCACAACTCCGAATGTTGACCTTAGTTTTCGCCACCAACGTTTTTCGCGGTAATGTCGTGCGTACACAAAAGACCCCACCCCCAACAGGGCCCACACCCCCCTGGCCCTGCCCACTCGTCGACCGTCTGCGAGCAAACCCTTCGCGTTTTGACCGTAAGGGCCGGGCTGCCGGATACTAGCCATTTTCCTTCTGATTGCGCCGAATGACATAACTATATATTGACATCAGTACAGCGCGTGCCTATATTGATTGTTATGAAAATGCTAACGCATTCGGATTCCCGAGGAACTGCACAAGGCCTTCAAGCTGAAATGCGTATCTGCAGGATGTGGATATGGGGAGCGTGGTAACGAAGCTGATTGAAGGCTACGTGAAGGAACGGAAGCCGAAGTCGAGTTATTGTCAAAAGTGGTGTTTAGGAGATTGATTCAAGCGGCGGCCTGATCGACTTGTGTCGCTTCGACACCATCGTTGAATTTCACTCCGATGATTACCTTGCTCAGATCATCGAATCCTCGTAATCGTCGCCAATTGTTCTCAGCGCACTGGCCCAGTTTGAACATCATGTGCAGCATGCCATCCCGTGTCAGGCAACCTCTGGATCGCTTCGTTCGGTGTCGAATGGTGGCAAAGGTCGACTCAATGGGATTCGTCGTTCTGATGCTCTGCCAGTGCTTGGCCGGAAAGTCGTAAAAGGCCAGCAGTTCCTCTCTGTCTTTCTGCAGGCAGAGTGTGGCTTTCGGATACTTCGGTTCATAGGTTTCAATGAACAAGTCGAATGCCTTCTCGGCGTCTGCCTTCGTCTCGGCCTGCCAGATCGAGTGCAGGGCCTGTTTCGCCTTCGCCTGGACCGACTTGGGCAGGCAGTTGAGGACGTTCATGACTTTGTGCATCCAGCAACGTTGTTGACGTGTCTCGGGATAGATTTCCTCCAGTGCGGCCCAGAACCCCATCGCACCGTCACCGATGGCCAACTTCGGAACATTCATCCCACGGGACTTCAGCTTCAACAAGACCTCGCGCCAACTCTGTGTCGATTCCCGTACACCGTCTTCGATCGCCAGGAAACGCTTCTCTCCGCGTTCATTCACGCCGATCACGACCAATGCACACAACTTGGTTTGTTCCGCCCGAAGTCCGCTGTAGATGCCGTCGGCCCAGACATAGACCCAGCGATCTGCATCCAAACGCTCCTCGCATCCGAGGCGGTACTGTTCGCCCCAAACCTGTTTCAACCGCGATACCGTGCTCGCCGACAGACCCTGCGCCTGGGGACCGACAAGAACTTTTAGGGCCTCACCCATCTCGCCGCTGGAAACGCCTTTCAAATACAACCACGGCACCGCTGCTTCCAGCGACTTCGTCTTCCGAATGTACGGTGGTACCAGGGCCGATCGGAACGTCACAGCTTCGCCCGTCTTGGCACGGACCTTCGGGATTTGGACTGTTACCGGACCCAATCCCGTCTGCAGTTCGCGTTCCGGCAGATAACCGTTGCGTACCACCCCGGCGTTTCCTGTCTCAGTTCGCCGGCCACCGTGCTGGGATAGCAGCTCTGCCAATTCGGCTTCCACTGCGCGTTGGATCAGTTGCTGTGCCCCAACTCGTAGTAGTTCTGTTACTGGATCCTCAATCGTTTCTCGACCTTCCGGTCCATTCACGTTACTCTTGCTCACAGTGGCGTATCTCCTATGGTTGCTTTGAAGTTTTGTCACAACAAATCAACCAGATACGCCGCTCTTATTCAATCCCTCAAACACCAGATTCGGTTATAACTCGGTCACCTATAAGAAGACGGTCACGGATGACCATGGCGACGACACAGAACAGGTCCGTCAGACGTTCGTGTACCGCCGAAACTGGTTTGTAGTGAGTCAAACCGACGGCGACGACGTACAGCGCGGTCCGATCCCCAGCTGGGACCGTGAAACCGCGTTGAAGGCGTTGCACGTTGAAGAGCTACCTTTTGAGAGCCCGAACGGCAACACCCAAGGCTATGCGAGCGGTCATGCCATTGCCATCAACCCCGTGGCCACCATGCCAGATAAAACCACGTTTCACGAACTAGCGCATGTGGTCCTGGGCCATACCGAATCCGCAACCATGAACGACGGCGACACCCTACCCCGCTCACTCAAGGAAGCCGAAGCCGAGTCTGTGGCCCTGATCTGTTTGGAGTCCCTCAGCTTGCCCGGTGCGGAATACTGCCGGAGATATATCCAGAACTGGTTATCAGGAGCCGAGATCCCAGAGCGGTCGGCTCAACGGATCTTCAAAGCGGCTGACAGCATCCTGAAGGCTGGACGGCAAGGTGACAACAAGTGACAGCAGTCTACGGGGACGGTCTACGGGCTGTTCCCCACATGACCTTGCTGAGCGTGTCCAAAAAACCCCTTCGCCGAGTGCGGCGATCGGGCCTGATAACAAACGGGTAGACTCTACCGATTTCGGTGGCCAACAAACAGATGTTTGATGGACAGGAGAGAACTGAATGAGAGTTGCTTTATATGCCCGCGTATCGACGAAGAACAATGGCCAGAATCCCGAGACACAGCTTGTAGCACTGAGGGAATACGCCAACAACCGTGGGTTTAACATCGCTGAAGAGTACGTAGACCTGGGTGTGAGTGGCAGCAAGGATCGACGCCCAGCCCTAGACCGGTTGATGAAGGATGCGCGGGCAAGAACAATTGACGCGGTGTTGGTGTCACGGTTTGATCGGTTCGCCAGGAGTACCAAGCATCTGGTAACGGCGTTGGAAGAGTTTCAGGCACTGGGCGTGGATTTCTTGAGCCTTGGCGAGAGCGTCGATACGTCAACGCCAATGGGCAAGATGATCTTCACGGTGTTAGGTGCTGTGGCTGAATTGGAAAGGTCACTGATTAAGGAACGTGTTGCCATGGGGCTGGAGCGGGCTCGGAAGGAAGGGAAGGCTCACGGGAGGCCTCGACGGATCTTTGATCGAATGAAGGCTCAGCGGTTGCGGGATGAGGGCAAGAGCTATCGGGAGATAGGGAAAATTCTGGGAGTGAACAAAGGGACCGTAGCAGCAGATCTTCAAAGACTCTAAGCCAACCAGCTCGTCTTACACCACAGCCTCAGCAGGTCCCGAATCCACGGTCCTGCCATCAAACAGCGCGTCCACGAGGTCCCGGCTCAACACGTATTTTTCCAGTTCAAGTTCGCGCCAACCATTAACTGGCATATCGTCGTGTGGCACGAGATAGACTTCAGATTCCTCCAAGTCATAGCCGCTTGCGTTGCCTGCCAAACGAACGAGAGCGAGAATGTGAAACTGGCGCTCTTGAAGACCGTCCCTCGACCAAGGCTTGCCCGGGCTTCCCGTCGTCTTAACCTGGACGGCCCGAAAGACATCGCCGCGCACTGCGATAAGATCGTTACCGGTGTCCTTCAAAGGAGCTGCTGCCTGCACACCATACTGAAGAAGCCTCAATTGAACCAATAGCTCTCCTGCAGTGCCAGTGATCAATTCATTAGGTAATTCGTTCATGGGGAGGGCCTTCCTTGTGTTGCTGATAATCCTGATTCTGAGCATGGTGCTTACAAGAACATGCTGAGAATCCAGCCGAGAATTACTCCGATGCCGATACCCAACGGCATTATCCACAGTGCATTCTGCCGAACCCAGCGTTTCCAGTTATTGTGACGTGTGACGGCAGTCAGCGGAACGTCACCGCGACAACGAAGCCACGCGATCATACAAGCCTGAGTAATCAGCCATAGTTCGTCGCTCGCTTGTCTGAATGTCGGATCATCAAAGTTCGACATGATCATGGGGGGAACGAATTCAGAGCCCCGGAATTCGCCCAGATGGAAGTGGACGTTCCGAGTATCCTGTGCCTTGAACCATTGCTCTCGGAGACGTTCGGCCCGAGGCTTCCCCAGTAACGCTTCCACCACATGGTACATATTGTGTCTTCGGAACTGATCTCCCCAAGGTTTCAATGACTCACAAGCCGATACCATCAGCGCGAACCTGGTTGTTTCATACTCGTGACCGAGAGTCAGAGCAGCCTGCCACGTGCTCCCAACTTGTAGGAACTGTCGTTGCAGGGTCTGAGGCAGATCCACGAATGTCTGCCAAAGGTCAATCACGTCGGCGGGGGGATGAACTTCATTCGTACTTCCGTCGATACCAGGCTGTGAGAAGTCCGGGCGATGAACCTGCCTCAACGGAACCGCCCCTGCGTCTCCTCGGGAAGGCATATCCTTACTGACGTTGGTTTCCAAATAACCTAGCTCTCGAACTTCAGATTGAACGTGACCGTCGAGTCCCGTGGTCCAAGTCCAACCTCGACCCCCGTTCTGAGAAACACGGATTAGCGTTCCCATGACGACGCTGAGAAACACCGACAGTTCTCGAAGCAAAACGCTGAAATGAGGGGCCGAGTTTTCACGGTCCGTGCCGCTGACAAGCGCATCGACGAGGATGATGCGCGGACCAATCAAAGCTTCTGAGTATTGCTGTGAAGGGGGACCAAGCCTGATTGTGTTAGCGAGCCACAGTTCACCACACCATGGAAGTCCTTCGTAATAGAGGTACCCTCCCTGGTGAAATTGTTCGGTCGCGCCCGCGCTGCTTCGGTCATTGATGGAACGAAAGAACTCGTACGTATCATCGAGAGTTAGCGCAGGCGATGCGCCTGGTCGCGCTCGGACCTGGATGGGTCCGCCACGTTTGCGCTCCCAGATGATCACCAATTCTCCTGGTGGATCCTCCCCACGCGTCGTAATAGTGATGCTGCCGCTGTTCTCCTTCGCCTCCAACTGACTGCTACCCGCCGAACTCCACCCACGCCGTCGGGACTCGGCAGAAAGATACTGCAACCAAGCATCGGCCTCGTCCTCGGGCACCTCGAAACGGATTGGCCAATCACCTTGATCGAAACGATAGTCTTTGACCTGCTTAAGACCACCGGCACCGTCGGGCACACTGAATTTCGCTTTGGCTTTCGCTTTGGTCATATGAAATCAATATAGCTCAGCCGGTCACTTCCCCTCACCCCAAACTTCTCAACGGGAATCGCGACGTGGACTCTCGTGATTCTGGAGTGTAGATATGTAAGGTCTGTCGGACAGTCCGAGAATGTGAGGAGGGTCTCGCACTCGTTTCCGAGTACGCCAGTAGCCCAGCGAAAGCCTGCCCCTTATCCCTCTCGAATTGAAAGTTCTACCGCATTTCTACCGCGTTAAGAACGATCCCAAATCGAATTAACGAAAACCCCAGCAAATTAGTGCTTCGGAATGAACACCATGGACGCGGATGTTCTTTGTTTTCAATCGACAGCCAATTTCCCAAGCTGGACGTCGCGGCGTGGCGCTGCCCTGCTCCCGCTGGTGTCGCCAGTGTGGCGATCAAAGATCACTGTGTCAGTTTTTGTGTCAGTTGGGGCGTCATACTTGACTGACATTCACCGACAACACCGTAACTCCTGTAATCATTGGAATCGGCTCAAAGGTAGGCGGGGCAACGGTTCTAACGGTAATTGCTTGGAAGGGAAGGGGCTAGAGCGTTTGCCCTAACCCCGATTCACACGCAGGAGGTCATCGGTTCGAGCCCGGTCGATCCCATTCCTAGTTTCAACAACCTAGGAGGGTCTGTCTGGCCCGCCTAGCGTGTCCCCGGGAAGACGTGCCGCTCTTCCTCGAAATATGCTCCTATGGTACTGGTGTAATTCGCCGTGTTCGGGATCATGCATGGCGAGACTGCCGAGGCATCCAAACCGCAACCTCTCATAATTGAGGCAGGAGGCCCCATGAAAATTCTGACTGTTCTCTCCCTATGTTCTCATCCTGGTCCTGACTCCGGGAATTCGCCGGGTTCAAGGCAACTCGGACGACAGCGGCGAGACGCCGAGGCATCCAAACCGCAACCTCGAGGCAGGAGGCCCCATGAAAATTCTGACTGTTCTCTCCCTTGTTCTCATCCTGGTCCTGACTCCGGGAATTCTCCGGGCACAAGGATGGGCTCGCAGGCCGCGTCGCCAACCTGGAAGCGGAAGACGCACAACTTCAGAGTCAGGTCGGTGTGCTGCAGGGCCAGATCACGACGCTCCAGAACCAGTTGAACGCGATTGATCTGTCCCAGATTGATGCCAACATCGCCAGCCTTAACGCGGCTCTCGCGGTGGCCGAAGTCAGAATCGACGATCTGGAAAACCTGCTCGTCCACTTCAGCCGCGTGGGCAACAACGTTCATATCACAGGGGCCAACCTGCATATCGAAAACGGGCTCGGTTCAACCGCGACGACGAACAGGCTGGGGAACCTGATCATTGGCTACAACGAACTGCGACCTCGTGGAGGCGACAATCGCAGCGGATCGCACATGCTCGTCCTCGGGCAGGAGTCCAACTACTCGTCGTACGGAGGCTTCGTCGGGGGATTCCGAAACTCCACGAATGCCGGCTTTGCGTCCGTTATCGCGGGCGTTGTCAACAACGCGAACGGCCTATATTCCTCGATCACGGCCGGCATCGGCAACTCGACGTCTGGAGACTATTCCAGCGTTACAGGCGGTTCGATTAACGTGGCTCGATCATCTGGCGCGGTTGTCGTAGGCGGCGTTAACAACTTTGCGGACGGGTCCGTTTCGGTAGTCAGCGGTGGGAACGGTAATCGAGCCCTGGCGCATTCATCCTCGGTCAGCGGTGGACTGAACAACCAGGCGACCGGACTCGGCGCCTCGGTGAGTGGAGGCTTCAAAAACGGGGCGACAGGCCGCCACTCCAGCGTCAGCGGTGGCACAGGCCAAGTCGCCACGGGCCTCAACGAGCACCTGCCGTAGGGCAGTGTAGGACCGGTCGCTTTCCACGACCGGGAACGCCGAGTCGTGGATCGCCAAACAGAAGGGCTGTTTGGCGACCGCACGCTCTTCCCGACAAACCCAACAGGGGCTTGACCTACCTTTGCTTCCTTGAGTACCGCTTCCCTTCGATCGCTATTCCACGGAATGAGGGATCGCTGCGAACAAACTGCGAACAAGATACTGCCAAACACCCCGAATTAGCTGTATTGAGCCCAAACCAGAACCGCTTAGAACCAACAACATAAGGTGTTTATAAGGAATTCACACGCAGGAGGTCATCGGTTGAAGTCCGTCTGTTTTCCGGTGTGCTCCGTTTGTGCTCTATTAAGCGTGGAACGCCGGAAAAGCCATTGTTTTCGATGCCAAGAATTGACGCGGACGACGCTAAATAATTAGTTTACAGTTCTAGATTCGTTTCCCAAGCTGGACGTCGCGGGTTCGATCCCATACCAACACTTCCCTTCCACATCTCCCCCACACCACTTGGAAGGCTTCCTCTTTCCAACTTGGTGGGCAATTCAGGTGGGCAATTTGGTGGGCAACAAGGGCCAAACAAGGGGGTGGGGTTCCAAGCCGCCTTGAAGGTACCCCCGGGTCGGTTGTTGAAGTTGGCCCGATCCGGCTCGCCAAAGCCGCCACTTTGCCCAAGACTTTGCCCGCGACGGACGGGAACGATCCAAACCCGTACAACTCCAGCCTATTTATAGGTGATTCCAGGTTGTCTGATGAAGCGCCTTACGAATTCGTAAGTAGTTGACGTTAGATGAAGATGCGAGACCGTTCTAAAAAATAGAACCCACGACCCTGGGATTGTGGCTCCAGTGGTCGAGGGTTCAAGTCCCTTCGCTCACCCTTTTCAGGTGAACAATTTTCCAGTTAGCAGAGGTCGGGCGAGAGGCTGAAAAAGCAGTTCCCCTGACTCCCTTCCCGCCCGTCCGTAAAGTCGTCGATGACTTTACGGGCGGGCGAGGACCGGGGATGGCAAGGCGCGGTGATCCCTTTGAGATCGTCTTGAGAGACACGCCTTCGAAACCACTCCGGCCCTGCAGGCTATCCCTTCCGGCTTGAGCCTAGGCTCCGCGCACGTGCTGATTGAACCATTCAATTGTGCGCGTCCATGCTTCCTCAGCCGTGGTCCTGTTGTAGCGGGCCGGCGTGGCGTCATTGAAGAAACCGTGAACGGAGTCCGGATAAATGTGGCCCTCGTGCGTGACGTTGTTTCTTCGCATTGCCGCCTCATACGCGGGATATGCGGTGACCAGGCGTTCATCGAGCCCGCCGTGGTGTATGAGCATGGCCGCTGAGATATTCGCCACGTCGGCCTCGTCGGGCCCGCCGCCATAAAACGGGGCGGCCGCGGCCAGATCCGCTCCCAGCAGAACAGCCAGGGTATTGGACATACCACCGCCGAAGCAAAAACCGGTGACGCCGATGCTCCCGGAGCAGTCCGGACGTGCTTTCAACCATTGCGCGGCGGCGACAAAATCCTGCGTCATCCTGGGGCGGTCAATCGTGCGAAATAGCTCGCCGCCTTCGTAGTCGTCGCTCGGATAACCGCCGACCGACGTCAGCGCATCAGGCGCAAACGCCATGAAGTTCTCCAGGGCGAAGCGCCGTGCAACGTCCTCGGTATGCGGATTCAGTCCCCGATTCTCGTGAATGACAAGAACTCCGGGCAGTTGATCTGGTGTCTCGCTGCGTGAATCGGCACCGAATGGTCGGACGAGATAGCCCCGGATGTATCCATTCCCATCGGGTGAGGGCACGCTCTCATAGCTCGCCGTGATCCGCTCGTCATCATTGGCAACCTGCTGCCCCAGCGCGTAGTCCGGCATCAACGCTTTGGTAAGCGCGGCGGCCGTAAGCCCGGTGACGGCGAATCGCTTCACCCCAGCCAAGAAATCACGACGACTGACCTCTCCGTGAATATAATTCGTGTACAACTCTACCGCTTCCGCGGGAATTTTCATTTTTTCCGTTGTTTCCATTGTTTCCATTGATGGCTCCTTTGTTCCATTGATAGCACCTTTCAGCGCGTCGAGGATATCACTGCTCGCGCTAATTCTGAATCATCTAAGTCAATTGGCAAATCGCGGCGCCCGCCTGCCACCAGGCGCAGAGCGCGCGGGAAGCGTTCCCAGCGCGTGATCCAGAAGTTGAGCCAGGTTCGGCGACAATCGCGTTCAGCCATCTTTGCCAGGGATTTGCAGGGACATCCCGTGATGTAAGAAGACCTTACACGCGACTCCGCTGAACCTAACCGCAAGAACAAAGAGACGATTGAAGGCCTTCAGTGCTCAGAAGCGTCCCATAAACTGAAGGAACGGGCGCCGGTTCCCTGATTTTCGGGTTCAAGGTAACGACAGATTATCTTGGCGGTAGTTGAGGAT
The DNA here is from genome assembly GCA_963664115.2 of Terriglobia bacterium. Taxonomy (GTDB): domain Bacteria; phylum Acidobacteriota; class Terriglobia; order 20CM-2-55-15; family 20CM-2-55-15. The sequence goes on along the minus strand of CAXWPJ010000011.1, from coordinate 128,062 downwards.
TGGGGGATTGCGGGGGCTTTTCGACTCCGACGATAGCGTTTGTTGATGGGATTGAGACTTTTCTTGCCTCTACCCCCAGCTTTGCCTTGCCGGGAGACCCACTTAAAGCATAATAGCGTCTCATAGGAGTCGACCATGGGCGATCAATACCCTGATGTGAAGGTGGCCGCCGTGCAGGCCGCGTCAGTGTTCCTGGATCGTGAAGGCTCGACCGACAAGGCGTGCCGCCTGATCCGCGAGGCTGGGGCCAATGGCGCTCAAATCATTGCCTTCCCCGAGGGATTCATTCCTGCTCACCCGGTCTGGTATCACCACCATCCAGCGACCGGCGTGATCGCCAACCAGCTCGCAATCGAGCTTTTCAAGAACTCGGTGGAGATTCCGGGGGCCCAGACAGAAGCGCTCTCAAGCGCCGCCCGGGACGCCAACGCCTATGTGGTGATGGGGGTGTGCGAGAAGCTGCCGAACACATTCGGCACGATGTTCAATACTCAGATCTGGATCGGACCGGACGGTGAACTCGTCGGCAAGCACCAGAAGCTGATGCCAACCGTAGGCGAACGCCTCGTGCACATGGGCGGCTTCGGCGATACCTTTGGGGCATTTCAGACCGAGTTCGGGCCGGTAAGCGGGCTGATTTGCGGCGAAAACTCTAATCCCTTGGCAGTGTTCGGACTGACGGCGGAAGGCAGCCGTATTCATGTGATGAGCTGGCCCAACCATTTTCCGACCAGCGGTGACCCGCTGCGTAATCGAGTTGCGGTGGATTCACAAGCCTTTGCCCAGATGAGCAAAGCGTTCGTGGTCTCCGCCTGCGGCACAGTCGACGATGACATGATAGTAAAACTCCAGGTCGGACCCGAGGGGGAGAAATTCCTGCGCAATCCCGACTCCTCTGGGGGCAGCCTCATCGTCGGACCCAACAGCCGTATCCTGGCCGGCCCTTTGGGTCCTGAAGAGGGAATACTCTACGCCCAGTGCAACCTGGAAGTGGGCATCGGTATGAAACTGCGCCACGATTTCGCCGGCCACTACAACCGGCCAGACGTTTTCCAGTTACACGTCAACCGCAGTGCGCCCCAGCTTTACAGTGTGTCCGGGGATGAGACGGATGCTGAAGCTGCGCCCGACTCGATTGTGCCACCACCGGGAAAGTCTACGGCTGAGTCTGAATCGAATTTCGTGGCCCGAATGGAATCTCAGCTGGCCCAGGATGACGAAAGCGACGGCTGATAAAAGCAATCGTGCGACTGCTGCTGATTTGAAGAACTGAAGGAACGAGTGTTCGTTCCGTAAGCGACCGTGAATCTGATTCTCAAGTCCTGACCAGTCATCTTGGCGGACCTTGACCGCTCGCCGCCCCCTGATTCTGAACGTCCGACATGCCTTTTGGCGGGAGTTGAGATTCTGTTTGCCGCCAACCCCTTCCTATGGTTAGATTCATCGAGTCCTTCAAACAGTAATAGAACGTTCGACAGACGGGGCAATCCATGACGATCAGGTGGCCCAAGTCGGGTGGTTGTTTCCCGAGATATTCACGGCGTGGGGCTCGCGGGAATTGTACCAGCAGGGCGAGGCTTTGACTTCGCACTGCCCCTGAGAACAAAGGGAAACCGAAGCTCAGACGTTGTTTGATGCTAAGCGCTTTGTTCTGTATGATTTGTTTTTGAGAGCGACCTCGGCTTCATCGCCCAATACTGAACAGGGAGGCTTCATATGAGCCATCGACCTTACGCTTCAATTTATCCTCTACGAGCCGCAGTCACATTGGTCTTGTTTGCCCTCACCTCTGCCGGTCAGGTTCCCCGTACACCAGACGGCCAGCCAAGTCTTGAGGGCATATGGACGAACGCCACTGTGACACCCTTGGAGCGTCCGCGTGAACTCGAAGATCAGGCGTTCTTTACCGAAGAGGAAGCAGCCGAATACGAAGCTCAGGCGAGCGAACGAAACGATGCGGATCGGCGCAACAGCGACCCTGAGGCCGATCTGAGACGGGCCTACAACGACTTTTGGTGGGATCGTGGAACCGCAGTTGTATCGAGCGGGCGCACTTCGCTGATTGTGGATCCACCGGACGGAAGAATCCCTCCCTTAACTCCGGAAGCGCAGGCGAGAGCGGACGACCGCGCGGAAGCGAGAAGGCTCCATCCCGCCGATGGCCCCGAAGACCGGAGTTTGAACGACCGGTGTATCACACGCGGCAACAACGGGCCGCCGATGCTTCCAGGGGGCTACAACAATAACTACCAGATCGTACAGACCCAGGATCATGTTGTTATTTTCATTGAGATGATACACGACGCTCGGATCATTCCCCTCGACGGGAGTCCCCACCTGCCCGAAAACGTCCGGCTGTGGATGGGAGACTCGCGCGGACGGTGGGAGGACGACACCCTGGTTGTGGAAACGACCAATTTCACCGACCAAACCAACTTCAGAGGGTCCGGCGAGAACCTCCGTGTGGTGGAGCGCTTCGAGCGTGTGGATGAGAACACACTTCTGTATCAGTTCAGCCTCGACGATCCAGAATCCTTCGCAAGTCCATGGTCCGGGGAGATCCCAATGAAGACCACGGAGGGTCCGATCTACGAATACGCTTGCCACGAAGGCAACTACGCCATGGCGCACATCCTCGCCGCAGCTCGGGCTGAGGAACGGGGAGCTGAAGATGCGCCGAGGGAGTAGCGACTAGGAGAGTTCATCCAGCGGCAAAATGGCCAGATTCGGAACATTTAATCTAGATACTAAAGTCAGGAGGTGTGGCGTGAACCCCAGACGAGTCGCAGGTGTCGGCTTCATGGTCCTGTGTGTTGTCCTGGTCGCCGGAATTGCGCTGTCCCCGCTTCCACTGTTCGCCCACCACGGATCCGCGGTGTCGTATGACACCGACATCGCGAAGCTCATCACAATGAATGGCATCGTGAAGGAATGGGTGTGGAGAAATCCGCACTGCTTCATCATCTACGAAGTGAAGGATGCCGATGGCAATGCCGTCGAATGGACCGCTGAAACATCCTCTATTTTTTCGATGACCGGTGAATTTGGATGGAGCCGGACTACGCTCAACCCTGGAGACGAAATTACTGTCAGCGTGCTTCCTTCAAGGGCCGGCACTCCTGCCGGACTGCTCTACAAAGTTGTGGCTTCAGACGGCAATGTGTTGATTGAAGACCGATCGAGATTGCGAGAGGACCAGCGTTAATCACGACAGCGGGAAAATCGCGAGTGCCGCAGTCGGTTGGACATCGGTCCTGTGGTTGCCTGTGAATATCACCGGTGGTCGGGAGATGTTTTATCGCTATGGGTCTGTCGCTCGGATCGGTGACCGCCCACTTGGAACACGGAAGGAGTTTGCACACCATGCGAAATCACTTTGTGAGCGTCCTTATCGCAGGCGCGGCCGTCTGGATGATGTCGTCCGTTGTACTGGCTCAGAACGGCTCCTGGCTGCCCTGCCCACGCTGCCAGACTGATGCGCAACGGGAGGCGGTCGGGAATGTTGCGGATCAGCCGTTCGATCCGGGCGACCTTTCGGGAGTTTGGGGCAGAGGGGGAGTGCGCTTAAGCAACGAAGTTCCTCCGATGACGGCCCAGGGCCAAGCCAAGTTCGATGCCGCGAAGCCCGGGATGGGGCCTCGAGCCGTGCCACTGGGAAACGACCCGATGATGATCTGCGATCCTTTGGGTTATCCCCGCTGGCTGAACTACAACTACGGGATGGAGTTCATTCATCTTCCCGACAGGACTCTTCAGTTCTTTGAGGTGTATCACACACACCGTACGATCTGGACGGACGGACGTGGGCTTCCGGAAAGCCCTGAGCCCCGGTGGCTGGGGTACTCCATTGGCAACTGGGAGGGTGACACCTTCGTTGTCGAATCAATCGGATTCGACGAAAGAAGCTGGCTGGATACGCAGGGTCATCAGCACTCCGATGCCATGAAAGTGATCGAGCGTTACCGTCGTCCCAGCTATAGCAGCCTGGAGGTAAGGCTCACGATCGACGATCCTAAGATCTACACGCGACCCTGGGTGACGGAGGCCACCGTCAGCTTGAGTCCGGGAACAGAAATGGGTGAGTATTTTTGTGTTCCCTCAGACGAGGCACTCTATAGACGGACCGTAAGGGAGCCCGCCGGCGGGATCACGGAACGATAGGTATGGAAACGGAAGAAACCTGAAGAGTCGATTTCAAAAATGTGACGAAATATGACAAAGCTGATGGAGTGTTTTGGCTTGGATGGCCTGCGGGCGGTTGCAGCGCTCCAGGCTTTGCAGAGGATGTTTTAGCCGCAGATCGATGGCACTGGAATCAGGCGCAAGACTTTTCAGTTACGAAAGCAACGACTCGCTGGGTAGGCACTCAAAAAGGAGAATGTGATGTTGGATCGTTGGAATATGAGACGCATGGGTTCCAGGCCTGCCAGGCCGATAGTGGCGCTGGCCTTGATTTTCGGATCACTCTTTCTTTTCTCGCTAAGGCCTCAAAGTGCTGGCGGGCAGAACGAGCCCTTCCAACTTGTAGAGGCCACGATTGAAGATATTCACGAGGCCTACAACGCCGGAACTCTGACGGCACATCAGTTGGTCCAGCTCTATCTGGACCGGATCGAGACTTACGACCAACAGGGTCCGGCCATCAATGCAATCATTTCGGTTAATGCTGCGGCTCTCCGGGAAGCGGATCGATTGGATGCCGCGTTCGAAACATCCGGATTTGTTGGGCCGCTACACGGCATCCCGGTGATTCTGAAGGATCAGGTGAATGCCGCAGGGATGCGGACGACCCTGGGCTCGATTCTCTTTGAAGACTACTACCCAGACGGAGATGCCTTCGTCATCGAACAGCTGAGAGAAGCCGGAGCAATCATTCTAGCGAAAACCACTCTGGGAGAATTAGGCGGAGGCGACACGCATGGTTCGCTGTTTGGCTCGACCAGAAACCCCTATGCGCTTGATCGAACGGCGGGCGGCTCCTCAGGTGGATCCGGTGCAGGCGTGGCTGCGAACTTCGCGACCGTGGCCGTGGGCCAGGAGGGCTTCGCATCGGTCCGCAGGCCTTCGACCTGGAACTCCATTGTAGGGATGAGACCCACGGCTGGCCTGGTCAGCCGAACCGGTGTGTTTGACGGTTGGCCACAGCTCAATGGGTCTCTCGGCCCGATGGCTCGCACGGTGACGGATCTGGCTAAACTTCTGGATGCAATGGTTGGCTACGATCCGGAGGATCCGGTCACGGCCCGGGGCGTCGGCCATGTGCCGGATAGCTACACCGATTTCCTCGACAGCGAGGGTTTGCAAGGAGCGCGCATCGGTGTCTTGCGCGAGTCGATGGGCCGGGATTCAGAGCCGGATTCGGAAGACTTCGCAAAGATAACCCCGATTTTCGACAGAGCCATCGGAGAGCTGCAGGTCGCAGGGGCTGTAGTGGTGGATCCCATCGTGATTCCAGAACTGAAGGAGTCGCTGGAATTGCAGGCCTCAAATTCCACTGAAATGACGGCGGAAGCCTTCAGATTATTCTTCGGGAGAAGCGCTGATCCACCCTTCGCGTCTCTTGAAGAGATGACTCAGTCGGGGGACTTCCCTCAGGTGTTTCGGTACGCTCGAAACCGGCTAACGGCATTTACGGATGCGGAAAGGCATGGCCGGTCCGTAGTGGCCCGAGAGAAACTGATGACCAACTTCCTGAAAGTCATGGCGGACAACGAACTGGATGCGATCGTCTATAAGGCAGTGGAGCATCAGCCCACGCTCATCGCCGATGGCGTCAATCCGCCTTACGTCAATACCAAAGGCATTCCATATTTAAATACCTTCCTGGTGTTCGTTCCCGCTATCGTGGTTCCGGCCGGGTTTACGACAGACGACCTTCCCGCCGGGATCACCTTCATGGGAAGGCCGTACGACGAAGGGACGATGATAAAGCTCGCCTTTGCGTACGAGCAGGCGACCAATCATCGCAGACCGCCGTCCACCACCCCATAGTTCAACGGATGGCATGTTCGTTGAACAATTACAGGAAGTGAGACTTTGATTGCTTCTAAATCCCTTCTTTAGTATCTTTTATCGAGTTTTTCACGGTTCAGTGAGAGACAGGCTAAAACAACGATGCAATCCCGCCAACAGCCCGGCCGCTACAGGACTTGGTCCGCAATTGGTAACGGTGGTTTCGGTGGAGCGTGGCGCGCACGGGACAAGGAAGCTAAATGACTGACGACCATATTGCGTCATCGACTGAGATTCCGAGCGATGCGTTGATTGATAAAGTTCTGAGTATTCAACACGAACGGATCGTGGGCGAGATGGAAGATGCAAATTTGCTTCTCGAGTTCGCACTCGCAAGCGGCGAATCAGTGCCGGATAGCCTGATCACCGACCTTGTTGTTCGGCCGCCGGATAAGGATGAAAAGACCGAGGCGAAGTCCCAGGAACGGTTTCAAAGAGCGTACCGTGACTTAGTGCAGTGCCTGGCCCCGGTCACCGCGGCGAGTTTGAGAGCGACCGACGACGGGCATGGGCGCAATGTTCGTCTGTGGGCGCCCGGCAACAGATCCAAAGCAATGATGTGGTCTCGTAAACTCTGGCTCTGGACAATTGCACTCGCCGTTGTCGTCGTAGCCACCGAAAACTACGACAATCTGCTTCAGCGCTTCTACCCCTTGGATCCGGATACTAACGACGGATTTGTTCGTCTGCACATGCTGGCAGAGGTTCTCCGCTCGATTGTGCCATTTGCTTACGGTGGTCTTGGAGCACTCACGACTCTTTTACGGTCTGCCCACCAGAAGCTACACCATCGAACCTTCGATACGCTGCGGATTCCAGAGTATTACAACCGACTGCTTCTCGGCCTCGTTGCCGGCGGAGTGGTCAAGATCATCATCTCCCAAGTGAGCACAGGCACTGGAATTATTGAAATCAGTTCGTCCGCTCTGGCATTTATTGCCGGCTATAACTCTGATTTCTTGTTCTCAGCGCTCGAACGTGTCAGCACCGCTATTCTTCCGAAGGTCGGACTTGACAGCGTCAGAAGGAAACCGGCGGCACTCGCTGGGGTGAACCTGGAGAATCTGATCACGCAGTACGAAGGCGCATCACCCGAAGGCAAGAAGGTTATCGAGGCACTCATCGACAAACTCAAGGAACGTTTGTAACTTTACTGGATCCACAGGAAAGGGCATGAGGTCCGGGTGTGGGGCTGGTGAGACGTTCCGTGTTTAATGGTGAGCACGGCTGTCAGGAAACATGCTCCCTTCTGTCCGAACAATTTTGACTGCCCCGTTTGTGGTCTCAACGGAGGACGTTCCCGCAAGCCGGCGATCTGAGACCTGGCCTCACAGGCTGGTGATAACGGGAACCGGCACTCCAAGGCGCATTCGCCAATGACCCTCCGCAAGGGGAGGGTGCAATCTTACCGATAAAATTCAAGCCGCGCTTCGCGGAACCACACTGTGTTCGCGGGCGCAACCGAGATCGGTCCGTTGATGCCGAACACAGCGATTTCGAATTTGTCGCCCGGCCGCACGGCATCGGTTAGCGTCACGCGGTTCGGCATGTTGAAGCCCTGAATCGTCGCCGGACTCGGATAGCCGGCCTGGCGCGGCATTTGCCCATCAACCCAGACTTCAGCGTAATCGTCGACCAATACTGTCAGCACCGCCTTTGTGCCCGCCGTCTCGAAATCTCCAATCCTTTCGGGGATGGTCAGGTCAGTACGGTACCAAATGAAAGCGACATGTCCACCGCTGCGCCGTGCCGCAAGGTCCTCTGCCTCAATTGCTGGCCAATGCGAATCGTCGAAGCCCGTCTCGCCGGCATGGGGCGAAATATCGTACGCAGTCGTGTAACCGGGAAGCGCTGCGTCGATCGGCGCCCGCTCGACAATTTTCGCCTCCATCGTCTTCCACTGTACCTCGAGCTCGGCCGCCCCCTGCCCCGTCATCACATCAACCACATGCACCGCCGGAAGCGCAGGGGGCATGACCGGTCGGGGAACGGGCGTTTGGGCCGCCACAATCGGCGCGATCAATAGAGTCGCGACCGCAACCACGGCTCCCACCATCAGTTCTTCAAAATATGTCTGCATCATTCCCGTCCTCCTTTGGGCACCATCCGGTGCGTGCGAGACTCGGCTCGCAGCGCAGCCGGTTGTTCTCGTGAACGGATATTAAACCACACCCAGAAACTGCCCAGAAGAACTTGCGAAACGCGTGTCCGTTCCGTAAATCGGTCTATTTTCGAAAGTCGAGTAGAGCCACCCTTCTTCTATTCGATCCTGGATGACGACTCACTGTGGAACGCCATCAATCGTGGCCCGAAGTTCCCAGAATTCTCCAAGTTCCTCGTTGACCTCGAATCCCTGAACGTACAGGGTCCAAGTCCCCGTCGGAAGCGGAACGGGCGGATGCGCTCCGAGAAGAGCCGTCAGGATTTCCGAATTGATGATGAACTTCTCAGGCGCGTTGAGAGTCAGGCCGAGCGGCAGCGGGGCTGGGTATCCGGGCATGAAAACCAGGAGTTCCAGGTCGTTCCCGACGTAGTGTGTCCAGTTACTGTCCCACGAGAGCTCGAACGCTATCTCTGCGTCTCCGGAATTCACAATGATCGAACCCGCAAACATCGTGTCAAGGTCCAGAACCGTTCCGGTATTCAGCAGAGGGATAGGTAATGGGCCCGGTGTAAATGAAGGGATCTCGACATGTGCCGACATGTCACAACCGTTTGTGGTTGCACCACTGACGCTGATGCGGACAAGTCCCGGTTCGGGAGTCGGCAGGTCGAAAGAACACCCGTCAATGTCACAGGCCCCCGGCAACACACCCGAAACATTGCTGCCGTCCAGGTCCGATTGTCCAATAAACGCGTGCTCAAATCCTTCGTTCGGTTTCAGGTCATAATACTGTCCCGAGGGTCCCGCGGTGGATGTCTTGGCGGAGTGGATGGCCAACTGAAGCTCATTACCAAAAAAAGGCGCTGGACCTTGGCACATTGTTCCCGTCGATATGTTGGTTAGCGAGACCCTCAATCCCACATCCCCTGCAAGGACTTCATAGATGACATCCTGGCGGTCGCCGGGTTCCAGATTCTCAAGGAATGTTATGTCTCCCACGCCCGCCAATGTCTTGCCGATGTTGTCTTTTACGAGAATTCCCGGCGACGGAGGTGGCGGCAAGGTTTCATCAGATTTCGCCAGGTTGCCGAGGGCGGCGGCCGCGTCCACCCACCCATTCCCCTGATCGTCGGGTGTCTCGCCACCAACGATGATCGCACCACTACCGCTTCCAACGATGGCGTTCCGGATGCGTGTGGCGGAAAGATCGTTGGAAGGGACAGAATGGTTATCAAGATCTTCCCAGAGCAGGGCCGCAATACCGGCAACGTTGGGTGCGCTGAAACTGCTTCCGTTAACGAGACTGACGTTGCCACTTTGATTGGCCAATCCGGCTCCGTAGACCCCAAAACCATCGGACATGACTTGAGGTCCCTGACGGCCATCTGCGTGCGGCCCGCGCGAACTGAACCACGCGGTCTGCCCTGGAGCGAACGGACGCAACGTATCGCCGGGGCCCGGCGCACCAAAGAACCCCACATCGCCCACGATGCGGTCCTGGTGGACCAGACTGCCCGCGCCCACAGCGATGGCGCTGAAAGCACTGGCCGGGCTGGCAGTCGTAAGGAGTGCTGGACCGGCATTGCCAGTCGAGACTATCGGCACGATGCCGTTAGCAAGGAGAATCTCAAATTCCTGATCGAAGTCGTCCAGTCCTGCATAAATCGTCCGGCGGCCGAGACTGAAGTTCGCGACGCGAATATCCACGAGTTCTACTGTTTTCAACTCGATGATCCTGTCAATGGCTTCCAATATGGTTGCGGTACTCGAGGCGGCAAGGTTGCCGAAAACCCTTAAAGCATAGATCTGTGCGTCCGGGGCGCTTCCAATCATGGCGACGGTGTCCGGAGCCGGGTTGGGTAGACGATCCAGGGCCGCATCGGGGGCATGAATGGAGACCGATTGGAGGAACACGTTACTGGGAGGGAAATGAAACTCGGCTCCAGCCGCAATGATTCCCGCGACCGCCGTGCCGTGACCATCGTTGTTGCGATCGATACAGCCGTTACCATCGCCAACGAAATCCTCGCATCCGATTACGGTCGTGCCCTCATCGAAGTGTCCAAAATTCGGTCGGAGTCCAGAATCGACAACGGCAACAATCACGCCCTCGCCGGTCAGACCGGCCTGATGCAACTCCCGGACATTATCCGCATCGTGGTTGATGATGTAAGAGCCCGGGTTGGCCAGGGCATAGGTCACCACGTCTGTGATCGGCGTCGATCCATTGGAGTTGATGTTCGCCAGCGCATCCGGGCTGGCAGCTTCTGCCACCTCACGTCCCCCGAACGGCCACACGAGCTCGGGCGCCTGGATCGGACTGTTTCTGAACATTTGTTTAACCGCCGCCGCTGACTTCAAGCGCTCCAGCACGCGGGTGGGTACTTCAGCAAGCAAGCTGCCCAGGTAACGGTATTCGCGGGTCACGTTTCCCCCTAACGATTCAACAAGTCGGCGCACCTTCTCCATTGAGCCGTCCAGCCGGATGATGACCTCGATACGATCCCGCGCAGCAGCCGCTTCCGCGGAATCCTGCACATAAGTAGAATCTAAAGGATCCAGCGCAACGGTACCTGTGGAATCCTGCGCAACTACATCTACTGCGGGCACGAGGTGTAGCAACAGCACGCCCAACACAATCGATGACGACATCTTTTTGAGACCGAATATCATGCGTTTCTCCCTATCTCCAAAGTTTGCGCCGTGGGACCGTAAGCGATCGTCCGCAAGGACAATCCTTGGCGCAAACTGAAAGGAGCCGGCCATGAGGTCTACACCCAACTCGCTCGGAAACCTATCCCGAGCTGTCTTGGGATCTCACAGGCGTGCCCCAGAATTCTTCAGGGCTGAAAGGAAAAAGCGAGATGCTCCACCGGAGACAGTCTCGGGTGGGTTGCTGAATTTGCGCACAGGTCGAGTACGCGAAGATCTGCGGGTCGTGGGAGACCCGATGGAGATTCCAGCATCCTTTCTGGTGTGGGCACCGAGTTCTTCAATGCCCACGGCTTGCTTCCTGCCAGCCATAGTATTGTGATTCCTTCGCTACGCTGAACTGACGGACAGGCCGAAAAATGCCGGAAAGTCCCAGTCAAGAAATGACTCAGGGAAAACACCTATATTGTCGTGCCCTTCCCTGAGCCTCAGCGACGAAAGATGCTCCAAGCTTCGATTCGTGTACATGTTTTTGTCAACTGGAATTCTCTGTTTATGCTCGAAGCTCTTTTTTTGAAGGGCTTATTGGCTATGGAATCGGATTCGAGACCGAGTGAAAACGTTCTGCGAAAGGTGGAAAGCAACGCCCCCTGGGATTGTGGCTCCAGTGGCCCTGGGTTCGGGTTCCATCGCTCACGCTTTTATTCACCATCCACTATTCCTTCAACACTCTCCCATGCCGGGCAGACACGCTGCTCCACGGGCAAGTCGAGACTTCCGTAGTTTGTATCGTCGATTACGGTAACCGCGAAGTTGAACTCCGCGGGCACTGGCAGGTTGCGCAGGTGCCGTACGGCGGCCATCGTACCCATACATCCATGCTTGAAACCATCGCAATCTCCGGTTGCCAGCAGGGTTCCCGCTTTGATGGCATCCACCGCTTCCTTCGTTCCATTGAGGCCGACGACAAGGGCGGTGCGGTTGGCCCCATCCAGAGCCTCGATCGCACCTAGAGCCATCGAATCGTTGGCGGCTAGCACGCCATCGATCCGGGGATAGGTCTGAATCAGGTTTTCCATCACCTGGAGCGCCTGCAATCGCTGGAAATTTCCCGGTTGCGAAGCCAACAAGGTGATATTCGGGAAGTCTTCGAGCGCAGTCATGTATCCCCCAACACGATTGGCGCTGTTTACGGAACCGCCTACGCCTTCCAGGATGATCACGTTCCCGCTCCCGTTCAGTCGCTCAAAAAGGTAGCGTGCCGTGTTGAGCGCAAGAGTGAATTCGTCACAACCCATGAAACTGACGACATCGCCGCCCGCTACGGGGTCGGTAATGTTTACGATTGGGATGTCGGCGACGTTTAACATCAGGATGCCCGGAACCATCGCCTGGGAATCCACGGGGGTGAAAACAATCGCATCCGGTCTGCTGATGATGATGTCCTCGATCTGGCTCATCTGTTCCGGTATGCTGTCGGGTCGCGTGGGTACGTAATGGACGACATCAGCATTCATTTGCGCTGCCGCGTTTTCAGCCCCAGTGCGCACGGTTTCAAAAAACGGGTTGGTCTGGTTCTTGGTGAACACCGCTATGGTTTCCCGCGCGTCGCCGGCCTCACCACCCGCGCCTTCATCGAGTCCGTTCGAAGCGCACGCCGTCAGTATTCCGACAAGGAGGACCCCAACCATTAGCTTTGCGAATACCTCTTTCATGGATTCCTCCTGTTCATATTGAGTCTTCACCAGATGTCCCCCCATCTCATGCGCGCTCTTGCGCGCGCCTCCGGGTTGAAGCATCGATCCAGGCTGCCAGCAAGACGATCGCACCGGTGATCAAGGGTTGCCAGTCGGCGTTGATCGTCAGCAGGTTCATTCCGTTCAGTGCCAGTGTCAATATCAGCGCACCAATAAAAGTGCCCGAGAGACTGCCCACTCCACCAAACAGGGACGTACCACCGATCAACACGGCCGCGATCGCGGGCAACAGGAGGGGTTCGCCGATGCCGGCTTCGGCTGAATTCAGCCGTGCCAGATAGACCACTCCCGAGAGGCCTGCCATCGCGCCACTCAAGGTATATACGAGCATGAGGCGGGAGCGTATGGGAATACCTGACAGACGCGCCGCCTCCCGGTTCGCTCCGAGCGCGTACACGTCGTGGCCGTAGGTAGTGTAGCGTGTGAACATTCCGCCAACAAGGATACACAGAACCGTCAGATAGACCGGAATCGGGATGCCGAGCAGGTAACCACTTCCCAGATTCCGGAATCCCGGAGGAAAACCGTAAATAGTGCTGCCCGCCATATACCAGTAGTTGATCCCGTATACCATCCAAAGCATGCCGTAAGTCGCTATGAAGGGTGGGAGCCGCAACAAGGCAACCATGAACCCGTTCAGAACGCCTATCAGCAGACCACACCCCAAACCGGCCGCAATACCCAGCGTGATCGTGCCCGTGGCCTGAATCGCCGCCGCTGCCAGACATGCACTCAGTCCGACGGTCGCCCCAACGGACAGATCGAGACCTGCCGTCACGATGACCAGCGTAAGGCCCGATCCGATCAGGAAGATCAAGCTCGCCTGCCGCAACACATTGAGCAAATTTGGAACAGTCAGGAAAGCATCCGTGGACAGCGCGAGCGCTATCCCGAGGCACAGCACGCCGATCAAGCGGTATCCGACGGCGGTGACATTCACGGGCAGTCCGTTGTGGACAACCTCTGCCGCGCCGGGGCGGGTCATGCGCGCCCCCGGATCGAATCGATCAGCAACGCAACGATGACCAGGCCTCCGATGCTGGCAACCTGAAGTGAAGACGGAACGGCTAGCACGTTCAGTCCGTTCTTAAGTACACCGACGGCCAGGACGCCAAGCACTGTGCCCCCCAACCAGCCGTCGCCACGTTCGAAGCGGGTGCCCCCGACGATGACGGCGGCAATCGCGTCGAACTCCATGCCAATGGCCGCTGTCGGGTGACCCGAATTCATACGGCCGGTCAGGAGCAGCGCTCCGAACCCGGCCATCATCCCTCCAAGGGCGTATATCGATACCTGATACAGCCGTGCCGGCACGCCGGCAAGAATCAAGGCCTCACGATTGCCACCAATGGCAAACACGTAGGTACCGAAACGTGTGTGGTACAAGAGATAGTGAAATACGAAGTAGGCCGACGCGGCCACGAGCACCGAAAAGGGGAGGCCTCCCCAGGTGCTGGAATAGAGAGTAGAGAGCCCCAGTCCGATACCCACAACGCTCTGCCCGTCAGTCACAACCAGCGCGGCCCCCTGGGCCACACCCAGGGTTCCCAGAGTGACGACAAAAGGCGGCATCTCGAGAACGGTGACCAGCAAACCGTTCGCGACTCCAAAGACGAGACCCACAAGCAAAGCCCCCAGCAGGGCAACAGTGATCGAATACCCTTCCACCAGCGCCATCGCCAGAACAATGCCACTCAATCCAAGCACCGCACCCATCGACAGGTCCAGGCCTTCGGCCATGATGATCAGCGTCATGGGCAATGCCAGCAACAGCAGAATCGAAGATTGCGTTCCGATGTTGAGCAGGTTCGGAACGGAGGCGAAACGCGTCCCGAAGACAGAAAACACCACCAGCATCAGTGCCAGTAGATAAGCAACACCCGGGACCCTCGCCCTGCGCCGTCTCTGGCCGGCATCGGCCGCAATGGGGGAGGTCTCACCCATGGTGCATGGCCAGTTTGAGAATATTTTCTTCCGTCAAATCGCTATGACGCAGTTCTCCAACGATCCTCTTGTCGCGCATCACGTATGCCCGATCGCAAAGAGAAACAATTTCAGGCAGCTCAGAGCTGATCATCAGCACAGCGGCCCCTTTGGCAACCAGTGTTTCTATCAGCCCGAAGATTTCCGCCTTGGCTCCGACATCGATACCACGAGCGGGTTCGTCAAAAATATAGAGCCGTGTGCTGGCGTTCAGCCACTTGCCGATAACCACTTTCTGCTGATTACCACCGCTGAGAAACTTCACGAGCCTTCCCGGCGATGGTGTCACGACTCTAAGCTGATCGATGAGACCAGCAACCACCTGAGCTGCCTTTCTGAACCGGTACCAGCGATCGGGGAACAGAGGGCCCAGACCTGCAACCAACAGGTTGTCTTGAACGGAACGAATCAGGGCCAGGCCTTCTTCCTTGCGATTTTCAGGAACGAGTCCGATGCCACGGCGCACAGCATCGGCAGGATTGCCTTTTAACCGGGAGCCCTTCAGCCGCACTTCCCCACTGAGAACGCGGTCGGCCCCGAATATGGCGCGCGCCAGTTCGCTTCTCCCGGCTCCGACCAGGCCAGCAAGTCCAACGATCTCCCCGGCCCGCACCTTGAGGTTCGCTCCGTCAACGCCATTCGCAGCCTTCAGGTTCCGCACATCGAGCACGGTCTCTCCGGGTTCGCGTGCGACGGTTTGAGCACTCGTAGCCTCGACCCCGCGGCCAACCATCAATTGCACCAACTCGTCCATGCTCGTGTTCCGAGGTTCAAGCGAACGAACGTTGCGGCCGTCCCGGAGTACGGTGATCTTGTCTCCGATCGCAAACACTTCTTTCAAGCGGTGCGAAATGTAAATGATCGCAATGCCGTCCTGCTTGAGCCCCCGGATGCGTTCGAACAAGCGTTCGATCTCGTGATCCGAGATCGCGGCCGTAGGTTCGTCCATCACCAGGATGCGTGCGTTCTGGGAGAGTGCTTTGGCTATCTCAACCATCTGCTGCTCAGCCACACCCAGGGTGTCCGCACGCGTCCGCGTGTCGAGTTTCATACTCAAGCTGTCGAGCAGAAGCCGGGCCTCGGCATGCATCCGGCGCTGGTCCAGGAGACCCGGCAACCGTCCTCTGAACTCACGACCAAGAAAAATGTTCTGAGCGATGTTGAGGCAGGGAACAATAGAAAACTCCTGGAAGATGACCGCAATGCCCAATCGGCGTGCGTCGGCCGTGGAGTGGATACGCACGGGCCGGCCATCGATCAGGATCTCGCCCGCGTCGGGAGAATGCGCCCCACACAGCACCTTGATCAGCGTCGATTTACCGGCTCCGTTCTGCCCGAGCAGCATATGAACTTCGCCGGCGTCGACGGCAAGGGAAACATCGTCGAGCGCACGCACACCCGGAAACGATTTGCAGATTCCCCGCATTTCGATCAAAGGGGCACTTCCCGCCTTGGGGAGTTCTCCGATGGGCCCGTTTCTAATAACGTCTTCGGTGCTTTGATCACCGGAATCGCGCAGAGGTCCGTTGGATCTCGAATGGGTCTGTGGATTTGTTGGGGGCATCCTCGAGGGCTAAGGTAGGCTAGGGTTGGCTCGGGCTCTCGGCCTCCAAACGTTCCAGCTCAATCCGGGCTTCGTCCAATGCCGTTCGAATGTCCGTCAGTTGACTATCCGCGATTCCAAGTTCTACTTGAGCCACATTGCGTTCCTGCTGCGACCCGGTGGGTGCGGTCACAAGTCCCCGCAAACGTGTAATTTCCAGCAATTGCCGCACTGCGTTGTCGGCGAGGTTCTGGACTAGTTCCCGTTGCCCGGCAACGGCGACCTGCCATGCCAGCAAGGCCTCTTCGCCGTCAGCAGCTACGGTTCCGTCTTCAGTTGAAGGGAAAAATCCGGCGGCTTCAATCTCGCTCCGCGTGGCGTCAAGCTGTTGCCGCCCCGCCTCCAGTTCCCCCAGTTGCAGCCTGGCTGGAACCAACTCCGTGCGCACTTCAGACAGGACCTCTTGTGCATCCAGGAGTTCGGACTCGAGTGCCGATCTCTCCTCTGCAGAAGTTGAGGGATTGGCAAGCTCGGTCTCCAGACGTTGGATTTCCTCGAGTGAACCGGCTTCAAAGGCCTCCAGCATTTCGACCATACCGCCGGATAAACCCGTCCCAGCATCCAGGAGTCCTGCGGTCGGCTCAGCCGCGTCCGCCCCGAACTGCAGGAGACTGTCCCGCAGATCCTCCAGGGAACCGAGTAATTCAGGTTCGACGGCTTGAGAAGCCGCTACCGCGGGTGGATATCGGGACTGGACCTGCTCCGTCGTGTAGATGACGCCCTCAATCGATGAACCCGCCCGCCGGGCCCGTTCGGCTCGGGCGACATCGGCCAGCGACTGGGCAGACCCCACGGAGTCCGAAAGGAGCGCTATAATCGCTGCGCTGAGAAGGAATCGCATGGGTCAAATTATACATTTCAAATGCTCTAAGTGTGAATGGGAACTGGAAACGCCCCCCCAGGAAGCGGCCAATTTGAAATGCCCTGAATGTGATCAGGACTGTATGCTGCGACCGAGCGAATCGCTCAGAACAGGCAGAATGGTCGACAGCTGCGCCCTCTGTGGACACGATAGCCTTTACATCCAAAAGGATTTCAACCGAGCGCTCGGCATTGCAATCGTTGTGATTGGCGTAGGGGCGAGCATAGTCCTTTTTGCCCGATCAAACGCCTTTTACGCGATGCTGGCTTTGATAGGCACCGCTGTGGTGGACGCCATAATTTATTTTTTGGTCGGTGAAGTAGCGGTTTGCTATGCCTGCCATACGATCTACCGGGGCTTTGAACCGAATCCGGGGCACGCGCCTTTCAATCTGGAATTGCTTGAGCGCTACGGTGGGCAGGCGAGGAGGAAATGACGTCGCCAAAGGGATTGTTATCACGACTATTGCCTGCCAGCACAGCCCGCTGGAAAAATTGATTTGTCAACCTTTTAAGGGACCTGCCCACGCTTGAAAAGCATGCCTCTTATGGGATATGTTGGGCCCTCAGTCACCGACCCAAAAGCCAAATCGAGAGAGCGGATATAACCGTGAAAACCTCCAAATCTCAATCGGCCGTCGGAGAGTCTACGCCTTCCCACCCCACGGGCGCCCACACGCTCACCGACATGCTCTACTACATGAAGCTGACGCGCGAACTCGAGGACAGAATCGAGAAGAAACTCTATCGTCAGGGAAAGATCGTGGGCGGCGTATATGTGGGCCGCGGCCAGGAAGCCATTACAGTTGGCTCCTGTATCGATCTGGGCCACGATGACGTCGTCAGCGTATCTCACAGGGACATGGCTGCCTTCTTGATGCGTGGAATGACAGCGCGCGAAATTCTGGCCCAGTACATGGGCCGGAAAACAGGACCGACCCAGGGCAAGGACGGCAACATGCACATGGGTTCGCTCGAGCACAACATCATTGCTTTCGTGAGCATGCTCGGCGACAGCGTGCCTGTGGCCACCGGAATCGGAATGTCCTTCAAGCTCCGGAAAATGAAACGCGTCGTTGTGTGTTTCTTCGGCGACGGCGCGACCAGCCGCGGAGACTGGCACGAAGGGGTCAACATGGCGACGGTCATGAAATGCCCGGTTGTATTCGTCTGTAACAACAACCAATACGCCTACTCAACACCGCTGGACCGTCAGATGGCCGTGGAACACGTGGCTGACCGGGCCAGCGCTTATGGCATGCCCGGGGAGATCGTAGACGGCAACGACGTCGTTGCGGTGCGAACATCCGTTTCGGCGGCGATCGAGCGGGCCAGAAACGGCGAAGGACCGAGTCTGGTTGAATGCAAGAGCTTCCGCATGACCGGACATTCGGCGCATGACAACGCCAGCTACGTTCCAAAAGAGCTTTTCGAGGATTGGGAAAAACGAGATCCGATCCAGCGGTTCGAGACCTCCCTGATCGAACAGGCCGTGCTCGACGAATCCGAGATTCAGAAGCTCACCGAAAAGGTCATCGGTGAAATCGACGAAGCAGTCGCTCTGGCCGAGAAAGATCCGTACCCAAACCCGGCAGACTGCCTGACAAACGTGTATTCCGAGGACTAGCGACCGGTGGCAACAACAACTTACCTCGAGGCAATCAGGCAGGGCATCTGGGAAGAGATGGCGCGGGATGAGAGTGTCTTCGTTCTCGGTGAGGACGTGGGTGTTTACGGCGGGGCTTTCAAGGTAACCGCCGGGCTGATGGACGAGTTCGGTGAAGACAGGGTCATCGACACGCCGATATCCGAGTCGGCCATTGTCGGCGCGGCCATTGGAGCGGCGATGATGGGGATGCGCCCGATCGCGGAAATGCAGTTCGCCGACTTTATTTCGTGCGCCTTCGACCAGATCACGAATTTCGCGGCCAAGTGCCGTTATCGCTGGAGCGCCGGTGTGCCGATCGTGGTGCGTGGGCCCAGCGGAGGCGGGGTTCACGGCGGACCGTTCCATTCCCAAAATCCGGAAATGTACTTCGTACACACCCCGGGATTGAAAGTCGTCTGTCCAGCCACCGCATACGACGCCAAAGGCTTGATGAAAGCCGCGATACGGGATCCCGATCCCGTAATTTTCTTCGAACACAAATTCCTGTATCGACGGATCAAAGCCGAGCTGCCCGACGAAGACTATACGGTGCCGATCGGAAAGGCCGCGATACGTCGGAGTGGATCCGATGTTTCCGTGATTACTTACGGTGCAATGGTATTTGTGGCCCTGGATGCCGCTAAGGAATTGGAAAAGGAAGGCATCGATGTCGAGGTCGTGGATCTGCGTTCCCTGCTGCCCTACGACAAAGAAACCGTGCTCGAGTCCGTCAAAAGGACGAACAAAGTCATTCTCCTCCACGAAGACACGCGAACTGGAGGTTTTGCGGGTGAACTTGCGGCCACGATCTCTGAAGAAGCGTTCGATCATCTGGATGGGCCGATCCGTCGGATTACGGCCCCCGACACACCGGTTCCCTACAGCCCGCCTCTGGAAGAGTTCTTCCTGCCCAAAGTATCCGATGTAGTTCGGGTCGCGCGGGAACTGAACGCTTACTAGTGACCTGGTCCACCCAAATGGAACCCACTGGCGTCGTTCCCAAGGACCGAGGACCTGGATTTCATGTCTGAAACTAAGGTAATCATGCCCCAGATGGGCGAAAGCATTTTCGAAGGCACCGTCACCAAGTGGCTCAAACAACCGGGCGATACGATCGCGCGTGACGAACCTCTTTTCGAGATCTCAACAGACAAAATAGACTCGGAAATTCCTTCACCGGCTTCGGGCACACTGAAAGAAATCCTCATCGCGGAAGGCGAGACGGTCGAAATCAACACAGTGGTCGCGCTGATCACCGGTACCGGAAGTGACGCGGTCTCTGACCGGAAAGCCTCACCGACGACCGGGGACAGCGGAAAATCCGATGCGGACACGCCCGTCTCCTCCGCCTCGAAACCACCGGGTGGTACGAGTGTCCCATCGTCCCCGATGGTCCGCAGGATGGCTCGGGATCACGGCATTGATCTCTCCGAGATGGAAGGCAAGGGTACAGGCGAAGGCGGACGCATTACGAAGCGGGACATCCAGAGCTTTATCGAACAGCGTGAGGAAGCAAAAGCACCGGCAAACGAAAGCGCCGGTGAGCGCGTGCCGATGACTGCGATGCGGAAATCCATAGCGGAACACATGACTGCAAGCAGACGCACCTCAGCTCACGTCGCCACTGTTTTCGAAGTAGACTGCTCCGCCATCTTGAACGCCAGGGCGGTGCTGAAACCCGAGTTTCAACGATCGGACGTCGATCTGACGATTACTCCATTCTTCATCCAGGCCGTTGCCAAGGCGATCCGTAAGTTTCCGATAATCAATTCGTCCGTCGACGGTGACGACGTCATACATAAAAAAGCGATAAACGTCGGGATCGCTGTCGCCCTGGAAGGCGGATTGATCGTTCCGGTGATACCCAAGACCGACGAAATGAAGCTGCTCGACATTGCAAGAGCGACTTCCGACCTGGGTGAGCGTGCGCGAACCAAGAAACTTCTACCAGATGAAGTTCAGGGAGGAACTTTTACAATTACGAATCCAGGCAACTTCGGCGGTCTGTTTGGAATCCCCATCATCCACCAACCTCAGGTTGCTATACTTGCAATGGGCGGTATCGAAAGCCGGCCCGTGGTTGTTGACGAAGCGATCGCGGTGCGATCCATGGTTTACCTTGCGTTGTCGTTCGACCATCGAATCATTGACGGCGCCGTCGCGGACGGCTTCATGGCCGACATCAAACATACGCTGGAAAATTGGAAGTCCTGAAAGAATCCGATGCGAGCGCAGAGAGAGCGCTCTACTCACATGAGGGAACATCTTAAAAAGCGCGGCGAGGTTCGTAATATCGCGCAGGCAGTTCTGGATACCTACGGCAGACTGGAACCCAAGCTCCAGCACCTGAACGTCGTCCCGCTACCAGACAAAAGCTCTGTCATCCAGATTCTGGACGACATTTTCGAAGTCATTTATCCCGGATACCATGGTGAAAAACATCTCGAAGAGTCGAATATCGACTACCACATCGGGGACCTGCTCGATTCGATTTACACCCGGCTAAGCGAAGAAATTTACCGTAGTGTCCGGCCGGCATGTGAACTCTCCGAGGATCTCTGCACACACTGCTATTCCATTGCCGAGGATCAGTCACTGGACCTACTCGGGAGGATTCCGGACTTGCGCAGACAGCTCTCCGAAGACGTTCAGGCGGCTTACGATGGCGACCCCGCGGCCAAAAGCACCGATGAGGTCATCTTCGCTTACCCGGCTATCTATGCGATAAGCGTCTACCGCGTTTCCCATGAACTGAGCCGGATTGGAGTCCCTCTGCTGCCCCGCATCATGACCGAGTACGCACATTCGCGGACCGGCATCGATATCCATCCGGGCGCTACCGTGGGGAAGGGATTCTTTATCGACCATGGAACGGGTGTCGTCATCGGTGAAACGACTGTGATCGGCGATGGGGTGAAGCTATACCAAGGCGTGACGATCGGTGCCTTGAGCTTTGCGAAAGACACAGAGGGACAGATCGTTCGGGGGAAAAAACGACACCCGACGATCGAAAATGATGTTGTGATTTACGCCGGCGCCACGATCCTGGGCGGGGACACCGTCATCGGTCAAGGTTCGGTAATCGGCGGCAACGTCTGGCTGACACGCTCGGTCCCACCCCACACCCGGGTGATCATCTCCGATCCCGAACTCGTCATCGACTCCAAGTAGCCTGCCCGCACTGGAACACCCTCCCCGTCCTGTGGTTGGGAATTTTCACCGCAAAGGCGCAAAGACGCTAAAATCAGGAAGAGATAGTCTGTATAAGAATCAGCGAAGCAACTTCTGAGGGTTTCTAACAACCATGTTGTTAACCCAACTACTGCCGGTCGAGCTAGACGCAGATAACTCAGTCCTGTTTATTCTTCCTTTGCGTCTTTGCGCCTCTGCGGTTAATTCCTCTTATTCCTTAATGTAGATTTCGCTGCCCGCCCCTTTGAATTCTTCGCTCTTTTCGGCCATGCCCTTCTTGAGGGCTTCGCTTTCATCCAGGCCAAGGCTGGCGGCAAAGTCGCGGACGTCCTGGGTGATCTTCATCGAACAGAACTGGGGTCCGCACATGCTGCAGAAGTGGGCCAGCTTCGCCCCGTCCTGGGGAAGCGTCGCATCGTGGAAGTCACGAGAGGTGGTGGGGTCCAGGCTTAGATGGAACTGATCGTCCCAGCGGAACTGGAAACGTGCTTTGCTCAGAGCGTTGTCGCGTTCCTGGGCTCCGGGGTGCCCTTTTGCAAGATCCGCGGCATGGGCAGCGATCTTGTAGGTGATTACTCCATCCTTGACGTCCTTGCGGTCGGGTAATCCCAGGTGCTCTTTCGGCGTGACGTAACAGAGCATCGCGGTCCCATACCAACCGATCATCGCCGCACCGATCGCGCTGGTGATGTGGTCGTATCCGGGAGCGATATCAGTCGTCAACGGGCCGAGGGTATAAAACGGCGCCTCATGCGTCACTTCCAACTGTAAATCCATATTTTCTTTGATCAAGTGCATCGGAACGTGACCCGGGCCTTCGATCATCACCTGGCAATCCTTCTTCCAGGCGATCTCGGTCAACTCGCCCAGAGTCTTCAACTCTCCCAGTTGCGCCTCGTCGTTGGCATCCGCAATCGATCCCGGACGCAAACCGTCCCCCAGACTGAACGACACGTCATAGGCCTGCATAATGTCGCAAATCTCTTCGAAGTGGGTGTAGAGGAAATTTTCTTCGTGGTGGGCGAGGCACCATTTCGCGAGAATCGCCCCTCCCCTGCTGACAATGCCGGTCAAGCGTTTGGCCGTCCAGGGTATGTAGCGAAGAAGAACTCCCGCGTGGATCGTAAAGTAATCGACGCCCTGCTCGGCCTGCTCGATCAAGGTATCTCGGTAACTCTCCCACGTCAGGTCTTCAGGCCGTCCACCCACCTTTTCGAGCGCCTGATAAATGGGTACGGTACCGATCGGAACAGGCGAGTTCCGCAATATCCACTCGCGAGTCGCGTGGATATTCCGCCCCGTCGATAGATCCATCACGGTGTCTGCGCCCCATGTGACAGACCACTGCATTTTTTCAATTTCTTCCTCGATCGAACTGGCGACGGCGCTGTTCCCGATGTTGGAGTTGATCTTTACCAGGAAGTTCCGGCCGATAATCATCGGCTCGGCTTCAGGATGGTTGATGTTGAGCGGAATAATCGCCCGTCCCCGCGCAATTTCGTCCCGCACAAATTCCGGAGTGATGAACTCGGGTATCGCCGCACCGAAGGATTCGCCCGGATGCTGGTGAGCAAGTTGGGAGCGATCGGAGTGGGCTGCGGCGAAAGCTTCGTCGCGCCCCAGGTTCTCACGAATCGCGACGTACTCCATTTCGGGCGTGATGATCCCCTGTCTAGCGTAGTGCATCTGAGTTACCGACGAACCTGAGTTAGCGCGGCGAGGGCTTCTCCTCAAGCCCGGATACAATTCCAGGCGAGTCACCCCGGTTTTGTCCTCGGCAAGATCGCGATGCTTTTTGCTGATATAACCGTCGTCTCCGGGTTGAACCGGTCGACCGCCATATTCCTCCGTGTCACCCCGCTTCAGAATCCAATCCGTCCGCAGGCCGGGCAATCCCCGCCTGGGATCACACTCTATTTCGGGGTCGCCCCAAGGCCCCCGGGTGTCGTATACACGAATCGGGGCATTGGATTCCCGGCTCCCATCCTCGAGTGCGGTATCGCTCAATTCGACGACTCGAAAGGGCACGCGGACGTCGCTATGAATCTTTCCAGAGACATAGGTCCGGTGGCTGCTCGGAAAAGAACTATCGAGACCGGCTGAACTATCTTCGAAAGGCTTCGCAGAACTCATGATTATTCTCCCTCCGTCGGCATTACCCGAATCAGGTGGCGCCCGTGTATGGACGCGGCTTTAGGGTCGACCTCCCGCAAGCCCGCGGTATGGTCCTCTCAGCCTGTTTCCGGTTTCGATTAAGAATCCGGGCACTAGCTCCCCTGGGGATGGTGAGATACGCTTACCGATGATTGCCTGAATCGGCCACAAACACAAGAATGCTCTTCGCGTGACCCAACAAACAAGAAAGGCCCCATCGCAATCCGGACGATGAAGCCAATCGAAATTACCGTTCAACAGCCACGGTCAAGAGGGCTTATGTGCTGAATGATTCGCCACAACCGCAAGTACCTGTGGCGTTCGGGTTGTTGAATTTGAAACCGGCACCCTGGAGACCATCGACGTAGTCGATTTCCGCACCGGCAACCTGGAGCATGCTGGCGCGATCGATAAATACCTTCAGGCCGTCGAACTCCAGTACCTGATCCGTATCCTCGTTCCAGGTTTTGTCAAAACCCATGCGGTAGGAATAACCCGAACATCCGCCACCGACGACCTGGATTCGCAACCCGGCGTAATCCTCATCCTGGCCGGCTAGAATCTCTTTCACCTTCTCCGCCGCACTCGTCGTCAAGGTAATAGCTGTCGACTCAGTTACTGCCATTATGATTCTCCTCTTAAATTTTCTGCCGAAGCCGCGGTCGCTTTCGCAGGAGCAGCCTACTCCGCTCCGGATCGAGTACCCATCACCTGTAGTCGGATGATTCTCTCACGGGGGCCGTCGAGTTCCGCCATCATCACGCTTTGCCATACTCCCAGCACGAGGTCGCCATCGTCCACCGGCAGCGTCACGTGGGTACCCAACATTAGCGTCCGCAGATGCGAATCCGCGTTGTTGCGGTCACAGTCCGACCATTCTGGATCGTTGTGCCTGTAATACGCTCCCCGGCTGATCAAGTTTTCAAGCTCCGTTTCAATATCGAACAGCAAAGCGTCCTGCCACTCGTTAACAAAGATGGCGCAAGTGGTATGCATCGAAGCAATAGTCAGTTGGCCGACTTGAACACCGGATGCGCCGACGAAGTCTCGCATCTGCTGGGTCAGGTTGAACAGTTCTATCCTATCCTCGGTGTCGAACTTGATCGTGGTACTGGCGACGGTATATGGCCCTGAAGCAACTTCGATTGTGGGCTGGCTGAGCGCTTTCGCGGAGACGGAAGCCATATGTCTTTAACCCCTTGTCTTAAGGTCTTCGTGACACACGATCGAGCGTGCATCGCTTAATCCCTGGTTGGCGCAACGCATTATTATAGCAAACTTCTCGGGGCCCCGCGTGATACCCCACACGGCAATTCGTGTCCCGATCAGCAGAAATCGGCACGCCCCAAAGTCCCTTCCTGACAACCAGCAAGGGTCGGGTCACTCCCGAGCCGGGCGGCGTTGACAACATCCCTCAAATTCTGTAACAGTGGACTCTCTCGGTCGAGATCCTGGCTGATCCATAGGTCATAAGGAGAATGAATTGCTTTTTTACCTGCTGTTTACGGTACCGATTCTGCTCATAGTTGGACTCATATACGCAAACCGGAAGCAGGCACAGGTAACGATACCAGCAGAGGGGGAGCCCGATGTCGATTTGACTTACCGGCCACCGCTTCCACCCGAGAAGCCTGAACACGAAAATCCCGTCAGCAAACTCAGAGATCCCGAGCTCATTGGGCTGAGCCCAGAGGACCTCGTGATGGAAGTACTCAAAGAGTGCTACGACCCGGAAATACCGCTGAACATAGTCGATCTGGGTTTGATTTATGATGTCGATCTGGAAAACGACAAACTCAAAATCAAGATGTCGTTAACCGCTCCCGGTTGCCCATCGAGCGAAACGATCAGCCTCGACATCCAGACAAAACTCCAGGAAGCGGGTTTCCCGGATCCGAAGATCCAGGTGGTATGGGAACCCCAGTGGACTGCAGAGAGGATTTCTGAAGAGGGACGGAAAGTCCTGGGGATCTAGTGTTCCGGAGCAGCAGATTGCGACTCTAAGATTTCGCTCGGTCATTCAATCGGCCGACCGTCTCTGTCGCGTCAAGCGCGTTGGGCCGAACGACCGGCGACCCTCTCCATCATCCTGAACGACCGGCGACCCTCTCCATCATCCTGATGGAGAAGCTAATTGTGAATTACGGAATGTTGAAGCAGTTCTTAGAAACAACCCCCACCGGTCCGACGGTGCGGGTGGACCGCATTCAGAGCAAAGACGCAGCAGCCGAGGCGTCAGTGGTCAGTGAAAGAAGACGACCGGAGCAGGACGAAACTGTTAAGCACCGAATTTCTGCCGAGGTCTGCTACGGAACAATAGAAAAGGCGGCCCGAACGGGCCGCCTTTTCTTCTCGCAGAATCTGCTTGCTTACTTAGTTGCGGACATTGCCGCTTCCTGTTCTTCTTTTCGATTCAGCACCTCAATCTTGATCAAATCGAGCTTGCTGGGTTTCTTCCCGAGAACCATTTCTTCGTAGATTTCGCGGGTCTTGGCCGCTTCCCGCTCTGCCTTCCGCTGTTGTTTCTCTTCGTCTGCAGCCGTCAACGGGAGTGCTCCACGGTCACGCACCCGGTCAGCGTCTTCCGCCTGGATGACAAGGCCGTGTTCTATGGATTCCAACTCCACCTCCTTGCCTCCGGCATAGACGCTGTGCTTGCCGTTTTCCTTATACCACTCGGCTACGGTGTGCGTTTTGTACATGTTCTCGATGATGTTCCTCCAACCGACCCCCGTGTTATAGGCACAGAAGGAAATTTCTCCCATCTGTGTCGCATACGGAATGATGCACATCTCGGTGCGCCGGAAATCATAGTTGAACAGGTCCTGGAACCACATCCCGGCGACAAACAGGAAATTCCAGGGATCGGAACGCCGCTTCTCGACATCCGAGAGCCTGTCCTTGCCCACGATCTTTCCGTAATCCTTGCCGGTCAATCCAAACGACTTGTCGAACTTCTTGAAGAGGTCAGCCAAAGTCAGGCTGGCGGGCGCCCGGTAGGGGTTGTAGTGCTTTAGGAGCGCAAGGCCCATCATTGCATTCGAGGCCCATTTCCCGCGACCCGCATCCGTGACTTTCTGCATGTCGCTCACCAACCCGGGTATGTTCAGGAACTGCGGCACCGGTGCCATTTCCTTGGTTTCCTTGTTAATCATCAAGGCCGTACCCACGCCGCAATTGGGATGACAGCCGCAACTGACCTGTCCCCATTCCCGTTCCGCACCGTGGGCCAGATCTGCAAAATCAGCGAAAGAGCCCATCAGAGAAAGCGGGAACCAATCCCGGGTGGGTTCGGTGATGCCCACCTGCTGTTTGACGTCGTGGGCAAGGTGCGAAAGCGTATAGCGCTGGCGGAGCCTGCGTTCCGGAGTTATTTCTTCGTCCCGCCCGGTGAAAGAAACAGGCTGGAAAGAAATGAAGGCAATCTTCTTGGGATTGTCCATCGCGAAACGAAGGATGGAGCCCACCTGATCGTTGTTGACTCCGTTGACCAGCGTGACCACCAGAATGATTTCCATGCCCGCTTCATGCAGGTTATTGATCGCCCTCAACTTCACGTCAAACAAGTTGCCGACCTGCCGGTGACTGTTCGCATCGTTGCCGATCCCGTCGAACTGCAGGTACACATATCGGAGGCCCGCTTCCGCAGCTGCCCGGCAGAATTCTTTGCTCTTGGCGAACTCGATACCATTGCTGGCTGCCTGGGTGCTGGAAAACCCAAGCTTTCTAGCGTATCGAACAGCATCCAGAAAGAACGGAGACATTGTCGGTTCACCGCCGGAAAACTGAATCGACATCTGGCGGCGCGGCTTGATCTTCATGGAATTGTCCATGATCTCTTCGATATCGGGCCAGGTGAGTTCGTGGACATAACCGACTTGGTTTGCATCCATGAAGCAGGGGTCACACATCATGTTGCAACGGTTCGTCAGATCGACCGTGAGAACGCTTCCGCGACCGTGCTTAATCGTGCTGCTGCCGTGATTGTGCAGATCCTTGTCGTTGTGCGAAGGAATATCGCGCCCCGGAAAGTTCTTCTCAATCCATTCCAGGAACCGGACATCGACCGCCATCATGTCTTCGATCTTGCCGTGCTGCGGGCATTCCTTGACCATCCAAACCTGTCCGTCGCGCTCCACAATATCGGCTTTCACTTCGCCGACTTTCTCGTGAAGCAGCGTCGTCCAGTCCTTCCGTCCACTCACAATGGCTTCGCGCGCCTCCCGAACACACTGGGGACAGAGTGAATCGGTCTGGCGGGGCCATCCCAAGGTGGGCTTGGTCTTCTCCCAGGACTTCTGCAAGGGTTTCTCAGACCACTTCGGCGTGAAGGCCGCCTTGGGGTCATACTTGCTGACGGCGTAGATCGCGTCAAAGGCGACGCCAGCGGAATAACATAAGGCCGCATCGAAAGCCTTCATCGTTCGCATGCGGAGCGGAATCTTAGCCGTCCCGCCATTAGTAGGCGCGACCGGAGTCGTCTGCTGCAGTGAGGTAGCCAATGTGCCTCCTAAAAACGAATTCGCCTTGCCCGTTACCTGTGGCCTAACTTAGCCTACCGGGAAGACATCTCCTCTAGTTTGGGGCCGTCGGAAAACGGAGGCCCCAGTGAATATAAGTGCAAGCTTTTCGAACCACATACATCCAAGCAGATCCACTTTTCCAAGCTAACACGAAGCGCCGGTAGAATAACGCAGATTTTTCGACTTCTTCAACACAAATCTGACGGGGAAGTCCTTTTTTCAAAGTCGTTTGGCATCTCAAACGGCATCTGCTCCACGCGCCCTGACGATTTCCACTGATACGAATCGGACTCGGCTGGAAAGAACAGGGGTCAGCTTTCGGACCACAACCCGGATATTATCGCCACTCAGGTCCGAGAGCACCCGGCCGGCAATGAGTTCCGCAAACGTTTCGATGAGATGAAAGTCACGGCTGCCTGCAAGTTCCACGACGAGTCTCACAACCTCGGCGTAGTCGAGCGCGTCCTTGAGTGAATCGCTTCGAGCCGCGTTGCGAAAGTCGGTCGCCAATTCCACGTCGACTGACAAGCGCTGCTTTATTGTGCGCTCTTCGGGGGTCACACCGATCGCGGCGACACAGTCGATATCGGATATGAATATCTTGTCAGGGGGTGTCGTCAACGCAATGCCCTCACAGATCCCTTTCTTCCAGCTGTTCCCGGCTCGCAAATCCCGTTTCCCTGTCATGCCAGTATCCGATCGAATCTTCACCGAGATGCCAGCAAAGATAAACGACGCGATCCTCTCTGAGACACGGGAAGTCACACAAGCCCTTATCGAGATCCTTTACGAGCACACCCATGTCGCGCACCTGCCCCATCAAAAGCATCAGATGAGAAGCCGACTCCACATATTCGACTCCGTAAGGGCTATACGCATCGAGCGAAGCCTTTTCACGAATCTTTTGAATTTCCGGGTTCAGCAACTTGAGACGACCCCACTCGTCGCGCAGATCTTCCATCAGGGGCCGCAATTGGGTCAGCGCCGTATCGGCTTCACCACGCGTAAAAATGTGTTCCGTTTCTTCCATGCCCGTAAAAACGAGACCGCTCAACCCTCGATATACTTCTCGGCTTCAAGCGCAGCCATACAACCTGAGCCGGCCGCTGTTATGGCTTGTTTGAACACCGGGTCCTGAACGTCACCACAAGCGAACACGCCAGGAACACTCGTCTGGGTGGAACCCGGTCTCGTCACGACATAGCCATTGTCGTCCAGATCCATCTGACCTCGAAATATTCCAGTGTTGGGATTGTGTCCGATCGCGACAAAGACACCATCCAGGTCGATCTCCGAGGTGGCATCATGTTTCAGGTTCCGAACACGGATCCCGGTCACGGCATCGTCTCCCAGGACATCTTCCACAACACTGCTGTAGAGAACGCGAATCTTATCGTTGGCCAAAGCACGATCCTGCATAATCTTTGAGGCGCGGAACTCGTCCCGGCGGTGAATGAGAGCAACATCTGATGCGAATTTGGTAAGGAAGGTGGACTCCTCCATTGCCGAATCTCCGCCGCCTACAACCGCTATTTTCTTGTCACGAAAAAAGAATCCGTCGCAGGTCGCGCAGGTGGATACCCCGTGTCCCATGAGTCGACGCTCGTTATCCAAACCGATTAATTTCGCCGAAGAGCCGGTCGATATAATGACGGTCTTAGCCTCGAATTCCTGTTTGTCCACGAAAACCCGGAAGGGATTTTCACCCAACTCGACACGATCCACATAGCCTGTAAGGATTTCAGCGCCGAACCGGTTCGCCTGCTTCTTCATGTCCTCCATTAACTGAGGTCCCATGACACCATCCAGAAATCCAGGGAAGTTGTCGACCATCGTCGTCAGCGTCAGTTGCCCGCCCGGCTCAGAGCCCTCGATGAGAATCGGCTCGAGGTCGGCACGGGCCGCGTAAATGGCAGCCGTCAGACCCGCAGGTCCCGAGCCAATAATGACAACATTGCGCATGAATTCACCTCACCGTAAAAGAGAATCGTATAAGGTAGCACATCCTAATTGGCGAGCCCGGTAGGCGGCATTACAGCCCCACAGAGAGAAGCCGTCATCGGGTCGGCAGCCGTGTTGTAGAACGATTCGGTGTTACGCGCCTATAGCTCAGCTGGATAGAGCGCCGAACTTCGAATCGCCCGCCGCAGCCGCGTCGCTCTACAGGCTCAATTCTCAAGGCCACGTTGGCCTTTGCGTCGGTGATGATTAGATCAAGGGCAGGAAATCCGCCCTGAATCCGAACAATCCTGGTGGACAATTTGATTCCGCGAAAATTCCGGCAGTTCGCATGCGTGACGTCGATCAACATGTCGCCGAGCTCAGCGTGTTCCAGGTCTCAACTTTCTCGACCATATACTGCTCATTCAGCACCCAAAATGGCCCAGGAATAATGGCACTGAAAGTAGAGCTTCGTCTTGGCGCTGGGGCAATGACGTGTATATGCTTACCGCTATTTTCAAGCCCTCGCTGCAGCCGATTGAGAAATGGATAGCGAGGTATCCCCCGATCGGTTAATGTAGGGTCTTCTGCTGGATCGATCCATTGAGGGAGGACTATGGACAGCTTCAAACGCGCTCAAATAATCGTGGGAGCAACATTCCTGGTGTTCACTCTGGTTGGCCTTCCGGCCTCGGCTCAAAGTGATTTTGCCGGAGAGTGGCTCGACCTGGGTCACGAAGATATCGAAGTGGATCGTCGCGGGGGCGCCGTGTACGGCGACTACACCGGTCTGCCGATCAACGAGGCCGCCCGCATGAGAGGCGAGACCTACGACGCATCGGTGTTCTCGCTGCCCGAATGGCAGTGCCGTCCGCATGGTGTCGATTTCATGCCGTTCGGCGCGTCGGAACTGCGCGTCTGGAAAGAAGTCGATCCCGTCACTCAGGAGTTCATCGCCTGGCGGATGCACTGGCTGCGGTCTGCACGAGACCGACTTATGTATATGGATGATCGACCGCATCCTCCCGAACATGCTCCGCTTGCCTGGGAAGGCTTTTCCACAGCGCATTGGGAGGGGAACATGTTGGTAGTCCATACCACGCACATGAAGGAAGACTACCTCCGGCGTAATGGCATCTCACGCAGTTCCCTGGCGACGATGACGGAGTTCCTGTTCGTTCATGGAGACTACCTGACATGGACCGTCGTCATCGATGACCCTCCTTATCTGGACGAACCCCTGATTCGAAACATGTCGTATGTTCGGCTGCCACAGCAGCAGCTTCCCGCTTATCCCTGCCCGGTTGTTGTCGAGGAAGTGCGGGAGAAAGGCTTCGTACCGCATTTCATGCCAGGGGAGCATCCCTATCTGGACGAGTATGGAGAGAAAATCGGAGTGCCCCCTGAGCTCCTGCGTGGGGGCGCCCAAACCCTATATCCCGAGTATCGCGAGCGGTTGAAGGAGTTGTGGCCGGAAGGATTTGAATACTGATGGCCGGAGTTCGAAATTCATCGGTTGATTCATTCAACGGGCCCGAATGCCCAGTTAAATCCTCGGGAGAAAAGAGAGCGGAGCGAACAGTGAGACGACAACCCCACAACCGTACAAACCGCGTCTGGCTCGCCCGGGTCACATGGCTGATGGCTGTGCCTCTGGTCCTCTGTTTCTGGAACCCCGCTTATGCCCTGGAACCTCAGAGCGACGACGACCAATTCTATGTTTGGCCCGTCCAGGGGAATGTGTACATATTGGTCGGCGCCGGCGGGAATATCACTCTATCCGTTGGCAAAGACGGCGTTTTGATGGTGGACACGGGCGTGGCGGAAATGTCGGACAGAGTGCTCGCCAGGGTTCGGGAGCTTTCCCGCCAGCTCGATCCCTCCGGCCCGACCCGGCCCATTCGCTACATCATCAATACCCACCTGGATGAAGATCACATGGGAGGGAACAGCGCGATCGTGGAAAGTGACTTTTTCCGTCCGCTCGGCGGTGGCGAACAGGTCATCGCCCACGACAATGTCGTGCTGCGGATGATCGATGCCCCGGAGCGTCCGGCACCGAGTGCAGTCCCGACGCATACGTACCTTGAGGGACAACATCGGGTGAATCGGTTTTTCAATGGAGAAGGCGTTCAGGTCATCCACATGCCGGCGGCGCATTCTGACGGCGATAGCATCGTTTATTTCCGATACTCCGACGTGATCAGCACGGGGGATATCATTGCAGTTGACCGATACCCCGTCATCGACCTTGAGCAGGGAGGCAGCATTCAGGGGCTGCTTGACGGGATCAACAGTATTATCGATCTCATTTTCCCGGAATTCCGGTCGCAAGGTGGAACGATGGTGGTTCCCGGGCACGGACGCATCAGCGACCTCACGGAAGTCGCGTACTACCGCGACATGGTCACGATGATTCGTGATCGCATCCGTAACGCGATCGAAAAAGGCATGACGTTGGAGCAGGTGAAAGAGGCCGGACTCACTCTCGATTTTGACCCGCTCTACGGGCGGGAACCGGGCACCACCGACCGGTTCGTCGAGTCGGTGTATCGCAGCCTCATCGAAGGCTAGTCGTCAGGCGCTCTTCGTGGCGCTGCAGCATCGAAGTTCTGTCGAAGTTTCTCGAGGAGGTCAGTACGCATGAAAGGTAAATCGCTTGTCTGGCTCGCCGTCGCCGGAATGGTTGCCGCAGGAATTTGGATGGCGTCTGTTACGCCCGCATACGCTCACCATTCTTTTGGAGCAACCTACGACCTGGACGGTACCCAAGAGATTGAAGGGAGAGTCGTGCAGTTCTTGCTCCGCAATCCCCACTCCTTTATTCACGTGCAAGCTCCAGACACGAATGGAGACGTGCAGCGATGGTCCATCGAGGGCGCGGCCGCATCCAGAATGCGCCGGGGTGAAGGCGACGGACTGCAGGTGGGTGATGCAGTGCAAGTAGTGTTCAATCCAGCGCGTAGCCCAGGTAGCCATCGGGGACGCCTGCTCAGTGTCATCCGGCCATCGGATGGGTGGTCCTGGGGCACCCTCCCCGAAGAAGTGGTCGACTGACGAATTTCCCGCGCGACGGGCAGTGTAGGAAGAGCGAGAACCGTGGGACAACCCGGTGTCGGCCTGCCTTAATTGATGGATCGATTGATAGGACCAAAATGAATTACGGAATTTTGCCCCGGCATACGTCGTTTATGTTCCTGGCCGCCTTGGCAATAGTGTTGCTTGGAAGCCCCACGTACATGGTTGCCCAGAGAGGCGGCCCGGCCCCACCAGACCCACGGCCCGGGCAAGAGCAAGCTGTCATCGACCCGACGGGATACTGGGTGTCGCTGATCACCGAAGACTGGCGATGGCGAATGCTCACCGCCGAAAAGGGCAGTTTCCCGGCCATACCGCTCAACGAGGAAGGCCGCCGCGTCGCCGATCAGTGGGATCCAGCCCGGGACGTAGCCGAAGGGAACGCGTGCAAGGCTTATGGCGCAGGCAACATCATGCGGATTCCAACGCGTTTGCATGTGACCTGGGAAGACGAAAACACACTGCGAATCGACACCGATGCGGGGATGCAGACACGCTTGTTCCATTTTGATGGCTCACCGCCTGTCGGTGCCGAGCCGACGTGGCAGGGGTATTCGTCGGCGCAGTGGGAAGTCGCGGGAGGCCAGAACGGTATTCCCCGAGGCGGCAATCTGAAGGTTGTGACGACAGGCATGCACGCCGGATACTTACTGCGAAACGGTGTGCCCTACAGTGAGAACGCCGTCGTGACGGAGTATTTTCACCGTGCGGACATCCCGGGTGGTGACACATGGCTGATCGTGTCCACGATCGTCGACGACCCACAATACCTGGGATCCCAACCGGGAGGGGGCTTGCCGGGCTCGGACCGCGTCGGACCCTTGATTCGAAGTTCGAACTTCAAGAAGGAGCCCGACGGATCCAAGTGGAACCCGACTCCTTGTGAAGTGAAGTAAAGTTAAGTGACAGGACAGTTTAAACCGAACACAGTGACGCCTTAGTCCTCGTGTTTGACGATGAGTCTCAGTCGAGGGTGTTCTCAAATAGAGTTCAATGGCTTACGAGATCGAAGGCCTCGTGACTGGGCGCGCGTTTGTATGGATGACAATCTCCCGGATCTCACCAAGGAGCATTCGAAAATGAAGCACAGAACGATAACTTTGCTTGCGGTTCTTTTGGCTGTCAGTACGGGTTCACTTGTGGTTTCGGTGCCTGTCTTCGCGCACCACGGAACGAGCATTTCCTACGACATGGAAAAACGCGTCAGCGTCACTGGAATCGTGACCCAATGGCGGCTGACCAATCCTCACGCTCAACTTTTCTGGGATGTGACGGACGAGGACGGAAACGTCGTCCACTGGAGCGGTGAGATCAGCGCCCCCTTCCATTTGTCCAAAGCCGGCTGGAGCAGGAATTCCATCAGGCCGGGAGACGAGGTCACGGTTATCCTATCGCCCTCCAGGGCTGGCACGCCGACTGGAGTCATGGCGGAGGTCCAACTGCCGGATGGCCGGACCATGGAGCGGGACGACGGCAGAGAAAGATGACGGCAGGGAAAACTGACACTTCGTGGGGAACTCCGCCCATGCGGACGGTATCCGCTCAATTTCAGATTCTGGACAACGCATCTGGAGGTTAACGACCCATGTTAAGTCGCTCCATCACAACGATTTTGACCTTGGCCGTGATGTTGGTGTTCGCGTCGGCCACCCTCGCCCAGGATCGCTCTGTTGCTAGAGCCGCGCCCAACCCGGACGCGCCGTTTGATCCGCGCGACTTTTCTGGAATCTGGGAGCGCAACGGCGGGAGCCGGGGCATCAGTCGGCGCCCCGGGGATGATACGACTCCCCCGATGACCCCCGAAGGCCAGGCACGCTTCGACTCGTACCGGCCGGGGTATGGCCCCCGCCAGGTTCCTCCTGCAACGGGTAACGATCCCACCGGGGAGTGCAATCCAGCGGGCCTGACGCGCGCCTTGCTGTATCCCCGGCCCACTCAGTTCATTCAAACCCCGGATTTGCTGGTGCAGATGTTTTCGTGGCATCGGGTGTTTCGCGAGATCTGGACGGACGGACGAGAACTTCCCGAGAATTTCAACCCCGATCTTCGGAGGTGGTACGGTTACTCGGCCGGGAGATGGGAGGACAACACTCTTGTTGTGGAGTCGGCAGGTTTCGACGATAGAGCGTGGTTGGACCAGAACGGCTACCCTCTCAGCGAAGCCACAAGAGTCGTAGAGCGCTACACGCGTGTCGACCACGATACTATCGAACTTGAGATGACGATCACTGATCCACTGACCTACACGCGGCCATGGGTGGCCGAACAGAAAAGTTACAGGCTCGTCCCGAGAGAAGAAGTAGTCGCCTGGTACGCGAGGATGACGGACCTTCAGGGATGGTATGGCGTTTTTGAAGAAGACTGTGCGCCGGTCGACGAGGTGGACAATTTCAACAGTCGCGTTCGGGATCCCGCAGCTGGACTTTAGGCCTTTGCGCGGGGAGGGGGCTTTTGTTTCTTCCCCGCGTTTCTCACATCGAAACTCCTGCCCTTGTACTCAGGGCACAAGAGTTGGCTCTGCCGACACTTTCTCCTTCATTCGATCCTCCTTAAGACCGTCGGGATCAGGCAAGTGTCTCTTAGGTTTTTAACGGTTCCCGTCCGAAATGCTCTGACTGGTTGCAGTAGGCCTATTCGCCCTCCGGCCGCGCGCCTTGTCCTGGCGCTGTCTCCGACAGTTCGCGACGACCACCGATGCGCATCGCGGACCAATTCCTATTGAACCTGCGGCAGAATCCTGGCCAGGTTGTCGCGGTCGACCGCCCGAAGTTCCTGAGCGTTGAATACCTCGGATACCGCAAGACCATTAGCGATTACTGAAGGGGAGCCGTACGGAAAATCGGACCCGAATACGATCTGCGAAACGGGCACCACTTTCCGGAGCGCCCCCATGGCCACAGGGTTATAGGTGTTCGCAGTGTCGTAATAAAACTTTTGGAGCTCATACAGCGCCCCTCTCGGCATCTCCGGACTCACCCTGGGCTCAGAAGCGCCCGGGGCCAGTACGCCGCCGTCTCTGAGATACGGCGCGAGCCCGGCGCCGATGAACCGATGGATCAAAAACGGTGCAGTTCCTCCCGCATGCGAGAATATCCAACGAATGTTCGGGTAACGCGCAGCCGTGCCGCTGTATAAAAGACTCGCGATCGTTCGTGTCGTATTCGTACCGTACTCGACCGTCGTATTACCAACATTTGGTACGAGCGAGCCGACTCCCGGCACGGTGCCCGCACAACAGGCAGCATCTTGGGGGTGGGTGTAAACCACGGTTCCCCGCCGGTTGAGTTCTTCGTAAAGCGGGGCGAACAATGGGTCCCCATGCCATAGGTTCTCGTAAGGGGTCTTCATGGCGATACCGTCAGCCTTCAGCGTGTCTAGCGCGTATTCCGTTTCACGAAGGCTGCCCTCAATATCGGTCAGCGGTAAGGTCGCAAACATGCCAAAACGGCCTGGATAGTCCGCGACTAGCCTTGCGTTGGCGTCGTTGCACTCCCGTGCAATCGTTCGGATTCCCTCCAACTCGCCATACCATATGCCGGGTCTCGGAAGCGAAAGAATGCTCGTTCGGACACCGCCCCGGTCCATCTCTTCAATGTGTTCGGACACCTCCCAGTCTGGCGGGGAATAGGATCGAGGCATGTCGGGGTAATTGGCGTTCAGGAACTCAAGATAGGCGGCCGGCACAAAGTGACAATGGACATCGATCCGGTTCTGTGGCGACGTCTGTGCGGCAAAAGGACGCGGAAGAAAGATAGCACCTGCTGCCACGCCCGCGAGTCCGGCAACAAATTCCCGCCGTGAAGGATGCCGCAGGTGGGTCCGCTTTTCTTGCAAATGACCGGCGTAGCCGTTGTGTGTATGACCTGAAGATTGCATGTCGTCTCCTCGGTGGTTGATGAAATTCCGTCTAGAACCTGTCTTTTAACGCCCAATGCTGGAATCCCGGATCATCCGGACCGCGGGTCACAACAAATGGTATTGCTGCGGCTGGGAACCCGTGTGGGGATCGTCGGCCGAAAACAGATTCTTAAGGTTGGACACATTGGATGCTCCGAGCGCGGTACAAGCCATTTTCCGGCACTCAGGGTTCGGGGCGGGGTTCCGGACGGATAATATTACCGTCTTCGTCCTGATACACCGCCACATCGAGCCCTGTACCGCCTATCAGTGGCCGCAGGTGTTCGATGTCCTGTTCGTTGTCCACACACGAATGATCCATGATGCGGTCACCGATGTCACGGGTGAAGGTCCGAATCGTTGTGAAAGGTCTCACGAAAAACACCGGGTCGGTGTAGGTGACGATGTGTTCTATTGTATTCGGATCGCGTAAGCGAAATCGCTCGACCATGCTGAGCTGATCACTGTGTTCATGCCCGGAAGTGTCCAGCCAAGTGCGATCATTGATCGCCACAGTTTCCACGACAAGCGTTTCTCCTTCCCAATGGCCGATCGAGCTTCCCATAAACTCGGGATAGTCGTCGATTTCGGGTGGATGAGGGCGGCCATCCGTATAGATGATCCGGAAAGTCCGCTGGGATTCGGTAAGGATGACCACGGCATCGGAACGCTGAACGATCATGGCGGGATGGAGCATCATGATCATACGGGCAGGACCTGGCTGCACGCAGAATGTGTTGGGATCCTTCGCATGATCGACGCTCCGGTACCTGTCGTAGCCGTACTGTGTCAGGATCATCTCTTCGCCTTCCAGCGTACTCTGGGACAAGTCCCCGCTCGAGCCTCCGGAGAAAACGCCGGTCAGGTCGGGAGTCGATCCGGCGGGCGGCGCGTCACCGGTATACCACCAGGCGCCAACCGCAGGCACTTCCGCGCCCGACTGGAGGACTGCCCCTGAAACAACTGGAGCGAACGCATGGAGAACGATCCATGCCAAAAACACGGGGCTTAACAGGTGCATAGTCATGTAGAGCCTCCCAATCTCAAGTAGATCTACCTCACCGGAATTGTCGTTTCAGTTCGATGCAACCGTCACCAATTCAGGCACGGATCCAAGCTGCGGCAGCTTTCAAGATAGTGCGTGTCAGCACAATCGCGCAGCGAGAAGCTCTCGGACTAAGGTGCGTACGGTTCCATACGCCGGTACCATTCGGTGTCGATGCCATCTTCCGAAGAGAAAATGAGCATACCGCCTTCAATCCGAAACAAGTTGAGGTTCGTTCTGCCGACCAGATTCGGGTTGTGATGCGCCTCATCGTGGCGAGTCAGCCTGTTGCCGTCGATGCTATAGGGTCCCCGCCGGGCCACGAGACGCTCGTATCGAACCAGCAATTCTTCCCGCGTCAACTCCCGTATGCTCCCTTCGGGACGACCCGCCGGTAGTATCGTCATGGAGAAATACCCGTCCGCGCTGAACATTATGAAAGCAGGCAAAGCGGGTGGCTCACGCCGTGTCCGTTCCCAAGCGCCTACAATTGACGGAGAGGTCTGAGTCAATGCAGGTTCGACCCAAAAAACAAGGGCGATTATGAAGGGTACGATTTTTCTCACGATCCTTCTCCCGATGGACGCTTACTGATTAATCACCGTGCGTCTTGGAACCCGAGGCTCCTTGCCACTCTCAATCGTGTCTCCAACTTGCCTCAACAGTGTCTGTGAAAAAGCTGGCAAAAGCCTATAAGAACCCAGACGCTGCGTCAAAGGATAACGACGGGAATAAATGCTGGAAAACCTTTCGTTAGCCCTCAAGAATCGTTGCAGAAAATCAATGCCGGTTGCGCGATCAAAGCCAGCGCGAAATATCGAACCGGCAGGGTCGAAGTCGCCGACATCACCTCCCCGATCAAGCGTCGCGCAAACGGGGCAGAAGTCTCGCGGGATTGTCGCGATAGACCGCGCGAAGCTCAGCGGGGTTCAACACTCCGGAGGCTTCCAGGTTTCGGATATGCGACGCGGCGCCGGAACCAAAGGGGAAATCGGTTCCGAACAGGATCTGCGTTACGGGTACGAGCTTTCTGAGTGCTCCCAGTGCCACTGGATTCTCCACGCTTGAGGTGTCGTAGTAAAACTCTCGCATCTGGGGAAGCGGTCCCCGCGGCATCGCCTCCGAAGTGCGCGCAGCCGCCGCGCCCGGTCGCACCACACCCCCTTCCTGAAGGTACGCGGCTTCGGCTCCGGCGATCCGCCCGATCAGATAAGGTGCTGTGCCGCCGCCATGCGCGAAAATAAAGCTAATATTGGGGTATCTGGCCGCAGTGCCGCTGGTCAGCAAACTCACGATAGTGCGTGTCGTATCCGTCCCGTATTCGATCGTGGAACCGTCCACACCTGGAACGACCTCGCGGCAACACAGGTTGTCTTTGGGGTGAACATAGATAATCGCGTTTCTGCGATTGAGTTCCTCATAGATCGGGGCGAGCATCGGATCGCCCAGATACTGGTCCCCGTAAAACCGGGTGTGTCCGAAGTTGGTATACAGATAGATGCCGTCAGCCCCGAGTGTTTCGTAGGCGTATTCGATTTCACGAAGGCTCCCGTCGATGTCGGGAAGGGGCAGCAAAGCGAACATGCCGTATCGCCCCGGGTAGTCCCCCATCAATCGTGCGGCCCAGTCGTTGCATGCGCGGGCGAGCGTCCGTGTTCGATCGAGATTCCCCGTCCAGATCCCCGGGCCGATCATCGAGGTGAACGCCATGGCAATGCCATTGCTGTCCATATCCTCAATGGCTTCGGCCGGTGAGCGAACTGGAAAATCACTGATGTTACTTTCGGTCATGAACCGTACGAAGGCCGGCGATGTGAGGTGGTGGTGGACATCGATTTTGCCGGTGATGCCGACCCCGTTTTGCGCCTCGAACATGCTTTCGGGAATAATCGCGGCCGCCCCCAGAGCGCCAACGCTTCCAACAAATCTCCGGCGCGATAAAGACTTCATAGGTCATCCTCCTCGCAAAAAGGCGTTTCTCCCGGGAACGGTTGCGCAAGCATACCACCGTAATCGTCGTCCTCAAGAACATTGGAAATTCACCCGCGGCGGTGGACGATTTCACTCCCGTGTGCAGGGCGACTTTCTGGTTGGTATAAGTTTGCTGTTGGTATAATCTTGGGCTCTTGTCAGCCAGCACCGTGGCATGATCGGGCAAAAAACGAGTGCATCGCGTCATCACATCGTTCGATCGTTGGCCCCAGGCGATCCTGCGCATTGCTCTCGAAACGACGTTTGTCGTCGGCTGAGCGGATGTATCAAAAATATTCAGGGACTTTCAGGGGAATTAATATGGATCAAACTCGAAGAGCATTTCTCAAGAACGCGGCTCTGGCCTCATCGGCGCTCGCTGCCGCCGGGAAGCTTTCGGCCCAGGGAGGCGGCGCCAACTTTCAGCGGATCGCTGCTGAAGAGACCTTCGCGATTCCCGAGTTTCTGGACGCTATCCGAGAGTTTGTCCGCCAGGATCCCGATCGCCAGCCATCTCCGGTGACGCCTCTGGAAGATGCAATGGCGAATGCTCTGACCGATCTGGGGGAAGGCCGTATCGCGACGATGGACGCGGCCCGCATCGACAAGCAGATACTCGCACTCTGGTCTCCCGGGGTTCAGATATTCAACCCGCAGCTGGGTCGCGAGCTCGCAAGCCTTGTGAACGATAGACTGGCGGAGGCGATCCGCCAGTATCCCGACCGCTTCGCCGGGCTGGTCACGGTGGCCACCCAGGATCCTGCCTCTGCCGCCCAGGAAGCCGAGAGAGGGATCTCGACCCTAGGGTTGAACGGCATACTGATCAACTCGCACACGAACAACGAGTTCCTGGACGAGCGGAAATATTGGCCAATACTCGAAGCCGCCGAGTCCCTGGACGTTCCGGTCTATCTGCATCCGAGGATCCCGCCGGACCAGATATACCAGGGTGTCGCCGATTACAACATGGAGGGGCCCCTGTGGGGTTTCGGCATGGAAACGTCCATGCATGTGGTTCGACTGCTCATGAGCGACGTCTTTGAGCAATTCCCGAACCTGAAGATCGTCCTGGGACACCTGGGCGAAGGCGTCCCGTTCTGGCTCAGCCGACTCGATGTGATCTCCTCCACAAGACCCGGAATGCCCGCCACCGCGCGCCGACCCAGCGAGTACTTCATGGACAACTTCGCAGTCGTTACGAGCGCCATGTTCTGGGATCCGGTGTTCATGTTCGTCCATTCGGTCCTGGGACCGGAGAGAATCATGTTCGGCGTCGATTACCCCTTCGCTCCCAGTACGCCGGGGACCACCTGGATGGACGCGACGCCGATTTCGGATGCCGACAAGCGGATGATCTATCAGGAAAACGCCGAGAGAATCTTCTCCTTGTAAGGCATTCCGTTCGTTTCAGCGCTCGTGGTCCGCAGTCTGAAGCTGCTGGATTCGCTTATTCTTGCAGACCAATTGAGACAAACAATGTTCGTTTGAAGAGGGAGGCTGTATGCATCGCTTGATTGTCCTCGCTAGTTTGATCTGTGTTCTCGCGTGTGTACCGACCCTCTGGGCGCAGGGCACGAACACGTCAACGGCGATCGAAAATGTCACCGTGATTGACGTGGAGACCGGCGCTCGTTTGGCCGACCGGACCGTGTTAATCGAGGGAAACCGGATCGCCGAAGTGGGTTCCGCCCCAGGAGTCGACGTGCCTCCAGGCGCACGAATAGTCGATGGTCGCGGGAAGTTTCTGATCCCCGGGCTCTGGCAAATGCATGCGCACGCGTTTGTCCACTACGGGATCGACTACGGTGACAGCATGGCCATGTTTCAGCTGTACATCGCCAACGGCGTCACCGGCGTGCGCGACATGGGCAGCACTGTCGAACAACTCGTGGAGGGCAGGCGGCGAATCCGGGAACTGGGAATCGCGGCCCCCAGGATCGTTGCCTCGGGTCCGTTGCTCGATGCAGGAGCGCCGAATCCCCGCTCACTGAACACTACCATCCAGGTACCCACACCGCAGGTGGGACGGCTGGTTGTAGATCTGCTGAAGGAAGCGGGAATGGACCTGGTGAAAATGCACGGAAACTTCTCACCGGAAATCTATGCGTCTATTGCCGAGAGGTCCCAGGCCCTGGGGATACCTCTCGCAGGGCACGTTCCCCGCGCCGTGACCATAGTCGAGGCCTCGGACGCAGGGCAGGTCAGTATTGAACACCTGGGCCCTCTCGTTGCGTATTGTGTCCCGGAGGACGATCAGGGGGCGGGCCGGATCGATGTCCCGAAGTGCGAAGACGGATTGGAAAAGCTTCGGAACAACGGCACCTTTTTCGGTCCGACGCTTATCGGCACCCTGCCGTTGACCGCCGACAGCCCGCTGATGGCCGAAACACGTCTTCAATATGTGAAGCCTGCGAAACGATCCTCGTTTGGCACCTTACCCGACGAAATATCGCCCACC
Source organism: Terriglobia bacterium (assembly GCA_963664115.2). GTDB lineage: Bacteria > Acidobacteriota > Terriglobia > 20CM-2-55-15 > 20CM-2-55-15. The sequence goes on along the minus strand of CAXWPJ010000011.1, from coordinate 85,183 downwards.
GCCCAGGCACGTTACGAGCTCAGCCAGCGGCTCACACGGATGGCGTCCGAGGCCGGGGTACGACTGATTGCCTCGTCGGATTCGGCAGGTGGAACCCGGCTCCCGGGATTCACGGGCGTCGATGAACTCGTACTGTTCGTAGAAGCCGGTGTGAGCCCATTGGAGGCGCTGCGAGCTGGGACGCTGTACCCCGCGATACTCCTGGACATGGAAGATTCGTTGGGAACGGTAGAAGCCGGCAAGCTGGCCGACCTGGTTCTGCTGGACGGGGATCCTCTGACCGAGATTCGCAACCTCAGGCGCGTTGCGGCCGTCGTTGCGGACGGTCGGATCTTTGAAGCGGCCCAGAGGCAGGCATTGCTCGACTCCGTGCTCGAAGATGCCGGCTATCCCAATTGAGGATCTCTGAACAACGACTGACGGTGATAGAGCGTCCCATCTGAAACACCGTTTCCACCAACCCCACAGTCGGGAACGGCGTGGTCATGTCACTTCCCCCGGTTCGCTGTCGCTCCCCGGTTGTCCATCGCCACATCATGGCGCTCAGCGCCATGCCTGGCGCACCAATAAAAACGGCCTTCCCCGGTATCGAGGAAGGCCGTTGAATTTCCTAATCCTTATCGATTAGAAGACGTACTTCAGAGCAAACTGCAGGATTCGGGGATCGTAGGAATTCCGAATTATGCCGAAGGTCCTCGACGTACGAAGCTCGGTCGCGGGATTCACCGGACGGAAGCTGTTCGTCAAGTTGAACGCCTCGGCCCGAACTTCCATCCGTTGGGTGTCACCGAACTGAAACACGCGCGTCAAGGCCACGTCGAGCCCCCAGGTTCCTGGACCTTGAATGCTGTTCCGGCCGCTGTTGCCGAGCGTTCCCGCCGCGGGCTTTGCGAACGCAGCGGCATTCAGGTAGTTGGTCCCCGGATCGGCATTCCGGTTGTCAAACACGTCGTCCAGTATCTGATTCGCGCGCTGAATGCGGCCACCGCGAAAAGCGACGCCACTCAACGCAGGGTCGCCGCCGGCGATGATACTGAGCGGGCTTCCCGAAGACAACCGGTAGATTCCAGACAGCCGCCATCCGGTCGCGATGGCACGCAACGTCGGATTCGCAAACTCCGGTGTTTCGGCCACGGCCGTCAGATTCACGACGTGCCGCCGGTCCGCGTTGCAATTGCCGCGATCGAAATCCCGGTCGTCGGGGTTGCTGTAGGTGTTGTCCACGTGAGGACCCATGGCCTCCAGGGCCGCATTCGGACCAATGCAATGGGACCAGGTGTAGTTGCCGCTGACGGTGACGCCGCTTGCGGCCCTCCGCTGGACCGACAGCAGCATGCCTTGGTAGGACTGCGTTCCGCCCGGATCCATCTGCGAGACATGGGACATCAACTGCCCATCCGCCGGCCGTTCCAGGCTGAACCTGCGGCGCGCCTGGGTAGTGCCCCTCGTGGAGCAGGTTCTTCCGGCCCGGCCTGTAATCGTGAACCCCCCGGCTGTGCATTCCCCGTTCGCATCGAATCTTCCCGGGAAGTACAACGCCGGATTGATTGGTTGCAGCGCCCACAGGTGTGTCGTCAGGGTCCCGATGTAACTCCCAGACAACAGCCAGGAACCCGCGACCTCCCTTTGAAGACTCACGTTCCAAGACGACGTGGTGGGCGTCTGCAAATCCGTCGGCACACCCACAAATATGCCCCCCGGCGGATAGGCCACACTCGCGTCCAGGTTCAACGGAAAGGGATCCCCGCCCGGCGCGTCCGCCCAGGGATCGTCCAGGGTCCGGCCCTGCAATGTGGTCCGGCCCCCGAACGGTGGATGTCCGTTGTAGGTGTCGCGCCAATCGCCGGAAACGAACGCATAGGTGTAGGCGTAAGAGGCGCGCAGCGAGGTCCGGCCGTCACCCTGAATGTCCCAGGCAAAGCCCAGGCGCGGCGCAAAGTTCCCCCACTGGTTCTCGATGCCCTTCAGACCATCCGGAAACCCGTCATCGCCGGGATAGATCAAGCCCGCGGGCGCGTTCGGGAAGACGCTGCTCTTCTGTCCCGCCCGGAACCGGTCGATTTCGAAGGTGTAAACGTTCGCAAGGGGAACGTTCTGAGCCAGATAGGGCTCCCACCGCAGGCCGTAACTCACCGTAAGATTGGGCGTGGCCTGCCAGGCGTCCGCTCCGTAGAGGGAGAAGAAGTTCTGGTTAATGGAGAGCTCGGCCGGCGTGCCCATGAAAAAATCGTCGGTTTGGCCCAAAAAGAAATCCGCCATCGAATCCATATCGACCTGGGCAGCGGAAGCGAAGTGATTCACCGAACCGAACTTGGCATAGGTGTATCCGGTGCCGAACGAAAACTGGTGGCTGCCCCGGACCCAACTGACGTCGTCGCTGAACTGATAGGCCTGCGGGAAGTAGGTATTCTCGTCGTCGCCCGATCCGGTCGTTGCGCCGATCGTAAACGCCCCGCTGACCCGCAAACGGCCGATATGCGTCGGGTCATAGCCGCAGTACATCTTCACGCCAACGTCGCAGTAGCTGAACCCCATCACGGAACCGACGCGGCGGTTGGCCGACCGATTGTACGCAAAGCGGAAAGAGTTTACGCTGTTGGCGCCGAGCAAATAGGTGGAGCCGAATGCCCAAGACTGCGCCAGGTTGTCGTAGCCCGCGTCGTTAGACAGCAGTATGTTGTCGGGATCCTGTTCGTACGGATGGCCTATTTGGATGCCGCTGATCAGCATCCGGCCGAACAACGAATGGCTGGGTGTCACCTGATAGTCCACCTTGGCGATGTACTCCTGGCGGTCCTCCGGGACCCGGGCACCGTAGGTCACCTCACCACACTCGTCCTGCGGCGCTGGCGCATTGGCCAACAAACGGTTGGCGATGTTGACGGCCGCTGGGCTGAACAGCGCGGGATCGATCTGATTGTCAACGAACGGCGCTCCCAGCGTCACCTGACGCCCCCCATTGCACGCTGGTGAGCTGAGGGCCCTGAAGTCCCCGGCCAGCACCGCCGCCGTCGGAATAAACTGCCGCTCGTCGCCCGGATCCTGGCGGATCGTCGTCCCCTGGTACCCTCCGAAAAAGAACAGCTTGTTCTGAATCACGGGTCCGCCGACCGTGCCACCGAACTGGTTCCGTTTCAGGGTGCTGCCCACGGACGAAAAATAGTTCCGGGCATTGAACAGATCGTTGCGGACGAACCAGAAGACATCGCCGTGATACGCGTTCGTGCCCGACTTGGTCACCACTCCCACCGAGGCGGCCTTACCACGATCGGCAGTCAGGCCGCTCGACTCCACTTTGAACTCCTGTGTGGCGTTCGGAAACGGTGTCGGCATGCTGATGCCGGTGGCATAGTTCAGGTGCTGGGCGCCGTCCATCGTGTAGTCTACGCCGAATCCTTGCGGTGCTCCTCCGAGGGAGACGAACCGCGACCCGGGGAAGAAGCGGTTGCCGCTGTCCCCCATATCGACGGCTGCACCGTTCAATGTGATCAGACTCTGAATGTTGCGCCCGTCCAGGGGCAGCGCCAGGATACGCTCGTTTTCGATAAGCTGCCCGATCGCGACGTTCCGTGTTTCGACCAGCGCGGCGTTGGCCTGCACTTCTATCGTCTGCGTTACCTGCCCCACTTCAAGCACGACATTGGACACGCGTCTGTCGTTGACCTGCAGGGTGCCGGTCTCCACGAATGTCTGGAAACCCGGCAATCCCCCTTCCAACCGATAGGGGCCGAGAGGCAGGTTTACCAGAACGTAGGCACCCGTCTCATTGCTCAGGACGGTTCGCCCGATACCCGTTTCGGTCTGCGTCACGGTGATCTCGACGCCAGGCAGGACCGCGCCCGTCGTGTCGGTGACCGATCCGTTGATCTGTGCCGAAGCCTGTGCCCAAAGGGGCCGAGAGGCAGGTTTACCAGAACGTAGGCACCCGTCTCATTGCTCAGGACGGTTCGCCCGATACCCGTTTCGGTCTGCGTCACGGTGATCTCGACGCCAGGCAGGACCGCGCCCGTCGTGTCGGTGACCGATCCGTTGATCTGTGCCGAAGCCTGTGCCCAAAGGTTAGGGCCGCTGAGGAGCAGGCATGCTCCAACAGACAGTGCAAGAATTGTTCGCTTCATGAAAGTTGACCTCCACTCTTAGGGATTTGCTGCCGTCTTCAGCGGACGCAGCGCCCCCGAAAACCACATCCGCATAGATTCTACAAGTGTTTGGAATCGATATACGGGTAGGCTAACATGCCGATTTCGCATGTCAATAGAATTGAAAGAGATGGTGGGTCTGATACAAACTTCCTCGGAGACTGGAAAACACAACCTTCATCCTGAAGGTATTTCAGTGAGAACCCACGTGGCAACGGATGCGGAACCAGGTCGCCGTGTGCCTTCGCTGTCTCGATCCATAAGGCGATGGCCTCCTTTGCGTGGCAAGAGCGGACTCTTGGGTCGGGCCGTGTGCCGTACACCCTGGGGCGGCTCACATCTGGTTATCCGTTTTTATTTTGCAAGTCGTCAGCTAAACATGTTTCAATGCACCGCATCCCGCGCGCTAAACCCCGAGGCGATATCGCCGCCCTTAGATATTGGGTCATCGCAAGAGAGCATTCAATGGGTCTGGCTACGGGAACTCTAATAAGGAACGCCAGGAGGGATACACTATGACGCGCTTCAGGCTCTCAACCTTTATGGTGGTATCCGTATTGGGGGGTCTGCTTCTAACGCACCTGCCTGCCGCGGCGAAGGAATCCTGGTCCTGGGCTCAAACTACGGCCCAATCTACAATAGAACCCTGGACATCATTCGAAACCCAGGAAAGCCTGGCTTCAACGGCCGACATCGACTGGAATCAAACGCCCGACTATCTTCATTACATGCGGGAAGAGGATGGAGTATTCCCGAAAGATACCGGCCCCCGGGACTTTAGTGGCGTATGGCGGGGGCAGCCCCCGCGCCAGGGCCTGGAAGACATGCGGCGCGGCCGGCCGGATGAAACGCCTGCCTCAGCCCAGCTAAACCTGGCTCGAGCAGGAGACCCCTCTTCGCTGAGCAACATCCAGTCCGGCAGACCGGGTTCCAGCGGACTCGATGTGACCCCCGATCTGCTGCCGGGCGAGGAAATCGTTCTAACCCCACTTGGTGCCGAGTTATATCGAGAAGTTGTCGCTTCCTATGGGCCGAGATCGGATTGCATTCCATACGGTCCCATCCGGCCGCTGAGTAACAATTCCCCAAAGGAATTCGTCATGACGGAGGATCAAATCGTGATCCTCGCCGAGATGCACACTGAGGTCGTGCGACAGATTTTCATGGATGGACGCCCCCACTCTGAACTTGGGGTGGCATTCGCCGCTTGGAATGGGCAATCCGTCGGCCGTTGGGAGGGAGATACGTTGGTTGTCGAAACCTTCGGCGTCAACGACCGCGTCTGGATCGACAGCGCAGGTCTGCCGGCCAGCAACCAGTTACACTTGATCGACCGTTTCCGCAAACTTGACGACAACACGATGCTCTGGGCCGTCACAGTCAACGATCCGGTCTACTACCAGAAACCATGGACGTTCGAACGGTTTCTGTATCGGGACGAAGTGAACGAACTCCGGCCGAAGATCTGCCATGATTTTGAAATGGGCGCCGAGACCCCGATGATCTGGGTGCCCCATCACCGCATCCAGCCAGTGATGCCGTGATGTTGAGGCAGCGGCCCCCGGCCCGGGGCTCGGTACAGGTTCCATCGGTCGCCGAGGAGAAACTCCCTCGGCTGTCCGTCAACAGGCCAGATCCCGGTGGTGTATAGACTACATGTTCAGTCGCAATAGGCTCGGCCCTAAGGCATGAGACCGGGAAGCTTAGCAAAGCGAGCCGGCAACTGAACGGGTAAATATGGACCTACTGGTTTCGATCGAGTCCACGGCACTTGGAGTTTGGGTGCGCCAATCGCCCTCACTATTGGCTTTTCCAACGATTCTTGCACTGCACACGGTGGGATTGGCGTTTTTAGTGGGCGTTTCCGCAACCATCGATCTGCGGGTCCTGGGATTCGGATCTCGCAAACGTCCGGCTTCCATGGCATCCATGGAAGCCTACTACCCGATCATGTGGGTTGGGTTTTGGATCAATGCGGCATCGGGAGTGTTGCTCACTATCGCCTTCGCTACCGTGAGGTTGACGGACCCATTCTTTTATCTCAAGCTCGTTTTCATCGCTTTGGCTGTAGTGGCTGTCTATCTGATCAGAAATAGATTGCGCGATCCGTCTCTCGATGAAATTTCTATGGTACCCACCAGGTTATTGGCCCTCGCTTCGTTGGTTTGTTGGACCGGCGCCATCGTCACCGGGCGCTTGCTCGCATACTTCGGTGGATAGCACCCTCAGTAGACTGTGTGCCGAGTCACAGGTGATACTTAAGGAAGATCCGCCATGGATTCTTTTCTGAGCATTGTCGAGCAAAGCGCGCTTTCGCAATTCCTGCGGGACAATCCGTGGTTTTGGCCAACGTCGGAGATTCTCCATTTTATCGGATTAGCCCTCCTGGTCGGCGTGATCGGCACGTTCGATATGCGCATGTTGGGGCTCGGGAAGGCGGTCGACATCGGCTCGCTGCACGCCCTGATTCCGTGGGGGGTTTTGGGTTTCGCCGTGAATCTGATAACGGGCACGCTGTTTTTTGTCTGCCTGCCCCGCGCATACATCGGCAATCCGGTGTTTCTCGCGAAGATGGGGTTCATCGCTCTTGCCGGTGCCAACGTGCTGCTGTTCTATGTCACGGGCGTGTTTCGTCGAGTTAAGGAACTGAAGCCGGGAGAGGATGCGCCCCCACCCGCGAAGCTGATTGCCGCGAGTTCGCTCGTACTCTGGATCGTGGTCATGTTCTGTGGCCGTTTGATGCCCTTCTTCGCAGAGTAGTTCGGTCCGGCCTCTGTTGCCAGCCACTCGGCTCGATCCCCAAGGCCGAGTTCAGATCAAGGCTTCTGCCAAGTCGGGTCGTGCGTCCTGCCCCTCGCCAGCCCGCGTTCGGTCTCTGTAAAGTTGGAACCGGGAGAGGATGACCTTTTACGAACGAAGCCCTTTGGCGCTTCCTTCGATTCGCGCCCGATTCGCGCCAAACAGGCCAGCGGACTCAGCGGGAGTCGGGCATCGTGGGGGGAACGCGGTGGCGTATCGGCGGAGTAGGTTGCCGATGCGCAAAATCCGTTTCTCCGTCGTGACAGATTCCCGGCAGCAGCCGGGGCGCGTCGTCGGGATGCACCCGATAGAGAAATCGCTCGGCCGTGAACGGCTTCTGAAAATAGACCGGATCCGTGACCGTTACCGCCCAGAGCAGCGTGTTGTCATCGAGCTTGCGGAGCCGTTCGACCAGGTGCAACTGGTTGCTGTTCTCCAAGCCGCCGAAGTCTATCCACACCCGGTCATTGACACCGATGGTCTCGATCACCAGTGTGTTTTCCTCCCAGTGGCCAACCGAATGTCCCCACCAGGCTCGAAGATCAAAGCCTTCCGCGGGATGATCACGGCCATCCAGATGGATCTGTCGAAACGCGGCCTGCAGCTCGGTGAGCATCAACAACTGTTTATCGTTTTGGATATACTCCTTCGGGTCCGCCTGAAGCATGACTCTGACCGGACCATAGGGCAGGCAACGCATGGCCGGCCCCTCGGATATATCCATGTTTCTGTACCTTTCAGCGCCGTATTCGGTGAGCACGATTTCCTCACCCGGCAGCAGGCTGGCGGTAATGTCCGTCTGGAGACCACCGCCCCCGCCGTCAAAGATGCCGATCTCTCTTCCTCGGCGCAGATCGCTGACGTCCCAGGGCCGCCCGCCCTGGCCTCTCCAAATGCCCCGAAAGTCTCGAGGACCCGTTTCCTTCGGGAAGACTCCATCCCACTCCTCCATGTGATAGAGGTAGTCGGGAGTTTGATTCCAGTCAATATGGGTAGTCGAGGCAAGGCCGGCGTCAGCCTGGAACGATGACCAGGGTCTGACTTGAGCCGCGGTCGTCACTGGCGCCGCGATCAAAACGCCAAGTATGACCCCGACTGCAGATATCAGATTCAGGGGGGAGTGCTGTCCCATAATTGGATCTCTCCTCAAGGCGTGCTGCAAGCGGATCTGCCGATTATGCGTCGGAATCGAGGAGAAACGCCCACCTGCAACCCGCCGCCTTCAGCCCAACGGAACCTGCGAAATTATCCTAATCGTTTCCCGACCCTGCGTAATCGGTCGCGGTTCCACTCAATACTTCTCGACCGTCGGCAAAAGTCACTGTGCCGCCGTCGATGCGCGCCGACCCGTCCCTCGACATATTCGCATCCGTGACCGTGACGCGGTCGCCCGGCTGCATGTCATCCGCCCGCCATCCGCGTCGAAATGCGACGTTCAGAGGAGAGCCTTGGACCGACCAGCTTGCGACCTGTCCATTCTCATCCACGACATTGATATCAAAGCGGATGTGCGGATTCCTGAACTCCACCCGCGTCACCGTCCCCGACAGCGTGATCTTCTTCGTGGGGTCGAAGCTCAGCCCGTGATAATGGTGGGCCAGAGCAGGGGTGACGGCGAAACAGAACACCGCAAACGCTAGAACCACCGCGAACCGTAATGTGCGCGACATCAGTTCCTCCATAATTCTTGCTGGCGTTGGAAACTACTGTACTCGGGTGAAGCCTACGGGCGGCGTTCTGTGCTGTCAAGAAATTTTGCGGTGACCTGTAGTTATTCAATTTATCGTAAAAGGGGTTGAAGACACTTTTTGCTCTTCCATGGGCCAAACGAAAGAGAGACGCAGACGGATCCCTGGACGGAATCGAATCGAGTGGTGCAATCCAACAGGCATTCGTGCAATGCTCCCCACCATCGCCCCCATACATAATTGTTGTGGTGGGGTGGGTCTCTGCGCTTCGGCTGAGACAACGATGACACACCATTTCTGGAGGTGCTTCAATGAGAACTCGCGTGGTGGTGCTGACCGCCCTGGTCCTTTGTACGGCTTTTTTCGCTCAAGACCAGGACGCCGCGGCCGAGAATCCGCAGAATTCGGGTCCACTTCCGGTCTTAGAGATCGCGGACGATTTCTACGTCATCCAGGGTGAGGGCAGCAACGTTTCCGTGTACGTGACCGATGAAGGCCTGATTCTGGTCGACGATAAGTTCGATCGCACTTACGACCAGCTTCAGGCGGCACTGCGATCCTTTACGGACCAGCCGGTGAAATACGTCATCAATACACACCCGCATGGGGACCACAGCGGCGGAAACGCAAGTATGCCCGCGTCGACCGTACTCGTCGCTCATGAAAACGCAGCGGCGGCAATGGTCCGTAACAATCAACCGGGCCTGCCTGAAATGACCTATGCCGATCAGATGACGATCAACCTGGGCGGAAAAGAGGCGATCGTTTACCATTTCGGGCCATGCCACACCGATGGTGACAGCTTCGTTTACTTTCCGGCCGTGAGGGTGCTTTCCAGTGGCGATTGCTTTAACACGGGGAACGGGCGGGGTGAAAACACGACCGGGTCGCCCACCTTCGCATTCTATATTGACTACAATACTGGAGGGAGCTTCGCGGGTCGGGAGAAGGTGGGTGACTCTGCCCTGGGGCTGAATTTCGACACCGTGGTGCCAGGACACGGGCCCGTGACCGACCGCGAGGGCTTCACGCGGTGGCGAGCGCAGATCGCGTCGATACGATGGCGAGTGACGCAGATGCTCCGTGACAACAAGACTAAAGAAGAGATCGTGGGAGTGCTGGAAAGCGACGAGTACGGCTGGCAGGAGGGGGGCCGAGCGAGCACGAACTCGATCGACGGGATGATCGACGAGTTGATGCCCGAGTGATCTCCCGCGGGGCGGACATGGGCGGCTGCGATTGCTGAGGATGCCGCCAATCCGTCTACGGTTTCCTTATCAATCCCTAACTGAAAACTAATCGTCAAGAACCTCCTCTTTTTCGGCTTGCATAAGACGGAAGCGCTGGATCTTTCCATCCTCTCCATACTGCAGGAACACGGCTCCCACTTCCATAAACCTTCGACGATCCTCACGAACAGCATAGTCTGCGATGATAGGGAACGAAATACCCAGTCCGCCCCAAGGCAACACCTTGGAATAGACCATTCGTTCTCCTTCGACTTCCTTCTCGGTCTGACGTTTCAGATAGTAGCTGATCTCGACATTAGATCTCGCAAACTTATCGGCCCATTGCCGCACCTGCCGGGTGCCGATAAGCATAACGGGTCCAATCTGTTTTTCATCGTGGGGCGGTACCTCCACAAGCACATCGGGATCTAAGGGCTCCATAAAAGCATCGACCACTTGGTCGATTCCTTCTTCCCTTCCATCCATAGTTATGTGCCAGTCGCCGAGCGCATTCAGTCGATCCACCCATTCCTGGCCCAGCAGGGTGGGGTCGAGCACAGGCTCGGCAGGTGGAGGTTCTGTTGAAGTCTGAGCCTGAGACCCAGATACGGAAAGGAGTGTGATCAATATTGAAACAATCACCCAACGCATAACGCTACGTCCTGAGGTTTTTTGGTTGTTCTTCTTACTGTGCGCAGCGGAAGCCTATCGTGGAGCCACGGAGATCAGGATCACTGAAGTTGCGGTAATAATTCGCCAACTTTGAGCCCCGGCCTTCCGCCCAACCACCGCCACGAGTGCTTTTGTATAGACCGTCGTCGGGTCCCTGTGGATTGGTTTTCGGCATGAAAGCATAGTAACCGCGGTCATACCAGTCATTGGTCCATTCGATCACGTTACCGATCATGTCGTAGAGACCATAACCGTTGGGTGGATATGATCCGACGGCCGCGGCCTTGTTAAGGGAAACAGCTGCCGGCCCGCCGGCTTCGAAAGTTGGGCGATACTCGTCCGCAACGACGCCACCGTCCCATGCGTAAATTTCCCGATCTCGCCCGCCTCGTACCCCCTTCTCCCATTCCGCTTCGGTGGGGAGACGTTTGCCTGCCGCCTGGCAGTAGGCGTCCGCCTCGAACCAGTTGACGTTGGAAACAGCTTGCCGTTCTTGACCCTCAGCGATTTCGCCTTCGGGCCAGTGCCACGGCGCCTGAGCGCCCGTCGCTTCCAGAAACCGGGCATAGTCCGCGTTTCCTACCTCGTATTGATCAATGTAGAAGGCGTCCAAATAAACCAGGTTGGCGGGCCTGTCATCCCGCCAGACCCGCGGCAAGTTATCGTCCGCATCATTATCGATGGCGTGGGCACGGCCCATCCAGAACTCGCCGGCGGGAATCTGCACCATGCCTTCCGGTGCCCCCGTTTGCGCCGCGATTGGCAACGCGGCGCAAACGGAACACAGGATCGCGAACACTATCAGTCTGTTCATACAAACAACTCGTGGATCTCCGTCCGAGGAATAAACGCCGGACCCCCGAGCGGGGCGGTTTGCTGGAGTTCGAAGACGCGTCCCGATGGCGTGTCTTCGAATACCTTGCTGTAATCGATGCCCAAAGCCGAATAGATTGTCGACGTGACGTGATCCATCATTGGTTGTTCTCGATGTTGCCAACCCGTTTCGATCAAATTCTCGCCGGTTCCGTCCGTCTTGCCGATCACCCGTCCCTCCTGGACGCCGCCTCCCAGAAACACATTCGTAAACAGGGGGCCGAAATGGTCACGGCCGCCGGCAGAGTTCATTTCTGGTGTGCGTCCGAATTCCTGGGTGACGACTATCAGGGTTTCATCTAACATCGTCTTTCCAGGTTCATGGCCGGGCATGGCCAGAAGGTCTTCAACCAGGGCCGAGAACGCTAGATCAAACCTGGGGACGCTTGTATATATCGGTTGTGCCTGGGCTGATGCCGGGACGCCCCTCTTGTACAGGCCCGAATGGTTATCAAATACCCCGTTTCTGCCATTGTAGCCGTTGGCCACCCACAGCATTCGCGTACCCGCATCGGCGGCCAGCAGATTCCGCGCCAGGAGCATTCCCAGGCCCAGCTTCGTGTTCCCGCCATCGACATCCACGCCGTACCGCGTCTTCTCCTCATCGGTCAGGTTGAGTGCTGTCTTAAACCGTGGATCCAGTAAGACCTCGATGCCGTAGTCATAGGAGGCCTGGTATTCTTCGTTCTTCGGGCCAAACCGGTCGTTGCCCCCTGGGTTGGAAACCTCTGACCATCGGTTCAGCGCCTCCCAGCGTTCCGCCAACTTCGAATTGCTCTCCGGACCATCGCCACCGAAGGCATCGAATACGCTGGTTGTGTTGAGGTCCAGTCCCGCAAAGCGAGGATGCAACATTCCAGATCCCAATGGCGCACACCGAATGTTCCACAAGTCGAGACTGACAAACGTGGGAAACGTGTCGGACTCTCGACGCTCGGAATCGAGCTCACTCGCGACGACGCTGCCCAATGCCGGAACCTCCCGGACGATTGCGGTGTTCAGTGCGCGACCGGCCTGTTGGTGGTACTGGGCCGGGAAGTGAACCAACGCGCCTCCCCTCATTGAACGAACAAAGGAGGCTCGTGGCGCCCAGGTTTCATGGGCACGGGGGAAGAGGGTTTTCGACAGAACGACTTCCGAATTTACCCGCTGAATATCCAGATCATCCGCCGTCCACTTCGTTTCCTTGAAGTCGAAGGTCTCCCACGGACTCGGGGCGCCTCCATTTTGAATCACAATACAATTGCGCGCCGACCCTCGTGGCGTCACCCTCGAACCTTGTGCGGCTCGAACCTTGCGCGGCGACGCGACTTGGCCAGCAAGCGACGCGCCCACGCCCACACCGAACAATTTCAGCAAATCGCGGCGGGTCAAATCCCCTATTCGTTTTCGCATTCCTTGTTCTCCTCGCTGCAAACGTTAAATGCCTTAGTGATTCAGTAAGAACTCTGTACTATTCAGCAGCACCCACTGGATGGCCTCAACACCATCGCGCCTGCCTTTCTCTGCAATAAAACGCTTCCCCAATACCAGCTCATCGACTGTGGGCAAGCGTGACATGCTCGACAGGACCAGTTCCTCGATGATTTCATCATCTGTTTTGTTGGAGTTCACCAGGCTGGCGACTCGCGTCTCCCCTCGGGCGTCCACCCGGCTGGTGATCACGGGCGAACCCATCATCATCATTGCCTGCACCGGACTGGCCCGACTCTTATCGGCCGGTGGCAGGGCGCGCTCGGTCTGGTAATACGCCTGCATGAACGCAAAGACTTCCCTATTTTCCGGATTCCGGTTGGTCCTCGTGTTTGCGGGATTGGTCAGCTCTTTGACGTACCTCTGGGACTCTCCATACTGCTCCATCTCGAACGTGGCCGACGTATCGGTGGCCTGTGCCACGATATCGACCGCCTCCGGGCCCGTCAAAATCCGAGCGAACTTGCGCGCATGATATGGGATATAGGCATCCACCCATTCCCCTTCAAAGCTCGTATCGAGTTGATAGGCGTTCGATTTCATAATGGTCCGGATCATGCGTTTCACGCTGAAGTTGTTCGTGCGGAAATCTTCGGCCAGCGCCTCCAGCAATTCAGGATTGGTCGGCTGAATGGTCCACGGCTCCGGTGGCGGATTGTTCGGATCCAGACGCAGCAAATCAAAACCATCGTAGGGCTCGACCAGACCCACCGCCATCAACTTCTTCCAAATGATGTTGACCGCCGCGCGCGCGAATTGGATATGCTGGGGCGCTACCCTTCCGAAAAACTTACGGGGATTCTCACCGGGCGCTGGCGTTTCTCCAGTCAACAGGAAGGCCGGTTCGTAGGTTCTGCCATCACGCGGGAAACGCATCTCTGACGGGGTATAGTAAGCTCCGTCGTCCGCGGTGTTATATCCCGGCGCCCCGTCGTCGAACGTGGGGGCACCATTCTGGAAGCCACCGGATGCCGTGAGCCGCAGATTTCCAAAGATGGCCGACTGCTGGTGGAAGTCGGATCTCCTCTTGTCCGTCAACCAAAGATTCACGGTGTCGGTGTGACCCGCGCCGTTATGGCAGGAACTGCAGTCCACCGTAAGGCCAAGAAAAACGCGCGAAAGATCCGAGGTGACCTCATCCATCCAGTCCAGACGGTTAAAAGCTTTTTAATGGTCGCTATCGGTAATAAAGATGCAGCGAGTGTTCGTGTAGGTGGTGGGATCAAAGTACATCGCCGCCGGGAGCCCCCCCCGCATACTTGGTGGTCGGCGTAACGATGTCATAAAAGACTTCGTTATAGGGCCGGTCGACCCTGAGCCATTGCTTTGTCCAAAGGTGAAAACGGGCGTCGTCCGTTCTGAACAGTTCCCCGTAATGATATGCCCACTGATCCGCGAATGCCTCTGTGTCGATCAGCGTGTCGATCAGCGCGTCGCGCTTATTCGGATCGGTGTTTGCTAGGAACGAACGGGCCTCATCTATCGTCGGCAAAAGGCCTGTCAGATCCAGGTACGCCCTTCGCAGAAACTTTGCATCACCCGCCAGAGGCGCATGTGGAACATTGTCGCGTTCCATCTTTCCGAAGACGAATTCGTCGACGAAATTATTTAGAGCTATGGGCTCATAGGAAGCCCCTGTGTCCGGCAACGACGAAGCCACAGATTCCGTCAACCGGCCCGCATCCAGGGCCTCATCCTGACCGGAAAACAGCGGGGCGTGCGCCTCTTCAATGCGGTCCTGATCCACTTGCGGCGGGCTTGCGTCTTGCTGTGCAGTGGCGGCAAACGGCCAAGACAAAATCACCATGACCATTACAGCCAGAATCATTACGGAGAATTGCGCGGGTTTCATGTTTAAATGTCCCTCCTGCACTTGCTCGGTTTTCAAATGGGCGAATTGGCCCTAATATACGGGTCAATTCGTTTAGCTTCAAGCACTTTTACCGTCAAGCAGTTTGTTAATGGGTTGGGGCCAGATGGCGATTTTTCGTTGAATGCTGGGAGGCGGCTGATATCAAGCCAGTCGCTAAGTCGCTATTCCATATGATGGTATACGGTATCGTTGACCTTGCGGAACGCAGGGAAACACAGTCTGGCACAGGCGTTCACCATCGCTTAGACGCTTCTGCTCGGCGCCACCACCGTGCACACCTGCCGGCTGAGGGCTAAACGTATCGCCGACGGCGTTGTGGAAATGGAGGGAAAGCCGAGCGGTGTTCTCGAGACGCTCCCAACGTTTTCACGCCGCGTGCCGCTCTTGCGGTTGTGGATCCAGTGGCACCAACCCGGAGAAAATCTCCTTACCATAGATCGATCACCGGCCCAATCGTGGTTCAGGAAGGATTCTAGACGGCATTTTTGCGACTTCGGGACCCGGTCGAGAAGTATCGTGCCGGGCTCGTTCCACACGCGACCAGGAACGAGACGCCTCAGGCTTGGCAGACCCTGGGCCGAGAATCCGCGCCGACAACGCACCCGTTGGCAAAGGAACGAATTGATTAGCGCAGATACTATCTTTGACCCGGCCGACACCCTCCGATTATGATCGTTTGGACGTTCTTCAAGAATCTATTTCGAACGATAAGGAGAGTGCCATGAGAGGCTATCTGGCGCCTGCAGTGTGTGGCGTATTCCTGTGTGTGAGCGGGATCGTCACGGACGCCAACGCACAGGCCGGTGAGGTCGAAGTGCATGTGCCGGCGGCCAGGGCCGCGGTGCGGCCGGCCGTCGAAAATCCCTTACAGCCGTTTCACGTTTTCGACGGATTGTTCGACCAGATGTGCGCCGAACCCACACTGCCGGATCAGATCCGGCAGCAGGACCGGAGTGTGGAGATGTCGTGGTCGGAATGGTACCTACGGCCGGTGAGGCTTTTCGACAATCTCTATTCTATAGGCGCACAGGATTACCCGGTGTATGCCGTCAACACCTCAGAAGGGGTCGTCGTTATCGACCCGGGCTTCGACTACAACAGCGAAGACTTGGTCCTGAACCTGCTCAGGTTCGGTGTCGAACCCGAGAACCTCAGGTACATCATCGTCTCGGATGCTCTCATCGACCGCTATTCCGGCGCGAGCGTTCTCCAGAGAGCTTACCCGTCGGCGCGTGTTGTGATGTCGGAGGCGGCCTGGGAGGTCGTGGCCGGCGACAACAATCCACAGGAGCTCAAGCCGACGAGGGACATGGTGGTCACCGACGGCCAGGCACTGACGCTGGGGGACGTCACGATCACGTTCTACGTGACTCCGGGGCAGACACCGGGCACGCTTTCGATGATTATCGAACCGCTGTGGAACAGGCGGAGTGTGACTTCGGACGAGGACCGGCACGTGGCCGCCTTCTGGGGCGGCGCGGACATCTCGATCGGCCGGCAGGGAGTCCGGTATTTTCCGGACGGCGTGACTATGATGAACACCTGGGTGGATTCGACACGGCGGTTCAAGGAAATTGCCGCCGAGGCCGGAGCCGACACGATCCTCACGCCGACATACAGCCACGGGAACATTCAGGAGAAGGCGCGCGTGTGGAGAATCATGAATCCGACTGCAACGCGAGATGTAGAAGACACATATGGCGGCTTGTTCTTTGAATACGAGGGAGAGCCCCATTCGTTTGTCAACCGAGACGCTGTCGACCGTTTTTTCACCGTCCTGGTCGAGTGCTATCAAGCTCAACGGGACTTCCGAGAGTAGAAAAGGACTGGTTCAGGTATGGCTGCGCGACGACGGACAGCCGGCGGCCAACGCAACAATGCCGAAACCCGGTGAGAACAGCCGTTTTTGGAGGATCACGTCGGTCAATGACCCGCGAATCATGCAGGTTCGGTTTGAAGTACGCCATTTGAGACGGGCTCTGTCGACGCTTTGGCCTCCGGCCTGTAGGACGAGCGTGGAACAGGCCGGAGGGGTTCTCTAGATGCTTGATCCTCGGATCTGAGGACGAGCGTTCTGAGCTGCGAATGAATCCGCGTGCTTTAGGAGGATGCCAATGACAGGTGTCAGGAAGGCTAGAGTGACTGGCCAGAACCGAGGATGGAACCAGATTGCGGTCGGCGGCTTCCTAACGTTGATGATTCTGTTTGGGCCTCCGGTTTTGGCCGCCCAGAGCGATGAGCAGTTCGACAAGTCCTTTTCGTTTATCGGGAGCTGGGGTACGGGGATCGGAAGGGGTGCCGAAGGTCCCGCCAGTGAGGACCGCGGCAACTGTGGCGGCCGTCTGGGAGACTATGGCGAAAAACTGTTGAACTGCGCGATGCCGGTCGACCAACTCCCGTTGAACAAACGCGGAGAGGCGTGGCTGGTGTTTGCGGACCACCGGGCGTCGCCGGTGCTGGCCGAGTGCGCGAATGTGAGCATTCCGACAGTGTTCGACAGTGGGGTGCATATATGGGGATATTTGGACAAGCTCGTGTTTCAACATCCGGACCCGGCGGACCAGATTACCCGGGACATATGGATGGATGGACGCGGACACCCGCCGTCAAAATTCTTGTTTCAGCAGGGCCACTCGATCGGCCGGTTTGACGGGGACGACCTGGTTGTTGAAACGACCAACTTCACGTTCGATCCGGACGGCATGGACGATCATCTCCATATGGCGTCTTCGGTGCGGAAGAAGCTCACCGAGCGCTATCAAATCATCGATGACGACCACTTGAGGCTGATCGTTACTCTTGAAGACCCCACGTTCCTGACGCGGCCGTTCAAGTACTCGTTCCACTTGAGCCGCGAGGCGGGGGGGCCGAACCCGCGCTGGCATGACTGCGATCCTGACGTGGCCAGAAGGGAAGTCATATTCGCCTATCCGGGAGACAAGTATCCGGAGGATTGAGTTCGCACGATAAGCAGAAACGATTCAGGGGGCCTGCGACGAGAGCTATATAGCCGGACGGCATCGTGTCGCGCAGGGAGTTAACCTGACGATGCCCTCGCGATGAGCACAAATCCGGGCACAATGACGCTTTCGGAGCCTGTCCCTCCTGCCGAAATCCGTTCTAACCTGTTAGAATCAGTCGCACGCGCCCATAGCTCAGCTGGATAGAGCGTCGGACTTCGAATCCGTAGGTCGGGGGTTCGAATCCCTCTGGGCGTACTTGATAACAGACAACTTACGTAGGCGAGCGAACCCGCGACTATTCGCCTGTGGGGGGATCTGTGGGGAGTCCGATCTTTGGGGCGAGTAGGTTTCGAGCCGGACTCCCCGGCACTCACACTGTCCGACTGTTCTAAAAGTTCACCGCCCCGACATCGTCGAGCCGGTCCACGGCCTGCTTGTTGGTGCCCGGAATCAGATGGCCGTAAATATCCACGGTCATCTTAATGGATTCGTGCCCAAGCTGTTCCTTCACATACGCAAGAGATTCACCTTGTTGGAGTAACAGACTTGCAAAGGAATGCCTTAAGTCGTGGAAGCGAACGCGCCGCAGACCTGCCGAGTCGAGCACCCGGTAGAAGATTCGATTCCTCAAATTGTTTTGATCAAGCGGTCGGCCTTCTCCGTTGATAAAGACCCACTCAGGCATGTCTTCGCCTAATTTAAAGTATTCCTCTTTCCTCCGGCGTTGCAGATCCATCAACGCCTTTACTAACTGGTTAGATAAGTCTACTCGACGAAGGTAGCCGCTTTTCGGCGTTCCAGTCCGCCCCCTTACGATATTTCGACGGACCTCAACGAATCGGGAGTCCAAATCTAGATCTGACCACTGAAGCCCGAATAGTTCTCCCATCCGTAGCCCAGTACGAACCGCGAAGAGGATTAGGGCATAAGTCTGAAACCC
This sequence comes from Terriglobia bacterium, assembly GCA_963664115.2. Lineage (GTDB taxonomy): Bacteria > Acidobacteriota > Terriglobia > 20CM-2-55-15 > 20CM-2-55-15. Next base: position 66,534 of record CAXWPJ010000011.1, on the reverse strand, counting down.
AAGAGTTATTGTCAAAAGTGGTGTTTGGAAGATTGATTCAAGCGGCGGCCTGATCGACGTTTGTCACTTCGATTCCATCGTTGAATTTCACTCCAGTAATCACCTTGGCCAGATCATCGAACCCTCGTAATCGTCGCCAGTTCTTCTGGGCACATTGGCCGAGTTTGAACATCATGTGCAACATGCCGTCCCGTGTCAGGCACCCCCTGGATCGCTTGGTCCGGTGGCGAATGGTGGCAAAGGTCGACTCGATGGGATTCGTCGTTCGGATGCTCTGCCAGTGCTTGGCCGGGAAGTCGAAGAAGGCCAGCAGTTCTTCTCTGTCTTTCTGGAGGCAGAGAGTGGCTTTCGGATACTTCGGCTCATAGGTTTCAATGAACAGGTCGAATGCCTTCTCGGCGTCCGCCTTTGTCTCGGCCTGCCAGATCGAGTGCAAGGCCTGCTTTGCCTTCGGCTGGGCCGACTTGGGCAGGCAGTTGAGCACGTTCATGACTTTGTGCATCCAGCAGCGTTGTTGGCGTGTCTTGGGATAGATCTCTTCCAGTGCGGCCCAGAACCCCATCGCACCGTCACCGATGGCCAACTCCGGGATATTCATTCCACGTGACTTCAGCTTCAACAAGACCTCACGCCAACTCTGTGTCGATTCCCGGATACCATCCTCGATCGCCAGAAAACGCTTCTCTCCGCGTTCATTCACGCCGATCACGACCAATGCGCACAACTTGCTTTGTTCCGCCCGAAGTCCGCTGTAGATGCCGTCGGCCCAGACATAGACCCAGCGATCGGCATCCAAACGCTCCTCGCTTCCACGGCGGTACTGCTCGGCCCAGGACTGTTTCAATCGCGATACCGTACTCGCCGACAGTCCCTGCGCATGGGGACCGACAAGAACTCTTAGGGCGTCCCCCATCTCGCCGCTGGAGACGCCTTTCAAATACAACCACGGCACCGCTGCTTCCAGCGATTTCGTCTTCCGAATGTAGGGCGGTACCAGCGCCGATCGGAACGTCACAGCTTCGCCTGTCTTGGCACGGACCTTCGGAATTTGCACCGTTACCGGACCCAGGCCGGTCTGCAGTTCGCGTTCTGGCAGATAACCGTTGCGCACCACCCCGGCGTTGCCCGTCTCGGTTCGTCGATCACCGTGCTGGGATAGCAGTTCTGCCAATTCGGCTTCCACGGCCTGCTGGATCAGTTGCTGCGCTCCAACTCGTAATAGCTCGGTCACCGGATCTCCAATCGTTTCTCGACCTTCCGGTCCATTCACGTTACTCTTGCTCACAGCGGCGTATCTCCTTTGGTTGCTTTGAAGTTTTGTCACAACAAATCAACCAGATACGCCGCTTTTTCTCAATCCCTCAAACACCAGATTCGGTTATAACTCGAAACCCAAACCGAGTAGCCGCGTCGATAAGACGGCTAATTTCCGGCTTCGTCAACGCGTTTACGTTCAGACGAGTCTTTTTCGCGTTCACGTTTCTGAAATAGCGCCCAACTCGGTTAGCCGGATTTATGCTGATCGCCAATTCATCATCATCGACGGCGTGGTTAAGCATCTCGCGCAGTGGAGCGATAATGTTCCGCACTGTGGATCGAGCGGCATTTTCCCGCCGTAACTTCTTAGTTATCAGGCGCTCCACATCCTTGCGTGTGATCTCGTCGATCCGTCGTGACCCAAATAACGGCTTAAGGTGATTTTCGATGACCGACTGGTAACTCTTCCAAGTCGAATACTTGCAATTCGTTTTCGCGTGGCCATTCAACCAATTGTCTGCGTAGTCCACAAAAGTGGGCCCTGGTCCGACTATCTCGATCCCGACCTCACCTTTCGCAAACTGTGTCTTTCTGGCTGCTTCCATCTGACGCGCCACCCGGTTGTTTCGTTGATTTGTGCTCTCCCGAACGCGCTTACCCTTCCACATGAACTCGTACCAATAAATCCCAGTCTTGCCTCTCTTATAGATCACTTATCTTCGCCTCCCTGTCTCTTTCAACGTTTAGCCGTCTCCGCCTTCCGGGGTCGGCCCCCGAGCTTGCCCCACTCGCGCATCCTGCGATCAAACTCGCGCTTACCCCACTTGCGTCTGCGCACCGCAGCACTGCGCTTGCCGAGTAGGCTGGCCGCTGCGTTGAGTTGGTTTTGAGTCTTTTCTGCCACGTTACTTTAGTATTATAACCTATCATTAGGTATAGGTCAAGTCGCTTGCGGTTAAAATCGGTTCGTTGAAGCGAGACAGAGTAGGAGGAATGGACCCGATGGCGAAAAAGAAAGCTAAAAAGAAAATTGCGCGGCATTGGAAGGACCCGTCCAAGATGAAGCTCCCCGCCAACGTGAAGAAAGCTCTCGACGAACTGGTAGCGGGTATGATGAAAAATTGCCGTGAGGACCCTAGCTGCCCTGAGACAGAGGCGTCAGCCCGAGAACAGATCCTGCTGCTAGCCGAGTCGATCTACTGCACTCCTTCCATTCCAAACAAACAGCTTGGAGGCCGTGGCGGGAGGATGCCTGCATTCGGCGGACTACGACCGGAAGAGATCGGTGAGACCAAAGGGGCCGTCAAGCGCATACGGGAAGTCGTTGAGGAGATGCGTGAGCTTAACGCGACTCCTGCACTGGTCATTCCTCAAGTGTTCCTCAAGCACATGGCAAGGGACGCAAACACTGGAGACGAGCGACCTGTTCGATTGGAATACAAAGCCGCTGGTCAAAGGGACAAAGTCGAGATTGATCCACGGCTGTTTGATTTTCTTCCTGATCTTCTGGACGGCTACGGCGATTACGTTCTCAACCACCTCAAGGAAGCTAAGAAGCATCCGTTTCGGAATCGATGGAATACTTGGTTCATCACGCAACTCTTGGGGTTCGTCAAAGGAAAAAACGGCAGACCCTATCGCGCCTCCGCCTCCCGATTCTTGCAAGCGTACATGATGTATCGAGATCCCGATTTCACAGATTACGATCTGAACGAGTTTGAAACCGAAAGGCTGAGAGAGATGAGTTATAACCGAATCTGGTGTTTGAGGGATTGAATAAGAGCGGCGTATCTGGTTGATTTGTTGTGACAAAACTTCAAAGCAACCATAGGAGATACGCCACTGTGAGCAAGAGTAACGTGAATGGACCGGAAGGTCGAGAAACGATTGAGGATCCAGTAACAGAACTACTACGAGTTGGGGCACAGCAACTGATCCAACGCGCAGTGGAAGCCGAATTGGCAGAGCTGCTATCCCAGCACGGTGGCCGGCGAACTGAGACAGGAAACGCCGGGGTGGTACGCAACGGTTATCTGCCGGAACGCGAACTGCAGACGGGATTGGGTCCGGTAACAGTCCAAATCCCGAAGGTCCGTGCCAAGACGGGCGAAGCTGTGACGTTCCGATCGGCCCTGGTACCACCGTACATTCGGAAGACGAAGTCGCTGGAAGCAGCGGTGCCGTGGTTGTATTTGAAAGGCGTTTCCAGCGGCGAGATGGGTGAGGCCCTAAAAGTTCTTGTCGGTCCCCAGGCGCAGGGTCTGTCGGCGAGCACGGTATCGCGGTTGAAACAGGTTTGGGGCGAACAGTACCGCCTCGGATGCGAGGAGCGTTTGGATGCAGATCGCTGGGTCTATGTCTGGGCCGACGGCATCTACAGCGGACTTCGGGCGGAACAAACCAAGTTGTGTGCATTGGTCGTGATCGGCGTGAATGAACGCGGAGAGAAGCGTTTCCTGGCGATCGAAGACGGTGTACGGGAATCGACACAGAGTTGGCGCGAGGTCTTGTTGAAGCTGAAGTCCCGTGGGATGAATGTTCCGAAGTTGGCCATCGGTGACGGTGCGATGGGGTTCTGGGCCGCACTGGAGGAAATCTATCCCGAGACACGTCAACAACGTTGCTGGATGCACAAAGTCATGAACGTCCTCAACTGCCTGCCCAAGTCGGTCCAGGCGAAGGCGAAACAGGCCCTGCACTCGATCTGGCAGGCCGAGACGAAGGCAGACGCCGAGAAGGCATTCGACTTGTTCATTGAAACCTATGAACCGAAGTATCCGAAAGCCACACTCTGCCTGCAGAAAGACAGAGAGGAACTGCTGGCCTTTTACGACTTTCCGGCCAAGCACTGGCAGAGCATCAGAACGACGAATCCCATTGAGTCGACCTTTGCCACCATTCGACACCGAACGAAGCGATCCAGAGGTTGCCTGACACGGGATGGCATGCTGCACATGATGTTCAAACTGGGCCAGTGCGCTGAGAACAATTGGCGACGATTACGAGGATTCGATGATCTGAGCAAGGTAATCATCGGAGTGAAATTCAACGATGGTGTCGAAGCGACACAAGTCGATCAGGCCGCCGCTTGAATCAATCTCCTAAACACCACTTTTGACAATAACTCGCCGACCAACGAACCCATGCTGTTCCCGAAGATGCAGTTGATCTCGATTCCCCGATCCTTCAACGCCTGAATTACACCAATATGAGCCAAGCCTTTCAGATCGCCGATGGAGAGCACCAGAGCCGTCTCGCATGGCTCACCGGCCGTCGTGTCTTCTTGAAAGCTGTTGTCACACTCGCAATTGATGGAGGGCCTACAAGAACTGCCAGATTCGCGGCTACAGTTTTCGTGGAAAAAATCGAAAAGGTATTGTCGAGAAGGACATAATACTGGCCTTCTTCTAGTGGTACGTCGAGATTGATCACACTTAGTTGGCCAGAATAATAGGTAGGGGCAAGCACTGGTCGCCCCGGTGCCCACTGGGCTCGTTCATCTTCAGAAAGGACCCACAGGCGAATGTCGTTACCTGCGCCTCCCTGTGCACTGACGCTACCCACGAGTCTCGCTCCGACATCTGAGCCAACCTCAAAGTTAAGCTCTACAAACGTCCCTGCTGCGATCTGACGTGACTCGTTCAGTAATGGATATTGAGTCTGAGCTGCCAATGCAGGTGTGATCGACAAATGCCAGATCAACACAAATGAAATGGCAGTTGGCCATATTCGGTCCACTTTGACTTTCATCACCTTATTCACGACTGTTCAGAATATCTTTTTGACGCACGTCCCCCTCCAAATTAAGAGCGTTCCCCAACGCACTCTCCAAAGAAGACGTATTTTCGGCGGGAATCCTTGCTGGCAGGGTATCACGGAGCGGTGGCGTGAACGTGACGCAGACTACGCCTCTTGTCTAAAGCTCAACCCATTGTCTCGTTGTTCCGGTCAATAAACGCATCCAGATCCTGCCGGTCGATCAAGATCCGCCGAATGACGCGACCATCCTGTGCTCTCGGACACGGCGGCTTCACGCTGCTCACCACAAGTAATGCCGGCGAAATCCCCTGACTTGTCCACCTGTCCGACAGAATGTTTGTTATCTGTCTGCAACGCTTCGCAGGCATGCCTCGGCGTACGTCGCCCGTGCGTGCAGCCGGGTCTGAGGTGGAGTGTGCCCCTAACACCCAAAGAATCGGTCGCTCTCGCTGCCATGGCGGAATTGCTGTATGACTTTCTGCCTGGCTCCGGCAATCGCAAATGGAAGAATCACGTCACGTTTGCCTCCGTTGCAGCCAAGGCTGGAGTTGGAGACAACTGGCCCGGTGGAAGCAAGACCGCGGCAATCGCTACTTTGATTAGACGTACGCTCGAAAATGATCGAGGTTACTTCCAGCGGCTCATCCTAGAAATTGTCAATCAAGGCATTGCCTATCGGCAAAAAAAGGGCAATCCGGTTAGATCAGAGGAAATTAAGTCACTAAACGGACTAATCCTCGAAGTTGGATTCAAGTTCCCAGAGCTTTGGGATCCCGATCTCCTCGTCTCGCTGTCATATGACTCTGGTGATCGAGCTAAGGAATTGTTTGAGGAAGCGATTCGCCGGGAGAAAACCCAAGCAACTGTGCGAGATCGGCGAAACGAAGAGCTTGAACAGCTGAAGAACCAACTCTTAGAACTCTGCACGATGGTCGATAGAAATGCTGCAGGTTTCGAGTTAGAACGATTGCTCAACAAGCTTTTTGAAGCATCTGACCTCGCACCACGCAAGCCTTTTCGGGTCCTCGGTGAGCAGATAGATGGCTCATTTGAATTGGATCACGAAGTCTACTTGCTTGAGGCAAAATGGGTACAACAACCGGTGCCAGAGTCAGAACTCCTAGTTTTCAGAGGAAAGATTGAAGGTAAGTCCGCGTACACTCGGGGACTGCTCATCGCACTGAATGGAATGAGCCAAGATGCTTCACAGGCCATCGTCCGTGGAAAACAGGCTACCTTCTTCGCCATGAGCGGACATGACTTGATGGTGATTCTGTCGGGAGAGATTCCACTCGTCGATTTTCTTCGCCTCAGGCGTCGATTGCTTGGCGAAGAGGGGGTATTCTCAGTTCCTTTCGGCGAGTTGAAGAGGGGTTCAAGAGCACACAAGACGATTATGTGAAGATCGATTTTCATGGATTTCGTCGTCGAGCGTAATCTGCTTGGGCCGCTCGTTGGCTCGGTAGCCTGCGTAGGCATCGACGTAGATCTGGAGGGGCATGCTTCAGATGGCGAGCTTCCTGAGCTTCCAGATGTTTTCAGCAGGCCACCGCTCGGCCCACGACCTCGGCACAAAATCCGAATAGGTAGTTTCGGCATTATTCGGTGCTCGTAGTTCGACAAGATCCTCAACCTGAAGGGCGTGTTGACGAAACAGTCGAATCCACCCACCGTAGGGCAGCTGGTAGCACGTTTGGTCACCATCCTCTATGGCGTGCAGACCAAAGTAATCAGCAGCGAGTTGTGACGAAACTCTGTCCTCGTTCGCGTCCCAACAAATGTCGCGAATCGGACTCGACATGCTAAACGCGAAAATACCACTGGGCCTGAGCACCCGCGACGCCTCTGCAACTGTCAGTTCGGGCGGCGAAAAAGTTGTCGCGCCGTGATCACAGAAGACAATGACGAATGATTCAGCGTTAAAAGGCAGAGACTCGGCACTACCTTGCACTAGGGGAATAACCTCCGAACTCTTTCGGGCATGTTTCAGCTGTCGCTCCGAAAAGTCGATCCCTACAACTTGTGCACCGACTTCATCAAGAGCAATCGACCACTGAGCAGCTCCGCAACCAAGTTCAAGAATATCGACCCCTTTGACGGCTCCAAGAATCCCCAGTTCAGATTCAGGGATTCGCCACACACCCCAAGCCAACGCTGTTGCGGAGAGACTGTCCCCATGAGCATCTTGGTAGCCATCGCTTGTGGCGTTCCAGTAGTCGCGGTTCGTTCTCTTCATTGACACGTGCCCTTCTCAGACTCTGACCGTCATGCTAGCAGAGCCCAGCCAGCCTGAACCATAGGGCACACCCGATCTGCCTCAAGTGACCCAGTTGCCCTAACAATCTCTATCCCGGTGAAGTTCTGTAAGTAAATATAGAATGGAGTGGAAATGCTGGGTCAACTAGGGCGTCTGGGGCACCCTCTCGCGCCTGCCGATCCGACTAGTGCAAATGATTATGCCCCAACGCAAAGATCGGGTAACGTAGCCACAATTTACCAACCGCCGTCGAGGAGGGCCACGACATGAGTTCCATCAAAACAGGACGTGTTGTGCTGGGGGGATTACTGGCCGGTGTGATCGTATTCGTTAGCACGGCTGCACGGATTCTAGTGCTGAGAGAACAGATCGTTGGATTTATTGAGAGCCATGGTCTACAGGGCCTTGGCCAGACGGAGGGGCTCGTTTTCTTGGCGGTCTACTCCGCAGCACTGGGCATATTGATCGTCTGGCTATACGCAGCGCTCCGTCCTCGATTCGGCGCGGGCTCAACGACGGCCATCCTTGGCGGAATGTTCTACTGGATCTCGATCGACCTTGTGCCTTATGCCGCTTTGCTCAGGTTCGACCTGATTCCTATCGGCGGTGTGCTGGTGCACTGGATCTGGACTGTCGTTGAAATACCAGTTGCATCGTTGGTTGGTGCGTGGGTCTATCAGGAAGAGTAATGGCCGCGATGGGGACGTGCCACAGGCTGGTGAAACCACCGACGCAACCGAGCCACACACCTCGTCCGCCTCGATAGCGACTCGCCCCACCGCCTCGGCTCTAAGTTGTTGGTTTTAGGGGATGACTCGACGGACTCGGTTGTTTCTGCCCGGCGCTGCCAATTCTCAACGTCCGAGAAGATGATTTCTCAGGACTTGAGCGGTTAGATCATCTACCGTGCGGACTGAGAGTTATAACCGAATCTGGTGTTTGAGGGATTGAATAAGAGCGGCGTATCTGGTTGATTTGTTGTGACAAAACTTCAAAGCAACCATAGGAGATACGCCACTGTGAGCAAGAGTAACGTGAATGGACCGGAAGGTCGAGAAACGATTGAGGATCCAGTAACAGAACTACTACGAGTTGGGGCACAGCAACTGATCCAACGCGCAGTGGAAGCCGAATTGGCAGAGCTGCTATCCCAGCACGGTGGCCGGCGAACTGAGACAGGAAACGCCGGGGTGGTACGCAACGGTTATCTGCCGGAACGCGAACTGCAGACGGGATTGGGTCCGGTAACAGTCCAAATCCCGAAGGTCCGTGCCAAGACGGGCGAAGCTGTGACGTTCCGATCGGCCCTGGTACCACCGTACATTCGGAAGACGAAGTCGCTGGAAGCAGCGGTGCCGTGGTTGTATTTGAAAGGCGTTTCCAGCGGCGAGATGGGTGAGGCCCTAAAAGTTCTTGTCGGTCCCCAGGCGCAGGGTCTGTCGGCGAGCACGGTATCGCGGTTGAAACAGGTTTGGGGCGAACAGTACCGCCTCGGATGCGAGGAGCGTTTGGATGCAGATCGCTGGGTCTATGTCTGGGCCGACGGCATCTACAGCGGACTTCGGGCGGAACAAACCAAGTTGTGTGCATTGGTCGTGATCGGCGTGAATGAACGCGGAGAGAAGCGTTTCCTGGCGATCGAAGACGGTGTACGGGAATCGACACAGAGTTGGCGCGAGGTCTTGTTGAAGCTGAAGTCCCGTGGGATGAATGTTCCGAAGTTGGCCATCGGTGACGGTGCGATGGGGTTCTGGGCCGCACTGGAGGAAATCTATCCCGAGACACGTCAACAACGTTGCTGGATGCACAAAGTCATGAACGTCCTCAACTGCCTGCCCAAGTCGGTCCAGGCGAAGGCGAAACAGGCCCTGCACTCGATCTGGCAGGCCGAGACGAAGGCAGACGCCGAGAAGGCATTCGACTTGTTCATTGAAACCTATGAACCGAAGTATCCGAAAGCCACACTCTGCCTGCAGAAAGACAGAGAGGAACTGCTGGCCTTTTACGACTTTCCGGCCAAGCACTGGCAGAGCATCAGAACGACGAATCCCATTGAGTCGACCTTTGCCACCATTCGACACCGAACGAAGCGATCCAGAGGTTGCCTGACACGGGATGGCATGCTGCACATGATGTTCAAACTGGGCCAGTGCGCTGAGAACAATTGGCGACGATTACGAGGATTCGATGATCTGAGCAAGGTAATCATCGGAGTGAAATTCAACGATGGTGTCGAAGCGACACAAGTCGATCAGGCCGCCGCTTGAATCAATCTCCTAAACACCACTTTTGACAATAACTCGCGGACTGACTTCCCGTAGTCTAGTTCTAGGAATTGTCTCGGTCACGACTCTATCGCGAAGTCCATCCCCAATAAGCTCTCGCGCAGGAGAGCAGTGTCGCCAATATCATCGCCATATAGGACACCAATGACGGCGGCGTGGAGAGCACGAAATCGCGCCATGATTTGGATCGGCTTTTCGACGGCTCCATAGCTATCCCAAAATACTTCGCGACCCTCGGGTGGCAGAAAACCGAACGCAATAGCCAAATCCATACTGGGGCTTCCTAGGTGGATGTCGCCCCAGTCAATCACGCCGCTTGGCAGTCCAAAGTTGTCCACAAGGATATGCTCCGCTGAAAAATCGTCGTGTGACAATGTGTTCAACCGCGGTTGAAAGTCCGATGACATCTGTTCAACGATCCGTTCCCAAGGTGAAACGTCAGCAACCAATCCCTTTCCTCGAATCGTCAGAAGACTTGAGAGCAACTGTGGAATACGTTTTCCCATGTCAGCTCGGCCAAATTTATCTCCCGGAATTTCCAGATCTCCCGGATCAATGGCATGTAGAGTTGCTAAGAAATTCGCTAAGGGAGCAGCAAGTTCCTTCCTCTGCTCTCGCGTCAATCCAACACTCAGTGCCGTGGTGCCTGGAAGAAAGCGATAGCCCGCAAACGGCCAATCATACTCTTGTGTTGGCTTACCAACCCATCTTGGTACTGGGATAGGGAAAGGCAACTGAGCTGCAATTCGAGGAAGGACGCGAGTTTCCGTCTGCAGCAGTTCCACCGCTATCTCTCGGCGAGGAAACCGGAAAACCCAAGTCCTGTTCACTACGTAGGCCGTATTGTCCCAACCCTCACCTAGAAGTTGGATATGCGCAGGTCGAAGCTCCGGGAATTGGCTTTCGATCAGACGAACGGCCGCATCTGGCATCACGATATGCTCAGGTAGCCAAGGTTTACCGGTAGGCATTACTGAAGAGAGTACCAGTCTGGAGTTCAACGTCCGAGAAGATGATTTCTCAGGACTTGAGAACGGATTTCAGGGCTATTCGTTCTCGAAAAAGATCAATCGATTGCCAAACGGATCGGTGATCGTCATCTCTTTTGTGTTCCACGGTTTCTCTTCGACGCTTGGCTTCACGTATCGATAGGCCTTGTCCAGTAGTTCTTGATTCAAAGCACCAACGTCATCAGTTTCGATGCGAATCGCGCTCCCTGGCGTCCCGTCGCCGTGGTGTTCGGAAAGATGAAGGACGCAGTTATCTTTGGACAGTTGCATGTACAGAGGGAACTCATCACCAAACCGATGCTCCCAGTCCACGGAAAACCCCAAGTAAGAGCCATAGAATTCCTTCGCTTTTGCTTCGTCGAAGATTCTAAGAATAGGGGTCGCGCTGGATAGGCTCATATGGTCACTAGCTGTGGTGATTGGTCCCGAAAAGTGGTGAAATCCAATTCTCAACGTCCGAGAAGATGATTTCTCAGGACTTGAGAATCATTTTCACCTCTTTTGCCGGCCCCGCCAGCTGCAGCGGCTTGTTAGGCCCCAAACGTGGACCTCGACCACCCGTGGAGCCTGGAGCGCCAGCGGAAGGCCGTCCACTGCATCCCGTGTTAGGCAATATTATTTTGCCCAAACAAGTTCATTGAGAATCGATACTCTGAGTAGGGCATGGCTCCATCTGTCATATTCCGAGTATCCCCTTTCGTGAAACCTAATTGCTGAAAGAACCTGTGTGCCCGTTGGAATCGTATGTCAGACCAAAACTCTACTGAGTGATAGCCTTCGCGCATCGACCAATCGATTGCCCATTTCATCAACCGCTTTCCGCAACCCGACCCACGCAACTCCTGCCGAAGGTACAGCCGTCTGAAGGTTATGACGCGGTTCGCTAGGTCAAGCGGGAGTACGGCGTGCGTTCCTGCGATTTCGTCATTCCTTTCCAATATGACAAAATCCCCGCTTACCTGTCGGTAATATCCTTCAATATCAACTAGATCCTTGTCCGCTCCTTCTAGATAGATCTCGTCGCCGTACTCTCGATAGACGTCGGCTATGAGCGAAATTATCCGTGGGGAATCAGAGTTGTACGCTCGTCTGATCGTTTCGCAGTTCATCTGGCCTAACTACGATTATCTGGAACTCGATAAGAAATTTTCCCTTCTTTTTTCTCAACTTCCGACAAGATGATTTCTCAGGACTGAGTTATAACCGAATCTGGTGTTTGAGGGATTGAATAAGAGCGGCGTATCTGGTTGATTTGTTGTGACAAAACTTCAAAGCAACCATAGGAGATACGCCACTGTGAGCAAGAGTAACGTGAATGGACCGGAAGGTCGAGAAACGATTGAGGATCCAGTAACAGAACTACTACGAGTTGGGGCACAGCAACTGATCCAACGCGCAGTGGAAGCCGAATTGGCAGAGCTGCTATCCCAGCACGGTGGCCGGCGAACTGAGACAGGAAACGCCGGGGTGGTACGCAACGGTTATCTGCCGGAACGCGAACTGCAGACGGGATTGGGTCCGGTAACAGTCCAAATCCCGAAGGTCCGTGCCAAGACGGGCGAAGCTGTGACGTTCCGATCGGCCCTGGTACCACCGTACATTCGGAAGACGAAGTCGCTGGAAGCAGCGGTGCCGTGGTTGTATTTGAAAGGCGTTTCCAGCGGCGAGATGGGTGAGGCCCTAAAAGTTCTTGTCGGTCCCCAGGCGCAGGGTCTGTCGGCGAGCACGGTATCGCGGTTGAAACAGGTTTGGGGCGAACAGTACCGCCTCGGATGCGAGGAGCGTTTGGATGCAGATCGCTGGGTCTATGTCTGGGCCGACGGCATCTACAGCGGACTTCGGGCGGAACAAACCAAGTTGTGTGCATTGGTCGTGATCGGCGTGAATGAACGCGGAGAGAAGCGTTTCCTGGCGATCGAAGACGGTGTACGGGAATCGACACAGAGTTGGCGCGAGGTCTTGTTGAAGCTGAAGTCCCGTGGGATGAATGTTCCGAAGTTGGCCATCGGTGACGGTGCGATGGGGTTCTGGGCCGCACTGGAGGAAATCTATCCCGAGACACGTCAACAACGTTGCTGGATGCACAAAGTCATGAACGTCCTCAACTGCCTGCCCAAGTCGGTCCAGGCGAAGGCGAAACAGGCCCTGCACTCGATCTGGCAGGCCGAGACGAAGGCAGACGCCGAGAAGGCATTCGACTTGTTCATTGAAACCTATGAACCGAAGTATCCGAAAGCCACACTCTGCCTGCAGAAAGACAGAGAGGAACTGCTGGCCTTTTACGACTTTCCGGCCAAGCACTGGCAGAGCATCAGAACGACGAATCCCATTGAGTCGACCTTTGCCACCATTCGACACCGAACGAAGCGATCCAGAGGTTGCACTGGAAGAGAAGCCCCCGAACGCGACGGCTGATGGCATGCTGCACATGATGTTCAAACTGGGCACGGGATGGCATGCTGCACATGATGTTCAAACTGGGCCAGTGCGCTGAGAACAATTGGCGACGATTACGAGGATTCGATGATCTGAGCAAGGTAATCATCGGAGTGAAATTCAACGATGGTGTCGAAGCGACACAAGTCGATCAGGCCGCCGCTTGAATCAATCTCCTAAACACCACTTTTGACAATAACTCCTATAAGTTACAGTCTGTTTAGCTGGGTTGGAACCCGATACTATATCGGGAGAGTACCGCAGACTGGAGCGAACAATCTTTACGCCGCCCAGCGTCGCTTCTTGGCGTCGCTCGGTGCGACTGATCCTAAGATTTCGACTCACCTCGGTCGCCTTGAGCAGCGACCAGTCGATAATCCGCTGGCTAAGGAACTAGCAGCGTATCTCGCTAATCTCCCGACGCGAATTGACCAACAGGTCTATCACGATCTCGGCCGGCTCGCCCGTACTCATCACAAAACAACCGCAATGGTTGAAAAAGCTGTAGACGTGATGGTTGCAGTCGATATGGTGGTCATGGCCGAGCGGGATGAGTTCGATGCTGCCTACCTGCTGTCTGCGGATGGGGACTTCACGCCTGCGGTAGAAGCAGTGCGACTTAACAATAAAAAGGTATACGCTGTTTCGGTCGCTGTGGGCGCTCAACTCGCATCCGTTGTGAACTCATATATTCGATTGAAACCCGACTGGTTCGATGACTGCCGTTGAACAATCTAAGGCCCACCTAATCTTAGGCACTACCCATCCGGTTGCCATAGGTTGCCACTTTTTGGCCTTCAGGAAGCGCTGCGGTGATTCCGGCTTGCTGCGGCCGTCAGCAGAAACGATCACCCGCCTGTGTTAAGCAGCTGATGCATGTATACCGACCTGATCACGCCCTGGCTCGTCACTCTGGCCGTGTAGATGAGCGTTCTGACTCCCGTCAATAATGTAATCACGTGCGCTTCCTAGCAACCTCGATTTGTTAATCAGGTCGTTAATTCTGTCGTTTTTCGTGGCCTCATTGTTTCGCTAAGTTCAATCGGGGCGGGGAGATTCGAACTCCCGGCCTCCTGCTCCCAAAGCAGGCGCGCTGACCGGACTACGCTACGCCCCGTGACGGCCCTCCATGGGCCCTGTCAATTAAAGGTAATGGAAAGAGCGGGGGGTTGCAAATCTGTTCAGGGCTCCAGCGGACGGTCGAGTACCACCTCGATTGTCGTACCGCGGGGCAGGGTAAGATCCTCTCCGCGGCTCAGAAGAACTTGAGCGATTCCAGCCGCCGCGCCGGCCCCGGCTCCAATGGCCACGCCTTTGCCGCCACCGCTGATCGCCCCGATGACCGCGCCCGTGCCTGCGGTTGTGGCGACGGTACCCACGTCTTTGCCTTTCGTGGAGTCACCACTGACCGTCGCTTCTCCCTGTCTTTCGGCGACACCACCGACGCCACCCAGGCTTCCGAAGACCGGCAGCGTCAAACCGCTGGGCAGGATAATCGTATGGAAGTTGATCGTCAGCTCGGCTTTTCCCGTCACGCGTCCGGGACGCGTTGCGTTTACGATTCGGCCGCGGGCGTAGCTGCCTACGGGAATCACGATTTCGTTGTTTACCGTGACCGGAAAAATCGTCTGAGCATAGACTCCGTTGCCGGCTTCGGCGTTCTTGGTTGAAATCTCGTTAATCAGGCTCACCGGGATGACGGTACCTTCGGATACGACCAGTGGTGGTTTGATCTGCGACTCATCCGGGACCGTGAGTTCTCTGGGTCCCTGTTCCATCGGACCCAGAAGCGTCAATAGCATCAACACTGAAGTCACCATCGTCGACCTCCTGAAGGTATGCTAAAACTTAATCGCGATTCTTCGACCACTCTCTTTAGAACGGTCCGTCCCCTACTACGTTAGCAATTGATCGTTTTCGAGGATGTAAAATAATCACTCCCGGGTCTCGAGATAGGCTTCGAGGTACTCCTGAAGCCGGCGCAGCGCCACCCCGCGGTGGCTGATCTGGTTCTTTATCTCAGGTTTCAGTTGGCCCGTCGTCTGCTCGAATTCCGGGACCCAGAACAGTGGGTCATAGCCAAAACCGAATTCTCCGGCAAGTGCGGGAGCGATTTGTCCTTCGACACGTTCCTCGACCGTCCAGATCGATCGTCCCTTTCGGGCCAACGCCAGGGCGCAGACAAAGCGGGCGTCACGCCTGCCTGGAGGGATACGCTCCAATTCTTCGAGCAGCCTTTGATTACGCGCGTCATCGGTCGGCGCGTATCGAGCCGAATAGATACCGGGCCGGCCCCCGAGTGCGTCCACGATCAGTCCGGAATCGTCGGCCACACACAAGCCCTCGATTGAGCGACTGTAGTGCTCCGCTTTCAAAACCGCATTTTCGACGAACGTGGTTCCAGTTTCGTCTATGTCGGGGATGCCCTCAGGCAGCGATTCAACTTTCCAGTCATGAAGGGAACTGAGAACGGTCGCGATCTCGTGTGCCTTGCCGGGATTCTTACTGGCAACGACCAGGGACCTCACCGTTTGCGCATCGCTCCCAGCGCCTGTTGTTGCGTGTCAATCAGTTGTGCTATTCCGGACTCTGCCAGATCGAGGAGCGCGTCCAGGCGTGTTTTGGAGAAAGGTTGCCGTTCCGCGGTTCCCTGCAGTTCCACAAACTCCCGCTGATCGGTCATCACAACGTTGAAGTCTACTTCGGCGTTGGCGTCTTCTTCGTAGTTCAGGTCCAGCATCGGAACACCATCAACGATGCCCACGCTGACCGCGGCGATACTGGACCGGATGGGCACGGTGTTCAATGCACCCTTGTCGACCAGCTTGTCCATGGCCTGGACCATGGCGACGAAAGCGCCCGTTATCGAAGCTGTCCGCGTTCCTCCGTCGGCCTCGATGACATCACAATCGACCCAGATCGTCCGCTCCCCCAACAAATCCAGGTTGGCGGCGGTCCGAAGTGACCTGCCGATGAGGCGCTGGATCTCCTGGGTCCGGCCTGACTTGCGGCCGAGCGACGCCTCTCTTGGCGTCCGGCTCTCGGTCGCGCGTGGCAACATCGAGTATTCCGCGGTAATCCATCCTTTGTTACTACCGCGCATAAAGAGGGGCACGGACTCCTCAACGCTCGCCGTACAGATGACACGGGTCCGGCCGACTTCGATCAACACGGAACCCTCCGCGTGTGGAATGAAGTCCGGCGTCAGCTGAACAGGACGCAGATCGTCAGTGTTTCGGCCGTCAATTCTCATTGGCGTTCCCGCGAGGTCGTTCCGTCTGGGGGGTCGTGGAGAGTGCCGCTGGGGGTGCCATATCGCTGATCGAAAGATCCATTTCCAACGGTAACAGAAGCAGGCAGTGTCCGGCCAGCGTCTCCTTTTCGGTGCCACCGATCAGAATCTTCACGCGATCGATTGCATCAAGGTTGTACGTGAGCGAGTTGACGATGGAATATATCGTCGCCTGCTCAGGAAGCACACCCCCGGGATGGTTGTCCGAGATCGCGCTGTTGAAGTCCAGATACACGACGCCACTATCAGCTACGAACACTTCGTTAAGTCGAGTGTCTGAGGGCAGTCTGTAGAATAGATCCGGGTCGTCCCCACCCCGGATTAATTGATCTACGATCTGGCGGACGCGGTTTTCTATCTCCACCGAAGCGAAGATCGTTACGTCCCGGGTCCGCAATAGCACGTCGTTGTTGTTACCCGGGAAGAACAACCTTGCCTCGATTGCCGGGTCGGTGGGCGCGAAGAGGGGTGCGACGGTTTCCTCGAATACCGGGTCATTTTCCGGTTCCGGATTCTGTCCCACGCCTCCCGCTACAATTAAGAAGTAAAGCGCGGACAGAGCGGCGACGGCGACCATCAACAGGAGGCTGATAGAGAGCTTGCGTGTCACTCAAGCACCTCCATCGTCAAGGGCTTCGCTGGCTCCAATGGCGCCAAACTCGGTGACCGACCGCACGATCGCCTCGATCAGACGGTCCTGGAGCGCCGGGCTTGTGAGTGCCTTGAGGTTCGCCCGATTGTTCGCGTTACCCAGCTCGACGAGTATCGCGGGCATGGCTGCGCTCCTGAGGACACCGATTGGAGCTTCCCGGAGCGAAAACTCCCAACCGGGAATCGCCGCCGCCAACCTTCGTTGAAAGATTTCTCCCAGGACCCGGCTGCGTGCCAGATGGGACTCATAGGTCCAGTACCAGGGCTGGAACAGCGCTCGCCCGGACGCGGCATCGTTAATACCGTCGGTGGCTTCGATTCCAGGGGAGGGCATTGCCTTCATGACAAACAGCGATGCGCCGGTCTCGCTGGGGTCTCGAGAAAAACCGATGTGCAGGCTGATCAGCAGATCGGCTGCGTTGTTGTTGGCGATCGCGGATCGTGTCTCCCCGCTTAATTCGATATCCGAGTCCCGGGTGAGAATGACGGTGGTATCGAGCCCGGTTTGCAGTCGGGTGCGGATACGCCGCGCCAGCGCGAGAGTCAGATCTTTTTCAAGCGTGCCCGATGCCCCGGCGCCGGCATCCAGGCCACCGTGGCCCGGATCGATGACGATCACCCGCACGCCACCGGCCCCGGCCAGTCCATCCCGCTCCGGCGCCGGTGGTGTCGCCACTGTTTCGGCCGGGGCGCTTTCGGGAACGAAATCCACAAAAAAGGTGCGGTTCTCCTCCGTGGGTGTCAGTCGGACGCTCGCGACCTGCGGCGTCGTTTCGACGAGGATCTTAGAACGCCCGTCGGCATCGTCAAACCGCACGGATCGTATAGAACCATCGCGGTACTCCAGCGTTTCCGCGGACGGTCTGATGGGTGCGTGATCGATTGCCAGGATCACTCGATTTTCCTCGGGAATCTGTTGCACTCGAATATTTACGCTGACGTCGGAGCGTATTGTCAGCCGTGTCTCGCCTTCGTTTCCGACGGCGCTGATGTCGAGTCGCGTGGCGGTGAGAGTGCCGGCCAGCATGCGCGGCGCGCCGGGTTCATACCGGAAGTTCACACCGGTGATCTGTTCCAGAGCCCCTGTAAGGAAATCCAGGGGCACGTACCAGCGGGCACCGTCGGTGTATGGCGCGCGCTCCAGTTGCAGTGACCGTCCGTCTATCGTCAGAGTTTCTTCATTGCGCGTCGCGACCAATGTGCCGGCCGGACCGCGAATCGTAAACGTTCCCGCAGCGGTCGCATCGGTGTATGGAAGTCCCATGCGTCGTATGAGACCTGTCAGTTCTACAAACGTGGCGTCATCGCGGATGGATCTGGTCGTGGGGAAGGGGCCGTCGTCGAAGTAGACAACAAAAGGTAGAGGTGCGCTTGTCTGAAGCAGAGCGGGGATTTCTGAGGCCAGGAGTCCCAAGCCCAGCAGGGCGGTAAGGGCCACTGGGATGACGAACCGGCGATGCGATCGGTCGTGCTTCATTGCTGGGATCGGGAAGCTCCGCATTGCAACCCGAACGCGCTTTAGTTTATCAGTCTTCGATCGAAACTGTTTCGGTGCTTTCAGGTTCTGAAGTTTCACGTTCGATCCAGTGCACGACGGCGAGTGACGCCACACCGAAAAGCGCAAACCCGAGGACCAGAGGCAGAACCGTTCCGTTGTACGCCTGACCGACGGCCGTGCCGAGCACGAGCGAAAGGAAGGTGGAGAGCGATCCGATCACTGCGGCCGCCGTTCCGGCGATGTGCCCCATGGGCGCCATCGCAAGAGCGTTCAGGTTTCCGAAGAGAATACCCGAACAGAAAAAAACGATCAGCATGTAGCCCATAAACAGCCACAACGGTGGGTGACCGGCCAGGGCATAGGCGATGGCCAGAAATACAACGGAAATACCCGACATGGATTTCAGTGCGCGGAGAACCAGCGGCCGCATCCCGTGACGCATCACGAGCGTCGCGTTCAGGAATGACGCGCAACCTAGCGAGAGCGCACCAATGCCGAAGTACAAGGGAAACAACGGGCCCAGACCGTATTGTTCCTGGAAGATCTGTTGCGACGAGTTCAGGTAACCGATGAACGAACCAAAAATAAGTCCGGCTGCGAGGGTGTACCCAAAGGAAATCCTGTTGCCCAGGACTTCGCGCACGGCACGCACGATTCGCTCCCTCCGGAACGGGATTCGACGGTCCGTGGCCAGTGTTTCCGGCTGTCGCAGTCCAAACCAGAGGGAAACGACAAGCACCAGGCCGAGATAGAAGCCAAAAATCGCCCGCCACCCCGCCAGAACCATGATGGCCTGTCCCATGGCCGGTGCGACGACGGGCGCCATAATGAACACAGCCATCACGAAGGACATGACCCGGGCCATCGTCCGGCCCTCGTAGCGGTCTCGGACCAGGGCCAGTACGATCGTGCGCGGGCCCGCCACGCCAAGGCCTTGAAGGAATCGTCCCAAAAGCATTATGGGAAAGCTTGGAGCGAACAACGCGCAAACGGAGCCGACAACAACCAGTCCGAACCCCAAATACACAGTAGATTTGCGGCCTGTGTTGTCCGATAGCGGGCCGTAGAATATCTGGCCCACTGCGAAGCCGAGGAAAAGAAGCGATATGACCAACTGGGTGTCGTTGGGGCCCTGGACACCGAGATCACGCCCGATCTCAGGCAGCGCGGGGAGCATCATGTCGATCGACAGCGCCGCGAGTGACATCATCATCGCCATCAGGGCGACGAACTCTCCGAAGCCCGGTTGTGATTTGTGTCCGTTCATAGATGGTTTGATGGGTCGACGACGCTTTCAACCGGTATTTCAACACATACGCTCCGTACGCGTATAAGCGTCATGTTTGCATGCGGGGAAAGGGGACGGACACTTCATGCGACATTGTGGCCTGGCGAGTGCGTTGCGGCTGAAGTGTCCGTTCCTTTTACAGGTGATTCCTCCGGGGCGGTCCCACCGCCCCGGAGGGCTGAGGCAGCTATTTAATGGGTGAGTAGTCGGTCGCGCTCATGAAGACGTTCTCGACTTGGACATTGACGGGCATTTCCTCGCGCGTCTCGATCCAGTCCGGATCGCTTCTAAACGCGTCCCATGCAGCGTCCCGCGCAGCGCGATCCGCGTATGCCAGCACGTAGATCAAGGTGTTGGGCTGCGTGGTCGGCTGCCAGTAGCCGACGATCGTCATACCGTGCTTTCGGAAAAGAGCCGTCGTTCGCTCGCGAAAGCGTGTGTGCAATTGATCGATCGTGCTGCCCTCTCCGACCGTATACGTCCTGAGCTCGAAGCAGCGCGAGTGGCCGCTCACGTTCTTGATATCGGTTCCCAGATTCGGGCCGCAAGGCTCCAGAGGTGCATCTTGCGCGGCCTGCGCCGGAACCGTCCCGGCCAGAACCGCACCCAGCAAACATAAGCCTGCGACCGTCATTCGTTTCTTCATCGTTCCTCCCAATAAACGCAAACACTACGGGAATGCTACACCATGCGGACCAGCAGACCTACAATGCGACAGTCCGGTGTCGATCCGGAAAGTGAGAGATACCAAGGCACCAGGAATTCTTACACAACTTTTTGCGAGCAAATGTTAGGATTTCTCACAATCTGCAGCTGAGCAGGGAGAACTAAGGAAGGAATCAGAATGACTAAATACGTGACTCAATTGATTGTGGCCGCGGCGATGATGGTGTCTCCCGCGCTCGCTCAGAGGACGGACGATCCCTTTCCCCAGCCCATCGAAGCTCTCGAAGGCATCATCAATGTCGACTTCGTCGAGTTTGCCTCTCTTCCGGATCGCGATGGAGAAGCGGTGCGTCCGATGATATTGATCAATGAGTCCGGCACCGGCCGCCTGTTCGTCAACGATATGCTTGGCCCGATTTTCAGCGTCAGTTACGACGGGGAGACGGTCACCGAGTACGTCGATGCCAACGCCGACAACTGGGGCTTCAGCATCAATTCGACTGGCAGGGAACGGGGCATGCAGAGCTTTGCCTTCCACCCTCAGTTCGGCCAGGCCGGCACGCCGGGTTTTGGCAAGTTCTATACCTGGAGTGACGTTACTGACACGGAACCGGCGCCCGACTTCGTGCCCGGTGGTGGAGGCAACACCCACGACACCGTTCTGCTGGAGTGGACGGCCAGGACGCCCGATGCCGCCACTTACGATGGCGGCGCTCCGAGGGAATTGTTCCGCTTTGAGCAGCCCTTTCGTAACCACAATGGTGGCCAGATCGGATTCAACCCTCTTGCCGGGGCGGGTGACGCGGATTTTGGCCTGATGTACGTGGGGATCGCCGACGGCGGTAGCGGCGGTGATCCGCTCTTCAACGCGCAGAAACTTGATTCGGGTTTCGGAAAGATCTTCCGCATCGACCCTCTCGGTTCAAACAGCGCCAACGGAAAGTACGGAATTCCCGCCGACAATCCCTTCAACGATGGTGACGATCGGACACTGGCAGAGATCTACGCTTACGGCGTCCGCAATCCCCAGAACTTCGCCTGGGACTCTCAGAACGGAAACATGTTCTCTACCGACATCGGCCAGAACATCGTCGAGGAAATCAGTCAGGTTACCGCAGGAGCGAATCTTGGCTGGAACACCTGGGAAGGAAGCTTCGGCTTCATCAGCCGCCAGGCGGTGAGCACGGAAAGCCCACGGAGCGATCCCGATGTGACCTATCCGATTGCGGAGTACGGGCAACTGGATCCGCTGCTCCAGCCTCAATCCGCGTCCATCGGTCTGGTGGTTTACCGTGACAACGCGATTCCTCAATTGCAGAACCGCATCCTGTTCGGCGACCTGCCCAGTGGAGAAATCTTTCACCTCGACGCGAACGACCTTCCTGATGGCGGACAGGATGCCATCCGCAGGGTTTTGCTCAACGACGACGGCGAAGCCAGGACGCTGCTCGAACTGATTCAGGACAAGAATCGCGAACAGGGCAAGGATCCCGCGACGCGGGTGGATCTGCGTTTTGGTAGAGGACCTGGGGGGCAGTTGTTCGTTTTGAACAAGCACGACGGTACCATCCGCAGGCTCGTCGCCAGCGACTAGAGCCGGTGGTCTGCTCCACAGATTCTTCCGCGAAGACGACTTGGAAAGGATCGTCGGCTGTCGTTTCGTGGCGGATTGTCCCGATGCTTGCCGTGATGACCGTTGACCCTGTACCCGCCAAAGAGTATCGTTCAGGTAGCGGATTAGTGTCGGACTCCTGTTTCGGAGCCACGTGTCCCTTTCCGGAAAGTACTCGGTTTCCCGCTGCCGATCTCAATCTTTCCCGCGAGGTTCTCGAAGGGCCCTACAGACAAGCGCCATTTCCCGAGGCCCGTTCTTGACGTCAAAACTACATGCAGCGAGCCTGTCGCTCGAAACCACCCCGGACGATTTGACCAGCTTGTTTAGACAGATGGCCACGGCGCTCTCGAGCGAAATCGCAAGGCAAGCGGAATCTTCAGGGGTGTCGCCGCTGCGGCCCGGGACAGGCCTTCCATAGTTATAGTGACTGTTGTTGTCGGATTCTTTGTACAGATGATCGATGGGAATCTTCTGCTCCGATATGGATAAGAGAAACCTCGATCTCAAAGGTTGAATTTCTATCAATATGCAAGCTTGGCGAACCTCTCGCACAAAGGACGACAGGTGGTACCTTGGTGTGCTCTGCGAGCACTGTGCCTCACCAATATTGTTCAGCCTGGATCGGAGCGAAGGGAATAGCCCGGTGAGCCGGTCTGTGAAACTCGTGTTGACCTGCACGAAAGCTGAATGCGGGGGGCGGGGCGATTACAGCGGCGCCACGGTGTCGCGCTATCGGAAAGGCGAGGACGGGGAAGACCCCATCGCCGAGGCCAAGTAAGGATGGCCAAGGCCAGGTAAACATCGCCGAGGTCAACTATGCTATGAAACCTGCCAAAGAGAAGCCTGCAGCCGATCTGAAAGTTTGGTGTGATCGCTGCTGCATACGCATTGCTCCCAACGAAGAGCGTTTGGAGAGCAAAGGGAAGTGGTATCACCTCCGTTGCCGACCCAAACCTTCCCGCCCGGCTCGAAAGAAATCAACCAAAGCCTGAAACAATCTCAACTATATTTTGGGACAGGCTAAGCGGCGATGAAACCAATCTACTGGTTAAGAACCGCGTCGATACCGGCCTGCGCGCATTCATCTTGGAATCGCGGTCCACCAACGCCGACGGCACCAGCAACCTTACCGTCCACCACGATCGGTATCCCGCCACCCTTGGGAAAATCATTGATCCAAACGGAGGCCTGATTGCCGCCGCTCATGACCGTTTCTTCAAGTACGGAGGTCGGACGGCCCCAATGCGCCGCCGTCTTCGCTTTGAGGATCGCGGTTTCCGCAGTTGTTGCGCCACCAGCCTGCATGACGTGGAAATCCATCAAAACACCGGACATATCGACGACAGCCACGCCGACCACGGCATTGCGCTCGGCCGCAAAGGCGAGACAAGTGTCGACGATTTTTCTGGCCGCATCCGTCGTCAATTGCTTGCGATCGAAAAACGCAGACTGCGCCATTACGGCGTTCGACGACAATAATGTGAGCACCAAAGCAATAATGATCTTGTTCCACATGTTCTTACACCCCTATTTTTTTCATCGATACCAAAATCCTATTTCTGGATTATGCGCAGCAATATGGGCGAGAGGCTAGAGGTCAAGCGAATTGCTAGCCGTCGGCGCCTGTTTTACCGCTTATCCGCTTGAGCAGGATGCCCGTTCCACATCCGACGTCGAGTACGCTTTGGCCAGAGTGCGGTTCAGGTCTCTCGCGCGTCTCCCCCACTCTGGCGTCGAGGTAAGAAGACCATCGGCGATCGTAGTCTGACGCCAGTCGGTCCTAGTAACGAAAAGCTGCGACGGGCTGCTAGTCCCACTCTATCGCGACCCCGTGGCCTCGCTCCGGATCACCGTGCAACGGAGTCACAAAACCAAGGAGACAGCCCTTGGAGCCGTCAACGAGAAGATGGCATCGCACTCCGATCGTGTCGCCCGGCCTGACGTCCTCGCGCTTGGCTCCGTTCTGTTCAATGCCCATTGGACCGGTGGCTTCCAGTGTCCACACGGCGGAGTCGCCGGCCTCATCTTCGATTTCGACGAAGAGAAAGGAATGCGGGTTGAGATAGTGCATTTGCCTGAGAGTGCCCTCAAACTCTACCCACTCCGTCAGGTCATAGTTGCTATGGGAATGGTGCGCCCAAGCCGGTAAGGCCAAAAGAACGGCACAAATGGCTGCGAGGCCCAAGTATCTAAACTGCATGTTTAACCTCCTGATAGCAGAAGAAGCGGTTTCAGCGCGATCGTTCTCGGCTCGCCCGGGGGACGGTCAACGGCTACGATCCGGGTTTGTAATTCCGTTGGCATAATTAGTTCGATAGCGAATCCGTTGTTGGTTCTCGTCGAGGAATCGCAAGCTTTTGTAGAACAGAGTCGGCGGTGGGGAGTCGCCGGGCACGGTCGCCTCCAGGATATAAAGGAGATCTTCGTGCATATAGCTCGCGGCGATGGTCCGGGACCCGTCGTCGTTGCTGACGTACATCTCCTGTCCTTCAACCAGGTCCGTCCTCGAGAATGAGAGATACGTAACCTCGCCACCCCTGTTCATGACATTCCAGATCGCATAGATGACCGCTCCCCGGATAGCATGCATGTAGTGGTTCTGGCACGAGTCCCCATCACGCCCGGCCTCTTGGCAATTCGCGACCCGCCTTGCCTCTAGTTCTTCGAGTCCCGTGTAATCGACTACCGTGACCGAGTAGCCGTTCGGGCCAACCTCATAGCTGTAGACACGCCCCGGCAGGGTGTCCTGATAACTCGTGATGAACTGGATGTCTTCCAATGTAGGTTCACCCGGAAAACTCACACCGAAGGAATCTATACTATTCTCATACTCTCTCCAATCCAGCTCGTACCATTGCTGCGC
Organism: Terriglobia bacterium; assembly: GCA_963664115.2. Classification (GTDB taxonomy): domain Bacteria; phylum Acidobacteriota; class Terriglobia; order 20CM-2-55-15; family 20CM-2-55-15. The sequence goes on along the minus strand of CAXWPJ010000011.1, from coordinate 41,657 downwards.
GAAGGAGGGCGCCGAAATAAACAGAACTAATGTCGTCACGAGGAGTGGAATAGTCCTCATAGTTGAGCCTCCAAAAACTTACTGATTGTCTGGCTGTTCGGAATGCAAACATGCTATATCAGCGCGCCCGTTATGGTCCAGGTTTCTTGACGGACGAGGAACTTCCTCGAAAAAAATGGATACTTTTGGGGTGTCGCAACCGAGAGATCAGTCCCGCCACGTTCGTCTCACACCACCGCTGAAATCCATTCTCAACGCCTGATAAATCATCTTTTCGGACATTGAGAATTTCACCGAACGGAAACTCTCCTCTCGCCTGCCGTTCCTCGAATGGCCTCCAATTGGCCATATCCCATGCTGTTTCAATGGAATGTGGCGACACGCTCAGCTCGCCAATTCTCACTGTCCGACAATGTCGTTTATTGATGGTATGGACTCCTCTTTGATGACTGAGTCGGCATCGAAGTGCCACAGTCATTTTGAGCCTCGCAATAAAGCGGGCGAAACACGTGAGTGTGAACAAAAAGGAGTCCGAGATGAAGAATAGAACGATAGCAGTGGATCTGGCAAAGAATGTTTTCCAAATTGGTGTTTCAGATCGCCCCGGTGTAGAGAAAACATGTAGAGAAAACCTATCGTTTAAGTCGGGCAAAGTTTCTGGGGTTCTTTGCGAACCAGGAGCTGGCGACCGTGGTGATGGAAGCCTGCGGATCCGCCCATTACTGGGGTCGGAAGATCCGGGAACTGGGACACACGGTCGTTCTGATCTCGCCGCAGTATGTGACGCCCTACGTCAGGCGCAACAAGACCGACCGTACGGATGTGAAAGGATTGTTGGAAGCCTATCGTGACAGCGATATTCATCCAGTGCCGGTCAAAACCCTGGCCCAACAGCAACTGACCTCATTGCATCGAATCCGTTCGGCGTGGATGCGAACCCGAACCGCACGGATCAATACGGTGCGGGGGTTGTTACGGGAGTTTGGCTACGTGATCCCGACCGGAGCGGATCATCTGGTGCCGGGGGTAATGGAGCTGATCGAAGATGCAGATGTCGTCATCCCCAGTGTCGTTCGGGAGATGTTTCACCAGGTGTGTGGCGAGATCCGTGAATTGGAATCTCGCTTACGATCGGTGGAACAAGAGTTGAAGACGCTGGCTCGGCAGATGCCTGAGGTCGCGCGTCTGACGTCGATTCCCGGCATCGGCCTGTTAACGGCAACGGCAATGGTGGGGTTTGTTGGAAACATCAAACGATTCCGAACGTCCCGCCATTTTGCCAGTTATCTGGGACTCACACCCCGGGAACATTCCAGTGGCAACCAGCGACGCATGGGCCGGATCAGTAAGCAAGGCGATCGTTACCTCCGGATGCTGTTGGTTCATGGGGGCCGTTCCCTGTTGTGGAGTGCCCATCGAGAGGGCGCCACACCGACACCTCTCCAGCAATGGGGTCTCCAGAAACACGAGTTCCGCGGACACAACAAGGCAATCGTTGCACTGGCCAACAAGTTGGCGCGTCGCGTGTGGGCGGTTTGGAACCGTGACTGTGACCATCAGGCCCGGTATCAGGCGGCCTGACCCGGAACAGTCGGAATATCTTTTCAGCGAGCTGCGATGAGGTTCGAGATGATGGCGTACCGGTCAGACCGGCGCGGGGCAACGCCGACAAGTCCTTTGGCCCTTAGAGGCCGTTATTTTATCGGTTGGCTCCCCGCGCGCAAATTTCCATCATGGCCCGGAACAATACAGTTCCACTTTTGAGGCCGAAGATACGGGTGCAGTCGACTAGCTACTCACCTCGTAACTTCTAGTCAGTCCTGCTGAATGCATTTTGCCGAAGAAAGCTGACGGGAGAGCTGCGCCTACTTGACAGAGGAGTCCAGATACAGGACTTGACCAAGCAAATCTACGACACTGTCAGCGCTACCATAGTCGTCAGACCCTGCTTATACCGCTTATCCGCCTCGCATTGATATGATGCCAGAGAGGTTAATTTTAAGTTACAACGACTAGACTATGTGTGCCCTGATTCCGGTCAGCCTGCTGGGCGGCGTTTGCGAATCACTCCCCAAGGCGGGAAGGATCTATTCTTGCGCTTTCTTTTCGATGGGAATTTCCACCTTGACTAAACTCTCGGCGTTCATCACTTCATCCAGTCCGATTATTCCGTTGATGTAGAGGATATACGCAGTGAGGGCATAGGTTTCATCATTACTCAGCTGTCTTTCCTGTACCCCGACATTGGCCTGACTCCTTGGCATCGCCCGGTGGATATAGTCCCATAAGGTGGTGGGGAAAGGTAAAAGCGGACTTCCTTTGAGGGTATTTTGTCCTCCGTTCAGGCCTTCTATGCCATGACAGGAAACGCAACTGGCCTCGTAGATCAAGACGCCTTCCCTGGCGCTACCCTGCCCCGGCGGCAGCTCTTTGCCCTTAGGTCCCACCGTGTACATCAGCTCCGACAGATCCCTTTCACTCATGGTCCGCCCCAATCCCTGGCCGGGGGTCTGTGACAGGGCCGAATGACAGAACACGAGTAATACCAAGCCCAACCAATGTCCCGATGATGTTCTCACACGCTTTTCCTATTCTCGCTGATCAATTCGTATTGACTGATGAAAAAAGATTTAATGGTCAATCCTCGAAGAAGGCATGTCCACCGGAATAATAATGGCCAAGGCTTTCCGGCCGTCCCTCGGGATACAGTTCCCGCATCGGGTTAGTGATTTCCCCGTTCGCGGCGATCTTCCAGCTCATGATAAAAGAGTTATGGGTGTCCCTTGGCACCTGGTTGCAGAGCTCACCCATCACATCAAAACATTCCTGGCTGGAATCCACGCCCCAGGTCGAGGAGACTTCGTTTGGTGCAGGCTGGACGTACCCCTTCTCATCGGTGCAGCGGGACTGGATGATACGTTCCCGACCGTCCCATTCCCAGTCCATACGAAAGCGGGTATGACAATAGGGCAACACCGGTTCCTGCAGCGTGGCATCCTTCCAGCTCTCGCCGCCATCGGTAGAGATTTCCACCCGCTTGACGGTCCCAGCAGTCCAGGCCAGGCCACGTATCTCATAGAAACCGGGACCCGGTAATCTCTGCCCGCCAGAAGGAAAAGTAATGACCGATCTTGGCGTAGTCTCAAGCCGGTAATAACGGGTCAGGTCCGTTGCCAACAGGAATCCACTACCGTCCGGCATGCGGTCCTCCATGTTCATCCCGTCCTGACGGGTCACATGGGTGTCATCGGTGACATACAGTTGGGTCAACCACTTGACCAGCCAGCGGCCAGTGTAGCCGGGCGCGACAACACGGACCGGGTAACCCTGGTCGATGCGGACGGATTCGCCGTTCTGGGCATAAGCGGCCATGGTCACCCCGTCCATCGCCTTCTCCATTGGGAAACTGGCCACGTGGTCGCTGGGATCAGCGGCCATGGCGATCACCCACTTGGCATTTGCTTGCACCCCTGCTTCCTCGAGCAGGGTTTTAAATGACACGCCGCTCCATTCACTGGTACTGGTCCTGCCGTGGGTCTGTTGGACCGTCAATGCCCCTTCACTGAATGCATCCCCGCCGTTGGCACCACAGGTGAGGACATTGGTAGATGATACCGACGGCATGCGCTTCAATTCATCTAGAGTAAATTCTAGTGGACGGTCCACCATACCGGTGACCCGCAGGCGGTATTCCGCGGGATTGATATCCAGCAATACACCGTTTTCATGATCAACCACGAAATGCAGTTCAGAGGGTGTGATGATGCCGTTCAGGTCCTGTAATGGTGTCAGGGCCGTGGCATTGGGATTCCTGTTCCGCCGGAACCTGATGCGCTCCGTATCTTCATACTTTGACAACAGGCCACGGGCACGGGTCTCGGTCACGGCGATGACATTGGGATGAAGTATCTGGCCAAATGCAGGTGCCACACCTGCGGTCAATCCCAGCGCTGCACTGCTCTTTAGAAATCGCCTACGGCTTGTCAGTTTTTTTTGCGCCATACTAACCTCCCCAAATATTGCCCAGTCCTGCGGAAAAACTGCTTGAGATCAGATTAGTCTAGGGGTGACAAATAACAGAGTCAATTCATTCCCAAAAAATATCAATAGTTATGGACACTAGTGTCCGGTTAGAAGTCGAATAGAACCAGTTGGTTAGGATCGTCGAGCCCATCGAATTGGGAGTTCGGCGCGCAAAAGGCCTGCAAAATGGGCTGTTTTTCGAGAATGGTAATGCTGAGAATCTGTAGGATTTGGTAAAGACTCCTATCGATGTCGAGGCGCTTGCGGATGATGGCGACGAGGACATAAACGGAAACGGCAATCCAGATCTGGGTCTTGACTGCATTCTCGCTCGTGCCATAGAAGGACTTGATCCGAAGATGTTGTTTGATCCATTTGAAGAAGAGTTCAACTTGCCATCGCGACTTGTAGATCTGAGTGATGGTGAGCGCGGGCAACGCGAAGTTGTTGGTCAGGAACTTCAACCGCTTGTTCGTCTCGGCGTCGAAGTAGCTGATGCACCGCAACGGATCGGGATAGGCTTTGGCGGACTTGATCGTGGTGAGAATGACCGTCTGGTCGGATCGCAACCCTGTGGTCTTGTCCACCGGACGGGAGTACCGGCGCTGCAAGACGGCGTTCTTCTTGGCACGCACAACAAAGAATGCGGAACAGAGCGTGAAGAGAAAGAGCCGCTCGAAATCGATATACGCGCGATCCATGACGTAGAAGGCCCCTGCTTCGGGTGCGATTTCATCGAGAATGTTGACGTCATGAACTTTCCCGTCTGTGACGCGGATAAACGCGGGAATGTTTCCGTGAAGATCCAGCAGTGTATGCATCTTGACGGCGGCTTTGTGCCGGCGAAACCGGGCCCATGGGAATAATGAAAGACAAAGGTCAATGGTCGTCGAGTCCAGGGCGTACAGCCCCTGAGCCAGTTCGACACCGATGGGATCTTTGGCATATAACGGCCGCGCCACGCCGATCAGGACCTGTGCGAAATCCGCATAGATCCGCCAGTCGCGCCGCTCGTTGGCGTCGGCCAGTGTCGTCCGCGCCACCTTGCTTCGAAATCCCATATGGTAACGCTTGCTGCCGAGGGCGCGTAAACAGGCCTCGATATCGCGGAGGCTTTCACGATAGGTCAGCTGGGCGAATGCCATTGCAAGGAACTGATCCCGGCACGAAAAACCTTGCAGCTGGTAGTCGCCACGATAGCGGGCGACACACTTCTGAAATTCGTATCGGGGTGCGTAATCCATGACTTGTGAGAAGACGGTTTGGCCTGAGTTCATACGCCATTGGTATCACCCCCTATCACTGGATTACCGCGAAAGCGCAATCGGAAGGCTGAAATCGAAAAATCCAAGAATGCCATTCAACTCATTGTTGATCTGTAACTTGCCGCGGGCTTTCGCGCCGTGTTCCGGATACTAGGCCCAAAACAAGCGCATAACCAGTCCGCCGAGGCCCAGTTCGCGCCGATAGAATTCGAGGCATAGAATCCCGTTCCCGGATGGCCTGTTCCAGGTATCGAGTTTCTGTTGAATCTGTTTCAGTTCAGCCTCGCTGGTGTTGGACGGTTGACAGAAACCGGGACCTCGATCGCCCGGGCTCAGAGTCATGATCGGGTCAACATCGCAGAGGCTGACGCAACACATCCACCCCGCGGAACAAGACCGGCAACCACCGGTTCCAGGCCAGGATCCGGAACAGAATGCGCCGCCCGGTGCGCACGAGTTGGCACGGCACAAGCATGAAAGCGTTCAAGAAGGTTTTGAACTCCATGCGCAGCACGGTTTGCTTCTCAGCCTGATATTTTTGGCCCCAACGTCCGGTTTCGGGAAGCAGCAATGCAAACCACGCTTTCAGTGTCCAGGCCAGTGACGCGATCACCATGTAGGCCCAGTTGCTGGTCTGATCTCCGACCGGCATCCGCAACGCCTGAACGCCGTTCTTCAACTGCTCAATGAGATTCTCCTGATTGCACCGTTGATTGGCACGCATCACAATCTGGTCGGCCGGATCCGAACGGTTGGTAATGTAGAAGAAGTACCGGATGTCGTCAAACAACACCTGCTCTCCTTTGGCCACCGACAGATTCTTCCGCACCACGACGACACGGTAGTCCCGATCGCAGGCTCCGGGTCGATACCGAAACTCGGCCACATCCTCACCCTGCAAGCGGATATTGTCGAAACCGCGCTGCCGAACGATCTCTTCCTTCACGTTGTCGGGACGTTGGCGCGGTTCGGTCGCCACGTCGTATTTCGCGGGCCGTTCCAGGCGCTTCCACTGGCGCGGCTCCAGTTCATCGGCCCGGGCCTTCAGGTTCGCCATCGCGTCAATCCCGAATATGAAACCCACCTGCTGGTCGTCCCATCCGTCCAGATGCCGGGTCTGGCTGAAGTCCGTGTCCCCGCGCAGCAGGATCTGGCGAAACCCCGCATGCCGGCACAATGCGATGGCTTGGTCGAACCGGACCGCGGCTCCTTCATGCGACGGCCGGTTGCCGCTACGATTGACCAGATACAGCGGTTCGGCGGTGTTGGCCAGCGAGATCATCAGCGGGTGATATCCCCACGTCCCGTCGTAGGCCACGTCCATCCCTTGCTTGCATTCCCCCGTGGTTTCGGCCAGTGTCCCGTCCGCGTCCAACACCGCTTCTTCGAAAAACGCCGCCGGTTGCTGTCGCCAGACTCCGAGCCGGACTTGATTGGTTGCCTCCATCAGACACTCCACGTCGTCGGCCTCGAATCTCCGGCAGAAGTCTCCCGCCGTCGTCGGATCCGGAATCCGTTGCGCTCCCAGCGCATCCAGATACACCGCATCGTTGCGCCGCAGTTCGATGTCTTCCAGGCACGTTCCTCCGCTCAAGGCGTTGTAGGCGATGTTCAGCACGTGATCCGACTCGTGATACGGCAGGTGCCGCTTCAACACATGCACGCCCTTGTCGATGGCTTCGATCAGCCCGGTCCGCCGCGCCACCAGTTGCATCGTCCCGATACCACCAACCGATGTGCCCCGCGTCCGCTCTCCCATCTCGTACTGAATGTTGCTCGCCGAAAACATCGGCTCTACCTGATCCGTCCAATGCCGGTCCCCAAGCCGACGTTCGATTCGCCGCTTGCGGTTCCTCATGTTCTTGCGCGTATAATCGTTCATCTGAAATGCCTCCTTTTCCGAAGAATCTGTTCAAGGTTTTTTTCGCACGGAGAGGGGGCATTTCGGGTACTTCCGCTCTTATTGCACTATCATTTCCTCGTCAATCACGCTTGTTCAGGGACTAGTGAGTTATGGAAATACCCGGATTTTGGGGCTGTACACCAAGTTAATGATCGATGGTTATCCTGAAGTTTCCGGTGGAGGACTCCATTCGTCCCGGTTTGGCATGATGACCCGGGGCAAGGTCGTTGAGTTCATTTCCTCATTCTCCCTGATGATGCCGTTGCGGTATAACAAAAGTGCGGACAGGGCATAAGCCTCATCGGCACTGAGTGTCCTTTCCTGATGCATCGGCATGGCGCGGTAGACGAAGCTGAATAAGGTGGTCGAAAAGCGATATCCCCGGATCCCCCTGGTACCTTGTTGATTCGGCGCCACTAAAAGCGGTCCGACACCTGCCGGGGTATCCGTCCCTTCGCCGTTCGGACCATGGCACATTGCGCAGCGCTGGGCATAGAGTGTTGTACCCTGCGTGATGGTCCCACGACCTTCGCGCGACGGCCTGCGGCCGCGCGCGGATTGACATAACACCCATACGACGACACCGTCAGCGCTCTGATAGTTGTCAGACCCCGCTTGTTCCGCTTATCCGCTCAACATGGGCAAGTTCACCAACTGGATGGGCGCGGGGCGGGTCGTGCTGAACACGTTCCGGCTGTACGCCGAGTTCAACGGCACGCTGACGCCCATCACCGACAACGAGGCGTTGCGGGTGGCAACCGACGAGTACAACGCCATCGTGCGGGCAAGGGCATGAACGGTCAGCCCATACGCCGGACCACGCCTTCGATCAGCTCACCATCGTCTACTTCGCAGCCCAGTGGGTGGCGATGACGTCTGTCTGCTGACTGACAGGAAGCACATGTGCACTCTGGTGAAAAAGTATCCTCGATCGATCAACTTGCCAATGCCAGCAGAAGCTATTGCGGGTCAAGGGACGCCGCGTAAGTGCGACGATGGAAGCCCTACAGATTCCAAAGCAAGAATGTGATGAATTAGTCACATTTGTGTTGAGCCTGAAAGACGACATTGTCGAGGCGTAGTTGAGTGAATACTCCTGAGGATTAACATCGTCCTGAAGTGGTTTGAAGAACTTCGGGTGCCGGTGCCGGTGCCGGTGCCGTGAAGCAGGTCGTCCGTCCCTCTTTCATGTCAATGCTCCTTCTCAATTCCAGCTCTGAATGGCCTTGTAATGCAGGGACTCTGGAGGGAGTTCGGCCAACTCGATGCGGCCCATGTACGGATCAGTGATGTTGGCGAGGATCGCTTTGGTATCGCTGGTGCGGGTATCACTGACAGTTGCGCCGTCCCTTCTGAACCGTGCGACGGCGGCTGCCACGTTCTCGACGTGCAGCCCATAATGGGTGAAACCTGCAGGCCGTTGCGCGTTCGCCTGCCCGAGCTCAAGGAACGTGTTTTCGCTGATGTGCATGTAGACCAGCCTCGGCTGCCCGTTGTCGTCGTTGAGACGGAACGCTTCCCGGTAGCCCATTGTCTCGGTGTAGTATGTCATCGCATCCGGGATGTCCGGCACGTTGATGCCCACGTGATTCATCATCACGACATTACTGTTGGCGTTTTGCGCCATCCCCACACTTACGGCCAACCCAACGAAGAGTCCGGCCGCAAACAGCATTGCTCCGCGCATGATACTTTCCTCCGATGATTTGTTAAGCAGGCGAGAACGCCAGGTTGTCTGCCGACGCTCGTGTGTTTTTAGTCTCGCCCGTTAGTCCGGCAACTGCAAGCGATTCATTGTGGAGTAATCGACGATCAAGACATCGAGCCTATGACTCACGCCGTAATGTTTACTGAATCGTCGTGCCAACTCCCGAGTAGCGTGCCGACTTGGAAGAAACCTTGCGCCCAAGAATCAACATCGTCCTCAACTGGTTTGAAGAACTGAAGGAACGGGTCCCGGTTCCGTAGCGGTCGCTAAAGACAGGCTCTTCAACCCCAGCAATTCCACACGATGCTTCCTGGATAGGGCGGTATTGATTCCAAGTCCTGTATGGTCCCCTAACCGGAAAGGTGCCCGGAACCAGTTCATGGCAGATTAGTCGCGAAAATTCGCCTGGTGTTTGGGCATCACGTAGGTCTCTACGGCAATCCAGAACATTGGATCTGTCAGCGGCATTCAGGAAGAATGCTGAGCCCACATGTCCCTGATTGCAGTTTGAGTGCATTTGACAACACTGCCCGGGTCAACCGGGCGGCGTGTCTGTCCGCACCTGGTGGTCTTTACGGTCGGCTGCCGGGCCGATCGCCCTGTCAGCGACCCCGTCCGCGATACGACTCGACCGGCGGAAGCTGCGCGCCGGACAGGTCGGCCGGTACGCTCTCCTCGGCGACGACCCTGTGGGTCAGCGTGCCGATTCCTTCGATGCTGGCGCTGATCGTCTCGCCCGCCTGCAGGAACCCCGAGCCTGTCGCGCGCTCGACGCGACCGGCGCCGGTTCCGCCCGACGTTCCGCTTTGCAGAACGTCGCCAGGGAATACAGTCATGAGGGACGACGCGTACTCGATCAGCTCGGGGATGTTGTGGATCATGTCTCCTGCCCTAGCATCTTGGACGGTCACGCCGTCAATGACCAGGCTCTGGTGCAGGCGCTCCATCGGATCGCCGTAAAACTCTTTTGGAACGATCCACGGCCCGTGGGGCGCGAACGTGTCATGGCCCTTACCGACGAACCAGTCACTGCCGAAAGTCACCCCGCCCGGAGGACGCCCGCCACGATCGGATATATCCATGGCAACCATGTAGCCGAACACGTGGTCGTATGCACGGCTCGCGGAGATGTACTTGCCCGCGCGTCCGAATACGATAGCCATTTCGACTTCCCATTCGATCTCGTCACGGCCGTAGGGCATCACGATGTCATCGCCGCTGCCGATGACCGTGCCGCGCGTGGGCTTGAGGAACAGATAGGGTACGCCCCGGTTCTGCTGCCGCTCCAGAGTCTGCGCCTGCAGTTCATCCTCGCTGCAGCCCTCACACGCGTGCGTGTAAAAGTTGACTGCCGCATTCATGACCTTGCTGGGATACATGACCGGCGGAAGGATCTTGACGTCTTCGACGCCGTGGACGTAGTCCGCCCGCGCGCCTGCCGAGAGCCGGTTCCCGGCGACGAGGTCGTTGACGATCTCGTAGAGCCGGTACTTGAGGCCGTACTCGTACTGGCCGATTAGCTCGAGCATGTCGGCCGGCATGGCGAGGCGGGGGTAGGTGGAATCCAGCTCCAGTTCGGTGTTCGCCGCGCGGATGTCGACGATCAGGGCATCCCGCAGCACGAGGGCTACGGTTACCGTTCCGTCGATCTGGAACGTTCCGACCTTGAAGGGCTCGGCGGATTCCAGGGCCTGGGCACCGAGCCCGGCCGGACCCGCGAGCACGACGAGCAGTACAGCGAGAATAGTCTTTCGCATTGTGTCCTCTGTGGTGAATGGTTTTCTGAGCCCCGAGAATGACGGCACGGATGGCTGTCGTCAAGAATATTTGTCCGTGTGCCGATAGATATTTGTGCGCCGAGTATCCCTTGACCGGCGATACGCTCAGGTCCGTGTCGGATGATTTAGGTTTCGCGCCGATCTGGTCCGTTGAACAGGACGAAATATACTTCTTGTATGTTCAGGGTTTCTTCATTGATGCGGTTTCAGTCCAGACGAGTTCCGGGTTTAGCCGTGGAGAGCAGGCCCAACTGTTTCCGTGGCGGGATTGGGAGTAGGCATCGAACCCGCGATATTCCTGCCCTACGACTTGACTCGGACTCCCGACGGAGAGCGATTCTTGTTTGTCGACCCGATAGAAGGAGCAAGTTTGGATGGTGATACTCCGAGGATCAACGTCGTTCTGAATTGGTTTGAAGAACTGAAGGAACGGGTGCCGGTGCCCTGATTTACGAGGTCAAGTCCTGATAAATCGCAGTATGAAAGGACGCCCCTAGACTGGGGGTTGTTGAGAGAAGACTCACTCAACAACCTGATCAACGTATACAGCGTTGATCCCAGAAAAGGAGCGTTCGAGATGAAACAAGACAAGTATATGGGTATGGATGTGCACCAGGCAACGACGGTGGTTGCGGTGAGAGACGGGAGCGGCAAACTGGTGTTTGAAACGATCGTGGAAACCGAGGCGGGGAGTATCACACGGCTGCTGGAGGGATTGAGTGGGCCGATGCACGTGGGGTTGGAGGAGACCACGCAAGCGGGCTGGTTATCGGAAGTGATCCGGCCGTGGGTGAGCGAGGTGGTGGTGTGCGATCCGCGACAGAACAAGTGGATGCAAGAAGGGTCGAAGGGGGATAAGCCGGATGCGCGGAAGCTGGCCGAGCTGTTGCGGGTGGGACTGTTGCGCTCGGTGTATCACGGCCATGAAGCGACGCGAGAATTGAAGCAACTGGTGCAGGCCTATGACACGTTCCAGTTGGACACGCAACGGGTGATGTCGCGGATCAAAGCGATATACCGGGGACGGGGGATCCCGACACCGAAGGACGGAGTCTATCGGCCGAGTCAGCGCGAACAGTGGTTGGAGAAGCTGACCGAGCCGGGGATGAGGCAGCGCGCCCGATGGTTGTATGCGGAACTGGACCAGGTCCAGTTGCTGCGGAAACAATCCAGAAAAGCGGTGCGAGTGGAGGGCCGGCACCATGAGGCGGTGAAACTGCTCGAGACCATTCCACAACTGGGACCGGTTCGGGCGGCACAGATCGTCGCCATCGTGGACACGCCGTACCGATTCCGCACGACACCGCAGTTCTGGAGCTACAGTGGCCTGGGTGTGGTGACCCACATGAGCGCGGAGTATGAGATGCAGAGTGGACGTGTGGTGCGACGGAGGAAACCGGTGGCCACACGCGGATTGAATGCGAACTGCAACCGGCGATTGAAGTCGGTGTTCTTCTCAGCCGCGGCATCGGGAAAACAAAGCGAGCCGTATCGGATTTATCTGGAGAGTCTCCAGATGCGTGGGATGCGGGAGGAAATGGCGCGGGTCACTCTGGCCCGTAAGATCGCCGCACTGGTGCTGACGCTTTGGAAGAAAGGAGAATCGTTCGATCCAAAGAAACTGAGCTGGATGACAACATAAGCCGTTTCGATCCGTGACCGGTAGAGCCGTACTGAGTCGTTAGACGGAGTCGGAACAACTGAGGATCGAGGGTGAGGATCTGCACAAGATGTGGTCCCTGGATACGTCCAGAGGACACTTTTAAATCTCTATCCCCCCTCGCACGACCTGAAACAGCGATAGCCTTCGAGGCTCAGATAGATCCATGGTCGGCACATGCCGTCCCATATGCTGTTCAGTTTCTGAATCGACCGTCTTAAAGATGTACGATTTCGCTGCGGATTGCCGGAACCAGGGCTTCACATAACGGTAGAGGGGCTGGCTGTCACGACAAAAGTGTCCGTCTGGCCGGCCATCGGGGAGCTGTTTCTCTTGACATCCCCTTTCATAGATCATCTTGTCGGACGTTGAGAATTGCCGATTTACAGGGTACCAACACCTTCGGCTGTTTAAACACCCTGCGGGGGCTGGGTCAAAACTCCTTGAAATCGGTCCACAACAGTTATAGATTCGCTCCGAAGAACTCGCGCACGTAACGAGCACCACACAGGAGATTTTCCTATGAGGGATCTACATCTCGCTTGGACCTTTTGTTTCGCCACTGTGATTGCGATCCTCTGCCTGACTGCGGACTCCGCGGTGGGACAGGCGATCGAGCAAGCGCCGCTCCGGACGCCCGACGGCCAGCCAGACCTGCAGGGCATTTGGACATTCAGCACGATCACCCCCTTGGAGCGTCCCAGTGCGCTGGAGGGGAGGCCGGTGCTGTCCCCCGAAGAAGCGGCGGCCTTTGAGGAGGCGGAGAATCGGCGGCTGAACAGGGATCTCGTCGATCCCAAGGTGGGCGGTGCTGGCTATCCACCGGAGTCAGAGGGTGGTGTCGTTGCCTACAACGAGTTTTGGTACGATCGGGGAAACCAGCTTACAGAGGACAGGCGCACGTCGTTGATCGTGGATCCACCGGACGGGAAAATCCCTCCCTTGACAGCGGAGGCCGAGCGGCGGGAAGAGGCGAGACGGGCGTACCAGAGTGAGCATCCCGCTGATTCCTGGTTGGACATCAACCCACAGGTACGTTGCCTCATGGCGAACAACGGCGGACCGCCGATGGTTCCGGGTGCCTACAACAACAATGTCCAGATTTTGCAGAATCCTGAATACGTCGTGATTGTCAACGAGATGATCCATAACGCCCGCATCGTCCGGCTGGATGGGCGCCCACACCTTCCACAGGGTATCCGTCAGTGGGCGGGGGCATCGCGTGGTTACTGGGAGGGCGAGACGCTGGTCGTTGAATCGTCCGATTTCCGGCCCGAGAGGAATTTCAGAGGATCCAGCACAAACTTGCGCCTGGTCGAACGCTTCACGCGCGTAGACGCCGATAGACTCCTCTACGAATTCACGGCTGAAGATCCGACAACCTGGACGAGACCCTGGACGGCAGTGGTTCCCATGACGACGGCCGAAAATCCGCTGTTTGAGTTCGCGTGCCATGAGGGCAACTACGCGATGTCAGGCATATTGGGGGGAGCCCGAGCAGAAGAACGGAAAGCCGCAGAGACAGGTGAAAATTGAGTTCGATCGAACCGTAACTTCTCGAACCCCACCCTCCACAAACAATATCCTCCAGCGCCGTATCTATCCCGCCTGTAATGGGCGCGGCTGGCACGGTTTCACGCGACTTGAAAACGACCTTCACCGGACCGGCACGCTTTCCTTCAGTTCTTCATACCACTTCAGGACGATGTTGATCGTGTGTGACGGAGTCTCGTCGGTCGTATTCTTAACCGGGCCAGTGATGATGATTCTTAGGGATTTTTTGAGTAAAAGGGCTTACCCTGAGTTCGATCGCCTCGATGCCTTGGGAGGAGCTCACCCATGCCAGCTAGGAACATCGCCTATCTCAGTAGTGTGTTGATTCTGCCTGCGTTGTTTGTGCTTTTTTACGCGATTCGCGTTCTAACGGACGGTAACGCACTGAGCCAAACGAAATGGTTTACCTTGGCAATCATCGGCACGATGATCATTTTGGAACGACTCTATAAATATAGATACGCAGTTTCTCAGCGGTCTGTTCTGGTCAGGGATATTTCCTCCACGCTGGTGAATCTTTATGTCACCGGTGCCGTGGCCGGGTTGATCTTCTTACCTGTGCTGGCGTTCTTCCCAGAGTTCTTTTTCGGCCGCAATTTGTTCTTTGCTTTCTCGGAGCAACTCGGGCCGTTCTGGTTACAGGTTCCTGTGACTATGTTGTTGGTCAGTTTTTTTCGTTACTGGATGCATCGACTGCAACACAAAGTCCCGTTTCTATGGGAGCTTCACTCCTATCACCACGGCGTAACGGATCTGAAAGCCTCGAATTTATTAGTTTCGCACCCCATCGATTACGCCCTTCGAAATGTTCTGGTGTTTACTCTCCTGGGCCTCATCGGCTTTAATCCATTCGCAATTCTCATCGGGGTCAGTGCGATCAGAGTAACCGCAGCCTTTTCTCATTGTGGCGGCGATGTAAAGGGAGGGGTCTTTAACTACATATTTGTGACGCCGGAGGTCCATCGATGGCATCACTCTGCCATAGTTCCCTCCGGGCACAAATATTCAGTCAATTACGGCGTGGGATTCGTCGTCTGGGATCTGATATTCGGAACTTTCCATTTGCCCCAAAAGGATGGTCAACCCGAACAACCAGAACGAATAGGGCATCCCGGCGGATTGACTGACGAGACTAACTATCTAAAGCTCTTATTAGTACCGTTGGGGCTGCAAAGGCTGTTTCCTATCTTGAAGCGAACATAGAAGGATGCGGTAGACGGGCCAGTGAGCATTTCATACTGTACTGCCCCTCACACCCAGAGCATTACTCTGGCGCTATGAGATTGAATTTCTTATCGTAGATTCGGACCCGGTCCGCCTGCGTAACCGTCATCGTCAAGCCGTCCTCGGAGACCTGTTCCGTATCGACAGAGATTCTTCCGTCTCGATAGTGGGTTCTTTCAATCGTGCGCGAATCAATCAGTTTGTAGGAAATTTCCCGCACATCGCCTCCTGTGGTCGCGTAAGTCTGTCCATCAAAACCGACCGGGTGAATTTCGGTGCTCGACGACTCATTGTTCTGGCGGATTTGAGCGCGTGTGCTGATGAATCCGCCTCCTGGCGCCGGTACGTTAATCATCATTTGGCTTTGTTGGAAATAGTTGGTGGTCTTTTCAAGATTGATCTCCCAGATCCCGAGGAACGCTTCGCTTTGGGCCATCAGGCTGGGGCAAAACGCGAGCGTTACGACCACGACTCCCAGAGTTTTCCAGGACATTTGACTCTCCTTCTGCGAGCTCCCTTTTCCCAGCGGGGAGACCGCGCATGTTGTTCGAAATTGAAGATTCCAGACATCTATCCGGGAGATAGTACGCTCCCCTTGCCGTCAGTACAACCAGACTGTCAGGGCTGGGACAACTGCTGTTCAAGCTCTGCCTTCATCCGCTCGACGGGTTCGCGTTGCGGGCTGTCCGGGTATTCCGAAATGTAGGTCTCGAGTTGATCCAGCGCTGCCTCACTATCGCGCTCGGCTAAATAGACGTTGGCCAACATCAGCCGTACGGAATACAACTGTTCGTTGAGTGCCAGCGCGCGATTGAGCCGGTTCAGAGCTTGCTCGTTCTGTCCCGTTTTGAAGAGGGCAACACCGAAATAATACTGTGCGATCGCGGACGTCGCGTCCCGTTCAACGGCTTCTTCCAGGTACCCGAAGGATTTTTCAAAACTTGCCTGAGCCTCTTCAGGTTTGCTTTCGGCGAGCTGGCGATCGGTGCCTTGAAGGTACAAAATGCCCAGACTGAGGACCGGCTCCGGAGCATTCGGGTTCAGTTCCATCGCGATTTCAAAACGGCCGATCGCCTCATCCAGGCGTTCCAATCTCTCGTATTCGACTCCCAATGCGTTTTGCGCTTCGTAAAAATCGGGCGCGATTTCTACGGCCTCTTCCAGGTACTCGACCACTCTTTCATAATCGCCATCCCGGGACTCGTCCGCTGCCTTCTGGAATGCCTCGACCGCCTCTTCAGGAACGTCCGAGGTAAGTTGGTTCAAGTCAACAGCGTCAGGATCGCCAATCGAATCGCCTGCGACCTCTGTACCTTCCATCAAGATTACGATAGGCAGGCCACCTGGGATCGATGAGTACACCCCGAAGTCTACCCGCTCCCGAACAAGCTTAAATCCAGCTTCGTCGATCAAGATATTGAAAACATTTCCGCCTTGGACGTTGTCGAACGTGAAGTTCCCGGCGCCGTCGGTGAACACTGTCTCCAAGATCGCCCCGTAGCTTTCCAGGCGAACCGGAATGGGGTGAACGAGTCGACCCGGGGTGTCCGAAACGATATGGCCTCGAATCCCAGCTGGTGTCGAGTCCCTGATCGACGATCGGTCCTCGTCCCTGCTCGGGTCTCGGGGATCATCCCGCTCAATCTGGGCAATCACTGATGTCGGCAGCATCAGAACAAGGCAAAGTAGAAATACAAGTTGTATCCTCGACGTCATGCGAGCCTCACAGTAATCAGTTTAGTAGGTGTTCGGTGCGCTTTTATCTTACCTCATGTGTCCGACGGGTCAACGACGTCAGGCCCCCTTCTTTTCCATCGGAATCACTGACCCTCCGCTACCGAGGGGTGCCAATAAGTAATACAAGCGGGGTTCGCGTAGCAGGGGGTGGCAACACCCACTTCGGAGCTGCCGTAGTTAGGCTGTTATGTTGCAGGGAGCAGAATGCCGGAATCAAGACGAAGAATCGCGCAGGTTGCCCGGTCCAGATTTTCGCACTTTCGAAACGTAGGTCGCCCGCGAGCCTCGGATTTAGCAGATAGATTCTGCCCTGTCACCTTGAGTCGAATAATCATGCAAGTCTCCGGCACGAGAACACAAGACTCCCCGGAAGGCGATGAAAAGCGGTCCCCTGATGATCCTGCCGTCCTCAGCGACCGAAAGGCAGCCTTCTAGGACATCCGGTTGACCTACAGTCGGCTCACCGGAAAGTGGTGGATTCCATTCTCAATGTCCGAGAAGGTAATTTCTCAGGACTTGACCTCGAAAATCAGGGGACCGGCACCCGTTCCTTCAGTTCATCAAACCAGTTCAGGACTTGTGGCTTTCGGTCCTCCTGGAGATCATTCAGATTAGAAAAGTGCCTCCTAGTTGTTTAGTGGTTTCTGTACGAAATGCTGTGACGGGCTACACCAGCCGAGTTCGTGGTGCTCAGTCTTAATTAGGTACCGGTAGAAGCACAAGCGTTCCTTGGTCCTCACGCGAGTGTAAACTAATCGGAAATGCCTCGTATTGGCTCTCCGCTCGTTTATATTACGAGGGTGACGGGTTAACGCTGTAAGTATCAATCCGCGTTGCTCAATATAATTCCCTGCAGTGAGTCAGCAACTTACTTTATGGAGGACTCCATGCGACGATTCACCGTTCTCTTGATCGGCCTCGTGTCGCTTTCCCTGGTCGCCCTGGCGGCACAAACCACAGTCGTGACGGGCAACCGCACGATTCCGCTCCTGCCGCTCACCGGTACCGGGAACGTAGGCGTGAGCAATGCAGTGCTACGTGATCAACCGGAAGTTCGTGCGCTCCGGGTTAGAGTAGAGTCTGGTGGGGCGCGGGTGATTCACTCCCACGATGACGTAAAATTCCACCTTTTCGTACCGATTACGGGCCCGATGACGCTGGACCTCGAAGGCGGCCAGTCCGTAGAGGTGCCACCCTGGCAGCCGTACTATATGAACGCAGGCACGCTACACGGCTTCCGTAACATCCTTGCGTCCCCGGTGGACATCATGGAGATCTTTGTCAAGTAGTCCATAGGCTGCGTTAAATCGCAAATGGTCTGTCGGTCCTCGGTAGTCTAAGACCCGTGCTAAGGATGCCGACTCTCTCGTGATAAGGGGAAGGCAACACGACGCGCACGCTGAGAAACAACATGCGCGAGATCCGGGAGATCTCCTGGGTGTCTGGGTCGCACGATCCAGACCGGTCCGTGAAGGCCAAGTCCGCACGACGGACGTGTACGCCCGGGAGAAGTCTGACCGCGTCGTTGTACCTTTTAACCGGCCGAACAAAGAGGCCCCGTACTCGGCGGAGGAGGGGGAGGGAAGGCCGCGGACCGAGGAGAACATCGTTCGAATTCCCCACGATCCCGACTCAGAGCGGGCTCTTCGTGACGCAGGGGTTGTGCGGTGTGCGGTACGTCGTGTGTACCGCTATTCATCCGAAGTAGGAGCCGTATGCAGTATCCGCACGTACGGATCTGCGCGGGGTTGCGCCTTGAAAGCGCATGAAGTCTAGTCGCCTGAAATGGCGCCCGTGGCAAAGCTTAGCCCGCAGCCACGAACCGAGTCTTGCGTGGGGGCCGGTAACGGTCACTGCGAAGCGTAGACAGGGAGGGAGTAGGCCGGAACGCAAGTGAACGGAAAGATAGCCCCGAAATCGATCGTGGTTGAAGTAGCCGACCTTGTCTCTCTATGGGGAAGGCGGAATCGCAGGGCGTGCAATGGCAAGCGTTCTGGGGTGCTTCCGGGGTTCGTACCGCCGGCATATAACTGAGAGATTTCATGGGAACAAGGGAGATCCGTCAGGCTCAAGCGGAGCTTGTAGGGTTGGACAAGCCCACAACGTGAGGACAACCCGAAGGCCTGGCGGAAGTCAGACTGACTGATAGTACTCCGAGGTCGGGAGAACCGATCACATGGGGAAGCGGTCAGCGGAAGAGGAATTGTTCAAGGGAAACAGGGGCTCCATTCAATGGGAGGATTCGGCCCTCTATACAACGAGAGGAACTGCCAGTCATGGAAACGAAACTGGAACAAATAGCAGCGAAAGCTCGGAGTGAACCCAAGCTCCGGTTCACATCGCTGGCGCATCATGTCACCCGAGAGAGGGTGTGGAAGAGCCTTTGTGCGATTCCACGGAACTCTGCTCCCGGATGTGATGGCCAGAGAGTGCCGGAGGCGAAGGAAGAATTCGGGGACTGGGTGGAGCCGATGCTCGAATCGGTACACCGGAAGGGATATCGCGCACCGCCGATTCGGCGAGTGTATATCCCCAAGCCCGGCAAACAGGAGAAACGTCCCCTGGGCGTGCCTTGTGTTCAAGATCGGGCCCTTCAGCGCAGCGTGGCCGAGGTGCTGACAGCCATCTACGAACAGGACTTCTTGCCTTGTTCTTTTGGTGGTCGGCCTGGGCTGGGTGCGCACTATGCACTGGCAACCCTGCATGAGGTGATTGCTGGGCGCAAGGTGAGTTGGGTGTTGGAGGCAGACCTGAAGAACTTTTTCGGGAGTTTAGACCATGGATGGCTACTCCGCTTTGTGGAGCATCGAGTCGGAGATCCGCGGATCATCAGCCTGATTCGACGATGGTTGAAGGCGGGGGTGTTCGAAGACGGAGAATTGCATCCCAACGATGAGGGAACCCCACAGGGTGGGTCGATCAGCGTTCTGCTGAGCAATCTGTACCTGCACTATGTGCTCGACCTGTGGTTTGACCGGATGGTCCGGCCACACCTGAAAGGTGAAGCCTATCTGGTGCGGTACATCGACGACTTTGTGGTGTGTTTCCAATATTGGGACGATGCGCTTCGTTTTCAGAACGTGCTGCGCAAGCGATTGGGAAAGTTTGGGCTGGTTCTGGAACCGACAAAGACAAAGCTCGTTGAATTCGGTCGCTTTGCTCAGCGGGATGCGGGCAAGCACGGGAGAAAACGTCCAGAAACGATCTACTTTCTGGGCATGACCCTGTACTGCTCGCAGAATCGCAAAGGCAATTTCCGGGTGGGATTGCGCACTGAGAAGTCTCGACTTCAACGCAGTCTGGCCCATCTACGCGATCTGATGAGACGAATGCGTCACTTGCCGGTCCGGGAGCAGGTTCAGAATCTGAATCGGGTCTTGCGTGGTCACTACGCCTACTACGGCATCGCCGGAAACTTCCGGGCCCTCCAGCACGTTGCTCGGGTCGTGGAGCGTTACTGGCGCAAGATGCTGAGCAGCCGGAGTCGCGCTGGTTACGTCCGGTGGGAGGTATTCAACCGGATTAAGACGCGCTTTCCGTTGCAGCGGCCCAAGCTGGCGCTTCCGTATCGGGAGTTCCAGTCTCTTGCTGTGTTGTGAATCCGTTTCTGAAGAGCGTAGTGCGGGAAATCCGCACGCTACGTTCTGTGGGAGCCGGAGGCGGGTGACCGCCTCTGGCGACCCGGTGGTGCCGGGTGACCGGCATCCCTACCGCGATACTTGAGAATGGATTTCGGTGGTAGGCAAGAACGGACGGCCACCTTTACAGAACCGGCACACGTTGCGTCGTCAATCAAATGGACGCCTCACAGCCACTCCACTACTCGGTTGCTCCTGGTGACATACCCGTGAAGATCAGCCGCTGAAACCCGGCGCCCGTTGCGGCAATATACAGGTTGCCCTGCGAGTCAGTCTGGATCTGGTGGCCAGCGCCGATCACGCCTTCTCCATCGATGGTGGTCAGCAGGTCGAGCGTCTGGCGCCCGAACACCATGATCCCCGTCCCGCCTCCGACGTATAGGAACTGCTGCTCCGGGTCCGGCGACAGGGCCACGTTACGCGCGAATAGCGCTTCTCCCCAGACGATCTGGTCGAGATATTCGCCGTCGATCGTGAACACCTGAACGCGCCTGTTCTCGCGATCCGCCACATACACCAGGCCGTCGTTAGACACACGAAGCGCATGGACGACGCTGAACTGCTGCGGGCCGGGTCCGTCGGGCACCGAATCGAGCGATATGTTCGGACAGTGATCGTCGTCCTCCGGTGCGTTTCCAAACGCACCCCACATACGCTTGAACGCGCCGGTTTCGGCATCGAAGACGGCGACGCGGTGGTTACCGTAGCCGTCGGCGACGAACAGCTCGTTCGTCGCTGGATGAACGAACGCATCCGCAGGCTCATGCAGATTTTGAGTATCCGCGTTCCCGCGGCTGGCGTTGCTCTGGCCAATCTGCATGACAAATTCGCCGTCCAGCGTAAATTTCAATAGTTGATCGTCGGCGACCGGCTCAAGTCCCGGTAAGTTCCGCGCAGCACAGTTGTTGCCGCCGAGCCAGACATACCCTTGATGGTCGATGTGGAGTCCGTGCTCCCGCTGCGGCCAGTCATAACCGGCCGCAGCCCCGCCCCAAGCCTTGAGGAACACGCCTTCGGGATCGAACCCCAGCACAGGCGGCGCGGCCATGGCGGCGTCATCGCCCGTAAGCACTCGAGGGCGGTGCAGTAGCCATGCGTTGTCGTCAGCATCGATCGCGATGCTCGAGACGTCACCGAGCTTCCACTGCGCAGGCACCTGAGGCCAATTCGGGTCCACCCGGAACGTTGGGACTTGAGGCGTCAGTGATGCGGAGTCGACGACGGCCACCCCCGTTTCCTGGGGCCCCTGGCACCCGACGCAGGCCAGTGTCGCCAAAATGATCAGAAGGAAATCGAATGGAATCCTGCGGTTCATGCTTGGCCCCCTTGGCACGCTGTGATCACGAAGTCGTCTAGGGTCATCCACGGCAATCTGGATGCCTGCCGTCCGAGAGTAGTGGTATTCAAGAATCTCGAACTATTATGCGACGAGCTGCTGAAAACTCGCTAAACGATACCGGAGGCGGGGTTTGATGGCAATCAGAAGCTCAGGTCCTGATAAAGGACCTTCTCGGACAGTGAGAAAAGGCCTAAAAACGGGGGTTCTCAACGTCCGAGAAGATGATTTCTCAGGACTTGACCAGGAAAACTACGGCACCGGCACACGTTCCTTCAGTTCTTCAAACCAGTTCAGGACGATTCTGGGTTGAGAGTCGCAGAGTTCAGTCTCCACTCCTGCAACCGTCGGCGACAGGTGCAGAATTTTCCCAGCTGGTACAAACCGACGAGATCGGCTGTAAAGGAGAACGGCTGCATTGGGATCTCGCTCCGACCGACGCCGAGGGTGACATGGGGGTCATACCTGTCAAAGCTCGCGGCTTCCCGATATTCGGTAACGTATTCGATCTCCCAGCCCTGAACGCTCTGTCCTTGTGAGAAGAAGGCACTGCCGTCACCCCACGACTTGGACAGCCCCGCTAAGGCGTTCACCAGATCGTCGTGAATCTGCCTTAACGCTTTTGTTTTCGCAATGCGGAGAAGCGTTGGAGTTCCGACGAAAGCTGTTTCTAACGCCCGTAGTCGCAACGGGGATCGGCCCTTCAAAACTTTCTCTATTTCACTGCATAGCGCGGCTAGGTTCGATTTCAAGACGAACTGCTGAACTAACGTAACGTGAGGAAAGTGAGTTGAGTCAAAAGCAAAACCTGTGGGGTCATCCTGCACCAGAGCCGTGTTGATTCGTTTGCAGAGTTCGTTTGTTTCCTCTGGTAGCAGCAGAGCAACATCAACGGCGAGCAGTTCTTTCATTCGGGGGCGGCAACGCGGCGATCAACGCCATGACCAGCGTAGTAACTAGTGACAGCCGATTTCGTTTTCATGGGAGAGGAGCCGTAAACACGCCTCAGGGAACCGCCACCCGTTCCTTCAGTTCTTCAAACCAGTTCAGGACGACGTTGATTTGTCGTGGCCCAAGTTGACAGTACCCTCACAAAGGGCGCTCGGAGTTGCTGCGCTTTGTCGAGTCTACAAATCGATCTTCAACAGCCGCCTCAGGTTTCCGCCGAGGATCGCCTCTTTGTCCGCATCGCTCAGGAAGTCGGCATCTACGATCAAATCCACGGTATCGGGCCAGGCGAACGGTTGATCGGATCCATAGACGACCTGGCTGACGCCCATCTCGGCCACCAGGTGTCGCAGTGCCTCTGACGAGAAGACCATCGAGTCGGCCATGATCTGCTCCCTCAGGTACGCACTCGGCTGCTTCTGATTCTTGCAGTTCGCGTTGTTCCGCGCGCAAGCGACCTCGGTGCGGCCGAAGTAGGATGGCAGGTAGCCACCGCCGTGCGCCCCGCAGACTCTGAGTCCCGGGAAGCGATCGAACACGCCCTCGAAGATCAGGTTCGTCAGGAATACCGTGGTCTCGAGCGGATTGCCGATAATGTTGCCCTGATTGCCGACGGCCGGCAGCCCCCCTTCCCGGAGAACGGTGGAGGAGTCGTTTGGATGCATGAACACAGGCACGCCGAGCTCCTCGGCTTTGGCCCAGAACGGATCATACTTGGCCAAGGCGTTCGACTCGCCGAGCACCGTTCCACCCACAGACGCGCCACGGTGGCCCAACTCGTTGATCGCGTGCTCTAACTGCTCCGCGGCGAGATCGGGATGCTGCAGCGCCACGGACGAGAGAGCGACAAACCTGTCGGGGTGCATGGAGCACCATTCGGCGAGGCTCTCGTCATGGATCCGGACGATCTCGGCCGCGAGGCCACGATCGCTCGCGTACCACCAGTATTGATTGATACTGAGCGCCTGGATATCGATACCGCGCGCGTCCATCTCTTCCAAACGGTCTGGCCCCAGGACGGCACGGCGTCCCTCAGGCGCCGCGTTTGGAAGCCTAGCCCGGAGCTCGTCATGAAAGGCACAGTGAGCGTGAATGTCCACGACCGTCGTGCGTCGTCCGCCAACAAACACTTCCTTGCGAGGGGTCTGAGCCCGTGCGCCGAACGCGCCGCCCATCAGCAAGGTCCCAGCCCCCGCGTAACCGACGGTTCTTAAGAAGTCTCTACGATTTGCCATGAGCGTCCTCCCATTTCGTAATGGCCAAGTAGTGTGCCGGATTGCATGTTTTAGTGCGTCGCCAAAAAGAACGGCGAAATTCTGGTAAGTCTATCTGCATGGGAGGGTTGTTCGCAAGAAAAGCGTCGATGCCCGACTTTCGACCATTTCTCAACGTCCGACAAGATGATTTCTCAGGACTTGAGCCAAGATCTTCCTTCATTGAATCGACTATCGCCTGATATCTTCGCGTCTCACCTTCAAGTCAGTGGCGCAAGGTAGTTTATGGCAATCCGCACAATCTATTTGGTTCGACATGGGGAGTACGACTGGGACGACCAACCCAGCCCGCTGAAGGGACTGACCGAGCGCGGAGTGGAACAAGCACAGTTGACTGCCAAGAGATTGGGTTCATTGCCAGCCACGGCCATTTATTCGAGCGACCTTCAACGGGCGGTCGAGACCGCAGAGATCATCCACGGTCGCTTCGATGGAGTCCCGCACGAGAAAAGACGGAACCTTCGGGAACTCTTTCCCGGAATACCTAGTGGTCCCCGTTAAACAGACTGTAACTTATCAAGATTTCGCCGGCCGCGCTGGACTTTAGCAAGGATGTCGGAAGCCGTTGCAGTCCAGATGAAGGGTTTCGGGTCTTCATTGTGACGAGCGAGGTAGTCCTCCACGGCCTGGATCAACTCGGGGACCGAGCGGAAAACGCCACGCCGGAGTCGTTGCTCGGACAGATCCCGGAAAAAGCGCTCGACCATGTTGAGCCACGACGCACTGGTTGGCGTGAAGTGCACATGAAAACGCTTGTTACGCTTGAGCCAGTTGACGACTTTCTGATGTTTGTGAGTCGCATAGTTGTCGCAAATAATGTGGATCTCCTTATCTTTCGGCATGGCGCGTTTGATCTGATTCAGAAACCGGATCCATTCCTGATGGCGATGCTTTGGCATGCAGGTTCCGATGACCGAACCGTCCAGGATGTTGAGCGCGGCGAAAAGCGTGGTTGTCCCGTTACGTTTGTAATCGTGGGTCATGGTGCCACACCGCCCCTTCTTCAGAGGTAACCCGGGTTGCGTGCGGTCCAGGGCCTGCATCTGGCTCTTCTCATCGCAGGACAAGACAATGGCGTTTTCCGGTGGGCTCAGATACAGACCGACCACATCCTCCAGCTTTTCGGCGAATCGTTTGTCGTTGGATAGTTTGAAGGTTCGTGACAGATGAGGCTTCAGTCCATGGACCCGCCAGATTTTCCCGACCGTGGACTCGCTCACGCCAACGGCCTTCGCCATCGAGGCCCGACTCCAGTGCGTCGCGTTCGGGGGCTTCTCTTCCAGTGTCTTCTTGACGATCCGGGCTCGCTTCCGGCGACTGATCGTGGGAATCCGTCCGCTTCGCGGCGCATCCTTTTCGATCCCAGCCAAGCCCTGTTCCACAAAACGATTGCGCCAGCGGCCCGCTTTCTGGCGCGTGATCTCCAAGCGGGCGGCGATCTCATAATTGTTCCGACCTTCAGCGGCCAGTAATACAATTCGGGATCGTTCCGCCAACCGGACCGATGTACTCCGGCTTCGACTCAGTCGCTCCAACTCCATCCGCTGCTTGTCATCCAATTCAATGGTCGGTGCTTTCCTCATTCTCTATTGGACGTTGGAAAGCTATTTTAATTACATTACTTCGAGCGGGGTACACTAGTGGTATCAAAGGTCGCGAACAAATCGAAAGCGGCTGCCTGACGAGGTTTACATACGTATTGCAATGAGGCTTGGAGGGACAGTTCGACGGCCATCCTGGGGATTTCAGCCTTCTATCATGATTCGGCGGCGGCGCTGATCCTGGACGGTGAAATCGTCGCAGCCGCCCAGGAAGAACGATTCACGCGTAAGAAGCACGATCCGGGCTTCCCTAACCACGCGGCCCGGTTCTGCATGGAGCGCGCCGGACTTATTCCTGTTGATTTGGACTACGTCGGCTTCTACGACAAACCGTTTCTCAAGTTCGAACGGCTTTTAGAAACCTATCTGTCTTTCGCTCCTTCCGGATACCGGTCATTTGTCAAAGCCATGCCGGTGTGGCTCGGCGAGAAGCTCCATCTGTCTAGGCTCATCAGTAAGCAACTGGAAGGTTACGAGAAGCGGTTCATCTTTACCGAGCATCATGAGTCGCACGCCGCCAGTTCATTCTTCCCGTCTCCGTTCGAAGAGGCGGCCATCATGACGCTCGACGGTGTTGGGGAGTGGGCGACGGCGACGTTTGGATCCGGTCGGGGCAACCGGATCTCTCTAACACACCAACTGCGCTTTCCGCATTCGCTGGGCTTGCTATATTCCGCCTTTACCTACTTCACGGGCTTCAAGGTAAACAGTGGCGAATACAAGCTGATGGGTTTGGCCCCGTACGGGGAGCCGAAATATGCCGATCTAATTCTGGATCAACTGATTGATCTGAAAGAGGACGGTTCGTTTCGAATGGACCTGTCGTACTTCAACTACTGCCAGGGATTGACCATGACTTCCCGCAAAATGGATCAACTCTTCGGACGGCCGGCGCGGGACCCCGGATCACGGCTGACCCAAAGTGACATGGACATTGCAGCATCGATTCAGCGTGTGACTGAGGATATCGTGCTGCGGATCGCTGGACACGTTCACCGTGAGACTGGAATGAAAAATCTCTGTCTGGCTGGAGGGGTAGCTCTGAATTGTGTCGCCAACGGACGTATCCTGCGGGAAGGACCGTTCGATCGGATCTGGATCCAGCCCGCAGCAGGAGACGCGGGTGCAGCTCTGGGTGTCGCGCAGTTTATCTGGCACCAATTGCTTGACAATCCGCGGGAACCCGTCGAAACAGACAGCCAGCGTGGATCGCTTCTGGGTCCGGAGTTCAACAACGAAGAGATCAGAGCCTTTCTGGATGAGTCCGAAGCGGTATACGAATTCTGTTCGGACGAGGCGAGTTTTTGCGAACGAGTTGCCCATTACATGGCTGAAGGGAAAGTCGTCGGATGGATGCAGGGCGGAATGGAATTCGGCCCTCGCGCCCTCAGTTCACGGAGCATCGTTGGGGATCCGCGCAATCCTGAAATGCGAAAGAAGATGAATCTGAAGATCAAATTCCGGGAATCGTTCAGACCGTTCGCGCCTTCCGTCCTGCAAGAACACACGTCCGAGTATTTCGAGATTGAGGCTTCCCAGGACAGCCCATACATGCTTCTGGTCGCTCCAGTAAGAGATGATAAGAGGCGGATCGGGCAGGAAGATCTAGAAGGTCTCAATAAACTCAATGCCGTTCGTTCAGAGGTGCCGGCAATTACACACGTGGATTATTCGGCACGCCTCCACACGGTGGATGCAACAAGAAATCCGAGATATTACAGGCTGATTCAGGCTTTCAAGGAAATTACCGGATGCCCCGTCATCATTAATACCAGTTTCAATGTTCGTGGAGAGCCGATCGTTTGCACACCAACCGATGCTTATCGGTGCTTCATGGGGACGAACATGGACGTGCTGGCAATCGGTGACTACCTGTTGCTGAAGGAAAGCCAGCCAGAGTCCCAGCGAGTGGATCAGTCTGAATACCTAGTCCAGTTTGAGCTGGACTGATTGCTCTTGATAGGAAAGTTAGAGAGTTCATGATCAAGATCAATCGGAATCCGAACCACCGCGACCTCCTGATATTTGGAATCCTGCTTGGTGCGTTTACGATTCTGACCGGATCGCTGGCGTATTTCCGTGGTGAATCGGTCGCAGTCGCGTGCACCATATGGTTGGTCGGAGCGGGGCTGACCGTCATCTACTTTGTGATTCCGCCCCTCGAGTTATAACCGAATCTGGTGTTTGAGGGATTGAATAAGAGCGGCGTATCTGGTTGATTTGTTGTGACAAAACTTCAAAGCAACCATAGGAGATACGCCACTGTGAGCAAGAGTAACGTGAATGGACCGGAAGGTCGAGAAACGATTGAGGATCCAGTAACAGAACTACTACGAGTTGGGGCACAGCAACTGATCCAACGCGCAGTGGAAGCCGAATTGGCAGAGCTGCTATCCCAGCACGGTGGCCGGCGAACTGAGACAGGAAACGCCGGGGTGGTACGCAACGGTTATCTGCCGGAACGCGAACTGCAGACGGGATTGGGTCCGGTAACAGTCCAAATCCCGAAGGTCCGTGCCAAGACGGGCGAAGCTGTGACGTTCCGATCGGCCCTGGTACCACCGTACATTCGGAAGACGAAGTCGCTGGAAGCAGCGGTGCCGTGGTTGTATTTGAAAGGCGTTTCCAGCGGCGAGATGGGTGAGGCCCTAAAAGTTCTTGTCGGTCCCCAGGCGCAGGGTCTGTCGGCGAGCACGGTATCGCGGTTGAAACAGGTTTGGGGCGAACAGTACCGCCTCGGATGCGAGGAGCGTTTGGATGCAGATCGCTGGGTCTATGTCTGGGCCGACGGCATCTACAGCGGACTTCGGGCGGAACAAACCAAGTTGTGTGCATTGGTCGTGATCGGCGTGAATGAACGCGGAGAGAAGCGTTTCCTGGCGATCGAAGACGGTGTACGGGAATCGACACAGAGTTGGCGCGAGGTCTTGTTGAAGCTGAAGTCCCGTGGGATGAATGTTCCGAAGTTGGCCATCGGTGACGGTGCGATGGGGTTCTGGGCCGCACTGGAGGAAATCTATCCCGAGACACGTCAACAACGTTGCTGGATGCACAAAGTCATGAACGTCCTCAACTGCCTGCCCAAGTCGGTCCAGGCGAAGGCGAAACAGGCCCTGCACTCGATCTGGCAGGCCGAGACGAAGGCAGACGCCGAGAAGGCATTCGACTTGTTCATTGAAACCTATGAACCGAAGTATCCGAAAGCCACACTCTGCCTGCAGAAAGACAGAGAGGAACTGCTGGCCTTTTACGACTTTCCGGCCAAGCACTGGCAGAGCATCAGAACGACGAATCCCATTGAGTCGACCTTTGCCACCATTCGACACCGAACGAAGCGATCCAGAGGTTGCCTGACACGGGATGGCATGCTGCACATGATGTTCAAACTGGGCCAGTGCGCTGAGAACAATTGGCGACGATTACGAGGATTCGATGATCTGAGCAAGGTAATCATCGGAGTGAAATTCAACGATGGTGTCGAAGCGACACAAGTCGATCAGGCCGCCGCTTGAATCAATCTCCTAAACACCACTTTTGACAATAACTCGTACGTCAAGTAGAGCAGCCCGTCTTCCGGCTGGCCAGATAACGGTGGCGATAGGCTGTGAGTTGTTGCAAAATATCGTTGGCGCTTTTAGGTCTAAGTCAACGACACAAAAGGGCGTCCGAACACGGACGCAGCGGACGCACTGTTATTTCTTGCAGAGTTTTGGTGATATCCAGTTCTAGATAATTGTAATGAGACGGCCCTGGTATGAACATTCAAATTCGCATGGGTGAGATTTTGAGCTCTGAGGCAGCGGCCATCGCATCTGTCCGTGTCACGCCGGAGTTTGAAAAAACCGTTTTGGCGTTGCGAGACTCTCATGGCAAGATCGTCACCACTGGTATGGGCAAGGCTGGGCACATTGCTCGAAAGTTTGCCTCGACGCTCTCGTCAACCGGCACGCCTGCCACATATGTGCATCCCGGTGAAGCGGCACATGGCGATCTGGGTGTGATTGAACCGGAAGACTGCATTGTTGCTTTCTCGACCAGCGGTAAGACCCGAGAAGTGCTCGATATGCTTCGGCGCGGCCGGCAGCTTGGCCTTCAAACGATTGTTGGAGTCACTTCTCACGCCGATTCCGAGTTGCGAAGCCTGAGCGACATTGTGGTCGATATGGGACTGATCGACGAGCCATGTCCGCACGGCCTCACGCCATCAGCGAGCATCGCCGTGATGCTGGCGATTAGTGATGCGATTGCGCTTGTATTAATGGAGCTGAAGCAGTTTACTCCGGCCGATTTCGGGCGTCGGCATCACGGCGGCTATTTGGGTGCACGGGCCACGGTTAACGCTGACGAATAGCGTGGACCGCGGGGTGCCTTCTATCAAGACACTGAAGCTGAAGGTTCACCCGGATTCATAGACATCTCGCGGGTGAGAACCGTTTTCCCCTTCGCCTATTTGCAGTATGCCCCGACAGGAGAATGAGTTATAAACGAATCTGGTGTTTGAGGGATTGAATAAGAGCGGCGTATCTGGTTGATTTGTTGTGACAAAACTTCAAAGCAACCATAGGAGATACGCCACTGTGAGCAAGAGTAACGTGAATGGACCGGAAGGTCGAGAAACGATTGAGGATCCAGTAACAGAACTACTACGAGTTGGGGCACAGCAACTGATCCAACGCGCAGTGGAAGCCGAATTGGCAGAGCTGCTATCCCAGCACGGTGGCCGGCGAACTGAGACAGGAAACGCCGGGGTGGTACGCAACGGTTATCTGCCGGAACGCGAACTGCAGACGGGATTGGGTCCGGTAACAGTCCAAATCCCGAAGGTCCGTGCCAAGACGGGCGAAGCTGTGACGTTCCGATCGGCCCTGGTACCACCGTACATTCGGAAGACGAAGTCGCTGGAAGCAGCGGTGCCGTGGTTGTATTTGAAAGGCGTTTCCAGCGGCGAGATGGGTGAGGCCCTAAAAGTTCTTGTCGGTCCCCAGGCGCAGGGTCTGTCGGCGAGCACGGTATCGCGGTTGAAACAGGTTTGGGGCGAACAGTACCGCCTCGGATGCGAGGAGCGTTTGGATGCAGATCGCTGGGTCTATGTCTGGGCCGACGGCATCTACAGCGGACTTCGGGCGGAACAAACCAAGTTGTGTGCATTGGTCGTGATCGGCGTGAATGAACGCGGAGAGAAGCGTTTCCTGGCGATCGAAGACGGTGTACGGGAATCGACACAGAGTTGGCGCGAGGTCTTGTTGAAGCTGAAGTCCCGTGGGATGAATGTTCCGAAGTTGGCCATCGGTGACGGTGCGATGGGGTTCTGGGCCGCACTGGAGGAAATCTATCCCGAGACACGTCAACAACGTTGCTGGATGCACAAAGTCATGAACGTCCTCAACTGCCTGCCCAAGTCGGTCCAGGCGAAGGCGAAACAGGCCCTGCACTCGATCTGGCAGGCCGAGACGAAGGCAGACGCCGAGAAGGCATTCGACTTGTTCATTGAAACCTATGAACCGAAGTATCCGAAAGCCACACTCTGCCTGCAGAAAGACAGAGAGGAACTGCTGGCCTTTTACGACTTTCCGGCCAAGCACTGGCAGAGCATCAGAACGACGAATCCCATTGAGTCGACCTTTGCCACCATTCGACACCGAACGAAGCGATCCAGAGGTTGCCTGACACGGGATGGCATGCTGCACATGATGTTCAAACTGGGCCAGTGCGCTGAGAACAATTGGCGACGATTACGAGGATTCGATGATCTGAGCAAGGTAATCATCGGAGTGAAATTCAACGATGGTGTCGAAGCGACACAAGTCGATCAGGCCGCCGCTTGAATCAATCTCCTAAACACCACATTTGACAATAACTCCAGGAGAATTTTGAGTGACTCCCGAAACCAAACTTAAAACCAGGGTAAGAGAGTTCTGGAACGAAATAAGCTGCGGTGAAATATATGCCGTTGGACCATCTGAAAGGGAGTACTACGACTCACATGCGAAAACGAGATATGAGCTGGAGCCATACATTTTCGATTTCGCAAGATTCTATGAAGGGAACAACAGAGACGTTTTAGAGCTTGGGGTTGGCATGGGCGCAGACCATGTCGAATGGGCAAAATCAGATCCCAAAACGCTCTCGGGAATCGATTTTACTGAACGGGCTGTGGCGCACACCGGGAAACGATTGGCTGTGTATGGATTAAGATCCGACGTCAGAGTAGCGGATGCTGAAGAGTTACCGTTCGACGATGACACGTTTGATCTGGTCTACTCGTGGGGCGTCCTGCACCACACGCCTGATACTCCAAAAGCTTTCGGTGAGATTTACCGTGTACTCCGCCCCGGGGGAATAGCAAGAGTCATGATTTACCACAAGTACTCACTCGTTGGATACATGTTATGGCTCAGATACGGATTACTCACAGGTCGACCCTTTCGCTCTCTCAGCGAGATTTATGCCAACCACTTAGAGAGTCCTGGGACAAAGGCTTGAGTTATTGTCAAAAGTGGTGTTTAGGAGATTGATTCAAGCGGCGGCCTGATCGACTTGTGTCGCTTCGACACCATCGTTGAATTTCACTCCGATGATTACCTTGCTCAGATCATCGAATCCTCGTAATCGTCGCCAATTGTTCTCAGCGCACTGGCCCAGTTTGAACATCATGTGCAGCATGCCATCCCGTGTCAGGCAACCTCTGGATCGCTTCGTTCGGTGTCGAATGGTGGCAAAGGTCGACTCAATGGGATTCGTCGTTCTGATGCTCTGCCAGTGCTTGGCCGGAAAGTCGTAAAAGGCCAGCAGTTCCTCTCTGTCTTTCTGCAGGCAGAGTGTGGCTTTCGGATACTTCGGTTCATAGGTTTCAATGAACAAGTCGAATGCCTTCTCGGCGTCTGCCTTCGTCTCGGCCTGCCAGATCGAGTGCAGGGCCTGTTTCGCCTTCGCCTGGACCGACTTGGGCAGGCAGTTGAGGACGTTCATGACTTTGTGCATCCAGCAACGTTGTTGACGTGTCTCGGGATAGATTTCCTCCAGTGCGGCCCAGAACCCCATCGCACCGTCACCGATGGCCAACTTCGGAACATTCATCCCACGGGACTTCAGCTTCAACAAGACCTCGCGCCAACTCTGTGTCGATTCCCGTACACCGTCTTCGATCGCCAGGAAACGCTTCTCTCCGCGTTCATTCACGCCGATCACGACCAATGCACACAACTTGGTTTGTTCCGCCCGAAGTCCGCTGTAGATGCCGTCGGCCCAGACATAGACCCAGCGATCTGCATCCAAACGCTCCTCGCATCCGAGGCGGTACTGTTCGCCCCAAACCTGTTTCAACCGCGATACCGTGCTCGCCGACAGACCCTGCGCCTGGGGACCGACAAGAACTTTTAGGGCCTCACCCATCTCGCCGCTGGAAACGCCTTTCAAATACAACCACGGCACCGCTGCTTCCAGCGACTTCGTCTTCCGAATGTACGGTGGTACCAGGGCCGATCGGAACGTCACAGCTTCGCCCGTCTTGGCACGGACCTTCGGGATTTGGACTGTTACCGGACCCAATCCCGTCTGCAGTTCGCGTTCCGGCAGATAACCGTTGCGTACCACCCCGGCGTTTCCTGTCTCAGTTCGCCGGCCACCGTGCTGGGATAGCAGCTCTGCCAATTCGGCTTCCACTGCGCGTTGGATCAGTTGCTGTGCCCCAACTCGTAGTAGTTCTGTTACTGGATCCTCAATCGTTTCTCGACCTTCCGGTCCATTCACGTTACTCTTGCTCACAGTGGCGTATCTCCTATGGTTGCTTTGAAGTTTTGTCACAACAAATCAACCAGATACGCCGCTCTTATTCAATCCCTCAAACACCAGATTCGGTTATAACTCGGGGATACTCGGAATATGACAGATGGAGCCATGCCCTACTCAGAGTATCGATTCTCAATGAACTTGTTTGGGCAAAATAATATTGCCTAACACGGGATGCAGTGGACGGCCTTCCGCTGGCGCTCCAGGCTCCACGGGTGGTCGAGGTCCACGTTTGGGGCCTAACAAGCCGCTGCAGCTGGCGGGGCCGGCAAAAGAGGTGAAAATCATTCTCAAGTCCTGAGAAATCATCTTGTCGGACGTTGAGAATTGCGCGATCCTCCAAAACCGTGTGCTTATGCAGTTTTCCCGATTTCCAAAATCGACTGAGAAGCGATGGTACTTGAGTGTGCTTTGTGCGAAATGCCACTCGCCGATTTTGTTCGGTCTGGATCGAACCGAAGGACGCGGTCCGTTCGAGCCGCTGGCACAGCTGTTTCTCACCTGCAGCGAATCTGAATGCGGGCATCGCTCTGATTACAGTGCGGCGAAGGTATCTCCATACCAGAAGAATTCGTAATCTTCGAGGTGAGCGTTGGAGCTGCGAACGTGAACGTATAAAACAGCCTGACGTTGGTTTGAAGAACTAAAAGAACGGGTGCCGATTCTCTGATTTTCGCGGTAAAGTCCTGATAAATCATCTTCTCGGACATTGACCTTCGCGAAGAGCTGTTAAAGGCGCTCGGACTTTTCGTTTGCTGCTTCAACGGGTTCTCAGGACCCTCACGCTTCTCGCTCAACCTCCCCGGACAGTGTCCACAACATCCTCAGATTTGAAGTGCCCGCACGGCCACACCAACCGACCCGACAACGGGAGCGACAGATGCGACGGTTCAAGTCGCCACGGCAGGCGCAACTCTTCCTCTCAGTTCACGGTGTCGTTCTGAATCTTTTCCCGTTGGGAAGGCACAGACTAAAAGCGGTTCACCACCAGATGCTTCGGGCCCGTTCCTTTGCGACTTGGAATGCGGTCTCGGTAGGCTGATCGAGCGGCGCCGATCTGGCACAGGTTCGACCTTTGGACCCGTAAGTTGACAGTACCTGGATGACCGTGCCTGATGCGATCGAGGCAATTTGGGTTGAGAACGGGCCATGGTCATGGGACTGATCTCGGCAAGGTCGGGACGAGGCTGATACACTTCGGACGGGACTCGATGGCCGTGCTAGGATCAACCTGTCAATGCCGGTCGCGGTTCTGCGGAGTGCCGTGTAGCAAGGAGTAGCAGGAGGGAGGGACGTCATGCAGAAAATTCTAGGTTTCGTTGTCTTGTTGGCGATGCCCGTGGTTGTTGTTGGCGTATTGAGCGCCCAGAGCGAGCAATCGGCTAACGGCCAAGCATTGGTGCAGACTGAGCGACCTGATTGGGCCTATGGCATCCCATTGGGGCCGCGTCCTCCCCGTCCGGAAGAGGATGGGACGGTCTTCAGCTTGCCCGATACTGACCGGACGTTCACGGCCACCCAGATTCGCGGTCGCTCTCCCGCCGACTGGTATCCCGACGACCATCCAACGCCGATGCCTGACATCGTTGCGAACGGTCGGACGGCAGAGGAGGGCGCTGTCGTGCGGGCGTGTGCGCTTTGTCACTACCCCAATGGGCAGGGGCGCCCGGAGAACGCTGGCGTCGCGGGCTTACCGGTTTCGTATTTCATCCAGCAGATGGACGATTTTCGCAACGATCTGAGGAATAGCTCAGAACCGAGAAAGAACAACGCTCGGACGATGACCCAAATCGCGAAGAACATGACCGAAGAGGAGATCGTTGCTGCTGCCGAGTACTTCGGCGCACAGCCTTGGAGGCCATGGGTCCGGGTCGTGGAGACCGACACCGTATTCGAGAGCTACACGCTGGGGGGCATTTATCTCCCAGTGGACTGTGAAATCGACATCTTCACGGAGTGCCAGGCTACTGCTGCTACGTCGGGCACTGAACCGATCGGGCTGCGTATCGTTGAAACCCCGGAGAATATCGAGCACGCAGAGGTGCACCGTAATCCGAGGTCCGGCTGGATCGCTTATGTTCCGGTTGGTGCGGTCGAGAAGGGTAGGGCATTGGCCGAGGCCGGGCAGTGCAGTATCTGTCACGGTCCAGGTCTGAAGGGTCTCGGCCCCTTGCCTGGAATCGCGGGTCGGTCTGCCAGTTACCTCATGCGGGCGTTGTATGACATGCAGCAGGGCACGCGTAAGGGACTGTGGTCTGAGCTGATGACGCCGGTCGTTGCCGATCTCAGTACGGAAGACTTGCTGTACCTTGTTGCTTACGCGGCGTCCCTTGACCCGCAATAGCTTCTGCTGGCATTGGCAAGTTGATCGATCGAGGATACTTTTTCACCAGAGTGCACATGTGCTTCCTGTCAGTCAGCAGACAGACGTCATCGCCACCCACTGGGCTGCGAAGCAGACGATGGTGAGCTGATCGAAGGTGTGGTCCGGCGTATGGGCTGACCGTTCATGCCCTTGCCCGCACGATGGCGTTGTACTCGTCGGTTGCCACCCGCAACGCCTCGTTGTCGGTGATGGGCGTCAGCGTGCCGTTGAACTCGGCGTACAGCCGGAACGTGTTCAGCACGACCCGCCCCGCGTCCAGCCAGTTGGTGAACTTGCCCATGTTGAGCGGATAAGCGGAACAAGCGGGGTCTGACAACTATCAGAGCGCTGACGGTGTCGTAGATTTGCTTGGTCAAGTCCTGAGAAATCATCTTCTCGGACGTTGAACTTTTACAACCTAGGCCGGCATCAACCGAGCCTGCCGAGTCATCCCCCAAAATCAACAACTTGGAACCGAGGCGGTGGGCGGAGTCGCTGTTGAGTTGCGTGAGGCGTGCTAAGATTTCTCCGAGGTGTGGCCAGTGGAAAGCATGCGTAAAGCCATAGTCGTTGTTTGGGTTGCAGCTCTGCTCCTAAGTGCGTTCACAAGCCTCGATGTGGATTCTCTGTATGCCGTTCTAGCCCTCACGTTCTGGCTGTACCTCACTGCCGTCACTCTCCGCTATAAACAAACCGAAGTCGAGGCGGCCAGTAAATGCTAGTAAGGAGAAGCGAATGCGTAGCAGTACGACAAGCGTGATTCTGGCGGTTTTGGTCGCAGCGCTGGTGCTCGCGTCAGGGGGCTTTGGCCAGACGCCTGAGTTGAGGCGTTCGTCGCCCACCGAGGCAACGCGATGGACGATTGAGCACATCGCCGGCGGCGTCTACAGGGCTATGAGCAACAACCACGGCACCGTCTTCCTGGTCACGCCGGAAGGCATCGTCTTGGCGGATCCGATCAACATTGAATTCTCGATGTGGCTGAAGGAGGAGTTCGCCGCTCGGTTCGGGGTCCCGGTCAGATACGTCGTCTACAGCCACTACCACTGGGACCATGCCTCCGGCGGGGACGTCTTCGCGGATACGGCCCGGTTTGTGGGTCATGCCAACATGCTCTCGTACCTGGCGATGCCGCCAGCGTCTACCACGCTCTCGCAAGTCGTTGGGCAGTACGAGCCCGTGGCGGCGCTGGATACCAACGGCAACGGAGTGGTTGAGGAAAGTGAGACACCTGCGGACCTCCAGCGCTTCGCCGGCTCGAGCCAGAGCCAGTTCGAAGGATTCGACGCGAACGAGGACGGCGTGCTCAGCGGCGCGGAGGTTGTGCGCGGACCAATTAGCTTTGTGCGTCCTCCTGATATCACCTATACAGACGAGTTTCAGATCAACTTGGGCGGAAAACGGGTGAACCTGACCTGGGTTGGCGAGATGAATCACTCGAAGGACTCGAGCATGATCACCTTTCCAGACGACAGCGTGATGTTGATCGTCGACTATGTCTCGTTCGGGCGGCTTCCGAACAGGGAGATGGACTACGAACTCGGGATGTTCGAAGAGTGGATGGCTGCTATCAGTCAAACGGAGGAGCTAGCGGCAGACTTTGAGTTCGTTGCGACAGGCCACGGGCCGGTGGGCACCCGGGAAGACGTCAGAGCGTGGCGAGAGTACTTCGAAACACTCCGAGACGAGGTTGCCGCCGGCATCGCTTCGGGCCAGACACTGGAGGACATGCAACGAGACATCAAGATGGAAGAGTACAGTCACTGGGGGGACTTCGATTGGGTCGACGAGAACGTCCTCGGCATGTATCACTTCCTGACCGATTGATGCTTCGGATATTCTCTAGCCTTCGGACACGCTACTGCCGGTGCCGTGAAGCGGCGTTCTATCCCCTCAAAAGCCTGAAATCTGTTTTCAAGTCCTGATAAATCATCTTCTCGGACCTTGAGAATTCTAAAGGGGGTTAAGTGGCCCTCCTCACGAAGCCGTGACCTCAGCCCACCTCCATCATTGATCCGTTTGACAATCGTAGATCGGAATCGAATCTCCAAGAGCCAGCCAATAACCCTCGATGGTTGCGGGTTCGGTGAAGGTTTGCGGGTCAGTTACTGTTATTTGGAAATCCAGGCGGCTCTGATCGTTGCTCACGGTAAACCGTTCCACGATTTCGACTGCCTCGCTTTGTGGCGTACCGATGGTGTCGAAGAAGGGCCAGTTGATTCGACTGGTTCTAACGACCAGGGTTCCCTCTTGCCATTCTCCTACCGAGTAACCCAGCCTTGAAGCGGGTTCGTTGGGAGGGGCCTCGGATCGATTCAGATGGATCGTCCGCTCAATGTCGTAAAACTCGGTCCTCAGCGTAATCTGATCCCGATGATCGATGAACTCGAAAGGATGCGGATTGGTCATGATTCTCGGCATGCCTTCCGGTTCGCAACGGATCGCGAAATTGTCGAACATGTCCCATGACTCCCTTGCAGCAATCGCGGATTCCTGAAAGGGCAGGTGGGTAACTACTCGACGAGCACGTCCACGTGGAACACTCC
This sequence comes from Terriglobia bacterium, assembly GCA_963664115.2. Lineage (GTDB taxonomy): Bacteria > Acidobacteriota > Terriglobia > 20CM-2-55-15 > 20CM-2-55-15. The sequence goes on along the minus strand of CAXWPJ010000011.1, from coordinate 3,309 downwards.
AGACGCGAAAAATTCCCTCACCGTCGCCGTTCAGCCCACGTTCAGCCAACAAATCTCGACCGCCAAGTATCTCTTCCGACCATCGAGGCTGGGTTGGCCAGAGCAATACCTCACGCCCATCTGTAAACAAAATGTTGGTGGCGAGAAAGTCCAGCTCGTCGCGACTCGATCTCCTACCGGCCACCCTCACACGCTCGCCTATTGTGAACAAGTCTTGGGTTATACCTTGGCGCTGCAAGTTATAAATAGAATTTCCATGCATGATCCGAATCTCTTCCTCACCGTTGGTATTCATCGTTTTTACAGCGATCCTAATGTGTGGGTTTCTCCACTCTAAAGCCACGAGTTCGCCTACCGCTTCAGTGATTTCGTCGACGTAACCAGCAACGGAATGGTGAGCGGACACGACGACGGGCCAACTAAAGAAGACACCAGCCATCGCAAGGCCACCAAAGAGGAGCCTCCTTCTAACCCGTTTCCGTCGTGTCGCAATTCGGTCCAGCATGTCTTTCCCTCCGATTCCCTTGAGGTAGGTCACATGAAAACGAAGAATGTACTGCATGTCAATCTTTGTCTACGTCAACGCTGCATGGGCTCGTGAATCATGCCATCCCAACAGAGTCGGATGGCAGACCTGTCCATCTCCGAAATCCATTCTCAAGTCCTGTTAAATCGCAGTATGAAAGGACGCCCCTAGACTGGGGGTTGTTGAGAGAAGACTCACTCAACAACCTGATCAACGTATACAGCGTTGATCCCAGAAAAGGAGCGTTCGAGATGAAACAAGACAAGTATATGGGTATGGATGTGCACCAGGCAACGACGGTGGTTGCGGTGAGAGACGGGAGCGGCAAACTGGTGTTTGAAACGATCGTGGAAACCGAGGCGGGGAGTATCACACGGCTGCTGGAGGGATTGAGTGGGCCGATGCACGTGGGGTTGGAGGAGACCACGCAAGCGGGCTGGTTATCGGAAGTGATCCGGCCGTGGGTGAGCGAGGTGGTGGTGTGCGATCCGCGACAGAACAAGTGGATGCAAGAAGGGTCGAAGGGGGATAAGCCGGATGCGCGGAAGCTGGCCGAGCTGTTGCGGGTGGGACTGTTGCGCTCGGTGTATCACGGCCATGAAGCGACGCGAGAATTGAAGCAACTGGTGCAGGCCTATGACACGTTCCAGTTGGACACGCAACGGGTGATGTCGCGGATCAAAGCGATATACCGGGGACGGGGGATCCCGACACCGAAGGACGGAGTCTATCGGCCGAGTCAGCGCGAACAGTGGTTGGAGAAGCTGACCGAGCCGGGGATGAGGCAGCGCGCCCGATGGTTGTATGCGGAACTGGACCAGGTCCAGTTGCTGCGGAAACAATCCAGAAAAGCGGTGCGAGTGGAGGGCCGGCACCATGAGGCGGTGAAACTGCTCGAGACCATTCCACAACTGGGACCGGTTCGGGCGGCACAGATCGTCGCCATCGTGGACACGCCGTACCGATTCCGCACGACACCGCAGTTCTGGAGCTACAGTGGCCTGGGTGTGGTGACCCACATGAGCGCGGAGTATGAGATGCAGAGTGGACGTGTGGTGCGACGGAGGAAACCGGTGGCCACGCGCGGATTGAATGCGAACTGCAACCGGCGATTGAAGTCGGTGTTCTTCTCAGCCGCGGCATCGGGAAAACAAAGCGAGCCGTATCGGATTTATCTGGAGAGTCTCCAGATGCGTGGGATGCGGGAGGAAATGGCGCGGGTCACTCTGGCCCGCAAGATCGCCGCGCTGGTGCTGACGCTTTGGAAGAAAGGAGAATCGTTCGATCCAAAGAAACTGAGCTGGATGACAACATAAGCCGTTTCGATCCGTGACCGGTAGAGCCGTACTGAGTCGTTAGACGGAGTCGGAACAACTGAGGATCGAGGGTGAGGATCTGCACAAGATGTGGTCCCTGGATACGTCCAGAGGACACTTTTAAATCTCTATCCCCCCTCGCACGACCTGAAACAGCGATAGCCTTCGAGGCTCAGATAGATCCATGGTCGGCACATGCCGTCCCATCTGCTGTTCAGTTTCTGAATCGACCGTCTTAAAGATGTACGATTTCGCTGCGGATTGCCGGAACCAGGGCTTCACATAACGGTAGAGGGGCTGGCTGTCACGACAAAAGTGTCCGCCTGGCCGGCCATCGGGGAGCTGTTTCTCTTGACATCCCCTTTCATAGATCATCTTGTCGGACGTTGAGAATTGGCATTTGCGGAATGTTCCGTTGCTATCGAGTTCTAGATCACTGTAGTTATGCCCCGCAGCGTATATCCGGCAATGTTGAAGGTCGCATTCGAACCAAAACGGATAGTCGAACTGAGGAGGTAGGCTCGTCAGAGCGCCCAGAGTGCACGCTCTACGAAAACTGAAAGAACACTGTGGCGACTATTCCTGCATTACCCTCTCGTGCAACATTTCGACCGTCCTCCAGGCAGCTTGGATGGCGCCTTCGAGCCACGCCGGACGCGAACTGGCGCCCGCACATCCCATATAGATCCGACCATCGGCCTTGCTGAGTTGTTCCAGATGCGCTCCACGCGGGGTGCTGTGGTAGGCGCCCAGGCTGTACGGAACTTTTTCCCACCAAACACAGTATGCGCTCTCGAATTCTTCGCGCATCTGAGGATGCACCTTGCCCGCATAGGTAAGCACGTGATCAATTCGGGCCTCGAGAGGCATGTCCGCCAGATCCGCCATCTCGCCATTACCGTAAAAGCCGAGGAGAACGCCCTTTTGGGTAAAAAAGTCGTTCGAAGGGTAGGAAAACTCTCCGAGCTGGAGACTCCGTGTCCAAAGGTGCCCACCGAAGATCCCCTCGTCCTCTTCCCAGAAGCGCCGCCTCATCTGCAATCCCATCTTGGCGCTCGTACTGTGACGGCTGTCATTCACGGCTTGGGTCATCTCGGCCGACAGGTTCGCGTCGATTCCTTCTCATGACGGCCATCGGCAGGCAGCAGACGCAGTAATCGGCGGTCTCCTCCCGCTCGGTGCCGGTTCTCGTCTCTCGGTAGACTACTCGAACGCCATCGCCTGTCTGGCGAATCGTCTTCACTTCGGCTTCCAGTGTGATCCGGTCGCCGAGAGCACGCTGGAACGCCAGAGGGATCTCCATCATGCCGCCCACGGGCTGAAATAGCGGGTCGGGTCCCCCGGTTCCGGCTTCGAGCGATCGGACGCGACTTCCAAACCCCGACTGGAGCAGCGCGCCGAGATCGTAGGGATCCTGAGAGCCGCGGGAGTTGGGCGGCTGGTACACGTGATCTTCGGAATCCAGGT
>CAXWPJ010000010.1:0-572437 GCA_963664115.2 Terriglobia bacterium | reverse complement strand
GGGATCGATGCTGAACTACAGCACCTACGCACAGAACAACTCGCTATACAACACTCCCAATACCTTTGGTGTCTATATCCTTGGATTGACGATCAAGTGGATACGGTCACTCGGCGGTCTTTCCAGTATTGCCCGGATCAACGCAGGGAAAGCGAGCAAACTGTATGCCGCAATCGATCGAACGGAGTTTTACAGAGGAACCGCCGACAGAGAAAGCCGGTCCCTCATGAACGTCACATTCCGTCTCCCGACAGAAGAACTTGAAAAGACATTCTTCGAAGAAGCCACAGCAGCAGGAATGGACGGACTCAAAGGCCACCGGTCAGTTGGAGGCATACGGGCTTCGATCTACAACGCCTTTCCGGAAGAAGGCGTCGACAGCCTGGTGGCATTCATGGGCGAATTTGAACGCACACACGGCTGAGGAACCTGGGGCGCGGAGAAGCGAAGAGCTGAACAATGGAGCATGATAAATGGACCGATTGAAAAAGATATCAAAGCGACTGTTTCCTGGTTGGGCCGGGCGCGCCGTAATCCTCAAGTTGACCAACCTCTTTAACTTCTAGTGCACGAGGGAAACCGTTAAATCATTTACTCACGGACGGATGCGTAATATAAGGATGGGATTACCCAAGCCAGGGACAACGGCGTGAGGTTCGCAGGCGAGACGGGGGTAGGCCACCGGAACCATCGATCAGTGCCCGGCATTGTGGACGGAGCCCCCGGATGACGCAGGTTATTTATATATTTGCAGAGGAGATTTGAAGATGGCAAAAGACATCGACCGTCGAGCACTCCTGAAGGGAGGAATAGCCACCGCCAGTCTGCTGGCCGTGGGCCTGGGCGAATGGGCCCTGCCGGCCCTGGCTCAGAACGAAACGATTGTTCCTTTTACGGACATTCCGGAGGACATGGTCTTTCCCTCGGGACCGGACGCCGAGGTCCGTGTCCTCGACATCCGGACGATCGACGGACCGTACACCCCGACAGATCAGTTCTTCGCAATACAGCACTACGGCCAGCCTGAAATCGACCCCGCCGCATATCGCCTGAAGATCACCGGCCTCGTCGACACAGAAATGGAGTTGTCGCTGGACGATCTTCGCGCCCGCGATTCGGTCGAACTCGTGGCCGGCTACGAATGCTCAGGCAACAGCGGCCGCCGAATTCATGGTCTGGCCTCAAACGGTTTGTGGCGAGGCGTATCTCTTCGCAATCTGCTCTCTGATGCCGGCGTCGGCCCCAACGGCAAGGAAGTTGTCTTTTTCGGAATCGACCGCGGCGAGGAACAAGTGAATTTCCGCGGCACGGACTTTGCAGTCGAACAGCAGTTCGGCCCGCAGCATTACGATCGACAACGCTATGGGCCCCGGCCCCTTGCTGGCCTACGCGCTGAACGGTGAACCGCTGACGCGTCACCAGGGATCCCCCCTTCGGGTGATCATGCCCGGTTGGTATGGCGTCGCAAACGTGAAGTGGCTCGGAAACATCCACATCCAGGAAGAGCGCTACCTGGGCAAGTTCCAGGCGCGATGGTACCGCACCCTGAGGGGGGAGATGATCGACGGTGAAATGGAGTGGAGGGAAACCGAAGTCTCCCGTTTGCAACTGAAATCTGTCATCGCCCGGGTTACCCAAAGCGGCAACCGGCATGAGGTCTTTGGATTCGCCTTAAACGATGGCACGCCGCTGGAATCAGTCGAAGTTCAAATCGACGGGGGCGCATGGAGACTGGCGGCTCTCGAGTCTTCCAACACGCAGTATTCCTGGAAGCTGTTCAACTATTCCTGGGACGCAGCCACAGCGGGAGAACACACTCTGGTCTCACGAGCAACGGATGCGAACGGAAACGTGCAGCCAATGGAGGCCGATCTCGAAAACAAGATGACGTTCCTGGAACACAATGCGCAGTTCCCGCGCACCGTGATGATTTCCTAGACACCGTGTACTGAAATTCAGAAAGCCTCTAGAAAGAAGCCGCGCCCTGTTGGCGCGGCTTCTTTTTGCAGTCGCTAGGGGGCCCGGTGGGTCTCAATGTACTGAAGGGCAAAGTCTTTCAGTGCAGCGGAAGTCAATCCAATCTCGTCCGCCTCGGCTTCGGCATCACTCACGCTCCAGCCATCGCGGATCGCACGGCGAATCATCCAAAATGCACCGACACGGTTGGCCGACCCACAGTGGATGAACATGGGTTGGTTACTTTCGTCATCCGTCAATGAAAGAAACTCCTCCACCTGCCCGTCGCCGATGTTCGCGCCATCGACCGGAATGTTGAAGTAGTTCATGCCCAGTTCACGCACTGCAGCTGCTTCCCCCGCCGCGTCATGCTCGGTGGGAACTCTCAGGTTCAAAACGGCACGGATTCCGTCCGCCTTCAGGTCCGACAGCTCCTCCACAGTCGGCTGACCCGCGGTGCAGAATTCAGTATTCACGCGCAGAAAATTCCGTATCGACAAATCCTGGGCGAACCCAATTGTAGAAAACGCAAACACCCCTAAAATAGCCGCCATAAATACTCGCTTCATCTGTGACCTCCGTCAGGGTTTTGGATAATAGACACTGTCTACGGGAAGCTCCACGGCCAGATAATCCTGGTCCTTGAAAGGATATGAGGGGCGCCGTTTCGAATTGATGAACATCGACAACAGCTGTGCCTCTTCGTCGGTCAGACGGCCGGGATCGAGGTAGGGCATGGAATAGCGAATAATACCGGCGAGCGTGTAGATGCGGGCGGCCCCGGCGCCATCGTTCCACGAATCCGGTCCCCAGTGGGGGCCGGCCTTCTTAGTTCCGATCTGCACGCCCTCGCCCTCCTCTCCATGGCAGTTGGTGCAGTGTTCCATGTAGAGTTCTTCGCCTCTAGCCGTATCCAATTCCGCAAGCGGAATCCGGTTCGCCGGATCGATGACGTTCTTGCGGCGCCAGGGTGCGGCCACTCCGGGCTCGAATCCCCGGGACAGCCATCGGAGGTAGGCCGAAAGTGCGAGTACTTCCGGGGAGTCCGGACTCGGCAGCGTTTCTGCATAATCATCCGGATTCGCCGAATCGGTCACCGTCGGATCGAGTATGCCCGTAGCATTCTGGCTCCGGTAGAAACAGCCCACGATCCTGTCCTCAAGGCTGAACAAGCGATCGGCGCGCCGGTTGAATTCAGGAAACATTGCCGCCACACCGACCAGGGGAAGAGAGAGTTCCCGCTGGCCACCGTTCATATGGCAGTTGTTGCACGACATCTGGCCATGCATGAACTCCGCCGCTTCGGCCGGCGTATTCGTAAAGATACGGAACCCCAAACGAATTTGGTCCGCGACCCGCGAATTGCCCAGCGTGGGATCCGTCAGAGGGTCATTGGGATACTCCCAAGCGGTGACCATCGTCGTCGTAGACGAGATCAGAGGACCCGTGAGCTTGCCGAGCTCGGGAGAGAGCGGGTCTGGAGAACAACCCGTAGCGGCTAGCGTAGCCAGCAGAACCCACCCCAGCAAGGGGAACCGAGCCGCCAAAGGAACGGCTGTGTTTGGTGAATTCAGCATGGTCCTAAAAATGCCGCAACCAATCGAGCATGTCAAGACTTCTCTCACAAGAAACTCGAACACCTGGCTTAAGAACGGTTTGTGTCATAAACTTGCCCGGAAACCCACATAGTAATCAGCGAGGGACCATGACAGAAAACTATTTACAATCACTGCTCAAGCGGCGTTCGTTTCTAAGACGTATGAGCGGCGTAACAACCGTTCTGGGAGGGGTATTGGCGGTGGGAACCCCTGCGGTCAAGGCGCAATCCGGCGGCGGCGAAAACTGGAAACCGGCCCGCCATTCCGAGGACGACTGGATGGACGACGTCCCCGGCGTTCACCGCTTCATGTTCGACAATACAGATTTTGCCGGATTCGGGGGTGCGATGCGCTTCGCGAACAATTATATGCGGGTGAACAACGACGCCTACGGCCTGGAGAACAACGATCTCGCCGTGATCATAGTCGCCCGTCATAATTCCACGCCGTTCGCTTTCAACGACGCCATGTGGGAAAAGTACGGTGGGCCGCTGTCCGATCGCGAAAACATTATCGATCCTAAAACGAACGCGCCACCCACTGTTAACCTGTTCAACACTGCCGGCTACGGGGACGAGTTGCCCAACCGGGGGTTAATGCTGGAGAGCCTGCTTGAAAAAGGTTTGCGACTTGCAGTATGCGAAATAGCCGCGCGTGGCGCTGCGGGGAGAGTGGCCCGGGCGATGGGAGGCGATGCCGACAGTATTTTCGAGGAGTTTACGCAGAACCTCGTCGATAACTCCCATCTCGTCCCGGCAGGCATCGTCGCGGTCAATCGCGCACAGGAACGTGGATACACGTTCTCTTTTGTCGCTTCTGCGTAACTGAAAGCCCCGATCGCGAATACCATCGGGGCTGTTTCTCTGCCGGCGGCAACTCTCACGAATCGTCAGAAGCTGACCTGGAGCGCCAACGTCGCGAAGCGCGGAATCGCCGCCTGGAAGCGTCGAACTTCGACAGCTCCGGACCCCTCGCCGCTGTTCTGGGCATGACCGGACGCACATGCGAGAATGAGACGGGCGAAATGGCGAGCCCGCTGGTAGCGATGCCTCAAAGAGTTGTCGCCTCACTTTCGATCTATCATTCGACGGTATCCGGGATCAGCGATGTTTTCTGAAGTTACTGTAACAATGCAAATCCTTACCAATCGTTCCTCAGCCCTTTTACCGGCGGACGTGGTGGAAATTAAGTAGTTGCCTGATTTCGAACTTTGGCAATGGTTGCTGGGCGGCACCGCCGCCCTCATGGTCGGTCTGGCCAAGAGCGGCTTTCCCGTTGCAGGCCCCCTGATCGTGCCCCTGATGGTCCTGACCGTGGGTGATGCACGCATCTCAGCGGCATGGACGGTGACGATGCTCTCAGTAGGCGACATCTACGCGGTCGCTTACTGGCACCGGAAAGCCGATGTTGGAAAGCTGATCTCGCTCATACCGTGGGTCGCAATCGGCATGGCCGGCGGCGCCGCCGCGCTGGTTCTTCCTGAAAACGTCGTGAGACCGATTATTGGATGCATCGTTCTGCTGATGGTGGTTCTGATCCTGTTCAGGCGCAGTAAAAAGGTTCAAGCCGTCGGCCACCAATCTTTCTTTGGAATCACCGCGGGCTTCGCTACCACGATCGCAAACTACGCCGGTCCGGTAATGAACATGTACCTGCTGAGCCGGGGCTTCAAAAAAGAAAAATTCGTAGCGACAGCGGCGTGGTTCTTCCTCGTGGTGAACCTGGCCAAAGTGCCGATCTACGTCTGGCACGATCTGTACAGCCGTGAAGGATTCGTCTTCGATTTTATGATGGTGCCCATCATTCTTGTGGGCAATGTACTCGGCGTCTGGATCGTCCATCGCATCCCACAACGCGTTTTCGAAACAATGATCATCGTGCTGACACTACTCTCCTCGATTACGTTCTTCGTTTAACCCGGAGTTGTCGATTTCCAGAAACCATTTTCCACCCGTTGAGACTATCGTCGACTGCACCGACAGAGATTTCGTTTATCGTCGGGTAGACTTAGCGGGTTCACAGCGAGAGATCGATTGACCTCAGTTGACGCGCCTCTTTATCATCTGTGAATTCGAGCGGAGGATATCAATGACGTTGGCAGAGTGGTTATTCATTGCAGCCACGGCACTGTGCGCACTGGCTGTGATGCCCGGTTCCCTGGGCGTGCTCGCGTTGACCAATGACCTGGCGGCAGGCTCGGGCGGTGCCCGCTTTATCTATGGCCGAATTGGTGAGATTCTCATCGGTTCGGCTGTTGTTCTGACTCTTGGAGTCCGTCAAGCCTCCTCGGTAGACGGATTTTCGACTCTGACAATGTTTGCCACAGCGGCCTACCTGGGAATACTCGGCTTCGGCTTCGTGATGCATACCAGCCTGATGTTCAAACCGATTAAAAAGCCAGTATTCATCTCCATGGATGCGGCCATTCAGAAATTCGGCCCTGACGAGGAGATCATCGGCGTGACCGACGGCGGGGGACAACCGTTCGCGATCATTACTCGCCTGGCGCGGCGTCCACACATCTTGCATCAACCCGACGGGGACACCCCATTCGTGATGACGCATTGCATCCTCTCGCACAGTTCCATGGCATACGCTGCCGAGGGAAAGTTCCATCAACCTGAGTTTTCGGTCGCGGCCGCACTCGCCAACAACCTGGTGATCTATGACAGCAAAAACGACTGTACGATCAGCCAGATCCAGAGCCGGTCACCCGACGACGCACTGGCCCCGGTTGCACTTCCGACCGTGGCGACAAGTTTGAGTTCCTGGCAGGCACTTTACCCCGAGTCCAGGGTCGGCATCCGTCCATTTACATGGCGGGATGCTTTCTTTCTCAAGGCCCTGTCGCGCGGGGAGATGATCAATCCGGCAAGTCCCAAGTTGCTGTATCCCCTGCAACGCCCCCATGACGCACGCCTGGGGTTGAAGTCGCTGGTGATCGGCGTGCGGGTGGGCGAGGCCTCCAAGGCTTATCCGGTACCTGTGTTCGAACACCGCCAGATCATCAACGACACCATTGGGGGAACAGCGGTACTCATCGCCTCGGCTTTCGATGGAGACTACATCCAGGTCTTCGATCGCGATTTGGACGGCACGACTCTGACGTTCAAGAACGCCGATAATGGTGAAGGCTTCGTAGACGAGGAAACAGGTTCAAGGTTCTCGCCCCACGGCCGCTGTGTATCGGGCGCCTACGAAGGATGCTGGTTGAGGGCCATCCCGCATTTCAACAAACTTTTCTGGTTCCCGTGGGCCGATTACTTTCCAGAAACGAAGGTCTATTCGGCCCAGGCTCAGGCCAAGAGCGCTTAGGGGCCCGCGCTTAAAGTCGAATCCAGAATGTAGGGGCGGTCATAGACCGCTCCGACAGCTTTCAGCGACTTTCACCACGGCTGTTTTAGGGAGTTCCCGACTTCAGAAGGCAGGTAACCATCGGCTATTTGGACGGCCGATTTCGACGGTTTAGATTTACGAGTTAATAACGAGAGTTGGGGCAGGAATCTTCAACGTGTCACTCATAACTCTTAAATTCTTTGCGGCTATCCTGCAGGGATACCTCCGCCTCCCCCGAACCAAACCTCGTTGCCATCTTCAAAAATGATTCTTCCGGCAGCCAGAGCTCGCGCGCCCTCTCTCCGAGACGGGTTCCCATCAACGGTCACGGTTACGCCCACAGGCACAGTATCGACATTCCAGCCTGCCCGCAGTATTCCGGTACCCGTGGCTCGCCCGGTAATGGTCCATGTCTCGACCGCACCGCTTTCAGTGGTCACTTCGACCACCATTTCCGGGTGGGGGTTGACCAGCTTGAGCGATTTGACAACTCCGGTGATCATGACCGTTCGGTCCATCTGCCAGAAATTCGTGAACGAGTGGTGCGCCTCGACAGGCATGGTCAGGACAAGAGCGAGAACCGTACCAGCCAGAAAACCAGAGCTAATAAATTTCAATGTTCTATCTCCCATCGTCAGGGGCGAAGATTGCAGGGCCATTGGTACCTCTAATTTGAACACCTGTCAAGATCGACGTTGATCACACTCTACGAAACCGTGATTGCAGTCTTGAGATCAGGGGCGCCGCCTGCTTCGAAGTCCCGTTTAGAGCTGACCAATCAGACCCACTACGGAAGAACGTCGCTCGCTTGACAGGTACCAGAGCAAGGGGTATACAGCACGCAAGGATTTGCCATCCCCACGAACCCAAGCAGATAACGTCTCAAAGCTCGGAACAATGGAGAACGACCATGGCCTCTATAGTTGAAACACAGGCTCCATCACGCCTATGGCGCACAGCCATGTCCGCCGCCCTGCTGGCCCTGATCATTGCAGCCAGCCCAAGGGATACATCGGCCCAAGTCTTTGATCTGGACCGTATCCCGACAATCTCGGAGATTCCTTTTTCGTTCGTCGGCACCTGGGACTGGCGGACTCCGAGACAGAGTTGCGGGACCCGTACAGATTCCTACGGCGATCCCCTCGTCTTCGGAGGGGGACAGGGACAGGCAGGTCGTCCCATCTGTCAATGGCCGACCGACGAATTGGAAGCGCTGCTGAACGGACGCGGACGCGCCTGGCTGGAATTTTCCGGAGGCGACGAAGCGCTTTCACCGAAGTGGACCTGCGGCGCGGCAAGTCTTGGCACTGTCCTGACCGAGGGCTATTTGAGAACTTTCTCCACTCGACCAGACGCTCTTGTCATGCACTACGAACAATCCAACTGGTGGCGCTGGGTCTGGACAGACGGACGGAAGCACCCGCCGGCCACCGAGTCCTTTTCTCACGGGCACTCCTTAGGCTGGATGGACGGCGATACCTTAGTAGTGGAAACCACCAACTTCACCTGGGATCCCGACGGCTACGACGACCAGTCGCACATTGCACGATCCCACATGGCACGATATACCGAGCGATACACACTGACCGGAATCGACACAATGGAACTGGAGATCACGGTGGAAGATCCACTCTTTTTGACGGCACCGTTCGTCTTCACCGGAATGCTGGAGAAGACGGACCAGGAACCCATCAACGCCTGGGACTGCGATCCCGAAACAGGATTGAAAGAGCTGTATCAAACCTCCAACAATCCGTACTCTGACGATCCGACTCCCGATCTGTACAACGAACAATAGTCACTGCAGGGGACGGACACTTCATAATCCGGGATCCGTATGACTCAGGCATTCGAATTATGAAGTGTCCGTCCCCTCAAGCCAGTCCCCTCAAGCTATGGAACTCTCAGACATCAACCACGCGCTCGAGGTGGCCAAGCGTGCAGCGCGCGAGGGCGGCAAAATTGCACGGGCTCGCCTTTCGGATCCGGGATATTTGAAATGGACCCAGCGCCGCGACGTCGAAACAGAAGCATCACTAGAAGCTCAGGAGGCGATTGTCGCCACACTCTCGGCTGAATTCCCCGATGCCGGGATTCTGGCGAAACTAGGCCCCGAAGATGCCGCGGTACCGGTCGACAAGCCTGAACTCTGGATTGTGGATTCCGCCTCAGGCAGCCTGAACTTCGCACACGGCGTCCCGCACTTCGGGATCACCATAGCTCTGCGTGCGGGGGGCGATATCCTCGTCGGTGTCGTCTATGACCCGTGCCGGGACGAAATGTTCGAGGCAACTCCGAAGACGCCGGCTCGGCTCAATAACGAAATCATCGTTGTGCGGCAAATACTGGAGGGTCAGGAAGCCTGGAACAACGCGATGATCGGGGCGGACTGGGCCGGCAGCGGTGAGCTTCGCGCACAAACCAAATTGATCCTGGGAATGATGGAAAACCAGGTCATAGACTGCAACCTGATGGGATCACCGGCTCTGGGCATCTGCTACGTAGCGGCGGGACGAACCCACCTCTACTGGCACCTCGATCTCACAATCTGGGACGTCGCGGCCCCGGGACTTATCCTGGAACAGGCCGGCGGTGTTCTCACTGACCGCGATGGTAATTCCTGGCTTTATTCAGACGGCGGTTACATCGGAAGCAATAACGTCATCCACGGCTGGGCGCTGACCTGCATCAAGTCGGTCACGAACCCACCGGACCCCAGGAATCCGACACCCCTTCCCAAGGAACTCGACTGAGCTCCAGGTTGGCTGCGCGTCTCACGAGTTGGAAGTTCGCAACTTAACAGTTGCGTCCGGGCCCGATCGGATCATCTTGAGGATGCGAACAAGTCGTTTCTCAAGCGAGCATCCACGGCAGCAATAATTTGCCGCTTGGCATGGCGACTCGGTGGGGAATCGGGCAAGTTTCCAAAAGGCCGAGCTACTTCACCAGGGCCGACAGCCTGTGGCCGCGCGCGGTTTGACATAACACCCATACGACGACATTGACAGCGCTGCCATAGTCGTCAGACCCTGCTTATACTGCTTATTCGCCACGACCTGACAGATCCCGAACGGCAGTCGTGGCACGACACGATTGCCGGGACCTATGTCGTCAGAGTTCCACGAGACCACCCACTACATTCAGAAGAACCTGGAGTCGTGACGCGGATCGCCTGGCCGTATAATCGGAGCCAATGAGTAACGCTGAATCGAATGCACTTCTCCAGGAATGGACAGGCCCATACAGCGGCGTACCGCCGTTTCATCGTATGGACCTCGAAGACCTGAAGCCAGCCCTTGAGGCTGGGATGGCGGCGAGTCTGGACGAGATGGAATCGATCGCGACTAACCCCGACCCGCCGACATTCGAAAACACCATCGTCGCCATAGAATCGTCGGGACGGTTGCTGGATAGAGTGTTCCCGTTCTTTGGAGTCTGGAGCGCGAACTTGTCGACGCCCGAGTTCCGGGAGATCGAACAGGAGATGGCCCCTCGACTCGCGGAATTCAAATCCAGAATCATACAAAACGAGAAGCTGGTCGCCCGCGTCAAAGCCGTCTACGAAGGAAACGAGAGGGTCGGTTTGAGTGCCCGACACCAACGGCTCGTCTGGCTGATCTACGATAACTTCGCGCGAAACGGAGCGACACTCCAGGGCGATGCCAGAAAGCGCTACTCCGCCATTAATCAGCGCCTCGCGTCACTCCACGCACGCTTCTCGAACAATGTCCTGGCGGACGAGGAAGGCTACGTCCACTACCTGGCCAAGGAACAACTCGCCGGTTTACCCCGCTCGTTCGTCGAAGCCGCGGCTGCTGCAGCGACAGAGCGCGGGCACGACGGGGAGTACGCCGTCACTAACACGCGGTCCTCAATGGAACCGTTCCTGATCTATTCTGCTGAGCGCGATCTGCGTGAAAAGGTGTGGCGTACGTACTACGACCGCGGCAACAACGGTGACGCGCACGACAACAATGCGATCATTGCCGAAATTCTCGAACTGCGACACGAGCGTGTGGGACTCGTCGGTTTTCCGAACTACGCGACGTGGCGTTTGGAAAACCGAATGGCCCAAACACCGGATCGCGCCGTCGAATTGATGGAAGCCGTATGGCCTGCAGCGCTTGCCCGTGTTTCCGAGGAAGTGGCCGACATGCAGGCGCTGGCGGATTCCGAGGATGCCGGTATCAGGATCGCACCGTGGGACTACCGCTACTACGCCGAAAAAGTGCGCGAATCCCGCTATGCCCTGGATTCAGATCAGGTACGGCACTACCTGCAACTGGACAAGCTGCGGGAGGCGATGTTCTTCGTTGCGGGAGAGCTGTTCAACTACAACTTTTCAGCCGTTCCCAAAGGATCGGTGCCTGTCTTCCACGATGAGGTTCGCGTTTGGGAAGTCGCCGACAAGGATACGGGAAGTCACATCGGCCTGTGGTATCTGGATCCTTATTCTCGCCCCGGCAAGCAGTCCGGCGCCTGGGCCACCACGTATCGCCACCACGAAGATTTCGAAGGGGAACGGACGGTTCTCGGATCGAACAATTCCAACTTCATCAAGGGGCCCCCGGGCGAGCCCGTCCTGATTTCCTGGGACGACGCCCGGACACTGTTCCACGAGTTCGGGCACGCGCTGCACTACTTTTCCTCTCGAGTCGATTATCCGACATTGAACGGCGCCCTCCGTGATTACATCGAGTTTCAGTCGCAGCTAATGGAACGCTGGCTTCTGAGCGAGGAGGTCACCGACAATTTTCTCTTGCATCATGAAACCGGTGCACCGATCCCGAAAGAACTCGTGGCCAAGATTCGCAAGGCAGCCACCTTCAACCAGGGATTTGCGACGACCGAATATCTGGCTTGTGCGCTGGTGGACATGCGATACCACACGGTCGATCCGACCGGCATCGATCCGGGGGACTTCGAACGCGAGGTCCTGACAGAGTTGAACATGCCTGAAGAACTTGTCATGCGCCACCGCAGTACGCAGTTTGGTCATGCCTTCTCCAGCGAGGGCTACTCGGCCGGGTATTACGGATACATGTGGGCGGATGTCCTGACCGCGGACGCCGCAGAAGCATTCGCCGAAGCCCCGGGCGGTTTCTATGACAAGGACCTGGCCCGCAAGCTCGTAGACAATCTGTTTGCGCCGCAGAACTCCGTGGACCCGGCCGAAGCCTATAGAACGTTTCGCGGCAGGGATGCGAACATAGCGGCACTCTTGCGGGACAAGGGATTTCCCGCGGGCTAGCACGTTTTCCCCAGCCCGTCTTACCTCGTCCATGCGTGACGAGCTGGAATTCCTTCGAACCCCAGTTTCTTTGCAAGCGAAAAAAGAGTATAAAGAAGTAGACAGACCGGTCTGTGTTATGTAGGATGTTGCCTGTGAGTCAAAAGAAAATCAAACCGACAGGTTCCGCATACGACCGAATTCTGTTTACGGCCTCAGATTTGTTCTACCAGCAGGGTTATCGGGCGACGGGAATAAATGAAGTCATAGAAAAAGCGGGGGTGGCCAAGGCGACTTTTTATAGCCACTTCTCGACGAAGGATGATTTATGTCTGGCATACCTGAAGAATCGGAACGGCAAGGAATTAGCCGAAATCGAAGATTACATCAGTACAAAGGCGCGGCCCGTTGATCGGTTTCTTGCTGTCATCGAGTCGCTCGAACCGTGGATTATAGGTAATGGAATGAAGGGTTGTGGGTTTCTGAACATGGTACCCGAGGTTCCTGATGCTGGTAGCCCACTGAGGAAAGAGGGCGAGCTCCATTACGCCAGGCTCCGAACCAGAGTGAAGGAACTCGCCGGCGAACTGATCAAATCCAAGCCGAAGCGCTATGGCCATCTGCACGCTCAAACTTTGGCCGACGACTACATGGTCGTTCTTACTGGCGCGATCGCGCTCGCCGAAATCAGCCACGACATTTGGCCGATCAAACAGGGAGTCGAAGCTGTGAGGCGGCTGATTCACTAGAGTAAGACATTTTTTTAGTCTCAAATAGAGACAGACAGGTCTGTCTTATTAACTGAAAGAGGAAACAATCATGAGTAAAGCGATAACGAAGCAGACTGTAATCAACGGAGTTGACGTGACACGCCTCGGAGAAACAGTCGATGCTGTCAAGGCGCAACCGGAATTAGCGAGTTTCAAGTTCCGTGCCAGCAACCAGTGGCTCACTGGAGGTCATAACCGATCCGCAATCAAGGGCTTCTACGGAGTCGGTGCTGAGGATGTTTCCAGGACGGCATCATTTGTTCTGGATGCTGACGAGCCGGATGTACTCCTGGGCACCGATCGAGGTGCCAATCCGGTGGAGTATCTTCTACATGCGCTGGCTGCCTGTATGACGACGACCCTGGTCTACCACGCTGCGGCTCGCGGAATCACGATAGAGTCCGTTGAGTCCCGTTTTGAAGGAGACCTTGATCTGCAGGGATTCCTGGGCCTGAATGAAACGGTCCGTCCGGGTTATCAAAACATTCGAGCCAGTTTCAAAGTCAAAGCGGACGCTGATGCAGAGGATCTGCAAGACTTGTTCGAGTACTCGCCCGTTCGCAATACCATCCTCCAACCGGTCAATATCGATGCTTCGGTCGCAGTGCTGCAGTCATAGGACGGAGAGGGGCTGGGCGTCATGTGCCCAGCCCCGATGAGACGGTTACGGCCTTTCCGAGCCGCCGCGTGTGGCCACGCGCGGGTTGACATAACACCCATACGACAACATTGACAACGCTGCCATAGTCGTCAGACCCTGCTTATACCGCTTTTCCGCTTCGTCCGTTTTGGGGACGGATAGATTCGCCCGCGTTCTCGCCATCCTAAGTGGAGAGTGTCAGACCTGTCACGAGACTCACATCACCCGCTTCACTGTTATGAGAAACAGACTCCTAGCGGTGCGTGAACCACAGCGACCCACCGTAGCGCCACTGTTCGTTCGCCCCTCCGAGGTCGACGAACGGTCGGGCCAAGGTCTCCTGGAATTGTTCGGTCTGAGACACATAGGCCGAGGGCATCACCATCTCGATCCGTTCACGTGCGCCCAGGAGATAGGCGGCTACGACGTACTGCTCGCTCCAGTACCAGTCCGTGAAAAACGATGGGTAGTCGAGTGGCAAAAGGATGTCGTGGATGTGGACGATGACACCTTTATTCAGTTTGGGAACCACGTCCAGCATGAACACGGTGACGTCGGAATTCATGAAGCATCGGTGACTGCCGTCCATAAACACGATATCCCCCGGCTCTAGCGAGTCGAAGATTGACAGGTCGGCCTCCTCGAACGCCACTCGCACAACCTCGTCGCAAATGGAGTCGATTTCGGATCGGGGTTGGGGGTCGATCGATATGATCTTCGTCGACAGGGCATGGTCCTGCACCGCACGTCGGGTGAAGCAAGTCGTCACTCCGGATCCGATCTCGAGATACGTCTTCGGCTTGTACGAGCTGACGAAGTAGTACAGGAGCGCCGTATCGATGGCGTTGATCGGTCCGCCGACCCATCCCGGCTCTGGAGCGGTCTCGGCGGTGAACGTCTTGGCGATCCGCTCAAAGTGCGGCGTGAGCGATCGCATTTCGTCGAGCACGTGTTCGTAGTGGGCATCGTTGGCAGCGAACAATTTCACCAGTCCCGCGTGCGGCGGAACCAGGTTCCCCCACCGCGGCTCTAGTACTACTGTGTTACAAACGAAGCGGCCCACAGAGCGGACAGCACGGGAGCTGCTGGATGAGGAATCGTGCGATGCGAATGCGAAGTGAGGCGATCGAGCACGGATTATGTCGCTCGGGCCGGATCCGGGGCTCCGCGGGGTTTGAAGTGTCTGGGGAGTTGGGGGACGGATAGTCCAACATGCGTGACAAATGCAGAGGGGGAAAAACGGTTCCGCTCAGCGACCAGGAACCCATAAGCTGCGATGCATAAAGCGCCATGGTGGTGAAATCCACGCCAGCCGCGACCTTCGTAATGGCCCAGTCCGAGTTCCTGCTTGAGTTCCTGATAGTCGCGTTCGATGATCCAGCGATGCTTGGCCCGATAGACCAGATTTGAAAGAGAGGTATTGGTCCCGAGACTGGAGAGCCAGTATTGAACCGGTTCGGATTCGGTCTTGGGCCATTCGATCAACAACCATTCTTCCGGATGGGGCTCGTGGCGCTCATGATCGCGATGAGCCGTGCGAATCCGGATTGCGGCGAAGCGGGAGCGCAACGTGTCGGCCGTGCCTTCGCGCCAGGACACGTTCTTCCATTTTTGTCGAGGCAAGGAGAGAGCCAGTTGTTTGACCGAAACAGGACGATGCTTCTTGTGACGCCTCAACAGCGTCGGCGGGCGCCCCTGGCCGGTCCACGACTTCTTGGGCAGGGGTTGCCGACCGGGCTCCCAGACCGAGGTCGAGGATTGGATGCCAACCACATAAGGCAGCCCCAGTGCGGTAATCGTCGCGCGAAACTTACTGTCGTTGCCGTAGGCGGCATCGGCCAACACGGGAGCCGTCCCCACACCGTCCGCAATCGCCTGTCGGATTTGGTCCAGAGCAATCGCAATTTTGGTCTGGAATCCAACCGCGTCGGGGACACCGGTCTTCTTGCGGCGTTCGGCATCGTTCGCCCAAAGCTTCGGCAGGTACAGCCGCCATGCCACGGGCAGACTCGATTTCGCCGTCGCTACCGACAGACTGACCGCCACCCGGCAGTTCTCCTGCTTGCCGACCTGTCCACAGTATTGCCGGGCCACACCTACCGAGTGGGTCCCCTTCTTCACGAATCCGGTGTCGTCGACAATCCACGATTCAATCGGACCGTGCGCTTCCATCCCCGGCAACGTCGACTCCCGGACTTGTCGCAATATGGCCGCATCCTCCCAGGGGGCATCCGCCACCAGGTGATGCAGCGACTGATGCATTTGGCGCACATTATCCGGAGCCAATCGCGCCGCCATCGGCTCCACGCTCTTGCGCTTGATTGGCAGCAGCAATCCCTTGCAGTACCACTTCAGCGGTTCATGACGGTCGGCGTGTCCGGCGGCCGACGCCAGGCGTTCCATATAGGCCGCAAAACGTTCTTCCTGAGTGCCTGGCGCCTTCGTTTTGGCGCTCATGTGCCAATGCTAACACAAGCTCGTCATTTTGTAACACAGTAGTACTAGCAGCCCGTGGTGAAAGTCGGTTTCATAGTATTTAGAAGAAGGACCGGATGCGACCATATCGCGAGGAACATTGAGGTAAGGAGACCGCGCTATGGGAATGGGACGAAGAAAGGACCGACAGGAGACGTTGTGGGTGGCGACGGCGGAGTTGCCGCGAACCGCGGGCCACGTGTTCTATGAACGGGTGAACCGAATCCTGAATGAGACGAATTTCGACCGGTTCGTCGAGGATGCCTGCGAGAAGTTCTACGCCGCAGTGATGGGTCGGCCGAGCCTGGCACCGGGCAGGTATTTTCGGATGCTGCTGGTCGGCTACTTTGAAGGGATCGATTCGGAGCGGGGAATCGCATGGCGGTGTGCCGATTCTCTGAGCTTGCGGGAATTTCTGGGATTGGGACTGAGCGACGCGGTGGCGGATCATTCGACGGTGTCGCGAACCCGACGGCTGATCGATCTGGAAACGCATGGAAAGGTTTTTTCGTGGATGTTGGGCGTGTTGGCCAGTGAGGGCCTGATCGATGGGAAGACGGTGGGCGTGGATGCATCGACGCTGGAGGCGAATGCGGCGATGCGAACGATCGTGAGACGGGATACCGGAGAAGCCTACAACGAGTTCCTGACACGGCTGGCGCAGGCGTCGGGCATTGAGACTCCGACCCAGGCCGAGCGGGCCCGGCTGGACCGAAAGCGCACGAAGAAGGGATCGAACAAAGAGTGGGAACATCCCCACGACCCGGACGCGCGAATCACGAAGATGAAGGACGGCCGGACTGATCTGGCGCACAAGGTCGCACATGCCGCCGACATGAAGACCGGGGCCATCCTGGCAGTCACCGTGCAGGGCACCGACCAGGGCGACACGACGACGATCAAAGAGACGATGATCGAAGCGGCTCGTCAGATGGAGACACTGGCGGCCGATCCTGAATCGAAGTTGCGGGATGATTGCCTCTCCGAAATCGTGGCCGATAAGGGATATCACAGTAACGATACGCTGACCGGTTTCAGGGACCTCAATATGCGCAGCTACATCTCGGAGCCGGACCGGGGCCGGCGCAACTGGAAAGGCAAGCCCGACGAACAAAAGGCCGTCTATGCGAACCGGCGGCGGATCCGGGGTGAGCGGGGCAAGCGGTTACTCCGACAGCGGGGACTGATGTTGGAACAACCGTTTGCGCACACGCTGGAAACTGGCGCAATGCGTCGGGTTCACCTGCGACATCGCGACAACATTCTCAAGCGTGTTCTGATTCAGTACGCTGCGTTGAATCTGAGTCTGATTCTTCGGAACAATTTCGGGAATGGCACACCGCGAGGCCTTCAGGGCCAGCATGTCACTGCCTTGTTCACCCTGATACTGCTCTGGAGCCACTATGCAACGCTCTCTTTCGATCGTCACCGCTCCCGAAACGATTTCGCAGCCGATCCTTCCCGGAACACTCCTGTGAATTCCGGCTCAAAATATGCCACTTCTGCCACGGGCTGATAGGGCACAGAGGCATCGTGCATCTTTCCACCGCATTTCGGGCATGCGAGCGTTTCAGTCGTTTCAATTCGAACACATGCGGGACACAGGGTCGCGTTATCGGCGGTTGTGTCGGCACCCGCTCCCAGAGGGGGCATCAACGCAGGAGTTTCACTGATGACACGCGTTTCGACCGCTAATGCCGAAGAACTGGCGACTGCGGATCACAAGAATCGATCCTCTGCAGAAAAAGGCAACTCGCTCTTTTTTCTCCTAGTGCCATCAGGCCGACGAGTCTCCCAGTGGAACCGATCAACGGAACCAACAGAACAAAACTGTGATCGACGATCCATTCCTGATCTTCAGTTCCCATCTCGCGAAAAGCCGCCCTCGGATCTCCAGGGTCCACATCCAAAGATTCTGTTTCGGCTTCGAGTATTCCTGCCAAATCTGAGGTCAGTCCGAGGGGGCGAGATCGACCGTCAGCTGACCTCAGAACGGCCCTTTCGAGATCCAATACAAAGGTTCCTAACGTCTGTAGATGCAGGGCGCGGTCGAGCTCGTCCCCCAGAATGGAAGTGAGTTCATAACTTGCTGAAGTGGTTCGGATCTGTTCGACCAATCTTGCCAAGATCTGATTCGTGTCATACTGTTCGCGAAAGAAGCGGCGGTCAATGGTGGTGATAACCCGACCTCGAACCTGATACGTGAGGATTCCAAGTCCAGTTCCACCCAAAAGCATCGCGGGGCGTGTGCCTGTGAGTAACGACACCAGAGTTTGCTCTCGATTCTGATAGAGAAATGCGAAGAGCACCACGATGGGCAGGCCGGTAGCAGCCAAGACCGTATAACGTGCCAGCGCGTACTGGATGGCAGCACGGATGATGAGTCGGACCTCGAGAACACGATAAACAAGAACCGCATATGTGCTTGCCAGTGGCGTTAGTGCCAGCAGTGGATAGGAGATTACGAATTGCCACAGCTGACGCGATGGATCGGCGATAAATTCGGTCAGACCAGGTATTGTGTAGAGAAGGAAAGGCCATAGCAGTAAGGGTCCCGCACCGAGGGCGAGTGCCGAGGCAAAGATAGATACACGGCGTCGCTCAGACAGTGGTGCAGTGCGGCTTCTCCAGAGGATTACGGGAACAGCAGGCAGGCTTAGAGCATAGACCAGCGTCCAATACAGAGTACCCTCAGTGCCGTACGCGAACAGTCCCCCAAGCTCGAGCCGACGTTGAAGCCCCACATTTGGAGATCGGGACCTAAAACGATATTGGCAACGCAGAGACCGGTCCCGATGTAGAGCGACGACAGATATCCCGATCGAACCAGCTTGCTTGCCCGGCCTTCATCGATCGTCCTTGGGAAGTCCGCTACGAAGAGCCACAGATAGATTGGGACGATCGAGAAAAGGCGAATCGAATAGAAAGCGTCGACCAGGGAAGAGAGTAAGGGTATGTTGGCTGGAGGTACGAGGATCAGACCTTCCGCGAACCCCGAAGCTGAGAGAAGAAAGGCTGTTCCGAGGTACAGTGCCCGGCGATCGGTCGACCCGCCGACTAACAGAATATCTGTATTTGTCTTAGCAATTAATAACTCCCCCCGCCGGGATTTGCCTTGCTACCGTGTCGGCCGGTTTGTCCGAATTCAGGCTCCTGCCGCCATACCGGTGTTGCTCCTGTTCCGTTGCGCATGCCAGACGAGGTAAACCTTCGATTCACGCACGTGAATGTAGAACCAGTCGTCGGGAGATCTCACCTCGTAGAATTTCGCGCGCTTCGGATCAGTCACCAACGAGTGATCACCATCGAGCGTCCGCTTGAGTTGCTTTGTCTGAACGTCCGTTATCCCATTCATCGGGGTGATGTCGTAGCCGGATGGGATAACGGACTCAGCTGTTCCAATCATTTTGTAACGCTCCTTTACAACCCATCAATTTTGTTTGTCGCTGTTCATCGAACGATTTGTTTCTCGGCAACGTGGCGGGGTTCGGAGCCGTTCTAGCCCTCCGAACCCCTCCCGTCCTCGTCACGGCATGGACGGGTGTGTGAATTACTGTCCCAGAGCGATTTCGGTTCGGACACGAGGCGTGTTTGCCGCGACCTCAAGCTCGGCATCCGAGACTCGGAATTCGCGGCCGGTCGTGGAACCGGTCAGCCAGAGTTGGGACAGGAAGAGGTCGTTCCCATATTTGTTGAAAACGAGCCTGCCAGGCCCCGGATGCTGGTTTTCATAAACCAGCATCGTGACGTGAATGCTTGCCTCAACCTCACCGTCCTTCCTCATGATCCGGACGACGTTGGGGGCCAGAGGATTCAGCCTGTGGATGAGATAGTCGCCGTGCGGCAGCAGCTGATCTCCAACGGTGAAGGCGAAGGGGACATTGATCCGCGTGACGTCCGGTATTTGTGCCCGAACGTCAGTGGATCCGAACAGGACGATCACTCCTAAGGTCAATATCGAAAAAATGGTCTTTCGCTTCATCTGTGTTGTCTCCTGTGTTGAAGTTCTCAGATCTCCGAGGCCGCCCGGGTTTGGATGCCTGTCGGCGGCCTCGTTCTTTTTTGAATCCGGCGCTTTGAGCGTCGGTTCTGGTTCAGTAAAGGCAGATCGAGTGCCAAGCGTTGGGACCGGTGGGGACGGCAGTCTGATTCAGGAGGAAACCGACTGTGTATAAACGGGATAGGAGATTAGAAGAGGGCAGCAGGCGGGGAAACCGGGTCGGGCGAAAAGCGTGTTAAAGCTATCAGACTGGATAGGAAACTATCGTTCCTGATTGGCAGGAGGCTGTTGTCGGGCGTTGCGGAGGCACAAGGTTTGGTGGCCTTTCCTCTGGGCCTCCGGGGTCAGACGAACATGTCGAACGGCTCAAAGCTGCCGTTTAGGATCTCCCCTGCATCGGGATGCCCCAACCAACCTTCGATCATTGTCGCGTAGACACGGCGGAAGTCGGTGGTGTAGACGAGGTTGTCGCCTGCGTCCAGATTGGTCAGGCTCGGCACTTCTCCGTAATGGCCACCCCTTACGTTGTTGCCCGCGACGAACATGAGATTTGCAGCTCCGTGATCGGTGCCCAGGCTTACGTTTTCAGGTACGCGGCGGCCGAATTCTGAGAAGACCATCACGGTGACGTCATCGGCGCGGCCGATGCGTTCCAGGTCTTCGATGAACGCGGAAACGGCATCGGACGCGTACGTCAGCAAACGCTGGTGCAGGTCGTTCTGGAACACATGCGTGTCGAACGCGTTGTTTCGGTACGCGGTGTAATACAGGCGTGTCGGCATGCCGGCGTCGATTAAAGATACGACTTTGGGCAGGTCGAGCCCCGTGATGCCGTAGTCCACCGGCGAGCTATAGTTGCTCCAGGCTTCCTGGACGAGGGCGGACGCGTCACGCGCGCTTCGGGCGATGTCCAACAGGAATGCCCGTGACGGGTTGCTGACCTGACCGTTGTGTGCGACACGGGAGAAAACTTCCTCCTCCTGATAGAAGCCCTCGCGCGCAAACTTATTCGGATCGTCGAACACGACCGGTACGTGGGTGCGGCTGCGAACGGCCAGCGATTGGCGGGAGTCGATGTTGATCAGGAAATTCGGAGGCGCGCTTGGCTCCATCGTATCGGCAAGCTGGCCGACCCACCCATATTCAGACCCACTATTGGGCGCGGCAGTGTGCCAGTAGGCCATCGAGGTGAAGTGTGAGAACGAAGGGTTCTCGTACCCGCATCCGTGAACGATGGCCATCTTCCCGTCCTTGTAAAGGCGCTCGAAGCCGGTCATGCCACGGTTGAAGCCGAAGTGGTCGTCGATCTGGCGGATATCGGCCGCGGGGATACCGATCGTGGGCCGATGCCGGTAATAAGCGTCGTCACCATAAGGAATCACGGTGTTGAGTCCGTCATTTCCGCCAGATAACTCCAGCACTACGAGTATCCGCCCGTCGTCCCTCGCCTGTGAGGCGATCGACCGCGCCGCGCGCCCAAACAAACTAGGTACGCGCATCGTGGCTGCCGCGCCGACACCGATGCCGCACAGGCCGGCGCGCAACAGATCCCTTCGGGTAAGATTGCTCGAAGGTGAACCGTGTTTTTTCATAAGTGAATTCCTCAACCGAGTTGGTACTCGGGTTGGCTCATGATCAGGTGCAGCACCAGCCGGAGGGAATCCTCCAGATAGGTTTCGGCAACCGCGACGTCGGACGTACCCAGTTCGGAGTCCAGGAAATCCACAAGTATTTTCCTTACATCAGAACTGGGGCCGACGCGCATGAAACGCTCGATGAAATAGTCGACGACCTCTGTCGTGTCTGTTAAGCCCGCCTCTAAAACCATAGCGGACAGATCAATCCGGGCGGCATGTCTCGAGATCGGTATGACTCTTTGAATCGCCATCTGCCAGCCGCGGAAGCTGCCGTAACGGGTGTTGAAGTCCTCGTCGCGATCCGCCAGCATATTCGACTCCGCCATGATTTCCCCACTGCTGGGCATCGTCGCCGCAGTGATGTCCATTCCCTGTCGTATCCTGTCTGCCACACTCCGGATTTCGGGGTTACCGTTGATACGGTCCGGTGGCACGAAGTTGATGTCCGGGAAGAGGACGTCGCGCGCAAAATTACCCCGTTCGAGCAGTAGGCCCGGCGTCACCCAACTCCGGCCCTGGGCCCAACCGGCTACCGTCGGGGGATGAAAGAGACGTTGACCCAACGCACTGGTGGCCGAGTTGAAGTCTGGAACGCCCGGCGTGTCAGCCAAGCCCAGTTTGCGGTACGTGGACACGGCCAACCCCACGGGGCTCTTGATAAGAGTGCCCACCGAAGGTTCACTGTAGAAGTCCCGGGATAGGAAGATCGTTTCCAGCAGCGTCGCGATTTCGTAATCGGCTTCCCTGAGCACCGTGCCCAGTTGTTCCTGGAGTTCGCTTGAGAGTTCTTCGCGGACGAAGTAGCGATAGATCTTTCCGGCGATGTAGTTGGCCGTGACGGGCTGGTCCATGATGATGTCGATAATTTCGACGCCGTCGAAGTTGCCCGTTCGACCGAGAAAGCGTTTTTCGCCGCTGTCGTGCTGGTCTTCGTTGACTACGAAGTCGAGATCCACATAGTTCCAACCCGTGAACGCCCGGGCTGCCTCACGGATATCTGTTTCCGTGTAGTTCCCCACACCCATCGTGAACAGTTCCATGATCTCGCGAGCGAAGTTTTCGTTGGGTGCGCCCTTGACGTTGACGCCGGCGTCTAAGAACGAGAGCATTCCAGGATCTTGTGCCATGGCTACCATCAAGTCCCGGAAATTGCCCGTTCCATGCTCGTAGAAGAGTTCGAGTTGGCCCAGCAACTTTCGATAGTCACGGACCTTGCCCTCGCTGACCGCATAGTGGCCGTGCCAGAACAGCGCCATCTTTTCTTCAACCGGGCGGTTGGTGGCGACCATTCTGTTTGCCCACCAGTAGGCGACACGGTTGGTTTCGAGGACGCTGGCCCTCAGCCAGTAAAAGAACTTGTTGACGACGGGCTGAAGGCGACGGTTTCCCCTCGGTTTGACCTTGATCCCGAGTGCTTCTCCAGTCTCCTTGGCCAGGGCTGTCGTCGCTGGCCGGCCGGGAGGGAACGGTTCCAGTCCAGGATCGTGAATTTCGGAGTGTTCGAACCGAGGCAGGTGGCTGTTGTCAACGTTCTCGAAGTTAACCAGCCGGCGTATGGCATCAGCCGGCGTCATCTGCGCCAGAACTTCTATCTCTTCCGGAGTTCCACCGAATCCGGCTCGTTCGAGCAGGTGCGCGGCAAAGCCATCGTTCCAGTCCCCGGGCCCGATGGCTGTGAGATCGTCCCGCCATTCGGCGGGTCCCGCTTCCTGAGCAGAAGCCGGCGCTACACCAATCGCAACGATGAGCATTGCTGCACCGAGCCACTCCAGTTTTCGAAGCATCTTTGAGTACCTCCGGGTATGTCTGCGTACGGTCGTGAAGACGTTATTTTAGGCCGGTCCGGCTAAACGGATCAATTTCTATTAATTGAAGGTTCCATCGATGGGAATACGATCACGGGCACCTGGGGTCACGATGGCGCGAATGGTGACTTCGCGATAGTGATGGCGCACTGAGAGATTTACGCCTGAACGAAAAAACCTGGCGGCGAATCCCTTCGCCGTCAGGCTTTGGTCCCAGTGTCCTTCGTCGCCCACGTAAGGTTGCTGCTCTCCGAAATCCTTTTCGATGTGGGCTCCGCCCCCGCAGCTCATCCTGAATCTATCGTTTGCGCGTACCGTCCCTGGCCGGACTTGCCTCTATTGCGACTGAGTCCGAACGGGCTATTTCTAACCGCGTTATGTCTTTCCATGTTGCAATGAGCATGCCAAAGTTCACCCCTTTGCCATCGGTGTTTACGTTTCATTTACTTACACTTTTTGGCCCCATCCAAAGCTGTCCTCCAATGGCCCCGTCGACAATTCCTGCAGAAACTTTAGCGAAAAATGTAGTTGATTTGGGTTTTTTTGGGCCCCTCATCGGACCTTGCGCCTGTCGGTCTAGGACGAACGAGGCACAGTATTGGAGAAACGAGGGGGCGACGGGGTCCGAGCATGCATCCGAGTTCGAATTTCTATCTTTGAATCCATTATAGTCCTAACGCGACATGAAGCGAAAAGGCATCCTCATCAACGAGAACCCACCGATCGAGAAGTTGCTGCTTCCGTTTCGGATGTTTATCCGGGCTGAGGTGTCCTCCGGCATCCTCCTGTTTGTATCGGCCGCGATCGCCCTGGCCTGGGCGAATTCTCCATGGTCTGATCTCTATACGGCGTTGTGGGAGACGCACTTATCCTTTCAACTGGGTGGACTTGAGGTCAGCGAATCGCTCTTGCTCTGGATCAACGACGGGCTGATGGCGATTTTCTTCTTTGTTGTCGGACTGGAGATCAAGCGGGAGTTGCTGGCTGGAGAGCTGGCCTCCCCGCGTCTCGCCGCCCTGCCGCTGGTCGCCGCCGCGGGTGGCATGATGGTGCCGGCCCTCATTTACACGGCTTTCAACGCGGGGACCCCCGAAGCGGTTGGATGGGGTATCCCGATGGCGACCGACATTGCCTTTTCAATGGGCATTCTCCATCTGTTGGGAGACCGCGTTCCTGCTTCTTTGAAGATATTCCTGGCATCTCTAGCGATCGTGGACGACTTAGGCGCGGTCATTGCGATTGCTCTTTTCTACACCTCTGAAATTTCATATTTGAGCCTTGGAGTGGGAGCGGCCGCATTCGCCTTCGTGGGTGTTCTCAATCGCCTCGGCGTCCGCAATCCCCTGGTCTATGGAATTTTCGGTGTTGGAGGCGTTTGGTCAGCATTCCTCTTTTCCGGTGTTCACCCTACGGTGGCTGGAGTGTTGATGGCCATGCTGATTCCTGCGAACATTCGTCTCGATCCCGGGAAGTTTGTCTCCCGCAGTCGGGCAATGATCGACCGCTTCGAGCAGGCCGGTCCTCCCGAGCATCACGTGCTGGCGAACCGTAAGCGGCAGGATGCGCTTCTCGACCTCGATGTTGTGACGGACCACTCACTCACGCCTTTGCAGCGCATCCAAACCGCTCTTCACCCGTGGGTCAGCGTCGTGATCCTGCCGTTATTCGCCTTGGCCAACGCGGGGGTCATCTTCGATTTGAATACGGCTTCGGCTCTCGGTAGTCGGGTGACGCTTGGAATCGTACTGGGACTGATCTTCGGCAAGCAGATCGGGGTCACGCTGTTTGCGTTTCTTGCTGTTCGTTTGGGCCTGGCGCAGTTGCCCGCTGGTGTCAGGTGGAAGCACATTTATGGTGTCAGCTGCCTCGCCGGGATCGGATTCACGATGTCTCTCTTTATCGGAGGACTCGCCTTCGACGATCCGGCCCTTGAGGCCGTGACGAAAATCGGCATCTTCGGGGCTTCATTGATCGCAAGTGTGATCGGTTTTTTGGTCTTGTCGCGGTCGGGGAAGTAGCGTTTCGGATCGGCTAAGACGGTTCGCTGTTGAAGGCCCGAACAGCATTCCGGCCTGATTCCTTGGCTTCGTAGAGTGCCCTGTCCGCGCGCGTCATCAGGCTCTCGGGCGTGTCTTCGTCCAGCATCAGGGTGACTCCGAAACTCGCAGTGATATGTGTCGGAATTGGCAGGATTGCTTCCTGCGTGTCGATTCGAAGCCTCTCGGCCAATTGCGTTGCACGTTCGAGCCCGGTGTTTTGTAAGAGCAGGATGAATTCCTCGCCTCCGAAGCGCGCCACAATGTCCTCAACGCGGGACGACGATTTGAGCAACTGGGAGAAGCAGACCAGGACCTGGTCGCCCGTGAGATGACCGAATCGATCGTTTACGGTCTTGAAATAGTCGATGTCCGCCATGACGATAGAAAGCGGGTGTTGCCATCTGCGTGAGAACGACATGGAGCGCACCATGTTCTCCTCGAGAGCCCTTCGGTTTGCCAGTCCGGTCAGCGGATCCTCTCGTATCAGGCGACCGATGGTCTGGTTCGCTTCCCGCAGCGACATTTCAGTTTGTTTTAGTACCGTGACGTCCGAGATGAACCCCTCCAAACAAACGCCCTCTTCGTCCGGTGCCGATACAACACGCCCTTCTTCCATCAACCAGCGCTCGGCGCCATCTTTGGTAAAGACGCGGTACACCACCTGAAACGATTTGCGATGAGTCGTGGCGAGAGTGATTTCAGTGGCGATCTGAGAGAAGTCGTCCGGGTGCAGAAGCTTTTGCCAGGGTAGAGCGGAGTCGCCGACTAACTCGTTAGGCTCGTACCCGGTCACCCGGTGGCAGCCCTTGCTCACGAACTCCATGAACCACGTACCACTCCATCGGCACCGGTAGGCGACTCCAGGCAGGTTCTCGACGAGTTCCGTGATATCGAAGTCGGTCGGGCTAGGGCTCAATTTCGTCGTCAGCATTACGCTGTTTGTCATAGAGTTAAGGGGGTACAATTGTCGGTCTCAAAAGCCAGCGAGCGCCTTTTCAGGTTGTTCAAGTAACCTCACAGCTCGGAATCTGACAAGAATACGACACCTGTGCCAGCGTTCTGGCGTTTACACATCGCCCACACCGCTTGCTAACCCTTGATTCCTAAAGGCCTGCCCCGCATTGGGGACGTGTTGGCCTCCAACTAGCAGCAATCGGCGTACCAGCCCTTTCTCTGCGGTACCCTTTCGATCCACAACGCCGTTGACAGTATGTAGACCGATTGGTATATTATGTATTGTTGTGGAAGTCCGCTGATGCCAAAGATATCGGACAGCAAAGATCGCATGGTTTTAAAGACTGCAGAACTATTGCAGAAACAGGGCTATAGCGGCACAGGACTCAAACAGATCGTTGAAGAAAGCGGGACGCCACGGGGGTCACTTTATTTCCACTTCCCCGGCGGAAAGGAGGAACTGGCCGTAGCCGCGCTCGAATACGCCTGTGACGCCCAGGTTAAAGCAATCAGAAGAGCTTTCAGCCAGACTTCGACAGCGGCGGAGGCCATGGTGACACTGGTCGGAATGGTCCGGGATCACTTGGTGAACTCAGATTTCAGCGAAGGCTGTCCGATTGCAACGGTTGCGTTGGAGGCAGCGACATCGGAACCGCTGCAGAGGACCTGCTCTAAAGCTTTCGAAACGTGGACTGTATTGTTCGTGGAGCGATTGGTCGCCGAAGGTCATACCCCCGTTCAGGCCGGGGAGCGCGTCCTGATCGCACTGACGATGATGGAAGGCGGCTTGCTGCTGGGTCGAGCATACCGTTCGACCAAGCCCCTGGACGCGGTTTCGAGTGAAATCAGACGCGTTCTGGAGATTCAAGAAATACCTTGAAGTGTAAGAACGCTAAGGAGATAAGCAAAATGAGTGAAACATTACGGCAATTGACCGACAACGACCTGGCGGACGGTATTTTTCAGTCTACGGAACCCTTGCTCGTAGACTTCTGGGCCGAATGGTGTGGACCCTGTCGCGCGTTGGCTCCAAGCCTTGAAGAGTTGGGCAAGGAGTTTACCGGCCGTGCCAGCATCGCCAAATTGAACGTTGATGACAATCCCGATGCGGCAGCACGTTACAGTGTGCGCGCGATACCCACGCTGATACTTTTCAAGGATGGAGAGGAGAAGGAACGGCTCGTCGGAGCTCAGCCGAAACAGAGCATTGCGGCCCTGCTGGATCGATACGCGGCCTGAACAGAAGAAACCTGAGGCACGAATAAGGGGGCGGCTCTTCGGAGCCGCCCCCTTCGCTTGTTGCGGTGCTCAGCGCTCTACGTAAATGACTTCCGGTTCCCGCCGTGCGTTGCGGCTGCGGATCGCGCACCCGAATACACGGTAAAGTTCTTCCAGCGCTTATTGGCGGGTAATGAACCCTCGAAAAAGAATCGATCGCCAAAGGCAGGTGCCAGGTCGTCAATCCACGATGCCGCTTCATCATAGTGTGCAAAAAAGATTCGGTTCGTCCAGTTCGGATCCCTGCCCTGTAGGAACTTCAGGACGAAGACCTTCTCTCCGTCGATCTCAGCCACCCCGTCGACAAGGATTTTTCCGGGTGCGCACGACATTGACGGGCCGCGTGCCGTCCGTCCCAGTCCCGATACCTGCCGGATTCCCCGAGTGAAAATATCCAGTGCGCGGTAGAGCGGGACGTCGAAATACTGCCTCGGACCCGTGTCCCGTTCAACGAACATATAGTACGGGATGATTCCCGAATCCACGTGTTTTTGCCACATCGCAGCCCATATGTCCGCATAATCATTGACGTTACGGATCAGGGGCGCTTGAGATCGGATCGTCGCACCGGTTTGTTGAATTCTCCGGATAGCCAGTTCGGAAATAGGGGTCGACATTTCGCGCGGGTGGCTGTAATGAGCCATCAGGGCAAGGTGCTTGCCCGAGTCGACGACTTGTTCGAAAAGCCTGAGCAGATCATCGGCATCGTTGTCTGTCACGAAACGGAACGGCCACCACGCCAATGCCTTCGTACCAATCCGAATGCTGCGGAGCGATTCAATCTTGAGGAGTGGCTCGATGTAGCTCCGAAGGATGTTTGTTCGCATGATCATCGGGTCGCCGCCGGTGATCAACACATCCCGAACCTCGGAGTGTTGTTCGAGGTATCGCACCAGCGCAGTCACCTCGTTGTTGCTGAACTTGAATTCCTCCATGCCGACGAACTGTGCCCACCGGAAGCAGTACGTACAATAGGCGTGGCAGGTCTGGCCCTGACTGGGGAAGAAGAGGACGGTTTCCCTGTACTTGTGCTGCATTCCCGCCTGGGGTTCTCCGTTCAGGACGGGGACGTTCATGTCCATCTGGCCCGCCGGGTGCGGATTGAGTCCGAGCCTTATTTGATGTACAGCCTGGTCGATGTGCGCTTCCGGCGCTTCTTCGTCGATCAGACCTCGAATGCAGTCGAAGTCTTCCCCAGAAAGCATGCCTTCCTGCGGAAAGGTCAGCTGGAATATCGGGTCGCGGGGTATGTCATCCCAGTTAATGAGTTCGTCAATGACATAGTTATTCACCCGGAACGGGAGCACTCTGGAAACCGCGCTGATAGCCGTGCGCTGTTCCGAAGTCAGGGCCTTGAATTGTGGAATCGTGTCGATATTCTTGCTGGTATAGGCAAGATATCGGCTCGGCTCGGCTGTCGGTTTATTCATGGGTCCTCCCGACTCTGAAAGTCTTAGGTAGGGCCGACGGTGCTGCACAGTCAGACCGGTAAAGTATTATTTATCAGCGCTTTTCGCTCAGAGTTATTGTCAAAAGTGGTGTTTAGGAGATTGATTCAAGCGGCGGCCTGATCGACTTGTGTCGCTTCGACACCATCGTTGAATTTCACTCCGATGATTACCTTGCTCAGATCATCGAATCCTCGTAATCGTCGCCAATTGTTCTCAGCGCACTGGCCCAGTTTGAACATCATGTGCAGCATGCCATCCCGTGTCAGGCAACCTCTGGATCGCTTCGTTCGGTGTCGAATGGTGGCAAAGGTCGACTCAATGGGATTCGTCGTTCTGATGCTCTGCCAGTGCTTGGCCGGAAAGTCGTAAAAGGCCAGCAGTTCCTCTCTGTCTTTCTGCAGGCAGAGTGTGGCTTTCGGATACTTCGGTTCATAGGTTTCAATGAACAAGTCGAATGCCTTCTCGGCGTCTGCCTTCGTCTCGGCCTGCCAGATCGAGTGCAGGGCCTGTTTCGCCTTCGCCTGGACCGACTTGGGCAGGCAGTTGAGGACGTTCATGACTTTGTGCATCCAGCAACGTTGTTGACGTGTCTCGGGATAGATTTCCTCCAGTGCGGCCCAGAACCCCATCGCACCGTCACCGATGGCCAACTTCGGAACATTCATCCCACGGGACTTCAGCTTCAACAAGACCTCGCGCCAACTCTGTGTCGATTCCCGTACACCGTCTTCGATCGCCAGGAAACGCTTCTCTCCGCGTTCATTCACGCCGATCACGACCAATGCACACAACTTGGTTTGTTCCGCCCGAAGTCCGCTGTAGATGCCGTCGGCCCAGACATAGACCCAGCGATCTGCATCCAAACGCTCCTCGCATCCGAGGCGGTACTGTTCGCCCCAAACCTGTTTCAACCGCGATACCGTGCTCGCCGACAGACCCTGCGCCTGGGGACCGACAAGAACTTTTAGGGCCTCACCCATCTCGCCGCTGGAAACGCCTTTCAAATACAACCACGGCACCGCTGCTTCCAGCGACTTCGTCTTCCGAATGTACGGTGGTACCAGGGCCGATCGGAACGTCACAGCTTCGCCCGTCTTGGCACGGACCTTCGGGATTTGGACTGTTACCGGACCCAATCCCGTCTGCAGTTCGCGTTCCGGCAGATAACCGTTGCGTACCACCCCGGCGTTTCCTGTCTCAGTTCGCCGGCCACCGTGCTGGGATAGCAGCTCTGCCAATTCGGCTTCCACTGCGCGTTGGATCAGTTGCTGTGCCCCAACTCGTAGTAGTTCTGTTACTGGATCCTCAATCGTTTCTCGACCTTCCGGTCCATTCACGTTACTCTTGCTCACAGTGGCGTATCTCCTATGGTTGCTTTGAAGTTTTGTCACAACAAATCAACCAGATACGCCGCTCTTATTCAATCCCTCAAACACCAGATTCGGTTATAACTCTTTCGCTCAGCCGCGATTCCGAATTAAGCGTCATTCGGGCACCGAGCGTCTTTCGGATGCTAACGAGAAACGGGGCCAGGCGGCTCGGATCGGTCCAAGGTGAGGCGACGGTTCCGTCTACGGATCTCAGGCCGGGCGTGTTGGCTATTCCGAATCTGCCGGCACATTCTAACATACGCAATTAGGGTATTTCCGGTGAGAGGGCGATTCGCCCTCTTCCCCAGCCTGCCCCCACAGCCTGGTAGGGGCAGGCTGTGTCTTCGGGGCGCGGGCCGGAAGTCCGGTGGGATTCCAGGATTTTGCAATCGAGGCCCGGGAAGGGGAGGAAATCTCCAGTGTGATTGAGGCCCTGGTCAGATCCGGTGGTAGATTTGAGATCTATTTGTCAACCACTTACAAGGTGGCTGTCTTAAGAACTGAGGTCGCGATCTGGCGCCTGAGGTAAAAAAACGTGAGGGTACCCCCTGTTTCTAATTGGTGAAAGTGGGTGACGTGTCTTACAATGGGGGCTCGGCGATGCGGTTAGACTTGTAACAGGGGCGCTTGGTTGTATAAAGTCCGCCTGATGAGAATACGTCGCCGGGAGGAGTTGAGGATCTGACCTTATATCGAGGTACGGATCCCCATATCGGATGAGCATCCAGAAAACCATGAGACCAGAGCTCGAAGAAGTTGCCCTGGCAGATAGTGAGTCGACGACCTTCCGGATTCGCTGGTACCGTTGCAACGTCTGCGGTGCCGATTTCGAGGACGCAAACCCTTCTCACCGAAGGCGACTGCACCTGTTGTTGGAACACAAGCGATTGCACCGACCGCAGCCCGCGCGTAACTGAGAATCCCTCAATCTAAAGAACTTGACACTGTCCTTGACAGTGGTGCGCCGGCGGGAGTGCGTGTCGACGACGACAGCCCAAGGCCAGTGGTGTCGCCGACAAGGTACGAGTATGATCTGTTCCCAGCGATGCGGGTAAACTCTCAATCCTTCAGTCTCCCCCCCCAGATTGCCCGGGCCGTGGAAGCGACGGTTGAGGAGTGGATTGGGGAGGATAAGGTTCAGCGGATCTGGGGCCGCGACCCGTCGCTGTGGACCGGGTCGGACGAGGACCAGCGGCTGGGTTGGCTCGACGTGGTCACGACCCAGCTCGAGAGACAAAGCACCTTCTCGCAGATTTCCGCCGATGTCCGCCAAGGACAATTTACCCATGCCCTGTTACTGGGAATGGGTGGGTCGAGTTTGTGTCCAGAGGTCCTGCGATCGACCTTTGAGTGCGGCCCGTCTCATCCAGCACTTCGCGTGCTGGATTCGACGGTTCCGGCCCAGGTCCGTGCCGCCGAAGATGCCGTTGATCTGCGGCGAACCCTGTTCATCGTTTCCAGTAAGTCTGGTACGACGCTGGAATCTTCCATACTCTTCGAATATTTCTTTGATCACATGGCCAGCATCTTCCCTCCGGCTGAAACCGGTCGGCGGTTCGTCGCGATCACCGATCCAGGTTCTTCGCTCGAAAGCCTTGCCCGCCAACGCGACCTGCGACGGGTGTTCTTAGGTCAACCAGACGTCGGCGGCCGGTTTTCGGCTCTTTCAGATTTCGGATTGGTGCCAGCCGCACTGATGGGGCTCGACGTCGCACGACTTCTCGATGTCACGAAGCAAATGGTTGATCAATGCGGAGCCGACGTCCCTGTTTCCAAAAACCCGGGAGTAATGTTGGGCATCGCCCTGGGACAGTTGGCGGGGGCGGGTCGGAACAAGTTAACGATCGCTGCTTCCCCTGCCATTGGCAGCTTAGGCGCATGGCTTGAGCAACTGGTGGCTGAGTCCACGGGAAAAGACGGGAAGGGAATTGTTCCGGTCGATCAAGAATCACTCGGTCCACCCGAGGTTTACGGTGACGACCGTGTGTTTGTCTATCTAAAGCTCAGTTCCGAAGGAAGCACCTCCGAAGATAGCGCGATTGACCGTATTGAACAGGCCGGTCAGCCTGTCGTGCGGATTGAACTCGATGGTCCCTACGCGATCGGCCAGGAGTTTTTCCGTTGGGAAATGGCGACCGCTGTCGCTGGATCGCTGCTCAAGGTCAATCCATTCGATCAACCCGACGTCGATGCGAGTAAGGTGGCTTCCCGAAAAATGACTGCCGAATTCGAGCAGACAGGAGCGCTTGACGAGTCCGAACCCTTTTTCGAAACGGCGGAAATCAGCCTCTTCTCAGATTCCGATACCGTCGCTCGCGTTTTCCAGGAGGTGACCCCAAGACCTTCCCTAAGTGGCTACCTGGGGGCGTATCTGGCGGGTCTCAATACAGGCGACTACTTCGCGATCCTAGCGTACGTCGCGATGAACGCAACGAACCTGTTCCACCTTCAGCAAATTCGTAACCTTGTGAGAGATCGAACGTGTGTGGCAACCTGTCTCGGTTTCGGCCCCCGGTTTCTCCATTCGACGGGTCAACTGCACAAGGGCGGTCCCGCGACGGGCGTCTTTCTGCAAATCACATGTGATGACCCAATGGACCTTCCCGTTCCCGGACGGAGTTATTCGTTCGGAATCGTAAAGGCCGCCCAGGCCCTCGGTGATATGGAAGTTTTAGAGCAGCGGGGGCGGCGCGTCCTTCGCGTCCATATCGGAGGAGACCTGGCCCATGGGCTGGATCAACTGCGGCAGGCTGTGGCAGAGGCTTTGGAACGATAGCACTCCATCCTTTTCAGAAATACTTCACCGAATACGAGAGGCGCACGCCGCGCCCGATCTCAGGAGCCAGGTCCTTGATGAAGCTGAGGTGATTGCGATACAGCGTGTCGGTGGCGTTGAAGAGGCTGAAGGCCAGGTGGTGTGAGAGATGGGCTTGCGGGATTGTGTAGGAGGCACTCAGGTTCAGGAGGCCGTAACCGGGGGTTTCCGTTTCGGTGCTGAAAACCTCGTCCCTCCGGTCCGCCAGGACGAGTTCGGGTTTGACGCTCAAACCGCCATATCGAATATCCAGACCAATCTTTCCCCTGAGTGGGGGGATTCGTGGAAGTGGCTCAGAAGTCCTTCTTAACTCGGTGTCAACTGCGTCGAGGGCCAGGTTTATCCAGAGATTCTCGTGGACGTTCACATCGAGCGTCATCTCCGTGCCTGAATATCGCGCGTCTCCTTGCGCGTATGCGGCCTCGATGAGACCGTCAATCGTTGCGCCGGTCGGAGCCAGAAAGACAAAGTCACTAATATCGTAATAGAAGAAATTAATTTCACCCTGCACACGGGCTCTCTGGTGCCGGAGCGCAAAATCGAGACCGTGAGAACGTTCGCTTCCCAGTGTGCGGTTACCGATTTCGAATGTTAGGTTCCCGACATGAGGGCCAAAATTGTAGAGTTCTTCCATCGCAGGTGCTCGGGATGAATCCGTGTAGTTGACGACAAAGGCGCCGCCTTCCCACAGGTCGAAGCGCGCCCCCACACCCGCCGAGACACCTGTAAAATCAAGCTTCCCCAAACTCGAATCGGGGTCTGGTGCGTATCGGTTGTGTTCGACGCGTCCCCCCAATTGCAGACGAAGGCCTTCGAAACTTAGCTCCTCAAGTCCGAAGACGGCAAAAGCGTTCTGGTCTACAGGCGGAGAAAGAGTTTCCGCGCCCCGGGTCTCGAAGTTACGGTCGAGGCCCCACACACCGAAGCTGCCTGAAAGACGGCCGTTCGTTTTCTGGGTGAACACGCCTTTATAGACGTACTGTTGGTTTTCGAAGGTCGTGCTGACTTCCTGCACACCATCATCAAAAATTTCCAGCTCGTCGTGGTTCCAATCGGAGTAGTTCAGGGACAGTTTGAAGCTGTCGACGACAGATCCGAGGTTTTTGAGCCCTGTCGTCAGCCGGACAGCGTGCTGCCGGAAGGCGACCTTGACGGCATCCACAATCTTTTCGCTCTCGCCTCCGCCTTCAAATGTGTTGGCGAAGGGAATGCCGTAGCGACCGTCGTTCCCCTGATATCCGACACTGGCAAATGCCTTTTCTCCGAACCAGCCGAGCCCGAAGGATCCGTTGCTGACCCGGCTCTTCGAATTGGCGATCACGCCGATCGGCGTCTGGTAGTCCCCACTGCGTTGTCCCCCGCCGCCCAACCACAGCAACCATTCGCCAAAGCCGTATTCGGACGTGAAGCTGCCGCCTGCTTGCCCGTTTGCCGAGCCGGCGGACGAAGAGATCTGACCGCGCAGACCTTCATAGGGTTGTTCCAGAAAGCCTTCATGTGTGCTGATCGCATTGACCACACCGCCGACGGCGTTGCTCCCATACAGCAGTGTCGCGGGTCCCTTGACGACTTCGATGCGCTCCATGCTCCCCGCATCGATGGGTTCCCCGTGATCTCCCGACTGCGAGGCCAGAGAACCGATGCGCATCCCGTCCTGCATTACGAGGACACGGTCTCCATCGAAGCCTCGCACCACGGGCCGTGCGTTTCCGGCTCCAAAGCTTCGTTTCGCGACGCCGGGTTGGCCATCCAGGATTTCACCAATAGACGTCGCCATCGATTCGGACAGATCGAACGAGTCCAGTGTCGTGACCGACGGGATGGCTTGAAACGTCGACTCCGAGCGGCCCTGTGCCGTCACTGTAATTTCCTGACGCAGCGACGACAGTCGCAGCTCGATGTCAAGGGTGGACGTCGCTCCTCGGACGACTGCGACGAAGTGTGATTCGGAGTCGAGAATCGACTGGTAGGCGAGGACCTCGTACATCCCTTCGGGTACGTTCTCGAATCGGTAGCGACCGATTTCGTCCGTTTCGACGGTCAGCCCGAGTTCCACCAGCAAAACGGTCGCCCTGTGAACCAGGTCATTGTTCGGCAGGAGGACACGGCCTTCGACGGCCCCGGGTGCCTGTGCCCAACTCGGCCCGGACACGGCGATCAACAAGCAACTGGTAATAGTTAATAGAAAGCACGAACGCTTCACGGAATCCTCCGCAGAGACATCATCCACGACTCGACAATCAGATTTTTCGGAAACGGATTGGATGTGTCAGGCTCTGGGAGGGCCCCGCTGGAAAACGTTGGAAGCGTATCGGACGAGGGGCGTGTCAGGAAACAACGGGGCCGTCGCCCACAGCTGACTATCGGAGAAATTGGAGGCCAAAAGCCCGATCTGCGCGAAAGCGCCCGAATGCGGACATGCATGAGGCGCATGTCCCGCGGAACGATCATGTGTCGCATGGACGACGTTACCGCTGCCGTCGTGCTGATGTGAGGGGGCGATTCCTTCCTCGATCGGATGGAACACCTCCAGAGCCCACTGGAAACTGAATCCCAGCAGGAGAGGTAGCAGCAGAATCGCTATGGTCTGGTTGGTGTAACGCCGAAACATGAAGCTTCAAAAAGTATACGGATATCTGAAATCGGAAAGTACTTTTTGTTACGGAAAAAATTCAGGCGGGGTGAACAAAGAGAGTGCGATATATCGATGACCTGTCCATAAATGCAAAAAGGCACGGGGGGTTCAACCACCGTGCCTTTTTGCGGATTCGTCTTTAGTATCGGCCGCCGCCGCCGCCGCCCCGGCCGTAGCCACCGCCACCGCCACCACCGCGACCGCCACCCCGGTCTGCCTGCGGGCGCGCTTCATTAACGGTCAAGGGTCGGCCTTCCATGTCCTTGCCGTTAAATTCATTGATCGCCTTGTCGGCGTCTTCGTCACCCATTTCAATAAAGCCGAAGCCTCGTGACCGTCCGGTATCGCGGTCGGTAATGATCCGAACCGATTCCACGGATCCAACCGCAGCGAACATGTCAGAGAGGTCATCTTCCGTGGTCTGGAAGGGCAGGTTTCCAACGTACAGTTTCTTTGTCATTCGTTTTCCTTGATGTTAGCTGTAGGGAACTTCCAGGGCTTTTGCG
Organism: Terriglobia bacterium; assembly: GCA_963664115.2. GTDB lineage: Bacteria > Acidobacteriota > Terriglobia > 20CM-2-55-15 > 20CM-2-55-15. Next base: position 535,942 of record CAXWPJ010000010.1, on the reverse strand, counting down.
GGAAAGGCTATGGTCCACTGCACAATGCAACTACTTTCCGAACAGAGGCACGGGGCTCCTAAACAGGCGTTAGTATCAGTTACTCGAATGATCAGTATATGAGTCCGGGGGCTCCTGTCAATGCTTATCAGAGCCCTGATTTGTCCCTGCCTCAGGGGGTCTTGTCGGCCATTCAATCCGTTCGTAGGTACCCAATCGAAATCGTCAAGGCCGCATACGGGGGCAGGAGCTCCCGCAGAAAGGAGCCCGTGGGTTCTTTGTTTCTTCCTGCTTTATTGGTTTTGAGCCTCCTATTGTGTGTCTAGACCATTGGCCGGTCCCAGGACGGGGAGCTGGGAAGAATGGCTTGACAAGGGGTCTGTCAGGCAGTGAAAATCAATCTCGGTATTGAAAATGATTTTCAATTGCAATAAGATCGTGGAGTCTTAGATGGGCGGGCGAGCCTTTGTAGTTGAGAAATTGCAGGTAATTCCGAGAGGTAGAGTGGGACGCGCCGGATGATCCCCGGCGCATCCCTGGCGCAAAACTTTAACTTCGTTGCTAAACGCCGACTGCAGTATAAGTTCCGTCGTTAGGATGCGTCAACTGTCCTGCCACTGGGTTCGATCGCAGCGCTGAGATGAGGTAAGGACAGATGAGAAGGAAAGCGATAGGGAGAATCGTTGGAGCGATCGTTCTTGGCCTCGTGTCGAGCGTGATCTCAGCTCCAGCTTCGCCTGTGCAGGCCGGTGGAAGGTCATCTGAGCAGATCGAAGCCGACCTTGACGAGTTGCGTCGCCAGATCGATGTACTGGCGGAGGAACTGGAGCGACTACGCAGTAGCGAAGTCGAAATTGAAATCACAACTGACGAGGCCAGACAACTTGGACTCGGACCTGCGGCCGCATCCGTATATCGGCAAGACCAGGGTGTTTCGATCGCCGGCTATGGCGAAATGCTTTATGAGAATTTCGCGGGTCAGGACGAGAGCGGCACCCCCGTAAAAAAAGGGACGCAGCTGGATTTTCTGAGGGCCGTCGTTTATTTCGGTTACCGCTTCAATGAGAAGTTTCTATTCAATTCCGAAATCGAAGTCGAGCACGCGAACGAAATCGGAGTCGAGTTTGCCTACGTCGATTATCTGGCTCACCCCGCTCTTACCTTGCGCGGGGGTCTGTTGCTGGTTCCTATGGGATTGACCAACGAATTTCATGAACCCAACACGTTTTTTAGTGCCCGGCGCCCCGAGACGGAAAGCCGGCTCTTGCCGTCCACGTGGAGAGAGAACGGCTTTGGAGTGGTCGGTACGGCTGGAAAGTTCAGCTACAGGGCGTACGTCGTGAACGGGCTCGATGCAAGCGGCTTCAGTTCGAACGGCTTGCGTGGTGGTCGGCAGAAGGGTTCGAAGGCGCGGTTCACAGATCCGGCTTTTGTCGGACGTCTGGATATGACGCCAACGCCGGGCGTTTTGGTGGGCGGATCTTTTTACGTCGGAGATTCGAGCCAGGGACAGTTCACCGTTGATGGGCGAGGGTTTGCCCTTCGCACCGCGATTACTGAGCTTCACGGGCAGGCGCAAATCCGGGGATTCAATTTTCGAGCTCTCTATGCCCGCTCTGCCCTGAACAACGTCGACCTGTTGAACCGCGCTCGATCGCTTGAAGGTGAGGCTGCTGTCGGCGAAGTGCAGGAAGGGGGTTATATCGAGGTCGGTTACAACCTTCTTTCTCAGGTTCGGCCGGACATTGCCCTCACGCCGTTTTACCGATTCGAAGCCCTGGACACGCAGGATAGTGTGGCTCAAGGGTTCTCAAAAGACGCGACGATGGATCGCGTGTTTCACACACTGGGCCTCGCGTTTGCACCCATTCAGAACGTCGTCGTGAAAGCGGACTACCAGTGGGTCGTCAACGAGGGTGAGAGCGGAGTCAATCAGTTAAATGTCGCGCTTGGATACAGCTTTTAATCTTCTTCGCTTAGTGCTGGTGTTGACCTTTGTGTCTACCGGTATTGCGATTGCGGGGGCGCAGACGACACGGGAAGAAGCCCTGGCACAGGTCTTTCCGGGTGCGGAGATTCGGGCTGAGCGAGTCTTTTTAACGGAAGACCAGCGCAGCGCGGCCGGGGCGCAGTCCGGAGTGGATGTCCCGTCTTTGTTGATTGCCCGATATATCGCGACCGACGACGGAAACCTGGTGGGCACTGCGTATGTGGACACACACGTGGTAAGGACCAAGAACGAAAGTCTGCTGATCAGTCTCGATCCGGAGGGGCTGGTTGTGAGGATTGAAGTCACCGCTTTTCTGGAGCCTCCTCAGTACATGGCTCCGGAGGCCTGGTTGGCCCAATACGAAGGACAGACCTTGAATCCGGATTTGAATTTGAATCGCGCGATCCGCCCAATTGCGGGCGCCACGTTGACGGCACGAGCGACGACAGCGGCTGTGCGTCGAGTCTTAGCTATCAATAGTGTTTTAGACGAATAGATCTGAGGTAAATACGATGAAACCCTGGGAGATCTGGTTATCCCACATATCTACGCTTCTGGTGATGCTCAGCGGTCTGGCCTATTTCTGGATGAAGTACGCTATGGCGACCGACGATCCGTTCAGCATCATCAATCATCCATGGCAACCGGCCATGCTGAGCCTGCACGTTCTGGTGGCGCCCGTACTGGTGTTCGTCGTCGGACTCATGATTCAGTCACACATTCAGAAGAAGCTTCGAAGCGGCACGAGTTCCAATCGTAGTTCGGGTCTTCTTTCAATGGTGACGCTGCCGGTGATGATCGCTTCCGGATACATGCTTCAGGTTGTGACGGCCCCGTTGCTGGCGAATATTACGCTTGGCATGCATCTGGTGTCGTCATCAGTTTTTGTCATTACCTATGCCACGCATCAGGTGGTCAGCTATCGCTTGTTCATAAAATCGAAAAGGTCGCGGTTGAAGGACCGGTCCGAAGTCTTTGCCCGAAAACAGGTCGCGTGAAGTTCCCGCTCCTGATCCCAGCCATCTATCTCACTCTCATTCTTGAGTGCTTTGCCCAGAGTGCGGTCTTTCCTATAGATGTCCGCCGCGATGTCTATTTGATGGGAACCCGAGCTTCCTTACAAACCTACGCCCCGGATCGCCAGACGGGCTTGAATCGGATTGAGAGTTTTATTCGTACTCTTGAAGACAGCGAAGCAGAACTCAGTACCTGGCGGCCCGACAGCGCCATCAGTCGCCTCAACCGTCAGCCCGTTGGAGCGGGCTTCCCTCTCAAGCCTGCGCTATGCCGTCTCTTCGATGAACTCCGGGCGTGGGCCCATCGGACGGATGGTGCCTTCGATCCCGCAATTGGAACTCTCGTAGAGGCCTGGGGGCTCCACCGCGGGGGACATCGCCCAACGACGGAGGAACTGCAGCTTGGACTCGAAAACGCTGGCTTCGAATATCTCGATTTAGATGCCGAAAATTGTGTCGTGGTCAGGAATCGACCCATCCTGATCGAGGTGGGCGCGTTCGGCAAAGGCGATGCCCTGGATCGCGTGCTGGACTATTCCAGAGCTGCGGGCATCGATGCCTGGATGATCGATCTGGGAGGGCAGATCATGGTTCATGGCACGCCTCCGAATGAAGAATCCTGGAGCCTCGCCCTGGCGCACCCGCTCGACCGGACCCAGGCCGTGCTGGGGATAGCGCTCAGGGAAGGCTCACTGGCTACCAGTGGTGGATCGGAACGGGATATCGGGACAGGTGAGGCGCGCATCGGCCATATTCTGGATCCAAAAACCGGACACGCGCTCAAGAGAAAGTTTGCCGTCACGGTCTGGCACCCACGGGCATTGGTTGCCGACATCCTCTCGACTGCGCTCTACGTCATGGGTGCGGACGAAGGTCTCGCCTGGGCCGAAAGACACGATATCGCTGCAGCCTTCCTGATACCCGAAGACGGAGGACAGGTCCAAGTCCGCCGAACCCACCTCTTTGAAAAAATCTTCTTCAACGACTAACGGTTAAGCCCTGAGCGCGCCGTACGCGTTATCGGCGGTTTCAAATCCGCGGTTGCACCCGTCCCAGCTCACGTTCCGCAGGAAAGCATCGACGTATTCTCCGGCTCTCGCACCGTAGTCCACGTGATAGGAGTGTTCGAACATGTCGCTGGCCAAGACGGGACGGCCGAACGCGAAACGCGACGTTGTCGGTGTGCGGGTCGCCGCCAAGTTTGTTTATCTGTCAGAGCAGGGCGTGGGATTCCACCCCGAGTCATCAGGAAGATGCTTGAACTGGGTGCTCGTGATGAAAGGTGCGCGCAGATATACCGGGTCTACGACCTCGGTTAGCACCACAACCCATTGCTCGCCATCGGGAGCGGTGATCAGGTCGTAGTATTCCGTAACGAGTGCGTCTTCACTGTAGGGCACTCCATTCTTACGCAGATACCCCTCTTGCATTTGCGTGGTCACCACTTTCAGATTGCCTTTTGGCGGTTCTCCCTGACCTGTATTTGCGTATTCCCACTCCGCGACGGAGTGTCCCTGCAAAGTCCGTTCACCTGCCGGCGCCCGGGATTGTCCGAAATGGAAGATCCGCGTCTGCATACCCGCATCCGTGTCGATCCGCAGGGTGTTTGCGTCTTCCCAGCTGATGCGCAACCGCCCGGGCGCCCGCATAATGGCCGCCCCGCCATAAGCCTTGCAACCATTACCCGCAGCTCGGTCCTGGGCCGGATCCCAGGCATCGGCTATGCGAAGCCCTTCGGCGGTCAGGGGAAGGGATTCATAATAACCTTTGGGGGGCGTTACCATGCGGACCCTCCAGTCTTCGGTGACCACGGACACCCAGGTTCCAGTCAGATCAATCGGTGCGCCTTCTCGAGCTGTCTCGAACCCGCCGCCGGGGCCGCCTCTAGGGCCCCCAACTCCACGATTCTGGGCCGCGCTCTCCACAGGTCCGGTTAACAGGAGGCAGGCCGCAATGGCCAGTGCCGAAGTGCGTCTCGACGGTCTTTTATTCATTGGGCACCTGTTGTCCGTTAGATGCTGGAGCGAGCTATTGAACCTTTTAAATCAGTCGGCTTAAATCAGTCGACGACTTCACCCGGACGTGTTCCCCAGCCGAATCCGTCTTCCGTTCGGTAGAGGGTATTCATTTTTACTCTGTAGTCGGTGGCAGTGCGCGAAGGATTCCCCGAGACGATGACCTCATCTCCGACTTTAAACGTGCTTCGCGTAATGCCCTGGCCGCTGAGCTGCGTGGCGCCGCCCCACTCCACGGCCCATCGCTGCATCTGTCCATCCGCATCCGGCGCTTCGATGTGAACGAAGGCATGTGGATTACGGAACATGAACCGGACCAATCTTCCCTCGATCGTTATTTCCTTCGCCTGATCGTAGGTGGCCGAAAGGGAGTGGTGGGCGTAGGCGGTGGTTCCGCAGAGAAACATTGCGATCAGGAACCCGGTCAAGCTGCTTTTCATGACGCTTCCTCCCAAACAAAGGTCGATCGTTTCGCGTTCACCCAACGCTACTGGGACGGGGTAAGGCTTCGATATACCGCCTCTAGAAACATATCGGTTGTCCAAGCGCCCGTATCGGAACCGTAGCGCCCATCGTAGTCCAGGGTGGGATTGCCCGCTTTCACTTCCTCGAGGGTCATACCTTTCTGGATCATGTTCTGAACACGGTCGCGGATGATAGACATCATGTTGCGGTAGTTGGCCACATCGGCCACGTCGCTGAGCCGCCCATGACCTGGAATGATCATGGTGCCACCCTGCGATCTGAACTCCGCATACGCCACGTCTAGAATGCGATTGAGTCCGTCAACTATCCCTTGAATGGTCCCGCCGTTTTCAACGTCGATTACCGGATAGCTCACGGTAGAAAAGACGTCACCGGTGCTGATCACATCGGAATATCGAAACCAGACCATCGTATCGCCGTCGGTGCTCGCCGCGGGCAGATGAAACAGCTGTACGCCCTCACCATTAAAGAACTGGGTGAGTTTGTATGACGGGTTCAGATAGGTTTCGGTCGGCAACGCGTCGTTCGAATTCGGAACCTCGCTCATTTTCCAGAACACGTTGTCATGGGCGAGTATCGCTGCGCCGTCTCCAGAATCTTCTATCGTTCCCGCAACGTTACCGCCGGTGAACGTGGTGCCGGCCGCACTCACCGCCTCATTACCACCCGTATGGTCGGAGGCCATGCTGGTGTTGATGATATAGCGGATAGGCTTGGCTGGGGCCCGTGAGATCGTCGCCCCATTGAACCCGGGGCTGGACCAACCATAGGCACTGAAGACCCCCCCACAATCGGACCCGACACAGGCTGAGGCGGGCACAGGTGAAGTGTTGACGGCGTTGACAATCTGTTGAATGGTTGCCACAAGCTGATTCGCCATTCGTGCGGACCCGGTGTCGACCACCAGGGCGCCGTCCCGACCCGCGGACACGGTGACGTTGCCCCCGCCTCCAACGAGCATATAGACGTTGCCGCGAACCGGCAGCACGCTGATCGCCGGGCTGTTGGAATCTTCGGTTCCCTGGGCCCAGGTCTGCCCAATTCCAGCGAGAGCCGCAGTGGCGAGTATCACCCACCCGACCATCGCCCGCTTAAGAACGTTTCTTGTCATACATGCTCCCGGAGTTTCATCAATTCGTGTCGGGGCCGGACGGCGAGTTGTTTATTTCGAGTTGATATTCCGGGTACAACGCTTTGCGGTACCCTCTCGCAGCCTCTATGGGTATCCCGAATTGAGCCGTCCAGTCCGTCAGATTCGGGTTCTCACCCGGCAAGAAGTGCGGCACGACGGGAGTGATGTCTACGCTTTCCACGATGGTGCAGGGATAGTAGGTCAAGCTCGTGTGCAGATCCCGGACGTAACTGACGGAAAAGATGTAGGGTTCTTCCAGATACACGGGGTCCTCTATCATCGCGACGACCGTAAGAATGTTCCCGTGCCGCGTCAGATATTCGGTGACCTTGACCTGATCCGTGGACTTCACGCCGTTGCGTCTCAAATAACTTTCTTTGAGGTGAGTCGTCGTAACCACCAGGGTGTTTCCGTCCCACCGTCCTGTGGAGAAACCCTCCCAAGTATGTGCCGCGTATTCCGGAGGATGCGGGCGGCCATCCATGTAAATCGTCCGGTCCAACGACCGGACCCAGTTGACGTGGTAGGCGACGAGTTCCCGCGTAACGGGATCGATTTCCTTGTCGATCCGTACGCCCCCTGCAGCACGCCACACATAGGGGACAGGGTGCGGCCGGCATTGGAATTCCGGTAGTTCCCAGTCCGCAACGTCAGCCGTATCGGCCCTCATCCGGCCTGCGTCGGTGAGCGCAAATCCGAGGTAATCGCCGAGTGCCGGACCGCCACACTGAGGCGAAGGGCAAGGACCACCCCTCCGGCCCCAGTTGTCTTCGTGACTCCTCTCGGCCCAGTCCCCGGAAAAATCCGTGGTTTGGCCAAAGGCCGGCATAGAGGCCAAAACGATCACCAGCAAACATAAAGGACCTGTGATTCTGGCGTGATAAAGGAAATCCATGGTCTCTCCTGTAAAAGATTCAAGCGCCACTCTCAAACTCGTGTGGGGGCAGTGTGAATTGCGCCGAAATGCAGTGCCGGTTCACACGTCGTTCTGTTCTTGAAGTGGATAGTCACGCCAGTTTAACAAACCAATGAGCGTTGTCAATTTCTTCGTCCCTTCGCACCTGCAGAAGAAACAATCGAACAGTCGACCTCAGTCGTCCGTAGCGATGGGTGGGCTAGAGCGGCGTGACGCCGCCGTATTTCACGCCCGTCAGGTAGGCCACATCACGTTTCCATGTCGTCAGGTCGTGGGCAGAAAACTGGTTCAGGTGGGTGTGGCCGCAGGCCCGGGCCATGACAGCCATCAACCCGACTGCCGCTCTGAGGAAACGATTCAGTTTTTCTGCGCCCACCTCCGGTTTGAGCCGGGCTCTGAGGTGTTCCTTCTGGGTCGCGATACCGGTCGGGCAGTTGTTGGTGTGACACGCGCGTGTGGCCACGCAACCTATGGCCTGGATCGCGGAGTTGGCGATCGCGATGCCGTCGGCGCCGAGAGCCAGAGCTTTGGAGAAATCAGCGGGCGTACGCAGGCCGCCGGTTGCGATCAGAGTGACGTCGCTGTGGCCCGATTCGTTCAGGTACTTCCGGGCACGCGCCAGCGCAGGCAGCGTGGGCACGGAAATATTGTCCCGAAAGAGAAGAGGCGCGGCGCCGGTTCCACCGCCGCGGCCGTCGAGGATGATGTAGTCGGCGCCCGCGGCAATGGCCGACTCGATGTCTTTTTCGATGTGCTGCGCTGAGAGCTTGAATCCAATCGGAATGCCTCCCGTGCGTTGGCGGACCTCGTCGGCAAACTTTCGAAAGTCGTCCACGCTGTTCCAGTCGGGAAAACGAGCGGGTGAGACTGCGGCCTGTCCCTCTTCGAGTCCGCGAACGGCCGCTATTTTTTTAGATACCTTGACTCCCGGTAAATGTCCGCCGGTTCCGGTCTTGGCGCCCTGTCCGCCCTTGAAATGAAACGCCTGAACTTTAGCGAGTTGTTCGAAGCTGAAGCCGAATCGAGCGGAAGCCAACTCATAGAAATACCGGCTGTTCGCAGCTTGTTCTTCCGGGAGCATCCCACCTTCGCCCGAGCAGATTCCTGTGCCGGCCATCTCGGCGCCGGATGCCAGCGCGATCTTGGCTTCTTCCGACAGCGCACCAAAGCTCATGTCCGAAACAAAGATCGGGATTTCAAGGCGCAGCGGCTTTCGCGCCCTCGGGCCGATGACCAGTTCGGTCCCCACAGGCACATCGTCGAGTTGGGGCAGCGTGTGTAACTGCGCCGTCACGAACTGAAGGTCGTCCCAGCCTGGAAGCTCGTAACGCGGAACGCCCATGGCGGCGAATCGACCATGGGTGCCCACCTGGTCGAGACCGTGTTCGGCCAATTCCTGGATATATGCGTTGAAGGGCTCTTCGGGAGTGCTCCCCGGCGAGGCCGCTTTGGCAGCTGCGGCTGGCGTCGACTCTGAGCTTCCCTTCTTCCAGGCCGTGATTTCGTCCGCATCGATGAATACCACGGTGTCGCGTTCGATCCATGACCGGAAGTTCTTGAGATCGGTTCCACTCCCGTCGGCGTTGATGCCAGTAACCGAGTTGTATGTCCAACCATGGAGCCCGCAGACAAGGTCTTCCCCGTCAACCGCGCCGTCAGACATCAGAGCGCCCTGGTGGCGGCATTTGCCGTCAAGTACCGAAGCGGTTCCCCCGGTCTTGATCACCACGAGGTCGGTGCCTTCGACCTGGACATGCAGCAGTGCATCGTCTTTCATATCCGCCAGGTCGGCCACCTTGACGCTGTTGTCGCTCTTGAAATGGACCGGCCAGTGGGTGCCGTCGCAAAAAGGTTTGTTCTTAGACTCTCCACAGCGGCATAGCGCGAAATGTTCCTCGGATGCCCCTTCTCCCTGAGCGACACTTTCGATGGCTACCCGATCCTGAACTGCGAACGGGCCGTCTTTCGTAGCCTGGACGGCGGGCTCTCTATCCTGATCGCGATGCTCGACGTCGTCGATGGTGTAACTGAGGGCGCCCGAAGGGCAGGCCTGGATGGCTTCGATGATTGCATCGACCGCCGCGCCGTCGGGCTCAATCCATGGTTCCTCCTTCATGCGCCAGACGGCGGGCAGCCTGGCCGTGCAGACCCCGGCGTGGGAACAAACGGCCCGGTTGTCATGTATCGCGATCTTCTTGCCGACGTAGTTGACCCGCTCGTCCCATTTCCCATCGCTGGTTTTCTGGTCCGAAAATCCAGAGGTCTTGTGCGTGCCGTCGCAGAAGGGTTTGTTCTTCGAACGGCCGCAGCGGCAGAGAGCGATCACTTTCTTTGAGGGAATCTTTTCGCCGTCGGGGCCTGTCAGGTTATCCAGAGAGGAAACCTTGATCGGACCGTTCTCCCGAAATTCCATTTGTGGAACGGCCGTGTCTTTGGTCGAGCTCATGCGATCCTCCTGTCGGTAGTCTATCGAAACATTCGAGCGGCGGACGAACTGTTGTCGACCTTGACGTTCTCAGAACTAAAGGACGCCTCATTTCTATCAGAGTTTGAACAACTCCTCTGCCCGAGGGCGCAGACTGCGGGGCTCACCTAAGATGTCTTTAAGCATGGAGTGGCGGTTCTGCTCGTAGTATTCTTGGCGCATGGCCCGACCGCGTATTGAGGACAAGATTCACCGGCTCTATTTGCTGATCGGTGTGTCAGTTCTTGCAATCACCGGCACCGGGGTCTTTACGACCTCTGCATCGTCAGCACAGGCGCCCCCTCAAGCGCCGGGGGCGGCCGCAGCCCGCGAGGCGTACGCGGAGCTTCCCGGAGTCCGCATTTGGTTCAAGGACTCCGGCGGCAGTGGAGTCCCCGCGGTGTTCCTGCACGCAGCATCCGGCAGCAGCGAGGTCTGGGAGCACCAAATTCCAACATTCACCGCAGCTGGATACCGCTTCATCGCTTACGATCGGCGGGGATGGGGCCGTTCTGAGGTTGATCCCTCGGGGGTGCAGCCCGGCACAGCCGCCGACGACCTGCAAAACCTGATGGACTACCTGGGGGTGGACCGCTTTCACCTGGTGGCTACGGCAGCTGGTGGATCTGTCGCTATGGACTATGCGGTATCGTTTCCCGAGCGGCTCCGGAGCCTTGTGATCGCCAACAACGTCGGTAGGGTGGAGGATGAAGAGTATCTGGAATTGGTCAGCGGTCTCCGGCCTCCCCAGTACCCCGACTTGCCTCGCTGGTTCCGGGAGTTAGGGCCTGTGTACCGGGCGGCCAACCCGGAGGGCACTCGCCGCTGGATGGAGTTCGAAAGCAGGAGCAGGCCGGAGGGGCCGATACTAGATACTCAACCGTTGCGGAATCGCCTGACGTTCTCTCTTCTCGAGGGGATCGAGATCCCGACCCTGCTGATCTCAGGGGGTGCAGACTTGTCCGCGCCGCCTCCGCTGCAGCGCTTTTACACAACCCGAATCAGAAATTCCGAGTCCATGGTTGTGCCCGATGCGGGACACTCCACTTACTGGGAGCAGCCGGAGATATTTAACCGGGCCGTACTCGAGTTTATCCGCCAGCACTAGTCGGGCGAGCAGAGCTACAGGCTGATAGCACTGTGCGGATTATCCCAAAGCTCTCCTTGGATAAGGCTGAAACCTGCCAATGCCGAAGCAGGTGTTCCAATACCACAGGACCCGAACCTGAGGGGACGTGCGGTGACCTTGTCAGTTTGGCACGAAACACACGCCTTTTCCCTTGGACGTCTTGTGCGCGAAAACTGCATCGAGCAGGCAATCACGATTCTTGAAAGAGGTCAATCTTCCTGATGAAAAGGGAATCCGCCCATGACGTGCTGGTGGTTGGCGGCGGCAATGCCGCGCTCTGCGCGGCAATCAGTGCGCGACGCGCCGGGGCAAGCGTGCTGCTGCTCGAAGTGGCGCCGCGAGGACTGCGTGGTGGTAACAGCCGCCACACGCGAAACCTCCGCTGCGTGCACGCCCAACCCACGGACGTTTTGACAGACGCCTATTCCTTCTCCGAGTACTGGGACGATTTGCTCCAGGTGACGGGAGGAGAAACGAACGAGACGCTCGCTCGCATCACGCTCGAAGGGTCGGCCACCTGTTGCGAATGGATGATAGAGCAGGGAGTGCGATTTCAGCCGGCGCTTGCCGGGACGCTCCACCTCTCCCGCACGAACGCGTTCTTCCTCGGGGGAGGCAAAGCGCTTCTGAACGCGTATTACCGAAGGGCCGAAGGCATGGGCGTCGACATCGAATATGAAACCGAGGTCCGGGGGCTGGACATCCGGGATGGACGGTTTCGATCGGCCACAGTCCGGTGCGATGGGATTTCTCGCCAGGTTCGGGCGGGCGCGCTCATTGCCGCCTCTGGAGGTTTTCAGGCGAATCTCGAATGGCTCAAAGAAGTCTGGGGTGAGAGGGCGGACAACTTCGTAATTCGGGGGACGCCGTTCAACACCGGGACGGTCCTGCGTAGCCTCGAAGAGTGCAATGCAATGAGCGTTGGGGATCCGACCCAGTGTCATGCGATCGCCGTCGATGCGCGTGCCCCGCGTTTCGACGGGGGCATTGTGACCCGGGTCGATTCCGTGTCTTTGGGGATCGTCGTCAATCAGGAGGGTGTTCGTTTCTATGACGAAGGCGAGGACTTCTGGCCGAAACGCTATGCGATCTGGGGACTGCTGATCGCGGACCAGCCCGATCAAATCGCCTATTCGATCATCGATCGCAAATCGATGGGCTTGTTTTTGCCGCCGGTCTATCCGCCGATCGAAGCGGCGACCCTGCCGGAGCTTGCCGGTCAACTTTCCATAGCCTCCGGACCGCTCGAGCGTACGGTTGGGGAGTTCAACGCCGCCGTCCGGGCGGGCACCTTCGACCATGCGGTGCTCGACGATTGCCGCACGGAAGGGTTGGGGCCCCCGAAGAGCCACTGGGCCCGCCCTCTGGACACGCCTCCGTATTTCGCCTATCCCCTGCGACCGGGAATCACGTTCACATATCGTGGTGTAGCGGTGAACGAGAGGGCTCAGGTGGTGATGAACAACAACGTGGCTACGGACAATGTTTTCGCTGCCGGTGAGACCATGGCCGGCAACATTCTGGGTAAGGGGTATCTGGCGGGTATCGGGATGACGATCGGGACGGTGTTCGGACGTATCGCCGGAGAGGAGGCAGCGCGCAGTGTCCTCAACTGATTCCTCACTCCTGGATCTTGTCAAGGAAGGCGGGCGCGCGATGAGCATCTGCAACGCCTGCCGCTACTGCGAGGGGTTTTGCGCCGTCTTTCCGGCCCTCGAGCGGCGGCTGACGTTCACCGGGCAGGATCTTGGCTACCTCGCGAACCTCTGTCACGATTGTCGCGAGTGTTACTACTCCTGCCAGTACGCGCCGCCTCACGAATTCAATCTGAATGTTCCCCAGACTCTCGCCAGCTTGAGGCGGGAATCCTACAGCCAGTATGCCTGGCCCGGGTTTCTTGTCGGACTACTTGGGAAAACGGGTCCGGCACTTGTGCTGAGTCTTTTTCTGAGTCCGGTTCTGTTCTTGTTGGGAATACTCGCATTTGCGGATGCTTCGACGGTGTTCGCCCCTCACCCGGTTGAAGCGGGCTCGTTCTATCAAGTCATCCCTCACGGCGTGATGGTTTCGGCATTCAGCTTCGTTGGAGTGTTCGTGCTTCTCGCTTTCGCGATGGGGTTTCGTAACTTCTGGCGTGAGTCGGGGCAAGACGCGGGGACGTGGCTTGACGTCCCCGCAATCAGACGCGCTCTTTCAGATAGCTTCAGCTTGCGCTATCTCGGTGGAGGTGCGGGTGTTGCGGGTGGGGGTGGTGACGGCTGTGCCTATCCGGATGAGCGGGCATCTTCCACGAGGCGCAGGTTCCATCACCTGACCTTCTACGGATTCTGTCTCTGCCTGGCGTCGACGACGATTGCCGCGATCTACCACAACCTGCTCGGTTGGGAAGCCCCCTATGATTTCCTCAGCATGCCCGTGATTCTCGGTTCTCTGGGAGGCGTGGGACTCCTCGTCGGTCCTGTCGGTTTGCTCCGACTCAAATCCATCCGTGATCCCGAACCGGCTGACCCGTTGGGGAGTCGGATGGACGTCGCTTTTCTCGTGCTGTTGTTCCTGACGAGCCTGACCGGTCTGTTGCTCCTGTTGTTGCGCGAGACGGCCATGATGGGTGTTACTCTAACCGTGCATTTGGGAGTCGTGATGGGGCTGTTCCTGACGATGCCTTACGGCAAGTTCGTACACGGGATCTACCGATTTGGAGCCCTCATCATTTCTGCCCAAGAGTCTGCCCAAGAGTCTGCCCGGCAGGAGGGAGAGTTATGAAGTTTTCGACATACTCTTCGACATACCGTTGGAAACACATCGTGACTCGTGCACCGAGCGTTCTCCTTGGGGCTTTCATCCTGATCGGCCTGGCGGGTTGCGGCGACTCCGCCCCGGCCTCGAACACCCTGACCTTAGTCGCGCCGGCGGCGCCCGGAGGTGGGTGGGACCAGACGGCTCGTGTCATGGCGCAGGTACTGCGCGATACCGATCTGGCGGCCACGCCGCAGGTGACGAACGTTCCCGGTGCGGGAGGCGTGATCGGCCTCGCCCGGGTTGTGAACCGAAATGCGGGTGACCCGAACCTGTTAATGGTGACGGGCCTCATCATGATGGGGGCCATCCTGACCAATGACTCCCCTGTGACGCTCGAGCAGGTGACTCCCATCGCCCGACTGCTCGGGGAATACGATCTCCTGGTGGTTCCCGCAGACTCGCCCCATCAGACGCTCGATGATTTTGTAGCGGCCTGGAAACTCGATCCGGGCGCTCTCGCAATCGCCGGAGGCTCGGCGGGGGGGACCGACCACATGTTGACGGGACTGCTCGCGCGTGAAGCGGGCATCGATGTCAACTTGATCAACTACTTGCCGCATTCAGGCGGCGGTGAGGCTCTCGCCTCGCTTCTGGGTGGCCACGTGGCGGCCGGCATGAATGGTTACGCGGAGCTGGTCCCGTTCATCGAGGCCCGGCAGTTGCGGCCTCTGGCGATCTCAAGCGAAGAGCGGGTGAGAGGCGTGGATATTCCGACGTTCAGGGAACAGGGCCTCGACGTCGCGATGGCAAACTGGCGTGCGGTGGCAGCGCCCCCGGGCATCACGGATGGGCAGCGGGCGGATCTCGTTGCGCTAATGGATAGAATGCATGCTTCCAATGAATGGAAGACAGCGCTCGCGCAAAACAACTGGATCGATCTCTATCTGACAGGCGTGGAATACGAAGAATTTCTGATACAGGAGGACGCACGCGCCGTGGCAGTCCTCGAATCCATCGGTCTTCTCAACTGATTGAAACTTCCTTCTCGTGCTTTCCGACCCAAGCAAGCAAGGTCCAGACCGGGTAGAGGTCGTCGTCGCGATCGTCGCTGTCGGACTCGGAGTGTTTGTCCTTGTCGGCAGCCTCACAATTAATTTCGGGTCGGGCTACGACCGCATCGGCCCGCGTTTTTTCCCATATCTCATCGCCATCGGCCTGGTCGTTTCCGGAAGCTTTCTGGCAAGGGAAGCCCTGAAACGAGGGCGGCCTTTCGCAGACGACCCTCACCTCACCACGAGTTGGCCCGAGGTGGGCATCTTGACGCTCGCGCTCGTCTTGAGCGTGATTTTTCTCGAGAGCCTGGGGTTTGTCCTGACCGCCGTGCTCTTGTTCTGGCTCGTCGCGCGTGCCTTCCAGAGCCGGCGTCCATGGCGGGACGGGGCCGTCGCGTTGCTGCTTTCCCTTACCGTCTACCTCGCTTTCACGCGGGGCCTGGGTCTCCAATTGCCACAGGGCGCCCTCAACGGGTTGTTCTGAATGGAATCTCTACAACTGCTCGCTGATGGCTTTGGGGTCGCCCTCGAGCCGGCGAATCTCCTTTGGGCTTTCGTGGGCGTTCTGATCGGCACCATGGTGGGAATCCTTCCCGGCATCGGTCCGGCGCTGACCGTTGCACTGCTGCTGCCGGTGACCTACGGGCTCGAAGCGGTCGCGGCCTTCATCATGTTCGCAGGCATCTACTACGGAGCGATGTACGGCGGATCAACGACGTCGATCCTGCTGAATACGCCGGGCGAGAGCGGCAGCATCGTCACGGCACTTGAAGGCAACAAAATGGCCCGCGCGGGGCGCGCATCGGCGGCGCTCGCTACGGCAGCGCTCGGTTCCTTCGTTGCCGGCACGATTGCTACTCTTGGGCTGACTTTCGCTGCCCCAGCAATGGCAAGATTCGCGCTGAACTTTGGTCCGGCGGAATACTTCGCGCTCATCGTCCTCGGCTTCACCACGATTTCCTCGATGCTGGGAAAAACCCCGTCGCGAGGACTGGTGAGTCTGTTCTTCGGTCTCGCTCTGGGTCTCGTGGGTATCGATCTGCAGACAGGGCAGGCGCGCTATACGCTGGGATTTCCACAATTGCTCGACGGTATCCACGTCGTCGTTGTTGCGGTCGGCCTTTTTGCCGTCGGAGAGACTCTGTTTCTCGCGTCCCAGCCACGTGCGCGAGACGCATTGATACAGGTTCGAGGTTGGACGTGGATGTCACGCGAAGACCTTAAGCGTTCCTGGAAACCATGGCTGAGGGGCACGCTGCTGGGTTTTCCCATCGGCTGTCTGCCCACGGGAGGCGCGGAGATCCCGACCTTTCTGTCCTATTCACTCGAACGGCGACTCTCGAAGCACCCGGAGGAATTCGGTCACGGCGCGATCGAGGGGGTGGCCGGCCCCGAGGCTGCGAACAACGCCGCGGCTGCGGGTGTGCTCGTGCCCTTGCTGACGCTCGGACTGCCGACGTCTTCGACCGCAGCGATCATGCTGGCGGCTTTTCAGCAATTCAACCTCCAGCCGGGACCTTTGATCTTCACTACCAATCCCGAGCTGGTCTGGGGACTGATTGCCAGCCTCTACATAGGCAACACGATGCTCGTGGTCCTGAACCTTCCCCTGGCGCCGCTCTGGGCACGGCTGCTCAAAATTCCGGCACCCCTTTTGTACGGGGGCATTCTCGTCTTTGCGACGCTCGGGACCTACAGCCTGAATAACTCTGCTTTCGATGTCGGCCTCATGTACGCCATCGGCCTGATCGGCTTCATCATGCGCCGCGTCGACATCCCCGTAGCTCCCGCCATCATCGGCATGATCCTCGGGCCGATGGCGGAACAACAATTCCGGCGGGCGCTGGCGATCTCGCAGGGCGACCCGTCCATATTCTTGACCCGAGGCATTTCCGCAACGTTGCTCTTGTTAGCACTCATCGCACTGCTCGCCGTTCCCCTCGCGAACGCCTACCGCGCGCGAAAGGCACGCGTTTGAGGGCGCTTACTTCACCGAAGAAAAGCTCCAAAACGAATCCTCAATTGCTTGCGAAAACAAACTCCGAAGCTGCGAGTTTTCGAAGCGTTCGCTTCCGGGATCGGGGCTCTATGGCTGTGTCCGTTACGCAAAGGAAGAACAGTGCTTCCACCGCTTGGGACGATTGACCGTGGCGTGGGGTTGTGGGAACATCGCCACTCTTCGGTGACAGTATCGGATCGGGTATAGGAAGATTTCAGCATTGAGAGGAATGGAGAGGGATGGAGAGGGAAAGAACATGAGGGGCGTTGTCCCGATCGTCAGCAACGGTGACCGGACTTCTGTGCTCGAACGTATTGCACAAAAACGCAAAGTTCGTCCGGCTTATTCAGTCATTGACGTTGGCGGGACGGTTGTTGGTTGGAGCGGAGGTGTCGCCAACGCCATTGTCGATATCAATCCACCCCTCTCCGGGTCGGATTCCCAGATCCATTATTTCAAGGTCAATATCTCCCGCGACAATGACTGGAAGGTCGTCGAAGACCACGTTGCCGAACACGGCAAGTTCAACTTCAGCATCTGTGCCCACACCTTGGAGGACCTTTCCAACCCCCTGCTTGTTTGCCAGAAACTGTCCGCCATCTCGGAATCCGGCTACGTCGCCGTCCCGAGCAAGTTCGCGGAGATGGCACGCTTTGAGAAGGTAATGGCCTCGGGTATTTCCTACCGCGGCTATATTCATCACCGCTGGGTCTTCACAATCCGGGGCGGCGTACTCTGGGGATTTCCGAAAATACCGTTCGTTGAGATTGACCCTTTCTTCGATCAGATCGGGAACCATGCGACGCCATCCAACCTCGATATGAGTTTTTTCTGGAGATCGCAGTTGAATCTCCACATCGTCAATGACGACTATCTCGGACCGTCGGTAGACGCCGTAATCGGCTATTATCACGAACAGATGATCCGGGACGATGTCGATCGCGTCGCCGGCACTGAGTACCGCTAGACCTTCAGGTTTACTCGGCGTTCTAAAGAATCGATGCAAAACTTCGAAAACCGATTTCGCTTTCACATTTCCAGTGGTCTCCGGCTCGAGAGGGCGCTCGACATTGGGGCGTATCGTGGCGAGTTCTCGGCGCTTATCGATCAGCTCTGGCCCGGAATCAAGATATGGCAGTTCGAAGCCGATGAGCGCCAGAAGCCACACAATCCCAAGGCCTTTTATATCCTTCTGGGCGACGGGCCGAGAGTATGCGACTTCTACACTGTCGATGAAAAGGATGGGTTTACGACGGGGTCTTCCGTCTATCGGGAAAACAGCGGGTTCTACCGTGATTCCAACATCGTTTTGAAAAAGGAGATGACAACAATCGACCGGCTCATGAAGAGGATCGATTTTTCCGGAAACTGGAAAGAGCACGGTCTGGTGAAGCTGGATACCCAGGGATCGGAAGTGGACATTCTCAAGGGTGCCCGAAACTTTCTTGAGACATTCACGCCCCGGCTCATCCTGCTGGAGACGTCCATCGCCGCCTACAACCTTGGGGCGCCGCTCATCGTCGATGTGTTCGACTACATGGCATCCATCGGCTATCGGCCGATCGACGTATTCGACTTGTCACACGCGGGGGACGGCACTCTGCTCCAGGCGGACGTGCTCTTCGAACGCGAGCCGTTCCCTAGCGCCGACCGAATCTTCTGAAGTGGCCGCGAGGAACAGCGTGTCCCCGCCATCCACGGACACCGTAGTTTCGTGGCCAGATTGAGTAATAGGCCGGGTAGCCAAAGAACACGCTAGATCGATACGATCCTCGACGGTTTCTTTCGCCACGATTGCCACGATCACGAAGATCGCGGCGATCAGACGTCGGAAGCTGAAGCGTTGGGGCCGCGTTGTAGTCATCGGCCGTCACAGCCAGAAAAGCGTGGGCGCTGCGCTCGGTCGATATCGTCAGGGGGGCATCCAGGCGGAAGCTCAACTCCGTTTCCGGTGGAACCTCGGTCGCCCGTCCCCGAGTGGACAAGACGCCGATCACTGATGCGGCCGCACCGGCGACAGCGCCAATAGCCGCCCCCCGCCCGCCGGAGGCTGCACCGCCGATAATCGTTCCAAGTCCCGTTCCTGCGGCGATCGCGCCAACATCCCGATCAGCGGACGTCGATCCCTCGCTGCGGATCAGTTGAGTTCGAACGGGTACTTGCTGGCCATCAACGAGCAGCAATTCGCCCAGTTCGATGCCCAGTTCCGAGGTGCCGCGGGTCCGTCCGGCTTCAGTCGCGCGGACGATGCGACCCATAACCGTCTGCCCCGCCCGTGCCACGACCCAACCGTCGACAACCAAAGGTTGACTCAGAACGGCTAGAAATCCGTCCCCACTGTCGTTGGTGTTGCTGGAAAGTGGCTCCCGTGTCCGGACGGTCAATAACGTGCCAACCGGGGCGAATAATTCCGATGGAACCGCGCTTGTTTCTGCCCCCGCCTGTTGGGGTGCGGCAGGTGTGGGTTCAGCCCCGACAGGCAGGACCCACACCAGGGTTATCAATAGGACGGTCAGGTTTCTGATATGCATTGCGTTCACCTCTCTTTCATGTGATCTATACAATTAGACTCTCCGCACGACTGAGCAATTGTAAAAACTGTGACAGATGCTCAATTTCGATTGGCTTAGGACGACCTTTAGGCTGGGGCTGAGTCCCCGAGCAGTGAGAAAAAGTCGTGGAGAGCATCGCAATTTTTCTGGAGAGGCCCTTCATCTGGAATGTGCGTCGCAGTATGCGCTACACCCACCGGGGGAGCCGGTGCAGATCCTATGGCGAGACGGTGTCTGGCAGAGGGACCAGAACCGAGCCCTCCCTCTGGTAGGAATCAGGAATGATCAGATACACCGAGCGTCCGATGTCGCGAGAAACAATGTGGGTGCGATTGGCGATTGTCGCTGTCCTGGTGTTCGTGTCGCTTGTGGGCTTGGGCTACCGGCGACTGGAGGGCCAGAACCCGAGTATCGCTTTCGACCGTGACTTCGAAGCGCTTGCGGCTGGGGCGGCCTTCGAGCTCACAGTCGAAGACCTCGGAACCGGCCTCAAACAGGTGAGCGTCGTCTTTACGCAGGGCAACACGGAGATTGTCCTGGCGGATGAATCCTTCCCCGGTCGCGGGACCACGCCCGTCCGGACATATGACCTGGGGACACTGATCGCCGATAACTACACGGTCCAGGACGGGCCCGCCAGCCTTGCCATTACCGCAAGTGATCACTCCTACCGTAGCTTCTTGGCAGGCAATCGAATCGAGCTGACGCGTGAGTTCCGTTTCGACCTTTATCCGCCGCGACTGGAAACCATTTCCGGTCTGATCTACATGAATCAGGGTGGATCAGATTCCCTTGTCTATCGTGTGTCCGAGGACGCGGTGATGTCGGGCGTCCAGGTGGGCCCGCATTTCTTCCCGGGATTCGCACCCGATCCCTCGGATCCGGATCTCCGCTTCGCCCTCTTCGCGTTTGCCTACGACCTTCCCGGCGACACAGCTGTCCAACTCGTTGCCCGCGACGCGGCCGGGAACGAGGCGCTATCGGACGTGAGCCACCGTCTGGCGGCGCGGGAGTTCCGTAACCGTGAAATCGTCCTGACGGAGAGCTTTCTCCGAAAGGTTGTTCCTGAAATCGTCAGCCGAACTCCGGAAATCCAGGACCAGGGGAACCTGATCGACACCTACGTCGAGATCAACAGCCGCCTGCGTCAGGAGAACCACGAAGCGATTGCGGAATTATCCTTGCAATCTCCGGGAGAGTTCCTCTGGGACGGAGCGTTTACCCAGCTCAGCAATTCTCAGGTGGAATCTTTTTTCGCCGACCGCCGCACCTACATGTATGCGGGCGAGGTTGTGGACCAGCAGGATCATGTCGGTTTCGACCTCTCCGTTGTCCAACGTTATCCGATCGAAGCGGCCAACGCCGGACGGGTTCTCATGGCGGACTACTTCGGCATCTATGGCAACACCGTCCTGATCGACCACGGCGCCGGCCTCGTGTCGCTCTATGCGCACATGAGTTCACTCGATGTGGAAGTGGGTCAGATGGTTGGGAAGCAGGCCGTACTGGGACGCAGCGGCGCCACGGGCCTGGCCGGCGGCGACCATCTCCACTTCGGTCTCTTTCTGCACGGGGTGCCGGTGAATCCTATCGAATGGTGGGATCCCAAATGGGTGCAGGAGCATGTACTGGATAGGCTGGAGGCGCCATCGACAGGGGAGTAGTCGGGGGTTGATCGGAGAGAGTTTTTAAGTGAGCGGTAGTTAAGGTTGGACAAGAGAAGGCAATGCTTGGGTTGATTGGTTGCTTGTCCTGACAGAGGGACGCTCATCTGTCACAGACGCCTCGGCTGCTGCCTCGTTGTCCACCCGCACCGGGGGACCGGTGTGGGTTTTGTTTAAGAGGGGGATCAACATTCCGTCATTCCCACTCTTATTCCCCAATACGCCTCTCCATCAGGAAGATGGAGAGGGTCGCCGGTCGTTCGGCCAGGATGGCCGATTGAACGACCGAGCGCATCCCCATCCACAGGCGAACCGTTCAAATCAAGTACCGCAGCGATTCATCTTCAAGTCGGTTCCCCCACCGCCCCCATAACAATCAAGGTCCCGAAACTGCTAAAATGAACCCCATGAACAGAGCAACGTTCCGCGAAAGCATCCTTGAACTCTTACGTCGTACTTCCGCCTTTTTACCTCCGGACATTCAGAACGTGATCGACCTCCAGCGCAAGCTTGAGGCCTCCGGGTCCAAGGCCGACTTTGCATTGGAACTGGTGGCGCAGAACATCGGGCTGGCGAAGGCGAAGTCCCTGCCGATCTGCCAGGATACCGGGACGATCAATTTCTATATCAAGACTCCGGTGGGTGTGGATCAGCTCGAACTCGCGGATCTCTGCTGCGAAGCGGTACAGGAGGCGACATCGAAGGGTTACCTCCGGCAAAACTCCGTGGACAGCGTGGACGGCAAGAACAGCGGCGACAACCTCGGTCCCGGGAGTCCGGTCTTTCACTGGGAGCAGACGCGCGATGCCGACATCGATATCCGCCTGATCCTTAAGGGTGGTGGATGCGAGAACATGAGCGCCCAGTACAGCCTGCCCGGGGAGATTCAGGGCCGTCGGGTCAACCGGGACCTGGAGGGCGTGCGCGCCTGCATTCTTGACGCGGTCTGGAGAGCTCAGGGGAAAGGCTGCGGCCCGGGCTTTCTGGGTGTGGCCATCGGGGGTGACCGGGCCTCAGGCTATGAATTTGCGAAGCATCAGTTGTTGCGGTCCATCGAGGACAGCAGTCCGGAACCGGTTCTCGCCGACCTTGAATCGCGGATCATGAAAGAGGCCAACACTCTCGACATCGGGCCCATGGGTTTCGCTGGAAAGTTCACCGTGGGCTGCTGCAAGGTGGGCAAGATAAACCGCCTGCCCGCATCGTACTTCGTCACGATCGCTTACATGTGCTGGGCCTACAGGAGGCGCGGCGTGGTGTTGGATGTTGAAGGTCGTGTGAAAGAGTGGCTCTACACCGCCGACCACGAGTTCCAGGGGGAAGAGCCGACGCCGGATCTGACGCTGCCCGAAGGCGAAGTCGTCCGTCTGCAGACGCCGCTCAGCGAAGCCGATGTCCGCAGCCTGAACGTTGGCGATGTCGTTTTGCTCAGCGGGGTTGTGTTTACGGGGCGGGACGCGGTGCACAAGTATCTCCATGAAGGTGGGGAACTCGATGTCATTCGAGACGGCGTCATTTACCATTGCGGTCCGGTTGTGCTCGAGAAAGACGGCGAATACAAGGTCGTAGCCGCAGGTCCTACGACGTCTATTCGTGAAGAACCGTACCAGGCGGACATTATCAAGAAGTTTGCCATCAAGGCTGTGATCGGAAAAGGCGGCATGGGAGGGAAAACTCAGAGAGCCTGCCAGGAGCACGGCGCCGTCTACCTGCACGCGATTGGAGGCGCGGCTCAGATTTATGCGCAGTGTATCCAACGCGTTCTGAGCGTCCGCCTCGAAGAATTTGGTAGCCCCGAAGCCGTGTGGGAACTGGAAGTTGAGAACTTCCCGGTCGTCGTGACGATCGACAGTCACGGGAACAACCTGCAGCAGGTGGTTACCGACCGGTCGCAGGAGCTGCTGGGCGCAGCGCTCTAGCTGCCGGGTGCCGACTGCGGAGGAGGATTCCTGCTGGCAGCCTGGATGGGTGGGGTGCGCTAGTGTTCTGATCGCGTCCAGGTTCGTCGTGGCATTCCGAGTCGGACCGCAAATCCGGAATTACTTAAGAGCTAATCTAAAAGGAGCGAGTGTTATGAAAGTAAAACTCCAACCGGTCATCGGGCCACTGTTTGCCGTCGCGCTTGTCATCGTCGGGTTGCTGGTAGGCTCAGGGGAGTTGAATCCCGCCTACGCCCAGGGCCGCTTCGACGCGGTTGAGGTTCAGGTGAAACACGTGCAGGGCAATGTCTACATGATGGTCGGTGCGGGTGGAAACGTCACCGTACAGATTGGCGATGACGGCGTCCTGGTTGTGGACACGCAGTTTGCGCCCATGGCCCCCAAGATCATGGCGGCGATTCGGGAACTCTCAGACAAGCCCATTCGCTACATCATCAACACCCACGTCCATGGGGATCACGCCGGTGGAAACGAAGCTCTGGCCACCCCGAGCGGCGCGACAATCGTGGGGCACGAAAACGTAATCAAGGTGATGAGCTCCGAACCCTCCGGTACCCCGAATGACCGTTTCATCGTGGGCGAGGGTTTCTGGCCGACGGAAACGTACACGGACCAGATGACGATTCAATTCAACGGCGAAGACATCGACATCATTCACATCCCGGCCGCGCATTCCACCGGCGACAGCATCGTGTTTTTCAAAGGCTCCAACGTGATCAGCGGCGGTGACGTCTTCGCGATCACCCGCTATCCGGTTGTCGATTTCGATGGAGGCGGCCGCGTTCAGGGGATGATCGCCGGGTTGGACAGGATAATCGCGCTCTCTAATCCCTTGAACGGGGAGAGCCGCACGTACGTGGTTCCGGGGCACGGCCGACTGTGCGATCGGGAAGACGTCATCAAGTACCGCGACATGTCCGTCCTCCTTCGCTACCGCGTTCAGGACATGATCAGCCAGGGTATGACGCTGGAGCAGGTGAAGGCGGCCGCTCCGACACGGGAATATGAACCCATGTACGGCGCGACATCCGGACTGGGAGCGACGGAAAGTTTTATCGAGGACCTGTACAGTTCTCTCACCGCCCAGGACTGAGCAGATAGAGGCCTCAGCCTGTGGCAGTGTAATGATCCGGTTAGTAGATCGGGTTAAAGGCTGCGTCCGTTTTTAACCCGAACGCATGGCCCGAATCAACGGCTAGGGAGCATCTTCGCTTAAGGGATCACCCCGGCGGCGGGATCCCGGATTCCCCTGTTAAACGCCTGCTCCTCGGTCGGGACGCAGAACAATTCCTCGATCTCCCTGCCTTCGGGAGCCATGCGCATGACCTTCGTTTCGCTGACCCAGGGTGTCCGGTAGGCCTTCGGGGCATTGATGGTGATCACAAGCTCCAGGGTTTCCTCATCGACACGCCGGTAGCGTTCTTCCAGGCGCATATCGTCGCTCACCGGATTTCCAAAATGATCGAGCCAGGTACGCTCGTCAAAACCGATGGAGTCCACGATGAAGGTGTCGCCCTCCCACCGGCCGACGGAGTATCCCATCCATCGGGGGAAGGGATTCTCCGGGAGTTCTCTTCCGTCCGTCCAGATCTCCCGCCACACATGCGCCCATTCAAAGAACTGCAGGACTCGATCCGGGGTTTCGAGGAACTCCATTGGATAAATCGAAACTTCAAGAAAGAGATTGCGGGGCATGCCCAGAGGGTCACACGTGCCCATGGGGTCGTTGCCCACGCCCGGAGGTACCGCTCGGGGTCCGTATCCGGGCCGGGCCGCGTCGAAGCGTTCCTGCCCCCAAGGGGCGAAAGCAGGCGTCTCTTCGCTCATGGTCAGCACCCGGGTTGTCCGGGTCCACACGCCGTTCAGATTTCGCCTGGCGGTCTGAGCGGCTGCGAGAGACGAGCAAACCACCATCGCCAGTACAACGGCGGCAAACCTCATGCAACGATTTTGCATTCTTGAAACTCCTGTCGTTTTGAGAATCTTATTGATCTCCAGTTCCCAAAAGTTGTGCGCCATTAACGATCATAGGTTCGTCTCTCTCGACAACCCCCACCGGTGTGCCCGCTTTCGACGGGTGGAGGCTCAGCGTGACCTCGTCTCCCGGCTCCATCACATCAGGGGTCCAGCCAATCCTTCTTAGAATGCCGGGGCTGTTGAGTTCACCGGCCCAGTGGATGAGGGTGCCGGTCTCGTCCGTTACGTCGAAATAGAGCTGGCTGTGTGGATTCGCCAGGCGAAATTCGGTCACCACGCCTGTCAAGGTGACCGTCGTGGTCTGGTCGTAGGAAATGTTGGTTCCGTGGTGGGCGATTGTCGTGCCAGAAACGACCAACAGCCCGATCCCGAACAGTAAAGGTTTTAATCGCTTCGTATTCATCGGATACCTCTGATAAGAACCTTTCAATCCACCTGCACGTCGGAAGCCGTGCATTCCCCGCCACGACATCGATTGTTATCCTCACAAATCATTTCAAAGAGGCCGTCCCAGGTCGGTTTCAGTTCCATCTGCCAGGGCTGGACCCAGGGTTCGGTGAAAATCACAGGGTCATCGATCGTCACGTCATAGGTCACTTCCGTGGGGGATGTAAATGCTAGCCGTTCGACCACGTGCAGTTGGTCACTGTGCCAGCGTGAGCCACCGTCAGGCGGATGGTAGGCGTCGAGCACCCATTCCTGAAGATGGGTTGTGTCGATCACCAGCGTGTCATCCTCCCACCAGGCGATCGAGTTTCCCATGTAGGTCGGCTCCGCATCGGCGGCGTGCGGCCTGTTGGGCTCCCCGAACGGGATGACCCGAAAGAAGTGCATGTATTCGTAGAGAATCACCAGTTGAGTGGGCGTCTGAATCCATTGTTGTGCGTAGGGGGAAGGAATCTGCCTTGGAAGTCCGTTCGGCAAGCAATACGCCGTGGGATCATCGATGCGGATGTTTCCGGTGTACTCCCGGTACAAGATGGACTCCGCCCCGGGCTGCAAAGGAGCAAAGTTCTCCGTGGTGTATCGCGAGACCGTCGGGCGGTCAAGCGGACCCCCGGTGTGTGCAAACCCCGGACCCGCCCATACCCCCGTGAAGTCGGGTGTGCCATCCGCGGTGCGCGGTATTCCCTGCGCATCAGCCGAAGCCGGGGCCAGGGCAAGCAGAATGGCTGCCGCAGCGACCAACGACAATTCGAAATGTTTCTTCATGGCTGACTCTCCCTTATGAATTCTCACCCATTCTAATCTCAATATTTTTCCTCAGTACGACAGTGTCCGTGGTGATGGTGTTGGATTCTCGGACCTTCCAGAAGGCAACAGGCAGGTTCATTCACTGCCCGGTGTGAATTGTCGGGCACACTGCTCCTGCCTCTGTCCGGTTGCGCATCGCTCCTGACAGGGTGGCGCATGGTTGAGGGGGCGGCTGGCAAGACCCTAGAGCCATCACGGCTCGATCCGTGAACCCTCCCTGGACCGACCGCTACCTCTCGGGAAATTCTCCGGGGGTTCCCGCGAAGACACTGGTGCCGTCGGCAAAGGTCACATTTCGGCCGACCGCGTTGGGTGAACCGTCCCGGGCCCGGAAGCCGCTGACCTTGACCTCAGCACCGTCTTTCAAGACATCCCGGGTGATCCCTCTCCTGGCCAGCATGCCCGGAGGGCTTCCGGTGAACCCCCAGGTGGTCACTTCACCGTTGTCTCCCGTCACATCGACGTAAAACCAGATGTGAGGATTTCTCCACTCGACTTTGCTCACGACGCCTTCCACGCTGACCGGATCGTTCATGTCGAACTCCGTCGCAGCCGAGTGGTGGGCGGGCGCCGAGATCGCGACGACCAGTAAGAAACCGATCACAACAGCGAACTTCCTCATGTTAAAAACCTCTCAGTGTTCACGAACTTCAGCCAGGAAAATTGCGCCCTAAGTGTCGCTTGCTATTGCCATTTCGTCAAGCGTTTTGGGCTGATAGGAGAACCCTGCGCGCGGCCCCCCAGACTCCTGCCACCTTCTGCCGGCAGATCGTGTATGGGGGTCTGAAACCGGGCTCTATTCCGTCAGTGCCGTAACGAAGTTCCTTCGCCAGGTGTGGATGTCGTTCTTGCGTAACACGGCAATCATATCGGCATAACGTTCCTGCCGCTCTTCGATCCTCATCTCGATCGCTTTGCGAATACCTTCGGCGACCCCGTCCTGATCGTAAGGATTGACCAGGACGGCTGCGGTCAGTTCCCTGGCGGCGCCCGCCAGCGTCGATAGGACGAGCATGCCCGGATCTTCGGGATCCTGGGTGGCGACATATTCTTTGGCAACGAGATTCATGCCGTCGCGAATCGAGGTCACGAGCCCGACGCCCGCCAGCCGAAATAGCGACATCAGGACAGGGCGTTCGTAGAGTCTATTTAGATACCGAATCGGAACCCAGTCGATGTCGGCAAATCGGCCGTTGATGTTGCCCGATGCCTGTTCGAGTCTTTCGCGAATTCTATCGTAGGTCCTCACGCCCACCCGCGTCGGCGGCGCAATCTGCAGCAGCGAAACGCGCCCCCGCATTTCCGGATGGTTCATCAGCAAATTTTCGAAAGCTCGAAAACGCAGTTCGAGCCCCTTGCTGTAGTCGAGTCGATCGACGCCGATGATCACACGTCTATCGCCGACGCTTTTCGCCAGGCGCCGTACCTGTGAGTGCTCCATGTTCTGAGAAGCCAGCGACCCGCATGCATCCACATCGATACTGATAGGAAATACTGCGGCACGAAAGGTGCGCCCGAATGCTGTGATCCGACCGTCGGGTAAGAGCGTACCGCCGATCTCGGCTTGCGTGAGGCAGTCCTGGAACGACGAGAGATCTCTGTCGGTCTGAAAGCCGACAACGTCGTAGCGGGCCAGAGCTTCGAGGATCTCCCTGTAGCAGGGCAGGGCATGGATCACGTCGAAGTTCGGGAACGGGACATGCAGAAAGAATCCGATGGGCTGGGTGACACCCCGCTGCCGCAGTTCGGCCCCGAGCGGTATCAAATGATAGTCGTGGACCCAGATGACGTCATCGGGTGTGAGGAAGTCAACGAGCTTGGTGGCGAAAAACGCGTTCACCCGGCAATAGGCATCGTATTGGACACGGTCGTACTTGAGGTAGCCGAGCATGAAATGGAGCAGAGGCCACAAGGTGTCGTTGCCGAAACCGTTGTAATAGTCTTCGAAATCCTCTTTGTTCAGATCCGTCGTGACAAAACGAACGTTGCCGAACTTCGACACCTTCGGGTCAGCGGGCTCCTCGAGTGTCGTCTCACCGCTCCAGCCAAACCAGAGGCCGCCGTGATCCTGCAAGGCGGACCAGAGGGCTACAGCCAGACCACCCGAAGTCTTGCCGCGTTTCGGCGCCACGACGCGGTTCGACACGGCAACGAGTCGCGTCACAATGCCTGCTCCCATGTCTGGCTGAGGCGCATTGCCGCCGTTATGACGCCCACCATGCTGTAGGTCTGTGGAAAGTTACCCCACAGCTCACCGCTCTCCGGATCCAGATCTTCCGAAAGCAGTCCCAGCGCGTTACGACGATCGAGCATGTTCTGGAACAACACCCGTGCTTCAGCATCCCGTCCCACAGCAGCCAGGGCATTGATGTACCAGAACGTGCAGATGTTGAATGCCGTTTGAGGCCTGCCGAAATCATCGGAGTTGGTGTAGCGAAAAACATAGGGTCCCCGCCGCAGCTCGCTCTCGATGGCCGCCAAGGTCGCTAGAAACTTCGGGTCATCGGGAGCGATGAAACCCAGATCAGGAAGCGTCAGGAGGCTCGCATCGAGTTGATCGCCCCCGAAGGTCGCCACGAAGCTGTTCTTTTCTTCACTCCATGCGCGGGCAATGATTGTTTCCCTGATGCTGTTCGCCTGGTCTTTCCAGTATTCGGCGCGGTCGGGCAAGTGGAGATGGGCCCCGATACGTGACAAACGATCGCACGCCGCCCAGCACATGACGCTGGAGTAGGTATGCACATCGTTGTGGCCGCGAAATTCCCAGGGGCCGGCGTCGGGTTGATCGAATGCCTCCGCGGCCCGGAGGCCCAGGGATTCGAGTCGCTCGAACTCGCGTTGGCCTCCGCCCTCGACCAGCCGGCGATCAAAGAAACTCTGCGTCGATGCCAGGACGGTCGCACCGTAGACGTCATTCTGCTGCTGTCTGTACGCGTCGTTACCCACACGGACCGGACCCATTCCGCGATAGCCTTCGAGACTCTCGACTGTGGATTCCGTCAGTGCCGGCTCGCCGGAAATGCCGTACACGGGTTGCAGACGTTTTGTTGCCGCGTGTTCGGCGACGAGATTGAAAATGTAGGCCAGGAACTGCTGCATCGTCTTGGTCGCACCAAGGCTATTGAGGGCCTGGACGGTGTAGTAGCTGTCCCTCAGCCAGCAGTAGCGGTAGTCCCAGTTGCGGCCGCTATCGGGTGCTTCCGGTATGGAAGTCGTCAGTGCCGCCAGGACTGCGCCGGTATCTTCATAGGTGCAGAGCTTCAACGTGATGGCGGCCCGGATGACTTCCTCCTGCCACTCGAAGGGAATCGACAAGGCACGCGTCCAGTTTTCCCAGTACGTCTTCGTTTCCCCATACATTGCGCGGTCAATATTGTGGGGACTCTCGGTGAGGGATTCATCGGGGCCGAGCATAAGGGTGATGGATTTTTCGAGCACGATGACCCGCTCTTCGAGCACAGCGGCCAGCGGCGCGTTCGTCGTCAGCCGCAACGTGAAGTGACCGTTGCTGAAGCGAACATGGTTGCTGCCATGGGCGACGTCGGGTGTGCGGGCCCCGTAGTCGGCGGCGGGTCTCAAGCGGATTCTTAATGCAGGCGCGCCCGCAACCGGCGTGATGTGGCGTACGACCATGATGGGGTGAAAGCTCCGCCCGAACTTTTGATAGCGGGGTGCGTAGTCGGTGATCCGAACCTTGCCGCCCGAGCTGTCGGTCAAGGTGGTGTTCAGGATGGCCGTATTGTCGACATAGCTTTGCTCGGAGCTTTGGAAGTCCACCAGATCGATGGCGAAGAAGCCGCTTTGATCGGCCGCGTCGTTCGACTCTGACTTCAATAGGGAGCAGAAGAAGGGATCGCTGTCGATGCGTGGAAAGCTGCCCCAGACATAACGCCCACGCGGGTCCACCAATACAGCGATCTGGCAGTTCCCGATGACACCCAGTTCCAGGCTACTCATGACGACAGCAATGCCTCAAGCCAGTGCAACACAGCATCCACATCGGGCAGTCGCGTTGCGGCTGCGGATTCACCGGAGTTCACCTTGACCGACACGCCTCCGAGTGCGTTGACCGTCCGAAAACCGTCCTCGTCGGTGGCATCGTCGCCGATAAAAACTGGTGTTCGATCGTTAAACGGCGGGTCTTTCATGAAGCGGGCAATAGCGCTGCCCTTGTCGCCGCCTTCCGGTTTGATCTCGATCACCTTGTTGCCTCGCAGCACCTGCAGATTCGAACCCAGTGCGGCCAGTGTTTCTTCGACGAGAGCGATCACGGCCTCTTCCAGCTCCGGTCGCTTTCGGTAATGGAGTGCGAGGCTCGCTCCCTTGTGTTCCAGCAAGGTCTCCGGGTTCTGCCGGACGAAACGATCTAGGCTTTGTTCGATTTCTGCCAGTCGCTCGCTGTCTACTTCCGCACGCGTGATGCGACCTTCACCGTCCCTGAGTTCCAGGCCATGAACCGCGGCCACAGCAAACTTATGTGGTGCGAGGAGGTGATCGAGGTCGTCCATGGTCCGGCCGCTGACGAAGGCGATCGCCCCGCCGGTAACCGCATGCAGCCGACCCAGCAAGTCGCGGACTCTTTCTGAAACCACGACGCCCCCGGGTGCGTCTGCAAAGTCCAGCACAGTTCCGTCAAGATCCAGAAAAAGCGCTGGCCGCTGGGGCCATATCGGGGTGCTATCTTCAATCACTCCGTCTTCAATCACACTCCTACGATACCCCGCGCGTCGGATCACCGCAAAACAGGATCGATCAGGCTAAACTAGTTCGCAGATATGCCCGCGGATTTCACGTCCGTCCAACGTAGACAATTGCTAGCCGCAGCGATGGTCCTCATCCTCGTTTTCACCGTGATCGGTCTCCGCAGTCTGGGCCGCCTGTGGCTGTGCTCCTGCGGCGAGGTCTACCTCTGGGCCGGTGACATCAACAGCGCCCACAATTCGCAGCATTTCTTCGATCCTTACTCCTTGACCCACTTGCTTCATGGCCTGGGATTCTTCTGGGTTTTAACGGCCGTGGCCGGGCGAATGTCTGCGGAGTTCCGGGTGGGTCTTGCCGTCCTGATGGAGTCGGTCTGGGAAGTTGTCGAAAACACCAGCTTTGTCATCAACCGCTACCGGGAGGCGACGATCGCGCTGGGTTACACCGGCGATACGGTCCTGAACTCCGTTTCCGACATCGCGGTCTGTACGGGGGGCTTCCTGCTGGCAACCTATATGGGCTGGCGGCGGTCCATCATCCTGTTCGCGGCCACAGAGATCGCGCTGGCTGTCTGGATCCGCGACGGGCTGTTGCTAAATATCGTGATGCTGATCCACCCCATCGAAGCGATCAGATCCTGGCAGGTGGGGCTATAGCAGCCCGTGGCAGAGGTCTCGAGGGCCGCGTTACGGCCAAACGGGGCTGGATTCTAGGAGACGCCTTGGCGTCGACGCGACGTCACGACGACGAGACAATGCTCATTCATTGGGAGGAGTCGGCGACAACGAAGACAGCCCCGTTTCGCCGTAACCCTTTGGGCGCAGGGGGGTCCGGGCCGCAGGCTTTGTCACTCGTCGGTCACGATGTAAAAACGGCGCCAGCGGCCTCGGTTTCAAACCTCGGTGCCCGCTCCTCACTTCGCGCCCGCAACCCGAAGACCCCCGCGCGCGGCCCTCGATACTTCTGCCACGGGCTGCTAGCCAGATTTGAATCGATGGCATGCCGAGACAGGCGCAAGCGGCCGATCTTGCCTTTGTGGCACATCAACACACCGACTCTCTTCAAATGTGTAAGGCGTGATGCGTATTCCGTTTCCTGTGAAACAGGCGCCTTACGGCGTCAGCTACCAGCACCAGCCCGGCTACAAGCGGTATCGCTGCGACGACAATCAAGATGATTGTTTGGAAAGTCACACCCACCTCCAGTTACTCGCACCTAAATGAGTGCAATCCGGGCTCCAAACTGCAGGCGTGGGGATGTTTTCAGAGGGAAATTGGGTAAATAGGGCTCTGACCCCAATTACCTAAAAGGTTATGACGTGATCGGCTTTCCCTGTCTTGTGACACATGCGCCTGAAAGCGTCACCGACCAGAGCCAGGCCGGCTACAAGGGAAATCGTAGCTGCGGTAACAAGAATGATTGTTTGCAACATCATGTCCATCTCCTGTCACTCCTTACTAATAAGGAGCATTCCGTATACCAAAACTCAAGGATTTGCGGTCCCTTAACCCTGGCGAAAGGGTTCAAACCGCGCGTCATTGGTAGCGATTCCTACCGAGGCTGCTTCGACCACCGCTTGCTTCGGTCAGAGCCCTCGGAAAGCAAATGAAATCATGTTCGATTGAATCCCGTTGGCGCAGGCCGTGACGTCGACGACTCGCCATATGAAGGTGAGATCCAGGATCTGACTATCTGTTCGGATAGTTATTAATATCGGCCGGGGGAGGGTGTTCCTGTAGGCGCAGAAATTGCGCGTGCTCGGGGTCAAAAAGAGGGCGTGCGTATGCGGGCAGTTATCGGGGGACAGTCCACCCGAGGGTGGGTCTCATGCTAATAAATGCCCGCAGCTGAAACGCTCGGTCCGTAATCCTAATTTCCATCCGGCAGGGCAAAAACCCAGAGGGCGTTTCCATTGGCGGGATGCTGGATCTCACGGGTGATCAGGCCCGGCACCACTCTCGGACTGCCACCGCCCAGCCCCGTCATCACCGCCACGTATTGTTTCCCATCCACGGCAAACGTCAGCGGGAAACCCTGCACGGACGTTCCCAGCCGCGTCTCCCAGAGGATGTCGCCGTTCTCCACGTCGAAGGCCCGGAACTTTCTATCCAGATCACCGGCAAACAGGAGGTGCCCCCGGAAGTCGCAAGCCGTCTCCGCAAATTTCTACGTTCTGAGGTTAAAAGTCAGGACGACGGGTAGCCTGCCTCCGCTCTTGGGTAGGCGTCGACCACCCGAGTCGTTGATTATATGTCGCAGGGTTCAGTCAGCGACTCGCTCAACTGCTACGTCCATTCGCATTGCGTTCAGCTCCCAACCCAACAGTCGCGATGCTTCTATCGTGAGTATGATTTCCGCATCTGCGTATCCCTGCTCGAAGCGATAGGCACCTAAAACCGGAATGGTTTGACTAAGCTGCCTAACGACGTTTGTAACGGTGAGTTCCTGTTCGTTGGTAAAACGGCTCGCATCACCCGTAAGATTGATGAACAAAGCGACATCGGTACTTGGCCCCAGGTTGTCGGGGATCTGGCGGGTTGCTTCTCCAATGACGCGGCCGAAGAGCTGCTCCAGCAAGACTTGAGCTTCTAACAGTTCCTGACTCGTGGTCGAGAGCGAGGCTTCAAGTGCGGCGATTCTATCCGCTGGCGAGGTCGTGTTAGAAATTGGATCGACGTATCCTACCCATTGCTTGATAGCGGGCACTTCTTCAACATGTGTACGGACCGATTGGACCTGCGACCAAACCAATCCAAGTGCACCCAGAATGACAACGACCAGGACTGCCTGAATTACTTTCGCTATGGTATCCGACATCGCGCCCCCCTCCGTTCCGTTGGCCTCTTCTACCATGACCTTCGCCGACCACGAGTCAGCGCCCACACACTGCTGCCACTCTTAGCATGGGGCGGTCATGCACGAGTCCGTAATCCTAATTTCCATCCGGCAGGGCAAAAACCCAGAGGGCGTTTCCATTGGCGGGATGCTGGATCTCACGGGTGATCAGGCCCGGCACCACTCTCGGACTGCCACCGCCCAGCCCCGTCATCACCGCCACGTATTGTTTCCCATCCACGGCAAACGTCAGCGGGAAACCCTGCACGGACGTTCCCAGCCGCGTCTCCCAGAGGATGTCGCCGTTCTCCACGTCGAAGGCCCGGAACTTTCTATCCAGATCACCGGCAAACAGGATGTTGCTGGCCGTCGAGACAACGGACGTAAGGAAGGGTGCCCGCTGCTCATACGACCAGACTTCTTCCATCGTGTTCACGTCGTATGCGGCCAGTTTGCCCACGTTCCCGTTCGTCCCGGGCATCTCATACCATTTCCTGTCGGCGGCATTGCCACCGCTGCCGGCTTCGAGTGCGATCTGACGGCCGCGTATCTCGAGGCAACTCTGACTCAGGGGGATGATCAGACGCTCGGTTCCCGGGTGGTAGCTCATCGCCTGCCAGTTGTGGCCGCCTTCCGTCGATGGACAACCCTGGATCCACTGGCCGGTTTCCCCTTCGACGATGTCGATTCGATACTGGGGTCGCCCGGTGTCGGGATCAATGCTGTCGAAGACGTTCTGGAAGACGGTTTCGGTGTGATCCAGATACTCGCCGGACTCGCGATCCACCTTCCACAAAATGCCGTGCTTCCCGATCGAGAACACGAGCTTCCGCCCGCCCGCATCCACAAGAACTCGCTCGAAGACTTCGTCCAGATCCAGCGCCTCGCCCGGTGCATGCTGGAAGTACCAGTCCAGCTCACCGGTATCGGGGTTCAATGCCAGGGTCGTGCTCGAATACAGAGCGTCATCACGAGTGCTGTTTCCACGGGTTGCGGGGACCCAGGGCTTGGGTTGGGCCACACCCCAATAGGTCCTGTTGAGCTCGGGATCATAGCTGCCCGTGATCCAGGTTTCCGCACCGGCCCTGAGCAGGTTATCCAGCCCTCCCCAGGTGTCTCCACCGGGTTCGCCTTCCTGGGCCACCGTATTGAACTTCCAGATCTGCCGTCCGTCGGTGGCGTCATAGCCGCTGATGTAGCACTTCTCTTCTCTATAGGTCCCGCAACCGCCCAGCCCTGCGACGATCGTGTCCCCGATGACTATTGGCCCGCTGGTGCTTCTGAAACCTTCACCCATGAGGGTTTCCCAGACGATTGCACCGTTGCGCGCGTCCAGCGCCGTCAGCATAGTGTCGGGTCGGGCGTAGATGATCTTGTCGTCGGTGATGGCTATGCCGCGCATTCTGTCGCTGGGTCCACCCAAACGGCTCTCCCAGATGAGCTCGCCGTCGGTGGCGTTCATGGCCCGGATGACGTTGCCGGGGCTGTTAAAGTAAAGGACGCCGTCGTGGACGATGGGGGCCGACTGGTTCACACCGTCTTCCATAGACCACACCCACTGGAGCCGCAGGTCGCCAACGTTTTCACGCGTGATCTCGGTCAGGGGGCTGTGGTTCCAGGCCTGATAGTTGCCCCGAATCATCAGCCAGTCGGCGGGGTCGGGATTGGCCAGCATCGCTGAGGTCACCGGGACATAGTTTTCCACCACTCCGGCGACGGTGACCCCCTGAGGTTCTTCGGCCGCTTCAACCGGAGCCGCGCCTTCAAACAAGCCTGCGGGCGCAATCCCCGTGGCCAGCGCACCGATCTCGGCGCTCACCGCCGCGATGAGGGGCTGGTTCCCAGAAACGGCACCGTTGGCCTGCAGGATGAACGCCGTGATGTTCAGATAGGTCTGTTCTGAGAGTCCCCCCGGATTGTTCGGTGGCATCAAGGCCCGGGTGGCCCGAACGAATGCGTCCACGCTTTCGGTGCGCCATAGGTTGACGAAGTCGGTTCCCGCCAGGGCAGGTGCCCCGCCCGCACCGGAGAGATCGTTCTGATGGCACATCGCACACTCGGCCCCGTAGGCCGTCTGGCCGGCCGCGGCCTGCGCCGGACTGTACACGGTCTGGGCTTCGGCCTCGGGACGATTCCAGCCACCGACTACGAGCACAGTGATGAGGGCGACTCCCAACAGCAAGCGTCTTTTGAAATCAACTTGAGCCAACATCGTTGTTCCTCCTACTGCAAGAGCCAGCCCCAGAGGTTGCCCTCGGGCGCTATTTCGCTGTGAATCTGCACGTAGAGCCTGCCGTCATGGAGGCTTTCTATTTGATCCGGATTCAGGTCGAGCGTTCCGGAAACGTCCCCGGATGTCGTCGGTGAAACTGTCAACTCAAAAAACGCCGTCCCCCGGACGCCCGTCGCCAGGCCCCGATGGAGATTGGCCTCGGTCGCAGCCTCTCTGAGGCCTTCAAACGATCCCGTAATCGTCAACCGCGTCCCTTCCAGGACTGCCGACATGGAGCCAATTCCCGTGATGAGGTCGCGTGTCACACCGTCGACGGGAACCGGCGTCAGCCGTCCTTCAAATTGTGTTGGGTTCTGGGCGGCGACAGGAACAATCAAAGAGCCGACTATCGCCAGTATTAAGGTCGCTCGTATCCCTTCTCTCAACATCATGCTTACCTCGATAGCTTCCTTATATCACTGGCGGACACAGTAGAACAGACGGGGAGGGGTGGCAAGGATGGAGTGGGCTTATCGAGCGAGCGTTTTTCAACATCCAATATCCAACATCCGGCCTTCTTCCTGTAGGTGCTGGCTATGCCTGCACAACATAAAATCCCCCGCCCTTGCTTTCCTCACGATATAAATCCGTCAAAGTCGAGTTCGAAGAGATTTCTTATTCGCTAAACCACATGAACTTGGTTTCGCTCCCGCCTGCCCGCTCACCTGAGCGGTTCAAGTATCGGAACGGACGCCCTATTGCAGAGCGATACCAAGCGCCCGGGCCAATGTAGACATATATACGTATAACTGTATAATGAAGAGGGATCTGAAACCTGTCGTCTGGATGGGATCGACGAGGGAAACAGTCCGGAAGTTCCCGCAAGCGGTTCGACGCGGCATCGGCCACGCTCTATACGCGGCACAAAATGGTGACACCGATCCCTCAGCGAAACCACTCAGAGGATTTGTTGGCACGCGCGTCATGGAAATCGTCGAACGTTTCGCCACGAACACTTTTCGGGCTGTCTACACGGTGAGATTGTCTGGGATCATCTGCGTGCTCCACGCCTTTCAAAAGAAATCCAGGAAAGGCTTCGCGACTTCTCCGAGCGATATTGATCTGATCAAACGACGCTTGGCAGTGGCTGAGCGACAACAGCAATAGATGGAGATCTGACATGGGGACGAAGCGTCCGGTCGTGGCTCGTGAAGGTAGCGGCAATGTATTTGCCGATCTCGGCTTGTCCAATCCGGAACAGGAACAGATCAAAGCCGAGCTGACACTGGAAATCTACAGAATCATCAAGGAGCGGGGCCTGACACAGGCGGAGGCCGGCCGCATCCTCGGGATCCGGCAGCCCCACGTTTCGACATTGATGCGCAACCGTTCGGGTAATTTTTCCGTCGGGCGACTGATGGAGTTTCTTACCGCGCTCGGTCAGGATGTGGAGATTACCGTCCGGCCAGCCGCGAAGAGGAAAAAGCAGGGGGCGATGTCAGTCCTCGTGCCCTGAATTCAGGAAACAGGTCCCTCGATTTTCTCAAGCATCTGGACCGGAAGGTGACGATAGAGATCAGTCCTCGCAGGCCCGGTGAACCCTGGCAGGAGACCGGGATCTTTTCCTGATAAGCGACCGATGTGACCAGCAGACTCGACCGGCCTGACCAACTCAACTCGATTCGGACTGAAGCTCTGGAAGAGGGTCGGTGAGGGTTTTCCCACGGGTGCGTGTCGATCTGTTAGTAGCTTGTGAATGTAAGAATTCACGAAAAATGTGAATGCTTACATGTGTAATATATGGATGTTGCAACGACTCTCTCCTTCCGAAGATCAAGAGCTGCCCATCACGGGTGTAGCATACCAGTATGAGTCCGACGGTCTTTCGTAAAGGCGGGTTGCGATTCTACTTCTTCTCCCGTGAGGAAAAGCGCAGACACATTCACGTTCAAGGGGCCGACGGAGAAGCAAAATTCTGGCTCGAACCGAAAATTGAGCTGTTTCAAAACTATGGGTTGAGTCAGCGAAGTCTCAAGAAGGCGCTTCAACTTGTCGAGGAACACAAGGATGAAATCTACACAGTCTGGAACAAACACTTCCCCGGTTGAGGTTACCAACGTTTCGAAGCACGGGTTTTGGATGCTGATTGATGACCGTGAGGTGTTTCTGCCATTTGAGACGTTTCCCTGGTTTCGCGATGCCCCGATCGGTCAACTTCTCAATGTCCAACTGCCGCAACCGCATCATCTTTACTGGCCCGATCTTGACATCGACCTTGGGGTCGAGTCCATTGACCATCCGGATAAGTTCCCCTTGGTCAGTAACTGGAGGCCTAACGGGGGCATGGATTAGCGAGGACAGAAGACCTGGCAATCGCTACGCTTTTCCTGTCCTTGGGTCTGTTTCCAGATCCCCTCAAATAACCACCTACCGCCCGTTTGGCAACACACACGGGAAAAACACATGGTGTTATTGAGAGCGACTCAGAGGGTCCTCAAAAGCTTGCCCGAATCCGCAGTCGATGGTGCAGTGTCGGACAACGCTCTGGGCGATTGGTATGTCAATCGCATCGTCGTTGATCGGCACCCCTTATTGCTTTTCGTGAGTGCGAAGTCGCTCCTGATCATGTTCTCTTTCGCGAAAGCAGTTAAAACCCTGCCGGACCGTTTTCCGGGAATGGTCGCCGACCGATTGCGGCAAATGGATGTGGATGGGGGTCTGATCGATTCAGAGACAGCAACCATGCATACGGTGCACGTCGGACGGACCCGGGACCGGTCCGTCACCGCTCAGATGGTCAATTTCGCCAAGTCAGTACCTTTCTGTCTCCCATCCGACGGATGGGACGCTATCGATCTTCGAATGGCCGAGAGCAAGCTTGGGGAGGCCCCGTACCAGTTAAAGCGCGGCTTCGAGGGGATGATTTTTCCAAACGAAACCGCCCTACGCTTGCTGAGGGAAAAGTGGTCGCCCGAGACCGCTGGGGGAAGGATTGAAACGCATAGTGAAGGTTGATCTCAAAGCTCTTGAACTTGCTTTGGACTTCGTGAGTTCGGGAGCGGAACTCGATTCCAGCGCATATGTTTCACTAGATACCGGTGAAGTATTCTGTGTCTCGGACGCATTCGGAGAGGGCGAGTATCCCGACGACGTGAGAACATCGGATCGTTACGTCGCAGTGCCCGACAAGAGTATCCTCGAACTCGGTGGCCGCCTGGCCATCGGGTTCACATCCTGGAAACTTCCAGAACACCTTCGGAAAGTCAAAGACATCTTTCGTCACAAAGGTGCCTACGCGCGCTTCAATGGCTTACTTCGGTCCAAGGGATTGCTGGACGACTGGCACGCGCACGTGGGCCAGCGAACCGAAGCCGCATTGAGAGAATGGTGTGAGGACAACGGGATGGAGCTGGTGGCACAGGCGTAGGGAGTATTCCCGCCGTCCCAACGCGATATCCGTCGCCCAGATCCCTTCCAACACCCCGATAATCGCGCCCTCCCCTGTTCCCTCCCAATATCGCGGGTCCCGATCCTCTCGTGCCAGGTAGGTCAACGGAGGATCTCCCTCGCTTCGACCAATCACGCGGACAACTCGCCCAAGGCACCTTTAAAGGTCGAGCCCGGGCTCATGAGAAGCCTCGGAAACTCGACCAACGACAGCTGCCGGGAAACCGAGTGAATTCGCGAAATCGAGGTCGCGTTTTCCCCTTATTTGACGATCTTTGATGCGTCAAGCGTCAGCTGAATGAGACGGTTACGACCGAGTCATACGGTTCCGATATTGCCACAACCCTCCGGTGCGCAGCGAGGCGCACGGTTGTGGTTATATGAAGTTTCATATAGAATTGAAGGAGCTCATTTCCGATCGCCAGCCATCGGTTCTCGAGTTGATCAAGCGCCGATACAAACAGGCAAAGGTACTGGCACATGGTGAAGAAAAAGAAGTTTAAGGGAATAGAGTACGAGGAAGGATCCGGCAACGTATTCGCCGACTTGGGTCTCCCCGACGCCGATGAGCTGTTCACACGGGCACAGATCGGTTTCGTGGTTAACGAAATTCTTAAAGAAAAGAATCTGAAGCAGCGCGAGATGGCCCAACTCTTGGGAATATCGCAGCCCGAAGTGTCGCACCTTATGAACGCACATTTTGATCGCTTTACGACGGACAAGCTATTCGACTTTTTGAAGCGTCTGGACCGGAAGGTGACGATAGCGATCAGTCCTCGGAAGCCCGGTGAACCCTGCCAGCAGATCGGTTTCGCTTCCTGACACGGCTGAGCCAGGGGGTATCGCTTTCCTGTCCCTGTGGATTGGCTGCGATTTCTCGCAGATAGCATGAGTGATACCGAGTTCCAGACACTCGTAGTTGGGCGGATCGCCCGCAACCTGACCTGGAACGGGAGACACAATTGAGAATGACGGCGTGAAGTTGCCTGGTGCTGAACGCTCCGTTGTAGACAGTGCCAAGATTCGCGATTACCTGCTTTCTGAGTCGCATCCGGTCGGCAGGTTCAAGGCGCGTGTGTTTAACGATCTCGGTTATTCCGCCGAAGCGTGGGACTTGTTGGCTGAAGACCTACAGCAACATGCGACCGGATACGAAGCGGTTGCAACCGAGGTCAATCCCTATGGTCAGAAATATGAGGTGCGTGGTACGCTGAGCGGACCGACCGGGGACGCAGTCATTGTGGTCACAGTCTGGATCGTCCTGAACGACGAGGATTTCCCGCGGTTCGTAACAGCTTATCCGAGGCCAAGGTCATGAGATTCAAACTCCTCGATACGGTCGTGCTCAACCGCGACCTTCCTGATCAGCAGCTCCAGAAGGGCGATCTAGGCGCAGTCGTACAAGTCTATGAACCAGATGGAGTCGAAGTCGAGTTCGTCAGCGCCGCCGGGAAGACTGAAGCGCTGGTCACTCTCCGGGAAAGCGATGTGCGGCCCGTTGCTGATGGGGACCTGATAGCTGTCCGGCCGCTCGACCGCTCAGCTTGAGAGACCGCCCAAGTGGCTGCACCACACGGCGGCCACAATCGGTTGGGCAGTTGTTCGAAATCCAGAACAGTCCTGTCCTGATCGCATACCCGAACTGTCCAGGTTCAAAGATTCCGCCTCTGCAGTAAACGCAATGAAATATCACGTGATTGCAGCGGAGTATGTGTCCGGTTATGTAGTTCGACTGAAGTTTCGTGACCCAACAGCGGGTGACATCGATTTATCCGCCTGAAATCCTTCCCATCTCCCGAATCTATTTCTTCCCCCGATCGCGCCGTTTCTCCCAACCTGATATCCGTCGATCGATGTCCCGTTCCAAAAACCCGATGACCTCCGGTTCTCCCCCCTCTTGCGACTCCCGATTCTTCCGCCGCAGATAGACCAACCGAGGATCGCAATCCGGTTCCTGAAGCCAGGACGAACAGTGCGCCACAGATCTCTTTAGCGAGGAAGCCGGATCGGGAGGAGTATAATTATCGCTATGTCCTCTCCGACGACAAGAGACCGAATCCTTGAATCACTCCAAGACCTGCCTTCGGATGCGACGTTCGACGACGCGATCGAACGACTGGTCTTCCTGGCGAAAATCGACTCCGGTCTGGCGGAACTCGATGCCGGGAACGGTGTTTCACACGAGGAAGTCAAACAGCGCCTCGGTCTGTGATCCCACTGGTCTGGTCTCCTCACACCATCCGCGATATCGAATCCATCCGGGACTACATCGCCGATGATTCTGCTCATCGTACTCGGACTGTCAGATCATTATCGGGTACGGGTCTGCTACGCCGAAATCGAAGAACGCACTCGAATCATCAGTGCCCGTCGGGCGACGCGTTCTGAACGAAACAGCTATGAAGAAGAATAGATCCTCACCCGGGACGGGTCAGAGAGACGAAGACACGATGCGGGAAGAGTATGATTTTTCCAAAGCGGATCGCGGAGTTACCCGAGCGCGGTACGCTGAGGGCACCAACGTCATATTGCTGGATCCGGACGTAGCAGACATCTTTCCCGATGCTCGAGCAGTCAACGAAGCGCTCCGCACCTTTGTGCGTCTCACCAAACAGAATCGCCCTTCTTAGGTCGGAAAAACGAACGCCTGACAATGCAGTGAATCCAATGCCGAGGCCCAGCGCCGCGGCGTGTGATGCGTTTAATCTTTGAATGAAATCGCAGCCGGGAAAGTCGTAACGGCGGCGACCAGAACGAGATCGGACCGAAACATCTCGACATCGACGCCCGGCGGAACGACCGCGTAGACTCCCCGCGTGGCTTCATCCAGCGAGAAGACCGGATGTGTTCGAAAGAAATCAGCGGTGTTTACTTTACGTGGCATGCTCACATAGGGGACTCATTTCCCTATTCGCATTGAGATCGTCAAGTATCGAAGTTCCGGCGTTATACGCTGGACGCT
Organism: Terriglobia bacterium; assembly: GCA_963664115.2. Classification (GTDB taxonomy): domain Bacteria; phylum Acidobacteriota; class Terriglobia; order 20CM-2-55-15; family 20CM-2-55-15. Next base: position 493,481 of record CAXWPJ010000010.1, on the reverse strand, counting down.
CAAACACGGGACAATCTCCCCTGTACGCAGCCGAGGCGTCAACTCGAAACAGTTAAACGCGTAAATCGCGCCCGGACCGAAGGGTAGGGATGGACGGGTTCAGAACAAAGTGCCCCCCCCCTCGTCAGCACACGCAAATAAACCGATCTTCGTGTCTCCCAAACCTATTTCTTCCCCCGCCCCCGCCGTTTTTCCCAACCTGATATCCGCCGATCCAAGTCGCGTTCCAGAAACCCGATGACTTCTGGTTTTCCCTCCTCTTGCGACTCCCGATTCTTCCGCCTCAGATACGCCAACCGCGGATCGCAATCCGGTTCCTGAAGCTAGGCGGACCAGTCGCCCACCGAGCCTTTTAAGGGAGACATGCTACTGAGAAGAGCATCCGAATCCCGATGCCCACAATGATAGGCCGCGCTCGACCAGCGATAGTCCTCCGCGCGTCGGACGATTCCGGCCCGGACGGGATTGCGCTCCACGTAACGGACCGCCTTCCACAAGTAGCGTGTCTGGACCGCCACGGAGTGGCACCGCCGGTGCCACAGATCTTCCGAAATCTGGTGCCGCTGCCGGAACGATTCCGCGTATTCGGGAAGGGCCTTGGCCATCGCCCGGGAAATAGACTCGCGATCTTCTGGGACCGCGATCATATGGACGTGGTTTCGCATGAGAGCGTAGGTCCATATTTCCAGACCCGCTTCCCGAGATGCCGTGTGCATGATGCGGAGGAAGCAGCGGTAATCGGTGTCGTCCCAGAAGACGGGCTCGTGGGAGCGGCCTCTGGGGACGATGTGGTGGGGGGCGCTGGGGAAAAGAGTCAACGGTACATTGATCATTAATAGATGAGAGGGAAGGGCGGTCGCCCGAAAAGGGCGTCGGGGGGAAAGGGGGTAGCTCTAGTTTACGATGGGGGCGGAGGGGGTGGGGGAGGAATCTGCACTGACTACCCCCAGGCAGGAATAGACAGTGCTTAGTTATGGTTTATGATCAGAAACTAGCCTGATGAGCTAGATTATTGATATGAAATATAACTCTAAGTTATATTGTGTGTGCAATTAATCGCCTGAGGGGACGTTTCTTGAGCATAAACAGTAATCAGTCCTTAAAGACCGTGGGCCCTCAGACCGCTCGACTGCTGGGGGCCATCAACGATCGGTCCCAAACCATATTCACATTAAGAGATGCCGAGCAGATCACCGGTCTGACACCGGCGCTCGCCAGCAGCTTGCTGAACAAGGCGATCCGGCGGGGTCTTGTGTCGCGGTTGAAGGGCGGTCTATTTATAGTTGTACCGCCCGAACTCGGTAGCACCACGCAATATGGTGGAAACCCCTACCTGATCGCGCAGAGTTTAGCGGGTAATGCCCAGTGTTTCCTCTCATACGGGACAGCCATTGAAATACATCGCATGGTGACCCAGCCGCAGTTCGTCGTCTTTGCATCCGCGACAAAACGGCTTCGGAATCAGCTTGTGCATGGAACTCAATTCCGATTCGTCCTGATTAAGCATGACCACTTCTTTGGGACGACCAGGCACTGGGCCACCAAGCAAGAGCCAGTACATGTCAGCGATTTGGAGCGAACGGTCATCGACGGCCTGCGTCATCCAAAGTATTGCGGCGGTGTGACCGAGGTGGCCAAAGGGTTGTGGATGCGTCACCACGATATGAAGAGCGACAAACTCGTCGCATACGCTCTACGAATGAAGGTCGGAGCCGTCACACGTCGGCTCGGATACCTGCTGGAGCTGTATGGACTCGCGCCGGAGGAAGACCTGGCCAGGCTTCGCGAAACGTTGACCCCGACCTACGTCCCATTGGATCCGCTCTTGCCTAAAGACGGGAAACATCTGAAGCGATGGCGGCTCCAATTGAACATAACGAGCGAAGAACTTGAGAGCGTGCGCACGACATAGATGATCCCTCAGAGAAACATCTCACTCCTATCGAACCGCCTCGCTGCAGCCGGCGGGTATCGGATTCGCGAAGATGTTCTGGAACGTGACTATTGCCTGGCTTGGTTTCTTACAGCCCTCGCAGAATCGAACCTTCGAGAAATCTTGGCTTTCAAGGGAGGGACAGCTCTCAAACGTTGCTACTTTGGCGACTACCGCTTCTCCGAAGATCTCGAGTTCACGCTCATCGAGCCTGTCAGTTTTGAGGATCTACTAAGTCGATTGGAACCTGTATACGAGGCGGTTCGAGAAGAATCCGGTATCACCTTCGCTTTCGACAGGAAGGATCGTCTCGAACACCCCAACAGCCACACATTCTATTTGCGATACGAGGGGCCGCTACCTTCTAAAAATACCTAAAGGTGGACATAACGATTCGGGAGGCAATCACGTTCCCTCTGGAGGACCGACCCGTGCTCAGCGGCTACGATGAGTTCAGCGACCTTCCTGAGGGAGAGCTGCTGCGCGTTTATTCCTTGAATGAAATCGCAACCGAGAAAGTGATCGCACTTGCCGATCGAGCGAGGAATGAGCCTCGAGACCTTTATGACTTGTGGTATCTCACGACACAGGAGGGAGTTCACTTAGCAGAATTGATCGACGCGATCGGTGAGAAGCTGAGCTTTTGTGGAAAACCCTTCGAAGGTCTAGCAGAAGAGATTCTTCAAAAAGAGGCGCGACTGGATGCTTTGTGGTCCAAGAGACTTGCCTATCAGATGGCACAGCTGCCGGAGTTTGAGGAAGTGTTCCGGGCGGTTCGACGTGAGATTCGACAGGGGGGTCTGCCGTGAGGGATTTTTAGGTTAGAGGCGCTCTCCGATAACACGGATTCCAGCCTCCAATACGTTTTCTCCTTCCACAATATCCGTCGATCAAGCTCACGTTCCAGAAACCCGATGACTTCCGGTTTGCCCTCCTCTTGCGACTCCCAATTCTTCCGCCGCAGATAGACCAACCGAGGATCGCAATCCGGCTCCGCAAGCCAGGCGGACCAGTCGCCCACCGAGCCTTTTAATGGAGACACGCTACTGACAAGGGGATCCGAATCCCGAAGCCCACAATGATAGGCCGCGCTCGACCAGCGATAGTCCTCCGCGCGTCCGACGATCCCGGCCCGGACGGGATTGCGCTCGACGTAACGGATCGCCTTCCACAAGTAGCGTGTCTGGACCGCCACGGAGTGGCACCGCCGGTGCCACAGATCTTCCGTAATCTGGTGCCGCTGCCGAAACGATTCCGCGTATTCGGGAAGGGCCTTGGCCATCGCCCGGGAAATAGATGCGCGATCTTCGGGCACCGCGATCATGTGGACGTGGTTTCGCATTAATGCATATGTCCATATTTTAAGACCGCTTTCCTCAGACGCCGTGCGCATGATGCGGAGGAAGCAGCGGTAATCGGTGTCGTCCCAGAAGATGGGCTCGTGGGAGCGGCCTCTGGGGACGATGTGGTGGGGGGCGCTGGGGAAAAGAGTCAACGGTACATTGATCATTAATAGATGAGAGGGAAGGGCGGTCGCCGGAAAAGGGCGTCGGGGGGAAAGGGGGCAGCTCTAGTTTACGATGGGGAGGCAAACTAGCCGTGAATTTGGAGCGATTGGGCGTCCAAAAGGCGCGTGACTCGTAATCAGTAGGTCGAAGGTTCGATTCCTTCAGGGCTCATCAATTTAATCAATAAGTTAGATTGGGGATGATCTCGGGCTTTTCCTTCCGGGGTAACGCGGGGCCGAGTTCTGGCTAGCGTTTCCTGAAATTCTCAAGGTCCGAGAACAGGATTTCTCAGGCGTCGAGAACCAAATCAGGGCACCGGCACACGGGCCACCACGTTTGGAATGATTTTGAGCATGCCCAGCCCTATTTTAGCCCATGGTACACGTGACCCTGACAGTGGCATAATGGTGAGCATGTCTCGTCGTATGAATCAAAAGTTAGAAGCCCAGGCTTCCACCTTGCAAGAAGCAAGGATCAAAACGAAGATTGAATCAAAGCTTGTATTCGAACATGGATATTTCGACTCGTGCCTTCCAAAGACGATGGGTCTAGCCCGTGCTAACGGGAAAGAGATTCTGTCCCACTTGAGCGGCACTCCTGAGCAATGGCCCTTCGAGGATCGAGTATTAGTGTACGTCGTCAGAATAATTCGGACAAAAAGACCATTTAGCTAAGAGACGGTTTTGAAGTTATACCACTCCAATCCTAAGGTTCTCGATTTTGCGTCGAGCCAGCGTTTTTCTTTTGATCTGGTCACGACGTGCAAGGATCTGCTGATCCCTCCCGAAGAACACGTCAGCCGGTGTCACGTTGTTCAGAGATTCGTGATACCGATGGTGGTTGTAGTGTTCGACCCATTGCGCGATCGCCTGCTCAAGTTCCCACGGATAATAGTAGTGTTCCAACTTGACCACGTTCTTCATCGAACGGTGATAGCGTTCGATCTTGCCCTGTGTCATCGGGTGATAGGGCGCACCCCGGGTGTGTTCCATACCACGACGTTGTAAATAGTCTTTGAGTTCGTGCGATACGTAGCAGGGGCCGTTGTCGCTCAACAATCGCGGTCGGTGCCGGACTTGTACTTGTCCGACATCTGTCGCCTGTAGTGCAACGTCCAGCGTGTCCTGAACGTCAGATGCGGCCATGGTTTGAAAGAGCTTCCAGGCGATGATGTAGCGAGAGTAATCGTCCAGCACGGTCGACAGGTAGTACCAACCCCAACCGACGACCCTGAAGTAAGTGAAATCAGTTTGCCAGAGTTCGTTCACACGCCGGGTTGGCTGCTGGAAGTGATCGCTGGCCGTCATCACGATGTATGCGGGACTGGTGATCAGGTCGCATCTCTTCAGAATCCGATACACGCTGGATTCGGAGATGAAGTAGTCCTGGGTGTCGGTGATCTGCCAGGCCAGTTCCCGCGGTGAGGCTTCCGGGTGGTTCAACGCGGTTTCGACCACCTGTTCCCGCACCGGTCCCGGAATCCGGTTCCAGCAGAAGCCGGGGCCGGAATGCCGATCTAACAAGCCGGCTGCGCCACGCTCTTTGTATCGTCGATACCAACCGTAGAACGTGCTGCGGGGGACGCCCAGCTCCCGGAGGGTCGCTGTCACCGACAACTCCGAGTCTTCCACCACTCGGATCGTCTCCAGCTTCTCAGATCCCGATTGCCTCATATATCGATGCTCTCGGAGTCCGTTACGTTCAACGTTTTTTTCAGAAAACGATTCTTTAGCAGTATTTCGGCCACGACCTGCTTCAACTGATCGTTTTCCTGCCGCAACTCGGTGACTTCGCTCGATGTCGCTTCCCGCTTCGTGTCCCCAGCCAGCCGTTTCTTCCCCGCCTCCAGGAAGTCCTTGCTCCACCGGTAATACAGATTTGACGGAATCCCTTCGCGTCGGCACAGTTCTGCGATGCTCTCTTCGCCTCGCAACCCTTCCAACACGATCCGCACTTTCTCCTCAGACGAGTACTTCTTGCGCGTCTTTCGACGAATCTCTCGTACCCGATTCTCTGCCGACACTTTCTCACTCATTCGATCCTCCTTCAGATCGTTCTGATTAGAAAAGTGTCTCTTAGTTTTTTAGGGTATTTCGTACGAAATGCTCTGACGGGCTACACTGTCAGGTATGGCGCTTGGCGTCGGTTCCAACGGCGCGTGGACAGAAATTCGGGTAAGCCATTAGGTTCGTGGGAGCAGAGAAAACTGTAAATGGTGCGCTCATTTTGTCCGGCTTTGCTCGCTAGGCGTGGGAGCACGAACAAAGTTACCGGATGCAATGGATAGGTGTCATAAAACAGAGCTTCCCAGTAACTTTTGTCCCCGGATTTTCCGAACGCCGGGTACGAAGCCGACTGGCTTCTCTGCTTGTTGGCTATCTTCCGAATAGGTATATCAAGTTCTGGATCTTTTGCTCGATCAATACATTCGACAACGGAGCGGTATGAAGCTGTCGGATCTGCCGTGAAATCATATTCTCTGAATCGGCCTTGGATCTTTGCCCATTCCTGCTTTTGGTGTGTCGGCAAACCGGTGGCGTACTGGTCCATGCTTTGGTGTGCGAGAAGCCAAAAGTGGAACTGGGTGGGGGTCGATCGTGCTGCGAGTTCGGCTAGCCCTTGGGTAGTGTCTCAGTTTGAAATCCCATGCATCCCAAAAATGACCTGATCCGTCTATATAATTTGATACACTCGGTCGTAGGTGGACCTGATCTGTCCAACCATGTTATCCTGCCGATCCCTGATTTGTTGGAGGTGAGCAAATGCCACGAGGACCACAGGGGCAAAAAAGGCCAGCCGACGTGGTCGGGTGTGCCGTGACGGTCGCCAAGATCGCCACCGGAGAGATTGAGGGTCGGATCGAAAAGCGCGTGGCTGCACGCGCTGCTGGAGGCAATATCGGCGGGAAGGCCCGTGCCAAAGCACTTCCTGAGAAACGTCGACAAGAAATCGCACGTGTTGGTGCAGCGGCGCGATGGGATAAGAACTCCCAAGAATAAAAATTTTCGGCACCTAGCTTGGAGGCCATATGTCTGAATTAGACGCAGAGATTCAAGCGTACGAAGAGATGCGCGCCGATCTCGAAGCGGACCACATGGGTGAATGGGTAGTCGTCCACGGGGGGCAACTGATCGGGACGTACCCGTCGTTTGATGCTGCAGCGGAAGACGCCGTTCGGAATTTTGGTCATGGGCCATACCTTATCCGAATGATTGGTGTAAGCGAGATCACCCTCCCAGCATCTGTAATGTACCGCTTTGCCTAAGAAGATAGAATGTGGTTTTGGAGAGCAACGATTGTTGGTTCAAATTGGGCCGACCGTCTCAGTTGATATTGGATTTGACTCTGCTTGGAAACCTAACAAATCACATCCCAAACCTAAGCCTGGCATTGCTGGCGTCCATGCACTGGTCGACACTGGCGCAACTGAGTCCTGCATAGATAACCTGATCGCGGCATCTTTAGGCCTGCCTATAGTCGATAAAAAACAGATCGCTGGAATCAGCGGGCCGAGCATGGCTAATGTCTACATGGCACAGGTTCACGTTCCTGCGATTCAATTCACCATATATGGCATGTTCGCAGGTGTTGACCTGAGGAAAGGAGGCCAAGTCCATTCAGCGTTGCTAGGTAGGACGTTCCTCCGGAATTTCCGGATGAGCTACAATGGCACAACGGGAGAGTTATTGTCAAAAGTGGTGTTTAGGAGATTGATTCAAGCGGCGGCCTGATCGACTTGTGTCGCTTCGACACCATCGTTGAATTTCACTCCGATGATTACCTTGCTCAGATCATCGAATCCTCGTAATCGTCGCCAATTGTTCTCAGCGCACTGGCCCAGTTTGAACATCATGTGCAGCATGCCATCCCGTGTCAGGCAACCTCTGGATCGCTTCGTTCGGTGTCGAATGGTGGCAAAGGTCGACTCAATGGGATTCGTCGTTCTGATGCTCTGCCAGTGCTTGGCCGGAAAGTCGTAAAAGGCCAGCAGTTCCTCTCTGTCTTTCTGCAGGCAGAGTGTGGCTTTCGGATACTTCGGTTCATAGGTTTCAATGAACAAGTCGAATGCCTTCTCGGCGTCTGCCTTCGTCTCGGCCTGCCAGATCGAGTGCAGGGCCTGTTTCGCCTTCGCCTGGACCGACTTGGGCAGGCAGTTGAGGACGTTCATGACTTTGTGCATCCAGCAACGTTGTTGACGTGTCTCGGGATAGATTTCCTCCAGTGCGGCCCAGAACCCCATCGCACCGTCACCGATGGCCAACTTCGGAACATTCATCCCACGGGACTTCAGCTTCAACAAGACCTCGCGCCAACTCTGTGTCGATTCCCGTACACCGTCTTCGATCGCCAGGAAACGCTTCTCTCCGCGTTCATTCACGCCGATCACGACCAATGCACACAACTTGGTTTGTTCCGCCCGAAGTCCGCTGTAGATGCCGTCGGCCCAGACATAGACCCAGCGATCTGCATCCAAACGCTCCTCGCATCCGAGGCGGTACTGTTCGCCCCAAACCTGTTTCAACCGCGATACCGTGCTCGCCGACAGACCCTGCGCCTGGGGACCGACAAGAACTTTTAGGGCCTCACCCATCTCGCCGCTGGAAACGCCTTTCAAATACAACCACGGCACCGCTGCTTCCAGCGACTTCGTCTTCCGAATGTACGGTGGTACCAGGGCCGATCGGAACGTCACAGCTTCGCCCGTCTTGGCACGGACCTTCGGGATTTGGACTGTTACCGGACCCAATCCCGTCTGCAGTTCGCGTTCCGGCAGATAACCGTTGCGTACCACCCCGGCGTTTCCTGTCTCAGTTCGCCGGCCACCGTGCTGGGATAGCAGCTCTGCCAATTCGGCTTCCACTGCGCGTTGGATCAGTTGCTGTGCCCCAACTCGTAGTAGTTCTGTTACTGGATCCTCAATCGTTTCTCGACCTTCCGGTCCATTCACGTTACTCTTGCTCACAGTGGCGTATCTCCTATGGTTGCTTTGAAGTTTTGTCACAACAAATCAACCAGATACGCCGCTCTTATTCAATCCCTCAAACACCAGATTCGGTTATAACTCCACAACGGGAGCGGTGGAGATCACTTATTCAAAATGACATAATGCTTGACAAATCAGCAGGGTCTTGGTATCCTTCTGATTGTGAACAAGCTACCCACAGCCAAGAGAGCGCAAATCCTTCACATGTTGGTCGAAGGGTCTTCTATGCGCTCCATTTCGCGGATCACCGACGTATCAATAAACACGATCTCCAAACTCCTAGTTGATGCTGGAAAGGCATGTGCCGCCTACCACGATGAGACTGTACGCGGCCTTCGCTCGCGCCGGGTCCAAGTAGATGAGATCTGGGCCTTCACATACGCAAAACAGAAGAATGTTCAACACGCGGAGAAAGCTCCAGTTGGGGCGGGTGATACTTGGACATGGACAGGCCTGGATGCCGATTCCAAGTTGATCGTATCGTGGCTTGTGGGTTCACGCGATCCCGAATCGGCCTACATGTTCGTTTCCGACCTAGCGGATCGCCTGGCCGGACGTGTACAGCTTACCTCTGATGGGCTTGCGTTGTACCTAGCGGCGGTCGAGGACGCGTTCGGTGGCGACGTAGACTACAGCCAGCTTATCAAGCTCTATGGACCGCCACTTGAATCTGAGACGCGCTATAGCCCAGCTCGGTGTCAGGGTGCGATCCCAAAACCGATCGTCGGAGACCCTGACCCGCAGCACATCAGCACGTCATATGTCGAAAGGCAGAACCTCACGATGCGAATGTCGATGCGAAGGTTCACGCGCCTTACGAATGCATTCTCTAAGAAACTTGAGAACCACGCACACATGCTTGCGCTGTACTTCGTCCACTACAACTTCTGCCGGATTCACAAGACGCTGAGGGTGTCCCCAGCTATGGCGGCGGGCGTTAGCGACGAGTTGCACGACATGGACTGGATCATCGGCCTTATCGATGCGCATACTCCGAAACAGAAGAAACGCGGCCCGTACAAAAAACGAATTTCAAACTGAGACACTACCAGCCCTTGCAACACGTAGATGTCCGAGTTCTGTGGTGATAAGATCGCGGCCTCTAAGTGCTTACCGAATTCGTCAACTACGAGGGTCAGCCCGGTGTGGGATCGCCCAGCGTCTTCGAGCGCTTGCTGGTAGGCAGCTATAACATCCCCACTGGTAGGGGAGTGTGTTGCCAACAGACGCTTAACTTCGGACTTCGTTTTGGGACGGGCCCAACCGGATATGCCCGTTCTTCCGATCATAGCTGACTGTAGACCTTTTAGAAGGCCGCGTTCCACTGAAGCACGTTGTCCGTGAACATGCACTGGAATTAAGTGCCTGTCCGATGCTATGAGCTCCTTTTTGATCTTTTTGCTAACTAGCGGGGCATCTTCGCTAATCGTTTTCGCACATTCATTGACCCATTCGTCGTCCAGCCCACGGCTCAACAGAAGTGTCGCAAATAGGGCGAAAATTGATTTGCCTGAACCGTAAGGCGCGACGATAAACCATGCCCGATCGCTTCGAGCATCGGCGACGCCATCGATTAGATGTTCCAGCAAAAGGTAGCTCTTCTGTCCGAAAACGTAGGGGGGGAGCGTTGATGTGTCTTCTATGTCTAGTCCCAAAACAAGCGCATAACCAGTCCGCCGAGGCCCAGTTCGCGCCGATAGAATTCGAGGCATAGAATCCCGTTCCCGGATGGCCTGTTCCAGGTATCGAGTTTCTGTTGAATCTGTTTCAGTTCAGCCTCGCTGGTGTTGGACGGTTGACAGAAACCGGGACCTCGATCGCCCGGGCTCAGAGTCATGATCGGGTCAACATCGCAGAGGCTGACGCAACACATCCACCCCGCGGAACAAGACCGGCAACCACCGGTTCCAGGCCAGGATCCGGAACAGAATGCGCCGCCCGGTGCGCACGAGTTGGCACGGCACAAGCATGAAAGCGTTCAAGAAGGTTTTGAACTCCATGCGCAGCACGGTTTGCTTCTCAGCCTGATATTTTTGGCCCCAACGTCCGGTTTCGGGAAGCAGCAATGCAAACCACGCTTTCAGTGTCCAGGCCAGTGACGCGATCACCATGTAGGCCCAGTTGCTGGTCTGATCTCCAACCGGCATCCGCAACGCCTGAACGCCGTTCTTCAACTGCTCAATGAGATTCTCCTGATTGCACCGTTGATTGGCACGCATCACAATCTGGTCGGCCGGATCCGAACGGTTGGTAATGTAGAAGAAGTACCGGATGTCGTCAAACAACACCTGCTCTCCTTTGGCCACCGACAGATTCTTCCGCACCACGACGACACGGTAGTCCCGATCGCAGGCTCCGGGTCGATACCGAAACTCGGCCACATCCTCACCCTGCAAGCGGATATTGTCGAAACCGCGCTGCCGAACGATCTCTTCCTTCACGTTGTCGGGACGTTGGCGCGGTTCGGTCGCCACGTCGTATTTCGCGGGCCGTTCCAGGCGCTTCCACTGGCGCGGCTCCAGTTCATCGGCCCGGGCCTTCAGGTTCGCCATCGCGTCAATCCCGAATATGAAACCCACCTGCTGGTCGTCCCATCCGTCCAGATGCCGGGTCTGGCTGAAGTCCGTGTCCCCGCGCAGCAGGATCTGGCGAAACCCCGCATGCCGGCACAATGCGATGGCTTGGTCGAACCGGACCGCGGCTCCTTCATGCGACGGCCGGTTGCCGCTACGATTGACCAGATACAGCGGTTCGGCGGTGTTGGCCAGCGAGATCATCAGCGGGTGATATCCCCACGTCCCGTCGTAGGCCACGTCCATCCCTTGCTTGCATTCCCCCGTGGTTTCGGCCAGTGTCCCGTCCGCGTCCAACACCGCTTCTTCGAAAAACGCCGCCGGTTGCTGTCGCCAGACTCCGAGCCGGACTTGATTGGTTGCCTCCATCAGACACTCCACGTCGTCGGCCTCGAATCTGAGTTATTGTCAAAAGTGGTGTTTAGGAGATTGATTCAAGCGGCGGCCTGATCGACTTGTGTCGCTTCGACACCATCGTTGAATTTCACTCCGATGATTACCTTGCTCAGATCATCGAATCCTCGTAATCGTCGCCAATTGTTCTCAGCGCACTGGCCCAGTTTGAACATCATGTGCAGCATGCCATCCCGTGTCAGGCAACCTCTGGATCGCTTCGTTCGGTGTCGAATGGTGGCAAAGGTCGACTCAATGGGATTCGTCGTTCTGATGCTCTGCCAGTGCTTGGCCGGAAAGTCGTAAAAGGCCAGCAGTTCCTCTCTGTCTTTCTGCAGGCAGAGTGTGGCTTTCGGATACTTCGGTTCATAGGTTTCAATGAACAAGTCGAATGCCTTCTCGGCGTCTGCCTTCGTCTCGGCCTGCCAGATCGAGTGCAGGGCCTGTTTCGCCTTCGCCTGGACCGACTTGGGCAGGCAGTTGAGGACGTTCATGACTTTGTGCATCCAGCAACGTTGTTGACGTGTCTCGGGATAGATTTCCTCCAGTGCGGCCCAGAACCCCATCGCACCGTCACCGATGGCCAACTTCGGAACATTCATCCCACGGGACTTCAGCTTCAACAAGACCTCGCGCCAACTCTGTGTCGATTCCCGTACACCGTCTTCGATCGCCAGGAAACGCTTCTCTCCGCGTTCATTCACGCCGATCACGACCAATGCACACAACTTGGTTTGTTCCGCCCGAAGTCCGCTGTAGATGCCGTCGGCCCAGACATAGACCCAGCGATCTGCATCCAAACGCTCCTCGCATCCGAGGCGGTACTGTTCGCCCCAAACCTGTTTCAACCGCGATACCGTGCTCGCCGACAGACCCTGCGCCTGGGGACCGACAAGAACTTTTAGGGCCTCACCCATCTCGCCGCTGGAAACGCCTTTCAAATACAACCACGGCACCGCTGCTTCCAGCGACTTCGTCTTCCGAATGTACGGTGGTACCAGGGCCGATCGGAACGTCACAGCTTCGCCCGTCTTGGCACGGACCTTCGGGATTTGGACTGTTACCGGACCCAATCCCGTCTGCAGTTCGCGTTCCGGCAGATAACCGTTGCGTACCACCCCGGCGTTTCCTGTCTCAGTTCGCCGGCCACCGTGCTGGGATAGCAGCTCTGCCAATTCGGCTTCCACTGCGCGTTGGATCAGTTGCTGTGCCCCAACTCGTAGTAGTTCTGTTACTGGATCCTCAATCGTTTCTCGACCTTCCGGTCCATTCACGTTACTCTTGCTCACAGTGGCGTATCTCCTATGGTTGCTTTGAAGTTTTGTCACAACAAATCAACCAGATACGCCACTCTTATTCAATCCCTCAAACACCAGATTCGGTTATAACTCCTCGAATCTCCGGCAGAAGTCTCCCGCCGTCGTCGGATCCGGAATCCGTTGCGCTCCCAGCGCATCCAGATACACCGCATCGTTGCGCCGCAGTTCGATGTCTTCCAGGCACGTTCCTCCGCTCAAGGCGTTGTAGGCGATGTTCAGCACGTGATCCGACTCGTGATACGGCAGGTGCCGCTTCAACACATGCACGCCCTTGTCGATGGCTTCGATCAGCCCGGTCCGCCGCGCCACCAGTTGCATCGTCCCGATACCACCAACCGATGTGCCCCGCGTCCGCTCTCCCATCTCGTACTGAATGTTGCTCGCCGAAAACATCGGCTCTACCTGATCCGTCCAATGCCGGTCCCCAAGCCGACGTTCGATTCGCCGCTTGCGGTTCCTCATGTTCTTGCGCGTATAATCGTTCATCTGAAATGCCTCCTTTTCCGAAGAATCTGTTCAAGGTTTTTTTCGCACGGAGAGGGGGTATTTCGGGTACTTCCGCTCTTATTGCACTATCATTTCCTCGTCAATCACGCTTGTTCAGGGACTAGAGTGCCATTACCAGCGGCTCGTTGACGCGCCTGGGACTTCCTGTGCCGATAATTTCCACAAGCGCCAGTGAATCGAGAGGGTTTTCCACGCTGTTACGGGTACACTCCCCTTCTCGATTTTCCGCTGTTACGGGTACACTCCCCTCTCGATTTTCCGCTGTCTCGATTTTCCGCTGTTACAGGTACACTCCCCTCTCGATTTTCCGCTGTTACGGGTACACTCCCCTCTCGATTTTCCGCTGTTACGGGTACACTCCCCTCTCGATTTTCCGCTGTTACGGGTACACTCCCCTCTCGATTTTCCGCTGTTACAGGTACACTCTTACAAGTAATAAGACAAATAATAAAACTACAAATAGTAGAAACGACGAGTCTGTGGACAAACCGGTGTGACAATTAAGATCTGAACCTACAGGAATCCTATTAGCTCGCACGCAGGCCCAACCCGCCGTGCTCCAGCGCGACGGTGGAACGCCTAGTCAGCAACCTGCTCACCCTCGCCAACCTCGCCGATCAGGTGCACACGCTCATTGCCGAGTGCAACACAGAGCCGGCCCAAGCCGCTGCGGCCGAGGAGGGCGAAGCCGCCTAAGCCCCACACCTTTCGGCCGCGGGTTAAACCCAGTCGCCTTTTTTTTGAGCGCTCATGCCAGCGAAAGGCCAGCACGAGCTTCAGACCGGTTTGCCGCTCGGTGCCACATCGTGTCCATGGTACTGGCTACCACCCCCTCCCCTCCCGACGCACAACCGGCGATCCGGGAATCGGAAAAGATTCGGCGAAGCTTTACGAGCCTTCCGTATAGTGGGAGTTTGTTTTTAGACCAGACCGAATAGGTCCCTGTCCTCCGGATTCGACAAGAAGGTATCGAGATTATGCAGCATGGCTTCTTTTGATTCACGGTCGGAACTGAATTTCTGCATCATGCAGCGACCCAGCAGTTCCGCTCGGCGTTCATTCCGTTTGCGCTGTTCCTCCCGGAGCTGTTTCTTGACCACAGTGAGTCTTTTCTTGAGTGCATACCGCTCCTTTTTCTGCTGCTCAAGCAGCTTCTTTTACTCTGCCGAAAGTTGGGCAAGTTCTTTATCGTATTCGGCATTTCTTCTCCTGGAATGTCTTCCGGATCCGGCCGCCAGAGTCTCGATCTCCCAGCCTTGATTGGCTGGATCTTTTCCTCCGTTTATCATCCTATCTCCATCATCGCCCATTTAGATTTGGACAAGATCCGAATTGTCAAAATGCCTCACTCAGGCCCGCCCAGCAGCCAAAAAATCCACCGTCGCAACGGTACCCGTCCAATATTCTTTTCCAGTGTCTGTGGTGGCCGATTCTTCACGCAGCCCGTCGTTGGTACCCAGGTTGAATTCCTTGTGTTCGGCCACCGCCGGCCTCGGGTCCAGCGCGATCGTCTTAAGGTCCATCTCGCTATGATTCCCTGCCCCCGGATCGAATAATGTTCCAGGAACATAGAGGCAGAATCAAATCTGCCCGCGAGTGATGTCCGCTCCGCAGGCCGATTGCAACCGTCGTGCGTGGATGGGTTAGGGATGATAATACCGAGCCAGGAATCGGCGCAGGAACCCAGCAACTCCTGGCGGCGCTGTTCCCTGCCGCGCAGCCATCCCGGCCATCGCCAAGAGTACGTCCGCACCAACGGTCCCAGGATCGCCGATTAGGGCACTTCATTGTGCCTGGAAGCGGCTGGTGAGATCGCCCCGGTTTCCCGTCGTTCGCCCTGAAGGGCGCGCGATCCACCGTGCGGAATGTTGTCTCGCAGTTCCCCGTAGCCTAGGCTTGCTCCGGCGGGGACCGGCACAGGGGCCGAGACCAGACCGCGTAGCTCGCCCGGGTGGGCGTCTGTCACGGCCCCTGCTCTTTGGCCGGTGATTCCCCGCCACCACGCACCGGCGACGGATTCCCCTGGCCGGGTTTGGCCGGTGGCGCTTGTTCCGGGTGAGCGACACACGCTCCAAACCCTTAAACCAGGAGGATTCAATCAATGGCTACCAACAATAAGCCCGTCGCAGAACTCAGGATCGGAGCCGTCAAGGCGACTGTTTGGGAAAACGAGGTCGGCGGCATCACCCGGCACAGCGTCACCTTTTCGCGGATCTACCGTGACGGCGACCAGTGGAAGACGACGCACAGCTTCGGCTTCAAGAACCTGCTCACCCTCACCAAGCTCGCCGATCAGGCGCACACGCTCATCGCCTAGCGCAACGCCGAGGCGGCCCCGGCGGCTGGCGAAAACGAAGCCTGCTAAGCGCCGCACCTTCCGGTGGCGGGTTCACGCTCGTCGCCTTTTTTAGTGAACGCCCGTGACGGCGAGAGGACGGTACGAGCCTTCAGAAACGATCACCGCGCAGGATCTTTCAGCAGGCTCTGCCATGGGGTGGGTTGCGAAAGGGCGGTACAGCGCAATCTGAGGTGGGGTCTTTCGCTCGATCCCGGGAAATGTCCCGACGCACGTGCGGATCGGCGCACGAAATCCGTTCGTTTCCATTGGTATCCCAACGGCCGATCATCGTTTCTATCCGGCTGCGCCGGTTGTCCCCTTTCAGGACAATACAGGACCGGGAATCGACTTTGCAGCGGGCCCCGCCCGCGCACTCGATGAAGATGATGGGTGTAGCGTTGGGGCGGATCCGGGTGGCTGGAACACCTACGGAAAACTCTCCTGTCACCGCCTCTGAGGAGTTTGTGGAGGGGGTAATCTGATACGGCACGGATAAATGGGAGCCTATGCAGCTTGACGGGGTGGTAGTTCGGACGATTGAAGGCAAGAGTGAACTCCGGCACCGGGAATGCGTAGCCGGGGATGTTATCGAGAACGACAGTCCGGTGCTGAGACACCCTCCACGAAGTGACTTCGCGACTGAGTGGGCTTACACGGAGCGGATCGAGCAAGCCCAAACCTGCACCTATTGCGGCGGGATCATTCCCACCGAAAGGGTCAGCGACAGCGCCTGAGCGTCTCGGGGACGCACCCAGTGAAGTGATGATTCCCGCTCAGAGACGATTCTGAAGCGGGAGGAAGCTCTTATAAGGGGGAAACCGGGGGTTTCAGCGACCGGCGCGGGTGGCCAGTCCGGTCTGGACGCCGAGGCCGGGAAGAACTACAGGTGGAAGGAGCGCATGGCGAAGAGATCCATCAGTGATTGCCGATGGGCAATTCAGATTGCTCGTGGCAGGGACATGACAACTCTGGGCATGACCGTGACACTGGGTGGCGAACAGATGCTCATCACCGATCTTAGAGTCATAGATAAACAATGGGTTAGCGGAGATAGGCGCTTTACGCCCAAGGAGAAAGAACTTCTAACGACGCAGGCGCGGGCCATCATTGCGGAAGACGAAGCGTTCAGAAACCGCTTTCGCACCCCGCCAATGATCGCCATCAAAGAGTGCCAGGAGGCGATTGCGATTGCTGGCGGCATCTCAATCACACTGCGTGGTGAGAAGATGTTTATCACCGAACTCAAAACCCATCGGATGAGCAAGTGGGTCAGCGGAGAGAGGCGCTTTACGCCCAAGGAGAAAGAACTTCTAACGAAACAGGCGAGAGCCATCATTGCGGAACACGCCCCCCTGCCTGCCCCGCCAGAATAGACCCTGATGGCATTGTTCCTGAACGACGTCGCCGCGGGCGAGGGCGGTTCGATCTATGTTTCCGACTTCATGGCCAACCGGATCTACCGAATCGAGGACGGTGAAGTCTCGGTCTTCGCGGAAGGCGACGACCTGGAGTTTCCAAATGGTCTGCTCGTCGACGGCGGCCGCCTGATCGTGGGCGCCTGGGGCGAGCCGGCGGCAGCCTTCTCGACAGAAGTGCCAGGGCGGCTTTATGCACTGGATCTGGAAACTGCGGAAAAGACGCTGATCACACCCGAACCGTTTGGGAACATCGACGGCGTCGAGAGCGACGGCAGCTGGGGATGGATCATCACGGACTATCTGGCAGGGAAGGTCATCCGCGTGGCCCCCGACGGGACCTATAGCGATCTGGTCCCAGTTCATGCCAGGAACCGCCGACCACGCCTACGTTGCCGCCAACCGCATGGCGATCCTGCCGCACATGAACGAGAACCAGGTGGCGGCCTACGATCTGTCGGGCGTGCTGGAGTAAGCATGGGTGCGCTCGATGAGCGCCTGCCTCCGGGGGGATTGGGCGGTCCACAGACCGCCCCCTACAGCGCGCCGTCTGCTCCCAGGATCCGGTCCACCCTCAACGTCAACGCGTTCAGGGACTGTTCAGTGGTGACCTGCACCTCGGACAGCCTTATTCGGAGTTTTCCACCAGAAGGAGGCTGTATCGACGAAGCAAGATCAACGGGAGATTCGAAGGGTTCTGGTGCAGATAGCGAAGAGAATTGGCGATAATGGGATATGGCGCATCGCAAAACTGAACGGAATCCTCTATTTGCTGGACGTTGGTTCGAAGACGACATCATTCTGCTCTGCCTGCGCTGGTATTTTCGCTTCAAACTAAGTTACCGAGATCGGGTCGCGATTTAAAGTGAGCGGGGTTTATCGATTTCGCACACCACGATTGTGCGTTGGGTCATTCGCTATGCCGAAACCTGAGAAAAGCGTTGGAGCCGACTGTTCAGTCGTCGGTGATCCATCAGGTGCTCCCCAATGAGTTCACCCCAGCCCCAGGCGCTCGTCCAACTCCCGGACGAGAACCAAACTACCGTCCGAGGTGATCCGCGATCCTTGGAAGTCGATCTTGAGAAGACCGTTGAAAGAGAGCTGAAAATGGCTAGTTCTGTTTGTCACCCCCTGGGTGTTGACCTCCACAGCGCCTCTATTGCTTCCGAACCCGTACAAATAAAGGCATCGGAGGCCATTACCGCCGCTATCCTTGGAGATAAGCACTGCCCTTCCCCATTGATCCGGCCTCTGACACGGCAGCATACTTCGAGAGACCACTACTTCAAGAGTTGATAAGTTCATGAGTAAACTCGTAAACTCTAATACTAGTAAAGGTGTGACCTCGCATGGACAGTGTCGCCATCATCGCCCAGAAGGGCGGAACCGGGAAAACCACACTGGCTGTATCCTTGGCCGTCGCCGCCGAGCGCGCAGGGGGCACGGCCGCCATCGTCGACCTTGACCCGCAGGCGAGTGCGAGCAACTGGGGCGATCGCCGTGAGGCCGCTTCGCCCGTGGTCGTCTCGGCTCAACCGGCACGGCTTGGGCACGTTCTCGATGCGGCTAGAGAACAGAGTGCCGATCTGCTTTTGATCGATACGCCGCCGCGGGCGGAGCAAGCCGCCATGGCGGCCGCGAAAGCGGCCAAACTTATTCTCATTCCCTGCCGCCCCGCAATCTATGACCTCGAGACGGTCGCCACGACGGTTGAACTCGTCCGGTTCGCCGGTGATAAGCCCGTCGTCGTCGTGCTCAACGGCGTGCCCGCGCGTGGTCCAAAGCGAGAGCAGGCGACAGAGATTCTTAAATCCATGGGTCTTTTGGTGTGTCCGACGGCCTGTGGCTACCGCGCTGCGTTCGACCACGCCGGGGCGCTTGGTCTTAACGCCCAAGAATACGAGCCGCGGGGAAAGGCTGCTGATGAGACCAAACGTGTTTATAAGTTTATGAGTAAACTCATAAACTCTTTAACTAAGGAAGGAGAACGAACCGATGGCAAAGCGGCCCGCCGACTTACGACAAGCCATGCTTAGCGGTGCGCGAGCAGCGGCCGCGACGCACAACGCGAGGGCGGTAGAGCCGCCCGCCGAACTTGCCGCGACGACGGAATCTCGGCGACTTCATTTTAGGCCGGGCAGGGAAGGGAAAAGCAACGTCACGGGCTACTTTCCTCCTGAGGTGAAAAGGCAGTTGCGGCTTCTCGCGGCCGAGTATGACACGACTATTCAGAATTTGCTCGCCGAGGCGCTGAACGATCTCTTTGCCAAGAACGGTAGGCCCGAGGTCGCTCCACTTGAGGAAGAAAGACTAAATCGATAGCAGAGGGACGCGACGGTGGCAACACCAATTCCCGCGAGTCCATCCGATTCCCAAGGGTCCATGAGGGCATGAAGTAGCAGGTGTCATCGAGCACAACCGGGAACCATCCATCAGTTATCACGCAACTCAACGACGACCGACTAAAACTTCCGCGAGCGGCTCCGCCCTTCCAAGACGCAGGGCTTATGCTAGTCGACGGCAACGGGTTGTGTGCGGGTTCCGGATATTTGACCGTGAAGAACTCGATGGTGCTCTTGGTGACCGCCGGATCCTTGGATGGATCAGTGTCCATATCATTTGAATGATAATGTCCTTTATCGTTCATGGCCAATTCCCGCCTCAATCTCCAGAAAATCATATAATGCCGGATCGCTCCCTTACGTGGAGTAAAAAAAGAAGTATCTCCACTGCCTGACCAATTTGAGTGGATTCATGGACTTCCATGAATCCCCGACATCCCGCGGGGCATAGATGTCGACTGGCAATTTCGATTGTCGCCGATCAGCCATGAGCGATGGTGGCGGCGAACCTCGCGCCAGACCTGGCTCGCCTCAGAACGTCTGCCACTCACGTTATCTTGTCTGGTTCTTTTCCGGCGCGCCGGGGTCCCGGTACTCCTGGTGCTCTGGATTATCCATCGGAGCTGTCATTCGCGTCCGCTTCGCTGACACTAACCAGTTAGTGCACCTGATCAGCCTAGGTGAAGTAGTGCCGCTCCTGGGGCGACGGGTCGCGGATTGTCGGCCAGGACCGCTCCAGATCGCGAGGGCTTCCCCGTTAGGAGCCATCTCTGCCCGTTTTTTCTGCATTGGGCTTCCTTCTCCCATGCACCTCAGATAGAAGACGAAGCACTGCCTTTTATCCATACTGCATCAATGGTACGATTTTTTCATACGCTCGTTGGAGGCCAAAATGGGGACTACGCGCAAGACCATCACCGTGACTGAACAACAAGATAAATGGATCAAGGCGCAGATCGATGGCGGCGACTTCACCAATGACAGCGAATATATCCGCGATTTGATCCGCCGTGACCAAGCCAACCAGTTCGAGATTCATGCGATCCGGGGGGAGTTGATCAAGGGCGAAGAAAGCGGGCAACCACAGGCGTTCGACGGCGACCTGTTCAAAGAACAAATGGCCGCCAAACATGCCAAAAAAGTCCGCTGAATATCGATTAACGCCGGAAGCCAGGCGTGACGTTGAAGCCATCTGGCTCTATACGCTCGAAGAGTGGGGGTTGGAACAAGCCAATCGCTACACGGATGAATTGGCGGATGGTTTTGCTCAACTCGCTGTTGGTCCGCAACTAGTCCCTGAACAAGGGTGATTGACGAGGAAATGATAGTGCAATAAGAGCGGAAGTACCCGAAATGCCCCCTCTCCGTGCGAAAAAAACCTTGAACAGATTCTTCGGAAAAGGAGGCATTTCAGATGAACGATTATACGCGCAAGAACATGAGGAACCGCAAGCGGCGAATCGAACGTCGGCTTGGGGACCGGCATTGGACGGATCAGGTAGAGCCGATGTTTTCGGCGAGCAACATTCAGTACGAGATGGGAGAGCGGACGCGGGGCACATCGGTTGGTGGTATCGGGACGATGCAACTGGTGGCGCGGCGGACCGGGCTGATCGAAGCCATCGACAAGGGCGTGCATGTGTTGAAGCGGCACCTGCCGTATCACGAGCCGGATCACGTGCTGAACATCGCCTACAACGCCTTGAGCGGAGGAACGTGCCTGGAAGACATCGAACTGCGGCGCAACGATGCGGTGTATCTGGATGCGCTGGGAGCGCAACGGATTCCGGATCCGACGACGGCGGGAGACTTCTGCCGGAGATTCGAGGCCGACGACGTGGAGTGTCTGATGGAGGCAACCAATCAAGTCCGGCTCGGAGTCTGGCGACAGCAACCGGCGGCGTTTTTCGAAGAAGCGGTGTTGGACGCGGACGGGACACTGGCCGAAACCACGGGGGAATGCAAGCAAGGGATGGACGTGGCCTACGACGGGACGTGGGGATATCACCCGCTGATGATCTCGCTGGCCAACACCGCCGAACCGCTGTATCTGGTCAATCGTAGCGGCAACCGGCCGTCGCATGAAGGAGCCGCGGTCCGGTTCGACCAAGCCATCGCATTGTGCCGGCATGCGGGGTTTCGCCAGATCCTGCTGCGCGGGGACACGGACTTCAGCCAGACCCGGCATCTGGACGGATGGGACGACCAGCAGGTGGGTTTCATATTCGGGATTGACGCGATGGCGAACCTGAAGGCCCGGGCCGATGAACTGGAGCCGCGCCAGTGGAAGCGCCTGGAACGGCCCGCGAAATACGACGTGGCGACCGAACCGCGCCAACGTCCCGACAACGTGAAGGAAGAGATCGTTCGGCAGCGCGGTTTCGACAATATCCGCTTGCAGGGTGAGGATGTGGCCGAGTTTCGGTATCGACCCGGAGTCTGCGATCGGGACTACCGTGTCGTCGTGGTGCGGAAGAATCTGTCGGTGGCCAAAGGAGAGCAGGTGTTGTTTGACGACATCCGGTACTTCTTCTACATTACCAACCGTTCGGATCCGGCCGACCAGATTGTGATGCGTGCCAATCAACGGTGCAATCAGGAGAATCTCATTGAGCAGTTGAAGAACGGCGTTCAGGCGTTGCGGATGCCGGTCGGAGATCAGACCAGCAACTGGGCCTACATGGTGATCGCGTCACTGGCCTGGACACTGAAAGCGTGGTTTGCATTGCTGCTTCCCGAAACCGGACGTTGGGGCCAAAAATATCAGGCTGAGAAGCAAACCGTGCTGCGCATGGAGTTCAAAACCTTCTTGAACGCTTTCATGCTTGTGCCGTGCCAACTCGTGCGCACCGGGCGGCGCATTCTGTTCCGGATCCTGGCCTGGAACCGGTGGTTGCCGGTCTTGTTCCGCGGGGTGGATGTGTTGCGTCAGCCTCTGCGATGTTGACCCGATCATGACTCTGAGCCCGGGCGATCGAGGTCCCGGTTTCTGTCAACCGTCCAACACCAGCGAGGCTGAACTGAAACAGATTCAACAGAAACTCGATACCTGGAACAGGCCATCCGGGAACGGGATTCTATGCCTCGAATTCTATCGGCGCGAACTGGGCCTCGGCGGACTGGTTATGCGCTTGTTTTGGGTCTAGTAGGGGGAACGTAAGAGGCTCTCAGCTGTGTTATTTGCGTCCTAGCTTGCGATCTGCCGCTGATCCGAAGGCGGCACGGCGGGAGCGGAGGGCGAGAGAATTAGCATGCCCGGAGCGGTGGAGTAGTTCAGGTCCGGCCAGGCGAGTTTGATCTTTTTCAACTCCCGGAGGCACTTTGTTCGAAAGGCGTTCACGATGTTCTTGTCGCCCGCTTGAACCGGGTCTGCCCCGAACTGGCGGTAGAGGTGCCGCCAGGTGAGGCGGAGGGGCGCGCGGAGGGCGAAGGTGCGGTAGACCAGCCAGAGATAGAGGTCGAGGCCGAGCGAAGAACGTTTGAGCGCTGTGAGGGTGTTCATATCAATCGGTACGGGGTGCTGGATGATTTCGTTGAAAAAATCCTCGCCAAGCTCAATCTTGCTTTCCCACAGCACCGGGTGGTCGGGTTTGCGTTCGTTCCACCAAAACTCGGTGCGCCTTGCGATCGGCGAGTTTACAGCGGCTTCGCCTTCCCCGTTTTTGTAGATCAGCGAAACGGCGCAACTAAAGAGCCGCTTCATCTGATTGCGAAGCCTGGTTTGCTCGCCGCGAACGCCGCCGCTATCGCTGTTGATTCCTAGTGTCCGCATGAACTTGGAAAGGGAACGACCCAGAACCAGCTCGCGGCTTTGGGTCCGGACCGCTTCGGTGCAAACCCAGGCAAGCAGCAACCTGGGAATGTTGCCGAATGGGAGCTTGTACTGACCGCTTGAGTACATGATGAGCGTGTAAGGGCCGTTGACGCGCTTGTACTGGAGCCGGTCGCCGGGGTTAGTGCGAGGCATGGAGCACAGCGCCATCAACCGCGTCATGAAGCCCATTTCCGGGTCCGCTTCGCTGGCCCCTATAAGCTGGTCGACCTGATCGAAGCGGGTGAAGTGGTGCCGTGCCTGAGGCGTCACCGGGGAGAACGCAGATTTTGATTTAGCGTTCATGTCCTAGTGTACCCCGCTCGAAGTAATGTAACTAAAATAGCTTTCCAACGTCCAATAGAGAATGAGGAAAGCACCGACCATTGAATTGGATGACAAGCAGCGGATGGAGTTGGAGCGACTGAGTCGAAGCCGGAGTACATCGGTCCGGTTGGCGGAACGATCCCGAATTGTATTACTGGCCGCTGAAGGTCGGAACAATTATGAGATCGCCGCCCGCTTGGAGATCACGCGCCAGAAAGCGGGCCGCTGGCGCAATCGTTTTGTGGAACAGGGCTTGGCTGGGATCGAAAAGGATGCGCCGCGAAGCGGACGGATTCCCACGATCAGTCGCCGGAAGCGAGCCCGGATCGTCAAGAAGACACTGGAAGAGAAGCCCCCGAACGCGACGCACTGGAGTCGGGCCTCGATGGCGAAGGCCGTTGGCGTGAGCGAGTCCACGGTCGGGAAAATCTGGCGGGTCCATGGACTGAAGCCTCATCTGTCACGAACCTTCAAACTATCCAACGACAAACGATTCGCCGAAAAGCTGGAGGATGTGGTCGGTCTGTATCTGAGCCCACCGGAAAACGCCATTGTCTTGTCCTGCGATGAGAAGAGCCAGATGCAGGCCCTGGACCGCACGCAACCCGGGTTACCTCTGAAGAAGGGGCGGTGTGGCACCATGACCCACGATTACAAACGTAACGGGACAACCACGCTTTTCGCCGCGCTCAACATCCTGGACGGTTCGGTCATCGGAACCTGCATGCCAAAGCATCGCCATCAGGAATGGATCCGGTTTCTGAATCAGATCAAACGCGCCATGCCGAAAGATAAGGAGATCCACATTATTTGCGACAACTATGCGACTCACAAACATCAGAAAGTCGTCAACTGGCTCAAGCGTAACAAGCGTTTTCATGTGCACTTCACGCCAACCAGTGCGTCGTGGCTCAACATGGTCGAGCGCTTTTTCCGGGATCTGTCCGAGCAACGACTCCGGCGTGGCGTTTTCCGCTCGGTCCCCGAGTTGATCCAGGCCGTGGAGGACTACCTCGCTCGTCACAATGAAGACCCGAAACCCTTCATCTGGACTGCAACGGCTTCCGACATCCTTGCTAAAGTCCAGCGCGGCCGGCGAAATCTTGATAAGTTACAGTCTGTTTAACGGGGACCACTAGCAAGCCTCCGTATCCTTATCATGTTTTACCGGCCAGACCGGGTCCGTCTGCCATGAATTGTTGTCGGTGTTGTAGTTCCGCACAAATAATGCCTCTTCCACAAAGCGCCGCGCCGCCGCGCCGCGTCATGTGAACCACCATCTGATCTGTGTCATCGTCCTGGCAGCGTTGTTCCACATCACCGCACCTGCGCCAGTTTGAGTTGGGGGTCGGCGAAGACAACGGGCCTGTAGTGCCAGCGCCGCTTTGCGGCGTCGTAATCGCCGACGTGGAGGGCTTCTTCGACGTAGCGCTTTCCCTCGCGCCGCGTCATGTGAATCACCATGGAGATCCCGTCCACGACGCCCCTACAGGTGACTTCCCACGGCAAGTCCGTCTCGCCTTGCATGGCGCAAGTCGCCAGCCGGGACAGGGCCGACTCGGCGTTGTTGGCGTGGATCGTCGTCAGACTGCCACCGTGCCCGGTGTTGAGCGCCTGTAAGAGATCGGCGGCCTCGCCGCCCCGGACCTCGCCGACAACAATGTGGTCGGGCCGATGCCGGAGCGCGTGCCTGACGAGGTCGCGGATCGTCACCGAATCGCCGTCAATCCCCCGCGCCTCGAAGCGAACACAGTTTTTCCGGTCAATGCGGAGTTCCAAGGTGTTCCTCAATGGAAACAATGCGGTCGTCGGCGGGGAGCAGCTCGACGAGGGCATTACGTTCCGGGATCACGAGCCACTCCGGGTTCGGGACCTCCCGCGCCTCGACCGGGTGATGCGTCTCCCCGACGACGATGGCCGGGTTCTTGTCCGATGCGGCAACCGGCCACGGCGGCAGCCCGCCCTTGCCCTGTTTCTTCGTTGGAGCCGCCTCGAACCAAACCCGCCATACGCCGGAAAATAGCGTCACACCGATCACCACCACGACACCGGGCATGGCGGCATACCAGCCATGCGCGAGCCAGAGAAGCACGGGCGCATCGAGGGCCATCAGCGCCACAACGGGATTCTCCGATCCGGCCGGAAATGGACTCAAAATATAGCGCGCGATCGAGGCGTCAAGCGCCACGCGGGCAACGTCTGTGTTCTCGCGATTCAATTGCTTCCAGACCTTGCGGACGCCATAGACCTGACGGTTTTCCCTCCAGACCCGATCGATCTCGACTCGAAGCTTCGCGTCGCGCTTCGCACGCGCGGGCAATCGATCTGGATTCTTTTCCCGTGCCTGGTGCTCGTAGAACGTCGATGGGGCGATCGGCAGCACACTGCAGATCGACTCGACCCCATACCGGCCTCGATTCGTCTCGATGAAATCCGCCATCACCGGGGTCGGCGGTCGAGTTCCGCCTGTGCGAAAAACGCTGACGCCTTGCGCAGGATCTCGTTCGCTCGTTTCAGCTCACGATTCTCCCGTTCCAGTTCCTTTAGCCGTTGTTTCTCGTCCTTGGTCAGGCCCCCACGTTGGCCCATATCACGCTCTGTTTGCCGGACCCACTTACGCAGTGTTTCTGGGGTACAACCGATCTTCGCAGCGATCGACGCCATTGCCGCCCACTGTGAGGCGTACTCCCCCTGGTGCTCGGCCACCATTCGTACCGCACGTTCCCCTCTGTGCCAACATGGGTGAGACACTTGCTTGAACGTTAATTAGAGTGCAGGGCGGGAAGGAAGATAACCTGTGTTGGTGATCAAAGAAGAAAAAGATCGAGAAGAATCGCGCGGAACGGAAGGAGCCCGTAGAGCGACTGGAGTTGCGCGCGAAGCGGCGGAGTTCAATGGCGTTGGAGCGGACCCGGAGGTAGCCGATAAGGCGACACGCCGGCAGTTCAGTGCCAAGTATAAGCGGCGGATCGTGCGGGAGGCCGACCGGTGCACGAAGCCGGGGGAGTTGGGGGCGTTGCTGCGGCGAGAAGGGTTGTTTTCGTCGGCCTTGAGCACGTGGCGGCGGCAGCGCGAGGCCGGGGAGCTGGAGGGATTGCGACCGGCCAAGCGAGGCCGGAAGGGGAAGCCTCCAGACGCACGGGATAAACGAATTGCCGAGCTGGAACGCAAGAACCGACGGCTGGAGGCCAAGCTGGCGCAGGCCGAAACGGTCATCGTAATCCAAAAAAAAGTGGCTTCGCTGCTGGGGATTCCCCTGAAGAGTTCGGACCCGTAAGAGAACGACTGATGGAAGCGGCCGAGAAGTTCTCCACCGAATTGGGAACCGCCGTGGCATGCCGGGCCTTTGGAGTGCCCCGCGCGTCGCTGTATCGTCGCCGGCAGCGGGGAGCGGATCCGGCCCCGCCCCGGCCGCGTGCCCCCTCGCACCGGGCCTTGGGCGAGGCCGAGCGTGGGCAGGTACTGGACTTGCTCCATAGCGAACGCTTCGTGGACCAAGCGCCTACCCAGGTGTGTGCGGCGTTGCTGGATGAAGACCGCTATCTGTGCTCGGTACGCACGATGTACCGGATCCTGGATGCGAACCAGGAAGTGCGGGAACGGCGGAACCAGCGGCGTCATCCCGTCTACCAGAAGCCGGAGCTGTGAGCGACTGGCCCGAATGAAGTGTGGACATGGGATATAACGAAGTTGAAGGGCCCACGGAAGTGGACCTACTACTACCTGTACGTGATTCTGGATATCTTCAGCCGCCAAGTCGTGGGCTGGATGGTGGCCGATTGCGAATCGGCCAGTCTGGCTCAAAAGTTGATTCGTGAAAGCTGCCTCAAGCAACGGATCGACCGGGATCAACTGATCCTCCACGCCGATCGCGGGTCGTCGATGAAGTCGAAGGTGGTGGCGCTGCTGCTCTCGGACCTGGGAGTGACCCAATCCCACTCCCGGCCGTATGTGTCCGATGACAACCCGTTCTCGGAAGCGCAGTTCAAGACGCTCAAGTACCGGCCCGACTTCCCGGAACGTTTCGGTTCGATCCAGGACGCCAAGGCGTTCTGCCGGGATTTCTTCCACTGGTACAACAATGTCCACTACCATTCGGGTCTGAACTGGCTGACGCCAGCCACGGTGCACGACGGCCGCACCGACCGAATCGTTCGGCGACGGCAACTGGCTCTGGATCGTGCACGGCAACGCCATCCCGAACGCTTCGTCAACGCACGCAGGAAGATCGCCGGTCCGCCGGACAAGGTCTGGATCAATCCGCCTGCTGAACCGCAGGCGGTAGCTTAAATTCCTAATGCAGGTGTCTCAAACTTGTTGACATCTTCCGTTCCCGAACCTCGGGTGCATATCTGCTTGCTCTTCCCATAATGACTCCCATCTTCTCAAGTAATGGAGTCTCCGGGAAACCCGGGGCGGTTCAGTCCCATGACGAGAAAAAGACGAGCGTTCACGCCGGAGTACAAGGCTGAGGTTGTTTGCCTGGTGCGTGACGGTGGAAAGGGTATCGCAGCAGTAGCCCGAGATCTGGGATTGACTGAATCAGCGGTGCGTAATTGGGTGTCACGAAGCGAGGCCGATGCGGGGCGCGGCGGCGGCAAGGTCTTGAGCACCGCTGAGCGCGAGGAAATATCGCAACTTCGTCGTGAGAATCGGCAACTGCGGATGGAGCGCGACATATTAAACAAAGCAACGGCCTTCTTTGCCAGGGAATCGCAGTGAGATACCGATTCGTATGGGCAGAGAAGGCCGAATTTCCGGTGGTGTTGATCTGCCGGATGCTGGAGGTATCGACGTCGGGCTTCTACAGATGGACCAACCGCACCGAAAGCACACGTGCACGATCGGACCGGGCGGTGACGCTCGACATCAAGGCGGCGCATCGTGCCTCTCGTGGAACCTATGGAAGCCCCCGGATACACCGTGAGCTGGCAGCGCAGGGCCACAAGGTGGGTCGCCATCGCGTGACGCGGCTGATGCGTGAGAATGGCCTGCGGGGCAAGCAACGACGGCGCTTTCGCACCACGACCCAGTCCAATCACCGCCGACCGGTGGCGCCCAAACCCTCGACCGTCAGTTCGCAGTCACACGTCCCAATGTGGCTTGGGTCGGGGATATTACGTACGTGTGGACCCTGGAGGGCTGGCTGTATCTGTGCGTCATTCTCGATCTATACTCGAGGCGTGTCGTGGGTTGGGCGATGAGTGCGCGTATTGACCAGGCGTTGACAGTGCGTGCCCTGAGCATGGCCCTTGAGGCGTGTGATCCAGGGCCCGGACTGATTCATCACTCCGACCGAGGCAGTCAGTACGCTGCCAACGACTACCAAAGCCTCCTGCGCGCACGGGGCATTACTTGTAGTATGAGCCGCAAGGGCAACTGCTGGGACAATGCCGTGGCCGAGAGCTTCTTCGCCACGTTAAAGGTCGAGTTCATTCACGAGTCGCTGTTCCGTACACGTTCTCAGGCAACTACTGAAATCTTCGAGGACATCGAAGCGTTTTACAATCGCGTACGCAGGCATTCATTTATCGGTTACGTCAGCCCACAGGAATTCGAGAGTGACTATGTTCGGCTGCACAGCGCAGCTTAAACCAAGTGTCCACTAAACCCGGGGAAGTCCAAGGCGCTCCTCAAGGCTGATCAGGTGGATGCCGCGGGCCTTGAGGCCGTCGACGGTTTCGAGCAGTTCCCTGAGTGAGCGTCCGAGCCGGTCGAGGCGAATGACGCACAGACGGTCACCGGGTCGGGCGTAGTCGATGAGCTCGGCCTGGCCAGGGCGGTCGAAGCGCTTGCCCGAGACGATGTCGGTGTAGACGCGAATGGCGCCAGCCTCAATGAGTCGGTCGGGCTGGGCGTCGGGGTTCTGGTCGTTGGTCGAGACGCGAGCGTAGCCCCGGGTGTCGCCCACGCGGGTCGACGCCACCGTCTCAATATCGCTCGATTCCAGGACGGTTTCCCCGAGCATACTTTGAGTTCCTCTCAAGGGGTTCGAGACCGTCTCTTTATTCGTCCGTTTTTATAGACATCTGACCCTGATCTTTCCCTAGTCCCTGAACAAGCGTGATTGACGAGGAAATGATAGTGCAATAAGAGCGGAAGTACCCGAAATGCCCCCTCTCCGTGCGAAAAAAACCTTGAACAGATTCTTCGGAAAAGGAGGCATTTCAGATGAACGATTATACGCGCAAGAACATGAGGAACCGCAAGCGGCGAATCGAACGTCGGCTTGGGGACCGGCATTGGACGGATCAGGTAGAGCCGATGTTTTCGGCGAGCAACATTCAGTACGAGATGGGAGAGCGGACGCGGGGCACATCGGTTGGTGGTATCGGGACGATGCAACTGGTGGCGCGGCGGACCGGGCTGATCGAAGCCATCGACAAGGGCGTGCATGTGTTGAAGCGGCACCTGCCGTATCACGAGTCGGATCACGTGCTGAACATCGCCTACAACGCCTTGAGCGGAGGAACGTGCCTGGAAGACATCGAACTGCGGCGCAACGATGCGGTGTATCTGGATGCGCTGGGAGCGCAACGGATTCCGGATCCGACGACGGCGGGAGACTTCTGCCGGCGAGGCCGACGACGTGGAGTGTCTGATGGAGGCAACCAATCAAGTCCGGCTCGGAGTCTGGCGACAGCAACCGGCGGCGTTTTTCGAAGAAGCGGTGTTGGACGCGGACGGGACACTGGCCGAAACCACGGGGGAATGCAAGCAAGGGATGGACGTGGCCTACGACGGGACGTGGGGATATCACCCGCTGATGATCTCGCTGGCCAACACCGCCGAACCGCTGTATCTGGTCAATCGTAGCGGCAACCGGCCGTCGCATGAAGGAGCCGCGGTCCGGTTCGACCAAGCCATCGCATTGTGCCGGCATGCGGGGTTTCGCCAGATCCTGCTGCGCGGGGACACGGACTTCAGCCAGACCCGGCATCTGGACGGATGGGACGACCAGCAGGTGGGTTTCATATTCGGGATTGACGCGATGGCGAACCTGAAGGCCCGGGCCGATGAACTGGAGCCGCGCCAGTGGAAGCGCCTGGAACGGCCCGCGAAATACGACGTGGCGACCGAACCGCGCCAACGTCCCGACAACGTGAAGGAAGAGATCGTTCGGCAGCGCGGTTTCGACAATATCCGCTTGCAGGGTGAGGATGTGGCCGAGTTTCGGTATCGACCCGGAGCCTGCGATCGGGACTACCGTGTCGTCGTGGTGCGGAAGAATCTGTCGGTGGCCAAAGGAGAGCAGGTGTTGTTTGACGACATCCGGTACTTCTTCTACATTACCAACCGTTCGGATCCGGCCGACCAGATTGTGATGCGTGCCAATCAACGGTGCAATCAGGAGAATCTCATTGAGCAGTTGAAGAACGGCGTTCAGGCGTTGCGGATGCCGGTCGGAGATCAGACCAGCAACTGGGCCTACATGGTGATCGCGTCACTGGCCTGGACACTGAAAGCGTGGTTTGCATTGCTGCTTCCCGAAACCGGACGTTGGGGCCAAAAATATCAGGCTGAGAAGCAAACCGTGCTGCGCATGGAGTTCAAAACCTTCTTGAACGCTTTCATGCTTGTGCCGTGCCAACTCGTGCGCACCGGGCGGCGCATTCTGTTCCGGATCCTGGCCTGGAACCGGTGGTTGCCGGTCTTGTTCCGCGGGGTGGATGTGTTGCGTCAGCCTCTGCGATGTTGACCCGATCATGACTCTGAGCCCGGGCGATCGAGGTCCCGGTTTCTGTCAACCGTCCAACACCAGCGAGGCTGAACTGAAACAGATTCAACAGAAACTCGATACCTGGAACAGGCCATCCGGGAACGGGATTCTATGCCTCGAATTCTATCGGCGCGAACTGGGCCTCGGCGGACTGGTTATGCGCTTGTTTTGGGCCTAGTGAGGCCAGGCAGGGAGTCGCAGCGCTCGGGCTTTCACCACGGTGTGGGGTGCGAACCACCCCAACTTCTCTGATCGCAGCCTGCAGTTGAGCCGCTCGTTTCGGGCCTTGAAAGTCTGGATGTCGGTCCAGACTTTCGGGAAGGCCGCGTTCCGGCGGGCCGTGTCGACAGGGATGGAGTTGGCCGCCCAGGCCGAGGAATACGTCCGGGCGAGCCCGATCCTGGAACTCCTGATCCCCGCGTCGCTGGGAATCGTGTGTTTCCGGATCAATCCCGCCGACACCGACCTCGACGAGAAATCCCTGGAAGAGATCAACAGGAAAGTGCTCGTCCGCGTCTTTTGGGAAGACCCCGCATTCATTTCATCGACGCTTCTCCGGGGAACGTTTTCGCTCAGGATGTGCATCGTCAACCACACCACGACCTGGGACGACGTGCGCGAGACCCTGGAGGCCGCCGAGCGGTTCGGGCGGGAGGCGCTGAATTCGAGTTGATTGACCGCGTGCCCGAAGGGCTGGAGCGCCTCTTCGCGGTGTCGAGGCACCGAGGAAGGTCGCCGTGGCTACGCTTCCAATGGAACCATGAGCGAACATGAGCTGACATTCAAACCACACCACCCGGTGTGAGCTTGCTAAAGCAGGGGAAGGCTGTAATGAAGACTATAAGGCTGATGGTTATCTTTTGTTTTGTGCTGGGGCTGGCCAGCGTCTTTTCCGTGCCGTCTGCCGTGGCCCAGGACACCCAGACCACGGCCAGCGAGGTCGTGGACCGGGAAACCTTGAAAGCCTTTGCACTGTCTGCACGGGATTACATTTCGAGCGTTACTGACATTAACCAGCTGGCGGCGCTCACGGATATATTGCGGGAAGAAGGCGGGGATTGGAACTCAGGCAATATGTACCTCAATATTCTGCTCCCGGAAGGCATCCTGTGGTTTCACGGCAACGATCCGGAATTGGACGGTACAGACGTGCGGGATCTGGAAGACGACAATGGAGTCAAAGTCGTACAGGCGATGCTCGCTGCAGCCGAAAGCATGGGAGACGGAGGCTTTTTCGAGTATGCCTGGGACGATCCGTCGGACCCGAACGACGAAAACCCCAAGGTGTCCTACGCCGTCAAATACACATCTCCATTGGCTCAAGAATATTTCGTACTGGTTGCCGACTTCTACCAGGATATATCCGATGTGGAGAATATCATTGACGAATTCCCCGATCCCCCTGCAGTCACGGCCGCTGACGTGGTGGACCGGGAAACCCTGAAGGCCTTCGTACAAGGAGCCATTGCATGGACTGTTGAAGGCTTTGCGGAGTTCGGCTTGGATTTTGCGAAATTAAACAACGAATTGAGGAGAGAGGCAGGGCCTTGGAGACAAGGTTCCACCTACCTCTACGTTATGACGGCCGATGGTTATGTGCTGTTTCACGGTTCCCGTCCGGACCAGCAAGGTAAAATCCAGATCGACCGCCAAGACCGCAACGGATTCAAATTCCTAAGGGCACTTATCGATGCGGCCCTCGCGGGGGGAGACTACGTCGAATACTACTGGGATGACCCATCGGTAGAAGGGGATGAAGACCTCGGATCCGCCAAGGTTGGCTATGCTGAAAGCTTCATGATTGCGGATGATGCCCCGATCTACGCGGGCCAAACTGTGGTCATCGGCTCCGGCTTTTATACGGGAGATCAGATCGTCCCGTCCGCGACGCTTCCGTTTTCCGTCCCCGACCGGGGCGGGATTTCCCTCACCTCCCATGGCACATCGCCCGCGCTCCGTGATCGCCCGCGCTCCGTGTTGGATATGGGCAGGTGGAGACCGATGCCGGGATGACCCCGCCTGCCGGACTGGCCATATTCGCTTCCCGGCTCAACGGGATTCTCGTCTCTGAAGCCGGCGTCCCGGCCTCCGCCCCTGTTCTCGAGGGACGGATCTTCGCCGAGACCGACGGGCCCGTCCGAACCGGCCTCGCCCTGGCCAATTCCAACGACACTGCCGCTACGATCGCGTTCTTCTTCACCGACAGCGAAGGCAGCGACTTCGGACACAGCACCTTCACGCTGAGGCCCCGGGAACAGATCGCACGATTTCTGGACGAGGCTCTCCCTTTAATGGTGGCAGCGCGATGTTTGGAACATTCACCTTCACCGCCGACCTCCCGGTCGCCGTCATTGCGCTACGCGGGTTCGTCAATGAGCGCTCCGAGTTCCTGATGACGACGCTTCCCGTCGCGCCGCTCGCGGTCCCCACCACCGGCACGGTCTACTTTCCGCATTTTGCGGCGGGCGGCGGATGGACGACCGAGGTGATTCTGGTCAACCCCGCCCACACACCCATCGCCGGCAGCGTTCAGTTCTTCGGCTCCGGCAGCGAAACGGAAGCCGCCGCTCCGGCGACACTGACGCTCGACGATGGGAGGAGCGGATCGACATTCTCCTATTCGATTCCCCCAAGGAGTGCAACACGCCTCCGGACTTCCAGTCCCGCCGGCCCCCTCGAGGCCGGATCGGTCCGCGCGGTGCCCGACCCCGCCCAGCCCGCGCCGTCGGGCGTCAGTATCTTCGCGTTCCAGAAAGACGGCATGACCGTGTCCAAAGCCGGTGTCTCGGCATCCTCCTCCAGCGCCGCCTTCCGCCTCTACATCGAGGCGAGCGGCACACCCGGCCAGCCCCACTCGGTCCGGAGCGGCATCGCCCTGACCAATACGTCGGATGCGCCCACGACGGTCCTGCTCGAATTGGCGGACCTGGACGGAACCGCCACCGGATCCACCGAGTTGCTCACCATTCCCGCATCAGGCCACCTGTCCCGATTCATCGACGAATTCTTCCCCACGTTGGCCACGCCGTTCTCGGGCATCCTCAGGATCGCTTCCACGGCGCCCGACATCGCCACGGTCGGCCTTCGACTGGCGATCAACCAGCGCGACGACATTCTGGTCACGACGACTCCGCCGGTGGATGAAAACGCGGACCCCACCACATCCGGCCTGTTCTTCCCCCATTTCGTGGATTCCGACGGCTGGACGACCCAGTTCATTCTCTTCAGCGGCACCCCGGGTGGCACATCGTCCGGATCGCTCCGATTCACGGGGCAGGACGGCCAACCGCTGGAGTTGCTGCTGGCACCGACTGCGGCTCCAACAATTCCTTGAAGAAGAGACTCCGGCTCGACGCTGTGCGTCAGGAGCTACAACACGAAGCGAATCAGGAAATCGGGAAGGAGGCTGAGCACGTAGACGTTCGCTGCCCGGGTGAATAACCCGAAAATCAGAATGACTTGGGGCGCGGGAATTCGAAGCTAGTCCCGCAAGAGCCACAGTTTCGCCGAGGCCAGCAGGATGCCCCCGGTGTCCAGGAATCTGTCCGTTATTATCGACAGCTGGCCCTGCTCTCTCTCGAAACCAGGCGGGAAGTCGCATCGCGCAGGCTTTCATCGCCGAGAACTACGCCCCTTCTACCATGCCGTGGTACTCTGTCAACGCTCCGTGGCCGGACGGAAATCACTGCTAAGTTGCGCTGTGGCACCTACTTAGGGACTCCAGTCCGGAAAAGGAAATCCTGGTTGTGAGGCCATAAACAGGCTTTGCCTAACGGGAGCAATTTGCCCAACAAAACAACGATCTGCCCAACGGAAGAGTCAACCTAGACCCTGAACAAGCGTGATTGACGAGGAAATGATAGTGCAATAAGAGCGGAAGTACCCGAAATGCCCCCTCTCCGTGCGAAAAAAACCTTGAACAGATTCTTCGGAAAAGGAGGCATTTCAGATGAACGATTATACGCGCAAGAACATGAGGAACCGCAAGCGGCGAATCGAACGTCGGCTTGGGGACCGGCATTGGACGGATCAGGTAGAGCCGATGTTTTCGGCGAGCAACATTCAGTACGAGATGGGAGAGCGGACGCGGGGCACATCGGTTGGTGGTATCGGGACGATGCAACTGGTGGCGCGGCGGACCGGGCTGATCGAAGCCATCGACAAGGGCGTGCATGTGTTGAAGCGGCACCTGCCGTATCACGAGTCGGATCACGTGCTGAACATCGCCTACAACGCCTTGAGCGGAGGAACGTGCCTGGAAGACATCGAACTGCGGCGCAACGATGCGGTGTATCTGGATGCGCTGGGAGCGCAACGGATTCCGGATCCGACGACGGCGGGAGACTTCTGCCGGAGATTCGAGGCCGACGACGTGGAGTGTCTGATGGAGGCAACCAATCAAGTCCGGCTCGGAGTCTGGCGACAGCAACCGGCGGCGTTTTTCGAAGAAGCGGTGTTGGACGCGGACGGGACACTGGCCGAAACCACGGGGGAATGCAAGCAAGGGATGGACGTGGCCTACGACGGGACGTGGGGATATCACCCGCTGATGATCTCGCTGGCCAACACCGCCGAACCGCTGTATCTGGTCAATCGTAGCGGCAACCGGCCGTCGCATGAAGGAGCCGCGGTCCGGTTCGACCAAGCCATCGCATTGTGCCGGCATGCGGGGTTTCGCCAGATCCTGCTGCGCGGGGACACGGACTTCAGCCAGACCCGGCATCTGGACGGATGGGACGACCAGCAGGTGGGTTTCATATTCGGGATTGACGCGATGGCGAACCTGAAGGCCCGGGCCGATGAACTGGAGCCGCGCCAGTGGAAGCGCCTGGAACGGCCCGCGAAATACGACGTGGCGACCGAACCGCGCCAACGTCCCGACAACGTGAAGGAAGAGATCGTTCGGCAGCGCGGTTTCGACAATATCCGCTTGCAGGGTGAGGATGTGGCCGAGTTTCGGTATCGACCCGGAGCCTGCGATCGGGACTACCGTGTCGTCGTGGTGCGGAAGAATCTGTCGGTGGCCAAAGGAGAGCAGGTGTTGTTTGACGACATCCGGTACTTCTTCTACATTACCAACCGTTCGGATCCGGCCGACCAGATTGTGATGCGTGCCAATCAACGGTGCAATCAGGAGAATCTCATTGAGCAGTTGAAGAACGGCGTTCAGGCGTTGCGGATGCCGGTCGGAGATCAGACCAGCAACTGGGCCTACATGGTGATCGCGTCACTGGCCTGGACACTGAAAGCGTGGTTTGCATTGCTGCTTCCCGAAACCGGACGTTGGGGCCAAAAATATCAGGCTGAGAAGCAAACCGTGCTGCGCATGGAGTTCAAAACCTTCTTGAACGCTTTCATGCTTGTGCCGTGCCAACTCGTGCGCACCGGGCGGCGCATTCTGTTCCGGATCCTGGCCTGGAACCGGTGGTTGCCGGTCTTGTTCCGCGGGGTGGATGTGTTGCGTCAGCCTCTGCGATGTTGACCCGATCATGACTCTGAGCCCGGGCGATCGAGGTCCCGGTTTCTGTCAACCGTCCAACACCAGCGAGGCTGAACTGAAACAGATTCAACAGAAACTCGATACCTGGAACAGGCCATCCGGGAACGGGATTCTATGCCTCGAATTCTATCGGCGCGAACTGGGCCTCGGCGGACTGGTTATGCGCTTGTTTTGGGACTAGTTGGCCCGTAGGCTCCCCGAGCGCAGCCAGCCCTCCTTCCCGGCGTTGGTACCGTCCAAGGCGCGGACCATCACACTGTTGAATCTGACTTCAAGAATAACTACGTCCGACCCTTCGTTCACGATGAAGGCTCGACCCGTGCCCATCAGCTGGTTGAGCGCTATCTGGTTATTGTTGTTCTCAAGAGCCGCCACTTCGGTCCACGCCTCGAAGTCCACACCGACGACGGACGCCCTGCTGACGATGGCCTCTTGACCGGCCCTCAGACCGCCTGCAGCGCGCCGGTTTATTGTGGGGAAAAAAACCACGAGTGCGACGAGTGCCACCAGGCCAAGAAATCCAAAGAAGACCTTTGTAAAAAATTCTCGCCGCTCCCGGCGTAGTTCTTCTAATTCCTCAAGCCCGTCCCGGAGGTTCTCGTCGTCGGGACTGCTCTGTAGGGGGCCTGTTTCCAAGTCAGCCATGGGGGTCCTCTATTGCACCATCCAGTCTTCGAACATCGTACAAGGGAAGGTAAAACAGGCACACAACAAACTCGTCTTTAATTGTCAGAAATCCGCGCAAGGCAAGAATGCGCCTCAATCGCTGACGTTTAGGATTGAATCCGTGACACGCTCATCCCTGTCGATCCGTCCATCGAGGATATGAATAACGCGGTGGGCCGAGCGTGCGACACTCTGCTCGTGGGTCACCAGGATGATCGTGTTCCCGTCTTCGTGGAGACGGGCGAACAGTTGCATGATTTCGGCGCCGGTCTGGGAATCCAGGTTACCGATGGGTTCGTCCGCCAGAAGAATTGTTGGCCGGTTGACCAGTGCGCGGGCGATGGCCACCCTCTGGCGCTGCCCGCCGGAAAGCTCGCTGGGTCGATGGCTTTGCCGGTCTTCGAGTTCGACCATTTCCAACGCTGCCATGGCGCGTTCCCGGCGTTCGCGGGTCAACATGCCGCTGTATATGAGTGGTAACTCGACGTTGTGCAGCGCGCTGGCGCGCGGCAGGAGGTTGAAGGTCTGAAAAACGAAACCGATTTCCTTGTTTCGGATTTGGGCCAGTTCGTCGTCGTCCATGTCGCTGGCAAGCTTACCATTCAGCCAGTATTGGCCCTGGCTGGGCGTGTCGAGACAGCCGATCAGATTCATCAAGGTAGACTTGCCCGATCCCGACGGCCCCATGATCGCGACGTATTCGTTAGCTTGTATCCGAAGTGTAACGCTAGCCAGAGCGTGGATCACGTTGTCCACGCCCATCGTGTAGGTCTTCCAGAGATCTTCGGTGCGGATTATTTCAGCCGTCGCCTCACGAACTTTCATCGTTGTCTTCGACCCTGACCCGCGCATCCTCTTCGAGTGTTCGAAGGACCCGGTAGCTTCCGGTAACAATTTCGTCGCCTTCGGCAAGACCGTTCACTATTTCGACATCCGTGGTACCGAAAATACCGGTCTGAACCGGCCCAAAGATTACGGTCTCGCCGTTGACCACGAATACGCCTTCCTGTTCGACCTTGGCGGGTTCTCCGGGCCTGGACGGTATGACGACTGGATTTTCCACAAAATCGGGAACATCGATTTCATCGATTTCGCGGATGGTCAGCGCCTGAATCGGAATCGTGAGAACGTTGGACTCCATGGCGGTTTCAATGCTTGCCGTGCACGAGAGGCCCGGACGCAACTCGTCCGGAGGGTCATCCAGCGTAATGACGACTTTAAAGTCTTTGGCCTGATCTGTAGTGGGCGTGGTGGAAACGACACCCCCACCACCTTCCGTAAGCGCGGTATTGCCAATCTCGGAAACGTATCCGCCCAGGATGCGGTCGCCTAAAGCATCCACACGAACTTCAGTTCTCTGGCCAAGTTTGAGACTCACGATATCGGTTTCATCCACCCTGAGTTCGGCCGTGATTACCGAAAGGTCAGCTATAGTCATCAGGGTTGTTCCCGGCTGGTTCTGAACACCAACAATGGCGATCTCGCCTTCGTTGACCGGCAAGTATGTGATCACTCCCGAGAGCGGAGAAGTGATCGTCGTCTTCCTCAGTTCATCGCGGGCCCGGGTCAGGGCCGCACGTTGCTGTCCCATCCGAAACGTCAATCCGTCCCGTTGGGTCCGCATCCGTGCCGATTCGGCATCGGCCTGGGCGATGCGCGCATCCGCCGCTTCGACCTGGGCAATCCCCACACGGAACGCCGATTCCTGCCGGTCGAATTGCTCGCGCGAAATCAACCCTTCTTCCAACATTTCCTTTGCGCGGTCGAATTCCAGTTCCGAACGGGCGAAGTCTGCCTCGATTCTTCTCTTCTCCGCTTCGGCGCTGGCCAGGGATGCTTCCCCTGATCGGATCGACGCCTCCATGCCTTCAAGTTCGGAAGCCGCTGCGTCCAGACCCGCCTGCGCGCTTTGCACTTCAGCCTCGGTCTGCACCGATTCGATCTGCGCCAGAAATTGCGCCGTGTCCACCTGGTCGCCCTCGCTCACCGGCAAGCTCACGATGCGGCCAAAAGCATTCGAGCTGATGTTGACGTACTGCTTAGGCCGGATTTCACCGTTGGCAACAATAGACTGAGCCAGGTCCTGACGGAACACACGTTCGGTGTCAACCAACACAATGTCGCGATTTCGCCGGACGACGACGGTGGTCACTGCACCGCCAACAACAGCAATCAGAAGTACAGCAATTAATAATTTCTT
This sequence comes from Terriglobia bacterium, assembly GCA_963664115.2. Lineage (GTDB taxonomy): Bacteria > Acidobacteriota > Terriglobia > 20CM-2-55-15 > 20CM-2-55-15. The sequence goes on along the minus strand of CAXWPJ010000010.1, from coordinate 453,945 downwards.
CATCACACTCATAGATCTCTTGCAGACTCTCTTACGGACTGGGTGCCGAGGAAGTTCTTCGCTCCATGGCAATGCTCAAAGTTTATCAACAGGACTTTCCATAAGGATAGCTCTCTTCGGTAAATACGGCCGGGAAGTTCACGCGAGCGGGTGCGCTTCTAATGAACATTCGCGCCTCGTTCGAAACAAAGTTGGTGAGAAACAATTTGCTGCGTTTTTCTTCGCGCACATCGCTTTGAAACGCATTCGCAATGCATGTCGTTATTTTTTTTGAAAAAATTTTGAGTCTGCCTTTTCAATACTCATCGAACGGCGCGCTGTAACGCTGAACTGGTACGGGTTTCACAGCGCGCGTGTTAAGACGTTAACTCTCGTGTTTCGTTTTGAAAAGGAAGTGTTATTTTTCTTTTGAATTTTGCGTGCACTTCTTTTACAAATAACCACACAAGCTGCTTACCCAAGTTAGGTGAGCAAGAGTTGTAAAGAGAAAAAACTTATTGTGCCCCGCCGCTTGGCGGGGCTTTTTGTTGTCTGGAAAAATGTTAAGGGCGGAAACCGAATGCGATCGGCGGGGGAGACGGAACGTTAGTGTATGGTTTCCACTTTCTTCTTCAGGTAATCCATCAGCAGGTACTGACCCAACGTGGCGGTTGAGGTGAAGTAGGCTTTGCCACGCGCGATTTCCGTCACCTTCTTGACGAATTCCACCAGGTATCGGTCGTTTGCGAGCATAAAGGTATTGATCAGGATACCGGCCTTGCGGCAAATAGCGACTTCCTTGAAGGTCTCTTCAAGAATGACCGGGTCCAAACCGAAAGCGTTCTTGTAAATGCGTCCGTTTGGCAGCGTCATGGCCGAGGGTTTGCCATCGGTAATCATGATGATCTGGCGCATATCTTTCTTTTCCGACATCAGAATCTTCCGAGCCAGGCGCAAACCTTCACGTGTGTTCGTGTGGTAAGGACCCACCACAGCACGGGCAAGCTTCTTGAAAGGGATCTCTTCAGCCGAATCGTGAAACAACACCATCCTCAGCGAATCGCCGGGATACTGCGTGCGAATGAGATGGGACAGAGCCAGCGCCACGCGCTTGGCCGGAGTAAATCGGTCTTCACCGTAAAGAATCATGCTGTGGCTGGTATCGAGCATCAATACGGTAGCGCATGAGCTTTCATAGTCGGCCTGGTGTACCTGGAGATCGCTCGCCTCGATGTTAATCGGCACACCCAGACCCTCACGCGACAACGCGCTCAACAGCGTTTGACTGATGTCGAGGTTCAAGGTGTCGCCGAACTCGTAGGGTTTCGATGACTGATACGCTTCGACGCCCGTGGAGAGGTGAGCCGTTTCGTGACGCCCGAAACTACTCTTACCTAACGACCCCAGGAGATGGCGCAGTGCGCGGAAGCCGAGAAAGTCGATCGACTGGTCGGTCATTTCAAAACGCGCTTCGCCTTGCGCTTCTTCCTCGGTCCCGGTTCCATCTTGAGGCGGAGGTGGAGCGTCGCCTTCCAGATGCTGCTGAATCCATCCGCCATCCACCATCCGCCGGATCAGATCGTCCAGCATCTTGTCCATTTCCCCACCCTCACCTTCGTTGGGATCGTTCATCCACTCCTCCATCAGCTTTGGTGGAATCCGGCCCGTTTCGACCAGCTTCTCCATGATGGCCTGACGCAATGAGTCCATATTGCGTGGGCGGGTGGCATCTTCGAATCCGTACTGGTATCCGCTCTGCAAAAGGAAATCCGAGAGCGAATCGAGCAGGTCTTCAATGCTCAATCCGTCCAGCAGCAAGGGTGTGTACTTCGTGTACTTGATCTTGGGCATGGGTCTCGAATCGGCGTATCAATTTAATGGTTTCTTGAAACGCTTCGGGTCGATGGCGTAATCCCGATACAGGTCGTCAACGGACTTCCGTTCGGAAGAGCGGTAGATACTTTCTTCAGAGCGTGTGATCTTGTCGAGCGAACACAGTCCTTCAAGAATAAACTCCGCGGCAGAGACACGTTCACCCGTGGACGAGCCGGCTCCAATTCCCAGCGAACCGACCAGATCCATCAGGCCTTCAACATTGCTCAAAACGGCCAGGACATCGGCGAGCGCTTCCATGTCGGACATCTTCAGCGTTCCGCCCATCTCGAACCACTCGGTCACGGATTTAAAGTCGCTCTTCGGAAACTGCTTGCGGAACACCACCTGCACGGCCTGCCGGATCAGATCCCGCGCGACAGATTCCGCGCCTTTCAGTTCGCCCTCGTACTCGAGCTCGAGCTTGCCTGTTATCGCGGGCAGCGCGGCATAAACGTCCACAATACGTATGACTGCCTCGTCTTCTCCGAGCAAGATCCGCCGCCGCTCGGCATTGCTGACCATGTTTTCCAAACAGGAAATCGGCAGCCGTTGACTCACTCCCGATCCTTTATCGATCCGTTGGTCCGTCCGCGCCTTGAACGCGATTCCTTCGACAAGCTCTCGCAGGTACTCGGGGACCTTTACATCGCTACCGTCGCGTTCGGTCCAGGCTTCCTGTTTGGTAATCGCCACACCGTGTTCGATCTGGGCCGGATAGTGCGTTTTGATTTCAGAACCGATGCGGTCTTTTAGCGGCGTAACGATTTTGCCGCGCGCCGTGTAGTCTTCCGGATTCGCCGAAAAGACTAATACGACATCCAGCGGAAGACGTACCGGGTAGCCCTTAATCTGAACGTCGCCTTCCTGCATGATGTTGAACAGGCCAACCTGAATTTTGCCCGCCAGGTCAGGAAGCTCGTTAATCGAAAAGATTCCGCGGTTCGCCCTCGGTAGCAGTCCATAGTGAATCGTCAACTCACTGCCAAGCGATTCGCCGCTCTTGGCCGCTTTGATGGGATCGATGTCTCCGATCATATCGGCGATGGTCACATCAGGTGTCGCCAGTTTTTCGACATACCGCTCGTCGCGCGATATGTAGGCAATGGGTGTTTCGTCCCCCATTTTGGCAACCAGGTTCCGGCAACGCCGGCAAATAGGACGGAACGGATGGTCCTTGATCTCGCATCCGTCAATAACCGGAATCTCTGCATCGAGGAGGTCGGCGAGTTGGCGCAGGATGCGGCTCTTGGCCTGTCCCCTCAAGCCCAGCAGGATCATGTTGTGACGCGATAGCACCGCGTTGACAACATGCGGCACCACGGTGTCTTCATAACCCAACACGCCGGGAAATATTGCTTCACCTGTCGCCAGTTTTTGAATAAGGTTGGCCCGCATCTCATCCTTGACGGAGCGAGCCCGGTGCGGTGAAGTTCCGTATGGACCCGACCGAAGCTCACCCAATGTTTTCGCTTGCATGCTCAGTATTCCCCGTTTCACGAGAGTTGCCTTTGAAATCTCTTACTCTAAGCCCAACCCCGTCTTTTAAGACAGGTAGGACACGCTGAAGAACAGAAAGTTCGCGACGAAGTGCGCCGCGATCGCGCTCTCGATACCACTCTTCATGAATATGAATCCCAACATCAGGCCACCGCAGAAAGCCCCGGTGAAGCCATAAACATTATGTGCCACCGCAAACAACAAGGAGGAAAGAACCAGAGCCATGGCCCGGGGCAGAACCGAAACCACAACGGGCCACACGGATTTGATGCCCTGATACAAGTGCTGGATTAGAAACATGAGGCACGACATGATGAACAGACGATAAACGACCTCCTCGAATATGCTCGTATCGAGAGAGACCAGAAAGGCATCGTAAACGTCTTCCATACCTCGAATCCTGGGGGCAATCCTGGGACTATAGCGATTGAAAAAAAAGAAAAGGTAATTGATGAGACCGATCATGAAGCCGGGCAGGATGCCGTAATTGAGGAGGTCCTGAAACGCGGCACGGGGGTCATCCGCCGTCAGTATGATCGACGCCCTCATCCGGCTCTCCCGGGCAGAGTAAATGCCGAGGGCCGCGAAAACAGCCACGATTCCGAAGCGTGATACCATCACCCAGAGGAGAGCGTCGGACCCCTGCTCACTGTTGATTTCCGAGAGTGCCCCGGTACCCGCTGCAAGGCCTGCGAGGGCAATGCAGAAGGCAATGACAGCTTTGGGGTTCATCGCGACATCATACACCAAAGGCACACAGGCAACGGCCGGGCCCGAAGGGCTCGATGCGGCACCTACGAGGTCGGATTGAGACGATAATGCGGCGCCTTTTGCTCAGCGACATTCACGCGAACATGGCAGCAATGGACGCCAGTCTCGCGCGCGCCGACGAAGCCGGATTCGATTCGGTCATCTGCTGTGGCGACATCGTCGGCTACGGCCCTGAGCCGAACGAAGCCGTCGAAAAACTCAGCGACCTTCAGGCAGTGACCATCCGTGGCAACCACGACCGCGTCGCCTGTGGCCAGGACGAACCGACCGGCTTCAATCCCCACGCAAAAGCCGCCGCATTCTGGACGCGCAACACCCTGACTGAAAAAAACCATGCGTACCTGCGTGCCCTGCCGGTTGGCCCTCTCGAAATCGACGCCCGGGCGCAACTGGTTCATGGTGCAGTCACGGATGAAGATGATTACATCATGGCGGAAAGTCACGCCGCCGAAAGCTTCCTCCTGACCGAAATGCATCTCACTTTCTTCGGACACAGCCACCATCCGGCCGTTTACACATGCGACCGATCGGGCAACATCGTCGAAGAGCTTCAGAAAGATATCCAGGATTCAGTCACCACACATCTGCGCAACGACATGCAATATTTGATCAATCCCGGTTCGGTCGGTCAGCCCCGCGACGGAGATACACGAAGCGCGTTCCTGATATGGGACAGCGACGAGCTTCGGCTGGAGTTTTATCGGGCCGAATACTCGATCGAAGTCACACAGGAAAAGATGGAAAAGGTCGGCCTGCCACGCTACCTCATCGAACGCCTCGCTTACGGACGTTGAGCGATAAGAGCCTGAATCCTTTCAAGGACCGCTGCCGTGCGGTCACTTAGAACCTCGAAGGTGATCACCCGCCTCCATTCCTGTCCTTGGAAACCCGAACTCTATGCCTTGCGAGCGACGGCAGGGCCTGCCACTCGTCCATTCTTCATGGGACCGGTGCCGGTTCCATCAGCCTAAAAAACCGTCGCTTTGTAAATTAAAACGTCGCCTAGGAGTCTGCGCGGCAGAGCGCAAAGAACTCGGATTGATTGGGATTTGAGAGGGTCTTCGGAGGAGAACCGACCGATTCTTCCGATACGACGAATTCAGAGTTGTACGGACACCCCCCAATTGGCCGTGTATCGGGTCTGCCGGGTTGCGGTTTTCCGGATTATGCCCATTCGATCTTCCCATTCATCCGTCGTAAGTTCACCGCCAGAGTGACCAGATTCCACTCCCCGGTCACGTTGTCCAAACCGCGTAGACTGAACTGTCGGAATCCGAGCAGCGACTTGATCCACCCGAAGGGCGGCTCACCAATGTGCTTTCGGGCCCGGTAGCGGTCACGCCCACGCTTGGTTTTCATCTTTCTCATCATCCGACCAACAGCGGTGTCTTTGGGTGGGAGTGGGGCACGGGCGAGATCCTTCTCGCGACCCATCGCCACATACCCGTCAATCTGACGTTGTTCCAACATCCCCAGATTTGACTCGGATCGATATCCCGCATCGGCCAGTACGCGGTCGGGACGCTCCCCCAGATTGTCGCTCAACGCATCCAGCGTGGGTTCCAACTGCCCCACATCCGATGCATTGTCAGTCACCGTTGTTGCCACGATGATCCGGGCCTGGAAATCCACCACCGCTTGCGCGTTGTAGCATTGCTGGAACCCTTCGGTGGAGGTCTTCATGATCCGGCTTTCCGGGTCGGTGAAGTTGTCCTGGGCCGTAGGTTTAGGTTCCCCCATGGGACGTTTGAATGGCTTCTTTCCGCATCCGGGTTTGTGATCTTTGGTGTTCCGTCCCGCTTCCTTGTCCGCGGCCATCTGACGTTCTTCGAGCCGCTTCATGGCCGCCTGTATCGTGGCCAATCGCTTCTTGCGGGTCGACAACCCCTCGGGCAGTTCGTCTCCGCGCCGGTCCTTGCCGTATCGCTGGTCTTCGTCCTCATCGGTCGCCTCGGCCCGGTTCAACAGATCCCGAATCTGTTCACCCAATTCGGTCTCCTGCTTCTTCATCCGTTCATAGCTCATCGCTTTGCGTTTGCTTGCATTCGCCCGCATCTTGGTCCCGTCCACCGCCACGGTTCCCATCTTCACCAGTCCCGCTTCCCGCGCCATCATCACCACTTGCACAAACAGGTTTCCGAACTCCTCAAGATGCAGTTTGCGAAAATCCGAGATCGTTCGGTGCGCCGGAAAGTTCTCCGCTCCCAACATCCGGAACGCCACGTCGTCGGTCAACTTCGCCGCGATCTTCCTGGACGAGAACACTCCGGTCGCGTACCCATAAATCAGCACCTTCACCATCATCCGCGGATCAAACGCCTGATTGCCCGGACCGTCGGTTCCATACCGCTGTTCGAACGCGCTCAAATCCATCGCGTCCACCACGTCCGATATGAAGTACGACAGGTGATCTTCGGCCAACCAATCTCTCAACGACGGTGGTATCAGCAGTGTTTGTTCTGGGCGATAAGTCCGATAGGTTCGTGCCATGACCTATCTTCGATCTTTATCCGCCCAATTTCCGTCCTTCTGCCGCGCAGACTCCTAGTCCAAACAAATAACGACTTCCCATCTGAAGCTTCACCAATTTCACAAGAGTTTCGTCAGATCGAACCCTGGACGGTCGATTGCAGGAGCAGAAGTGAGTATTGATGCGATCCACACCGCGCCGGAGTGTGATTGAGCCCTCAGGAAATCCCAAATGCGAATCGAAGCACCTAAGAAGCTGTTTACCGTCGAAGAGTATTACAAGATGGCCGACGCTGGCATTTTCGCCCCGGAGGATAGGGTGGAGCTCATCGACGGCGAGATCATCCAGATGAGCCCAATCGGCATCCGGCATGCCGGGTGTGTAAACGGGGCGACGCAGGTATTCGCCGAGGCGTTCCGGGGACGGGCCGTCGTCAGCGTTCAAAATCCCCTGCAACTGAGTGACTACACGGAACCTCAACCGGACGTTGTTCTGTTGCGGCCCCGAAAGGACACCTGTCGGGGTAAGAATATCGAAGCGTCCGACGCCCTCCTGGTACTTGAGATTTCCGACACGACGCTGGCATACGACCGCGGCGTTAAGTTACATCGTTATGCGGCTGCGAATGTTACCGAAGTCTGGATAGAGGATCTTGAGGCAAATCGGCTGCTCGTATACCGGGATCCTTCAAGCCATTCCTACCAAACCCAGGTCACTTTGGATCCTGATGATTCGGTCCAAGTCCTGGCTTTCCCGAACGTGAGCTTCAAGGTCAGCGAACTGTTGGGCTGAGATTCCAGTCAACGGTTGGCGAATCGGCCACGGAGCTTCTCGATCGAACGGACGTTTTCCTGCAACACCTGTAAGGGTTCGGCGGAAGTCAGCGAAAGCATCCAGCGGACAAGAGTCAGGTCGACGCCGGCGTCGCCCTACTCCGCTTCCGAAGATTTATCGGACACCAGAGGAGAACCCTCGAGAGATTCGCTTGCCATGAAATCGATACCATCACCCACGGTTCGCCACGGCGTCGGCACGCGTGCGGAAATCGCCCGAATCACCTCGATAGTGATTCAGGCACACTTCGTAGCTACCGATAGCCGTTTCTGAAGAAGTAACACATCCGCTCGATGTTGCCGGGCAGAAACTCCTGGCGTATCCAGTCTGTGGCGACGCTTGGAAGCTGAATTTCCTCGAACGCCTGGTCGAAGCACTGTCCCTCGGCGTTCGCCGTCCGGACCAAAGCGAACAGTTCATCGAGATAGACCTTAAGCGCACGGATATCGTCCTTCGTTCCGATTCCGCCCTGACGGCTGTGGCCGGCAATCATACGATCCCAGTCCATTGCCAGAACCCGGTCGATCGATTCGAAATATTCGAGGAGATAGGAATCGGGAAAATTACGGAACGGCAGTTCCCGAACCGGAAGGAAATCGACCGCGAATATGACCCCGGCGTCAGGCACTCGCATGACCAGGCTGTTATCGCTGTGATTCCGTCCGACGAAATTAAGCTCCAACTCCATACCGCCGAGAGTCAGGACCGACTGATCGTCCACGAGAAGGTCAGGAATCACGACGTTCGGTGAGTCGAGACTGAGAAGAGCCGCCTTGGCCTGCCTCTGTGCAACAAAAGTGGCACCCGCTTCCTTAAACACCGCGCCGCCGCTGACGTGGTCCAGATGATGATGGCTGTAGACTACGTATCGCACGGGCTCGGAGGTAAGCTTCCGGATCTCCTCCAAATAGACGCGCGAAGCCTGAGCGTTAATCGGATCGGTCGCGATGACGCCCTCAGGAGTCACCAAAAACATCGACTGACTGCCACCGTAGCGGAAGATGTAAACGTTGTCGGCGACCTCTATGGTCTCGTAATCCGGCTGGCCCTGGGCCTTTAGCACCGAAACGCTCAGCAACACCATTGCTGTAACCAGAAGAACATTGAAAAAAACAAAACGGGCTCGCGTCATCTATAACTCCCCGCGGCTTTGCCGCGTGTCTTGTCGTGCGGTCTATGACCGCACTGCTTCTGTGGATTCTGCGCTCAGTTCGGATAGTCTCACGTACTCCATATGCGCTGTCTCGGACCTCAGCTCAGACCTCAAGTTTCGCAGTGTCCGCGTGGTCCGCCAGCAAGGCCGGAAACCCCTCCGGGTTGCCGCGCGCCATGCCGCATTCAGTACTGACGCCATCAACCCGCGTGTGACGGCGGGCGGTGGCAAGCCGGGCCGCGTTCCCTCGGTGATCCTCGCGGTGGATGAGGCCAAGATAAAGGGCCGTCCTCGGTTTCAGATTCAACTGTTTCATCGGCTCGAAGTACGCGTCGTCGCTGCGATTCTGGATCACCGGCATATGAAAATACTCGATGGTTCTATTAACGCGCCGAATTACGGCGTTGGCGATATCGACCATGATACCGCTGTCGGTCGGTAGCACCATGTGCTCGTCCGCTGGGCTGCCGTAGCAGAGATGGTAGCCGAGATCGATTCCCTCGGGCACGGCATCACCGATCTCGGTGAGTACTCCGAGAGTCTCAGTCTTGAAATCGATGGATCCTTCTGGATAGTAACCCTCCCAAGCCAGCACCTCCTGGCACACGTCCCACTGGATCGCGATCCGATCGTTCGGCAAGCTCTGGGCGATCATGGTGACCTCACCGATGAAGTGTCTCGTAAGTTCCGGCAGCAGCGCGGACCGGTCTGCGGGGACCATATTGTTGTAGGTCGGTGCGATGGGCGTCGGGATGGAAATCTGAAACTTGACGCCCTCCGGGATGACACCGTCGTTCTGAAGGCGATCGAACATTCCCCAGGACTCGATGGCCATGGCTGCGTAGCCGGTTTCAAAGTCCTCCGCTCTGGGTTGTTCGCCCGCTATGATCCGGAGCAGCGGGATTTCGCGCACCACCTTACCGTCATGCTGCACGAACTGAAACGGTGGCACGTCATCGGCGATTTCTATTGCTCGAGAATCAGCCAGAACGTCTTGAAGAAATTTTATCCAGCTTTTACGGATACCCGTCTCGCCGTCGGGCAGCCGGACCAGGTGCGGGCCGACCGCAGCCGAAAGATCGCGAAACACGGTTTCGGCATCGGGCAGCGGGATGCTGCCCACGAAGTGCACGATCGGAACCATCGCAGCGCCCCCGAACCTTCAGTCCAGGTCGAGCAGCGGAATGTCTTCGAGCGGGGGTGGCGGGGGAAACGTTCGAATATAAGCGAAGATGTCCGCTGCTTCCGAATCCGTCAACACCTCGGCTCTGTAAGGCGGCATGCGGACGGGATTCCTTATAAAAGCAGTGAAACCTTCGGATGTATACGGAGTTTGGGCAAGTCGCGGCCCAGTCACGGCACCCGCGCCTGCATAGCCATGGCAGGACCAGCAGTAATTTTTCAGAAAGAGCTCTTTACCAGCGACAGCGTCACCCTCGGCGCCGGCCTCACGGGTCTGGGCCTGGGCGCCCGATCCCAGCGAGACGAGCGCGAGTGCAAACGGCAAACAAATCCATCCTAGGCGCTTCATGTTCTCTTCTCCTAGCGTGGCTGCGTCACGACGTCGATCAGCGCCGGCTCGCCGGCCTTTATCCGTTGGATGCCGCGCCTGAGCGCGGGGCCGAGATCGTTCGCGTTTTCGATGGGTCCTTCTGCGTACATCCCATAGGATCTCGCCAGGCCCGCATAGTCAATGTGAGGCTCGATGAGCGTGGTGCCGATGTGGGCGTTCTCGATGCCTCGATTGCGATTGGCGCATGTGCGCGTCAAACCCATCACTTCCTGATGCCATCCGCGGTTATTGTGCATGACCTCGAGCAGAGGGATCTGGTGATGGACTGCTGTCCACAGGACACTCGAAACATAGTTGAGATCGCCGTCGCACTGGATGTTGACGCTGATGCGCCCGTACTTTTTGTTGGCCAGGGCAGCTCCGACGGCGGCCGGCGCGGAATAACCAATACCGGAAGCGCCCTGCTCACCGATGAAGTGATAGGGTTTCGTAAAGTCCCACAGCCGGGTCGGCCAGAAGCTGATCCAGCTATCTTTTCCCACCAAAGACCAGTCTTCGTCCTTCATGACGTTCCACATCTCCGCCGACAAGCGCGCGGTACTGATGGGAATTGAGTTCCATCCGACCGCAGCTTCGCGGCGCGCCTGTTCCTTCACCCGAAGGTGTGTCGCCCTGTGGCTGGCGCCGCGTTCCTCGAAGACCCGCCTCCGGTCACCCGTCGTCAAACGCTTCACCTCTTCGATCAGTGCCGGCAGGGTTGCCTGCGGATCGGCGGGGATCGACAGGTCCGCTTCCGCATAACGCCCGATCTCTCCATAAACGGCCTTATGGTTCAGAATCACAGGCGAAATGCCGATCGTTTGAGCGTCTGTCTTAGCGTTTCCACGGTGGCCCAGCGCGTAGTGGTCCCTGACGTCCAGGGCCAGGATTACATCCGCCCCTGAATCCCTTTGAGTGAACAGCGGGTTGTTCGTCGGGAAGTTCATGCGTTGGCGCTGGTCCCAGACCTGCGCCTGCAGGGCATCGGCCAGTTCTACGAGCAGATCGATCCCCTCGGGGGTCCGGGCCACGCGGCCCGCTACGATCAGCGGATTTTCCGCGGCCACCAGCATGCGCGCTGCTTCTTTCACCGCCGGCGCATCGCCCGCCGGTGGGGCGTTGAGTGTTAATTTGGGAATTCTCAGGCCTTCCGGAGCCACCGCATCCGCAAGTACCGATTCAACCAGGATGGCCACCGGCTCCTGGGGCGGCGTCATGGCAATCTGATACGCCCGGACCGCAGACTCCGCAAAGTGCTGGAGTGAGACCGGAGAGTCGTCCCACTTAGTGAAGTCGCGAACCAGGCCCGCAGGATCCTGAGCGGCGTGGGCACCGCCTGTGAAGCCTCCACGCTCGGTAACATCGAGTTTGTTGCCCAGAAAAAGGAGAACCGGGACCCGATCAGCATATGCGTTGTAGACCGCCATCGAAGCGTGCATCAACCCTACTGTGGCATCGGCAAGGATCATCATCGGCTTGCCTTCGATCTTGAAGTAGCCCTGGGCCATCGCAACGGAATGCTCCTCGTGGCATGCCGTCAACCACTCCGGACCCTGGTTCCCACCGTAGTTGATGATGGACTCGTGAAGGCCGAGGAAGTTGGCGGAAGTATTCGCGGCGCAGTACTCGACTCCAAGGGACTTGAGCACGTCCACCATGAAATCGGAACCATACTTCTGGTTCGAATTCACCTGCACGACAGGCGATGGCTCGGGGGCCGCAGCTTCCGCCGCAGACGCAACCGGCTTTGCGACCAAGGCCGCCGCACCCGCGGCCATGGCACCGCCGGCGGCGTTCTTGAGAAAATTGCGTCGCCCTACCCCACCTTCACTGCTCTTGCTGGCACTGCTCTTGTTGGACTTCTTCACTTCACTTCCCTCCTGCAGAATTCGCTTGATTATGGACAACCCTACAACGGAGTCCGCGCTTCTATCTCTATCTCAAAAGGTCTCGCACACTGTCGACCCCCGCCTTCGCGCAGGCATCGTCTGTCTCCTGGTTGGACCCCGCACTGCCGACCGCTCCGATCGTGTCGTCGCCCACCTGGATTGGTACGCCACCGCCGAGGGCGAGGATGTCGAAGATCTGGCGTTGGGGGGCCCGGGCGGGGTCTTCGGTACGGGCTTGAAATTCCAGAGTCGTTCTGCGGAACATGCGCGCCGTATAGGCCTTGCGCCGCGCCATTTCCAACGTTTGCGCCGTCGCTGCTTCGGGACGCAGCATCACCATCGGCTGGCCGGCGCGGTCTACAACGGCCACGGACGTGTTGAAGCCCCGGGATTGGCATTCCGCCAGGGTGGCTTCGGCGATCGTTTTTGCCATCTCCAGCGACAGGTTGCGCTGCATCACTACACCCTGGGCATTCGCGAAGGGGGACAGCGTCGTTAAAATTCCGAGTACCGCCAGAGCCCGTAGCGTTGGAAGCACATTACCTCCTTGCTAGTCCCACAACATCTCGACGCCGTGGCCACGTGCCGCATCCCCATGTAGAGGTGTGACAAACCCTAAGAGACAGCCGGGACCGCCGTCCCTCTGGCGATGGCATCGCACCTGGATCGTATCTCCGGGTTTGATGTCGTCGGAGTTGACTCCGTTTCCTTGGATTCTGTTGGGACCGGCGGCCTCCATAGCCCACAGGACGCTCTGACCTCGGTCGTCCTCGATATCCATGTAAATCCAGGAGTGCGGACGGATCAAGTGCACTTCTCTGACCGTACCCTCATACATGGTCCACGTCGATGCGTCGTAGTTGCCGTGGGAGTGGTGTGCCAGAACCGGCACGGCCAGGGCAACCACACAAATGATAGCCAGGCTAAAGGATTTGAACTGCATGCTCACCTCTCTAGAATCGAAAGAAACGGTTGAACGATTTTCCATATCGAGTCACCCACGGGCGGTCATCTGGCACGCCTGGGTGGTGGATATCCGTTGGTATAGGCGGAATCATATCGAATCGAATTCCCCTCCGCGTCAAGGAATCCCATGGATTGCTGGAACAAGGACGGCGGTACTGAATTCACGGACACGGTTCCATCCAGGATATAGAGACGGTCTTCGTGCATATGGATAGCCACGTACGTACGGGTTCCATCGGCGTTGTCGAACTGCAGGGCATGGCCTGCAACACGGTCCGCCTGTGTGTATACAAAATGCGTTAAGTCGGCGTCGTCTCTCTTCAAAAAGTCCCACGACGCATAGATGATCGCTCCCTGCAAATCCGTCGCCAAACGGTTAGCGCAACTGTCCCCATCTCCTCCCCGGGCTCGGCAGCTATCCACTAGCTCTGTGTGCCTTTGGGCGGCATCCGTGTAGTCAATGACGGTGACCGAATAGCGGCTCCCGCTATCCTCGTGGCTATAGACGCGCCCCGGTAAGGTGATGAAATACTCCGTGTCGTAGGTGATGTCAGCCACTTCAGGTTCACCCGGGAAATTGACCGTGAAGAAATCTTCCTGATTGGAATAATTAATCCACCCCTGCGCAAAGGAAGGGCACTGAACAAACAGGCTTAGCACAACTGCAATAACTGGAATCAGGCGCATCGTTGATTCTCCCAAACCCTCATCCCGTCGTATCCGGAATCATGGGTCCCCTTGGATCTACAGACTGGAATAGGCACATGTTATAACGGCACGCCTGTCGGGGCGAGTTTTTTCCTGTCTGCCAGTCGCTTGGACAGGCACGACGCGATAAGGCGATCCCTGGTTTTTTCAGAGACCGCTTGTCTCGCTGCATTCCTCGCTCAACCGCTCTTGCGCTTACCTATTCCAGCGTTCCATCGCCTGCCGGTGCAGCGACTCGGGGGGCAACTCGGCGAGCTCGATGCGGACGCCGTTGGGGTCGAGGATGTTCGACAGGATGGCTCCGGTGTCGCTGTTACGAATCTCACTGACATTCGCTCCCCGCTGTTTGAACATCTCAGTGGCCGCGCCCATATTCTCGACGTGCAGGCCCAAATGATTTATCCCCGGTGGCCTGTTCGGGTTGGCCGGTTGCAGCTCCACGAAGGTGTTTCGACTGATCTGGACATAAACCAGCCTGACCTGTCCGTTTTCGTCCGTGACCCGAAACGCCTCAGGAAATCCCATCGTCCCGGTGTAGTGCTCCACAGCAGCGTCAATGTCCGGGACGCTGAGTGCGACATGATTCAGGCCCACAATTCCGCTGTTCTGGTTCTGGGCAACAGCAGACTGAACGGCCAGACCGACCATAATTCCCACGACAAACAAGAAAAGACCGCGCATCGATAACCCTCCTATCAGCATTCGTGATTCACAAGCTACCAGCTTGTCCATCGCGACAAATAAATGTTGCGAGCCGAATTGCATCGTTGTGTGTGTTGCGAAACCAACGCAACAACTCGCTAAAGAATACTCAGGGAGGGAGTTAGGTGCAATCAAACTCTCAGATCCTGATAAATCCTATGATATCGACAGCAGGATGCAACATCTTCCGTGCTTATAACCCCTGCCCCTAGTAATATTTACCCGGATTTGTCCAGCCCATTCCAAGGTACACGTCGATCACGATGCGACGCCTCAATTGACGCTGTCCCAGTGGAACCGGGTGATCGGTGAAATGGTCGAGGAACAGGGCATGGAGAAACCGATGCCCGAAATCCGTCAGGCAATCCTGGAGTATCTGCTTGAGACCCAGGGTTCACGGGCTGCTAAACTGGTTTGAAAAGGTGGAATCAGGATCGAATTCTGATTGAATCTGCATTCGATCGCAATATGTTTTAATCCAATACTTTAGAAATCCAAATAGTCCCAGACGCGTCTATCTTTTCTCTCAAGACCCGCGTAATGGGGCGTGCTAGCATGAACGTGATGCGTCCTGCCTTGATTTGTATCTTGTTCGCCACCGCTGCCTTTGGGCAACTGACCGCCCGCAATCCCATCGACGAGCTGAAAGACCAGGTGACCGAGGCATTGGCGGATGCGCAGGTGCCTCTCACATCAGATCAGGAAAGGCAGTTGGCACTGCTCATCGAAGTGGAGCGTCAGGCTGCGGAAAACCTGTTTGGCGCAACCTGGGATTTCAGCCAGGGACCGCCGCAGGGCGAGCAGCAGGATCAGGCCCTGGCCGGCATCCGGTTTATGTATGACGCGTTGAATAGCAAGCTTCCTGCTTACATGACCCCGGCGCAGAGACGCGCCTGGGAGAACTACCAGAGTGAACAGGACGTGGCATTTTATGTGGGGGATTCCGGGGATGGGAGTGCAGGGAGCGGACGCATCCAACAGATCCGCGTGACGAATAACCCGTTTAATGTCGAAACCGCCACCGCTAACGGATCCGGGGGCCTGCATGAAGGCGGCGCGAGAACCGAAGTAATCGAGCGCGGCGGTGTCGGCGCCTTTCACGGCAATTTCGCGGCAACCTTCCAGGACGAGGCCCTGAACGCCCGAAATCCCTTCGCGGTCAATAAACCGCCCTACTATGAACGGACCCTCAACGGCGACATCAGCGGTCCCGTCATTCAAGATCGCCTCTCATTGAACTTCGCCCTCAGGGACAACAGACGGGAAAATGTCGGCACGGTCAAGGCCGAAACACCGGACGGGCCTTTTTCGCTCGGCGTCACCCGGCCCGTGTTGTTCCGGTCCTACGACACCCGGGGCGTGCTGCAGATTGCGGACGCACATTCACTGCACATGCGTTTCCAGTACGCCACCCATGACATCGAGAACGATAACGTGGGCAATTTCAGCCTGCCCGAACGCGCTTCCCACACTGAGACCCAAGACCATGTCGTCGATCTTCGCGCAGTCTCCATTCTTTCCGAGCGCACCGTGCACGATCTCCACTTCATCTGGCGGAAAGATCGCAGCGAAACCACTCCCCTAAGCAATGCCCTGGGGATTGTTGTCAAGGACGCCTTCACCGGAGGGGGCTCACAGAACCGGGACCTGATCAACGGAAACGACTACGAACTGAACAACCTGATTTACTATGCCGGTGAAAACCTGACGATGCGAAGCGGATTTCGAGGTTGGCACCGGAGCGAACATTCGGTTTCGGAAGACAATTTCTTTGGCGAATTCACGTTTTCGGATCTGGAAAGCTACCGGGCCGGAACACCGCTGAAGTACCGGATCAAATGCTGCGAACCCTCGTTTAACATCAGCGACACGCACCTTGTTTTTTTCTCCCAGAACGATTTCAAGCTCACGCCGACCTTCACGCTGATGCTGGGCATACGTTATTTCGTGCAAACCAGCATCTCCGACCGGAATAACGTGGATCCACGCATCGGTTTTGCATACGCGATCGGCAACTCGACGGTTATCCGCGGCGGTGGGGCTATCTTCACGAACCCGTGGAATTTTCGCACTTTGAAGACGTACAGCAAGCTGGATGGACAACGGCGGTACGAGATCCAGATCGACAACCCGGGTTGGCCCGACCCGTTCTCATCAGGCAGCATCAGGCCCCCGTCCCGCAACCAGATTGCGCCTGATTTGAGAAACTCGTATTTCGCAGTGGTACAACTGCAACTGGAGCAGAGCCTGCCCCATAATATTTTCGTCACGGTAGCCTACGACAGGAGCCGTGGAATCAAAGCCCAGCGTGTCCGGGACTTGAACGCGCCGTTTCCTGAAACGGGCCTCCGGCCCTTTCCCGACGAAGGCCAGATTGTCCAACTCGAAGGCGGCCTGTCGACCCATCAGCATTTCAAGGCCACCATGCGGCAGCGTATCAGCGTCTTCAATGTCACCGCGGACTATATGTATTACCACGGACTCCACGATCAGCCGAGCACGGGCCTGAGCTTGCCGGTCGATAGCCGCAATGTTTGGAAGGAGTGGGGACGGACCAACAACCCCTCGCATACGTTCAATGTGAGCGTCAATTCGCGGTTGCCGCTCGACGTGTACCTGACCACGGTCGTCGGGGCACGTAGCGGCAGGCGATATACGATTACCACGGGTCGGGATGACAACGGCGATGGCGTAAGTAACGACCGGCCTGAAGGGGTCGTCAAGAACAGCGAACTCGGACCGAATTATTTCGATGTCAGCTTCAACGTCTCGAAAGCCATTGAATTCAGAGGCGACGCCTCGGGCGCTGCAGGCGCCGGACCCAGAATGAATGTCTTTGCAAATCTCAGCAACGCCTTCAACATGACGCACTTGGGAACACCCAGCGGTGTCCTGAGGTCTCCCTTCTTCGGAAGGTCTTTCAACGCGACCTCACCGCGGCAAATCGAGGTCGGAATGAGATTTCAGTTCTGATCGAGGTGGCGAACCCCGCGGTCGCTCGCCCAGGTTACGTCAGACACCATCGTGCTGTTCGGCCCATCACGTACTCATGATGCTTGACACTTAATATTGGCCACGTAATAATCTTGGCTTATTCACTTAGGGACTTGACCGCAGCAGGAGGTGTTTACGATGTCGAGTGTACGTATTTCTCTGGTATTGGGTTTGGGAGTCGTCTTGATGAGCCTCCCTCTTTTCGCCCACCACAATGCCGCTACTGTTTATAACGTGGCAGATGATGCTGAGGTCAGCATGACCGGCACAGTCACGAAAATGGAATGGATGAATCCCCACATTCACTTCTACATTGATGTGACGGACGAAAACGGCAATGTCGTGAACTATGCGGTCGAAGGGGGCACACCCAACAGCCTCTACCGTCGGGGATGGCGAAAGGATGTCTTGCCGATCGGATCCGTCGTCACGATAGAAGGAGCAGCTCCATCCAGAAACGGATCGCCGAGGGTGCACCTTGGATCCGTAACAATGGAAGATGGGCGGCAGCTTTTTAGCGGAAGAAACTAGGGTACTCCCTAGAGACGTCCTGAACCAGCCGACGAGGCTCGCGCCCACACGTTTTCGTCACAGGTGAGTTGTGTTTTCACCTGTGACGGCATCCCTTGGAGTTGTTTCGAGAACAGTCCCGGGCCGCTAGGCGGTCTGGGTCAGTATCCGGAACGGAGGATCACGATGAGCAAACCTGCCCTGAAATTAGTTATGTGGAGTGCGCTGGTCCTGATCGTTGCTTCTTGCGCGGGACAGCCCGCGACAGGTGGTGACGCAACGGAAGCCCAGTCTGATGCTAGGGATTTTAATGGCATCTGGCAGTATTTCACCGCCGACCTCACCCAGTTTTTGCTTCCAGGAGAGGAGATTTCTCTCACAGAGTACGGCGAGGAAAGGTATCTGGCCGTCGACCATGGAAACTTCCTCGGAAATACTTGCCAGCCCTATGGCCCCAACCGCGCGATGGCCGCTTCTAACCCGTACATGATCGTGATGGGTGAGGATGTGGTTGCGTTTGTAATGGAGCACATTGACCATCGCATCGCCTACATGGATGCTGAACATCCCGATGACCTATTGGAATATCCGTCGTGGATGGGACATACGACCGGCCGATGGGAGGGCGATACCCTGGTTTTGGATACGTTCGGGATGCGACCCGAGACCTGGCTGGATCGGGGCGGCCTGATGCACAGTGAGCAATTGCACCTGGTCGAGCGTTTCGACAAGACCGGACCGGACACATTTAATTGGACCGTGACCGTGGAAGACCCGGAGTTCTTCACGAAACCCTGGACGTATCAGCTGGCCATGGCTCGGGTCGACTTTCCACGCCTGTTGCCGGCGCGTTGTGCGGATAACGAAGTGGATGCGCCACACATGCTGTCGTTGCCTGGCGCCGATCACGAAAATCCACCGACCTTTCCCGGGGCTTAACTTTAGGTCCTGAAAGGTCAGAAGCTGCGGTCGGACCTATCCTCCAACATCGGATGCACCGACGGTTTGAGGATGGATCCGACCGATCCCGATTTGTCGAACCTGACCGCCTTTCGCCATCCGAAGCGAACGCCGGGGCAAGCACCGTGATCGCAAGCGGGACCCTCTCTAACCTCGGGCCGATCTAAAACATACGTTCGCAACTTAAACGCGGGCCCGAAAAGGGATGGCTCAGCTGACTCCTCTGCTCCTCATACTCACACTCGTCGCCGTTTCTCCTACCGTGTCTCGACCCGCACAGACGGCCCCGGTCCGGGACCAGCCCCAGGCAGAGATCGGCATCGAGCGCATCGAAGCGGGCCGTATCTTGTTGGAAGACGGCGTCGCGGGGCTTCAGGCAACTTTGGCCGCCGCCGGCGCGCCGCCGATACCGTTTGACCAGGAGACGCAGGTCCGCTCGGTCTACGAGGCTCATCTCCGCGCCTTGAACGACATGCTGGAGGCCAACGGCGGCAACCGCGACGGGATCGAAGGGGAAATCCTCGTACTGGGCGACCAGCTCCTGCTCGCTGCGATCAAGTTCCTGAATCCCGCCCAGCGCGCCGCCTGGACGGGATCGCTCTCCGCCTCCGACATCGCCGAGCTCAACAGTGACCTACCCGAAGATGAAGCCGAGCTTCGCGAGTACCTCAACGACCTGCGCAGCCCGGCCAGCGGCACGACAGCCAACCCGCGCAACGACGACCTGGTCATCGATGGTTTTGGCGGCGGCCGCCTACCGAACCGCGACGAGATCCAGGAAATCCGGATCAATGAGAATGCCTTCACCGCTCAAACCATCGGACAGTCCCGTGGACAGACCGAAATCATCACTCGCGGCGGCACGGGCCGCTACAACGGCGATATCACCTTCGATTTCGCCGACGAATCTCTCGATGCCCGGAACGCCTTTGCCGACAGCCGCCCGCCCTACCAACGCCGCAATTTCAACGGAAACATCAGTGGCCCGGTGCTTCGCGACCGGCTGACGTTGACCTTCAGCTTTCAGAACGAAAACTCGGAGAACGGCGAAAACCTTTTGGCATTCACGCCCACCGGCCTTGTCAATACGGCGGTGACCCAGCCGACGAACACTCAGAGTTACACGGCGCGGGCCACGGCCCAGCTTTCGCTCAACCACCTGCTCCACTCGAGCCTTACGTGGGGAACCTTCCAAAGAGAAAACAACAACGTGGGCGGCTTCGGCCTTCCCGAGCAGAGCCACACGTCGGACCGGGACGATTTCAATTTCCAGGTGAGGGAAACGGCGATCATCTCGCGCTCGTTCAACAACGAAGCCCGTTTTCGCTATATCCGGGTCACCAGCCGGAACGTTCCCATCCTCGACGCCCCTCACGTCGATGTCACCGGCGCGTTCCGTTCCGGCGGTTCACCCAACAACCAGGAAAGCACCCGCACCGATTTCGAGTTCGGAAACCTGACGATGTACACGGGTAACCGATGGTCCCTGCGCTTCGGGTTTGACGGGGTCTATGTGGAAGAGGTATCCGATTTCCGAAACAACTTCAACGGAACGTTCACCTTCGACACGCTCGATGACTACCTGGCCGGCATCCCGTCCCAATACGAGGTGACGCTGGGCACACCGAAGATCGGCGTGTCCCAGTGGGAGACCGGAACCTACCTGCAGAGCGACTGGCGGGCGCGGAACAACCTGACGCTGAGCTTCGGTGTCCGTTATCAGAATCAGACCAACCTCGACGACAACAACAATATCGATCCGCCATTCGGCTTCGCCTATTCCCTCGGGCCGGCCACCGTCGTTCGCGGGGGATCGGGACTCTTCCACAACGAGTTCTTCGTCAATCAAACCGCCGCCGCCAAGCGGCTGAACGGCGAGTTCCTGCGCACCTTCATCATCAAGAACCCGTCCTACCCGAACCCGGCCGAGGGAGGTGAATTGGACGACCAGACCCCCTCGATCCGCAGGATCTTCGAAGACCTCGCCGCACCCTATAATTGGATCTCGGAAACCTCCATCGAGCATTCCTTCTCGACTGGCCTCGTCCTGACCGGCTCGTACCGCTACGTTCGAGGAGGGAGTCTTCACCGGGCGCGCAACATCAACGCTCCCTACGACGCCACGAAATCGACCCGCCGCTCCTGCCAACCCGGACAGGACGCCCTTACCTGTGTCATCCCAGACCCGACGCTGGGCGTCGTCAGCCAGTTGGAATCGACCGGTACGTCCAGAAATCACAACATCCTCCTGGGCGGCCGGCAACGTCTGAGCTTTCTCAACATCAACGGCAACTACAACTTCAACTCCGTATACGCCGACACCTACGGCTTTGGCTGGTCGCTGCCCGCCGACAACTACGACCTCGATTCCGAGTGGGGGCGTTCCGGCGCACGGCATAGGATCAGCTCGTCGTTCAACATCCGCCTGCCCTGGAACATCAACGCCGACACGCGCCTGGACTGGGAAAGCGGCCGCCCGTATACGCTGCGGACCGGGCGGGACGACAACCAGGACGGGAGCAACAACGACCGGCCCTCAGGCGTGCCACGCAACTCGCTGACCGGACCCAGCTTCTTCGAAGTCGGAATGAACCTCTCCAAATCCATCCAACTCCGGTCCGATCAAATCGCCGTCGGCGAAGCCGGCCCCGCAACCGGCCCGGTGGTCGGGGGCGGCTACTATGGCCAGCGGACAGGGTTGCGGATGACGCTGACCGCCCAGATCGAAAACCTCCTGAACAAAGTCAACTACAACAGCTTCAACGGCATCCAGACTTCAAGCTTCTTTGGTCTGCCGACGAGTGCCCGGGACGGGCGCCGAATTTCGCTTTCGGCGAGGTTTAATTTCTAGCTGGGAAACAATCGCACACACCGCGTCTTCCGGGAGACGCGGGATGCCTTAGCACGGCGCACGCGGGCAACGGCCAATCGCGCGCACCAGATGCTGAAGCTACATAGTGTGTCCCAAATTGAACTGTGAAAAACTCTATAAAAAATACTAAGGGAGGGCGTTAGGTGCTAAATAATTCTCAATTCCTGCGAAACGACATCGTAGAAAATTGCACAAAGTAAACCTCAGTAATCTGCCAATTTTCAATGTCCGACAAGATGATTTCTCAGGACTTGAGAATGGACTGTTGTCCGAATAGCCGGTTCTGTCTACTCAGTACGCACGGTGAGCGTTTCGTCAACGCTGATGCGTTTGGTCGCATTAGGATCAGGGCCGGAGTAGTCAGCGATAATCCTGAAGCCTGCGTTGCTGGTTGCTGGTCTCGACGGAGTACGTATAGTTGGGACGTCTGTCGCGGGTGATTTGCGTGTCACCGTTGGCGCGCAGTTCATCCAGCGAAGCGTACCTGCCATTCGTAGCAAAGTACGTGCGTTCGGCTTGGGCGATTCCTATGAGATCCATTCGCACGCTGGTCACATCAATAGCATCTGTCGGTCCACCGCCACCCGGCGTGACGTTACTGGCCTGCTCTGAGTAAAGATATGCCCCGACTGCCGCCGCAAGAATCAACGAAATGAAGCCGATGCCGCGTCCCATTCCTCGGAGTGTAACCTGGTGACAACCAGTTCAATTGACTTTTTTGCACAAGAACCGGGTGGCGTGACTTGAGAGATCGGAGGGTGTCAGGAATTTATACGTGCCACATGGTTTCTCAACGTCCGAGAAGATGATTTGTCAGGACTTGACCTCGGGAATCAGGGGGTCGGCACCCGTTCCTTCAGTTCTTCAAACCGAATCAAGACCACGTTGATTTAAGTGTCTGTCGAATCAGAGTATAGATAACTGGAGACTGTCCGCAAAACGGGTGGATAGGGCGGCAACGAAATTTCGACGTCCGCCTGCAGGCATGTGATCCTGCTCGCATTGGAGGGTTCAACGCTACGGATTCATCGGCTCCAGACCATTTTTCTCCAGAGCCGCTCCAAAAGCAGGGGTCGATAAGAAGTTGATAAGCGTTCTCGCCGTGCTTGGATCCCCAGCGCCCGCACTCATGGCCGCGGCAAAGTGGACATATGCCTGGACCTCAGGAGGCAGTGGCCCAAGTAGCTGAACGCCTGGCTCGCGTAACAACTCGCTGACCAGGGTCAGTACTAACTCGATCTCACCCTCCGCGACGAGCACGGGCGCTTCACCCGGACCCGTCAATGTCGTCTTGCTCTGCATTTCATCTTCGATGCCCAGGGCCTCGAAGCTTGCTTCGTTGGTTCGTCGGCTCTGACCGTCCGAGCCGAAGGCAACTGATTCCGCCTCTAGAAATGTCCGTCGGAGGTCCTCCAGTGTGTCGACGCTCTTGACAGGCGCTCCCTGTCGACTCCCTACGCCAATGCCGACTCGAGCGAACTCGTTGCTCGACCCTGGCGTCACCTTCTGCAACGAGATCAACTCATCGATGAGTCTCGGCGTAAGTATGGCCACGTCGAATGCTTCGCCTGCCTCGATCCGGTCCGTCAGAGTTCGCGAAGTACTAAACTCAAACGCGAGCCGTCGTCCTATGCTCTGTTCGATCTGCGGCTGCATCTCCTCGAGCACAACTCGCACTCCATTAGAACTAAGGACACGCACGACGCCAGAGTCCTGGGCCAATGCGCAAATGTTAGCTGCCGCTGTGACGGCGGCTAGGGCACTCAGAAGAAACTTCATGGCATTACCCTCTGGTTTTATGGCTTGTGGGGCTATAGCTAGGATTTTTGAACGTCGATGTCTAGGAAAACGATTCCCTCAATCACGCCGACCAGTTTTTCGTCCTTGGCTTTCAGCACTTCTGCCATCCTGCCTTTGAATTGCCTGGCTGTGCGCTGGATACCATGCTTTTTGCGTGTCGCTAAGAGAACCTAGAAAATCTGGCTGAATAATACGAGGGAGGGGACTTGGGGTCAATGAAAGGTCACATGGATGTGTTACCGCCTTCGCGGTAACTAGAAAGCCCCCGAAAAACGGCCTTCCTCGACGAAATCCACTTCGCTATGCCAGCTCCAGAAGACCATGGTCCGAACTTACTCGATAGCCTGGGCGAAGACTACTCCCGATTCCCTTCAGCAACGCCTGGAGCAGCGCCGCCCCGGTCCCGAGGTCGTCCTGGGGTTACCGCTTTTGAATAACTCCGTGGCAACGTCGACGTTTCAGCAATGGAAACGCACAGCGGCGCGTATCACGGCGTCGCTGTGCGGGTGTGACTAGTCGTTGAGAATCGGGATGCTGTCTACAGCGGGTGGAGGTGGCACAGTCAACAGGAAAGCGTAGATATCAGCCAGCTCTTGATCGGTGACGATCTCAGTGGTGTAAGGCGGCATCTGATTGCTCGGCGTGCGCACGTAACGAGCGAACGCCCTAAAGGCTATGGGACGTGGAGCAAGCCGCGGCCCGGCTCTGCCGCCATGAGCCGCATAATTGTGACATTGGTAGCATCCGTACGTGACGTAAATTTGCCTGCCGTTTTCGACGTCGCCGCTCGGCACCGCGACGTCGGGAGCCTGCGCCAGCGTCGGCGCGCTTAGGGTCGAGCCCATCACTAATATGGAGGACATGATGATCAAGAATCGCATGGCAGCTGACATCTGCGCTTTCCTCCTATCGGGGTTGAGTCACGACGTCGACCAGTGCCGGTTCGCCCTGTTCCACCCGCTCGACCGCGCGCCGTAGCGCCGGTCCCAGGTCATTGGGATTGGAAATGGGCCCTTCCCCGTACAGACCCATGCTTCGGGCAAGTGTTGCGTAATCGATATTGGGATCTTCAATCTTCGTCCCAACGCCGTCGGTTGCCGTCGTCACTCCGCGCTGCCGACGGTTGGACATGCGCTGGATGTGCATGACTTCCTGGTGATACGCGCGGTTGTTATGCATGACCAGCAACAGCGGAATGCGGTGGTGCGCGGCAGTCCACAGGGCCCCGGCGCATACATCATGTCTCCGTCATTCTGAATGCCGATACACAGCCGCCCATATGGCCTGTGGGCGAGCGCCGCACCGACAGACGTCGGAAGGCCGGAGCCAACAGCAGCTGCGCCCCCGCCGCTTATTGTCCGATAGAACCTATCGATATTCCACAGTTGGGTGCTCCTTCCAGCCCGCACCAGCGCCCAGTCTTTGGTTCTAACTGCTTCCCACAACTCCATAGCCATTCGCGTGGTGCTGATCGGGCTGGCATTCCATCCGTGAGTCGCTGCCGTGCGTGCGCGCGCCAAAGCCTGTGCATTTGTGGCAGCAATTCTGTTGCCGCGCTCCTCGAGGACACGCCTGCGATCCCCCGTGATGAGCCGCCTGCAGGCCTCGATCAACGATGGGAGGGTCGCTTCCACGTCGGCAGCAATCGCCATGTCCAGCTCAGCGTAGCGCTGGAAGTCCTGATAGTTGCTTTTTGTGTACAGATCGTTCGTGGAGATGCTAATAAGTTTAGCGTCGGGTTTGGTAATTGATCGGTACGAGCGTTCCTGCTGATCGCGGAGCCTATGGGTCGTCCCCCAGAAATCGTTCACCTGCAGACCGAGAATCACGTCCGCATTGCCGAGCGCACCGCCACCACTCAAGGAGTGCCGATTGGGCATGTTGCGGCTACCCCCTTGCACCGGCGCCTGAAGCGTCTCAGCCAGTTCAACCATCAGTCGCATTCCTTCTTCCGTACGCGCCGCGTTGCCGGCAACGATCACGGGGTCTTCCGCGGCCACAAGCAATTGGGCCACTTCAGCCAATGCTTCGGGAGAGGCCGCGGGCGGCCTCGTCACCGTCAGCTTTGGGATACGCAATCTGGAACGGTCCCCGGTCGGGAACTCCTGCAGGTCGCCATCGGCCACCAGTACGACCGGCGCCATCGGCACGGTCATCGCAATCTTGTAGGCCCGCACAGCCGACTCGGCAAAGTGTTGCAGCGAATACGGCGTATCGTCCCACTTGATGTAGTCGCGAACCATCGCCGCCGCATCCTGCACGCTGTGATTCCACTCCACGCCGGGCCGCCTGGTGTTGGCGTCGAGAGCGTTACCGAGGACGATATAAACGGGGGTCCGGGCAACGAAGGAGTTATAGATCGTCATCGCCGCGTGCTGCAACCCTACTGTTCCATGCGCCATGACCATCATTGGCTTGCCTGAAACTCGGAAGTAGCCGTCGGCTAATGCAACCGATGACTCTTCATGGCAGCAAGTCAGCCACTCGGGATTCTGGTTACCGCCGTAATGGATAAATGACTCCTGAAGACCTCGGAAACTCGAACCGGGATTCGAGGCGATGTATTCGAAGCCAAGCGACTTGAAGACGTCCACCATGAAATCCGAGCCGGCGTCCTGCACGGTCAAAACTTGACTGTCTGGCGGCAGCGGCTCAGTCTCGGCCGCCAACTCCGCGGAAGAGGGCAGTGCGGCCGTGCCCGGCTGCGGGCCGGCTTGTTGCGCCTGCGTGAGCGGCACCGGCGTCACCAACGCCGCTGCACCGATTGCCGTACCTTTCAAGAAACCACGACGGTTGACTCCACTCTTTTTCGGTTTCGCCACGGGATTCTCTCCTTTCCAAACTAGCCCCTGAACAAGCGTGATTGACGAGGAAATGATAGTGCAATAAGAGCGGAAGTACCCGAAATGCCCCCTCTCCGTGCGAAAAAAACCTTGAACAGATTCTTCGGAAAAGGAGGCATTTCAGATGAACGATTATACGCGCAAGAACATGAGGAACCGCAAGCGGCGAATCGAACGTCGGCTTGGGGACCGGCATTGGACGGATCAGGTAGAGCCGATGTTTTCGGCGAGCAACATTCAGTACGAGATGGGAGAGCGGACGCGGGGCACATCGGTTGGTGGTATCGGGACGATGCAACTGGTGGCGCGGCGGACCGGGCTGATCGAAGCCATCGACAAGGGCGTGCATGTGTTGAAGCGGCACCTGCCGTATCACGAGTCGGATCACGTGCTGAACATCGCCTACAACGCCTTGAGCGGAGGAACGTGCCTGGAAGACATCGAACTGCGGCGCAACGATGCGGTGTATCTGGATGCGCTGGGAGCGCAACGGATTCCGGATCCGACGACGGCGGGAGACTTCTGCCGGAGATTCGAGGCCGACGACGTGGAGTGTCTGATGGAGGCAACCAATCAAGTCCGGCTCGGAGTCTGGCGACAGCAACCGGCGGCGTTTTTCGAAGAAGCGGTGTTGGACGCGGACGGGACACTGGCCGAAACCACGGGGGAATGCAAGCAAGGGATGGACGTGGCCTACGACGGGACGTGGGGATATCACCCGCTGATGATCTCGCTGGCCAACACCGCCGAACCGCTGTATCTGGTCAATCGTAGCGGCAACCGGCCGTCGCATGAAGGAGCCGCGGTCCGGTTCGACCAAGCCATCGCATTGTGCCGGCATGCGGGGTTTCGCCAGATCCTGCTGCGCGGGGACACGGACTTCAGCCAGACCCGGCATCTGGACGGATGGGACGACCAGCAGGTGGGTTTCATATTCGGGATTGACGCGATGGCGAACCTGAAGGCCCGGGCCGATGAACTGGAGCCGCGCCAGTGGAAGCGCCTGGAACGGCCCGCGAAATACGACGTGGCGACCGAACCGCGCCAACGTCCCGACAACGTGAAGGAAGAGATCGTTCGGCAGCGCGGTTTCGACAATATCCGCTTGCAGGGTGAGGATGTGGCCGAGTTTCGGTATCGACCCGGAGCCTGCGATCGGGACTACCGTGTCGTCGTGGTGCGGAAGAATCTGTCGGTGGCCAAAGGAGAGCAGGTGTTGTTTGACGACATCCGGTACTTCTTCTACATTACCAACCGTTCGGATCCGGCCGACCAGATTGTGATGCGTGCCAATCAACGGTGCAATCAGGAGAATCTCATTGAGCAGTTGAAGAACGGCGTTCAGGCGTTGCGGATGCCGGTCGGAGATCAGACCAGCAACTGGGCCTACATGGTGATCGCGTCACTGGCCTGGACACTGAAAGCGTGGTTTGCATTGCTGCTTCCCGAAACCGGACGTTGGGGCCAAAAATATCAGGCTGAGAAGCAAACCGTGCTGCGCATGGAGTTCAAAACCTTCTTGAACGCTTTCATGCTTGTGCCGTGCCAACTCGTGCGCACCGGGCGGCGCATTCTGTTCCGGATCCTGGCCTGGAACCGGTGGTTGCCGGTCTTGTTCCGCGGGGTGGATGTGTTGCGTCAGCCTCTGCGATGTTGACCCGATCATGACTCTGAGCCCGGGCGATCGAGGTCCCGGTTTCTGTCAACCGTCCAACACCAGCGAGGCTGAACTGAAACAGATTCAACAGAAACTCGATACCTGGAACAGGCCATCCGGGAACGGGATTCTATGCCTCGAATTCTATCGGCGCGAACTGGGCCTCGGCGGACTGGTTATGCGCTTGTTTTGGGACTAGCGCTCATTGCTGTTCAGGTTGCGGGTCGTATCTCTCAACAGGAATGCGGGCGTATTCCTGGATAACACCCAGAACCGTGAACATCCAGATTCGAAGACCGCATCATGTCACACTTCTTATCATAATTCTCAGTCCGATACAGAGCCCTAAACAGTGCGGCCCAGCCGCGTATCGGTGGCCCGATAGACTTCGCCCATGCCACCCGCACCTATCGCATCACGGATCTCAAACGGACCGAGTTTTGTGCCTGACGTGAGGGGCATACGCTCGGGGCCTTGTCTCTGATGTTGCTAAACGTGAAAAAGCTCGAGAAAGCTATAGAACGAGTGGGTTGGAAGCAATGATTTGAATCAGCGGGTTTCTCAACGTCCGAGAAGATGATTTATTGATGGTATGGACTCCTCTTTGATGACTGAGTCGGCATCGAAGTGCCAAAGTCATTTTGAGCCTCGCAATAAAGCGGGCGAAACACGTGTACGTGTGAACAAAAAGGAGTCCGAGATGAAGAATAGAACGATAGCAGTGGATCTGGCAAAGAATGTTTTTCAAATTGGTGTTTCAGATCGCCCCGGGCATGTAGAGAAAACCTATCGTTTAAGTCGGGCAAAGTTTCTGGGGTTCTTTGCGAACCAGGAGCTGGCGACCGTGGTGATGGAAGCCTGCGGATCCGCCCATTACTGGGGTCGGAAGATCCGGGAACTGGGACACACGGTCGTTCTGATCTCGCCGCAGTATGTGACGCCCTACGTCAGGCGCAACAAGACCGACCGTACGGATGTGAAAGGATTGTTGGAAGCCTATCGTGACAGCGATATTCATCCAGTGCCGGTCAAAACCCTGGCCCAACAGCAACTGACCTCATTGCATCGAATCCGTTCGGCGTGGATGCGAACCCGAACCGCACGGATCAATACGGTGCGGGGGTTGTTACGGGAGTTTGGCTACGTGATCCCGACCGGAGCGGATCATCTGGTGCCGGGGGTAATGGAGCTGATCGAAGATGCAGATGTCGTCATCCCCAGTGTCGTTCGGGAGATGTTTCACCAGGTGTGTGGCGAGATCCGTGAATTGGAATCTCGCATGCGATCGGTGGAACAAGAGTTGAAGACGCTGGCTCGGCAGATGCCTGAGGTCGCGCGTCTGACGTCGATTCCCGGCATCGGCCTGTTAACGGCAACGGCAATGGTGGGGTTTGTTGGAAACATCAAACGATTCCGAACGTCCCGCCATTTTGCCAGTTATCTGGGACTCACACCCCGGGAACATTCCAGTGGCAACCAGCGACGCATGGGCCGGATCAGTAAGCAAGGCGATCGTTACCTCCGGATGCTGTTGGTTCATGGGGGCCGTTCCCTGTTGTGGAGTGCCCATCGAGAGGGCGCCACACCGACACCTCTCCAGCAATGGGGTCTCCAGAAACACGAGTTCCGCGGACACAACAAGGCAATCGTTGCACTGGCCAACAAGTTGGCGCGTCGCGTGTGGGCGGTTTGGAACCGTGACTGTGACCATCAGGCCCGGTATCAGGCGGCCTGACCCGGAACAGTCGGAATATCTTTTCAGCGAGCTGCGATGAGGTTCGAGATGATGGCGTACCGGTCAGACCGGCGCGGGGCAACGCCGACAAGTCCTTTGGCCCTTAGAGGCCGTTATTTTATCGGTTGGCTCCCCGCGCGCAAATTTCCATCATGGCCTGGAACAATACAGTTCCACTTTTGAGGCCGAAGATACGGGTGCAGTCGACTAGCCCCAAAACAAGCGCATAACCAGTCCGCCGAGGCCCAGTTCGCGCCGATAGAATTCGAGGCATAGAATCCCGTTCCCGGATGGCCTGTTCCAGGTATCGAGTTTCTGTTGAATCTGTTTCAGTTCAGCCTCGCTGGTGTTGGACGGTTGACAGAAACCGGGACCTCGATCGCCCGGGCTCAGAGTCATGATCGGGTCAACATCGCAGAGGCTGACGCAACACATCCACCCCGCGGAACAAGACCGGCAACCACCGGTTCCAGGCCAGGATCCGGAACAGAATGCGCCGCCCGGTGCGCACGAGTTGGCACGGCACAAGCATGAAAGCGTTCAAGAAGGTTTTGAACTCCATGCGCAGCACGGTTTGCTTCTCAGCCTGATATTTTTGGCCCCAACGTCCGGTTTCGGGAAGCAGCAATGCAAACCACGCTTTCAGTGTCCAGGCCAGTGACGCGATCACCATGTAGGCCCAGTTGCTGGTCTGATCTCCGACCGGCATCCGCAACGCCTGAACGCCGTTCTTCAACTGCTCAATGAGATTCTCCTGATTGCACCGTTGATTGGCACGCATCACAATCTGGTCGGCCGGATCCGAACGGTTGGTAATGTAGAAGAAGTACCGGATGTCGTCAAACAACACCTGCTCTCCTTTGGCCACCGACAGATTCTTCCGCACCACGACGACACGGTAGTCCCGATCGCAGGCTCCGGGTCGATACCGAAACTCGGCCACATCCTCACCCTGCAAGCGGATATTGTCGAAACCGCGCTGCCGAACGATCTCTTCCTTCACGTTGTCGGGACGTTGGCGCGGTTCGGTCGCCACGTCGTATTTCGCGGGCCGTTCCAGGCGCTTCCACTGGCGCGGCTCCAGTTCATCGGCCCGGGCCTTCAGGTTCGCCATCGCGTCAATCCCGAATATGAAACCCACCTGCTGGTCGTCCCATCCGTCCAGATGCCGGGTCTGGCTGAAGTCCGTGTCCCCGCGCAGCAGGATCTGGCGAAACCCCGCATGCCGGCACAATGCGATGGCTTGGTCGAACCGGACCGCGGCTCCTTCATGCGACGGCCGGTTGCCGCTACGATTGACCAGATACAGCGGTTCGGCGGTGTTGGCCAGCGAGATCATCAGCGGGTGATATCCCCACGTCCCGTCGTAGGCCACGTCCATCCCTTGCTTGCATTCCCCCGTGGTTTCGGCCAGTGTCCCGTCCGCGTCCAACACCGCTTCTTCGAAAAACGCCGCCGGTTGCTGTCGCCAGACTCCGAGCCGGACTTGATTGGTTGCCTCCATCAGACACTCCACGTCGTCGGCCTCGAATCTCCGGCAGAAGTCTCCCGCCGTCGTCGGATCCGGAATCCGTTGCGCTCCCAGCGCATCCAGATACACCGCATCGTTGCGCCGCAGTTCGATGTCTTCCAGGCACGTTCCTCCGCTCAAGGCGTTGTAGGCGATGTTCAGCACGTGATCCGACTCGTGATACGGCAGGTGCCGCTTCAACACATGCACGCCCTTGTCGATGGCTTCGATCAGCCCGGTCCGCCGCGCCACCAGTTGCATCGTCCCGATACCACCAACCGATGTGCCCCGCGTCCGCTCTCCCATCTCGTACTGAATGTTGCTCGCCGAAAACATCGGCTCTACCTGATCCGTCCAATGCCGGTCCCCAAGCCGACGTTCGATTCGCCGCTTGCGGTTCCTCATGTTCTTGCGCGTATAATCGTTCATCTGAAATGCCTCCTTTTCCGAAGAATCTGTTCAAGGTTTTTTTCGCACGGAGAGGGGGCATTTCGGGTACTTCCGCTCTTATTGCACTATCATTTCCTCGTCAATCACGCTTGTTCAGGGACTAGCTACTCACCTCGTAACTTCTAGTCAGTCCTGCTGAATGCATTTTGCCGAAGAAAGCTGACGGGAGAGCTGCGCCTACTTGACAGAGGAGTCCAGATACAGGACTTGACCTTGAAGATCAGGGCACGGGCACGATGCCGGAAACGGCGGATACGGCCAAGGGGATACCTACGGACCGATAGTGGCTTCCTCTACTCGGCAGCAGGGTTTGCAGTGCAATGGATGGCCAGATGCCGGCAAAACTGTCGCCGGAGGCGACAGAGGGAGCCGAAAACGCCATCGAACAGCTTAAGTTGATGATGTCCACGACGGCCCAGAACAAGGCCTCCGCAGCAGAAAAGCGACGCCAATCGAGCCGAACTATTGACGTCAGTTCTGCCGCTCGCGCCCCTGAGCGGATTTTCAGAACATGATCGCAAGAAAGGAAATCTAACGGATTTCGACAAGAAACTAACGAATCGCCACCCGCACCTTCGGAAACCGGATCGCGGCGAAAATACGTGTGGCACCCACGCGGCCGGGACACTCCAGAGTAGAATGTGGGTTGTGAAGCCCATTGTCTTTCGAAATTACGGCGGCATCCACCAACTGCGCATCGAGAGTGCGGAGGATTTGGCCTTCATTCACCAGCTCCACCCCGCTCGCTGGGCTGCCACCAGTGTGCAGATCGAAAGCCTGCAATGCGATCCCGCGTTCCTCAAGTACTTGAATCAGGATGGCAGCGGGACAATCCGTGCCGAGCATTTGCGGGCGGGAGTGACCTGGACATTCCATATGATGGCAACGAGAGACCGAATGGCTGAGTCCTCCGATGTCCTGCGCCTCGCGGACCTGGATACCAGCCACGAGGAGGGCCGGGGGCTCCAGGAAGCCGCGATCCATATCCTGGGCCAGTTGAAGGCAAAGAACATGGACCAGATCAGCCTCGAACAGGTCCGCGTATTTCAGAATACATATGGGAAATTGCCTCCCAACGGCGACGGGGTGCTCCCCCCCGAGCACGTTTCGGATCCCGGGGCGGCACAGTTGGCAGCGGACGTACTCAAACAGGTCGGCAGTACCAAGGACATCAGCGGCGCAGACGGAATAAACGAAGATCACCTGCGCCAATTCCTGGATCGTGCGAGGACGTACCTGGACTGGAAGACGCTCGCCGAAGATGACGGCGCGGCAGGGATTCTGCCCTGGGGCGGCGACACGGCGGCCGCGGTGAAGCTCACGTCGGAGTTCGATGCCAAGATCCGACAGTTCTTCTTGCAATGCGACATGGTCCAGCTCGATGCCCGCACCGCCGAACGCATCTGCCTGAATGAACACGATCTCTGGAACCTGGACGGCTCCGACCTGGAAGCTCTGAGAAGTCAGCTCGCGCGAGCGCCCCTGCAAACGCCAAACGCTGAAGGTGTGTTGAATCTGCGGGGCCCCATCAATCCGTACTACCGGGAACAGATGGACGAATTACAAAATCGGGTCCTTGCCCGTGCCCAGCCAAACTCCCGCCAATCTCTCACGCGGATCGGCTGGGGGCAGGTCCAGGCCATTTTCGAGCCCTACCGAGGGTGGCAGGCGGGAAAGCCGTCGGATGGCGTCGGACGGATCAGCGAGACAACGCTGAGGGAATATTTAGATGGTCCGGCCGAGAAGAGGCTCTTCGAGCTCCTGCTGGAGGATCTAGCGGTGAAGGATGAAGTGAAGCAGGTGACGGACCTGGAGACGCTCATCCTGTACCAACGCTGGCTCCTGGAACTGGCCAACAACTTTGTAAGTTTCTCCGCGATGTACGACCCGGATCGCCGCGCCCTGTTTGAATTGGGCGACCTGATCATTGACGGCCGTGAACTTACATTCACGACAAAGGTCCGAAATCGCGCCGAGCACAAGAAGATCGCCCAGGCCAGCGAGATGTACCTGGTGTACGCCGAGATCACTGTACCCGAGGGGCTGGGGCCCAGTTTCGAGATTGCCGCCGCTCTCACCTCCGGCGGCCAGGGGGCCATCGAAATTGGCAAGCGCGGTATCTTCTATGATCTCGATGGCAATGAGTGGGACGCACGAGTGGTGGATTTGATCGAGAACCCCATCAGCCTGGGCGAAGCGGTCAAGTCGCCTTTTGTGAAAGCCAAGAAACTAATATCCGAGAAGGTTGAAGCCTTTGTAGGCACCCAGGCGGGATCCCTGGAAAAGGCCACGACCGAGGTCACGACGAAGATGGAAGCAGGCGAATCGCTCCAGCAGCCTGCCGAGGCGCCATCGGCCCAAGCCCCACCCCAATCTGGCATTGGCATGCGCGACCTGCTGCTTGGCGGCGGCATTGCCTTCGCCGCCATCGGTTCATCGCTGGCCTACCTGATCAGCACACTTTCGGAAATCAGCCTTCTGAGGGTCGGCATTACCTTGATGAGCCTGGTTCTCGTGGTGGCCCTGTTCAGTGCCCTTGCGGGTTGGAACAAGCTGCGCAAGCGGGACATGAGCGCTCTGTTGGAGGCCTGCGGCTGGGCGGTGAACTTCCGCATGTACATGACGCGGCGGCTCGGATACCTCTTCAGCCACACGCCCCACTTGCCAGAAGGGGCACGCAAGGAACGCCGCGATCTGGTCACCCTCTTCCTACGTCAGACCGGCCACGGAGGAACTCGTTGGACTCGTGTCGGTGCGGTTTCCCTATTCGCCCTGCTCGCTGTCGTAATTCTCGGCGCGATCTATTGGAACCAGATCAAGGCTATTCTGCCGGGATGGTTGAGCGGCTAGCGAAAAATAGCGCACTCGAATATCGAGTCCAAGCAGAATGCAATCACCGAGAAAGTTTCTGACAAGTTTGACTGACAAACGTTTCGGCTCCACGTCGTGAACGAAAGCGTTTTGAACCTGTCCAGAACTCGCCGGGAATGGACCATTGGCGGGGGCATGTGTCTGGGGTATGCGGCGCTGATGCTCTGCCGGACGACGGTCGGCGGATTGGACCAACGGCTCAGAGCCGTCACAGTCCTGGAATCCAGTCTTATTCAATAGGAAAACAAAAGAACTGTCTCTATTTCCTACTCTCGGGATCGACGAAAACCACACAATCCAATTCTCAACTTCCGACAAGATGATCTATGAAAGGGGATGTCAAGAGAAACAGCTCCCCGATGGCCGGCCAGACGGACACTTTTGTCGTGACAGCCAGCCCCTCTACCGTTATGTGAAGCCCTGGTTCCGGCAATCCGGAGCGAAATCGTACATCTTTAAGACGGTCGATTCAGAAACTGAACAGCATATGGGACGGCATGTGCCGACCATGGATCTATCTGAGCCTCGAAGGCTATCGCTGTTTCAGGTCGTGCGAGGGGGGATAGAGATTTAAAAGTGTCCTCTGGACGTATCCAGGGACCACATCTTGTGCAGATCCTCACCCTCGATCCTCAGTTGTTCCGACTCCGTCTAACGACTCAGTACGGCTCTACCGGTCACGGATCGAAACGGCTTATGTTGTCATCCAGCTCAGTTTCTTTGGATCGAACGATTCTCCTTTCTTCCAAAGCGTCAGCACCAGTGCGGCGATCTTACGGGCCAGAGTGACCCGCGCCATTTCCTCCCGCATCCCACGCATCTGGAGACTCTCCAGATAAATCCGATACGGCTCGCTTTGTTTTCCCGATGCCGCGGCTGAGAAGAACACCGACTTCAATCGCCGGTTGCAGTTCGCATTCAATCCGCGTGTGGCCACCGGTTTCCTCCGTCGCACCACACGTCCACTCTGCATCTCATACTCCGCGCTCATGTGGGTCACCACACCCAGGCCACTGTAGCTCCAGAACTGCGGTGTCGTGCGGAATCGGTACGGCGTGTCCACGATGGCGACGATCTGTGCCGCCCGAACCGGTCCCAGTTGTGGAATGGTCTCGAGCAGTTTCACCGCCTCATGGTGCCGGCCCTCCACTCGCACCGCTTTTCTGGATTGTTTCCGCAGCAACTGGACCTGGTCCAGTTCCGCATACAACCATCGGGCGCGCTGCCTCATCCCCGGCTCGGTCAGCTTCTCCAACCACTGTTCGCGCTGACTCGGCCGATAGACTCCGTCCTTCGGTGTCGGGATCCCCCGTCCCCGGTATATCGCTTTGATCCGCGACATCACCCGTTGCGTGTCCAACTGGAACGTGTCATAGGCCTGCACCAGTTGCTTCAATTCTCGCGTCGCTTCATGGCCGTGATACACCGAGCGCAACAGTCCCACCCGCAACAGCTCGGCCAGCTTCCGCGCATCCGGCTTATCCCCCTTCGACCCTTCTTGCATCCACTTGTTCTGTCGCGGATCGCACACCACCACCTCGCTCACCCACGGCCGGATCACTTCCGATAACCAGCCCGCTTGCGTGGTCTCCTCCAACCCCACGTGCATCGGCCCACTCAATCCCTCCAGCAGCCGTGTGATACTCCCCGCCTCGGTTTCCACGATCGTTTCAAACACCAGTTTGCCGCTCCCGTCTCTCACCGCAACCACCGTCGTTGCCTGGTGCACATCCATACCCATATACTTGTCTTGTTTCATCTCGAACGCTCCTTTTCTGGGATCAACGCTGTATACGTTGATCAGGTTGTTGAGTGAGTCTTCTCTCAACAACCCCCAGTCTAGGGGCGTCCTTTCATACTGCGATTTATCAGGACTTGAACTCAAAAACTATGGCACCGGCACCCGTTCTTTCAGTTCCTCAAACCAGTTCAGGACGATGTTGATTTGTTTCGAGGATGCCTCCCCTGCCTCGTCCTCTGTCGTCATGATGAATCTCTCACCTTCAGGTTCGATGTCGTAGTTAGCGACATTATTCATAGCTCGTAACCGAGCAAGTGGAAACAATTCCCGCAGTCTACTCGTTGCAAACGTCGGACTGGTTTGAATCGGTACGGCTACGAGAATTCCAGTGCCCGAAACGGGTGTATACTCCACGCTTCCGGAGGGAGGGCTAAAAATTTATTTCGGGTAAGTAAAATGTAGGCTAACTTGAAGTCGGAGGGGTTTCCAAATGGCAAAGCCTTTTCTGTTTCCGGCGACTGTGTTGATTGCGGTATTTACAGCATTCACAGTGTTGGCACTCTCGCCTGATACGCGCGCCCAGGGTCGGCGGCCGCCGGAAGCGGCTGATAGTTCCGAACCAGGACCTGCTCCACGTCGTGACCTTTCGGGGACTTGGACGCCGGCCAGCGGGCCGGGGGGCGCAATCCAGTTCGGTGGCGTGCAGGCCATGCCAAACGACGGGAAGCCGGAACATGCATTGCCTTACACTCCTTACGGGTTGGAATTATACAGGAGCAATAAGGCACTGGAGGGCGTCGACGCAGTTCTCCCGGCGTTTGGTAATGATCCGAGGAATAAGTGCGAGCCGTTAGGATTCCCGCGCATCAATCACTACAACGTCAGGATGACGCAGATCTTTCAGAACCCATATAAGATCGCGATCCTGTATGAATATGACAACAGGTCGCGGGACATCTGGATCGATGGGCGAGAGCTCCCCAAGATAGTTGAGGGAGGCGTGATGGCGGGCGGAACATTTAAGGAGCCACGGTGGTATGGGTACTCGGTTGGCAAGTGGACCGATGATTACACACTGGTCGTCCAGACGGTGGGGATGATGCCGGAAGACAGAGTCTGGCTCGATTCTACAGGTCGGCCGATCAGCGACGCGGTAACCGTAGAGGAAGTTTTCCGCCGTGTGGATAGCGACCACATGGAGTGGACGGAGACGATTGACGACCCCAAGGTTTATACAAAACCCTGGATGACCATGAAGATCATGTTTAAGTTGGCAGACCCCCATACCGATGTCATGGAGATGTACTGCTCGCCGGTAGAGATGCAACAATATAACGAGTTGTTCGGCAACGCCGCCAGCGGCGTCGAGAACGACAACTAGTAACCTGCAGGTGGCCCTTCACCTGGACCTGGGGCCGGAACCAGAAACGCGGGCTTATGGGCAGCTTGATCTCAGAATTGACCGCGTGGCGGGAGCTGTCTTTACAATCAGCTTAGTTCCTTAGGATGCAGGGAGTCTTGAAGCAAGACGGAGGTCACCCATGAAGAGGAAGATCGTGATCCATCTGTCCCTGTCTCTCGGTGCTTTGATCGTCGCGGTTCCGATGTTCGCACACCACAGCGGGGCGGCTTTTGAGACCGGGAAAAATCTCACGATTGAGGGGACGGTCACGGAATGGTTCTGGGCCAACCCGCACTGTCTCCTGAAGTTCGACGTAAAGACCGACAGCAGCGAGGTGGTGCAGTGGGTTGCGGAGACTAGGGCTCCGGCCAACATGATTGATGCCGGCTGGAGGAAGAACTCCCTGAAACCTGGGGATCAGGTTACCGTCACTGTACAACCGGCCAAGAGTGGGAAACCCGTGGGACGCATCGTGCGCGTCGAGTTCGCGGATGGCAAGACGTTGGAGATGGGCGGAACAGAGGAATTAGGGAACGAATACCACTTGTCGGGCGCGCCCACCAAGTAGTGGCGCCTCGAAATCCAGCCATTCGGCAGGAAGCTGACTAGTTGTCAGTAGATTCAAAACATTTAGCACCACGGAATCAACTGGTTACAGGCTACGCGCGTGTCCTTGGGGCAACGTAGGGGTAGCGTCGGGCTGCGTTCTAGCTTCCGTTCGCTGAAATTCTCAATGTCCGACAAGATGATTTCTCAGGACTTGAACTTCCAGAATTAGGAACTGAGGGATACGTGTACCCACTTGAAAGAGGAATCGAGACGCGGAAGTAGAGCATTCAACACCGAGACACGAAGCCGACGAACGAAGCTCAGTTTGATCGCAACGCTTCAATGAATCGCGTCGCCAGTTCGGGCACGGGCGTTCCTTCCATAAGGATTTCCGCAGGCGAGATCTCCCGGCCGTACAGCACTTCGTTCGCATCCCGGTCGGGTCGCATCGAGGCACCTTCGATCGCGATCCCCGCAAATAGGCCACGGCTTCGGCTGTACGAAAGGATTTCGGCCTGAAACGTCAGGTTCGTATCGGCGCCGAGGTCCCGGCCCTTCGGGCCAGCCGCAACGCTGGCATCCCCACCCAAGGTCACCTCGTTCTCGAGCAGGTGCTCGACGCTGTCATCGGCCATGAAGAGCAGGACTACGTCGGACGAGCTGACTCCGATCTGAAAGCCAAAACTCCCCCCGTCCAGAGCGAGCATAGAAGGAGCGCTCCAGCCTCCATCCGTTCGGCAGGATGCTGCACCGCGCCCCGACTGGCCGCCGAATCCAAATGCCGCTCTCCGAACGTCGGGGATCACCGCGACGCATTCGGCATCTTCGAGCAACCCCTCGGGCACGTCGGCATCGGGCGCGTTCAGAAGTTCACTAAAGACCTCGGCGGCCTCGTCGAGGCGTTCGCTCACATCATCGCGACTTTGCGCCAATGGGATAAGTATCAGAGTCAAGCTCAACACAATCGACATCGTTACCTCCTAATTTCGGGAATCGGCTCGCCGACGTGGCATTCCAACTCTTCGATTTCAATATCAAGCGTGATTTCTATGCTGTGACTCTATGGACGGGCCGGAGGGGAGTCAAGGGAACTGGGAAGGTGGTAGTTTGAATTACGCTCCCTCCACCAACGTCTTCTCAGTAATCTCCCCAAAAGCACTGAGTTATAACCGAATCTGGTGTTTGAGGGATTGAATAAGAGCGGCGTATCTGGTTGATTTGTTGTGACAAAACTTCAAAGCAACCATAGGAGATACGCCACTGTGAGCAAGAGTAACGTGAATGGACCGGAAGGTCGAGAAACGATTGAGGATCCAGTAACAGAACTACTACGAGTTGGGGCACAGCAACTGATCCAACGCGCAGTGGAAGCCGAATTGGCAGAGCTGCTATCCCAGCACGGTGGCCGGCGAACTGAGACAGGAAACGCCGGGGTGGTACGCAACGGTTATCTGCCGGAACGCGAACTGCAGACGGGATTGGGTCCGGTAACAGTCCAAATCCCGAAGGTCCGTGCCAAGACGGGCGAAGCTGTGACGTTCCGATCGGCCCTGGTACCACCGTACATTCGGAAGACGAAGTCGCTGGAAGCAGCGGTGCCGTGGTTGTATTTGAAAGGCGTTTCCAGCGGCGAGATGGGTGAGGCCCTAAAAGTTCTTGTCGGTCCCCAGGCGCAGGGTCTGTCGGCGAGCACGGTATCGCGGTTGAAACAGGTTTGGGGCGAACAGTACCGCCTCGGATGCGAGGAGCGTTTGGATGCAGATCGCTGGGTCTATGTCTGGGCCGACGGCATCTACAGCGGACTTCGGGCGGAACAAACCAAGTTGTGTGCATTGGTCGTGATCGGCGTGAATGAACGCGGAGAGAAGCGTTTCCTGGCGATCGAAGACGGTGTACGGGAATCGACACAGAGTTGGCGCGAGGTCTTGTTGAAGCTGAAGTCCCGTGGGATGAATGTTCCGAAGTT
Source organism: Terriglobia bacterium (assembly GCA_963664115.2). Lineage (GTDB taxonomy): Bacteria > Acidobacteriota > Terriglobia > 20CM-2-55-15 > 20CM-2-55-15. Next base: position 413,689 of record CAXWPJ010000010.1, on the reverse strand, counting down.
GGCCATCGGTGACGGTGCGATGGGGTTCTGGGCCGCACTGGAGGAAATCTATCCCGAGACACGTCAACAACGTTGCTGGATGCACAAAGTCATGAACGTCCTCAACTGCCTGCCCAAGTCGGTCCAGGCGAAGGCGAAACAGGCCCTGCACTCGATCTGGCAGGCCGAGACGAAGGCAGACGCCGAGAAGGCATTCGACTTGTTCATTGAAACCTATGAACCGAAGTATCCGAAAGCCACACTCTGCCTGCAGAAAGACAGAGAGGAACTGCTGGCCTTTTACGACTTTCCGGCCAAGCACTGGCAGAGCATCAGAACGACGAATCCCATTGAGTCGACCTTTGCCACCATTCGACACCGAACGAAGCGATCCAGAGGTTGCCTGACACGGGATGGCATGCTGCACATGATGTTCAAACTGGGCCAGTGCGCTGAGAACAATTGGCGACGATTACGAGGATTCGATGATCTGAGCAAGGTAATCATCGGAGTGAAATTCAACGATGGTGTCGAAGCGACACAAGTCGATCAGGCCGCCGCTTGAATCAATCTCCTAAACACCACTTTTGACAATAACTCAAAAGCACTTCGGTAGACGGTACAGTTTTTATAGTAAAGATAGTAAGTCAATTTTCCGATAGGTAAGGTGTCGAGGCTCGAACGCCAGTAGGCAGAAAACTCAGGCGACAGCGCCTCACCGAAGGTGGCCAACAAATCACGGAGGACTTGAACCCTGCCCGGTCGGGAAGAAGGCATGAAAAAACCACACGTTAGTCGAAAACCAATATACAAGTCCAACGTGCGGTTGCGAGCCTACGCACTCGTTTCACAGCCCCGTGAACACAGAGGACCTCTCCCCACGGCCGGCGAGCTGGACACTCTACGTGACGATCTGGGCACTTTTACCGAAGATCGTCTCGATCAGATTGTTGGGGACCATCAAGCCTTCGTGAGCGTATCCCGTGAAGCCGTGATCGCCGGGCATTGTCTGTCTCTTTCAAAGCGCCGGGTTGTGTTGGAGGTGCTCGATGATATTGTCTCCGACACCGCCTTCACGGATGCGCTTCTTGAGTTGTCCAGAATGGGATTCAAGATCGCGGTCGGAAGCACGATGCTCGAGTCCTTGAACGGAAACGGACGGTCGATTGCGGATATTGTTCGGATCAACGTTCTTGATTTGAATGATGACGAACTGGCCAAGCAGGTCGATCGGTTATCCCGTCCCAACATCCAGTTGCTGGCCGACCATGTCGATACCTATAAACAATTCGAGTTGTGCCAGCAGCACAACTTCGACATGTACCGGGGAAACTTCTTCTGTACACCTAACGGCGAAGCCACGATTATATCCGTCAGTCGCCTGGGCGCGTTGCGGGTCTTAGCGAATCTCCAGAACCCGGACGTCAGCTCGAACGAACTGGAGGCAACGATTAGCGCCGACGTTACGCTTAGCTACAAGTTGTTGCGCTTTGCGAACTCCGCTTTCATGGGGCTGGATCGGCCTATGAAGTCAATCAACCACGCTGTCAAGATGGTTGGAATCGAGCGGATTCGCGTATGGGCGAGCCTTCTGATGTTTTGCAAGATGGAGGATAAGCCGCCCGAGCTTATGACCACGGCAATCGTGCGGGCCGCTATGTGCGAAAGACTGGCTTCTTCAGCAGACGAGGGGCCACGAGAGACGTTCTTTACGGTCGGTCTGTTGTCAGTTCTCGACGCTCTGATGGATTGTCCCATGGAAGAGGCGCTCGGAGATATTCCCGTTTCGAGTGAAATCAAATCCGCGTTGATACGCTCGGAAGGATCTCTTGGCGACGCGCTCCAGTGTGTGCTTGCTTACGAGCGGGGTGAGTGGGATCAGGTTCGTTACAAGGACCTCCCGCCCATGACAATTCGGAGCCACTACCTAGATTCGTTGGGGTGGGCTCGCCGGATCAGCGAAGGACTCAACATGTAGCCCCCATTTAGGTCGCGGTAACATTCGCCAAGAAGTCGAGCGCCCAGAGCTTTCGTCAGTGGCAGCTCGAACTCGTCCACGTAACCGTCACGAGCCGTTACCTCCGGGAACTTTCCAAACGGTAACAACGCGAAACCCTCTCTCGGTCAGGCAAGGTCCTCGACCACGCACGCAACGTGTCCGCCGCGCCAGCGGCTTAGTTCAAACGACCTTCGCGGAAGTTGAGAATCACTTTGGCTCCACCAGCCTCTTCTCCGTAACCTCTCTGAAGCACTTAATGTTTCGCTGTCGGTTGCGAGAGCAGGAAACGAAAGCGGTAGAATCGCCTATTGCAATTTCGGCAACGGAATGGAAGGAGAAAGAAGCGAGCGTACCGATCTAGTAAGCTACGGCGAGAACGCCGAACGTCTTCCGAGTCACACCTGGGGCACTTCATAAAGCACCATGCCCATCAGACTTTTTTCGTCAACCTCCCGAAAGCATTTCGGGCATTTCGCGGGTTCAGACAGCAAGTGGGAGGAGAAAAAGCGAATCCCCTGTCAAGCGACAGGGGATTCACAGAATGCTTTAGCGACCGCCGTGGCCTCCGCCTTTGCCTTTGCCGCCACCAGGGAAGGGCCAAACCAACTCGCCGGGAGCGATGCGCTCTTCTAATTCTTCTACTTTAATTTCAAGTTCGAGCTCGAATCCTTCGATATTCTTCGGTTCCATCCTGTTGTCCTCCTGACAATAAGCATACTTATTAGAGCGTGCATCCTAAGGCTCACGCCCATTTTGAACTCCTCCGAAAAGAAGCCAAACGCCTCGTCACCCATCGTAGGAACTCTGCGTTCGGCGGAAGCATAGTTCGGGGACATAATTGAACACGAGAGGAAAAACAGACCAAATTCTAGCTAAGTTGTAGTAAATACAATAATTATAGTTATGAACAGCTTCGCCAATTGAGGACCAGAGCCCATACAGTTCGACCAACGTCTTGTCCGTAACCTTCCGAAAGCACTTCGGGCACATCGCAACGTCTGACAGGAAGCCAGGCCCAATTCATAGCAGTTTTCAGGAATTACAGTTCTCAATGTCCGAGAAGATGATTTACAGGACTTGAGAATCATTTTCATGGTCATCTATGGAACCGGCACCCGGTCTTTCAGTTCTTCAAACCAGTTCAGAACGACACGGATCTGCGGTCGACCAGGTACAGCGGCTTAAGTCTGGTCGGCGGACAACACCTTCCGCTTTGACCCATTGCCGTCATTCAGGGGAACGCGAATTCAGGCTCCAAACCAGTCTGTGAGCTTCGATCTTGAGTGAATCAAACCATTCTGATCGTAGTGGTGAACACAATACAGCGCCCATGAATCTTCGAACGACATCTCCATGTCACCCGTCACTGCGGTCGTTCCGCGTCCGATTTCCCCATAGGTAAATTCGAAGCTGCCAGTCGGACGTGCAATCGCAATGTGGAACGGTTCGCCATTGAACTTGTTGATGATCGGCCTGCCAGCACTCTTCAGGACACCTGGAATATCGACCTTAGCCGTTCTGCGCTCGAGGTCCACTTCGAGTTCGATCGGCAGAACGAGCGTGTCGAAAAACTCCGTGCATAATGAACCGAAGACAGAGAAATGATTGCTGAAGGGTTCGCACGCTTCGCCTGAGATAATCGTCTCGAGCGACGTGCGTTGCGCGTCGTCGGCCCGTTCGTCAATTACGATTTGGCGCTTGCCGTTTCCCTCCGCGATCTCACCGGGAAATTTGCAGAGCAGCGCTTTGCTGACCTTCAGGGCATCGCCGTCTGCGGTTGAAGCGCATGGGCAGAAGCCGTAACGTCCAGTTGGGGAGCACGTAGTACTATGGCGTAACCCGACATCGAACAATCCCAGCCCCGGCAATGGCGGGTCCGTTCCGGGTCGATCGCCCAGGTGAGTGTTGTCGTTTCATTGCCGCCGGAAGCGGCGAGAGGAAGCATGGATGTCCATTCTGATCATGGTCCTCTCGGCCGGGGCGATCATCTTGATCGCGAAATTCGGGCTCGTGACGGGCATCGAGCATGTGGCCGCTTCGCTGAAGTGGACGGCCAAGGCGCGCGGCCAGTGGACGGGCTTCGCGACCTCCGCTCCGGAGTTCGTGTGCCTGGTCGCCGCGGGTCTGGCGGGCGTGTGGGAAGCCGGTCTCTGGAACATCGCGTCCAGTAACATAATCAATTTCATCCTCATGGGTTTCGCAGCCGGGTGGAACCTCCAGTTACCCGACCTCTTCAACAGGCGGTTCCTGGACGAGATTCTGTTCGCCGTCCTCGCCATCGTGGCCCCGATCGTACTCATGCTGTACGGCATCGACGAAAGCTGGACGGTGATTCCGGTCCTGCTCCTGTTCTTCGGTCTGTACCGCTTCGTTGACGTTCGGGTAAACCGCGCGGAGCTCGAGGGCGGCGGCGAGCCGGCCGCCGGCAGCCTCAGAATCGGCCTGATCCTGACCGCGACCGCCCTGGTCACCCTCGCCATCGCCGGCTTCTTCCTGGGCGGGGCGACGGAGAACGTGGTCAACCGCATCGGCATAAGCCCCGCGATCGCCGGTTTGATCCTGGGCTTCACCTCCAGCCTGCCGGAGGCCATCACCTTTTTTTCAGTCTACGCTAGCGCACGAGCTGCGGGGAAGCTGGGATCGCTGGCTGACACGCAGGAGGTGCTCGACAATCTCACCGCGTCCAACATGGCGAACGTCGGCCTTGTCTATCCGGTCGGGTTGCTGATCTACCTGATCGTAATCTCGGTGTGACGTTCAATCTCTGCAACGAACTGTGTTCAGCGCTGCGCTTGTGCCCCGCTTCGATCCTGTTTCATCCGGGCGCCAGCGCTTGATGGGTGTTACCACCCGCGTTACCACTCAATGAAGCGATGCCGGGCGTGGAACTGCGGGGCACGGGCAAGCTAACGTCGTCGCGACGAGTTGATGCCAGGGTCAGGTCAAGCGGGCTGGCGGCCTTCTGATTGTGCTCTCCCACCTCTAATTCTTTGGTTAACGGTTTCGGCACCAGCAGGTTTCGTCCCTAACCCGCAGTTCTCACGAGTTGTCCGCTCCAGCGCCGGATCCATCCGCCAGTGTTGCGTTGCGCTTGGTCGGGCTCCTCGACGTTCTGTAAAGTACGCCTCCGTCGCGCGACGGCCTGTGGCCGCGCGCGGGTTGACATAACACTCATACGACGACATTGACAGCGCTGCCATAGTCGTCTGCTGGCATTGCCAGCACGGCCATTCTCCGACGCCGTCGTTTATTCCGTCTGTCAAAGAGCCCTGGAGTCAGGTCCTCCTCGATTCGGGTCGCCGGTTCCGCCATCTCTGATAAAGGGAGCTGAGTGAGATTCGTGAGATAGATCCACCCTTGTCGCCTAGTGTTTAGGGAATTGATCGTCAACGCCGCACAAGCCGCCCTCTGGCACATCAGTCGACCTTCTACTTGACGGCCGAGTAGGCCCGGGGAATTTCACCCCGAGGACCGGGTCGCCAGAGGCGGTCACCCGCCTCCGGCTCCCACAGAACGTAGCGTGCGGATTTCCCGCACTACGCTCTTCAGAAACGGATTCACAACACAGCAAGAGACTGGAACTCCCGATACGGAAGCGCCAGCTTGGGCCGCTGCAACGGAAAGCGCGTCTTAATCCGGTTGAATACCTCCCACCGGACGTAACCAGCGCGACTCCGGCTGCTCAGCATCTTGCGCCAGTAACGCTCCACGACCCGAGCAACGTGCTGGAGGGCCCGGAAGTTTCCGGCGATGCCGTAGTAGGCGTAGTGACCACGCAAGACCCGATTCAGATTCTGAACCTGCTCCCGGACCGGCAAGTGACGCATTCGTCTCATCAGATCGCGTAGATGGGCCAGACTGCGTTGAAGTCGAGACTTCTCAGTGCGCAATCCCACCCGGAAATTGCCTTTGCGATTCTGCGAGCAGTACAGGGTCATGCCCAGAAAGTAGATCGTTTCTGGACGTTTTCTCCCGTGCTTGCCCGCATCCCGCTGAGCAAAGCGACCGAATTCAACGAGCTTTGTCTTTGTCGGTTCCATAACACCAGACCCTGCTTATTCCGCTGATCCGCCACCTGACGTCAGCCCTCTGCTGGCATTGCCAGCACGGCCATTCTCCGACGCCGTCGTTTATTCCGTCTGTCAAAGAGCCCTGGAGTCAGGTCCTCCTCGATTCGGGTCGCCGGTTCCGCCATCTCTGATAAAGGGAGCTGAGTGAGATTCGTGAGATAGATCCACCCTTGTCGCCTAGTGTTTAGGGAATTGATCGTCAACGCCGCACAAGCCGCCCTCTGGCACATCAGTCGACCTTCTACTTGACGGCCGAGTAGGCCCGGGGAATTTCACCCCGAGCCTCTCACAGAACCGTGCGTGAGCCTCTCAACTCACACGGCTCTTGCCATTCACTGAGAGCTGTTGCTCCCCGCCACAACAGTCGGTTCCTCCTGTTACCAGTTGACAAGGTCGGCTACTTCAACCACGATCGATTTCGGGGCTATCAACTCCCTCCCTGTCTACGGCAGTGACCATGACGCGAATTTGCCACGGCAGGCTGACTAGACTTCCCTTTCAAGGCGCAACGCGGACGTCCCCTCTCTCACACGGCTTACTGTTGCTCCCCGCCACAACAGTCGGTTCCTCCTGAGTTCATGGACCATGACGCGAATGGCCTGCCCCCTTCGCTCCCCTCTCATTACAAGAGGTTCATCACTACTACAAGGCAGTCCGCCCCTGAACCCCGCATCCGTACTCTCGCCCTCGTGGTGCTTCCACTTGTGGCTTCTCCGTTAGCATCGAAGTTCAGGTTCCCACGTTCCGCTCAACCGCCTCTTGGCAAGCTCAGGCCACCTCTCATGCCGGAGGCCACTCCGCCCGTAAACAGGTATCGTCGGATCTCATCCCGCAGCAACTATAACTCCGCGGTTTTGGCCATCGTCTCTAAGCTTTCGACACTTCAGCAGTGGTTCCCTTGCGGTCCTCTTCTTGCCTGACACCTGACCCGATCACTGCCGGGCCTTTTCCTTACGCGCTCACGACCATGGCTTTTGACCACAGCCGCCAAAGGTGGTTTGAAACCAACTCCTGCAAGCCGATTCCGAGGGGCCCTCCCTCATCAGTTGAGCAGTTGCGCACTCGAAGGCCATTCGGCCTTCTATGCTCGTGGCACAATATAGTCGGCAAACCGTCCATATGCCCCAATCGAAGGTTGGTCGCCTTAGCGGAAAGTGGTGGTTTCAATTCTCAACGTCCGAGAAGATGATTTCTCAGGACTTGAGAATGGATTTCAGCGATAGACAGGAACAAACGGCCTGTTTTACGGCACCGGCAACCGTTCCTTCAGTTCTTCAAACCAGTTGAGGACGATGTTGATTTGAGGACGATTGAGACCGAATTCAGGTTGGTTCGCTGCGGAGATCATGAGAAAGCGACCGTCGACCTCGGCGTTCTCCTTCTCTACTTCTTCACATTCCTGATCGTCCTCATCTTCGTCGCACGCCTTGCGGCGCTCGTGACCTGACGATCGCGCCGACCAGTCTCCACCGGCCGAATCTCCGAGCTCGCCTCGCCCGCCGGAATACTCCGAGAGACCTATGGATCGCCCCTGACGAGCCAGTGTTTACTGGTCCAATCTCAAATCCCGATAAGTCGTGCACGATCATGCCTTCGGTGAACCATGACACCGATCAATACGCGAACAATCGAGCGGAAGTCTCGCACCAACCAACCCGGCAGCGGGAGCGGCAGATGAGAAGGTTCAAGTCCCCCGCTCAGACTTAACGATTCCTCTTTGTTCACGGTCTCGTTCTGAATCTTTTCCGAATTGCTCGGCACCGGCTGAAATCGGCTCATCATCGGATGCTGCGGGCACTTTCTTTTGGGACTTGGGAAGTGATCACGACAGGTTGATCAACTGGTAACCATGCGCCATCGGTTCGGCCATCGGAAGATCAGTTGACAGAACCCCGGTGAGGGTGGCGCCCAGGGGCCCTAAACATCCCCCGACACGGAGGATAGCAGTGTTTTCAGATCCTCCAGCAAGTAGGGCTTCTTCAAGCTGCAGGCGAATCCGTGCGCCGCGTGTTCCGACAGAATCGGGCTATCCGCGTAGCCGCTCGTGGCGACGGCGCGGACCTCAGGATCGAGTTTTCGGAGGTGGCTCAGGGCGACCACGCCTCCCATGCCACCGGGAATCGTCAGGTCGAGGATCACCAGATCAAAGGGCTTCTCCTCTCCCCGGGCCTGCTCAAACATTCGGATCGCCTCGCTCCCGTCTGAAGCGAGCGTGACCTCGCCGCCATGCATCACGAGCATCCTCTTGAGCAGGTCCCGAACAGACTCCTCGTCGTCCATCACCAGCACCCTGCCGACGGGGCAGAGAAGAGGCTCAACGTCCGGGTCTAGGGGCTGGGCTTCTCGCTGCGCCACCGGGAAATACAGTTGGACGGTCGTTCCCTTGCCCATCGTGGAATCCACGGTCAGTTGGCCCCCGTGCCGCTTCATGATCGAATAGGTCGTCGCCAGACCCAGCCCCCGTCCCTGGTCTTTCGTCGAGAAGAACGGATCAAAGATGCGAGTCAGATGGTGCTCCGGTATGCCCAGACCTTGGTCAGCGATCGACAATCGGACAAACTCGCCCGAACCGGATGACTCCGAGTGAGGCAACGATTCGGCGGGGACGTTTTCCGCGCTAACGACAATGTCGCCACCCTCCGGCATCGCCTGAACGGCGTTGAGGACCACGTTCTGGATCACCTGGCTCGCCTGTCCTCTATCGACTTCGACATTCTTGATTTCGGACCCGAAACGCATCTCATAGCGCACGTTGGAGCCCGCCAACGAGAAATCGACGGTCTCCCTGGCCAGCTCGATGGGTGATTGAGCCGAGGTCACGGGAGCACCACCCGAGGCAAAGGTGAGCAATTGTTGCGTGACGTCACGCGCCCTGAGCGACGCATTCTGGGCCGCCAGGATCAGGGGTCTTCGCTCGTCGTCGGGCGCAAGCCCCAGCATCGCCAAGTCAAGATTGCCCACGATTGCCGTCAGATAGTTGTTAAAGTCGTGCGCGATCCCTCCGGCCAGTCGGCCAATTGCTTCCAACTTCGAGGATCGCCTCAGCTGCTCCTGCAGGCGGTCACGTTCGAGCGCGATGCCAACCATGCGAGCCGCGATCTCAAGTCCATCCATCTGGCTCTCGTCAGGAAATTTTGGTTCATCGGCATACAGCGCCAGGGCACCGAGGACAGTACCGTCCGTCGCCGTGATCGGGTGCGACCAGCACGCGCAGACACCGGCGATGGAGGCCGTCCCACGCAGGTTACGCCACAGCGGGTCCTCTGCAATGTTATCGACAATGACAGGCACATTCCAAAACGCTGCGGTCCCGCAGGAACCGACGGCGGGTCCGATTTGCAATCCCTCAACCGCCTCATTGTACTCGGCCGGAAGACTCGGACCGGCGCCGACTGTGACGCGACGGGTCGCAGAATCGACGAGCAGGATCGAGCATCGCATTTCCGGGTTCTTTGCCTCCACGACGAGCGCCATGGCCTCCAGCGCCTCAGCCTGCGTATTCGACTTGCTAGGGGCGAAAGACGCGGGGCTCATCGGGCTTTCCGATGCCAGTCGCCCGAGCACAAAAACCCCACCATCCGCGGTCTCTACCTGCCAATCAAAAGGTACCCAATCGTGATGTTTCGTCCGATGCCGGGCCCACGCGTAGCCAGCGCCGGAATCCAGGGCTTCCTTGATAACGGCCCTGTCTTCAGGATGAATCCAGTCTATGAGAGGCTGAGCTGCAATCTCGTCGCTCGTCAGGCCGAGTTGCTCCTCTAACACCCGATCTACATGTACGATTTCGATTGGGCCTAGGCTTCGGAGCAGTGAGAGAGAAAAGGGATGATATTGGAAGTTCATGTTCGTTATTTGGGTGTCCGAGAAGCCGGTGGGGCGACAGGATCATCCTTCGCAAACTCTTCAGGCAAAGTCTTTATAGCAACTTCACGGCCCAGTTTCGTATCCCGTGCACGCCAGACTTCACCCATTCCACCCTTACCTATAGAGAGTTGAGATCTCGGAGTGGCCAAGTTTGGTGCCTGATTCCATCGTTTTAGTGTGCGTCGAAACGAACTGTGAAAAGTTGAGTAAACGATACTAGAGGAGTGAGTTAGGCGCTATCAAATTCTCAAGTCCTGAGAAACGAATTCAGATCAACCGGTCGATGCAACACCTGCGTTTAATGTCTCTGCCGGATTAGCGAAGTCCAGCGTCTCACGAGGTCGCCCGTTGAGCTTCCTTGCGATCATATCCAAATGCTCCTGTGAGTGAACCGACAAGTCCGTACCTTTAGGGAAATACTGTCGGAGCAAACCGTTCGTGTTTTCGTTCGAACCCCGTTGCCAGGGACTCCTCGGATCGCAAAAGTAAACGGCAATGTCGGTGGCCAGAGTGAACCGTTTGTGATTGGCCATTTCCAATCCGCGATCCCAGGTCAGTGTTTTATAGAGTTCGGTCGGGAGTTTGTCTGCGTGTTCGATCAGCGCGTTGATGACGGTTTCGGTTTCCTTCCTCCAGAAGGAACATAAGTTTTAAGATCATCAAACTTTTTTGTTGACAGGCACAATAGTTGCATATACAAATAATGGAACAATGAGTTCACAGAAGACCAAAACCACTCCAGATATCATCGCCCGAGAGTGTATTGCCGTTCGTGTTCGGATTCTGAGCCGCGTCATCACGAAGATCTATGATGAAGCGCTACGACCGTTGGGGCTCAAGACAAGCCAAATGAACATTCTGGTCGTGACAGCCCGGCTCGGCGTGGTTCGCCCGGCGGAGATCTGCTCCCGGCTAAAGATGGACATGTCGACGGTAAGCCGGAACGTCGACCGGATGAAGGCCGCCGGCTGGCTCAAGGTGGTCGCAGACGAGGAGGACGCGCGCGCCCGACAGATTCGCCTCAGCCGGAAGGGCTCTAAGCTCCTCGAAAAGGCCAGCCCGGCTTGGGAAGAAGCCCAGATAAAGGCGAAAGAACTTCTCGGCCCAGCGGGTGTGACAAGCCTTCTAGAGGCCATCGAAAATGTTCGGAGGGCCGCATGAAGACGTCAATGCGAATTTTTTTTGATCCACCTACTTGTATATACATACAGTGAGGACATTCCTATGAGACTCGCCGAGCACCCCACAGTGAAGCGTCATCAGACAACGGAAGCCACTGAACCAAAACCCGCGGGCCCAAAGCAACTCGATGCAGATCGGCTCCGGGATTTGTGTCTGCAGTTTGGTGCGGACGACGTTGGTTTTGTCGCAATCGCTCGTCGGGAAATCGACGACCAACGGGACGATATTCTCAGTTACTTCCCTCACACCCGAACACTGATCAGTTTCGTCTGCCGAATGAGTCGGGAGCCGATCCGGAGCACGGCCCGTTCCGTGGCCAATCTGGAATTCCACCATGCGGGAGACACGGTCAACGAGATTTCGCGCAGGATCGTCCGGGAACTGGAGAACGAAGGGATCCGGGCGATCAATCCTTCGATGGGATTCCCAATGGAGATGGATCGTTTCCCCGGCAAAGTCTGGGTCGTCTCACACAAACCCGTCGCCGCGGCAGCCGGCCTTGGCAAGATCGGGATTCACCGAAACCTGATCCATCCCAAGTTTGGCAACTTCGTCCTCCTCGGAACCGTTCTCACCGACGCCGAGGTCACCGAATCGAGCCAACCCATCGATTACAACCCCTGCCTGGAATGCAAACTGTGTGTCGCGGCCTGCCCGGTCGGCGCGATTTCGCCTGACGGACACTTCAATTTCTCAGCGTGCTACACGCATAACTATCGGGAATTCATGGGCGGATTCACGGACTGGGTCGAGCAGGTAGCCGACAGCAAGGACGCCCGCGATTACCGGACGAAGGTGAGCGACGCCGCGTCGGCCTCGATGTGGCAGAGCCTGTCTTTCGGGGCCAACTACAAGGCGGCCTACTGCATGGCGGTGTGCCCAGCGGGTGACGACGTGATCACGCCCTTCCTCAACGACCGAAAAGGCTTCCTCAGCGACGTAGTCAAACCGCTTCAGGACAAGGAAGAAGAGCTCTATGTCGTTGCCGGGTCGGATGCTGAAGCGCATGCAGCGCGTCGCTTCCCCCACAAGGAAATCAAGCGCGTCGGGGGCAGCCTCCATCCACGGTCAATCGATCAATTCCTCACGGGTCTGCCGCTGGTGTTTCAAAGAGAACGGTCTAAAGGACTCGACGCCACGTATCACTTCAGGTTCACCGGGGAAGAGGAAAGGAAGGCGACCGTCGTCATTCGAAACAAGACTCTGCGAATAGAAGAAGGGCACAGGGGACAGGCTGACCTGCGTCTTATCACCGATGGGGACACCTGGCTGGGCTTTCTTGCCAAAGAACGCAATCTTGCATGGGCCCTGCTGACGCGGAAGATCAGGTTCCGGGGCTCCCCGAAGTTCCTCCTGGCATTCGGAAAATGCTTCCCCTCTTAAGGCCTCACTTGAAAAAAGAAACCAACGATCTCACATCAAAAAGGAGAGTGTTATGACTCAACCCAAGATTCTGGTGACCTCGGCGGCTGGACGTACCGGAGCTGCCGCCGTGTTGCGATTGCGGGAAAAGGGATTTCCCGTTCGTGCGTTTGTTCGCCGGCGTGATGCTCGCAGCAAAGCCCTGGAAAGCGCAGGAGCCGAAATTTTCGTAGGCGATCTATTCGACCTTCGCGACCTCAGAAAGTCCCTCACCGGCGTCCAGAGGGCTTACCATTGCCCGCCTTTCGCACCCACTCTTCTGAACGGTGCCGCATTGTTCGCGCTGGCCGCCGAAGAAGCGAAACTCGAAGTCGTCGCACTGATGAGCGGCTGGAACCCACATCCGACGCATCCATCGATCGTGAGCCGCGAACACTGGATGGCCAATCAGCTGTACCGCTGGATGCCTTCCGTGGACGTTGTGCATGTCAATCCCGGCATATTCGCGTTCATCTACCTGCTCGGCCGGCCGGCCATCATGCACCTGGGGATCCTTTCCGCTCCCTTCGGAGACGGCAGAAACGCGCCTCCTTCCAATGAGGACATCGCCCGCGTCGCCGTTGGCGTGCTGAGCGACCCGCGCCCCCACATTGGCAAAAGCTATCGGCCGACAGGTCCCGAGCTGCTTTCGTCGAGTGATATCGCGAGCATCCTGAGCAATGTCGTGGGAAGGAAAGTGAAGTATCAGGACACGCCGTTCAAGTCATTCGCCAAGGCGGCATGGCCCTCGGTTTCCCTGATTTCGAGCGTTCAAGTCATTCGCCAAGGCGGCAAAGGCCCTCGGTTTCCCTGATTTCGAGGTCGCTCAGTTGCGTTATTACACCGAGGAAATTCGGAACGGCGCTTATGAGATCGGCGCACCTACCGATCACGTCGAAGCCATCACGGGCCAGAAGCCGGAGTCGTTTGAGAGCATCACGCGACGCTATTTGAACGATCCGTCGCTGATCCATCCCAAATTGGCCAAGGGAACCAAAGCGCAGGCGCTTGCCTTCGCAGTGCGGATGATGCTGACCCGCCCGCTGGACTTTGATCAATGGGAACGTGAGCGGGGTTATCCGATACTTGAGGAAGCCAAACTTGCACACGACAGCAAAGATTGGCGAAAAGCAGCAGAGAATAAGAAACTCCTCCTTATGCCAACAACGACTCTTAGCTGATCACATCTAGGACGAAGCTATTGGTCGCGGTAATTCAAACGTGCGGTGTCGCGTCACGTTCAGTCCGTCCGCGGCTGACTCTTCTGGAATCGATTCGATGGCACTGTCCACGCCAACGCATCGCTTTCTCCTTGAATTACGGCGCCGGCCTATTTACGTCACCGGCGCCCCTTCGGCCAGTAATTCAAGAATTGAAATCAGTTCAGGACGATGTCAGTCAGTCCGCCTGAGGGGTCGCCCTATGCGTCCGCGATCGACAGCCACTCGACTACTGGCCGTTTCTCCAGGCCAACTGTGCTTCCATGCATTCGGTGCTGACCGTCAGATGGTTCTGGACGGCGTCAGCACTGACGAAAGGATGCGGGTCACCCGGCATGCGAAACCGCAGGGCGTTGATCTTGGCCGGGGTCAGGTCATGGTGCGGATGGATCGACAGATAGGTATCGGCACCAGCCTCTTTCGCGATTTCCATGTAGCGCCTGGAAGAGTCTCTCCAGGTTCTTATGGCGTCGGATTGCGTCGGAAAGTAACGGAGCCCGTAACGTTCGTAGCCAAATGCGTTCCCGCCCCAGATGCTACCCACATGGGTTTCGTTGCCATCCTTCAACGGAATCAGCGTCGAAATCGTCCCCGGAGTGTGCCCGGGCGTAAGGTTGAGCGTAAGCGTGGTATCACCCAGCGTAAGCTTCATCCCGTCGGTGGCGACCATGTCTTTCCTGGGCTTGAGTTCGTCGGGCTCGTTGCTGTCGGCAACTGTAACCCAGTCGGCCCCCGACATGATAACGCGGGCGTTGTAAGTGTCCTGGAGATGCTTCGCTCCAAAATAGCGATCGCCATGTGCGTGGCTTAGAACCACGTAGCGGATATCAGCGGGATCCAGACCAAAGGCCCGGAGACCTTCAACAATCTGTCCTTCGACGGCGAACTCCACGGTGGAATCGACAATGATGATGCCCTCGGATGTGGTGACCGCCCAGGCCGAGTCGTTGACGCTCCCCAAGAAGTAAAGGTTGTCGAATATCTTGGCGGGTTCCAGATGCCATTCTTCCCTCGGCGGGACCGTGCTTCGGCCAGCGGGCTGGTTGGCCGGATGGCGGTTGGCTGCGCGGACCGGAGTGGCGGTTGGCTGCGCGGAAGCGGCAAGCTGTGCGGGACTGGGCTTTCGGCAAAGACCGTCGAAAATGTAGGTAAAATCAAATCCCGGCTCGTAGGCCGCGTCCCGTGCACGGGCCACATGGAGTTGGGCCAATTCTTCGATCGAAGGGATCTGGGCATCCACTTCCGCGGCCATTGAACCGGCCAAAAGCATCAACCCAAATAACCCCATCAGCAAGTTGCGTTTCATAAGCTGTTACTCCCTCATAGAAGACAAAATATACGATGTATTTCTGCTATTTTCAGAACCCCTAACGGCATTATCGGAAGCGAAAATGATCCTCTCGTTACTCAGGGAACACGCACGCACAACACCCGTCCGCCGCTGGGGTTGATGAGCTGGAGCGAGTTCCGGTAGCCCCTGGCGAAAAAGAAATACCACGCGGAACCCGTACCGGATCGCTCCGAACTCCAGACCGAGTCAGAGGTCAACTGAATCGGATTCTTGACGTTCACAGGAGCCCCCCCCGCCTTCCGGGATGTAACTTTCGGTCGGATCGTACAGGGACTCCAGCTGGGACACGGTCGCCAGCCCCCAGTCGGTAAATCCGTCCAGCGTCAACTCCTCGCAGTAGGCACTCGAGTTGTTCCAATCGATGTCCTGCCCGTTATCTTCGGCTGTCCACATCAGGCCGTCCAAGATGACGGTGGATGCGGCGGGTGCGGGTGACGGTTCAGCGGCAATGTCGTTAGCGGGTTCAGGGGACGAGCCACCCCCGCAACCGGCAGCCATCAATAGCCCCACACTCATGCTCAGCATCAAAGAAAGCTTGCCAATGTTCAGACTCACAAAGAACGTCCTTAGTAAAACGGCGGACCGGAATCAAGCGTCCACAAACGATACTAAAAGGCAGGAGTTCTGCGCAATCAGAAGCTCATGTCCTGACGACACCCCCGTCCCAAGCTGGAGGCTCTCCCTGCCGCAGGAAAATTGCTAACGAAATAGCCCCATGCCCCGATCAATTAAATGGCTCCACGTACGTCTGATAGTACATGTCTGCAAGCTGCTGAGCTTCTGTGAGAGAGGTGCCGTTGGGCCACTCAGAGGCTGCGTCTAAACTTTCCCGGTATTCAGCCGCGTCTGCCTCACCTTGCTCAGCTGCAGCATGGAACCACGCATAGGCCAAAGTGACGTCCGGTGGCCCACCCTCCCCGTTGTAATACATTAACGCCACACTCAACTGCGCCGGCGCATACCCCTGACGGGCCGCACTCTCATACCATGTCCGCGCCACACTGTAGTCGACGGCTCCACCTTCGCCCGCGTAGTACATCAGCGCCAGATTGAACTGCGCCGGGGCATACCTCTGTTGGGCTGCTCTCTCGTACCACGCCCGCGCCGCGTTGTAGTCGGCAGCTCCGCCCTCGCCGGTGTAATGCATCAACGCCAGATTGAACTGCGCGGTCGCATAGCCCTGTCGGGCCGCACTCTCATGCCACGCCCGCGCCGCACTGTGGTCGACGGCCCCGCCTTCGCCCTCGTGATACATCAGCGCCAACAGGAATTGGGCATCGGGATGTCCCTGTTTGGCCGCGCTCTCATACCAGCTGCGCGCCGCGCTATGGTCGGCGGTCCCACCTTCGCCGTCGTAATGCATCAAAGCCAGGTTGAGCTGCGCAGGAGCATATCCTTGTTCGGCTGCTCTCTCATACCATCGCCGCGCCACACTGTAGTCCCGGGTCCCACCTTCGCCGTCGTAGTACATCAAAGCCAGGTTGTACTGCGCGGGGGCATAGTCCTGTGCGGCTGCCCTCTCATACCACACCCGCGCCGCGCCGTAATCGGCCGCCCCGCTCTCGCCATCGTAATACCTCAGAGCCAGGTTGTACTGGGCCTCGGCGTCGGCCGGGTCAATTTGTGTAAGCGGACTTGTGGCCGTTTCGTTCGGGGGCCCACCACAGGCCACGAACAGGAAGGGGATCAGCCAAACAACCCGACTTTTCCGTATCATCAAGGTTTTTTCCGTCGATAGAGAGTCACGCTGTGGGTGGAACAATAGCGTCAAGATAACTGCAGCCAGATTTTGTACGCAAGAAAACTTTCAACTGTGAACAGGATTTAGGAATTGGGATGCAGAACGACCGCATGGTGTGGCGCCTCAGCATAGGGGCAGCAACATTGAAAGGCGGGGTCGCCGTCACGTCGAAGACGAGATCGAAGCCTGTGGCCCGCTCCGATCCTGAAACTTAGTAAGTTTCGCATTGGATCAGTATCCGATTCGGACAATATCGACGTCGGGAACGCGGTAGTTCCAGCCCTCGGGAAGGTTTTCGAAGCGAAAGCTGTAGCGCCTGTCCTCGCCAGCTGGAAGCGGTGAACGCAGGCCCTACTCGGGAGACTCCAGCACGACCTCCCCGTCGTAGCCGTTGAACGACAGGTTCAACTCGACCGAACGCAGGGTTTGTTCGCTGACGTTACTGATCGTCCCTTCGATCACCTGAATTCTATGGCCCACAAAATTGCTACCTGTCCGAATTCCAAGGCGGGGAAACTCGACATAGTCGGGAAAGTCCGCTTCGGCTTCAATGAAGACCAGGGGGTCCGTATTGCCCGGCGGTGGTTGGGAAGCGGCAGACCACAACCCCATCATCGCCAGTCCGAACAGCAGGAAACTACCGATGATGATGCGCGTTTGTAACATTGTTCCGTACTGAGTGCGGGAGCCGCCGGTGTGCGATCGCGCGCCCGCTCTTGAAGGGAAGAATACCTAAAGACAGGCCCGGGCGCCAGAAACAGCTACTCGAACTCCTCGGTATCTTCCGAGCTGGAAATCACCAGCGAGTAATGTTCCGTGCTCAAGTGCTGGGCCGCGACCCGAGCGATGTCTTCCAAGGTGAGGGCTTCGATGTAGCCGGGGTATTTTTCGACATAGTCGAACCCGAGACCGAAGACCTCCGCGCTCAGCAGGAATCGCGCGATTCGCGAATTGGACTCGAACGCAAAGACGAAGTTGCCTGTCAGATATGCTTTGGCGTCATCCAACTCTTCGGAAGTCACGCCTTCGGCAATGACCGATTGGATTTCGGTTTTGAATCCGGCTATCGCCCGTCCGATGTTCGCGGGAGAAGTTCCCATGTAAGCCAGGAACTTGCCCGGATCCAAGCCGGCCGACCCGGTGATGCTGGCGAAGGTCGTATACGCCAGGCCCTGCTCATCCCGTAGCTTGCGCGGTATGCGGGCCGTGAGACCGGCCCCCCCGCCCAGAATCGTATCGAGAACCTGCAGGGCATAGTAATCCGGATGCGTTCGCCGCACGCCGAGATGACCAAAATAGATATGCGCCTGTTCGCTCTCCACCTTCAGAAACTTTCGGCGCACATCGCTTTGGCGTTCGAGCGTAGTTTCGCGACTGTTGTCGATCTCGCCGGGTTCCCACCCGCCGAACGCCGATTCCAATCGGGACAACATGTCGGGTGTCTTGAAATCACCGACGACGGACACCATGGCGTTGTTGGAATGGAAATGCCGTTTATGAAATTCCCGGAGGTCTCCACGGGTGATCTTTTCTATCGTGTGAGGATAACCGTGCACCGGACGGTGCAGAGGGTGATCCCGATAGACCAGCTCATTAAATTCCCATCCCGCTACGGTCTGTGGGCGGTCCATCGCGCTGCGGATTTCCGCCAGGACGCGGTCGCGCTCTTTGGCCAAAGCCTCTTCCCCGAGGACGGGATGCATCACGATGTCGGCGACGAGTGCCAACCCGAGATCAATGTCTTTGCTCAATACGCCAAGGAACGCCGACACCCGTTCGTAGGAGCAGTCACAATCGATGGCCCCGCCCACGGACTCGATGGCTTCGGCGATCTCCAACGAAGAACGGCTCGTGGTTCCTTCATCCAGCAAACGGCTGAGCAGGACGGCCGTTCCGGCACGGTCTTCGGGCTCAGCGCGAGCGCCGGCCTGAACACTTAAGCTCAAAGATATGGCCGGCAATGCGGCGTTTTCGGCAAGCAGGACCCTCAAGCCATTGCTCAGTGTGAAGCGTTCCGGGTGAAATGCTGCCTTCCCCGGGGATGGGAGTCTGTCCTTGCGGCGACTGTTTGGCAAGAGCGACCGGGGCGCCTTCAAGGACCGGCCTCTTCGGGCAACAACCACGCCACGGTCCGATTGCTCTCGCAAAGGTACTTTCGACAGACCTCGGCTACGGCGGCGGTATCGACGGCGGCGATGTGAGACAGATACTGGTCGATGTAGTTCAGTTCAGCGAGCGTTTCGATCTGGCCGAGCAACATCGCCTGATCCAGGGTTCGCTCCAGCGAAAACACAAAGTGGGCTTCGATCTGATGTTTTGCCCTCTCGAGTTCATCTGCGTTGATTCCGTCCGTTGCGATCCGGGACAATTCGTCGTGGACACTGGCTTCAATGGCTTCGGGAGGACCGTCGCCACAGCCTTCGCCACGAATATAGAACAGCGTCGGATCCCGGGACTCGCCATACTCTGCACTCATGAAGGTGGTGGACCCCTCCCGCTCAACGAGTCGCTGGTAGAACCGTGAGGCCTTGCCTTCGGCCAGCGCGACGGAAAGAACCTGCAAGGCGTAAGAGTCGGGATGCCCGATAGCCGGGGTGTGATAGGCGATGGCCATCCGGGGCACCTCAGATCGCCACCGCACGTCAAGCCGTTTCTCACCGTTTTGTTCGGGTTCCTGAAGCGTATGTCTGGGCTGGGATTCACCCGCCGGAATCTGCCCGAAAGCGCCCTTTACCAGGTCCAACGCGTGGCCGGTTTCGAAATCGCCAACCAAAACAAGGGTGGCGTTGGCAGGGTGATAGTACTGGCGATAGTGCGCCTCCATCGCAGAGGGCGTTGCCGCTTCCACATCCGAAAGCCATCCGATGACGGGGTTGCGATAGCTGTGTCGCTCGAAAGCCGTTTTACTGAGTTCCTGCATCAGTTTTCCCCACGGCTGGTCCAGACATGATTTCAACTCTTCGATGACAACGCTCTTTTCCGCTTCGAATTCGGCAGGATCGAATATCGTGTGGATCATGCGATCGGATTCGATGTCGATGGCCGTTTCCCAGCGGTCGGAGGCAAAACTGAAGTAGTAGGCCGTGAAATCGTAGGACGTGAAGGCATTGTTGCTACCGCCGTTCCTCATCGTCACCAGGTCGATGACGCCTTTTCCATATCGGGCGGTACCCTTAAAGAGCATGTGCTCAAGAAAGTGGGAACTTCCCGTGTGCCCCGCCACTTCGTCGGATGACCCCACGCCGTACCAGATCATGCTGTTGACGGTCGGCGAGCGGTGGCTTTCCCGCGTCAGGACCACGAGTCCGTTATCGAGAACGGTCCGCCGGACGTCGCGAGTGGAGAGAACGGAAGAATTACTTGCTGTCGTCATTTTCAGGTTTTCAGTCTCTTGCGCTGTACTAACATCTAAACCAACTCGGGTTAACGCGGAAACCGCATCCCTCGAGATTTGCGGCTCCCGAAACGCCCCTAAGAATACGTGAATCGCAAACTACCATAGCGAGGATTGACTGTCAATCGTAACTTCTAATATAACTTAGGGTTACAAGGATCGGACGGTTCGGGCAGTTGCCCGGGAATTCGAGAACAGCGGAATAGTAACTACATATATAGTATTATGATTGAGCCTGCGGCTTCCCTTCTATTGTCTCCACAAGAAGTGCAACAACTATTGGACCGCATGGGCATTCGGGCCCGATTCACCCAAGCGGAAATTGAGAGCTTGAATTCCGACAAGGTACAGAACAAACAGGGCTTTATCACTTTTCCCACGCCGGAGGACCACAGCGCTTTATCGATCCTGAACCTCAGGAAAGCGGTCGGTACCGATCCGTCGCGGGAACCTGTTTTTTTTGACCATCCCTGGTACCTCGAAGAGCCGTTCGGCAAGATCGGATGCGAACCGGGGTGGCACTCGGTGGCGATGGCGGTCACACCCGACAGCGTTGGCCAGCCAATATACTATGCCGATAGTATTAAGGGCTCCCGACAGTATCTCGCCTCGGCGGCAGAAGTGGTTCTGACGCTATTCCTTTACTTCGCCACCACAGGCAAGCGACTGATGGTAAACAAACACACGTGGACAATGGATCGTACGGATAATAAACGCTTTGTAACGATTGGGGCCTTTGGCAAAAAGGGGCTCTTCGTCAGCAGCCACGAGGTAGGTTACAGCAGCCGGGGGCTGGGTATCTGCCCGCGGGTGGACCCGCACGGCGGTGGGTCGATCATGGGGTAATCACCGCGCGCATTCAGTGGGTCATCGAATAGACGATCCAGTTGATCCCCATGCGGAATGCATAGCCCGCGTACCGGTTGGGATAGCACTCCACATCGGCCCATTCCCAGGCATCGCCGATGTCGGTGTTGAAGTTGATCACCATCATCGGGCGCCTATCGTCATCGAAAATCGCCAGGGCATGGGGCACATAGCCATCCCGCTGGTATGTGGGACCTCCTCTGCAACCATTGTTCACGTTCGGTACCTGGAGGATCTCCGGGATGTCGAAGAACGAGTGGAAAATCTGGTGCGTCAGCGGGATTTCCTCGGGTTCCCGGTCCGGGAAGATCTTGTGCAATTGAGCGTAGAAGTTCTGCCACTCATAAGTGCCCCAGAAATCATCGATCACCAGAAAACCACCCCGAAGCATGTATTCGCGCAGACGTTCGGCCTCCGGTGTGCTGAGGGTCATACCGCGGCCGACTTCGAGTGCATAGAGGAAGGGATAGCTGAACAGATTGGGGTCCATGATGTCGATCGCAACATCCTTGTCGAGAACGACCCGGACATTGGACATCCGGTCGATGGCGAATATGAACTGCTTGTCGGCTTTCGGCCAGTCGACCGCCCAGCTGGGTCTTCCCCCCCAGCCCCGGAAATTACTCAATCCCTCGTTGTACCGCAGCCGCGCAAATACGAACTCTGAACCATCCACTCCACCGTAACCGCCCAGCTCTTGTCCCGGAAAAAGCTGAATCGCGAGCAGGGGCAGAGGTAGCAGCGCACCAGCGATGATCTGTAACAGTCGCTTCATTCGCATTCGCAATCTTACATCGGTGACCTGGGTCAAAACCATTCTACGCATAGACCCTGGCAAACAGAAGTCCTTAGCTTTCATTTTTCAGGGGCTTTTCGAGATGGGCCGGAACGGTCTGCTATGCCAAGGCCAGGTCTACCGCGCGGGCGAAGATTTCTCCCACGTCGCCATCCAGTCTTAAAGATACGACGGGTTCGTTATCGTGCTCGGTCACTCCTCTATTTATGATGACATAAGGAACGCCCCGGCTGGCCGCCAACAATGGAAACGAGGCCGCGGGATGCACCGAAAGCGTGGAGCCGAGGGCGACAACAAGGTCGGCCTTTGCGGCCGCTTCGGCCGCACGATCGAGCGAGCTCGGATCCAGACCCTGCCCGAAGCTGATCGTCGCCATTTTCAGGAATCCGCCGCAGGCACATAAAGGAGACTGGCCGTGTTCCCGGAAGTAATCAAGCTGCGGTTCAGGATCGCCACGCTGGTGGCAGCTCTGACATTCCACAAGTAAGTTCGTACCGTGGAGTTCGACCAGAAGATCGGGATGGGTTCCAGCCAGCGAATGTAAGCCGTCAATGTTCTGGGTCACGACGCTGCCAATTTTTTCAGCCTTTTCGAGTTTGACGATCGCGTGATGCACGGCGTTGGGTCGTGCCGCGGCCATTGCAGGCCATCCTTCTAACTTGTCCGCCCAGTGTTCAACACGCGCCTCTTCCGACGTCATGAAATCCTGGTAGTAGACCGGCTTGCGTCGCGTCCACACGCCCTGTGGCCCGCGAAAGTCAGGGATTCCGCTCGCCGTGGAGATGCCGGCGCCGGTGAATATCATGATCTGCTGCGCAACTCTGAGAGACTCGACCAGAGCTGGAGAGTTCTTGTCCATTTCCGTTCGGGGTAGGCTGGATTCGACCGCGAATGCGGCCGTTTATCTGTCGATCTTCGAGCCGGTTGCGGGGGCCGGGCTCGCGACTGGTGCGGGGCCGGACGTGGCCTCGGTCTCCGCTACCTGAGGGCTTCGGGAACGAGTGAACCGAAGGCGGACGCCTTCCCAGATCAGCCCGCAGATCGTCCGCGAGTTTTGTGCAACCAGCAAGGCCCACTGGGACTTCTTCATTTGAGGAAAGTAGATTCCCCGGAACGCCATCTGGGCCGAGAACATCACGGCGCGCTCGGCGAACGGCCGGTGCCGGATCTTACGGAGTGAGGCCGCGATCTGACGGGCAGAATAAGAACGGGTCCAGGCGCTACGCACTTCTTTCTCGGCCTGAGCGATCGAGATCCCGTCAGGCGTATACGCCATTCGGAACGGGCGAAAATCCAGCCAATGCTGCGGTCGTGTCAAGCGGCCTTCCTTGGCCAGCCGATCGTAAAGTGGCGTCGCCGGATAGGGCGTCATCAGGCCATAGACGGGCAGGCCGGGAGCCCAGGTCTCGATCTGTCCGATCGTCCTGGCGGCAACACCCGGACTATCGCCGTCCATACCGAAGATGAACGACGTGATGGCGTAAATTCCACGGCTCGCAAGGCGATCGAGAACCCCCTTGAAATCGCCCGGCTTGTTGAAGCTCTTGTTCACGCCGGCCAGGTTTTCCGGGTCGATCGACTCCATGCCGATGAAGATCCACTTCCCGCCGCTATCCTCGATAAGGTCCAGCAACTCCTCGTCCTTGAGCAAGTTTGCGCTGACCTGGGCCACCCATGGGACGATTGCGTCTTTGGCAATGATCTCGCGGAGCAGGGATTTCGTGCGCTTCACATTGATCGCGAAGTTGTCGTCAATGAAGAAGACCGCCAGTTTGCCGCCATCCCGTCGTGCGCGTGCTTTTAGTCGGAGCAGTTCGTCGACGACGCTCTCGTCGGTCCGAAACCGGATCGAGTCGCCGAAGAAGCCGGTCACCGTACAAAAATCGCAGCCGTAGGGACATCCCCTTCCCGACTCAATCGGGACCATGTGCAGGCTCTTCCAGGTCATTCCAAGCTTGCCGAGGACATATCGCGCTGGTTTCGGAAAGTGACCGAGCAGGTTGAACTGCTCGAGGTCGATGTCTTCCCAGGGAATGATCGGGTAGTCCTTAAGATCGGGTTTAACTTCTTTTCCAGACGAGTCGAGAGGCTCGTATCGTTGCTGCAATTGCCCGCGCGCCGCATCGGCAACAATCCGCGGCCAGGTCGCGTCCGCTTCTCCCAGCGCCACAGCGTCGGCGTGCTGGGGTTCATCAGTCAGCCCGAGAGGCTCGTCCGGGACTTCGGTGACGTGAGGTCCCCCGAAAACGACCTTCGCGCCGGCGCCACGCATGGCGTCTGCCGCCCGGTAGGCGCGCGCCGCCATTCGGGTCATGGCGCCGATGCCCACGAGTTCAATCTTGTTCTTGCGGACAAACTGCCCCAGCTGCGCCTCGCTCATCGGCTGGGCGTTACCGTCGAGGAGAAACACCGTATGTTCGGAAGGGGTCAGGGACTTGAGCAGGAACATCCACAGGTGGGGCATGAAGTTGCGGGTGACACCGTTGTCCGGACTGTATAGAAGGATATTCATTTATCGCCACCTGCCGTGAGATCAGTCGTCAGCCCAAACCCTTATGGCCTGAAGCCTCGGGTGAGGCACAACTGACCCCATCGAGGGTAGAAGGAGTTTACGACGCAAAGGGCTGAATAGGCAATCTCGATCCGAAATTGGGGCGCGGCAGCAGGCAGTGAATCCCCATCGAGAAACGTTGCGCTGCCTGCAAGTCCCATGTAGCCTCTAGTGTACCCCGCTCGAAGTAATGTAACTAAAATAGCTTTCCAACGTCCAATAGAGAATGAGGAAAGCACCGACCATTGAATTGGATGACAAGCAGCGGATGGAGTTGGAGCGACTGAGTCGAAGCCGGAGTACATCGGTCCGGTTGGCGGAACGATCCCGAATTGTATTACTGGCCGCTGAAGGTCGGAACAATTATGAGATCGCCGCCCGCTTGGAGATCACGCGCCAGAAAGCGGGCCGCTGGCGCAATCGTTTTGTGGAACAGGGCTTGGCTGGGATCGAAAAGGATGCGCCGCGAAGCGGACGGATTCCCACGATCAGTCGCCGGAAGCGAGCCCGGATCGTCAAGAAGACACTGGAAGAGAAGCCCCCGAACGCGACGCACTGGAGTCGGGCCTCGATGGCGAAGGCCGTTGGCGTGAGCGAGTCCACGGTCGGGAAAATCTGGCGGGTCCATGGACTGAAGCCTCATCTGTCACGAACCTTCAAACTATCCAACGACAAACGATTCGCCGAAAAGCTGGAGGATGTGGTCGGTCTGTATCTGAGCCCACCGGAAAACGCCATTGTCTTGTCCTGCGATGAGAAGAGCCAGATGCAGGCCCTGGACCGCACGCAACCCGGGTTACCTCTGAAGAAGGGGCGGTGTGGCACCATGACCCACGATTACAAACGTAACGGGACAACCACGCTTTTCGCCGCGCTCAACATCCTGGACGGTTCGGTCATCGGAACCTGCATGCCAAAGCATCGCCATCAGGAATGGATCCGGTTTCTGAATCAGATCAAACGCGCCATGCCGAAAGATAAGGAGATCCACATTATTTGCGACAACTATGCGACTCACAAACATCAGAAAGTCGTCAACTGGCTCAAGCGTAACAAGCGTTTTCATGTGCACTTCACGCCAACCAGTGCGTCGTGGCTCAACATGGTCGAGCGCTTTTTCCGGGATCTGTCCGAGCAACGACTCCGGCGTGGCGTTTTCCGCTCGGTCCCCGAGTTGATCCAGGCCGTGGAGGACTACCTCGCTCGTCACAATGAAGACCCGAAACCCTTCATCTGGACTGCAACGGCTTCCGACATCCTTGCTAAAGTCCAGCGCGGCCGGCGAAATCTTGATAAGTTACAGTCTGTTTAACGGGGACCACTAGCGAGGTGCTACCCATGACACGTTTTTTGCCCCGACGTTGTCCCACAGCAACGCTCTTGCTGCTCGTATTCGGGCTTGGCGTTGCCGGCGCGCAAGGCCCCCGAAGAGATGTCGGACGAAACATTCCGCTACCGGCGATAGCAACGGAGGTCCCCACCGGTCCAGCCGCTTCCGCCAACGACGTTACGGACGAGAACCTCATCACCGTTGACGTCGTCGTCAGAGACGCCAGCGGCCAGCCGCTTCGCGGACTGCTGCAAGAGCAAATCAAGCTATTTGTGGACGGTACGGAGCAGCCGATTTCGAGTTTTCAGGAAGTGGGTGGCCCGGTCACCGCGACCGTGATTATCGAATTCAGCGCACTGTTAAATCGTTCTGTCTTCGATGAGTCCATCATTGCGGAAGACCGGAGCCTGGTTCCGGCCGAGGGCTTCATCCGATCGCTCCGGACGGAAGATTGGGCTGCCATTGTCGGCTACGATAGGCGCCCCTGGATCGATGCTGAATTCACTCAAAATAAGGCCCTCCTTATTGACCGGATCCGGGATCAGCGTCTATCCACGCTGACTCAACTGAGCACGGCGTTCTACGACGCCGTCTATCTCACGCTCGACCGGATGAAGTCGATCGAGGGCACCAAGGCCATTGTTCTCTTCAGCAGCGGATGGGACACCAGCAGCGACAACAACTATGGTGAGTTGCTGAAAATCGCGAACGCATCAGATACGACGATTTACTCCTTCGGAATGAGCGAAGAAGCTCTCTTGTTCATCGAGGCGCGGCAGGATCAAGAACAGGCAGGGATGAAAAGCGGTCCCCTGGACGATGTTTTTTCCCCAGATCCGCTTCGCAGATTACCGACTCGCACCCAGTTGCTACAAGCGCGGGCTGCCCTTCGCTCGCTTGCCGATGTGACTGGAGGGACATCCTTGCTTCCCGGTAACTGCGAACCAGTACAGTGGCATGCTGAACGCGATAGACATTCATCTCCGATCCAGATACCGCTTGGGATTCCTACCCGGCGACTTGCAAGCGACCGACGATCTCCGCGAGATCACCGTGGAACTTGCCCCCGAATCCGAGGTTCCGGACCCGGACTCCGTGACCTTCCAGCACAAGAAGGGCTTCTACTTCTAACTTGTAACGCTTCGGAATCTCGGTCCAATCGTTTGTTGCCGCCGATTTCGTCCTGGTAAGGGTAGCCTCCAACAACTGCCCTACTGTGTTGCTATACGTCGCTGAATGCCGGATGGTACTTGAGTTTACCAGTCCTTCCAGTCAAAGCTTCTGGCCCCAACTCCATCGCCATGAACACGTCCTCTGACACGTCATACTCAGAGTCGATACCGAATCGGGACGAAGGCACGAAGCCAAAGCGGGGATAATACTCTGGGTGTCCCAGAACAAACACTGCAGCAAATCCCAGTTGCACACACCGCTCAAGACCTACCCGCACAAGGGCTGAGCCAATAGCATTCCTCTGGTATTTCGGCACAACCGCCATGGGTGCTAGGTCCATCGCATTTAGATCCGGATGCTCCGAAAGAGAAACCGGCGAAAACATGATGTGGCCAACGATTTCCCCGCTAACGTCAGCAACGAGCGAAATGACCGGCTGCGCTTGCTCTCGAAGGGCGTCAACAAGATCGGCCTCAGATGGCGTTGCCAAGGCTGCTACATTGACGGCATATACGGCATCCCGATCAGTTATTTCCTCAGATCGAACGAGCATTGCTCACTCCTTTTTACCTGGAATTGCCGAGCACGCCCGGCACGCGGCCTCTGGATGAGACGGAATAGTTGGTGAATAGAATGAGGAGGCCAGACCCCGAAATCGGACACCATTAATGGAGGGCGCAACGTTACGGTCCCCGGTGGTTCTCCGAGTCTTCGGGCTGCTTAGACAGTGGCTAGAATTAACACGGACGGATCATATACTTGCAATAAATTGGTAGCAACAGCAGGTTTATACGACGTCTCACTTTTCCAGTTCTTCAAATAGAACATCGTTCAATAAGAGCATCCTCAGGAACCCGCAGCCATAGGGATTAGGGCCGGAGTCACTTTGCCGTATAACCGGCGACGCATCCAACGAACGGCGATCAAATGACCGTATTTCCAGGGCCCCAGGCATCGCCGCAGTCATCAGTGAGCACATTCACCAATGACGCCCATCTCGATCTGCCTCTTTAGCTACCTGATGTTGGAACACCTCCTCGAGCGGCATGCCAAAGATATTAGCGATGCGAAACGCGATCTCCAGCGACGGCGAATACTTACCGAGCTCGATGGCGTTGACGGTCTGGCGCGTGACGGCGATCCTCTCGGCGAGCTCCTGCTGCGTCATCTCGTCAAGGATCTTTCCTCTTCAATATAGATCCCTGTGCAGTCGAGGTGAACACCTCACCCGTAGAGAAACGCAGGGTAAAGTGAAGGGAAACAGAGGGAGCGAACCAAACTGGGCATGTTTCCTGACGGGCAAACTCTAGTATTTGAGCCCCTGCTCGGATCACTTGACCGTGTCTCTCTTGAAACTTTCGCCGGCCTCGTGGGTTATGTAGGGGACGGCAGAGGGCCAACAATCTCCACACGATGACGGGCGCCCACCAATTTGAGACATTTATAAGGGCGTACCAGGACCTCGTGTTCGGCACCGCGTTCCGGCTGCTCGGCAATGTCACCGACGCGGAGGATGTGGCTCAAACGGTCTTCCTGAAGGCGTTCGAGCACTTCGAATCGATTGGCTCCAGTCCGGCCCTGGGCGGGTGGCTGAAAAAAGTAACGACGAATGTATGTCTCAACCACCTTACACGCTATAGAAAACGCTGGCGCTTCTTCAGCGAAATGGGTCGGGGTGACGGCGAGGAAACGGAAAACGCATATGAGGACAGCATTTCCAGCGGAGAGACCCCGGCACGAGAAATCGAGCGGGCCGAGCGGCAACAAAGACTGGAAGCGGCGCTCGGAGCTTTGCCGGATCAGCAAAGGGTGCCTCTGGTCCTGTTCCACTTTGAAGACAAGAGCTATGAGGACATTGCCGCGTTGCTGGGCGTTTCATTGGGGAAAGTGAAGACCGACATCCATAGGGGCCGCGCGACACTGAAACGACAACTCCAATAGAGACATGGCGTTTGCGAAGACCGATGAATAGTAAAAATCTTGAAGAGCTTATTGACCGTGGATTGAAAAGCCTGCCCCTGCCGGAGGCGCCTTCGACGCTGCTCCCCCGAGTGCTTGCGGCCCTCGAGAGTCCGCCGAAAATTCCCTGGTACCGGCGGACGTGGTCGCACTGGCCGCCGGTGTTGCGTCTCGTCTCCGCGGGGATGATGGGCGTCGTCCTTGCAGGTCTCACTTTTGTGGAGCCGCTGTTTCAGGGCGCTTTGAGAGATGTCCTGTCTGTCGTTGTCCAACCTGTGATGAATCTTACCGGAGACGTTCGGGCCACCTTTGTCGCCGTTGAAGCTCTCCGGCGCGTGCTGATCGAACCCTTGCTCGGCTACCTTGTCGTACTTGGAATAATGATGGGCACAACGTGCGCGGGATTGGGAGCGGCCCTGACACGCATGGCCAGTCTTGGAGGAGAGTCAACATGATTGACGGAATCGAAATTCGGCGCTGGATTGCCGCGCTCCTACTGTGCGGTTTCACTGCGAGTTCCGCCGGCGCCCAACAGCCGACGCCACTTGCAGAAGCGATTAGCGAAGCAGTCGTGGCTGCACAGGAAGGCGAAGTTGGAACCGAGTCTGAACCGCCGGCCGGCACTCGCCGCAGGAATACTGACATCGTCCGGTTCGGGGACGACTACACGATCGAAGCAGATGAGACCGTAGGGGACCTGGTCCTTTTCGGCGCAATGGCGACAATCCACGGCGACGTGGATGGCGATGTCGTCGTCATGGGCGGCTCAGCCGAAATTTCCGAAACCGGAAGTATCGAGGGCGACTTCGTGTTGATAGGCGGAAACCTCACAATCCTCCCCGGGGCCACCGTGGCCGGCGATATGGTGGTCATCGCCGGCGTGATCGACAGCCCGGCCGGGTTCGCGCCCGGCGGCGATCAGGTGATCATGGGTAACATCTTCGGCGGCACCGCTTTGCTTGCAGCCGCGGTTCCCTGGGTAACCCGCGGTCTTTTTTGGGGCAGACTCATTGTCCCCGAACTCGCCTGGGTCTGGAGTCTTGTGGCTGTCTTGTTGGCCCTGTATCTTGGCCTGAACCTTCTCTTTGACGGACCGGTAAGAGCCTGCGTTCAGACTCTCGGACGGAAGCCGCTGACCACGTTCCTCGTTGGCTTGCTGGTATTGCTTCTGATCGGACCGGCGTCGTTCATCCTGATGGTATCGGTCATCGGATTGGCGATCATTCCCTTCCTCTGGGCGGCGCTGGCCGCTGCCGGCCTTTTGGGCAGCGTGGCCGTTGCCCGGTGGATTGGCGACACAATGGTGCGTCCCGACGGGGGCGGAAACCGCCTTCAGGCGGCGGGTTCTATGCTTGTAGGATTCGGGTTAATCGTTCTCGCGTTCATGGTCCCCATTATCGGATTTGTTGCCTCGGCGAGCCTGGGTGTTTTCGCGGTCGGCGCAGCTTCAATCAGCCTGGCCGATGGACTGCGCAACGAAAATCCCAATCTGACGAGTCCGCCGCCTCCACCCCCCGGAGAAGGGATATCACGAGAGCCTCAGGGAACTCCCCACACAGATGAAACGAGGTCGACAGAGTCGGACCCGTCATTTTCAGAGTCGCCCGCTTCCGAAGCGGCAACCGCAGCGACGGATCTGACCTTATTCCCACGCGCGACCTTCCTGATCCGGGCGGGCGCCTTCGTCCTCGACCTGCTTTTGGTCGCGATTCTAAACAGCCTCCTGGTGTTCAGCAACGGCGGGGCATTCTTCGTGCTTCTGCTCGCATACCACATCGCGTTCTGGAGTTGGAAGACCACAACCGTCGGCGGCATCATCTGCCAACTACGCGTTGTCAGGATCGATGGACACCCACTGCGCTTTACGGACGCTTTCGTCCGCGGTCTCTCAAGCATCTTCTCCGCCGTGGTACTCGGCTTGGGCTGGTTCTGGATCCTGACAGATCCCGAACGGCAGTCGTGGCACGACAAGATCGCCGGAACCTATGTCGTCAGAGTTCCAAGAGATCACCCACTGCCTTAGGGGAACCTGGAGTCATGACGCAGGTCGCCTGGCTGGTTAACCGGCGAACCGTCCACGCGGCACACGCCCGCATTTTTTCAAGAAGCAGTGTTGTAAACGGTTCCGCAATTTCTGTCCACTACCGACATCAATCGTAGCGAAGTGCATCAAGTGGGCTGATGCCGCTGGTCTGACGCAGCACGCACGCTGTCACCGGAGGTGTTCCGGGTGTTCCAGAACTACGACTGGCCCGGGAACGTGCGGCAACTCCAGAACGTCATAGAACAGCTGATGGTGCTCGCCACCTCCGAGCCTGTCGCCGTCGAAGACCTGCCGGCCAACCTGCTCGCCGGCCCCAAGGTGCGGGAGACCGAACCCGAAACACTCGAAGAGGCCGTCCTCCAGGCCAAGCGCAAGTTCGTCGGAGGCATCCTGGAACTCACGAGAGGAAACCACCGGGATGCAGCCATCGTTCTTGGAATCCACCCGGCGGGGATGCGCCGGTTTCTGGATCGCTTGGGGATGTAAGAGGAAATCGGAGGGTCACAGAGCGGTGGAAATACCCGGCTCGGCGGCGCGGACGCGCTGATTGCTTGCAGGCGGCAGGAAAATGCCGGTTCGTAGTTTAGGTGAAAATTGAGCGATGCCGATGACGGAGTGATCGCGGCTGGGGTGTAGAATATGGATCAAGGATATTCATCATGACTCTGAAACTGACGGCGATCTTCGAAAAAGTGCCCGAGGGCTATATCGGGTTCGTTGAGGAACTGCCCGGTGCAAATACGCAAGGGGCCACTCTTCGAGAGGTTCGATCAAATCTCCAGGAGGCCGTAGAGTTGGTGCTTGAAACGAACCGCGTACTTGCCGAAGAGAGCCTCGAAAATCGTCTCGTCATCCGGGAACCCTTCGAACTCGTGTCTGAGTGAAACGCCGCGACGTCGTCCGACATTTGAAACAACATAGTTGCGAATTGCTTCGCGAAGATGGAAATCACTCGGTCTATGTGAACCGCTCGCGGAGCAAGGTGTCTACGGTGCCCCGGCATCGCGAGATCAACGACTTCCTCGTTCGCAAGATCTGTCGGAATCTTGAGATCCCCGAACCAAAGGGCGCGTAACGCAGCAAAGCCAATCCCGTCCGTTTTGGCAGTGTCCGATATCAGTAGTTCCGAGCTGGGACAATGTCGATTGACTCTAGCGCTGGTAGAGGGCAGCGAGAACTTCACGAAGTGACTTGACAGGTCCCCTTCTCCTCGGACGAGTACTTCATTCGAGTCTTTCGACGAATCTCACTCACTCAATCTTCTGCAGACACTTTTTCGTTCATTCGATCCTCCGATCAGGAAAGTGTCTCTTAGAGTTTCAGCTGATTCTGTACGAAATGATTTGACGGGCTACAAGCGGGGTTTTCGCGAATGCATTGTGTGCCGGTAACCTATTTTGAACACAAAAGTGGGACCGACCGGATTTGAACCGATGACTTCCTGCATGTGAAGCCGAACGACCTACTGTCCCGAAACGTCTGAGGGTATCCCAAAAAGGCACTTGCCTAATCGGTACAATTTCGACTTTCGCACCGTAAGTTGACAGAACCAACACCAGTACCGAAGAACAACCGAATCAATTTCCGCGAGTTAGGTCTGTGTAGTCGCCCTGGACAATCAGCGTGCCATCGGCTCTCCAGGCTGCACCCAGCACAGCATAAGGCGCCCCCGACGTCGCCACCCTCGCCTCGAACCGGATGACATCTCCCGGCTTGAAAGTGTTTCGAGTCATGCCCGCTGCCATCATCGAGGTCACGGACGAATATTCGCCCCTCCACTCGACGACTTTTCCATCCGCATCCTTCACCTCAAACACCACTTGGGCGTGCGGGTTTCTCCATATGAAGTCGGTAACGGTTCCCTCCATCGTCACATCTTCCCTGCTGTAAGCGGCACGGACGTGGTGCGCCACAGCCACGCCACCGAGCACGGAGAACACCGTCACAACAACTGCCACAACAACTAATATTCGCCGAATATCCAAGACCCACCTCCTCGAAGCAGAACCTCTTAGTAGTCTGTAAGCGGAAAACTCCGCCCTAGTCCCTGAACAAGCGTGATTGACGAGGAAATGATAGTGCAATAAGAGCGGAAGTACCCGAAATGCCCCGTCTCCGTGCGAAAAAAACCTTGAACAGATTCTTCGGAAAAGGAGGCATTTCAGATGAACGATTATACGCGCAAGAACATGAGGAACCGCAAGCGGCGAATCGAACGTCGGCTTGGGGACCGGCATTGGACGGATCAGGTAGAGCCGATGTTTTCGGCGAGCAACATTCAGTACGAGATGGGAGAGCGGACGCGGGGCACATCGGTTGGTGGTATCGGGACGATGCAACTGGTGGCGCGGCGGACCGGGCTGATCGAAGCCATCGACAAGGGCGTGCATGTGTTGAAGCGGCACCTGCCGTATCACGAGTCGGATCACGTGCTGAACATCGCCTACAACGCCTTGAGCGGAGGAACGTGCCTGGAAGACATCGAACTGCGGCGCAACGATGCGGTGTATCTGGATGCGCTGGGAGCGCAACGGATTCCGGATCCGACGACGGCGGGAGACTTCTGCCGGAGATTCGAGGCCGACGACGTGGAGTGTCTGATGGAGGCAACCAATCAAGTCCGGCTCGGAGTCTGGCGACAGCAACCGGCGGCGTTTTTCGAAGAAGCGGTGTTGGACGCGGACGGGACACTGGCCGAAACCACGGGGGAATGCAAGCAAGGGATGGACGTGGCCTACGACGGGACGTGGGGATATCACCCGCTGATGATCTCGCTGGCCAACACCGCCGAACCGCTGTATCTGGTCAATCGTAGCGGCAACCGGCCGTCGCATGAAGGAGCCGCGGTCCGGTTCGACCAAGCCATCGCATTGTGCCGGCATGCGGGGTTTCGCCAGATCCTGCTGCGCGGGGACACGGACTTCAGCCAGACCCGGCATCTGGACGGATGGGACGACCAGCAGGTGGGTTTCATATTCGGGATTGACGCGATGGCGAACCTGAAGGCCCGGGCCGATGAACTGGAGCCGCGCCAGTGGAAGCGCCTGGAACGGCCCGCGAAATACGACGTGGCGACCGAACCGCGCCAACGTCCCGACAACGTGAAGGAAGAGATCGTTCGGCAGCGCGGTTTCGACAATATCCGCTTGCAGGGTGAGGATGTGGCCGAGTTTCGGTATCGACCCGGAGCCTGCGATCGGGACTACCGTGTCGTCGTGGTGCGGAAGAATCTGTCGGTGGCCAAAGGAGAGCAGGTGTTGTTTGACGACATCCGGTACTTCTTCTACATTACCAACCGTTCGGATCCGGCCGACCAGATTGTGATGCGTGCCAATCAACGGTGCAATCAGGAGAATCTCATTGAGCAGTTGAAGAACGGCGTTCAGGCGTTGCGGATGCCGGTCGGAGATCAGACCAGCAACTGGGCCTACATGGTGATCGCGTCACTGGCCTGGACACTGAAAGCGTGGTTTGCATTGCTGCTTCCCGAAACCGGACGTTGGGGCCAAAAATATCAGGCTGAGAAGCAAACCGTGCTGCGCATGGAGTTCAAAACCTTCTTGAACGCTTTCATGCTTGTGCCGTGCCAACTCGTGCGCACCGGGCGGCGCATTCTGTTCCGGATCCTGGCCTGGAACCGGTGGTTGCCGGTCTTGTTCCGCGGGGTGGATGTGTTGCGTCAGCCTCTGCGATGTTGACCCGATCATGACTCTGAGCCCGGGCGATCGAGGTCCCGGTTTCTGTCAACCGTCCAACACCAGCGAGGCTGAACTGAAACAGATTCAACAGAAACTCGATACCTGGAACAGGCCATCCGGGAACGGGATTCTATGCCTCGAATTCTATCGGCGCGAACTGGGCCTCGGCGGACTGGTTATGCGCTTGTTTTGGGTCTAGTACACCCGTTGTGCGTAGGCCAGAAGTCGAGTCAAGGGTCGGGCATTGTCATGTGGGCCAGTTGGAGGCCAGTGTTAGCTTTCCGAGTATGAATTACTAGTTAGTCAAACGCCCTTTCGATTCTGTTGAACAGCAAGGTCAGGACTCGCTCCTGGCGTGTAATGAGGCGGACGTCGACGGCCAGGCCGAGGCGGAGGCCCAGCGTGTCGGGGGCGATCAGGACCTGGAAGGCGCCGTTCGCGGACTCGGTAAACCGCACGTCCGGGCTGACGGCGAAGACGATGCCGTCTATGGTTTCCGAATCGTCAAGACGGAGACGGGCGGGATGGCCGGGCCGAAGGTCCGTGGCCTTGGCGTTTGGGACCCAGGCCTCGACGATGGGACGGACCGGTGTCGGGGCCAGCGTTGCGATCAGAGTGCCGGCGGCAATATGTTCTCCCGGATGTACTGTGGGCAGCAGGGTAATCTGGCCCGTAGACGGGCTGCGAATGAAGCGGCGCTCCGCTTCCTGATCGACTTGCTGTTGTCGTGACCGGAGTTCGGTCCGTTGGGCCTCGATCGGCACGGATTCCATCCGAAGGTCCTGTTGGAGTGATTCAAGTTCCGCATCGATCAAATTTTTCGTTTCCAGCAACGATTGCAAGGATGCGTCAGTGGGTTTCCGATAGAGGATTTCCAGGTGCTGGGCCTCGGCCAGATTGAAATCGTTCCGGAAGCGATCCGAAGTTTGCCGGGAGATGAGTCCTTCCGCGAACAATTGCTGGTTCCTCAAGTGTTCCTGGCGTGTCTGTTCCAGCCGAAGCGAGGCTGATTCCATTTGAGCCGCGTGTTCCCTGTGTCCTTGTTCCAGGACTTGACGGGCTGAGCGGATTTCCGTGTCGAGCTTTTCCAGTTCCAGAACGTGGATTCTGGCCGTGGTCGCGATCCTGCGATCGAGGTCCCGGAGTTGTTCCCCGGCGAGAGCGATTTGGTGTTCTATCGTTTCGCGTTCCAAACGGATCTGCTGGTTGTCCAACCGGACGACGATGTCACCTGTGTGAACTGCGTCGCCCTCCTCAACGTGGACGGCCTCGATGGTTCCGGCGACCTCGGAGGTGATTCGAACGACTTCGCCATCGGGCCGGACCAGGCCGGGTGCACGGACGACGACGTCCACTTCAGTGAAATAACTCCATGTGAGTGCAATGGCCAGGAGAGTGGCAAGGACGTAGACCGTCGCGCCCACCAGGCGGGGCTTTCCGCCGAGGTTAAGCTCAGTTCGCCAGCGCATAAGTGTTGCTGTCGATGGCAATCGTTCTGTGGGCGGGCAGTTCGTCGTGGGAGATTATGATCGTTGTGCGGTGGTCGCGTTTGCGCTGATCGATCAGTTCCCGGACTGCCTGTGTCGATGCCCGGTCGAGGTGATTGGTCGGTTCATCAAGAACCAGTATGGGCGGGTTGACAAGAATGGCCCGTGCCAGGAGCAAGCGCTGCCGTTCCCCACCCGATAGGGTAGTGCCGCGCTCGCCGACCAGCGAGTTGTAGCCCAGGGGTAGGTGTTCGATAAATGCGGCGGCTCCGGCCTGGGTCGCGGCCAGGCGGACTTCTGTAGGGGAAGCGTCCGCCCGGCCCAGGCGAATGTTGTCGGCGATGGAGACACTCAGTATGTGCCCGTCCTGGGAGACATAGCCCACCTGGCGGCGCAGACTCTCCAGGGTGTAATCGTTGACATCGATGGCATCAATTAAGACACGCCCACTGTGGGGTTTCAGAAACCGTCCCAGCGCCCGGGCAAGCGTTGTCTTGCCGCTACCGCTTGCGCCTACGATGCGGCAACATTCGCCGGGGTCAATGCGGAAGCTCTGATCTTTGATGACGGGCGGCCGGTTTCCATAGCCAAATGTCACGTTCTGAAATTCGATGGCACCTTCAATGGAACGTGCGACCTTCATCGATCTTTCCTGAGGTTCCCGATTTTCTTCGGGCTCTATTTCAAAAATTTCCCCAAGGCGTTCTCCAGCGACCAATGCGTCCTGTATGGATTGATTCGCATTGGCCAGTCGTTCGACGGGGCCAATAACGGTTCCCAACATCGTGAAGAGTGCCATGAGCTGACCGACGCTCAGACCACCGGCGAGGACTTCGCGCCCGCCGACCCACAGCAGCGTCAGGCTTGCCAGTCCGGTCAGAAACGTTGTTAAGGTGGAGGCGTGCAAGGCAAAGATCTCGGCCCGGAACGTGGCGTCGATCAACTCACCAAAGCGGACTTCGCCGCGAAGCCGCATGCGGTCTTCGGCCCGAAACGCCTTGACCGTATCGATGGCGCTGACGGCTTCTACGGTGTGCGACTCGAAGTGTGCGGCCCGCTCCATGGCCGTCCGCTGGGCGCGTTTCATAGGCCCCGTCAAACCATAGAGGACAACGACGAGCACTGGCAAAAGAGCGAGAGAAGCGATGGCCAGTTTCCAATGAAGGATGCACATGATGGTGGCGGTCAGAATCAAGGTGATGCCGTCGACGATGACGGCAAGGCCAGTCCCGCTGATCGCCAGGCGGATCTTCATCGCATCAGACAAGCGGGAGAGGATCTCGCCGGTCCGGCGGGTCCAGAAGAAATCAAGCGGCAGTCCCAGGACATGATGGTGGTATCCCAACACAATGTCCGCATCGATCCGGTGGCTGAGGTGGGCGAGGAGATAGGCTCGGAGGCCGTGGAACGCGACACGCGCACCCAGCACGAGCAGCATGCCCAGGCCGAGCCAGTTTAAGGTGGGTTCGGCTCCAACAAGGAACACGAAGTCGACGAGGACTTGGATGAAGAAGGCTGAGGCGAGGCCGAGGATCGTCATGAGGACTGCCGCGAGCAGTGCATCCAGGAAGAGCTTTCGATGGTGGCCAACCAGGGACCACAGTTTCGAAAGCGAGGGCGTGGATAGATCCCGCAAGTTGAGGGTGGGTTTCAGAAGTACGAGTATCCCGGTCCAGTGCGCAGCGAATTCTTCGGGTGTGAGCTTGCGTACACCAAGGGCGGGGTCGCCGATCGTAATGCGCCGCGAGCTTTGTTTGAACAGGACGACGAAGTGGTTCCGCCCGTCTTCGGACCAGTGGCGATGGCGGGGAGCGTGACCTCGGTGAGGCCTTCCGGGGTGGCGCGGACGCCACGGGCCTCGAAGCCCACTTCCTGGGCCGCCTGTATTAGCCCTGCGAGGTTTGTGCCCTGGCGGTCGGTTCCAGATTTTTCTCTGAGTCGAGCAATGGACTGACGTTTTCCATAATGCGCCGCCACCATCGCCAGACACGCGGGGCCACAGTCATTGGCGTCATGCTGGTGAATGATGGTGTATGCCACAGTGGGAGAAAGGGCAGTTGGGGGGCCATAGCTAAACGGCTCACACCATAGGACCAAGAATGGGAAAGACGCTTGATCGGCGATTTGTTTGTGTGGGTACGGGGAGATAAAGCGGGGAATTTAGAGCTTCAAGGCGAAGACATGAAGAGGTTCACCGCAAAGGCGCGAAGACGCAAAGAAGAAAGACGATTCTATATGGGGGAGGGGGAATCCGAATGGGAAACAAAGGGGGCGTCGATGCAAACGAAAAGGGGGGGGGCTAGAGGCGGTTTACGATGCGTTTGATTCCGTCTCTTGCTACTGGGACGTTGAAGTTGATCAGCAGACCTAATTTGCAGCCGGTCAACTTTAGGTACGTGAGCACTTGCGCGTCATGTACGGGCAGTAACGAGTGAACGGATTTGGTTTCGATTACGACTTCATCTGCGACGAGAAAGTCGATACGAAGGCGCTCTCTCAGATCTTGGTCTTTGTAGATGAGAGGGATTCTCTTTTCCCTTTCGAACCTGATTCTTCGAAGCCGGAACTCAATGTCGAGGCAGTCTTGATAAATCGACTCTAGTAGGCCCGGGCCTAAGATGCGGTGCACTTCAATTACGGCCCCAATGACCTTCCGTGACAAAGGGTTCTCATTCACCTTTGCGCCTTTGCGGTGAAAAATCGAAACGGATACAGCGACAACGAGCGGGCTGACGAGCAAGGCGAATGTCGCTAACAGAATGGGGTTGGCGGTGAGGGTTTCGAAGAGCTGCAGTCCGTTGGGGTAGTAGCGTTCGAGGAGGCGTTGGATGGGGAGGATGAAGACGAGAAGGAACCAGATGGGTATTTGCGAGGCCCAGGGCTTGTCTGAGATGACCGTTGTGGCCATGAAGACGGTTGCTAGTGAAAGGGCTGCGGCGTTGGTGATGTAGACGAGCCGAAGGTCTGGGACGAGCAGGCCAGGGACATTTACGGTGAAAAGGACCATTGAGTACAGGGAGACGAATTTGGCGAGGACAAGCTGTCGGGGCTCAATGGGAAGGCTGAGCAGAAACTCCAGTGTGCCTCGCTGGCGTTCGTTCAGGAAACAGAACTGGGCGTAGCCGAAACCGGCACCTGCGAGCAAGCCGGCCAGCAGACCTTTTGCGAAGTCGTCCGAACGGCCCGGAGCGAAGCGGACGAGCAGGGCGGGAACCATAAGACCCAGGGTCAGCGCGATCACGACATGACGCGCTTCGGCCCAGTCTTTACGCGCGATGTGGAACGCGAGATGTGGGAATCCTACCGACCGCATTCAAAAACACAGCCTCCAGTTGAGTTTCGTTGGTTTTGTCGAGCAGAACCTTAGTCGGCGCATACTCCAATACCTTGCCGTCGTTCAGCATCAGAACGGAATCGGCAATCCGGTCCAGATCGTCGGACACATGAGAGGACAGGACGATTCCCGTGCCGTCTTCTTGTGCGGAGCATCGGAGGAAATGGAGGATGTCGATTCGTATCAAGGGGTCCAGACCCGAGGTCGGTTCGTCCAGGATCAGTAGCTTTGGCCGATGGGCCACCGCTGCCAGAAGGCCCAGCTTCACCCGATTTCCTTTGGATAAGGTCCCGATAGTCCGGGCGGGAGTTATTCCGAACTGCTCCAGGAGTTCAAGGGCATGGCCCCAGTCCCAGGACGGATAGAAACCGGCCATGAACGCAAGGAATCGATCCACCGTCATCCAGTCATAGAACTTCAACGACTCGGGAAGGTAGCCCGCCCGTAGACGAATCCAGACCTGTTCCAGATGGGGTGTTCTGCCGAACACAGACACGCGCCCGGCGTCCGGACGCAGAAAGCCCCACAACAATCGCAGGAGGGTGGTTTTGCCCGCACCGTTAGGGCCCATGACACCGAGGATTTCCCCCGCTGAGAGATGAAGGTCGAGCGGTCCCAGGACAAAATCGTCGCTGCGCTTTTTGACGGCTTGTTCGAGTTGAAAGACGTCCATTGATTTAGTTTTGTGCGCGCATGGCACGCAGGTCCAGGTGGAATGCGAGGTGCGCCCATTCGAGCGCACCTAAGGGTTGAAGAGGTTGAATGCTTAGAACGGGGGACCGAAGATCAGGCCAAATCCGGCGATTCCTGCAATCGTCAGCAGTCCACCCGAACCGAGGAAGCCGGCAGCGAATCCCGTGCCGAGCAGGATTCCCCAGGTGGTTTCAAACCAGTCACCTCCACCAATTTGCTGGAGTTCCAATGCGGAAATGTCTTGGACGTGTGATGTCATTGTTCATTCCTCCTAGAAGAACATCGTTATGCCGCCAGTAAACAGGGCGCCCATACACAGAACGGGGTGACCGCTGATCCCGCAGCCTGCGCCTAAACCCCAGGTGGCCCCCGCAAAGAAATCGTGCCAATTCCAGTCACCGCCGACTGTTCCCATGAGCTCTGTGCTGCTGAGCGTTACAATTTGTCGATTCATTGTGTGTTGATCCTCCCAGATCGCGGACCGTGTGCCCGACTCAGACTGTTTCACGTGGGGTTCCATTCTTAGTCCGTCTTGAGATCAATGAGTTACGGCTCTGGCGGGCCTCAAAGTCGCTCGAAGCCCGACTTGTTAGTCGCGTCCGATCGAAACATTCGCACCAATTGCCGCCGTCCCCGGTAGAGGGCCATCTTGACCGCGGAGGGCGTCTTTCCATAAATCCGCGCGATCGAGGAAACCGAATAGCCTTCCATGTAAAACAGGTAGACCGATCCCCGGATGTCGCATCCAAGTCGCAGGATCCCGTTTCGCAATTGTTCGACACGACGTTTTCGATCGAGGTCGCGTTCGGCATCCGTGTCCTGGGCGGCCGGGTGCTGGAGTTCGTCCAGGGGGTCCCAACGGTCCCGCGCCCTGAGCCTCCAATGGTCAGCGACCGTGTCTTTGGCGATCTTCCATATGAGTGCCCGCGGATGCTCGACCCTTCTTTCCTTCCGAAACGCCTTGAGCGTTCTGAGAAAGACTTCCTGCTCGAGATCCGGATCGCGCGTGCCATGGATCTTTCGGATTGCGCGACCGAGCTCTTCGAGAACCTCCGGGCTGCCTTGCTCCAATTTTTGAGTGACCTTTTCCATGTCTGCTCCGGCTGTAGTGTCATGATGCGAACAAAAATGATTGGACAAAGTGATGCGGTCGAACTCCTGCACTCAAAAATTCAAGCCGCTGCCAGAACTTCGAGTTCGGTTCTGATCCAGGGAGAGACCGGTACCGGAAAGGAATTGGTCGCACGTGCTATTCACGATCAGTGCAGCCGCCGCCAGCGCCGGTTCGTGCCCATTGATTGCGGTGCCCTTCCGGAAGAACTGGTCGAAAGCGAACTGTTCGGCTACCGGCGTGGCGCCTTTACGACGGCCATCGGCGACAAACCCGGACTTTTTGAGCAAGCGAACCAGGGAACGCTCTTCCTGGATGAAATTGCGAATACTTCCAAACGATTCCAGGTGAAGTTTCTCCGCGTGCTTCAGGAGAAGCAGGTGCGTCGACTCGGTGACGTTGTCGACCGCCCGATCGACGCCCGCATAATCGCCGCCACCAACTGTGACCTTCGGTCGATGGCGCGTTCGGGTGATTTCCGCGAAGACCTCCTCTACCGTCTCAACGTATTTGCGATTGAAGTTCCCCCGCTTCGAAAGCGCCGGTCCGACATCCCGCTTCTGGTGCGTCATATCGTCGCATCGCTGAATGCCGACAGTGGAGAAGAGAGAACTCTGTCGCCCAATGCCATGGAAAAGTTGCTTGCCTATCATTACCCGGGAAACATTCGCGAACTGCAGAACGTCATTGAAAGCAGCTACTACATGTCGGAGACAGAAATTATTGCACCGGATGCGATCACGCTGCCCACGGATGCCCTGGTTCGGGAACCTGTCGAGGCAGTCGTCGTCGACGATTTCTGGGAATCGGTCGCCCGGCCCTACACCGACCGTCTGATCACCAAGCGACAGGTCGAGGCCGTCATCCGGCGTGGCCTGGTTCAAACCCACGGTAGCTACAGAAAGGTCGTCCGACTCTTTAATATGCCCGACACCGATTACAAGCGATTCATGGACTTCCTGCGGCGCCACCGATGCAACGTCGATTTCAGGCCCTACCGCAGAAAAGAAAAAGAATGAACGCAGAGGCATGGATATGAAGAGGCAAGAAGTTTGAACCGCAAAGACGCAAAGGCGCAAAGGAAGACAAAGAAAAATGATTTTCAGAAAAGACAAACTGACTCTTCTCTCTTCCTTTGCGCCTTTGCGTCTCTGCGGTTAGGTCTCTTGCCTCCCCCGCTTTCTGTCTCGGGCCTAAACGGTACGGAATAACCGCACGATGAAACTGCCTTTCAACA
The DNA here is from genome assembly GCA_963664115.2 of Terriglobia bacterium. Taxonomy (GTDB): domain Bacteria; phylum Acidobacteriota; class Terriglobia; order 20CM-2-55-15; family 20CM-2-55-15. The sequence goes on along the minus strand of CAXWPJ010000010.1, from coordinate 371,208 downwards.
GATGCTGGGTTTTTTCCACCAACTGGCGGTAAGCCATACTGGAGTGGTATTTCAGGCAGTCCTGCTGGGATTGCCAGAGCGTGAGCGAAATCGCCATCCGGCCTCCATCTTCGACCATGAAGTTCGCCGATTCGAACCCCGGTTCGTCGTGGAGCTTGGGAAGCACTTCTGACTCGTAGATCCGAACGAACTCTGAAACCTGATCTTCATGGATTGCTTCGCCGATCACCATGCGCGCGTACATTGCCGCGCTACCGGGAGTCTTCCGAATCCTCGATCCGTCGAGCAATGATCCTGTCCTTGATCTCGTCGTATTGCTCTGCCGACACGAGTTGACGTGAAAGCAACTGCCGTTTGTTGGCATACGGCCGATTTTCGATGATCCGCTGGGCGAGACCCTCGTCCTGAACGATGCCTTGGAGCGCAGCCAGGGGAGCCGAATTGATATCGATGACCATGGTGGTCGCAGACTGAGCTTCACTGCTCTGGGGCGCGATCGTGGCCATGGCGAACAGGAACGTGAAGAGGAGCGTCGCTGCAAATGCTTTTCGAAACATGAAACCTCCTTTGAGGTAATAGTGGTTGGATGTGTTTCCTCCCGGCGGCCCGCGAAACTGCGGCCCTTTCCATTTGTAAATACACAGCCTCGCCTTCTAACCGCCGAGAGGAATTTGGAGAATGAGTTCCGGCGAATCACGTCGGAGGCACCGGCCCTTCGGTTAATTGAGCCCCCAAGCCCGCCATCCACCGGAACGCTGACTAGAAGTGCACGGAGAGGTCCGTTGTTAACGCACTGAAATCAAACAGAGGGGAAGTGAAAGACCGCTAAAACCGCGACCCGCAAAGGCGCAGCTTTCGAGACTTCTTTAGGAAGAACTGAGAGGGGATTCACCGCGAAGGCGCAAAGACGCAAAGGAAGAAAATGAAAGAAAGACGGAAAGACTGCCTACGTTCTGCGCGACTTGAGCTGTCTGGGTTAGCAAGAATGCTGTTGAGAACCCATAGAGGTTCAGTCCGACGCAATTCACACAGACCAACCCATCTTCCTTTGCGCCTTTGCGGTGAAAGATTTTGTTTCGGTCTGAGTAATCTGCAGTTCAGCTGAAGCTAAAAGAAGTCGGAGACTTTCGCTTTGAAGCCTGGAAGGACAGAGTTTCCGTCGATGAGGTCGTCGCCCCGGAGTTGGCGGGTATCGGTCAACGAGCGGTACACCGTGACGGTTTCGGGCTGAGGGTCGACCAACCAGACCAGACACACACCGGATTCCAGGAACTCACCGATCTTGTCTGCGACATGCCGCATGTGGTCGCCCGGAGAAAGTACTTCGACCACGAGGTCGGGCACAGCCTCAAGAAATCGCTCAGCCGCCTCCCCGGCTGGGACCTTTTCGTTACGAACGAAAGTTACGTCCGGAGATCTCAAGTTGCCGTTGGGGAAGATAATGCCGAGGTCCGCGCCGCAGACAACGCCGATCGGTGAACCTTCCAGGAATCGTTTGATCAGGTAGCCGATCTGGACGGAGACTTGGCCGTGGCGGAACCCACCCGGGCTCACCAGAATCTCTCCGTCGACCAGCTCGTATTTACGCCCGTCTTCGGGAACGTTATAGAGATCGTCGATCGTCGCCGGCCCCTTGGTATCCATATGTGCCATTTTATCCCACTCGAAGTTAACAGAGTAATCATCGTCACCGACCCATCGACGACTGAGCATGTCATGGTCCTCCACTAAACTATTGAAACTGAATGGGCGTCTGACCCATAACCTCCGGGTCAACGACCCACTTTTTCCGGGCTTTCGAGACATTTAAGGGAAGAATTAAGAGGGGATTAACCGCAAAGGCGCAAAGATGCAAAGGAAGAAAAAGCAGGACGGGATAGCCTGCCTTCATCCCGCTCGACTGGAGTTATTCGGGTTAGCAAGAACGTCGTTGAGAACCCATAGAGTTGCGATCAGACGAAATCTACACAGACCATCCCATCTTCCTTTGCGTCTTTGCGCCTTTGCGGTGAAATCTTCGGCTTCTCTTCGACAGTTGTGCAGTTCAGGCAGAAACGTTCGCGGTGAGTATCGCAACAATCCGTTCAGCCGCTTTGCCGTCCCAGTATTCGGGTACGCGGGGTGTTTTCCAATTTCCGGCAAGAATCCTGTCTGCAGCTTCCCGAATACGGACCGGATCCGTCCCGACCAGTTCGTTCGTGCCTTCGGAGATTGTCACGGGGCGCTCGGTGTTTTGCCGGATCGTCAGACACGGGACGCCCAGAATCGTCGTTTCTTCCTGCAGGCCTCCTGAGTCGGTCAGGACCAGGCGGGCTCCCGACATCAAGTTGAGAAACTCAAGGTATCCCAGGGGGTCGGTCAGACGGACGCTGCCGTGGACCATCGCGTCGAGATCGAATTCCCGGATCCGTTGCGATGTACGCGGATGAATGGGGAAGATCACCGGGAGCGATGTCGAGATGTCCTGAACGGCGGTAAGAATTCCCTGAAGAACGGCCGGGTTGTCTACGTTTGACGGCCGGTGCAGGGTCATCAGAGCGTAGTCTGTGCCGTCGATTCCCAGCCCGGAGGCAACGTTGAGACCATCGGCCTTCCCCCGGTGCTTGAGAAGAGTGTCGATCATGACGTTTCCGACGAAGTGGATCTTCTCAGGGTTCACGCCTTCCCGCTTCAAGTTCTCGTCCGCCTCCCGGCTCGTCGTGAACAGATAGTCCGCCAACTGGTCCGTCACGATGCGATTGATCTCCTCGGGCATCCCGCGATCGAAACTGCGCAGGCCCGCTTCGACGTGCGCAACCGGTATGTTGAGCTTGGCCGCTACCAGGGTTGCCGCCATCGTCGAGTTGACGTCACCGACGACGATAACGAGGTCCGGGAGCTCCCGCGTACAGACCTTTTCGAATTCCATCATGATCCGGGCCGTCTGAACCGCGTGGGACGCCGATCCGACACCGAGATCGATATCGGGTGAGGAAATGGACAAATCCCGAAAGAATACGTCTGACATCTGTGTGTCGTAGTGTTGCCCGGTATGGACCAGCAAGTGGTTGATTCCAGAGACCCTGCTGCACTCGGCGACCAGGGGCGCGATCTTCATGAAGTTGGGCCGGGCGCCCGCGACGGAAATGATTCTCATGTTATAATTCTGAACGATTTCCAGCGCATTCGATGTCGTGAGGAATACATCCGTACGGGCAATCGCAGGAGACTATTATGGTGAATTTTGGATTCGGAATCATCCTTCTTCTTTCCCAGCTCCTGACTTTGGGAGGGGGACTGCCGCAGGTTATGGAAGCGAACTATTCTGACGATGCCATCGAAGCCGGCGCCGGCGGCGAGGTTGTCGTCTCGTTCGACGTCCTGGACGGATACGTGATCAACCGCGTGCCGGCGATCCAGTTGAAGCTGCAGCCTGTTGAAGGGTTGACGCACGATGCGGCCAAGCTGGAGTCGCCTCCAGAAGATCCGAAATCGACTGACGATTATTACGTGGACGTGCCCGCTTTTAATGTTGCCGTGGAAGCGGCCGTGGCGGGTGAGTATGAGATTCCAGGCGAACTCGTTTACTTCTTTTGTTCCAAATCCGACGGTTTTTGCTCGCGCCAGATCGTGGACGTTGTTGTTCCCGTGACGGCGGAGTAAGCTCCACGGTAAGCGGCCGAAAATTGAAGGACGCAGTGACGAGGTCATTGCGTCCTTTCCTCATTTTAGGATAAAAAGCGTGTCCACCAGACTCTCCGACCGTACCGTTGAGAAGTACCGGCCGAACATTCTAACGATAGCCAACCAGTTGACGCTCTTGAGGATCGTCTTTATCCCGGTGTTCATTATTCTCCTCGCTTATAACCGGCTGGGCTGGGCGCTGATCACCTTCTGCGTGGCCGCGGTGACCGATGGGATGGACGGGCTTATTGCACGTCACTTTCGGCAGAAAACATCCCTGGGCGCGATCCTGGATCCGATCGCTGACAAGTTGCTCATGAGTAGCTCCATCGTTGTGCTGTCACTACCCCAGATGGGGTTTGCGAACCCTATTCCGATCTGGCTTCTTCTACTGGTGATTTTTCGCGATGTGTTCATACTGCTTGGTGGATTGGCGTTCATCATTACTTACGGCTTTCGCGTTTTTCCACCCACGCTTGTCGGGAAAGCCAACACAGTGTTTCAATTCCTGACTGTGTTTGCCGTGCTCCTCTACAATTGGATCGGCGTCGAGGAGAGTGGGATATATTTTTTGTTCATCCTGACCGGTCTGCTCACCGTTGTCTCGGGTTTCCAGTACCTCGCCGTTGGCCGCAGGCTTCTCGAGCATTGAATGGCTGCGAAAAAGCAGTTTTCTTCAAGCGCCTACGTCCGTAAAGCCAACGATCAGGACCTCGCGCGTAAAATGTCGGCTCAGCATGAATACCGGCATGCCCCGCCCACGCATAAAGGCGTCTCGGCTCCCTTGCGGATTCTGGGAGTAGAACCCGAATCGCTGGCCGCGCGAATCGGGCTTCAGGCGGGTGACGAGATCGTAGAAGTCAACGGCACACCGCCCAAAGATGTCATCGACCTACAGTTCCAGATGGCGGTTTTTGATGCGCCTGTGTCGCTGCGGACCCAGCGGCAGACCCACGAATTCGTACGGGAAGAATGGGAAAGTCTTGGGGTTGAACTGGAGCCCATCGAGCCATGGGTGTGCGACAACGAATGCGTGTTCTGTTTCGTTCACCAGAACCGGCCCGACGCTCGCCGATCTCTTCGCATCAAAGACGAGGACTATCGCCTTTCGTTTCTCTTTGGTAACTACCTGACCCTCACCAACGTTGATGACGCCGAACTGGACCGGATCATCGAACAGCGTTTGTCGCCTCTCTATATTTCGGTCCACGCCACCGAACCCGAACTTCGGACACGTTTGTTGGGGAACACGGCCTACGACGGGCTGGATGGCAAACTCGATCGCCTGACTGCGGCCGGAATCGTCCTGCACTGCCAGGTCGTCCTGTGTCCGGGTTTGAATGACGGCCCTCATCTGGAGCGAACGATAGCGGATCTGTCACATCGCTTTCCGTCTGTAGGGTCTGTCGCTGTGGTTCCGGTCGGACTCACCGATCATCGGGAAAACCTTCCGACACTCGAAGCGGTCACGCCGGACTATGCTCGCGGGACGATAGCGCACGTTACGCCGATCCAGCAGCGCTTCGAAATGGACCTGGGGACGCCGCTCGTCTTTTTGGGCGACGAATTCTATATTCTTGCCGGTCAGGCCATTCCCGACGGTGACCACTATGAGGAGTTTCCCCAGATTGAAAACGGAGTTGGAATGGTTCGGACCTTTCTCGACGAATTCGAGAATGCGGTGAGTGATTTCTTCGATGGTGCGGCCTTAAACGGCACCGTCTCCAAAGGAACGCTCTGTACCGGGCGACTCTTCCATCCCTACCTTACCGAATGTGTCGCCCGACTGGGGCTGGATCTCAAGACGGTCGTTGTGGAGAACCGGTTCTGGGGCTCCGGGATCAATGTGGCCGGGTTGTTGACGGGCAGTGATTTCGTAGCGGCCCTCAAGGACAAGGTCTATGGCGACTTCGTCGTTCTGCCATCGGAGGCCATGATTGGTGAGGAAGGCCTTTTCTTAGACGATATGACCCTCGCTGATGTGGAAAGGGAACTGGGTATCCGGGTGATCCGATCCGGATACAGCGCCACCGAATTCCTGGAAGTGCTTAGATCAGAAGCAGCAGGATGATTTTTTACCGCAAAGACGCAAAGGCGCACAAGGAAGATGGGATGGTCTGTCGAGATTTCAGCTGACCGAAGCTCGATGGGTTCTCAACAACTTTCTTGCTAACCCAAATAGCTCTAGTTAAGCGGGATGTAGGCAGCCTATCCGTCTTTATCTTTTCTTCCTTTGCGTCTTTGCGCCTTTGCGGTGAAAACTCTTATTCTTTTATTCGACCGTCTGGATCGTAACGCTAGTCATCACGACATCTTCGACAGGTTTGTCACGGGCGCCGGTCGGGACGTTGCCGATCGCCATGACCACATCCATGCCCTCGACAACCTCACCGAATACGGAGTGGACGTTGTCCAGATGGGGTGTCGGTCCGAGGGTGACGAAGAACTGGCTGCCGTTGGTGTTGGGGCCTGAATTGGCCATTGAGAGGATGCCGGCTTTACTGTGCCGCGCCTCGGGATGGAACTCGTCGTTGTATCGAAATCCGGGGCCACCGGTTCCCGTGCCGCTGGGGTCTCCCCCCTGAAGCATGAAGCCTTGGATCACGCGGTGGAAGAGGATGCCGTCGTAATAGGGAGTGTCCTGGAAGGTTTCATCCGTGACGGGGTGCGTCCACTCCTTGGTTCCGGTGGCAAGGCCGACGAAGTTCTCGACGGTATTGGGTGCCATATCATCGTAAAGTTTGACGGTGAAGTCGCCCTGTGTTGTTTCGAAGAGCGCGTAAACGCCGGGGCCCAGATTCCCGTTACTTTGGGCGAAACCCATCGGGACTACGGCGAACAGTGCCAGGATCAATAGTAGTTTCACTGTGTTGCTCCTTATCGGGTTCTTGTAAATGAAGGAAAATTCTAGCATATGGCGAAGTCGAGGACCGAGACCTGCGCGAATAAAGAACATTGATGCCGAAAGTGGCCAGACAGTAAAATATCCGTCGGAGAAATGAGATTCGGAGGCATTTTCCATGTGCGATAAAGTGTTCGGAGGACCGTTGGGAAAGGTCCTGTTACTGCTGGCCTTGGTCATCACCTTGCCAGGTGTTGGGGCGGCTCAGACTGAGACGGTCTTTTTCCCCGAGATTGTTGACGGCGCCCTGAGCGATTCGCTCTTTCTTACAACAACGATCTTTGTGGCGAATCCCTCCCCGTCAGCAACCGCGGATGTGACAATTACCTTCGTGGGTCAGGATGGCGCTCCGTTTAGCGCGGTCTTTGAAGATAGTGCGGGTAACGTGGTGAGTGCGGGAGGTGTGATCGCAAGCTCGCTTGCCGCTGGAGGGAGTCAGAAGTACGTTTCCACCTCAGGGGGCAGTTTTATTCAGGCCCTGGCGACTGTGAATGCGACACCTGAGATCACTGCGACCGCCATCATTTCATTGTTCGAAGGCACTCCCGGTCAGGGATCCTTGATCAACGAAACATCCATGGCGGGATCGGAGGCGGCGACGATTCAAGACATTTTTGTGGATGAGACCTCTGGTTTCACGACCGCTATTGCGTATGCAAATCCTTCGACCACGACTGGCGCAAGTGTGAGCTTTGAGCTGTTTGATGCGTCGGCGAATTCGCTGGGTACGGCTCCCCCTCAGGTGCTGCCGGCCACAGCCCCCCATGCATTGTTGCTGTCGTTGTCGACTCTTTTTGAGGGTACAGCAGGACTCGTCGGAACATTACGCATTACGAGCGACATTCCTGTCGTGGCGGTTGCCCTGCGTTTTTCCGGTGCACTAAACTTCACAGCCTTGCCGTCTTTCAATCTGGATGGCTCGGTGGTGTCCGGGTCCCTGACTCTGGATTCGCTTTCGCCCACCCGTGTTTCACGGGGACAGACGCTCACGGTGAACGGAAGCGGTTTTGATTCCAATGCGGCCAGTAACACTGTTGTGTTCAATGCGGCAATGGGGACCGTGAGTGTCTCTCCCGATACTGCGACGCCGACCGAGCTCAGGGTAGTGGTGCCGGACACGGCGATCAGCGGTCCGGTTGTCGTGCAGGTGACGGGGGCCTCCACATCCTCCGTAATTCTGGAGGTCACGGAGTCGTTCGGCTCCTCCACCGAACTTGTCCAAACCACAAGCAGTGTTGTGGGAGGGCAAACGACAACGGGCGTGGATATATACGTGCCGGTGCCGGCCGGGAGTCTCAACTTTACGAGTATCGGTGTCGGAAATCGTTTCGAAAGCATTTCGTTTGCATCCAGCAGTGCTCAGGTCTCACAGGGTGAGACCACGGACCTTGTCGTGGCGGGTACGGGGATCAGCGAGGCGAATGGGTCGAACGTTACAGTCAGTGGCACCGGAATCACCTTGTCCAACGTTTCTTATTCGGGCAACGTCATATTCATTCAGATCGACGTTGCCGCCAACGCGTCGCTCGGTCCCCGGACCGTGACCGTCACGAACTCCAACCTGGACACTTCCGTACTTTCCGGAGGGATCATCATCAAATGAAGCATAGCAACCAACTCGACAAAAAATCGCTCGTCCTCACGCTCTGCTTCGGACTGGCAGTGCTCCTGTGGGCGAGGCCGGTCGCGAGCAGCATCGTCGTCGATATGGATCTCGAAGATCTTGTCAGCGAGTCTGACAGCATCATCCAGGGTGTCGTGGAGTCGGTCTCGAGCCAATGGGACAGCGAAAAGAAACTGATATTCACCTATGCGACGATCCGGGTTGATGATCCTCTAAAAGGAGAGCGACGTCGGACATTGCAGATACGCCAGATGGGTGGCCAGGTCGGTGCGCTTGTCCTGTCTGTGCCGGGTATGCCGGAATTCAATGAAGGCGCGAGCGTCATCGTGTTCCTGAAGGACGCAGGCAACGGGACCTTCCACGTCGTGGGTCTGAACCAGGGCCGTTATGTGATCGAAGAGGATTTTGCGACCGCGAACATCAGCGGCGTGGATCTGGTGAGCCCCAAAACCGGGCTCGTCACGGGTGCTTCGATTGTCCGGAGAGTGGGGCTTGAGGAGTTCAAAGCCCAGATCCGTGAGTTGGTCGCGGGAGTGGGTCGATGAATCAGATGCCATCAAAGCGGAAACGCATTGTCGTCGCCGCGGCCTTTGTGCTCGTGACGGTGCCGCTTCTGGCCTACATTCCGGAAACCAATCTGGATATAAACGGGAACGTGATTGCAGTGAAGTGGGCCGATTCATTCATGCCGATCACCTGGCGCATGAACCCGACCGTGGGTTCCAACGTTACCGGAGACCGGGAACAGGCCGATGTGTTTCGAAATTCGTTCCAGCAATGGGCGGATGTGACGACTTCAGACCTGACGTTCAGCGAAGGTCAGGTCACGGATCCCTCGGTGTTGCCTGGCCTGGATCTGGTGAACCTCATCACGACGAACGTGTCGACGTCCGACTTCAATTCCACGGCGCTCGGACTGACCGGTGCTTTCAGCTTTACCAGTACGGGAACCGATATGACGACCGGAACCGAAGTAGAATTTGCCGGGCAAATCATTGACGCGGACATCATGTTCAACCCCGATGTCAGCTTCAGCTTAAGCACCACGACCCCTTCGGACCGATTCGATTTGGAATCTGTGGCAACACACGAGGTGGGCCACCTTCTGGGACTGGATCATTCCAACATACTGTCATCGGCCATGTTCCCAACGATTCTTCCAGGTGTCAGTTTTCCCCGAACGATAGCGCTCGACGACATGATTGGTTTGTCGACGATCTATCCGGACGCGTCCTTCTCAGCGCTGGGGTCCATCAGCGGCACCGTGCGCACGACGGCGAATGCCGCAGTGTTTGGTGCGATGGTTTTGGCGCTCGATCCCAACGGTCTGGCCGCTGCCAGCGCGGTGACAGATCCGACCGGAGTGTTCACGATCCAGGGATTGACGCCCGGAAACTACACTGTGTACGCGGAACCGATGGGCCAGCCATTCGCCGTAGGCGATGTCTTCACGCTGTCCCAGACCTATCCCGGCCAAAACGTCAACACCAACTTCACCGTCCGCTACCGTTAGCTGCGGATTACACAGATTGAAATGGATTCTGCCGACGAATCCCTGCAGTCCATGTATATGAGATAATCTCCCCTTCGGGATCTAACCGCAAAGACGCAAAGAAAAAAGGGATAGGCCGTGAAAGGTGCAGCGAACTGGACCCTTCAGGGTTCTCAACGACTGTCCTGATATCCCAATTCCATGTCTTTCTTGTCTTCCTTTGCGTCTTTGCGGTGAATCCTTTGACGCTAGAGAAAAGCGCTGATGTACGAAAATCTGCTCTATGACGTAAAAGATGGTGTCGCTTTCGTTACCGTCAACCGGGAGAGAGTTCACAACGCACTCGACAAGTTGACGATGTCGGAGTTGGTTACGGCCTTCGAGTCCGCTGTGGGTGACGATCAAGTGCGTGTCGTGATCTTGACCGGCAGTGGCACAAAGGCTTTTGTTGCCGGTGCGGACATCAAAGAGTTTGCCTCCCTTTCGCCTGCGGACGGACGCGAGTATGCCCTCGCCGGACAGGATGTCTTCAATTTTATTGAGCAACTCGGCAAACCGGTGATCGCTGCCGTCAACGGATACGCGCTGGGCGGAGGATGTGAGCTGGCGATGGCATGCACGCTGCGGGTGGCATCGGAGAACGTAGTCTTTGGACAGCCCGAAGTTGGCCTGGGCCTGATTGCCGGATACGGCGGTTCCCAACGCCTGCCTCGGCTGGTCGGGAAAGGACGGGCTCTCGAGATACTGTTGTCGGGCGAGACGGTTTCTGCGGAAGCGGCACTGGCAATGGGTCTCATCAATCGCCTTGTGTCACAGTCTGAACTTCTCTCGACAGCGGAAGGCTTGGCGAGGAAAATCATGACGAACGCACCTCTCGCCGTCGGGTACTGTCTCGAAGCCGTCCATCGTGGAATGGAAATGACTTTGTCCGAAGGGCAGTTCCTTGAAGCGACTCTGTTCGGGATGTGCTTTGCGACCGAAGACGTGCGAGAAGGGACCGAAGCGTTCCTGGAGAAACGTGCCCCCAACTTCAAAGGGAAGTAAAAAAGAACCGGATCCGATCGAGGACCTCGCTTCAGAGGGCTATCGCTTCGCGATTGTCGCGGGCCGATTCAATCAGGAGATCGTGGATCGTCTCCTTGAAGGAGCGCTCAGTGCGCTCGAAAAGACCGGAACCCGTCGTGATGGGGTGGACGTCGTCCGCGTTCCGGGCGCGTTCGAGTTACCCTTGGCCGCGCAGAGATTGGCGAAGAACTGCGATGGGGTCATTGCGCTGGGTTGCGTTATTCGTGGCGAGACGCCGCACTTCGAGTACGTGAGCCAGGCTGCGACCCATGGATTGGAACGTGTCTCATTGGATTCGGGCATCCCGATCGGTTTCGGAGTGCTGACGACCGATAACGTCGAACAAGCCCTGGCGCGGGCCGGCGGTGGGATCGGGAACCGCGGTTACGACGCGGCTATTGCTGTCATCGAGATGGTGCAGTCGCTTCGGGGTCTCTGATCTATGGGCAGTCGACGGGCCGCGAGAGAATATGCGCTTCAGATGTTGTATCAGTGGGATCTCCGGCGCGACAACCTGGATACGTCGATTGCGACGTTCTGGGAAGTGAACAAAGCAGAAGACGATGTCCGCACCTTTGCCGACCGCCTGGTACACGGCACCGTCGAACATCTTGAAGCCCTGGATCCATTGATCGAGCGCCACGCAAAGAACTGGCGTCTGGAGCGGATGGAAACTCTCGACCGTAACCTGCTGCGCATGGCCACCCAGGAGCTGTTGCACGAACCCGATACACCGGCGACGGTCGTGATCGATGAGGCGATTGAAATCGCGCGCCGTTTCAGCACCCTGGGATCCCCCCGGTTCATCAACGGCTTGCTCGACAGTATCTACAAGGAAATCGAAGAAGAGAGGAAGAGCTAACCGCAAAGGCGCAAAGGCGCCAAGGAAGAAAAGACTGAACACCTTGCCTACATCTAAATCGACCAGAAACAGTTGGATTTTCGATACGGTTATTGGGAACCCATGAGAATTGATTGCCCTGAACTTTCACAGGCTACGTTTTCTTTTCCTTTGCGCTTTTGCGGTGAAAAAATCTTATGGACGAACCTGAAGAAATACGCTTAGAGAAGCTCCAGAAGATCGAGGCGTTGGGGTGTGATCCCTATCCTACGAGCTACCGCTATACCCACACGATTGCGGCGGCGGTTGAGCAGTTTGAGCCGGACTCGGCGGAGACGCTCGAAGCCAAACCGACGACGGTAAGGGTTTCCGGTCGGATCGTTGCCGCACGGCCTTTCGGGAAGGCTGGTTTTCTGACGATTTCCGAAGGCGGCTCACAGATCCAGGTCTACGCCCGGAAGGACAAGCTCTCCGAACTTGATTTCGAACTCTATCGTTTGCTCGATATCGGCGACTTCATCGGAGCCGAAGGCGTGATGTTTCGCACGCGCACAGGCGAGCTGACTGTCCTGGCGTCCGGGTTGACCTTTTTGGCCAAGAGCCTGCGGTCTCTGCCTGAAAAATGGCACGGTCTCACCGACATCGAAATCCGCTATCGCCGCCGCTATGTCGATTTGATCGTCAATCAGGATGTGCGGGATGTTTTTGTCAAGAGAAGCGTGATCATCCGCGAGTTGCGGCGCTTTCTCGATGATCGCGGATATCTTGAAGTGGAAACGCCGATTCTGCAGCCTATCGCCGGTGGTGCGCTGGCCCGGCCGTTCCAGACTCACCACAATGCCCTCGACATGCCCCTGTACCTGCGGATCGCACCGGAACTGTACCTGAAACGTCTCATCGTCGGGGGCTTGACGCGGGTCTATGATCTGAACCGCAACTTCAGAAACGAGGGCATATCATTCAAGCACAATCCCGAATACACGATGCTGGAGTTCTACCAGGCCTACAGCAACTACACCGACCTGATGGATCTCACTGAGGAAATGATCACCGGGGTCGTGGACAAAGTTTGTGGTTCCCGGACGATCACCTACGACGGCGTTGGAGTGGATTTCAATCAATGGACACGGATCACAGTCAAGGAAGCCATCGTTAAGTATTTTCCGGGCGATGCGATCGAAGAAGCGGAGTTATCGGACCTTGACCGAGTGAAGGCTCTGCTGGACAAGGTGAGTGCCAACTACAATCCGCAACTCGGGCTGGGAAGCCTGATCGGCGAGCTTTTCGATGCCGTAGCTGAAAAGCACCTGATCCAACCCACGTTTGTCTACGACTACCCCATCGAGATGTCGCCTCTTTCGAAGGCCAAGAAGGACGATCCGAGCCTGGTCGAGCGATTTGAGCTGTATATCGCCGGGATGGAGTTGGCCAACGCCTATTCCGAATTGAACGACCCGATCGACCAGAAGAAGCGTTTTGAAGCCCAGTTGGAAGCGCAGGCGCGGGGCGACGACGAAGCGCACTCCATGGACGCAGACTATGTCCATGCTCTCGAATACGGCATGCCCCCCACCGCCGGGGAAGGCATCGGCCTGGACCGCTTGACGATGTTGTTGACCGATTCCAAGTCCATCCGCGACGTCATACTCTTTCCCCATCTCCGCCCGGAGTAGGAATTCACCGCGAAGGCGCAAAGGCGCAAAGAAAAAGAAGGCATAGGCTGTTTAAATTCGAGCAGCATGCAGTTTTGTGGGTTTCCAACAACTGTGTTGCCAACCCAACTGGTGCCGGTCGAATTCGGCGTTGGCAACCTATCCTGTCTTTATCTTCCTTTGCGTCTTTGCGCCTTTGCGGTGAAAAAAACATTTGGACTAGCTCAATTGTTCCAATCAGGCTAATCGTTTCGTGCAGCGTGCTGCTTTCTGTCGTTGGGGTCGAGGTGGCGTTTGCGGAGCCAGGGACTGGCTAGGCTTTCAGTTTCGATGGGCCGAGGTGCTTCATCTCCTTGTCGATCCGTTCCGCCAGGTAGAGCTTGAGCAGGCTTTGATACGGGACATCCCGCTTGTTTGCGAGAAGTTTCAATTCAGCAATCATGTGTTCAGGTAAGCGAATTGAAATGGTTTTAAGCGTCGGTTTGAGGCCCGGCAAGAGCAGGGGGCGCGCTCGACTCCAATCGATATAGCCTGTCGAATCCGCCTTTGCCCAAAAGCTCCGCTCCTGATCCTCATTCCGCTGTCTAGGAACCTTCTTCAGTTTGTTAGCCATGTTTCTCGTACTCCCGTCGCTCCTTGCGGCTCATCTCGCGAGCCGAAATCACTCGAATCAATTGGCCACGAACCGTGAAGACCAAGAACAGCGGCCGACCAGAATCTGTCTGGCCCAAGACGTAGTACCGTATTTCTCCACCCGAATGTTTGGCGACTGGTTCTGCGACAAGTGGCCGATTGAAGAAAATTTGTTCGCATTCGGCGCCTGAGACTGCATGTTTCTCCCAGTTTTTGAGCAGATTGCCTTCATCCCAATCAAATCCGGTGCAGTTGGTAAGCAGTTCCCCCGGATCCATTATGTATATATATCACATATACTCACGCACGGAGAGCATCCCGCATCTCCGGCCGGAGTAAGAGGGGAGTTTTTAACACGAAGACCACGAAGAGTAACGAAGGAACACGAAGTTTCTTTTTCTGAAGACATCTCAACTTCGTGACCTCCGTGTTAAAAATCTTAGTCTTTTAATGAGCGCTAATTATTCCGTGCGGCGTGTTGCTTTCTGTCGTTGGGGTCGAGGTGGCGTTTGCGGAGCCTGAGGTGTTTTGGAGTGACCTCGATCAGCTCGTCGTCGCGGATGAATTCGATGGACTGTTCCAGCGACATCAGGCGGGGCGGAACGATTTTCTCGTAGGTGTCTGAGACCGACGCCCGCATGTTCGTCAGCTTCTTTTCCTTGGTGATGTTGACGTCGAGGTCGGCGTCCCGGCTGTTTTCTCCTACCAGCATGCCCCGGTAGACTTTATCGGTAGGTGCGACGAAGAGCTCACCGCGCTCCTGCAGATTAATCACCGCGAAGCCGGTGACGGGGCCCTCCCGGTCAGCGACCAGGGCTCCGGTCGCCCGATGTTTGATCTCGCCCGCCCACGGTCGGAACTCGTTGAAGATATGTGTGAGGATGCCGGTGCCTTTGGTGTCGGTGAGAAACTCGGTCCGGTATCCTATCAGTCCCCGGCTGGGGACGTCGAACTCCAGCCGCACGCGACCCGAGCCGTGGTTGACCATCTTTCCCATCACGCCTTTTCGCGTCCCGAGCTTCTGCATGATGACACCCATATACTCTTCCGGGGTGTCGACCAGGGCCAGCTCGAAAGGTTCGTGTTTGCGTCCCTCGATATCCCGGGTGATGACGCGGGGCATTCCGACCGAGAACTCGTAGCCCCCGCGCCGCATCTGTTCGATCAGGATTGCCAGTTGCAGCTCGCCCCGGCCGAATACTTCAAAGCGGTCTGGCGAATCGGTGGTTTCCACCCGCATCGAAAGATTGTTGCTCGCTTCCTTCATCAGGCGTTCCCGCAGATGGCGCGACGTCACGTAGGCCCCGTCCTTGCCGCTGAAGGGAGAGTTGTTGATCAAGAATTCCATCGACATCGTCGGTTCATCCACGTGTAACGGTGCAAGGGGGTGAGGATCTTCGCCGTCTGCGAGGCTTTCGCCAAGCCCGATTCCCGTCATGCCGGCCACCGCTACGATTTCGCCCGGGCCGGCCTCCTCGGTCGATACGCGTTCCAGGCCCTCGTAAACAAACAGCTCGGTCACTTCAGCCTGAGTCTGTGAACTGTCCCGGTGGCAGAGGGTGACCTTTTGACGATTACGGATTGTTCCGGTAACGATGCGTCCGATCGCCAGCGGTCCCCTGTAGTCGTCCGGCTGTACAGTCGTGACCAACATCTGAAACGACCGGTCCGGCTCGCCAGTTGGGGCGGGGATGTGATCGACGATCGTGTCGAAGAGTGGTCGCAGGTCTGTGAGCGGTTCTCCGAGAGTGCGAGTGCACTGGCCTTCCCGCGCCACCGCGTAGACCACAGGGAAATCGATTTGACCTTCTGTCGCGTCGAGATCGATGAACAGATCGTAGATCTCGTTGAGTACTTCTGCGGCGCGTGCATCCTTGCGGTCGACCTTGTTGACGACGACGATGGCGGGCAGCTTCAGATCCAGGGCTTTCGACAGCACGAAGCGTGTCTGTGGCAGCGGTCCCTCCGCTGCATCAACAAGCAACATGATGCCGTCGACCATCCCGAGAGTGCGTTCCACTTCACCTCCGAAGTCAGCGTGTCCGGGTGTATCGACGATGTTGATCTTGATGTCGCCATATCGAATGGCCGTGTTCTTGGCCATGATCGTGATGCCTTTTTCTCGCTCGAGATCCATCGAGTCCATGACGCGGTCCTGCACAGTCTGGTGCTTCTTAAACGTTCCACTCTGCCAGAGCATGGCGTCGACGAGCGTGGTCTTGCCATGGTCGACGTGTGCGACGATGGCGATGTTACGAAGATTCATTCAGTGTCAGTTCCTTCTTCCGTTCTCAGTCCAAACCTCCATTGTGCCACAATCGCATCGATTACTTTTCCACCGCAAAGGCGCAAAGGAAAAAAAGACAAGACCGGGTTTCGTTGAGTCTACTTTGCTCACACTCAGTTGGCTTAGCACCATAGTCATTGGGAACCTACTAGGGTCATCCCGCCGAAATCCAGACAGCCTATCTCTTTTTATTCTTTGTGTCTTTGCGCCTTTGCGGTGAAAGAAATCAAACCTCTCAAGTTGCTGTGCCATACGGTGTCGGGCGCTTTCCGTGTCATAATTTCCTTCGTGCGGTTCGAGTTCATCGTTGCTTTCAGGTATCTGAAGGCCAAGCGTAAGCAGGCCGTGGTGTCTCTGATTACCATCATTTCGGTTATCGGCGTCACGGCCGGTGTCGCTGCTCTGGTCATCGCGCTCGCGATCAACGCGGGTTTCCGCCAGGACCTTGAAGAAAAGCTCCTCGGTACACAGGCCCACATCACCTTGTTGCGGCCGACCCGGGAGGGCATTCCCAACTATATCGAGATCTCCCGAAGAGCGGAATCGGTCGCCGGTGTTAACGCTGCAGCGCCCGCTCTCTACCAGCAGGTGCTCCTGACAAATGGTTTTCAGAGCCGCCCTGCGTACATGAAGGGAATCGTGCCCGAACTGGAAGCGAAGCGTTCTGAGGTGTTTGAAAGCCTCATTGAGGGCAGCCCGGAGGATTTTGGGCCCCGTTCGATTCTGATCGGCGAAGAGCTGGCACTGGCGATGGGGTCTTTCGTCGGGGACAGTGTCCGGGCCTTGAGCGCGGAAACGATACTCACTCCGGCCGGTCCCGCGCCGCGATCCCGTTCGTTCGAAGTTTCGGGCGTGTTCCGCTCAGGGCTCTACGAATTCGACGCCGGCTATGTGTACGTTCCGATGGAGGCTGCGCAACGATTGTTGGGGGCCGGCGACATGGCTTCTTCGATAGAAGTCCGGATTGACGACATCGATCAATCCGGAGTACTCGGTCCCGAAATCGCCGCTGCCGCCGGCGAGGGCCTGGAGTTTACGGATTGGAGAGCTCAAAATTCGGCGATCTTTGAGGCATTGCAGTTGGAGAGGATCGTCATGTTCATCACGATCGGTCTGATCGTGTTCGTGGCTTCGTTGAACATCGTGGTGACGCTCGTCATGATGGTTATGGAGAAAACCCGCGACATCGCGGTGCTCATGGCTATGGGTGCGACCCCTGACAACATCCGGCGGGTCTTCATCGCCCAGGGGGTGATCATCGGTGTCGTCGGCACGAGTTTGGGCCTCGTCATCGGGAATCTCGTCAGCTTCATGGCGGACCGGTACCAGTGGGTCAGCATCTCCCAGGACGTTTATTCCATCGCATACGTTCCTTTCCAGACCAGCGCAGCCGACTCCGCTATCGTGGCCGTTGCGGCAGTCGCGATCAGCTACGCCGCCACCCTGTACCCTTCCAGAGCGGCCTCGAAGCTCCAGCCCGTGGAGGCTCTCCGGTATGAGTAAGCTTTGGGCACGTTCTGGTCGATTTTTTCCCAGTGAGAACGCCGTGTGCCCGTTTTGGATCAGACAAACTGTCGCACGGGTCATAATCCTACGCTGTGCAGATACAATCTGAAAATAGCTCTCCGTCCTCTGCCGCAGTGCTGGAGGCCGTAAACCTAACGAAAATATACCCTACGCCCGCCTCAGACATCGTCGTTTTCGAAGAGCTGAATCTGCGTGTGGCCTCGGGCGACCTGATCGCCGTAATTGGACCTTCGGGTGCAGGTAAGAGCACGTTGCTCCACTTGTTGGGTGGCCTGGATTCTCCAACCTCGGGCCAGGTCCTGTTCGGGGAGGAAGACATCTTTTCATTGGATCCAATCCGTCTGGCACAGTATCGAAACCGCCATGTGGGCTTTGTCTTTCAATTTCATCACCTTCTGCCCGAATTTACCGCGACCGAAAATGCGGCGATGCCGTTGATCGTGAGGGGAGAGACCCGGGACGATGCCATGGCACGCGGGGGCCAATTGCTTGACCAAATGGGTCTCGGAGCACGGAGGGAACACAAGATCGGGGAGCTTTCCGGAGGGGAGCAGCAGAGAGTTGCTATCGCACGTGCCCTGGCCGGAGATGCGGAACTTCTTCTGGCCGACGAGCCGACCGGTAACCTGGATCCCGAGACGGGAGACGAAGTGTTCGAAGTGATACGCAAACTCCATGCCGAGCGTGGGTTGACCTCAGTGATCGTGACACATAACGAAACGATTGCGGCACAGTGTGACCAGATCTGGCAGATCGATAGGGGAAAGTTGGTGTAACCCTTGGGGACAGGGCCGTCTGACCCCTTTTTCAGCTTAATTTTTAGATAAGCTGAAAAGCCCACAGAAAAAGGGGTCTGACTGCCCTGTCCCCTCGCGTAGGGAAGAGTATTGGGAAGAGAGTATTGGGAAGAGTTGGTGTGGGGGGAAGAGTTATCCTTCCCGGGGCCTTGTTCTGAATTTGGCCTTCGTTTAGAATCGATAGAGTTGCACAACCGGAAGAAACGACTGGATAATTGAGAACGGAAGTCCTTCTGGAATTCGGTTCACCTTGAAGACGAGACCATGTTCGAACGATATACAGAAAGAGCCCGTCGCGTAATCTTCTTCGCGCGCTATGAAGCCAGCCAGTTCGGTAGCACGACGATAGAAACCGAACACCTGTTGTTGGGGCTGATTCGGGAGGACAAGAATCTTACCAACCGTTTCCTGCGCAACCAGTCTTCCATCGAAAGCATCCGCAAAGAAATTGAAGGACGGACGACGATACGCGAGAAGGTATCGACGTCCATTGATTTGCCCCTGTCCAACGAGTGCAAGCGGATACTGGCGTACGCGGCCGAAGAGGCCGAGCGTTTGAATCACCGTCACATCGGAACCGAGCATCTCTTGCTCGGCATCCTGCGGGAAGAAAAGTGTGTGGCGGGGGAAATCCTGCACGAGCGCGGCCTGCGTCTGAATGCCATTCGCGAGGAGTTGGCCCGTTCGGTCGTGGATAGGCAAACTCTGGTCAAGCCAAAGGAAACACCTCTCCTGTCGGAGTTTTCGCGGGACCTGACTCAGGCGGCAGTAGATGGGTTACTCGATCCATTGGTTGGCCGGGGTAACGAAATCGATCGTGTCGTCCAGATCCTCTGCCGGAGAACCAAGAACAACCCCGTCCTGATTGGTGATCCCGGTGTCGGTAAGACGGCCATCGTTGAAGGACTGGCACAACAAATCGTCGACGGAGAAATGCCGACCTTCCTCGCCGACAAGCGGATCCTCGTACTCGACCTTTCGTTGATCGTTGCGGGAACAAAGTACAGAGGTCAGTTCGAGGAGCGATTGAAGACCATCATGAAGGAGTTGGTGGACAACCCCAACACGATTGTCTTTATTGACGAGTTGCATACGCTGGTTGGTGCGGGGTCTGCCGAAGGCTCGTTGGATGCGGCTAATATTCTAAAACCGGCACTGTCGCGTGGCGAGATCCAGTGTATCGGTGCGACCACACCCGCCGAATTTCGAAAGTCCATCGAGAAGGACCGCTCTCTCGAGCGGCGTTTCCAGTCGATTAAGGTCGGGGCGCCCCCCGAGGAGGAAACCGTCCGCATCCTGCACGGTGTGAAGTCGCGTTACGAGAAGTTCCACATGGTCAGCTACACGGAAGAAGGGATCGAAGCGGCCGTGCACCTGTCCAGTCGATATATTCCTGACCGTTTCCTGCCCGACAAGGCCATCGACCTGCTCGATGAGGCCGGTGCGCGGGTCAAGCTACGGCAGGCGACACTGCCGTCTGAAATGACCGATATCCAGCGCCGGATCAAGTTCATCGTGGCCCGGATGGAAAGCGCCATTTCAAGCAAGGAATTCGAGAAAGCCGAGCACTACAAGAGTCAGGAGCAGGTAGAGCGGGACAATCTCCAGGGCATTCGCGAAAAATTCAACATCAGCGAAACCGCCACGATGGGAGTCGTCACACGGGCCGATATTGAAGAAGTCGTATCCAAGTGGACCGGTGTCCCGGTGACATCGATCAAGGAAGAAGAGATGCTTCGCCTCACCCGAATCGAGGAAGAGCTGCATCGGAGGGTCGTCAGCCAGGACAAGGCGATCGATGCCTTGGCACGTGCCATCCGCCGCTCCCGGGCAGGCTTAAAGTCCCCGAACCGGCCGGCAGGATCGTTCCTGTTCCTGGGGCCGACGGGTGTGGGTAAGACCGAGATGGCGCGAGCGCTGGCCCAGTTCCTCTTTGGCAGCGAGAAAGCCCTGATTCGATTCGACATGTCCGAATTCATGGAGAAGCACTCGGTGTCGAAACTGATTGGTTCCCCCCCAGGGTATGTCGGTTACGAGGAGGGTGGCCAACTCACCGAACGTGTGAAGCGAAATCCATATTCGGTGATCCTGCTTGATGAAATCGAGAAAGCCCATCCCGATGTCTACAACATACTGTTGCAGGTGTTCGAAGACGGCCAGTTGACTGACGGCTTGGGCAACACGATAGACTTCAAGAACACCATCATCACCATGACTTCCAATATCGGTGCGCGTTTCCTGAGCAAGCACACGAGCCTGGGCTTCCAGGCCCCGAGCGAGGAGGCCACCGAGGCCAAGATGGAAGAAGCGGTGATGGTCGAAGTGAAACGGCTGTTCAATCCCGAATTCATCAATCGGCTCGACGAAATTATCATCTTCAACTCGCTTACCGACAACGACCTGGAACGTATCGTTGAACTGATGATCGACCAGCTGAACACTTACCTTGAGCACAAGCACCTGGAAGTGAGTCTGACGGAAGAGGCCAAGCTGTGGATACTGGATAAAGTGTGCCACGATCGGAATTATGGAGCGCGGCCCTTACGTCGAGCCATTCAGCGCTACATCGAGGACCCGTTGTCGGAAGCTTTGATACAGGGCAACCTTGAGGGTATTGCCCAGGTTGAAGTGTATCGGGATGGTGAAAAACTCTGGTATCGGTCCAAAGATCATGAGGAAGTGGGCGTACCATTGACGATATAGGAAATTCTGAACCGACTCCCGATTCAGGGAATCCGGCCCTCTGTTCCCGGAAATTCCGGATTCTTACTTCTTCTTTACACCGAAACGCTTTCCCCAAAGTCTAAGTGAAAACTGTCTGAGGACACGTGCGTCTGGCCCCCGCTGGAGAGATGTGTCCGAGCCGGGATTGCGTTTCCGGGGGCTTTTGGCAAGCTCGCGCATCACCTGACGGCGCCCGGCTGGCTCTGAAAGCGTTATGCCGCACTGTCCATTGGTTTTAACCTGTTGTCGTAGTACAATTTGACACGATTCTGTCGTTTGTCGCTTGGAGGAAGATAATGAAGCTTGTCGCCGTCTTTTTAGCGGTTTTTCTCAACGGCGTTCAACCCCAGGACCTTGAGGTGCCGGTCCCGGATGTAATCGAGGCCGTCGAGGTCCGGGGCAACCGCAGGATTCCGTCTGAAACGATCCGATACAATCTCCAGACTCGTCCCGGCGAGCTGGTCCAATTGGGAGTGATTCAGAGGGACATTCGAGTCCTGTACGGCCTGGGATATTTCCAGGATATCCGTGTCGATGAAGAGGATGGCGAGAACGGCAAGATCGTGATTTTCGAAGTCGCGGAGAAGCCCATCATCCGCGCCATCGACTACGAGGGAAACGATTCGGTTACGCTGTCGTCCATTCTGGAACGATTGCGTGACGCCGGGGTGGGTCTGAGCGTAGAGATCCCATACGACGAGACACGGATTCAGCGGGCCAAAGCAGTTCTGTTGTCCCTACTGGCCGAACAGGGCCGCCAGAACGCGACAGTCGAAGTCGAAACCTACGAGATTCCTCCCAATGCCATCGGTGTGGCCTTCGTGATCGATGAAGGACCAAAGATCAAGATCGAGGAAATTGAAATCCTCGGCAACGTAGCCTTTTCCGACGGCGAGATTAAAGGCGCGATGGAATTGCTCAAGGAAGCGGGTCCGATTGCTTCGTTCCGCAGCCAGGACGTCTACCACCCGCTGAAAATGAACGACGACATTACGCGCATCCAGATGCTATTTCGCGAGAACGGTTACGTTCGGGCCATTGTCCTGGATCCGGAAGTCGAGATTCGTCCCCATAAAATCAGCCGGACGCTCCCGTTTATCAAACCCTCGTTCCCGTGGGGAATTCCTCTTCCGTTCTGGAAAAAGGAAGTCGACCGTTTCTTTATTAAGATTCGGGTTGAAGAAAACGACCAGTATCGATTGCGTGACATAAACGTTACCGGTAACGAGCAGTTTACCGAAGAGCAACTGCTCAGTTTTTTGCGCCTCAATTCAGGCGAGGTGTTTAACGAGACGCGGCTGAGGGAAGGGTTTGAAGACCTCGGAAAGTTGTACGGAAACTTCGGGTACGTAAATTTCACTCCGGTGCCTAACTATGATTTCGACGATGAAGCCAGGATCGTGGACCTGACCATCAATGTCGATGAGGATAGACAGTTCTTCGTCAACCGAATTAACTTTCGCGGAAACACCAGCACCCGCGACAAGGTCATACGCCGGGAAGTGATGTTGGAAGAGGGTAAGATTTTCAGCTCCCAGCTCTGGGATATGAGCCTGCTTCGGCTCAACCAGCTGGGCTACTTCGAGGAAATTACCGCGGATGCGGCCGACATCCGGCCGAACCCTACCGAAGCGGAAGTCGACATCACGCTGAACGTTGAAGAGCGCGGGGGAAACACAATCGGGTTCAGCGGTGGCGTCAGTGGCATTGGCGGGAGCTTTCTGGGTATCGACTATTCAACGAACAACTTTCTGGGGTTTGGCGAGACCCTGGCCGTAACGGCCCAGGGTGGAACCCGACAGACCAACTTCTCCTTCAGCTTCACAGAACCATATCTGATGGACCGGCCGATCTCGGCGGGTTTTACCATCTTCAAGAGCGAGTACCGGTTTGACCAGGCACGTGACATTTTCGGTCTCAATCCCGACGACCTGCCAACCGGTCTGGGTTTCGAGAACCGCCTCAATTACGAACAGAGCCGGCAAGGCTTCAACGTTTTTACCAGCTATCCCTTGCGAGTGTTCCATCGCCTGGGTCTGACCTTTCAGTTTGACAATTCATCAAGCGACGCGATCAACCCGGCGACGTCGGCCTTTTTTGACAACGTACGCCAATCGGAACGTGGAAGCTTCGTCCAGACCGGCGGCAGTTTCAGCGATTTTAAAACGCGTTCCATAATTTCGACGTACAGGTATAACACCGTATCCAACCCCAACCGTCCGCAGAGTGGCCAGAGCGTCAGCTTGAGTTTTAATTTCACAGGCAGCTTCCTCGGCGGCAACACGAACTATATCCAGCCGTTTTTCGAGTACCAGTTCTATAAGCCCATGAACAATTTCCGGAATACGCTGGCGTTTCGATTGCAGGTCGGGCACATCAGAGGTTTCTCCGGTACGGGAACTCCGTTTTACCAGCGCTATTTCATGGGTGGGGACTTCGATGTGCGTGGCTTCGAGTTTCGCTCGATCAGCCCGATGGCGTTCGTTACACGTGAATCGGTTGATGATTTCACGGGTCAGCCGATCGTGATCGACGACATTGCGTATGTGGGCGGCGATACGACGGCGGTCGCCAACATCGAGTATCGCATTCCCATCGCAGGGCAAGTGCTGACTCTCGCGCCGTTTCTCGACATCGGAAACAGCTGGGCAATTAATACGAGTCAGTTGCAGCGTGAGGTTGTTCAACCCGACGGATCCATTCGTATAGACGATGTCCAGTTCATTCCGGGCACGAACTCCGGGCTCAGAGTCAGCACCGGGGCCGAGCTGCAGGTCTTGATGCCGGTGATTAATGCGCCGTTCCGTCTGATTTATTTTTACAATGCCTTGAGACTTGACCGGACCATAACGACGCCCAACTCCGGCCAGCAATTCTTTCTCAGGGAGCAGGAGAAGGGGTTCAAATTTACCGTTGGCAAGACATTTTAGATTGGAGGAACTTGTGGGAGGAAAGATGAAGTACTTGAAGCTGGTATTGCTAGTGACGCTGTTGACTCCGGCATCACTTCTTGCGCAGAGAGTCGCAGTCATCAACTTTGACAGAGTTGTCGCCGAAAGCATAGAGGGCCGTGCCGCCGGTGTAGAGCTGGAGCAGCATTACAATTCATTGGCTGCGAACCTGGAGGTGCAGCAGGCGAGCCTGGAGGAGATGCAGGGTCGGTTGGCGACTCAGGAGCGGGTCCTTTCCGCGGCGGCTTTGGCCGGGCTCAATCGTGACATCCAGAACACGCAAACACGGCTCACCCGCGCCTCGGAAGACGCCCAACTGGAAATGCAGGCTCAAAACGATGAACTGTTGCTGCCGATATTCGAAAGGGCTCAGACGGTTTTTCAGGCCTACGCGGATGAGCAGCAGTACACGCTGATCTTCAATATCTCCGCAGAGCAGACAGGGTTGATCTACGCCGCTCCATCGATCGACATCACCAACGAGATCATTCGACGCATGGATGCGGCATCTGAAGAAACCACCGAGGCGCCTCCACTGACACCGGCGGTGACTCCCGAGCCCCAACCGTAGGAAAGGTTTTAGCTGCGGGGTGGCTGGCCTTGCAGGCTGGGGTTGGGCAGAGCCAGCGATTTGTCCATACCCAGAACCCGAACGCCGGATGGACTGAGACAGGCGAGGGGGCGTCAGGAGAAACTTTGGAGCTGCGAATCGCCGAAATAATGCGGATCCTTCCGCACCGCTACCCTTTCCTGATGGTTGATCGGGTTGTGGAGGTCGAGCGGGGGCGTCGCATCGTGGCGCTCAAAAACGTCACGATCAACGAACCCTTTTTTGTCGGCCATTTTCCTACCGCTCCGGTCATGCCCGGAGTTCTCACCATTGAATGCATGGCCCAGGTCGGTGCAATTCTGGGTCTGCTCGAAGAATCCGATATAGAAAACTCCCTGGTCTACTTCATGGGTATCGATGGAGCCAAGTTTCGCCGCCCCATCGTTCCAGGGGACCAACTGCGCATCTCGGGCGAAATCATCCGGAGAAGAGCCACGATATGGAAGATGCGAGGTCAGGTTCATGTCGGGGATGAGCTGGCGGCCGAAGCCACGTTGCTGTCATCGGTCGGGAAGCAGCCGTGAAGAGCAGACCCCTCCAAGAGAGAGCTCCCGACATCCATTCCAGTGCCGTTGTCAGCCCCGACGCGGTCATCGCCGCCGACGTGTACATCGGACCCTTTTCGACGATTGGCGGCGGCGTCAGGATCGGACCCGGTTGCCGCTTCGACTCCCACGTTGTTGTCGAGGGCCCGACCGAAATCGGCGCCAACAACAGGTTTTACCCGTTCGCCACGATCGGCCTCGAACCTCAGGATCTCAAACACGGTGGCGAAGAAACGACTTTGACCATCGGGAACGACAACATTTTCCGGGAATACGTCAATCTTCATCGAGGAACTGCGGGTGGCGGCGGAGAAACCCGAATCGGCGATAGAAATTTTCTGATGGTGTACGCCCATGTTGCTCACGATTGTCTCTTGGGCAACGACATCATCCTGGCAAACGCGGCGACGCTCGCCGGACACGTCACGATAGAGGATCATGCCACGATCGGAGCCTTTTCTGGCGTCCATCAGTACTGTCGCGTTGGATTTCATGCGTACGTGGGAGGGTATTCCGTCATTACCAAGGACGTCCTGCCGTTCTCGAAATCTGTCAGCTCTAGAAACACCAAGGCGTTCGGCGTGAACACCATCGGTCTTGAGCGGAAGGGCTTTTTGCCCGACCAAATCGGGAGCATCAAGAAAGCTTTCCGCCTGCTGCTGCAATCGAAGTTGAACACCACGCAGGCAGTCGAGGCCATCGGTCGCGAGCTTGATTCTGCTGAAGCGCAGATCGTCATTGATTTCATCGAGAAGTCGGACCGTGGGATCGTCAAGTAAGGTCGGGCTCATTGCGGGGAACGGCCGCTTCCCCTTCCTTGTCCTGGAGGCGGCACGCAGTCAGGGCATCGCCATGGTGGTTGCAGCGATCAAGGAAGAGACGTTTCCGGAGATCGAAGAGAAGGCTCAAATCGTTCATTGGATGTCGCTTGGGCAGTTGGGTAAGTTGATCAAGACCTTTAAGTCTGAAGGCGTGAGCCGCGCGGTGATGGCCGGTCAGGTAAAGCACAAGCAGATTTTCAGTGGCATTGTTCCCGATCTGAAAATGATCCAGCTGTTGGCTGGGTTGGCGACGAAATCGACGGACTCCCTGATAGGGGGAGTGGCGCGTGTTCTGGCGGACGAGGGCATCGAGCTTATGGATTCAACGGCATTTCTGGAGCCCTTATTGCCGGACGCCGGGGTATTGACGGCGAGAGCCCCTTCCGGAGACGAGCAACAGAATCTGGATTATGGCTTTCGTGTTGCCCGGGAGTTGGGGCGGCTTGATCTCGGGCAGTCCGTCGTTGTGTGCGATGGCGCGTGCGTGGCCCTGGAGGCTATGGAGGGCACCGACGCCGTTATTCGACGCGCGGCCTCGCTGGTCAACGGGCAGGGGTTGGCCGTAGTGAAGTTGGCGAAGCCCAACCAGGACCTGCGTTTCGACGTACCTGTTGTGGGACCCGGCACGCTGACAATCATGGTGGAATCAAAGGTCACAGCCCTGGCCATAGAAGCCCGCAAGACGCTGATGATCGATCGCGACGATCTGATCCGCACCGCCGACGAAAACAACATCACCATCGTGGCGGTGGAGTAAGCGGATGTTTTTACCGCAAAGGCGCAAAGACGCAAAGAAAGAAAAGACGAAACTAGATTGCCTACGTCTAGCTCGGCCAGAAACAGTTGGGTTAGCAACACAGTTGTTGGGAACCCATGGCAGGTTCATTTCGAGGAATTTTACACAGTGGATCTCTTCATTTTCCTTTGCGCCTTTGCGTCTTTGCGGTGAAAAACTCTTTGTAGTGGTTTGAATATGTTAAAGGTTGGCGTAATCGGGGTTGGGCATCTGGGTAAGCATCACGCCCGGATTTACTCTGAGTTGGACGATGTCGAATTGGTGGGTGTGGCGGACGTGCTTGCCGACCGAGCTGAATCGATTGGGTCCCAGTATGGAGCCCGGGCCTTTGTCGATTACACAGATATGTTGTCACAGGTCGATGCCGTCAGTATCGCGGTACCCACCCAACTGCATGCATCAATCGGGATTGATTGTCTGGAGCGTGGTCTGGACGTGTTGGTCGAGAAACCGATCGCGGGGGACGGGGATCAGGCACGGGCGATGACTCGGATCGCGGATGAGAAGGGTTGTATTCTTCAGGTCGGCCATGTGGAACGTTTCAATCCCGTTGTCGAAGCCGCCTCCAAGGTGGCGACCCGGCCGCAGTTTTTCGAAGTCCATCGTTTGAACAAGTTTTCCATGAGGAGCCTCGATGTTGATGTCGTTCTCGACCTGATGATTCACGACATCGACATCGTGTTGGCGCTCGTCGAGTCTCCGGTGTCCGAGATCCGTGCCGTTGGCATTCCGGTTCTGTCCGACAAAGCCGACATCGCGAACGTTCGCTTGGAATTCGAGGACGGCTGTGTCGCCAACATGACGGCAAGCAGGGTCAGCACGGATTCGGTCCGCAAGCTGCGTTTTTTTCAGCCACATGACTATGTTTCCCTCGATTATGCGTCTCAGACAGGCTCCGTCCTTTCTTTAGACGGCGGACGTATCAGTGAGAAGAAGCTCGAACCGGAGGTGGCCGAACCGCTCAAGCTGCAGTTAGCGGCGTTTGCTTCGTCAGTTCGAGACAGGCAACCCCCGCGTGTCAGTGGCGACGACGGAGTGAAAGCGCTGGACGTGGCTATGTCTGTCCTTGATAAAATCCAGGCACACTGGTCCCGAACCGAGGCGGCCGTGCGAAATTGAAACATGAACTCCAATTTCAGCTGACGAACAAACCCGAATTCGGGTTCGATCGGCGGCGAAGTGTGAGTCTGTCGATCGGTGTGCATGCGCTGCTGTTTCTGTTTGTGTTCTTCAACCCTGAGTTCTTGAGGAGCACACCGCTGCGCATCATCCGTATCGCGGGCCAGGAGTTTGACCGCGACCGCTTCGAACAGTACGACCTCATCCTGGCGCCCGAAGACATCGTGGCACCGGAGGAGCCGCCCCAGGTTGCGGAGCTTGAGCCCGTACCCGAAATCGAAGCCCCGTCCGTGCTGGAAGCCGCACCCCCACCGCCACCCCCGCCGCCCGAGGAATCGGAAGAACAGCCGGAAGTCCCTATACCGCCGCCTCCAATCATCGGTCCCGACGACGTGATTACTGAAGGGGCGCGTCCAGATGCAGTGCCTGAAGCGGAGTTGACGCCTCCAGCCCCGGACCGTCCGGACAATCTGGTGATCGCTGAAACCGATCCGGATGCGGGCGAGACCGCTGAAGAGGGGGAATTCGGGGATTTGGAGATCGAGGAGGCTCTGGCGGAGGCTGAGGCCGGAGAGCCCGATATTGCCTCTGGAGAGGACCTGACTGAACTCACCGAAAACACGAACCCCAATGCGCTCCTGTTGCCTAATCTCAGGGAGCGCGCTGAGAGCATTGTTGAAGAGAACCTGGCCGAGGAACGGCGCGTGGCTGCCGATGGCCGCCGTCCCAGAGCACAACAGGGTGTCCCTGAAATTCCCGATTTTACGACCGAAGATCCGACCATCTTGTCGGACACGCGCGGCTACGACTTCGGGCCGTACATGAATCAGGTTGTCAATCGGGTGCGAGTGAACTGGTATTCGTTGATCCCGGAGGCCGCGCGGTTGAGGCAAAACCGGGGACGGGTCGTATTGATCTTCACGATCACCGAGAACGGTGATGTGACGGATTTGCGACTTGTGGCGGATTCGGGAACGCTGTCTCTGGACCGCGCCGCGACGGCAGCGATTACAGCCTCGAATCCATTTCCGCGCTTACCCGACGATTTTGACGACAATCAGATCGTGTTGCAGTTCACGTTCCTCTACAACATGAGTTAATGGACGGGAAGATTTACCGCAAAGACGCAAAGGAAGAAAAGATCGAACTAGGCTGCGTACGTCTAGCTCGGACAGAGGTTATTGGGTTAGCAATAATTTTGTTGGGACCGCACTGAAGTGTATTTCGTTGAAACGTACACAGCCTAGCTGTTCTTATTCTTTGCGTCTTTGCGCCTTTGCGGTGAAAAAATGAAAATGTTGAAAGTTAGAGGCATCGGGGGATTGGGCCGGTTGCGGTTGTTGTTAGGGTTTGTGCTGTTGTCGCAGGTCTCGCTACCTGCGGAGCCAACCGTACGGATCGGCATTGAGCGCAACGTTGAGGGATTCACACTGAGTTCAAGTGCTCCCTTTGTGATCGAGGGGATCTCCACACGGCGGGCGGAATTTTTGATCGTGATTGCCCTTGCTCAGGGTGAGGGCCCGTTCAACAGAGACGACCTGGAAACGCGTATCGGGGTCGAAACCGACGACGAGCGCGTATTCCTGCGGCCTATGGACCCCTCGACTGCGATCCGTGTCGAACCCGGTGACGCCCCCCTCCGAGTCGACGGTAGTGCCTATCGCGGTGGTCTTGAGGTTCGGGGCACTTCTCGCGGGTCGCTGACGCTCGTCAATGAATTACCCCTGGAGGCGTATTTGCTGGGCGTGGTCCCCAACGAACTCGGTCCGAATACCTTTCCTGAGCTTGAGGCCCTGAAAGCTCAGTCCGTGGCGGCAAGAACCTACATCGTCCGAAATCTTGGACAATTCGAAGACGAGGGATTCGATATCTGTGACACGGATTTCTGCCAGGTCTATGGAGGACTCGACACCGAGCATCCTCTCGCCACTCAGGCGATCGAAGAAACGCGGGGCCAGATTGCGACTTACGAGGGAGAGCCGATCAACGCGCTGTACAGCTCGACCTGCGGTGGCCGGACCGAGGACGCGGAAAACGTTTTTGGCGAGGCCGTGCCCTATCTCGTATCGACGATCTGCCACTACGAACATCCCGACCCTCAACCGTTCGAGTCGACGACTGTTTACAGAAACTGGGAAGAGGGCTTGCTGGGTATCGCCGGAGTGGATGACTTTGCCTCTGCAGGCCGGTTCCTGGGGATCACCAATGTGGATTCTCCTTCCGGCACGAGCGCGGAGGAGCTGGCGTCATTCATCAAAAGCCAATTCTTTCCAACCGTACCCGCCGAATCCGATCTCCTGTTTCTGCAGGAACAAGGTGTGTTGTCGACGACGGATGAGAACCGGATGCAGGATGTCCTTCTCCGGCTGCTGCTGAGAAAGAACGTATTCGAATGGCAGGATGCCCGGTTGATCCACTGGGATGGGGAAGTTTTCGAAACTCGCATCGGTGCCGAAATCCGCCAACTGAGTCTGGCCCCCGACGCGGCCGTTTTCAGAAGAATTGGCGATGAGAGAATCCCTGTGGATCAGGGGGTTTGGTTGGGCGGTGAAAGCATGGAACTGCGCATCATAGACGACCGGATCGAAGCACTCGTGTACCGTTCCGGCCCGATGAGTCCGGCAGCGGATCGTTACTCGCCCCTGGCCAACTGGCAGACTCATCGGAGCAGCGAAGAACTGGATCAGGCAATCCGTGCGCTCAACATCGGGAACCTGGATGACATCGTCATCCTTTCCCGGGGGCCCTCGAACCGGGCCCTGCGGGTCGAAGTGCGAGGGACGGATGGGGAGCGCGTTATCGAAGGCTCCCGCCTGCGAACACTTTTCAGTCTGCGCGACAGCCTTGTGTACATCGACGAAGAACGCAATGCCGATCGCGAGCTGTTGGGAATGAGCTTCTTTGGAGGCGGTTGGGGACATGGTGTCGGTCTGTGTCAGGTAGGGGCCTATGGCATGGCGATCGACGGTGCTTCTGCCGAAGAAATTCTGAAGACCTACTACCGGGGAATTGAGATAGAAAGGGTCTATTAAGAGTGTCGCGAATCAGAAGTTTGCGACATAAGATTTCGCTCGGTCGTTCGATCAGACATCCTGTCTGAACGACCGGCGACCCTCGCCATCATCCTGATGGCGAGGCCAATAGGCATCGATGGAAAATTGAAGCAGTTCCCAAAACAACCCGCACCGGTCCGACGGTGCGGGTGGACAACGAGGCGGAGCCGAGGCGTCGGTGGAATAAAATGATCGCTTCGGTTCGGAAGATGGCAAATCTATCGAGTAATGCAGTTTTAAGTCGGAACACTCGCATGTATCCTGCGATAGCGATCGCGGGTCCGACCGCCAGTGGAAAGTCTGATCTCGCCCTGTACCTCGCCGAGGGCTTCGATGGTGAGATTGTCAATTACGATTCCCTCCAGATCTTTCGCCATCTGGATATCGGTACGGCCAAGCCCTCGGAAGATGAGCAGTGTCGGGTTCCTCACCATCTGATCGATATCCTCGAACCGGATGAGGGTTTCAGTGCCGGCGAATACCAATGGCGTGCCCGCGAGGTCCTCGATGACATTCGCAAGCGAAACAAGTTACCGATACTGGTGGGGGGGACGGGGCTCTATCTGAGGGCCGTCATGGAGGGACTTTTTGACGGACCGCAGCGATCCACCTACTGGCGTGACCGCATGGAGGTAATTGCTCGAGAAAAGGGGCGGGAGTATCTCCATTCGCTGCTCGAACGGCTGGACCCTCCCACGGCTCTGCGCATCGCACCGCGGGATCTTCCGAAAGTGATTCGCGCTCTTGAAGTCCGTCTCACGACGGGGCGGAAGCTTTCATCCCATTTGGATAGAGCGCCCCGGCGGCCTATCCAGGGTTTCGCTTTCAGTGTCGTCGGTCTCGATCCACCGCGCGCCGCCCTATATGAACGGATAGAAGAACGCGTCCGGCGGATGTGGAAAGTTGGCCTGGTTGAAGAAGTTAAGCGGATTCTTGAGAGTGGAGTGGCGCCAGAGGCGAACGCGTTCCGAGCGATCGGATATCGTCAGGTTTTGGAATACATTGATGGCGCTATTGGACTCGATGAGGCGATAATGTTAACTGGACGTGAGACGCGTCGGTATGCGAAACGCCAGCTGACGTGGTTTAAGAAGCAACATTCGGTTACCTGGTTCGATGGATTCGGGAATGAAGACGATATGAAAGAACGAATCCATCGGTATATTGACCATGCATTTGGAAATTCCGGACAGATTCCTGGGTCTCTCACGACCAGGCAATTGAACGAGCCATCGCTTGGGAATTAGGACGCGATCTCCGGATTTTTCAGATCAACTTTTTAGGGGGGTTCCCTTATGGAAAACAAAACTCAAAATGTCCAGGATGTTTATCTCAACACCGTGCGTCGCGAAAAGATACCCGTGACGATCTTTCTGATGAGCGGTGTGAAGCTCATGGGGCGGCTGCGGGGCTTCGACAAGTTCTCGGTCATCCTGGAGGCGAATCACCAGGACCAGCTGATTTTCAAACACGCGATCTCGACGGTCACGACTTCCCGGCCGGGGTCTTCGCCTCCGCGTTCTCAGGGACCTCGGAGAGAGCCCCCTCCACCGCCTCCTCCACCGCAAGAGACGCCGTGAGAGGGGACGGACAACTTCAATCGACACGTCGTCTTCAGGTGAAGCTGTAGGGGGAAGTGTCCGTCCCCTAACCCCGTCTTCAGGTGAAGATGTAGCGAGGAGTGTCCGTCCCCTATGAGCGAAACCGCGATTCTGGTCGGACTGGAGTCCCTCGACGAGCTCCGGGAACTTACTACAGCCGCGGGTGGCCGCGTTGTGGCCGAGTTCGTCCAGCACCGGGACCAGCCCGACGCTCGGTACTTCGTCGGTAAAGGCAAAGCGGCTGAAGTCCGTGATGAAGTCCTGCTGGTACAGGCCGACCTGGTTGTTTTCGACGAGGAACTCAGCGCCAGCCAGGTTCGTAACCTGGAGCGTCTCCTCGAGACGAAAGTAATCGACAGGACCGGGTTGATCCTGGACATATTCTCCCGCCGCGCTCAGACTCGGGAAGGCAAGCTCCAGGTGGAACTGGCTCAGCTGAGCTATCGCATCTCGCATCTGGCAGGTCGTGGCGAATTGTTGTCGAGGCTGGGTGGAGGTATCGGGACGCGGGGGCCAGGCGAAACCCAGCTCGAAGTGGATCGCCGCCGCCTCCGGAGCCGGATGTCCAAGTTGAGCCGGGATATCGAGCAGGTTCGTAAACACCGCCAGTTGCACCGTTCCCAGCGAAAGAGAAGCCATATGCCGACCGTTTCGCTGGTTGGATATACCAATGCCGGTAAGTCGACTCTATTTGAAAGGCTGTCGGGTCAGGACACGCTTGTTTCGAATCAGGTCTTCGCAACCCTGGACCCCATCGTTCGACGGATTCGGCTAGGGGCCGGAACCGAGGTTCTGGTTTCCGATACCGTAGGTTTCATTAGGAAGCTGCCCCACCAGCTGGTAACGGCCTTTCGTGCCACTCTGGAAGAAGTGACCGCATCAGACCTGATCCTGCACGTCATCGACGCCTCCGATCCGGATCATCCGGACAAGATCCGAGCGGTCGATGAGGTTCTCACGGACCTGGCGTGTGAAACGCATCCCCAGATTCGCGTCTATAACAAGTGTGACAACATTGATCACAAACCTGAGCTTGGATCTCACGACATCGCAATTTCTGCGCTTGTGGGAGAAGGCATTGCGGAACTGAAAGGCCGGATACTGGAAGCGATCCCGAAAGGGAAAGGAAGCGTTAACCGCAAAGGCGCAAAGACGCAAAGGGGGAAGGAGCCATAGGCCGGATAAGATCGATTGGGATTGAATCTAAGGGATTCCCAACAGCGGCGTCGCTCATCCTGGCGCTTCCGGTCGAATGGGCGAAGGCAATCTATTTTCTTCCTCCTCCCTTTGTGTCTTTGCGCCTTCGCGGTGAGACTTGAATTCCTGATGCAGATTTTTCCTTTTATTTGAAAAAATTGCCGTTTTTTCAACAGTTGCCCTGGTGACAGGAAAAGGTGCAAAACGCTATAAACTATAGTTTTAGGCACGCTTAGCGATAGACGGCACAGGTTTTTGCACAGACTTTTCCACAAGTTCTGTGGAAAGCTGCAAAACACGGGGAAAGAGGCTTTGGCCGCGGGTCTTTTCGTCAGTCTTCTTTAGTGGCTCGCCAGCCAGTCACTGGCAGCCTGGTAGTGTGTGAACAGTTTCTCTTCTCGGCGGAAGGCCGGCGTATGAACGATCTCCCGGAGACCTTTGATTTCGGTGCCGTGCTTCACATGGAGCATTTCGTGGAACAGAATGTACTCGATGACGTGTGAGGGGATTGTGTCGGAATCGAGATACCGGCTGACGAATATTACGTCCTGTTCGAAGTCGTAGCGGCCCAGAGTGGACCGGGCTTTTCTCCGTGTCCATGAGAGTTGGGGTTTCGGGAGCGTACCGTCGAAGCAGCTGACATTGATTGCGTCAAAGAGAGTGTCGAGGTCGTAGCACCGCCCCTGAGGGGAGGTTGTCGGGGTGGGCCGGCCTCTTTCAGAACGAAAGCGACGGCTACGCTCCAACATGCGGTGGCTCATCGTATATCGACGGTAGTCCTTCTGGCGCTCGGCATCAATCTTCTTCCGGTAAAGCTTCGACAGCAGAATAATTGCGACCGTCTCGAGGATTTCGAGGGGGGCGTCGGCAAACAGATCGCTGACCCGTACCCGGAGGACACCCTCTTCAAGCGTCGCCGAATGGTTGGCTCCAACGGATGGGAAAAACTCTGTTTCGATTGTAGGCAGGGCCGTGCGTGGTTTCAGTTCGTGGTGGATTTTTCGGACGGCGCACTCAAGCTCGGTCACCGGTCTCTTTCGGTTTTCGGAATTATCTCGATGGCGGCCTCTGCGCCTTCCAGGGCCAGTTCGGCCTGTGCGATGGCATCCTCAAGGGCGATCTCTTCCGATTCGTTTTCCACTTCAAACTCCCGGAGCAGCGGAATCGACTGCTCCGTAAAATTCTTCAGCGAGTCGAGAGGCTCCCGGAGGTCGCCCCGATTCTGCTCGTAGGCGTCGTCGATGTTGTCCATCGTTTCTTCCAGCGCCTGAAAATAGCCTCGAAGCAGCTCTGTCCTATCGAATTGGGAGAGATCGCTGTCGAAAACTTCCAGCTCCTCTTCGGCCTTGTCCAACTCATCGGCAGTGCCGCGACTCAGAACACGTACGATGGCTCGAGTGATACGGCTGGTTCCGGTCGTGCTCTGGACCTCCTCTTCCAGTTCTACCAGTCCCAATTGTGCTAGCCGGACCTGGCCGATCTGAAGGAGGATGCCGACACGTTTGTCAATTTCCTGTGCTCCACGAATCTCGTCTATTTCAAGGTCGGTGAAATAGTCCTGTGCAAAGGCCCCTGTGGCAGGGGACAAGCTGAGCAGGAGGACGATGAGTCCGGCCGCCTTACTAAATCGCATCTTGTTCCGGGAAAAGCATGTCGAGCATTTCTTCACGTATATCGGATATCTGGATGATGAGCTGATCCAGAACCTGTCTGCGCTCAAAGTTCAGCTGTGCACCGATGTCGCCGACCTGTCGGATGTGTTGTCGTAACGCTATTTCCAGTTCCCTGTAACCGCTGGCATCGTTTACAGCGTTCCGCCCGGAATTCACCATCGTGTCTCTCGCGTCAACAATGGTCTCTGTGTACTCACGGACACGTTCGTCGATGAGTTCCACATCGCCCAGGTCCACGGCGTCTCCTACGAAGCTGATCAGCAAGTCTGAAATACGAATCTGGATGCGCGTCCGCGCGACAGGGTTGGTCGTGGTCTCGAGTCGGGTCCGCTCTTCGTTGAGCCGCCGCAAACGCTCGTCAAGCGATTCGGTGAACACGTTTGGACGACTCGAACAGCCGATCAATCCGAGGAGTGCAATACCTGCGAAGAACGCTCTGACTAGATGCGAGCTATTCGTTTTCACTGAGATAGCGCTCAAGTGATTCTGCCCTTTGTCTGACCTGAAAAGACCGGACATCGTCCGATCCGTCGTCGAGCTCAATGAACCTATTATAGTGCATCAATGCCCTTTCGAATTCTCCCAAATTGTCGAAACAGAGCGCGACTGCGAAGTGGGAAGGCGCGTGATCCGGCTCTAAAGTGACGTACTGGAGCAGCATGACGCCAGCACTCTGCCAGTCTTCGCGCTCCATGTAGATTGCCGCCAGTGTTCCCCAACCCGCGACCCGTTCCGGTTCGATGCTCATGGCTCGTTGAAGGACGAACTCTGCCTGCTCGCTCATACCTGTCAGGAAGTACGCCCGGCCCAACATGTACCAATAATCTGAGATTTCGGGATTCTGCGCCGTCAGACGCTCAAACACGGCAGCCGCTTCGGCGTACATCTCGGCCGCCATGTATGCCTCAGCCAGAACAGGGTCCGATTCTTCCAGGTCCTCAAGGATCGCAATCGCTTCGGGCAGCTGTTCCTGGTTTCTTAGGACCAGCGCAAGCCGAAGCCGGATGTCGGCGTCACCTGGGACGAGTGCGGCGGCCCTTTCGTAGTACTCGCGCGCGGCATCCAGATTGTCTCGATCGGATTCGATATCTCCGGCCGCTACAAACATTGCTGGGGCAAGCGATCCCAGGCGTATCGCCTCACTGAACTCCCGGATGGCTTGATCGGTGTCGTCCATGTCCCGGTAAATGAATCCCAATCGCTCGTGCGCCTCCACAAGCTCGGGATCGATGCCGAGAACGACCTCATATGCCTGGATCGTTTCGTCGATGCGATCGCTCTGGTCGAGCAGCTGTGCCCGGTACAGCGCAGGCAGCGGGTCTTCCGGCCGCAGGCGGGCCGCTGCGCTAAACTCCACGATCGCGTCATCGGACATATCATGTTCGTGCATGAGGATGGCTAGGTTCATCCGGGCCTCGAAGATCGTGGGGTCTGCATCAAGTATGGCGCGGTACGACTCCAGAGCACGGTCCGTTTGCCCCGCTTCGCCGAGCGATACAGCGAGATTAAAACGGGAGCTGACGTGAGACGGGTCCTCGAGCAAGATCGCCTCGAGCCTGGATATCGCTTCGGTCCAGTCTCCGGCCTCCATCGCTGTCATGGCTTCGGCGTAGAGTTCCTCTAGCGGATTCGGCGTGTCAACTGCCGCAGTTTGAACGAGAAGGACTAGAAGAAGTTGGACGATCATCCGCTTACTCTGACGCCTCGGCTACCGCTTCGTTAATCTGAAAGCCGTCCACTCGCACCGTCGGACCGGTGCGAGACCTTTTCGGGAACGGTTTCGACATTCCGCTGATCCCCATAAGCCTCGCCATCAGGATGATGGTGAGGGTCGCCGGTCGTTCGGCCAGGATGGCCGTAAGAACGACCGAGCGAAATCTTTTGCGAACGGCGCGACGTAGCGCTGCCGGCTTTGACGTTAATCATGAACTGCTAAGCCTTCAGCATCGGTTTCAGGAATTTACCGGTGGCTGATCGGCGCGACCGCGCTATCTGTTCAGGTGTTCCGACGGCAACGACCTTTCCGCCGCCGTCTCCGCCCTCCGGTCCCAGATCGATGATCCAGTCTGACGATTTAACGATGTCGAGATTGTGCTCGATGATCAACACCGAGGCTCCCGCACGAATCAGACGCCGGAACGCGGTCAGCAACTTGTTGATGTCGTCGAAGTGAAGACCCGTCGTCGGTTCGTCAAGAATGAACAAGGTCTTGGGGCTCGTATCTTTCGCTAGATGAGATGCTAGCTTTATTCGTTGGGCTTCTCCACCAGAAAGCGTTGTTGCGGACTGTCCCAGGCGCAGATATCCCAAGCCCACTTCGTCCAGCATCGTCAATTTCTTCACGATGCGCCCCGCGCCTGAGAAAAAGCGAATCGCTTCGCGAACCGTCATTTGAAGCACATCGTAAATATTCTTCCCTTTGTACAGAACCTCCAAAACGCCGTTTCGGTAGCGCATGCCCTTGCATTCTTCGCACACCAAATGGACATCGGCGAGGAACTGCATTTCCACCGTCACGGTTCCGTCTCCCTGGCATGTTTCGCAACGTCCTCCGGGGATGTTGAAGGAAAAACTTCCGGCCGTATAGCCGCGGGACCGGGATCGTTCCGTCGATGCAAACAGGTCCCGGACCTGATCGAAGGCCTTGATGTAAGTCACGGGATTCGATCGCGGTGTCCGTCCTATCGGACTCTGGTCCACGAGTACCACATCTGCCAGCCATTTCGGGTTTACTTCGATCGATCCGGACGCCCCATCGGGCTCGGTTCCCTGGAGATAGGCTCGCAGAGCTTCGTAGAGGCAGTTGTGTACAAGTGTGGATTTTCCGGAGCCGGAAACACCAGTGACTGTAGTCATCAGTCCGAGAGGAATGTCGACGTCAACATTCTTAAGGTTGTGCTTGGATGCCCCACGGAGGATCAGCTTCTGTTTTCCAGGTTTACGTCTTTGACGCGGGAGGGGAATTTTGAGTTCGCCGCTAAGGTACTTTCCGGTTAGCGATGCCGGAGTCTTTTCGAGCAGGTCCAGCGGTCCTTGGAACACAAGATTCCCACCCTTTTCTCCGGCTCCGGGTCCAAGGTCGATGATCCAGTCCGCGGCGCCTATCATTTCGCGGTCGTGTTCTACAACGAGAACCGTGTTTCCCAGTTGCCGCAGCTGTTTCAGGATGTTGATCAGCCGGACGCTGTCTTTGGGATGGAGTCCGATCGACGGTTCATCCAAAACGTAGAGAGCACCCACGAGTGTAGAGCCCAATGAAGTTGCCAACTGAATCCGCTGGGCTTCGCCACCCGACAGGGTTGACGACAAACGGTCCAGGGTCAGGTATTGCAGCCCCACGTCGTTCAGAAAGCGGAGGCGCGTCTGGATTTCCCAAAGAACACGTTCGGCGATCTCCGATTGGGTCGGAGTGAGTTTCAGGGCACTGAAGAAATCGAATGCTTCTGCGGTAGACATTCGGGAAACGTCAGCAATGTTCTTGTCGCCGATGAAGATATCGAGCGCCTCTTGCCTCAAGCGCGCTCCCTTGCATTCCGGACACACGGTGTAGCCCCGGTAGCGGCTGAGAAAGACCCGCACGTGGAGTTTGTATTTTTTTGTTTCGAGGTAGTCGAAGAACGAACGAATCTTTTGGGTGACCAAAGACTGATGTTCCTCCCTCAGCTCCTGGAAGGGCACGTTCAGGGGAATTGACCGTTCGAGAGCTTCCTTCTTAAGGTCGTTCAGATAGCGACGGAACCGAGGCTTCGTCCATGGCACGATCGCGCCCTCCGCCAGAGTCTTCCCCCTGTCGGGCACCGCCAAGTTCATATCCAGGTCGATCGTGTTGCCGAATCCCTGACAACGCGAACACGCACCAAAGGGATTGTTAAAAGAAAATAGCCTGGGTTCCGGATCTTCGCATCGAATATCGCAAACTTTGCACTCGAAACGTTCGCTGAAGCGCTGCTGTGGACGGGTGCCGCCTTCGGGAGCAGCTTCCTGAATGACGACTTCACCGTCGTTTTCATGAAAGCAGATCTCGATGGAGTCGATCAGCCGTTGGCGCATGTCCGGTGTAACAGTCAGACGGTCTACAAGCACGAAACTTGTGCGAGTGAAGTCCGCATCGATTAAGGATTCCGGCCGGGAATATTCAAATGTCCGACCGTCCTGATACACCTTTCCGAAGCCGCGTCTCTTCAGATCTCCGAGGCAATCCGCAATCTCACTCTCGGACTCCAGGCGGGGGATCGGGAACAGCACGTAGAAGCGTGTGCCTTCGGGCCAGCGGGCGAGGGCGGCGAATATTTGATCGACGGTATCGCGCTCCACAATCTTCCCGCACTGTCTGCAGATGGTGATACCCACGCGTGCAAAGAGGAGGCGCAAATAGTCGTAAATTTCGGTGGAAGTCCCGACCGTGGAACGCGGTGTCCGGGATGTGTTTCTCTGGCGGATAGCTATGGCCGGAGCAATGCCCGTTGCATCGTCGATATCGGGTTTTTCTATCCTTTCCAGGAACTGGCGGGCGTAGGCGGAGAGGGACTCGATATAGCGCCGCTGACCTTCAGCGTAGATCGTATCGAAAGCCAGCGACGACTTGCCCGAACCGCTGACGCCAGTCACGACCGTTAGTGCACTGTGAGGGATTTCGAAATCGATGTTCTTGAGGTTGTGAACCCGGGCGCCGCGAACGACGATACGTTCTTCCTCAGATGGCTTCAGGGCCTTGGCCATAACCCCGAAGTATAGCTCACGAGGGGAGTGTTGACCGCAAAGGCGCAAAGGAAGAAAAGACGGGATAGGTCTGCATACCTCTAGCTCGATCCGACGTGACAGGATTAGCAAGAATTTTGTGGGAACACGCAGAGGTTCATTTAGCTGCAATTTACACAGCCTATCTCCTCTTATTCTTCTTTGCGTCTTTGCGCCTTCGCGGTGAGAGGGCTTAACTGCCGGTGAGGCGTTCGATGTTGTTGGGGGTGATCGTGAGGATGCGGACTTGCCCGTCGCGGCCCAGGGTGGGAACTTCGCGGCCGTTAATACTCAGTGTCAGTCCCGCGGCGTTGCCGATCGTCAATTCCAGTGCTTCGATGGCCGAGTATCGTCGCGTTGTGCCGGCTCCCAGAATGACGCCTTCGACGACCGCTTCTCCGTCGGATTGCACGGAGACCCACGTATCGTTGTGGACGTCGATCCGCACGTCAAAACCGGTGGCGTTGTCCGTAAGCTCTGTTTGTGCTGTCGGGGAGGCCGGGGTTGCAATCCGAGCGGGGAGGTTTATGCGCTCGAGCGTTTCCGGGGCAACTTGTGGGATTGGTGCCGGTTCTCTCCTCGCCAAAACCTCGCTTTCCTCGAGCCGAGGGGCGGCCGCTTCGGTTGGCACCCCGGGGTCGCTCGCAAACACGTAGAACAGAACCACGAGTACAACAAGAGTGCCAATAGCGATCGGCAGTACGTGGCCCTCTGAATTCTCCAGGGAGACCTTAGACATCTGTTCCGATTCGTCCGTGTTAGCTTCTTTAACGAGTGCTTTGTATTCGGAGACGCTTTGCTCCGCGTCTATTCCAAGGCGTTTGGCGTACGTGCGAATGAAGCCCCGATTGAACAGGCCGCCCGGCAGGTCGCGAAACTTCTCTTCCTCAATGGCACGCAAAAAACGCGCGCTAATGCGCGTTTCCTGCGCAATCTCTTCCAGCTTGAGGCCTTGCGACTCGCGTGCTGACTTGAAGCTGTTTCCGAACCCTGACATGTCTGCGCGAATACTCCTGTATCAGTGGGTAGCAAGGATCTTATAAATTAGACACTTAGGAGTCAATTGCTTTTGTTTATAGTTTCTGCTACCGTACCCGCGGCCGCGAGGCCGTCAGGCGAAAGAATCGTTTCATCGCATGAAAATTGAAGGCGCATTCCCTTGGGCGAAATCAGCGAAGCACTCGGTCTAATTGAAACTATTGGTTTTACGGGTGCCATAGAGGCTTCCGATGCCATGCTGAAGGCCGCAAATGTGTCGCTCCAAGGCAAGGAGTATCTCTTAAACGGCTATGTTGCCGTATGGGTGCGTGGGGACGTGGGCGCCGTCAAGGCCGCAACGGATGCAGGTGCTGCCGCAGCCCGGAGGGTGGGCGAACTTGTCAGTGTCCACGTTATTGCGATGCCATACGGGGATGTGGGCGAGCTGATTGGAAGACAATCGACAGACGTGCCGAAGGCTTAAAGTCCGTTCTTTTTAACAAGAAGACACGAAGTTAATCTAGTCCGGGTATATCATCTGTATTGTTTCAGGTTCTTCGTGGCCCTCCGTCTTCTTCGTTACCTTCGTGTTGAAAAATAAGTTCGCTTAGGTCGATCTTCTGCAAGCAATGCAATGGACAAAGATCTTCAATCCATACAGGAAGCGCGACGACTCGTCGCCTCAGCTCACACGGCCTGGAAGACGTTTGAAGAGTTCTCCGAAGAGCAGGTCGAAACTATCCTTGAGGCCATGTCTCGCGCGGGCATTGCCCATGCCCGCGCTCTTGCTGAAATGGCAGTGGAGGAAACCGGCTTCGGTCGAGTTGAGGACAAGACCCTCAAGAATCTATTCTGCGCGCGTGACGTTTACGCTGCGATCCGACCCCTGAAGACGGTCGGAATCGTCAGCGAAGACGAAGAGAAGAAGATCATAGAAGTCGCCAGCCCCGTTGGTGTGATCGCCGGGATTATTCCTTCGACAAATCCAACCTCGACCACGATCTACAAAGCACTGATTGCCTTGAAAGGCCGCAACGCGATCGTCTTCAGTCCGCACCCAGCAGCCGTCCGATCGATTAATGAAACGGTGCGAATCCTTCGTGAGGCGGCTGAAGAGGCCGGGGCCCCGCCGGGAGTACTGTCTTCAATGGAAACGCCGACTCTGGAGGGGACCCATGAGCTGATGAAGAACCCCCAGACTGCCGTAATACTGGCAACCGGTGGGCCGGGGCTTGTTCAGGCCGCTTACAGCGCGGGCAAGCCGGCCTTTGGTGTCGGCCCCGGTAACGTCCCCGCGTATATCGAGCAGTCTGCGGACGTGGCGCGTGCCGTCGCTCACGTTCTGACCGGTAAGTGCTTTGACAACGGTACGCTGTGCTCTTCCGAGCAAAGCTTGATCGTGGACGATGCGATCCGCGACGAGGTCCTCGCCCAACTGGGTTTGCAG
Source organism: Terriglobia bacterium (assembly GCA_963664115.2). Taxonomy (GTDB): domain Bacteria; phylum Acidobacteriota; class Terriglobia; order 20CM-2-55-15; family 20CM-2-55-15. The sequence goes on along the minus strand of CAXWPJ010000010.1, from coordinate 328,473 downwards.
GGCGCCTACGTGTGTAGCGATGCCGAAAGCCAGCAGCTCGGGAGCGCGATTCAGACGCCCGCAGGGACTCTCAACATCAATATTGTCGGGCAATCCGCAACGCGCATTGCGGAGATGGCCGGTATCGAGGTTCCTCCCGCGACGCGTGCACTGGTTGGAATGGCCCGGGGTGTCGGGCGCCAACACCCGCTTTCAATGGAAAAGCTCTCCCCGGTGCTCGGGTTTTACAGCGTCAAGGACTGGAGAGAAGGATGTCAGCAGTGCATGGACATCCTGAATTTTGGAGGCTTGGGGCATACGCTGGGTTTGCATTCGACTGACGATGCAATCATCCGCCAATTTGCACTGCAAAAGCCCGCCTATCGTATCTGTGTGAACACGCCGGCAGCACTCGGTGCCGTCGGCTACACGACGAATCTCTTTCCTTCGATGACTCTGGGCTGTGGGGCCTTTGGGGGCAACATCACCTCAGACAACATTTCACCGCTGCATCTGATCAACCTGAAGCGTGTCGCTTTCGGCGTTCGTGAGGTGGAATCGACGGATTCTGGGGTCAAGGTGCCCGAACCCCCGCAGCCGGTATCGATCGAGCGGGGCGAAATTGCGTCAATTGTCGATAGCTGGCTGGAGAGGAAAACTCCAAGCAGGCGCTCGGAAGCCGCAGTCGGGCAAGCGGCGGTATCGCCCGAACCGGTGGCTACAGCGCCTCCGCTGGCGAACTACGAGCAGTTGGAGCCATCGGTAGCAACGCCGCTTTCCGCACCTCCGACTCCTGCGGAGTTCGTCAGTGAAGATGACGTCCGCACCGCTGCCGCCGCCAATATCAAGATCATCATCGACGCCCAAACGATAGTCACACCTTCCGCCCGGGACCTGGGGGCGGAACTCGATGTTTTCGTGAACAACGAGTAGATCGGGATTTTTACCGCAAAGGCGCAAAGGTCAAGAAGAGATAGACTTGTGTCCGTCGTCAATGTCGCCCGAGCGATGTCGCTTGATTGATCCAATTATCTTATTACCCTAAACGCCTCGGCTTCCGCCTCGTTGTTCACCCGCAGCGAGGATCGCTGCGGGTTTTGTCTGGGACCAGTTTCTACGACATCCCGTAATTCCCAATAAGCCTCTCCATCAGGATGATGGAGAGGGTCGACGGTCGTTCGGCCCACGCGTGGAACGCGACAGAGATGGTCAGCCGATTGAACGACCGAGCGAAATCCGATCTCACGAACTTGCAATCTGGCAGATTGCCTTGCCGGTGCCTCTTTCAATCACAAATAGATGGCTTAGCGACACTGTGATTGCGAATCCAGCAGAGTTCATCCCGCCGAATCTCAGACAAGCTATTCCTTCCTACCCTTTGCGTCTTTGCGGTGAATCCCTCTTCCTTCCTTACATGATACGATCTGAACATGCGTTTGGAGAGGATTCACGCGTACCACGTGGTGCGTGTGTTGAGGGTCACGATTCCGGTTGTCCTCCTCGCCTTGATGAGCGTCACCATCTGGAACTATCTAGACCGTTCGAGCGACGATCCTGCCCGCCTGCCACCCCCGCCAAAGTTGGTTGAAAACGTTTCGGAATTGGCCGAGGAGATCAAGTTCTCGCAGACCGAAGGTGGACGAACGGCTTTTACGGTGGAGGCCCGCACGAACCTTGGATTTACCGACGGGCGGAACCTGCTCGAAGATGTGACGGTGGTTCTCTATGGCGATGACGATTTCATTCCCGAACGCCGGATACACGGAGACCGGTGTGGATACGATGAGGGAACCAACAATATTCAGTGTGACGGGAACGTGGAAATGCAGTTGGATGGGCTCACGTCTGGCCGAACTGCTGCCATGACCTACAGCCACGAGAGTCGGACGATCACGGCTTTGTCCGCTACCGAAATCGCGCGGCCAGGAGCATTCCAGGGCCGCGCAGATCGCATGAGTCTCCACATTGAAGACAATGTCCTTGAGGTCAGCGGCAGCGTCCGCATCGTTATGGCTGACGGTGCTGTTCTGGAAACTGAAACCGCTCGTTATGACCAGAATGCAAACCTGATCCGGGTGGCGGATGGATTGCGAATGACGAACACCCAGGGGACAGTTACGGGTTCCCAGGCGGAAATTGAATTGAATCCGCAGACACTGGAGCCGCGGCTGATAAGGATTTCAGGCGATGTTCGGGCCCAACTGTCCGTTCCTTCGAGCCTGTTGACGCTGACGGCGAACGAGTTGGCCGTCCGAATGTCCCAGCGCCGAGTGATCGGAGCCCGGGCCGATGGCCATGCGGTTCTGGAATCTCTGGAGGGAGAAACGGCTCGACTGCTAACTGGGGACACGCTTGACGCGGCCTTTGACGAGTCGGGCCGCATTCAGTCGGTTGAGGCTCGGGGAAACGGACAGATGCGGCTCGAGGGTGGAGAACGTCTTGAGTCTCAGTCGATTCGGAACGAATTTTCGGGCGCGATCTCGACCTCGGAAGACTCCGTATTGCAGTTGGGTGAATACCGTTTGGACGGAAGCTATTTCGTCGTTCAACAGGGGGACGTTATAACTTTCCGGACCGATCGACCAGCCTCGATAGCGATGCCTGCCGGATTATTGCGAGGGGGCCGGACCGAGGCTCAGTTTGATCCGGACACAGGCACGTTGATCAGCCTCGTTCAGAATGGCGATGTTCAATTTGTACAGGACGGCAGGACGGGATCTGCCCAACGCATTGAAATTCAAGAAGGCGGGAGCCGGGTTCTTATGGCAGGTGATTCCAGAATAGAGGATGCTGCGTTTCAAGTAAATGCCGCCGAGATCCTTCTCAATCAGGAGAATGGATCGTTTCGAGCCGTGGGAACGGTGCGAACGTTGTGGACCGATAGCGAAGAACCCGTTTTGGTCCTCAGTGGTCAGGCCGAAGGAAATGAAACGCGGATCACCTTTACTGAAACAGCAGAATTGTGGAGTGGCAATACCCATGTCAGCGCGTCTACGATCGATGTCGATCCAACGCGGCGCAGTTTTGTGGCGACAGACGAAGTCGTCTCGATGATCGATGATCTTCGTTTCTGGTCGGGCCGGATGGAATTCGACGAACAAGGCGGGACTCTGTATCACTCTGGGGGTGTCCGCGCCGTGTTCGACGAAGTTGAACTGCATGCCGCGGACCTGCAAGTACGATTGATTGACGGGGAACCCGACGAAGTCGTCGCGACCGGAAATGTGAGTATTCAGGGGCCAGAATTTGACGGCCGGGGCGACGCCGCTATCTATGTCCGTTCGAGCGCGACGATTACGCTGACAGGGCAGGATGCGGAAGTTTCAGACTCTGTCAATGGCGCCGTCAGCGGATGCCGTTTGGTGCTCGACGTTGAAACCAGAGACGCCACAGTGGAGAGTGATGATGATTGCCGCGTTGTCAGTCGGCGCGTAGTAAACAACTAAAGGCAATGGCCGCTTTAGAAACTGTCAATATACGAAAATCTTATAAGAATCGTACTGTCGTGTCCGATGTGAATGTCAGCGTGTCACAGGGAGAGGTGGTCGGTCTTCTTGGGCCGAACGGTGCCGGAAAGACGACGACTTTCTACATTATCGTTGGATTGACCCAGCCCGATTCCGGAGCTGTCCGTTTGGCCGAAAACGACATCACAGAGCTGCCGATGTATCTCCGGGCGCGCAACGGCATCAGCTATCTTCCACAAGAAGCTTCGGTGTTCCGTAAGCTGACTGTCGAGGCGAACCTCATGGCGATTCTGGAGACTCTCCCGCTGTCAGGACAGGAACGGCGTCATCGTTTGGAGGAACTGCTTGAGGAGTTCGGCATCACGCATGTTCGCAAGAACCTGGCCGACACTCTCTCCGGTGGCGAGCGCCGCAGGGTCGAAATCGCCCGTTCCCTCGTGATTTCTCCGAAGTTTATCCTGTTGGACGAACCCTTCTCAGGAATCGACCCAATCACTGTTCTTGAGATCCAGAAGATCATTCAGCACCTCAAGAACAAGCAGATCGGTATCCTCATTACGGACCACAATGTCCGGGAGACTTTGCAGGTAACCGACCGTGCTTATATCATTAACGACGGCAAAATCTTCCGTTCCGGAACTCCGGCCGAACTGGGCAGCGACGAAGAGGTTAAGAGGGTCTATTTGGGCGAGCATTTCAGTTTGAATTGAGTTGCGGGGAGTGGAGACGCCGTAAGTTTTCCTGATACGTGGCGATTTCTGATTTGCGGAGTACCGTGTCCATCCCGTAACATCCCCGGAAGACCGAAGTTATGTCCCGTCTGAAATAGTTATGGCATATCTCGAACACAGGCTGGCCCTCAAAACGACCCAGAGACAGGTCCTCACTCCGGGCCTGGTCCAGATGGTGAGCCTCCTTGCTCTTAATAAGCTGGAACTGGTGGACATGATTTCTGAAGAGCTTGTGGAAAACCCCGTGTTGGAGGAAGCTACCGAAATTGTCGAAGAGCAGGAAGTTGAATCTCTCGAAGAAAATCCCGAGCCGGGGGATGGGGCCGACGCGCAGTACGAACTGCTGAAACAACGCGAGGAAAATGCGGAGCCGACCGTCGAAAAACCCGAGCCCGAGGCCCCTGAGGAAGACGAGTTCCGTGATTTCGATCTTCAGGAATTCGAGAAATACCTCAGCGACGGGGCTTCCCGACCGCGGGAAACAGAGGTATTTGAAAGGCCTTCCTTCGAAAACTTTCTGGCACGTCCGTCCACGTTGAACGATCACCTGGAATGGCAGTTGGGTCTCGTGGTCATCGATACGGATGTGCGGGAGGCCTGTGCCTCGATTATCGGTAATCTCAATGAGGACGGATATCTTGCCGGGGTTAACGAGAAGGGCGTTGAAGTTCCTATTTCTCTCAAGGAAATTGCGATCTCGGGTCCTCACACAATCGGAGCGGTCGAAAAGGCGCTGCTGAGGGTTCAGAGCTTCGATCCCCCTGGTGTCGGTTCTCGGGATTTGCGGGAGTGTTTGCTCATCCAGCTTGCTCTTCTCGCTGAAGACAACTCGACCGCTATGGGGATCGTTACCGATCATCTGCGGAAACTTCAGAACCATCAATACAAAGAAATCGCCAAGGCGCTGGGCCGGCCGATGCCGGAGGTTCTGGCTGCACTGGAACTCATCCAGACCCTCGATCCACGCCCTGGCCAGAAATACAATAAGCCCGACGCCCGGCATATTGAACCGGACGTGTATCTGGTGAAAGTAGGGAACGAATATACCGTCGTCGCTAACGAGGACGAAGTTCCGCAACTTCGACTCAACCAGACGTATCGGAAAATGCTCCAGAAGGGAGCGGAGGTCAATAAGGAAGTTCGTAACTATGTGAAAGACCGGTTCAAGTCAGCGGTCCAGCTTTTGAAGAACATCGAACAGCGGAAGAACATCATCGTCAAGGTGTGCGAGGCCATCGTTAAACACCAGCATGATTTCCTGGATCACGGAATCGATGCGTTGCAACCGATGATGATCAAAGATGTTGCTGAAGAAGTGGGGGTGCATCCGTCGACGGTGAGCCGGGCTGTCGCCAATAAGTTTGCGTACACACCCCAGGGAGTGTGCGAGCTGCGATTCTTTTTCTCTGAAGCTGTCAAAGGCACCAACGGACGGGACACATCCCTCACCTTGGTCAAATTGAAGGTCAAGCGATTGGTCGAGAGTGAGGATGCCCACAAACCACTCACGGATGAGAAACTTGCGGCTTTGTTGCAGGAAGATGGTATCTCGGTTACGCGCCGCAGCGTCACCAAGTACCGGGAAGATCTGAAGATTCCCAGCACCCACCAACGAAGATTGAGAATCTGAGAACTGGAGAGAATTCTGTGAATGTGGAGTTTACTGGACGGCATGTTGAAGTTACTGAACCCATTCGAAAGTTTGCGTTGGATAGACTGGAACGGATGCGGTCGCTGCCCGACATAATAGATGTCCATTTCATTCTGACCTCCGAGAACAATCAGAGGTACATCGCCGAAGTGAATCTGAAGACGCGCGACGATTTTCACAATTGCACGGACACTACCAGTGAGTTGTACACCTCCATCGCCTCGGTGCTGGACAAACTCGAGAAGCAGGTGCAGAAGTCTAAATCAAAGTACCTTAAGCAACGCAGGACTGCTGCGAATCCCCGCGTAATTGATGCAGAGTAGGTGGGGGAGGTCGACACGGAAGTCGTAAGGCGCTTTCCCGAAATCAACCGAACCGACCAGTCGGAAATTAAACCACTCGAGATTGATGATGCGGCTACGGAACATTCCGCATCGGACAAGGGCTTCTTTTTGTTCCGCAATTCCAAATCCGACAGGTTGAACGTCGCTTTGTAGGTCTAGAAGACGGCAACTTCGGCTGGATTGATCCGGATCAATAGCTGCGGCTATCGTTCGGCGGGCTAGGCGAATCACCTCAGATTCCACGGCCAGGATTCGAGAAATCCGTGACAAATCGTGGAATCCGTGTCATTTAATCTGCGTACATGCAGGGCTCATCTCTCGTCATCATCACCGGGCCGAGCGGCGCCGGAAAGGGAACTCTGCTGAGAGCCCTTGAAGACCGTGGCTATTTCTGTGTCGACAACCTGCCGGTCGGACTTCTGACGAAATTTTCTGAACTGCTTCTCAAATCAGACGAAGAGGTGCCGCGTGGCGCGCTCGTTGTCGATGTGCGTGAAGGCGAGGTCCTGGCCACGTTTCCCGATGTTTATCAACACCTGAAAGCGACTCCGGGCCTCGCCGTGTCGCTGTACTTTCTGGATGCTTCCGATGATGCATTGGTGCGCCGATACAGCGAAACCCGCCGGCCCCACCCATACGATTCGACGCGCCCGGTTCGGGAAGCAATTCCTCTGGAGCGGGAGCAACTCGCTCCAATCCGGGCGATGGCCGACCATGTTGTCGATACTTCCCACTTTTCTATTCACGAACTCCGGACTCATGCGGACCGGTTGTTTGCGGAGCAGGGCCCAGTGCCTCTCCTCATTACCTTGGTCAGCTTCGGGTATAAGTACGGGATTCCAATCGATGCCGATATGGTCTTTGATGTCCGGTTCCTTCCCAACCCTTACTTCGTTCCCGATTTGAAGACTATGACGGGTTCCGACCAGCCGGTGGTCGAATTCATGAAGGGCCATGAGACCACACGAGATTTTCTTGAGCACCTGGAATCGATGATGAACTTCCTCCTGCCCCAGTTTGAGAAGGAAGGCAAATCCTACCTGACTATCGCGATCGGCTGTACCGGTGGCCGCCACCGCTCTGTGATGATCGTCAATGAAGCTGCGTCGCTGGCCGACCCCAAACGCCGCCTGAAAATAATCCATCGCGACATCGAAAAATAAAGATCTCTACATGAAGAGAACGAAGGTTAACGAAAGTTCGCGAAGGTTATTAGGTATGAAGACAAAAACTTCGTGAACTTCGTGTCTTTGTGTTGAAAGATCACCGTTGCAGTCAGCCTTGCGTTGGGCTAGTGCGGTGGCAATAAGTGTTAGAATCGAGCCATGATTGGCGGCCTTATCGTGACTCATGGCAGGCTCGCGATCGAGCTGCTGAATGCGGCTGAAGCGATCGTTGGCGATATTCAAAACGTTGCCGCAGTGTCGATCGGTTGGCACGACGACGTAGCCATGGCATCGTCCATGGTGGAAAAGGCTATCCGGCGTGTGGATACCGGGTCCGGTGTGTTGGTACTGACCGACATGTTTGGCGGCACGCCTACCAATATCGCATCGACTTTTCTGGACGAGGGTGTGATCGAAGTCGTTACGGGGGTCAACCTGCCAATGCTCATTAAGCTCATTCAGATTGGAGCTGAGGTCGATCTGGCTGAGGCGGCAAAGTTGGTGGGCGAGAACGGGCAGAACAACATTTACATCGCCAGCAAGCTGCTCTCTCCCCGATCCGAATCATGACAACACGCGAAGTTGTCATTGGCCATAGGTTGGGCTTGCACGCGCGCGCTTCAGCCAAGCTGGTGCGACTTTCAGGACAGTTCCACTCAGAAATCAGCATTTCCCGGGCCGATAAAAATCGAAGTGAGCCCGCGGACGCCAGGAGCATCCTGGCGATATTACTCCTGGCGGCGAGCCAGGGAACCCGGGTCAGGGTTCAGACCGAGGGCGAAGACGAGGAATTGGCAATGGATGCCATTTGCGACTACCTGAAAGGGTAAGCGTTAAATCGGACAGGCTCAACTATGACCGGTGTGGAACGGAAACTGGAAGGTATTGCAGCGTCCCCGGGGATCGCGTTCGGCCACGCGGTAACGGCGTGGGACCCGGAGTTGGTTACGCTCAATTACTCTTTGGAAGCTGAGGAGGTCGACTCCCATGTAGAGAATTTCCGGCGTTCGATAGAGAAATCCCGCTCGCAGTTGGGAAAGATGCAGCTTAAGTTGGAGCAGTCCCACGGTGGCGACTCGACAACTCTGATCGATGCCCATCTGCTCATTCTTGAAGACAGGATGTTCGTGAATCGAATAGTCGACAAGATCAAGAGCGATCAAATCAATGCGGAGTGGGCGATTCAATCGGTCAGCAGGACGATTCTGGAAGCCTATGACCGCGTTCGTGACGACTATCTTCGCGATCGACGTGGCGACCTCGAGGATGTTGTCCGTCGTCTAATGTTCAACCTGCGTTCGTATCAGCCACCGACATTTCGGTCGCTTCGCTATAACACCATCCTGGTAGGGCGGGCCATACCGCCGTCAACGTTGCTCGAGTTGAAATCGCCCCGCTTGGTGGGGCTTGTCTCCGAAATCGGCGGTCCCCTGTCCCATACCGCGATCATGGCGCGATCGATGGACGTGCCTGCGGTGACCGGCGTCGCTGATGTGCTCCTGGGTCTGATATCTGGAGAATTGATCATTGTGGACGGCGACGAGGGCATGGTGATACGTGCGCCGTCAGAGGAAACACTGGAGGACTATCGGGAACGCGCCAAGCAGGAGGAAAAATCCCGGCAGAGCTTGGCCCGGGTGAGCAACGCGCCATGTGTGACGACGGACAGAATTTCCATCCTGCTGGGCGCTAACATCAACTTCAAAGACGATGTGAAGTCCGTGGTGGCCAACGAATGTGAGGCCATTGGTCTGTATCGCACTGAGTTTGACTTCTTCCGGGAGGGCACTCCTCTCACCGAAGACAAGTTGGTCGAGGATTACTCCTATGTGTTGTCGGAGGCAAGCACCCTTCCCATCAACATTCGGGTGATCGATGTGGGTATGCGGGAGGGCCTGGACGGCACCTCTACAGCGTCCCGTGCCCGGGGGTTGCGGTTCCTGCTGGAGAACAGATCCCTGTTCCGTAGGCAGCTTCGAGCCATCTACCGCTCCTCTCCGAATGGGCACGCGCGGATCGTCCTGCCGTTTGTTTCAACTCTGGACGAGCTTTCCGAAGCCAATCACATCATCGCCGACGTCCGTCGGAGACTGACTCAGAAGGGAATCGACTTTGATGAAACCGTGCCCGTCGGGGTGATGGTTGAGACTCCCGCGGCGGCACAAACCTGTGATCTGATGGCTTCGGAAGTGGATTTCTTTTGTCTGGGAACGAACGACCTGATTCAGTACCAACTCGCGATTGACCGTATGGATCAGTCGAGTCTGGAACTGTACAATCCTTTCCATCCCGCCGTTCTGAGACAGTTGAAGCAAGTGCACGATCTGGTTGCTCCCACCGGAAAGCCTATCGTGGTGTGTGGGGAAATCGCAGCCGATCCTCTTCCGGCGGCGGTTTTACTCGGGATGGGGTTTACGGCTCTATCAGTGAATATGGGAGCATATCGACGTATCAAGAACTTCATTCGTTCGGTTTCGCTCGCCGAACTGCGTGAACTCACTGATGGACTCTTGAAGTTGCGGAGCCACTTAAAGATTGAAGAGCGCGTTCGGGATGTGTTGGGAGACCGATTGCAACAGTGAGTGAGACCGCACAGTCCGCACTGCCCGAACTTCGAAAATACTTGAGGCCTTACGCCTGGACGCTGGTCATTGCGCTTCTGTTTGTTGGCGTGGTCGGTATTCTTGAAGCGGTGTCGCCCTTCCTGATCGGCATGGTGTTCGACACGGTCCTGGTGCAATCCGAGACACCGCCATTGGTTACGCCGTTTTTCGACATCCCGCTGAATATTCCACAGCAGTACGGGATCTGGTTGCTCGCGGCTCTCGTGCTTGTCACGATTCTGAAAGCCATCGCGGAATATGGTTCCATTGCCGCTACCGCGTACCTCGGGCAATCTGTTGTCCGGGATCTTCGAACCGATGTCTATAGCTCCATCGTGTCCCAACCTATAGCGTTCTTTGCACGATATCCGACGGGAGAACTGATTTCCCGTGTTTCTGCTGACGTGGAAAAAGTGCAGAGCGCGGTCTCGGAGACCCTGGCCGAGTTCCTGAAGCAAGCGGCCATCCTTCTGTTTCTTCTCGCAGCAATCTTCCTGATTGACTGGAGACTGGCGATCAGCTCCCTGATTCTGGTGCCCTTGGTTTTATACCCGGCGGTATGGTTTGGCAGACGTTTGAGGCGCTTGAGCCACTCCACCCAGGAGGAAATGGCCGGCATGGCCAATATCCTGTTCGAGACATTTTCAGGAAACCGCATCGTAAAAATCTTCACGATGGAGGCGGCGGAGCTAGCCAAGTTCCGGGGGGCTGCAAACCGGGTGTTTCGCTTGAGCATCCGGCAACGGTTGACGTGGGCGCTCTCGTCCCCCCTGATGGAAATCCTGGGGATTTTCGTGGTTGTGGGGCTCTTGCTATACGCTCGAAACGAGATTCAAGCCGGACGGATGAGCGTTGGCTTGTTCCTGGCTTTCATTATTGCGGTCATCAAATTGTATGACCCTATCCGCAGAATGAGCGGCATCAATAATTCCTTTCAGCAAGCCATAGGGGCTTCGGAAAAGCTGTTCGAGATTCTGCGCTCGGATGTGGAGCCCGATCCGGGACAGCGGGACCTGGATGAGTTTCGCCATGCGATTGAATTCCGCGAAGTCCGCTTCGAGTACTCATCCGGAGAAACGATTCTTAACGGTATCTCATTCACTCTTTTGGCCGGGGAGGTATTGGCCCTGGTGGGCCCCAGCGGTGTCGGAAAAACAACGCTGGTGAACCTGCTGCCGCGCTTTTACGATGTCAGCGATGGTAGCGTTGAGATTGATGGGGCCGATGTCCGTGGATTCAAGTTGCGCTCTCTTCGCGACAAGATCGCCATGGTGACTCAGGATGTCATTCTTTTCAACGATACGATTCGAACCAACATCGCTTATGGTAACCCGAAGGCCACTGAAGAGGACATGCGGTCGGCAGCGCGTGCCGCTCTTGTCGATGATTTTGTATCCGGTTTGCCTGAAGGATACGAGACCGTCATCGGAGAGAGGGGATTGCGGCTCTCCGGTGGAGAGCGCCAACGTATTTCCATCGCTCGTGCGCTGCTCAAAAATGCGCCGATTCTGATTCTTGACGAGGCAACGTCTTCGCTCGATACCGAGTCGGAGGCGCTCGTTCAACGCGCTCTGGCTAACCTCATGGAGGGCCGGACAACGATTGTCATCGCCCACCGCCTCTCCACGGTGAGGCATGCAGACCGCATCCTTGCGCTTTCCGATGGCCGTGTCGTCGAGCAGGGAACCCATGACGAATTGATCTTACGCCGTGGGCTGTACTGGAAGCTTCACCAACTCCAATTTGAGGATGTACCTTCATGATATTGAGCATGACCGGGTTCGGCTCGGGCCGCGCTGAAGTCCCGAACCTGACCATTTCTGTGGACGCCAAGACGGTTAACCATCGCCATCTGGACCTTCATATACGACTGCCGGCTGAGTTTCAAAGTTTGGAGCCTGTCGTAAGAAAAACCGTATCGGGCAAGTTGCGCCGCGGACGCGTGGACATCTTCGTGAAGATCGAGTTGACGACAGAGGGTGTGAAGATTGAGGCCGATCCGGCACTCATCGAGTCCTACATCGAGCTCGTCCGAGAACTCCAACACCGTTTTCCTATCACCGGAGACTTGACCCTGGAGGCCATATCCAAGTTGCCAGGCGCCATTACAGTGTCCAGTAATAATTTGGCTTCCGAGGAGCAGTTGTCCGTGTCCCAGAATCTCGAAAAGGCTTCGCTGGCTGCCATCGAACAGGTATTGGAGATGCGCAAGAAAGAAGGAAAGGCGCTTGTCAAAGATTTGGAGCAGCGAATCGAGACTATCCGCGGCCACCTTGAGACCATCCGTCAGGGTGCCACAGTGCTGCTCCAGCATTACCGGGAGCTTCTGACAAGCCGGGTCGCGGAGCTGGCACCGAACCTGAACGTGGATAGCAATCGACTCGAAATTGAGGCTCTCATCCATGCCGAAAAGAGCGATATTGCTGAAGAAATTACGCGTTTAGCGAGCCACCTGGACCATTTCAGTGAAATCACGTCGCGCAAGGCCGAGGCCGGCAAGAGGCTGGACTTTCTTTTGCAGGAGATGAATCGCGAGGCGACCACCATTTTGTCGAAGACCTCGGGTTTGAACCAGTCGGGAATCAGCATTGGCGAGGCCGCGATCGAGATTAAAGTCGAAATCGACAAGCTCCGCGAACAAGTCCAAAACATCGAATAAAAAGGGGTCAGAGCCCTATATTCCTATTTTTGAGTTCGAAGGAATCGTGTAGGAAATAGGGAATATAGGGCTCTGACCCCTTTTTAACCGGGAGCCAAGTGAGCTATATTAGTTAATTGGCCGATGCGCGAAAATCTTTACATCGTGTCGGCGCCCTCGGGCTCCGGGAAAACCACATTACTCCAGCACCTAGTCACGAAGTTCGATCACCTGCTTTTTTCGATTTCCTACACGACTCGGACTCCGAGGGGACATGAAGAGGACGGTATTGAGTACTTCTTTATCGACCGGGATGAATTTCAAGGAATGGTCGACCGGCGGGAGTTTCTGGAGTCGGCCGAATACCATGGGAACCTGTACGGGACTTCGCGGCAGTTTGTTGAAGAAAACATAGCCTCGGGACATGCAGTCATACTGGATATCGATGTCCAGGGAGCGCAGCAGGTCAAGGACCAGATCGAGGGAGCGGTAACGATTTTCCTGATGCCCCCCTCGTTCACTGAACTGGAGCGCCGTTTGAAGGAACGTCGTCTTGAGGACGACGAAACGATTCGAAGACGTCTGGCTATTGCGAAGAAGGAAATCCTGAGATACAACGATTATGATTACGTTGTCATCAACGACAAGTTAGACGAATCATTCGGACTCCTGGAGGCGATTGTACGTTCGGGGTCGGCCCGACCGATCTGCCAGGAGGAACGAATACGTGAGATCATTGCTTCTTTTGGAGGTATGGATTGATAGAGATTCCAGAGTCAGTTGACAGTAAATACCGATTCGTAATTATCTCGGCGCTGCGTGCGCGGCAGCTACAAAGTGGGAGTCGTCCGTTGATTGACGACGAGGGTCGCAAGGCGACGCAGGTCGCGCAGCAGGAAGTACTCGAGGACCTGATATCTTTTACGATTCCCAAAAAGATTAAGAAACAATAGCCGGAGCTAAGGGCCGGTTTAAATGGCATAGAACATGGCCGACGACACGGCGAAGACACGTCAGAAGCAAAAGATCGCGCTCGGAGTCAGCGGTGGGATCGCTTGTTACAAGTCAGCGGAGATTCTTCGCCGACTCCAGGATCGGGGATTTGATGTTGTAGTCATCATGACTCCGAATGCCCGGCGCTTCGTGACCCCCCTCACCTTCGCAGCTTTGTCCGGAAACAAGGTGTATTCCGACATGTTCGAAGGGGCTTCCCCGGGCGCAGCATTCGAAGGTTCTTTCGACCACATCTTCCTGGCGCAGTCAGTGGATCTCTTTCTCGTGGCTCCGGCCACGGCCGACTGTATCGCTCGGATGGCGTCGGGAATCGCAAATAATTTCCTGACCACCTTTCACCTGGCCTTTGAGTCGACGGTTGTGATTGCCCCGGCTATGAACACGCAGATGTGGAGGCATCCGGCCGTGCAGAGTAATCTGAGTGCACTCAGACAGCGCGGAGTCCGTGTCATCGATCCAGACGTCGGAGAAATGGCCTGCGGGACCTATGGTCCGGGTCGTCTGGCGGATGTTGATCACATCGTTGAATACGTTGTTTCTGTACTGGAACGCCGGCGTGATTTAAAAGACAAACGCGTTCTGGTGACCGCAGGCCCGACTGTAGAGGACATCGACCCGGTGCGTTTCATCAGCAATCGTTCATCAGGCAAAATGGGGTTTGCCGTGGCTCGTGCGGTCACCGAGCGCGGTGGGGAAGTTACACTGATTTCGGGACCTACAGAGCTGGAATTTCCAGGGACGATCCGGGTTCGCACTACCGGTGAAATGCGAGATGCCGTTCTTGAGCATCTACCCGGTGCAGACGTTGTCGTAAAAGCGGCTGCGCCTCTGGATTTCCGGCCCGCCGAAACTGCTCGCCAAAAAATCAAGAAGGGTTCCGGTCTCGACGTCCGGTTTGAGCCGACCTCCGACATTCTTGGTGAAATCGGAAATTCGAAAAACGGTACAGTCCTCGTTGGGTTTGCAGCCGAGACAGAAAATCACATCGAATTCGGTCTCGAAAAGTTGCGCTCGAAGAACCTGGACCTCATTGTGATCAATGGTGTTTCGGGACCGGATTCGGCTTTTGACGGTGATACTAGTCAAGCGAGCATCGTGGACTCGAACGGCGTCCGAGAAGATTTGCCGCTGATGTCGAAGGTCGAGGTGGCCCACCGCATTATCGATCGGGTCATACCGTTCCTCTAGAATTCCGTCTCAGTTAAGAGGGTGTGTTTTCAACACGAAGGCCACGAAGAAGCGGATTGGTTTCGATAAAATTCAAGAAACTTCGTGTGCTTCGTTTCTTCGTGTTGAAACGAATCGGTCGACGCCGTTGAGGTGTGAGGGATCGTCGAAATGAATCGAGATGAACTCGTCGCACAGCTTCAGTTTTTTAGAGACATCGGCATTTCCCACCTGGATATTGGAGAGCTTGGTTCGTCTGACCCACAGGTTGAGGCCCGGATGACGCTGGATGATATACGCGAGGAACTCGGCGATTGTAGTCGGTGTAAGCTCTCCGGATCCAGAACATCGATCGTGTTCGGTTCAGGCAATCCCGATGCGAGGCTCATGTTCATCGGCGAGGCGCCGGGTTCGGAGGAGGACCGCCAGGGTCTGCCGTTCGTAGGACGGGCCGGACAACTCCTGACGAAGATCATCGAGTCCATTGGTATTGAACGAAACGATGTCTATATTTGCAATGTACTCAAGTGCCGTCCCCCGAAGAACCGCAATCCAGAAGCCGATGAAGTGGAAACCTGCAGCCCGTTCCTGCGCCAGCAACTGGAAGCGGTGCGCCCGCAGATCGTGTGTTGCCTGGGAACGTTCGCATCCCAAACGATGCTCGGCATGAAGGTTCCCATATCGAAATTGCGCGGCCGCTTTCATGACATCGAAGGCATCCGTTTCATTGCTACCTTCCATCCGGCCTATCTGTTGCGCAATCCTGCGAAGAAGCGTGAAGTCTGGGAAGACATGAAGCAGATTCGGGAAGCACTCAACTCTCTGGCCGAGGGCTAGTTCCAATCGGACGCTCAAGCCACGGATTGTCTATGTACGCCGACGTTGCCGTCTGCCTCCCATTTCCACAGACCTTCGTGTATGAGGTTACTGGTGAAACGCCGCTTCCTGCACGTGTCAGAGTTCCCTTCAAAAACCGCGAGGTGCAGGGATTTGTCGTTGGATTCAGGAAAGACAAACCTGAGGGATTGAATGAGATTCGTCAGGTGCTGGAGGTTCTTGATCCGGAACCGTTGATCCGTGAGGACATCTTCGAACTCTGCCGGTGGATTGCGGACTACTACCTGGCCCCGCTCGGCGAAGTGCTCAAGAGTGCCCTGCCACCGGCAATCACTGCGAAACATTTGGCCCAGTTTAACCCCTCCCCCCCGCGGCCTCACATTCTGCCCTCGGTTCCTCTTTTGACATCCGCCCAGGAGAGTGCTTTGACTGCCATCACACGAGAGGACGGGTTCAACACCGTGCTCTTGCATGGCGTCACCGGCAGTGGCAAAACCGAAATCTACATGCGCAGCGTGGAGCACTTCCAACGCCTGGGAAAGACCGCACTTGTCATGGTTCCCGAGATTGGGCTGACTCCGCAGCTACGTGAGCGCTTTATAAAGCGCTTCGGTTCGCGACTTGCGGTTCTGCACAGTTCTCTGACTTCAAAACAACGCATCAACGAATGGCTCAGGATCTACAACGGTGTCGCGTCGATCGTGATCGGGACTCGCTCCGCATTGTTCGCCCCCCTTAAGAATCTTGGCTTGATCGTTGTCGATGAAGAACACGAGGGGAGCTACAAGCAGGGTGAATTGCCACGCTACCATGGCCGTGACTGCGCTGTGATGCGGGCGAAGATGGCGGGTGCCGTCACTGTGCTGGGGTCAGCCACGCCTTCGATGGAGTCGTTTCGAAACGCGGAAACAAAACGGTATGTCTATGTCCACCTTCCGGATCGAGTCGAGGAGCGACCTCTTCCAAAGGTAGAAATCATCAACATGCGCGACGAATACGTCCAGCAGGGAGAGCAGGTCGTATTATGCCGGGCCTTGATGGACGGTATCGAGGACCGCCTTAAGCGTGAGGAACAAACCATTGTCCTCTTGAACCGCCGTGGCTTTTCGATGTTCTTACTATGCCGTCACTGCGGCTATTCGTTTGAGTGCCGGGACTGCAGTGTCTCGATGACCTACCACCGCACGATCGAGCGGTTGCTATGCCACTATTGTGGTCTTACGCGGAAGCCTGAATCCACCTGCCCGGAGTGTAGGAGCGAATTCATTCAGTATGTCGGGGAGGGAACCCAGCAGTTGGAAGCTCTGCTGAAGGAGAGATTCCCGACTGCCCGTATCGGGCGGGTGGATCGTGACACGATGCGCCAATTGCGAGATTACGACCGTGTCCTCACGGCTTTTCGAGACGGAGAACTCGACATTCTTGTGGGAACCCAGATGGTTGCGAAGGGTCACGATTTTCCCAAGGTGACGCTGGTCGGAGTGGTTGGGGCCGACAGCGCTCTTTCGCTGCCTGATTTCAGGGCGGCCGAACGTACCTTCCAACTTTTGACCCAGGTGGCCGGTCGGTCCGGGCGCGGGGACACGCCCGGACAAGTGATTATTCAAAGCTATTTCCCCGCGCACTATACCTTTCAACTCGCTTCGACACAGAAGTTTGAAGCGTTTTATGCCCGCGAAGTCCAATTCCGAAGGGCCATGTTCTATCCACCGTTTACAGCGTTGGCCGGTGTCATGGTTCTGGAGCGGAGCCGGGAGAAAGCCGCCGGGCTCGCTCGGGAAATCGGTGACTTCTTCGATAGTGTCCGCACGCGGTCGGTGCGCATCCTGGGACCCGCCGCCGCGCCCCTGGAGAAAATCAACCGGACTTTCCGCCACCAGTTGTTGATCAAATCCGCATCGAGGGCGCCTCTGCACCGCCTCCTGAAGCAGCTTCAGGCCTACATGAGTGAGCACAAAATCTCCCCGACCCGTGTCGTCATCGACGTCGACCCCATCTCCTTGCTCTAGAAGAGCTTTCACCGCAAAGGCGCAAAGACGCGAAGGAAGAAAAGACCGAATAGGCTGCCAACGTCTAGTTGAGCCAGCAGCAGTTGGGTTAGCAACACAGTTGTTGGAAACCCACACGAGTTCATCCCGCTAAATCTGACACGACATATCTCTTCGAATTACTTTGCGTCTTTGCGCCTTTGCGGTGATGGTCATTCCCCTGTCGTAGCTTGCCTGCTGACCCATATGAATCAATGGCTTAGAGCGCCCAGCGCTTTTAGGGGATCCGCGGGCTAAAGTATTGAACTCAATACTCCGATTGAGTATTCAAGTGTATCTATTGCAGGAGAGTGCATGTCGGACGAATTAGTTGAATTGAAGCTGGGAAATAGGGATGGTGGAGGATCGGATGCTGCGGGTGAGTTGATCGCCATCGTAGAACGTCTACTGGAACTGGTCTCTGATGTTGCGGTAAGCAATGAGCATTTGAAGACGACACCAGAATTCCGTGCCCTACTCGGCGACTTCGGGAAGGCGTTATGCGGGCGCCCTGTGCCGACACCTTCTTCGCTTGAGGCCATGGCGGATACCTGCATATCCGCGTGCGAAGATTTCTTCACTCGTGCGCGCGAACATGCTCTGAACAGAGAAATCGAATTCGTAGACATTATCGATGTGCTCAGAGAAACCGTGCGGAAGCTTGCCGGTGAATCCGAACACTTCAACGAGAGTGTGCTTGGTTCCTCCGAGAGGTTCCAGATGCTTCTGGATATCGAGGATTTGCAGGTTCTCAAACAGCGGATCACGGAGGAAGTGCAGGGCTTGAATCGTGTGGTGGAGGAAAAGCAAGAGAAGGATCTGGAGCGCTATTCAAAGTTGTCGGGCCGCATCGAAACTCTGCAGAACCGTCTGGAGCGTGCCGAGGAGGATGCGATGCTGGATTCTCTGACTCAAATTCCCAATCGCGGCAGCTTCGATCGTACGATCAAGGATTGGGTTGAGACCCACGGCGGCGCCGGAAACGGTTTTACGTTGGGGATGCTTGACCTGGACGACTTCAAGCAGGTCAACGATCAATACGGTCATCAGATTGCCGACCGCGTACTTGTGGGTGCTGCCCAAATCTTCGGCAAGTCTATTCGTTCCGGTGACATGGTGGCGCGCTATGGTGGAGAAGAGTTTGCCATCCTGCTCCGCAACTGTGGGATCGACAGTGCCGAGGAGCGTTTCAATCGTCTCGTGTCGGAGGTCGCCGCAACGCAGTACGAATTTGCTTTGGCTGAAACGACCGACCAAATCCGCTTCACTATCAGCTGTGGCGCCGCAGAGTTTGTCGAGGGCGAAACTGTCGAAGAAGTCATTCGACGGGCGGACGAAGCACTTTACGAGGCCAAAAGAGCAGGAAAGAACCGCGTAGTGGCGAAAAAGCCATCCCGTCTGCGAGGCCTATTCAAAGGCCGCCGTTCCGCCGCATAAGAGTTTCTTACCGCAAAGGCGCAAAGGCGCAAAGGAAAAGGCAGGATAGGTGACCAGGTGATCTAAGGCTAATTCGACCGAACTCAGTTGGGTTAGCTGGACAGTCGTTGGAAACCACAAGACCCTATACCGCTGAATCTTACACGGCCTAATTTTTCTTGTTTCTTGCGTCTTTGCGCCTTTGCGGTTTGAACCTTCTTACGTCCCTCCGCTCTTATTCGCTTCCAGTTCGTGGCTGCGCCAGCAATACCATGTGGCGACTGTTCGGTAAGGGCTCCAGGGTTCGGCGATCCGGTAAGACGTCTTCTTGTCGGGAAGTTCCCCCAATCCGTACAGATTTTGGATTGCCGCACGAATTGCGTAGTCGTCGTGTGGGAACACGTCCAGCCGGCCTAAAGAGAAAATCAGGAACATTTGAGCGGTCCAGACCCCGATTCCTTTAACCGCGGTCAGTTGTTCGATCACGCCAGAATCGCTGGAACGGCCGATCTGGTTGAGCCGGAGTTGGCCGGACCGGATTTGGTCGGCCAGATCTTTGAGGTAGTTGGCTTTTGGCCGCGATATGCCGACGGACCGGAGTTGCACCAGGCTGAGCTGGCTGATTCTCCTTTCCGTGACGCCGTCGGGGCCAGCGAGTTCCGCCAAACGCAATCGAATGGTTCGGGCAGCGTGAATCGAAATCTGCTGTGACAGGATGGAGTTGACCAGCGCTTGAAATCGGTTCGACTGCAATCGTAGTGAAGTCAGGGGCGGGCACTGGGCCACCATGCGGCGCATGACTGGGTCGAGGGCGCTGATGTGAGAGGTTCCCTCCAGGATCTTCTGTGCATGACGCTTCACGCTTAGTTTCGCGAGGTGCCTCCATACCGCCAATACTGAAAGACGACTCCCTGCAGGAACGACAGAACGATCAGCGTGTAGTCCGTGGCGATATATAGCGAGACAAAAACTCCCAGGCTTCTGAGCGCCAAGATACCGACGACGGTGACGCCGACGTTGACGACAAAGAACGCGACCGCGACAACCACGGTTTCGACGGTTCTTTGAATTCCCCGGCTGATGGGAACCTGCAATCCGAGCCAGCGGCGTCCAAATCCGTAGGCCCCGGCGGAGGTACACACAAGGAGCAAGAGCAGGAAGATCTCAGACACTACAGATAGCCTGCGAGTCGGTAGTAGATTCGGGCGGCTTGCTCCTCGAGAATTCTTTTCATTAAGGCGATCCGTCCGCGCGGGCCGGTTGGCTGCGTCGAATAGTCATTGGCGGGCGCCGGGTACACCTGGAAGCCTTGGTTTTCGAACAAACGCACGGCGCGTATGAGATGTTGTCCTTCCGTCACTAGCAGGACGGTTTCGATCCCGAGAGGGAAGAGTCTTTCCCTGCTGAGGCGGGCCTCGTCGCGGGTGGTTAGGCCGTTTGCTTCAGTCATGATGCCGCCGGGATCCAGACCCATCGTGCGCGCGAGTCGGCGTCGGACCTCGGCTTCTGAGGGGTAGCCTTCGAATCGCGCCGGGCCCAGCAGTAAAAGGACAGGGGAATAGCCCAGCTGGAAGAGCTCTATGCCGCGAATCGTACGTTTCAGAGAAGGCCGGCTCAACTCGCCTTCAGTCGAGATTCCTGAACCCAGGACAACGATGGCATCAGCGGGAGCCAGGGCCTCGGCTATCGCCAATCGATTCCCGAGGACGTTGGCCAGAGGTGTAAACGCAACGAATACAGACGCCAGGAGTGTTATCGCTCCAAGTGCCAGCAAGCCACGGTTAAAGTTCATGACGATGGCGGCGCCAGTGGAGGGATTTCTCCGGGCCTCGGTTTCGCTTGGGCGGCCTTCATGGGTTTGCGCGCCGCCGCCGAGGCGCCGCGTGGGTGGCGTGACCAAAAAACATCTCCGCGCACTCCATCAGTGTTTCCGACAGCGTCGGGTGGGGGTGCACAGAATCGGCCAGGTCCCTGACCGTAGCCCCCATCTCCATCAGGACAACACCCTCGCTGATCAACTCACCGGCACCGACACCGACGATTCCCATGCCCAGAATGCGTTCGGTTTCGGGTTCAACGACAATTTTGGTGAGTCCGTCCGGTCGGTCAACCGCAAGGGCGCGGCCGGAAGCGGCCCACGGGAACTTCGCAATTTCGACGGCGATACCTTTTTCTTTGGCTTCGGATTCGGTCAGTCCGCACCATGCGATTTCAGGATCGGTGAAAACGACTGCCGGTATCACGGCTTCAAACACACTCTTTTTGCCCACGAGCGATTCGACTGCAACACGGGCTTCTTTGGAGGCTTTGTGGGCCAACATGAACCCTCCGGTGATGTCTCCGATCGCGTAGATGTTCGGATCCGTCGTTTTCTGAGTTTCATCGACTTGAATGAATCCGTTTGAGTTCAACTTCGCAGCGGTCTTGTCCAGACCGATACCGTCCGAGTTCGGTGCTCGGCCGACCGCGACCAGGACCTGATCGTAGAGTTCGGTCACTTCTTCGCCGTTATTTTCAGTGACGACTTCGATCTGGTCTCCCTTGCTCGCCAAACGCTGAACCTTGGTTCCGAGTCGAAGTTCGCTGAAGGTTTCCTGTGCACGCAGGACGACCGGGCGTAAGAGGTCGGCGTCGGTTCCTGCAAGGATAGAGGGCAGCGCTTCCACGACGACCACTTTGCTGCCGAGAGCTGCGTAGACGGTTCCCAGTTCCATCCCGATGTACCCACCTCCAATCACCAGCAGGTCATCGGGAACCACAGCCACTTCCAATGCCTCGGTCGAGGTCATGATGTCCGGATCGCCCAGGTCCCACGGTTTTGGAATGACCGGATGCGAACCGGTGGCGACGATCGCATGATCGAACTCGATTGAAACCTCACCGTCCGCGGTCTCTACGTTGAGATGCGTCGAATCTTCGAAACTTCCGTGGCCGGACACGACGTCGACTCCCCGTGTCCTGGCCAATAGCTCGACTCCCTGCGAGAGCTTTCCAATTACAGTGTTTTTCCAGGCTGCCAGTTTGGCCACGTCGATTTCAGGGGACGGGAAAACGATCCCCCGGCCGGCCGATTCTTCGACTTCGGAAATGAGTTTCGTTGCGTACAGTAAGGCTTTCGAAGGAATGCATCCACGGTTGAGACAGACGCCACCCAGCCGGGCGTCTTTTTCGACGAGCATGACCTTCTTGCCGAGGTCCGCAGCGTAGAATGCCGCTCCATAGCCGCCAGGACCGGCACCCAGCACGACCAGATCGGTTTTAATCGATTCCATAGTGTCCTTATCGTTGATTTTGACCGGCAACCATTTTCCATCGCTCACGGGACGTCCGAAAGCGGTGCGGTTTCTCTGAGCCATCGACCCGGGAAGCGGACTACCTAAGTATAGCAGGATGATGAGGATGGAGGTTTTCGAACGCCTGAACTGGCGTGTCGGTGTTGGGCTGGGGTAATTCCGTTAGAATCTGAGTGGCAGGCCGGCGTTCTCCTTTGAAACGCTTGAGTAGATAACTTTGGCGGACGAGGATTCGAAAAGCTGCTATACAAGGTCGGGGATTTCATAGTCATGCGCGCTTCATTATCTCGGTTACTTCTGGTACTGGGTCTACTGACCACAGTTCTCGGCCTGGGAACGTTGGGGTTCCATGTGATCGAGGGCTGGCTGTGGTTCGATAGCTTCTACATGGCTTTGATTACCCTGACTACCGTCGGGTACGGCGAGGTGTCGCCCCTGAGTCAGCCGGGCCGCATCTTCAACTCGATGCTGATGCTCAGTGGCATCTTGATCGTGTTCGTTTCAATTGGAATCATGGCGGACACCCTGATAAAACTGGAATTGGCAGACCATTTTGGCCTGCTCCGGAGGAAACGTATGCTCAGCGGATTGTCGGACCATTACATCGTTTGTGGCGCGGGCCGTGTGGGCCGTGGCGTCGTCGAAGAACTGTTGCGGAGTCAAGCGTAAATGGTGCTCATCGACAACGACCCGAAACGTGCCCAGTGGGCGATCGACCGCGACATTCCGGTATTGGTTGCTGACGCGACTCAGGATGAAACGTTGAGGGAAGCCCGAATCGATCGGGCCAGGGGTCTCGTGGCTGCGGTCAGTTCCGATGCCGAAAACGTTTACGTGACATTGGCGGGTCGTTCACTGAACCCGGAGTTGCTTATTTCGGCCCGCTCTTCGAACGAGCAGGAGGAAGACAAGTTGCGTACGGCGGGCGCAACGGCCGTTTTCACACCCTATCCGTTCATCGGTCATAGACTGGCGCAGTCTCTGATTCGCCCGCACGTGCTCAGTTTTCTGGACGTAGCCTCCGCTTTCAACAAAGCCTCGGGGCACGACCTTGAGATCGGGCAGATACCGATCAGGGCGTCCAGTAAGACGGTCTCTCAAACGTTGGAGGAATCCAGGATCTGCCAGGGTTACGGTGTAATCGTTCTCGCAATTCAGAAGCCGTCCGAAGAGATGCTGTTCAACCCGGCCGGCGATATCCGGATGGAAGCCGGCGACTACTTGATCGCCATGGGGGAGGCGAAGGACTTGAAACGTATGGAAGATGACTTCGAAAGATAGAGGCTCTTGGTGAAAGTCCCATTATGCTGTGCCACACATCGGAAGGGCCGGGAGAAAACTTCCGTGACCGTCGCGTCGGTCTCATACTCAGGTAGGCTCGTTTGACCGGAGAACAGTTAGGAGACGCCGTCGAATTTCGCCCCTTGCGCAGAATTCATACTTGGACCTCCCTTTTCGTTCAGCGCCTCGAATAGCTGGGGCAAGTCCGTGCGCTTGCTGTTATCCGGATTGACATATATTTATTAAATTCGTATATTCGAATTTGTGGATCAATATAGCCCTGGTCTTCTTTTCCGTTCATTGAGCGACTCCGTTCGCCGTCAAATCGCCCGGATCCTGGCAGAGACGCCGCTGACAGTGGGGGAGATCGCTGAGGTACTGGGACTCCCGCAGTCTACGGTGAGCCGACACCTGAAAACGCTCCGCTCAACTGGGCTTCTCGTGGACAGAAGTGAAGGCAACCGTGTCTATATCGAGTTGGTCGAACCGAGCGGCGGTAGCAACGGAGAAGGGGATCTTCCAGCTATACTGAACTCCTGGCTCCGTCAGCAGGCCCTGCCCTCGGCAATTCATCTGCGACTGCGACAGATGGTGGAGAGTCGTGTTGGTTCGGGTGATACCTTTGAGCAAGTGGCACATCAGTGGGACGAACTGCGTTCTGAGCACTTTGGCGGATTGTTCCATCTGGAGGCCGTCGCGAGTCTACTGCCGACAGATTGGCGTGTCCTTGACATCGGAACCGGCACCGGCTATATGCTGCCGTTTCTGGCTCGCCAGTTTGCTCATGTGATCGCGGCCGATGCTTCCTCGGCCATGTTGGAACTCGCTCGCCAACGGGCCGAGCGCGAAGGGTTGTCGAATGTCGGGTTCAAGCTGGGACGCATTGAGGACTTGCCGGTTGAGGATGCCTCGATCGATTGCGCGCTGGCCATCCTTGTTCTTAGGCATTCGCCAGACATCGGACGGTCCGTGGAAGAACTGGCTCGCGGTGTTGTCGATGGAGGGCGGCTCCTGGTCGTCGACGTGGCGCCCCATTCGATGGAAGACTTTCGGCGGCGAATCGGAGACGCGTCCAATGGCCTCGACCCTGATCACGTTGCAGATGAACTCGAACGCTCAGGTTTTTCAATTTTAAGCTGCCGGCTGCTTCCAAAGCCGGAGGCGGGCAGTCCGGCGGCCCCAGCGCGGCCGGCCCCGGATCTGTTCCTGATATCCGCAGTACGCAGGGCACGCGATGCAACTGTTATAACACCCAAAAAGTTAATAAAACGAAAGGTGAAATCATGAGTACCACTGTAAATACAGATTACAAAGTAGCTGATTTGGCTCTGGCGAACTTCGGTCGCAAAGAGATCGAATTGGCTGAGCACGAGATGCCCGGACTGATGGCTACACGCGAGGAATATTCCATTGAGAAGCCGCTCGACGGGATCCGGGTCATGGGATCGCTTCACATGACCATTCAAACGGCGGTCCTAATCGAGACCTTGGTGGCCATCGGCGCCGACGTGCGCTGGGCCAGTTGTAACATTTTCAGCACCCAGGACCACGCCGCGGCAGCGATCGCGGCCTGCGATGTGCCGGTTTTTGCCTGGAAGGGGGAGACCCTCGAGGAGTACTGGTGGTGCACGGACCAGGCACTGCGATTTCCCGAAGGAGGCCCGCAATTGATCGTCGACGATGGCGGCGACGCGACGATGCTGATTCACCTTGGCAAAGAGGCCGAGGACTTGCACGAAAAGGACGGCACTCTTCCCGATCCCGACAGTACCGGCGTTGAAGAGATGAAGGTCATTCTCAGTCTTCTCGAAAAGCGGCTCGGGGAGAATCCCCGTTACTGGACGAAGATGGCCGAGGGTGTCAAGGGCGTCAGCGAAGAGACGACGACAGGCGTGCACCGGTTGTACCAACGCGCAGAAGGGGGCACTCTCCTCTTCCCCGCAATCAACGTCAATGACAGCGTGACCAAGAGCAAGTTCGACAACGTGTACGGCTGCCGCCATTCCCTTCCCGACGGCATCATGCGGGCGACCGACGTGATGATCGGAGGCAAGACCGTTGTCGTGTGTGGTTACGGAGAAGTCGGTAAAGGCTGCACGCAGTCGATGCGAGGGCAGGGTGCGCGCGTTCTCGTGACGGAGATCGACCCCATCTGTGCGCTCCAGGCTGCGATGGAAGGCTATCAGGTTGTTCGATTGGAAGATGTGGTTTCCGAGGCCGACATATTCGTCACCACGACCGGCAACTTCAACATCATAACTGCGGACCACATGGCACAGATGAAGGACAAAGCCATCGTTTCAAATATCGGTCACTTCGACAACGAGATCGACATGGCCGGTCTGGCTAAGATTTCAGGCATTCGGAAAGAGGAAATCAAGCCCCAGGTTCACCAGTGGCATTTCCCCGATGGCCACAGCATCATCGTGCTCGCCGAAGGCCGTTTGGTCAATCTTGGGTGCGCTACGGGGCATCCGAGTTTCGTTATGAGCAATAGTTTTTCGAATCAGGTGATCGCTCAGGTCGAGCTGTGGAAGAACAATTCGAATTACGAGCGCAAAGTCTATGTGCTGCCCAAACACTTGGACGAGAAAGTGGCCCGCTTGCATTTGGAAAAATTGGGTGTCCGCCTGACCGATTTGACAAAGGAGCAGGCCGAATATCTCGACGTTCCGATAGAAGGGCCGTACAAGCCGGACCACTACAGGTACTAGAAGTAATTTGCCGTCAGCGGGAAGAAGTCACACGTTAAGAGCTATGCGTTTCGGATTCCCTAGCAGCCTGTGGTGAGAGTCGAAGGAACGACTTTTCCCGTTTGATCCGATCATCCTATTGGACTGACGCCTCGGCTACCGCGTCTTTACTCTGAAAGCGGTCCACCCGCAGCGAGGAACGCTGCGGGTTCTTCAGGGCCTGCGCCAGAGTTCCGGTTCCAAAAGACCCGCTCTTAACTTGTAATGTTCAATTGTTAACCGGCCAGGTGTCACTCAAGATATCCACTTGACCTCACCACCGTCCTGGAGTGTCGGTTCCAGGTCCGCCAACGTGATGCCCGCTTGGTCAGCCACGCCGACGAGGATCTTACCGTCGGAAACCGCCGGATCGTATAATTCCGCCATCCGTCCGGGCAGACCGGCCGAAACCATGAGTGTGGCTACCGTGGCGAGTACGGCACCGAGCATGGTCAGCTCAAAGATCGGGATCATGTTGGGCCAGATCGAAACGATAGGCATACCGCCCGTAACCAGCGGCCAGTCCAGTTGCGTCAACGACGTCAGCGCGACGCCTGCGGAGAAGCCGGTCAGCCCCCCGAGACACGCCATCCACGGCATGACGGTGTGGTGGTCTCTCTGTCCCATCTCATACGCTTCCAGAGGCTCGGATGACAGTATTGTGATGTCTTTGTCCTGGACACCGGCGGCCCGCAGGCCGTCGACAGCCTTCTGCGCAGCTTCCGGCCGCTCATAAAGGGCATAGACCGCTGTCATACGAATTCTCCTGCAGTGCGGGTCGAGGCCGCCCTCGGTTCGGGTTCTTCAGGAACAGTCACTGTCGGGTCATCCCCTTTGAGTTCCCATATGGAAATGATAGGGACGAATTTTGAAAATAGCAGGTAGAGCAGGCCCATGGCAGCGAACGAGGCGACCATGATCGTGATCTCCGGCCATCCGGGCAGGTACGATCCCCAGGAGTAAGGTAACTGCTTGTAAGAGAGCGACGGAATGATGATCAGAAACCTTTCCAGCCACATGCCCAGAACGACGCCGACCGAAGCTATCACGGTTCCCGTGATCGTCCGCGTTCTCTTGAATGCCAGGATGGAAAGAGGAATAACGAAGTTACAAACGACCATCGTCCAGAAGAACGGTGCGTACTCGCCGGCCAAAGTAGCCCAGAACACTCCCATCTCGTGCGTTTCGTTGCCGTACCAGATTACGAGGCGTTCGTTAAAGAGGAAGTAGCCCCAGAGCAGGCTCATCGCCAGCAGGAGTTTTCCAAGATTTTGGAAATGTATTGGCCGGAGATAGTCCTCCAGGTGCAATAGTCTCCGAAGAACCGCCATCGCAACGATGAGTCCTGCAATACCGCTGAAGATCGCGCCGGTCACGAAGTAGGGGCCAAAAATTGTCGAGTGCCATCCGGGTACGACGGCCATCGAAAAATCGAAAGACACGACGGTGTGGACCGATACAGCGATGGGAATGATGGCGATCGCCATGATGTGCATGGCCGATTCCAGCCTGCTCCATTGCTTCGTGCTCCCCTGCCAGCCCATCGCCAGAAGCCCGTAAACTCTGTGACGCCACCCGCTCGTGCGATCCCGGACCAAAGCGAAGTCAGGGATCATCGGCAAGAGCAGGAAAAGACTGCTGGCCGTCAGGTAGGTGCCGATGGCAAAGAAATCCCACACCAATGGTGAGCGGAAGTTGGGCCATATACCACGATCGCTCGGATAGGGAATCAAGTAGAAAAACAGCCAGGGTCGGCCCAGGTGAATCAGTGGGAATATGCCGCCGATCATCAGTGCGAACGCCGTAATCGCTTCCGCGCATCGGGTCACCGGGCGTCTCCAACCGGCGTCGACCAATCGGAGGATTGCCGAAATCAGCGTTCCGGCGTGGCTGATGCCGATCCAGAAAACGAAGTTGACCAGATAGAATCCCCAGTAGACAGGCCAGTTGAGGCCGGTCTCACCGATTCCGTAATACGCTTGGTAAGCCCAGGCCCCGACGCCCATGATTACGCCCGATCCCAGGATGGCCACAGCGACGTAGAACTTTAGCGAGGTATGGAACAGAGGACGGAGCAGATCCTCTGTCATCCGCTTGTCGGCGGCAGAATTCATTCTTCAGAATCTCGCTGCAGATAGGTCACTGAGGGTTGGGTTCCCAGATCTTCGAGCAGTTTGCTGCCGCGCGGTGAGTCCGACAAACGGGAAACCCGACTTTCCGGATCGTTCAGGTCTCCAAAGACCAAAGCGTTGGCCGTGCATGACTGGACACATGCAGTCTGGAGTGTTCCGTCTTCGATAGACTCCAAACCCTCAGCCTTGGCGTCGATTTTTGCGTGGTTGATCCGCTGTATGCAGAAGGTGCATTTTTCCATGACCCCGACTTCACGTAGTGAGACTTCCGGGTTCAACTGGAGGTGGAGCGGTTTGTCCCACTCGGGGTTGTAGAAGTTGAAGAAGCGCACGTTGTAGGGACATGCATTGGCGCAGAATCGCGTGCCGATGCACCGGTTGTACACCTGAGCATTGAGGCCTTCTTCTGTGTGATAGGTGGCATAGGTTGGACAGACCGGTTCACACGGTGCCTCATCGCACTGCTGGCACATCACTGGCCGAAACTTCACCTGGACATCCGGGAACTCGCCTTCCCAGTAGCGTTCGATTCGAATCCAGTGCTTTGCCCGACCGGCATCGGCCTGTTCAGGCCCCACGGTGGCGATGTTGTTTTCTGCGTGACACGCCGTAACGCAGGCTTCACAGCCCGTGCACCGGTCCAGATCGACTGCCATTCCCCATTTGTAGGCCATGTGTGCTTGTCCCCTATCGTGATCGCTCTTCTACTTCTCTCAACGCGCCTGCAAAAAGAATGAGGTTTCCCTCACCCTCGGTTCTCGTGATCCTGACACGGGTTGCGGCCCAGGCTAAGGTACCGGTCTCCGGTTCCGCCAGGGGCGCCAATATCCGGAGCGGATTGGCTCCGCGCCCGCTCGCATACCGCGTGAATGTTTCGTGTCCCTGCCCGACCGGCACGGCGATGACATCGGGGGCTATGCCGGGAGACAGCAATGCTGGGGCTTCAATCGAACCCTGTTGGGAAGCGATCTCAACCATATCGCCATCTGCAATTCCCAGTCCGGCCGCGGTTTCGGGGTTGATTTCAACCCAACTGCTCCACATAGCAGTGGAGAGAACATCGGGCAACTCCTGAAGCCAGGGCAAGTGGGCCAGGGAACCGTCGAGAAAAGCCTGAGAGGCGTAGGGCAGAAAATGAAAAGGGTATTGACCGGGGTCCCCTTCGAAGTCAGGCTCGGAATAAACCAGTGGCGCGCGCTCCGCCTCGGCCGGGACTGGAGTCTGTTCTTGTGCTTCTCCGAACCAGCCTCCATCTTCCTGTGCCCGTCGCCACAAAACAGTGGCTCCCGCCGGAGCGGGCAGGGTCCGGAAACCGGCTTCGAGCATGTCTTCGTAAGTGTCCCATCCGAAGGCCGGATCCAGCGGGTTGGCCAGAGTCCGGGCGACCTCGAGCAGAACGTCGGCCATGGCCCGGGTTTCATGAAGGGGCCTCATAGCCGGGGGTGCGACGCTGGCGATGGAGCCAATCGCACCTGATTCGGGCAGGTCGTCGACCCACGATTCCAGGAAAGAGTGATCCGGCAGAATCAAATCCGCAAGGATGCTGGTCTCGTCCACGAATTGTCCAAAACTGGCAATAAAGGGTACCGCCGACAATGCATCCCGGACACGCCAGGCCTCCGGTGTGCCAAACACGGGGTTGGCATCGTTGAGCAACAGTATCTGCACCCGGGAATCGTCCCCCGCCAGGATGTCGGCCGCGAACTGATCGATGGGCTGTCCCGGTCCCGGAGCATTGACCGTTGGGTCCAAATCGGGGTTCATGTTCGGGCGTGAAGTAAAGAAAACACCGCCCGCTGTGGATACGCTGCCAACGAGCGCGTTCAGGGCGTTGACCGCAAGTGCCTGGAACAGGCTGTTCGTGTGGGCCAGCGGCGCACCTGCGATGATGGCGACGGCGGGTGTCGCTGCCGCGAACTCCCGGCCGAGGCGTTCGACCCTCTCCTGGCTGATTCCTGTGAGAGCCTCCACTTCTTCGGGGGTGTATTCGGGCAGACCCTCAGACCATCCTTCGATCAGGCTACCGGCGCGGCCTGCGTCTTCCTCTGATCCGAGACCCTCGTTCATGATGACGTGAGCCAGGCCCAGGGCCAGGACGCCCTCGGTTCCAGGTTTGGCCGGAATCCACTCGTCTGCGTTGGCCCCGGTCTGCGACATCCTCGGTTCCACTTGCACAAACTTTGCGCGCTCGCCCGGACGGCCCTGGCGCATTTCTCCGTATCCGAAGTTCTGCGCGACCGGCGAGTTCCATGTGCCTAGGAAATCCGCACCTAGCGAGAGAACATAATTCGAACGCGCCAGATCGAGCGTCGGCAACTGACGGTATCCGAAACTCAACTCGTTCGCCCGGCGGAGGACGGAATCGGAAAACACCTCAAACGCTATCGGATCCGGCGCGCCAAAGCGTCTCAGAAACTCGCGTACCAGGACGTCTTTCTGGCCGCGGAGCGGGCGGGTCAAGAAAGCGAGACCACTGGATTGGCCCGCGTTGGCCAGGGTGTCCAGGCGCGAAACCAGATCGGCGAGCGCCTCATCCCATGTGATTGTCTCGAACTGGCCCGAACCCCGGGGGCCGGTGCGCCGCAGCGGCCCTGTGATGCGGTCGGGATGGTAGGTCACCTGAATAGCCGCTTGACCTCGTGCACACAGCTTCCCCTGATTGATGGGGTGCTCCGGGTTGCCTTCCAGTTTTTTGGCAAGTCCCTTCTTCATCACTCCTGCCTGTCCGTTTCGGACGATCTCGACATCGCCATCCATGACGCGGACCTGAACGCCGCAACCGGCCGAGCAGAGGGGGCACACGCTCGGTTTCAAGGTTGCCACCCCCGGAACGAGTTGTTCTTCGGGAATGAATCGAATCAGTTGGTTTTCAGGATTGCCGCAACCGGCCAGCGACGCTGTGGCTCCGCTTGCGGCTGTGACCTTGAAGAAATGTCGGCGATCCATTTTCGTCTCAATAGTGGCAGGTCAAGCACTCGATGGAGGCCTGCTGCTGGTTGTGACAGTCCACGCAAAAACTCATCGAGTGATCCACGACACGCTGGGTCACGGTCGCTTCCCTCATGTCGCCATGACAGGTGGCGCAGTCCACTTCAGCGCGAATGTGGGGTGCGTGGTTGAACAGGACGTGCGCCTCTTCCGTCCATCCGTAAACCCGCTGCCAGGGGGGTTCTTCGCCCCTGTCGTAGTAGGACGTGAGAAGCTCGATTTCAGGACTGTCAGTGGCCACCCCAAGGTGACAGAACATGCATGTTTCCACGCTGGGAATGCGCGCAATGGGTCCGCGCGCAGCGCTGTCGTGACAAAAGTCACACGTCAGTCCGACCTCGTTCAGATGCAATTGGTGCGAGTAAGCGATCGGCTGTACCGGTTCCGGCCGGATGCCGAGAAAATGCCGGACGGCCTCACCAAGGGAGCGGTGCGCAGGCGTGAAGACGGACGATTCCGGCGATTCGATTTCAGTTGGCGTGGTCTCCTGACCGCTCAGGACTCCATCACTGGTGATGATCCCCACCGCAAGGCCGGTCGCTATTACAGCGCCGGCGAGCATGAATTTCCACCAACGACCGATTCTCTTGTTAGCTTGCGTGTTCACTCTTATGAGGGCTAAGAATAAAAATCAGGTCCGGGTTATTGCCGGCGACCAGGCTCGGCAAATTCCTGTGCGATTACCTTTATTTTTCCGGGGGACTCTTCTCTCTTTTCGAATTTCATTCCATCGATCTTGTCGGTCTGATTAGACACGGTGCAGTGTTCCATATCACACCCTGAGTGTTATCGGACCCGGCACCACGACAGTGCCAATTGACCAATATACTGAGCCTCGGCAGGTCACGCAAGTACTTAGCGGATTTATGGATAAACGTTTTCGAACGATCTGATCTCAGATTGACCGCCGGTGCATCGGGCAAGTGCAGGCCGCGCGATCGATTACAATTGAGGCCATGTCGATATTGAGTTCAATTGGCTTGTTCTGGCTGCTTTGGACCCCTCAGGCGGGGATCACCGCGGCGCACGTCGTCGCAGGAGACAGGGTTGAGGCCGAGTTCCGCGACCATCGAGCCAACCTGGACCGGTTTTTTGTTTCCCTTCGGACTACGGTAGCCCGCCGTGCGCCGGAACTCTTAGCCACATTTCAAGATCCACCGCCGGAGCCTGTGGTCTTCGGCTATGGGCTGCTACCACGAATCGTTGATGACTTTTCCTCCGAAAACGAGGCGCCAGTTTCCTCATTCTCTTACAGTTGGCCGATTACCGGAGAGTATGTCGATGGCGAAGCTCAAAAGCTTCAACGTGTCGCAGAGGAATTCGAAAAGGTGGCCCCCAACGTCACACCCGATGTGATCCAGGAGTTCATTCTTGAATATCGCACGCTCGTAAGAAACCAACGGACGATTGACGGATACATCCAGTACAACCGTCTCTGGCAGCGAGCCATCGCCCGGGACCGCCCGCGCTTCGATCAAATGACGACGCTCTACGAACTGATGATCTCGGGGGATCGTGACACAACGGAGGCGATTCAGGCGGTCCTCGGGGTTCCCGAGGTTCCATTGTTTGTAGGTGTAGAGGGATATCTGCCCGACGCTATCGTTTTACGGGTTCCGGTCTATACCGATATTGGGGATGTGACATTTCTGAGAAATGTCGAGAACGCGATCGAGAACATGTGGCGCGTTCAGGAGGCCGAGGCCGTCTATGGGCTTGATATTGAGTTTCGGCAGGTGGATGTCACTGATCTATATCCGGAGACTGTAGGGCCGGAGCCCGGCGATCCCGTCGATCTTCTGAGTCACGCTTCACGCTTTCCGGAAGATGGCGCAGTGCTGACGACCGGTGCGGAAGCGACCCATGGTTTTGTGGGACGTTACGTCGCGCTGGGTCCCGGAGATGTCACGGTGCGGACACTCGCGCATGAATTCGGGCACGTTCTGGGGTTCCGTGACGGATATGTCCGGGGGTATCGCGATCTTGGAGAGTCGGGATTTGAAATCCTTGAGTTGACTTCCGCGTTCGACGACATCATGAGCGCCCCCCGCGAGGGCCGTGTTCTCGGAACGCACTTCAGACTGATAATGGATGGATTGCGGTGAAAGGGGACGGCAAAGGGACGTGTCCGTCCCCTCTTACAGATTCGCTTCCTGCTTTAGAGCGTCCGCCCTGTCGCGGGCTTCCCATGTGAAGTCGGCATCTTCCCGCCCGAAGTGTCCATAGGAAGCGGTTTTCCGGTAAATGGGCCGCCGCAGGTCGAGCGACTCGATGATACCGCGCGGAGTCAGTTGGAAATTGTCCCGGACCAGTTCGGAGATCTTGGAGTCCGGTAGTTTGCCGGTTCCAAAGGAGTCCACGAGGACAGATACGGGCTCGGCGACGCCGATCGCATATGCGAGCTGAATTTCTATCCGCCGTGCGAGTCCTGCCGCGACGACGTTCTTGGCTACGTAGCGGGACATGTAACAGGCCGATCGGTCAACTTTCGTCGGATCTTTTCCAGAGAATGCGCCTCCGCCGTGCCGGCCCATCCCACCGTAGGTGTCGACGATTATCTTGCGCCCCGTCAGGCCGCAGTCACCCTGGGGACCGCCGACGACAAAACGTCCCGTGGGATTCACGTGATATGTAGTCGCCGAATCGAGCAACTCGGCCGGGATAACAGTCTTAATAACGTGTGTGATGATTTCTTCCCGAATCTGGTTCGACGTCGCTTCCGGATTGTGCTGGGTCGATATAACGACGGTGTCGACGCGCTTGGGGGTTTCGCCGTCATATTCCACAGTGACCTGCGATTTCCCGTCGGGTCTCAGGAAGGGAAGCAGGCCGGACTTTCGAATTTCAGCGAGCTTGGCGGTGAGCTTGTGGGCCAGGAGAATAGGGGTTGGCATCAATTCGGGTGACTCGTCGGTGGCATAGCCGAACATCATCCCCTGGTCTCCCGCCCCTCCAGTATCCACGCCCATGGCAATGTCCGGTGACTGACGCCCAACGGCCGACATGACGGCGCACGTTTTCGAATCGAATCCGGTTGCGGCATCTACGTAACCGATACTTTCAACGGTGTCACGCACCAGGTGTTCATAATCGATAAAGCACTTCGTCGTAATCTCTCCAGCCACCAGGGCATATCCGGTGGCTACCATCGTTTCGCAGGCGACGCGACCCATGGGGTCCTCTGCCATCACCTGATCCAGGATCGCATCCGAAATCTGGTCGGCCATCTTGTCCGGGTGTCCTTCGGTCACAGACTCCGAAGTAAATAATCGTCGTGATTCACTCACCAGACTTTCTCCTTGAACTGTTTTATGAGAAGCAACCGACCGGATCGGCGCCTCCATCTCCAATGGGGATCTCGTCCGAGGTGTTGGACGGAACATAGGAGTCTATCCGGTTGTTAGAATTTTCGAAAGCCCCGATGATTTTTCAGAAAACACGTCCGGATGTTATTGATAACCGGGACTAATCCCGCTAGCGCGAAATCTTATATGGAGAACGTCGATCCGAGGACACTAACGAACCGTGACGTAGGGTGCGGAGACGGCATCGAACTGGCCCTGCTGGGAGCTCGGGTAGAGGAAGCGCAACTGAAAGGTTCCAGCAGAGACCTCCAACCTCGACCGGCCTATAGGGGTGGGTCCGATGACCGGGCGCTGCTCCTCCGGGGACCACAGGTCGTAGTACTCAGCGTCTGTACGATCGCTCGCCAGATCCCGCAATCTGAAACGCACGACCTGGTTGAGCAAAAGGCTTTCTGGAAGGGGTTCCTCTAAATAACTCCGGACCGCCCCGAAGAGTTGCGTCACCATGAATTCGGTCGTCATCACGGCCAGTCCACTCGAAGAGTAAACCCCGAGCCCCAAATGGGTCAGAGCAGGCGTCAGTATGTTTCTTCGATGTCCGGGACTATTCATCAGTCCCTCCATGATGTTTTTCGCCATTGCAGCCGGGTCTATAGCTTCCGACCGGATTTCGGTCCAGACATTTTCCGAAACCTCGCCGACAAGCGTCCGATGTAAGCGGCCAACGCGCGCCGCCGGCCCTTGACCGTCGGGATTCTCATGATCGAAGAACTCCCGTTCCAACATGTCCAGTGTGTGGCTACGGGCAATTTCGACGAGGATGAGTTCGGTCCGCAGTGGATTAAGTCCCTCGCGCACACGCTCCGCGTTCACGTGGTCAAAAAGCAGTTGTTCGACTTCCTCAAGGTGCGTTTTTTCTCGTATCTGCGGGGTCTGTCGCGCTACCGACGCGACAGGCGCAAGCAGAAGGCCGGCCCCGACCAGGAATCTGAGTGAACGAGCGCTTGGGCGCATGAATTCATTTTACAGCGATGTTCCCGGCCGAAGACGTCAATTACGCGGAAGGGGACGGACACTTCATGCGACAGAGTGCTGAAGGGACGGAAACTTCAGCCGAAATACACTTGCCGGGCCACAATGTCGCATGAAGTGTCCGCCCCTTCCCCCTCCCCCAATTTGGAGTGCTTGACCCACGAGCGCGCGTGGGGGTACCTTCAACAATTCATAGCCGTAACCGTAGTCGGTCATTTCACAATGGATCGCCATCCTACTGTTGTGGGTGCGCTCTCAGACTGCATCTACGGTTGAAACAACCCCACTACGCGGTAGCAAGCCATGAGGTCAGCTACGTCCGGCAGCTGAGTTCGAGGCGTTAAGAGAGGCCATGCAGCTAGAAACGGTTCGTTACGCGAACGCGACTGTCGCATCCAGCCGATGGTATAGCTTGGGAGCGCTTGTCATGCTGGTTTTTCTAGGGTGGAACTCCGGTTTCGCGCAGATTCCCGAGGACTTGCCCGAGGATGCGCGGGCTTCTTGGGATCGAGGGCTCGATGCCTTCCGCCAGGGGGACTGGGACGCGGCAATCCGCAACCTGGTTGTGGTCCAGGCGGCTGCACCCACAGCTCCGGCCATTGTTTATAATCTGGCACTCTCCTATGATTTCTCAGCTTTCAACGAACTCCTGGCGATGGGCTGGCTGAGCACTTATGTGGCGGCCGCGCCCGAAGCCCCCAACGTCCTGCAGACGAAGGTTCGAATCGGGGACCTCGACAGTGCGGCCTTCTCTCGCTTGGCGGACTTGTTCCAGAGCGCTAAGCGTGCCACAGAACTCCAGGCGGATTCCGGCGGTCCAAACGACCGGATGACAGCGTATGACCGAATCGCTCAAGCTCAAGCGCGGTCCCGGGTGATGGCTCCCCAGGCGCTGATGACCGCAGACGAAATTCCGGGTTTCTGTGTGCGCTGCGCCCCAGGGCAGGGGGAGCAGGAAAGAACGGATGTGCTCCAAAGAATTCTGCAGGTACAGCTGGCGGCTGGAGATCTCGAGGACGCTCTCAATACGGCCGGTGCGATCAATGCTGACCGAAGCGCTCGTGACGATGCATTGCGTGAGGTTGCGCGCGCCTACGCCGGCCGCGGCAGTGTGGAGCGCGCCGAAGCTGCCCTCGTGCAGCTGGCGGATTCAGGCAGCAGAGAGCCCGCCAGGGCTGAGATCGACGCGCTTGCGGTGTCTGCTGATGGTGATACTCCGCGGAACGAGAATCTTTCTGCCCTCGACGGGTGGCTCGATTTCATGCGGGAATACGCTCCAGCCATGGAGGAAGTTTCGGGTGTTTTCCCCGACGGGGCCGGGGAAACGGAGCCTCTGGCTATCGTCGACACGCTCATAGAGGCTGCGATTGCCTATGGACAGGAGTTGGCCCGGCTCAGAGAAATGCGGAGTTCTCCTTGAGAGTGCCGTGATGGTGCAGACGGCTCTGAAGAAACAGATCAGAAATTAGGAGAGGCGCTGCCCATAGCGTATTGAGGTAGTATCTCAGGTTGCGGCGGGGAAGCCGGATGACGAAGCGCAAAGACAATCGATTCAAACAGGAGACGATATGAAGGGTAGTTGCTTAGTAGTTTTACTTGTCGGGTGTTTGGCCCTGACACTGCTCACGCCGTCGGCCGGCGCTCAGGATCGCCGCCTCGTTCAGCAGACCCAGTACCAGGGACGAGAGATCGGGAATTTGACGGGTGACGTTTATTACGCACGGCAGGACGATTACGTCTCGGTCTTCATGGTCACCCCCGACGGCATCATTCTCGTTGAACCGATCGGCCTGGACATGGCGCGCTGGCTCAAGGGCGAATTGACAGAGAGATTCGATGTGCCGGTGAAGTATGTCATTTACAGCCATCACCACTATGACCACGGCTCCGGTGCCGCCATATGGGCGGATACCGCGCGATTGATCGGCCACGAGAACATGATCGGGCATCTGGAAATGCCGCCAGCGAATACAGCGCTCCCGGAACGGTTCCGGGAACAGGACGCCAACGGCAATGGCCGCCTCGAATATACCGAAGCCATGGGAAACCTGGGGCGACAGTTCGATTTGTATGATGACAACGAAGATGGCGTGCTCAGCGGTGCGGAAGTGACGCGTGGTCCGTTCAAGAACGTTGTTCCTCCGGACTTGACCTATACGGAACCCCTCAATATTCGTTTGGGCGGTAAACTCGTCGAGGTCATCCCCTTCCCGGTCGCTCACGCCGATGACAATACGATCGTCCGGTTCGTTGACGGTACGAACGTGCTTTTCGCGTCGGACTGGGTCACGATCGACCGGACACCTTTCGGCCCGGCAGTTTCAACCGCCAGCGAAATTGAATTGGTCAAGCAGGTGGCCGCCATGGACTTCGATCATTTCATTTGTAGCCACGGAAAACTGGGCCGGCACGAAGACTTCACCAACAATCTTGAGTATCGCGAGGAAGTGAGGGCACAAGTCGCTGCCGCGATAGCCGCGGGACAGAGTCTCGACGAAGCACGCGAGAGTATCAGGCTCGAAGACTACGACCATTGGGAGTTCTTCGCAGCCCAGCGCCCGCAAAATATCGCCGGAGCGTACAGGGAACTCTCCGGTAATTAAAGAGCCGTCAGCGGATTGCTGATTGATCGCCTCACGATGACAGAAAAGAACGGGCCTCTACGGGGGCCCGTTTTGGCTTCACTGCAAAAGGGTCGAAATGGACCGAATCATCTATACGCCTCCCGGTGGGCCGCCTCAGGGACCCGGACCCAGCAAGGACATCTACAATATTATGGGCGAGGGGAACATCTTCAGGTTGATGTCCGACTTCTACGGAGAACTGGAGAAGTCCGAGCTCCGGCATCTCTTTCCCGACGACATGGAGGAAGCGTCGAAGAAATCGGCGTCCTTCTTCGTGACGCTCATGGGAGGACCCCCGCTCTACTTTGAAAAGTACGGGCCGCCCCGCATGAGAGCGAGACATCTTCCGTTTGAGATCGATGCGGAGGCACGTGAGGTCTGGCTCGCATGTTTCGAGAAGACGCTGAGCCGCGCGCATGAGCAATACAACTTCCCCCTCGAGCACCTCGACGGCTTCAGGGCTTTCCTCGAAAGCTTCTCCGCATGGATGGTTAACAAAGGCTGACAGTATCTGATGGTCCGCCGCAGCCGGCGACGAGCCGGCCCGATTTGCTGATGCGACGACGGTACGGAACGGGCCCCCCCGACCTCGTGTTATGTGCAGGTGGAAAAGCGATTAAGACTGCTCAATCTTCCTGGCGACCGGTTCCCATTCACGCCGGAAACGAAAGGCCTCTGTCTGGGTCGGCAGGGGCGCCTGTGTCTCGATCCATCGCACCGGTTTATCTCCGACATTCTCAAAGCTGTGCATGCAACCGACGCCTGTCCACACGATGTCTCCTGCCTTGACGCGATACGTTGTCCCGTTCAATACCGCTTCTGCCTCACCTGAGAGGAAGAAGTAAGATTCCTCAAACGCATGATCGTGCTGGGTGCCGATGCCTCCGGGACGAAACTGCACCATGAACATAGCCATGTGCTCGGCGCCCAGCATGCGGTCGATCATTTCTTTGATGGCGACGCCGGTGATCGACCCGCTGCGGGCTCCCACGGCCGCTATTTCTCCCGATTCAGGCAACTGCGACTCCTCGAACTTGCCCAGGTACTTTGACACGCGCGGGTCGGACAGGTCAGCTACCGTGCCCGAGGTCGGCCCAACGCCATCCTTGTGAAAGTAGGTGTCCTTGAACATGTCATCGGCCGGCTTCGTTTGTGGCGCGATCATTTCCAGGAGACGCGCCGGTTCCGATCCCGCGTTGACCATTGCATACGTCACGCCTAAAGGGATGAGACCGTAATGATCCGGGGGCAGCGCCGCGGTGCGGCCGTCTATTTCAGCGATGACGGTCCCAGCCAGCACATAGAATCCTTTTTCGAAGGCGTGCGCGACAGGATCGAGATGCCCGCCGGGTTCGATTTCGGCAAGAGCCAGTTCCATATGTACGGACGACGGATCGATCGTGTGGTCAATGAGAGCGAGGCGTGTATATCCTGAAGAGTGGGATTTGTAGTGTTCCGGTGTCTGGAACCGGCTCGCGTCAATAGTGGCTACATAGTGTCGTTTCATAGTGTGGTCCAATGTGAGTCTGTAGTACGAGCCAACGATCATCCGGAAATCGGTCTTTCTTTGATCCTCGTTATTGTCAGACAAATATCCTATGGAGTCGACGACTTGTTTGTAGGTCCGTCGAATCTCGCTATAATGCCGGTGTTCAGAGTGTCGAATAACAATCGAGGAGGGTCAAGAATGTCGCAGCGATGGATTGGAGTCCTTGGGGCGGTGTGGATCGCGATAGTCGGTGTCGCCGGTCTTGCCCAGGCCCAGCAAAGTGCCGATATCGAACGCATTGCAATCCCCACTCTCAAAGACAAGCTCGAAAGCGGGGATACCTTTCTCCTGATTGATGTCCGCGAAGACTGGGAGCTCGAAGCCAATGGCGCGATCAAAAGCGCGATTCACATCCCGATGGGTGAGCTCGAAGCCCGGATGGCCGACATCCCGAAGGATATCGAACTGGTTTTTTACTGAGGCTCAGGCGGGCGCGCGTCGCGCGCTGCACAGATGTTTACCGACGCCGGGTACAACGCCGGCCAGTTCTGCGGAATCCGCGATTGGATAGGAGAAGGACTGGACGTCGTCGAGGGCGTCGACCGTCCGGCACCTGGACCGATCACGGTCGTTAATTAGCGTCGGGGGGGCCGCCGCCCCCTCCCACGCTGGAATTTGCAGCAGGAACCAGTATTCAGGGTGTTGTTTGAGGCGAAGTCGAAGACACCGACAGATCGAGAGCGTCCCCGTTCGAATCGATGAATCTCAGCCTCCCCGACGAATCCTGGCCTTCCGCACCACTAAATAAGACGAACTCGCTGCTCCAACCGCCGCCGTCAGCCAAGAAAGGGAAGAACACATCAGAGGTTATTTCGGGTGCCGTTTCATCCACAGGCCCAGTGGCGGTAAACAAAAACTCAAAGCGTTCGTTAAAACGCGCTTGAACCCCGGTCACAGAAATGGATGTTGTGCTCAAAACACGCAGAACACCCAGGAACGGTATCGGGAGTGCTTCAAGACCGGGCACCTGATTCAGGAACACCGCCGCCTGACCGTTTTCGGGAAGTAGAAGAGTGCCGGTTAGTCCGACTGATGTCCCGTCCAGTCCATAGGGCTGAATAGTGATCGTGGCTGTATCCGATGAAACATTCGCTATGCTCAGGAAGGTTTGAATAGCTCCCAATTCACCAGCGAAAAAATCCCCCGACACCTCCGAATAAAGTCGAAATGCGTTTCCGGCGGGGACGGCGGGCACACCTGCCTCTGACAACGTGACTGCTCCATCGCTAAAGGAAATTATCGTTGTTCCAGAAGGTGTGCTGCTACCTGTAGGTGTGACCTCCACCCACCCCAGGGTAAGGGAAGGAGACACATTAGACACCGCCATGTTCTGGGATGATCGCGGAGAGATCGAGTAGTTAAAAGAAGTCCCGGCGACACTATCGACCGTGACGGCCGTTTCCCCGCCGCCCAGAATCTTGAACTCAACGGTGCCCGTTAAAGTAGTGTCTGTTGGATTCACAAGCACGACTTGGCTGCTCCAACCTCCGTTAGCCGTAAACAGAGGGAACAAGATCCCGTCTTCGGAGCCGGGGCTGTCCAGGTCGACTATTGGCAAGGGCGTCAGCAAGAACTCCTCACGCTCATTGACGAGGACACGCACGGCGATGACAGAGACTGTGAGTGAAGCGTCAAGCGTCAAGGTTCCATTCAAGGATGAAGGTCCGTTAAAGGGAGCTTGATCGAGCAACCCGATCATCTGTTCATTTGCCCCAATCGGAAAGTCGCCCCCCCCGAAGTCATTACCCTCGCTGTCGGTAAAGAAAAAAGAAACGGAGGCTGTCTCGTCGTTAGGGTTGTTAATGACCACCGCGGCGTTTTCTGAGCCATCCACCTCGGCATAGATTCGGCTTCTCTTGATTGGGAGAGCCGCTGACATGGCAGCCTCGGTGACGAGCACTTCTCCAACACGTAGTCTCAACATCGCCAGCCCCGCCGGTGGGGTCATCCCGTCGTCGGCTTCCACGTGCCCATATCCGAAGACAGGAGTTGCTGACGCACCCTCGGAAGAGAGAGAAACCGCAGCCCTGTCGGTGATGGAGAACGTCTGACCCGCCGACACCGTTAGAGCGACCGACGTCGTTCCGCTGCGGGAAATTGCATCGCTCACGCTGACACTGATCGACTGGTCGCCAGAGGTGACGCCACTTGGCACGTTCGCCAGAAAGGAGAAGACGTTATCTCCCGCTGTGACGTCGCCGTTTGTGCCGTCGTCGAACAGCGCCTGTGCGGTGGATCCTCCAATCGAAGTCAGGTCGGCCGTGACGGTGATACCTGTGCTTGCAGGGTTTGTGCCGGGTGTGACGGTCACTGTGAACAGCACGGATGCTCCGGTTCGCACAGACGCCGGTGTGGCTGTGCCCGTTGACGTCAAAGTAGTTTCGATGACCGTCATGCTGTTTATGTTTACAAAATTTTCACGCAGGACAGTATCACCTTGAGAATAGTTAATCGTCGGGGTGTCCGTAAAAGTGTCGCCAAAATCAAATATCGGCTGTGCCACGATCGCATCGACGACGTCCATGCCGTCGCCAATCACGCGAGCGAACACGGTGAATCCACCGTTCTGAGCGTCCAAAATTGCGGAATTATCGACGAGGTTGATAAACCATTGATTGGTTGCGCTGTTGGGATTTCCCCCGAGTTTAGCCATTGCAACGGTTCCACGGATATTCGAGAGACGGAATTCATTGTTAACCGGAGGATCTGAGGTGACTTCAGACAGTACGCCATCGGACCCCAGACTGAAACCGCCTCCTTGAAGAACAAAATCTGGAATCGCGCGGTGGAAAAACGTGCCGTCATAATCGCCGTCACGGATATAGTTGAGGAAGTTGGCCACGGTGTTGGGCGCGACGTCGTCGAGTAACTCTATGCCGTCACGGATATAGTTGAGGAAAGTTGGCAACAGCGGTGTTGAGGCGCGACGTCGTCGAGTAACTCTATGGTAAAGCTCCGTATATCAGTCATCGCAACACCTTCACGGATAGGTAGTCCGTGGATTCAAGTCAATTAGTCTTAGGGAATCAATTGGTTACAACTTGTATGGGCGTCTTCGGGTAGCGCAGGGCTGAGGTCTGGCTGAGTTATCGCTTCTGTTTCCTTGCAGGTTCATGGCCTGATTGGTACGATGCAGAAACCACATGAAACATACAGTTGTCGTCGCCCTAGAATTGGCGCGGGTTGCTGCCGGAGTCATGATCTTTATTCTCGTGCTTCCATTGGTGGATCGAAGCATGGGATTCCGGGAAGTACTGGGTCAGGCCGTCACTGCTGGAGCAGCATTGGTGCTCTTTTTTTCTCCCACGTGGTTGTACCCAAAGCTCTTCATCCGGTAGGAAGCCACGCGTTCCGAACCTGCCAATAAACCTTCCCGCATTGCGGGCCGGCTTGCCTTCAGATTGCTGGTTGATCAAGCGCTAAGTAGAAATCAAAGGAATCGAAATCTAACTGTCGATGCGTGCGAGACGACGCTACAAGTGTAAGTGATCAATTTGAGCTTCCAGAACCCTGAGTTGATGAAGCAACTTGTCCTGACATCCTTCTAACAACAGGATAGTGCGTCAGTTTGAATTTGATCTGAGGCGTTCCAGCGCCTCTAACTCTTCCCCCAAAGACAATGGGTGTGGGCGCTCTTTGCGATACCATGGGCAACGGACCAGTAAATGTTTCGGGGGTTCCTCGATTTCTATCAAATGGCCGTCGCATCCATCGGTTGGGCATTGACTGTCGCGAAGCGGGAGCATGCTCAGAAGTGGCCCCCAAAATTAGGACAGCGTTATAAGGTGGACTCTGCATAGATGAGAGGACCTAACGACGATGGCGAAACGACGGAATTTTTCAGCAGATTTCAAAGCGAAGGTAGCGCTGGCCGCGATGCGTGGCGACGGCACGATGGCCGAATTGGCGGCGCGGTACAAGATCCATCCGAACATGATCACGAAGTGGAAGCGTGATGCGCTTGATAGCGTTAAAGAAGGATTCCAGCGAGGCCGGGATCCATCGGCCCGGAACCACGAGGACGAGATCAAAGACCTGCAGGCCAAGATCGGTGAACTGGTCGTGGAACGGGATTTTTTAGCACGAGCCTTCAATCGATGAGCTTGGGTCGAAGGCGCGAGGTGGTCGAACCGGGCCATGAGCAGCTCAGTGTGGTCCGGCAATGCGACTTGATCGGGTTGAGCCGTTCGAGTTGGTACTATCGGCCACGGGGTGAGAGTGATCGCAATCTGGACCTGATGCGCGTGATCGACGAGGCGTATCTGAAGATGCCCTGGTATGGGTCCAGGCAGATGACGCGTCATCTGAAACGTCTCGGCTACGATGTGGGCCGGAAGCGGGTACGCCGACTAATGCGGTTGATGGGGCTGCGCTCGGTGGCACCGCAGACGTCCCGGAGAAAC
The DNA here is from genome assembly GCA_963664115.2 of Terriglobia bacterium. Lineage (GTDB taxonomy): Bacteria > Acidobacteriota > Terriglobia > 20CM-2-55-15 > 20CM-2-55-15. Next base: position 284,094 of record CAXWPJ010000010.1, on the reverse strand, counting down.
CCGGCTCATCCGGTGTACCCATATCTACTCAACGACATTGCCGTGGAGCGGGCGAATCAAGCGTGGTCTACCGACGTGACGTATATCCCGATGGCGCACGGATTCTTATATCTGGTCGCGATCATGGACTGGCATACGCGGAAGGTGTTGTCCTGGCGGCTGTCCAACACCCAGGACACGACGTTTTGCCTTGAAGCCCTCGACGAGGCGATCGAGGAATACGGCAGTCCGGAAATCTTCAACACCGATCAGGGCAGCCAGTTCACCAGCAAGGCCTGGACCGACCGACTTAAAGAACGAGGTATCCGGATCTCCATGGACGGCAAGGGGCAATGGATCGACAACGTTTTCATCGAACGCCTATGGCGCTCGATCAAATACGAATGCGTTTATCTAAACGCCTTCAGTGACTTCAAAGATGCCCGGCACCACATAGGTGTCTGGATGAACTATTACAATAACGACCGCCCGCATTCCAAACTCGACGATCTCACGCCGAGCGAAGCCTACGCGGGAACACGGCCACTGACCTCGGCAGCATAAACATGAACCGCGGAATCCACCTTAAATTGGCTGCCAAGCTGTCCAACGTATGGGGTCCACCTCTGTGCGACCTTGTGCGCCAGATCAGTCCGGCCGTCCTTCATCTTCGTGATTCGCGCGTCCGGGTCGTGGGGATGTTCCCACTCTTTGTTCGATCCCTTCTTCGTGCGCTTTCGGTCCAGCCGGGCCCGCTCGGCCTGGGTCGGAGTCTCAATGCCCGACGCCTGCGCCAGCCGTGTCAGGAACTCGTTGTAGGCTTCTCCGGTATCCCGTCTCACGATCGTTCGCATCGCCGCATTCGCCTCCAGCGTCGATGCATCCACGCCCACCGTCTTCCCATCGATCAGGCCCTCACTGGCCAACACGCCCAACATCCACGAAAAAACCTTTCCATGCGTTTCCAGATCGATCAGCCGTCGGGTTCGCGACACCGTCGAATGATCCGCCACCGCGTCGCTCAGTCCCAATCCCAGAAATTCCCGCAAGCTCAGAGAATCGGCACACCGCCATGCGATTCCCCGCTCCGAATCGATCCCTTCAAAGTAGCCGACCAGCAGCATCCGAAAATACCTGCCCGGTGCCAGGCTCGGCCGACCCATCACTGCGGCGTAGAACTTCTCGCAGGCATCCTCGACGAACCGGTCGAAATTCGTCTCATTCAGGATTCGGTTCACCCGTTCATAGAACACGTGGCCCGCGGTTCGCGGCAACTCCGCCGTCGCCACCCACAACGTCTCCTGTCGGTCCTTTCTTCGTCCCATTCCCATAGCGCGGTCTCCTTACCTCAATGTTCCTCGCGATATGGTCGCATCCGGTCCTTCTTCTAAATACTATGAAACCGACTTTCACCACGGGCTGTTAGGGGCTCATCCAGCACTATTTAGTCATGAACAGGAATGCTATGGTATGTCGTTGCCGAGCGTTTTTAAGGTTAAGGCCTACGATTGTCAGTTGAGGATCAAGGAGGCTTGAAATGGCAGAGTTCATGAAAGTGGCAGGCAAAGCGGAGATTGCCCCCGAGCAAGGGAACGCAGTGGATGTGGCTGGCAAGCAGGTTGCCGTCTTCTATGTAGACGGAGCCTACTATGCGATTGGCGGCGCGTGCACCCACCAGGGCGGTCCGTTGTCGGACGGTCCTGTTGCCGGGAACGTCGTCACTTGCCCATGGCACGCGGCCAAGTTTGATGTCACAACCGGTGAAGCGCTGTCGCCTCCGGCATCCGGCAGTGTCGCTTGCTACAAAGTTCGTGTCACCGACGACGACATCGAGATCGAAGTCTGAAACCATGTGTGCCCGTCGACGCCGGCTTTGACTGCCTCAAAACGGCAACTTAGAGAGCGGCGGGGGGAGGCTCGAGTCGACGTGCTATGAATGGGTGACCGAAAACGACGAGGAAAATGATCGCAACCCCTGCGTAAAAAACGGGGTCCAGTTCCCTCTGCTCGCCGAGCAGGATGATGGCCAGTCCGATTCCGTACACCGGTTCCATGTTGACCGCCAGTGTCGTCGTGAAGGCCGACAAGTGCCGTAGCGCGACCAGCGACAGCGCGTAGGGTAGCAGCGTGCATCCTATTGCCAGTACAAGTAGCAGTAGGGCATCTTGGACGGCCGGCAAGACGAACACCGCACCGAACATGGGCAACATCGGTGCCGCCAGCGTCAAAAAAACGGTTCCTGCGCCCATTTCCAGACCCGTGATGCTCAACGCATCACTGCCTTCGACAAAGCGTTTGTTGAGCGACGTGAAGATGGCCACCAGGAAAGCGGATAATATCCCTACTGAAATCCCCGCTCGCATTCCCACCGGAGTGCCGCCGACCACAAGCACAATGCCCGGGATCACTGCCAGTCCGAACAGCAGTTCACGTATTTCGAAGCGGCGTCTGACGACTATAGGCTCGACGAAAGCAACGAACAGAGGGGCCAGCGCCATACAAGCAACGCCAACCGAAGCGTTGGACAACTTGATTGCACCGTAAAACGTGAGCCAATGCATGGCCACGAGCACACCGATGCCGGCGTATGTCGCCATTAGGCGGGGCGACAGTTTCCCAATCCCGGTCCAGAAGCGCCCGAAAAACATTAGCGCCACCGTCACGAGCGTCATCCGCCACCAGACGATCGGTAGGGCAGGCAGGGTGATTACTTTGCCAAGGATCGCGGTGAATCCCCAAAGAACAACGCAGAAATGGATCTGCAGCCAGGCGCGGTTAGCGGGGGACATGAAGGGACCCCATCCTCCGCGCTATCCGGAGTCTTCTGCTGCCAGACATTCTGAGGCGTAGGGGTCAGCCCACATGCTGATGCAATAATTCCAGGGTGCGTTCGCGCGCCAACTTGGAGGCGGCAGCGTTGTAGGAATCCCGCTGATCGCAATTGAAGCCGTGGTCCGCATCATAGATATGCACGGGCAGCGACGGATGCACCTTCTTGAATTCCTCGACCGAGGCCACCGGGATGTGCTGATCCTGTTCGCCGAAATGGAGGACGACCGGGCACTTGGGTTGTTCAGAGGCCAGATCGGGAACGCCCCCGCCGTAATAGGGTACCGCTGCCGCGATCCCATCGATGCGTGAAGCGGAAAGCCACGTCATACGCCCGCCGAAACAGAAGCCCACGACACCCACATTACCGGCGCCTGCCGCCGTTTCCACTGCCGCACGAATATCAAGAAGGGCTTTGTCTTCGTCGACCTTTTCCATGTAGCCGAAGCCCTTTTGCATCGTCTCCTGAGTGTACTCATCCATTGTTACGCCGCCCTCGATACGATCGAATATTGCGGGTGCGATGACCAGATAACCTTCGGCGGCATACCCGTCCGCCACACTGCGGATATGGCTGTTGACTCCCCATATTTCCTGTATCACGACCAATCCACCACGCGGTTCGCCTTCCGGCTCGGCGCGATAAGCGGAAATAGTCTGGCCGTCTTGTGTCTCAAGGTCAATCATCTGTCCCATGGCTTGTTTCCTCCCGTTGGTACACGGATATTGTTTCGGTTCAAGGGCAACACTCTAGCGATCGACGGATCGAAGTTCAACAGCGATGTGAAAACCTTCGGGCCAAGGGTTTCCGGGACAGACGCGTTGTCAGTCGAGATTCTCTCACGAAAAAAAGACACTTAGAGACAGCAGGATCAAGATCGACATCAGTGCAGCAAGTAAGCCCCAAGCCACCCGCAATACATTGCGGTGAACCGCATATGCGCTCCCGGCCAGCGCGACCGGCATGGCAAGACCGGCAAGGGCTATCGAGTTTGCGGCACCGGTGAGGTAGTGACTAAACGGAAGTGCCAGGGCGGCCGACACCAGGCCCAGCTTGGGTTTGCGTAAAGCCACACCCGTTACGGCCAGTGCCAGGGACAAAATAATCGGAGGCCATCCAAACACCACTGCAGGCCACCAATAAGGCATGGGTCCGTCCTCTCAAATCGATGATTGCCGCTCTCTAATCATATCAGTTTCGTCAGTGGTGGACACCACGAGGGGCTGTCGGACCCGATGCCCAACTTCAGGTTGGAAGACTGCTGAAACCCGGAGCGTAGGCGCGGTCTTTTGCTTTAATGCTTTGACCGCAACGGACGTGTTTTATATGATCTCCCGAGTCTTTGTGGAAAACATCAAGGAGGCGGTCCTGCCTCCGAATGTAGTCACATTATTACCGAGTCACCGGGACGAGGGGGTACGAGCGATGTCGATAGGAGGAAAGTCCTTGGCCGTTGTTTTCGGAATGTTTCTGGTGACCGGGCCTTGGGCCTTGGGCCAGAGCCCGGTTGGAGAACCGGACGAAGAAGGGTTTATCGCTCTTCAGCCTGAGGAGGTGAGCCCGGAGATTCGAGAAGAGCTTACCCGCGTGTATATCACCGGCCACCCCGATGAGCCCGGCATCTATGTCTATCGGAATCGATTCGCTCCCGGGGGGAGCAGTCGCCCGCATTTTCACAGCCAGGATAGATACATCACGGTGATTGAAGGGACATGGTGGGTTGCGCTCGGTCCCGATGCCGCAGTCTACGACCCGGAGAAGATGGTGCCGATGAAGGCTGGCAGCTTTGTAAAGCACCCTGCCGGTGGTATTCACTACGATGGAGCTCGGGACGAGGCCGTCATTGTTGAGATCATCGGCATGGGTCCGGTGGCAACCACTCAACTCAACCCCGAGGCCGGCCCCGAATAGGACCCGGACGAAGCGAAATCACTAGCTGTCACTCGGGGGAATCAAACAAATGGGCGGTGGAGGAGTTGTCACGGTGGGAAAACGTATCCCCCTGGCGCGTCGGCAACTGCGGGGCGGCGTTGGGTTGGGGACGCCAATAGGCCGGGCGTTCATTGTCGTCGTGCTGATGTGGTGTGTCGCGATGCCGCTCGCTGCACAGGACACTGACGACTGCTTTTTCTTTTGTGCACCCGAGTTGAAAATCGAGCCAACGTTTACGGTTGAAAACCTTTTCAGTAGACACCGCGTGGCCGTGATGAACGGCGACGTTCAGGTAGGGATAGCGCAGGCAGAACGTGAAGTGGTTTTCGAAACTGTGGTGGCCCTGGATATCCCCACGGAGATACCTAGAGTCGGATTCACATTCGAGGCCATTATCGCCCCGTTTGCGTCGGGCGAAGCAAACCCGTTTTCGGGTCGGACGGCGGCAGAGCTGGGGCGGACCTCCATCCGCGACAACACGCCCGAAATAGAGCTTGAACTGAATCTGGAATGGCTGACGAGTGAAGCTACGGGTGGTTGGGTCGGAAGTCACTTTGACATCATCGACAAGATCAGCCCCTCTGAGCGTCCTATGGATGCGAGTGCCTATACGCATAAGCTGAACTTCGAGGTGGATACCGGCGTGAATATTTTTAATTGGCTGCCGACGGGAAACTGGTTGCGGAACGTCGAACTTGAAGGATCGCTCGACTACGTGGCTACAGGACTCCCTCGTGCCGGTGATCGAATCGGCAATGAACTGTTCCTCGACGATGCCAGCAGGTGGTCGTTCTCTCTGGTTTTTGTGATTCCGCTCGTCCCGTTAATTCCCTGATTCGCCCGAGTCTTCGCCCTCGGCCTGCTGGAATACCTCTTTCGCCAGCAGCGACGCCGACACCGCGGTCGGCCATCCCGAGTAGAATGCCAGATGCGTAATCAGCTCCGCGATTTCATCTTTCGTCACTCCGTTTTCAAGCGCCCGTTCAAGATGGAGAGGTATCACTGCAGTTCGATTCAGCGCAATCAAGGTTGAGAGCGTAATTAGACTGCGGTCGCGTTTGGAGAGACCGGAACGCTCCCAAACATCGCCATAAAGGACTTGCTCGGTCAGATCAAGCAGCTTCGGCGCTACGTAGCCGAGTGCCTCCCGCGGGTTCGATGTAGTCATTGATTCCTCCTTGTTCGATTAGAGATGCAGTATGGTCGGCTGTCAAATTGACCGGGAAGCTGAGGCTTGTCTCGGATTGATGATGCCTTACGTGAGCTTGGGGTAGGCCCTCAGGGTATGCAGGAGCTTCCAACTTGCATCAACACTGTCCGGGTCCGGAGAACTGGGATCGTACAGGGCCCGTGTCGCCAGTTCGGTGATTCCACGAACCGCAGCCGGCACTGGAAAGTCCTGCGACTCGAGCTCGGTGACGTAATCCGCCGGGCTCTCATGTACCTGTCTACCGGGATATCCTTTACGTTTCATCAAGTTCAAGGCTTTCAAATAGGCTCGCACCACCTCACGACGAGAAGATCCGTCAAGCAATTTGTATCCGTGAACGTGTTCGTTGCGCGCCCGCCTCAGACTGAGCCTTGCGAATGACATCCAGAGCGCTACAAATACGACGCAGGCTGAGAGTATGACCACTATGATCCCCGGCAGTTGCCTGTTGGTGGTCAATCGAGCAACCGCGGCAGTCGCGGCACCGGGTATTCCCAGAAAAAAGCCCGTGAACTGACTTCGCATAACATCCTGGACAGTCCTCGTAGCACCTATGGAACCGACGTCCAGAGCCCATGGGGAATCGGGCCGGGGAGTTGGATCGAAGGCGACCCACCCATGTCCGATGAACTTTATTTCGACCCAGGCGTGGGCGTCTTGAAATCGAACGGTGTGGGCACCAGTCAAACTGTTGTAAACGCCGGGGACGTAACCGGTGGCGATGCGAGCCGGCAGACCAACCAGTCTTGCCATCACCGCCATCGTAGTTGCGAACTGCGCGCAATAGCCCGCCTGTCGTCCAAAGAGAAATTCGTCAACTACATCGTTAAACGGTGAGAGCTGAGGGACACGCAGGTCGTATCGAAAGTTAACGAGCAGATACTGCTCAAGTCGAGCCGCCTTCTGAAAATCCGAAGTGGATCCCGCAACGATCTCGTTGGCTAGGTCCTCGACCCGTTGGGGAACCACGACAGGTTCCTGGGTTTCTAGGTATGCGGAATCGACGAAATCGAAGACCAGTTGGTCCGGCTTCAGGTTGGGCACGGCGGATGTCACGCTGTAACGGGTGGCCTCACGCAGCTGCTCGATGCTCTGAGGAACGCCGGCAGAAAATCCCAGGGCTCCCGGTGCGTTCAAAAGGGCGACATATCCCGGGCTATACCCTGTGAAGACCGCGTCCGCTTGTGTCACTTGAGGGGCGAAGGTTTGTACGTAGCGTCCAAGGCCCAGCCCTGTGGGTACCGTATCGCTGAACCTGAGTCTTCCAAGTCTGTCCACCTCGATCTGCGGTACCGAATCGGACCTCTTCCAGCCTCTCCCGTCATATTCTTCGAGGACCTGGCCGCGCCAGAAACTGGCTAATGGACTCCGAACGTACATCACAATGTCGTCTTCACGTTCACCTGTGTATCCCAATGTGGTGTAATCGGACGCAGGAAGAATGCCAACCAACGACGTGTCGAGAGTACTGTTTTGTACCTGAGAAGGCAGGAATCCGCTGGATTCGGTGGCGTCGCCGTCAGCCACAGGTGCGGGTGTTGTGGGGCGGCCAACGGCAAGATCCAGGCGACTGGGGAGTGGCGACGCGTCCCGGAGCAGGTAGGCTTGGGGGACAACGAGAAAGATTCCGAGACTCGCTATCACCGCTATCAAGATCAGTCCCGGGATGGCGATTGCCTGCCCCGTCATTCGAGTCGAGATCAAACGCTCAATTCGAATCGACTCCCTGATGGAGTTCGCTGCTGCGAGAAAGATCAGTGCCACGATGGCAAACGCAAATATGAAAACAAGAAAAAAGGGCGTGAGGGCGGCCTCACTTACCAGAAGGACCACTGCCATGCTGAGGAGGAAAGAGTCATAAAGGCTGCGCAAGGAGCGTAGGCTGAAGCTCGTCATGACCTGGAAAACGGCGAGTAGCTTCGCCATCAAGAAGAGTGAGCCACCCGTGACAATTACAATCAATTCCGTCCACATGGCCCAGATCAGCAATAGCGCTGCTGCGTACATTGCCAGTTTGAATCGGAACTCTCGCTCTTTGAAGCGGATGGAAATGAGGTGCCCCAGGCCTACGACAAATATGAGCAGGACGTAGAGAAGATTGCCCCCGGATGTCCACGAGACTGCGCCGAAAGCCACGGCTGTAGCGGCGAAGGTAAGCACGTGCAGGAAGCATCTGCTTTGCCACCGACACCCCTTCCAGCCTGCGTCAGAGGCGGGTGCAGTAAGCTGTGTAAAGATCGTTGATCTCAAGTGTTCACTTGCTGGAAATCCAAATATGACCGGACTCTACAGCAGGGGCGTCGCTATCGATGCCCCTTGTAATTCCAAGAGCTTGCCAAGAGTTCCGAGAGCCTTGGGAAGTTCCTTCACCTTGCACCCGATCACGTCCAGGCCGTGACGGGCGATCTTGTCCGAAGCCTCTAAGTCTTCTCGCGAATCGAACCCTTCCATGATGACGACTACAATCCCTCTGGGATAGCGTAATTGCTGAAGCTGTCGAATCGAGTCTTCGTCGGCCGATGAAACGGCTACGACTGAGATCCCATGGGGGCCTCTATAGCTGAGTGATTCACTAACTGACGGTTGCGGTTCGGCGCGTATGCGTGCCAAGTGCTCCAATACCTTGTGCCAGGTTGTGAGGTCTGCTCCTACACCCCCGGGCCACATTCGAAATTGTCGTCCCTCGTTGAAGGAGTATCGCGCCAGGCTTGCCCCAATTTTTATCGCGTACTCCAGCGTTGTCTCCCGACCCCAGCCAAGGTTCACTCCCGGATTGAGCGCCATTCTCACTTCTCCCCGAGGTGTCTGGTCAAACTCTTTCACCATCAGTTGCCCGCTTCTTGCCGAATTTCTCCAATGGATGTGTCGGAGATCGTCAGATTGCTGAAACTCCCGGGAGCTTCGAACCTCTCCGGAAAAACTTGGCCGACTGAATCCGGTCGCATCGCCTACTAGAGCGCCTTGGTTCGGAGCGACTTCCAGGGGTAAGGCCTTCGGATAAACCGTTATTTCCATCGGCGCATCGATAGCGCGCACTGATCGAAACAATCCGAAGGGCGCTGACGACTCTACCTCAAGTGGCGGGAAAGAGTACCGTCCTCGACGGTAACAGGTCAGCTCGTGACTCACTACAGAACTGCCTCGAGGTGGCAGGGCACCGATGAGGTAGCCATGTTCCTCTTTTCCAGGCGCCGCACATGGGAAGAATTCCCGGAGTGTGAGGACGATTTTTGGGAGTAGAGACCGGTGCGACAGTCGAATTTCCACAAGCAGCGTGTCGTCCTCGAATAGCTCCACGTGTTTCCCGTCATTGAAGCCCTTAAAATGACGCCGAGCGGTAAGCCCACGAACGTTGAGAGGGGGAAGCAGTAAATTCAATAGAAGGATGGCCAGGATCAACGGGGTTGCTATGTAAAGCCAGCCAATACGTGTGAGGTAGGCCAGGGTGTACAAGGTGCCAGCGATAACGAGTAAAGACAAGCCGAGTCTGGTGGGGGCCACCCAGGCCCACCTAGATCGGGACAGGTATGCCGTCAAGAACCTCACGGATCACCTCTTCGAAAGAAGTGGCCCCTCCCGGTGTTCCAATGAAACGGTGGGCCAATACGGGAACAGCGACAGCCTTGATGTGTTCCGGCGCGAGAAAACCGTCACCTTGCATCGCGGCGATCGCTTGTGCCGATCGCTGCAGATGTACTCCCCCGCGTGAGCTTGCGCCCAGCGTAACACCTGGGTGGCTTCGCGTGGCGACAAGGATTCTGGCAAGGTACTGTCTGACGGCTTGTGCTATTTCTACTTCGCGAACCTCAGCCTGCATTGCGGCTATGGTTTGCTCATCGAGAACGGGTTCTACAATTGGGTCGCCACGCTGGTTGCGCTCAAGGATTTCCGCCTGTTCATCTTCGTTCGGGTTACCTATTTTCAGCGACATCATGAAGCGGTCGAGTTGGGCGTGGGGTAGGGGAAAAGTGCCGTAGGCGTCAACGTCGTTTTGAGTGGCGACCAGCCAGAACGGGTTCGGCAAAGGATAAGTCCTGCCGTCGGCCGTCACCTGTCCCTCAGCCATCGACTCTAAGAGCGCGGATTGAGTTCGTGTACTGGCCCGGTTGATTTCGTCAGCCAGGACTACGTTGGCAAAAATTGGTCCCTCCACGAACTCAAATCGATTCTCCTCACGATTAAATAAAGACGATCCCGTAATGTCAGTGGGCAGGAGATCCGGGTTGAACTGGATGCGCTTGAAGCTTGATCCCAGAGATCGTGCTATGGAACGGGCCAGCAGCGTCTTTCCGGATCCCGGAAGATCGTTCAGCAGAAGATGTCCTCCCGCAAGCAGACTCGTCACGCTGAGGCGGACCACTTCGGGTCCGGCGACGACCGCTTTCGAGATGTTCTCTACCAGTCCGTCGGCATTTTGGACAAATGAATTAGTGAGAATCAAGGCTGTCCTGTACGTCGTTATAAAAATTTGGACAAAAGCGCCGTTTCGCTACAAAACGGTTTGTACGTTATATCACTCCAGTCCTTAGCTTTTCGATCCCCGGTGAAGCCAGAGTTCTAAGTTTGACCTGTTTCCGCTGAGATTTGATTGCTGGTACATCCCCCATTGAATATCATTTACTGAGTTTTCTCGGTTCAGTTCGCGATCCCCCAATATGATGGAAGGTGGCACCCAGCCTGGCCGTTCCGAGTCCTGGGAAGACCGCCTCTGCAGATGCGGGCACACCAGGACCTGGAACCGGAGGGAAAAGATCAACGAAGAAAAGGGGAATCGCAATGTGGCATCGAATCGGAGCGGTGTGTTATGTGATCTGGGGGTTGTTGCACGTCAACGCGGCTTACATGCAGTACCAGTTCGGTTCCAGTTTCGAGACCGGTATGGCTCACGGTCGACTCATTCAGAATTCCTGGCATCTGCTCTTCTTTGGCGTTGTCGCGATCATCATCGGGGTATTTCGCAACTGGAAGAACAGTCGCGCGGGTTACTGGATCAACGTCATCAACCTGAGCGTCGTAGATATCGGGTTCATCCTCTTTGTGCTGCTGCCCTATCTGTCCATCATGTCTCCTGCGATATTGGGCCCGGCGTTCTGGGTCCTGGCCGTACTCTTCTCAACACTGGGCTACCTGAAAGAAGAGAAGACGCCCTAGCAGCCCGTGGCCCTCAAGACTTCTGCCACGAGCTGCTAGTATCCGAGTTCAAGGTAACGACAAATCCCTAGCGTTGATCGGGATTGAAGCGGCGCCGAATGTCGCAGGACCTGCCGATCAATTTCTACCGCGACAATTTCGATAACAGAATTTGAAGGGAGCGGCCGGTGTGAAGCCGCGATGGTGGAGCTATGGATAAAGTAGGTTTTCAGATCTTGCCGAGGAGCGAAACCGCGGGTCGATGGGGAGTTGAGACGGGAGTTTTGAATGGTGTCCAGCGTCAACTATTATTCCCGGCTATCTCGGACTGACACCGCGGGAACATTCCAGCGGCAATGTCCGACGACTGGGAAGGATCAGCAAGCGCGGCGATGTGTATCTCCGGACAATGCTCATCCACGGCGCACGTTCCCTGTTGTGGCCGGCGCACCGCAAGAGCATCACCCCGTCGCCGCTCCAGCGATGGGGACTGCATATCCACGAACAGCGCGGGTACAACAAGGCGACCGTAGCTCTGGCGAACAAGTTGGCCCGACGCGTATGGGCCGTCTGGAAACGCGATTCGGATTATCAGGCCGGCTACAGAGCGGCCTGCTAGCGGAACATCACATCAGCCCGGCTGCAATGACTTCCGTGTGATGGCGCACCGGTCGGACCGGCGCGGGGACATGCCGTCATAGTCCGTGGCCCATAGAGGCCGTCTTTCTTGGATGGCTCCCCGCGCGCGAATTTTCATCATGGCCCGGAACGATACCGTTCCACTCAAGAGGCCGGAGATACGGATGCAGTCGATCAGCCACGCACACCGGGTGTCCGATCAGTCAAGCTGATAAAAATATGTGGGGAAGCAGACAGGAAAGTTGCGCCCACTTGACAGAGGAGTCCAGATACGGACGTTGAAAATTTCCAAAAGTAAATTCCAGGCCGGGCAATAGGCCCAAATTCCTGGCTAAGGGTTGCGGAATTCCGAATCGATTCGGGTCCCATAATGGGTGTCATGGAAGTACAGGTAGGGGATCCGATTTAGGTCGAAGAATTGCAAGATACGGCATTTCCCAGCGCACCGATTCGACTCGACCTGCCGCCCGAAGATCGATAGAATCCCTTCACTAGGGAAAGACCTCAGGGATGGAGAACGTCTCCACAATCCGCGGTATTGTGTTCAGGCTGGCGCCATGACATCGGCCGTCGCCCAACTCACGAGAGAGTAAACTCTTTATGATCAACAAGTTCAATCAGCTACTCGGCCAATGGAGCCCGCAGATCCTGAGTATCATGAGGATCGCCGTCGCCTTTCTTTTCGTGGCGCACGGGACGCAGACAGTCTTCGGCTACCCTCCGCCTAGGGGAGGCTTCGATGGACTCGACCTGTATACGTGGACAGCGCTGGGTGGGATGCTGGAAGCGTTCGGCGGGTTGGCCGTTCTCCTCGGGATCTTCACCCGGTCTATCTCCCTGGTCCTGGCCATCGAACAGGCCATCGTCTATATGACGGTCTTTGCGCCGGAGGGTCTGTATCCGAGGCTCAACGGCGGCGACCTGGCTTTCTTTTACTGCTTCTTTTTCCTCTATCTAGCCGCGGCGGGCAGCGGTACCTGGAGCCTCGACGCGAAGTTCCGGGGACTCACGAAGCCGCCGACCGACTATCTGGCCACCTGGGAGCCACAGCTTCTCAGCGTTTACCGGATCGTCGTGACATTTCTGTTCTTCACTCATGGAACAGAGGATTTGCTCGGATGGCCGTGGCCGGCGGACGAAGTGTTTCCGGGACCCGGGGAAGCGCTCCAAGGGCTCAATGGCGTCGCGCACGTGATGGAGGTGATCGCAGGCCCCGTACTCTTCCTCGGCCTTCTGTCGAAACCGCTGGCCTTCATCTTTTCCGGCCAAATGGCCGTCGCCTACTTCATCAGCCACCAGCCCCGGGCGTTCTGGCCCATCGTGAACCAGGGCGAGGACGCAGCTTTCTTCAGTTTTGCCTTCCTCTACCTTGCGGCGGTGGGCGGAGGCCCCTGGGCGCTGGATCGCCTGCTAGGGTGGGGCAAGAGGCCGGCACCCACAGAATCGGCAGCCGATACGGCGCCGTAAGTGTTCTGAAAGAATAGCTCTGTCAGGAGCGGATCGCGGCTAATCCGCCCTGGGATCGAGGTGGTCACGGTCAGCCCTGGGCAGGTTCGCCCGCGTCAAGTTCTGAGAAATCAGCGTGTTGGCAGTTGAATTCGTGTACACCCAGCCCATCCGTCTTGTAGACTGCCGGGAGCTATTTAAACTCTAATCTGACAGACCAGGCGCTCCAAGGGAGGTAGACCCATGGCCAAGAAACGAGAAACCGATCAGAAAGACCGAAAGCTTCAGGGCCAGAAGCCCCTTAGCCGGAGAGATTTCGTCAAGAAGGGAGCTGCCGCCGGCGTCAGTGCGGCCGTTCTGTCGACGTCGGGAACAGCTTTAGCGCAAGATTCCCCCGCTGCCGCCATTCAATGGGACTACGAGGCGGATGTCGTGATCCTCGGAGCAGGGTGCACGGGGCTGCCCGCCGCCATCCGGGCGCGGGACCTTGGTGTGTCCGTGATCATCGTCGACCAGAACTTCGATTGCGGCGGCAAGATGCTGCACAGCGGCGGGCTGGTGTCTCTTGGCGGTGGGGATCCCCTCCAGTTGAGGGACATCGCAGGCGAAGGAGACCCGGAGGGGTTCGTCACGGCTCCACCTCAGCAGACTGTGGAGGAACTGACCGAGGACACGGACTTCCTGTTCAGGGACCATACCGACTGGTCAGTGATGGACGCTGCGGCCCAGGCCCCTTACCGTTACAACGAACGCGAGCTCCATCGGGCTTATGCCGACAACTGCTACGCCACCAGGGAATTCCTGATGGCCAATTACGTCCGTATGGGCCGCATCTCCGGCACACACGGCAATGGGGGCATGTCGCGTGCCAGGCGAGCTGTGACCTTCCTCATGGAAGGTGCCACGACGGATATCAAAGCGGGAACGGTCTCAACACGGGATGCCGGAATCGCGGGGGTGAGCTCGAGTCACTTCGCACCAAGGCTGATGGGCGACGGAACCGACATCGCAAGCCCGGGTGCTCGCACAAATGGCGCCGCACTCTCCAGGCCCTTGGAGTTCAGCGCTCGGGAAAAAGGCGTCCAGTTCATACTCAACCGCCATATGGACGAGATTATTCGGGAGCAGCAGTTCTCGGGCAGGGTTGTGGGCATCCGTGCCAGCTATTCGCCGAGGTTCGACCCTGAGACCGGTGCGCGTTTGGAGAGCTACTGGCAGAACGGCAACATCGACGACCGCACCGAGACGCTGTTCATCAGGGCTCGCAAGGCCATCATCATTGGTGCCGGAGGGCATGTGGGCAATCCCGAGTTCCGCAGCATGTTCTATCCGGGGTGGAGAGAGCCCGCTTTCGTGTCGAGCGGCTGGGCCCTTCTGGGAGCCCGCGGTCAGGACGCCAGCGGTATCGTCGCCGGAATGAGGGTTGGAGCGAACCTCGCGGGGATGCAACAGAACCTCTCTTACGGCAGTACGTTTCATATCCCGGGAAACCTTGCCACGCGGGATCCCTACACCGACATGCTTCCGGGCCACCCGACTTTCTCGTTACGGGGATCCACGGGCATCAAACTCGGCGGCGAATCTTTCCAACACCTGATCGTTGTGAACCAGGTGGGGAAGAGATTCTTCAATGAGCTTCTTGTCACGGAAAGGGCGGGGGGCGCCGCCTTTCCGGCCGGGCCCAGCAAGGGCCAGCCCAGGTCGGGCCTCGACCACGTGCAGATGGATTGGCGCAATGCCAGCGCAGAGAACATCAGGGAGACCTACCGGGAGCCCAACAGCATTCATGCCGCCCTGGCAATGAACGAGGGTTCGAAAGCTCCAGACTACTTCTCTGGACCGATATGGGCGATTTTCGACCGGGCCGCCGTAGAGCGTGACGGATGGAACATCGATCCGCCCTTCACTTCGCCGGATAATGGATTCTTCTTCAGTGCCGACACGATCGAGGGCTTGGCCGCTAAAATCTACGAGGGCCATGAGTTCCAGAGGGTTCCGCTGACTTATTTGGCAGAAACTGTGGCCAAGTGGAACTCGTACGTGGACAGGGGTGAGGATCCGGAGTTCGCGCGTGGGCCCGATGCACCCATGTACAGGATAGCTACGCCGCAGTTCTATGCGGCTACACTCTATCCGGTCTGGCACGATTCCTACGGTGGCCTCAGGATCAACGGGCGGGCCCAGGTCATCGACATGCAGGGCGAACCCATAGCCGGACTTTATGCTGGCGGAGAGTCCAGTGGTGGCGGCAACCAACATGGTCTGGGGCGAGCCCTCGTCCATGGTTACATGGCAGGCACGAATGCCGCCCAGGAAGCCTGACACGGCTCAACTAGCACTTAGTATGCGAGGCTCCGGTGGGGGTGGAACCCCACCGGAGTCTCTGCCGGTACAAGGCCGGTACGGGTAACATGGCTTCCGAAGGCGATGAGAAGCGCGGTCGAACCTCGTGCGCGGTTTACGTCTTTCCCGACGTTGTTGCTGCCGGGGCCGCGATAACGCTGCGGGGCAAGGTGTCGTGCGCTCCGGCATGCGACCTGCGGGGGCACCCACTCCTGATCAAAGACCAGGCCGGCGCCGACCGTGGCAGCGTTGAGTTCAGCGAATTCGATGGCGAGACAAGCGAAACCGTTGAGTTCGACATGATAGCGCCCGTAAAAGCAGGGGCATATACGTGGTTGGCAGTATGTCCGGGGGTTGTGAAGGAAGGTATTTCATACATGGAAGCGTCCGCACAGCTATCGTTCACGGTCGAGCCTCACACGATGAATGTGGTTGCGTGGGAAATACCGTCGGCTATTGTGGTCGGCGAAAGGTTCAGGATCAAGGTTGGGATCAAGTGCTCCATTGACTGCGACCTGACGCAGAGGGACTTTGGAATCTACGACCACGTGGGGGCACAAGCAGCCACCGGGACGCTGCCTGGCGACCGCTGGCCCGGCACGAGCGGCCTGTATTTCGCGGAGGTCGAACTTGGAGCCCCGACCGTGGAGGGCCTCTATACGTGGAGCGTCAAGGCCCCGGAATGGGATTCCAGGGTTCCGGGATCGGATGTCGGGATCCCGCACGCTGAAGGTTCCGTCAGTTTTGGAGTCAGAGTCGTCAGCCATCCCGAGTACCTCGTAACAGTCCACGCCGTCGACAAAGTCAGTCAAACGCCCCTCAGGGGAGCTCGTGTGGTCATGCACCCATACAAAGCCGTTACCGACGAGCGAGGTGTAGCCCAGGTGCGGGTGGCGCAAGGTGCGTACAAGCTCTTCGTCTCGCAGACCGAATATCTCACCTTCGGCCTACCCGTCGAGGTGACGGCGGACTTTACGGCCAGAGCGGAACTTGACCTGGAGCCCGTCCCCGAACGCAACTGACAAATCCAACGCAATGAGAACCGTGTGAGGGGCCGTCTCCGGGGAAACTTCTTCCCTAAGCCCGACTTTAGCCCGCATTTCTCACGGGTTTTCGTCGCGAAGCGTCGGAGCCGCCGTCAGGGTAAGGCGCGTGCCGGGAGGGCGACGGAGGCGTACTTGACAGTACGTCGAGGAGCCCGACCAAGCGCAACGCAGCCCTGGCGGATGGATCCGGCGCTGGAGCAGACAACTCGTGAGAAATGCGGGTTAGCTCCAAGTGCGGAACGCACGACGATCTGAAATAGCAACAATCGGACCCTGCTGAGAGGAATGGAAGTCAGACGCCTTCCTTTTACCTGAACGGCAACTCGTCCACCTCGTGGCAGGTCCCGCAGGCGGCCGTGTAGGGAACAGGCATGGCCCTGCCGGGCGCGACGCCGTGGACTGCGACGTTCGTCTTCAAGGGCACATCGAACACGTGGGAGTTTGCAGAGCTTTCCCAGTAAGCGTTGTTTGCCTCGTCTGCCGCGTCAGCATAGGGAGGCGTCCGGATCATCCGGCCAAAATCGCCCGCCGTGCCCCCTCCGTTGGCGGTTCCCGGCATGTGGCAGTCGATACAGCGTGTCTGCTCACCCTTCATCTTCGAATTCAGTTTCGTTTCCATGTGCGACAGCACGTCTATGGCATGACACCTCTGACACAAGGGGGAGGCCGCGTCGTCGGCATCGTGAATGAGCCAGCGCGGATAGGGGGTGTCGCCATGCAGGTCATGGCAGTCCGAGCAGGTGACCAGCAGTCGATCGTTCCGGTACATTGTCGACTTCAGGAAGTCCGAATACTGCTGATGGGGCCTGCTCGAGTGGATGTCGTCGGGCCAGATGTTGTTTGCCCGTCCGGGTCCTAACATCGTCGGGCCCTTCTTGATCGGGTCGGTGAACTCAGTAATCAACTCGTGGCGGCTGATGCCGGGCCTTGCGAGCTCGCCGGCCTCGCTGAGCGCCTGAGTGTAACCGACCGTGGGTCCGCCATAACCCTGTCTTCGGTCGTGGCACCTGCCACACACCACGCTGGACCGTTCTGCTGAAAGATACTTGGGGTTGACGATGAAACGCGATTCATCGGCGTTTGCCACGTGCTCTGATCCGGGACCGTGACAGTTTTCGCAGCCGATGTTGATCTCGTCGGGCTCGGGATCATCGTCGATGTTCATGGCGCCGCCAGGGTCATTGACTGCCCGTACGAGAAACTGGCCGGAAGCGGGGTCTTCATATCGTTCCCAGCCCGTCAGATGACAGCCGGCGCACATGGCCTGAACGGTATTCGTGTTGACGGGCGGAGCCGTGAGCACATCGTCCCCCGATCCGTATTGGCCGTCTCCGCCGGCGGACCACCAGAGGTAGAACTTGTAGTCCTGCCACACCCGGCGCGTTCTGTTCAAGCGGTTGTCACGTCCGGTCATGTTGTACCGCAAGACCGTATACCAACCCAGCCGATCTCCCAGTCCTGGTGGAACCGAGACAATGTAGCGCTGGTCGTGAACCGCTCCGCCGTAGAGGAGCTTGACTTCCAGATGCGCCGGGCTGTTGGGGTCCTCGGCGTTGAGCCTGTTTTCCAGCGTGATGTAGTACCTGCTGTCGGCTGCGTTTTTCCACAGATAGACATCGGCATAGGTGAGCTCGATCGGCACCCGAGCATCGCCAGAAACTCTCAGCTTGAACTTGTCGTCACCCCGGCCTCCGTCGTAATCTCCGAGCTCGAGGCGAGTGCCGTCCGCGTAGTTCTCGACTTCGGGAAACGACTCGATCGCGTCGAAGTACTGCGGGTGTCTCGAAAAGTCCTGCAGCGGCCCTGGAGCGCCCGGTACAGTCCATCCGAGCTTGTGCGCGGTTTGTTGCCAGTGTTCCTGGTCCGCGTGGCACATCAGACAGGTCGAACTGCCCATGGCCCGGGCAGAGGGCGAGGGACTGCTCGAAACCTGGATGGTCATCGACCGGCCGCGCAGCTGCCCGGCTGAATAACTCTCTCTGCTCTGGTCCCCGCCGGGCAGGTGTTCGCTGTCGTCCGGGCCCGGTGTGACATGGATGAAGAACCTGCCATCGGGTACATTCGCGATGAGGAAGTTGCCCTCGGAGTCCGTCGTGGTTTGCGGGAA
This sequence comes from Terriglobia bacterium, assembly GCA_963664115.2. GTDB lineage: Bacteria > Acidobacteriota > Terriglobia > 20CM-2-55-15 > 20CM-2-55-15. Next base: position 265,432 of record CAXWPJ010000010.1, on the reverse strand, counting down.
GTCAGTACCGCGCAGGCGAATCGCGTCCTCGAGCGGTTCATCGTAGGCTTCCGCCGGGTACGGTGGGGCATAGATGGCACTGGCAGTCATCTGTGTCGTGGTGTCGATCGCGGTGACGGGGACCAGGTGGATCGTTGCGCCGGGAACGGGATGGCCGGCATCGGCCGCATCGGGGCCCACGACCCCCGCGCCAGAGGCGCTGACGACCTGGCCTGCAAATCCACCTGCCTGAGGGGTCGCGGCATTCTGGCCTGCAAGCATCACTCCCGTGATCGCCACGATGGTGATCAGCGAGACTGCCAGGCAGAATCGTTTTAGTGCGCTGTAGGACTGCAAGTCGCCTCCTATTTGCTGTGTGTGCAGTTGCTCTCAATTTGTTATCACGACACGCGACGAGATTCAATCGTGAACCGAACCGCGAACGTCGCCGCCTGGTCCTCTGTGCTCTCGATGCGGATGGCTGACGCGCTTGAATCAGGCTGACGCGCTTGGATCAGGCTGCGGGAGCTGTGCCGCAAATTCCCGTAGCGTCCCTGAGACTGGGTCTCTTAAGAGCGCATCGAGTGCCCCAGCCTCACAAATCCGTCCTTTTTCCAGTACAGCAGCATGAGAACAGAAAGCCCTGGCCTCCAACGGATCGTGAGACACAAGCAGGACGGTCACATCGAAAGCGACCGACAGGCGAAGGATCTCTTCGGACAGATGTCGCTTCAGTTCCAGGTCCAGTCCTCCGAAGGGTTCGTCGAGGAGCAAAGACCGGGGGCGTACGGCAAGCGCGCGAGCCAAGGCGGCTCGTTGTTGCTGGCCCCCGGAGAGTTCGTTGGGTTTGCGGCCCGAGAGGTCCTCGATCCGGCATGTGGCCAGAGCAGACCTGGCGCGCTCTTTCCGCTCATCCCGCCCCATTTTCAATCCGGCAAGACCCAGCTTCACGTTTTCGAGTACTGAAAGATTCGGCCACAAGCCCAGGTCCTGAAAGACCATTGAAATGCCGCGTTCATGTGGAGGGATAACCGGACCGGTGCCACCGGAGGCGAGCCGACCCTGGACAAACACCTGCCCGGAGTCGGGTGTTTCAAGTCCGGCGATCAGGCGCAGGAGCGTCGACTTGCCGCAGCCCGAGGGTCCGAGCAAGACCATATGATGCCCTGCTGGAACTTCAAGAGACAGAGAGTCCAACACCAGCGTGGAACCGTAGCGTTTGGAGACCTGTCTCAGTTCGGCGAGTGTCTTCGTTGCCGACGGTTGGATTGATCGACTGTCCACGTTCCCTACACCCTCCGCGCGGCCTGGGCAGATCCCCCGGTGACGGGAGAGGTTTCGCGCATGAATCGAAAAACGAGCCCGCCGATCCCCAGCGTCGCGGCGGTCAGAGCAACGTAGGCGAGGCACAGGCTTGCGACCAGCGATTCACGGGCGTTTGCCATCACGGTGAAGATGGCGACAGGCAGCGACGATTCTCCCGGCGGCTGCAGCAGCAGGACCGTACCCACTTCTGCTGTGGCCAGCAACGCCACCAGCCCACCACTGAGAATGCAGGTCAGTAACAGGAAGGGGCCGACGACTCGAACGAGATAGAGACGGAGGGGCACGCCGTGCACGGCCCCCGCCAGCGCCCAGGAGCGCGGGACTTCGCCTAAAGCCCGCGCTGCCAACAACGCCGTGACGGGCACGAACTTCAGACCCAGGACGATGCCGACCGTCAACCGGCTTCGCAGTATTGGATCCAGCCACGGCGGAGCTCCGGAGGCGAAGTAGACCGTCCCAAGTGCCCCGAGGACTGGCGGCAGAGCGAAGATGAGCAGAAGGCCCGCCAGGAGTATGACCCGCAAAGATTTGTCCCGTCCCGCGGCAAGCGCCAGCCACAGGCCCAACACCATAGCGAACAGGGCGGCCAACAATGCGTATACCGCCGTATTGAGAACCGTTCTTCGGAGGGTGTCCCCGACCTGATTCAGTTCGAAGCGTTCCAGGGCAGGTAGCGTCAGGCCAAGAAGGGGAACCAACAAAATGCCCACAATCAAAGCGGCAAAAAGCATGGGTCCGGCCCAGCTTGCTGGTGTCCAGTGCCGCCGGCGAATGGGATGGGGATTGTGCGCCAGGAGTGCATCCGCCAGAGGGCCGCTCGCCACAAACGCGAGTGGAGTGGAGCAGACGAAGACCACTGCCGCAAGAACGAGACATTGCCGAGCTGCTAAATCGAAGTCATAGAAAGCTGAAAAGCTCACCAACACTTCGGTTCCAACGCCCGTGAACCCCAGGATTTGGCCAGGTCCGGGATCCGACAGTGTGAGCACGCCGGCCAACAGCGCGACAGCGGACGCCACAGGGAAGACTGCTCTTGCCCCATAGCGCAGAACAGTGGATTCGCCCCCCCCGATCCGGGCTGCATCCACCTGGGTGTTGGAGAGTCTGCCCGCTGCCAGAAACGTTGCAAATAGGACTAGAGGTGTTCCAAACGCAGCGAAAGCCAACACAGACCCCGATGCCCCAGAGAGAATACTGTCCGTCCCGAAACCCATCCGGATCCGGAAAGCGGAGAGGCCGATGGCCCATAGGAATGAGGGAACGACGAGTGGAAGAGCCGATGCTCCCAGAAAGACATGTTTGAACGGAAAATTGTACAACGCTGCAATCAGACCCGAAGGAAGGCCAGCAGCCAGAGCCAGGAGGGAGGCCCCACCCCCGACGGCAAGGCTCCGGCCTAGGGCTCGCATGAATCCGCTGCCAACGTCGAAGAATTGCGCTTGGGAAGCTGCGGACCAGAGTAAGGGAAACGTAGGCGCCAACGCGAGGGTCAGGCCCGAAACCAGCGCGATCCTACGCCACGCTCCTGTGCCTTCCAGAACCGCCGGTGAGATCATGGAACATTGCTCTCGACCCAGGTTCTGAGAAATCCAGTGCTCAATGAATCCAGCCCTTCGGCGAGGCTCTGGTAGTCCACGCGCATAGTGTTGATGTCTTGAAGAGGACGGACGTATGGAGGAACGCCGATGTCCGGACGAAGCGGTATCTGAGCGGCTTCACTCTCGGCCAGTGCCCTCTCAGTGTCCGGGCGCAGAAGATAGTCGATGAACTGTCTGCCTGCTTGAGGGTTGGGTCCTCCCCGGATCAGCACAACGGCGTTTGGGATAATCAAGGTTCCCATCCCTTCCTGGTCGGGAAAAACGATGCCAACGGGTCGGCCTTCCTGATAAGCCACGTTGAAGTCGTCCGTGTCGGTGATTCCGACCGCGAAATCCCCCGCCGCGACCCTCCGTCGGACCTCGCCGTTAGAAGAAACGATCGTGCCACCATTCTGAATAAACCCTTCAAAAAACTGCCGCGCTTCCGCCTCGCCAAGAACTTCGAACAGGGCGGCTGCGTGCGCGGTGGTTGTCCCAAACAGTGGATTCGCGATGCTCGCCTGACCCTGGAATCGGGCATCCAGAAGATCCATCACCGATCGTGGCTTTTCGCTCTCTTCGACGAGATTCGTATTGTAGATCAGCACGCGAGCGCGCGCCGAGAATCCTGTCCAGTGGCCCCCGGCATCGCTGTAGTCCGACGGAAGATCTGCCGCCATCGTTGAATAGTATGATTCAGTGATTTCCAGGGACTTCAACATGGCGGCACGCACCGGGTCGCCGCTCCAGAAGACATCCGCCTGAGGGCGCTGTTTTTCAGCGATCAGCCTGTTCAGCAGACCGGTACTCTTCGTTTCCTCGGTGTCGGGAACCAGTAGTACCTCGATGCCGGTCTCTTCTTGAAACTGAACGGCGATTGGCCGAGCGAACACTTCGTCTACGGACGAGTACACGACAACCGTAGAGGGTCTTTCCCGAGGCCCTGAACAATCAGCGGCAAAGAAAACCCCCGCCGCTGCGGCTAATAAGAAATGGAGACGTGAATGCATATGCCGGCCTGACCCTCGAGAGCTAAGGTGCAGTTGGTGCGAACCGAGAAAACCTCCACACAGGATACCGGTTCTGGTCGCGTTTGCGGTGACCGTCGTCCGTTCAACCGTCGAAGCGTTTGGCGCACCCACCGCCGCGAGCATGATTCTCGGCCCGGCTGCACTATCCGGGCAGTTCGTTGTCCCGAATTATCGGCGATCCGTGACTAGAAACTTCCTTGAGGTTATACACTTTCGCTGGCAGAGGGCAAGAACTAGCGGAGGCTGTTCAGCGTCAATTAATTTGTCGCTGATCAGGAGGGCTGAACTCCTCTCACGTTCTTCTGAGAGTCTCGTTGACATGCCCCTATTTCTCGTGCTGAAATCGTTACGAATTGATCCTAACGACTTTTTTGTATCGATGAGGTGCCACACAGTCTTCAGCACTGATGCGGTTCTATATTGTTGAGGTGCCAATGAGAAGTCAGAAAGTACTGGCAGTTGCGGTATTTGTTTCGATATTCACAATGCTTGGCGGTCTGGTTTTAGCACATCACTCCACCGCGGGCTACGATACCTCGAAAACCGTCGAACTCAAGGGGACCGTCGCCGAATGGGTTTGGAGAAATCCCCACGTCACTCTGATCTGGGACGTGACGGACGCGGGTGGGAACGTCGTGCGGTGGTATGGCGAACTGCAGTCCCCGATCTCGGTTACCGGTTATGGCTTGAGCCGCAATTCATTAAAGCCCGGAGACGTGATTACGGTTGTCGGCAACACCGCACCGAATGCTCAAGCTCTGGTTATATCGATCGCAGATGCGCAAGGCAATATGGTGCTTGATCGTGAACGTAATTGAGAAGAAACCAGATGATAAAAGGTAATTTAGGAGCCATGCGAAATTCAATCAAAGCCTTAACGGCTCTGGCGGCAGTAATGGCGTTCTCGTCAATTGCGTTTTCCCAGAACCCTAATGATCCGAACTGGCCGATGTGTGCTCAATGCAGGAATCAGCAGGTTAGAGCGGATGAACGCGCGAAAACAGCAGACCTGCCGTTTGAGGCGCGGGACCTGTCGGGAATATGGGGCGATAACCAAAACCGCATTCAGCTCGACACCGAGAATATGCCTCCTATGACTCCTTTAGGGCAGGCAGCATACGCCGCCACGGAGACCGAGTACTCCCCGGACGGAACCCCCGTTTCCAATTGGAAGGACCCCATGCTCCGCTGTGATCCGCTCGGTTGGCCGCGTTATTTCACATACAACTATGGATTCGAGTTACTCCAGCTGCCCGGCAGGACGATTCAGTTCTTTGAGATGTGGCATACCTGGCGCACGATCTACACGGACGGACGGCCGCTTCCCGAGGCCCCGGACCCCCGGTTCCTGGGTTACTCAGTTGGCCGGTGGGAGGGAGACACCTTCGTCATAGAGTCCTACGGTTTCGACGAAAGGACATGGCTCTCCGAGGACCGTAGAGAGCGCACACATGGCTTTCCGCACAGCGAAGAACTGCGGACGGTCGAGCGTTACAGGCGTGTGGCCCATAACAACCTCGAGGTTTCCCTTACGATCACCGATCCAGAGATGTACGAAGCGCCTTGGGAGACCACGGGCGAGTTCCTCCTGAACCCGGGTACTGAGCTATGGGAAGATTTCTGCGTGCCAACCGAAGCGGAGTGGTTCAACCGCGAGGTGTTGAGACCCGCGGCTAACGCCCCCCCCTTGGAATGAAGAGATTCGTCCCTGCCTACCTCTGAAATCGATTCTCAACGCCTGTTAAATCCTGCCGGACCAACCCGTCGATTCATTCCATTAAACCAACAATATAAAGTGGAAAAAGAAAAACTCCTCATATTGAACGTTCTTCGAACTCTGCATGTAAGAAGTGGCCCCCAAAATTAGGACAGCGTTATAAGGTGGACTCTGCATAGATGAGAGGACCTAACGACGATGGCGAAACGACGGAATTTTTCAGCAGATTTCAAAGCGAAGGTAGCGCTGGCCGCGATGCGTGGCGACGGCACGATGGCCGAATTGGCGGCGCGGTACAAGATCCATCCGAACATGATCACGAAGTGGAAGCGTGATGCGCTTGATAGCGTTAAAGAAGGATTCCAGCGAGGCCGGGATCCATCGGCCCGGAACCACGAGGACGAGATCAAAGACCTGCAGGCCAAGATCGGTGAACTGGTCGTGGAACGGGATTTTTTAGCACGAGCCTTCAATCGATGAGCTTGGGTCGAAGGCGCAAGGTGGTCGAACCGGGCCATGAGCAGCTCAGTGTGGTCCGGCAATGCGACTTGATCGGGTTGAGCCGTTCGAGTTGGTACTATCGGCCACGGGGTGAGAGTGATCGCAATCTGGACCTGATGCGCGTGATCGACGAGGCGTATCTGAAGATGCCCTGGTATGGGTCCAGGCAGATGACGCGTCATCTGAAACGTCTCGGCTACGATGTGGGCCGGAAGCGGGTACGCCGACTAATGCGGTTGATGGGGCTGCGCTCGGTGGCACCGCAGACGTCCCGGAGAAACCCGGCTCATCCGGTGTACCCATATCTACTCAACGACATTGCCGTGGAGCGGGCGAATCAAGCGTGGTCTACCGACGTGACGTATATCCCGATGGCGCACGGATTCTTATATCTGGTCGCGATCATGGACTGGCATACGCGGAAGGTGTTGTCCTGGCGGCTGTCCAACACCCAGGACACGACGTTTTGCCTTGAAGCCCTCGACGAGGCGATCGAGGAATACGGCAGTCCGGAAATCTTCAACACCGATCAGGGCAGCCAGTTCACCAGCAAGGCCTGGACGGACCGACTTAAAGAACGAGGTATCCGGATCTCCATGGACGGCAAGGGGCAATGGATCGACAACGTTTTCATCGAACGCCTATGGCGCTCGATCAAATACGAATGCGTTTATCTAAACGCCTTCAGTGACTTCAAAGATGCCCGGCACCACATAGGTGTCTGGATGAACTATTACAATAACGACCGCCCGCATTCCAAACTCGACGATCTCACGCCGAGCGAAGCCTACGCGGGAACACGGCCACTGACCTCGGCAGCATAAACATGAACCGCGGAATCCACCTTAAATTGGCTGCCAAGCTGTCCAACGTATGGGGTCCACCTCTGTAGGATGTCGCCGCTAGAAGATCCTAAGGAGAGCGCTCCGGGTCGAAATTGGACCAATTCACGCCTTTAGCCTTCCACTGATGAATTGAACTATCAGGCCGACGGTGCAGTGATAGTGAACTGATCGAGTACCGGACAATAGTAGTCAGACGGACCCGGACCCGATGGGCGGAATGGACAACCGACGGCAGATTTTCAGGGCGAGCTTATTGGGGATTTCAGTGTGGCGGGGTACGGCTTCAACGACGCCAGTTGCAGGATTCGTCCAGAGCGAATGTGAGGCGCCTTCTCGCTTCAGATGACAACCGTGTTTGCGCAGGTGCCGTTACAGGCTGCCACGCTTGATTTTACAATAACGGTTTCACGTTCGGCGTCAGGTGGCACTCCACGCAGACCTTCTTCACGCCGATCCTCTAAGGATGAGCGTAATGGCTTGTGCAAGGCTTTGGCGGGCCTCGTCCTTGGTCTGCCCCTGGCCATTCGCACCAGGTATTTCCGGACAATACGCGATATGCCATTCTCCATCGCGCTCGAATATGGCTGTGAACTCGTTTCGCATGACGGTTACTGAATTCTACAATACAACTGAATCGTTTCCGCCACCAGCGCCCAGTAGAGTTTTCGAAGCGACAGGTCAGGAAATCAGGCACAATGAGGCGGCTGAGACTGGAAGGAGATGTGGCTGGCCTTCTAATCTTATACAAAGAAAAAACTTCCCAGGTAAGACTCGAACTTACGACCCTCCGGTTAACAGTCGCCACAGTGCGGCACGCTGGGGAGTGGAATCGTTTGTTACATTCTGCTACTGACCCGTATTTGCAACCGCATAGGCGCTTTCGTGGTTCGGATCGTTAATTAGATTAGACGCTCTATGGTTCGCAAAAAAATTTGAGCCCAGAATAGGCGTGCGGAAATTCTTAGTATCGGCGCACGCTGAACGGCTGGAATCACCTCCTATCGGATGTGGAAACCCGATTTGCTTGCCGCCGGGGCCGAAACACCGGACACTGTGACTACGGTTATTTGGTACACCATCACAATTTAGGAGAAAGGAGGAGCAAATGTCACAGGCCACCCCTTCGCTAAATCTTGAACGGAGACTGACAATACTTGAGACACGGATCGCAAGGTACAAACATACGACCGTCGCGTTTACTGTGATCGTCCTTGCGAGTGGCCTGCTGTTTGGCCAAGATCGCACGCAACAGCGGATTCGCAATCGGGGCATCGAAAGTCGAATCGAGATTCCTGATCAGACTCGACCGCCGCTTGTTGTTCGGGATTCGATCACTTTAGTCGATTCAGCGGGAGAAGAACGAGCCGTCCTCACCGCGACTTCAGACGGCGCATCCTTAGTGTTGTTCGATGCAGCGGGTAACGTGAGGGTCGGAATCGATGCTGGATACACGACCTCCGTCACCCTGTATGACGAGAATTTGGGGGCGAGAGCTATTCTAGGCGCTACCACGATGGTGGCGTCCCACGTTGAGTCTGCCGACGGATCGATCGAGCGACGGCCTGTTTCGTCCCTCGTATTGTTCAACGCCGCTGGCGGTATTGTGGAGAGGCTGCCTTAAGGACACCCAGGTGATCCGACCCGTTGCACTGACCAACGCCGAGCAAATCTGCGCTATCTACAACTACTACGTCGAGAAGACCGTGGTCACGTTTGAGGAGAAACCCGTATCGCCCTCCGAGATGTCGCAACGGATCAAGCAGGTCACGTCGTCACTTCCTTGGCTCGTGTCGGAGTTAGATGGTGAGGTTTGCGGATATGCATACGCTACTCACTACCGGACGCGTGCGGCATATAAGTTCACTGTGGAGAGCAGCTTGTATTTAGCGCCAGATCGAATAGGGCAGGGTCTCGGTACCGAGCTTCTCAGCGCCCTGTTGGATGAACTAAGAGAGCGCAAGTTGCACTGTGTTATTGCAGGTATCTCACTTCCAAACCCTGGTAGCGTGGCCTTGAGCGAAAAATTCGGCTTCAGAAAGGTCGCCGAACTCAAAGAGGTGGGTTGGAAACAGGGTCGATGGGTTGATGTCGGGTATTGGGAACTGATTCTCTGAGGCTTTAAGAAAGCATGCTAAAGGCGTACGAATGCATAAGCTGATCATTGTCCTCGCCATATCCTTGGGAGTGTAGCCCGTCAGAGCATTTCGTACGAAATACCCTAAAAAACTAAGAGACACTTTTCTAATCAGAACGATCTGAAGGAGGATCGAATGAAAGAGAAAGTGTCGGCAGAGAATCGGGTACGAGAGATTCGTCGAAAGACGCGCAAGAAGTACTCGTCTGAGGAGAAAGTGCGGATCGTGTTGGAAGGGTTGCGAGGCGAAGAGAGCATCGCAGAACTGTGCCGACGCGAAGGGATTCCGTCAAATCTGGATTACCGGTGGAGCAAGGACTTCCTGGAGGCGGGGAAGAAACGGCTGGCTGGGGACACGAAGCGGGAAGCGACATCGAGCGAAGGCACCGAATTGCGGCAGGAGAACGAACAACTGAAGCAGGCCGTGGCTGAAATACTGCTGAAGAATCGTTTTCTGAAAAAAACGCTGAACATAGCGGACTCCGAGAGTATCGATATATGAGGCAATCGGGATCGGAAAAGCTGGAAACGATTCGGCTGGTGGAAGACTCGGAGTTGTCGGTGACAGCGACATTGCGCGAACTGGGAGTCCCTCGCAGTACGTTCTATGACTGGTATCGGCGATACAAAGAGCGTGGCGCTGCCGGTTTATTGGATCGGCATTTCGGCCCCGGCTTCTGCTGGAACCGGATTCCGGAGCCCGTGCGAGAACAGGTTCCGTCGGAACTTGTCCCGCAGTCTTCTGACAAACCACGGTTTTGATATCGTCGAGGTATTTTTCGACATGAGAAACGGTGATTCACTTTCTTTCTTCTTCTCGGGTGTCACTTGACCCAATGTCTCGCTGCGGCGCTAAGCTAAACATGCTCTGCTTATGCAATACTCCCGCAGGAGTGTCGCATAAAGCAGAGCATTAACAGGGAACTAGTTCGCGTCGATATCGAAAATCTCCGGTAAAGGGTACCCTGCGATGGTGTTCTCGTCGCCAGTCAGCGCCATCACCTCTTTTGCTATCGGATTCAACGCCAAGTTGCCGCCACCCAAATTACTCTGCGGGCCTCCAAAAACCCAGCGGGGAGGAGCGTCTCCATCGTCGTAGACGCTCCAGATGCGGATCTCTCTGTATCCATCTTCTCCTCTACCCGTGATCAGGATCCAGCCCTTCGGCGAGACCACGAAGTCGCCTCCCACAGAAACCGAAGTAATCACCCTTTGGGGCGCCACGTTTCCGTTGTCGGTCCGGTTGAAGATCAACAGCGCTCTGTTGTCCGGTTCCCCTGGGATGGGGCCCGAACCTACGACCATCAGGTCGAGATCCTCTACGACCTGCGGAGCTCCCCGCATCCTGCCCAACCTAGCATTGGGGCCCTCGATGACCCGGAGCGGGGCCACATCCCCATTCGCCTGTGAATCGAATACCAGAACCCTCTCGCCGGAAGTAACATAAATTTCGTTGTGAACACCACTCACGTCCACGAAGTCGGGGTCCCACAGCATCGTGTTAGGTCCTTGAATGACCCGGAGCGGCGCTTCGTTGCCATCGGCCCCCCCTCGGAAGACACTAATGGCCTGGGCCACTGGAGAGGCGATTACGAATTCATCATGAACCGGGTCATAACGGACGTTGTGGACGCTGCGAGCCAACTTGGTTGCCTGCCCTTGGATCAACCTCACGGGCATCTGCCCTGGTTCCGTCGCCAGCCTGGCGAATGCCGCAATCTGCGGGTACGCCAGTCAGTTCGGCGCCAGGATCTGATCTCGCCTGCTATCATAGGCTATGCCGGTCACTCGCCCGAGAGACGGGGCCTCCACGCCGAGAGGTGAGTTGCGGATGACTCGCAGCGGCGGGGTATCGCCGTCAGCCGTGCGTCGAAAGACGGACACCGAGTGCGTACGCACATCCGACACCACCACCTCGTCATTCTCGTTGTCTACCCAGACGCCGACAGGATTCCTGAGTCCTGTCTGGGGCCCCTTGATGGTTCGAATCGGCGCCACATCGCCGTTGTCGGTGACGCGGAAAACCAGAATGGAATTTCCACCAGCGTTGGCCACAAAAAGTTCTCCATTCTCGCTATCCACGAAAATATGCATGGGCCAGTTCAACTGCGCGTTCGGTCCCTGGATGACCCGGATCGGGGGCACATCCCCGTCCGCCTTGATCGGATAGACCGTGATCGAGGGAGGCTCAAACCGGCCGCTGCCGGGAATCACAGTCCCCCGGCCTAGAAACTTGTAACGATTGCCTGGAAACTCCCGGTACCACTCCCCTCCATTTTGGCAATCAATTCCGGGCACGTTCTGGCAGGGGACCCCCCACAGTGTGTTCATTGGAGGCTCGCCGTCCAGTTGAGGGACCGGCCACCTCCGCCACGCCAGCCCACCATAACTGTCTGCCACCGCGCCGTTATTGATGACATACATCAACTGGTTCTCGGGATCCACTGCAACTCCGTGGGGATAAGCGAGCTGGGTGTGGTACCCCTCCAAGATGCGCTTGGCGGGGTCATTTCCTTCGGCGAACTTGTCGAACGCAAACACCGCCGGAGGATGCCCGACGGTCATAAACATCTCCTCGCTCTCGTCATCTATTGACATGCCGTAGACGGTCTGGGGAGTGATCAGCTTCCGTCGCGGAGCTATATTCCCCGTGTCGCTCGGGCCAAAGACGGTCAAAGCGTTGGAAATGTCGTTGGAAATGGCGTAAATCTCGCCGGTCTCCGGGTCCACATAGATACCGCAGTTGTCCGACATTAGGGTAGCTTCTCCGGCGATCAGGCGCTTTGGTTCCGTCAACGTAGCCCTGGGGGGAGTATTGGCTAGCCGATCGTAAACGAAGAGCTTCCGGGGGCTTGCCGCGATGATTTCGTCCCCCGCGGCGAATACTGCAACCTGTCCGGCGAAGGTCTCATTGGGATCGGGTTCATTGAGCCAGTTCGGGGCGCGGTCAATCCTCGTGGTGACGGCGGGGTTGACCTGCGGGAAAGTGGAATACTGTGCAACAGCAGCACTGGATAGCGCCCCGGCAGCCAAACCCCCTCCCACAGCCAGAACCGCGACTCTAGTTGTTTTCCGGCGCCAGTGAGAAAAATCGACTCGCTTCATTTTCAGACCTCCTTGAACCGGGATGCAACTTAACCGGAATTTCCGATTTGAATTGCTCCTTGGCCCCGAAATATGATCCTCTCCCCCGTGCATGTCAACTATAATCCCTGGTTCCGATCGCGATGCTCGGGTTAAGCTGAACGAGATTACTTTAGCTCCAACGTACGACATCACTCCCGACGGCGAGCGGTTCGTGTTCGTTCAGACAACCGCCGTGGCGGACACTGGCGACACTGATGCCCCTGTCCCCCAAATCAACATCGTCCTGAACTGGTTTGAAGAACTGAAGGAGCGGGTTCCGGTCCCCTGATTTTCGAGGTCAAGTCCTGAGAAATCATCTTCTCGGACGTTGAGAATTGCGCGATCCCCCAAAACCGTGTGCTTATGCAGTTTTCCCGATTTCCAAAATCGACTGAGAAGCGATGGTACTTGAGTGTGCTTTGTGCGAAATGCCACTCGCCGATTTTGTTCGGTCTGGATCGAACCGAAGGACACGGTCCGTTCGAGCCGCTGGCACAGCTGTTTCTCACCTGCAGCGAATCTGAATGCGGGCATCGCTCTGATTACAGTGCGGCGAAGGTATCTCCATACCAGAAGAATTCGTAATCTTCGAGGTGAGCGTTGGAGCTGCGAACGTGAACGTATAAAACAGCCTGACGTTGGTTTGAGGAACTGAAGGAACGCGTGCCGGTCCCATGATTTGCGAGTTCAAGTCCTGAGAAATCATCTTCGCGGAAGTTGAGAATTCCCCAAAAACCCCAATAATTGGCCTATTTCTCAACTACCTACAAAGTTTCTCAGGACTTGAGAATTTGATAGCGCCTAACACCCACCTCTAGTATCGTTTACCAAGTTTTTCACGGTTTTTCAGCGACACACTATGAACGATGGAATCTGGCGCCAAACTCGGCCACTACGAGATCCTCACACTTTTGGGCAGGGGTGGAATGAGTGAGGTGTTTGACTGCACTATGAGTTTAGGACGACCCGCATGGCGGTTCTGTCTTGCCTGATAGAGAGAAGTTTGGATCGCAAACTCGGTTCACCGCCAGACACCGATCCACGGTGACTCGACGCGTCGAACCCGCAAAAGGAGACGTCACGATGCAGCAGGATAACCTTGGACGCCGACGTTTGATGGTTGGAATGGGAGCCGCTGCCGCCGGTTTCGCGGTAGGGGCGACGACGGCATGCGCTCAGACACCGGTGGCAACAGAGTCGGCGGCTGGCTTCGTGCCCACTCGCCATGGGCTGGACGGGTGGATGGACGAGTTGGGGGGTCAACACCGGGTCTTCGTCGATTCCGCTACGGCATTGGGCGGGGCCGAGGCCCTGCTGTACGCGAACAACCTCTACAACGCTCAGGAGAATGCCTGCTCGGGTAGCCCGGTCGATTTCGCCATGGTGGTCTGCTTTCGCCACCTCTCCACTCCCTTTGGCTACAACGACGGGGTCTGGTCGAAATATGGTGGAGTTTTTCAAGGACTGATGAATTATTCAGATCCCGACACAGGCGGGCCGCCGATGATCAACCTGATGAACTCGGCCGATCATTCGACTCTGCCAAATTTCGGGAATACGATTGATTCTCTAGTCGAGAGAGGTACCCAATTTGCCGTGTGTAATGCAGCGACACAGTTTTTCGCTCAACAGATTGCGAATGCTCAGGGTGGGTCTACCGATGCCGTGTATGAGGAGCTGGTTGCGGGAGCGATCCCGAACAGCCGCTTCGTTTCTGCCGGCGTCATGGCCCTCACACGGGCACAAGAGTATGGTTATAGCTTGCTATATGCCGGCTAAGCCTGTGATTCGGGCTCAAATCGTCTTCAGACAACGCGAGCACAAACAGTGAAGCAGGGCAATCCCGGACCATCGGGGTTCAGAACGGGTTTGAAGAACTCAAAGAACGGGTGCCGGTCCCTTGATTTTCGGGGTCAAGTCCTGAGAAATCATCTTGTCGGACGTTGAGAATTGGATGAGATCCGCCAGCTCACAACTTCCTTGCTTATAAACCCCACCTGTAGTTAGATTTATCCAACTTTTTCACTGTTCGTTTAGGTACACACTATTTTATGGAATCTGGCACCAAACTCGGCCACTACGAGATCTCAACCCTCCTGGGTAAAGGAGGCATGGGAGAAGTTTGGCGTGCGCGGGACACAAAACTCGGGCGCGAAGTGGCGATCAAGACGCTGCCCGAAGAGTTCGCCAAGGATGCGGACCGACTTGCACGGTTTGAACGTGAAGCGAAGCTACTGGCCTCTCTGAATCACCCGAACATTGCAGCCATCCACGGATTTGAGGAACACAACGGAACGCACTTCCTCGTCTTGGAACTTGTCGAAGGGGACACACTCGCGGATCGCCTAAACCGTGGAGCCATAGCTGTTGAGGACTCGCTCAAAATAGCTCTACAAGTCGCCGATGCTCTCAAGGCTGCACACGAAAAAGGTGTCATCCATCGAGACCTAAAGCCTCTGAACATCAAAGTCACCGACGACGACAATGTGAAAGTGCTCGACTTTGGGTTAGCTAAAGCGTTTGCCGGTGATGAGGTCGACGCAAGCGTATCGAACTCGCCAACGCTGAGTATGGCGGCTACGCAGCAAGGAATGATCCTCGGCACCGCCGCCTATATGAGCCCTGAACAAGCCAAGGGCCGCGCAGTTGACAAACGCACGGACATATTCGCGTTCGGCTGTGTCCTCTATGAAATGCTCACAGGCCGTCAGTCCTTCGGTAAGTCCGATGTGGCGGAGTCTCTCTCGGCCGTGATCAGCCTGCAGCCGGAGTGGGACACTCTGCCCCCTAATCTTCATCCACGACTTCGGGAAGTGGTGGAACGGTGTCTTGACAAACAAGCCGCAACAAGATTCCAGGATATAGGTGATGTGAAAGCGGACATCGAGAAAGTGCTGGCGGACCCGAGCGGTGTGCTCGTGCAGTCGGTTGGTGGGGTTGCTCATGCAGCACCGCAGTCGAAAGTGCCGTGGGTTGTCACGGGGGTTGCGCTCCTGATTGCGGTTGTCGCCAGTTGGTCGTCAGGACCAGCTTCGTCGAACCAGACTGCGGCACGTTTTGCAATCGATGTCAGTGGTGAGCTCCCCCCAAGGGTGGGGCATCTTCTCGCGCTGTCTCCCGACGGTCAGGAACTCGTCTACAGAGCCTTTACTGAGGAGGGAGACCAACTGTACCGTCGTCCCATAAACGGACTTGAAGCCGTACCGATC
This sequence comes from Terriglobia bacterium, assembly GCA_963664115.2. Classification (GTDB taxonomy): domain Bacteria; phylum Acidobacteriota; class Terriglobia; order 20CM-2-55-15; family 20CM-2-55-15. The sequence goes on along the minus strand of CAXWPJ010000010.1, from coordinate 249,987 downwards.
CGCGGCTCGGAGGGTGCGGACTTCCCTTTCTTTTCGCCTGATGGCCAGTGGCTTGCATTCGGGAGTCCCGACGGTCTGAAGAGGGTTTCTTTGGCAGGAGAATCGCCGACAACGATCTGCGAATGTGGTGGCTTTGGTAGCACCTGGGGTCCCGATCAGACGATCGTGTTTTCAGATTCCAACACGCTCGCACTCTCGCGGCTATCGTTGACGGGAGGCGCTCCGGAGCAGCTGACCAGGCTGCAAGCCGGTGAGATATATCACGACGAGCCCGCGTTCCTGCCTGCTGGTGACGCGGTGCTATTCACGATCTGGTCAGGTTCGCTGGACACGGCCCAGATTGCAGTGGTGTCTCTGCAGACCGGAGAGAGAAAGGTGCTCGGCAATGGCTTCTTCCCTCGTTACTCGCCTACGGGTCATCTACTCTACGCGCAGACTGGCGCATCGTTGTGGGCGGTCCCGTTCGATGAGTCCCGACTCGAGATTACCGGCAATGCACTTCCGGTGCTTGAGGGGGTTCGAATAGAGGGCGGTGGCGCGGTGCAATTCGCCCTCGCTGAGAGCGGAGCGATGACCTACATCCCGGCGGACATGGGTGACGGCGCAAGGGCGTTGGTATGGGTCGATCGCGCGGGGAGTGAAGAGCCTCTTCAAGGCGAGACACTCGCCTACGGCGGTGTACAGATTTCGCCCGATGGGATGAGGGTCGCTCTTGTTGCTGAGGGTCCGGAGTCTCGGGAAGATTTGTGGCTGCACGACGTGGTGGGAGAAACAACAAGGCCATTCATCTTCGATGTGACGACAGCCGACATGCAGCCGTTGTGGACGCCGGATGGGCAACACGTGGTGTTCCTTTCCGACCCGGAGGGGGTGTTTACGGTTTTTCGGCGACGTGCGGACGGCACGGATCAAGCCGAGAGCATCGCGGTACTTCCTCCCGGATTACCGCCGATACTGTCCTCTGTCTCGCCTGACGGAGAGACGCTGGTATACGCGGTGAGGCCGGAGACAGACTCGGACCTCAGACAGCTCTCGCTGGTTGGTGAACCCAGTCCACAGGCACTGCTTGCTTCAGATTCGGGAGAACGACACGCGCAAATCTCCCCAGACGGTCGCTGGATGGTCTATTCGTCCGACGAGTTAGGCCAACCAGAGATCTTGGTCAGGCCGTTTCCTAACGTCGCAGATGGAGGGCCATGGCGCGTGTCCCGAGCGGGAGGAGAAGAACCTATATGGTCCCCCAACGGAACTGAAATCTACTACCGCCAAGGGAGTAGAGTGATGGCGGCCTCGGTCGAGACGACTCCGGCCTTCGTGGCAACGCAGCAGAGAGAGCTGTTCTCCGGTCCTTACCTGCGATCCTCTGGATTCCGTTCCCACACTTACGACATCGCGCCGGATGGCGAACGTTTTCTCATGATTCGCGAATCAGAGAACGACTCACGCGGGGGCGAGATCATCGTGGTCCTAAACTGGTTTGAAGAACTGAAGGAACGGGTGCCGGTGCCTTGATTTTCGAGGTCAAGTCCTGAGAAATCATCTTCGCGGACATTGAGAATTGGCCAAATTTTGGGAGTTGACCCTTTCCTTGCCAATAACCCTCCCATGTAGATAGACTTACCAGAATTTCGCCGTTCCTTTTGGCGACACACGTTAAACATGGAATCCGGAACCAAACTCGGCCACTACGAGATCTCAACGCTCCTTGGAAGAGGAGGTATGGGGGAAGTGTGGCGTGCGAAGGATACAAAGTTGGGGCGTGAGGTTGCTATTAAGACTCTGCCAGAAGAGTTCGCCAAGGATACAGATCGCCTTGCCCGGTTCGAGCGTGAAGCCAAACTCCTGGCCTCGCTGAATCATCCAAACATTGCTGCCATTCACGGGTTTGAAGAAGACAATGGAACCCACTTCCTTGTCATGGAACTCGTGGAAGGTGACACGCTGGCAGATCGTGTTGGCCGTGGGGCTATCCCGGTTGAAGAGTCTCTGAAACTCGCACTTCAGATCGCAGAAGCACTTAGGGCGATATCACGTGTGGGTGGTCTGTATCGGCAAGCAGAAAATCAACCTCTAGCATCGAATTTGCGGGCCAATCCGTGGCCGAGTCAGGTAAAATCGACTCAGAAACGGAACTGTCCGTCATTGAGGAATCATGAGACTCGTTATCGCCCCGCGCGGAGTCCCGCTGCTGCGTACCTTCGCGAGGGTCGCCAAACATAAACTCCTTGGCGCGGCCGTCGCGGGCACTCTCGTTCTCGGCATACCGCTCGCCGGGGCCCAGGAGCAGCCGCCTCCGGCCCTGTCGGGCATGTGGAGCACGACCACAACCTCTGTCGAGCACCCAGATTGGACCCTCGAGGATCTCTTTGCCTGCAACTGTACCCGGGAAAGCTACGAGCACCTTCGTGAGCTCCTGCTCCCGGAGAACGACCATCTGTCAGCCGCAGAAATCCGGCAAGCCGTCCGCGATCACAACCAACGAGCCATTGCAGCTCTGTTAACCGAAGGAGGTACAGACTACGCGGCAACGTACGACCACGCCGACGATCCCTCTATTCAGTGTGAGTACTTCGGGGCCTTTCGCACCGTACTGCACAACGACCCTATCCTGATCGAGCAGAACGACGACCGCATCGTCATCAGGGCAGAAGACATGGCGTCGGACCGCGTCATCTACACGGATGGACGCGGTCATCCACAAGACGCACAACCGAGCCCGCTGGGTCATTCGATTGGTCGGTACGAGGGATCTACGCTGGTGGTGGACACCGTGAATGTCGCGGCTAACGTCGCCGAAGACAACCTGGCTATTCACAACGCCGATAACGCGAGCAGTATTGAGCGCTACACCCTCAGCGAGGATGGCCGCCGACTGCACATGCAGTTCACGCTGATCGATCCGGTCATGTTTCGAGAGCCGCTGGTGCTAGAACATACTAGACTCCGTACGCCCGAGGTGGATTTGCTGGATGCCCCTTGCGAGTCGATCTCCGGGCAACGCTGATGTGGAGGACAGTGAGATGATGACAGGCAAGATCTTGACCTTTGTCTATGGCGCACTGCTGGTTTCAGTGCCCGCCTTCGCCCACCATAACCCCGCGGCACACTACATCGTCGATGAGCGCATGGAAATCGAAGGCGTGGTGACCGAATTTCGAGCGATCAACCCGCATTCGCGGATTTACTTTGACGTGACGAATGAGCGAGGTGAAACAGAATCCTGGATGGCGGAGGGAGACAGCGTCATCAATCTCCGGCGAGCAGGCTGGACGTTGGATCAGTTCAAGCCCGGGGATCGAATCCACATATTGGGCCGCCCGTCACGAGACGGATCGAACATGGTGGAATGGACCTTCATCACGCGGCCTGACGGGAGTGAAGTTGGCGGTGGAAACGGGCAGCTCGGCGAGCGATTGAGAATAATGGAGGCGCGTCTCGCTGAGTATCGCCGGCAGCGCGGACGATAGAATACCCGTAAAATCCCGGCAACCGTAATCGCGCCCACCATGCTCCGGGCCGCATCCCACCCCGCGCAAGAGCTGCGGTTGCGCGATCAACGGCCGTAGATCTGGATAACTACTACTGGCGCTCCCTGTATCGTCCCCTATGCGGAGATGTGACTGTTTAATTGACCTGAAACCCCACGTGTAGTCTTATTCATCCAATGCAACCCGGTCACTACGCAATCCTCTTCGCCATCGGCGAGGGCGGGATGGGTGAGGTCTAGCGTGCCAGTCAACCCAAGCTGGCTCAAGAACCACAGCGCGACATTCAAACGACTGGGGATCGGGCTGGCCGTTGTCGTGACTGTCCTTCTAATCCTTGTGGGTGCTTGGCTCAATTACTTCTTGGCCTACGGCGGAAACGTCGAACAAGTCTCGATCCAGTCCGGACAGATTCGACTGGCGGGCGTCCTCGTCAAGCGCGAGACCGACGGTCCGCATCCGGCAGCTGTGATTCTGCACGGTTCTGGCCCGCACACACGCGGCATGGCGGCCTACAGAATCCACACGAACATGCTCGTCAGGGCCGGCCTTGCTGCACTCGTGTACGACAAGCGAGGGGCGGGTGAGTCCGAGGGCGATTTTGGCGACGCGACTTACCGCGACTTCATTGACGATGCCATCGCCGCTGTTCGGTTCCTGCAACAACGGACTGACATCGCCCCTGATCGCGTGGGGCTTCTCGGTAGCAGCGGGGGGGGGGTACCCCAGAGGTGGCGGCGTCAGTTGGTGAGATTGCGTTCATCATCAATCGCGCGGGCCCTCCGCTATCATGGATCGACGTTAACTTGTACGAAGTCGAAAATGATTGGAAGGCACTGAACATCAGCGGTACAGAGCTTGAGGATTTGTTGGTACTCCGCGAGCGAATCTGGCGCTACGTCATCCTGGCGGCATCAGACGAGGCGTACGCCCTCGGGCCAGAACGGGAAGCGATCAATCAGGCACTGGAGGAATTTTCCGATCAGGGACTTCCCCGCCTTCCAGCCCAGCTCGTTGATTACGACGCGGACTTTTACGAACAGCCTGCTGGGGATTGGTCTTACGATCCGAGGCCGTTTCTGGACCTGATCGACACACCGATGCTCTATATCTTTGCCGAAAACGACCTCAACGTTCAGACCGCAGATAGCGTGGAATTCCTCACCGAGTATCGTGCGCGATCCGGCAAAGCGATAGAGATTGAGGTCCTCCCGAACGTTGACCACACCATGCTGGCCTTGAAGTACATCCCGACGACAGCCGGATTTCCGCCGCAGTATTTCCAACAACTGTCCGACTTTGCGGTCCGACACAGCCAGTGAATGCTCTCTGTTGGCGAAAGCTGAGAATTGATTCCGTCCTGGTTTGAAGAACTGAATGAACGGGTGCCGGTTCCCTAATTTCCGAGGTCAAGTCCTGATAAATCATCTTCTCGGACATTGAGAATTGAAATCATCCCGTTACGCAGGGGGACTAGGGACTTGGAAGCTTTCGAGCGCGTCTTCAGCGAAGCTGCTTTCTTTCATTGTGCCTTTGTAGGGCCAAGTGCAGGTAACTAGTCCCTGGTCTTCTTTGAGGGAGATCACAGTCATGACTGGACGAACGGAGGCTGAACGAATTTTGTCGCCAATAGGCTGAACTTTGTCGCCAATATTGAATTTCATGGTGCAATCAGGATAACAAAACGGTAGCAAAATGGGCACGGACATCCAGGCGGCCCGACAGGGCTTGCTGAAGTTCATAACGAAGAAGGGCGGCTCGATCCCCATGCGGGATCTCCACACTCATAGCCTCGTCTTTTATCAGGCTGGGCATCAGGCTTTCTCGCAACTGATGGAGGATCTCGTTGCGGACGAGTACGTCACCGTCGACCATGACGCCGGGATGTTTCAGCTCACAGACAAGGGACGGGCGTTCCTCGAAAGCCAAGTCTCCTAGACCGTTTTGATTCCGCCAGGCTGTCCGGCCCCGGATTCTCATCGTCCTGAAATGGTTTGAAGAACTGAATGAACGGGTGCCGGTTCCTTAGTTGACCGTGAAAACGATTCTCAAGTCCTGAGAAATCATCTTCTCGGACCTTGAGAATTGGGCAAAAGACGGGAGTTGACGCTTTCCTGTAGTTGTCCAGTGAAAATGCCACCGTATTCTCAACCCCCATTAGTCCTAGAAGATCACCTCAAGTCGATAGGTGATTCGGCGAGGTCCACGATGAGAACTTGTGGACGCATCCTTCGCATGGGTGTTCGTCAGTCGGCTTTCATCGGGCCGCTGGGTGCGGCTAGGGACGACCTTCCAGAGCAGAGGTTCTTTGATGCGGCCCCGGCATTAGATTACTGTGTCGAGGCCCGAGTGGGCATTTGCCATGTCCGACTTCATTCGGCCTACGGCGCAGCTTTAACCACAGTTTCCAATTCCTCCGGGACGTAGCCGGTCACTGCCCGTTCGCCGTCGAATAGAATTGGTTTGTGCAGCAGGTCGGGATAGCGGTGAAGGATCTGCAATAGCTCGTCGTCGCTGAGCTCACGACCGGCAATGTTTGCCTTGTAATCGAGGTCCTTTACCTTGCCAGAGTTCAACAGCGCTTTGCCACCTCCGAGGGCACTAGCGATGCGTTGAAACTCCTCCATCGAGGGGGGGTGCGTCAGGACGTCGATCGACTGAAATGCGATACCGTTTTGCGAAAGCCACGCTTCCGTCTTCTCGCAACTCCCTCACCCGTACTTGTGGAAGAACTTCCATTTGGCCACGATTTTTACTCCCTCCGAGTTGCCACCCAGTATACGTAGGGTAGCCGGTCAAAACCAGCCCGTGGCTAGGCGCTTCCCGGATCACAGACCTGCGAGCAAGGTTAATACAAACGCCGCCGTAGCTTGTCGCTCAATGGTCACTCCAAAACGAGCTCCTCCTCTCCGGCCTCGTCGTTACTCAAACAATTCATGACAATCCGTCGAGCTTCCCGCCGAAATAATACTCCCGGCATCGGCTCGAGAGGTGTTCCCATCGAAACGTCCAGATTCGGTCTGTGGGTGCGTTCGATTACTCGCCTAGGTTATGGCCCTCCCGGTGGGCACAACGCTTATCCTGGCAGCCAGAGCGGTTGGGATCGATCGGCACATGGACTCACGCCAGGCCGGCTCGGATGCGTGCGGGGCCTGGATTTTCCAGCACAGCAGCGGGTTTAATAAATTAATATATGATACGGTCCACCGATATCAACCCGCTATCAACATGCAGTCCCCCCACGCGTTACTTCGGTGAGCGGGAAGGGGCGAATCTAGAATGGTTATGGTTAATCTGAAGCGGTTATCGTTTGAGGGGATAAAGATGAAACTTTTGAGGAATTCGTTCGCTGCCTTGTCGCTATCGGTGATGACCTGTGGCAGCGTTTGGGCGCAGGCCACGGCACAGATGAGCGGTGCCGTACTTTCGGGGGCGTTAAGCGGTGAGGTTAGCTCGCAAGCGGAAGGACCCATGGAAGGCGTGCTGGTAACTGTCAGGCGGGAAGGAGCCAGTTTCACGGTCACGGTGGTCAGCGATGCCCAGGGTCGATACAGCTTCCCCTCGGACCGGTTGGAACCGGGACCCTACGGAGTCAGCATCCGCGCAGTGGGGTATGAACTGCCGGATCCTGGACAGATCATGGTGGATGCGCAGAAAACTACACAGCTTGATTTGAATCTTCGCACTGCAGGGGACATCGCCTCTCAACTTTCCAACGGTGAATGGCTGTTGAGCATGCCTGGTACTGTCGAAGAGAAACAGCAGTTTCTTGGATGCATATCCTGCCATACCCTGGAACCGGTCGTCCGGTCCCGGTACAACGCCGATGATTTTGCACACGTTGTGGACAGAATGAGGGGCTGGGCGCAGGGTTCTACCCCGTTGCGTCCTCAGATACGGCCCAATTTCGTCGGCAATGATGGTGGCATGAATATTTCGGAAGATGAGATCGGTGAGCGGGCCCTAGGGACTGGCGAGTATGCCAGCTCTATTAACCTGAGCAAGGTATCCCAGTGGGATTATCCTCTCAAGACCCTCCCTCGTCCGACAGGGAAGGGAACGCGTGTGATTATGACGGAATACGATCTGCCGCGGCCGGAGGCGTTACCGCACGATGCCATTGTGGATACGGACGGGATGGTATGGTACGGCGATTTCGGTTCTCAATATCTTGGAAAACTGGATCCGAAGAACGGAGAGACCATTGAGTATCCCATCCCTATGACCAAGCCCGAAGTCCCCGGAGGAAATCTCGATATGAACTTTGATCCGGAAGGAAATATCTTTCTCGGGATGATGTACCAGGGGGTGATCATGCGGTTCAACCGGGATACGGAAACCTTCGATCACTGGAAAAGCCCACTGTTCGACGAGGGTGATGAGGCCCGCACCGCGATGGTCACGCCGACCCGCGTTGATGTGGACGGTAAAGTCTGGACCGGTGGAGTTGAGGAATACCAGGTGGATTTAGAATCGGGTGTGTGGACTGCGATTGACTATACCAAGGGCGTCGCACCTGACATGGTTGAAGCCGCCAGTAGAATTGGTTCTTATGGTGTCGCTGTTGATTCGATGAATAACTTCTATGGAATGGAGCTTGGCGGTGATCACGTAACCCGGGTCGATGCCAAAACCTTGGTCTCCACTCCCTACCGGACGCCGACCCCTAATTCGGGTCCCCGGCGAGGACATATGGACTCGCAAGACCGACTCTGGTTTGGCGAATTTCGCGGGAACAGAATTGCGATGTTCGATACCAAAGCAGAGGAATTCCGGGAATGGGAGGTCCCAGTCGCGTGGACGAATCCTTATGATGCCATCCTCGACCAGGACGGATTTGCCTGGGGGGGGTGGCATGACCAACGATTATGTCGCGCGGGTCAACACCGAAACCGATGAAGTCACCATGTTTTTGCTACCGGGAACCACCAACATCCGCCGGGTGGATGTGGACAATAGCACCAGTCCTCCTTCTTTTTGGGTTGGGGATAATCTCGAAGGTACGCTCATCCGGGTTGAACCTCTGGATTAGCTAAATTTTGAGATGATTATTGATTCGGCCTATTGTCCTACTCAGCAGCAAACAACAAAGGGCAGACCACGATCTTCTGAGAAGTTATCTGTCCGCCACCGACCCATAGTAGATATTCGATTGGCATTGTCCACTTAAGTTGGAAAGATCGAATTTGCACGGCGTTCAGGCAGGTCCATCAAGCGGCCGTGCCTAGGGCCCAAGTCGGAAAAGAACGTCACGGCGCTCTTACTCGAGCGTGCCTTTTAAGTCGCGATAAATCCGCCGCACAACAACCTCTCTTTGCTGTTGGTATCCACCCAATTCTTCGTATTGGGAAAGTAGGACGCTGGCGACAACCCGATCTTCCGTCGCGCCACGCTCAATCTCTGCCTGAACGGCGTCGCGTGCATCAACTAGGATTTGGCGAAAACGAATGAGCGCCTCCCGCGAATCGCGAGGATCATCGAAATTCATCGGTCCTTGTCCGGGCACGAAAATGTCGGCGTCCAAATCTAAGACGGCATCGATCGCGTTTATCCACTCGATATATCCGGAATTCATCCACGGAAACCGGTTGTAAAAAAGCAACTCGCTCACATAGACAATCCGGTCCTCAGGAACAAAAACGATACTGTCGCCCCGTGTGTGCGCGGGACCAATATGGATAATCTGAATCTCCTTGCCGCCGAGGTGGAGCGACATGCGCTCGCGGTAGGTTTGATGCGGGAGCCTCGCCTCTTGTTCCACCGAAGGCACGTTGTCCTCGATCATCAGTGCGAGCAGATCGGCCTTGTATTCTTCATGGCCGATCCTAACTACGTCGCCATAGGCGACATTGCCTCGCGTATAGTTGTTGTGGAAAGTTGAAGAAACCAGAAAGCGAACCGGCTGCTGGAGTGAGCCGGCGATCAGTTGCCGCTCATGCATCGCCATGGCGCCACTACTCAAAGCGTCTACGACGACAACCCCTTCATTTGTCAGTATGACCCCGCTGACACGGGCGCCGGACTCATACCTATAATGGCCGGGAATGGTTTGTTCGAGGGTTCCGGTTTGTGGGGCCTCGGTGCCCTGCGCCGCGGTGAGATTGAGCTGTGCATCCGCTAAAAATGCGCAGATGCACAAGGAAAACAAGAATGCAAGAGTCATTACTAGTGTACCCCGCTCGAAGTAATGTAACTAAAATAGCTTTCCAACGTCCAATAGAGAATGAGGAAAGCACCGACCATTGAATTGGATGACAAGCAGCGGATGGAGTCGGAGCGACTGAGTCGAAGCCGGAGTACATCGGTCCGGTTGGCGGAACGATCCCGAATTGTATTACTGGCCGCTGAAGGTCGGAACAATTATGAGATCGCCGCCCGCTTGGAGATCACGCGCCAGAAAGCGGGCCGCTGGCGCAATCGTTTTGTGGAACAGGGCTTGGCTGGGATCGAAAAGGATGCGCCGCGAAGCGGACGGATTCCCACGATCAGTCGCCGGAAGCGAGCCCGGATCGTCAAGAAGACACTGGAAGAGAAGCCCCCGAACGCGACGCACTGGAGTCGGGCCTCGATGGCGAAGGCCGTTGGCGTGAGCGAGTCCACGGTCGGGAAAATCTGGCGGGTCCATGGACTGAAGCCTCATCTGTCACGAACCTTCAAACTATCCAACGACAAACGATTCGCCGAAAAGCTGGAGGATGTGGTCGGTCTGTATCTGAGCCCACCGGAAAACGCCATTGTCTTGTCCTGCGATGAGAAGAGCCAGATGCAGGCCCTGGACCGCACGCAACCCGGGTTACCTCTGAAGAAGGGGCGGTGTGGCACCATGACCCACGATTACAAACGTAACGGGACAACCACGCTTTTCGCCGCGCTCAACATCCTGGACGGTTCGGTCATCGGAACCTGCATGCCAAAGCATCGCCATCAGGAATGGATCCGGTTTCTGAATCAGATCAAACGCGCCATGCCGAAAGATAAGGAGATCCACATTATTTGCGACAACTATGCGACTCACAAACATCAGAAAGTCGTCAACTGGCTCAAGCGTAACAAGCGTTTTCATGTGCACTTCACGCCAACCAGTGCGTCGTGGCTCAACATGGTCGAGCGCTTTTTCCGGGATCTGTCCGAGCAACGACTCCGGCGTGGCGTTTTCCGCTCGGTCCCCGAGTTGATCCAGGCCGTGGAGGACTACCTCGCTCGTCACAATGAAGACCCGAAACCCTTCATCTGGACTGCAACGGCTTCCGACATCCTTGCTAAAGTCCAGCGCGGCCGGCGAAATCTTGATAAGTTACAGTCTGTTTAACGGGGACCACTAGTTTAGGCATCGCAGTGTTCTCGTGATGTGGCCGCTAATTCAAGCGCCGAAAATTTCCGCAAGGAATCTGTCGGGGGCGGCTTTGTGATGATAGGTGATATTGGCGGCCTGGACAACGAAGCGCCATCCCACTTGGCATCGGACCCCCCGGCGTCGTTCTCTCTTGATGTGCGACCAGCGAGGAAGGCCCCCTGAGAGCAACGCGATTGTACGTCGCTGCTGTCCCACATGAAGCGCAGCAGCGTGTTCCCGTACCTTGCTAGTCCCTGAACAAGCGTGATTGACGAGGAAATGATAGTGCAATAAGAGCGGAAGTACCCGAAATGCCCCCTCTCCGTGCGAAAAAAACCTTGAACAGATTCTTCGGAAAAGGAGGCATTTCAGATGAACGATTATACGCGCAAGAACATGAGGAACCGCAAGCGGCGAATCGAACGTCGGCTTGGGGACCGGCATTGGACGGATCAGGTAGAGCCGATGTTTTCGGCGAGCAACATTCAGTACGAGATGGGAGAGCGGACGCGGGGCACATCGGTTGGTGGTATCGGGACGATGCAACTGGTGGCGCGGCGGACCGGGCTGATCGAAGCCATCGACAAGGGCGTGCATGTGTTGAAGCGGCACCTGCCGTATCACGAGTCGGATCACGTGCTGAACATCGCCTACAACGCCTTGAGCGGAGGAACGTGCCTGGAAGACATCGAACTGCGGCGCAACGATGCGGTGTATCTGGATGCGCTGGGAGCGCAACGGATTCCGGATCCGACGACGGCGGGAGACTTCTGCCGGAGATTCGAGGCCGACGACGTGGAGTGTCTGATGGAGGCAACCAATCAAGTCCGGCTCGGAGTCTGGCGACAGCAACCGGCGGCGTTTTTCGAAGAAGCGGTGTTGGACGCGGACGGGACACTGGCCGAAACCACGGGGGAATGCAAGCAAGGGATGGACGTGGCCTACGACGGGACGTGGGGATATCACCCGCTGATGATCTCGCTGGCCAACACCGCCGAACCGCTGTATCTGGTCAATCGTAGCGGCAACCGGCCGTCGCATGAAGGAGCCGCGGTCCGGTTCGACCAAGCCATCGCATTGTGCCGGCATGCGGGGTTTCGCCAGATCCTGCTGCGCGGGGACACGGACTTCAGCCAGACCCGGCATCTGGACGGATGGGACGACCAGCAGGTGGGTTTCATATTCGGGATTGACGCGATGGCGAACCTGAAGGCCCGGGCCGATGAACTGGAGCCGCGCCAGTGGAAGCGCCTGGAACGGCCCGCGAAATACGACGTGGCGACCGAACCGCGCCAACGTCCCGACAACGTGAAGGAAGAGATCGTTCGGCAGCGCGGTTTCGACAATATCCGCTTGCAGGGTGAGGATGTGGCCGAGTTTCGGTATCGACCCGGAGCCTGCGATCGGGACTACCGTGTCGTCGTGGTGCGGAAGAATCTGTCGGTGGCCAAAGGAGAGCAGGTGTTGTTTGACGACATCCGGTACTTCTTCTACATTACCAACCGTTCGGATCCGGCCGACCAGATTGTGATGCGTGCCAATCAACGGTGCAATCAGGAGAATCTCATTGAGCAGTTGAAGAACGGCGTTCAGGCGTTGCGGATGCCGGTCGGAGATCAGACCAGCAACTGGGCCTACATGGTGATCGCGTCACTGGCCTGGACACTGAAAGCGTGGTTTGCATTGCTGCTTCCCGAAACCGGACGTTGGGGCCAAAAATATCAGGCTGAGAAGCAAACCGTGCTGCGCATGGAGTTCAAAACCTTCTTGAACGCTTTCATGCTTGTGCCGTGCCAACTCGTGCGCACCGGGCGGCGCATTCTGTTCCGGATCCTGGCCTGGAACCGGTGGTTGCCGGTCTTGTTCCGCGGGGTGGATGTGTTGCGTCAGCCTCTGCGATGTTGACCCGATCATGACTCTGAGCCCGGGCGATCGAGGTCCCGGTTTCTGTCAACCGTCCAACACCAGCGAGGCTGAACTGAAACAGATTCAACAGAAACTCGATACCTGGAACAGGCCATCCGGGAACGGGATTCTATGCCTCGAATTCTATCGGCGCGAACTGGGCCTCGGCGGACTGGTTATGCGCTTGTTTTGGGACTAGTAGTGGCCGTGACGGCAACTATGGCGGCGATCGGCGCCGCGGGCATTCCCGAGGCCGGCTTGGTCACAATGATCATTGTGCTAAACGCAGTGGGCTTACCTGTCGAGTACGTCGGGCTTATTCTTTCGGTAGACTGGTTGCTGGATCGCTTCAGAACCGCCGTCAACGCTTTCGGCGATGCGATCGGATCTGCAGTTGTTGAAAAAAGTTTCGTCACTTAGACCGCGGGACTTCGGCTTAGAGGGGTCTCTGAAGAACTGAAGGAACGGGTACCGGTTCCCTGATTTCCAAGGTCAAGTCCTGATAAATCATCTTCGCGGACATTGAGAATTCAACCGGAACGGGGCATCCGGATCGAAGGAGACCATATGTGCACACTCGCGGCCGTTTGACCTTACTGATCACAGCACTCCTGCTCACCACCCCGACGCTTTCAGCTCAGGAACTAGCCGATTACAACTATTGGAGTGCCTTCCAGTTGGACAGTATCGACCGAGAGCTCGCAGGGCAGATAGGCGCTAACAACCGTGGAGTGACCGACCGCATCATTGACTATGAGCACTACTTCGCGGCCGTCGCACATCTTGAGCCCGGCCCCGGTTTCTCAGAATCTCATGCTGATTGGTCGGATCTCTACGTCATTTTTTTCGGCAACGCCTCGATGGTCCTCGGCGGCACGATCCCGAATCCCACCGAGACCACACCCGGCGAAGTACGCGGCGCGACGATTGAGGGTGGAACAGTGCAGCGGATCGCCGAGGGCGACATCGTGCAGGTCCCGGCCGGAACACCACATCCCGTGATCGTAGGGCCGGGGGAACAGATCACATATTTCATCTTCAAGGTTCGAGGCTCTTGACGCTTTCGCCGGTCAAGTCCTGTATCTGGACTCCTCTGTCAAGTAGGCGCAGCTCTCCCGTCAGCTTTCTTCGGCAAAATGCATTCAGCAGGACTGACTAGAAGTTACGAGGTGAGTAGCTAGTCGACTGCACCCGTATCTTCGGCCTCAAAAGTGGAACTGTATTGTTCCAGGCCATGATGGAAATTTGCGCGCGGGGAGCCAACCGATAAAATAACGGCCTCTAAGGGCCAAAGGACTTGTCGGCGTTGCCCCGCGCCGGTCTGACCGGTACGCCATCATCTCGAACCTCATCGCAGCTCGCTGAAAAGATATTCCGACTGTTCCGGGTCAGGCCGCCTGATACCGGGCCTGATGGTCACAGTCACGGTTCCAAACCGCCCACACGCGACGCGCCAACTTGTTGGCCAGTGCAACGATTGCCTTGTTGTGTCCGCGGAACTCGTGTTTCTGGAGACCCCATTGCTGGAGAGGTGTCGGTGTGGCGCCCTCTCGATGGGCACTCCACAACAGGGAACGGCCCCCATGAACCAACAGCATCCGGAGGTAACGATCGCCTTGCTTACTGATCCGGCCCATGCGTCGCTGGTTGCCACTGGAATGTTCCCGGGGTGTGAGTCCCAGATAACTGGCAAAATGGCGGGACGTTCGGAATCGTTTGATGTTTCCAACAAACCCCACCATTGCCGTTGCCGTTAACAGGCCGATGCCGGGAATCGACGTCAGACGCGCGACCTCAGGCATCTGCCGAGCCAGCGTCTTCAACTCTTGTTCCACCGATCGCATGCGAGATTCCAATTCACGGATCTCGCCACACACCTGGTGAAACATCTCCCGAACGACACTGGGGATGACGACATCTGCATCTTCGATCAGCTCCATTACCCCCGGCACCAGATGATCCGCTCCGGTCGGGATCACGTAGCCAAACTCCCGTAACAACCCCCGCACCGTATTGATCCGTGCGGTTCGGGTTCGCATCCACGCCGAACGGATTCGATGCAATGAGGTCAGTTGCTGTTGGGCCAGGGTTTTGACCGGCACTGGATGAATATCGCTGTCACGATAGGCTTCCAACAATCCTTTCACATCCGTACGGTCGGTCTTGTTGCGCCTGACGTAGGGCGTCACATACTGCGGCGAGATCAGAACGACCGTGTGTCCCAGTTCCCGGATCTTCCGACCCCAGTAATGGGCGGATCCGCAGGCTTCCATCACCACGGTCGCCAGCTCCTGGTTCGCAAAGAACCCCAGAAACTTTGCCCGACTTAAACGATAGGTTTTCTCTACATGCCCGGGGCGATCTGAAACACCAATTTGAAAAACATTCTTTGCCAGATCCACTGCTATCGTTCTATTCTTCATCTCGGACTCCTTTTTGTTCACACGTACACGTGTTTCGCCCGCTTTATTGCGAGGCTCAAAATGACTTTGGCACTTCGATGCCGACTCAGTCATCAAAGAGGAGTCCATACCATCAATAAATCATCTTCTCGGACCTTGAGAATTGGGTAAATTGCTGGGGTTTCTCAACGTCCGAGAATGTCGTTTCTCAGGACTTGAGAATTTAATAGCCAATAACCCTCCCACCTAGATAGACTTACCAGAATTTCGCCACTACTTTTGGCGACACACTTTAAACATGGAATCTGGCACCAAACTCGGCCACTACGAGATCAGCACACTCTTGGGTAAGGGTGGAATGGGTGAGGTGTGGCGTGCCAGGGACACCAAACTTGGACGTGAAGTCGCAATTAAGATGCTGCCCGAAGAGTTCGCGAAAGACACGGATCGTCTTGCTCGGTTTGAACGTGAAGCAAAGATGCTTGCCTCGCTGAACTATCCCAACATAGCGGCGATCCACGGTTTCGAGGAATACTTGAGTGAGGTTCGTGTCCCCAGGAACACTGGCGGGGAGTGCACTGCGGTAGCAAGGGGGGAGACAGCCCTCAGAACTGGAAGCGCAGCCCGATTTCAATCAGCCGCGGATCCTGTGCGCTCGTCGACAGGCCAAAATTCGGTGAGGTCATCACGCCCGAAGGCAGGTTGAAGTTCACGTTGTTGAACGCGTTTGTCATGTTGGCAAACACATTGAGATTGGTCCGCGTTCCGCCTGGTCCTCCCGCACCCTCAAAGAAGAACGCCTTTGAGATATTGAAGCCGAAACTGAGAAATTTCGGCGCGTCGCCGTTATTTCGCGGGACACCTGTAGGCCGATCGGTCAAGCGGCCGTCCTGGTTGTCGTCCGTTCCGGTCAGGATGTTGTAACGCTGACCGCTGTTGGTCGACATCGTTCCGGTCAAGAAGATGCCCAGCGGGAGCTGCGCGTTCACGGTACTGTTCAGTGTGTTCGTCGGAAAGAAGCGGGAGATACTCCAGTCCGCTCGAAGATCGTAGTTATCCGCAGGAAGGTCGCCGCCCGCATTCGGACGGCCATCGGAGTGGGCTCTTCTAAACTCGTAGTTCGCCGACACATTGAAGATGCTGAACCGCTGCCGATACGTCAGCCGAAGCGAGTGGGAGATCTCGGCTCGAGTCCCCTCCAGATTGAGGATTTCTTCCTTGGTCGGATCTGGGCGCACACAGGTCTTCCTGTTCTGATCCCTAGTGCAGGAACGCCGCACAGGCGCGGTGATGTCGAACGGAGCATTCAGGTCTCTGAAGCGCAGGCGGTGCGTGTCGTGACTGTGTTCATATAAGGCGCTCAGGAACAGGTTCGTCAAGAAGGTCCGTTCGATCGAAATAATTCCGGCGCTGACATAGGGCGTCGACAGCTTTGGGTCGGTCACCCGAACCGACGGCAACAGATTCTGGACGGTTCCGGACTGCAAAGGATCGGGATAGGAGGGATCATCAATGACGATTTCGAACTGACGTGTCCCGTCCAGCCGCCGCTGCCCCTCGACCAGGTCGATACCCAGACCGTTGTAGAAAACGCCGATGCTGCTCCGTATGACCGTGGCCGGACCCAGGGCGTAGGCCAACCCCAACCGGGGACCGAAGTTGTTCGCATCATTCAAATTCGTCTGCCAGTCATAGCGAAAACCGTAATAGAGAGTCAACTCCGGGGTCAGCTTCCAGTCGTTCTGCATGAAGAACGACAGCTCCGTTTGGGTGGTTTCAAGCTGGGGCTCGCCCCGTGCCACCCGATACTGAAAAGGCCGCCCCTGGTTGAAATCGTCCAGGCTGGAAAACGTAAAGGTCCCGTCAAAGTTGGCCGTGGAAAGCGCCTTGTTCTTCCGATAGATTCCGTTGAAGCCGAAGCGGATCGTCGTGCCTTCCCCGATCCGTGTGTACAGGTTGCTGAACTCGTAGTTGCGATTGTTGTTCTCGGAGCGGTTCCCGGAGCCACCGCTGCTGAATGCATCGATGACGTCGGTCCGTACCCCATCGGTTCCGGGGACCGTTTCCTCATGGCTGGTGCTGACCTTGAATCGCGTCTCATAAATGCTTTGGGCCGACAACGACGAGAACTGCCGCAGCTCCACGTTCCAGCTGTTGCCTTCGGCCGTCCAGGCACGTTCGGGCAATACGAACCCCCCGATGCCTTGGTTCCGCTCGGAATATGGGGCGTATTCCAGGTTGAACGTCAACGAATGGGCTTCGGCAAACTGGTAGGTCCCTCCGGTGGATAGGAAGCGGTGCGTCGTCGGCCGGACGATTTCACTGGAGAACGGAGAGCCATCGGCCAGCGTGGCGTTGATGGTGTCTACGTTCTCGGCCTCGTTCTGGCGGCCCGCGAAGCTCAGTGTCAACCGGCCCGGCAGAACCGGCCCACTGACATCGAAACTCGTGTCGCGCTCCTGGTATGGGGGCTTGACGGTCGGCACCCGGTGGCCAAGGTTGTAGGAGCGCCGACTCGCGTTCAGGGATTCGTCGATGATCAAGAACTGCACGTTTCCATGAAACGCACCGGCGCCCCCCCGCTCGATCACTTCCGCTCGGCGCGGTGCACTGCCGATCCGGTAGGACCCTTCCTCGGCCGTGAACTGGTTCGGATTGAGCCGAACGTATTGGGTCTGCTGTTGTGAAGGATCCTGTTCCGGTGCGTCCTGGGCCAGCGACTCACGCGTTTCCAAATATCGGTTCCAGGCCATCAGCTGTTCAATCGTCAGGTAGTCCTCCAGACGCGTGACGAACTCGTTCTCCATCCATTCGATTGCCGAGCGCAGGCGATCCGAGGCCTGTCCCTGGGTCGGACCCGCGCTGAAGTCCATCAGGTCGCCAAACAGCTCTTCCGATGCCTGACGCCGGTCTTCCATCATTAAGATGATCGCGCCCTCCTGCACGTCGCTGAACGGAAGCGCCGCTTCGGCGAGGACGCCTTCGACTTCCAGTTTCAAGACCGCAAGTGGGTTTTCGGCCGGCAGTGTGCCGTCCTGTGCGAAAACGGAGCTGGGCAGGATCAGTGCCAGAATCATCAGAGCGACCGGGACTTTCACAGAAATGCCTCCACATGGAAACGAAAACAATGATACGGCCATATCGGCGGCCGAGCGCCATGTAAATGTTTCGAAATTCGGCCCCATCCGGGCGCCAGCCGCGATCCTGGCCGAACGGTTCACAGAGGAGGAATCGGAGAGCTCCGACTCTTCGGACGGCTATCCTTCTCAAGTCCTGACGAATCATCTTGTTGTTGAATAACTCCCATTTTTAGGCGCGTGCTCAGAAGACGACAAGGTCGTTCGTCAGGACTTGAGAATTGGATAGCGCTTAACGCATCCCTTTAGTATCGTTTGCAAAGTGTTTAACGGTTCATTTCGACGATTCGCAGCCTTAACGCCAACGGGAACTGAGAGCGTCATTCGTCGGGGGACCCTGTCATTCGGGAAATGCGAAAGAGGGGAAGGAGGAGAGATGAAGAGAACAATTCAGGTAACTCTGCTGGCCCTGTTGTTCACTCTGTCGGTGGGTGTGATGGTGTCTTACGCGCACCACGCGTTCGCTGCGATCTACGAAACTTCAAGAGAGGTTGCGTTTGAAGACGTAACCATTGTCAGCGTGGCCTGGACGAATCCGCACACCAGAATTGCGTTCGATGTCACCGACGAGAACGGCGAGGTCACGCGTTGGAATACGGAAACGGGGAGCCCATCGGCGCTGTCGCGTATGGGTTGGTTGAGAAACGCCGTGAAACCCGGCGATGTCATCGACGTTGAGGTGAATCCCGCGACGGACGAGACGCCGCGCGGTCATCTGGCCAAAGTGACTTTGGCCAATGGCACGGTGTTTGATCGCACCGGCATCGGGAATTAAGCGGGAGCATCCGACATGATCAGACGTTCCGGCGGTGCGTCTTTCTTTGTAATTATGTTTCTCACCCTGTCGCGCTACGGAGCTGCCCAGGAGCCGGCTCCGGTCCGCGATCTGAACGGCCTGTGGAATGGCGGCGCGGTCATGGACCTGGAGCCGGTGCCGTAGCCAACCGTGAAAATGGAGCTCAAGTCCTGACAAATCATCTTGTCGGAAGTTGAGAATCGAATTGTGTGGGTTTACCTCGCTGCCGAGAGTGAGAAATGAAGGCGTTGCCGCTGGCTTCCAATTGAATGAGGCTGGATTTCAAGACTGTGACGGCGTTGCGCCGTGGGTACAATCCGGCGACTGTGTAGGTGTCCAGGCGGACCCCGATCCCGCGTCCCAACTGATCCGCAACTTGGCCGACGTTCGGCCTCGGGCAATTCGAATTGAGTTAACGGTTTTTTAAAAGGGAGAGACACAATGAGAAAGTGGTTATTCGGCATCAGCGGGATTGTTGTCATTCTGATTCTTGGCACGTCCTGGACATCGGCCCAGCGCCGACCCACCGTAAATCCGGATCTCACATCGGGAGGGCCGCTGGCCTTCGGCCCGGACGACACGCTCTTCGTGGCCGACAATATGACAGCAACGATCTTCGCCTTACGGTTGGACCGTGAGGAGTTCGGTCGTAGGGAAGGCACCGCCTCTGTCAGCGGACTCGACCAGAAAATTGCCGCGATGCTGGGCACCGTCGCGGAAGAGATTCTCATTAATGACATCGCAGTCAGTCCCAACTCGAAGAATACATTTCTCTCCGTTTCCCGGATTTCTGCTGACACGAGCGCTCCGGTGTTGCTCCGAGTGGATGGCGCGGGAACCATCGACGTCATCGAACTGGATCAGATTGCATACACCCGAGTCGAGTTGCCCAACCCGGCAGACGACTTCGTCCAACCCAGTCGTCCAGGGCCGCGCCCTCCCTATTTGGGTGCCCAGAACCGACGGATGGAAACGGTCACGGACATGGCGTACCTTGACGGCCAGCTTCTGGTGTCGGGGCTCTCCAATGAGGAATTCGCGTCTAAGCTGCGTTCGGTGGCCTACCCGTTCTCGGGAGCTGGAACGGGAAGCAGCGTCGAAATCTGGCACGCCTCGCACGGAGCGTTCGAAACGCGGGCGCCCGTCTATACATTCGTACCCCATGTCGTTGACGGCGAGCAGAATCTGATCGCTGGATACTTCTGCACGCCTCTGGTTCGATTCTCGACCGCCGCTCTGGCTGCCGGGAACGCCTTCACCGGAAAAGTCAGAGGCACCACGATAGCCGAAATGGGCGCCTATAATCGCCCGCTGGACATGATCGTGTACGAGCAGAATGGTGAAGACATTCTTCTGATCACGACTGTCAGCAAAGGCGTGATGAAAATGACAATGGATGACGTGGCCGATCAGGAGCCGATAACCGAAAGGGTACCGGAAATGGAAGACATTGCCGGGGTGCCGTTCGAAGCCATCGACCGGATGGAAGGCACGTTTCAGCTCGCCATGCTGGACGAGACACAAGCGGTGATTGCGATCCGTGACGGTGACGGGCTGACCGACCTCAAAGTGATCGCTCTACCGTAGCGAAGTCGGAACACGATGTCCTTGGATCGTCATCGCGTGGCGCCGGTCTCTCCCGACCCGCGCCACACGACCGTCTGGGTCAGCCTCCTCATGCTGACCACTACCTTGATCCTGGGTTGTGGCCAGCAGGTCGGCACTCCGAGGTCGGATTCGATTGCCGAAACCGTTCCTGCGATTCACCTCGCAGTTTCCCCGGACGGCGATTCCAGTTCGGTCGAAGTGCAAGGCCTCGATCCACTCATTCTCTCTGCTTTAGACACGGCGATGCTGGATCGTTTGCAGTGGGAGCAGGTCCTGAGGATCGCGGTCGAGCAAGAGACGCCCATCGCCGACTCAGACATCCCGCCAGTACTGGGATCCTACGCCGTTCTAGATGGCCTTATTCGTTTCACACCCATGTTTCCATTCGATCCAGGCCGCAACTACGTCGTGACGTTCGATCCGTTTGACTATGTCGAGGAGACCGGCTCGCCTATAGTTTCGATCGTGGATCTGCCCCCGGACACAGCGGCACCCAGCGTGCGCGTGGTGCGAATCTATCCGACCACCAACGTGCTACCCGAGAATCAGCTCAAGGTGTACATCTATTTCTCGGCGCCCATGCGCGCAAGTAACGGTCTGCCCTACGTCAAGCTGGTCGACGAGGTTGGCAGTGAAGTCGAATCGGCATTCCTACCCTTGGGTGAAGTTCTGGGGACGGGATTATGGGATCCTTCACGTCAACGCTATACCGTCTTTTTTGATCCCGGTCGCATCAAACAGGGCCTGGTGCTCAGCGACGAACTGGGCCGATCGGTGACCGAAGGCGCAAGGTATACACTCCTCATCGACAATGCCTGGCCGGACGCAAACGGCAATCCACTTACGGAGGGATTTCAGAAGGAGTTCCGTGTTGGTCCACCGGACACGGAGCCGATCGACCTGACACGTTGGGATCTGTCCCGTCTACCCAGCAACAGTACGCATGAACCGCTGGTGATGTCGTTTCCCGAACCGCTGGACCACGGCCTTCTCGGACGTGCACTCAGCGTCATAACTCGGGCGGGCGATCGGCTTGAAGGAGAGATCCAAATCAGCGAAGGCGAAACTCGGTGGGCATTCATTCCCCATGAAACATGGGCGCGGGGTGAGTATTCGATCCTCGTATCCTCTTTTCTGGAAGACCTTGCCGGTAACCGGATCGGCGCGCCATTTGAAATCAGCGCGCTCGAGCCGGTCGACACAAGACCTGAGGGCGACTTCTCCGCGATTCCGTTCTCGATCAGATAGTGATTTCGTCACATATGACAATTCGTTAGGTGTTTACGATGTTACGCCTGACGCTCAGCGCTTTCTTAGGATCAGGGCCGACGACGCTGAGAGCGAGGCCGCACAGTTTCCCACAATCAACATCGTCCTCAACTGGTTTGAAGAACTGAAAGAACGTGTGCCGATTCCCTGATTCTCGCGGTCTACGTTCAACCGTTTCCTCCGACGGGCGTTCGGTACCGCGTTACTGAGGAGGTGGGTAACGCCCCACTCTGGTCAACTGATGGAGGGGAACTGTTCTATCGTAGGGGAGCACAAGCGGTAGACGGCTTCGCAGAAGGATTGATGAGGATCAGTATTGCGACCGAACCTCAGTTTGCATTTGGAGGCGAGCAGACGCTTCCGATAGAAGGGTTCCGGGTGTTTGCGGCCTTCAGGGACTACGACATCACTCCAAACGGCGAACAATTCGTGATGGTGTTCCCGGCAGACGAGGTAGACGACGGACCCTCCCGCCCCCAAATCAACGTCGTCCTGAACTGGTTTGAAGAACTGAAAGAGCGGGTGCCGGTGCCGTAGCGACCCCCGCTGTCTCGCTCAAATCAGCTTTCCATTCCCCGAAAACCTCCTCAAAACACCCCTAACAAAACCCGCAGCAATTCCACATGTCTGGATGGTGCCCATACCGTCCATGTGACTGTTTCAATTGACCTGAAACGCTACCTGTAGTCTCATTCATCGAATCACATCGGTCCAGTGCATTGAATAGACATGCTTCAGAACTACTTCGAGACTCTGGAGGTTGTCGCTTTCGAGTCAGTCTGGGTTTGTGCGGCGGTTCTCATGCATCATCAGCCATAAGGAGGCAATAATGATGAGCAATGTGTGGATAATTCTGGTTGTCGCGGCTGTAGCCGCCGGCCTCGGCTCTGGTTGTTCGGCAGACGACCCGGGCGTCGCTTCGCCTCAGGGCCCACTAGAGGGGACCGAAACACTGGTCTGGGTGGATCGACAGGGCAACGCGGAACCCATGGGGGCAGCGGCCCGCGATTACCAATATCCCCGCCTTTCGCCGGATGAGCAGAGCGTGGCGGTCATGTCAGATGATGATATCTGGCTGTTCGACATTGCCCGACAGACGCTTACCCGCCTGACCTTTGCAGGTGGGTCGAATCAGCCCGTATGGACGCCGGATGGGCAATACGTGGCCTATCGGTCGATCCCAGAGGAAAATAACTTCCTGTTCTGGAAAAGGGCAGATGGGAGCGGCACTGAAGAGCAGCTGACGACGGGGGCCCCCCGGCAGAACCCCACATCTTGGTCCCCCGACGGCCAACTTCTAGCCTTTTTTCAAAGTCCAGGCCTTGGAGGTGATGGGGACCGAGACATCTGGATGATGCCCTTGGACGGCGACCGGGAGCCGCGCCCCTTTCTCGAAACGCCATTCAATGAGCTCGTAGCAATGTTTTCTCCCGATGGCCGTTGGGTGGCGTATGTCTCGGACGAGTCAGGCCGCAACGAAGTCTATGTGCTCCCGTTTCCCGGACCTGGAGGGAAGCGGCAGATATCGACCGAAGGCGGTGGCTACCCCCAATGGGCACGAGACGGGCGAGAGTTGTTCTACCTGAACGACCTTCAGATGATGGCGGTGGACATCGAGACGGAACCCGGCTTTACAGCGGGCACTCCCAGGTTGCTTTTTGAAGGAGGTTTCGTGTCGAGGGCCGGAGGGCCTTATCCCGTCTACGATGTGTCAGCCGACGGCCAACGCTTCCTGATGGTTCAGGAAGTCGCGCTGGATTGATGGCCGCGCCGGTGGAATCGGGTGCGATCTTCACGGCGGGCCGGCCCCAGATGCTCTTCGAAAGAAGCTACCCCACTCCAAATTCAGGCCGGCAGCTCTATGATGCTTGGGCTGACGGCGAACCGTTTCTCATGATCAAGAACGGCAAGGATGACGCCGGCGCTGACCAGTCCGACATCAACATCGTCCTCAATTTGTTTGAAGAACTGAAGGAAAGGGTGCCGGTGCCGTGAAGTGGCGTTCTTTTGCCTCCACAGCCGTGAAATCCGAGCACGATCACACCTAGCATTGGAAGCTCCTCAAACTAAGGATGTTGCATGGATTGTAACATTGCAGAAAAGAATTCGCTCCAGACAGCTTCCGAGTGCTTAGCGTCCATTGATCTTTCAAATCAGAAATCAAACGAGCGCGTGAATTTGAGGATGAGGGATCGGCCCAGCAAAGCGTTTTCGCGCGGATCATCCAGGTTGACGATCCGCCCGTCGTTGTAGATCAGGAACAGGTCATCTCCCGGACGGTAGAGGTAGTTGAGCCGAAAACGGAAATTGACCAGTTGGTCGAGGTTGCTGTATTGGACCGTGGCACTGGTCAGCCATCGGTTCGAGAAAGCATAGTTGATCCGGGTGTTCACCACCTTGGAGGAGAAATTTCCCCACGGCATGTCGACCTCATTCAGGGCATAGTTCAGGTCGACGGAGAGGGCGTCGCTGAGCTTGAACTGGGGCTGGATCCGTAGCTCGATTCGCCTCCCGCCGAAAAAACCCCACTCATAGCGGTAGCGGAAGAGGCCGGGACCCGCTATGCGGCGCTGGGGAGCCCCATCCCAGAACAGCACGGCGTCCCAGCCGGGATACGTCCCAACCGGGATCGAGATCTCTCCGGGCCGAATGTCGAAAGGATCGAAAAGGCGTTCGGATTTTCGGTGAGCGTCGAAGACGATCTTGTCGCCGGACTGAAAGATGCTCTCGAAGGTAAAGAAGTGATAGATCAGGGACTCCTGTTTGCCTTCCTGATTCTGCGTGAGGTCGAGACGAGATCTAAAGACGAACTGCCGGATCACGCCGCTGTCAGGCCGAGGCCGAATGCCTGCCTGAATGCTCGTCATGCGCTGATCTCGGCGCGGGACGAATCCGAGCTCGGCGTTGAAGTTCCTTTGCACCAGGAAATGCTCCGCCCCCAGCAAGACAAAGTCGCTGTCCCATCGGATGCGGCCAAACGCCGCCCAGTCGTCGCCCATCAGCGTGGGAGTTTCACTCTTGGCAACGAAGGTCTGGATGTCCAGGTTTTCGGCAAAGGCAAAATTTCCGTCGACTCCGTAAACCCGGTTGTGGTCCCCGCCTTCTCCGGCCCCTCGGTAGGTGAACATGGCGCCCACCGAAGAGCGGCCGAACAAATCGCGCTTGATCCTGAAAACGCTGTTGTTGCGGCCGGGCGCACCCTCGTGGGAATCCGTCTGCATGTTGATGATTCCCAGCGTGTAAGCCCCGACACGGCCCGTCAACTTCGCACCCCCGACAATGGGGATCAATTCCCTTTCAGGTGAAAGGCCTATGCGCCGGCTGAAGAAGAGATTGAAGTTACGCTGTCCCGTCCCGAATTCGAAGATCCCCGCCCCTTCCAAAAAGAACTCCCGTTTTTCGGGAAAGAACAAGGGGAAGCGAGAGATGTTGGTGACGAGATCATCGACCTCGCTCTGCGCGAAGTCGGTGTTGACCGTGAAGTCCAAGGTCAGAGCGCGAGTCGGCCGGTATTTGAAGACCTCGATGCCCATGTCTGAAAGGTTGTTCTTTTCAGTGCGGCCCCCTGAGCCGGGCGTCTGCTCGAAGCCGGCCGATAGATATGGTTTGAATCGGAAGCGGTTGCCGATCTCCACCTCCTCCAATCCCTCCAGGAGGCCCGCCCGAGAGACGTCCTCGAACCGGAAGTTGCGGTCGAAGTTATTCCAGTAGGCTGCTTCGTTTTTGCGGCGGATCACGCGTTCGATTTCGAGACCCCATGTCCCTGTTTCCTCCTGCCTCATGCGGAGTGACTCGAACGGGATCATGACCTCGGCGATCCACCCCTGGTCGTTCTGCACCGCGCTCGATTCCCATCTCTCGTCCCACGAGACGTTGATGTCACGGCCCTCGTCCGTAACCAGGGCATCGAACTGAGTTCCCAGCGCGTTGGTTCGAAAGAGGAAGGCGTTGCGCCGATCCAAAAAGGTGTCAAGAAGGATGGCAACGCTGTCATCCTTGCTGAGGTCCTCATCGCGCCGGCGCTCGGTGGCCACGATCTGATCCGGGCTGCGGTCGAGGCATAAAAAGCCGAAGTAGATGGCCTGTGCCGTGTAGACGACCCGAACCTGTGTCCCCTCGCTGGTGGGCTGTCCCACCTGCGGATCTCTCTGAACGAAATCGACGAGAGGGAGGGCGTTTTGCCAAGCCACATCGTCGAGAACTCCGTCCAGAACAGGAGCCTGCTCTACAAAATGGGCGATCGCCCGTTGAACGGTGTCCTGGGGATTTCGCTGGGCCGATAGCCAGATCGGAGAAAGAAGGACGGCCAGTTTCACGCCGATCGCTTTCTTGGACAAATTTCGGATCATGTAACCTTCCCGTGCTCAGTAATGGTCCAATGTATAAATCTCAAGACGTTCACTGCAGGGCTGAAGAAGGAGAATAGACGAAATAAGAGGCCTTTGCAGATAGCAATGAAGCCGTGGCCGGTCGAGGGGGGCCACGCGATCGAGTGAGGGATCTGTACAATCAGCGTTGGAATTGATTCGATCCTAGCGGGCGTAAGAACTGAAGGAACGAGTGCCGGTGCCATAAGCATCGGCAATTCTTTCCGCTGTGTGACCTTACCCAGCAACGCTTCCGCTTTTCACGCCGCGTTGGCCTCCCGAGTAGCCTTGTCGGGTGCTGAGTGGGTCACTTCCAAATTCGCTACGCAGTCCCAGTGTCGCCAACATACGAAATTTTCTTCGTAAGCGATTTCAGCCGCATGGGGTTCCTCTGCGTTATCGAGAGCAACAGCGGCACAGCAGACCGGCTTATCGCAGTCCGAGCAGCAAACGAGGCCCGCACTCAGAAAGACTCGCTCAGTCCGTCGAAATCGGCAGGTGCAATAATCCTTCATGGCTCACCTTGTGTTTTTGTCCCTGTTTCTATTTTAATCGATTCTGAATGCTGCTTTGTCAACGAGCCGCAACACTTAGAGAAGAACAAAGGAGCGGTAGGCTTTTGCGTACCGGGCGACGTCCCTCAGCTTCCCCTTAGGACTGAAAGCCGAAAAGCCGTTCCGCCCGGTACAGAGGGGATAGATAATCGAGGCCCGATGGTGTTTCGTCAAAAAAAATGGCGGGTGCCCTATTACAACGAACACCCGTGAGTGGGATGGTGGAGGAAATTGTCACTCAACCTCTTTGACGACGACGTTGTGTTTTTGTCACACCGAGAATTGGCTGCGTTTTTCGTGGCGTGAAAGCGCCTGTTGGGCGTAAGAACTGAAGGAACGAGTGCCGGTTCCCTGATTTCCAAGGTCAAGTCCTGATAAATCATCTCGTCGGAAGTTGAAAAACCCCCGTATTTCAGGCATTTCTCAAATGACACAATACCGTTTAACAGGACTTGAGACTTTGATTGTCCTGCCAATCGCCGACAGAATCGCCACCAGCCTCGTTACCGGCTAGACTGTTGGCGTGAGCGAAGTCAAGGGTCTGGTCCGCCTTTCGTCTGCGTCGCGTTCTCCGATTGCCTGATAGCTTCGGGAGCCTGTTTCACTGCAACACAGCGTCATGCCCGCATCTCACACTGTCGAACACCCTGCGGAACTTCTGGCCTTTCTTTTTGCCTGTTGCCCTGAGGTGAAGAGGACAAAGGTGCGGCAGTGGCTCAAGTACGGGTCGGTTCAAGTCAACGGTCGGTCGATCACACGCTCGACTCACCCTCTGGAGACCGGGGATTTGGTTTCGATTCGCCCCAGGGGCGAGGTACGCGCAGAAGGTCTGTTGCCACCGGGAATGAAGGTATTGTTTGAGGATGCGTCGCTAATTGTCATCGAGAAGCCCGAGAATCTGCTGAGCATGGCCAACGCGACGGAACGGGACAAGACAGCCTATGCCTTTCTAACTGACTACGTGCGCCGCGGCAATCCTCAGAGCCCGGAGCGGGTGTGGATCGTCCACCGGTTGGACCGCGAGACGTCCGGGCTAATGGTTTTTGCGAAGACGGAGGCGGCGAAGCACGCGCTGCAAACACATTGGTACAAGGCCGAAAAACGCTACCTGGCAGTGGTGGAAGGAAATCCACCGGCTGACCACGGCGTGCTGAGGTCACACCTGGATGAGAGCAGCCCCTTCAAGGTCTACAGCGCCCCTCCCAGCGAGCGGACACGCCATTCGGTGACCCATTACCGGGTGATGAAGCGAATCGGGACCCGCGCGTTGATCGAACTGACACCAGAGACGGGTCGGCGCAATCAAATCCGGGTGCATCTGGCTGATGCGGAATGTCCGATCATCGGCGATCACAAATATGAGGCCCGCACGAATCCTGCCCAGCGACTGGGATTGCACGCTAGTTCCCTGCAATTCAAGCACCCGTTGTCTGCAGAACTTCTAAGGTTTGAATCACCGCTGCCGCAGGATCTGGCGCGGCTTCTGTGACCTGGAGGCTCGTGGGATTAAATCTGGGCGACGACTCCCTCCGTGGATTGCACTTGGCATGGAAGGGAACGCCACGGCCTTGCGGGAAATTCTGGAACGGCTGGACGGCAAAGTGCCGCAGGGCATCGTCAACTCAGGAGGGCAGGTTTTCAAGGTTGTCCACGACAGGTAGCGGGTGGCTAACCAACGAATCCGCGCTTCCCTATGTGCTTCTGCACGAAGAAGCCTACGAGATTGCTTCCGTCGAGAACCGTTGGTTCGAACCCGACGCCGAGTACCTCAAGGTTCGCACGACTAACGGTAAGACCTATTTGCTGCGCTACGAACAGCAGGGAGATGTTTGGGCTCTGGAGACCGCCAAATGCCCCAACTGCATGCAAACATTGACTGAGAAGGCTCTGATCAAGCCAAAGCAATTCTCAACGTCCGACAATGTCGGTGATCTCAACAGATCGATGCAACACTGTACCTAAAAGGAGGAGGTGGAGTGTATGCGTAAGAAACGACGGAAGAAACAGAGTAAAGACCGGGTGCGGCGAGGCTACACACTCGCCGATATAGACGAGGTGTGGATTCGCTGGCAGCGGGGAGAGAGTCTGAAAGCGATCGGACGTGTGTTCGGAAAGGAGGGCTCTTCGGTTTATGGTCAGATCGCACCGTATGGTGGAATCTGTCCCAGGACACGATGCCGCTCTAAGCGGGCGCTGACCCTCGCCGAGCGTGAAGAGATTTCCCGAGGCATTGCCGCCAAGGGATCGATCCGTTCAATTGCCGAGTCGCTGTCGCGTACACCCTCCACAGTCAGTCGGGAGATCGGTCGCAATGGGGGCTATGATAACTATCGAGCGTTGGAGGCGGATGAACGCGCATGGGAACGGGCTCACCGCCCGAAGAGATGTCGACTGATCCGCTATCCCAGCTTACGCGGGATCGTCGAAGAGAAGCTCCGGGAGGATTGGGCACCGCGACAAATTGCGGGTTGGCTGAAACGCGAATATCCAGACGACGAGTCACTTTACGTGTCACACGAAACGATCTATCGCAGCCTTTTCATCCAGGCCCGCGGGGCTCTGAAGAAAGAACTGACACAGCATCTACGGACCAAACGCACGATTCGCCGGTCCCAGCATGCCAGTCGCAAAGGCCGGGGTGGCGGGCAGATCCCGGATCTGATATCGATCCGTGAGCGCCCGGCTTCGGTTGAAGATCGCGCGGTCCCCGGACACTGGGAAGGGGATCTCATAGCGGGTTCGAACAACACCTACATTGCGACATTGGTCGAACGTTTCTCCCGGTACGTGATGCGGGTGAAGGTTCCGAATAAGGAAACCGAAACCGTCATCAACGCGCTGATCGAACACGCAGACAAACTCCCGACCGAACTCTATAAAACACTGACCTGGGATCGCGGATTGGAAATGGCCAATCACAAACGGTTCACTCTGGCCACCGACATTGCCGTTTACTTTTGCGATCCGAGGAGTCCCTGGCAACGGGGTTCGAACGAAAACACGAACGGTTTGCTCCGACAGTATTTTCCTAAAGGGACGGATTTGTCGGTTCACTCACAGGAGCATTTGGATATGATCGCAAGGAAGCTCAACGGGCGACCTCGTGAGACGCTGGACTTCGCTAATCCGGCAGAGACATTAAACGCAGGTGTTGCATCGACCGGTTGATCTGAATTCGTTTCTCAGGACTTGAGAATTTGATAGCGCCTAACTCACTCCTCTAGTATCTTTTACCGAGTTTTTCACGGTTTTTCAGCGACACACTAAACATGGAGTTCAGCACCAAGCTCGGCCATAAGGAGGAATAATGCGTCTCGCTCGCCTGTTGTTTATTACGCTCCTGACTGCGACTCTCTTTGCGCAGACCAACAATCCAGAAGAGTCGCTTATTGAGGCAGTGCAAAGGGCGAACTCTGCCGAAATCGAGCGACTGCTTCGTAGTGGCGTTGAATCCAATATCGTGGATGAAGACGGCACACCCGTCCTGATGCTCGCCGTCCTGTTTGCTGATGTGGTGTCTGTTGAAGTATTACTAGACGACGGCGCAGATCCAAACGTGACAGATCAGACGGGGGCGAGTGCCCTGATGTGGGCCGTGCCTAATCTTGACAAGGTTCGCTTGCTGATCGAGCATGGAGCCGACGTCAACGCCCAATCCAACCTAGGCAGAACGCCTGCCCTCATTGCGTCTGCTTACCCCTTGACTGCAGACCTGCTCCAATTGCTCGTTGACAGTGGAGCCGACATTCACGCGGAAGACAACACTGGCGAAGACGCGTTCTCTCTGGCCCGCACCGCCGATGTTGATGTGGTTCGCTTCCTGGTGGAGAACGATCTCGAACCTGAAGCCCCGAATGCCGCGTTTTTTAGACGTCCCTACAAGCCCGCTATTGACTACTTAATGTCGCGAGGCGTTAACGTTCCCGACAATATTTTGGATAGGGCGACGAATTGGCAGGAACCCGATTTGATTCGCAGCTGGATTGCGATGGGTGCCGACGTCAATGCGGTCAATCGAACGTCGTACCAGAGAACACCTTTGATGACTGCCGCCTCCTCCGAACTCGCGGGACGAGAGACCTTAGAGGTCTTGCTAGAGAATGGAGCCGATCCGAACGCAGAGAGCACGGAAGGAGAGCGGCCTCTCGATTGGGCTATATACAGGTCCGATCAAGACAAGATAGACATACTGGAGGAGTATGGTGCGGAGCGAGGTGCGGGTCCACGGCGAGAGGGGTTCCCGCCTCCAGACCCACGAGGCATTTCAGATGCTCGCGTTTCAGTCACTAGGAGTGTCCGTTTGTTGCTGCGATCCACTCCACTAATGTATGAACGACGTGCATGCTACACCTGTCACCACAACACGCTACCTGCCTCGGCAGCTGCCGAGGCCCGTACGAAGGGCATCGCCGTGAATGAAGAGCTTGCCCAAGAAAATCTTGACGACATACTGGCCGTTCTGCAGCGAGCCTCGCCCGGGATGATGCAGGGACAAGGGGGAGTGCCGGGTGGGCACGCTATGACGCTCGGTTATGGCCTGATGGCGTTGGCGGCAGAGAACTATCCATTGAACAAAGTAACAGCATCAGCGATCCATTGGGCCCTTGCCTCACAAATGCCCGATGGGAGTTGGCTTGGAAACGGCGTTAACCGGCCACCAATGGAATACAGCACCGTCAGCCATACGGCGATGGCCTTACGGGGATTAACGCTCTATCCGATCCCGGGCCGTCAGATAGAGATCGAGCGTGCCCTTCTGAAGGCACAAGACTGGCTGGTATCTGTAGAGGCGTCATCGGCTGAAGAACGGGCCATGCGGCTCATGGGGTTAGTCTCGGCGGGCGCGCCTCAAGCCACAGTCATAGAAGCAATGAACGAGATCCTGGCGGAGCAGAGAGCCGATGGAGGTTGGTCGCAACTGACTCAGTTGGAATCCGACGCATATGCCACTGGACTCTCCCTCTTCGCCCTGCACGAGGCAGGCGCCTCGGTTATTGGAGAGCCGTACCGCCGAGGTATAGCGTTTCTGCTCGCCAGCCAGTATCAGGATGGCGCGTGGTTCGTGCAAACGCGGGCTTTTCCCAGCCAGATCTACTTCGAGAGTGGTTTTCCGTTTGGCAGAAATCAGTGGATCTCGGCGGCTGGAACGGGGTGGGCGGCGTTGGCCATTGCTCACACACTACCGGACAGCGAGGGTACGGCAGAGTGAGGCAGCCGACTCGAACCAGAAGGCCGCATGTGTCAGCCAAATCAACATCGTCCTGAACTGGTTTGAAGAACTGAAGGAACGGGTGCCGGTGCCGTGATTTTCGGGGTCAAGCCCTGATAAATCATCTTCTCGGACGTTGAGAATTCACATTCTCTGGAAGGAACCATCGAGTACGTTGAGTGGTCCTCTAAACCCCGCGACTTAGCGTCGAGTTGGTACGGCGTTCGTGGCTGCCAGATAAAACCACAGAATCGTCAATCATTCTCGTTGTCACCATCAGCATCGTCGTCTTCATCATTTTCCTCATCGTCGTCGTTCCCAAGATCAGCGAGATCAGCTAAGTCGCTCAAGTCGAATTGTGCACCCAGAGCGGCGAGATCCGCGGGACTGATGGACCCAACGATATTGACTAGAACGATTTTATCGTCTTCCTCGACCAATACAGCCATACCACCTACCGTTCCTGAGGCCCTTGCCACTTCCGGTTCCATGTACATCCAAACACCAGTTTGGGAGTCCTCTTGGTCGATTTCAACGATTCGATTCCAGCCGTCAGCGTCCAACTGTTTCCAGACGGCGTCGAGATCTTCATTGTCGTATTGCCCCGGCTCGTTGAACTCGAAAACGCGAACCTCGATGGCTTTAAGGCGCTCGGTGACTTGGAGTGCCGCGGCCTCTTCCTCGTCTTCATCGGACAAGAAGGCGTTTGCGAACGCCAATAGTTCCGGACCGATACTCACCGAAACGACGTTATCCGCATTTTCCCTCAGGCCCTCCAGAGACGAAAGGTCGATCGTCTGTGCCCCAAGCGGTACACCAACGATAAGCATGCAAATCAGAATTAATGGGTGCATGAAACCTCCTCAACTTTAGTTGTTATCCGGTTGCCCGACGCGTAAGGGCTGGGCCTGCCGGACGCGTTCCTCTACCTGGTTCAGCGTTCGACCTACCACTCTCAGCGCCAGCAGCACCTCTTCCTTAGCCTGCTCGCCTCGGACACGTTCAATTCGATCAGAACGGATCAACAGAGCCGTGGTCAGAACCAGAATCGACGCAGCGGCGACCGCCCAACGGACCCATCGACGGGAACTGTGCTGCAAACGGGAATGCTTGGCCTGGTCCAGAACCCTGTCGGTGAAACCTTCCCTCGGGGAACGTCGCGCCAGTGCGTCACGAAGATTCCGTTCGAACTCGTTCATGTTTCTCCTCCGTGTCGAGGCTGAATTTGTCTCGCAGCATCGCAATGCTGCGCTTGAGATGGCTCCATACTGTCGCGAGTTATTGTCAAAAGTGGTGTTTAGGAGATTGATTCAAGCGGCGGCCTGATCGACTTGTGTCGCTTCGACACCATCGTTGAATTTCACTCCGATGATTACCTTGCTCAGATCATCGAATCCTCGTAATCGTCGCCAATTGTTCTCAGCGCACTGGCCCAGTTTGAACATCATGTGCAGCATGCCATCCCGTGTCAGGCAACCTCTGGATCGCTTCGTTCGGTGTCGAATGGTGGCAAAGGTCGACTCAATGGGATTCGTCGTTCTGATGCTCTGCCAGTGCTTGGCCGGAAAGTCGTAAAAGGCCAGCAGTTCCTCTCTGTCTTTCTGCAGGCAGAGTGTGGCTTTCGGATACTTCGGTTCATAGGTTTCAATGAACAAGTCGAATGCCTTCTCGGCGTCTGCCTTCGTCTCGGCCTGCCAGATCGAGTGCAGGGCCTGTTTCGCCTTCGCCTGGACCGACTTGGGCAGGCAGTTGAGGACGTTCATGACTTTGTGCATCCAGCAACGTTGTTGACGTGTCTCGGGATAGATTTCCTCCAGTGCGGCCCAGAACCCCATCGCACCGTCACCGATGGCCAACTTCGGAACATTCATCCCACGGGACTTCAGCTTCAACAAGACCTCGCGCCAACTCTGTGTCGATTCCCGTACACCGTCTTCGATCGCCAGGAAACGCTTCTCTCCGCGTTCATTCACGCCGATCACGACCAATGCACACAACTTGGTTTGTTCCGCCCGAAGTCCGCTGTAGATGCCGTCGGCCCAGACATAGACCCAGCGATCTGCATCCAAACGCTCCTCGCATCCGAGGCGGTACTGTTCGCCCCAAACCTGTTTCAACCGCGATACCGTGCTCGCCGACAGACCCTGCGCCTGGGGACCGACAAGAACTTTTAGGGCCTCACCCATCTCGCCGCTGGAAACGCCTTTCAAATACAACCACGGCACCGCTGCTTCCAGCGACTTCGTCTTCCGAATGTACGGTGGTACCAGGGCCGATCGGAACGTCACAGCTTCGCCCGTCTTGGCACGGACCTTCGGGATTTGGACTGTTACCGGACCCAATCCCGTCTGCAGTTCGCGTTCCGGCAGATAACCGTTGCGTACCACCCCGGCGTTTCCTGTCTCAGTTCGCCGGCCACCGTGCTGGGATAGCAGCTCTGCCAATTCGGCTTCCACTGCGCGTTGGATCAGTTGCTGTGCCCCAACTCGTAGTAGTTCTGTTACTGGATCCTCAATCGTTTCTCGACCTTCCGGTCCATTCACGTTACTCTTGCTCACAGTGGCGTATCTCCTATGGTTGCTTTGAAGTTTTGTCACAACAAATCAACCAGATACGCCGCTCTTATTCAATCCCTCAAACACCAGATTCGGTTATAACTCTACTGTCGCTACAGGCATCTCCAGAATCTCTCCGATCTCTCCCACATCCATATCTTCACCGTAACGAAGAAGAACGACGGCCCTCGGCTTCTCGGGCAACGCACGAACCAATCGCTGGAGCCTTTGGGTGATCAGGGGGTCGCGTTCACGGTTGGGCGCCGATATTTCGGGAAGGGCGTCCATCGGCACCTCGCCACGACGGCCCTTCCGCCGAAGTTGGTCAATCGACCGGTGGGTCGTAGTACGGCGAAGCCAGTGTTTCACGTGTGCCAGTGTCCCGAGTTGGTCGCTGACTTTGAACAATTGTAGAAACACCTCTTGTGCAATTTCCTCGGCCGCAGAGGCATCACCGGAAAAATTGTAAGCGATGCTGTAGACCATGGCCTGGTGTTCACTCACAATCGATTCAAATTCGGTTCGCGTCATCGACTTCATATCTACATACGCTTATGCTATGCGTTTTCATGCAAAACATTTCCGTTCTCTCGATCAACGACAGAATCCAACCACAAGACTCAGCCGTCGGGACGACCAAAAAGCGAGAATCAACCCTTGATGACAGCACCTCGATAGCGTCGACGTGTATGTAGTTTCAATCAAAAAAAACCAAGCAAAAAACCGTAGGAAAAAAACCTGACGGGAAAATCGACAAGGGTGTCGGATGGAACCAAACGATTGAGCCTCCATAAAGTAGTTATCGAAGTACGGGACTCAAAAAATTTCTGACTCAAAAATTGAGGGGGGCGACGGAATTTGCGGCTGGTTGCTGTCAGCCCTGCAAACTAAACAAATCTAACTGAATCGTCTGGTTTATCGGGGGAATTCCAAAGAAGCAGAATCATGCCGAGACTGCCGTAATAGAACCCGAACCATGACAAATCGATTATGCCGAAACCTGCAACGCCGACGTGGGCCAGATACATTGCCAAGCCCACTGAAATGAAAGTGAATATCTTCCAAAGTTTGTCTAGTCGGAGAATGATAGGGAAACAGATATAGATAAGAGTAACGGCACAGGCGGGAGCCCATAACCACCTAATATCGCCGGGCGGTGGTTGTTCCTCGGGACGTAGGAAGCGCGTCGCAACGTGCGGCAGGTAAGCGTAGACTGCCCAAACAATCCCAAAGCAGACGATGGTGAGACGATCGTACCTCTGACTTACTATCGCACTTGGAGAAGCTAGAAATAGATTCACGCTCTGCTCTCTTTATGTCCACCTGATGCTCCCACCACCTTGTGGGACCGAAGACTCTTCCTCGACCATATTCTCCCTCCCTTCAACAAGACGTAATTATTGCAACGGACCGTGCGGCGAGGGAAGAGATTTCGCGGGTTAGTTGTTCAACGGAATAGAGACTCCGGATGACTCAGACACTTTGCGCGAAGAAACTTGATTTAACGACAATCGGACCACGAGTCTGAGGACCTCAATTTCCAGCCAGCACGTCTACTTGATGTCCGATCTTGTCGCATCCATTGCTACGATTGTCGGTGCTTGTTCCAAACCATGAGACATAGGTGCCGCGATCGATTAGTAGAGCGGATGCCGGCTGGCCGGTGTTCTTGAAGGTGATGTTGTAGGGGTTATCACCATGGTCGAGGTAAAGGCCTTCGGTGATGAAGAACGCCTGCGAGTGACCGCACACAGTCGAGATGTGTACCGGAATATTTAGCGCTCTCAATACGTTGCGGATGAGTCCGGTCGTGCCGTGGCAACCCGCGGTCCAATGATCGAATTGTCCGCCCGAACCGACAGTAGGATTAGTTGTTCCCTCTATGATACGGGTAATCGGAGGGATGCCCCGATACTGCCAGTGGTTTTCGGTCTCCTGGTACACGAAGGCCCCGTAATAGTGGGCCAGACTGTCGGAGACCCATTGCAGAAGATTCCCGATAGTTTCTATCCGGGAAACACCGACGATATTTCTATTGACGAGAAAAGCGTAAGTATACTGCGGCGGCGCGATTAGGGATGTGCCGAGATTGTCCTTGCGCTTGACATAGTTAGAGTGCCCTGGACTCCCGGTAGCAAGCGTGAAGCTGTTATCTGACAACCGCGACATGATCGCAACGCTGTCGAACAGCACTTGAAGTTGCTCCTCGTCATAGGCCGTAACCGACCAGGAAACGTAGCTGCTGATTTCTACGACAAGTTCAAGTGCAATCCATCGAACAAACAGGTCCCAGGCGTAATCCTGGCTGACTCCGGTCCACGGAGAACCGTTATCGTTCGTAGTATCCCTGACGTTGATAGGCGGGTAAACCATGCCTTCTCCGCCGGCCGAGAAAGTTCCGGACTGAGCCTTCATCCACTGCCACATCTCATTGAAGGCAGTAATCAGCCGAGACTTTTCTTGAGAAGACCAGTTCGGCCATGCCCGCTTGGCTGTTTCAGGAATGTCATAGGCCGAGCCTTGAAACATGAACTGCCATTTGATGCTGTTTGCGACCTTCGGATGGCTTTTCAACCAACACGACATCGAGGGGGGCCTACCGAGAAAGAGTCGGAGGGTGTTGATCAAGGAACACCAGAACAATTGGAACCATTTCCAGAACGCGGCCACCATGTCCTCCTCTCATCGTTGAGCTTACTATGGTTATTGTCAGCCCAACATCATCCTTCAGGATCTTGAGATGCTTCCTCGCTTCAGTCCATTCAACCTTTCAGTTCAACAGGACGTAATTATTGCAACGGACCGTGCGGGGAGGGAAGAGATTTCAGAGTGGGAGAGAATGAAGCTATCGAATGACAAAAGGGCTCTGAGCCTTCAACCGTGAAAATGATTCTCAAGTCCTGAGAAATCATCTTCTCGGACCTTGAGAATTGCCACCCCAGCCCAGAATCAACCGAGTCCGTCGAGTCATTCCCTAAAACCAACAACTTAGAGCCGAGGCGGTAGGGCGAGTCGCTATCGAGTGGCGCGAGGCGAGTGGCTCGGTCAGATCGGTTGACTCGTATCGGGCCCTAGTAGAAGATTGTGCTGACAAAGGACCCAAGTGAGGTGTGACCGATGAGAAAGGTGTGTTCGATTCTTGCGGTGGCGCTGATTCTAAGCATCCTCCCCGAGACTGCTGCACAAGGCAGGGGACAAGGACGTGGGCGCGGTGGCAGAGGCGGGGCTGTCACGCAGCCGGATTCAGGGCCGCGTGGAACTCTCACCGACGAAGAACGAAACTCCATTCGTGAGTGGTTCTCCAATGAAGCAAACCTCGCAAATCTACCTCCGGGTTTGGCAAGACGTGAAACGCTACCTCCGGGGCTACAACGGCAGCTCCAACGCAACGGGACGCTACCGCCCGGATTGCTGGAACGTCTTCAGCCATTACCAGCCGATTTAGAAGAAACGCTGCCACCAGTTCCTGAAGGGAGGAGGCGGGTCGTTCTGGGGGGCAACGTGATTGTCCTC
The DNA here is from genome assembly GCA_963664115.2 of Terriglobia bacterium. Lineage (GTDB taxonomy): Bacteria > Acidobacteriota > Terriglobia > 20CM-2-55-15 > 20CM-2-55-15. Next base: position 211,854 of record CAXWPJ010000010.1, on the reverse strand, counting down.
GATGAGCAGACGCAACAGATCGTCGACCTTATAGTCGATCTCTTCTGAGAGCCGGTGCATCCGTCCAGTCCCGCAACTCATCATTCAGGGGGTTGCGCTGACCTGCCTCGGGATTGGCTCGGTGGGGTGGTTCGGGAGTTATTGTCAAAAGTGGTGTTTAGGAGATTGATTCAAGCGGCGGCCTGATCGACTTGTGTCGCTTCGACACCATCGTTGAATTTCACTCCGATGATTACCTTGCTCAGATCATCGAATCCTCGTAATCGTCGCCAATTGTTCTCAGCGCACTGGCCCAGTTTGAACATCATGTGCAGCATGCCATCCCGTGTCAGGCAACCTCTGGATCGCTTCGTTCGGTGTCGAATGGTGGCAAAGGTCGACTCAATGGGATTCGTCGTTCTGATGCTCTGCCAGTGCTTGGCCGGAAAGTCGTAAAAGGCCAGCAGTTCCTCTCTGTCTTTCTGCAGGCAGAGTGTGGCTTTCGGATACTTCGGTTCATAGGTTTCAATGAACAAGTCGAATGCCTTCTCGGCGTCTGCCTTCGTCTCGGCCTGCCAGATCGAGTGCAGGGCCTGTTTCGCCTTCGCCTGGACCGACTTGGGCAGGCAGTTGAGGACGTTCATGACTTTGTGCATCCAGCAACGTTGTTGACGTGTCTCGGGATAGATTTCCTCCAGTGCGGCCCAGAACCCCATCGCACCGTCACCGATGGCCAACTTCGGAACATTCATCCCACGGGACTTCAGCTTCAACAAGACCTCGCGCCAACTCTGTGTCGATTCCCGTACACCGTCTTCGATCGCCAGGAAACGCTTCTCTCCGCGTTCATTCACGCCGATCACGACCAATGCACACAACTTGGTTTGTTCCGCCCGAAGTCCGCTGTAGATGCCGTCGGCCCAGACATAGACCCAGCGATCTGCATCCAAACGCTCCTCGCATCCGAGGCGGTACTGTTCGCCCCAAACCTGTTTCAACCGCGATACCGTGCTCGCCGACAGACCCTGCGCCTGGGGACCGACAAGAACTTTTAGGGCCTCACCCATCTCGCCGCTGGAAACGCCTTTCAAATACAACCACGGCACCGCTGCTTCCAGCGACTTCGTCTTCCGAATGTACGGTGGTACCAGGGCCGATCGGAACGTCACAGCTTCGCCCGTCTTGGCACGGACCTTCGGGATTTGGACTGTTACCGGACCCAATCCCGTCTGCAGTTCGCGTTCCGGCAGATAACCGTTGCGTACCACCCCGGCGTTTCCTGTCTCAGTTCGCCGGCCACCGTGCTGGGATAGCAGCTCTGCCAATTCGGCTTCCACTGCGCGTTGGATCAGTTGCTGTGCCCCAACTCGTAGTAGTTCTGTTACTGGATCCTCAATCGTTTCTCGACCTTCCGGTCCATTCACGTTACTCTTGCTCACAGTGGCGTATCTCCTATGGTTGCTTTGAAGTTTTGTCACAACAAATCAACCAGATACGCCGCTCTTATTCAATCCCTCAAACACCAGATTCGGTTATAACTCGTACTCGTCGCGCAGGCTTACTAGCAGATCAAGCAAAATACGGTCATGTGAGACCGTGGTCCTCTGGGACCGTTGGTTCTAGGCTGCTCAGTCATGAAGGACGAGCGGCTGATGAAGCTGGTGGGCAGGAACGTCCGGCAGCTACGGAAAGCCAAGGGGCTGACTCAGGAAGACATGAGCCGCTACGGATTCGAATACCGCTACTACCAACACATCGAATACGGGGAGCGCAACCTCACCCTGAAGACCCTCAACAAACTCGCCAAGGCCCTCGGCGTGCATCCGTCGGAGTTGCTGTCGCCTTAGCGTTGATAGGGATCTTTCCTGTCGTTTTGCCATCCTACGTTTCCTTCGCCTATTCAGCCGGACAATTTCAGGGCGTGAGACGATCAGGATACAATTCGTAAAAGTGACGATACGAACACCCATAACTTTTGTGGTCGGTGCTGGAGGAAGTCGGGACTACGGAATGCCGAGTGGTGTAGAACTGAGGACGAAGGCCACTCAACTTATTCCAGACGATGAAGCTTATCAGTTCGCACTCGCGTCTCTCAGCAGGTTCGGCGTCGAAGCCGGGCAGCTGAAAAGATTCGTCGACGATCTCACACGACATCCTGAAAAATCGATTGACGCTTTCTTGGAGAAACACCAAAAGGAAAAAACGACGATGCTTATCGGCAAAGCGGTTACCGCTGCGCTCATGGCAGAGGCGATCGCGGGGGCAGAAGACCCGCTAGTCGATAAGGATTGGCTTCTGCATATCGTTCAAAGAATGCTGGATAATGCTTCTACGTGGGAAAGTTTCGTCGAAAATAATGCCCAAGTAAGGTTCATCACTTTCAACTTCGATACGTTCATCGAGGATCGTCTTGCGCGGCTGTTCCATGATAGTTTTCCAAGTCAGTACGATGGGACCGCAGCAAAGGTCTGTCCGGTTACCCACGTGTACGTCGTCAGAATAATTCGGACAAAAAGACCATTTAGCTAAGAGACGGTTTTGAAGTTATACCACTCCAATCCTAAGGTTCTCGATTTTGCGTCGAGCCAGCGTTTTTCTTTTGATCTGGTCACGACGTGCAAGGATCTGCTGATCCCTCCCGAAGAACACGTCAGCCGGTGTCACGTTGTTCAGAGATTCGTGATACCGATGGTGGTTGTAGTGTTCGACCCATTGCGCGATCGCCTGCTCAAGTTCCCACGGATAATAGTAGTGTTCCAACTTGACCACGTTCTTCATCGAACGGTGATAGCGTTCGATCTTGCCCTGTGTCATCGGGTGATAGGGCGCACCCCGGGTGTGTTCCATACCACGACGTTGTAAATAGTCTTTGAGTTCGTGCGATACGTAGCAGGGGCCGTTGTCGCTCAACAATCGCGGTCGGTGCCGGACTTGTACTTGTCCGACATCTGTCGCCTGTAGTGCAACGTCCAGCGTGTCCTGAACGTCAGATGCGGCCATGGTTTGAAAGAGCTTCCAGGCGATGATGTAGCGAGAGTAATCGTCCAGCACGGTCGACAGGTAGTACCAACCCCAACCGACGACCCTGAAGTAAGTGAAATCAGTTTGCCAGAGTTCGTTCACACGCCGGGTTGGCTGCTGGAAGTGATCGCTGGCCGTCATCACGATGTATGCGGGACTGGTGATCAGGTCGCATCTCTTCAGAATCCGATACACGCTGGATTCGGAGATGAAGTAGTCCTGGGTGTCGGTGATCTGCCAGGCCAGTTCCCGCGGTGAGGCTTCCGGGTGGTTCAACGCGGTTTCGACCACCTGTTCCCGCACCGGTCCCGGAATCCGGTTCCAGCAGAAGCCGGGGCCGGAATGCCGATCTAACAAGCCGGCTGCGCCACGCTCTTTGTATCGTCGATACCAACCGTAGAACGTGCTGCGGGGGACGCCCAGCTCCCGGAGGGTCGCTGTCACCGACAACTCCGAGTCTTCCACCACTCGGATCGTCTCCAGCTTCTCAGATCCCGATTGCCTCATATATCGATGCTCTCGGAGTCCGTTACGTTCAACGTTTTTTTCAGAAAACGATTCTTTAGCAGTATTTCGGCCACGACCTGCTTCAACTGATCGTTTTCCTGCCGCAACTCGGTGACTTCGCTCGATGTCGCTTCCCGCTTCGTGTCCCCAGCCAGCCGTTTCTTCCCCGCCTCCAGGAAGTCCTTGCTCCACCGGTAATACAGATTTGACGGAATCCCTTCGCGTCGGCACAGTTCTGCGATGCTCTCTTCGCCTCGCAACCCTTCCAACACGATCCGCACTTTCTCCTCAGACGAGTACTTCTTGCGCGTCTTTCGACGAATCTCTCGTACCCGATTCTCTGCCGACACTTTCTCACTCATTCGATCCTCCTTCAGATCGTTCTGATTAGAAAAGTGTCTCTTAGTTTTTTAGGGTATTTCGTACGAAATGCTCTGACGGGCTACACCGTCTTGTCTTCATGGAGAGGCGAACGAGTTATAACCGAATCTGGTGTTTGAGGGATTGAATAAGAGCGGCGTATCTGGTTGATTTGTTGTGACAAAACTTCAAAGCAACCATAGGAGATACGCCACTGTGAGCAAGAGTAACGTGAATGGACCGGAAGGTCGAGAAACGATTGAGGATCCAGTAACAGAACTACTACGAGTTGGGGCACAGCAACTGATCCAACGCGCAGTGGAAGCCGAATTGGCAGAGCTGCTATCCCAGCACGGTGGCCGGCGAACTGAGACAGGAAACGCCGGGGTGGTACGCAACGGTTATCTGCCGGAACGCGAACTGCAGACGGGATTGGGTCCGGTAACAGTCCAAATCCCGAAGGTCCGTGCCAAGACGGGCGAAGCTGTGACGTTCCGATCGGCCCTGGTACCACCGTACATTCGGAAGACGAAGTCGCTGGAAGCAGCGGTGCCGTGGTTGTATTTGAAAGGCGTTTCCAGCGGCGAGATGGGTGAGGCCCTAAAAGTTCTTGTCGGTCCCCAGGCGCAGGGTCTGTCGGCGAGCACGGTATCGCGGTTGAAACAGGTTTGGGGCGAACAGTACCGCCTCGGATGCGAGGAGCGTTTGGATGCAGATCGCTGGGTCTATGTCTGGGCCGACGGCATCTACAGCGGACTTCGGGCGGAACAAACCAAGTTGTGTGCATTGGTCGTGATCGGCGTGAATGAACGCGGAGAGAAGCGTTTCCTGGCGATCGAAGACGGTGTACGGGAATCGACACAGAGTTGGCGCGAGGTCTTGTTGAAGCTGAAGTCCCGTGGGATGAATGTTCCGAAGTTGGCCATCGGTGACGGTGCGATGGGGTTCTGGGCCGCACTGGAGGAAATCTATCCCGAGACACGTCAACAACGTTGCTGGATGCACAAAGTCATGAACGTCCTCAACTGCCTGCCCAAGTCGGTCCAGGCGAAGGCGAAACAGGCCCTGCACTCGATCTGGCAGGCCGAGACGAAGGCAGACGCCGAGAAGGCATTCGACTTGTTCATTGAAACCTATGAACCGAAGTATCCGAAAGCCACACTCTGCCTGCAGAAAGACAGAGAGGAACTGCTGGCCTTTTACGACTTTCCGGCCAAGCACTGGCAGAGCATCAGAACGACGAATCCCATTGAGTCGACCTTTGCCACCATTCGACACCGAACGAAGCGATCCAGAGGTTGCCTGACACGGGATGGCATGCTGCACATGATGTTCAAACTGGGCCAGTGCGCTGAGAACAATTGGCGACGATTACGAGGATTCGATGATCTGAGCAAGGTAATCATCGGAGTGAAATTCAACGATGGTGTCGAAGCGACACAAGTCGATCAGGCCGCCGCTTGAATCAATCTCCTAAACACCACTTTTGACAATAACTCGGGTCGAACCTGGAGTAAGGCAAACTCCAGATCTTAAGTGTCTAACAGGGAAACCTTTAATTCTATTGTTTCATTCTCAGGAAACGAAGCGACTCATCCCTTTGCGTCTATGCCACATCGTCAGCGTCGAAGACCTTGGACCCATGATATTCGTTCGTTTTCGACTCGGTCCGTTCGCGTCAGTAGATTCTTCCGTTCTTATGGACTACGATCGAGCGACCCGAACAAGCCCAAGCCAATCATTGACCGCTGCAGGAAAGAAATTACTAGGTCTTTCTCGAGAATTCGACCTGGCCAATCAACTACCGGAATCATGGTACTTTCGGCGCACTACTTATGACCCGGAACTCAACTGGGATGGTCGATCGGATGACCGGAACTCAACTGGGATGGTCGATCGGACGAATCTGGATTCGCCTCCTCATGGGCTAGCCTGGCCGCGCTTTTGTTGGATGAGCCGAATCTTTCGGGCGTTCCAATGTTCCATATCATGGGCTTTCAAAAGGAAAGCGGCAAATACGTCCAGGCGGGAAAGTTTTCTACGTTTAGTTCATCATCGGCGAAGACGAACGGATTCAGTTTGGTTGAAGGCGACCGTTACCGACTGAGAGTCCTGCAGTGGCGAGAGCCGCCTCCACGCTCTAAGTTAGTCGCGGCTCGAGTCGTTACAGAGTTCGACAAGAATATCGTACGTCTCGAAGGGTCTTCAAATCTGGTTCTTGGTCGGTATGACGTCCTAGAGTTCACGTTTCTCGGTCTTCATCCAGGATACAGTGAATTGGCTATTCAAACCGATCTTGAGACAGGTGTGGATGACAAGAAAACTAAGAAGGAAACGACTCAGGATCCATCGGCAACAGTGGAAACCCAACTCAAATCTTGGCCAACCATATTTACGGCCCGCGTGCCTGTCTCGGTAAGGCATAATTGGCGCAGAGTAGGGGGCGTTATTGCGGCAGGTATTATCGGCATTGGTCTCTACATTTTCGGTCCAAGGATTGCCCCTGACCAAGAAGAAGTCCTGCAACTTATTGGACTTTCTCTCGCCTTCTTCTCCATAGGTGAACATTTGGAACGCTTTGCCAAACTGAGAGAAAATGTCGGCAAGGCCACAAAACAGGACCTATAGTGTCTCTTCGTGGCTAATAATTTAGTTGGGGGTCCAAATGCTCTCGGTCAAATCAAAAAACGAGCAACTGCCATCTTCGATTAGCCCGAAACTACTGCAACTTCGCCAACAACTTGAAAAGGGTTTCGGATCCGATACTGCGGCACAGGGATACAGTTCAAAGGCTCCAGGTGCTGGACAATGCGCAGCGGTGGCTACGATTGTGTATGAGTTGCTAGTGTAGCCCGTCGAAATTAATGTAACGTAATTGCTTTTCCAACGTCAAATGAACTTGGTATGAGAAAAGCAGCAACGATTGAATTGGATAACGAACAGTCGCAAGGAATTGAAACGACTGAGTCGAAGCCGGAGTACGACGGTACGGTTGGCAGAACGATCCCGAATTATCTTACTGGCCGACGAAGGGCTGAATAATCAGGATATCGCAGCCCGGCTGAAGATTACGCGCCAGAAGGCCGGGCGATGGCGCGATCGTTTTGTGCGACATGGACTGGCAGGGATCGAAAAGGACGCGCACCGAAGTGGACGAATTCCCTCGATCAGCGCCCGGAAGCGGGCCCGGATCGTGAAGAAGACGATTGAAGAGAAGCCCCCCAACGCGACGCATTGGAGCCGGTCTTTGATGGCGGCGGCGACCGGAGTCAGCGATGCGACAGTCGGAAGGATTTGGCGGGCCCATGGACTGAAGCCACATCTGTCACGCACATTCAAACTGTCCAACGACAAACAATTTGCCGAGAAGCTGGAGGATGTGGTCGGTCTGTATCTGAGTCCGCCGGAAACCGCCATCGTCTTATCCTGCGATGAGAAGAGCCAGATGCAGGCCCTGGATCGTACGAACCCGGGTTACCTTTGAAGAAGGGGCGCGGTGGCACCATGACCCACGATTACAAGCGCAATGGAACGACCACGTTGTTCGCCGCGCTCAATACCCTGGACGGTTCAGTGATTGGGACCTGCATGCCCAAGCATCGGCATCAGGAGTGGATTCGGTTTCTCAATACAATCAAACGCTCCGTGCCCAAAGACAAGCAGATCCATATCATCTGCGACAACTATGCGACGCACAAACACCAGAAAGCCGTCAACTGGCTCAAGCGCAACTCACGATTTCATGTGCACTTCACGCCAACCAGCGCATCCTGGCTCAACATGGTTGAACGCTTCTTCCGGGATCTTTCTGAACAACGGCTTCGGCGTGGGGTTTTCTGCTCTGTTCCGGAGTTAATAAGGGCCGTGGAAAACTACGTCGCCGGCCATAACCAGAATCCAAAGCCGTTCATCTGGACCGCTAAGGCTTCCGACATCCTTGAAAAAGTCCAACGCGCTCGCAAGAGCCTCAATAAGGTACAGTCTGTTTGACGGGGACCACTAGGAGGTGAACTCGTTAGCGTTAGGACTAAGGAAGGCAGTCACTGGTTCAATCGGATCGAATATGCAGATATGACTCTTGACGTTGATCTGACAGGCGATCAATTTGACCTTGATCCGGTATTGATAGGAAAACCCGCAACGATTTATTCTGGAAGTAGAACGAGAAATTTTGATGAGTTGAATGCCGAGACACTCTTACGGGCGAAATTGCTCGCCGAAAGAGCAGGCTTGAACGACGTAGCAGACAGAATCTCGGTGGCCTTAAAACAGATAGAGTCCGGTACTGCGTCAAAGGGTCTCTAGCGAGAACCGCCTGACGTTTTCAGTTTCTCCCTCGCCTATCTACTCCTTCTCGGACTGAAACGTAACACAAAGGGCGGCAACGCCTTGCGTCGGACCTGCAAGAAAAGGGTTCGGTGGACACCACAGTCCTAGTCTGAAGGCTCCACGATCTGCGACTACTAGCACCCATAATGTGGGGCAAATTGTGGGGCAGAAGGCTGCCTCTCAGCATCCTGGCCCTATCATGTATGAGTTACACAGAAGAAAAACGGAGGAAGAGGGATTCGAACCCCCGGTGCCGTTTCCAGCACAATGGTTTTCAAGACCACCGCCTTAAACCACTCGGCCATTCCTCCGTTGGGAATGTTAGCACGGTAAGACGGTTTGTTTGTTCTACTTACTAACTGCCCAAGACCTCACTCATTGGATGGTTTCGCTTCCGGGCACTGTTTCTGCCACCGTTCCTGCCACAGGTTTTTCAAGCAACACCTTTCCTAGCAAGTCCGCCACACCTTCCATGTCCTTTTGGTCGGTATGAACGTAAATGTTGCTCGTAGTCGCAACACTTGAGTGTCGCAACAACTGCTGAGCAAGTTTCACAGAACCAGTTTCCCGGTGTGCCACCGATCCAGCTAGGTGTCGAAACGCATGACAACCCGACGCACGCGAATGGCGAGGTATCCCCAGCTTCGTTAACGCTGGATAGATTGCACGCTTTCGCAGTTTGTCTGGGTTGAGTGGCCGACCGTCATCTTCGCAGAACACGAAGTCATCTGAATCGATGAAACGAGAACTGCTTTTGTGCTCTTGAAGAATCCCTACCAACTGACTCGGGATGGACAGAACCGCATTGCTTGATCTGGTCTTAGTGGTTTGAATCTGACCTCTCCAGACAGACGCTTTCACGTTGATCGTCTGGTCTAGAAAGTCGATATCTTCCCACCTAAGCGCGACCAGCTCACCCGCACGTAGCCCTGTCACAGCCAACGTAGCGATAGCGGCATGGAAACCGGAAGGCACTGCGTTGATGACGGCAGTGGCCTCTTCAACCGAGAACAAGGGCTTCTCGGTCCATACCACCTGAGGACGATGCACCTTAGGACGGATTGGGCTGACTTCGATAAGGTCGTACTCAACAGCAAGGTCGAACAATACACGCAGCAAGCTATAGATGTTCAACCGGTACTGCGGCGACAAATCCTCGGCGTTGAGCATGGCCATAAAGTCACCAGCCTTGGTCGGAGTTACGTCTTCCAACAACACTTCCCTAAAATACGGTCCAATCCACTTGCTAACCATCACGTCATAGGAGTGCCGTGTCGAAAGCTTGATGCTGTTCGTGTCCAGATAGTTCGGCCAAAGCCGATCCAGAACGTGTGCGAACAGCACATCACCACCGATAACGACACCGTTTGATTTATTCAGTTCGTCCAGAATATCGTCGAGTTTCCGCTGCGCGGCCTTCTTCGTCTTGCAGTCTCTGAGCGTGATGCTTTTCTCTCGCCAACCCCCTCCGGGGAGCCGCTCTCTATACCTGCCGACGAATACCTTGCCGTACTGATACTCAATCCGTCTGACCGAACCCTTCTGATACGATTTACGACGAGCCATATTTACTCTCCTTTCTTGTTGGCTCGCCTTTCCGCTCCAGCCGCTTGACGTATGACCGCGCACCTTCCCGCATCAGATGGCTGATCGGCACTCCAAACTTCTTGGATGCCTCTTCCAGCCACTCAGAATCTTCCTGAGATACACGAATGGGAATCATCCGAGCTTTCACCTGATGTTTGGGTTTGTACGGGTTTTTTGGCATAGCGACTGGACGATACTGTATATACGTTTTATTAAGGTGTCAATGCATTCTGTGGCAGATATGTGGCAGGCGTCATTTTCGCCTTCTGATATCAATCGCTTGCAACGCCGGTTGGTCATTCAAACCACTGCCTACACCAAATTCATGGTCCTTGAGCCACTGCTGGAACGCGTCGGACTCTGGATCGAAGCGGACGTATTTGCCGAATTTTAGGTGCGGGATTACTCCGGGACCATCGTTACGCGTGCGGTCGTAGATCCATGTCTTCGGGACACCGAGGTCCTCGGACAACTGCGTCACATCCCAATATCGTCCGCTAGTGGTGGTCACGCTACTCATCATCCGTCCATCCGTGACTCGAATCGATCAGTTCAAAGTGGCCCAACCACAGTCTGGCGAATGCTACTAGGCGCTGAACCATCCAGACCTCATTTCGTCTTTGGGGAACCAGAATGAACACACGGCCTCTCCCTCGGCGAAAGCGCAATGACCAGACTCGATGGACACCAAGAGCTTCTGCCAGTTCCGCCGATCGATGCGCTATTTCTGTGTGTCCTTCTTCGCCCAGAATTAAGTGTTGATCGATAATCAGACTCTGTTCCCGCCTCCAGAATCTAGAAAGATCGTCGAGATACACATACTTCGGCCCATCTCTCCCATAACGTCGAGCTCCGGCACCCTCGATACCCCTATCCGGATCGACAAACACGATTTCGGCTCTCGCTGTGGATTCCAGCATCTGCTCTACCCATCTTGACCTGAGAACTCGCCGTTGGGCGTTTGGAATGCCCGCGAACGACAGTGAGACGTTGTGGAATACGGTACCTGACGGCAGAATCGCACCGTCTTCGATAGATTTCACTTTGCGCCTGCCCTGCTGAACAATCTGCCGGTGAAACCAGTACAGAGCAGGGTCCAGCCTTTCAAATTGGGGAGCCGACGTTTGAGACAAGTATGAACCGCCCCGGGTTTCCCGGAGACTCCATTTCTTGAGAGGATGGGAGTCATCATGGGAAGACCAAGCAGATATTCACCGGAAGTTCGAGAGCGTGCAGTGCGGATGGTGTTCGAGCACCAGGGAGAGTACGGCTCGCAATGGGCGACGATTGCGTCGATCGCTTCGAAGATCGGCTGTACGTCGGAGACTCTGCGGAAGTGGGTGCGGCAGACCGAGCGTGACACAGGACAGCGGTCTGGGCTGACCAGCGAGGAGAAGCAACGGCTGAAGGAGTTGGAGCGGGAGAATCGTGAGCTGAAGCGAGCGAACGAGATCCTGAAGAAGGCATCGGCATTTTTCGCGCAGGCGGAGCTCGACCGCCGAGGGAAGTGGTGACCGAGTTCATCGATCGGAATCGGAACCGGTATGGGGTCGAGTCGATCTGCAGGATGCTGCCGATTGCCCCGTCGACGTACTACGAGTACGAATCACGGCGGAGGGATCCGGAGCGACTACCGGATCGATCGAAGAGAGACGCGGAGCTTCGAGTCCAGATTGACCGTGTCTGGCGTGAGAATCGACAGGTCTACGGCGCCCGTAAAGTCTGGAAGCAGTTGAACCGGGAAGGGGTCGGCGTGGCCCGTTGCACCGTGGCGCGATTGATGCGGGAAATGGGGCTTCAGGGAGTCGTTCGGGGTCGGAAGTTCAAGACGACGATACCAAATGAAGCGGCCCTACGGCCGCCCGATCTGGTCGATCGAAACTTCACGGCGAGCCGTCCAAACCAGCTGTGGGTGGCGGATCTGACCTATGTGGCAACGTGGCGTGGGTTCGTCTACGTGGCATTCGTAATCGACGTCTTCTTCCGGAAGATCGTCGGTTGGAGGGCGACCAACTCGCTGAAGACCGACATCGCTCTGGATGCGCTGGAGCAGGCACTTTGGTCGCGGTCCCACACCGAAGGCCTGGTCCATCACAGCGATCGTGGCGTGCAGTACCTGTCGATCCGCTACACGGAGCGGTTGGCTGAAGCCGGGATTGAGTCTTCGGTCGGAAGCATCGGGGACTCCTACGACAACGCACTGGCCGAATCGGTCATCGGCCTCTATAAGACCGAAGTCATTCGACGAGAGGGGCCCTGGAAGGGACTCGACGATGTGGAGTTTGCGACCCTGGACTGGGTCTCCTGGTACAACGAGCGTCGATTGCTGGAACCAATTGGCGACATCCCTCCAACGGAGTTTGAACAGATGTATTATCAGGAACAGCCGTCCGGCCTCGTCGAGGCCGGACTCAACTAAAACTGTCTCCGGGAAACCCGGGGCGGTTCAGGGTGCGAAGCCAGACCTTATTCGAGAGTGTGCGGTCAACGACGGCATGCTAACCCTCCAGAAATACGCCCAGAATCTGCTTCTCGAAGGGTTGACGACAGTTGATGAAGTCCTTGGCGTAGTGTCCTTGTCAGAATAATGTGTTTTCTCTGTGTTGGTACGACGGTGCCTTGATTCGAGCCTCAAGTCCTGAGAAATCATCTTCTCGGACCTTGAGAACGTAGACTGCAAACCAAACACACCGAATTAGCGGTATTGAGCCCAAACCAGAACGCCTTAAAACCAATGACCTGAGGTGTTTGTGAAGAATTCACGCGCGGGGGGGGGTATGACCCGTAAGCTATTGAATCAATAAAGGTAGGATGTGGGCCGGCTTCGAAGCCCGCGAAAGCTGCTTGCAAAACAACAAGAAGCCTCCCGAACCGGGATATTCAGGTCGATTCGGGAGGCTTTCCTTGATTGCGATCGTTTTTTTACCGAGTGTTCTTAGTCAGCCGCAAAACAATACAGCAGGCCGGCGCCGCCCGTGCCCACGAAGCCTTCCGCGTTGCATCCGACGGTGGGGTGGGCTGCGTTCCACGGCGAATAGCCGACGTTGCCGCCCCGGTCCACATGGCCGATCATCGCGCTGTGTTCCGGATCATTGCTGGTCCAGTTGTTGCATGTCAGCGCGTGCCCGTCGAAGTTCAGCAGGTCCATCAGTGCATACGGCCACGCAGTTCCGTCGGGCCTTGAGCCCGTCAGGATATCGTGACGGTTTGGCTGGCCGGGCCCGTTGACCATGTCGCCCTCCTCGGTGAGTGCCGTTGTGGCATTAATATTGGCATTGTCGGAGTGCAGGTCCTCAACGTCGCGGGCGATCATGACGCCTTCGGAGTTGTACCACGGGCCCGAGCCGATGCGGTCGCGGGCGTTGATCGTCAGTGCGGGATGGGTCAGGCTCAGATATGCGCGCCAGGTCTTGTCGCCGCCGCCTTCATTGGAAGCCAGTTGCTGGCAATGTTCGTCTGCGCCGCGCAAGCCACCGAAGTCTCCTCCATCGGGTCCTCCGACGCTTGTGACGAAGAAACTCATGTCCTGGGCCATCGCGGGAGTAGTGGCGAGTGCTGTAAGCACCACCAGGGCTATAACAACCGAAATCTTATTCATTCTCAGTTCTCCTTCTCCTTACACTACATTGTCCAACTGGGAGCGCTACAGACTGCGACGCCCGGGGGAGCTCCTTCCATCCAAGGGAATAAAGCAAGGGAGGAAATGTTATAGAAAGCGGGCATCGGCGTCAATGAATGTCCGGGGAGTTGAACCGGCCCCAGGGGGTGAGAGCGTGGGAGTCGGACCTCCCAATGGGGATCGCACGGGCTCGGGCAGTCCAAGCCCTTGAACCCAAAAGGGCAATTCCGGTAACATTAGCACTCGTCATATTGGAGTGCTAATCAGGGTTGCCTATCTTAAATAGGAATCATCTACCGCTAAGGTGACAGAGGAGTATCTATGGCTGCAAAAGAAATATTGCTTCGCGACGAAGCTCGAAAGAAGATTATGGCTGGCGTCGGTGCGCTCAGCGACACCGTCAAGGTGACGCTCGGACCTCGTGGCCGCAACGTTGTTCTTCAGCGGAGTTTCGGAGCTCCCAACATTACAAAGGACGGAGTCACGGTAGCGAAGGAGATCGAACTCGAAGACCGTTACGAGAACATGGGCGTGCAGATGCTACGTGAAGTTGCTGCCAAGACAAACGACGAAGTGGGTGATGGCACAACGACGGCGGCTGTCCTCGCCGCGGCCATTTACCGGATCGGATTGAAGAACGTGACCGCGGGCGCCAATCCGATGGACCTCAAGCGCGGTGTCGATATTGCTGTGAAGACTGTCGTCGAAGAGCTCCAGACCGCGTCCAGGCCCGTGAAGGATCACAGGGAGCAGGAACAGATTGCTACGATTTCCGCGAACGGCGACGCCCGCATTGGCGAATTGATTGTAGAAGCCATGAAGCAGGTCGGTGTTGACGGTGTGATCACAGTCGAAGAAGCCAAATCGACCGAGACCGAGTTGGAAGTGGTCGAAGGCATGCAGTGGGACCGGGGTTATCTTTCGCCGTACTTCGTGACGAATGAAGACGATCTGGAGGCCGTCCTGGAGAATCCCCTGATTTATGTTCGCGAGAAAAAGATATCGGCTATGAGCGATATCGTTCCCCTGATGGAGATGGCTTCCCGAGAAGGACGGCCTTTGATGGTGATAGCCGAGGATATCGATGGCGAGGCTCTGGCGACCATGGTCGTCAACAAGCTGCGGGGAACAGTGCAATGCGCCGCAGTCAAAGCCCCTGCTTTCGGTGACCGCCGGAACGCTATCCTGGGCGACATCGCCGCGCTGACCGGCGGCCGGTTCATGACGGACGACCTTGGTATTTCAATAGAGAGCATCGGGGTGGGCGATCTTGGCCAGGCCAAGAGAGTGGTTGTGGACAAAGACAACACGACAATCATCGAGGGCAGGGGCGCGCCCGGCGCTATCGAAGGCCGTGTCGGTGAGATCCGTTCCCAGATCGACAAGACCGATTCCGACTACGACCGGGAGAAATTGGAGGAGAGATTGGCAAGGCTGACCGGCGGTGTTGCCGTGATCCGTGTGGGCGCCCACACGGAAACGGAAATGAAGGAAATCAAAGCTCGCGTCGAAGATGCATTGAGCGCGACCCGCGCCGCTGCTGAAGAGGGTGTCGTTCCCGGTGGTGGTACCGCCCTCTTGCGGACGCAGACATCGGTTTTCGAAAAGGCTGAGACAATGACGGGCGATCTCAAGACCGGGGCCCTGATTGTTGCCAGGTCCCTGGAGACTCCAATGCGCACAATAGTCAACAATGCCGGCCTTGAAGCAAGTGTTGTCCTCGGTCGTGTGCGCGCGGAGAAATCGGCGCAGGTTGGATTCAATGCAGAGACTGAGAACTACGAAGATCTGGTCGCTTCTGGGGTAATCGACCCGACCAAGGTTGTGAGGGTCGCGCTTCAGAACGCGGCATCCGTAGCAGGCATGTTACTCACGACCGAAGCGGCCATCGCCGAACTGCCCGAGGAGGCGCCACCCATGGCAGCGGGTGGACACGACCATGGCGGTGACTTCGGATAACCTGGGTCCTGGTAGAATCGATATAGGACGCGGCGGTCTTTTGGACCGCCGCGTTTTTCGTTCGGGGAGACTTTATCTTGCAGAATACTCTTGCGTCGTGACCCTTGGACTCACGATATGATTGGAGCACGTGTCTGGAGATTAGCTTTTCAGACCCACACATTTTGCAGGGGACCAAGGAAGACACACCCCCATTGGTGGAGATGCAGGCAGAATGAAACCTAGAGTTATTCGCAGGATTGAACGGGCGGGTGCGGAGGTCACGCAAAAACTCGGTGAATATGGTGTCGCCACGGTCCACGAAGCCCAGGACCGGACGGGGCTCATGAAGCCCTACATGCGCCCGATCTATCCGACAGCCAAGGTCGCGGGAACAGCCGTGACCGTGTTGTCCCATCCGGGAGACAACATCATGATCCACGCTGCGCTCGACGTCGTCCAACGCGGCGACGTCCTCGTAGTGGCCCTGGTGTCTGATTCTACGGACGGCATGTTCGGTGACCTGATAGGCGTTTCCTGCCAAACCCACGGAGTTCTGGGCCTGGTCATCGACGCAGGCGTGAGGGACACGCCTGATCTGATAGCGATGAAATTCCCCGTGTGGTCGCGGGCCATTCATTCCCAGGGGACTGTGAAGGCCACCCCAGGTTCGGTCAACGTAGAGGTGATTTGCGCGGGAGCCTTCGTGCGGCCCGGCGACATCGTTGTCGCCGACAATGACGGTGTTGTCGTCGTCCCACGCGAAACGGCTGAGGAAACCTGCCGGAGATCCGAAGAACGGATCGTGAAAGAAAAAACAACCCGAGAGCGGCTGCGAAACGGCGAGTTGGGTTTGGATTTTCACGGATTGCGGGAGAAGTTGCATGGAATGGGCGTCGAGTTCGAAGAGTAGCCTCGGGACTGAGACGCTATCCTTCTTGTTGGTGACGCTTGGGCGCGCGTGAGGAAGAAATATGGGTAAGATCGTAGCGGCAATGGCGACCTGCCATGCTCCCTATCTTCTGTCCGGTTCCCCTGAAGAGCAGGATAGTGATCTGGCCGTGACGGCCGCGGCCATGAGGGAACTGGGAACGATCCTGGATGAGACGAAGCCCGATGTTCTCCTCTTTATGGGGAGTGACCATCTGGAGACGTTCTCCATGACCTGCCTGCCGACTTTCGCAATTGTTGCCGGGAGTACAGCGGTCGCCGAATACGCAGGACACGAATTCGAACGCCCGATTCACAGGGAGCTTGCCGAACACCTGCTCGATCAACTCGTCCGCTCCGGTTTCGACATGACCTACTCCGAAGATGCACTGCTCGGGCATACTTATGCCGTACCGTTTCACCTCATCCTGGCGGACCGCGAAATTCCGGTTGTCCCATTTCATACGAACGTATATCTGCCACCGCTCCCCAGTCCCCGCCGTTGCGAAGCGCTGGGCCGGAGGGTCGCCGAGATCATGGAGTCGCGCCCGGAACGTGTCGCGATACTGGCCAGTGGCGGGATGTCGCATTTTCCGGGAACAGAGCGATATCCGGAACCGGCGTACGACTTTGATTATTGGTTGTTGGGCGAGTTGGAAAAGGGCAATACGGATGCTCTGCTCGATATGACCGTCGAACAGCTCGACGAAGTCGGTAACACGGAATTGCTCAACTGGGCCGTGATGTTCGGCGCCATAGGCCCTCAGCCCGGGGAATTGCTTCAGTACACACCGACCTGGCACCATGGTCATGCGATGGTGCTCTTTATCCCCGAAAGAGACAAGGCGCCTTCGAATCTCAAGAAAGTGTCCGCGTATGATTTTAAGAACAAGGGATTCGAGTTCTACGCCCATCCCGATGCCGCGGCTTACAAACTGAACAAACTCCTCTACCAGGTCCGCACGGAGGCCGCGATGCGTACGCGTGTGATCGACGACTTCGACGGCGTCGCTGCCCGGTGGGGGCTGAGCTCTGAGGAAAAGAAAGCGGCAGAGGCGCTGATCGATGTGAAGCAGGCCGGATCCGTCAGCGATTATTGCAGGCCGCTGGTCAAGGCCGGTGTGCACCCCTTGCAGGCGCTGATGGCCTTGCACGTGATCTACGTGGATCATCGCCGGAGGAAAGAAGCGGCTGCAGGGTCATCGGAAGGTTAGATCAAGCGAAAGAAGGTGCCGAATCATGATGTCGGGTCGAGCATTCCCGAAGCTTGGATCGGGGATGACGGCCTTCAGAGAGCTTTGCGCGCCCGCGTTAACGCAGGCTGAGCCGAACCCGAGTGGCGTGCGCTTCATCGGCAACGGTGTTGCATCGACCGGTTGAGCTGACAGGATTCGTCAGGACTTGTTGACCCGTAAACAACAGCACCGGAACCCGTTCCTTCCGACGCCAGGCGCCTCTGGTGTAAGTCATTCGGCATTCGCTCATTCACGTGCTTCGAGAGCGGCCTTCACGCGTTCAGGTGTGAACGGAACCTGGCGGACACGGGCACCGGTGGCGTCAAAAACCGCGTTCCCGATTGCACCGGCAACGACCGTCACAGCAGTCTCACCCGCCCCCATGGCCTCACCTTCCGTGCGATTGATCAATACCGTCTCGATCTCGGGAACGCTGGCACCCACGTAAAGGGGGTGGTAAGTCTGCCAGTCAACGGAAGTGATCTTTTCGTCGTCCCACGTAACCTCTTCTAGCAGCGTTCGACTGACGCCGTGCAACGCGCCACCTTCGAGCTGGTT
This sequence comes from Terriglobia bacterium, assembly GCA_963664115.2. Classification (GTDB taxonomy): domain Bacteria; phylum Acidobacteriota; class Terriglobia; order 20CM-2-55-15; family 20CM-2-55-15. The sequence goes on along the minus strand of CAXWPJ010000010.1, from coordinate 193,791 downwards.
CCTCAGACCATTTGGATTCGAAATCGGTCCGCAGTCGTTCGCGATCGTGAGTCTCCGAACTTCAACGACGCCCGTGTCCTGGTCCACTGCGACCTCAGCAACCATGGCGCAATAGCCGTTATCCCCCTCGTAGAGAACACAGGAGATCCCCCGACCAGAAACGACGACAGCGTCCCTGTCGCCGTTCTGCGGCGACGGCCGCGTTTCCCAGTTGGCCGCTCGGGCCGCCGCCTCCACGACCTCGATCAAACGCGGATCGCGGAGATGACGTAGCCGGTACTCGACGGGGTCGGCCTGGATGGACGCTGCAATTTCGTCCAAAAACGACTCGTGCGCAAAGGTGTTCTGTAGACGGGCCGGTGATCTCAGAGGGCCTGTAAAAAACGGCGATGGGACTGTATGAGTCAGAACGCGCTGACTGGTAACCACTCCTGTTCCACCCGATACACCTCGCACCGCACCCGTGACATAGGACGGCACGCCGTTGCTTCCATTGTTGAAATTGGTGGGTGGGGGCGCGGGACTCCGTGCGGCAAACGGTGCGGGCTCGAATCCGGCCAGAAATCCCGTGACCACGTTTCCAGGCCGGTCCATTCGGGGACGGCTGCCAAGGTTCGGCGACCACGATTCATGATCCCAGGCAACGATGTTGCCGTCGTCATCCAATCCAGCACGCTGGTCGATGACGAACGCGTTGCCGTAATTTTCCCACGCCATCTCGTCTTTCCGGCTGAGTTGGACTCGAACCGGTCGGCCGACTGCCTGCGACAGAAGAGCCGCGTCGAAGGACACAGTGTCTGCACCGTTCACGCCATAGCAACCCGGACCCATGCGGAAGATGACACGAATATTGTCGGGGTCGAGACCGAGGACCAAGCCGACCGTATTCTTGAGGGGGTGCACCGCCTGCGTGGCGGACCATACCGTGGCGCTGTCACCCCGGACATCGGCCACCGCACACGCACTGCCGATGGATGCATGCATTTGATAGGGATAGTGGTAGCTTGCGTCCAGTCGAGTTGCGGCGCCGGCAAGACTGGCGTCTACATCCTGCGAGTTGACAAGCAAAGTGTCCCGTGTGGGTGTCTGGTTCCGCAACCAGTTGTGGAAGCCTGCATGTGGCGGCAATGGTGTATCGGGGGTGGACCAGGTGATCTGCAGTCGTTGGGCCGCCTGAATGGCCTGCCATGTCTTCTCGGCGACCACGCCGACGAAGTTGTTCCGGGTGACGACTCGCACCACGCCCGGCATGCCTTGAACTGAGCTTTCATCCACGCTGAGCAGGGTCGCTCCGACGACGGGAGGCCGCAGGACCCGTCCGTGTAACATTCCCTCCACGCGCACGTTGTGAACATACTCGAACCGTCCGGTCGCGATGTCGGGGATCTCCACACGCGGCACGGACTGGCCCAGGATGGTCCACGTACTGGGTTGCTTTCGCTGGGCGGCCGGATTGAGCGGCATGGCGAACGCTTCCCCGCCGATCAATGCACCGTAGCCAATCTGACGCTGTGGGTCCGAAGCGACACGGATCACACCATCGTCAATTTCCAGGCTCTCCACGGATACGCCGAGTTCACCTGCGGCGCGTTCCAGGAGCGCTTCGCGTGCCGTGGCTGCTGCCAGTGCCAGGTTTGCATGATTGAAATTCGCCGGATGCGACTGCGCACCGGAAGTCGTGCCCTGGTCCGGCGTGAGTGCCGTGTCACACTGAATCAATCTCACGCGGTCGAACGCAACTCCAAGTTCTTCTGCGATGAGCTGGGTCTGGGCCGTGTAGAGCCCGTGGCCGAGTTCACATTTTCCCGTATACGCGGTCACGTTGCCGTCCGCACGGATCGCGATCCAGGCATCGAGATCGTTGCTGCCTGCCCCGTTAATCCCCTGAGCGGCTGCCGCGACCTGGACCGCACGGCCGAGGGTGCTGAATCCGACGATCAGCGCGCCTGTTCCCTTCAGGAAATCTCTGCGGGAAAGTCCTGCCGCATCGAACGCAGCCAGGGCATCTGGATTCCACTTTGTATTTTGAGCCGTCATGCGTTCACTTCCTGTGCGTATTTACGAATCGCGTCCAGCATTCGCAGGTGTGTTCCACATCGGCACAGGACCGTCGACAAGGCCTCGCGAAGTTCGTCGTCCGATGCTTCCGGGCTACGATCCAGGAACGCCTTGGCCGTCAGAATGACGCCGTTCGCGCAGAAGCCGCACTGGATGGCTTGCTCGTCGATGAACGCTTCCTGGATAGGATGCGGATTCTCCCGAGTTCCGAGACCTTCCAGGGAGGTTATGTTCGAATCGGCAACCCGCTCGACTGGAGTGATACACGAGCGAATGGCCCGGCCATCGGCGATGACGGTGCATGATCCGCACTGGCCGAGGCCGCAGCCAAACTTGGGGCCGCGGAGAGCCAGATCGTCGGTCAGCACATACAGCAAGGGCGTGGCTGAATCCACATCCACGGAATGAGTACGGCCGTCAATATTCAGATTGTAGATCGCCATAGCGGCATCCTTTCATGTTGGAGTTTTAGAAACCAATTCTATGTGGAAACCGGGCCTGGAAGTAGGGAATTAAGCCGCACGATCTGAGCTACCTTAAATAATGTATTTCGAATTATCTGAAAGTAATTGCAGTCTGGATGGTGATGTAGCCATCAACTCTCAACTCCGGCAAGACATTAAACGCAGGTGTTGCATCGACCGATTGATCTGGCAGATGTTCCCGGAATCCGAGAAATCCGTTTTCAGGGAATACGTCGTTTTTGCCCGATTTATCTATGATCTACGGCCTGTCAGTGATCCAGCGCAGCGGCAACGGTGCATTTGTTGATGTTCAGAATCTTTCCGATCTCACGAAAACTCTTTTCCTCGTCCCTTAATTGCCGGGCCTTTTCATGAACAAAGATCCTCATACGTGCCAACATATCGCGGCTCGACTTGCCTGGTTCGGTTGGAGGGCTTTTGGGCGGTCAGATCAGTCGAACGACGGTGCCGAATCGTCCGCGCGCTCACAGATCAGTCGCGTCATTGGAGGAGCTTCTCCAGTCGATCCAGAGTTTCCATCGCGGGGAGAACCTGGGCCACGCTCGAGTTGGGTTCGCGACCTTCCCGTATCGCGGCAATGAACTCTCGGTCCTGGAGTTCGATGCCGTTCATGGACACATCGACCCGGGATACATCGACGGGGTTTTCTTTGCCATCCACCAGATCGTCGTAGCGCGCGATGTAGGTCCCGTTGTCGCAGATATAACGGAAGAACGTTCCCAGCGGGCCGTCGTTGTTGAACGACAAAGCCAATGTGCATACGGCGCCGGAAGGGACTTTCAAACCGATGCTCATGTCCATCGCAATACCCAGCTCGGGATGGATCGGGCCTTCCAACGCTTGAACGGCTGAAGATATTTCTCCTGTTTGATAGTGAAACAGATCCACCGTATGGCATGCATGGTGCCAGAGCAGGTGGTCCGTCCAGCTGCGGGGTTTGCCTTCGGCATTCATATTGGTTCTGCGAAAGAAGAAGGTCTCGACGACCAGATGTTGAAGCTTGAGTTCGCCAGAGCGAATCTTGTTGTGAACCCACTGGTGGCTCGGGTTGAAGCGGCGCGTGTGGCCCGCCATGGCCACGACACCTGTTTCTTTAGCCACGGCATCGATCCGCCGGGCGTCTGTGAGAGAATCCGCGATCGGAATCTCGATCTCAACATGCTTACCCGCCCGCATGACCTTCTCAGCCTGATCGGCGTGGACTTGTGTCGGTGAGGTCAGAATCACCGCCTCCACCCCGGGCTGCGCCAGCGCTTCGTCGAAGCTGGTTGTCCAATGGGGTATGTTGAATTTCCTGGCGGCAGCCTCGGTCGTTTCCGCCGTTCTCCCGAATAGTGTCACGACCTCTGCGCCTTCTATTTCAGCCAGACCCGCCAGATGCTTCTTCCCGAACGCACCCTGTCCTACCACACAAATCTTCATAGCTCGCTCCATATCAAGAATCAACCCGTGTCCTTAGCATCCGTCATGATCATCCGGCTGAATCATCCGATGATCTGCCATAACTATAGACGGCCAGCGGGACCCGGGTCGGGTCCCGCCACGGTTTGCCCCCGCACAGGGTGGACATGATGCCCTATTTCGAACCCTCCGTTCCACAAATAGCGTTATCGTTGTTGCAGTTAAGGCTCAATTTCTGACAGATTATTCATAGACTATTTAGAAAACCTTTCATGATAGCCACGCTATGATAGGCGCCTCAACAGGCGAAGCTGAAATACTGGAGGAGAAAGCATCGATTGCGTATCCTTGTCGTAGAAGATGAACCCAAGGTGAACAAGGCCCTCAAGGAGGGTCTCGAGGACGAACACTATGAAGTGGTTATCGCCGAGACCGGTGAAGAGGGTTTTTTTCGGATGACGACGGAGAGCTTCGACGTTATTCTGCTGGATCTGATGCTCCCGGGGCGTGATGGCCTCGAGGTTCTGACGAAGATTCGAGAGCAGGGAATCACGACCCCGGTATTGGTTCTCACGGCGCGTGACACTGTGGAAGATCGAATCGCCGGTCTGAACAGTGGAGCGGACGACTATCTGGTGAAGCCGTTCGCGTTCGCTGAGGTGGTGGCGAGGATCCGTGCGTTGGTGCGGCGAGGGCGACCCACGGAGACACTTCGCTTGAGTGTCGGCGACCTGGATATGGACCTGGTGACTCGGAAGGTCACTCGGGGCGGCGAAACTGTGGATCTGACGGCGCGGGAATATGAACTGCTGGAATACCTGTTGCGGCACGCAGGCCATCCTGTTCCGCGTGAGACGCTGGCCCGGGATGTCTGGAAGGAGACAGACAGGGGAACGCCGTTGAACAACGTGATCGATGTTCATATTGCCCGGCTTCGAAGGAAGATTGACGTCGAGCGTTCAACCAAGCTGGTCCACACCGTCAGGGGTGTGGGCTTCATGCTGAGTGAGGCACAACCATGAGCCGGTATCCATTAACTGTGCGAGTTCGGCTGACGCTGTGGAACGTCAGCGCGATGATCGTCGTTCTGGGTGTGTATGTCTCAAGTGTCTTCCTGTTCGTGAGCCGCATGGAGTCGGGCGGTCTGGATCAGATATTGCACGACGACTACTTGTGGGCTGCTGAGATGCTCGATCAGGAACCGGACGGCACCATCACCTGGCCGACTTCGAACGACACAGGCAGTCCCGTGGATGGTCCGTGGTTGCAGGTGTGGAGCCCGGAAGGCAACCTTTTGTACCGCACGATGATCGCACGACAGAATCCGCTTCCTGAAACCGATCTGCTGGCCATGAAAGCCAACGACGAGATCGTATCCGTGGCGGCAGTCAGTCCGCCTTACCGCGTATTCAGTGTCGAAAGCCGGATCGGCGACGAGCCTGTTGTTATCCAGGTGGCCCGATCGGAATTCATTATGCGACGGGACCTCTATCAGTTGTTGCTGGTACTGCTACTGGGCTTGCCTCTCAGCGTCGTTGCGGCCGGCCTGGGAGGGTACACGCTCGCGCGGCGGGCCCTAAAGCCCATCGAGCGTATGGCCGATCATGCACAATTGATCACGGCCGAAAGGCTCGAGGACCGATTGCCTGTAGACAATCCGAATGACGAGTTGGGCCGCCTGGCGTCCGTCTTCAACAACACGCTGACCCGGCTGGAATCCTCGTTTGAACAGATGCGTCGTTTCACGGCGCACGTATCCCACGAACTACGTACGCCTTTGACAGTCATGCGGAGCGTCGGAGAAGTGGGTTTGAGGGGAAGGCGACACGAGTCGGCGTATCGGGAAATCATCGGCAGTATGCTCGAAGAGGTCGATCGCCTGGCTGGACTTGTCGATCGCCTGCTGACTCTCTCCCGTGCTGAGACCGGTCCGGCAAAGCTTACCTGTGATTCCGTGGATTTGTTCGCCCTGGCTGAGGAAGTGGCGACGCAACTGGAGGTGTTGGCCGAGGAAAAGGGGCAATCGATCTCAGTCGAACGTACGGGAGCGCCCGAGTGGACAGGCGACCGAATGGTCTTGAGACAGGGGCTTCTGAATCTCGTAGACAACGCAATCAAGTACACGCCGGCCGGCGGTCGGATCACGGTGAAAGTCGAGCAATCCCCTTCGGGCGTGACTCTCGATGTGAGCGACACTGGGCCGGGAATTCCGGAGGCTCTGCAGGCACGGGTCTTCGAGCGATTCTATCGTGTCAAGAGGATGCCAGCGCCGGAGCACGAAGGAACGGGGCTGGGACTCTCCATTGCCAAATGGGCTGTTGAAGTCAACGGCGGGCGGCTCACGTTAGAAGAATCTGGCACCGGTGGGAGTACCTTCCGAATCACCCTGCCGGAGCGCTCCCGGACAAGACCGTTTGTACCTTCATCACGGGCAGGCTGATCGAAACATATGACTTGGTTCCGCAAGTGGATGATCCTGTCCCACCGCTATCTGGGCATCGCGCTCAGTCTATTGATTGTGGTCTGGTTCGTATCGGGCATTGCCATGATGTATGCCAGAGGTCTGCCGAGCCTCACCGCGGACCTCCGCTTGGAACGCCTCCCCGCGTTAGAGCCCGCAAGCGTTCAAGTGTCTCCCACCCAGGCCCTGGAGTACGCCCTCTGGGGTGGGAGCCCAGACCGCGTGACCTTGCTCACGTTGATGGATCGACCCGCGTACCGTATCGGCAACCCGGGTGAATCGGTCACGGTTTTCGCAGATAACGGTGAGATCCTCATCGAGATCGGGGAAGAGGAGGCGCTCGCTATTGCCAGCCGTTTCATGGATCTTCCTTCCGACCAGTTAAAGTACTCCGGCCTTTTGACGGAAGCGGATCAATGGACGATTAGTTTCCGCAACCGGATGCCGCTCCACAAGATTGCAGTGGACGACTCTCATGGAACTGAGTTGTATATCCCGGAGTATTTCGGTGAGGTCGCTCTGTTGACCACTCGGAACAGCCGCATGCTGGCCTGGGTTGCGGCGATTCCTCACTGGTTCTACTTTGCGCCCCTTCGTTTGAACGACGGTCTCTGGAGGCAGATTGTTATTTGGACCTCGGGTCTCGGGTGTGTCCTGGTATTGGTCGGGATTGTTTTGGGGTTTCTGCAGTTTTCACCGACGCGGCCGTTCAGATTCAGGCGCGTTCTGTCCTACATTCCCTACAGCGGATGGATGCGGTGGCACTACATCACAGGCATCGTATTCGGCATTTTCACGCTGACATGGATGTTCAGCGGAATGCTGTCGATGGAACCATGGTTCTGGTCCTCACGCGGGGGCCTGGGTGGGGGTGTGCGGCAGGCGCTCACGGGAGGGGAATTGGACATGGCGCTCTTCCCCGCGATCGATGCTGCTGCTTGGGAGCGCACGCTGCCCGGGCAGACGATCAAGGAGATCGAGTTCCGCCGCATTCAGGGGGATCCGTATTTTCTTGTCAGCGGCACCGGTGCGAAACGCACGCTGGTTCAGGCGGGTCCATTGCAGGTTTCCGAGCATGCTTTCAGTACGGAGTCGCTCGTCGACCGCGTGAAAGGTGCTTACCCTGAGGTTGGGATCCGGGAATCACGATTACTTACTGAGTATGATTCTTACTACTATCCTCGTGGTGAGTCCTCACCCCCTTTACCGGTAGTTCGAATCAAGTTCGAGGATCCCGACAAGACCTGGTTCTATATCGATCCCGGGTTCGGTCAATTGGTGGGACGTTACCAACAGAGGCAGCGGCTCGAGCGGTGGATTTATAACGGGTTCCATAGCCTCGACTTCGGATTCTGGTACTACAATCGGCCCGCCTGGGATATCAGCGTCATCGTTCTCTCAGCCGGTGGCATCGGAACGACTGCAATCGGTCTGTTCCTTGGAATCAAGCGTATGGGACGGTACGTTAAGCGGAAAGTCCGTCCGCGTCGAACGTCCTGATCTCTACTCCCCGGTCCACAGTGTAAAGTCGTTGATACGCGGCAGGTCGCCCCGTCGGTACCGGAGATATTGTCCGCCTGCGTGTCAGTTTCCCCCACGTTGCAGCCAGCCCGAATCCTGTGCTAGTCTCTTTGACGTTACCGACCAGCCTGAATCTCAGGCCGATTAGGGAATCCGGTGAAAATCCGGAGCTGTCCCGCAGCGGTAAGCAGGAACGACCGCCGTATCTAAGCACTGGCTCACTGAAAATGAGCTGGGAAGCAACGGCCAGTAGGAAATGTTTCATTGCCTGTAAGTCCGAAGACCTGTCGGTAGCCGGCGTCAATAGCGCCGAGTTCTGTTCGAGCCTTCGAGAGAGGGGCTGAATGGTAGAAGCATTTCAAATTTTTCAACACACAACTGAAGCTGTCCGCTTGAGGACTGTCACCGTGTTTTTCGGTGGGGGCGTCTTCGGGTGAGGGCGAAGCCCATTTTTGTCGGCGGGACCGCGTCGCACGTAGGAAAGAGTTGGGTGGTGACCGCGTTGTGCCGGTATCTCCACCGGATGGGTTTCCGCGTGGCGCCCTTCAAGGCGCAGAACATGTCGAACAACTCCATGGCATGCCCCGGGGGAGGGGAGATCGGCCGGTCGCAGGCGGCTCAGGCGGAGGCCTGCGGATTGGAGCCGCATCCGGATATGAACCCCATTCTTCTGAAGCCGACCGGAACTCTGGGCAGCCAGGTTGTCTTGAATGGGCGACCCTGGCGCAACTTGAAAGCGCCTGAATATGGGAATCACTTCGACTATCTCCTCGAACAGGTTCTGGAAAGCTATTCCCGTCTCGCCACCGGATACGACTACGTCGTCATCGAAGGCGCGGGGAGTGTGGCCGAATTGAACCTCAAACATCATGACCTGGTGAACCTCGGTCTGGCCGGGCGATTGGATGCGCCGAGCATTCTCGTCGCCGATATCGACCGTGGAGGCGTATTTGCATCCGTGATCGGAACCCTGGATCTTCTCGACGATGCGGAGGCTTCCTTAGTCCGCTCCTTCCTCGTAAATCGATTTCGCGGAGATCGCGCGTACTTTGAAGACGGTATCCGTATTCTTGAGGAGAAAAGCGCCCGGCCCTGCCTGGGAGTATTTCCATTTCTCGAAGATGTTTATCTGGATGAAGAGGACAGCGTCAGCCTCGAAGAAAGGCCGGACGCGGCGGGCAATCAATCGGGCGCGCCCAATGGTTCAGGTTCGCGCGTCGCCGTCCTGCGATTTCCCCATATCTCGAATTTTACTGACTTTAGACGGATGCCCGACGCGGTGTTCCTTTCGGAACCTGTCGAGGAAGTCTTTGACGTCGTCTTTCTTCCCGGCACGAAATCCCCGATCGAAGACATGGCATGGTTGCGTGCTCGCGGATTGGATAGCTGGCTATCGGACCAGATGAACCATGGGAGCCGAATCGTAGGCGTGTGTGGTGGATTTCAGATGATGGGTAAAACGATACACGATCCCGACGGTTTGGAATCCAATGTCGGATCGACCGAAGGCCTCGGATTTCTTCCAGTGACGACACGGCTCGACCGGGAAAAGACGACGCGAACGGTTGGGGCCCGAACGCCTTCGGGGCTTTCCTTTGAAGCATATGAAATCCACATGGGTGTCACGTCAATTGAAGGAGACGGAAGCGAACCCTTTGCCGTGCTCGAAGACGGGACCCGCGATGGCATGCGTCGTGGGCAGGTGATCGGCACCTACCTCCATGGTGCCTTTGAGAACCAGCGTGTTCTCGAGGAGTTGTTGGGGCATAGGCTGCCTGACTTTCAAGGTGGAAAACAGTTGCAGTACGACCGCCTGGCCGACTGGTTTGGGGACCATGTCGTGCACGACGTTTTTGTCAGGGAATACATTGAGGCCGGGGTGTGATCGATGTCTCAGACTCTGAAGAAGAGTTCAGAAACTCTTCAGTCAAAGAGTCCGCATGGGTCGATTATGCTCGACGAATATAATGAGTTATCACTCATGAGAGGAAATTTCTTGAGGTGATTCTCAGGAACCAAGGAGACTGTATGACGGAGCTGTACAAGATCTGGAGAGTATCTCTAATTGTTCTCACCCTCGTTCTCGCTTTGCCCGCTTCCAGTTGGGCGGACAGCCTGAGCGGAGTCGTTCTGGATCCCGACGGACGGGCAGTTCCAAACACGAGCGTTCGATTGTTCAACCGGAACACTGGAGTATTCCATCAAGCACTCAGTGCCTCCGACGGCACATACATGTTCGACGGTATTTCTACAGGCGATTACTTGCTCGAGGCGGATGCCTCTCAAGCTACGCTAGGCGCGTCTGAGGATATCTCGGTCAACGGCGATGTGACTTTCGATGTTGCGCTGGCAATATCGGCCACAAGCGTCGAAGTCCTCGTGACGGCATCGGGCACACCGCTGTCGGTCCAGGAGATTGCCAAGGCTGTCGATGTTGTCGATTCAGAAGAGATCGCTCTGCGCGGCGAGTTTTCCTTAGCCGAGGTCGTTCGAAATCTGCCGGGTGTGCGTGTCCAGCAATTGGGAGGCCCAGGAAGCTTTACGACCATCAAAACCCGCGGTCTGCGCAATCAGGACACAGCAGTCCTAATTGATGGAATGCGTTTTCGCGATGCTGCCGGTACCCAGGGCGATGCAACGGGGTTTCTTGCGGATCTCGCGATCGTTGATACAGAACGAATCGAGTTTCTCCGCGGTTCCGGGTCTTCGCTTTACGGATCCAATGCCCTCGCAGGTACGATCAACGTCATTTCACGTAAAGGCAGTGGTCGTCCCCACGGACAGTTCATGGCAGAAGGCGGCGGCTTGGGGCTGTTCCGCGCCGTGGCCAGTATCAGCGGTGGCCTTGATGGCGACCGGCTCAGTTATAGCGGTACGCTTTCCTACCTGAACGTCAGCAACGGCATTCGCGGCAAGAGCCCTTACCGAAATACGAGTGCGCAGGGATCGGTAACCTATAGCTTCACACCCGAAATTTCCCTGACCGGGCGGCTGTGGTGGTCCGACGCGAGGGTGCAGCTGAGCAACAGCCCGTTGTTTAACGCCGATGTACAAGCCAACTTCCCAACGACCGGTGCGGTGCCTGCGATTGCGCTCGACGTGAAGCAGTTGGATCTCGCGGACAGTGGTTCGCCCTACAGCGTGGGAAATGCGACCTTTGTTCCAGGCCAGACGGATCCCGACGACCGGAGGGATTCTAGCTTTCTCAATGGCGCAATTACTTTCGAACACCAGTTGACTGCCGATAGCTCATATCGCGTCTCCTATCAGGGAGTGGACACGAATCGCAAGTTCTCTTTCGGCCCCGACGGTCCGGGAGTTGTGTCTTTCGCGGAGTCTCCCTTCGATACTTCAAGTGACGGTCGTATCGACACGTTTCAAGCACGAACGGATCACAGGATCGGCAACCACAACTTCGTTACCCTCGGTTACGAATTCGAAAACGAACGCTTCCACTCCTCGGATCTCAGTTTTGGAGAATCAGGTACGAGCGACGTGGAGCAGACAAGCAATGCGGTGTTCGCCCAGGATCAAATTCAACTCATGGATGGGCAACTGCAGCTGGGACTCTCTGGACGCGTCCAGCTCTTCGACGTTAAGACGCCGGCTTTTTCTGGAACGCCAAGCCCCTACGAGGGCGTTTCCCTGGGATCTCCGCGCAACGCATATACGGGTGATGGCGCTTTGGCATACTTTTTCCGCGGAACCGAGACGAAGTTTCGCGCGCATGTGGGCAGCAGTTATCGGGCGCCATCGGCCTACGAAAGGCTGGGATCATCATTTTTCGCGGGTTCTTTCAGTTACTGGGGTGACCCTCGCCTGAGTCCAGAACGCTCGATAGCTGTCGACGGCGGCCTGGATCAATGGTTTTTCAATTCCAAGGTCCAGTTGAGCGGAACAGTTTTCTACACTAACCTTCAGGAGACTATCCTTTTCGATTTCGCGAACTTTCCAGCGAATGATCCGTTCGGGCGCTTTGGTGGATATCGCAACACTGGAGGTGGCATTGCTCGCGGCGTTGAGTTGAGTGGCCAGGTGTCGCCGACCCAGGATACGAACGTTCGAATGTCCTACACCTACACGAATTCCGATTCGAACACGCCCACGATCGGGGGTACGAATTACTTCAGAACACTCGGGGTGTCGGATCACACCTTCACCCTGACAGCGACCCAGTGGATCGCTGACCGCGTGAACGTGACATTCGACCTGTTTACGGTCAGCGACTACACTCTGTCCCCGTTTGGCGCCCAGAGCCGCCGCCTCGTTTTTGACGGACCCATAAAAGCCGATCTCGTCCTCAGGTATAGCCTGCCGCTGCAACTGGAACGTTCCGTGGAGGTCTATACGAAGATTGAGAATGTTTTCAACAACGAATATTACGAGGGTGGATTTCCAACACCGGGTGCCTGGGCAATTGCTGGGTTGCGTTTCAATTACTAGTGTACTGTAACATATGAATCGGTAGTATCATGTCTGACGAGGGCATGATGAAACTGACTAGAAGCGAGCGTATGGAACTTCACCGGCAATCGGGTACAAGAAACGGTCGTGCTGACTCGGCACGACATGCGCGTTTGATTCTGTTGCTGGCCGATGGATTCACTTGGGCCGAGATTCGAGCGAAACTCGACTGCAGCGACAGCTATATTGCGCGGTGGAGCAAGCGATTTACTTCGGATCGGCTTGCGGGGTTGTTTGCGCGCCACGCCGGGCGCGAGCGCTACAAGGTGACGGATCGGATTGAGGCGCGCGTGCTGGCGAGAACTACGAAACACAAACCCGCCGACGGATCGACTCATTGGTCCTCGCGTAAATTGGCAGCCGAGTTGGGCGGCATTTCGCACATGACGGTTGCTCGCATCTGGGCCAAGCACGGCATCAAGCCGCACCGACTCGAAGGCTATCTGATGTCGAACGATCCGGACTTCGAGGCCAAGGCCGCGGATGTGATCGGGCTGTATTTGAATCCGCCGCAGCATGCTGCGGTATTCAGCGTGGATGAAAAGACTGCGATCCAAGCGCTGGACCGCAAGGATCCGGTCCTCCCGTTGTCGCCGGGGCGTGCCGAACGGCACGGCTTTGAGTACTTTCGTCATGGGACGCTGTCGCTCTACGCAGCCTTCAATACCCGAACCGGAGAGGTGTTGGGCAAAACCGCTCAACGTCACACCTCGGCAGAGTTCGTCGCCTTTCTCACCGACATCGTGGCGAACCAATCCAAAGGGAAAGAGATTCACGTGATTGCCGATAACCTCTCGGCCCACAAGACCAAGAGCGTTGATGCATTCTTGGCCGCGAACACCAACGTTCATCTGCACTTCACCCCAACGTATTCTTCCTGGCTGAATCAAGTCGAACTGTGGTTTGCCAAGATCGAACGCGATGTGATCGCCCGCGGTGTATTTACTTCCGTAGCCGACCTCAAACGAAAACTCATGCGCTACATCCGTCAGTACAACAAGAAGCCCAAACCCGTGAAGTGGAAGTACTTTGATCCCACTCGAAGAATTACTCCCGATTCAATGGTTACAGGCCACTAGGGGCGCCGAGGGGGATTTCGCTCGGTCGTTGATCCGGAAGGGGGACGGACACTTCATGCGACATTGAAGCCTGGTGAGTGCATTTCGACTGAAGTGTCCGTCCCCCTTCTGCACCGGCGACCCTCGCCATCATCCTGATGGCGAGGCCTATAGGGATCGCGGGAATGTTGAAGCAGGTCTTAGAATGACCCGCGTCGGCTCGGCGACGCGGGTGGACAACGAGGCAATAGCCGAGGCGTCAGTGGAATAACATGATGGGAGCCGGACGAAACTGTTTAGTCTCGAACACTGGTTGCGCAATAAGTGACTAATTCCTGTATTTAAGTCCCCGTATCGGGCGTTTGTCCGACACCGGCGAGATAGTCCTTCCCACGCTGCATCATCGACACGAATGCCTCGAGGTCGCCCTCACCGACGACAGACTGAATCCGCTCGACGGCATCGCGCAATGCCGACAGGGCCTCAGTTCCATAGTCGTTGAGTGACTGGATCTCGTAATACATCTGCGGGTTGTCGCCCGCGACGAGGCGCGCCACCTCCAGTTGTGCATCGAAGGTCGTACTCGATAGTTGTGCCAGTCGCGGCGCGTCTTCTCCACTCTCAGCCAGCGCTGTGAAGAATGCGATGTTGAGCGCGTGTGAGAGGCCCAGTATGTAGGCAATCAGCCTGTCGTGGGATTCCAGGTCCATCTCGACCTGGGCAACCATCGTCGATGCGAACAGATCGCGGGCCTGGCGCGTCGCTTCCGGCGCACCGACATCGACAAAGATCACATGACGTCCTGACAACATTTCGGTGTTGGGCCCGAACATCGGATGGACGGAAGTCACAGCGACGCCGGCGTCGATGAGAGCGTTGAGTCCTGGCCGCACCGGTGTTTTGAGCGATCCGATATCGAACACGATGCCTTTGGGTTTTCGTCTCGCGAGTTCTTCGAGGATCTTATTGGACAATCGGAGGGGGGTAGCCACAATGATGATGTCCTGGTCCAGTGGCGAATCCTCCCAGTTCGGAATTTGAGGGAAGTCGCCTGCCGCTTCAGTGGGATCCGCGATTTCGACATCGAAGTTCTGTGACGCGAGAAAGCGTGCGAGCCAGATTCCCATTTTGCCCGCTCCGCCGATGAGCAGCACCTTTCGTCCGTTACCGCCACCCCATTCTTGAACCCGGTCCCGTTCCTGAGCGGCAAGGGACGCTCGAATCAGCAAGAGCATCAACTCTTCGGCGAGGTTGGGGGTCAGACCCATCGTTTCGGCCTTCTCTCTCGCTCTCTGGATGACGTCTCTTTCCTGACCATAATCGCGTGTCGGTATTCCCAGCGAGCCCTTTGAGTGTCCGATCTCGGTAACTATGGTCTGTCGGCGGGCGACGAGTGCCAGGATCTCGACGTCCAGTTCCCCCAGTTGTGCCCTCAGTTGGGCGAGTTTGTCTGAGTGATTGGACGGTGAGTCCATCAAATAGATCCCTCAGCAAGCGAACCTACAGCGAAGGCAAGGAACAGCATGGCGTTATAAGCCGTGTGGACGATGACCGTGGGAATCAAGGACCCTGTGCGGGCACGCAGGGTCGAGAGAATAAATCCAACCGCAAAAATTAAGAGCATGCCGGCCCAGCTCCCCCACAGTTGCGGTACATGCAACAGAGCAAACAGCACAGCGGTCACCCGGATCGCAACGGAAACTCCCGCGGTTTGTTCGAGGACGCGAAATAGGAAACCGCGAAAGAGCAACTCTTCCAGGAAAGGCGCAAACACGATACCGAATATCGCGAAAATTGCGATCGCTTCCCGAGTGCTGAGGAGCTGTTCGATCGGCGGGCTCGTTGGGGGGAATACGGAAGATACGATCATGACTGAAAACGCCAGTCCCATCCCCAGCGTCAAAAGCGTGCCGTTACGGACCTTGTAGTCATGCGACCAGCGCATTTCTTCCAGAAACGACAGCCCATGTTCGTAGCGGGCGAGCGCATATATGAGACCGATTAAGGTCAGTTCGACGATTATCGTTCCGACAAGAGCACGAAAGGCGTTGGCGCTCTCGCCCCGGAATGGAAGTAGATTGACGAGGCCCGGCGCGAAGGTGTTCAACGCGATGAAAGCGAATCCGAAGTAAACCATGTCCCGGCCTCGCCACTTGCCACCGTTTTCTTCATCAAACTTCAGGGGGCGTTGTGTCCGCGGTTCGTAACTCTGCGGTTCGTCGTTCATGGTGTCGGAGCCGATTGCTTCAAGGCCGCGGCGATCAAGGGAAGCATGATTTCATGGTGGCCGGTCAATGCTATCCACTGGCCGCCATCCTGAGTCGGCCGTTTCAGCACATTCTGCGTCGGCCTGTAGTGCTGAATGAAGTCCAGGTTCGCTGTCGTTATATCGCTTAATGGAGTGCCGAGATTTCGGACGACCGATACGGCTTTAAGGAACACTTCCGGCAGAATCACGGCGGAACCGAGGTTGACGTAGACGCCCCCGGCAAGCGTTTTCACCATGGCGCACAGCAGTTTGAAATCGTGCATGGTCGCCCTGCCCATGTTTTCGCCTGAGGCCGAGGGGTGGACGTGAGTGATATCGGTCCCGATCGCCAGATGTACGGTGACTGGTATTCCGAGCGTGTAGGCCTGGGCGAGGATGCTCGCGTCAGAATGGTCGAACCGGACGCCGTGATCTATAGCTGAGACGTAGCGACCGACGCTTTCTCCGATACCAATTCCCTCGGAGGCGCCGTCGTTGACCGCTGTGTTCAGATACTCGCCAGTTTCCCTGGCCATTCCGAAGCGGCCGCTTCCTATTTCGTTTTCGACTTCTTCAGAGGTCGACCCGAGCAGGGCCACTTCGAAATCGTGAATCACCGCGGCGCCATTCATAGCAATCCCGGTCACGAATCCCTCCCGCATCATGTCGATCAATATCGGACCCAAGCCGCACTTGACGACATGTCCGCCCATGCCCCAGATCAGGCTCTTTCCCCCTGCGCGTGCGTCAGATAGTGCTTTGATGAGCCGCCGTAGGTCGCTAGCGGCAAGGATCTTAGGAAGCTTTTCGACGAATGCTCCAACGGTATCGTTTCGCTCGGCGGGTTCACCAAAGAGTGCCGTGTTGACCTTGCTCTTGCGGTCACCCAGGGGATAGGTCGAGATATCGTCGAATGTCAGAGGGCGAAGCGAATATCGGGACTCAGTCATCGTAGGCCTCGGGAAAGAGGTCCCGGTCTACCAGTTCGCACAAAACGTGGCCGAGAAGAATGTGGGTTTCCTGAATCCGGGGAGTGACGTTGGAAGGCACGCGGAACAGGACGTCTACACAGTCGAGCATCTTCCCGCCGGATTCACCCGTGAAACCGAGCGTGTAGAGCCCACGCTCCCGTGCTGCGTTGAGGCCCCGCAGCACATTGGGTGAATTGCCGCTTGTGGAGATCGCGATTACGACGTCACCGTCATTCGCGAGTGCTTCGATCTGGCGTGCAAAGACGCAGTCGTAGCCATAATCATTGCCGATCGCAGTGAGTATCGAGGTGTCGGTTGCAAGGGAAATCGCGGGCAGTGCCGCCCGGTCAGGAATGAATCGACCGACGAACTCGGCTGCCAGGTGCTGCGCGTCCGCAGCGCTGCCACCGTTACCGAACAAAAGGACCTTACCGCCGTCGCGCAATCGGGCCGCGATGTGGTCGGCGGTTTCTACGATTTGCGTCCCATAATCGTTAAAGAACCGCGACCCGACGTCATGGCTGTCAGCGACGAACCGAAGGAGAGCCTCTCGGGCGTCTTTCACCGTTTTTTCCTGCGGGAGCTGGGGCGCGAGTTCGAAAGAAGTGCGGCAAGAGCTTCGCCCGTGTAGGAGTCTTTAGAGTTCGCCACCTGTTCCGGAGTTCCCTCTGCCACGACGCGACCTCCTCGTTCTCCGCCTTCCGGTCCCAGGTCTATGATCCAATCTGCGGTCTTGATTACATCGAGGTGATGCTCGATTATGATCACCGTGTTTCCGAACTCTGTCAACCGCTTCAGCACGTCCAGAAGTTTGCGGACGTCGTCGAAATGAAGTCCTGTCGTAGGTTCGTCCAGAATGTAGAGGGTCTTTCCGGTCGCGCGGCGGCTGAGTTCTTTCGCCAGCTTGATCCGTTGGGCTTCGCCTCCGGAAAGCGTCGTTGCTGATTGCCCCAAATGGATGTAGCCGAGACCCACATCGACGAGCGTCTGAAGCTTCGCCCGTACCTGAGGGATGTTTTCGAGAACGCCCAACGCTTGTTCGACCGTCGCACTCAAGAGATCGGCAATCGACATGCCGCGATATCGAATAGCCAGGGTTTCGGAGTTGTAACGTTTTCCCCGGCACACGTCGCATGGAACATAAACGTTGGGTAGAAAGCTCATTTCGATCTTGCGCAGACCGTCGCCTCGGCAGGCCTCACAGCGTCCCCCTTTGACGTTGAAACTGAAGCGGCCCGCCTTGTAACCGCGAGCTCGCGATTCGGGCATCATGGAGTACAGGTCCCGGATTGGCGTGAACATGCCCGTATAGGTTGCCGGATTGGATCGCGGAGTCCGTCCGATAGGCGATTGATCAATTTCGACGACTTTATCGATGTGATTGATGCCGTGGATGTCACGATGGGCGCCGGGTTCGTCCAGAGCCCGGTACAGCTTGCGAGCCAGAGCCCGGTAGAGAATATTGTTCACCAGGGTCGATTTGCCTGAGCCCGACACTCCGGTGACAACGGTCATCAGGCCGATGGGAAAGGATACGTCGATGTGCTTGAGGTTGTGCTCAGCGCCACCGCGGACCTTCAAGACTTTTCGTGAAGCCTTGCGCCGGGTTTCGGGAAGTGGAATCGTCTTGCGATGTGACAGGTACTGACCCGTGTGACTGTCAGGAGAGTTGGCGACTTCATCGGGAGTCCCGACCGTAACGATTTCACCCCCATGTGTTCCCGCGCCAGGTCCCAGATCCACAACGTAGTCTGCGCGTCGTATGGTGTCTTCATCGTGTTCCACGACGATCACCGTGTTGCCCAGGTCACGGAGCCGTTCCAATGTTCCCAGCAGGCGATCGTTGTCACGGTGGTGAAGCCCGATGGAGGGTTCGTCCAACACATAGAGCACTCCGCGGAGTCTGGAACCAATCTGGGTTGCGAGGCGTATTCGCTGGCTCTCGCCCCCGGAAAGCGTATTAGCGGACCGTTCGAGGCTGAGATAATCCAGGCCGACGCCAGTCAAAAACTCCAATCGCTCCAGAATTTCCCGAATGATGCGTCCTGCAATCAGTGTTTCCCGGGGACCGAGTTTCAGACCTTTGAAGAAACCCAGCGTTTCGGCGATCGGTAGAGCCGTAATCGCAGCAATCGTTTCACCGCCGACGGTCACTGCCAGGCTTTCCGCTCTGAGCCGGGATCCCGAACAATCGCTACATGGGTTGGTCGCCATATACTCGCTGAGCTCTACGTCGTCGTCATAGAGGCGGTTGAGTACGTCGATCACTCCTTCGAGTTTCTTGCCGCGACCGTGAACACCGTGGAAGACTGCCTGCCGTACTTTGGCAGGCAGATTGTCAAAGGGGACGTCGAGATCGGTGCGGAAGGATTTGGCGATTTTCTTCAGCGTCGTTTCAATTTCGTCCTCGAACCAACCGTTCAAGCTAAGCCCTCCATTCAGAATCGATTGGGAGGAATCCGGCAGTATGCGTCCGGGATCGAAGTCGAAACGGACGCCCAGCCCATTGCACTTCGGGCATGCGCCGTAAACGCTGTTGAACGAGAAGGTCCGGGGTTCGATCGCGGGCATGTTGACGCCACAATCCACGCACGCCATGGATTCCGAATAGAGTTGCTCGTCTCCCCCCACGATCGCAATCTGGACGATGCCGCCTGCGAGCTTGATGGCCCGTTCGATTGAAGTCTGGAGTCGTTTTTCGATTCCTGCCTTGATCATGAGGCGATCGACGACGATTTCGATCGTGTGGTTCTTCCGGCGGTTCAGTTCGATCGGTTCATCCAGGTTGTGCAGCGTGCCGTCGATTCGAGCACGGACGTAGCCCGCCTTTGCCATGGATGCCAACTGAACCTTGAACTCGCCTTTTCGGCCGCGGACGATGGGAGCCAGCACCATAACGCGTTCACCTTCAGGCAGGTCCTTGAGACTGCGTACGATCTGGTCGGGGCTTTGCCGGGAGATCGCCTTGCCGCACTCCGGACAATGCGGTGTGCCGATCGAGGCGAACAGAAGCCGGAGGTAATCGTAAATTTCAGTAACCGTTCCGACAGTGGAGCGGGGGCTGCGTGAGGAACCCTTCTGTTCGATGGAGATGGCTGGCGACAGTCCCTCGATCGAGTCGACATCAGGCGGTTCCAATCGGTCCAGAAATTGACGTGCGTAAGCCGATAGCGATTCTACGTAGCGTCTCTGGCCTTCCGCGTAGACCGTATCGAACGCCAGGCTCGACTTTCCCGAACCGCTTAAACCCGTGACCACCGTCAAAGCGTTGCGTGGGATCTCCACGTTGACGTTCTTCAGGTTATGTTGCCGGGCTCCGCGGATACGAATGGATTTAATCGACATGCCGGTGTCAAACGTTCCTCGGACAGTAATCAGAGTGGGTTTGGAACTCTACATTCTAGCCCATAATCTCAGGATCGATCAAAGAGGGCGTCGCTCGAGGGCAGAGTGTTGCGGCTTCAGATTGTGGCGAAACGGTGCGGCTGATATCACGAATCCAGCTTGAGTACTCCGCCCAGGTCCCTGCAACTGGTGGGAGCCGACGCGGGTCGCGTTGTTGGATTTGCTTCGATAGGTGATCTCGTGAAGGCTGTCATCGCGGATCAGCAGTTTCCTGTCGCGCAAGTCGAAAGCTACATTAGCGGCTGGTCCAATAGCGCCGCGGCTAGTCTAATAGCGCCGCGGCTAATCCAGCAGCGCCGCGGCTAATCCAGCAATGCCGCCTTGTGCGCCAATTCTTGATAAAGCCCTTCAACCTGGACTTTGAGTTGCGCATAACGCCGGTTCGCGCTGTCCCATTCGAGATCTTTCGGGGAATCCTGGAATAGCGATTCCATCTTGTGGATTTCGCTCTCGCTCTCCCCGATTTTCGTTTCCAGGCGCTGTACTTCTTTCTCCAGTTGTTCGCGCCGGTTCTTGCTCAACTGCGGTGTCGGCGGGTTCTTGAGGTTCCGGTCTTTGGGCCGGCCTTGGTTTTGCACAGTTTTTGAAGAGGATGCGGCCACATCTTCTTCCAACCACTCTTCGAAAGCCTGAAACCGGTCGAACAAACGGACGCGCTGGTCGCCTACGTAGAGGATGTGAGTCGCGATGCGCTCGACCAGCCGCCGGTCGTGTGTAATGAACAGTATCGTTCCCGGATAGGTGCCTAAGGCCGGTTCCAGGGCTTCGCACGAAGCGATGTCCAGGTGGTTCGTTGGTTCGTCCAGTGCAAGAAGGGGGGGAGACGCATATATGATTTTGGCCAGGGCCAATTTAGATCGCTCGCCGCCACTGAGGGTGGCGACCTCTTTGAACACATCCTCCCCGCGAAACAGAAATTGAGCCAGGAATGCGCGAAGTTCGCCGTCGCTGGGTTGTGAATCCAGGGAGCGGATTTCATCCAGAACGCTTGAACCAGGGTCGAGGTCTTCAAGTTGCTGATCGTAATAGCCTACTTCCAGACGATTGTCCCAATTCAATTCCCCGGAAATCGGAGCGAGACGGCCGATCAGGGAACGCAATAACGTTGTCTTGCCCGAACCGTTCGGCCCCACCAGCGCCCACCGCTGACCTTTTTCGACATCGATAGTCACGTTCTCAATGACCCCTCTTGTTGGGTATCCGATTCCCAGTGCGCGTGTGCGCAAGAGGTAACGTCCGGTTTTTGTCGAGGACATGAAGCGAAAACGAACTCTGTTTCCAGGAGACGGAGGTTTTGTGACGGTTTGAATCCGGGCGAGTGCCCTCCGGCGTGACTGCGCCTGCTTGGTCTTCTGACCCGCGATGTTGCGCTGGATGTAATCCTGAGTCTTCTTGATCCACTCCTGTTGCCGCTTCCACTCCTTTTCCTGGAGCTCGAGTCGAAGATTGCGCTGTCTGACGTATGCGGAATAGTTGCCCGTGTAGCTATAGAGCTGGCCGTTGTCGAGTTCGAGGACCCGGCCGACGATGCGATCCAGGAAGAATCGGTCGTGTGACACGATCAACAGCGATTTATCGGTTTCCCTGAGATAGCGTTCCAGCCACTCTATAGATCGGATGTCCAGGTGGTTGGTCGGTTCGTCCAGCAGGAGAAGATCGGTCTCCCCCAGGAGCAATCGCGCCAGGGCAAGCCGGTTTTGCTCGCCGCCCGAAAGCAGGTTCGCGGGTTGATCGAACTGATTCCGCGTGAAACCTACACCGAAGAGTGCCCCCTCGGTTCGTGCTCGATAACTGTAGCCACCACGGAATTCGAAGTCCTCCTGGATTTTGGAATAGCGGGACAGTAGATCCGGATCGCTATCTGCGGCCATCGCTGCTTCCATTTCCCGAAGTTGCCGTTCTCCCTTCTGAAGATCCGCAAAAGAAGACAAGGCCTCATCCAGAACCGTTGCGGTGCCGAAGTCGGGAAGCTGATCCAGGCGGCCAATTCGAACGCCCGAGCCGGTAGTGACGGTGCCGCTGTCTGTGTTGTCGGGAGTTTGGATGAGGCCGAGCAGAGTGGTCTTGCCGGAGCCGTTGGCACCGATCAGTCCGACTTTGTTTCCGGGATGAATTTCGAAAGAGACGCTCCGGAGAACGTCAAAGGAACCATACGACTTGGAAACGTCGTGAAAGCGGGCCAACAAAGCTTTTTACGCCGCTTCTTCTCCGGCCTCTCCGAGAAGAATCTCGACAGCCCGGTCGAGCTGTCTATCCGTGGCCTGGGCCGGCTCGTCCGGAAGCGTCAGCGGGTCGACGGCGGCCGCGGCCGTCACCTCGACGGTGGGAAGGACACCCGTTTGCTGTATCTCAGAGCCCGAAGGGCTGTAATACTTGGCCACCGATAGCAGCAAAGCAAAACCGTCATCCAACGGCAGTAGTTCCTGAACGGAGCCCAGGCCGAAGCTTCGGACGCCGACGAGTTCACCGCGTCCGTTGTCGCGGATGGCGGCTGCCGCGATCTCGGCGGCTTCAGCCGTGCCTCCGTTAATCAGGACCACCAGAGGGAGGCTGGATACGGTTCGTGCCGCGTCGGCGGAGAAGGTCTCCCGTTCGGTGGTCTGACCTTCGACGTAACCGAGGCTTCCCGAATCGACGAACAGGTCAGCCAACTCGAGAGCTTCCTCCCTGATTCCACCGGCGGAGTTTCGCAGATCCAGCACAAAGTGCTCCGCGCCTTCCGAGGAGAGCCGTTCAATCTCGTTGCGCGCTTCGGCCGCTTTTCCCGACGCCAGCAGAGCTATTTTCAGATAACCAATGTTCCCGTCCAGCATGCGTGCTTGAACCGGAGGCGGGGCCACAACTTCACGAGTCAGGCGGAGGTCCGATGGCTCCGGCCGGCTGCGGCGGATAACGGTCAAATCGACCATCGTTCCCGCTTCCCCGGTCAGCAACTGCTGGACTTCTATCAAATTGTGTTCCCGCAAAGATTCGCCGGCAATCCCCTCGATGGTATCGCCGGATCCGAGGCCCGCGCGGTCGGCAGGGCCGCCCGGCACCGCTGCCACGATGATGGGATAGTCGAACTTCTTGGAGAGGCGTACACCGATTCCCGCCGATGTGAAGGGATCGTAATTCCTATAAAAATCCGCGCCTTCCGGGGACAGATATCCACCGTGAGGATCGACACGTTCGACCATTCCCCGGATTGCTCCGTCCATTGCGTCCGACAGGCTCGGGGCATCCACATAGTCGTTCTGGATTCTGTTGATCACTTCCATGAATATGGAAAGTTGAGGATAGGCGCCGTCCTGGGCACTGACGCGCCCCATCATGCCACCGATAAGCGCGTAGACGACGATGACAGAGGAAACCAGGAGAATGGCGTACTTGGTCCTTGAGTTCAAACCTAACCTCCGGGGGATACCGATGCCGTAGAAACCACACTAGACCCTGAACAAGGGTGATTGACGAGGAAATGATAGTGCAATAAGAGCGGAAGTACCCGAAATGCCCCCTCTCCGTGCGAAAAAAACCTTGAACAGATTCTTCGGAAAAGGAGGCATTTCAGATGAACGATTATACGCGCAAGAACATGAGGAACCGCAAGCGGCGAATCGAACGTCGGCTTGGGGACCGGCATTGGACGGATCAGGTAGAGCCGATGTTTTCGGCGAGCAACATTCAGTACGAGATGGGAGAGCGGACGCGGGGCACATCGGTTGGTGGTATCGGGACGATGCAACTGGTGGCGCGGCGGACCGGGCTGATCGAAGCCATCGACAAGGGCGTGCATGTGTTGAAGCGGCACCTGCCGTATCACGAGTCGGATCACGTGCTGAACATCGCCTACAACGCCTTGAGCGGAGGAACGTGCCTGGAAGACATCGAACTGCGGCGCAACGATGCGGTGTATCTGGATGCGCTGGGAGCGCAACGGATTCCGGATCCGACGACGGCGGGAGACTTCTGCCGGAGATTCGAGGCCGACGACGTGGAGTGTCTGATGGAGGCAACCAATCAAGTCCGGCTCGGAGTCTGGCGACAGCAACCGGCGGCGTTTTTCGAAGAAGCGGTGTTGGACGCGGACGGGACACTGGCCGAAACCACGGGGGAATGCAAGCAAGGGATGGACGTGGCCTACGACGGGACGTGGGGATATCACCCGCTGATGATCTCGCTGGCCAACACCGCCGAACCGCTGTATCTGGTCAATCGTAGCGGCAACCGGCCGTCGCATGAAGGAGCCGCGGTCCGGTTCGACCAAGCCATCGCATTGTGCCGGCATGCGGGGTTTCGCCAGATCCTGCTGCGCGGGGACACGGACTTCAGCCAGACCCGGCATCTGGACGGATGGGACGACCAGCAGGTGGGTTTCATATTCGGGATTGACGCGATGGCGAACCTGAAGGCCCGGGCCGATGAACTGGAGCCGCGCCAGTGGAAGCGCCTGGAACGGCCCGCGAAATACGACGTGGCGACCGAACCGCGCCAACGTCCCGACAACGTGAAGGAAGAGATCGTTCGGCAGCGCGGTTTCGACAATATCCGCTTGCAGGGTGAGGATGTGGCCGAGTTTCGGTATCGACCCGGAGCCTGCGATCGGGACTACCGTGTCGTCGTGGTGCGGAAGAATCTGTCGGTGGCCAAAGGAGAGCAGGTGTTGTTTGACGACATCCGGTACTTCTTCTACATTACCAACCGTTCGGATCCGGCCGACCAGATTGTGATGCGTGCCAATCAACGGTGCAATCAGGAGAATCTCATTGAGCAGTTGAAGAACGGCGTTCAGGCGTTGCGGATGCCGGTCGGAGATCAGACCAGCAACTGGGCCTACATGGTGATCGCGTCACTGGCCTGGACACTGAAAGCGTGGTTTGCATTGCTGCTTCCCGAAACCGGACGTTGGGGCCAAAAATATCAGGCTGAGAAGCAAACCGTGCTGCGCATGGAGTTCAAAACCTTCTTGAACGCTTTCATGCTTGTGCCGTGCCAACTCGTGCGCACCGGGCGGCGCATTCTGTTCCGGATCCTGGCCTGGAACCGGTGGTTGCCGGTCTTGTTCCGCGGGGTGGATGTGTTGCGTCAGCCTCTGCGATGTTGACCCGATCATGACTCTGAGCCCGGGCGATCGAGGTCCCGGTTTCTGTCAACCGTCCAACACCAGCGAGGCTGAACTGAAACAGATTCAACAGAAACTCGATACCTGGAACAGGCCATCCGGGAACGGGATTCTATGCCTCGAATTCTATCGGCGCGAACTGGGCCTCGGCGGACTGGTTATGCGCTTGTTTTGGGACTAGTGGTGTGTCTATCTACTGCAAAGCGCCGTTAACGGAGGTCCAAACGTAGAGCCATATGTTAGCGACATCAGTGACTGCGTGGGAAAAGGCGATGGATGCCATGCCGAATTCCGGGGACAGTTCCACGTTTTCGGACAGATTCGGAAGTTCCGAACTCCGTCCGAAGCGGTTTAGAAGTCGCTGGCGTTCTTCGTTCCGGACACGCAGGTACTCCCCCAGGTTGCCTGCTTCGATCACGGGATGCCATCCGTAGAAGACTAGCGCGAAATTCTGTTGCTGTGATTCCACCAGAGCATTCATCCCGGGATCATTCAATGCCGCGATCGCGCAACCGGCATCCTTCATGGCGCTGATTGCGCGTGGAAGACTGCCGTTGGGGCTGGAAAACTCCTGGATCGCCTGCTCCACAGCCCCCTCCACACGGGTTGTGGCGCACGAGGGGTTCGGTGAGAATCCGATGTCCTCCAGAAGTTGTTTCAGCGGCGGAGGCAGGACGCCGGCCGCGTTGTTGAAAATTTCCGAATAGGCGGCGTCGGGCCAGGCGACGGCCGGCTGTGCGAATGCCAGCAGCGCTAGAATGGACACGCAAATAATCGATGAACGCAGCAT
Source organism: Terriglobia bacterium (assembly GCA_963664115.2). GTDB lineage: Bacteria > Acidobacteriota > Terriglobia > 20CM-2-55-15 > 20CM-2-55-15. Next base: position 167,828 of record CAXWPJ010000010.1, on the reverse strand, counting down.
GATTGTCAGCGAGATTCTCTCCGTGCGGTGTACCAAGACCGGTCCCCAATTGTAAATCAAGGTTCGGTATGCTGAAATGGCCGTCATGAAGGCCCTGCGCAAAATTCCCCCGGTTAACGATGTGCTGGAGCGCAAGGAACTGAGCCATTTCGGTCCCGTCCTCGATCAACCGTTCGTTTCCAGACTATTGAATGCCGTGCTGGTGGAAACGCGCGCCCGGTTGCGAGCGGAGGACTCTGAGGCCTCCCAGGAGGCTACCAGGGAGGAGCTGACCCGAGATGCTGCTTTAGAGCTGTGCGTCCGGATCGAGCGCTTTCTCACACCGTCGCTCACGCGTGTCATCAACGCGTCAGGAGTCGTTCTTCACACGAATCTTGGAAGGGCGCCGGTGCCCGTAGCCGCGATCGATCATCTGCGGGACGTGTCGATGGGCTATTCCAATCTCGAGTTCAATCTTGAGGACGGAACCCGCGGCAAGAGGGACGGCCACGTCGTCGGTTTGATCAACGAGCTGCTGGGATCGGAAGCGGCGCTTGTGGTCAACAACAACGCTGCTGCCGTTCTGCTGGTGCTGAATTCTCTGGCCGAGGGCGGTGAGGTCCTGGTCTCCCGCGGTGAAGCCGTGGAGATCGGGGGCTCCTTCAGAATTCCCGAAGTGATGGTCAAAAGCGGCGCCCGTCTCCGCGAGATCGGGACAACCAACCGGACACGAATCGAGGACTATGCGGCGGGGACCGGTCCCGAAACGCGACTGCTGCTCCGAGTCCATCCCAGCAATTTCAGAGTCATTGGTTTTACAGAGCGGCCTTCGCTCAAAGACTTTGTGGAACTGGGGCGTAGTTCGAAGATCCCGACATATGAAGATATCGGCAGTGGCTGCCTGGCTGATATGCCGAATGCCGCGATTACCGACGAGCCGCTTCCGAAAGAAAGTATCGACGCCGGCGTGGACGTTGTTTCCTTCAGCGGCGACAAACTGATGGGTGGCCCCCAGGCCGGGATCGTTGCAGGCAGGAATGCGCTGATCGATCGAATTCGCAAGAATCCACTGTTCCGGGCTCTCCGTGTCGACAAGCTGACCTTATCGGTCTTGGAAATCGTCTTGCTCATGCACCTGAGAGGGGATAGCTCTGGCATCCCAGCCTTGGGCATGCTGGGTGCCGATGAATCCGAACTCCGCGACCGGTCTGAGGCCATGGCGCGTCGGGCAGGCAATCCGGCCGTTACGCCGATATCCTTGAAGTCTGTCGTCGGTGGAGGCTCCGTGCCGGGAGTCGAAATCCCGTCCTGGGGTGTCGCGCTGTCTCCCGGGCAGATTTCTGCTACGGAGATGGAAAACCGCTTTCGGCGGACCAAGCCGCCTGTCATCGTCCGGATCGAAGATGATCGCGTTCTTCTGGATTTACGTACGGTGTCCCGGGACGAAGAGGAGGTTCTGCTTGGCTTGATCGCGGAGATGATGTCTGCTTAGTTCAGCGTCTTCGGTCAGAAGTTCGGTGCTTGATAGTTCTTGGAGTTCGGAGATCATCTTTCTTACTCAGACGCCTCGGCTGCGCAGCTTTTTCTGGAAAGCTCCGGCTCCGCCTCTGGGTCCACCCGCAGCGAGGAACGCTGCGGGTCTTCATAAGAACCGGATCAAGGTCTCTTAATCCCCCAATACGCCTCTCCATCAGGATGATGGAGAGGGTCGCCGGTCGTTCGGCCAGGATGGCCGATTGAACGACCGAGCGAAATCTTAAATCGAGAACGTCTGACTGAGTTCACTGGTCTGCGATAGGAAAAAGCAGATCCCCCCCCTATTCCCTCACCCGTTCGACGTACTTGCCTTCCTGGGTGTCGACGCGGACAACCTCACCCTCGGATATAAAGTGGGGCACCCCGACAACGAGACCCGTCTCCGTGGTAGCCGGTTTGAGGACGTTGCTCACCGTCGCCGTGCGCATGCCCGGTTCGGTTTCCACGACCTTGAGGTCGACAGTCGCGGGGAGGGCGATGCCGACGGCTTTTTCTTCGTAGAACTCGACTTCGATCTTGGCGTTAGCGACCAGGTACTGCATGGTGTCGCCAAGGATGTCAGACATGAAGTGGGTCTGATCGTAAGTTTCGGTGTCCATGAAAAAATGCGTATCCCCCTCGCTGTAGAGGTACTCCATTTCGCGTTTGTCGAGGATCGCTCTCTCAACTGTGTCGTCAGAACGGAAACGGCGTTCGACGATCGCGCCAGATCGCAGGTTTTTAAGTTTGGTTTGCATGAAGCCATGGCCCTTGCCCGGCGTCAGGTGCTGAAAGCCCACGACGCGAAACAGGTCGTTGTCTATGCGGATAATGTTTCCGTTGCGCAGTTGGGTCGATTGAATCATAGAATTACTTCCTGAAAATGATGGGTTGAGAGTGGTAAGTGACCGAAGACGTTATGAATTATCAGTCAGATCGTCCGGGTGTGCCCTTCTCACTCTTAACTCTTAACTGTTTTGCCTGTCACTCGTCACTGCCTGGTGCCATTAACGCTTCGATCTCATCGATTTCCCGCGGGAAGTCTGAAAGCATACGGTAACCGGTTTCCGTTACGACCACGTCGTCTTCAATCCGTATGCCGATGTTTTCGTCCGGAATATAAATCCCCGGTTCGACCGTCAAAACCATGTTGGGTTCCAATTCGCGGCGCGTGTCGCCGACGTCATGAACGTGGAGTCCGATATGGTGGCTGGTGCCATGAATGAAGTAATCGCCGTAGCCCTTTGATTCGATATATTCCCGGGCCGCGGCATGGATGCCATCGGCGCCGCCTGTCCGTGCGCCAGGCCGCACCTTTTCGAGAGCCGCTTTCTGTGCATCCAGGACAATCTGGTATATCTCCCGCTGCCGCTCGGTGAACCTCCCGTTGACCGGGTATGTTCGCGTAACATCGGCCGTGTAGCCGCCATACTCGGCACCGATATCGACCACAACGAGGTCGCCGTCAAGCATTCTCCGGTCGTTGCGGTCGTAGTGGAGGATGGATGCGAACGGGCCCGAACCGACGATTGACGGGAAGGCCGGCCGTTCGGCCCCACCCTGCCGGAACTCGTATTCGATGATGGCTTCCACCTCGTATTCCATGACCTCGGGCCGAATAATCGAGGCCGCCGCCTCATGCGCGTTCATCGTCAGCTCGATCGCTTTTTCCAGTAAGGAGATTTCCGTCGGAGCCTTGACCTGGCGCATAGCGGCGATCGCAGATCGGATGTCCTCGAAGTTTGCTCTCGGTGCGACCTCACGCAATCGTGAGAGATCGGACTCCTCATCGGTCAATGTATAAACCGTGTTTGTGATTTTGAGGACGGCCTTGAGCCGATCTCCAAACGCGTCCAGTTCTTCGACCTCCCCAATTCCGGTCTGCTCGGCCGCTTCGAAACCCGGACCCAGCTTGACCCCGGTCCAGCGTTCTTCGTCCAGATCCCGGGGAGGGATAAAAAGAAACTCCCGCATCGTGTCGCTTGTGGCATCGAGTAAGAGAATGGAGTCGGGTTCCCTAAATCCTGTGAGGTAGTAGAAATTGTCTTCCTGTTGATACTGGACAAGATCCTCAGCGGGGGCCGCAGAGAGGACAATCGCGCCGTCGAGTTCCGCAGCCAGCTGCTGCCGACGGGCCTGGTACTGCTCCAGGGGTTCTCGCTGAAGTCCCAACGCGAGGGTTGCCGAGAGCATCAAACACGTAAACGCGAACTGTTTCATGACCACCTCAGTCTGGACTCTGACTCAGGACACCAGAATGTCCATGGCGAAGGCCGCCAGCAGCAACAGGCTGACGTATCCGTTCAGGGTAAAGAATGCAACGTTTATCCGGCTCAAATCATCGGGCCGAACAATGGTGTGTTCCCAATACAGTATCGCAGCAACGACCGCGATTCCGCCATACGCGACTGCACCCAGGTTGCTGAGCCAGGCGATTGCGAACAGCACGATCACGGTTGCGACGTGCAGGAGAGAGGACACAACGAGCGCTCTGTGCTTACCCCAGTGCGCGGGAATCGAAAACAATCGGCTTTGACGGTCGAACTCCGAGTCCTGACAGGAGTAGATAAGATCGAATCCAGCGATCCACAGCATGACCGTAAACCCCAGCAGTATCGGAGAGAGTGCAATCTCCCCACTGATGGCCAGCCATGCGCCCACTGGCGCGAGTCCGATCGCGAATCCGAGGACAAAGTGGCTGAGCAAGGTAAACCGCTTCGTATAGGAATAGCCCAGCAGGACGAGGAGCGTTGGCACCGACAGGTAAAGACAGAGCCGATTCAACATTCCAGCAGATATCAGGAACAACGCGGACATGGTCGCCGTGAAAATTACTGCAAAGCTCATCGAAAGCCGGCCTGAGGGCAGGGCTCGCTCCCGGGTTCTGGGATTCGCCCTGTCGTAGTCCAGGTCTACGATCCGGTTGAAGGTCATCGCCGCACTTCGAGCGCCGACCATCGCTGCAACAATCCAGAAGACCTGCCAGGCGCTGGGGAGACCGTTCTGGGCGAGGAGCGCGGCGATCAGCGCGAACGGCAGCGCAAACACCGTGTGCTCGAACGTGATCATCTGGAGTGTTATCTTGAGCTTATGCCACACTGCGCGCTGTCTCCAAAGCCTCACCATAGCCAAACCTCAGTGTGGAGCGCCAGTAGTTTTTGGGTATAGTGACAAGTGACGCGCGGGATTCTTGTTCCTGACGCGTCACGTGTCGCTCATCACTTCTTCCAATGACCGAAGCAGAAATCAAACGTGTTCTTGAGAGTTATCGGAAGGGCGAACTGTCCGTGGGTGACGCCGTCGACCGGTTTCGGAACCTGCCCTTCGAGGATCTGGATTTTGCAAACGTCGACCACCATCGCTCTGTCCGGCAGGGTTATCCCGAGGTAGTGTTCGGGGCCGGAAAGACCGACGAGCAAGTACTTGAAATCGTGCGTGTCATGCTGGATCGGGATCACAACGTCCTGGTGACCCGGTCCAGTGCCTCGGCCTACGAGCGTGTTCGGGAACTGGCGCCGGATGCCCGCTTCCATTCCGGTTCCGGAGCGATTTCGATAGTCAAGGATGCGTCGTTGAAAGGGAAGGGAACGGTCCTGGTTCTTTCGGCGGGCACCTCCGATATCCCCGTAGCTGAGGAAGCGGTCGTGACTCTCGAGGTGATGGGTAACACGGTCGATTCGCTTTATGACGTGGGGGTTGCGGGTTTGCATCGGCTCTTGGACCGGCGGGACCGATTGACCGATGCCCGTGTCCTCATCGTTGTGGCCGGAATGGAAGGAGCCTTGCCCAGCGTTGTCGGTGGACTCGTTGGTGTCCCGGTGATCGCCGTACCCACCAGCATCGGTTACGGTGCAAGCTTTGGCGGCGTGGCTGCGTTGCTGGGAATGCTTAATTCCTGTTCCGCAAACGTGAGCGTGGTCAACATCGACAACGGCTTTGGAGCCGGCATCGTCGCCAGTTTGATCAATCGGCTTTGATATTGATTCCGATGGACTTTTCGCTTGAACCCCTCGAATACGACAGACTCAAGACACTCTTGAGGCCCTACGTCCGCAGTTCGGGAGGGCGGGACCGACTCGAGCGCCTCAAACCGACGACGGACAAGGACAGGCTTCAGGCGCAGCATGCCCTGAATCGGGAAGCGATGGCGTATCTGCGTGACCACGGTCTCGGGTTTGGGGATATCGACCTCCTGCCTTCCGTAGTGGATAGCCTCGGTCTTGCCGGGGTGACCCTGGCCATCGAAGAAGTTGAGGCCATTATCGAATTCCTCTCCGAAACCGAGTCCCTCCGCACACGATGGAAGGATGACGCTCATGATTTCCCCTTGCTTGCTCAAAAGGGACAGGCTTTCCCAGATCTCAAAGACCTCCGTTCCCTGCTGGGTCGAGCCATTCGTGGGGGAGAGATCAACGAAGACTACAGCCCGACGCTCAAGCGACTTCGGCGCGAACTGGAAAAAGCCCGCGGACGATTGAACCGCAAGCTGGAATCAATTTTGAAGAGCAAGGAAGTTTCCGGTCGTCTCCAGGATGAACTGGTCACGATGCGCAATGGGCGATACGTCATTCCGATCCGAACCGAGCAGCGGGGCAGCGTCGACGGAATCGTTCACGCGACGTCTTCCAGTGGCGCCACCGTCTTCATGGAGCCCCTCGAGACGCTCGAGATGAACAACGACATCGTGCGTTTAGCAGAAGAGGAGGCACGCGAGGTTCAAAGAATATTGGGCGAGTTGACGGATCGCATTCAGACTTCCGCGGATGATTTGAGAGCCGCAGCTCGATTGAGGGCCGCAATGGACGTGCTTTTCGGCATTGCCTGTTGGGGGCGGGAATTCGATTGCGTAAGCCCTGAGTTTTCCGATGGTGCCCTTCGGCTCGTCGCGGCTCGCCACCCCATTCTGGACCGAGGGTTGCGGTCCGAAGGCGGGGAGACGGTCCCACTGACCTTGGAGATGGAAGCTGACGAACGCGTGCTGGTTATCAGCGGTCCGAATGCCGGCGGGAAGACTATCGTATTGAAAACAATAGGATTGTTGTCCCTAATGGCCCAGTCCGGGATTCCCGTCCCAGCCGAGAAAGCCGATCTTCCCATCCTGGATCACGTTTTGGCAGATATTGGTGATCAGCAGTCGATTGCGAACCAACTCAGCACGTTTTCGGCTCACGTCCTTTCTGTTTCGGCAATGGTGGACGCCGCCTCCGAAAGGTCCTTGATCCTGCTCGACGAAATCGGTTCGAGCACAGAACCGACCGAGGGCGCGGCGCTGGCTATTGCTGTCCTCGAGCATTTTCGGGGCGTCGGGTCGCTCACGCTCGCGTCGACCCACTACAACAGACTCAAAATGTATGCTGAGACGACGGATGGTGTCCGGAATGCAGCAATGGAGTTCAACGAGGCCACGCTGGAACCGACGTACCGATTGATCGATGGCCTGGCTGGACAGTCGAGCGGTTTGGATATCGCCCAACGGCTGCGCCTTCCGTCCGAGTTGATCGAACGAGCGAGAAATTCGCTGGACCGGAGCGAATTGGATGCGGCCCGTTACGTTCGGGAACTCCAGGACCGGGTGAAAAGCCTGGAAGGCGAGAAGCGGGCGCTCGAGGCCGAACGGCATGATTTTGAGGAGTGGAAGGCCGGTATGCGCAGCCGCCTGGAAGAGGAACGTCGCGCGGAGAGAAATCGGATCGAAGCCCGCCTGGACACGATTGTTGGTGAGCTGCGCGATGCGGCCGCCAAAGAACTCGACGCTGCGGGACGCGAGGCCAGAAAACGCTTCGACAAAACGCTGGATCGGGCCCGGGTGCGGGCGGGTGCGCAAATCCGTCGTGTTCAACAGCCCGTCGAGCCAGAGACGGTCGATGCGCCCTCCGTAGCGGCCACTCCAGCTCCTCGAGCCGGTGCCCGGGTGCGTGTACTCTCGTTGGGCGTTGAGGGTCTGGTTTCTGAGGTTATGGCCTCCGAGGTTGAGGTGACCGTCGGCAACATGAAAACAAGGCGTCCTTTCAACGACGTCGAGACAGTGGCTCCGCCTCTGGAGTTGCCTCGGAATGTTCATTTTGATTTTTCCGAAAAGCAGATGGATTCGACCGAAATCAACTTGATCGGCTGTAGGGCTGAGGAGGCGATCTCTCGCCTGGACAAGTTTCTGGACGACGCCCTCCTGACTGGACTTTTGAGCGTTCGCATCGTCCACGGATCTGGCATGGGGGTTCTCAGGCGTGCGGTGTCCGAGTTCCTGGAATCGCATCCCAACGTGTCGGGCTTCGAACTTGCGCCCCAAAACCAGGGCGGTGGTGGGGCGACGCTTGTGACTCTGAAAGACTGAGGAAGAAGTTGTAGGTTAAGGGTCAAAACCCGCCAGGTGTATTCCCAGCTCTTAATGACTTACCCCGCAGTGTCCTCACTCGTCCCACGCGGAGAGGACACTAATGTTGCTATTTTCTCCGACGATAGTAAAATTGTTTGTTTCTCGTAAGCTTCGGACGGCCCGCCACCCTAAATGAGCAATTTAGCTGAATCGATCCGCATGTCCGCCGATATCGTGCGCGTGATTTCTGATTACGTGACGCTGAAGGGGACGGGTAAGGCATTGAAAGGACTTTGTCCCTTTCATTCCGAGAAAACGCCTTCCTTTTCCGTTCATGGAGAAAAGCAAATCTTCCATTGTTTTGGGTGTGGTGTCGGGGGAGACGTCTTTAAATTCGTAATGTTGACCGAGGGAGTCACCTTCCCGGAATCTATCCGAATTGTCGCCGAAAAGTGCGGCATACCCCTGCCTAAGGTTTCCACACACAATGATCCTTCAGCTAAAGAGCGTGAAGGCCTCTTGGAGATTTACGCTCGGGCCGGGGGGTATTTCGCCGACCGCCTGAGCACCACTGAGGCGCGAGGCGCCCGCCAGATTCTCAAGGATCGCGACATTCAGCCCGAGTTCATCGAGCGTTTCGCTTTGGGTTATGCACCGACGCACGGCTTGTTGAAGACTCTGAATCCGAAGGACCCATTGCGTTCCGGCCTCTTTCAGAGCAACGACAGTGGCGAGGTTTACGATCGGTTTCGCCGGCGCCTGATGTTTCCTATCTGGAACGAGCGAGGCAAGGTGATCGCTTTTGGTGGGCGAATTATCGGAGACGGACAGCCAAAATATCTGAATTCGCCTGAATCTCCCCTCTACTCGAAGTCGTTCGTCCTATACGGCCTGCATCTGGCCAAGAACGAAGCACGGAAAGCGGGCCGGATGGTGGTCGTTGAAGGTTATTTCGACTGCCTGAGCCTGCATCAAAACGGGATAGAAAATGTAGTCGCATCCTGCGGAACGAGTCTGACCGCTCAGCAGGTTGGGATATTGACGCGCTACGTTTCGGAGGTGATCGTCAACTACGACCCTGACGCCGCGGGCCAGAACGCGGCCAAGAGGTCTATCCAGCTCCTGCTGGAACGGGGCTTGACGGTTCGGATACTCACCCTGCCGGGGGGGATGGATCCCGATGACTTTGTCCGCAAGGAAGGTCCCGAAGCCTATCGTCGCCAACTGGATCAGGCGCCATATTTTTGGGAATACCTGATAGCCCGGGCCCAGGCTGAAGCAGATCTTTCCCGACCAGAGGTGAAATCTCAGGTACTTAGCGAGATTCTTGGCTACGTGAGGACGATTTCTGACCGCGTCGTTCAACTCGAGATTACACGTACCGTCAGCGAGAAGCTTGGCCTGCCGGCAGACCTGATCATTGATCAGCTCAGGGCCGGAAGGAAGCCGACCGCGCCGAAGGCAACGAGCACCCGGAAACAGCAGCTGACACTGGCCGAAAAGCAGATCATTCAGGCTGTGCTCCAGGATCCGGGGGTTGCCGCCTCACTTGAGCCCTTTGCGGGGGGTGAGTTTCTTTCGGGTATTTGGGCGGGGCGCATCATCGAAAAGCTGATCCGGACGCCCGGTGTGAATATTGAGCAGGTTATTGATGGATTGGATGATGCGGAGCTCGAACAGGAAGTTCGGGCCGCTGCTATGGAGCCGTTTGGAAAGATCTCCTCGGAAGTCGCTGTTGTCTCGATGGGGCAACTCTATCAAGATCATCTCGTCAAAACAGAGAGAGAGATTCGCGAGCAACTGGAAGCTTACAAGTCTGGAGCGGCACCACCCGAGCTGGTGCGGCGGCAAATGGCGATTGTCACGGAGAAATCACGCCTCAAGGCCATGCAGCAATAAATTCGTCGGAATTAAAGAATAATTGCACTTAAACTCTTGAAAATGAATCGTCAGCGCCTATTTTTGAATACTTGTTGAAATGCGCCCAAGTGACTCACCATGGAACCAGGCTTTCTCCCGAGTGCGGCGATCACGCATAAATGCTTCATAAATTAGACGATTAGTACCTGGAGGATCATGAAAATCGGAGAAAAGTACGACGAAGTACAAAAGCTGATCGACATGGGCAAGGAGAAGGGGTACCTGCTCTATGACGAAGTCAGCAGGATGCTTCCTCCTGAGGTCACCGCGTCCGCCGAGGACCTGGAGGAACTGTTCGTTGCCTTCAGTAACGTCGGAATCGAAGTCGTCGAGACCGAAGACCAGTCTTTCGCTACAGACAAGAGCGCCCGCGACAAGAAGGCGGAGGGTGCGGCTAAACCCGCCACCGTCGAACTGGATCTGACTCCAGGCGCCCTGGAGAAAACCAACGATCCGGTTCGAATGTATCTCCGGGAAATGGGTACGGTGCCGTTGCTGACGCGTGACGGAGAAGTGGAGATCGCGAAGAGGATAGAGCGGGGACAGTTGAGGGTACTCCAGGCTGTGTCGCGCTCACCGATTGTCATTCGACACATCATGAGCGTGGGCGATGAGCTCAAGAAGGACCCCAGCATCATCAAAGATATCATTCTGTTCAAAGAGGACGATCTTACCGAGGAAAGAATAGAAGCGAAGCACGCTGAAACGGTCGAAACCATTGTCAAGATCGGCAAGGGATATCGTCGGACGAACACGCTGGGTTCCATTCCAAAATCGCGAAAGCCGAAAGAACACAGGAAGGCCCGGTGGAAACTCGGACGGCATCGGGTGAAGTTGTCCGTTCTTGTTCGGAGCTTGGCCTATTCGATAAATCAGAAGATAACCTTGATTGTCCTCATACGTGAAGCTGTCGGTACAGTCCGGCCGCTCGAACGCGAGCTGGCCCGGTTGCAACGGAAGGCCGATCATACGAAGAAGGACTATCGTAAGAACGTCCAGAAGGAAATCCGTGCGGTAAAGCAGAAACTTAAAGCCTTCGAGGAAGAAAACAAAACGACGGTCCTGGAGGTGCGGCGGACCCTGCAGACCGTTGTTCGCGGCCAGATCGAGGCGGAGAATGCAAAGCGGGAACTCGTCGAAGCCAATCTGAGGCTGGTCGTATCCATTGCCAAGAAGTACACGAATCGTGGTTTACAGTTTCTGGACCTGATTCAGGAAGGCAACATCGGTTTGATGAAAGCCGTCGATAAGTTCGAGTACCGGCGAGGCTATAAGTTTTCGACGTATGCAACGTGGTGGATCCGGCAGGCGATCACCCGCGCCATTGCCGATCAGGCGAGAACGATCCGGATTCCGGTCCATATGATCGAGACCATTAACAAGTTGATTCGGACGTCGCGTGCGCTGGTCCAGGAACTGGGAAGGGAACCGACCAGTGAAGAGATCGCCGAGCGGATGGACATCGACGTATCCAAGGTGCGGAAGGTTCGAAAGATCGCCCAGGAACCGATTTCCCTGGAGACGCCAATCGGCGAAGAGGAAGATTCGCATTTAGGTGACTTCATCGAGGACCGGGGTGTCGTGTCTCCATCCGACGCCGTCATCAACGTCAACCTGAAGGAAATGACCGAACAGGTTCTGAACACGCTCACGCCGCGCGAAGAGCGGGTGATCAAGATGCGGTTCGGGCTGGAAGACGGTACCGAGCACACCTTGGAAGAAGTGGGACAGAACTTCGCCGTGACACGCGAGCGGATTCGGCAGATCGAAGCCAAGGCGCTCAGAAAGTTGCGGCATCCCAGCCGGAGTCGGAGGCTGCGAGCCTTCCTCGATGGTACCGGACGCGACTAAAATGCGGACTAGTCAGATTGTTTGTGCGGATTACATGGAATGTTGACACGGATTGCGAGGCGATCAATCTGTGTAATCCGCGTACACGGGCCCATAGCTCAGTCGGTTAGAGCCCCCGGCTCATAACCGGGTTGTCGTAGGTTCGAGTCCTACTGGGCCCATTTCGGGGACACGACTGTGGGGAATTGTTTGAGGTGAGCACTATGACGAATAGACGTGCTGGTCCTAATCTCCACGTGAAAGCTCTGCTCGACGAACCCTCCCAGGAAGCCTACGCAGTCCACGAAGCATGAATGCATATTGACCTTAAGAAACTGATTCGATTGCAGGCCGTTGACTTGGCAATCCAGGAACTGCGTGCGACGACGGGCGCGTTTCCCGCGAAGTCCAAGGCTTTGGACGAAAAGCTCAGCAATGCGCTTGCGGGGGTGGAAAGGGTTAAGGACGCGATCAAGAACAATCAGTCCGGCCGCAAGGAACTGGAAACCAAAGTCACGGACCTTGAAGCTAAGATCTCCAAGTACCGGGAGCAGTTGATGTCGGTGAAGACCAACGAGGAATACAAGGCGATGGTCAAGGAGATCGACTACAGCCAGGAGGCGATCAGCAAGGAAGAAGACCAGACCCTTACCCTGATGGAAGTATCCGAGACTCTGGCCGAGGACTTAAAAGCTGCAGAGTCTGTTCTGCGCGAAGACGAAAAGATTGTCCAGACCGATCGCGTCAGCCTGGAAGAGATTAACCTCAAGGACACGGCAACGCTTGAGGCCTATATCGAAGAGCGGACAAGTTTGGAGAAACAGGTCAGTGAGGACATACTCACGCATTACGAAAGAGTGCGCAAAGCGCGGGGCGGAATCGCCCTGGCATCCGCCAGTGACGAAGCGTGTGATGTTTGTAACGTTCGCATGCGGCTGCAAGTCTTTCAGGAAGTTCGCAGAAACGACAACATCATCGCGTGTGAGAGCTGTCGTCGCATCCTGTACGATCCGGAAAACCTAGATCATCCCTTCGAAGTCGTATGACCATGGAATAAATGGGGTCAGAGCCCTATTTCCCCATTTTTTAACTGGAATAAATGTAGCGCGAATCTTGGGAAATAGGGCTCTGACCCCTTTTCTGAGGAACGATGTCTGAAGTTGCGTACGACTTTGAGAAAGTCGAAAAAAAATGGCGGCAATACTGGGTTGATACGAATCTCTATGAGACCCGCGACGACGATCCGCGTCCCAAGTACTACTGTCTGGACATGTTCCCATACACGTCGGGAGCGGGCCTCCACGTGGGTCACTGGCGTAGCTATGTCCTCCCGGACGCATGGTCTCGTTACAAGGTTCTTCGAGGTTTCAACGTTCTGCATCCCATGGGATGGGATGCGTTCGGTCTTCCTGCCGAAAACGACGCGATAAAGAACGGCATCCACCCGGCCATCAACACCCGCCGCAACATCGAAAACTTCAGGCGGCAGCTCAACGAAATGAGTCCCATGTACGACTGGAGCCGTGAGATCGACACGACGGATCCGGACTATTACAAGTGGACACAATGGATTTTCGTCAAGATGTTCAAAGAAGGTCTGGCTTACCAGGCCGCCATGCCTATTAACTGGTGTCCCAGCTGTAAGACCGGTCTCGCGAATGAAGAAGTTGTAAACGGTGAGTGTGATCGGTGTGGAACGCTGGTCGGGAAGAAGGACATGCGGCAGTGGATGCTGCGGATTACGAAATATGCGGACCGGTTGCTGGATGGTCTGGAACCGCTGGAATGGCCCGAAAAGGTCAAGACGATGCAGCGGAACTGGATTGGTAAGTCCGAAGGTGCGGAAACGACGTTTACGGCCGTGGATCCTGACGGGAACGAGCATCCATTGGTCATATTTACGACCCGCCCCGACACGCTATTTGGCGCGACCTACATGGTGCTGGCGCCGGAACATCCCTTGGTACCTACCCTGACAGACACCGACCGGGCGGAGGAAGTCGCCGCTTACGTCGAAGTGGCGCGAATTCAGTCGGACGTCGACCGGACGACGGTGTTGAAGGAGAAATCAGGTCTGTTCACCGGTTCCTACGCTCTCAACCCGGTCAACGGCGAGAAGATCCCCATATGGGTCGCCGACTACGTACTCATGGGTTACGGAACAGGGGCGATCATGGCAGTTCCAGCTCACGACGAACGGGATTACGCGTTCGCCAGGAAGTTCGATTTGGAAATTCGCGAGGTAATTGCATCCGAGGAAGGCGTCTCCGACGCTGCCTACGTCGGCGATGGAGAGATGATCCAGTCTGGAGAGTTCAGCGGTATGGACTCGACCGCTGGAAGGAAGGCAGTCGTTGCTTTTCTCGAAGACAAGCAGCTCGGAAAGGGAACCGTTCAATACCGGCTGCGCGATTGGATATTCTCGCGCCAGCGTTATTGGGGTGAACCCATTCCGATTATCCACTGCACCAAATGTGGGCCAGTTCCTGTGGACGAAGCCGATCTTCCGGTTCGACTGCCGGATGTAGACCGTTACGAACCTACGGGCACGGGCGAGTCGCCACTGGCAGCCATGGAAGAATGGGTGCGGGTCCCGTGTCCGGTTTGCGGTGCGGAGGGCCGTCGTGATACTGACGTCATGCCGCAGTGGGCCGGGTCGTCCTGGTACTTCCTCCGCTACACCTCGCCCCGAGACGACGACCAACTATTGAGCGAATCTGGAAAAGTTTGGTTGCCGGTCGACATGTATGTTGGCGGAGTCGAACATGCCATCCTTCACCTTCTCTATGCGCGTTTTTTCACGATGTTCCTCTACGACATCGACGTGGTCGAGTTCGAAGAGCCCTTCGTCCGTCTCTTGAATCAGGGCATGATCACCCGCAAGGGAAAAGGTGGGCGTGTCGAGAAGATGTCCAAATCTAAAGGCAACGTCGTCAACCCGGACGATCTGGTACGAAGCCATGGCTGCGACTCCCTTCGGCTATATGAGCTTTTTGTCGGTCCGCCCGAGATGGACGCCGAATGGAGCGACCGTGGCATCGATGGAGTCCATCGCTTCCTGAAACGTGCCTGGAACTGGGTTCTCGACCACAACGGGGCATGGTCGGAGATCCCTTCTCGAGAAATGCTGACCCAGCGGCATATCCTGGTCAAAAAGGTCACCGAGCGGCTTGAAGCGTTTCGTCTGAATACGGTTGTCAGTGCGATGATGGAGTTTCTGAACGAAGTGTTGGCGATCGGAGACGCACCGGATCGTGAGACTGTCGAGGTATTCTTGATTCTGATGTCCCCCTTCGCGCCTCATTTCGCCGAGGAATTGTGGGCGACTATGGGTCACGAACCATCGATTTTCAATCAGACTTGGCCGGACTGGGATGAAACCCAGACCAAGTTCGACACCGTTACGGTGGCTGTTCAGATCAACGGAAAGATGCGCGACAAGGTCACCGTTGACGCCGATTCTGAAGAATCGGTTGTCGTCGGCGCGGCGATGGAAAGCGCCGTCGTTAGCCGGCATCTGGAGGGTAGAGAGATCCGGAAGAAGATCTACGTTAAGAACAAAATTCTGAACCTGGTCGTCGGCTAGTTTCTTCGCCGTTTCCTCAGAAGCAAAAGAGGGGATTTCTAACACGAAGACACGAAGGTGACGAAGTGGATAAGCATCGGGCTAAAGAGCCTTCGTGGTTCTTCGATACCTTCGTTAACTTCGTGTTGAGCTGTCTTTGGTCTTAGTCTGTAGAGCGTGTTTCTTCCAGACCGGTGATGGCAAGAATGGTGGTCAGGACCAATCCGATGCCCTTGACGGTTCCCGGCTTTTCCACATCCACCCATTCGTCCAGTGAGTGACTGCGGCCGCCCATGCCTCCCCGGTCGATCGTGACGGCGGGAATTCCCAGGCTGATCGGAATGTTGGAGTCGGTACTGGAGCGGCTGTATGTGGGTTCGATTCCGAAAGCGCGGAAGGCGGCCGCAGTGTTTTCGACCAGGGGCGTGTCTAACGAAATTTCTCCCGACGGTCTATCTCCGATGATCTCGATGTCGAGTTCAATCGGGCCTTGTCCCGTGGATCGTGCTGCGTTTTCCTCAGCCACAGCTTCGTACATTAATTCGAGGAAAGTTTCTGAGACGCTCGCGAGTCGTTCTCGCTCTTCAGAACGTATATCGACTTCCATCCACGATTCGAAAGGAATTGAGTTGACCGAGGTGCCGCCCCCGATGACCCCCACGTTGTACGTTGTCTTGGGGTCCTCAGAGACTTCGAGGTCCGACAGCTTCCGGATTGCGTTGCCCATGGCGAATGCAGGACTGACCAGTCCGAATGCGTTGTAACTGTGTCCGCCGGGTCCGGAGAAAGTAACACGGTATCGCTTACTTCCGAGAGCGGCGTTGGTGATGTCCACCTGACGCCCGCCTTCGACGGAAACGAACCCATCGATCCGATCACTGTACGGTCCTTCGAGGAAAAGGTTCTTTATGCCGCGGAGGTCGCCCGGGCCTTCCTCGCCAACGTTACCTACAAAGAGAATGTCTCCAGAGGTTTGGATTCCGGCGGCGTCCATCGCGCGGATTACAGCCAGCAACACGGCCAATCCGGCCGTGTCGTCGCCGATCCCCGGCGCCGATAGCCGTGTGCCCTCACGCCGGACACGAACATCGGTGCCTTCGGGAAAGACAGTGTCGAGGTGAGCTGCTACGGCGAGCAAGGGGCCGTTACCCCCGGGGCGGATGCCCATGACGTTGCCTACGGCATCGATTTCCAAAGATTCCAGTCCCAGTTCCTGAAGTTTCTCCAGGTAAGCCGTCCCGCGTTCGGACTCCATAAACGGAGGAGCGGGAATCTCAGTCAGTTCAATTAGTTCCTCGACGAACAGGGGGTAGTCTTCGTCTATGAACGCCAGCGCTCGCTGGTAGCCTTCATCTGCCTGGATCCTGGCGACGCGTTCGGTGGGCGTCTGTCCCAACGCCGTGGGGACTTCCAGGAACAGAAGCACTATAAGACCAATCAGATATCGTCTATAGATCTTCATAAACAACGCTACCACCGACGATCGTCGCGACGGCTTTACCCTTGAACGTCCAGCCATCGAACGGGCTATTCCGACTGAGCGACCGCGACGATTCCAGGTCAAACTTCCATTCCCTGGCAGGGTCGATGATCGTCACGTCCGCCGTGGATCCGGCGTAGAGCCCCCAGGGTTCAACCCTCATGATCCGTTGCGGGTTGATCGAGAATAACTCGACAAGTCGCTCGAGCGAAGGATTCAGTCGGGTCATCGCGAGTCCAACGGCGGTTTCCAAGCCAGTAATACCGAACGGTGCCCGGTCAAATTCTAACATTTTGAGGTTCGCGTGGTGGGGCGCATGGTCGGTGGCGATAGCGTCCACCGTACCATCGCGGAGTCCTCGGATCACGGCATCCACATCTTCTTGCGACCGGAGCGGTGGTTTCATCTTGGCGTTCGTGTTGTAACCCTCGACAGCATTTTCGGTCAGCGTGAAGTGATGGGGTGTGGCTTCGGCTGTGACAGCAAGACCCTTTGACTTGGCGCGTCGTATCATCTCTACAGCCCCGGCTGTACTCAGGTGGGCCACGTGGTACTTGGCGCCGGTGAGCTCGGTCAGCGTGAGGTCTCTGGCGACGATGGAATCCTCTGCGGCGGCCGGAATGCCTTTGAGCCCCATCCGAGTCGAGACCGCTCCTTCGTGCATGACGCCGCCCGAAGACAAATCCAGGTCTTCGCAATGTTGGATCACGGGAAGGTCAAACAGCTTGGAGTACTCCATGGCCCGGCGGAAGATGCGCGCGTTCATGACGGGTTTGCCATCGTCGGAAATGGCGACGATACCTTCGGCAACCATTTCGCCGATTTCAGCAAGGGTTTCGCCAGCCTGTCCTTCGGTAATTGCGCCAATCGGAAACACTCGTGTCGGAGAATGGCGGCGCGCCTCGGAAACGACGAACTGTGCCAGTGAAGCGTTATCGATCGGCGGTCGCGTGTTGGGCATCGCTGCGACGGCCGTAAAACCGCCGGCAGCGGCTGCCTCTCCACCCGTACGAATGGTTTCGGCTTCTTCGGTGCCCGGCTCGCGGAGGTGGACGTGAATATCGAAAAATCCCGGAGCGACAACGAGCCCCTCAGTGTCGAGAGTTGCGGCGTCGGTAACGTCCACTTCACCGACGGCCTGGATCTTTCCGTTCTCGATCAGCAGGTCTCCAAGCTGATCGATCCCACGTTCCGGATCGATCAGGCGACCGCCCCGGATGACGATCCGTTTTGCTTCCTTCAGAGACATTAAACTCCTCCCATGAGACGGTAAAGGATTGCCATTCGGACTGCTACACCCGCGGAAACCTGATCGAGGATCACCGAGTACGGCCCATCGGCTACTTCGGCGTCGATTTCGATGCCCCGGTTCATGGGACCCGGATGCATCACAATGACATCTGGTTTCGCCAGTTGAATGCGCTTCGTTGTCAGTCCGAAGTATCTGAAGTACTCCCGTGTCGACGGGAAGAACGAGTCGACCATCCGCTCGAACTGGATTCGCAGCATCATGATGACATCGGCATCGGCGAGAGCTTCGTCCATCGAGTGGGTCAGATGGACGAAGGGATTCTCTTTGCAGTTGATTTGACCGATGTCGGGAGGCAGCAAGGTGGGTGGTCCCGCGAGCCAGACATGAGATTCGAACGCCGTGAGCGCCAGGAGATTGGATCGTGCAACCCGGCTATGAAGAATGTCCCCCACGATGGCTACTTTGAGGCTGTCGAGGCGGCCTTTGTGCTTGCGTATCGTGAAGGCGTCCAGGAGTGCTTGTGTGGGATGCTCGTGAGCGCCGTCACCGGCGTTTATGACCGAGGCCCGCGTGTGTTTCGCAATTTCATAGGGTACCCCGGCTGAGCCGTGTCGGATTACGATACAGTCCGGTGCCATCGCATCGAGCGTCTGCGCGGTGTCCCGGAGAGTTTCCCCTTTGGAGACGCTACTCCCCGTCGATGACACGTTGATCACATCGGCAGAGAGTCTCTTTCCCGCGACTTCGAACGAAGTCCGCGTTCGTGTTGAGGCTTCGAAGAAAAGGTTGATTATTGTCTTGCCCCGCAGTGTCGGCACCTTTTTGACAGGCCGTTTGGTGATTTCCTCGAAGGTTTCCGCAGACTCGAGTATCTGAACGATCTCGTCCGTCCCCATTCCTGCGATTCCAAGCAGGTCCTGTTTTTCCTTTAGCTCGGCGCTCATTCTCCGACCTTGTCCATCACCCAGCCACCATCTTGGCCATCTACTTCTGTGACACGGACGTCGATAATTTCGTCGCGTTCGGACTCCACAGTGCGGCCCACGAAGTTCGGCTGAATCGGTAGTTCGCGATGTCCCCGGTCGATGAGAACAGCCAATTGCAGTGACCGTATTCTGCCGTAGTCGTTCAGTGCTTCCATCGCTGCCCGAATGGTCCGGCCCGTGTAGAGCACGTCGTCGACTAAGATGACG
Organism: Terriglobia bacterium; assembly: GCA_963664115.2. Classification (GTDB taxonomy): domain Bacteria; phylum Acidobacteriota; class Terriglobia; order 20CM-2-55-15; family 20CM-2-55-15. The sequence goes on along the minus strand of CAXWPJ010000010.1, from coordinate 148,781 downwards.
TTTTTATTCGTGATATCGGTTGGTAGTTCCGTCTTCCGGACAACGGGCTGTGCCGACACCATCGTCAGATCGTCGCGGTAGAGATTGATGTCGAGCGTGCCGACCGCGGTCGCCGTACCCCGGGCTTCCATTATTTCAGACAGGCGATGCGCCAAGGGGCCGCCTCTGCGTTCGATACCAAGCAGGATGACGGGTCGGTCGGGATTGGCGGTGAGGATTTCCGAAGTCATCGCTTCCAGCGTTTGCCGCATCTCGTCGGCGCTCATCAACTGGTAGCGGACCTTCAGTGCCATCAATCTAAGATTATATGATAGATTCATTTCGGTATGAGCAGGGTTCCGGACCTATCCGTGGAAATTGCGGGGATAGATTTTCCGAATCCGGTCATACTCGCCAGCGGAACCGTCGGCTACGGTGAGGAGTTTGAAGGCCTCATCGATCTTTCGCTGGTGGGCGGCATCGCCGTCAAAGGCACCTCCCTGAAACCCATCGAGGGGAATCCCTCCCCACGCCTCTTTCCGACACCATCGGGCATGTTGAACTCCATCGGTTTACAGAACGTCGGAGTGGACCGCTTCATCAAGGAGAAGATGCCCTTCCTAAGGAAAGCCGGCTGTCAGGTTCTTGTGAACGTTTTCGGATTCACGGCTGACGAATACCTGAGTGTAGTCGAGCGCTTGAACGATTGCGATGGGATCGCCGCCTACGAGTTGAACATTTCCTGTCCGAACACAGAGCAGGGAGGAATGGTCTACGGGGCACGAGAAGACACGACACGGGAATTGGTCGGCCTTGTAAAGGCGCGTTCCTCCCGTCCGCTTATCGTCAAGCTATCCCCCAACGTCAGTGATATCGGGGCCATCGCTCATGCAGCGGAAGCCGCCGGTGCCGATGCACTCACGGTGGCTAACACTTACCTCGCGATGGCGATTGACACGGAGACTTACCGACCCCGCATTGAAAACATCACGGCCGGGCTTTCCGGATCGGCCATCCGTCCGATCACGCTCCGCATGGTTTATGAGTGTGCGCATCAGGTGAAGATTCCCATCTTCGGTTTGGGTGGCATCGATTCAGGAAACGATGCCGTCGAGTACTTCCTTGCAGGCGCGTCAGCCGTTCAGGTCGGGACGGCGCATTTCAAAGATCCGGGCTCGTCCGTCAGGATCGTTCAGGAAATAGAACAGTTTTTGAAGCGGAAGAACATTTCTAAAGTGCAGGACCTCGTTGGGCGAATCGACACTGCACAATCGGACCCGTGATGCACACCGAACGTAACGCCCGTCCGGTTATCGTCGCTCTTGATGTCGGTTCAGAGGAGAGGGCCTTAGGTCTTGTGGCCCAACTCAAGGGTCTTGCCGGGATGTTCAAGGTGGGGAACGAACTCTTCATGGCCGAAGGCCCTGAAGTTGTCCGAACCATTGTCGATAGCGGCGAGCGCGTCTTTCTGGATCTGAAACTTCACGATATTCCCAACACGGTTTCGAGGGCGGCTCTGGAAGCCGCGGGCCTCGGTGTCTCGATGCTGACCATCCACGCTTCGGGTGGCTCCGACATGATCCAGTCCACACGGAAGGCTCTGGAAGACCGATTCGGAGAGGACCGGCCTGTCGTCGTCGCCGTGACTGTCCTCACCAGCATTGACGATGAAACGCTATCGCGGACCGGCGTGACCGGGACGTCCGGCGATCAGGTGCGGCGTCTGGCCCTTATGGCTGTTGAAGCGGGTGCGGACGGGGTTGTGTGTTCGGCGGCGGAAATACGGCTGTTGAGGAATGATTTGGGTTCGAAGCCGATGATCGTGACACCTGGTGTTCGCATGCCAACGCAATCGGCAGATGACCAGAAGCGCGTCGCGACTCCCCGAGTAGCTCTCGACGACGGTGCCGATTGGCTCGTCGTTGGCCGTTACGTCAACCGCGCCGAAGAACCCAGGGCCGCCCTGCTCGAAGTGATCGAGTCGATCGAATGAATTGTTTGCCGTTTAAAAGCGGTGAGGAGTACCACCCGCTAGAGAATGAGTTCGACGTGAGCCACGTGTCCCGAAGCTCCCTCGAGCGCAGCGTCTCTCGTAATGAGGGGCGCTTCGAGTGCTTCGGCCAGCGCGATGTAGGCTGCATCGTAGGCTGTCAGGTTTTGCCGTAGCGACCAGATCCTTGGGAGAAATACGTCATGAGGGTAACGATTCAGGTTCAGGTCGGCGAAATCCTCCAACGCTTGACCGCCCCGGTTGGCATCCATCTCTCCCGAGAGCGTATAGCGGCGTAAGACCTGTGTCACCTCGAGATCCAGCAAATGAGGGGCGTGGAGTGATTCGTTCTGGCCCCATAACCTCTCGCATACTTTTTCCGACGCTGGTGTTTGGAGGAGGACTTCGAGAAGAGCGGAGGCATCGACGACGATCACCGGCGTTCGCGCTCGGCCCGCACGGCCCTGATGGGAGAGACGCGCGTCCGGACAGACTCCCGACTTTCCAAACGCCGGCGGAGGTCATTGACCGTTGGACGCTCCGCGATCTGCGTGACTTCCTGGAGAAGGTATTCGGAGAGTGAAAGCCCTTCCATTGCGGCCCGGGCTTTCAGTTTTCGATGAAGCATGTCCGGAACATGCCTGAGCTGAATCATTTTGGCCGTGTGGATATGATGGTTGCATGTGGGACACATGTCAAGGGGATGGCGTACCCTAAGTCAGACAAACTGCGGCCTCGATCAACACGATCCGCTTCACTGAAATAAACGGATTCCGGCGATCCCTGCCGCGCCCGCTTTGATCACCTCTGCAGTGTTCTTCGGTGTGATGCCGCCTATCGCAAGGACAGGCATTTTCTTAGCCGCTCGCGTAGCTTCCCGGAGTCGATCTAACCCTACAGGTGTCTTGCCTGGCGTGCTGAAAACAGGGCCGAATAGTGCAAAGCTGGCGCCATCGGCCTCAGCGTTCCGCACCTCCTCGATGGTATGCGTTGATATGCCAACGAGGTCAATGAAAGGTCGGACCTCAGAGACGGGGAGGCCGTTTGCGGGAAGATGCACGCCGTGGGCGCCCGCTGCGAGAGCCACATCCAGGCGGTCGTTAACGAGAACCTTCGCTCCACTTCCTTTTACGGATTCCAGAACGGCCCGGACCAGGTCGCAGAGGGCGGCGGACTCCAAATCCTTTTCACGTACCTGTATCATGTCGACGCCGTCGGCTGCCGCGCGTTCGGCCGCCGCGATGACGTCGGCAGACTTCCGGTCTGTCACGTAGTAACGGATCATTCTCGGGAGTTCGGGGATTTCGAAGCGTAAAACCGACGGACTTCAGACACGCCGATCAGGCAGTTCAATCCTCCCAGCGCTGTCACCCCGCTACGGAAGAAAGTGCTGAGTAGGAGGGGCCGAATCGCCGGAGCATATAAGAAGAGGAGGTTGTTTTCCCAGAGTGTGGACCAGGGAACGTAGATCAGAAAGAGTCCAATCTCAAAACTAAAGAGGATAGTCCCGACGCCGAACACTCGACTCATGATGTTCAGTTACGTGCGTTCGAGGCCAGGGCTATTTCCTGAGTTCCTTGATTCGGGCTGCCTTGCCGCGTAGTTCCCTGATGTAATAGAGCTTTGCGCGTCGGACTCGGCCACGCCGAAGCACTTCGATCTTGTCGATCGTTTTCGAGTGAATCGGAAACACCCTTTCCACTCCTTGTCCGAACGAGATCTTTCGAACCGTGAATGTCTCCCGAATCCCGCCGTGCTTCTGTGCGATACACACGCCTTCAAATATCTGGATGCGTTCCTTTTCACCTTCCCGGATGCGGACGTGAACCTTTAACGTGTCGCCGGGCTTGAACTCGGGAATGTCGTCCCGAAGCTGCTGTTCTTCCAAATAATTTATGATGTTCATAATGCCTCTCTGTTCGGCAACCGGAGTGCGGTTGCCGATTTCCTCGTTCCTCAACTCAAGCGTGGTTACTGATTTCCTCTTTTCGCTCCGGCGCCTGGATATCTGAATCCTTCAGAAGGCTCATATCCGTCAGGTCGGGTCTGTTCTTCAGGGTCTTACTCAGGGATTCCCTTCGCCGCCAGCTGGAAATAGCCGCGTGATCTCCCGACAACAAAACATCGGGTACGCGCAAACCCCGAAACTCCGCCGGCCGCGTGTAGTGAGGATGCTCCACCTGTTTGGCTATCGATTCAGGATCTGAGAAGGAATCTTTCAAGATGGATTCTTCCTTCCCCACAGCGCCGGGTACGTAACGGGTCACGGCGTCGATAACCACGGCTGCGGCGACTTCTCCTCCGGAAACGATGTAGTCTCCGATCGATATCTCCGTTGTTGCCAGGTGTTGGGCAACGCGTTCATCGATTCCTTCGTAGCGCCCGCAAATAAGGACGATCTGATCCGCGTGCGACAAGCGGAGCGCTTCGGCCTGTGAAAAAGGACGGCCCGAGGCACTCAGTACAACAATCTCAGTCGACTCTCCCGTGTTCGGAAGAGCTTCGACTGCGTCAAATATCGGTTCCGGCTTCAGCACCATACCTTCACCACCACCGAAAGGTCTATCGTCGACCGTGTGGTGGCGGTCTTTCGTGTACGCCCTCAAATCATGCACCCGCGTATCGATTAAGTCCCGCTCGCGAGCTCGCCGGATGATCCCGTGATTGAGGGGGCCCTCGAAGAAGCCCGGGAAAATCGTGATAACGTCAAATTCAAGTACTGGCATATCCGTTCATCGTACCTTTGTCATTTTTAACACGAAGGAAACGGAGTGAAACGAAGGGATCGGATTCCTATATATCTCTTAACTTCGTTATATTCGTGTCTTCGTGTTGAGGGTCTTTTCTTCTTTCTTATTCGTCGCTCCCAACTTCCTATTCACCTCAAGCAAACCCTCGGGCAACTCCACGTCGATCCGCTCGGCCCGGGTATCGATTTTTTTCAGAAACGAGCGCGCGAAGGGGATTAGTATCTCTTCGCCTTCCCGGTCCAGCCGTAGCAGTGTCGTGCTCCCGTAGTCGAGAACCTCCACAACTGTTCCGATGTCCTCACCTTCTCGGTAGACCGCGCAGCCTTCCAAGTCATAACTGTAAAAGGAGCCTTCCTCTGCTTCGGGCCAATCTTTCTTGGGAATCCAGATTCGTCCCCCAATCCATCTCTCGGCTTCAGAGATCGAATCGATGTTTTTCAGCTTGGCGACCCAACGCCCATGCTGAAATCTGAACTTCTCAATTTCCGTTTCGACTCGTTGTCCGCTTTTGCCTTCCAGAGTCAAGATCACAGCCCGGCCCGCCTCAAACAACCGGGAATCATCGAACTCAATACGCACCCTGACCATGCCGTCGAGGCCCTGGGTTCGTGTGATGCTGGCGATGGGAACGAGAGTTTCCTGGTGGCGGCTGATGGGTTTACTCCAGGATTTCCAGCGTGAACCGCTTCTTCAGCTTCATTCCGGCCGCGCTGAGAATGGTTCGAATGGATCGCGCCGTCCGACCTTGTTTGCCGATCACCTTTCCGAGGTCACTCGGAGCCACGCGTAACTCAAGAACAGTTGTCTGTTCTCCTTCGATCGCGTTAACAGCGACTTCATCGGGACTGTCCACCAGCGCCTTTGCGATCTGTTCAACGAGCTCTTTCATGCCACCTCCAGCTACGACATCAAGTGCACGTGTTCGAGTCAGCGACCGAAATTCGGCGAGGACTTCCCGAGGGCCTACCCGGCGCTAGACGATTTCTCTCTTGTGCAGAATGCTGCGTACCGTGTCAGAAGGCTGTGCCCCTTTGGAGAGCCAGTAGCGCGCCCGGTCCTCGTTGACCTCAACATGTGCCGGGTTAGTCAGGGGGTTGTACTGGCCCAGAATCTCCAGAAAGCGGCCGTTCTGCGCCCGTTTCTTTTCAATAACCACGATTCTGTAATAAGGGCGCTTCTTCGAACCAATCCGGGTCAGACGCATCGCTACCAAATCATCAACCTCCTATGTCGGTGAACACTACAGAAGACACCGCTTCACCATCGACCGCAGTCGAGGCGACTTGGGGGGTCCCTACTAAATTACCTGAAATTATAGTTTTTCAGCGAAAACTACGTCAATAACGAATTCATTGGCGGTGGACAACTACATCGGCATCTGTGGCAAGCGAAAACCTTTCACGCGTCTGCCTCTTTTCCCCTTTTTACCCTTCTTGGCCCCGCCGCCCGTCAGGCCCTTCATCATCTTGAGGGTCTGGATGTATTGCTTCAGCATCTGGTTGACCTGCTGGACCGAGGTCCCGCTGCCTTTGGCGATCCTCTTGCGACGGCTTCCGTTTATTATCTGGTGGTTACGGCGTTCCTTGGGCGTCATCGAGTTGATGATGGCTTCGGTTCGACCCAGCTCTTTCTCGTCGACCTGGACCTTGCCGATATCTTTGAACGGTCCGATATTGGGGAGCATACCGAGGATCTGCTCCAGGGAACCCATTTTCCGGATCTGCTGCAGCTGGTCTCGGAAATCCTCCAGCGTGAACGTGCTTTTAAGAATCTTTTTTTGGAGTTCGAGGGCCTTTTCGTGGTCGATCGTCTCTTCGGCCTTTTCGATTAACGACAGAATGTCGCCCATCCCCAGGATCCGTGACACGAGCCGGTCGGGATGGAACTGTTCCAGGGCTTCATATTTTTCACCGTTCCCCACGAACTTGATCGGCTTGCCGGTGACCGAGTGAATCGACAGGGCCGCGCCGCCGCGGGCGTCACCGTCCAGTTTCGTCAAGATGAAGCCGGTGAAGTCCAGCTGAGTGTGAAACTGCTCTGCGCTCCGGACCGCATCCTGTCCAAGCATCGCGTCGGCGACGAACAGGATTTCCTGGGGGTTCAGGGTGTCTTTGATTTCCTTGAGTTCCGCCATCTGTGCGTCGTCTGTGTGGAGCCTGCCGGCCGTGTCGATGATCAGGACGTCGTGAGCGCTGTCTCTGGCTTCCTGAAGAGCTCGCCTGGAGAGCTCAAGCGGAGCATCACCCGGCTCCCCTTCCCAGACCGGGGCTTCGACCTCAGCGGCTATGACTCGCAGTTGCTCGCGCGCGGCGGGGCGGTAGACGTCCACCGACACCAACATTGGACGATGCCCCTGTTTCTGGAGCCACCGGGCGAGTTTTCCGCTCGACGTCGTCTTGCCCGATCCCTGGAGACCGACCATCAGAATGACAGTCGGAGGCTGGGACGCGAACTTGATGCGCGCGGTCTCACCACCCAGAATCTGAACCATCTCGTCGCGGACAACTTTGACGACCTGTTGCCCTGGACTGAGGCTCCCAAGCACTTCTTGCCCCAGCGCCTTTGCCTTGACGCGGTCGGTGAACTGCCGCACGACTTTGAAATTGACATCCGCCTCAAGCAGAGCCATCCGGATCTCTTTGAGAGCTTCCTCGATATGTTCTGCGGACAGCTTTCCTTCGCCACGAAGGTTCTTAAAAACCTGCTGCAGTCTGTCTGAGAGATTTTCAAACATAGATCAGAACGATCCGCAGAGGCGCAGAGGAATGGAGGAATACCCTGGGGAAGAAGAACTAACCGCAAAGGCGCAAAGGTACGAGGTCGTACAGAATTCGCCTTAACGGACCGGGGTGGTTCCCAATGACATTATTGTTGACCCAAACCAACCGTGGTGAGTCGCACGTACTCAGCCCATCTCTCTTTGCGCCTTTGCGGTGAAAAATACATTTCTTATTTTACGCTACTATCCCCGCCGTACTCTCTGGATCGAGCGGGCTTTGCCTGTTTCCGAATCTACATCGATCACGACACGTTTACCTGGGCATCGTCGGTAGCGGGCTCAAACCGTACCGGGATCTTTTTATGAAATCGCTCCATCACGGATTCGCGGCTCATGCCGATGACGGAATCGAAGGGGCCGGTCATACCCACGTCGGTTTGATAGGCCGTGCCTTCGGGCAATACTCTCTCATCTGCGGTCGGGATATGGGTGTGGCTTCCCAGAACAGCGGACACTCTTCCGTCCAGATACCAACCCATGGCGACTTTCTCGGCAGTGGCTTCGGCGTGGATGTCCACCACCACAACACGGGTATGATCCGGTATCTGTGCCAACTCCCGGTCAATTGCCCGAAATGGGTCGTCAATAGGCGGCATGAATGACAGACCCTGGATGTTGATTGCGGCGACGGATTCTCCTCCTGCGGTGTTGACGACGACTCTACCTTGACCGGGATTTGTTGGTGGATAGTTGGCTGGACGAATGAGCCGAGGCTCTGTATCCAGATAGGGCAGGATTTCCTTTTTGTCCCAGATGTGGTTTCCCGAAGTCAGAACATCCACGCCCCAGCAGAGTAGTTCATCCGCAATTGTCGGCGTCACGCCAAAGCCGGCTGCTGCGTTTTCGCAGTTCGAGATTGTGAAGTCGATTGCATACTCTTCCTGGATTGATTTCAGGTGCTCGCGGAGCACCTCGCGCCCGGCACGGGCGACGATGTCGCCTATGAAAAGAATGTTCATGAAAGCAAAAAACCCCGCTTGGCCGTGTGGCACCCTTATTTGAGTCTGTCGAAACAGGGTGGGTGTCCTATCCGCGCTTTAGGGAGCTATCAACCCGTAGGGATGGCCCGCACACCACGCGAGAATCGGACCCCTTCAAATAAGACATAGGTCAAATAATGTCGCACCAGCACGCACTTTGCAGGGCCACTCGATTGTAGGTGAATGTCTGAAACCAGGTCAAACGGCACTGTGTGATTCGTTGCCGAAAGGAATACATCTGAGAAGCAGGAAAGCTGAACCGCAAAGGCGCAAAGAGCCGAAGTCGTCTATAGCTTGTCTTACCGGCGCGTATGGGTTCCCCACGGTTTTTTTGCTAACCCAAACCAACCGTAATGAGCTGAACGTAGGCAGCCCATCGTTCTTTGCGCCTTTGCGGTGAAAAATCTTCTTGTGGAATTTCCGAGTGAGTTACAGCTCTTTTTCGATTGCGGCTATCAACTTCTTCGCGCCGGTGCGGACGCTCGATTCGAGCTTTTTTGAGCCGCCGTCCATTTGGCGGGTTTCTTCGGCCAGGTGCAGGGCGGTCAGGATGGCCACCTTGAGAGAGTCGACTGTCCCGGTCTGTTCAGCGATTTCCCTCATCCGGTGATCGACCACCTCGGCCAGCTTCAGGATTTCCTCTCGTTTAGCCGGCGTGCTGAGACGCAGGGGGTATCGTTGATCGTAGATTTCGATTTCGACGATGTCGTGTTTTTCCTTCTTAGACAATTTGCTTCTCTCTCAGTTTGGCAATGCTTTCGATCAGGCTTTTGACGCGGCCGCGGACCACGCCTCGTTCCTTGCGCAGTCCGTCTACGTCCTTTTCGAGCAGTTTGATCTGTCGACGCGCCTCTGCGAGTTCTCTCTCGGCTGCTCCTTTTTCCAATCGCGTCTTCTGGAGCGCATCCAGAATCAGCCCGACGCGGTCCTCAAGGGCTTTGAATCTTTCCAGTGCTTCCGTCGGGCCAGATTTCATGACTGTTTCAGCTCCGTAGCTTCACCCCGATGCCTTCGAGCTGATCAAGGATTTTCCTGTCGAACTCCTGTACTTCCTCATCCGTCAGCGTGCGTTCGGAGGACTGGTATACAAGCCCTACGGCCAGGCTGTAACACGACTCCGGAAACGGTCCCGCATCGAGCCTGTCGAACGGATCGACGGTGACGAGCTCTGGGATTCGCGTGGCCCGGATTGCCGTCAACACGTCCGAGTAAGGCATTTTTCGATCGAGTACCAATGATAGATCGTGTCGTATGGCAGGGTACTTCGGAATCGCGGCGGCTGCAACGTTCCTGAGTCCCGCGGTATAGAGTTCTTCGATGTCGATCTCTGCAACGCACACCTTCTGGCGCAGTTTGAACAGATCCCGGGCGCTCTGGTCGAGCTCACCCAGCCTCGCAACAGACCCGATTCGCATGCTCCGGCCGCGATGGTAGCAGGGCCCCAGGTCGTTCATCGACGGATCGGTGTTCACCGAAAAACCGCCGAGTAATGTTTCGACATTACCCTTCAGCGTATAGAAGTCGGACTCGAACGGTGGATGGTGAATGGATCCAGGACGCGCCGCTCCAGTTTGGGCGATAACCAACTGCCGGTACTCTCCACTTGCCGGGTAGACCTTGCCAATTTCGTAGAGGAGAACGTTTCGAACTCCGCGGTTCAGGTTCCATTGCAGAGACCGCAGCATGCTGGGAACCAGAGATGTTCGAAGAACCGGAGCTTCTTCGGAAAGCGGATTTCTCAAGGTGACCGGCTCGACTCCCGGGGCGAACCGCGCTTCGGTCTCCCTGTCGCTGAAAGCGATGCTGCAGGCTTCCGAGTATCCCATTCCGGATAACAGCTCCCGTATCCGCGTTTCTTCCGCCTGCCACGGCAATCGCTCTCCCGGGGCGCTCCATGCGGGAAGAGTCGACGGGAATCGATCGTAACCGTAGATACGCGCCACCTCCTCTAACAGGTCCTCTTCGCCGCTTACATCGTGCCTGTGGCTGGGTATGTCCACGCTCCAGCCCGCGGAATCCGTTCCCGCGACAACATCGAATCCCAAACCTGTGAAGATACGCGTGACCTCGATATCCGGAATCTCCATGCCTAGATATTCCCGGATCCGTGCCCGTCGCAGACTGGTTCGGGATTTTGCGGTCTTACCTGAAGGATAAACATCAAGTACGCCTTCATAAATCCTGCCACCGGCGATCTCCGCGATGAGTTGCGCCCCCCGGTCGCAAGCGACGCGGGCCATTTCGATGTCGGCCCCTCGTTCGAAGCGATAGGACGCTTCTGTGCTGAGGTTTACCGCTCGGGCGGTCTTGCGTATCGAGAGTGGATCGAACCAGGCGCTTTCAAGCAGAACGTTGTTGGTGGAGGCAGAAATTTCGGTCTCCTCACCGCCCATAATTCCCGCCAGCGCCACCGCTTGTCTTTGGTCCGCAATCACTAGCATAGACGGGTCCAGTTCTCTCTTTTCGCCATCCAGCGTCGTGAGTGTTTCATCGGATTCGGCCCGGCGTACGATGATTTGCTTGTCCGCCAGTGTGTCTGCGTCGAAAGCATGGAGAGGGTGGCCCAACTCCATCAGGACATAATTTGTAATGTCGGCGACATTGTTGATGGAGCGGATTCCAAGGGCTTCTATGCGCCGCACAAGCCAGTCGGGGGATTTCCCGATCCTGACACCCTCGATGTAGCGGCCGCAATAGCGCTTGCAGAGATCCTCATCGGTGATCGAGATCGAAAATGCGTCGCCAGTAGCGCGATCGATCTCGGCAACTTCGAACTGAGGCAGGATGACTTCCTTCCGGTAGAGTGTGGCCACCTCCCGGGCGACACCCAGATGGGAGAGGCAATCGCCTCGGTTCGTGGTGATGTCCAGATCGAGAATGATGTCGTCTCCGTTCTCCTCGATCGCGTCTACGGCGAGGCCGGCGAGCGAGAGTTTCTCGCCGAGCCGTGATGCATCGTCGGGAGTGGAAACGAACTCTTTAAGCCATGTGAGGCTGATCCGCATGTCGATTCGTTAGGTGCGGCTTGTCGTCAGAACTGCTCGAGAAACCGCATGTCGTTTTCGAACAATACGGGTATGTCACTGATCCGGTACTTGATCATCGCGTACCGGTCGATGCCCATCCCAAAGGCAAACCCGCTGTAACGTTCGGGGTCGTATTTTACAAAGCTATAGAGAACGGGATTCACCATGCCCGCGCCCATCGTTTCGATCCACCCGGTCTGCTTGCATACACGACAGCCGCTGCCTCCGCAGAAGGGACAAGAGACATCGACTTCCGCGCTGGGCTCTGTAAAAGGGAAGAAGCTCGGGCGGAAGCGTGTATTGGTATTCGGACCGAAGAACCGGTGATGGAAGAGCTCGAGAGTGCCCTTCAGGTCTGCGAAGGTGATTCCTTCGTCGACGACCAACCCTTCGATCTGATGGAACATCGGGGAGTGCGTTGCGTCCAGATCGTCATGGCGAAAGACGCGTCCCGGGCAGATGATGCGGATCGGGGGTTGCCGTTTCTCCATCGTTCTCACCTGAACCGGAGATGTGTGCGTCCTGAGAACGACGTCCTCAGAAACATAGAAGGTGTCGGATGGGTCACGCGCCGGATGTCCGACCGGGATGTTGAGGGCCTCGAAGTTGTAATAGGTCGACTCGATTTCCGGGCCGTCTTCTACGGTGTAGCCCATCGAGACGAATATGGACTCCATCTCAGCGCGGACGAGTGTGATGGGATGGGAATGCCCGATGCGGGGCAGTGAACCCGGAAGGCTGACATCCAGGGTTTCTTCCTCGATCTGCTGTTGGCGCAACTGGGTCGCGACCGATTCTTCCAGTGCAGCGAGCGAAGCCTCGATTTTTTGCTTCAGCGCGTTGCCAAACTTGCCGAACTCGGAACGCTCATCCTTTGGTAAGGAACGAAGCGACTGCAGAGTGAGTGTCAGTAGACCGGACTTGCGGGAAAGATATCGACTGCGGATTTCGTCCAGAGACCGACGGTCTGTAGCAGCGTTCCTGTCCTGCTCGAATTGCTCGCCGATCTGGCGAAGCTGGTCGATTCCTGAACCGGAAGCCATCGGCCTATGCGGGGAGGCCGATAGCTGCTTTTGCCTTCTCCGCCAGTTGAGCGAAACCCGCAGGATCCGCTAAGGCGATATCTGCCAGAATCTTGCGGTCCAGTTCGATTCCGGCTTTCTTCAGCCCTGAGATGAACTGGTTATAGTTGATGCCGTTCTCTCGCGCCGCGGCTCCGATGCGGATGATCCAAAGCCGACGGAAATCGCGTTTGCGCGTTCGACGGTCGCGATAAGCGTACTGGAGTGCGCGATCTACGGATTCCGTGGCGAACTTGAAGAGCTTACTCTTGTTTAGGAAGTAGCCCTTCGCCGCCTTTAGAATCTTTTTTCGGCGATCGTGTCTCTTGGTCCCTCTTTTGACTCTTGGCACTTCTAATTCAACCTCAAACCTATAGTGATCAACTTTCTATCCGTACGGAAGCATTTCCCGGACTTTCTGGAAGTCTGAGGCCTCGAGGATCGCAGGCTTTCCCAGGTGCCGTTTTCGCTTCTGTGACTTCTTTGTCAAGATGTGACGATGGAAGGAATGTCTGCGTTTGATCTTTCCGGTGCCCGTTAGCTTGAACCGTTTGCGCGCCCCCCGGTGCGTCTTGAGTTTGTACATGATTTCTACTTTCCTGTCTTTTACTTCTATAGTTTTTTGGGCGCGAATATGGCGACGAGATTGTTGCCTTCCATTTTGGGTCGGTTCTCCACAGTACCGACTTCTTCCAACTCTTCAATCAGGCGCTGGATCAGCGCTCGCCCGATCTCTTTGTGGACGATTTCACGCCCCCGAAACCAGACGTTCGCTTTAACCTTGTCGCCCTGGTTCAGGAAGCGAATGATGTGGTTCTTCTTGAACTCGTAATCGTGTTCGTCCGTGTTGGGCCGGAATTTGACTTCCTTGACGGTGATGCTCTTTTGATGTTTCCTTGCTTCGTGAGCCTTCCGTTTCATCTGGTAGCGGTACTTGCCGTAATCCATGATCCGGCAAACCGGCGGCTTGCCGTTCGGCGCGACCTCTACGAGATCCAGGCCCCTTTCCTCTGCTATTCCAATCGCCGCACCCGGCGTCATCACTCCTAGCTGAGTACCTTCTTCATCAATCACCCGAACCTCGGTGGCCCGGATTCGATGGTTGACTCTTGTTCGGTCTGGCCGTGGTCGTCCAGAAAATTTCTTCACTCTTGACAATCGCTAAACATAACAAAAACAACGGGGCATTTGCAATCTAAGCCTCCCTAATTCTGCCCTCCGACGGGGGCAGGAAACGGCTCTCTTTTCGGTGGATTTCTTCTCGTCAATGGCCTTGTGCGGTTCGTTTCATTGATATACCTTAACCCAATGGGATATTTCGTTGCCGAAACACCGGTTGGACCCCTGACTATCGTGTCCGGTGGCAAAGGCCTCAAGCTTCTGTCTTTTGGAAAGAAGATACCTCCTGACATGCCGCTTGATGCGACTGGGAACGCTACTGTAGTGGATCAACTCAAGGAATATTTTGCCGGCAGTCGGCGTGACTTTGATCTCGGACTGGACCTGGAAGGCACGCCTTTCCAGCAGAATGTATGGCGGGCTCTTCTGGACATCCCTTACGGTGAAACCCGCAGTTATGGAGAGATCGCCCGCGCGATTGGAAAGCCCCGGGCGGCACGCGCTGTGGGGATGGCCAACCACAACAACCCCGTTTCTATAGTTGTTCCCTGTCACCGGGTGATCGGCCACGACGGACGTCTCGTCGGCTACGGTGGCGGCCTCGACATAAAGACGGCACTTCTGAACCTGGAAGGGACGTCGACATCTAAGGAGCCTAAAGTCACGCACACGCGTGGCCGTTTGACGGGTTCCCAGCCAATCCTGTTTACGTAGTCGGCAATCCCGGCTTCTTCAATCCGATGCAACAATGGGGTCTTCGCCCGGCCCGCGGTGCGACTCCCGGAGTGAATGAGTGACAAGTGACACCCCATGAATAAAGAAGAGCTTGAGACAATACGGCACTCGCTGGCCCACTTGATGGCAGCCAGCATCCAGGACTTTTACCCTGAGGCGAAGTTTGGCGTTGGACCCGTCATCACCGACGGCTTCTATTACGACGTCTATCTTGACACCCCGCTTACACCCGACGACCTCGAGAAAATTGAGCAGCAGATGCGACGTAAGGTGAGTGAAAAGCTTGCCTTCGAGCGGACTGAAATGCCCATTGACGAGGCCATTACGCTGTTCGACGGGATGGGGCAGAGCTTCAAAGTAGAACTTTTGAACGATCTCAAGGATCGCGGCACGACGGCAGTCAAAGACCTGGGGGACGAAAATCTCGTTGGGGGCAACGTCGATACCGTCAGCATCTATGAAACGGGAGATTTCGTGGATCTATGCCGTGGTCCTCATGTCGAAAATGCCGGGGCCGTTCGTCCGGATGCGTTTAAGCTCACGCGCGTGTCCGGCGCTTACTGGCGTGGGGATCAGGCCCGCGACCAGATGCAGCGTGTCTATGGGGTCGCCTTCCCTGTAAAGAAAGAACTGAAGGAATATTTCGTCCGGCTTGAAGAGGCCAAGAAGAGGGATCATCGCCGCTTGGGTGTCGATTTGGATCTGTTCAGTATCAATCCCGATACCATTGGGGCCGGCCTGGTTCTCTGGCATCCCAAAGGTGGGCTGATCCGGTATCTGGTCGAAGAATACTGCAAGGCCGAACATCTGAAAGGCGGTTACGATTTTGTCTACACGCCCCACATCGGCCGGGCATCGCTTTGGGAAACCAGCGGCCATCTCGACTTTTACAAGGACGGCATGTATGCGCCGGTGACGATCGACGAGCAGGAATTCTATCTGAAGCCGATGAACTGCCCGTTCCATGTCGACATCTTCAAGAGCGGCGTGCGTTCCTACCGAGACCTTCCGATTCGCTTTGCCGAATGGGGGACCGTGTACCGCTACGAACGAAGTGGAGTCTTACACGGGCTGACCCGTGTAAGGGGATTCACCCAGGACGACGCCCATCTGTTCTGCCGGCCGGATCAGATGCCCGCCGAGATCGACAAAGTATTAAACTTCAGTCTGGATATCCTTCGGGCGTTCGGTTTTGAAGATTTCAAACTGTTCCTGAGCACGCGCCCCGAAAAGCGAGTCGGAGACGAGTCTAATTGGGACGAGGCCGAGGCCGCCCTCGAAGAGGCGCTCAAGAGATCGGGATTGCTGTTCGAGATCAACGAGGCGGACGGCGCTTTCTATGGTCCCAAGATTGATATCAACGTCAACGATGCGATCGGGCGAGAATGGCAGTTGAGTACGATTCAGTTCGATTTCAACCTTCCGGAACGCTTCGACTTGAGCTTCGTCGGCGAGGATGGGGCACCACACCGGCCCTACATGATTCACCGGGCTCTGTTGGGAAGCATGGAACGATTCTTCGGAATCCTCATCGAGCACCACAGCGGTGCATTCCCGGTCTGGCTGGCGCCGGTTCAAGCTATCTTGATTCCAATCGCTGACCGGCATGTCGCATACTGCCAGGGGCTGCTGGAAAAGCTGAGATCCGAGGGGCTGCGTGTGGGTATCGACGACGGTGGCGACCGTATGAATGCCAAGATTCGCAAGGCTCAGTTGCAGAAAATTCCCTACATGCTCGTAGCAGGAGATAAGGAAGTGGAGTCCGGCGCTGTAGCGGTTCGCCTGCGATCTGGAGAAGACCTCAAGGCCAAATCGATAGCCGAGTTCCTTTCCATCACCCGAGAGGCTATCTCAGCCCGGACGTAGGGGAATTCAACGCAGAGGCACAGGGGAATACTTCGGAGAAGAAAGATCAACCGCAAAGGCGCAAAGGCGCAAAGAAATCAGTTTGTCGTTAGTTCTCCTTACCAGAGGTCGTGAATGACTGGGGGCTTTCTTGCTAGCCTAATCCGGCCGTGTTGCGCTGGAAGTACAAAGTTTTTCTTTCTTGGCGTCTTTGCGCCTTTGCGGTGAAAATCCGTCCGTCAAATTACTTCTGAGTGTGAAATATTGGTAAACAGTTTGGGGGGAGGACCGTCTCATTACCGACCGGTGAAAATTTTTGTGTGGCCTGGATTACATTTCCTCCGAGCGCGGCCTGTTCGAATGATTCGAATGTCAAAAACAGCAAAGGCAGTTGTCATCACGTCTGGACTTTTCCTGCTGGCGGGTTGTGCGTCTGCGCCC
Source organism: Terriglobia bacterium (assembly GCA_963664115.2). Classification (GTDB taxonomy): domain Bacteria; phylum Acidobacteriota; class Terriglobia; order 20CM-2-55-15; family 20CM-2-55-15. Next base: position 132,076 of record CAXWPJ010000010.1, on the reverse strand, counting down.
CAAATTCCCATGGAATATGACGTAAGGGGACTTGTGGCCGAAATTCCCGAAGATAGAAACAGTGTTGTCCTTCTTCACGACACGATCCCCGGCTACATGCAGTCGATGACAATGCCCTTTGCCGTCGTGGACCCGAGTCTTCTGGACGGTATCGAGGTAGGCACTGAGGTCGCCTTCCATCTGGTCGTCGACGCCAATGGGACCGTGATCGATGAGCTGGGTGAGGCTCCGGCGTATTCCGAACTGTTTCCTGAGTTTGAATTGAGCACGCTCGAAGGCAGGACGATTTCTTCATCCCGACTTGAAGGGAAGGTTGCCGTGATCAACTTCTGGGCTTCGTGGTGCGCGCCCTGTCGGGAAGAGATGCCGTGGCTGGTCGAAATGACGGACTTGTACGACGAGGCGGAATTCGGTGTCGTCGGTATAACGCAGGACCCTGAAAACATGGAGGCCATTGTCAATATGGTTGCGGTTCTGGGCGTCAACTACCCGATCGTGATGACCGACTTTGAAATTGAAACCAATGTAGGTGGTGTCTATGGCATCCCGACGACCTTCGTTCTGGATCGTAGTGGGCGGGTTGCCTACAAGCACGTTGGTCTTGGGGAAGAAGAGGAACTACGGAGCATTGTCGAGGGTCTCTTCTGATCCCGGTGCTGTTGATGCTTCGGACTCGAACAGCTCTGCGATCTGCTATTCATCCCCCGTTCGTTCTAACTGTCGGGACCCACACCCGATGTACTCCAGCTTACAGAATCCTTCCTTAGTGGGGACGTATCTTCTTGAGTGACACGCGCCTCAAATGTGATTCGACGCCCGTGCAATCTCAGAGCCTTATGTCTAAGCGGACATGAAGGGCGCGTACCGGAACTCCAAAGGAGTATCGAATATGAAAAAGACTTTGTTAATTGCGGCGAGTTTTATTTTTGTCGTCTCTTTGCTTACTGCGGCTCAGGCTCCAAATCCAGCTATGCAGATGGCGTTGGCCAACATGTCCGAGGTGATGGTGGATATGGATGAAGGAGAGCGCATGCAGTACATGATGGCTAAGCAGCGCGAAGGTGTCGCTCACGGCATGGAACTGTTCAACGACAGAAACCTGGGCAGCAACAACCGGTCCTGCAACAACTGCCATCCGGGTGGGGGGACCACCAACACCTCCACGCAGATTCCGATGCCATTGAGCAATGGTATGCAGCCTTCGATGCCAATTCCGACGCTCGTGGGTGCGGCGCGACGTTCCCGAAATATAAGGTGCCCAATGACTCCGTCATCACTCTGGCCGTTATGAATAACAATTGTCTCCAGATGTTCATGATGGGTGAACCCTTGGATCTAGCGGGCGAACCTTCCAGAAATTTAGCCGCCTACGTTGCGAGCCTGAGTAACGGAGAGGAAGTCGAGATCGGAAATTGAATTCGAGCGACGGATATTTCAGATTTGATCTGGACTCTGGTGGGTTGATGAATCAAATCCGAAGCCTTCGTCGCCTCCCCCTCCCTGTTTTTCGGTTCCAACCCCAGTCGTTACTCGTCTCAAGCGTAAACGCGGAGTCGGGTGTAACGCACCAGCCTCATCCTTCCTGACAGCCCCACGTGATATATTTGTCCGACTTATCTTCGTTATCTTGAGGGGACTTACGCGATGCGGTTTGTTAGCGGAATATTAGTCGTCTGCCTGGTTCTCAGCGCTGCTTTCACAGTTCACGCGCAGTCGACAACCGGTTCCATTCTCGGCGACATAGTTGATGCGTCAGGCGCCGTCCTTCCCGGTGTGACCGTGACTGTGACTCACGCGACCACTGGCGCGATTCGGGAGGTGCTTACTAACGGAGTGGGTGCCTACGTCGTGACGGGGCTGCAGCCGGCCGAGTACGCGATCGCCGTCCAACTCGACGGATTCCGCTCGGCGGTGCGTGACGGAGTCGTTCTACCCATCCAGGGAGAAATAAAGATCGACTTCACCATGGACGTGGGGCAGGTCACCGAATCCATTACCGTAACGGATGCGGCTCCTCTGATCCGTCCGACGGCGAACAGCATACAGACGGTGGTTGACAACTTTCGGGTCGAGGGGCTGCCGCTGAAGAATCGGGACTTTATGGATCTCGCCTTGCTCGCTCCCGGCGTCGTGCTCGATCAGAGTTCCATCCGTTCAGGTGCCACCGATTCCATCAGCTTCTTCGGAATGGATGAACCGCATAAGGCCATTTGGCTTGATGGAGTTGACTTCAACGATGAAGTCGTCGGGGGTGGAACCAATATTTCCGGCGCAACCCGAACCCGCCTGGGCCAGGAAGCGATTCAGGAGTTTCAGGTGATGGCGACCGGTTACTCACCAGAGTTTGGCCGAAGCGGCAGTGGGGCGATAAACATCGTGCTGAAGTCGGGCGGCAACGACATCCACGGCAGCGGTTTCTACTTCATCCGGGATGACGCATTCGACAAGCCATCGTTTCGGTTGAGAGGTGGCGTACCGTTTCAGGACGGCGAAGTCCCCGAGTTCAGGACCGAGCAGTATGGCGGCACGTTCGGTGGCCCTTTCGCCCGCGACAAGGCGTTCTATTTCTTTTCGTTGGAACGCAAGACCAATCAGGGAAGTTCGCAGATTACGATTCCGGACTCGGTCAAAACCTTCGTGGACTCGCTCAACCTCGGTTACGACACACGCAGTTCGGTTGAGCAGGAACGGGAACAGGTCAACGCAATCGGCAAGTTCACGTTCAATCTGGACGACAGCAACACGCTGCATCTCACTTATCTTTACGACGACGACAACGATCTGAACAAGGACATCGGAGGTGAAGACGCCGCTGATCGGGGTTTTGATGATCTCAACAATTCGTACTTTGCGACCGCAAACTGGACCTCACTGATCGGTGCGAATACAGTGAACGAGTTGCGTATCAATCGTTCGAGCCAGAGGCTGTTCCGCAGTATTCGGAGAGACTCACGCTTTCTTCCCGGATTAATTTTCCCCTCGGTCAACATTGGTTTGGACGGGAGCTCGACGCCCCAGGGACGGAACCAGAAGAACTGGATCATCGCCAACACGACGACCCACCAATGGGGTAACCACACGCTGAAATGGGGCGGTGAGATGAACGACATCGTGGCTACCAACGATACGAACGAAGACTTCAACGGTTCTTTTGTCTTTGAAACCGACGTGGCTCCGTTCGTACCCGTCGAATACACCGCCGGATTCAACCTGCAGTTCGCCCGGGGAGAATCTCCGGATCCGACGATCACACAGGTCGATCGCGATATGGACATGTATGGTCTTTTCGTGAACGACACGTGGCGCATCACCCCTGCCCTGACCCTCAACATGGGGTTACGCTATGATCTGCGCGTTCTCGAAGGCGACCTTGGCGGTCCCGACGCGTTCGAAGAGCCGGGTTTCTCCCGCGACAAACCCGAAGACGTTTGGTTGAACGTGGCCTTGGGGCCAGCGGGCACCTTAGGTCTCCAACCCTGGCGCCCGACCCCGACCGACACTCTGGATGTGTCTCCGAGAGTGGGTTTCGCGTGGGACGTACTTGGGACGGGGCGTGCGGTGATTCGTGGCAGCTATGGGCTTTTTCACGACCGCGTCCCGACGCTGACCCATCGCGGCATCGTCAACAGTTATAACGGTCTTAATATCCAGACCGTCAGGGAAACAGATCCTGCAGTCGTCGCAAACTTCTTCCCGAATCCTCCGGCGGGGAACGCACTTCCCGCGGGTTCGACCACAGTACCGTCGCCGCACGGGGACACACCATATACCCAGCACACCAGCGCGGGTTTTCAGTACGAGATCTCGCCGAGCATGGCCTTCTCGGCCGATTTTACCCACATACTTGGTTTGAATTTTCTGATGACCCGGAATGTCAACGCGCCACTGCCCAACGGGGAGTGCCCGTTTGATGCCGCCCTGATCGAGAGCGGAATCACGAATTCGCTCTGTAGATTCCGGATGACCCTGGGGCACGACCAGAGTGGGCGCATTCACGTGAATTCGCTTTCCCTCCGACTGGATCGATCGTTTTCGACGGGCTTCGGTTTTCTCCTGGGTTACACCCTGGGTAGTGCAAAGGAGTTCAATCGGGGCGGGTTCCCCGTAATCATCGGTGTCGCCCCATCTGACCCGAACGACAAATTCGGAGACATACACTTTGGCCCCACCGAAAACGACGTGCGGCACCGCTTGACGGCCAACCTCATATACGAACTGCCTTACGACATTAATGTGAGCACGATCGTCACAGCCAACAGCGCGGCGCCCTACGATCGGACGACAGGTCGCGATAACAACGGCGACGGTGCCCGCAACGACCGCTCTCCAGGCGTGGCGGTCCATTCGGAGCGGGGTGACAGCTTCTTCAATACGGATCTGCGGCTGAGCAAACGGTTCTTCATCGACGAAACGAAGAACATCGAGGTCTTGTGGGAGATGTTCAATGTTTTCAACACAGCCAACCTGCTTCGTTTCAACGGTAACGAGTCATCGGTTTCTTTTGGGCAGGCACGATCGGTATTGCGACCCTTCCAGGCGCAGTTCGGGCTCAAGTTTACTTTCTAATGAGTCAGCGACAATCGGGACCGCCTGCCGAAGCCTTCGTCTTGCCCTGAACTGCTCCGCGTCCGTATTGTCGGTGGTTGTAAGAGTCCGGGATCGGAGTTCTCTCTACCTAAGCTTGTGCTAATATGTGCCTCCCTGACAGCCTCCAAAGTGCACTGATATAGTGGCTTGTATGTCAGTGGACGATGGTGTGTTCTGACATGTACGAGATGGTAGTAGGATTCACTTGAAATAGATCTAGGAGCGATCGGTGCCGTCGGAATTGTTGCAACAAGGTGTGCAGTTGATGCTGGCCGGAATGGGCGTTGTCTTTTCCCTTCTGGGACTCCTTGTGATTGCTCTCAAGGTGATGTCACGCGTGGCTGCTATGTTGGAACCTCCGCAAGCGGTCGCTGAGACTTCCGGTGGCGGGCTTGGGCGCGTGGTCGATGATCCGGAACTGATTGCCGCCGTAACTGCAGCTATTCGGGCGAACCGAGAAGAAGCGCAGAAATAGAACCACTAATGAAGAAACCGTTGGGTATTACAGAATTAGTGTTGCGGGATGCTCACCAGTCCTTGCTGGCTACCCGTATGCGGATCGAAGACATGCTCCCGATTTGTGGCCGTCTGGATCAAATCGGGTTTTGGTCGGCGGAAGTTTGGGGTGGCGCCACTTTTGATGCATGCATCCGTTTCCTGGGCGAGGACCCCTGGGAACGATTGCGCCAGTTCCGGAAGGCAATGCCGAACACCCGGATGCAAATGCTGCTCCGGGGACAGAACCTGCTGGGGTATCGACACTACGCCGACGATGTCGTCGAATCTTTCGTTGCGTCGGCGGCCGAAAACGGAATGGACGTGTTTCGCATCTTTGATGCGATGAACGACATCCGGAATCTTGAGACGGCCGTTCGGGCGACCTTAAACGTGGGAAAGCATGCTCAGGGAACCATCGCGTATACGATCAGCCCGGTTCACACCATGGACATGTGGGTGGAGATGGGTAAGCGACTGGAAGACCTGGGATGCCAGTCGATATGTATTAAAGACATGGCGGGTCTGCTGCGACCCTACGTGGCCGAAGATATGGTTTCACGTTTGAAGGATGCGGTGTCGGTACCTATCGCCATGCAGTCCCATGCGACTACCGGAATGAGCACGTCGACAGTTGTCAAGGCTGTGGAAGCGGGCCTGGACATGGTCGACACGTCGATTTCGTCGATGAGTCACACCTACGGACATTCGGCCACTGAATCGGTGGTCGCCATCCTCGAAGGCACGGACCGGGATACGGGGCTTGATCTCAAGCTTCTCGAAAACATCGCCGGTTATTTCCGGGTAATTCGCAAGAAGTACGCCAAGTTTGAAGGTTCGCTCCGGGGTGTAGACTCTAGAATTCTCGTTGCCCAGGTTCCTGGTGGCATGCTCACCAACATGGAAAACCAGCTTCGGGAACAGAACGCGACCGACCGCATGGACGAAGTGCTCGAAGAGATGCCTCGCGTTCGCGAAGAACTTGGATTCATTCCGCTCGTCACCCCCACGTCGCAGATCGTAGGTAGTCAGTCCATCGTCAACGTTCTGGCCGGCGAACGCTACAAGACAATTACTAAAGAAACCGCTGCGGTGCTCAAGGGCGAGTACGGGCGCACACCGGGAAAGGTGGACGAAGCACTGCAAAAGCGCGTCCTTAACGGTGCCGACCCGGTGACTTGCCGCCCGGCCGACCTTCTGAAACCTGAGATGGATCGACTGTCGAAGGAACTGGACCAGATTGCAAAAGATAAAGAAATCCGACGTTCCGATAATCCGGTCGAGGATGTTTTGATCTATGCTTTGTTTCTGCAGATCGGTCTACGCTTCCTGAAGAATCGGGACAATCCGGACGCTTTCGAGCCCCCGCCTTGGCTGGAGGAGGTGCCCTCCGCGCCCGAGGCGAAAACCGCTGCTCGAACGAGCACCGCAGGCGTGCCCACACGGTACCGGGTTGCGGTCAACGGGCAGCAATACGAAGTCGACGTGACCCCGGAAGGAGCCATCACATCGATGAGGACGGCCGGATTGGCGCCTGTGGCCGCGCCCGCTTCCGCCGTTGCTGCGGCTCCCGTCGCCGAACCCACGGGCGGTGGATCGCCCCTGGCGTCGCCCCTGACGGGAACAGTCGTCCGCCTGTGTTGTGAGGCGGGACAGGCGGTTGGGTCGGATGAGGTGGTTGTTATTCTTGAAGCCATGAAGATGGAGACCGAGATCCGAGCCGACCGGTCGGGTACGATCGTTTCCATAGCTGTACGAGAAGGCGATTCGGTTCAGGCCGGCGACGCCCTTCTCCATATCGGTTAGTTGACCGAAACCTGATGCAATCCGACCTTCTTTCAAGACTTTGGGCTGCTACCGGAGTCGCGCATTTCGAAATCGGCCAGATCCTCATGATCGCCATCGGCGGTGTGCTGATTTATCTCGCGATCGCGAAGAAATTTGAGCCGCTCCTGTTGGTTCCTATAGGCTTTGGGGCGATCCTGAGCAACATACCGCTGGCCGAAATCAGCGGCCCCGAAGGATTGTTGGGTTATTTGTACGCTGGCGGCGTGTCGACCGGTATTTTCCCTCTGCTCATCTTCATGGGTGTAGGCGCTCATACGGACTTCGGAGCGTTGATTGCCAATCCACCCACGCTGTTGTTGGGCGCGGCCGCACAGTTCGGGATTTTCTTTACATTGATTGGTTCGCTGGCCATGAACGTGATTCCTGGCCTGGACTTTTCGCTCACCGACGCCGCTGCGATTGGAATAATTGGCGGCGCAGACGGTCCGACGGCGATCTTTCTGGCGTCCCGTTTGAGCCCTTCTTTATTGGGAGCCATTGCCGTTGCTGCGTATTCGTACATGGCTCTGGTCCCGATCATCCAGCCCCCCATAATGAGAGCGTTGACGACGGAATCCGAGCGAGCTGTCGTCATGAAACAACTCCGGCCAGTCACGCGGACAGAACGGATCATGTTCCCTTTTACGGTCCTCCTGTTGGTGGTCGTGTTGTTGCCTGCGGCCTCACCGTTGATCGGAATGTTGGTGTTTGGAAACCTTCTAAAAGAGTGCGGTGTCGTTGATCGGTTGTCGAAGGCGGCGCAGAACGAAATCATCAACACCGTGACGATCCTCCTCGGGCTGGCTGTGGGTTCCCGGCTGAGTGCCCAGGAATTTCTGAACGTCGAGACGATAGGGATTCTCTTAATCGGGTTGGTAGCCTTCGCGGTAGGTACGTCCGCCGGCCTTCTCATGGGAAAGGCCATGCACCGCCTGACCGGCGGCAAGATTAATCCCCTGATTGGAGCGGCCGGCGTTTCCGCCGTTCCGATGGCGGCGCGCGTAGTCAACAAGGTAGGATTGGAAGCCAACCACCACAACCATCTGCTTATGCACGCGATGGGCCCGAATGTGGCCGGCGTCATCGGTTCCGCAGTCGCCGCCGGTTTCCTCCTCTCACTTCTGGGCTAGTTGCCTCTCCATTCGGAAAGGAAGGAAATCCGGTGAACCGCAAAGGCGCAAAGACGCAAAGAAAGTTTTCCAAGAGGCTGACCTGAGACCTTTGCGCCTTTGCGGTGGAACTTCTTCTCTTCTCGCTTACCTATTTTTCGAACTGTTCGATGTCGCCCGGCCTGCGGAGCATTTTGTCCACTTCACCGATGTGCTGCGTTTCAAGGGCAACATGCTCCCTGGCGTACTCTTCGAGCATGACGTCGTTCCCTTCCACTAGGTTGAGCAGGCTTTCGTAGTGCTTCAGTGTCGCCTGTTCGTGACCCAGCGATTCCCGGAGTATGTCGCCGATATCGTGTTTTTGGGTTTCGAGGAGAGGCCCAATGGCGAGAGAAGGATGGGCACCGAGCTGGGTGACGAGTTCACCTGCTGCCCGGGCATGTGCCAGTGACTCGTCGGCTTGTGTGCCAAGCCAGCTGACAATGGGGATCCGGTTATAGCCAAACACCATGAAAGAGTAGTGCGTGTAGTGGATCGCACCGGCGAGTTCCATCTCCAGTATCTTATTTATTGTATCGATGACCTTCTTTTTCAGTCGTGCTTTCATGAGACCTCCCGTCTAGTGTCTTGTTGAGACGATTTAATTATTAGTGCCAATTCGCCCAGCCACAACTCTTAAGCTATAACTCTTAACTCAGAACTCACAACTGTTAACTCTCCAGTCCCTTCGCTCTCTCCCACAGATAGGCGGCGCGCATTGACGCGCACAGAGCTTTAAATTCCGGTCGGGGCCCCGTCCAAGCGAGAGCGTCCACTGTATCGAAGACTGTGGCGTCTGTGCGGAGCGTGGCGAGCCGTCGAAACAACAGGCCGTCATCCCAGTGGCTGACAAGTGTCTTGGCCAATTTGTCCGCACCCCGGACGGACACGTCCCACTCCTGGGCATACTTAGGAACGTCTTCCAAGTGTGGGTATTGAGCAAGCACTGCTGCCGCGGATTTGGCCCCCCAACCGGGCAAACCCGGGAAGCCGTCGGCCGTATCGCCGACCAGCGCCAGATAGTCCGGTATGGACTCCGGTGAGACTCCAAACTTCGCACGTATGCCTTCTTCGTTGCGAATCTCCTGTTTCCGTCTCTCGAATTGAACGATTCGGTCTCCAACCACGCATTGGGCCAGATCCTTGTCGGGTGTGCAGATCAATACACGTGTGACACGGGCGTCTGCCCAAGCGCGTCGTGCAGCCGCGGCCATGGCATCATCGGCCTCCTGTTCCACCATTGGCCAAACCACGATACCCATGGCTCGGAGGGCATTTTCGAGGGGGACGAATTGAGAGAACAGTGCAGGATCGATGCCGACACCCGTCTTGTAGCCTGGATACAGATCGTTGCGGAAAGATTCGATCACGTGGTCGGTTGCCACGCCTATGTGCGTGGCCCCGGTCTCGAGCATGCCGAGCAACGAGTTCAGTACGCCACGAATCGCTCCGATTTCATTACCGCCCTCGTCGGACGAAGATGGTAGGGCGAAGAAATGCCGAAACAGTTCGTAGGTTCCATCGATCAAATGAACTTCCACCGATATATTTTACGCCCCCCCCCTGGTGTCCATGGCTCGGAAGCATCGTCGGGGTGAACTCGCAGACTCATGGCAGGGACTGCTAAGATAGGAATACGTGCCGAAACCTGACTGAGGAGTATTGCGATGGAAGTAGCCGTGATCGGGCCCGGAACCATGGGCCTGATGATCGCGCAGCGATTTGTTGGCGAGGGGGTTTGCAAAGCTGAGAACCTCCGGTTGTGTCGAGTAGAACCCAGACGCCTTGCGGAGGTGGAACGTGCCCTGCCACAGGCCCGGATCCTCACAGACAACGCTGAGGCCGTTGATAACGCGGAAATAGTCGTGCTCGCGGTCAAGCCGAAGTTTTTTGAACCGGTGAGCGCCGAACTGAAAGATAAGATCCGCGACGATGCGCTTGTCATCTCCGTGGTCACCGGACTGAATCTCGGGACGATGCAAAGACAGTTGGGTGTTCCGAACGTCGTCCGTACCAGCACGAACATCTGTGTCGGCGTCGGTGCGGCAACGACTTACTGGATCGCCGGTCCGGATGTGACGTCTGATGCCCGGGACCGTGCTGCGAAGATCGTGAGTATCTGGGGTGACGAAATCGAATGCGACGAGGAATCCTTTTTGGATATCGCGATCGTCGGCGTCGGTTCGGGGCCCGCACTCGTTATTGAATTCGTCCAGGCCTTGACGCGCGCGATGGTGACCCAGGGGATGCCGCACGATCTGGCGGAGCGCGGCATTCTGTCGCTGCTTCGGGGCACGGTGGAACTTAGGAACGCTGCCAGCGACCGCGCACTCGCTCAATTTCAGCAGGAAGTCATCACGCCCGGAGGTATCACGGCCGAAGCGCTCCTTGTGATGGAGGAAGGAAAATTCCGGGCGACTGTGATCAACGCTTTTCGGAGTGCTCACGAAAAGGTCTCACGGCTCGCGCCCGTTGATGACGTTAAGGGTGGGGCGAAGAAGTAGCGTTGCTATGGGGTGGGCACCCTCCTGTTTGCTCCGGATTCCGATCTTGCCCGAGGGTATGGGCCGCAGCCTTTGGCCATCGTCGGCCGGGATGAACGGATCGGACCATGGCAAGACTGTTAAACGCCGAATTTCTAACTCACGGAAATCGATGCCAGTGCCTGATTTTTCGTTCTTCAGCTCCGGCGCGGAGTTTTTACGATTCCCTCTCAGTGCGATACGATTGGCCTGCCGATGTCGATAAACATCAGAATCAGCCACGACAAGATGGAGGCCGTCGCCGAGGTCAAGACCTCCGAGGACGAGGCGGTCGATGTTTCTGCGATCAAGGCCGCATTAGAGACCGCTGGCGTCAGTCACGGTGTCAGCGACGAGTCCTGTGAGGAACTGGTCCAACTCATCAACGAAGGGCCCCCGGGCCGTCCCGTTCGCCTGGCGGTCGCTCGTGGGACCCTCCAGGTCGATGGGGAGGTAGGGTCGGTCCGGATGATCATCGAATCCCACCGAGATGCGATCGGCGTGGCCAACGATTCGGGTGTCATCGATTTTCATAACCGTGGATCCTTCACATTCGTCGAAAAGGGCCAACTCATAGCCAAAATTGTCCCGCACACTTCCGGAACGGTCGGGAAGAATGTCTGTGGTGGGGTCATCCCGGCCCGAGCCGGTGAACGCGCTGCCCTGAACGCCGGCGAAGGAGCCAGCGTCGTTGCCGGGGGAACCGAATTGCGTGCGACGCGCGACGGTGACCTGCGCCGAACGGACGACCGCATCGAGGTGGCCGAAGTCATACGGGTCCCCGGAAATCTGGATTTCGATCTGGGAAGCATTGAATGCGAAGGTTCGGTGCGTGTGGAAGGTGACGTCCTTCCTGAATTTCATATCCGCGCGGGTGGCGACGTGACTATCGGCGGCGTTGTCGATGGTGCCGAAGTGATCGCGGGCGGTGACGTGGTCGTCCGCCAGGGGCTCATACGGGACAGTCGTGTAACGGCGAAGGGAAACGTCAAAGTCGCCTACATCAGCAACTCGTATGTGGAATGTGATGGCGATGTCTCGATCTTGAAGGAAGTCCTTCACAGTACCGTCTTATCTAAGACCAGCATCACGACGCCCGCAACAGGCAGGGTGGTCGGTGGTTCTCTGATAGCCCAGAAAAATATTGAGGTGGGCGTTGCCGGAGACCTCAATGGGCGTCGGACGGTGCTGAGCGCTGGAGTTGATCCGACTAAGAGACTGGAAGCGGCCAAGCTGTTGGACCGAATCCAGGAGGGAGAGTCCGTTCAGGCGAAGATCAAAAAAATCAAAGAGCCGGTTTCTCCAGAGCGAATCGAGCACATGGAAAAGCTTCTTTCGACTGAGCTTTCGATGCAAGAAAAGAGAACTGAAGAACTGGCTAGGTTACAGGCGGGAAACCCCGACCTGAAAGAGTGCTTCATCAAGATTCGCAAGAATGCCTATCCGGGGGTCGACGTCAAGATCGGACCTGGCAATTTGGAGATCAATGAGGAGTATAGAAGTGCGACGTTTCACTATGATCCGGAATCGGGTGAGGTGGCCGGGGTGTCCGGCTCCGGAGGAAGCAAATGACGCTTCGACATGCACTGAGTCCGGAGTGGATAACGTTCGGAGTGAACGATTTCGTTTTGACAGGTAACTGGCGAGGTTTGCCGGCGGTCGAAGGCGACAAACGGGCCGGCACTTAATCTCGCCGCGACATATTTCTGGCCTGGTTTGGGCGTTAGGGCGCGTTGCTCCGCACGGTCAATCTGACAAGTCCATAAGCCCGTAACTCAGTCGCATTGGCACGTTGACCGCACGCTCCGACCGGATTGGAATGGCGGATTGTTCTACGCCATCATCGTCGGTATTGCTTACACATTCAGGTAATAGTGGCGAGGTCGCATGCGTTGTATGGACGGCCTGCCAGGAGCCGCCCGAAACCGATATATTGAAAGCCGATTAAGTCAGGTGCCGAAAGGGTCACGTTTGCGGCTCTTAGCGATTCCGCGTACTTCCCAGGTAGATAGCTCCCAGCGCCAGGGCCACGCCACTGATAGCGGTGAGGCTCATGACTCTTCCGAAAAAGAGTCTGTCCCAAACGAAGGTCAGCGTCGGCTGCGACAGCAGGATCAACCCGGCGCGCGATGCGTCCATCTTCGCGATTCCACGGCTGATGGCAATCCAGCCCAGACCATGACTGAAAATTCCATAAGCGGCCATGGAGACCCAACTCGAGAGGTTGGGAATACGGAAGCTTTCGCCCAGCACATAAGCCTCTGCGCCCATGATCGCGGCGACAACGAACGAAATGATCAACAGGTTGGCTGATGCCGACAGCCGAGGAGTGTCGGACTGGGATTTACGCAAGACCAGCAGGTAAAGCGCATAGGCGAGCGCCGAAGCCAGCCCAAGATAAACACCCAGTTGATAGTTGGCCCCGAGCGCGTTCCAGTCGATTCCAACCACCATGAACAGTCCGGTCACCGCTAATGGAATCGAAATCAGAAAACGCCATCCCAAAGCCTCTTTGAAGACCAGAGTTCCAACGCCCGCCAGAAAAAAGACCTGAAAATTGGCGATCAGCGTCGCCAACCCGGGCCCGACGAACAGGATCGAACGGTGCCAGAAACTGAGATCTGCCGCGAAGAAAACCGACGCGGCGAGCGCCACCAGGAAGGGACGCCCCCCTCGCCACAGGGCTTCTCTCCTGAAAATCACGAGGAACAGCAGGAATATGCCGCCGAAAAGATTCCGATAGAAGCCCGATATGGTAGGCCCAAGGTCGGCTTGCTGAACCCATACCGCAGAAAAGCTGATCAGCGCCGCGCCAACGCAGAGTTGGACGTAGCCTCGCCGGGTCTCGCTTATTGTTCTTTCCGGACTCACGCTCTATGACTCTGAAGGAATCGCTGGCCAAAGTCGGCCGAGTGATCATCGTAATCGCATCGATCATAAACTTGCACTGAGGCACGGGCTAAGGACGTTGTTCGCACCGGCCTTCAATAGCTATATTCCAGAGTTGAGGTGCGTCGTGCGGAGCGATTGCAGCGATGCTTTACCATCGGCTTTGAGTTTGGACAATCGGCAGATGTTCATAGCGAATTTGATCGTGGTCCGTTGACCCCAGATTCGCGAGGAACCGCCGTCCATGCGATGGATTCAAATGGATTCAAAAGGAGACACTTTCATGGCAGACCAAGTTCCGCAGAATTTCGAAAATCATACAGTCCGGCCCAGTTCGTGGCTTTTGGCCCTCCTACTCATTCTGACGGGTTTCGTTGCAGCTTGTGTGGGACTGTTTTTTGAGGGCCGTAGTGTGGGCCCGTATCTCGTCGGTGCCGGCGTGTTGCTCAATTGTGTCGGCAGCTTCGTCGGGGTCGGACTCGTCCGTATCTATGCCCTGAAATTGCAGGATAGAATTATTCGCGCTGAAATGCACCAGCGACTGCGGCAGATCCTGCCCACGGAGCAGCAAGCGGATATTCAAAAGCTTGCAATGAAACAACTTATTGGAATTCGTTTCGCCTCGGATGCGGAGCTGCCTGCTCTGCTGAGAAAGATCGTAAACGAGGACATCCAGAACTCTACGGCGATAAAGAAGATGGTGCACGACTGGCAGGGCGACTATCAGCGGGTTTAATGGAAACGCTGCAGGCTTGTCGTCAGTGTTCGGACCACGAAGCCTGAGAGTCTTTAGAACTTGACTCGCCCGTGCACGGATGACATCCTTCTGCCTTTAAGAACAGAGATATAGCCATATTTCATCAACCATTTTCCAGGAGGAAAATAATGCAATCACGCACAATCCTAAGCGTTCTGTGCATCGTGGCCCTGTTTGCGGTTCCCGCGACCGCGCAGTACACGGACAGCCTGCAGACCGGCAAAGCCGAGTTGCAGTCGGCCGGCATTCTGACCTTTGGCCCGGAAGGGATTCTCTTCGTCGGCGACTCGATGGGTGCCGCCGTTTATGCGATAGACACGGGCGACAATACTGCCGGTGCTGCCCAAAGAGTCGACATTCAGGGAATCGACATGCAGGTTGCCGCCATGCTCGGCACGGCGCCTGATCAGATTCTGATCAACGACATGGCCGTCAACCCGATCTCGAAAAACGTCTACCTCTCCGTTTCCCGCGGAACGGGACCGGATGCGATGCCGGTCATTCTTCGCGTGACTGCCAGCGGTTCCATCGACGAACTCTCTCTCGACAACGTCGCCCACTCCAAAGTGATGCTGCCGAACGCGCCGGAACAGGGCGCGGGCCAGGCGTCGCGGGCGCGGTTGCAGACGATTACAGACCTGGCGTTCGTTGACGGACGCGTATTCATCGCCGGCCTGTCCAACGAAGAATTTTCTTCCAAGCTGCGGTCCATCCCATTTCCGTTCGATAGCGTCGATGATGGAACCAGTGTGGAAATCTTCCACGGCAACCACGGCCGCCTGGAGACCAACTCCCCAGTCCGGACTTTCGTACCCTACACGATCGACAACGAGCCCCACATTCTGGCTGCCTACACCTGCACGCCCCTGGTGACGTTCGCGGTCGCCGACCTGCAGCCCGGGCAGAAGATTCTGGGCCACACGATCGCTGAGTTGGGCAGCGGGAATCGGCCGCTCGATATGATCATCTATAGCAAGGGCGGAGCCGATCATATCCTGATGAGCAACAGCAGTCGCGGCGTTATGAAGATGTCGGCCCAGGGCCTGAACGGTTACGAACACATCGGCGCTCCGCTGAGAAGTTCAGCGACTGCGGGCGTACCGTACGAGACCCTTGACCTGGATGACGTGGAACAACTCGATCAGTTGGGTGCCGGGCTGGCCTTGATCCTGACCCGCGCGAATAGCGGTTCGATGAATCTGCAGACGATCGCGCTGCCGTAATCGAATCAGGGAACTCTCGACTCCCACGGCGCGGGTCTTTCAAGGCCCGCGCCGTCTACCGAAAATCGTGATCCATCACCGCGCATTCCTCTCAGTATTCGTCTGTCTGGCGACGGCTTTCTCGCTGACACCCACAGCTTCGGCTCAGGAGATCCGTTTCGATGGCGCGACTTTCCGCGTCGTCAACTGGGATGACGTAAGGCGGGCTACGGAACTCTCAGGGGAGGACCAAGTCCGGTTGTTCGCTGTGTACGTGGACGTCTCGGGTGGCAACTCGACGGGGCAACTCCCTGCCGTCACGGGTTCCTACAGTGTGGAGGCCGGAGCGCTTGTTTTCGAACCGCGTTACCCCCCGGCTCCAGGTGTGTCGTATCGGGTGGTTGTCGATCCCGGGGCAGTTGACCTGCCGGGTTCGTCCTCGACC
This sequence comes from Terriglobia bacterium, assembly GCA_963664115.2. Taxonomy (GTDB): domain Bacteria; phylum Acidobacteriota; class Terriglobia; order 20CM-2-55-15; family 20CM-2-55-15. The sequence goes on along the minus strand of CAXWPJ010000010.1, from coordinate 116,204 downwards.
CTTACGTTTGACGTAGCTCGCCCCGAGACGCCACCCACCGTCGTGGAGCACGTATACCCTTCGACGAACGTGCTGCCGGAAAACCAGTTGAAGCTCTACATCCATTTTTCCGCTTCGATGTCACGTGGCGAAGCGTACCGCAATATCCGTTTGCTCGATGCAGAAGGTGCGGAAGTCCAGCTCGCATTTCTGGAGTTGGACCAGGAGCTGTGGACGCGCGATTTCCGTCGGTTCACGATCCTGTTCGATCCCGGGCGTATTAAGACTGGCCTGGTACCGAACCTGGAAGAGGGAAGGGCGCTTGTCCCCGGCCGTACTTATACTCTCGTTATCGGAAGGGAGTGGAGAGATGCGAACAGACAGCCACTTGAGAGCGAATTCCGGAAGACCTTTCGTGCCGGTCCCTTCGACGATGTCGCCCCTGACGTATCGACGTGGCGTCTCGATGTACCGGATGCCGGGACCAAAGCGCCGGTGAGGGTCACGTTTCCCGAACCCCTGGATCATGGACTCTTGGATGGACTGATTGCTATCGTTAACCCTCAGGGAGACACGCTTGAGGGAAGCGTGGAAATTCGCGATGATGAAACACGATGGCTGTTCGTTCCGGATGATCCTTGGGAAGCGGGTAACTACGAGTTGGTCGCCGGAGCCGAACTGGAAGACCTGGCCGGCAACGCTCTGAACGGCCTGTTCGAAGTCGACGTCTTTGAAGTTGACGAGACCGAAGCCGTCGGTGAAACCGAATCGCTCACCTTCTCGATTGCCCCACGTTAGAGTTCTGATTCCAAATTTCGCGATCAAGGATTTCGCTCCCTCGTTCATTCGGACAACCTGTCCGAACGACCGGCGACTCTCACCATCATCCTGATTGCGAAGCCTATTGGACACACCTGCCTGTCGATGGGTCCCCATACGAACCCCACTGCTTCCCCGGTGCGAATGGACAACAAGGCAGAGCCTAGGCGTCAGTGGATGGAGCGTAGCGTCAGTGGGGGTCACTGATTGGATGAACTCGGATACCGTCCGCGTTTTCGACTTGAGCGACTACCACGTCTTCAGGTGTCCATCTGGGCAATTATGTCGAATAGGAGAAAGGTCTGGTGACTTTGCTTATCAGCCCGTGGCAGAAGTGGCATATTTTGAGCCGGAATTCACAGGAGTGTTCCGGGAAGGATCGGCTGCGAAATCGTTTCGGGAGCGGTGACGATCGAAAGAGAGCGTTGCATAGTGGCTCCAGAGCAGTATCAGGGTGAACAAGGCAGTGACATGCTGGCCCTGAAGGCCTCGCGGTGTGCCATTCCCGAAATTGTTCCGAAGAATCAGGCTCAGATTCAACGCAGCGTACTGAATCAGAACACGCTTGAGAATGTTGTCGCGATGTCGCAGGTGAACCCGACGCATTGCGCCAGTTTCCAGCGTGTGCGCAAACGGTTGTTCCAACATCAGTCCCCGCTGTCGGAGTAACCGCTTGCCCCGCTCACCCCGGATCCGCCGCCGGTTCGCATAGACGGCCTTTTGTTCGTCGGGCTTGCCTTTCCAGTTGCGCCGGCCCCGGTCCGGCTCCGAGATGTAGCTGCGCATATTGAGGTCCCTGAAACCGGTCAGCGTATCGTTACTGTGATATCCCTTATCGGCCACGATTTCGGAGAGGCAATCATCCCGCAACTTCGATTCAGGATCGGCCGCCAGTGTCTCCATCTGACGAGCCGCTTCGATCATCGTCTCTTTGATCGTCGTCGTGTCGCCCTGGTCGGTGCCCTGCACGGTGACTGCCAGGATGGCCCCGGTCTTCATGTCGGCGGCATGTGCGACCTTGTGCGCCAGATCAGTCCGGCCGTCCTTCATCTTCGTGATTCGCGCGTCCGGGTCGTGGGGATGTTCCCACTCTTTGTTCGATCCCTTCTTCGTGCGCTTTCGGTCCAGCCGGGCCCGCTCGGCCTGGGTCGGAGTCTCAATGCCCGACGCCTGCGCCAGCCGTGTCAGGAACTCGTTGTAGGCTTCTCCGGTATCCCGTCTCACGATCGTTCGCATCGCCGCATTCGCCTCCAGCGTCGATGCATCCACGCCCACCGTCTTCCCATCGATCAGGCCCTCACTGGCCAACACGCCCAACATCCACGAAAAAACCTTTCCATGCGTTTCCAGATCGATCAGCCGTCGGGTTCGCGACACCGTCGAATGATCCGCCACCGCGTCGCTCAGTCCCAATCCCAGAAATTCCCGCAAGCTCAGAGAATCGGCACACCGCCATGCGATTCCCCGCTCCGAATCGATCCCTTCAAAGTAGCCGACCAGCAGCATCCGAAAATACCTGCCCGGTGCCAGGCTCGGCCGACCCATCACTGCGGCGTAGAACTTCTCGCAGGCATCCTCGACGAACCGGTCGAAATTCGTCTCATTCAGGATTCGGTTCACCCGTTCATAGAACACGTGGCCCGCGGTTCGCGGCAACTCCGCCGTCGCCACCCACAACGTCTCCTGTCGGTCCTTTCTTCGTCCCATTCCCATAGCGCGGTCTCCTTACCTCAATGTTCCTCGCGATATGGTCGCATCCGGTCCTTCTTCTAAATACTATGAAACTGACTTTCACCACGGGCTGCTAGTACTACTGTGTTACAAAATGACGAGCTTGTGTTAGCATTGGCACATGAGCGCCAAAACGAAGGCGCCAGGCACTCAGGAAGAACGTTTTGCGGCCTATATGGAACGCCTGGCGTCGGCCGCCGGACACGCCGACCGTCATGAACCGCTGAAGTGGTACTGCAAGGGATTGCTGCTGCCAATCAAGCGCAAGAGCGTGGAGCCGATGGCGGCGCGATTGGCTCCGGATAATGTGCGCCGAATGCATCAGTCGTTGCATCACCTGGTGGCCGATGCCCCCTGGGAGGATGCGGCCATATTGCGACAAGTCCGGGAGTCGACGTTGCCGGGGATGGAAGCGCACGGTCCGATTGAATCGTGGATTGTCGACGACACCGGATTCGTGAAGAAGGGGACCCACTCGGTAGGCGTGGCCCGGCAATACTGTGGACAGGTCGGCAAACAGGAGAACTGCCGGGTGGCGGTCAGTTAGCGACGGCGAAATCGAGTCTGCCCGTGGCATGGCGGCTGTACCTGCCGAAGCTTTGGGCGAACGATGCCGAACGCCGCAAGAAGACCGGTGTCCCGGATGCTGTTGGATTCCAGACCAAGATTGCGATTGCTCTGGACCAAATCCGACAGGCGATTGCGGACGGTGTGGGGACGGCTCCCGTGTTGGCCGATGCCGCCTACGGCAACGACAGTAAGTTTCGCGCGACGATTACCGCACTGGGGCTGCCTTATGTGGTTGGCATCCAATCCTCGACCTCGGTCTGGGAGCCCGGTCGGCAACCCCTGCCCAAGAAGTCGTGGACCGGCCAGGGACGCCCGCCGACGCTGTTGAGGCGTCACAAGAAGCATCGTCCTGTTTCGGTCAAACAACTGGCTCTCTCCTTGCCTCGACAAAAATGGAAGAACGTGTCCTGGCGCGAAGGCACGGCCGACACGTTGCGCTCCCGCTTCGCCGCAATCCGGATTCGCACGGCTCATCGCGATCATGAGCGCCACGAGCCCCATCCGGAAGAATGGTTGTTGATCGAATGGCCCAAGACCGAATCCGAACCGGTTCAATACTGGCTCTCCAGTCTCGAGACCAATACCTCTCTTTCAAATCTGGTCTATCGGGCCAAGCATCGCTGGATCATCGAACGCGACTATCAGGAACTCAAGCAGGAACTCGGACTGGGCCATTACGAAGGTCGCGGCTGGCGTGGATTTCACCACCATGGCGCTTTATGCATCGCAGCTTATGGGTTCCTGGTCGCTGAGCGGAACCGTTTTTCCCCCTCTGCATTTGTCACGCATGTTGGACTATCCGTCCCCCAACTCCCCAGACACTTCAAACCCCGCGGAGCCCCGGATCCGGCCCGAGCGACATAATCCGTGCTCGATCGCCTCACTTCGCGTTCGCATCGCACGATTCCTCATCCAGCAGCTCCCGTGCTGTCCGCTCTGTGGGCCGCTTCGTTTGTAACACAGTAGTACTAAACGACCGTGAAAACGATTCTCAAGTCCGAACAATCTTCTCGGACATTAAGAGTTGGACAAATTACTGGGGTTTTTCAAGGTCCGAGAAGGTCTTTCGAAAGTTGAACCATCCAGAAGTGAGAAAGAGGGGTTCGATTATGCGATGATTGGATGGAATTGCCGTTTCGATTGACCTGAAATCCCACCCGTAGTCTCTTCATCCGATGCAATCCGGCGCCCGGATGGGCCGGAAGCCAGACACCGCTCTTCCTTGATGGCTCTGTGTTCGTTCGCCACCGCGTCAGCATGTTTGTCCTGACTGCACTTCTTTATGGCTGCTGTTGGATGACGGTGCGTGCGAGACTTTGCGGGTCGGGTCGGAGGTCGTCATCTCCCGCCGGCATCCCGCCAACAGAGAGCATGTAGGCGATGACATCCACATACTCTTCGTCGGTCAGAGAGCTCGGATTGCTTTCCGGCATCCTCGCCCGGGTGTATTCGAACAGTGTGGCAAGCGATCTTCCTTCCCAGTTGCGGAGGAACGTTGCCCGCGCCAGCGGAGGCGTTGACCGCATATCCGGATCGTCGGGAGCGCCATTCAACCTGCGGCCGTGACAGGCGCCGCAGGCACCTGAATACACAGCCTGGCCCCGATTTGCCTGTGCCTCGGTGAATACGCCATCCCAGACCGATGCCATCGGACCGATTTCTGCGAGTCCCTCCAGTACCGCTGCCACTTCTTCGGTGGTTACGCTGCCGAAGTCGTTGGCCCACGCATTGCGAACGTAGTTTGCTAGTGAGGAGATTTCCTGCGCGATCAGATCAGGGAATGGAGGCATGGCGCCCTCGCCCTGGTGAATGTTGATGACGATCCGAACAGGGTCTCCGAGCTGGTCATTGCCGTTCAATGCCGGGAAAGTTGGCGGATCCCCCGTGCCGGAATCTGTATGGCAAAGCGCGCAGTTGTCCTCGTAGAGTTGCTGCCCCTGCTCGAATAAGACCGTGTCGATTACTTGCCCGGCACCGGCAACCGGTCCAATGACAAACGCAAGACCGAGCACACCAACCGCGATCTTCAACATCGGACTTCCTCTCCTGATTCGTGGCGGCTTCGTCTATCAGGACCAGATATCGGCATCCGAAAGCCCCACGTCCAACGCAAGCTCTGCCCTGATCGTTATGTCAGTCCGCACGTCGCCGTCGCTGCGAAACTGGAAATAATTCTTCTCGGAAACAAAAAGCCTGTACTTGCCCTTCGGAATCCTCACCTCAGCCACACCGTGCTCGTCCGTGAGGGTTCTGTAGGGGTGGACAACCACCTTGGCGCCTTTGACCGGAGTCTGACTTTCCATGTCGATTGCTTCGACCGTCAAGATGCACTCGGGTGTGGGAACAACTCTCACGCCAATACTGGCGACGCACTCGGCGTGCGGGACATCCAGACCGGTCGCGTCAGACTTGGCTTCCCATGCATAGAGTCCCTCCGTGTCAGGGGCCCTCAGGTCTACCTCCGCATAGTAAAGGGCGGTAGTGTCGTGCCAGGGTTCGTCGTTCAGGGTGGCCCTCGCGAGCTTATTCTTGTCGTGGTCGCATACCTCCAGCGCCCAACCGTCGGGTCGGCAATCGGAGGAGCACTTGACCCCGATCTTGATGCTGAACCGCTGGCCGCATTCGATGGTCGACGGCGCGTCCCAGACGACGACCTGCATCCTGTGCGCTATGACGGTGAATGAAAACGGTGCTGACGTTTCCTCAAGCGAAATACTTGGCTTCGCATCCGCCGGGCAGACGGCCAGCCAGGTGTAGGCCCCCGGCCCGAGGGGCGCCTTCAACACGAATTCACGGGTCTCGTTGCTCTCACCGTCGAATTCGGTGAGCTCAATGCTCTCCGCAAAAGCGCCGTCCTGGTCCTTGATCATGAAAGTTGTTCCCCGCAGATCTGCTGCAGGGGAGCATGAGACTTTGCCCTTCAGAGTCATGTCGGCGCCGGCATCGACCTCACCAGGCGACATCTCGCAGCTCAACACGCTGATCTTGGGGGTCATATCGTCTTCCGGAGTCATGGGCGGTGAGTTCTACCGGTGGGGTAACCCCCACCGGAATTGAATGTGACTACTCGGTGGAGGGCTCTTCGACCGCATGCGTCCCGGCGATATAACCATGGACGTGACCTTTGCCCAAGCCGTGCTTGTTGAAGCCGCCCACGGCCTCCCCGCCGGCATAGAGACCGGGAATGACCTGGCCGGCCATATCTATGACCTGCTGCCGGCCGTTGACCCGCAGGCCGCCGTAGGAATCATGCCAGATCACCATGATCGAGAGGGCATAGAATGGCGGCGTCTCGACGGGGTTCATAGGCGCATCGGCGTCGCGCTCGAATTCGGGGTCGGCACCGGCATCCACATAACCGTTCCAGGTGGCCACAGTCTCGGCCAGATATTTTAGCGGCATGCGCTGGAACTCGTGGCCCGCGGCAATCTGTGCGGCCAGATCCTCGATGGTATCGGCTTTAAAGAAATAGCCGTTGTCGGACACATAGGGGTACCAAAGCTCCCAGCCGGTGCGCTCGACTGCATCCTGGTCGAAGATCGCCCAAAGCGGACCGGAGAAGTAGTCGGGAGGCTCCGATCCTTCGTTTATTGCCAGCGCGGCGTCGAGGCCGTGGTCATAGCTATACATCTGCCTGACCCACTCCTTCCGGCAATTGCGCCAGTCGAGCGGCGTGTGGTCAAGCCCCTGGCCCGGGGCGCCACCGTCGCCGGGATACCGGTTTAAACCGGGCCGGATGGGAAGGCGGACCTCGCTGAAGAATCGCTTCCCCACCTGGTTCACCGCGATGAACTCTTCGAAGCCGGCGTTGCCGACATTGATCCCTGCCGAGCCGCGGAAGCCGAAAGTCGGGTGACCGGGCATCATTGTGGTATACGCATCCCGAGTGCCCAGTCGCGTGGAGATGTGGAACGTCGTGCCATAGGAGAGGTTCTGCTGCATGCCCGCGAGGTTGGCGCCAATCCTCAGGCCGGCCTTGAGGGCGCTTGCGTCCTGACCATGGGGGCCCTGCAGGGCCACACCGCTGGTCGGGAAGGCGGGTTCCCGGAAGGCAGGGTAGAACATGCTGCGTACCTCAGGATTGCCCGCGTGACCGCCGCTGGCGAGGACGACCCCCCGGCGAGCCCTGATGTTCACCGTCTCCCGCTGCTCGTCGATATTGCCGTTCTGCCAATAGCTCTGCATAAGGTCGCCGGTCTCAGGGTGCCGCCGCGGCGAATATTGCGCCCTGATCCCCAGAATTCTGCCCGAGGATGGCTGCTCCCGCACGAGATCGTCAAAACGACGGTGAAGCATGAACTCCACGCCTTTCTCACGGGCCGAGAACTCCAGCGGCCGGGAGAGGGCAACTCCGTTTCCTACGGCGTTGGGTCCGGCAAAGCGGCTCGCATCCGTCATCTGCACCGGTGCGAATGCGCTCGTGCGCTCGGGATCGGCGCGGCCGGCATCCTCCGCGGTGATGGTTCCCGCCTTCATGTCCGTCTTGTCGCCCAGCATGAGGAAGCATCGCGCGCCTCGAGCGCGCGACAAACCGCCGCCGCCATGCGTGCCGCTCACCCGCGTGAACCGGACATAGTTGTCGATCAGGAACTGCCGGGTGGCCGGGCAGTTTTCGGCCCAAGCGCGCACCAACTCCCGCTCGTTGTACCTGTAAGGGCTCTGGGACTTGGGGTCGACGACCGACCAGTCGGTGATGTCGGTGAACAGGAGATCGATACTGTCGTCAAGTTCTTCCGGATCCTCGACCGCATCTACGGTGACGAAGCCCTCTTTGTCACTCTGGCCATGCATATCCCTGAGCTGGACCGGGTCGCCGCCGCCCAGCGACACGAAGGACCCGCTGTGCAACATTCTGCCGCCAAGATCGAAATTCTGATCGACCACCAGCACGCTGGCCCCGAGATCCCTCGCCCGAATGGCCGCAGTCAGGCCTGCGCACCCGCCCCCCGCGATGACAACATCCACTTCATAGTCCCATACGATGCCTTCGGCGCCAGTCGCGGAGCCTTGCGCTTGCGCCTTTTCTGGCTCGAACAGCGCGGCCGCACCCAGCCCGGCGGCAGCCCCTGTTTTGACGAAATCTCGTCTGTTGAGACCGTTCTTGTTCTGAAGCTTTGGATCGTTCCGCTTATTGTCGCGTTGCTTGGCCATCTCTCGTCCTCCCCAGTGGTCGCCACCGGCAACCCTGCTCGCTGATCAGTGACAAAGAGCCATCTCTGAAACGGCTTTCGAACCAAGCCTTCCCGATTCGAGAGCCTCCAACCAGAGGTGGCGCTCGACCACCTATTACTTAAGTCAGAACAATGCTCTGTGTTTACTGCGTCCCACGGGCATTGTCAACTGAACATCGGTGGATAGCCTTTGCTCACTCCTCCCGAGCGAATCCCTTGGATGGCATGCGCTCATTCAGTTTGAATGGCTTGCTCCTTCAATTTTTCGTCTGAGAGGGAAACGGCCTGACGGCTCCGCCTGCGGCTAATGAAAGCGTCGAGACTCCACGGCCCGCCGCCGGCAGAGGACATGAATAGGTAAAACCAGCAGAAGTAGGTTGCCGCCTCGCTGAGGATCAAACTGTTCCAAACACCTCGGGCCGGAAAGCGTATGAAATACGCGGCAGCCATATGACCGGCAAGGATGAAAGCGGTCGGACGGGTCAGGAGACCGAGCAGGATCAGGATGCCTCCAATGGTCTCAATGGGGCCGGCCCATGCGCGAATTGCCGCAAAATTGTGATCCACTGTACCGCCTGGGAAGGCAAAGAGCTTTTCCGTGCCGTGCTGAACAAACAGGAAACCGATAACGGCTCGAGCGACACTGAGAAGGTACGGCGCCCACTCGGGCAAGGCGTAGAGGGCGTCATCGCTGCCTTTGCGTGACAACACTCGATCAAGGCTCAGCGATCCGCCACCGGCTGCAGCAAGGAAGAGAAAGACGACGCAATAGTAGACAACAGGCTCCCCCCCATTCAAAAAGGTCCACAGGTAGCCCTGTTGGAACGATCCCAGGAAATAAGCCATGGCCATCACGGCCGAAAGTATGAGTGCCGCGGGGCGTGTGAAAAGCCCCAGGATCAATAACAGACCGCCGGGGAATGCAAGCATGCCTCCCAGTCCACCGAGAACTGCCTGAAAGTTGGGGTCCGTCTCGCCGGGAAAGCCGAACAGATTCTGCAGGCCATGCCGGATGAGCGTAAGCCCAATGACGATCCTAAGAGTGCTCAACAAGTAAGGCGTCCATTTTGAATGGACAGTGCTGGGTCCGCTCATCTCCTTCTCCAAGAGCTATGAGGTGTCTTGCTCGATAGAATGAATTGTGGCTGCGTTGTCGGGTCGAAGCACGTCGACGGTGCACGAACCGATTTCTGTTTCTGGATCCCTACACCACGAACTCACAGGATTTGCTTGGCCCGTGTGCCTCCCGGCCAGCCAAAGGATACGTCGAATTCCGGTATTAGTCGAGTTGCGGCACTCTCGGGTTGATCCAGCCGTTTGCCCGCCCCTCGACTACGGAAGTTGAGAATTAGCTGAAATACGCGGGTTTCTCAGTTCGCAACGCGAGAATGCGCCTCGGCGTCCATTGCGGTGACAGCGCACATCCCAGGGTGACACGGCTGCCGCCGACGGGTTGAGAAAACTGGTCGCTGCTGACTGGACTTCGATCTTGCTTGTTCAGACACCCGAAATCTGCACTACTGCACCATCAGGGTCGGTAACGTGAAAACCAAATTCGAGATTTTCCTGCGGTGTCAGGTTTGCATCACGCAGGTCTCGGGTGACTGATTCTCGATCAGTTCCTGCGACGTTAATTGCGAAGTGGTCGATCCGTCCCGGAGGAGCCTCTTGCCGCAGCGAAACGATCATCTTACCTTCCGCACTCAATCGCACGATTTGATTGGCGTCGTCTCGATTCGCGATAGAGAGCCCAAACACGTTCTGGTAGAAGTCAATCGAACGAGCAAGGTCTGAGACAAGCACCGACACGTGGTCAATATTCTGAGAGGGTAGAGGTGCGGCAACTGCTGATGTGCCACCAAGGGCGAGCATGGTGAGCGCCTGAATCAGTTGCCGCCGAGTAAGTTTGCCATGGTCAAAGTCCCCAAGTAACTGCGAAATCGTCTTCTCCATGTTGGGTCTCCCGAAGCGTAGTCGCGACAAGCGCGCTTTGTTAAAGAATAGGGTTCATTGTCTGGCGAAATTCTGTCTCGATCAAGGAGACACGACAGACGAGATCCCGTCACACGAGACCATCACCAGAGGGAAGTGGTTTGAGAAACGAAAAGTGCGCGTGCTTGTGCCGTAGTTTTGAGAGGTCAAGTTCTGAAAAATCATCGTGTCGGGGGTTGACATCTGGATGCATCACTTTCCGGCGCCCTGCGGATGGGTAAGAAATTGGGGACACAGGTTCGGGTTAATTCACGCGAACCGTTGGCAACTGATTGTAATTTCGTCCGGTAGGACAGGTTGGCACGCTGACCTATAGTGCCAGACTGAGTGTTAATTCGGGTGGTGGCTCAGTTTGGTTTATTGACACTGCTTTACGGTCAGACGGATAATGAACACACTGTGAACTCCGTGACTTCCTGCATCACCTCTTTGGCAGCGCTCGTTCTCATGTTATCGACGCTTGCCTACGCACCCTTTTCGCATGTGCATTCCGAAGAAGGGCATCACGGTGCTGGAAGTGCACACGGGCTCCAGGTGCACTCGCATTTTTCTCTCGCTGGTCAGGGTGCTGGAGCAGGCGCTCGAGAAACCGATGATCCCTTCATTGACGTTGCATCTCATAAGGGCGATCACGTCGACCTCTTTCTTTCGCTCGCTGGCAAGCCGTTTCCTGTTGCAGAGTCCACTCAGTCGCACGCGGATGTAACGCCGCAGTTCCAGACGAGCGCACGCCAGGGTGCGCGCCGGCCGGACCGGGCTCGGGACCCGCCCGGTTCGAATTTGTCCTCAAGACCTCCCCCCGTTTAGACTTCCCTTAGCCGTGGCGCGTCCGCGCTGACGTGCGTCAGTGCACTCTGGACGCATGAACTCTCTCATCAGACCGACGTAAAAAGGACGACTGTGAAAACTAGAGACCTGTGCCTCGCTGCCCATGCCCATGCTGCAATGCTCGTTTTGTGTGCTGTGTTTCTAGCGGGGTGTACAACGCCCGTTGCCGTCGTCGAGGAAGTTGAAACCGAGGTGCTGTCTCGCACCGCGTTCACCGACCGGATCGAGAATTTTTTCGAATACGATCCCTTGAAATCTGGTGAGACGAGCGCGTTCTTGATCCATCTGACCGATCTCCTTGACGGTTCTCCTGTGCAGGCGGCGCAGGTCCGGTTGTCCCTACGGTCACAAGGCAGCGCCAACGAGGCTGCGGGGACGACGGCGTTGGTTGGACGGGTTACGGGTATCTACGTTGCCGAGTTGACGGCGCCAAACCCCGGGATTTACGACATTGAGTTTCGGGTTCAGAACGACGGGATCGACGAGCTGATGACTCTTAGCGGATTTGAGGTGGAGTGAAAAATAGGAGAACTGGAGGAATAGACGACATGACGGAATCCAATGCGATACGACGCCGGTCCGGGCCCATATGGATTGCCTTGATGGGAGTCGCAATTCTGGCGCTGCTGGTGACGCTCTACCGGAATCAGGCTGTGGAACTCGTTGCGGAGGAAGAGGCCGGCGAGCCGGCGTCGAACGGTACCGTGACCTTTTTGATGGAGCAGCAGTGGCTCATCGGTATGAAGCTTGCCGAGGCCCAGCGTCGGGAACTGTCGCCTCAGGTTCGCGCGGTAGGCCGCGTTGTACCCGCAGACAATTACACGGCGATCATTTCCTCTCCCGTGACGGGGTTGGTCAAGGACGCGAATTTGCCGGTTCTCGGACAACGGGTGCGCTCGGGCGAGGACGTTCTGACCATAGAGCAAATGCCCCAGGTAGCGGATGCCGCTCAGGCCGCGCTGCTTCGCCTGGAGGCCATCCGCACCGAGTCGGAACGCCGTCGTCTGGAGCAGTCCAGGGCCGAGGCCCAGATACGCCTGCGTCAAGCCGAGCGGGAATGGACCCGGGCGAGACGTTTGCACGAAGAAGAATTGATGGCACTTCAGGCAGTAGAGGCTGCGGAAACCGAATACGATGCAGCCGAGTCCGTCGTTGCCTCCTACTCCGAACAGTTAGCCGCACTCGCCGAGGCCCCAAATCTGGATAACGCCATGCGAACAACGGCACCGCGCCAGGTGCTTTCCGCTCCGATCGCAGGCCGCGTTAACCAGATTTTTAAAGAGGTGGGTGAGCTGGTTCAACCCGGAGAGCCAGTGCTCGACATCGTGAACCTCGACGTGGTCTGGGTCGAAGCCCCGATCTTTGAAAAGGATCTCGCTGCTGTGCTCGATACCGGTGAGGTGATCTTCGAGACGATCGCTTACCCGGGCGTCGAGTTCGTAGGTGAACTCGTGGATGTGAGTGCGCGCATTGATGAGGAGACCCGAACGGCGACGGTGATATTTTCGATACCGAATCGGGATGGCCGGCTTCGCATTGGTATGCAGGCCAACATTCGATTGGCTACCGGACCTCCGCGGGGAGTCGTTTCGATTGCGGCTGAAGCCGTTATGGAACACGAGGGCCGCGACATTGTTTATGTCCTGCTCTCGGGCGAAGAGTTCGAACGCCGTAACGTCGTTCTGGGAGAGCGCTACGGCGATGAAGTGTCGATATTGACCGGCGTGGAACCGGGCGAGCGTGTGGTGACGCAAGGAGCCTACCAGTTGAAGCTACAGGAGCTACAACCGGCGGATCCCGGCGCGCATACCCATGAGGTATAGGACGTCAGAGTCAATGGAGGGGAAATCGGGGCCGGTGGGCCCGACGCTAATGCGGGCGTGGGGGGACCGGCCGGCGTTCGAGCTCCCACAACAGAGGCAATGGCGGATCGTAAGTGCACTCTTAATGGAGGGGAAATCGGGGCCGGTGGGCCCGACGCTAATGCGGGCGTGGGGGGACCGGCCGGCGTTCGACCGGCCGGCGTTCGAGCTCCCACAACAGAGGCAATGGCGGATCGTAAGTGCACTCTTAATGGAGGGGAAATCGGGGCCGGTGGGCCCGACGCTAATGCGGGCGTGGGGGGACCGGCCGGCGTTCGAGCTCCCACAACAGAGGCAATGGCGGATCGTAAGTGCACTCTTAATGGAGGGGAAATCGGGGCCGGTGGGCCCGACGCTAATTGAATGCTAGATCGAATTATTCAATGGTCTTTGGACAATCGCCTGCTGGTTGTCGTCGGAGCGGTCGGCCTCCTTATTTACGGCGGTATCGTCGCGGCCCGGACCCCAATTGATGTTTTTCCTGATCTGACGGTCCCTACGGTAACTGTCCTTACGGAGGCTCACGGCCTGGCACCGGAAGAGGTGGAAGCGCTTGTTACGGTGCCGCTCGAATCCGTCCTTAATGGTACGTCGGGAGTATTTCGTGTCCGTTCGAATTCGGCGGTAGGACTCTCGTTGATCTTCGCCGAGTTCGAGCTCGGAACCGACATATACCGGGCGCGTCAGCTCGTAACGGAGAAGCTCCAGCAGGTGGAACTGCCTGACGGAATCGAGTCGCCGGTGTTGGGTCCAATCTCTTCGACGATGGGCGAGATCATGCTCGTATCCATGATCTCGACGGGCGAAACATCCAACATGGATCTTCGTTCACTAGCAGATTGGATCGTAAGGCCACGCCTGCTCGCGATTACGGGTGTGTCCCAGGTCATTGTGATCGGAGGCGACCTGAAGCAATACCAGGTGATCGTTGATCCCACGAGGCTCGTTGATTACGACCTGTCTCTCGAAGACGTCAGTCACGCGGTCGAGGATGCGAACGCCGTCAGCCCTGGCGGTTTTATGGAACGAACCAACGAAGAATTCCTGATTCGCGGGCGCGGCCGCGTGAGTCAGATTGAAGATCTGGCTCAGTCGGTCATCACAATCCGCGACGGCCGACCTGTGCTGATCGAACATGTTGCCGAAGTCCGCCTGGGCGCTGCGATCAAGAGGGGCGACGGAAGCTTCAATATGGAGCCTGCGATCGTCGTCACGATCCAGAAGCAGCCGAATGCCAACACTCTTGAGCTGACCGAGGAGATCGAAACGATACTCGAATCCCTCGAGCTGACGCTGCCCGACGACGTATCTATCGACGCTGAGGCTTTTCAGCAGGCCAACTTCATCGAGCTTGCGGTCGGCAACGTCCGTCGCGCGCTGATTGAAGGCGGCGTGCTGGTGAGCGTCGTGCTCTTCCTCTTTCTTTGGAACTTCAGGACGACATTCATCAGTTTGACCGCCATTCCGCTGTCTTTGGTGACCGCCATCTGCGCGATGAGCTATTTCGGAATAAGCATCAACACGATGACGCTGGGTGGGTTGGCGATCGCCATCGGGGAACTCGTGGACGACGCGATTGTGGATGTAGAAAATGTATTCCGACGGCTCAAACAAAACGTCGCAATGGGAAATCCGGAGAAGATTTCGACTGTCGTATTTAAAGCGTCCAGTGAAATTCGGAATTCCATTTACTATGCGACGCTGATCATCATTCTCGTCTTCCTGCCCTTGTTTTCGCTCGCCGGATTTGAAGGACGTATGTTTGCACCGCTGGCGTTCGCATACATCTTTTCGATAGCGGCCTCGCTACTCGTGGCGCTTACGGTTACGCCAGTCCTGTGCTACTTGATGCTCGGACGGTTCGCCCGAGGGCAGAGCACGGGTGATTCGCGATTGGTGGCGTTTAGCAAACGGCGATACAGCAAGGTACTGGGGTGGGCCCTGGCCCGTCCGTTCGAAGTCATTGCTGTATCTGTTCTATTACTCGTGACATCCATTGCCTTGCTTCCGCTGACGGGTCGTGAATTTCTACCGCCCTTCAACGAAGGAGCCGTGAATATTAATGTGACGCTGCCTCCGGGAACATCTTTAGAGGAGTCGAACCGTATCGGTAACGTTGTCGAGGGTGCGCTCCACGAAATTCCCGAGGTTGTCTCGACCACGAGGCGAACCGGACGTGCCGAACAGGACGAACATGCCGCGGGAGTTAATGCGAGCGAGCTGGAGGTCGTCATCCGGCCGTCCGAGCGGTCGCAGTTCGAAATCATGGACGAGGTACGGGCGAGCCTGGCTCCCATTCCCGGCGCAGCGTCGGAGGTAGGTCAACCGATATCGCATCGCATCGACCACCTGTTGTCGGGCACCCGGGCGCAGATCGCGATCAAACTGTTCGGGCCCGACCTGCCAATATTGAGAAACAAGGCCGAAGAGATCCGGGCTTCGATAGAAAATATTCCCGGAGTAGTCGACTTGCTGGTCGAACCTCAGGTGGGCGTGCCACAGGTTCAGGTGAATATCGACCGAGCCAATGCGGCGGCTGTTGGTCTGTCGGCGGGTGACCTGGCTGAGTTAGTGGAAACTGCCTTTAACGGTCGGGTGGTGGGTCAGGTCCTGGAGCAGCAGCGAAGCTACGATCTCGTTGTCCGTCTCGAAGACGAAGCCCGTGAATCGCTCGATTCAATCCGGAACACGCTTATTGAGACCCCGATGGGCGCGAAGGTCCCCATCGCACAAGTAGCCGACGTACGTTCCGACCAGGGGCCGAACACGATCAACCGCGAAAACGGACAGCGCCGGATCATAGTGCAGTCCAATGTTTCAGGAAGGGATCTGGGCAGTGTGATCGATGACGTTCGGGCAGCGGTGGGCAGGGAAGTCGCCCTTCCCGAAGGTTACTTCGTTCAATATGGCGGCCAGTTTGAGGCGCAGGAGCAGGCGTCGCTGAGAATATTCTGGCTGTCGTTGGTTGCGATCGGCGGAATATTTCTTCTCCTGTTTATCGCGTTGAAGTCCCTGCGTGCCTCGTTGCTGGTGATGGTGAACCTGCCCTTAGCCCTCATCGGTGGCGTTCTCATCGTGTTTCTTTCGGGCGGCACGCTTTCGGTGGCTTCGCTGGTCGGTTTCATTACGCTTTTCGGCATTGCCACGCGCAACGGCATCATGCTGGTCACCCACTATCGTCATTTGATCGAGGAAGGCGTGGCCTTCCGTCAGGCTGTCATTCAGGGATCGATGGAACGTTTGAGCCCCATCCTGATGACCGCTCTCGTGACAGGAGTCGGCCTGATACCGTTGGCCCTGGGAGTCGGGATTCCAGGGCAGGAAATTCAGCAGCCGATGGCCGCTGTGATTCTGGGTGGAATGCTGACGTCTACGTTTCTTAACATGATCGTCATGCCGACCCTGTATCTGAGATACGGGCGTCAGGAAGAGGAAGTGTGGGATGAAGGTTTGGACCAAGGCGCCGACGCAGCCCCGGCAGGTGATTGATGTTCTGTAGGCGCGGGCACCGACCGCACCTGCAGGTCAGATTGTCTGAAAGCTGACGGCTCCTAACCCCACACAACGATCCGACACGTCCACATACCTGGCATGACAGTTACTGCACGATGCGGCGAGTTGATCGGTAATCTCGATTAGGGCGTCTTGACTCTCCGACTGTGCGGCCTCGTAGGCGGCCAATCCAGATGCCCGCATATCCTCAACCCAACCCAGCCAATCTTCGGCACCCTCCGGAGCAGGCGTTCCGTTCGCGCACTGGCGTCCGGGAATTGTAATGAGGTTGGCGGATTCCGCTACGGCGATTGCGGCGCTTCCGACCTCGATCCAGCCTCCATAATAGTCGAACGAAAAATCATCGGATGGAGCGTTCGGATCCTCCGACTGGGCAGCAAAGACGTTATTGGAACTCGGGTAGATGATGCCGATCATGACGTCGTTTACGGTTCCATGGATTTTAGGTTCAGGCCCCTGTGCGGTTACGGTCATGGCGAGCAGCAGTAATATCGAAAACATTTTTAGGATTTGCATTGTTGTTCCTTTCCGGCGTGATGTCTCTGAGAACATACGATGATTCTTATGAAAACTAATTACATGTAACACCAGGGTTCAAGTGGGGGTCAATTTATTTTCCCTCCGTCATCAGGCCTTGAGGTTGGGCTTTGGTTGTGCGGATAATCAGGTCTGAACAACGGACACCTCATTTGTTCGCCGAATTTTGAAAAGCGGCAGCAATGTGAAAACGGTATTCTAGTCGTCCCGCGAATTCGCCGCGTTTGATCCAAGAAGGGAGACTCTAATGAAACTGGGAATCCACCTAGTCAGCTTCACCTGGCCGGGCAGTCCTCACAGCATCGCACCGACGCTCCGGCGGATTGCGGAGACGGCCGAAGAGATTGGGTGCTCTTCGGTGTCCGCCATGGATCACTATTTTCAAATGGATTTCCTGTTCCCGGCCGAACACGAGATGCTGGAGGGGTACACAACGCTCGGATTTCTCGCCGCATGTACCGAAAGAGTTCAACTGCGGCTCCTCGTGACCGGCGTCACCTATCGGCATCCGGGCCTTTTGGCCAAGATCGTAACCAGCGCTGATGTCCTATCTGAGGGCCGGGCAGAATTGGGCATTGGAGCGGCGTGGTATGAGCGCGAGCACGTGGGTTTGGGCGTGGGGTTCCCGCCGATTTCGGAGCGTTTCGAGCGTCTGGAGGAAACGCTTCAGATCTGCAAGCAGATGTGGAGCGATAACAATGGACCCTTCGAAGGCAAGCACTACCAACTCGCCGAAACCCTCTGCTCGCCGCAGCCGATCACGAAGCCCCATCCGCCGATCATGATCGGGGGTGGGGGCGAGCGGAAGACCCTCCGGCTCGTTGCCAGGTACGCTGACGCCTGCAACCTCATCACGGAGACTGCGGACGAGGCGAAGCACAAGCTTGAGATACTTCGGGGACACTGTGAGAACGAAGGAACCAACTATGACGCCATCACGAAGACTGTCCTCTACAGAGGGCAGGCCCTGGGTCAAGGCAAGCCGGACGCTTTCATAGCTGAAATGAAAGACTACACAGCGCTCGGGATCGAAGAGGTATATGTGGTTCCCATGGGCGATCCGGTGGCCTTCGTGGAGCAAATGCGAGGACAGCCTATGGAAGATCTTGCCGGGATCTAGTGTACCCCGCTCGAAGTAATGTAACTAAAATAGCTTTCCAACGTCCAATAGAGAATGAGGAAAGCACCGACCATTGAATTGGATGACAAGCAGCGGATGGAGTTGGAGCGACTGAGTCGAAGCCGGAGTACATCGGTCCGGTTGGCGGAACGATCCCGAATTGTATTACTGGCCGCTGAAGGTCGGAACAATTATGAGATCGCCGCCCGCTTGGAGATCACGCGCCAGAAAGCGGGCCGCTGGCGCAATCGTTTTGTGGAACAGGGCTTGGCTGGGATCGAAAAGGATGCGCCGCGAAGCGGACGGATTCCCACGATCAGTCGCCGGAAGCGAGCCCGGATCGTCAAGAAGACACTGGAAGAGAAGCCCCCGAACGCGACGCACTGGAGTCGGGCCTCGATGGCGAAGGCCGTTGGCGTGAGCGAGTCCACGGTCGGGAAAATCTGGCGGGTCCATGGACTGAAGCCTCATCTGTCACGAACCTTCAAACTATCCAACGACAAACGATTCGCCGAAAAGCTGGAGGATGTGGTCGGTCTGTATCTGAGCCCACCGGAAAACGCCATTGTCTTGTCCTGCGATGAGAAGAGCCAGATGCAGGCCCTGGACCGCACGCAACCCGGGTTACCTCTGAAGAAGGGGCGGTGTGGCACCATGACCCACGATTACAAACGTAACGGGACAACCACGCTTTTCGCCGCGCTCAACATCCTGGACGGTTCGGTCATCGGAACCTGCATGCCAAAGCATCGCCATCAGGAATGGATCCGGTTTCTGAATCAGATCAAACGCGCCATGCCGAAAGATAAGGAGATCCACATTATTTGCGACAACTATGCGACTCACAAACATCAGAAAGTCGTCAACTGGCTCAAGCGTAACAAGCGTTTTCATGTGCACTTCACGCCAACCAGTGCGTCGTGGCTCAACATGGTCGAGCGCTTTTTCCGGGATCTGTCCGAGCAACGACTCCGGCGTGGCGTTTTCCGCTCGGTCCCCGAGTTGATCCAGGCCGTGGAGGACTACCTCGCTCGTCACAATGAAGACCCGAAACCCTTCATCTGGACTGCAACGGCTTCCGACATCCTTGCTAAAGTCCAGCGCGGCCGGCGAAATCTTGATAAGTTACAGTCTGTTTAACGGGGACCACTAGAAACCGCAGAATTATCCTGGTTGGCGCGTAATTGTGAGTGCCAGATCGACTAAGTTCCGGCCGAATCCCCGGCCGAACCGTTGAGAAGTTCGACAACGGCTGAGTTGTCGAAATATGCGATGCGACTCAAAGACGCGTAGTTCTGTCCGATTCGAAAAAGGCAGTCGTCACAGAGCGAAAGCGCGTTTGCGATCAGGAGTCGATTCACGCCCGCGTGCGAGACGACGGCTATCGTGGCGGGCGCCTTCCGCCGGGTCAAGCCTTTGAAGGCGTGCATAACCCGCTGCTTGAACCCGCTGAAGCTTTCCCCATTGGGAAAGGTCATCTCTGTGGGCCGCGCCATCCACTGTTCGTAGAGTTCAGGGTAGGTGATCTGCAGATCATCGAACTCGCGTCCCTCAAAATCCCCGAAGTCGATCTCCCTGAAACCATTGTTTTGAATTACAGAAAGTCGGCCCGCGTTCGCGATGGGCGTGGCTGTGTCCATGGCGCGCCGCATGGGACTGCTGTACACGGCTGCCAAGGGCTCTCTGGCGAGTCGTGCGGCTAGTCTGGCTGCCTGCACGTGGCCGGCCTCCGACAAGGGGATTCCATCCCGGCTGTCTAAATATCCCATTCTATTTCGAAGCGGTTCGGCGTGCCGGATGAGCCAGATTCGAAGAGCTGCCGCTCTATGGCTCACCTGACTCATCGGACGATGCCCACGACACCGATGAACAGGACGACTATTTCATTGACTGCGATGGATGCCCCAAGGGTATCTCCGGTAACGCCCTGAATTTTACGGTAACAGATGATTCCCCAGCTGCCTGTGACCAGTAGTGCGGCCGCGGCGAAAAGGATGGACCACCGATCGAAGGCCGCTATGAGCACGACCAGACAAATTGTGGTTCCAATCGTCAGTTCGCGAACCCCGACAAGGGCGCTCACTGACCCGGTGGAATCAGTTGAGTTTCTGGCGTTAGGCAGGGCAAAGCTGAGCACTACGCTGGACCAGCGCCCGATGACCGGGGCAGCCAGAAACAACCCGAGCCGGTCTGGAGCATCTATAAGCGTGGCGATCATGGCCCCTTTTAGAGCGAGGCAGAGTATCAGTGCCGTTGCTCCATAGGCGCCGATAGCATGATCGCCCATGATCCTGAGTACCTCGCTCTTCGTCCAGCCGCCACCGAATCCGTCCGCGGTGTCCGCCAGACCATCCATATGAAGCGCGCCCGTGATCAGGACGTCCACAATCAAGACAAAGATTCCGGCCATCGCAGGCGGTAAAATACCGCTGAGGAGTTCAAGCGTGAGCAGATGCGAGGCTCCAACGATCAGTCCAACGGCCGGAAACCACGCAGTGGCCCGTCCAATGTCGACGGCCCTCAATGCCCCCTGTCCCGGCACTGGGAGCCGTGTTAGAAAAGAGATGGCGGATATGAATTCACCCATGGGACCTAGTTGCTTTCCGAGACTGAGGCATCGGCGAAGGTCGACATTTCGTTAAAAGCAGCAATCGCCGATCGAATAAGTCCGACACCCAAGGCCGCTCCTGTCCCTTCACCTAGACGCATTCCCAGATCCAGCAACGGCGCATCGTCGATCAGCTCGAGAAGCGCACCGTGACCGGATTCCCTCGACCTGTGAGCGGCAAGCAGGTATTCCCGGATGTCGGGGTGCACGCGTGTCGCTAGTGCAGCCGCACTCGTCGATATGAAGCCATCGACGATGACAAGGATATTCAGTGAAGCGGCTGCGATACAGACGCCGCACATTGCCGCGATTTCGAATCCGCCCAGCGTGGAAAGAATATCGATAGCGTCGTGGATCTGAGGCCGGTGAAGGGATACAGCACGGGCGACTACATCGATCTTTCGCGCTAGCGTTATGTCGTCGATGCCGGTGCCCCGCCCAACGACCTCCGCCGCCGGCCGTTGGGTTAGCGCGGCAGTGATAGCTGCTGCTGAAGTCGTGTTGCCGATACCCATTTCGCCAATTCCGACAACTCCTGAGCCCTCCCGGGCGGCTTCTTGAGTCAACTCGATGCCGACGGCGATGGCGTCTATCGCCTCGCGACGCGTCATTGCCGGATGGCGGGCGAGATTCCTGGTGCCGTTTCCGATTCGGCGCTGGATCAGCGCCGGAGACTCCGGCAATGGCGATTCGACGCCCACGTCGACGATGCGCAGCTTGATATTGTTTGCTCGTGCGAGGGTATTAATGGCTGCGCCGCCGCGCAGAAAATTGAGGACCATCTGAGCGGTTACGGACTGGGGAAAAGCGCTGATCCCTTCCGCACACACACCGTGGTCGGCGGCGAACAACAGAATTTGAGGATTGGCGGCGGAGGGCGTGAGGGTTTTTTGTATTCCGCACAATCGATTCGCGATCTCTTCGAGTCTCCCCAGGCTGCCCTCAGGCTTCGTTAACTCCTTCTGCCTCCCTCTGGCGCGTTCAATCCACGTGTGATCGACTGGAACGATGGCCTCGAGTGTCGACGCCAACAGGGCTTTACTATTCATAGTATGCGGCTCCGGTCATAGTACGCGGCTCCAGGTCTACCACGCGGATGACCAGGGCTTGCCGGGATGGTCCGCGTCCCGGAGGCGACTGTCCACACCGGCGGATGATTCCAATTGACGTGCAAGCAGCCACAGAAGATCTGACAAACGGTTGAGATAGACAAGGACGTTTGGATCGACGCTTTCCCCGCTGGCGGCCAGCCGGACCACCTGGCGCTCCGCACGGCGGCACACCGTGCGGGCAAGGTCCATGGCAGCCCCAGCCGCATCCTCTCCGGGGATGGACCAGTCCGAGGCAATGGTGCCCGTCGACTCGATCTGCCTGATATGCTCGTCGAGCGATTCCACAAACTGTGTGCTGATCTCAGGCGCTTCAACAGCCGCGTTGGGATCGGTGGCTACCCCAGACCCGACACGGAACAGGACGCGCTGAATGTCTTTGACGAGAGTCTGAGTCGGAACGTGGGCGCATATCGATCGAACAAAACCCAACTGGGATATCAACTCGTCAAGTGTTCCGTAACACTCGACGCGCAGGCTGGCTTTCGAGGTTCGAACCTGTCCCGCAAGATCGGTTTGCCCCCGATCTCCACGTTTGGTCACTATGGTCATATGTTCGATCTCCCTTTTCTGGCGTTCGTTGGCCGCCAGTTCTTACATTGCGGTTTGGGTAGGGTGCCTCTGAAGCAGCCACAGAAACATGAGCCCTCCCAACAAGGCAGTCACGGCGCCAACCGGCAGTTCACCCGAACTGAGAATGACCCTGGCCACCGTGTCAGCGCCCATCAGAAACGATGCGCCCAGCAGGAACGAGCACGGCATAACCATTCGGAGATCCTCTCCGTAAAGCATTCGGACGATGTGCGGAACCACCAATCCGACGAAGGCAATCGTGCCTGCGATGGAAACGGTGACTCCGACGATCAGCGACGCCGCAAAGAATACCCACCGTTCGCGCCGCGCCACATTGACTCCCAGGCTGAGAGCCACTTCTTCGCCCATGGCCAAGAGATGCAGATCCTTCAGTGAAAACAAGAGAACGATCCATCCCGGAACCAGGAGGATCAGCATTTGCTGGACAAGGCCGAAGCCTACGATTTCGAGACTTCCGATCGACCACCGCAGAATCTGGAGCGCCCGCGTAGCGTCGGCGAGATACTGCAGGATAATGACGCCTGCCGTCGCGGTCAGATTGATTGCCAGGCCCGCCAGCAGAATCGTTCCCGGGATGACGACGCTCAAGCGGCTCCCGATGCGATAGGCAACAACTACCGCAATGCCGGATCCGGCGAACCCTGCCAAGAAGATGGCTGGCACGCCGAGGATAGACGCTCCCCATCCAAGGGCGATCGCAATACTGGCGCCGAGCGTCCCGCCCCCCGAGACGCCCAAGGTGAAAGGTTCCGCCAGCGGATTCCTGAACATGGCCTGGAGGGCGGTGCCAACCGTCCCCAGTGAAGCGCCTACGATCGCTCCTAACACGACCCGTGGCAATCTCAGGCTGAAGAATGCCGTCCGTGTGGCGTCATTGTTCCAAAGTTCTTCGAAATCCAGATTGCGGTAGCCCAACCATAGGGACAAGCTCGCAACTAGAATCAGCAGCAACACGAGCCCACACATTGCGCGGACGAAGGTGAGATTACCGTCCGAAACTAATGAGCCGTCCAGAGTTTCCGGCGGGGAAGCAGCCTGTGTCATGCGTCCGGCCTCGACCATATGAAGGTCCTCCCTTCGATACGCCGCGTGGCCAGGGTCGAATCCCCATAGATCTGCCTCAACCTGTCTTGCCGGATGACGCTTGATGGCGTGCCCACTGCAACAATGGCTCCCGACTGCATCGCAATGACCTGATCGAAGGACTCATCGAGCGACTCCACATCATGAGTCACAAACAGTGTGGTCAGCCGGCGGTCGGATCGCAGGCGCTGCACGATCCTTATGACCCGCCATCTGTGCGTCAAATCCAGAGCCGCCGTGGGTTCGTCCAGAAGCAGGCATTCGGGTTGTTGTGCCAGCCCACGTGCAATGGAAACAAGCTGCCGTTCGCCGACGGAGAGTTCGGTGACCGGTCGGTGGGCGAGATGATCCACGCCGACCTCGCGGAGGCATGTGAGAGCGATCCTGCGGTCTTCGTCTGTTTCGAAGCGGAAGCGTGAGGTGTGCGGAGCCCGTCCTGCAAGAACGACATCCAGTACCGGGAAAGGAAAGACGATGTCGTGTGTTTGAGGAACGTAAGCGATTCGCCTGGCCAAGGCCCGCGTGCGTCTGAGCGGGTCGCGTCCGCCAAGCAGAATGGTTCCTTTTTGAGGGCTGAGAATCCCTGCGATCAGACGCAGGAGCGTTGACTTTCCACTGCCATTGGCCCCGATCACAGCGACCAGGGCCCCCGCGGGAATCCGGAGAGATACATCGCGCACTCCAGTTCGACCCGCGGCGTAGTTGAAGGAGACGTCCGACAGCGTGAACATCGGACCAGAGTCTTTCGCCGTGTCCATTCGAGAGTTCATTGTTGGAACACTTCGGGATGAATGATTTCGGCGAAACGACGGGCCGTCACGGATACTCTTTGAGAGGGATGCAGTACCGATGTGTCCCGTATGGGATGCACCCGCCCTGTTTGAACCGCCCTAAGGTTGGGAATCTGC
Organism: Terriglobia bacterium; assembly: GCA_963664115.2. Taxonomy (GTDB): domain Bacteria; phylum Acidobacteriota; class Terriglobia; order 20CM-2-55-15; family 20CM-2-55-15. Next base: position 91,780 of record CAXWPJ010000010.1, on the reverse strand, counting down.
CCCCAAACCTCCATCGAGTTTTCCCTAAACCGGCCGGGCACACCCTGAATCATGTCGATGATGATTTCCGGGTCCAGGTACACCAATGCCTCGAGACTGACCTGCGCGTAGCCGCCGATCGCGTTCGTCACCTGAACGGGCTCGCCTCCTGCTATTTGAATGAGCTCGGCAAGGAAACTATCTTCGCTGACCGTGTAGATGCTTCTGAGGGTGCCCGGAATTCGATCCACGACCACCAGCACGCGGGGTCGGTCCACTCCTTGAACATCCGTCCGGATGTCTCCGAGCTCAGCTTGTGTTTCTTCCGCCAGCGCCCTCGCACGATCGGAACGTCCGACCACAAGACCGATGCGCTCGATGTTACGGAAGACGTCGTCCAGTGTGTCGACTGCGATCGTTACCGTGGGAATCTCCAGAGCAGCTAATTGGCCGGACAGGATGGAGGATTCGACGCCGCCGGTCACAACCAGATCGGGAGCCAGGCGCGTCAGCCGTTCCAAATCCGCGTCTTGCCAGCTTCCCAAACGAGGCAAGGTATCCACTTGCGGGGGGTAGGTGCAGTAGTCCGAAATTCCGACAACCCGATCGAACACTCCGAGTCCAAAGAGAATCTCAGTCGCTGCGGGAGTCAGAGAAACAATGCGAGCGGGGTTCGGGACCGATTCAACGAGTTTCTCCACCGGTTGGGCTCCACAAGCGGTCAACAGATTCAGTGCCAGCGGCAGAACCCACGCCCGATGAGTCACGATCAGACCAAAGCGATTGCAAGTCATGCTTGCTCCGTGTCGGACTTGACTCGCAGCCCCACGCCAGAAACCATCAAATAGACTTCGTTGGCCTGGGCCGCGACGCGCTGATTGATCCAGCCGTGCAGATCGCGGAAATGGCGGCCCAGGGCTGATTCGGGAACAATGCCTGAGCCGACTTCGTTCGTGACCAGAACCATTCGCGTTTCTTTGGCCTGATCGATGAGTGCGTCCAGCTCACGAAACGCCGCTGTTTCAACGCGCTCAAGCGGCGCATCGGACATTTTCAGGAGGAGATTGCTGGTCCAGAGCGTGAGGCAGTCGAGCAGAATGACGTCCACCTGGCCCTTCAGCCCGAGCGCCGCCTTCGAGATCCCGAGAGGTTCCTCGACCGTGGTCCAGCCGGGAGGGCGATCGGTCCGGTGTTGCTGGACCCGGCGCCGCATTTCCTCGTCTTCCACTCTGGCTGTGGCGAGAAAGCAGGTCCGAGCCGCCGGGGAACACAGCGACTGGGCGAAACGGCTCTTACCGCTACGCGCGCCACCGGTAACGAGGGTTAGCATCCTAATGGTCACCTCAAGGTGTAGATTTTCTGGGGGCTTCGTCCGGAAGGACTAGGTGGGTGAGGCGGTTGGGAAACCGACCTTCGTACCGACCCGGCGCTTTCTTGCGAAGCTCTCCGTGAGTCGTATCTGTCGAAGGCAGGTTCCTGACTTACAGGTCATCGCGCTACCGGAAGTCTGGGTTTCGACTTTTGATTCCGGAGCGCTCGCTGATCACAGTGGCGCGACCGTGCGGGATTGGCACCCGCTTCCCTCTTGCTGCCCGTCCCCTATCGGCGGGCGCCTGTCGACGTTAAAAACGAGAGGATCGTATCAGAGGTGATGAAACTCGGCAAGCAGCAATCGTCCGTTGTTGCTTTTAAACCAGGAAGACGTCTTATTGCCGGTTAGAATCGCGATTCGATCGTGTGCTTTCAAGGCCAATCCGATCTGATCCGGCAGAAGTCGGATCGGAACAGGAGCCACAGTCGGCCCCGTTACGGACCTGCCAATCGAGCACGTTGCCCCGGCGGTCCAACTCGAACGCACAACAGTCGTTCAGTACTTGTTTAAGCTTCTCCCGTCCGCGACGGACTCGCGATTTTACGGCACTCAAAGATAGACCGAGCTGCTGTGCGATTTCTTTTTGTGGCAGATCTTCCAGTTCATAGAGTGTTACGGCATCACGGTAAGATTCCGGAAGACTCTCGATCGCGCCGGGAATCCACCCGGAAATGATTTCATTGAGATTTTCGGATTCCGGTCGTGGCGGCGGATACATGGCCAGGCTAGAGGGGCTTTTCTTTGACCTGTAGTGATCTGCGATCACATTGCGCGCGATCTGAAACACCCATGCCGGCAAGCGTTCCTCATCTTCAAGCGTTCCCAACTTCTTATGGATCCGCAGAAACGTTTCCTGCAATAAATCCGACGCAGTCGGGTCGTCTTCGACGCGCGCGCGGATGAAACGTCCGAGTCGAGTGCTCAGAAGCTCCCAGACTTCCTCGGTGGCGATCGTCGTTGTCATATATACCTCGCGCGCACGGGCTGCCTGTGAAAATTACGAAGGGGCACAGCACGGACTCGCTGTCTCATCCTCCCTCTGGCAGCATGCAGAGCCGGAGTCCATTCCCGATTCCGCATCAGCATCTGTGACGACGAAGACTTCCCACTGGTTTCCGTCCGGATCATGTGTCCAGACCTTGTCCTGTACCGCGTAGCAGCAGGTAGTCCTCTCTTCGACTCTAACATCCAGCCCTGCCTTCTTGAAGCGCTCGACCGCTTCAATGACTGCGTCTGAAGACTGGACCTGAATCCCATAGTGGGCTGGTAGCTTGTCTTTCAGCCCGGCCCCACCTTCTACTTGATTCAAGGACAAGTTGACAGAGGGGTCCTCAGTCTCGAACTTGACGTATCCACGGCGCTCTTTGGCCGGGGCGTGGCCAAGGAGGGTCTGGTAGAATCGTTTGGCGCTGTCCATGTCGCTCACGGCAAGGCCGATGTGGATGCGTGAGTTGCCTTTAAAGTCAATCGCGGACTTAGTGTGCTCGTGCATTTCTTCGATCCTCCTTCAAGTCAAGAAGACACGTTTGTTTTCTCAATAGCAGAGACGCGGAAGGGCCGAAAAAGATGCAAGCTCCTAGAGTCGATTAAAAATATCTAATGACTGATACTACGCTTCTATTACAACCGGCGACCCGTCCCATGCGCCGGCTGTTTTCATACCTGGGTCCCATGCGGGGCCGCCTGTCCGCTTCCGTCGGTTTCTCCGTGGTGAACAAAGTGTTCGACCTGGCGCCACCGATCCTTGTGGCCTGGCTGATTGACAGTGTCACCGGCAACGCCCCGGCCTGGATGTCCGGCTTTGGACTGACCGAGATGTTTCCTCAGATCGTGTTTGTCGCGATCCTGACGGTCTTGATTTTCGGTGTGGAGAGCCTGTCCCAATGGGGATACGCCTACGGGTTCATGACGATCGCGCAGGACGCACAGCACCGTCTGCGTGTGGACGCTTACAGTCGCATGCAGTCCAGGGAGATTCGCTTCTTTGAAGAGCAACGTCTGGGCCAAACCCTGGCCATGCTCAACGACGACGTCAATCAGCTTGAGCGGTTTCTCAACAATGCCTTCAACGAAATCGTACAGCTTTGCGTGTTGGTGTTGTTTGCCGGCGCCGTATTGTTCAGCATCAGTCCCGGCCTTGCGGCCTTGGGCATGCTACCGCTGCCTATCATCGTCCTGGGTAGCCTGAAATTTTCCCGCATTCTTGAGCCGCGGTACCGCAAGGTGCGCGCAAGCGTGGGCGATGTCGCTTCGCGTTTAGAGAACAACATCGGCGGCATGACGGTCATCAAATCGTTTACGGCTGAGCGTTACGAGGCAGACCGGGTCGAGTCCGCCAGCGAGGGCTACCGGAAGGCCAATTACGATGCGATCAAGCTGACCGCGATATTCGTCCCGATCATCCGTATGGGAATCGCTCTGGGGTTCGCGGCGATAATTATCTTGGGCGGGTGGTTCGTCATGCGGGAAACGCTGACTGCCGGCGAGCTTGTGTTGTTCTGCATGATGATTCAGCGACTGTTGTGGCCGTTGACACGGTTGGGCCAGACTTTCGATGAATATCAGAGGGCGAAAGCCAGCGCCAGACGGATCTTCGGGTTGCTGGATACACCGAGCACGGTGCGGGATCCGGAACACCCCGCCCGTATGGAGCGTGCGCGCGGCGATGTCCGGTTCGACAAGGTGTTCTTCCGCTATGGGGACCGTGCTCCTGTACTGAACGGCCTGTCGCTAACCATCAGGGCTGGAGAGATGGTCGGAATTGCGGGTACCACAGGTGCGGGCAAGAGCACGCTGGTGAAGCTGCTGTTGCGCCTCTATGACGTGAACGAGGGTGCCATACGAATTGACGGTATCGACGTACGGGAACTGAGTCAGCACGACTTGCGGCAGCAGATCGCACTGGTAAGCCAGGACGTGTTTCTGTTCCACGGTACGATTCGCGAAAACATCGCCTACCCGGGTATCGACGTGCCGATCGAGCAGGTCATCGAGGCCTCGGGTCACGCCCAGCTCCACGATTTCGTGGCCAGCCTGCCTGAGGGATACGAAACGCTTGTGGGCGAGCGCGGTATCAAACTGTCGGGCGGCCAAAGGCAGCGCTTGAGCATCGCCCGCGCCCTATTGAAGAATGCACCGATCCTGGTGTTGGACGAAGCCACAAGCAGTGTCGACACCGAGACCGAGCGCATGATTCAACAGAACCTTGAAGAGCTGACAGCCGGCCGGACGGCGCTGGTCATCGCGCATCGCCTCAGCACGATCCGCAAGGCCGACCGTATCGTTGTCATCCGGGATGGTCAGGTTGAAGAAGAGGGAAGCCACGACGAACTGGTCACTCACGGAGGCACATACTCGGATCTATGGGCCGTGCAGAGCGGCGGAGAATTGCTGCGTGTGTAGTAAGGGGACGGATACTTCAGGCAAGGGACGGACACTTCATGCAACATTGTGGCCTGGCTAGTGCGTTTCGCCGGAACTGTCCGTTCCCTTCTAGCCCGCGCGAACGTTTTCGTTGAAATCGATCTCGTCCACCGGTACGCATCGTTCGTCGAAAAGCTCGTACCATCCGTTGATGCTCGATTCTTCTCTCGCCAGTTTCCGGAAGACTTTGCGTCCGCTGACCCAGGGTTCGGTATATATCAGCGGATCGGTGACGGTCATAATGAGCTCCAACCGGTCCGTGGCGATTCGACGGTAGCGCTCTTCCAACCTCATTTCGCCGCTATGTGGATAGCCATAGCGATCCAGCCAGGTGCTTTCTTCGAAGCCGTATGACTCGACGACGAGCGTGTCTCCCTCCCAGCGGCCAATCGAGTAGCCGTTCCAATTCGGAAGATCTATTTCCGTGGGAAGCTCCCGTCCGTCCGTCCAAATGTTTCGGAAGTCCTTCATCCACGCGAAGTTCTGGATGATCCTGTCACTTGCGTGAACGAACTCAACCGTGGAGAAATAACTGGTCAGGATGAGGCGTGTGACGCCGTATGGCGAGCAGAGGGACGCGGGATCGTTTTGTTCTGCTGGAGGGACGGCTCTACGACGGCCGATATGTTCGTCGGGTCGAGCCGCAGCGGCCGCGCTGCCCAGGGGCCGACCGTAGCCGGGCTTATAGCTGTCGAACTTCGCTTGTCCTTCTGGTGTAAAGGGGGGTACTTCAATCCCGAAGCCATCGTCTCCCTTTTCTGGGAATGGGGCGCCGCCCTGGGCATTCCCGCGTCCTTCGCGTCCTCCAAAACGGCCCCAAACTCCAGAGAAGTCCCGGGGATCGAACGTATCCGAATCCGTCGAGCTCGCCGTCGGCCGATCGGCGCTCTGACGACCCTCTACAGGTGTGGCCGACACGACGATCAAAACGCCAAACAAGCCCATCAAAATCGTGAAGAAACCGCGCATTGTAATACCCTCGTTGCGAATTCAGATGTTGTGGACACTCGAGAACAAATGAGTTCGAAGCTACGGCGCCAACGCCTCGGCCAGTCCTCCGCGCACCAAACCGACGACTTCGTTGTCCGCATTGATCATCCTCATTACGATCGACTCGCGGGTGTCGCCGGGAGAATAGGGCACAGTGGATGGCACGTAGGTAAATGTAAGTATTGTTTCCGCTTGTAACTGTTCTTCCATACGCACCTTAGTCCAGCCGGCTCTGACAAATTGGGATATGTTTGCCATTTCCCCACTCCAGCGCGTGACGTCGCCGTTATCGTCCCTGGTTTCAAAATAGATTCGCACATGAGGATTTTTATAGTCGAAACGAATTACTGTTGCTTCTGAGGTTACCGGTTCTGCGCCGGCGTACGTGCCTGCTCTTCCGTGGTGTGCAAACGTCGGCGTTGAAGCTACCCACAAGCCCAGAGTCAGCGACAAGGCAACTCGTATCGTCGTTTTCGCCATAAATTTCATTCCTCGCTTTCTATTCTGAAACCCAGTCCCTTATACAACCAGATGTACTATGACATTGACGTAAAAACGTTCTTCCTCATGGCTCGCTATAGATCGCCGGCCCTTCGACAAGAAGGTGGATTGAAGTGCGTGTTACTTCAGTTCTCAAAGAAACACAAGTGTTTTTCATCCGCACCCCACTGGTCCATCATGTTGTTGCCCGGCGTCCGGGCAAGCGAGCACGTCAAGCTGCGAACGTCAAACTGCAAGATGCGTGCCGAATGGATTCCGAAGCGAAAACGATCCTGCCGTGGATTGACCCAGTACAAAGACTTCCGGGAGAGATTTATCTTTACGATCCAGCGGTCACCGGATTATCTTGTTAAAAGAGCTATGAACTCTACTCCCACTTACGTCGGACTTGTATTGGCGATTTCTATGAGCGCGATATCGGCCAAGGCCCAGACCCGCGGGCAAACTCTTTCTGAACTTCGAATTGCCGAGCCTGCTGGGCAGGCGGGCTGATAAAATTGCGATAGAGGATAGTAAACATAGCGGATGGGAAACATGAATGACACGGGCACCTACCCTGCCTCCCGCATTCTTGACACGTGGGTGAACCATGACTGGAGCGACGGACTCCAGTTAGAGTCTGTGGATGATTTCACAGAGATTCATGTTCAGACGCGCAACAGTATTTATGAGATCACCGCCATCGATGGGTTCTCCCGGCAAATCCTCGTTCGAGGCGGTCGTTTCTTTCCAGAAAAAACACGCGCCCATCTTGCAGGCAGTTCGCTGGGTGGAGGGTTTCTGAAGCTCGGTGGCATCTATGTTGGCTTCAGTCTGGAAATCGTATCGAGTGAAGACACAATTATCACGACCCGTGTTCGATCCGTTTGCGTTTACCGCTCGCCCAAAGACGCCCTTCCAGATTGAGCCGCCCGGCCCTCGGGCCCGAGAGAGGGAATTCCTCCTGCCTGCGAATTGTGTGAAATGCTGGTTCAGCCAGCGCTTAACCCATGCAGCACCGGCACGCGTTCCTGCAATGTTCGCACCAGTTTCGGCGACGTTGATTCGGGCCGGAGTTGGGGCTGCGTTGGAATAGGGCTAACCTTGCCGCTTAAAACCTCGACCCCGTAATCCAGGTGTCCGATCTTGCCCAGCTGGCCTCGAAGTCGGCATCAACGTCTTGAGATGTCCGGCCCTGGGCTTCGAGCGCGGCTTTCAGGCCAAACAGCGACCATCCGTTGTGAGGGTGGTCTTCGAGTTCTTCGCGGTAGACGCGTTCCGCATCGGGGTATCTCCCCTGTTCAAGAAGCGCTGCCCCCAGCCAGTGACGGGCGGCAAAAGGCAGGGGCTCGGGCTCGTCGTACTCGAGTGCGTCCTCGATGAGAACCGCGCGTTGGAAGGCAACAATCGCCGCTTCGAGATCGCCTTCCGCGCGATGAATCTCTCCTTCAAGGATGCCCGCAACCGTTCCCAAAAGCTGCTCGGCCGAATGACGCCGAAAATTCGCGTCGGATTGTGCGCTTTCAAGTACGCGGTTCAGGTACGCTCGCGCGAAGTCGATCTCGTCCATACGAAGACGCGCATAACCCTGCGCGAAATTCCACATGCCGGCATAGATCCCCGTCTCGGGACGCTCGGTGATCTCCAGAATTTCGTCGAACCGGCCGAACCGGACCAGCGTCAGGACATGGTACATGTTCGTTTCCGCCAGCTTGGCGTAGTCTCTGCCGGCCTGAATGGCGATGGCACCCTGCCCGTCCATCGACCCGGCGAATAGCAGCATGTGCAGGTTGTGCTCGGGGTAGATCGCGAACCCTTCTCCGATGGGCGCTTTCAGGTCCGAGTGCCAGGCCTGGATGTTGGCGCGGACCGCATCCCCCCATCGGCCGATTTCATTCCAGGTGTGCGACGGCATGTGGTTGATGTGGCTCGCGCCGGGTATCGAGCTCCCGATGTACTCGGCGCAGGCCTCCGCCTTCCCCGGGTCAGCGGTTGACTCGGTGGCGTGGATGTAGAGATGACATGCGCCCGTGTGCCGGATGTCCGTGGCCAGAATGCCCTCCAGCACACCGTGAAGCCGCATTACGTTGGGATCGTCGAGGTCCCGGGTACCACGGCGGGGTTCCAGGAGGAAAAGCGCATCCGCATAGTGGGTCGCGATATCGAGATCATCCGGATACTTTTCATAGAGCGGCCGCATCGCCTCGGCATAGGCCTGTACGTATTCGAGGCGTCTTTCGGGATCAAAGTCCTCGATATAACGTAGGGACATCGCTTCGATCAAATCCTTTTCTCTACCGTCGGCATGATCGTCCGCGAGGTCGAGCGCTTTCCGGATAGCGGTGTAGGCGTGCGGGGCCTCGGATGGCGGCATCGGGCGGTTGAGATAGGAGCCCCACGCCCAGGCCTCTCCCCAGTAACAGATCGCACAGTCCGGATCACGTTTCCACGACTCCCGGAACGACCGGGCGGCATCCTCTGTGGCAAAGGCGTACATCATCTGATAACCCTGATCAAAATATGCTTGTGCTTCCGGGTTGGTCGAAGAGATCGGACGGGTAAAGTTTCCAAGGGCTTTCGTGTAGAGCGGCAGCGGGTCGTTGAAAACATCAGGCAGTTGGGGAGTCTCGCCGTCCTGCGCCCCCGCTATCGATATATTGGGAGCGATGAGGACTAGAGCGAACAAAATGTGGCGAATAATGGATGGAAACATGGGGGGCGCAAACCTCCGAGTCGGACAAAATGAAAAGATTTCCTGAGAACTCGGTACAGGATATTGAAGAAAGGAGTTATAGGCAAGACACCGTCCGCTCACAGAGCGCACCTACAGATGAGAGGGCTTCGCAATGGCGGGACGTATTACGAGTCCTGATGTTTTTCTACCGCAGGTGCGGTTCATGATCGCACCTGCGGATTTCAGGTAATTTACAGAGGCCGGATGGCGACGTTCCGGAACTTCACAATACCCGCCCCATATTGGAGTGCGATGGCGCCTGCTGCGAATTCACCGTGCTCGACGTCGACTGTCTGTACCCCATTGAGAGTCACCATAAGGCGTGGCCCATCGGCTCTGATCTCGTATGTGTTCCACTGACCTCCAGTGTTGATAACAGAATCAGGCGCCGCAACGTTCACGATGCCGCCGCTTCGGTATGTTTGGTCGGGGCGGGTGTCGAAGATGTTCACTTCGTAGGAACTTGCGGGTGAGACATTCCCTGGATCGGCGCAGCGGATGAAGATGCCGCTGTTGGCGGGTTCGTCCACCCAGAACTCCAAGCGGAGTTCGAAGTCTCCATACGAGGCTGCCGTCACGAGAAATCCGTTGCCGCTGTCGGCTCCAACGGAACCATCGTCGGCCAGCTCCCAATTGGCGTCACCGATCATGTTCCAGCCATCGAGGTTAGAACCGTCAAACAGCGTGATCCACCCGTCGCCGGTCTGTCCAAATGCCAGCGGCGAAAGTTGACCACTCACGAATCCGACAATAAGGAACCCGATTGTGATGGCAGCCAAGCTTTTCATAGAGATCTCCTGCGTTGAAATTTCGATTAGGGCACGTACACTTCAGAATTCGTCCCAAATTCTGAAGTGTACGTCCGCTGGTATGGTAAATCATACGGAAGGAAGGAATCAGGATCAATTAAAGTCGGTGTGGCCAGGGACGGCCTGATTTGGCTCAGCTTGGAAATCCCGTTTTCGTTCAGGTGTTTTTGGTTGCGAATGTTCGGCGGCGCGCCATAGAGTGTCAGTAGCTTTGGCCAATTCATCAGGAGATATCTATGTCGTTATCATTGAACACGCGCAAAGTGGATGGGGTGGTAATCATTGACATGTCAGGCAAGCTGACGATAGGTGAGCCTGTGTTGTCGTTCAGGCAAGCGGTCAAGCGCTTCGTTGACGATGGCAGCCGCAAGTTCGTCCTCAATTTGGGTGACGTGTCCTACATCGACAGCTCCGGCCTCGGGGAGTTGGTGACCACATATACGTCGCTTAAGAACAGAGAGGGCAATGTCAATCTGCTGAACCTCACCAAGAGAGCGAAAGACCTCCTTCAAATGACGAAGCTGCTGACGGTTTTCGATACCTATGAAGATGAAGCGGCAGCGGTCAGTGCGCTCAGTAGCTGACGCAGTCATGTCTTTGTAATTTCCCGCATATGATGACGGGCGCCGTCGCTGGGAACCTCCGCCTGCGGCGTCCAAACCATGCGAGCAATATGTCCAAGGTTGCCCCCTCACAAGAAACGGTTATCGACATTGTCGAAGATGGCGAAATCGTACGTTCCGTACCAGTAAGCCGATATCCGTTCCACGTAGGACGTGGTGGGGACGGTAACGATCTTGATATCAATGATGTTCGCGTGTCCCGGAAGTCCGCGGCCATCGTCTGCCGTGGTGATGAGTATTTTATCGAGGATCTCGGCCAACGCCGCGGACTGTTCGTGAACGGCGTCCAGGTCGAGGGGTCCATGGCTCTAATGTCCGGGGCCGTCGTTACGTTCTCCAACACTGAAGCGATTCAACTGATTTTTCGTGTCGGCGCGACTCAGGAGTCGCTCAGCGATCTCCTTTCGCGTTTTGGAACAATAGAGGCTGACGACACGGGTGGGCACGACCTGCGCCACCTGAGTCTTCTGCTCGAGGCCACGACGCTTCTGCAGTCGCGCATGCCCTATCTTGAAGTCCTTGGAGCCATGGTGGACCGGGCGATCCTGATCACGGAAGCAGACCGCGGATTGCTGCTGGCTTCGGATGGGGAAGGGAAGCGGGAACCCGTTGTAGCCCGGAGCCGGGGTGGATTTAATCTGCCCGTTAAATCCCTGGCACCGAGCGAGACGGCGATCAAACACGCCCTTCGAGAGCGTCGAGGTTTCATTCAGAAGGATATCGAACTCGCAGATGAATCAGTCAAACAGGCCGCCAGCATCGTCAATCAGCAACTGCGGTCGGTGATAGCGATCCCTCTCTACGCGCATGCCGAGAGCGATGCTTCAGACACGACAAACATTTCCTCAGGCAGCTCATTGCTCGGACTCCTGTATCTGGACAGCCGGAAGCCTGCGGCATTTTCAGGTCTCGGGTCACAGATACTGGACGCGCTTGCCATCGAAGCGGCCAGCGTCATGGACAATGCCCGACTGATGGAGCGTGAGCGCGAACGTCGCCAGATTGAGCAGGATCTGACGGTCGCACGCGAGATCCAGCAACGCCTACTGCCCAAAGGCTTCAAGCAAATCGATTTCCTTGACGTGTCGGGACTCAACGAGTCGTGCTATTCCGTAGGCGGTGACTATTTCGATGTTGTGGAACTAGCCCCTGAACAAGCGTGATTGACGAGGAAATGATAGTGCAATAAGAGCGGAAGTACCCGAAATGCCCCCTCTCCGTGCGAAAAAAACCTTGAACAGATTCTTCGGAAAAGGAGGCATTTCAGATGAACGATTATACGCGCAAGAACATGAGGAACCGCAAGCGGCGAATCGAACGTCGGCTTGGGGACCGGCATTGGACGGATCAGGTAGAGCCGATGTTTTCGGCGAGCAACATTCAGTACGAGATGGGAGAGCGGACGCGGGGCACATCGGTTGGTGGTATCGGGACGATGCAACTGGTGGCGCGGCGGACCGGGCTGATCGAAGCCATCGACAAGGGCGTGCATGTGTTGAAGCGGCACCTGCCGTATCACGAGTCGGATCACGTGCTGAACATCGCCTACAACGCCTTGAGCGGAGGAACGTGCCTGGAAGACATCGAACTGCGGCGCAACGATGCGGTGTATCTGGATGCGCTGGGAGCGCAACGGATTCCGGATCCGACGACGGCGGGAGACTTCTGCCGGAGATTCGAGGCCGACGACGTGGAGTGTCTGATGGAGGCAACCAATCAAGTCCGGCTCGGAGTCTGGCGACAGCAACCGGCGGCGTTTTTCGAAGAAGCGGTGTTGGACGCGGACGGGACACTGGCCGAAACCACGGGGGAATGCAAGCAAGGGATGGACGTGGCCTACGACGGGACGTGGGGATATCACCCGCTGATGATCTCGCTGGCCAACACCGCCGAACCGCTGTATCTGGTCAATCGTAGCGGCAACCGGCCGTCGCATGAAGGAGCCGCGGTCCGGTTCGACCAAGCCATCGCATTGTGCCGGCATGCGGGGTTTCGCCAGATCCTGCTGCGCGGGGACACGGACTTCAGCCAGACCCGGCATCTGGACGGATGGGACGACCAGCAGGTGGGTTTCATATTCGGGATTGACGCGATGGCGAACCTGAAGGCCCGGGCCGATGAACTGGAGCCGCGCCAGTGGAAGCGCCTGGAACGGCCCGCGAAATACGACGTGGCGACCGAACCGCGCCAACGTCCCGACAACGTGAAGGAAGAGATCGTTCGGCAGCGCGGTTTCGACAATATCCGCTTGCAGGGTGAGGATGTGGCCGAGTTTCGGTATCGACCCGGAGCCTGCGATCGGGACTACCGTGTCGTCGTGGTGCGGAAGAATCTGTCGGTGGCCAAAGGAGAGCAGGTGTTGTTTGACGACATCCGGTACTTCTTCTACATTACCAACCGTTCGGATCCGGCCGACCAGATTGTGATGCGTGCCAATCAACGGTGCAATCAGGAGAATCTCATTGAGCAGTTGAAGAACGGCGTTCAGGCGTTGCGGATGCCGGTCGGAGATCAGACCAGCAACTGGGCCTACATGGTGATCGCGTCACTGGCCTGGACACTGAAAGCGTGGTTTGCATTGCTGCTTCCCGAAACCGGACGTTGGGGCCAAAAATATCAGGCTGAGAAGCAAACCGTGCTGCGCATGGAGTTCAAAACCTTCTTGAACGCTTTCATGCTTGTGCCGTGCCAACTCGTGCGCACCGGGCGGCGCATTCTGTTCCGGATCCTGGCCTGGAACCGGTGGTTGCCGGTCTTGTTCCGCGGGGTGGATGTGTTGCGTCAGCCTCTGCGATGTTGACCCGATCATGACTCTGAGCCCGGGCGATCGAGGTCCCGGTTTCTGTCAACCGTCCAACACCAGCGAGGCTGAACTGAAACAGATTCAACAGAAACTCGATACCTGGAACAGGCCATCCGGGAACGGGATTCTATGCCTCGAATTCTATCGGCGCGAACTGGGCCTCGGCGGACTGGTTATGCGCTTGTTTTGGGACTAGAGGCCCAACGTGCGGCTTTCGTTATTGCTGACGTGTCGGGTAAGGGATTGTCGGCGGCATTGCTGACTGCGATGTTGCAGGGCGGGTTTTCTGGAATCACGCTGACGCCCGATCCCTCACGACTGGTTAATTACTTCAATCAGTACCTCTGGACGCGCTCGGAACCCCACAATTACGCCACTGTTTTCCTGGGGGTCATGGGCGAGGATGGTCGTGCCGAATTCATCAACGCCGGTCATCATTCGGCCCTGTTGCTTCGAGGAACTGAGGTGACGGCGCCTTTTGAGTCGGAGAGTTTCCCCATCGGACTGTTTCCAGATGCGGAATTCTCTTCGAAATCCACCCAGCTCGAACCCGGTGACACTCTGGTGATGTTTACCGACGGGATCAACGAAGCCACTGACGTCCATGACGAGGAATTCGGCATGGATCGCTTATCGGAGGTCGTTCGCTCGAACGCGGGTCAGTCGGCGGAAGGACTACAGAACGCCATCCTTAACGCAGTCGCGAAATTTTGTCAGGGCGCCCAGCAGGGGGACGACATGACCTTGCTCATCGTGCGGTATTTGGGTAAGTCTTCGGGCGGCTGATGCAGGCGTGCCGAAAAGGGGACGTACACTTCAGAATCGAGAATCGATTCTGAAGTGTACGTCCCCTTGAATTAACTCGCTGAGATGAGCGAAAGCGGACTCCTGGATGCTCTCGGTGTCGCATTCGCGCAGCTCTGTCTCCTCCATGCTCTGGATCCAGATTGCGACGTCTTCTCGAAGACGCACTTCAAGGTCGAGTCTGTTGATGAGTTCAAACCTTTTCATCAGAGAATCGATTTGTTCCTGAGTCGCCGCCTTCAAAAATAACGGCACGCTTTCTATGGCCGCGAACATTAATTCCTGGGGTTTTTTCCGGGCCGTGACTGCGTCGCCCGACATCTGCCAGGGTTCGAGGACATCCTCAACCAACAGCTTCAAGCGAGTGATGATGCCCGTTGACAGGAGGTCCGCATCGCTCGTCCTGCCGAGGAAAGCGCGAATACGAGATGACAATTGGGATTGTTCTGTTTCGGTGAGCGCGAAACGAGTCGGGAGCAGTTTTGTCTGAACATGAGTTTCCAGCGCCTGGTAGCGTGCCTCCCGGTCCTCTTCCGAAAGAGGAACCCCCTGTGGCCCCTTTATAAAACCCGAGAAAAATTGGCGTCTACTGACCACGATACGATCCGGTTCCTTTCAAAGGGGCCGCTCCGATCGGCCTACTCCACACTCGCGAACTTGTACGCGCCGCCCGGGCGGGCCTTGGCTGCCAGAGAAATCGTTTCCAGAGGCCCATGACGACGAATCCTCACGATCTCCGCAGCGATCGCGACGGCAATCTCCGCAGGTGTTTCGGCGGATAGATCCAATCCCATAGGCGTGTGGATTCGACTCAGTTCTTCAGGGCTAAAACCCTGTTCGGCCAAACGCTCGATCGTTGCCCGCGACCGCCGTTTGCTGCCGATCATGCCGAGGTAGGCAGGCTTCTTTCCGAGAATGGTCCGGACTGAGGCCTCGTCCCAGTTGTGGCCGCGGGTAACGACCACGGCGAAAGTCTGGTTGTTGATGTCAAGTTTCTCCAGGGTCTCAACGAACGAGCCCACCTCAATCGCTGTGGCTTTCGGGAAACGTTCACGATTGGCGAACGCCCAGCGGTCGTCCACGATTACCGTTCGGAAACCGAGCAGGTGGCCCATGTCACACAGCGGCTGGGCGATATGACCGGCCCCAACGATCAGAAGTGTCTGGAGACCCGGTTGCACGTCGACGAATATCTGTGGCCACTGCTTTCCGTTGGCCGCCGCATCCTTGACGACTTTGCCCTCCGGGGAAATCGAAAACAGTTGTGGTGTTCCCGCAGCAAGTGAGTCCGCCAGCGCTTGCAGAATTTCCGGATCCAGCTCCAGTGAAGGCGTTAGGGTTGCGCCTTTTGAACCGATCGATAGGCAGCACTTGGTTCCCGCGGGTATATCAGCCATGGC
The DNA here is from genome assembly GCA_963664115.2 of Terriglobia bacterium. GTDB lineage: Bacteria > Acidobacteriota > Terriglobia > 20CM-2-55-15 > 20CM-2-55-15. The sequence goes on along the minus strand of CAXWPJ010000010.1, from coordinate 76,363 downwards.
GGTAATAGCCGTCACCAGTGCAGCGGGTCGGTGGGTACGGGTGGCTTCGGCTAAAGCATGCGCCAGATCTCTGTGCTCGTTGGGTTGCCACAGGTCGAGTGCGACATCCATCAAGCCACCGCAGACCTGAATTTCTTCCTGGTCAAAGTCCCCGGTTAGATCTACTTGCACCACCCGAGACGGCATTTTTTCTTCAAAAAGAGGGTAGGCGCGTCGTAAAACTTCGCCTTCTCCACAGCCCCCGCCAATTGTCCCGAAAGGATGGCCGGTGCGCCCGATCACCATCTTGGCACCGACTTCCCGTGGAACCGAACCACGAGTCCGGATAATCGTTGCCAACACCAAGGGTTTTCCGTCAGCCAGGAGTTTTTCGGTATTGTTCCACAGATCTTCCATCGAGTGTCATCCTACCCAAGGGCAATAGCGAAATCAACGTGAACAGCCCCGGGGCCGCTCCGAAATTGACAGGCGCTTCGGCAGACGATAGCATGTCACGATAGTCTCCGAACTACACCGAAGAACAAAGCCCCGAGACTCGATTATGCGTTTGCTAAATTGCTGTATTGCTGATCCTTAACGCATGTGCGCACGCCTTCGAACGAAAGTTCGAAGTTCGGCGAAAGCGCTGCGGGGAAATTTTCGGCCGACCCGTGAGGGTGGTGCCTCATGGCGGAACGGGTACAAAACGAAACTGCCTTTCTAAATACTAAGGAGTCGAGATGCGAAATATCGGATTGCTGTCCATCGGAATTCTGCTACTGGCCAGTCCAACCCGGGCGCTGGCCCCTCAAGCGTCGTATCAGCCCGTCGGCACGATGAGCGAACTCATGGTAGGCATGGTCTACCCGGGAGCGAACGGGATACTGTTGCACATCAACCGGGGCGGGCCTGCTTCTGAGGCCGAGTGGATGGAAGTTCAGCGGAGCGCTATCCTTTTGGCGGAATCAGGAAACGTGCTCACGATGCGTGATCGAGGCGGCGAATGGGTACAGGCTTCAAGAGCCCTCGTGGACGTGGGAGACGCAGCATACCGGGCGGTGGCTGACAGGGATGTGGATGCGCTTGCTGCACTCAGTGAACGGCTTGACGCATCGTGCGTCAACTGTCACAAGCAGTTTCGGCCCGATGTGCATCCACCTGCCGAGTGAGCGTGTGGCCGTAGTGCGGCGCGATGACAACGCGCCTCGTGAGCACCGCCCAGCGTGCCATTTGTAGAGAGTTGGTCGTCGCGGGAGCGGGTGCTTCAAGAATAAGGGGATCACTGGCCTAAGGCCGATTGCTGATCGATCAAAGCCCTGGCCGGTAAATTTGCGAGCGTGGCACGAGTCAATTCCAGCTAAAAATCCCGGTTGTTCCGGGTATCGCGCAAACCGATGGAGGTTTGAGGTTATGAAGTATTCTCGACGGCATTTTCTGAAGGCGGCCGGCTCGGGCGCGGTCGTACTGACGACGGTGGGCGGTTACCGCTCGGTCGCCGGTTCCGCGGCTTCGACTCAGATGGCGTCAGGTATTCCCGCACCGATGACGGTGGAGATCGGGACATTCATAATCAATGGCGCTACCTACCAGGCTGAATACGAGGCCCGGACGACCTTGTGGGAAGTGATCGCGATGAAGCTGGCGCTGACGGGGACGAACCGGAGCTGCAACCGGGCCAGTTGTGGAGCCTGCAGCGTCCTGATCGAGGGGACGCCGTATTACTCCTGCCACACCCTGGCGACGGAGGCGAGGGAGAAAGACATATTCACGGTGGAAGGCCTGGGCGACGCAGACAATCTGCATCCGATCCAGGCGGTGGGGCACCGGTACGTGGCGGCCGACTGCGGATTCTGTACACCGGGATGGGAAGTGACGGCGAAAGGCCTGCTCGACGAGAACCCAGACCCGACGGTGGACGAAGTCAAGATGGCGTTGTCGGGGCATATCTGCCGGTGCGCGGCCTACCCGGCGATCATACGGACGGTGGTGGATGCGGGTAAAGTCATGCGCGGGGAGGCAGAACTATGAGTCAGGAAAACGGTATACCGAAGATCGAAACAGGGCCGCATGACGTAATCATGATCGAACAACCCATGGTGCGCGATTACTCCACAGGTGGAGGTCACGGTCCAGAAGACACCCTCATTGAAGGCGACGAACAAATCGTTACGCAGAAATGGCAGGGCTATCCGCCGGAGAACCTCAATGTGGTCGGGAAATCGATGCCGCCGATGGCGGAAGTCGCGATACCACGGTACTTGGGAACGGCCCAGTATGCCACCCGAGTGTGGATGCCCGGCATGCTCTACGCGAAGGTCCTTGCGTCTCCTCATCCGCACGCCCGGATCAGGAGTATGGATACTGCAGAAGCGGAACGGATGCCGGGGGTGGCCTATATCCTCACCCATCTGAACGCTCCGAACGGGAATCCCGCGCGCCTGGAGCTCAATGGAGACGAACTCGACTATGTTGGGGACATCGTGGCTATTGTGGCCGCCGAAACTGAAGATCTGGCCGAGGACGCAGCCGCAGCGATCAAGGTGGACTATGAGATCCTACCCGGCGCGGGAAATCTGGAGCAGGTGATGGCGCCTGATGCACCGGATCTCCGGCAGGGACGCGGCAACCTCCTGCTGATGAACCCGAACAGCCCTCATTACGACCCGGATGCCACGTTCGTCTCCGAGCGCGGCAATATCGAACAGGGGTTTGCAGAAGCCGACGAGATCCGGGAATTCAGCTATTACTTCGGAGGGGCGATACCCGTTCCGATGCAACCCTGTGGCGGGGTGGCCCGTTGGGAGGGCGACAAGTTGACGTTCTGGGGTATGAATCAGGGCATCTACCCCTACCGTGCCGACATAGCGCGGGGCCTCGGTATCGACGCGGAAGATATTCATTACATCAACAAGTGGAACGGCTGCACGTTCGGGTCCGCGATGTCGACAAGCAAGTTCAACAGCTTCCTGGCCCACATGGCAAAGGTCACAGACCGCCCCGTCAAACTGATGCTTCCGAAGGACCAGGAACTGGCGCACCTCAACATCAAACCGGAAAACATGACGCGGTTCCGGGTGGGTCTTAAAGACGGGCGAATCAGCACCATATTGTACGAAATGCACATGAGCAGTGGGGATATGGACGGCGCCGGGATCGCGGCCACCGCGGAGATTTCCAAGAACAACATGGAACTCTACACCGCGGATGTGCCGCATTGGAAGACCCTCAGCTACGCGTACAAGACCAACGTGATCCGATCGGGTTGTTCCCGGAGTTGCACCCAACAGGAGGTCAAGTGGGCCTGGGAAAGCATGATTGATGAAATGGCCGAAGTTGCGGGAATGGACCCCGTGCCGTTCCGTCGGCTGCACGTTTCAAAGCCAGGGCAAAGTCTCACCATGGCCTGGCACTCCGACTTTGGATCACGATACGAGTCGGAGAACGGAGCAGTAACTTACGATTCGTTCGCTTCTGTGGAAGTTATCGATGAGGGCGCGAAGGCCATTGGATGGGAGCAGCGGAATCCGGTTCCCGGTGGCAACCCCGGTCGGTACAAGAGAGGATTTGGCGTTGCCATGTCCCAGCATCATCCCGGACACATGGGCTATCACGAAGGCGAACTCGCTTTCCAGCGGTTGATAGACGGCGACAGAGGTGGCCCCCAGTTCGGGATCTTTACGGCGGACCTGGAACTGAACACCGACGGCGAAGTCATCATGAAAAACGCGCTTCCCGACAGCGGCACCAACCACGACACCGCACTCGCTCATGTTGTTGCGGAAATGCTGGGGTTCACCACCCGGGACCAGATCCGGGTCGTCTGGGGGGATTCGGACCTGACCCCTCTGAGCCAGCAGTGGCTCGCGGGTAAGACGATCACCTTGCAAGGGGCGGCCATCTGTAGTGCGGTGAATAAACTCCGTGCCGATCTTCTCGAACGTGCGGCAAGCGCACTCGGGGTGGACCCGGCAACGCTCGAATTTCGAGATGGCGTTATTTCTTCAACAGCGGACCCGGAAAAAACCACCACGTTTGCGGAGCTGGCGCTGGCTAACGGAGGTTCCATAATCCATACGGGCAGGGGTGTCCACAAGGATCAGGGGCGTGCGCTCGCGAAAGGTGTCGGCGCGTGTTTTCTGGAGGTGGAAGTCGACACCTGGACCGGCGATTGGCGGATGGTCAATTCGGCCTACTGCCATGACACCGGCAAGGTCGTCAATCCGATGGTCGCAGAAGCTGACATGCTGGGATCTCTGATCCAGAGCACCCAGATGACGACGGATTCTATTCCTTGGGATCGGGAGTTTCCGGGTACGCGTCACTACAGCGTCGGCTATCTCTCGTTCCGGCTACCAACGATCATGGATGTGCCGGAACGTCAGACCCAGGTTTTTGTGGATAGCCTGGAGCCCCGTTGGTTTTATGGGATCAAGAGCTTCAGCGAAACCAGTATCGGCTCTGTGCCCGGTGCCATTGCGAATGCCATCTACAACGCGTGCGGGGTTCGAATCCGGGAGCATCCGATCACGCGGGACAAGATCATGGCGGGATTGAAAGAGAGGGAGGCGGGGGCATGAAGAAAGTATCGATATATCGGCCGACGAGCATGGATGAAGCGATCCAGATATTGACGCTGCATGGAACCCAAGCGGGGGTGTATGCGGGGGGGACGGACCTGCTGATCCGCTTGAAGAACCGCTTGGATCAGGCGCCGAGTTATCTGGTAGATGTGAAGGGAATTCCAAACCTGAGCTACATCCGGGAGAATGCGACGGGGGGCGTGGATATCGGGGCGCTGACGAAGCTGTCGGAGATCGCGGATTCGGCGTTGGTGGGGCGGAAGTACCCGATGCTGATAGAAGCGATGAATATGATTTCCTCGCCCGAGTTGAGGAACGCGTCGACGTTGGGCGGGGACCTGTTGCAGGAGGTGTGGTGCCAGTACCTGAGAGGGGGGTATGCGTGCTATCGCAACGGGGGCTACATCTGCCATGGAGCGATCGGAGACAACAGCTATTACCACTCGGCGATGGGGGGACGGTTGTGCTACGCGGTGTACCCGGGGGATGCGGCGCCGGCCCTGATCCCGTTTGATGCGACGGTGAAGCTGGTGGGGCCGCTCGGGACGAAGGAGTTGAGTGTGGAACAGTTGGTACCGGGGGACATGATGGTGGATGGGAAGATCCAGTCGCATGTGGTGCGGTACAACGAGATATTGACGGAAGTGACGCTGCCGGCGCCACGGGTGGGGTTCCGGGCGTCGTTTGAGAAGATCCGGCCCCGGGGGGTGTGGGACTTCGCGATGGCGTCGCTGGCGATGGGACTGGAGATGAGCGGGCGGACGATCACGGACTCGCGTGTGGTCTTCGGCGGGATCGCCGGAAGGCCATGGAGAGAACGTGCGGTGGAGGACTTTCTGAGAGGGAAAGCCTTGAGCCCGGAGTTGGCCCTGGAAGCACAGTCGACGGCACTGACGGAGGCGGCCCCGCTCAAGTACAACGCGATGAAGATCGACATGGCGAAGGGCCTGTTGCGATCCGGCCTGGAAAAGCTGGCGACGGCATAGACGGTCGCGAGGTCTACCTGAAGCGAGGCAACTCCCAAAACGGGCCGCTTGCCTCGCTTTTGTTTTTGGCCTGAATTCTTCCCACCAGCCGATGGCGAAACCCCGGTAGTGGCTTGTTTAGAACTGAAACCGCAGCCCGGCTTCGATTTCGCGGGGCTGTTGCGCGCTGAAGGATCGTCCGAAGAAAGGTGAGGTGAGAACGCCACTTGGCGTGCCGAGGTGCGTCATATTGAACGCGTTGTTGAAGTTTGCAAAAACATTGACCTGGGGACCGGAGGCGCCGCGTCGGGTCGCGCCCAGTTCGAACGCTTTGGAGACGTTGAAGCTGACATTAAAAAAGTGGGGTCCGTTCTCGCTGTGCTTGGTGACTCCGGGTGGACGGTCATTGAAAACACCATCGTTGTTGTCGTCTCTTCCGGTTGTGATCGTGTAGAAGCGGCCGCTGTTGGCTGCGATCGCCGTATTCACATACACATCGAAGGGTAATCTGGAATTGATGCCCGCACTGAATTGACGACTCAGCAGGAATCCCGAAGGCCCCCAGTCCGCCAGGCGATCATAGCTGTTCGCGGGTATTCTGAAGCCGATACCTTCCGTCCCCGCATTGCCGCCTATGGAATCGTCGTTGTGACTGGAACCGTGCCTGTAGCTCGCCGTAACGGTGAAGATGCTGAAACGCTGCCTCAGATCGACGGTGAAGTTCTTGTGAACTCCGTACCCTTCCGATCCCAGCTCGAATATCTGTCCCTGGTCCGGAAAGGGCCTTTCCCCCGTGTCGGGTAAGGGAGCATTCAGGTTCCGGCTTCGCAGCAAGCGGATTCCTCGATTGTGGTTAAAGCCTACGGTGATGAAGAGGTTGGCGGGGAGACTCTGTTCCAGCGAAACGGCCGTGGAGATGTAGTACGGGGTGCCGAGTTCGGCCGAAGCGATGCGTCGTGAAGACGGTGGATTGATCCTTACGTCGCCGGAAACGAATGGATCCGGAAAACCCGGATTATCGATCTGGACGTCGAACTGTCGGGTGCCGTCGAGTCGGAGCAGAGTGCGGACGTCGGGGTATCCCAGACGCGTATGAAACATGCCCATGCCTCCCCGGATGACCGTCGCACTCCCAACGGCATAGGCGAAACCCAGGCGCGGATCCAGATTGTGATTGTCCTCCATGCCGCTTTGGCTTTCGTAGCGCAGGCCAAGAAATAGCGTGAATCGATTCGTCAGGCGCAGGTCGTTCTGGACAAACAGGCCGGCCCGAAACTGGCTCCAGTCGAGCTCGGGGTCGCCTCGGGTCACCCGGAATTGGAGAGGCCTTCCCTCCCGGTAGCTGTCCAGGTCTGAGAAGGTGAATTCGCCGACGAAGTTGTTCTCGCGGATCAGGTGCTCGCGGCCGTAGGAACCGGTGAACCCGGCTCTCAAGGTCAGTCGGTCGCCGACATGGTATAGAAGGTTGCCGAATTCGTAGCTCCGCACGTCGCTCTCCACCCGGCTTTGCGCGCCACCTCCGTTGAATGCGTCCAGAACGTTGAATGCAACCCCGTCCGTAATCGGAAGGGTCTCGTCCCTTACCTTTCGCCATGAGAAGCGGGTTTCGTGAACCGTTCGTGGGGAAAGTTCCGAGATCTGACGCACATCGAAGTCATAGTTGCGACCCTCTGAATTCGAGCCTCGTTCGGGCAGGGTGAAGTCGCCGATGCCCTGATTTTCCTGGGTGTCCATTCCATATGTGAAGCCGAAGTGCAGCGAATGCGATTCCCAGAGCTGCAGGATGCCGCGACCCTCGAAGAATCGATTGACGTTGGGCCGCGTGATCCCGAGCGAAAACGGCCCATCCGGGGTTTCGGCTTTTACGGTTCCGACGTTTTCCTGCCGGTTGTCGTTATACGTCAGATCAATCGTCAGCCGATTCTGGAGCAAGGGCCCACTGAAGTTGCCATTGATCGTCCGTTCGTAGTAGGGAGGCTTGTTGGCGGCGAAAGGGTTTCGAGCGTTGAGCGCTTCATCCTGGAACATCGCCATGAAATTGCCGTGGTACGCTCCTGTTCCGCCGCGCTGGATGACTTCGGTGCGCTCTCCTCCACCACTGGGTCCCCGGCTACCGCTTCTCGCTGTTTCCGAGTTGAACGGATTGTTGACGATTCGAATTTGCTGAATCCGTTCCGTCTGAGCGCCGCCGACTCCGGCCCCTTCGATCTCGGCTCCGATGACGCTTCCATCGGATTCGAACTCTTCCCACACGGCCCTTTGTTCCGCCGTCAAGAACTCGGGGAGGCGCATTCTGAATTCGTCATGCATCCACTGGATGCCGGCGAGTGCACGGTCCAGATCCTCACCCTGCGGTGGTCCCGCACTGAAATCCATGATGACGTCAAACAGGTCCTCTGATGCCTGGCGTTGGTCCTCCAACAGCAGCGCCAGCTGCCTCTCCTGGTCTGGGGTAAAGGGAAGCTCCGCATCCGCCAGTACCTGGGCCACCTGGTCTCGGACCTCATACAGCGGGTTCGTAACGGTGAACTGGCCGTGAGTCGGGGTTGTCAACAAAACCGCCAGCAGAACCGAACACCAGATCATATGGGCTTTCAATCGCCGACCGTACGGAGTCCATCCGGACGCTCCTGTGCAGAGGGGCTGGGGTCGACATCGCCCAAAATTCGGTTTGAAGGGAATCAACACTAACTTCCGATGAATGATCGTCTCTTGTACGCTGCCCACTCGAAGCATTGCCAACACGGCATCTTATGGTTGGTGTCGCGGCTTGAGATGGGCAGAAGTCTACAAAAGGGAAAGGTTTAGGTCAATCAGAGTTCTGGATTCGGCCCGCTCCTGCGGGGCCATCTTCCAGGAAGTTCCATTGCGACATTTCGGCCTGAAGGGGGTGAAACTAGTAGACACGAGAGCGGGATTTTGGGAGTATGGCCAGAGTTCACACTTACCAAAAAATCCTTCGTTTTCTGAGTATTTCGCGAACCGATGGAGGTTTGAAGATGAGGTATTCCCGGAGACATTTCCTGAAGGCGGCCGGCTCGGGTGCGGTCGTCCTGACGACGGTGGGCGGTTACCGCTCGGTGACAGCATCGGCGGCCCCGGCCCAGGCGGCGGGTATCGCCGCACCGATGACGGTGGAGATCGGGACGTTCATAATCAATGGAGCCACCTACCAGGCTGAATACGAGGCCCGGACGACCTTGTGGGAAGTGATCGCGATGAAGCTGGCGCTGACGGGGACGAACCGGAGCTGCAACCGGGCCAGTTGTGGGGCCTGCAGCGTCCTGATCGATGGGACGCCCTATTATTCCTGCCACACCCTGGCGACGGAGGCGAGGGAGAAAGACATATTCACGGTGGAAGGCCTGGGCGACGCAGACAATCTGCATCCGATCCAGGCGGTGGGGCACCGGTACGTGGCGGCCGACTGCGGATTCTGTACACCGGGATGGGAAGTGACGGCGAAGGGTCTGCTCGACGAGAACCCGGACCCGACGGTGGACGAAGTCAAGATGGCGCTGTCGGGGCATATCTGCCGGTGCGCGGCCTACCCGGCGATCATACGGACGGTGGTGGATGCGGGTAAAGTCATGCGCGGGGAGGCAGAACTATGAGTCAGGAAAACGGTATACCGAAAATCGAAGCCAGTCTGGATCACATTATTCAGATCAAGCTGCCCATGGTGCGCGACTTTTCCACAGGTGGCGGCCACGCGCCCGGTCCGGACCTGATGGAGGGTCGCGGAGCCGATGCGAATATCGTGACGAAGAAGTGGCAGGGCTACGCGCCTGAGAATCTCAACGTAGTTGGAAAGCCGATGCCGCCTATGCCCGAGGTCTCCGTACCACGGTTTCTCGGGACGGCTCAGTATGCCACCCGCGTGTGGCTGCCCGACATGCAGTACGCGAAAGTCCTGATCAGTCCTCATCCGCGTGCGAGGATTCGGAACCTCGACATTTCCAGGGCGGAGCGGATGCCAGGTGTTTCGGCAATACTGACGTATGAAAACGGCCCCGCCAACCACCCCTTGTCCCGCGATCTCAACTTTCAGGGCGAGATCGTAGCCTTCGTTGCCGCAGAGACGGAAGATCTCGCCGCGGACGCTCTCGCCGCAATCGAAGTGGACTACGAGGTCCTTCCGTCCGCGTCGACCGTCGAGCAGGCCATGGCTCCTGACGCACCCGATCTCAATCAGGGAAGAGGGAATCTCAATCAACGTCGACCGGATGACTTCTTCTACGATCCGAATGCGAGCTGGGTGGGTCAACAGGGCAACGTCGAAGAGGGATTTGCGGAAGCGGATGTCGTCCGTGAGTTCACGTATTACTTTGCTGGAGGGGTTTCGGTTCCCATGCAGCCCCTCGGCGGTGTTGCCAAGTGGGACGGCGACCAGCTCACTTTCTGGGCCATGAATCAGGGCATTCACCCCTACCGTGCCGAGATGGCCCGAGGGCTGGGTATCGATCCGGAGCGCATCCATTACATCAACAAGTACAACGGCTGTACGTTCGGATCCGCGATGGAAGGATCCTACCTCAATCCATTTATCGCTCATCTGGCGAAATTGGCGGGTCGGCCTGTCAAGTTGATGCTCTCAAAGGATCAGGAACTGGCGCGTCTCCAGGTCAAGCCGGAAAATATAGCGGTGCTCAAGGTGGGCGCCATGAATGACGGGCGCATCACAGCGATCGAAAGCAACGTCTACATGGGCACCGGAGACACAAACGACACATGGGGCGGAGGCCACTGCGCGACTCCGATCGAATTGTACGGCGCTCGGGTGGCTCACATTAAATCCACGTGGTACTGCTACAAGACCAACTCGATCCGAATCGGTCCGTCTCGGAGCTATCAGCAGCAGGAATCCAAATGGGCCTGGGAAAACATGATCGACGAAATGGCGGTCGCTTTGGGGATGGATCCCGTCGAGTTCCGCCTGATCAACGTCGCAAAGCCCGGCGATCCCGGCCTGGTAAGCATTGGAGGGCCCGGGGAAGATCAATATACGTATGACTCGCACGCCGGCATCGAAGTGCTCGAAGAGAGCGCGAAGGCCTTTGGCTGGGATCAGAGGAATCCGGTGCCGGGTGGTAACCCCGGGAGGTTCAAAAGGGGGTTGGGTATGGCGATGTCTCAGCACCATGGGGGCCAGTGCGGTTACACCGAAGAAGAGCTCTACTTCGAGAGGGTGACGGGCGCCGAGTTCGGCGGCTTCGGCGGATCCTACGGCGCTCAGGTGGAAGTGGATGCCGACGGTTACGTGACCATGCGCTTCGCTCTTCCTGACAGCGGCACGAACCATGCCACCGCGCCAGCTCACATGGTCGCCGAAATCCTCGGATTCACAACTCGGGATTATATCCGGGTCGTATGGGGAGACACGGAGACGGCACCGGAAAGCGGGCGCTGGTTTGCCGGCCGAACCATCACCCAGCAGGCAGGGCCGATTTGTATCGCCGCGGACAAGCTGAAGAACTCCCTTCTCAACCGCGCGGCGAATTCGCTGAACGTGGATGCGTCTACGCTCCAGATCCGCGACGGCGTCATTTCATCGACAGAAGACCCCCAAAAGCGAACGACCTTCGCCGCACTGGCCCTGGCTAATGGAGGCGTCGTGAGTCAAACGGGTCGGGGAGGCGGCAGCCGTGAAGGAAGGGTGAACAACAAGGGCGTTGGAGCCTGCTTTGTCGAAGTGGAAGTGGACACCTTTACAGGCGACTGGCGCTTTCTGAGGTCGGTCTATGGTCACGATACCGGGTTGATCGTCAACCCCCTGGTGGGCGCAGCCGATATGCACGGGTCCCTGATGCAGAGCGTTCAGATCGCGACGGATCCGCTTCCGTGGGATAGAGAATTTCCGGGTACGCGTCACTACAGCGTCGGCTATCTGTCCTATCGGCTGCCGACGATCATGGATGCTCCCGACGACCAGACGAACCTGTTCGTGGACAGTTTGGAGCCTCGCTGGTTCTTTGGGACCAAGAGCTTCAGTGAGACATCGATCGGGTCCGTGCCCGGCGCATTGTCGAACGCGATTTACAACGCGTGCGGGGTTCGAATCCGGGAGCATCCGATCACGCGGGACAAGATCATGGCGGGATTGAAAGAGAGGGAGGCGGGGGCATGAAGAAAGTATCGATATATCGGCCGACGAGCATGGATGAAGCGATCCAGATATTGACGCTGCATGGAACGGAAGCGGGGGTGTATGCGGGGGGGACGGACCTGCTGATCCGCTTGAAGAACCGCTTGGATCAGGCGCCGAGTTATCTGGTGGATGTGAAGGGAATTCCAAACCTGAGCTACATCCGGGAGAATGCGACGGGGGGCGTGGATATCGGGGCGCTGACCAAGCTGTCGGAGATTGCGGATTCGGCGTTGGTGGGGCGGAAGTACCCGATGCTGATAGAAGCGATGAATATGATTTCCTCGCCCGAGTTGAGGAACGCGTCGACGTTGGGCGGGGACCTGTTGCAGGAGGTGTGGTGCCAGTACCTGAGAGGGGGGTATGCGTGCTATCGCAACGGGGGCTACATCTGCCATGGAGCGATCGGAGACAACAGCTATTACCACTCGGCGATGGGGGGACGGTTGTGCTACGCGGTGTATCCGGGGGATGCGGCGCCGGCCCTGATCCCGTTTGATGCGACGGTGAAGCTGGTGGGACCGTTGGGGACGAAGGAGTTGAGTGTGGAACAGTTGGTACCGGGAGACATGATGGTGGACGGCCGGATCCAGTCGCATGTGGTGCGGTACAACGAGATATTGACGGAAGTGACGCTGCCGGCGCCACGGGTGGGGTTCCGGGCGTCGTTTGAGAAGATCCGGCCCCGTGGGGTGTGGGACTTCGCGATGGCGTCGATGGCGATGGGACTGGAGATGAGCGGGCGGACGATCACGGACTCGCGTGTGGTCTTCGGCGGGATCGCCGGAAGGCCATGGAGAGAACGTGCGGTGGAGGACTTTCTGAGAGGGAAAGCCTTGAGCCCGGAGTTGGCCCTGGAGGCACAATCGACGGCACTGACGGAGGCGGCCCCGCTCAAGTACAACGCGATGAAGATCGACATGGCGAAGGGCCTGTTGCGATCCGGCCTGGAAAAGTTAGCCACCGCATAGAAGACGGCAAGTTCATCCCAAGCGAGGCGTCCGGCGAAAACGGCGGGACGCCTCGCTTTGTTTTTACAGACGAATTTGTCGACTCTCCTTTTCGAAACGCATCTCCTGCCCGGCATGAGCGTCCCCCAGACGCAAGTAAAATCAGTGGACAACGGGGGGGTATTTTGGGAGCATGGCACGAGTTCATTCTTGCTAAAAGTCCCCGGATTTTCGATTGCGCACAAACCGCTGGAGGTTTGAGGTTATGAAGTATTCTCGAAGACATTTTCTGAAGGCGGCCGGCTCAGGCGCGGTCGTACTGACGACGGTGGGCGGTTACCGCTCGGTCGCCGGTTCCGCGGCTTCGGCCCAGATGGCGTCAGGTATTCCCGCACCGATGACGGTGGAGATCGGGACATTCATAATCAATGGAGCCACCTACCAAGCTGAATACGAGGCCCGGACGACCTTGTGGGAAGTGATCGCGATTAAGCTGGCGCTGACGGGGACGAACCGGAGCTGCAACCGGGCGAGTTGTGGAGCCTGCAGCGTCCTGATCGATGGGACGCCCTATTATTCCTGCCACACCCTGGCGACGGAGGCGAGGGAGAAAGACATATTCACGGTGGAAGGCTTGGGCGACGCAGACAATCTGCATCCGATCCAGGCGGTGGGGCACCGGTACGTGGCGGCCGACTGCGGATTCTGTACACCGGGATGGGAAGTGACGGCGAAAGGTCTGCTCGACGAGAACCCGGACCCGACGGTGGACGAAGTCAAAATGGCGCTGTCGGGACATATCTGCCGGTGCGCGGCCTACCCGGCGATCATACGGACGGTGGTGGATGCGGGTAAAGTCATGCGCGGGGAGGCCGAACTATGAGTCAGGAAAACGGTATACCGAAAATCGAAGCCGTACCCGAACCTGGATCCATCGTCCAGATCAAGCTGCCCATGGTGCGCGATTACTCCACAGGTGGAGGTCACGGTCCGGAAGACATACTCGTCGAAGGTGACGACCAGATCGTGACGCAGAAATGGCAGGGCTACGCGCCTGAGAATCTCAACGTAGTTGGAAAGTCGATGCCGCCGATGCCCGAAGTCTCCATACCGAGGTTTCTCGGTACAGCCCAGTATTCGAGCAGAGTTTGGTTTCCCGACATGCTCTACGCGAAGTTTCTCACCTGTCCCCATCCTCATGCGCGGATTCGAAGTCTGGACACATCGAAGGCGGAGCGGATGCCGGGTGTGGCCTACGTACTCACACGCGAGAATGCTCCGGCCAACGTTCCAATGCCCGAAGAACTGAGCCTGACCGGAGAAGTGGTCGCTATTGTGGCCGCCGATACGGAGGACCTCGCGGAAGACGCCGTCGCGGCCATCGAGGCGGATTACGAGATCCTGCCCTTTGCCGCAACTCTGGAAAGCGCCATGTCCCCGGACGCGCCCGAGGTTCGTGATGGAGCAGGGCACCTCCTTCGGATATCGGAGGATGATCCTCATTACGACCCGAACGCCACCTGGGTGGCCCAGCTTGGCGATGTCGAGCAGGGCTTTCGAGACTCTGAGGTAATCCGGGAGTTCACCTATTACTGGGCGGGAGCGACCGCGATTCCCATGCAACCCTGTGGCAGCGTGGCCAAGTGGGATGGCGATCAACTGACGTTCTGGGGTATGAGTCAGGGAATCTATCCCATGCGAGATCGCATTGCACGGGAGCTGGGTATCGATACGTCGCAGGTTCGGTACATCAATAAGTACAACGGCTGCACGTTCTCGGCGGCGAGAGGAGCCTCCGAGCCGTTCTATACATACATCGCCTATATCGCGAGGATGACGGGCCGGCCCACCAAGGTCATGCTCCCCAAGGATCAGGAAATGGCGTTTGTCTATGTCAAGCCGGAGAACATGACGAAATTCCGGGTCGGCGCCAACAGTGACGGACGCATTATCGCGCTCACGCACGAGATTTATATCAGCGCGGGGGAGCGAGGTTTTCAAACGGCTCAAGCCGTAAACGAGATCGCCAAGAACAATTTCGAGCTCTACACCAGCCAGGTGCCAAACTGGAAAACGACCGCGTATGCCTATCGATCGAATGCAATGGAGACCGCGCCGGTTCGGAGCTACACGCAGCAGGAGATCAAGTGGGCCTTCGAAAACATGATCGATGAGATGTCGGAAGCGGTGGGGATGGACCCCCTCCAGTTCCGGTTGATGCACGTCTCGAAGCCGGGGGATCAGCTCACCGGGGCCTGGCATAAGGACCTGGCAGCCGGGACACGCTATGAGAACGAGAACGGCGCCGTCACATACGATTCGTTCGCGTCGGTCGAGGTGCTGGAAGAGGGCGCGAAGGAAATCGGTTGGGACCAGAGGAATCCGGTCGCGGGCGGCAACCCCGGACGGTATAAGAGGGGGTTTGGCGTGGCGAATTCACAGCACCATGCCGGCCACATGGGTTACCACGACGGAGAGGAAGGTTTTCGCCGGCGCATGATAGAAACAAACGGAACCGGCGGCGGTGGTGGTGGCGGATTGTTCGGCGCCGAAGTGGAGTTGACCGCCGACGGGTACGTGAACGTGAAGACCGCGCTGCCCGACAGCGGCACCAACCATGACACGGCGCTCGCGCATGTCGTGGCGGAGATCCTCGGGTTCACAACCCGGGATTATATCCGCGCGATATGGGGGGACTCGGACATTACTCCCCCGAGCAACGGTTGGATCGCCGGCAAGACCGTTACCGTCCAAGGGGCGGCCACCTACAGTGCCACCGTTAAGCTCAAGAAAGATCTTCTCGACCGAGCGGCAAGTACGCTGAACGTGGACGTGACTGCGCTTGAGATCCGTGATGGCGTCATCTCTTCGCGGGACAATCCCCAGCTTCAGACGACGTTTGCGGCGCTTGCTAAAGCAGCGGGCGGTTCGATTGTTGGGGCGGGTCAAGGCGTGAACAAGAATCAGGGAAGAGCGCTGACCAAGGGAGTCGGCGCCTGTTTCCTCGAAGTGGAAGTCGATACCTGGACCGGTGACTGGCGTATCGTCCGGTCGGCTTACTGTCACGACACCGGGCTGGTGGTCAACCCGATGGTCGCGTCGGCCGACATGCTCGGGTCCATGACCCAGAGCCTTCAAATGGCGACGGACCCGGTTCCGTACGATCGGGAATTTCCAGGTCATCGCCACTACGCCACCGGCTACCTGGCCTACCGCCTGCCGACGATCATGGAAATGCCGGAACATCAGACCCAGGTATTGGTGGATAGCCTGGAGCCCCGCTGGTTTTATGGGATCAAGAGCTTCAGTGAGACATCGATCGGGTCCGTGCCGGGCGCGGTATCGAATGCCATCTACAATGCGTGTGGCGTTCGGATCAGAGAAACGCCGATCACGCGGGACAAGATCATGGCGGGATTGAAAGAGAGGGAGGCGGGGGCATGAAGAAAGTATCGATATATCGGCCGACGAGCATGGATGAAGCGATCCAGATATTGACGCTGCATGGAACCCAAGCGGGGGTGTATGCGGGGGGGACGGACCTGCTGATCCGCTTGAAGAACCGCTTGGATCAGGCGCCGAGTTATCTGGTGGATGTGAAGGGAATTCCCAACCTGAGCTACATCCGGGAGAATGCGACGGGGGGCGTGGATATCGGGGCGCTGACCAAGCTGTCGGAGATTGCGGATTCGGCGTTGGTGGGGCGGAAGTACCCGATGCTGATAGAAGCGATGAATATGATTTCCTCGCCCGAGTTGAGGAACGCGTCGACGTTGGGCGGGGACCTGTTGCAGGAGGTGTGGTGCCAGTACCTGAGAGGGGGGTATGCGTGCTATCGCAACGGGGGCTACATCTGCCATGGAGCGATCGGAGACAACAGCTATTACCACTCGGCGATGGGGGGACGGTTGTGCTACGCGGTGTACCCGGGGGATGCGGCGCCGGCCCTGATCCCGTTTGATGCGACGGTGAAGCTGGTGGGGCCGCTCGGGACGAAGGAGTTGAGTGTGGAACAGTTGGTACCGGGGGACATGATGGTGGATGGGAAGATCCAGTCGCATGTGGTGCGGTACAACGAGATATTGACGGAAGTGACGCTGCCGGCGCCACGGGTGGGGTTCCGGGCGTCGTTTGAGAAGATCCGGCCCCGGGGGGTGTGGGACTTCGCGATGGCGTCGCTGGCGATGGGACTGGAGATGAGCGGGCGGACGATCACGGACTCGCGTGTGGTCTTCGGCGGGATCGCCGGAAGGCCATGGAGAGAACGTGCGGTGGAGGACTTTCTGAGAGGGAAGGCCTTGAGCCCGGAGTTGGCCCTGGAGGCACAATCGACGGCACTGACGGAGGCGGCCCCGCTCAAGTACAACGCGATGAAGATCGACATGGCGAAGGGCCTGTTGCGATCCGGCCTGGAAAAGCTGGCGACCGCATAGAGGCGGGGGACGCATTACGGTTTTGCTTGAGGGCAGCGATGACGCGACCACTCGAACCCTTTCCGGTCCTTCTCGCTTATCGTCGTGATCGTGCTTCAAAGAGGTCTCATCGCATCAGGTGGACTCCCTGATTCAGCCAGTCCACTGTGGCAAAAGTGGTTATGCAAGCCCTTGGACGTTTGCGCAGGCAGGTCCATCTTCAAAATCGCTGTTCTGCCTGCGGCGACCCTGTGTCGTCGCATCAAAAATTCCGCTATCATCCATTTGCAGCCCGCTTTCGGCAAGATCGTTCTGAAGCCGGCTCCATTGAGTCAGTCCGACGCCGCTGCTTCGGTGGGCGGACTTAAGATTTGGAGGTGATGCATGTACCGCGTGTGGATACCCCTTGTTCTGCTGACGGTTGGATCATGGTCCAATAGCGTCTTTGCACAGGAGAGCGCGGAAGAGGCATTCTTGCGGGGCCTGGCGTATCAGAACGGCGATGGCGTTCCTCTGGATGGTGTCCAGGCCGCCCAGTGGTACACGGTGGCAGCAGAGCAGGGACATTCTGAGGCGCAGTTCAACCTTGCCGCCATGTATCAAAACGGTAACGGAGTCCCGCAAGATTCGGCTAAGGCCGTCGAGTGGTACTCGAAGGCGGGAGATCAGGGGGATGTCCTGGCTCAGTTTAATCTGGGTATGTTGTACGCCCGGGGTGACGGTGTGCCAGAAGATTTCGTCAGAGCTGCCGAATGGTTTCGAAAATCCGCCGAGCAGGGCGACATTGTGGCGCAACTGAATCTGGGCCTGATGTACCAGGTTGGCGACGGCGTTAACCGGGACTCCACTGCGGCCGCCGAGTGGTTCCGAATGGCCGCCGATCAGGGTGACGTGGTCGCACAGCTGAATCTCGGCATGATGCATGGTCGGGGCGACGGGGTTCCCAGGGACCCTGCGGCGGCTGCCTCATGGTACCGGATGGCAGCGGAGCAGGGACATTCCGCTGCGCACTACAACCTTGGAATGATGTATCAGAATGGCGAGGGGGTTCCCCGGAGTTTGCCGCAGGCCAGGGAATGGTTCGAAAAGGCAGCAGAGCTGGAGCATGCGGACGCGCAATTTGTCCTTGGAGAGATGTATTACTTTGGTGATGGTGTTGCTGAAGATTTCGCCGCGGCACTCGGCTTGTACCGGCAAGCCGCCGATCAGGGCCATGCCTTGGCACAATTCAATCTTGGAGTCATCTACTACAGCGGTGAGGGAGTAGCGAGGGATGTCCCGGCGGCCGTGGATTTGTTCAGGAGTGCCGCCGAACAGGGCAATGCCGGCGCGCAGTTCAACCTCGCATTGATGTATTTCAATGCTGACGGAGTCCCTAGAGATCTCGTACAGGCCTACGTTTGGACGGAACTTGCCGTGACCTTTGGGGAAGCGAATGCGCCCGCATTCCGGAGGACCCTGGAGAATGCAATGACGCCAGCCCAGGTAGCCCAGGCCCTTAGAATTTCACGCGAACGGACTGCGGCAATGCAGTAGTCTTGAATTCGGTTCGGGGCCGGGCGAAGTTCCCGAGCCTTGCATGTCCCTCAATCGCATCGCTGCCCACCATCTGCCGGTGACGGCCCTCGGCAGCGTTGTCATTGGCCTGTATCCCTTGCTGGCTCGTCACATCGAAACTCCACACGACGCGGCTAGTCCGAATCAGTTTGAGGAGCAAATGCCGTCCGAGCCCTCGCCCTGAGGCCTGTTTTAGATCTGTCCCACTATGGCGGCCGGGTATTTCCGGGGATGTGCATCTCCAGGTTCTTCATTCGAAATCAGGTTGAATTAAAGCCGCTGGCTCTGCTATACACAAGGCAAGCAAGAACCATTGAAGCGTTTACCGGCAAAGTGGGCGGGCAAGTTGTATCTACATGAATATTCATTAAGTGCACCTGCTGGTTTAGCACTGTGCGGAGGGTTGTATGAATAGGGCCAATCGAGGGAAGACCGTGGTTTTGTTGTTCCTGCTGGCAGTGATACTGGCAGTCACTCCAGCCTTTGCGCAATCTCCCGGAATCGATTTTTCAGGAGAGTGGACTCAGTGGATCCAGCAGGGTGAGGGGGATCCCAGAATGCAGGAGGTTGGCGACATCGTCAACATTCCCTACAATGACGCCGGCCGTTTGAGCGCCGAGACCCACAATCTCAGTCTCTGGGGGCTGCCGGAGTACCAGTGCAGGCCACACGTCGCCACTTTCCACTGGCGCGGTACGGGTCAAAACCGGATCACGAAGGTCGTGGATCCCGTCTCCAGAGAGACCACTGCGTTCCGCATGGAGCGCCGCCGGAATTTCGACGTGTTGTTTTACTTAGATGGTCGTCCGCATCCCCCGGAGGAAGCGGCGCACACCTGGGGAGGCTTCTCTACGGGCAAATGGGAAGGCAACACGCTCGTCATTACGACCACCCATATCAAAGACGGTTACTTCGGGATGAACGGCATGCCCTCCAGTGACAAGGTTACGATCACGGAACGTTGGATTCGTCACGGCGATTACCTCTTCGTTGTTCAGTCTATTACTGATCCTGTCTATCTGGAGGAGCCCTATGTAACCAGCCAGGCATTCAGAATCGATCTGGAAGCGAGGTTGCCCCCCAGTCCCTGCATCCCGGTCGATGAGTCTCCGTTGGAAAGGGGCGCGGTTCCGCACTTTTTGCCCGGAACGAACACGTACTTCACTGACTTTGTCGATAAGCACGACATTCCCCGAGAAGTGTTGAATGACGGTGCGGAAAAAATGTATCCAGAGTACCAATTGAAATTGGAGAGCTACCGGTCGAACCAGTGACGAGATTGGAGCAGGTAATGAAAAGAAACATCGCGTATCCGTCCAGTCGTCTGAGGGCGGTCTTGACTTGGGTCATCGTCGTCTCGATTGGAATGCTTGGTCTAGGCGAGTCCGGCTTTGCCGGGCAGAATCCCTTCGCTGGCGATGGGGAAATCCGCGCTCTGCCGGTGCAGGGGACCGTCTATATGCTCGTAGGCGCCGGCGGCAACATCGCTGTGTCGGTGGGCCCCGACGGCGCCATATTGGTGGATGCGGGTTCGGAAGCGATGGCGGAAGAAGTCGTGGCAGCGGTCCGGCAGGTCCTCACAGCTGTAGAAGGTTCACCCCGTCCCAATCAGATATGTGTGGGTTGTCCGACGCTGACAAACAAAGGCAACAGTCCGTACTTCGCGGCGATCACTGCCTCACCCGCTCCCCCTAAGCCCGTTCGCTACGTCATCAATACCAGTGTCCTTCCCGATCACGTGGGTGGCAACGAGACGATCTCACGGATCGGGGGTGCTAATTTCCAGGGCGGCAATCTCGACGGGCTCCTCTCCGCGGATGTGCAAGAGGGTGCAGTGGTGGCGGCCCATGAAAATGTTCTTATCAGAATGCCCGAGGTAATGCCCGGTGCGTCGTTTTATGCGATGCCCTCGGAGATTTATGGTGGCAATGCGGGCCGGGGGCCCTTCAGGGCCTACTACAAGTTTTACCGGTTTTTCAACGGTGACGCGATTCAGCTCTATCACGCGCCGAGGGCGATCACCGACGGCGACAGCATCGTTCATTTCCGCTACTCCGACGTGATTGCTACCGGTGATGTTTTTGTGACCACCCACTATCCTATGATCGATCTTGAGAAAGGCGGGAGCGTTCAAGGTGTTCTCGACGGTCTGAATCACATTCTCGATCTGGCTGTAACGGAGAACAATATGCAAGGGGGAACGATGATCATCCCCGGTCACGGGCGCCTCAGCGATGCTTCCGACGTTGCCCGCTATCGGGACGTAGTGACGATCATTCGGGACCGCATTCGCGACATGATTCGGAGGGATATGCCGCTGGAGCAGGTGAAGGCGGCGAACCCGACACTGGATTTTGATCGACGGTATGCGACGGACTACTGGACAGCGGACATGTTTGTCGAAACTGTGTATCGGGATCTCAGTCAACAATAGCTTCGGCGCCCCAGCAATGCGGTTGCTTGCGGCCAGTCGCTATCTTGGGAGGAAGAAAAGATCATGAAAAGAAAATTATTTCTTTTCCTCGGTGCTGGTCTGCTGGTATTTGGCACGATCAGTGCAGAAGCCCACCATTCCATCGTCGGCACCTATGACGCGGAAAAGGAAATCACACTTGAAGGAGAGATGGTCCTGTTGCTCTATCGCAACCCCCATGCATTCGTTCAAATAAATGTTCCCGACGAGAACGGAGTTATGCAGCGGTGGGCTGTCGAGTGGGGCGGCGCCGCCCGGCTCGGCACCCAGGGTGTGACACGGGACACGTTCAAACCCGGCGACAAAGTGATTATCGCCGGGAATCCCTCGCGCACTCCCGGGGAGCGCAGGATGAAAATGAACACCCTGCATCGGCCGTCCGATGGGTTCGCCTGGGGCTTCCGGCCCGGAGAGATTGTCGACTGACGACCTCTCTGATTGTGGCCGCCGGCTCAGCTGGGAGATGTGGTTGAAGGCCCGTCCTCGTCTAGAGGAAGTTAATTCGGGCCGTGCGAACGCTTGCTGAAACTGTCGGAGGAAGAATGATTTCCAGATTGCTACGGAGCTGTGCTGTAGGGCTATACGTTGCCGCTGTCGTGGTGCTGATGTTTTCGGTTCCGGCTGACATGCAGGCTCAGGGGGCTGGCCCATCACCACAGGCCGATGCCCCGATCGATCTGACGGGGACCTGGGTATCCCTCGTAAACGAAGACTGGCACTTGCGTATGGTCACTCCGGCAAGAGGTGATTACTCGGGTGTTCCTCTCAATGATGAAGGCCGCCGAATAGCCGACAGCTGGGATCCGGCAGCAGATGAGGCCGCCGGCGAGGCATGCAAAGCCTATGCCGCCCCGGCGATTCTGCGGGTGCCTACGCGTCTCAACATCACCTGGGAAAGCGATATGACTCTGCGAATGGATACGGACGCCGGAATGCAGACGCGTTCGTTTCGTTTCGATCAGACGCCAGCCGGCTCGGAACCGACGTGGCAGGGACATTCAACCGCCGAGTGGGTGGTGACAGGGGGCGAGTTCGGAGTCCCCGGTGGCGGTCATTTGAAAGTGGTGACGACCAACCTGCGACCGGGATACCTGCGTAAGAATGGAGTTCCGTTTGGTGGGGATGGAGTCATGACCGAGTACTTCTACATCTTCAACGAAGCGAACGGCGATACGCTGCTCTTTGTGATTACGATGTTTGAGGATCCGCAGTACCTGAGCGATCCTCTGGCAATGAGCCAGCAGTTCAAGAAGATACCGGATGGCTCAGGATGGAACCCGACGCCTTGCTCGGCGAGATAAAGGAACGCTCCTACATTCAGATGCCCACAGCAACGACCCGTCTATTCCTAAGCAGTCGCTGAAAACCGTTCGAAGACTGGCTCGGGGACGCGTTCCCCACGCCGGAACCATCCACGATTACTAAATCACCAACGTCGAAACATTGGCTGAAAAGAAAATGCAAGCGTCCGTGCAAGCATGTACTGAGCGGATTTCGCGGTCGAGTCATCCACAGGCAGCAAACAAATCTTTGGTCTGGGCTTTTGGAGGCATCGTAATTGAATAATCGACGAGTGACGGCCATGACGATCATCCTGACAGCGGCCATCTGGGGTGTGCCTGTGGACGAGATTCAGGCAGCCGGGAGCGGAAGTCTTGCCGTAACTCAGAGCGAGGAGAGTAAGACTGTCTGGGATGGCGTATACACCATCGAAGAATCAGACCGAGGCCAGATGGCATTCGAAGCGAACTGCGCGGGATGTCATGGGGCCGAGGACGGCAGGCAACCGGGCGCCGGCTTTACAGGCACGGCGTTCATGGAACGCTGGCGCGAGTACAATCTGGGAAGCCTATTCGGCTTGATTCGAGACACGATGCCACGGGACACGCCTGCCCGCCTGAGTGACCGTACGTACCTCGACATCGTGGCGCGTATATTGGCGGTGAACTCTTTTCCGGCCGGTGACGAGGAGTTGGCGGTCGAGACCCTAGGCGGAATTCAGATCGAGGGCGAGGATGGACCCCAGCCCATCCCAAGCGGCTCTCTCGCACAGCTGATCGGTTGCCTTACAGAGGATGAAGGAGGCAATTGGATACTGACGAGCGCGAGTGAGCCGGCGAGAACGGATCGGGCTCGGGGATCGACCGATGAGGAGCTGGCCCGGGCCCAGGTCCAGCCCCTAGGCACGCATACCTTCCAGTTGCAGGGCATTGGGTCTCTTCGCGGCGGATTCACTCCCGACGACCACCGTGGCGAGAAGCTGCAGGTCAAAGGCTATTCGATCCGGCTCCCGGACAGCCGGCGGATCGATCTCTTATCCATGGAGACCATTGCGCCGACCTGCGTCCCTTAGCTCGGGTAACTTGTCTCAAGGCTCCAGGCGGATTCGTTCAGGCTAGTTGACGGCTTCCTCCAATTGGATGAAGCCAAACGAAATCACCACGCCGTCTTCTGTAGTGACGTCTCCCGAGAGCAGAGCCTTTGCGCCTTCACGACGGGATGGTTGTCCCTGAACTTTGACTTTCTCGCCAACAGGGATCGTGTCGTCGGTCCAGCCGGCCCGAATCATGGCGCTGGCGTTGCCCCCGCCGCTGATGTACCAGTCGGATTTCTCACCGTTGGCGTCTGTCACTTCAACCACCATTTCAGGATGTGGATTGACGATGTGGATGGACTTCACGACGCCTTCGATCTCCACAATTTGATCGGTGTGCCAAAACGATGAGGCGGAATGGTGAGCATCAGACGGTAGGGCCAGCATCAGGAGCAAACCGGTCAATGCCAGCGAAAGAGAGAATCGCATGTGTAGTACCTCCCGTTTAACTCTGCGTAATTCATCAGGCTTCATTGAGATCGAGGAAACGAGGTCGAACCCACTTTAATGAAGTCGTCCATACACGTTAATCCATGCGAAGGGCTCTGTCAAAAACAGAATCGATCCACCGCGGCCTTGATCTTTGTGATCGTCCAGGTTTGGATACTGGGGATGGCCGGGCGATCTTGTGTCGGATCTTGGGGACGGTTTTCAGAACTGGAAGCGCAGCCCGATCTCAATCAGCCGCGGATCCCGTGCGCTGGTTGACAGGCCGAAATTCGGTGAGGTCATCACGCCCGAAGGTGGGTTGAAGTTCACGTTGTTGAACGCGTTTGTGATGTTAGCAAACACATTGAGATTCGTCCGCGTGGCGTTCGTTCCGCCTGTTCCCTCAAAGAAGAACGCTTTCGAAATATTGAAGCCGAAACTGAGGAACTTGGGAGCATCGCCGGTGTTTCGGGTAAACCCTAAAGGCCGATCGGTCAGATAGCCGTCCTGGTTGTCGTCTGTTCCGGTCGTAATGGTGTAACGTGGGCCGCTGTTGCTGGACATCGTTCCTGTCAAGAAGATACCCAGCGGGAGCTGCGCGTTCACGGTGCTGCCCAGCGTGTGCGTCGGATAGAAGCGATCGAAGCTCCACTCCGCCCGTAGATCGTAGTTGTCTGCGGGCGTGCCACGATTCGCCCTCGGCCCACCGTCAGAGTGGACTCTTTGATACTGGTAGTTCGCCGACACGTTGAAGATGCTGAACCTCTGCCGATACGTAAATCGAAGCGAGTGGTGAATCGAGGCCCGCGTACCCTCGAGGTTGAGGATTTCTTCCTTCGTCGGATCGGGGCGAACACAGGTTTCCGCACTCTGATCCTTCGTGCAGGAACGCGGCCGAGTTGCGGTGGTGTCGCGCGGGGCATTCACGTCCCTGAAGCGCAGGCGATGGACGTCGTGCTTGTACTCATATGCGGCGTTCACGAACAGGTTGGTCAGGAATGTCCGTTCGATAGAAATCAACCCGGCGCTAAAATAGGGTGCCGACAGAGTCGGATCCAACACCCGGACCGATGGCAGAAGGTTCTGCACGGTTCCAGACTCAAAAGGGTCGGGGTAGGAGGGAGCAGCGATGACCGTCTGGAACTGACGCGTCCCGTCCAGCCGCCGCTGGTCCTCCACCATGTTGATAGGCAGGCTGTTGTAGAAAACACCGAGGCCACCGCGTATGACCGTGGCCGGACCCAGGGCGTAGGCCAATCCCAATCGGGGGCCGAAGTTGTCCGCGTCATCCAGATTCGTCTGCCAGTCATAGCGAAACCCGTAATAGAACGTCAGCTCCGGTGTCAGCCGCCAGTCGTTCTGCATGAAAAACGACAGCTCCGTTTGCGTGGTTTCAAGCTGGGGCTCGCCCCGCGCCACCCGATACTGGAAGGGCCGTCCCTGGTTGAAATCGTCCAGGCTGGAAAACGTAAAGGTTCCGTCGAAGTTGGCCGTGGAAAGCGCCCGATTTTTCCGATAGATTCCGTCGAAGCCGAAGCGGATCGTCGTGCCTTCCCCGATCCGTGTGTACAGGTTGCCGATTTCGTAGTTGCGGTTGTCGCTCTCGGTCCGGTTCCCGGAGCCACCGCTGCTGAACGCATCAACGACGTCGGTCCGCACCCCGGTCGTTGTCGGTACCGTCTCTGCGTGGCTGTTGTTGACCTGGAACCGCATTTCATAAATGCTGCGTGCCGACAATGACGAGAACTGTTTCAGGTCCACAATCCAGCTGTGGCCCTCACTCGCCCAGGCACGTTCCGGCAGTACGAAACCTCCGATGCCTTGATTCTTTTCCGAGTACGGGGCGTATTCCATGTGGTACGTCAGCGAATGGGCGTCAGCGAACTGGTAGGTCCCTCCGGTGGATAGGAAGCGGTGCGTCGTCGGCCGGACGATTTCACTGGAGAACGGAGAGCCATCGGCCAGCGTGGCGTTGATGGTGTCGACGTTCTCCGCCTCGTTCTGGCGGCCCGCGAAGCTCATCGTCAACCGGCCCGGAAGAACAGGCCCACTGAGGTCGAAACTCGTGTCGCGCTCCTGATACGGGGGCTTGACGGTGGGCACCCGCTGGCCCCGGTTGTAGGACCGCCGGCTCGCGTTCAAGGATTCGTCGATGATCAGGAACTGCACGTTGCCGTGAAATGCGCCGGCCCCGCCCCGCTCGATGACTTCCGCTCGGCGCGGTGTACTGCCGATCCGGTAGGACCCTTCCTCAGCGGTGAACGCATTCGGGTTGAGACGGACGTATTGGGTCTGCTGTTGCGAAAGATCCTGTTCCGATGCCACGTTGGCCGGCGATTCGGTCGTTTCCAGGTGCAAGCTCCATGCGGCGAGCTGGGGGGCCGTGAGGTAGTCCTCCAGACGCGCGAGAAACTCGTTTTCCATGTACTCGATAGCCGAGCGCAGCCGGTCCGACGCCTGCCCCTGGGTTGGGCCCGCGCTGAAGTCCATCAGGTCGCCAAACAACTCTTCCGAGGCCTGCCGCCGGTCTTCCATCATGAGGACGACGGCGTCCTCCTGTGCGTCGGTGAACGGCAGTGCCGCCTCTTCCAGGACGCGCTCGACTTCCAGTTTCAAGACTGCCAGAGGGTTTTCAGCCGCCAGTGTTCCGTCCTGGGCAAAAGCGGAACCGGACAGGACTAAAATCAGGATCATCAGAGCGGCCGGGACTTTCAAGCAAATGCCTCCACCAGCAAATGGCAACAATTATATGGCCAAATCCATGGCCGAACTGATCGAATGAAACGGGCAGCGAGAACAGTCTTCAGGCGTGCCGTTTTCTAAGGTTCAGGACAGAATATCATTTGCCGATGCTGGGAGAGCGGATGGGAATGGCACTCAGAATTGGAAGCGGAGACCGATTTCGATGAGCCGAGGATCCTGTGCGCTGGTTGACAGGCCGAAATTGGGTGAGGTCATTACGCCCGAAGGCAGGCTGAAGTTGACGTTGTTGAAAGCGTTTGTGATATTGGCGAACACATTGAGGTTGGTCCGCGTGGCGCTCGTTCCGCCTGTCCCCTCAAAGAAGAAGGCCTTCGAGATATTGAAGCCGAAACTGACAAACTTCGGTGCATCGCCCGCGTTTCGCGGGATTCCCGGAGGCCGGTCGGTCAGATGGCCGTCCTGATTATCGTCGGTTCCGGTCGTGATGTTGAAACGGGGGCCGCTGTTGGCCGACAGCGTCCCAGTCAGGAAGATACCGAGCGGGAGTTGCGCGTTAATGGTGCTGGCCAGGGTGTTCGTCGGAAAGAAGCGCGCGCGAGCCCAATCCGCCTGGAGATCGTAGGGATCGGAAGGAAGAAAGCCGGCCGCATTTGGACGGCCGTCGGAGTGGCCTCTTTGATACTGGTAGTTTGCCGACACGTTGAAGATGCTGAACCTCTGCCGATAGATGAACCGAAGCGAATGTTGGATCTGTGCCATCGTCGCTTCGAGGTTGAGGATCTCTTCCTTCGTCGGATCGGGGCGAACACATGTTTCCGCGCTCTGATCCTTCGTGCAGGAACGCGGCACGGGCGAGGTGATGTCACGCGGCGCATTCAGGTCCCTGAAGCGCAGCCGGTGTACTTCGTGCAAGTACTCATATGTGGCGCTCACGAACAGGTTGGTCAGAAACGTCCGTTCGATCGAAATCAATCCGGCGCTGGCATACGGTGCCGACAGGGTCGGGTCGGTCACTCGGACTGAGGGCAACAGGTTCTGAACGGTTCCGGAATTGAAGGGATCGGGATAGGAGGGCGCCGCGATGACGGTCTCGAACTGGCGTGTGCCGTCCAGCCGACGCTGGTTCTCCACCAGGTCGATGCCCAGGCTGCTGTAGAAAACGCCGAGGCCGCTGCGTATGACCGTGGCCTGACCCAGGGCATAGGCCAATCCCAACCGGGGGCCGAAGTTATCGGCGTCATCCAGATTCGTTTGCCAGTCATAGCGAAACCCGTAATAGAACGTCAACTCCGGGGTCAGCCGCCAGTCGTTCTGCATGAAGAACGCCAGCTCTGTCTGCGTGGTTTCAAGCAACGGTTCACCCTGCGCCACCCGGTACTGGAACGGCCGTCCCTGGTTGAAGTCGTCCAGGCTGGAAAACGTAAAGGTTCCGTCGAAGTTGGCCGTGGAAAGTGCCTTGTTCTTGCGATAGATTCCGTCGAAGCCGAAGCGGAGGGTCGTGCCTTCCCCGATCCGTGTGTACAGGTTGCCGATTTCGTAGTTGCGGTTGTCGCTCTCGGTCCGGTTCCCGGAGCCACCGCTGCTGAATGCGTCGACGACGTCGGTCCGCACCCCGGTGGTGGTTGGGATCGTTTCTGCGTGGCTGGTGTTGACCTGGAACCGCATTTCATAAATGCTTCGGGCCGACAATGACGAGAACTGTTTCAGGTCCACAATCCAGCTGTGGCCCTCGCTTGCCCAGGCGCGTTCGGGCAACACGAAACCTCCGATGCCTTGATTCTTCGCCGTGTACGGGGCGTATTCCAGGTTGAACGTCAGCGAGTGGGCGTCAGCGAACTGGTAGGTCCCTCCGGTGGATAGGAAGCGGTGCGTCGTCGGCCGGACGATTTCACTGGAGAACGGAGAGCCATTGGCCAGCGTGGCGTTGATGGTGTCGACGTTCTCCGCCTCGTTCTGGCGACCCGCGAAGCTCATCGTCAACCGGCCCGGAAGAACAGGCCCACTGATATCGAAACTCGTGTCGCGCTCCTGATACGGGGGCTTAACGGTGGGTACTCGCTGGCCCCGGTTGTAGGACCGCCGGCCCGCGTTCAAGGATTCGTCGATGATCAGGAACTGCGCGTTGCCGTGAAACGCGCCGGCCCCGCCCCGTTCGATGACTTCCGCCCGGCGCGGACCACCGCCGATCCGGTAGAGCCCTTCCTCGGCGGTGAATACGTTCGGGTTGAGACGAACGTATTGGGTCTGCTGTTGCGGACTATCCTGTTCCAGTGCCACGTTGACCGGCGATTCGGTCGTTTCCAGGTGCAAGCTCCATGCGGCGAGCTGGGGGGCAGTGAGGTAGTCCTCCAGACGCGCAAGAAACTCGTTTTCCATGTACTCGATAGCCGAGCGCAGCCGGTCCGACGCCTGACCCTGGGTTGGGCCCGCGCTGAAGTCCATCAGGTCGCCAAACAACTCTTCCGAGGCCTGCCGCCGGTCTTCCATCATGAGGATGATGGCGTCCTCCTGTGCGTCGGAGAACGGCAGTGCCGCCTCTTCCAGGACGCGCTCGACTTCCAGTTTCAAGACTGCCAGAGGGTTCTCAGCCGCCAGCGTTCCGTCCTGGGCAAACACGAAGCCGGGCAGGACCAAAATCAGGATCATCAGAGCGGCCGGGACTTTCAAGCAAACGCCTCCACGAACAAATGGCAACAATTATACGGCCAAATCCACGGCCAGGAGACGGACACTTCAGAATACAGGAGGGATTCGGAAGTGTCCGTCCCCTGGCGGTGGTTCGGTCTGGAAAGCCTTGAAAGATCAAGCCTGCAGGTTTACAATCAGCCTTGAATTTTTCAGAAAATTCATCAGTAAGTGCGCGGGAAATCAAAGCGCTTGTCCACATCAATATAAGATCAGTGAACATATTCAAGGAGAGAGCACATGGAGCGTGACAAGAGGAAATGGGTCGCTCTTTTGTCGGTGACCCTGGGTCTTTTCGTGGTTGCAGTTCCAGTTTTAGCTCACCATGGGACCGCGATCTCGTATTTCATGGACCAAGATGTTGAAATTCGGGGGGTCGTGACGGAATGGAATTTTCGCAGCCCCCATATCCAGCTTTATCTGGACGTGACGGACGAAAACGGTCAAGTGGTCGCGTGGGCAGTGGAAGGGGGCGGCGTCTATTATTGGACGCGGGCGGGCTGGAACAGGTCGAGCGTCGAAGCGGGGGACCAGGTAGTCGTCACCATGTCTCCCTCAAAAGCGGGAAGCCCCGTGGGCGTTATGTCAAAGCTGGTCATCAATGCCAATGACCGATTTCCCGACGGCCGAATGGCCTGCGGGCTGAACCCGAGACCTGGGCCGCAAGACTGTTAGGGAATGCGATGCGACTGCCGGAGATCTGCAGCCGGCGCTGAATCGGAATTAGACCTCCCTCTGCGGGAAGTGACGTTCTAGAATATTGCAAAGTCGGGGTCTTTTCGCACGCGACGCCCCAAGAGGCACACTTGGCATCACCCGGCACAAGGACGAGATGGAATACGACCTGAAAAACTCGGCCCTGGCAGCTTTGATTGTTGCGATCAGCGTCATGGCCTCAATCCCGGCTTGGGCACACCACGGGATCTACGTGACCTACGACACGGAGCAGCAAGTCACGTTGACGGGAACCGTGACCGAATGGAAATTCGCCAATCCCCATGTCCAGTTTTCCATTGACGTGACTGACGATGCGGGCAACGTTGTGAATTGGGCGGTAGAAGGCAGCAGTGTCTACTATTGGAGCAGGGCGGGTTGGAACCGGGGTTCTCTGAGACCGGGGAATGAAGTTGCAGTGACCATGTTCCCTGCCAGAGATGGCAGGCCGCTGGGCGTCGTCTCGAAGATCGTGCTTCCCAACGGTAGAGAATTAGTGATGGAGACTGAAAACTAGTCACCATGATATGAGGCCTTGCTCGCCCCGCCCAGGAATAGTGAAGTCGACTTCAAACAGACGACGGGCACCGTCTGGCTGCTGTATGCCGATGCGGGCCCAGAGCACATTCGGAGTGGGTTTGAAACAAGATATAAGCTGGAGGTATACCACCATGCGCAATTGCTTTATGAGTTTGGTCGTTGTCTTCGTGGCAACGCTGCTCCTTTCCTCGGTCGCGCTCGCTCAGGAGTATGATCCGCGCGACTTTACGGGCTTTTGGGATAGGGCCGCCGGCCCAAACGGCGGAAGCCGCGAGATTTATGAAAGGGGAGGCTCGCCTCCTCCGATGACAGCTTCGGGACGGGCGCAATTCGAGGCGACTCGGCCTGGATATGGACCCAGAAACGTTCCCCCAGCCACTGGATCGGGGAATGATCCCGTTGGTAACTGTAATCCGATGGGCGTCCCAAGAATCCTGTTATTTCCCCGACCGTCTGAGTGGATCATGCTCGATAACAAGCTGATCCAGGTTTTCCAGTGGCATCGCGTGCATCGCGAAATCTGGATGGATGGGCGTGTCATTCCGGAGGATTTTGACCCCGGTATCCGAAGGTGGCTGGGGTACTCGGCCGGCAGGTGGGAGGGGAACACCCTCGTTGTGGAGACGGCTGGTTATGAAGACGATGGCAGAACCTGGCTCGATCACCATGGGAATGTGCATAGCCCGGACATGCGGCTGACTGAGCGGTACACACGCACGGCCGAGAACGCCATAGAGCTCGAGATGGTGATCAACGACCCGATGACCTATCCCGAACCCTGGGTGGCCGATAAGAAAACCTGGTATAAGATCACGCCAGAATCACTGGGAGCCGAGGATTGGCCGGGCTTGTGGGAGGAATTCTGTGCCCCGTGGGACGAGGTGGACACGTTCAACCGCAGGGTGAGAGATCCCGCGGGCGGCGTCCTCAACTAACCCCGGTATCCGGCACTAAAGTTGGAGCTTCGAGCAGTGGATCGCTCGAAGCTCCGACGCCCTGCGGTAAACAAATGGCGGAAGCTCACCGTAGTCCTGGAGCCCCCGGACTTCGACCTTCCGCCACCGCACCTACAGTAGGAGAGAGGCCGGTATCAGCCGTCTTCTGTAGGTGCGCTCTATGAGCGCACACAACTCGCCGAAAGTTTTTCCAGCAGCCTCAACCCTTCAAAGACCACATCTGTCGTCCCGTCCCGCCAGGGGTGCTTGAAACGATAGAGCAGTCGTCCGTATGCCAGCGGTTCGAGACGTTCCATCGCGATCGGTGGCCGGGCGCAGTATCGAGCCAGACGTTCCAACCGCTGGGGGTCTCGGGCAGCAACCTTGTCCGAAGCGGTTCTTGACTGGGGCAACAGGGAGTCGAGACGCTGGATTCATCGGGGGTGTGTCGGGGGACTTCTTCCAGCTAGTCGGCTTGTCTTTGCTCCGTCCCGTACTCGGCTCGATATGCAGGCCCCGGCAGGCCCGATTGATGTCTGGTGTTCTCGCGGAGCTGATACTCCAGATACTCGCCGGTCAGCGGATATTCTTTTCCCGACGTGTAAGGATAGGGTTCCTCGGTGTGAAACGGCAGGGGCTCCACCGTGGCGGAATAGGCTGCGTAAAAGTCCATGTCCTTTTCGAAGCCGTCTGCATAAAAGAAATAGTCGCGACTCCAGCCTTCGGGGAGTTCGGACAACCCGGATGGGTCGAACTCGAGAGCCACTTCCTCTCCGGAACCAAAAATAACGAAAAAATCGTCTGCAACTTCCAAAAGAGGACCGACGTCTCCGAACCGCGTATAGTTTCCTGCGTGTTTCGCGTACGGACCCGTTGGGCTGACGTCGTCATAGGCGTAGGTTACGTCGGCCCTAATACGCCCTGAAATTTCTCTAGGGTAGCCGCGCCAGGCCAGCGTTGCCGCATCCAGGGGAACTTCCGTCAACCGTACCGGGCCGGCGTCCGACGTTGCATCGATCAGAATCTGATCCCAGTAGATCTTAAGGTTGGTCGTAATTCGAATACGCTCGGTACCCTCTGGAAGCCGTCCCGTGATATCGCGCGTCATGGTACGTGCCAGACCGGCGGGAAACCCAAGATCATCCATTACGCGGACCCATCGCCCCGACGAATCGAGGGCCTCGACGTAAGGAAGAATCGCCTCGACACCGGCCTGATGCGCCGCAAAGACTGAAGTCGGTGTGAAGTAATCGACGAAGCCGTGCATTAGCAACCGCACCGGGCCGTTCGTGTCCAAAGCCCCTAGATCCAGTTCAAGGGAATGAGTTTCCCCAAAGCCTTTGAAGGCCGCGGATTCAAACATCACATATCGGCGATCCCTTTCCGTCAGTTCCGGCAGAACGTTTCGGCCCGCATCGTCCCACGCCCCTATCGGGAGATGGGCGCTGCGGCTGGCAATCACCTGGAATTCAGGGAAAGGCGGGGCGCCGGCGAAATATTCGTGGGGGTAGACGTCCACATCAGAGGGATGGTCGACGGCCAACAGGCGGACTTGATCCAGGAATACCACTTCCTCCATCGGCTCGGCCAGCCGAAAACTCAATCGGCCGTCGCGAGACCGCACGCTCGAACCGGATACTTTGACGTACTCAGTGGGGTCAGAAACGTTTCGCTGGCCGGGTCCGACCCAGTGACCTGCGATACCGGCACCGATGACATCAGTAATGAACTCGTATTCCTCACCATTCCAGACGAAGAGCACGGGACACGAACTTCCGCGGCGATCGATCTCCACCACAGTGTGCTGCTGGCGCGTTTGGAGTTGGACTTCATCCTGAAGCACGCCGGTGGGCCACAGCATTCTTACCGTATCCACTTCGGAGTTCTGACCGAGGCCTGCCGTGACCGGTAAGGCGCTCTGTCCCAGATATCCCGATGCACCCGCAATTTCTATCTTTTGCCGGAGCAAGCCTGCAAAGACTTCTACTTTCGTGCCGATCGCGCTCCGGTTGTCGTTCAGGCCTTCCAGGTCCACGCGTAACCAGGAATTGTCGTTTCCACCATCGTTTCGCAGCAGGAGTGCCGGCCCGCCGTTCTGAGTCGCCAGCAGGTCTGGATCGCCGTCGTTGTCGTAGTCAGCGCTCACGAGGGCGCGCGGTGCGGTTGGACCCAGGTCGGCGAGCCCGACAGCAGAGGTGACATCTTCGAACCCGTCCGTCCCACGGTTCCGAAACACGCGAATCTCCCCGCCTCCAGAGGTTTCCCCGGAAACCGCCAGATCCACCCACCCATCGTTGTCATAGTCGATGGGGGCCAGCCCCCAGCCCCGCTCCCAACCGGGATCCGGGAGCGTTATGGGTTCAAATCCGCGGCCGTCAACATTGCGCCACAGGCTCAGCCCCGGCGATGCCCAGTGGGTGAAGGCGAGGTCCATCCACCCGTCCTTGTTGAAGTCGGCTGCGGCGACACCGGCACTCGGAGCGGGAAAGTCGACGCCCCAATCCATGACGTCGAACGCTCCTTCCCTGGCATTGAGGAAAACCTGAGGGGATTCACTCCAACCTGTCACGACAAAGTCGATGGCACGATCGTTGTTCAGATCCGTACCGATAGCTCCGACGCCGGGCGTAGAGCCACCCAGCGCCGTCTCCGTCGTCCAGTCGGTAAAGG
This sequence comes from Terriglobia bacterium, assembly GCA_963664115.2. Classification (GTDB taxonomy): domain Bacteria; phylum Acidobacteriota; class Terriglobia; order 20CM-2-55-15; family 20CM-2-55-15. The sequence goes on along the minus strand of CAXWPJ010000010.1, from coordinate 42,252 downwards.
TTCCATTCCCGTTGTTGCGCCACAACATGTTGCCCGGACCCTGAGCGTCAGACGGAAAATCGAAGGGGTTGGTTCCTTCCGGTCGCGCAAAATCAACGAAACGGGAAACGTAGAGGTCGAGATCGCCATCGTGATCGAAGTCGATGAACGTCAGGCCCAGAGGGAAGCCATCGACGCCGATTCCCGCGTCAATCGTTACGGTCTCGAACCCGCCGCCGTCGTTTCGTAGAAGAGTCACCCCGCCTAAAGAACTCACTGCAAGGTCGATTTGCCCATCGTTGTCGTAATCACCAACCGTACAGCCCATTCCCTGACTGCGAATGTCAAGACCGGCGAGGTCTGTGACGTCGGCGAAGCGGCCGTTGCCGAGGTTCCGGTACAAGAGACTGGCTTCGGCTCCACCGTTGATCAAAAACAGGTCCATCCAGCCGTCCGCGTCATAGTCCAGGAAGCAGGCCCCCGCACCGAGCAATGGGTTCACGGTGCCAGCGGGCGAGGACTGCGGCGTCGGTCCCGCGTTGTGGACGAAATCGAGGGCGGCTTCGGCCGCGACAGAATTGAAACGCACCTCGATCGGGTCAACCGCACGATCAGCGATGCCGCCCGCATCCTGGGCAAGGGAATACGGTCCCAGGTCCCCGTAAGCCAGTCCCATCGGTACGCTCAAATTTTGCTGCGTTATTTCCTGAAACCGGGCCAGGTGTTCCTGTGTTTGTGAAATCTGGCCTTGTGCCTGGTAGGCACGGGCGATGCCGAATTCAGCCGAGGCGTGGTAGGCGGCCAGCTCCAGCGCCCTTTCGTAGGCGGTGATGGCTTCCGGATACTGCCCGAGTTGGGCCTGCATCAAACCGAGCAAATAGTGAGAATCTGGATCGTCCGCGTCCAGTCGGACGACTTGGCTAAAAGCCGCCACGGCCTGGTCGGGTTGCCCGAGATACCGGTAGATCAGCCCGAGGTTGTACCAGGCTCGAACGTCGTCGGATTGATTCCGGGTGAACTCCACCAGGATGTCGCGGGCTTCCTCGAAACGCTGGAGGTGGAACAGTGCGATGGCCTGGTTCAGACGAGGGGCCAGAAGTGTGGAATCGGCAGCATAGGCTTGCTCGAAAAGCTCCAAGGCATCCATGATGCGCTGCTGATTCATGTAGGCCACTGCCAAGTTATTCTGACGCAGAGCCTGAACCTGAGCGTCCCCCCCGATCTGCTGTCCGGCCCCTAATCTCATGCGGTTCGTGCAAGACAGGGCCAGGATCAGGAGCGAGAGCGCAATGAGCCCAAACACAGTTCTCGATTTCATATCTGAGGTCTCTTTTCGTAAAACGTTCGATTTCGCGGCTAGTCACGGACGCCGAATGGTTCCGACCCGACGAGTCCCTGTCCTTCTTCCACCCTCACCGTGCTTCCGGCCGCCACGTTCGTCAACCGGTCGACCGCACCACTGGTCCAGCGGACTTCAACGACCTCCGCCTCCTCATGTTCGGCGAGACCGAAGGTCAAACGAAGCTCACTTTGGGACAGATAGCCCGCTCCGCTGTGGAGGGTCTGTGTCTGACGCTCACCTCCCGCCGTTACCGTAACCTTTGCTCCCAGTCCGTCCCGATTAGAACGGGTCCCGACCAGGCGAATCTGGAGACTGCGATGGATTCTGCCGTCGTTCCGAAACAACTCGGCGCGACCGCCGTTCGTGGTGATCAGCACATCCAGGTCGCCGTCGTTGTCGATGTCGGCGTATGCAGCGGCCCGGGCGACCCTGGGCGCTCCGAACGCGTCACCAAGAGACGCAGTCACTTCCTCGAAGCCTTGACCCGCCCGATTGCGGAAGAGGTGGAGCGGTTGGGCATGCTTAATACGGACTTGCACCCGCTCGATTTCATCTTCGATATGCCCGTTCGCCGCCAGGATGTCTGGCCACCCATCCAGGTCATAGTCAAAAAAAAGACAGGCAAAGCTCAGGGTCGGCAGGCTCCTGCGTCCCAGCTGAGACCGGGGCGCCTCGTCGATAAACAGACCGTTGCCTTCGTTGTGGTACAAGGCAAGCATCTGGTTGGAAAAATTGCCGATGATGACGCTGGGGTAGCCCGACCGGTCGTAGTCTGCCGTGTCCACGCCCATTCCAGCCCGTGCCACGCCATCCTCGCTCAAGGCAACGCCGGACAGCATTCCCCGCTCCTCGAACGTTCCATCACCCCTGTTACGATAGAGCTTGTTGGGTTCGGTATCGTTAACGAGCATGATGTCAGGCCAATCGTCTTGATCGTAGTCGAATACCGCTATACCCAGGCTCTTCGAATCGGGGTCGAAGACACCCGCCTCCCGGGTGGCATCTCGAAACGTGCCATCGCCATTGTTACGCCAGAGCCGCATCGAAACTCCGCCGTAGGATTCAGGCGTGCAATAGGATTTCCGGGTTCCGTCCAGCGTGCAGTATAAATCGCTTTCGACAGACCATTGGATGTAATTGGCAACGAACAAGTCAACATGGCCATCCCGGTCGTAATCGGACCAGGCGACGCTGGTGCTGAACTCTTCCGGCCCCAGCATTCCGGCTTGACTCGTTCTGTCGGCGAACGTCCCGGCGCCATCGTTGCGATAGAGGCGGTTCTGGCCCAGTGCGCTCAAAAACAGGTCCTGGTCGCCGTCGTTGTCATAGTCAGCGACCCCGACTCCCATGCCGTACATCTCCACGGCCAAACCCGCGGCCTCGGTCACATCGGAAAAAGTCCCATTCTTGTTGTTTCTGTACAGTTTCGGGGTGGAAGCCAGTCCGCTCTCACCCGGCCAGTGGGTACCGTTAACGAGTATGATGTCCGGCCACCCGTCGCTGTTATAGTCCATGAAACCAGCGCCAGGGCCCATTGTTTCGGGAAGGTACCTGTTCCCGCTCGCACCGCTGTTATGGGTAAAGTCGATGCCCGCCGCCGTTGTGATCGCTTCGAACCTGATCGTCGACATGTCCTGGCCCATCAGCGCCGAAGGTGGGGCAAACAGTGTCGAAAGAATTAAGACCAGACCTGGGGCTCCTCTCACCGCCTTCCTCCATCGTTCGTTGATGTCGCCAACTCGGTCGTTGCCGGAGGTTGGGAAGGTTCGGGGAGGGGCACCGAACCGTGTTCGTGAATCGGCTGACGTTCCAGGTTGTCTTCCGGATGCTCGCGCAAGTATCGACCGGTGATCGCTTGAGCCGATTCATCGGCCTTGAAGCGCAGATAGAACTGCTGATGTTCGACTGCGCGGCCTTCATCGTTCAGACCGCTGTAGGACAACATCAGGTTGTAATGGGCCATGAGGTCTTCCGGGTCAATCTCCAAGACACGCCTCAACGCGACGACTGCGTCCTCGTAACGGCGCTGGAGGAAACGGATGCGTCCGATTTCATTCCACACGACCCGGTCGCGAGGGTAGGCGGCCGTGACCCGATCCAAATGCTCGAGCGCCTGGTCAAAGTTGCCTTCATCGCGGAGAACACGGGCAAAAAAGAAATTGGCGCGTGCGAGGTCGGGCTCCATCGCCAGAGCCCTTTCCAACACCTCCCGGGCGCCTTCGGGGTTCCCTTCACGAACACGAACCCGGCCGATATTGACCCAACCGTCGACGTTTTCAGGGTCCGCCTCGGTTGCCCGCCCGAAGGCCGCCTCTGCGCCTCTCAGATCTCCCTGGAGCAGCAGTCCTATGCCGTAGTCGTTCCAGCGTTCCCAGTCCGTTGTGTCGATCACGATTTCCTCCTCGTCAACCGCAGCCTCGGCGTCCACGACCCGAAGCGTCACCCTATCCTCAGCCAAGGTCACGATTGGAAGCTCCGGTATCTGCTTGAGTTCACCGGAAACGTTGGCAGTGTCGCCATCAAATCGCCACGTCCCGTCGTCGTAGTCCGGAGTCAGACCCCCACTGCCGCTCTCGCGGATTCCTGCGTATGAGAAACGCGTGTTCGACCATGAAAACTTTCGATAGTGGACCTTTGCCTCCAAATGAATCTCCGGGCCGGCGTCCTCGGGTATCTCCAACCGAAAATGAACGGTGTCGGCGGCACCCGGAGGAATCAAGTTCACGTAGACAACCGCGCGCGCCGCCCAGGCGTTTCGTTTGTCGATAGGGTTCCCATGAGCATCCAGCGAAAGCGATCGATAAAAATGCGCTCCTCTTTCGACCGGACCCCGCCCCTCTTCCTCGACCATTCCACTCCAGAATATGACTTTCCCACTGTCGTCTGTCGCGACCAACTCGACCCAGACATCGAAAGCATCGACAGTTCCCGCGGGGAAAAAATGCCCGACCTGACGGGTCCGAACGACCACGTCGACTCGGAGGGAATCACCTCGGCCGACGCGCGGTTGGGTCCGATCGATTGGGGCAGTAACCGGCGACGACGTTTCGGGGAAGCCGAACGTTCTTCCCGGATCTGCTTCTTCTCCAACAGCGAAGGTGGTGGAGAGATCGCCCGTCCGCCCTCCCCCTGCCACAATCTGCCTGGGTCGAGCGCGAGAAAGCGCAAAGATATCAACGCTGACGATGTCATTCGTCAAGAACTCTTCGGTGGCATCGAGTTGAGCCTGGTCCCGGTTCGCCACCGGCAACGCCGTGTTGGCCGCAGGGAAGCGGTGGGAGTGCACCAGTCCGCCCTGATTGCCGGCGTCAAGCGAAGAAATCATCGGCATATGGCAGTCGGTGCACGTTTGAGGCTCGGCCGGGTAGTAGAAAGAACGCGCCCCCTCCCCGGACACGCCGCTGGCCTGCCAGCTGTCGTAATCGTTGAAACCGCGAATCCACCGGTAGTTGTTGACCGGAGAATCCAGATGCACCTTGTGGCAAGCCGAGCATAACTCGGCTGTTTGTTCGCGCACGAAAGGCTTCATAAAAGTGCGGCGGTGCGCTTCCGGACTGACCTTGACGACGAAGTCGTGAAGGGTCCGCACAATGGGGTTCTCGCTGGTCGCCAACCGATACATCGGCGGGTATTCGATCGTGTAATCCCCCTGTCCCATCGTACTTTTCACAGAGATGGAATGGCACATCACGCAACCCAGGCCGGCCTGAGACTCGGGACGGTCGAGAATTTCCTCGACCGGCGTGTCCATCAGACCGCTGAAGAGAAGGGCCGGATCGTGGCACCCCCCGCACCACTTGGAGGGCCCGGGCCCAACCACCTCCTGCATATACTCGACGGCTTTGCGGTACCACTGGTTGTTGAAGGAGGAAAAATGATGCGCTGAGGAGTACCACTGATCGTAAATGTCTTCGTGGCAGCGTTGACATTTCTGTGATTCCATGAAGAAATCTGCGGGGACATACCCATCGGTGCTGGTCTCGGCCGAGCTGGGAAAGAAGAGACCCGCCGGGCCGCCGCCTTCTCCGTCCATGCTGGCGGGAGGCACGTCGGGGTTGGCGATGACAGAGCCCTCATACCCGAGTGCCCGAAAGCCCGCGGCGGCCACGGCCCCGACCCCGACCGCAAGCGTCAGCGCGCCCACCCGAAGAATCAGCGTGGCCCGGCCTGCTTTCCCCTTACCACGAGCCTCTGCGGAGCAGAGGACAACAAGGCCGAGCAGGCACAATCCGATGTGAGCATATAGCCACGGGACGTAAGATCGCGGCGTCCCGGTGAAAATCAGCGCGATACCCAGTCCCGCACCCACGGAAAGAAACAACCAGCCTGTGCGGGCCGGGAGAGAATAGTTTACGAAATTCCGGGACAGCAGTCGCACCAGCCAACCGGTCATCACCACGCCGCCGAACACGTGGAGGAAAACAACGATCACAAACAAAAGTGATCCGGTCGGAAACAAGTACAGGTGAGTACCGGTGAGGAGCAACAAGACAAGAAGAACGGCTGGGAACCGGAGGGTGCCCCATCTGTCGATTGCTTCACCGAGTCCCATAGTCCAGATCCACGAAGTCGGCTTTTCAGGCCGAAGAGTATTCAAGAAAAAACTTTGAAGCTACAGAAATATCAACGCCAGTGAAACCCTAGCGGCCCGCCCCCCGCTGCGCCCGAAGGGTTACGGCGAAACGGGGCCGTTTTCGTTGTCGCCGACTCCTCCCAATGTGTGAGCATTGTCTCGTCGTCGTGACGTCGCGTCGACGCCAAGGCGTCTCCTGGAATCCAGCTCCGTTTGGCCGTAACGCGGCCCTGGAGACTTCTGCCACGGGCTGTCTATTTACCATTCACTCCGGTTGGTAGTTGGCCATTTCCGTCAGGAAGGCGTTCATTCTCTGGAAAAACGCAGCCTGATGCCGGTCGCGCGCCTGGACATCGCCGAGAGCCTCGTATTCGACGGCCAGATTTCGCTGGACCATAACGCCGTCCAGTCCCTCCTCCACCATCGTCTGGAACGTATCGATCGCCGACTGATGCAAACCCAATTCGCGCTGTGCGAATCCGAGATTCAGGCGCGGGAGGACCTGATCGGGGTAGGTTTCGATTAGACTCTCGAGCGCGGCAATCGCTTCGGGGCCCTCCCCGCCGAGGGCCAGCTCCCCAGCACGTCGGCTGAGCGTACGTATGTCGAGATCGTCCTGTTCCGCGTTGGCCAGGAGTTCCTGATACCGGCGCATTTCCTCCCGTCCTTCCTCTCTCATTCCCAGGCGAATCATTGCCCTCGCCGCGAAATAGTGGGTGCCGTAGGTGGTCGGGTCGATTTCGAGAGCCTTCTCGGCCGCTGCTAAGGATTCCTCGAACCTTCCCGATTTCAGGTGTACCTGCGCAAGTCCCGAATAGGCCTGCACATTGTCGGGATCCAGGGACAAGGCGTATTCGAGCTCGGCCAATGCATTCTCGATTTCGTCGCGACTGACATAGATATCAACCAGCGACAGATGCACGTCGACACTACTCGGGTCCAATTCCACGGCCTCCTGGTAGGCCTCGAACGCATCGTCATATTGAAACAGCTCGACGTGCAGGTTCCCAATTCCCTGGTAGATTAAACTCCGTTGCAGTCGATCGGCGGAATCGCCTGGGATCTGATCGATCGCGTTCGCGGCTTCGAACACCTCCAGGGCCTGGATCGGCTTCCCCAACACCACAGCTTGCTGGCCCAAGTCATAGCGGAGAAGCCTGGAATCCGGAAACGCCTCCACAGCCTCCAACAAAACCATTTCCGCTTCCTCGGCCAGTTCGGCCACCGAGAACATGCTGGTCATGGCCGTGTACAGATCTTCGGTCAACGGCATCTGGTTAATCGCAGCTTCGTACTCCTCCCGGGCTTGATCAAACGCTTCGCCCCTGAAGTATGCGAGACTGAGCAGCGCTGTAAAATCCTCGAGCATACCGCCAACGTCCGGGGGCAGGTCCGCCGACGGCCTCGCCCAGCGAATCGGCATGGATCTGCGATAGAGAGATACAGCGTCCCGGTAACTCCCCCGGAGATAGTGAACCCCAGCCAGGTCGTCGAGGCTTTTCCCCAGTCGGGAATCTTGGAGACCGAAGCGTTCGGCTGCTTCGAGAGCAATTTCGTAAGACTCCAGAGACTGGGCATAGCTTCCGCGTTGAAACGCGCGGAAGCCTTCTTCGCGGGCTGCGATCCAGTGCTCTTCGTGTTCACTCAGCAACTGAAACAGGAAATAACCACTATCGATACTGGATATCGGGCTGAGTTCGCCCGGAGCGAGTCCTCGAAGCGCATCCCGGTACTCGGTTCGCAGGTCGCTGATGGCAAACGTACCGAGGTAGCCTCCGGAGGCGGCCGTCGGGTCCAGCGAATGGTCGCGGGCAATGAGTTCGAATGCCGCCCCGCCTTCGATCTGGCTTCGCAGGTCAGCTGCCTCGGCTTCGGTCCCAACGACCAGGAGGCGCAAACCGACACGGTCGGCCTGCAGGGCGGCGGCGTTGGACGCGGTGAGACTGAGGACAGCGATTGTCCAAAGGATTCGCTTCCCCGTGATGGCCAGTCTCCCTCTAACGGACATCAATGAAACCCATCCCCTCGCGTATCGTCACATAGCGATCGGCATCGATGCCGTCCAACGCCTCTGTGTTGCCGTTGGGCCACCGGATTCGGATGGCCTCGACGCGCTCGGCTTCTCCCAGACCGAAGTGCACACGCATGTCGTTATGAGAAAGGTAGCTGCCGCCGCTCCGAACCTCCCCCACCTGCGTTCGGCCGGCCACATCGATTTCGACTCTGGCGCCGATCGCATCCCGGTTGCTCGAAACACCCTCGAGGCGGAAACCGATCCAGTGGCTCCGGTTGCCACCCTCGTTCCGGTACAGGCTGGGCGCTTGATTCATATTGATCGTGATTATGTCGAGATCACCGTCGTTATCGTAATCTCCAAATGCGGCACCGCGCGAAGGCTGCGCGGTCAAGACATCTCCTTCCATATCCTCCGCGATTTCCTCGAAGGTCCCGTCACCGAGGTTGCGATAGACCTCTTTTCGCTGCCTGTAGCGCGTGTTGACATCGAGATCATCGACCGAAGGATAGACATGTCCGTTCGCTACGAAGAGATCCAGCCACCCGTCGTTGTCCAGGTCGGCGAATCCCGTTCCCCAGCCCACATTCGGATATGATGCCTGGCCGGTCCCCGCTTCGGCCGTCACTTCCAGGAAGAACATGTCCCCTACGTTCTGATAGAGCGTGTTGGTATCCTGAGAAAAATTGGTCACGTAAATGTCCAGGTGACCGTTGCCGTCGTAGTCGCCGACTCCGAGTCCCATGCCTGCTTGCTCGAAGCCCATCTGGTTCAACGACGTACCCGAAATCAGACCGATGTCCTCAAATGTCCCGTCCTGATTGTTCCTGAACAAAAAATTCGCTACCGAGTCGTTGGCCACGTAGATGTCGGACCACCCGTCATTGTCGAAATCGCTGAAGACCACCCCAAAACCGTAGTGCCCCGGGGCGGCGATGTGGGCCGCTGTCGTCACATCCGAGAAGGTACCATCCCCGTTGTTGCGATACAACGCATCAGGCTCGCCATCCAACCCGCGCGGTCCGCAGAAAACCGGAGTGCCCACGTAGAGGCACGTCGAATCGTTGCTCTCTCCGCGTCGGGGAACGACCGCTGGATCAAACCTCACATAGTTGGCGACGTACAAATCCACGTTGCCGTCGCGGTCGTAATCGCCAAACGCACAGTTCGTGCTCCAGCGCTCATCCGCAACGCCGGCCACCACAGCCGTCTCGGCAAAGGTCCCATCGCCGCTGTTACGGTAGAGCAGATTCCGACCGAAAGCCGTGAGGTAGAGGTCACGGTTCCCATCATTGTCGTAGTCCGCGACGCAGACACCCTGCCCCCAACCTCTCGCTTCCAGACCTGCCTGCCGGGTCACGTCAGAGAAAATCCCGTCTCGGTTTTCATACAGGGCGGCAATCGGATCTCCACCTTGGGCGTACCCCTCCAGCGTCGAGCCGTTCACGATCACCAGATCCAAGTCGCCGTCGTTGTCGTAATCAACGAAACCAGCACCATTACCCGTCGACTGGATAACGTAGTCAGCACTCGCCTCGCCGCTGATGTTCTCGAGCGTGACACCGACTTCCCCGGCAACGTCAAATAGGCCAGGAAATCCGCTGTCCTGCGCGAAGAGGCCCGCCCCTGACAGGGGAACCACAAGCAGTAGACTGGCTATTCGATATCGGTTCACTTCCACCTGCGCTTCAACTCGAACGGAACGGAACGGAACTGAACGGAATGGCACTATGCCCAACCGGAGTATTGTGTCTTATTTAGACTAATGCGGGCAAGGGAGAGGGTGTACCCCCAGTCAGGGCTCGTCGGCGACGGACGTGGCCCCCCCCCCATATCACCCGGGCCCCGACGCACCGTGCGGTCGCAGACCGCACCTACAGTTAGGAGGGAGCACGTATCCAGACGTCTTCTGTAGGTGCGCTCTATGAGCGCACAAACTTAGGCGAATGCGCTGTGCCCTCATAGACGGCACCTACAGTCGGAAGGATCCGTGGCTCGCTTCTTGAGAAATAGGTATTCGAAGAGGGATGCCCGAATCCGGCAGGCAAATAAAGAGCCGGCGCGGGTCTGACCCCGCACCGGCCTTGGAAACGTCTATTCGCTGAAGGAGCGATCTTAGAACGCGTACTTCAGTGCGAACTGCAGGATCCGCGGCGCTTCAGAGTTGCGGATCACACCGAATCTTCGATTGCTGATGTCTGTGAAAGCGCCTGCTCCGAAGCCTCCGGGCCTTTCGGGCCGGAAACTGTTTGTCACGTTATAGGCCTCGACTCGGAACTCAAGCGATTGGCTTTCACCAAAACGGACGATTTTGGCCAGGGCCAGATCGAAATCCCACCGGTTCCAACCGGCCGCACCGTTGCGGCGCATCGTCCCCAACGTGCCCGCGGCCGGGTTAGCGAAGGCGGACGCGAGCAAATAGTTGTCTCCCGGATCTGAACCGCCGTAGATGTTGTCGGCGACCTGGTTGGGCCGCTGGGTGTCGGAGTCGTCGATCCCGTTCAACGCAATATCCGCCCCGGTGTGAATGGTCAAGGGTTCCCCTGCCGCAAACTTGTAGATTCCCGACAGCCGCCAACCCGAAGCGAGCAGACGCAGCGTCCGATTGGCGAATTCCGGCGTTTCAGCCGACAGCGTCGTGTTGAAGAGGTGCCGGCGGTCTGAATCGCAATCCCCTTGATCGAATTCCCGATTGGTGGGATCGATGTAGGTGTCGTCCGGGTGCATGGACATTGGACCCCACAGCGTGGCGTAAGGACCGATGCAATGCGACCAGGTGTAGTTGAAGTTGAGGCTCACGCCGTTGGCCGCACGGCGCCTCACGGATACGATCATGCCGTGATAGGACTGCACGCCCCCATCGTCGGTTTCCGCCAGATTTCCAGGCTTTTTGAACGTGTCGGTCGGATTCTCCAGCAACAGCCGTCGTCGATCCTCAATATTGCGGAGCGTCGAACATGTCGCACCCGGTGCCAGGCTGATCGTGAATCCCTCTGCCGAACAGGTTCCTCCTGCGTTTGCCACTCCGGCGAAGAAGACCGCATCGTTGAGCGCCTTATTGCCCCACACGTGCATGATGTTGTTTCCCGTGTACGCTGTGGAAATAGACCAGTCGTTCCCGAGTTGGCGTTCCAGGCTCAGGTTCCACGCCTGGGTGTAGGGCTGCTTGGTATCATAGGACTGAGTGAAAAACAGCCCGGAGGATGGAAATGGCGCACTGTTGTTCACTTCGTATGGGAAGGTCGATCCTCCGGGGACGCGCGCGTAGGGATCGTCCAACGGGGAGCCAAAGGGTAAGTTGATGCGGGAACCCCAGGGTGCTCCGCCGGAGAAGCCTTCGCGAAAATCTCCGGGATAGTCGAGAAAAGAGAGCGAGTACGAGGTGCGCAGCGCCGTCCGGCCATCCCCGAACACATCCCAGGCCAGGCCCAGACGCGGCGCAAACTGCGCCCAGCGGTTATTGATGCCGTTTGTCGGGAAGCCCGGGTCTCCCCGATAGTAGAAGCCGGTTGGCGCGTTATCGAACACGCTCGTCCGGACACCGGCGCGGAGTCTATCGATATCGAAGTTGTAAATAGCCTTCACATTCGGCGCGACGAAAGGCTCCCAGCGCACACCGGCTGAAATGTTCACCGTTGGCGTCGCGGCCCAGGTGTCGGTGGCATAGAGGGCGAAGTCCTTTTGCGTTACTAAATGGTCGTTCGTCTGACCGGTGAACAGGACTTGGATACTTCCCGTCATGAAATCGGCCAGACGCCCGAAACGGAACTGGTGCTGGCTGGCCCAGGTGACGTTCGTATTCGCCTGGTCGCCATAGAAGAAAGCTGCGCCAAAGCCGAACTGGTGCGCCCCTCTGATGAAGCTCACATCGTCGTTGATGCCATGGCTGAAGGCTGTGTACTGCCAGTCGTTTTCAAAACCATTGCTGACGCCGAATCCACCCGACACGACGAGGCGATTGATGGTCGAGATCCGAGGTTCACAGTAGATCGCGGAGCCCAGGTCGCACCAATTAGTGCCGTTTTCGGGTTGCAGGTAGTTGTTCACTGTCGTGTTATACGAATAACGGAACGAGTGGACAAAGTTGCCACCAAACAGCAGGGTGGAGCCAAGGGTATAGGATTGTTGCATGCTTTCCCGCCACCCGGTTGCCTGCAGGAAATTCTCAGTCACCGGCTGGTTTTCCCCAAAGTCCTGAATCAGTAGGCGACCGAAGAGGGAATGACTGTCCGATGCCTGGTAGTCCATCCGGCCCACGTAAAAGTTCTCGTTGTCATTGTCCCGGCTACCGGAAAATGTGATGTTTCCGCACTCGTCGACCGGTTTCGGGAACGTCGGCAAATTAACCATGTTCAAGGCCACTTTGCTGAATCTGGCCGGATCGATCATGTCGTTCGTAAATCTCCGGCTCGAGCGGCCACCGCAGGCAGGCGAGGTGAACGTGGTCCAGTCGCCGGCAATCATGTCCGCCGTCGGAACGGTGGCACGGGTGGAGGCCGGGTCCGCGCGCAGCGTGGTGCGCTGGACGCCCCCGAAGAAGAACAACTGGTTCTCGAGGATGGGCCCGCCGATGGTTCCGCCCATCTGGTGGCGCTTCAGAGTGCTTTGCGAGGTCGAAAAGTACTCCCGCGCGTTGAACGCGTCGTTGCGGACAAATTCGAACAGATTGCCGTGGAATTGGTTGGTGCCCGACTTCGTCACCGCAGCCACGGCTGTGCTGCTGCCGCGGTCGGCGGTCACGCCGCTCCGCTCCACGGTAAACTCCTGCATCGCGTCCGGAAACGGCATGAGCATCGTCGATCCGGTAATGAAACTGTTGTGGTTGGCCCCGTCCAGACTGTAGTCCACCCCGAAGCCGGCGCCCCCGGCCACGGAAATCACGTCCGATTGGCCTCCGACCAGGCCTGCGCCTCGGCCCTCGCTCTGATTGATCGCGCCCCCGGCCAGCTCAATCAAGTCCTGAACGTTGCGCCCGTTGAGGGGTAATTCGAGAATGCGTTCGTTTTCGATGATCGTCCCCAGCGCCGTGCTCCGTGTCTCCACCAGCGCAGCGTTCGCGGTGACCTCGATCGTCTGGGTGACCTGACCGACCTCCATGACCGCGTTGATGACCAGGTCTGCATTCACCTGCAACACGAGTCCCGATCGCAAAAAGGTCTGGAATCCGGGCAACACCGCTTCCACCTGGGTCGGACCCAGTGGCAGGTTCGGGAGATTGTAGGCTCCCGTCTCGTTTGTTATTGCTGTCCGGGTGATACCGGTCTCGACTTGCGTGGCCGTGATTTCCACGCCGGGCAACAAGGCGCCGGTCGTGTCGGTCGCCGTGCCGCTGATCTGTGCTGTGGCCTGCGCCCGAGCTTCGGGGCTCGCAAACACGCACATGAGCAGTCCACTCAGAACTGTGATGCCGATTCGTTTCATTCCTCCCCCTCCAGAGTTGGTTGGCGGCTCCACAGCCGCCCGTGCTTCACCTTTTTCTCCGTTTAGTTTGTTGTGCTTATTCGAATACCGGCTAGTGTAGCAAACGCGTGTAGCTTGTCAAGGCGAACCGAGAGCCCTCCGGACCCAAAATTTGGGTGCCACAAGAGCATTGAATGGGCACAGCCCAGCGCGCTTGAATGTGGCTCAAAATTAACCGCTTAGAAGAAACTTGTCCGCCTCGGATGCCATGAGATTGGGATGCCCAAAAGCGTCGTAAAAAGACAGCAGTCTGACCGCTTGGATTGGGTGGGTGAGCGGCAAGGGATGGCACAGCCGTCTGTGAAGCGTCAAAAGCCGTGTCGCGGTCCCGCGGAGGAAAGTTGCGGGACCGATTTGCCGCTCCCCACCTCACCTTTATGGCCTCTTCGTAGCTCGATGTCAAGAAACTACGACGCAGCCGATATCTGGGTGCGCCCGGACCCGATCGCGTTCGAAGACGCCTCCGTAAGGAATCTAAGCACCGGCATGATTTTGGGCCTAACCCGGTGGTGAGGCCGCGGGCTTTTGGAACCTCGCCGCGCCGATCGGGACGTTGGCCTGGATCTCGCTGAGCTCAATGGTGGACTGCCCGTTCGTCCAGGTCACGGTCCAATGAAATGGCATCATGACACCGGAGACCTCGCGATAATCTGCGTAGTCGATCTGCGTTGGAACCGTGCCGATCTCCGTTTCGCTGTAGCTGACGAGCCGGACCAGCAGGCCGGACTCGTTGTCGAAGAACAGGTTCACGGGGGTCTGCCCGTCCCGCGTTCCCTGAATGGGCTGGATTCGGCGTCCGTCTATGATTTTCGGGAAGCCCACCTGCCACCGGCCGAAGGCCCCCTGGACTGCCGATGGAAAAGACAAAATCGCTTCCGTCCTGGCGTTGTCCAGTTTCGTTCCGGTCAACTGCATCAGCGGTACGAGATTCGCCGGCGCCGCGATCCAGCCTTCACTGCCGTCGTAGGTGCTGACGTTGTCCGTCACGTGGCTCTCATCGAAGTGAGCATGAACCACGGTGGCTCGTTGATCCGGAGCGTTGGCAGAGACCTCTATGGGAACCGGCTGCAAATCCGTGTCGTACCCCGAATACAGCCCGTTGGCGACAAAGCTGGTGAGGTTGGCCACCGGATCCGCCCCGCCGAGGGCCTGTATGTACCGGTCGAAGAGTTGGTCGGCGGAAGGCAATCCGGGCACGGCCTGCTCGGGAAAAAATATCTCATTGGGATCGTCCGGGGGCACGCTGTACTGGAGAACCAGACTGGGCACGGCCTTGGGGCTTGGGTCGGCGCGATGGCAGGTGTAGCAACTGACAAAGGGCAGTCCCCCGAAGTTGTCCCTGTTGATGGCGTTCACCATCTGAACCATGCCACGCGAAGTCCGCTTCCGCACCGTTTCGTCTCCATAAGCCGCCGGGTCGTTCAGGCTTTCCGCGACATGGCAATCGGTGCAGGTCATGCCGAGCGAGGCCGAAAACATGCCCATCGTGTCCATGAATTCGTCGACGGGAAGCCCACCGAGTGCAGGGACGTTGACGAACACGTCTTCGGCCAGCTGAGGGGTCTGTTGCGCCTGAGCCTGGCCGCGAGTGCTCCCCACCCCCAGCACACACATGGCCACCATGGTTGCGGCGACAAGAACGGTTCGCCTCGATCTGAGCTTCATAGTGTCTCCTTGTCTTTTCAGCATCCATTCAGTGACCGAGGTGTGTGGAGCTCTCCTGCGGAGGGGATTCCACCGACCGGGCGCGCCTATCCCCGACCCTCCGTTCAGCTGCGTGTACCTGTCCAAAGCGGCCAAAAGTATAACCCTGTATCGTTTTTAGAGGCAACGCCGGGACCGGCGGTTTGCGAACCCTTATTTTCGAATCCGAACCAATCTCTCATCCTTCAAGTTCTGCTTTTCCCAGGTTCCGTCCTCTCCGGAGTGACACTCGACCCGCCGCTTGCGGAGCCTCACACCTTTGCGCATATAATCGTGTGCCCGAAATGGACTCTATTCCGAGCGCGCGAGGACGTTATCAATCGTACGGAACCGGGGCCATTCGGGTAATTCCGCTGCTGTTGCGCTAACAATCCCCGGCAATCGTGCTTTAGCGGTGACGCGCACGCGGGGGAAGGCTTCGGCTCCCGTTGGGTGAATCCTCAGCGCCCGTCACTGATCTGGAGGGTCGCCGGGCTGAGTGTGTAAACGAGAGCAACGAGATCGAATTTACATGTCGATTGATTTGAACTGTTACCGGGTTTTCATCGCGTCGCCTCCTGGATTGGGGACTGAGCGTGCGGCCGTGCTCGATGAGATTGACCGTTACAACAAAGCGGAAGCAATGGCACGGGGCGTTCTGTTTGTGCCCGCCGGCATGAAGGCCTCATTCAGTGCCTTCGGTCGGGAGCAGACGGGGCCGCAGATTCTGGAATCGGACTTCTTCGTTCTGCTCCTTTGGGACCGTTGGGGTTCTTCTCCGGGCTCCCAGGCCGGGGCAGTTGAAAAATCCGGTACGGAGGAGGAATACACTGTCGCACTCGAGTGCTACCGGGATCCCGATCGCCCTATGAGGCAGTTCGCCATGATGTTCAAGGCGGTGAATCAACAACAGCTGAGCGACACGGGCCCGCAGTTGGACAGAGTCCTCGAATTCAGGAAGGAAATTGAAGGGCAAAAGAGTCATCGTGCGGACTCTTTCGACACGACGCGGAGATGCCGGTCGCTGATGCGTTGGCATCTTGCCACTTGGGTCCAAGAGCAGGAACAGGAGCAGGAAAGCGGTGCAAAGAATACTGAAACGACGCGCCCGGTAAAATCCCCACTGATTCTTTCTCCTGAGAGCGTCGATGAAACCGACAAGGCGAATGCATTCGAGAATATGGAACGTCCCTATGAATCCCTGACGGCGAAGGCCTGGGGTCTTGCGGATGCCGGACATCTTACGGAGGCTGAAATCGAGTTCGCTGAGATCGTTACCGGACACGACCAACTAGAAACCCTGGTGAGCTATGGGATTTTTCTCTGCGGTACCGGCCGTTTGGATCAGGCCAGAACGTTGATGGAGAGAGCTGTTCAACTGGCTGAAGACCAGGGCGAAGGCCCGTCGACCGCAAACGCCTGTAGCAACCTTGGCGTCGTGCTCGAGCTCCTCGAAGATCCCGACGCTGCAGGGAAAATGTACCGGAAATCGCTCGAAGCAGCCCAAAGGTTGGGCCAGGATCCGCATATCGCGAAAATGAAGTCGCTGCTGGAGAAGCTTGGCGGATCGATATCAGAATAGCGAAAGTGACAATCGAAGGCACCGAAGCGCAAACCGACAGGTCCCGACCATGGGTCGTGAATGAGGAAATTTTTACTTAAGAGTGCCCGGCTCAATCTGCAGCAGCTCAGAGAGGGCAGGCGGGTCGTGTTGACCGGTGGTACCTTTGACATCATCCACCCCGGTCACGTCGACTATCTTGAATGGTGCAAACTGCAGGGGGATCTCCTGGTCGTGTGCGTCATTGGAGATCAGCGAACACGTCGGCGAAAGCAAGCGGGCAGGCCGATGGTCAAGCAGGAATGGAGGGCTTTGATGGTGTCCGCGCTGAAGCCCGTTGATCTGGTTTTCATTTCTGATCGCCGTCCATTTGAGGAACAGATCATCCGTGCGATTCGGCCCGACGTGGTCGTCACGCCTGCAGACGAGCCGAGCAAGGAGGCCAAAAGCGACTTTGCCTCCTACTTCCAATCCAGGAATCCCGATATCGAACTGATCATGAGAGACCGGGGGAGCTTTCCTCGTAAGAGTTCTACGCGGCGAATCATCGCAAAAATACGGCGATCGCTTGAAGATCTCGAGCAGTGAACTCGAGTGCGGATACTGTCATTGGCTTCCAATGTTGGCCACCGTTTCTTCTTTAGGATTCGGGCCTGGGCATCCAAGCCGGCAATAATTTTTTCCGAGTGATCGGATGCTCCCGGATCCGGACCCGGCGCGCATTATCGGGCCCCCTGAGTCAGTCCAACTGAGTCGTTGTCTTGATTTGATTTGCAACATATGACGCCGTAGGCTGGCTCCATTTTGCGATCTTAGGCTCTATGCTTGTGCATTCTTTGGGAGTTGTTCGCGCTATGAGATTCTTGAGCCGGTTTCTGGCGATTTGCGCTCTCGTGAATGTTGCTGCCTATTCGGAGCAAGGGCCGACGGCCAATCAAGTCGCACGCGATCCGGCCCCTGTCGCAATCGACTACGAGACCGCCCGGTTCGAGAAGATCGTGACGGCGGTTCGGATTGACGAAAGAATTACGCTGGACGGCCTTCTCGACGAGCCTGCCTGGCAATCGGCAACCCCTGCGTCCGACTTCACCCAATGGGCGCGCCCGGGCGTGCCCGCCACGAATACGAACGAGGTCAGCTTCCTCTATGACGACGAGAATCTGTACATCGGCTGGAAGGCCGGTGACCAGGACTCCGGAAACGTAGTCGTCACTGAGCTGCGGGAGGATTTCTTTTGGCGCGACAGCGACGGTGTAAGCGTGATCATCGACAGCCTGCACGACGAGAGTTCCGGATTCCTCTTCGGCACCAATCCCGCTGGCGCCCGGCGGGATTCGCAGATCTCGAACGACGGGGATTTGTTCAACGGAAATTGGGATGGAGTGTGGGATGTCGAGGTCACCGTTGACGCACAGGGCTGGACCGCGGAATACCGTATCCCCTTTAAGACTCTCCGATTCTCCAATGAAACCCAACAGGTGTGGGGGCTGAACCTGAGCCGCCGCGTCCTGAACATCTCGGAAGAGAACATGTGGGCACCGATACCGATCCGTTACAGCTGCTGTCAAAAGATGTCGCTGGCGGGAACCCTGGTGGGCATCGAAAACATCAATACGGGACGAAACTTCGGCATCAAGCCTTTTATTACGGCCGGTATCACGGATGTGCGTGAGGGCGACGCGATGCGAAGAACCCGATCGCTCGGAGCCATCGAAGACTACGATGGCGGAGTCGATGCGAAATATGGACTGACGCAGACCCTCACCCTCGACCTGACCTATCATACGGACTTCGCACAAGTGGAAGCCGACACACAACAGGTCAACCTCACCCGGTTCAACCTTTTTTTTCCGGAAAAACGCGAATTCTTTCTCGAAAACTCGGGTATTTTCAATTTTGGTCCGGGAGGCGGTTTTGGTCCGGGCGGGAACCTCGTGCCGTTCTTCAGCCGCCGCATCGGACTCAGCGCCAGTGGGACTCCCATCCCAATCGTCGTCGGCGCCCGGCTTACGGGAAAGGCGGATCGATACGATATCGGACTTCTCGCCATGAAGACCGAGAAGCTCGATACGGGGTCATCCACGACGCCCTCGAATAACTACCTCGTGGGCCGACTCAAACGGAATCTACTGGCGCGATCCTGGATTGGAACGCTCGTTACGAGCAGGACTTCTACGATCGATAGAGATTACAACCGGGTCTATGGTGTCGATGCGCACTTCATACTGCGAGATCGGCTTGAGATCGACTCTTACATCCTTCGCAGCGACACGCCCGGAAAAACTGGACAGAACTACGCGCGAAGATTTCAAACGGGCTGGCGGGGCAACGAGTGGGCCATCAGTAGCGAATACAATCAAGTCCAGCCCAATTTCAATCCGGAGGTCGGATTCGTTCGCCGCGGCAACCATTCGCAATATGCCGGCGATTTCTCATGGAGACCGCTGCTGCGGCGGAGTGATGCGATCCGAAACCTGGAGTTTGCGACCAACGCGCAGTATTTCAAGGGTGTGAATGGAGAGATCGAAACGCGCATCCAAGATGTAAGGCTTGGAGTTCAATTCTTCAACAACGCGGGGGCGAGTCTGATGATGACTCAAACTTTCGACCGGCTTCTGAACGGCATTCGGATCCAGGGGCTTCCTGTCCCTACAGGTGACTACAAATATCTCGCATACAGCGCTCAGATCAACACGGATCGAAGTGAAAAGATTGGAGGCGCCGGCAGAGTCGATTGGGGCGAGTTCTGGGACGGCCGTCGGCGATCGATCAGCGGCAGTTTGTTGTTGAAACCCAATTATCGTTTCAACGCAACGCTCGATTATTCGCGAAATCTTTTGAAGCTGTCGAGCGGAACTACAACAACAGACCTTGTGGGTGCGCGATTTCTTCTGGCCTTCAGTCCGAGATCCTTCATCAATGCTTTCTTTCAGTACAGCAGCAGAACCCATGAGGTCAGCACCAACATCCGGTTCAACCTCACTTACCGTCCTCTCAGTGACATTTACCTGGTCTACAACGATCGCCGCAGCTCGCTGGGGAACGAGTTGCTGGAGCGCGCGTTTATCGTCAAAGTGACCAATCTGTTCAACTTCTAGCTTAGCGCTGTCTGGTAACGGATTGTTATTAGTCTGTCGTGCGCCTATCGGCAGCGGGCGAAGGCGTGACTTCGAACTTGAAGCGCAAGGCCGGAATCTTGTTGCCCGGATGATCGTCGGCGTAGGTCAGTTGCGGCAGGCGGTAAAGCTGCTGGGATTCAGTAGCCGGGCCGGTATAAATGCCGGGATAAAAATCGATCAGATGCTCGCCGGGAGCTCCCGCGGCTTTGAAATTGATAACGACGTCGCCCTGGCTGTTGAAGCCGCAGGCGTAACCCATGTAGGCATTATCATACGTGCCGATATAGATGTTGTCGTATTCGGTCCAGCCCACACCTTTCAGGTGAATCGTGACCGGAGTTCCGACGGGGCCGGACGTGGGTGTGATGCTGACAATGCTGGTTTCGATGGCGAAATGGAGACGTGCGACTTCGTTGCCGCCATCGCGCAGCGCGATGGTGTGCAGTCCGCCAAGATCGTCGGGAATGGTCAAAGGAGCTTCGAAGCGTCCATCGTTCCCCACCCGTACTTCGCCAAGGGAATCCTCCCGGGGAGCGAATCCGTCGCCGCTGACGCGGTTGCCGACAAATGTGCCCCAGACCAGCTGTAGCGATGCGCCCGCCGGAAAGCCCTGGCCGCGCAACACCGCCTCGGTGCCAACGGGGCCTTGTGTCGGGGTGACGGCTATCGCAGCGCCCGAAATCTGCAGTTCGGTTTCGGGCAGAGGCTGGGGCTGGTACGGCTCCGCATAGGCTGCAGGTGTCGAGCTCCGTCCTTCCGTCGTGCGAAAGATGAACTCCGGACGAGTCAAATGCGCGACGGGAGACTGCTCATGGTTCAAGTAGGGTTGCCCCTGCCAGCCCGTGTACAACTTGATTACGTGCTCACCCACGGGGCCCGCTGCCCGGAAGCGCGCCACGGCAGAGCCCTTGGTGCTGGCCGCCGAAATGAAGCCAATCACATTGTTATCCCAGTTCGCGGACCAGGTGCTTTCCATCGTCCGCCAGCCCAGACCCTTGACTCGGATCTCGATGGGTGTGCCCACCGGACCCGCAAGGGGACTCATCTCGAAGCTTTGCTTTACCTCAATACCGCCTTGCGCGACCGGGATGTGGTCGATTGTAGCAATGACATCGTGCACTCCGCCGAAGTCCTCCGGTATCACGAAACGTGCTTCCAGGCGGCCGTCCGGGTCGACGGTGAATTGACCGAGTGAAAACGTACTCTCTGAATACTTCTTTCCCTCGAAGTGGTAGTAATCCCGGATGACCCAGCCCCCAGTCACCGTCCCCCACTGAAGTTCGACGGTTTCTCCTGCTGGCAGGCCCTCAGAGCTCACCTGTACTTCGGCGCCGACGATTGGTTCGTCATAGGCCATATTCAGGAACGGAAGTGGAGATTGCCCGGGCGCGGTCGTCATCGGGGTTCTGGCAGGCGCTGGATCCTGAGGCTCGACACGCGAACAGGCGAGAGGGAGTAGCACTGCAATGAGCAGTAAGATCCTCCAGCGATTCAGACTTGGCATCGGCACGTTCCGTGACGCTATTCGACGATCGTAAGCTGTGATAGCTCGTTGCTGAACGGTACCCACTCCGACGTACGTCCGGAGCTGTCCGTGGCAGTCACGCTGTAGTGGATGATCCCGGTTGGTGCATCGTCGGGCACATTCCACTTGGCCGTCCACTCGTCGGCGTGGATAGGCATCGGGGGATCTCCTTGAGGAACGCCGCGATACAGCATCGGGAGATCCACCGTACCCCCGGCGTATGTCAGGTGAACGACGAGTTCCGCATCGGTCACAAGTTCACCCGTAATCCCGTCGACAACGTTCATGCGGAAACCCACCGGCTCTCCTGGCGCATAGCGGCTCTTAAGCGTGCAGTTATCGGGCAGACCTGGACCTCGGAACCAGTTCAAATCCCCTGACATCACCAGTCGACCCATCACCGGTTCGGTTTCAACGGTTGGAGTCTGTTGAGCACAAGAAGCTACGAACGCGACCGCGATCAACAACAACGTAAGCCGAAAAAGTTCGAAGCCGTGGTTGTATTTGAAAGGGTTTATTAGTTTCATACGTGTAGGGCAGGTTATCCGATATTTGCGATTGCTGTCCAGGGTTTCTAGATACCTGGTAGCCGCATTGGAGAACGGACCATTAGACAGGGTGCAGGTAGGTTGTTCCAGTCGCGGGCCCGAACAAACCCTATTTGATCTGGTCGCGTGTCAATAACAGCCATACTAGAATTCCGAACACCGGGCCTATGGCGATGAGCCAGAATCCTATGTCATAACGCCCGGCATCAAACAAGCGCCCTAAAACTAGGGTTAGAAACGCATTCGAGAGTGCCCAGGACCCGGAGGCGATGCCAGACATCATCGCCGGTTCCTGCCTGAAGGCATTCAAACCCACCTTTAGAGCGACCATCTGAAACCCGCCTCCGATGAAGATAGACCAGCAATTCAGGAGAACGGCGATCACCACCGAGTCGGTCCATGTGGTTGCACCTAACGCCAGCGCGAATACCGTAAGCATGAAGAACATGCCTACCGGCCGCGGGTTGGAGCCAATGAATCGATCAGCCACCCAACCCCAGAAAAAATAGCCCGCCATCCAGGCGAGCGGGAACAGCGACGTAATCCATAACCCTGCCTGTGAAACGCCCAGACTGTCGCTGAAATACAGCGGAACCATGGTCAGGACGGGGCCGGACGACCATGCCGGCAGCGCGTAGCTGGCTACGAGAGCCCAGACCCGGCGCTCCCGCGGGTTGGGCCAGACCGCCTTCTGCTTCTTTGGCTTGCTTTCTTCTTTCGGTAAGTAGGGCGGGCGGGCGATGAGGGCCCACAGGATTAGCCACAGGGCTCCAAGCAGACCACTCAATACAAACGTCGTCCTCCAGCCGTATTGCAACGCGATGGGTATGGCGATGAACGGAGTCAGCACCGCGCCCAGGGTGCCGCCGCTGAAGGCAGTGGCCAAGCCGCGCCCGAACAATCGGGGGGGGAGCGATACCGCGGAGGTTCTCAAACCACCGGGAAACGTTGCCCCTTCACCGAAGCCCAGAAACGCCCGCGCCACTGCGAAGCCCAGCAAACCGCCCACCAGGGCGTGGGAAAAACTGGCGGCGCTCCAAAGACCGACGGCCACCAACATGCCCACACGCAAGCCCAGGTAGTCGATAAGAGAGCCCCAGACTGGATTGGCGATCGTATAGGCCAGGAAAAAGTAAAAGAACACGTCGCCGAAGTCGGCGGCCGTGAGCCCGACCTCTGCCCGGATCGTCGGGGCAAGGATTGCCAGGAGCTGGCGGTCGACGAATGCCAGCGCGGCGGCAACTGCCATTCCTCCACAAGGTACCCACATGCGCCAGCCCATGGCCTCGCGATTCACAGTCGCGTAAGCACCGGGTTTGTCTGAAATTGGGTCCATTTAATGCTCGTTCAACATTCGTGAAGGATGGTGCACTCGTACAGGACGGCACAGATTATTCTCGATGGACAGAAGCCTCTCGCCATATGCGGTGCAGTCTATACACCGAATTAGTGGGTGTCATCAAGCAATGCGTTTTTATGGGCGGGTCTGGATACACATGCCGGCGGGTTTCTAAGAATACGAAGTTGCAATCATACGAACGAAGGGATCCTGCCGCATCAAGATTGTGTCAGGTGGCGTGGCTGGGCGCATTGACTCCCTTTGACGATCAGGGATATTGGAACGCTCCTGAAGTGGCCGATCGGATGTGGCCCGGCAGGGACGCTTTCCGGCATCGTGGTCCACCTGTTTCTGATCTTCACTCACGCTGGAAATCCAGTCCCGAAAGGAAGTCAAGATTCTCATCCGCTCTCCCCCCCATAGTCCGGCTATACTTCCCGAAGGGTGCTTGCTTTTACCAATTGCTGAACAGTCAAAGAGGATGAATTGAGATGGCAGACAATGCAGCCGACGCCGATGCGATTCGAGAAATTGTCGATCAATGGGTTATCTACAGTGATAGTGGTGACTGGGAACGTTTTGCCGAACTGTGGCATGAGGACGGCTGGATGTCGGCGACCTGGTTTCAGGCATCGGCTGCGGAATTCGTGAAAGCCCGCCGCGAGGGTTGGGAGAATGGCGTCAGCATCATCCACTTCCAGGGTGCCCATACCTCCGACATCGCCGGCGATCGCGCAATCGCGCAGACCAAAATGACCATCAGTCAGCGGGCGCCCGTTCATGAGGTCATATGTGATGTCGTCTGTGTTGGCCGGTTCTATGATTTCTTCGAGAAAAGGGCGGACAAGTGGGGACTGGTGCGGCGTCAGCCAATCTACGAGAAGGACCGCATCGATTCAGTCGAACCGGGTGCCATTTTGAAGCTGGACCCGGCGGTACTGGGCCGCTTTCCTGAAGGTTACAAGCACCTGGCCTATCTGCAAACGCAGGTTGGTTACAAGGTTAAAGAGCAGGGAATGCCTGGATTGAAGGGTCCGGAGGTCGAGAAGCTCTACGCGGAAGGCGCAGCCTGGCTTGCCGGCGCGCCTGACCCGGGGGAACCCGGTTAGGGATATTGCAATCGGGGGGAAACTTCGGCGGGCGCCAAATTTTGTAGGGCTGAGATCGCGACGGGCACAGAATCCGTCACCCGCAGTTTCTTGGCTCGAACCAGAACAGACTATTGGACCCGCCCGGAGCCGCTGTCAAAACGAGATCGGCGAACCATCCGGGTGGGTGATATCTTCTCTGCTAACCAGTAGAGCCTTGGAACCCTCCCGGAGCGAGGGGTTGCCCTCAACCTTGACATTCATGCCGGCCGGGAGCGTGTCATCGGTCCAGCCTGAGCGTATCCAGGCGCTGGCGTTGCCACTGCCGCTGAGGTACCAGTCGGATTTCTCTCCATTGGCTTCTGTTACTTCAACAACGACTTCAGGATGTGGATTGACGATGTTGACCGACTTCACAACGCCTTCGATCACGGTAGTACGATCAGTGTGCCAAAAGGATGAGGCCGAATGGTGTGCCTCGACCGGAACCATCCCCATCAGGAGCAAACCGGTCAACAACAGTAAGAATCGCATTGTCATATCCCTCCCAACTTCCACGCGTCGACTAAATAAGAAAGCCCGGACCTGAGCCCGGGCGAACTTTCGCTATCAAGGGCCTAGCCAAGCCTGGCACCCTCGATCTCGCGCGAGCACCTTGGAAGTTTATTGGACCGGTCCCGAGCGGCTGGAAAACGAGAGCACAGTGCCATCTTCCTTTGTGACGTCTCCTGTGAGTATGGCCTTTGCACCTTCCCGGCGCGAAGGGTTCCCCTCAACCTTGACTTTCATACCAGGGGTGAGTGTGTCCTGGGTCCAGCCGGCCCGGATCATCGCACTGGCGTTACCGCCGCCGCTGATGTACCAGTCGGATTTCTCTCCGTTGGCCGCTGTCACTTCAACAACCAATTCGGGATGTGGATTCACCATATGGACCGATTTCACAACACCTTCGATTACGACAGTACGATCGGTGTGCCAAAAGGATGAGGCCGAATGGTGTGCGTCGACCGGAACGGTCACCATCAGAAGCGAACCGGCCAATAGGAACAAAAGACAAAATCGCATACTCATATCCCCCGTTAATGCTGAGTTCATTTTTCAGGCTTCACCGAGATCGGGACCGCCGTGGATCGCCGCGACGAAGTTGCCATGAAATCGAATTAGTTTGAGTACGCATCAAAATTGACATCGTCCGGATACCGTTGTGGCACCGTCGAGTACAAGTGCCTCAGACCGACCGCCGGATCGCAATCCCATTCACCCGTGTACCCTCGATCGGGCGTCGCAAACACGTTCGTCCAGGTAAAGGGGCCGGTCAGGAAAATAGGGTCTTCAACTGTGATTTCAACTTCCATCGTGTTGGGCCCCGTGACCGAATAACGTTCAGTCAACGTTTTTAGATGTGACGTGGCGATGTGAGACTGGTCGTCAAACCCATCCGGATCAAACATGAAATTCGTGGTTTCGACCAGGAAAGTGGATCCGTCCATCCGGCCTATGGAGTGGCCGTGGTAAAAGACCTCGTCGGCAGGTGGGTGACCCCGTCCGTCTACAAAGATTTCGCGCACCCAATTCGATTGCTCGAAGTGCTGCAACACCACATCGGCCCTTACCGAGAAGTCCCAAAGGTACGGTTCTCCGAGCAGGGTTGTGATATTGGCCGCTACACAAGCCCACCGGGGCGATATCGGTTCGTCAAAGAACTGGATCCAGGCGCGCGCCCTGCCGTTGAGGAGGGGTTCCAGTTGGTCTACAGGAAACTGACAGGTTCCTCGTGGGTTGCCATATTCATCGATGAGGGAACCACAATTTCCACCGGCGCCTTCTCCTCCAAACATCGGGTCCGCCCAGGTGGCTATAAAAGCCCGCGGTAAAGGATTAGTCGTTGGAGCCGGCGGAAAACCGTTATCCGTCGGGCTCTGAGCCGCCGAGTCTACCAGTCCGAATCCAACGGCGATCACCAGAACCGCCAATCCGATCGCCATAATTCGTCCGTTAAAGAGGGGTTCTGCACTTCGCATCCGAGAAATCTCCTTTTCGAGTTCGTAGTCCTTCGGACCATCTTATATATGATCGATTCTGTTGGCTAATTTTATTTGATGGCAACCGTTTGCCGTGGCTGAGCAAACGGTTTGATCCGGCCCCTGCCCTCCTATACACTCGACTCGATTTATTCCCCTCGACGGGCGTAAAGCCGACGGGGAAGTGGGTCGACCTGAAGAACCCGCGCGATTCCGCGACATGAGAGTCGTCAACCTGTAAAGACGGTCCTATGGATGCACACGAGATCTATGTTTCGGAAAATCGGGGAGCGGGTCCGAATGGGTCTGCGTCCCATCAGCGGAATCGCTTTGCAATCCCTCCAGTCTGTCCCGGGCGGCCATGATGCCCTTGAGCCGAGTCTTCGGGGTCTGGCTCCTGACAGCAATGCCGCTTCTGTCTCAGAACCCCGCTCCAGATGACACCGGTCTGTTAACTGCGATCGATTACGAGACCGCGCGGCTTGAAAGAGTGGTCACGGCAGTCCGGATAACAGAAGAAATCTCTCTCGATGGCGTTCTCGACGAACCGGCATGGGAGCTGGCGAGTCCGGCGGGCGACTTCATCCAGAAACTGCCGAATCCGGAACAACCATCGGTCGAACGGGTCGAAGTCCTGTTTCTTTACGATGACGACAACATCTACGTCGGGGTGACCTGTTTCGACTCCGACAGCGCGAACAGGGTCGTGAGCGAAATCACAGAAGACTTCAATTTTCGGGGTTCCGACAGCTTCAGTGTGCTCTTGGACAGCCTTCATGACCTGCGGTCGGGAATGAATTTTATAGTCAACGCTGAAGGCGCTAAGGCCGATCAGCAGATCAGTGATGGTCAGTACAACAACGACTGGGATGCGGTCTGGGATGTAGCAGTCAGCAAAACCGATGACGCCTGGATCGCCGAGTACGTCATTCCTTTTAAGACGCTTCGATTTTCGAATTCACCCTCCCAGGTGTGGGGCCTGAACATGAGCCGGCGGATCCTCCGATTGAACGAAGAGAGTTATTGGTCGCCCCTTCCCCTTCGCGACAACATAAGCCGGCTCTCATTGGCCGGGACGCTACGGGGTTTGGAAGGGATCCGGCAAGGTCGTAACCTGAAGATCACACCCTTTGTTACCGCTGGGGTCGTTCAGACCCGGCCACCGGCGAGTCCTTCTGCGGGTTTTGCCACGGATCGAGACTTTGATGGAGGCCTCGACCTCAAATACAGTTTGACGCCCTCAGTTACGCTCGACGCCACCTATCGGACGGATTTTGCCCAAGTGGAAGTCGACCGGCAACAGGTGAACCTGACCCGGTTCAACCTCTTTTTCCCGGAAAAACGGGATTTCTTTTTGGAGAACTCGGCGACGTTCAACTTCGGAGCTGGAGGCGGTTTTGGCTTTGGCGGCGGCCGTAACCTAGTGCCATTCTTCAGTCGCCGCATCGGTTTGGGCCGGTCGGGAACACCGATTCCCATTGTCGGTGGTGTGCGTGTTACCGGAAAGGTGGGTCCCTACGACGTCGGCTTCCTTGACATGAAGACCGAGAGCGTCGGGCGACCTGGGGAAGCGAACCGCATCCCTTCAAACAACTATCTTGTGGGACGGCTGAAGCGAAACCTCCTGACGAATTCCTGGATCGGCGCCATGACCACACAGCGTGATTCCAGGGTCGAAGGAGACTACAACCGACTCTATGGAACCGACGCACACTTCGAATTCTACGGCAACCGGCTCGAGTTGGACTCCTACGTACTCTGGAGCGAAACTCCGGAGCGATCGGGCCGGAGCCAGGCCCGGCTTTTTGAAACGGCATGGCGGGACGATGAGTGGGTCGCTGTCGTGGGGTATGACGAGGTCCAGACCAATTTCAATCCGGAAGTGGGCTTCGTTCGCCGCAGGAACAACACGCATTACAACGGAGAATTTTCCTGGTTGCCGCGGATCGAGAGTAGCGACGTCCTTCGAAACCTGATCTTCAGACTCGATCTTGACTACTACGAAAACGGAACGACGGAAAAAGTCGAGACACGGACCGGGAGTTTCAATCTCGGACTCCAGTTCGAAAACACCGGATCCATTAATTTTGCCCTCAACCATACGTTTGACAGGCTGGCGGAGCCATTCCCCATCCGTCCCGAGACACCGATCCCGACTGGGGATTACCGCTACCTTGACTATTCGGCGAGCTTTTCAACCGACCGAAGCGCGAGGATCAGTGGTTTCGGTGGGATTGATTGGGGAGAGTTCTGGAACGGAAGGTTGCGGTCGTTGAGTGCGGGCCTTAGCCTCAAGCCAAATTATCACCTGACTGTGGATCTCGACTACGACCACAATCTCGTAAATTTACCGAACGGGCAGTTCACGACAGAACTGGTGGGGGCTCGCATTGCGTACGCTTTCAATTCGCGGACTTTTCTGACGGGACTCTTCCAGTACAACGCAGAAACCCGCCAAGTGAGCTCGAACATCCGATTCAATCTGATTCATAGTCCGCTGAGCGATTTATTCCTTGTGTACAACGACCTCCGCGACTCGGGAGGCAAAGTCGTCGAGCGTGCGGTGACCGTCAAGCTGACGAACCTGTTCAATTTCTAGCCACCCGCACTGCTTGGCCGGTGTGGGCGCCGCCGCGAGCCCGTGCGTTCGGAGTAAGAAGATGATCGTATTGGATCAGCACGGAACCGTTAAGCACCCAACTTCTAACCGAGGACGCTATTGCTCGTTGTTCTCTTGTTCCCGGGCGGCCATCTCGGCGTCGAGCATCCTCTGCTGTTCGGCAGCGTCAATGTACCAGCCGTTCACGACGACTGCCGCGATGCGCTTCATGTTTGCGATATCGACGAGCGGGTCGGCCTCCAGCAGGAGGAGATCGGCAAACTTGCCCGCTTCGACGCTGCCGAGGACATCCTCCATCCCAAGAAGAATGGCCGGGTTCACTGTAGCGGTGACGAGCGCTTGTTGTGGGGTCAGTCCCGCTTCAACGAGTCCCGCGAGTTCATCCATCAGGCCGCGATTGTCGACGCCCGAGTAGTTGCCAACGCTGTAGCCGGGACCGGGCCAATCGGTCCCGGCCAACAGTCTCAACCCGCCCTCGGCCGCCAATCGAGTAATTGTCAAATTGAACTGGCGTGTTCGGAGATTGCCGCCTCCGGCGCCGCCGGTCCTTCCAGGGCCGCCGATTGTTGGTGTCACCCAGGTACCGTTTTCCACCAGATGACGGATGGTTGCCTCACACCTGGCCGGGTCGAGCTCGATGGGGGCGGCATCGGGTTCCTCCGAATCCAGCGTGGCCGGATCGGCGGCGCATGCCATTTGTAAACCGTTCAAGTGTTCGATGGTTCGTTGTCCGGCGTCGGATGCTTCGATGATGTCAATCCCTGGCTGCAAGTGCCCATCAACAGGTATCCCGAAGAGTTCCGCCTCATCGAGAATGGCGTAAAAGGTGTCTCGATTGAGCCTGGTGTGCGCCTTCAGGAAATCCACTTCTAACTCTGCCAGTTGTCGGACCATCTCTCGGCCCTCATCCGGCGTCGCGAGCACCGTGTTCGGGGGGAGACCGGGGAAGCCGCCGGGAACGCCTTCCAAGCCCTCGCCTGCAATTATCAGCCGCGGCGAAATGAGCCCGTTGGCGATCGCTTCTCGTGTTTCCGGAACCTGCGCCAACGTGGATCCCATGTCGCGCACGCCGGTCAAGCCAGTCGCAACGGCGAGCGGCAGAGCCCGCTCGGCGGCGCGTAAGGCGTGAACGTGCATATCCCAGACGCCCGGGATGAGGAACTGGCCGCTTCCATCGACAACGCGTGCGCCCGTCGGCACGGGTACGCTATCGGACGTTCCGGCCGCAGTGATCTGCGTGCCACTGATCACTACAGTTTGGTTTGCTGTGCGCGTGCCGGCCCGGACGTCGATGACGGTCACGTTCGCGATCGCGAACGCGTCGGATGCGGCCGGTGGCTCCGCTTCCCCGCACCCGGCCGGCAACGTCGCAAGAACGCCAACGAGAATTAATGTTTTGAATCGGCGACGCATGAGAGACCTCCTGGTTCACAAGTAGCGCAGTGAGAAATTGCTGGGTCCGGTTTCGTCTTCTGAGCCGAACGCTAGTTTGCCACTTCTCGGGGCACAGCCCAACAAAAACCGGGGAATGGGGGTGGGGTCTGTCCAACTATAGGTGTGGTCTATTTGGAAAGCCCCCGCGACACCTGCACAGGTGCCACGATCTCGTCACCTCAGTCTATTCCAAGCTCTCGATTTCCTTGATTGCTTCCTTCGTATTCGGATAAAGTGCCTCACACGTCGACCGTTTGTGGAGGTTTTGTGACGAAAAACCGTTTCGCCAGTTGTTTTGCGGGTGCCTTTCTGGCTGTGGCCGTGCTACCGGCGACCTCGCTTGCCCATCATTCTGTTGCCGGGAACTTTGACCGTGACATGCCGGTTACCTTTGAAGGTGTTGTCACGAGGGTCCAGTGGAGGAACCCCCACGTCTGGCTCTACGTCGATTCCACAGACGCCGAGGGCAATGACGTGCATTGGGAGATTGAAGCCGCCAATCCGAACTCGCTGGCCAGGCGTGGCTGGAAGAGAGATTCCTTGGAGCCTGGTGATCGCGTCCGTGTCGAGGCGATTCGCGCAAGGTGCTGCGAGAACGTCGTCAATACCCAGAGTGTTACGCTTGCGGATGGCACGCAGATATTCGCCGGCGAAGCCGAGAGCAACTGACGCAGTGAAGGGGAGTCCCGTGAAAATCCATATTTCCGTTTCGTTTTTCCTGGTGTCGGCTCTCTTCGCGGGTCTCGGGTGGGTCCCCGGTTCAGCGGCCGGACAAAACGTCGAGATTCCTCCACCACTAGTTAGTCCCGCCCCCGGGGAGGGCACGCCCAACCTCAACGGGATTTGGACCGGTCCGGATATCCTGTTCGAGGATGCTGTCCGACGGGCGTTGGGAGGCGAGCTGCCACCGTTTACGCCCTATGGTTTGGAGCGGTGGGAAAACAAGGATTTGACCCAGGACCCGGGCGGCTTTTGCCAGCCGCGTGCGACGGTTCGGGTTTTTCATTCTCCAATGTACTTTCAGATAATCCAAACGGAGGGTTTGGTCACGTTCTTGTTCGAACTCGAACACCAGTACCATAGGGTTTTCACAGACGGGCGTGATCATCCGGAACCTTTGGACATCACGTGGTGGGGCAGTTCAATTGGACGATATGAGGGCAACAGGTTTGTGGTCGAAACCATTGGGCTCGACGACAGAAGCTGGCTGTTCACCGCAGGTTTGCAGCATAGCGAACAATTACGCTTTACACAGATTTTCGAGAAAACAGGTCTGGACACGATCGCCTATACAGAGACCTACGAGGATCCCGTCTTCTTTACCGAACCCTGGTCCATATCCTTCGACTTGGAGCGCCAGGAATTCGATATGCTCGAAGTAATCTGCGAGGACAACAACAGGGACCCGTATCACTACGGTTCTGGAAATCGGGAGTTGGCTCCCTAGCAACGAAGCCATATTCGGTGTTTGCCCCGGTGGGCCTCTCTTCGCCGACCGCCATCTGACGCATTCTCGCAATGGCGCTTCATCCTGCCCGCGCGCCCAAGAAGATCCATTAAATGTCACACGAGGACGAGACTGAGCGATGGAAAGACGATGAGCAGGATCAGGACCAGCAGCATTATCGCGGCGAAAGGCAGCGCCCCCGCGAATATGTCGTAGAGGCTGATTCGATCATCCGCAAGAGTTGACTTGATGACGTAGCAGGCGATGCCCAAGGGCGGCGTCAGCAGGCCGATTTCAGCTCCGACGATGGTGACGATGCCAAACCAGACGAGGTTAATCCCGAACGGGGCAAGGACGGGAATGAACAGGGGCACCATGACCAGGATGATGGACGTGGTATCTAAGACGGTGCCCATAACGATGAGCAGGAGTACATAAATGGTCAGGATGCCATAGAGCCCGAGGTCCGCCTGTGCGATCCATACACCCAGATCGTTGGGCAGACCCGACATGGCCAGCATGCGGCTGTACATGGTCGCGGACACGATGAGAAACAGGATCGACGCCGTGATGTGCCCCGTTTCCACCGCGACGGCCCACAAGCGTCCGCGGTCCAGTTTGCGCCTGATCAGGGCGGTGACCAGGGCGCCCAAAGCCCCCACGGCGCCAGCTTCCGTGGGCGTGAAGAGTCCTCCATAAATTCCGCCAAGCACCAACGCGATGAGCACCACCACTGGCGACAGTTTTTTTGTCATTTCCATCAAGCCCATGGTCCTCTGCATGAGGGCCGCTCGTTCACTGGCGTCCGGCCCGCCCACGTAGTCCGGGAACACATATGCCATGAAGACAATGGCTACCGAGTAGGCCAGCGAGAGCAACAGGCCAGGCACGATGCCTGCGGTGAAAAGATCTGCGACGGATTGTTCGGCGATGAGGGCGTAGATGATGAGCATGACGCTTGGCGGAATCAACATCCCCAGCACCGAACTTCCGGCGACGACACCAACAGCGAAGCGTGGCCGGTATCCGAAGCGCATCATCTCCGGCACCGACAGTCTTGTGAATACTGCCGCTGAGGCTATGCTGACGCCAGTGATGGCGGCAAAAGCGGCGTTGGCCGCAACTGTTGCGACCCCTAAACCCCCTCGCAGCCGGCGCAAGGCAACGTTGGCGACTTCGTAAATGTCTCGACCTACCTCGCTCTGGCTGACTAACAAACCCATTAATACGAATAGCGGAATTACGCCGAAGACATAATCCTCGATGCTGTTGGCGGCAGAGAGGGTCAGCAGATAAACGGGCGCTTCCAGAGTGCCCCGCAGCAGCCACACGCCGATGAAGGAGACCAGGCCCAAGGCCACCGGGACGTACAGGCCCGAATAGATCAGCACCAGGATTGCCAGCACCGAGAAGATTCCAATTTCTAATCCACTCATTCGGACTCTTTGCTGCTGACGAGGACCGCGACATGTTGCCAGGCAAATATCAGGAACTGAACGGCCACCACGAAACAGCCCACCACCAATATCAAGCGCACCGGCCACAAGGGAAAGACGAACAAACCTTGGTTGCCCGCGAAATAGCCGCGTTGGTAGGTCTCGATCAAGAGGGGGACGCCACCGTACAATATGAGTCCTACGAAGAGGACGCCGGAGAGTTCAAAAGCCAAGCCCAGGGCATGGCCTAGCTTGGGGCGCCGCGTCAGCAGCATGGAATATAGGCCGTCGGAGCGGGTGAGTCTGCCGGCCTTGACGGCGTCGCCAAGTTGCAGAAACACGATACCGACAATGGAGAGCTCCACGAACTCTGTAACGCCGTTGATGGGGGCACTAAACAGATATCGGGCCCCGACATCGACATTGATCAGAACCATCAAGCCCAGAATCCACGCCGTACCCAAGCTGTTGAGTCCGGAGAGGGTCCCGGCGAAGGCTCGTTTCAGGAGAGAGATGTCTCTATTGTGTGGCTCGGTTTCAGGAGGACTCAAGGCGGCCTACTCGCGATCCCATTGGCGTACGATGGGCTGGTCGTTGGCGCGCATGATGTCCATGTAATCTTCCAGAATCCGTCTTCCAGGCAGTCCTCTTTGCTCCAGATCCGCCGTCCAGATCTCGGCGAGGTTGGGCATGGAGGCGGCCCATCCCGCCCGCTCCTCGGCTGTCAGTGTCACGACGGTTCCGCCCATGCGCTGATAGGTTTCCAGGCTTTCCGCAGCGACTTGTGTGGTGACTCGAGCCAGCTCATCTCGATAGTCATTGGCGGTGTCCATCAGGACGTCCTGAACCTCGCCGGGCAGCTGGCGCCAGGTGCGTTCGTTTATCGTAAGCACCTTGGAGGTTACCGCTCCCAACCGGACGTCCACGAGATAAGGGGCAACCTCAAAGAGCTTGTAAGAAACGGCGGCTTCAGCCCAAACGACGACACCATCCACAAGCCCGGTGGCAACGTTGTTGTAGAAGTCCCCCAGGTTGGTGGTCACCCCAGCGACACCGAGTCCTTCCAGATAGCGTAGATTTAACCCGACGCCACCGATTCTTTGACCGCGATAGGCGTCCAGGGATGTATGCGGCCGAGACGTTACCAGCTGATACGTGTCAATAGCGCCCGCTGTGGTGAGATAGACTTGGTTGTAGTCGGACCAGATTTCTTTGATCTGCGGGTAGCGATCAGCCAGTTCGCTCACAGTTCGGGCCACCAGGCCGATGTCGGCACTCACCAAAGGCGTGACATAGCTAAGGTTATAAAAGGGCACCTTGTCGGGATGAAACGGGGTGGTAACGATGCCGATATCGGCGAGCCCATACTGCAGCGCTTCCAGCACTCCTCCGGTTTTGGCCAGGGTACCGCTGAAAGCTGTGGTCCAGTCCACACGGTAGTTCCCGGTCTCAGCAAGGCGACTATCCACTTCGGGGATGAAGTAGTCCTCGAAAACTTGCACCCAAAGAGCCGCCGGGGAGTAGGCGTCGATGGCGATCAAGCGCACGGTTTCTGGGCCATCAGCCTGGCTGCCTGGCCCCGGGGACATCAGGGAGAAGACCCCAACCCCCAGGACAACCACACAGAAGGTGGCGGCCCCCACTCGTAAAAGCGTATTCACTCGGCTCGGTTTTCCTACGATAGGCATCGGATTGTGCAACCCTCCCTCAGCAGGATGTGATTCCAAAACTTACCGATTTCATCCCTGGTTCGATCTTGATCCAACCATTGCCTGGGATCGTGGTTCTGTCTCCCTCCGCAATACCTGACCCGCGCTAGGCGCGTCCGGGGTCAGAGCCAGCAACCCTAAAATTTGCCGGTAGACGGTTGGGAGTTGGAGGAATCCTAGTCGACTTGAGCCAGGAGATCAACCTTAGCCGCCGCGCCCCGGTTTCCATACCGCAGGCGCTGCTCGATTGCTCTCGAACCCGGCTGGGCGCGGGCCGGGCTACTAGAATATGGGTGGAGGGGACGGGGCCGGTGTCGCAAATCGTGCCGCGTCAATCGGAACGTTGGGCTGAATCTCCTCGAATTCGATGGTGGCCTGTCCGTTCGTCCAGGTCACGATTGAGTGAAAGGGCATCAGGACCCCGGACACGTCCCGATAATCCGCGTAGTCGACCTGTGTGGGAACGGTGCCGATCTTCGTTTCGGTATAGCGCACCAGTCGAACCAGCAGGCCGGATTCGTCGTCGAAGTACAAGTTGACCTGCCCCTGTCCGGGGTTTGTACCCTGGATCACCTGGACTTCGCGGTCGTCGATGAAGGTCGGGAAGCCGACTTTCCATTGGCTGAAGGCTTGTTGGATTTCGGATGGAAAAGATACGATCGCCTCTGTCCTCGCGCCTTCCAGATTTCCTCCGGTCAACGGCAGCAACGGCAGCGCTCTGTCTGGAGCTGCGATCCAACCATCGCGGCCGTCGAAAGTCCTGACACTGTCTCCATAGGGTACGTGGACAATCGTCGTCCGCTGATCGGGAGCGTTGGAATAGACTTCTATCGGGACTGGCTGCAGTTCTGTGTCGTATCCCGGTAGGTGCCAGTGGCGACAAAGCTGGTGAGGCTGGCCGACTGCTCCGCACCGCCTACCGCCTGGATGTACTTGTCGAAAACCTGATCGGCGGAAGCCATTCCCGGAATCGGCTGTGTAGGAAAAAAGATGTCATGTGGGTCTTCGGGAGGGACATTGTATTGGATCGCCAGATCGGGCACGACGTGCGGGCGTTGGTTTCCGCGATGGCAGGTGTAGCAAGTTACGAAAGGCAGTCCCCCGAATTCGTTCGTGTTGATCCGGTTCACCATTTCAATCATCGAGCGGGCAGTCCGCTTCAGCGGAGTTTCTTGGGCAAACTCTTCCCAGCCACCCGTGATGGTGACATGGCAATCCGAGCAGGTTACGCTTAGCGACGCGGCGATCATCCCCATCGTATCCATGAATTCGTCTACGGGAATCCCACTGAGGGCCGGGACATTGAGGAAGACGTCTTCCGCCATCTGGGGTGTTTGGGCTGGTTGAGCCTGAGCGGGGGCGAACCCAACGCCCAGCAGGCAAGTGACGACCGTTCCTGCAGCAACAAGAATCGATTGTCTCGATCTGCTCTTCATTTGTTCCCCTTTATTTGCGGTGCGCGAAGGGCATGCGACCGGCCGCGAATCCGAGACCGGGGCGTGCGCGTTCGCATGATAGATGTGAATGAATTCGAGATTTCTGAACATATTCCAACAGTATACTAGCCCCTGAACAAGCGTGATTGACGAGGAAATGATAGTGCAATAAGAGCGGAAGTACCCGAAATGCCCCCTCTCCGTGCGAAAAAAACCTTGAACAGATTCTTCGGAAAAGGAGGCATTTCAGATGAACGATTATACGCGCAAGAACATGAGGAACCGCAAGCGGCGAATCGAACGTCGGCTTGGGGACCGGCATTGGACGGATCAGGTAGAGCCGATGTTTTCGGCGAGCAACATTCAGTACGAGATGGGAGAGCGGACGCGGGGCACATCGGTTGGTGGTATCGGGACGATGCAACTGGTGGCGCGGCGGACCGGGCTGATCGAAGCCATCGACAAGGGCGTGCATGTGTTGAAGCGGCACCTGCCGTATCACGAGTCGGATCACGTGCTGAACATCGCCTACAACGCCTTGAGCGGAGGAACGTGCCTGGAAGACATCGAACTGCGGCGCAACGATGCGGTGTATCTGGATGCGCTGGGAGCGCAACGGATTCCGGATCCGACGACGGCGGGAGACTTCTGCCGGAGATTCGAGGCCGACGACGTGGAGTGTCTGATGGAGGCAACCAATCAAGTCCGGCTCGGAGTCTGGCGACAGCAACCGGCGGCGTTTTTCGAAGAAGCGGTGTTGGACGCGGACGGGACACTGGCCGAAACCACGGGGGAATGCAAGCAAGGGATGGACGTGGCCTACGACGGGACGTGGGGATATCACCCGCTGATGATCTCGCTGGCCAACACCGCCGAACCGCTGTATCTGGTCAATCGTAGCGGCAACCGGCCGTCGCATGAAGGAGCCGCGGTCCGGTTCGACCAAGCCATCGCATTGTGCCGGCATGCGGGGTTTCGCCAGATCCTGCTGCGCGGGGACACGGACTTCAGCCAGACCCGGCATCTGGACGGATGGGACGACCAGCAGGTGGGTTTCATATTCGGGATTGACGCGATGGCGAACCTGAAGGCCCGGGCCGATGAACTGGAGCCGCGCCAGTGGAAGCGCCTGGAACGGCCCGCGAAATACGACGTGGCGACCGAACCGCGCCAACGTCCCGACAACGTGAAGGAAGAGATCGTTCGGCAGCGCGGTTTCGACAATATCCGCTTGCAGGGTGAGGATGTGGCCGAGTTTCGGTATCGACCCGGAGCCTGCGATCGGGACTACCGTGTCGTCGTGGTGCGGAAGAATCTGTCGGTGGCCAAAGGAGAGCAGGTGTTGTTTGACGACATCCGGTACTTCTTCTACATTACCAACCGTTCGGATCCGGCCGACCAGATTGTGATGCGTGCCAATCAACGGTGCAATCAGGAGAATCTCATTGAGCAGTTGAAGAACGGCGTTCAGGCGTTGCGGATGCCGGTCGGAGATCAGACCAGCAACTGGGCCTACATGGTGATCGCGTCACTGGCCTGGACACTGAAAGCGTGGTTTGCATTGCTGCTTCCCGAAACCGGACGTTGGGGCCAAAAATATCAGGCTGAGAAGCAAACCGTGCTGCGCATGGAGTTCAAAACCTTCTTGAACGCTTTCATGCTTGTGCCGTGCCAACTCGTGCGCACCGGGCGGCGCATTCTGTTCCGGATCCTGGCCTGGAACCGGTGGTTGCCGGTCTTGTTCCGCGGGGTGGATGTGTTGCGTCAGCCTCTGCGATGTTGACCCGATCATGACTCTGAGCCCGGGCGATCGAGGTCCCGGTTTCTGTCAACCGTCCAACACCAGCGAGGCTGAACTGAAACAGATTCAACAGAAACTCGATACCTGGAACAGGCCATCCGGGAACGGGATTCTATGCCTCGAATTCTATCGGCGCGAACTGGGCCTCGGCGGACTGGTTATGCGCTTGTTTTGGGACTAGCGGGTATCTCGTCAGGCAACGCTCCCGCCAGTCCCAACTTTACCTTTCGAGGTCGGTATCAAAACGACAGCGTTCTCTCGCGCCGATCCTTGTGCCAATCCTTCCGATGAATCTCGGTATCTTATATGACCCGTGTGATCTAGGTGCCTTTTGTGAGGCATGGAAGGGAGGGGCAAATGGATACAATTGTGGTTCCAATCCATCAAGTTTTTAATTCTCAATGGATGCACTTGAGTTTTCAAAAAATCTGAAATCGAGTGGCTTCTCGAAATGTCGTACTTGAAACCGATCTGTCTCGGTATCGGAAGATGCGGGATAAATCCGATAGCTTATGGTTTGAAGGGCTGTATGCTGACGATGTTGTTTCCGCTGTGTGGAGCCGAGACATTGCGGGCCACGTCCAAGCGGTGCCATTTTGTTCGGTCGCTAGAAGGGCGCATCCCTTAGAAAACGATGGTGCGCTGCCGGTCGGAGACTGCGCCGAGAGGCTGGATCAGAAAACAGGCGGCCACTATTTGTATTTTCACAAGGAGTCCCTAATGCTTCATTCATCGTTACCCAAGCGCGCCTCCGGCGCCGGATTCATTGCTGTCCTGATTCTGACGATTGTTTCCGCCTGCGCATCCGAGGTTCCCGTCTCCGAGAGTTCATCTGCCGCCACAGCCGACGATGGAGTGCAGGTATTTAGTACCTCAGACTACGAGGTTCGGGTCGTGACCGTCGCCGAGGGCTTGAGCCATCCATATTGCTTCGCGTTTCTGCCTGATGGCGGGATACTTGTGACCGAGCAGGATGGGCAGTTGCGCCTCATTCGCGACGGCGTGCTTGTTCCCGAACCGATCGCCGGCGTTCCTGAAGTGCAGGCGGGCACAGGCGGCGGATTTATGGATATTGCGCTGCATCCTGATTTCGCAGAAAACAATTGGGTCTATTTTACGTATACGAAGCCCATTGAAGGGGGTGTCACGACAGCCATCGGCCGTGGCCGGTTCGATGGTTCCGAATTGGGAGAAGTGACCGATATCTTCGTGGCCGATGCGCTGTCGACCACGCGCGGGCACCTTTCTTCACGCATCGGTTTCGGTCCCGACAACACGCTCTACCTGACGGTCAGCGATGTGAATCTGCCCGAGCAATCGCAGGACATAGGTGACCATATCGGCAAGGTCATGCGCATTCGTGACGACGGGAGCGTCCCAGATGACAATCCTTTTGTCGGCCAGTCCGGGTACCGCCCGGAGATTTTCACCCTCGGGCATCGCAACCTGCATGGAGTTGCCTTTCATCCTGAGACTGGAGCGCCCTATACCGTGGAGCATGGCGACGAGGTCAATATGCTGCAACCCGGAGCCAACTACGGTTGGCCCTTCGTTTCTTCCGGTGAAGGTGAGCCTGTCCTCGAGGCTCCCGAAGGAACCGAATTGACCGCGCCCATTATCTCGTGGTTTCCGGTCCTCAATATTGCGGGCATCACCTTCTACACCGGGGATAGATTTCCCGAATGGCAAGGGGATTTGTTCGTGGGCGGTCTTCGCACCGAGCAACTGCGCCGTGTCTTTATCAAAGAAGACGGATCGGCCGATAGCGAACCGGTCTTTACTGATATCGGAGGACGGGTGAAGGATGTGCGGCAGGGCCCGGACGGATTGATCTACTTCGCTACGGATGCACCCACCGGAGGGCGCTTTACTACTGAAACTGAAGACGCTGCGGCGGGTCGAATCTTGCGGATCGAGCCAGCAGGGTGAATCTGGAGGTGTCCCGTCCGATGCGCCCCGGCAAAGTTCGTGTTCAATGCTGGGGCGCGTTGCACTTGCGGCATCGGGACTGAGGGGCCGCCCTACCTTAGATGGGAGTTTAAGAAGGTGAGGGTGCGCTCCCAGGCGAGTTTTGCAGCGGCTTCACCGTAACGGCGTCCCGAGTCGTTAAAGAAGGCGTGGTTGGCCTCTGCGTAGATGTAACCTTCGTATTGGACGTTATTGGCTTTGAGCGCTTCTTCATAAGCGGGCCAACCGGCGAGAAGACGTTCATCGAGTTCGGCGTGATGCACCAGAACCGCCGCGCGGATCTTTGAGACATCGGCCGTTTCGGGGGCACGGCCGTAGAAGGGAACAGCCGCGGTCAGATCGGGCATTCTCACGGCAAGAGTGTTGGTCATCCCTCCACCGAAGCAGAAACCAGCTACCGCCACCTTCCCGGTGCAGTCGTCACGGGACATCAGCCAGTTCGTCGCAGCTACGAAGTCTTCCTCCATCTTTGCAGGATCGACCTGGCGTAGCAGTTCTTCGCCGCTTCGAGTGTCACCTCCGGCGTTGCCGCCTACAGAGGTCGCGCCATCGGGAGCGAACGCCATGAAGTTTTCAGTCGCCAGACGCCGGGCAATATCCTCGATATGAGGATTGAGGCTGCTGGCGCCATGGATGACAATGACGCCGGGGAGCCTCCCGGTGGCATTGGCTGGACGCGCCAGATAACCCCGGATGGACCCATTGCCCTCGGGTGAAGGGGCCGTCGCGTATTCGGTCGTGACGCGACTGTCGTCGGTGGGCACCTGCTGTCCCCACGCATAGTTCGGGCTCAGGCTTTCCAAAAGCGCTATGCCGGCCAGACCGCCGACCGTTATATTGCGGGCGCGCTCGATGAATTTGCGGCGGGAAATCAGCCCGTGGTTGTAGTCCTCCAGCGCATACCAGAGTTCCTGGGGATAGTCGCTCGTCT
Organism: Terriglobia bacterium; assembly: GCA_963664115.2. Classification (GTDB taxonomy): domain Bacteria; phylum Acidobacteriota; class Terriglobia; order 20CM-2-55-15; family 20CM-2-55-15. The sequence goes on along the minus strand of CAXWPJ010000010.1, from coordinate 1,218 downwards.
TGTTAGGTTCCATAGCCGATTGCTCCGTCTGAATTCGTTTGAAACTGAGGATAGTTTTGTGCCGGTTGGTTGCGAAGAATACCACGTGCTGCCAGAGCCAGGCAAAAAAGGTGGCACGTGTAAGGTGACGCAGTCGACGGGCACTCTCATGCGTCCCTATATCTTCACCACATTGAGAGGACAGGTCCACCGATGACTTTGTTACTGTCCCCCTCCAATTCACCGTGATATATTCCTCGCCTGAACCCGCATAGCGTTACAAATCGCCGATTTGGTAGTGTGCGGCCACCGCGGTTCCCAGAGCCGTCGGAAACGGACTGAACCTCGGTGAAGTCGCACTGTTTACCAGCAAGGAGCCCGCTATGAAACGTCCGATCGCCCCGATGTGTTGTCGTTCGGGACTGTGCCTTGTCCTGGTGTGTCTAGTGCTCGTTGCGGGCTGCACACCTGCAGATGTGGTTTCGGAAAATTCCGCCGTCGATGCCGCTGAAGGGGTGGGGCCGGTATTTGAAACCATGGAGCACCGGATTCGTGTTGTGACCATCGCTGAGGGCATGTCATTCCCGCATTCGATGGCCTTCTTGCCCGATGGCGGGATGCTGTTCACTCAGCTCAACGGCCAGGTGCGTCTGATCCGTGATGGTGTCCTCGGCCCCGAACCAGTGGGCACGGTTACCGGTATACATTCCAGTGAAGGAGCCGGGGCAGGATCGGGTGGATTGACGGACCTTGTCCTCCACCCTGACTTTTCCGAAAACGGATGGATCTATTTCATCTACAACAAGACGGGTGAACCTGGCGCGACCATGGCCGTGGCCCGGGGTGTGTTTGACGGAGAGGCGTTCGGCGATATAGAGGACGTTTTTGTTGCCGATGCGTCGACGGATCAACGCGGGCATCTCTCAGCGCGCATCGTGTTCGTACCCGACGGTACCCTCTATGTGGCGATCAGTGACCGGGGCGTTCCCGAACTCGCTCAGGATATGAGTAGTCACGCTGGCAAGGTTCTGCGGCTCCACGACGACGGGACCGTACCGGACGACAATCCGTTTGTCGGAATGGAGGGTTACAGGCCGGAAATCTTCACGAGCGGGCATCGCAACCTTCACGGAATGGCCGTGCATCCTGATACGGGCGAAGTTTGGATTAATGAGCACGGGGACGAAGTGAACATTCTTGAATCCGGCGCCAATTATGGCTGGCCTTTCCTTTCGATTG
>CAXWPJ010000009.1:0-1293897 GCA_963664115.2 Terriglobia bacterium | reverse complement strand
GGGCGGGCAGGTTCGCCGGATTCGGTCTGGTCTGAGGGGAAGACCATGATGAATCGCTCGCCGTTAGGAGTGATGTCGTAGTCCACAGAACCCTGGAAGACCAGGAAACTCTCAATCGGCAGGACGCGCTGGTTGCCCCACTCCGGTGTGCCTTCGAGTGAGATGTCCACAGCCATTAAGTTCGGGGACCGCGCTCCTGCTGCAAGCCCAGCAATCGTCTGAGCATTCCGCCGGTAGAAGAGTTCCCGCCCGTCACGGGACCACATGGGAGCGGACCCGCCGTCCTGGGTCAGTCTGAATTCGGTCCCCGTGGTTGGAAACGGCTCCATAAAGAGTTGTCCGCCTTCGCCGTCCACGTTCCTGCGATACACCAGCCATCGCCCGTCCGGCGAAAAAGCAGGACTACCAGCATTAGAATAACCAGGATGAACGCTCCCCCCCGCGAAAACTTCCGTGACGGCACCATCATCGAGGGAAAATATCCATACGCCCTCGCTGGCAATTGATGATCCCCTTGTGAACGCAAGAGTCTGACCATCGGTGGCCCATGAGTCCGGCCTTGGCTCCAGCCCTTCTTCGGGCTCGGTCAGCGGCTCCGCGACGCCACTGAGGTCGGCCAGTTGCCAGTAGATTCTTACCTGGCCGTCCCGATCCGAGGCAAACGTCAATCGTTCACCATCAGGAGTCCAGATGGGATGACTGTTGTTCCCCTTCTCCCGTCATTTGTCTCATCTGCGTGCTACCGTCGAGATCGTAAACCCAGATGTCGCTGTCGCCACTGGCGTCGACGGCTTCAACCGCCAGGCGCGTCCCGTCGGGCGATATTTGCGGTTGGCGATAAGGCCGTGGCGGGACGGGGAGTGGTTCCCGCGCTCCGTTTCGATCCACCCATGCAAGAACCGCATTGGCAACAGCGTCTGATCCTGCCCCTGGGACGTAGATAAGCGATCCCGATTCGGACACTGCATATTGCGGCGGTCCCCCCCGAACCCCTTCGACTAGGGGAACTGGCCCACCCGTTACCTCCAGCGCCCCTAGGTCAAACGGAAGGGCGAAAAGCGCACCCCCTTGGAAATAGATGATATGCCCTGTGGAAACATATCGAGGGTGCTCTCCTGGGAACAATAACTGCGGTTCTTCTGAATCGAGTGATTGCACCCCAACCTGCCCAGCGGCGATCCCGAAAAGGACGGCATTTTCATCGGGTAGAAGGTGTGGATACACAACAATGGGCCCTTCATCCAAATTCGGAATGAGCAGTTCTGGCTCTCCCCCGTTCGCAGACACACGCATGATCCCTTCTGACCCGCCGTACAAGATCGCATCATCCACATCCCAACTAATGCCAGAGGGTCTGACCGCAATCTCGGCTAACGACACTGGGGCACCGCCAACAGTGGCAATCTTCTTCAGTTGAGTGTCCGTTACAGACCAGTAAGCTAACCATTCACCGTCAGGCGAGAAAGTCGGATTGTCGAGCGTGGCCTCCGTTCCGGAAATGACCCTGGACTCTAGTTCGTCAATAGAGCGCAAATACAGCCCCCCCGTTGCGTTGTAGACGAATCTGCTGCCATCAGAAGAAAATGTAAGGACTGGTCGCGCCGTTTGTCTAAAGTTGCGGACTTCTGGAAGTACATATTCTGATCGGCTGACAGGACGTGGGTCGGATGGCTTCAAGTTCCAGACGGCAACACCAGCGATTACCAATCCCACAGCGAATACAGCAACCGACGGTAGTTTCGACTGCGGTCTCGGTTGAGCAAGCCCCGCGACGGGCTGCGTCAATGCGACACCCGGTTCAGCCACGGCCTTCTGAATCTCCAAACGCGCTTCGTCAATGCCGTGGTGTCGGTCTTTGGACTCTTTCTCTAAGCAGCGTTCCAGAAGAAACCGAATGCGTGGATGCAGGTTTGGAGGCAGACGTTTCCATTCAGGCTCACGGGCGACCAACGCCGCAATCACGTCCGTGACAGTCCGCCCGGTCCACGTCTTTTCCCCAGTGAGCGTCTCAAACAACACGCAACCAAACGCCCAGATGTCGGCACGATTGTCCGTCGTCTCGCCCCGTGCCTGTTCGGGCGACATATATGCCGCTGTACCCAATATGATTCCTTGCTGGGTCGCAGCCATGCTCAGCGTGGGTGAATTCGACACGCTGACATCGGATTCATCTCCCGCAAACGCCTTAGCGAGACCAAAGTCCAACACCTTCACTTTCCCGTCGGGCGTGACTTTGATGTTGGCTGGTTTCAGGTCTCTATGGATGACGCCTTTTTCGTGCGCAGCTTCCAACGCTTCAGTAATCTGGAGGGCTAGTTTGAGGGAGTCCTCTACAGGTATCGCACCACGTTTCAACCGATCAGCAAGCGTGTCGCCTTCAACAAGCTCCATGACAAGGAAGTGTGTTCCGTTGTCTTCTTCAAAACCGTGAATGGCTGCAATGTTTGGGTGATTCAGCGACGCTAAGAGTTTAGCTTCACGCTCGAACCGTGCTAGACGATCCGCATCCTGTGCGAACTCTTCAGGCAACGTCTTGATGGCGACTTCACGACCGAGCTTTGTATCCTTCGCACGCCACACTTCTCCCATGCCGCCTTTACCAAGCGGGGACAGAATTTCGTAGTGCGCAAGTTTCGTGCCTGATTCCATAATTACGGGCTGCTAGAACAGTGTTTAGAAGGCTGGGGGCAGTCTATAGAAGGAGTGGGACAGCAGGCAATGAATTCTCAAGGTCCGAGAAGATGATTTCTCAGGACTCGACCTTCAAAATCAGGGAACCGGCACGCGCTCATTCAGTTCTTCAAACTAGTCTTGAACTGCCTCAACCCGGTCTCCGATCTTGAACGGGCAGTCTGCCGGGTTTTGCCTTCAGATCAAATTCTCGCATTGCCTCCGCTAACAACCGTGTCAGCGTGTCATCTTCAAACGTGATGCCATTTGCGAGTTCTTTCACCCGGACTGAGAGACGGCGATATCCCCAAATGCAGCGTCGTTTGGTTTCCTCCCACCCTTCGCGTTGGTAGTAGAAAGGCACATTGATGTCGAAAAAAGAAATACTATCTGCGTCTTTAAGGAGATCCGAACTCAGATCACCTCCGACTTCATGACGTATTACCAACCGACATGCCTCGTCCTTGGTGGGCTGATCGACACCGCATTCGTCCAGGATGGTTCGCAGAATCCTTGCCCCGTTGCGTGCATGAGCGGCCTTGAATGCGTCATAGTCACCGAAATCGCCGCGCCGCACTTTTCGGTCCTCTATAGCCCGATCAATATCATGACTGAGAGCGGCGATCTGCAACGCCTGCCCGGCCTTGGGATCAAGCCTTAACAGCCACTCCAGCGTGTTTTCTGCATGGCGGGGATCTTCCGGGATCTTGGAGCCGGCGATCGTCGCACGGACTCTTCGCTTAGCACATTCTATGCTATTCATGGTCCCGACAAATAACGAGGCGGCGTATTGTTTCCATGTTCATCACCGTAGCAATGACCACCAACGTCAAAGTAACCTGGTTCAACAGTGCACCGAGAAGAATTAGCAAGACCCGGACATCGCGACCCAAACGGAATCCTTTACCCTGGCGGATGCGGTCCTGCATGAGGCCGTCGTATTTGTCCGCCGTATAGCTCACCATGAAGGAACCGATAATCGCCATAAATCCGATCAGCAGGACGAGGCTATTTGTACTGGCTGCATAGGCGTGCCAGGTGAGACCCAAAAGCAGCAAGGCGTCCGCATAGCGGTCCAGCACGGCATCGAACCACCCGCCGTAAGAGCTCTCCTGGAACTTGAGCCGCGCAATTTCGCCATCGCAACCGTCGATGACCGAGGCGAACTGCGCCAGAAACCCACCAATCACCAGGGCGGGATATCCGCCCAGTGCGAACAAGCTGGCCGCCAGCACAGAAAAGAGGAAAGAAAAGAGCGAAATTTGATTGGGGGTGACACTGTAGTTGACCAATCGCCGAGAAAGCCTTGCGGACAGCGGTCGGTTCAAGTACCGCGAGACGGGACCGTCGCTGGGTTTGTCCCGTAAGTTGGCCAGCAGAGCGTGTTCACCTTTGGTGAAGGATTTAGGATCATCGACATCGATCCAAAATCGACCACTAACATCGACCGCTTTGGCCCGGCCTTCCGTAGCGAGAATCTGCACTGCCCCAGACAGGCTCGTATCGCCGGATTCCTCCGCGCAACGCTCCAGGGCTCCAAAAATCGCGGGAGTGGATAAGAAGATGCCGGTGTCGAAGCCATTGAAATCCGTCAGACTCTTTCCGATATTTTCGATCTGACTACCTACGGTCTTCACCCGGGTGACATCGTCCAGATCGATGAGGGAATTATGAGTGTTCCGGTCCACACCGAGCGCGATTTCGCCATCGGCTACAGAAAGATCCAGCAGTTTCCGGGCAATGGACGGGTCAAACAGATGGTCTGCCATCGTCATTAGGAAGGGTTCATGCAAACATTCCCGGGCTCTGAGCACCGAAAGGCCGTTCTCCTTCTCCCAAGCCTCGTTGACTATGCAGGTGATGGGAATGCCCGAGCGGCCGCTCAGATCATCTAAGAAACTACAAATCCGGTCGCCGTGATATCCGGTAACCACCAAAAACTCATCTGCCCCGGCCCTCCGAGAAGAGCGAATGACACGTTCGATCAGGGGAACCCCCAAAATTGGAATGAGGGGTTTGGTATCACCGTTCGGCTGTAGCCGACTGCCTTTCCCGGCCGCGATGATTAAACACTTCATGTTCACCCCTCGTACCAAATTAAGAACCACGTATTGCGACGTGACGATAATCGGAAGAACGCCGAAACCGGCGGGACGGATCTCACTGCGGTCCGCCCTGATTGCGGTATGGGACACTTGTCCCCTTTGCTGTCGGTGACTGCCGAGGTCCCCGGACTATTTCTCCGGGACGCTCCTAGGTAGGTTCGCCGCGTTGGTATTGCTTTGCGACGACAGACGCCACGTCAGAATAGAGTCCCACAGCGGGTGACGTCAAGCACGCTTGTGAGTGCAGTGATGGAATCACCCGGCAGAGTCCCAGTGCGCGGGGCTTAAACCTCCTAGGCTGGTCGATGGAACTTTTGTCGCACCCCACTAGACCCAAAACAAGCGCATAACCAGTCCGCCGAGGCCCAGTTCGCGCCGATAGAATTCGAGGCATAGAATCCCGTTCCCGGATGGCCTGTTCCAGGTATCGAGTTTCTGTTGAATCTGTTTCAGTTCAGCCTCGCTGGTGTTGGACGGTTGACAGAAACCGGGACCTCGATCGCCCGGGCTCAGAGTCATGATCGGGTCAACATCGCAGAGGCTGACGCAACACATCCACCCCGCGGAACAAGACCGGCAACCACCGGTTCCAGGCCAGGATCCGGAACAGAATGCGCCGCCCGGTGCGCACGAGTTGGCACGGCACAAGCATGAAAGCGTTCAAGAAGGTTTTGAACTCCATGCGCAGCACGGTTTGCTTCTCAGCCTGATATTTTTGGCCCCAACGTCCGGTTTCGGGAAGCAGCAATGCAAACCACGCTTTCAGTGTCCAGGCCAGTGACGCGATCACCATGTAGGCCCAGTTGCTGGTCTGATCTCCGACCGGCATCCGCAACGCCTGAACGCCGTTCTTCAACTGCTCAATGAGATTCTCCTGATTGCACCGTTGATTGGCACGCATCACAATCTGGTCGGCCGGATCCGAACGGTTGGTAATGTAGAAGAAGTACCGGATGTCGTCAAACAACACCTGCTCTCCTTTGGCCACCGACAGATTCTTCCGCACCACGACGACACGGTAGTCCCGATCGCAGGCTCCGGGTCGATACCGAAACTCGGCCACATCCTCACCCTGCAAGCGGATATTGTCGAAACCGCGCTGCCGAACGATCTCTTCCTTCACGTTGTCGGGACGTTGGCGCGGTTCGGTCGCCACGTCGTATTTCGCGGGCCGTTCCAGGCGCTTCCACTGGCGCGGCTCCAGTTCATCGGCCCGGGCCTTCAGGTTCGCCATCGCGTCAATCCCGAATATGAAACCCACCTGCTGGTCGTCCCATCCGTCCAGATGCCGGGTCTGGCTGAAGTCCGTGTCCCCGCGCAGCAGGATCTGGCGAAACCCCGCATGCCGGCACAATGCGATGGCTTGGTCGAACCGGACCGCGGCTCCTTCATGCGACGGCCGGTTGCCGCTACGATTGACCAGATACAGCGGTTCGGCGGTGTTGGCCAGCGAGATCATCAGCGGGTGATATCCCCACGTCCCGTCGTAGGCCACGTCCATCCCTTGCTTGCATTCCCCCGTGGTTTCGGCCAGTGTCCCGTCCGCGTCCAACACCGCTTCTTCGAAAAACGCCGCCGGTTGCTGTCGCCAGACTCCGAGCCGGACTTGATTGGTTGCCTCCATCAGACACTCCACGTCGTCGGCCTCGAATCTCCGGCAGAAGTCTCCCGCCGTCGTCGGATCCGGAATCCGTTGCGCTCCCAGCGCATCCAGATACACCGCATCGTTGCGCCGCAGTTCGATGTCTTCCAGGCACGTTCCTCCGCTCAAGGCGTTGTAGGCGATGTTCAGCACGTGATCCGACTCGTGATACGGCAGGTGCCGCTTCAACACATGCACGCCCTTGTCGATGGCTTCGATCAGCCCGGTCCGCCGCGCCACCAGTTGCATCGTCCCGATACCACCAACCGATGTGCCCCGCGTCCGCTCTCCCATCTCGTACTGAATGTTGCTCGCCGAAAACATCGGCTCTACCTGATCCGTCCAATGCCGGTCCCCAAGCCGACGTTCGATTCGCCGCTTGCGGTTCCTCATGTTCTTGCGCGTATAATCGTTCATCTGAAATGCCTCCTTTTCCGAAGAATCTGTTCAAGGTTTTTTTCGCACGGAGAGGGGGCATTTCGGGTACTTCCGCTCTTATTGCACTATCATTTCCTCGTCAATCACGCTTGTTCAGGGACTAGATCCGGAAGCGAGGCATCTGCGTCGGTTTCAAGAGGAACCGGATTGATGGCGAGAAAGCGCTGGCCGTTTGGAGACACGTCGTAGGTCCGACCCTCATCTGCCTTGAAGTACAGCCACTTAAACAGCTCTAGAGGATTTTGGGCGTCAAACGCAGGGTCCATCTCAACAGGTACGGCTATATATATAAGGAGGGCAGGTCCGGCTGCCAGGTAAAACAGCTTCTGTCCATCACCTAACCATAGAGGAAAAACTCCACCGGCGTTTGAAACCTTCAACCGCCCATCGTCCACTTTCCGAAACCGTTGGACATGGATCTTGGGTTGACCCGATTCATTGTACTGATGCGCCACCCAACTTCGGTCGGGTGATAATTGGACATTGGTCTCGGTGAATTCACTCCGCAACAGCAATTCGGGTTCGGAGTCTTCCTCACTTGAGGTCATGCGCCGCTGTCTCTATGGAATTCTGACCGGAAGATATTGTAGGCTTGGATCCAAGGGAAAAGATGGGCGGAAGCGCCCGGAGGCAGTATGGTGACACTCAGGAGTCGGTTTGCACCAAATAGGAGAAGGTTATCGACGTGATTAAAGAGCGGCCCAATGGTCTCGACGATTACGGCGTCTCCGAGCTGTTTAGGGTTCGGCCATGCCAGTAGGTTCATCAACTCCGCAACCAACTGGCTGCACTAGATCGGATTCGGCGCGAATCCGTTTCCAAGGCTGGCAGCATCGGAAGATCCATGATTGCCCCATCCGTGCAGAGGGGAATCTATAGGCCATTTCGATAGTTCGATTGCAAGCTGGCGACGGCTGTCGAACTTGGCTGCGGTCACGTGTCAGGAAGAAGACCTGTTGGACGAGGCCCTTCAGGCGTCAGCAATGAAAATCTTGGCGGAATCGGCCACCAGTGATTGAGGGAACGGGCAGTAGCTTTCGTTCCGGCATATCGGGAGGCTTCATACGCATGGCAGCGAGTTCAAAAAATAGCGACACACAGCCGATGATCGAGGCCAAGGAGCTGACGAAATACTTTGGTCCGTTCGTCGCGATCGAAAACATTTCGTTCACGATCCCGCGGGGACAAATTGTTGCGTTCCTGGGTCCTAATGGAGCCGGCAAGTCTACGGCCATGAAGATTCTGACCGGTTACATGGCTCCTAGCCGAGGACGCGCATTGATTGCCGGCCACGATGTTCATACGAGTCGGATTGAGGCCTTACAACGGCTTGGATACCTGCCAGAAAACGGCCCTCTATATCTCGACATGACACCCCTGGAACTGCTCCGATTTTTCGGGCAAGCGCGGGGGCTGATCTCTCCGGACCTTGAACGTCGGATCAACGTCGTTGCGTTACGCTATTCGCTCGATACAGTGCTCGACAAACCGATCGGCAAGCTATCGAAGGGGTATCGCCAGCGTGTCGGCTTGGCACAGGCCTTGATTCACGACCCTGATGTCCTGATTCTGGACGAACCCACGGTCGGGTTGGACCCCAACCAACTGCGTATCTTCCGGGAAAACATCATTGAACTCGGACGAACGACAACGATTCTCATATCCACGCACATCCTGCAGGAAGTCGACGCCGTTGCTGACCGTGTGCTGTTCATCAACGACGGGAGGTTGATTTTCGACGGCGGTCTGGAGGAGCTCAAGAAAGACGGTTCACTCGAAGAACCTTTCTACCGGATGACGACTCTTCCGCCGAACGACGCGCCGTCGAATCAGGCGGGTAAAAACGCTTAGGTAAACCAAGGAGAGGCAGAACATGTCCAGCAAGCTTCACGGAGGTTTTATCCTCGCCCTGGTCAGGCGGGACCTGTGGAAGTACTTTACCAATCCCACCGGCTACGTTGTCATTACGCTGTTCATTTTCCTGAGCGCGGCTGGCGCGTTCTGGCAAGACCGGTTTTTCCAGGCCAATCTCGCCAATCTCGATCAACTGAACATGGTATTCCCGTACCTTCTGGTGTTCTTCATCCCGGCGTTGACGATGGCTGTCTGGTCGGAGGAAAAGAAGCAGTCCACCGATGAACTCCTGCTCACGCTGCCGGCAACGAGTCTGGATGTGGTGGCCGGAAAGTACCTGGCCGTGCTCGCCATATATAGCGTCTCGCTGATTCTCTCGCTGAGCAACGTCCTCGTTCTCTTCTGGCTGGGCTCCCCGGACTTGGGATTGATGTTCGGCAATTACATGGGGTACTGGCTGGTTGGTGCGGCGATGATCGGTGTCGGCATGTTGGCATCGCTTCTTACAACGAACGCGACCGTGGCGTTCGTTGCAGGAGCAGCGTTTTCGGCCGTGTTGGCATTTGGCCCACTTGCGATCTCGTTCAGCGAGTCTCTGAGCCGATGGATCGTTCCGCTCAGCGTTGGAGGACATTTTGAGGATTTTGCACGGGGAATCGTAAGCCTTTCTGGACTTCTGTATTTCTTTTCGCTTGGTGCACTGGCTCTCTACTTCAATGTCCTCCTGCTCGACAGCCGTCATTGGCCCCACCGTGTCGATGGACTGCCGATGTGGGGTCACCATGCGCTCCGGGCGACGGCCCTCATCGTTGCCGTGGTGGCTGTCAACACCGTCATCGGTCGTGGCGCGATCCGTCTGGATGTCACCGCCGAACGACTCCATTCCCTGAGTGACGAGACACGGAGTCTCATCGCCGAAATTCCTGAGGACAGGCCGGTCTTTATCCAGGCTTATGTGAGCCCGGAAGTTCCTGAACAGTATGTTCAGGCTCGCGAAAACTTGATCGGGCTGCTTCGTGAAGTCGACTCGATTGCAGGTTCCCGCGTCCAGGTTCTGATCGAAGAAACGGAACCGTTTACACAGGAAGCGAGGGATGCGAGAGAGAAGTTCGGAATCACTCCACGACAGGTGCCCACACTGACCAGCGCCCGATCGAGCCTTGCTGATGTATTTCTCGGTGTGGCTTTCACCTCCGGCGCGAGGGAACAGGTCATTCCGTTCCTCGATCGTGGTCTTTCGCCCGAATACGAACTGACCCGCAGCATTCGTGTGGTCGCACAAACCGAACGCAAGAAAGTCGGGATCGTTGATACTGGTTTGCGAATCATGGGTGGAATCGATTTCCAGACGATGCAGAACTCGACGGAGTGGTCGGTCGTGGCCGAGTTGAGGAAGCAGTACGAGATCGTCACGGTCATGCCCGACGGGCCCATCAACGACGATCTCGATGCGATTCTGGTGATCCTGCCATCGTCGCTGCCACAGGAGGAAATGGACCAGGTCCGCGCCTATATCGAAACCGGGAAACCCGCGCTCCTGTTGGTGGATCCCCTGCCTATAGTCAATGTGGGGCTGGCGCCCTCCGAGCAGGGAGGCAATACGAATCCATTCTCAGGCAATACGGGCCCGCCGCCGCAAGAAAAGGGAAACATCCAGGGTTTCCTGACTGCCCTTGGAGTCAACTGGAATTCGGGGGAAATAGTTTGGGACTCCTACAACCCGCATCCCGATCTGGCCCATCTGGCCCCGGAGATCGTGTTTGTCGGTCCGGGTAACGAGAACGAACTAACGTTCGACCGCGAAAATCTGAGCAGCTCACAACTGCAGGAGTTGGTTCTGCTCTACCCGGGCCATATCAGCGAAGCTTCGAATTCGGGATTCGACTTCCATCCGCTCGTGCGAACCGGCTTTCAATCCGGTTTGCTTCCCTACGTCCAGATTGTCCAGAGGACTCTATTCGGAATGCAGATTAACCCGAACGCGCCACACCGGCCTGACGGGCGCGATTTCGTTCTCGCCGCCCACATTCGCGGCACCGAAGCCATACCCGAAGACGAGGCAGAAGTTAGGGAGCAAAACGCAGCCAGCGACACCACAGAGCCTTCGACCGACACCCGGGAAATCAACGTGATCGTTGTCGCCGACATCGACTTTGTCTCCGAACAGTTCTTTCAGATACGCCAGCAAGCACCGGCAGACCTGAGCTTTGACAATGTCACGTTCTTCCTGAACGCGATGGATCTTCTGACCGACGATACGGCGTTCATTTCATTGCGGAGCAAACGGGCCCGCCACCGGACGCTGGAACGGGTTGAGGCGCAGGTTCGTGGCTTCCTTGACGACAGGGTGGCCGGTGAAGAGCAGGCCGAATCGGACGCACAGCTTGCACTTGAAGAAGCCCAGCAAACACTCAGCGATCGGGTTGGGGCGGTCGCACAACGGACGGATCTGGATGCCCAGACAAAGCAGATCATGGCCCGCAACCTCCAGGAAGTCGAAAACCGACGCTTCGCAGTGCTGCAGACCAACATCGAAGCCGAGAAAGAATCTAAGATCAACGCCAGCGAAGAAGACATGGAAGCCCAGATCCGCCAGATTCAGAACAATATCAAAACCTTTGCCGTGTTATTACCTCCACTGCCGGTGTTCGCTGCTGGTGTACTGATCTTTCTGCGGCGGCGGAAAAAGGAACGCGAAGGAGCTGCTGCGGCTCGGAGATCTAGGAATGAAACATGAGTGAAACACAAAAAACTACTGCTTTTGGAGGCGTTGCCGTCGTTTTGTTGCTGATCGCCCTTCTCACAGCACCCCAGCGGACAACGCCGGATGATTTCCTGGATCAAGGCGAAACGTTTTTCCCGGAATTCACGGATCCAAATGTCGCAACGACATTGGAAGTCATCGAATTCGATGGAGAAACCGCAACCGCGCGGCCGTTTCAGGTCACCTTCAGGAACGGACGCTGGACGATTCCATCCCACCACGGCTACGCGGCCGATGGCGCGGACAGGCTCGCAGAAACTGCTGCGGGTTTGATCGGGATCGTCAAAGACGATTACCGCTCTAACAATGTCGCCGACCACGAGGCACTGGGTGTCATCGGGCCACTGGATGAGACGTCCACCAGCCTATCTGGACGTGGCCAGCGCATCACGCTCCGGGACGCACAAAACAACGTCCTGGCGGATCTGATCGTCGGCAACCCGGTGGAAGGCAGGGACAACCTCCGATTCGTCCGCCTTCCGGATCAAAAGCGTGTGTATGTATCCAGGATGGATCTCAATCTCTCGACACAATTTTCGGACTGGATTGAACAGGATCTGCTGGGGCTGGTGCGCAACGAAATCGGACAGATCATACTCAAAGACTATTCCATCAATGAAAGGTCCGGGATCCTGAACAGCCGGGACACGTTGATTCTGGATCGGGACGAGGATGACAGCAGCTGGATCGCTAACCAGATGGCTGCCAACGAAGAAGTGGATTCATCCAAAATGAACGATCTATTGGGCGCGATCGACACTTTATCTATTGTCGGTGTCCGACCCAAACCGGACGGGTTGTCGGATAGCCTAAGCCAGCTTGCCGATGGATTGCAGATCACGCAGGCCGACCTGCTCTCGCTTCAGAGCCGAGGTTATTACTTCTCCGTCGACGGGCAACTGGTTTCGAACGAAGGAGAACTCGAAGTCCGAGACCGCGTCGGAGTCGTCTACACATTGCGATTTGGAGAAGTCGTTTATGGTGAAGGCGAGGCCATTAGTGCCGGTAACGATTTGAGCAACGATGCTGAAAGCGGTCCGGGAGAAAATCGTTACTTATTCATGACTGCGTCGTTCGACTCGGCGATGATTCCCGAGCCCCCTCGACCGGCGAACACTGATTACCTCGGGATGGACGAAGCCGAATGGTCCGACCCGGATCGCAGCAACAAGGAACTACAGGACACCCATGAAGAGTGGGAGACTCGACAGGAAGCCAGCCGCCAGCGGTCCGAGGAATTGAACGCCCGCTTTGCCGAATGGTACTACGTCATCTCGTCGGACAGCTTTGATCGAATCCGGTTGACCCGTTCCGATCTGGTCAGACCGGAAGAATCGTAGAAGGACGTATCCAACCCCGATTGTCCGATTCTTACACGTTATCTCCATATCCCTGTTTCTGACCGTACGCCCCGCATTCGCCCAGACCAACAACCTGAGAGGCACCCGGTCCGGACATTAGAGTAACCGACGGCGGTGTGCGAGAGGCTGTCACTTTTCGATTCGCCGTCGATGACGATGCCGATTTGGTCACCGGAAAAATATCGAATCCGGAGGGCATGCGGTTCGACAACGTATCGTTTGACAGTGCAACAGGCTGCGTTGTCGTAGGGGTCGGAAATAGCGAGCCAGGGACACTTCAGGATCGAAACCAAGATCGAAGAGGAAACGCGACTCAACGGAACGTTGGCCCACGACAACACAACCGGCGAAAAGGGAGTACGATGGCACGAGAATGGCCCGCTGATTGAGCGAGGCGAGGGTCGACTGGGGAACGTCAACTTAGAATGGATCTATCATGATTGAAGAAATGATCATCCAGGCCCAGACCTACATTTCCCAACGCTACCTGCCTTGGAGTCTGGCGGCCATAGGCCTTCTGGTTGGATCTATTTTTGTCCGCGGTGTGGATCACCATCTGGGAAGGTTCTTCCGCACGGTGGATTACGACCTCACCCTGGAAATTCTTTGCCAGCGCAGCGTTAAGTGGTTCCTCTGGATAGTTTTAATCAGCCAGCTCTGCTACTTCCGCCGGGCTTTTTTACTGTGGGGGATATTGGGGGGACCTCACTGCATTTCAGGCCGCTCCGATCACTGCCGTCCCTCATTCGCGGCTTCTTCGGCCTCTCTCTCTCGCCTCTTTCATACGCTCGGCGGCCAGGCCCGAGCCAACGCTGAGTTCTCCTTCGACACACGCATACTCGAGTATCTGATAATTGTCGTCTTTCACCCAGGGGAGCATGAAGGTCCAGGGTCGGGTCCACGTGGTCGGATCCTCGAGCGTGGCGTAATAGTGCATCCGGGTCGGGCTAACGGGTACGAAACGTTCGGTCAGAACAAAATTCCCGAAGGTGATTCCCCTTTGAATGAAGGATGGTCCGGCTGAAGCCGCGGGCTCGGTGGCCGGCAAGTCCCGGAAGAATCCGGTCACAGGCTGGCGACTGGCTGGGTTCATTATTCCGGTCCCCATCTGCTTGTCCGTGAAATTCCTCGTCTCCACCACAAGGGTACTCCCCTCCCAGTAGCCACGAGAGTCCCCGTTCCACAGGCGGACGTCTGGATCCAGATGAGGGCGCCCGTCAAGCGGGATGACGCGAGTGTCTAATCGCTCGCGGACCAGCACCACCCAGCCTGGCGACTGCATAAACAGCACCGCACTGTTGTAACCCATCGGACCCTGTGGCGTGTGTGCCGCGATGCAACGCCCAATCGTGCGGAAGTCTTCCCATGAATCGTATGGACCGCGTCCAGGCGCATTCCGAACAGCTTCATACGCCTCCACCCTCGCATCCCCTTCGGGCGACAGCGGTGGAATCCTCCCATCCGGAGGATCCACAACGAGCGACGTCCTCCGGTCTCTTACGAAGTTCTGCTGGTTCCAATTCGAAATCCTGTTAACCCCTTCCCATTCAGCCCATTCTTCGTCCGTCAGAACCGGTTTCCCTTCATAAAGCTCGGGTCGTTCCATCGGGATCCTGCTCTGAAAGTCCCATGTGCCCTGCAGGTCCGGATCGCCCCATGGCGTACGGGGCGGCGTGTAGGTAGTGGGGGGCGGAGGCCACGTCGCTGTTAAGGCGTCCTCTGGGGTCTGGCCGGCGACAGATACCACGGCCGGTGACGCGGATGCGATCAGAACAGACAGAACGGCCCCTGCAATAAGAACTCGATAAGACATCTAAGACCTCCGGTAAACGAACTGTCCGTGTTCGACTCGAACAGCGCCCGTGGGCACAGTATCTTAAGTCTATGCTGGCCTTTTTTGTAGAGGTGCAAATTGTAAGCTGGGAGTTCTACCCTGTCAACGCAGTGAAAAACAAATCTAATTGAAGCGATTCTCAGTGTCCAAAAACGGGACTTCTGTTTGTCCCGCTGGCTCACCGAGACATCACATCCTCATTGTCGCCAAGAGGCGACTGGCCGAGTTTCAAGTTGGAGGCCGACGAGACATCGAAGGAGGAACCAGCGGCGGCCCCATCATAAATGAGTCGGGGGAGTTGCTCGGCGTGGTGTCGCACGCGGGGGGAGAAAAAGGGAAGCCCCAACCTAATGTCGAGACTTTGATTGTTTCTAAAGCCCATCTGTAGTTAGATTTACCCCTACGATTTCAGTTGGTTTCGACACACATTAAATGATGAAGCCCCACACTCGACTCGGCCACACCAACGACCCTGTCAACATACGGACCGCTGGAGTTGTCCTTATATGGCTCTTTGCCGGGGCACAAATGTTGGCTGCCGCACCTTGGCAGGAAAGCAGTTTGCCAGGAGCGCCCAGGTCTGCAATTGTCACGGCGATCGCGTCGGAAATTCAGATTGACGGTTTGCTCGACGAACGTGAATGGGAGACAGCGCCAAAGATTGGCGAGTTGACCCAGAGGGAACCGGCAACCGGCGAAACACCGACGGAGAAGACGGAAGTCACGCTGCTCCACGATGCGAACTATCTATACATCGGCGTCATGTGCTACGACTCCGAGCCGGATCAGATCCTTGGCACGCAGATGGCACGCGACGCCAACTTGGGCTCCGACGACCGGATCGAGATTGTGCTCGATACCTATCGCGATCAGCGCAACGCCTTTTACTTCGCCACGAATCCGGCTGGTGCTCTGGTAGACGGTCTACTCTTCGCAAACGGTCAATCGAACATGAACTGGGACGCTATTTGGGAGGTGCGGACGATACGCACGGATCAGGGATGGTCTGCCGAAATCGCGATTCCGTTCAAGAGCTTGGGTTTTCCCCCCGGGGAGACGGTATGGGGATTCAATATCGCTCGGCGAATCCAGCGAAAGCTGGAGGAAGATCGCTGGTCCGGAGCGCGCCTGCAAACGCAGTTCCGCCAGGTGTCGGAAGCCGGTGAAATCACCAACCTCGACGGCATCACACAAGGCATCGGTTTGGATATTCGTCCTTTCTCCGCCGGCCGATGGCTCCATACCAGCGCGAGTGGGAACGATACGACCACCGGCAGGCCGGGACTCGACATGTTCTACAACTTCACCTCCAACCTGAAACTATCGGCGACCGTGAATACGGACTTCGGCGAAACGGAAGTGGACGCGCGCCAAATCAATCTTTCGCGCTTCTCTCTGTTCTTTCCAGAAAAGAGAACATTCTTTCTGGAGGATGCCGGTGTCTTTGCGTTTTCCGATACTGCCGTGAGGAGGCCGGGGTTTCGCGCCCCGACGCAGTTTGAAGTGATACCGTTTTTCAGCCGCCAGATCGGACTGCTTTCCGGAACAGAGGTTCCCATCGATTTTGGAACGAAGTTAACCGGCAAAGTCGGTCGAACCGACATAGGCGTGCTCGACGTGCGCACACGGGATTTGGCGGGCATTCCCTCAAAAAACTTTTTTGTAGGACGGATGAAAGTGAATTTGTTGGAGCAGTCCTACATCGGTGGAATTTTTACGAACGGTAACCCGGCACTCCCGGCATCGAGCCAGACCTTCGGTGCAGACCTGCGTCTTGCGACCTCCCAGTTTCTGGACAACTCGAAGAATCTGATCTTAAATGCGTACGGTCTCAAGAGCCGGAATGAAGGCGTTTCCGATCGAGATATGTCCTATGGCGTCTCGGTGGATTATCCGAACGATCTCGTGGAAATGGAGTTTACCTTGCGCACGGTCGAGGAGAATTTCAAGCCCGCGCTAGGTTTCGTTGGGCGTAACAATTTGCGGCTCCTCAGAATTGGCAGTTTCTACAGTCCTCGCCCGGAGGATTTCCTGGGTATTCAGCAGATGTTCATGGGCGTGGTCTATAACCGTTTCACACGACTCGATACGGGACAGCTAGAAAGCTCGAACCTTCATGTTCAGGGGCCTATCGATTGGCACTTCAAGTCTGGTGATGCACTCCATGCCGTTTTTTGGCCCTCACTTAGGTACGAACGATTGTTTGCACCATTTGAGATTTACCCCGGCGTCACCCTCCCGCCCGGCGAATACCGGTTCACACGCTGGAGAAATCGTTTTACGACTGCGTCGAAGCGCAGACTCCAACTGGGAGTGGAATGGCTATCGGGCACCTATTGGTCTGGGCACGCCGATCAATTTAATACGGATGTAACCTACAGAATACCGCCATGGTTCACGATCAGGTTCGACGCCAGGCAGACGTTTGCCCGGCTGCCTCAAGGCGATTTCGTCGCCCGAATCCTAACCTGGCGGGTAAACTATGCGGCTTCGCCCTCTCTGTCGTTTTCCAATCTGATTCAATTCGACAACAAGTCTCTGAATCTCGGCTGGCAGAGCCGTGCCCGATGGACCTTGCGACCTGGGAATGACTTTTTCTTTGTTTTCAGCCAGGGGTGGATTCAGAATCCGGACGCCGATTATCAATTTATTGCTCAAGAGAGCAAGGTATCGGCAAAGTTTCAGTACACGTTCCGTTACTGAAGAACGTCATGTAATGGAGCCTTTGGTCGCCGCTGCACACCCGAACCCGGTGTCTCGCGTACGCCACACTTCACCCATGCCACCCTTGCCTTTGAGTGCGAGGATCTCGTAATGGCCATATCTGGTGCCGGTTTCCATGATTCGGAATTCCCCCGATGACAACATTCCTAAAGTTGAAGGCTGGGCTAGCCGATTTCAGGGGGTAGAAGGGGGCGTCCCTGTCGTCTCCTAGGTTTACCGCCTTGGCGGGGACGCGTTTCCCTTCACTCTGAGCTCTTCCACTACCTTGTCTCAACGACAACACCAATTCCCAGACCGCCCGTGCGAAAGTCTTTGGTCTGGCGGCGTCACTCCGGTAACCTCAAGGGTGGCACTGCGGTATGCGCGGAGAGCAACCACAAAATCTCGTGTCACGAATCAAAGGAGTTCGACTATGCGTTCAAGATTCTCTTTTACGATCGGAATCGGCGTTCTTGCGCTGTCGCTTTTGGCCGCTCCCGCTTGGGCCCATCACGGTTGGGGCGGAAACGAAACCGAAGAATTTGAAATCACGGGCATCGTTCACAGGGCTGTAAGCCTTGCGGGACCCCACGCAACAATGCAGCTGATGGTTGACGGTCAGGTTTGGGACGTCACTCTGGCGCCTCCAGCCCGCACCAGCCGTGCGGGTCTGACTGAAGACGTCATTCCAGTCGGAGCCGAAGTCACGCTGCACGGCCACCGCAACCAGAGCCGGTTTGAGGTCAAGACGGAACGGGTGATGTGGAACGGACAGACGTTCAACGTCTATCCCAACCGCAGCTAGTCCCTGAACAAGCGTGATTGACGAGGAAATGATAGTGCAATAAGAGCGGAAGTACCCGAAATGCCCCCTCTCCGTGCGAAAAAAACCTTGAACAGATTCTTCGGAAAAGGAGGCATTTCAGATGAACGATTATACGCGCAAGAACATGAGGAACCGCAAGCGGCGAATCGAACGTCGGCTTGGGGACCGGCATTGGACGGATCAGGTAGAGCCGATGTTTTCGGCGAGCAACATTCAGTACGAGATGGGAGAGCGGACGCGGGGCACATCGGTTGGTGGTATCGGGACGATGCAACTGGTGGCGCGGCGGACCGGGCTGATCGAAGCCATCGACAAGGGCGTGCATGTGTTGAAGCGGCACCTGCCGTATCACGAGTCGGATCACGTGCTGAACATCGCCTACAACGCCTTGAGCGGAGGAACGTGCCTGGAAGACATCGAACTGCGGCGCAACGATGCGGTGTATCTGGATGCGCTGGGAGCGCAACGGATTCCGGATCCGACGACGGCGGGAGACTTCTGCCGGAGATTCGAGGCCGACGACGTGGAGTGTCTGATGGAGGCAACCAATCAAGTCCGGCTCGGAGTCTGGCGACAGCAACCGGCGGCGTTTTTCGAAGAAGCGGTGTTGGACGCGGACGGGACACTGGCCGAAACCACGGGGGAATGCAAGCAAGGGATGGACGTGGCCTACGACGGGACGTGGGGATATCACCCGCTGATGATCTCGCTGGCCAACACCGCCGAACCGCTGTATCTGGTCAATCGTAGCGGCAACCGGCCGTCGCATGAAGGAGCCGCGGTCCGGTTCGACCAAGCCATCGCATTGTGCCGGCATGCGGGGTTTCGCCAGATCCTGCTGCGCGGGGACACGGACTTCAGCCAGACCCGGCATCTGGACGGATGGGACGACCAGCAGGTGGGTTTCATATTCGGGATTGACGCGATGGCGAACCTGAAGGCCCGGGCCGATGAACTGGAGCCGCGCCAGTGGAAGCGCCTGGAACGGCCCGCGAAATACGACGTGGCGACCGAACCGCGCCAACGTCCCGACAACGTGAAGGAAGAGATCGTTCGGCAGCGCGGTTTCGACAATATCCGCTTGCAGGGTGAGGATGTGGCCGAGTTTCGGTATCGACCCGGAGCCTGCGATCGGGACTACCGTGTCGTCGTGGTGCGGAAGAATCTGTCGGTGGCCAAAGGAGAGCAGGTGTTGTTTGACGACATCCGGTACTTCTTCTACATTACCAACCGTTCGGATCCGGCCGACCAGATTGTGATGCGTGCCAATCAACGGTGCAATCAGGAGAATCTCATTGAGCAGTTGAAGAACGGCGTTCAGGCGTTGCGGATGCCGGTCGGAGATCAGACCAGCAACTGGGCCTACATGGTGATCGCGTCACTGGCCTGGACACTGAAAGCGTGGTTTGCATTGCTGCTTCCCGAAACCGGACGTTGGGGCCAAAAATATCAGGCTGAGAAGCAAACCGTGCTGCGCATGAAGTTCAAAACCTTCTTGAACGCTTTCATGCTTGTGCCGTGCCAACTCGTGCGCACCGGGCGGCGCATTCTGTTCCGGATCCTGGCCTGGAACCGGTGGTTGCCGGTCTTGTTCCGCGGGGTGGATGTGTTGCGTCAGCCTCTGCGATGTTGACCCGATCATGACTCTGAGCCCGGGCGATCGAGGTCCCGGTTTCTGTCAACCGTCCAACACCAGCGAGGCTGAACTGAAACAGATTCAACAGAAACTCGATACCTGGAACAGGCCATCCGGGAACGGGATTCTATGCCTCGAATTCTATCGGCGCGAACTGGGCCTCGGCGGACTGGTTATGCGCTTGTTTTGGGGCTAGTACCGCACCGGAGGAGAGTTTGTACGCATTCATGGCGTGGCTTGAAGGCTCCCTTCTGGGCCACGCCATGAGAGAATCCGGCGTATGGACCTACGGCATCGTTAACCTCGCCCACATCCTGGGTGTGGCTTCACTGTTCGGTGCTCTTCTCGTTCTCGACCTCCGATTGTTGGGGGCATGGCGTCAGGTTGCCCTTCCCGATGTCGCCAGACCTAGCGTACCCATCGCGACAGCTGGTTTCACCCTTGCCGCAGCCAGTGGCCTCTGCCTGATCGCGACCAACGCGACGGAGTACATCGGCAACCCGTTTCTCTACATCAAGTTTCCGGCCATCATGCTGGGCCTTATCAATGTCGCCGCCCTGAATCTCTTGCCGGCCTGGAAAGAAAGAAACGCGCGGGAGCTCTCGTCGCGCGAACAGTTCCAACTATCAGTCGTGGGTGGCATATCGCTCGCGTGCTGGCTGACGGCTATCAGTGCGGGCCGGCTGATCGGGTACTGGTAGGAAGATGCAGCAGACGCCTGTTTCCGTAAACGGCTGTTGTTTGCCAGTTTGAATTGACCGGACGACCTTCCTTCTATAAGATTCGCCTAGTTCTCTAGGTTGTTTGTTTCCGCTACAGGAGTAAGGCAACCATGGCATCGTGTCCTTTATTTGAAGACAAGCGACACATCGGTCCGGTCCGTATAGCAAAAGACAAGCGACACATCGGTCCGGTCCGTGTAGCAAAAGACAGGCGACACATCGATCGAATCCGTGAGATTCGCCGACCGTGATCTGCCGGCCGGTATTCCCCCCATCCGACATTACTATCGAGAATTTCGTTTCGACTCCCTCCAGGGACGTTGACCCCGAATTGCGAAAAAAACCTGTTAAAAAAGGAGTGAGATGATGAACGTTCTATCCGTAGTTCGCAGAATGTTCGAGGATAATGACGGCGTTGCGACCTCTCTGGTTGAAGCGTCGGCCACGATAGCGCTCGGCGCCATGCTGGCAACGGTGGCCATCGCTGGTAGCGTGGATGCCATCAACGATTCCAAGATTCAAGCTGCGGTGAGCGAAGTCAATACCATCGCTCAGGGTGTGGTCACCTTCTACAAGGACAACACGTTCTTCCCTGTCTTCAAGGTTGGTACCCAGGTGGGCCCCAACGATGAATTCTTCAACAATCTGGTTTCTGAAAGCGGGGTCTACCCGGAGGATCTGACCCAAACCTGGGACATACCGCCCCAACCGGTCACCTACGCCTCGCTGGCCGAAGTCTTCGGCCACGAAGTAGCCGTATCGGACGATACGATCGAAGGCCATCTCCTGCGGAATCGAATTGACCTCCGCAGTCTCGATAGCGGCATCACCTTTGAGGGCAACGAAGCGTACAGGGAACAGGGCTCCTTCCCGAATCCACAACAGGGCTGGTCTGGACCTTATGTCGCCACGATGTCGAAGGCCGACCCATGGGGCGGCAAATACATGATCAATGTCCGGAAGTTACACGTCAGGCACTTCAGAGAGCTCGGCAGTGCAGCCGTGTTGCCCACGATCGCTGTTTTGGTTCTGTCCGCCGGTCCGAATCGGATACTGGAGACAGCGGCCGACCAACCCGGCTCGGAGTTTGAGAGCCGGGGCGACGACATCGTGTTCAGGATCAAGTAGCGAGCCCTGGTTCTCCCGGCGGACATCCATGTCGCGTCAACCGCGCTGGGCCGAGCGAGGGGCGTCTGGCGCTATCATCCTGATTGCCAGGCCTCTTGCCTGTCCACACCTTGAAAGAACGCTCGAACCGACCCACGCCGGTCCTGTATTGACACTCTCTCTGCTATAGTTCGCTCCGATACCATGAACTCTGATCGAGGTCCCGAACAGTACGCGCCCGATTTCACACCCCACAGTTGGTCGGAACGAGATCTCCATTTCCTCGACCCCTTCGCGACGAATGCGGGGGGGCTCGTGTCGGTACTGAGAAACCTCCCCCCCGAAATCGTCGGTGCACTCTGTTCCAGGGCCAGCCGGGCTCGGGGTTCTTTATTGGAAGTCCTGCTGAAGGAGTACATCTATCCCATCGTCGACGGAGACGATCAGGCGCTGGCCCGGGAACTGGAATCGACAGTCCAGTTCTTCAGGGAACACGGTTTTCGAAACATACTCGACAACCATCGCGCCCAGAAGTTTTACGCAAAATGGCTTTCCCAGTACGGGGACGACTCCATTGCGCAGATGACCGGCACACACGTCATCTTCTGGGGCATCTCACAAGTCGCGATGAAATTCGTAGAGGATCAACGGATCGGTCTCGAGCCAATCGAAAAATCCACGCGCTATGTCAATTTCGGGAACAAGGTCGGCGGCCGTTACCTGTACTACGTGCCACGGCCCGATCTGGAACGACTGGACTGCCTCGATGACTATGTATCGACCATGGACTGCCTCTTCGATACCTATGTCGCACTGCTCGAACCGCTCCAGGAATGGCTCAAAACCAATTTCGACGAGAGCGACTCGATTCTCGAGAAAAAGGCTTTTGATACTTTGCGCGGCTTGCTTCCGATGGCCACGTTGGGACAGGTGGCACTCCGAGGCAATGCCCAGTCCTTTGAATACCTCCTCAACCGGACGACACAGCATCCTTTGGGTGAATTACGCTGGCTTGCGACCGCGCTCAAGCAGGAACTGGACAAGGAAATTCCATCGTTACTTTTGAGGCTGCAAGATGAAAAATCGAGAGGCTATCAGGAGTATCTGACTCGAAAGCACGAACGCGTTCGCGAATTCGCCGCCCAGCATCCGCCACGCTCCGCCCCCGAAGATTCCCAGGCGGGAGTCAGACTCGTTGAATGGGATTCAGACGCCGAGAAAAAGGTCCTGACCGGCATATTGTTCGCCCACACGCGTGTAGGCTGGGACGAGGCTTTTCAAACCGTCTGTGGGCTTTCAGATCAAGAGAAGAGGGACCTGCTCGAACGGTATCTGGCCGAACGCCCGGCACGTTGGTATAAGGTCGGCCGCTCGCTGGAGAACTCTTATCTTCGTTTCGAAATACTGGTGGACGTCGGCTCGTATCGCGATCTCCACCGGCACAGGATGATGACCCAGGAACGCCAGATGTTCTCGACGCATCATGGATACGATGTTCCGACGGAAATCACGGAAGCGGGTTTCGAAGACCGGTACAGAAAGGCACTGGACCGCGCCAGCGGACTATTTCACACCCTCGAAACGCGAGAACCCGAATTGGCTCAGTACGTTGTCCCGCTTGCGTACCGCGTCAGGTTTTACCAGTGGCAGAACTTCAGGCAGCTGTTCTGGGAAACGGAATTGCGCACGATCTCTCAAGGGCACCCGACATACCGTAGGATCGAACAGGAAAAGTACAAGCTGGTCCGGAGCAAGTTTCCTCTCCTCGCCGAACATATGCTCGTCGATATGAACGATTACAGCATCGCGCGTCGCGGGACTGAAGAGAACATGGAACGGAAGGAAGAGCGGATTCTGTCTAGACTAAAGGATCAGACCCGCTAGCAGCCGTGGCAGAAGTGTCGAGGGCCCCGTTCATGGACTTTCTGGGACTGGAATGGGACTATTGATTCCCGGCGGCGGAAATATTCCAGAGTCCGAACTCAGATGCCATGAGTCGCGTAGTGGGGTCGTTGGGAAAGCCATCACCGACGATGCCCGACGCTCCCCAAGTTCTATAGCCCTTCTTCGAAATGATTTAAGAGCGCAGCCTAGGAATGCACCCGTTGCGCGCATGTAGCATCCCTTACGAAAATAGCGGATAATTCTCGGGATGTCGTCCCGCGTAGCCGATGGATTCGTGAATATTCGATCCACTCAGTTTCGGTGTGGGCACGGCCTCACAGCTTATGAAGCAGAAAACCGGAGCAGACGACCTCAGCGAAGAGTTGCGGATTCTTTCTGAATTGTCTCCGGCTCTGATGGGTGTGACCGATGGCGAAGGTCGCTATCGATGGATCAACCTGGCATGGGCCGACAAACTGGGATACGCCATTGAAGACGTATCCACGATCCCCTACACGGCTCTCATCCATCCCGACGACAGGTCTAAGGCAGTCCCCAGCCGTGACGGCAAAGATCCGGGAACCGTTGAACTCCGTCATAGTCGAAAAGACGGCAGCTATGTCTGGTTAGAGTGGTCCATTCATGCATCCGAAGAACGAGGCGAAATTTACACGGTCGCTTATGACGTAACGGCCAGGAGAGAACTTGAGAGCACGCTGGACATGATGGAACAGAAATATTCTGATCTGGTGGAAAACGCGGATGACGTGATCTGTACGGGCGATCTGGAAGGCAAATTCATCAGCATGAACAAGGCTGCCGAGCGCATTAGCGGATATTCGTCTGCCGAGATCCTGGGCGTTCCTTTCTCCCACTTCGTAGCGCCCGAATATCGGACCTTGCTCAAACAGATGACGGCTCTCAAACTGTCAGGCCGGGAATCGACCGTCTATGAAATCGAACTACTCACCAAGGATGGACGCCGGATACCGATGGAGTTGAACACACGTCTCATGTATGCGAACGGAAAGCCGGTGGGTGTTCAGGGTATCGCACGCGACATTCGGATTCGAAAGAAACTGGCCGATCAACTAAAGCAGCGGAACAAAGACCTGGAGAAAGCAAACGCGACAATCCGCTCACTCATGAATCAGGATTCACTCACGAAGCTCCCGAACAGACGGTCTCTGAAGAACACGCTCGAAAAATCGATTTCGTTTTCGAAGAGGACCAAACAGCCGCTGAGCCTCGTTCTGTGTGATCTGGATCACTTCAAGGATATCAACGACAACTTCGGCCATGCCGCCGGAGACCAGGTGCTTTCGGCTTTCGGAGGATTATTAGGCGCCTCGTGCCGGAAGGAAGACACTCCCGCCCGGTACGGCGGTGAAGAATTCGTGTTGCTCCTGCCCAATACGGACCTGGAATCAGCCCTGGAGATATCTGAACGCGTCCGGGCACGAACGGAGTCATTACGCGTACCCACCGGCGCCAACGTCACGGCGAGTTTCGGGGTCACACAGTTCAAGCCCGAAGATGGGCCCGACAGCCTGCTTTCCCGCGCCGACGCGGCGCTGTATCTGGCCAAAGAAGGCGGGCGGAATCGTGTGTCATCGTGCTAGGTTTCAGTTAAGAGTTGAAACTTTCGCTCGAAATTTGCGGCTCCAACGAGTGTCGCCGATTACTATTAGTTCTCATCGCGAATTCCAGGAAACGCTCGACCGCGTAGAGAGTCATCTGACCGGAAGGGCCGGCAAGATTGGCATCCATTCCATGATTACCCCACCCCAACTCCAAATGGAAGTGAGGTACAGCGGCACGCGCCAACTCCCGTGCCAGCCGACGGCTCTGCAACGGAGACACCAGCATGTCCTTCCCGCCGTGGATCAGAAGAGTGGGCGGCGAATCCGGCCGCACGAAGCGTATCGGAGATGCCTGGTCGAAGGCGCCCGCCGCTTTCTCGAGGCTCCCCCCGATCAATTCGGCTATAGCTGCATTGCTATCCATGATCCGCTTGGGTGAAGGGCGTTGCCAACTCCACTTCATATCGGTTGGCGGGTACAGCCCGACAACCCCACGAATGGCTTCATGGTCCAAGGTATAGGCGGCAAGCAAGGCCAGATGGCCACCGGCAGAACGGCCCAACAAGACCACACGTGAAGAATCGATTCCGAAATCGTCCCCGTGCTCCTCAAGGAAAGATATCGATCCCCGGATGTCCTCCAGCGCTGCGGGAAAGCGGAATGCGGGTGCAAGCCGGTAGTTTATAGCCGCGACAGCGTAACCGGCCGCCGCCAAATAACGATTCATTCCCTCCAGTTGCGAATTGTCACCGCTACGCCATGACCCACCGTGGACAACGATGACCACAGGCGGTCTTCCACTGATGTCTTTTGCGCAATACAAATCCAGCGTCAGTCGCGTTTCGTCGATTTCTCTATAAACGACATGGCTTTTCTCCACGGCGGGAATCCGAATGTGTGGCAGGTCGGAAACGACGAACGGATACCGGCGTGACAACTTCCCTGCGGAGCGAAACTCTCGACGAGGAAACACTCCGTCAAGATCCTTTTGGATGTCCCCGGCAACAAACATCGCCCGCAAACTGGGCGAGGCAAAACAAATCACGGCGAGCGCCGCCGGCACGACAGTCCAAAGAGTCCGGCCCATCGCAAGACCCGCGACCACGGTGCCCAGAGCAAGCCATAGCAACCAGTGACCCCACTCCGTGGCAGCTATTGCGGGTTTCCAAAACAGATACGAAGGTACGCGCAGAAAAGTCAGGAGCGACCATGCAGCGAGTGCCCAGGAAACAGCAACCAGCAGGTTCCAAAGAATTCCCATCTCGGGAGAAGTATAAGCGGTGGTGTCGTTTGTTTTTCTCGTTGCGCATTATGAGGGCACAGAAGCACACGAGACTTCCACACCCCCTTGCCATTGCCTTCTATAGGATAGAATCAGCGTTCAAGGAGAACCCAAGTAATGATCGTTTGCGCCTCCTGCGGCCAGACAAATTCCGATCACGCCCGATACTGCCAGTCCTGCGGAATCCCAATTCCAATAGGAGAGACGGGCTCATCCCTACAAACCCGGACCGGTACGCCAACATCCGCAGGTTTCTGGGTGAGGGCCGGCGCCTTCGTCATCGACTGGTTTTTTCTCGTCGTAGTTCTGGGAGTGCTGGCGATGGTCTCGAGTGTCGGCGTCGTCTTCGGACTGGCCATACCCTGGATTTACGAGGCACTGATGCTCAGTAGCGAGAAGCAAGCGACGCTTGGGAAAATTGCGCTGGGCATTATCGTCACCGACACAGCCGGGGAACGCCTGACTTTCGGAAGAGCGACGGGCCGGCACTTCGCCAAGTACGTGTCCAGCCTTCTGTTCGGCATTGGATTCATCATGGCTGCGTTCACTGAACGGAAGCAGGCGCTGCATGACCTCCTGGCCCGAACACTTGCCGTGCTCCGCTAAGCCACGATCTTCTGCCACCGATGACCCTCCCGAAGTATGCCGAGAACTCCTGATGCGTCCGTCCGAGAGGACTTAACTATCTGAAAATATGGAAAGAATCGTATAATATCTCGTTGACAAGAGATGGCCCCAGGTTAGCATCGGGGGTTAGGTGGGAACGCTCGGCATTTCGCCGGCGCGGCGTATCGGAAAGGATTTCAAATGCGCTATTACAGAGATTGTTTGATGGAACGAAGTGGCCTGTTTTTGATGCTGGTCTTATTTGCATCTTCGGGGTGGGGACAAACCCTGACGGGTACAATACAGGGAACGGTGACCGATACCGACGGCGCGGTCGTCACGGGTGTCGCAATAACTATAGTTAATACAGGAACAAACCAGAGTCGGACGGTTACGACGAACGCTTCCGGAAACTACTCTGCGCCCGGCCTTCCCGTAGGCTCCTACGAACTCGAGGCGTCGGTCGCAGGATTCAATACGGAACGTCGCACGGGGATCACCCTGCAGATTGATCAAAGCGCGCGTTTCGACATTACCCTGCAGGTGGGCGCAATCAATCAAGTCATCGAGGTCGTTGCGGACACACCCCTGCTCCAGACCGACGAATCGTCGATCGGCAGCGTCATCGACTCTCAAAAAATCATCGAACTTCCGATCAATGGGCGCAAATTCGACGCATTGATCCAACTCGTTCCAGGCGCTGTGACGAACGCCCAGGGATCGGAGTTGGACAATCGCGGTGGTTTCAACGTGGTCGGTATGGATGAGAACTTCAACTCGTTTTTCCTGGACGGGTTCGACAACGTGGATCCTGTCCTGAGGAATTTCTCCTTTCAGCCGTCCGTGGATTTGATTCAGGAATTCAAAGTGGAACAGAGTTCCTATGCGGCAGAGTTTGGCCGCAACGCCGGAGCGGTCATCAACGCAACGACCCGATCAGGATCGAATGCCTTTCACGGATCGTTCTGGGAGTTCCTCCGAAATGATAACGTGGACGCTCGAAACTTCTTTTCAAGCGCGGACGCAGAGTCCTCACTGATCCGGAACCAGTTCGGTGCAGCCGTCGGCGGTCCGATCGTAGAAGACCGGACCTTTTTCTTCGCCTTTTATGAAGGTTTGAGAGAAAAACGGGGCGATGTACGACGCGCAACCGTACCCACGCTTCTGATGAGAGAGGGAAATTTCAGCGAAGTTGCCAACCCTATTATCGACCCGGCTACGGGCGACCCGTTCCCAGGGGCCATTATCCCTGCGGATCGAATGAACGCTATCACTCGAGACGTAATTCTGGCCTATCCCCTCCCGAACGTGCCTGGCGTTATCCGAGGCAATCGAATCGAAACGGCGAATCACATAGAAGATGCGGACGACGTCTCGATTCGGGTAGATCACCGCTTGTTCGAAGGCACGGATTTGATGGGCCGTTACAGTTTCAGTAACGCTCGTGTTCTGGACCCGTTCTGGACCGATACACCCGGCGAAACCAATCTGAGCGGTTTCTCACAGGTAAATGACCGGATACGAACCAATTCCGGGCTGAGTCTCACGACGGCAATTGGCGGCAATATGGTCCACGAATTACGTTTTGGCTATAACAGGTTCAAACAGCCTCAGACGCCGCTTCGGGCCATGCCAGCGAACCAGTCGGGGATTGCGGGAGTCAACGAGACCTTCCTCGATTTTCGCCCCGCTGAGGTGGACAGAATCGGCAGCAATCGCCGATTCCTGCGCGTTGCAGACACCTTCAACCTTGTCAACCAGTTCTCCTGGTTTAAAGGCAACCACCAGTTAAAATTCGGAGCCGATATCCGTCGGTACTATTTCGGTGGCCTGTCAGCGGGCACGAACCAGTTCCGGTTTAACGGTTTCTCCGCGTTTGGCCAGCCGCAGACCCTTAACGGACTGGCGGACATGTTCCTCGGAACAGGCAGCATATCGATTTCCTTTGGTGGCGATCTGACTGGCAACAGCCACAAGACGGAATTCGCCTGGTATGTTCAGGACGACTGGAAGCTTACGCCGAACCTCACCCTTAATTACGGTCTCCGTTGGGAATGGTATGGGCGCATCATCGAAGAGGGCAACGAACAGTCGAACTGGGAGCCGGGCTGCAACTGCTTCGTCATTGCGGGAGAGGATGGTACGAGCGAGCAACTGGTTAAGGACGATTGGAATAACTTCGCTCCGCGTTTTGGATTCGCATACCGCCCCCTCGGCAGTGAAACGACGGTCATACGCGCAGGTGGGGGCATTTTCTACGACAACCAACAGCGCCACAACTTCTTCCAAATGACGAATTCCCCCTACGGCGACATTCGAATCGGAATCGGTACCATTGACGACCCATTCGGAGTTGCGTTCCCTAACGTTTTACCGTTTGGAATACCCGTAGATTATCGTGACACCTACGCCGAGCACTGGAATTTTGGAATTCAACAGGAGATTCTTCCGGAGACTGTCCTGGATGTCGCTTATGTCGGCAACCACGTCCTCAAGGCGCAACGGCTCCGCAATGTCAATTCGGCCGGCGATTTTGCGGGATTCGGACCGATATTGATGCTCGAACAGGCGGGCAGTTCAATTTTTCACTCTCTGCAAGTTCGGGCTGAACGGCGATTTTCAAACCGCCTGGCGCTGATCTCGTCCTACACCTGGGGTCACGCGATCGACGATAGGCCGGGTGAAGGTTTTGCGTCGCAAGCGGATCCTGCCCACCCATTCCAGGACGATACCAATGCACGGGCCGACAGGGCTGACGCTGATTTCGACGTGCGTCACCGCTACACGCTGAGTTTCGTCTACCAGTTGCCCGATACTAGTCCCTGAACAAGCGTGATTGACGAGGAAATGATAGTGCAATAAGAGCGGAAGTACCCGAAATGCCCCCTCTCCGTGCGAAAAAAACCTTGAACAGATTCTTCGGAAAAGGAGGCATTTCAGATGAACGATTATACGCGCAAGAACATGAGGAACCGCAAGCGGCGAATCGAACGTCGGCTTGGGGACCGGCATTGGACGGATCAGGTAGAGCCGATGTTTTCGGCGAGCAACATTCAGTACGAGATGGGAGAGCGGACGCGGGGCACATCGGTTGGTGGTATCGGGACGATGCAACTGGTGGCGCGGCGGACCGGGCTGATCGAAGCCATCGACAAGGGCGTGCATGTGTTGAAGCGGCACCTGCCGTATCACGAGTCGGATCACGTGCTGAACATCGCCTACAACGCCTTGAGCGGAGGAACGTGCCTGGAAGACATCGAACTGCGGCGCAACGATGCGGTGTATCTGGATGCGCTGGGAGCGCAACGGATTCCGGATCCGACGACGGCGGGAGACTTCTGCCGGAGATTCGAGGCCGACGACGTGGAGTGTCTGATGGAGGCAACCAATCAAGTCCGGCTCGGAGTCTGGCGACAGCAACCGGCGGCGTTTTTCGAAGAAGCGGTGTTGGACGCGGACGGGACACTGGCCGAAACCACGGGGGAATGCAAGCAAGGGATGGACGTGGCCTACGACGGGACGTGGGGATATCACCCGCTGATGATCTCGCTGGCCAACACCGCCGAACCGCTGTATCTGGTCAATCGTAGCGGCAACCGGCCGTCGCATGAAGGAGCCGCGGTCCGGTTCGACCAAGCCATCGCATTGTGCCGGCATGCGGGGTTTCGCCAGATCCTGCTGCGCGGGGACACGGACTTCAGCCAGACCCGGCATCTGGACGGATGGGACGACCAGCAGGTGGGTTTCATATTCGGGATTGACGCGATGGCGAACCTGAAGGCCCGGGCCGATGAACTGGAGCCGCGCCAGTGGAAGCGCCTGGAACGGCCCGCGAAATACGACGTGGCGACCGAACCGCGCCAACGTCCCGACAACGTGAAGGAAGAGATCGTTCGGCAGCGCGGTTTCGACAATATCCGCTTGCAGGGTGAGGATGTGGCCGAGTTTCGGTATCGACCCGGAGCCTGCGATCGGGACTACCGTGTCGTCGTGGTGCGGAAGAATCTGTCGGTGGCCAAAGGAGAGCAGGTGTTGTTTGACGACATCCGGTACTTCTTCTACATTACCAACCGTTCGGATCCGGCCGACCAGATTGTGATGCGTGCCAATCAACGGTGCAATCAGGAGAATCTCATTGAGCAGTTGAAGAACGGCGTTCAGGCGTTGCGGATGCCGGTCGGAGATCAGACCAGCAACTGGGCCTACATGGTGATCGCGTCACTGGCCTGGACACTGAAAGCGTGGTTTGCATTGCTGCTTCCCGAAACCGGACGTTGGGGCCAAAAATATCAGGCTGAGAAGCAAACCGTGCTGCGCATGGAGTTCAAAACCTTCTTGAACGCTTTCATGCTTGTGCCGTGCCAACTCGTGCGCACCGGGCGGCGCATTCTGTTCCGGATCCTGGCCTGGAACCGGTGGTTGCCGGTCTTGTTCCGCGGGGTGGATGTGTTGCGTCAGCCTCTGCGATGTTGACCCGATCATGACTCTGAGCCCGGGCGATCGAGGTCCCGGTTTCTGTCAACCGTCCAACACCAGCGAGGCTGAACTGAAACAGATTCAACAGAAACTCGATACCTGGAACAGGCCATCCGGGAACGGGATTCTATGCCTCGAATTCTATCGGCGCGAACTGGGCCTCGGCGGACTGGTTATGCGCTTGTTTTGGGACTAGTTATGAAGGCATGGCGGGACATCTGCTGAACGGATGGAACATGAACAGCATTCTGACACTGCAGGCCGGGCGTCCCTTCACCATACATCTTCCCAACAGAACCGTCCGTCCGGACGTCGTCGCAGGTGTTGATCCGGTAGCAAGCAACCAAGGTCCGGATAACTGGATCAATGCAGCCGCATTTACCGCACCTGCAGGAGCGTTCGGCAACCTCGGACGCAACACGGCCCGGGGACCGGCTCTGAGAGTTTTGGATTTTTCGATCGTTAAGAAATTCCCGATCAACGAAGACCGGGAGCTACAATTCCGAACTGAGATTTTCAACCTCACGAATACCCCCAACTTCGGACTGCCCGACCAGGAATTTGGCAGCGGTAATTTCGGAGTGATCTCCTCGACCGTAACTTCGGGCCGGCAGATCCAGTTCGGATTGCGTTACGAGTTCTAACCAAACTTCACACAACCGGGCAAGAGAAAGGGGCGATCCTGAGATCGCCCCTTTTTGTTTTTACCGCAAAGACGCAAAAGGAAAGCCCGACTGTTTACGTCTAACCTTACTTCAAGTCTTTGAGTTAGCAACTGATCCGTTTTGAAACCATAGCGTCCCGGCGAACCGAAACACTGCACACCCTAATGCCTTTGCGTCTTTGCGTCTTTGCGGTTAATTCCTTCTTCTTAGTCTTCAGTCATGAACGGGTAGCGGTAGTCGGTTGGGGGGTCGAAGGTTTCTTTGATGGTACGGGCCGACACCCACCGCAGAAGGTTGAGCATCGATCCGGCTTTGTCGTTTGTGCCACTGGCGCGGGAACCGCCGAAGGGTTGCTGTCCCACGACGGCAGCAGTTGGCTTGTCGTTGATGTAGAAGTTTCCGGCAGCGTAGCGTAGCTCGCGATGGGCGTCGTCAATGGCGCTGCGATCTTCGGCAAAGACGGCGCCGGTCAACGCATACGGCGACGTCGTGTTTACCAGGTTCAGGGCTTCCGGCCACTCCTTATCGGGATACACGTAGAGGGTTACGATCGGGCCGAACAACTCCTCCGACATCGTTCGGTAATCCGGTCGCTTCGCCTGAACCAGTGTGGGGCGAATGAAATATCCGACCGAATCGTCCGCCTGACCTCCGGTCAGGATCTCTCCGTCGCTCGATTCGCGGACAAACTCCAGATAGCCACACAGCTTTGCGTATGACGCCCGATCGATTACGGCACCCATGAAGTTACAAAAATCCGCCGGGTCGCCCATGGCGATATCGTTAATTTGATCGATCAGAGAATCCTTCATTTTTCGCCACAGAGAATCAGGAACGTAAATCCGGGACGCCGCACTGCACTTCTGACCCTGATACTCGTAACCGGCTCGAATGATCGCCGTGTTCACGGCATCTGCATTGGCACTGGGATGGGCGATGATGAAGTCCTTACCGCCTGTCTCACCTACAATGCGAGGATAGGATCGGTAGTTTCGAATGTTCTGACCTACGGACTCCCACATTCCCTGAAAAGTCTCGGTGGAACCGGTGAAGTGGATGCCCGCAAGATTCGCGTTGGCCAGAGCGCCCCCGCCTACCGTTGGACCGCTTCCCGGGACAAAATTAATCACACCGGGCGGCAGACCCGCCGCTTCAAACAGTCGCGCCAGATAATAACCACTGTAGACGGCGGTGCTCGCGCACTTCCAGACGACAGTGTTGCCCATGATCGCCGGTGATGTCGGCAGATTTCCAGCGATGGAAGTGAAGTTAAAAGGGGTCACCGCAAAAACAAATCCCTCCAGGGGCCTGTACTCCAGTCGGTTCCACATCCCTGGCGGTGAAAGCGGTTGGTCCTGATAGATGTTCTCAGCGTAGTGGACGTTGAATCGGAAGAAATCGATCAACTCACAGGCAGCGTCAATCTCAGCCTGGTGAACGGTCTTGCTTTGAGCAAGGATCGTGGCCGCGTTAAGCGTCTGGCGCCAGGCCCCTGCCAGCAGGTCCGCGGCGCGCAAGAAGACCGCCGCTCGATCCGCCGCACTGGCCGAAGCCCAATCGCTATGGGCTCGTGTCGCGGCCTGGATGGCATCTTCGACCTCGGCGGGACCAGCCATGTGCCATTTGGCCAGTACCTGACCGTGGTCATGGGGAATGACTTGCGTCCCGAAATTGCCGGTCCGCACTTCCTTGCCGCCGATCAGAATCGGAATCTCGATTTCTTCCGATACCATCTCGGCCAGCCTTGATTTCACAGCCTTCCGCTCGGGACTTCCCTTCCCGTAACCCAACACAGGCTCATTGATCGGAACAGGTACCTTAAAGATGCCGCTCATGAATGTATGCCCTCTTCGTTCAGTCGGATGAGTAGTCGACAGGTGCGCTGATTAAGGATAAGGGAACCTGCCCCGGAAGGAACAGATGAAGATTCAGGAAGAGTGAGGAATTTCTGTCGTGGGGCCCAAGCGCTCTCGCCGGGCCCTACGACTCGGATGGCTTAATTTCTAAGTTCCTGGCGGGCATCGTTAACGACGTTATCCATGCCCTGCAAGTTACCTCCGGTGTTGGCACCGTAGATCGTCCGCAACATGTCATAGGCCGCGTCGGAGTAACCGCCGTCCAGTATGTACGACTTGGCAAAAGAGCTCATCGATTCCGCGATATTCTCAAGCTTGAGTTCACCCTGGCCGATGAAATAGTAGGCTTCGTCGCTCTGGGGGGCCAGTCCCAACAAGCTATTGTATTCGTTGATAGCCTGTTGCCACTGACCTGATTCATAGGCAGCGCCGGCAACCGTAGTCTGAAGGTAAAGCTGGATATCACCCCACTGAGCGGCTGTTTGGCCCTCAGGCGCGGCGTTCAAGCTCTGTATACGCTTGGCCATCGTTGCGGCGGCAGCCCAGCGCTCGGCGTC
Source organism: Terriglobia bacterium (assembly GCA_963664115.2). Classification (GTDB taxonomy): domain Bacteria; phylum Acidobacteriota; class Terriglobia; order 20CM-2-55-15; family 20CM-2-55-15. The sequence continues at coordinate 1,259,326 of CAXWPJ010000009.1, read as the reverse complement.
CTGATCCTGTCTCACCAACGTGTACGCAATGTTCCAGGTTTGCTCGATCGGGAAGTTCTCGATGGCGATTTCACCGAATTCTCGAATCTTCGCTGCGTTACCAAGCTGCAAATAATTCTGTGCCAGAATCGAAGCAATCTGCGGATCAGGCTGACTCTGATAAAATCTCTCGCCATAATTGACGATCTGTTCGGAATTCCCTGCAGTGTTTGCCGCCTGCAGCGCAAAAGCGATCGGCTGCATCTCATTCCTCAATTCAAACCATTGGTCGGCCAACTCGTACACTGCATCGAAATTCTGCGCCTGTGTCAAAGCCTGCAGATCTCCCTGCAATCCCGTCAGGGCCGGGCCCACAAGCCGTTCGTCAATTTCCATCCCCAGGAAAGCCAGGTAGCGCCCAGCCTGTTCTGCAGGATCTGTCAGCCGAGATATCCGGGTATACTCCTGATATTGCTGCCTGTAGGCCTCCTCTGCTTCAGTCTGTAGCGCGGGGAATGGCAGGATCAGAAGCAGCATCAAAGTCGCGATCATAGACACCTCCAGATCTGTTTGTCAGGAAAACTCATCTTTAATTAAAACATGCTCAACTGGGGAAGTCCAAGAGCTTGAACAGGCAATGATTTTCTTTCGTCCCCCGGGATAATTGCAACGAATCTGAATCGAATTCAGCAGACTATCCGAACCTCCGATTTATACCATGACCATACATCTTCAGAAAAGCCCGTTCATCACGAGTTAGCGTCTGAGGCTAAGTTTGGGGACAGACGCCTGACCCTGACTTATTAGGCAATGCGATACGATGGGGGCAATCTCGGTCCCGAGGTGTGAGGAGATTTAGAAATTGAGTCCTGATGTTGTTGCCTCCGGTCAACCGGAGCTCAAGAAAAAGCGAAGGAAAATGCCGCCCCGGCAGGCACTCAAAGAATTCCGTGATCTGATCTGGCCCCGGCGGGGAGCCCTGGCGATGGGTTTGGGTCTGGTCATCATCAATCGGCTCGCCGGCCTCGTGCTCCCAGGGTCCATGAAGTTTCTCATCGACGATGTGATTGCCCCTGCGAACGCGGGCTTGCTCATTCCTTTGGTATCCGTAGTCGGCGTGGCCGTCCTCGTACAAGCCGTGACGTCGTACTCACTGGCGATCTTTTTGAGCGTTTCCGCACAACGTCTGATTGCAGACATGCGCATCAAGATACAGGCCCACGTCGGCCGTCTTTCGGTCCGCTATTTCGACGCGAATAAGGCAGGCGGACTCGTCAGCCGCGTGATGTCGGATATCGAAGGTGTACGCAACCTCGTAGGCACGGGCCTCGTACAGTTTGTCGGGGGCGTGATCACAGCCGTCGTCGCCTTTGTCATATTGATGACGATCAATGCCACGCTCACCCTGATCAGCATGGGCTTCCTGGCAGTATTCGGGCTGATCCTCAAACGTGCCTTTCGGACGATCCGGCCGGTTTTCAGAGAACGCGGAAAGATTCGGCAGGAAGTGACCGGAAGGTTGACCGAATCGTTTGGGGGTATACGAATCGTCAAGGGATTCCACGCGGAAAAACGAGAAGCTGAAACCTTCGCCGAAGGCGCAATGAGGCTTTTCGAGAACGTGAGGAAAACACTGACCGCCACGGCGGTTGTCAGCCTGGCAGCGACGCTCCTCCTGGGTATCGTCAGCGTCACCGTGATGATGGTCGGGGCACGCCTGATCATGTCGGACGCCATGACCGTGGGCGATTTTTTTGCCTACACGCTTTACATGGGATTCATGGTCGCCCCGGTGGTGCAGGTCGTTTCGATCGGAAGCCAGATCACGGAAGCGGTTGCGGGTCTCGACCGGGTACGGGAAGTAATGGAAGAAACCCCGGAAGACGTCGACCCCAATCGAACGCAGTCTCTCGATGAAATGCGCGGTGAAGTGATCTTCGACGGCGTCAGCTTCGAGTATGAAAAGGACACTCCGGTATTGCGGAACGTGAGTCTCCAATCCGCGCCGGGGACCGTAACGGCCCTCGCCGGCTCTTCCGGGTCGGGTAAAAGCACCTTGATTGGTCTGGTGTCTGCGTTTGCGAAGCCGGTCGGCGGAACCATCCGGGTGGACGGCGTTGATCTGTCCACAGTGAAACTGGAGTCCTACCGCTCGCAACTCGGAGTGGTTCTCCAGGACAATTTTCTCTTTGATGGCACCATTCGCGAAAACATTCTCTTCGGCCGGCCGGATGCGACGCCGGAAGCCTTAGAGGACGCGGCCCGGATCGCAAGGGTGGACGAATTCGCTCTCAAGATGGAAAAAGGCTATGAAACCATCATCGGCGAGCGGGGTGTGAAGCTATCGGGAGGCCAGCGGCAACGGGTAGCAATCGCCCGGGCAATCCTGGCCGATCCGCGCATACTCATACTCGATGAAGCGACGTCCAGCCTGGACACGGAAAGCGAAGCCTATATCCAGGAGGGTCTGGCCGCCCTGATGCGGGGCCGAACGACATTCGTGATCGCCCATCGGCTCAGTACGATCCGTAGCGCTGATCAGATATTGATCCTGGAAGACGGAGAGATCGTGGAACGCGGCGATCACCAGGAACTGATAGCCCGCCAGGGCCGCTATTTCGAGCTCTACACCCGCCAGGCCGATCTGGAAGCGAACCGCTTGATCAACCCGGGAGAGACTGACGCTGAAGCCGAAGAAGCAAATCCGAAATCCGCTGAGGGTGATGCGGGGTTGCGGCATATCCTTGGCACGTCGCGATCAGGCCTGTAGTCCGACGGCCCTTCGCGATCGGGCCTGTAATCCGACAATCCGACCGTTAAGGCAGTGACTCTCCCGACTCCGGTTGAGTCAGCTCAAACACCGAGCAACACCCGGACAGGAAGATAGGGCTCGCGCGAGCGTCTCGATCGAGTGCGTTTCGCAAGTTTCCATGGTCATTGGTAAGGAACACAAAACGTGATTGGAATTCCTCCAGTATCACGTCCACCGCACGATTCCCGGTTTGGGTCACTTTTCCGTAACTTTCGGACCGATCGCTGTCCTTCAGATACATGAACATCGGATCGAGACCGGACAGGAAAGTATTTCCCGGTGCTCCAAAGAAGAGCATCGGAAAATCATCCCAGTCGGCGTGAAAGATTCGCTCACCTGGAGGAGTATTCTCCATCAACCACGCACCCGCCTCGACAATCGGGGCCGCGCCACGTTCTGAGGTCATTTCACCAATGGTTTCCCTCCCTCGCTCGAGAGCAAAGTACGCACCCGCCACCGTCACCAAAACGAGTATTGGCAATCTGATCCGGAATCTGGGCACTCTGGACATCGTCCCGAAACTGAAGGCGGCCAGCAGTACGGAAAACAGCGGCCAGTATTCGACGAATCGTCGATGCTTGAACAACAGAACGAACATCACGATCGACACCAAGGCCATCGCATACGTCATCGCGCGACTCCGTTCACTGGAACGATCGACCGCGACCAGTCCTGCCAGAAAGCACGCGAGGGCGATCCAGCTGTGTTGCAAGAGGTCGTTTGTATCGAATGGATACCATTCGTTACCCACTCGGACGGGATAGTCGCTGACCAGCTTGGTTGCGAGGTGACGGGTGACAAAAATCACATAGTTAAATCCATAGGGATGGGTCAGAGTACCGGCAAGCGTCCCCGCAGCCGTGAAGACGACGGGCCCGACGAGCCAACGACGATTCGCCAGCCACTCGGCAATGACGGCCAAAACCACGACCGCTCCGACTATGGGATAGGCCATATACATCCAGGCAAAAACGAAACCCAGAACAAACAGCCCCCACCGCGCCCGCCGCAGCGTGAGCCAGATAGCCAGCACTAACAAGACCGCGCCGAGACTCTGTGCGCGAAGCATTGACATGCGGTAAAGGAAGGGCTGGGAAGCGGCTCCAAGAAGAATCAGCCACAACCACGGCCAACGGACCTCGTACTGGCGCAACAGAAAGAAAAACGTAACGCCCACGGTTGCGGCAAAGGTTGCGGCGGCGATCTTGCCCATCACCAATTCATCACCCAGGATCAGGAACGGCGCGATAGCGGCATGGAAAAGGTAGTGATGATCCGCAAACTCAGTCTCGGAAAGGATGCTCATGGGCATGTATGGGAACGAGAAAGGAAGAAATCCGTTTCGAAGAAGCAGCGAGGCCATTCGAAGGTGATAGTAGCCGTCGTTTCCAGCGAGTTGTCCGACGGAAAGCTGAATCCAACCGAAGTATGTGAAAGTCGCCGTGCCGGCCAGGATGTATTGCCAAAAAGGCCGGCTCAAGACCCGGTAAAACTCACTCAGATACTTGATCGGACGGTTTGCCCCGGGCGGTGGCAGGTTCGATTTCATAAGGGATTGTGGCTCAGAGGTTGATCGAAGCCAAGTTTTGGAATCCGGGGCGGTGAATCCTGCTCTGGAATCGTACGGGATAAGTCTGCCGAATCTAGATCCAAGAACTTCGCTTAGACTGGAGTGCGAGACGGGCGCTTCGGTTCGTGTGCGTACACGGAATCGCAGCTCGGTTCCGACCATCGAAGCGCCCACCAGAGCGCTACAAACTCGCAGAACGCGCCGAACACCACCCCAGCCCGGGCGCCCGATTGCTGCCCGTGCACTCGAGGGTAGTGATGGACTCCAACTTCCCCAAATCTGGCGCCCCTCTGGCAAAGCCGGGCGAGGAGTTCCCCGTTGAACAATGCCCCCCTCGATCGCATGGGAAGGTCGGCAATGGTGGACCTGCGTAAGAGTTTGAATGCGCAATTCATGTCACGTGCGCGAACGCCGAAAGCAAGACAACTGAGCTGTGTATAAACCCACCCTAAAAGACGCCGACCCGGGGGGTCGTTCCTCTGCGCCCGGTAGCCAAGAACACCGGAATTCGTGCCCAGAGCTGCGACAAGGAGGTTCATCTCCTGCGGGTCGAATTGTCCATCGGCGTCGGTGAAGAACACGAATTCGAGATTGGCCGCGCTCATTCCGCTCCAGACCGCGGCGCCGTATCCAAGATTGTGATCGTGGGTGACGATCCTCAGGTTCGGATAGATCGTCTGGAGCCGCGCGGCCTCTTGATCGGAACCATCCGTGGTTCCGTCACAAACAACGATAACCTCGCTAGTCCCTGAACAAGCGTGATTGACGAGGAAATGATAGTGCAATAAGAGCGGAAGTACCCGAAATGCCCCCTCTCCGTGCGAAAAAAACCTTGAACAGATTCTTCGGAAAAGGAGGCATTTCAGATGAACGATTATACGCGCAAGAACATGAGGAACCGCAAGCGGCGAATCGAACGTCGGCTTGGGGACCGGCATTGGACGGATCAGGTAGAGCCGATGTTTTCGGCGAGCAACATTCAGTACGAGATGGGAGAGCGGACGCGGGGCACATCGGTTGGTGGTATCGGGACGATGCAACTGGTGGCGCGGCGGACCGGGCTGATCGAAGCCATCGACAAGGGCGTGCATGTGTTGAAGCGGCACCTGCCGTATCACGAGTCGGATCACGTGCTGAACATCGCCTACAACGCCTTGAGCGGAGGAACGTGCCTGGAAGACATCGAACTGCGGCGCAACGATGCGGTGTATCTGGATGCGCTGGGAGCGCAACGGATTCCGGATCCGACGACGGCGGGAGACTTCTGCCGGAGATTCGAGGCCGACGACGTGGAGTGTCTGATGGAGGCAACCAATCAAGTCCGGCTCGGAGTCTGGCGACAGCAACCGGCGGCGTTTTTCGAAGAAGCGGTGTTGGACGCGGACGGGACACTGGCCGAAACCACGGGGGAATGCAAGCAAGGGATGGACGTGGCCTACGACGGGACGTGGGGATATCACCCGCTGATGATCTCGCTGGCCAACACCGCCGAACCGCTGTATCTGGTCAATCGTAGCGGCAACCGGCCGTCGCATGAAGGAGCCGCGGTCCGGTTCGACCAAGCCATCGCATTGTGCCGGCATGCGGGGTTTCGCCAGATCCTGCTGCGCGGGGACACGGACTTCAGCCAGACCCGGCATCTGGACGGATGGGACGACCAGCAGGTGGGTTTCATATTCGGGATTGACGCGATGGCGAACCTGAAGGCCCGGGCCGATGAACTGGAGCCGCGCCAGTGGAAGCGCCTGGAACGGCCCGCGAAATACGACGTGGCGACCGAACCGCGCCAACGTCCCGACAACGTGAAGGAAGAGATCGTTCGGCAGCGCGGTTTCGACAATATCCGCTTGCAGGGTGAGGATGTGGCCGAGTTTCGGTATCGACCCGGAGCCTGCGATCGGGACTACCGTGTCGTCGTGGTGCGGAAGAATCTGTCGGTGGCCAAAGGAGAGCAGGTGTTGTTTGACGACATCCGGTACTTCTTCTACATTACCAACCGTTCGGATCCGGCCGACCAGATTGTGATGCGTGCCAATCAACGGTGCAATCAGGAGAATCTCATTGAGCAGTTGAAGAACGGCGTTCAGGCGTTGCGGATGCCGGTCGGAGATCAGACCAGCAACTGGGCCTACATGGTGATCGCGTCACTGGCCTGGACACTGAAAGCGTGGTTTGCATTGCTGCTTCCCGAAACCGGACGTTGGGGCCAAAAATATCAGGCTGAGAAGCAAACCGTGCTGCGCATGGAGTTCAAAACCTTCTTGAACGCTTTCATGCTTGTGCCGTGCCAACTCGTGCGCACCGGGCGGCGCATTCTGTTCCGGATCCTGGCCTGGAACCGGTGGTTGCCGGTCTTGTTCCGCGGGGTGGATGTGTTGCGTCAGCCTCTGCGATGTTGACCCGATCATGACTCTGAGCCCGGGCGATCGAGGTCCCGGTTTCTGTCAACCGTCCAACACCAGCGAGGCTGAACTGAAACAGATTCAACAGAAACTCGATACCTGGAACAGGCCATCCGGGAACGGGATTCTATGCCTCGAATTCTATCGGCGCGAACTGGGCCTCGGCGGACTGGTTATGCGCTTGTTTTGGGGCTAGTGTGAGCACAGGACGCCGCTGACGCTATCGATTTCGACACGACGTCAGCAAGATTGTCGCGTTCGTTGTGACAGGGCAGGACAACTGAGATACCCGACAGCTTGTTGGACTCGTTACTCATGTTTCTGAACACCAAACAGAGAACATTTTCTCCGATCGCAGAGTGTCATTTCCGTATTTCCCTGAAAGTGATCACTTTGGTCCGGATCGCGTTCAGATAGTTGTCGATGCGATCCCTGTCCAGTTGCAGGCTGAAGCTGCCTCCACCTGTGTAGCTTCCACCCGCTATCGCTGCTCCGTAAATGTTTCCACCGCTTGATCCTCCGCCTCCCATAGTGATGTCGCCGGAAGCGATTATGAGGCCGTAGAACGCAAGATTCGACAAACTCACATCACCATCAACGACCATGATTCCGTAAGTGCTTCCGTTGTTTCCGTTGATGTCGATGGAGCGGTCGCTGTACATCAAGGCGGGGCTAGCGTCAGAACCCACTGCGAAGCCGGTCCAGCGGTAAAGGTCGGCCTGGGTCACGGTTGGCGTCGCGTATTCGGTGATCAACGTGAAGACCTCTGCCGCGGCCGCTACGTAGCTGGCCGTATCGTAGTCCGGTGTGACTCCAGAAACGACGTCGTCAGCACCGGAGGGAATAAAGAATTGGCTCGCCCCGGGCGTCTCTGCGGTACCTCCGGCCTGGACGCCCGGAAGCGTTCCCTGAGAATCCAGCTTATTGACAGACAGATTGCCGTTGAAGGTGGCGTCGTCGTTCGCTCTGACGACGGCGTCGACAGTCGGGATCGTTACGAAAATCGAAATGATCTCCGCCTCGACCATTTCTCTTCGATCGTCGTCCTCCACGTACGCCTGAATCGTGAGAACCGGAGCTCCTGTTGCCGTAAGATTCCGGGCAAGCCCTCCGGCCCCATCGTCGCCCAGGTACATGACGGTCGTGCTGTCGAGGGAGGCGTCGCCGTTCACGTCACGATTCTTGTTGGCCTCGGTGTTGTAGAAGATTTTAACCAAAGTGTAGGGAGGCGTACCGAGTCCATCAACAACCGTCGTTGAGGCGTAGTCGTCGTATGCGGGATCAAGGGTCAGGATGTCGACAGAGGACGACTGGCGGATATAACCCGCCCAATCCGGTGTCGGCGCCGCCGGTGGTGTCACCCGAGAACTGGCACCGTACAACCAACGCACCCGCATCTCTTCAATCCCGGCATCCACCCCGTAAAACAGGACCAGGCCGCTCTCCAGAGCAGCGCTGGATCGCAGATCTTCCGATAGATTGGTGAGAAGGGCGAGTGTCAGTGCACTCATCAGCGAGAGCAGGATCAGCGTGGTAATCAGAGCAACTCCAGCCTGATGTCTACGGCCGGATCTCTTCGCAAACGCACGCGCCACTACTGAACAGATTCTTCTCACCGCCGCCTCAGCTCCCGTTACTGTTGGAATTACTGTTCGTATTCGTATTCGTGTTCGCGTTGGCGTTGCTATTGGTGTTGCTGTTTGAATTGGCGTTTGAATTCGCGTTGGCGCTACCGCCCGACGTGATGAAGCCTGTTATCGATTCACCACGCAGAGTGACATCGGTATTTATCGTCACGCTTATCGGGTCACCTGAGACCGGATCGTCAGTGGTAGAAACCGAGGTCACGCCCAAGTTGACCCGGGAAATCAGTCCAAGATCGGCCGTTGCCACCGAATTTTGACCGCCTGAGCCAGCACTGCTTTCGTTAGAGTTCGAATTTGAGTTTGAGTTTGAGTTTGAGTTTGTATTCTGTGCTGCGTAAGTGACGAATCCCATTCGACTGGCCAGAATGCGAAGAAATGCGAAGATTTCAAACCTCGGCTTCAGGGAGGCGATCGGAGATCCCGGCATCCCCACAAACGTGCCGGCTTCACCGCTATTGAGAAAATAGGTGAAGTCCAATGCGGATATATTGGAGGCAAGAGTTTGTGTCGTTGCGGTTCCGGTCAGATTTCCGTCTGCATCCAGAGGCTGACTGGTCCGCGTGATCGTCGTTCCAGACAACGCGAAAGTTACCCTTTCAGCCGTACCGTCGTCGTTCACATCCCCTGAAAAAGTAATACTGTTCGCAGTCGCACCGTTGATGGGTGTGACACCGCTGGGCGTGTTGTATCCAGCGGAAAGAAGTTCGCGCCCGATTCTTTCTGACGCAAGACGGGCGTTCTGCCCGGCTTCAAGCCGCGCTTGCTGAATCTGGTAGGTTTGCTGATTCTGAGTCACCAGCAGAAAGACTGCTCCCAGAATGACTAGCAATACCGCGAGCGCAACCATGATCTCGATGAGTGAGTATCCGTGATTCCTGCTCGTGTTCATAGGTCACAGCCTCATTATGCTAACTCCCTGGAAGGCTACGGCGCCCTGTAGGAGCTGACTGAAAATTGAATCGGTATTGTTTGGACGAAAACCTGCGCGGCGGTAACTGTAATGTCGATTTTAGAAAGCCCGGCTGTTGGTGAATCTGCAGTCACGGTCCAAGTGCGAGTGTAAGCGGCTCCGGTGGAACTGGATTGGGAAGCGCCATTGACATCCAGGTAGTCGCTGCCTGTAGCGAGTGAGGCATAGTCCGTCGATCTCAGTTCTTCCATTTTCTGGCGCATACCTGCCGTGATTCGTGTGATGTCCTGGCTGGTCCTCGTACCAATGATGCTGGCCGTCAGAGCTCCGGCAGCCGCCATAACCCCAACGATCAAAATGAGGGCCGATACCATCACTTCGACTAAAGTCATTCCGGCCTCGCCGGATCTTGATTTACACGATCCGGACGTGACTTGTGGATGCGATATAGACAATATTGCTGTCTCCAAGATCATTGGTAAGCGTGATGGTGATCTCCGAAGTAATGTAGGCACCGTTTTCATCGATGACGTCTCCGGCACTGTCAAGAATCACCGCCACAACACCCGTACTCACTTCCGGGGCGTTCGTCACCATGTCAATCCCTCTCGGAATTGGAATAGGATCCCCGACGTCAGTCCAGTTGGACCCTGCCGTCAGGCTGAAAGGGGCGGCCGGAACCATTCGCTGCAGCTTGTAAGAGTTTGCGTTCGAACTTGAGTTCGCGCCGTAGATCACCACACGGTAGCCGGTCGTGTCGCTGATCGCGTCGTAATGGGCTCTTTGCACCAGCGAACCCATACCGCGAGCGGTCCCGTCCAGCAACATCGCGGCATTCATGCTGGTCAGGTTCGGCAAGGCCACACCAATCAGGACGAGAATGATTCCAACTACGACCAGAACCTCGATCAGCGAAAAACCGTTTCCACCGGCTGCTTTGTTCCGAATCAATCCGTCAACCATAGCGAGGATCCTTTCCTCTCGATGCGTTGCCTGACACTTGCCATCTGCGCGGCGTAATAGTTTCTAGAACGGGGGAAATTATATGGCCGGGCCCACATGGAGTAAATCAGCAACATGCCTAGCCTGATTCCCTAAGTATTTTAATGACAGCGATTTAAACGTTCTGACGCTTGGATTGGATGCGACCGTCGAGTATTCTGAAGCGGGGGGATCCGAAAGTGAAGAGTGAAACGTTCTTTGGCCGCGTGTTTGTAGCCAACCCAAGCGCTGCAAGATCTGCGATGAGTGCTTCGACTCGGCTATCTCTCGGTCTGGTAATACTCTTCGTCGGCATCATCGAACTGCTGATGCTGGTCGAACCGCGTTCAACATTCGTCCGCGTCGCGCTGCAGGAAAACGGTCCGGTCGAAACGGCCCAGTTTGTCGGCTACATCCTGCTGGCGGTGTTTGCGTTCCAGGCTGGGCACCGCGACCTTCGCCCCGCATTCCCCGTCTGCTGGCGGGTGGTCGGCGTTTTTGCCATCCTGGGCGCCGGCGAGGAATCGGATTGGGGCCGCCTGACCCGGCAGATCCCTTCGGTACGCCAGGGAAGGTTCAGCCTCAACATGATGAACGTCCACAACACGCTGGAAGACTTTCTCGCGGACCAACCATGGCTGAGTCTCGGTGTCGGCCTGATGCTGGCAGGCGTCGTTCTGGTCCTGTTCCTGTTTCTGATCCGACCGTTGATGCAGTCCGGACAGCTACAGCAGTTGTTCGCGAGAAGTTCAGGGTGGCTTGCCGCGGTCGGTGTCGGGCTCTTCCTCTGCTCTCAGTTTTTTGACGTGGGCCTGTTTCCCGCAACAACCCGAGCAAACCCCTACGTCGACTTCTGGGACGAAGGTTTGGAATTGGCCGCCGTTACGTGTTTCGTGATGGCGGCACTCGAGGAGCGCCGGTGGATGGAAAAGGCACGGAATGAAGGTTGAAGCTATCTGGACTCTCGATTTTCTCCGGTGCGACAACGAGCGGTTCAATTCCGCCACTCTCACCCGCCAGGCGACAGGGGGCTATTCGTACACGTAGCGAAACAGGACACTTCCACTTTCCTGGTTCGGCGCCCACAGCCTCTTCGCATCCTGCCCCCAGTCCCCGTCTACCTGGTAACTCTCGTTGATCTGAGGCCGTGTCCATCTGCTGGAACGCTTCTGGTCGTCCGACAAGCCTGTCCATTCCTCATACGTCATGTTTCCCAGCGATTCCCAATTCTCGGGAGTGCTCTTGAGGTCGTATCCCCCAAGACGGCCAGCCGTCAACAAGCCAAACCTTCCTCCATCATCATAGGCGGCTACGAGAATTTCAGGCCTTTCGCCGTCGAGTCGGGGAAAAGCGAACCTGTAAGTGTCGTCTGCTCCGGAACCCGCAGGCATACCGTCTATGAAGAGTTGAAAGCGGCTATTCGCGTTGATGTTCAACCAACGGGGCAACTCATTTGCTACGAGTCTTCCATCGGCCACCTCGAAATCCAGGCGCAGAACAAACGGTTTTCGTCGATCCAGTTCAATCCAGTTTTCGTCTCTAAACTCGATGTAGTCGGGTACTCTTTTATGTATCACCACGGGGCTGGCCCATTCGTCGGGTTCGGTCGTCTGGTCGAGCCATGCGCGGCTGAGAACATATTCAGGCGAGCTTGAAATTTGCCACCCGGGACCCGTGTCGATTTGCGTACCCATCGATCGTACCAGCACGCGTAAGCTGGTATTCGTCCCCCGGGACCTCACGAAACCTGTAATGGCTACAAAGTTATGGCCTTCCTTGAATTGAACCGGAAGACTCAAGTTTTTCGCGTCCGATAGGGTTGCAAGCCTGTCCCCGTTGAGAAACACATCAACGTCAACGTTACCCACAATCGCTACATCACTCTCGACAAGCGATTCCGGATTCATGTAGCGGGATCTGCCCCACGGCTGCTGCCGGTGCGCCACCCAGGTTTTTTCATACTCCCGAAGAGAGTCCGCAATCGCAGGCTGGAATTGAACAATGTTGATTTCCTCCAACGGGTCCTTTGACAGGTCATACAACATTTCGGTATCGGTAGAGTACTTTCGGATAAATTTATACTCGTTCTGGATTACGCCGTTCACCGTTCCGTCATCGCCGTTTACGGTAAAGATCATCCGGTTCGGAGGCAGTGTCCGGATCAAACTGTAGCCTTCCAGTTCATCGAACTCCTCCGTTCCGAGGCCGGCCAGATCGAGAAGCGTGGGCAGGATGTCGAGATGAGATGTGATTTGGCCAATTACGATCGGCTCCGCAATGTACTCCGGATATGAAATCACAAAAGGAACATGGACCAATTCCTCATACACGCCCCCCGAATGCATGCTCAAGTTTTCGTGTTCCTGAAACGATTCACCGTGATCGCCGGTGACCAGGATGATGGTGTTCTCGAATAGTCCCCTTTCTTTCAGGCCCGCGACGATCTCGCCCAAAACCATGTCGTTCTCCCCAAGAGCGAGTTTATAGCGATCAAGGGGAGACATACTCTCGTCTCCCTGTCGGGAGAGATATGGCCAATGTCCGTTATTGGTCTTATAGAAATACATAAAGGGCTCGTCAAGCGGTGAGTCAATTTCACGAAACAGGAGCCGCGCCATTTTTTCTTCAACGGTCAACTCTCCGGGAAAGAGGCTCAATTCTGAAGATTTAGCGTCATAAAAAACGTCGCAGTCCGGATGCTTGAATAACTTGTAGTACTCCCGATATGCCGTGAAGTCAGTGACGAAGCTGCCTGTTCTATAACCGGCCTGTTTCCCGTAAGAGAGTAGGTTTTTCTGCAGAATCGACCGGTCGCCGCTAAAGGGCGTGGGGCCGAAGCTGGGTGCATACAGTCCGGTCAACAGCGCCCAGTCATTTCCGTGCGACGAGCCTCCCAATACGCTGTAATGCCGCATTCCGAGGATGCCGGTGCTTGCAAGCTGATCGAAATGTTCCATCCGAACGTCCGGCCGCATGTCGTAAGAAGAAATGTAGGAAGCGCCAACGGATTCCAAATTAATGACGAGGATGTTCGGTCGCGGCCTGTCGGGGGGGAGTTCTAACAGCGGGGCCGGTTCGAAGTTATTCTCCGGAAGGAAGAGACGCAGAGGCTGATGGACCGCTCTCTGCTGAAAGTCGGCGTTCGTCACCAAAAACGCCTGATTCATGAAACCCCAGAGCGAGTCGCGTCTCCCCGTAGGACTCAAGACAAACAGCACGCTGGCACAGCCAACTCCAACTATCCCCGCGTATCTCCAGTACAGTCGATGAAACCTGAGAGGAAACTTCCGAGGAAGGCGGATGAATGGACCCAGCAATGCCAGAAAACTCAACGCGAACACGAGGTAAGAATACCCGTCGGCTACACCCGTCAGAACGGAAGAGACCGTCAGATATTCATACACAAAGGGGGCGCCTTCAACTAGGCGGGCGTATGAAAAGGGGGTTCCAAAAACATGCCAGTGGAGATCGCTGACAAGGTTGTATACGAGAACGATCGAATAAGAGATAAACGCAAAAGAGGAGACGTAGTGACTGATTCTATCTTCCAGGAAGTAGAAGAACGCCAAAAGGACGGACGTGAGCACCCAGCCCACCGCAATCCCGTAAACATGATCGTAATACCCGAAAGCGGTGTTCAACAGAAACTGGCTGAGATGAAGGAAGGTGTTCCAGAAGAAAAGTCTTTCTGCGAAATGCATAATGAGCACCGTGACTCATATTTTTTGGATATGAGTTTTGTCTGGCCTCCCCGCGAAGATCGCTAGAAACCTATCACCACGGCAACGCCCGATCAAAGGTTCTCTCAGATTTCCTGTCCTAGGACTTTTACCGAGTCCGGCATTCGACGCGCATGATAGGCGATCGCCCGCCGCCCGCTTCGCTCCCATAAATTACTGCCGGAGATCCGATTACATAGGCTACCGATTCCTGCTGCCGCAATGGTGTGAGCCGAATTCGAAGAAAGTCTTGCCCTTCATTCAACGGAGGATTCAACTCGAACATTTCAGCCGGTCCGATTTGGAACTCGAACGCGTCAACGTAGGTCAGAACGAGCAGTCGTTCCCCGTCCTCAGAAAAATCCATTGCCGTAACAAGTTGACCGGGTAGTGTCGGGGAGAGTTCCCGGAAATCAATCGAAGATACGGGCTCAAGGGTCGGGCTGGAATTTGCTTCGCCGACCCAAGCCGCGGCAGGCAGTCGGAATAGTTCGGCATGGGTTTCTGAAGTATCGGGGAAAAGCCGACGTGCCATCAAAAAGATATCACCGTTGGGACGCACCGCCAGCGCCTCGGCATCTATTGGACCGTCAGGGTATCGCAGGCGAATCCTATGTCGGGGCAATACTTGTTGAGAAAATTCCTCGACTTCTTCGACAACAATCACTTCAATGCTGTCTCGCTGACGGGAATTGTCTCCGATGTCCGCGATGAACAGACATGTTGCTTCCCCGCAGGGACCCAGCGCCAGATCTTCGACGTCGGTTCCGCCGGTTCCCTCGATCGATACCGATTGGAGGAGGTTGCCTTGAGCGTCAGTCACATGGATACGCGTCGAAGAATCGTCCACATGGTACAGCCGGTCCCGAAAATCCGAGGAAAACTCCATTCCACTTGCCTCGGGGATGATTGCGGAGTCCAACTGACCGACTTCACGGGCCTCGCCCCATTCCCTACACAAACCCACACCATTCTGGGCCTCTAAGGCCGTCGCGTAGAGAATGCAGACGATTGAAATCCAACGCATTGTCAATTGAAGTTCTCTATCTCAACCGGATCCACAGTATCTGCCGCCTCGAAACCGAACACACGTGAATAAAAGTAGAGCTCGGCTTCCAGCGAACGACGGATCGAGGCCGCTTGCCTGAAACCGTGCCGTTCCTCGGCAAAAGTCACATACGCGAACGGAAGCGCATTTCTCCTGAGAGCGGCTATCATTTCCTCGGCTTGAGATGGCGGCACTACGGCATCCAGAAGTCCCTGAAAGAATATGATCGGAGCCGACAAACTTTCTGCCTTCCGAAGAGGTGATCGCTTCCGATACAAATCAGCGCGTTCCGGATATGGGCCGATCAAATTGTCCAGGTAGCGGGATTCAAACTTGTGCGTATCCCGAGCCAGGGCCTCCAGATCTGCGACGCCGTAGTACGACGCGCCGGCTCGGAACAGATCATGAAACACGAGAGCAGACAGCGTCGTAAATCCACTGGCGCTCCCGCCCCTGATAGCCATCCTCTCGCCATCGACATATCCCTTCCCTGCCAGATGACGGGCGACTGCCACACAGTCTTCAAGATCCACGATCCCCCAACGACCCAGAAGAAGGTTTCTGTACTCCCGTCCGTATCCTGTGCTGCCGCCGTAGTTGACGTCCACGACCGCGAATCCCCGACTCGTCCAGAACTGAGTCTTAAGCTTGAGGCCGGACGTGGCGTGAGTTGTCGGACCGCCGTGGCTCGTCACTATCAACGGGGGTTTCTCGCCGGAAATCCCGGAGGTCGTTTTGTTGGTCGGCGGATAATAGAACGCGTACGCCCTGCGCCCTCCGGATGAAGGGAACTCGATGTGTTGTGGATGAGACAGGTCTCTCGGGTCGAGTTCAACATCGAGGCTCTTCCTAATGACGGTCCGATCTGAGGACCCGACTTCAAGCAGCACCAACTCGGAGGGCACAGAAGGTGATGACCCGATGATCGCGACGCGTTTAATCCCGTCGCTGGCCACCCCTGTAATTGCGGTATACGGTAGCGGCCAATCCTCCAGGCTATTCCGTTTGGTGTCGACAACGGCCAGATGATCGGTTCCGCCCTGGGTATATACACATGCGAGCCGACCCCCTTCAATCAAAGCGTAGCGCGACAGCCCGAACACCCACTGCGGCTCACCGAACTCAGCTTCCATCGGAACAAGGGCGCGTGTCTCGCCACCGTGAAATGCATACAGATTCCACCAACCGCTTCGGTCAGAGATGAAGTAGATCGTATCGTCGTCACCCCAGACAGGCTGAAAGATCGACTCTTTTACACCTCCGGCAACATGCTGCGCGACAGACAGGCCGTCGGGAGTGAGGCCCGCAACCCAGAGGTCGGTCCCGTCCCACGGCATCTGCGGGTGATCCCAGGACGTCCAGAGGAATCGCTTCCCGTTCGGGCTAACACGGGGGAACGAATAGAAGTCGCGGCCTGCGGTTAAACTTCTCGGTCCAAGCGAACCATCGGCAGCAACAATGACCAGGTCGTTGACGACTTCGTGATCGTTGTCGTGAACCTCACGAACGACAACCACGGAGTCGCCGTCGGGAGTCATGGAGAGGTCCGCATAACGGATGGAACCGGGAGAGGGAGGCTCCGGCGTAATCGGGGTCGGGACCTCTTTTCCTGTCACACGATAGAGTCGCTGGCTTGAATCCTCGGTAAAGAAGACTCGCTCACCATCGGCTATCCATGTGCCACCACCGTATTCGTGAACGCGCGAGCGTGCGCTAAACGGATCCGGAGTCACGTCGGTGACGACGCCCGTTGGGTCGCGCCGGACGACTACGTTACGACCACCTTCCAACGGTCTGCCTTCAAGCCAATTCAGAAAACCACCTGAAAACAGCGGTCTGGCCAGAACGATCTCATTGGCCGTGATCAGCTCGGCAGTGATTGAAGACGTCCAGGAACCGTAGGGCTTGGTGTCGGGCATTGCGTGAAATTATCACACAGAGAGTTATTGAGCGCAGAGGCACCGAGGTGCAGGGGGGGAGACAGGTGTCTTCGGGTCCTCAGAAGCGTACAGGCGTATCAATCCGTGTGTGTTTCTCTGAGCCTTTGTGTCTGAAATCCAACTCTTATTGAAAGGCTTCGCTCAAGATACGGGCATCCGGTTCTTTGGGGTAGTCCAGGCCCAGTATCTCGGCAAGAGTTGGCGCGATGTCCTCTGGACCGCTATCGAGCGGGAAGGTACCGGCTTGGATGCCTGGGCCCATCAGGACGATGGGAATGTGGCGATCGTAATCGTATGGAGTGCCGTGACCCGTACCTCCGGCGAACTCGCTGCTCAGGTAGATGTAAGGGTTAATCCGAACCGTAAGGTGTGGACTTCGCGAAGAAAAAAACGAATTGCGGTACAGTCCGATGTAGGGGTCTTCCGACGGCTGATCACTGATCAGTTGATCCTGAGTGTAGACGGCACCAACGATCCCTGTCGAGGTGAGTGCTTCGATGATGACCTGTTCAACATCGGACCGCCGTGCACCCTGACGCTCGATGGCGGCTACATCCAGATAGATACTGCGCGATCCAGCGCTGGCAACAAAGTTCGATGAGTCCGTAAATCGATCTTGAAGTCCTCTTTCCACCGCATTTCGAAGGACATTGGGATCGACGCGGCGAGCGTCTATTCCACTGGTCTGCAGGGTCTCGACCAGGGGAAGAGATCCATGATCGGCAGTGAGCACGACCAAAGTCTCTCCCAACCCGACGCTCTCATCAATCTCGTCAAACAGTTCCTTAAGGACGCGGTCCAGTCGAAGCATCTGGTCCATCACTTCCTGACTTTGCGCCCCATAGGTGTGCCCCACGATGTCAGTACCGGAGAAACCGATCGCCAGAATATCGGTAATCTCGTCGGTTCCCAACTCATGAGCCGTTATAGCCTCCAAGGCCACCTCTAACGTCATCTCGTCGGCAAACGGCGTCCGTCTCAGATCGTCATAGAACCCACGCTCGGGCGGATTTCCGCGGATCTGGTGGGGGAAGACAATATCTGTTCGATCCCACTCGCCTTCGACAGCATCAGGGCCGGCATAGCGTTCATAGATCGACGCGTCGTCGATCGAACGGGTCCACTGCCGTCCAGCGTACCCATCCGCCACGTGCCGCCCGTTCCACGCATCCAGCCACGGCGGAGCCTCATCCATGTAGTAGGTGCTTGTAATGAAGTTGCCGCCAAAGGTCTCATACCAGTAGGCTGCGTCACCCAGGCGGCCAGCCATCAAGATCGCAGATCGATCTTTGAGAGACACACCGACGATCTTGGATTCGGGGCTGGACTGCTTTAAGGTATCGCCTACAGTAAAACCCACCAGGTTGACCGGAGACGCCTGTGAGCCTTCTCCTCCAAGCGGGCGTTGGAATGGGTCAGCGATGACATTGACCGAACGTCCCAAGAGCAGATCGTACCAAACATTTCCGACGATGCCGGAACTGCTGGGATGACGACCCGAAAGGATCACAGAATGGCCTGGACCCGTTTCCGTTGCTGCGTGACGGTAGCGCGCATTCGTGAAAACCGCTCCGTCGTCAATCAGTGTCCGCAATCCACCTTCGTAGAGATCGTCAAAACGGGTCAAGTAGTCGAAGCGCATTTGATCGATCGCAAGCACCAGGATCAACTTGGGTCGGGGGCGAACTTCCTGACTCGCTTGTAGTTGATAGGACTGGAGCAGTCCGCACACGAGACCGACAAGGAGAACGCCGACGCTTATCGGTTTATGGAATGAGCATAGCTTCATTGCAGAAAATCTAGCATAGCGTCTTACGTCGTCAATCCAGGAAGAACCGTGTCATCGAACCAGAAATGGCAATTCCAAAATTGCTTCGTGTTCAAAGGCGAATTGTGCACCGCAATGAGGACAGAAACAGAACGGATAACGACTCGGCTGTTCATATTCCCCGCCACACTCTCCGCACTGGATCTCTTCCTGAACGATCCAGTGGTGCTCGATGATTCGGCACGATTCGTCCAGACGCGGCGCGTCACCGTTGAACGACTGGTCACACCAAGGACAGAACTCGTATTCTTCGAAGTCTCCTGAGGGAAGTGGCAGCTGGCAGCGGCCGCAGAAGTCCGTCTCGCTTTCGGCGCGATCCAGGTAAGTCAGGATCTCCACGCGAAGTCGCGCGAGCGTGCGTCGCACTTCCGGTGGTGCTGGATTCATGCTGAAAGGCTCCTCGCGCGAATTGTATCAAGACGGTCTCCACGGGCAACCAAAAAGCACGATTGTCGGACCATGCCATAATGCCGGTCGGGACTAACGTATGACGGATAATTCCAAATTTACGGCCTTCGTGAACGAATACTTTGACGCGCTGTTCGAGCGCGACCCTTCCCTGGCGACATCCAAAGGACTGCACGATCGCGACGGTGATTTTCCCGACCTATCGGCCCCGGCCCACCTCAAGCGTATCGACCAACTCAAGGAGCAGGGCGAACGGATCGAACGATTGGGACGGACCGCACTTTCAACTTCGGACAGAATTGATGGAGACGTGATCGCTGGCCGTATACAGGCCGAATTACTCGACCTGGAAACCATCGCAAACTGGCGGCGGAGTCCGATCGAATATCTCTGGCTCCTCGGCAGCACCGTCGATGGGCTGATCAAACGTGACTTCATAGCGCCCCCCCAGCGGCTTCAGTCCCTCACATCACGGCTGCACGGAATACCTCGGGCTGTGGCCGCCATGAAGACGAACATCGCCGAATCGCCACGGGCCTTCACTGATTTGGCGATCCGCATGGCACGGGGCTCGACCGATTTCTTCGGACAGACGCTCGACGCGTGGGCCACAGAGGCCGCGGGCGGAAACAAAGGCCTGCTGGAGGATTTCAAGGCGGCTCACAGGCCGGCGTCAGATGCCATCGAGAGCGTGGCGACGTGGCTGGCTGAGGAACTACTGCCCCGTTCCACTACGGATTATGCAATAGGTGAGGACGCCTTCCTCAGAAAGTTGCGATACGAAGAAATGGTCGACCTGCCTCTAGCCGACTTGCTCGCAATTGGAGAAGCCAACCTGGAACGGGACTACAGGGATTTTGTCCAAGTCACTGAGGCGATCAACCCCAATCGGACGCCATCGGAGGTGATGCGGGCGATGTCCGACGACTACCCAGCCGAGCAGAACCTCATCGGCTTCGCGAACGACACCCTGGCCGATATCGTTCGGTTCATCAAGGCGCATCAGATCGTGACCCTCCCCCGAGACACACACCCGTTAATCAAGGAGACTCCCCCATACCTCCGGTCTGGCGTGTTTGCGGCAATGGACACGCCGGGGCCGTACGAGCAGGGACATTGCGAGGCTTACTACTACGTAACGCCGCCGGAACCGGACTGGGACGCGGCGCACAAGGGGGAGCACCTGCGGCTGTTCAATCGCCCCGTCATGGAAATCATCACGATTCACGAAGCCTATCCCGGTCACTACGTGCAGTTCTTAAACGCATCCCGGTTCCCCACCCGAACCCGGAAGATTCTCGACTGCAATACGAATGTGGAAGGTTGGGCACATTACGCCGAGCAAATGATGATCGAGGCGCATTACGGTGGGGACACGCGTTTTCTGCATTTGGCGCAGCTCCAGGAAGCGCTTTTGCGTGACTGCCGCTTGGTTGTCGGCATCAAGCTGCATACCGAAGGTATGACTCTTGAGGAGGGCGCACAGTTTTTCGAAGCAAAGGGATTTCAGGAGCCGGCCAACGCTTACGAAGAGGCCCGCCGTGGAACCTACGATCCCACCTATCTCAGCTACACTTTCGGAAAACTTCAGCTATACAAGTTGAGAGACGACTGGATGAAGGCAAACAGGACTGTGGACTTGAAGCGCTTCCACGATGCCTTTCTGAGCCAGGGAGGGATTCCGATTCGGATGCTACGCGAGGTCATGCTGGACGGCGACACAGGACCTACGGTCTACGATGCCGAATTCTATCGCCACGGCACGTCTATCACGACGGCACCCTACTGAACATCTGAAAGAAGCCCGGCACCTGCCCTCCACGACCCAACCATCGACTGGAGGCCCTGAGGTATACTGAGCTTTCGATTATTTCGGGCGAAAGTGGCGGAACTGGCAGACGCGCTGGATTTAGGATGCAAAAAAGCGGGTTTCGGAAGTGCTTGAGGGCACGCCGGAACCCGCTTCTTTGTTGGGTTCGAGCCTGTACGTCGTCAGAATAATTCGGACAAAAGGGCCGTTTTTCTAAGAGGCGGTTTTCAAGTTATACCACTCCAGTCCTAAGGTTCTCGATCCTGGGTGATGGTCCGCTAGATTGGTCCTGAGGTTGGAGGGTCTGCGCGCTACTTGATGAGTTCACCCATGTCATTCAGAGAGGGATGTCTCTAATGACTCAATAAAGGAACGCAGCTTCGCCAAGTATTCCTTCTTCATGGGGGCATCGAATGTGATATGGGCCAGTACTACTACGCATAGCGCCAACGGCAAAAGGGACTCGTCAGTCCCCTTTTGTCACCTGCCCGATGAAGTCGACGATTTCCGTCGAAACGCTCTTTTCGGCCGTGCCGAGCGAGAGCAACTGTGACGTATGATTGTGTCCTAGGCTCTGCGCATAGCGCGGCATAACGCCATGCTCAACGACGAGCTCGTGCAACAGAATGGCCAATGAGCGCGTGTAGCGCGGCGCATCCCACTCCGCCGTCGTAAACAACACCGGAATATCGGTGCTGCTGACATTGCCTGGGACGACGCGCTCGGCATACGCCGACGCATTCTCGCCAAAATACGCGCGCTCACCGGGCGACGGATTGTCGAAATCGAACGTATACGGGCCCGACATGAGGATCGCGCCGGCCGCGCGGATCGTGCCGGGCGGCATGAGCTCGGGCCTGAACACGTAAGTCGCCGAATGGAAGGAGCCCGTCGAGATGCCCATGACGAATATCTGCTCGGGATCGCCGCCGTATTCATCGGCATGCTCGCTGAGCCAAGTCACGGCCGCGCCGATGTCTTGCGCGCCGGCAGGCCAAGGATGAGTTCCGGCGAGACGATAGTTCGACTTGACGCCGACTAGTCCTAAGCTTGCGAAATAGTTCGCAGCGGCCGCCGTCGATTCTTTGCTGCCGCCGATCAAGCCGCCGCCGTGAAAGACGACAATGACGGGCACGGGATCGTTCGAGTTGCGCGCCGTCGCCGTGTGAATGTCGAGTTGCTGGCGCTCGTGCGAGCCATAGGCGAGCCCTTCCACGACTTCGATCTCAGCCGCTTCGTAGAGGGTTGGTACGGGCGCTACGATCTGAGCCGTCTCGCCCGCGATCCGTCCATCGAACACGCGCCCGAAAGCCGCGAGGCGCTCCGCGACATCGGCCGGCAGGCCTTCACGCGCGACATCGGCCGTGCTTAAGCCTCGTTCATCGGGCGGCGAGAAGCGCAATGTCTGGAGGGCCTTGTGCGCGTCATCGCAGCGCTCCAAGCTCACCGACCTGCTGTGATACACGGGCGTGATCAATACGGGCGTTCCCGCGACCGCTCCGGCGCCGCCGGCAAGCGACACGCACAGATCCGGTCGCGATTCGGGGCTCAGCCGCCCCCACTCGAAGCGCCACTGCTGCCTGGCGCTGTCGGTGCACTCGCTCGCGTGTAGCGTGGCGCCGGGCTCGAGCGCCGTGGCGGCCAGGCAGCGATCGTATTCGGGCAGCGATATCGCGCGCGTCCCGTCGGTGCGTGCAAAGATCTGATCCCCGAGCTCCGCGCCATATTTGCACGTATGTACCTGCAACGGTTCGTCGACTCTCGCGTTTTCGCCGAAACCCCGGATATCGAGGCAATAACCACGGGCTTCGTCGAGCGCGTAGGTAGTACGCAATAATCCGGCGTCATCTGCCCAAGCGATCTGTGTGCCGATCGCGATGAGGAGCAACGCGGCGCCGCAAAGGTAACTCTTGTTCAACATGACCTTCCCCCTGGCTGCCTATTTGAACTGTGGGGCAGTTCACCTAACCGGCGTCACGCCAAGCTTTCGCATCCCGCCCCGAGCTTTTTATGCTCATACACAATAGCAATAAGCGGTCAGTGCGTCGCTGGAAACTCGAGGTCGGTGGAAAATATGAAACGGGGACTCCTTATATCGTTGATCTTGGTCTGGGCGCCGGCCGCCGCCCAGCAAAACGTGCCGTTTGCGAACGGCATCCCCGTCGCACCGGAGCTCAAGGTGCCGCCCGTGCCCAAGACCTACGAGACCGCCGAAGGGCAGGATATCCGAGTCGTTGTCGTCGCGCGCGGCCTCGCGAATCCCTACAGCATCGCGTATCGTGTGCGGCTGCTCGATTCACCGGCTTACCCGAATTTCAGTGAGGCTTACGCTGAGACCTTCGACAGGCAAAAGAGGCTGGCAGGAACTTTCGATGTCTGGGTTTCATCACATGCCGGTCATTTCGGACTTCACGATAAATACGAGCCTGGAGACTCTTACGATCCGGAGCGCTTCGTCGATCCCGACGGATATTTAGAACGCATTCAGCAGTACGAGCAGATCTATCAAGATAAGCTCAAACAAGAACGGCAAGATCAGTGACCAAAGAATGAGGTCAAGTCCCGTATCTGGACTCCTCTGTCAAGTAGGCGCAGCTCTCCCGTCAGCTTTCTTCGGCAAAATGCATTCAGCAGGACTGACTAGAAGTTACGAGGTGAGTAGCTAGTCGACTGCACCCGTATCTTCGGCCTCAAAAGTGGAACTGTATTGTTCCAGGCCATGATGGAAATTTGCGCGCGGGGAGCCAACCGATAAAATAACGGCCTCTAAGGGCCAAAGGACTTGTCGGCGTTGCCCCGCGCCGGTCTGACCGGTACGCCATCATCTCGAACCTCATCGCAGCTCGCTGAAAAGATATTCCGACTGTTCCGGGTCAGGCCGCCTGATACCGGGCCTGATGGTCACAGTCACGGTTCCAAACCGCCCACACGCGACGCGCCAACTTGTTGGCCAGTGCAACGATTGCCTTGTTGTGTCCGCGGAACTCGTGTTTCTGGAGACCCCATTGCTGGAGAGGTGTCGGTGTGGCGCCCTCTCGATGGGCACTCCACAACAGGGAACGGCCCCCATGAACCAACAGCATCCGGAGGTAACGATCGCCTTGCTTACTGATCCGGCCCATGCGTCGCTGGTTGCCACTGGAATGTTCCCGGGGTGTGAGTCCCAGATAACTGGCAAAATGGCGGGACGTTCGGAATCGTTTGATGTTTCCAACAAACCCCACCATTGCCGTTGCCGTTAACAGGCCGATGCCGGGAATCGACGTCAGACGCGCGACCTCAGGCATCTGCCGAGCCAGCGTCTTCAACTCTTGTTCCACCGATCGCATGCGAGATTCCAATTCACGGATCTCGCCACACACCTGGTGAAACATCTCCCGAACGACACTGGGGATGACGACATCTGCATCTTCGATCAGCTCCATTACCCCCGGCACCAGATGATCCGCTCCGGTCGGGATCACGTAGCCAAACTCCCGTAACAACCCCCGCACCGTATTGATCCGTGCGGTTCGGGTTCGCATCCACGCCGAACGGATTCGATGCAATGAGGTCAGTTGCTGTTGGGCCAGGGTTTTGACCGGCACTGGATGAATATCGCTGTCACGATAGGCTTCCAACAATCCTTTCACATCCGTACGGTCGGTCTTGTTGCGCCTGACGTAGGGCGTCACATACTGCGGCGAGATCAGAACGACCGTGTGTCCCAGTTCCCGGATCTTCCGACCCCAGTAATGGGCGGATCCGCAGGCTTCCATCACCACGGTCGCCAGCTCCTGGTTCGCAAAGAACCCCAGAAACTTTGCCCGACTTAAACGATAGGTTTTCTCTACATGCCCGGGGCGATCTGAAACACCAATTTGAAAAACATTCTTTGCCAGATCCACTGCTATCGTTCTATTCTTCATCTCGGACTCCTTTTTGTTCACACGTACACGTGTTTCGCCCGCTTTATTGCGAGGCTCAAAATGACTTTGGCACTTCGATGCCGACTCAGTCATCAAAGAGGAGTCCATACCATCAATAAATCATCTTCTCGGACGTTGAGAATTAGGCGAGGCCCACGGGCTCACAACTTCCTTGCTTATAACCCCCACCTGTAGTTAGATTTATTCAACATTTTCGCTTTTCGATTCGGCACACACTATTTTATGGAATCCGGTACCAAACTCGGCCACTACGAGATCTCAACGCTCTTAGGTAAGGGTGGTATGGGTGAGGTATGGCGTGCCAAGGACACGAAACTTGGGCGTGAAGTTGCGATCAAGACGCTGCCTGAAGAATTTTCCACCTTCTCTTTTCACACAGAAATGCATGCTTTGAGCATCAGAAAGTTAGGGGGACGGAGATGCTGACTCGTTCCGGAATCGCCGTAATGGCGCTGCTTGTGGCCCTCGGTGCTTTTCGCGCATCGGCTCAGATAGAGCCCTATACCCCGCCACAGGCGGCGGGGGCGGGCGCGGACTGGACAGAGCGGATTGTAGAACTCCTCCCTGAAGGCGTGGAGACTCGCTCCGAGGCGAGAGGGCGTCTCGTTGCGTACGAATCTGATCCTGTGCAATATCCAGTGCCACGCACGTCGTGGGACGGGAAACCGGATTTTTCGGGCGTCTATTGGCCCGACGCGACAGTCACGCGGCCCCCGGTTCCGCTGGAGTCGCTGTACCGTCCGGAGGTGCGCGAATACAGAGAGGGCGGAGGTGCCGCGGTCGGCCTGATCGATTGGCAAGGCATCGATACCCCCAACTCACTGATCGGCGGCCGGAACCATCCAACTGGTGTCAGCCCCGGGATACCTCCTGATGCTCAACGAGGGCCACTTCCGGATCACCCAATCGTTGGCGAGAACGAACCCCAACCGAGTGCGTCGCACAAGCCTTCCTTTCAAGGCTCGTCGGTCGGTCATTGGGAGGGCGACACGCTGGTCGTGGATTTTGGCTTGGCCCAGGGCGTCTATTGGCTGCGGCCCCCGGTTCCGCTGGAGTCGCTGTACCGTCCGGAGGTGCGCGAATACAGAGAGGGCGGAGGTGCCGCGGTCGGCCTGATCGATTGGCAAGGCATCGATACCCCCAACTATCACTGCTGGCCGCGCTCGGGCTCGGCGCCGGAACCATCCAACTGGTGTCAGCCCCGGGATACCTCCTGATGCTCAACGAGGGCGGTGACTACTTCCGGATCATCCCAATCGTTGGCGAGAACGAACCCCAACCGAGTGCGTCGCACAAGCCTTCCTTTCAAGGCTCGTCGGTCGGTCATTGGGAGGGCGACACGCTGGTCGTGGAGGTGACCCTGAACTTCAACGGCAAGCCCTGGCTTGGCCAGCTCGGCCGCCGGATCAGCTGCCGCAAACCTCCTCGGACGCATTGCGCATCGTCGAGCGCTGGAGTCGGCCGGACGCGCAGATCATTGAATACAGCGTGGTCGTTGAAGACTCGAAAATGCTCACGGCTCCATGGACCGGATCGGTCGTTCGCCGGGGCCTCATGCCGTACGACACGCTCTTTGAGTCACTCTGCTTCCCGGATCCCGAGTTGGACGCGCGACACCGGGAGTTCGCCGTCCAGCAAGCAGAGAGGGAGGCGTCGGGTGCGCCCGCCGTTGAACCCTCGACGGGGGTGTCCAATGAGCGGACGTGCGATGACTATTGGCATTGGCTTGGTCGTTGGAGCTGCCGTGCTGCTCGGCCTGCGACTAGTGATGGACGAGAACGGCGCGAACGACAGCGCCTCGACAGGTACCGGTTCGTTTTCGGCGCGGACCGAGTGGGGAGAGCCAGATCTAGCTGGTGTCTGGAGGGCGCCGCCCCTTGGCGCTAGTTCCGGACGCGATACGTTTGATCTGGCGACGCTCGAGGGACTGTACACGCCCGCCGCGCGCGCTCGGATGGAGGAACTCTCGGCGGAGGATGACCCGCCCGGTCTACCGGATCATTCCAACGACCGGAACCCTGGATGGAGGAACTCTCGCTGCCCAACCCTGCTGCGCTCCTCCCGCTTTTCCGCGCGCCGCGATGCTGGGGCACCCAATCCAGATTATTCAGAGCCCCGGATTCGCATTCGTGCTCACCGAGGCGTACCCGGTCTACCGGATCATTCCAACGACCGGAAGGCCGCACACCGCGGAGCAGTATTTGTATCCCACTTACATGGGCGACTCAACGGCAGTGTGGGAAGGGGACACGCTCGTGGTCGACGTGGTTTCATTCAACGGTGAAGGATGGCTGGCGAGCCCCGAGGATAGGCCGACGAACGCCAGCACGGGCGTGTGGTTGACCTCTGACGCGATGCACGTCGTCGAGCGGTGGCGTCGCATCGATGCCGACACGCTCGAGTATCAGGCGAGGGCAGAAGATGAGAACTCGCTGACGATACCCTGGGAGACGCCGACGGTCACCTTCAAGCGTCAGACGGTCGATCAAATCGAAGAGGTCTTGTGCCGGCCGGAGGATGGACCGGAGACCTATCTTTCGCGCCTCGGTTAACGAATTCAGCACTTGGGTGGCGAATCGCTGTCGCGATTTTGAAGGAGGCAGGTATGTTTTGGAAGGCACTCGGCATCCTAGCGATGCTTCTCGGATTCGTGTCAATGGCGGCGCCGCTGTCGGCCCATCATTCGCGTGCGATGTTCGACGTGGACGTGTTAATTTCCGTCGAAGGCGTGGTCACCAACGTCGAGTGGAGGAATCCGCACATGTGGGTCACCCTCGATGTGCCGATTGCCGAGGGCGGGACGGAGAGCTGGGGTTTTGAGGGCTCCGGGGCCGCGTCCATGGTGGCATCCGGAATCTCGCCGCAGATTCTCAAGGTCGGGAATCGGGTCAAGATCATCGCTCATCCTCCACGGAACAAGTCCCGACGCACCGGGGAGTTCATGGGTATGGAAGTGAACGGCGTGTATTACTCGCGAGGAACGGGTTCCAACATTCGCGGCACGAGCAAAGACTAGCGCGAGGGGCCCGAAATCCGCCGAGTCCCAAAGTTAAACCCTGAGTTCATCTCAGACCTGAGGCATTGTCTTCGAACGGCCGCTATCAGGGGGCGAAGCAGGCGTCAGGATGGTGAATTACGAGAGATATAAGCCGTCGCAAAGCTGGAGCCGCCGCGGCACACCGAGAGTCATACTATCGGCATCAAGAACGTCGGCGGCCAGCAGCTGATTTCCGTTTCGGAAGTAGAGCGTCCTGCCATCGGGCGACCACTCCGATTCGCCTCCGTTCCCGACGGATACATTCTCTGTTTCAGCGAAGAAACGGCATAACAAGTGCTGCACCAGCCGGCGGCCATCGAATTTTCTTGAGCCCTGCCTTAAAAACGATTCTCAGGTCCCGATAAATCATCTTCGCGGACATTGAGAATTTCACCGAACGGAAATCCTCCTCTCGCCTGCCCTTCCTCGATTGGTCGCTAACGAGCTATATCTCTCATTGTTTCAATGAATTACTGCGACACTCGAAGCTCGCCTATTCTCAGTGTCCGACAAGGTCGTTTCTCAGGACTTGAGACTCTATTTGCTTCTAACCCCTTATTTACATATCATTTAGTGAGTTTGCGCCGCTCAGAACAGTCCACGCTGAATCATGCCCCCTGGCACCCGACTCGGCTGCTACGAGATCCTCTCCGCAATAAGTAAGGAGTCATGGACGAGGTGTGGAAAGCCCGCGAAAATCTACTTTGACAACGAATGCGGCGGTTTAAGTCCGCATGAGTTGACCAGCGGGGGCCGAGAGCGAGGCCCAGCGACACCGACCGGACTGCTGAAACGTAGTTTGTGGTGCCTATCGCGTAAAAGGTGCGCGACAGAACATGAGTGGCAAATACCAGATCGACTACCGGGAGGTTAGGCGCTACTTTGCTCAAGCTGGCCCCGACACGGCGGCTTGTGCGAGCTACATGGCCCACGCACAAGACTTGCCCGAAAACGCTGTTCGTTATCGCTTCCAGAAGGAACGCCGAGCGATACGCGACTGGCTCGATGTCGGGGGGCCGCAAGCACGTGTACTTGACTTGGGCTGTGGGTCGGGGACCTGGACCGAGTTCTTCGCTCAGCGCTTCGGCAGCGTCATTGGGATTGAACAGAGCCCTGCGATGCTGGTCGCTGCAAAAAAGAAGCTCACGGACCGGTCGAACGTGGAGCTTCTGAACCAGGACGTTCGAGAGCCATTGCCGCCGGGGCCATTTGATCTCGTCTTTTTAGGAGGAATCTGCATGTACCTGAGCGACGCTGACACGATCGCGCTCGTTCAAGCAGTTATCGAACGCCTCGGTGATCGGGGGCGAGTCGTTTTACGGGAGACTACCGTTGCGAACGGTTACGAGCACAGAGAGGGCGAGTACCATGCGATCTATCGTAGCGTCGACGTTTACCGAACGCTCTTTCGAGAGGCTGGCTTGTCGCGCGTCGACACACGTCGAAACTACGCTTATACCTATATGGAGATCGCAGTCGAACTCGTCGAACTGCGACGCCGCTACCTGCGTATGCTGCCGCACACCTCACCTTTTCTTGGCGCTTTGACCTGGTGGTCGCTACGGGCTACGTCGCCCGTATGCTTCGGGCTTCTTCCCCGAGCGGCGGCGCGGCTTCGTGTGCGCTGGCCAAAGCTCCAGAACCATTTTTTTATGCTAGAGAATGCAAGTTAACGCTCTGGCAGATTCAGGGAGATCTACGTGAAAGCCGACCGATGGAATCTCACGCCCGGTAAGCGCGAGATCGACGATGAAAGTGACCGATTGGCGGCTGAGTATCTATCCAACTCAGGCGAGGAGCGTTACGACCACGTCCAGAGCCAGCACGGGGGATATTGGCGCTTTGGGTTTATCGATCACGCCTACCTGTACAATCCCTATTACCCGCCTAAAACGATGTTCGTACATTTTGAGAACAACTTGCGAGAGCTGGTGTTCAACTACCCTCCGGGACAGGAAGTTGTCACGCGGCTCGTGGGTACTTTGATCGGTCAGCCTTCCTCTCGCATTCTGGTTGGAAACGGGGCTTCGGAACTGATTAAGATCATCGCTGGTCGCCTTCCCGGCCCGATCGCCTGTCCTGTGCCCTCGTTCAACGAGTACGAGGACGCTGCGAGAGCTGGCGCCTTCGTCCCGTTCGAACTGCCCTCTCCCACTTTCAAACTCGACGTAGATGCCTTTGCCCAACGGGTTCTCGAGAGCGAGGCAAAACTGGCCATCGTAGTGACACCTAACAATCCCACCTCGTTGGCAGTGCCCAGAGCAGACATCTTGCGCCTTGCCGCGCAACTCGAATCGGCCGAGTGCATGCTCGTTGTCGATGAATCCTTCATCGACTTTGCAAACGACTATCAGGAGTTGAGCGTGGAGGGTTGGGTTGACCGCGTTCCCAACCTCGCGGTCCTCAAGAGCTTGAGCAAGTCCTTCGGGATCGGCGGACTGCGGCTGGGCTATCTCCTGACGGCCAATGAGGAATTCGCGAACGCGGTGCGCGCCGAGTTGCCCATCTGGAACATCAACGGTTTCGCGGAAGCCTTCCTGCGCGAGGCACCGCGCTGGCGCAAGGCGTTCAGGCAGAGTTGCGCTCTGGTTCGCGAACACTGCGATGAGCTCTACGAAGGGCTGAACGAGATACCCGGAATGACAGCATATCGACCTCAGGCTAACTTCGTAATGTGTCGTCTCCCAGCTCCAGGCCCATCCGGTCCGGTCATCGCCAAACGGCTCTTCGTGGAGCACAACATCTTCGTCAAGCACTGCGCTGGTAAACACATGTCGGATGCCGATCGGTATCTGCGCATCGCCAGCAGGACGGCAGCGGAGAACCATATGCTCGTCGAAGCGATGCGGAAATGCCTGCCCCAATGACGAGTCCATCCGGCCGACGAAGCGCCCTGTCTTTTGTCTACGACCGAGCCAACCTGCTGACCTTGGCGGGGTTGGTATGCGGAATTCTGGCTATTTGGTTCAGTGTGCGCGGCGCCTATACCGCCGCCAGCACAGCTCTGCTGTGGGCGCTGTTCTGCGATTGGTTCGATGGTCCGCTGGCTCGGCGAATGACCGATCGGACCGACGAGGACCGGGCCTTCGGCGCGCAACTGGACTCCCTTACCGATATGGTATCCAGCGGCGTCGCTCCCGCAATGCTCCTGATCAGCATTGGCGACTTCGAGCCCTGGTTTCTACCAGGCGCTTTTCTGCTGGTGATTGCGGGAGCGATTCGGTTGGCTCACTTCAACATTCTTGGCCACGACGGCGGCGCGTACAGCGGCCTGCCGATCGACAGCAATATCATCGTTGTGACGGCTCTGTTTCCGTTCCGTGAGCTATTGGGGCACCCTGCGTTCTCGTGGGCACTCTACGTTGCGGTCGTTACACTCGCCATCCTAAACGTTTCTCCCTTTCGGATGCCGAAGCTGGTGGGTGGCTGGTACTACTTTGTCGCGATCTACGTCGTCGCCATGACGGCCCTGAACCTGAGCTCGTTAGCGCGCTGAGCTGGACTCAAAAGTCGCGGTGTGATTCCAGTGAGTCAACATTGAAGAACTGAAAGAACGGGTGCCGGTGCCGTGACTCTCGGGGTCAAGTCCTGAGAAATCATCTTGTCGGACGTTGAGAATTGGGCAAATTACTGGGGTTTCTCAGTGTCCGCCAATGTTTATCAGGCGTTGAGAATTTGATAGCGCCTAACACCCACCTCTAGTATCGTTTACCGAGTTTTTCTCGGTTTTTTCAGCGACACACTTTGAACATGGAATCTGGCTCTAAACTCGGCCACTACGAGATCCTGAGTCTCCTCGGCAAGGGTGGGATGGGAGAAGTGTGGCGCGCACGCGGCTTGCCACGATGCCGTCAGGTTTGCTGGATGGGACAGAAGGAATCGAGGTTCTGAATGGATTACGACCAGCTCTACAAGACCGCCTTCCAGAGTGAGCCCGACGGTCCGCCAGCCTGGATTCGATTCCCTTTCCCTTGGGGGTCTCCCGAAGCGTTGGAGCTCCAAGCGACCATCTGGAAAATAGAGAGCCGTATGTGGAAACAGTTTTTGACGAACGTCCACGATACCTTGATTGAAGGGGATCTGTTGGAATTCGGCGTGTCTGTAGGAAATAGCCTCGAACAATTGATCCAGTACTCAGAAGAGATCGGACTGAAGATCAATATTTACGGATTCGATAGTTTTGAAGGGCTACCTGAGCCTTCCTCTCTTGACGCCCCTTATTGGCAAAAGGGTCAGTTCGCCGCCGATTACGAATCCGTCTTGGAGCGGTTGAAAGCGAAATCTCGCCCTAGTGTTTCCCTCGTCAAGGGCTGGTTTTCAGATACGCTGGCGCGTCCTGACATCCGGGCGAACATAACCTCCGTCGCCTTTGCCCGGATTGACTGCGACCTTTATCAGCCAGCTGCTGAATGTTTGGAATTTCTTGAGGGTCGGCTTGTGGATGGCGCCTACCTGTGCTTTGACGATTGGACAGATAACCCGAACACCGGCGAGACGCGAGCATTCTTTGAATTCTTCGATAGGACGAAGTGCAAGTTCAGATTCGATCTGCTCTGCCGAATTTCTCTCGGCGGCATGCATATGCGCGTGTTCCATATTTGAGCGTGAAGCCGGTCACCGCAGGATATAGCTGTGATAGTGCTGGAGTTTGAGAAATCGCAGGTCGGAATCCACGCCATGTCTCTCTCCAATCCTCCTGATCGAGAAGTACAAACGGGAGCGCTAAGAAGGCGAAGGCTGCGGATGCCACGGTCAACAGAGAGTTGGCTCTGCTCAAAAACCTCTTCAACGTGTGCGCCAAGTGGGGCTTCGCCAAGAAGAATCCGGTCAGCGAAGTGAAGCTGTACCGCGAAGATAACGGTAGGACGCGCTATTTGACCCAGGAAGAGGTCCAGACGCTGCTGGCTAACTGCAACCCTGATTTCCGCGTCGTCGTTTTGATGGCGATGCATACGGGCTTCAGGAAGTCAGAAATCACATCCTTGCGCTGGTCCAACGTCAATATACGGAACCGGTCGATCACCGTCGAGAGCTGCTACGCCAAGAACGGTGAGACGCGGACAGTCCCTATGACGGAAGATCTCTTCGAGGCGTTGAATCAACTGAAGGCCGAGCGTGAACGGGCTCCAGAGGATTTGGTATTCATCAATCGGTACGGGAAACCCTGGAAGGACTGGAGAACGGCGTTCTGTAACGCAGTAGAACGTGCCGGGCTGAAAGACTTCCGTTTCCATGACCTCCGGCATTGCTACGGATCATGGCTGGCGATGAGCGGAGTGACGAGTAAAGCGCAAATGGAGCTCATGGGACATAAGGACCCGAAGATGACGATGCGATATACTCACTTGTCGATGGATTACAAACGAGAGTTCGTGGCGAAGCTGCCAAAATTAGGAGTCGAGTCCCCACGAATCTCCCCATCGACGCCTAATTGGAAAGTGGCAGGATTCTCCAAATAATTGATTTTAAACGTGCGCGAAAGTGGCGGAACTGGCAGACGCGCTGGATTTAGGATCCAGTGGGGTAACCCTTGAGGGTTCGAGTCCCTCCTTTCGCACTCGGCCCCTTACAACCTGTAGCGGAAAACTCATTTCATGAAGGCAGAACTGACCGACATCAGTACCGTAAAGAAGCGTTTCGAAATCGAAATTCCCGAAGACGTTGTCAGCGATGAAATTACGGCTGTCGCGCGCAAGTTTGCAAAGCAGGCCCGCGTACCCGGGTTCCGTCCAGGAAAGGCTCCGCTGGGTGTGATCAAGACCCGCTATCGGGACGATATTATTTCGGAGATGTACCAGCACCTTCTGCCCCACTATTTTTCCGATGCGGTCAAAGAGAAAGATCTAAATATCGTCGATTCGCCTGAGTTTGAGGAAGTCGACTACGAGAAGGGCGCCCCACTCCGATTCAAAGCGGTCTTTGAGATCTATCCCACGCTCGACGTTACGAACCACGCGAATATTCCGATTGAAGAAGTCCCCACCGAGGTCACCGAAGAAGAGGTGGATGACACGCTGGACCGGATGGTCGAGGAACGCGCTGAAATGACGCCGGTCGAAGACGATCGTGCGGCCGGGGAGGGTGACTTTGTCGAAATCTCCTTTAAAGGCACTCTGGAAGGGGAGGAGAACGACGATGCTCTATCGGCCGAAAAAGCTCTGTGCGAGATTGGAGGCGAAACGACGATCAAGGAGTTCACCGAAAATCTGACAGGCGCCCGGGCAGGTGAAGACAAGACCTTCGACGTGAAATACCGCGACGATCATCCCGAACCGAAGCTGGCCGGCAAGTTGGCCGAGTACACGGTACACCTCGAATCGATCAAGGAGAAAAAGCGCCCTGCGCTCGACGACGAGTTTGCCCAGGGACTTGGAGACTACCCGACGCTGGCAGACCTCCGGGTGGAAGTCCGGAATAATCTCGAAGAACACAAACAGACCCGCGCCGACGAGCAGATGCGGGACGCCTTGCTTCACTGGCTGGAAGAAAACAACGAATTCGAAGTCCCGGAATCGCTCGTGGAACACCAGGTGCAGGTTCGACTGCAGCGCCTGATGAGAGATTTGTCGCGGCAGGGGATCAACCCGCAGCAGTTGGATCTGGACTGGGGAAAGGTTCGCAACGAGCAATACGACCAGGCCGTACGCGACGTTCGGGGATCACTCATACTGGATCATCTCGCCGACAAGGAGGACGTCGAAGTATCGGAAGAGGAAATCGACAAGGAAATCGAGGCGATGGCCACTCAAATGCAGCAGTCCACGCATAGTGTCCGCGAGGCATTGAACGGAAACAACGGCATCGAAAAGATCAAAGGACAGATCAGCAATACCAAGACTCTTAAGATTCTTCAGGACCGGGCAAAGTTCGTGCCCGCGGGAAGCCTGGGAGGAGAATCAAAAGCCGAAGTAACGGAATAGGAAACGCAGGATTATGGGTTTAGACGCCTCAACTTTCTTACTTCGGGCAGCGGGATTTATCGATACAGACCGCGATCTTCTTCTGTCTCTGCCCTCTGCCAGCGCACAAAATCACCCGAATTTTATACTGCGTGGAGCAATAGACTGCACCAACGCCTGAAACGCCCCTGACACAGAATTCCCCAACATGCTGTATTTCTCACCAGTTTGTGACACAATTTTTGTGGTGTCCCGGGTATCGAATTGGGGTGAGAGCCCAATTACCCGACAATTGAGGTAACAAGAAAATAGGGAAATAGGGCTCTGACCCCAATTCAAGGAATCCACGCAATTTTCCGATAACGTCACTAAGGGCTAGTGTGTGCAAGAGAATAGAGTAGGAATCAGTCAATGAAGAACACTCCTGAGGAACAGATGGCACTTATTCCAATGGTCGTCGAGCAGAGCAATCGTGGTGAGCGCGCCTACGATATTTACTCGCGGCTGCTCAGAGACAGCATCATCTTTATTGGAACTCCGATTGACGACAACGTCGCCAACGTCGTCACTGCCCAGCTTCTTTATTTAGAGGCTGAAGATCCGGAGCGGGACATATCCCTCTATATCAATTCTCCCGGCGGATCGATCACTGGCGGCCTGGCTGTTTACGACACGATTCAGTTCATTCGGCCCGATGTAACGACGATATGCATGGGGCAGGCGGCCAGCATGGGGGCAGTCCTACTGGCTGCAGGAGCTCCCAAAAAACGATTTGCTTTGCCGAGTGCCCGGATCATGATCCACCAGCCGTGGATGGGCGGCTTACAGGGCCAGGCCACCGAGATCGACATCCAGGCGAAGGAAATTCTGAGGATGCGTAGCATCCTGAACGGCATCCTCTCAAAACACACGAATCAGCCATTGGAACGCATTGAAAAGGACGTCGAGCGGGATTACATCATGGACTCAGAACAATCAAAGGAATACGGCATTATCGACGAGGTCATCTCCACGCGCCAGTAGACACCAAACGAAGTCAACAAAGCGCTTTATATGGACACGGTTAGGCCCTCGAGCCTGACGAACAGGTGGAGGAACAGCGGTTTGAAAAAGAACAGTAACGAAGCGCTTCGATGTTCGTTCTGCAACAAGAGCCAGAATGACGTTCGAAAACTGATCGCAGGTCCAACGGTCTTTATTTGTGACGAATGCGTTACTGTCTGTCAGGACATCATTGACGAAGATCAGGGTCTTGAACCGGCATCGGGTAACGTCCATCTCCCTAAACCACCTGAAATCAAAGAATTTCTGGACCAATACGTCATCGCTCAGAACCAAACGAAGAAGAAGCTGGCCGTCGCCGTCTACAACCACTACAAACGGATCGAGCTGTCGCGGAAGAAGTCCGAAGTCGAACTTCAGAAATCCAACATTCTGCTGATCGGTCGCACCGGTACAGGCAAGACGCTCCTTGCCCAGACGCTGGCGAGACTGCTGAGTGTCCCCTTTGCGATAGTCGACGCAACCACTCTGACCGAGGCCGGTTATGTCGGTGAGGACGTCGAAAACATCATCTTACAGCTCGTTCAAAGTGCCGGGGGAGATGTGGAACGGGCTCAGACGGGAATTATTTACATCGACGAGATCGACAAGATCGGCCGCAAGGACGAAAACCCTTCGATCACGCGCGACGTCTCCGGTGAAGGAGTCCAGCAGGCCCTGCTGAAGATGTTGGAGGGGACCGTGGCAAACGTCCCCCCTCAAGGAGGGCGCAAGCATCCTCACCAGGAGTTCACGCAGGTTGACACGACGAACATTCTGTTCATTTGCGGAGGTGCGTTTGTAGGCCTGGAGGAAGTCATCGAAAAACGTTTAGCCAAACGCAGTACGATGGGCTTCAAGGGTGAGCTCCGGAGCAAGACCGATGACGGTCGATCCCAGCTCATCGACGTCGTCGAGCCTGAAGATCTGATCAAATACGGCATGATCCCGGAGTTCGTAGGGCGTGTTCCTGTGGTAGGAACCCTTCACGATCTGGATGAGGCGGCATTGGTGGAAATCCTCACCCGTCCCAAGAACGCACTGGTCAAGCAGTATCAGCGCCTGTTCGACTACGAAAACGTCAGCTTGAAGTTCGCTGACAAGGCGATCGAGGCGATTGCGGCCCAGTCCGTAAAACGAAATGTCGGCGCCCGAGGCCTCCGTATCATCATGGAAGAGCTCATGCTGGACGTTATGTACACGATTCCAGGGCAGAAAAACCACGAAGAACTAACGATTACGAAGCGAATGGTCGAAAAGAAGGAAGTACGGTTACCATTTGAAAAGGCCGGGTAAGCGGGCTATCCGAGGGACTATCGATTTCCGGTCGCAACGCCACACTTAACCAAGGGTTAATACACCGGAAGCGACTCTAGAAAATGACTAAGAAGGAAAAATACGAGCAGGTCACCCTACCCATGGTCCCGATTCGGGACGTCGTAATCTTTCCCTACATGTTGGTGCCCTTCGTCATCGGACGGAAGTCCTCGGTGAGGGCGCTGGAAGCCGCGATGGATGGGGACAAAAGAATTTTCCTGTCCACTCAGTACGACGACGCAGTCGACAATCCCAAACCCAACGAGATTTATCAGGTCGGAACGGTTTCCAACCTTGTCCAGGCTCTAAAACTGCCGGACGGAAACACGAAGGTTCTTGTCGAAGGCATTGAGCGTGCTCGGATACTGAAAATGTCAGAAGAATCCGGGCATCTCACTGCCGACTTGCGACTGTCACCTTTCAGAAACCAAACCTTCTCCGGATACGACAACCTCATTGCCCGTGTCAGTCAGCTTTTCGAGCAATACGTAAAGCTGAGCCGGAATGTCAATTACGAACAGGTTCTGGCTGCGATCCGGATGGACGACATCAGTCGTCTGGGCGACACGATATGTGCGCACCTTACGCTGTCGGTAGAAGAAAAGCAGGAACTCATCGAGATATTCAACCCCGTCGAGCGATGTAAGCGCCTCGCGGACCTGCTCGACATAGAGACCGAGAAGCTTCAGGTAGATCGATCGATTCAGGGCAGGGTCAAGCGCCAGATGGAGCGTGCCCAGAAGGAGTACTACCTCAACGAAAAGATCAAGGCGATTCAACGTGAGCTGGGCAAAAAGGACGAGAAATCGGATTTGGACGAGCTCCGGGCAAAGATCGAAGACGCCGGAATGCCGAAGGACGCGTACGAGAAGGCCATCCAGGAACTGCGCCGGCTCGAAATGATGCCGGCGATGTCAGCAGAATCAACGGTCTCCCGAAACTATGTGGACTGGTTGGTCGCGGTCCCGTGGAAGAAACGCAGCCGGGAAATTCGAGATATTGAAGCGGCTGAGCGGATCCTGAACGAAGATCACTATGGGCTCGACAAGGTCAAGGAGCGCATTCTGGAGTTCCTTGCGGTACGCCAGCTCGTCAAAAAGCCCAAAGGCTCGATTCTTTGTTTCGCCGGACCTCCGGGAGTTGGCAAGACTTCTCTCGGAATGTCGATCGCGCGGGCGACGGGTCGCAAATTCGTCAGGTTCGCACTGGGTGGAGTAAGGGATGAAGCCGAGATTCGAGGGCACCGCCGGACATATATCGGCGCCCTCCCGGGTCAGATTATTCAGATGATCAAGAAAGCGGGCACCATGAATCCGGTCTTCCTTCTGGATGAAGTCGACAAGATGAACATGGATTTCAGAGGAGACCCCGGAGCGGCACTACTGGAGGTCCTCGATCCCGAACAGAACTCAAGCTTCAACGATCACTATCTCGATGTCGACTATGATCTGTCACAGGTCATGTTCATAGCGACGGCGAATGTCCTTCACACGATCCCGCGGCCCCTGCAGGACAGGATGGAGATTCTGCGTATCCCCGGATACACCGAGGAAGAAAAGCGGGAAATCTCTAAGCGCTTCCTGATACCCAAGCAGTTGGAATCAACCGGCCTGGGCAAAAAACAGCTCCAGTTCGATGACGAGACCATTCGTGACATCATTAGCCGGTATACGAGGGAAGCAGGCGTTCGGAACCTGGAACGGGAAATTTCTTCGGTCTGCCGTAAGGTATCGCGGGCA
This sequence comes from Terriglobia bacterium, assembly GCA_963664115.2. Taxonomy (GTDB): domain Bacteria; phylum Acidobacteriota; class Terriglobia; order 20CM-2-55-15; family 20CM-2-55-15. The sequence continues at coordinate 1,220,311 of CAXWPJ010000009.1, read as the reverse complement.
GTGGTGCGGGAGGGCAAGAAGTATAGTGCCCAGGTCACTTCAGAGAACCTGAGCGAATATCTCGGAGTCGCAAAGTACCGTTCAAACCAGCATGAAGCCAAAAACGAGATAGGTCTCGTGACCGGCCTGGCGTGGACCGAAGTGGGCGGTGAAATCCTTGTGACGGAAACCACCGCGATGGAAGGGACCGGGAAGTTGACGCTAACCGGCAAGCTCGGTGATGTGATGCAGGAATCGGCTCAGGCCGCAATGAGTTATGTTCGGTCCCGTGCGCACGCCTTTGGGATTCCCAAAGATTTCTACCAAAAACTCGACCTCCACATTCATGTGCCGGAGGGTGCGATCCCGAAAGACGGGCCCTCGGCCGGGATCACGATGGCAACGTCGATCGTTAGCGCTTTGACACGGATTCCGGTTTCATGTGACGTGGCGATGACGGGAGAGATCACGCTGCGGGGCAAGGTTTTGCCGATCGGCGGGATCAAGGAGAAGATGCTGGCGGCGCATCGCGTGGGTATCCGCACGATCATACTACCGAAGGACACCGAAAAGGATCTGGCGGACATCCCTGCTAACATATTGGGGGAGTTCACGATACACGCGGTAGAAAACATGGACGAAGTGCTGAAAGTTGCGCTCACCTCCCAACCGACACCCCTGGATGAGGCAGAGGCCTTTAATCCGGCAGCGCTGACCGGAAGTCCTGGCGAAGGCCCCACCTCGATTGCACATTGATGTTGCAACATTGATGTTGCACAGTGTTGTTGCATATTGACGTCGCGTACTGATTGAGAGCGAATGGAACGTATGGCCCAAGCGAAGAATGGGCTTCAGCAATCACTTGTAAAAAAACACCCTTGAAGTTTCCGTCCTCTTAAACTGGATATTTTCATCCAATAGTTGGTAGAATAGTCAGGTCTGGAAATGAGCCTTCCGTGCTCGACCTCCCGTGAAAGTCAGTTCCGCCCGATTTATCAAGAGTACCCAGAAACCGGCTGACTTTCCTCGTGATCAACTACAGGAGATCGCTTTTATAGGCCGCTCGAACGTCGGAAAATCAAGCTTGCTGAACGCGCTGGCAAATCTGGGCAAACTAGCCCGAATCAGCCGGTCGCCGGGACGCACACAAACCATCAACTTCTATTCAATCAATGACAACCTGTACTTCGTCGATCTACCCGGATACGGATACGCCAAAGTTCCCAAGCAGATCCAGGCGACGTGGAGGAACATGGTTGAAGGTTATTTACAAGACCGGCCACAGCTGAAGTTGGCGTTGCTGCTCGTAGATTGCCGCATCCCGCCAACGCAGGACGACATCCTAATGAAGGAGTGGTTGGACCACTACCAAATCGAAAACGCAGTCATTTTGACGAAATCAGACAAACTTTCACGGAGTCAGTTGATCCAGTCGGTCAAAAGAGCGGAGACAACGCTCGGAACCGAAGGGCTGATTCCATTCTCGACAGTCACGCGTCTTGGAAAGAAAGAAACATTGAACAAGATCGGGACCGTCGTTTCATAGGTGGAGAGGGCGCATTCGGACCGAATCCGCAACCACACACCGCAACATCAAGAACCCCACATGAGCGAGAAAAACCCACCCACAACGAAAAAGTTAGTGACAGAACGTGCAGACGGTTCCACCGCGATGGACATCGCCCAACTCAAGGAGATGAACATCTCCGCTCTGACCCAGGTCACGAAAGACCTCAACATTCAGGGCGCGTCGGGCATGCGTAAGCAGGAACTCATTTTCAAAATTCTCCAGGCCCAGACTGAAAAGAGCGGTTTCATTTTCAGTGAGGGCGTTCTGGAAACCTTACCGGATGGATTCGGATTTCTCCGGGCTCCCGATTACAACTATTTACCGGGACCGGACGACATTTACGTATCTCCGTCGCAGATTCGGAAGTTCGATCTGAGAACGGGGGATACAGTATCCGGTCAGGTTCGCCCACCCAAAGAGGGCGAACGCTACTTTGCCTTGATCAAGGTTGAAGCCGTCAACTTCGAACATCCAGATAAAGCCCGCAACAAGATCTTCTTCGACAACCTGACACCGCTCTATCCCGACGAAAGACTGACACTGGAAACAGAGCAGGGAAATCTGTCGGCGCGTGTGCTGGATCTGCTGACGCCTATCGGTAAAGGTCAGCGTGGACTGATCGTGGCACCGCCCCGGACCGGCAAGACGATGCTGTTACAGACGATCGCGAACTCCATCACGGCCAACCAGCCTGAAGTCATTCTGATCGTCCTGTTGATCGATGAGCGGCCCGAAGAAGTGACCGACATGCAGCGATCGGTCAATGGAGAAGTGATCAGTTCGACATTCGACGAGCCCGCCTCCCGACACGTCCAGGTGGCGGAAATGGTCATCGAAAAGGCGAAGAGGCTGGTCGAGCACAAACGCGACGTCGTCATCCTTCTGGATTCGATCACGCGCCTGGCGCGAGCCTACAATACGATCGTCCCGCCCTCAGGCAAGGTGCTCTCCGGCGGAGTCGACTCCAACGCCCTTCAGCGCCCGAAACGGTTCTTCGGTGCGGCACGCAACATCGAGGAAGGCGGCAGTCTGACAATCATGGCAACGGCACTGATCGACACCGGAAGCCGGATGGATGACGTCATATTCGAAGAATTCAAGGGCACGGGCAACATGGAGATCGGCCTGGACCGCAAGCTCGTAGACAAGCGGGTTTTCCCGGCGATTGACATCAACCGGTCGGGCACCAGAAAAGAAGAGCTCTTGGTCACCAAGGACGAACTCACCCGCATCTGGGTTTTGAGAAAGGTTTTGAACCCACTTTCTACAGTTGAGGCAATGGAACTGCTCCTGGAAAAGATGGGGAAGACGAAGAGTAACAGCGAGTTTCTGGCGTCTATGTCCGGGGCGAGGTAACTTTCGATACACGAAGAGAAGAAATCACCGCAAAGGCGCAAAGACGCTAAGTTTTGTCAACACGAAGAAACGTAAGTTTTTTTGGCTTGATGAATCGGAAATATACTGACTCACAGAGACACCCGACACAGAACTCGGGGTCGGAGTCGAGGAATCCGGGTCCTGAGCCCTAAACGGCTCAATCGCCCAACCGTGGAAGTCGGAAGCCGGACTCAGCCACACGCCTGAGTAACTCACCATCGGCGGAAAAGCGGATCTCGATTGAAGATTCGACGCTTTCTATCTGAAGCCCGTCGAGCAGCTCGATCAACTCCTCTCGCTCAAACACCTGCATCTTACCAAGCGCCACGAGTCCCCGCAGTAAATCACCCGTGCGTCGAGCTGTGTCCGGACTCGTGAATTCGCCGACAGCCCGGACCCTCAGGCCAGCATCCAAGCGCATCTGGTAGGTAACGCGCTCCAGCGAAGCGATCAGATCAACCGCCATTGGAGGCGCCAGCTCTTCGGGAAGCAGCATGTCCGTCAGCATCCCCACGCCCCAAACCTGGCTGCCTTCCTCGATGGATCGAATGGCCTCGGTCAGATCCGGATCGTCGATGGCAGTCCCGGTTGTCGCCGCCATTCGATCGATCGCACCTCGAACGGATCCGTCCTCACCCATCAGGACGAAGTCGTCGATGAACGCCACTGACCAGTCGGACCCTGGAGAAGGTCGATAAATCGAACGTCCGGCGTAAGATTCGAAGCCGATGTTCGAATCTCGAAAATACTGCTCGATTTCAAGAGGATCGTAATCGGCCCTGGCAACACCCAGAAACTCGTTTTCGCCCGTCCGCCCAAGCATCACCTGATCCACGTCGGTTTCGGGGTCGAGGCCCGTCCGGCGGGCAAACTCTCTCACGACAGCCGGAAACTCAAAATCAGATCCGTCCAAAAAGTACTCGCGCACCAATGGATTGTTTCGAAGCTCTGCGACGTCGACGAACATCACGCCGCCGCTGTCTGCGGGAAACACCCTCAGCAAAGCATCGTCCGGGCTGAGGGCCTCAGTCGCCGGAGACTGCGTACCGGCGACAACCACAATCGTTGCCGCCAGTGCAAAGGTAGCAATAAGCCATTTCATTTCTGGTAAACCCTTTGTCGCGAAGCAAAAGAAGGCGCTTAACTTAGTAGTCTTTTCTCGAAAAGTATATCACCGTGACCAGGAAGCAAACCGCGGCGAAGAGTGAGGAAGTCCATAGCGCGGTGGTCAACTCCATCGGCGTTCCGGAGATCAGCCTGCGCATGGCTCCGATCAACTCCGCGATCTTAGGTACAACCCAATATAGAGAGCGAAATACATCTCGATAGAGTTCCGTAGAAAGGACGGGAGTGATCCGCTCGTGTGCCGCCAGGACCGGTGAAAACATCAGGACGGCATAACCCGCTAAAAGCCCAACGGCTGCGTTCTCGCTCATCACCGACAAGGCCGCGACGATCACGTACAGGAACACAAAAGCGATGACGATCAAGATGGTCGATAAGGGAAATCCAGTGTTCCAGATCCCAGATTTGATGCCCATAACGACCCAGACACCCACCATGAGGTACACGGCGTTAAAGGTCATGATGGCGACTCCGCCGAAGAAACGGGCCACGACCAGCCGCCATCGGGGAGCGGGCCGGCATAGCAGAAGTTCAATACTCCCCTTCTGAACCATCAGCGGAAATAACGTCGCAGTCGCCATCAAGGCCAGAAAGAGTCCGATGGTCGAAATGATCATCGCCATTCCGGATTGAACGGCGTTGACGAACTGTTCAATCGTCATCGACGGAATCTCCAGCTCCTCGCCAAAGAACGTGACCCCCTGTATTGCCCCGCTCACGATATCCATGTTGAGGGCTAAGGCAATCGACCCGACGATCAGAGAGGACACCACGAAGAAGAACAGGAACATCTTGTTCCGAAAAGACTCCTCAAACGTGTCGAGAAAAACACCTGGTCTGAGAACTCTCAACTGAGGCGCTCCAGGAAAACTTGCTCAAGTGTCCTTCGGTGCGGGATCAACGCATCGATCTCGACACCTCGGGTCCGCAGTGTATCGATCAATTGGTTCGCCGAATTCCGATCCTGCACAACCACACGAATCTGTCCATCGTCAAGCGTAGGTACGAACCCGATACCGTTCAGCCAGTCGAGCAGGGGCTCGTCGGCGGGAATTGAAACTTCGTAGGACTCCCCGCCGCTTGTAAACTGCTCAACGGTGCCGACATCGACGATCTCACCCGCCTTCATCAAAGCTACGGTGTCACAAACGGTCTCGATCTCGGCAAGGATGTGGGAATTGATGAATATCGTTTTCCCGGCGTCAGCCAGTTCCCTGCATATCTTTCGGATGTCCATCCGCCCGACCGGATCAAGGCCGTCGGTGGGTTCGTCCAGGAAAATCAAATCCGGTTGATGAATGACTGCCTGGGCGAATGCCAGTCGCTCAACCATGCCCTTGGAAAACTTTGACACCGGCGTCTTTTCCCAACCGGCCAAACCCACGCGTTCGAGCCAAATCTGTCCTTCCCGGCGTACAAAGTCCGGATCACGGCCGCTCATGCTCCCATAGAGACGGAGAACGTTTCGGGCTGTGAGATGGGCAGGAAACTTTGGGCTTTCGGGCAGGTAACCGATACGTCGAAACACGGAACGGTCTTTCGTGGTTTGTCCGAGCAAGCGGACCGTCCCCCGGTCAGGATGGGCGATCGTCAACGCGATCTTGATGAGCGATGTCTTGCCGGCGCCATTCGGCCCGAGGAGCCCGAAGATCGATCCAGGCTCGACGATTAGATCTACATCGACCAACGCCCGAACTACCTTGCGGGCCCACCAGCGACGGTAGGTCTTGGATAATCCTTGGATTTCTAGGGCTGGGGACACCGATTAAGGTTAGGGTTCGCGGAGAAGGGTGTCAATCCAGGCCGTGACGGGAACGGGATCGATCGGTCACTGGTTCACACCGAGGGACCAGTACGTGAGATCATTCCAGCAGCTCAATGAAAACCGATGTTCACATCCTGGAACGGATTCGCGAAGCCATCGATAAGGCCTGTGATGTCGTCAGCGAATTCACACCGGGAGACGTCGCTGCAGAATGGAAAGGCGTTGACGATCCGGTAACGGAGGCGGATCGCGCACTGGACGAAGCACTCCGTGAGGCGCTTCCACGTGGAGACGAAGGCTGGTTCTCTGAAGAAACTACGGACGATTGGAGCCGTCTGGGCCATCGTCGCCTCTGGATCATCGACCCGTTGGACGGCACGCGCGAGTTCGTAGCCGGCGTTGCCGAATGGGCCATCTCCATCGCTTACATCGAGGACGGCCACGCTATTGCCGGCGGCGTCTGTAACCCGCAAAAAGGCGAAGTGTTCGTCGGAGCACTCGGCCACGGCGTGACCTGCCAGGCCGATCCGGTCACATTGAGCGACCGGCAGGACCTGATCGGCGCAACAGTCCTTGCCAGTCGTAGCGAGTTCCGCCGAGGCGAATGGGATCCTTTCAAGGGCGCCGGATTCAAGATCAAACCCGTAGGGTCGATTGCCTACAAACTCGCCCTCGTCGCGGCCGGCCAAGCCGACGCCACCTGGACCCTCCAACCCAAAAACGAATGGGACGTCGCCGCCGGCGTCGCTCTGATGAATGCGGCCGGCGGCGGCGCTTACACGCCCGATGGTAATCCCAGGTCATTCAACAACCAGAATCCCCTCATGAACGGCCTCATCGCCCACCCAGTATCGCTCCAGGAGGCGGTGCGAAAGGTCTTGGCTCAAACGAAGTAGTCCTCTGAAAAGGTCCGGAATCGCACTAACGCTATCCATTTATTAATCTTTAAGTTACAACTGGTGGCCCTGGCTAATTTGCCTGCCGATCTTGTGTGGCTTCTGACTCGCTGAATCGGTCAAGCGGCGGAGACTGGCGTTTCCCAGATTGTCGACGCTTTGAAAGTGTTGCATTTCAGTAAAACCAGTTCTTAGATCTTTCGCCGCAACGGTCGCCCCGGGACTGTCGAGGTGAGCAAGCGCTGCCTGCTAAGGCCGAAGAGACAGCACGGGGCTAGACGGACAGTAGGGAGGGCAGACGGCGTGGTGAGTGATCTCTGGCCGACAGATGCATTTTGATTCCAGTTGGCTCTGAAGTGGCCCCCAAAATTAGGACAGCGTTATAAGGTGGACTCTGCATAGATGAGAGGACCTAACGACGATGGCGAAACGACGGAATTTTTCAGCAGATTTCAAAGCGAAGGTAGCGCTGGCCGCGATGCGTGGCGACGGCACGATGGCCGAATTGGCGGCGCGGTACAAGATCCATCCGAACATGATCACGAAGTGGAAGCGTGATGCGCTTGATAGCGTTAAAGAAGGATTCCAGCGAGGCCGGGATCCATCGGCCCGGAACCACGAGGACGAGATCAAAGACCTGCAGGCCAAGATCGGTGAACTGGTCGTGGAACGGGATTTTTTAGCACGAGCCTTCAATCGATGAGCTTGGGTCGAAGGCGCGAGGTGGTCGAACCGGGCCATGAGCAGCTCAGTGTGGTCCGGCAATGCGACTTGATCGGGTTGAGCCGTTCGAGTTGGTACTATCGGCCACGGGGTGAGAGTGATCGCAATCTGGACCTGATGCGCGTGATCGACGAGGCGTATCTGAAGATGCCCTGGTATGGGTCCAGGCAGATGACGCGTCATCTGAAACGTCTCGGCTACGATGTGGGCCGGAAGCGGGTACGCCGACTAATGCGGTTGATGGGGCTGCGCTCGGTGGCACCGCAGACGTCCCGGAGAAACCCGGCTCATCCGGTGTACCCATATCTACTCAACGACATTGCCGTGGAGCGGGCGAATCAAGCGTGGTCTACCGACGTGACGTATATCCCGATGGCGCACGGATTCTTATATCTGGTCGCGATCATGGACTGGCATACGCGGAAGGTGTTGTCCTGGCGGCTGTCCAACACCCAGGACACGACGTTTTGCCTTGAAGCCCTCGACGAGGCGATCGAGGAATACGGCAGTCCGGAAATCTTCAACACCGATCAGGGCAGCCAGTTCACCAGCAAGGCCTGGACGGACCGACTTAAAGAACGAGGTATCCGGATCTCCATGGACGGCAAGGGGCAATGGATCGACAACGTTTTCATCGAACGCCTATGGCGCTCGATCAAATACGAATGCGTTTATCTAAACGCCTTCAGTGACTTCAAAGATGCCCGGCACCACATAGGTGTCTGGATGAACTATTACAATAACGACCGCCCGCATTCCAAACTCGACGATCTCACGCCGAGCGAAGCCTACGCGGGAACACGGCCACTGACCTCGGCAGCATAAACATGAACCGCGGAATCCACCTTAAATTGGCTGCCACGCTGTCCAACGTATGGGGTCCACCTCTCTCCACCACTGGAACGTTCGATGCGTATGACCGCGTAAGCTTCCCCGTCAAGTAGAGAGTTCTAAAGTAGAGTTTCCAGAGTTTTGGCGTTCCCCCCGTTTAGAGACCAATCGTTTCTGGGAAATCGTCGCTTTCGGAAGGAGCGTCAGTAAGACCTCCTCGGCCAGGAGTTGCCGACGGCCGTCACGTTTTTGACTCCGCTTTTCAGGCTTGGACTCTGAGAATGCCCCTATGACGGATAAGGTTCTTATTTGGATGAGGTTAGTACGATGCTCCAAACTCGGATCTTTGGTTTTTCAATTGCATTGTTGAATGATATGAACGGACTTGTAGAAAACGAAGAACCCAGAGACGAGGCCGGAGAGCATAGGCGACTGATGGAGCAAGAGCCCGATTCCGGTTGGACGCTGTGGCTCACAGGCCTGTCTGGTGCTGGGAAGAGCAGTCTTGCCTGTGAGATCGTGAAAAGACTACATTTCAAAGGACTATCTGTTGAATTGCTGGACGGCGACTTGGTGCGGGAAACCTTGTCCAAGGGCCTCGGTTTCAGCAAGGAGGACCGAAATACAAACGTCAGGCGTATCGGCTTCGTCGCGAACTTACTCAGCCGTAACGGAGTGTGTACGATCGTAGCGGCGATTTCTCCGTACCGCACCACGCGCGACGCAGTCCGTGCCGACCACGATTCAAGCCGGTTTGTTGAAGTCTACGTGGAGTGTTCCCTCGATACTCTGATCGCAAGGGATGTCAAAGGTCTCTATCGGAAGGCGCTCGACGGAGTGATATCCAACTTCACAGGGGTTTCGGATCCTTACGAACCACCGAAGCGAGCGGATATAGTGGTTCACACCGATCAACAAACCATCGAAGAAAGCACGCGCCGAATCTTAGACTGGCTGGAACGTAACGGCTACTTGCCTCAGGATCCCGGTCTCGATTCCTATCAAGTGCCTGCGAGAATTGAGTTCAATAATCCTTCGGATCTGAACACGCCGGAGCATGAAGGCAACTTCCTAGGGCAGCAATCTTAAGCGTATCGATGGGCCCTTCAAGCGGCGAGCCTCCTTCTCGGGATTCTCCGCTGGGGTAGGTGGGCACTCTCGCACCTACAGTCGTCGTGGCGTGTCACAGATGGAAATGGAGGCGGCGGGAATCGAACTCTACACGTCCAAGCGGTCAATTTCCGACAATATTTACTGGACTTGAGCATGGATTTCAGTGGTAGGCAGGGAGGAATCAACTGCTTTGCGGCAGCGGCACTCAATCCTTCGGGTCTTCAAAATAGTTCAGGATGACGTTGATTCTCTGTGACGCAGTCTCGGCGGCGGTGTTCACCTTGATCGAGCGATGAAATCGCCACAACCTAATCTCGCCTTCACTGCAAAAGTGCTTTTGTTTTGACTATCCACCCACTACGCTTCCGTCATTGGAACGAAGGTACAGGAAGATTGGGAAGAGGTATGGAATGGATTTCGACCTGCAGTTTCTCAAATTCTAGCACTGTCGCATAGAAATCCTGCGGTGACCGACTTCACGATTAAATATGGAACACGCGCATATGCATGCCGCCGAGAGAAATTCGGCAGAGCAGATCGAATCTGAACTTGCACTTCGTCCTATCGAAGAATTCAAAGAATGCTCGCGTCTCGCCGGTGTTCGGGTTATCTGTCCAATCGTCAAAGCACAGGTAGGCGCCATCCACAAGCCGACCCTCAAGAAATTCCAAACATTCAGCAGCTGGCTGATAAAGGTCGCAGTCAATCCGGGCAAAGGCGACGGAGGTTATGTTCGCCCGGATGTCAGGACGCGCCAGCGTATCTGAAAACCAGCCCTTGACGAGGGAAACACTAGGGCGAGATTTCGCTTTCAACCGCTCCAAGACGGATTCGTAATCGGCGGCGAACTGACCCTTTTGCCAATAAGGGGCGTCAAGAGAGGAAGGCTCAGGTAGCCCTTCAAAACTATCGAATCCGTAAATATTGATCTTCAGTCCGATCTCTTCTGAGTACTGGATCAATTGTTCGAGGCTATTTCCTACAGACACGCCGAATTCCAACAGATCCCCTTCAATCAAGGTATCGTGGACGTTCGTCAAAAACTGTTTCCACATACGGCTCTCTATTTTCCAGATGGTCGCTTGGAGCTCCAACGCTTCGGGAGACCCCCAAGGGAAAGGGAATCGAATCCAGGCTGGCGGACCGTCGGGCTCACTCTGGAAGGCGGTCTTGTAGAGTTGAGCGTAATCCATTCAGAACCTCGATTCTTTCTATCAGGCAAGGTATCAATCGTCAGCCTCATCGATCATGTACAAAATAGTACACCACCTTCCGTCCCGTTCAGCAACCCTGACAGCATTGTGACCAGCCGCATGTATTGGGAGGAATTGTTGGTTGCAAACGATCGTGTCATGTTCGCCGGGCGTTCCGGCATTCCCAACGTTAGAGTGGGTGGCACGCTGTATCACAGACCACACCATCCGGGATTCATCCTGCCTCCAGTAGGATTGCCAATTGGCCGAATCGACGCACACTCAGACGCTAGTGTACCCCGCTCGAAGTAATGTAACTAAAATAAAATAGCTTTCCAACGTCCAATAGAGAATGAGGAAAGCACCGACCATTGAATTGGATGACAAGCAGCGGATGGAGTTGGAGCGACTGAGTCGAAGCCGGAGTACATCGGTCCGGTTGGCGGAACGATCCCGAATTGTATTACTGGCCGCTGAAGGTCGGAACAATTATGAGATCGCCGCCCGCTTGGAGATCACGCGCCAGAAAGCGGGCCGCTGGCGCAATCGTTTTGTGGAACAGGGCTTGGCTGGGATCGAAAAGGATGCGCCGCGAAGCGGACGGATTCCCACGATCAGTCGCCGGAAGCGAGCCCGGATCGTCAAGAAGACACTGGAAGAGAAGCCCCCGAACGCGACGCACTGGAGTCGGGCCTCGATGGCGAAGGCCGTTGGCGTGAGCGAGTCCACGGTCGGGAAAATCTGGCGGGTCCATGGACTGAAGCCTCATCTGTCACGAACCTTCAAACTATCCAACGACAAACGATTCGCCGAAAAGCTGGAGGATGTGGTCGGTCTGTATCTGAGCCCACCGGAAAACGCCATTGTCTTGTCCTGCGATGAGAAGAGCCAGATGCAGGCCCTGGACCGCACGCAACCCGGGTTACCTCTGAAGAAGGGGCGGTGTGGCACCATGACCCACGATTACAAACGTAACGGGACAACCACGCTTTTCGCCGCGCTCAACATCCTGGACGGTTCGGTCATCGGAACCTGCATGCCAAAGCATCGCCATCAGGAATGGATCCGGTTTCTGAATCAGATCAAACGCGCCATGCCGAAAGATAAGGAGATCCACATTATTTGCGACAACTATGCGACTCACAAACATCAGAAAGTCGTCAACTGGCTCAAGCGTAACAAGCGTTTTCATGTGCACTTCACGCCAACCAGTGCGTCGTGGCTCAACATGGTCGAGCGCTTTTTCCGGGATCTGTCCGAGCAACGACTCCGGCGTGGCGTTTTCCGCTCGGTCCCCGAGTTGATCCAGGCCGTGGAGGACTACCTCGCTCGTCACAATGAAGACCCGAAACCCTTCATCTGGACTGCAACGGCTTCCGACATCCTTGCTAAAGTCCAGCGCGGCCGGCGAAATCTTGATAAGTTACAGTCTGTTTAACGGGGACCACTAGCTGTGCTGCACTCGGGACGTTGCTCGGCGCGAGCGATCGATGGACGCAGAGCCATACATCGCGACAATTTTCAGACTCGATGAGTTTCTTGGTAGGTACAGACGATTTGGCGGTGCCGGAATTGGTCGCCAAACGCGGGACAATGACCAGCGGAAAGCCACTGGATCAGGAAGAGCGCGGAGTTCTTTCGCTCGTTATCACCCCAGTTCCTCATCCGGATTCCACAGAAATACCCATGGGATCTTCGGGTACGCGGCCCGAGCTGCCAGCTTCATACTGGCCTCAGATTGGTGGGACGATGGAACAATCGCCTGCACCAGGGCGGGCAGCGCTTTGCCAACTTCAACAAGTGGAATACCATCAAAGCTGTCCTCATTCCGCCTGGAAACGAGAATCGATTCGATCGATGGCCCGCCAAGGCTTCGCAAGAGGGGAATCAACATGGCCGAGTGGCTGCCGGCTCCATAAAGAGCGATGTGTTTCCATTGCTCCGCGCGGCACCGAGCCACGACGTGAGCCGCTACGGTTGGCAGTTGGGGCAATGAGATTTCCACAAAACCCTGCGCCTGATGCTGAACGATTCCCTCCAGCGACTCAATCTTTTCGAAGGCTGATTTCGCTATTCGCCGGAGTTCCGTCGCGACAACATGTCCATGCTCAAAACTAGAGCATGCTGCTCGATCGATTCTCTGAACGATTTCAGAATCGTGGCGCAATGCGCCCACGATATGGCACGTGCCGATTGCATCCTGATCGTCCTGATAGCCACGAACCCAATCTTCGTCGAAATAGTCCAGGGCACGGTCGATGATGTAGAATCCGTGCTTCCTGAACACGTCGCGCCACCACCACTCCGGCTTGACGGTCGCGTGATACTCATGACCTTCCGACTCGCATGAATGCAGGTGTACTGACGCAACAAAAATTCCGGTCTCCGGATTCAGATGAGAAGCTACGTTCTCAAAGACTGTACTGAGGTCTTCTTCTTTGATGTGTTCCAGAAACTCCCATGCTGTCACGACATCGAATTTTGCGGGGCTTTTCTTTTCTGTCTCTTCAAAACTCAGTGAAAAAGGTTTCGTACAATCGCAGGTGAACAGCCGATCCGGAATCGTTGCCCACTCAGCGCGGCGGTGCCGCAGAGAATAATCGCTTCCCTCCAGTCCCACACCGAGAAATCCGAATTCGTTCACTTCCTTAACAAACCCACCACCGGCGCATCCAATATCGAGAACTGTCATCGGCAGACCCGAGTAAAGATCAATCAGCTTATTGGTAAATGCAGGTGAACGAAAATTGTCCTGCATCGTCCCTAGTGGATACAGGTGATCAACGCTATTGACGGCGATTGGGTTGTCGGTTTTCAAAGCCACGCGCGGGAAGCGGCCGATGTCTTCGGGTTCAACAATGGACTCAGTTCTGGAGTATGGACTACTCATAAGCCTCGAAATACGCAATTAGACTGCCAATCTGATGTGGCAGCTAACCCGCTGAATTGGCTGGGCGGCGAGGACAGGCCCTTTCCAAGTTGTCAACGCTTTGGCCATCTGATTGTCCTGGAAGTCAATCTGTTGGAAAAACCAGGTCCTCTGCCGCGGGCCTCTCCTCGTCGACAGTCGAGGTGAGCAAGGGCTGCCGGCTGAGGCCAAACCGATCGTAGGAGGCAGACGGTGTGGCTAATGATCTCTGGCGAAAAGGCGTCTCAGGAAGCCAATACGGGGATATCGCACGTGGCAATCGCTTTCTTAACTGCGGCATCGAATTTCCTGGCGAATGCCTCGGCATCGGGCGGTGGCGCCATTGCGATCGCTCGTTCGCTCGCCCGGCGATAGTGATCAGGATCATTGAGGAGACGTGAGACATGTGCGACATACTCCTCAGCATCGGAAGACCGCAATTCGGGATCGCGTAGCGTGCCGAGGTTGGGCATCTCATCGCTCGGCACATAAACCACAGGCTTGCCCTTAGCCATAACCTCGCGGCACGAGTATCCTCCCAGTAGTGGAAACGTATCCAGAAAGACATCCAGAATGTGCCCCCAGACGTGACCATCAACTTGCTCGTTGACGACAAACATACGGTCCTCGAGCTGGTTTTCCTCAATGAATCGCACAATCGAGCTGGCGTTTCCCGTACCGCCGAGGACGACTATCGTGCTGGGATTGCGCTCCAGAATTTGCCGGGCGATGGCGCAGTGCTCGGCGGTGATCTTGACCAATCTACCGTAGAAACCGACAACGGACTCGCTTCTTGGGAACCGATGTCGTTCGGCCTGCACTCTTGCCGGATCCACTGACGGGTTCGAGTCCCGCAACGACTCGGGCGCCCCCATCGTAAAACATCGCTCGGGCATGAAGCCCAACCTTTCCGGAGATATCTGCCATCCTTGAAACACGCCGTCCAGATTCTGGAGCCGCCAGAACGGAAGCCCCAACTGATAGAAAATCTGGACCGGTGCGACCCGGTTCTCAAACAGGTAATGCGGCACGGCAGAGTTCATATCCGTGATCACAACATCAATCTCGTCGCAAGCAAACGACTGCCTCAAATCCAGCAGCTCTTTATCCGAATACTCGCTGAGGTCAAAGCTGCGCACCTTAACGCCAAGTGCCTTGATGCTGTCAACGAGTTCCTGGGATTTGTGCTTCCATGCATACAGGAACAGTTCATAGTCGCTGCCACAATATTTCGACATGCCGGCAAACAGGTTTCTCATCACCGTAGCCAGTGCGTTGGCGCCATCGTCATAGACGAACTCTGCCATGTAGCAGAGACGAATTTGCCGATTCTCTTGAGACTGTGGATGACTCACGATATCTCGGCCGTTATCGCGTGAAGAAGGGCTTCGCCGAAGGTATCGGGAAAACGGGCGCACTACTCCGTTGTCAAAACCACGCTGCTGTTCGATTGAAACGGCGGCGCTCCAGTACAAGAAATATAGGAAATCATAGGTCTTGAGCAGCCGGCTGAGAGTCACCTGCCCACTCTGGAGATGGACCTGAAAAACCCCTTGCAGGGCAGCAGCCAGCCGGTGCGCCGAGGGATGCTGCGTGCGCTCATAGGCCGTCTGGACAAAGTCCAAGAATGAAAATTGGTGCTCCTCACGCAAGCGCACGAAATTAGTGTCAGACAGAATGGCAACGATCTTGGTGGCACAGTCATCGGGCAATTCCATTCCTGCTTCAATCTCGCCGGGAGGTAAAGCCCTCTCTAGGGAACGCAAACCATTAAGCAATTCGCGCATGTTGCTCAGGCAGCCGCAAGGCGATCGGGGGCACAGCTCTTCAGATACCGGTGAGCCTCAGGGCCGGTGTTGAAAAGCAGATCAAGAATGGATGCCTCTCCCGAAAACGGGTCGGCGAGCTGCTGGTAAGAGGGGTAGGAATAATCCTTGTACTCCACTCGAATACCATGTCTGTCAAAAAGTTTCAGATCCAAATACTCAGCGGCGCTTGGACCTGATAGATAACTTGTTCCACCCACACTATGGAGCAACAGAATGAGCCTCTCGCTCTTGCTCCCGGTCAGCTTCAGCTCGCTGGACATCATCGTGGGTGTGCGGATATCCAACACCTGCATGACCCACTTGCTGAGTGCGACGTTCAACTGAGAGATACTCGAAAATTCCTGACTGATAATTTCGGAAAATTCGTCGATGTAGGTCTGGAAGAATGGCGCCCGTCGGTAATGGGCCTCAATTTGGCGGATATGGCGCATCGCCCAGTTCTGGCTGTAGTCCACCGACACCTCATCGATCCGTTGACTCACTTTCCTGTAATTAACAGGAACCGTTATCCAGCGTAGACCCTGTGGCGTCACGATTCTGTTTCGATTGCGCCAATCGCTTTTGGTGTACTGCAGATCATCATGGAAGACGAAGAGATCGACCGAGTCAATGAAATCGAAGTATCCGCGCCACGGGACATAATTTGACTGGATGACGCCGACTTTCACGACTTCTTTCGGGCTACAAAGAACTTGCGCGTCATCTGCTGGCCCAGCTCAAAAAGCGGATTGTCGAGGATGCAGTCGGTAATGGCGCGGTTCACACCTTCCCATGAAGAGAATGCATCATCGAAGCAGATCCATCCACCGGGCACGAGGAACCTACTCAGGTTTTCGATGTCCTGACACACGGCCTCGTAGCTATGATCGCCGTCAATGAACACCAGCCGACAGCGGAAATCGCTGGAAGCCGAGCGCGCAAAGACACCGGAACTGCCCCTGAACGCACTGACTATGTCCTGAAGCTGGTTCCGGGCGACATTCTCACTGAAGAGATCGAGCAGACTCTCCCGCCGCTCGTACAGCGGCATAATGTCGTTCTCAAAGGGTTCCCGCCAGACTGGCTGGCTCTGGTTGCCACCATAGGGCTGCCCGTCGATCGTCACGCTGAACGAATAGGATCCGTCGCTGTCTTCTGTCCAGTCGGCTTTCTCGGGAAACAGATCGACACAGTGGACCTGACCGCGACCGGACAGGCGAGCGGCCAGTCCAAGCACCAGCGCCGATCGCCCGCACCAGGATCCAAGCTCTACGATGTCGCCGGGCAGATCGGCGGTTTCGTACGCCAGCTGAAACAAGGTATACAGTTGATCCAGAGGTGACCAACCGGGAACATCCTCGACCAAGGTCTCGATCTGGCTCATCACGGGCGTTGTGGTCGAAGTTGCGATCGAATTCGCCGTCAACACTGTCATTCCGTCTCCTTAGAATTCCTCAATCATGTTGGCGCAACTGCGCCCCTCGTTTTGCCATCGAGTGGATTCCCAATCAGGACCTTGCTCACAGAATTCATAACGCGCAAATTCGTCGTTCGGGCAACCCTGTCGCAATTTCTGGTAGAACTCCCCTGGATGCGTTCCGGCACGTCAAACTAGAGGTGGGTGCAATGCAAGCAGCTAAGATTGCAGATCTCCGTGTCGTCGACCAACAACTGCGAATGGAAACCCGCTGTCCGTCGATCATAAAAACCATAAGCTGTGTTCTTCGTTTCCCTCCGGGTCGCTCGAATCGGCGAGCTCCCGTACCACACTCATCAGTCGAGCGAGCTATGGAACACGCCCTCAAATATTTCGGTCACCTGACGCGCCTCACCCAGGCTCATGCTGGAACTGATGGGTAGCGTGACGAGCGCGCGACTCAATCGTTCCGTCTGGACAAGGACAGATCGACCCGAACAGCCGTAGAGCGGCATGGTGTGCAGGGGCGCATAGTGAACGCTGGCACCCACGTTCATTTCTCTGAGTTCGAGGAGAAATTCATCTCTGCTCATCCGCATGTCGTCGATGGGAAGCGTGACAGCGAACAAATGACGCGCGTGCCGGGAATGAAGGACTTCACTTTGAAACAGAAGCGATGGCTCAAGACCGCACAACGTTTCACGATAGATCTGTGCGACTTCGGAGCGTAAAGAGTGGAACTCCGGCTGTCGTCTGAGTTGCACTCGACCAATCGCCGCCTGCAAATCAGTAAAGTTCATCTTATAGCCCAGCTCGCTGAGGTTCGAATAGACCATTGATGTCGACTTGACGAATCGGTTCCAGGCGTTGACGGGCATACCGTTCTGCCGGAGAGACCGCAAACGGGCGGCCTGATCGTCATCGGTGAGGGCAATGCCCCCGCCTTCACCGGTCGAAAGGTTCTTGTTGGCGTAAAAGCTGAAGCACGTCAGATTGCCCGAGGCCCCTACCGATCGTCCATCGGGAAAGCGCGCGCCGAATGCATGTGCGGCATCTTCGATTATTTCAACGCCGTGAGGCAGAACCGCACGAATTTCATCAACGTCCACTGGAAACCCGCCGTAGTGGACGACCATCACCGCACGAGTACGTTTCGATACTTTCTCGAGGATCGTCTCTGGGGTGACCGAGAGAGTTTGCGGATCCACGTCGCAGAACACCGGTGTCGCACCCAGGTAGAGCGCTACGTTGGCCGTGGCGCACCAAGTGAGACTGGGGCAGATCACCTCATCGCCTTCACCGATCCCTTGAAGCAGGAGTGAGAGAAACAGCGCTGACGTGCAGGAATTGACAGTTACGACGTGCGGCACACCGATCGAGGCAGCCAGTTCCTCTTCAAACGCAAGAGTCTCAGCACCCATCCCGATCCAACCGGACTGCATCACGCGAGTCACAGCCTCGATTTCTTCGGAGGAAAAGTTGGGCCTGCCAAAGGGCAGATAGTTCTCAAGTGGTCGGGCGGACGGCGCCAAAAGTTCAAACGGCTCGCGACCTGAGCGCCCAAGGATTCCCTGGTCGCCGGGGTAGGGCACGGGCGCTGGAATGTCGGCGGGCTTTTGCATTTGAATTCGATTAACGCAAGTCGTCTACCAGGATGACATCCACGTAACCAATTGTATTTATTGGTCTTAAATCCGGCGAGGCCTTCCACAGGGTCAAGGGCTTGGCCTCCTTTCCCTCTCAATGTCAGCGGATTGGCGATCAGGCAGATTTTGGAGCTTCTGCTATTATTGTCCTGACAGAAACACATGGCTAACGACATCACAACGGCGGAATATGATTTTCATGGCCGACTGAAAGCGGAATTCCCATCGCAGGTCATCGTCGACGTTACCGAAGTCTGCAATCTAGCGTGCATCCACTGCCCGCACCCGGAATTCAAGAAATCCGAACACTACGACGCGCGCTACCTCGAGTCAGAGCTGAGTGCCAAGCTTGTAGACGAGGTCGCGTCGCACGGTGTGGGGCACACTCAGTACATCCGCTATACGAGCGAGGGCGAGCCCCTCGTCCATCCGAAGGGGTACGACATGATCGATTACGCCGTCCGCAAATCGGGTGTTTTTGTGACGCTGACGACCAACGGAACGATCATGAACGAGAAGCGGACGCAAAAGCTGCTGGACTCGGGCATCCATATGATCGATATCAGCATCGATGCATTCACTCCGGAAACCTATGCGAAAGTACGTGTCAACGGGGACCTGAAGATTACTCAGAGGAACGTACTGAGATTGATTAGCTGGATCAAACAATCCAAGTCGGCAACAAAAGTGGTGCTGAGCTTCATCGAGCAACCACTGAATAAGCACGAAGCCGCCGAGTTCGAAACCTACTGGAAGGACCAGGGGGCTGATTACGTCGTCATCCGCAGGCTGCATTCCGCCGCAGGCGCGGTGCTCGATGTGGCCAAGCGCATGCATGCTGAGCAGGCCCACGAACCACGTAGACCCTGCGTCTATCCGTGGGAGCGCATTGTCCTGAATCCGCGTGGGCATTTGGCGTTCTGTCCCGACGACTGGTCTCACGGCTCGACCGTCACCGATTACCGGGAAACGAGTATTTCCCAGATTTGGCAAAGTGATTTCTACCGGAAACTCAGACAGGCACATCTGACGAACGATTACGCAGCCCACGGATTCTGTGGCCAATGTCCCGACTGGAAGCAGACTCGCTGGCCGTCGGAAGGCCGCGGCTATGCGGACATGGTGGCAGACCTCCAGCAGGAATGATGACGCCGATCACGCATTCAAAACCATGGATTACGGACGCCGACAAAAAGGCGATAGATACTCTCCTCGGAAACAACATGCTCGCTCAGGGCGAACTCGTACGAGATCTTGAGCGCATGCTCAGCGCCTGGGTGCATGCTTCCGACGGTGTGGCCGTGGGCAGCGGCTCGGCGGCCCTGGTTCTGGCGCTTCGCGGTGTGGGTTTGCGCAGGGAAGACGAGGTCGTTTTGCCGACCTATGTATGTCGGTCGGTTTTAGAAGCTGTGGTGGCGGTCGATGGCATTCCGGTCCTTTGCGACGTCGGCGAGGACTGGGTGGTTACGGCAGAATGTGTCGCCCGGCGAATCACTCCTAAGACGAAGGCGATCATAGTTCCGCACATGTACGGTGTGTTCGCGGATGTCGATTCCTTTCGCACCTTCGATGTGCCAGTGATAGAGGACTCTGCTCAAGCCGTAGACAACTGTGAGCGCCGTTCGATTGCGGCGGACGTCGCCGTGTTCTCTTTCCATCCAACAAAGTGTCTGACATCGGGTGAAGGAGGCATGGCCGTGTCATCGGACCCTCTTGTCGTAGCGAAGATGCGCAAGCTCCGCGATGGATCTGATGGCGTTCTGGAATGCGGGCGTATGTTTTCCCCTCTGTCGGACATCGCCGCTAGCCTCGCACTTTCCCAGTTGCGGCGTTATCCCGAAGCGCTGGTCCGCCGCGGGGAAATTGCTCACAGATATGTGGAAACGCTGGAAACAGCGAGACCGGACTGCCTCAACCGCAATGCGTTCGAAAACAGTATGTTCTTTCGATTTCCGATTCGGATCCGCGGCGGTCTGGGAGCTTGCCAAGGTAGCTTTCTGGACCGTGGCATTCACGTACGCAGAGGCGTCGATGTGCTGCTCCACCGCCTGATCGATCAGGGAGACAGCGACTTTCCAACATCGGTCGAACTTTTCAATTCTACGGTCTCCGTGCCGATCTATCCGGCTCTTACCGCAGAAGAAGAGTCTCGTTGTGCTGACCAGATCGCTACGGTGTTTTCTAGTCGAGCCTGAGCGTCTCCGTCTTCAGTAGGTCCGCCATTTGCATCTCCGCAAACTGGGTGCCGGATCCAAGCCGGAATGTTGCCATCCAGATCGAATTGCCGGATTTCATCCCTCGTATCGGCGTCAATCCGGAAAGTCTGGAGTCCTGACTCCACAAACGAATTCTGCAAGTCGCGATGGGTGATAAAAGTGGACGTATGCACAACGGCGGTCGTCGGCGCGTACTTGCAAAGTCTCGATCGAGGATATAGCATCGCGTACCGCCCCAATGGCTCCATCAGGATCCAGTGCTTTGTAGACGACACCCGAACCATGCCTGCGGATCTGATCGGCCAGCCAGGTCCCCTGAGGGGCAATGGCCGGAAGACCGCGCAGATTGCTTCGGCAAGTATCCCTGAGGTCCTCGATATATACCGGTCCACCTGGTAGGGAAGCACCATCAGGTCAGCGGTAAAGAGGTAGTGGTTGTACAATGGGCTTCCTCAGGAGAGTCACGTTGGGAAGAGTTGAAAGGAGATCCCGTGCCGTCCCAATTCCGGCTTCACCGCCAGGAACGTTGGAGTTACTCTGGACCACCATCCGCACCCGCTCCGAAGCCAGTTCATCCTTAGAGAGCATGTCCAATAGCAGCCATCGTCGGATATCCATTTTCCGTTCGCGCATCTCCCAGGTGGAGCAGCGTGACGCCCTCATCTGAAAGGTCGGGTCTCGACCCGAATAGTACCGGGTCTACCGGGATGGGGGCTCTTGTCCGTTGCCTATACTTGCTGTCATCGGATTGGCGATGGGCCGTTCTTTTCATGAAGCCTGAATCTAAAGGGGTGGTCGCGAATCCTTCATTCACGCACAATTCAAAGGGTTCGAAGGCCGCACCGAGTCGGTCGAGTCACTCCCCCTCTTTCATTTAGCCACTAACCAATTTTTCTCACTTAAGTTCCTGCGTTGAGTTATGCAACAGAGATATTTCGAAAGAATTCGACTTTAGCCACAGGCTCTGGCGGCAGGAGATTGAGTTCCGTTCCCCCTCTACCCTCCTCAATTCCTGCCAGTTGTCAAGACACGGCCTTCGTTTCGATCACGAGTTCATTGCGCAACTCGTACATCAGAGTTCTGAGGTTCCAGAGCGAAGTCGGGCGAAGCGATTCGGCCGACAGATGTTCTACAAGGCGGGCGTAAACGGCCGAAACTCGTTGAACGCTTGGGAAGCTTTGCAGATCTTCGACCAATCGCACGGCTTTGTGCAGGTGTTTTTCATCGTAGAACAGCCAGGCTTCGGCAAGATCCACATCGAGATACTTCGAGAGCGTTTCGAACGTACTTTCGGTTATGCGGTCATGCACCAGGAAATAGGTCCGATTGAAGAGCATCGAGACTCTGAGTTGGAGATAAATAGACCGCAAATAGGAATCAGCATACAGGTCAACTGTGTCTTGAGTTCGCTCGCCGCTCTGAAACAGGTCGAGACACGACGAGATGGTCTGCAGTGGGTTGCGAAGAGCGCACAGATAGGTCGACCGCAAAAAGTACTTCGCGGCGAAAGGCAAGAACCCTTCGAAGTCGAGGCCAAATGTCTCGCTGTTGAAAGCGAGCTTGTCGCCGACGTACTTAAAACGGCGAGCGAGTGAAACAATCGTATCGATTCCGTTCGCGGATTCATTGCCGCCCTCCGGGCAGTATGTCCCCTTGTATTCGGGATTGCCGAACTGCCGGTGCATGGAGTTGTACCACTCGACAAAATCGTTGCGGTTGGCTGAAACATGAAGGTTAGCTTCCCCAAACATATAAATGTCAGTGCTTGAGTTCAGAGCATCCATGAGAATCGACGTTCCGGACCGCGCGTGTCCCACGATGAAGAGTCCCTGAGTGTCCATTTCCGCTATGGCGGCTGAGGTGCTCCGAGTGAGTGTATCCATCTTCAGTATGTCTGCCATTTGTATCTCCAAAAACGCGCTCTAGATCCAAGCCGGGATGATGCCGTTCAGATCGAATCGCCGGTATCCACGGGCAGTATCCGCATCAATCCGGAAAGTCTGTTGTCCTTGGTCCACAGACGAATTCCGCAAGTCGAGATGGGCGATGAAAGTGGGCGTATGCCCAGCGGCGATCGTCGGCGCGTCTCTGCAGGGTCTCAAGCGACGATATCGCATCGCGTACGGCCCTGACGGCTCCGTGAGGATCCAGTGCGTTGTAGACGACTCCAGCCCCATGGTTGCGGATCTGATCGGCCAGCCTGTAGCCCGTCAGAGCATTTCGTACGAAATACCCTAAAAAACTAAGAGACACTTTTCTAATCAGAACGATCTGAAGGAGGATCGAATGAGTGAGAAAGTGTCGGCAGAGAATCGGGTACGAGAGATTCGTCGAAAGACGCGCAAGAAGTACTCGTCTGAGGAGAAAGTGCGGATCGTGTTGGAAGGGTTGCGAGGCGAAGAGAGCATCGCAGAACTGTGCCGACGCGAAGGGATTCCGTCAAATCTGTATTACCGGTGGAGCAAGGACTTCCTGGAGGCGGGGAAGAAACGGCTGGCTGGGGACACGAAGCGGGAAGCGACATCGAGCGAAGTCACCGAGTTGCGGCAGGAAAACGATCAGTTGAAGCAGGTCGTGGCCGAAATACTGCTAAAGAATCGTTTTCTGAAAAAAACGTTGAACGTAACGGACTCCGAGAGCATCGATATATGAGGCAATCGGGATCTGAGAAGCTGGAGACGATCCGAGTGGTGGAAGACTCGGAGTTGTCGGTGACAGCGACCCTCCGGGAGCTGGGCGTCCCCCGCAGCACGTTCTACGGTTGGTATCGACGATACAAAGAGCGTGGCGCAGCCGGCTTGTTAGATCGGCATTCCGGCCCCGGCTTCTGCTGGAACCGGATTCCGGGACCGGTGCGGGAACAGGTGGTCGAAACCGCGTTGAACCACCCGGAAGCCTCACCGCGGGAACTGGCCTGGCAGATCACCGACACCCAGGACTACTTCATCTCCGAATCCAGCGTGTATCGGATTCTGAAGAGATGCGACCTGATCACCAGTCCCGCATACATCGTGATGACGGCCAGCGATCACTTCCAGCAGCCAACCCGGCGTGTGAACGAACTCTGGCAAACTGATTTCACTTACTTCAGGGTCGTCGGTTGGGGTTGGTACTACCTGTCGACCGTGCTGGACGATTACTCTCGCTACATCATCGCCTGGAAGCTCTTTCAAACCATGGCCGCATCTGACGTTCAGGACACGCTGGACGTTGCACTACAGGCGACAGATGTCGGACAAGTACAAGTCCGGCACCGACCGCGATTGTTGAGCGACAACGGCCCCTGCTACGTATCGCACGAACTCAAAGACTATTTACAACGTCGTGGTATGGAACACACCCGGGGTGCGCCCTATCACCCGATGACACAGGGCAAGATCGAACGCTATCACCGTTCGATGAAGAACGTGGTCAAGTTGGAACACTACTATTATCCGTGGGAACTTGAGCAGGCGATCGCGCAATGGGTCGAACACTACAACCACCATCGGTATCACGAATCTCTGAACAACGTGACACCGGCTGACGTGTTCTTCGGGAGGGATCAGCAGATCCTTGCACGTCGTGACCAGATCAAAAGAAAAACGCTGGCTCGACGCAAAATCGAGAACCTTAGGATTGGAGTGGTATAACTTCAAAACCGTCTCTTAGCTAAATGGTCTTTTTGTCCGAATTATTCTGACGACGTACAGCAGATGGGGCGTTAGGACCGAGCCGAGGTATCCGGCGCCTCCGGTGATCAGTACATTCACTGAAGTTGTCCACTGGATGCAGGTTGTTGTGCCCGGTCCCGGAACCATTTAACGGTGAGTTCCAGAGCCTCATCGATGGGCGTCAATTCAAATTCAGGCAACAATGCTTTCAGCTTCTGAATGGATAGTTGTTTCGATCGAACTCCGGTGTAGCGGGATGTGTCGTAGCTGATCCTGGCGTGATCGTAGCCTGCAGATTCGCTGATCCGTTCGGCATACCACCGGATCGAGTATTGCCGCCCGCCACCGATGTTCACGATTTCGTTGCAGGTCTGATCGGCCAGCTGTGTGGCCGCATTGACAAAATCCGGAACAAAAATCAGTTCGCGTGTCTGATGGCCGTCACCCCACAGCTCGACGGGTTTGTCGAACAATGCGCCGGTAAGAATCTTGTCGATGAGATCGAATATGAAGTGCCGTTGCCTGCCATCGGTGTGATAGTCCGGCCCGTAAAGAGTCGAAGGGACGAGATACAGGTAGTCGAGCCCGTACTGTTGATTCAGCGCCCGCAGTCCGACCAACAGCATCCTCTTGGTCATACCGTACGCATAGAGTTCCGGAACAGGCTCACCCTCCAGATAGTGCTCTTCCCTCAAATCGTCACCGGAGGTATAGGAGCAACTGGTTCCGATGGCGATGAGTTTCGCCCGCTTCTGTTGGGACTGCCACCAATCGAGGACGTTTGTGTTGATGCGCTGATTGATAATCCACTGCTCGCCCGGATGGTGGAGGCAGAAATCTCCAGCTTGGGTCCAGGACGCCAGATGCCAGATTTGATCGAACGACTCCTGAAACTTGTAGAGACTCCCTTCCTGTAACAGGTCGCAATCCGCCGAACCCACCGCTGTCACTTCGTGCCCGCTATGTTGCAATTCGGGGACTAGAGCGCGTCCGAGAAAGCCGGTTGCCCCGGTAACGAGGACTTTCATTTGTATCCGTCTCCACTGGAAAATAGAAAGTGACGCCTGCGTCAATTAATTCTTGGTTGTTGCTGAGGATTTCGTCTTTGAAGTTCCATGCCAGAACGTAGTAAGTGTCGGGAGGCTCCGAGAGCTCGTCTTCCAGCACGATTGGAATGTGCATACCTGGTGACACCAGGCCTTTGCGAAGCGAGTTCTTTTCAGCGAGGCATTCGATGAGATCGGTGCCGATGCCAAAATAATTCAGGAGCGTGTTGCCCTTGACCGGGGCGCCCATTCCGAAGACGCGACTACCTGCAGTTCGCTCTGCCTCCAGGAACTCCAGGTCCTTCTGCTTCTTTCGTTGGATATCGCGCTGAAATTGCTTATAGGTCACGAGCTCGTTACACCGCGCGGCCTTTTCCTCGAAGAGCATGGTTTCAAACCGCAGGGAACTCGATCGACTGCCTGCGTGCGTGACGTAGCCGATGATCGATCCGCCATGGATCGGAGAAAGGTGGCAGTCAAACATTTCCAGACCGTGGCGTCTGAGCAGCGTTTGAATCGTCTCCAGGTTGTAGTACAGGAGATGCTCGTGATAGATCTGGTCGAAGGCAAGATTCTTGAAGATCTGCTTCATATACAGAAACTGCACCACAAACACACCGTCGCTTCTGAGGCACTGCCGAATGCCATCGGTGACCGAGTGAAGCTCTTCAAGATGGAAAAAGACACCGGACGCGTTGATAACGTCGAACTTTCTATTCAGAGATCGCGCAATGCCCTCGTTAAAGAATGCCTGAAGGGTCTCGACTCCGGATTCGTTGGCGAGTTTCGCTGTCGGCTCTGAGGACTCGACGCCCAGCACGGAAAATCCAAGCTCTTTGTAGTACTGCAACTGAGTTCCGTCGTTGGACCCGATATCCAGCACTGATTTGTCCGTTCGCCCTTGCATGAAGGTGTCGTCGACGGTTCGAGCAACCCCTGCGAAATGGTTGTTCAGTGTCTTCGTGATCCCGGAAAGGTAGGTGTGATTGCCGAACAACACTTCTTTCCTGACGGTAAAGTCCAGCTGCGCCGTCGTACATCGGGCACAGAACACGACGCGCAACGGATAGAACGGCTCGCTGCCTGCTTCACTCGGACGGATGAAGTGATTGCACCAGGGCTGATCGCCCAGATCAATTGCGGGTTCGAGATCGCGACTGTCGCAGACACGACATCGTGCCAGTCGATTGGTGGATTCTTCGACGCGATCTGTAGCTACAGCGATCATGCGACTTGAGTTGTGGCAATCGAATTGCCAAAGATAACTCTCGTGTTTGACCGCAGTTCGAACCGAACTATGTCATTGTCTTGATTGAACAATGCTTGAATCGTCAATAATCTGACTTTGCTGTACTCGAAGCGATGCGCACGTCTGCCACAATCCTGGTTCCAGCGAGAAACGCTTCCGCAACGATTGAGCGAGCTGTTCGTTCGGCGATGCTCCAGGACGATTGCCAGGTAATCCTCGTCGATGACTTTTCAGAGGACGATACGGTTGAACGCGCGAGTTCAGTCGGAGGGGATCGCCTGAAAATTGTTCGCCCGTCCAAGCACACGAGTCTCGGGCACACCCGGCAGACGGGCCTCGACGCGATCTCGACGCCTTTCGGCGTCTGGTTGGATGCGGACGACGAACTGCTTCCGGGACGCGCGGAGAGGCTTGTCGCCGCCCTGTGCCGTGACGATGCGGATGTGGCAAGCGACACGATCGAACTCTTCGACGGCGCCGCTTCCGAGTTTCTGACACGGCTGACGATTCCAGAATTTCTGAAAGGGCGTCAGCCCCTTGCCCGGCTCTTCGAGCGGAATTACCTGCAGGGCGTCGGTTGTCATGTTTTTCGGACGGAGTTCGCGAGGCGGATCAGTTTCGATCCAAACCTGCATGGTGGGGAGGACATGGATTTTGTGCTCCGTGCAGTGGCCGCCGGAGCCAAGTTCTGCTTGATCAACGAGCCGGGCTACCGTGTATACGCCTATCCATCCAGCCTGTCACGCCAGCGGAAAAACCAGCTCGACATGTATCGCGCATGCCTGCTGAAACACGAATACGACTCGGTGAGAACGCTGTTTCAGAAGTCCGGTCATGATGCACGCGTTACCGCGTGGGGGCTTGCCTCGATGGCCCTGTTTCGCCGCGAGTTCGAAAGAGTTCTGGAGTTTGTGTCGCTCGCCGAGTCGATGGTCGTTGACGGCAGTGAGGTGCTTGAGCCGTCCGGTCCATGTCCGATGCCAGAGGGCTGGCGCGTGGCGTTTTTCCGAGGATCCGCGATGTCAATGTTGGAGATGTGGTCCGAGGCTGAGGCCTGCTTTGAACGCGCCGAATCAATTCATGAAACGGCCGAGGGCGCAAACAATCTTGGAGTTGCGAAAGCAAAGCGCGGGGACCGAGCCGCGGCCGAGGAGTTATTTACCAAAAGTCTGGAGCGTTTTCCGAATTACGCCGACGCCCTCGCCAATCGAGAAGCGGTGAGCCCTTCAAGGATGACTCTTCATCCCCTCCGCAGAGAACCCACTCGCCAGGATTATTGAGTCCAGGAATTGGGCTCCCCATTCGATCTTTTTTTCGATCTCGACGTCGTTGTTTCTCAACAGATGTTCCTTTGCGGTGAGTTCTAGAAATGCGCCGAGACAGTCACAATCGTCCCGACCTGACTTCAGAACGTTCATCAGATGAGGGAGCGCTTCGTTAGACAGCTCGGATGGACGATGACGGCTGTCGAGGGTATCTCTGGCATGACCGCTACTGGCGAGATGTGCCCCCAGAGCGTCTCGGAGAGGAAGGATTTCCGCGCCTTCTGTAAGAATTCCACCTTCGGTTGCGTTAATGAAACGAATTTTGGAGGATTCTCTCATGCGACGGACAAAATAATCTCGATAGGCGATGAGGTTTTCAGTCGTGTACGCAAGCTCACCGTAGATGTCTCGAGTGCGGGCTTTGCCCTTCTCGAGGACATCAAAATAAGCGCCGTGATAAATCGTGTGGCTGGCATATTCGCGATTCCAGGAGTAAGCGAAGTCCTGACCCACAAAAATGACAGGGCTTGCTTCCATACGGCAAGCCAGGTCCAGCGCCGTTGTAGCGACGGACCCCCACGCTTCAAGCCGCGATTTGCCGAATCCGAATTTTTCAAACAGGGAATCTGGAAACATGCCGAGTCCAAACAGAAATCGCTTCGTCACGCCCTCGAGCACCGACGGATGAACGGCTTGTTCTGCGATCAGACAAGTCGCCGGGGGTATGGCGCCCGCGACATGTCGCGCGTTTTCCTGGCTCGGGTCGGCAATGATGACGGCATGAGGCGTAACGCCTGCCGACAACAAGGGACGCAGTGCAGTATCGACCGAAAGAATGAAACATCGATCTCCCATGCCACGTAGTTGGTGGACATTGGAATCCAACGACGGACCTGCCGACACTAGGACGAGCGGAGTGTTGCGGAAACTCCCGAACAAGCGGCCCACGTCGGAGTCGCTCTGATACACAATGTTCCGCATTGCGTGCTCGAAATACAGCGGGCCATTTCGAAAGTGTGTGAGCAGGTTTGCGGCGCGGTCTCTCAGGTAGGTCTTGAACTGAAGTTTCAATGACGCCGCGGCATCGCTGTTTCCTCCCTGGCCTGGCGCGTCTATCCAGAGAAAATTATCTGTGTCACCGCAAGCTCCGAGGCCCCAATCTGAAAAGAAACGAGGCACGCTTGATCCCACAACGAACTTGAAGCGCCGATCACGCACCGAACGCGACCGCCTGAAAAGCCCCTCGTCGGGTTCAAACACAATGATCGATGCGGTGGGTTTTGCGCGTTCGCGAAGTATCTCGGCGCAATCACCTGTCCCCCAACCATAATGCAACACGACATCCGCGTCTTCAAGACGCAGACGAGAGTAGTACTTTTGAAGGCGCTCCGGTCCCATCATTGCTACTCAATTGAAAAGCACACCTTCTTCCAAAGTTTTACCCAACTGGGTCAACGATTTGCGCCCTCCATCGATGTTTCCGGCCCAAAGATTTGACCCGTTTGTCAGGAACTTGGTCGCAGTCAGCCTAAAACCGCAGCCGAGGAGGGGTTGTTAACCTGGCTTCCTAACTGCGGACTGTTGCCAGATGGCCAGGGCTTGATCAGGCAGGCTTGCAGTTTTCGAAGGCGTGAGGCTCCACGAAGTGGGCCAGTGATCGTCGGCCATACCGTCGTGGAGTCAGTACCTTGACACCCTCCGAGGGCCCGATCGTCAATGCCTTGACTCTAGAACGACCCGACCTCGGGCACCGGATCGCAGGGACTGTGGCAGGCAATGCCTTCGTTTTCAAGGTCTGGCTGCCCGGAACGGCTTGCGCATCTCTTCACAGTGTCTGAACTGACACGTCGCGCGTCAATGGACGCAGCGATCGCGATTTCCAACCGGAAAGACCGACTGAGCGATGATTCGGAGAGATATCGGGGAGAGAAATTCTTGTGAGGAAAGAGATCGCCTTTGCGCCTTCGTCCGGTTCTAAGTCTTCTTTTCGACCATCGCATGAGGGTGCCCGAAGCTGAAGCCCGAGTTTTGGAAACGAATTTGCTCTAGATGATGGCAGGGAGACCAAACATTATGTCTAAAACACAAAACGGAACTCAGAGTTCTCAAGATAAGATGTTCCTCGAGACCGCCGCGTCAATGGCTGGATTCTCAAGCCGGCATTTCCGCCGAATCATCGAAGAAGAGAAGATTCGAACCATGCGCGTTGGCCGTAAGTTCTTTGAGTTATAACCGAATCTGGTGTTTGAGGGATTGAATAAGAGCGGAATTTGTTGTGACAAAACTTCAAAGCAACCATAGGAGATACGCCACTGTGAGCAAGAGTAACGTGAATGACCGGAAGGTCGAGAAACGATTGAGGATTAACAGAACTACTACGAGTTGGGGCACAGCAACTGATCCAACGCGCAGTGGAAGACCGAATTGGCAGAGCTGCTATCCCAGCACGGTGGCCGGCGAACTGAGACAGGAAACGCCGGGGTGGTACGCAACGGTTATCTGCCGGAACGCGAACTGCAGACGGGATTGGGTCCGGTAACAGTCCAAATCCCGAAGGTCCGTGCCAAGACGGGCGAAGCTGTGACGTCCTCGACCTCTCGACCGCCGCGTCGATGGCTGGATTCTCAAGCCGGCATTTCCGCCGAATCATCGAAGAAGAGAAGATTCGAACCATGCGCGTTGGCCGTAAGTTCTTTGTTTTGGGATCTGACTTCAACAGCTGGAATTCGACTCGAGCCCAGCCCGCGAACTAGACGCCGGTCCTCGGGCCAGAGATGTTGGTCCCATAGGAGTTACACACCGAACTCCTGATGGCAGCCCTGTGCACTGGGCCGCACTACCTCAGCTTCCGCTCTTCCCACCCGCTGACGTACAATCCACCCTATACAATCCGCGCTATACGACGGACGCACATTTGGTCTTATTTCGTTCCGGCGGCTACTCACTTTGATGTCCAATATGACGCGCCCGTCCCCTATGGCCCAAGCTCTATCCGACGAGGAGATCCATGAAAGAAAAAGCTCAGTTCATCACCCTGCCGGCACTTCTGCTCCTGATTTTCTTCCTGGGAAAACTGATTCTCAGCATAACTGGAGCCTCTTATCAAACCGGCGTTCAAGTGTTCTCGATGGTGACGCTCCAAATCCACCTGGCGCTGATCTGGCCGGCAGTTGGCCGGAGATACAAGGGACATGGTATCGGGGGTGCGATTCAAGTCGGCCTCATGATCGTTCTGGTGTCCCAGATCTTGATCATCGTTGGGACCATCGTGTCCTACCCTATGGGCGGGACGCACTTCAACTTCCCCACTGCACTGAACCAGGACGCGCCGGTCGGTTTCATGACAGCTATGGGGATTCGGGCTGGAGGCCTGGTGGCCAATTGCGTTTTTGGAATCGTTGCGGCCGTAATCGGCTGGACGATGGGGACACTCATTCCTTCGCGCCCGGAGGGAGGACGCCAAGCCGCTTCTTAATACGGTACAGGCACCGCACAAGCGGGAGGAATCTAAAGAAACTGGGGCCCGTGACAGCATGGGCCCCAGTCGCGATAGGATTTCTAGAGATTTACCGCTTTTTCTTCTTCGCAGCAGCCGCACCCAGAACGGCATCTTTCGCTGCTTTGGCGATCCGGAATTTCAGCACGGTCTTAGCAGGAATTTTGATTGCCTCGCCAGTCGCGGGATTACGTCCGGTGCGGGCTTTTCTTTTCTGCTTCACCAGTTTCCCGAGGCCGGGCAACGTGAACTCGCCGTTCTTCTTGGTTTCCTTATGAGCCAAGTCTGCCACGGAGACAAGAAACTCCTTAGCTTCCTTCTTCGATACATTCGTCTTCTCCGCCAGCGCGGCGATTATTTGCGTCTGCGTCATCTTACCGGCCATACCAGGTCCTCCTAATGAAAGTGTCTACACTAACGAGCCATAAATGACTATTGGATTCTCGCTGGAGCAAGGAGCCAAGTCAACTCCTGAAAGCGCAGGGTCAACCCGCCCGGAGGCTTTTTCACCTTTTAAACGCCTTCTGAATCTCTCTGAGGTCGTACCTCACGATGATCGGACGTCCGTGTGGGCATACCGTTGGACAGTCGGTCTTCATGAGTTCGCCAACGAGCCACCGCATCTTAACACTATCCAGCGGATTGTTGATCTTGATTGCGGCATGACAGGCCACGGTAGCCGCAATTTTTTTCTGGAAGTCCTCGATATCGAGGCTCTGACTGTCGGGCTCGAGCCCGTCGATGAGTTCGCGAAGCAGTTTCTCAACCGCTCCCGCCTTGAGAATGGCAGGAGCCGTCGTGACAGCCAGAGTGCGAGGCCCAAAGGGCGCGATTTCAAACCCGTTACGCGCGAGCTCGGGACGAACGCTTTCGAGGCGAACTTCCTGTTCGGGTGACAGCTCCAGCAGAATGGGTGTCAACAGACGCTGGACCTCGACACGGTCCGCGCCCCTCTCCCGGACATAGTTTTCGAACAGAACCCGTTCGTGGGCGACATGCTGGTCGATCACGATCAAACCACTGCTGTCACAGGCGATGATGAAGCTGTCCTTCAACTGCCCGAGTGCTTGAATCTCCTTTCGAACAAAGTCGAAGTCCGGCACAAGGCTTTCTGAGGAAGCTCCACCACCCACAGTGGCCTGGGCCGTCTCGAAGCTGAGATCCAGTGTGCGCCGGTCAGAATAATCGAGCACCGCGGGAGAGTCCGAAAGAGGTTCTCTGGCAATGGGCCCGCTGCCCCACGATTCCGGAACGCGGCTGCGCAGACGGGGGGCTGAATAGCCGGATGACAAAGGAGCGTCCGAGACCATAGGCACAATAGTCTTGTCCGAACGGAGCGCTTCGAGGACGGTGTCACGAATCGCGTCATGGACCACCGAGCGTTGCCTGAACCGCACTTCGGTTTTGGCCGGATGGACGTTGACGTCTATATCCCGATGCCGAGTGACAACATAGAGAATAGTCACAGGGAATGTGCGCGACGGCAGGATGTTCCGATATGCCTCATTGTAGGCATGTAAAATTGCCGGCTCCCGGACCGCACGCCCGTTCACAAAGAAAAACATCGAATTCCTGTTGAATTTCTGCACCTGCGGTCGAGAAGTGAATACGTGCACTTTCAGGCCTGAGCCTGAGAAGTCCTTCTCGAACTCGACCAGTTCGTCGAGCAGATCACCCCCGAATACCTGAAAGATCCGTTCCCGGAAGTTCGGGGCGGGCGGCGCCGACAACACTTCAAAATTCCCGCTCTTGAGAACAAAGTGAATCTTTGGAAACGCCAGCGCGTAGCGCGTGCAGTGCGCGGTTATTTGACTGAGTTCGTAGGATTCCGATTTGAGAAACTTGCGTCTCGCGGGAACGTTGTAGAACACATCCTCGACACTCACCTGCGTTCCCGGTGGGAAGGCCCCGTCTCGAAGGGAAACCACCTCGCCGGCAGCGATCTCAAGAGCTGTGCCTACCGATTGATCCCGTGTCTGCGTCTCCAGTCGGACCCGGGCCACGGAGCCAATCGAGGGTAGCGCCTCGCCCCGAAAACCGAGAGTCCGGATCGAGAGCAGATCCTCTGTTTCGTGGAGCTTACTGGTCGCGTGCCGCTGGAAGGAAAGCTCGGCATCTTCCCGGCTCATTCCCTCCCCGTCATCGATAACCTGAATCCAGGCCCGCCCGCCTCCGCGCACTTCGACGGCAATCTTCTTTGCACCCGCGTCGATCGCATTCTCGATCAATTCTTTGACGATCGACGAAGGTCTCTCGACGACTTCACCGGCAGCGATCTGATTGGCGACGGAATCGGACAGGACCGCTATTTTTGACATGAGTCAGCGCTCTCGGAAGAAAATTTTTAACACGAAGATAACGAAGTAGCACGAAGGAATCTGTATTCCGGAAATAAATACTGACTTCGTGCCCTTCGTGTCTTCGTGTTGAAACCCCTACCTTTCGTTCTGTCTAGCTCTTTCGAATACGGAGCCCCAATTCTTTCAATTGAGCCTCATCAACCGACGATGGGCTGCCCGACATCATGTCGATGGCGCGAGCGGTTTTCGGGAACGCGATGACGTCCCGCAGCGAGGTGCCTCCGGCGAGCAACATGATGATACGGTCGAGACCGAAGGCGATGCCGCCGTGCGGAGGAGCACCGTACTCCAGAGCTTCAAGAAAAAATCCAAACTTCTCCCGGACCTCATCATCCTTAAGACCCAACGTATGAAAGATTCGCGACTGCACCTCGCTCCTGTGGATCCTGACTGAGCCGCCGGCACATTCGAGGCCGTTGAGGACAAGGTCATAGGCACGGGCTCGGACACGGCCGGGTTCGCTTTCGAGTAACGGCAGGTCTTCTTCTACAGGCGCGGTGAATGGATGGTGGCGCGACGCCCAGCGTTTCTCGGTCGCGTCGTATTCGAACAGTGGAAAGTCGACCACCCAGAGAAAATGCCAAACACCTTTTGGGATCCAGTTTTCCCGCCTGGCGAGCTCGAGCCGGAGACTTCCCAGTTTCTCCAGTGTGGCAATCCGTTCCCCAGCCAGCATAAAGATGGTCTGCCCCGGGTTTGCACCTGTCTGGCTGATCAGTTTTGCTATAGACTCGGCGCCCGCTTTCTTCACTACAGGCAGGGTCCGCGGGTCGCCCTCGGTCACCTCGACCCACGCAATACCAGCTCCACCCAGCTGTTTGATAAAAGCGTCGAGTTCATCCAGGATCTTCCGCGAATATGCCACAGGCGCGAGGAATCCGCGAACCGTCTGTCCTTTTTCGACGATTCCTCGAAACAGGGACTCATCGCCATCAGCAAAAATGGCACTGAGATCCTGCAGTTCGACTCCGAAGCGCGTATCCGGTTTGTCGCTCCCATAGCGATCCATCGCTTCTTCGAAACCCATCCTGGGGAACGGAACCGAAACCTCAATACCTTCACCCCGGAAAACTTCAGCCATAAGGCCTTCCATCTGAGAGAAGAAACTGTCCTGCTCAGGAAACGACATCTCGACGTCTAATTGGGTGAATTCGGGCTGACGGTCGGCACGGAGATCTTCATCTCGAAAACAACGCACTACCTGAAAGTACTTTTCGAATCCCGAAATCATCAGGAGTTGCTTGAACAACTGTGGAGATTGCGGCAGCGCATAAAACTGTCCGTGAGAAAGCCGACTGGGCACCAGATAATCGCGGGCGCCCTCGGGTGTCGACTTGGTCAGGTACGGGGTCTCGACTTCCCAGAAACCAGCACGACTCATGTAGTTCCGTATAACCATCATGACGCGATGGCGCAGGTGAAAATTCTGCTTCATTTGGTTGCGCCGTAAATCCAGGTAACGGTATTTCAACCGCAAGTCTTCCGAGGTCGTTATGTCGTCTTCGATCGGAAAAGGTACCGTTCTGGCCTCATTGAAAACGACCACCTCCTCAGCCGCGACTTCAATCTCACCGGTTTTTAAATTCGGATTGATCATGTCGTCGTCTCGCCGGCGCACCCGGCCGCGCACGCCGATCACGAACTCTGAGCGGAGGTCCTTGGCAATACCATGCGATTGGGAGTCGCGCTCCGGGTTGAAAACAATCTGCGTAATACCCGCACGGTCCCTCAAATCGATGAAAACGAGCTGCCCGTGATCGCGGCGGCGGTCGACCCAGCCGGACAGTGAAACTTCGTTGCCCTCGTCGGCAACTGTCAACTCACCACAACTATGCGTTCGCATGGATTCGGTACTCACAACTTCTCAGCCAAGTCAGGATCGGCGCCGCGATCAACCGCATCCACAGCCCGGAAGAATTCCTCCGCTGTCATTTCCTTCTGTTCCCGACTGTTCATATCCCTAACCGTCAGTTTCCCCGACCGGGTCTCGTCCTCACCCATAATGATGACCTTCTTCGCAGCGAGTTTACCGGCCAGACGCATCTGGCTCTTCAGGCTCCGGGCATCAAAGTCGAGGTAGACGACACGATTTCTGGAACGCAACTTTTGCGCCAGGAGCGTAGCGTAGGTGAAAGCTTCATCGCCGATCGTAGCCAGAAAATAGTCCGGACCAGGTCCCGCAAACAGTTTTTCGGGTTCGGGAATAGCAAGGATCAACCGTTCCAGACCCATCGCGAAACCAAACCCTTTCATCGGCGGACCGTCGAGGTCTTCGAACAGGCCGTCATATCGCCCTCCGCCGACGAGCGTATCTTGCGCTCCGAGGTCGCCAGAAACTATTTCGATCGTGGTCCTCATGTAATAGTCCAAGCCGCGAACCATGCGCTTTTCGATACGGTAAGCAATCTTGCGATCATCCAGATAGCCGCAGAATTTTGCGAAGTGGTCGCGGCAGGTGTTGCACAAACTATCGGTAATGGCAGGCAATGCCGCAATCAAGTCCTGACATGAGGGAACCTTGCAGTCGAACACCCGCAGTGGATTGGCTTGGCCGCGGCGGCGGCAGTCCCCACAGAGGCTGGAAGCTTTCGCTTCGATCTCCCCCTTGAGACGTTCAACAAATGCGGGCCGACAATCCTGGCAGCCGATTGAATTTACGAGCAGATCGAGATTTGAAACACCGAGTCTTCCGAAGAGCACCATCAACATTTCGACGACTTCAGCTTCGATCGCCGGATTATCTGTAAGCGAAAAGACTTCGGCACCCGCCTGACAAAACTGACGGAACCGGCCTTTTTGCGGGCGCTCCCGCCGAAACATCGGCCCCATGTAGAAAAGCTTTGCCATGCGGGACTCATCAGCCAGGTGATTTTCGATAAAAGAGCGTACGACCGGCGCCGTCCCTTCCGGCCTCAAAGTCAGGGACGTGGTTTCATCTTTGTCGATAAAGGTGTACATCTCCTTGGACACGATGTCGGTGTCGGTGCCGACGCTCCTCACAAAGAGTTCCGTCGCCTCAAATATGGGCGTACGAATCTCGCTGAAAGCGTACGAAGCGAATACTTCCCGCATGTGGCTCTCGATAGCATGCCACAGGCCGGAATCTCGAGGAAGGATGTCGTATGTACCGCGGGCGGCTCGAATCATGGGCTATAAAACGATGGCCTGGTGCCTCTAAACGATTAAGAGTTATGAGTTGAGAGTCGTTTGGCCGTGTAAACCTTAACCCTTAACTTGTTCCAAATACGTATTCTTGAAGTCGCAATAGTGCTGCGCGGAGCCGTGAATCATCGCAATCTCATCTTCCGTCACTTCTCTCTTAACCTTTGCCGGCATGCCCATGACCATGCTGCGGGGAGGGATCACCGTGCCCTCGGTAATTAGAGCACCAGCAGCCACAATCGAGTCCGCGCCAATATGCACGTCGTTGAGAATCGTCGACCGCATCCCGATCAGACAATGCGACTCAACGCGACAACCATGCAGGATTACGCCGTGCCCCACAGTTACGTAGTTGCCCACGACACACGGATATAGATTCCGCTGGACGTGACAGATGGAGGCATCCTGAATGTTCGTATGGTGACCGATCCGGATGTGATGGAGATCGCCCCGGAGAATCGTATTGAACCAGATGCTGGATTCGTCGCCGATCTCGACGTCACCGATGATATGGGCCCCCTCCGCAATGAATACACGCTCTCCCAGCTTTGGCTTGATCCCGTTGTACTCGCGTAAGGACATAGGCACGGATTACACGGATGACGCCCCAAGATTTAACTATTCCGCGTAATCCGCGGTACAGCTTAGCATGGGGCGCACTCTCAATTTCGCCTATAATGACGGGTTGAAAGCTCCTATTCTTCAAGACACTCTTTCAGCATATTTCCAGGAGACACGTCACGACGATGCAAAATAGCTTTGGTTCGGATTCCACACTCAATATTGGAAACCAGTCCTTTCGGTACTTTTCGCTTGGAGCTCTCGAAAAATCTGGCGTAGGCGGTGTATCGCAGCTGCCCATATCCCTAAAGATCATGCTGGAAAACTTGTTGCGGCATGAAGACAACGAGTCGGTGTCCGCCGATGACATTCACGCGCTGGTTGCATCGGTCGGCTCGAAAACGGAAAGGGAGATCGCTTTTCGCCCGGCCCGAGTGTTAATGCAAGATTTTACAGGCGTTCCCGCGGTTGTCGACCTGGCAACGATGCGCGACGTCGTCAAAGAAATGGGAGGCGATCCCGATCAGATCAATCCGCTGCAACCTGTAGATCTGGTCATCGATCACTCGGTGCAGGTGGATCAGTTCGGTACGGCCTCAGCGTTCGGATACAACGCGGAACGTGAACTGGAGCGCAACCGCGAGCGCTATCTCTTTCTCAAGTGGGGACAGGGCGCTTTCAAAAACTTCCGCGTTGTCCCGCCTGATACAGGCATCGTGCACCAGGTCAACCTGGAGTACCTGGCGCATGTCGTATTCCTCAAAGAGGAGAACGGCGCTGCCCTGCTGTATCCGGACACGCTCGTAGGAACAGATTCACACACGACTATGATCAACGCGATGGGCATCGTGGGCTGGGGCGTGGGCGGAATCGAGGCCGAAGGCGCAATGCTGGGTTGCCCGATATCCATGCTGATCCCGGATGTTGTGGGTTTCCGGCTGAATGGAGAACTCCCGAAAGGATCCACTGCAACCGATGCCGTCCTGCGTGTGGTTCAGATACTGCGAAAGAAAGGTGTCGTCGGAAAGTTCGTGGAGTTTTGTGGTCCCGGTGTCCGGAATCTCTCGCTGGCCGACCGGGCCACAATATCGAACATGGCTCCCGAGTACGGGGCAACGGTCGGATTCTTTCCCGTTGATGAGGAAACCCTCAACTACATGAAGCTCACGGGACGATCTTCCGAAGCCATCGCCCGCGTCGAGGCTTATACGAAAGCACAGGGATTGTTCCAGACCTCTGATAGCGTCGAACCGGCCTTTGCAGATATCGTGGAACTGGATCTGGGCTCGATCGAACCGAGCATCGCGGGTCCGAAGAGACCGCAGGATCGTATCCCTCTGGGCGAATCCAAGGAGTCGTTCCATAAGACCCTCGTGTCCATGCTAAGCGATGGATCGAGCAATGGGTCGGGCGACGGCAAATCGGAAGCGACGCGGCTCGAAAAAACGGTTCCTGTCACGCTTGGATCCGATAGCTTCGAGATCGGTCATGGATCGGTCGTCATCGCGGCGATCACCAGTTGCACGAACACCTCGAATCCGTCAGTGATGATCGCAGCAGGTCTCCTGGCGCGAAACGCAGTCCGTCGTGGACTCTCCGCCCGGCCTTGGGTGAAGACAAGCCTGGCGCCAGGCTCCCGGGTCGTCACCGATTACCTTCGGGAGACGGGGTTGCTGGAATCTTTGGAGTCTTTACGATTCCATCTGGTGGGCTACGGCTGTACGACTTGCATCGGCAACAGCGGGCCACTGCCAACAGCGATCGCGGAAGGCATCAACCAAAGTGATCTCGTCGTCTCGGCAGTACTGAGCGGAAACCGGAACTTTGAGGGCCGCATCAGCCCGCTGGTCAAAACGAACTACCTCGCTTCCC
Organism: Terriglobia bacterium; assembly: GCA_963664115.2. Classification (GTDB taxonomy): domain Bacteria; phylum Acidobacteriota; class Terriglobia; order 20CM-2-55-15; family 20CM-2-55-15. Next base: position 1,181,080 of record CAXWPJ010000009.1, on the reverse strand, counting down.
CACCGCTCGTCGTTGCCTACGCGCTAGCGGGCAACATGAACGTCGATCTGCTGAACGAACCACTGGGTATGGGCAATGACGGACAACCGGTGTATCTCGAAGAGATCTGGCCGGATCCCGACGAAATCAGGGATGCCATCGATTCGACGCTGAAACCGGAGATGTTCCACCGTGCCTACGAGGAATCGCTGGCCGGCGACGAACGCTGGAACGCCCTGGAGGTTCCGGGCGGAAACCGTTATGACTGGGATGCGGCCTCCACATATGTAAAACGTCCTCCCTTTTTCGAAAACATGCCTCCCGAGGCTCCGCCACTGGAAGACATTCGCGGAGCGCACGCCCTGGCTGTCCTGGGCGATTCGGTCACCACGGACCACATTTCCCCCGCAGGCGCCATACCCACAGACGGTCCGGCTGGAAAATACCTGATCCGAAATGGCGTGCAACCCAAGGACTTCAATTCCTATGGCTCCCGACGTGGGAATCACGAAGTGATGATGCGCGGAACCTTCGGCAATATCCGGCTTCGAAATCAGATGGCTCCCGACACCGAGGGTGGATGGACTCTGCACCTCCCCGGCAAGGAGCAGATGTCGATTTACGACGCGGCCATGAAGTATCAGGACACGCGCACCCCCTTGGTCGTTATCGCGGGAAAAGAGTACGGTTCAGGATCCTCACGCGATTGGGCGGCCAAGGGCACAAGCCTGCTCGGCGTGCGAGCGGTGATCGTGGAAAGTTATGAGCGTATTCACCGCAGCAATCTGATTGGAATGGGCGTTCTTCCGCTGCAGTTTTCCGACGGCGAAGGAAGGGAAAGTATGGGTCTAACCGGATTCGAAACATTCAACATCACCGGCATTGCGGAAAACCTCACGCCCGGAAAGCGCCTCGACGTATTTGCGCAGACGAAAGACGGAGAGGAAAAGCGTTTCCAAGTCGTCGCTCGCCTGGATACGCCGGTTGAAATCGATTACTTCCGAAACGGTGGCATCCTCCAGTACGTTCTCAGACAAATGCAGTCATAGTCAGGGAATCAAAGCAGAGACGCTGAGGACGCAAAGAAAGAAAAAAGACGGGATAGGCTGCCTGTATACCGCTCGACTATCGCTGCTCGGGTCAGCGAAAACTCCTTGAGAACCCACGAAGATCGTCTCAGACGAAATCTACACAGACTAAGCCGTCTTCCTTTCCGTCTTTGCGCCTTTGCGGTGATCTTCAGACTCGGCAACTGGTGGGACAGAAAGCACAGGTACGTGAGCACCGCGAACGACGCGCTCAGCGGTCGAGCCAAGCAACGCGCGCTCCAAGCCCGATTTCCCGTGCGTGTTAAGGATGATGATGTCGATCTTTCTTTCTTCGGCTAATTCGAGTATTCGCTCATAAGGCACACCTTCAGCCAATTCAGTGCTTACGTGCGGATCATTGAGTGCGGGCTTGGGCAGCGCAGTTTCGAGCCGCTCGATCAAACGACTGCGCATTTTGGCGGTGTCACCCTCCAAGTCCAGAGGCACGTACTCGTACCCGTAGGCATCCTCAAGTTGAGGCATCACGTGCAAGACGGTGAGTTCGGCCGAGAATTCCCGAGCCAGCATCAAGGCCATAGCCATTCCCTTGTCAGGCCGATCGGGCGTTCCATCCAAACCGGTAGCGTAAAGCAATCTGCGCAGTGGAATCGGTCCGGGCTCCTCTATTTGATGTTCGTCATCCAGATTGGACACCGTCATCACAGGAACCGAAGCCTTTCGAACGAAATGTTCGGTCACCGAACCCATGAGCCAGCGTTCGAAGCGCCGGCGTCCATGAGTCCCCATAACGACAAGATCGACGTTCTCCTCAGTCGCAATTGCCAGGAGTTCGTCTTCGACGTTGCCGACCTTAACGATGAACCGGCTATTCAGTGTTTCGCAGTAATCATCGTGAACCAGTTCGCGCAGTTTGGCCTTGACCTCGTCATGTTGGTCCTTCGTCATCTCTTGGGTCTCCCCCGGATAGGCATAGGCCAGAGGAACGGATTGGGCGACCACGTGCGCCAGCAACAGAGTTGCATTCAGTTCCACGGCGAGAGACAAACCGTAGCTAAGAGCTTTTTTTGAAGGATCGGAAAAGTCGATGGGAACCAGGATCTTTTCAATGCCAGGCAGGTTGGGCGACCACATACATAACTTGACGCCCTTTCGGGTTTATACATACGCACCCACCTCTTTTATGAGCAATCCGCATACCGGAGCATGAATCGATGCAACGTCCTAAATTTCCAGTACTTTGCTTCATGAGGTTCTGCACTATTCGATAAGCGAGTGCCATTTTGATCAGTTCGTCTGGCCCCCACTCGTAAGGTCGGGTCAAAGTGTCATCAAAGAGCAGCCGCCGACCCATCGAATCGATCGGGCGGTCCGAATCGACTTGCAGGTTAAACTGTAGTTGTGAAAGATCCCGTCTGCGGCATGCAAGTCGAAGAAAACTCCGCCGCCGCTCGGCACGACCACGACGGAGTTCTTTATCACTTTTGTTCTACCCACTGTGCGGACCGCTTCACCCAATCCCCACAGAAGTACCTAAAGGAAAGCCCCCTCCAGACACAGCCACCACCGACCGATCCGCAAGCTGTCTATACGTGCCCGATGGATCCAGAAGTCCGGCAACAGGGACCGGGGCCATGTCCAGAGTGCGGCATGGCGCTGGAACCCATGGAGTTGGAATTTGTCGCGCCTCGGGTCGAGTACTGCTGCCCCATGCACCCCGAAGTCATCCAGTCCGAACCAGATTCATGCCCGAAGTGCGGTATGGCTCTCGAGGCTCGGACCGCCGCTGCGGTGGAAACGCCCAACCCGGAACTGGAGGACATGGAAAGACGCTTCAAGGTGGGAGTTGCGCTAACGGTGCCGCTCCTGATCCTGGCGATGACACACATGATTCCAGGTAATCCTGTTTCCGGGGTTTCCGCGCTCACACTGAATTGGATCCAGTTGTTGATGGCGACACCTGTGGTCGCATGGTGCGGGTGGCCTTTCTTTGAAAGGGCATGGTTTTCCCTCCGGAATCGAAGCCTCAATATGTTCACCCTTATCGGGATCGGCACCGGTACTGCTTACGCCTACAGCACACTCGCGACGATCGTTCCCGGTTCATTTCCGGCTTCTTTTCGAGGAAATGATGGAGAGGTGCTCGTCTACTTCGAAGCCGCCGCCGCGATCACTGTTCTCGTTCTCTTAGGTCAGGTCCTCGAACTAAGGGCGCGGGGCCGAACAAGCAATGCCATCAGAGCGTTGCTGGGATTGGCTCCAGCCACGGCACGCCGGGTGGGGGATGACCAAAGCGAGCAAGACATTCCTCTGGATCAGGTTCATGCGGGGGACCGCCTCCGGGTGCGGCCTGGAGACAAGATTCCTGTCGACGGGCACATCGAAGAAGGCCGTTCGAGCATCGATGAATCCATGATGACGGGTGAACCCGTGCCCGTCGAAAAAGAAACCGGTTCCGCAGTCACCGGTGGGACCGTCAACGGCACCGGGACTTTCGTGATGGTTGCTCAAAAAGTCGGCCGGGACACGATGCTGGCACAGATTGTAAAAATGGTCGGGGAGGCACAACGCAGCCGGGCCCCGATCCAACGCCTCGCTGACGTGGTTGCATCCTACTTTGTTCCGGCCGTTGTGATGATCGCTGTCATAACCTTTATTGTCTGGGCTCTCGTTGGACCGGACCCGAAGATGGCATTCGCATTAGTCAACGCGATCGCAGTGCTCATCATCGCATGCCCCTGTGCATTGGGTCTGGCCACACCGATGTCCATCATGGTTGGTACCGGACGGGGTGCCAGCGAGGGTGTCCTGATCAAGAACGCCGAAATACTCGAGATCCTGGAAAAGGTCGATACACTCCTCGTCGATAAAACCGGGACTTTGACCGAGGGCAAGCCTCAAGTAGAAACTGTCCTCGCCCTATCACCGTGGACCGAAGACCAGGTTCTGGCGATAGCCGCGAGCATCGAGTCCGTCAGCGAGCATCCCCTGGCTGACGCCATCGTATCGGAGGCACGTAAACGCGGCCTGCGATTCGAACCCGCAGAAAAATTCCGATCGATCACGGGAAAAGGTGTCATTGGGGTCGCGGGTGGACGCAAGGTAGTCCTGGGCAATCCTACGTTGCTTCAAAACAGAAACATCGAACCGGGATCTCTGCCGGCCGATGCGGCACCGCTCCGTAAAAACGGATCCACAGTCGTCTTTCTCGCCGTAGACGACTCCACAGTCGGCATGATCGCCGTCGCCGATCCAATCAAGAGAAGCACTCCGGACGCGATCCGCTCCCTCCATGCCGAAGGCGTCCGGATCGTTATGTTGACCGGCGACAGTCAAACCACCGCCGAAGCGGTCGCGGCCAAGCTCGGCATCGACGACGTGCGGGCCGAAGTCCTCCCAGAAATGAAGTACGAAACCGTTCGGCAGTTTCAGGAATTGGGAAGCGTCGTCGCGATGGCCGGAGACGGGATCAACGACGCACCGGCCCTGGCCCAGGCAGACGTGGGTATCGCGATGGGACATGGGACCGACGTCGCCATGGAAAGCGCGGGCGTCACGCTGATCAAAGGCGACCTCCGAGGCATCGTCCGTGCGCGGCGACTGAGCCGAGGAACCATGAGCAACATAAGGCAAAATCTCTTCTTCGCTTTCATCTACAACTCCCTCGGCATTCCGCTCGCCGCCGGGGTGCTTTACCCGTTCTTTGGAGTGCTTTTAAGCCCCATCATTGCAAGCGCCACGATGACTTTCAGCTCGGTATCCGTCATCTCGAACGCATTGCGTCTCCGGCGATTGAAGCTCTGAAAGAACGTCGACAAACTATCCAGACTTGGCAACGTCAATCACGCAGACCGAGATCTTCCGATTTTCATCTACGGACAGGGTGGCGCGAAGACGCTGCCCCAGTTCATCAGCCGTACGTGGAGGCGGTTCACTTGCGGAAGGCTGTGTATTGTCGGAGCCGAACCAGAACACCAGATAGATTCCGAAGCCAGCCGCATCCGGCGCTCGCGTATACTTTGCGATTAGTTGTTCGTGTATCGCACGCCATAAATTCCTATGAGAATTCTTCTTGATCTCGATGGGAACTTCAAATCCATCAGTACCGCCGAACGCCACACGTATATCCGCTCGCTTGTCGTCAGCATATCGACCTTCGGGCTGGGCGTCGATTTGAAACGGTGCAATGCGCTGCTGTAGATCCGACAAGAGGGCATTCCGGCAAGCCTCTTCATGTTTAGGGGATTCGAGTTGACGTTGCGGCCCTTCGTTCCAGTACTGGCGGTAATCATCTGTATTCCCATTTCGTATCTGGTTGGCCAAATCCCTTAAGACGACCGTAGTCAATGCCGCCAAGTCGCCGGCATTCGCGGGTGCCCGGTTGTTTAGTGTCTCGCTGACCTGACGAATATCGGGACGGCGAAAACTCGCCTCGCGCCGGGCCGCGCTTTGTTCGAACTGGGCTCGCCGGACTGCGTTCTGCCATCGGTTCAATCCAGGATCCATCGACAGTGTATAGAGCACGTCGGTGGCTTCTTTTCCAGAGTGCGATCCCAGGCGGCTAATCAGGCGATTCACGAAATCGGCCGTATTCATTCCCTGTGACACGAAGCCACTCTCTTTCAGTTCGTAAGGTGCGAAGAATCGACCAATGAGATTCACCAGGAGCCCTAACGCAGGTACTGGCAGGTCATCAAGCGGTACGTACTGGTCACGCTCGTCGGCGAGAAAGCTGGCAAGGTGCTGGACTCGTTTTTCCTGTCCTTCAGTAAAGTCTGCCAGTAATTCCATATATTCCTTGGGTGCGACTATTAGGCCGGCCGCGAGCCAACGAACACGCTGGCCCACGTTCATGCTGTGAAGGTTTAGTTTTTTTTCGATCAGCCATAGCAATTTCCGTCGATCGGAGTGGCTCAAGGCTGCTTTCAGAAGTTCGTCCAGCGATGTGTGTTGTTGGTTTGTACTGCGCGCGGGGAAGGCGTTCAGCATGGCCAGGGACGCCAACCGTGCAACCGCATTATGGTCATCCACACGGGCCAACGCGTAAAGGCAGGTGATGTGCTGTTCCTTCCTTCGGAATGCCGCGATGACGTAAGCCGTCAATACTTCGGCCACGAGGTCCGGCCGTGACCCAAACAGTGATTTGTACCAGTCCGGGTCCTCACCCGTGCCATCTGTGAGGCGGAAGGCGAGCGCCTGTCTAATCTTTTCATCGCTTAGCTGATTGACGTTCTCTTGCGACGCTTGTGTAATCTCTTCCAACCCAGCTAGAAATGGGCTACTGATTAGGTAAGACTGGCCGTCAGTGTAGAGCCCGATGATATCCGTAACTCCCGGAATGTCGTCGCGCTCCAGTGATCGACGCAGCCCCTGAAAAACGGATTCCACGAGCTGCTCGTCGTTGCCCAGAAAATTCCTGAGCCGTTCCGTCGGAGTGTCACCCTCTGAACCAACAAAATGGCCGAAATAGGCAGTGGCCAGATCATGGAGTAGTCGAGGATAGGCCCGCCCTTCACGCAACTCACTCTCATGAGACTTCACAACACGCAGCCATTCCTGCTTTTCTTTACGCTCTTCTGCCTCACGAAGGCGGCGTTTCTGGATGTATTCCCGTTCTTCCGGGTCAATAGGACAGACAAGCATGTTACTTAACCAGTCTTTGTGCTTCGGATCTTGGTCTGCGAAGTCCCGGAGCGTTTCCAGTGAAAGACCGGCATCACCGTGCTGATTGCAAACGGTGGCGAACGCCTCCTGCAACAGATAGCGACCAACGCTGTCGTTGGCCGCCGCTCGCATTCGGTCGAGGCACCACCGACCGAAATCGGCTGGCGGATCGGCATGGAACAGGCGTCCACGTACCTTGTGCATGCAACGTTCGAAGTTCTCTGTTTCGACACATCGGTCCAGACCAATGCCGACTATAGTTTTCTGGATCGCCGGGTGTATTTCCAGCCAAGAACGGATGCTGTCAATCTGTGTCCCTGTTCCTGAATGAGAAAAGCCGTATTCGTCCAAGCCAGCGCCGAGCCACCCGTAGAGACGCGCTGAATCTATGAATTCACCGACTGCCTCCAATCCGCGCTCCAGCAATCCGTCGGCTACATTGCGGAAAAAATGGTCGTTCATTATTGGCCTGAGGATGTCCAGCCTAACGATGAGTTCGTCGAGCAACATACTGACATCGGAATCAGAGGATTGCTCAAGCAGTGTGTGCCTCCAGAACGCAAGATAACTGCCGATGTAGTTTCGCCGCTTGGGAGCGTGAAAATAATCCAGCAGCGCCGCAGCCGTAACCGTTCTTGGGTAAAGCTCGGTCAACAGGTATCCCATGAGATCGTCGTCAGGATCCGCTACCATGCCGTTGCCAATCTCATCCAGTATTGTTTTGAGCCGGATGTCAGAGCCGGGTTTGCCTTCGCTATGGCGGTGCACAACCTCAAGCGCGTGCCGTCGGATGCGTGGCCACCAGGTAGCATCTCGGACGACATCAAGCAGAATATCGTCGAGCGACGCAAACCTGGCGCCGTGAGTCATGGCGTCAAGCACGCAATCGGCAAGTGCTTGACGTGTTTCGCTCCTATCGGGCGCGGTCAGGATGTCGCGGAACTGCCCTTCCATATCCAGTGTGGCGAGGGCGCCAAACGGGGACGCCGTCCAATGCGATGAACGGAACCAGGGATAACGCGCCGCCTCTCTATCTAGACCATCCAACACGTGGCGTTTCTCATGGTGTGTGAAGTCCTGAACGTCGCCGTACAACACAACACCCAGCGGGTCGCGTTCAATGATTGCGGTACGCTGGCTTTTGCACAGGGTGTAGCCCGTCAGAGCATTTCGTACGAAATACCCTAAAAAACTAAGAGACACTTTTCTAATCAGAACGATCTGAAGGAGGATCGAATGAGTGAGAAAGTGTCGGCAGAGAATCGGGTACGAGAGATTCGTCGAAAGACGCGCAAGAAGTACTCGTCTGAGGAGAAAGTGCGGATCGTGTTGGAAGGGTTGCGAGGCGAAGAGAGCATCGCAGAACTGTGCCGACGCGAAGGGATTCCGTCAAATCTGTATTACCGGTGGAGCAAGGACTTCCTGGAGGCGGGGAAGAAACGGCTGGCTGGGGACACGAAGCGGGAAGCGACATCGAGCGAAGTCACCGAGTTGCGGCAGGAAAACGATCAGTTGAAGCAGGTCGTGGCCGAAATACTGCTAAAGAATCGTTTTCTGAAAAAAACGTTGAACGTAACGGACTCCGAGAGCATCGATATATGAGGCAATCGGGATCTGAGAAGCTGGAGACGATCCGAGTGGTGGAAGACTCGGAGTTGTCGGTGACAGCGACCCTCCGGGAGCTGGGCGTCCCCCGCAGCACGTTCTACGGTTGGTATCGACGATACAAAGAGCGTGGCGCAGCCGGCTTGTTAGATCGGCATTCCGGCCCCGGCTTCTGCTGGAACCGGATTCCGGGACCGGTGCGGGAACAGGTGGTCGAAACCGCGTTGAACCACCCGGAAGCCTCACCGCGGGAACTGGCCTGGCAGATCACCGACACCCAGGACTACTTCATCTCCGAATCCAGCGTGTATCGGATTCTGAAGAGATGCGACCTGATCACCAGTCCCGCATACATCGTGATGACGGCCAGCGATCACTTCCAGCAGCCAACCCGGCGTGTGAACGAACTCTGGCAAACTGATTTCACTTACTTCAGGGTCGTCGGTTGGGGTTGGTACTACCTGTCGACCGTGCTGGACGATTACTCTCGCTACATCATCGCCTGGAAGCTCTTTCAAACCATGGCCGCATCTGACGTTCAGGACACGCTGGACGTTGCACTACAGGCGACAGATGTCGGACAAGTACAAGTCCGGCACCGACCGCGATTGTTGAGCGACAACGGCCCCTGCTACGTATCGCACGAACTCAAAGACTATTTACAACGTCGTGGTATGGAACACACCCGGGGTGCGCCCTATCACCCGATGACACAGGGCAAGATCGAACGCTATCACCGTTCGATGAAGAACGTGGTCAAGTTGGAACACTACTATTATCCGTGGGAACTTGAGCAGGCGATCGCGCAATGGGTCGAACACTACAACCACCATCGGTATCACGAATCTCTGAACAACGTGACACCGGCTGACGTGTTCTTCGGGAGGGATCAGCAGATCCTTGCACGTCGTGACCAGATCAAAAGAAAAACGCTGGCTCGACGCAAAATCGAGAACCTTAGGATTGGAGTGGTATAACTTCAAAACCGTCTCTTAGCTAAATGGTCTTTTTGTCCGAATTATTCTGACGACGTACAAACGTTAAGCTTTGGACTCGACCCCCTGCGCCGGTGTTGTTGGCCCGCGTACTTCGGAAGTCCCGTTAGCAGACCGGCAGTCGATAGAAGTTCCAGGTAGTGTGCCAGTGTTGTGGTATTGCCGGCGTCTTGCAGTTGCCCCTGCATTTTGGTGTAAGACAGAATTTGACCCGAGTAGGCGCTACCCAACTCAAAGGCCCGTTTGAGTAGTGCGGGTTTGTCCACGCGTGTCATATCAAGGATGTCTCTTTCGATGTTAGGTTCGATCAGCGAAGAACGAATATATTCGCGCCAGCGTGGTTGTTTTTTTGTGTAGTATGCGGCCCCAGGATAACCACCGAAATAGATATAGCTCGGCAGATCGAAACCGAAAGCATCCACCATTTCGCGAAAAGACCAGTGGTTAACACGAATCAACTCGAACCGCCCCGCCAAACTCTCAGTCAGTCCTTGCTGCATTAGTAGTGGCGCCGAACCGAGGATCACTACATGCAGGGGGCGTTCAGCGGCTCGGTCAGCGTCCCAAAGACCCTTAACCGTTTCCGACCACTGGTCGATCTTCTGAATCTCGTCCAGCACCAGGACGAAGCCACGTTCTGAACGGTCGGCATCTTTGCGCGCTTTCTCCCACTCACGGGTCAACCATTCTTCATCATGCGGGTCGCTGGTTTTAGTGACTTGTTCTTGGCTGTCGAGCGAAGGTGAAGGAGTTGCCGATTGGCGTTCGTCGATGGCGATGTAGCGTTTACCTATGTCGATCTGATCAAGGGCCTGCCGCACAAGTGTGGTCTTCCCAGTCTGCCGCGGGCCGGAAATGACGATCAGTCGCTCTGGTCGTTCCTCCAGGCGGGTGATGAGAGTTGTCACGTGTTGGCGTTGGTAGCCAGACATGCGACTATTTTACATCACTGAGTAAAACTACTCAATAAAGTAAATGACGTCTGAGTTTTGGCATGAATTGTAACTCTCGTCTCCGGCTCAACAGGATTGTCGGCTCATAACTTTCATGAGCTAAACTCCAAGCACCCGCCTCAAGGTCATGAGCTGCCCGATGTGGTAGGAGTTGTGGGACGCCAGCGTTAAGGCCTCCCGGAGTATCGTCTGGCCGTCCCCGTGAGGTATCCGGGCATGAAGATCTGTCGACGGATCCGAAACCAAGGCCCGCATCGCCTCCAGGTCTTTCGCAAACTGTTCGACACTCTGCTCCCAGGCTTGGTCGTTGGGTGGTGTATCGCTATCGGGCCAATAACCATCGGGAAATTCAGGTGAAACGTGATCGGCAGAGAGGGAAAAACCAAGAATATCCCACTGCGCAGTTCGCAGGTGTTCCAGTAACTGCCATGCGGTATGGTTCGCGTCACCCGGCTTCGTTCCACGCGATTCGGAAGGCCACGCGGCGACGACCTGTCCAATCGGAGAATGTGAATGGCCGGCCTTGAGAAGGGCCACCAAATGGTTTCTCAAAGATTCGTCCTGAGTCACTTTCTGCCTCCTGAAAATGGGACCATAGGGCTCTGACCCCTTATTTCCTAATTTCCGTCAGGCTTTCCATCTCACGAGTTCTTCTCCCACGAACTGTTCGACGTCGTCCCATGAGTCGGCACGCGGAGGCGGAAGGCTGCGGTTTGTAGAGTTCGAAAAGACCAGCGTGGGATAGCCGTCTCCCCGGAGTTGCTCTATGTTATCGGGTGAATCCTCGATGTACAGATCCGCTCCGACTGCAGCTTTGTCTCGCATAAAACAAAGATCCCAATACGGGATGTCGTAGTGATCGAGCCACTCGATCGTCTGGCGCACAGCCTGCTGATGAAAGTACTTGATGAAGAGTCGATTGGTGATGATCCGAATACGCACGTCCCGAGCAGAAATCTGGCGTAAGGTCGCGGCCGCCCGGTTCACGGGTTCCAGTTCCCGGAACAGATTTCGTTGGGTCACCGCGAAACGGTGAAGAGCTTCATATCCACCGGGAGCGGAATCTATCCCCCATTCCCGCAAACCGTGACTGACTTCCATTGGGAGCGATTCAATAGGCACTCCCAACCATTCCGCCGCAATCGGGCGCAAGCCCTTATAAAAGTCCGCGCAAACACCATCGAGGTCGACACCAAGGACAAAGCGGGACTGACTCATGTTTTTTGTAAATCAGACAAGCTGGGGATGGATCGCAAAGAAGTCCGGACACTCACTCTTCGTCGTCATCTTCGGGCAAACTGGTCGCGAAATTCTCAAACTCGATATCTTCCTCGTCCTCATCGATATCTTCGTTCCCGCCAAACATCTGTGCGCGGCGCACCTCTGGAATCGGCTCCTTCTTCGGCGCCTCCTCCCAGGAAGGGCGCTTGCCTCCACGGCGGCGGGAACGTGAGGGAGCGGAACTGCTGGGGGCGTCGCCTGCGGGAGGCGGCCCACCGGAACCCGGTCTCGATTGGGGTCTGTAAGGCGCCGACCCGCCTCCGGAAGCCCCTCCCGGCCGAAATCCGCCCGATGGGCGTCCTTCGCTTGGGCGGGCTTCGTTGACAACCAGAGGCCTGTCCTTGAAAGGCTTTTGATGGAGCTGTTGGATCGCCGAGGAAGCATGTGCGTCCTCAGCGAACTCTACGAATGCGAAACCACGCGGTCGCCCTGTCTCCCTGTCCAGAGGCATGAAGACGCGGGAAACGGGCGCCACTTCGGAAAAGTGCTCCCGGATTTCGCCTTCCGTCGCGTCATAGGGGAGGTTCCCCACAAACACACGACTTGGCATCAGACGGCCTCCTTCACACAGACCGCCTCTTCTCGGCGTGGGAAACATCGGGCCGATGAAACTGTTGTGCGATCATCCGTCCCGACATTCTAAGCAAGATTTGCGCTCGATTCCAGAAAACTCATCCAGCGGCGTGCAACCCAGCATATGCCCGAGTCGCAGAGGATCGAAGATCTTCATTCATTCGAAACGGGCGCACATAGTTGATCGAACGCGTCCGTCAGTACGGCCGCGATCTCGGGTGCCTCTCGTCCCTCGATCTGGTGGCGCTCCAGCATGTAAACCACTTCCCCGTTCTGCATGAGAGCGATCGAGGGAGATGATGGAGCGTAACCCTTGAAAAGCTCCCGTGCCCTCTCGGTGGCTTCAATGTCCGCACCGGCAAACACCGTGATAACGTTGTCCGGTTTGACGGCATGACCCAATGCCATGGCGACACCTGGCCGGGCCTTTCCCGCAGCACAACCACACACGGAATTGACGATCACCATTGTCGTCCCGTCCGTGTTCTGAATCGCTTCATCGACTTCTTCGGGTGTACGCGTTTCCCGAACACCCAAACGCGTGAGGTCTTCTCTCATGGGTTTGATGAGATCTTCGGGGTAACGATTGGGCTTGAAGTTGAAATCCATGCCTGTAAGTCTCCTCTTAAATGTGTTTGCCTGAGTAGCCCGCTACGGCGCATTGCCGCAGGCACTACCCCAAGAGAATAAGGAGTTTCGGCGACCGGGTCAATGTCTGTCGGCGGAGGGAATTATGGGGACAGACGCGTCACACCCGGAATTCGCAAATGCAAGAATTCACTAGGCTAGTTCTGGAGTTGACAGGCCTGTCTCCAACATCCGTCTTGTGGTCTTCGGGTAGACTCTCTTTATGAAACGAATCGCAGTGTTGACCAGCGGGGGCGATGCCCCGGGAATGAACGCAGCCATCCGAACTGTCGTCCGCGCAGGACAGGACGCGGGCTTTGAAGTTTTCGGCGTTGAACGGGGTTTTAACGGGCTGCTCGGTGGAGCGATTGCGCCGCTGGGAAGCCGAGCCGTCAGCGGAATCATTCAGCGGGGCGGGACTTTCCTGGGAACAGCTCGATGCCCGGAGTTCGCGACCGAGGCGGGCCGGGCACAAGCGCTGGACCAACTGTCGGGATGTGGAATCGAAGCCCTGGTCGTCATCGGGGGAAACGGTTCGCAACAAGGTGCGTTTGCGCTATCAGAGGCGGGGTTCCCGGTCGTAGGCGTAGCCTCGACAATCGACAATGATCTTGCCGGGTCCGATATCACGATTGGCGTGGATACCGCCTTGAACATTGCTTTGGAGGCGATCGATCGATTGAAGGTCACGGCTTCGTCCCATCAGCGCGGTCTCGTGGTCGAAGTCATGGGCCGCGACTGCGGTTACCTCGCCCTGATCGCAGGCATCACCGGTGGGGCGGAGGCCGTCGCCATTCCCGAACGCCCGATCAGTCCGGAGGCGGTCGCCCGGGAATTCCAGACAGCCTATGAAAATGGAAAGCAGCACGCACTCGCCGTCGTTGCCGAAGGCGCCGAATGCAACGCGGAAGCGCTCAGCCGGTACTTCAGGGAACAATCCGATCTTGAATTTGAAATTCGGGCGACCATTCTGGGACACGTGCAGCGGGGCGGGGCCCCAACAGCGTTTGACAGGCTCCTCGCAACTCGCTTAGGCGCAGGCGCGATCGCCGCAATCAAAAGGAAAGAATTTGCTTGTCTGGTGGGCCTTCTGAACGGCGCCGCTCAAACGACACCGCTCAACGAAGTCGCCGGCAAGGCAAAACCGTTGGACATGGAGCTCCTGGACCTGGCCGCCGTACTGGTGTCCTGATCGCTTGTTCAAGCGATCCCGACACAAACGTCCGTTCACTTCATCTGGTACAATCCGGCCCTTAATCACAGTCTCGCCGGAACGGTAAACCAAAATCATTGAAGTGTCCGGCCATCGCCTAGGAGGTCCAGTGTCCCTGTCCGACAAAGTGGCGATCGTCACGGGTGGAACCCGGGGAATCGGTCGAGCCATCGTAGAGGCCTTGTCCGCCGACGGTGCCCGGGTGGTCCTGACTTATGCCAGTAATAGTGCCCTAGCCGATGAAATCGCCGACGGCGAAAACATCTTCGCGTTCAAGGCCGACGTCGCTGACAGCGCTCGCGCAGCGGAAGTGGTGAAAGAGGTGCGTGCATCGTTAGGGCGCATCGACATCCTGGTCAACAACGCCGGCATAACGCGCGACAAACTACTGGTGCGCATGAGCGAAGCCGACTGGGACGCAGTCCTCGACACCAACCTGAAAGGCCTGTACAACTTCACGCGTCCCGTCTCCACCGCCATGCTCAAGCAGCGCTCCGGAACCATCCTCAATATTTCTTCCATCAGCGGTTTGGTGGGCCTGCCGGGCCAAACCAACTATTCGGCATCAAAGGCCGGCATGATCGGGTTCACCAAGGCCCTGGCCAAGGAGTTGGCGAGGGCCGGCATCACGGTCAACGCCCTGGCACTGGGACTCATCGATACTGATATGACACGGGGAATGGCCGAAGAATATCGGCAGAAGGCACTCGAGCAGATCCCACTCGGCCGCTACGGGCAACCCTCGGAAGTCGCCCGCATCGCAAAATTCCTGGTATCGGAAGAAGCCGCCTACATCACCGGGCAGGTCATCCAGGTCGACGGCGGCCTGGCGATCTGAGCGATCCGGTTTTTAAACACGAAGACACGAAGGCAACGAAGGAAAGGATAAGAATGACTGAGGTATTCTCCGTTTCTCCTTCGTGTCCTTCGTGTTAAAGATCCCTGCACTCATCCTGCGGCGGGTTCGACGATTGCGGCCATAGAGCCCAAGGATCGGGGCATCAGGGGATCCGCGCCGTAAGCGTGAATCTGATCCCGTTTCAACTCCGCTTTTTCCAACTCACACGTCAAAAGTATCGTGGTCCCTTTCGTGTCCACTTCGACGGCATGAGAGAAGGCCCGCGATTCGGTGCAACCGAACAATTTTTGAATCATTTCGACAACGTAGTCGTAGGTATGATCTTCGTCGTTGAGAAGAATGACGTGGTAGAGCTTTTCAAGTCGGACATCGGTTGACGTGTCCGTCTGAGGAAGGGCTGCGGCAGAGGATCGAGACATGCCTGAGTCTAGACCCAAAACAAGCGCATAACCAGTCCGCCGAGGCCCAGTTCGCGCCGATAGAATTCGAGGCATAGAATCCCGTTCCCGGATGGCCTGTTCCAGGTATCGAGTTTCTGTTGAATCTGTTTCAGTTCAGCCTCGCTGGTGTTGGACGGTTGACAGAAACCGGGACCTCGATCGCCCGGGCTCAGAGTCATGATCGGGTCAACATCGCAGAGGCTGACGCAACACATCCACCCCGCGGAACAAGACCGGCAACCACCGGTTCCAGGCCAGGATCCGGAACAGAATGCGCCGCCCGGTGCGCACGAGTTGGCACGGCACAAGCATGAAAGCGTTCAAGAAGGTTTTGAACTCCATGCGCAGCACGGTTTGCTTCTCAGCCTGATATTTTTGGCCCCAACGTCCGGTTTCGGGAAGCAGCAATGCAAACCACGCTTTCAGTGTCCAGGCCAGTGACGCGATCACCATGTAGGCCCAGTTGCTGGTCTGATCTCCGACCGGCATCCGCAACGCCTGAACGCCGTTCTTCAACTGCTCAATGAGATTCTCCTGATTGCACCGTTGATTGGCACGCATCACAATCTGGTCGGCCGGATCCGAACGGTTGGTAATGTAGAAGAAGTACCGGATGTCGTCAAACAACACCTGCTCTCCTTTGGCCACCGACAGATTCTTCCGCACCACGACGACACGGTAGTCCCGATCGCAGGCTCCGGGTCGATACCGAAACTCGGCCACATCCTCACCCTGCAAGCGGATATTGTCGAAACCGCGCTGCCGAACGATCTCTTCCTTCACGTTGTCGGGACGTTGGCGCGGTTCGGTCGCCACGTCGTATTTCGCGGGCCGTTCCAGGCGCTTCCACTGGCGCGGCTCCAGTTCATCGGCCCGGGCCTTCAGGTTCGCCATCGCGTCAATCCCGAATATGAAACCCACCTGCTGGTCGTCCCATCCGTCCAGATGCCGGGTCTGGCTGAAGTCCGTGTCCCCGCGCAGCAGGATCTGGCGAAACCCCGCATGCCGGCACAATGCGATGGCTTGGTCGAACCGGACCGCGGCTCCTTCATGCGACGGCCGGTTGCCGCTACGATTGACCAGATACAGCGGTTCGGCGGTGTTGGCCAGCGAGATCATCAGCGGGTGATATCCCCACGTCCCGTCGTAGGCCACGTCCATCCCTTGCTTGCATTCCCCCGTGGTTTCGGCCAGTGTCCCGTCCGCGTCCAACACCGCTTCTTCGAAAAACGCCGCCGGTTGCTGTCGCCAGACTCCGAGCCGGACTTGATTGGTTGCCTCCATCAGACACTCCACGTCGTCGGCCTCGAATCTCCGGCAGAAGTCTCCCGCCGTCGTCGGATCCGGAATCCGTTGCGCTCCCAGCGCATCCAGATACACCGCATCGTTGCGCCGCAGTTCGATGTCTTCCAGGCACGTTCCTCCGCTCAAGGCGTTGTAGGCGATGTTCAGCACGTGATCCGACTCGTGATACGGCAGGTGCCGCTTCAACACATGCACGCCCTTGTCGATGGCTTCGATCAGCCCGGTCCGCCGCGCCACCAGTTGCATCGTCCCGATACCACCAACCGATGTGCCCCGCGTCCGCTCTCCCATCTCGTACTGAATGTTGCTCGCCGAAAACATCGGCTCTACCTGATCCGTCCAATGCCGGTCCCCAAGCCGACGTTCGATTCGCCGCTTGCGGTTCCTCATGTTCTTGCGCGTATAATCGTTCATCTGAAATGCCTCCTTTTCCGAAGAATCTGTTCAAGGTTTTTTTCGCACGGAGAGGGGGCATTTCGGGTACTTCCGCTCTTATTGCACTATCATTTCCTCGTCAATCACGCTTGTTCAGGGTCTAGTGAGGGGGGAGACGCCTTCTGCGGCCGAGGAGACACTGTCGAGGATGGAGCGGATGGATGGCAGGAAGGCCTGGCGGCGCCGTTCAAGTTCATGGACGCGCCTGTTGACGTCGCTTCGGCGGGCAATCTCCCTTTGCGATACGACACGAAATCCGGCCGCATTCCGTGCGGACGTGACAATCTGAAATTCACCCTTGCGCATGTTGAGATATACCCAATCGCCGGTCCTGATACCCGCCAGGCCACCGCCGTCAATGGCCTCGGGAACGATATGCACAATCGACATCGTGTCACTGCCAAACGCTACACGACCGTCCGTGGCGATCACGCAGTTTTCCCGGATCACCGAGTCGTCAATCGCTTCCGGCAGGCCGACCTGAGGCATCCCAGAAGCTCGCGGACCTTCTCCCGCGACGAACAGAAGACAGCGTAAGAGATTTCGATCCAAAAGGTAATTCCAAAGTTTCTGCTTACTCCAACGCTCTAGATTCCCGTTCCCGATGGCACTGCCATTTAGCGCTGTGCCCCAGTTAATAGCGCTTGTCTTGTACAAACCCTCGCGGGTCACTTTACGGCGAATGCGTTCCAGCGCACCGTTCGGCTCGGCCATCGCCTCCCTGAACTCCTCCAGTCCAAGATAGAAATCCGCCAGATAAATTTTCTTGTCGTACCCGGCAAAATCGTGTTTCTGGCCAAACTGCACCAGTGCCCCGCTGGAAAAATTGCCATGGACGCGTGCAAGGCCGCAGCTCGGCGCGCACGGCGTTATCGTCGAGTGGAAATAGCGCCCGTTAGCCGACCGTGCTTCCGTGATCCGGTGCATCCAGGACCCTTCCAGTGTCGCCGCCCGATCGTCAATCAGGCGCTTCTCCGACAGCGTCCTCATGAGCGTATCGATGCCGGAATTCTTCCCCGACTCCGTTTCCACGGCCACACCATGTGCCGGAAGACCGTTGCCATCATCGAAGGAAATCAAACGCGGCACCTTAGACATCTTGCGCTGCAGTAGCGCGGGACTCAAGCGGACGCCCAGCGCCTCGGCCAGGTAGTTCAGATGGAGCAACCAGGAGGGATGTCCTCCGGTCGCACTCCATACGGTAAGGCCGTTTTGAAGATTGCTCTTCACCAGTTGCGAAATGCTGATTCGGCGCTCCCGTTTGTGAATCCCCTGAAGAAGCAGGCGAACGGCATAGGACAATTGTTTATCCTGGGGCGGCGTTCGGGAAAGATCCATCTGCCGAGGCACAAGACCGAAGGTCGCAACCATCAACCGGTTAACGATGGAAGCCTCCGAAGACGCGCAGAGGGCTCCAGGCGCCAACGCCAGCTTGGCCAACACTCTCTCGAGCTCATCCTTGTCGATTTCCGGAATTAGCCGTTTCCGAAAGGCCCGATCCAGACACGCCTTCATCTTTCCGTAAAGTTCGCTTGTTATCGGCCGGTCCAGAAGATCAAATAATTTCTTGCACTCCGCATTCGTGAGCTTGTCCCGAAGATAGTCGAAACGCCGGCGCTGTTCTTCGTCCAGATAGACCTCGCTGCTAATGTTGGGAGGGATGAAAAGAGCGTAGACGGGGCGCGCTTTCCTATTCTGCCGCGCCAGATCCGCTTCAACGAGGGCCCGCAACACTCCGGCCAGCATCTTGTCGCAGGCGCCAATGACCATGGCTGCGTCATAACCGTGGGCTTCCATCAGCGTCCCGAAGTTGGCCGCACAAACATTACGCCCAAGGAAAGCGTAATGGGATCCGGGAAGAGCCAGGGACAATTCCTCGCAAGGAACGGCCTGAGAAACCTCGATCGGCAATGCCCCCTCTGTCCAGACCTGCCGGACGAGGCGACGCACGATATCCCGACAACCCACGCTATAAGGGTGATCTTCAGATCCGCGAACAACAGCGATGCGTGGCTGTCCGGTCACAAAACGATCGAGGATTTGTTCGCGATTCGGCTGAATCCGGGACGCCCTCAAAGTTTCTTCGATCAGCGGACACATATAAGTGACCGCACGAGCTTGACTGAGGAGGGGGTCTTTGAACCTCTGCGAATGCATCTTTATTCCGCTGAACTCACGATCCAGAATGCCTGCGCGCGGAAGCAAGGACTTGACATGAATATCCGATCGGAATTTTGGCAAAATATACAGCAAGTCGCCCCCACCTTACAAGCCGGCGCAACGCTGCAGTCTGATCAAAGCCTTTTTAATGAGGCGCTTATCTGGGCTGAAGTCTTTTACGTCGGCGACCTGCCAGGATGCTCAACTTGCGGTTTTCGACCTGGTCAAGATTCCCCCGCCTGCTCGCGAATCGTTCATCCCAGGACTGGAGCTCGTTCCACGTTGTTACAGACTGGATTTCCTGTTTCAGCATGTAAAAGTCCGAGTGGTATTCGCCCTGAATTTCACTAATGAAGTCGAACGAATTGCGGTGAACAGGACACGGGCCCAAGCGGCGTACAGCATTCTGATGAATGGCAGTGCAATACCCCTTGTGCTGGGCGAAACCGTAACCGGGAAAGCGATCATCCATCTCAACCATCAACCGGTCCCTGAATACCTTGGCGATTATGGAAGCGGATGCAATCGAAAAGCTGATGCCGTCTCCACCGTTGAAGCTGTTCTGAGGCTGCCGCAGTCCGGGAATCGTCCGGCTATCGACCAATACATGCTGGGGAGGGTCTTCCAGAGATTCGACGGCGATACGCATCGCCTTGATACCGGCGTTGTAGACGTTGAGGCGGTCTATTTCATCGGGCTCAATAACGCCAACGCCGATACCCAACGCGACGGCCCGAATCTGAACATCCAAAGACTCTCTCACATCCGGCCGAAGGCGCTTTGAATCGTCGACACCATCGACTCGAGCACCGGGCCCAAAGACGACTGCAGCAGCAACAACCGGGCCGGCCATCGGACCGATTCCTACCTCGTCAACGCCCGCGACACGTTCGAGCCCCCTCGCCCAAAGGAGTTCCTCGAAATGGAACATCGCATCGAGGCGAGCCTCTTCCTTTTTTTCGAGGTCAAGCTTTCTCTTCAGCTTCCGGTAGAGTTTCTGCCCACCGATCCGGTCATCCCTCTGCAACTTTCGTAATATCCGGGAAGAGAGGCCGTCTTTCCCTCCCGCATACCGCTTCTCCAGTTCCTTCAAGGACGGTGGGCTGTCGGGGGCTGCCATGGCGTAGTATTGTGACTTCCGGGCTACTGTTGAGGTTTAGAAACTTGGGTAACGTGCGACCGTTCAATCCAGTCAAGCCATTCGCGGGTGTCCTGTTCTCCGACGAACAACTGGTCCCATTGGTCCGGGAACAGCTCGTGACTCTCTTCGGACCGATCGACGATCAGACCGGCCTCCTGAAGTTTGAGTCCACTGATTATTACTCAGAAGAAATGGGGGACGCACTCGACCGGATCTTTTTTTCCTTCGAGAACCTCGTAACAGCCGACAGCCTGGAATCCATGAAACTGGAAACCAACCGAATCGAATCCGAACTCGCCTTTGTCTCGAAAGGGGTTACCCGGCCTGTGAATCTTGATCCCGGCTACATCGAGCAGTCCAAGGTTATTCTCTTTTCGACAAAGAACTTCTACCACCGAGCATATATTGGGAGCGGTATCTTTGCCGAGGTCACAATGCACTTCAAGAAGAACGGGAATCAGTTCTTTCCGTGGACCTACCCGGACTACCAGTCTCCAGCCTCCCAGAAATTCTTTGATCGTATGCGCCGAACCTACCGGGAACAACTGGAAAGCCGCAACCCGACAGACCAGAAATCGAAGGCGTAAGAAGGGGATCAAACCGCAAAGGCGCAAAGACGCAAAGGTCTTTATGGTGTGTAGAGATGTCCTGATCGGACTTCTTCGGGTTCTTGAGGGCGTCGCTGCCAACGCAGATTTTGATTGAAAGACACGCAGAGACCCCATTGTCTTTCTTTGCGCCTTTGCGGTGAAAGTTCCTGCTCTGATGGGAATAAAGGGATCGTGGGGAGGGGGGTTAGACCTTGGGCTTCATGCGCATCCATTCGACTTCCAGCCGAATGATTTTGGCGCGGACATGTTCCTCGGCCGTATCCGACAGACCCTGAAACTCGAGGCCGATCACCTGGCCCGTCTTTCTGCAAGCGGTGACTTCGATATCTTCGATTTTTTGCTTGTGATAGAGAGACATCCGGAACGAGTCGTCCTGTTCGATCCCCACTCCGGGCTCAACCAGGTACACACATGCGCCACCATCGCTGAGATCTAAGATCTTCGCCAGATGCTGTTTGTCTCCAACGTGGAGAACGACGACATCCTCGTTCGACCCAATAGGGACAATGCGCTCAGAACGCCGCTTTTCATCTGGAATCGCCATAACGCTCGTATCCATAGGGTCTCAATCGACAGCTTGGATCCGGTTCTTTAGGATTATTCAATAAAATTATCCTAACCGAGCCCCTTCAATTGACGCCCTCCAAGGACATGCAGGTGAATGTGGAAAACCACCTGACCGGCATCTGCATTCACGTTGAATATAGTCCGGTATCCCGACTCATGAATTCCTCTGTCCCGGGCGATACCGGCCGCGGCATAAAGCATATGGCCCACGACCGGCTTGTCTTCAGGCCTCAGATCGTTCAAGGTGGCGATATGGGCCTTCGGCACCACAAGAACATGAGTCGGAGCCTGAGGGTTGATGTCTTCGAAAGCATAAAGGCTATCGTCTTCGTATACTTTAGTTGACGGAATTTCCCCTTCGATAATCTTGCAGAACAGGCAATCGGACATGCGCCGTACTTTAACCGATTTGCTCCTCTCCGCAAACGGAGGAGGGACTCTCTCTGGGGCTCTTCGGTTCTTCGTCCCCGCCATATTCGGCGTCGGATGTGTACGGTTCGCCCTGAGCGTTTCCGGTGTTGACAACAGTCTCACGCGTTACGCAAGCATGACGGTGGTGATCGCGATCGCCATCCTGTATTTTGCCTACCAGCCAAGCCAACGACGTGAGCGGCTCATCATCTCTTATGCTTTGATCGCACCCTATATGCTGGTCGAAACACTTTCGCTGGGCTATACGTGGAGAACCGGGACGGCAACGATTTTTCACACCCCACCCTACACTTTCGGCGTAGAACTTCCCGTACATTTCTGGGGGCATATCGTCGGAGGCATCACCTGGGAACCCCTGTTCGTTTTCCTTCTGATCAGCGCTTCCAGCATCGCCCGAAAACGAGGGCGTGAGGACGAGGTGAGGTCACGAGAGATGGGCAACCAAGTTAAAAGTCAAAAGTGAACCCTTGAGAGTGAAAAATGCGATTCCCGAACCTGCAACTGTCAACTTCTTCATCCAGTGGCGCCGGTTGGATCGGATTTGCAAGGCCCTCGTATTTCGCCTATTCTACCGCCCCGCGGACTTCTGCCGCGGATCACAGGGAGTTGGATGAACGACGAGCCAGGGAAAGAGACGGAGAGTGAACGCATAGGCATCTTTCCGAACTGGCGCTGGCTCTACGGCACTGTGGTGGTCTACACGGCTGTCCTTATCGTCGTTCTCTACATTCTCACCGTCACTCTGGACCTCAGCGGCCGGTGAGCGCCCTCGACTGGACGGTCTTCGCCGTCTACTTCGGCGGCGTTCTCTCCTTCGCCTATTATCACAGCAGAAAGAACGAGGGGGTGGAGGGATACCTCCTCGCCAACCGCCGACTCCCCTGGGCTGCGATCGGCCTCTCCGTCATGGCCACCCAGGCCAGCGCCATTACGTTCATTGGTACCACTGGACAGGCTTTTGACAACGGGATGGAGTTCATCCAGGTCTACCTCCCGCAGCCGCTGGCCATGGTGATCCTGTGCGCCGTTTTCGTCCCGTTCTTCTACCGGCTTAAGGTCTACACCGCTTACGAATACCTGGAGCAGCGCTTCGACGCGAAGACGCGGTCGCTGACCAGTTTCCTCTTCCTCATACAGCGTGGCATCGCGGCCGGGATTGTTCTTTACGCGCCGGCTATCGTGCTTTCGGTGATCATGGGCTGGGACGAGACCATAACAATCCTCATCATGGGCGTGGTCACCATAGCCTACACAATGCTGGGAGGCATCACTGCCGTGATCTGGACCGATGTCGTCCAGATGCTCATGATGTTCGTGGGTATTGCCGTCGCGCTGGTGGCACTGTTCACCACGCTTCCCGCCGGGGTCGGCTTGTCCGACGTCGTCTACATCGGTGGCATCCAGGATATGTGGTCCAGCATCGACCTCAGCTGGGATCTGACGAACACCTACACGATCTGGTCTGGAATGATCGGAGGACTCTTCCTTGCCCTGGCGTACTTCGGAGCCGACCAGAGCCAGGTGCAGCGTTATCTCACGGCCAAATCCCTGAGCCAGAGCCGGCTCGCGCTGATCTTCAATGCCTTCTTCAAGGTGCCCATGCAGTTTGCCATCCTGGCCATCGGCGTACTGCTGTTCGTGTTCTACCACTTCGAGCGACCGCCGCTGGTGTTCAACGCGGCCGAGGTGGCGGCGGTAGAAGCCAGCGCCCGGGCCGGAGAATTTCAGGTTCTTGAGGACGAACAGGGCCGCATCCACGAACTGAGACGCGAGGCCACGCTCGAACTCCTGGAGGCGAGAGAGAACGGCGCGGACGTTTCCGGTGTACGGAATCGAATCGGCACCCATGACGAACAGCTGGCCGGCCTCCGAAGAGATGCCCGGGAACTCATAACCGAGGTTCGAGGTGCGTCGTCCAACGATGTGAACTACGTCTTCCCTTCCTACTTGATCCGTTACATTCCGGCGGGAATACTCGGACTCATGATCGCGGTGATCTTTGCCGCTGCGATGTCATCCCTCGACTCCGAGCTGACGGCCCTTACGAGCGCCACCGTAATCGATTTTTACAAACGCTACTTCCGAACCGGGGCGTCCGACGCCCACTACCTGAGGGTGTCGCGGTTCAGCACCTTCATGTGGGGTGGGGTGGCGTGCGTCGTGGCACTCTACGCGGGTCGGCTGGGTTCCCTCATCGAAGCCGTCAATCAACTCGGATCGCTGTTCTACGGCTCGCTGCTGGGCGTCTTCCTACTGGCATTTGGCGTGAAGAGCGCCAACGGAAACGGCGCCTTCATCGGACTGATCGCCGGAATGGCTTCGGTGTTCGCAGTGTCGGTCACGACGTCTATCTCGTTTCTCTGGTACAACGTCGTGGGTGCTGTAGTCGTGGTGGTGGTCGGGAGCGCACTCAGCCGCGTTACCGGAGGGAGAGGCACGGGGCCGGAGGCGGGTGGGGAGACCCCGCCGGCGCGTTAGCATCAATCAGGAACCTGCACTCACAACTCTTGAAGTGAATTCTTTTTGGACAGCTCTGGCCAGGGAGGGGAGGGCCTACCCGGGTTTAGTTCTTATCTGAAAGCGCGCAATTGAAGTCAATCCTGCTCTTCATTCCGCCGGTGGCACCCAGAGGTCTTCAAAGCCCTCGGCAGGCTCCAACTGATCAAACCAGTCAAAGCCGATCGCTTTCATGATACGGGTGTTGACTACGACAACCCGGGCCTCATGGCTGGGATCACTGTTGAATCGTTTATGCGCGCAGTAAGGCGGAATATAGATAAAGTCGCCGGGACCCCATTCATATCTCTGAGCTTCCGTATCCCATTCCCACACGAACTCTTCCTCACACCTGAAACTCACGTCGTAGTGCAAATCATAACCGGCACCTTCGATCACGAACGCGACTTCTTCGGAAAGGTGGCGACTGGTCCCGGTGGCGCCATTCGGGGGCAGAAACTGCATATAGATATCAATACAGCATTCCTTGGTATTCATCCCCTCATTGACGATGTGCTTGATGAGTCCATCCGGGGACCGCTCCATCGGCATTTCATTGGATTTCACGATATTCGCCCGATTTTGATATTCCCTGCGGAACGCCTTAGATGCCTCAAGCGCTTTGGCATAGAAGTCTGCGTTGATGTCAGTTCGCGCCCTGCCGCGTTCGGTGGCGTCTACGAAAGATGACTTATTGCTCATAAAAACTCCTGAATTCTCTTAAGGCTGTGTAGTCGCTCAAAGCGCGCTGGGTGGGGCGTAGTTCTCCTGCCCGGGAACCGGATCTTTCGGCGGCCATTCGACCATTTTTTGAAAGATGAGGTGCATGAAGAGGAACAGAGGTTTCGCCTTCATGATCAGAATGATGGCCTCTTCATCCGGATCGTCGGAGAAATGCTGATGCACGCAGCCATTCTCCACAATCAGCGCATCGCCTGCCTCCCAATCTATTCGGCGGCCATCGTGGACGTCATGTCCCTTCCCTTTGAGCACAAAAAATACAGCGCTATTCATGTGGCCATGCTTCTGGCCGCGGCCACCCGGCGCGAATGCATCGATATGAGCCTCGATGGACTGCGTTATCCTGACGGCTTGGGGGTTGATGACTTTCTTACCGAAGTTTTGGGGTCCGCCTTTCCACTTGAGAACCTGTGTCGGGTAGATCCGAGGCTGTCTGAACAGCTCTTCCATCAGTTCGCCATAGGTGCCCTCAAGGGCACGCACAAACGTCCTCTTCTTGGCCCAGCGCTCCCATGTGACCTCTTTCTTCTGATTATCTTTTGAGTCCAAAGTGTTGCTCCCTAGGGAATTCGATTAATGATCGATCCGGGCTCTAAACACACGCCTGACCGGTCTGCCAACGTAATGCCTGAGCCATAGCGTGTCAACGAATTTGGGCCCGTCGAGACTGACCCAGTTCGAAAACCCCAATGCCCTCCAACACCCCCCCGATCATCTTCTTTCGCTGACGCCTCGGCTACCGCCTCATGATTCTGAAAGCCGTCCATCCGCACCGGGGACCGACGCGGAATGGGGACGGACACATCATGCAACACTGTGGCCTGGCGACTGCATTTCGACTGAAGTGTCCGTCCCCGTTTCGTTCACATTCCGACCATGGACATCGCCCGGGTGGCGGCCAGGGCGAGGCCCCCGGCCAGCGGCGGTAAAATCAACACGGACAGCAAACGGACACGCAGGAACGAAAACCCCAGCAAGGGTATCTCGAAAATAAAAATCCGGTGAACCGCAAACAGGCTCCAGGCCGTAATGAACGATACCAGGGCCGGGACCGATGCACCTGCACTGGCGAACGCGGCGCCTACCGAAAAGGCAACGACGGGACCCGACGGTACGATCAATCCCGCCAGCGTTCCGATGAGGATCCCAGCCAGACCCACGTCAGCGCCAAGAAATCGGCTGATAAACTCAGTCGGGATAAGTTTGGCCACGAAACCCGCCGCCACCAGAGCGCACAGCATGCGCGGCACCAGCTTTCCGAAGTGTTCCACCGCGCGGACCAGACCCCGTTGAAAGGATCCATCCCCACGGGACAGGGCGAAAACCCCCAGGGCAATGCCCATACCATAGAGGACGAAGACGCTGAAGTTCATGATCGTCGCCCATCCTGTTGTTCCGGATGTTCCACCAGCCTAAGCCGCAACGGTAGCCGCCGGGCGATCAAACCGGCCAGGATCGGAAGGGGCAGGCACACCAGGAAACGTATCACTGAAAATTCCACTCCCATGAGCGGCAAATCCCAAACGAGAATACGCTGCAGTCCCAACATCGCCCAACTGCTGATGTAGGCGACGAGGATGCCCCGGTCCCCACCAACGCTACCGATCAGAACCAGCAGCGAAAACGCCGAAGCCGGCCCGCCCGGAGTAATGATCCCCGCCATCGTTGCAATGACCAGACCACGCCGGCCGCCGTCAGGCCCGACCAATTGCGAAACGCGATCGTGAGGCATCAAAACCCAGACGAAACCCGCAACAACCTGCGCCACCGCCACGCGCGGCAGCATAAAACCCAGTTGGGCGAGGTTCTCCGACACCGCGTCGTCAAATGATTCAGGTCCAAGGATGACGTAGGAAATGACCGCGGCGAGCAGTGCAAAGGCGGCGAACAGCCAGAACGAAAGGCCAAAGCTTTCGCCCAGGACACTGATCCACCAATCGCGACCGCCGGTCCTCGGATGAATCGTCGCCGTTTCTCCAGGGGACACTCTAGACAATTTCGGCTGGCTCGCTGTGGCCTTGCGTCAGGGCGGCGACGACCGTGCGGAACTGGTCGGCCTCGGGCGGAAACATTCCCGCAAGAAAACCGGCAAGACGGGCGAAGACGATGGCTTGACCGGCCAGGGCGTCCATACGCTCGCCTTCGGGCAGATTGACCCCGTCGCTGAGCGCGCGGCTCAGTCCATCTTTAAACAAAGTGTCCATGTAGCCGGCGCGCACAACTTCCCCGCTCAATGCAGTCGGCCCATCGGTGGCCCTCACTGCTGGGGAAACACCGTAAAGACTGGCCAACGCGATGAAACGGTCAAACAGTTCCTCGTCGACACACGCATGTTCGTCAATATCGCCGCACATTTATGAATCTCTCCTTTTTGACCGCCCCCTTGCTTTCATCAGTCCAGAGCAGCCAAACCGAACTTTGCCGTGTAGTAATGCCAACATTTTTCGAAGAGCACACGTTTTTCCAGTCCCTCCTGAAATGAGCGAACCTGTTCAGCGGAGAATACGTAGGGCTCACCGATCATGGCAGCGCGAAATTGTCGTTCAGCGTTCAATTCGAGATAGATGGCCAGAACCGCCGCCTGGAGAACGTCGTTCCCGGTCACGACGGAACCGTGAGCCCGCAGAAGCGCAGCCCTCCCCCCGGCGAGGGTTGTTGCCACGGCGTCCCCGATACGGGGGTTGTTCACCGACATCGGAGAGGGAAATACCGGGACATCGCCGAGCAGCGCGCCTTGTGGCATCGTGACTTCATAGCTCCGCCCGGCGCTCGACAGCAAGGTCGACCATTCCGGGTGGCCGTGAACTATCGCCTGGACATCCGAACGCGCATGATAGACAGCCACATGAAGCGGCAGTTCGGCAGGTGGGCGGGGGGAATTTTCGGAAAGCTCGCCTTTCGGTCCGACGACGACAAAATCCTCCGGGCCGATCGCACTGCGAACCGAGCTCCCGGTATTGATCAGGATGCGCCCGTCATCCAGGCGGACACTGAAGTGGCCGTTGAAATCGATTATTCCCAGACGTTCCAGAATCGAAATGCCCAGCGTCAGTTGTTGCCGGAATAAGGATTCGGCTGGCCCGTTCGCATCCATCGCTCACAATGCCCCCCAGCTTGCCGTCACCAGGCGTCCGCCTATGATCATGGCGGCGCAACCGATGGCAGCAGCCGTAGCGGCGTTCAGCCAGGGCGCACTTCGCTCCAGCAGCGCCAGGGGGTAGGAGGCGACAAACGAAAGCGTCGCCATGCCGAGTATCGAACCCACGCCAAAGGCGAGAACGTAGCCAAGCCCGTCAAGCGCCGAGCTTGCTGCGGCGGCGAGGACGAGAAGCCCGGCCGAGCCCGCCGCGCCGTGCATCATGCCCACAGCCAGGGCGCGGCCGAGACCCAGATCACTATGTTCGTGGCGATGCGCACTCTCATTGTGGCTCTCCCCTGCATGGACATGGCTGTGGGCATGAACGTGGCGCACACCGTTGTCGTGCTGGTGCACATGGAAATGAGGGCGCTTGCCGCAGAGCCCGGTCAATACCTTAACACCGAGGAGCATGACCATCACGCCAACCGCGAGTTCCAGCAGGCTTTCCACCCGGGGCGAGATCGTCTCACCCAGAATCAGCAGAAGGCCGCAAATCAGCAAGAGCGTCACCGTATGGCCAAGACCCCAGAAGCCGCCCCGGAGAATGAGCGCCCGCCGGGAGGTCCGGCCCGTGCCCATCGCCGCTACAGCGGCAAGGTGGTCCGCCTCCAGCGCATGCTGGATGCCAACCACGAATCCAAGTAATAACAGTGTGTAGTATTCCATCGTGTTCTTTAAGGTCTTCCTTTGTCCATCCGCGGGAAACAGTCACGCAAAGAAGCGTGTCTGCCAGGTTGACCGCCTACTTCCAGGGCATGAGCGAAACATGTATTACCCCCTCTGCCTCCGTGCCGCCGACGGATTTGATCGCCAGATCCGTATCCTTCAACCCGAAACGGTGGGTGGTCATCAGGTCCAGCGGAAATCTGTCCGAGGCCAGCTGCCGCAAGGCAAGCTCGCAGGAACGGAAGTTGTGTCCGCGCGCGCTTTTGATCGTGATGTATTTGTTCGTCACCTTCCCGACCGGAAAGTCCGGGTATTGACCAATCTCACCCTGCATCAGCATCGTACCGCCCTTGCGCTTGAGCGTCTCTATGCTGATCCGATCGGGTGCGGTCCCGGCTCCGGCGGTGCAGTCGAGAGCCACATCCAACCCTTCATTGTGGGTAATTTCCCGGATGCGCTCGATGGGGTCCTCTTCCTCGACATTGATCACGTGATCGGCACCAAACTTTAAGGCCACCGCAAGCCGGGCTCTGTCCTTGGTTGTACCGGTGACGATGATCAATGAAGCACCCGCCTGCTTGCACGCCACTGTCTGGGAAAGCCCTTGCTGGCCGGGCCCCTGTATGAGTACCCGCGAGTTGTAACCGACACCGCAGTCAAACAGGGCCCACTGGATGCCGTTCGCCATGGGTGTCACCACACCCGCAAGTTCGGCCGACACGCCGTCGGGCACTTTGTGCACTACGGCGTTCCACGGCAGAAACATGTACTGCGCGAACCCGCCCCACAAATGTGGCTCACGTTCAATTGAGCTATAGCCGTAACGCACGGCATCGGGGCCTTTGCGCCAATCGGTAGCGGCGCACAGGCGGTATTCACCCTTGTGACACCATTCGCATTTGAAACACGGAACGTAATGTTCCACGAATACCAGGTCGCCTTCCTTGACGCCCTTTCGATCCAAGAACTGACGACCAGCTTTCGCGATATAGCCGATATTCTCATGGCCCATGATGACCGGCGAGTCGATCGGAGGTTTGGCGTAAAACTTCACATCCGTACCACAGATGCCCGCGACCTCCATCTTCAGCAAAGCGCCGTCCTCGGGCACCTCGGGCATCGGGAACTCCCGAAACTCAGTTTCGTGAGCGCCGATGCGAACCGCTGCTAGAACTTGTTCTGTCATACGAGTTGCCTCAGTCAGATTCTATCGAGAGCATCCCGATCCCGACGAGGTGCTCCACATGGGCCGCGAGCCGGCGCCGGGACATCAGGAGATCGGGGGCAGAGTCTCCTTCTCCGTTTCGTAGGAATCCTGCATCTGCGACTCTTGGCCCTTTTCGGCCAGCGCATCCGCGAACATCGTGCGAACTTCAGGTTTCTCGTCGGCATAGTCTATCTGGTGCCCACCGATACGGCGGCTCACCCATGCCTTGGGAACGCCCTGGGAATTACGGATCGCGACGCCTTCATACTTAAAAGCCAGATAGCGGGCCGGCTCCGTGCCGGTATTGAAATGCTGGTGGTACCACATGATCGGTGGCGTGATCATCGTGCCCGGCTTCCAGTCGTATCGCTTGGGCTCTTCGCCTTCCGGCCACATCAAAGTATAGCCTTCACCGACAAGGGTGATGACGTGCGCACCGGGGCCATGCGCATGGGCTTTCTTGTACTTGCCAACCGGGAACGAAGAGATATGGCTGTTCATCGAACTCTTCGCCAGGTTGAAACGGATGTGTCCGCCCCCCGCTCCGCGTTCCTTCGCCTCGATCAGCGGCAGGCTGACTGCGTCCGCGACGAAATTGGTCTCGAGCAAAAAGCCGCTCGCTTCCTCCTTCGGAGCGAAATAGTCGGGTTCACCGGAAAAGCGGGAATTGAAGTCGTACGACGTGTTGAAAATGAATTCGGATTCTTCGAACACGTTCATGATCGGCGGCAAATTGGTGACCGCGACAAAACGCACAGTGTCCTTACCGGAGCCATTAAAATGCTGGTGCCAGGTGTTTAGCGGGACCGAGAACAGCGCACCCGCCTGCCACTCGAACGATACTGTCCCTCCGGCATCATTCCAGACCCGCGTCGACCCGCGACCGTCCAGTATCATGATCATCTCTTCGCACAATTGTCGTTGCGGCGTCAGTTCGCCGCCCGGCTCGATTTCGCAGACATAGCAGTCGTTGGATGTCCTGGACGCATCGTGATTTATGTAGACGCCACGCCCGTTCCGCCGCGCCCAGGGTTTCAGTTCGAGCGTCCTCAGATCCGGAACGTAGGTTCCGTCGATGATGTCGAGGCCCTGTTTCTTAACCCAGCGCGTGTAGGGAGTTTCCTTCTCCTTAGCGAATTTCTTCGCGGTGTCCTCGGGCACGAGTGCGTCTTTAGTCATGCGTACGTCCTTGGAAAGGTTGGATCGGGGCGCGAAATGAAGACCTGCGGCTCTTCCGGTAATCAGCAGTAGGCTCGCCATATCCCACGAAACAACATGATAGCTCAAACCGCGGCCGTCATCGAATCGGGGTGTCAGTGCGGAAATAACCCCGCTGGCCTGTATTGCTGTCAACCACTATCAAAGTCTGATCTTTGTTATTATCTGACGCTCACCAAAATCTACGGTTGCCTGGCTTAACAATTACAGGAACGGACACGCGCTATGGTCGACAAGGTCAACATACCCCAACTTCACCGGATGAAACGCGAAGGGCAGAAAATCGTGGGCGTGGTCGTCTGGGACTACCAGATGGCTCAGATCGTCGATCGCGCCGGTGTCGAGATCATGTCCGTCGGGGATACGGTGGGGATCAATCTCTGGGGACAACCGAACCCGCTCGAGGTGACGATGGACCAGATGGTGACCGTCACACAAGCCGTGCGCCGGGGCACGAAAAGGGCTTTGCTCAGCTGTGATTTTCCCTATGGCCCATTGCAGGAAGGCTCCGACGCTGCCGTCCGGGCCGGTATCCGCATGGTCAAAGAAGCCGGCGTCGACATGATCAAACTCGACGGGGCAGCGGACTACCCCCAGACGGTCACCGCGATGGCGAGTGCCGGCATTCCCGTCTGGGCGCAGTTCGGAATAACCCCGCAGACGGCACTGCAATACGGCATCGAATATTCCGCCATGTCGCGGGGGGGTGTCGCTGTATCGGCGGACATGAAGGACAGGCTGGTCGGCGAGGCGAAGATGCTGGAAGATGCGGGTGCGACCCTACTCGATTTCACGAATTCGGGGCCTGTTGTGGGACCGGCTGTAGCGGCTGCTGTCTCGATCCCGGTGATCGGCGGATTCGGCGGCGGTCCCTGGCTCGACGGGCGGGTACGCCTCGGTCATGCCGCTATCGGATACGGCGCCAAGTATCTGGATGAACCCGTGGACACTTACGCAAACGTCGCGCCGCTGATACTGGATGCCATCACTGCGTTTAGCAATGACGTGAGGGCTGGCCGCCAGATCAAGGGCGCCCCGCCAGTCAAGAGTTAGCAAAGCGCTATGGGAACAGCGACCCTCGACGGCATCAGGACACACTACGAAGTCGTCGGCGATGGTCCGCCGCTGCTGATGTTTTCTCCGGGCGGCTTCGACGCCTCGCTCGACAAATGGTCGACGCTGGGCATCTATGCCCGTATCAAACTACTCGATCACCTGGCGTCTAAATACCGTTGCATAATATTCGACCGTCGTGAAACCGGACAATCGGGTGGGCGGATCGAGCCCATCACCTGGAATGACTACGTCGTACAAGGCAAGGACCTGCTCGAGCATCTCCGCATTCAGGCGGCACACGTGCTTGGTGGCTGCATGGGATGCCCCCCGGCGATGGCATTTGCCGTCAAGCATCCTGAAGCGACGCTCAGCATGGTTCTTTACTGGCCTGTGGGCGGCGCCGCCTTTCGTCTCAAGGGGCACGGCCGTTTTGAGGAGCACCTGAAGTTCGTGGAACAAGAAAGTCTCGCCGCGGTTGTGGAACTGGCCAAAAGCACGGATGTGGGTTTTGGCAAAGATCCTCGCCTGGGTCCCTGGGTTGCGGTAATCCGGACCGACCCGGAGTTTGCACTGCACTATGCCGGTTTTGACCTGGAACACTACAAGCAGATTGTCGCCGGCATGTCGCACACCCTTCTCGACCGCGATACCGCCCCGGGTCCGAAACCCGAAGACTTGATGCACCTGAACATTCCGACATTGATCGTTCCGGGCGATGACGAATCGCACGCGACTTCGGCTGCACGT
Organism: Terriglobia bacterium; assembly: GCA_963664115.2. Taxonomy (GTDB): domain Bacteria; phylum Acidobacteriota; class Terriglobia; order 20CM-2-55-15; family 20CM-2-55-15. Next base: position 1,147,924 of record CAXWPJ010000009.1, on the reverse strand, counting down.
TATCTACAGGGTTGCCTGTCGGGAGCCGAGTATTGGGACGTGCCGCCTGAAGAGCAGACGGAGGAGACAGCACCGGCGAGAGTGATTGAGTTTTTGGACAGGGTTTCGGCTGGCGGTTAACGATGTATCCGCTATTTGAAGCGCGGGGGTTTGCAGGTTTGTCTCAGTAGCATCCGATTGTCTTATTTCTCAGACGCCTCGGCAACCGCCCCTTTACTATGAAGGCCGTCCATCCGCACCGGGCGACCGGTGCGGATCTTCATAGGAACTACATCAACCTTTTTTCTTATTCCCCAATGAGCCTCTCCCTCAAGGATGATGGAGAGGGTCGCCGGTCGATCGACCCAGCGCGCTTGACGCAACAGAGATGGTCAGCCGTATGCACGACCGAGCGAAATCTTAGTTCGAAACCTTCCCGTCGAGTTTTGCTTTCTCCACTCTAAGTTGTTGGTTTAATGGGATGAATCGACGGGTTAGTTTGTTTCTGTCCGAAAATGTGAAATCTCAACGTCCGTGGCACTTCCCGAATCTGGAACCGAGCAGACTACTGACTGCGGCGCAGTGGGACGAATCGGACCGGAGTGACGTCACGAATATCGACCGCACCTCCGGGCAACTTTTCAATCACCTTCAGGATCTGGATGGAGGCCGGTTCACCGACGGGAATGACCATCCGAGCTCCCGGCTTGAGCTGGGCAATCAGAGGCTGAGGAATTTCCTCGGCTCCGGCCGTGACGAGGATTCCATCGAAGGGACTGAACTCGGGCCATCCCAGATACCCATCACCTTCACGTACCGAGACGTTCAAAATCCCGAGCCGCTCGAGTCGCTCGGCCGCGGAGCGGGCCAGCTCCGGAATGATCTCGATGCTGTAGACTTCGGCCACCAGCTCGGCGGCGACGGCGGCCTGGTATCCCGATCCCGTTCCGACCTCGAGAAGACGGTCGTCCGGTTCCGTCTGAACGAGTTCAGTCATCAGGGCAACAATGTAGGGCTGCGAGATAGTCTGATCCAATCCAATGGGTAGGGGCACGTCGTTGTAGGCCAAGGCTCTATAATCGGCGGGAACGAACTCGTGTCGGGGAACCCGTGCCACGGCTTCAAGAACCCGAGGGTCACGAATTCCCCGAGCTTCGATCTGCTGTTCGACCATCCGGTTGCGTGCCTGCCTAAAATCTATGGTCTGGCGTGGTGACACCGGCGGTGAAACCGCGTCCACCGGGGCTGGACCGCAGGACGCTGCAAGAGCAAACAAGAACGCTAGAAAGAGCACCCATGACCGTTGAGTAAGAGAAAAAATATTCATTTGCGCAATTCTAGCTTCCGCTTGCTGAAATTCTCTACTTCCGACAAGATGATTTCTCAGGACCTGAGAATCATTTTGGGTGGGAGCACGACGACGTCTGTCTTAGTGAAACTCTTCGACGTTAAACACGCTTGACAGGTTCTCCTAACCGAAGAAACACGCGTACTCATCAGTACCAACAATTTGTAGAACTTCCTCTAGGCTGTCAACTTCCGGGACAGGTTCATAGCGGTGCCACCGGAGATCGGCTCTCTGCCAATATATCTTCCACACGCCATTGGCCTTGACATAGGTAGCCTTTGCGACGCCCGCCTCGATTTTACTTCCGGGCTCATTCGGCGAAGGATGGATCTCGAATATTTCAACGCTCTGTCCGCTCACCCTACTGCTGAGATCGATCTTATTGCGATGTTGGGCCTGTGGCCGGAGACGTTCGACAAACCGACGCGCCACCATCTCATACTTCTTCGATTCAAATTCACTGAAGGCCATTCCCTAGATTACAATTTAACGCGAAGTTTACTTCTCTTGGATCGCATTAGAACCCGGCACATCCACATGTCAACGTCCGAGAAGATGATTTATCAGGACTTGAACTCGGAAATCAGGGCACGGGCACCCGTTCCTTCAGTTCTTCAAACAGCCAGGTTTACATAACGCCCCTACTCTGACGTTTTCATTGCTGCCACAGTCGTCGGGCCCTGCTTAAAACGCCTATCCGCCATCCTGCTAAAGGCTTTACTCCCAAATCTCACGTAACCACGGGACCGCCTGCTGCAATGCATCTTGGAAGCGGTGGGTTTCGTAATGCGTGATGCCGGAAAGCGCGATCAGCGTCGCGTCCGCACCGGCGTTCTGAAGTTCCGCGATTCGTGCCTCAGTTGGCTCAAAAGGTGCAACTTGGTCGTCGTGGGAATGAATAGCCAATACCGGAAGCTGCCACCCGGCGGCTGATGCCGGCGGTCTGCCGGCGATAGGAATTGCCGCGCTGAAGCGTTCCGGGAAACTCTGCGCAAAATGCCAGGAGCCTGCGCCGCCCATGCTGAAGCCGGTAACTGCAATCTTTTCCTCGTCGATTGCATAATGGTCCAAGACCGTGTCGAGCAACGCGTTCACAGCGACCTCGTTTTCGGGGGTGGTCGGGGGTGGTCCAATTGCCTCCCACCGAATCCGGCGCGACGATAATGGCGCCGAGTTCGCTAAGCGCCGGACCAATCAGAATTTGCAGTACGCTCGCACCCGCGCCTGTCGGGTTTCCTCCGAAGTGCAATGCAAGAATGAGAGGGACGGGCGTCGAGGGAGAATAGCTATCCGGAACGAGGATCGCGTAGTTGATTACGGGCCCATCCGCACGCGGCAAAGTCAGACGATGAAATCCCGGAGAAAGAGTGGAGGGATCGCTAGCATCCTGCGCCGCTAAGGCGACCGGCAACAACCATAGGATCGAATACGCCATGAGCGTTCTAAGACGGCAAAATCGCCGAAGTCTCTCAATCGACATTTTCGTTATTCCTCAATTCGAGAAGGGCTGACACCGAATGTATCACAAGGCCGGCAAACGTTTGAGCGTATCTCATCCGTAATTGGAACAAGCTAGAGATATTGCAGTGCGGCGCCAATGTCTGGATTCTGGGGTAATGCGGACGCGCGCGCGGATAAGCGGAATGAGCAGGGTCTGACGACGCTGCCGTGACGAAATTCCTTCCCGGCTACGACGCATCGTTGGTAATATGGCGCACTCGTCAACAGGCAACATGTAAGGAGTCCGGTATGAGAAAACTGATTGTTCCCCTCGTAATTTGCATCTTTTCAGTTACAGGCGTGGCCCAGGTTCAATGGAACGACATGCCCCTAAGCCCCGGCACCTTTTCTGATGCCACCACTCCCTACAAGCAGAGCGATTATGAAATCCTGATCCCGACGGGCGTAGGCCTGGAGTTCAAACTGAGCATGAAGGCCGGCGATTTCATGATGTATTCCTGGACGTCCGACGTGACGGACCCGGCTCTGCTGGACGTGGAATTCCACGGTCATACCGAACCCGTTGACGGCCAGGGCGACCTGATGTTCTACAAGGTGCACAACGAAGGCCGCGAAAGCGGCACGCTGAAGGCGCCGTTTGACGGAATACATGGCTGGTACCTCAACAACCGCAGCGACAGGGACATCGTGGTGAAGCTCACTGCGAGCGGTTTTTTCGAAGACGTCGAGTAAACCGTCTCTGTGCCCTATGAATGGTGTCGGGATCGCTAGCCGTACGCCAGTTCGGAAGTAAGCCTATCCGGGCCGGCTCCGCGTATTATTCGCCCTCCTCTGATGCACACCGTGCGCGGGACACCAAGCCCAGCCGGAAAATTGCCATCAAGACCCACACCTCACTCTATGCCGCCTTTGCCGATGGCTGAGAGGATTTCGTAGTGCCCGAGTTGGGTGCCGGATTCCATGTCTAAAGTGTGTTGCTGATTGAACCGTGAAAAACTCCGTAAAAGATACTAGAGGAGTGGGTTAGGCGCTATTAAATTCTCAAGTCCTGAGAAACATTGTCGGACGTTGAGAATTCAGTTCCTAGAATAGAAATTAAAATCAGTAACTTAGGCGTAAAAACTGCAGTCTCGCAATATAGCGAGAGGTGAAAACCGATTTGCAGAGTTCGAAAAACGTTCAAGATGGGGAGGATGCTGAAATCACGCACTCAATCCACGTGTCTCTTCTGCAAATAGCTCTTCAAGCTCCACCGGCTTCTTCAGAATCTTCTGCGCCGATGCGTGGCTGATCAGGCTCTCCAGCACACCACGGTTCGCTGCGATTCCGTAGGGCAGCGGGTCACCTGCGATTTCCATCATCCGGGCGTGAAATGCGTCCATCTCTGTGGGGTTTTCGATTCTTCCTTGCTTGAGCCGCTCCAGATAGACGCTCTTTGCCTCGGCAAAAGCGTTTAACAACGCCACGGCGACCTCCGGATACGACTCAAGCACATCATCCCGAACAACCACAAGGTGGTTGATCGGATAGTGCCCCGCGCGTTCAAACGCGGCGATGCCCGCGTCCAGTGCGTTCGGGATCAGTGGCTGAATCTGGGCAAGATCGGTCTTCAGGCCGATCGCTGCGGCCAGTTCCCCCGTGGCGAGCATTGCCTCAAGCGTCTGGCCGGGTTCCATAGGGACTACGTTCCCGGGCGGCACATAGGCTGTGACATGTTCGTCACCTGACACAACCCAGCTCACCTTGCTTAGATCGACGCCGTACTCTTCCTCGAGGACCGCCCGAGCCCAGACGCCGGTGGTCACCGTATACCCCCGGTTTATTCCGACTCGCCTTCCCTCCAGCTCCCGGGGATCGCCTACAGGGAAACTCAAGTTGTGAAGGATCGCGCCGTGGTGAAACGCTCGAACCAGAAAGATCGGCAATGCGGTAAAACGAACGCCGTGCTCGCGAGCACAAAGATAGGTGGTCAGGGCCATTTCACAGACGTCAAATTCCAGTCCACGCACCATGCGGCGAAATGCATGAACCAGCACGGGCACTTCCTCGAAATCCAGAACGCAGCCCTTCGGCGTGACCGTGCCATCTTTCAGGGCGGCGTTATTTCCCTGCGTGCGGGTTACAGTCTTGAGCACCGGTGCAAACATCTCAGCTCTCCGATGTGTGTTGTGGTTTGTGGTGAACCCTCTGGTGGGGGTGCGGTCCCCCGACGACGTCATGGAACACCAGCGATTTTATCGCAACGGGTACGGTACCCGAGGGCAGTCGCATCCTGCCCAGGTCGATATAGTCGAAATCCCAGAGCGCGATACCATCGATGACGCAGACCTCATTGTCGATCGCAAGGTCCTCCCGGAGGATGGCACCGAGATTCATCGCTATATCGGCATCGAGAACTACATAGATGGGCTTCCCTCCGGCGATGCGCTCGGCCATGCCACCGCAAATGCCCGCCGCAAGCGCTGCGATACGACGGAACTCGGGGACGCCCTGCCAATGGAAGGCCAGGACAACGTCGGCCTCGGAGTCGTCGACGTCGAATCGCTTCATGTGCAGGCGAATCGCTTCGGCAAGACTGCCTGAATCGAATTCCCCCGCAAAATCGAAATCGGGCCGCACGACCTGTATGTTGCGTCGAGGCAGAAGGCTACCCGGATCACTGATATAACCCGTATTGCCGCTCAATTGAGCCGTGAACTCCGAGGCACCGAGGGCGGTCGAGCGGATGCCGTGACTGTCGGGTAAGAAATACCAGGGCAGCTCACCGGAATCGACGCGGGCGCGGAGCGCCTCGCCCAGACGTTTCCCGAGGTCGTCGAAATCGCGGTCCTCGCGCTGATATATGAACTCGGCGACACCACCTGAGAAGACGACGGTGGCAACATTCTCCAAACCTGTAATCGGGTCGGTCAGGTAAAGGTCCCCTACATCGGGGGGCAGCGTCGGCGCAGTCAGTGCCGCGACGAGAGCATCAGCCATGAATTCCGCGACCGCGTCGAGCTGTCCGTCGCTCACCCCATCGCCAACGCGCCAGGAAAATCCCGCACGTGCGGCGTGAGTTTTCCCGGCAGGGTCCAGGCGGGCGAGCCGCCCGTCGCCCCCGCGCACCAGTAAGCGTCCGCCGATGTGGATCGCGGCAGTGGCCACGACCCGGCCTTTATCGATCACGCTGAGCTTCGTTGTGCCGCCTCCGATGTCGATGTTGAGCACACACTCGTTGCGATCATACGAAGCCTGAACCGCGCCTGAGCCATGCGCAGCGAGCATCGCTTCCATATGATGGCCGGCGGTCGCACAGACCAGTTCCCCACACTTTTCTGAGAGAATGCCGGCAATGCGCTCCGAGTTCTCGCGCCTGAGGGCTTCCCCGGTCAGAATGACAACGCCTGTGTCGATATCGTCGGGATGCACTCGTGCTGCCTGATACGCGGCATCGACGATGGCCCCAAGGGCTCGAGCGTCGATTAGCGTTTCACTCCTGTAGGGCGTCAGTCGAACCGGAGACTCGTACCAGGTCTCACGCGAAACCACCAGGTAACGGCTCGAGAGATCGACCGCCTGGCGGCGCAGGTGCATGCGTGAGAACAGAATCTGCGTGCCCGCTGAACCGATATCAACACCGACGCTTGTGAGGGATACGTTTTCCCGCTGCCACAAAGGGTGATCCTCGATCGGGCCGTCGTATTCAGGGCCGAGGTGCTGGTCTTCGGGAACGTGGTCCAGGTCGGGATGGTGATGATCGAAGTGCACTCTCTCTGTCTCAGGACTTGAATGGCAGGGCCGGCGCCCGCGTTGATGATAGCGATGTGCTCATCATGGAAGGTTATTTTACGGCTATTTGGAGCGCGTTCTAACGATCAATGGAGGACCCGCGCGCACGCGGTGGGAAGGAAGGATGCCCGCCCAAGCCGGATCACGCCCCGGGCAAGATTGCCGTTTCGAGGACAAGCAACGCTTGTCCGGTACCAAGAGTGTTCGAACCCCAAAATTGGGATCGCCTAGTCGAACTCCTTTTCAACTCCGTCCGCAGTTTTCACAAACCCCAGAAGACAGCCTTCGGAGCCATCTCTCAGTTGATGACATCGCACGGAAATTTCGTCACCCGCTTTGAGGCTGTCGCGTGTCCAGCCCTTCTGGATCAGCGGACGGATACCGCCGCCTTCAAGAACCCACATTTTCGGCTGACCTTGGGCATCGATTACTTCCATGTAAACCCAGACGTGTGGATTGATCCAGGAGACATCCGTCACGGTTCCGTCCATGTTGAGGAACTTGGTCTGGTCATAGTTGGAGTGCGAATGGTGGCCCCAGGCAGGCCCGGACATGACCAGGGCAGCCGCGATCGTGGCGGCAAAACAGAAGGTTTTTGACCTCATCTCACTCTCCTAAAGATCGAATAAAGAATACCGCCACCCGCGTGTCTAGTCGTCGGGAGGGACGCGGACGGTTCTGTTCCCAAATTCGTCGACAGCATATCGGATTCTGTCTCCCTCTGCGTCGAGGATGACCAGTGATTGCTGGAACTGCACCGGCGGCGGCGAAGCTGGAGGTACTCTCGCTTCCAGTATGTAAAGACGGCCCTCGTGCAGATGGATTGCAACGTAGGTGCGGCTCGCATCCTCGTTCGTGATCTGCAGCTGGTGTCCTTCAATGCGGTCGACTTGAGCGTAGGCGTCGTATGTGACCTCACCGCCCCTCTGTCGCACATTCCACGCCGCGTGGGCGATCGATCCCCGCACAACCGTTGGCGGGGCGTCGACATAGTGGACCACGGTGACCGAGTAGCGGTTTGGACCTTGATCGGTGGTATAGACACGCGCCGGGTAAGTGCCGCCGCGCTCCCCCATGTAGGAAATGTCCTCTACCCTGGGTTCGGCGGGGATATTGACGCTGAACCGTTCTGCCCGATCGACATACGATCTCCAGCCTTGTGAGAAGCCAAGCCCCGACACACACAGAATCCACACGGCCGGAGCCAGTCTGATAAAGCGCGCTGTTGTTACCATCGTTGCCTCTACCGCGTTAGAGAACCATACGACGCCAACCGATGTCAACGCACTGGCGGCCACTTTCCCTTCCCTGGGATTGATTGATCCAGTAGAATTCATTTGCTGTGACACAAACCTCACTCAACCTGTGTCTGACACGTCTGCATAGGCAGCGCGGCGGGTGCGCTCTTGGTGCTTACCGAGTCCGCATGTCGCCCTCGAGAACCGTAACGGTGAAAACGCGGGCGGGGAGCCTCAGGTCGTTGAAATGAAAATGCAGAACTGGACGCGGATGATCAAAACGTGCCTGTCCGTGGGACTGGTTCTGGCCGCGAGCGGCCATTTCTATGAGTCTGTCTCCGAGTCTGTCTCCTCGGCAAAGAAACCCCCTTTCCTGCGCGGGACCAATCCTGCACAGGAATCGAGGCCCGACGGACTCCGCGTCCTCGAAGAAGCCTGTGTGCAATGCCATGGCCTGGAGTTGATTTTCAGGCAGCAGAAGACGGCAGAATCCTGGCGGGAAAGCATTGTCCTGATGATGTGGCGAGGTGCTCCCTTGCTCCCGGGCGAAGCAGAAATCATTCAGGAATACCTGGTCTCGGATTTTGGCCGGAACCTGACACCGTCGTCTGCGGCCACTTCAGTCAACGAAATTGCCGCGCTGCCTGAGGGACCCGGAAAAACTCTGGTCGCCGAGGCATGTGCGGGGTGCCACGATCTCAGTCCGATCTTTGCGGCACGTCAGAATGGTGCCGATTGGCGACGCATTGTTGAGGAAATGGTCCGTCTGGGCAGCCCATTGAGCGGGAGTGAGCCCGAAACCGTGATCGACTACTTGACGACGTCGGTCGCACCTTAGGAGTTACGGTCGGGAACAACTTCCCTGTCCAGAAACAATCACCCTACTAGGAAAGCATCATGCGCGAAAACGTAAGAGATTACCTTGCTGGAGAAATTTCCCGCCGCGATTTTGTGCGGAGCGTGACAGCGGCCGGAATCAGCCTGGCAGCGGCCCGCTCCGCCCTGGGTTCTCTGGAACCGATAGTGAATCCCGGTTCTGCGGCGCCAGCTCCCGCTCAGTTGCTTCCTTTTCAAGGGGACGGCGGGGCTTTGTTGGCCGAACAGCTCAAGGAGTTTGGCACCCGTTTCATATTCGTTTGTAATAGTTCAGGAATGGGCCCGCTGGCCGATGCCTTGGTCGACCGTCCGGAAATGCAGTTCATTCAGGCTGTCTCAGAACATCAGACCATGGCCATTGCGGACGGTTATGCCAAGGCCAGTGGCGAGGTGGCCTTCGCCACCTTCAGTCGCGTGGGTGCGCCCCTGGCCAGCGCCAATATGTACAACGCGATGAAGGACCGGACGCCTGTCGTCATCTTTACCGATCACGCGGATACCAGATCTCAGGGACGTGATGTTCACGAGGACCTGGAGGATTGGCTGACGCCTTTCGCGCAGTATACAAAATGGCGCTGGCTGGTCTCCGAGCCCTCACGGATTCCGGAATGGCTGGCAAAGAGCTTCAAGGTCTCCACGGTTGCACCAGGCGGCCCGACGATGATCCGGGTTCCCAGAAATCTTCTTTACAGAACAGACATCGAAACGGGAATTTTTCCGAAGCAGAGCATCAATGTTCCAATCAACGTTGCACCAAACCCCCAGGTGATCGAGCAGGCTGCGGAGTTGCTTGTCGAATCGAGCAGCCCGATTCTCTACCTGTCCAATGAAGTGTGGACCACCGGGGCCCGTGCCGACGTGGTGGAGCTGTCTGAGTTGCTGGCGATTCCCGCCACGCAGGCGCGCAGCTGGGGCGCTGACTTTCCCACGGACCATCCCCACTTTCTGGGACAGTACTATGAGCCCATGCGCCATCCGCCCAACATCGATCTGTTTCTCAATCTGGGTGCCCACATGCCGGATACTCCGAGTGGAGCCAAAATCATTCATGGGAGCATGGACACCCGTTTTATCGGTGGCTATTCTCCGACAGACCTTTCTATTGTGGCCGACGTAGGAGAAACGACGAGGGCGTTGATTGATGCCGTGAAAGCCGTCGCAACGCCCGAAAGGCTGGCCCGGATCCGCAACGACAGAGGACCGGCACTCCTTCAGGCAGCCGCAGGACGGAGAACGGCGCTGACAGCGGGGGCAGACGGGGTTTGGGATCAGGTTCCCGTGAGCTGGCCGCGCCTGTTGCTCACGCTCAACCAGATGATCGATGAGGATGCTTTTGTTGTCACCGAGGTGGGCACCGAAGACTGGGTGCTCAGAGCCTTCCCTTTCGCCGATGGCAAAAAAACCAGAATCGGACGCACGGCGGGACGGTCATTGGGTTGGGGTGTCGGGGCCTCGATCGGTGTCCAGTTAGCGAACCCCAACCGGCAAGTGATCTCTCTACAGGGCGACGGAGGGTTCCTTTTCGGGCAATCCGATGCTCTGTGGTCCATGTCGCGGTACGATGTCCCCGTTATTACCGTCATTGGCAACAACCACAGCTATGACGAGCCCCGCAACCAGATGCAGGCCCGGGGTGGACGTGCAGCCCAGGAAAACAGAGACATGATCTGTTATCTGGGGAGTCCCGACATAGACTTTACACACATTGGTCAGGCTTACGGAATCCGAGGAGAGCGCATCCTGAACCCGGATCAACTGGAACCGGCCATCGCTCGGGCGATTCGAACGGCTCGGGAAGGGAGACCCTACATACTCGACGTCGAGGTTGCTCGAACCGGCTTGCTCGCCGATTCGACCTCGTACCCCGAATATTCTGTAGCCGGAGCTCGAGGCTAGAACCTGGGAAGTGTCACAAGTCGATTTCCCCAATAGCGGGTAGGGAGCAGAGTTAATGTTGACGAAAGAGCAAAACGCCTTGTTGACGCAGACGGAACCTGGAACCCCGATGGGTGACATGTTCCGAAGCTACTGGCTCCCTGCGCTGCTGGGCGAAGAACTGCCCGAGAATGATTGTCCCCCCGTCCGCGTGCAGATTCTCTCCGAACACCTTATCGCGTTCCGCGACAGTGAAGGCAATTATGGCCTCCTCAACGAGTTCTGCGCCCATCGTGGAGTATCGCTTTGGTTCGGCCGCAATGAGCACTGTGGTCTCCGGTGTCCCTACCATGGCTGGAAGTACGATCACACCGGCCAGTGTGTCGAGATTCCGTCGGAACCGAAGGATACGGGATTTGCTGATCGCATCAAACTCAAGTCATACCCGCTGATCGAGCGCGGGGGTATTCTGTGGACCTATATGGGCCCGCCGGACCAGCAGCCGCCGTATCCGGAGTGGGAATTCATCATGGTCGAGCCCGAACAGACCTTTGCGAGCAAGCGCCTGCAAGGGACCAACTGGCTGCAGGCCATGGAAGGCGGCATCGATAGTTCTCACGTTTCCTGGCTCCACGGCGATGCCTTGCACCACGACCCCTTGTTCAAAAATACTAAGGGCGGCGAGTACAACCTCAAGGACAAAGCGCCGGTTTTCGACGTGATCGAGAGCCCGGGCGGCCTCTATGTCGGCGCGCGGCGCAAGGCAGAGGAAGGCAACTATTACTGGCGCATCACACAGTACGTCGTGCCATCGTTCACGATGATCCCCCCGCGCGGTGATTACACCCTGCACGGACACTTCTGGGTCCCGATCGATGATACGCACTGCTGGGCATGGAGCTATGACTATCATCCGACCCGCAAGATCAAACCGGAAGAACGTGAGGCGATGAAGGAGGGCCGGGGGATCCACGTCAAGTGCAAGCCCGGAACCTATCTGCCGGTTGCGACCAAGGAAAACGACTATCTGATCGATCGCGAGAAGCAGAAATCCGGCGCGATCGCCAGCGGCGTCGAAGGTATCGGGATGCAGGATGCCTCGCTACAGGAAAGCATGGGCGCAATCGTCGACCGGACCGATGAACACCTGGTGTCGAGCGACAAGGGCATCATCATGGCGCGTCGCATGATATTCAGAGCCCTCGAAGCGATGAAGGAAGGGGAGATGCCGCCCGGCCGTAAGCCTGAAGACCAACACGTCCGCTCGGCTGCACTGCTGCTGTCGGGCGATCAGAACTTCGAAGAGGCCGCCGCAGAAGCACTCAGGGCCAAGAAAGGTATGGAACCCGCCACCGTCTGACGCGATTCATGAATGCGTTGTTCGTGATGAGAGAGCGGAGAGAATTGCAACCGGCTCACCTGAGAAGGTTTCAAAGCTGACTGGTGGCCGAAGTTTTCAAAGATTCTGAACCGAACTGAACGATCGTGCGCCGCTGTTGAAAATTTGATCTCCGCGGATTCGCCCGGACTGTCGAAACTCACCTTCACACGCCAATCGCCCACTCGTCAATCGGACCTTAAGTTGACGACACCCTCTGCCCCCTTCCCGAAAAGAAACACGTCCGTTATGGAACCAGCCTCCTGTCTTCGCGCTTCTATCTGATCGTGGTACCGGGTTTATTGACAAGGGGAACCCGGCGGGACAGAATACGATCCGAACGACCCTCATCGATTAAGCAGCTGCAGGAGGTTCCCATGAAAAGATTCATATGTATGACGTTGGCCGTTTTGGCCTTGGGTTCGATGGCCTGGGCCCAGACTACGAACCCCGACTATGAGGTCACGACGTTTGGTTCTCCCCATGTCAACACGCCGGGGGGAGAGAGATCCGATACGCGGTCGGTTGCCGCCGATAGCACAGATTCGATCTTTGTACTGAAGCGATCCACCCCGCAGGTGCTCATCTTCGATCGAGAAGGCGAACTTCAGAATTCCTGGGGTGACGGGCTGTTCGACGATTCGCATAACATCTATGTCGACCGTCAGGGTTTCCTCTGGATTGGAGACCGAAGCAACCACGTGATTTACAAGTACACCCGGGACGGAGAGCGGCTTATGACGCTGGGAACGAAGGGTGTCAGCGGAGACGACAGTTCCAGAACTTCGTTTAATCGAGCGGCCCACGTCACTGTTGCCCCGAACGGGGACATCTTCGTTGCGGACGGATACGTCAATCACCGCATCGTCCATTTTTCAAAAGACGGGACGTTCATCAACATCATCGGTGGCCTCGCGGGCACGGGTACGGGGCAACTGGATGGAGTGCACGGCGTCCAGGTTGACTCCAGAGGCCGTCTGGTGGTCCTGGACGGTCACCTTGAAAACCCGCGTATACAGCTCTTCAGTCAGGAGGGTAAATTGCTGGACGAGTGGCGGGATCTGGGGATGCAGAGAGGCTCCGGTCTGGCGGTGGACCGAAACAACACCGTTTACATCGGAGACTCGGACGGCGAGCAGATCGTTGCCGTGCGGGACGGCGAGGTCGTCGACAGGATCGAGGGTATCGAAGCCCGACCGCACAACATCACCCTGGACAGGGAAACGGGTGATCTGTATCTGGCCGACACGGGCGCGCTGGGAGGACGGGTCAAAAAAATCGTGAAAAAGTAGCGGGCAGGCTCGGCGGCCGCGGAGCGGAGATCGAACAGGATTCGCCGATTCGCGGCCTTTCGGTTTCGACCAAATCTCCAGAGCCTGAGGTTTTCAGAGTTTCCATGATTGCCGATAGCGGCAACGCTGTCGGAGTCCCTGTCCGAGTCGCTGGCCGATTACCACTCAATTCGGACAAGCTATTGAAACAGTGAGTCTTCTTACGTTGCTCGCACACTACGAAGTCGTTTCAGCCATCGGCAGGGGTGGGGCGGGCGAGTTGCGGACTGCGCCGCTCCCAAGCTCGGAGGGAGCGTCGCCGGGCCGGAGCGACCATGATTGAATTTTTTTCGCAGCCGTGGCCGTGGTACGTCGCCGGGCCGCTGATCGGACTGCTAGTGCCAGCCTTGCTGCTCTTGGGTGGCAAGCAATTTGGGGTCTCAGCTAACTTGCGCCACATTTGCGCCGCCATCATTCCCTGCGATCTCGAGTTATTCAAATATGATTGGAAGAAAAGTGGGTTGTGGAATCTGACCTTTATCGGAGGCGTCGTTGTTGGCGGATTGATTGCCGGGACAGTGCTGCAACACCCCGACCCGGTCCTGATCTCCGAGGCCACCCACGCCGACCTGGTGGCTCTCGGTGTTCAGGACTTTTCAGGCCTCGTGCCGGGCGAAATCTTTAGCTGGTCTGGCCTGCTGACCTTCAAGGGTCTGTCGCTCATCGTCGTGGGAGGGTTCCTGGTGGGCTTCGGAGCACGGTATGCGGGTGGCTGCACTTCCGGGCACGCGATCATGGGACTGGCGGATTTGCAACTACCCTCGCTGATCGCTGTGCTCGGCTTCTTCGCCGGAGGGTTAATGACCACCCACTTTCTGCTTCCACTTATCTTTTGACCTGAGGAATTTTTTCGATGCTCATCGCCTTGCTACGACGAAGCAGTGTGACTGAGGAAGCAAGATGCTGAACTACGAATTCACGACGCGCCTCTCGGTGGACGCGACTACAGCCGTTATGTCGTTCCACTTTCACAGAGAGCCATGAGTCATACGATTCCAGAACAAGGGACAACGACGCCGAAGGCCGAAGGCTTGGGTGGGTACCTGCTGCTGGGTATCCTCTTCGGCATCGTCCTGACGAAAAGCGAGGCGATTTCCTGGTTCCGCATTCAAGAGATGTTCCGCTTTCAGGCCTTTCACATGTACGGCATCATCGGCACAGCGGTCGTGGTGGCAGCGGTGGCTGTCGCTCTGATCAAAACGTTCAACGTCAAGACCGTGCGAGGCTATGACATCGACATCCCGCCCAAAGCGATGAACGAAAAGCATCGCTACTGGATCGGGGGGACGATATTCGGACTGGGTTGGGCGCTGGCCGGAGCGTGCCCCGGTCCCTTGTTTGCCCTCATCGGCAACGGCATTCCGGTGATGGCGGTCGCGCTGCTAAGCGCCGTGGCCGGCACCTGGGTGTACGGCGCTCTCCGAGGGCGGCTACCGCACTAGCGCATGCTGTCGAAAATCGACAATTTCGAATTCCACTTGGCCGTGCTGTCCGTTCATCGGAAAGTGGTGGGATCAATGCTCATCTTCCGACAAGATGATTTATGAAAGCACCGCCGTCTCCGCGGTGCCACGTGTGCAAATTCGTCCTTCCTACTCCGGCGCCGCTACGCCCGCTGTCGTCCGTTGCACAAGGTCCGACATGCTGCAGTTCCAGTCGCCTGAGGTGGCCTTGTAGCAACGGCCGGATGCGTTCGCCTCAACATGGGAAACGCAGTTGGCTCCGTCATTGGAGCCATTCTCGCGTCGGCACTCGTAGCGCACCAGATTCCCCCGAATCGGAAACACCGGGTGGGCGACGTCGATGTCAGGGAAGTAACTCGCGTCAACAGACTCGCCTTCGCCGATCTCGCTCACTTCGACGTCTTCAAGGAGATACAGACTGCCGTCGGCGACGCCTTCGGCCGCGCACTTGAGGTGACCCACCACCTGCGCGGGGGTCGGCCGGCCTTGGGTGGGCTCGGCGCGCGACTCACAGGACACCGGCTCTCGCGCGCTGTAGGCCGGGCCGACGCTAACCGGTTGGCCGCGAAAAGCCCGGACTCTCTGCCCGTTCGCATCGGTTTCATAGTCCAGGCGGGTGCCTGCGTCGTCGAGCAAAAAGAACGATTGCGGGAACTGTATGGGCGACGGCGCGCCCGCCGCCGCAATGCCCTCGAGGATATATAGGCGCCCCGGGCCGCCATGTTCGGACGGCCCCGCGTGCAAAAATATTCCTGCAGCGGTGCGGCTCTGGTCCGGATTCAAGTGGTAGATCATATGTCCCGGAAGGCCCTCCATCCTTTGCGGGCTATCATAGGTAATCTCCCCGGAACGGCTGCGGAAGCCCCCCACCGCATGTTCAACGGCGCCCTCAACGTCTGCCGCGCTCGCGTTCATGTAGTGGACGACGGTGACGGAAGCACCACTCTGGCCTTCGGTCGCGACGAACGTCTTCGCCGGCAGGATCGCGCCTGACGCCGCACGGTACGTGGTCTCCGTAATTTGCGGCTCCGCCGGCATACTGACCATGAAGAACTCATCACGGCTGACATATTCACGCCAGCCCTGCGCAAAGGAGGCGCTTGTGCTCAGCACGACCAAGGCCGCCGAAACAAGTCCGAGATAACGCATCTGATCCTCCTCCGATTTTGTCGTGTAATGCCTAAGCGACAGGCTCAGTCGAACTCCTTGTCCATGGCCGTACCGTTGATGTTCGTCACGAAACCCATCAGGCACCCTGAGGACCCATCTCTCACTCGATTGCAGCGCACGCTGATCCTGTCGCCTGGCTTCAGGCTGTCGCGTTGCCAGCCGCCGCGCATCAACGCCTGGAGGCTGCCGCCCTCCATTGTCCACGCCTGCGGACGGCCCTGCTCGTCGGCGATCTCCATATACAGCCAGACATGCGGGTTCCCCCAGGCCACCTGGGTAACGGTGCCGGACAGGTTTGTGAACTCGTCGGTGTTGTAATTCGCATGTGAATGATGCGCCCACGCCGACGCGCCTAGAGCGACAAATGTCGCGACGGCAAGGCTCAGAGACTTCAGATTCATCTTTTCCTCCCGAGAAAGCATTGTTTCACTACAAACCTCTTGGATCGCCGGAGGGTGAAGCGGTCCGGCTTTATCACGACTGCAGCGTAATTGCGTCGGCTTTATCACGACTGCAGCGTAATTGCGTCACCAGGATTTGCCCTGCTGGATTTCTTGACCAGCTGCATAGAGAGATTATTGCATCATTGGTGGTTGATCCCGATGGATTTAAGGGTGGAAGGAGTCGTTTCATCTCTGTCGATTCTCAGTTCCAGGATGACTCACTTGCCGAAGTTCAGTGGCCTTCCACATTTCTCCCATCCCACCCCTACCGAGGGCAGACAGGGTCTCCTAGTAACCGAGTTTGCTGCCGGATTCCATTCCTAAGATTCTCTGTTAATGAAACGTGGAACAACTGGGAGAAAGTCTATAGAACGAATGGGTTGGAAGCAACGATACGAACTAGGCCCGATTCTCAACGTCCGAGAAGATTGATTTCTCGGGACTTGACCTCGCTTTTCGTTCCAGATTCGGTGACCTGATGGATGGTGGCTCACTTGCGGTGGGCACTCATTCAGAAATAGCGGCTACTTCTTCTTAGCTCTCTTGACGGAGGGCCGCTTGGGAAAGCACTGCCTATGGTAGACCTTGTTACCGGCAGCAACCTGGTCTTCATTGGGTGAGATTCGAACGCGACAGTGTTGACACCAGACGCGAACGTCCGGGGTCGTCTCTTTCTTCGCTTTCACCTCGACTAGGTCGTCTCCTTGGGTGAGATTCCTGAGGGGGGCCACTTAACCCCCTGGTGGATTTCTCAACCGCCGAGAAGATAATTTATCAGGGAAAGCGCCGGGATAAACCGGCATGTTGTAGGGGATGAAAGTGCCGTACAGAAAAGGATGTAGCGAATCCATTCTGGCCTCGTCGAGTCTTGCGGGCGGCATCGTGAGGTTGCGCTCGAAGCGTAGACGGAGGTATCAGCGGGTTTTTCAAGCGCCACCCTGCGCAAACAACAATAAGAGCCCTACAAAGATGCTCTGAATGATCCAGCCGATCAAGCACACACCCACCGCTCGCAGGGTGCTTGTATAGTCCAATGCCTGACGCACCGCAATGACCATCGCAATGAGCATCCATATTCCGGCCACCGAGAAGACTAAATTGGTGAACCCTGGAATGATTCCCAAAATCCGTATCAGCCCCGGCGAGCTAGAAAATCCGATCGTTCTTAACAGTTCTCCGTAATCGGCCTTTGTTTGCGTTTCGGGCAGAAATTTGGTGCCGATAAAATAAGTGAGATAAGCCCAGATATACCATCCCACTAAAGCGGCAATGGTCACGAGAATTAAATTTCTGCCACCCGTGGATATACTGCCGATGCCGGCGGCAAGAGAAGACAACACCACCACGCCCATCGCCTGGCCCATGGTCGTCTTATCGGCTTCCACCTCTTCATAAAGGTTCACATCTAACTTCGCAGCGCGAATCATGCGTTCTGTGAATCTCGACATTGGCGTCTACGTCTCCTTGAGTATGAAGTCCAACAGAGCACGGGCCATTTCACCCGCGGTAAAGTCTTCTTGATTGCTTAAATATTTTGCTAGTGAGGCTGCCCGAATGCCTCGCTCAAGTCTGAATTTTTGCGCAAGAAAAGTCTCAAGTTCTGAGAAACGACATACGGACGTTGAAAAACCTCAGTAATTTGCCGATTCTCAACGTCCGACAAGATGATTTCTCAGGACTTGACCCGGAAAATCAGGGAACCGGCACCCGCTCCTTGAGTTCTTCAAACCAGGTTAGCACAGCGATAAAGTGGAGCCTTTCGCCGTCGTCTCTGTCTCGGTAGATTCCAGCGCGAGAAAGCGTCCGTCGCGAGCAGGATTTAGAGACGCTGAGATCAATCGCAGAAGCTCGTTCACGTTTCCGGCCTCCACGACAAATCTGTGGCAAACTGCTCAGCACAAGAATGAGGCTTGAAAACGTCATTTACATCGATGCCTCCCCAGAAGTCGTCTGGACCGCCACTGAAGATATTGAAAGATGAGGCGAATGGTCCCCTTTCGTGGAGTCGATCAGTCAGCTCGACAAGGGCCCCTTTGGACACGGGAGTACAGCCTCGATCAAGCAGCGCGGACTTCCTCGAATCCGGTGGCGGGTCACTGCCTTCAATCCAGGCAAGATGTTTACGTGGGAAGGCCGCCTATGGGGTATTCATATAGTGGCGACGCACGCAGTGAACCCCTCCGGCAGCAGCGTGCAGAGCGTGCTTCGGATCGAAATGTTGGGTCTTGTTGCGACCCTGCTCGGACCGCTCCTCAGGTCCCCCGTGAGACGCTCCCTTGAAGAAGAGAACGCAGGCCTGAAGGCTTTTTGCGAAGCTCGTCAACGTGCAACTCCGAAACCGACCGGTTGAAGAAAGGTTTCTCAACGTCCGAGAAGATTTATCAGGACTTGACCCCGAGAATCAAGGAACCGGCACCCGTAGCTTCAGTTCTTCAAACCAGTTCTGGCCGATCGTACTACGACACTGTCAGCGCTGCCATAGTCGTCAGCCCCTGCTTACACCGCTTATCCGCACGCAAGATCAAACTCTAATACGGCTTGATGGTCGTGCGGCCGTCCAGGTAGTCGAAGTAGATCGGCCGGCCGGTCGAGAGCAGGTAATGGAGGTTCCGGAGGTTCCGTTCGCGCCGCGCGGCACCCCTCCAGTTTGCGTACCGCTCGAAAGTCAGCGCCTGGGCGGTCTCTTCTGCGGTCAGACCCTGCGCAATGGCGTCTTCCACGGCGGCCTGGATCTCGCGCAGCAACACAATCTCCTCGTCGATCTCGGCCCGGTCGGTGACCCTGTGGGCGTGACCCGGCAGGTAGGTGTCCACGTCTAGCGCTTTGATCTTCTCCAGCACGTCAATCCAGCTCTCCACGGACGAGGCGTAGGCGGTGCTGGACCACGACTTCGGCGCGAACGCACCCGAGGAGTAGGCGGCGCGCGCGTGGGGAAACAACACGACCGTATCGCCGGGATTCTGCCCCGCACCGATGTGAAGGAGGATGACCTCGCGCCCGCCCAAGCGGATGACCATTCGTTCCTCGAACGTGACCTCGGGGATCACATGTTCTCCGGCCTCGAGCGGATCCAGACCGCGCCACTCGAGTTCGTACTCGTAATTCCTCGCGATGATGCGAGCCGTCTCGGCCTCCGCCACGATGGCCGCGCCTTCGCGCTTAAAAACAGCGTTGCCGAGATAGTGGTCGCCGTGGTCTTGCCCGTTGACGACCCATTTGATAGGGTCGGCCGTTTTCTTGCGGATCTCCGCCAGCAGCGCTTCGGCGGCGCGCCGATTTCCCTGGGAGTCGACGATCAGTACCCCTTCCTCGGTGATCAGCACGGTGGAGTTGGAAGCTCCACCCGTGTAGTAGAAGTAGAGGTCGGGGCCGACCGGTGTGAGCGAGAAGGCGCTCTGCGCCTTCATCGCAGACCACTCGCCGCTGACGGCGATTCCCAGCAGCAGCGCCAGCAGGACCGTACTCAGCATGGGCATGCGCAATGTCATGGTGCTTTCCTTTCAGCCGGATTTAGTTTTCTCCCTTCCGGCTCGTGAGTATAGATCCATCTGCCTCCGGCTGAGCCTTTCCAGCGCACGATTATCTCCGGAGGCCAGTTCGCAACTCCTAACCGCAGGGTCAAACCTAAGGAGGCTGAGGACTTCGTAGTGACCCAGTTTGGTGCCGGATTCCATGTTTAGAGTGTGTCGCTGAAATAACTGCGAGAAACTCCGTAAAGAATACTAAGGGAGGGAGTTGTAAGCAATCAGAAGGTCAACGCTCGTATTTAGGCCGATTTTCAATGTCCGCGAAGATGATTTGTCAGGACTTGAGAATATTTTTCACGGTCATCTACAGCCCGATAGCCTGAGTAAGCATCGACATGGATGGAGAGGGACATTATGATGAGTCTACTGGATTGTAGGTTGGGTGCCCGAAGTGCTATCGGGACATTGGGAAGAGACGTGGGTGGAATGGGATCAACTTCGTCCAGCGCGAGAGGGGCTTAGATCTGTTATTCGTCTTTCATCGAGCCCGATCCTGCCCTCTCACATGACGTTGACAGTGGAGCGGTGCTCCTATATTCTCCGCTTTGCTTGGCTGGATCCCAGTCCGGTTTTCAAGCTACATTATGGAGACGGCATGAGCGTACATTTGATAAACCCAAGCGACACCTCCTTCGGTATCGGTATCATCGTTCCTCGCTGGCTCTACGTGATCGCGTGCGCGACACCGGCTCGTTTCGGAACGCCGATTATCGTAGATGAGACGCTCGATCCGATGGACTATTCCAAGATCCAGCCGGGCGACGTCGTGGGCATCGGTATCCACACGTTGAACGCGCTGCGAGGCTACGAGGTCGGGCAAAAGGCGCGCGAGCGTGGTGCGCATGTCGTCTTCGGCGGTTCGCATGTGACGCTCTATCCGGAAGAAGCGTTCGAGAATGGCGGCGCGACCGCGGTCGTGAAGGGCGACGGCGACAACATCTGGAGTCAGGTTCTCAAAGATATTGAAAAGGGCGAGCCGGAACGGATCTACGACGGCGGCCGCATCGAAGGGGACTCCTTCCTTCCTGCGCGGTGGGATTTGATGCCGTCAGAGAGCTACATGATCGCCTCGGTGCAGACCGTGCGCGGTTGCCCGAAACATTGCTCCTTCTGCTCGGTCTGGCGCACCGACGGCCAAAGGCCTCGACAGCACGCCTCGGACGCCGTTGTCCAGGAGGTCGTCGAGCTGCGACGGAAAGGATTTCGTTTCATACTTCTCGCCGACGACAACTTTTACCCGGTCACGCAGCAAGACATCGAGCTCGAGGAGCGTCGTTCCGGCGCTCGCGTGGAAGAGTTAAAAGCTATCCGTGCGGAGCGTTTTGAGCTCTTGGATCGCCTCGCTGAGCTTCCGCAGGACATGGTCTTTTTGACGCAGATCACGATGGAAGCCGCGGACGATGACGAGTATCTCGATGCGATGAAACGCGCGAACGTGAAAGGCGCTCTCGTCGGCGTCGAGTCGGTGACGGAAGAAGGTCTGAAGGCCGTATTCAAGGATTTCAACGTCGCGGGAGACGATCTCGTCAAGCGGCTCCGCAAGTTTGTCGACCACGACGTCCACATCCTCGGCTCGTTCATTTTTGGGCTTTCGACGGATCGCGACGACACGTTCGACGCGACCGCCGATCTCGCTGCCAAGGCAGGGATCGATTTCGCTCAGTTCGTTACCCTGACGCCGTTTCCCGGTACAGTCGAT
The DNA here is from genome assembly GCA_963664115.2 of Terriglobia bacterium. Lineage (GTDB taxonomy): Bacteria > Acidobacteriota > Terriglobia > 20CM-2-55-15 > 20CM-2-55-15. The sequence continues at coordinate 1,126,365 of CAXWPJ010000009.1, read as the reverse complement.
TTCAATAAGTGGGAGAGCGAGATCGATCAGGCCAAAGAGACGGTGGACGGGATCCCGCTGAACCGGTTCTGGCTTATCCCACCGAACAAACGTCCCAAGCTCTACATTCCGCATCCAACGATGACGCCGTATGAGATCCGGACGAAAACGCAGGCGGTTTGGAAAGAGTTCTATAACCTGTCGAACGTGTGGAAGCGCTCGCGGGTCACGAACAAGCTGCGCGATCGACTGGCCTACATTCTGATCTCCTTACTGTTCCCCCAGATGTACGCGAATACGGGGCTCGCCACCGACAGCGCTCGCAGCCGCGGGCGCCGATGGGCGAAGTTGATTGCGAAACCGTGCCGTTGGATCTTTGCCGCAAAGCCGATGCCCGAGCTTCAGGTCCCGCCGGTCAAGCAGCCGCGGCCTCAATACATCTGATTCGATCTCGGGACCAAGTAGGTCGCGATCGCCGGGCCCTACCGGGACACTGGGAAGGGGATCTGCTATCGGCGAGGAACACCCACATCGCAACGCTGGTCGAACGTCATTTGTCTTACCTCATGTTGGTGAAGCTGTCCGTTACAGAGACAGTCGTTTCGGCACTGATCCGACAGGCGAAGAAGCTGCCAACCGAACTCTACAGGTCGCTGACCCGGGACCGCGGTCCGGAGATGGCCGAGCACAAACGGTTCACTCTGGCCACCGACATTACCGTGTACTTTTGCGACCCGCGGAGTCCATGGCAAGGCGGATCGAATGAAAACACGAATGGTCTGCTGCGATACTACTTCCCAAAAAGGACGAATCTCTCAGTACACTCACAGGAGCATCTGGACGCGGTTGCACGGCAGCTCAACGAGCGGCCACGCAAGACCTTGGAGTTCGCAACTCCGGCAGAAACATTTAATGCTTGTGTTGCATCGACCGGTTGATCCGAATGACATTGTCGGACACTGAGAAAAGGCCCTGAAAATGGGGTTTCAATGTCCGAGAAGATGATTTGCGAGGACTTGACCCGGGAAAGTTGAGGCCCTCGTTACAGATCATTCAGCAGAGGAATGCTCCTGGAATCGGGTGGCGGTGGGATGGATTTCAGAAAAGCGTAAATATCCGCCAGCACCGTGTCGGGTAAGATTTCGGCCCTAAACCGAGGCATTGAAGAACCGCTGGCCTGCCGCACGTATTGCGTAAAGTCGGCAAGGGACATTGAAGTCGTGGCGATGCGGGGAGCGCCTACGTCGACCCCGCCGTGGCCTGAATAACCGTGGCAGGAGGAGCAGGTATAGGTCGTCAGGCTCCGCTTTCCGTCTTCGACGTTTCCTCCGGGCGCGGCGTCAACCGCGGCCGGCGACTGCTCGGCCTCGACCCACCCCACCGGGACGACAAGCAGCAGCACCGCCACGCCCAGGGCCCAGGAAGGCGGTTTGACCGACCAGCGATCCATAAGTAAACGACTCACAGGAACCTCCTAGATGGGTTGCGTGATCGTGTCCAGCAACGCAGGCTCGCCCCGCTCGACAACCGCAAGGGCCCGGCGAATGGCCGGTCCCAGGTCCGCGGGATTTTCTATCGGACCCTCGGCGTACCATCCCATGCTTTCGGCGAGTTTGGCATAGTCAATGTTGGGATTGTCAATGGAGTTGCCGATGTCGGATCGGGTGACGTCGCGCTCCCGCTCGGCGGCCGTGCGCGCGACCCACATCACTTCCCGGTTGTACGCCCGGTTGTTGTGCATGACGGTCAACATCGGAATCTTGTGATGCGCAGCGGTCCATAAGGTCCCGGGGAGAAACATAAGGTCGCCGTCGTTTTGCAGGTTGATGCTCAGACGTCCGTGCTTACGGTTTGCCAGTGCGGCGCCCACCGAAGCCGGGTTGCTGTAGCCTACGCCGACCGAGCCGGACTGACCGATGTGGTGATGATACTTCTGGAAATCCCAGAGCTTCCATGCCCACTCGTTCATTCCATCACTTCGGGAAACCAGGGACCAGTCCTTGTTCTTGATCTGGGCCCAGAGTTCGGCCGCGACACGGGCGGTGCTGATCGGACTGCCGTTCCAGCCCGAGGCCGCGAGCCGCCGGTTTCGCTCGAGGGCACGCTGGAACCGATCCTCCAGCGTCGCGCGACGCGCTTCGAACACGCGTTGTCGATCGCCGGTAACCCGGCGCTTGACCTCTTCGATCAGGAGTGGAAGCGTGGCCTCCGCATCGGCTGCGATCGCCACATCCGCTTCCTGGTAGCTTCCGAAATCCCAGTAGTTGCTCCGCGTGAAAAGGTCATGTGAGCTGATGCTGAGCAGCGTTGCATCCTGCATCAGGCTCGACCGCGAAAGTCGCGGGTGCTCAAGCGCCAGGACGACGTCCGCACTGCCAAACACACCGCTGTCCTGGCTGAGGGGATGGCGCGAGGGGAAATTCATGCGCTGGATCGTGTCCACGACCCCGGCCTGCAGGAGTTCCGCCAATTCGACGATATAGCTGAGACCGGCTTCGGTTCGCGCAGCGCGCTCGACGGCCAAGACCGGAAACTCAGCGTTGACCAGCAGGCGCGCAACCTCGGCCACAGCGGTGGCATCGCCCTGGGCCGGAGCATTCAGAGTGAGCTTCGGGACGCGCAAACGGGTGCCTCTGGGAATCCGATTTTCCTGCAAACGCTCGTCTACCGACAATACAACAGGCATTGTCGGCGGGGTCATTGCGATGGCATAGGCGCGCACCGCAGAATTGGCAAATTGATCGAGCGAGACAGGTGCATCGTCCCATTTGGTAAAGTCGCGCACCATCGCCGCAGGATCCTGCACGCTTCTTGAATTGGGATTCTCCAATTCGTTGCCCATCATCAGGTAAATCGGCACGCGGTCGCAAAACGCGCTGTAGACCGCCATTGAGGCATGCTGCAAACCGACTGATCCGTATATCAGCGCAGCCATCGGTTTGCCTTCAATTTTGAAATATCCATGCGCCATGGCGACGGCCGCCTCTTCGTGGAGGCAGGTGATCAGTTCCGGATCGCGGTTTCCACTGTAGTTGATGATGGATTCCTGTAGACCACGGGAGCTGGAATGGGGATTGATCGACATGTACTCAAACCCGAGGGGTTTTATGACGTCCATCATGAAGTCGGACCCCGGCCGGCCGCCTGCCGTCGCGTCCCCTTCACGCGGCTCCGCCGACGTGGGGCCGGGCCCAGACTGCGCGCCAGCTAGGGGGCAGTCGCAACAAGCGCCGCTCCGCCTCCCGCTGCACCTTTCAGGAAACTGCGTCGGCCGATAGACTCTTTTCGCTTCTTTCCCATGAACTGCTACCTCCCGGCTAATTCACCATTCGAGCATTTCGGACCCTAGCAGCCCGTAGCAGAAGTCTCGAGGACCGCGCGCAGGGGCCTTCGGGTTGCAGGCGCGAAGTGAGGAGCGGGCACCGAGGCCTGAAACCGAGGCCGCTGGCGCTGTCTTTGCATCGCGACCGACGAGGGACAAATCCTGCGCCCCCCCCCTGCGCCCAAACGGTTGCGGCAAAACGGGGCTGTCTTCGTTGTCGCCGACTCCTTCCAATGAATAAGCATTGTCGCGTCGTCGTCTCCTGAAATCCAGCCCCGATTGGCAACAACCCGGGCGACCTCTCGAGGTAGGGTCTTGATCGCGACCTCACGCTCGAACATCTTAATCTGCGTACGCCACATTTCTCCCATCGTCCTTTGCCGAGAACCGACAGGATCTCCTAGTGGGCGAGCGTCGTGCCGGATTCTATGTTTAAAGTGTGTAGCCGAAAGAACCGTAAAAAACTCGGTAAAAGATACTAGAGGAGTCAGTTGGGCGCTATCAAATTCTCAAGTCCTGAGAACCGACATTGTCGGACAGTGAGAAAAGGCCTAAATACGAGGGTTCTCTAATGTCCGACAAGATGATTTATTGATGGTATGGACTCCTCTTTGATGACTGAATCGGCATCGAAGTGCCACAGTCATTTTGGGCCTCGCAATAAAGCGGGCGAAACACGCGTACGTGTGAACAAAAAGGAGTCCGAGATGAAGGATAAGACGATTGCAGTGGATCTGGCAAAGAATGTTTTCCAAATTGGTGTTTCAGATCGCCCCGGTCATGTAGAGAAAACCTATCGTTTAAGTCGGGCAAAGTTTCTGGGGTTCTTTGCGAACCAGGAGCTGGCGACCGTGGTGATGGAAGCCTGCGGATCCGCCCATTACTGGGGTCGGCAAATACGGGAACTGGGACACACGGTCGTTCTGATCTCGCCGCAGTATGTGACGCCCTACGTCAGGCGCAACAAGACCGACCGTACGGATGTGAAGGGGTTGTTGGAAGCCTATCGTGACAGCGATATTCATCCGGTCCCGATCAAGACGCTGGCCCAACAGCAACTGACCTCATTGCATCGAATCCGTTCGACGTGGATGCGAACCCGAACCGCACGGATCAATAATGGTGAGTTGGTCATCCCTCCCCATGGCCATGTCATGACCCAAGGACTCCACTCTTTCGACCATCCAGTTCGTATCGATAGCTTTCAGCCTCACGGTCACCTGCGTATGAACGCGGCGTCTCTGGAAGTGTTCTATCCGTCGACCGGCCTTACTGAGCAGATCAGCCAGGTTTCCAACTGGAGCGCCACTTGGCACCACAGCCACATCTACGATCCTGCTGTGTCTCCATTGTTGCCCGCTGGTGCAGTACTGGTGATCAAGCAGTGGTATGACAATACTGCCAAGAACCCGAACAATCCTGACCCGGATCAGTGGGTTTTTGACGGTAGCCGCACGGGCGACGAAATGTCCCATGCCTGGATCGCAGTCACTCACCTCGACGATGAGGGGTATGAGAAATTGCTGGCAGAGCGTGGCCAAACAGACTAACGCCCGCCGGGTGGTTCTGACTCACACCAGCCGCAGTGTAGGCGATTCAAACGCCCTGGTATTGGCTGGCGTAACGGTACTGTGTCAGGTTGAGCAAATCCAACCGTTTTGGGGACGGATTCTGATGGGGCCGAGACCAGGAATCGATGACTCAGAGGTGGCAAAGGGTGTCGAGAACGCCACCAAACACCTAAACTTGACAATACGCCACTTTTCCCCGACAGGCCTTCGCAAAGCGTTCGCACGTGCGATGGGATTCTAGACTGAGATGGTGAGGCGCCAGGTCGCGGAGGGGGAAGGCCCCTGGCGTTGTTTCAGCTACAGTCGCAGGAGCGACGGGTAACGATCGGGGACTGCATATTCCTTCGAAGACCGAAGATAGGTCCATGATGCAACGCGAGGAGCCCCGGTTGTCCGGAACCCCTCACGTTGCTCCTAGTGGTCCCCGTTAAACAGACTGTAACTTATCAAGATTTCGCCGGCCGCGCTGGACTTTAGCAAGGATGTCGGAAGCCGTTGCAGTCCAGATGAAGGGTTTCGGGTCTTCATTGTGACGAGCGAGGTAGTCCTCCACGGCCTGGATCAACTCGGGGACCGAGCGGAAAACGCCACGCCGGAGTCGTTGCTCGGACAGATCCCGGAAAAAGCGCTCGACCATGTTGAGCCACGACGCACTGGTTGGCGTGAAGTGCACATGAAAACGCTTGTTACGCTTGAGCCAGTTGACGACTTTCTGATGTTTGTGAGTCGCATAGTTGTCGCAAATAATGTGGATCTCCTTATCTTTCGGCATGGCGCGTTTGATCTGATTCAGAAACCGGATCCATTCCTGATGGCGATGCTTTGGCATGCAGGTTCCGATGACCGAACCGTCCAGGATGTTGAGCGCGGCGAAAAGCGTGGTTGTCCCGTTACGTTTGTAATCGTGGGTCATGGTGCCACACCGCCCCTTCTTCAGAGGTAACCCGGGTTGCGTGCGGTCCAGGGCCTGCATCTGGCTCTTCTCATCGCAGGACAAGACAATGGCGTTTTCCGGTGGGCTCAGATACAGACCGACCACATCCTCCAGCTTTTCGGCGAATCGTTTGTCGTTGGATAGTTTGAAGGTTCGTGACAGATGAGGCTTCAGTCCATGGACCCGCCAGATTTTCCCGACCGTGGACTCGCTCACGCCAACGGCCTTCGCCATCGAGGCCCGACTCCAGTGCGTCGCGTTCGGGGGCTTCTCTTCCAGTGTCTTCTTGACGATCCGGGCTCGCTTCCGGCGACTGATCGTGGGAATCCGTCCGCTTCGCGGCGCATCCTTTTCGATCCCAGCCAAGCCCTGTTCCACAAAACGATTGCGCCAGCGGCCCGCTTTCTGGCGCGTGATCTCCAAGCGGGCGGCGATCTCATAATTGTTCCGACCTTCAGCGGCCAGTAATACAATTCGGGATCGTTCCGCCAACCGGACCGATGTACTCCGGCTTCGACTCAGTCGCTCCAACTCCATCCGCTGCTTGTCATCCAATTCAATGGTCGGTGCTTTCCTCATTCTCTATTGGACGTTGGAAAGCTATTTTAGTTACATTACTTCGAGCGGGGTACACTAGCTGATCCGGCCTTCAGTTAAACTCACGCCGTTGCTGTCCCAAGATCTTCGCAGGGTCGGCTCCCGGCAGGGGCTCGAACTTCTGGACCCGGCCGTTGAATACCTCGGCAATATACAGGTTGCCGTTCTCGTCGGTCGTGATTGAGTGCGGCCCATTGAAGTAGCCATCCTCTCCGCCCGGGATACCCCAAGCGTATAGGAAATTCCCCTGCAGATCGAATTTCAGCATTCGACCAATCCCACCATCCGCAACCCAAAGGAATTCCTCTCCTGAGGGATCGCTCAGGACCTCGATCGCGTAGGGGAGGGAATGCCCCCGCGGGCCGGTCGGGAACATGAACTGGAATTCCCCGTTCTCGTCGAATACTTGGATTCGAGCGTGCGCCCGGTCCGAAACGTAGAGCAGCCTCTCTTGGCTGATTGTGATGGCATGGACGGTATCGAATTCGTAGGGGCCCGGATTCGCGGGGTCGACGGGCGCTTGGCCCCAATCCATGATGAAGTTGTCGTTGGCGTCGAACTTCGCGACGCGGGTTCCGTCGTAGCCATCACTGATGAAGTAGGTTCCGTCTGGCAGCCACGCGATGTCCGTCGGGCGGGCGAAGTTGTTCGGCCCCCGTCCGGGTACGAGTTGCTCTCCGTGCGTGAGCAACAGCTCGCCGTCATAGGAGAACTTGTGGATCTGGTGTAGGAGGTCGTCGATGACCCAGATGTTCTTCGCGGGATCGTACGGACTCATCTTGATCTTGTGGGGTCCGCGCCCTCCACGTACGTCGAAGAGCTGGTCATGTTGTGGCCAGTGCTCAACCAGCTCTCCCTGGGAATTCACGGCGATCATGGTATGCAGGTAGCGTCTCTCATATCCACGCGTCCCGTTGTCGTCGTTGGGCGAGGCATTCCCCACAGAGGGCTCCATCAGAGCGTATGGAGTCCACGGTTCGTTGCCAGGCGAAAGGGGCAGCTCACCCCTCATGGCGATCCAAATCCTGTCCGAGCTCTCCGCGAAGACCGCAGCCATGGACCCCCAGGTCCATCCGTCGTGTGAATGGTCGTCGTCGGGCAAACCCTGCGGGAACGGCTGGGGCTGGGAGTAATGGCCGAATAGCTCCTGCCCGTCATGGACCAAGCCCTGTTGCGTGGTGGTCGCGGTACTGGCGTCCTCTCCTGAGGTCTCCTGCGTGGCACACCCTGCAATCGAGACGACTCCAACGAGGGCACCGAGTGCGAGGAGCCTCGAACTCTTGAGCATTAATTTCATCACTCATTCCTCCGTGGTGATCTTACGTTACATAACAACCGCGCACTACCAACCCAGTCATCATTCTGCTGCTTGGCTGGTCGGCAGTGAGCGGCTCGAAAATACTCTCCATCGGGATCATAGTGCATCCTATCATCCCTTCGCATTAGTCCTCGCGACAATTCAAGGTGCTCGTTCGAACCCGATGCAGACGACCAAAAGGCTGGTCGTTGGGCCACCTCACGCTTGCGCATGCCGAGCGCGATGTTTAGAACCGGGATGGCACCCTGGGTGATACGGTCGGCAAGCGTCGGTCCCTCCACCAACTCCATCACGAGGGCATGGACACCCGTGGACTTCTCAAATCCGAATATCTGGGCGATGTTCGGGTGGTGCAATGTCGCCAGGGATTTCGCCTCGCGCTCGAAACGGGCCAGACGTTCACTGTCCTGGGCGAATTCGGTGGGGAGCACCTTGATGGCGACTTGTCGATTTAGGCTGGTGTCGGTGGCACGGTAGACCTCTCCCATACTCCCTTTACCGAGGGGACCAAGTTGTGTGACAGATTCCATCGTTTTGGTTTGTCGCTGAAAGAACCGTGAAAAAGTCGGTAAAAGATTCTAAGGCAGGAAGTTAGGTGCTATCAAATTCTCAACGCCTGTTAAACCTTGTCGGACGTTGACAAAGGTGCAAAAACAGGGGTTCTCAAGGTCCGAGAAGATCATTTGTCAGGAGTTGAGAATGGAATTCAGCAACCGTTATAGCGAGATTTGGTGGATTTCATGGGGCGAGCCTGTCAGTTAAGGCCCAAGTTGACACTGCCCTCACCGACCCAAAACGGGTTGACCTTTTCCGGCTTGAACTCTACCGAGTACGAGGGCTTGGATTACCATCAGCGCCCGGGGCAGAACCGCCCATGAACACCTTTCGTCCATCCAGATACTCGAAGAACACCGCGACGCCTTTGCTTTCTCCACTCTTGGCCTGATACGCAAAGACCGTGATCTCGGACCCTACCGGCAAGGTATTCTTCGTCACACCGTTCCTGAAGAGGTTAATCGGTGGACCCCCTTCCAGCCCCCAGTTGGTCACGGTACCGTCTTCGTGGGTCACATCCATCCAGATCCAGGAGTGCGGGTTGACCAATTCCACCTGAGTGACTACTCCCTGCAGGTTTACCGGCTTACTCTCGTCGTACGCTGCTGCAAACGAATGATGTGCCGCAACCGGCGCTGAGAACAGTAACGCAGCACCCGCGACAACCGTGCAAACTATCGTGATTGCATTCCGCATGGTGGCTCCCGTTGCCCATAAAGTCCGACTCTTCGGCTCTGGGCCATTCAAAGATTTGTAGGTTTCCTTGTGGATCACCTCGCCAACTCCGCTTCGTATTCGGCTGCCCGAGCCTGTACGCCTCGCATGACGTTAATGATGCCATAATTCTGCTCGTGGCACGCGAACTCAAACAGCCCCGGCGGTTCCAATTTCGGCCAGGGAACCTCCACTGTCCATGGTGCTTCCCACGTCGTCGGATCGGTGACCGTGATTTCGTAAAGAAGTGTGGCTTCGTCGATTCGTGTGAAGCGTTCCTCGAGGTGCAGGTTGCCCGCAGCTCCTCTCCACTTGCGCTCCTCATGGAAGTTCGTCGTCTCAACGACGAGCGTATCACCCTCCCAGCGGCCGCGTGCATCGCCCAACCAAGCTCGAATGCTGTCTGGAGGGCGCGGGCGTCCATCCAGGGGGATGATGCGCACATCACTATTCGACTGCATGGTGAGTACCACGTGGTCCGGCGTCTGGACGATCTGAGACTCACCGGTTTGCTGTCTGCCAGGAATCCTTGGCGGTCCCTGGCTCCCGGTAATGCAACGCTCGTACAGGCTCCGGGATTCTAGTGTGTCAACCCTCGCCTGTGCCTGTAAGCGATTCCTCCCCTGCGGCGTCAGAGCGGGAAGCTTCCCGTCCGGCGGATCCACGATCAGCGCCGTGCGGAGGTTCGGTCGAACCGGGCTTTGCCAGATGTCCATCCCGAACTCCGTCCAATCATAATGCACCGTTGCCGGATCGACAGATGCATCCCTGGTGACGTATCCCTGGAACGCCTCGATCGCTTCTTCTTTCGTGTACAGCGGCTTCTCTGCGAGCTCGTCGGGTCGTTCCAAGGGCGTATAGGCAATGTTCGACCAGTATCCCCGCAGGTCCGGGTCGCCCCACGGGGTACGTGGGGAGCTTCCTCGAGGCCGGGTGGGATCCCAGACACGTTGGATTGCTCTTGCGAGCGCCTCGTCGACTTCATCCTCGAAGTACGCAAACGTCTCTTCCGACGTTCGCGGGGAAGCCGCTCGGGCCGCCTCCACCGTTTCCTCTGCCCCCTGGTTGACAAGCGCGGACGGCGGGGCCTGGCCCGTGACCGGTACCGGCCCCCACAGCATTACCGCCAACAAAAGCACCGCGAAAAATCTAATGATGGTTTTCATGGCCTTGCTTGTACCACCTTATGACCGCCGCAAGCAGGTGATAGCGTGTCCAATTCTCAAGGTCCGAGAAGATGATTTATCAGGACTCGAGAACGGATTTCAAGGTTTTACGGGACGGGAACCCGTTCCTTCGGTCCTTCAAAGAAATTCAGGACGACGTTGATCTGGTCGTTTCTCCATGTTCAAGGCGTCGTCCACAACTTGTTTCGAGTGGGAACCACCACCCGTTTCAGCTACTGTCGATCAGGTGGCGTCAGCCCGTGCTCCAGGATCGTCGGGGCCGCTTCGGGCGATGCGAGGAACTGCAGCAGCGCAAGCGCCGCGTCCGGCTGTTGGGCTGAACCCGTGATAGCACCGGCGAAAGTGAATCCGGGCTGAAGTTCGGCCGGAATCGCACCGACGAAGGTCACGCCGGGGACGTGTATGAGTTCACTGACCTGCTGAAAACCGATCTCCACCTCGCCACGTGCAACCACCGCTGCCACAGGTTCCCCGGACGGCGGCCCGCGTACCTTTCGACCCTTGCCCAGTACCTGGTCCGCAACGCCCAGCTCCGCGAACAGGACCGTCGAGAGATAGGTGCCGCTGCCGCTGTCCGAGTAGCCGATGGACTGAGCGGCGAGCAGCGTTCGCCGGAACGCCTCGACGCTGCCGATATCCGGCGTCGCGGCCCCAGCGCTCACGACCATGCCGATCTGTGACTTCGCGAGGTCGATCTTGCTGCCTGCGCGCACGAATCCTCGTTCGGCAAGCTCGTCGGCGGATCCTCCGTCCAGGATCACGACGTCCGCAGTCTCGCCACGCGCAAGGCGGGTGGAAATGGCCTCGGGAGAGTCGCCCATCGACGGGCCGCGGGTCGTGATCAGGCGGTGGCCGGTCGCGCGCTCAAACGCCGGGCCCAGCTCGGCATACACTCCGTAAAAACCGGCAGAAATCATCACGCGCACTTCTTCGGCAGAAGCCGCGCCAGACGCCAACAGGACGACCGCGCCAAGCCTGACAACCCATCGAGCAAGCGACCGTATTTTCACAAGGCCCTCCAGTGCAAGCCGGTTCGATCGATCACGGGAACTACGTGTCACCCTGCAGAGTATAGGTAAAATCTGCGGGCATTGTCAGGTTAATTCCCTAGGTGCCACACTGCCGGGATGAAGACCCATCGATCTCTCCACATCAGGCACCGTTACCCACCCGAAATCGTAAGCCACGCCGTCTGGAGTCACGATATCGCAGGTGTTGAAAGGACTCCGACGACGCCTCGACAGCGACTCGCCCCACCGCCTCAGTTCTGAGTTGTTAGTTTCAGGGGATGACTCGACAGACTCGGCTGGTTCTGCCCAGAGTGTGAAATTCTCAATGTCCGCGAAGATGCTTTGGCAGGACTTGAGTATCGATTTCAGCGGTAGACAGAGACGTATGACCTGCTCCTGCGCGGGCTCCTTTGGGCAACGTCCCTCGACCTTTCCCGGTAGCAGAGGAAACGCTTCAGCTACTTCTACCCAACCTAAACCTTGAGGAACCCGATCTGTTCAGCCGATGTATCGGCAAACCATACCTTCACTGAAGATTACCGAGTTCAATCGATCACGCTTAGGCAACCGATTTCCACGTCGGGAAAGAACACGCCCGCAACTGTCGGTGAGGAATCGGTTTCAGCCTACCTCTTCCAAATCGGAATAGATCCTGAACGTCACCGTGAAGGGAAACGACCAGCGGCGTCAGCTCGAGTTGACAATGACCCGGATTTACACCGATAACTAAAGTCCCTTATGAAACCCTGGACCACAATCGAAGAAACCGTCTCGCCCGACGGCACCCGCCTCGAACTGGTCGAACATGACGGCGAGTTCGTCATCAAAGCGGACAACCTGCCCTTGATGGGGACACGGATGCACTTTTCCGAAGTCGAGCTGGCCCGGGTCGTGTGCGAGAAACTCAGGGCGGGTGCGAAAGTCATGATTGGCGGCCTGGGTATGGGCTACACACTGCGTGGGGCACCCGACCTGCTACCTCAAGGTGGCACGGCCGTGCAGGTTGAGCTCGTCCCTGAAGTCGTTCGGTGGAACCGCGGACCGCTGGCAACATTCGCAGATCACCCGCTCGACGATCCGCGCGTTCAGCTGGTCGAGGACGATGTGGCAAAGGTAATTCGCGCGGCCAACAACGAGTTCGATGCCATCATGCTCGATGTCGACAACGGTCCCTCGCCACAAGTCGCCGAACCTAATGCATGGCTCTACACCGACAGCGGTCTGCAGGCCATCCGGCGGGCGCTTCGAGATGGTGGCCGGGTCTCGATCTGGTCGGCGTATGACGCGCCGCAATTCCCCGTTCGTTTGCGGCGGAACGGGTTTCGTTCCGACCATCACCGCATCTCGGCCCACAAGACCCGCAACGGAACAGGCGGAACGCACCACGTGGTATTCACTGGATGGAAAACTTAACCGGCTATTTTAGAATTGGCCAGTGGGGAGCCTGCGGTTTACGCGTCATGGAAAAGCTCCCCCGTTCCCGATAAAAAAAGGACACCCCAGTGTAGTCACCCGGGGTGTCCAACCGTTTGCTGCTAAAGAACCGAATTCCGAACTATCCGGAAATGGAGAACGAGGGCCGATCCGTAAAGATCGCGTCCTGGCCTCCAAATGCGTCCCGGTGGAACTTCGACAATTGTGCCATCGACTCCTGAACGCTGGGAATTCTCAGCTTTTCATTTGTAGACGACGCCTGATTGCCACCTGTAACTGCCTTCATGCGGGACAACGTCTCGAGATAGTTGTCATCCAGCTTGATGCTGACTCGCCCGGAAGCTGAGGCAGCAGGGGCGGTGTCCGCACCCTCAACATTGAGTTTCAGGGCATTCATATTGACGGGACCTCGGGTGACCGATTGTGTCAGATTCCCAGAGTACCTCAGGAGCTGAGCGGGGCTCGGCCCACGTTCGGCAAACTTGTACGGCTTGTTGGCCGGCTGAGCTGCCTTTGCGTTCGCGTAGCCTCCACCCGAACTCTGCCACTTGCCGTAACCCTTACCCTTACCGGGACCCTCACCTTTACCGGATCCTTCGTTATTACCCGGACCCTTCGGACCTTCGGATTTTTCAGGGCCTTTTTCGTAGAAGGAATTGAGCTGCCCCTTAAAGGCCTCCATCGTTCCCTTGAAGACTCCGCCGGTCGGATCTTCGCCCGAATAATTAATGTTCCCTTTTCCCTTGCCCTGGCCCGGTCCGTTCCCGATGCCTTGACCCGGTTTGTTTCCCAGACCCGGACTCGGCTTGTTCCCGATGCCCGGACCCTTAACGGGACCCTGACCGAGGCCTTGACCCAGACCGTTGCCGTTCTTGGGTGCGGCCCCCAGACCCTTTTGGGGCTGTCCTAAATTGTTTCGCGACGGATCGACAGGAGGATTCAACGACCCTGTAAAGCCATTGTCTCCTGCTCCGGCCGCACTGGTCGGTGCCGAGAGTACCGGACCGTTGGCGGAGCCTTTGTCGGCTGGCGCAAAGTTCACACCAGACGTGGGAGTGTGTAGCGCTGTCGTCGGGTTCGTGACACCGAAGGAAGCGTTGTTCGAATCGACGAAATTCGGCGAAAGACTGGCCTTGAACGTGGTTTTCATACTTGAGTAGTCGTTCTGCGCCGGGTCAGACTTGGACGTGACGACGTCTGGCTTCGAAGCCTCAGCCTGAAGGCCTTGACTCCGGGTCGACGTGCCTCTAACACTCAGCTTGACGGTGTCCCGATTCATGGCGACTCTTTTCGCCGACCGACGACCCTTGCTGGCTTGCCGCGCCGCTACCCTCGCAGCTTTTCGGGCTTGCTTCGCGTCCACCCGAGCAGAATCGGCGGCTGCGTTCCCCGCTTTCTTGGCAGCAGCTCTTTGGGCATGTCGCTCCGCTCGCCGTTCCTGTCTTGCCTGCTTCCGCGACTCTCTTAGTGACAATGGTTTGTTTGTCGAATCGGTGTTTGCGTTTGCGTTCACCGAATTCGCCTTGCCTTTTCCCGAATTCGCGCTTGTCGAATCAGTAAGCAGATCATTGGCCAACGAGGCTGGCGCCCCGTTTCCAATGCCATTTATTCCGTTCCCCATTTTGATTCTCCTTCAAGCCACTCAAACACTTAAGTGGCAAAGAATCCCGTCTTCTCTGGACGGGTAAAATCCGGTCGGCTGCTTTCCACCGACCCTGCCCAGTCTTGGGCAAATGCGTGCTTATGTTGAAGGTATCGGCAGGAATTCAGTCTTTCATTAGGAATATGTAGTAGGAATCTTGGTTTTTGTTTGCCGATTCAGCAATCTGCACTCAGGACTGGAAGAGATGACGACCCGATGAGGGTTCGCACAGCGGATATCAGGCGGTGTGCAGGTCGGCACCACCTGTCAAAGCGTCTACCAACATTGAGAGCTTCGGTATCGTTCAGCGGTGGGCGGCTGTGCGGAGGGAGGGAGGTCTATCTGATTTCTCACTTCTTTACAGACGTCATACTCAAAGCGACAGCTTCCCCAACCTTGAGGCCGTCCACGGCTGCAGACAGGATGCCGCCCGCATAGCCGGCGCCCTCCCCGGTCGGGTAGAGACCGTGGATGTTGATGCTTTGGAAATCGTTGTCGTTGCGGGCGATACGTATCGGCGAAGAGGTGCGCGTTTCCACCGCAGTCAGGACGGCATCGGACAAATCAAATCCTTTAATTTTTGTTGCGAAGACGGGCAGGGCTTCACGTATCGCAGCGATGGCGTAGTCGGGAAGGGCTGTGCTCAGATCGCAGAAATGCACACCTGGAGTATAGGACGGCCCCACCGTGCCGGATTTCGATGAGGGTTCGCCCGCCATGAAATCACCGAGCAGTTGTCCGGGAGCCTGATAGTTACTGCCACCCAGCTCATAAGCACGTGATTCCCAATGCCGCTGGAATTCCACTCCGGCAAGCGGGCTGTCCGGATCGGGCGAAGCGACCCGGTAGTCTTCCGGCGAGATGCCCACCACGATGGCGCTGTTGGCGTTGGCCTCCTTGCGCGAATACTGACTCATGCCGTTGGTGACCACGCGTCCCGGTTCCGACGCCGCGGCGACCACCGTACCGCCCGGGCACATGCAGAAGCTGTATACCGAACGCCCGTTGCTGGCGTGGTGCACCAGGTTGTAATCGGCTGCGCCGAGCAAGGGATTGCCCGCATTTCTTCCGTAGCGATTGTGGTCGATCAGCGATTGTGGATGCTCGATGCGAAAGCCGATGGAGAAGGGTTTGGCTTCGATATACACACCACGCCGGAGGAGCATCTCGAAAGTGTCGCGCGCGCTGTGTCCGAGTGCCAGGACAAGATGATCGGCGGCAATATGTTCGCCACTGGCAAGCACGACGCCGCGAACGTGATCGTCAACGATATCGATATCGTCCACACGGCTCTCGAAGCGAATCTCACCGCCCAGGGCCTGTATGCTGGCCCGCATCTTTTCCACCATGGCGACTAAACGAAAGGTCCCGATGTGAGGTTTGCTGTCGTACAGAATTTCTTCCGGCGCGCCGGCCTTGACGAATTCATCCAGCACTTTTCTGCCGTAATGTTTGGGGTCTTTGATTTGGCTGTACAACTTGCCGTCAGAGAAGGTCCCGGCGCCACCCTCGCCGAACTGTACGTTGGATTCGGGGTGGAGCACGCCCTTCCGCCAGAACCCAAAGGTATCCTTGGTGCGCTCACGCACCACCTTGCCACGTTCCAGAATCAGCGGGCGAAAGCCTGTCTGGGCAAGTATCAAGCCGGCGAACAAACCCGCCGGTCCCATGCCCACGACGAGGGGGCGCGACGATAAATCGAGCGGTGCCCGGGCAACGAAGTGGTAACGGGTATCGGGTGCGAGGCTGACACGCCTGTCTTTTTTGAACCGCACCAGGATCGCCTCTTCCTCGCGCACGGTCACATCCAGCGTATAGACAAACAGAATCGCGTTCGGCTTGCGCGCATCCACGCCTCGCTTGAAGATGACGTATTTCTCCAGATCGTCGGCCCGAATGCCCAACCGCTTTAGAATGGCCGCTTCGATTTTGCCTGCGGGATGGTCGAGTGGCAGTTTGACTTCGGTTAATCGCAACATGCTTTCTAATTATGGAACGGTGGGTACTGTCCAGGGGACCGAAAGCGAAAATTCGGCCTTACGAAAGGGAAAAACGACTTTCGAAGGTGTGTCGCTGAGTTTTGTCCGAAGATTCCTGAACCGAATATTGATTGATTACCGCGAACGCGTGAATACGTAATACCCCGTGCTGGGCTTCCTCAACCCGGCACGACGATAGCGGCATCTGGTCCCCGCTATGGCTATTGGGATTACCTCCGCGACATGTAGGTCTTGCTGAATCCGTTCCGGCTGTTCGTCAGCGTGAACCTGCCGTCAGCCCCGACCGAGGCATGAATCCAATGCGCCTGGTCTCGGGCACCCTCTTCGAGATTCGCGATCATGTCCGGAGACGTGTTGTGGTTGGGATCGCTATCCAGCAGCGACAAGTGCCCCTGCCAGATGTCTTCCACTCCCGGTGTCCCCGCCAACCTCAGGTATGCATTTTGCTCAAAGGGGTCGGGTTGAACGCCAGGGACTGTGATCGTCGCCACGCGGTCGTCGCGCGCACCCAGGCCTTTTCGCGGTCCGTTGTTCACAACCACGACTTGCGGTCTGATCGCGCCGAGCATCGCCGGCGGCCCGGAGTTATCGAGGCTGCCATGGCGGCTCACCGTAAAGAGCGTGACGGTGCCGAGTTTGTTGACGGGACATGCCAGTTCCATTTCTCTTTGCCAGTCGAGATCACCGAGGCTGACGAACTTGAAATCGCCGTAGTTGAGCGCCAGCCCGACCATGCGCTGGTTCTCGGGTCCGGCCGGCCCCATCTGCACGGCATTGGCGCAGAGTGGGTTGGGACCGCCCCCATTGATCGGCCGAGCGATCACCGGCCCTTCGGAAACAACCACTCTCATCTGCACGCCATCGAAAGGAATGGTGTCTCCGGCGTTGACGATCGTCCGACTGTCGCCGGCTACGACCTTGTACGCGTCCAGCCTTGCCTGGTCTGAGGGTTCGACGCCCTCGCCATGATCGTAGAACCTGCCGATCGGGATCATCTCGGAGAGCGCGGCCAGTCCACCCACATGGTCTCCGTGCCAATGGCTGGTCACGACATGATCGATCCGTGTCAAACCCGCCTCTTGGGTCGCCGCAAATATCCGCATCGCATCGCGGTCTTCATCCGGATATCCGGTGTCATAGAGCAGCGACTCTCCGGTCGGCGACACGAACAGCGTCGCCTGCCCGCCTTCGACGTCCACCCAGTAGATTTCCAGATTGCGAAGCTCCGCGTTCTGACCCAGAGTAGAACCTGGCGTCGTGAACACAAGAACGCCGAGAGCAACAAGCGCGATTATTCGTTTCATAAGTCTCTCCATTGCTGAATCGGAATAAAGCCTCCGACCGGGAATCGATGCCTTGCGGCCTCGCCGAGGATGCTCCAGTCTAGCAAAGCTCTAATCCTCGGAAGACACTGCAACAGTCCTGTCCGAGCCTGTTCGAGGCAGTTCGAGGTACGCAAAGTTTCGGACAAATTGTACTGTATGGAGTCAGAACAATAAACGGAAGAACACGCGCGGGAAAGTCTGCCCAGCCGTGTACGCGTGTGGTTTAAAAGACGGCATGACTTCGCAGGGTTCGGTTCCAGCGCCACCCGGTCGAGACCCCTCACGCGGATCAGTCGGCCGGGACCTGATGTGAACCGCGGATGAAGATGATAAATAGAGAAGACGCACATGAAATCATCGACGTAGTCAGCAAGGCTGATCGGACTTTTTCCAGAACATGACACGGAGCTTATTCCAAACCCGCTACCTTTCCTTCGACATCGAAACGGCGAAGATCTTACCCGATGATGCAACGGAGATTCTCGCCTACAGGCCGCTGGGAATCAGCTGTGCGGCCGCTTGCATGAGTGACTCGAAAAAGACCGTGACCTGGTACGGCCGAACATCGAACGGTGAGCCGGCACCTCAGATGTCGGGGGCCGAATCCGGAGCAATGGTTGACGACCTGGTGGCCTATGTCCGTGACGGTTACACGCTCGTCACGTGGAACGGTACGGGCTTCGACTTCGACGTGCTGGCCGAGGAGTCTGCGAAGCGTGCCGAGTGTATCGCTCTGGCCGTGAATCATGTCGACATGTTGTTTCATGCCGTCTGCGTGCTGGGTCATCCCGTCAGCCTTCAGAAGGCTGCCGAAGGGATGGAAATCCCAGGCAAACTCGCCGACATGAGCGGAGCCGAAGCGCCTGCGGCCTGGGCGGCGGCCAGGTACAAGGAAGTCCTCGCTTACGTACAGCAGGATGCCGTAGCGACGGCCGAGTTAGCCGAGTTGTGCGAGGAGCGCAAAAAGATGGCATGGATCACGCGGCGTGGCCAACGGCGCCAGATGCCTCTGGAACAGGGTTGGCTGACGGTGCGTGATGCGCAGGAACTGCCACTTCCCGATACCTCCTGGATGACGGACCCGCCCAGCCGTGAAAGGTTTACGGGTTGGATGGAATGAGCTAAACGGTCGGAGCCAGCACAGATCAGTCCTGACTCTCCTGAAATTCACATATCCATTCGTACTTGGTGTTCCGAAACAGATCGGGGTGCGCCACCAGCACCAGTTTTCTGCGGGCCCGGGTCATGGCAACATTGAAGCGGCGGTCGTCAAAGACAAAATTGCTGCCGTGCGACCGGACAAACGAAAGGACGATCACCTCCCTCTCTCCACCCTGGAAGCGCTCGACCGTGTCCACGGTCACACCGGTACCTTCCAGTAAGCGTCTCAGCAAGACAGCCTGTGCCCGGAAGGGCGAAATCACGCCGATATCTTCGGGTGGAGTGTGGATAGCAAGGGAGCGGACGAGATCGTTAACAACCAAAGCTTCACCGGGGTTCGTGCGTCCCTCCGACACGGAATCGACAGGAACAAATACGAGGGCTTGCCCCGTCGGGGGCTGCCGGTCGCCGGATTGGATACCGGACTTGAGTGCGCCCTCGTAGTACAGGCGATTCGAAACATTCATGATCTCCGGATGCATCCGGTACTGCACGTCAAGAAGTGTCAGGGTATCGGATTTGTCTCGAAGAGCCAGGCCCTTCAAGCGTTCGAACAGAGAGGATTGCAATCCCTTCGTGCGCACCACGGGGGGCAACTGCAGATCGTCCCCGATCAGCACGAATCGCCGGGCACGCATGATGAGACCCAGAGTGAGGGGTTCGGTCAACTGGCCAGCTTCGTCAACAACAGTCATCTCGAAGGACCGCCCCCGAAGATAGGGATGGCTCGACGCGCGGTGCGCTGTGGCAGCGACCAGGGGGGCCTGGTCCAAACGACGACGCAGTTGCTTCGGACTCCGGATCGATGCCGCAAGGTCTTCGCTGAAGTAATCTGAGGTTCGCTCTCCCAGTCGCCGGGCCAGCTCGGGAGAATCCTGGGAACGGCCCATCCGTATGAACTCCATTTCCGGATGTCCTTCCAATACCGACAGCAACATTTTGTCGAGCGCGGTGTTCGTGAAAGCGCCCAGAAGTACGCCGCCTGAAACATTCGCGACGATCTCGGGGATGACGCGTGTCTTCCCCGTTCCGGGCGGCCCCCAGATGAGATGAAACGTCGGGCAGCTGATCGCCCGGCCGACGGCCTGCGCCTGGCGGGAATTGAGTCCGGTTTTAAAACCGGAGGGAGTTATATCTGTGACCGCACCATCGCTGCCGATCACAGCATGGGACTCGCGAGCGACTTCGTGATCGATTTGGCTTTCCATGTTCCCGAGAACTACACGTTTCAAAGGGCCGGACGGTGCACGAAGAAAATCGAACAACGCGGTCTGACTGGCGGTTGAGGTTTGATCCGAGGGAAAACGGTCGATCGTCCACAGACCTCCTCCAAAGGTGTCGCGAGAGATGTTGTTCAGAGGGATACGGATATTCACCGCATGTGCATCGATCGACCTCAAATGACCGTGGTAGGACGGCGTGCTCGAAATCGCTCCCGAATGAATTACGACACGGTCGCCGACGTTTAGATCCGAAGTGTTCTCTTCGAACTCGAAGGTAAAAGACCCGGACTCCATTCCAACACAACGGGCGCCACATAAAGTTCTGAAATTGCGGACGCGATACCCCAGGCGGCTGTCGTCGAGAAGATCGGCCAGATCCCGGGCCGTGTATTCACCCTCGCGCTGAACAAGGCGGGAAAACTTCCGGTAGTAGGCCAGGTCACGCGCTTCAGCAGCGTCCGGCATGTCTCCGAAAATCACGGAGTCGTCACCACACCGGGATCGGGTCCAGGACGGACACGCATTACAGACTTCGCTCTCATAACCGGCATAAGGCAAACGCACATGGGGCTCAGATCGGCCCAGATCGTTCGCATGGGCCACGATGCGGTTTCGCGCCTGGAGGACCTGGAGAAAATTCGTATCGGTTCCGAGCGGGGTACTCGTGCCGTCATGGGATGAGAGCAGTCGCGCGGTCAATGTGATCGGATCTTCTTTTCGGGTCCGCGCACGACGGACCTGATCGGAGAGCAACAGTCGATATATGAACAGCTGCGCGTGATCCTCGGAACGAATGCGCCGGCCCGTCTTCAGCTCGACGATATCCAACTTGTTCTCGCTCTTGAACACGGCGTCGATACGGCCCTGAATACCGATCGTCGCTGAATACCGCCGCAGCTCCACTTGAGGATCCCGACGCATGTGCGGATTGAGTGCGACAAACTCTTTGAGCGCCTTTGCATGCCGGAATACATCCGCACGAAACGCATCTTCGTCGAAGGATTCATCCGCGATCGACGCCAACTGGACCAGAAAGTCGGGAAGCACCCTCACATAACAGGCATCGAGATCATCCTCGCCTTCGATGATCCTGTCCAACATCGAATGGACGACCATCCCTTTCAGCGTGTGCACCGTAACATCTCCCCGCCCTTTCCGGATCTGATCGATTTGGGGTTTGGGACAATGCAGGCTCCGCGCTACGGCCGTGGCATTGACCTGACGCAAGGGTTCGAGTACGAAGAAAGTGTCCGGACCGGCAGAGTAGTGCTTGCCCTGGCCTGGAACGAGGTTGTATGCCGCCACACGTGCGTGGATCCAGAAATATGGAACGATAAAGCACGCGGAAGGGTTTACCGACGCGTGTGCATGGATTGCTATTTCCTGATTCCGAAGTTGCCCGCTGGTCACCTGAGCCTCGAAGGATGCCTCCCACCCGTCAGTATCGGACCGGACCAGTGGCCCGACCCGCAGTATGCGCGCCTCAGGGATTACGACACGCGGATCGCCCGCTCCCTTCTCGGGTGATGCGGCCTCGATAACGGGTGGATTGCGGTCCAGAACGCCGTATAGACCCGCCACGATTTCATCGAGAGATTCGTAACCCCCCCCGATGGCACGCCAAACCACCTGCGCCAGATAGCGGGAAACACCGTGCTCCGAACGCATCAGAACACGAGGATCTTCCTGAAATGCCTCAATGGATACAGTCCCACCAGACAGCGCCGCCAGCATCGTACTGCCGGCCTCTTTGACCTCCAGGCCCGGGGTCGAAGACAGCGTCTCAATGAGATTGGCAACAGGAGAGGTCATGGGTACTCAGATTACCCTGAGAAGACCCTTAAACATGCAGATTGAGAAATAGGGGAAATAGGGCTCTGACCCCATTTTGTTACCCGGAGCAACTTGAGGCTAGTTCCCTGCTGGTCAACCAGAACTGGCCGGTGATGACCCGTTGGCCGGCTACGGGTTGGTAGAGCGCTTCGAGGGTTCCCATGTTCCAGACCGTGACGGGCGAGGCTCCGACCTCGAGGCTCCAATCCCCGGATTCATCGTAGGCCACGCCGGGCAAGGGGTAGCGGAAGGCGGGCGCGTGGGAACCGAAAGGGACGGCAGGCCCCATGCCATGGACGCGACTCAGCAACTGTTCAGTATCACCGAAGGTTTCGACGTCGTCGAAGAGAACCTGGATCGCGCCAACGCGTTCGTCGCAAAACAGGAGGTTGACCTGTTCGACCGAAAGATCTTCGTCAAACAGAAAGGTCACGAGCCCCCGCCCGAAATTGGAATCCCCCAAGGGAAGGATATTTGTGGACGGAAGCGCCTCGGGTGCTTCCAGCCGGGCCTCGAATGCGATCGCATCGTCCGGAGCCGTTATCTGAAGGTCCCGGATCAGCGTTCGATTCCAGACGGCGAGATGCTCGATCGCGGTATCAAAGTCTGAATCAAGTAAATCGCGCAAAACGCCTACGTTGTCGAACTGCGCGGCATTTGAGGATACAGAGCCTACGACCATCAGGCCTACAACTATGGGCAGTGCGAAACGTGTCCGGAAAGGTGTCCGTTTAGAGGGTGCGCGTTGCATCGGAAATAGGCCGTCGGGATGTGGCAATTCTATCACGGCCCCAGACGATCACCTTCACAGACAGACTAAGCGTTATAATCGAAACTATCGGACGACTTTCAGGAAAACCATCCGTCTGAATAGGGTAGGAAATCCCAGGAGGACTCGGTCATGAAGAATAAAGCGATCTTTGCGACACTCGCTATTCTGCTTGCGTTCCCTGCCGGAGTTCGAGCACAGCAGGCGGGGTTTATCGTCGGCATCGGTTCCAGACCCCAACATGCCCAAATTGGACAGCATGGCCGCGTCCGGACGCCGCCTGCCCACAGAGGTGCCGGTGTCGTCCAGTCTCGCCGTGGATCAGCCTTTCCCCAACATGGATCAATCTTTCCCCAACATGGGACAGCCTTCCCTCAAGGTGGACGAACCTTTCCTCAACGCGGCAGAGGGTTTCCCCAACTCGGAACGGCTTTTCCCCGTCGCGGCGGGACTTTTACCCAAGGCGGAATGGTTGTACCCAGAGGCGCGGTCGTTTTCGTCGGTCCTCCGGCCATCAATATTGCACCGAACAATGCTCGTAGACATGAACCTCGAACACCCACCCATCCCGTCGTCGCACCGGGCGTAACGGTAATCACACCCGGGACGGGAAGGGTCTTTACCAACCGCCGCCCGCGGACTCCGATCGGCGTTCAGCCGGGCGTTCAAATTTTTCAGCCTGGAATCGGACCGGCCATCGCCGTCAGGGGACGCAATCGTCATTCCGGAAACCAACCCGTCGTCAACATCGTCGCTGGGACCTCCCGAGACGAAGTGATCGCACGTTTTGGCAGACCCAGGGTAGCGATCCTCAAAAGAAATTCGGAAACGATGATCTTCGGTGGAACCACCATCATTATTGAGAATGGCGTCGTGGCCCTCATTCGCTGAGATCACGTCCTGCCGGCGATGCCCCCGCCTGGTGGCTCACCGCGAGGACGTTGCCGAAAAGAAGACCCGGCGTTTCCAGGAATGGGACTACTGGGGCCGGCCCGTGCCCAGCTTCGGAGACCGCAAAGCCAGGTTGCTGGTGGTCGGTCTGGCGCCCGGAGCCCACGGCTCGAACCGGACTGGAAGAATGTTCACTGGCGATCGATCCGGGGACTGGCTCTTCCGTGCTCTGCACCGGGCGGGCTTTGCCAACCAGGCCACCTCCACCGACCGCAACGACGGACTCCGACTCACCGATTGCCTGATTACCGCCGCAGCCCACTGCGCTCCTCCGGGGAACAAACCGACACCGGAGGAAATGACCCGGTGCCGGCCCTATTTCCTGGACGAATTGCAGCGCCTGAAAAGTTTGAGAGTCGTGGTCTGCCTGGGCCAGGTGGGTTTCCGCATGTATCTGCAGGCCCGGAAAGAACTGGGACTGGAGAACCCGAAACCGGCGCCAAAATTCGGCCATTGCAAATCCACCGAACTGGCTGGCCCCATCGCCCTCATCGGGTCCTATCACCCGAGCCAACAGAACACTTTCACCGGCAGGCTGACTGAAGAGATGTTGGATGAAGTCTTCGGGCTTGCAAGAAAACTAATCGGGCCGCGGTCGGCCCGACAGTGAAATGTTTCAAGCGGCAGTGCCAGATGCGGAAGTGGCGCGTGAGAAGCACCGTTTAATAGTGACCCGTTGAAAGCCTCCGAGACACGAGCCGCTCTTGGCAGTCGATTCGTGGCTCTCAACCATCAATCAATTTACCAATCTCGCTAATTATCCCTCCCAGCGGATATTACACACCCTGCACATAAACCAACCCTTTTTCCAATGACTGATCGCTGAAACGGCATGTGCGTTGCCACAGCGGGTGCATTTGGGTTTTTTCGACTTCGATTCGCCCATTGTGTACTCCTATTTAATAATGCGCTGCCGGGTTCGTTCTAAAGCTAGAGCAATATAGAGTAGCAGGTTATCGCTTACAAATCGTCTGGCGGCCAGATATCAGCGGACGGCCAGAAGGTCCGGGGAAGGACGAAACCGCGATCGTCTGAGAAAAACGAAACGTCTCCGTCGGGTGAACCCCAGGCCCGTTGGACTCCGGATAGGAGGCTGTGACAAAATCGTCTGGGCTCACCCTGCGACACGGGCCCGAGAGTTCGCACTCTCGCCGGAGTGGCGGAATGGCAGACGCAGCAGACTCAAAATCTGCCGAGACTTAGTCTCGTGGGGGTTCAAGTCCCCCCTCCGGCATCTTTCAAAACGAGTCCCATTCGTCGGTATCGATGTGGGCCTGATGCAAAATACTGCGCAGCGTCCCCACCGGAATTTCGCTCTTGCGGGGGACAATTGCTGTATCGGTCGTATCGCCGCCGACCCGGGCAAACTTGACGTGGCTGCCCTTCTGGCTGACCTCGCGAAAACCGGCAGATTCCAGACGACGTCTCACTTCCCGATAAGGAAGGGGTTTAAGGCGCCCCAACCTCGACCTCAACAGTCCGTACCTTCGGCGGACGGGTCGCCTGCGGTGGTTCGAAATGCAGAGCAAGCGCTTCCTGAAGATTTCTCAGAGCCTCGTCTTCGGTTTCACCTTGACTGGCAACGTCGACTTCCAAGCATTGGGACACATACCAGTCACCTTCCTGCCACACCGTCGCTGCGAATTCTCGTCTCATTACGTGGAGTGTGTCACACGAAATGGGATCCACAAAGCACATGCTTGTGGAGGACACCAAGGGCCCAATCGGCAGTCGGACGGCCATACTCCAAAACCACGCACCTTTTCGTGCAATCTGCACTGATAAGACAGCCACCAAACCGAACCCACTCAGAGGACAGCTCGGGGGTTATTGGTCGCTGACGGTCAAGGAAAACTGGCGCATCAGCTTCAGGTTCGAACGAGGTGATGCCCACGATCTAGAATTGATCGACTACCATTAAAGGAGGATACTGCGATGCCGATGAAGAGTCCGCCTCACCCAGGCCGTATTGTCCGCCAGGATTGTATCGAGGCTCTGGAGTTGACAGTCACCAGGGCCGCCAAACTTCTAGGTGTGACACGCCAGACCTTGAACAACTTAATCAATGAAAAGGCAGGCATTTCGCCCGAGATGGCTATCCGCCTGGAAAAGCTCGGGTGGTCGACAGCCGATCAGTGGATACGACTGCAGGCCGCCTACGATCTGGCGCAGTCGCGTCAGCGTCAGGATAAGATCAAGGTTCGAGCGATACGAACCACACCACGCGTTAGTCAAACGGTCCGCCTAGGAGAAGGTTGCAGTTCTTCAGTCTATGGCCCCTTACACAGCTCCTTCACACATACACATCTGTTGTCGCTATAACTAGTTCAATATAATATAGTTACGTTCATACGCAGCAGACTCAAAATCTGCCGAGACTTAGTCTCGTGGGGGTTCAAGTCCCCCCTCCGGCACTTCTAGAATCAATCTCTCAGGCGCTGTCGGGCGTTGACGACAAAAGAACTGTAAGCTTCCTCAAGCGGCGGCTTCGCGACAAGGATGAGCAAATCCGAGCAGCCGCAGTCGACGCCTTGGTGGGGTCGGTAGGCGTTCGCAGTCAACCGGTCTTACAGTCGCAACTCACCAAGGAAAAAAGTCCAAGCGAGCGACGCGTGATTCGCGACGCGCTCTCTTTCGCGGCTTGTTGGTCGCGATCCATTGGCGAACTCTCTTAGGAAAAGTAATCGCTGAAGAGTGGAGGCAAAAAATTCAGTCGATCTCGAAGATAGGCTTGCTTATCGGGCCGAGGGCTATTAGTTCTCTATACTCCGAGGCCCCCTGGTCTATTCGAGGGTAGGAGTAGGTAAAGAGTAGGTAATCCAAGCATGATCATGGCATCATGACACTACGTTGACTTCGTAAAAGGTCGAGAAAGTTTCCACATCACCCCGGAGGTTGGATATGCGTCTCAAAACGGTTCTCGGTTTGGCTGTGATCGGTCTGGTGGCAGGGACCCTGCCCCTATGGTCGCACCATGCGCACGGAAACTACGCGCCAGACCCCATCGATATGGAGGGCGTGATCACGGAGTTGCATAAAATCAGACCGCATCCCTGGATCTATATCGAAGTGACCGGCCCCGACAGCCAGAAGCAGGTGTGGGCGCTTGAGGGCGGCGCCCAGAGGGATCAAGATATCAAGCCGGGTGACACGATCAAGGTGCGATGCTTTCCGTTGAGGGACGGCAACCGCGCCTGCCAACTGGGATTTCTGAAGGCCCCAGACGGAACGGTCGTAGACTGGGATGGGGATCGGCCGGTGCCTCAGGACCTCTGAAAGAAAGCCGCTGGATCTACAAGATCAGTTCTTGTACGCGTCAAGCCGGGCTCGCACCTGGACGCGAAACCCCATAGCTTCAGGGAGTTAAAATCGTCATGAGACAGATTGTATCGTTTGTCGTCGTCTTTGCGCTGTCGCTGGGGACGTCCTTCGCCCAGGAGTGGCGCACGTTCACCAGCATGGAGGACCGCTTCTCCGCTAATTACCCCGGCGAGCCGGAAGTCACCGAGATCCTCTGGGAGAGCGAATACGGGGCGATGCTGCCGGGGCGTGTCTACACCGTAGAGCAGGGTGCAAACAAGTACGCGGCGACCGTGGTGGATTACAACCCGATCGTGGAGATACTCACCGAAAAAGGGAAAATCTGCCCACCGGGTCTGGCAGGGTGCGAGGGAACGACCGCCGCCAGACGTTCAGACAACAATGGTGCCGGGTACTGGAAGACCGATATTCGGGGCGCGATGATCTACGTGACGTCCCAGTATCTGAAGAGCGACGTCACGGTGACCGACTACATGTGGAACTGGTTGGGTCAAGGGCCCGAGGTCCATCAGTTGCAACTGATCAACAACGCCGACCAGGCCCGGATCTTCGTTAACATCTACATGCACCACAACTGGCTCTACATACTGGAAGAAACGGCGCCGGAAAACGGCCCGCCGCCCGCGATATTTCACCAGTCGATCTCTCTCTTTGAAGAGGACGGAAGCCGAGCGGGCCACGGTGGCCTTTACTTCAACGCACCCGAGGTCGACCCGGACCAAACGTTTACCTTCGGCGGGGGCACCAACTAAGAGCGGAGGCCGGGCTCAGGGAAGGCGTAAAGTCTAATGTCCGAGGCGCAATCGCGACTGGGACCTCCGCCGCTCGAACGGAGGGACCTTGTCCCGCTTCATTTCAACGCTCCTTTCTGGCATCGACGCTCCAACGTTGTGCATATCGACCGCTGCGGCAGCCATGGCCTGTAGCCCGTCAAAGCATTTCGTACAGAATCCGCTGAAAAACTAAGAGACACTTTCCTGATCGGAGGATCGAGTGAAGGAAAAAGTGTCTGCAGAAGATCGAGTGTGAGAAATCCGTCGAAAGACTCGAAAGAAGTACTCGTCCGAGAAGAAGGTCCGGATCGTGTTGGAAGGGCTGCGAGGTCGCAAGTTCAGGTGTTGGCAGAAATATTTGAGACCGCTTTTGTCTTTAGAACAACCAATCGTCAATTCTGACTTCACTCTCGTTGTGGGTAGAGTCGTTGTCCGATAAGGAAAGGAACAGGAATGCTTTCGGAAACTGATCGCAAGAGGGCCGTTGAACTGCTGAGCGGCGCGGAAAAGGCGTGCAAACAGATCCCCCAACTCACGAAGACGTGGCCGGACATGACCATCGAAGACGCGTATGCCGTTCAGAGCGAGTGGATCGGGCAGAAGGTCGCTGCCGGATCGAAGATCATCGGCTACAAGATTGGCCTGACCTCCAAGGCCATGCAGCGGTCCTCGCAGATCGATGAGCCGGACTACGGCCACCTTCTCGACTCCATGATGCTCCAAGATGGGGCCAAATTAGAGCGGGACAAACACTGTGTCCCGCGTGCCGAAATTGAGCTCGCCTTCGTGTTGGGCAAACCGCTGAAAGGGCCGGGAGTCGGACTGTTGGACGTCTTGCGTGCCACTGAATATGTTGTTCCCGCCATCGAAATCATCGACGCGCGTATCCAGGACCGGCGCCTGATCTTCGACACCATCTCAGACAATGGGGCAGCCTCCGGTATTGTTTTGGGCGGGCGCCCGGTAGGTCCGATGGACGTGGATTTGCGCTGGGTGAGTGGACTTTTGTATCTAAACTCCGAGATTGAGGAAACCGGCGTCGCGGCAGGCGTGCTTGGCCACCCAGCCATGGGCGTTGCCTGGTTGGCCAACAAGTTCGGCCGGTTCGGCGTTGGCCTCGAGGCCGGCCAGATCTTGCTTTCCGGCTCCTTCACACGCCCCGTCTGGGCGGAAAAAGGCGATACCGTGAACGCCGATTTCGGCACGATGGGCAGTGTCACTGTCCAGTTCGTGTAAGAATTACCCGAGCTCACCTTCGGTGGGGCACGAAGTCGTTATCTAAGGAGCGAGAAATAGTGGATCTTCCCGTCAACACGTTCAAACGCGCCCTCCAGGAAGGAGAACGCCAAATCGGCCTGTGGTCCAGTCTTGCCAGCCACTATTCAGTCGAATTGTTGGCGGGTTCGGGATTCGATTGGCTGCTGTTCGACACCGAACACTCACCCAACGAACTCGACATGGTCTTTACGCAGTTGCAGGCCATCGCGCCCTACCCCACCCATCCTGTCGTCCGCGTTCCTTGGAACGACATGGTCATGATCAAGCGCTTCCTGGATATCGGTGCTCAGAGCTTGCTGATACCCTATGTGCAGAGTGCGGAGGAGGCGCGGAACGCGGTGGCCTTTACACGCTATCCGCCTGAGGGGGTGCGGGGTATCGCGGGGTCGGTGCGTGCGAACCGTTTCGGTCGCGTCAAAGATTACCACAAGCGCGCCCATGAGGAGCTTTGTGTGCTGGTGCAGATCGAGACGCAGTCCGGCATCGACAACCTGGACGAAATTACCGCCGTGGACGGTGTCGATGGGGTATTCATCGGCCCGGCCGATTTGCACGCCTCTTTGGGGTATCGTGGCGAAACTGCCAATCCCAAGGTGAAGCCTGTCATTGACGACGCGATCCGGCGCATCCGCAAGGCTGGGAAAGCGTCCGGCATTCTGACGGGGGTCGAGGCCGATGCCAGGCACTGGCTTGAGCTGGGCTGCCAGTTTGTCGCGGTTGGCTTAGATACCGCCATTCTGGCGCGTGAGACCCAGAATCTGGCTACCAAGTTCAAGGCTTTGTGATTCGACTGCCTCGGGAGTGGTGATCGATAGGGAAGAGCCGCTTTCCTTGCCGACCACAGTCCGTACAGGTGAGGAGCAATCATGACGAGTGCGCTTACCAACAAACACGTGACGACAGAGACAATTCGGTTGTGGATTGCAGGCAAGCCGGTGGCCGGGGAAAGCACCCGTAGGGGGGAAATCACGAATCCGGCGAACGGGACAGTGATTCGCCTCGTTCCGATGAGCAACGCCGCCGACGTGGATGCAGCCGTCAAGGCCGCCCAAGCCGCGTTTCCTGCATGGCGGGACACCTCGCTGCTTAAACGAGGGCGAACCATGCAACGTTTCCTCTCACTGCTGCAGGCCCATCAAGGGGAACTGGCTGGTCTGGTAACAGAAGAGCATGGAAAGACCTTGCCCGACGCCATGGGCAGCGTGGCGCGCGGAATCGAAGTAGTGGAGTTTGCCTGTGGGATTCCACATCTGCTGAAAGGCGAGTATTCCGAGAAGGTTGGCACCGGTGTGGATTGTCACACTCTGCGCCAGTCGGTCGGTGTGTGTGCCGGCATCACTCCATTCAATTTTCCGGTGATGGTTCCTTTATGGATGTTCCCAATGGCGATTGCCTGCGGCAACACATTTATCCTGAAGCCTTCAGAGAAAGACCCCTCGGTTTCGATGAAGATTGCCGACTTGTTCAAGGAGGCGGGGCTTCCCGACGGCGTGTTCAATGTTGTGCACGGCGACAAGGAGGCGGTGGACGCCATACTAAACCATCCCGGAGTCGACGCCGTGTCTTTCGTAGGCTCGACGCCTATTGCCAAGCACATCTATGAGACTTCCGCCAAGAACGGTAAGCGGGTGCAGGCACTCGGCGGGGCTAAGAACCACGCCGTAGTGCTGCCCGACGCCGACTTGGAATTCACAGCCAACGCACTGATAGGGGCCGCTTATGGCTCGGCGGGCGAGCGCTGCATGGCGATCTCGGCGGTGGTGGCGGTGGGTGCGGCCGCCGACCCTCTGGTGTCCTTGCTCAAAACCAAGGCCGACGGGATCAAGGTCGGACCGGGCGATGAGGTGGGCATCGATATGGGACCACTGGTTACAAAGGCACACCACGACAGGGTGAAGGGCTATATTGACATTGGTGAGCAGGAACGTGCCACTTTAGTCAAGGACGGACGTCGTCACGAGGTGGCGGGCCTCGAGTCCGGCTTTTATCTTGGCCCCACGTTGTTTGACCATGTGACGCCGGAAATGACGATCTACAAAGACGAGATTTTTGGGCCTATCCTTCTCATACTGCGTGTCAACACATTGGAAGAGGCAATCGAACTGGTCAACGCGAATCCGTATGGCAACGGGACTGCGATTTTTACCGGTTCAGGCGGGGCGGCCAGGCGTTTCGAAAACGAGATCCAAGTCGGCATGGTCGGGGTCAACATCGCGATCCCCGTGCCGATGGCATTTTATTCTTTCGGTGGCTGGAAGAATTCATTCTTCGGCGACACGCACACCTACGGAATGGAGGGCGTCCACTTCTACACCCGCACCAAGGTCGTTACCACGCGGTGGACGGACACGGAAACCCCGACACCCAATTTAGACATGCCGACGCTGGGTTAGTGGGGCTGACACACGCATCCTTTCACGTCGTGAACAGATCAAGCAAACTAAGCTGGCTCCGCTCTGTTCCTTCCTCGCACCTATTGCACACTGGATTTGTCGGCATCCGCAATATCCATGTCAGGGTAATCGTCGGATAACATCGACGTTGTACTGGTATTGAGTTCCGCATCCCCCAGCCGTCCGGACAGCGGATCACCTATGGTGTCTCTGTTTCATCAAAGACAGCCTCAATTACTTCGCCCGCGTGATTGTAGGCGGCAATTCCGCCGAACAGGTTGGCGATTGCTGCAACTGAATGCAATTCCTCGCGCGTCGCCCCGGCCTTTTTGGCTGCGAACGCATGGTTCTTTGTCGCAGCGGATTTCTGTACCAGGAGGATAGCCACACAAATCAGTTGAACCGTCTTTGCATCAAGTGCCTCGGGCGTCAATGCGTTCATGCGCCAATTCTCTATCAGCTCAAGGGTGTCGGGATCGATATCATAGGCCACCTCGATACGCTTGCCGATTTTCGGCGGAACGAAGCCAATCATTTCTTCGTATCGCTTCTTGTAGTCTTCCGGTTTACTCATTGTCAAAAGCTCCTCAGTCCTCAACTTCCAGTAACTTCTTATATCAGACCCAGCATTGGCCCGAAGATCATCACCGAAACTGTCATGAGGATGGCCCACACGACACTGATGACAACGCCCGGCCGAAACATATCGAACATCTTGAAATAGCCTTTCGCATAGGTCACCAAAGGGACTGCATCCAGCGGCAAGAGGAAGGAACACGAAGCCATGAAAGCAACGGGTAGTGCATACAGCGCTGGGTTCTGGCCTGCGACTGACGCCAGTACCATGATGGGAGGGATCAATACGGCATTGATAACCGGATTGATCGGTAACATCAGATGTATGACCACGGTGAATGTGCTGATCAGGGCGATGATCCAAACGGTGTTCCAATCCTGAAGGCCCCCGAGCGAGGAATCCACCAGCCATTGCGCCAGGCCAGTTTGAGCGGAGGCGGCACCCAATGAAGTCACCCCGCCGATCATCAGCAGTGTGTCCCAACCCGTAGCTTTCTGAACTTCGTTCCAAGTGAAGAGATTGATACCCGGCAGAAACATCGCGCAGGCTCCGCACATGCCGACAAGAACCGTGTCAAACGCTGGGATCCAGGTGCTCAGTATCCACAAGGTAATCATGGTCCCCATGATCCCGATCACCTTCCATTCATCGGGACTGATCAATCCCAAATGTCTCCGCTCTTTGTGAATGTCTTCCAAGTCTCCAATCGTCTTGAACTCCGGAGGAAAAAACTTCGTTAACACCCATGCCGTGAAAGGCAACAAAATGATGACCATCGGAATGCCGATCACCATCCATTGCAGAAACGTTATTCGAGGGCCGCCATTTTGTTCGATCATGAAAAGGCCCAGTAAATTGGTCGAGGCTCCGGCAGGGGTGCCCACTCCCCCCACCAAGGCGGCGATTGGAATACCGATCATCAATGCTTTAGCGAATTGCGAGCGTCCGGGCTGCAGCTTGAGCTTCTTGAAGATGCCCAAGGCAATCGTCATGAAAATTGCGGCGGTAGGGACATCGGAGACGACCATGGACACCAGGCCGGTAGCGATGAGAAAGGCGTAGACTACTCGATTTGCGTCGGTGCCCGCTCTCGAGATCATCCAAAGTGCGAATCGTTGAGCCAATCCCGACTTCGTCCACGCAAATGCGATTATGAACATCGCGATCACGAAAAAGAATACCGGGCTGACGAAGTTCGCGAATGCCACGCCCAAAGGGCTCAGACCCAAGACGGGTTGAAGGACAAGCGCAAGGATCGCCGTCACCGCGATTGGCAAGGCTTCAGTGGTCCAGAGAACCAGGACCGCCACAAAAAGCGCGGCCATCCGCTGGCCTTCTGCGGGAAGCGCCTGCGGTGTCGGCAGCAGGAGTACGACGGCCATCAGGAGCGAGGCCCCCATGATGGCCAGGACATCAGCTCTCGATTTCAAACCAGTTCCAGTGGTATCAACTGTCATCATCGTCTTGCCCATCGTTTGCCTCTGTAGCCCGTCAGAGCATTTCGTACAGAATCCGCTAAACAACTGTACGTCGTCAGAATAATTCGGACACAAGGGCCATTTTGCTCAGAGACGGTTTTCAAGTTATACCACTCCAGTCCTAAGGTTCTCGATCCTGCGTTGAGCCAGCGTCGTTCGTTTGATCTGGTCACGACGTGAAAGGACCTGCTGATACCTCCCAAAGAACACGTCTGCCGGTGTCACGTTGTTAAGAGATTCGTGATACCGATGGTGGTTGTAGTGTTCAACCCATTGCTCGATCGCATGATCGAGGTCGCTGACACCCGGCCCGGTTGCGTCAACGTTGCCTGAAGACGGTCCCCATCGCATGGTTTCAGGTTCAGGAGAAAATTGCTTAGGAACGTCCCGATGGAGGCGGAAGTCTTCAGGCTGTACAATTGGCCGGACGAACCGGTCGGCTATAGCTTCGAGATCTGCGGTTCTGCCGAATCCAAAGCAAGACGGGACGCACTGATACTCAAGTACTATCCTGGCCGTAACCAACCGTCAGAATCCGACGGTGACCACTCCGGGCTTCGCCGGGCCATGTAAACCAAGCCACTGAACAGGCCCGGCCAACCAACCGGACAAACCGAGAGGGTCAGCCAGGCATCGGACTGCGCCAATCTTCGGAAGAAGTTGGAGGCGCGCCCACCGGAATCATATTCCTGGATCTGAGGGTGAACAAGGCAAAGCGGACAGGGCGAAAGCTCATTCTCCCGAAATTAATCGACACCTGTCCGCCCGAAAAATATGGCCACTTTGGTTTCCCGGTGATATACGTATGTGGACGGCACCACTCATGCCGCGGGGTCGCTGGGTGAATCGTGATTTCAAATATCGCGAGGAGCTCGGCGGTCCCGATTGATTCGCCTCCTCTGTCATCAAATCTCTATCAGGATCTCCTCACGACGCCAGATCGCCCCGCCTGATCGCTGTCTCCATAACCCCGCAGGGTTGCACGCCTACTGAACAGTTAGCGGGTGACATAATCATTGAACAATTACAGACTCTTAATATTTTGTAGCTTCTAACTTATTCCTTTAATATTCTTTACCGAGTATTTCTGTAAGAACAGACCGTGCACTTTTGGCGCTCCCGGAAAGCACAAACCGCGGCCCAAACCAGGGCGCTGACCATAGGGGTGCCCGTGGTATGGGAGATATCTACAAGGCCACTGACACCCATGGGGACCGCAGCGTTGCCTGAAATTCCTCGTTTCCTGCGTTGGGACATCGAGACAGTTAGGGGAACACAATGAAAACGACATTCGATCAATTCGCGAACAGACTGGCGGACCGGCCAGGGAGAGAGGGTATGAGACGCTATTTGATTTGCCTATTCTGTTGCATTCCTCTATTGGCCGGCTGGATCGCAATTGAGGCGATTGGGCAAGACAGTCAGGCTCAGGCCCATGTGGAGGCAGCGAGAGCCGCGGCGTCCGAACCGGGACTCTACGATTTGACACCCACCTTCGAACTGCTTTGTGAGGAGTGGGAGCCGCCTGAGCCGGGGCCACCGAGAGCGGCGAGGCCCGCCAACAGTGTGGCCCAACCGGTACCGGAGCGATCGGAATGGTATGTCGAGCCGGTGAAGGTCTTCGACAACCTGTTCAACGTCGGTACCAGCTTTTATGTCTGGGCGATCACGACGTCTGAGGGAATCATTCTGCTCAATTCGGGAAGGGACTACGCTGCCGAAGCAGTTGTCGAAGGACTGGAGAAAATGGGTCTCGATCCGGCGAACGTCAAGTACATCATCATACACACACCAGATGTGCGGCATTATGGGGCGGCCAAATTTTTTCAGGACCGTTACGGTTCGCAAATCATGCTGTCGGAAGCCGATTGGAATGTTGTGGAGGCGACGCCAGAAGTTCCCGAGCGGCTCAAACCCAGGAAAGACCTTGTGGTGACGGATGGTCAGACACTGACGCTCGGTGATACGACGCTGACACTCTATGTAACGCCGGGGAACTCTCCAGGCACGCTTTCCACTCTGGTTCCCCTCAGGGAAGGAAGTCAGCAGCATGTCGGCGTCTTGATTGGGGGTCGGGATTGGGACTCCGTGGAGCAGGGAGTTGTATATTTTTCAAGTGACGAGGAAGCCTTGAGAACCTATAGAGGATCGGTCAATCGTTTGCGGGACATTAGAGCGCAGGCCAATGTGGATGTCTTTTTGTCGGTCCGTTCGCTGTACGATCAAGAAGCGGAGAAGGCCCGCGCATTGGGACTGCGAAGGCCTGGTGATCCTCATCCTTATGTAAATACGAATGCCATCGACCGCTACCTGACTGTTGTTGGTGAATGTCTGGATGCACAGTTGGCGTGGAGGGCAGCTCGCTAACTTTGGCTTAGAGGGATCTTGCAGGTACTGTCAACTGAAGGCCCACAGGTCGAACCTGTGCTAGTACCGCGTGGATCGATCAACCTGCCGTGTCCGATTCCCAAGTCATGAAAGAACGCGCCTTTAACAGTTTGTCTCCAACCGGGTATTGATTTCTGCCGGTGGTGGAAATCCCACAACCCGGAACCGGCTTCAGCCTTGACAGATTCCGGAGCCAGACATAGTGTGGTGACAGGCGAAAGAGGCAAGAGCTGTTACTTGAGATTTATAGAAGTCGTTCGCTTCAGACTGAGTTTTAATCGAAATGTTTGACAGGAAGAAAGCGTCGGTGCTGGTTTCGCTGATGGTGTGTCTGGTGGTGGCCTCGGTGCCAACACTGGCTCATCACGGAACCAATATTTCCTACGACAGGACGGTCACGGTTACCGTAGAGGGCGTCGTGACGGGTTTCAGGTATATCAATCCCCATCCTCCAATTTTTGTTGACGTAACGGGCGAGTCGGGTAAGGTTACGAATTGGACACTCGAAACAGGTCCAACTCCCTACACCCTGGCCCTGAGAGGCTGGAACAAGAGCCGCTCGGAGGAGGCCTTAATGCCAGGGACCGTAGTTACTGTGACGATGTCCCCCTCCCGCGCCGGCACGCCGGTTGGGCTGTTGCGGAGCATCGTAAATGAAGAGGGCGAAGCAATATTCGGAGAGAATCGAACGAGGTAAACTTACCACCCACAACGATGGTTCTGTCCAACACCCTGCTTGCTGACGACACTGGATTTTCAAATAGAATCCCAACGGAAGGAAGCGAAGACTAAGGAGTTTTTCAAATGCGACATCGTTCTATTTTTCAGTCAGTAGTTGTTGTGGTGGCGTTGCTGGTGTTCGCGTCGATGACCTTCGCTCAAGGTGAGCAGCCATCAGGGGCAAAAATTTCGAATTGGGGTTATCAGGCGGAGGGTCCCCGGCCTGAACTGCCGCCACTCGATCCCAACGAACCGTTTGACGCACAGGACTTTTCCGGCGTCTGGGTGACCAATCACCGGGGCACGAACGGCTTCCGCAGTTTGACCGTAGAGTCGGAAATCCCTCCCAGGACCCCCCGGGCTCAAGAAGTCTACCTCAGCCGAATGACCGGCCGCCCGCACGACGGTAAGGAGGCTGTCGAACCTGCGTTCGGAAACGATCCCATCATGGGGTGCAACCCGAAGGGACTGTTACGCCTCTTCATGTACACGAACCCCTCTGAGTTCATCCACACTGCCTCCGGCGACCGGATGCTGATGACTTTCCAAAGCCAGGGCAGTACACGCAACATCTGGATGGACGGAAGGGCGCTTCCAATAAATCCCGAACCCCGGTGGAACGGATATTCGGTAGGTCGTTGGGAGGATGACACGCTCGTGATCGAAACGACCGGTTTCGATGACAGGGCCTGGCTCGATCAGTATGGCAACGTTTACAGCACTGATATGCACCTCGAGGAGCGCTGGCGGCGTGTGGGGCGGGATACGCTCGAATCCGTCTACCGTGTCGAAGATCCCACCTCGTATACGCGTCCATGGGTCAGTACGACGAAAGTCTGGGAACGGCAGGCACACGAACTCCGAGAAATATTCTGCGCGCCAATGGATGAGCTCTATTTTAATGAAAATGTCCGCGACCCGGCCGGCGGTATCGTCAACGAATAACGCGTGGAAGTTAAGACACTCGAGAAACCCCGATTGCAGGCGCGATCGGGGTTTTTCTTTGGGCTTATTCGGGCCGATTAAAGCGTTCGTGCCCGGTGGTGTAACAATCGAGTCCGTCTCGTGCCCGCCTTCCACATGGAATTACATGGATTGAAGCGCCTAAATGCCGATTGCCAATCTGTGAAGAGCGCATCAGGTCTAGAAAATCATTCACTTTAACGCTCCCCTGAAGGGTCGTGAAAACTTTTTACATCGCCTCTTGCCGTGGGGTATAGTGGCGCTATCTGATCCTCGATTCGCTAACAGCATGCCGAACGATAAGTGAATAAATAGTTTAGTAGTTAAGTGAGAAACCGCAATCGGCGCGGTTCGATACAGACATTTTGGAGGTAACGCATGAAGTCTCTTAGAAGACTGGCACTGACGGCGTGTACGTTGGTGGTGTGCTCATCGTTGAGCACCACGGTTCTGGCGCACCATGGACGCTCAGGCTATGGCTCGGACGACTCAATCGTGACGATTCAAGGCGTCGTCGCGGAGGTGATGTGGAGAAATCCACACGTTTTTGTCGTTTACGATGTGACCGGCGACAGCGGTGATGTCGTCCGGTGGATGGGCGAGTTTTCTTCCGCGCAAACGATGATGAGCGAGGGTATGAGTCGTAGTGCTTTCAAGCCCGGTGATGAAGTCCTGGTGACCACTCTGCCCGCGGCGAGCGGGACGCCCCACGGCCTGGTCATAAAGATCGAGACTGTGGACGGCAGCGTCTCGGTGGATTTATCGGCACGACGCGGCGGTGTCCGTGCTCCCTAGTTTCGACCCCCAACACCCCGTTGGACACGCGAACCCATGTGAGGGGCGAGATCGCACTCAAACCTCACGCTAATTATTGAGCTTATGGAGCTACGATCAATGCGCAAACAAATCATTGTCCTGATCTTTGCTGTCGCGGTAATAGTGATGTTGCCAGCACCAGCCGAGAGCCAGGAAACGGCAGAACAGCTGGAGAGCCGAGTCGATCATACGGCCGTGCAGCCGTCGATTCCTCCACCGGATGGCTGGAAGCAATGTCCCCGATGCCAGAACAACCAGGACAGGCTGGACGGTTGGGAAGAGTATGGGATTGAAGGCCGTGACTTCGACCCACAGGATCTTTCCGGTGTCTGGGGCTTTGACGGCGTGGGCCGGGCTTTCAGGAACTCACCCCCGCTGACGGAGTGGGGACAAGAGTGGCTGGACGCCCGGGGCGGACTGCGGCCGGAATCGAGGAACACTCCGGAATTGCGGACGTGCGACCCCCTGGCGTATCCACGCCTGTTCTCATACAACTATGGTTTCGAGTTCGTCATGCTACCTGACAGGGTGCTGCAGTTCTTTGAGTGGGGCCACACCTGGCGCACGATCTGGACGGACGGGCGGGAACTTCCTGAAGAGCCCCCCATGTTGCACTGGCTGGGCTGGAACGTGGGCCACTGGGAAGACGACACGTTCGTCATCGAATCCAACGGTTTTGACGAAAGGGCGTGGGCCAGCGGCGAGATGCGCCTCGAGGAGCGCTACCGGAGGGTGGATTACGGCACGCTTGAGGCCGAGTTAACGATCAATGATCCGAAGATGTATACGGAACCGTTCGTAACCTCAGGTACGATCAAAATGGTTCCGAGTGCCGAACTCTGGGAGTATTTCTGCGTGCCGTCGGATGAGAAGCTGTTCGACGAACTGATCCACATACCCGTGTCGTCGCAGCAGTAAACTCCGAGGGCGCCTTAGA
Source organism: Terriglobia bacterium (assembly GCA_963664115.2). Classification (GTDB taxonomy): domain Bacteria; phylum Acidobacteriota; class Terriglobia; order 20CM-2-55-15; family 20CM-2-55-15. The sequence continues at coordinate 1,087,196 of CAXWPJ010000009.1, read as the reverse complement.
ACCCGATCCAAGGGCAGGGAGATCAGCCGATCTCCCTGATGTCATCATCCGGTGCAGTGAGCGGAGCCGGTCAGGTCGCTCCATGAGAATCCCGCCATGCCGGTCCGTCGCTTACCCGGCAATAGTCCGCGGCGGTGGTTCGAGCGAAGCTCATGCGGGGAGGCGAAATTATTATGAGTCAGGAAAACGGCAAGCCCAAGATCGAGGCAACACCTAGCCATTCGATCATAATCAACCAACCGATGGAGCGGGATTATGCCACCGGCGGGGGGCACGGTCCAGAAGACACGCTCATCGAAGGCGACGAGCAGATCGTCACCCCGAAGTGGCAGGGCTATCCGCCGGTGAATCTCAACGTCGTTGGCAAACCGTTTGCGCCGCTGCCGGAAATCGCGATCCCCCGGTATACGGGAACAGCGCTCTATGCCACTCGGGTCATGCTGCCCGATATGCTCTACGTGAAGATGGTCCAAAGCCCGCATCCGCGAGCGCGCGTCGGCCGCATAGACGTTTCACGGGCGGAACGGATGCCGGGAGTGCGGTACATCCTCACCGCCGGGAACGCCCCAAGCACCCATCCCTTCCCTGTAGAACTGAATCACGTGGGCGAAACCGTCGCCTTTGTGGCTGCGGACACCGAAGATCTGGCCGAGGACGCGGCGGCGGCGATCGAGGTGGACTACGAGGTGCTTCCGTCTGCATCCACTCTCGAGCAGGTCATGGCATCGGATGCGCCGCTCATCAATCCAGCGGGGAACCTGAGGCACTTGCGTCCGGATCAGGAGGGATACGATCCCGATGCGACCCGGGTGCTCGAATATGGCGACGTCGACCAGGCGTTCGAAGAGGCCGATATCGTCCGGGAGTTCACATATTACTTCGGCGGCGCGCGCCCCATTCCGTTGCAGCCCGCCAGCTGTGTGGCCAATTGGGACGGCGACCGGCTGACTTTCTGGGGCATGGGCCAGGGAATCTTTCAGTACCGGCGGGAGTTATCCCGTGGGCTGGGCATCGATGAGTCGAACATTCGATTCATTAACAAATGGAACGGCGGCACCTTTGGTCCCGACACCGGATCCGGCAGGTTCCAGGTTTGGATTGCGTACATCGCCAAGATGACGGGACGTCCCACCAAGATCTCGCTTCCAAAGGACCAGGAGCTGGGCCAAATCTCGGTCAAGCCCGAAACATTGACGAGATTCAAAGTAGGCGCGAATCGAGACGGCAAGATCATCGCCAGCGAACGGACATTTTACATGAGCCGAGGCAGCAGCGGTGGGGGCGGTGGTGGCGCGGGTGGCGGCCGGTCCGAGCTCTACCTGCACGTGGTCCCCAACTGGAGGGAAATTGGCTACAACTACATGACGAATACCCAGCGGATTGGCGCCTCGCGGAGCAACGAGCAGCAGGAATTCAAGTTCGCCTGGGAAAGTATGATGGATGAAATGGCCGAAGCGGTCGGGATGGATCCCGTCGAGTTCCGGCTGATGAACGTCCAAAAGCCCGGCACGACGATCACACACCGTTCGGGCGGTCCCACGATCAGTCCGATGCCCGAGAGCGAAAACGAGACACTCACCTACGATTCATATGCATCGGTCGAAGTCCTTGAGGAAGGCGCCCGCGTCATTGGGTGGGATCAGCGCAATCCAGTGCCCGGGGGTAATCCCGGACGGTTTAAGCGCGGGATTGGCTTGGCGATGTCGCAACACCACGCCGGGCGCGTGGGTTATCGCGATGGCGAGCGCGGCTTCGAGATCCGCATGGCGCAAAGCGCAGGGACGACTCCCTTCAGTGGCGGTGGCGGTGGCGGTGTGCCCTTCGATGCGCGCGTGGACCTGAATCCGGACGGCACGATTCTTCTCTACTTCACCAATCCCGACAGCGGCACTAACCACGGCACCGCAATGGCGGCCCTGGCTGCGGAAATCCTGGGGTTCACAAGCCTGGAGCAGATTCGGGCGACATGGGGCGATTCCGAGACAGCGCCGATGGGTCCGCGTTGGAACAGCGGCATGACGACCCAATTGCAGGGCGGTGCCATTTGCAGCGCGATTATTAAGCTCCGGCAGGACCTTCTGGAACGCGCAGCGGTCCGTTTGAGCGTCGACGCGGCAGGACTCGATATTCGGGACGGCGTCATCTCCGCACGGGACAACTCACGAAACCAGACGACCTTTGCGGAACTGGCTCGAACCGCCGACGGTGTCATCACCCATCGGGGCCAGTGCATCCATCCGGGATCGATCGGACGCGCCCTGAACCGGGGCATTGCGGCGTGCTTCGCGGAAGTCGAGGTGGACACGTGGACGGGCGACTGGCATTTCCTGAACGCGGCCTATTGCCACGATTCGGGCTTCATCATCAACCCACTGCTGGGCGAAGCCGATATGGAAGGGTCCCTGATCCAGAGTTTCCAGATGTCGACCGATTCCATTCCGAGGGACCGGGAGTTGCCGGGAGTCCGTCATTACAGTGTCGGGTTCCTATCATACCGACTGCCCACGATTATGGACGTTCCCGAGGCGACGCAGGTGTTCGTGAACAGCCTGGAGCCGCGTTGGTTCTATGGTTCGAAGGGTTTTGCCGAAACCGCCATCGGGTCCGTGCCCGGTGCGCTGGCCAACGCGATTTACAATGCGTGCGGCGTCCGAATCCGGGAGCATCCGATCACGCGGGAAAAGATCATGGCTGGGTTGAAGGCAAACGAAGTGCGGGCGTGACGGGAGTTTCGTTCCGAAAGTTGAAGGGACCGGCTGCGGCATAGGCGTACCGATATCCACATTTTCACCGGGAGGAACCCTAGTATCGATGCAGATAGTTAACTGTATTTTATTCGAGCCCGTAGGTTGCCTCGCTGAATTTCCGGGAGAAGAATTCAATGAAATCGCATTGAAGTTGTCCGGCCAGGCGACGCCGGCGAACAGATCCGGGAGCGAAGCGTATTGGAACGTGCTCGACTGGATGCAGAAGATGGACATGGAGTTGAGTTCTCCGGAGAAGGAGTTCGTGGAAGGCCTGGAAATTCAAGCGATCGATCGCGTGGAACTGTACGAGGACGTCGTTCCCTCGCTCTCCGAATGCAACAAGATGGGTGTGAGGACTTTGATTGCCTCTTCGCTGTCTGGCCCGGCGGTGGCGCACTTCGTGGAGAAGTTCTCGCTTGCCGGTTCCTTCTCGGCGGTGTGGAACCGGGACAACGCCGGCGGTGTCAAGACCGTGCCGCTTGCTCGCGCGATGGAGGGTGCATCCTTTGATCCTCGAAACGTGATATCTCTCGCGGACACTGAAGAGGGCCTGAAGACCGCAACCGACGCCGGTGCGAACTCTATCCTGATGATCAATGACTATGACGAGGGCCGAAGATTGGCGATGCACGGGCCCACGGGGGGCATCGTCTCGCTACACGAACTGCCCGATTTCATCCGGCTTGTCGCTGAAAACGCCAAGGTGTCCGACCGGAGTTGATTGTGGCTTGCACGGAGTTTTTTGAAGCGATATTTGTAGACAATTATTTCAGATTTTTGGACCGTTAACGCCGATTCGTTATGTCAACGATCCCGGTTCCCGGTCCGGGTTCCCTAAGGAATATGTTGCAGATTCCCTAGCACTGATGGAGGTTTGAGATATGAAGTATTCCCGGAGACATTTTCTGAAGGCGGCCGGCTCAGGCGCGGTCGTACTGACGACGGTGGGCGGTTACCGCTCGGTCGCCGGTTCCGCGGCTTCGGCTCAGATGGCGTCAGGTATTCCCGCACCGATGACGGTGGAGATCGGTACATTCATAATCAATGGAGCCACCTACCAGGCTGAATACGAGGCCCGGACGACGTTGTGGGAAGTGATCGCGATGAAGCTGGCGCTGACGGGGACGAACCGGAGCTGCAACCGGGCGAGCTGTGGAGCCTGCAGCGTGCTGATCGAGGGGACGCCCTACTACTCCTGTCACACCCTGGCGACGGAGGCGAGGGAGAAAGACATATTCACGGTGGAAGGCCTGGGTGACGCAGACAATCTGCATCCCATCCAGGCGGTGGGCCACCGGTACGTGGCGGCCGACTGCGGATTCTGTACACCGGGATGGGAAGTGACGGCGAAGGGACTGCTCGACGAGAACCCGGACCCGACCGTGGACGAAGTCAAGATGGCGCTGTCGGGGCATATCTGCCGGTGCGCGGCCTACCCGGCGATCATACGGACGGTGGTGGATGCGGGTAAAGTCATGCGCGGGGAGGCGGAACTATGAGTCAGGAAAACGGTATACCGAAGATCGTGCCGACAGCGCACGATTCGATCGTGATCAACCAACCGATGGTGCGCGATTACTCCACCGGAGGCGGTCACGGTCCCGAAGACACACTCGTCGAAGGCGACGATCAGATCGTCACGCAGAAATGGCAGGGCTACCCACCTGTCGATCTCAACGTCGTCGGCAAATCGAATGCCCCGTTGCCCGAGGTCGCGATACCGCGACATACGGGCACCGCCCAGTACGCCACACGCGTGTGGTTCCCCGACCTGCTCTATGGGAAGCTCCTCGTGAACCCCCACCCTAGAGCTCGAATCGTGAGGCTGGATGTTTCAGCGGCGGAGCGTATGCCGGGCGTGGCCTATATCCTCACGGCCCAGAACGCGCCGGCCAACTTCCCGATGTCGGAAGAACTCCGCTATGCAGGAGAAATCGTCGCCATCGTCGCGGCTGAGACCGAGGATCTGGCCGAGGATGGGGTTGCGGCCATCGATGTCGAGTATGAAAGGCTTCCCTTCGCGGCGACGCTCGATCAGGTCATGATGCCGAATGCGCCTCAAACCCGGCCGGACCGGGAGAACGTCAACCAGACGAACATCGAATTCGGTGATGTCGATGGCGCGTTCGAAGCGGCGGATGTCGTTCGGGAGTTCACCTATTATTTCGGAGGCGCGCGGCCAATTCCGATGCAGCCTGCCAGTTGTGTCGCCAAGTGGGACGGTGATCAGCTGACGTTCTATGCGATGGGGCAGAGAATCTACCCGCATCGACAGTCTCTAGCTCGTGGATTGGGCATCGATGAATCCAATATTCGATTCATCAACAAATGGAACGGCGGCACTTTTGGTCCCGACACCGGGTCGGTGAGGTTCCAGGTCTTCATCTCCCATATCGCCAAGATGACAGGTCGACCGATGAAGATTTCGCTCCCCAAGGACCAGGAATTGGGACAGATGTCGGTGAAACCGGAAAGCCTGACCCATTTTAAGGTTGGAGCCACAAGCGACGGGCGCATCACGGTCTGCCAGAGGGAAGTCCACGTTGCGGTCGGTGCCGGTGGCGGTGGCGGCGGAGGACGCGGTGGAGGGCGTTCTGAACTCTACCTGCACGTTATCCCGAACTGGAGAGAAATAGCGTACAACTACACGACGAACTCGCAGTTGATCGGTCCGTCCCGGAGCAACGCGCAGCAGGAGTTCAAGTTCGCCTGGGAAAGCATGATGGACGAAATGGCGGAAGCGGTGGGGATGGATCCCGTCGAGTTCCGGCTTCTCAACATTCAAAAGCCCGGAACTCAGGTTACGCATGAATCGGGCGGCCCGACCGTAAGCGAAATGCCCGAGAGCGAGAACGATACGCTCACATACGATTCGTATGCGTCGGTGGAGGTGCTGGAAGAAGGCGCGAAGACTATCGGATGGGATCAGAGAAATCCCATACCCGGAGGCAACCCCGGCCGGTTCAAGAGAGGCTTTGGCGTGGCGAATTCGCAACACCATGCCGGACGTGTGGGTTACCGCGAAGGGGAGGTCGGTTTCGAAAGAATCATGGCGGAGATCGCCCTGAGCGACGGTGGTTTCGGCGGTGGTGGTGGTGGCGGCGCTCCCTTCAACGCGGAGCTGGAGCTGAGAGACGACGGCAACATTTACCTGCACTTCGCCCAGCCCGATAGCGGGACGAACCACGCCACCTCGATGGCGGCCCTGGTGGCGGAGATTCTGGGATTCACGAGCCTGGATCACATCCGGGCGATCTGGGGGGACACGGACCTCGCGCCCTCTGCTCCAGGATGGAATAGCGGTCTCACGACCCAGTTGCAAGGTGGGGCCTTGAACGCTGCCGCCGAAAAGCTCCGGAACGATCTTCTCCAGCGCGCGGGGGCGGCGTTGGGGGTGGATGTCGCCGAGCTGGAGATCCGGGATGGCGTAATCTCCTCGCAAGCCAACCCTCAAAATCAGACGACATTCGCGGCGCTGGCCAGAGCGAACAGCGGCGTCATCAGCTTCCCGGGCCAGGCGGTGCATCCCGGTTCGATTGGACGCGCCATGAACCGGGGCATCGGCGCTTGCTTTGCCGAGGTCGAGGTCGACACCTGGACGGGCGACTGGCATTTCGTGAGATCGGCCTATTGCCATGATTCCGGGCAGGTCATCAACCCCCTGGTTGCGGAAGGCGACATGACTGGATCCCTGATCCAGAGCTTCCAGATGACGACGGACGCGATTCCATCCGATCGCGAGTTACCCGGCATCCGTCACTACAGCGTCGGCTATCTGTCCTACCGATTGCCCACGATAATGGATGTTCCCGACGCAACGCAGGTATTCGTCAACAGTCTGGAGCCGCGTTGGTTCTATGGGACGAAAGGGTTTGCCGAAACCTCCATCGGGGCCGTCCCCGGTGCCATTGCGAATGCCATCTACAACGCGTGCGGGGTTCGAATCCGGGAGCATCCGATCACGCGGGACAAGATCATGGCGGGATTGAAAGAGAGGGAGGCGGGGGCATGAAGAAAGTATCGATATATCGGCCGACGAGCATGGATGAAGCGATCCAGATATTGACGCTGCATGGAACGGAAGCGGGGGTGTATGCGGGGGGGACGGACCTGCTGATCCGCTTGAAGAACCGCTTGGATCAGGCGCCGAGTTATCTGGTGGATGTGAAGGGAATTCCAAACCTGAGCTACATCCGGGAGAATGCGACGGGGGGCGTGGATATCGGGGCGCTGACGAAGCTGTCGGAGATTGCGGATTCGGCGTTGGTGGGGCGGAAGTACCCGATGCTGATAGAAGCGATGAATATGATTTCCTCGCCCGAGTTGAGGAACGCGTCGACGTTGGGCGGGGACCTGTTGCAGGAGGTGTGGTGCCAGTACCTGAGAGGGGGGTATGCGTGCTATCGCAACGGGGGCTACATCTGCCATGGAGCGATCGGAGACAACAGCTATTACCACTCGGCGATGGGGGGACGGTTGTGCTACGCGGTGTATCCGGGGGATGCGGCGCCGGCCCTGATCCCGTTTGATGCGACGGTGAAGCTGGTGGGACCGTTGGGGACGAAGGAGTTGAGTGTGGAACAGTTGGTACCGGGGGACATGATGGTGGATGGGAAGATCCAGTCGCATGTGGTGCGGTACAACGAGATATTGACGGAAGTGACGCTGCCGGCGCCACGGGTGGGGTTCCGGGCGTCGTTTGAGAAGATCCGGCCCCGTGGGGTGTGGGACTTCGCGATGGCGTCGCTGGCGATGGGACTGGAGATGAACGGGCAGACGATCACGGACTCGCGTGTGGTCTTCGGCGGGATCGCCGGAAGGCCATGGAGAGAACGTGCGGTGGAGGACTTTCTGAGAGGGAAAGCCTTGAGCCCGGAGTTGGCCCTGGAAGCACAGTCGACGGCACTGACGGGGGCGGCCCCGCTCAAGTACAACGCGATGAAGATCGATATGGCGAAAGGCCTGTTGAGATCCGGCCTGGAAAAGTTAGCGACGGCATAGACGGTCGCGACGTCTTACCTGAAGCGAGGCAACTCCCGAAACGGGCCAGTTGCCTCGCTTTTGTTTTTGCAGGCAAGATATTCGAAAAGATTCGAAACCGCCCGAACTACTCCTCAGCTGAGAAGCGGAATGGTGTCGAGGCGCGTGGCACCTCACTGCGTTCCGCGAATATTTCGGGAACGTGAAACACCAGAATCTGGTTTCCGGCTCCGGTCGCGACGATGACCTCCTCGTGAACAGGATCCAGAACAAGTCCCGTCTGGGCGGCTCGCGCTCCCAGCGGAGTTGAAATCTTCCAGACCGGACGGATGCCCTCGCCCCTGGTGTGGATGTCCCAGGCGTAGAGGTAGTCGCCCCTCAGCGTGATGATCAGATTGTTGTAGACGTCGAACTGGTTGCCGCTGGGTCCTGGAATCCATCCAACCGGCGGCGTATTCCCGCTCGCGGTTCTATCAAAGATCAAAATACCGCCACTCTCAGCGACGAGCAACAGGTCGTTCTTGTTGTCGACCCGCATCGAGGGACGGCCGCCCCCGAACTGGGTGGCGGGCCCGCTTAGAACCCGGATCGGAGCGACATCGCCGTCCGCTTCCCGCGGAAATACCAGAATGGCTCCGAGTGGGTCTCGATCGTCTCCGTGGTTGGTCGCGATCAGGATCTCGTTGTTGACCGGGTCGATGGTGACTTTATCCAAACCCCGTTCGCTCACGATCTGAGTATTTGGACCCTGGATGATGCGCAGGGGGGCTTCTTCGCCGTCCGCATCGCCCCGGAATGTCAAAATCGCCTGGGCGAATGGACTCGTCACGACGAGTTCATCGTGAATCGCATCGAACATCACATCATGCATTGTCCGGCCGAGCCGTGAAGCCACACCTTCAATCACACGTGTCGGAACCGCGTTCTCCTCCGCCAACCTGGCGAAGGCCGCAACCTGCGGATGGTTCACTCAGTTCGGTACCAGGATTTCTTCCCGGTTGGGGTCATACGTCACCGCCGCGGTCCGACCGAAAATCAACGACTGGTGTTCCTCCGGCGCCGCACGTACGACCCGCAAGGGCGCCACGTTCCCATCGGCCTCGAGCGGAAACGCCACCCCCGATGCGTTACCCAGGTTGGACACCCACAACTCCTGGTTCACGGTGTCCACAGCCACTCCGGTCGGGTGGACCAGCTTGGTCTGATCACCCTTGATGACCCGCGTCGGCGCCACGTTGCCGTCGGCGGTGTCCAACCCTGTGAAAACCAGGATCGAGTGATCCATGTCATTGGCAACATACAGGTCCCCGGTCTCCTGGTTCACGGTCATGTTTCCAGGCCAATTCAACTGCGTCCGGTCCCCTTCAATCACACGTATCGGTGCCACGTCCCCGTTCGCCTCGATCGAATAGATCGTGATCGAAGTCGGATTGAACCGGCCCGTAGAGGGATCGCCAACAGGAGAAATATTCCTGCCATTATCTTCGTAACCCGTCGTCCCACCTCGTGAATCTCCAAAATCCGTGGTATGGCCCCAGTTGTTCACGTACAAGAGCCCGAGATTCGAGTCGACGGCGATCCCGTGGGGTGTTTCCAGCTGGGTGTTGTCCCCGACGATGCGCCGCAGCGGCAGTTCATCCCCCTCGGCATTCTTGTTGTACACGACCACCTCGGGCGGGTACTCCACGGTGATGTAGAGCTCCTCCCTCACTTCGTCGACGGCAACGCTGTACACTCGATGGGGTGTGTTCAGGATGCGCTTGGGCGCGACGTTACCCCCGGCGTCCTGGGCAAACACCACCATCTTGTCGCCCGTGTCCGATTCGACCGAATACATGTCCCCGTTCACCGGATCGATGTAGAGGCCGTTGTTGAACTGCATCTCGGTCTCAGGCCCCTGGATGATCCGCTTCGGCTCGCTGAATCGCGCGCGCGGCGGTGTGTTATCCAGCCGGTTGAAGATGTAGGCGGACCATAGATTGTTGTCCTGCAGGATCACTTCATTGGTGTTGGTATTGACGCCGACAGCGGTAAAGGTGGGATAGGTATCCGCCAGCGTGCGCAGATGGGTCGAGGTCCCCTGCCTGTCGGAATCGAATTCTGCAGGTCCCCCGCGTCCCCCTTGCTGCATTACCGGAGCTTGTTGCCTCAGGGAAGCCGTCAGAAACGAAGCGCCCCCCCGTTGCTCCAAGGCGCCGAGCAGATTTTCCGAACTCAACGATGGCGCCGGACCCGAACTGAAGCTGGCAGGGGTATCCCATGCGCAGGCGTCGAGTTGGGGGAATTCCTGGACGGAAACCAATCGAGCGACGCTCTCGGCGGTTCCCGAGGTCGCCTCCGGAACAACTCCCGGTGCCGACTCCGGAACAAGCCCGGCCCAGACACCCGCAATCCCGATCAGCGTGACCGCCAAAATTGCGATTACAGATTTGCTTTTCGTTAAGTGCATGAAGTCCCCTCTTTAGAAAACTGCGGTGCAGTCAGATCGGCAAAAACGCCAATCTTGTCGCAACCGCAGCGAATCGCTTCGTGGAAAATCAACCATGCGGGCCCCTTGACGGAACGCTTCACGGTTACGTTTATACTTCGGTTGCCCGGCTGTCAATAGAAAACCGACATCGGGTCGATAGTCGATGTTCTGTCCGCTCATCGCTCGTATAATCACCTCTCTGACCTTCATCGCCCGCTCCAGTTTCCGGGCTGGATACACCGGCATTCGCTAACCTCTATCCAGACCCCGGCTCTTTCAGGACCAGACACGCCATTTGCTACAAGAACCTGACAGATTTTGTGGTCTCGACATATGAGTCAGTACCCTCTTGACAGAGCGGGTCCGCATTGTTATCGTCCGCTCAGAAATCCGAAAATTTGTTGTCTGGACGAATGGATCCACCACGGAACCGGGTGGGATGTTTGGTGCTTTCCTGAAGGTTGAGGGTTTCGCTTTGATCCCTCGTGGCTGCTTCGCGAGATCCGGAAGCCGCCCAGGAAGAAAGCAGGCGGTAGCTAATGATGGAAATGGAGGACAGCTATGAAAAATGCTAAGAAAGTCGAAGAACGGGGCGGTAGGATCGTTGCGTGCCGACTGCTGGCAGGGCTTCTCATCGTCCTACTGACGTCGACAGGAGCATGGGCCCAGGAGACCGCCCAGATCAACGGAACGATTACGGATCCGACCGGGGCCTTGCTGCCCGGAGTGGAAGTCACCACAACCAACATTGACAGGGGCACGGTTCGGACGGCGGTCTCGAACGAAACAGGATCCTTTATCCTGCCGAACCTCGCGCTGGGACCCTATACGCTGGAAGCTTCACTTCCAGGTTTCAGTACCTTTCTCCAAACCGGAATCGTGCTGCAGGTGGGCGCCAGTCCTGTCATCGAATGTCGTCCTGGAGGTCGGACAGTTCGCCCAGACCATCGAGGTCCAGGCCGACGCTCTAATGGTGGAGACCCGGAACACCGGCATTGGCCAGATCTTAGACAACGCGCGCGTCCTGGAACTTCCCCTCAACGGACGTAATGCGACCGAACTGATCGCGCTTTCGGGGGCCGCTATCACCTCACCCACCCGCGGCACGAGCCGGAACTATCCGACCATCGCCGTTTCGGTCGGTGGTGGGCAGGATAACGGCCTGTCGTACCGGATGGACGGTGGAACGCACAACGATCCGTTCAACAACCTCAACATGCCGTTGCCGTTTCCGGATGCACTCCAGGAGTTCAAAGTCGAAACCAGTGCCATTCCCGCGCGGCACGGCCAGCATTCGGCGGGCTTGGTGAGCGTAGTGACGAAGTCGGGAACAAACCAGTTTCACGGTAGCGCGTTTGAATTCGTGCGCAACGAAGCATTCAACGCCCGCAATACGTTCGCAAACGAACGCGACTCGCTGAAGCGCAACCAGTTTGGCGGCACCTTCGGGGGGCCGATTGTCGGGGACCGGCTGTTCTTTTTCACCGGCTATCAGCGGACCATGAAGCGTTCCGCGCCGTCGACCACTTTCGCTTTCGTTCCGACCGCGGAGGTGCTCAACGGTGACTTCAGGCGGATCGCAGGTGACGAATGCCGGGGAGCGGGACGTGGGGTCACCTTGAGAGGCAGGAGAGACATCAGGGCTGATTTCCCTTTCGTTGACAACCAGATCGACCCGGCGCTGCTCTCTCCGGTGGCGAAAAACATCGCCGCCCGGCTCCCGCAGACAACCGATCCGTGCGGCAGAATCGAATTCAGTGAAAGAGAAAACGAAGACGAGCACCAGTGGGTAACGCGCGCGGACTTTTCAGGTGAGTACAGCCACTCGATGTTTTTCCGTTATTCGATTCACAGGCTGACGAGTCCGAGCGACTACAACGGGACGATTCCCGTAGCTGTGGATGAACCGAATTGGGCCCGGAAATACCAGTCGGGCGTGTTCGGCGATACGTGGTCGATCAACAACAATCTGATCAATTCTTTTCGGGTGACCCTGATTCGAACAGCCAACACCAAATCGTTCTTCGACGTTTTCACGCCCGGGGAGGTGGGGGTCCAGGATTTCACCTCTCCGGCGGCTCCTTACCCGAAGATGATGATCATCGATGTCCGAGGCGAGTGTCCGAGGCGCGTTCGACACGTTCTCACAGCAGGCCACTCCGTCGTACACGAACTCGACCGGCTATGAAGTCTCCAACGACATTGGTTGGGTGAAGGGCGACCACCAGTTCGCGTTCGGAGGATCTTACATGCGCCAGCTCATGTATATTTCGTCCAGCAGCTCCTCCCCCGGCAATTGGCGCTTCCGAACCCGGGGCACCGGGCTGTCGATGGCCGATTTCATGATCGGTTACGTGGACCGCTTCCGGCAGGAAGATCTCGCGACCTGGTATACCCGGCAGGACTTTCAATCGCTGTACGCGCAGGACATCTGGAGGGTGAATAATCAGTTCACGCTCAATCTCGGCCTCCGCTGGGAACCCTTCACGCCGCAGGTGCGGAATGACAAGCGCACCGGGCGGTTCCGGAGGGACTGGTTTGACCAGGGTCGCCAGAGCACCGTGTTTGTGAACGCTCCGGTGGGGTACCTGTACTCTGGCGGCGACCGCCCACCGGGCCCGGGCGATGAGGGAATGCCGGACAATGCCCAGATCAGCAACAACCTGTGGGGCCATTTTGCGCCCCGCGTGGGCATGGCGTGGGACGTGTCAGGCGACGGCCGCACGAGCATCCGCGCCGCCTATGGGGTCTTCTACGACTACCCGCACACATACCAGTTCAACGGGCTGCGGAACCTCACGCCGTTCACCCCGCGTATTACGTGGAACCGGTACATCGGCGGACTGGATGACCCGTGGATCAGGAATCCGGGAGGCAACCCTATACCTGTCATTGCGACCCCGGACTTAGTTTTCCCTCGAAACGCGCTGTTCATGACCCTCGATGAGAACTATAAGTCGCCCTACGTTCACCAATGGAACCTCAGTCTTCAGCGCCAGATCGGTCGCGAGTGGATGGCGACGGCGAACTACATCGGCAATACCTCGATCCACCTGTTGGGCATCCGGGAGGCCAATCCGGAGATCGACGGCGTGCGGGAGCTGACCCGCGCCAATCCAGAGTCCGGGCTCGCCGCCCTCAATAAGTTCGACGACGGGGGCACGGGCAGCTACAACGCGATGTGGCTCTCGCTCGAGCGGCAGAGTGCGGGCATGAATCTCCGGATGAACTACACCTGGTCCCACAGCATCGGCGATCAGACCAGCTTCAATTCCACCAGTTCGGGGCGCCCGCACCTCAGCCGGCGCACGGCTAACCGCGGCAACAACATTCTGGACCGGCGGCACGCGTTCAACATGTCGACGGTGTACGAGACGCCGCAGTTCGCCAATTCCACACTGAGGGTGCTGGCCGGCGGCTGGCGGGCCTCGGGCATTCTCAAGGTCCTGTCCGGCGACTTTTTCGATGTCGGTTGCGATTGCGACCGAGCGAATACGGATGAGGACGACCAGAGGGCGCACCAACTGATGGACAACGTTTTCATGGCCAACAAGAGTGCCGACCAGTGGCTGAACCCGGCCGCCTTCGCCACACCTGCGCGTGGCACCTACGGGAACCTTGGCCGCAACAGCATCCGGGGTCCGGGAATCTTTACGCTCGACGTCGGACTGACTCGATCGTTCGCCATCGGGGAGAACCAGACGCTCGAGATCCGAGCCGAGGCTTTTAACTTGCCGAACAACGTCAATCTGGGCAACCCGGAGAATATTATCGACGATAATGATTTTGGCCAGATCACCTCGGCCGCGGATCCTCGGATCTTGCAGTTCGCGTTGAAGTACAAATTCTGATCGCGATCTGTCGATCAAGGAGTTGAAGTAACAGTTGCGGCCTTCCTCGAGAAAGGGGAAGGCCGCTTTTTTTTGAGGGGGAACGCTCGTCCCCGCCATCCAACAACCATCCGTTGAAACCCATCGATTGCGGTGATCGGGTGCACGCTGTTGCGCGTCTGTACGTGGATCTGGGTGCAATCATCTACCGACTCAAGGTGGAGCCGTCGCCCCATTCGTGGTTCACCCAGGTGTCAGGAATGCGGAACCCAGGGTAGGTTTCCGTTTCGTTCATGGTCGGCCATGGCCGCCTCTTCTCCACGTAATATCTCATGAGGAATTCAAAATGTTTTAAGATACGATCTTCCTCGTGAGTGACTTTATGGTGTGGTTTCGCAAGTGGGTGATTCCCATCTATCGCTGCCTCGGCATCGGGCTGAGTCTGGTGTTCATGGTCTGGGGTGTCTCGGGAATCGCGATGATGTACGCCCACGACATGCCGGGCTTGAGTCCCGAAGCCCGTCTCGAGCGTTTGCCCGCGCTCGATATGAACCGGGTCCGGATTACGCCGTCACAAGCCGTTGACGGAACGGGCCTGGGACTGATCAACCCCTCGGTAACGTTACTGACGGTGATGGATCGTCCCGCGTATCGATTCACTGGACGTGAGACCGTTACGGTGTTCGCCGATACCGGCGAGAGGCTGATCCAGGTCGGGGGAGCAGGTGCCATCCGGATCGCAGGCAGCTTTATGGACCTGCCCCGAGAACGGATGCGTTACGCCGGAGTTCTTGATGCACCCGACCAGTGGACGATAGACTGGCGCGGGCGGATGCCCTTGCACAAAATCAGAGTCGATGACGATGCGGGCACCGAGCTGTACGTATCGGCCGAGATCGCTGAGGTCGTGGTGTCGACCACGCGCCGCACGCGGGCTTTGGCCTGGATCTCGGCCATTCCCCATTGGTTTTACTTTGCGCCGCTACGCCCCAATGGCCCAACGTGGAAAACCGTGGTGCTCTCGACAGCCGGCCTCTGCGCGATATTGGCCCTCATCGGCGTCGTGATGGGAATCATCCATTTCGTGGGGTGGAGTCCGTTTCGGTGGATACGTGCCGGCACAGACCTTCCCCGTTCGGGCAGGATGCGCTGGCACCATATGGCGGGCTCCTTCTTCGGCATCTTCATGTTGACCTGGGTTTTGAGCGGAATCCTTTCGCTGGAGCCATGGGGAAGGGCCCCGGGCCCAGGTACGGGCGAGGGAATCCCTCAATCGTTGAGCGGGGGCACCGCTGATCTTGGATCCTTCTTTCAGGGGGTGGATCCCGATGAATGGAACGACGCTTTAGGGGGACGCCTGGCGAAGGAGGTGGAGTTCGTAAACATCCAGGGAGATCCGTATTACCTCATACGCGGAATCGAAGAGCGCCCGTTGCTGATCGCTGCAAATCCAGGCATCGTTTCTGAGAATCTCTTCGAAAATCTTTTCGACATCGCTGAGAGCCCGCTCGCGATACGGCAGGAGACGTTTGCTATCGAATCCCTGATGAGCCGTGTCAGCGAAGGTAATCCGGATGTGCCGATTATCGATTCCGAGTTGCTCACTGAATACGACGCCTACTACTACTCGCAAGACGGCGCCCGGCCCTTGCCAGTCCTTCGGGTCAAGTTCGGCGATCCCGACGGAACGTGGTTCTACATTGATCCCCGCCTGAGTCAGGTCACAGGCAGGTTCACTCGCTTCGATCGAACGGTACGCTGGCTCTACAAGGGTTTCCACAGTCTCGATTTTTCGTTCTGGTACTACAATCGTCCGCTTTGGGATATCGGTGTCATCCTGCTCAGCCTGGGTTGTATTGTCTTCAGCGGTATTGGATTTTTCGTCGGCGTCAAGGGCTTGCTGCGGTATCTCACACGCGCGGCGGCGGACAGCGGGTAGGCGGCCCATCAAGACTCCTTTGTGCAAGCACGCAGTGTCTTAGCCCGGCAGATTATAGGCTTTAGGACTCGGGAAGTTGGTGGAGATCTTATAACAGGGGTGGGGACCGCACAACTTTTTGTCGGGGACCCAGCAGCCGGTTTTACGCTGAAAACCTGTGTTCTTAATCGGAAAATTGTCCGGATCCCGAAGCCAATCGTGGCGGCTGACGAGCTGGAGGGCGTTAGAACTGGAATCGCATTCCTACCTCGATTCCCCGGGGAGCGTACGCGCTCGTCGAACGTCCAAAGTTGCGGGAGGTCATAACGCCGCTGGGCGCGCGGAGATTCGTCCTGTTAAAGGCATTGTTCACGTTCGCGAAAATACTCAGTCGCGGGCCTGTGGCTCCAATGCCCGTGGCCTGGCCGAGCTGAAACGCCTTCGAGAGGTTGAAACCGAGGGCGAAGTAATTGGGTCCGGTTGCTCCGTTGAAGGGTTCGCCGACAGGCCGGTCCGTGAAAAATCCGTCTCGATTGTCATCCGTTCCGGTCGTGATGGTGTAGATATCGCCTGACCGGGCGGAGACGGTTGTCGTCAGGTACACGTCCAACGGTAGCCGGGAGTTAAAACCTGCCGTAAAGTCATGTTCCGGAAACTGTTCCGACCGTCCCCAGTCCGCCCCTAAATCATAGGCATCTGAGGCCGGAAAGGAGCCCCTCCCATCGCTATATCCCCAATTGAATCTGTAGTTGGCAACAACGTTAAAGACGCTGAACCGCTGCCGGGCATGGATTCTGACGTTCTGGAAGACGGTCACACCGGTCGACCTCCGCTCGATGATGTCGCCCTCGTTCGGGAACGGCTTGATACCGTCCGGACTTTCCTCGGTAATGGTGCCGGGAAGCGGTGTATTGATGTTTCGAATCCGCCGGTTGCCCATAGATCGCGAGCGGTCGTAGCTGAGGGTCAAGAAAAGATTACCCGGTAGGTTCTGCTCGATCGCGATGTTCTGAGTGATGAAATACCCTGTCGTAAGGTCCGCGGTCGCGACATAACGGGAGGGCGGCGGAACGATCTCGGCATCGCCCGACTGAAAAGGGTCGGGCCATCCGGGTTCGGAGACTCGGAGTCCAAACTGTCTCGTGCCGTCGAATCGAGCCAGCTCTTCAAAGCCGGCCAGTGGGAAGCGGGTGTGAAATATCCCGGCCCCGCCTCGAAGGACCGTGGAACTCCCGATCGCATACGCGAAATTCAGGCGCGGATCAACATCATGTTTGTTGCTGAGGTTCGTCTGCCACTGATAACGTGTGCCGAACATCAACGTGAATCGGCTCGTAAGCTGAAAGTCATTCTGGACGAAGAAACCCAGGTCGAGCTGATCCATTTCAAGCAGTGGGTTACCCCGGTTGACATCGTATTGTCGCGGCCGCCCGTTCCGGAAACTTTCCAGGTCCGAGAAAGTAAAGAGGCCCAGAAAGTTCGCCTCATGCAGCAAAACCTCGGTGCGGTATATACCGTTCATTCCCACCCTCAACGTCAGTCGATCGCCGGTGCGGTAGAGCAGGTTTCCGAACTCATATGTCGCGCCATCGGTCTCCTCACGAAGCTGACCGCCTCCGCCGTTGAACGCATCCAAGACGTTTATGGCCACGCCCGTCGTAATTGGACGGGTTTCACTGCGGTCCTTCCGCCACGAAAAACGGGTTTCGTAAACGGATCGTTCCGACAAGATCCAAAGATGCCGCAAGTCCAAGTCGGTGCTATGGCTATCCGCATTGGAACCCCGCTCGGGCAGTGTAAAGTCCCCCATATCCAGATTCTCGCGGCTGCCCTGGCCGAACTCGACGCCGAAGTGGAGCGACTGCGATTCGCCGATCTGCAAAATCCCCCTCCCGGCGTAAGATCTGTTGACGTTCGGACGGGTGATACCCAAAGTAAACGGTCCGTCCAGAGTCAGCGCGTTGACCGTACCGACGTTCTCCCGCCGATTGTCCCTCAGGCTCAGGGTGGCCGTGAGCCTGTTTCGGATTACCGGGCCGCTGATGTTCCCGCTGATCGTCCTTTCGCGATAGGAGGGTTTGTTGGTGGCGGCCGGATTCCGGGCGTTCAAAACGTCATCCTGAAATGCCATGGATAGGTTGCCGTGGAATGCGCCAGCCCCTCCGCGTTCGATAATCTCGGTTCGCAGTGTCTCGACCGGCCATCTGCTCGCAAATGTGACGTCGCTTTCCGCGCTGAAGGGATTATTCGTGACCCGAATCTCCTGAATCCGAGCAGTATCGGCGCCTGGGACGGCCCCTTCGATCTCAGCACCGATGGCGACTCCGCTTGATTCGAACGCTTCCCAGGCGGCTCTCTGAGAGGGGGTCAAGTACTCGGAAAGCCGCCTCCTGAATGCATCATGAATCCATTGAATAGCGGCGATCGCTCGGTCTTGGTCGGCTCCCTCCGGCACGCCGCTGCTGAAATCCATGATCTCGCCAAACAACTCTTCCGACGCCCGACGCTGATCTTCGAGTAGAAGCGTTATCCGTCTCTCCTGTTCTGCCGTAAATGGATCCCCTGCGTCTCGGAGCACCTCATCAACCTGATTCTTTACGGCGTCGAGCGGATTCTCGGTCAACAATTGTCCAAGCGCGCCCCCGGGAAGCAGAAGACAAATTAAAACCGGTCGGAATAGGCCCATGCTATGCGCTCCTGTGGTGCCTGAATCGCTGGACGGCTAGTGAGATGATTATAAACCCGGGAAACGGGGTTCCCCATCGAAAACAATCCCCGATCGACGGGTGCCTCCGGGTTCCGCGATTTGCAATGGATTGCCGCGTGGACAGGGGGGCGCGATGATAGTCATTCCGTCGGAGGCAGACCGCAGATCGGCTCGGAAACCGAAGCGTGGAGCTGCCGAAATAGGTGTGGGTGGACAGGGCGGGAATCTAGGTCTGGCGGCGCCTTCGGGAAGCGCCGCCAATCCGGAGGGTCAGCGAAGTTCGGCCGTGTCCGTATTCAACGAGGAAGGGCCAGGTCCATCGAACAATTCCGGAACGGAAAATACCATAACCTGATTTCCGGCCGCCGTTCCAATGATGACCTCTTTGTGCAGAGGATCCAGGGCTATGCCCCGTTGGTTGGTTGTCTCGGCTCGGTCGCCCAGAGGCGCTGGGATTTTCCAGATCGGAAGAACATCCTCGCCGGTATCATGGATGCTCCAGGCGTAAATAGTGTCCACCCTGTGGGTAATGATCAAGTCGTTGTAGATCTCAAATTGATTGCCGGAAGGCCCCGGGATCACGGCCCGTGGTGGGGTATTGCCGCTCGCGGTCCGATCAAAAATCAACAGCCCCTCGTCGCGCCCCGGAGCCGAAACCAACAAGAGATCATTGGCCGGATCGACACGGACGGTGGGGCGCCCGGTGAATCGGGTGTCAGGCCCACCCAGAACCCGGATGGGAGCCACGTCCCCGTTCGCTTCCCGTTCAAATACCAGAATCTGATCGAGGCTAGTGGCGATGAAGATTTCCTCATTGATCGGATCAATGGTGACCTTATCGAGGCCGCGCTCACTGACGATCTGGGTACGCGGTCCCTGGATGATGCGAAGGGGCGCTTCCTCTCCGTCAGCCCCGCCCCGGAATGTCAGGATCGCCTGGGCGAAAGGACTGCTCACAACAATTTCGTCGTGAATCGCGTCGTAGGACAGATCGTGCATGGTCCGACCGAGCCGCGTCAGTTGACCTTCCAATTTGCGTGTGGGCGTCGCGTTCTCTTCCGCCAGCCTGGCGAAAGCCGCAATCTGCGGGTGGTTCACTCAGTTCGGTATCAGGATTTCTTGCCGGTTGGGGTCATAGGCCACCGCCGCGGTGCGGCCGAAAGTCAACGATTGATGTTCCCGAGGCGCACTGCGGATCGTGCGCAGGGGCTCGACGTTTCCCTCAGCCATCAACGGATACGCCGTGGCCGAGGCGTTGCCCAGATTGGAAACCCACAACTCCTGATTCGTCCTATCGATAGCCACACCCGTCGGGTAAACCAGAGCCGTCTGGTCTCCCTTGATGACTCGTGTCGGCGGTACGTTGCCCCGGACGTAAGCCAGTCCCGTGAAGACGAGAATCGAGTGTTCCACGTCATTGGCCACATACAGATCCCCATTATCGGGGTTCAACGCCATATTCCCGGGCCAGTTCATTTGGGTCCGGTCTCCTTGAATCCTTCGCACCGGCGGTGTGTCCCCGCTGGCGTCAAGCGGATAGATGTTGATGGCCGGTGGATTGAACCGGCCCGTACCGGGATTCCTGAAATTGGTCGCCTGGCCCCAGGTATTGACGTACAAGAGTTGGTTCTCGACATCGACGGCGATACCGTGGGGACCCTCAAGCTTTGTGCGTTGACCCACGATTCGGCGAAGCGGCTGCTCGTCACCGGAGGCGTCCTTGCGATACACAACCACCTCGGGCGGGTACTCCACCGTCACGTACAGCTCTTCCCGCTCTTCGTCGACGGCAATGCTATACACACGATGCGGCGTGTTCAGAATGCGCTTGGGTGCGGCATTGCCTCTCGCGTCGTGAGCAAACACAACCATCCTGTCGCCCGTGTCCGATTCGACCGAATAGATGTCCCCATTCCCCGGATCGATGTAGATGCCGTTGTTGAACTGGATATGGGTCTGTTCGCCTTGAATAACCTTCTTTGCTTCGGTTAAATCGGCGTCCGGCGGGGTGTTGTCCAAGCGGTTGAAGATTCGGGTCGACCACAAATTGTTATCCTGAAGGATGACTTCATTGGTCTGGAGATTAATACCCACGGCGGTGTACGTCGGATAGGTATCCGCGATCCTGCGCACACGCGTTGCAGTCCCGTTCCTCTGTGCCTCGAACGGCTCTCTGTTGCGTCCCCGCTGCATTTCCGCCGGCGTTTGTGCGACCGATCCCATCAGAGGTAAGGCAGATCGCGGCCCCAGCGCGGCCAAGAGATTTACGGGCTGCAAGGACGGCCCCAGATCGGAATAGCCAGCCCCAGGCTGGTCCCACGCGCAGGCCTCTAAATCAGAGATCTCATGGATGGCAACCAATCGAGATGTCTCCGGGGCCAGCTCTCGGGCCGCCTCACCAACGGCACCAGCCCAGACACCCACGATCGCGATCACCGCGAGCGACACAATGCTCAGGGCGCCTTTTCTTTTCCTTATTAATCTCATTCCGTCTCCTTTAAACAGTCAGGTCTCAGATCAGAAATCACCTCAGGCATCAGCTGCGACAACATTCATATCGGGCAGACAGGGCAGGCAGAGAGCCTTATCGCACATACTATAATAGCCAATTAAACACCACAACTTCTTTCCAGGCGGGTTTCGTTCTTTGGTTCGTTAAATACGGGCCGGACGGTCAATGGAATTACACGGGTGGAGCTTGGCGACTAGGCTGGATCCTGGATCCGGCGAGCAGCTAGGGGTATCGGTAGGTTGAGGATCCCCCAGCGACAGTGCAATTCAGATCGCCATATCGATGGTTCAAAGAAGGTGGTGATTTGAAATGGTCGAGCTTCGGCCCGCGAGGACGGCCCGCCCCATACTAAGCGACGCTACAGTCGCCGGATTGTCACCCGGACCCGCCGCGCTGCAGAAGATGATCGCGATCTATTTTGAAAAGACCCACTGTCCACCGGTTGCGCTGCTTGAGGATCGTGCGCTGCTGTCAGTAGATTATAATTACCGGCGAAGAAGGAGAATTGACATGCCCACCGAATATCAGTGCCAATGTAAGTGCTGCGAAAATTGCGACTGTGGCCCGGAAGGTTGTTCCTGCAAGTGCGAGGCCGATCCAAGCCGGTGCCACTGCTCGTGTGTGTGCTGCGTAAAGCCGTAACGACCTGATCGCCCGGCTCCCGGAATAGCCGGTGGGCGCGGTGTTATCGTGGGGCAGGCCTCTTGCCTATTTGAAATCGGGATGCGGTCCCAGTTCTAAACACCGGGAACAGTCCCAGGCCATCCCCTCGTACGCGACCCAGCCTCCCACAGGCACAAAAAGGGACGGCCCCCTCCTCGAACAGCACGATGAGGAGAGGAATCCGTCCCTTTATCGGGATCGATTGCAGCTACCGCCGACTAGAAGACGAACTTCAAGGCACCCTGCAGGATTCGTGGAGACCGGGCACTCCCGTTTGCAGCGTTGAATCGGCCGAAGTTCCTATCGTCGATCGTAAAGAAATCTACGTCGCCCGGTGTCGCCCGGAAGCTGTTCGTGAGGTTATACGCCTCGGCTCGAAACTCAATCCTCGAGGTTTCGCCGACGTTGAAGACTCGCGACAGGGCGACATCGAAGTCCCATTGCCGGGGCCCCACCACGCTGTTGCGTCCTAAATTCCCAAACGCGCCTTCAGCCGGGTCCGCGACAGCGTCCGGATCGAGGTACCGTTCGTTGGGACCGGCGCTCTTGTTCAGATAAACGCTGGGGAGTATCTGATTGCCGCGCTGGTGGCCTGTCGCGGTCCCGGTCAATGATAGGTCGTCGTCGGAGGTAAAGATCGACGACTTCTCGCCCGAAGACGCTCTGTAGATGACTGCTAACCTCCAGTTGCCCAGCAGCATGCGAGTCGTGTTATTCGCGAAATCGGGCGTACCCAACACCGATGTCAAATTGAATATGTGCCGCCGGTCCAGATTGCAGTCGCCCCAATCAAACCGCCGATCCAGAGGTTTCAATTGGGTCTGGTCTGTGTTCGGGCCGGCCGTCGGACTGCCCGACGTGTAGTCGCCGATGCAGTGGCCCCAGGTGTAGTTCGCATTGAAGTTGAGACGTTCCGAGGGGCGGGTTTGGACACTCGTGATCAGGCCGGCGTAGCGCTGGGTGCCCTCCGGGCTCCGATCCGTCATCGCTCCCAGTTGCAGCAGGGAACCCTGGAGTCCGGTATCGGTTCCAGGACGCAACAGGTTCAAAACGCGCCGCTGTTGCGTGTTCCCGAACACCGAGCAGGTGCGGCCTGAACGGCCCCGGGAATCGGCTTTGATCGTAAAGCCTTGGGCAGAGCAGTTGCCGTTCGCATCGGTCTCACCCGGGAAAAAGACTGCCGGGTTGATCTGCCGCACGCCCATGAAGTGGTTTGTGATGTTACCCACATAGGTCGCCGACACGAGCGTGTTGCCCGGAAGCTGTCGCTGGATGCTCAGGTTCCACGACGAGGTATCGGGTTGGGAAAAGTCCGTCGGCAGGATGGGGTAATTTCCGCCGCTCCCGAAAGGTACGTTTGCATCCAGATCGAAGGGATGGGGATTGAAGGTGCCCCTCCAGGGATCGTCGAAAAGCACCTGGTTGACCTCGACACGGTTGCCGAACGGCGGCGCGTTGCCCATCTCGTTGGCCCATTCCATGGGTACGACTTCATAGTTGTAGCTGTAGGACGTCCGAAGCGAAGTGCTGCCGTCGCCGAACATATCCCACGCCAAACCGATTCGGGGTGCGAACTGATTCCATATCGGCTCGATGCCCCCTGAGTTGTCGGGGAACCCGGAATCGCCAAAGTAGAAGAAACCCGGAGCGGAGTTGTTGAACACACTGCTTTGGAAGCCTGCGTCGAATCTCTCCCGAGTCCAACTGAAACCGGAGTCGTTCAACCGGTGCTCGGGCATCTGGGGATCCCACCGTAGCCCGTAGTTCAAGGTGAGCGTCGGCGTCACTCTCCAGGTGTCGGTCGCATACACCCTGGGGAACCATCGCATCGGGTTGTGGGTGCTCAACGCGCCCTGGATAAACCGGTCCACGAATCCGACCATGAAGTTGGCCACGGCTTCGCGGGAACCTCCGGTACGAAAGTCGAAGTCGCCGACGGCTCGCGAACTGGTCTTGGCCTGGTGTAAGGTGCGGTTAATGCCTCCACCGACCGTGATCTGGTGGTCTCCCATGATGAAGCTCAGATCGTTGTTGACGTCGAAGGCGTGCGAGAACAGAAAATCGAGCGGCGCCGACGTCTGGCTCAACTCGAATCCGCCCCGGACCGAAATGTTCGAAGTTTTCGGCACGTACCCGCAGTACATATTGACGCCATGGTCACACGGGGAATAGAACGTCGTGCCGTCACGGCCGACCTTCACCCGGTTGTAGGTGAAACGGAATGAATTGACCGTGCTGTCGCCAAACAGATAGGTATCGCCCAACGCCAGGTACTGGCCCAGATTGTCGAGCGTGCGGACGTCCGCGAGCAGGATGTTTGACTGGTCCGCTAAAAACGGGCTCGGCGCGCGGTTGCCGAATGTGTTGTAGCGTCCGAACACCGAGTGACGGTCGCTGACCGTATAGTCGACCCGGCCCACGTACTGGGAGGCGTTATCGACTTCCAAAATGCCGTAGGTGAACTCGCCGCATTTCTGATCTTGCGGCCTGGGCAGCGTGTTGATGATACTCATCGCAGCCGGGCTGAACAGAGCCGGGTCCACCGTGTTGTTGCCATTGAAGTCGAAATCTATGTCCGGCCCGCCCCAATTCGTTATGTCTCTCAGATTTCGATCCTCGCAGTCTTCTGAACCGAAGTTCCTGAAGTCGCCCAGCTTCATTTCCTCAGTGGGCAGAATGTCCACCTCGTTTGCCGGGTCCGAACGCAGGGTGGTGAACTGGACGGCGGCAAAGAAGAACAGCTTGTCCCCTATGATCGGCCCGCCGAACGTGCCGCCGAACTGGTTGCGCTTGAGCGTACTGTTCGTCGGCGAGAAATATTCCCTCGCGTTCAATGCGTCGTTGCGCACGAATTCGAACGCGCTGCCATGGAACTGGTTGGTACCCGATTTGGTCACCGCTCCGACCGTGACTGCCCGTGCGTTCTCAGCACTCAGGCCGCTTGTCCTCACATTGAACTCTTCCAGCGCGTCGGGAAACGGCATGGCATGACCCGCCGAACTGGTGTAGTTCATGTGATTCGCGCCGTCGAGGGTATAGTCCACCGCGTATACCGAGCTGCCGGCCACGGAAATCTCTTCTCCGCCCAGGGCCCGGTTGCTGCGGCCGCCGTCGGAAACCGCGCCGCCGGCCAGCGTGATCAGGGACTCGACCTGGCGTCCGTTCAGCGGCAGTTCCAGAATGCGTTCATTTTCCATGATGGAAGCCACACCCAATGTCCGGGTTTCTACCATCACCCTATTGGCCTGGACCTCTATGGTTTGGGTGACCTGACCCACCTCCATTACGACATTGATCCGTGGCGCGCTGCCAACCTGTAACAGAATGCCGGTCTGCACATAGGTCTGGAATCCAGGCAAGGCCCCTTCCAGCTCATACGGGCCCAACGGCAGGTTCGTAAACACATACCCTCCGACCTCGTTCGACACGGCGTTTCGCGTAGCACCCGTATCGGTTTGGGTCACGCTCACCTCGACACCCGGTAGCAGAGCTCCGCTTGTGTCCGTCACCGTACCACTGATCTCTCCGGTCGTCTGAGCCCAGGCTGTAGCGCCGCCAAGCCCCAGGATCAGAATTATCCCAAACAGACATTTCATTCCACTCATCGCAACCTTCATAATCGTTTCCTCCACAGGCCCACTTAACGGGGCCTTGATCTACCCAATAAAAGAGCCTCAAAACGAATCATTGAGCAACCGATTTACACTACTGCAATCAGATACAACGCGTACTATATCTCATTCATAATGCGTACTATATCTCATTCATAATCTCATTCATAATGCGCGTACCATATCTCATTCATATTAGCCCGGTCAAACTTATTTCCAAGTTCGTCAGATTGGCAAATTCCTGCTGATGTGTTTCAAATATAGGAGGCAGGAGATCGTGGAAACGGATCAGTCAAATTGAAACGACCCAGTAGAGCGATGCCAAGCCAAGGACGCTGCCAATCGAGCGAACAGGACCCACTCAAAGCCGTAGTTGTGACTGCTTCCACTTAACAATCGCAAGATCAGGAGTGTCCCCTCGACGATCGCTGAAGCCGCTCGGGCGAATCCTTGAAAAACTCCCGCCTGCAGAGGGCTCATCGATAAACAAACCAGGAACTCAGACACAAGTACGTCTCCACCCACCCACTCTGATAAAATGCGCGGTCTATGAATGCATCGGCTCGGATACTGGCACTCTGCCTCCTGTCCGCCGTCGCAGCTTATGGCGGGGCGCAGGCAAACGGAAGTGGCAGCGGCTCGCCCCTAACAGCGATTGATTACGAGACCATCCCTCTGGAAAAGGTCATGACGGCGGTTCGAGCCACGGACGAGATCGTTCTTGATGGACGTCTGGACGAGCCGGCATGGGATCTCGCCAGCCCCGTAACGGAATTCTTCACCTTACGCCCGCGGCCCGGAGAGCTGTCGGAGGCACGGACCGAAGTTCGCATCGTTTATGACGACGAAAATCTCTACGTCGGCTTCATCAGCTTCGATTCCGATCCCTCCGACAATGTCGTTGTTCTCAGAGAAGACTTCACTTCCCGGGAATCCGACGGCGTCTCTATGGTTATCGACAGCCTTCATGACCGGCGGTCCGCGTACCAGTTCGGCACGAATCCCGCGGGCGCGAAGCGCGAATCGCACATCACCAACAACGGTCAATACAATAATGATTGGGACAGCGTGTGGGACGTCAAGGTCAGCACGAACGACGAAAGTTGGATTGCAGAATTCGCAATCCCCTTTAAAACTCTCCGTTTCTCACAATCCCCCACTCAGGAGTGGGGCATCAACCTGAACCGTTTCGTTGTCCGCACAAACGAACAGAGCTTCTGGTCGCCGATCCCCGTCCGATACGGCATGAGCCGAATCTCCCAGGCCGGCACACTCAAGGGCCTGGAAGGGATACGCCAGGGCCGTAACTTGAAAGTGAAGCCGTTCGGGATAACCGGGGTCACGCAGATTCGTGAAACAGACGGCCCGATCCAGACAACGACAGACTACGATGGCGGCGTCGATCTAAAGTACAGCCTCACACCTTCGCTGACTCTCGACGCCACCTACCGTACCGACTTCGCGCAGGTCGAAGTCGATCAGCAGCAGGTAAACCTCACGCGCTTCAATCTTTTCTTCCCTGAAAAACGCGACTTCTTTCTCGAAAACGCCGGCACCTTTAATTTTGGTGGTAGTGGACGTGGGGTAAATCTGGTTCCGTTCTTCAGCCGATCCATCGGTCTCAGCGGTGGGACGCCGGTCCCCATTGTTGGAGGCGCGCGCGTTACAGGACAAGTCGGACGATACGACCTTGGTTTTCTGACCATGAAAACCGAAAGCTTTAATAAAGATGACGACCTCCGGATACCATCCAACAACTATCTCGTTGGCCGCATCAAACGGAATTTTTCCACGAGTTCCTGGATCGGTTCGTTGATCACCAATCGTCAATCCACCGAAGCCGGCGACTACAACCGCGTGTACGGCGCCGATGCGCACTTCCAATTCTATGAAAGGCTGGAGTTCGACTCCTACCTCCTCCGCAGCGACACGCCGGGCAAATCCGGCAAGGATCAGGCGAGGAAGTTTGCGACCGCCTGGCGCGACGATGAATGGGTCGTTGGGGCGGAATACCACGCCGTCCAAACTAATTTCAATCCAGAGATGGGCTTCATCCGTCGCAGAGACATGACGCAGTACTCGGGAAATTTTGCCTGGCGGCCTCTCCTGAGAGAAAGCAGGATAGTTCGAAACCTGATCTTTTCGACCTATCTGGACTACTACGGAGGTGGAAACGGAAAAGTGGCAACTCGTAACCAGGAGGTCAACGTTGGCATCGAGTTGCAGAGCGGCGCAAGCGCCAATCTCACTGTCGCCGAAACCTTCGACCGGCTCGTGAACCCTTTTCTGATCCGATCCCTGAGACGGGGACACGCATCGGATCTCGCGATCGACGCGGGCGATTACAGATACCGCCAATATTCATTGAGATTCAACAGCAGCCAGACAGGGAAGATTACCGGAAACGTCAACATCAATTTGGGTGAGTTCTGGCATGGCCATCGCAAGTCCGTCGGTGGCGCTGTGGGTTTCAGGCCAAATTACCATATGAACATCAATGTGAATTACAGCCACAACCGGGTGAGTTTGCCGAACGGCTCGTTCCAGACCACTCTCGTCGGCGCGCGCCTGCTTTACGGATTTTCACCGCGGGTCTTTCTCAATAGCTTCGTTCAATACAACGCCGACACGCACCAGGTGAGTTCCAACATTCGCTTCAACTTCATTCACCATCCCCGGAGCGATCTTTACCTTGTTTATAACGACCTCCGGGACACGCGAAACGGTCAGCTCGTCGAGCGCACGTTTACCGTCAAGCTGACGAATCTTTTCAGCTTCTAGGAATGCTCGGTTTTAGGGTTCGAGTGCTCGGTACCGGGGTTTCGAACTTCTTTGATGAGTCAAGTCGCGCAGGCTACGACCTTCTTGTCTTGCGAATCTTTATCGAGTTCGGCGGCGGCTTCACATCACGCTTTGGCCTTGCCTCCGTTTGCCGTCGGAGGCATTCCGTCGGAATGCCTCCGAACCTGCACAGCCTACTCGAAAATTTCCGGGAACGAATAGACAGACACGGCTGTCCGTCCTGCAACGATGACCTCTTTCGCATTCGGGTTCAGCGCGACACGCCCCCCCCCGATGTCACCGTCGGGATTGTTCAGGATATATGCCGGAGGGACGTCGCCGTTATCAGTAATGTGCCACACCTCGATGCCGCCTCGGCGGCTTGTCGACACGATGTAGCCTGTCTCGGGAACCAGACGGAAGTTTGAGCTGATCGTGCGCCCCCCATCCAGATTCCTGATGATTGCCCGGGGCTTCACGTTTCCGTTGTCGGTCCGGTTGAAGATCAGGGCCCCATTGTTGCTGCTCACGACGATTAGGTTACGCACCGGGTCGACCGCTATGGCCTGTGTGTTCTCCAGCATAGTGTCCGGGCCCCGGATGACACGAATCGGTGAAGCGTCGCCATTGGTTTCCCGGGGGAACACGAGAATGTACTCCTCACGCCTTTCACCGAAGGTATTTCTCGATCTCCCTTCAACCACGTACAGTTCGTCGTTGACCGGATCTACGGTCACACCGTAGCCCGGTGACTGGATGTTCGTGTTCGGACCCTGAATGATCCGTAGGGGCGCCTCGTCTCCATCGGCCCCTCCCCTAAACGTTGTGATGGCCTGGGCACTGGGATTGGCCACAATAATTTCATCATTGACCGGATCGAAAGTAATGTCGTGCGCCGCACGACTAACCTTCGATGCCTGTCCTGCAATCCTTCGAGTCGCTTCCACACTACCGTCCGCCAACCTGGCGAACGCCGCTATAGACGGGAAGGCCACTCAGTTGGGCACCAGAAGCTCATCCCGAATGCTGTCGTAGGTCGCCGACCCGATGTTGCCAAACATAGGGGCGGGTGCGTCGGCAGGAGCCGCCCGGATCGTTCGGAGCGGTGGGGTGTCGCCCGATGCGTTCTGCGCGTAAACGGTAGACGAATGGTTCCCGAAGTTAGCCACAACGAGCTCGTCGTTATTCGGGTCCACAAACACGCCGTGCGGATGACTGAGTCCCGTCCGGGGCCCCCCCAGAACGCGAATAGGAGCCACGTTGCCGCTGGCGCTGGCGCGGAAGACGAGAATTTCATGCGTGACCGGGTTGGTCACAAAAAGCTCGTCGCTCTCTACATCCACCGAGATGTGTGCCGGCCAGTTGAGTTGGGTCAACGGCCCCTGGATCACGCGTAAAGGTGCGGTGTCACCGTTTGCCTTCAGGTCATGCACCGTGATCGAAGGGGGGCGGAATTCACCGGAGCCGGGAATATAGTCCAAGATTCTGTTCGGAATTTCCCAGGTCGCAGAGCCGGGAATCAGGGCACGGGACCATCCCTGATTGAAGCTGTTGCGGCTCGTGGCGCCCACATTGCTCACATATAGCCACTGATTTTCAGTGTCTATGGTAATTCCCTGTGCCGAGGCCAATTGGGTCTTGTCCCCTTCCAGAATGCGGAGGGGGGCATCCTGATCCTTGGCCAGCTTGGGCCAGACCACTACTGCGGGCGGATGCTGGATGGTCATGAAAAGCTCCTGGGCTTCTTCATCCACCACGACGCCGAAAGCGCGATGCGGAGCCTCCAACTCCCGGGTGGGAGCGACGTTTCCCCTTTGCTCACGAGTCCACACGCCCATCCAATCCGCGGTGTCGCCGTTCACTGAATAGATGTCCCCTGAAAACGGGTCCACATAAATGCCACAGTTCATCTGGATATTCGTCGCCGGCCCTCCGATGATCCGCTTAGGCTCGGTCAGGGTCGCCCGGTCCGGTGTATCGTCCAGCCGGCTATACACCATGATCTGGGCATTGTTTTCGTCGTGGAGAATGATTTCATCATTGGCCACATCCACTGCCACCGCGCTGAACCCAGGATAAGGATCTTTGATTTCCCGTGTAGGCGCGCGCTCCAACTCGATCGTAGTCCTCGTCTCTGGGGATAGCCCACCCTGTTGGGGGGGGGAGGCTTCTCCCAGGATCATGCCGACTTGTGTACCGGTCAGCAGAAGGAGTGCCGCCAAAGTCCCAAAAGCGCCAGGGACCAAGAAACGGAACGAGTTTTTCAACATGATTCTATTCTCCCTTTCAATGTCGAGTCACCAGTGCCTGTATGGCGTAAGATATTATCACGCAAATAAGTTGGTCAAACAGTTTCCATGGTCGTCTGATTGTGAGATTTGTGGTAAATCGGAAGGAAATAGTGAGAACGGCGTCATCAACCCAGAGGCATTAACCCAACTTCCAGGCGATGACTCTTTCTCGGTGAAGGCCCATCGCTTGTCCACCCGCAAGCGTGTTCAACCGAAAATCATATAGCCGCTCTGTTGGGACCCACTTCCGTCGTCCATTCCTTCAGACCTGAACGTCATGGTTAATTCTCGAGGGTTCAAACCCCAGGAATGCGGACGCGGTCGTGCGGGTTAAAAGTCGAAGCGCACCGACATAGAAACCTTGCGGCCGTCGCGGGCCCGGGTCGGCAGGCCGAAAAACGGGGAGGATTCCACGCCGCTGATGCGGCTGGCATTGAAGCGGTTCAGGACATTCTCGGCTTGGGCCACGATTGTCATCCGGACACCCGAGCGTCGGCCGAAATATCCGCCACCGGCTGCGGGATCCAACACACGACTCTCGGCCTCGGGTATGAGGATGATGGACTTTGACAGTTCCAGGCCCATTTCGAAGAATGACGGCCCGATCAAACTGTTTCGCGATACGCCCAGAGGCCGATCATTGGCGTTCGAATCCTGGTTGTCGTCCTCGCCGGTTTCGTGGCTGTAAGGCTCTCCGCTCGACCAGTTGAACTGCGTATTGGCGTCGATGTTCCACGGCAGCCGCAGGTTGACGCTCGTGTCTATGCTATGGGCCTCGTCTTCCGGTCCCCACTCCAGGCTAAAATCGTAGTTGTCGGCGGGCTCCCCGAACGGCCCGCTCGTGTCGCTGTAGGACGACCGCGCCGTGTAGTTGCCGCGAATGTTGAGGAAGCTCAGCCGTTGCTGGAAGGCAAGACGAAATTGATGATCGCTAGCCTTGCCGGTCGATTCGAGCTGGACGATATCCCCACTGCCGGGCAGGGGGCGCACGCAGGTGGTCGCGTCCTGTTCCGCTGTGCAGGAGCGGGGTGTCGGAGAGGTGATATCCATAGGAGCATTCAGGTTGCGAGTACGGAACTGGTGGATACCACGGACGAAGCGGTACGCTCCCGTCAACCGGAGTCCGGACGGCAGGGTCGTCTCCACACTTATTTCGGAATGCCAGTTGTAGGGCGCCGCGATATCCGACGACCGGACTCGGATGGAAGAAGGAACCCTCACCCTCGTATCGCCTTGCTGGAACGGATCGGGGTAGGACGGATTCCGGACAATCAGCGTGCGCTGCCGCTCGCCGTCGAAGCGGAGAAAGTTCCCCAGAATATAGGTCGGAAGACGTTCGTGGAAGGTGCCGGATCCACCCCGCAGGACGGTTGTACCTCCCAGGTGGTAGGCGAATCCGACCCGCGGATCCAGGTTGTTCGAGTCATCGAGATTGGACTGCGCTTCATATCGAAGGCCCATACCGACTGTCAAGCGCGGCGTGACGCGAAAATCGCCCTGGATGAACCCGGCGGCCTCGAACTGATTGACTTCCAGCAACGGGTCGCCTTGATTGACGCTGTAGGTGATCGGCTCTCCCGCTACAAAGGATTCCAAATCTGAAAACGTGAACGTCCCGTTGAAGTTGTCGAACGATTCGGAGCGCTCGCGGCTGTACTGACCGTCAAAGCCGGTCTTGATCGACAGGTTCTGGCCCGTGTACATCAGAAGCTGGCCGAATTCGAACGAGTCGTCCGATTCCGTCCCCCGGTCCGTCGATCCACCGGTACTGAAAGCATCCCGGACAACGATACGCGGCGCGTTCTGAAACGGGACCGCTGTTTCTTTCTCCCGATTCCAGCGAAATCGCAGCTCGTTGTTCAGCGTCGGCGACAACACGGCGGTTTCCTGGACTTGGAAATTGTAGTCGGTCTCCTCCCTGTCGGAACCCTGCTCGGGCAGGCCAAAGCCGCCAACACCCCGATTATTATCGTACCCGCTGCCATAGGTGAAGCTGAAAGTCAGGGCGTGGTTGTCGTTGATCTGCGTCGTTGCCCGCAGCGTATAGTTCCTTTGGAGCTGGGGACGCGTGATGCCATCATTCACCGGTCCTGAAGGCGTCAAAGCGCGGATCGTATCACCGTCCTCGCTAAATTCGTTCCGCAGGCTCCCGGTCAGCGTCAGCCGATTCTGTAGGACCGGCGCGCTCAGATTGACTGCAAAGTCGCGGGTCTGATACGGGGGACGAAACTTGGCAAACGGATCGCGGGCGTCGAGCGATTCGTCGGCAAATTGGAAGGTGCCATCTCCGTTGAAACTGCCGGTCCCACCGCGCGTGATGATCTGGGTCCGGCCCCGCCCCTGGCGGCTCTGTTCCGTCGTGAACGCATTGTCGTTGATCCGAATCTCGAGGATCTCGTTCCGGTTGGGCATCCGGCCCTGACGCCCCGAAAAACCATCGACTTCGAAATCCCCGTCCCGGCCCGACACCGCATTGGTCAGGTCGCGCAGGTATTCCCTCAGTTCGCTTTCGTCCTCCGGCAGATCTGCGTTGACTTCCGCCTCCAGAAATCCGCCCAGCGCGAAACGCTGCGCCGGGTTGAGGAACTTCGCCGCCGCCAGGAGCAATTGCTCGGCGAGTGCGCGTTCGATGACTTCCGGGTCGCCATCACCCGTGTCTTCGAGCAGGTCGACCCGTTGCCTGTCATAGGTCTCGTGAAGCAGCCGGATCTGCGCTTCCTGATCGAAGGTCAGCGGTGGTGCGGTGACGTCTGCAAGAACAGTGGACAGCCCGTCCACCCCGTCCTCGAGCAACATCTGGCCCGCACGAATACGGTCGGATCCAGAGGTATCCTGAAACGCCGCGTCGGTCTGCGGCGGTACGCCCAACATGAGTAGCAACAGGAAGTAGGGCAAGCGACACCGGCCTCCCAAGAACTGCAGAGCATCAATCCAACCAGCGCCTAAAACTCTGAATCGATTCTCGGGCCTGGGCTGATCCATGTGTCCTCCGGAATCACCGGCAACTCCCTCGCGATTACCACGGCTGGTGCCGGACTTCCGGGCAGCAATGGTCGAGTTCGGGAGCTTCATATTTATATACCACGAGATTACACGAGGGATGAGACTTAGTGCACTGTAAAGCGAAGGATTTACGAGCTTTTACCCTCTTGTGATCTTCCTGTTACATTTCCAGATCACGTAACTGTTAAGCTGTCTCTGGAGCCTTTTTGGGATGAAGCCATCCGTAATCATTGGCAACACACAACGAACGACGTTCCTCGTCGGGCTTACGGCCTTGGTACTTCTCGTACTGGCGGTCTTGCAGTACCGGTGGGTTGATGAGCTCAGCGCCTTCGAACGTGAAGGGAGGGAACGAACCCTGGAAGCGTCGGCCGAAGGGTTCGTGCGCGATCTTGATCGGGAATTCGACAGTATCCAATCCGCGTTTCGCGTTCCGCGTGCGTTTCGCCAAGGACAAGAGGACATCCTCGAAGGGTACCGTGATTGGGCAGCGTCGTTCGCCTTCCCGGAGCTGATTACGGACGTTTTCTGGGTTGAGGAACTAAACGCGGCAGGCCAGACACGCGATCGATTTCGCCTGAGGCGCCTCAACCTCGAGCGGGAAAGGCTGGAAGCTGCGGACTGGGATTCCAGTTTGACGGCCCTGGGAGATCAGCTCGCGGGCCTGTCGGATGGGTCTGGGCGCAGCCAGAACCGTGCCGCGCGGAGACTGACAGGACAGTCGTTGATTGACGGGCCCGTTGTCCTCGTCGAGGCCCAGAACGATCGCCGGTTCGACGGGTGGGTCGTCGTTCTCCTGAATCGCAAGGTCCTCGTCGAACGGTTCATTCCGCTTGTCGTTCAGGAGCATTTCGGCCCCGAGGACCAACGCGACTACGACGTCTGGGTCATGAACGTCGGCGATACGGCGGATGGAAGTCTCATCTACACCTCGAAACCCGACGCCTCGCCCACCGAGAGGACTGCACCTGATATTTTGCGAGAGCTCGACGATGGCGACAGTCCGAACTGGGCCGTCGCCGCCAAACATCGTGCGGGATCTCTGGAGGCTTTCGTCGATCAGTACCGACGTCGCAATCTGGCGCTGAGCCTGGGAGCCTTGATCGTTTTGGGCGCCAGTGTTGTGCCCTTGCTCATCGCCACTAAACGGGCACACTCGATGGCGGAGCGGCAGATGGAGCTGGTTGCGGGTGTGTCCCACGAACTGCGAACGCCCATTGCCGGCATATGCTCCTTGAGCCAGAATCTGGCGGACGGCGTCGTGGATGATGCCGCACAGGCCCGACGCTACGGAGACTCGATCAGCAGAGAGGGCCGCAGGCTCAGCAACATTGTCGAAAGCGTGTTGCGTTTTTCTGCGATGCGCTCGGATCGCTTCCGGCACCAGTCCGTCCCGATCGATCTTCACGCCGTCATCGACAATGAAATCGATAATGAACTGGAAGCATGGCGGGAATCCTCTTCCGAAGGCCCGCATCTTATACGCAACATCGACGCCGATCTTCCCCCTGTCCTGGGTGACGAGCAGGCCTTGAAGTCCATGGTACGGAACCTTGTCGCGAACGCGATGAAGTTTACGCGTGCCGGCGGAAAAATCCGCGTGTCCGCCAGCCGAATCAATGGACGTGGCCGGGAACAGATCGAATTTCGGGTCGAGGACGAAGGCCCCGGTATAGACAAAGCGGATCTGGGTCACATCTTCGAACCGTTCTACCGCGGACAGCTTGCTCGCGACGCGCAAGTGAGCGGCTCCGGTCTCGGCTTGAGTCTCGTGAAGGAAATTGTTGAGGCGCATGGCGGACGCATCGGAGTGACATCTACGTCCGGATCGGGGACGGCGTTTTCTGTGTACCTGCCCGTGGCCAGCCCGGGAAACGACACT
The DNA here is from genome assembly GCA_963664115.2 of Terriglobia bacterium. Taxonomy (GTDB): domain Bacteria; phylum Acidobacteriota; class Terriglobia; order 20CM-2-55-15; family 20CM-2-55-15. Next base: position 1,051,801 of record CAXWPJ010000009.1, on the reverse strand, counting down.
CGACATGGGTGACGGTGGTCGGGGCGGGAAACGCCGGATTCTTGTTGTGGAAGATGACGCGTCGCTCCGGCTGGCGCTGTCAGATCGGCTGCGCCGGGAAGGTTACGAGATCCAGGTGGCGACGGACGGAGATCAGGGCGCGAGATTGGCCGCAGCGGCCGAGCACGACCTGGCGATCCTGGATGTCATGCTGCCCGGAAAGAACGGGTTCGAGATCGCTCGAGATCTTCGCGGTCTCGGCATCGAAACGCCGATCCTTATGCTGACCGCGCGCGGAGAAGTGACCGACCGGGTCGTCGGTCTCGAGTACGGCGCGGACGACTACCTGACGAAACCGTTCGAGTTTATTGAGTTGCTGGCCAGGATTCGGGCCCTGTTGCGTCGAGCGGCTCCGGCCCAAAAGAAGAAAGCCCTTCCTGACGTCGTCGAATTCGGGAGCTTGCGAGTCGACTTTCGCAGCGCTCAGGTATTCCATAACAATGAACTCGTGCGGCTGTCGTCAAAGGAGATGCAACTGCTTCGGTTCTTTATCGAGAACGAGGGCGTAGCCTTGACCCGTGACGAGTTGCTCGAGGCGGTGTGGGATTACGACACGATGACGAGCACGCGCACCATCGACGTCCATGTCGCGCGCCTGCGCCAGAAACTCGAATCGGAACCAAACGAACCGAGGTTGATCTTTACAGTGCGCGGACTCGGATACCGGTTCGGAACTTAAGGCGGTATAACTTGAAAACCGTCTCTCAGCAAAACAACGCTTGTGTCAGAATCATTCTGGAGACGTAGGGTCAGAGAGCGCCTCGCGACGCCTCTCTGACTCTTTCCACTGTGCCGGCAGGTGCTGACTGGGGAACTGCCCTGTTCAGGCTTATTGGTAAGTCTTCCCGTCGGCCGCAGTGACCGAGGTGTATTTGCCGCCCGGGCTGCCGCTCTTCATCGGATTCACGGAGAGCGTGACCACGTCGCCGACCTTGAACGTCGACCCTCGTACGCCTCGACGGGCCATGTTCTGGACCGAAGACATCTCAGCGGCCCACACCACAACCTCGCCGTCCTCACCTGTGACAGCGATGTGGAGAAAGGTGTGTGGGTTCCCGAACAAGAACTTCGTGACCGTCCCCTCAAGGGTGATTTCGGTCGTGTAATCGAACGCCGACAGTGAGTGGTGGGCTTCGGCCGAGGGAACAATACCGAATGCGAATCCGGTCGCTAGCAAAACTATGGCTCCCAATTTCCTCATTACATTCTCCTAGTCCTGATTATCTATATCTCTTTCGAACCGAGACAGCACCTGGCAACCGGCATCAATTTTCACCAATGGCGAAATGTGCCGCCCAGGGCCGGGGATCGCCGGCGTCCCAGTATCCAGGATCGCCGGGCACCCGCTGCGCGATAAAGCCGTCTTCGGTGACATACACATTGGTCGAAGGTCCGTCGCTGTCGGTACATGTGTTGTACACGGGCCTGACCTCGGGGTCGTCTATGAGTCCGAACGTGAAATCTGCATGCAGTGGCTCGACGAACGCTACCGGATCGTAGAGTGTGACCTCGCCCATGATCTCATCACCGACGCGCTCGTAGCGCTCCACGGCCGTCATTTGTTCGCTCCACTCGAACAACATCGACCGGGAGGCGTTCCACTGCTTGATCTGGTTGGTGTGTACGACGAGGGCATCGCCATCCCAGAAGCCGATCGATTCGCCCTGCCACTTGGGATAATGCAGATCCTCGGGCAGATGCCCGCTGCCGTCGTTGTGAATCCAACGAATCTGGCTTTCGGTCTGCAGCGCGTCACCGTTAATGATTACGACTTGTTGCGGGCGGACGATGAATTGGTTGGGGGTCTGAATCCCTCGGACGAAGCCATCCGGAAGGCAGAACGCAGACGGCCACCAGGCACGACCTTCAGCCTCGGCTTTCGTCTGCTGCACATAATATTCCTGGTACTGCGGCGTGAGGGCAGCGACGACCGTGCTGACCTGAACCTGGTTTCCGGCAAACCAGCTCCCATTGCCGCCCCAGTTGCCGTCCCAATCCGGCAGGGTCTCCAGGGTGTGGGATGTGCCTCCGTTCGCCTCCTCGAGCCACGCCTGGTATTGTTCCATAGACGTCTGGTAAGCGTACGGAGTCGTTATGTCGAACGTGTCCGCCCCCGAGCCCGCGTCGCTCTCGCTTCTGTGCAAGTTCACGATCTGCCGCAATGTGTTGAAGTTGAAGTAGGCGGGATCTGTCCATTGCTCACGATCCTGGCGATAGTCGCTTGTCGTAAACAGAGTCTGTGCGGTTAGGAACGTCGCCATCGTCATACTCAGGAATATGAGCGCGATCCTGAACGTTGTCGTGAGGGTTGTACTCATGAACCAATCTCCAAGTTTCGCGATTCGCCGTGTACGGTCAGCTACGTAGATCTTTATCTTTTTCAGGCCGTTGAACACGTGCCCGAATCGAAAAGGAAATGCAAATCTGGGCGAATGCTGGTCTTTGTCGTCTGCTTTCTGAATCCCGAGTGTGCGTCGCTTTTTCAGCTGTTGTTTGTGCCTTGATGGAGTTCAAACTAATTCTTAAGCGTACGTCCCTTTCTTGCTTACTCCGCGACCGATTTGAAGGTCAGGACGGTCAGTTCCATAGGATTCGGCGTGTCGTCGAGGACCGCTTCGATCACCACGGGAGTCCCAGAGGGAACTTCAGGGGTACCTGGGGAGGCCGGGGCAAGAACAAACCGGTCTTTGCCCGCCACGAAAAACCGTTTTCCGTCCTGCTCCTGGACAATTCCCCGCGCCCGGACCTGGAACACCTTAATCTGGACAAAAAGCGGCGCCAGTACCTCGCGAATCTCTTCGGGTTGGAAAAGAGCGCCCGGGCCATAGGCAATCATTACCGATTCGTTGGACTTGCTGATTGTTACCTTATCCACACCCTCGATGCGTCGGAGATTGATCTCGGAAACGGCGGCGCAAACACCGCACTCGATACCTATGGTGCGCATCGCAACCATTTCGACCTGAGCCAATGCTGGCATCGCCAACGCAATCATAAGCGCGGACGGTAGCAAGATCAGTTGATACATCTTCATGTTTTTTCTCATGATGTCTAACAACATTCGTTTACCAATACCGAATCGTTATCACGACCCAGCCCGTAATCATCAATCCATTTACTGCCAGAGTGACGCCCAGCACCGTCTTGACTGCCCAGGTGCGTAAGAATAGTGGACTGCCGCGCACGAGCCAGATCTGGTAAGCCAGCGCTGCGACGGCCAGCACGAAGAACAGCGGCTGCAGTCGTTCGAGCCAGACCAGACACATGATGCTGAACGACGAAAACAAACCCAGTCCTGCCAGGACCGGCGCCAACACTCATCAGCTCGGGGTGAGCAGAGCCGCGACGATGGAAACCAAGCCAACCCGCTTAGGGTCCAATGCCATGATGATCTATCTCCTAGTAAATAAATATATAAACCGCGACCGAGTGTCAAGGCTCAAGTCTGGACGCGGACGGCGATCGATGGCGCTCCAGGCGAGTTCGCTTGCGGCATCATTGACCCGGGGCCTGGATGATCACTACTGCTCGAGGGTGGGGTTTGATCCAGGCTTTCTATCCGGCCGAAGTCCGAGCCAGCTCACTCAAGTCCACAATTCGAAATGCGGTTCCATTCGTGTTGACAGTTGCGAGCAAGGGCCTCGCCGGATGAAACGCGATTTCCGGAGGCGGAAGGCCACTGTTAAGCATCTCGATCTTTTCGTCGAGCGCAACAATCAACGTTGCCCCTGCGACATCCCAGATTTTTAATCCCTGAGCGTCGCGGGATGCCAACACTCTGCCGTCACCTGAAAATGCAAGAGCGTGAACCCCGGGAGCATGCGGTGTCAATTCGGGCGCAGGGTCTAGGAAACCTTCATGAGTGGCACGAAACGTCACAATTCCGTCGCCCGACCCTACAGCAAGCAATTCCTCCGCCGGTGACCATGCGAGCGTCCGTACCGGCTGCTCCATTTCGATGCTATCGAGCACATCCGCCGACATGAGGTTCGCAAGAACCAGGACGGCTCCGTTCTGGGCTGCCATCGCAAGAAGGAACGAGGACTGGCCCGAACAGCCGGCCGCTGTAAAGCCGGTGGTCTTGTTGACGCCGTCTTCCATCTCTTCCGTCCATCCAGCTAATAGGCAACATCCATCCAGAGCGCGGATCCGGTCAGGGGAGCACGTGAGGGCGAACGCACCTTCGTCGGTCCATTGGACGGAGTGTACTGGTTTTATGTGACCGCTGATGGTAAACGGTGTGCTCCTTCCGCTCTCCATTTCCCACAGGGCTATGGATCGATCAAGGGAGCAGGCCATGATCAGGTTGGACCTGGGGTCCCAGCCAACTGCAGTCACTTCCGAACGGCCTTCCAAAGTCTGTGTAACCTGGCCGGCGTCGATATCGAAGATTGCGGTCGACCCGGATTGCGTTGGAATGGCGAGAAAACGTCCGTCGTGTGACCAGCGCAGTTTCGTTATGCGCCCGCTTTGCAAATCAACTCGATGAAGCTCACTGATCTCTGGCATGGTGGACTCGCTTCGGCCGGGAGAAATTGCCCTGAATATGCCTTTCGGCTCCAGGACAAGATCGCTCCAAGCTACTCTCCGGAAATCTGAGGACCAAATCCTGTATCAAGGATTACCACAAAAAGTATTTGAATGTGTCCTTCTTGGTGCCGGTCAAGGTCACGATCCAGTTAATTTTTCCGGTGAGCGCGTCGCGGCTTTCGCGTCCATTCCGACAATCCGCCGCGCCCGCCAGCGTATTCGGCACACTCTGGCCTTCATTCAGAAGACCAGGAGGTCGCATAACCGTTGGACCAGGTCCCGAAGGCCAAGGCTTCGCGTGGCTCAATTTTTGTGTTTGAGAGCGGTTGCCGTCGTCCATTTCCCGTATCGGTCAACGAGGACTGCGACTAATCATCGTATTGCAGGCGTACGCATAACAGGCGTGTCGGCGGGCATATCGGCGGGCATACTGGCGTCTCAGATCAGGTGTGAAGCAATGCAGTGTACGCCCTATATCTGGTCGCCCGCGGAGTCTACAACCTCGGATTTCTCAGACAGAAGGAGACGTAAGCGCTGGATCTTCCCCTCTTCGTTATACTGCAGGAACACCGCTCCGTACTCCAGATAGCTTGTGCGGTCTTGACGCGAAATATAGTTCGCATTGACTCGAAACGAAAGACCCAGTCCGCCCCAAGGCAATTGCTTGGAGTAGATCATCGGTTCTCCTTCGAATTCACTCTGAGTCTGAAGTTGGAGTTTATAGTCGATTTGAACTTGTGATCTCGCGACCTTGTCGACCCACAACCGGAGTTGCTCGCTGCCACGAAGCAGCACCGGGCCAATCTGTTTTTCATCGTGTGGCGGTACTTGCGCAAGCACATCGGGAGTAAACAGTTCCATCAAGCTGTCGACACGTTCTTCCACCCCCGTTTCCCTGCCATCCAGGGATATGGTCCACTCATCGAGATCGTTCAGTCGATCCACCCATTCCACGGCCATTTGAAGGATGTCGGGCCCGGACTCGGCCGGGGGCTCCTCGGACGCATCCTGCGCCTGAACGGCAACAGCAGCCAAAAGCGTAAACACGGTCAGAACAGTCAATCGACCCATACGGCCACTTCCTTTGCTATTCATAGCTATTCCTAGCTATTGATATTTCTGATTTGGGGCAGCGAAACACTGTTGTGAGGCTGAAAAATGTTGCGCAGGGGAGACTATTGTCAATCCACGGACATTGCGCAACGGAAACCTATCGTGAGGCCACGGAGTTCAGGATCACTGAAGTTGCGGTAAAAATTCGACGCCCGTTCGCCAGCACCGCCCCGACCGCCAACCGTCCAAGCACCGCCGCGAGTGCTTTTGTATAAACCGTCCTCTGGTCCCTGTGGGTTCACCTTCGGCATGAAGGGATAGTACGTGGGGTCATACCAGTCATTGGTCCACTCCAGAACGTTTGCCGACATGTCGTGGAGACCGTAGCCGTTGGGAGGATGTTCCCCGACCGCGTGAGCCCCCGTACCCCCAAAGGCTCCGCTTTCATAGTCGTCCTTCCACCCCCAAGGAAATGGCTGCCGATCCAGCCCGCCTCGCGCGGCTTTCTCCCACTCGGCTTCCGTGGGAAGACGCTTGCCGGCCGCGGAGCAGAAGGCGTCCGCCTCATACCAGTTGACGTTGAATACGGCTTGCGTCTCCAGGCCTTCGCGGATTTCGCCGAAATGCCAGTGCCAGGGTGGCTCGGTGCCCGTCGCTTCGAGAAATGCGGCGTAGTCCGAGTTCGTTACCTCGGTCTTATCCATGTAGAACGCGTCTAGATGGACCAGATTCGCGGGCCTGTCATCCATCTTGGCCCGCGGAACCGAATCCTGTCCATCACGCCAGAGAGTATGGCTCCTGCCCATCCAGAATTCGCCGTCCGGAATCAGCTCCATACCGTCCGGTGCGGTTTGCGCCGCGCCTGGCAACGCGGCGTAAACGTAACAAAGAATCGTCAATGCAATGATTCGTTTCATAGTCTTAGATGAATAGATCCTCGAATCCGCTCAGCGGGATAAACGAAGGTCCACCGAGTGGAGCGGTCTGTTGATACTCATAGGCGCGTCCGGAAGGCGTGTCTTCGATGACGCTGCTGTAATCGGTGCCCAGGGCCGAATGGATGGTTGACGTCATGTGATCCATCATGGTCTGTTCTCTGAAATTCCAGCCCGTGTCGATCACCTTGCCGCCCGTTTCGTCCGTCTTGCCCAGAACCCGTCCGCCCTTGACGCCTCCGCCCAATAACATCATCGGGTAGGTCTCAATATAGTGATCGCGGCCGCCATGGGGATTCATGTCCGGCGTGCGCCCGAACTCGGTGACCACGACGATCAGGGTTTCATCAAACGCCGTCTTTCCGGCCTCGTGCCCAGGCATGGCGATCAAATCTTCAACCAGGCTCGCCAGCGCCATATCAAACCTGGGGAGGCTTTGGTATACGGATACACGGCCACCGGTCAAAGATGCTTCCCGGTCGTAGAGAACGTCATGGTTGTCGAATTGACCGTTTCCGCCGTTGGTGGAGTTGCAGACCCATAAGAATCGAGAGCCGGCGTCGGCTTTCAGCACATTCCGGGCCAGCAGCATGCCCAAACCAAAGTTCGACCGGGCGCGATTCGCATCCACGCCATAACGCTGCTTTTCCTCATCGGTCACATCCAATACTTGCTGAAACCGCGGATCCATCAGGAGCTGGATTGCCGAATCGTAGGACGCCACGTACTCTCCGGCCTTGGAGCCTAAAGCGTCATTTCCCATCGATGACACTTCTAACATCCGGCCCAGAGTCTCGTAGCGTTGGGACAACACCTCCGATTTGTCGGTGTTCTCACCCCCGCCGCCGAAGGTTTCCAGGATCGTGCCCGTGGTCAGATCGAGGCCGGCATATTTTGGCGGCAACATCCCGGTTCCGATGGGCGGGCAGCGAGCGATGTCCAGATCGAAGCTGATATAGGTGGGGAATGTATCCGACTCCCGGCGCTGGGGCTCGAGGTCCCTGGCGATGACGCTGCCCAATGCCGGAATCTCCCTGACAAGAGCGGGATTGAACGCGCGGCCTGCCTGTACGTGGTATTGCGCCGGAAAGTGTACCAGCGCGACGCCCTTCATTCCTCGAACCACGGCAGCATGCGGCGCCCACACGTCCATTCTCGGAAGGAGTGTCTTCGACAGAATGAAATCCGAATTTCCAGCGACGACCTGGGGATCCAGATCGTTCGCCGTATATTTGGTTTCCTTAAAGTCTAAGAACTCCGGCGGACTCGGTGCGCCGTTGTTCTGAATCACGATACAGTTGCGCGCCGTCCCTAAAGGGGTCACCCGGGAACTTTGTGCGCGAAGCTGGGTTGGGTATGTGACTCCGGCGAGCGACCCCGCCACGCTCACACCAAATAATTTCAACATGTCTCGACGGCTCAAGTCCCCTATTCGTCCCATTATTTCTCTCCTCGCTCCAAAAAGATTACCCATTGTCTGACGGTTTACGACAGCCTAAGAGTGGCTCCGCTTGAGAACGAAGCCACCCACCTTTCAATCAAGTCCATCAATGATTCAGCAGGAACTCCGGCGAGTTCAACACCGACCACTGAATCTCCTCGAGGCCCTGCGCCCTGCCTCTTGCGGCAATGACGCGATTCGCCACCGTCACCTCCTCGGCCCCCGGATAACGTGTAAGACCGGCCAGGAACAATTCCTCGATGGCGTCCTCGTCCGACAGGTCCGACGCCAGCAAATTCGCAACGCGCGTATCACCCTGGGATGTGACGCGATCGGTAACGACAATCGAACTCATCATCATCATGGCCTGCATCGGAGTGGCCATGGTCTTATCGACCGGCGGCGCTTCGCGGCCACCCTGGTAGTACGCCGACATGAAGTTCGAAATATCACGCCCCGCTCTGTTGGGCAGAGTTTGAGACTTGACATAACCGTTCTCGAATGGAGAACCGGTGGCCTGCGACATGATATCGGCAGCCTCCGGACCCGTCAAAATACGGGCGAATCGGCGCGCATGGTAAGCACTATAGCCATCCTGCCATTCCCCCTCAAAGCGGGTGGAAAGCTGGTAAGCGTTGGATTTCATAATCGTCTTGATCATGTGTTGGAGTTTGAGGCCGTTGTCGCGAAAATCCGCGGCCAGTGCTTCCAACAAAGCCGGATTGGACGGCTGAATCGTCCACGGCTCCGGCGGCGGATTGGCCGGATCCAAACGGAGCAGATCAAAGCCGTCGTAGGGCTCAACCAGACCCACCACCATCAACTTCTTCCAAATGAGGTTGACCGCTGCCCGCGCAAACTGGACATGGGTCGGCATGATTCGGCCTAAAGCCTTACGCGGATTCTCGCCCTCTCTCGGCGTCTCTCCGGTCAGCAGGAAAGCCGGCTCGTAGGTGCGGCCATCGCGCGGGAAACGATTCTCCGAAACGGTGACAAAATTTCCGTCGAGGCCCGTGTTGTAACCGCCGGCAAAATCGTCGAAGCTCGACTGACCATTCTGGAACTGGGCCCCGGCCGAGCTACCCGCGTTGCCTACGGGCCGCAGTGTCCCAAAGAATGCCGCCTGCTGCCAGAAGTCGGTTCTCCTCTGGCTGGCCAGGAACAGATTGAAGGTGTCCGCGTGCCCCGCACCGTTGTGGCAGGAAAAGCAGTCCATGGTGATGCCAAGGAACACCCGCCCAAGGTCGGACGTGACCTCGTCAATCCAATCCAGCCGGTTAAATCCTTTCAAGTGGTCAGCGTCGGTCCAGATGATGCACCGATTGGCAATGTAGGCGGCAGGATCATAATATTGAGCCTGCGGCAGAGTCGCCGCGCTCTTGGTGGTGGGCGTCACGATGTCATAAAAGACTTCGTCATAGGGCCGGTCAGCCCAGATCCATTCCTTTGTCCAGAGGTGAAAACTCGTGTCGTCCGTTCTGAACACCTCGCCATAGTGATACGCCCACTGTTCCGCATACGCCTCGGTGCCGACTAAGGCGTCGATCAACTTATCGCGTTTATTCGGATCGGTGTCGCTCAGGAACGCCCGCGCCTCATCCACCGAAGGCAGAAGTCCCGTCGCATCCAGGTACGCCCGTCGTAGAAACTTCGCATCTGTCGCGAGGGGCGCATGCGGAATGTTGTCGTCTTCAATCCTTCCGAAGATGAAATCGTCGATGTAGTTTTTTCGTGCGATCGGCTCATAGGCAGCCCCGGTGCCCGGTATGGCCCGAGAGGCGGCTTCCGTCAGCCTGCCAGCCTCTGCCGCCGCATCCTGGGTCGAGAACACGGGTGCGTGCGCGGCCTCTAAAAGATCGTCACGTTCGCTATTCACTTGCGGCGGGTTCTGTGCGACTACAAGCAGCGACAGACCCAACACCATCGTGACCATTACCATCAACTTCGCGGGTTTCATACTTATCCTCCTACGGGATGCGGGGCGTCAATTTCTCGATAACTTTCTCGATAACTATCTCGACAATTTTCTCGGCAACTCTCGGCAACTTTCGACATCAGCAAGATTAACTCGACGACACCAGAAATAGCACTGAAAATTTTTGGAATTCTACTCCCTATTAATAAATCTTATCTGATCTACTGTCAACAACTTTGAGGCAAAAACGCATGATTTTGTGGTCGTAGTTGACAGAATGTCCAGATTTCGAGTGACGATGATTCTGGACCGGCTCGAATCAAGATGTGTGGAACCCCTTCGGGCCGGGACCGGCAGGCTTCCCAGACTCGGATTGATTCTTACGAAATAACAGCGCGGGAGATGCCTCCCGCGCCGTCGATAGTCGTCAGCCGACTAGAAGATGTACTTCAGAGCGAACTGAAAGATTCTCGGATCACGGGATTCGTCGATCCGGCCAAAATTACTCCGGCCTATGCGCGTCCCCGGGTTCAACGGCCGGAAACTATTCGTCAGGTTGAACGCTTCGACTCGAAACTCCAGGTTCTGGGTTTCGGCCAATGCGAATGTCCGGGCGAGCGACATGTCCATCGCCCAGGTTCCGGGACCTTCGACGCTGGCCCGGCCCACGGTGCCATAGGTGCCCGTACCCGGTCTCTCGAAGGCGTCCTCATTGAAGTAGCCATTCCCTCGTGTCGAGCGGTTCCCGTACGCATCGTCCTGGAGCTGGACGGCCCGCTCGCGACCGCCGTCCCTCATGGTGTCGGAGCCGCCATCGATCGAGAGCCATTCGCCCGACTGCAGTCTGTATATGAGCGAAGCCTTCCAGTCGGATCCGATCATGCGCAGCGTGTTATTGGCAAACTGCGGCGACTCGGCGATGATGGAGGCATTAAAGATGTGCCGGCGGTCGGCATCGCTATTGTACCTGGCGATTTCCCGCACGAAGGGATCAACGCCCGCGGACCTGACGTTGCCCCCGATCCGCGCAAAGCGGTCCCAATCGGTACTGATGGCGTGCGACCAGGTGTAGTTCGCATTGATACCCACACCGCTCGTACCGCGGCGCTGGAATCTGAGAATCATCCCGTTATAGCTCGCCGCGTTCTGATCCCCGCGTCGAGGCATCCGCGCGCGAAGCAGCCCCTGGGTGGTGTCCAGATCCGGGTGGGCGAGACCAAACACGCGGCGGTCGTCGCGATTCCTGCTCGAGGAACAGTCGCGGCCCGCGCGAACCTGGAACGCCACGTGTCCTTCATAGAAACAGTTCCCGTTGGCGTCGCCGACGCCGGGAATGTAAATCTGAGGATTGAGTTCCGTGTTGTCCCAGATGTGCACCGACCGGTTACCGATGTAGGTCGCCTCGACCATCATGTCATCGCCCAGCTGGTGCTGGATGCTGAGGTTCCACAGATACTTGGTCTCCGACTTCGCATCCGGGTTATGCGTGATCACGGTCCCCGGCTGGAAACCGTCGAAATCGGTGTCGTTGTTGGTCACGAACGGTGTCGGGAATGGATTGCCACCTTCAAAGTCGGCATAGGGGTCATCGATAAAGACACTCGAGAGTCGGATATCCGGCTGCCATGGCGTCATCTGCTCGCCGATGTGGGACGACATTCTCAATATGTCGTAGGCGATGCCGAAGCCGCCGCGAAGCGCGGTGCGGCCGTCCCCGGCAACATCCCAGGCAAAACCCACGCGCGGCGCGAACTGGTTATAGCGATTGTTAAAGCCCGACCCCAGGCAGACTCCATTGTCGCGGCACGAGTTGTTGCCCGCATATCCGGATTCGCCGGGGAAGACCAGGCCGTAGGGCGAGTTCACGAATATGGAACTCGACTGTCGGGCATTATATCGATCTACGTCGAAATTCACGTTGTGGCCGGACCGCATGACCAGTTGAATCCGGGGCTCCCAGCGCACGCCGAGATTCAAAGTCAGGTTGTCCGTCGCCTGCCAGGTGTCGGAGAAAAACAATCCCAGATGGTCCTGACTCGAGTCGTCTTCGATCGGTGTCGCCTGGCGGAAGGAGTCGATGGCTCCAAAGTAAAAGTCCGCGAGGATCTCATCGGTAAAGAAGTCGTCCGTGGTGAACGTGCCCGCGGAATGGGCCTGGGATCGGGAATAGTTTCTCCAGTGCGCATAGGTCCCGCCAATGGTGAACTGGTGGTCGCCCCGTACAAGGCTGACATTATTGCCGATCGAATAGGTCATGGTGGTAATGGGTCCGGTGCGGGATCCAAGGTCGAACTCGTCATTGTCCCACTTGAAGGTATCCGCCCCCGGGTAGATCACGGGATAAGCGAATGTATTGGCCCCATAATCGTCCGGTGTGCCCGTATCGGCCACAAAACGGACGATTGAGTGGCGGTTCACCCCCATGCTGAAAGAGTTGACCATGCTCGGACCCAACAGAGATGTCAAACCTATGGCATATGAGGTGGCGCCATTGTTGAAGCCTTCCCCACTGCGTTCGTTGTGCAGAATGTTAACCCCGCCTTCCAGTGCGTAGGCGTTGGGCTCGTTGTAGAAGTCGCCCAGATAACGCCCGAACAGCGAGTGGTTGTCGGTTATCTGATAGTCGATACGGGTGACCACGTTGTTCTGGTCCTGGATTTCCCTCTGTCCGTATCGGAGGATGCCGCACTCGTCGGCTTGGTCTCCCGGCCAGTCCGGTCGCGTCATGAGAGTCCGCGCGACGACACTGAACGGGGCTCCGGGCAGGACTCGGTTGTTGTCATCGAAGAAGAGGCCGCCTTCGGTTCCGTTCTGGTTGAGTTGTTCCGGCCTTGACCTGCACGTGGGCCCCATGAACGTGCTGAAGTCGCCGTTGACCATGTCGGTATTGAGCACGGTCTTGATCTGGTCGGTCGGATCCGTGCGAAGGGTGGTCAGCTGGGCACCGAAAAAGAAGAACAGCTTGTTCGGCACGATGGGCCCTCCGATCGTGCCGCCGTACTGGTTGCGCTTGAGCGTGTCTCCCTCGCTTGCGTAATAGCTCCGGGCGTTTAACGCATCGTTGCGCACAAACTCAAACGCGCTGCCGTGAAATGCGTTCGTGCCCGATCGGGTCACCGCATTCACCCACGCGCCCGAAAACGTCCCCGCGGCCGGGGAGGTTGCGCTCGACTCCACTTTGAACTCCTGGAGCGCGTCGGGGAAAGGCATGGGCAGGTTGTTGAGGTTGTGGGGATCGACGTGAATGGCCCCGTCCAGCGAGTACATTGTCGTGCCCTCGGCGCCGCCGCCGACAGACATTTCCACCGCGCCTCTGGGTTGCCTATGAGGGCTATCCAATTCCGTCTGGACGGCCCCGCCGGCCAGAAGGATGAGCTGGGTCACATTACGTCCGTTGAGCGGCAGGTCCAGGATGCGCTCGCTTGCGACGAGTTCCCCGATGCCCAGGGTCCGGGTTTCCACCAGAGCGGCAGAGGCCGTCACTTCTATCGTCTGGGCCACCTGGCCCACTTCCAGGGTAATAATGATGTTTGGACTGCTACCGACTGCCAGCACGATTCCGGACTGCAGGAAAGTGCTGAACCCCGGAAGGGTTGCCTCTAACTGATACGGTCCGAGCGGAAGGCTCGGCAGGGTGTAGCTGCCCGTCTCATTGGTTACGACGAGCCGGGTAACGCCCGTATCGATTTGCGTGGCCGTGACCTCGACGCCCGGCAGCCTCGCTCCGGTCGGGTCCTCGACCCTGCCGTTCAATTGAGCCGTCGTCTGCGCAAACACTGAAACGCAGGAAAATAACAGGACAAAACAGGTTGTTGACAAAAGCCTGAAACTCAGTTTCATTTCTCCTCCACGGTATCGAATTTCACCGCCCACTAAAATAGGTCGACAGTTTAACTGTCAAGACACAACTTTCGGAACGATATCGTGCGTCGCCTGCCTTGTCAAGGATGCTGTTCGACTGAAACATTCGATGGCGATTCGGGCATCAGTCAAGCCACCTCTGAATGGTCTGTTTTGGGGTCGCCGATGACGGCTCAAGCGTGGCCTGGAGCATCGGGCAGGGTGCTGATAAACGATTTGTGGTGACCGCCGACCCGCAAATCGTTTGTGTAAGTCATTGATTTTACTTCCTGTTAAGCTCTGTCCCATCGCACGCCTCCCATCATGTGGGACCCGTCGGGATTAATCGACAAACGGGCCACTGGGGTGCCCCCAGACCGCCTTCACATGGTTCGCTGTCGATGAAGCTACCTTATGTCTGGGATGAACGGATTCCTGCAAACAACAATTGAGGTTTTCGGGAACAGTTGTCTAATGACGACTTTAGAGACCGTCAGTGATGCGGACATAACGGACGACGCGAGGGGTGAACTTGCGGATTCGGGCCCGATCGCAGTCATCGAGCGTTGAGCAATTCCAAGCAATCTGCCCAACGAGTTTCTCTTGACACAAACGTGAAACGTGAGCAAAGCTTGTCTCGCCAAGCTCTCAGGAAGGAAGCCAGAAGGCTTCCCGGGCCGTTCTACTACACACGTTTATATTTCCGGCCGAAGACCTCGTAGGGGTCAGACGGCTATAGGCAGGCGAAAGATGAATCGGTACTTTGCTTTAGTTTTTATCGTTGCTTCCGGGGTGTTAGCGGGAGCCACCGTATTCGCCCAGGACGGTCCCTATCAGGGCCGGCCCCATGACGAAATAATGAAGGATGTTCAGGCAACCTACCGAAGCCTCGGCGAAAATCTGGAGGCGAGTGAGGCTCCGGCGGTTGCTGAAGATGCTGCCAGATTAGAAGGACTGTTCAGAGAAACTGAGGCGTTTTGGGCCCGCTTCCAAACCGAGGACGCGATCGGTGCCGCAAGAGGGGCCCGAGAGGCCGTCGCAGCCGTCGCCGCGAGGGTGGGCGACGGAGATGTTGAAGCGGCGCAGGAGTCATATTCATCTATCAGGGACCACTGCGGTAGCTGCCACGAGTTTCACCGCGAGCAAACCCTGACGGGTTACATCATCAGACCGTAGACCGCCCTACGTCGCCAGAATAATTCGGACAAAAATTCCCCTGGATTCCCGGAGGTCCATTGTGAATTTATTCACCCGTTTGTTTACGTCCGTTTGCATCGTCTGCATCTTCCTTCTCGGCTCTGCCAATCTAGCCTTGCCGCAGAACAATCCGCTCTATGTCCAGTTCAGCCCCGGCGCCGTCAAGGGCGCGCTCTATCAGCCCGATTCCGGACCGGCTCCCCACGTCGCCGTGTTGCTGACGCACCGCACATCGAACTTCCTGTCGCACCTCGCCACGCGGGAGCTATCCAGCCGCGGCTTCATGGTGCTCGGTATGAATCCGCGCTCGGACAACAACGAGACCGCCGTGGATTTCGAGCGCAACGCTCTCGACATCCGAAGCGGCATTGAATTCCTTCGCAGGCAGCCAGGAATCACCAGGGTCATTTTGTTCGGACACAGCGGCGGCGGCCCGGCGACAAGTTTTTATCAGGCGGTTGCGGAGCAAGGGCCGTCCTATTGCCAGGGAGCGAACAAGCTCGTCGAATGCCCTGCTGATCTCAGCGGTCTGCCCAGCGCCGACGGCCTGATCCTGATGGACGCTCATCCGGGCATCTCGGTCAACGCCCTGCGCAGCATCAACCCGGCGGTGCTGGACGAGAACGATCCCCGCCGCATCGACCCCGCGCTCGACCCCTTCAATCCAGGCAACGGCTACAATCGGAACGGGAATTCGAACTACTCGGACGAGTTCAAGCAAACATATTTCAAAGCCCAGGCCGATCGCATGAACCGCTTGATCGACGTGGCGCTCGAAAAACTGCAGCGCATGAAGAGCGCCCAGACGCCCTATCCCGACGATGACATTTTCTTAGTCGTGCGCGGCGAAGGCGCCCGGCTGTTGCGACTCGATACCCGCGTCCATCACAGCACTCTCAATCCTCAGAAACTGTTGCAAAATGACGGCACCATCGCGACCCGGATTGTAGAAAGCGTCCGCCCAACCTTCCGCGACCGGGCCGAGTCCAACGCGAGTTTCGATCCCGGCACGCTCCTGCTCACCGTTCGTTCGTTCCTCAGCGCCAGCGCGATTCGAGCCACCGATTCCATGGACGTGATCGACTGGTGCTCCA
The DNA here is from genome assembly GCA_963664115.2 of Terriglobia bacterium. Taxonomy (GTDB): domain Bacteria; phylum Acidobacteriota; class Terriglobia; order 20CM-2-55-15; family 20CM-2-55-15. The sequence goes on along the minus strand of CAXWPJ010000009.1, from coordinate 1,035,757 downwards.
GCAACAACTCGACGCCCTGCGCGCTTGCCAACGTTACGATCCCCCTGCTGATTACAGCCATGGGTGCCCACTATTTCATACGCGACAACGAGATTCACTACGAGATGGCGGCCAGCGATGACAAGGACTTCATCGTCGTCGAAGGCGCCACTCACGGTGGGAGCCCTTGCACCCGCTGCGAGACCACGCCCGGCCAATACGCGAATTCCGTGACGAATTTTTTCGACTATGTCGCCGGGTGGATCGACGCCCGCTATTGACCGTTTTCTCTGACCCGCCACCCGAGGCCAGCACAGGCTCTCCGGTGGATGGGTGAGATCTAAATGTCGGACAAGGGGGATGCATGATGTCTCGAATGACCAGTCGACGCGAGTTTATACAAGGCGCCAGTTTGGCGGCTGCGGGGATTGTGGCGACAAGCCAACCACTCGCCGGTGGTGTTTCCCTATCCCAACCGCAGTCGGAGCCGGCGCCGCAAACGATGGGAGCACGATTCCGAAGTTTGCTTCAAGGGGGCGAACCGTTCCAAAACATCGCGGTGTACGATGTGATGACGGCGCGTATGACGGAGATCCTGGGTTTTCCGTCCTTGTCTATCGGCGGCTCGGCGGTGGACGAGTTCTATGGCCTGCCCGGCTACGGTCTGACGGGAGGGAGCTACAAAATCGAGTACGGAAAACGTCTTGCGGGAAGCGTCGATATTCCCATAATGATCGACGTTGCTGACGAAGGGCCGACACCATTGGCCCTCTATCGTGACATTCAGGAGTTCGACAAGGCAGGCCTCGGAGCCGTGCACATGGTTGACGGAAGAGGCTCTCTCGGTGGTGGATTCTTTTCTGTGAGCGAAATGGTCGACCGCATTCACGCGGCGGTCGATGCGCGTTCCGAGTTGGTCATTACTGTGCGCTGCCAGATTCCAATCACCGAAGGCATCGAAAGCATCACCGAAAGAGGCGTCGCCTATGCGGAAGCGGGGGCGGACGCCCTATGGTACCAGAGGGTTCCGTTCGACGACCTTCCCGGGATCGCCAACGCGGCCGGCCTTCCGCTGATGGGGAGAATGACATCGGGAACACCCGTGTCCGACGCCAGGGCCGCCGGGATTGCATTGATGTGGTACCCCGCGCTCGTACAAAACATTGCTCAAGGCGCCGTGTACGACGCTCTCATGGAACTCAGGGATACCGGATTGATGACGGAGTCAGCTCACGGCGAAATCCTGGGGGACACTTTGCCCGCCGATGTTCGCAACAGGTTGCGCTTGAGGGACGAGTATCGGGAGCTCGCAGCCCGATACAACATGAACTTGTGAGTGTGTTGCAATCAGGGGACAGTGACACGGTGCCAATGCGGGTCGGACACAGCGAAATACTTTACGTACCTGCAAGCGGGGACGCTAGTTTCCCTGGTCTTCGGGATTGGAAGATCCCGCGAACAGGCGGCGGCCATTCATGGTAACCGTTGACGCATTCACGAGCGAAGAACCATCGCGAGCCAGAGAACCTGCCACGGTCACAATGTCGCCGGCCTTCAAGGTGTCCGGCTGCCATCCCTGCCTGTAGAGTCGTGTCGGCGCTCCGTTTTCGACCCCGTAATTGACGACCCGGCCTTCGGATTCAACATCGAGGTAGAAATACACGTGAGGGCTCATCCACTCGACTTTCGTTACCGTGCCTTCGATTTTAACAGGCTTGTTGACATCGTATTGAGCTGCGAAGGAATGGTGCGCGCTCAATGTCGCAGACATCAAAGTCAGGCTCAAAACAACGGCAAAGACACTCAAGAATTCGCGTTTCATTGAATCCAAGCCTCCAAATCCAGTTCTCACTGGGGCCCCACAGCGACTCCAGGCACCAGATGTCCTACGTCCTTTTCGTTCTCCATGCAGGTGTAATCCATGACGCGATCGTTTTCCACGGGGTCGAATGTCTTCCTTAGCGTAAAGGGTTCCGTGTAAAACTCCGGGTCCTCTATGGTGACTGCCCAGTCGAGCGTACCTTGCTCCGTCTTTCGAATTCTCTCCACCAGACGCAGCTGGCCGCTGTGTTCGTGACCGGCGTTGTCGATATCGGTTCTGGGGTTGATCCCTACGGTTTCGAAGACCAGCGTACCGTCTTCATAAACACCCACGGAGTGCCCCATCCATTCCGGATAGTCGAAAATAATGTCGGGGTGTTCGCGGCCGTCGGTATAAATGATTCGAAACGTTCGCCGGAGTTCATAGACGATCATCACCAGCTCGGGGGTTTGCACAATCCTGAACGGGTAGTTGACCTGCCAGGTCCGCGTCGGACCCAGCGGCAGGCAGCGTGCACCATTGTTCAGGGCGTGATCGAAGTTTAGATAGCGTTCGAGTCCGTAATCCGTGAAAGGGAGCTCTCCCGGTAGTCGCTCGAGGTTCGGGGTGTTACCCGCGCTGCCCGCCCCCACCCAGAGCCCACTGATATCGGAGGCAGTTCCTGCCTGAGCCATGCCAGTCGTTGGAGTGATGCTCATCAGTAACACTGCAGCAGCCATACTTAGTACAAGACTTGATCTCATCGAACAGGCCTCCTCACTCAATCACTTTCCAACCTGAAGGCAAAACGATTGGCGCGCCAGTCTAAATAATTCGAACGTGTGGCACCGACTGAATCCATACCGATGCGAACTGAGAAAATCTGGTTCAATAAAACTACAGATGGGCCACATACGCAAGCAAACACTCAAGCCCTGAAAACGGATGGGTCGGTAACTGAAAAAGGCCTGTCAATCGTCGGTTTCTCAAACGACGACCACGTAAAATTGTGCCCGATTCCATCTTTAGTAGTGTGTCGTTGTATTGTGTCGCCAGATGACTCGACGATGGTCATCGGCTCGCTTGAACACTCGGTGCTCAACGCTGATCGGAGACGATGACGCCCTCTTTGATCGTCATTTTGACGTCCAGGAAATTCCAGTACCCTTCCAGAGGGTCGCCGCCCAGAAGAACGATATCCGCCAGTTTCCCCGTCTCCAGCGTTCCGAGATCGTCTTCCATGTCGACGAATGCCGCAGTGTTTGGCCCCATCAGCTTAACGAGGTCCCTCGGCGAGAAAACCAGATTGAGTGATTTCAACTCGTGCGCGAGGCCGTCCTTCGGAAGATAGCCCGAGTCCGTTCCGTAACCATAAGTCACACCGGCATCCCAGAGCGTCCGAGCGTTGACTACCTTTTCGCCGGCGGCGTTCGATCCCGTCCCGAGAATTTCCTCCGGCCATGGCGCGCCGTTTCGAAATGTCGGTTCGTTGTCGTTGTTGTACACGTCGAACAGCGGAACGGCAAAGCCAACGGTCGACAGGTTTTCGATGCCGGCGTCGGCCACCATCTGGGCATGCTCGGGAGTCATGAAGCTGTTATGGGGCGTGTGGACCAGCTTAGCCGCACCGGCTTCGACAGCCGCGACCATGGCAGGGACGTTCGCGGCATGCACCATGACTTCCAAGCCGACCCTATGTCCCTCATCCACGATGGCCTCGAGTACTGCCTTATCTTCAGCCTCGATACGTGCCTTGATGATGTCCACGCCGGCTTCCGCGAGCGCCCGCACCTGGGCGCGTGCCATTTCGGGAGTCGGGAAGTTGCCGGGATCCGCTCTGCCAGATGTGATGATGCGCGGACCGACGAGTTCGCCGTCCGCGATCTGGCGTTTCAAATCGACGATATCAGGGGGACGTCCGCCTCCTTCCATCAGCGTGGTGTAGCCAGCATCCAGAAACTGCTGCATCCGAACGACACGTTCCTGATCGAAGTTCCGTCCCATGATGTGACGGTGGCCATCGATAAAGGCCGGCATGGCGCTCATGCCCTCAGCGTCGATTTCCTCCAGCCCGGAAGCGGTCGCGCCCGCACCGATCGATGCGATCCGACCGTTCCGGATGACGATGTTACCCCGCTCAATCACGCCATTAGCATCCACAATCCGGGCGTTCCGGATCAGAAGATCCTGAGCCGCGACGTCGGGTGCGGTGCCTGCGTGCAACAAAAAAGCCAGACATAAAAAAGCTATCAATTGCTTCATTCAGATCGTCCTCCTCACAATAGGCCAACCAACAGTTCCGCAAATCATACCGCATGCATCAGAAACCTGCGCTCGCGGTGGAGGGATACGCCAGTCCAGAAACCGGCTCTACCTTCGGGCTCTCTTCCGATTGCTGCAGAGCTTCGCAAGCTGCGGGAGGCATCGCGTTGACCGAATCAGTCTCGGCTGGTGTGAGCGATGTGTGAGCGATGATATGTTCCGGACAGTGGCTTCTCAGAATTCGATTTCGATAGGCCACACGCGGACCGGAGACTATGACATACACCTTTCTGATCGACACCTACGAGACCGAACGACTGAAAACTCTCAGCATGTGGAGCATGTTCCGGGATGGCGACATGGAATTTCGTCCGCACCCTACGGACCGTCGCGGCCGCAGCGTGCGGGAACTGATGGTGCACCAGTGCGTGAGCGAAAACCTGTGGTTTCTTAACATATTCGGTATCGACGTGGGCGCACCGCCGCTGCCCACACCGGAAACGCGTATGGCGTTTCTCGCAACATACGCTGAGGATTCCGGTAAGCGGCTCGAGGTTCTGAAGGACAAAGACAATGCGTGGTGGGAAGAGTCCGTCTCATTCTTCGGCGCAACCCGCTCTCGCGCATGGGTCATGGTCCGCCGCATCGCCCATTCCGCCCACCACAGAGGACAGCAAGCATCGCTGGCACGGATGCTCAACCACGACCTGCACAGCACCTACGGACCGACCGCGGATACGGGAGGACTGATGCAGAACGAGGCGCCGACGATTTACGCCTATGCATCTATACAAGACATTCTGGAGGGTGGGACGAAAGCCTCGCTGCCCGGTCCGGGGGATGCCCCGCCGACGGAAAGGCCGGCGTGAAACTTAAAGGTTGGACGGAGACCGACCCGGAAGATCGGTCCCCATTTGTATCACCATCCGATAACTAACGTTGATCGGAAACGACGACGCCTTCCTTGATCGTCATCTTGACGTCCAGGTAATTCCAGTACCCTTCCAACGGGTCCCCGCCAAGAAGTACGATGTCGGCCAGCTTGCCCGTGTCCAGTGTTCCCAGGTCGTCGCTCATGTCGACAAACGCCGCCGAACCCGGCCCCATCAGCTTGACAAGGTCCAGAGGAGAGAACATCAGATTGAGCGAACGCAGTTCGTGTTGCAGTGCCGCCCGAGGCAGATACCCGGTGTCGGTGCCATAGCCGTAAACGACGCCCGCATCCCACAGCGTGCGTGCGTTGACCGCTTTCTCGCCCGCCGCGTTCGACCCGGTCCCTGTGATGTCTTCGGGCCAGGAACTGCCATCGCGAAACGTGGGCACGTTGTCGTTGTTGAAGATATCGAACAGCGGAACCGCAAACCCGATCGTCGAGGCGTTCTCGATGCCGGCGTCGGCGACCGCTTGTGCCTCTTCCGGGGTCATAAAACTGTCATGGGGGGTGTGTACCAGCTTGTCGACACCTGCTGCCACGGCCGCGTTCATCGCCGGCACGGTAACCGCATGGGCCATCACCTGCAAGTCCACACGGTGTGCCTCTTCGATGAGGGCCCTGAGGACCTCCCTTTCGGTGCCGGCCGGCGTGACGGCGATGCTGGTCTTGATGATATCCACCCCGGCCTCTGCGGCTGCACGGACCTGCTCCCGGGCTTCATCGGCCGTACGGTTCGTGTTCGCACGGGCAGACGTAATGATGCGCGGACCCATCAGTTGGCCACCCTCAATGCGGCGCTGCAACTCCGTGATTCCCGGAAGACGTCCGCCGCCTTCCATCAGCGTCGTGAACCCCGCGTCGAGAAACTCCTGCATTCTGACTGTCGCTTGATTTTCAAACCATGCGTCTGCCTGACCACGGATGATGTGACGGTGGCCGTCGATAAAGGCCGGCATGGCCGTCATGCCTTCGGCATCGATTTCAGTCAGCCCCTCGGCTGTCGCTCCCACACCAAGAGATTCGATGCGTCCGCCGCGGACGACAATGTTGCCGCGTTCAATCACCCGGTTGTCGTCAACGATCCTGGCGTTCCGTATCAGAAGGTCCTGTGCGGCAAGATCCCGGGCACTGCCCAGACTCAGAAGCAAAGGAAGACAGATCAAGGCAAATAATCGTTTCATACTTCACGTCCTCCGGTGTTGTCCTGGTAAAACAGGGGCGCCATAGCGCCACATGGTATGCCCGCACTCGGAAGCGGCAAAAGAGCCACCCGGGGGCATAGCGCCCGACCCGCCGCGGGGTCTGCTGATCGTGGGGTCAACGATCCTCGACAACTAAGGCGTCTGTGCGTCTATTGCGTCTGCGCGTCTGCGTCGATTTTTTGATGGATCACGGTCAGCACCGAATCAATCCACCCATCGATGGTTTCGGAGCCGAGGACGCCTGGATGCGCCCCATCTCCCCGTGTCGACAAGCCTGTCTCTACATCGGCGAGCGTGCCGGGCATCAACCACGGATGATTGGGCAGCATTACGTCCCACGGACCCAAGGCCTTAAGCCGTTCGACGCTACTGAGAAAGGTCAGCGTTTCCACCGGGCCCATGGACATGCCCAGCCCGCCGGCACTGAGTGCGCGATAGGAGTTCTCACCATCTTGCACCTGATACTCGATCGAGGTCGAACCGGGTGTGTGTCCCGGCGTAAGGTAGAACGAAAACGTCATGTTTCCGACTGTCATGGATGCTTCATCCTCAAGAACGAGATCCTGAGTGAGCCCGAGCTCCTCCTGCCCCTCAACGACGCCCCAGTCTCCGAGCGCCATTCCCACACGTGCACCGGACACTTCCTGGATTCTTGCCGCGCCACCGACATGGTCGGTATGAGAGTGGGTCACGAAGATGTATTCCAAATCTTCGGGATCGAAACCCAAGGTCCGAATGTTGTCGAGCACAGCATCGGCGGTGTCGGTATAGGTTGTATCGATCAGAACCAATCCCTCGTCCGTGTCGATCAGATACGAGCATACGGTCTGAAGTCCGACGTAGTACACGTTGTCAAAAATCTTGAAGGGAGTCTTGTTCTCGCGCGTGCCGTCCTGCCGCGTCTCGGCCCACGGCGCCCTCAGATTCCAATTCACACGCTCCGCTTGTTGATTCCCGGCCGCAGTCGAATCCGGTTCCGGCGTTCCCGTCGGTTCCGGGCCCGAGCACGCGGCAAGCAAGACAATGACCGCGCTCGTTACAACAAACTCACAGCACCTCAACATGAAACACCTCCAATTGATTTCGATACGCTCGTTATTTCTCAACGGCAAACCCTCTACGCTTACATCGTGTTCTTCTTCATGAATGCAATCGCCTTGGGCCACGAGTCTACCGTGGCTGCCGAGTTCTTGCTCAGGTCCTGACGATAGAGGAATACGTGCGTGGCCTCGTCGTAGACTTCCACCTCGAACTCTTTCCCAAGCCTCGCCATATCCGCAGTCGCAGTTCCGATTCTTGGAGCCAGGCCGACATCGTTCGTGCCGTAGTAGGCTGCCACCGGGGCCTGGATGCGTGCCATCACTTCCTCCTCGGGCGGGCCTCCGTAAAAGACGACGCCAGCGTCCAGGCCTTCGACCGCCGCTGCGGATTCCCAGGCCAGGCCACCCCCAAAACAGAATCCGATCGCGGCACTCGTGCCGCTCGCCATTTCCAGTCCGAGCCCGTAGTCGTGTGTGGCTCGGACACGATTGAGAACCTCCTCGCGGCTGAGCGTACCCAACGCCATACCGACATCGTCAGGATACTGGAAGGAATCAAAGTTCCCTCCGTTCGGACCCAGACCCGATGTCAGATCAGGAACCAGGGCAATGAAACCCTCGTATGCCAATTGGTCGGCGATTCCCCGGAGCCAGTTGGCGCCGCCACCGGGCTGAGGCGGCTCGCCCATGTCCATGCCGGGACCCGGCTGAAAGACAAGCACCACGGGCGCCGGGGTGTTGCCTTCGGGATAGGAAATCCAGGTGCGAAGTTGCGTCCCACTGGCCATAGGAATGTCGATCCACTCACCTCTCCGGGGTGAATCGTCGACGACTCTGGCGGCCATCAGAAAATTCGCGGGAAAATCCGGGTGCTTGCTTCTCGTAGGTATCCTATCGGTGCGCCCACCGCTCAAAAACTCTTCCAGGACCGCGGACTCGGCCGCTCCCAGAGCCGTTTGTACGCCAGCGCCCGCTGGCTTCGCGGCAAAGGCGGGCTGAACAGCGGTCTCAGTCTTCGCCAGGAATGCCACAGCGTTTTCCCAGGCGTTTTCCTTCAACTCGAACGTGGCCGTGCTTCGCTCCCCCGACGCTATGCGTGTCGCATCGATCCGTGCCTTGCCGGCTCTGACGTTGAACTCGAGCTTGGCCCCGTTTCCGTTCGAACCCGGCATACGTATCGCCCAGTCCATTACGTCCGCTGTCCGCTGTGCGATTTCCCGTCTCTGCTGCTCAATGACATTAAAAATAGCATCCCGGCCGGCGAACGCTTCGGTGCCGCCGCCGTCCGGCCCCATCCCCGACAGCAGATCCGGGACAACAGCAATGAAGCCTTCAGCTGCCACCTGATCGCCCATAGCACGCAGCCAATCGCTCATGCCCTGGCTGTCGGATGTGATCAGGACGACAGGGGCGAGGGTTGGACGCTGCGGAAAGACCACGAAAGTATGTATCGTTGCCCGGCCCGACTCCACACGAAACCACTGAGGATGGATGTTGCCCCGGAGTGCATCGCTCAAGACGGTCTTGGCCATGTCCTCGGACGGGAGTCCCGCCCGCGTCAGAACGGATGCCTCGATGATGCTGGAGGACAGACGGCCCCCGGGGGCGGACGGACCCTGACCCGACGCGACGGATGAGGTTCCCAGCACCGCCACTACAGCGAGTAACATTGCGGTGATTGCCCTGGCCGCGATCGCCTGAGTTGCCATTATTTCGATTCGCATTCTTCTTTCCTCCCTGGATCGTTTCCGTCTTAGGGGCCGCAACTATGTCCTGCCGCAGCCCATCCGAAATATCGGGTCCTGTTTGATCAACGTTTCCATCCCGCCCATCGGCGTACCGGAGGGCGATGGAGTCACTGTCAGGGTCACGCTGCGCCCCTTTGGCGCGACGGATTAATCGGCCCGATGGACATCATCGATGTATTCACAGAACTCGGTTCGTTGGACAATCATGCACGGGTATGAAAGGGACTAATGGCAGGCCTTCATGAGGAACGGAATACGGAAAGACTGGAGTTGGACCGTGGGGACGCTTGGCATCCCCACAGTCATGTCCCAACTACATCAACTGACTTCTAATACGCAACACTAGAACGCGAACTTCAATGCGAACTGCAGGATTCTCGGTTCTTCAGAACGACGGATCCTACCGAAATTGCGACTCCGAATGTTGTCTTCCGGATTTACGGGCCGGAAACTGTTCGTCAGGTTGTAGGCCTCGACTCGAAACTCCAGCGCCTGGGTTTCGCCCAACTGGAACGACCTCGCGAGCGCCACATCGAAATCCCAGACTCCCACCCCCTCAATATTCCGGGGGGCCATGTTTCCATACGTACCCACGGCGGGTGTCGCAAACGCAGCTGCATTCAGATACAGCGAACCCGGGTCGCCCGACTTGTCCAGGAACACATCGTCGAGCACCTGGTTCGCCCGCTGGTCGGCGATACCGGTCCGCGCCTGATCCCGACGGCGGCCGAGGTCCGCGGTGAGCCAGGATCCCGACGACCTTCTGAAGATCGTGGACAGCCTCCAGTTGCTGGCCAGGAGCCGCGTCGTCGGGTTGGCAAACTCCGGCGTCTGCAAGACCGACGTCAAATTGAAGACGTGCCGCCGGTCGTGGCGGCAATTGCCGCGGTCGGCATCCCGGTTGCCGGGACGGACGGTCCTGTCGGGATTCCCTCCATGCCCGCTTTGCGATACGTTGTCATCGCCATAACAGTGTGAGAACGTATAGTTCCCACCGAAGTTCACGCCGTCGGTAGCCCGACGCTGGACCGAAAGCAGCAGGCCGTGGTAGCTCTGCGTGCCCCCGTTCGTGTACTCATCCACATATGAGAGGGATGTCCCCCCGATGTTCGGATACGTCATGTTCAGGTAGCGGCGGTCGTTGAGGTTGCTGTTCGTGGAACAGGCCCTGCCTGCACTGACCGTGAACGGAGCGACCGCTCCGTTATAGAAACAGTTCCCGTTGGCGTCGCCGTCCCCGGGAACGAATATGCCGTAATTGATCGCATTGTTATACCAGACGTTCGTCGCCTGGCTACCGATGTAAGTCGTCTCCACGGTCAAGTCCTGCCCGAACTGCCTCTGGACGCTCAGGTTCCACTGGTTCCTCGAGGTCGTCGGGCGGTCGCTCGGAAGCGAGTAGTAACTTCCACCCTCCACGAACAATGCATCGGCACTAGCGCCCTCAGGCGTCGGGAACGGATTGCCCCCGAGAATGCCCCGCCAGGGATCGTCAAAACCGCCGGGCGGGCTCCTGAGGATGACCCGGTTGTCCCACGGCGGGGAGATGAAGCCGGCGAAGAGTCCGCCCGTCAACTGCTCGTACGACCTTCCAAAAGCGGCCCGAACGGACATGCGTCCGTCCCCGTAGACATCCCAGGCCAAGCCCAGCCTCGGCGAGAAATCACCCCAGTGGATTTCTTGACCCGACGCCAGGAAGGTGCCGTCGCCCCTGGCGGTGCTCCGCACAAATTCCGGATCGCCGGGGTAAATGAACCCGAACGGAGCGTTGTCGAAAACGCTGGTCTTCTGCCCCGCCGCATAACGGGCTTCACTGAAGTTGGAGAGAGAACCATTCCGGCGCACCTGCGGAAAATAAGGCTCCCAGCGCAGGCCATAGTTCACGGTCACGCGGGGCGTCAACCGCCAGACGTCGGCACCGTACAACCCGGTGTGCCACTGGGTGATGATGGCATTGGTTTGCGGGGTCTGTTGGTACTCAGTCACCGCGCCTACGAGGAAGTCCGACAGCCCATGGCCGGTTGCATCACCATCGAAATCGAAGTTACCCGCCGTCCGAACGTTCGATCTCAGAAACGACATCGAGTACCCCGCGTTCGTCCCGAACGTGAACTGGTGATCGCCCCGCGTCAGGCTCAACTCCTCGGTGAGGGCGAAGCTGTTGCCGATCATGGGACCGTTGTTCGTTCCCATTGCGAAACCGTCGTCCACACCGACGTTTGTCCGGTCCGACTCGTAAGAGAAGATGTTGACGCCCAGGTCCGGTGCCGAGAAAATGCTGCCCTTGGCGCGGACGGATTCCCAGCGGTTCGCGCTCAGGCGGATTGAGTTGACCGTGGTTGGGCTGATCAGATAGGTATGACCCACCGCATACGCGGCGACCCAATTGTCGTAGCCGTTAAAATCCGTAAGCAGGATGTTACTCGTGTCGAACGAGAACGGGACCGCTTCGTCAGGGTCGACGAAATACACACGCCCGAACAGCGATTGTTCGTCGCTCAACTGGTAGTCGATCCGGCTCACGACCTGGTGCTCGTCCGTGTTCTCTTTTACACCGAAGGTGAGCTCGCCGCAGGGATCGTTTGTCTGCGGCAGCCGAGCCGCTAGATTCACCGCCGCAGGGCTGAAATTGGCGATGTCGATGATATTGTTATTGAAAAGCTCGACGCCATCCGGAGCATAACTCAAGTTCCCCAGGCCGCTGTTGCAGGCTGCGGAGGCGAAGGTGGTGAAATCGCCCGCCAGCATGTCCGCTGTCGGCACAAACTGTCTCTCGTCGGCCGGGTCCTGCCGCACGATCGTACCCTGGTAGCCGCCAAAGAAAAAGAGCCGGTTCTGGAAGACCGGACCGCCGATGGTCCCACCATATTGGTTCCGTTTCAGGGTGCTGCCGGTCGTTGAAAAATAATTCCGGGCGTTTAACAGGTCGTTGCGGACGAACCAGAACGCGTTGCCGTGGAATTCGTTGGTCCCCGACTTCGTCACGCTGGAGACCTGGGCACCCGCGTTGCGCCCGCTCCGCGCGGACCGAACGCCGGTTTCAACCTGGAACTCCTGCAGCGCATCCGGAAACGGCTGCGGCAGGCTGTTGTTCGAGTAGGTGTTATTGTGCATCGCGCCATCGAGCAGGTATGTCGTGGCACTCTGGAAAGCACCGGCGATCGCAATCTCCGGAATACCCTGCAGGGCGATAGCGTTCGAAGTTCCCGACCGTACGGCCCCGCCGGAGAGCGTAATCAACTCCTGGACGTTCCGCCCATTCAGAGGCAGTTCCAGAATTCGCTCGTTGTCCATGACCTGTCCTATGGACACGTTCCGCGTTTCAACCAGCGATGCGTTGGCCTGAACTTCGATTGTCTGGGCCACCTGACCTACTTCGAGCGCGACGTTAATCTGAACGTTGCTGCCGACCTGCATTTGGATTCCGGTCTGGACATAGGTCTGGAACCCCGGCAATGACACCTCCAGACGGTAGGGCCCCGTGGGGAGATTCGTCAGCACGAAGGATCCGGTTTCGTTCGATACCGCCGCCCGGGTAATGCCGGTGCCGGTGTTCGTAGCTGACACGTCCACGCCGGGCAGCAGCGCCCCCGTGGCATCGGTCACCGATCCGCTGATCTCAACCGTCGATTGCGCCCACATCGTGCCCGAACCCAGAGCGACCACCAAGACGACCAACAGCAAACATCTCGCTCCTGATTTCATTTTCCACCCCTCTGATCTGAGCAAGACAGGCAGCCCTTAAAACACACGCAGAGCGGTCTGCCTCAACTGTTTGTGAGTTCATCTCACTTGCTTCTGACTACAGTGTAACTACAAGAAATTAGAGGCAATATACCATAGTGACCCGTGGGGTCAACCTTTTATAACGCTTACGATTGCGCAGCGGAATTCGAAGCGGGGAGGGTCACGAAAAATGATCGCGATGTCCGCCGGTTCCCGGCTGAAAGCACGGCCATCCTGTTGAAATCGTTTCGCATTGAAAAGGATCGCTTATCCTCTTGACCGGCATACCCGCTTTCTAATAAGTTCTACTTTTCTCGAAGCGAATGAAACTGCGGGAGGCGACACCCTGCGGCCGTGACGATCTGGACTACGAAAGGAGAACCGAAACATGAAAAAGATGAAAAAGATGTACGGTGTTCTTGCCCTGATCGTGTTACTAGCGCTGGCCACTTCTCCGGCGATGGCCCAGGACACGAGCATGAGTTTCTTCGTCACGAGCGTGGCCCCGGGCGATGGCGGAGGCGATCTGGGTGGCCTCCATGGCGCCGACATGCATTGCCAGGCGCTGGCCGGGGCCGCAGGCGAGGGAAACAAGAACTGGCACGCCTACCTCAGCCAGTCCAATCCGCGCGCTGAACATCAATGCGCGCGCAACATCACGGAGCAGACCGTCCTTACCGAGAAAGGCGACCCGGTTCCACCCGAGGGTAACGACATCCTGACCGGCTCGCGGATCGACGGCACCGCGTGGCCATACGCGTTGATGGACCAGTTGAACTTTGACGGGCACACTCTGACCTGCAAGGACTGGACCAGTGATGCCGTTGAGGACCTGGGCACGCTCGGACATATCAATCGCCGCGGCAACGCCGGTTACGCGCCCTGGAATTCGACGCACCCGAGCCGAGGCTGCGACGCCGGGAGTATTGCCGACAGCGGCGGTTCCGGCCTGCTCTATTGCTTCGCGACCGATTAGAAATACAGGCAGGCCCAGCCTGTCGGGAAGTCGATCCGTGCTCACGGGGCGCTCTAGGAGAGCGTGTGATAGGATCGCGTCAACTTCGACGCAAATCGAATCCAGATATCCTACCGAGGAGGACTGAGTATGACTGGGAAACGCCGTCTGGCAGTGGCTCTCTGTGGCTTCTTGCTTCTGGCCGGGGGCGTAAGCAATGCGATTGCCCAGGACATCGAAACTGCTGGCGATGCGGAAGCCGCAATAGCCAGAGCAGCTACCTACCAGCCAGGACACGATTTTAGCGGGCTTTTCGATCAGCTCTGTAGCGAGCGTCCCCCCCGCCGTACGATGATCACCGACGGCGAGTTGGTCATGGACCCGGATCCTCCGGGCCCACAGTTCGACCCCGGGCCCCGAATTCCCCCGCGCGACGCATGGTACCAGGAGCCTGCGCAGGTGTTCGACAACCTGTACTACATCGGGAGCAATCACGACTCGATGTGGGCGATGACGACCTCCGATGGGATTATTCTGCACGACACGGCCCACGAGTACATGGTTGAAGCGCAGATCGTTGACGGGCTGCGCGAGTTCGGTCTCGATCCTGCGGATATCAAGTACGTCATCATCGGCCACGGCCACTCCGACCATTTTCTCGGAGCCCGGCAGCTTCAGGACAATTACGGCTCCCGGATTATCATGGCCAACCGGGACTGGGACCTGGTGGAGAGCGCAGGGATGTCGGAGGACCTCAAGCCCAGAAAAGACATGGTGGCCACCGATGGTATGGAACTGACACTTGGCGACACCACGGTGACGCTCTACGTGACGCCGGGTCACACACCTGGAACGATTTCGACCCTGTGGCCGCTCAAGGATGGAAACCGTCTCCACGTCGGCGCCTTGTTTGGAGGAACCGCCTTCGGATTCGGGCACTACCCGGACCCCTTCGAGTTACTACCCATTTACGCCGCGTCGGCGAGGCGTTTCCGGGACATCGCGAGAGAAGCCCGGGCAGACGTTCATCTTTCGAGTCATACGAACTACGACAAAACTCTCGAAAAACTCACTGCTCTGAGGTTTCGCAATCCGGGCGATCCCCATCCCTTCGTAAACGTCGATGCCGTCGAGAATTATCAGACCGTAATGAGCGAATGTTCGGATGCGACCCTAGAATGGTTGACCCAGGCTCGCCGGGAAAATCTGAACCTCAGGCACTCCGTTGAAAGCGGTCTTCGGTAGAACACGCATGATGTGGGTGGCCTGTGAATATACCGGGCCACTTTTTCCTTCCGCCCAACTATTCCTCACGCATTAGAACAATGGCGTTGTGCACTAGAACCGGCACGTATAAACGAACGTCGCTGCCGCTATGGATCGAGGAGACCTTCGTTTGAGAAACGGAGCGGCACCGAAACGTTTACCGCACCTGTTCTTATTGCCGTTCTTGTGTGTTTCGATCCTGCTGACAGCACCTCTCGACGCCTCGCAGCGCATTCTGGAGGACTTCGCCGACCGCCGAATCGTGTCGGCCTACAGGCTCGGGCCGGGTGAAGCTATCGATCTGGATGGGGTGCTCGACGAGACCCTCTGGGAACGCCCGGAGCCCGCGTCCGATTTCATTCAAGTCGATCCGGACAACGGCGCGCCGGCCACCGAACGCACGGAGGTCCGGATTGTCTACTCCGAGGACACCCTCTACATGGGTGTCATCTGTTACGACCGCGACCCCGAAGGCATGATGGGCAACACGATGTTGCGAGACGCCGCGCTCTCTTCAGGAGATCGATTCATGTGGGTCTTCGACACCTATCTGGACGAAAGGTCCGGCTATTTCTTCGAGATCAATCCTTCCGGATCCATGGGCGACAGCCTGGTTTTTCCGGCAGGCGAGCAGCAGCGGGCCTGGGACGGGATCTGGACAGCGCGCATACGCCGGACCGAGATCGGGTGGATCGCCGAGATCGAGATCCCCTTTCGGACACTCAACTTCAATCCGGACGGCACGGCCTGGGGCATCAACTTCCAGCGGACCGTCCGCCGGAAGAACGAAGAAAGCATATGGAACGGATTCGCCCGGAACCAGGACCTGAGAACCATGTCGAATGCGGGTTTGCTCACAAACGTGTCTGAGGTGGACCAGGGAATTGGCATTGACGTCAAACCGTATGTCGTGGGTTCGGGCCTCTACGATTCCCGCAGACCCGATCCCAACAACCAGACCCTCTACACCGGCGACACGGGACTCGATATCGTCTACGCGGTGACACCCAACCTGAGGGCCAGCGTCACGCTCAACACGGACTTTGCCGAAACCGAGGTCGATGATCGCCAGGTCAACCTCACGCGATTCCCTATCCGATTCCCGGAAAAGCGCGAATTCTTTCTCGAAGGCAGCAACTACTTCGATCTCGCCACTCCGTTCCAGGCGTTTTTCAGCCGTCGCATCGGCTTGAACGAAGGCGTACCGCAGCGTATCGAATACGGGGCAAAACTGACCGGACAGATCGGGGCGCACGATATCGGAGCGATGCAGGTGCGGACCGCAGAAGAGGGCGGCCGGCTCGGTGAGGACTTCACGATCCTCCGGGGGACCCAGCGCTTCTGGAGCGAGTCCATGATCGGGATGCTCTACACCCGTCGTGCGGCGAGAGCAAGTGACACCATCGGCGCACTCGGGGGTTCAGGGGTCCCGGACCCCCGCCACACGATCGCCTTCGACTACAATCTCACCACCCGGACTTTTCTGGGAGACAAAAACCTGCGGTTTCGGGGGGACATGGTCTATACGTCGAACCCTGCGGGCACCGGCAAGAGTTCGCGCGGCTCCTTCGGGATTACCTACCCGAATGACCTGATCAACGCAAGTCTCCGCGGGAACCTAAGGGAGGCGAATTTCGATCCCGCCGTAGGCTTCAATGACCGGAGCGGTATCAAGGAAGTGGTCACCGGTCTGACGATAGCGCCCCGTCCGGACAACCACCCCGTGATCCGGCAGTACTCCTTCGGCGTCAACGTGAACCGGATCACCAGTTCGTCGAACACGCTGCTGTCGCGCCGCATCCGCTTTTCGCCCCTCTCAGTCGGCACCCATGCCGGGGACGGCGTTCAGTTTGAGATCTCCCGGGAATATGAACGCCTCGAGCGCGACTTCCGCCAGCCCCAGGGTGACATTGTCCTGCCCCAGGGCTCGGAATACCGTTTCACGCGCTTCGAAGTTTCCTGGAGCACAAGCAACCAGCGCGTCTTCGCGATCGGCGGCGATTATTCCTGGGGCGATTACTTCAGCGGGACTCGACGGGCGTTTGAGCCGCGCCTGGAGATCCGCCCGCAGGTCGGTCTCGTGATCAACCTCAGCGGACAGTTCAACCGCGTCGAGCTGGGGGAAGGCAGCTTCTCGACAAGCCTGCTGCAATCTCAAGTCAACAAACAGTTCAGCCCGTGGATATCGCTGGCGAGCAATCTGCAATACGACACTCTGAGCCGTATCATCGGCTGGCAGGCGCGTTTCCGCTGGATCATGAAACCCGGGAACGACATATACTTCGTCTACACGCAGAACTGGCGGGACAACCCGGGCGACATCGCTCAAGCCGCCCGCATCGAGACAATCGACCGCAAAGCAGCCTCGAAGATCATCTACACGCACCGATTTTGACTCGAGAATTTTGCAACCATAGTTTGATCTAAGTGGAAACTGAATTGTGTCAGTAAAACCCAAAGTGCTGATCGCTGGAGCCGGCATCGGAGGTCTTACGGCCGCCGCGTTTCTGCTGAAATCCGGTTACCCGGTACGCGTCTTTGAACAGGCGCCTGCATTGGGTGAGATCGGGGCTGGGATCCACATGAGCGCGAACGCGATCAAAATGTTCTGCCACCTGGGTCTCGCGGATGGATTGGAGAAAGTCGGCGTCAAACCCAGGGCCTATGTGTTTCGACTGTTTCAATCCGGTGAGATCATTCAGACGTTTCCTCTGGGCGAGGAGCACCGTCGACTTCACGGGGCGCCCTACTACCTGTTTCATCGCGCCGATATTCATGAGTTGCTCGTTGGAGCCGTACGCGACCTCGATCCAGACGCGGTTCGTCTCAGCAGCACTGTTGAAGGGTTCGAAGAGAAAGGTTCCACGATTACCGTACGGTTGACGGACGGCAGGAGCGAAGAAGGCGACCTGCTCATTGGCGCCGACGGAATCAAGTCTGTGGTCCGCGAGCAGATTCTGGGAAAGGCCGAAGCACACTACACAGGCAATGCGGCCTGGCGCATTCTCGTACCCACAGAACGCCTCTCCAGAGACGCCACGGATTTTGTGATGACTGTTTGGGTGGGCCCCGGGGCCCATGCCGTCGTCTATAACGCTCGCGCTGACCGGATCTGTTTCGTTGGCTCGGTTGAAAGCTCTGATTGGAGCGAGGAAAGCTGGACCGTCAAATGCGATTGGTCCCAGATGAGGGACGACTTCTCAGCCTGGCATCCCGAAGTGCGCGAGATTATTGAAAATGCGGATAGAGATCAGTGTTATCGCTGGGGTTTGTTTATCCGCTCGAAAGTGGATCACTGGAGCCAAGGCCACGTGACTTTGCTGGGCGATGCCGCACACGCGACGTTGCCGTTTCTGGCCCAGGGTGCCGTAATGGCGGTGGAGGACGGCGTCGTTCTCACCCGATGCCTGGATCGCTGCAGTTCGATTGAAGAAGCGCTCGATCTGTACCAGAGAAATCGGATTCCCCGAACGAGCCGCGTCATCGAAGAATCCACCGACAATGCACGGCTGTTCCATCTTGCAACGGAGGAAGATCTGCGGAAGGCGTTCGCCGAGCGCACGCTGGGCGCCGAAAGGAATCAGTGGCTCTACAACTACGATGCGCTGTCGGTCGAGTTGACGTAGTGGTCTGAGGATTTCTATGCAGACACCCCTTGGACCCGTCGATGTCGTGAATACGCTTAGATCGACTTCCACCTCGCGCCACGATCTTGCAGGCAAGATCCATAGACGCTGGCCCCGATTCGGGTGGATCCTGCCACTCGTCCTCATATGGATCTTCATCACAGTACCGGCGATGGCGGGTGCGCTGCTTCAGGAGTTGGGTCTGTCAGAGCAGCCGCGATCTGCAATTGTCACTGAGATCACGTCGGAAATTACAGTTGACGGCTCGCTCGACGAACTGGCATGGCAGAACGCACCCAAGATTGGCGAGTTGACACAGAGGGAACCGAACAACGGAGAGAGGCCGACGGAGAGGACGGAGGTCACCTTGCTCCGCGATCAGAACTATCTCTACATCGGCGTCATGTGCTACGACTCCGCCCCGGATGCGATCATCGGGACACAGATGGCGCGCGATGCCAACCTGAATTCCGACGACCGGATTGAGATCCTGCTCGACACATATCGGGACCAGCGCAACGCCTTTTATTTTGCTACGAATCCGGCTGGCGCTCTCGTAGACGGCCTCCTGTTCGCAAACGGTCAGTCGAACATGGACTGGGATGCTATCTGGGACGTGCGGATCCAGCGCACGGATCAGGGTTGGTCCGCCGAATTCGCAATTCCGTTCAAGAGTCTGGCTTTTGCTTCCGGGGGGACGGACTGGGGCTTCAACATCGCTCGGCGCATCCAGCGAAAGCTGGAGGACGATCGCTGGTCCGGAGCGCGTTTGGAAACCCCGTTTCTTCAGGTATCGGAAGCCGGTGAAATCACCAACCTCGACGGCATCACACAGGGCATCGGACTGGATATCCGGCCTTTCACCAGCGGCCGTTGGCTGCATACCAACGCCAATGGGAACGATACGATCACCGGCAGGCCGGGGCTCGACCTGTTCTACAACATCACCCCCAACCTGAAGATATCCGCGACCGCGAACACCGATTTCGGGGAAACGGAAGTGGACACGCGCCAGATCAATCTTTCGCGCTTCTCATTGTTCTTCCCTGAAAAGAGAACGTTCTTCCTGGAGGATGCCGGAGTCTTTGCCTTTTCCGATACCTCGGTGAGGGAACCGGGTTTCCTGGCCCCGACCCGGTTTGAAGTCAACCCGTTTTTCAGCCGCCGGATCGGATTGCTTTCCGGAACAGAGGTGCCCATCGATTTTGGAACAAAGTTCACCGGTAAAGTCGGTCGAACCGACATCGGCGTGCTGGACGTCCGCACACGCGACTTGCCGGGCCTTCCCTCGAAGAATTTTTTTGTAGGACGGATGAAAGTGAATTTGTTGGAGCAAAGCTATATCGGAGGGATTTTCACGAACGGTAACCCGGCGCTCCCGGTGTCGAGCCAGACCTTCGGGGCAGACCTGCGTCTGGCAACCTCCCAGTTCCTGGGCAATTCGAAGAATCTGATCTTCAACGCCTTCGGTCTCAAGAGCAGGAATGAAGGTGTTTCCGACCGGGACTTGTCCTATGGTGTCTCGGTGGATTATCCAAACGACCTCATCGAGATGGAATTTACCTGGCGCGACGTTCAGGAGAATTTCAGACCCAGCCTTGGCAGGGTCGGGCGTAGGAACCTGAGGCTCCTCAGGATAGGAGGCCGCTATAATCCCCGCCCGAAGGAATTCCTGGGCCTGCAGCAGATGTTCATGGGCGCGTTCTACAACCGGTTCACACGTCTCGACAACGGAGAAGTCGAGAGCTGGAACCTTCACTTCCCGGGGCCGATCGACTGGCACTTCAGGTCCGGTGACAGTCTTCACAGGCTCTTCTGGCCATCCATTAAGTACGAGCGCTTGTTCGCCCCGTTTGAGATTTTCCCCGGCGTCACTCTTCCTCCGGGTGAATACCGCTTTACACGCTTGAGTATTTTTAACGTGTCAAGTGCTTCGAAGCGCAGGTTGCAGGCAAGCTTTCTTTGGGGAATAGGTAACTATTGGTCGGGGAGCGCGGACGAAGTCAACGTCTCGCTCTCTTACAAGATCCCGCCCTGGTTCACGATAAGTTTCAGTGCCAACCAGACGTTCGCCCGCTTGCCCGAAGGCAATTTCGTGGCCCGAATCCTGACCTGGCGTGCGAACTATGCACCCACGCCCTTTCTGTCTTTCTCGAATCTAATTCAATACGACAACAAGTCCCGGAATCTGGGCTGGCAGAGCCGTGCCCGATGGACCCTGCGGCCCGGCAACGACTTATTCTTTGTGTTCAGCCAGGGGTGGATTCAGAATCCGGAGGAGGATTATCGATTCAGTGCCCAAGAGAGCAAAGTATCGGCGAAGCTTCAGTACACGTTCCGATACTGAAGCTTCGCATCCGAGGAATCTCCTATTCGGAATCTCCTATTCGACGGGTTCGATCCGCATCACACGCCCCGGCGCATCCGGGTCGGCATAGCTCGTGAAGTAGATCAATCCGTCCGGACCCTGTTTCAAATCGCGCACCCACTGGCCGATTTCCGTGAACAGGGATTCCCGTATCCCCACGCCCGCGTCGGTCAGCTCTACGTGATTGACCTGCTGTGTGCGGAGTCCTCCGACGAACAGGTCGCCCGTCCATTCGGGAAACCGGTCGCCGGTGTAGAACATCACGCCGGAAATATGGACGTCCGGGTCCCATACAATTTGTGGCGCCGTCAACTGAACGCCCATCGGAGCGGGATTGGGCGCGGGATTGGTGCTGGGACCGTAACGAACGAACGGCCATCCGTAGTTGCGCCCGGCCACGAGAGCGCTGACCTTGTCGCCATGCTCCACGACCCAAAGCTCCCCAGTGTCGGGATGACCCGCGATCCCGTGAATATTGTTATGGCCGTATGTAAATATTTCGGGTCGCTGCCCCTCGATGCCTTCAAACGGGTTCCCCGGCGCGGCGGTCCCATCGTCACGAAGACGCAGGGTTTTTCCGGAATGATCGCTCAGATCCTGCGCCCGGTCTCGCTCGCTCCGGCCCCCGGCGGCCGTCATGTAGAGCATGCCGGCGTTGTCGAAGCCTATGCGGGCATTCTGACGCGCATCGGTCATCGCCCACGCGTCGGCAAGGAAGATATCCGTCAGGTCGGTCAACTCATTTCCGTCAAACGTCCCACGCGCCAAAGCTAAGGTGGTGCCCCGTTCGCCGGGCTTGTTGTAGGTGAAGTAGATCTGTTGGTTCTCGGCAAAATCAGGGTGCAGGGCGACGTCCATCAGGCCCTTCGATCCCCCATCGTGATGCACGTCGGGGATCACGCCGACAGGCTCGGCGAGGAGAGCGCCGTCACGAATCATACGCACCTGGCCGCCCATCTCCGTAATGAGCAAGCCGCCGTCCGGGAGGAACGCCATCGCATAGGGATAGGAGAGGCCGTCGGCGACCGTGACAACGCGGATCGAATGTTCAGCCGTCTCGAATTCCCGGGGGCCGGTGTCAGCGGTTGCGGCCGGTGGGTTCCCCCCAGTGGCGGCCTCGTCGGGAACGGAGTCTGCGGGGGTGCAGGCCCCGGCAAAAGCCAAGGTCAACACGGCACAGAACCCGGCAGTCGCGAAGCGTTTGGGTGAAAACGAGTGCCTCATAACGGACCTCCTATGAAGGCAATTAAGGTCGGCAGTGGTCCGACGATATCGCGAACGGACAACAAATTTTCCACACCGAAAAATGGAAAGCCGGAAAACGCGCCCTCATGATCTCCGCGGTAAATCGAGACTATTCGGGTCGGGCTTGATTCGTTTCGCGCTGCACCAGCCGCGCTTTGATGTCCTGAAGCGCTTCCCTTGCACCGGCGGGCGGATTGTCTGCGACCGGTTCAGCGCCGATTCGCTCCTGGACCAATCGAATGCGCTCGGCGGGAGCAGGATGCGTTTGAAATATCGGCAGAACTTCCCTCCGCTCGATCGTCTCCTCCGCTTGCAGTTTTTCCAGAAACGCTAGCAGCGACTCGGGATTGTAGCCCGCTTTCTGCATGTACTGGATTGCGCGTTCGTCTGCGTCTAATTCACGCAGGGTTCGAGGTGAGGTTATCAAGGTGGTGGTATTGTCTTCAAACACGTTCGTTACGGCGCCGTTCGGAGATTCTAAGATTATGGGTTCCGCTCCAAAGTCCATACCCACGTATCGATTGTTCCTCATACCATCACGCGCAATGACGTGGGCGATCTCATGCGCCAAGACCCCGGCAATTTCCGCTTCGTCGTCCACTGCGAGAATCAAGCCGCTGCTGATGTAGAGAAAGCCCCCTGGAAATGACACGGCGTTCACTTCCGTGGCATCGACAACCTTGATCGTGACGGGAACAGTGACGTCCGAGTTAATTGCGATATTCTGTGCGATCCGGTCGACGTATTCGTTTACGGCACTGTCTTCAACAAGATCTATACGCCTCTCGAATCGGCGAGACGCCCGACGACCGATTTTGATTTCTGTAGCTTCTGTCTGGAAGCGAACCCGGAGATCGTTGAGATCGGGTGTAACGGAGGTCTGTCGGGCCGCGGCAGCGGGCGCCGGAGGAATCAGGGCAAGGAGACCACCAAGAGCTAAAGACGCCCCAACCCACTGCCCCGGGAGCCGGCTGAAGATAGGTCGCTTACGTCGCTCCTGTCGCTCCTGTCGCTTACACGGTCTGATAAGCATCGCTACGCTCCCTAACATCAAGGGATTGATTTGAAGGGATTATAGCAGTCCGTGGCAGAATCAATGCAGCTCTCGCTTCTACTTTCAGATTCGAACGGTCGCAGCAGAGTGCGGAGGAGGGACCCACGCCGTAGCGTGGGAAAATTCCATTTCGTTCTATACAAATTCCCGGCGAGCATTGTGGGAAAGTTGTACCCTATCCTGTTGACACGATCTCTCGGAAACGTCCGATGAATCTCATTCGCACAATCGTACTCGCGACCACACTGACGGGGGGGTGGTGGGCAGCCCCCGTTGTGGCCGGAGCCCAGCAAGCCGACGATGGAGGCCCCAGAACGACTCTGGACGGCGTGTTCACCGAGGCTCAGGCCGAACGCGGCCGGTCCTCATACGCCCTCAATTGTAGCTCGTGCCACTCGGAGGACCTCCAGGGTATGAACGCAACCGCGCTCATAGGCCAGAGCTTTGTCGACACCTGGCGGCAAGACAGCCTGAGTAGTCTGTTCGACCTGATACGGACACGGATGCCGCCCAACGCCCGTGGGAGCCTCGACGACCAGACTTATCTGGATATCCTGACGCACATACTGTCGCTGAATGGGTTTCCGGCAGGTCTGGAGGAACTCACGGCCCCGCAGGTTGCAAGCGTCGGGTTCGTGAGCACCGACGGCCCGACCCCACTGCCCGAGTTTGCATTGGTCCAGGTGGTCGGCTGTTTGGAGGAGTGGCCTGACGGAGAGTGGGCGTTGACCCATGTTTCCGCACCGGTTCGGACACGCGATCCGGAAGCATTGACCGACGCCCAATTGCTGGCGGCCCGAGACCTGTCCCTGGGAACCCAGGGTTACCGCCTCGTCTACATGGACTTTCTCAGGCCCGGCTTCCAACCTGAACCCCACGTCGGCCACAAACTGCATGCCAAGGGCTACCTGCTCAGCAACGACCGGGGAGTCGGCCTGAGCTTGACGCGTCTGGATGCAGTCGCCACGACCTGCACGGACTGACCCGAACCCGACCCCGACCGCCGACGACCCGGACCGGGACGCATCGTAAAACAGACGCTTGAGTTTCTTATTACCGGAGTTCTTGAATCGCTGCCAGAGCGGCCCGGCGAAGGCCGATGTCTCCGGTTTCGGCTACTTGCTGAAACTGGACGATAGCTTCGGCTGTTCTGCCTTGACTGGCCAGAACCGATCCGAGGCCGAACTGGGCGGGAGCGAGGTTCGGGTCCATTCTCAAAGCCTCTAGATAGTGGACACGTGCCGGCTCTGTTTCACCGCGCGCCGCCATCACATCTCCGAGCAAGCTGCGAACGTTAGCCAAGCCAGGATCGGCGGGTAGGGCCTGCGTGATCGCCCTTTCGAGGATGGTTTGCGCCCGCTGAAGATTGCCGCGCGCAGCGAGGACGTTGGCCAGGTTTGTGTACGGACCCGTGAAATCCGGCTGGACTCGAATCGCCTGGCTGAACGCTTCTTCCGCTCCGGCGATATCGCCCATCTCGGCCCGGATGCGTCCCAGATTGTTGTGGGTGGGTGGAAAGTCAGGATTCAGCGACAGTGCATTTTCGAGAGCCGCCACCGCCTCGTTGAGCCTTCCCATTCCGCGGTAAACCATCGCGAGATCGTTCCCTACAGCCTCATTTGTGGACAGCCTCCCAGCCTGTTCCAGAAACTCGACACCGCGCTCCGGCTGTCCCACGCTTACAAGCGATAGTCCGAGCATGCGAAGAGCCGGCCAGAAATCAGGGCGCCGTTCCAAGGCTTCCTGATACATCCCGATTGCAAGCCCGAGTGCATTCCTGCTGCGGTAAGCTTCGGCCAATACGAAGTAGAACTCGCCCTCCTCCGGCCGGTACCTTTCGATGGCCGCCTCGAGGCGGGGAATACCATCCTCTAAATTAGAATTCTGAATCACCTGAGCGACGGCAACATAGAGCTCGTTGTCTGGGGTAGGTGGCAGATCCGGGGGGTAATACAAAGCGACGTCGCCCGTGTAATCGCTTGTGTTCGTCCCGGCGGCCTCTTCTGTGATGGGCGTCAACAGATCCCGTGAGGGTCTGTTGCGCTGAATGGTGTGGTCCGTCATCACGACATGAACGACGTCATCGGTCCGACGTTTGGGCATGTGACAGGAGACGCAGTCTGGTGATGAAGGATGCCCTCCTGCGGTTGTCAGGCTCGTAACCCGGTCTTCATGGCAGCTCTGACATACGGCGGCATAATGTCTGGTAGCTTCCGCGCCGCGCGGTACGTTATGCGGATCATGACATGTTGTGCAGGTCATCGCCGAGCCGCTCTCTAAGAAACAGACCGACTGGCGCAGCCGATACGCTTGATTCACGATTTCGAACTTGCCGTCGCGTTCGGAGCCAGGCGCGTGATCGAAATGAATGGCGTATTCGGCGAGCGGCTCGCCTGGGCGATAAGAAAAGACACCGCGGTCAAAGCGGCGCGTCGCATAAGGAAGCGGCGTGCTGGTCGATTCGAGATGGCACTGCATGCATACTTCGAGATTCCGCTCCGACGATAGTCGCGCAGGATTCACGATTGCTGTCCGGATCATTTCGAGGGTTCGGTCCGCTTGTTCGGTGGCACGAATATGAGCGCCACCCGGTCCGTGGCACCTCTGGCAGTCAATGCCCTCCGGGATTCTTCCCGGGAACGCCGCCTCGCTGCCACTTCGATATGAATTTGCTCCAATTTCAGGGTATGCGTTGTGGCAGAACATGCATTCGGGTGTAATCTCGCGCCGAAAGTCCAGGTGGTCTTTCCGGTCGTATCCCGGGCTCATGTCCCAGTAACCGCCATTCTCGGAATACCACGCGACCGGAAGTTGAATCAGCCTGTCCTGCTCGTTCAGATGCAAGTAAGCGCGCGAATGATTGCCGGAACCGAGGACGTAATCTATTTCCATCTCTACGGCATTGATGGGCTCTCCATTGGGACCCAACTGGTGGCGTCGCTGGAAATAGCGGCCGTCTCGCTCGTGCATCGTGTAATACCGGTCCGAGAGACGGTGATAAAAGGTGTTGTCTGTTATGAAATCTTCAATCGTATTGGCCGGACCCAGGCGCGAAAAAGACCGCCCCATCCCGGTATGCTGATATGTCTCGTATATGGTTTGGTGGCATGACGCGCAGGTCGCGGAATCGACATAGTCGCCAGAGCTCGCAAGCCCCTCAGTGCCGACCTGCCGATCCTGTTGTTGAGTGAAAAAAAGAAACCCCGCAGTCAAGAGCAGCGCCAAGACCACGACCACTGAGCGAAAACGCCTCATTTGGCGAAATAGTAGCATTCGACCCTCTTTTTGACGACAGGCTTCGGGTCATGAGCAGTCCGGTTCCAACCTTGTATAATACTTCACGGCACGGTATGTAGCGGTGCCATCAGTTGTTGCCATCTTGTCCGTTACCTATAGCTGAACGGCTCATGTCGATTGCTTGGGCAGGCCCCCAACCCCAGCGGACAACACGTTAAGGAGTTCAACTTGCGGACGATGTTTGGCGCGATCGTCGCCATAATGGCCGTTCTCCTCGCGACTACTCCCGGGGCGGCACAGGGACCCGTGCCGATCGCCAGCGCGACTTTCGTCGAGACACCTCCGGTGATCGACGGCATTGTCGACGACGCAGTTTGGGAACTCGCCACACCGATTACCGGGTTTGTGCAGACCGAGCCGGTCGAAGGCACCCCCGCATCCGAAGAGACCGTCGTTCGGATTCTGTACAACAGTCGCGCCATCTTTATCAGTGTGATCTGCTATGACAGCGAACCGGGGCTGATTCGGGTGACCGACAGCAGGCGGGATTCGGGAATGAACGACACCGATTCCTTTCAAGTCATCTTCGACACCTACCACGATCGGCAGAACGGCTTCGTCTTTGGCACGAATCCCGCGGGGATCGAATTTGACGGCCAGGTCAGCAACGAAGGCGAGGGTACGCGCGCGGTCCAGGGCCGGGCCGCCGTGACCTCGGGTTCCGGTTTTAACCTGAACTGGGACACCAGTTGGACGGTGCGTACCGAAGTCAACGAATCGGGCTGGACGGCCGAGTTCGAAATCCCTTTGAGAAGCCTGCGCTACGGTGACCGACCCCAGACCTGGGGTGTGAACTTTCAACGCAATATTCGGCGGAAGAACGAAGAGGTTTTCTGGGCTCCGATCGAGCGCATCTACAACCTGTATCGACTGTCGTCGGCCGGAGAACTGCAGGGACTGGAACTGGAGACCCCACGCAATTTCAACGTAACACCCTATGTGACCGGCACAGCCTCACGAAACTTCGCAAACACCGCGGAAACTGAGTCGGATTATGACGGCGACATCGGTTTCGACGCCAAGTTCGGTGTCACGCCGAGCCTGAATCTGGATGTGACCTACAACACGGATTTCGCGCAGGTCGAGGTGGACGAGCAGGTGATCAACCTGACCCGGTTCAGTGTCCGTTTTCCAGAGAAACGCTCGTTTTTCCTTGAGAATGCCGGTTTGTTCGCGGCAGGAAAATCCGGCATTGATCTGTTTTTCAGCCGCCGTATCGGTCTCGATCCCTCCGGGGCCGCTGTACCCATCATTGGAGGTGCCCGTTTGAGCGGAAAGGTGGGGCAGTTTAACGTCGGGTTGCTCAACATGGAGACTGACGACGTTCCTTTTGTCACAGCCAAGAACAACTTCACCGTAGCGCGTGTGAGCAGGGAGCTTCCGAACCGCTCCAGCCTTGGCGGCATTTTTGTCAATCGTGAGGCGGCGGGTTCGATCCCCGACAACTGGAACCGGACCTGGGGCGTCGACGCTAAACTCGGCATCGGCCAATACACGGATATCAACGGGTTCATAGCGCGCACGGAAACACCCGGTCGAACGGGTCCGGAGTCCGCCTACGACGTCCGGGCTCAGTACCAGCAGAGGGGTGGATACCTGCGTTCCGAATTTTCACAGGTCGGAGATGACTTCAATCCCGAGGTCGGATTCCTGACACGCAAGAACTACCGGTTTTTTGACCTCGCGGGAGGGAAGAACATTCGCTTCCCGAACCTGGGGTGGCTTCGAGAAATTCGGCCCCATGCCCAAATCCGGACGTATTGGGATTTCGAAGGCTTTATGGAAACCCAACAGATCCATCTGGATCCCAGCATCGATTTCGAAAACGGCTGGTTTTTGGGCCCGATCGTGAACATTAATATGGAAGGGCTTCATGAACCGTTCGAGATTTCTCCCGGAGTGGTCATACCTCCAGGCCAGTACCGACATCCGCAGCTCGACTTTCGATTGCGTACAGACCGGAGCCAGGTGCTGTCTCTGGATTGGTCTTCGGTTGTCGGTGGCTTTTATACCGGAAGCGAGCGCACGTTCTCGGTGGGTGCGAACGCCCGGGCCGGGGCCACGATCAATACATCCTTCAGCTGGCGGCGCAGCGATGTCAAGCTCCCGCAAGGCGACTTCGTAACCAACTTGCTGCAGGCTCGTCTCAACTACAGCCTCTCACCACGGATCAACTTTCAGTCGTTGGTCCAGTACAACGACCGGGCAAGTACCTGGAGCGGAAACTTCCGCTTTGGCTGGCTGAGCACCGCCGGCACCGGATTGTACGTCGTCTATAACGAGATCCAGGGACTGCACGGGCTGGGTCCCATCAATCGCAATCTCATCGTCAAGTACTCCCGCCAGGTGGAGGTCTTTAGATAGCTTGAAATCGATGGTTAGGGGTTTGATCCAACTCCTCTGAACAACTAAGAGACACTTTCGGTTTGCCGTCGTTTAAAACGGAACCGGCCCTTCTCCAATCGGAGGAAGGGCCGGTTTCAGCAGTTTCTGACGCAGGATGCCGCTTCGTGACATTGTTTCCCCCGTCGTCCCAAAAGAAAGGCTTAAGCAAAGAACATCGATATGATTTCAACGATTTTCCGGGCATCCCCGCTGTTTGGTCGTTATTATCGGTCTTGCGATGAATCACGGCCTGCAGGGAGACGTGGGTCGAATTTAGTCGAATGTGAAGGAGGTTCCGTAATGAATCAAGGTGGTCATAACTGGAGGATCTGGCTGCTATCGACGATTTGCCTCGGCTTGATCGTGTCGCTAGCGGATGCAATCGTGGTTGGAAGTTGGAAGATTTCAGAGGTCGCATACGCGCAGGGCGGAGGAGATCGAGAGACCGTGTTGATCGAACGGGCCCCGCTTCGGTTTATTAAGGATCCCTACCCTTCATTAAGCGCGGTGGCGGTGAATCCGGATAACAACATGCTCGTCGTCACCGATGAGAACTTGTTTCAGATCCTGGAGTTCGACAGTCGCTCCGACACTCCCGCGTCGGCACTTTTCACGGAGCCGAGACGGGTTATTTCCGGGCCGGACACGTTTGCGGAGATGATGTGCGGGGTCTATATCGACCCGGTCACCAGCGAGATTTACGTCGTCAACAACGACACGCAGGACTGGCTGCCTGTTTTTTCTCCCGACGCCCGGGGTAACGCGACACCGACGCGGGTGCTGGCCACACCCCACGGAACCTTCGGGATCGCCATGCACGAAGAGAGACAGGAGATGTTCCTGATGGTGCAGCACCAGAACGCGGTCTATGTTTATCGGAAGGGTGCGGAGGGTGAAGAGGAACCGCTTCGCGTGTTGCGTGGGAACGACACGCAGCTGGAAGATCCCCACGGGATCGCGATCGATGCGAGTAACAACCTGGTGTTCGTGAGCAATTACGGAAACGGTCGGGAGACCGTGGCGCCACCGCCCGGTTCTCCAGCCGGTACGCGCCCACGGGAATGGGGGAAGTTCGAGTCTCCATCAATCACCGTGTATCCCCTGGAGGCGTCGGAAAATACGGAGCCTCTCTGGATCATCGAAGGACCCCAGACATTGATGAATTGGCCTTCGCATCTGGCCTTGCACGAGGAGCGGCAGGAATTGTTCCTTGCGAATGACGCTGACGACTCTGTCCTGGTTTTTCGGATGTCAGACAAGGGTGATGTGGCTCCGATCCGCGTCATCAAGGGGCCGAACACCGGAATCAAACATCCGCCCGGAATCACGGTCGATCCCACCAACGACGAACTCTATGTTGCGAACATGGGAAATGCCTCGGTGACGGTGTACCCGGTGACGGCCAACGGGGATGTTAGCCCATCGCGCACGATTCGATCTGGACCGGCGGATAGACTGTCGCTCAACATCGGCAACCCGGGGGCTGTCGGATACGACACCTTACGGGATCAAATTCTGGTGCCCAACTGAGTGGCCCATCCGCAAATTGCGGCGTTCGCCAGGCTGGCGGACGGAGCACAGCAACCCGAACGGGCCGTTTTCGGGCAGGCGAGCAAGCTGTCGCGAACCATGCACGACATCCGCTACGATGAAATCAACGATGAATTTCTTGTGCCCAACCCGTTTGCAGAGGCGATCCTGACGTTCCGCGGAGGCGCCGATGGACAGGAAGCACCCATTCGAATCATACAGGGCCCCCGGACCGGAACGATAGGCAGCCGCTTGGATGTGGACCCCATTCACGACGAGATTTTCACCTACAGCGGCAACAGTATTAAGGTATATCCGCGCGAAGCCAACGGTGACGTTGCGCCCCTTCGAATCATCGAGGGTCCCGACACCGGCTTGGAATCCGTTAATGTGGTTTCCGTGGATCCGATCAACGACATTCTGGTAGTCGGCTTAAACAGCTCCTTCGGTAGTTCTCGGTCACCAGACGCCCAGCGGGGCGCGCTCCTGGTGTTTAACCGGACGGACGAAGGAAACGTAAAGCCGCGGGCCGTAATCCGCGGTCCGAATTCGGGGATTGTACGGATCAACCAGATGCAGGTCTATCCACAGAGGAAGCTGATCGTCGCGGCGATGCCCGGGATTCGAGATCACATGGAACCGGAGGGCGCCTTTTTAGGCGTATGGAGCTACGAAGATAACGGGGACATTCCGCCGCTTTGGAAGCTCCCGGCGGGACCGACGACAACGCTGAAGAAACCCTTTGGAGTGGTATTGAACCCTGAAGACCAGGAAGTGATTATTTCCGATATGCGCTTGAACGGCATTCTGGTGTTTTCGGTTCCAGAGATCTTCTGATCCGAAGTAATCTTCTGACCGCGGGAGATCTTCTGACCACGAAGGACAGGCTAAGCCCCAGCCTCCGGAGGTGGGGGCGGGGGCAGGACCGCGACCACTTTCCTGCTTTATGATCGCCTTGCCAATGGCAAGGTCGACCCGATAATGACGATCCAAGGCCCCCGCAGTCTGGGCGGACCGTTCGCGATCTATCCGCCGAAGAAACTCATTTTCGCGACGAACCGACCGGTCGGGGAGACTCTGGCGGATCCTGTTTCCTGTTTGGGTGTGTGGAGCTATGAAGCGAGCAGCGATGGCCCGCCGTTGTGGACGATCGGTGGACCCGATGGCGTTCTCGAGATGCCACGTGGAGTGGCGCTGGACGTGAAGAACCAGAGCATCATCGTCAGTGACAAGAGGCTCAATTCGGTTCTGACGTTCCGCGTGCCCGAATTGTTCTAAAAGCGGTTAACTGATCTCCACGAAATGCGGGATACCATGGAGTATCATCCGCAGCGCGAGGGCCGCGAACGCCAGGAGGACAAAAACAAAGTAGGCGGGTTGTTCCCGTCTTAACTGGAGCGTAGAGAAGCGGCCCTGCTCCGTCGTGTTGATCTCTTCGAGAGCCTCCACGATGTGCCCGGGGATCTGAGCATCGAAAAACTTTCCGCCCGTGGACGGGACTGCGGCGGCGATCCGCCCTGCGGCCTCCTCTTGCAGTGCAACGCCGATAAAGTAGATACGGACGCCGTCCTGGCGCGCTCTTTCCACTTCCTGCAAGGGGTCCCTGCCCCAATTGCTTTCCCCGTCGCTGAACAAGACAATGACCTCGCCTTTACCGCGGCCGCCGCGTTCTCTGCTGAAGAGAAAAAACTCCTGGGCGGCGGCAAGACCCTCGCCGATAGCCGTGTATCCCTCGTGCGCGAGTGTCTGCGGGCTGACCCGCTGTAGATACGAAAGCAGGCTTTCGTGATCGAAGGTGGCGGGTGTGACCAGATATCCGTTATGAGAAAACACCACGAGGCCAACGGCATCACCCGGTCGGCGGTCGATGAATTCGGTTGCGCTCGCCTTGATGACTTCCATTCTCGACCGGTCTCCCAGCGGTATTTCCATGCTCTGGGAGAGGTCGAGCACGATCAGGATCTGCAGCCCACCGCGTTCGACGCGGTTCACGACAAAGGGGTAGATGGGACCCAGCAGCGCGGTGAGCAGCAATGCCACCGCCGCTCCCTCCAGGATGGCAGGCATGCGCAGAATGGGATTCGGACCACCGATCTCTTCCCGCATCTGGGACACGAGGGAGTGTCCCCAATAGTGCCGTCTCCAGAAGCGCAGGCCCAACGCGATCAGCAGTAGCGGCACCGCTAAATAAAGCCACTGGAGATACAGAAACGTCATTCGTTGACTATCCCTTGGGGCTCAGAATTTCGCGCATGCCGTCGGCCACGACACGCGCCGCTTCCCCGCGTTCCGACACACCGTTGCGCGCGTAGCGGGTTGTCTCACAAGCCTCCAGCACTTTAGCAACTTTCTCGGACAGGTCCGTGCTTGCACCCTGACGTCGCATTTCCTCGCGCATCTCCTCAGAGGTCAGTCCCATGGTGGGAGTCTCCAGGTAATGCCCGACGTACTCCTTCAGGTTCTGGTAGGAATGGTCGAGAAAAGCCGAGCAGGTCTCCGGATCCGTGAACTCTGAAGGCACGCCGCTCGTCCACCGGTCGCGGACGGCTTTCATCGCTTTGCGGCGATCCGGACCTTTGCGCGCTTTTCTTCGCTGGACAAACAACACCAGCTCCCGCCCCGAACCCAAGACCAAAACCGCACCACAAATCCAGCCGAGGGCGGGAAACACCCAGCGACTGCGGTCCCACCCGATCACCGTAACTGCATCGCGGATGTCGTCGGGATTCGGCTCCAACGTGCTACGAATTCCGATGGCGGGTCCGGGAATCGTCAGGCTTTCGGCAGCCGCCTGATCCACACCGACGGTATTGTTCTCTGTACGGAAATAAAACAGGGTGAACTGTGGAATGTCCATTCTGCCCTGCAGGGTTTCGAAGTTGGCCAGTGTCAGATCCACGAACAATCTCCGGCCTGTGCTATTAACAACCAGATTCGTTCCGACGTCTATGACCTCAAAGGGGTCCATGTTAATGCTCTCTTGGCTCAGGTTGTCGAGAACGAATTCGTAATCAGAGGAGTAGTCGACAATGATGAGATAGTGGAACTGATCGCCGGGCCAGACGGCTGTTCTATCCAAATGAACAGTGAACCGCAGATCCGAAGAGTCCGTAACGGCATCGGTCGTCACTGTCTGAGCCCAGGCCACCTGGTTCGCGAAGCCCAGGGCTATGCACAGCAAAGTCGCCTTCATATTTTCTTCCGCCTTTGAAATAGCATCATCAGGGAATCGGTGAACGCTTCGCCCACGTTCAAAAACAGGCACTCCATTCCCAAGGAGTAAAACAGATCCCGTAGATCCGCTTTACGTTTCTCCACCAAGGCGTCGAACGCGCGCCTCTGACGCGAGGAAAGGCTGAGCAATATTTCATCGCGGCCCTCGGCCGAACGAAAGCGGAGCAGCCCTTTGCCTGTAGGAAGGGTTTTTTCCAGTTGATCGACGAACACGATGGGAACCACGTCGTGTTTTTGCGCCAGGACCTTAAGATCTGGCAGTTCCCTCAGCTGGGTCGCATCCGGGTCTGTAATGAAATCCGAGAGCAGAAACACAATGGACATGCCCCGCAGGTGGCTACGCAGAAAACGCAACGCAAGCTCCCAATTGGTTCCCGAGTGCTTCGGCTTCAGGTTGTGAAGTCTATCAATCGCCCGCCACACATGTGCGCGACCCTTGCGAGGGGGCTCGTAGGCTTCCACCTGATCACTGAACGCCAGCCAGCCAAAGTTGCAGCTGTCGCTGACAGCAGAAAAACCGAGAGTGGCGCCCACCTGCATCAGTCGCAGGTTCTTGGAATGTTTCGCCGTTGAGAAACGCATT
Organism: Terriglobia bacterium; assembly: GCA_963664115.2. Lineage (GTDB taxonomy): Bacteria > Acidobacteriota > Terriglobia > 20CM-2-55-15 > 20CM-2-55-15. The sequence goes on along the minus strand of CAXWPJ010000009.1, from coordinate 1,001,522 downwards.
GAGCGGGATACATCCGCCACCAGAAATACCGAGACCTCCCGTTCCTCAAAATGGCGCTTGATGAAGACTTCCTGCATGCGCGCTGTAACGTTCCAGTCGATGCGCCGAAAATCTTCGCCAACCTGGTACTTGCTGTGGGCCTCGAATTCGTAGCCAGAGCCCTTTAATGGGCTGCGATTCTGGCCGAAGCGCAGGCTGCGAATGCGCCGCGCCACGCTGATTTCCACATATCGAAGCTCTTCTACTAATTCCGGCGCCAGCGCCATAGGACCTCTTAAGGAATCGGAGTATGTCGCAACACCTCGGCGACGATCTCGTCGGATTCCACGTTTTCGACTTCTGCCCGGATCGTGCGCACGATTCTGTGGTGCAGCACATCGGGCGCAATGTACTTCACATCCGAAGGGAGAACGTAATCGCGCCGGCGGAAAAAAGCTACGGCACGACACATCGCCAGCAGGTGATTGTAAGAGCGCGGCGATACGCCGTGCATGACCATCTCCTCCACAATCGGCAGTGTGTTCGTGCCGTTACTGCGCGTGTTCTGGCCGATGGCAACGATATACCGGCGAATCTTTTCGTCCACGTGCACCTGACCGACTAATTGCCGGATCGCGAGAACTGCTTTGGGGCCGGTCACCGATTCCAGGCCCGTTTTTTCGAGACTCGCTGAGAGCATGTCGTATTCGCTTTCCGGGGACGGGTAATGCACACGAACCATCATGCAAAATCGATCCAGCTGTGCTTCGGGCAGTGAGAACACGCCTTCCTGCTCCACGGGGTTCTGAGTCGCCAGGACCCAGAAAGGATCATCCAACGCGTATGTAGTCTCGCCGATCGTGACCTGGCGCTCCTGCATGGCTTCCAACAGAGCGCTCTGCGTCTTCTGCGGGGCGCGGTTGATTTCATCCGCCAGAATAATGTTGGCAAAGATCGGACCTGTTTCAGTACGGAATTCGCCGACCTTGCTATCGAAGATTTTGGTTCCAAGAATATCGGCGGGCAGCATATCCGGCGTGAACTGAATGCGCTGGAACTTGGCGTCAATCGTGCTGGCAATGGCCGAGACAAGCAGCGTTTTCGCGAGTCCGGGCACGCCTTCCAACAAAATGTGACCCGAACCTGTTTTTTCGTCCTGCCCCTTCTTGAACGAGTAGGAAATGCGCCCGAACAGCCCGATCAGGATGCGCCGGATCAAATCGTCCTGTCCGATAATCACCTTGCGGATCTGCTCTTCGATTCTGGCGATGACCTCCCATGCCTGCTCTTTCGTTTCCACGTGTTCGGTCAACGATTCCATCCTCAAGGGCTCCAGGCCGGTTATAAAAAGACGCCGACCAACAGGCATCCCAAAGCGGCCATCAGAAAATAAACATAGAGGTCTCGGCGCACAGCGCTCGATTCGAAACCGGACACAGGCCGGCTGTCGACCAGGATTTCCTCCATGAGTTGATCCACCTGCTCTTCCAGCTCACCGCGCACGAACCGTCCGCCCGTCCGGTCGGAGACCTCTCTCATGGTTCTGGCCTGCGCTTGACTGATCAGCCGGACCCCGTCGTAGCGCTGGTAGTACCTTACCGGCCGGCCGTTCAACCCCCCCGCCATCTCCATCGGCACGTTCGAGCCGTTCGCCGTACCCAGACCGATGGAATAGATATTAATCCCAGATCGAACTACCTCGGCCAGAGGCTCCTCGATCTCGTCCGCCGTATCGTCTCCGTCCGAAAGGAGGACGAAAACGACGCGGCGATTCTGGGCGCTTTCCGGATCGAGGGTCCGTTCGGTGGCAACCAGCTGCATCGCGTTGGTCAGCACGGCGCCCACATTGGTGCCCGGCTGTGGCACATTCAGCTGATTGAGATAATCGAAGTACAGCAAGATGCTTTGGGGATCGCGGGTCAGGTAGGACAACACCACGCTCGTCCAGTTGAACGAGATCAAGCCATAACGATCCTCGGGCTGCTTCAGAAAGAGGAATCTCTCAATGATTCGTTCAGCACGACCCAGCCGGTTGGGATCCATGTCGCGTCCGTACATGGAGGGGGAGGTATCCAACAAGAACACCAGATCCGTGGGTGTCGGAACGGCGTGCAACTCCCGAACAACTGCGCTGGGCTCAGCCAGGGCCACGACCATCAGCCCCAGAGCGCCCACAAACAGCAGACCTCGGAACCACTCTCTGCCTGACCAGGAGATTCTTGAGATGGACGCGAGGTTTCCGATATTTCCGAATCGGATCCGCATCCGCCGCAGGTGCCATACACCGATTCCCCAGAGCAGAACTACAAAGGGAACCGGCAGCAACAGCCAGAAGTATTCTTGTCTTGCAAATTCCATCAGAGATTATCGCTGAGTGATCGAGGCGCCGAAATCAAGGTGACAGTTCCGCCGGAAGGGTTGTCGGCGGCGGATCCTGGTTATCACCGCCCATCATCAAAAGTGGGATCTGTGCCGGCCGAGCCCGATTCAGCCGCATGAACTCAAAATTGTATTTGGCGTCCCAGTCATTCGGGCAGAGGCGCAGGGAATCACGCAGATAAGTTTCGGCAGTGCGCAGGGCGTCGTCCAGCAACCCCGCATCCCCCTCCGACGATTCGCGGTAATTCCTGACGGCTCTCCGGAATGCAATGTCGCCGTTCAACAGAAGGAATCGGCAATCGTTGTTGGCGACACCGGCGATTTCAGTCTCCCGATCCATGGCTACCTGGGCATCCTCATAGCGACCGAGGGCATAGAGCAGGCGTGCCTGGTTCAGAATAAGATTCCCGCGGTCTTTCGCCGGTATCATGCGCAGAGCGCCCAGGGAACGCAGCCGACCCTCGATGCTCTCGTAACGGGTCAGCGCAGCCTCCACATCGCCCCGGCCATAGTCTTCCCCAGCTTGATCCATAGCGCGAAGCAGCGAGCCATAACCGAGCCCGATGACGGTCACGGTCAGCAGCGCTATCGCCGCAAACATCTTAGCGAATTGTTTGCCGTATTTTTTCCGAGCCATTTGATCGCCTGCTTCTCCAAGTCAAACAGACACGCCAATGCAAGTCGATATTAAACTTACAACTAACTGAATCCAAGCTGTTTTATTCCGGCCGAAGGACGCGTTACTATTCCCTGTCACAGAGGGGCTTTTCAACAGATGGTGTTACAGAAGATAGTCGTGGCAGGTGGTCTAATTGCCGCTGATTTCGGCTTCCATTTCGGAGAACAGGTTTTCGACCTCCCCAACAGGAGCCGGTTCGGCGTTCGCATTGCGTTGCTGTTGTAAAAGGGCCTCCGCCTCATCCATTCTTCCACAACAGTGGAGAACCTGTACCCTTAGCACGACGGCCGTCTCCCCAAGGTTGCCGCTCATCGGAAAGCGACTCTCAAGAAGATCCAACTGGGCGAGCGCCTCTTCAAATCTTTCCTGGCTGGCGAGGGAGAGCGCGACATTGTAGAGGCTCTCATCGGTATGGCCTTCAAGGTTTTCAGGATCGAGCTCGATCACCTTCTCATATCGGGCGGCGGCCTTAGGGTAGTTGTTCTGGTTGAGATATTTTTCGGCCAGAGCGAATTGCGCTGAAACGGAATCGGGCTGCTCCTCGACTGCTGCTCTCAGGCTCCCAAGAGAATCCGGGCTCTCAACGAAAAACTCAACAGTTTCCCGGAATTCGGCAGCAGGAACGAAGCGGCTGACTCGCTCGATTTCCTCGCCCTGACTGTCCAGGAGCAAAATCGTGGGATAGGTTAGTATTGCGAACTCTTCCTGGAAACGTTTGCCGTCTTCTTCAGTTTCGGTATTCAGCTTCAGCCAGACATATTCCGCCGCCATCTCCTCTATCAATTGCGGCGCGACGAACGTTTCGCTGTCCATCCTCCTACAGATCACACACCAATCCGTGAACATGTAGGCAACGATCAGCTTCTCGTCCGCTGTGGCTCGCTCAACAGCTTTTTCGTAGTCTCTTTCCCAGGTGAGGCTGGACGGGTCGACTTGGACTGCTCCGATTGCGGACAGGTTTGGCGAGAGAACAATCCCCACCAAAACCAGGGACTTAAGACTAAGAAGCTTTGCGCTTAGCATTCGTTCTTCTCTGGGAAGTATCCCGCTGGCGTCACCGGCGGCACTGCACTGGTTATTTGCCCGAAACGCAAGGACATCCACCGCATAAAATCACCTTACGTTTACTCGAAACGTGGTGAGCCCGGAGTCCCTTTACCTTCGGGGTAAGTCTGTCAGAATGCCTCCCAATTAGCAAAGTCTAATCGGAAATAACCGATCGAGAATGTTCGAATAACATCCGCATTGGTCTGGTTATTTTGTAAAGTTAATGTACGGCTCATCCGTTCGATCCAATTGGACTTTAGAGTCGAGTTGCGGTATGAGTACACTGCTGTCTTAAACGCCCCATTGTTAACGAGGTGAATTAGGGAGAATCGTGATGAGTGACTATGCCCCCATCGCCCAGACCATTATGGAATCGCTAGGACTTCGGGTCGCTCCCGTCGCCGTCTGCATGACCGATGAGCCGCCCGAGGGAATTCCCAGTCCCTCAAAACCGGTAGCAGCCGGGTGTGTCTTTTGGCAGCAGGGAGCCGAGGCCACGTTTGTCACCTCTCCGACAGACCATCAGAACTGCAGCATAGGGATGTACACACATCACATGCCCCTTGCGACGTCCTCAGAGGAAGACTTGAACGACAGTCTGAAGGTTTTCGGGGACCTTGGCTATGTTCGCCCCGAGGACATCCCTCGGATTCCCGTCCTGGAGGAAGAGGGGAAATACGTCGTCTACGCACCTCTGGCTTCCACTCCGTTGCAACCGTCGGTGGTTCTCTTGTTCGCCAATGCCAGGCAAAGCCTGGCGATCGCTGAAGCTGTAGGGCAGGTGGAGCCCAATGCCCCACCGGCCCTGGGGCGGCCCGCCTGCGGCGTGATACCCCAGGCTATCAATACGGGAAATGCTGCGCTGAGCCTGGGTTGCTGCGGAGCGCGCGCCTATCTGGATGTGCTCACCGACGATTTCGCTCTATGGGCCTTGCCGGGTGCCAAAATCCAGGAATACGCCGCACGGATCAAAGTGCTGGCGGAAGCCAATACGGTTCTGACTCACTTCCACGAACTTCGGCGCGAAGATGTTGCATCGGGCCAGTCGCCGAGCGTGAAAGAATCATTGAGTCGCCTTCAAAATGCGGACAAGTAAAAGGCCGGCAAAATAAGAACCCCAGGACCACGCTTCGCCCCAGCAACGGATCGCGCTATTGGGATCGCGTTTAACGGCCTCGCGAAACGATCGCTTGGCCTCGTCTTTCGCAAACCCATACTTCATCACAAAACCCTGGTTGAAGTCGGCCTGGGCTTCCGCGTTTTGTCCAGGAGATCGGACGGGGGCGGGTTCCGCCCGAGGATGCCGGGAGAGCTTGTCCCAGTCATTGAGCGTATCGCTGATTGCCTGGCCACCTTGAGCGCACAGGGTATACACCTCACGCCATAGTGCTTGACAGGAAAGATTGAAAGACCATAGGGTTAGCGACACGAAGTATCCACAAAGTTAACCCTCGGGAATAGAGGAGGACTGAGATGAAACCAAGGCAGTGGATTTTAATGATCTCACTGGTTTTATGTCTGTCGGTGGCTGTCGGCGCGTTGCCTCAAAACGGGCAGCTGGGGCCGGACGGAAACGGGCAGACAATTCTGATGGCCGCCAGCGCTCCAGGGAGTCTGATGGCGCTGGTTGAAGGCGCCCAAGCAGGAGCGGCTACGGACCCTCCCCCCCGGCCGAGCGAGGCGGAAAGAGCGGCGGTGGCGAACAGACCGCCCATCCGTACGATCCATGACGCCCGTCATGTGTTTGCCGCCATTGACATCGACCCCATCCGAGGTGAACTTGTCGCTGGCGACGAAAATAATTTCAGCATCGTCGTCTACGACCGGATGACGAATACACCGCCAACTGCTGCGTTCAGCGAACCCAGACGGGTGATTCAGGGAGAGAACACCTTCCTGGAGTACGTTTGCGGCATCTATATCGACCCCGAAAGCGGCGACATCTATGCCATCAACAACGACACCTTGAATTGGATGACGGTCTGGGGCCGTGACGCTCAAGGGAATGTGGCGCCGAAGAGGAAACTGGCCACACCGCACACGACCGTTCGGATGTCCATCGATGAAGCGACCCAGGAAATCTTCATGACCGTCCAGGACGATCATGCGGTCTCAGTTTTTCGGAAATCGGCCGAGGACGAAGAGTCCCCCGTGCGGCTGATCCAGGGATCGGCCACGCGATTGGCCGATCCCCATGGGATCGCCGTGGACTCGAGCGCGGGCCTGATTTTTGTCACCAATTGGGGTACGGTGGCGGACCGCCACTATGACACAGACGCGCCGACCACCCTGAATCGTGGAGAAGGAAAAGCCAACTGGCCCGTCGGGCGCGAAGCCAACATTCCGGGTTCGGGACGGAACGAGCCGCCCTCCATTACTGTGTACCGCAAGGATGCCCAGGGGAATGTCGCACCCTTGCAGGTGATCCAGGGACCTAACACCTTGCTGAACTGGCCGACCGATATCGCGGTGCATCCGGAACGGGGCGAGATCTTCGTCGCCAATGACACCGGCCATACGGTAACGGTTTACAGCGCCGATGCGGACGGCAACGCCGCTCCTATTCGAGTCCTCCAGGGTCCAAACTCGTTGATCAACCACCCTGTCGGGGTGAAGCTGGACCTGACCAACGACGAGCTGTGGGTCGCCAATCTGGGCAGTCACTCCGCGACCGTGTATGACATTACCGCTGAAGGAGATCCTACGCCAACGCGCGTGATTCGCAGCGGCCCCGCCGACTCCCGCGGGCCCATGCTCGCAAACGTCCACACGATCACGTACGACACTCGGCGCGAGGAAATCCTCGGCGGCAACTGAGTGGGCCACCCGCAGATTGCGGCATTCGCCAGGCTGGCGGATGGGAGCACAACGGCGACGCGGTCCATTGCCGGACAGAATACTAATTTCACACGCACGATTCACGACATGGCCTACGACCCGGTGCGGGATGAGATCCTTGTACCCGGTTGGTATAACCTTTCCATTCTCACCTTCGCCGCGGGCGCGGATGGCGACGCGGCGCCCGTCCGCCAGATTATGGGACCCCGCACGCAAATACATAATCCGCAGGCTCTTGCCATAGATGCAGTCCATGGGGAGATATTCGTTCCCCAGGGCCGCCGGGTGCTGGTCTTCGACCGGGACGCGGACGGCGATGTGGCGCCCCTCCGGACTCTGGAGGGACCCGATACGAATTTAACTGCGGGCCGGCTGACGATAGACCCCGTGCACGATCTCCTGATCGTCTCGGGCGGCGACAAGCTCCAGATCTTCGATCGCACGGCTTCGGGCAACACGCCTCCGCTCCGGGTCATCACCGGTGATGCAGCGGCAGCAGTTTCGTTGCTGACCAGCAATCCGGAGAACGGAATGATTTTCGGAGTCGTCCGTCCCGGCGGGCGATTCCTGGAGGAAGACTATGTGGGTGTGTGGAGCGTCTTCGATGACGGCCCCACTGAGCCCCGGTGGACGATCGGCGGGCCGAACGTCCTCTTGAAGGACGCGCGAGGCGTCACCCTCGATGTCAGGAATCAGAACGTGATGGTTTCCGACAAGACACACAACGCGATATTTACCTTCAACGTCCCGGAGGCCTTCCGGTAGGTTCCGGACACTTTCGACTTCCCCGTAAGAAAAACGAAACCGGCCCTTTTCCAATCGGAAAAAGGGCCGGTTTTAGATCTCCCTCCAAATTACAGACGACACTTGGCGACGTAGTTTTCTGCTCCTTCCCGTACCCACGATCGATCCTAAAGAAAAGAATCGGTCGAGGTCGGGATGGATATCGAATGAAGTGAGGTCGAACGTCGGGTAGGGGAACGTTCGCTCGAAGAGCATCATCGTCGATGGGTCCACGATGTCGCTTCCCGCTTCGTGTCCCCAGCCAGCCGTTTCTTCCCCGCCTCCAGGAAGTCCTTGCTCCACCGGTAATACAGATTTGACGGAATCCCTTCGCGTCGGCACAGTTCTGCGATGCTCTCTTCGCCTCGCAACCCTTCCAACACGATCCGCACTTTCTCCTCAGACGAGTACTTCTTGCGCGTCCGCTCTTTCGGAACCAGGGCCGATCGACGAATCTCTCGTACCCGATTCTCTGCCGACACTTTCTCACTCATTCGATCCTCCTTCAGATCGTTCTGATTAGAAAAGTGTCTCTTAGTTTTTTAGGGTATTTCGTGCGAAATGCTCTGACAGGCTACACCCCGCAAAGGCCGCTTTATCAATACCAACAGAATCCATAAACGAACGAACAAAGTCTATTCCGTGACTTGGTATATCCACACCGCGATATTGGAATGTGTCTGTAAGTCCGCAGCCTGGCCGGTCAGGAATAAAGAGTTGAAATTTCTCCTGCAAAGATTTGATGAGCGGATACCAGTGCGAAGCGTAAAACCCTCCCCATGTATTAATACCCGCGGCTTGCCTTTTCCTATCGCGTAGTAATGGACATTCTTAACGGGCCCATTAGTCGCAACGAATATCGATTGCGGCTGAATCCCAACACTTGCGAAAAGTTTTTCGCTGGTCCGTTTGTAATTCTCCCGCGACACTTCGCCCTTTCCACCTTTACCTAAGAGTGTGCTGGTCTCGTAATAGCCGAGTTTGGTGCCGGATTTCATCGTTACAGTGTCGGTCGGTGCGAAGTACGAAAATCTGCGTAAATATAACGACAGGTAGGATTTATTAGCAAGAAGAGGCTCCAGTCCTCGGAAACGACATTCTCGGACAGTGAAAACCCTCCGTAAATTGGCAATTCTCAGTGTCCGGGAAGATGATTTAACAGGCGTTGAGAATCGTTTTCAAGGCAGGGTTCAAGACAATACCGTGGCCGCCGTCTGGTGCAGCCGCTTGTTATATCGCTGTTTGGGTTAGCTGGTCTGCACACACCTGATGCGCCCGAGTTCCCCCGACTCCGCTGCCTGTGCGTGATATAGATCCCAACGGAGCTGGAGGTTCATCCACAAATCGGCGGTGGTTCCGAAGAACTTCGCTAGTCGAAGCGCCGTGCTCGGAGTGATCCCACGTCGGCCATTCACTAGCTCATTGACGCGTTGATACGGCACACGGATACCATCAGCCAATTCCCGTTGGCTGAGGCCCATCGGATTCAGGAATTCCTCTAACAGCATCCGTCCGGGATGAGTAGGCTGACGATGCGTTGGGACTCGGACCATTTTAGCCTCCGCATAGTTGCGACAAGTGCTCAGTGGTAATCGATGATCTCCACGTTCGACGGACCAAGCTCCGTCCACTCGAAGCAGACGCGATACTGATTGTTCACGCGAATGCTGTGTTGCCCAGCTCGTTCTTTCTTCAGGGCTTCCAGCTGGTTTCCAGGCGGCACCCGCAGGTCGTGTAGCGTGCCCGCCGAATCGAGCAGCTCAAGCTTACGCCTCGCGGCCTTCCTTATGGTTGCCGGGCACGTCTTACGGGCACGCTTGGTTTCCGCTCCATTGAAAATATCTTCCGTGCCGCCGTCGCGAAACGAATGGATCACGTTACCACGATAGCACGGATGTCATGTTATTTAGAACGTGTCTTACGTTGTCAGTATTCGGCGGGATAACTACAATTATCTGGAACTAGATAACAATTTTTCACTGAATACGGGATTTCTCAACGTCCGACAAGATTGTCGGACAGTGAGAATCAGCCGGCATCACAAGTCGCGTCCCTACCACGTGGCCGCTTCTACAAACCTTTCGCAATGTATGCTTTAAACGGATCAGACGCCGATCAACCTGCTTTTCAGGGCCCAGGTGTCGTATTAGACCTCCCGTTGTCTCATCGAGGCACTCATGCTTCGAAGCTGGGTAAAAATTCTTAATTTACACCTGTGCGCGGATGGTTTGTTGTATTTCAGGAACGGTTTGCGGTTTCAGAATCGTGTTGCCATCTTTCAAAATGTCGAAGCCACCTTGAGGCATGCTGATTTAAGTTTCGAAACTTCTGATTTGAGTGAGTCGGATTCGAAAATAACTTTCAGGAATGGCGGTGCAGTTTTAATCGATCAGAATTCGCCTTCGAAATACCACAGCCGCCTATCGCAGTTCAATTTCTCACTTTTCGGGTTCTGTTTTCGAGTTTCAAAAGTGGCTGCAAACTTGCCAGAAGAACCAGGAGGGTCTCGTCTTGTATGTCGCCGCATTCAATTCTTGCAATGCGTAAAAGTTTTGCGCTGTGGCGTTGTGGTGCGAGGCATTCGCCCGATTGCGAGAGGAAGTTCACAACTGCGAGTGAGGTGGCGCTTTCTACGCTCGTTCGCCCGGACTCGCCCGCCCGATGACGCAATGGGCGAGAGCCGCGGATCGATCACTGCTGTCCGCGTTAGAACGATTGAACTAAAAAAGCCGGTTATCCGGCCCTAGCGAGACCGAAGTTTTTCGAACTCTCGCCAGAGCCCCGGATAACCGGCTATGGATCTCTTCCAGTTTCTTAGAAGACGTACTTAATCGCGAACTGCAAGATCCTCGGGTCATCAGAGTCTCGGATTACTCCGAAAGTGCTTATGTTGAGGCGAACCGCCGGATTCGAGGCCCGGAAGCTATTGGTCAGGTTGTACGCTTCGACTCGGAACTCAACACTCTGCGCCTCGGTGAGCTGGAATGACCGGGTCAAGGCCACGTCGAATTGCCATTGCGTGGGGCCATAGAGGGCGTTCCAGCCCAAATTGCCATGCGTGCCACTAGCCGGCTGCGTGATCGCATCCGTGCTCAGGTATCGAGCACCGGGCCCGGAATCGCCGGTGTACGGTGACCCGGCCACGTCGGGCCGTTGGATTGTTCGGTGCTGGCCGGTCAAGGCGCGGTCAGTACCCGTGCTTGTGGCAAGTGTGGAGCCTGACCTCACCCGGTAGATCAGCGCCATCCGCCAACCCGACCCCACGGCTCGCAGCGTTGAATTAGCGAATTCGGGAGTTTCGGCCACGCCTCTGAGGTTCATGGTGTGCCGCACGTCCTGAACGCAATTGCCGCGATCGAAACTGCGGTCGTTGTTGATCCGGAAGGTGTCCCGAACTCTTAAACTGGTCCCGGTGGCGGCCCGGCCCCCGAAGTAACCGACGCAGTGAGACCAGGTATAGTTGCCGGTCATGGTCACGCCGTCCGCGGCGCGACGCTCGAGGGAGACGATCATGGCGTTGTAGCTCTGGGTGTTGCCATAGTCATATTCCCCCAGTTGTCCAATTTGCACTCCCTCCACCGGATCTATCATGCGCAAGGTCCGCCGCAGATCAACATTGCTCCCACTCCGGGTGGAGCAATCGCGGCCTTCCCGGCCGCGGCTATCCGCCTTGAACGTATAGGTTCCAAAAGTACAGTTTCCGTTCGCATCAGTTTCGCCCGGAACGAAGATTCCGTCATTGAGAGCGTTCATGCCCCAGAGATGGTAAATCTGGCTTCCCGTATAGCTCGCCGACAGAAGCCAGTCTGTCGCAAGCTCCCTCTGGAGACTGATATTCCACGAACCCACGGTGGTCGGCGGAACACGAGCTGGCTGCGATTCATAGTCCGCGTCCTCGAACGGAAATAGCGCATCGGGGCCCAGTGATGTCGGGAATGGATTCCCGCCCGGATAGTCCCGCCATGGATTGTCGAAGCCCCCCCCCGGTGTATCCTGTCTGATGTCATTACCAAACGGCGCTTGCCCGGTCGAGTTCCCGCCCCGCAACCGCAGAGGGAATTCGTCTGTAGTGATCCCGTAAGATGCCCTGAGCGATGTGCGGCCGTCTCCGGTCACGTCCCAGGCCAGGCCCAGACGCGGTCCAAAATTTGTCCAATTCGGCAGCATGACCTCCCTATTCGAAAGCTCATAACCGGCGTCGCCAGAGTAGAGCAGACCCGCCGGAGCATTCGGGTAGGTGGTGCTCACGATCCCCGCCCGGTAATTGTCCATATTGAACGTCATCACGGCCGCCACCGGATTGGTCTGATCCCGCATCGGTATATTGGGCGCCCAGCGGATGCCATAATTGGCCGTCAACCGGGGTGTCAATTGCCAGACGTCCTGCACATACAGGTTAGTCTGGGTCTGCCTGAGAACATTGTTGGTGGGGGCGCCCTGCCTGTATTCGGCCAAGTTCCCGAGGAGGAAGTCCCCCAGGACCAAGCCGGTAGTCCCACCGTCGAACTCGAAAATGCCCGGGGCATTCGGAGTGGGTCGATAGACCAGATGCGCATGCCCGATGCTTCCGCCGAACGAAACCTGATGGTTGCCCTTGACCATTTGCACATCGTCAGCCAGCTGGAGGAAGGTAGTCCTGAAGCGGGCCCTCGCGATGCTCCTGCCGCCGATATCAAACCCGTCGTCCATCACTATGGTCATGAAATTCGGGACATAGGTGAAGTGATTTTGAACCCCAAGATCGGAGGCGCTGAAAAACTCCTCCCCGCCGCGCTGGACGTTCGTCTTGCTGGCCGCTATACGGAACGAGTTCACTGTAGTCCCACCGAACAGAGAGGTGACGCCGAAGGCGAACGCCGTGGCGTGGTTGTTGAAGCTCCTCGTGTTTGAGTTCAAGGCGAAGTCCGGGGTGTGCGATAAGGCGCTGGGTCGGTCATCGTAGTCATATAGAAACCGCCCGAACATGGAATGCGAGTCGTTAATTTCATAGTCCACCCGCGAAACGAGCTGCGCCAGGTCAATGTCTTCCCTTTGCCCGTAGGTAATTTCACCGCAAGGGTCGGTTGACCTCGGAATACGCCCAGCAAGGTTCACCGCCGCCGGGCTGAACAGTGCCGGATCGATCCGGTTGTTGACGAAAGGTGCATTGAGAGTGGTCCCCCCCCCGCCCGCACAAGCCGCGGAAGCGTACTCTGTGAAATCGCCGGCCATCATCGCCGCAGTAGGAACGAAGGACCGCGTGTCCGCCGGGTCTTGTACGGTGATGGTGCCCTGGTAGCCACCAAAGAAAAAGAGCTTGTTCTGGAGAATGGGTCCGCCGATCGTGCCGCCATACTGGTTGCGCTTGAGCGTGCTGCCCTTGTCCGCAAAATAATGTCGGGCATTGAACAGGTCGTTGCGGACAAACCAGAACAGGTCGCCGTGATATTGATTCGTCCCAGACTTTGTCACCGCGCCCACCGAGGCGGATCGCCCGTTCTTTGCCGTGAGCCCGCTGGTTTCGACCCGGAACTCCTCCAGCGCATCGGGAAACGGCAGGGGCAGGCCCACGCCGTCGTAGGGAGAATAGTGCTGGATTCCGTCGAGACTGTACATCGTTCCATAACCCTGGCTACCCCCGACCGAGACCCGCAGCCTGCCGGCGAAAGACGTGTTGGAAGTCTCCCCCATGTCGACGGCGCCCCCCGAGAGCAGAATCAGCTCGGTGGCGTTGCGCCCGTTGAGGGGCAGTTCCAGCAGCTGCGCGCCAGCCATCATCTGGCCGACCCCGACGGTGCGGGTCTCGACCATGGCCGCGTTCGCCTGCACCTCGATGGTTTGCGTGACCTGACCCACATTGAGGGTGACATTGACGACAGGTGCGCCATTGACCTGCAGGACGATTCCCGTCTGGACAAAGGTCTGGAACCCCGGCAAGACTGCTTCAAGCCGATAGGGGCCAATTGGCAGACTGGTTAGAACGTAGGATCCGGTTTCGTTGGTCACCGCCAGGCGGTTCGCACCGGTGTCAATTTGAGTCACTGTCACTTCCGCGCCCGGAATTAGCGCGCCCGTCGCGTCTTGCACGGTGCCGCTAATTTGAGCTGTGGCCTGTCCAAACGCAGTCGAACTCAGCGCAAGGACGGCGATCATCCCAAACATCAATCTAATCGGTCGCATTCTCATTCCTCCTCCTTAACTCCATCTACTCAATTTAAGAACCAAATACTCAAGCTCCCCCAACCTGTGCCCCCCATTGGGACAACTGATGCGATCAGGGAGAGACCACACGCCCACCATGGCGGTGGCGGTCCACGAAAAGCCGGATACATCGTGGTACCTGGGTATCGTATATCATAGTCAGGACTGAAAAAGAAGCGATCAGAGACGCTACCAGAGACGCTACTTCCCGACTCTCAGATTTTGAGGCAAGTAATCGCAACAGTTTGAACGTAGCAAATCCTGAAAAACTCGGTGGCCCTGAGGGTTTAGCACCGGAGACGATGGGGTTCGGCCAGGCGTATTGCCTCGGATGCCGTTTCTACGGTAAGCGGTGGCGCGGGGATCGTATTTCGAGGGGCTGAGCTCAGGGTCTTTGCGCCACAGGCCATAATCCTTGACAGGACAGATTGAAACAACCTAAGGTCGGCAACCAAGTGAAAACAAATTAACTACCAGGAATTCAGGAGGACCGAGATGAAACAGTGCGTTCTAATGATCTCACTGGTTTTATGTCTGTCGGTGGCCGTGGCCGCGCTGCCGCAACACGAGCAGCTGCAGCCGGGCGGAGACGGGCAGACAACAATGACAGGGGAGGCCAGCCTCGTTTCCGCGGAGCCGATGGCCGCCCCGGAAACTCTCATAGCTGCGGCCCGCGCTCCAGAGAATCCGATGGCGCTCGTTCAAGGCGCCGGGCAAACGGGAGCAGCAACGGGGCCTCCCCCCCGGCCCAGTGAGGCGGAAAGGGCCGCGGTGGCGCAACGACCTCCGATCCGGACTATCCATGACGCCCGGCATGTGTTTGCCGCCATCGACATCGATCCCGTCCGGAATGAACTGATAGCCGGCGACGAGAATAATTTCAGCATCGTCGTCTACGACCGGATGACGGATACACCTCCGACCGCGGCGTTCAGCGAACCCCGACGGGTCATACAGGGAGACAGCACCTTCCTGGAATACGTGTGCGGCATCTATGTCGACCCGGGGAGCGGCGACATCTATGCCATCAACAATGACACCTTGAATTGGATGACGGTGTGGGGCCGTGACGCCCAGGGCAATGCGGAGCCGAAGCGGAAACTCGCCACCCCCCACACGACGGTCCGGATGGCCATCGATGAAGCCACCCAGGAAATCTTCATGACGGTCCAGGATGACCATGCGGTCTCGGTCTTCAGGAAAACGGCTCAGGACGACGAGTCGCCGCTGCGGCTGATCCAGGGGCCGGCCACCCAATTGGCCGATCCTCACGGGATCGCCGTGGACTCGAACACGGGCCTGCTTTACGTCACCAACTGGGGCACGGTGGCGGACCGCTACTATGACCTTGGGTTGACCACGAGAGGTCAGGGAGATGGAAAAGCCAACTGGCCGGCCGGGCGCGAAGGCAACATTCCGGGATCGGGAAGGAACGAGCCGCCCTCCATTACCGTGTACCGCAAGGACGCGACCGGCAACGTCGCCCCATTGCAAGTGATCCAGGGTCCCGACACCTTGCTGAACTGGCCGACCGATATAGCGGTGCATCCGGAACGGGGCGAGATCTTCGTCGCGAATGACACCGGCCACACCGTGACGGTTTACAGCGCCGGTGCGGACGGCAACGCCACTCCTATTCGAGTCCTCCAGGGTCCCAACACCTTGATCCAACACCCTGTCGGCGTGAAGGTCGACCTGACGAACAACGAGCTGTGGGTTGCGAATCTGGGCAGTCACTCCGCGACCGTGTACGACATTACGGCCAACGGGGACGCCACCCCGAAGCGCGTGATTCGCAGCGGTCCCGCCGACTCCCGCGGACCCATGCTCGCCAACGTCCATACGATCACGTTCGACTCCCGGAGAGGGGAGATACTGGGCTCCAACTGAGTGGGCCACCCGCAGATTGCGGCATTCGCCAGGCTGGCGGATGGAAGCACACAGGCGACACGGTCCATTGCAGGACAAAACACGCTCTTCAGCCGTACGATTCACGGCATGGACTACGACCCGGTGAGGGATGAAATCGTCGTACCGGGTTGGTATAACTTTTCTATTCTCACATTCAGCGCGGACGCGGATGGCGATGCGGCGCCCGTCCGCCAGATTATGGGACCCCGCACGCAACTGGTGAATAGTCAGCGCGTGGCCGTCGATCCCGTAAACGGAGAGATTTTCGTTCCTCAACCTCGCCGGGTGCTGGTCTTCGACCGGGACGCGGACGGCGATGTGGCGCCCATCCGGATCCTGGAGGGACCCGACACGGGCTTGCGTGGGGAGGGCCGGGTAGCGGTCGACCCCGTGCACGGTTTCCTGGTCGTCTCGGGTGGCGGCGGCATCCGAATCTTCGATCGCACAGCTTCGGGAAACACCCCGCCGCTCCGGTTCATCGAAGGTGGCGGTGGGGTCCGGGCTATCGATCCGGAGAGCGGGATGATGTTCGCAACTGGATCTATGGATATCGAGCCAGATCCTGAACTGCCTCCCGAAGTCCGATCCCTCATGGGGCGATACAGCCTGTCAGACTATGTGGGTGTGTGGAGCGTCTTCGATGACGGTCCCGTTCCGCCCCGGTGGACGATCGGCGGTCCGAACGTCCTCCTGAAGGACGTCCGTGGCATTGCCGTCGATGTCAGTAATCAGAACGTAATCGCGTCCGATAAGACCCACAACGCGATATTTACCTTCCACGTCCCGGAGGCCTTCCAGTAGCTTCCGCCACCGAGGCCGCTTTCGGTTTGCCGTTGTCTAAAAAGAAACCGGCCCGTCTCCAATCGGAGGCGGGGCCGGTCTCCCACCTTCCAATCACGGATGGCGCTTCGTAGCGTTGTTTCCCGGTGCTTCCCACCTGATAACGCGTAGGAAAAGCACACGTATCTGATTTCATTCGTCCGCGTGCTGCTACAGGTTCCGCCCGGGAATGCCGAGGTAGCCGCAGTCACTGAGCGCATCGCTGAACGCCTTGCCATCTTGAACAAAGGTCACTCCATAGTGCTTGACAGAAAAGATTGAAAGACCCTAAGGTCAGCAACACGAAGTGTCCACAAAATTAACCCTCGGGAATTGCGGAGGACTGAGATGAAAGCACGGCAGTGGGTTTTAGTGATCACACTGATTTTATGTCTGTCGGTGACCGTGGGCGCGCTGCCTCAACACGAGCAGCTGGGGCCGGACGGAAACGGGCAGACGAATTTAATTGGGGAGGAACGAACGCCCGAAGTCGGCCCGGAAACTCTGATGGCTGGGGCCCGCACGCCAGAGAATCTGATGGCACTGGTGCAAGGCGCCGGGCAAGCGGCGGCAGCTACGGACCCGCCCCCCCGGCCGAGTGAAGCGGTCAAGGCGGCGGTGGCGACAAGGCCGCCGATCCGTACGATTCATGACTCCCGTCATGTGTTTGCAGCCATTGACATCGACCCCATCCGGAATGAACTTGTCGCTGGGGACGAGAACAATTTCAGCATCGTCGTCTACGACCGAAATACGAATACACCGCCAACCGCAGCGTTCAGCGAACCCAGACGGGTCATTCAGGGAGAAGACACCTTCCTGGAATACGTTTGCGGTATCTATGTCGACCCCGGAAGCGGCGACATCTATGCCATCAACAATGACACCTTGAACTGGATGACGGTGTGGGGCCGTGATGCCCAGGGCAATGTGGCGCCGAAGCGGAAACTCGCCACGCCGCATACGACCGTCCGGATGGCCATCGATGAAGCCACCCAGGAAATCTTCATGACCGTCCAGGATGATCATGCGGTCTCGGTCTTTCGGAAAGCGGCCCAGGACGAAGAGCCGCCGGTGCGGTTGATCCAGGGGCCGGCCACCCGAATGGCCGATCCCCATGGGATCGCCCTGGAC
Source organism: Terriglobia bacterium (assembly GCA_963664115.2). Lineage (GTDB taxonomy): Bacteria > Acidobacteriota > Terriglobia > 20CM-2-55-15 > 20CM-2-55-15. The sequence goes on along the minus strand of CAXWPJ010000009.1, from coordinate 983,773 downwards.
CCGAACACGGGCCTGCTTTATGTCAGCAACTGGGGCACGGCGGCGGATCGCTATTATGACGAAGACACGCCGGCCGTCTTCAATCGTGGCACTGGAAAACCCAACTGGCCCGTCTCGCGCTTGGCCAACATTCCGGGATCGGGACGGACCGAACCGCCCTCCATTACCGTCTACCGCAAGGATGGGGCCGGTAATGTCGCGCCAATACGAGTGATCCAGGGTCCCAACACCTTGCTGAACTGGCCGACCGATATTGCGGTGCATCCGGACCGGGGCGAGATTTTCGTCGCGAACGACACCGGCCACACCGTGACGGTTTACAGCGCCGATGCGAACGGCGACGCCGCGCCTATTCGAGTCCTCCAGGGTCCCAACTCCTTGATCAAAAACCCTGTCGGGGTGAAGGTAGACCTGATAAACGACGAGCTGTGGGTCGCCAATCTGGGCAGTCACTCAGCAACCGTGTATGACATCACGGCGGATGGGGATGCCACTCCCAAGCGCGTGATTCGCAGTGGTCCGGCCGACTCCCGTGGGCCCATGCTCGCCAATGTCCATACGATCGCGTACGACACCCTGAGGGAAGAAATCCTGGGCTCCAACTGAGTGGGCCACCCGCAGATTGCGGCATTCGCCAGGCTGGCGGATGGAAGTACAGACGCGACGCGCTCCATTGCCGGACAGAATACAAATTTCACGCGCACCATTCACGACATGGCCTACGACCCGGTGCGGGATGAAATTCTCGTTCCCGGTTGGTATAACTTTTCTATTCTCACTTTCCGTGGGGACGCGGATGGCGACGCGGCGCCCGTCCGACAGATTATGGGACCCCGCACGCAACTGGTGAACAGTCAGCGGGTGGCCATCGATCCCGTAAATGGAGAAATTTATGTGCCTCAAGTCCGCCGGGTGCTGGTCTTCGACCGGGACGCGGACGGCGACGTGGCGCCCATCCGTATCCTGGAAGGACCCGACACGGGCTTGCGTGGGGAGGGCCGGGTAACAATAGACCCCGTGCACGATCTCATGATCGTCTCAGGCGGGGGTGACCTCCGAATATTCGACCGCAGGGCTTCGGGCAACACGCCGCCGCTCCGGGTCATCACGGATACCGGAGCTTCGAGGATGACCGTCAATCCGGAGAGCGGGATGATTTTCGGAAACGTCGGAGGCGGCGGACGATTCGGGCTGGACGATTACGTGGGTGTGTGGAGTGTCTTCGATGACGGTCCCGTGGAGCCCCGGTTGACGATCGGCGGGCCGAACTTCCTTTTGAAGGACGTACGCGGCATCACGCTCGATGTCAGGAATCAGAACGTAATCGTGTCCGACAAGACGCACAACGCGATATTTACCTTCAACGTCCCGGAGGCCTTCCAGTAGCTTCCACCGCCGAGGCCGCTTTCGGTCTGTCCGTCGTATAAAACGAAACCGGCCCTTCTCCAATCGGAGGAAGGGCCGGTTTCGGAATCCTACCCAAACAATACGCAGAACTGGTGGCCTGTTTTTTCGCTTGTGCCCGAGTCGGTCCCGACTCCATCGCCTTCATTGCTCTAGATTGCTCTATTTGCACGTCGCGGCTCTATTTGCATGTCGCGCACCCATGAGAAATCAGCGTGGCGTCTATTGCTGGTTTGCGCTTACTGCGGGACCGTCTTGAAGGCCATGACGGTCAGTTCCATGGGATCGAGTTGATCGTTGAGGACGGCTTCAACCACGACCGGCGTGTCGGATGGAACCCGGGGTGCATTTCCAGTGGGAGCTGCCAGGACAAACCGGTTCCTGCCGGCGACAAAAATTCGCTTTTCGCCCTGATCCTCGACACGGCCGCGCGCGCTGATCTGGAACACGGTGATTTCAACGTCAAGCGATTCGAGAACCTTGCGAATCTCCACGGATTCGAAAAGAGCGTCAGGCTCATATGAAATCATCAGCGTTTCGTTGGACATGCTGATGGTGATTTCGTCCACACCCTCGATGCGTCGGATATTCACCTCCGATACGACAGCGCAAACACCGCAGGAGATTCCCGTGGTCCGCATCGCGGCCTTCTCGACCTGTGCCAATGCCGGCATGGCCACTGCGAGCACCAGCGCGGCCATGAACACGATCCGTTTTTCAAGCTTCATATCCCTTCCTCACGTTTAGGTCACTCCACCTATAGCTCACTGTGGCAGAGACGCACATACATTCATTGTCTGAAATCATGGCTGGTTTATCGTTGCTTCCCCGACTCCAGAGCCCCCAGGATCACGAAACCGGTCGTTGTAAGTCTGCACCTCGTCCATCGGCGCGCAGATGGATTCCGTGATTCCGGAGTACAACCCTGTCCACCCAAAAAAGGTGTAATCTTCGGGTGGGAGGAGCTTGAAGACTTTCAGACTACCGACCCAGGGGGCGGTGTAGTTTTCCGGATCATACGCCGTAATTTGAAGTTCTATGGTGTTGGCATCGACGCGACGATAGCGCTCCTCGAACCGCGCGTGGAAGCTCTTGGGATGCCCCCGCCTGTCGAGCCAGGCTCTGGGTTCGAGACCCACCGTGTTGACGACAAGGGTGTCATCTTCCCACACGCCGACCGAATGTCCGTACCACGCCGGTCCAAGGTTTTCGAGGTTCTCGCCCGAGGGCACGGCCCGCCCATCCGTCCAGAGTACTCGTGTTCTGCCTTCCCACTGGATGAGTTGCAGGATCCTGTCGTCATGCATGAGGAACTCGATGGGCTCGGCATCCAAAAGCAGATTCGGAAAACCATCGGGGTTGCATTGGTAAGTCGGGTAGTTCGAAAGGCTCGGGTTGGTGACCGTAATTCTGTCATCACTTCGTGATGGAATACGCGTGCTGAGAATCTCCGCGCCCTGAGGTGTCAGCTCAGGCACAGTGCCACCCATTCGCCCACCACCCTGTTCCATAAGCCAGATCCCTGTGAAATCATGTGGATCAAATTGGTTCGCGCCCTCCTGTGCCTCGGCCGCCACGGTACTCACGAGCACCAACATCAGGACCCCAATCACTCTGACCAATTGACCTTGCATCTCCCCCCCCCCCCCCCTTAAACTCGACCAAAAGGATGAAACGATTTCACAGTGAACTTTGCGCAACACGCTGCTTACGGTCTAATGAAGAAGCCGTCAATGGTTCGTTGGCGGTGTGTGAAGTGGCAATGGATGCACGCTTGCTGAACATCTCTGAAGGCGATCTGGGCCCCGTCGAAATCGTTGTCGTTGAGTTTCTCGACGATGGCCGCGGCGCTTTCATGCGAGGTTTTCGACAACGTGACCGCATCTTGGGTATTTAAAGAAGTCCAAAACTCTTCGATTTCCCTGAATAGCCCGTCGAGTTTGGTTGCATCTTCAACGGCTGCAGCTGCGCTGGCCTGAATTTCCTCATCAGTTCGAGGTCCAGTGGGCCGGCGCCTTCCTCCTTGATTTCTCAGTATGCCGCCCCGCTCGTCCAGACGAACCGGCTGGTAGCTCTCGGCGCCGGTCCCATCCAGATTAATCCCCAAGCTTTCCGACGTCGCTCCGATGTCCTTCATGACCTGATCATAGGGCCGGTTTTGTGCAAACGTCGTTATGCTGGCGAATATTCCCGCGACTACTATCATGCTTAGAACAAAGTGTCGATTCATGTCGTCCCTCACTCCTTCTCTGCCATCCAATCTTGCCCTGACTCGCTAATAACTCGATTGCAAAATCACCATCGCAACACGTTCTCGCCACGCGTAAAGTCTCAAGTCTATATCGCTGAAACCTGGAACCTCTCTTCCAGATAGAGACGGAACCGGTGGATTTTCCCCTCCTCGTTCGTCTGTAGAACCAACATTCCCGGCGCCCCAAACCGCTCACGATCCTCACGCTGAGAATAGGCTGCAATGATCGGGACGGCAATGCCCAGTCCGCCCCAGGGCAATTCCACGGAATAGACCAGTTCTATTCCCTGGTATTCTTCTGCGGTCTGACGGACCTGGATATATTGAATCCTGACCTGAGTTCTCGCAATCGTCTCAACCCATTTCCGAAGTTGACCACTCCCGCGGAGCACCACCGCTCCAATCTGTTCTTCGTCGTAAGGCGTCAACTCGGACATCACATCGGGAGTGTAGAGCTCCATCATATCGTCGATTACTTCTTCGAGCCCGACTTCCTCTCCTTCCGGTGTCAAATGCCAATCGTCGAGAGCGTTCAGCCTATCCAGCCATTCCGTGGCCAAAAGTTCGGCTTCGCCTATCTCGACCTCGGGTCTCTGAGCTCGCAGCTCGCACGGGCCCAAGAATCCAATGAAAGTTAAAATGAATACCAGTTTACGCATAGAACCCAATCCTTATCTTCCATTTTCCTATTGTTCCTGGTCACAACGTGGGCAGTCGTGTCTTCGACTCGTTCGCCGAAGAACCGGCTGGAACTTATGTCAGTCACCAGGGGTGATTCTGTATTCGAAGCTTCCTAGCCCGCGTCTCTCGCGCAGCGAAAACCTATCCCGGAGGTACGGAGTTCAGGATCGCTGAAGTCGCGCATATGGTTCGAAACGGACATATTTCCGAACGCGCCGCCCCCCGCAAAACTGGAACCTCGAAGACTCTTGTACAAACCGGTCTCCGGTCCCCGTGGATTCACTTTCGGCATGAAGGGATAATAATTGTCGTAGTACCAATCATTTGTCCACTCCGCGACGTTTCCAATCATGTCGTAGAGACCGTAGCCATTGGGCGGAAATGTTCCGCCGGGCTGAGGACGGGGCACGCCGCCCAGGACCGCAGGAAGGTCGACGTCGTATTTGGTTCCAGAATTTTGTGGAGGGTTCCGCCTGAACTCGCTTTCATCGATGTCGTCGTCCCCCCAGGAGTAACGGACCCGATCGAGTCCGCCTCGCGCGGCTTTCTCCCATTCCGCTTCCGTGGGGAGACGTTTGCCGACCCACCTGCAGTAGTCGCTTGCTTCAAACCAGTTGACGTTATAAACCGGAACCTGTCCTTCCCCTTCCGGGATCTCGCCTTGAGGCCAGTTCCACGGCGGCCGAAGGCCCGTGTCGGCAAGGAATCGTGCATAGTCCGCTTGAATCACTTCGTACCTGTCGATATAGAAGGCATCCAAGTAAATGTGGTTGGCGGGAATGGTGTCCATTCTGTCCCGGGCCAGGACACCCATCGTTTCCAGAATCATGAAGAAGGTGCGGCCCATCCAGAACTTACCTGCAGGGATCAAGGCCATGTCTTCGGGAGCCGTTGTTTGCGTGGTAGCTGCCTGCGCTGCTGCCGGCGCGCTTGGTAATGCGGCGCAGACGCAGCAGAGCAGAGTCAATATTACTTTGCGCCCCATAGCCTACACGAACAACTCCTCGATGTCGGTCAGCGGAATAAATTCCGGGCCTCCAAGGGGAGCCGTCTGCTGGTATTCAAAAACTCGGCCCGAGGGCGTATCTTCGATTACCTTGGAGTAATCGATGCCCAAACACGAGTAAATCGTGGACGTGTCGTGATCATGCATCGGTTGTTCGTTATATTTCCAACCGTTGTCGACAACCTTCCAGCCCCTATCGTCCGTACGTCCGATCACCCGTCCCGGCTGGACGGCTCCGCCGAGCCACATATCCGTGAAACACAGTCCCCAATGATCCCGGCCCTCGTTGGAGTTCATGACAGGATCGCGCCCGAATTCATGGGCCACGACAATCATCGTTTCATCCAGGAGTGTCTTCTCAGGGTCATGGCCGGGCATGGTCGAAAGATCCTCGACGAGATTACCCAAGGCTCGATCCAGCATCGGGGCGCTGTCGTAAATGGATATTCTTCCGTTCGTCAGCGCTAAGCGGTCCCGGCTGTACATCCACTCGTGGTTATCGAAACAACCATTGCCGCCATAGTAGCAGTTGCATAACCATAGAAATCGTGCACCGGCATCGGCGGCCAGTATATTCCGCGCCAGCAATGCCTGAAGACCGATCTTACATGTACCTGGAGGGGCGGGATCCCCCATGTAACGCACCTTTTCCTCTTCCGTCAACTGGAGCGCTCCCTTAAACCGAGCGTCCTGGAGAAGTCTGTAGGCGTACTGATAGTGCGACTGGTACTCGGAGGCTTTCCCTCCGATTGGATTCTGTCCTATGGGTGAAACCTCCGACATTCTCTGTAGGGCCTCCCACCTTCGGGCCAACACCGGATCGATCCCATCTTCTTCGCCTGCTTCACCCCCGAAGGTCTGAAACACGGTGCTGGTGTTGAGGTCCAATCCTGCAAATTGGGCGGGCAACATCCCCTGCCCGATCTGACTACAATTCGCGTTCCACAAATCCATGCTGATATATGTCGGAAAGGTGTCGGACTCTCGACGCTCGGATTCGAGCTCGTAAGCGACGATGCTGCCCATGGCCGGAACTTCCCTCACAATAGCCGGGTTCAACGCACGTCCACACTGCGTATGGTACTGCGCCGGAAAGTGGACCAGTCCGTTCTCGTACATCGAGCGCACCAGAGACGCTCGGGGCGCCCACTTTTCGTAATTCGGAAAAAGAGTTTTGGAGATATTGAATTCGGAATTGACTCTCTGAATGTCGAAATCCTTCGGCGTCCACTTCGACTCCTTGAAGTCCAGGGTCTCAGCCGGACTCATCGCTCCCACGTTCTGAATCACAATGACGTTGCGCACATTCGCTCGAGGCGTCACCGTCCTGCTCTGTGCTCGAACCTTACGCGGCCAAGCAGCCTGAGCTCCGAAAGTGGCCGTGGCCCCCACACCAAGGCCAATTACTTTCAGCAATTCGCGGCGGGTCATATTCCCGAGTGGCTTTAGCATCTTCCCCTCCAAAACTTTCTATGAAACCGAACTATCCGAGATCCAGGACCGGGGGGCGGCGTTGTTCCCACCGCCCGGCTCCCGTCAATATCATTGATTCACCGGAATTAATGATTCACCACAAATTCCACGGAATTCAACAGCGCCCACTGAATGTCTTCGGCACCCGTCCGCGTGTCTTCTGCGAGCAGACGCTTGGCCACCGTCACCTCCTCGGGGGTCGGCCAGCGCGACAGACTGGCCAGGAACAGCTCTTCGATGATTTCATCGTCCGAACTGCCCGCCTCAATCAGGGTCGCCACCCGTGTCGTGCCTTCGGCCACCACCCTGTCGTTTACAATCGGCGAACTCATCATCATCATCGCTTGCACAGCACTGGACACATTGACATTTTGCGGTGCCAGCCTCCGGTCGCTCTGGTAATACGCGGCCAGGAAAGGCGCGATATCACCCCCGCCTCTAGTAGGACTGTTCATCTCTTTCATGTAGGACAGGGACTCGCCGAATTGCCGGAGCCCGAGCCCCGATGCGGTCGCCTGGGCAACGACATCGATTGCTTCCACCGGCGTGAACGTACGGGCGAACCGTCGCGCATGGTACGGGACATAGGCCTCCGTCCATTCACCCGGAAAGCTGGTGGAAAGTTGATAGGCGTTGGATTTCATGATCGTTCTGATTACACGATGGATGCTGAAGTTGTTGTCGCGGAAGTCTTCAGCCAGCGCCTGCAAGAGTTCGGGATTGGACGGCTGATAGTCCCACCCCTCAGGCGGCGGAATGTTGGGATCCACGCGCATCAGGTCAAAACCGGAGTAGGGCTCGACCAAACCGATCACCATCAACTTTTGCCAAATCAGGTTGACGGCCGCTCGCGAAAACTGGATGTGAGTCGGCAGGATTCGGCCTAGAGCCTCGCGCGAAGTCTCGCCCGGTTTCGGTTTCTCTCCTGTCAGCAGAAAAGCGGGTTCGTAGGTGTTGCCATCGCGCGGAAATCGATTCTCCGCCGGCGTGTAGTATCCGTCAATGGCCGTGTTATAGCCGACGGCCGTGTCGTCCCAGATGGCGGCCCTGCCCCAGGTATTGGCGGCGCCCCGGGTGTACCCTACGACCCGCATATCCCCAAAGAAAGCCGATTGCCTCCAAAAGTCCGTTCTCCTCTTGCTGCCCAACCAAAGGTTGAAGCTGTCGGCGTGACCCGCGCCGTTATGACAGGAAATGCACTCCACCTGAAGGCCCATAAAGACCCTCCCGATATCGGTCGTGACCTCATCAATAAAGTCCAGACGGTTGAAGCCTTTGTAATCGTCGGAATCCATCCAGAATCCACAGCGGGTCGAAAGGTAGCTGATGGGGTTGTAGAAGGCGGCGCTCGTCGGAAACGTGCCCGCGTTCCTGGCGGTTGGCGTAACGATGTCATAGAAAACTTCGTCGTAGGGGCGGTCTACCCTGAGCCACTCTTTTGTCCAAAGGTGAAAATCGCCTCCCGCCCTCATCAGCTCTCCCCAGTGATACGCCCACTGGTCCAGGAATGGCTCCGAGCCAATCAACTCGTCGATAAGCTGGTCCCGCTTATCGGGATCCGTGTCGCTCTTGAACGAACGGACCTTGTCGGCCTCCGGCAAAAGACCGGTTGCATCCAGGTACGCCCGTCTCAAAAACTCTTCATCACTCGAGAGCGGCGCATGTGGAATATTTTCCCGCTCCATCCGGCCAAAGATGAATTCGTCGACGAAGTTCTTTCGAGCTATTGGCCCCGAAGGCGTGACGTCAGGCAGTGCTGCAGCCACAGCTTCCGTTAGCCGGTTGGCGTCCTCGGCCCTATCCTCAGGATTCAAAAGATCCTGATGCACCGCACCCATATCGGGATCCGATTGCGGACGTGGCGCCGGTTGGTCTTGCTGTGCAACGACGACGAGCGACAGACATAGAACCATCGTGCTCATTAGCACAAGCACCAACTTTGCGGATTTCATTAGTTCCTCCTCGACTTCGGGTGATCTGGCCGACAAAGCCTCAGTACAAACTGATACAAATTAGCTATTTATGGCTATTTACATCTATTAATGACAATTTATTTTAATCCTTTGTTTTTACGCTGCTACGGAACTTCTGTCAAGCTATTCCGAGCGACTGTGTCCCCCACCCTAAGATGCTGGTAGGACTAACGTTTCCTCGGGTCCGTCAGAACCAAAGAAAATACGCGAACTGGAAAGGTCTGGCAGCTTCCTCCAGACCACTTTGCAATTACAACTTGGGAATTACATCACCACAGACGCACTGTTGATAAAGGACGAAATGGTGGGGAAATCTATGGGGTGTCGCGGCGAGTCGTGAGACGATCCTATCCCTTCGGTTTGATTCGGAAGAAACCGCCAAGCCGTCCCGAGGGAAGGGTTCGGCCGGACAAAGAACTTCAGCGGTTTGCGCCACAGCGACCACGACCGCAGTTCTGTGAAAGAATGCTCTGGTAATTAGGACACTGCCAACTTCCCTACCCTACAGACAGATGAACAAACTACGGTACGACCGTAATGGTCGCGATCATTCCATAGGGGCCGTGAGTCTCGCAAAAGTATTGGTACTCCCCGGGCACTGTAAAGGTGTGAGTCCCCGAATCATTCATCCTAAGAAATGGCGTCCTCCATGTCATGGCGCCTGGAGGCAGGATGACTGGCGATTGGGGCGTCTCCCACTCGGGATCGGCCGTCGACGTGTGCCGGGGTTCGGAACGATTGACCCACCTGACCGTGGTACCGACAGGGATCGTGAGCTCGGCCGGGTCAAATCTGAACGTGGTTCCCGCGGTTTCGACGATCATCTCCACGATCACTTCATCGGCTGCTGTTCCACTCTCGTCCGCACCGACTGAAGTGATGTCCGCTGGAGGCGCAGTCAGCTCTGCGAGCAGAGGTTCGAGGTCCATATCGAGCGTCGTCTCAACTCCACCGGTGACCGTGATCTCACGGATTTCTTCTCCCAGATATTCATGCCAAATCTTAACTTGGTAGGTTCCCGCAGGCAGGTCCGTAATCGAGAACGCGCCGTTCTCATCCGTCACCGCGTAATACGGATTGTCCACGACCACGACGCTTGAGCGCATCCACGCATGGACGGCACACTCCACATCGATGATGCCGGCGTTCTCCACTAGGGTCGTATTGACCTGACCTTGAACAGGTTGCGCAATGTTGAACAGGGTGTCGTTGTCCTGGAAGAACTGAACGTTATGCAAAATCGGGTCGTTGTTCACGATGGCAATTTCGGTGTTCGCTGCCATGATCGCTAGATGCGGCGAATAATCACAGTTGCTCTGCTCCAGTTGTGCGCTCTGAACGTCGGCGGGCATGGGCTTGCCGCCAGACACGCCTTCTACAATCACCACAGCATTTCTCAGGCCGCCGGCGCTGTTTACGAGCAGGCTTTCCGATGGCCGATCCTCCGTACCGCATACTTCCGGATCCCGCCCTGTCAGTCGTGGGGGTAGGGTCGGAATCGAACCCGAAACGCTTATCGTTCCAGCGATTGCCCCGCCGTCAATGACCGCACCAACTTCGGACCCGTCGGTTGGAGACGCGGCGGGGGCCTCCGGCGCGGGTGGGAGGACTGACGTCGAGTCGGGCTCTCCCGGGCTGCAACCGAAGGTGATCGCCAACAATAGTCCAGCAGCACACACTCCAAACTCACGCTTCATCAATCGATCCTCCAGATCACGGTTAAAAAAACAGGGCGTAGTATAGCACCGGTGTTCAAAGTCGTGGTGACCGCTTCCAGTCCACCCGCGCACCTGAAAACAGGGACCGAGCGTCAATCATAGCTTCCGTTCGTGTTACGGAATCCGAACGATTCTACCGAAATCTGTCAGCCGGCTCATCAAGAATGTTCGCGAAGGATCGATCAGTGTAAGTGGTTTCCATCGAAGCGGGGGCTACGGAGATTCGCCCGCGCACCTTTGAGAGTATGTGATGTCAACGGAAGCATGCTGGTGGAACCCGCGCATTGGTTGTCATCTCGGATCTTCCCCCCGCCATACCTGTCGAAATTCATTCAGCATTTCTTCCGCTGCATCATTTTCCCCCAAACCTTCGAGTGCCCTGGCCAGACCCCACAGAGCGCGGCCACTGCCGGGTTCATTCTCGAGAGCGCGACGATAAGCAGATTCGGCGGTTTGGAAATCACGCGCGTCCAGCGCAGTTCTACCCAGCAACTCGAGCACAGGGCGTGGATATACCGTAGGCTCGGTGTAAGGCAGCTCGGCCTCGAGCGTGGCCCCACGGTTAAGTCCATCGAGCCCTCTTTCCAGGTTTCCGGTCTTCGCATCAATGTAATCCTGAAGTTCGGAACGGGCGATCTGGAACGGGAGCGGAGTCGGACTTACGAAGCGGCTTAACGATTGGATCGCCTGTTCCATCCGCATGAGCGAATCCTCGGCGCCAGTGGCATCAGAGGTAGACGCATGCGCAAGACCCTGAGCCCAAGGGAACCAAACGGATTCAAACGGCTCGTCGACCACGGGAAGTGTTTCCCCGTCCAGAATTTCCTCCCACTTCTCAAATCGTACCAGCGTCTTCATCAGAGCAAACCAGCCGACGCGGTAATACAGGGTGGCCATATCGGGCTCGATGGAACTCTCCTCTACCGACATCAGATCGGAAATGCGGGACATCGCTTCCCGGTAGTTGCCCTGCAGCCCAAGCACATGAATGAATAGCATTTCGTTATGCAGGTATGGCTGTTTCGGGTAGAACGGATCCGCCGACATGTATTCGCGTTCCTTAGCCGCGGCCGTCAGGAAGGCTCCCACGGCTTCATCGAACCTTCCCGTCAGTCCATAGACGTGGCCGGGCATGTGCAGTGCGTGGGGGATATTGGCCACCAGCGCGGCATACCGGTTGGCAATCGGCAGAGCATCCCCGATATCGCCGCCTCCCTCAAGCGCGTGAATAAAAAAGTGCATGGCGCCCACATGATCCGAATCCGTCGCCAGGACCTCGCGTAACAACGTGACGCTCTCAGCTGTCCCGTCTCTCGGCAACTTCGTGGATCCTTCGTAGCCATTCTCGAGGATTAGCGCCAGCAACACCTTGGCTTCGAGATCCTCAGGAAATGCTTCGACGATTTCCCTCATTGCCGCAATGTAGGCGGCTTCTGGATCTGACAAAAAGGGATTGTGGCGTGCGGCCACGGCGCTGATGTACATCCGCTCACGTGGAGTGACGGAGTCGCCGAAGGCCTGGGCCCTGACGATCGCATCACGCGCCCGCGCTTCAGGAGAGTTGGGTGGGACAGCAACAGGCGGTCTCCGATTGGGAGTGAAGGCGAGTTGATACATGGGAACAAAGTCGCCGGGTGCAGCCATGGCAATACCCCAATAAGCCATCGCCGCGTCCGGATCGAGTCGAGCGGCCTCGAGAAACGACCGCTCCGCCTCTGAGTGCCAGAACGCGTAGAGCTGGGCGACTCCCTGGTTGAAAAATGCCTGAGCTTCAGTGGAGTTTGTCGTGATGCTGAACGCGACCTCCCCCATGCCGTCCCTCAGCGTGGCTGGGGCAGGAGCTGCCGATCGGAATACGCCTCCAGACGGCTGCTGCTCGGATGACCCGCATCCGTGGAAAGAAAGGACCAGGAGGGGCAGGATTAATGCCGACAAGCCGTGCGCAATGCGTGAGAAGGGCGCTATCATCACTTATCTGCCGAGACCTTGTCTGATGCGGTGCGGACTGGGGGTAATGTTTAAGTCCCCAGCATTTAGTTAGTACCTGGGTTCAGTCGTTATTCGGCGACGGGTTGCACAGAGGAGTACGTAACAAGCGTCGAGCCATCGCTCACGCTAAGCTTCATCAAATCGTCGCTACGAACGTTCGTCACCCAAATGTTGGTTCCGTCGAACAGAAGATCAGCCGGACTGTTTCCTACCGGATAGGTGTCCACTTGTGTGCCATCCAGGCTCAGCTTGCTGACGTCGTTACTGCCGTAGTTGGACACCCAGATGTTTGAGCTGTCGAAGGCAATTCCCAGTGGGAAAGAACCAACAGAATATGTCCCAATCGTGGAACCGTTGTTCGCATTCAATTTTGTGACATCGTTGCTGCCATAGTTGGTCACCCAGACACTTAATCCGTCAGAAACAAGTTGGGACGGGCGGTCTCCGACGCCGTAAGTGCCGACAATGGATCCGTCAGTCGGACTTAATTTAGAAACAGTATTGCTGCCCGAATTGGCCACCCAGATGAACTGTCCGTCAAACAATAGGCCCTCCGGCTGCTCGCCGACCCGGTAAACACCGACGATTGATCCATCAATAGTGCGTAATTGGGTCACTGTGTCCGCCGAAACGTTGCTCAACCAGATGCTTTCGCCCTCGTGAGCAATTCCCTGGGGAGAACGCACAGCATACGTTCCCAGAATTGATCCGTCACTGGCCTGGATCTTGGTCAACGAGCCTGATGCGTGAGCGACCCAAATGTTGGTGTCGTCATAGACCAATCGAAGAGGGACTCCTCCGAGCTGGTAACTGTCCACCAAGGTACCGTCACTGGCTCTTAGCTTTTCCAAGGTGCCGGTGCCAGAGTTTGCCACCCAAATGTTTTCTCCATCAAAGGCCATCCCCACCGGGTCGGTACCCAAGGCCATCGGCGCGGTGATCTCCGTCCGTGCGAAAAATATGCCAAGGCAAATAACGAGTACTGTGATTAGAATCTTGTTTGGCACTGCTCCCTACCTCCTACACGTTCAGATTATGAGGGAATAACATTTTATTAGGAAAGAACTGCATCCATAAACAACCCACTTCATCCGGGTGCGATCCATCGGAAGTGGCTCGGTTTTCTGTCTGACCATAGTGTTGAAACTTGCCCCGCAATGCCCCCGGTCAAGGTGTAAACGCCGGCCTGCCTGTGAACGGAAGTCTGTCGCTCTGTGGCTATCATTACTCCAAGCCCGCACTCCAATCCCTCCAAAAGGGGCTTACACATATATCTGTTGCCAAGCTCATCCGCCACGTGCATTGGTTCCACCCGCATTCATGGGCGCACAGATCAACTCCCCGAGCCCCGACAACATCCCAAACCATCCATAAAACGTCATGTTCTCGCGCGGCACTCTTCTCCACCTCTTCACGTCAGACACCCAGGTCTCCGTATAGTAGTCCGGGTCTGAGAGCGTCAATTGAAGCTCCAGAGTGTCGGCGTCGACCCGCCTGTAGCGTTCTTCGATTCTCGCGTTAAAACTTTTCGGTAAAAGAAAAGAATCCAGTAACGCTCTATCGTCGAGGCCGACCGTAGTGATCACAAGCGTGTCCCCTTCCCAACGGCCAACCGAATGTCCGTACCACATCGGCCCAAGATTATCGATCTCCTCAGCCGAAGGCACCGCCCGCCCGTCCATCCAAATTTCGCGAAGCATTCGTGACTCCTGGATAACTTGCATCATCCTGTCCGGAAGATGGTGCCACTCATGATAGTCATGGGCGATATCAAGGATGAGCCTCGGAAAACCCATTGGATTACACGAAAAGGCAGGGTCGTTCGAAAGTTCGGGCCGGTCGACGTTTTTTATAATGTCGGGCAGACGACTGCGGCCAGGACTCAGCATGACGCTCGCCCTTTCCTCACCCGCCGGTGTCAGGCGAGGCATCGAGTCTGCCGGGCCAAAGCCACGATCTCCGCCATCCCGGTCCCAGATTCCGGAAAAATCTCGTGGATCGAATCCGGCCTCAGTGGACTCTGGGCTCGCTGGTGCCCTCTGACCGGCCTCTGCTGAGGTCGCCAACAATATCAAGAGCGTCGACACGAAGACGACCATCAAACGGAAAATAGAATTTCGCATATTTGAATCTCCTGAATACCCTCTCCTAAGGCTTCACTGATCGACTGCGTTCGGCGCGTAAACTCTTTAAAGATGACCCGCACATTTACTGTCTCACGACCGCGATAACGGGTCGCCTTACTCAGCCCCCCGACCGCGGCCCCGACCCCGCAAATTCATGATCAGTGTGCCGTCCTCAAGAATTACCCCGTAGCAAAGCCCCACGGGTACGCCGTCAGTGCCGGGATTGATGATGACGGTTACTTCCATGCCGGGTTTGAGCGTATTTCTGTTGTATCCCTGCTGTGCCAGCCGGTGGATCGGGCTGTGTTCTATCCTCCAATTGGTGACCAGACCATCGTCGTCGGTCACATCTACAAAAATTGATATATGCGGATTGCGCCAAAGGACCTCCGTTATCGTGCCTTCGATTTCGACCTGACGGGAGGTGTCATAACTGTTTCCCCTCCCGTGATGGGCGAGTAGCGGTTCGGCTACAAACGACAAGCCCGCAACCAGAAAGAAAGCGGATCCCCAAAATGTACTCAGAATACGTTTCATACCTTCTCCCTTTCGAGTCGGATGTCCACGGAAACACTCTTTGCTTCTCAAGCGATGGCGTGGAAGCAAGCGCCGGCTATTTCTTTACAACTTTCCAGATCATTCCGCCAGGCGCGCCGGTATCTGCAAGGTAGAAAGCGCCAGTTTCGGTGTCTCGGGTCATCTGGTGCGTTTCGACCTCCAGGTCAGAGATCCGCTGGAGAATTTCCCCATCCTTGATTATCAAGATTTGGTGACCCACAGTATCGCCAATGTAGAACGTGTCACTGTCGTCCACCGTGAAACCGGAGCCATTGGTCAGTTCGAGACCGGACCACTCTTCAATAAACGTGCCGTCGGTATCCCAGACCTGGACACGCGGGTCGTTGGTATGCCGGTCCAAGACGACCAGGCGGCCCCTGGAATCCATCTGAACGGCGTGGATCGCATCAAATTGTCCAGGACCCGTTCCCGCGATACCTCCGATAATATTGATAAATTCCCCGTCCTTCGAATAGTGGACGATGCGGTTGTTTTCGTAGCCATCTGCAATGAATATATCGCCGGCCGGCGTCACCAGAATATCGCTGGCACGGTTAAAAGCATATTCGGAGCTGTTGTCCCCGGCGACTCCCTTTGTCCCGATCGACATGACTTCTGTGCCGTCCATCGTGAACTTGTAGGCCATCTGGCCGTTCCGGTCTCCGATCCAGACGTAGCCCTCCGGGTCAACATCGATGTTGTGCGTGTCGACGAACAAACCCGTTCCCCAGGAGTCCTCGAGCTCTCCCTCACGGTTGTAGATAAGGACGGGAGGATCGGAACGCCTCAGGATGAGAATCGATCCCTTGCTGTCGGTCGCCACCGACACCGTGTCCCGCGCGTTACCTGTTGCTCCGGGATAGGGCGCGGCAAAGTGGGTGATCTCGTATTCATCGTTTCTTGCCTGGCCAATAGCGTTCGCGCCGAGAGCCAGGACGATACCTGCCATCGCGATAAAATTCTTCATGGAATACTCCTTTGTGGGCGGGAAGGGGACGGACGCTTGCCGGCTAGGGAATCGCGCCCGCAGCCGGCCGCAGATATTGTTCGTTAAACAACTCCGACTCGGATGGTGCGCACATGTATTCCCACAGCTCGGTGTCCGCACTCATGTTGATGGTGGCTTCGGTCGTCCAAGGCGTCTTGTAAACCTCCGGGTCGATGATCGTCAGCGAGGCCTCAAGCGTCGTATAGCTCGTGCGCCGATAACGCTCCACCACCCGCAAATCGCCTGTATGCGGGAAACCCCACCTGCGGTCCCTGCGGTCCTCTGATAGCCACGATCTGTCGTCGTAACCGTTCGACTCGATGACGAAGGTGTCTCCCTCCCACTCGCCGACGGCCCAACCCATCCACCGGGGCGCTGGAGGATCGTCGGGGAGTTCTCGGCCGTCGATCCAGATATCACGCCATGTATGACCCCACTCGAAGAACTGGACTACGCGGTCGGGCAGCGTCACGAACTGAAATCCGTAGTTGTAGGCGAACAGCCGTGGATAGCCGAGCGGATCGCAAATCAGCATGCCGTCTTTCGAATTGGATATCGGCGTCCCGTCGGGGGTTTCCTCCGAACGCGTTGCATCGTAGAGTTCCTTTCCATAGGGTGTCAGCGGCGGCACCGAGTACACGTCCAACTCGACGCCGTTGAAGCCCCATACTCCAGACACGTCTCGTGGATCAAACGACTGCCCCTCCACTTCAGCAAGCGCTGTAGCTCTGTCCTCACCGCGGCACCGAGTACACCGCCCTGGCACCGCGGACAGGTCCGCCAGCCCTCCGGTGGGGGCGCACCCTGCGCGGACGCAACCGACGAGACGGCCAGTACCACCACACCAGCGAGTATCAATGCTTTAATCGCTTTGGTCGCCTCGATAGCCCTGAATTCATTTCGCATTCTTCCTTACTCCCTAGTTCTCCCTAGGTGGGCTCCCTAATTGGGACTCCCTGGTCGGGTTCCGTTCTGCTTGCCTCAGCTACGCTCCGCTTCAGTCTGACAGGACGGTTCCGTCCTCTTTCACCAACCCTTCAATCAGACTTACCGGCGTACCTGCCCGCGATGGAATCGCGTGGACAGTAATCTTGTCTCCCGGTATGAGCGAAGTCTTAGTCATGCCGTTAGCAATACATGTATTTACAGAGCCAAGTTCGCCCACCCAGCGCACGACCTCTCCGTTCTCGCCTGCGACGTCCCAGAAGATCAACACATGCGGATTTCTCCACCGGTATTCTGCGACCGTGCCCTCCAGTATTATCGCTTCTTTGTCCGTCGCGAAGCCCGCCTGGCTGTGATGCGCTTGAACCACACCGCCACCGAGCTGCGGGAACACGGCCAGGGTGGCATACACCGCCCCCACCCACACCCATCGCATAGTCATCGGAACCTCCCATCCTATAGCTGGTATTTCATCGAGCAGTAAAACGTAAGCGGCCTTAGCACCGTTTCGAGGGCCGCGCGGCGAAACTACTAATCGATCGTGAAGCAGTAGAACAATCCCGCGCCGCCAGTGCCCACGAGGTTGTCCTGACTGCAGCCTCGACTGCCATGTGCCGAATTCCACGATGTGAAACCGCCGCCGGTCCGATCGGAATGACCCACTTGAACCGAGCCCGTATCGCGGTTACTCGTGTAGTTCACGCAGGTATGGTCCATTCCGTCGTCGGGGTAGGCGCGGCCGTCTGGCTGAGAACCCGTCATGATGTCGTGCATATTGGGCGTGTCACCCACCCCGTTCACCGCATCCCCTTTTTCCGTGAAGGCTGTCACCTTGCTGAGCGCGTTGTTGTCGCCATGCAATTCGTCAACGCTTCGCGCGATTCTCTGCCCTCTCGCGTTATACCAGGGACCCGTGCCGATGCGGTCGCGGGCATCGATCACCGTCACCCCGTTGTCGCCCGCCTTGGTGCTCAGATAGGCCTGAAAAGTCCTGGTACTGCCCGCGGCCGCCGCCAGCGTCTGGCAGTGAAAATCGGCTCCCGTCAGCCCGCCCAGATTGGCTCCGTCATCCAGACCCACGCTGGTGACGAAAAAACTCATCGACTGCTGCGCCTGTGCAACTAATACCGGGCCCACTAGTAACATCAAAGCCGCGGTAAAGATGCGTGCCATCTTTTTCATGTTCGGTTCTCCCAAGGTCCGTCAGGCTTTCCGAGATAGACCCAATAATGTCGGTTCGAATTCCCGCTAGTCCCTGAACAAGCGTGATTGACGAGGAAATGATAGTGCAATAAGAGCGGAAGTACCCGAAATGCCCCCTCTCCGTGCGAAAAAAACCTTGAACAGATTCTTCGGAAAAGGAGGCATTTCAGATGAACGATTATACGCGCAAGAACATGAGGAACCGCAAGCGGCGAATCGAACGTCGGCTTGGGGACCGGCATTGGACGGATCAGGTAGAGCCGATGTTTTCGGCGAGCAACATTCAGTACGAGATGGGAGAGCGGACGCGGGGCACATCGGTTGGTGGTATCGGGACGATGCAACTGGTGGCGCGGCGGACCGGGCTGATCGAAGCCATCGACAAGGGCGTGCATGTGTTGAAGCGGCACCTGCCGTATCACGAGTCGGATCACGTGCTGAACATCGCCTACAACGCCTTGAGCGGAGGAACGTGCCTGGAAGACATCGAACTGCGGCGCAACGATGCGGTGTATCTGGATGCGCTGGGAGCGCAACGGATTCCGGATCCGACGACGGCGGGAGACTTCTGCCGGAGATTCGAGGCCGACGACGTGGAGTGTCTGATGGAGGCAACCAATCAAGTCCGGCTCGGAGTCTGGCGACAGCAACCGGCGGCGTTTTTCGAAGAAGCGGTGTTGGACGCGGACGGGACACTGGCCGAAACCACGGGGGAATGCAAGCAAGGGATGGACGTGGCCTACGACGGGACGTGGGGATATCACCCGCTGATGATCTCGCTGGCCAACACCGCCGAACCGCTGTATCTGGTCAATCGTAGCGGCAACCGGCCGTCGCATGAAGGAGCCGCGGTCCGGTTCGACCAAGCCATCGCATTGTGCCGGCATGCGGGGTTTCGCCAGATCCTGCTGCGCGGGGACACGGACTTCAGCCAGACCCGGCATCTGGACGGATGGGACGACCAGCAGGTGGGTTTCATATTCGGGATTGACGCGATGGCGAACCTGAAGGCCCGGGCCGATGAACTGGAGCCGCGCCAGTGGAAGCGCCTGGAACGGCCCGCGAAATACGACGTGGCGACCGAACCGCGCCAACGTCCCGACAACGTGAAGGAAGAGATCGTTCGGCAGCGCGGTTTCGACAATATCCGCTTGCAGGGTGAGGATGTGGCCGAGTTTCGGTATCGACCCGGAGCCTGCGATCGGGACTACCGTGTCGTCGTGGTGCGGAAGAATCTGTCGGTGGCCAAAGGAGAGCAGGTGTTGTTTGACGACATCCGGTACTTCTTCTACATTACCAACCGTTCGGATCCGGCCGACCAGATTGTGATGCGTGCCAATCAACGGTGCAATCAGGAGAATCTCATTGAGCAGTTGAAGAACGGCGTTCAGGCGTTGCGGATGCCGGTCGGAGATCAGACCAGCAACTGGGCCTACATGGTGATCGCGTCACTGGCCTGGACACTGAAAGCGTGGTTTGCATTGCTGCTTCCCGAAACCGGACGTTGGGGCCAAAAATATCAGGCTGAGAAGCAAACCGTGCTGCGCATGGAGTTCAAAACCTTCTTGAACGCTTTCATGCTTGTGCCGTGCCAACTCGTGCGCACCGGGCGGCGCATTCTGTTCCGGATCCTGGCCTGGAACCGGTGGTTGCCGGTCTTGTTCCGCGGGGTGGATGTGTTGCGTCAGCCTCTGCGATGTTGACCCGATCATGACTCTGAGCCCGGGCGATCGAGGTCCCGGTTTCTGTCAACCGTCCAACACCAGCGAGGCTGAACTGAAACAGATTCAACAGAAACTCGATACCTGGAACAGGCCATCCGGGAACGGGATTCTATGCCTCGAATTCTATCGGCGCGAACTGGGCCTCGGCGGACTGGTTATGCGCTTGTTTTGGGGCTAGTATAGTCAGACATTATCCGCGAATACCATGATTCGGCCAAGCCTGGTTGAACGCCCTGTATTGGCCCCCTTTAGAAACTGCGTGGTCGTTCATGCCGCCGACCGTCTCTGTCGCCTTAAAAGCGTGGGGCTGAACGACCTTTGCCCCTTTCATCATCAAGGCGAAGGGGCCGATAGGAGGACCGCCGGAGGGTTGAAGCGTTTTGAGATTAATCGAACCGGTCCAGTGACACTGGCCGTCTTTACGCCAAGCCTACAGTTTTGCCGCTGGGGACCCGCGGCCCGCATGGTCGCCCAACAGCCCCGGCAAATTGTTTGACACCTAGATTATCGCAGCTTATCGTTGGGACAGAATCAGTGAAATTGGATCCACGTAACGATGTATCAATGGCGACACCCAGGCGATCCGTGCGCCGCAGAACGCAGAAGATTTCAATGCCATTAGCATTGACCCGGTCTAGGGGTGAGTAATCATATACCGTCCGCATAGTGGGCCCTACAATGCCGAATGGCGCTCTAAAATGGTAAGTGAAGAGAGCTAAAGCCCTCCCAGTTTGAACCGCTCCTGCCTCTTCTCAATTAAGATCAAACATCCGTTCAAGGAATCTCAACAAATGCAAAATTACTTCTTCAGATTAGTAACTGCCTTGGGGCTGGCGCTCTTTTGTGCCTTGGCCGTGTTCACAGTGGCCGGCACGGCATCCGAACCGCAGGGTTCGGGCCAATATGATGCGCATGATTTCTCAGGAGTGTGGATGTTAACCGAAGGGACGAACGCGTTTTCAGGCTGGGGCCCGGATACTCGACCGCCTCTGACGGCGCAGGCCGAGGAAATTATGAGTGGACGCATTCCTCCACGATCGGTCGACTACCCGCATCTTTCGAACGACCCTGAATACCAATGCAATCCGGCTGGCTTTCCAAAGCTATTTTTTGACGCCGAGCCGACGGAAATAATGCAGCTTGAAGACAGGCTGATCCAGGTCTTCCAGTGGGAAGGACGGCTCCGCTACATCTGGCTGGACGGACGAGAGCTGCCTTCGGGCGAGAACCTGGAAAATCTAGGGCCAGCCTGGTACGGCCATTCAGTGGGTGAGTGGGAAGGCAACACGCTTGTCGTCAACACTACAGGTCTCGAAGATAGAGCGTGGCTCGACAGGCCGGGGCATCCGAAAAGCTTACGCGCACGGATCGAAGAGCGTTATACGCTCCTCGACGCCAACAACCTGGAAGTTCTCATGACCCTGTACGACCCGGAGAACTATACCGCTCCATGGGAAGCTACCCGGAGAGTCTTCACGCGCCAACCGCCTGAGAACTACACTTTTTTCGGGTGGACAGGGATAATTTCAGGAGTCACAGAGTCCATCTGCGCTCCCATGAACGAGGTCGTGGGCTACAACGAACGATTTCGGGATCCTTCAGCCCCTGAATAGTAGTATTAAATGACGAAACGTCCTCGAACCGCCTGGGTTCGAGGACGTTTGTGTTGAGACCCCCACCTCACCCGCCTGACGGAAAGCAGTACGGGTTTTCAGTGAGGCTTACTTTTACGGTCGCCGGAGAAGCAGAAGAATATACGTCATGGTACAAAGCTCTCCTCCAACAAAGGAATTCAATTCCCTCAGAAGCCTGAGCTAGTCACACTCGCGACACATCATCTCGGTGCCGTCGGGGAGAATAACCCTCACGACGATCGACGTCGGCGCACCGTTGCGTGCCGGATGGACAACCGCAGTAATTTCCTGCCCCACCGTGAGTGTATTCCGGTGATAGCCTTCCCGGGCCAACTGGCTGACGCCTCCGTTCTCAAAGGCCCAATTGACAACTTTGCCGTCGGCGTCCTCTACGTCCACATAGTATAAGACGTGGGGATTGCGCCAGATCACTTCAGATACCGTGCCCTTCAAGGTAATTTCCTCATCCATCGCATAGGTCTGCCCACGACCGTGGTGCGCGAACACAGGCGCGGCAACCATCGACAGCGTTGCAACGACGACAAAGAAAGTGAGAAATTTTTTCATGCTTCTCTCCATAATGTGAAATTCGAATAGCGGATAAGTTCCCAACTCTGGTTTCTGCCTGTCAACGACGGGCTTATCGACGATGCTGCCTCTTCTCGACGCCTCTTAACCGCCTTCGCTCCAACGCTATAACATTCTCGCTTGATGGCCGATCGCCCTGCCCTGCACCTATAAAAGAAAGCTGGAATTCTCTCAGTGATCCTAAGCTTCTGCCAGTCGAGCTGTCAAGGTTTTACGGGGTCCGGTCGTGGCGTCTATCCTTGAAGAGGCGACCTACGACCGCGGGGTGTCGGAAGTCTTGGGAACCTGCTTGAAAACGCCACTGACCGCGTGTCGCCGGGTGGCCTCTCCGGTCACATCACCCAATTCCGGAATCAGCCGCCGCGCGGATTGATGGGGCTTGCGTTCACCGGCGCGCAGAGCAATTCGCCCAAGCCTGAGAACAATCCGTACCATCCATACCAGGTCACGTTCTCGCGCGGCTCTTTTTTCCACATCTTGGTATCGGATACCCATGCGCGCGTATAGTGCGTTGGATCGTTAAGCGTCAACTGAAGCTCTATCGTTTCGGCGTCAACCTTAGTGTAACGTTCTTCAATTCGCGCTTCGAAACTGATGGGAAATCCGTATTGATCAAGCCATTCTCTATCGTCGAAACCCACCGTGTTGACGACAAGCGTGTCGCCTTCCCACTCCGCAACCGAGTGGCCATACCAGGCCGGCCCGAGGTTTTCAAGGTTCTCACCCGAGGGCACTTCCCGACCGTCGAGCCAGATTTCGCGCATCACCCGTGCCTCCTGCCAGACCTGCAACACTCTGTCAGGAAGCATCATGACCTCATGAAAGTCGTGGGCTGTATCCAGGAGAATCCGGGGAAAGCCTTTCGGATTACATGCGAAGGTAGGATCGTTCGAAAGCGCCTGATCGTCAATTTCCTGGGCAAGAGGGTGGCGGCTGTAACCAGGCGACGGAATTCTCGTCGCCATCACCGCCTCACCCGCGGGGGTCAGGGGAGGCATGCTACCCCGTGGGCCAAAGCCGCGGTTTCCACCGCGCCGGATATATATTCCTGATAAATCCCGGGGATCCGATTCGCCCGTGACCACCTGACCCGGCTCGAAGGCTGAAACACCGCCGGCGAATACCAATGACCACAACATGACGCAAACCAAAAGACAGGTGCCACCGAGGGTATAGCTTCTCATCCTCACTCTCCTTACAGCCCAGCCGGGTTCCTTTCGACTCGCCTATTCAAATCGTCAATCGGGCGCGCTAGTCAACTACCTCGCCGGGCCGGAGACCCCTCGCACCCCTTGCCTGGCTGTCTGGCAACCGGCTCCGCAGAAAGATTTCCGTGCCGTCTGGAAGAATAAATCCCTGACACAGGCCGATCTTGTTCCCGTCGGTGCCGGGATTGAAACGAGCCGTCACCTCAGTCCCTACGCGAAGGGAATTCCGGCCGTAACCCAGCCTTGCCAACTGACTGATATTGCTGTGTTCGATGGCCCAGGTTTCGCCATCCGTCGATTCGAGAAAGATTGTGATATGGGGATTCCGCCACGACACCTCGGTGACAACTCCCCTTATCTCCAATTCCTGGTCCGTATCGTATGCATTACCCCGGCCGTGATGCGCAAACAGCGGCCCCGCGCCCAGGGACAGCCCCACGACTAAGATGAAAGCAAATGCGATCAAGATCCGTTTCATATACCCCCCTACCGATCAGAGAAACCCCGGAGTCCTGCATCACCCACACTCCAAGCTTCGGCGAATTATCCATTTGACCGGACGCTGCTCATGATAGAAGGCTCTCGGTTAAGGTGTCAAAGGTTTTGGGGATCGCCGGACAAAACTTGAGTCAGTTGAGCGGCACGGTCAGCCCCGGGGAGGAGCCGCAACGGCTATCCGATGCAATGACTCTCCAACGAATCCAGAGATCTGCCCGGGAGTAGGCTCTTACCTATTCTGTAGTGCGGCCAATGACCGCACAAGGTTAGGATATGTTTGTGCGCTAAGCAATGGGAGAACCAGCCGAAGGCCCGTGCTTCCCATGCTAATTAGATGAACGCTCATCGAGGGGGAAGGTCGAGGTATCTATTCGAATGCACTCAAATCGAATGCAAAATCGAATGCACTCAAATGGAAGGAACGCTAACTGCAACCCCCACGCGACCGGGTTTAAATCGGCCGCGCAGGCGTTGTGTGTGTCGAAGCAACCCGGTCACCGGCTTGTCTTGTCCAAACTTCGGGCCGCTCGGCTACGGTCGTGCGAATCTGGCTTCGTCGATCGCGACGTTCGTCTGCACGTCGGTCAAGTTATATGTTATCTGCCCTGTCGTCCAGGACATCAACGTAGTAAAAGGCATCCGGATTCCAGAAACCTCGCGGTAATCCGAATAGTCGAGCTGGACCGGAACGAAGCCCATCGTCGTCTGGTTCCAGTAGACCACTCGGTCTAACAGACCCGATTCACCAAAATAGAAATTTACGGGAGGCTGTCCGTCGCGGGTTCCCTGGACGACCGGGACATCAAGATCATCGATAATGGTGATGCCGACCCGCCAATCGCTAAAGGAATCCCGAATCATGGCCGGAAAAGACAGGAGAGCCTCCAATCTGGCGGCATCCAGATTTCCGCCTGATAACTCCATTACCGGGATTGGAAAATTCTCCGAGGTAATCCATCCGTCGGTTCCATCAAAGTATCGGACGTTGTCACTCTTAACGGTCACGCGTCGACCCGGTTCGGCATAGATTTCCACAGGCACATCCAGGTGACCTGTCTCATACCCCGCGTAAGTCCCCGTTGCGACAAAACTGGTGAGTTCCGACAAGGCCTCGATTCCACCAATCGTCTCGAAATAGGTATCGAAAAGTTCGTCAGCGGAAGGCGCAAAACGACTCGGAAAGAACTCCATTGCATTGGGCTTTTCTGCAGGGACACCGTATTGCAGAGCCAACTCCGGGATGATCTCGGGTATGGAGGTCCCACGATGGCAGGTGAAGCACGTCACGTACTGCAGGCCTCCAAAGTTATCTCTGTTGATCGCGTTTACCATATTAATCATGCCGCGCGCAGTCCGAAGCATGGGTGTGTCTTCCGCGAACGCTTCCCAGTTGTCGACGGCTGCCAGCGCATGGCAATCCACGCAGTCTTTCCCCAGGGAAGCGGCAAACATCCCCATGATGTCCCAGAATTCGTCCGCCGGCATTCCCCTGAGAAGGTCGATGCCAGGCCAGACGTCTTCCGCCATCTGGCGCCCATTCTGTGCGCCCGCGTAGCCAAAAGGTAGCAGGCAGATGATCGCCACCATGACGCCAATAATCGTTCGTCTATTTCCTAATTTCATCAGGTCGTTGTCCTCTGATTGGGCCGCGCAAAGCACATGGAGTCACCCTGTGAGCGAAATAGGGCAGGGTTCGCCTGCTGACCATTCATTCGCCCGCGCGTATTATCGATTAAGAATCCTTTTTCCACGTCAGTATACAATTGGATGACGCTATGGACAATTGCATTCCCGCCCTGCGGGCGCTGGCTGCATTGCCGTTTTGAATTTTAGGAGGCGCGGGGCACGGCTCTGAGATCGGCTCCGGGTCGGACTACCCTGCCTCTTCGAGGACGTTCTGGGGAACTAGAGAGAACAAATGCCGGCAGACCGGCGCCCGAAGTTCGATCTGCTTACCGCACACCTCCGCGTGAATTCGCAGAACGAAGGACAAATAACAAACTGCTTCTCGCAATAGGGTGTCCAGGTTCTCGCAGAAAAGCCACAGGCACCCGTAGCTGTGCTCTTGTCGCGTTCGTATTTGTCGTACCATGCGAATCAGAAAGTCAGCCCCACGATGGTAACGAAGACATCGTCCCATTCAGGTTTGGTTTGCTTCCGAAAGATGTCCGTTTCCAGTCGTTGATTCGCAATGGTTTGTAGTTGACAGTGGTCCGGGTGGAAGCTTAAATAGCATCACTGCGAAATCGCCAATAGAGGATTCTCAAGAATCATTCCTGAAGTCTTGAACTTAAGAGATGGCCGTGGAAGTGAATCAAAAAAGACTCCTCGCTCACGGCTAAGGTGAGCTCGGCGGGTCAAATGTGGCCAGCGTAGAATACGGAAAGCCAATATCAGAATTGAGGGGTTCAAGCGTGCAAGATCGTTGCGTACGTTCCATGATGGGCGTGGTGGTATCAGTGCTGTTGTTCTCGTTGATAAGCTGCACGGCAACGCCTCCACCGCCAGGACAGCAAACGGCGGCGGACTCGTTCGATCCGCGTGATTTGTCCGGGTTCTGGCTTCTCAGCACCAACACCGGTCTGATCGGCCCGAGCGAAACTGCTCCTGCATTGACGCCGGAGGGACAGGCACGGATGAGCGAGAATATTCCAGCCCCTCAAGTATCGCTACCCGCGCTTTCAAACGATCCCGAAAAGACGTGTAACCCGGTGGGTTTTCCAAGGCTTCTTCTCGATTCCGAACCCATCGAATTCCTTCAGCTCGAGGACAGGCTGATCCAATTCTTCCAGTGGGAACACAGAGTGCGCATACTGTGGCTGGACGGGAGGGAACTGCCCTCGGGTGAGAACCTCGAGAACCTGGGCCCTGCTTGGTATGGTCACTCGGTTGGCGAGTGGCAGGGCGATACGCTCGTCGTCAATACGGTCGGTCTCGAACCCAGAGCCTGGCTCGACGAAAACGTTGGGCATCCGAAAAGTTTCCACGCCCGGATCGAAGAGCGGTACACACGTGTTGACTCCGACACCCTAGAGCTTCAACTCACGCTCGATGACCCCGAGTACTATACGTCTACCTGGGTGGGAAACACGAAGTCATTCGAACGACTGCCGCCCGAAGCCTACACCTTTTCTGGATGGGAAGGGCTGTTTGCGGGAATCACGGAAGGAATCTGCGCGCCGATAAACGAGGTTGATGGATACAACGATACATTTCGCGATGCAGTGGCAGTCGGTTCGTAGAGGTCAATTCCAACTGAAGTCCGATTCGGCCGGAGCCCAATGCGGGTGAGGGCCCTCTCGAAAACCCGATTTAAAATATGAAACGCCGCTCTTCGTGAAGATGAAGGGCGGCGTGGAATCTGCACCAGACTCACTAGAGTCGAACTGGAGAAGCGCATGAAGGTGATCGGGCTCTGGATTGGCCCTTTGCTGTTTACTGTATCGGTCTTGTCCCCTCCCCTGGAGGGCGTGACAGAAATAGGCATGCGCACTCTGGGGATCTTTCTCTGGACCGCCACCTGGTGGTTCACAGAAGCGATTCCGATTCCGGCCACATCGTTTTTCGCCTTGGCGATGCTTGTCCTCTGTGGGGTCCTTCCAGTTCAGTCGGCGTTTAGTACCTGGTCCAACTGGATCGTTATATTTCTCCTCGGAGCATTCATCATCGGCCACGCCGTGACTCTCCACGGGCTTGCGCGCAGAATTGCCTACCATATGGCGGGCTCTTCCCTGGTCGCTGGAAATCCGTGGCGGCTCCTGATGGTTTTCGGTATTGGCGCCGCCATAATGAGCCCGGTTTTGTCGAATGTGATCACAACGGTGGTCTTTCTTTCTATTGCTCTCGGGCTGGTTAAGTCGCTCGATTTGGAGCCAGGCACCCGCTACCCCGAGGTTCTGTTCCTTTCAATCGCCTGGGGCGCAACGATGGGGGGAATCGCGACGCCGATCGGTGCACCGACGAATTTGATCGCGATTGGCGTTGCCAACTCAATGGGATATCGCATTGGCTTTCTGCAATGGATGATGATCTGCGTTCCGATGACCATCATCGGATTGATGGCGATGTTCGTCGTGATCCGCTACGTCCTGCGTCCCGAGAAACCCGAACGGTGGCTGTCTGCTTCATTTATGCAGGAAGAGTTGAAAAAGCTCGGCCCATGGAACCGCGGGGAAAAGCTTTCAGCGATCGTGTTCCTCACTGCGATGTTCCTCTGGTTGCTGCCGGATGTACTTCCGCTTTTCCTGGCGGGTGGTCGACTACACCCCGTGAGTGCCTGGGTAACAACGCACCTGGATTGGTCCGTGACCGCTCTCATCATGGCGACTTCCCTTTTCCTGCTTCCGGTGGACTGGAAGAACCGCAAGTTTGTGATGACCTGGGATGAAGCCGTCAAAGGCGTGGAATGGGGCACACTGGCCCTGATTGCGGCGGCTCTCGCCCTCGGAAACACCCTAGCAAACAGAACGCTTGGGCTCGGCCAGTTCTTAGAAGAAGGCATCACTTCCTTCAGTGCGTCAGCGGGTTCACAGCTCATTTTCGTGTTTGGAGTCGTGACGTTCACTGCAGTGATGACCAGTTTTGTTTCGAATATCGCGGCGGTGAGCATGGTTGGAGCGTTGGTCCAGGGCATGGGGGCCTCGACGGGTATTAATCCCATAGCGCTGCTGGTGGCCGTGGGTGTCGCCGCTTCGATGGCGTTTCCGCTGCCGGTCGGCACACCCTACAACGCAATGGTGTTCGCCAGCGGGTACGTGCGAATGGGAACGATGGTGAAGGGAGGCGTCGCAATTACTGTGCTGGTAATCCCTGTGGTCTCGCTGCTCGTGTTCTATCTTGCCGACCAGCTGCTTCCATTTCCGCTATGAACTTCGTATTTGAAGAGGACGGGTATTTCGTGCGACATCGTGGCATGGCGTGTGCTTCCAGTTCCGCGTCAAGGTAAGAAGACCACCGGATCGAATCGGGCGGAAAGCCTCATGCTGCAATCTTCCAACTCAGGAAGCTGATAACCCTCACGCACATTCTTCCGTTTCCTCAGCTTAACGAAGACCACTCTCGATGGTGTGCCTGAAGGAAAGACCGTCACGGCGAGCATTCGTCAACCACTCCAATATAACCTCCGTACATTCGCTCACTATTGTCTGATAGCGCTCGACAACATCTGCGCTTACGAACGGATGGGCGTCGCCCGGATTACGAAACTTCAGAGCGTTGAGTTTGTCGTGCGTGTTGTCGTAGATCGTGTGGCTCGACAGGTGAACGTCGGCTCGGGCCATCGCTGCGATTGCCTGAAAACGTCTTGCGGACGCGCTGAAGGTTCCCAAGGCGTCGAAAGGATCCTCAAAATACCTGAACCCGAAAGCGGTCCCTCCCCACAAGGCGCCGAGGTGCCATCGGTCTCCATCCCTAAGCGGAAACAGCGTCGAAATCGTGCCTGGAGTGTGGCCCGGCGTCACGTAGAGGGTCAGCGTAGTATCGCCAAGCGTCAGTTCCATGCCATCGGTGGCCACGAGATCTTTCTGGGGCTTAAGCTCGGTGGGATTTCCATCGTTGGCCACCAGATCCCAATCCGCTTCGGACATGATGAGACGCGCACCGTAGCTGTCCTGGAGTTGTTTGGCTCCCAAGTAGTGGTCGGCGTGGCCGTGGCTGATGATGACATATTTGATCTGGGCCGGATCGAGACCTAATTCCCGCAACCCGTCGACAATTTCAGCTTCAACCATGTAATCGTAAGCCGTGTCATGCAGAATGATGCCCTCAGACGTCGTCACAGCCCACATTGATTGGTTACGACTCCCGACGTAATACAGGTTGTCGAACACCTTCGCAGGCACTGTGTGCCACGCCGACTGCGCTGGAATAGTCCGGGCGGCGGGTGGTGCAGTTCTAGACTCCAGAACTAAGGTCCCTGCGTCCACCCTTGTGCGACGGGGAGGCAACTCGCCACAAAGCTGATTGAATAGCCTTGTAAAGTCATGCCCAGGCCGGTATGCAGCCGCCCTGGCCCTCGCGATAGGGGAATCGTCGGTAACCTGAAGGTCCTGCGCGCTCACGTTACCCGGGCTCCAAGCGGCCACGAACAAAACAGCACAGAATGCGGACCCCAGATAGCGCTTCATAGGCATGACACGTCCTCCTCACAGAACATAGCGTCGCTTTGTGTTTGGTTCGGCCCGATTATATCAAACCTAAATTGAGTGTATGGACGTCGTGAGGGCCATTCGGACAGTCGGCCCCCACCGACAGGTGGACCGTTCGGCGGGGCCGCGTTCGTCAGCCAGAAAATGCGATCGGCTGAGGTGCAGGTCTGGCGAGGGCCTCGCCCAATTCTCAATGTCCGCGAAGATGATTTGTCAGGACTTGAGAATGGTGAGATCACTGAGAGAGGCTTAAACGCCCCACAAGACGCACTTGTACCAGTCGGTCCGTATTTGCGTTTGGCCGGTGCCGTCTTTCCAGTATTCGTTTGTCGCGATGGAGAAATTCAGGATGGGTGTCCCGCTTTGGGTGTATCGCAACTCGGCGTGATGTCCAACGTGTCCGGTCAGTCACACCTGATTCATTTATTGCTCCTTGGTCAAACCACAACATCCGACAGCCGCTGTCTCATGCCGCCGAATATGCCCGTTCAATTTGTTACCCTCATTGAATGACATTCAAAGGCAAAGTCGGCGACAAAGTGATAGACAAGATCACCGATGCCGTAATGACCGTCATGGAGATAGATCCCGATCCAAACATCAAAGCGAACGTCCTATGTGCTTGGACCGACCCAACCGGAATAGATCACAATCGGTGGTTCGAACCAAAGGAGCTGAGACTTATTGTGAATAAGTAACTTCGCACGATACTGATTATGCGACGTTCTCCGGATCTTGCTAAAGCCAGGTCCTGTCCGCGGCCCCGGTTCTTCTTCCGGGCCTATCGAGCTGGGTGGGGGTCAGCCATCTTGATCAGCCGCCTACCGCGCACGACGGCTTCGACAATCGGAGTAACGCGCTTTTCCCATCGCGTCCGCCGATAACCGTTACAGACCGAACAGAGCCGCAATCCGATACGTTGCGCTACTTTTTGCTGACATGGCGTCGGATCGAACCGACAAAGGCGTGAGGGTAGGTTTGGGTGGCTGGCTGGGAGCGTATTTTTGGGACATATTAATGGGCCCGATTTTTAGAATTTTTTAGGAATTCCAATTCTCAAGGTCCGAGAAGATGATTTGTCGTTACCTTGAACTTGAAATCAGGGAACCGGCACGCGCTCTCTTACCTGCCACAGACCGATTTGATTGATCCCTAAACGCAAGGTGCCAAGGCACGATTAATCCTGCGTCGCCCCTAGCGAAATCGTGGAGGACCAACTGCACAGCGGTACGGGCGAAAGGTTGGATTAATTTTCTTGATTCCTCCGGAGTGCACGCTGCCTCCGCTCCTCTTCAATAGCTTTCAGACGTTGGGGGCCTGCCGGCAGGAGTTCCGTTCCATCTGGCCGGGCGAGTCGACGAAAGAACATTCTCTGGGAGCCGGTATGGGTCGGGTTGCCGGTTACCGTCACCAGTTCGCCAGCCTTGATCGAGTCGGCTGTCCAACCCACCTCCGACAGATTGAGAACTCCAGCAAACTCGACTGTCCATTTCACAATCTGACCTGACTCATCTGTGATTTCCATCAACATCATCGCGTGCGGATTAACGAACCTGAACTGAGTCACCATGCCTGCAACCGTGATCAGCTGCGTTTCGTCGTAGACCGGGCTAAACGCATGATGCGAACTGGCCTCTACTGCAGACAGCATCAGAACCGGCAAAACTAAAAACCACGAGCGTAACAGTCTCATGGCGTCACTCCTCTCGTGAATTCGGTCGGGAGTTCGCAGTCTTCATACGGATCAATCCGGCTCTCCGGAGCCCAACGCCAGATTCTCTTAATCACCACCGGCTCCCGCAAACCCCACGGATCCTCCATCGTCGCCGTAAGCACTAACGTGTCGTCGTCCTTCGAGCGGGCATAGCGTTCTACAACCCGCAGTTGGTCGCTGTGTTCGGCGTTAAAGGGGAGGCGGTTTGCTTGAATACCGGCCGTCTCGACAACCAGCGTCTCGCCATCCCAGTGGGCCACAGAATGTCCCAATAGCGTCGTCTGGTTGGATGGGCGCTCGCGGCCATTCAGATAGATCGTCCTCCGCGCGTCCCATTCTCCGTAATGGAATTCGATTAGGTCATTGCCGCGCTGCCTTATCTCAAGCTGGTGCCTCACTCGCATCTGTCGGGCCAGTCCATACGGCTCACAACGAAGAAATGATGGATCGTCTGCTGGGTCCAGCGGGTAGGTCTCTAGCGCCGCAGCTGTTAGTCGAGGGACGATGTATGTCTCTTGTTGATGTTTGGCGGCCTCCGCCTGAAGTTCGCGGAACCCACGAGCGTCGTTTGCGGGGTCGTCCAACAGTCTTTCTAGGTAGTCAAGTCCGGCGTCGGTACACCATCCATGGCAGAAGTCTCCCACTGCAGTGGCGGGCGGATCACTCCACATGCCTTCCAGGGTGGGACGCGATGATTGGGCTTCGGTCGACAATGGAATTCCCACCAGTAAAATGAAAACCAGTAGGCTTGTCCCGTATTTCATGATTCGCATGAGAACCCGGCTTGGACACTTCATAGTCTCTCCATCTCTGCAATTGTTTGAAATAGCTGCTCAGAGTTAGCATTCCCACGCGGAACTTGTCAATGTCAGAACCGCGGATGTTGGCATAAGCGCCCGCTCGAGGAGGGAGGGGCGCGTTTGAGACTGTCGCATCGTTTTTGAAAGAGGCGACCGCGGATGACGCTGGTATATGACGGGCGACCTACATTGGCTCAACTGTAGCCCGTCAGAGCATTTCGGACAGAATCCCGTAAAAAACTAAGAGACACTTTTCTAATCAGAACGATCTGAAGGAGGATCGAATGAAAGAGAAAGTGTCGGCAGAGAATCGGGTACGGGAGATTCGTCGGAAGACGAGGCAGAAGTACTCGTCGGAAGAGAAAGTGCGGATCGTGTTGGAAGGGCTGCGAGGTGAAGAGAGCATCGCAGAGCTGTGCCGACGCGAAGGGATTCCATCGAATTTGTATTACCGGTGGAGCAAGGACTTCCTGGAGGCCGGAAAGAAACGACTGGCCGGGGACACGAAGCGGGAAGCCACGTCGAGTGAAGTCACCGAATTGCGCCAGGAGAACGACCAGTTGAAGCAGGTGGTGGCCGAAATACTGCTGAAGAATCGTTTTCTGAAAAAAACGTTGAACGTAACGGACTCCGAGAGCATCGATATATGAGGCAATCGGGATCTGAGAAGCTGGAGACGATCCGAGTGGTGGAAGACTCGGAGTTGTCGGTGACAGCGACGGTGCGGGAACTGGGAATCCCTCGCAGCACCTTCTACGGTTGGTATCGCCGATACAAAGAGCGTGGCGCTGTCGGTTTATTGGATCGGCATTCCGGCCCCGGCTTCTGCTGGAACCGGATTCCGGGACCGGTGCGGGAACAGGTCGTGGAGACGGCGCTCACGCATCCGGAAGTCTCACCCCGGGAGTTGGCCTGGCAGATCACCGACACCCAGGACTACTTCATCTCCGAATCCAGCGTGTATCGGATACTGAAGCGGTGCGACCTGATCACCAGTCCAGCCTACATCGTGATGACGGCCAGCGATCACTTCCAGCATCCAACCCGGCGTGTGAACGAACTCTGGCAGACCGACTTCACCTATTTTCGGGTCGTTGGTTGGGGTTGGTATTACCTGTCCACGGTCCTGGACGATTACTCCCGCTACATCATCGCCTGGACGTTGTTCCAGACCATGGCCGCCTCCGACGTTCAGGACACGCTGGACCTGGCGCTACACGCGACCGGCGTCGACCAGATACAGGTCCGGCACCGGCCGCGCCTGTTGAGCGACAATGGCCCCTGCTACGTGTCGCACGAACTCAAAGACTATTTACAACGTTGCGGTATGGAACACACTCGGGGTGCGCCCTATCACCCGATGACACAGGGCAAGATCGAACGCTATCACCGTTCGATGAAGAACGTGGTCAAACTGGAACATTACTATTATCCGTGGGAACTCGAGCATGCGATCGAGCAATGGGTTGAACACTACAACCACCATCGGTATCACGAATCTCTTAACAACGTGACACCAGCAGACGTGTTCTTTGGGAGGGATCAGCAGGTCCTTTCACGTCGTGACCAGATCAAACGAACGACGCTGGCTCAACGCAGGTTCGAGAACCTTAGGACTGGAGTGGTATAACTTGAAAACCGTCTCTTAGCAAAACGGCCTTTTTGTCCGAATTATTCTGACGACGTACACGCAGCAGCGGGCGCGATTGTGTTAGCGGTGGGTAAGGCTACGCGGGAATGGAAGGTCGCATGAAAGAAGTTCTCGAACTGGATACTGCATGGCAGAGGAAGGAGGCTTTCGGGGTGCTAATCCGACGGCCACCTTCTAATGAACGTGTCGTACAACATGAAGATGCCAATGAGGGACAAAAAGGGATGGTTACGGATCAGGGCCAGTAGGTCTAGTGGTCCCCGTTAAACAGACTGTAACTTATCAAGATTTCGCCGGCCGCGCTGGACTTTAGCAAGGATGTCGGAAGCCGTTGCAGTCCAGATGAAGGGTTTCGGGTCTTCATTGTGACGAGCGAGGTAGTCCTCCACGGCCTGGATCAACTCGGGGACCGAGCGGAAAACGCCACGCCGGAGTCGTTGCTCGGACAGATCCCGGAAAAAGCGCTCGACCATGTTGAGCCACGACGCACTGGTTGGCGTGAAGTGCACATGAAAACGCTTGTTACGCTTGAGCCAGTTGACGACTTTCTGATGTTTGTGAGTCGCATAGTTGTCGCAAATAATGTGGATCTCCTTATCTTTCGGCATGGCGCGTTTGATCTGATTCAGAAACCGGATCCATTCCTGATGGCGATGCTTTGGCATGCAGGTTCCGATGACCGAACCGTCCAGGATGTTGAGCGCGGCGAAAAGCGTGGTTGTCCCGTTACGTTTGTAATCGTGGGTCATGGTGCCACACCGCCCCTTCTTCAGAGGTAACCCGGGTTGCGTGCGGTCCAGGGCCTGCATCTGGCTCTTCTCATCGCAGGACAAGACAATGGCGTTTTCCGGTGGGCTCAGATACAGACCGACCACATCCTCCAGCTTTTCGGCGAATCGTTTGTCGTTGGATAGTTTGAAGGTTCGTGACAGATGAGGCTTCAGTCCATGGACCCGCCAGATTTTCCCGACCGTGGACTCGCTCACGCCAACGGCCTTCGCCATCGAGGCCCGACTCCAGTGCGTCGCGTTCGGGGGCTTCTCTTCCAGTGTCTTCTTGACGATCCGGGCTCGCTTCCGGCGACTGATCGTGGGAATCCGTCCGCTTCGCGGCGCATCCTTTTCGATCCCAGCCAAGCCCTGTTCCACAAAACGATTGCGCCAGCGGCCCGCTTTCTGGCGCGTGATCTCCAAGCGGGCGGCGATCTCATAATTGTTCCGACCTTCAGCGGCCAGTAATACAATTCGGGATCGTTCCGCCAACCGGACCGATGTACTCCGGCTTCGACTCAGTCGCTCCAACTCCATCCGCTGCTTGTCATCCAATTCAATGGTCGGTGCTTTCCTCATTCTCTATTGGACGTTGGAAAGCTATTTTAGTTACATTACTTCGAGCGGGGTACACTAGGTCCACGTCGGCCTCCTTACAATCGAAAAGAGCGACGTATCCTACCGTCTGTTTACCAGCATCCGGTCGGGTCGTAGGACTGTCAAATTCAAATGCCAGGGAGAAAAAAGGGGGGCTTCTAGACCCGATGACCTCCTACAAGGTGTCCAAGGCCTTAACCAGCTCTAAAGAAAGAGGATCGCCACAAAATAGGCCGCTGCGCTGAGTGCGCCCGATGTAGCCGTCTTGTGAAGTACGAATTCTCAACGTCCGACAAGATGATTTGAAATCAAGGCAGCGGCACTCGTTGCTTCAGTTCTTCAAACCAGTTCAGGACGAGGCGGATTTCCCGTGGTTGAGATTCCGCCGGGTATTTCACTATCAGGAAGCGTCCCTCTGCGTCCACGCCGTAGCGCGTCCCATCCCTGGCTGGGCGGACTGTCTCAATTCCAAACAATTCGCTTTCTTCGCCGACCCTCATGGGCGGACCCGGCTCGGCCTCCACCGCCATCAGCGACTGTCCAGAAACGTAATACAGCGTCCGTCCGTCTCGAGACCAGCGTGGTTCCTCTCCTCCTTGGCTAGAAACCGACCGCTGGTCACCTCCCTGCGGAAACGCCTGAACATAAACTTCTGCCTGTCCGGACTCGTCGGACACGTAGGCGATCCACTCCCCGTTCGGCGACACTACCCCATCGTACTCGTGGAATTCGGTCTGAAGAAAAACGCGTGGATCTTCGTCACCATTGACCGGCAACAACCAGATGTCTTCTCCGGTTGTGTCGACACGATTCTCGTGGAACACAAGCAGGGTGCCGTCGGGCGAAACAGATGTGGGGACCTTGTCGTAAGGACTCGACCGCAGTTCCGCCTCGCTATCGCTGCGATCCGTCGGCTGCCAATACAAATCATAGGGTGGCCGGTCGCTGAAGAACGCGATTCGGCTGGAATCCGGCATCCACACAGGACTACCTTCGCCTGCGTCGCCGAACGTAAAGCGAATACCTCTGCCGGTCCCCAGTTCATAGAGCCAGATATCCGGGTTAGCCTGGAACCTCGTCAACGCCACCCTCTCACCGTCAGGTGACAAGGCGATACTTCCAAACGGACCACGGATTCCCGAAAGCAGCTCCTCGTCTCCCTGAGGGTCGATCCAGGCCAGTTGCAGCTCCGGGTTCAGCACCGATTCCGGCACATAGGCCAGTGCACCGTCGCCAGACACTGCAAACGCGGAGTCTCCTTCAGCGGGATCCAGGGGCATATCATCGACGACCGCAACGGGTGTGCCGTTCACTTCCAGTCGGGACAGGTCCAGGGGCACGGCCATCAGGTTGTTCGAGCGCACGAACAGAAGATGTCCGCTCGAAATATAGCGGCCAGAAACAGCGTTAGCAATCAACGGCCGGATTTCCCCATCGCTCAAACGGAGTGCGGCAACATAGGCCCTTTCCAGAAGCGGAGAAAACACCGTAAAAATGACCGTGTTCCCATCGTCCAGCAACTGAGGATAGAAATGGCCCAGCTCGTCATTCGCAGGGTCCGGCACAGTCAATTCCGTAACTGGCCCCCCGTCGGCTCCAATGCGAGAAAGTCCCTGGTTGTAGCCCGAATTGAAGACGATGCTTCCATCTTTACCCCAACTTCCACCCAATCCCGCCGAATCCGCAAGTACGATCGGCGATTCCCCAGTCACCGATACAGCTCTTAAGGCGCCGCCTCCGCTGTAACCAATCTGCTGACTGTCTGGAGAGAAGAAAAAATGAGTCGCGGCCTCTGTGCCTGGGATACAACGGATTGCCCAATTGTCCATGTCACGGACGCATATCTGTGAGCTTCCATCGCGCACACGATTAAAAGCGAGCATGCTACCGTCCGGAGAGAAGGCTAGATTTCCGTTCAAGTTGAGACTATCGTCAAGTGACAGGGTGATCGAAGAACGGATCACCGCAGGCGGAGCCGAGACACCTACAGCTCGGCTCAAGTTAAACGCAAGAGTTCCAGCAATCACTAAAGGAACGGCCACAAAAGCCCAGGCCAGTTTGGATCGTGAAGTCGGGACGATGTCGCGGGATGAAACGATACCGCCTTCCGAACTGGCAATCACTTTATCGATATCTACAATCACGTCACCGATGCCTTGGAATCTTTTCCTTAAATCCCTCTCCAGGCACCTCTCCAGAACCTCTCTCAGTCTTGGATGGAGGTTGGGCTGCAACTTCGTGTAGTCGGGGTCTCGGGCAAGTACAGATGCAAGTATTTCCGAAACTTCTTCACCTCCGAACGCCCGACGGCCCGTCAGCATTTCGTACAGGACGCATCCGAACGCCCACACGTCGGCGCGTTTATCCACGCTATGCCCCTTTGCCTGCTCCGGTGACATGTATGCTGCAGTACCTAGAATGATTCCTTGTTGCGTGGCCTGCATGCTCAGGGTAGGTGACTTGGAAATGTCTATATCGGTGTCGCCAGCGAATGCCTTTGCCAATCCAAAGTCGAGTACCTTCACTTTCCCGTCGGGAGTCACTTTAATGTTCGCCGGTTTCAAATCACGATGAATCACACCCTTCTCGTGTGCTGCTTCCAGGGCTTCAGCGATCTGTAAGGCTAGTTTCAGAGTTTCTTCTACAGGGATGGCTCCACGTTTCAACCGATCAGCGAGCGTGTCACCTTCGACGAGTTCGAGGACCAGAAAGGGAGTGCCGTTGTCTTCCTCGAAACCATGAATCGCTGCAATGTGGGGATGATTTAGAGAGGCCAGTAATCTAGCTTCACGTTCAAAACGTGCGAGACGATCTGCATCTTTGGCAAACTCTTCAGGCAGCGTCTTGATAGCAACTTCACGCCCGAGCTTCGTGTCCTTGGCACGCCACACTTCGCCCATTCCACCCTTACCCAAGAGCGTTGAGATCTCGTAATGGCCGAGTTTGGTGCCAGATTCCATAATTACGGGTTGCCAGAACAGTGTTTAGAAGGCTAGGAGTCTGCGCGGCAGAGCGCAAAGAACTCGGATTGATTGGGATTTGAGAGGGTCTTCGGAGGAGAACCGACCGATTCTTCCGATACGACGAATTCAGAGTTGTACGGACACCCCCCAATTGGCCGTGTATCGGGTCTGCCGGGTTGCGGTTTTCCGGATTATGCCCATTCGATCTTCCCATTCATCCGTCGTAAGTTCACCGCCAGAGTGACCAGATTCCACTCCCCGGTCACGTTGTCCAAACCGCGTAGACTGAACTGTCGGAATCCGAGCAGCGACTTGATCCACCCGAAGGGCGGCTCACCAATGTGCTTTCGGGCCCGGTAGCGGTCACGCCCACGCTTGGTTTTCATCTTTCTCATCATCCGACCAACAGCGGTGTCTTTGGGTGGGAGTGGGGCACGGGCGAGATCCTTCTCGCGACCCATCGCCACATACCCGTCAATCTGACGTTGTTCCAACATCCCCAGATTTGACTCGGATCGATATCCCGCATCGGCCAGTACGCGGTCGGGACGCTCCCCCAGATTGTCGCTCAACGCATCCAGCGTGGGTTCCAACTGCCCCACATCCGATGCATTGTCAGTCACCGTTGTTGCCACGATGATCCGGGCCTGGAAATCCACCACCGCTTGCGCGTTGTAGCATTGCTGGAACCCTTCGGTGGAGGTCTTCATGATCCGGCTTTCCGGGTCGGTGAAGTTGTCCTGGGCCGTAGGTTTAGGTTCCCCCATGGGACGTTTGAATGGCTTCTTTCCGCATCCGGGTTTGTGATCTTTGGTGTTCCGTCCCGCTTCCTTGTCCGCGGCCATCTGACGTTCTTCGAGCCGCTTCATGGCCGCCTGTATCGTGGCCAATCGCTTCTTGCGGGTCGACAACCCCTCGGGCAGTTCGTCTCCGCGCCGGTCCTTGCCGTATCGCTGGTCTTCGTCCTCATCGGTCGCCTCGGCCCGGTTCAACAGATCCCGAATCTGTTCACCCAATTCGGTCTCCTGCTTCTTCATCCGTTCATAGCTCATCGCTTTGCGTTTGCTTGCATTCGCCCGCATCTTGGTCCCGTCCACCGCCACGGTTCCCATCTTCACCAGTCCCGCTTCCCGCGCCATCATCACCACTTGCACAAACAGGTTTCCGAACTCCTCAAGATGCAGTTTGCGAAAATCCGAGATCGTTCGGTGCGCCGGAAAGTTCTCCGCTCCCAACATCCGGAACGCCACGTCGTCGGTCAACTTCGCCGCGATCTTCCTGGACGAGAACACTCCGGTCGCGTACCCATAAATCAACACCTTCACCATCATCCGCGGATCAAACGCCTGATTGCCCGGACCGTCGGTTCCATACCGCTGTTCGAACGCGCTCAAATCCATCGCGTCCACCACGTCCGATATGAAGTACGACAGGTGATCTTCGGCCAACCAATCTCTCAACGACGGTGGTATCAGCAGTGTTTGTTCTGGGCGATAAGTCCGATAGGTTCGTGCCATGACCTATCTTCGATCTTTATCCGCCCAATTTCGGTCCTTCTGCCGCGCAGGCTCCTAGTATTACTATGTTAAGTAAATCTTGTGATTCCGTGACTTGTGAATTACGATGTGGTCATGGAATGGAATCAGAAGATCTGGAAGAACAGCGTCAGGGAATTCACCGGGTTTATGACCTCGCTGACGGCGACGGTAGGACGGACAGAGCGGCGCGTTGCGGCGACACGATATATCGAAGGCCTGCTGATCCCGGGCCAACGCAAGTCGATCGAACCCATGGCGGAGCGGCTGGGGGTGAATTCGCAAAGCCTGCAGCAGTTCGTCACCGATAGTCCATGGAGTGACGAGGCGATGTGGACGGCCATACGTCGCGAAGTGATTCCAAGCCTGGAACCGATCGAAGCATGGATCGTGGACGAAACCGGCTGGCTGAAACAGGGTCGGCACTCGGTTGGCGTGGCGCGTCAGTATTGTGGTGCAGTGGGTAAAAAAGCCAACTGCCAGGTGAGTGTGGAGGTGGCGGTCAGCGACGGGTGGATCGCGGCGCCTGTAGCCGGTCGCCTCTACCTGCCGGAAATCTGGGCCGGTGATCGCGCACGGTGTCACCAGGTGGGGGTCCCCGAAGACATCCCCTTCGCCACGAAGCCCATGATCGCGGTGGAACTGATGGAGCATCTTCTGCGGGATGGGATTCCGGCGGCTCCGGTTCTGGCAGACGCCGTCTACGGAGACAACGCGCGGTTTCGCAAGCGCCTCCGCGATCTGAATCTGGAGTTCTTTCTGCAGGTGGATCCGGGCAAGCACAAAGGCTGGGATCATGAAGTTCAGACGGTCATGAAACAGAAACGGCGCCATGTCGTGCCGGGGACGCCGCCGTCACAAACGTTAAAGCAGCTGGCGGCCAGTCTCTCTTCCAAACAATGGAAGGATTGCTCCTGGACCACAGCCGGCGGTCAAACCCGTACCACACGCATCGCATGGCTTGAAGTGTTCCTGCAGCACAACCTCCGTCATCAGAACGGATCCATCGAACAGATCTGGTTAGTGGTGGACTGGCCGGCTGGCGATGCGGAGCCATACCATTACTATCTCGCGCACTTCCACACAGCGCCCAGACGAGCCCGATGTCTCAAATTGAGTCGCTCACGTTGGCAGATCGAGCAATACTTCCAGCGCTCAAAGGATGATTTAGGCCTGGATCACTTCGAAGGTCGTTCCTGGCGAGGCTTTCACCACCATCTGGTGTTGGCCGCCATTGCCTACTTGTTCATTCTCACCGTTTACCTGCGCACCAAAAAAAACTTCTGGTGTCACCTGGGAACGGATTCTCCGGGTGATCCGGCCCTGGCTGGTGAGGTCGACAGGCTCCTGCACGTGTTGCGGCAGTAAATTCAGGAAACTTTACTTCGATTCTACATAACATAGTAATACTAGGGGCAGTCTATAGAAGGAGTGGGATAGCAGGCAATGAAATCTCAACGTCCGAGAAGATGATTTGTCAGGACTTGACCTCTCTTTTTCGTTCCAGATTCGACGACTCAATAGGCTGTGGTTCACCTCGTCGAACAGGTGATCTACTTGTATAACCGGCCCTGTTGATTCTCCTTGGTGTGCCAGGAAGAGTGCCCGTTCGATATTCCGTGCCGTGACGTTAAGTTTCTTTGCGAGATATCGAATTATCATCAGATATTGGTACCAGTTGTTGAACCCAAAGCCGACACCTGATGCGTTCTGTTTGATTGTTCCCAATTCGTGCAGCAACTGCCAAACTCTGATGTCGATCACACCGTAGCGTTTAGGATTTAGCAGCATGAGGACCGCTGAGGCCATGGGAACCGACACGCCTTTTAGTTGGGTGAGGTTTTCAAGTCGGAGGCGTTCACTTCGAGTGCGAAGAGCGACCCTAGTGGCGGAGCGGATCTGCCCCGGCGTGTTCGCCCGAATATGCCCGATTACCCTTGGCGATTTCCAATAGCATACTGCCTCGAGTTCCGACCGCGTGAGCCAACCACGTCTCTTGGCAGCTCGCATTCGCTGAATCAGTTCGGCTGTCGATTCGTCCTCCTCCGTTGAAAGATAGTGGCGAACGAGAGGCTCAAGTCGGTCATATGGAAGTTCTCCTAATGGCATTGCGGAATTGATCCGAAAGCATCTATCTGATCGGCGAACCAGTTAAACACTGGAAATGGACGAATTAGGGGATGCAATGGCGCGTGTCTTTCCGACGGTGGGAATCTCAAGGTCCGACAAGATGATCTATGAAAGGGGATGTCAAGAGAAACAGCTCCCCGATGGCCGGCCAGACGGACACTTTTGTCGTGACAGCCAGCCCCTCTACCGTTATGTGAAGCCCTGGTTCCGGCAATCCGGAGCGAAATCGTACATCTTTAAGACGGTCGATTCAGAAACTGAACAGCATATGGGACGGCATGTGCCGACCATGGATCTATCTGAGCCTCGAAGGCTATCGCTGTTTCAGGTCGTGCGAGGGGGGATAGAGATTTAAAAGTGTCCTCTGGACGTATCCAGGGACCACATCTTGTGCAGATCCTCACCCTCGATCCTCAGTTGTTCCGACTCCGTCTAACGACTCAGTACGGCTCTACCGGTCACGGATCGAAACGGCTTATGTTGTCATCCAGCTCAGTTTCTTTGGATCGAACGATTCTCCTTTCTTCCAAAGCGTCAGCACCAGTGCGGCGATCTTACGGGCCAGAGTGACCCGCGCCATTTCCTCCCGCATCCCACGCATCTGGAGACTCTCCAGATAAATCCGATACGGCTCGCTTTGTTTTCCCGATGCCGCGGCTGAGAAGAACACCGACTTCAATCGCCGGTTGCAGTTCGCATTCAATCCGCGTGTGGCCACCGGTTTCCTCCGTCGCACCACACGTCCACTCTGCATCTCATACTCCGCGCTCATGTGGGTCACCACACCCAGGCCACTGTAGCTCCAGAACTGCGGTGTCGTGCGGAATCGGTACGGCGTGTCCACGATGGCGACGATCTGTGCCGCCCGAACCGGTCCCAGTTGTGGAATGGTCTCGAGCAGTTTCACCGCCTCATGGTGCCGGCCCTCCACTCGCACCGCTTTTCTGGATTGTTTCCGCAGCAACTGGACCTGGTCCAGTTCCGCATACAACCATCGGGCGCGCTGCCTCATCCCCGGCTCGGTCAGCTTCTCCAACCACTGTTCGCGCTGACTCGGCCGA
Source organism: Terriglobia bacterium (assembly GCA_963664115.2). GTDB lineage: Bacteria > Acidobacteriota > Terriglobia > 20CM-2-55-15 > 20CM-2-55-15. The sequence goes on along the minus strand of CAXWPJ010000009.1, from coordinate 940,439 downwards.
TAGACTCCGTCCTTCGGTGTCGGGATCCCCCGTCCCCGGTATATCGCTTTGATCCGCGACATCACCCGTTGCGTGTCCAACTGGAACGTGTCATAGGCCTGCACCAGTTGCTTCAATTCTCGCGTCGCTTCATGGCCGTGATACACCGAGCGCAACAGTCCCACCCGCAACAGCTCGGCCAGCTTCCGCGCATCCGGCTTATCCCCCTTCGACCCTTCTTGCATCCACTTGTTCTGTCGCGGATCGCACACCACCACCTCGCTCACCCACGGCCGGATCACTTCCGATAACCAGCCCGCTTGCGTGGTCTCCTCCAACCCCACGTGCATCGGCCCACTCAATCCCTCCAGCAGCCGTGTGATACTCCCCGCCTCGGTTTCCACGATCGTTTCAAACACCAGTTTGCCGCTCCCGTCTCTCACCGCAACCACCGTCGTTGCCTGGTGCACATCCATACCCATATACTTGTCTTGTTTCATCTCGAACGCTCCTTTTCTGGGATCAACGCTGTATACGTTGATCAGGTTGTTGAGTGAGTCTTCTCTCAACAACCCCCAGTCTAGGCCCTGAACAAGCGTGATTGACGAGGAAATGATAGTGCAATAAGAGCGGAAGTACCCGAAATGCCCCCTCTCCGTGCGAAAAAAACCTTGAACAGATTCTTCGGAAAAGGAGGCATTTCAGATGAACGATTATACGCGCAAGAACATGAGGAACCGCAAGCGGCGAATCGAACGTCGGCTTGGGGACCGGCATTGGACGGATCAGGTAGAGCCGATGTTTTCGGCGAGCAACATTCAGTACGAGATGGGAGAGCGGACGCGGGGCACATCGGTTGGTGGTATCGGGACGATGCAACGGGTGGCGCGGCGGACCGGGCTGATCGAAGCCATCGACAAGGGCGTGCATGTGTTGAAGCGGCACCTGCCGTATCACGAGTCGGATCACGTGCTGAACATCGCCTACAACGCCTTGAGCGGAGGAACGTGCCTGGAAGACATCGAACTGCGGCGCAACGATGCGGTGTATCTGGATGCGCTGGGAGCGCAACGGATTCCGGATCCGACGACGGCGGGAGACTTCTGCCGAAGATTCGAGGCCGACGACGTGGAGTGTCTGATGGAGGCAACCAATCAAGTCCGGCTCGGAGTCTGGCGACAGCAACCGGCGGCGTTTTTCGAAGAAGCGGTGTTGGACGCGGACGGGACACTGGCCGAAACCACGGGGGAATGCAAGCAAGGGATGGACGTGGCCTACGACGGGACGTGGGGATATCACCCGCTGATGATCTCGCTGGCCAACACCGCCGAACCGCTGTATCTGGTCAATCGTAGCGGCAACCGGCCGTCGCATGAAGGAGCCGCGGTCCGGTTCGACCAAGCCATCGCATTGTGCCGGCATGCGGGGTTTCGCCAGATCCTGCTGCGCGGGGACACGGACTTCAGCCAGACCCGGCATCTGGACGGATGGGACGACCAGCAGGTGGGTTTCATATTCGGGATTGACGCGATGGCGAACCTGAAGGCCCGGGCCGATGAACTGGAGCCGCGCCAGTGGAAGCGCCTGGAACGGCCCGCGAAATACGACGTGGCGACCGAACCGCGCCAACGTCCCGACAACGTGAAGGAAGAGATCGTTCGGCAGCGCGGTTTCGACAATATCCGCTTGCAGGGTGAGGATGTGGCCGAGTTTCGGTATCGACCCGGAGCCTGCGATCGGGACTACCGTGTCGTCGTGGTGCGGAAGAATCTGTCGGTGGCCAAAGGAGAGCAGGTGTTGTTTGACGACATCCGGTACTTCTTCTACATTACCAACCGTTCGGATCCGGCCGACCAGATTGTGATGCGTGCCAATCAACGGTGCAATCAGGAGAATCTCATTGAGCAGTTGAAGAACGGCGTTCAGGCGTTGCGGATGCCGGTCGGAGATCAGACCAGCAACTGGGCCTACATGGTGATCGCGTCACTGGCCTGGACACTGAAAGCGTGGTTTGCATTGCTGCTTCCCGAAACCGGACGTTGGGGCCAAAAATATCAGGCTGAGAAGCAAACCGTGCTGCGCATGGAGTTCAAAACCTTCTTGAACGCTTTCATGCTTGTGCCGTGCCAACTCGTGCGCACCGGGCGGCGCATTCTGTTCCGGATCCTGGCCTGGAACCGGTGGTTGCCGGTCTTGTTCCGCGGGGTGGATGTGTTGCGTCAGCCTCTGCGATGTTGACCCGATCATGACTCTGAGCCCGGGCGATCGAGGTCCCGGTTTCTGTCAACCGTCCAACACCAGCGAGGCTGAACTGAAACAGATTCAACAGAAACTCGATACCTGGAACAGGCCATCCGGGAACGGGATTCTATGCCTCGAATTCTATCGGCGCGAACTGGGCCTCGGCGGACTGGTTATGCGCTTGTTTTGGGTCTAGGGGCGTCCTTTCATACTGCGATTTAACAGGACTTGAACTCAAAAACTATGGCACCGGCACCCGTTCGGTCAGTTCTTCAAACCAGACTTCATGAGTGTGGCTCACCCGGCGAATGATGAAAATAAGCAGTTTCGCGCTCCCGATACTGCGGAAGAGGGCCCGAAACGCCTGGACTGATCCTGAGGGACTTACACCATATTTTCGTAACAGTTCTGAACAACGATAATCTGACTTTCGCCCGAATCGTTTTCCGATTCGCCAATAATGAGAGGCTAATCCTGGCCGAGATTTGGGCTTGTCAGACTTGCGGTGCGAAGCGCACCTACGGGTCGGTCTGGCAAGAGTAAGATGGCGTGGTCGAAGGTGGCGACTTCCAGCCACACCATCAATTAGTAATTTACTGGCGGTTGGGATATACGGCGAACGTCTGCCCGTTCCACATCACACGTTCGGTCTTGACCTCGAACCTCGTGCGGTTGCGGTGACCATGTAGCGTGACCTCGGCCCCGACCGGAATGATGTCTTCAGTCAGGCCCGAACGACTGGTGCGAGCGGGCGGTGCCAAAGTGACGTCCCACACCTGGCCTTCGACCATCAACTGCATTGTCGCGTGCGGTCCGGCAAGGCTCACGGCCCTGTGAAGTGTGCCCGTGATTTCAAATTCCTCGCTCTGGTTTCCGCCCCAACCGTGGTGGGCAATCGCCGGAACGGCCAAAAGCGACAGCGCGAGAACGCTCACGCCGACTGCGAGAGAGAATCCTAAACGCATTGTTTAACTCCTCTGATTCGTGACACGAGTTTTCGCGGTTGCTCCGCGTGCATACTGCGGTGCGATCCCTAAGCTTACCGAAGGATATCTTCCAGCCAAAGACTTTTGTGGCCGTGGGAAGTGGCAGCTAGGAGATGAGTCAGGACATCCATACAGAATGCTAATTCCGAAGCGCCCGCCCAAAACGATCGTGAGCCGCGATGGCATCCACGTCGATTTGTGTGATTTCTCCCGTAGTGAGATCGCGCTCAAAAAACGGTGGAATGCGGGGATCGGATTCCAAGACACGAAGAAGCACAATCGTTGTCCCGGGAACCTGAAAACCAAAGTGGTCCGATATGTCCTGAGCTGTCGGTATGCGGCCAGTCTCAATGTAGACCTGGGCAGCGAAAGCTGGGAGCTCAAACAAAGAGTCGTAGAGCCGTTGCAATGCCTCACGCTCCTCGGGAGTCGTGAAGACGTTGTTGTACAAGTCCGTGACCAGCACAAACCGGCCTGGCGCGATATTCTCGTCCAAATACGTAACGATTCGGGCTTCCGGACTACCAGCCGCTAAATCTTCTGACGAGCCTGGATCGAGAAGCCATATCACGGTCACTGTAATAACCGGGATAACCAGGACTGGAATCAACCATTTTGACATTGTTCCAAGAGGCTATCAGAATTTCAATGTATCCGAACATGCCCCGTGTCCGAGTACTGTACGTTGTCAAAATAATTCGGACAAAAGCGCCGTTTTGCTAAGAAGCGGTTTTTAAGTCATACTATTCCTTCCACGTCTTCTCCATAACCTCCCTGGGGCACTTCGCGAACTCCTGACAGCCCGTAATCCACGTCAGACCCACTCGATAGCGACTTGCTCCAACATCTCGCCGTTAAGTTGTTGGTTTTAAGGGATGACTGTCGGACTCGGTTGTTTCTATTCAGAGATGTGAATTCTCAACGTCCGACAAGATGATTTCTCAGGACTTGACCTTGAAAATCAAGGTACCGGCACCCGCGCCTTCAGTTCTTCAAACCAGTTGAGGACGATGTTGCGCGGGAGGGCAGGCCCGGATGTCGGCAATCTTGCGGATCGCTTCCGGCGACCCGTTACTCGGGGTGAAATTCCCCGTGTCTCCTCAACCCCTTCTGGTCTCTATCGCGATCACTGGGCACCCAGGCCCGCAGGATCTCGAACTCTGGAGTTGAAGTCATCGACCTCGTTCATCGGCGCGCAGATTCCGTCTATAATCCCGGAGAACAAGCCCGACCACCCAAAGAACGTGTAACTCTCGGCAGGCTGCCGCTCGAAAATCTTCGTGTCGGACACCCAAGGCTCTGTGTAGTACTTCGGGTCATACATCGTAATTTGTAGCTCTATCGTATCGGCGTCGATCCTCCTGTAGCGCTCTTCAAATCGTGCTTCGGAGCTCTTCGGAAAACCGAAGATATCGACCCACGCTCTATCATCAAGACCGACCGTGTGGACAACCAGGGTGTCTCCCTGCCATTCGCCAACCGAGTGTCCGTACCACGCCAGCCCCAGGTTATCAAGGTTCTCACCCGAAGGCACTTCTCGCCCGTCCAGCCAGACTTCGCGCATCCTGTTTTCCCAGTTGAAGATTTGCAGAAGCCGCCTCTCAAGGTGAGCGAATTCGACGAGCTCCGGATCGAGAAGGAGGCGAGGAAAACCCTGCGGATTACACTCCATCATGGGATCGTTTGAAAGCGCAGGTACAACGGCCCTCGCGCGGCCGGGATGTTCCCCGTTCAGCGGGTCGCCTAATGGGATTCCGCGGGCAGGTCTGTTGTCGTCGAGCCTTGCCTCACCTTCCGGCGTCATGGGAGGAATATCCGCGCTAAGGCCACGGTCTCCGCCCCGCCGCATATAGATTCCCGAAAAATCACGTGGATCGAATTGACTCGCAGCTCCCTCGGTTCCCGGTTCTTGTCCCTCCGGGTGGCCGGAGAACGCTGGCGACGGAAGAAAAAGTACCCACAGCAGCACGCCCACGAAAAGATTCGGCATTCTGATCCTCCTACGCAACTCTCTGCGTCGCGTCCTCAATTTTTAGTTTCTAGGAGGAGCGCCCGCCTGTCTCCTCTGGAGTATTTTGCTCCCGTCGGCAAGTATGACATCTACCGTAAGCCCAACGGGCGCGCCTGATTTCGAAGGATGGCCAACGACGGTGACTTCTTGGCCAGCCTGCAACGTATTCCTGTGATACCCCTGCCTGGCTAGATTGGCTATGTTGCTGTGTTCGAATGCCCAACTAACGACATCGCCGTTGTCCTCCGTTACGTCGAGAAAAATTGTCACATGAGGATTACGCCACGCAAATTCCGTGACTGTGCCCTTCATCGTGAGGAGTGGCGCGTCCAATTCGTACGAAATTCCCGTACCGTGATGTGCGAATAGCGGCCCGGCGATGATCGCCATGCCCGCGACCAAGGCGAAAAATGTGCCCAGCTTCTTCATCATAGCCCCCTATTTGAAAAAAGGTTCCAACTACGAGACTGGCCTTAGAACCAGGAGCCGTGTCCCAGTCCATCGTTCCATGCTCCCGAAGAGATGCCGACGTAGATCTCCACAAAATTTACCCTATCAGTCATCGGGATCGAGTGGATTGCCTCAAAATAGAACCATCTAGAGTATCTGTCAACGCAGCTCGATTATCGTTGCCGTTACGTCTCTCCCGGACCGCACGCTTCCGTAATGCTCCTAGCATACGGCGCAAAGCCGCCGTAACCCACCGTCGGACCAGACACCTCCAACGTTGCCCGGATTGATTGGTCTTCCACACTTTCCCCATACCGCCTTTGCCGAGCGGAGAGAGGATCTCGTAGTGGCCGAGTTTGGTGCCGGATTCCATCGTTATAGTGTGTTGCTAGTTGAACCGTGAAAAACTCGGTAAAGAATACTAAGGGAGGGGTTTGTAAGCAATCAGAAGCTCAACTCAAATTCTCAGGTCCTGATAAACGATTTTGTCGGACGTTGAGAATCACTTTGGCTCGATCAGGGTCTTATCAGTCAGTGTTTGCTTGCAGTTAGGGCATTTAGCGGTCTCCTGCATCATGAAGTCCACCGTGCCGCCGTTGCCGGTGACCTTCTGGAGAATCCAAGATCTCACCGGCGGCCTCCTGATTACGCCTGATTTAGCTCAACTCTGTAAATGTGACTCGGACTTTCTGTTCCCGATAAAACCCTAGCGCTTCAAATACCGGGCGGTCAGTCTGTGAAAACAGCACGGCCGGTGTATCGCTTTTGTTGGTGATGCTGTACGGCACCCACGATGGCATTGCGGTGACGTCATGCGGTTCGGTTGTGAACTTTTCACCGTCGGGAAGATGAAAGGTCACCGACCCTTCCATCGTAATGAATAATATGTTTTCCGTTCTGTGCATTGCCTCGACAGTTGACTGTTCCTTAATCAGTCGTAGCGATGTCCCCATGGTGGGGAAAGTCGGGCCACCGGTCACCGGGTTCACGTACTCGACGACTACGCCCTCGTGCGGATCCCCGGCACCTTGCGCAGCCAGGTCGGCGAGCGAGGCCCGCGCCTTGCTGTAGGGATAATAAATCAGGGGATTGTTGGATGCCGGAATATTGTCCGGGGACATTTTCTTGCGATGGATCATGCCCGGGCCGAAATTGTCCGTTACGGCATTCGCCTCGTGCGTGATTGCCTGGTGCTTCTCGCCTGTCACGTCAAGCATCTCTTCAGCAAACACGCCTCCAATCCAATGCGCCAGGGGCACATCGAGACCGTCGTACCAGATGACGCGGGCATCACCTTCATTGTGATGGTCGTGCCAGGTCCAGTTGGGTGTCAGTATCAAGTCACCCATCGACATTGGTAGCCGATTACCTCCGACGTTGGTGTACGCGCCGGACTCGGATGCCTCGAAAACCAGGCGGAATGCATTCGCGGTGTGCCGATGCGAGTACGCCTGTTCATCGGGTAACAACAACTGAATACCGCCGCGCAACGTCGGTAATGCAGCGGCGGGCATGAAGTCCTTAAGCGCTGGATTTACAAAATTAATGTTTCGCCGTTCGGCCTCTTCCGTAGTCAGAAGTGAACTCAGGCTCATCAGCCGTTGCCTGGCATCGCTATACGACCAGGAATAGGGCACGGCGATGCTGACGGGGCTTGGTGTGAAACGAAATGCCGGATTGCTGTTAGCGGACTTCCAGTGCGTCGCGACAAAATACGTCGTGAAATTGTTGGCAATCAGGTCCTCAATGAAAGCTTCTCGAGAGAGTTCGGGTGTAGCGCTCATCGCCTCAATCCTCGCTCCGGATCGGATTAACAAGGGCGCCGATCTTTGAAATCTCGGCGCGGAGAATATCGCCGTCTTGCAGGAAACGTTGCTGGCCGAACGCTACATCATGCGGTGTGCCCGTGGCGATAACATCGCCGGGTTCCAGCGTCAGTCCGTTGGACGCGTACATGACGAGATCCTCGATTCTGTGCATCATGCCCTCTGTCGAGGCGCTTTGTTTGAGCTCGGGCTCATTATCCAGCGTCAAGGTGATCTCCAGATCGTACGGGTCAGGAATCTCGTCCTTGGTCACGAGCCACGGACCGATCGGAGCCGCGTTGTCGAGGTTTTTCAGCGTAAACCAGTGCAGCCGCGCTGAATTAGGGTCTTCAGACAGCGATCGGCGATCGCGGAAACTGAAGTCATTAATAATCGCGTAGCCGGCAATGTAGTCAAATGCATCGTCGCGGGAGATGTATTTGCCACGTTTGCCGATAATGACGGCGAGTTCGATTTCGCTGTCATGCTTCTCAGACGTTTTCGAGTGGCAGATCGGTGCCCGATGCGGCGTCATCAGCGTTGGCATCTTGACAAAGAAATAGGGCTCGGTGGATTGCTTAGTACCGCTCGCCTTGGCATGGGAGCTGTAGTTCATGGTCACGCAAAGAATCTTTGCGCTGTCCCCCGCGGGCGGATGAAAGACAATGTCGTCCATGCTCAGGAATACGGAGTCGTCGGCAATGGTTTTACCGCTTGCGAGATCGTGAATCTCCTGCGCCAGCGCCATCGCGCGGTCGCCGCCTTTCAGCAGATTGCTAACCGAGTCAAACCAATCCGGTGCTCGCGCATCGCAATACACCTCGTAGGCGCGAGCCAGGTCGACAATCATATTGCCTTCGAAATGTGCGCCGAGTTTCCGGGCCGAATGTTGTGTGGTCGTAAACGTGAGCAGTTTCAAAGTGCACCTCGTTCTGCTTAACCGGCTACAGCTAATATCATAATGTTTTTAGAAAATCTTCGATGTACTCGTTTACCGCAGTCGGATTTTCCAGGTTTGCGACATGCCCGGCATCCTGGATGACATGATGCACCGAGTTTTTGATGCCGTTATTGAGACTATGCGGCGAGTCTTTGGGAATGAAGATATCGTCACTGCCCGAGAGGATCAGCGCCGGCACGTCGATCGTCTGCAATGTCTCGGTATCGTCTTCTTTGATCGCCATAGCCTCGAGTGTGGCCGCGTTGGCCTCGGCACTGACGGTAAAGTTCATCATCTTGATCCAGTCGACGATCCAGGGCCGATCGCGAGCGGTCTTTGGCGCGACCCGTTTGGGTGCGCCCGTAATAACGAAGTTCTCGAGGCCGTTCGTATGAATATTCTCAATCTGGGCCCGGCGCCTTTCCTTGATCTCATCGCTGTCGGCGTCGGCCTTGCTGCAGATCATAACCAGGCCCGATATCTGCTCCGGACGGCGCGCCCACATGCGCAGCGCAATGTAACCGCCAATGGAAATACCCACCACGATCGCTTTGCCGACGCCGAGCTGGTCGAGAAATTCTCCGTACATGCCGCCGATTGCATCGACAGTATGATTGCCGGGATCGAAGGCCGAGTTGCCGTGGCCCGGCATGTCTGGCGCGATGACGCGATAGCCGAGCTCGACGAAATGCGTGAGCTGCGGAAACCACATATTCTTGTTATGACCAAAGCTGTGCAAAAACAGGATCGGCGTGCCGTTGCCGCTGTCGTGATACGAGATCAGGTTGCCGGTCGAAACCGTGACTTCAGCCAAGTGAATACCTCTTGTAATAATTTCAATTGAATGGAATATGATCGGGTTTAATCAGGCAAAGTATCAAACCCGCGGGATTCAATAAACAATGAATGAAACAGATCGCCTAATTAATGACCTCGTCATGTGACGTCGTTTGAAGGTAACGATTAAGTAACAGAAAACAGACGCCTTACGTGATAAGCTGTCCCCACGGAGGAATGGCCGAGCGGTCGAAGGCGGTGGTCTCGAAAACCAAGTTGATAATGGCTCGCTCTTCCCTCTCAAACGTTTAGCTGGTTGGTGTCACCTCGTTTTACCTGCTGCTTGGGCTATTCTGTGGCAGAAACTGTGGCAGGAAACAAACCACTCTCACCTGCGAACCTCGCCTAGAACCATTTGGCCCCGGGGGTGGGTGTTGGCCCTTCGTACACCCTCTTTTGTATTCTCTATTAGAGCTGTTTAGGGTGATCCGTTAATCCCCCTCCGCTTGGACTTTCACAGTGAGCGAATGGCCAACGACAGCTCGTTTGTGGGGGAGCGAAAACTTCATCTCGTTGTCCTCATAACCAGTGTGAGGTGCTTGCTGCCCTTGATCTAAAAAGACGTAGTCGAAGTTGGAATACTTGCCGGAAGAGTATCACGAGCGTAGGGAATTACAGTTATGTGGGCCATTTACTCAGCAGGTAGGATCTCAACCTCTGGGAAGAGGATATATCAGGAATTGACCCTCAAAATCAGGGAACCGGCACCCGTTCCTTCAGTTCTTCAAACCAGTTCAGGACGATGTTGATGCAAGCGCGTGGTTTTGCCATAGTCGTCAGACCCTGCTTGTACCGCTTATCCGCCTCCACAACCTGTCCCGCCGTGCCAAAGAGTTTGGCTATTCCCTGGTCGAGAATGAGGCACTAGATTCTGGAGTTTCATAGGAATCCCTGTGGAAGCGTGCCCCGGGCTAGAGACTCCGGCGGCTCCCGACAAGCTAGCGTATCGGTCATCCGGATACAGCCTTCGACCAAAACAAAAGTTTCGGCATCCGCAACCTGATAAATTTCGGAGCTGAATCCTCGCGGCCCACTCCCTCGCTGTCTACGCTTCTCTCCCGCCGGTCACCCGCCGCAGGCAAGACTCGCTACCGGCCTGCCCGCTACGGCTTTGGCCGGACTGGACTGTCACCAGTTAGATTCCTTTCGAAAGGTTTCATCGGCTCACATCGAATTCCCCTTTCCCAAGCTTTGCTTGGCGCGATGAACCGCTTATCCGCCACTCGCTCTCAACCCGGTTCCACCGGCTAAACACGCAGGCGCTGGAACCAGTTTCTGACCTTGACAGGCCCAACGGGTTGCTCTTATGCTTCGACAAATTATTCGATTGAGAACTCAAAGGTCCGGGGGTGTAAAGATGTCACGTTTCTTGCTTGGAGTATTTCTCTGTGTCATGACAGTGGGTTCAGCGTCAGCCCACCACAATGCCTCGGCAAAGTACGATTCCAACAAGCCGATCACGGTAACGGGGGCGGTCACGAGGGTAGAGTGGAAGAACCCCCACATCTATTTCTATATCGATGTGACGAATGAGGCTGGGAACGTGACGAACTACGCCATCGAAAACGGGTCGGTGAATGGCTTCTACAGAAGCGGAGTAAGCAAGGATTCGCTACAGATCGGAAATGAAATAACCGTTACGGGTTTCCTGGCGCGAATGCCGGGGCTAAACCACATCAACGGCAGGAGGGTGACCTTCGCCGATGGCCGGGAAGTCTTTGTCGGTTCGGACGACGGCCTGTGAGTCGCAGCGCGAATCCCGCATGCCCCGTCGTCAAGCCTCCAACGCCTGAGCCTTCACTGAAAAGGATCGGGACGGTCCCACCGGGTCACACTGCCGTCGGTACCCATCATCAGCGGGTGCCCAGTCCCTCCCTTTTCAGGCACCATGTAATCCAGATCGTTCTCGTTGTCCACGCAAGAAAACGACAGCATACGGTCGCGGCGCTCGCCGATCTGCCGTTCGAAAGTCCGGCTGACCGTGAACGGTTGAACGAAAAACACGGGGTCCTCGATCGTCGCTTCCCACGCAATCGTATTCGGACCGGTCTTCGTGAACCGCTCGGTAATGCGCAGTTGATCGCTGTGCTCGTGGCCGGAGGGGTCAAGCCAGATCCGTTCGTCCACAGCGATCGTGTCTACGACGAGTGTGTCTCCCTCCCATCGTCCGATTGAATTACCAAAGAATTCCGGATGTTCATGAATATCTCCGGGGTGGTCCCGGCCGTCCGTGTAAATCAAGCGGGGGCCGCCCTGGGTCTCGAAGTTGATGACGATGATATTCGGGTGTTGGACGATCAGGAATGGGTTCCCGAGTCCCCACAGTCCGCGCAGCGGCCCTCCTGGCAGGCACTGCGCTCCCGGATCCCCCGGGCCCACATCCATATTCCGATAGCGATCCGCGCCGTAAGGGGTCAGAATCAACTCGCTTCCTGAAACGAGCCTGGAGGTCAAGTCCCCGTCCGGCTGGGTACCCCCACCTGGAAACGACAGGTAAAGGCCGGTCAAATCGGGGGGGGCGCTCTGCTGTGCCGCAGCAAGCGTGGCCACCATGACCACCGCACCCAATGCGGACACGCGTCGAATGAGTGAAATCGGGCACTGCCTCATTAGCTAAACCCCGTTCTGCCCTTTACCTTGGCACGCTCGGAAGCGCAGTTTGAATAAAAACCCCTCTTATTGCGGCCGATTATTGAATCCATGGTCCGGCTTGTCAAGCACAAAGCCGGGTCGTTTCCGCAATTCAGGAACACTGCCGGAGGGGTTGTGGCCAACCGCGAAATGGGATCGATTTACAATAATCTCCCAACCACACATCTGCATTCCAGATAATGGGCGTATCAGGGTTCGGACGAGCCGACCGGGGCGATGTTCAGCTCCGCGTTTCCGCCCCCGGCCGCGCCAGCGGCTCACTTCAAACCGTTCTATCCGACATGCCCCGGATCATCTCCGATAGAAACATGGCGTTATCCATCCACTTTCGGCGTTCGGTATACGCCGCCTTTGTCGACTGCCAGCTTCGTTGCTTTGTCAGCCAGCCCTGTCAAGTTGGCGTTCAAGAATCAGGCTGGCATGACCCTCCTTAATGAAAACTTCGTCGCCCCGATACTCTACGATCGTGCGAAATCCGAGCTTTAACCAAGTTCGTAATGCTGGCCAGTTCTTCAGGTACAGGTGGATTGATAATTCCCAAGGCTACGGAGTTCCCTGATGACACCTTCGAACACCTCGGTGCCGATACCGTTTCGCTGGTGATCCGGGTGAATCACCGCCATGGACACCCAAACGACTTCTGGTTTCGGAAACCCATGTCGAAGGTGAAAATATCTACGGAGTTCCCTGATGACACCTTCGAACACCTCGGTGCCGATACCGTTTCGCTGGTGATCCGGGTGAATCACCGCCATGGACACCCAAACGACTTCTGGTTTCGGAAACCCATGTCGAAGGTGAAAATATCCAATGACTTCGCCGGGGCGGTTGCGAATCGTCTGCAATCTGAACGCATTCTCACCCCTCAAGCTTTTTCGAATAAGTTCTTCGCTGGACTGGATGTCCGTCGGTGCAAAGGTCTCATCCCACGGTTCGACGTATGAGCAGGCATTAAAGATTTGACGCAGGATTTTGGCTTCTTCCAGATTGCCATCACTGATCGTCAGGCGGGTCGTCTCCCAGGAAGCTGGCAACATCGTAAGGCTCATGTCTGGTTACCCACAATCACCTACAACTCAACACCTCACTTTCAAACAAACGTCCAATTCTCAATGTCCGAGAAGATGATTTCTCAGGACTTGAGAATCATTTTCACGGTCTGCTACGGAACCGGCACGCGCTCGCGCAGCTCTTGAAACCAGTTCAGGCCGACGTTGATAGTTTCGCTTCCGGATTGCGCCGGAATCGAGAACAAGAATCGCTGACCATCGTCCGAAGCTTCATAGGGATGCCTTCCGGTGTCGGAACGGCACAGAGAATAGTGCCTTCTTCCACCTTCACACTCGCGGGTGCTATTCATAGCGGAACATTTTTTTTGACGAAACACCGCTTCGGGCCATCATTCTCCTTCTGTATCGGGCGGCCATCTGCTTTGCGTTGACACCTAAACTGCGACCATGCTTACATCAAGAACTTACCGTCAGCTTGATAACATTGGATCACTCGCAGTTTCACAATAAGGAGAACCGACATGAGTAGAGTCGCGTCTATTTTCGGTGTCATTTGCCTCAGTTTGCTGGTTTCAGGGGCAGCCCTGGCCCAAGGGCAGCAACCTGAACCGATGACCTTTTTTATCGCAAGTGCAGGCTCTGGCGAAGGAGCCGACCTGGGTGGTTTGGACGGGGCTGACGCGCTCTGTCAGAGCCTAGCCGCTGAAGTGGGTGCGGGCGGCCGTACGTGGCGTGCCTACCTCAGCACGCAAGGCCCGAATGCCGTCAACGCTCGCGACCGCATCGGCACAGGCCCATGGCATAACGCTCAGGGGGGCCGTATCGGTCGGAGCGTCGCGGAGATTCACGGCGTGGAGCATCGAATCAGTTTCACGACCGCCCTTGACGAAAGAGGCCGATTGATACCCGGTAGTGCATATGCGCCCAACCGGCACGATATCCTGACGGGCTCGCAGCTAGACGGTACGGCCTTCCCGGCTGGCGAGGACATGACCTGCAACAACTGGACGAGCAGCAGTGACGGAAAAGCCAGGGTCGGTCATCATGACCGCGCAGCCTGGAACTCCGCCCATGACAGCCAAGGTTGCAGCCAGGAACAGTTGCGGGCTTCGGGTGGCGATGGCTTGGTCTATTGTTTTGCCGTCGATTAGGCTGCGATCGCCCGGTCCAAGACGGGGAAGTTAGCGAAGTCAGGGTAACGTCGTATGATCGTGCCGGCGCATTAGGGCCGTCTGGCCATAGAGACGAGCATTGAGATTCGGTCCTTTCGTCGGCCGATCCTGTGGGGGCTCAACGGCGGCAGATACAAGCCCAGGTAGATAGCTGAAGGCAGTCCACAACCCGGAGGGGCTGGATGTATACGAAATCTCACTGGCCGGCAACCGGATATAACAGGACTTGTACTCAAGAATCAGGGCACCGACACCCGTTCCTTCAGCTCTTCAAACCAGTTCAGGACGATGTTGATTTTGGGGGGGCTCACATCTTGTTTGCCCAAAGAGTGGAATCTGGCTAGGAGACTTGGCTTTCGAGGGAGGCCCGTCCCTTGTCTGTGAGCTGAAACATTCCATCGTCATCGTCAACGGTGACGAGTTCGTCCGCAACAAGACCTTCCATGAGTTGCGAGAACGCCTGATGCCCAGCTTGATAAAAGACGAGGCTATGTGTGTGGAGATCCCGCATGGGGATCGAGTCACCCTTCTTAGCGATGAATTTCAGCAAGCCCTGTCGGGCCGCCTGAATGTCTGTGCCCATTGTCGGGCCGCCTGAATGTCTGTGCCCATTGTGTTCGCTCCCTTTTTAACCCGTTGCCTCGATAGCGGTTCGGTCCACTACCTCGATTGCATCTTGTTGCTTTTAGAGTATGACTCGACAGACTCGGTTGTTTCCGCCTAGTTCATCCGCCCACTAACATAGCGCCCATCAATGAAGTGAGTGAAGTAGACTTCAACCAAGGGATGCTCAATAGGGCGGCCAGAGTGATCTGAGTGGAGATTGCGGTCGGCCACATAAGTCTGATGTGCGGCCCCGTGGGGCAATACGTGATACCAAGGGCGATCCTTCGGCGGTCTGGAACGTGCCACGGTTGCGTACCACTCGTCGGTTCCTGCAAACTGCGGATCAACGCCGACAACGACACCCCGGTAGTCGAATAGTTCGTGTTGAATGACATCGCCAATTGAAAAACGGACCGCTGTTTTAGGTTCACTCATAAACCCGTGCGTGTCGAGGCCGTGCGCCACCGCAAGTTACTGGCGTCGACGACTACGAACTGCAGGACAGCATTGAGCAACCCTCGCGGTGTCGTGCCCATTCCGGACGTTTTGCGGCAAGACGTTCGTGATCCGGCTGTTCACTGTACGGATCCCGCAGCAACTCCAGTAGTTCATGCACCATCGAGTCGTCGCCCTGCTCGGCCCGGTCGATGGCCAATTGGGCAAGGTAGTTTCGCAACACGTACTTGGGATTGACTGTGTTCATCCGCCGCTTTCGTTCATCGTCAAGCACGGCGTCTTTTCGAACACGATCCTGGTACGACCGGATCCATGCTCCAAGACGTGCGCGGTAGTCGGCGGTTAACTGATCGGGGACATAATAGGCATCCATCAAGGGTTCGATTAGTGCAGTGTCGGGAACGGGGGTCGACTTTGCGGAATGGACATCGACCAGCGCCAACAGACGGTGGAAAAGGGTCATGTCGGTTTCCACCAGTTCAAGGATCGCTAGCAGTTCGGAAACCAGCTCGGCGTCGGTGTCGGGCTCGAACCGTTGCCACCCCAACTTCGCAGCCATCATCGCTTGCCAACCAGTCTGGAAGTCGGTGACATATCCGTTGAGCGCGTCTTGTAGCGGCTCGACATCACCAACCAATGGCAGGATGGATTCGGCAAACTGAGCCAGATTCCAATGGGCAATCTCCGGCTGATTCCCGAACCTGTACCGACGTCCTCCGGCGTCGGTCGTGTTGGGGGTCCAGTTCGGGTCGAAGTTCTCCAGCCAACCGTAAGGTCCATAGTCGATCGTGAGGCCGAGGATCGACATGTTGTCGGTGTTCATGACGCCGTGAACAAACCCCACTCGCATCCATTCGACGATCATCTCGGCAGTTCTCAGACAGACGTCACGAAACCACTGCAGATAGACAGCCGCCGACGGCTCGCCCAGATGGGGGAAGTCCATGCGGATCGTATAGTCGACCAGTTGCTTGAGCACGCCGGCGTCTTCCCGAACGGCAAATATCTGAAAGCTGCCGAAACGGGTAAACGACGGCGCGACGCGACACACGACGGCTCCGGGCTCGTCTCTGGGGCGGCCATCGTAGAACATGTCACGGATCACCGTCTCGCCAGTGGTCACAAGGCTGAGAGCCCGAGTAGTCGGAACTCCGAGGTGATGCATCGCCTCGCTACACAGGAATTCCCGCACCGACGAGCGCAGAACGGCCAGCCCGTCAGCCGTACGTGAATATGGCGTGGGGCCGGCACCCTTGAGCTGTAACGTTCTCCGCTGCCCCCGGCTGCTGACCGTTTCTCCGAGGTTGATTGCACGTCCGTCTCCAAGCTGGCCTGCCCATTGTCCAAACTGGTGACCGCCGTAACAGGTGGCGTACGGATCCATGCCCTCGAGTAATCGATTGCCCGCAAACACTTCTCTAAACTCCGGCGACACACAATCCTCATGCGTGAGATCCAGTTCATCGGCAACCTCCCGGGCATAGGCGACCAACCGAGGTTTGGCAACCGGAGTGGGCCGAACGCGAGAATAACAGGCCCCATAGACCTGACGTCGCGCGTTGGTAGTGTCCGGATCGGCAGGCAGTTCGCGGGTGAAACGGTTGTCGAAGGTCAAGCCATCCAACTTATGAAATTTCGCCGTACTCATCGAATGCGTCTCGCCCATGAATTACCCATAAATCACCTCGTGCTTGCGCTCTGGCCGCCATCATTTAAGTGAGAATAAGGCGCGAGGGTTGTCAGCCTTCCCGCGGTCGTATTTCTTTGAAGAACGGAATTGCTTAAGAACGGCTCGCTAATTGGATTCTGTATCGGCAAACCGCATCGCCGGCGACGATATGTTCCTTGCGGTCTACCGTAGCATCCAGCAAATTACGCAACAGACCAGGGTGAACTCTAAAACTGAAATTCCATTCCAAATTCGATTGTGCGCGGTGAGGTCGCATTAAAGGACCGCATGAAGAACGGAGAAGTCACGACCCCGCTGGGTAATCCTGGATGTTGCATGTTGAAAGCATTGTTCAAATTTGCGAAGACGTTCATTTGAGGCCCGGCGAACCCAGTACCGGAGTTCAACTCAAATGCCTTAGAGAAGTTGAAGCCGACGTCGAAATAGCTCGGTCCGACCTCGCTATTTTTGACAACGCCGGGGGGCCGGTCATTGCTCACTCCATCCCCGTTGTCGTCCTTCCCCGTCCTGATGGTGTAAAAACCACCGCTCCGTGCTTCGATGACTGTCGTCAAGTAGACATCCAATGGCAACCTGGCATTAGCGCCTGCACTGAAGACGTGGCGCGGATTTGCTGTATTACCCCAATCCTTATTAAGGTCATAACTGTCGACAGGCGAGTACACGCTGAAGCCCCTCCGATCTGCCTGATCACCGATCCCGAATACGTAATTGTAGTCTGCATTGACTACGAAGATGCCGAACCGCTGCCTCATTGAGGCCCTCAAACGATGATACCTTGACCGGCCACTGCTCTGGAATTGAAGAACCTGGCCTTCATTGGGATTAGGCCTGATGCCCGTTTCTGGTAACGGCGCATTGATGTCCCGTCGTCGGACTGGCTTGAAAGCTCGAAGGTACTCGTAAGACAGGGTCACAAAAAGATTGTTGGAAAAACTACGTTCCACGCCTATTTGTCCTGTTGGGAAATACGCCATTTCCATATCAGGGGCAATCTGACGACGGGATCGAGGCCGGATGCTGCCCGATGCGAAAGGGTCCGGCCACCCTGGATTGTCGATCCGGATTTCGTATACCCGCTGCCCATCGAGACGGCTATGCGCAATCGTATTGAAATTTACCCACTGGGAAAACACACCGAAGCCGCCTCGGATGACAGTCTCATTCCCGAGCGCGTATGCAAAGCCGATCCGTGGATCCACATTACCCCGATCGCTGATGTTGGTTTGTCCCTGATAGCGTACACCCAGCATCAGAGTGAATGTGTTTGCCAGTCTGAAATCGTTCTGAGAAAAAAGGCTGAACTGTGTGCGGCTCAATTCGAACAAGGGATCGCAACACGTAACCCTATAATGCAGCGGTGTGCCGGCGCGGTAACTGGCAAGGTCGGAAAACGTGAATTCGCCGTAGAAGTTGTCTTCCGAGATTGAGCGTTCGCTCCGGTGCAACATCTGAAATCCGCTCCGCACGGTCACCTTTTCCCCGGCAAAGTAAATCAGATTGGACAATTCGTAATCATTTCCATCCACCCGGCGCTCATTCTGCGCCCCGCCTCCGGTGAACGCGTCCTTGACAATGATCGCTTGAGCATTACTGAAGGGATTGGTCTCGCTATGATCTTGTCGCCATATAAACCGGATGTCATGGACGGTTCGCTCGGACAGGGTCCAGATTTCACGGAGATCGACCATGTAGTCCTGCGTTTGTGTACGCGAGGCGCGTTCGGGCAATGCGAAATCACCGACGTTTTCATTCTTACGATCTTCGGTGGCGTATTGGAAACGCATGTGTAACGCGTGAGCGTCGGCGATCCGGAGTATGCCCCGGGTTTCGTAAGACCGGTTCACCACGGGCCGGGTCACGCCCAGAGAAAACGGTCCAGTCGGTGTTTCCGCCTTAACAGTGCCGACGTTCTCCTGTTTATTGTCGCTGAACGTGAAGTTCAGAGAGAGGCGGTCTCCAATGATGGGGCCGCTGATATTTCCGTCGATAGTCCGTTCATAGTAGGGCGGCTTATTGCGGGCGAAAGGATTACGGGCATTCAGCGACTCGTCTTGAAATGTCGATGCAAGACTGCCGTGGAAGGCTCCAACACCGCCGCGTTCGATCACTTCTGTTTTCGTACCCATTTCACGCAGGCCCGCTCCACTCGCCTGGCCGGTTTCGACATTGAACGGGTTGTTTGTCACGCGAATCTGTTGAATTCTTCCGCTCTGGGTACCGTCGCCCGCAGAACCCTCTTCTATATAAAATTCCACGTCTTGATCACTCTGGTAACTCTCCCATGCGACTCTCTGCACCTCGGTCAGGTAAACGGGAAGCCCATTCTTCAACTCGTCATACATCCAGCGAATGCCGGCCAGGGCCTGGTCCCTCTGCTCACCCTGAGGTGGCCCCTGACTGAAATCCCACGTCACGCCGAACAGGTTCTCCGCAGCTTGACGTTGCTCTTCAATGAGTAGTGCCAACTGTTGCTCTTGATCGGATGTGAGAGGGCTCTGTGCTTCCTCTAGGGCCAGGGCCAGATGGTCCTTCAGTTCGTCGACCGGATTGCGGGCGGTAAGCTGTCCGAAAGCAGACGGTGTTAAGAAGATACAGATCAACGCAAGTCGAAGAAATTTCACGACGCCCTTCAGATGTTGTTCCTCTTGTTATTAATTCAGGGATTGGAATCCTGAGTATACATCACGCGTAGGAGCCGCATGCGGGGCGTTTAGGCGAATTTTGAGGCCCCGGGGGTGATGAAGCTAGTGGTCCCCGTTAAACAGACTGTAACTTATCAAGATTTCGCCGGCCGCGCTGGACTTTAGCAAGGATGTCGGAAGCCGTTGCAGTCCAGATGAAGGGTTTCGGGTCTTCATTGTGACGAGCGAGGTAGTCCTCCACGGCCTGGATCAACTCGGGGACCGAGCGGAAAACGCCACGCCGGAGTCGTTGCTCGGACAGATCCCGGAAAAAGCGCTCGACCATGTTGAGCCACGACGCACTGGTTGGCGTGAAGTGCACATGAAAACGCTTGTTACGCTTGAGCCAGTTGACGACTTTCTGATGTTTGTGAGTCGCATAGTTGTCGCAAATAATGTGGATCTCCTTATCTTTCGGCATGGCGCGTTTGATCTGATTCAGAAACCGGATCCATTCCTGATGGCGATGCTTTGGCATGCAGGTTCCGATGACCGAACCGTCCAGGATGTTGAGCGCGGCGAAAAGCGTGGTTGTCCCGTTACGTTTGTAATCGTGGGTCATGGTGCCACACCGCCCCTTCTTCAGAGGTAACCCGGGTTGCGTGCGGTCCAGGGCCTGCATCTGGCTCTTCTCATCGCAGGACAAGACAATGGCGTTTTCCGGTGGGCTCAGATACAGACCGACCACATCCTCCAGCTTTTCGGCGAATCGTTTGTCGTTGGATAGTTTGAAGGTTCGTGACAGATGAGGCTTCAGTCCATGGACCCGCCAGATTTTCCCGACCGTGGACTCGCTCACGCCAACGGCCTTCGCCATCGAGGCCCGACTCCAGTGCGTCGCGTTCGGGGGCTTCTCTTCCAGTGTCTTCTTGACGATCCGGGCTCGCTTCCGGCGACTGATCGTGGGAATCCGTCCGCTTCGCGGCGCATCCTTTTCGATCCCAGCCAAGCCCTGTTCCACAAAACGATTGCGCCAGCGGCCCGCTTTCTGGCGCGTGATCTCCAAGCGGGCGGCGATCTCATAATTGTTCCGACCTTCAGCGGCCAGTAATACAATTCGGGATCGTTCCGCCAACCGGACCGATGTACTCCGGCTTCGACTCAGTCGCTCCAACTCCATCCGCTGCTTGTCATCCAATTCAATGGTCGGTGCTTTCCTCATTCTCTATTGGACGTTGGAAAGCTATTTTAGTTACATTACTTCGAGCGGGGTACACTAGGGAGAGCGTGCGTCCATTCCGAGGCTCCGGATCGGGACTAACGGTCAGGACCTGGCGAGGCAGGCAGAGTTTCCATGAAGTCTCCACAAGGTGCCACCGCGCCTCGATCTCAGTGGGTAGATTCGTGGCTTGGTACTGCTCCGAAGAGCGGAACAAGTCGTCCGTCAGCATGATCGCGTTCTGCTTGCCCTTCCATTCGTCCGTAAAGAAACGAACTGATTTATCCGTTCATTCACAGGAGCATCTGGATTTCATTGCGAGCAAGCTCGATAGACGGCCCCGTCAGACGCTGGGGTTTCAAACTCCGGCTGAACGATCTAAAGCTTGTGTTACATCGACCGGTTGATCCGGCAGGATTTCTCAGGACTTGAGAATCATTTTCACGGTCTGCTACGGAGCCGGCACGCGCTCGCGCAGCTCTTGAAACCAGTTCAGGCCGACGTTGATTTGAGGAACAACAACATCGATGTCATTGCCAATGTCCTTGATCGCAAGGAACCGCTGGCCATCGAGGTCGACATCGTAAACGCGGCCCGAAATAGGCCCGCCCCCACCAAAGTAGGTCCAGTCGAAGAGCGCCTGGCGGTTACTGAAGCTAAAGCTCGGCTCTGTCTCCACTCGTACTGAAATCAGTCGTGGTATGGTGCCGGGTTCTAAATAGAAGAGTTCCTCTCCACTGCGAGACCATAGAGGGCAGCGTCCCCCAGCGTTGGAGATCGGCACCCGACCAGCCCCCACATCGGGGAATGGTCGCACATAGACCTCATTTTGACCCGATTCATTCGATTGATACGCCATCCAACGCCCATCCGGTGACAATTCGGCATTCCTTTCGTTGAACTCGCTCCTCAACAGCCATTCCGCCTCGCGGTCTTCGTCAATAGATATCATGCCGATGTTGTCCGCGTTGTTTGGACTCGCTTGTTCCCGGAAGACCAACTCTGTACCGTTTCCCGAAAAGAAATAAGGATTCGGAAGTTGGGTGCCTTCGCCTAGATTCTCGGCGAGCTGCTCAACGCTGCCCGTATTGTTCGACGCCTTCCAGACAATTTCTCTTCCCGAGGTAAACGCGATCCGTTCACCGTCTGCGCTCCAGACTGGATAACCGTCGTCTAACGGATCAAACGTGAGCCGACTCAGGATCTCGCGAGCGAAATCAAAGATCCATACGTCGTCTTCCCCGCCGCCGGTCTCGACGGCCATTCGTCCACCGTCAGGGGAGATGACGCCCAGACCGCCCAGTGGCCCCTTAAGAATGGTTGCATTTTGGGCGGTCCTAGTGGTCCCCGTTAAACAGACTGTAACTTATCAAGATTTCGCCGGCCGCGCTGGACTTTAGCAAGGATGTCGGAAGCCGTTGCAGTCCAGATGAAGGGTTTCGGGTCTTCATTGTGACGAGCGAGGTAGTCCTCCACGGCCTGGATCAACTCGGGGACCGAGCGGAAAACGCCACGCCGGAGTCGTTGCTCGGACAGATCCCGGAAAAAGCGCTCGACCATGTTGAGCCACGACGCACTGGTTGGCGTGAAGTGCACATGAAAACGCTTGTTACGCTTGAGCCAGTTGACGACTTTCTGATGTTTGTGAGTCGCATAGTTGTCGCAAATAATGTGGATCTCCTTATCTTTCGGCATGGCGCGTTTGATCTGATTCAGAAACCGGATCCATTCCTGATGGCGATGCTTTGGCATGCAGGTTCCGATGACCGAACCGTCCAGGATGTTGAGCGCGGCGAAAAGCGTGGTTGTCCCGTTACGTTTGTAATCGTGGGTCATGGTGCCACACCGCCCCTTCTTCAGAGGTAACCCGGGTTGCGTGCGGTCCAGGGCCTGCATCTGGCTCTTCTCATCGCAGGACAAGACAATGGCGTTTTCCGGTGGGCTCAGATACAGACCGACCACATCCTCCAGCTTTTCGGCGAATCGTTTGTCGTTGGATAGTTTGAAGGTTCGTGACAGATGAGGCTTCAGTCCATGGACCCGCCAGATTTTCCCGACCGTGGACTCGCTCACGCCAACGGCCTTCGCCATCGAGGCCCGACTCCAGTGCGTCGCGTTCGGGGGCTTCTCTTCCAGTGTCTTCTTGACGATCCGGGCTCGCTTCCGGCGACTGATCGTGGGAATCCGTCCGCTTCGCGGCGCATCCTTTTCGATCCCAGCCAAGCCCTGTTCCACAAAACGATTGCGCCAGCGGCCCGCTTTCTGGCGCGTGATCTCCAAGCGGGCGGCGATCTCATAATTGTTCCGACCTTCAGCGGCCAGTAATACAATTCGGGATCGTTCCGCCAACCGGACCGATGTACTCCGGCTTCGACTCAGTCGCTCCAACTCCATCCGCTGCTTGTCATCCAATTCAATGGTCGGTGCTTTCCTCATTCTCTATTGGACGTTGGAAAGCTATTTTAATTACATTACTTCGAGCGGGGTACACTAGCGCACGCTGAGGAAGCCAAGCCAATCTTCGCGAATCGGGGAGGCGGGCTTAACGCCCGGTTAACAGCTAGTGTTCACGCTAGCTATAGCCAGTGCTTGAATCTGCGGAGAAAAACAGAATGAATATCATCAAGCCACTGAGTCTCGTAGGACTATTCTTTCTCAGTCAACCATCGTTCGCGCAGTACGCCACCAGCTGGGACACCTCCGAGCCCAGTATCAACCAGATTTCGCGGCACGTGTACCGTTGGGGGAATCGGGGTACTACCATCAACGGGCTGTTCGTTCCCACGTCGGAAGGCATCATCGTAATCGACGGGCCGGGTACTACGCCTTGCGATCCGGACAGTGCCCAATGGTTCAAAGAAGAGCTCGAGCGACGCTATGACGTGCCGGTGCGCTACGTCGTGCTGAGCCATGACCACCAGACCCACATCTGCGGTACGACGGTGTTCGCAGACACGGCCGTGTCCATCGGCCACAAGAAGATCAGGGCGCACCTGATTCGGGAGGGACGCGTAGCGCCGGTTCCAACGGTCACGTTCGAGGAGTCACTGGACATCGACCTGGGCGGCGTGAAGGTCGTGCTGCACTACTTCGGCCCGACCCACAGCGACAACCTAATCGTCACCCACATACCCCAGGATGGTGTGTTGTTCGTTCCGGATCTAGCGCGTCCAGAGGGGCAACTGCCCAATCCGACTTTCGTGATATGGACGTGGACAGCACCATCGAGGTGTTGGGAATACTCGCTCGGATGGACGACGTGGACATCGTCGTGCCGGGTCATAACTCGCCTGTTGCGACCCAGGCCTACTTCCGCCGCTACCGGGAGTACCTCGCGAACCTTAGAGAACGCGTGTTGACCCATATGGTGGCTGGGCGCTCGTTGGAGGAGATTCTCGGACTCGTGACGATGGACGACTTCGCGGACTACACGAACCTCGAGCAGAATCACGAGCCGAACGTCACCACCATGTATGACTACCTGTACCGGTACCGAGAGCCTACCGAACCCGGCGGCATGCCGATCAGGGCGCCGCAGTAGCGGAGACTGAAGAGAATCGGATGTTTCTTAGGTGTCTTCGGCGAGGCACCTCTCTCAGTCAGCGGGCGAGTCGGGCGCGCGCGAGGAGGAGGGCCGCGCGGACTGCAAAACCAATAAGTGACAACACGGTATAGTGGCCGAGTTTCGTGCCGGGTTGCATCGGATAAATCAGACTACAGGTCGGATTTCAGGTCAATTAATCAGTCACATGGACGGTCAGGGATGTACTAAGGGACCGGGGCCCGTTCCTTCAGTTCCTCGAACCAGTTGAGGACGATATCGCGTGAAGGCCTGCGGCCGCCCGAGGGTTGACATGACACCCATACGACGGCACTGTCAGCGCTGCCATGGTCGTCGGCCCATGCTTGAACCGCTTATCCGCTCACTGTCCGAATGGTGCTGCCCGGTAACCTGTTCTCAACCGGAGGCGTGACGCACCACGGCGGGCGAGCCGGTGGCTGCAGTCCGCTGCGCGATACATCGCGTTTCGTGGAGTCGCTCGAGAAGGGGCAGTTCGACTTGCAGACGCTCGCGACCACTGTCGTTCCGCTCGAGCAGGCGCTCGAGCCTTACGAGGAGGTCGCCGGCCGCACGACGATCACAGCGATCATGACTAATTAGCGCGACAGAATACGCCGCCTCAAGTTCGAGGGCCGAGCGCGCCCCTTTTCAGGTCGAGCGCCCTAGGCTGCTCGTCTACCGCAGAGAGTTTTACGTGACCCGGACCTCGATTTCGCCAACGCCCTCAATGCCGCATTTGATGACATCACGCCTTTCTACGAGTCCGACCCCCTCGGGTGTTCCGGTCATGATGATGTCGCCGGCCGCAAGTTCGTAGTGCCGTGAAAGGATGGAGATCCCTTCGGAGACCGACCATATCTGCATCGAAATGTCCGAGTCCTGTTTTATTTCATCGTTTACGCTCAGCCAGATGCGTCCGGTCACTGCGTGGCCGTTCACTTCGACCGTGTAGAGCGGCCCGCATGGCGCAGAGTTGTCGAATGACTTACTGATCGCCCAGGGACGAGATAGGTCTTGGGCGATGTGCTGCAGATCTTCGCGAGTCATGTCCAGGCCGACGCCGTACGCATAGACATGGTCGAGTGCATCGGCTTCGCTGATGTTGGCGCCTCCACTCTTTAACGCGACGACCATCTCACCCTCGTAGCGTAGCTCCCGAGTCATTTGTGGGTAGGGATGACCTTGGCGGCTCTCTGAGTTATTGTCAAAAGTGGTGTTTAGGAGATTGATTCAAGCGGCGGCCTGATCGACTTGTGTCGCTTCGACACCATCGTTGAATTTCACTCCGATGATTACCTTGCTCAGATCATCGAATCCTCGTAATCGTCGCCAATTGTTCTCAGCGCACTGGCCCAGTTTGAACATCATGTGCAGCATGCCATCCCGTGTCAGGCAACCTCTGGATCGCTTCGTTCGGTGTCGAATGGTGGCAAAGGTCGACTCAATGGGATTCGTCGTTCTGATGCTCTGCCAGTGCTTGGCCGGAAAGTCGTAAAAGGCCAGCAGTTCCTCTCTGTCTTTCTGCAGGCAGAGTGTGGCTTTCGGATACTTCGGTTCATAGGTTTCAATGAACAAGTCGAATGCCTTCTCGGCGTCTGCCTTCGTCTCGGCCTGCCAGATCGAGTGCAGGGCCTGTTTCGCCTTCGCCTGGACCGACTTGGGCAGGCAGTTGAGGACGTTCATGACTTTGTGCATCCAGCAACGTTGTTGACGTGTCTCGGGATAGATTTCCTCCAGTGCGGCCCAGAACCCCATCGCACCGTCACCGATGGCCAACTTCGGAACATTCATCCCACGGGACTTCAGCTTCAACAAGACCTCGCGCCAACTCTGTGTCGATTCCCGTACACCGTCTTCGATCGCCAGGAAACGCTTCTCTCCGCGTTCATTCACGCCGATCACGACCAATGCACACAACTTGGTTTGTTCCGCCCGAAGTCCGCTGTAGATGCCGTCGGCCCAGACATAGACCCAGCGATCTGCATCCAAACGCTCCTCGCATCCGAGGCGGTACTGTTCGCCCCAAACCTGTTTCAACCGCGATACCGTGCTCGCCGACAGACCCTGCGCCTGGGGACCGACAAGAACTTTTAGGGCCTCACCCATCTCGCCGCTGGAAACGCCTTTCAAATACAACCACGGCACCGCTGCTTCCAGCGACTTCGTCTTCCGAATGTACGGTGGTACCAGGGCCGATCGGAACGTCACAGCTTCGCCCGTCTTGGCACGGACCTTCGGGATTTGGACTGTTACCGGACCCAATCCCGTCTGCAGTTCGCGTTCCGGCAGATAACCGTTGCGTACCACCCCGGCGTTTCCTGTCTCAGTTCGCCGGCCACCGTGCTGGGATAGCAGCTCTGCCAATTCGGCTTCCACTGCGCGTTGGATCAGTTGCTGTGCCCCAACTCGTAGTAGTTCTGTTACTGGATCCTCAATCGTTTCTCGACCTTCCGGTCCATTCACGTTACTCTTGCTCACAGTGGCGTATCTCCTATGGTTGCTTTGAAGTTTTGTCACAACAAATCAACCAGATACGCCGCTCTTATTCAATCCCTCAAACACCAGATTCGGTTATAACTCCGGCTCTCTACAACCGCGTCCCTAGGTTTAATAAAGAAGAAGGGAGGGTTTTCATCCGGATTGTCCCCGGATTCGATCGCGTGGGCCCGGTAGTTGCGGCCAAGACAGAAAACTCGTCTAACAGGGAATCGATCACGAGTCCCAGCGACCTCCATCGATACCACTTTAGGAGTATCGATAACGTATCCGGATTCCTGTGCCGCCGCGGTCGGGATGTTCGCTCCAAGGGCAGTGGCCCCGGTGGCAACCGCACAACCAGCGAGAAATCGGCGGCGGCTTTCGAATCTATCTTCAATCATTTTGGGTTCCTCAATCGCTTGTTCAATAATCAATCCGAGAACTGTGGCGGGAGTTGCTCCGCGACGTTGTACGTACTGTATCCCAAAGATAGGATCGAAGAGTAACTTGTGTTGGGCGGAAAAAAATTAAAACAATTGATTATGCTGGCCATGGGCAGAGTCTACTGTGAGCTTGTCTCCGCGGGGCCGTCCCACTCCACGGACGGCACCGGCAGGCCCTGCGCGCGCATGTGCTCGCGCAAGCGCGCGTTGGATTCCATCGTTCTAGTGTGTCGCTGACCGAACCGCGAAAAGTTGCGTAAATCTAACTACAGATGGGATTTATACGCGAGAAAACTCTCTGGTCCTGAGAAACGACCTTGTCGGACAGTGAGAAACCCCAGTAAATCGACCATTTCTCAATGTCCGACAAGATGATTTGTCAGGACTTGAGAATGGATTTCAGCGGTAGGCAGGGACGAACGGCCTGCTTCACGGTACCCGCGTTCCTTCAGTACTTTTTCGAGTGCTCATACTTGGAATTCCAAATTATATTTCCGTAGTGGTAACGAATGGCGAAAATCCAGATACAAAAATAGCGTCATGGTAACCGTCACCGTCAAGGAGACAAGGACGAGAATAGTCAGGAAACTCTGCCATCCCCCCTGCTGGTCAGCGACCGAACCTCCCACAAAATCAAATACCATCGCGCCGGTATATCCGATTGCATCGATGAGTCCGATTAAAAGGCCGCAATGCCTGCCGCCAAAGTTTATTGAAAACACGCTCATTGGCAAATAATAGGCCGGTGAGATTGCACAGCCGAATACGAAAATCGTGCCAATGGTTAGCATAAGTTCCAATCGCGGATCCAAGTCCAAATTGGAAAGCATCAATAGCAGCGTAAGACACAGCAAGCCCAAACCCGACATGCCGCCCAAAATAGCAGTCAACGCCTTTTTCGAGAGCTTGTCATAGACAAATCCTCCAGCGAAAACTCCGATCAGACAACCTAGTGGGAAAATGGACGATGCCGTGCCGGCCTGAGCGGGCGATAAACCGAAGGACTCACTGAGATAAATGGGAAGAAAGACTTGAAATTCAAACAAAACCGCCAAGCCCATCAGACTGATGCTGATCAACCAAAAGCGCGGACTCCTAAAAAAGACAGCCAATGCTTCGAAGGTTTTCAGTTCGTCCAAAGGATGAACCTGTGTCCGACCTGACATTGGACTCCCGATCTCTGGGTTATCGGGAAGCGACAAGCTAAGCTCTGACGGGGCGCCCTTAAGCAGCTTAGCAAGCACTGCGAAAACGATAGCCGTGATGGCAGCAGCCACAAAAAATAGCCCTCTCCACGACACGATGAGCAACAGACTGCTTAGAAGAAGCGTAGCTCCCACGGCGCTCGCGCGGGAACTCGTGGAAATAATTCCCCACATTCGCCCGTGCTTCTGCTTCGCGAACCACACCTTGATGAGATTGGCCATGGCCGGCCAACCAGCAGATTTGGCAAAAAGGGTGAGGAAATAAAACAGAAAAAAGCTGCTGCTTTCTGAAACCATCCCAAACGAGCAGATGGCGGTCGCGGCAACGCAGATAGCCAAAACAAATATCTTGCGCCCCCCGAATTTATCGGCAAGGACTCCATTCGTGAGTTTGCCCAGAAGGTTACCCGCCATGCCCCAGCCCAGAATCGCACCGAATGCCGTTATCGTCAGTTCGATGTCGGTATCAAGACGCATCGCCGGTCCCGCAACGCCGACGGTCGTCCGGCAGAGCATCAACGCCGCATACCCCAGACACATGCTGCCGCCAATGATAAAATCCCAGCGAATTCTCGACCTGTTCAAGACGCTTTTATTCATGACGCGGAACCGTCACCATTTTTCGTCACGAATGCCAAATCCTTCCACGTAATTGCATTCTCCCTGGAATCCGTATAGTGGCAGGTAAGCCCTGTGCGATTTTGGGAGACCCATCCTCAGTCAAACCTTTTACGGCCACGCTGGACCCATGGCCGTTATCGCGTATGGACAGAATCTCGTAATGACCGAGTTTGGTGCCAGATTCCATGTTCAAAGTGTGTCGCTGAGAAAACCGAGATAAACTCGGTAAAAGATACTAGAGGAGTGAGTTAGGTGCTATCGAATTCTCAAGTCCTAAGAAACGACACTGTCGGACAGTGAGAATTGGAGTGCATCGAGGGTCACCGTAATCCATTGAAATAATGGTAGATACAGTCCGGTCGATGCCAATCGAGGAACCGCAGGCGACAGGAGGGTATCCGTTCGCTGAAATTCTCAATGTCCGAGAAGATGATCTCTCAGGGCTTGAGTTTGGAAAACTACGGAACCGGCACCCGTTCTTTCAGGTCTTCAAACCAGTTCAGGACCATGTTGATTTGAGGGGCGGCGCTAGAGCGCAGAGGAAGCAGGCCGATCAAGGCTCCAGGTTTAAGTTTCAGTTCGTCACGACCATGATTCATGGTGACGCTGCCTCTTCGTCGTCTAACAGATGTATTGATCAGGAAGCGGCCGTCAGCGTCCAGGTCGTAGGCGAAGAACCCGGTAGAGGTTGGGGGGATAGAATCAACCCTTCCCTGCAAGATCAGAACCCTTCGGCAAAATTGCTTTAGGGAGAGGGAGAAGAAACCGGGTGAGCCGATAACTTATGGATGCCTATTGCGCCGTACCCGCAGGATCGCGCACGGTGATGTTGAAGTCGTCCACCTCATCGAGCGGCGCGCAGATTCCATCCACGAGTCCGGAGAACAAACCGGACCATCCGAAAAAGGTATAACTCTCGGGAGGCTCCCGCCTGAACACTTTCGTATCCGACACCCAAGGTTCCGTATAGTACTTCGGGTCATACATTGTTGTCTGCAGCTCTATCGTATCGGCGTCTATACGCCGGTAGCGCTCTTCAAACCGTGCTTCGTCACTTTTTGGAAAACCGAAGACGTCGATCCATCCTCTGTCGTCTAAACCGAAGGTCTGGACAAGCAATGTATCTTCTTGCCACTCACCGACGGAGTGGCCGTACCACGCCAGACCCAGGTTAACGCGGTCCTCATCTGAAGGCACTTCACGGCCGTCCAGCCAGATTTCGCGATGCCGGTTTTCCCAGTTGAAGAATTGCAGAAATCTATCTTCAAGATGAACGAATTCAACGAGCTCTGGATCGAAAAGGAGCCGTGGGAAGCCCTGCGGGTTACACTGCATCATCGGATCATTCGAGAACGCGGGCATGACGGCTCTAGCCCGGCCACGGTGTTCTCCCTCTTCAAGTTCGGGCAGTACACCCCCGGGTTCGGGCGGCGACAGAGCGCGGCCGCGTACGGGGATATTGGCGTAAAGCCTCGCCTCGCCCTCCTCGGTCATAGGCGGGACAGTCGGACTGAGGCCCCGATCGCCCTCACGTAGCTGCCAGACTCCGGAAAGATCGCGCGGATCAAATTGGCTCCCATCGGCTTGGTTTCCATCGGCTTCCGGGCCGGCGCAGGCTGCCAGAGAAGCCAGAAGCCCCACCATGAGAATAGGGATCAGAATCATGAAACGTCGCACTTTCAAACCTCCTGCTCAAGTTTTAGCTAGGGCCCACACATTGCAGCAAAGGGGCTAGGGAACGTCGGCCTGGCGTCCGCGTTGGACTTCACGATTCAACGGTGGTCAGCTTTCCAGGCCGCCGCCCAGGATCCCTCACAGCCGAAGCTTCAGCGCCGAATCAGGACCCATTAACCGCTACCCACGGTGGCCATTGCTTGTCGACAGCTTCCGTCTATGCCGCCTGCCCTCATCTGGGGAGTATTTCCCTGCCGTCGGCTAGAATCACATGTACGACAAGCCCGACAGGGTTGCCCGCCCTAGAAGGAAATGCGACAACGGTCACTTCTTGACCCGGCTGCAGCGTCCTTGCAGTATAGCCTTCCTGCGCTAGCGCGCGTGGGGGACTGTGTTCGAAATTCCACCTTACAACCTCGCCGTTCTCGTTCACCGCGTCTATACGAATAGTCACATGGGGATTGCGGAACGCGAATTCTGCTACCGTGCCCTTCACGCTGATGGGTGCAGCTTCCTCATCGTACGATATCGCAGTCCCGTGATGAGCGAACAGCGATGTGGCAGTGAACACGATCGCTACGACGTGCAATATGAACAACCTGTTCACGGTTAGCCTCCTAATTGTCGGGCAGCGTTCTCGTCTGAGGTCTTGAGCACTGCGCGAAGTTTCTGTTTACTAGACTTTCTGAGAATCCGCGGTGAAAACTGTGACCGATGACGGATAGGATCTCGTAATGGCCGAATTTGGTGCCGGATTCCATGATCTTTGTGTGCAGTTTGAGAAGCTGTGAAACTCTGTCTAAATATAACTACAGGTGGAATTTATACGCAAGAAAAGTCTCAAGTCCCGTATGTCGTTTCTCAGGACATGAACTCGGAAATCAGGGAACCGGCACCCGTTCCTTCAGTTATAACCGAATCTGGTGTTTGAGGGATTGAATAAGAGCGGCGTATCTGGTTGATTTGTTGTGACAAAACTTCAAAGCAACCATAGGAGATACGCCACTGTGAGCAAGAGTAACGTGAATGGACCGGAAGGTCGAGAAACGATTGAGGATCCAGTAACAGAACTACTACGAGTTGGGGCACAGCAACTGATCCAACGCGCAGTGGAAGCCGAATTGGCAGAGCTGCTATCCCAGCACGGTGGCCGGCGAACTGAGACAGGAAACGCCGGGGTGGTACGCAACGGTTATCTGCCGGAACGCGAACTGCAGACGGGATTGGGTCCGGTAACAGTCCAAATCCCGAAGGTCCGTGCCAAGACGGGCGAAGCTGTGACGTTCCGATCGGCCCTGGTACCACCGTACATTCGGAAGACGAAGTCGCTGGAAGCAGCGGTGCCGTGGTTGTATTTGAAAGGCGTTTCCAGCGGCGAGATGGGTGAGGCCCTAAAAGTTCTTGTCGGTCCCCAGGCGCAGGGTCTGTCGGCGAGCACGGTATCGCGGTTGAAACAGGTTTGGGGCGAACAGTACCGCCTCGGATGCGAGGAGCGTTTGGATGCAGATCGCTGGGTCTATGTCTGGGCCGACGGCATCTACAGCGGACTTCGGGCGGAACAAACCAAGTTGTGTGCATTGGTCGTGATCGGCGTGAATGAACGCGGAGAGAAGCGTTTCCTGGCGATCGAAGACGGTGTACGGGAATCGACACAGAGTTGGCGCGAGGTCTTGTTGAAGCTGAAGTCCCGTGGGATGAATGTTCCGAAGTTGGCCATCGGTGACGGTGCGATGGGGTTCTGGGCCGCACTGGAGGAAATCTATCCCGAGACACGTCAACAACGTTGCTGGATGCACAAAGTCATGAACGTCCTCAACTGCCTGCCCAAGTCGGTCCAGGCGAAGGCGAAACAGGCCCTGCACTCGATCTGGCAGGCCGAGACGAAGGCAGACGCCGAGAAGGCATTCGACTTGTTCATTGAAACCTATGAACCGAAGTATCCGAAAGCCACACTCTGCCTGCAGAAAGACAGAGAGGAACTGCTGGCCTTTTACGACTTTCCGGCCAAGCACTGGCAGAGCATCAGAACGACGAATCCCATTGAGTCGACCTTTGCCACCATTCGACACCGAACGAAGCGATCCAGAGGTTGCCTGACACGGGATGGCATGCTGCACATGATGTTCAAACTGGGCCAGTGCGCTGAGAACAATTGGCGACGATTACGAGGATTCGATGATCTGAGCAAGGTAATCATCGGAGTGAAATTCAACGATGGTGTCGAAGCGACACAAGTCGATCAGGCCGCCGCTTGAATCAATCTCCTAAACACCACTTTTGACAATAACTCGTTCCTTCAGTTCTTCAAACCAGTTCAGGACGATGTTGATTTCAGGGAGGGAGACTAGACCCTGAACAAGCGTGATTGACGAGGAAATGATAGTGCAATAAGAGCGGAAGTACCCGAAATGCCCCGTCTCCGTGCGAAAAAAACCTTGAACAGATTCTTCGGAAAAGGAGGCATTTCAGATGAACGATTATACGCGCAAGAACATGAGGAACCGCAAGCGGCGAATCGAACGTCGGCTTGGGGACCGGCATTGGACGGATCAGGTAGAGCCGATGTTTTCGGCGAGCAACATTCAGTACGAGATGGGAGAGCGGACGCGGGGCACATCGGTTGGTGGTATCGGGACGATGCAACTGGTGGCGCGGCGGACCGGGCTGATCGAAGCCATCGACAAGGGCGTGCATGTGTTGAAGCGGCACCTGCCGTATCACGAGTCGGATCACGTGCTGAACATCGCCTACAACGCCTTGAGCGGAGGAACGTGCCTGGAAGACATCGAACTGCGGCGCAACGATGCGGTGTATCTGGATGCGCTGGGAGCGCAACGGATTCCGGATCCGACGACGGCGGGAGACTTCTGCCGGAGATTCGAGGCCGACGACGTGGAGTGTCTGATGGAGGCAACCAATCAAGTCCGGCTCGGAGTCTGGCGACAGCAACCGGCGGCGTTTTTCGAAGAAGCGGTGTTGGACGCGGACGGGACACTGGCCGAAACCACGGGGGAATGCAAGCAAGGGATGGACGTGGCCTACGACGGGACGTGGGGATATCACCCGCTGATGATCTCGCTGGCCAACACCGCCGAACCGCTGTATCTGGTCAATCGTAGCGGCAACCGGCCGTCGCATGAAGGAGCCGCGGTCCGGTTCGACCAAGCCATCGCATTGTGCCGGCATGCGGGGTTTCGCCAGATCCTGCTGCGCGGGGACACGGACTTCAGCCAGACCCGGCATCTGGACGGATGGGACGACCAGCAGGTGGGTTTCATATTCGGGATTGACGCGATGGCGAACCTGAAGGCCCGGGCCGATGAACTGGAGCCGCGCCAGTGGAAGCGCCTGGAACGGCCCGCGAAATACGACGTGGCGACCGAACCGCGCCAACGTCCCGACAACGTGAAGGAAGAGATCGTTCGGCAGCGCGGTTTCGACAATATCCGCTTGCAGGGTGAGGATGTGGCCGAGTTTCGGTATCGACCCGGAGCCTGCGATCGGGACTACCGTGTCGTCGTGGTGCGGAAGAATCTGTCGGTGGCCAAAGGAGAGCAGGTGTTGTTTGACGACATCCGGTACTTCTTCTACATTACCAACCGTTCGGATCCGGCCGACCAGATTGTGATGCGTGCCAATCAACGGTGCAATCAGGAGAATCTCATTGAGCAGTTGAAGAACGGCGTTCAGGCGTTGCGGATGCCGGTCGGAGATCAGACCAGCAACTGGGCCTACATGGTGATCGCGTCACTGGCCTGGACACTGAAAGCGTGGTTTGCATTGCTGCTTCCCGAAACCGGACGTTGGGGCCAAAAATATCAGGCTGAGAAGCAAACCGTGCTGCGCATGGAGTTCAAAACCTTCTTGAACGCTTTCATGCTTGTGCCGTGCCAACTCGTGCGCACCGGGCGGCGCATTCTGTTCCGGATCCTGGCCTGGAACCGGTGGTTGCCGGTCTTGTTCCGCGGGGTGGATGTGTTGCGTCAGCCTCTGCGATGTTGACCCGATCATGACTCTGAGCCCGGGCGATCGAGGTCCCGGTTTCTGTCAACCGTCCAACACCAGCGAGGCTGAACTGAAACAGATTCAACAGAAACTCGATACCTGGAACAGGCCATCCGGGAACGGGATTCTATGCCTCGAATTCTATCGGCGCGAACTGGGCCTCGGCGGACTGGTTATGCGCTTGTTTTGGGACTAGAGTGGGCTCATCACCAGATCTTGCGGTCGCGTTCTTTCACGACCTGCAAACCGTCCCCCCCCCCCCCCCCCCCCCGACCTGATTAACCGGCGACCATGACGCATCAGTTCGGCAGTCGACTCTCAAGTCGACATCAAGCTCCGGCCCCTGAGGCACTGAATCCCGCCCGCGATCAAGGAATATAAATACGTGGACCCAAAAACTACCGCGACGGGTAGAGCAACAACCGGCGTAAACCATGCCACGACCAGCGCGGTATTCACCAGACCAACCGTAACTACCGATTTCGCGTGCGCTCGTATGAGGGCTGACATTCTGTAAGACACGAGCATTGATACCGAATGCAGCAAGAACACAACTATCAGTACAGGCCCGGAATCGAAACCCAGTATTTCGGCCAATAGAAGCGTGAACAACAGGTGGCGCATGAGTTCGTTGGTCGGCGAGCCGCCCTCGGCAGCCCGATCAGGCTCCAGCCGCGATGCCACGCGGAGGATGATCGATCCCGTAGCAACCGTACTGAGTATCAGGACCATGCCACCAAAGTGTGCACCGACCGCCAGGGCCAGGACGACATGGGCAACCCCATCACATAGATTATCGAGAGTAGCTCCGAACCGGCTGCTGATGCCGAGCTTCGCGGCCAGGACACCATCCAGGTCGTCCATTATATTGTTGAAGACGATCAACGGGAGCAGATAGCGGAAGCCATCTTCCAGGAACAGCAACGCCACGGGTAGCACACCGAGGATGGATGTGGCATTAGCCAGATTTCGATACAGGAACTTTCCTTGAACAAGTCCTGTCGGATGGCTCAAGGGGCACCCATTCTCAGCACGAAGAAATGGTTTTCCAGTGTCGGAAACGAGATTCCCAGGGCTCTGAGAAGGTGCATGATC
The DNA here is from genome assembly GCA_963664115.2 of Terriglobia bacterium. Lineage (GTDB taxonomy): Bacteria > Acidobacteriota > Terriglobia > 20CM-2-55-15 > 20CM-2-55-15. The sequence continues at coordinate 904,678 of CAXWPJ010000009.1, read as the reverse complement.
CAGGGATTTCCCAGCCGCATTCCACCATAGGCCAACGGACCTGCGATCCCGAGCGCCTGGAAACGCGTCGGCACAAACTCTTTCCATTTCTTGATCAGCTCACAGGCCATTTGCAAAAGGACATACGGCTCGTTTCGCTCGACGTGCTGGACCATAAATCCACAGCGCCCGAACAAGTCTCTGTAGGACGATACGGAACGATATACGACCGGATAGTCACCCTTGCGTGTCACGGTCTCGCCCCGGACAGTGGACTCTCGGCACAGGATTACCCCACTCGGCCCTAGACATGGTGCCAGTCGCTGTAACAGGGCAATCAGGTCGTTCTCGTCGAGGTACATGAGTAAGCCACCCAGAAAGACCAGATCATACTTGCCACCGAGTTCGAACGACAGGACATTGCCCAGTACAGGGCTGATGTTGGCGTACCCTGCACACCGCTCTTTGAGCGCTTGATAGAGTCCGTGGCTGCCCTCGACGGCGACCACTCGGGAGAAATCGTGCGCGAACAACTCGGCCCAATGACCGATGCCGCTACCGAGGTCGAGCGCTATCCCATTCCGGTCCAAATTTCGGGTCAGCCTCCGAACGATTAGGGATTCCGCCCGGAAGCGAAAATTACCGGCGCTCAGGGGAAAACCAAAGCCGTCCATCATGTACGGCCCGAGGATAGACGGTGTCACTTCCGCCCAATACCGGTTGACCGATGTTTGGTTGATTTCAGACAAGCGTAGAAACCCGTTCAGTAGCCAACAGAGAGCGATCTGGGGATAGGCCGGGACCGGCGAAACATCTGATCCGCTTTGTCTAGGTCCGTCAGCGTATCGATTTCATACCACCGATCCTCATTAAAGAAGACGGCATCGAAGCGGAGCGAGTCGTCGGCAACCATATCGGCAAACACAGCCTCATAATACTCACCGAGTCTCCCTTCCGAAATATAGCGGCTCAACCGTTTCTCGACAGAAACCCAGGTCTTCAACGACAGGCTGTAGAGGTTTACCGTCTTATAGCGCGGCCCATCACACGGTCTGGGCCCGACGTGGAAACTCGTGACCCGCTTTCGGGCTCCGTCAAGGCCCACCGTCGTTCCGTTCATCCATGGAAGGATGTTCGAAATTGCGATCTTGTCAGGGCGGAGCATGTCCGTCAGCATCGAGGCATCGAACACCAGATCGCTCTCCATCAACAGGAATGACTCGCGGACCTGCTGCCGGGCCAACCAGAGAGAGTAGATATTATTGGTTGTCCGGTACTCTGGATTGAATACGTAGTCGATCCGCATGCTACCGGTGCTGTGGCGTAGGAATTCACGGATACGAGCGCCGTGGTGCCCGATCACCACCACCAGCCGCTCGATCTTCTGTGCACGCAGATTGTCCACCACTCGCCCGAGGATGGATCGCCCCGCGATCTCGGTCAGACATTTCGGAGCGTCCGCGGTTACTGGTCGGAGACGGGTTCCCGTGCCCGCAGCTAACAGAAGCGCTGTGGTTACGGGATGAGACTCAGTCATGCTCGACTCTCCTTATTCGGTTGGGCCCGGAAGAGTCGAGCAAATACCTGTTCGTATGACGCCGAACTTCATCAGGATGTTGTTCGTTATTCAGGGCCGCGAAGCCCCCACGGGATCGGACGCCCATGGCTGGAAAGGGGGCGGCCTCTTCTGATCATCGTGTGTCTATGCTGTTCCTTGTCAGGGGTATTGTCAACTGGAGCCCCGTTTGACCTGGTCGCCGCGACCTCTTTCCGTGTCACGAAGGAAGGTGCTCGCAACATCCGAATGACGAACCGACCGGCTAAACGTAGCTTCTGAGTGTTCGGAACGACTCACAGTCAATCAACGCTTGAAATGTCCAAAAGAATTTCGCACGTAGGCAACCTATCTGGCAGGGTGCGAGCGGCTAGTCCCAAAACAAGCGCATAACCAGTCCGCCGAGGCCCAGTTCGCGCCGATAGAATTCGAGGCATAGAATCCCGTTCCCGGATGGCCTGTTCCAGGTATCGAGTTTCTGTTGAATCTGTTTCAGTTCAGCCTCGCTGGTGTTGGACGGTTGACAGAAACCGGGACCTCGATCGCCCGGGCTCAGAGTCATGATCGGGTCAACATCGCAGAGGCTGACGCAACACATCCACCCCGCGGAACAAGACCGGCAACCACCGGTTCCAGGCCAGGATCCGGAACAGAATGCGCCGCCCGGTGCGCACGAGTTGGCACGGCACAAGCATGAAAGCGTTCAAGAAGGTTTTGAACTCCATGCGCAGCACGGTTTGCTTCTCAGCCTGATATTTTTGGCCCCAACGTCCGGTTTCGGGAAGCAGCAATGCAAACCACGCTTTCAGTGTCCAGGCCAGTGACGCGATCACCATGTAGGCCCAGTTGCTGGTCTGATCTCCGACCGGCATCCGCAACGCCTGAACGCCGTTCTTCAACTGCTCAATGAGATTCTCCTGATTGCACCGTTGATTGGCACGCATCACAATCTGGTCGGCCGGATCCGAACGGTTGGTAATGTAGAAGAAGTACCGGATGTCGTCAAACAACACCTGCTCTCCTTTGGCCACCGACAGATTCTTCCGCACCACGACGACACGGTAGTCCCGATCGCAGGCTCCGGGTCGATACCGAAACTCGGCCACATCCTCACCCTGCAAGCGGATATTGTCGAAACCGCGCTGCCGAACGATCTCTTCCTTCACGTTGTCGGGACGTTGGCGCGGTTCGGTCGCCACGTCGTATTTCGCGGGCCGTTCCAGGCGCTTCCACTGGCGCGGCTCCAGTTCATCGGCCCGGGCCTTCAGGTTCGCCATCGCGTCAATCCCGAATATGAAACCCACCTGCTGGTCGTCCCATCCGTCCAGATGCCGGGTCTGGCTGAAGTCCGTGTCCCCGCGCAGCAGGATCTGGCGAAACCCCGCATGCCGGCACAATGCGATGGCTTGGTCGAACCGGACCGCGGCTCCTTCATGCGACGGCCGGTTGCCGCTACGATTGACCAGATACAGCGGTTCGGCGGTGTTGGCCAGCGAGATCATCAGCGGGTGATATCCCCACGTCCCGTCGTAGGCCACGTCCATCCCTTGCTTGCATTCCCCCGTGGTTTCGGCCAGTGTCCCGTCCGCGTCCAACACCGCTTCTTCGAAAAACGCCGCCGGTTGCTGTCGCCAGACTCCGAGCCGGACTTGATTGGTTGCCTCCATCAGACACTCCACGTCGTCGGCCTCGAATCTCCGGCAGAAGTCTCCCGCCGTCGTCGGATCCGGAATCCGTTGCGCTCCCAGCGCATCCAGATACACCGCATCGTTGCGCCGCAGTTCGATGTCTTCCAGGCACGTTCCTCCGCTCAAGGCGTTGTAGGCGATGTTCAGCACGTGATCCGACTCGTGATACGGCAGGTGCCGCTTCAACACATGCACGCCCTTGTCGATGGCTTCGATCAGCCCGGTCCGCCGCGCCACCAGTTGCATCGTCCCGATACCACCAACCGATGTGCCCCGCGTCCGCTCTCCCATCTCGTACTGAATGTTGCTCGCCGAAAACATCGGCTCTACCTGATCCGTCCAATGCCGGTCCCCAAGCCGACGTTCGATTCGCCGCTTGCGGTTCCTCATGTTCTTGCGCGTATAATCGTTCATCTGAAATGCCTCCTTTTCCGAAGAATCTGTTCAAGGTTTTTTTCGCACGGAGAGGGGGCATTTCGGGTACTTCCGCTCTTATTGCACTATCATTTCCTCGTCAATCACGCTTGTTCAGGGACTAGTGGCCTGTACCACCCAAATCGGGACCGGCGTTCGGGCCAAACGGCGTTGGATTCCAGGCGACGACTTGGCGACGACTCGATGTCACGGCGACGAGTAAATACTCCTATTATTGCGAGGAGCTGACGACGACGAAGACAATGCCGTTTCGCACGAACCCTCTGGGCCGATGGGGGTTGCCGGCGATATCTTCGTTACGAGCCGTCGTCGATGTGAAGACATCGACTTCCGTCTCGCGCCTCGATCTCCCCGGCAAGACCCATCGGCGCTGGTCCCGATTTGGGAGGTACAGGTCACTAGGTATCGGAGTTGGATATTGGGTGATTAACAGCTTGTTGTTGGCCCCCGCGGATCATCTTCTTACTCTGAACGACCGAGCGAAATCTTTTACCGGAAACTACCAAACAAGAACATTGCGTCGCCTCAGGAGCATCTTCATTCCTCCGACTGCAGTTTTGCCACCAGTTCACCGTTCGCTTCCGGTACATCCAGTCCACTGAGTTCTTCCGGCTTGAACCACCCCAGCACCGTGGCGCTACGAGGATCAGGCTCGCCTTCGAGGATCCGGCATTCGAAGAAATGAAGATGGACCGCACGTTCGGGATATTGATGCGCGCTCGCCATATATAGTGGACCGGCTTCGATAGTTATTCCGAGTTCTTCGGCGATTTCTCTCCGTAGGGCCACTTCGTGCGACTCGCCTGGCTCCACTTTCCCCCCGGGAAACTCCCACTGCCCTGCAAGGTGGACACCTTCCGGGCGCTGGGTCAGAAGCAGATGGCCGTGGCGGCGGATGATGGCGGCGACGACTGTGACGGTGGGAGGCGCCGTCATACGCTGGGCCGGTACCGGGTCGAGTAGCCGGTCAGTTCAACATAACCCCGGCCGGTGACCGCTTGGCCTTTCCATACGCCTTCAACGCGGACCGCACCTTCCCAGTAAGCGATTCCGGTGGAGCGCACGGTGTAGAGTTCCTGGTCGTCCATCAAAGGAATCACCCGCAAGGCCGTGTTATGTCCAGGCAACGTCAGCTCCCAATCCAGGCGGTAAACGGCTTCGCTCTTTGGACTCGCCCAGTCGCGGAGAGATCGAACCGTGAACTGATCCCGTTCGAGGTGTTCGCTTTCGCCGTCAGCAGAGACCATGGTCCCGCTTGAATTCGGGTCGATCGTGCCGTCGGTGTAGCGCAACTGGTAGAGCATGAGTTCCTCGCCGTTGTCCAACTGCAGGCTGAACCAGTCCCATCCCACTTGATCGGGAGCCAGCTGGTTGGTCCCGAATTCGTGATCCATCCAGCTTTCCCCGGATACGCTGACCGCACGGCCGTCAATCGAAAGTAATCCTTCGGTCCGCATTCGCGTCATCGAATAGTAATGTGAGGCCTGACCTACGCCGTCGGCCTTCTGACTCACACCGTTGCCATGGATAACAGGGCCCTTGTCCGGTTGAAGCTCAAGTTCGAGCAAGATGCCTTCGGCATACGCCCGCAGATGCATGACCCCGTCTTCGAGCCTGGCCGTCCAGCTCTCGTTCTGCACGTCTAGGGTGTCTGTGCGGGTGTGCGCAATGCCGGGTCCGGCTCGATTCACACGTTCCCAATATTGGAATGTTTCTTCCGACAGCCGGCTCAACGCGAAATGTGCCACGTGTAGATCGTCCACGGACCAGGCCGAAGGGTTGACCGCGCGTCTGTCCATGCCGATCCGGAAAAACGTCAACTCGTAACCGAAGCTGCGCCCGTCTTCCGCCTCCAGGTGCCCGGTGTAGTACCACCATTCGAGTTTGTAGTCGGGGTGCGCGCCATGGTCCCTCGGAAACGCAAATTCGTAACCGGGAACCGCAAGCAGGTACTCGGGTTCAAACACTTCCACCTGTGCCGGTGCCTGCGCTGTGGCGGAGCCCGCCAAAAAAGCGATAAGCGCCGCTAGCGTCAGAATGGTTGGTCGCCGGTGATCCATCACTCGGCCCGTATTCCTTCGATCGGGTCCATCCTCAAAGCCAGAGACGCCGGGTAGAGTCCGGCCACGATTGTTGCCAGCAGTACCACAACCAGGGACTGCGCAAGGAAACCTACGGGCATCGTGAACTGTATCGTCCAACCGAAGGATTGGAAGTTGATGACGTAAACCAGAAGCAGCGAAAGCACCACGCCCAATCCGAGTCCGATCACTGCGCCGAGGACGCCGATCAATCCCGATTCCAGAACGATGATGCGGCGAATCTGCGAGCGTGCCGCCCCGATAAAGCGCAGCATCGCCAGTTCCGGGCGTCTTTCGATAATCAATGCCGCCAGCGTGTTGGCGATGCCCAGCATGGCCACAGCCAGCGCGATCAGTTCCAGGGCATAGGTGACCTGAAACGTCTGATCGAAGACGCGCAACACCTGGCCCCGCAATTCCCCGTTAGTGGCGATCCGCAGTTGGACGCCCGGGAGACGCGCTGCAATATCGGCCCGCACCACATCGGCATCCACGCCCGGTTCCAGATAAACGGCCACGTTGCTGACGGCGCGGTCGTCAAAGTTTGAAATGTACGTGCTCCGATCCATCATGACCAGACCGCCTTCGGTCGAATAGTCATAGAAGACCGACTCCACTTCGAAGGGCTGCATCCCGGACGGAGTCGGCAAGCGAATCGTGTCGCCTTCTCGAATACCGTGGCGCACTGAGAACGGCTCAGAAACCACAACCCGGTCTTCGCCGACAAGCCGGGCGGCCACGTCCGAAGTCGCCCGTCCGTCCATGAAGAGCAAGCGGCTGTGATCCCCGAGCGTGCGGAACTCACCTGCCCCCAGCACTGCAGGGAACCCGTCGTATTCGATGCCGATGGCGCGGAAGCGGTCGATGGCGGCAATCCCAGCAACGGAGGACAACGCTTCAACCGTTGCGGTTTCGAGCACGTTGCGTCCACCGTCCCCACCCGAGGCCGCAGGTCGCAGGTAAAGATCACCCTCCAGCGTCTGATCCACCCACACCACAACCGTGTCCCGGAAACTGGCCACCATGATCGCGACGCTCGAAAGCATGGCCACCGCAATCGCCAGCGACATCACCGCCACGACGACGCGGCCCAGACTCCCTTCGATGGTCTGTATGGCCAGACGTCCTTCTGCAGGCATCGCGCGCGTGACGATGCCCCGGCTCGCGCCGAGCAAGGCGCTCGCCAGGAGAGGCGAAAGCAAAGCGAACCCGGCAATAAAGCAAACACCGGCGACATAGCCCAGAAACGGAAAGCCTCCGACGGCGGGGGCAAAGCTCAAAGCGATTCCCAGGACCATGGCGGCGCCACCGCCCAGAGTCACTGACCGTGGCGTTATTCGGGAAGCGGGTTTCCGTAAGGTTTCGACTGGCGATATGTTTGTGGCCCGCAACGCGGGGCCTGCGCCCGAAGCTGCTGCGAGGATGCCTCCGAGCGCGAGCATTTCAATATAGAAGGCCCAGTCCATGCTCCCCGACGCCGATGTCACCGATGTTCCGGTGTAGAGCATGGACATGGTTTCGGAAACCAGCGCTCCGGACACGCGGGCCAGAAGTTCTCCGAGCCAAATGCCAAGGCCGGCACCCACAACGCCGAACAAGGTCGCCTCGATAAGGAACATCCATTTGATCGTCGCCCGCGACGTGCCCAGCGTCCGGAGCGCTCCGATTTCGTTCCGGCGCCGGACAACAGCGATGTTCAGCGTGTTGTATATCAGGATCATGCCGACGATGAGTGCGATGTAGCTCAGTGCCCGGAGATTGTAACGGAAGGCACGGGTCATCCGTTCGGTCTCAGCCCGGGTATCTTCGGGGCGGTAGACGACAACCGACTCGGGAAGTTGGACCCGCATCCGCGCTGCTACCGCATCCGCCATCGACGGGTCGTCCAGGAGAACCTCGATCCGGTCGATCCTGCCGACACGATTCAGAGTCCACTGGGCGGCCGCGATATCCATGAAGACGATTTTCCCGTCGAAAGCGCGTGCAATTCCCGCATCCGTCAAGACGGCTCCGACGACGAGATCATGAAGTCGGTTCGAGACCAGAAAGCGGACCGTGTCGCCCACCCCGACCGCAAGCTGATCGGCCAGAGCTGCGGGCAGGATCACCGCATTGGGTACCACCAGGAGATCGATAAAATCGTCCCGCGTGATATCCATGCCCAGTTCGCTTTTGTCTGCGTCGGAGTCTTCTTCGAGCAGGTAGGTCCGAAACGGCGCGTCCGAGAGAAGGTCAATGCCGAACAGCCGCACCGACTGCCGGTCAAACGGGCTGCGGTTTGGCTGGTTCTGTGGAATGTTCACATCCAATCGCCCTTCGACGATTGCCGCCATGACGCCCACGTCCCACACCCAGGCCAGTTCCCCGATCAGCGTCTCGTCCAGATCCAGACCGTTGGCGGAGATCTGCAAATCGGCCTGCCCGTTCATTATCGCGAGGCTGTCGTTGAACGAATCAACCGCACGTTCATTGGCCAGATGTACGCCCACGACGACCGCAATTCCCAGGGCCACCCCGGTCAGCGTCAGCAATGTCCGGAGGCGATTCTGGAGCGTGTCTTTGATGATGATTCTGTGGAAAAGACGGAGAAAGGAAAGCATAGGTCTCATCCTTCCAATTGCCCGTCATCTAACCGGAGCGTGCGTGTTGCGTACTTTGCCGCAGTGTCGCTGTGCGTGGCCATGACGATAGAGGTGCCTTCGGTGGCAAGATTGCCGAGCAGCTCCAGCACGATCCGCCCGTTTTCAGAGTCCAGGTTCCCTGTCGGTTCGTCGGCGACAACCAGTGGTGGTCTGTGAACAACCGCCCGTGCCAGGGCCGCCCGTTGCAGTTCGCCACCGGAGAGCTGGCTCGGACGGGCACGACGCCGGTCTTCCAAACCCACCGTCTCCAGAATGGCTGCCACCCGCGCGTGATCCACCCCACCCCCGTTGGCCAGCAACAGGGGCAACGCGACGTTTTCTTCCACGGTCATCGTCGGCAGGAGATGGAAAAACTGGAAGACGAACCCAACCCGATTTCTCCGGACGAGTGTCAGATCTTCTTCAGGCAATTGATGGATCGGCATGTCTTCGATCCAGGCCTCACCTTCCGTAGGCCGATCCATCGCACCGATAATGTGAAGCAGCGTCGATTTGCCGCACCCGCTCGGTCCCATCAGAGCGAGGAACTCACCCGCATCGACCGACAAAGACACATTTCTCAACGCGACGACAGGCTCCCCATCCGCGTCATATACCTTTCGAACAGAGGAAAGTCGGACGAGGGGCGGCATGAGGGGATAGTAGCATGGGGTTTAAGGTGGGCGGCCGGACACGAGGATTCGTCAATGATGTCCGGTTTTCCGGTATACGTCCATATGCCGGCTGAGAGGCGCGCTCTACTCGAGACGCAACCGCCGGTAAGGCCGGAAGTCCGGCTTGCAGTGGTTTCGCCTGAGAAAATCCATGAAACGTCTGTATTCATTTTCCTCCAGGTGAAAAAGCCTGGCGACGGATATGTAGGACCCGCGAGTTTCGCGGAGTCCCAGATCCATCAGCGCAATTACTTTCTCCCGCGATATGTCGCGTTTCTTATACCGACCGTGGACGGCAGACCAGAAATCTGTCCGCCCTTCCCGTAAATCCTTAAACCAACGACGAACTTCGTCTGGCTTTTGCTCCGCACTAGCGGAATTCACTGCCACCTGCTTGATTGTGTTGCTCTCCGCAGCAAGCAAGTAGGCACGTTCAACCATATTCTGAAGCTCGCGGACGTTTCCACGATAGTGCCCTGTCGTAAGCTGTTCCAGTGCTGCAGTGCTAAATCGCTTCCGTGTTTTGTTGGCTTCGTTCAATCGTTCCAGTAACGATTGCGCTATGTCAGGAATGTCTTCCTTGCGTTTTCGGAGGGGTGGTATGGTGATATGCAATACGTTTAGTCGGTAAAAGAGATCCTGACGAAACTGACCATTTTCGACCAACAATTCCAGGTTCGAGTTGGTCGCTGCTATCAACCGCACGTCAACGGCCCGGCCTTTTGCATCACCTATCCGACGGACTTCTTTTTCCTGGAGCACCCGTAACAGGCGGATTTGAAGACTTGGACTGGTGTTTGAAATTTCGTCGAGAAAAAGAGACCCTTTGTGTGCGGCTTCGATCAATCCGGTTCGGTCAGTTGTAGCGCCAGTAAACGAACCACGCCGGCTTCCAAACAGTTCACTTTCGATCAGTGTGTCGGGGATAGCGCCGCAATCTACTGTTATTAGAGGTGCCTGTGAACGACTGCTGTTTTTATGAATTGCGCGTGCGACAAGTTCCTTTCCAGTCCCACTCTCTCCTTCGATGAGTACCGTGGCATTGCTCGTGGCTGCCATTCCGATCTGGGAACACACTTCCTGGATTCCTTGGGATCGTCCGATGATGTTTTCGAACACCAATTTCCTGTCAGGACGTTCGGACTTGATCGACGACCATAGAATGGTCGCTAAAACGTGAGATGCGACTACTCCAATCGTGGTGAGGAACTCCATCTCGGCTTCCAAAAAACGTCGGGAGCCCAGGTCTATATAGATCCCGCCAAATCGATTGTTTCGAGCAGTCAGCGGCACCCATGCCGTCGTTCTGACAGAAGTGGAAGTTTGCTCACCGTCTGAGAATTCGGTGCCGTAGTAAGGTTGCTCACGTTCTCTATCACAGAGTTTCGATATTTTCCGGCTCAGAGCTTCGTCGACCGAAACCCTTGTAGCGTGAAATTCCACAACCTCGTTAACGGTAAGACAAACTACAACCCTGCATTTCAGGGCCCGGGAGAGCATTGTGCTGACTATGTCAGCCAAAGCATTGGAGTCCTTTGCGGTCGCAACCGCCATGGTGGTGGTGTATAAGGTCTTGTTCGACGGACCGACTGGTGGGGTCATAGTGGTTTTAGTCCTCTCAGCGTCAGTTTGCTGAAGCTGGTTGTTGATTTCCGCAAGCATCGCCCGTGCTTCAACACGCCATTTCAACTTCAGGTAACGCTTCCTCGAGCCTGTCGGGACCTGGGCAGTCAAAGTGTCTATAGTACGGACGCTAGTCGAGACGTACTCGCGCGCCTTGGTCAGGTCGCCCGTTCCCAGATGATGGCCCGCCAGGTGGAAAGAAGACTCGGCAACAAGTTCCGGAAACGGGAGTTCGGATGCCAGTCGATATGCATTGTCCAAGTAATGTTCCCTGCTCTTTGCGCGTTCTGTCGCGAACGCTCGAAGGAGGGCTACGCGGGGACGCAGGATGCCGTAGTGGCGTTCGTTCGCGAGTTTTTGTGCCTCAATAAGGTAGGCTCGCGCTTTTCTGAATTGCTTTGTCGCGATGTGCGCGGCCGCCAACTCGATCAAAACGCGACACTTTTGATAAAGGGTGCCCAGTTTTTGCGTTATCTCCAGAGCCGCATCAAGATTGCTGAGACTACCTGAACTGGGTGTGTCTCCAATCTGGCACATTGCCAACACGTGCTCTACCTTGAAAAATTCCGTCTGATAAAGCTCGCTGTCTCGAACCCGGTTCAGGGCCTTGCGGGCTTTAGTGGTTTCGCCTAACCGGCAATAAAACTCGGCCACTTTGAGAGCGATCCAGATCGCATTCTGACTCGTTGAGTCCGATTTAAGTCTCTTGAGGGATGATCTTACGTGCCGTTGAGCTGCGACATATTCACCCAGTATTGTTTGCAGAATAGCCTGATCCGCCGCAAGCAGAGGGTGGTTTGTTCTGTTGCCGCCGCGATAAATTCGCAAGGCGTTGCAAAATCGATCAGCTTCCTGGAAAAAGGAATTAGCTTTACGCAGATCGCCTTTTTTTGTCTCGAAAGCACCAACGTTCGCGAGGGAAAGAATTTCCCCGAACAACAGACCCAGTTGGCGTGCGAGAGTCAGTGCCTGGTTTTCGTAGCGACACGCCCCTACAAGATCTCCGAGGTGTTCAAGGCAAATTGCCATGTTGTTAAAGGCAGATGCCGAATACGCGTCCTGTTGCTTTTCCCTTTGTAAGACTTTGAATGCGCGGCCATATTCGCAAAGGTCCAAAAGGATGCTGCCTCTTATGGCAAATAATCCGCGCATAGAATCCCGAGTCGGACGATGGTCGTCGTCACTTCGAGGTAACGCAAGCCGAGTATCGTGGACTCTTCCTGCGGCTGAGTACGCCTGTGCTAGTGTACCCCGCTCGAAGTAATGTAACTAAAATAGCTTTCCAACGTCCAATAGAGAATGAGGAAAGCACCGACCATTGAATTGGATGACAAGCAGCGGATGGAGTTGGAGCGACTGAGTCGAAGCCGGAGTACATCGGTCCGGTTGGCGGAACGATCCCGAATTGTATTACTGGCCGCTGAAGGTCGGAACAATTATGAGATCGCCGCCCGCTTGGAGATCACGCGCCAGAAAGCGGGCCGCTGGCGCAATCGTTTTGTGGAACAGGGCTTGGCTGGGATCGAAAAGGATGCGCCGCGAAGCGGACGGATTCCCACGATCAGTCGCCGGAAGCGAGCCCGGATCGTCAAGAAGACACTGGAAGAGAAGCCCCCGAACGCGACGCACTGGAGTCGGGCCTCGATGGCGAAGGCCGTTGGCGTGAGCGAGTCCACGGTCGGGAAAATCTGGCGGGTCCATGGACTGAAGCCTCATCTGTCACGAACCTTCAAACTATCCAACGACAAACGATTCGCCGAAAAGCTGGAGGATGTGGTCGGTCTGTTCCTCTCTGTCTTTCTGCAGGCAGAGTGTGGCTTTCGGATACTTCGGTTCATAGGTTTCATCTGAGCCCACCGGAAAACGCCATTGTCTTGTCCTGCGATGAGAAGAGCCAGATGCAGGCCCTGGACCGCACGCAACCCGGGTTACCTCTGAAGAAGGGGCGGTGTGGCACCATGACCCACGATTACAAACGTAACGGGACAACCACGCTTTTCGCCGCGCTCAACATCCTGGACGGTTCGGTCATCGGAACCTGCATGCCAAAGCATCGCCATCAGGAATGGATCCGGTTTCTGAATCAGATCAAACGCGCCATGCCGAAAGATAAGGAGATCCACATTATTTGCGACAACTATGCGACTCACAAACATCAGAAAGTCGTCAACTGGCTCAAGCGTAACAAGCGTTTTCATGTGCACTTCACGCCAACCAGTGCGTCGTGGCTCAACATGGTCGAGCGCTTTTTCCGGGATCTGTCCGAGCAACGACTCCGGCGTGGCGTTTTCCGCTCGGTCCCCGAGTTGATCCAGGCCGTGGAGGACTACCTCGCTCGTCACAATGAAGACCCGAAACCCTTCATCTGGACTGCAACGGCTTCCGACATCCTTGCTAAAGTCCAGCGCGGCCGGCGAAATCTTGATAAGTTACAGTCTGTTTAACGGGGACCACTAGTTGGTTAGGTAAGTTCGCCTTGTGCTCAAACAAGAATCTAAAATGGGCAGAATCCCCAACTCGCCGCATCAGACCTAGCGTTGCCAGTGGGCAGTCCAGTGTGTCTTCAGATGGGGCATGAGCGTCCATTTTCTGAGTCGGCACGTACGTCCTTACAAAGCAGTTGAAGTCCCTTTCAACAGAACTCGTGGAAACTTCGGAATCTCTATCCGCCAGGAATCGCCTAAGTTGACGTTGAAATGTTTCCTTCGAAAATTCTGATTGGGAGGAACAATTAAAAGCCCAATACCAGGAGGTTGCTGCCTCCCAATTCGTGGCAAGTTTGAGGTGGAGCACCCACAGGGTGGCATCGTCTTCGATATAGGGATCTTGCTCCAGAATCAGATTTGCAAGGGGAGTTAATTTGTAGTGTGTGGGGCCCCGGTGCCCGCTCTTGGGAATCTCTTCGATCAATCCTGTCGCTGACAGCCAGTAGCGAATAGCCGCAACCATATTCCGGCCGACACCTAAGACGTCTATGGCATCTGTTTTTCCGAAAATATCCGCAGCCTTACCGACGGCCCCCATTCCCTTGACCAGCCATCCGTCTCGGATATGAAAGGTTTCGTGGCGGCCAAAACTTGTCTTAGCAGAGAGGTTTACGTTTTGTTCAGTCGAGCTGTCAGTTGTTGAGGTGGCTAGCATGGTTATGATCCGATCCGAAAGGTAAGGACACCTTGAATTCTATTAGTTGAGGGGACAGACGGGGTCCGCGGAAGCGTTGCTTCCACTCAGGCTGTCGCTACAGCCTTTAGCTTCCTAAATCCCAGCACTTTATGGTTCTTGATAGAAACCTTTTTTTCTGTCAGCAAAGCCTCCCAGCCTTCTTTGTGTCCAATGTCTGATCTGGACAGCAAGCCGAGCTGTTCTTCCTGATTCGTCAGTTTCCGGAACTTGTCGTAATAGGGGTATGAATCTAGGACGAAAGTCTCTTTTCGATGCAATATTGGAGGATTGGTCGATTCAGTGTAATTCCTGATCCCATAGTCGGACCTGGGGAGGTAGGCCATAACGCTGTATTGAAGGGTGGGATGAGGATCCTTATCAAAGTCGTCGTACAGCACGAAGGCGACCTTGCGCCCATCAAGCCACAGTTTAATTAGGTTGTAGCCGACGTCGCCTACGATCCGCCTACCGGCAAAGATGATCAGTCGGAGCAAGGGAGGCAGCTCGTCTTCGACGGATCGGTGAAGGTAGAGATGGTCATTCACGAGTTTTCCCATGCCTGCGGATTGACATACTGAGCTGACGGTATCCACGTTGCCTATGCTGAAGAGAAACTGATCTGCTTCAGCTTGTGCACTTTTGTAGTCTTTCCAGATCGCTTTGATATCAGCGTAGATATTGCCGGGTAAGCTGAGGGCGGGCGGCGGCTTAAGGCCTTGGAGTCGGATCATCGAGTAGTAGGTGAGGATGTCATTCCGCCTTTCTGACTGAGAACCGTCATACGCCTTCGGATCGATCTGACGCATCACTAAGCGCTGAATCCGCTGTGGTGATCCGAATCGGTCCTGCAGTTTTCTGTATCCAGGAAACTCTTCAGGGAGAGGTAAGCGCCCCAATTCCGAGGTCTTCTTGACGAGTCGCTTGGCGACTGCATCTTTTGAGAAAGACTCGATTAATTCGGTTCGGTAATCGAGTCGCTTGGCGAAGGCTGCACCAGCGATATAGGCAGATTCCGCTTCATCGTCTACGAAGACGTAGGCGATTCCCAAGCCAGCGAAATGAATACGCCGGTTGAGGGCGCTTTCGACATATTCGCGAAACTCATCCTGAGTGTAGAGCTTCTGAAATGTACCTTTAGTAGTCAGAAGACCGTCGGAAAAAGCGATAGTTTCGCCAATGGTTCGATCCACGCGGACAGAGACGACCAGCACTTGGCGCGCCAAGGCGTAGGCCTTGCGGAGAGTTTCTTGACGTTCGGCTGGATCTTCGATGACATTGAGGACATAGCCAAGATTGACGACGTCCGCTTCTTGAATTTTCGATTTCGGATCGTGGGCGGGATCCCATCCGGAAGCGTTGATTTTCCTCTTCTTGAGATACAAGACATCGGCCCCGTGACCGCAGCCGTAGTCGAAAACTGTTAGGTCAGAGGCGATAAGTCCATCGGCGAAGGCGAGAGCGATTGGGCGGGAGGAAGTGAAGCGCTTGATGAGAGGTGGACCCCATACGTTGGACAGCGTGGCAGCCAATTTAAGGTGGATTCCGCGGTTCATGTTTATGCTGCCGAGGTCAGTGGCCGTGTTCCCGCGTAGGCTTCGCTCGGCGTGAGATCGTCGAGTTTGGAATGCGGGCGGTCGTTATTGTAATAGTTCATCCAGACACCTATGTGGTGCCGGGCATCTTTGAAGTCACTGAAGGCGTTTAGATAAACGCATTCGTATTTGATCGAGCGCCATAGGCGTTCGATGAAAACGTTGTCGATCCATTGCCCCTTGCCGTCCATGGAGATCCGGATACCTCGTTCTTTAAGTCGGTCCGTCCAGGCCTTGCTGGTGAACTGGCTGCCCTGATCGGTGTTGAAGATTTCCGGACTGCCGTATTCCTCGATCGCCTCGTCGAGGGCTTCAAGGCAAAACGTCGTGTCCTGGGTGTTGGACAGCCGCCAGGACAACACCTTCCGCGTATGCCAGTCCATGATCGCGACCAGATATAAGAATCCGTGCGCCATCGGGATATACGTCACGTCGGTAGACCACGCTTGATTCGCCCGCTCCACGGCAATGTCGTTGAGTAGATATGGGTACACCGGATGAGCCGGGTTTCTCCGGGACGTCTGCGGCTGCGGTGCCACCGAGCGCAGCCCCATCAACCGCATTAGTCGGCGTACCCGCTTCCGGCCCACATCGTAGCCGAGACGTTTCAGATGACGCGTCATCTGCCTGGACCCATACCAGGGCATCTTCAGATACGCCTCGTCGATCACGCGCATCAGGTCCAGATTGCGATCACTCTCACCCCGTGGCCGATAGTACCAACTCGAACGGCTCAACCCGATCAAGTCGCATTGCCGGACCACACTGAGCTGCTCATGGCCCGGTTCGACCACCTTGCGCCTTCGACCCAAGCTCATCGATTGAAGGCTCGTGCTAAAAAATCCCGTTCCACGACCAGTTCACCGATCTTGGCCTGCAGGTCTTTGATCTCGTCCTCGTGGTTCCGGGCCGATGGATCCCGGCCTCGCTGGAATCCTTCTTTAACGCTATCAAGCGCATCACGCTTCCACTTCGTGATCATGTTCGGATGGATCTTGTACCGCGCCGCCAATTCGGCCATCGTGCCGTCGCCACGCATCGCGGCCAGCGCTACCTTCGCTTTGAAATCTGCTGAAAAATTCCGTCGTTTCGCCATCGTCGTTAGGTCCTCTCATCTATGCAGAGTCCACCTTATAACGCTGTCCTAATTTTGGGGGCCACTTCTATGGCTGTTTGGCCCCTATCGATTGCAGCGGTCTCCGTCATGGTTGCAGTATCGTCTTAACTCCCATATCGTCCTTTTCAGCTACAGATGAAGGACGGCAGAATTCGCGATTTCCAAACGGGAAACTTTAGCGTGCTGTTCTGTTCCGGTTTGTGGCCCAATTTACCAGATTAGATGGTTTTCGTGGCGGCTAGATAGCTGGCAGCGGCTCTTTACTGTGCCGATGTATAGGCTAGTTCTTCGAGGAATTCAACGCACCGGTCAGGGCTGTCAAAGCAGTAATCGGAAACTTGACGTACCATCTCGAAGTAGCGGGAGCGTTCCGGCTGCCCCGGATCCTCAACCAAAATTATCGTTTTACCCAACGCTTTCGCATATCCGATTTCTAGCGCAAGCGCGTATCCACCCGGATTATCCCTTTCCATGTACGCGAGCAGCACGTCCGACCGCTGTATTGCATCGAGATCCCACTGGGTGTATTCCGCTGGGTCTCTTAAGCCATGCTGACTCGGATCTATAAACTTGAAATGTTCCAGTTTGCGGAAGCGCTCTTGCCAGTTGCTCCTGAAACCACCGGCCATATAGATCGTTGATTGGGGCTTGATTCTCACTGCTCTATCCTACCGTGCAAGAGCTCTGCCAGAGCCGCCGAAAAGGGAGCCGAGTACGCTCGCCTCTCAAAGGATTCGCCCCTGTGCCAAAATATCAATCCGACGAGAACTAACAAAAATATTCCGAGTCTGACAGCAAGAGCGCTCAGGGAAAGCGCAGCCAAGTCTGGCCTAATTAACAACACCAAAGGCGCGTAAACCGCGAAGACGAAGAGTGCAACGGCGACGCCGTACGAGAAAAGTGCAATAAACATGAAACGCCTACCTAGAACTGCCGCTTCAGTTGATAGTGACATCGCTAAATTCCGTCGATCATTAAAATTCAGATTATCAGGGAAATCATCGTTCGCCTTGCCTACGGAACGTCCGCTCCGAAGTATTTCGAGCATCCGCACGCGAAGAGAAAAGGCGCGGTACATACCTCCGTTTTCTGCACTCTTGTACAGCTTTCCGCTTGACCTTCCTAGGTAGGGAATGAGTATGTTGCGAAGCGCCAATAGGCCGTGTCCCGCGACGTAACTAAAGGCTAAGACAACCACAACTGCAAACCAAATTCCATTGCCACTTTGAATCCAAGACGGAATCTCAAATCCAAAATGGAATACTCTGAGGCCAGTTAGGAGCACAAACCCCGGGAGGAGCGTTCCGACGATCTCGTTGGAGAAGAAAGAGAGTGTATCGACAAGATCTCCCGTTTTCATGTCGGATTAGCCCCGCCTTCAATTGTTAGAGTTTCCGTCTGGTTAAGTCTAGAGTGAATGTCTGCCCTAGTCAGGTCCCAAAGGTGAATTTCCTGCGCGGGCTGGCATACGAATTGCGGGGCATGGCTTGGTGTGTGCGGTCAAGACCGACTTGATGTCGCAAGCTTTCACGGCTATGGATCGCGTCCAGCCCCCTCCCCTCCTCACCCCAAATCCCCTTCTTCAATTAACGTATAAGTAAACGAATTTCCAAACTTCTCCCGTCCCCTTTCCGCAAGCGTAAGAAGAAAAGCGAAGTGATCGGGGTCTTGGAGAACCTGGCACCCGGCGCTCCATTTTCCTACTTGGGTGCTGGGGTGGTGGGCGTTGGCGCGGTGGATGTTGATGCCGTTGATGCGGTCGATGCCGCTTTGGGGGGTACCCATCGTATCGATAGTGTCGATGGTTTCGTTTCGGTCGGCATCACGGAATAGCGTGATCGGGCCTTTCTGCTGGAGTGCTTTGTATCGCCGGTGGCGGCCGATCTTGTAGGCGCCCGGGTATTGGCCGGGCTGCATGATGGCGGTTCCGCGGACGTTGATTGGGTGCTTCCGGTAGTAGGTTCCCGGGTCTGTGGTGGCCGGGAAAGCGAAATAGTTCCAGGTGCGCTTGAAGCGATAGAAGACGGTGAGCCAGTCGTTGAAAGTGTTGGCGCGATTGTCGGCGGTCCGGATGCCGACGATGTTCAGGTCGTGTCCCTTGTCGTTCCGGAATACCCGGTACGATTTCGACCGCATCGCGCGAATGATTTCAGACAGGACGGGTGGATCCATTGGGTTGATTCCTTCGGGTGCGCTTAAAGAGTCGGGACGCCCGGTACTGGGAGACCGCTCTTACTTCCCATACCTCATCCAAACCAGATACCCTACGGCCGCCGTCACAACAGCCCAGCCGCCTCTCAGCCACGACTGCCACTGCTCAAGCTTGGAAACCCGCTCCGAAAGCTTCCGAATCTCAACAAGCTCTCCTTCAATGCGTCCGAGGGCGCGCATGATGTCGCTGTGATTGTCCATGATCAGTATTCCTCTCCCGAAGCCGCGGACCCCACAGTTGATGAGGTCCGCGGATGGGCGCAATCAGTTATTGGTCAGTCGCCTCTGACGCATCAGCCACCTCAGGCCGTGGTGGCTTGGGCCCCCGCGGCACGCGGCAGGCGTCTTTCCAGGCTTGAAGCGCGAGGCGATCGTGGCGGAAGGTATTGCGCATGATCGCGTCGAAGCGTTTGCCGGCCGCCAGGGCTTGACGGAGGCTTTCCTGGAGGGCCTTGCGGCCCATGGTGCGATCCGTTTTGATCTTGGCGTATTCCTCGCGGGCCGATTCGAACTTCCGGATGCTCGTTTTCAAGTTCTCCAGAAAATCAGGAGGCATGGCGTGCTTGATGAACGCTGCTGCCACGGGCACTGCGTCTTGAACCGCGGAGCGTGCGTCGTTGACCAGCCTCTGATCCCCGCCCAACGCCATCCGGAACGGATCGTCAAAGCCGGGATCTCCGGCGGCTAGAGCTCCTGCCGTGTGGTAGAGAAATTCGACTTCTTCACGCAAGGCGCCGCGTGTTTCAGACTTTGTACGTGACAGCTCGCGCAGTCGGTTTTCGACAGAGCCTTGTGAAGCCGTTAGAGTTTTCAGCTTCTTGACCGTCGCGACGACAGCGGGAACCGCCTTTGCCGCTGGCGAAGTCGGTGCGAAACGTTTGTGATTCGCCAGGACAAAGTCGGCCATCTGGCGCAGTTTCTTGAATCCACGTCTTTCGGTCAGGATTTTCCGTTTCAATTCGTTTCTCCTTTGTTGGAATTTGAAGCTGCCGGTCTTTGCTTCGATTGATCGAGTTTTAGTTTCTGTTTTTCAGTTGTTTTGGGACGCTTCTAGGCCTGGATTCGCGTGATGAAGCGCCCATCGATCGAATCGCGGTAAACCGTCCGCGTATTCGTGTGTTTAGCCATTCATCCCTCCTTTTAAGAGTTGGTTTTCAGTTTTTGGAGAGCGGGCAGGCGTTGGAAGACTTGCCCAGCGAGTTTCGAATCTTAGGGAATCGCCTTTGAGTGATCGGAACGACTTTCAATCGTTCCGAGTTCCCTTTCAGGGGTTCTGTTGCGACCTTCATCGAACGCTTTTCGAAGTACCGGACCCAATCTCCAGGCCCTGCCCGCTCTCGGGGGGCTAAAGGCAAGCTCTCGGCCATTGCGTGTCAGTTTCGATTTGTGTGAGGAATGAATGGTTTGCGCTGAAACGGCGCTTAGAGGAGGGGCGTGAAGGGTAACCTTGCGGTTACTTTCGGTAACCTTCCGGTTACCAAAGGTAACCGGAAGGTTACCTATTCATTAGCATCGGGAGCATTAATTAGCATCGGGCCCACCGTCCTTCGGCCGGTTCCCCCATGCCGTTGCCATCTGTAGACGGGAGATTCTCCTTGACACGTCCATACTTACAACGCAATATTGCAAACGCCCTTACAATGTAAGAAATAAGGTGAAACTAATGGCCAAGTTAACGGATTCTCTTGGACAGTTTGAACAGCTTGTACTCACCGCCGTGATGTCGCTTCAAGGAGACGCCTACGGCATGCCGATTTATTCCAAGGTCTGCGAACTGGCAGACCGGCAGGTCAACCTGGGGTCGGTTTATGTGACGCTGGACCGCTTGCAGAACAAAGCATACGTAAGGTCGAGCGTTGCCGCAGGCACTGCCGAGCGGGGTGGGAAGCCGAAGCGGTTTTATCGGCTCGAACCTGCCGGACTCCGGGCTTTGGAAGAGAGTGTAGCGACGGCGGCGCGGGTGTCGGAATCGTTCTACGCATCGGCTAAGGTCGGAAAATGGAGACCCAAACGCGCAAAGTAGGGCCGCCTGAATGGCTGGTCCGTCTGGTCGAAGTCCTGATTCCATCCGCACATCGGGACCTCATCGCAGGGGATCTGCGAGAGCAGTCTCTGGGTGGGTGGCAATACCTGTGGTTTGCTGCGTCCACGATCGCGGGCAGCCTGCGCGGGCGGATGCTGGACTGTTTCGACGTCCGGTTGATTGCGGGGGAAGTTGCCCTTCTCTATGTCGCCTTTGCCGGGGCACCGCTCCTGCCGGTGGCGATTGTCCTGTTGACCACACTCACCGCACTTCTGGCGCGGGATGCCTATATCCATCCGGCACGGGGAACCGCGCGCGAAGCCGTCTCCGATGCCGTTGCCGGAGCGACGTTCCTTGTTCTTGCCCAGACATTTATGGCAATTATCGCGCCCACCATGGTGATGGAGGGACCGGTGATGCTGCGGGGGACGCTGATCGGTATGGCGATGGTATCGGGGTGGCGCATGGCCTTCCGATTGAAACCCCCAAACGACGCCAGGCGTGTCCGGTTAGATGAGCGGTATGAGGCCACATGGCGCTTGAACCTGCTGTGGATGATGGCCGGGATGACCTTGATCTGGAGCAATCTGGAAGCGGTCCCGGCCGGGGGTGGGGGACGGGACTTCTTCCTGACCCTGTTGCCGCTGACCGCGTTCAGCTTTGCTTATGCGTTTCGGGCCAGGGGCGATATCCCATTGGGTAAGGGGCACCGGCCGGCCCTGCTGAGCCTGGACCCGGATTCATATAAAGACGCACTGACGGTGAGACGTGCGCGGCTTTTCGGATGGGACGGTCGTGAGGCCGGGCGCGTGTCCTGGGCCGCCGCTTTTGTGGATCTTTCTTTTGCCTCAGTCGCCGTGCCCTTTCTGATCGCCCTCTGGCGCTGGGTGTCGCGTGACCCTCTGGCCTCCGGGGTGGACTGGGTGCAGGTGTGGATCAACCTGGCGGCATTCGTCCTGTTGCTGGTGTTGTGGCGGGCGATCCGTGAGATCAACCTGAAGACGCGGCGGGGGATCGACGTGGCCATTGATGTGCTTTCTGCGGATGACGCCCGTGGAAGGAGAGAGCGGAGGGAGTGAGCAGAGGTTCCGCTTTGGGTGCGGGCATTGCCATCGACCACGACATGGTGGGCGACAGCCGTCCTATGCGTCGCCTGGTGGAATTTATAGCCCGGACCGCTCGCACAAACTCCACGGTCCTCGTAGCGGGGGAAAGCGGCACCGGAAAGGAACTGGTGGCGCGGGCGCTGCATGGTAATAGCCGGCGTCGGGGCGGCCCGTTCGTGGCCGTCAATTGCGCGGCGTTATCTGAAGATTTGCTCGAAAGCGAGCTCTTTGGTCACGAGCGCGGCGCCTTTACCGGAGCCGATCGGCAAAAGCAGGGGAAGTTCGAGCTGGCCTCGGGCGGGACATTGTTTCTGGATGAAGTCGGGGAACTGGGCGCTCGCATTCAAGCCAAGCTACTCCGTGCCTTGCAGGAACGTGAAATCGACAGGGTTGGTGGGCGTCGGCCTGTCCCGGTGGATATCCGTCTGGTGGCCGCGACCAACCGCGATCTTGAAGTGGCCGTCGGCGCCGGTGAGTTTCGCGAAGACCTCTACTATCGGTTGAACGTCCTTTACGTTGAGACGCCGCCGCTGAGGGAGCGGAGAGAAGACATTCCCGTGTTGGCGCGGCATTTTGTTGAGAAGTATGCGCGGGAGTGCGGCGTGCGGCCTCGTGAGATTTCCCCTGAGGCCGGCGTTTTTCTCGCGCGCTACGACTGGCCCGGGAACGTCCGGCAACTCGGCAACGCGATCGAGCAGGCGATGGTCCTGGGGTCTTCGGAGACTATTGGTGTTGAAGATTTGCCGGAGTATTTGAAGGCGCCATCACGCGGTGATTCCGAAGCTTCGGACCGTGCTCCCAATCTGCCCCAAACACTAGAGGAAGTCGTGTTGGCGACCAAGCGGGAGTTCGTCGAAAACGTCCTGGAGCTGACCGACGGCAACCGGAAACAAGCCGCCGTCATTCTGGGAATCCATCCGAAGAGCATGAGCCGGTTGCTGGAGAGGTTGGATATGTAGTGGTGTTCGCCAAGCTCAGCTTAGGACCTCAAGGATTTGTTAGAGGTCAAGCTTACGGGTTTCACCGGCGCGGAGGAGCCCTAGCGCCTCGAGAAGTGCTGGAACTAAGCGCCGAAGTTCATCCAGGCGATTGCTCCGAGCTTCCAGAACGATGACACCAATTTTAAACTGCTGAATGTTTTGCTGAAAGGCAAGATTGCGATCAGTCGTGATGAACCCATCAAACTCGGCGGCTGCCAGAGTGAGAAGGGCTCCGTTTTCGGTACCACTCCAGCCCATTTGATTGACGGTTCGAGTCTCGTGACCAACGCTGTCTTTGGCGAGGCGATGATCGACGCACTCGTCGAGAAGTAGTTTCACTTCACTTCATCAAGAATTCGGAAGAATCCGGACACGGGCGGCTTCGAGAAATGCAACAATCTGGTCGCGGGAAACGCTCGGGAATCCGTCCAGAAACTCGTCAATGCTGTCTCCCGCCTCCAGATAGTCAAAAAGCGTCTGCACGGGGACGCGGGTCCCCCTGAATACAGGCGTTCCGCCCATCACGTCATCCGAAGTTGAGACGATCGACTCGGTCATATCCAAAGACTACGCCGTGCGACTTAATCGGGCAAGCATCGTGGAACATTATATGTGGACCGCGTGACCGCGTCCCGCGCCCAGACCTCTAGCTTCAGCAGGCTGTACGAGACGCACACCAGATATGTTTAGTTATATATTGACGATGTTAGCTATTATGTTAATAGTTATATTTACATATAGTTCTGATACGTATATATATATGTATACAGATATTGCATTTCATTTGCATAAAAGGTTAACACAATGAGCGTTAGAGCCACCGCAGCCAGCCAGTATCGGGCAATCGTCAATCGCACAGCTCGCCAGTTCGGCCTGCAAGGGACAAGTGTGCCCCCTGAGGGCTGGATAGCGACCGTTCGCAAGGCACTCGGCATGTCCGGGGCCCAACTCGCGAAACGGCTTGGCGTCACGCGCGCACGTGTTTCCCAGGCAGAGAGGGCCGAAACTGGTGGCGGAGTCACGCTGAGAACAATGCACGCCGTGGCCGAGGCCATGGGCTGCCGATTTGTATACTCGGTCGTGCCGAAAGGCGAGATCGAAGAAGTCATTGCCGCCCAGGCGCGAAGAAAGGCCAAGGCGCTTGTCACCCAGGCCAGCAACCAAATGGCGCTAGAAGGCCAGTCTTTGTCCGAATTGCAAAACATGGATGAAATCGAACGCATCGCCCGGGAAATGACACGGGCCATGCCGTCCGATCTCTGGGTTGATAGGTGATGCCGATCAGTGACGAGCCCGACGGGGCAACACCCGTTGATCCCGACGAATTTGAAGGACTGAAGTTCAAGCACGTCACTATCCGTGGCGAACTGGACCAGCTGGAACAGTCGAACATTCAGGACGGCTTAGCCTGGCTGGAGCGCTCCAATACGGACATTCTAGAGGAGCCGTTTGTGCGCGAATTGCATCGTCGCCTTTTCGGGCAGGTTTGGAATTGGGCCGGCACCTACAGGCTTACCGAAAAGACCATTGGCGTCGAGCCGGAACAGATCGCCGTTCAGCTTCGAATGCTCCTGGACGACGCCCGTTACTGGTCCGAAAACGACACGTACCCGCCCTTGGAAGCCGCTGTTCGCTTCCATCACCGCATGGTGCAAATTCACCTATTTCCAAACGGCAACGGACGCCATGCCCGGATTGCTGCCAATGTCTATCTCAAAGAGCGCTTCAGGCACGCCCCAATAGACTGGACCGCAGGCCATGACCTTCAGTCCATCGGGGATCGTCGCGCACAATACATTGCCGCCCTGAGGGCCGCTGACGGCGGTGATTTGTTACCGCTTCTATCGCTGGTAGGCCCGTAGGCCCGTAGGCCCCCGACACTCATCGACAGTCGGCGTATCGATGTTCTGCATGTGCGGGCATCTACCCTAAGAGCATGAACCGGCTTTTGGAGAGGTTGGATATGTAGTCTTGCCTGCTCCGCGCGTCCGAAGCATTTTCGAAGCAAGCCCCGTCTGCTCTAGCTCGCTAACGACTTCTGGGGAGAGCCGACGATTCTTCCAAGTTCTTTTGAAGTCGCACCCAGAGCAAGCAGAGAGCGGATGAGCAGGTCAATCGATACAGACGGATCACCTGCTTCCATCTTGGCTACCCGAGACTGGCTCGACCCCAGGAGCTGGGCCGCCTTGAGCTGGGTCAGTTGTTTTCGCTTGCGCTGCTTCTTAAGCTGGGCGCTCAAGTTGAGCTTTAGCTCAATGTAAGCAGACTCCTCAGAGCTCAGCTCAAGAAATGCGTCAGTGGTTCCCGTTCGCCACCCTTTTGCCGCTAAACGTTTCTTTTTTGATTCACGCATTGTCGTAATCCTTCAGACGCTGACGGCACACTTCTATAATTTTCTTAGGTGTTTGTCCCGTCTTCTTGCTGAATACTTCCACGATTACTATCGCGTCCGGGTCGGTCCGGTACAGGAATCACCACGTTTCACTTTCATCCTGAACGCGCAATTCGTGGCATCGGGATCCGATGACAGGCATGGGTCTCGATCTGGGCATCGACAGACGATCACCTCGTTGAAGTTTCCGAAGGAGGTATCCAACTTCGATGCGGGCTTTTGACCTCACCATGCAGCCATACAAGTGGCTTGTCGGTCGGGCTCGTCCAGAAAACAGTATATGTCACATATGACATACAGTCCAATTGTTCTGTATGTGCGGGCATCTACCCTAAGAGCATGAACCGGTTTTTGGACAGGTTGGATATGTAGTGCGGTTGAGTTTCGAAAGCCTGGGATCGTCAATCCTTGTTGGGCGCGGGAAGGCGGCGTAAAATAGGGCAATGACGCAGGCCACTGAATCCCTCCTTGCCGATGCCCTTCGGTTGGATGAAAGAGCTCGCGCCGAACTTGCAGCCCAGTTGCTCGCGAGCCTGGATGGCCCTTCTGACCCGGATGCTGCGACTGCATGGGCCGAGGAGATCGAGCGACGAGTGAACGCACTTGAGGCGGGCACTGAGCGGCTGGAATCCTGGGAGAACGCCAAGCGTCGTATTGCGACCGATATCCTTGGCCGTTGACTCGGACCCTACGAAACCTCAAAGCAGCCAGCGAATAATTTTCAGCTGCCGTACGCTGGTACGAGGAGCAACGTCCCGGACTAGGTGGCGAATTCTTCGATGCCGTCGTTGCCGCAACAGCTTTCATTCAAGCTCAACCTGAAATAGGCACACCGCCTTCCAATCGCCGGACGCGACGCGTGCTGGTTGAACGATTCCCGTATCAAGTCGTATACCGTCTTTCAGAGGACGCGATCGTCGTGGTAGCGATCGCTCACCTGAAACGTCGGCCAGACTACTGGAGGGCCGAACCCCAGACTCAGCGTGAAATTGCCGAGAGGGTTCTGGAGTTTGCAGGTGGAAATCAGTCTTCCCTGGCGAGACGATGATCGACGCACTCGTCGAGAAGTAGTTTCACTTCACTTCATCAAGAATTCGGAAGAATCCGGACACGGGCGGCTTCGAGAAATGCAACAATCTGGTCGCGGGAAACGTTCGGAAATCCATCCAGAAAGTCGTCAATGGTGTCTCCGGCCTCCAGATAGTCAAAAAGCGTCTGCACGGGAACGCGGGTTCCCCTGAATACAGGCGTCCCGCCCATCACGTCATCCGAAGTCGAGACGATAGCCTGAATCATAACCAAAGACTATGCCCAGCGACTCAATCGGGCAAGCATCGTGGAACATAAATTCTGGACTGCATGACCCCGAAACCACAGGAATCGGTGGCCGATCATTCCCAGAAACAATTACAATGC
Organism: Terriglobia bacterium; assembly: GCA_963664115.2. Lineage (GTDB taxonomy): Bacteria > Acidobacteriota > Terriglobia > 20CM-2-55-15 > 20CM-2-55-15. The sequence goes on along the minus strand of CAXWPJ010000009.1, from coordinate 878,023 downwards.
CAGCTTCCACGGTGCGTCATTTACTTTGGAATTGGAGGGGGACCTTATGCGTTCACTGCGTTTGAGCGCCGTTTGTACGACCCTGGTTGTATTGGCATCCCTGATGCTTCTCGCGAGTGTCCCGGCCGGGGCAATGCAACAGACGGGGTCGGACGAAACGGGCTATGGGGCGAGGAAACCGGTGTTCGGGGGCTCGGGTCCGACCTCGGGTTGGGGCGCTATTGGTACGGTGGTCAGGGAAGCGCTGGCAGGCTACGGTTGGGATGTTCAGCTTTGCCGCAGTTGCGCGGGTGCGGCGCGGGCAGCACGGCTAGTCGCGGGGGCAGAGGTTCCAGCCAGACCCCGGCCCGGGAGTGACCGACCACCGCCGCCGAACGGGCCCCTGGATTTTGGCGCGACGGGACCGCACTACCTCTGGTGGGCTTATGAGGGGACCCATGATTATGCGGACGATGCGGAGGGACCGCGAAGGGGCTTGCGCCTGGTCGCCAACATCCAGACACCGAGTTACTTTCTGGTCGCAGTGGAGGCCGACTCGGGAATCACAGACCTCGGCCAGATCGAGGAAAACGGCTCACCCGTTCGCGTTCGCGTGCATTACCAAAGCCGGGCTTTCGCGCCTCCGGTTCTGGACTATTACGGCCTGAGTGAAGAAGCGGTGGAAATTTTCGGAGGCCCCGCCGGAAACAGCACAGAAGCAGGCGAGACTCTCGACGTCATGATTGGTTTTGGATCTCTATCGGGGCATTACCCGGACTGGCTTGAGCTGGACCAGGAATTGGATCTCCGGTTTCTGGAGTTGCCCGAAGACCTTCGGACCACACTGGCACAGGAGTTCGATCTGGAGGAGAGAGCCATACCCGTCGGCCTGTTCAGGGGAGTGGACCGTCCGGTTCCCGCCGTGGCCCACACCGGAACGGCGCTCTACGGCCGGGATGACATGCCCGATGATTTTGCCTATACCCTGGCCCGAGCGATAGATGAACAGCAGCATCTCCTGCAGTGGGTCAACGTCGGTTACTCCTATAATCCGCACACGGTCTGGAGAGCTTTCGGAGTCCCCCTGCACCCGGGCGCAGCGCGCTACTATCGGGAACGCGGCTACATGCAATAGTGCTTTTGCGGGGATGGTTCGAATGGACCAGAACTTTTGAGAAGTTCCGGGAACTGCTGCGCGCCCGCTAGACACCCGAAACGATTCCGTCACGCTCAACACGCTGCAACCATCCGACCGCAATCGTTGACGGGGCGTATCAAAATTGATACGCTTACATTTGAACCCGGGTCTCAAACGTTTACCGGCCCGTTTTTACCGCTCCAACAGTCAGTAGCCGCGAACCTGTTCGGGAATGGCTGCAAAGACTGGTACCGGATGACCGCAAACGCATCGGTGAGGACATCAAGGATGTTGAATTTGCCTGGCCGATCGGCATGCCATTGGTGCGTGCTCTGGGCAAGGGGCTCTGGGAGGTCCGTAGCCGCCTCGCCGGTGGCCGGATCGCCCGCGTGATCTTCACCGAAGAGCTCGGCGTGATGGTGCTACTGCACGGCTTCGTCAAGAAGACGGCGAAGACCCCGAAGCGGGATCTGGACCTGGCGCTCCGACGTAAGAGAAAGGAGGCGGTGCATGAAGAAAAAGAACGTCGGATCATCCTTCGATAGCTGGTTGAGGGAAGAGGGAATCTACGAAGAGGTGGCCGCGACTGCCATCAAACGCGTCCTCTCTCGCCAAGTCGAAGCTGCGATGAAGGAGAAAGGCCTGTCCAAGGCCGAAATGGCGCGCCGGATGCACACCAGCCGCGCGGCTCTCAACCGCCTGCTAGACCCTCAAAACGATTCCGTCACGCTCAACACGCTGCAAAAAGCGGCCACGGTGATCGGCCGCGAGGTGCGCTTGGAGTTGGTCTGAAGTAAGCCGTCGTGATTCTGGGGACAGACCCTGAGAGCATGAACCGGTTTTCGGCCCACCAGATTTCCGCCACTCCGAATAGCCGCTATTGACGCACAGGGAGCTTAGAGTTACTTTCGGTGCTCCAAGGAGGAATGATATGTCGATTACTTTGCCCGAAGCTGTGAAGAACATTCTGAATGACAAGGCCCACGGCCACGTCACCACCTATAGTCCGAAGGGCAGGTCGCAAGTGACCCTGGTCTGGCTGGATGTCGAAGGAGACGACGTCGTTTTTAACACGTCCGAGGGTCGGCTCAAACCCAGGAACCTGCGCAACGACCCGCGCATCATTATCAGCGCGCAGGACCCGAGCAATGAGCGCTCATACGTGGTCTTTTATGGTACGGCGACGATCAGCGAGGAGGGTGCCGACGCGCACATCGACAAGCTGGCCAAGAAGTTCATGGACCTGGACGAGTATCCGTTCCGCGTTCCAGACGAAACGCGACTGATCGTGCGGACCAAGGTTGACAAGCTCGGCGGCCTCGACGCCTCCAAGATGAAGCCCTGGGGGGATTAGCAGTAGACCGCTTACCTGAGCGACGGATCCATCAAAGCTTACAGTTCTGAAGTTCGGGGACGGAGACCCGATTCAAGGTCATCCCGTCCTGGGCTGTCGTCCCACTGTGCGGAAACCGATTTGAGTTCGTTCTCCGTCCCCGAATTCCTACCTCCTGCCTATACAAACGTGATCGTGGTTTCATTTGAGGAACCGAACGACCGGGTCACGGGAAACGCTCGGAAACCCGTCCAGAAACTCGTCAATGGTGTCTCCAGCCTCCAGATAGTCGAAAACCGTCTGCACGGGAACGCGGGTTCCAGTGAACACAGGAGTCCCGCCCATCACGTCATTTGAAGTTGAAACCACCGACTTCGTCATACTCAAAGACTATCCCTAGCGAATTAATCGGGCAAGCATTGCGCAACAACGTGATTTGGGTTGCGCGGGAACTGGTTCGGAGAGGAACCGGCATGAATATTGATCTGTGAGTGAGAATGGGCGCGACCGGGCTCGAACCGATGACCCTACCGTGTCGAGGTAGTGCTCGTGGGCGCAGAGGGGTTGATCGGGGACGCTGTCAGGCAGGTATTTCTTCGAACGAGAATTCCGGGACATCGGTTCGCTCGCTGGCATGCTCGATGGTAATACCGCAGATCTTTCCTTCCGGGTCGATCTCCAGGAGAGTGTTCTCGTCCAGGTCTCGCGTTTCTGCGGAATCAACCGGGCGAAACTCGATGTAGAGCGTGTCCGTGTCTTTGAAGTATTTAACTTTCATGGCTGAAATGTGCGATCGAAGAATGCGTTGTGAACGGTCTCACCATCTTCCAGAAGTATAACGCGCAAATACCGGTCTTCCATTTCCGGTATCGCTGCCCAACGACGGATACGGCCATCCGATTGAATCGTTTCCTTGACCGGATTTTGGACAACTGCTTCAATCCACTCGAATCGTTGCGCGGTCAGGTCGCATACGCATCGACTCAAAATACCGAGTGAACCTCACACGTCAGCTTTGACCGGCTTCACAGATCAGTCAAGCGCATCCCTAAGTTATTTTTGATCTGTGAGTGAGAATGGGCGCGACCGGGCTCGAACCGATGACCCCTACCGTGTCGAGGTAGTGCTCTTCCAACTGAGCTACGCGCCCTTTAAGGGTGTTCTAGGATTCTACGGCTTGCGGATTAACGCAGTCAAATAGCATGTCTTTATTCAATGACGGCTTGGTAAACGAGCGTTCGGATCTTCTCGCGGTCGTCGATTCCACCCGAGGGCCGGAGTTGTGTCAGATAGACCACGAGGAGGTCGTTCACTGGATCCACCCAGTACGTGGAGTGGTATGCGCCGCCCCACCCGAACTCGCCGACTGAACCCGGCACGCCGCGTTCCCCGGCGTCGGTCACCACGGAGAATCCGAGTCCGAAGCCTTGTCCGGGGCGAAACGGTATGTCACCCATGTGGTTTTGCCCCATCAGATTCACTGTTGTGGGACTCAGGAGGCGTCGGCCGTCGAGTGCGCCGCCGTTGAGCAGCATCTGAAGAAATCGCGCGTAGTCGCTTGCGGTTGAGAGCAGGCCGGCGCCGCCGGAGAAGCTCGTTCGGGGGCCGTCGACGTAGGCCCCCTGTCCGGTCCACGCACCCGAGTCCTCCGCGCGCGTCAGCTTGCCGCCCGGCGTGCGGCCATAGACCGCGGCGAACTGGTCCCGCTTGTCATTGGGAAGATAGAAGTGGGTGTTGTTCATGCCCAGCGGGTCGAAGATGTGCGTTTGCAGATAGGTGTCCAAGGCCATGCCTGAGGCCTTCTCCACGACGGCGCCCAGGATGTCGATGTTGTAGCCATAGATCCATCGCTCGCCGGGTTGGGCGTCAAAAGGCAGGCTTGCCATGCGTGCGACGGTTTCGGCTATAGGTTCGTCTTTGTCGGCAAAGTACCACTGCTCGAAACCCGCCTTGTCCCACTCCGCGCTTGCCGGCCCGGTTCCGTAGCTGATGCCTGAGGTGTGCGTGATCAGATGTCTCAAGGTGATAGCCCGGCCGGTCTCGATGTCGTAACCGCCGTCTTCCCGCGCCACGGCGACCCGGGTCTGGGCAAACTCCGGGATGAAGTTGGCGAGCCTGTCGCTGATCAGGAGCTTGCCTTCTTCCTGAAGCATCATGATGGCCGTCGTGACGATGGCCTTGGTTTGAGATGCGATGCGGAAGATGCTGTCGGTGGCCATCTCCCGTCCGGCTTCGATGTCCTGCTGCCCGAAAGCTTCGAGGTAGGCCACCTTGCCGTGCCGCACGATGATTGCCACGCTTCCGGCCATCTCTCCCCGGTCGACGTAAGCCTGCAGGTTTTCCCCCAGCCGTTCGAGCCGCTCCGAAGACATTCCGACGTCTTCGGGTAGGGCTGTGGGAAGCGATTGGGCTGACAGGCTTGCCGGGGGCAAGACCAGCAGCAGGAACGCGGCAAACAGGCTTGTGCTCAAGAAGGGGATTCGGGGCATGACAGACTTCTCCTTAAATTAACCGATGGCCGGATGAAGGCTCAGCGTATGAGGTGGCTGGTGTGATGTCAACTTGAAACGGGGGTGCGGGGGCACCGGTCGCCTGCCATAAACGTCCTTACTTGCAAGGAGTTGACGTGCCCACTGATGTTTTTCGCGCCTGTCAGGCGTAATGGATCGATTGTCAGCTGCCACAATCAGCGTTTATGGACAGCATGTACGTCTCTGCCGTATAATCGGGCCGTGTTTACTTTCGTGGAAACACCACTGTTTACACGCCTGATCCAGGAGTACCTTTCCGATGGGGAGTACATGGAACTCCAATCGGCGCTGGCGGAGAATCCCGAGGCGGGTCGAATTATCAAAGGTTCGGGTGGTATCCGGAAACTGAGGTGGGCTGTTTCGGGAAAGGGGAAACGGGGTGGCTTAAGAATTATTTATTAGCTGAAGACTCGGCAAGAGATTATCTGGATGCTAACTGTATATCCGAAGAGCGTTGCCGAAACCATACCCGCCCACATACTGAGGCAGATATTGAAGGAAATGGAAGATGTCGGAAAATAGAAAAGATCGGGATATCGGTCGGGAAATTCTGGAGGGAGTGCGACAGCTCAAGCGTGGGGATGTGGGTCGCGTCACGTCCTTTCCACCGATTTCTGAAGTCCGCGAGCGCGTCGGCCTCTCGCAATCTGAATTTGCAAAGCTGTTGGGTGTGTCTGTTCGCACATTGCAGGAATGGGAACAAGGCCGCCGGAGTCCGTCTGGCCCAGCCCGTACGTTGCTGAAAATCGCTCATAAGAATCCCAAGGCGCTGCTTGATATTGCGGTCTGACGCGCGGCCGTAGCCGAGGGCGGTTAGGATTTATATTGCTTGCGAAGGCGAGATTCGTTCGAAGCCCTAGACGGTATTCATATCACGCCAGTTCGGTCCCACCTTCGTATCCACGACCAGAGGCACTTTCAGATCGGCGACGCCGGACATCCAATCGCGGACCTGGGCGACCACTTCCATTTCATTTTCGGGCACTTCAAAGATCAGTTCGTCGTGAACCTGGAGGACCATCTGAGTTTCCAGTTTGCGTCGCCGGATCTCGTCGTGGATGCGTATCATGGCCAGCTTGATGATGTCGGCCGCTGTGCCCTGGATCGGCGCGTTGATCGCCATGCGTTCGGCCATGCTGCGGCGCATGCCGTTCTTTGAATTGATTTCGGGAATCTGCCGGATGCGGCCGAACAGGGTGTGGGTCTGGCCGGTTTCGCGGGCGTCGGACAGGGCGTCTTCGATGTAGGCCCGCACGTGGGGGTAGCGATTGAAGTAGCGGTCGATGAACGCCTCGGCTTCGTCCCGGCTGATGCCCAGTTGTTTGGCCAGGCCGTAGGGTGTCTGGCCGTAGACGATGCCGAAGTTGATGGCCTTGGCGCGGCTTCGCTGATCCGAGGTGACTCGGTCGGCGGCGATTCCCAGAACCTCCGCTGCGGTGCTGCGATGGATGTCGGCACCGGCTAGAAACGCTTCGATCAGATTGGTGTCACCGGACAAGTGTGCCAGGACGCGCAACTCGACCTGGGAGTAGTCGGCCGAGAACATCGTGGTTCCGCTTCTGGGTATGAACGCCGCCCGAATGTCCCGGCCCATCTGGGTTCGCACCGGAATATTCTGAAGATTGGGGTCGCTCGACGACAGACGCCCCGTGGCTGCGCCTGTCTGGTTGAACGACGTGTGCAGTCGGCCTTGATCGCTGTCGATAAGTTTGGGCAAGACGTCCACGTAGGTCGACTTGAACTTCGCCCGTTGCCGGTATTCGAGAATCAGCCGGGGCAGTTCGTAGTTTTCGGCCAGTGCTTCAAGGACTTCGACGGCGGTGGAGTACTGGCCTGATTTTCTCAATTTTCTGGAAGGCGGGAGGTTCAGCTTTTCAAACAGGATGGTCCCCAGTTGTTTCGGCGAGTTGATGTTGAACTCTTCACCGGCCAGCTCGTATATGGCTGCGGTGAGTCCTTCGATTTCTACGGCTATGATTTCCGACATCGATTCGAGAACCGGGACATCTAAAAGGATGCCGGTCTCTTCCATCGCGGCGAGAACCGGTACCAGGGGGAGCTCGATGCGCGTGTAGAGGTCCTCAAGATCCTGCCGGATCTTCGGGCGTAGATCGTCATGGAGACGATGAACCCAATTCACATCGCTTTCGGCCGCGCTCTGGCCGAAAAGCTCGTTGACCAGTTCGGCGATCGTGTACTTACCGCGGTTCGGCATCAACAGGAAGGCCATCAACATCGAATCGTCATAGGGTGGAACCAGACTGATGCCGCGGCGATTGAGTTCGAGCATGGCCGCTTTCAGGTTGTGTGCCACCTTCTGTTTATCCGGATCGCCAAGCAACGCGCGTGTCTTATCTGAATCGAATTCATAAATGGGCCCGTCGCCGGTCCATGCCAGAAGCCGGTCTTCACTGAGCGCGAAGGCGAAGGAGTCTCCAATGCGCTCCGTGTCATCAGTCTGAACGACTTCGATAGCCGCCGATTCGGGCTCCACTGTATCGGCCGCCTCGAGCTGTGCTTTCAGAAGGCTTGTAAAATCCAGCTCTCGAAGCAGAGTGACCAGCGCGTCCTGATCGGGAGGCCGGGTCTTGAGCTGTTCCCAGTCCACGTCAAATTCCACTGCTGTATCGATGACGACCAGTTCCTTGCTCAGGAGGATCTGATCGCGGTTGTTGAGCAGGGATTCCCGCCGCCTTTTGGCCGTGACTTCTGCCGCATGTTCGAGGCAGGCTTCTATTGAACCGAAGCGGGCGATCAGAGCCTTGGCGCCTTTTTCACCGATGCCGGGGGCTCCGGGGATGTTGTCGGAGGCATCGCCCCACAAGCCGAGGAGGTCAGGAATCTGCGCCGGAGTGACGCCGAATAATTCTTTGACCTGTTCGGGGCCGATCACAAGATCGTCGCGCGACGTGTTCAACACGACGGTGTCCTCGGTCACCAACTGCATCATGTCCTTGTCGATCGTGACGATGACAGGGTGTATGTTTTCCCCGGCCGCGCGCCGGGCGAGCGTGCCGATGACATCGTCGGCTTCCTGACCGGCAACCTCCAGCATGGGGACATTCATCGCCGTACACAGCCCCTTGATGTAGGGAATTTGCTCCCCAAGGTCGTCCGGCATCCGCTCACGTGTGGCCTTGTATTCGGGATAGCGGATGTGTCTGGGTGTGGGTTCGCTCGAATCGAACACCATGGCGATGTAGTCGGGCGGAAACTTCCCGAGCACACGGTTCAGCATGAGGGCGAAACCGTAGGTGGCGTTGGTGGGTACCCCCTCCGCGTTTGTGAGTCCGCGGATCGCATAGTAGGCGCGGTACACCTGGGACATCGCATCGACGATGAGGATGAGCGGCCTTTTGATCATATCTGCACACAAGTGTGGACTGGAGTCCACAGTCGTCGCGCGGCGTTCGGTCTTAAGTCCTTGAATCTTCGCAAAGAGATTGTTCGGCCCATCGATTGCATATCGAGCGACGTATGAACGAACGCACGCTTGCCGGCTCGATATCTTTTTCCGGCGTTGGCCTTCACACCGGCGAGTCGGTTGACATGACCGTACTGCCCGCACCGGCGGGTACCGGCATCATCTTTCGCCGTGTCGACCTCGACAATTTCGAAATTCCGGCTGACGTGTCTTCGGTAGCGCGCGTCGCTTACGCGACGACCCTGATGGAAAAAGGTGTCTGGATTTCTACCGTCGAACATATCTTGTCCGCGTTGTATGGCATCGGTGTCGACAACGCCTATGTCGATATGGACAACCTTGAAGTTCCAATTCTGGACGGCAGTGCCCGGCCGTTTACCGACGAAATTGCCCGAGTCGGGTTCCTGGAGCAGGACAGGCCTCGCGAGTACATACGCATCACCCGTGAATTTTCTGTCGAGGAAAACGGGAAGTCTCTCGCGATATATCCGGCAGACAATTTCTCGATCGAGTGCGACATCGATTTCGAGCATCCTTTCATCGGTCCTCAAAGCCTTTCACTCGAATGTAACGAAGACGGATATGCGGCGTCCATCGCCGCGGCGCGAACGTTCGGTTTCCAGAGTGACATTGCTGCACTCCAGAACAGCGGTCTCATCCGCGGCGGATCGTTGGAAAACGCGATCGTTTTGACCGATACGGGCATGCTCAACGAAGAACCACTTCGCTTCACCGACGAATTTGTCCGCCACAAAATTCTCGATCTTCTCGGCGACTTCGCGCTGATCGGTCAGCCCGTTCTGGGCCGCCTGGTTGCAAACCGCGCCGGCCACGCCCTGCACACCCGGTTCGTCGCCGGCCTGCTTGAAAGCACGGACCACTGGACGCGGGAAGCGGGAAGCATGGTGGCGACCGGGAAGTAAGACCAAGTTTAAGACTAAGAGTTCAACACGAAGGTCACGAAGTCTGGATTTGTTAGATAAGATTTACCGTCGCGTTCTTCGTGTTAAAAATCCCCTTCTTCTCTTTCTTCACTTTCATCACTTGTCACTGACCACTGTTGCTGCCCCGCCCGCGCGACCGTTATGACTTCCACCCTCGAAGCGCCAGCTCTCTTGAGTACGCGGGTGACCTCGTTGAGCGTTGCACCTGTCGTGGCCACGTCGTCCACGACGAGGACTGTACCCTTCACCCGTCGTCGACACTCAAACGCGCCCCGGACATTTCCCAGCCGTTGTGCACGTGACAAGCCGGTCTGGCTCTCCGTGTTCTTCCGGCGTCGAATCATATCGGGCTCGGAGCGAAGGCAGAGCCGCGCTGCCAGAAGAGCCGCCTGGTTGTAACCGCGTCCCATCTCCCGGGACCGATGCAGCGGGACAGCCACAACGCACTCGGCAGTGAAGTGTTCGCGCCGGAGACACGCCAGCAGCGCTCGTCCCAGGGGCCGCGCCAGAGAGACGCGGTCATTGTACTTGAAGTGATGAATAACCTGGCGGAGCCGGGGGTCGAAGACGAGGGCCGAACGTCCGAGATCAAATTGCGTTCGCTCGGTAAGACATGCGCCGCACAGTGTTTCGGGCACCGCTACGCCCAGACCGCAGCGAAGACAGAAAGGCGCTTCGAGCGCTGTGAACCCTCCCTCACACCGGGCACACAGCGGCCACCGGCGCCAATCCCTCGCCGCTTCCCCACACACCACGCAATCCATAGGAAAGACAAGGTTCAGAACCGCATTGAGCAAAGGGTGTAACCGGGAAAGGGAGGGCTCAGTGAATATACCACGGTGAAACCGATCGGAAGTTGGACCGCAAAGACGCAAAGGTCTGATTTCTGAAGATATATCTTCTTTGCGTCTTTGCGCCTTTGCGGTGAAATTTCTTCTCTTACCGCGCGTAAGGGAGGTTGCGGATGATCGTGAGGGCGCGGTAGATCTGTTCGAGCAGGACGGTGCGGGCCAGGTCGTGGCTGTAGGTCAGTGGGGACAGGGACCAGAGCAGGTTGGCTCTATTTTTGACAGCATCGGAAAGACCGGCGTGACCCCCGACGACGAAGACGAGGTCGCGCGGGTTCTCCGTCATGTGCTTTTCAAGAAAGCCGGAGAATGCATCGGATGTGTAAGAACGTCCGAGCGGGTCCAGCGCCACGACGAAGTCTGAGCGATCGATCACCGACAGCAATCGTTCCCCCTCCAGCGCAACCCGCTTCTTTTCTTCTTTGACCCGGGGCTCTTTGAGCTCTGTGATTTCAGTGCCGACGAAGTGATTCGAACGTGTGACGAGTTCCTCGCATAGGGCGGCGAGGTTGGGGTTCTTGGTTTTGCCCAGCCATAGGATTCGAAGCTTCATTTTCCGCAGTGATCGGTGACGAATGAAGAGAAGGAGGGGAGTTTTAACACGAAGGTCACGAAGATTGGATTTCTAAGATAAGACTTACCTTCGTTACCTTCGTGCCTTCGTGTTAAAAAACATTAAGCACCATTGCCTTGGAACACCCCGGTCGGTCACACCCTCATGTGCGCTGTTGGACCTCGTCCCTCACTTCACGCCGTTTTCCTCCACACCATAGCCGTTCAAGGTCGTAGAATTCACGCGAGGTTTCGGTAAAGATGTGCACCACGAAATCCAGATAGTCGACCAGGATCCATTCGCCTTCCCGCTGGCCTTCGATGTGTGACGGCCGGAGGCCTGCGTCTCTGAGTTTCTCTTCGATGCCATCGGCGATCGATTGAGTTTGCCGGGTCGACATTCCCGAGCAGATGATGAAATAGTCCGTAAACGAGCAGATACCTTCCAGGTCGATGACGACGAGGTTCCGGGCCTTCTTATCCAGGGCCGCTTCGAGTGCCACTTCGACGTTCGCATCTAATGTTTGCTTGTCTGTGCGTATAGATTGAGCCGTGGGAAACTCCTTTACTGATACAGTTCGTGTTTATAGATATAGGCCGCAACCTGCGGCGGAACCCAGGCTTCAAGGCCTTCTTTGTTCTTTGCCTCTTCCCGAATCTCCGTGGCCGAAACTTCTTCATTTATGAACGGCAGATAGTAAACCTGTCGTTGGTCCACTATGGAAATTGACGCAGATTCAGACACGACCTCAACAGGCGCAATGTCTTCACGCATCGCAAAGCCTCCGCGGTTTACAACGGCAAAACTCGTCAGTTCCAACAAACGCCGATAGTCTTTCCACCCTGTGATGTCATGAAACATGTCGGTTCCGGCTATGAACAGAAAAGAAGAGCCGGGATATGTGCGATGCATCGATTCCAGTGTTTCCACAGAGTAACGCGACTTCAAGGTGTCCGCTTCGATGGAGGATAGACGGAATACAGGAAATTGTGCGATTGCGAGTGCGACCATCGCGAATCGATGGAACGCTGAAGTAATCCCCGAAGAGGATTTGTGTGGTGGAACAAAAGCTGGAGTGAAGTGAAGTTCATCAAGTTCGAAGACCTCAGAGACCGCCTGGGCAGCTTGTAGATGGCCGTTGTGAATGGGATCGAAGGTCCCGCCAAGAATGGCTATTCTCACAATTGTACGGGTTCTTCCATAGACCTGAGCTTAGAGAAAACTGCGCGCTTCAATTCATCAAGTCCCGTGCCGGCGACTGAGGAAATTCTAACGGACTCCACATTTTCCTGTCCACACCATTGCTCGAGCCCGGTGATGCGTTCCTCGTCCACGATATCGATCTTTGATGCGACGATCATGCTCGGTTTTTGAACCAGTTGTCGGTCATGCTGTTCCAGTTCCGCGCGCAACACCTTCACCTGCTCGACCGGGTCCTCATCGTTACCGACAGACACATCTATAAGGTATAGAAGCAGCCGTGTTCTTTCTATGTGTCTGAGGAATTGAAGTCCCAGGCCGTGACCAACGTGCGCGCCAGCGATCAATCCCGGGATGTCCGCCACGATGAAGGTCTCAATGTCGCTCACTGAAACAACACCGAGGCTGGGTTCAAGAGTGGTGAATGGATAGCTCGCGACCTTGGGATGTGCCGCCGAAATCGTCGAGATCAAAGTCGACTTACCCGCGTTGGGAAATCCGACAAGGCCCACGTCGGCCAATAGCTTGAGCTCGAATCTGAATTTCTTTTCTGCACCCGGTTGTCCGTCCTGCGCCTTCTTTGGAGCGCGGTTGGTAGGCGTCGCATAGTGCGCGTTTCCGTGCCCGCCCCTGCCACCGGGAGCGGCCAACCAGCGATCGTCGGGACGGTCGAAATCATGCAAGAGGGCTCCCGTGGTTGTTTCATACACCAGTGTTCCGACCGGCACCGTAATGACCATGTCATCCGCACTCCGTCCGTGTCTGTCGCTGCCTTCCCCATGCCGGCCGCGTTCGGCCCGGAAGATCGGGTTATAGCGGAACTTGAGCAGGGTGTTTTCGTGGGGGGTCGACAGCAGGTAAATGTCTCCACCGCGACCGCCATTGCCGCCGCTGGGACCGCCCCTTGGAACAAACTTCTCTCTCCGGAAGGCGATGCACCCCTTACCGCCGTTGCCGGCCTGGAGTGTGATCTTGGCTTCGTCGATGAACATGGTCCGTTAAGAGTTATGAGTTAAGCGTTAAAAGTCCAGAACTCTTAGCTCATAGCCTCTGAGTCATAGCCTTCGAGTCAGGGATTCTGTGCGGCCCAAGCAAAAGAGCCAGGGCCTTTCGGAACCCTGGCTCTGAAATTTTCGAATCCGCCATCCGGCAGGCCGGTGTCAGCGCTAATTCTAAGTCGCTTCGACGCTGATGAAACGGCCCAGGCGTCCGCGGTCTCTGAACTGGACAATGCCTGTAATTTTGGCGAACAAGGTGTCGTCGCGGCCTTTGCCGACGTTCAAGCCGGGCTTGAAGCGCGTACCGCGTTGTCGAACGATGATCGAACCGCCGGTGACAAATTCGCCAGCGAAGCGCTTTACGCCCAAACGCTGGGAGTTGCTGTCTCGCCCGTTTCGTGAACTGCCAACGCCTTTTTTATGCGCCATAACTTCGACTCCTACAACTTGATCTCGTCTATCCTCAATTCCGTAAACAACTGCCGGTGGCCATTGGTTCGCCGGTACTGTTTCTTGACCTTTTTCTTGAAGACGATAATCTTCTTTGCACGATCCTGGTCAAGCACCGTTGCCTTGATCTTGGCTTTGGGTATCAGGGGTTCGCCAATGGTCACCGTGCCCTCGTTTTCGACCATCAACACTTCTTTCAAAACGATATTAGAACCCACCTTGCCCTCAAGTTTCTCAACCCTCAACTTGCTGCCGGGTTCGACGCGGTGCTGTTTACCGCCAGAGCGTATGACTGCGTACATCTGAAGTAAATCCTCCCGAATGGCCAAAACCCAATTTTACTGGTGTTTGAACCAGGGTGTCAACAATTGGGGTCAGAGCCCTATATTCGCAATTTCTAAAGAATTCGGTAAATAGGGCTCTGACCCCAATTTACTTTTTTTTGGCTCTGGGGTGGGTTTTCCGGTATTCGTCCCGCAGGTGCTCCAGGCTGACGTGAGTGTACTTCTGCGTTGTCGCAAGGCTCGAGTGCCCGAGAAGTTCCTGAATGCTCCTGAGGTCGGCTCCGTTTTCGAGCAGATGCGTTGCGAAGCTATGGCGCAGGGTATGCGGTGTGACCTGCCGCCCCGGCGGCAGGTCACTGCGGTAGTGTTCCAGCAGGCGTTCCACGGAACGCGAGCTCAGACGTGACCCTCTTATATTGATGAAAACAGGCAAGTTGCCATTATCGTCCCGTCGCGTCTTTCCCTTGAGCGCCCGTTCGATACCGTAGGCTTCGAGCGCCTGAGCTGCAAACTGGCCAAAGGGGACGATTCTTTCCTTCTGGCCTTTCCCCAGCACCCGCACAACGCGCTCGGACATGTCCACATCCGCTTCGTTGAGTCCGACCAACTCGCTCACCCTCAAGCCACTGGCATAGAGCAACTCCAGGATGGCATGGTCCCTCAGGTTCCCGAGCGTGGGTTCCCCTCTGAGTTCCATCAGATTCTGGGCCTCGAGTTCCGAGAGCTTCGAAGGAAGTTTGCGCGGAATCTTGGGAGAGGAGACCAACTCTCCCGGATTGCGCGGGAGTTGTCCCCGGCGAACCATGAACTTGAAGAAAGACCGGACCGATGACAGGATTCGCGAAACCGAACTCTTGGCCAGCCCATCCAGGTAGAGCGAATTTAGGAAGTCACGGATCAAAATATGGTCGACGGCTTCCAGAGGAGTCTTGCGCGATTCGATGAATCCGGCGAATCGGCGAAGATCCCGTTGATAGTTGGATACCGTATGTGGAGACGCTGCCCGCTGTTTGAGAGATTCGAGGAACTCTTTTGTTTCGCGGTCGATCACTTTAATTAGCTTTCGTTGCCGAGGGTCCTGGCCCCCCTGCGATAGTCTTGAGCGGGACATCTCGTCACCGAGCCACGCTTTCCATCACCCACCGTCCGAACAGAAATCCACGGTCGAACACCGAAACCACCGACGTTTACGCGAGCTGACATTCACGCAGCCTTTCCATCGCCCGTTCCGCAATTAGACGTTGTCTGTCTTTCTTGCCGGGTCTCTTAAGGCCCATGGCGGAGACGGGTGGAATCAGGCCGAAGTTGATGTTCATCGGCGCGAAGTGCTTTTGGGGCGTCGATACGTATCGGCAAAGAGACCCTATGGCCGTCTCTACAGGAGGAACCCAGGCAGTTTCCCCACGTCCGAGGCGTAAAGCGTTGATGCCTGCCACAAGCCCGGTTGCAATATTTTCGATATAACCCTCTGTTCCCGCGAGCTGTCCCGCGAAGAACACACGCGCATCCTGTTTCGCACTCATCGTGGCATTGAGAATATCCGGCGCATTAATGTAGGTATTCCGATGAATCTGCCCCAAGCGAAGAAAGTGGGCATTCTCGAGGCCGGGAATCAATCTGAGGATCCGTTGTTGATCTGGAAACTTCAGGTGGTTCTGAAAACCGACGATGTTGTAGCTGGTGTGCATCAGGTCTTCCTGGCGGAGTTGGACCACTGCGTAGGGTATGCGACCCGTCTTTGGATCTTCCAGGCCAACCGGTTTCATCGGGCCAAAGCGCAAGGTGTCGAGCCCACGCCGCGCCATTTCTTCTATTGGAAGACAGGCCTCAAAAAAACGGGTTTCCTCGAAAGCATGAAGTTCCACGGCCTCAGCCTGGGTGAGGGCCTCATAGAAACGGATGTATTCGGCTCTGTCCATAGGGCAGTTCAAATAGTCTCCGTCCCCACGGTCATACCGGGACCGGGCGAAGACTTTCGTGCTATCGATCGAAGTCGCATCGACGATCGGTGATATCGCATCGTAGAAATAAAGATGTTCGCTACCGCAGAAGGCCCGTATCGATTCCGACAGCGACGGAGATGTCAGCGGTCCGCTGGCGACGATCACGGTACCCGTGTCCGGAATTTCCTTCACTTCTTCGCGGTGTAGCGTGATGTTGGCATTGGAGGCGACAGCCTCGGTTACCGATTCGGAGAACCGCGCCCGATCCACAGCCAAGGCCCCGCCAGCCGGCACGCGTTCCTGGTCGGCGATCTGGAGGAGCAGAGAGCCGCAGTGGCGCAGTTCCTGTTTCAGCAACCAGGATGCGTTGTATGGCTGGTCTGATTTGAAAGAGTTGCTACAGACAACCTCCGCGAGCCCCTCCGTCTTATGCGCCGGCGTCGTCTCAACAGGCCGCATCTCATAAAGATGCGCATGCCCCCCGCCCCGCGCAATCTGCCACGCCGCCTCAGACCCCGAAAGCCCCCCTCCAATAACCGTAACCTCTGGTTTATCGTTCGTAGTCACGTCTGAATTATATCGCCCAAAGAGGAAGAGAAGAGTTTCAACACGAAGCCCACGAAGGTTAACGAAGCAAGATCTATATCATCTGTATTCTTCGGAACCTTCGTGTCTTCGTGTTGAAAAACAACTTTGCGTCCCTCTGTAGTTCTTCTGTAAAAGCTGCCTCGGAGACAACAATTTCTCTCACATGTAGCGCGGTCGAGACGCCGCTGAGACAAGGCGTGCGACGGGAGGCCACCGCAGGCGTATTTCCAATACGTCGAGGATGGCCGAGTGAGCACAACGCAGTACGAGCGGATGGATCGCCCGCGCGGCCAATCAAGTTATGCGGCTTCGACAGGTTCTTTATAGTCGCAGGATTCGTCGTTGCAGTAGCGGAAGGTGCCGTCCTTCTTGGTGGACTTTTCAAGAATGAAAGGCGCACTGCACTTGGGGCAGGACTCACTGATCGGGCGTTGCCACAATACAAAGTCGCACTTCGGGTAGTTAACGCAGCCGTAGAAGGTTTTGCCTCGCTTCGTTTTGCGTTCGCTCAGTTCACCGCCGCAACCCTCGTTCGGACATTTGACGCCAATCAGATTGGGCTTGATGTACTTGCACTTTGGATAGCTGGAGCACGCCGTAAATTGGCCAAAACGTCCTTCCTTGATCACCAGGTTGGATTTGCACTCGGGACACACTTCGTCGGTCGGAACGTCAGGAACTTTGGGTTTGTTTTCGCCGGGGCCGATCTTTCGTGTGGTCTTGCAGTCCGGATATCCCGTGCAGGCGAGAAACTGTCCGAATCGCCCACGCTTGAGGGCCATGGGCTTGCCGCAGTTTTCGCAGGGTTCAATCTCTTCTTCTTCCGTCTTCTCGCCGTCCTCTTCGTCGTCATCCACCTTGATTTCTTTCGTGTTCGAACACTCCGGATACCCGGTACACGCCATGAAACTACCGAACTGACCCCACTTGATGACCATGGGTTTGCCGCATTTTTCGCAGACTTCGTCAGTCGGGAACTCCTGCCGCTTGATGTTCTCCATATTGACCGTGGCTTGGGTCAGATCCTTCGCGAACTTCGTGTAGAAGCCATCCAGGGTCTCGACCCAGGTCGAGGTGCCGTCCTCGACCGCGTCGAGTTCCTCTTCCATGCGGGCCGTATATTCGACGTCGAAGATATCCGCGAAATGCTTGACCAGCTGATCCGTGACGACTGTGCCCAGTTCCGTGGGTCGGAACTTGGCCTTTTTCTTCAATGCGTACTCCCGATCCTGGATTGTCGTCAGTATTGCGGCGTAAGTCGATGGGCGCCCGATGCCCTTTTCTTCCAAAGTCTTCACCAGTCCCGCTTCGGTAAAACGCGGCGGTGGTTCCGTGAAATGCTGTACCGGATCGAGTTCAATCAGCCGGAGGGACTCCCCCTCAGAAAGCGGAGGCAAGCTGACGTTTTCATCCTCAGGCGACGTTTTCTTGTCCTCGTCGGAAGATTCTTCATACACCTTCAGGAACCCGTCGAATTTCTGAATGCGCCCGTTGGCCCGGAAGAGATAGCTCTTGGATTCGATTTCGATTGTGGTCTGGTCGTAGATTGCCGGGTTCATCTGCGAGGCAACAAAACGGGTCCAGATCAGCCAGTAGAGTTTGTACTCATCTTCAGTGAGTACCTTCTTGATCTTGTCCGGTGCATGTTCGACGAAGGTCGGGCGAATCGCCTCGTGCGCGTCCTGCGCGTCCTTCTTGCTCTTGTACATGATGGGCTTTTCCGGGAGGTAACTCTCCCCGAAACTGCTCGAAATGTAAGGACGCACTGCATCCATTGCTTCGCCGGAAATTCGCGTGGAGTCGGTCCGCATGTAAGTGATCAGGCCGACGCTGTCTTGCCCGTCGATTTCTTTTCCCTCGTAGAGCCTCTGGGCCAGCATCATCGTTTTCTTGACCGTGAATCGAAAACGTCTTGCGGCATCCTGCTGCAGCTTGCTCGTCGTGAATGGGGGCACCGGTCGCCGCTTCTTCTCCTTCTTGACGACGGATTGTACGCGGAAGCCGGCTTGGCGAACCGTCGTGACGATGTGGTCGGAGGCGGCCTCGTTGGGGATCTTGATGTTCTTCCCTTCGTACTTGACCAGCCGGGCTTCGAACTTCGGGGGATCGTGCCCTTCCAGTTGAGCCGCGATCGTCCAGTATTCTTCCGACTTGAAATCCCGAATCTCACGTTCTCTTTCGACAATCAGGCGCAGGGTCACCGTCTGAACGCGACCGGCTGAGATTCCGCGGCGTACTTTGTCCCACAGCAGCGGGCTCACCTGGTATCCGACCAATCGGTCGAGAATGCGCCGCGCCTGCTGGGCATTGACTACGTTTGAATCAATCTCGGTGGGTTGCTCCATCGCGCTGCGTATAGCTTTGGGCGTGATCTCGTTGAACAGAACGCGAAAGATCTGTCTATCCTTGCTCTCAAGAAGTTCTTTGAGATGCTGGCAGATGGCCTCTCCCTCGCGATCGTGGTCAGCGGCGAGGTAGATCTTGCTGACGTTTTTTGCCGCAGCCCTCAGTTCCTTAACCACCTTTTCTTTACCCGGGATCACTTCGTAGGAAGGCCTGAAGCCATTCTCGACGTCGATACCGAGTTTGCTCTTGGGCAGGTCTTTGACGTGACCGACAGACGCCTTAACGACGTAAGTGCTGCCCAGATACTTCTTAATCGTATTGGCTTTGGCCGGAGACTCGACGATGACGAGAGACTTGTTTCCCGTCGTCTTATTGGCGGACTTCTTGGCCGTCTTTTTTGCCGTCTTCTTCGGCTTGGTTGTTGTTGTTGCCATATTGCGAACCTAATCCCGGACCGGTGAGACCGGCGAGACATGTAAGTTATTAAGTCCTGCCGAGCAAAAAATCAACCATGTCTTTTGCGTCTTCTTGCTAAACACTTTATTTATGCTGCAACTAGAAGGCCGAAAAACTTATCCGTGGAGACGCGATCATATATTGAGGCTGACCTCAGTGTCCTGCTTCCAGTCCTCATGCAACGGAGGCCGAGGCGGTTGTTCCTTACGATAGCCTGAGGATGTATCGGTCCCCTGGAAGTTGCCTGATACGACCCGACAGTTCCAGGTCAAGCAGCGCCGAATAAATTTCGCTTCGAGGGAGGTCGAGCTTCGAAAGCAAGGTGTCGATCGCGGTCTCCTCCGAGGCCGAAAGGGCATCTCGGACCGTACGCTGTGGATCGGACAATTCGGTCTCATCGGGACACGAAGCACCTTCAGACAGGTCGAGTGCCCCAAGAACCTTCTCGCCCAATTCTTCGATCACATCTTTCCAATCCGCGACCAGGCACGCGCCCTGCCGGATCAGGGAATGCGGGCCGAAGCTACGCGGAGAGAAAATCGGACCGGGCACCGCAAACACCTCGCGATTCGCTTCCAGAGCGAGCCGGGCGGTGATCAGCGAACCGGAGCGCTCCCCGGCCTCGACGACGATCGTCGCGAGCGTCATGCCGGCCAGTATCCGATTGCGCATGGGAAAGTTAGCCGGCAGTGGGGGCGTTCCCAGCGGAAATTCCGACAATAGAGCGCCATTGGCGAGAATGGACTCGCTAAGCTTGCGATTTTCGGATGGGTAAACTCTATCCAGCCCCGTGCCACACACGGCTACGGTATCCCCGTCCGAGAGGGCCCCGCGATGTGCTGCGGCGTCGATGCCCCGAGCCAGGCCCGATACGATGACGATCCCCAGCCCGGCCAGGTTGCGCGCGATGTGCTCTGCGCAGTTGATGCCGTAGGCGCTGGCCCGTCTGGCTCCAACCACCGCTACGTGAGGCCGCCGGGGATCCCAACCTTTACTGTCATTGCTACGCACATAAAGGACGACGGGCGGGTCATATGTCTCAAGTAATAATGCCGGGTAGGAGGGATCCCGGATGTCGATAATCCGAATGCCGAGAGAACAGGCACGCTCCCACTCCTCGTCAGCCCGTTCCCGCGCTTCGGACGAAAGCAAATCCCGCGCAACCTTCCCCGGGACGGCCTTCGCAGTGAGTTCTCGAGTCGTGAGAGATAGAATATCTTGTGGATTTCGAATCTCGTCGACCAGCCGGTGTATCGACCGGAGACCCAGGCCAGCCGCCAATCGGATTTGCAGGAAGGCCTTTCTCCGGCGAAGGTCTGCGTCTGTGGTTTCGGTATCGACCATCGCCTGATGTCAAGCACTCGTGTTTCCAAAGACGCATGAAGCCACCTGAAGATTTCATACTTCGTTTCGCAGACCGGTTAGTGAGCCAAGCGACGACACCGGAGGTTCTGGACCTCGCCTGTGGTTCCGGCCGTCATAGCCTTTTCTTCGGTCGCAGTGGATGCCGCGTCGTCGCAATGGACCGATCGGTCGACGCACTCACCGCGCTTCGCGAATCCGTCGAGAGAGAAGGATTGCCGGTTAAGGTCGTCCAATCCGACGTAGAGAACATGTCGTTGTTGCCGGCGTCGGTCGACGCCATCGTAAACACCTACTTTCTCTGCCGACCGCTGGCGGAGCAGTATGCGGAGGCACTGCGACCGGGAGGTATTCTCTACTTTCGAACCTTTACGACAGCCCATCACGACGTCCTCGGTCAAACGCGACCTCGTCGGGACTTTCTGCTCGAAACCGACGAACTCCGGCGCATGTTCCAAAATCTGGAAGTGCTGCACTACGAGGAATCAATCGATGCGGATCGGGCAATAGCGACGCTCGTGGGGGTACGGAGTAGGTGAGGTCGATGGCTGGATGACTAAGGGTGTCTCGATTGAAGTTCAGTTGCTGGCCGGCACGAAGATTGCGCTCGGTCGTTCTTTCAGACATCCTGTCTGAACGACCGGCGACCCTCTCCATCATCCTGATGGAGAGGCGTATTGGGGAACAAGAAATGTTGATGTAGTTCTTTAATAAAACCCGTAGCGTTCCTCGCTGCGGGTGGACAACGAGGCAGCAGCCGAGGCGTCAGTGCTTAAGGTTGAACTGACGTATCCGAATAAGCACATGACTGGGCCGAGCGGAATCCTCCCTCTCCCCCCAGCGAAACTTCCAAACCAACAGATCACGATGACACCGCGATAGTAGCTTCCCAATTTAGACTGTGACAAAATGGAGCGGTGTTTATCACTCAAGCAATGGAGAAATCGATGCTGGGAAAATTGCCAGGCTTGAGCTTCGTGGCCATCATGTTGCTGTTTACGGTTAACGCTGGGGCGCAACACCCCGACGACGCCTTCGTCGGCCAGATGGCACCGGCCTTGAAGACCAGTGAGTGGATCAACTCAGAGCCCATGACCCTGGAGGCACTGAGGGGGAAAGTCGTTTTGATCGACTTCTGGGCCTGGGATTGTCCCGAGTGCGCAAAGACGCTGCCACATATTAAGGACCTGCACGCGAAGTATGCGGATCAGGGGCTGGTGATCATCGGCGTGCATACGCCACGGGGCGAGTTTGAGAAAAACGTTGACGATGTTCGCCGTGCGGTTGTTGCAAAGGGAATCGAATACCCAGTGACCATCGACCACGAGTACCTGACCTGGTTGGACTACGTATGTAACGCATGGCCGACACACTACGTTGTGGATCAGGAAGGCGTCATTCAGCTGAGCCATACCGGCATCGGGCGATACGAAGAGACCGAAGCGGTCATCCAACGACTGCTCCAAAACTAACAACCCCAGGCAGAAACCACTGAGGCTCGAAACGGCGCGGCAAGGGGATCGATGATTGGGATGACTGTAATGCGCGATACCATCCATCCATTATTTCCACCGGTATTTCCACCGGTTTTTCCTCTGGATCCAATTGTTCCACTGGATCGGGGCCGAAGCCCCCGGCGCATCCTGGGTGTGCTGGTTCTCTTGTTTGCGGTCGTTGGGATTGCTGAATCGGCGCAACGTCCCATCCCGCCCCGCCCCAAGAACATTACAGGTGTGGTTTCCGACTTACGTGGACAAGCGATTCCTGGCGCCCGCGTTTCTATTCTCAATGTGGACACGGGTGTGACCCGGACACATTTCACCGACGATAGTGGCGTGTACGCGGTGAATGGTCTGCCTCCCGGTGTTGACTATGAGGTTTATGCGGAGTTCGAAGGTAAGGAATCGGAAAGGCGAGTCGTAAGCAAATTCTTGGACCGGCCCGACAACGTGCTGTCGTTCGAACTGGACGTGACGATCATACCGGCCGCCATCACTGAAGCGGACGAACCGGGAGCGCTAACGCTTGAAACCTTTGATCTCGTCCAGTTGTGGGGTTCTTTTGAGAGCCCCGAGGGAATTCCGGCGCCCATACCCGCGGCACTGCTGCTTCACGGCTATGGCGAGACGCGGTCAGTCTGGAACGATTTGAAAGAGAGACTGTTGCTGGAAGGCTGGGCGGTGATGACGCTGGATCTCCGGGGGCATGGGCAAAGCCGCCTGCGAAATCAGGAAGAGATAAGCGCGGCGGAGATATGGCGGACCGATTCCCGGCAGTTTCCTCTGGACATGGAGCCGGCCCTGGATTGGCTGAAATCCCAGCCCCGCCTGGACTCGAACCGGATTGCCGTCATTGGATCGGACATTGGAGCCAATCTTGCGTTGGTTGCTGCGGGCCGTTTTCCTGAAGTTGGATCTGCGGTTGCGATCAATCCTGTTCTCGATGAGGCTTTGGCGATGGCTGGAACTGCACGCGAGTTCAGCCCGAGGATGGCTCACCTGATCGTCCCCGACCGGGAGACCGGGCAAGCGGTTCGGGAGTTCATCACCGGCGCATCACGCATTACCGTCAGTTCAGCCCAAGGCGGAACCCTTCGCTCGCTGGCCGCACCGAACACGATTGATGAAATCGTACGGTGGCTTCGCGACACCTACTGAGTTCAATTCCCTTCGATACTGTGATCGCTTACACCGGCTCCATTGAAGACGCGTCCGAACTCACTCAGTTCTTTCGCCGCGAGACCGAGAAACTGCGCTCACTCCGCCGTGTGGTCATTTCCCCAGCCCATACCCGCGTACTCGACATCAACAAGGACGGGGTCGAGTTTCCGCGTCTGAGCTATGGCTCCGAGGTCCTGGAACTGCTGCTTCGGGAGTTGGGAGTGGTCTTCAACAAGCAAACTCTCCATGCCCATCCGGACGCGATCAAGGAGTTCGACATATCGGCCCGCTGGACCTGGGGGCACGACCGCGTCATGTAGCCTCTGCTGTCAGGCACGGGTCGCCCAGGAAATGGCGACACGCACCACCATTTAATTTTCATGAGGAATTATTGAATGTCTCCCAAAGCGTCGGCTTCCGGTTCTGATCGGAAGGCTAAGAAATCCGGGCCCACCATGGCCGAGCGCGCCGACCCTCACGTGCTCTATGAAGAGGCCGTGCAGTGTGCGGAAGCTGAAATCGACTTCGTGGACGAAACGTTTATTGAATTGCGGGGCCGGCAGGCGAAGTGGTTACGCGAAGACTTCTGCGGCACGGGCAACTCGGCTTGCGAATGGGTGCGCCGACGCCGTAGCAATCATGCCATCGGCGTCGATCTGGACGCTGAGGTCCAGCAATGGGGTCGCGAACACCACATTGCGGGGCTCGGACCTGCAAGCAAACGTATCGAGCTCCTGAAAGCCAACGTTCTGAAAGTCGATTGCGCGCCCGTCGACGTCGTACTTGCGATGAACTTCAGCTACTGGATTTTCAAGGACCGAAAGCTCCTGCGCCGGTACTTCAGGACCGTCCATAAAGGCCTGGGTCCGGATGGCCTATTCATGCTTGACGCCTATGGTGGTTCCGATGCCCACCAGGAGATGACCGAAAAAACGGTTCACGACACGTTTAATTACGTGTGGGATCAGGAACGCTACGATCCCATCAGCGGTGATTTCCTGTGTCACATCGACTTCACTTTCCCAGATGGCTCCCGCATAAAGAGGGCCTTTACCTACGACTGGCGTCTGTGGAGTCTTCCCGAAATCCGGGAAATATTGCTGGAGGCGGGCTTCAAACGCGTCACCGTGTACTGGGAGGGAACCGAGGAGGAGAGCGGGGAAGGCAACGGCGAATATACCCCTGCCGAACACGGCGAAGCCGATACTGCCTTCATCGTTTACATCGTCGCTGAAAAACAATGAAGCATTCATAGCGCCGCATTCATAGCGCCGAAATTGTGCCGCCGAATCCTCCCGTCCCGGGGGCAGGGCTGGTAATAGTCGACCAAACCAGCTACCATTGTTGTGCTTAGATTGGGCGTCAGCCCGACAGCGACGATCAACAGGACCTCTTTTCTAATCCTTCCGAGGTCGTGTCGCTAACCAATCCCTCTAACCCTTAGCTGTTGTCTGGGTCGGAAACTACGGCCCTGCCGTGCGGGTTATGCCTGTGCGCGTATGGCGGAGAGTAAATTTTTGATGTCTAGTTCAGTATCTACCGCTCCTACCGGTTTCGACCGGTTCGAGCTCCATGAAGCCCTCGTTCGCGGTATCCGCGCCATTGGCTTCGACAATCCCCGACCGATTCAAATCGAGACGATCCCCGCGGGTCTCGCTGGGCGCGACGTGCTGGGCCTGGCCCAGACCGGCACTGGCAAGACGGCGGCATTCGCGTTGCCGCTGCTTGACCGGCTCCTCAGGGAGCGGGGCAAGGGCCCTCGAGCTATCGTGCTTGCCCCCACACGGGAACTCGCCACGCAGATCGCGGCTGAGATCCGCACACTGTCCCGGTTTACCCGTCTGAAGACAGTCACCGTCTACGGCGGCGTCTCAACGCAAAACCAGATCAATTCGCTACGCCAGCACCCGGAGATCATTGTGGGCTGTCCGGGTCGCGTGCTCGACCTGCTACAGCAGAGAGTCCTTCGCCTCGGCCAAATTGAAACCCTCGTCCTCGATGAGGCCGATCACATGTTCGATATGGGCTTCTTGCCCGACATTCGCAAGATCCTGGCCCCGATGCCCCAGCGACGGCAGAACCTGCTATTTTCGGCAACCATGCCGAGGGAGATTCGCCGGCTGGCCGACGATCTGCTGAAGGATCCCCACGTGGTGGACCTGGCCGGTAGGGCTCCAGTTGCCACCGTCGACCATGGCTTGTATATGGTCGAGGAGAGGCGCAAGAGAGACCTGCTCGAGCACTTGCTCACCGGTGACGACTGCGATTCGGCCATTGTCTTCACTCGGACGAAGCACCGGGCCCGGCGATTAGCCGAGCAACTGATCAGGAATGGACACCGGGCCATCGGTCTGCAGGGATCCATGTCACAGGCCCAACGCGATCGTGCCATGAGTGGCTTCCGCGTGCGCCGCTTCAACATCCTTGTGGCCACGGACATCGTGGCTCGCGGCATCGATGTGAGTGGTGTTTCCCATGTGATCAACTTCGATGTGCCGAACACGCCGGAAGCTTACACCCATCGCATCGGACGGACCGGTCGCGCCGAACTCGAGGGCATCGCCTGCACGTTCGTGACAGGAATCGATCGCGACTGGGTTCGCGCCACCGAACGCATGATCGGAGAGACCATCCCGCGTCGCAAGGTCGCCGGCTTCGAACCTGATTACGCCGAGCGTTCTGACAACCGCAGCACGCCCTACGGTAACAACGTGCGTGGCATGCGACCTGGACGACAGCCTAAAAACGGCAACCGCAATTGGTCCAGTCGCAGCCGTAATGGCCGGAAGCGTATTGCATAGAACAACGGCGCAGGCTTGTTGCAGAGTTAGGCCCGCTGATCAGAGTCCTCTGATTGAAGATTGAGATATAAGATTTCGCTCGGTCGTTCTTTCAGACATCCTGTCTGAACGACCGGCGACCCTCTCCATCATCCTGATGGAGAGGCTTAATTGGGGACTAGGAAAGCTTGATCCAATTCTTCAAACAAACCCGCAGCGTTCCTCGCTGCGGGTGGACAACGAGGCGGTAGCCGAGGCGTCTGAGTAATTAGATGATCGGATGGTACGCGGTAATGTATGAGGATTTAGCAGCAAACTTCTAACCCAGCGAACGCGTTGGCTCCTGTCTGTCTTGCCCCGCCTGCCAGATCCTTCCCATCTCCCCCATGTTACTGTCTCCTACTGAATTCTTAATCTCTTCCAGGAGATCTTGTGCAGAGATTTGCAGCTGAAATGATCGCTACCTTCGCCCTCGTATTCGCGGGAACAGGCGCCATCGTCGTGAACGACACAGGTTCTGGGGTTGTTTCCCACGTCGGGATCGCCCTGACTTTCGGACTCGTCGTGATGGCGATGATCTACGCCGTCGGTGACATATCAGGTGCACACCTCAATCCGGCCGTAACACTAGGTTTCTGGCTCGCCGGACGCTTTCCTGGGGCCGACATTATTCCCTATGTCGCGAGTCAAGTCCTGGGGGCGTTAGCGGGCAGTGTCCTGGTTCGGGTGCTCTTAGGCCCGCACCCGACGCTTGGCGCAACGCTTCCCACGGGCAGCGTCGGACAGTCATTCGTGCTGGAGATCGTTCTCACTTTCCTCCTGATGTTCACGATTCTCAATGTGGCGACGGGAGCCAAAGAGAAGGGCGCCACAGCCGGACTTGCCGTTGGAGCTGTCGTGGGGCTGGCCGCCCTGTTCGGGGGGCCAATTTCCGGTGCGTCGATGAACCCGGCCAGGTCGCTGGGGCCGGCACTTGTCAGCGGGCAGCTTCAGTATGTGTGGGTCTACCTGCTCGCGCCAGTCCTTGGCTCGGGCCTTGCAGTGATCGTGTGCCGCTACTCGCGGGGTGAATAGTGTTCCGCCGGGCGGGTTCTGTTGGTCAGTAACCTTCCGCTACAGCTCGAGGACTGCAAGATCGATCTGGGCAGGGGATTCGGCCCACTTCTTTTTCAGTTGGCCGCAGGCAGCGGAAATGTCGTCCCCTCGGCTTTTTCTAACGAACACAGGAATCCCTGCGTCCAGGAGAATCTTGTGGAAGCGCACAATGGTGGCCTGATCCGGGCGTTTGAATTCCAGGTCAGGGGACTCGTTCAGGGGAATCAAGTTCACTTTCGCCCGAACCTTGCGGGCGATTGCTGCCAGATCCCGAGCCTGATCGGGGGCGTCGGTCACGCCTCGGAGCAAGACATATTCCAGCATGACGTGCTGCCTGGGCTTGAAGGGAAAGTCTCTGAGAACTGAAACCAGGTCCTTGATCGGGTAGGTTCGATTGATCGGCATCAGACGATCGCGCGTGGGGTCCGTCGCGCCCGTGAGTGAGACCGCCAGGTTCGGAATCAGACGCTCCTGGGCGAGACGCCGTAGTTCGGGAATCAAGCCGGCGGTCGACAGCACGATGCGTGACATCGAGACGTTGAGACCCATTGGGTCGTTCAGGATGGCTAGGGCCTTCATGACGTTGTCATAGTTGTGGAGGGGTTCGCCCATTCCCATGAGGACAATGTTGAAGTGATCGCGATAGAAATCTCTGGCTCCGCGAGTGTCTGTAGGCTCGTCCTCAGGCGTGTCGTCGATTGTGCTGTCTGGGCCGAGGTTTTCCCTTTGGGCGACGAGTACCTGGGAGACGATTTCTCCAGGGCTCAGGTGGCGGACGAATCCGAGTTGGCCGGTCAGGCAGAATCCACAGGCCAGAGGGCAGCCGACCTGGGAGGAAACGCAGATTGTGTTCCGGGTCTCTTCGGGTATAAAAACGGTTTCAGCCATTTCTCCATCTGAGAGACGGATCAAGTGGCGACGGGTCCCGTCGGCGGATTCAAACGTCCTATGGATGGGTGGGGTTTGGATGTTCCACCTGGCTTTCAGGGTTGTTCTCAGTGACTTGGGCAGGTTCGTGATCGCGTCAAACTCAGCTATCCATTGCTTGTAAACGGCTTTGTAGAGCTGTGTTGCCCGAAACGGGGGATCCAGAGCGGTGGCGAGTTCATCCCGTGAAAGCTCGAAGAACGATTCCAGAGATGTGGGACTGTCGGGAAGGGATTCGGGCACGGGGGACGGGTCAATCCCCGGTTCGGCTGCTGATCGCTTCAGAGAGCGTGCCGTTTTCGTGCCGGGCTACCAGTTCTTCGATTTCAGTCAGAAACTGGGGACTCATCCATCGGCGGTAGCTGATGAACTTCTGGACAATGTTTCCGTTACCATCGATGAAGAACGTTTCCGGTACGCCGAGGGCCCTGTATTTTGTATAAACCTGGCGGCCCGGGTCCAGGGCTGTCGGGATGTCCAGGCCATGTTCTTCGTAAAACTCGCGAACGTCTTCCCAATTGGTGTCGATGCTGATCGCGAGCATCTTGAAGGGGCGGCCCTCAAAGGTCTCATTCAAGGCCATCATGTCCGGCATCTCAACGATGCAAGGTTCGCACCAGGTGGCCCAGAAGTTGAGGAACACCAGGTTTCCGGCGTAGTCACTGAGGCGGACGGTCTGGCCATCCTGGTCCGTGAGTTCGAACTCAGGTGCCACAGAGCCGATCAAGGTCGGATCCGGCGCGACTGATTCCCGGTAGATGGCATAACCCGCCAGCAACCCGACCAGGGAGAAGAACACAAATGGCTTGAGACGCATAGGTGTATTCTATCGAAATTCGGATTTTATTGGTAGGTTCCCCCGACCTGTCCACTCTGGTCCCGATACTGTGACAGCAAGCGCGGGCCGCGGTTCTTCCCAGGCTCTGATACAGTCTTGCACACCAATCACTTGCTTGGATTTCTTCGAATGTCTATAAAAGTTTCCGTCCTGGGCAGCGGGAGTCGGGGTAACGCGACATTGATCCGGACCGAGAGGGTTTCCCTGCTCATCGACTGCGGGCTCGGTCCCAGGACGCTGGCGAAGCGCCTCAGGGCCATCGGGGAGGACCCGGACAAGATCGATGCGGTGCTGATCACCCACGAGCACACCGACCACGTAGCGGGTCTTAAGACTATGGTGAAGAAGATGTCGCTCGATGTGTACATGTCGTGCGGCACTATCGATGGCAGCCGGGTGGACAGCTACGACATGAACAGGTCAGCCATTGTGCCTGTCATTCCCGGCCAGAGCTTTACGATCGGGGATGTGGAAGTCGATACGGTTGCCGTTCCCCATGATGCCGAGGAGCCCACGGCTTTTTCAGTGCGCTACAATGGTATCAAGGTGACTCAACTGACCGATCTGGGCTGGATTCCCGATCACGTAGCGGATTTCATGAAGGGGAGTCACATCCTGATCCTGGAGTCGAATCACGATGTCGACATGCTCCGGATGGGACCCTATCCCTGGAGTCTGAAGGAAAGGCTGGTGGGCAGAAACGGGCACCTTTCCAACGCGACCGTCGGCCGCTATCTCGCAGAATCTTTCGACGGTGAGGCTGAGCATCTTGTTCTGGCCCATCTCAGTTCCAAGAACAACCACCCTGAAATCGCCCGGCTGGAAGCGTGCCAGGCCCTGTCTTCGAAAGGTTTTGCCGGGACCTCGGTCTCGCTGGCTTCACAGGACACGCCAAGTCCACCCATAGAACTAGCTTAGGAGAGCGGAGATTTGATCCCACGATATACGCGTCCAGTCATGGGCCGCATCTGGGAGGAAGAGAACAAGTACCGCAAGTGGCTGGAGGTCGAACTCGCAGCGACAAGCGTCCTTGAGGAGGACGGCGTCGTGCCCACCGATGCGGCGAAGGCAATTCGCGAGCGCGCGGACTTTTCCGTTGAGCGTATCGAAGAAATCGAAGCCGAAGTCCGTCACGACGTGATCGCGTTTACCTCCACAGTCGCCGAGCACGTGGGTGAGTCTTCCAGATACTTCCACTACGGGCTGACTTCGTCCGATGTCGTCGACACGGCCCTGGCCCTTCAGGTCCGGGAAGCTTCCGCGATCCTTCTGGAAGGGATGGACCACTTCCTGGAAGTTCTTCGAAAACGCGCCCACGAGTTCAAGACCACCGTGATGGTGGGACGCACGCATGGCATTCATGCCGAGCCCATCACGTTCGGCCACAAGCTGGCAATCTGGTATGACGAGATCCGTCGCCAGCGCCATCGTATCGCCGAGGCCGCCGAAGGGATGCGGGTCGGTAAGCTTTCCGGCGCAGTCGGAACCTTTGCGCATCTGTCTCCCGGAATCGAAGAACGCGTGATGGAGCGACTGGGCCTCGTGCACGCGACGGCCTCGTCACAAGTGGTTCAAAGGGACAGTCACGCACACTTTATTTCAGCGATTGCACTCGTCGGGGCGAGTCTGGAGAAGATCGCCGTCGAAGTGCGGCACCTTCAAAGGACCGAGGTGCGGGAGGCGCAGGAGTATTTTTCTTCCAAGCAGAAGGGTTCTTCGGCGATGCCACACAAGCGGAACCCGATCGCTTCGGAACAGATTTCCGGACTGGCTCGCATCCTGCGGGCCAACGCGCTGGCGGGGTTCGAAAACGTGGCACTGTGGCATGAGCGTGACATCTCCCACTCTTCGGCCGAACGGATCATCTTCCCGGATTCGACGATTCTGCTCGATTACCTCCTGGATCGCACTGCGAATCTCATCGAGCGTCTCGTCGTCTATCCGGACAGGATGAAGGCCAACCTCGACCTGACCCACGGACTCATCTATTCGGGGCAATTGTTGCTGCGCTTGGTCGAGGGGGGAGTCGCCCGCGAGGAAGCGTATGGTTGGGTCCAGAGAAACGCCATGCGTGTGTGGGACGAGGGCGTGGGCTTCAAAGACAGTGTGCTCGCCGACGCAGACATCTGCGGGCGCCTCGACAGCAAACACATTGACCAGGTCTTTAATTCAGAGCGCCTGTTGGAGAACGTGGATTACATCTTCAACCGCGTCTTTGGGGATGGGGAAAGTGCCGCTTGATGTTTTTTTAACACGAAGGGCACGAAGGCTAACGAAGGGCACGAAGAAAGCTTTTTCTTCTGATACAAACCTTCTCTTACTTCGTTAATCTTCGTGACCTTCGTGTTGAACTCTTTGTTCTTAACGGTAGGTTCGTCTTCAAGGAAAGAGTAGACCGTGAAAGCGACAGTAATCGTGACCCTTAAGCCGACGGTTCTCGATCCTCAGGGGCTCACGATCCACCGGAATCTGGAGACGGCCGGTATATCGGGAGTGAGTGAAGTGCGCCAGGGGAAGCACTTCGACGTGGAGGTCGGTGACGATCTGGGCGAAGCGGACCGCAAGGCCCTGGTTGAGCGTCTGGCGAGGGATGTACTGACAAACCCTGTCATCGAAAACTATCGGATCATTTGGGAATGAGCGGAAAGTGAAGTTCGGAGTCGTCATCTTTCCCGGGTCGAACTGCGACCACGACTGTTATTACGCGATGGGGTCCGTCCTGGGCCAGCCGGTCGAGTTCATCTGGCACCAGGAGACGAGCCTCGACGGCTTCGACGCCGTGATCCTGCCCGGTGGCTTCGCCTATGGGGACTATCTCCGGACCGGGGCCATTGCGCGTTTTTCTCCCGTGATGGAAGCCTTGAACGGATTCGCTAAGAGTGGCGCTCTGGTGATCGGTATCTGTAACGGCTTTCAGATTCTGATGGAAGCCGGGCTGCTTCCCGGCGCACTGCTTCCGAACGTTGGCATGAAGTACGTTTGCCGATGGCTGCATCTGAGAACCGAATCGGTGGCCACACCGTTTTCATCCGGTATGAAAGAAGGGCAACTTCTCTCTATCCCGATCGGGCACGGAGAAGGCAATTTTTACGCCGACGACGATACGGTTCGCAGGCTTGAAGACCAGGACCAGGTGGTCTTTCGATATGTTGACGCTCGGGGTAAGGCCACCGATAGCGCCAACCCGAACGGCTCCTTGAACAACATCGCCGGCATCGTTAACGAGAGCCGTAACGTACTGGGAATGATGCCTCACCCGGATCGCTCCAGCGAGCAGATGCTCGGTAGCGAGGACGGACGTTTGATCTTCGAATCCATGGTCACAGCCCTTTCCCACGCCTGAAGCCAATGTCGACAGCTATCACCGAAGAAGCTCTGGCCGAACACAATCTGTCCAGGGAAGAGTACGCGCGGATCCGGAAGATACTCGGTCGGGAAGCCAACCTGACCGAACTGGGTATCTTCAGCGTCATGTGGAGCGAACACTGCAGCTACAAGAGCTCACGTGTTCATCTCAAGCGTCTGCCCACCGAAGGACCGTCCGTCCTTCAGGGCCCGGGAGAAAACGCAGGCATCATCGATATCGGCGACGGGCTGGCGGTTGCGTTCAAGATCGAATCTCACAACCATCCCTCGTTCATCGAGCCGTTCCAGGGTGCGGCCACAGGGGTTGGTGGGATCCTCCGCGACATTTTCACGATGGGGGCCCGGCCGATCGCGGCGATGAACAGCTTGCGCTTCGGCCCTCTTGACCAGGCTCAGAATCGACAAATTCTCGAGGGCGTGGTTGGGGGTATCGCCGCCTACGGCAATTGTTTTGGCGTCCCTACGGTCGGAGGCGAAGTGTATTTCGCCGATTGCTACTCTCAGAACCCGCTGGTCAACGCCTTCGCGCTCGGCATATTCGAGAAGGATAAAATTTTCCTGGGACAGGCCACGGGTGTCGGCAATCGGGTGATCTATGTGGGCGCCAAGACCGGCCGCGACGGAATTCACGGCGCGACGATGGCATCGGCGGGTTTTGGTGAGGACGCCGGAGCCAAGCGGCCCAACGTCCAGATCGGTGACCCGTTCATGGAAAAGCTTCTGATGGAAGCATGTCTTGAGGTGATGGAGAAGGGCCTGGTTGTCGGAATTCAGGACATGGGCGCCGCCGGCCTGACCTGCTCGGGTTGCGAGATGGGCGCGCGCGCCGGCACCGGCGTCGATCTCGATCTGGATCGTGTACCGCAACGCGAGTCCGGATTGGGGGCCTACGAAATCATGCTCAGTGAATCTCAGGAACGGATGCTCCTGGTCGCCGAGCCCTCTCGCGCACCGGAGTTGTTTGAGGTCTTTCGCAAGTGGGGCCTGGACGCCGTCGACGTAGGCGAGGTCAAGGCTGACGGTCTGCTTCGCGTTCAAATGGACGGAGAAACCGTCGCTGAAATTCCGAACGGCCCTCTGGCCGACGACGCGCCTCTCTACAACAGACCCCTGGCACCGCCTTCCAAGCCCCGGGTCGACGGTTGGTTGACCCGTTACAGTTTTCTCGACACCTGTCCTGATGCAACCGTGGCCGCGTTCCGCGAAGCAGACAGCAATCCCGGGAATAGTGATTACGCCGACCTGCTTATGCGGGCACTGGTTTCACCCAACCTGGCCAGCCGACGCTGGATCTGGGAGCAATACGACCACATGGTTCAGTCCAACACGATGGTGGGTCCCGGGTCGGATGCAGCCGTTCTCAGAGTGAAAGGGACACACAAAGCGCTCGCCATGGTACTGGACGGCCCCGGAGTGCATGTCGCCCGGGATCCCCGGGAGGGAGCTCGAAAAGCCGTCGCGGAGGCGTGTCGCAACCTGGTGTGTACGGGCGCGAGACCTGTTGCGGCGACGAATTGTCTGAATTTTGGCAACCCGGAGCATCCGGAAGTGATGTGGCAGTTCAGCGAGGTCGTCGACGGAATTTCCGAGGCCTGCCTGGTGTTCGAGACGCCGATCACCGGAGGCAACGTCAGCTTTTACAACGAAACGTTTAAGGAAGACATTTACCCCACGCCCGTCATTGGTATCGTCGGTTTGATCGAGGACCTGGCACTGGTCACGCCGTCCGCGTTTCAGAACCCGGGCGACGCGATCCTGCTACTGGAAACAGCCTCACGTTCAGATCGGATTGATCTCGAAGAGGAACGGGCCATGCAGAATTTGATTGCAGCTCTGATTCGCGATTCCCGCGTCCACTCAGCGCACGATCTCAGTGAGGGGGGCTTCGCTGTGGCGCTGGCCGAGTCCTGCTTTGGAACACTCCATCGTGGCCCGGTCGGAGCCGCAGTGCGTGTGCCCTCCCGGCTCGAAGTTTGCCGGGATCTGTTTGGAGAATTTCCAACGCGGGTGTTGATGTCAACCGACAATGGGTCCGCATTGGCTCGAAGTGTGGCCGAGGCCGGCCTGATAGCTCATGAGATCGGAGTGGTTGGCGGTGATCGCTTCATCCTGGACTATGAGGGCGCGCGTGCGATCGACGTCGCCATAGCCGACATCGAGGACGCCTGGGGGTCGGGTCTGGAAGGCCTTCTCGAAAACCGATCACGGTTCGGTTAGACTAGGACTTCAACCAAACACCATGTGTGGCATTTTCGGTATCGCCAACCAGCACGAAGCAGCCCGTCTCACCTACCTGGGACTGTATGCCCTCCAGCACAGGGGGCAGGAGAGCACCGGTATATCCGTATCTGACGGGAAACAGCTTCGCACGCACAAAGCCATGGGTCATGTGGGGGAGGTCTATTCGGAGCGGACCCTGCAACGCCTGACCGGTAACAGCGCGATTGGACATACCCGTTACTCCACCTCCGGTGACAGTTCACGGAACAACGCGCAGCCCATCGTCGTCAAGAGCACCCACGGCGAAGTGTCGCTCTGCCACAACGGCAACCTGATTAACGCCACAGCGCTCAGAGAAGAATTGGAAGCCGAGGGCGCGGTGTTTCAATCCAGCAGTGACAGCGAAGTCATATTGCATTTGCTCGCACGGGCTGAGGGTGAGCTTCTTGACGACGCGCTAGTGGCAGCGCTGGGTCGCGTTCAGGGTGCGTATTCCCTGCTTTTGCTGAGCGAGGGGACCTTGATCGCGGCGCGGGATCCCTACGGCTTCCGTCCGCTATGTATCGGAAAGTTCAATGGGTCTTACGTGGTTGCTTCTGAGTCGTGTGCCTTCGACCTGATTAACGCGTCCTATATCCGGGAAATACGGCCGGGAGAGGTTGTGGCGATCAACGGCGACGAGATCCGTTCGTCCGAACTCCCGACCGGGCCGCGGCAGGCCAAGTGCATTTTCGAGCATGTTTATTTCGCTCGGCCCGACAGCATTGTTTTCGACAGGACAGTCCAGGCCAGCCGGGAACGGATGGGACGCATTCTGGCCGAGGAATCCCCGGTGGATGCCGATCTCGTTGTCCCTGTTCCCGATTCAGGGGTCACCGCGGCAGTCGGGTATTCACAGCGGGTAGACATTCCTTTTTCGTTTGGCCTGATCCGAAATCACTACGTCGGCCGGACTTTCATCGAGCCGAAGCAGACCATCCGGCATTTCGGCGTAAAGGTGAAACTGAACCCTGTGAAAGAATTGCTTGCCGGCAAACGCGTCATCTTGATCGATGACTCCATTGTTCGGGGGACGACGAGCCGCAAGATCGTCAAGATGGTGCGTGCCGCGGGTGCACGTGAGGTTCATGTCCGTATCAGTTGCCCGCCCACGATTTCCCCGTGCTTTTACGGCATCGATACGCCAAACCGGCGAGAGTTGATCGGCGCCAGTCACACGGTCGAAGAGATTCGAAAGTACATCGAAGCCGATTCCCTGTCCTACCTGTCGCTTCCGGGATTGTTGGAGGCGGTTGAGGGCACCGCGGGGGAGTTCTGCACCGCCTGTTACACAGGGAGTTATCCGCTTGAGTTGAGCACCGAGATCTTCGATGCCAAAGCCGACGACCGTCAGCTTGATCTGTGGACGAAGCCCGATCCCGATATCCTTGAAGAGGGCTGGCCCGTCTTTAGCGCACATGGAGACGCTGGAGACGATTCCTGATTTATGAGTTGAGAGTGAACAGTCAAGAGATCTCCGCTTTTAACTCTGCACTTCTGACTTCCCCATCAAATGACCACTGACCGTTCATTTACCTACAAGGAATCCGGAGTCAACATTGATGCTGCGTCCGAGGCGACAGAGCGGATCAGCAAGCTCGCCCGTAAGACCTTCACCCCGGGGGTTCTCAGCGAAATCGGTGGATTCGGTGGCCTCTTCGACGCTCGGTTCCCGAACATGAGCGAACCCGTTCTGGTATCGAGCAGCGACGGCGTCGGCACGAAACTGAAGGCCGCTTTCATGACCGGACGTCATGACACGGTGGGCGCGGATCTGGTCAACCACTGTGTGAACGACATCGGTGTCCAGGGGGCACGCCCACTGTTCTTTATGGATTATGTGGCTACGGGTCGTCTCGAACCGGATGTGATTGTATCGGTCGTCGAGGGGATTGCCACCGCTTGTGCCGATGCGGGTTGCGCCTTGCTTGGGGGCGAAACAGCCGAGATGCCTGGATTCTACAAGGATGGGGAATACGACGTTGCGGGTTTCATTGTTGGCGTCGTAGACCGGAGCCGGATCATCGACGGGAAGAGCATCCAATCCGGTGATCTGATCGTCGGTTTGCCTTCTGTCGGATTGCATACCAACGGCTATTCCCTGGCCCGGAAACTGTTTTTCGATGTTGAGGGATGGTCGGTGGACACCGTTCCTCCGGAACTGGGTATCTCGATCGGAGAAGAATTGCTCAAGCCCCACCTGAACTACGAGCCCGTCCTGCGCCCCGTCCTGGACGCGGTGTTGGGGTTGGCGCACATTACCGGCGGAGGCATCACCGACAATCTGCCCCGGATTCTTCCTGACGGTTGCCAGGCGGAAATCCAACTGGGCTCCTGGCCCGTCCTGCCCGTTTTTGGGTTGTTGGCGAAGATCGGTTCCGTCGATTCCGAAGAGATGCTCCGTGCGACGAATATGGGGATCGGTATGATTGCGGTGATCCGGCCGGATTCGCTGGAGTCTTTCGGTGAGGGCATAATGTCGGAGCACTGCGTCATTGGCCGGGTGGTTGAAGGCGAACGGAAAGTTTCCTACCTTGCATGAAAATCGAGCTCAATAGCCGGAGAATGGCTGTCCTCCTCTCAGGTCGAGGCTCGAACTTCCAGGCGATCGCAAACCAGATCGATCAGGGCATGCTCAATGCGGAGATTGCCCTGGTACTGAGCAACAACGAGGCGGCCGCGGGTCTCGAAGAAGCCCGCCGGCGGGGCCTCAAGACGGCCTACCTGCCTTCGGCGGGTCTCAAACGTGAAGAGTACGATAGGAAAGTCGTCGCGCTGCTTGAGGAACACGACGTCGCTCTGGTGTGCCTGGCCGGATTCATGCGTATTCTGAGTCCTGTTTTCGTCAAAGCTTTTCCACTGCGCATCTTGAATATCCACCCTTCGCTGCTCCCAGCCTTTCCAGGTCTGGAGGCGCAACGCCAGGCCCTGGAACATGGCGTAAAATTCAGCGGTTGTACCGTACACTTCGTGGACGAGTCCCTGGACGGGGGTCCGATTGTGCGTCAGGTCATCGTCCCGGTTCTGGATGGAGATACGGTTGAAGATCTTTCCGACCGTATCCTCTGGCAGGAGCATCGATTGTATTCCGAAGCCATTGGGAAGGTTCTTGACGGCCGGTGTGAAATCCGCGATCGCCGGGTCGTCATAGATGGATGAGACTCGCATGAGCGAAGACCTCAAGAAGCTGTCTCTCGATGAACAGTTGACCTACCTGTCAAAGGGAGTTGTTGAGATCATCCGTCGGGAAGACCTCGTTGAACGGCTGGAGAAATCTCAGAAGACAGGCCAACCGTTGAAAGTGAAAGCCGGTTTCGATCCGACCGCGCCTGACATCCATCTGGGGCACACGGTCCTGATCCGAAAGATGAAGCACTTTCAGGATCTCGGCCATACGGTCATCTTCCTGATCGGCGACTTCACAGGCTTGATCGGCGATCCTTCCGGTCGATCGGTCACTCGAAAGCAACTGACTCGAGAAGAAATCAACGCCAACGCAGAGACCTACAAGAAGCAAATCTTCAAAATCCTAAACCCGGAAACCACGGTGATCGATTTCAATAGCCGCTGGATGTCCGAGATGGGCGCCGAAGGGCTTGTGGCTCTGTGTGGACGCTTCACTGTGCGGCAGATTCTGGAGCGCGATGAATTCGAGAAGAGACTCAAGGCGCAGCAGCCCATTTCGATGCATGAACTGTTATACCCGATCGTGCAGGGTTACGACTCGGTTGCCCTCGAAGCCGATGTCGAGCTGGGTGGTACGGACCAGAAGTTTAATTTGCTGGTCGGGCGCGATCTGCAGAGAGAGTACGGACAAGCCGCTCAGATCGTCATGACGATGCCCCTGCTGGAGGGAACCGATGGTGTCCAGAAGATGAGCAAGTCACTGGACAACTATATCGGTATCAATGAAGAACCCAATGAGATATTCGGAAAGGTGATGTCAATTTCCGACGCGATGATGTACCGCTACTGGGAACTCGTGACCGACGTGCCCGTAAAAGAGATAGAGGGATGGAAAAAGGAAGTCGTTTCAGGCAAGCGCCACCCCATGGAGTTGAAAGGGGACCTTGGGGCACACATCATCAGCGACTACTACGGCGCGGATGCGGCGTCGGCGGCGCGGGAGCATTTCCAGCGGGTGTTCGGGAAGAAAGAAGTGCCTGACGACATCGAAACGACTGAAGTTCCCTCTGATGGCGTTGCCCTGGCAAAACTCCTGTCTTCCTCAGGAATGGCGAGTTCGGTTTCCGACGCCACCCGCCTGGTCAAATCCGGAGCAGTTTCTATCGATGGAGAGAAACAGCTTGATGCACGGAGCCTGATCAAACTCTCGCCCGGTGAGGAACGGACAATGAAAGTCGGTAAGCTCCGCTATCGTAAGTTTGTTGGGACTTGATGACCAAACTCAGCGTCAACGTTAACAAGATCGCTCTGATCCGCAATTCCCGCGACACCGACTACCCGAACGTAGCGAATATGGCCCAACGAGCGATTGCGGCCGGTGCGCACGGGATTACGGTGCATCCCCGGCCGGACCAACGCCACATTCGTTATTCCGATGTCCACGAGCTGTCCGAGTTGACCGGTGCCCATCCGGACGTTGAGTTCAACATCGAAGGCAATCCCATCCCGGAATTCTTGAAGATCGTGAAAGACGTCAGGCCCCACCAATGCACCCTCGTGCCTGACGACCCGAATCAGTTGACCTCAGACCACGGGTGGAATCTCGAAACCGACGGCGACAGTTTGAGGCCAATCGTCGGCGACCTCCGGTCCGCCGGCATCCGTGTCAGCTTGTTCATGGATCCGGTGAAAGCCCAGATAGCCCGCGTAAAGGCAATCGGTGCCGAGAGAATCGAACTCTACACCGAACCCTATGCGCGCGCCTTTGGAACGCCTGATGAAGAGGCCGTGTGGAAACGGTTCTCCGAGGCGGCCCTCCACGCCGAAAGCCTGGGGATAGGCGTCAACGCGGGGCACGACCTGAACCTGCACAACCTGCCGAAATTCCTTACGATCCAAGCCATCCAGGAAGTTTCAATCGGCCACGCCATTGTCGTGGAATCCTTTGACCATGGCTTCGAGGGGACTCTTAGGCGGTACCTCCAGATAATTTCGCAGTCTACGAACTAAAATTCCAACGCCGAGACGCAGAAACGCAGAGATCGCTGGGATGTTTTTCAACACGCAGACACGAAGGTAACGAAGTTTCGGACACTCCTTCCCGTCACGCCTCACTCGTTACTGTTCATTTCTTTTCATAGCGTCCCATCAACGCGTTCCATCGTATGCGGGCCAGGTCGAGGAACATCTCGAGGCCGTCGCTGAAGAAGTGGACCTTGGATCCCGCGTCGTGGCTCCATGCGACAGGGACTTCGCGGATCGTCAATCCCTGGCGTTTGGCAAGAAACAGGATCTCGGGATCGAAGCCGAAACCATGGATGGTCTGATTCCGAAAGACCTGGGACGTCGTTTCTCGCCGAAACAACTTGAATCCGCACTGTGTGTCCTGGATGGAGAGCCCAAGCGTCAGGCGAACGATCAAGTTGTAGAAGATGCCTCCCACTTCCCGGAATCGACTTTGATGAACACTGATTTTCGAGCGGTCCACGGCTCGGGATCCGATGACGACATCAGCGCCGTCTTCCCCCATCTCGAGAAGGCTGTCCAACTCTTCGATGGGCGCGGACAGATCTGCATCGGTAAAGAGCACCCAGGCTCCTTTGGCTTCCAGAACACCGCGTTGCACGCTGTATCCTTTTCCCCGATTGGAGCCATTACGAATGATGCGGAGGGGGAAGGCGGAGGCTATTTTCGAGGTATCGTCGACGGATCCATCATCAACGAGTATGACTTCAGCCTCGAACTGGCGGGCATCGATGAAACGCAAAATGCCCTCAACCGATGGGCCGATTCGAAGCGCCTCGTTATAAGCAGGGACAACTATGGAAATATAGGGATCAGAAGGACTTAGCTGGCCATCGACCGGCGCCTTGAGCCCGGTTTCGGATGTCTGCATCGAGGCGATATTGTATCATACGACCTTGTTTCAACCTGGACCCCTGACCGAACGGCTTCCATTTAATCGAAGGTTCCATCCGAAATCATGAACGACTTGATCATCCGTGCCTGCAGAAGAGAGAGTGTTCCCCGATCGCCTGTTTGGATGATGCGACAGGCGGGCCGGTACCTGAAGGACTATCGGGATATCCGGAAAGACGTTTCCTTTCTCGAATTGTGCAAGACCCCGGACCTGGCTGTAGAAGTTTCGATGCAGCCGTATCGGATTCTTGGTGTGGACGCAGTCATCTTTTTTTCCGACATCCTGATTCCGGCCGAAGCGATGGGCGTTTCCGTGGCTCTCACCGACAAGGGACCGGAGATTGGTAATCCCGTCCGCTGTTCCGATGACATCGATCGTCTGAAAGTGCCGCAACCTGATGAAGCGTTTCCGTTCACCGGAGAAGTGCTCCGCACGCTTCGAAGCGAACTGAGGGACGCGGTGCCCCTGATTGGATTCGCCGGCGCTCCCTGGACACTCGGTTCCTACATGGTCGAGGGCGGTGGCTCAAAGAATTTTGCGGTGATCAAAGGGATGGCATACAGCCAACCCGAGCTTGTCCATCGGCTGATGGACAAGCTCTCCGACACCATCGCCACTTATCTTCGATATCAGATCGAATGCGGGGCGCAAGTGGTCCAACTTTTCGATACGTGGGCTGGAGAACTCAGCAAGACCGATTACGAAGAGTTTGCCCTACCGTACACACAGAAGATTTTCGAAGCGATTGGCGATGAGGTGCCCCGTATTCTTTACCTGAACGGAACGTCGGCGCTTCTTGAATCAATGGCTCGGTCGGGTGCGGATGTCCTGAGTCTCGATTGGCGGATTTCGATAGCAGAGGCCCGTAACCGGATTGGAGATAACCTGGCGGTGCAGGGCAACCTCGATCCATGTCTCCTGCTCGGTGATCGGGACACGATGTTGGCGCGAACCGCCAGGATTCTTGAAGAAGCGGGACCCACAGGCCACATCCTGAATCTGGGACACGGAATTCTACCCCCCACACCTGTCACGAACGCACAGGCGTTCATCGATTTCGCGAAGAGCTACAGACATAGCTAGCCTGGCGATATGTTGACCTTGATCGGATGGGATTTTTAACACGAAGGCAACGAAGGCAAACAGGTATTGAAGAAACTGAATTAAAGTCCTTCGTGACCTTCGTGACCTTCGTGTTAAAAAGATTTGTTCTTCCCGCTGTATCGATGCGAAGCATTGTATGAAGACCGCAGTCATTGTTTTTAATCTGGGTGGACCGGAATCCCTCGATGAGGTCAAGCCCTTTCTGTATGAACTGTTCTCGGATCCCGAGATCATTCGCATAAAATCTCCGTTTCTCCGTCATGCCGTTGCTTATTTGATCGCGACTTTGAGGAAAAGGCTGTCGTGTGGGTATTACCGGAAGATTGGAGGGGGATCGCCTCTTCGAAGGATTACGGAAGAACAGGCCCAGGCCCTCTCGGACGATCTGCGATGGGCTGGCATGCAGGTCGATGTTTTCGTTGGCATGTGCACGTGGCATCCGTTTCTTAGCGAGACACTCGATGAGGTCGAGCGCCACGATGTGGACCGTCTTGTTGTGCTGCCGCTCTTTCCCCAGTACTCGGTGACAACCACAGGCTCGGGTTTCCGTACGCTTGAACGCCTGATCCAGGAACGACCTGCGCTTGCCGGAACTGACGTCCGTTGGGTATCGTCGTGGCAGAACCACAGCACCTACATATCCGCGATTACTCAAATGATCCGTAGAGAACTTGAAGACTTTCCTGAACCCGACAACGTGCAGATCTTGTTCAGCGCCCACAGCATTCCTGAACGCTATGTGCGCGAGGGCGACCCCTACCTGGAGCAGACACGTGAAACGGTCGAGCTTATTGCGGACCGCTTAGGAAGAATAAATCCATACCGACTTTCGTTTCAGAGCAAGATCGGGCCGGTTGAATGGCTCGGGCCTTCTACGAACGACGTGATTGTTGAACTTGGAAGGCAAGGGGTGGATGAAATCCTGGTCGTCCCTGTCAGTTTCGTGTCCGAGCACATCGAGACGCTCTAC
Organism: Terriglobia bacterium; assembly: GCA_963664115.2. GTDB lineage: Bacteria > Acidobacteriota > Terriglobia > 20CM-2-55-15 > 20CM-2-55-15. The sequence continues at coordinate 835,601 of CAXWPJ010000009.1, read as the reverse complement.
GAACTCGACATCCTTTACAAAAAGGTGGCTGCCGATGCGGGCATCGATACCTATCGGCGGGTTCCAGCCCTCAACTGTGACCCTACGTTTATTCAGTCGCTGCGAGAGTTGGTCGAAGTTGCTTTGAAAGAGTAGTCGAGCGAACTCCTATTAGCCATGTCAGATGTCGTCGTCATTGGAGGAGGGATCTCTGGCTTGGCCTGCGCGTGGCAGATTCGACGCGCAGGTTTCGACGTAGTCGTTCTGGAAGCGAAGCGACGACCGGGCGGCGTCATTCAAAGCCATCGGCTCGACGGCTACCTTGTCGAATCGGGTCCCAACTCAATCCTCCCAACGCGGGCCACCATCGAATTTCTCCAGGAGGCCGGTCTTATGGAGGAGATTGTCGTGGCGCCCCTGAAATCTCCCAGGTTCATTTACGTCAATGGCAAGCTACGCAGGGCACCATGGGTTCTCTCTCCAGCCGGTACGCTCCGAGCTCTCGCGGAACCGCTCATGTCGCGAAATCGCGATCAAGGAGACGAATCATTGGCCTCATTCTTTCGCCGGCGATTCGGAACCGAGGTTCATGATCGACTCGTTGCTCCGTTCGTTGGAGGTATCTACGCTGGAGACACAGAAGAGCTGTCGATCGAAGCGACGTTCCCGCGGATGAAGGAGTTGGAGTCACTCTACGGCAGCGTTATGCTCGGTGTGCTGCGCGGGGCGCTATCGAGACCACGTCCGAAGCTTTCGTCCTTCCGAAGAGGGATGGAAACGCTACCCCGGGGCCTGGCCAGAAATCTGGATATTCGCTATGGTGTCGATGGCACGTGCTTAGAACCGAGTTGGAGTGTGGATTCCTCTGCCGGACAAATTCAGGCGAAGGCCGTGGTGGTCGCGGCTCCAGCCGATGCTGTGTCGGCCTTGCTCACACCCATCGATCCAGAGCTTGGAAATGTGTTCCGGGCTGTTCCATACGCCCCGATTCTTGTGGTAGCCGCCTCCGTGGGTGAGGCACAGTTGAGGACCCCATTGGACGGATTCGGCTTTCTGGTGCCCCGAGGGGAGAGTCTCCATACCCTCGGAACGCTATTCAGCTCCAGTCTGTTTCCGAGTCGCGCACCGGAAGGGAAGGCCCTTTTAACCAGTTTTCTTGGGGGCGCGACTGAGCCGGACATCGTTCGGTGGTCGGACGAGCGCGTGTGGGAAACGGTGGAATCAGAATTGAAACAGGTTCTCGGATTTGAAGGTGGTGTGAAACAGTTGGCGCTGTTCCGCTACCCACGCGCGATTCCTCAATATCGTCTCGGACAGCCGCGTTGGAAAAAGGATGCGATGAAAAGGATAGCGAAACAGCCAGGCCTTTTCCTGGCTGGCAACTATTTGAATGGCGTATCCGTGCCCGCATCGATCGAGCAGGGCCAACGGACAGGCAGTGCCGTTATCGAATACCTTCGGAGGGCTTCATGAAACGAACAGCCGGAGAACTGGCCGAATTTCTTGGCGGACGGTTGGAGGGTTCCCCTGCCGAGCCAATCGAGAACGTTGCCGATCTCGGCCAGGCGAGTGAGGGGGATCTCAGTTATGCCGAACCACGCTACCAGGATCGCGTGGCCTCGAGCCGGGCCTCCTGTGTTCTGGTTTCGGAAGGCGAGTATCCTGCGAAGACTACGATTGTGGTTCAGAACCCGAAAGTTGCTTTCATTCGAGCGGCCGAGTGGCTCATTCCAACCGCCCGGGCGGTTCCTGGGGTGCACCCGACGGCTGTCATCGGTGAGGACGTTGAACTGGGGGACGGAGTGGAGGTCGGAGCCCACGTCGTCATCGAAGACGATGTCCGGATCGGTCCGTCCACTGTCGTTCGCCCGGGATGTTATATTGCCGCTGGGTGCGCGGTGGGATCTCAATGCGTCATACACGCCAACGTGGTGATCTATCAAGGCGCTCAGATCGGAAACAGAGTGATCCTCCATGCCGGTGTCGTGATCGGGTCTGACGGTTTCGGCTATGTCCGTGACGGGGACACGCTCTTGAAGTTTCCCCAGCGCGGTCGACTCGTTATAGAAGATGATGTCGAGATCGGAGCGAACACGACGATCGATCGAGGATCGTTGGGCCAAACCATTATCGAAAAGGGAACAAAACTGGATAATCTGTGTCACATCGGCCACAACGTGCGCATCGGGGGCCGGACAGTGATTGCAGCCCAAACCGGAGTTTCAGGGAGTTGTTCCATCGGAGCCGACGCGATGATCGGGGGGCAGGTCGGTGTGGGCGAAGGGGCCCGAATTGATGACGGCTCGGTGATCGGGGGACAAAGCGGGGTTCTGAATGGGAAGCGTTCCCGAGCGGGACAGGTGCTGTGGGGGACCCCAGCGCGCCCGTTGAAAGACATCAAACTGCAGCAAGCATATGTCGCGAGGTTGCCCAAGATGGCGAAAGAACTACAGCGACTCCGCGAAGAAGTGCAACAGCTTAAGAGTTGATACGTATGAGCGCGATTAAAACAGTTCAGCAACATATTCTGGATGAGGAACGCAAACATCCTGAAGCGACCGGTGATTTCACTTCATTGCTTACGAACCTGACAGTGGCAGCAAAGATTATTTCTCGAGACGTCAATCGCGCGGGCTTGGCTAAAACCGTTCTGGGTGAAACCGACAGCATCAATGTGTACGGCGAAACCGTTATGAAGCTGGACGACTTTGCCGATAGCACGATCTATCGGGCCATGGGCAGCTGTGGAATGCTCTGTGTGATGGCGTCGGAGGAATCAGACGGGATCATTCTGCTTCCCGACGGAAGTCCAAGAGGCAAGTACGTCCTCCTTCACGATCCGCTGGATGGCTCTTCCAACATCGATGTCAATACGAGTATTGGAACGATCTTTTCGATCCACCGTAGAGTTTCAGAGGAGGGTGACGGTACCGAAGCGGACTGTCTCCAGCTCGGATACAAACAGGTGGCCGCCGGTTATTTCATCTATGGTTCAAGCACCATGATGGTATACACGACAGGCAACGGTGTTCATGGGTTTACGCTGGATCCACCTCTGGGCGAGTTTCTCCTTTCGCACGAGAACATTCAGAGCCCGAAGCAGGGGAGGATATACAGCATCAACGAAGGCAATGAATCCAAGTGGGACGACGCGACCCAAGCCTACGTTCGCTACCTGAAAGAAAATGACGAAGCCGGAGGTCGGCCCTATTCGATGCGCTACATCGGCTCGTTGGTTGCCGATTTTCACCGGAATCTTCTGAAGGGTGGGATCTTTCTCTATCCAGGCCCCAAGGCCAAGCTGCGGCTTTTGTACGAGGCCTCCCCCCTGGCCATGGTGGCCGAACAGGCCGGTGGCCTGGCGACTACCGGGACCGAACGGATACTCAACGTCCAACCGGACTCGCTCCAGATGCGCGTGCCCTTGATTATTGGCAGCCATGACGACGTTCTCAAATATCAAGAGTTTGTTGGCGGTGAGGTGGGTAGTGGAAACTAGTGTACCCCGCTCGAAGTAATGTAACTAAAATAGCTTTCCAACGTCCAATAGAGAATGAGGAAAGCACCGACCATTGAATTGGATGACAAGCAGCGGATGGAGTTGGAGCGACTGAGTCGAAGCCGGAGTACATCGGTCCGGTTGGCGGAACGATCCCGAATTGTATTACTGGCCGCTGAAGGTCGGAACAATTATGAGATCGCCGCCCGCTTGGAGATCACGCGCCAGAAAGCGGGCCGCTGGCGCAATCGTTTTGTGGAACAGGGCTTGGCTGGGATCGAAAAGGATGCGCCGCGAAGCGGACGGATTCCCACGATCAGTCGCCGGAAGCGAGCCCGGATCGTCAAGAAGACACTGGAAGAGAAGCCCCCGAACGCGACGCACTGGAGTCGGGCCTCGATGGCGAAGGCCGTTGGCGTGAGCGAGTCCACGGTCGGGAAAATCTGGCGGGTCCATGGACTGAAGCCTCATCTGTCACGAACCTTCAAACTATCCAACGACAAACGATTCGCCGAAAAGCTGGAGGATGTGGTCGGTCTGTATCTGAGCCCACCGGAAAACGCCATTGTCTTGTCCTGCGATGAGAAGAGCCAGATGCAGGCCCTGGACCGCACGCAACCCGGGTTACCTCTGAAGAAGGGGCGGTGTGGCACCATGACCCACGATTACAAACGTAACGGGACAACCACGCTTTTCGCCGCGCTCAACATCCTGGACGGTTCGGTCATCGGAACCTGCATGCCAAAGCATCGCCATCAGGAATGGATCCGGTTTCTGAATCAGATCAAACGCGCCATGCCGAAAGATAAGGAGATCCACATTATTTGCGACAACTATGCGACTCACAAACATCAGAAAGTCGTCAACTGGCTCAAGCGTAACAAGCGTTTTCATGTGCACTTCACGCCAACCAGTGCGTCGTGGCTCAACATGGTCGAGCGCTTTTTCCGGGATCTGTCCGAGCAACGACTCCGGCGTGGCGTTTTCCGCTCGGTCCCCGAGTTGATCCAGGCCGTGGAGGACTACCTCGCTCGTCACAATGAAGACCCGAAACCCTTCATCTGGACTGCAACGGCTTCCGACATCCTTGCTAAAGTCCAGCGCGGCCGGCGAAATCTTGATAAGTTACAGTCTGTTTAACGGGGACCACTAGGGGATTGAGTTAGAAGTACTCGACATCAACATTTGCTGCCGTCCCATCCGATCATTTCATTACTCAGACGCCTCGGCTATCGCGTCTTCACTGCGAAAGCTGTCCACCCGCAGCGAGGAACGCTGCGGGTTATTTCTAAGAACTGCATCAACATTCCGTGATTCTTAATAAGGCTCTCCATCAAGGATGATGGAGAGGGTCGCCGGTCGTTCGGTCAGGATGACCGATTGAACGACCGAGCGAAATCTTAGGTCGTTTAGTGGGTATCCGAGGACAGCAGGCTTCAGTTGATAAGCCCTTACTCTGCGATCGAAATGACACCAAGAACCGCTTCCATCGTCGTCAGTCCCTCTTTCAAGAGGAACTCCGCATAATTTTGAAGCGTCATCATGCCGTGCTTCACGGCGCAATCCCGGACTTCATCGGACTTGGCTCCGCCTGAAACCAAGCGCCGGAGTTCGTCGTTCATGAGAAGGACTTCGTAGACACCGACACGCCCCTTGTACCCGTTGCCACCGCAGTTGTCGCAACCTTTGCCCTTATAGAACGTCGGCAGGTCGTTCATGTCGTAACCGAAGAACTTGGCGGTCGCTTCGTCCGGCTTGACTTCTTCTTTGCATTTCGTGCAGATACGGCGTGCCAGGCGTTGTGCGAGGATGCCGATGGTCGAACTCGACATCAGGAAGGGTTCGACGCCCATTTCTTCAAGACGGGTGAACGCCCCCGGGGCGTCGTTCGTGTGCAAAGTTGTGAACACAAGGTGGCCTGTAAGGGCAGCTTCAACGGCGATCCCGGCTGTTTCCCGATCGCGGGTCTCGCCGACGAGGATGACATCGGGGTCCTGTCGAAGAAAGGCTCGAAGCACCCGGGCAAAATCGAGGCCGATATCCTTGTGGGTCTGGATCTGGTTGACCCCCGCCAGGTCATACTCGATGGGATCCTCAGCCGTCGAGATATTGGTGCCCGGGGAGTTGATCTCGCCCAGCGAGCTGTATAGCGAAGTTGTTTTTCCTGATCCGGTCGGTCCCGTGACGTAGATGATGCCGTAAGGCTGATTGATCATCCACCGGACCTTTTCCATCGTTTCCTGATGGTTGATGATCTTGTCCAGCGGCAAGAGCGCCGCGCTCTTGTCGAGAATCCGCATGACGACCTTCTCGCCGAATTTTGCGGGCACCGTGGATACACGGAAGTCGATGCCGCGACCCTCGAACTTGATCGAAATACGCCCGTCCTGCGGAAGGCGCCTTTCGGAAATATCCAGGCGTGACAGGATCTTGAAGCGTGAGATCAGCGGGAGCATGATCTTGCGCGATAGGACATTTTCCACTCGAAGGACACCGTCTATTCGGAGGCGCACCCGCACGCCCTCTTCCTGAGGCTCGAGATGGATGTCACTGGCCCCCTTCTTGATCGCCAGTGCCAGGATGTTGTTGGCCAGCCGGACGATAGGCGCGTCTCCCGACGCGGTCTGGAGATCCGTTTCCGACGGCTTCTCTTCTTCGTCCTCCTGGACCTCGATGCCGCTCAGAATTTCGGCTTCAAGGTCTTCCAGGTTTTCTTGCTGCGTGCTGGAAACCGCAGCTGCCGCTTCTTCCTTATGCTGCTTCTTCTTTCTTTCGAGGTCTCTCTTGAGTTTCTCTGCCTGTTTATCCTTGTCGATTTCCTCGTCGACATTCATCAGCCTCGGATATTCCTGGGCCATGAACTTTTTGAATTCCTCGTCGGTACATACGCGGGGTTCGATGATGACTCCCTTGACGTAGCGCCGGACATCGTCGAAGGCGACAAGGTTGGACGGATTCACCATCGCCAGGGTGAGGGCGTTGTTCGTGTATGCGATCGGCACCACTTTATGTTGGGTGAGAATGTTCTGAGGAATCAGGCTCACGACCCGGGGGTCGAAGTTGATGTTTTTCGTCAGGCTGACGAACTCGACGCCGACCTGCTTGTTGGCTTCTTCGAGTCGCTCTGCCAGAATTCTGGCCAGGCCCAGGGAGATTTCCGGGTATTGCGTGAGAAGATTGCGGAAATCTGTGCGGGTCAGCGTGTAGACCGAGGTCGGTTCGACCGTGTTTACGCTCGCGGAGCGCGGTTTACCCGTCAACAGGGACATTTCGCCAACGGCCGCTCCCGGGCCCAACTGCGCCACGAGGAAATCGATGCCTGTAACCGGGTCCTTTTTCCGGACCTCCACCATGCCGTCTTTGATGATATACATCGAGACGCCCGGCGCCCCTTCGCGCATGACGCTTTCAGACGGGGGAAACTCCGTGATTTTCAGGCAGGATCCGAGTTTTACCAGGCTTTCTTCGGGCAAATCCTCGAAAAGGCTGACGTTTTTTAGAAAACCAATGAGTTGATCGGTATCGGCTACGGTTGTCGACATATGTGCTTGTCGCTAAAGACCCTAATTCGACCAACCTAGTCTATTCCGCGCTGCTTTTAAATGTCAACGTTTGCGCTGTCTCAGCCTTGTCTCAATCTGGGCAGGCGAGGAGGATTATCGATAAGAAAAAAGAGGAGATAGGCGAAAGCGGTTCGCCGGGAGAAGGTCTATTCCTTCCCCTTCTTGAGGTCCTGTTTCCAGCCGAGTACACGCGCGACGTTGCCCTCGCGTTCTGCGTCTTCGATCAGGCCTTTCGACTGGTAAAACATCGACAGGCTGGTGTGGGCCAGAGGGTCGTCGGGGTCAATTTCTGTCAATCGTTTCGCCGTGGTGATCGCGTTGTCTACTTTTCCACCGTCGAATTGGGCTCGAGCCAGCCCGTGAAGAGCGTCGGCGTAGTTTGGATCGATGGCTAAAGCTTTCTGGTAGAGTTCGATAGCCTCGTCGAACTTGTTGTCGCCAAAGGCTTCAACGGCCTCGATAAACAGATCTTCCTTGTCGATTTCAGGTTGTCCCACTTCGGCCTCCTCGTTTTACCCATTCTACGTCAGTAAGCGACACCATAGATAGCAAGCCGAAGGAACCTAACGCGGATATGCAAAGACCGCACAGAACGCAGAGTTTGGTATTTTTTTAGTCCTCTCGGCGGCCTCTGCATTCTTTGCGTCTCTGCGTTGTTTCTTGTTCGGCTATTCGTAGCGTAAAGCTTCGATGGGGTCCAGGCGGGCCGCTTTGTAGGCGGGGTAGAGGCCGAAAATTAACCCGGTGGCGACTGAAGTGGAAAATCCCAGGGCGACCCAGAGCGGTGACATTGTGGCGGGAAGGAAGGGGACAGCGTTTCGGATGAGAGCTGTGAGACCCGCCCCGGCCAGGATTCCGAGAACGCCTCCGAGAGCAGTCAACGCCATCGCCTCAAGCAAGAACTGGGTCATGATCTTTTTTCGCGTGGCACCGACTGCTTTACGGATGCCGATTTCACGGGTGCGTTCCGTAACCGAGACGAGCATGATGTTCATCACCCCGACACCCCCAACCAGGAGTGCCACAGACGAAATTGCGAGCATGACCGCAAAGATGCCCCCTGAGATTTGATTCCAGAGATCCGTAACCAGATCCTGTGTAAAGACGGCGAAGTCGCTAGCCTCGTTGTAGCGGACGCCCCGCAACCGCCGCAACAAGCCTTCCACCTGGTCGATCGCCTGCGGCATCGCTTCCCGGCTGATTGGTTGCAAGGCAATCCAATAGTCGTCGACTTCAGGATGAAGTTTCTGAAAGCTGCTGATCGGTAGCGCTACAAGGTTGTCTTCGGGGTTGGCGCCCGGGTTGAGACCGCTGGACCTTTTTTCCATGACGCCGATGACGCTGAAGACCTTTCTTTCCAGCTCTATTTGTCTTCCCACCGCGCTTTCCGGATTGGCGAACAGTGTTTCAGCGGCGTCGTAGCCCATGACGAGAACGTTTGCACGACGCCGGTTGTCGTTTTCGCTGATCCAGCGTCCCGCCCTCAGGTCCAGATTGAACACGTCCTCATGGTCGGGGCCTACGCCCTCGATGATCGTATTGGCGGCAGTCCGGTTGCCGTATCTCAGCGTGTAGGATGACCTGCCAGAATTGGGCCGGGTCGTTCTAAGACCCGGCGCGACGCTGCGCACTGACGGCAATCGGGCAATCGCTTCTGCGTGTGCGAGGGTGAGATTCTCACGCGTTCTCTCCTCTGCGGAGCGGCGCCCTCCGATTCCGGGGTCGAACCGCGTGACAAAAATCAGGTTGGACCCGAGAGATTCGATCTGCGACATCACGCTGGTATTGAGGCCGCTGATTACAGATGACATCCCAATAACGGTGGTCACTCCGATGACGACTCCTAACACCGTCAGGACCGAACGGACGGCGTTTACCCGAATCGAGTTGAGTGCCATTCCGAAGATGTCATTCACCCCGCAGCGCCGCAATCGGATCCAGTCGCGCGGCCTTCATGGCCGGCCAGATTCCGAAAAAGAGTCCCACACTGGTCGAGACGACAATTCCAAGCAAGATGGTCCACCATTCGATAGCGGACGGCAGTCCGGTCAGGGCAGAAACACCGGTTGCTATGGCAATGGCCAAGACGACCCCGACGACTCCACCGACCAAAGCCAGCGTTGCCGATTCGATCAGGAATTGGTGGAGAATATCCGCCCGCCGTGCTCCCGTCGCTTTTCGTATCCCAATCTCCCGGGTCCGTTCGGTGACCGAGGCCAGCATGATGTTCATCACAACGATGCCACCGACCACCAGGGATATCGAAGCTATGGCGACCGTTACAGCAAAGAAAGTCCGGCTGATGTTCGCCCAGATTTGCAGAAACGTTTCGTTCGTGGAGATCGCGAAATCATCATCGTCGGCGAAGTCGACGTGCCGCCTGACCCTGAGGATCATCCGTGCCTGATCTGCCGCGGATTCGATGCGCTCTTCACCGTTTGCTTTAGCGTAGATTCGGACTGATCGTCGAGCCCCCCACATACGCTGGAAAGAAGTGATCGGAATGGCGACCCAGTTATCTCGCGACTGTCCCATCAGAGACCCCTCGCGTTCCCCCACTCCGACAATCTCAAACTCCCGGTTGTTGACCAGCAAGGTCTTGCCAATCGGATCCACAAACGGAAACAGGTTATCGACCACGTCAGCGCCCACGACCGTGATACGAACGCTGTGGCGCACATCGTAGTCGGTGATGGTGCGGCCAGCCTCAAGGTTCTCGGCAAGAATCTCCGGAACTTCAGGGGTGATCCCCCTCACTTGTGTTGTGAGTAAGAACTCCCGGCCGTATTTGACCTGGGCCGTTGAGGCAAGCCGCGCGCCGACCGCCAGGCAATCTGTACAATATTCCCGCACCGCGTTGGCATCAACCAGCAAGAGGTTCTTGCGCTGGCGAATCGTATTCCATTCGTCCGGATCGATGACGATGTTTGGTGTGCGGTTGATGATGAAGACGTCCCCGCCCAGGTCGAAGACCTCGTCGGCTACGAAGCTGTTCAAACCGGAGATAAAGGAAATCACGACGATGACCGTCATCACGCCGATCACGATGCCCAGCAATGTCAGAGCCGAACGGAGTCGATTCACCTGTAGCGATTCCATCGCGATACTTACCGCTTCGCGGAAATTCATATGGTTCCAAGCTAGCAGATAGAGAGAGGGATTGGCAGGTACTCCGGGATCGTGGAGGAATTTACCGATTGGAGCCTTTGAATTTTTCCTGGAGCTGCCGTATTTTTTCTTCCATCGACAGTTCGGGTGGTGGCGGCGGTTTTGTCCGTTTCTTGGTTGCTACGGCGGCTTCTCGGGTCCTGGGTTTCCTGTCTCCAGTCTTACCCCGCCCCTGCACTGGTTTCGGTCTCGGTCGAGGTTTCGGTCTCGGTCGAGGTTCCGGTTTGGGCAAGGTCGCCTTCAGCGACAGGCTGATTCGCTTCAGTGCGGCGTCCACCTTGAGCACCTTTACTTTCATGACTTCACCCACATGGACACTGCGGCGTGCATCTGAAATGTATTGATGAGATAGTTCAGAGATGTGGATCAGCCCGTCCTGATGGACGCCGAGATCGACGAACGCGCCAAAGTCTGTGACGTTCGTCACGGTGCCTTCCAAATCCATCCCTTCCTTGAGATCGCCAATCTCCCGGACGTCATCCCGGTATTTGGGGACCGCAAACGCTTTCCGGGGATCTTGCGCAGGCTTGAGCAATTCCGTTCGAATATCGTTGAGTGTCAACCGGCCGGTTTCCTTTTCGAAGTTTGAAAATTCGATCGTGTTGATCCTGTCGGGATTTTTCACAATATCGCTCACCGTCAGTCCAACGGATTCGGCCATCTTTGCCACAACGGGGTAGGACTCGGGATGGACCGCGGTTCCATCCAGAGGATTGGCTGCATTCTTGATTCTAAGAAACCCGGCTGCCTGCTCGAACGTTTTATCTCCCAGACCATCGATTTCACGAAGTTGCTCACGACTCGCAAACGCACCGTGTGCGTCCCGGTATTGAACGATCGTTAGAGCCAGTCGCTCGGATATCCCGGAGATGTACTTCAGCAGGTCCACGGACGCAGTGTTCAGATCGACCCCGACGCGATTGACTGCGGATTCCACAGATGCGCCCAGGCTGAATCTGAGTTTTTTCTGGTCGACGTCATGCTGATACTGACCGACTCCGATAGATTTCGGATCGATTTTGACCAGTTCAGCAAGCGGGTCCTGCAACCGTCTTGCGATGGATATTGCACCCCGTATCGTCACATCCAGCTTTGGGAATTCCCGTCTCGCCTCTTTGGAGGCGGAATAAACTGAAGCACCGGCCTCGTTGGTGACGACCGTGAACACGTCCAGTGCGTGTTTCTCGACTATCGTACGGACAAAAGCCTGGGTTTCCCTCGATCCTGTGCCGTTTCCGATGACCAGTCCGCGTACCTTGTGCTTGGCGATCACATCGACAAGAATTTTCTCCGCTCCTTCAAGATCTTTCTTCGGTTCAGCAACGAAAATGGTCTGATGCTCCACGAACTTTCCCGTCAGGTCCACAACCGCCATCTTGGATCCGGTGCGCAATCCGGGATCGATACCCACCACTCCGATCTGTCCCGCCGGTGGGGCGAGAAGTAGAGACTGGAGGTTCTCTTCGAAGACCTTGATGGCTTCATTTTCGGCCCGTTCGCGCAAGTCCCGGCGGACTTCGTTCTGGATCGAAGATTCCATCAGCCGGTGGTACCCGTCCTCGATTGCCCTTTCCATCATTGTCCCGTAGGACGAATCCGGTTTGATCGTGAATCGGGATTTCAATTCCGAAATTGCCTTTTCATGGTCGACCTGAATCGAAAATGTCAGCACCTTTTCACGGGCCGCCCGGCGGACTGCAAGCATTCGATGGGAGGGTATACGAGCGACCGGCTCATCATACTCGTAGTACATCGAATACTTGGTCTTCTCCTCTTTCTTCGCCTTGTTTACCCTGGCCTGCACCGTACCGTCCTTGAACATCGATTCCCGCAGCCACTTCCGATAATCCGTATTCTCGGATACACGGTCGGCGACGATATGAAGAGCGCCTTCGATGGCAGCAGCCACGGTCGGAACCCTCCGCTCGAAACTCAGGAATTCAAGGGCACGCTCTTCGGGTGTGGCTTCACCATCCTGTTGTTCAACGCAGTCTGCGAGTGGTTCGAGGCCTTTCTGCCTTGCGACGCTTGCCTTGGATTTCCGCTTGGGCCGGTAGGGAAGGTAGAGATCCTCCAGTTCGTTCTTCGAGTAGCAATTGACAATGTTCTCGCGCAATTGCTCCGTCAGTTTGCCCAGATCCGAGATCGTCGACAGGATGGTCTCGCGTCTTTCTTCCAACTCGCCGTAGTAGATGTAGCGATCGGCGATTTCGCGGATCTTGACTTCGTCCAGATTGCCGGTTGCTTCCTTGCGGTAGCGGGCGATGAACGGGATCGTGCCGCCCTCACCGATCAGGCGAATCGTTGCTTCGATGCGCGGGAGAGAAATGCCGACTTCCTGGTTGATCCTGCGGGTAATTTCAGAGGTCATTGGTTCAAGCAGCTTAAAGGGTGGCAATTCGCAGTATGCAGCAGGAAGCCGGGACGACGCAACCGCATACGGCTTCGGGACGAATACTTCATTCTAGCGCAAAGGAGGCACCAGTCCCTTAGATCTTCAGTCATCCCGATCGCTGCGCTGGAGGCCGTAGTTCTCACCGTCAGTGTCGATCCAGTCCATCAGGTTTCGGAAAACTGTTTGGTAGCGGGACAGATTTGCTTCCAGACTGCGTGTGTGATCGGTTCTCAGGCGACCACTTCTCCCGATATCCTCGATGAGTACATATAACTGTTCCATTGTGTCTTCCAATTCTTCAACAAGCTGATCCGACGCAGCCGACAACGAGGGCACGTCCCGCAAGAGGTCGATGGAGTTGCCCAGCGTGGATGACAAAGTTTCATTGTCTGCGACGGCATTTCCATCCCGAATCGCTCTCCGCGCTGCTCCAAAGCTTCGCTGGGCCGCATTCACCGCCTGGATAAACTGTTCTGTTGTGGTTTGTCTCCCGAGCAGCGGGTTCCAGGAGCGGGCGAGGTTGGACATTCGCAGCTCGGGCCCGTCGTAGCGGGCACCGACCAGGTAAAAACTCAGCAAAACAGATGCAATCGCAACGAGGCGGGCCATTTGAAAAACGCCCGGCGTTCGGCTTCCTGGGGCCTCAAAACCGACCACCGCTGCCAGCGCCATTCCTGAGAGCAGCCCGCCGATATGGGCTGCGTTATCGATGACAGGGATGAGGAAGCCAATGACCAGATTGATCCCGATAACCGGAAGAATGCCGACGCGGATCGCGCGGCTGAGGAACTGAGGCACCCTGCGGCGATGACGTATACCGAAGACCAACAGCACGCCGAATAGACCGAAAATAGCACCCGATGCCCCTGCGGAGAGTGCGTTGGGAGAAAACAGGTAACTGCCGGTCACTCCTGAGATTCCCATCAGGACGTACAGGGTTATAAAACGGGCACTGCCATAGAGCCGCTCCACCTGCTGCCCCACAATCCATAACGCATAGGAGTTCAAGACCAGGTGCAGGACACCGATATGGATGAAGACCGGGGTGATGAGGCGCCAGACCTCTCCCTGATCGATAGCGGCATTGGACTTCACTCCAAAGGCCATGAGCGTCGCTTCGTTCATGCTGCCGCCCGACAGCTCCATCAACAGATACATCACAATATTGGTGGCCAGGAGGGCGTAGGTGAAGGGAATCGCGCGCCTTCGGACATCGGTAATGAACAGCAGGTCGGGATGGATTGGCGCTTCGGACGCCGGAAAACCGTAGGGTGGCAGAGAAGGCGTCGTCGTGCGAGGCTCGTTCGGGCTATTCAGGGTCATGTCGCAAGGTTTCTGCGATTTCTCGAGCCGCCTGGCGGGCTTCGTCTATCTTGTCTGGCTCGAACGAGATGGCAGCGACCACCGCGTGGCCTCCGCCTCCATAGCGTTCGCAGATCCGAGCCACGTTGTGACGTAGTGGAGATTTCGCCCATGGGTTCGTTCCGACCGAAACTTTCGCGCGGGATGGTTCCAGACTCACGCCAACGGTGTACATCGAATCGGGAAACTCATGATACGGAATGAACTTGTTGTGACCCGTAACTGAGGATTCGCTGATGTCAAATTCCACGACACCCGCTGTCGAGGTCATGGCCTTCCTCAATACCACGATGGACTCGAGATGGCTCTCATACAGGCGATCGAAATGCCCCTTCACGGAGGGCTGGGCCGCCACTTCTGCCAGTGTTTGTGTTTGGAGTCTGCCGATGATATCGCGGATTAGCTTCGGATCTCGAATCGATTCGATGACCATCATCAACCTGAGCGCGGGCTCCTTCAATTCGACGGCCGATTGGGCATCCTTGAACTGTGCACCGTCGATTATGTCGGCCCAGTAAATCAAATCGTCCAGGTGATCCAGTGAAGTGCTGAAAATCGTCTCGCTGATATAACGAATAAACTTCGTGCAGGATTTGTAGTTCGGATCGTGGAACTTGCGACCGCTCCGGTCGTTGCGAAAATGACTTTCATCTTCCGGGGAGAGGAAGGCACTTTGGTGGTGGTCGAACCACCACGTCAGCCTATCCGATGCGCTGTACTTGAAATCAAGGATGGCGTTGATCCCAGCTCCGAGTTTGTCGCCCAGGAGATAGGCTCCAGGACCGTGGGACAGCCCTTCGTATTCAAACGTCGCGTCGGCATCGACTGCAAGGCGGTAGAAACTCGAAAACACGGCCGATGAGGCCACGCCGTCGAAGCAATTGTCGTGATGTAGGACGCGTACCGTTTGACTCATTTGTCGACCGTCAGCGCAACAGACGCTTAGCTATAGTCTGCAACTGCATATTTGAGGTGCCTTCGTAGATCTTTCCGATTTTTGAGTCGCGAAAGTATTTCTCCGCCGGATAGTCCTTCGTATATCCGTAGCCACCGTAGATTTCCACGATTAGGGATGTTACGTCTTCGGCGACCTCGGATGCGAAATACTTTGCCATCGCCGCTTCGGTCAGAAAATCCTTTCCGTAATCTTTCAGCCGCGCCGCGTTGTACACCATTAGCCGGGCCGCTTCAATCCGCGTCGCCGCTTCCGCAAGTTGGAATTGAACCGCCTGGAATTCCGTAATAGGTTTTCCGAAGGCTTTGCGTCCCTTGGCATAGGCTGTGCCGCAATCCCAACTGCCTTGTGAAATACCGACCATTTGGGCGCCGATGCCGATCCGGCCTTCGTTCAGAGTTTCGATCGCGATCTTGTATCCTTCGCCCACGATTCCCAGTACGGCGGACTTCGGGATGCGGCATTCATCGAGGAAAAGTTCACATGTGCTGGAAGCCCGAATTCCCAACTTGTCCTCTTTACCGCCGATTGCGAAACCGGGTCGGTCTTTATCTACAAGGAAAGCGGTAATGCCTTTATATCCGAGTTCGGGATTGACCGTCGCAAAGACGATAAACAGCTCCGCCTCAGAGGCGTTCGTTATCCAGAGCTTCCGGCCCGTGAGAACGTACTGGTCGCCGTCTTCCTTGGCCCGGCACTGAAGCGCGAAAGCATCGCTTCCCGATTCCCCCTCCGACAACGCGTACGCACCGACAACGTTTTTGACCAGGCGCGGCAAATATTCGTTCTGCTGCGCGTCAGTACCCCAGCGCATGATTGCATTGTTAACGAGCGTATTCTGGACATCGATGAACACACCGAACGACGCATCGACCCGTGAAATTTCTTCGACGCCCAGGATGGACATGAAAAACGAGCCTCCGGGCCCGCCATGTGTTTCGCCGATCTGGATGCCCATCAGCCCGAGTTCGAACAATTCCGATATCACCTCTCGGTCGAGTTGCCCCTCCCTATCCATTCGCGATACGAGTGGGCGGATGCGATCCTCGGCAAAGGATCGGCAAGAATCGCGGAACAAGGTCTCATCTTCCGACAGGACTGTCAGCGGAAGAGCGAGCGAACCTTGGGATCCCTGATCTTCCTGCACAAATTCCCCTTGATGTCGCGTCTCTAATGAAGCGCGGATGTAGGCTGTGTCGAAAAAACGGGTCATTATAACAGTCTGTTTAAACAACTGTTATCGCACTGACCCCTGCCGGGGTCCGCGTAGTATAATTGTGTCTGCGATGTCTTCCCACGCGGGACCCCACACCCACGACCACCAAGAATCCCCCGAAGGGCGTGTCTCTGACGCTGGCGGAAGTTTGCGGATTGCCCTGGTCATCACTGCGACCGTCCTGGTGATCGAGCTAATCGGCGGTATCTATAGCAATTCCCTTGCGTTGTTGGCCGACGCCGGCCACATGTTCACCGATGTCGGGGCGCTGGGCCTGAGTTTGTTCGCGTTCTGGTTTGCAAGCCGACCCGCGCCCGAGGGGAAGACTTACGGGTTTTACCGAGTCGAAATCCTTGCCGCGCTCCTGAACGGCGTTTTTCTTGTCCTGATTTCCATGTTCATTTTCTACGAGGCCTACCAGAGGCTGATGGAGCCTCAACCGGTCCGTGGCAACCTCATGCTGTTGGTCGCGTCGGGAGGCCTGTTGGCGAACCTTGTCAGCGCTTACGTTCTGTTCGGAAGTCAGTCCCAAAGCCTTAATGTCCGCGGCGCCTTTATTCATGTGTTGAGTGATGCCCTGGGCTCGATCGGGGCAATCCTCGCGAGTCTGGCTATCATCTTTTTTGACTGGAACTCGGCCGACGCCATCATCAGTGCGATTGTTGCGGTTCTAATTCTGTCCAGTTCTTGGCTGCTCATTTGTGACGCCGTCGACATCCTTCTCGAAGGAGCGCCCGCCCATATCAACCTAACGTCATTGAAAGACAATCTCCTTGGCGCGCAAGAAGTTCTGTCTGTCCACGATCTGCACGTGTGGACGCTGACGTCGGGAGTGGTGGCCATGAGCTGTCATGTTGTGGTGGGCGAGAACAGTCATGCCCGATCCGACGTTCTCAGCCGTGTGAGAGAGATTGTGCACAAGCGGTATCAGATCGATCACACAACCATTCAGATTGAGAAGTGCGGTCCAGATGGAGACGAATTCGAATCCTGTGATTGCCACTTTGGCGCCCGCTGAATGGACCTGAATGGGGTCACCCTGTGCCTAGACTTTTGGGGAAATGAACGGGGCAGTCGCGACCTTTCGACGCCCCTACAGTCGAAGTATTTGTTTGGAAGAATCTGTCGGAAGCACATGCCCGGCATTTCCTAAGTAGCGCATTGATTGTAAGGGGCTAACCCAGAGGGAAATCCAAAATGTCACAGTTCTTGCAACTCATTCTGGTCCTGGCGCTGGCGCAGACGCCGGCCCTGGACAGTGCCAGCCCAAGAGAAAGGAGCGATGCCGTCGAATCGATGGCTGTGCTTGGAAACCGGGATGCCGTGCCTCTCTTGGGCGACGCTTTCAAGAACGAACAGAGTAGTGAGATTCGGACATCCATTGTTCGAGCACTCGGAAGAATTCGAGACCAATCTGCAATTCCAACCCTCAGTGAGGCGCTACTCGCAGATTTTCAGTTAGACGTCCGACTACAGGCCATCGATTCTCTGCTCCGACTCTACATTCCTGTGGCTGATGAGCAAGGGTTCTGGAACTTCATAACCGATGTGACGCGCGTCTTCAGTGAAGACGAGCAACTGAACGTGGGCCCGAACGTATTCGTAGACGAAAGCGCAAAAGAGGTATTGGTAGAGGCTCTCCAGAATGACTTCGATTGGGAAGTGCGGGTCGCTGCAGCGAATGCTCTCGGCTCCCTCAACGCCGCAGATCAACTGCCTGCGTTGATCGAAGAGCTGGATGGACCGCGGCATCGGGAAGACTGGGAAGTCCAGATCGCAATGATACGGACCATGGGTGACATTGGAAGTCAGGATTCGGGTCCGGCACTGACACGATTTATCCGTGATGAGGATGAACGCGTTGCTCGCGAGGCCATCTTATCGGTGGGTCGCACGGGGTACCGGGCCGCGTATCCTGCACTATCAAACCTGTTTCGGACTGGTGACGACGGTGACACGCGTAATCTGGCACTCGAGTCGATCGGTTTGTTGCGGGAACCGTCGGCCGTCGAACTGTTCGAATCCCTGCTCGACAGTGACGAAGACTCCTATCGCGAACTCTCAGCCCGGGGATTGGCCCGTCTGGATTACGACGCATCTTCGTTCGTCGAGCGTTTCGCTGAAGAGGGTGATGCCGAGGTTCGTTTGGCCCAGGCTTTCGCGTTGGTGGCATTCGGGAACTCAATGTATCTTCAGGAACTCGTGGATGCGCTCGATAGCCGCAGGGATCAAATTGCGGAAGTCTATCTGTTCGAACTGGGTCGATACGAAGGCAGACTCGAGGAACTCTATCCCCACCTCCGAATCGCAGGACAAGACAATGGCGTTTTCCGGTGGGCTCATCCCGAATCGCTGATATTCGCGCCAAACTCCTGGGCGTTGTCGGACGAATTGGATCGCCCGAATCCCGTCCTTACATCCAGCCTCTGACCCAGGATCCGAACACCGATGTCGCCGAGGCGGCGGTCGAAGCTCTCCGCAGCCTGGCGCCCTAGAACGCCTATCGGTGGTATTGCATCGCCCATACCATGATGGTCTGGGAGGCCTCGCCTGACTCAGTCCGGATCGGGTGGGAACAGTTGTGGATAGGCATCGCCCTGCGGATCTGCGATTGTGCAGTCCGGATAGGGTGTTTCGCTGACGCCGACCATGGTGAAGCTGTAAGGCCCCTGCCAGAGAACGCGGTAGTATCTCTTCGGTCCGTCGTAGAAGTTTGTCCCCACCTGCCATAAACCGGAGCCGGCCGTGCACCGCAGGGTCGGATCCGGGAAGTCTCCGACTCCATCCACACGGTGCAGTTGGGTGTGCCATTCTTCCAGAGACGGCGATTCGGAGCGCGTTTGGCTCTCCTGCCATGGGGCGGCGATCCACTCGATCACGAAATCCCGCGGCCTGACGGCAATGGGATCGATCTGTGTGGCCGTTCCATCAAGCACTTCGAAGTGGCGCACGGCCGAGTGGCTATCGCCGGCAACGATCCCGCCCACGGTGAATTGGACGAGGACATCGTTGGGGCGGACCTGTCCTCGTATCGGCGGATACCCGTCGCTGGCATATTCCGCCCAGTCCAGGACGGGGGCAGTCTGGTGATCGGCGTCCACCCCCCAGACGCGAACGTAGAGGTCTTTGAACGAGCCGGCGCAGGCCGCCTGCGAACCGAGAGTCATCAGCAGCCGGTCTCCATTCGCATCGGGAGACGAAATCTTCACATCGTGTATCGTTTGCGGCAGGTAGCCTTCGTCCGTGTAGGTGTTCTGCTCGTTCTCCCAGATGCGCCCCCATCGCTGGCCTCCCCATGCGTATACGTAGGCCGATTCGTCGTAGCCGCACCAGACGCCCATCGCCGTCACGAAGACCAGGAAGTCGCGTTCGCGGTGCGCCCGAACGATGTCCACATAGCCCAGGATGTTGTCCGTGCACTCGACAGCGACGTCGACGCAGAAAAGTTCGGCGTCATCGAGCGCGTCGTTGACCGCTCGCTCGAAGGCGCGGACGTCGCCGTCTTCGGGCAGCAAAGCCAGCCTCGACTCAATCCAGTCCCGAAGTTGATGTTTTACCTCAGTCAAGCCACTCGTCGCGCCGCGTGTGGGCGAGTAGTCGGTGGCCTGATCACGCAAGCTTTGGAGGATGGGACGAACCCCGGCCAGTGTTGCTTCCTCGGAAGAGTTCTGGAGGATCGGCGCGAGGAGCACGAGGGTCAGCGCAAGTACATTCACAGTGGATCATTATAGCTCGGGGCGTGCAGAATTTTGAGCTTCCCGATGAAGGATCTTTTCCTGACGGTTCCAGGTTCTATTCGACTAAGATTCTCTGAATATGAAGTCGCGACTTACCCGCTATCTGTTGTCCCTTCCGGAGCGGGTGCTGTGTTCTGCGTCGGCGCTTGCGGGTGGACTGTTACACGAGATCGGACGTTCAGCCTTACCGGACGGAGTTCGCAAGAGCCGCCTTTACGTCAACGTGGTGGAGTTGACTCTCCGGTTTCTGATCGAACAGGTCGGACAAGTGGAAGGGGTATTCCCATCTGAGGAAGAGTTGAATAACGACTTGCTGCTGCGAAGAACCGCTGGTGGTGGTCTGGAAATGATCGGCATTTTGGTCTTTCGTGCCTCACCGGTCTGGGTGCTGGCGGCACTGGCCGATGTGAGTGGTGCCGGGCGTCACCTGCTGGCTGACATCACAGGCGCTTTGAAGGAAGAGGGACTGATGGAGAATGATGCCGAAGTTGGAACGGTCGATCAAATGCTTGACGCTCTGGAGCAGAGCGCTGGTCGGGCGGCAAAAACGATCAATGCTCCACCGTTGGATGTGGCGGATCTCCGAAATGAGTGGGACGCATTTAGGGAGGAGCTGGCCAAGCTACCCCCGAAGAGAATTCCGGCTTTAGCTTTGGTTAGGGGAACCTGGGACCAGATCACCGGCGAGGCGCAACGTCAGGGCCGTTCAGTATTCGAGATGTCTACTGTGATGGCACTTTCGACAGTAGGGACCCTGCCGGAAAAGGTGTACTGGTTGTCGCAGGCCGCCAAGGTTGCCGGACAACGGACGGGCTACGTTTTGGCGGGGCCCCTGCTGACGCATTATCGGGAAACCCTCACACGCATCCGCAAGGCCGGGTTTGCCCGGTACTGGATCTCTCAATTTCGCCCGTATTTACGGTCGGCTGCGGCTCAGTTCACCCCAGATCGGGATTCGTGGACCGAGCGAGTGCTTCGGAACAGTTCTAAGAAAGCGCGTTCCTAAACAAAAGGCGACTACTCGTTAGTAATTCGCCACATCACTGTGGTCGTTTGAAGCCCCATCGGGAGCCCCCTTCGATTCGACTCTGACAATCGCCTCTCCACCCGCCGCTGCGGCACTACCCGGCGTCGCTTTTCGAAGGGTCCTATCTAAATTTGGTGACCTGGGGGGTCGGGTCGTCTTCCTCATCTTCACTATAGGTTTTGGTGTAGACTGGCGACCATTAGGGAAAGGGGATAGTTGCATGCGAAATCCGCCTGGAAACCTGCTCATCGTGATTGTTGCGAGCGTCCTGGTGGCGGTCGCGCCGGCCGCCGCTCAGGACGCGCCCTATACCGCCCCCCGTCTGGTTGGAACAGAAAACCCTGATTTGAACGGCATCTGGCAGGCTCTCAACACGGCGAATTGGGACCTCCGGCCCCATGCTGCGGCACCTTCCGCCTTCCCGATACTCCTCGGCGCGTTCGGAGCGGTGCCCCCAGGTCAAAGCGTCATCGAGGGCAATGAGATCCCGTATCAACCGTGGGCCGCAGAAAAACAGAGAGAGAACTTCGAGGGGCGTTTCACTCGCCCCCTTGACCTGGTCACAAACGAGACCACTGGAGATCCAGAGACTAAATGCTATCTGCCTGGAGTACCGCGCGCCACGTACCTGCCCTTTCCGTTCCAGGTCTTTCAAACTCCCGGACAGATCTTGATCGCCTATGAGTACGCGAGTGCGATTCGCCAGATCCATGTAGGTCGCGAGCCACCGAGTCCGAATAAATCGTGGATGGGCTGGTCGATCGGCCACTGGGAGGGCGATAC
Organism: Terriglobia bacterium; assembly: GCA_963664115.2. Lineage (GTDB taxonomy): Bacteria > Acidobacteriota > Terriglobia > 20CM-2-55-15 > 20CM-2-55-15. The sequence continues at coordinate 813,917 of CAXWPJ010000009.1, read as the reverse complement.
TTTGGTGGTCGACGTCACCGATCAGATGGGCCAGTCCTGGCTCGATCGGGCGGGAAATTTCTATAGTGAGGCCGTGCATGTGGTGGAACGCTACACGCCCATCAGCCCAGACCACCTGATGTATGAAGCGACCATCGAGGACCCGAACGTGTTTACACGACCCTGGACGATCCGCATGCCGCTCTATCGGCGGATCGAAGCGAACGCGGAACTTATGGAATTCAAGTGCATCGAATTCGTTGAAGATTTCATGTGGGGACACTTCATCGAGGACTCAAACGACTGAACTAGGATCCGGGGAAGGAGGTTTCAGATGAGCGATCGATTTCTAAACCTGGGCGGACTGGCAATGGTGGCTGTCCTTGTCTTGATCGTACAGGCACCTGCGACCGGCCAGACGCAGCGCACCCCGTGGGGGGACCCGGACCTTCAGGGCGTGTACACGTACGAGACGGCCACACCGATGGAACGGCCTGAACAACTTGGCGACAAGGAGTTTTACACCGAGGCCGAAATAGCTGAAATGAAGGCGGAACTTGACGAACAGAATGCGGCTCGTCGCGCTGCCCGCGCAACGATATCGCGCATCCTCGATCCCCGGGTTCCGAAGACAGGGGTGACCAACCGCACGTCGTTGATCATAGACCCACCCAACGGTCGCTTGCCTCCGCTCACCCCCGAAGCTCAGCAGCTGCAGGACGAGCGAAAAGCGGAAAGAGCCTCGAGGAACATATCGCGAGTCGGGGATGGTGGTACGGTTACTGATGACCTTGTTTATAACTCCTGGTTGGACCTTTCCGATTACCGCCGTTGCATAGCACGTGTCATCCCGCGACACTGGGCCTTGTACAACCACGGGATTCAGATTCTACAGACTCCCGGATACGTCGTGATTCACTATGAGAGCATGCACGACGCTCGCATCATTCCCTTGGACGGACGTCCGGCGCTGGACGCGAGCATCCGGCAATGGAACGGCAGTTCACGGGGGCACTGGGAGGGCACTACGCTGGTGGTCCACATGACCAATAAGACGGACAAGCAGACGTGGCATTCCTGGGGTACGGCCAACGCTATAGAGGGGAACACGCTGCTACCCGTGGGCAATATGGAATTTGTGGAACGCTTGACGCGGATCGACGAGAACGCCATCGAATATCAGGTCACGGTCAACGACCCTACGACATGGACTGCACCCTGGACGTACGTCATGCCCTGGCGGGGCGGTGACGAGAGCGGTGACGAGTACAAGGGGCCGGAAGATCTATTCGAGTACGCCTGTCACGAGGGAAACTATAGATTTATGGAGAACACGCTCAAAGGGTCCCGCAGAATGCTTGAGCTAGACTGAAAAAGGTCCCTAGAATTTGGTGCGACGAAGGAGGAGGGTTATCGGATGCGAACCAAACGACTGCTTGTCCTGGTTGCCGGTGTGGGCAGTTTATTGCTCCTGACGGTTTTGCCTACCTGGGCACATCATGCGTTTTCAGCGGAATTTGATTTCACCAAGCCGGTCCAGTTGGAGGGAACGATTACCAAGGTGGAACTCATCAACCCACACAGTTGGTTCACCATAGAAGTGGAAGCCGACGACGGCACGACCGAAATCTGGGAAATCGAAGCCGGTGCTCCGAATTCCCTGTTTCGGCGCGGCTTCACGAGGGATTCTCTGCCGGTCGGCACGAAGGTCACCGTTCGAGGGTACCGGGCAAAGTCCGGCGAAATGAGGGCCAACGGCGGCAACATCACAGCCTCCGATGGGTTCACGATATTCCTTGGAGGCTCCAACCCGGACAATCAGTGAAGATTAAGCGGTTTGTCCGGCTCGACGAACATCGGGATCAGCCTTGGATCGGTTCAAGACAGAAGGGTTCGAGGCCATCCCGCGACCATGGGTGATAGGCCCCACGCCGTTTTAGACAGTTGGCCTCCGCCTTCCTCCTCGGCCGCCGCTCGGTGGCCTGCGGCTGAGCGCGGGTATACATAACACCCGAACTCCGACATTCCCACCATGCGCCTTGCCACGCCCGGGACTGCGAACCGTGACACCGGACTGAATCTGGACCGTATTGAGTGCGACAGTGGGCCTTCGATTCGCGTTCCCTCTTGATTTCGAACCCCTTTGCCGGGGAATATCATCCATATGACTGTAAGGGTCCGCTTTGCTCCGTCCCCGACCGGCCACCTTCATGTGGGCGGTGCACGCACGGCGCTGTTCAATTGGTTGTTTGCCCGGAAAATGGGCGGCACCTTCATTCTTCGGATCGAAGATACCGATAGGGAGCGCTCCGATCCTGCAATGACCAAGGGGATTCTCGAAGCGATGTCATGGATGGGATTGGACTGGGATGAAGGCCCGTATTACCAGTCGGAGCGATTGGACCGATACAGGGATCTGGCCCAGACCCTGGAGGAAGGCGGGCATGCCTACCGTTGTTTCTGCTCGCCCGAACAACTCGCGTCTCTGAGGGCGGAGGCTTCTGCGTCGGGAGTGGGTTGGAAGTATCCGAGGACGTGCCTGTCACTGGATAAAAAGCAGGTGCGTGAGCGTTTGGATAGTGGTGAGACCGCGGCCCTTCGCTTTCGTGTGCCCGATGGTAGGGTTCGCTTCGATGACCTTGTTTTCGGTGAGATCACGAAGGGACTCGATGAGGTCGAGGATTTCGTTCTCCTGAGATCGGATGGCCACCCGACCTACCATCTGAGCGTAGTTGCCGACGATCTGGACATGGAAATAACCCACGTCCTGAGGGGTGCGGACCACATTTCCAATACGCCGAAACAGATTCTTCTCTTTGATGCGCTCGAAGCCCCAAGGCCCCAGTTCGTTCATGTGCCGCTGATCCTGGGTCCCGACAGATCCCGCCTCAGCAAGCGTCACGGTGCCACGTCTGTGCTTGCCTATCGCGACCAGGGCATCCTCCCGGAAGCTTTCGATAATTTACTGGCACTGATGGGTTGGTCCGATGGTACGGACCAGGAAATCTTTGACACGCGTCGTTTGATCGAAGCATTTTCGCTCGAAGGTATATCGAAAGCCGATGCGGTCTTCGATCCCGACAAACTGGCGTGGTTCAATGGTCAATACATCAACGCGCTTTCTCCAGAAGCCCTGTCGCGCTGTCTGGTCCCGGTCCTGGAAGATACCGGTATATGGGAGGAGCGGTTTGACACGACAGATCGGGCCTGGTTCCTCTCCCTGATCGAGTTAATTCGACCGCGGTTTCGATCCCTGCAGGCGCTGGCCCGGGAGGTGCGCACTTATTCGGGCGTTTCAGTGGAGTACGAGCCGGCCGCGCTTCGGCGCTTCATGTCAGATTCCAGGCTTGAGGAATACCTGCCTGAACTAGCCCTGCGTTTAGAGACAGTAGACCCCTTCGATCTCCACGGCGTGGAAGAGACCCTGAGGGCTCTGGCGGCGGAACTGGAGGTCAAGGCTGGTTTGCTCATTAACGCGGCACGTGTTTCGCTGACGGGCAAAGCCGTCGCGCCTGGAATCTTCGATGTCATGGTCGTTCTGGGCCGTGACAAGACAGTCGATCGGCTGCGCAGGGCGGTATCCGCGTTATAATCATCACCTTATGACCTGGTTCAAAAGGGAAAAGAAGTCCATCGAGGTTGGTGAAGAACGTCTGGTCATGCCGGAGGGCCTCTGGCAGAAGTGCGTCAGTTGCAAAGAGCCGGTCTGGAAAAAGGACATCGATGCAAATTTCCAGGTATGTCCAAAATGCAACCATCACTACAAGATCGGTGCCATTGACCGATTGAACCTCCTCTTTGATGGTTCCTGGAAAGAGATGGATGCCGGGATGTTCTCGACGGATCCTCTCGACTTTACTGCCGCCAAGCCATACAAACAGACGCTCGAGCGTCTTTCAAGCGAGCCCGGTCCTTTAGAAGCCGTTGTCACCGGTTCCGGCCGGATAGGACGTCACGATGTGGTCGCGGCAGCGATGGAGTATGGCTTCATCGGAGGGTCGATGGGCTCTGTTGTCGGCGAAAAAATCACGCGGGCGGTCGAAAGCGCGATACGGACGCGTTCAGCCCTGGTCATTGTCTCCTGTTCAGGCGGCGCACGAATGCAGGAAGGAGTCTTGAGCCTGATGCAGATGGCGAAAATTTCTGCTGCTCTTTCAAGACTCGACCGTGAGAAATTGCCTTACATATCGCTTCTGACAGACCCAACGACGGGTGGCGTGACGGCCAGTTTCGCGATGTTGGGTGACTTGAACGTTGCCGAGCCAGGAGCTCTGATTGGTTTCGCCGGCCCACGAGTGATCGAGCAGACCATTCGCCAGAAGCTCCCTGAGGGTTTCCAGCGGAGCGAATTCCTGCTCCAGCACGGAATGCTGGATGCAATCGTCGAACGGGGAATGCTGGCGCCATACCTGCTGCGTTCTCTGAATTTTTTCGTGGGTTAGGGGAAATCCGGGGATCAGCTTCAGTGCCGCGGACTGTAATCGGCAGGTACAAAACAGCGATCCAGAGAAGACAGGCCTGGGTTGGGAATTTTCCGGAAAGTCTATGGACGACACAGACATTCAGCATTTGTTCTCACTTCGGAATGAGTACCGATCCCTCCGATACGACCTTAAAAATATTCAGATTCTGTGTGAGGCACTCGGAAATCCTCAAGAGCAATTTCGCTCCGTACTGATCGCGGGTACCAATGGGAAGGGTTCGGTTGCACACTTGCTTTCGGCCATGCTGGGAGAGGCGGGTTTGTATGTATCGCCTCACCTGGAACGGCTGAACGAGCGGATTTCCATCGGCGGAATCGAAATCGACGACCTGGAACTTGGCGAGATCTTGACACGTGTTCAGGCTGCGGCTTCTGACGCTCGCACACGGCTGCTCTATCCCCCCACCTATTTCGAATTGGTCACAGCCTCAGCTTTCGAGTATTTCAGTGGACGCGTTCGCTATGCCGTTCTTGAGGTCGGTTTGGGTGGGCGGCTCGACGCCACGAACATCGTTTCACAGGACCTGTCCGTGATCACTAATATCGGGTACGACCATCAGGAATATCTGGGATCCACTATCGAAGAGATCGCGGCAGAAAAGGCGGGGATCATCAAAGGTTCGGAGCCCGTTGTTCTCGGAGCCGGGTGCGAGTTTGAGTGTATTCGGGCGCGGGCGGGTGGACGATCCGTTGACGCCGGGGGGCTTAAGGCAGAGATCCAGAATTTAGGAGAGGGCCTTTACCGTGTCGACCTGCAGACGCCTGTCCGGACCTATGGGGGTCTCCGGCCCGGGCTCGGGGGCCGTCACCAGATCGAGAACCTGAAGGTAGCCGTGCGGGCGGCTGAGTGTCTGGAGGTGCAGGGCTGGCCTCTCGACGTCGAGAGCATAATACGCGGCGTGAACCAGGCAAGCTGGCCGGGAAGATTGGAGCGAATTGCCGGGAAGCCAACGTTCCTGGTCGATGGAGGGCACAATGTACCTGCGGCAGAGGCCCTCGGTCGTTACCTTGACGAAAATTGTCCAGAGAAAGTGTGGTTGATTTTTGGAGGAATGGGCGAGAAGGATTGTGCCGCGATGATCCGCGTCCTTCGGCCCCACGCCAAGCGACTGATTCTGACCCGAGTGAGCAACGCTCGTTCCTCGGATCCAAAAATGTTAGGCAATGATTTTCCCGATGCTTTAATCGTGGAAGGTATCGCAGACGCCGTTGCTTATGCCCGGGAACATGCGGCCCCGGAGACGACAATTCTGATAACCGGATCTCTCTACCTGGCCGGCGAGGCTCGGGCGGTTCTCGAGGGTCGAATCCGCAGCGAAGCTCTAGAGCAGACCGCGAAATGAATGAGAATCACCTGGGTCGTTCCTAGAATCCGACCGCGTTCGGATCCGAACCTTCAGCTCACTATCGATCGGTCCGGATAAGGGCGTAATGGGACAGGTACACACGAAGTTGGATCGCCTCGGCGCCCTCTGCCTCAGGCTTCCCTTGATATCATTGGTCACGGTGGTCTTCGTTTTGGTGTCGCTTTTGGGTTCGCTTCGGGACCCGAACGGCGGATTTCAGCATGGGTGTTCCAGGGCCTGGTCCCATGTTGTCTTGTTTCTTTCCGGTGTCCGGCTTGCGATCGACGGACTCGATCAGCTCGAAGCCAACGGCAAATATGTTCTTTGCGCGAACCACCAGAGCTATATGGACATACCCGTCCTGCTTGCGTCATTGCCGTTTCAGTTCCGATTCGCAGCCAAGAAAGAACTGTTTCGAGTTCCGTTACTGGGCTGGCATCTGCGGAGAGCCGGACATTTTCCGGTAGATCGTGAGAATCCCGTGGCGGCCATGAGGGCGCTGGGTCCTTCCGTAGATCGAATTCGGGAAGGTGTGCCCCTTGTCTTTTTCCCAGAGGGCCGGACCAGTATCGACGGAGGCATTGCCTCTTTCAAAAACGGAGCATTCAGTATTGGGCAGCGCTCAGGTGCAGAGATTGTCCCGATAACGATTCACGGCACCCGCGTCGTTTTGGAACCGGGCTCAAAATGCGTGCATGGGGGACCGGTGATGGTGACAATTGATAGCCCGGTTCCGTCCAACACTGTATCGCCCGCCATGGCGGCCCGTAATGTTCGGGAAATCATTCGGCGTCGATTTCTTGCCCAAGGGTGAGGTAGAGTCCGGCAGAGTATGATTAAAACTGCATCGACGCCCTCCGAGGAGCTTTGTTCGCGGCTCACATGGAATCCGCTATAATCGGACGGTCATCTATGAGAAAAACCTACCTGCTGATTGCGTGCGCTGTCGGAGTCATGCTCTGGTGGCAACCGCCGGTGTCGGGGGCCCAGCAAGATCCGCGCGAGGTTTTCGACAGAGCTATAGAAACTCTGGGAGGTCCGGCCTATCTCGACGTGATCGACATGTCGACAGAAGGCCGTATTTACCAGTTCCAGCGTGGCGAACTCATCGGTGCGGAGATATTCGCTGACTACGTCAGGTATCCGGACAGGGAGCGGACAGAGTTCGGAGAGGACGGCGACACCGTGCGGATCAACAACGGACAGTCTGAGGGATGGAACGTTAACGATGGCGAAGTCGAGGCTCAACTTGAAGATCAGGTCGAGGTTTTCTGGGAGGAATTTAAGGTGAGCCTGGACCATGTGCTTCGTGTCGTGGTCGAGCAGCCCGACAGCACGCTTCAATACGTCGGCCGTGAAATGATCGACTTCAAGAGGGTTGACATCCTGGAAATCCGTGACGAAGACCGGACGCGGGTTAATCTGTATATTGACCAGGAAAGCGGCCTCCTCATGAAAAAGACCGTACGGCGTCTGGACGATCCACGAATTCACGAAGAGGTTTACAGCAACTACCACGAGTTTCAGAACGTGCTCACACCCCTGCTCATCGACCGCTATACCGATGGATTGAAGACGACGGAAATCCGGATTGACAGCGTCGCCTACAATTCCAATCTTTCGGACCGACTCTTCATGTCCGAAGTGGGTCGATAGAGCTTCATGCCTGTCCAGACACGCTCCACCACCATCATTTGCGTTCGCAAAGACGGAAGGGTTGCACTCGCCGGTGACGGACAGGTCACCTTGGGTGATACCGTAATTAAACACGGCGCGAAGAAGATCCGGCGCCTGTTCAACGACCGGATACTCGCGGCTTTCGCCGGTTCGTCAGCTGACAGTTTCGCTTTGTTTGCCAGGTTCGAATCGAAACTCGAACAGTTTCAGGGCAACCTGAGTCGAGCGGCGGTGGAACTTGCCCGAGACTGGCGGACGGACAAGAGCCTGCGGCATCTTGAGGCCGTGATGATCGTGGCCGACGAAAAATTGACCTTTCTGATATCGGGGACGGGCGACTTGATCGAGCCCGACGACGGCCTGTTAGGGATCGGATCGGGTGGAGCTTACGCGCTTGCCGCGGCTCGCGCGCTCTCCGGTTTTTCCGATCTGGGGGCGCGTCAAATCGCAGAGGAAGCCCTCAAAATCGCAGCAGACATCTGCATCTATACGAACAGCAGCGTGACTATAGAGGAACTGTAGCCTCAAAAAACTCCCATAATCCCATGTTTGCGTACGACGCAGTTCCGGCACCGCATCTTGACGACCTGACTCCCCGAGAGACCGTTCGGGAACTGGACAAGTACGTCATCGGTCAGGGGGCTGCGAAGCGAGCCGTTGCCATTGCGCTTCGTAACAGGGTGCGCCGCCAGAAACTCACCCCGGAGATGGCTGAAGAGGTCATGCCCAAGAACATCATCATGATCGGGCCAACCGGGGTGGGAAAAACTGAAATAGCACGCCGGTTGGCGAAGCTTGCGAACTCCCCGTTCGTGAAAGTGGAAGCCTCCAAGTTCACCGAAGTGGGTTATGTCGGGCGTGATGTGGAGTCAATGATCCGGGATCTCGCCGAGCTATCCATTGAAATGGTTCGTAACGAGAAACTTGAAGAGGTCGCTGAGAAAGCCGAGCTCAACGCCGAAGAAAGAATTCTGGATCTCCTGTTGCCACCACTGCCTGTCTCGACCGGTGACGCTGACCCCGAGGCGGGAGAGCGAAGTGCGGCGCAATGGAATAGAACGCGAGAGAAACTACGCTCTCAGCTTCGCGACGGGAAACTAGATGATCGCACGGTCGAAGTCGAGGTGAAGGAGCGGAGCTTCCCGGCTTTCGAAGTCATCTCCAATAGCGGTATCGAAGAGATGGATATCAATATTAAGGATATCCTTCCCGGTTTTCTGGGTCAGCGCACGAAGAAGAGAAAGATGAAAGTAGTTGGGGCCGTCGAGCACCTCATCCAGGAAGAAGAGCAGAAGCTCGTGGATATGGAACAGGTGACTCGGATTGCTGTCGAACGTGTCGAAAACAACGGAATCGTTTTTCTTGATGAGATCGACAAGATCGCAGGCCGGGAATCCGGTCACGGACCCGATGTGAGTCGCGAAGGCGTCCAGAGAGACATCCTTCCTATTGTCGAGGGCACCACGATCAACACGCGATACGGCATGATACGGACGGATCACATTCTCTTTATCGCTGCCGGAGCGTTTCATGTCAGTAAACCCTCCGACCTGATTCCTGAACTACAGGGACGGTTTCCAATTCGCGTCGAGTTGGAATCGCTTTCGGTTGAAGACTTCATCCGGATCCTGACCGAGCCACAGAACGCACTGATCAAGCAGTACCGCGCATTGATGGAGACCGAAGGGATTCGTCTGTCGTTCACCGAGGAGGCCGTTTTCGAGATCGCGAGATTCGCGGCATTAGTTAACGAGAACACTGAAAACATCGGAGCGCGACGTCTCCACACGATCATGGAAAAGCTCCTGGACGAAATATCATTTGAAGGGCCTGACCTGACTGAGAAGAACGTCAACATTGATGCCGCCTACGTTGAGAAGATGCTCAACGAAATCGTCAAGGATCAGGATTTGAGTCGCTACATTCTGTAGCCTTAACCCCCGGTGAGAAGACCACCAATCGCAAGCCTGTTAAGGGATTGGTCTGTTGTTGCCCTACTGCCTGTCTTGTTTGCCCTTGGATGCGGCAAGGTCGGGGACCCCCAGCCACCGTTCCTGAGCATTCCGGAATCTGCTGACGACTTCGGTGTGGAGCAGGTCGGCTACGAACTTCACTTGGCCTGGACGAATCCTTCCAGAAATGTAGATCTATCGGCCTCGGTTGATCTGGATCGGGCTGTCATCTTAGAAAACGAAACCGTAGTTGCCGCAATCCAAGTCCGAGGGCCAGGCGAATACCAAACGGTAGTGCTACCGGGGCGGGACCTCGTGGGTTCCACCCAGCAGTACACGATCCACTTCGAGACGACTCGGGGAAGGATTTCCGCACAGTCGCCTCGGGTACAGGTGATGGTGATCGAAGTCCCGGGCCCGGGTTCCGGTGTCCGTGCTGAGGTTGACCAAAACCGAATGACACTGGAGTGGGAGCCACCTCAAAATGGAGCCGGTATTACCGACGGCTATCGCATCTATCGTTCCGGGGAGCTACTCTCGGGTGAGGGGGACACTCTACTCTCGGTTCCTCGATTCGAAGACACCCGTTACAGGGTGGGTGAGACCTATATCTATACAATTGTCCCTGTTCGCGAGGGTGTGTCCGGTTTGGTGGCCGGGTTGCCCTATGAGGCCGTATCGGTGACGGCGCTGGATCGCACGCCTCCGAGTGCTCCCTCCGATCTCTCACTCACGCCCTTTCAAGGCGGCGTTTTCATCCGGTGGCAATTCAGTCCTGAAAGCGATGTCGTTCGTTATAACGTGTTCAGGCGTGTTGCGGGGAACGAAGACTTCCGCCGGGTGAGCCCCGACGGGCAAGCGACCAATGCGTTTCAAGATCCCGAGTATCAGCCCGGGTTCGAATACGCGGTAACAGCACTGGATCGATCCGGCAACGAAAGTCCGATTTCGACATCGATCGACGAGTAGATCCGGAGGGTCCCGTCGGTCCCGATTTGCTTTCGAACAGCAACAACTGCCCGGATGTTTAAATGGCTGCTGCCGCGTTCGTGTCAGAGCGCGAAAAATTCTGTAGAATAGGGCCGATAGCCAACGATCATGTAACCACCCAGCAGCCCACAGGAGTGGGCCCGCATGTAAGGAGGATCCCGGGGTATGAAATTCTTCCTCGACACCGCCAACCTGGGCGAAATTCGCGAGGCCGCCAGCACTGGCATTCTGGACGGCGTGACCACGAACCCTTCGCTGATTGCGAAAGAGGGGAACGATTTTGAAGACCAGTTGCTTAAGATTTGCTCCATAGTCGACGGTCCTGTCAGTGCCGAGGTGGTCAGTCTGGAAGCTGAGGGCATGATCGCGGAAGGCCGTAGTCTGGCCGCGGTCCATCCGAATATAGTGGTCAAGTGTCCTTTTACCCTGGAGGGCCTTAAAGCGACTAAAAAGTTGAGCGACGAAAACATCGGGATCAATGTGACTTTGATATTCTCCGTCCCGCAGGCGATTATGGCGGCGAAAGCGGGTGCGCGTTTCGTCAGTCCGTTTGTCGGCCGGCTGGACGATATTTCTCAGGAAGGAATGTCGTTGATTGCCGATATCGTTACAATTTTCGACAACTACGACTACAGCACCGAAGTGTTGACTGCCTCGATTCGAGGTCCCATGCACATTGTCGAAGCAGCTCGGCTTGGGGCGGACGTCTGCACCTTGCCCTTCAAAGTATTCTTGCAACTTATGAAGCATCCTTTGACCGACTCGGGACTTGCCCAATTCCTCAAGGACTGGGAAAAGATGCAGGTTCCGGTAGAAAAGTAGTTTTCGCGTTTACCCGACAAACACCGCATATCCATTGTGAGAGCCAAAACTAGCGCAAGGTCGTGGACTACAGTGGTTGGCATACTTGTTGTATTTCTGCTGGGTCCCGACGTGGCCGAAGCTCAGGAGCGTTGGCTTGAACTGCGCTCAGCAAACTACAGGTTTGTCGGTGACGTTGATGACGGAGACCTCGTAGACGTGGCGACACGCTTTGAGGCCTTTCATTCAGCGATAACAGAAATATTCAGCAGTCGTCAATATCCGGAACCGGGACCCATGACCGTAGTGGTTGTGGACGATGACGACTCGCTGGAAGAGTTGGGTCTGACCGGTAGCGATGCGTATTTCTTACCGGATGACGGTGAGAACTACATCGCCATGCTCACCGAATCCAGCCGGCGGAGGCCTTTCGATCGTGTTCTTCACGATTATTTCCATGCGATTGCCGAGAAAACTATTCCCAATGCGCCGCTGTGGCTTGTGGAGGGATTAGCTGAGTTTTATCGGACCACCACGTGGTCGACGGAAGGGACAGAACTTCAGATCGGGCGGCCGATAGACTCCTTTGTGAGACTCGTACGCGACGAGCGTGTCCGGTTGACTTTCGACCAGCTATTCGACTTCAGCCCGGATTCGGACTCCTATGACGAGACCGATAGGGAAGACATCTTCCATGCCCAGACCTGGGCCTTCGTTCACTTTCTCATGACGCGGAACGAGGGTCAGGGGTATGCGGCGATGATCCGTTTCGTTCGCTTGATGGCATCGGGAATCTCTTTCGAAGAAGCCGTGGGCGGTGCCCTCGGCACGAATTTTCGGACTTTGTTGAGTGAATTCGAAAACAACGTGCAGCAACGGGGAACCTATCCCTACCTCACGTTGGCTGTTGGAAATGCATCGCGTGGAGTGGGCCCGGCCGAAACCGCGGGGATTTCTCCGGCCGAAGTCGAAACGCAACTCGCCGAGTTGTTGATTCGTCAGGGCGCGACCGACGCGGCGCGGGAGCGGCTCCGGGGCGCGATCGAACTGAATCCCGGTTCGGGGGTTCCCCGCGTCGTAATGAGCCGGCTCCTGATCGATCAGGCACGATTCGAGGAGGCGCGTCTCAATTTGGAGCCGGTGGTCAATGGAAGCGATGCTGATTTCCTCAGTCATTACTACTACGCGCTTTCCCTGGTCAGAGGCGATGCGGAGCCCAGCCCGGATCGGCAGGATGAGGCCCGCGCCGCGTTGCGGGAGGCGATACGAATCGGTCCTCGATTTGCTGACAGCTATGAGGCATTGGCGCTCAGTTACTTGAGCGCAAACGAAAATCTGGATGAAGCAGCCGATCTTCTCGACGTCGCGCTTGAACTCAGACCCCGACACCCTGACTATCGAATCAGCCTTGGCAGGGTCTTCATTGAGCAGGAACGATTCTCCGATGTCCGAACGCTTCTCATTCCTCTGCTCGATGCGATTCAGCATCCGGACACCCGCAGTCGAGCCCAGTCGGTTTTGCAGTCGATTCAGGGGCTCGAAGGCAACAGGGGTGTGATTGGAGAAGGATTTGTTGAAATAACCCGGGCCGATTCCGAACCGGCAGCATCGGAAGCAGACGTGGAGCCCGCCCTACCGGCTCCGGAAGAGTTGGTTTCTCCGAACCTCGGGTTCGACCGGTTTGAGTTGACCCGCATCGTGAGTGGCGAACAACAGAACGGATTGCTGAGCTTGATCGACTGCCGGGAAGGGCTGACATTGACCGTCGAGGCGGATTCTGGCACGTACTTGTTTCATACAGATTCACCCGAGCGAGTTGAGTTTGCGACGTTCAGTGCCGACGTGGGCAGTGAAGTGAGTTGTGGCCCCTTGGACCCCCCTGCTCCGGTTGTGATCACCTTCCAGGCGGCGCCCGAAGGCGGCGAGTTTGCCGGAGTGCCAAATAAAGTCGAATTTGTGGCTGCTCCGTAAGAACCAACGACCTGCTTTGGAAATATGAAACAGAGGCGATCGATCCTAATCTTACTGGTCGGACTGATGTTATCGCCGTCCGTTCTCCGGGCACAATCGGAATGGATCGCGCAGGAATCGGAACATTTCGTCCTCTACACGGACACCGATCCCGATAAGGGCGGACGGCTTCTCGATGATCTCGAAGGACGATATCAAGTCTTTTCCCAGGTCTTCTATCCGCTGGAACCGCGGGCGTTGCGCATCCGTGTCGTCTTGATTGACGATAGGCAGGATTTCCTTGGATGGGTTCCCGAACCCCTGAAGATCCACAACCTCGCCGCCTATCTCCTGCCGGGTAGCGGGGGGCCCTTTGTGCTCGCGCGCGATAGTTCGCCCGAATCTATCGCCGACGACGTCGGCCATGCTCTGGGACACCTCCTGTTGTCGCGATCCGTGTTGTGGCAACCGTTCTGGTTGCAGGAGGGAATCGGAGAATACCTGAGACGGCTGGGCCGGGGTGGTGACGACGATCCGGTATCGCGCGAAGACGGATTTTCTCTCTCCGACGTCCTAACCATCGTGCCCAGCCAGAATTACGATGACCTCGTCGAGGGAGGGGTCTTTCGACTTCAGTCCTACCACCTATTGCGTATCCTCCTCGATCGGCATCCGGAAGCATTAGACGCTTATGTGCGGTCGTTGGGAGAAGAAGAGGGATCCGATGCCACTCTGGGGGTCGCGACCGAGAGCGTGGAGAGCCAGTTGTTTCAGCATGAGGTTGGTTCCTTACCGTTTTTGGCGACGCGTCTAAGGTCGGAGTCCCGGCCTGTGAGAACAGGCGAACTCAATGCCATGCTGGGAGACCTTGCGGTCTCCGCCGGATTCGGACCGCGCGCCAGGAGTTTCTACGCGGACAGTCTGCTGGAAGCTGGACGCATCGGATTGGCTGTACTGGGACAAGGCCGAGCCGGATCGGGAGGCCGCCGAACCTTCGAACGACTCGTCGAGGACTTCCCGGAGTCGGGCCTTGCCTACTATTACCTGGGAATCCTCGAGCCGGAAACGGATGAAGATCGTAGGGCGCAGATAGTCGCGCTCGAGCGTGCAATTGAGTTGATGCCACGGTCTGGAAGGGCGCGTGCGGAGCTGGGTTGGTTGTACGTTCTTGATGAAAGGCCCAGCGCGGCGTCGGCGCTCGTCGATCAGGCCCTGCGCTTGGAGCCCGAACTCGGAGATCGCTTCTACGAAATCCTCGCCGAGGCACAGATGAGTCTCGGCGACTATGAGACGGCCGGCAACTACATTCAGATCGCCGCCTCCCTGCCCCATGCAGACCCGTCGTCGCTGGAGCGTTACGACCGGCTCGTACCCGAGTTTTACAGGAAAATGGAATCCCAGCGCCGCTTAAGAGAAGCCGAACGTGTGGAGGAACTGCGTCGCGAGGTCGAGGTGATTGCCGATAGGGTCGATCCGCGACCGGTCCCTGTTCCCGAGACGCCGGCTCCGGTGGGTCGGATCAGTTACTCGCTTTCGTCCGGTGGAACGCAGGGAGTCACGGCTCCGCCTCTTATGGATGCTCCCATGCCGGATTACTCAGCTGATTTGAGGCGGCGGGGTATAGCGGGACGTGTCGTTCTTGATGTGGATCTGGACCGTCGAGGAAGGATTGCAGAACTTCGCGTTCGAAGTTCCGGGGACCCCGAGTTGTCCGCCGCAGCCCTCGATGCGGTCGGCCGGTGGCGTTTCGAGCCGGCGCGGCGGGGATTTGAATCGACCGAGTACTCTTTTCAGTTGACCCTGACTTTCTACCTGGAGTAATGGCGGTGGCATTTCGTTCGCGTAGGTGCTCAATCGTTCGGAACTCTTACCTCACCCGTATCCTTGCCTAGCTTTTCTAGTCGGAGGGAAGTTCTCCGGCTCCAGCCGCGCGTTATGCCACACGCTCGGATTAGGGGAACTGCCAGATTGACCTACACACTGCCCTGCTAACAGCGGTGCGGTATATCCTTAACGGCAATGATAATAACAGATTGCGATAATCCGACGGTTCCAGATAAGGGCATTCGGTGACGGGAATCGGAAACGAAATTTGGAGGGCTTTCGCCAAGGTGAATTTGGAACTGCGCGTTCTTGGTCAACGCTCCGATGGCTATCACGAAATTCGAACGCTGCTTCAGACCATAGCCTTGCACGACGAAATTCGAGTTTCGCCTGCGAAAACGTTTGAATTCACAGCAACCCATGGGCCAGGGGACGACTCCAATCTTGTCGTACGTGCGGTGCGAGCTTTTGAGGAAGAAACTTCGATCAAGGTTCCCGTCCGGATGGAATTGATCAAGCGAATTCCTGCGGGTGCTGGCCTGGGTGGAGGTAGTGCGGACGCGGCCACAACGCTGTTGGGGCTAGATCGGAGATTCGGAACCCGGCTTCCAGGTGAAAGACTCTTTAGCATCCTGAAGGCTTTGGGATCGGACGTTCCGTTCTTTTCAGTGGGTGGCAGAGCGCTCGGTGTTGGCCGGGGAGAAAAGCTGTTTCCACTCGAAGACGAGGCGGATTACTGGCTCGTTCTGGTGAATCCCGGTCTCACCATCGATACTGCCGAAGCGTATTCCTGGTTGACCGAGTCTGTTAGCTTCAATAACATGTTAAGTTTCTGTGCTCGTTTTGTGTCGCCGCAGAGGGACGATGAGCTGGCGCTCGACACCGGTCCGAACGATTTCGAGACGCCGCTTTTTCGCCGATTCCCTGAACTTGCAGAGATAAAACGGAAATTGTTGGGCTCAGGGGCCCGCTTCGCTTCGTTGACGGGTAGCGGTGCGACTGTGTTCGGGCAATTCAGTGCGCAGTCTGATGCCAGGAAAGCCATCTCGGTTTTAGAGTGGGAACTCGATGTGAGCTTGACGCGACCGGTAAAACGATCGGAATATTTCAGGGAGATGTTCAAGAATTGACCGGACACCCGATGGGGCGTGGCCAAGCGGTAAGGCACAGGTCTTTGGCACCTGCATTCGGAGGTTCGAATCCTCCCGCCCCAGTTCGACAGACTACGGTAGCAAGCGGACTACTTCAGAGATAATGACCAACGAACTGAAGGTATTTGCAGGATCCGCGAACCAGGAACTGGCGCGTGATATCTCCAAGCACCTGGGCTGCAAACTTGGAGAGTGTTCGACGACCCGGTTCGCCGACGGAGAAATCTACTTTCAGATTTTGGAAAACGTTCGAGGCGCCGACGTCTTTGTGGTCCAGCCCACCTGTCCGCCTGTCAACGATAATCTGGTGGAACTCATGCTGATGATCGACGCGTTTCGTCGGTCGTCAGCCCGGCGGATCACGGCCGTCCTGCCTTATTTTGGATACGCGCGGCAGGACAGGAAGGACAAACCCCGGGTTCCGATCTCATCCAAGGTCGTTTCCGACGTACTGGCGCTCAATTCGGACCGTTTGTTGACGATGGACCTGCACGCGGCCCAGATCCAGGGTTTCTTCAACATTCCCGTCGATCACCTTTTTGCGGCACCGGTGTTGGTGGATTTTTTCCAGAAGCTGAGTCTTCCGAAACTGACTGTCGTTTCTCCCGATGCGGGAGGAGTCGAACGTGCGCGGGCGTTTGCGAAGCGCCTCCAAGGCGAATTGGCGATCATCGACAAGCGTCGCAACGTGGCGAACGTTGCCGAAGTGATGAACGTGATCGGGGATGTCAATGGCCGCTCGGCCCTTATCGTAGACGACATGGTGGATACGGCCGGTACGCTCGTCAACACCGTTGAAGCTTTGCGGGAAGCCGGAGCGCGGGAGGTTTATGCCTGTGCAACCCACGGTGTTTTGTCCGGTCCAGCTGCGGAGAGAATTCATAAGTCTTCATTAGCAGAACTCGTAATTACTGATACGGTGCCGTTGAATGAGGCGGCCCAAGAGTGTGGCAAGGTTCACGTCCTCAGCGTGGCAGAGCTATTGGCACAAGCGATAGTGTCCATTCACGAGGAGACTTCGGTCAGTGTATTGTTTATATAGCGCTGCTCGACCCGGAAGAAACAGAGGACAGTTTGAGGAAGAGAAACGATGGCAGACACAACGACAGTAAACGCGAAGGCCCGAACCGAATTCGGTAGTGGTGCTTCGAAGCGGATTCGACGAAGCGGGCTGGTGCCCGCGGTCGTGTACGGAGGTTCAGGGAAGACCGTGCCCGTCGCGCTCGACCCGAAAGAGATATTTCGGCTCCTGAGATCCGAAGCGGGACGCAATACGATCCTGGATCTAAAGATCGAAGGTGGCGACACGGATAACGTTATCCTCAAGGATTGGCAGGTGGATCCGGTTAAAGAAACCATATTGCACGCCGACTTTCAGAGGGTCGCGATGGATCAGGTTCTGAAGGTGACCGTTCCCATCGTGATACGCGGTGAGTCAATAGGTATCAAGACGGAAGGTGGTTTGCTGGACGTTGTTGTCCGGGAGATCGAAGTCGAGTGCCTGCCTGCGGACATTCCTGAACGTTTCGAATGTGACGTCTCCGAACTGCATATGCACGAGAGCCTGCGTGTCCGGGATCTCCCGGTGTTGGAGCGGGTGGAGATCTTGGAGGATGGAGACCGCGTCGTTGTACACGTTGTTCCCTTACGTGCGGAAGAAGAGGAAGAGGCCGTCCCGGTTGAAGGCGAAGAAGTGGAAGGTGCCCCAGAGGGAGAAGAAGGGGATGGCCAAGTCGCGGCCAAGAGCGACAAGGAAGAAGGGGAAGGCGGGTAGTCGCCTCTGTTGCTCTACTGGCGGAGCTTTGCCCTTTGTGAATTCGTGCCTGATGAAGCGGAAAACGATGGCCCATGGTTGATTATCGGACTCGGGAACCCCGGTTCCGGATACGAACGGTCCTATCACAACGTGGGTTTCCGAGTGATAGAATTACTGGCCGGCCGCTACGATGTCGGACTGACCTTGCGGATAGGAGAAGCGGGGGTGGCGCGGCTCCGAGAACCTGTGGCAACGGTCCTTATTCAACCGAAAACGTACATGAACCGGAGCGGCGTCGCGCTGGTGACGCTGCTTGAAAGATTTGGTTATGATTCGCGTTTGCTTTTGATCTCCGATGACTTGGCGCTGCCACTTGGAAAGATACGAATTCGTGAAAGGGGTTCTGCCGGTGGACATAATGGACTAAAATCGATTGCTTCGGCTTACGGTTCGGACGAATACCTTAGAGTTCGGGTGGGAATAATGCCGGCACGAGGAGTGCAGGACGGTAAAGAGTTTGTACTATCGGAGGTCGCTCAGGCTGACCGCGACGCCCTCGGACGTGCCGAAGTGCTGGCTGCGGACGCCGTAGAGCACATACTGAGAGCGGGAGCGCGATCTGCCATGTCGGAGTACAACGGTACGGATTTGCGAGAATTGGAAACCTGATCGGGTCCGGCGACTGTTTGACGCCGCGGCTTGCTGTTTGTTGGAGTAAATATCATTGATTAGAAAGTACGAAATCATGTTCATCGTCGATCCGAATATGCCGGAAGACGAGATCGACCAGCTGAATGCTCAGGTCGAAGGCCTGGTGACCGATGGCGGCGGCCAGGTCGAGAGCATTGAAAAGTTGGGCCGAAAAAGACTGGCTTACGAGATCCAGAAGCACAACCAGGGATTCTACGTGTTGTTTACGGTAGCGACGGACGGCAACGTCATTAAGGAAGTGGAACGGCGTTTCCGTGTCATGGATTCGGTTCTACGATACCTGACGGTACGGATTGACGAGGCAGAAAAGAAACTGCAAAAAGTGCGAGCGATCCGGCAAAAGAAATCCTCTTCCGCGAGTCCGGATTCTGAAAGTTCAGCTGAACAATCCGCGGCCAACGGATCTCAGTGAACCTGTAACAGGGTGCCAGTTTAAGGAGAAATAGGAGTGGTGCAAAAGCAGTTCTACCGACGGAGGAAAGTTTGCAAATTCTGCGTCGAAAAGATTGATTCAATTAATTATAAGGACGCGAGGCTCCTGTCCCAGTTTGTCCCAGAGCGCGCCAAAATTCTGCCGAGACGGATTTCGGGTGTTTGTTCACCGCATCAGCGGCAATTGAAGGATGCGATCAAGAAAGCGCGTAATATCGCCCTCTTGCCGTTTACGACGGAATAGCAGAAAGAGTTCCTTCAAAATCGATTCAGTTAAAAGGATTCAGTATGGAAATCATCTTGAGAGAGGCAATCGAACGGCTTGGTCATCCCGGTGACGTTGTGACCGTGAAGGCAGGATACGCCCGCAACTACCTGGTGCCCCGCAAGCTGGCTTATCCGGCGACGCCTGGAAATCTCAAGATAATGGAGCAGGAACGCAACAACCTGCTCCGCCGCGAGGCAAAACAGAAAGGTGAAGCTGAGAAGCTTCGCGAGGTGATGAACGCTGTCGAGATCACTGTGACCCGCCGTGTTGGCGAACAGGAAGTGCTGTACGGTTCAGTGACCACCAGTGATATTGCCGATGAACTTGAGAAGAAGGGTTTCAAGGTGGACAAACGAAAGATCAACCTCGATGATCACATCAAGCAGTTGGGTGAGTTTGTCATTCCTATACGCTTGTTCGCCGACGTCGTTGCAGAAGTTAAACTCAGAGTAGAGGCCGAAGCCGAAGCCGGGGCCGAAACTGGAGAGGCAACATCTCCTCCGACCGAATCCGAACCTGAGAGCGAGTCTGAGTAGTTCCGTGCGCCGGCTGGAGAAATCCCCAGGCCCGCCGCAATTGCTGTGCGGACGCCAGATTTCAGCACCCGTAAGTTCTTCACTTTAGGACTGTAGCGAATTAGGTGTCCGCCCTTTAGATTTTCGCTTGTCCTTCCTTTTTTTTAGCCTGTATTCTTTGTCCACCCAATGGCCCGCGAAATACTAGAACGTCCACTCCCCCACAACGTCGATGCCGAGAAGTCGGTTCTTGGAGCGATCCTCGTTAATAACGAGAACTACTACACTGTCGTTGAGAACCTGAAGCAGGATGACTTCTACCTCGGGGCACACCGGACTATCTTCCGAAAGATGTCGGAAATCGTCGACGAGTCAAAAGCCGTCGATTTGATTACCCTTCAAGATCGCTTGGAGAGGGATTCACTGTTGGAATCGGCGGGTGGAATCGCGTATATGGCGAGCCTGATGGATGGCATTCCCCATCTCGTCAATATTGAGCATTACGTCCAGATCATCAGAGAAAAGTCGCTGTTCCGGCAGATGATTCACTCGACGAATCGCATTATGGCCGAGTGTTTCGAACAATCGGATCATGCCGAGGAAGTGCTCGACAGGGCTGAGCAGTCGATGTTCGAGTTGTCGGAAAAGAGAATCCAAAGCGGCCTGGTTCCGATCAAAGATCTCCAGCCTGAAGCGCATCGGATGTTGGAGAAGCTGTACACCGATAGAGAGATGATTACCGGTGTGGCTACTGGATTTAATGACTTCGACCGCATGACTTCCGGACTCCAGTCATCCGATCTGATCATTATTGCGGCACGTCCTTCGATGGGCAAGACCGCTCTTGCCCTTAACATTGCCCAGCACGTTGCCCTGCGGCAAGGAGCGCCCGTAGGAATTTTCAGTCTGGAGATGGCCAAGGCTCAGCTCTTGATGAGGATCCTGTGCGCAGAATCGATGGTCGACGCTCACCGGGTTCGGACCGGGTACCTGTCCAAGGACGATTTTGGTAAATTGATTGATTCGCTGGGCCGAATTGCGGCCGCGCCGATCTTCATTGACGACTCTTCGTTGCTGACAATCATGCAGATGCGAGCCAAAGCGAGGCGAATGAAGGCTGAGCATGGATTGGGACTCATTGTGGTTGACTACCTGCAATTGATGTCCGGTTTCGGGCGTATGGAGAATCGTACCCAGGAGATCTCTGGCATTTCGCGCGGATTGAAAGCACTGGCGAAGGAGCTTGATGTGCCGGTTGTCGCCCTGTCTCAGTTGAGCCGGGCACCGGAGCAGCGAGCGGGCTCGGATCACCGGCCACAGCTTTCGGACCTGCGGGAGTCCGGTTCGATCGAACAGGATGCGGATGTTGTGGCCTTCATTTACAGGGAAGAGGTCTACAAGCCGAACGATGAGAACGCCGGCCTGGCGGAACTGATCATCTCCAAGCAACGCAACGGCCCGACGGGAACGGTCAAGCTAGCGTTTCAGAAGCAATATACACGCTTCCAGACCCTCCTCGACATGTAGTGTATTGCCTCTCGTTGAGCCGGACGAAGAAGCTGTTTCAACACGAAGACATGAAGACACGAAGTGAACGAAGGTTTCAAGACCCTAAGAATCCCATCGTTGTCCTGGGAGGTCTCCGTGTTTTCGTTTTGAAGCGCCCTATGTTCAGTCGACCTTATCGATGAAACAACGCACTCAGTTCTTTTGTCAGCACTGTGGACATAATTCGCCCAAGTGGATCGGCCGATGTCCCAGCTGTGAAGAGTGGAATAGTTTCGTGGAAGAGAGCGTGAGTTCGTCGTCCGCCCAAGTCAGCCTCGCTCCAGAGACGGCTCCGGTCCGTTTCGATTCCATTGAAGGATCTGAGGTGCCCCGGACTCCAACGGGCGTCCCCGAGTTTGATCGTGTTTTGGGAGGCGGCCTGGTCCCCGGTGCCTTGATTCTATTGGGCGGTGATCCGGGTGTGGGCAAGTCAACCCTGATGCTGAATGTTGCGGCCCAACTTTCCACTCGATACCCGATTCTCTATGCTTCCGGGGAGGAGT
The DNA here is from genome assembly GCA_963664115.2 of Terriglobia bacterium. Classification (GTDB taxonomy): domain Bacteria; phylum Acidobacteriota; class Terriglobia; order 20CM-2-55-15; family 20CM-2-55-15. The sequence continues at coordinate 792,031 of CAXWPJ010000009.1, read as the reverse complement.
CGCCGCTACAAATCAAGCTTCGAGGCGAGAGAACGGGAATCGCAGGCGGAGATCTGCTCGTATATGCCGAGATGAACGTTGAACGGATCTTGTCAAAAGCGGAAGAGGTGGGCGCTGCTGCTGTCGTAGTTGACTCGATACAGACGACGTTCAGCGACAAACTCGAAATGGCTCCCGGAAGTATCGGCCAGGTGCGCGAAGCGGCTTCTCAGTTCCTCGTCTGGACAAAACGGCGTCAGGTGCCCGCCTTCTTGATCGGACACATCACCAAAGATGGCGCTCTGGCCGGTCCCAAGGCTCTTGAGCACATCGTGGACACGGTCTTGTATTTTGAAGGGCCGCGTCAGCATCCTCACCGAATCGTGCGTACGATAAAAAATCGTTTCGGCGCTGCAAACGAGCTCGGAATTTTCGAGATGACTGCCCGAGGTCTGGTGGCGGTGGAGTCCCCCGGAGGCTTGTTTCTGTCGCACCGGGACACCCCCGACGCGGGTTCAGTTGTGGTGTGCTCGGTCGAGGGGTCGCGGCCCCTGCTGGTTGAACTGCAGGCTTTGGTTTCACGAACGCACTTGGGAACTCCGCGCCGGTTCACGACTGGCGTCGACCCTCAACGGCTAGCGCTTATATGCGCTGTTATCGAGAAACGCCTGGGAGTCCATCTCTATGATCAGGACATCTATCTCAATGTCGTCGGAGGTCTTGAGATTTCGGAGCCTGCTGCCGATCTTGGAATCGCGGTCGCCATTCTTTCTAGTTTTCTGAATCGACCGATGCCCCAGGCGACGCTCGTATTCGGAGAAGTCGGGCTTGGAGGCGAGATCCGGACGTGCCTGCACCCGGGCATGCGTCTCAAAGAGGCCGCAAACCTGGGGTTTCGCCGGGCTGTTTTGCCTGCCCCGACCGTTTCAGAAATTCCCGCTGACTTTGAATCGGTGTCGGTTGTTAATCTGAACGAGGCGATTGACGTTTTGTTTGGCCCCCTTGCGAACGGTGCTTCTGAGTAGAGCAAGCTGCGGCGGGGCCCCTCCGGGGGCGTTTTGCGCCCGCAAGAATGGCTTCGTGCCATCGCCCCCTTAAATGACGGATGGGTCCCGATCTAAATTCTCCATCCGACCGGACCGTTCATCTTGCCCCCGGAAGGGGCAAGTCAACCGTGGCCTCTCGTATTACTCTCGTTTTGTTGGGCCTGTTTCAAAGCGGAAACCTCTGATTATTAGGGACTATGCCGTATAATCCACCATGGGAACGTGTATTTTTGTAGATCACTTTCATAAAAGGTAGGGTGCTCGATGAAACGAACAGAAGAGCCGTTGCCTTTGGGCGCGGATTCGACCCTGAGAGGCGAAGAAGCGAACTTTCTGATCGACATCATCTTTGTCCGCACGATTTTTGCTGTGATTTTGATGGTGGCAGCCTATTTCATAAGCCCCTTCGGACTGATCGGTGTAAACGCCGCTTTACTCGGACTGGCAAGCGCACTCGGAATCATTTTTTTCGAACACCGTGTGAGACGCGCTTCACTGAGGCGTTTGATCGGAGCAGCTGTCGGCTCGATCCTCGGCATCATCGGTGCGAGTCTGATCAGCAATTTGCTTACTGAGACAGCTTTCGATCCAAGTTCTCTGTCCTACATAAAAGTGTTTGTCCTCTTCCTGATGGTCTACGTGGGTTTGGTCGTAGGCGCGAACAAGGGCGACTTACTGAATCTCGCCGCGCTTGGCGGGCTATTTGGCAGTGATCGCCCTCCAAAGGAGGACTACAAAATCCTCGATACGAGCGTGATCATCGACGGAAGGATAGCGGACATCTGCGAGACGGGGTTTTTGGATGGCATTTTGGTTATCCCTCATTTCGTTTTAAGGGAACTCCAGCAAGTGGCCGATTCAGCCGACGGCTTGAAGCGCAATCGTGGTCGACGCGGACTCGACATCCTACAGCGAGTTCAAAAGATGTCTGGGATTACCGTACAGCTGGTTGAAAACGACTATCCCCAGGTTCGTGAGGTCGATTTGAAGTTGATCGAACTTGCCCATGAGATTGATGCCAAGATCGTAACGAACGATTTCAACCTCAACAAAGTTGCACAGCTCCGCGGCGTGGAAGTGCTGAATATCAATGAGTTGGCCAATGCTCTGAAACCCGTCTATCTGCCGGGAGAGATCATGAAAGTGTTCATCCTTAAAGAAGGTAAGGAGTTCAACCAGGGCATTGCATACCTCGACGACGGAACGATGGTTGTGGTCGACAATGCCCGGAAAATGATCGGCAAGACGGTAGATTCTTCCGTAACCAGCGTTCTTCAAACAACGGCCGGAAAGATGATCTTCGGTCGCTACGAGGAGAGCCGCGATCACCATTCGTCTCGTGATGAGAAGGGCGGTCGCGACCGCTCTGATCGGCCCGAAAAACATCAACAGGCAGGCGTACCCGCAAAATAGTTAATAGATTGGGAGCTGAAAGTGACGAGCCAAGAATATAAGTTGTCGGTCGTCGCTATTCACGTCCCCGGGTGCGAAGTAAGCGTACTAACAAAACGTATGAGACGAAAAATCGATACATGTACGGCGGTCGAAACGCCGCCGGGACAAGGCGCGCGAAGAGAGGACACCGCAGGCGTATGTACTAATACGCCGAGGATGGCCGAACGAGCGCAACGCCGTAGCAGCGGATGGATCGCCCGCCGGGTAGTGATCGCATGACGGTGGGAGCGATCATTGCCGCGGCCGGAGCAGGCCGCCGTATGAAAGCCGACAGGCCGAAGCAGTTTCTGGCTCTGGAAGGCGTTCCGATATTGGTTGTGACTTTGCGTAAGTTCGATGCGTCTCCTTTGATTGATCACATTGTTATTGCATCGCCGCGAGAGGCTGTGGATGAGGTGCGGCAGATGGTCGACGAAGCTGGACTGATTAAGCCGGTGACTGTCATTGAAGGCGGAGAACGGCGGCAGGACTCGGTTGCGAGCGCGATGGGACACTTGGGGACGGGCACCGACTTGGTTGCAGTTCACGACGGGGTGCGACCGTTTGTTAGCCTGGAGGAAATAGAACAAGTTATCGCAGTGGCGTCGGTTAATGGCGCGGCGATTCTGGCGATCCCGATTACGGATACAGTCAAGGAAGTTGAACGCGACGTAGTGAAGTCCACGCTGCGCAGAGAAAACCTTGTCCTGGTACAGACGCCCCAGGTATTTCAGGCTCAGATTCTCCGCGAGGCTTTCGACAGTGCGCGCCGGGACGGTTACTACGGAACTGATGAGGCGAGCCTCGTGGAACGTTTAGGCCACCCCGTATTCCTGGTGAGGGGCTCGGAGCGCAACATCAAGATCACACGACCCAGCGATCTGTCCCTAGCCAGATTCCTTCTCGAAGAAGAGAGGGCGCCAGTCGAGTGAAAGTCCGGATAGGTATTGGTTTCGACATTCATCGTCTCGCGCCTGATCGGAAACTCATGCTCGGGGGAATCGAAATCCCGCACACCAAAGGCCTCGTCGGGCATTCCGATGGCGACGTATTACTTCATGCCATCACGGACGCGCTATTGGGGGCCTGTGGACTGGGCAACATCGGTGAAAGATTCCCGGACACTGACGCGCGCTACCGCGGAATTGCCAGCCAGGTTTTCCTGAAGGACACCGTCAGTTTGATGCATCAGAAGGGCTACTCGATCGGTAATATCGACTCCAACGTGTTGGCCGAAAGTCCCAGACTGTTGCCATACCTCCCGTCGATGAAGGAGATCATTGCAAACGTGGTGGGCGTCTCCGGCGATGACGTTCAGGTGAAAGCCAAAACGATGGAGAAACTGGGTCCGATCGGAGAAGAAGAGGCCATTGCCGCCCACGCGGTGGCCCTCGTTTTTGCCCAGTAACATGAAAGATATTGGAAATTCCTTACGCGTTCGATATGCGCCGAGCCCTACGGGGCTGCTGCATGTCGGGAATTTGAGGACCGGCCTGTTCGCCTGGCTTTTCACCCGTCAGAGAGGTGGGACGTTCGTATTGAGGATCGAAGACACTGACCGCGTTCGGTCGGAAACTCACTACGAACAGTCAATCTATGATGATCTGCAGTGGTTCGGGATAGATTGGGACGAGGGGCCCGATGTCGGCGGCGGGTACGGCCCCTACCGTCAATCGGAGCGATACGAAATATACCGGGGGCGCGCATCTCAACTTATTGCTGAGGGATCTGCATTTCGCTGCTTTTGTTCTGCGGATGAGCTTGCCAGCCAATCGGAGACAGCAAAAGCAAAGGGCATTTCCTGGACGTATCCGGGCACCTGCAGGAACCTGACTCGCGACGCAGTGGATCTAAAAGTCAAAGACGGAGAGGAGTCCGTCGTTCGGCTCAAAGTCCGTGAAGGCACAGTTGGTTTCGCCGATATTGTTCACGGCGACATGCAGTTTTCGACTGAAGTCATCAGCGATCCAATTCTGCTACGGTCAGACCGAACACCCACGTACAACTATGCCGTTGTTGTCGATGACGCCCTCATGGAAATTTCGCACGTCATTCGGGGAGATGACCATCTGTCCAATACACCCAAACAGGTCTTAATCTATGAAGCACTGGGATACACAGTACCTTTGTTTGCGCACCTTTCTACGATACTGGGGCCCGATCAGACTCGTTTGAGCAAACGCCATGGTGCGACCGCCGTGGCTCAGTTTCGTGAGTTTGGCTATTTACCTGAAGCGCTGATGAACTACATCGCGCTGTTGGGATGGTCCCCGGGCGCCGAAGGCAGCGAAGTTGTTCCCCCCAACCGTCTCGTGCAGGAATTCAGGCTCGAGAAAGTCAATAAAAACCCCGCTATCTTTGATTTCGGCAAGCTGAATTTTATTAACCGTCAGTATTTGCGCGAGAGTCCCAGGACCGAGTCGCTGGTACGCCTGGCTCTGGACCCGACGGGATGGCTACCTGATGCAGGACAGGACGAATGGGTTCGGATGGTCAGCGCGACCTTGATCGGTGGCGTCGATACTGTTTCTGACATACCGTCAGCCTTAGAGAGCGTCCTTGCATTCCCTGTTGATGATTCCGAAGCTGTTTCCGAGGCTCTGGGCGACAACGGGGTGTTGGATTTGATTCGTGCTTTCGGGGATGAACTGAAAGCCTACGACCACCTGAGCTTCGATGACTTTCGCGCTATTGTCACCTCGCTTAAGAAGACGACAGGAAGGAAGGGACGCGATCTGTTCCATCCGCTGCGTGTCGTCCTGACGGCGCGCGATTCTGGGCCGGAGTTGGAAAAGTTGATTCCTTTGGTTGAGTTGGGTGCGAAGTTGGGAGTTGCCGGCACTCTCGATTGCCGGGCCCGCGTCAAAGCCTTTCTTGCCAGACAGGCGTCCGCTTGACGCGATCGTTAACGCTTGAGATACCGAGATTTTCATGGAACAGGACACGGATGATAGCGTCATTGTAGGTGTCCACTCCGTGTACGAGGCCCTGCGGTCCGCCCAGCGTCCGGTCCAGCGACTACACCTCAGCAGGGGCAGGGGTTCGATGCCGGAAAAGGTTCGCCAGATCATGGAGATGGCGAACGCGGGGGGCATCCCGATACGCCGCGAGGGAAAGGACGCATTGGAACGTATTGCGCGAGGCATTCCTCACCAGGGCGTCGTAGCTATCGTCGGCGCACGTTCTTACGTGCCGCTCGAGCGGATTTTGGAGTCTGAGAAGCCGTTGATCGTGGTTCTCGATGGTGTTCAAGACCCTCAGAATTTGGGAGCGGTAATTCGAACCGCGGAAACAGCGGGTGCCACCGGACTTGTTGTAAGCGAGCGTCGGAGCGCGGGCTTGACAGCCGTAGTTTCCCGCGTTTCTGCCGGTGCTCTGGAGTACTTGCCCATCGCGCAGGTCTCCAACCTTGTGACTGCAATTAATACAATGAAAACAAATGGGATATGGGTGGTCGCAGTCGATCCGGATGCTCCCGATTTATGGACTGAGTTTGACTACACGGTTCCAGTGGCTCTGGTGTTAGGCGGTGAGCACCGTGGCGTTCGCCGGCTCGTACGCGAGAACTGCGACGCAGGAATCCGGCTCCCGATGCAGGGGAAAATCGATTCGCTCAACGTTTCCGTGGCTGCAGGTGTGGTTCTATTCGAGGTCGTTCGTCAGAGGGGGATGTCGAGTGCCTAGAAGCAAGCTAAAGCGTGGGGCACAAAAGAGTTCCGCAGAGCGGCGAAAGGATTGAAACACAATTTCCCCTGTGATAGCTTTATAAGTTTGTCGCCGCTGGCGTAGCTCAGTTGGTAGAGCAGCTGATTTGTAATCAGCAGGTCGGGGGTTCGACTCCCTTCGCCAGCTCATTTCAGCAGGACTGCTGACCGAGAGCGTTGTGCAGGGAGCGGCATCTCGATTGGTAGCGGGGACAGGTGGCGGAGCGGTTAAACGCACCAGACTGTAAATCTGGCGCTCCTTGCGGGCTACGGAGGTTCGAATCCTCCCCTGTCCATCAAAGCGACACCCAGTAACTGAGGGCTCGCTGCTCGGAACTGACGTTTAATCGGCCCACGTAGCTCAGTCGGCAGAGCGCGTCCTTGGTAAGGACGAGGTCACCAGTTCAATTCTGGTCGTGGGCTCCATAAAGGCGAGACTAGTTGGAGCCGACGAACACGGCGACACTAGTCCCTGAACAAGCGTGATTGACGAGGAAATGATAGTGCAATAAGAGCGGAAGTACCCGAAATGCCCCCTCTCCGTGCGAAAAAAACCTTGAACAGATTCTTCGGAAAAGGAGGCATTTCAGATGAACGATTATACGCGCAAGAACATGAGGAACCGCAAGCGGCGAATCGAACGTCGGCTTGGGGACCGGCATTGGACGGATCAGGTAGAGCCGATGTTTTCGGCGAGCAACATTCAGTACGAGATGGGAGAGCGGACGCGGGGCACATCGGTTGGTGGTATCGGGACGATGCAACTGGTGGCGCGGCGGACCGGGCTGATCGAAGCCATCGACAAGGGCGTGCATGTGTTGAAGCGGCACCTGCCGTATCACGAGTCGGATCACGTGCTGAACGTCGGATCACGTGCTGAACATCGCCTACAACGCCTTGAGCGGAGGAACGTGCCTGGAAGACATCGAACTGCGGCGCAACGATGCGGTGTATCTGGATGCGCTGGGAGCGCAACGGATTCCGGATCCGACGACGGCGGGAGACTTCTGCCGGAGATTCGAGGCCGACGACGTGGAGTGTCTGATGGAGGCAACCAATCAAGTCCGGCTCGGAGTCTGGCGACAGCAACCGGCGGCGTTTTTCGAAGAAGCGGTGTTGGACGCGGACGGGACACTGGCCGAAACCACGGGGGAATGCAAGCAAGGGATGGACGTGGCCTACGACGGGACGTGGGGATATCACCCGCTGATGATCTCGCTGGCCAACACCGCCGAACCGCTGTATCTGGTCAATCGTAGCGGCAACCGGCCGTCGCATGAAGGAGCCGCGGTCCGGTTCGACCAAGCCATCGCATTGTGCCGGCATGCGGGGTTTCGCCAGATCCTGCTGCGCGGGGACACGGACTTCAGCCAGACCCGGCATCTGGACGGATGGGACGACCAGCAGGTGGGTTTCATATTCGGGATTGACGCGATGGCGAACCTGAAGGCCCGGGCCGATGAACTGGAGCCGCGCCAGTGGAAGCGCCTGGAACGGCCCGCGAAATACGACGTGGCGACCGAACCGCGCCAACGTCCCGACAACGTGAAGGAAGAGATCGTTCGGCAGCGCGGTTTCGACAATATCCGCTTGCAGGGTGAGGATGTGGCCGAGTTTCGGTATCGACCCGGAGCCTGCGATCGGGACTACCGTGTCGTCGTGGTGCGGAAGAATCTGTCGGTGGCCAAAGGAGAGCAGGTGTTGTTTGACGACATCCGGTACTTCTTCTACATTACCAACCGTTCGGATCCGGCCGACCAGATTGTGATGCGTGCCAATCAACGGTGCAATCAGGAGAATCTCATTGAGCAGTTGAAGAACGGCGTTCAGGCGTTGCGGATGCCGGTCGGAGATCAGACCAGCAACTGGGCCTACATGGTGATCGCGTCACTGGCCTGGACACTGAAAGCGTGGTTTGCATTGCTGCTTCCCGAAACCGGACGTTGGGGCCAAAAATATCAGGCTGAGAAGCAAACCGTGCTGCGCATGGAGTTCAAAACCTTCTTGAACGCTTTCATGCTTGTGCCGTGCCAACTCGTGCGCACCGGGCGGCGCATTCTGTTCCGGATCCTGGCCTGGAACCGGTGGTTGCCGGTCTTGTTCCGCGGGGTGGATGTGTTGCGTCAGCCTCTGCGATGTTGACCCGATCATGACTCTGAGCCCGGGCGATCGAGGTCCCGGTTTCTGTCAACCGTCCAACACCAGCGAGGCTGAACTGAAACAGATTCAACAGAAACTCGATACCTGGAACAGGCCATCCGGGAACGGGATTCTATGCCTCGAATTCTATCGGCGCGAACTGGGCCTCGGCGGACTGGTTATGCGCTTGTTTTGGGACTAGTTGGAGCCGACGAACACGGCGACACTAGTTGGAGCCGCAATGGTCACCGCAATGGTCACGGCAATGGTCTCATTGGCGGGAGTAACTCAGTGGTAGAGTCACGGCCTTCCAAGCCGTTGGTCGCGGGTTCGAATCCCGTCTCCCGCTCCTTGAAATAGGTGCGGTTTTATGGCAACGCATAAAGAGGCAGGGTGGTCATAGACGGCCCGAACAGAAGACAGAGAAACCAGACGAGGAAGAGAAGCCATGGCGAAAGAGAAATTTGAGCGAAACAAGCCGCACATCAACGTCGGGACGATCGGACATATCGATCATGGGAAGACGACGTTGACGGCGGCGATCACGAAGACGTTGGCGAAGAATGATCCGACGGTGGCGTACCGGTCGTTTGATTCGATCGACAATGCGCCGGAAGAGAAAGCGCGAGGGATCACGATTGCGACAGCGCATGTGGAGTATCAGACATCGAACCGGCACTATGCGCACGTGGACTGCCCGGGACACGCCGACTACATCAAGAACATGATCACGGGAGCGGCGCAGATGGACGGGGCGATCCTGGTGGTGGCGGCGACAGACGGGCCGATGCCGCAGACGCGGGAGCACATATTGCTGGCGCGGCAGGTGGGTGTGCCGTTCATCGTGGTGTTTTTGAACAAGTGCGACGCGGTGGAAGACGACGAATTGGTGGAGTTGGTGGAGATGGAAGTACGGGAGTTGTTGACGTCGTATGGATTTCCTGGGGATGACGTGCCGGTGGTGCGGGGATCGGCGCTGAAAGCGCTGGAAGACGACGACGCGTGGGTGGCGAAGATCGAAGAGTTGATGGCGAAGGTAGATGAGTACATACCGATACCGGAGCGGGATGTGGACAAGCCGTTTTTGATGCCGATCGAGGATATATTCTCGATATCGGGACGGGGAACGGTGGTGACGGGACGGATCGAGCGCGGGATCGTGAAGGTTGGGGAAGAGTTGGAGATTGTGGGATTCACGCCGACGTTCAAGACGGTGATCACAGGCGTGGAGATGTTCAAGAAGCTGCTCGATGATGGGCAGGCGGGCGACAACGTGGGGTTGTTGTTGCGGGGGACGAAGAAGGACGAAGTGGAGCGGGGACAGGTGGTGGCGAAGAAGGGATCGATCCTGCCGCACACGAAGTTCAATGCCGAGGTGTATGTGCTGACAAAGGACGAGGGCGGGCGGCACACGCCGTTTTTCAACGGGTATCGGCCACAGTTTTATTTTCGGACCACAGACGTGACGGGGTCATCGTCGCTACCGGAAGGGGTGGAGATGGTGATGCCTGGGGACAACGTGAGTTTGAAGATTGAGTTGATCACGCCGGTGGCTCTGGAGAAGGGTCTGCGATTTGCGATCCGGGAAGGCGGCCGCACCGTGGGTGCCGGTACCGTCACTGAAATTACAGAAGACTAGAACCAGAAACTCGTAACACGGCGCCACTTGTGGAGCCGCAATGGTCAATATCATGCGAGATATCATTACTTTACAGTGTACCGAGTGCAAAGAACGAAACTACACGAACACTAAAAACAAAAAGAAGCACACGGAGAGACTGGAAACCAAGAAATATTGCCCGCGCTGCCGGCATCACACCGTTCATCGCGAGACGAAGTAGGTGTAATCTGTTACAATCATCTACTTTCGACTTTTCTAAGTCTAGGCCAGTAGCTCTAATTGGCAGAGCGCCGGTCTCCAAAACCGGATGTTGTGGGTTCGAATCCCTCCTGGCCTGCCTACAAAACAGCAGACGGCTGCAGGTAAAAGCCCGACGCGGACGCTGAGGGCTACCGTGATTTTACTGATTCTATGAATCCAGTTGCGAGAATCAAAGATTGGTCCCAACGTAGCACACAGTTCTATGGAGATGTTCGGGGCGAGGTGAAGAAGGTCTCTTGGCCAGGACGCGACGAAATCATCGGTACGACTGGCGTCGTAATTGTCGCCGTTTTCTTTTTCGGCGTATATCTGGGCTTGGTCGACTACGTTCTCGGTTTGGGGCTTAACCGCGTTTTGGCTTATTTCGGTAGCGGAGGATAGCAGATCTTTGCCCAAGCAGTGGTACATCGTTCACACGTATTCGGGATTCGAGCGAAAGGTGGCTGATAGCCTCCGTTCACGGGCTGCGGCCTTTGGACTCGAAGAACAAGTCTGCGACGTTTTGATTCCGACCGAAGAGGTCATCGAGGTCAAGGGCGGTAAGCGCGTGATTTCCCAGAAAATGTTTTATCCCGGTTATGTGTTGGTCGAGATGGAAGACACCGACACCGGTGGACCGAGCGATGAGGCCTGGCATCTGGTCAAAGACACGCCCAGGGTAACGGGTTTTGTGGGTTCCGGTTCATCTCCGACGCCGTTGTCTGACGAAGAAGTCAAGCAGATCGTATATAGAGTTGAGACGGCGGCAGCGGACCGGCCCAAACCTAAGCTGAGCTTTGAGAACGGTGAAACCGTCAATATCATTGACGGCCCCTTCAGCAGCTTCACAGGCGTCGTGGACGAGGTGAACGACGATCGGAACACCTTGAAAATCATGGTTACGATCTTCGGGCGCTCGACTCCGGTGGAGTTGGACTTCCTGCAAGTAGAGAAAAATTGAAACGAGCAGAGACGGTTTAGAGGGTTATGGCGAAGAAAATCATTGGTCTGATCAAGCTACAGATTCCTGCGGGTAAAGCGACGCCTGCGCCTCCCGTCGGCCCGGCGCTTGGGCAGCACGGTGTGGCCATCATGGATTTTTGTAAGACATTCAACGCCAGGACTTCGGAGAAGGATCAGGAAGGACTGATCATTCCGGCCGTGATCACGGTATATGCGGACCGATCCTTCACTTTCATCACTAAGACGCCTCCCGCCGCCGTACTCCTGAAGCGTTCGGCTGGGATAGCGAAAGGGTCCGGGGAGCCTAACAAGACCAAGGTGGGTCAGGTGACTGAAAAGCAGGTCGAAGAGATCGCCCGCACAAAGATGCCCGACTTGAACGCGGCAAGCCTGGAGGCGGCTGTGCAGATTGTTAAAGGGACAGCGCGCAGCATGGGTCTTGAGGTTGTAGGAGGCTAGAAAGTGGCAAAGGTAACCAAGAATTACGGCAAGGCCTCTGAACAGATTGAAGACCGGGTTTATGCTCTTGATGAGGCGATTGAGACCCTTCAGAAGATTAAGTTTGCGAAGTTCGACGAGACCGTCGAACTGCACATGCGGCTTGGAGTTGACCCCAAGCATGCCGACCAGATGGTGCGCGGCACAGTCGTTTTGCCCAACGGCCTGGGCAAGTCCAAGAGCATTTGTGTCATTGCGTCCGGTGAAAAAATTCGAGAGGCGGAGGAAGCCGGTGCTGAGTTCGTTGGTGGCGAGGAGCTTGTCAAGAAAATTCAGGGTGGCTGGCTTGATTTCGATGCCTGCATTTCGACTCCGGACATGATGAAATTGGTGGGCAAGCTGGGCCGCGTTCTTGGCCCACGAGGTCTCATGCCGAACCCGAAAACGGGAACGGTGACATTCGAGGTGGCGAAGGCCGTCGAGGAAGTCAAGGCTGGCAAAGTGGAGTACCGCGTCGACAAGACCGGAGTCATACACGTTCCGTGTGGAAAAGTTTCGTTCGACCATCCGAAGCTGGTTGAAAACGTGCGCACCATGGCTGATTCGATTGTCAAAGCACGGCCCGTAGCTTTGAAGGGCAAATACATCCGCCGCGTAACCGTGGCAACCACGATGAGCCCGGGGATTGATGTCGATCTTGCCTCGGTTGATGCCAAGTGACAACAAACGGCAGTAAGACGCACGGGTCCACATCGGAAGGGTGCCCTTTTCAGTTGCCAAGGAGAATCTGGTGAAGTCGAAGAAACATAAACAGGAAGAAGTTGAACACTTGAGGAAAGAGTTGGCCGAGGCGGAAAACCTTATTGTTGTTCAGTTCAAGGGACTCAACGTCGAGCAAGATACCGATCTTCGTAACAAGGTACGCGAGGCCGACAGCAAATATAAAGTCGTAAAAAACAGACTCGCCAAGCTTTCCGCCGAAGGGACTCGGGCCCAGGAGCTGACGGCGTCATTTGAGGGTCCCACCGCGATTGCCTACAATTCCGGAGACCCTGTCTCACTGGCGAAGGCTCTTTCCGACTACGCGAAGTCGCATCCGGCTTTCGTGTTCAAAGCGGGCATGGTCGAAGGCCGCGTGGTCGAAATCTCAACTCTGGCTGAGATCGCGGCATTGCCCTCCCACGATGAATTGATCGCTCAACTGATGTATTTGGTTAACGCTCCGGCGCAGAGGATTGCCGTCGGAATCAACGCTGTGGGTCGGAATCTTGCCGTCGCCCTAGGACAGGCCGTCGAGGGAGAGAAATTCGGGTAGGAAAATTACAGGGGTATAGCCCTGATTTTCCATAGGGTTTGTGGGACGAGCCAGTTATGGGAATTCAGAAATTCGAGCTCTGTCCCGATTTACCCCGCATTCATTAATCAGGAGAATCGCATGTCGGACAAAATAGCTAGCATCATCGAGGAAATCAAAGGTCTTTCGTTGATCGAGGCTTCCGAGTTGGTTAAAGGGATCGAGGAAGCCTTCGGTGTCAGCGTAGCTGCGGCTGCCGTCGCGGTGGCGGGCGCCCCCGCGGCCGGTGGTGGAGCCGCAGAAGAAGAACAGACAGAATTCGATGTTGTACTGACTAGTTTCGGCGGCAACAAGATCACCGTCATAAAGGTTGTACGAAAGCTGACGACTTTGGGTTTGAAGGAAGCCAAAGACCTTGTCGAGTCCGCTCCGAAGTCGATCAAAGAGGGCGTGAACAAGGACGAAGCGGAAGACATCAAAAAGCAGTTCGAAGATGCTGGCGCCACTGTAGAAGTGAAGTAACTCGGTTCTGGAAAATCGGGCATCGATTGCGGGAGCACTCATCGGTTCGCTACCGAAAGAATATCTTTCAACGGAAGGTCTCGGGTCGCAGAATTGGACGGCCGGAGCCGCGGGACGAAGTTCGTCTTGCGCCCGGTGCGTTGTCATTTCAGGAGTAAACACCACAAATGGCAGACATTAATACGAATAACTCTAGAGATAGAACTAACTTTTCGAAGATCAAGACGGCGATTCAGATTCCGAATCTCATCGAGGTTCAGAAGAAGTCCTACGAACGATTTCTTCAGATGAACATGCTGCCGGACGAACGCGAGGATACGGGGCTTCAGGCAGTTTTCAATTCGGTTTTTCCGATCTCGGACTTTCGGGGAGTGTCGACTCTTGAATTCATCAGTTATTCGATTGGGAATTGGGAGTGCAAGTGCGGGACACTGAAGGGGCTCCACCATCTGCGCAGTACTTGCCGATCGTGCGGCAGCACGATCACGACGAACCCGTTTTCTGCAGAAAGCACTGTGATGTGCCGGCATTGCGGCACGATCAACAAGAATCTCGTCACCTTTTGCCAGAAGTGCGGCGATCCCGTTCAGCTAAACCTCAAATACAACGTCAACGAGTGCCAGGCACGAGGTATGACGTACTCGGCGCCTCTAAAGGTCACGATCCGCCTGACGATTTTTGACAAGGATCCGGATACGGGCGCCAAGACGATTCGCGACATCAAGGAACAAGAGGTTTACTTCGGGGAAATTCCTTTGATGACCGATAACGGTACGTTCGTCATAAACGGTACCGAGCGCGTCATCGTCAGCCAATTACACCGGAGCCCCGGTGTCTTCTTCGAATCAACGCCGGCTCGCGACTACTTCCTGGGCAAGATCATTCCCTACCGTGGTTCATGGGTGGAGTTCGAATACGAGACTGCAAAGAACCTTCTTCACGTCAGGATCGACCGGAAACGAAAATTTCTCGCCTCCATCTTCCTGCGGGCTCTTGGACTGAAGAACGACGAAGAAATCATTCGCAAGTTCTACTCGATCGATACGGTCAAGATCGTCAAGGAGAAGCTGTTCTGGATTTTCTCTTCCACGATTCTAGGAATGCGGATCAGCAAAGAGATCCGGAACCCAAAAACGAAAGAACTGCTGGTTGGGGCTGGCAAAAAGGTCACTGCCTCGGTGTTCCAGAACATCAAGCAATCAAAGTTGAAACAGTTTGAAATTGCCGCCGAAGACCTTGAAGGCGCGTTCACGGCTGCTGACATTGTAGACACCAACACGGGTGAAGTAATCGCCGAGGCCAACAGCGAGCTGAATCCGACGATTGTTCGATCGGTGATCGATGCCGGTGTGCCGGAACTCACCGTGTTCTTCCCTGAACGCGACGATATCGGCATCGTTTTGAGCCAGACGGTTAAGAAGGACACGATCAAGACTTCGGAGGAAGCCTTGATCGAGATCTACCGTAAGTTGCGACCCGGCGACCCCCCCACCCTGGATACCGCCACCAACCTGTTTGATGGCATGTTCTTCGAAGCGCGGAAGTACGACTTTTCGAGAGTCGGCAGGCTCAAGTTCAATATCAAATTGGACATGACGACTCCTTTGGAGAATAGGATTCTGGAACCGAGTGATTTCTTCGGCGTCATTTCCTATCTCTTAAAGTTGCGCAAACCCATCGGTCAAGTGGACGACATCGATCATCTTGGTAATCGCCGAGTCCGCGCCGTCGGAGAGTTGCTGGAGAACCAGTTCCGAATCGGGTTGGTTCGTATGGAGCGGGCAATCAAGGAAAAGATGTCGGTCTATCAAGAAATGATCACCGCAATGCCGCACGACTTGATCAACGCCAAGCCTGTAATCGCTGCGGTTCGTGAATTTTTTGGTTCATCACAGCTCTCTCAGTTTATGGACCAGACGAATCCTCTTTCCGAGATCACTCACAAGCGGCGCCTTTCGGCCTTGGGCCCGGGAGGACTCTCCCGGGAACGCGCGGGATTTGAAGTTCGAGACGTTCATCCCACACATTACGGTCGTATATGCCCCATCGAAACTCCGGAAGGACCGAACATCGGACTGATCTCTTCCCTGAGTTGCTACGCCCGAATTAACGAGTTCGGTTTTATAGAAAGCCCGTATCGCAAGGTAAAGAAAGGTCGTGTCATCGATTATGTGACCATTCTCTCTAAAGGTGGATCGAAGCACGACGTCGGATCGAACGTCGAGCGAGAGGTCGTCGAGAAGGAAAACCGTTCGTTGACGGGAAAGAAGCGTATCGAATTCGAGCCGCACTCCTTCTATCTCTCTGCGTGGGAGGAAGACGAATTTCTGATCGCTCAGGCCAATGTGGAATTGGATGACCGCGGGCGTATGGTCGACGAACTGGTCAACGTGCGGCAGTCGGGTAATTTCGTTTTAAAACACCGTGAAGAAGTCGACTATGTAGATGTCTCTCCCAAGCAGTTGGTTTCGGTGGCTGCCTCGCTGATTCCGTTCCTGGAGAACGACGATGCGAACCGTGCGTTGATGGGATCGAATATGCAACGACAGGCCGTGCCCTTGCTTCGGACGGACGCGCCGTTTGTTGGTACCGGAATGGAAGAGATTACAGCCCGTGATTCCGGCGCTGTGGTCATTTGCCGACGAAGCGGTGTCGTCGATTCTGTCGATTCCGAGAGGATCATTGTTCGGGTCGAAGGAACTGAAGAGAGCTTCTTCTCGAGGGAGGTCGGCGCCGACATTTACTCGCTGACCAAATTTAAACGTTCCAATCAGAATACTTGCATTAATCAGAAGCCCGTCGTCCGGAAGGGAGCCCGGGTTCTTAAGGGGCAAGTGCTTGCAGACGGACCCTGTACCGAACAGGGTGAACTTGCGCTGGGACGCAACATACTCGTCGCCTTCATGCCTTGGCGTGGCTACAACTTCGAGGACGCGATTCTGGTTTCCGAGCGTTTGGTCAAGGACGACTATTACACATCGATTCACATCGAAGAGTTTGAGATCGAAGCGCGAGATACCAAGCTCGGCCCCGAAGAGATCACGCGCGATATTCCGAACGTCAGCGAGTCCTTCCTCAACGACCTGGATGAAGCGGGCATTATCCGAATCGGGGCGAATGTAAAGCCGGGCGACGTGCTCGTTGGAAAGGTAACTCCGAAAGGCGAAACGCAGCTCACTCCCGAAGAGAAATTGTTACGGGCGATTTTCGGCGAAAAGGCTGGAGACGTTCGTGATGCGTCTCTGATTTGTCCGCCAGGTATCGAAGGCATCGTCGTCGACGTGAATATTTTCTCTCGCAAGGGTGCGGAAAAAGATGAACGGGCGATGTTGATCGAAGAGATGGAGTTACAGCGCCTGGAGAAGAACCTGCGTGACGAAATCCGCATTCTGTCAGACGAGAGAAACAAGCGCTTGGAGCCGATCCTTTCCGGCAAGACGACTTCGAATCAACTTGTTCACGATCGGAGCGGTCGGAAGATCGTTGAGAAGAAGACGGTGTTGACTCGGGAATTAATCGAAAACCTATCGATGCGGGAGCTTCTGAAGCTGAAATTCACCGATGGTTCCAACAATGCGGCTGAGATTCAGGAAATCGAAGGCATGACGACGCGTCAGATCGACGTACTTCGAAAAGTTCATGAAGATCGTGTTTCCAAGCTGCGACGTGGTGACGAACTGCCGCCAGGCGTAATTAAACTGGTCAAGGTTTATGTCGCTATGAAACGAAAGCTTTCGGTTGGTGACAAGATGGCGGGCCGGCATGGCAACAAGGGCGTGATCGCTCGGATCTTGCCCGAGGAGGATATGCCTTTCCTGCCGGATGGCACGCCGGTGGAAATCGTTTTGAATCCTCTGGGGGTGCCGTCGAGGATGAATGTGGGCCAGATTCTCGAGACTCACCTCGGGTGGGCCGCCCATGCCTTAGGCCTGTATTACGCGACCCCGGTTTTCGATGGCGCGACAGAATCGGAGATCAAATCAGCGCTTGAGCAGGCCAACCTGCCTCACAGCGGGAAGACGCGGCTTTATGACGGGTTGTCGGGCGATCCGTTCGAGCAGGAAGTAACGGTGGGATACATTTACATGCTCAAGCTGTCTCACCTGGTTGACGACAAAATTCATGCCCGATCCATCGGTCCGTACTCGTTAATTACGCAACAGCCCTTGGGTGGTAAAGCACAGTTTGGAGGCCAGCGTTTCGGGGAGATGGAGGTTTGGGCTCTGGAAGCGTATGGGGCCGCTCACATACTCCAGGAACTCCTGACGTCCAAGTCGGATGACGTGTTTGGACGTACAAAAATCTATGAGGCGATCGTTAAGGGAGAGTCCGCAATTGAGCCCGGCGTTCCTGAATCTTTCAACGTACTGATTCGGGAGCTTCAGAGCCTTTGTCTTGACGTCGAGTTGATGAAGAGGAAACCGTCAGCTTCAGCCGGAAAAGACTAGAGATGAGTGGTGAGTCGTCGGTGAACTGCCCCGCACTCGTCGATGCGCGTTTGTTAATCGACACTGATTTCTTAACTCCTTCGAGGAGGTCATTGCTTTGATCAGATCCAATCCCTACGACAGAGCGGCACCGATCGCCGACTTTGACAGCATCCGGATAAGTCTCGCATCCCCTGAAAAAATCCGGTCATGGTCCCATGGTGAGGTGACCAAGCCCGAAACGATCAACTACCGGACCTTCAAACCAGAAAAGGACGGGCTGTTCTGTGCTCGCATCTTCGGCCCGGTTACTGACTGGGAGTGCCTGTGCGGTAAGTACAAAAGGATGAAGCACCGCGGCGTAATCTGTGACAAGTGTGGTGTGGAAGTCACTCTTTCGAAGGTTCGAAGGGAGCGGTTGGCGCACATCGAGCTCGCCAGCCCGTGTTCCCATGTCTGGTTCTTTAAGGGGCTTCCAAGCCGCATCGGGCACCTGCTCGACATGTCGCTTCGTGACCTGGAGCGGGTCCTCTACTTTGAGGCTTACGTGACTGTCGACCAGGGTGAAGCTCCCCTTAAGGACTGTGAGCTGTTGACCGAAGAAAAGTTCCGCCAGATGCAACAGGAACACCCGGGCAAGTTTGTGGCGATGATGGGCGCAGAGGCCATCAAGGAGCTCCTCAAGCGACTCGATATCGCGACGATGTCAGAGGAACTGCGGGTCAAGATGAAGAACGAGACCTCGCAGCAAAAGAAGATCAAGTTCGCGAAGCGGCTGAAGGTTGTCGAGGCGTTCGTCAAATCCGGCAACAAGCCGGAATGGATGATTCTGGACGTTCTGCCGGTGATTCCTCCTGAATTGAGACCGCTGGTCCCCCTGGATGGAGGTCGGTTTGCGACATCGGACTTGAACGACCTCTATCGGAGAGTGATCAACCGAAACAATCGACTCAAGAAGCTGATCGAGCTTCATGCTCCGGAAGTCATCGTTCGAAACGAAAAACGAATGCTGCAGGAGGCTGTCGACGCGTTGTTCGACAATGGCCGCCGCGGCCGCATCCTTCGGGGAGCCAACAACCGCCCCCTCAAATCTCTTTCGGACACGTTAAAGGGTAAGCAGGGAAGATTCCGGCAGAACCTGCTCGGAAAACGGGTCGATTACTCGGGCCGCTCCGTCATTGTCGTGGGACCGGAACTGAAACTTAATCAGTGTGGTTTGCCCAAGAAGATGGCCCTGGAGTTGTTCAAACCCTTTATCTACAACCGCCTCGAACAGGGTGGCCACTGCACGACGGTGAAAGCCGCCAAGGAAATGGTTGAACGGTATGATCCGGTCGTGTGGGACATCCTTGAGTATGTCATCAAGGACCATCCCGTTTTGCTCAACCGTGCGCCCACTCTGCATCGGCTGGGAATTCAGGCTTTTGAGCCAGTTCTGGTCGAAGGAAAAGCGATCAAGATCCACCCCTTGGTGTGTACGGCGTTCAACGCAGACTTCGACGGCGACCAGATGGCTGTTCATATTCCATTATCGCCGGAAGCTCAGATCGAAGCTTCAGTTCTGATGCTCTCGACGAACAACCTCCTCTCCCCAGCCAGCGGCCAACCCATTGCGGTTCCAAGTCAGGACATGGTTCTGGGTGTCTACTATCTGACCCGCGCCAAGGAGGGTACTCGCGGTGAAGGCCGCACGTTCGGTCTGGTCGAAGAAGTCCTGATGGCGTACGAAGCAGGGCAGGTCGAAACCCAAACGCCAATCCGGCTGAGATACACGGGTCCTCTCATCGATATGACGACAGCCTATGACCCGCAGGCGATCACTCATGCCGAAGAGCTGGACGTTGAGAATCGAATGCTTGAAACAACAGTCGGCCGCGTAATTTTCTTTGACAATCTTCCGGAAGGCATGCCGTTCGTCAACGGATTGCTGAAGAAAAAAGGTTTAGCCCAGCTGGTCAGCCATACGCACTTGCGCCACGGGAGTGATTTGACGGTGACCATGTTGGATCACATCAAGACACTCGGTTTCAACTACGCGACGAAAGCGGGAATTTCGATTGGTATCGACGACCTTATCGTCCCACCAGGAAAACGGGAATTTGTAAGCAATGCACAGACAGAGGTTGTTAAGGTCGACTCACAGTACCGGGCCGGTGCGATTACCAATGGCGAACGTTACAACAAGGTGATCGCCATCTGGTCGGACGTTACTGAAAAAATATCCGACATGATGTTCAAAGAAATGGAGATGACAGAACAGCAGAGTCATGACTTCAATCCAATTCTGTTGATGGCTGACTCTGGAGCTCGAGGGTCGAAACAGCAGATCCGGCAGCTTGCCGGAATGCGTGGTCTGATGGCCAAACCTTCTGGGGAGATCATTGAGACACCGATCACCGCCAATTTCCGCGAAGGTCTTCACGTGTTGCAGTACTTCATTTCTACGCACGGAGCCCGGAAAGGACTAGCTGATACGGCGTTGAAAACCGCCGATTCCGGGTATCTGACGCGCCGCCTTGTCGATGTGGCTCAGGACGTGATCATCAGCGAAGACGACTGCGGTACAGTCGATGGCATTTTCGTTGGCTCGATCGTAGAGTCGGGCGAAATCATCGAGCCCTTGCGGGACCGTATCATCGGTCGTGTCTCTCTCGAAAAGGTCAAAGATTACGAAGGTAAGGCGATAGTCGATGTGAATAACGAGATCACCGAGGATCTTGCCAGCTCGATTCAAGGTGCTGGGATAGAACGTGTGAAGATCCGATCCGTGCTGACGTGTGAATCCAGGCGTGGCGTTTGCGTCCGATGCTACGGCCGGAATCTCGCAACGGGCAATCTTGTTGAAATCGGCGAGGCAGTGGGCGTGATTGCGGCGCAGTCGATTGGAGAACCGGGCACTCAGCTCACGATGAGAACGTTCCACATTGGTGGAACGGCCAGTCGCGTGTTCGAACAGACAAACCTGGAAGCCAAGAACTCGGGTATCGTCAAGTTCCAGAACCTTCAGACCGTTCGGGATAAAACTGGATTCCTGGTTGCGATGAATAGAAATGGAGTCCTTGTCATTGTCGACGCCAAGGGACGGGAAAAGGAACGCTATACCATCGTATATGGCGCCCAGTTGAAAGTGGACGAGGGCAAGGAAGTCGACGTCGGGACGGTATTGGTAGAGTGGGACCCGTACACCTTTGCGATTCTGACGGAGTTTGGAGGGGTTGTTCAATTCAAGGACCTTGTCGAAGGCGTGACCATGCACGAGGAACTCGACGAGGTTACGGGACTGTCCCGTTGGGTTGTCACCGATTCTCCTGATGAAAAACGTCAGCCAACGCTCCAGATACGTGACAAGAAGAACAAGCTTCTGAAGAAATACCTGATTCCGTCACGTGCACACCTCATTGTGGGAGAAGGCGATCCCGTATACCAGGGCGATGTACTCGCAAAGATTCCTCGTGAAACCACTAAGACGAAAGATATTACCGGCGGCTTGCCTAGAGTCCAGGAGTTGTTCGAAGCCCGCAAGCCTAAAGAGACGGCCGTGATTACCGAGATCGACGGTTTGGTCAAGTACGGTGACATCAGCAAGGGTCAACGCAAAATCTCCGTCGTGAATGAGGGCGTCGAGCGTGAGTATTCCCTACCTCGGGGAGTACACGTCAACGTTCAGGAAGGTGAGTACGTGCGTGCCGGGGAGCCCCTGATGGATGGGCCTCGCAACCCGCACGACATTCTTGCCGTTCTTGGTGAGAAGGAGTTGCAGACCTACCTGGTAAATGAAGTCCAGGAGGTTTACCGTCTGCAGGGCGTTACGATCAACGATAAGCACATCGAGGTGATCGTGCGTCAGATGATGCGGTGGATCAAAGTCGAAGAGGTGGGCGACACAGAGTTCCTTATCGATGCACAGGTCGATCATTTCCGCTTTCAGGAGGAAAACGATCGTGTCCGCTCCAACGGTGGTGAGCCAGCGTCTGGCCGGCCATTGCTACTGGGTATCACCAAAGCGTCTCTGGCGACGGACTCGTTTATATCGGCAGCTTCCTTCCAGGAAACAACGCGAGTCCTGACGGAAGCCTCGATCAGTGGGAAAATTGACTACCTGAGAGGTTTGAAGGAGAACGTCATTATGGGCCGACTGATTCCCGCAGGAACGGGCCTGGACCACTATCGAAACGTTTTCCTGTCCAACGGGGCTGAGCCCGAATCGATGCTTCCCGAGGAGTTCGAAGTGCTTGATCCGCCACAAGATCCGAAGAATGCGAGCCAGGAATTCTTGACGAACTAGTCAGTGAAAATTAAATCCGGATTGTGCCTGGTGGTTCAAGCATGGGCGGATTTAATCCTGCTCCCAGCCTCGATCGATGACGTTCTCTGGCTGGCGCGAGATCAGCCAGGGACTGGCTTGGAAGTGAGAGGCGGCCTGACCTCACAGTTTTTTTTGGAAGTGTATGGATTGACAAGCACTTACACAATCTAATAAAATTAACGACTTTCCCCAATGGACGGTTTTGTTACCGGGGGCAGTGACGAATAGTTCAGGAGTTGAAACATCGTGCCGACGTTCAACCAACTGGTTCGACAGGGTCGAAAGAAGCCGAAGTATAAGACGGGCAGCCCTGCTTTGCAGAATTGTCCGCAAAAGCGTGGCGTGTGCACGCGTGTTTATACGTCGACGCCAAAGAAGCCGAATTCAGCCTTGCGGAAGGTGGCACGGGTCCGGTTGACGAATGGAATCGAGGTTACAACTTACATTCCTGGAATTGGACACAACCTGCAGGAGCACTCCATCGTTTTGATACGCGGCGGCCGAGTAAAGGATTTGCCGGGCGTTCGGTACCACGTGATCCGTGGGACATTGGACGCTGCGGGTGTGACGGGCCGCAAGCAATCGCGTTCGAAGTATGGCGCGAAGCGACCGAAGGGTTAAAACTGCCGAAGTACGGAGTCTGCCACCGGGATCTACGCCCGGGTATAGGCCCCACGTGATTCGACAATAAACTGTGCCGAAAGGCCGCGACTTCCCCTGGCTTTTGAGGAAGTCGTTTTGAGGTTTGTATGCCCAGAAAGGCTCACGTTGTACGCCGCGAGATCCTGCCGGATCCGGTCTATTCGAGTGCGCTCGTGTCGAAGTTCATCAACCAGATGATGTGGGGCGGTAAAAAGAGCGTTTCGCAGCAGATTTTCTACCGAGCACTGAAGATCGTTGAAGAGAAAGCCGGCGATGATCCCTTGAAGGTGTTCAAGAAGGCGATCGAGAATATCAAGCCTGTTCTGGAAGTGAAGTCGCGCCGTGTGGGTGGTTCGACCTACCAGGTGCCGCTGGAGGTAAGCACCGTCCGCCGAACGTCGCTGGGCATTCGCTGGCTCATCGGTTATTCGCGTGCAAGGGGTGAGAGATCGATGGAAGAAAAGCTTGCTGGCGAAGTGCTGGATGCTGCTAACAATCGCGGAAATGCTGTGAAAAAGAAGGAAGATACGCACCGGATGGCGGAGGCGAACAAAGCCTTTGCCCACTATCGCTGGTAGCACGAATTAGAAAATCATGCCAAGAGTCGTACCATTAGAGAAAACTCGCAATATCGGCATCATGGCCCATATCGATGCCGGCAAGACAACTACTACGGAGCGGATTCTCTACTACACCGGAATCAATTACAAGTTGGGTGAGGTGCATGAAGGCACGGCCACCATGGACTGGATGGAACAGGAGCAGGAGCGTGGAATCACCATTACCTCGGCAGCCACGACATGTTTCTGGAACGATTTCCGGATCAACATAATTGATACTCCTGGCCACGTGGATTTCACGGCAGAGGTCGAGCGATCGCTTCGAGTGCTGGACGGCGCTGTGGCGGTGTTTTGCGCGGTTGGCGGCGTCGAACCGCAATCGGAAACCGTGTGGCGGCAGGCAGACAAGTATCGTGTTCCCCGGATTGCCTTCGTCAACAAGATGGATCGAGCCGGAGCCGATTTCGATAACTGTGTCGACATGATTCGGACTCGATTGCGGGGAAATCCTGTTGTGCTCCAGTTGCCGCTGGGGAAAGAAGAAAAGTTTTCGGGCGTTATCGATCTGATCCGGCGAAAGGCGATCGTCTATTCGGATGCGTCACGCGGCGCTGAGTACGAAATTCAGGAGATCCCAGAAGAACTTAAAGAGGAGTCGGCCGTACGTCGAGAAAAACTTATTGAGGCCGCCAGCGAGGTGGATGAAGGGCTGTTCGAGAAGTTTGTCAATGGCAAGGAAATCTCTGAGGATGAGCTCAAGGCGGGTGTCAGGCGTGCCACAATCGAGATGAAGATGACACCGGTCCTGTGTGGCTCCGCCTTCAAGAATAAAGGTGTCCAAACCCTCCTTGATGCCGTTGTCGAATTCCTTCCCTCTCCTCTCGACGTGCCCCCGATTTCAGGCTTTACGTCCGACCGATCTTCAGAAGTCACCCGAAACGCCGATGATTCAGAGGCGTTTTCGGCGCTCGTTTTCAAAATCATGTACGACCCTTTTGTCGGGCAGCTGGCCTTCTTCAGAGTGTATTCGGGTCATATTGATGCCGGATCGTACGTTTACAACACGGCGAAAAATAAACGCGAACGCATCGGCCGCCTGTTGAAGATGCATGCGGACAAGCGTGAAGAAATAAAAGGCATCTATACCGGAGATATTGCGGCCGCCATCGGATTAAAGGCTGTGACGACGGGGGATACAATTTGCGACGAACATGCGCCTATTCTTCTCGAAGCCATGGATTTCCCAGAGCCCGTTATTTCGGTTGCGATCGAACCAAAGACTAAGGCTGACCAGGAAAAGATGGGAATGGCGCTGGGAAAACTGGCTCAGGAGGATCCCACTTTCCGAATGCATACCGACATGGATACCGGACAGAGCATTATTTCCGGGATGGGTGAACTGCATTTGGAAATCATTGTCGACAGGATGCTGAGAGAGTTCAGCGTGGGTGCAAATGTTGGTAAGCCTCAGGTCTCTTATAAGGAAACGATTCGTAAAGCAGCTGAGGCTGAGGGGCGTTACGTTCGGCAAACCGGTGGCCGGGGCCAATACGGTCACGTCAAGATAAAGATTGAACCTGCCGAATCCGGTACGGGCCTGGAATTTGTCAATAAGATCGTCGGCGGTTCGATTCCCAAAGAGTTTGTTAAGCCTGTACAGCAAGGAATCACCGAGGCGATGACGTCCGGGATTTTAGCGGGATATGAGGTGCGTGATCTGAAAGTTACGTTGTTTGATGGGTCTTACCACGATGTGGATTCTTCAGAAATCGCGTTCAAAATTGCGGGGTCAATGGCGTTCAAGACGGCATGTGCAAAGGCGTTTCCAGTCTTGTTGGAACCTGTGATGCGAGTTGAAGCGGTTCTTCCTGAGGAGTACTTGGGGGATGTGATCGGAGATTTGAATTCCCGCCGAGGACACGTGGAAGGTATGGAAGCGCGTCAAGGAACTCAAATTGTTCGAGCACTTGTTCCGTTGGCGACGATGTTCGGTTACGCCACGGACCTCCGATCGATGACCCAGGGACGCGCAACTTTCTCGATGCATTTTGGACAATATTCAGAGGTGCCCTCCCAGATCGAGGATGAGATCGTTGCGAGGGCTCAAGGGCGGGAATTCAAGCCGGCATAAAGAGGCAGGGTGGTCATAGACGGCCCGAACAGAAGACAGAGAAACCAGACGAGGAAGAGAAGCCATGGCGAAAGAGAAATTTGAGCGAAACAAGCCGCACATCAACGTCGGGACGATCGGACATATCGATCATGGGAAGACGACGTTGACGGCGGCGATAACGAAGACGTTGGCGAAGAATAATGACAAGGTGTTGTACCGGTCGTTTGATTCGATCGACAATGCGCCTGAAGAGAAAGCGCGTGGGATCACGATCGCAACAGCGCATGTGGAGTATGAGACATCGAATCGGCACTACGCGCACGTGGACTGTCCGGGACACGCCGACTATATCAAGAACATGATCACGGGAGCAGCGCAGATGGACGGTGCAATCCTGGTGGTGGCGGCCACAGATGGGCCGATGCCGCAGACGCGGGAGCACATATTGCTGGCGCGGCAGGTGGGCGTGCCCTATGTGGTGGTTGCATTGAATAAGTGCGACGCGGTGGAAGACGAGGAGTTGGTGGAGTTGGTGGAGATGGAAGTACGGGAATTGTTGACGTCCTATGGATTTCCGGGGGATGACGTGCCGGTCGTGCGAGTGTCGGCACTGAAGGCGCTGGAAGAAGACGAGGCGGCTGTGGCCAAGATCGAAGAGTTGATGGCAAAGGTGGATGAGTACATACCGATACCGGAGCGGGATGTGGACAAGCCGTTCTTGATGCCGATCGAGGATATTTTCTCGATATCAGGACGTGGAACGGTGGTGACGGGCCGAGTCGAGCGCGGGATCGTGAAGGTTGGCGAAGAGTTGGAGATCGTGGGATTTACGCCGACGTTCAAGACGGTGATCACGGGCGTGGAAATGTTCAAGAAGCTGCTCGATCAGGGGCAGGCCGGCGACAACGTGGGGTTGTTGTTGCGGGGGACGAAGAAGGACGAAGTGGAGCGGGGACAGGTGGTGGCGAAGAAGGGGTCGATCCTGCCGCACACGAAGTTCAATGCCGAGGTGTATGTGCTGACAAAGGACGAGGGCGGTCGGCACACGCCGTTTTTCAACGGGTATCGGCCGCAGTTTTATTTTCGGACCACAGACGTGACGGGGTCATCGTCGCTACCGGAAGGGGTGGAGATGGTGATGCCCGGAGACAACGTGAGTTTGAAGATTGAGTTGATCACGCCGGTGGCTCTGGAGAAGGGTCTGCGATTTGCGATCCGGGAAGGCGGCCGCACAGTGGGTGCCGGTACCGTCACTGAAATTACAGAAGACTGAAAATATTCATCACGATGTTAAACGAGAAAATTCGCATTCGGCTTAAGGCTTACGACTCGAGGATACTGGATCAATCATCGAGCGAGATCGTGGATACGGCAAAACGTACCGGTGCCCGAGTGGCCGGTCCGATTCCCCTCCCAACGGTCATCAACAAGTACACCGTCTTACGCTCGCCCCACGTCGATAAGAAGTCGCGGGAGCAGTTTGAGATCCGGACTCACAAACGGTTGCTGGACATTCTCGAGCCGACACCCCAAACGGTGGATGCCTTGATGAAGTTGGACCTGCCCGCTGGTGTTGATGTCGAGATCAAGGCTTTTGGACGAGAGCACGGAACCTAGGACGGTTGGAAGGGCCGCGGCAATTAAGGGCGTGGCCTCGACGTGAGCAGGAAAATGGTAGACGCACTCTTAGGCAAGAAAGTTGGCATGACCCAGGTACTGGAAGAGGATGGGACGGCTGTGCCTGTAACCGTCATTGAAGTCGGCCCATGTGTTGTCGTGCAGCGAAAGACGGTCGCACGTGATGGGTACGAAGCTGCGCAGTTGGGTTTGGTGGAATTTGTGAAGGAAAAGCGTGTTGGCAAACCGATGGCTGGACATTTCAAGAAAGCAGGCGTACCGCCTGTACGTTTTTTACGGGAGGTGGCTCTCAGCGGTGACGATGACGTGAAGACGGGCGACCGCGTACAGGTCGATATCTTTAAATCCAGTGATCGGGTTCATGTGACCGGAACGAGTAAGGGCCGCGGTTTCGCTGGAGTCATCAAACGTCACGGTTTTTCCGGTGGCCGAGCAACCCACGGGTCCATGTTCCACCGCGCGCCGGGATCGATCGGACAGTCTGCTTATCCTTCCCGCGTGTTGAAGGGGACTCGGATGCCAGGTCATATGGGAGCGGCGCGGGTGACGACCCGCGGGCTGCGCGTGCACGGAGTGGACGAAGAAAAGAACCTGATTTTGGTGAGAGGCGCCGTACCGGGACCCAACGGCGGATACGTTGTGGTTCAGCGGGCAGGGTAGCATGCCGAAAATCAAAGTTAAGAATCTGGAAAACAAGGTCGTCGAGACGATCGAACTCTCTGAGGTCGTATTCGATGCTCCCGTCAACGAGGGTTTGATGCACGATGCGGTTCGGCAATATCTGGCGAGCCACCGTGCAGGAACCCATTCCACCAAGACGCGTGCTGAAGTGCGGGGTAGCGGTCGAAAGCCTTGGCGTCAGAAAGGCTCGGGACGTGCGCGGGTCGGAGAGGCGCGGAACCCGCTGTGGCGAGCCGGGGGCATAGTGTTCGGTCCGAAACCTAGAAAATACGGCTATGAGCTTCCGAAAAAAATGTTTCGTGCGGCGTTACGATCTGCCCTAACCGTGAAGCTTCGGGATTCTGAACTCAGCGTTGTCGATGCGTTCAGCCTTGGGAGCCATCGGACGAAGCCTTTTGTAGAGACACTCGACAAATTGGGTTTCAAGCGCAAAGTGCTCTTAGTTGATCACGAGGAGAATCAGAATCTCCACATGGCTTCCCGGAACCTCTCCGAGGTTCGCTTGATCGCAAACCTTCAAGTGACTCCATATCAGCTTTTGAACTCTCGGCACGTGATCTTCACGAAGGCCGCGATCCAAGGCCTTCAAGAGGTTCTGGTGAAGTGACTACGCTCTTCGACGTAATTCGCCGCCCCGTAATTACCGAGAAGGGACTCGGTCTGAAGGAAGAGGAGCGAACGCTCTGCTTCAGGGTGGAGTCGGACTCCAGTAAGCAGGAAATCCGACAAGCCGTGGAACGGATTTTCAAGGTCAAGGTCGAGGATGTCCGGACGATGGTCGTACGAGGGAAAATGCGTCGTCGCGGCCGCTTCGTTGGATACCAACCGTCCTGGAAGAAGGCATATGTGAAGTTGGTCGAGGGCGAAAAAATGATTGAGTATGGGGACGAAGTATAGAGCGAGTTCGTTTGGCTAGGACGGAACACTTAGATGGCAATAAAGAAATTCAAACCGACTCCGATGTCGCGGCGATTCCAGGAAGTGATCGATTACAAGAAGGAGCTCACTACGGATAAGCCGCACAAGCCGCTGCTTGAATCCAAGAAAAGGATCAGCGGTCGAAACAACTATGGGCATATCACCATCCGGCACCGAGGCGGCGGAAGCAAGAAGCAGTATCGGGTGATCGACTTCAAGCGCGACAAAGCAGGGGTTCCGGCCAGTGTTGAGACGATCGAGTACGACCCCAATCGGTCGGCCTTTATCGCGCTGCTCTCGTATGTGGACGGTGAAAAGCGATACATCCTTCAACCGGTTGGGCTCAAAGTCGGTATGAAGGTTGTGTCGGGTCCCGACGCGGATATTCTGGTCGGCAACGCGTTGCCGCTTAAGAACATTCCTTTGGGTACGACGATCCACAATATCGAACTCCGTCCCGGAAAGGGTGCCCAGATGGTGCGTGCGGCGGGTGGTTCGGCCCAGCTGGTTGCCAAAGAGGGAAAGTACGCGCATATCAAGCTGCCTTCGGGCGAAGTCCGACTCGTCGCTGTCAATTGCACCGCTACGGTGGGACAGGTGGGCAACCTGGATCACGAAAACATCAGCCTCGGCAAGGCCGGCCGGATGCGACACCGTGGCGTTCGACCTACCGTGCGAGGCGTGGTCATGAACCCGGTGGACCATCCCCATGGGGGTGGAGAAGGACGCGTCAAGGGTAATAATCCCATGACGCCCTGGGGCAAACCGACCTTGGGTTATCGGACACGCAACAACAAGCGGACCGACAAGTTTATCGTCAAGAGGAAGAAGTAGGTTTTATGGGACGATCGGTCAAGAAGGGCTACTTTATCGACGATCATCTGGAGAAGGTGATTGCGGGAATGAATGCCCGGAACGAAAAAAAGGTGCACAAGACCTGGTCCAGGCGCTCAACTGTGACACCCGAGATGGTGGGCCATACAATTGCCGTACACAACGGGAAGAAATTCATACCGGTTTACGTCACAGAAAATATGGTTGGCCATAAGTTCGGGGAATTCGCCCCGACTCGGACGTTCCGTGGGCATTCGGCCGGCGGCAAGGCAGTGACGCCACGATAGTGAAGCTGAGGTCTACGACCGCACATTATTGGGATGTGCGTTTGTGCATGGGGAAACCATCGATGGGCGGTGAGCCCCACGCTGGGAATTGCTAACAGGCGCCGGCTCCTGATAGCCACCAGCGCACTCACAGAAGAAAGCATGATTTCAAAAGCTACAGCACGGTTCATACGCATGTCGCCTCAGAAAGTCCGTCTGGTGGTGGACCTTATCCGCGGCAAAAATGTGAACGATGCTTTTATGACGTTGCAGTTCACGAATAAGCGTGCCACGGAGCCGATTGAAAAGGTTGTTCGCTCCGCGGTGGCCAATGCGACAGAGCAGTCAGAAACGATTGATGTCGATAAGCTGTTCATCGAAAAGGCTTACATTAATGAAGGGCCGCGGCTGAAACGCATCCGTCCGGCTCCGATGGGACGGGCTTTTCGCTACCAGAGAAGGATGAGCCATATCACGATTGAGTTGGGGGAAAAGGAATGAGTGACAAATGGCCAGTGACGCGTGATGCGCGAGGGCCGTCCCTGCCCCTGTCACTCTTCACTCGTCACTGCGAAACGAGGGGTTAATGGGTCAAAAGACACATCCGTACGGGTTTCGGCTCGGGATTACCAAGCCGTGGAGATCGCGGTGGTTTGCTACGAAGGAATACGGCAGGCTGCTTCACGAAGATCTGGATCTAAAGAGGAGGCTGAAGAAGCAGCTCTCCCATGCAGGCGTCAGCAGCATTGAAGTCGAGAGGATGGCGAACAAGCTTCGGATCACGATCTATACGTCCCGTCCCGGCATCATCATCGGCCGTAAGGGTTCGGAGATCGACAGGCTCAAGGGTGACATCCAGAAGCAGACGAACCGCGAGGTCTACATCAATATTCAGGAGATCCACAGGCCCGAATTGGATGCGCAGTTAGTTGCCGAATCCATCGCGATGCAACTTGAGAAACGAATTGCGTTTCGCAGGGCAATGCGTAAGGCCGTCGATTCGGCGCTGAGATTCGGTGCGAAGGGTATCAAGGTGCGGGTGAGCGGCCGGCTGAATGGCGCGGAAATAGCACGGTCGGAATGGTATCTGCAGGGCCAGCTTCCGCTGCACACGCTCCGCGCGGACATCGACTATGGTTTTGCAGAGTCCTATACCACTTACGGCGTAATCGGCGTGAAGTGTTGGACGTACAAGGGAGATATCCTGTCGAAAGTGTCGACGAAACCGGGTCCTGTTGAGCTTTAGAATTGAGCTTGTTTGAGGAATTGTTCGTATGTTGATGCCGAAAAAAGTCAAGCACCGCAAGCAACAGCGCGGTCGGATGAAGGGCAAGGCCTGGCGCGGGTCGAGCTTGGAATTCGGAGACTACGGACTGAAAACGCTGGATGCGGCGTGGCTCACAGATCGTCAGATCGAAGCAGCACGGGTTGCGATGACGCGTTCGGTAAAGCGTGGAGGAAAGGTGTGGATCCGAATATTTCCGGACAAGCCTGTGACAAAAAAACCCGCGGAAACACGGATGGGCAAGGGGAAAGGCGCACCCGAATACTGGGTGGCGCCTGTAAAGCCCGGTCGAATTCTGTATGAGATGGAGGGCGTACCCGAATCAGTGGCGCGCGAGGCCATGCGCCTGGCCGCGCAAAAGCTCCCGGTTCGGACGAAATTTGTCGCGCGCATGGAACGTACTACAGAGGAGACATCCTCATGAAGTCGACGGATCGTCTCAATAAATTGAAGGACCTTTCCGTCGAAGAGCTCACTGACCGGAAGGAAGAAATGTCGGAAGAATCTTTTCGGCTCCGATTCCAGTTTACGATGGGGCAAGCCGAGGCGCTCAAGAAGATGCGGGAACTCCGCCGGGACCGGGCGCGCGTGCTGACTTTGCTTCGGGAGAATCGGGTGGAGGAACAGAAGGGCGATTAATCCAGGCAGGCGTAAGAGTGCACTATTTTGGGGCATTGACTAAACATGGCTAGGAAATGGTAGAGGAAACAAGTCAATCGAAAGAGACCGGCAGGGTCCGCCATCGGCAGGAAAAAGTCGGTGTCGTTACGCGGACCAAGATGCAGAAAACCATCGTGGTCGAGGTAAGTCGGCGTGTGCAGCATCCGCTGTATAAGCGAATCATTGCCCGCCGGTCCAAGTTCCTTGTCCATGACGAGGAAGGTAAGGCTCACACCGGCGACGTGGTGCGGATCGTTGAGACACGGCCGGTGAGCAAGCACAAACGTTGGCGCCTTCGGGAGATCGTGCAGCCCTCGTCCTCTCGGGGCGTGTAGCGCAAGGTAATTGCTATGAGCATTCAAATGAGAACCGTCCTTGAGGTGGCTGACAATTCAGGCGCGAAAAAAATCGCCTGCATATTGCCGTTGGGTGGTTCGGTAGGAAGGCATGCGGGCTTGGGGGACATCATAACCGCGTCGGTGAAAGAGGCCAGCCCGGCAAGCAACGTCAAGAAGGGCACTGTGGTGAAGGCAGTGATTGTGCGGACGTGTAAAGAGCATCGCCGGAAGGACGGTACTCATATCAGATTTGATCAGAACGCTGCCGTGTTGATAGACGAGCAGCGCGAGCCCATCGGTACCCGTGTTTTCGGGCCAGTGGCCCGGGAGCTTCGTGAGAAGCAATTTATGAAGATTGTTTCACTGGCTCCGGAGGTAATTTGATGCCGGGGATTACTCCGATTAGAAAAAACGACGAAGTTTATGTTCTTCGGGGTAAGGACCGCGGGAAGACCGGCCGGGTGCTGATTGTCATTCCGCAGAAGCAGCGGATTGTTGTCGAGGGCGTGCAAATGATCAAGCGTCACACACGACCCAACCCTCAGAAGAACATCAAAGGTGGCATCGTCGAGAAGGAAGCCTCAATTCATATATCGAACGTCGCATTTGTTTGCAAGAACTGCAAGGAGCGTACCCGCATTGGTATGACTGTGCTTGCGGACGGACGGCGGGAGCGAACGTGTAAGAAGTGCGGAAACGCATTGGGTTAGGCGGGAGTACGAACTTGTCAAGACTGAGAGAACAATATAAAAGCGAAGTCGTTCCCGCTCTGATCAAGCATTTCAAATACGCAAACGTTATGGCCGTGCCTCGCCTGGAGAAGATTGTCGTAAACATGGGGCTCGGCGAGGCGATTCAAAACAGTAAGATTCTCGATTCGGCAGTCGATGAGCTCGGAACGATTACAGGTCAGCGTCCGATCATTACGCATGCGAAGAAGTCGATCGCCAATTTCAAATTGCGCGAAAAGATGCCCATCGGTGCGGCCGTGACGTTGAGGGGAGAGCGGATGTATGAGTTCGTCGATCGTCTCATAAGCCTGGCGCTGCCTCGTGTGCGTGACTTTCGGGGTATACCGACGCGTTCTTTCGATGGTAGAGGTAATTACACGCTGGGATTGCAGGATCAGTTGATATTTCCGGAGGTCGACTATTCCAAGGTCGACAAGATCAAGGGCATGAACGTGACACTCGTTACTACGGCTAAAACCGACGATGAGGGACGGGAATTACTCCGTTTGCTGGGAATGCCGTTTCGTCAACAGTAGGAGATTGAATGGCACGTACGTCATCAGTGGCCAAGGAAGCTAAGAAGAAGAAATTTACTGTCCGTTACCGGAATCGGTGCAAGAGGTGCGGGCGTCCTCGAGGTTTTATGCGCAAGTTTCAGCTCTGTCGGATTTGTTTCCGGAGTCTTTCTCTAGCAGGCGAGATTCCCGGAGTGGTGAAGTCAAGTTGGTGAGGGTGAAAGAAAATGACTGATCCAATTGCAGACATGTTGACCCGACTCCGCAACGGATTGCAGGCGCGACACGAGAGAGTGCTGATCCCAGCCTCGAATCTCAAGGTCGAAATCGCGCGGATACTGAAGGCAGAGGGATATGTCACCACTTACAAATGTGCTGAAGTTGAGGGCAAGCTTGCCCTGACGGTGACTCTGAAATACGGCTCCAAGGGCGAGGATGTGATTACGTCACTCAAGCGGGTCAGTCGGTCGGGCTGCCGAGTCTATGTGAGCAACAGGGACATTCCGAGGGTGCTTGGGGGCCTAGGAATCAACATTCTCAGCACTTCCAGCGGCGTAATGACGGGCCAGGTTGCTCGAAAAAAAGGATTCGGCGGAGAAGTCCTTTGCGATGTTTATTGAACATTAAGTTATGTCACGAATAGGAAAACATCCCATTCCCATCCCTGAGAAGGTCAAGGTTCAGATCGGAACAAGCGAGATTCAGGTGTCGGGACCGAAGGGTAGCACGACCTCTCCCATTCCACAGGGAATCGCTTGTAAGCAGAACGACAACGAACTGGTATTTTCGCGGAGTGATGATACGGGGCCGCAGCGGGCTTTTCATGGTCTGGCGCGCGCGCTGGCCGCCAATGCCGTTCAGGGAGTTTTCCAGGGTTTTACCAAGGAACTGGATATCGTTGGCATAGGATTCAGAGCCGAAACGAAAGGTCAGTCCGTGATCTTCAGTCTCGGTTTCTCTCATCCGATTGAATATCCGATTCCCGAGGGTATCGAGGTCAAGGTAGAGAAGCAGACCCGATTGACGGTTTCCGGTGTAGACCGGCAGCAAGTTGGCCAGGTGGCTGCGGTTATTCGCAGTTTGAGAAAGCCGGATCCGTACAAGAATAAAGGGATTCGTTACGTTGGCGAGGTTTTGAAGAAGAAGGCCGGCAAGACCGCTGGAGGCGCTGCAGCTTAATGGCACGATTGGTATCACGTTACGATTTTCGAAGCCGCGTCCATAGCCGGATCCGGAAGAAAATCGCTGGATCGGGCCGACGACCGCGCCTTGCTGTTTTCCGGAGCAACAAGAACATCTATGCCCAGTTGATTGATGATGGGAGTGGGGTGACACTCGCTTCTGCCGCATCAAACGAAGCTGAAGCCAAAAAGGACTTGTCAAACGGCGGCAATGTACAGGCTGCCAAGGCGGTTGGACGTTTAATCGCGGAACGGGCAAAAGGCAAAGGCGTGGATGGCGTCGTTTTTGATCGTGGCGGATACATTTATCACGGGCGGGTTCAAGCGCTCGCGGAGTCGGCTCGCGAAGCGGGATTGAAATTCTAAGAGGAGCATCGGTGGCAAATCAGAGAAATATGAATCCGGGAGGGGGAAATCCCAGATCAGGAAATCCCAGATCAGGAAATCCGAGATCAAGGAATCCCAGAGACGAACTAGGCGACGGGTTTACGGATACGGTTGTTTCCATCAATCGTGTCACCAAGGTTGTCAAGGGCGGCAAGAATCTGAGTTTCAGCGCGCTGGTCGTTGTCGGCGATGAAAAAGGCCGCGTCGGGTACGGCAACGGTAAGGCCAAAGAAGTGCCCGCTGCCATACGCAAAGGTATTGAGATCGCCAAACGAAATTTGATCAGCGTGCCGATCATCAATAACACGACACCCCACCGGGTCGTTGGTGTCTTTGGTGCCGGTCGCGTTCTGCTGAAACCGGCGGCGGAAGGAACGGGTGTGATCGCGGGAGGCGCTGTGCGTGCCGTCGTGCAGGCAGCCGGCATCAGCAACATTCTCACGAAGTCGATCGGAACGGCGAACCCTCACAACGTTGTCAAAGCTACCTTTGAGGGATTGAAGTCGTTGAAAAACCCTAAGGACGTTGCCCGTTTGCGGGGCAAGGCCGTTGAGGAGTTGACCGGATAATGGCTGGCCGGAAGAAAAAGTCGTCAATGTTGAAGGTTCAGTATTATCGGAGCGTTATCGGATTCAGCAGGGATCAAAAGCGTGTCGTCAAGGGGCTTGGATTACGGCGTTTGAACGCGGTTCGCGAACTTAAGGACACGCCCGACGTGCGGGGAATGATTGCCAAGGTGCCGCATCTGGTCCGCGTCGTCGACTAGGCAGTGTTAAGGACGGAAGAATGAGTGGAATTAACGACCTAAAGCCGAATCCCGGCGCCACACGCCAGAGAAAGAGGATTGGCCGGGGCATGGGCTCGGGCACCGGCAAGACAGCGGGCCGGGGCCATAAGGGTCAGCGCTCGCGGTCGGGATACCATTCGAAGCGTGGATTTGAGGGCGGCCAGATGCCCTTGCATCGGCGGCTACCTAAGCGTGGTTTCACAAATGCCATTTTCAAGAAGCAACATTCGACCGTAAATGTCGGCGATTTGATCCGCTTGGGCGACGTCGAAGCCGGAGCCAAGATAGGTGCAGATGAGCTTGTCGCCGCAGGTATCGTACGTAAGCTGGGAAAGGATGGTCTTCGAGTCCTGGGCGGAGGCGCCATTGAACGCCCGTTGCATCTTATAGCGCAGCACTTCACGAAAGGCGCCGAAGAAAAAATTACGACTGCCGGTGGAACCTGCGAGGTCGTAGCCCGTTGATCGACGCTATACAAAATGTTTTTAACGTTCCGGATCTGCGTAGACGGGTTCTCTTCATGCTGAGCATGTTGGCCGTCTACCGTATCGGCGCTTTTATCCCGACGCCGGGAGTCGATTTTGCCGCCCTCGAGGTCTTCTTTGCCGAGACCGCTTCGGGTACCGTACTGGGATTTTTTGATCTCTTTTCCGGGGGCAATTTCAGTCGTATGACGATCTTCGCTCTAGGGATCATGCCCTACATCACCTCGTCGATCATCTTACAGTTGCTGACGGTGGTTTGGCCCTACCTGGAGAAATTAAAAAAAGAAGGTGAGCTGGGGCGACGCAAGATCACAACCTATACCCGATACCTCACGATCGTGTTAGCCGCGGTTCAGTCCGGCGGTATTGCATACGCACTACAGCGCGACGGGCAATTCGTCATCAATCCGGGACTCACCTTCGTTCTCATGACGATGCTCACATTGACCACCGGCACGGCCTTCATCATGTGGCTTGGCGAGCAGATCTCGGAACGAGGAATCGGAAATGGGATGTCGCTGATTATCTTCGCGGGCATTATTGTCGGGTTGCCCAGCGCCATCAGTGAGATCTTCGACAAGTTGAGTACTAACGAGTGGTCGGTATTGACGCTGATCCTTCTCCTGGGTTTGATGGTTTCTGTCGTAGCTTTCATCGTGATGGTGGAGCGAGGTCAACGCAGGATCTCGGTTCAGTATGCGAAGCGAGTTGTCGGGCGGCGCGTGATGGGCGGGCAATCGACGCACCTGCCCCTGAAGGTCAACACCGGCGGAGTGATTCCGGTTATCTTCGCGTCTTCGATCCTGACGTTCCCGCAAACCTTTGGTCTGGTGATGAGTGAAAACAGGTTTCTGCAGGGAGTCAGCAGTGCGCTGACCTTCGGTGAGCCTCTATACAATCTTTTCTTCGTATCCGCGATTATCTTCTTCTGTTACTTCTACACGTCCATCATCTTCAATCCCAACGAAGTGGCGGACAACATGCGCAAGTACGGGGGTTTTATCCCGGGCATCCGTCCGGGCAGGCGCACGGCTGAATATTTGAACACAATTTTGACCCGATTGACCCTGGTAGGGGCCTTGTACCTGTCTCTGGTTTCAATCCTTCCCGAGTTCATGATGACCGGTTTCCACGTGCAGAATATACCGTTCGTGGGGCCAGGCCTGGACTCGGCGCTGCCGCAGTTTGTTACGCAAGGTCTTCAGGTGACGTTTTACTTTGGGGGCACCTCATTGTTGATCGTTGTTGGCGTGGCGATGGATACAGTGCAGCAAATCGAATCCCAGCTCATCATGCGTCACTATGACGGTTTTCTGAAGAAGGGCCGTGTTCGGGGGAGGCGCAGTTCGTAATGGCGAGGAATGTCGTCATCCTGCTGGGACCGCCGGGAGCCGGTAAGGGAACCCAGGCTAAGGCCGTGACAGAGCAGTTGGGGCTTCCCCAGATTTCAACTGGAGACATGCTCCGGGACGCAGTTCGGCGAAAGACGCCGCTTGGAGTTGAAGCCAAGAATGTCCTTGAAGCGGGAGAGCTTGTGAATGACGAGCTTGTGAACGGCATCGTTGTCGAGCGTATTGCCGCTCCCGATTGCGCCGGGGGGTTCATACTTGACGGGTATCCGCGAAACCTAAACCAGGCAGAGATGTTCGGAGCTCGGCTCGAAACGGGCGACAATCTGCTGGTCATCGGGCTTGGGGTGGATACCGAATTCGTGGTGAAGCGTTTGACAGCACGTCGCACGTGCGGACAGTGCGGGGCGATCTACAATGTTGATAGTAGACCTCCAAGACAAGAAGGCGTTTGCGACATATGTGGGGGCAGTTTGATGCAGCGACCCGACGATACAGAAAATGTGATTCGGGACCGCATGCGGACCTATAGAGCCGAAACCGAGCCATTGGTGGAGTACTATCGGTCACTCGGCGTCTATCATCAAATCGATGGGATGGGAGCGATTGATCAGGTTTCTGAAGACCTGGTGTCGACTATCGGACTTCCCGTCGGTCAGGGAGACTAGCCAGGTTTGCCGAAAGAAGACGCGATTGAAGTGATGGCCACGGTCGTCGAGCACCTTCCCAACGCGATGTTTAAGGTAGAACTGGAGAACAAGCATCAGGTTCTAGCGCACATTTCGGGAAAGATGCGGAAGCACTTTATACGCATACTTCCTGGCGATCGGGTGGCCGTGGAGTTGTCGCCTTACGATCTCACGCGAGGTCGGATTGTGTATCGGTATAAGTAGCGTTGGGTCCTCGGTTGAAAGCTGAAAACGGGAAGAAATTATGAAAGTAAGGGCATCGGTAAAAAAAATCTGTGACAAGTGTAAGTTGGTACACCGGCGTGGCGTTGTCCGTGTCATTTGTTCCAACCCAAAACACAAACAGCGCCAGGGATGAACGGGATAGTTAAGAGTCAAGAGTGACCAGTTAAGAGATGAGTCTGGATTCAGGGTCCATGACTCATGACTCTTAACTTTAGAGGATTTTTTATGGCACGAATAGCTGGAGTCGATCTTCCGCTGAACAAGAGAATTGAGATTGGCTTGACCTATATCTTCGGAATTGGCAGGTCATTGGCGACCAAAATCGTCACCGATGCCGGCATCAGTCCGGACCGGAAAGTGCGCGACTTGAATGACGAAGAGACGACAAAGATCCGGAAACTCATTGAAGACGATTACATCGTTGAAGGCGATCTTCGACAAGAAGTCTCCGTCAACATCAAGCGTTTGATGGAAATCGGATCTTACAGAGGCTTCAGGCATCGGCGAGGATTACCGGCGAGAGGGCAGCGAACCCACACGAACGCTCGTACTCGGAAGGGGCCGAAGCGCGGTGCTGTGTCGGTCCGGAGGAAAGCGACCGCAAAGACGTAGTGATTAGAGACGCGTGACAAGTGACGAGCATATGAGTGGAGGTCCTCGCTTGTTGCCGATCACTAGGAGTTATTGATGGCCAAAGGGAAGAAGAGAACAGGGAAAAAGCGCGAAAAGAAGATCGTTCCTGCTGGACACGCCTATATTCAGGCGACGTTTAACAATACGATCGTAACGATTTCCGACACCGATGGGAACGTCGTGTGCTGGTCCAGCGCCGGATCTCTCGGGTTCAGGGGTTCCCGTAAGGGTACGCCGTTTGCCGCCCAGCAGGCGTCGGTGACGGCTGCTAAGAAGGCGCGGGATGTGGGTATGAGGACGATCGAAGTGAGTGTCAAGGGTCCGGGGTCCGGCCGGGATTCGGCGATTCGAGGTTTGCAGAGCGCGGGTTTGGAAATTCGCACGATCCGAGATGTCACGCCGATGCCGCACAATGGTTGCCGGCCTCCGAAGAAGCGGCGGGTGTGATCGGATAGTAGGAATGAGATCCATGAACGGAGGAAGATTCATTGGCTAGATACGCGGGTCCAGTTTGTCGGCTATGTCGTCGGGAAGGGATGAAGTTGTTTCTCAAGGGCGAACGCTGTTTCAAACCGTCGTGTGGTATCGAGAAACGCAATTATATCCCTGGAGAACATGGCCGGGATCGCAGAGCGAAGATTGTCGGGTACGGTCTGCAGCTTCGGGAGAAACAGAAGGTCAAGCGGATGTATGGCATTCTCGAGCGCCAATTCCATTTGTATTTCGAGCGAGCCGTCCGCCAAAAAGGTGTTACTGGCGAAAACCTTCTTTCTCAACTGGAGCGGCGTCTTGACAATGTTGTGCTCCGGCTTGGACTTGCCGCGTCGCACGCGCAGGCCCGGCAGTTCGTTCGTCATGGCCATATTCGTGTCAATAACAGGAAGGTCAACATTCCTTCTTTTCTGGTACGTGTGGGTGACGAGGTGAGGGTCAAGGAAAAGTCCCAGAAAAACGTTCAAATCCTGAGCGCTTTGGAGATCAGCCAGGCCATTCCAGCCTGGTTGGAAGTCGATCCAAATTCCATGACCGGCAAGGTCTTGGCGCTGCCTAAACGTGAAGACATCACGATGCCAATCGAAGAACACATGATTGTCGAGTTGTACTCGAAATAATCAGACACCGACTCGGTCTCGGCAAAGATGTCGCAGACCGGAAGACAATACCGAGGTCAAATATACATGCTTTGGAAAGGTTTCCAGAAACCGAAGAGATTGGTCATGGACCCCGATACGGCTACTGAGAGCTACGCCGTGTTTAGCGCACAACCGTTCGAGCGAGGTTTCGGGACGACGATTGGTAATGCGCTCAGGCGGGTATTGCTTTCGTCGATAGAAGGAGCGGCGGTGACTGCTGTCAAGATGGACGGGGTACTGCATGAATTTTCGTCGATTCCCAGTGTCGTAGAAGACGCCACCGATATCATCCTGAACCTGAAACAGATTCCGATAAAGCTTCACAGCGACGAGCCGACGACAATTTTCCTGAAGGCTAGCGCAGAGGGTGTATATACCTCGAAGAAAATCGAACATGGTCCTGAAGTCGAAATTCTCGACGACAACGTCTATTTAGCAACCGTTAGCGGAGGCGGTTTGTTGAACCTTGAGATGAGGATCAAAAACGGTCGCGGCTATGTTTCGGCGGACCGGAACTTCGACGAAGATCTGGGCGTGGGTTTCATTCCGGTTGATTCGGTGCACTCCCCGGTTCGGAAGGTGAACCACTTTGTCGAAGCGGCGCGGCTCGGGCAGGTGACCGATTACGACAAGCTTACAGTTGAGTTGTGGACGAATGCCGCGATCACGCCCACGGACGCGCTTGGACTCGCCGCCAAACTGGTAAAGGATCACATGCAGATCTTTATTCAGTTTGAAGAAAAGGACGAGCCCGAAGAAGAGTTGGCCGAAGTGAAGCACGACGGCGTGATGGAGCATCTGAACAAGTCGGTCGAAGAATTGGAGCTCTCAGTACGTTCTTACAACTGCCTGAAGAACGCCAGCATCCGGACGATCGGGGAACTGGTGCAGCGAACTGAAGCCGAAATGCTCAAAACGAAGAACTTTGGCCGCAAGTCGTTGAACGAAATCAAGGAAATCCTGTCCTCGATGAATTTGGGACTTGGAATGAGATTGGACGAGCAAGGTCGTCCTTCCGGCTCCGGCGTTGTCCTGGAGCAGAACGTCGAGTAAGGAAAGTGAGCGTTCCCTGTTCCCCGTAGGAGCTCGGTAAGTATGAGGCACAAGATAGCTGGAAGGAAACTGGGCCGGAATCCGTCGCACCGGCGTGCGATGCTCCGTAACCTTGTAACGTCCTTTCTGCAACATGAACGATTGGTAACCACTCTTCCGAAGGCGAAGGAACTGCGACCTCTTGCGGAGAAAATGATAACGCTCGGAAAACGCGACACGCTACATGCCCGAAGGCAGGTGAGCGCGTATCTGCTCGATGATTCCACCGCCAAGAAAGTATTCGATACGATTGCACCGAGATTCAGCGACAGACCTGGCGGCTATAGCCGGATTGTCCGGTTGGGGCCGCGAGTGGGTGATGGTGCCGATGTTGCCGTAATCGAACTTCTAGGAAGCGGTCAAGAGGTGAAGAAGGCCGAAGACACCACGGAATCTGAAGACTCGAAGGGCGAAAAGGCCGCGGAGGAGAAAGAGTAGTCACCCTTGAACATGATCTGAATGTTGAACAGCCCCATTTTCCTTAGAAAATGGGGCTTGTTTCGGTAATGAGCTTTTTGTGACCTGAGAGAGCTCTCCTACAGCAAAACTTTTCGACTCAAGCAAGTTCGGTGAGATGCCGTTGCATGGGCCGCAGTGCCCGGCGGTTTTCGATTTCGGAGGAAATCAATGCAGGAACTGACACAAATCGCTCCCATCCTTGGCCTGGTCGGTCTGGCAATGGCTGGCTTCATCTATATGCGAATTATCCGCATGCCGGCTGGGACGGAGCAAATGCGGGAAATCGCCGACAGTATCCATCTGGGAGCGATGGTGTTTCTCAAACGCGAGTACACGATCGTGTCGATTTTCGTCGCGGTGCTCTTTATCGCCTTGAGCCTCATGCTCAGCATATGGACGGGCGTTGCTTTCCTGACGGGTGCGGCGTTTTCGATGATAGCTGGATTCTTCGGGATGAAGGCGGCCACACGGGCTAACGTGAGGACAACACAGGCAGCCAAGGATGGCGGTACGAGTGCGGCCCTGACCGTAGCTTTCAACGGTGGGGCGGTCATGGGAATTTCCGTGGCTTCGCTTGGCCTGTTGGGACTCGGGATCTGGTATATGGTCACTAAAGATCC
Organism: Terriglobia bacterium; assembly: GCA_963664115.2. Taxonomy (GTDB): domain Bacteria; phylum Acidobacteriota; class Terriglobia; order 20CM-2-55-15; family 20CM-2-55-15. Next base: position 749,697 of record CAXWPJ010000009.1, on the reverse strand, counting down.
GGCAATCATCAACGGTTTTGCGATGGGTGCGAGTTCGATTGCCCTTTTCGCACGCGTCGGCGGAGGCATATTCACCAAGAGCGCTGATGTTGGTGCTGATCTCGTAGGTAAGGTGGAAGCGGGGATTCCGGAGGACGACCCGCGAAACCCGGCCACGATTGCTGACAACGTCGGTGATTGTGTTGGGGACACTGCGGGAATGGGTGCCGACCTGTTCGAGTCGTACGTTGGTTCCGTCATTGCGACTATGGCGCTCGGTGCCTCGCTCGGTGACAATTTCAATTCGATGGCTTTGCCGCTTCTTCTGATCATGGCGGGACTTGGGTGTTCGCTGATCGGTGTTTTTTCTATCGGTATTTTTAAGAAAATGAACCCTGAACGTGCGCTCCACATGCCGACTTACCTGGCCGGCGCACTGTTTCTGGTCGCTGCCTTTGCGATCGTGAATAACGTGATGGGTGAGCTTTCGGCGTTCTGGGCGGTGCTGGCCGGTCTCATCGCGGGCGTGTTGATTGGTTTTGAATCCGAGTACTACACCTCGGGCAGACCCGTTGTGAAGATCGCCGAAGCCAGTCAGACCGGCCCGGCGACGACCATCATTAGCGGGCTTGCTGTCGGATTCGAAAGCACATTACTGCCGATTCTGACTATCTGCGCTGCGATTTGGGTGTCGTTCAGCCTGAACGGTTTGTACGGAATCGCGATCGCGGCGGTCGGCATGCTGTCCACGATTGGTGTAACGATGGCTGTCGATGCTTACGGCCCGATTGCGGACAATGCGGGTGGCATCGCGGAGATGTCGGCCGCTGGTCCCGAGATCCGTGAAATTACGGACCGTCTGGACGCTTTGGGCAACACGACGGCTGCCATCGGTAAGGGTTTTGCGATCGGATCGGCGGCCTTGACTGCTCTTGCGCTGTTTTCGGCGTATACGCAGACAGTCAACCTGACAACCATCAGCCTGACCGAAGCTAACGTGGTCATTGGTCTTTTTTTGGGAGGCGTTATGCCCTACGTGTTGGCCTCGTTAACGATGAGTGCCGTCGGCCGGGCCGCCTTTAAGATGGTCAATGAAGTGCGCCGCCAGTTTCGCGAAATACCCGGTTTGATGGAAGGTACTGCAAAGGCCGACAATGCCACCTGCGTGGACATTGCAACTACAGCTGCGCTTAACGAAATGGTCCTTCCGGGTCTACTTGCCGTGGTGACCCCTGTTGTCATCGGCTTCGGCTTTGGTCCCGAAACCTTAGGTGGTTTCCTGGCGGGCGCCACTGTAAGCGGTGTTCTGCTTGCAATTATGATGTCGAACGGTGGAGGTGCCTGGGACAACGCCAAGAAGTACATCGAAGCCGGAAACCTGGGTGGCAAGGGATCGGACGCGCACATGGCTGCAATAGTCGGAGATACGGTGGGCGATCCCTTCAAAGACACGTCCGGACCGTCGATGAATATTCTCATCAAGCTTATGTCCATCGTGTCTCTGGTGATGGCCCCTCTGCTGGTCTAACCCGAAGTTGCAGCGCCCTGTAAGGGCATTCAGTGCTCGGATTCAACACGAAGACAGGAAGGAATCGGAGAGTAACGAAACGGTCTGGGTCTGGAAATCCAAGCTTCGTTATCTTCGTGTCTTCGTGTTGAAAATCCTGTTACTGTCAGTTCCGGATTTGCTCGACTTTGGGAGTATGATTAGACCATGGATGAGAATCCCCACGAGCAAACCGATCCCAAGGCTCCTCCCCTTAAAGCTCAGGGTGATGAGCCCGGAGCGAATACCGGGGATGAAATTCGCGATGAGGAAGTCGGTGACGATCCCCAGTTTTCCCTCGACCTTCCCGGTTCCAAGCCGAGATTCGATTACCTGCGGATAATTTCAGGGACCTTTATCGGTCTGGTTATCGTGGGTATCGTCTTGTTTTCAGTGACGGATCTTTCTTCACTCATTCTGCCGATGGAAGACCGCTACTTAGACGTTCTGGTCCCTCCAACGGAGGATGGGACGGAACCCTTCATACTCGACGAACTGGAGCAGCGATTAAACGGCAACACGCTTTCCGTTGACGGCCGGGTGACCAATGTGAGTTCGGACGGAGTCGAAAATGTGGTGGCGGTCATCCGTGCTGAAGATACGACGGGCCGCTTTCCGGCGACGCTGGAGATCCCTGTTGTCCCTTCGATTCTTGCCCCCGGGGATACCGGATCGTTTTCCATGACCGTGACTCTTCGGGAGAAACCGAATGGTTATTCCGTCCGCTTCAAGTTGGAAAATGGTCCGTTCGTTCCACACAGGGACGAACGCGGTTTCGGGTTTTTCAGCGTGCCCTGATCCGGCGTACCCACCTGGCAACGGCAGGAGTTTTTTCATGTCCGCCTACGTTGTGGTCCAGATTGAAGTACACGATCCTGAAGAATTTGAGAAATACAAAACGCTCGTATCACCTACTATTGAAGCGTATGGTGGGCGGTACGCCGTCCGTGGCGGGATCCTCGAAACGCTCGAAGGTGATTGGAATCCCTCTCGTATGGTGATTCTCGAATTCGACAGCGTTTCTCAGGCGAAGGCATGGTGGTCTTCGGAAGAGTACCGGGTTCCGAAGCAGCTTCGACATCGAGCCGCCAGTTCTCAGATGATAGTCGTTGAAGGAACCTGATAGCGTCCGCGGTTTGGTAATGACCGACGATGTACACACGACTGAGTGGTATGAAGCCTTCGAGAATCCCTGCATGGCGGCGTGAGCCGATTCTGATACGGATTTCGAGCATAGCGAATGAGTAACTCTTCCGATATCCAGAATTTCCTCATCGACTGCACCGTGCGTGTTGAGGTAAGCGGACGAAGGGGAACCGGTTTCTTTATCGCGCCAGGTCTCGTACTGACGTGTGCGCATGTGATCGAGGACGCCAAAAGCGGAGACTACCCAACCTCGGAGGTCGATGTCCACTGGGGTGGCCAGCGCTACGGGGCGCGGGTGATCCGCTACGGCGCCAGTCCCAGTCCTAATCTCGCCATTCTCGAAACGGATCTCAAGGATCATCCATGCGCGTATTTGTTTGAATCTTTCCGTCCGGACGACACCTTGTACGTCTGCGGTTTCTCGGACGCAGGGAGTGGCAAGGCTGTGTGCCTTTTGCTTGAGGGATTGGAGGCGGGGGGGGCGACTCTTAAACTCAAGTCAGCACCTCGGGATTCGTCACTCAGCGGAGCACCTGTGTTGAACCTGCGCACGGGAGGAGTGTGTGCCATTCTCAACACGGCTGCGGGACTGTCAGTCGAGTTGGAGGGACGGGCGATCCCGGTTTCAACTCTTTCAGACCTTTTCCCGGACATTCAGGCGATTCATGACCGCAATCACGAAGAAAAATCCCCGTGGTTCGATTGCACGGGTATCGTGGGCACGGTGTTCGCGGCTCGATCTCATCTGATGGCAATCAGGGCAACTGCAGAGGAGCCCATTCAACCGATCCTGGCTCCGAGAGGTGACACGAGCGCCATGGACCTGCTTTCGCCAACTGCGTTCAAGGTCCTGTCGATGGATTCAGGCGTGGGCCAGACCGATAGCGTGAGTATCGACGAACTGCTGGATCGCATTCGAAAATCCAATCGGAGCTTGCTTGTGGTGGGTCAGGCTGGATCTGGCCGGTCGAGCCTCCTCCGTTTGTTCAGCTTTAGGGCCATGACTTCGTGCAAGAGCTTGAGTCCCCGCGGCTCCGACTGCTTGTTCCCGATTCTTCTCAGAGCCAATCAACTGACCTCCGGCGAGGGATCGGTGGAAGAGCTGATTTTGAACGCCATTCGAAACAGCAACGATTCAGGGGCACAGACATCGTTGCCATCGGGGTTTCTGAGCGACCTTGCAGAAATACCCGGTCTTCGTCTTCTGATCATGCTGGACGGTGTGGACGAGATTCAGAACACAAGGGACCTCGCCGATCTGGTGGATCTCATCGGACGTGTTCAGGGAGATCCAGGTTTCGGGTCCAGGACTCAGCTCGTTCTCACGTCTCGGCCGACTTCAGCCGAACACTTCCGGTACTCCGACCTCGATGTTTATGAAATTCTTCCTCTTCGACCCGATTCAATAGAGCGGACCGCTCGACAGTGGCTCGGCGACGGCGCTCAAGGGTTTCTTGAGCAGAATCATGATCTGCTCGAATCCAATTTATTGTCGTCTCCACTGGTCCTATCTGTAGCGCTGGCTTTGTATGAGAGACACGGAGGCCTTCTCTCGACCAAGGTCGTAGAACTTTACGGCGCTATGGTGACGGAGTGTCTTGAGAGATGGAAGGAGCATAACCTTGCCAAGGAGTACGGCGAGGATATTCTAACGAATGCGCTAGGTGTGCTCGGATTTCTCGCGCTCGAAATAATCCGTTCGGCGACCATATTGCATCGTGATTGGCTCGAAGAAACTGTAGCGCGATATTTTCGGGTGCATCACAGCTTCGATGAGGGCAAGGCTCGCGACGCGGCCGCGCGTTTCGGCGCGTTCGCTGAAGTCGATAGCTTGTTCTTGCGTGGCGCGGGAGAGCGCTATTACTGGTCCCATCGTTCCTTCCGAGATTACTTTGCTGCATCCTATCTGGTGAACTCGCATTCCGATATCGATGGATTGATCAAGGAGATCAAAGGTCGCTGGTTTGATGCGAATTGGGGCAAGACGCCGTCCTTCGCGATCCAGCTCCTTGGTGAACTCGACGATCGCATCGACGTCGTCAACCACATTCTGGCGTCCGGGCGTGATCTGCGGCTGGAGTTCGTCACGGGATTGGTTTGCGAAGATGCCTCCCTGCCGGGTGACGTCGTAGAACGGTTGATTGACGATCTACTGTTGGGTTCGAAAGAAGAACAGGGAGACTACGGGCGTGATCCGAGGCCGCAGCATGGCGGTGTTTTCAGCTTCGATCTTCTCCTGTCTCTCGGACACCTTGAGGCTGCACGGGCCGCTCTCGAAGGTGTCGCGAGTGATCCGGCCGCGATCGGGTCCATGCGTCAAATTGCGAAAGAGCGCTTGGCGTTGACTGAAGTTGGCTAGACTCTAGTGTGCTCGGTCCGTTCAAACGGCCATCCTGGCCGAACGACCGGCGACCCTCGCCATTAGGATGATGGCGAGGCCTGTCCCCGGCGAATTCACCCGAAATCGAAAAATCGCTCGATTCTCTTGCTGCTTTGAGTGAGTCAATCGGACACGACGACGGCGCGGTTTCTAATGCCGTGGGATGGTAGCCCCGTATGTCTTGGCGTTGACTGAAGTTGGCTAGACTCTAGTGTGCTCGGTCCGTTCAAACGGCCATCCTGGCCGAACGACCGGCGACCCTCGCCATTAGGATGATGGCGAGGCCTGTCCCCGGCGAATTCACCCGAAATCGAAAAATCGCTCGATTCTCTTGCTGCTTTGAGTGAGTCAATCGGACACGACGACGGCGCGGTTTCTAATGCCGTGGGATGGTAGCCCCGTATGTCCGGTGCGCGACCGCGAGCACGCACTCGATCTCGAACACGGCGCGAGCCGATGCGTCAGCCAGAATCTTCCACGCGCGGTTACGCACGCCGCCCAAAGATCTCGATCCTCCTGGAATCACCGCCCTCAAACGCTTCGCCACGGACCTGCACCATCGCGACCCTGCCGACCTTGTCGTCCGCGTAGAGCTCCAGTTGATGGAAGCTCGAGTCATCCTGTCGTAACAGCGTTCCACTAAAAGCATCGACGATCAGCTTCGGGATGTTCTCGACATCGTAGCCGTTGTGCCCGCCTTTCTTTGCGTACAGCCGAAACGCCCACCATCGCGCTTGCGGAATCTCGTTGGGAAACTTAGAAGCTATTGCCGCCCTGATCTTCTCGCGCTTTTCGCGGTCCTTTTCACCCCATGTGAACGCGTAGGGTATGGTCTCGCACAATAGCTTGAAGTAGAGCGCCGAATCATCTAGGTTCCACATGGTGATCCATCCGTCTAACGGCTCGGAAATAAGCTGCAGGCCGTGGTGGCGCGGGACGTGCGCACATGGGCCGTGACACCGCAGGATCGTCTGCTTCACGCCCTTGTTAGACGGCTCACTCACGGTAGCCCTTCTTGATCGGAATCACTTTTCCACCGGCTGACTTCTGATCCGATGAAGGCGTTCGCTCTAAGAAGCTGGGTGAAACGTTCCATCTTCGTCCATCGTCGCTAATCACTGTTACCGTCTTTCGATTGTATTTCGTCAGAACTCCAACCACTTGAGGACGGCCAGCAGCGGTAAAGGTGACGCGGTCGCCAATTCGAAACTCCAACATTGTTGTGTGTGCTCGCGCGTGCTCCAAGAATTTGAGCCGCTCGACGATCCTGTTGTTGAGATCAACAAGTTCTTCCTCGCTAAGCTTGTCAATGTCGACTCTCATCCGCGACCTCCGAGTGATGTGTGCTATGGAACATACGAGCGACTGCTCTTTTCCGAGCTCCTACATCCAGTTCTCAGTACAGATGCAGTTCCCACTCTGGCATCCCTTTCGGTACGACCTTCATGTCACCGCTATACCCATCGACCATATATCCCCACGCGATGCCGTCCCTTTCGTACGCCTGTATTCTCAGAGTGTCTTCGTAGCCCAGTTGAACAAGCTCGACATACGCGACCATTTCCGTCACATGGTAGCAACGGCGATACTGATTCAGCAGATCCTCAGTGGGTCTTTCGGCGAGCCATTTTCGTGCATTCTTCAACCTTGCATCCGGGGATAGTTGTCGACGCGACCGTGGCTTTTTCATCGTCAGTTGACCTTCTGTCCCCGAGCTTGAACCTCGACCGCCTAACGGATTGTGGCTCACTTGCGGCGGCCACTTCCGATTGAATTCAAGAGATAACCTGCGGCCGCCTTCTTGGTGCAGCCACTTGTTATGCCGTTTTTCGTGTTTTGCGTTCTCGCACAACATCCAAAATGGCCTCCGGGTGTTTTGCCGCAACCCGAAGCAGGACCTTCGCCGGGCCTTCCGGCGTTCGACGGCCTTGCTCCCAATTACGTAGGGTAGCCACACTAATGCCAATGAGATTGGCAAACTTTTCCTGCGAGAGGCCGTACAACTCGCGGATCTTTCGCGCATCCGGCTCTGCAGCTACGAAGACACGTGCAGGCTTGCGCTCGCCCCGCCGGATCTCACCCCCTTGGCGGACACTCTCAAGCAGTTCCTCAAACATTTCCTTCTTCATTCCAATTCACTCTCCACGACGCGGCGAAGTTGCCTCAACTGTCGAGCGCTTAGATCTGACCTTTCGTTCTTCAAGAAGATGAACAGCATCAAGAGTCTTTCGTGCGTCTGCGACCATTGATACATAACTCTGGCTCCACCCCGCTTGCCTCGACCACTCCCTGCCCAACGAAGCTTTCGGATGCCACCACCACCCGGGACAACTTTACCCAAGTCAGGGGAAGCAACCAGGGCTGCCTGAAGCAAGCGGTACTGTTCCTCATCGAGAGCCTGGCGAAGCCGTTTCGTGAAGATCGGAGTCTCAACGATGAGCACACTTCATGCTACGCCATTGGCGCAGTATGGGCAAGTCCTACGTAGGCGAGATTGTCGGCATAACGGATTGGCGATAACCCGAGCCGCCAGCGAACTGTTTTTGCGGGCCGACAGCACTAAAATTCGAGGCAATTGCAGCGGGGCCCGAATCTGCGACGGCGGGTTCATCGCCTTGTTATGCCTCCAGGGCCCGCGCCCTTTACGTGATGAGTACTTCCACAGACCGAACAGTCGGTGGCCTCAACCAGACGGATCGACCGTGGCACTCCCCGCTGTCGCATGATAAAGCCGTGTCGTTCAAGCACCTGCATCATCTGATTCACTGAGGGCGCAGACACAAGGAAGTGCCGCTGAATGTCAGATTCCGCGGGAGATAAGCCAAAGCGGACGATGTATTTCTTGATGAAGTCGAGATACTCGCGTTGGCGTGACGTGGGCTGAACCGCGACCGGGCAGTCGCTGGAACGGTTCTGCGATATGAAGTCGATAGCCAGACCTCCTCGCAGCCGTACGATGAGGAGCGCGGAGCCATCTACGAAGTGAATCGCGAACTGTCCGTTTTCGGGCGCTGTCAGGTGAGATATACACTTTCCGGAAACACGGCTCGCTATTCTACTGATGTTCACCTATAACGTCCTTCCCCGTAAGAACACCTACGGACTGGCAGCTTCATTGCCTTGTTAGACTCCCGATTGAGAGGCCGCATCGTCAAGGAATTGACGGACGTATCTCAGATACCCTTGGCGTCCTCCTTCTGAGTGCCACAAACGAATGGACTTCCGGAGTCGTTTCAGACACAGGATCATCTCTGACACTGATAGTTCGTCCAATTGAGGATCATCTTGACTGGGTTCCCCCCTCGTTCAGGGACTGTCGACCGAGGCGCCATTCGCAGATACGTCGACATTGCTGATACACAGCTCGCGCCCGGCCGGGCGGCCCTGGTGCTTCAGTGCCACGCCCGGCCTTGTCACGCATGTAACTTCTCGTCAGCGCATCGACCGCAGCGAGCACATCGCGATCAGCCACTTTCGGATCCGCATCGAAGACGGCCACGATGGCCGACTCGATATTTTGGAGGACGTCTGCGTATTCTTCTTCAACCCTCATCTGCGTTCGATCCTGACACCCGAGTCCTCACGACGTGCGATCTGTAGTAACAACTGTCTCCTCCTGGGTGCGTCTAACCGTCCGGCAATAAGCTGCAGGTCGTGCGATGGGCGACGCCAACCGACAGTGCCTGAGAAAAGCTGCAGTGCCTATCGCGTTCACGGTCTGACTGCTTCATTGCCTTGTTGGGCGGCCACATTCGGCTGTTCATTCCGTGGGACGAACCAAGGACTGAAGATGGCGGTAATGGGCAATCTTTTCAGCAATGCACCTCATGAGGTACTCGACGACGGCATGATCTGTATCGAAGCGCTCGGCGTTCTCCAAGACCTCATCCTCCATTCGGAAATAGTGAGTCTCCCCGATGGAGAATACGACAGGTTGTGAGAGGCTCTCCTCGTGATCGGCTGTGTCTGTAGAATAATGTGGTTCAATTTCCCAACGCACGTCTGCCAAGAAACGACCATTCTCCTCACGTCCGACTTCCAAAGTTGCTTTCTGGTCGTCAATGCGTGATTTGATGTAAGGCTTTTCAATTGAAACGACTAGTTGTTCTAGCAGTTTGCGGAGCGGTGCAAAGCATTCTCGCAGCTTTGAGTAGTACTTCTTGGTCTCACGGTCGCGGTCTCGGATCTTCCGCTGTTCGTCCTGGATTAGCTTTTCGATCTCATCCTTCAAGCTCATCTTGCAACCTCAGATCGTCGGGCGTCATTAGTCCCTCGGAAACCACCCTCTTTCGTTCCTCTCGGGCAGAGGGAGGCCCTTTGACTCGAGATGCTTAACTAACTTGGATTCGAAATGGGGATTCCAGCCATCCCAATTCCCCATATAGCAAGGTGAACATGCGTTTAGCTGATACCTCGGAATGTATTCGCCATCGTACCTGTGCGGTTCCCACTGATACTCCCGTCCGCATACAGCACACCGTCGCGTATTGGAGTCATGCATGTTTGATCCTGTTCAACGTCCGATCCTTGGAATAGCCTATCGCGATTGGACTCGCCTCAATGTGTTCTGCATGTCACTGACGCATCGTTCTTGCTTGTCCGCCCAACTCATAAATGAGCGGACGCGGGAAAAGCGAGTCACGCTACTCCCACCTCATTAAGTCTTTATGAGTTATCTCATCCTTTTTGCAGTGTGTTCAAGTATCAAGATCTTACATGACGTTCGTAACTTGCTGTAAGGAAGTTTCCGTTGGAGATGTGCGTACAAGCTGGCGAAGTGGAGAAGGGTTTATTCGGAAGGCGCGATGGAATGCCCATACTTTCGTAGACATTTGTGAGGGCTAAAATGAGGCAACCTCAGGAGTGTAAGTATGAGACAGCAGCGATACACGGAAGAGTTCCGGCGGGAATCGATCCGGCAGGTCGCCGAGAAGGGGCATCCGGTCAAGGAAGTGGCTGAACCTCCCTCGGGAGATCTTTTTTGTGTCGCGAATGCGACTGCGCGAGCCAAGAGGCGAGCGGACCGCAGAAGTCAGACGAGGGTATAATAGGTTCCGCAGTTGGCTAGACTCTAGTTGGCAGGTAAGGTCAGGTTCAAACCCATCGTTCCGTCCGCTCGTATCAAAAGCTCTAAGACCGAGCCGTCCACACGAACCGATTCCGGGCTCAGTGTGTCAATCTGCGCGTTCATGGTTCCGTAGCTGCTGAGCGAAATGCCTTCCAGTTCGCTCTGGAGACGCTCGCGAATATCCTCGATAACCGTTTCGAGCGGAAACACGAGTGCCTCCTGTATGCGATCCCGAAGTCTCCGGTGAAGCAATCGGTCGGCAATCCAGGCGAGCCTGCTGTCAGACTCAAGTTGATAGTCGACACCCGTCACTCTCAGAGTATGCGTATCCCGGTCATAGGACGGACGGCCCTCCAGCGCCATCTCTCCAGACAATTCGTCAACAAACCACAGGCCCGTATCTGCTTCGAAGCGGACGGCGGCCCTCAGGCGGTCATCGCTTCCGGATAATTCGATTCCCAGCCATCGAACTCGAGCGCTTGTTCCGATTTCATCCTCGCGTCCAACGATCTGACCCGAGATAGCCTCCGTCGCTTCATCCAATTCGAGTCTGATCGGAATCGCAATCTGAAATGCACCAGTGCCTTCCGGTGCCGCTCCCAGCTGCGGTATCGGTCCCAGCGTCAACGACTCGGGTCGCTCTCCGACAACGGAGTCGATGTACATTTCCATACCGACATCGAACCGCATGTTTCCGCTTGAAGCTTCGGCCGGTGACAGATTGAAAGCGACAGGTTCAATACGGAGCCACACCGACGGGTCCTCGGTGAGCTGAATGGGTTCGGCGAAGCCTTCCCAGACCGGCTCCAACATTCCTCGAACATCGAGGTCGGCGAGATAGTTGTCCAGAGGGGCCGCGACTCTTTCGGAGTTTCTCTGGAGTATCTCCTCGATGATCGCCGATACGTTCAATTCCAATCCAGGCACAGTGATCTCGGCACGCTGGACGTTGATTGAGACGGTAGAATCCGAAGCTACCGTCCAGTCCGGATTCAGTCTCACTGCTGTTTTGAGTTGCACGTCCAGATCTGCGTCGAATCCTTCGGGCCGTCCGATGCTGAACGGACCCAGTCCCAGAGTTACTCTCCCGTTCACGTTGAGGGGCACTTCCGTTGTCAGCGTGTCCCCGGTCATCTCCATTGTGATCGGTGCGTTGCGCCGATTGAGGACGATGTCGAGCGTCACGCCGGTCGTGATCTGGCGCGATTCGGAATAGAGTTCCCCCGACAGCCGTCGATCGACAAGAGTACGGAGCTGGGCGACAGGAACCAGGACGGGTGTCGCAATCCTGGACAGTGTTGGGGCGAAGGGGGTGACTGCTGCGGGTATGGGTTCGTCTTGCGGGGCGGGACCACCGCAAGCGCTCACGAGAGTTGTAAACAATACGATGGCAAGCAGTCGGGTTGGGTTGCGTCTCATCCTTCTTATATTCTGCAACAAACGGGATGATTTAACGCCCTGATTCTTCTATGACTTCCTTCATGAAATCCATGTACTTGGGCCCCAGATCCGTCGGCCGGAAATTTTCTTGGAAACGTCCCTGCAGTCTCTCGCCGTACTGTCGGCGTAACGCCGGATTCTCGATCAACCTTGCGGCCAGCTCCACGTAATCGTCCTCGGTATAAACCGAGACTTCTTCGATTCCGGCCAGCTCGGCTCCTGCATTACAGTGCGTTGCCTCCGCGTGCCGCAATATGACAACCGGCTTGGCGGCTGCCATCGGTTCCAGTACCGACTGTCCGCCAGAAACAGGAAAGGTATTCAGGTAGAGGTCGGTCATGTCCAGGAGGTTCGCAATGTCGTCCATAAATCCGAGGAATCGGACGCGGGGCATCAGTCCAGCGGCTTCCAGGAGTTTTTGGATGGGGGCCGGGTCTCCCGATCCTGCGAAGAAGTGATGGTGTGTGGGAAATTTCTGCATAATCCGGATGAGGGTCCGCACATAATCCGGACTGGCTTTGAAAAGGTTACCGTACGTGCCCGAAATGGTTTCGGCCCCCGCAATGCCAAATTCGTCGCGCTTGCGGGGCACGCATGATTTCAGACGTTCTACGATATCGGAAATCAATGGAATCCAACGCGATGGACGATGCCGATACCGGCTTCTTTCCAAACCGTTCTGGAAGAGATGGGCGAAACCTTCGAAGATGTCGGCGTCGACTTCGGTGGCATGGTTGACGTTGATCTGAATCGGCGCTGGCCGAAATGCTGCCACTCGAACGGTTATCTATTCGGTCGGCCCGCAATGATAAAAAGCGATGTCGATGTCCCGATCGCGAAGCGCAGTGGCTACCCGCTCAGCGCGTTCGAGGAAGTTGCCACGTTCGGGACCCACGAAGGTTTCTGCCTCGACATCGACCGGTTTCGATTGTCGTCCGGGGGGGTTGAAAAACCAGTCCGACGCCCACTCTGTCGTAAATACAGTTGATCGGACGCCGTGTTCGGCGAGTGCTTTCGCCATCAACTGAATATAGAGGCTCGGCGCGTGACCCGGTTGGAAGCAACCGATCACGTGCGCGATATGGCCAGTGCGAATGTTGCTTGAAGGACGCGTGTCGAGCGGTAGGGTTGATCGTGTCTGGAACTCGCAAACGCTACGAACTCGGGATGGATCCAGTCCGGAGTAAACGGCCCGTTGGTAATAGTCGAGTGCAAGGCCGGGATTCGTTTCCTCGTAAACCTGACCGATTCGAAACGCAGCGTCGGCGAGCTCTCCAGTATTGCCTGCTGAGTAGAGCGCGATCGTGTACGCGTTGTTTAGAACATCCGAGCTGAATCGGTTTTCCCGAACGACTGTTTCGAGCAGGTTCGCGGCGGTTTCGTAATCACCCTCGCGTAAGGCCCGAAGCGCATCTTCTTGTTTCATGCCGAGGAAAAGTTTACCGGTTTCGTGCCATTGCGGCAACGCGGTGAAAGTAGCCTGGAGTCAGGCCGTTTCTATAGCCGGGGTAGTCGAATCGTTGTGGCGTCCTGATGCAGTCGGTCTGCCCACTGCGCGACCGTAGTCGCGAGTGCGGGATCAGAACCACCGTAACTTATGTTGGCCGCACATTTCTTGATCAACGCAGTCCGTTCCAAAGGCTCCTGAACGCCACCACGAAGATAAGGCTGGCGCTCCTCCACGACGGTCCCATCGCTTAGCGTTGCGCGGATGTGACCGCTATAGTTCTGCGGATATTCGTTTTCAGGGTCAATGACATAACTGACTCGACGTGAAAGGGCGAGGACGCTGGAATCTCTGATCGACGTTTCATCGAACTCGGCCAATCCCGCATCGCTGCGAAGAAAGGCAATGGCGATACAGTAAGGTGTGCTGAATTTCGCGGCGTAAGCGGTGGGTGGGTTTTGCTTGAGCTCCAGAGGTTCCCACAGCCGATGCACTGTGCCCTCACCGACGGAGCATTCTAAGTTTCGAATGTCGTCCGCGCGAATTCCACGCTTTGCCAGGCCGATTGCGCAGTCGACGAAAGGCTGTGCCATTGTTCCGCAAGCAAAGGGTTTGAACGCGAGGCCTGCTATTTCCCATCGTTCGCCAAGCCGGGTGGTCAACAAGCTGAGGTCGGGAGACACTGAAGGTGCGAAGGCATGAAAGAATCCATGTGTACCTTCAAACACAGTGACTGGGCCCTGGAATCCCGCTCGACCCATTGCGAGTGCTCGCAATCCCGACTGCGCGGCCCAACCCGCATGCATCCTTTTGGTCCACGAACCGTCAGCTAGATATTCGATGATGCCTGACGCCATGCTTCCGGCCACACCAAGCGCGTTGGCAGTCGCGACGGGAGTCGTACGAGTGGCCGCCGCGACCGCTGCCGTGGCTCCCATAGCGCCGATCACTGCTGTTGGATGAAAACCCGCGGCATGTATTCCCTTTTGTGCGGCTAAGCCCATACGGCACATGAGTTCCTGTCCTACAGCGATGCCGCGCAGAACGTCGGTTCCCGAGAGTTGTTCGTTCTCGGCGATCGCCAGCACCGCCGGTACGATAACGGCTCCCGGATGTACCGGGCATCCTTCGAACGTGTTGTCGAAGTCCTCACCATGTGCCGCCGTGCCGTTGATCATCGCTGCGGCCTCGGCCGTAAGATGGTCCCCGGTGCCAATTACCGAGCAGAGTCCTTCTCCGGTCCACGAATCCCTAAGCGCTCGGACGTAGTCAGTGTTGCGGGCGGAGAATGCGAGACCCATCGTATCGATGACCGTATTTGCGCAGGCTCTCGTGACAGCGTCGGGTAAATCTGTAGAAGAGAGATTTTCGATCCAATGCGCCAGGGTCTTAGCGATCGGTTGTTGTGGCTGCTCTTTACTCATTCCTCTACGCGTGTGAGGCTTCTTTTCCACCGCGACGGCTTGACCAGATTCTTGTAGCGATGGAACCAATAATAAACAGTGCCGCGACTAAAAGGAGACTCGTAGCAATGGGATCCTCGAGAAAAATCGAGTGTTCACCGCCCGATAGTACAAGCGATCGGCGATAGTTCGATTCGACAAGAAAACCCAACACCACACCGAGCACGGCGGGAAGCAACGGCAATCCCAGAATCCGCATCACAAGGCCCACCGTGCCGGCGGCGAGCACTAGGCCTACATCGACCAGGCTGTAATTGATCGTGTAAATGCCCGAGAAGATCAGGGCGTATATGAAAGCCATCAGTACCGCCTTAGGCCGATTCACCAACCACAGGCACAGCGGCAGGATGGCACTGCCGATCACCAGCAATGATAAGCTCGCGACAAACAATCCGGTATATAGACCGATCACCGCATCGGCGTTCTCCTCGAAAAGACGGGGGCCCGGTACGAGACCGTGAACCAGAAGGCCTCCGAGCAGAATCGCGGCGGAATTCGATCCGGGAATTCCGAAACTTAACAAGGGAACCAATGCTGTTGTCGCGACCGTGTTGTTGGCGGTCTCAGGCGCTGCGACGCCTTCCGGTGATCCCCGTCCGAATTCCTCTTTGGTCGCCGACCAGCGGCGTGCTTCGTTGTAGGACAGAAACGATGCGATCGTTCCTCCGGCCCCTGGAATCACGCCTTCAACCGTACCAACCACGGAGCCAATCAATTGAGGCTTAAAAAGCCGCCGCCGCATCTTCCTGTCCGGAAAACGGATCTTTGTGGACTCGGGTGGCGCCTTTTCCCACGCGGGCTGGCTTGACTGAAGGAATAACTCGCTGACTGCGAAGAGTCCGATCATGACAAGGATGGGCGCGATGCCGTCGAGGAGGGCCGCCTGTCCGAAGGTGAAGCGTGGCACTCCGGAGATTGGGTCGGTTCCGACGGTTGAGAGCATCAAACCCAACAGGCCGGCAGCAAGGCCCTTCAATATTGACTTGCCCGCCAACGACGCGATCACACTCAAACCGAGGACACCCAGAGCAAAATACGACATCGGGGTGAACCGAAGAGCGAGGCTCGCCAGCGGCCTCGTCAACAGGACTAACATCAACAATCCGAAAAAACTTCCGATGACACCGGAGTAGAGGGAAATACCCAGGGCCTCGCCGCCCCGGCCCTGCTGCTTCATCGGATAACCATCGAGCAGCGTAGCACCCGCGGCATTGGTGCCCGGCGTATTGATCAAAATCGCGGGTATCGAGCCTCCGTATTCCGCTCCGATATACGTCGATGCCAGTAAGACGATCGCCGAGATGGGTTCCATGCCATAGGTGAACGGCAACAACAAAGCCATGCTGATCGAGGGTGAAATACCTGGCAGCGCTCCACCGAGAATCCCCCAAGCGACTCCAGCGGGGGCTGCCAGTGCGAGGGGTGTTGTGACCAGCAAGTTGAGTCCTTCAAGTACTGCTGCTATCATCTCCCCCCCAGGCTGCTGCAGGCTGTCCCCCCCCAGGCTGTCCCCCCCCAGGCTGCTGTCATGTCCCCCCCCCAGGCTGCTGTCATGTCCCCCCCCCCAGGCTGCTGTCATGTCCCCCCCCTGCTGTCAGGCTGCTGTCATGCCCCCCCCAACGCCGACCAGAATCCGGATGGCATGTCGACTCCAAGCAAGCGATCAAAGAAAATCCAGAACGTTATGCCGCCACCAATCGCGATTCGGGCGAGACGCCAACCCACACGCTCGCCCTGATACAGAGCGACACAGGCGATCACCGTAGCTATAGAAATTAAGTAGCCGACGAACGTGACGGCCCCAACATAGGCTATTCCGATAGCCAGCATTCCGGCCGCGCCAGATAACTTGCGGCCTTCCCCTTGAAGATCGTTGATCGGCTCCAGGTCGCCGGCACGTGTGAAGCGCCGTCTGATCAGCGCTTTTGCGGCAAGGCTGAGAGCGATTGCGGCCAGGAGGATTGCGTAGACTACAGGAACTCCGGCCGCTCCGATTTCATCAGCTAGAGCGCTTGAATTAATGTCACCTGTGAGGACGTAGTAGCCGGAGGCGATCAGCAACAGGATCAGTGCGCCAATCAGATCCTTCAACATGAATATGCCATCGTTGTCGATCGACTAGTTGATGACACCGGATTCGCGTAGAAACGTTTGGGTGTCGCTGGCGAAAGTATCGATGAAGCCGCCGTACTCGCTCTGCGGCATATAGGCGGGCGAGAGCATCGCACCCGAATATACCTGCCGGTAGTCCGGGTTCTCAAGCACTTCCCGTACTGCACTTTCCCAGGCTTCAACAATTTGCGGTGGTGTGTCTCGTGGTCCCATCAGTCCCCGAAACTTCGTAACGACGACGTCGTAGCCTGATTCCTTTACTGTCGGCAACTCCGGCAGTTCGGGCAATCGCATTTCGCTGAACACGGCAAGCAAGCGCAGCTGACCGGCGTCGAGTTGGCTCCGGATTTCCTGAGCCTCGCCGACCCCGATGTCGAGCGTGCCGTTCAACACGTTAAGTATGAGATCGCCACCACCGTCATGGCTGACGATTGCGGCGTCGACGGCCGCTGCCTGCTTGAGACGCTCCAGGGCTTGTCGTTCCAGCGACCCGGGTGTCGCGGCGCCCCATCGGCCTCTTTCCGAGCGTGCCGTTTGAATAACGTCGGCCAGTGTTTCGAACGGGCTCTCCGTGCGTGTGTAGATGACCTCCTGATCCAAGAACACGTTCACGATCGGATCCAGATCGTCGTATGTATTCGCCGGTTGGCTCATCAACGACGTGAAGATAAAGCTTGGCGTCGAGGCGTAGAAAACGCTGCCGTCCGCAGGTGAGTTGGCAAGCCGACTCATCGCCCGCGCACCCCCCCCACCTCTGACGTTTTCGACGACGAAATCTATACCCATCTGAGGCCCCAGATGTCTGATAAGTTCCCGAAGAAATACATCGCTTCCGCCGCCGGGGCTGGAGTGCGTAATCAGTGTCACTACATCGTGCGGGTATCGGCCTGCTGATGTGGCTTGACCGGTTTGCAGGCGATCGGAATCGGAGTCGCCGTCTTCAGCCGTGCAACCGGCGAGCAGTACCACGAGTGCAATTAGAATTGATGAGAACTTGAGTCTGTCCATCGTTATGCCTTGGGTTTGGTGGTAGCGTTAATATACACGAGCGCGACGCGCTCTCTTCCAATGTCGGGAAATTACGGCATAAAACGGCCCCCGCTGACGTGAACGGTCTGGCCGGTCACATACTGTGCGTTGGGGTTTGCGAACGACAAAACGGCACTGGCGACGTCGTCAACGTGACCTGGGGTATGATCCTTGTCGTCTAGGAACCGTGGACGCTGTCCACCCGGCCGGGTTTCGGTATTGATAGCGCCGGGTACCACGCAGTTGGCCCGGATGCGCCCGAGACCTTCTTGGGCCAAGGCCCGTGTCAGGCCGATGAGTCCAGCTTTCGCTGTGATCACGTGTGCCCGGTTCGATGCTGGACGATGCGCGCTGATGCCGCCTATGTTTACGATCGCTCCGTTTCGTTCTTCGGGCAAACGGCGGAACAATTCGCGCGAAGTCAGGAAGGCGCCAGTCAGGATAACATCCAGAACCGAGGTCCACGCTTCCAGGCTCATCGAATTCAGTGGTTCGTACGGCCGCAGAGCGGCATTGTTGACGAGGATGGATACCGGGCCCATGCGTGCTTCGATTTGATCAAAAGCATCGACGACCGCGTCTTCGTCCTCGACTTTCACGAGCATCCCGATTCGAGATTCTTCGTCCCCGTTGAGTAAGCTTAAAGCTTTGTCCATCGCCACGGCATCAGAGCCTCCCCAGATACAGATGCGCGCACCTGACGCGCCTAGTGCACGGGCAATCGCGAGCCCGATGTTTCGGCTTCCACCTGTGACCAAGGCCACTTCGTTACTGAGATCCATTTGATTGGTCATTTTAGTTGCGGAAACAGACTACTCGAAACCCGTTTCTCCAAACACATTGGAAAGCTAGATTGGTAATCGAGTAGTCTATCCCCGTAATTCTAATTCTATACAGTCCTTGCTTTCCATGGGGAACACGGATCCTACGTCTGCCGAGCTTCTGTATACCTTAGTGTTGGTGGTATTCACCGGTATGAAGAGAATCGCAGATCAGGGAGCCCATCCTCCTATCGGCGATGTTGGGTTTCCTGGCGCAGGAGGATTGAAGCTTCGAGGGAGTGAGCGTGTCTGAAAAACTAAAGGTTCTCATCGCCGGCGCTGGTCTCGGCGGTATGGCGGCTGCCGGATGCCTGCTGCAAAAAGGCTACCGCGTGCGCGTCTTTGAACAGGCTCCGGAGTTGGGCGAGGTGGGGGCCGGTATTCATCTGAGCGCGAACGCCGTCAAAGTCCTGTGGCATTTGGGGTTGGCCGATGATTTGGACAAAATAGGTACTAAACCGAAGGCCTATGTTTTTAGATTGTTCCAAACTGGTGAAATCCTGCAGACCTTTGCGTTAGGCGAGGAACACGATCGCCTCAACGGTGCGCCCTACTATCATTTTCATCGTGCGGATCTTCATGAATTGCTGGTCCGGAGAGTCCAGCAACTAGATCCTGAAGCCATCGCTCTCAATTCGACTGCTGAAGGGTTCACCGAGACGGGGTCAACAGTTGTATTACACCTCAGCGACGGACGGCGCGAGGAGGGCGATGTACTCATAGGCGCCGACGGCATTAAGTCCGTCATCCGCGAGCAGATCCTGGGCGCAACCGAAGCCCACTTCACAGGGGACACCGCCTGGCGGGTTCTTGTGCCCAAAGGACGTCTCGGGAACGACTTTATGGATCGCGTCATAACGGTATGGGTAGGTCCCGGGGCTCACGCGGTTACCTATTACGTGCGCGGCGGTGGTCTGCTTAACTTTGTCGGTCTGGTCGAGAATCCCAATTGGAAAATCGAATCCTGGATCGTCAAATCGGACTGGTCGGAAATGCGGGATGATTTCTCAGCCTGGCATAGCGATATTATTCGCATCATTGACAACGCTGATAAGGATCAGTGCTACCGATGGGCACTGTTTGACCGTCCGAAAGCGGATCGATGGAGCCAGGGGCACGTCACTTTGCTGGGTGATTCCGCACATCCGATGTTGCCGTATCTCGCACAGGGTGCGGTTATGGCGATTGAAGATGCCGCAGTGCTCACCCGTTGTCTGGATACATTCGATTCAATTGAAGAAGCGCTCGACGTTTACCAGAGGAATCGCATTCCCCGGACCAGTCGCGTTGTTGCCGAGTCCAGCGCCAACAGCAGGTTTTTTCATTTGAAGAGGGAAGAAAGTTTCCGCGAAGCTTTCGGGAAGCGCAAGCTGGGCGCCGAGCGCAATCAGTGGCTTTACAACTACGATGCGCTGTCGGTCGCGTTAGTCTAGAGCTATGCAAACACCCTGGGGAGAGATCGAAGTCGCCGACGCTCATGCCCACCTCTTCTCATACGCCTTTTTTCAAATGCTTGCCGGCCAAAGGGGGCAGTCTGAGAGTGTCGAGGACCTGGTCAACGAAGTGGGCTGGGAGGTTCCGCCGAAGGACAACTCTGAACTGGCCACCCGGTGGGTCAGAGAACTGGATTTACACTTCGTTGCCCGATCTGTCCTGATGTCGTCTGTTCCCGGGGACGAAAAATCGGCGACCGAGATCGTGCGTGCGCGTCCGGACCGCTTCTATGGATACTTCATGTTCAACCCGCTGGCGCCCGACGCGAAGGCGCGGGCCCTCCGTGCTTTCGATCAGTTCGGGCTGAAGGGGTTGTGCCTGTTTCCGGCCATGCACCATTTTTCTGTTCAGGACGCACGTCTCGACCCTATCTACGAATTGGCCAGTGAACGGCCCGACGTCGTGATCTTCGTTCACACAGGGGTTCTGACGGTTGGTGTGCGCAACAAACTCGGACTGGCTTCAAAGTTCGATATGAGTCTCTCAAACCCCATCGACCTGCATCGCGTGGCTATGGAGTACCCGAAGGCTAAATTTGTTATTCCTCATTTTGGTGCGGGGTTTTTTCGGGAAGTACTCATGCTGGGTGACCTGGTTGAAAACGTCTATCTGGATACTTCCAGCAGTAATTCATGGATCAAGTACCTGCTACCGGAGACGACTCTCGAGGGTGTTTTTCGCAAAGCCCTGGAAATATACGGGCCCGGGCGGCTCCTTTTCGGCACCGACTCTTCTTTCTTTCCGCGAGGCTGGAACCATACCGTCTTTGATGCGCAGACTTCAGTGCTCAAAAACCTGGGTGTTGCAGAGGGAGCGGTTCGGGCCATACTGGGCGGCAACCTCACGCGTCTGATGGAAGGGCGGTCAACTCCCTACAGGTCATAACATCTCCAGTCAGACCCGCTGCTGCGGGGGGTTGAGCCCTCGATGGTGGTTGGTCGACCGAAGAGGTGTTTCCAGAGATGAAGGATTCCTGATGGGACAGAACGGCGCCCTTGGAGGGCGTTTGACGCATCGCGCGATCCTTACGATGGCTCTGCCCGTAATGATCTCCAACGTATCGACGCCGCTCATCGGCGTTGTCGATACCGGCGTCATGGGTCAGATTCCAGATCCCGCCTATATCGGGGCCGTAGCCATAGGCTCATTGATCTTCACGTTCGTTTTCTGGGCTTTCGGTTTCTTGAGGATGGGAACGACCGGCCTGACGGCTCAGGCCGCCGGCGCCGGTGATAGCGACGAGTTGGTCGCGGGCCTGGGCCGAGCCTTGATGATTGCGTTGCTGGCCGGTGCCGGACTGATTCTATTGCAGTGGCCCATCGAGGAAATTGCGTTCGCATTGCTGGAGGGTTCAGCCCAGGTCGAGACTCTTGCGCGAGAATACTTCAGTGTCCGAATCTGGGCAGCCCCTGCGACGCTCGCGAACTACGCGTTGCTGGGATGGTTCATTGGACTCGGCCGCACCGATATTGGTCTTGTGCTGCAGCTCGTATTGAACCTTAGCAACATGGCGCTGGATGCGTTATTCGTTGTCGGATTTGGTTGGGACGTAAGTGGGGTAGCACTGGGAACCGTCCTCGCCGAAGTACTCGCGGTTTCGGTCGGTCTGGTGATCGCGGCACGGCATCTGCGTGGTCTCGGCGCCGGGTGGACGTTGGACCGCATTCTAAAGCCCCAGCAGCTGAGGCGAACTATTGCCGTCAACGGCGATATCATGATCCGCTCTGTGGCCTTGGTATTTGCGTTTAGCTGGTTCACGGCTAAAGGCGCACAACAGGGTGACGTGATTCTCGCCGCGAATGCCGTCCTGATGCACTTCGTGTCGGTGAGTGCTTACTTCCTCGATGGTCTCGCGTTTGCGGCCGAGGTATTGGTCGGGCGTGCAGTGGGCGCTGCGCATCGAGCGGGTCTCGAAGCCGCCGCCCGCATGACGACGCTCTGGTCGGTGGGTGTGGCAGTCGTGATTTCACTGGTGCTGATCGTTGCCGGTACGCTGTTTATCGACGTGTTGACTGTTGATGCCGCCGCTCGTGAGGCTGCCCGCACGTATCTTCCATGGGCTGGGGCTGCACCTTTGCTGGGTGTCTGGGCGTTTCAACTCGATGGCGTTTTTATCGGAGCGACGCGCACTGCTGACATGCGCAACGCGATGCTGATTTCACTTGCCGTTTTTCTCTTTGCCTGGTGGATGTTGACTCCGTTCGAAAATCATGGACTCTGGGCCGCGCTCTACGTCCACTATCTGGCACGCATTGGCACGCTGTCTTACTATTATCCGAGATTGGTCCGTTCCGTCGTTTAGCACACCGGGCCAGTGCAGTATCATGTATGAAGTGATCATTCCCCAGCCACCCCAGAGGAGATGTCGATGAGCTATAAGCGCATCAACGTGGAAGAGGCGCGCGAGTTAATAGCGGCAAATAATGCCCGTGTAGTCGACGTTCGAGACACCGATTCCTACACAGCCGGACACATTCCAGGCGCGGAGTCCGTAGATGATGTGAACGTTCGGACCTTTATTGAGGAGGCTGCCCTCGACCGTCCTCTAATAGTGTGTTGCTACCATGGAAACTTGAGCCAGGGGGCGGCCGAGTACTTCAGCGCGAACGGTTTTAAGGAAACATACAGCCTGGACGGCGGCTATGAAGCCTGGCAGGCCCATTCAGGCGGGACTCCTTTTAAGCCGGCTGCTGTTGGGAACGGAATCTCCAGTCTTCCCGAAACGGCCCGAGTCTGGATTTATGGCGCCGAGGAGGCTCTGACGTTGCCGCAGTGCCAGGCTCTCGACGCACATATGGAAGGGTTCCTGGCCGAGTGGAATTCTCACCAGCAGAAAGTGATGCCGGGTTGGCAGCTCGTGCACGATCAGTTTGTCATTATCAGCGCCGATGAGACGGCGATGAACCTTTCCGGATGCTCTATTGACAGCATGTTCCATGCATTGGAGGCTTTTAATAGAGCGTCGGGTGTGAAATTTGCGAGTTCGGGTAACCAGGTGTTTTACAGGGACGACACTGGTGCGGTCCTGTGTGTTGACCGGTTGACCTTCCGCAGTCTGGCGAAGCAGGGCGCTGTCAATGAAGAGACGATCGTTTTCAATAACGTCATTCAGACCGTGGGTGAACTCGTTGCGGGTCGATGGGAAGTTCCAATGCGAGAGTCCTGGCACATTGAAGTGTTCGGCAAGTCATTGATGTCGTCATCCTGATCCCACACTGCCCATGCCCGCCGGTTGTCGGCTGTGACTGCGAGAAGGAGAGTAACAATGTCTGATGTTGCCCAGATGGAGCACCTCAAAATTATCAGCAACGTTTCTACCCTTGAGCTTCTCTACGAAGAACTCCTTCATTTCGCCGTAACTCCAGGATGGGTGGACCGTGAAGAACCGATCCTATGGGACGAGCCCCGATCGAAGTTCGTTCCTGCCCTATGGCGCTATGCGGAAATGAAAGCGGCTATTGATGCCGCCGGTCGCTTGATTGACGTCTCCCTGGCCGAGCGGCGCAACCTCGTTCTACGCAATCCGATAATCGATAACAATTTTGCAACCACCAATACACTGGTCTGTGCGTACCAGATGCTTCTCCCGGGCGAGAGGGTGCGGTCACATCGCCATGCACCACACGCCCTTCGCGTCATTCTGGACGCCACGGATTCTTTCACTATCGTCGACGGAGTCAGGACGCCGATGGAAACCGGAGACGTGGTCTTGACGCCCGGGTGGTGTTGGCATGGCCACGGTCACGACGGCGACGTTCCTGCTTACTGGGTTGACGGTCTGGACGTTCCGCTCACCCAGCTGCTCGAGCCAATGTTCTATGAGAATCATCCGGATCGCTATGAGAAGGTCGTTTCTGTCGTCACAACTTCACCTTTCCGGTTTACCCGGGATTCCATCAAAAGTGGCCTGGATAAGGCGAAAGTGGATGTCGACGGATTCCACGGGCCACGCATCGAGCTCGAAGCTCCCGATCTGCCGACGATGGGGATCCATGTGGAACGACTCGAATCAGGTTTCAAGACCCGGCGCCAGCGATCGACGGCTGATCACGTTTTTGTTGTGCTCGAAGGGAACGGCGAAACGATTGTGGGTGGAGAACAGATCGAATGGGAGTTCGGCGACACGTTTGCCATACCAGCGTGGAACAAGTTCACACACAACGCGGCGAACGACGCCGTGCTTTTCGATTTGTCGGACGAGCCGCTGAAGCGCTTCTCGCATTACTATCGCTTCGAAGCGGATTGATAGGCGCGCCTAAATGGGTGACGAGTGTAGCCCGCTCGGTTTGTAGTGCCGAAGCAAGATGGGGACGAGCAGAACCAGGCCAACAAGATCCGTTAGCAATCCTGTATTTATCAACACCACAGCTGCAAGGAAGAGGGTCCCGCGCTCAAGCGCCCTGAGTGACATCTTCAAGTGTCCGGCTACGGCGGCACCCAGTGCCATGACGCCGATCCCTGCTGTGACAGTTGCCAGCACGATCTCGGGAACGGGTCCGATCATGAGCAACGCTGGACTCAAAACGAACGCGAAAGGCAGCAAGTAGCCCGAAAGGGAAAAAAACCAAGCCGTGAATGCCGTTTTCATGATGTCCGCTCCCGCGATCATCGCCCCTGCGTAAGCGGCGAGGGCGCTGGGCGGGGTCACCATCGACATCATTCCGAAATACAGAATGAACAGGTGTGCCCCCAGCGGCATGATGCCAAGGTTCACGAGCGCAGGGGCGGCAAGCGTCGCCAGCAGGACATAGCAGACCGTCGTCGGGAGACCCATTCCAAGGACCACCGAAGAGAACATCACCAGAAGCAGTGCGATGTAGATGTTTCCACCGGAGAGTTCCGCGATCATGGGAGTGAAACGGGCCCCTAGAGCAGTCATCAGTATGAGCCCGATGACGATGCCCACACATGCGGTGGCACAGGTGAGTGAAATCGCGTCTCTTCCCGCCTTTTCAAGGACTTCGAAAACACGGAGTGGTGTCAGTCGTCGCTTCCGGACGAACAGACTGACCCCAACCGCCACCAGAATGGCATACGACACGGACCTCGTGGGCGTGAATCCCCATAGCAAGGAGGCTATCAAACAGCCGAAGGGGACGGTGAACAGATAGAGTTCCTTCCGTCTCAGGATGGCTGCGATCAGCGCGCCCTGCCCTGTGACCGCAACCCCGCCGATATCATGACGGACCGAGTAGCAATGGATCGTCGTGAACAGAGCCAGATAATAGAGAAACGCGGGAATCAACGCCGCCGTTGCGATCGTCAGATAAGGGAGACCCAGATATTCAGCCATCATGAAGGCAGCGGCGCCCATGACCGGCGGCATGAGCTGTCCCCCGGTCGAGGCTACAGCTTCGACCGCTCCGGCCACGTGAGGCTGCACGCCGGTTTTCTTCATCATGGGTATCGTGAAGGATCCGGCAGTGACGACGTTCGCGACCGCGCTCCCGTTAACCATTCCGAAGATACCGCTCGAGACTACTGCGACCTTTGCGGGGCCACCCCGGAAGCGTCCCAATAGGGCCTCGGCCAGATCGATAGCGAATCCCAGGCCGCCGATCGCTTCGAGGACGACTCCGAAGAGGACGAAGGGAAACACGTAAGTGAACATAACGGCCAGAGGAATACCGAAAATGCCTTCCATGGTCAGAAAGGATTGTGTGATGATTCGGTTCACCGGGTACCCGGCGTGACCGGCCAGGGCTATCGGCAACATTCTTCCACCGTAGGCATACACTATGAACACCACGGCCATGGCAGGGAGGGTCCATCCCACCCGCCTGCGTGTCGCCTCCAGGATCAGAACAATACCGATGGTTCCGATGATCAGATCGAGGGTCGTCGGTGAGCCCATTCGAACGATCAAGCCCTCGTATTCCACGACGATGTAGGCACAGCAGATGGCGCCCAGGGCGGCCAGCACGTAGTCGAGGTTCCGCAAGACGCGGCCCCGACTCCGACTCCCACGCGTTGTTTGAGGAATCAGGAAGGCCAGGGCGAGCGGGATCAGGAGGAAGACGGCCCGCTGTTGAAACGGAGGTAGGGTCAGGCGATTGACTTCAGCTATCGCGAATAGGGAGAATCCAACAGCAAGGGCCCGGACCAGGTAAGACCGCATGCTGCCGGATTCTTTCAGTACCGGGGCCGTTTCCACTCCATGTGCCTCTCCCTTATCCACGATCTCCGCGCTCTATCGTAGAAGTTGCGCACTCCGGCACCGAAATCAGCGTCATTCTCCGGTCGACGGTTCCCGGATACCGATCTCGTTAAAGTACTGGAGGCTTCCTGCGTGGTAAGGAATGCCAATATCCATAGCGGCACGTTCGGGCGTGATCTCGCGGCCAGCAGGGTGCATCTCTCCGATCTGATCCCTGTGCTCGTAAATCGTCTTGGCAATCAGATAGACATAGTCGGGATCTGCATCGGACCGCACAAGCAACTGGGCGCTGCCTGAATCAAAAGTTTGATAGTCCCCGTTGAGCCCTTCATAGGTGCCCGCGGCAATTGTGACCTTTCGGATGAACGGGTACTCGATGTTGGTACTGTCCAAGGCCGCAGCGTCAAACTCCAGATAAATCAGATCTTGCGTCGCAGTGGCTGACGTGATCGACGGTTGGGGTACGCTTCCACCGGCGACGACAGCATCGACGGCGCCATCGGCTAACAGTTCCATGGCGTTGGCCTGACCTTCGTAGATCTGCTGGAAGTCCTCGTAGCTTACGCCGTGAGCCTCCAGGACGGGTCTCATGAAATAATCCCACCCTGCGCCAGCCGGGCCGACGGCGACCCTCTTGCCGACAAGATCGCGGAGCGTCGAGATTCCGCTGCCCTCGGCAGTGACGACGGTCATGACGGAGCTCTGGAGGGAAATCACCGCTTGTACGGGAAACGGTCTGTCAAAACCTTCGGTTCCGCGTATCGCAGGAAACGTGATCGCGGCGTTGGCAAGGCCCAAATCCACTTGGTTCGCATCCAACATGCGGATGTTTTGCGAGGAGCCGCTACTGACTTCAGCTGCCACGACGACACCGGGCAGCCCGTCAGTGAGGACCTGCGCGATAGCATTGCCGACCGGGTAGTAGCTACCCCCGACGCTCGCTGTCGCCAGTTGCATACGGGCGGGTACTGTGGCGCCATCGATCACGACCACCTCATCCGTTCCGCCGATGCCGGAACAGGCGACTAGCCCCAACAATATGAATCCGGCAATGGAGAGTCGGGTGAGATGACTGAGCATTTGTAGTGAAGGTCCAGAGAAAGTCATCAGCAGACTATACCCCGCTGTCTAAGGAAGAAACATAATGGTAACTGGAGTGCGTTCGTATTCTAAGATCGTACTCTAAGATGAACGGGGCACCGGTTGCAAGGAAGACGTCGAACCGGAATCGCGCAATCCACCGGAACTGGTGGACTTGACAGCGATTGAGAGGGTACCCTTTTCAATTGTTGGGCTTGCTTTGTTCGTTCAGACGGTGGAGAGGGACTTGTGGTTGTGGAAAACATGACGGGGAGGCTGAGGCGTATGGGTTGGCTCGTTTTTGTGGTCGGGGCTGTGCTGGCTTGGGGCGTTTACGGCGTTTTACTCCACCAGGGACAGACGCAGTTGGGCGATCCGCTCAAGGCGTTGCTGTGTGTGGGCGCGGCTTATTTTCTGATCGGCGTGTTGGTTCCTGTGGCGGGCCTCAGTGTGGGGGGGGGACTTTCCGGGTTTGATCGGACAGGTCTGATCAATGCAACGGCCGGCGGAGCCCTCGGCGCCATCGGGGCAGTTTGTATTATCTGGGCGTTTCGCACCGGGGGGCTGCCCATATACGTCATGCCGCTCGTTTTCGGGGGTGCGCCGATCGTGAACGTTTTGTACTCCATGGCGATCCATCCACCCCGGACTCCGATCAACCCGATGTTGTACGTGGGTTTTCTGTTGGCAGCGATCGGGGCCGCGATGGTCTTGTATTTTCGTCCTGCGGCATGACCAATCACATACGAGGTGTTTTTATGGGAAAACTGAGGCTACTTTCCGTCCTCACCATCGGCTTTGGGCTCACATCGATGGCCTATGGCCAGGACTGGCCGCAGTGGAGGGGACCGAACCGGGACGGTGCGATCGCTCAGTTCAGCACGCCCGCGTCTTGGCCGGATCAGTTAAACCTGCAGTGGCAGGTGGAGGTCGGAACCGGTTACGCCACACCTCTCGTTGTGGGCGATCGTGTCTACATTTACACACGCCAGAACGAGGACGAAGTCTTACAAATGCTGGATCGAGAGACGGGCGAAGCGATCTGGCGGACGAGTTATCCGGCCCCGTTCGTTATGTCCTCCTCCACAGCTCGCCACGGCCCCGGTCCCAAGTCCACACCCACCTACGCCGACGGCAGTATTTTTACTTTGGGTATGAGCGGCATTGTAACTGCCTTCGATGCGGAGAACGGCGCGCAGCTCTGGCAGAACCCAGCACCGGCGGCGCAACCTCTATACCACACGGGCATGTCGCCGGTTGTCGATGGTGATGTGATGATCGTCCACGTGGGCGGCCCGGGTGACGGGGCACTTACGGCGTTCGATGTCGCTACAGGTGAACCCCGTTGGCAATGGGAGGGAGACAGCCCAGCCTATGGTTCACCGATCGTTGTCGAACTGGAAGGAATTCGGCAGGTTGTGACGTTTACGAACCGGAATCTTGTTGGTGTTGCGGTGGCGAGCGGTGAACTGCTCTGGAGCCGTCCGTTCGTGACGCCCTCCGACACAACCGCCCAGACACCTATTCTTTACGGTGACATGGTGATCCAGGCTGGCCGCGAAAACGGCATTACGGCGTTTCGCGTCGTTTCGGGGGCCGACGGGTGGACGACCGAAGATGTCTGGCATACCGACGAAGTCTCTCTGCATATGACCAACGGAGTCGAAATCAACGGCGTGCTTTACGGGCTCTCGCACTTGAACAGCGGTCAATACTTCGGCCTGGACCTCGATTCGGGACAAGTGTTATGGCTGAGCGACCCGCGTCAAGCTGAGAACGCGGCGATTGTCCGAGCCGGCAACACGATATTCTCGCTCCAGGATGATGCGGAAATGCTGGTCCTGAACGCCAGCCGGACCGGGCTCGAGCCCATTCGTCGTTACGAGGTCGCCTCCAGTGCAACGTGGGCGCAGCCTGCGATTTCAGGAAGCGCTTTCTACGTGAAGGACGTCAGCAACCTGACCCTGTGGACTCTCGACTGAGCACCGCGCCTAGCGTCGGGAGGCAGCGCACGATCAAGGGATCATCCGTAGGGAGCTCAAACCGGCTAGCGTGAAGGTACGGTCTGACGGCACCGTGAAGGTGTTGGATTTCGGTTTAGCCAAGATGACCCAAGCCGTTGGGGGTTCACCGATCTTCAGTAGGCTCGGTCTCATCGGCTTGGCGAAAGCGTAGGAAGCGACGCGGCCGATATTCCAGAAAATTTTGACCTCTCTATTGATGTCTATTATATAAGCTGTTCAGATCAGGAGGTTTTTGGATCATGCAGAGCGCTTTGGCACGTGGGTTAATAATGGTCCTTAGTCTTGTCCTGATGTCGGGGCCCGCCGTCGCACATCATGGAGATGCCGGCCGCTATGAGGATACCCTGACTTCGGTATCGGGAATGGTTCTGGAGATTCAGCTCCTCAATCCC
This sequence comes from Terriglobia bacterium, assembly GCA_963664115.2. Classification (GTDB taxonomy): domain Bacteria; phylum Acidobacteriota; class Terriglobia; order 20CM-2-55-15; family 20CM-2-55-15. The sequence continues at coordinate 720,119 of CAXWPJ010000009.1, read as the reverse complement.
CATTCATTCCTCCAACTCGAGACCACCGAACCCAACGGCCGCACCGTCCGGTGGACGGGAGAGCTGGGTCGTCCGAGCAACTTGAGAGACTGGTGCTGGAACGAGGATGTCATCAAGGCGGGAGATCGAGTCACCATGGTCGGCCGAAGTCGCAAGAACGGCCAACCGTACATGAGCCTCTCTGAAGAAGCCCGGGTAATCGACGCGAACGGCAAGGAAATTTTCCGCGGCAACGAACCGAACCAACCCCGCGAACCGGGCCCATGCGCGGATCAATAGGCCTCGACGCGAGAGCTGCGGTCCGAGGGGCGATCCATGGCAGACTCGTTCTGGCCGCCGCCGGAATGCTCCTGGTCGCGGCCTGCGCCGAGGACGGGGGAACCGAAACGGGCGCGTCTTCGACTGAGAACTCTCCACCGGCATGGAGTCAGGTGGGTCACATCAATGCGTCGAGCCCGATTGCGGGAGACCAGTTCGGATCCGCGATCGCTCTCAGCGGCGACGGCACGACACTCGCGGTTGGTGCTCCGATGAACGGGGGTTCGGCCACCGGCGTCTATGACGACGATCCCAGCCCGGCCGATGACTCCGCTTACAGCTCGGGCGCCGTGTACGTTTACACGGGCGCGAGCGCGAGCTGGTCCCAGCAGTCCTTCATCAAAGCCTCCAATACCGGACCGAACGACCAGTTCGGATCCGCGCTCGCCCTGAGCGCGGCCGGCAACACGCTGGCTGTGTCCGCCGTCTTCGAGGACAGCAGCGCTACTGGTGTCAATGGCGAGGAGGACGACGACTCCCTCAACCAGTCGGGCGCCGTGTACGTCTTTACGCGCACAGGGACCACCTGGTCGCAGGCCGCCTATATCAAGGCTTCGAACACAGGTGAACCCGGGGACGGAGACACGTTCGGTTACACGATCGCGCTGAGCGACGACGGTGGCACGCTCGCTGTGGGAGCTCCCAGTGAAGACAGTGGGGCGAGCGGAATCGATAGCAACCAGTTGGACAACTCGGCGATCGCTGCCGGCGCCGTTTATGTATTCGTCCGGCGAGACGACGGGACGTGGTCCCAGCAAGCTTATATCAAGAGCTCCAACACAACTGCCAACGTTCTGTTCGGCTACTCCGTCGCACTCGACGGCAACGCCGGTACCTTGGCCGTGGGGGTGTACGACGGAGACGGAAGGAGAGGGGCTGTCGATATCTTCACGCGCAGTGGCGATCGGTGGTCCGAGCAGGACCGCCTGCAGGCCTCAAACAGCGAGCCCGGAGATTCGATGGGAGCCTGGGTCGCCATCAGCGATGATGGAAACACGGTGGCGGCAGGGTCCGCCGACGAAGATAGTTTTCTCACCGGCGTCAATCCGGGCGATCAGGGCGGGGCCGATGAAATAACGAATACCTCCGCCGGGGCCGCATACGTGTTTACACGTGCGGGTAGCAGTTGGTCGCAACAGGCGTTTGTCAAAGCCTCGAACGCAGGACATGAAGACTGGTTCGGTGTCCGCCTGGCGCTGAGTGGCGATGGCAACACGCTTGTTGTCGGTGCGCCTAACGAAGACAGCGCGGCTACTGGTTTCGCCGGGGATCAGGGCGACGACTCGGCCCAGGAATCCGGCGCGGTTTACGTCTATACGCGGAGCGGCGGTGCTTGGACCCATCAGGTCTATGTCAAGGGTTCGAACACGGAGCAATACGACGAGTTCGGAAGCTCTGTCGCTCTCAACCAGGACGGCACAGTCCTGGCCGTGGGCGCGCGCTTCGAAGACAGTTCCGCCGGGGAGTTCAACGGTAACGAGACCGACAACTCGGCTCCGGACGCCGGCGCAGCCTACGTTTTCGTGCGATAGCCACATTGGCTGTCGAGACTCAGCCCACATTTTCACCTGGCACGATGGAACTGCTCTTTCAAACAACGCGAGTCAGCGCTCCCAGGTTGACAGGGCCTTTCAGGGTTCTAACACAGGCTGTTACCTTCAGCGGTTGAAGTAGCGTTGGAGTTCCTCGGTATCGGTGGTTTTCGTCATGGCCACCATGAGAAGTACGCGGGCTTTTTGGGGACTCAAGTTGTCCGCCTGAATGGCGCCGATGTTCAACAACTCGATGTTGATTGCGTAGAGCGGGACGATCCGTCCGGTCAGTACTCGCGAACTGACCACGACGGGGATCCCGCGTGCGCGTACCGCGCGCAGAGCTTCCAGTGTCGGATCGCTCACGTGGGCGAGGCCGAGGCCCGCGATCACAACTCCGTCGAGGTTTCCGTCCTCAAGAAGCAGCTCGATGGACCGACCATCGGATCCTGCATACTCACTGATGATCACGACGTTCCCCAATTCAACTTCTGCGTCGAGCGCGATGGTTTGGCGACGAAACGGTGCCCTGTAGAAGCGGACCTCTTCGATATCCGCGACGCCCAGGAGACCAAAGTCGAGAGTTTGGAAGGTCTCAACGTCGAGTGTGTTGGTCTTGGTGACCTCTCGTGCCGCGTTAATCTGCCCGTTCATGACGACCATCGTGCCCATGCCGACCGCTTCGGCAGATGCAGCGACGCGCACCGCGTTGAGCATGTTTCGGGGGCCGTCGGAGTCGTAGTTTGTCGGGGCTCGCTGCGCACCAACGAGGACGACCGGCTTGTCGCTGGTCACGGTGAGATCCAGAAAATACGCCGTCTCTTCGAGCGTGTCCGTGCCGTGCGTTACGACGAGGCCTGTAACATCCGGCAGTGCGAGCAGTTCGTTCGCCCTTTTGGAGAGGCTGAGCCAGATGGCGGGGGTCATGTTCCGACTGTTAACGTTCGCAACTTCTTCAACCGTAATCCGAGCGATTTCGTCCAGGCCCGGGACCGCGCTCACGATCTCGTCGCCGGTCAAGGCGACACGCAGCGCACCGATCGCGTCGTCGTAGGTGCTGGCGATCGTACCTCCCGTAGCGAGGACCACGACCCGCGGCAGGTCTTCCTGAGCAAAGGCGATGAGTGGCGCCGCCAACATAACGATACCCAATGTTGCGGAACGTAGAAATTTCCTCATCAGTCGTGAGAATAAGCTGTTCAAACGGAGTGGGTCAAGCATAGATGGCAGTACGCAGGAGTGCCCGTTGCCCCGAACCGGAGTTGTGACTGTTTGCGGCGGGCACCTTCGACGACATGGGCATCGTCCGGGGCAGGCAGCGCGTGGAATCGGGGATGCCCGTTCTCAGCAGCCGCATAGACGCCGTCGAGCGCCAGCATGTGGAAGTGGATGGAGGTGACAATTGAGACTGCCTCCAAACCGCTGCACAAACGTGATCGCGCAATCAACTGGGCGCCTCCTCGGTCATGACGGACACGCGTGGAGCGGCATAGCCGACGACATCCCCGAGTGGACAACGAGCGCAGCCCTCTTATGAAGGACGTCTGATTCTCATTGGCAGTGAAGGCGGTGTTTTGCAGTCCGAAATGCGGAAATTCGAGATCAATGACTAGACTCGCGCTTTCCGAAACAGCTATACATCTCCATAAAGCGCCACACAACACTGAATAGTTTAAAGTTCATATATTTTTATTTGAACATCTTAAATACAATTAATAATGGATTGGTTGTCGTTTAATACAGCTCGTCACCTGTGTAACGCCATTCTCATGTGCGATATGTGTTAAAAGCACTGACATACGACTATATTGATCGAAAAAGTGTCAATACAAGTCAACAAGATTAATTCATAGTGGTGTATGTCTAGATAAATAGCACTATGCATATTTCAGCGTGTACATGCACTTCTTGAAGAGATCATGTTGCAGATAGACTTCTTATGGAAAACCTGAGGATCAAGATCGAAATCGGTGATAGACGTTTCGAAGCCGAAGGTCCCGTAGAGATCGTCGAGCGGCAGGCCAATGCGTTCATGACGCTGACCGTGGGCGGGAACGCGGAAACGCTCGCTGCGGGCGCCGCTGCCCGAGCCCGGGAGGGGAAAGAAGAGACACCTCCCCTGGACAAGATCATGCGTGTCAGCGGCAAGGTCGTGTGGCTCAATGTCCAATCCAGGTCGGCTTCGGAAGCTGTGCTCGTGTTGCTGCTGGGCCAAAAACAGATTCGAAACAATACTCTGGTCAGCGGAACCGAGCTCATCCAGGGACTGCGCGCGTCCGGGCACCGCGTATCCCGCGCCGATTACCTCCTCAACAATCATGCGCGGAGGAAATCCATCCTTGTTGTTGGAAAGTATCGCGGGCGCCGGTACCAACTGACGGAAAGCGGCGCGGTGAGGGCGCGGCAGATCGGGGAACAGTTGCTCGCTTCCCTTCCCGAGCCCGATTCACCCACACACGACTGACGCGCGGGCGAGTTTTCCCGCCGGATTATCGCGAAGTCGCCACCTTGTGCGACTTCCACAACCGGGACCTAACGGCCATTGCAGTGTTGTCATGCCGGGGAGACCGTCCGTGATCCCCCCTGAACTGGCCTTCCTCGGGCCCCAATTCCCCCGTGTCAGTTGGAGTCCGAGCTGCTCGTGCTCTCTATGCGCCATGACTGGGAATCGAAACCGACCGAAGACGGGCCGAAATCCGGGCAATGCCGGGGGAAAGTTAATGGACCTCTTGAAGGATTCGCTCCGAATCCGCCACTACAGTCCCCGCACACTGAAGACGTATGCGTCCTGGGTTCGCCGATATATCTCTTTTCACGGTCTGCAGCATCCCAAGGATCTTGACGAATCGCATATCGAGGTTTTTCTGACTTACCTGGCTGTCCAACGCAACGTGAGCGCATCCACCCAGAACCAGGCGCTCGCAGCGATTCTTTATCTGTACCGGGAAGTACTGGGACGACCGACGCACTGGATCGAAGCTCCGGTTCGAGCACGCCGTCCCAGGCGGTTGCCGGTCGTACTCACCACTGAAGAGGTCGCCAGGGTATTGGCAGCGATGCGGGGCGTTCCCGCACTGCTGGGTCGTGTTCTCTACGGCACAGGCCTTCGGTTGACTGAAGCGCTGCAGCTGCGCGTCAAGGATATCGACTTCGGGCGCCGATCGATCCTTGTCCGGAGCGGCAAGGGCCGGAAAGACCGCGTGACGGTTCTCCCTTCCCGGCTCAGAGTCGAATTGACGAATCAGTTGGGGGCTGCGCGAACAGTCCACATGGACGATTTGCTTCGCGGCTTCGGACGCGTCCGGCTCCCGAATGCGTTGGCAGTCAAATACCCGAACGCCGAGTCCGCGTGGAGCTGGCAATGGGTCTTTCCCGCCCCACGCCGTCACTTCGACCCGGACTCGGAGACGGAAAGACGCCACCATATTCATGAATCCTCGGTGCAGAAGGAGATGAGACGCGCCGCCGGGCAGGCGGGCATCGCCAAACCTGCCACCGCACACAGCCTTCGTCATTCGTTTGCCACACATCTGCTCGAAAGCGGACATGACATCCGAACCGTACAGAAACTCCTCGGCCACGAGGACGTTCGAACCACCATGATCTATACACACGTCCTCAACAGGGGGCCCCACGGAGTCCGGAGTCCGTTCGATTCCCTGGACCTCCCTTCCGAATAAACCCTTATCCCGCTTCGCCCGCCCGTGGGTCCCCATCCTCCGGATAATTCCGTACTGCAAGATTCGAACGTCGTGTAACATCTTCGTACTCAGACACTTTGCAGAATGAATGAGATAACTCGTATAGACTTATGCGGATGGGAGATGCATTAACTCGCTTTCGCCCCGTCTGCTCATTTATGTGTTCGGCAGAAACGGGTGATGACCGTCAGGCGCAAAACCTCAACGAAGGCACAAAGCAAATGGGTTCTTCGCCCGGGCGTAATCAATCCGGCGTATTGGTTTCCCAAACGGCCGAAACAGACAGTGTGGAGGCGCCTTCGAAAAACGGTCTTGGAGAGGGACAATTGGACATGCGTTTTTTGTGGGCACAGAGCGCGCAAGTGGATGAACCTTCATCACGTGAGGAGTAGTCGAAGTAATTCACCAAAGAATCTCGTGCCCGTTTGCGTCGCATGCCACGCGGTGCTTCATATTGGATACAACTTGAGTCTGGGAGTTATCGAGATTTGGCAAAGCAAACTATCGCAAGTCGAGATTGTCAGGCGAACTCGCGAAGGAGTTCGACAGGGGCGCACACTATCATCAATAAAGCGATCGCTCCGTCTTAAGCGCGGTTCTCTTCCGCCAAAGTCTATTGATTGGGCAAACCAGTTGGTCTTGGGTATGGGAAGAAAGAGTCGAGCATCCCTTGAAGAACCGTATTGTGCAGTTTTCGTTATGCTGAAGCGCTGGCAAATCGAAGAGGATTGCTTGTTCCCGGAGGTTCTGCCGAACAAGGCGTTGCAGCCGACGCCGCCTTCGGCGGTTCCCTCGGCTCGCAAAAGACGCTCGCCTCGGCGCGGCTGAACGCCGAGCCGTTAGCCAGACGTTTTCGGGGTATGGAACCATGCCCGTTCAAGGCAGTTACATGGCGATGAGAGTGCGGACACCTCTCGAGTTCATAGCGATGTATGGAGAATGTGTTTGCGACACGGTTCTTCCAGCATTCAAGGACCTTGAAGCGAGAGCGGAAGAAGTCGCGCAGAGAGAGTGGGAGAAGCTTCTTGGACAGCCGGCTCCAGAAGACGGCGACGTGGATATGGGAGCAGTTGCGGAGGAGGCCCAAGACGCCGGAATAGGCTGGTATCAGACGATGTTCGCGTTGCGCTATTCGAGCATCGGCATTTACGCGGCAGGGCTCTTCCACCTAGTCGAGCAGCAGCTGAAGGATACGTGTAGCGATGGATCCTTCCGTGTGCCCCAGCCAACTGATACAAAGCTGTCGGTTGTCGCGGACTGGTATAAGCGCCACTTCGGAATCGATCTAAGAGACTTTAGAACCTGGGCTCCAATCGAAGAACTGCGCCTTGTGGCAAATTCGGTCAAACATGGTGAGGGATCTTCAGCGATGAAGCTGCACCGCCAACGTCCGGAGCTGTTTCGGTACCCCGGTTTTGATGAGCTATTATTTCCGGAAGCATGGAGCCCTCGGGTACCCTTAGGTTCCCCTCTCGCAGGAGAGGGCCTCTACATTCAAGAAGGTGTCTTTGAGGAATACTGTCAGGCAGCGCGGGCATTTTTCACCGAACTGGCTGAGTACTTCGAATTGCATAGTGACGAGTGGTTCCCTAAGGCTGGCTAATTATGAGTTAGGCGGGCAGACTCATGACCGGACGGCGTCTGTGTTCTGAAGAGGAGGCGATAAACCGAGGGTTCGGTGGCGCCGACTGCTCGCGCAGGCGCCAGGTTCGGCGCGAGACGATCGCGGCATTCGACCGATCCGATCCTTCCGATCACTATCATCGCCTCGCAAAGGAAAACCTTGACCGCTGGCAAGCCACGAGCGGTGCCTCCGAGTCAGAGCTTCGCGTCGACGTGTTTCCAGGGGATTGGGGTGAGGTCACCCGCTCGCTGACAAGCACGCACGGAGTGTGTTTCGCCGTTCTCAACATGGCGAACGCATACGTGCCTGGTGGCGCGTACGTCGAGGGCGCGGTGGCCCAAGAGGAGAACATGTTCCGCCGCACCGACTGCCACCATCGGATCGGTGAAGAAGAGTATGACCGTGGGCTAGATCGCTACCACGCCGAGATGACGAGGCTGCTCTCGGCTGAACACGGCGTCGTCTACTTGGATGCACAAAGCCCGCGCGTCTGCATTCGCGGGCCTGAGGATCGATCGAGAGCAGACCTCGGGTATAGTTGGCTATTAGAGGACCAAGTGTTCCCGTTTTTCGAACTTCGCGCGGCAGCTCAAGATCTTCGTGACGGTTCCGATTTCGATCCAAATGACGCTCGGAGGAGAGTCGCGGCACAACTAGACACGTTACGCGATCAACGGATTCGCCATGTTGTTCTCGGCGCATTCGGATGTGGTGCTTTTCGGAATCCCGCTCATCGCTTCGCACAGGTCTATTGGGAGGAGATCACCGCGCGTGCGGCAGACTTTGCCGTAGTCGCCTTCGCAATTTTCTCGGCCGGTTACGGTCCAGACAACTTCACGCCTTTCGCAGAGGCATTTCGTCGTGAGTAGCTACAGACAGGGCTGTGACCCAGCAACTGTGGGCGACCGTGGAGAGGGATGCCAGCCGCCTAACACGGGCATGGAGCCGACGGCGCAGAAGACGCGCCGCGGCTCATGCCCAAACCGTTATGCGTACAAGATGACAATTACGAGGCCAGCTTGTCGTGCCATCGATGAACTTGAAGCTATTCTTGAGGATATCGCCCAGATGACTGACGGCATCGAGCAGCTTCGCAACCGGCTGCGCGACATCCCATCAAAGATCGCGTCGGAGTTACCTTCAGAGACTGAGCGAATGGAGGCCGCTCGTTACCTCTATTGGACCCAGCCTAGACTTTCCGCGAAGGCAATCGCCAAGGATCTCCTCGGAACTAATGAGTACGAGCTACGGAGGACGGTCGGTTCAATCACGGCCGACTTTCCTTGTAACCGGTGTGGGCGGTCCGTCCCGGTCACAAGCCGTACAGAGCTACGAAGAGGGAGGCCGACTTGCGAAGATTGCTCGACGGCGCTTCAACAGAAATCTCGCGAGGAGTGGGAGGTTCGTAACCGACAAGTTTCAGTGCGCTTACACGAACTACGCACCATGTCATATCGCGAGTATCTACAGAGTCCTGAATGGAAAGAACGCAGAGCACGTCATCTGAAAAGCGCAGGATTTCGATGTCAAATCTGCAATGCTGCCGATACTCTACTCGACGTTCATCATCGAACCTACGAGCGGCGCGGCGACGAATACTTCAAGGATTTGATCGCCCTCTGTCGAGATTGCCACGAACTGTTCCATCGAGAGCAGCGCCTGACAAAGGATTATTGACGCCTAACAACCGATTGGAGCTGGCAGCGGCTGCGGTATGGGCAGATTGTTAAAAGCGGTTGCAGCCGCTGCAGCTCAATCGTGAGCCGTTAGGGCTACAAAGGCAGGCCGCAAAATGCGACCACTTCCGGCCGGAACTGTCGTTAGACTGAAGGCTGGATGGATTCAGTCAAGCCAGCGATCCGCAGCAGTCAAATCGAGAATAAGATTCTCTTGATTCGCGGAGAAAAGGTCGTAATAGACGCCGGTCTGGCGGGATTCTATGGGGTTTCCACGAAGAGATTGAATGAGCAGGTCAAGCGGAACAAAGATCGGTTTCCGACGGACTTTGTTTTTCAGCTGACGCACTCTGAAAAGTCCGAGGTGGTCGCAAACTGCGACCACCTGGAGAAGCTCAAGTTCTCCAAAGCGCTGCCGTACGTTTTTACCGAACACGGAGCTCTCATGGCAGCCAGCGTCTTGAATAGCCGCCGGGCCGTTGAGATGAGCGTGTTCGTGATACGGGCATTCGTGAAGCTCCGTCAAATAGTCGGACAAGACAAAGAATTGGCTCGGCGACTGAATCAACTTGAGAGGCGGCTGACCGACCATGACGGTCAGATTGTTGCGTTGGTCAAGGCGATCAGGCAACTGGCGAGCCCAGAAGCCTTACCGAAGAAACGACAAATCGGTTTTGCCAAAGATGAGCCCTAACAAAACGTTGCAGCCTCCAAACGGCGCGCGGCGATTCGTTGCAACTGAAACAGGATGTTGCGCCGTTTGCGGCTGAACGCTGTGCCGTTCAAACGGAGTGGGTCAAGCATGGCAGGCACTATGCAGGAGTGCGAAGAGACAAGCGTGAACCGAAAAGCTTTCGTTGAATCTTAGGTAGGGCCATCGGTTCATCGCTCTGCCTTCAAGTTGTGGGTTCACACGTCAGTAGTAATTCCAAAAGTAGAGGGATGCGGGTTAACTCTTTCACTCGCCAATAGCGATTAAACTCTGCTCGGTGCGGATGTACCATTTTCCATCCACGAGCGCCGGCGACGCCAGAGTGCGCTCACCGATGTCGTTTACATGCAGCACTTCAAATTCTGTGCCGGCGCGACTCACAAAGGTCTCGCCGTTATCGTTGGTGAAGAACACCTTGCCGTCCACAGCCACCGGTGAAGCGGAAAAGCCCTCTCGCCGGGCCACACCGAGTCGTCCCTGCCACATCGTTTCTCCCGTTCTCGCATCGAAAGACGTCGCAATGCTCGCCATGTCGTTGACCATGTAGATCTGGTCACCGTACAGAATTGGAGACGGAACAAATGGCGATCCCCTTGGACTCGACCAGACGAGATGGCTGTCGGTGACGTCGCCTTCGCCGCCGGGACGGATCGCCATCGTCGGACCCGCGCGTCCGGAGGAACAGAAGAGCATTCCGTAACCGACCACCGGCGTTGGAATCACTTCGAAGGTGTTTCCGTTGCACCACCATAGCTCCAGTCCGGTGTCCGGATCATATGCTTGAACCCGTCTCTGGCTGTGGACGATGATCTCGTCATGATCGTCAACGTGAACGGCGATCGGTGAACCCCAGCCCACGCTCGCTCGCCGCGGAGTTCGCCACAACTCTTCGCCTGTTCGGGTGTCGTACGCAGCAACGAACGAACCGGCGGAGTGATCCTGAAAGATAATGATTTTGTCCTTATAGACCAGAGGTGAACCGGCTGCTCCGTGATAGTTGCTGATTTGGCCGACATCCTGACTCCACATCAGGTCGCCGTCCATACTGAAGGCCATCAATCCACGGGCGCCGAAGGAGACATATATGCGTTCACCGTCCGTCGTCGGCGTCGCCGAGGCGTGACCGTTCTTCTGATGGACCCGCTCCGATCTCCCCTCGGGAGCGAAGCTCTCCCAGAGCAGCGCGCCATCGGACCGGCTGTAGGCCAGAAGGGATAGCCGTTGGCCGCCGTTATCGGCCGTCGTGAGAAAAATGCTGTCATCCCACACCACGGGTGACGAGTTTCCGTTCCCCGGTACGGGGGTTTTCCACAGGACGTTTTCGGACTCCGACCAGGTATCCGGGTAACCGCTGCCATCGACGCGCCCCTGACCCGAGGGTCCGCGCCAGCGTGGCCAGTATCCCACCCCTTCGCCCTCGACGGGAACCATTCGAATTGCTCCATCCCGTCCCGGTTCGGAGGACTCGTTCAGCGCCTGTTGGGACACCACTGTTTCCACCGAACGCGTGCCGCCGCCCAGCGCCACAGTCACAAGCAAAGCCGTAGCGACACTTGCCCCGACTGCCCACAGCCTCTTCGGGTTGATGTTCCTGATCTTTTTCATCCGCAGCCTCAACTCACTCTTCTCGAAGTGCTGGTAACAATGGTGACCTGAGGGCCGCGGCGGTCGCGGTCAGCGATGCGACCAAGCCGACAACCAAAACGCCGCCCAGTAATCCGAGAACAAGCGTACCTGGAAGTTGCCCCCCCCGATCCCAAACCACGGGAGCTGTGGCGAGGAACGCCGAGGCTGCGCCGGTCAGGAGGCCCGCAACCAGCAGCGCAAGGCTTTCGGCCATCGACATCAACAGAAAATCCCACTGCTGGTAGCCAAGGGCGCGCATCAAAGCCAGTTCCCGTCGACGCTCTAATACGTTTCGTAACAGCACTGCACCCAGACCGATCGTCCCGAGCAACAGACCCAATCCGCCGAGCATCTGGAAAGTTGACAGGTAAGTGTTCTCGACCCGGTGGAACTGGGCAAGGCGGTCGGCGGTTCCCGTTGCGGATCCACCGAAATCCACCAGCGCGTCTTCAATCGACGACACCGCTTCGCTCTCGCGTTCCGGCTCCGTCTCCACAAGCAGGAGACGATAGCCGTCGTGTTCGGGAAACAGCTCCAGGAAATTCTCTTCCGACATGAGGAGCTCTCCCTGGAATATGCTGTCGTCCAACGCCGCCACAAGTCGAAGTCGAATCGCGCGGTCTCCCTGGGTGATGATGATCTCCTCACCGAGTTCCCGATGCAGGACGTAGGTCATGGAGTTCGCGTCGGCGATCACCGGGATCGCACCGTCGGGTTCGACCCGATGGAGTATCTGCCACGGGTTTGCGCGTTCCGCCTCGGTCGAAGGCTGGGAATCCAGGAACGCGAAACGACCCCGTTCGATAAACGCGTTGCTGGGAGCGACGATTCGGGGGTTCGTCGGTTCGTATAGGTTCAGACAACTGGCATCGTCGCCCGGCCGGACGCGGAAAGGCTCTACGGCGACCGCATCGAAGCCCTCCAGTCCGAGTTGGGCCTGACCTTCGAAGCTGGCTGGATCCTGTATGAGAGGCAGCAGCGACTCGACGACTACGGTGTAACCCCCCAATCCGGAAGTCGGACCGACGTTCGTGATCGCGTCTCTGCGGAAAGCATCGACTGAGATCAGAATGAATGTAGCTGAAGCGATCATGCCAATCGCGGTGACACTGCGTGTTGGCCTGTATGTGACGTTTCTAAGGCCCAAGCGGGAAACCGGCCACCAGCCCTGCCCCTCCAGCATCTTTTCCGCCGGACGACGAAACCGGACCACCAGGTAGCACAGGCTGGCAGCCAGAAACGCCATGCCTGCACCGAAAAACCCAGCAGCCCGCTCGACGAAACCGGTGCCTGCACCCGCTATGAGGAGAACACCTGCACCGCCCAACGCAATCCAACCCACGCGTGCCAGGCGGTTTCGACCCCGAGTTCCGCCCACGCCTTCATCGGCCAGTTGTCCGGCCAGCAGACGACGTTCGGACACCGATCCGAGGCCGCGGAGAGTGGCCCAAATGCACACCATGGCCGCACCGATGCCGCCTACCGCACCGGCAGCGAGAGATAGGTTCGAAACATGAAGGCTGACTGCGGTGGTCCCTACGGCATCGACCCACCAGGTGCCCAGCGCGCGTACCAGGAGCCACGCGTATCCCAACCCACCCCACACGCCGATCACCGCACCCAATGAGGACAGTACCAGGCCTTCGATCAGAAACAGGCGTCGAAGCATTCGAGGCGTAAAACCGACCGATCGCAGTAACCCAAGCTCCCGTCCCCTCTGTTCGACGCTCAACTTGAAGAACAAAGCCGCCAGCAGAAGCGCCGATACGACGAGGAAGAAACTGAAGTACACGAAATACTCACTAAAGTTCGTGGCACCACGCGAAGCCTCGATACTTTCAGATCGCACCGAACGGACTGCCAAGCCGATACCGAGCGCATCCAGGTCCGTTGCCAAACGTTCTGCGTAGTTGGCCACCGTCTCCTCGAGGGCGGCCGCGTCTACCGGGTCCGGGTTCGGAGTAAAGCGAATGGACGAGATCGAACCGTATCGGGACCGCCAGAGCTCGCGGCCGACTTCGAGAGATATGAATGCCTTGGGTGTGGTCCGGTAAAGATCCCAATACTCTTCGTCAACAGGACGAATTCGACCCAGATCAATCGGGAACGGCGGGTCCCAATCGCCAACGGACGCCGAATCGGTGATGCCCGGATAATTGGGCGCCATGGCCCGGTCTCCCGTGTCGACGGGAACCACTGCTGCAACTTCGAAGTCTGCGGTGCGAGTGACCAATTGCCCAGGATCCTCCCAGACGTAGTACTCCATCGACAGGCGGTCGCCGGTGGAAACCCCCAGGTCGTTCGCTGCCCAGTCGCTGAGGACAATCGGATCCATGTCGGATGCAGTGAACGTATCGTCTGTCCCGACCAACGCTGCAAGGTCGGTAGCGGTGACCAGTGAGTACGGAATTTCGGTTCGATCGTTTCCGAGACTGTTGACGAGATAGGTGAACATCGGGCGGGCTTCCAGGTTGAGGTCAGCCCCGGCTTCAAGGGCGATACGTTCCTTGTCATCGCTGATCAGCCCCCCGGAACCCTCGAGGATCATTGCCCCGGGTGGTTCCAGTAATCGGAGGCTCAAACCCAGATCGCCCAGTTCGGCTTCGCTTCGAACGATCTCCTCGAGCGTCGCGGTCGCCAGATCTCCGTCATCCAAGCTTGAGGACACGAGCAGCAGGTTGACCTGGCGGTCGATGTCGAGGTCCTGCTGGAGCAATCGCAGAGGAAGAAAGACCGCGTAAACCTCCCCTTGAGCCGCTTCGAGGGAAAACTCGCCGAGTGTTTCACGAGGGACCACAGCCGCCATATTCGCTCGGATCGTGCGGCCCAGGTCTTCCTTGTTGCCGTGGATTGATTCCAGGGGAATCTCAGACGGTCGCTGAACTCGGACCAGGATCGTTGCCCCGGGTTCCGCCCCCAGTGCTTCGGCCAAAGCGGGGCTGAGGAGTGCTTGTCGGCCCTCGGGGCCGCTGATCTCCTCGACACCGTGAAACCGCCAGAACCGGTCATCGACACCGTAGACACGAACCTGATTCACGCGCCCGCTTCCGGTTTGAGTCGTGACAAGCCCTTCGGCCAGAACGATCGGAGAGACATCGTCGAAATTCCCGACGAAATCGGGATGGGAACCAAGATCTGTGGCTAGCGTCTCCCTGAAGAAGTCCGTCGACATGACGATTTGATCGGTGTTTCCAATTCTCAAGAGAACAAGGTCCCGGAGGCTGCCGCGCACCGAGTCACCTACGAGCAGGGCGCCGGCGAGAACGGCAACGGCCGCGGCGATTCCCAGGACCACTGCCACGTTCGTCCGCCAATAGAAGGTCAGGCTTTGAATGACGAGACGCGGCAGTGTGATGGGCTTAGACATGATGGTAAGTATGCCGGTGGAGTCGTTTTCCTCGGTGAATTTTCAGATACCTACGATTCAACCCGACGCAAGCGCTGCTGCGCAAGCTCAAAACGTATCGGAAACTGGGCGGCAAGACGAGCGCTATGCGTGACCGCGATCAGGATGTTCTTCTGCACCCGATGAAGTTCGAGCAGAAGCGATGCGACCGTCTCCGCCGTCCCCTCGTCGAGGTTCCCAGTGGGTTCATCACACAGAAGCAAACGGGGTCGGCGGATCAGTGCCCGGGCGATGGCGACACGTTGCCGTTCGCCGCCGGACAACTCGGCCGGTCTGTGGTCGATACGGTCTCCCAATCCGACCTGTTCGACAAGTGAACGCGCATGGGGGGTAAAGTCTTGAGGCGTTTCACTTTGCTTCCCATGCAGCGCCAGAGTTGGAACAAGCACATTCTCAATGACGGAGCATTGGGGCAGCAGACAGTGGTCCTGGAACACGAAGCCGATCCGGGAGTTGCGGAAACTGGCCTGTTCAGAAGGACTCATTCGCAACAGATCCTGTCCATCCAGACTCACCCCTCCCGCCGACGGTGGCTCCAGACCTCCAAGCACGTAAAGGAGGGAGCTCTTGCCACTACCCGATGGCCCCATGATCGCGGCTGCATCGCCGGGCTCAAGGGCCAGACTGACATCGGACAGGACAACGAGCGGGCCCCGTGGGGTCGAGTATTGCTT
This sequence comes from Terriglobia bacterium, assembly GCA_963664115.2. Lineage (GTDB taxonomy): Bacteria > Acidobacteriota > Terriglobia > 20CM-2-55-15 > 20CM-2-55-15. The sequence goes on along the minus strand of CAXWPJ010000009.1, from coordinate 704,850 downwards.
GTTTAGATGTGAGACTTTGAGCAATGTTTTTGTAGAGCCCCGGTCAAGGCCGAGACCCTTTCTTGTATCGGAAAGCCTTATTCGCTAAGAGTAGCACCCGCTCTCGGCCGGGCGTCTGTTCCAGACCAGTTATTCAACACTTCGTCGTATAGTTCGATCAGTTGGCTTGCCGAGTGCCGCACAGAATAGTGTTGATGGACGCCTTCAAAAGCCCGTCGACCGATAGCATCGCGCTGTCCACGATCCTTCCAAAGCTGCCACAAGCCTTCAGCCAGGCTTTCCGCATCGTCGGCATCTACCAACAAACCTCCCCCGGTTTTCTCGATGATTTCGGTAAAGGCGCCACGGCGAGGCTGAACAACCGGAATGCCGTTCGCCATGGCTTCAAGCAGAAACATGCCTTTCGGTTCGTCGTAGGTTGCCGGAACTGAAAGGACGTCGAGTTCCTGGAGAAAAGCGAGTTTTCCCTCGCGGTCCACCACGCCCCGATAGGAAAACTCGTCCGCGTAACCGGCTTCGGCAAGGGTATTGCGGATCTGGTTCATGTATCCGGAGTGTGCCGGCGCTGTGTAGCCGGCAGCCTCCAACCGTATCGAAACGTCACCAATCCGCTGCCGTAACCGTACATAGGCGTCGGCCAGCACATGCAAACCCTTTTCCGGTGCCACCCGGGCAAAATATCCGATACGAAAAGCAGCGTTGTCGTTCCTGGATGCTGGACTGTCGGGATAACCCGTCAAGTTGATGCCGAGGGGCACCACCCCGATGCGCTCCTCAGGTATCTGGAGGTACTCCATCATGAAGCGCCGGCAGTATTCGCTGACAGCGACGAAGCGATCCACCGCAGAGATCTGCCGCCGGATGAGATTCAATGCCTGTTCGCGATAGGGGGGCAGCAGGCCGTCAATGAAGAGTTCTTCTCCCTGCAGTGTGCAGCAAACCGGTCGATCGAAACTCTCGCGCAGCGGTTTTGCGAGCGCGATCAGCAGGGAGTTGGGGAGGTTGATGATATCCGGTGTGGGTTGGTGGCGGATCCAGTCTACGAGTTTTTCGAATTCCTTTCCTAAGACGCTCTCTTCGCCCTCGAGCATGGAGATCGTGAGGTCACCCAATAACTGGGGATCGTTCGACACCGCGCGGCCCGCGACACGATCGATTACCCACGGGGAGTCCCACAGCCGATCCAAAAATCGGGGGGTCCTGCGAAAAAGCGGGACATATTGCTGAAGATACACGCTGATACCGCCAAACAGGACGTGTGGGCGGCTCGCGTTAGGTTCGTCTGTTCGTGTGGGTGTGTAGACGGGCACGAGCATGCAGTCGTGACCGAGAGACAACAGTTCCCGTGCCAGCGCATTGTCGCGGGCGCAACTCCCGCAGTACATCCCAGCCGCTCCGGCGGTGATTGACAAGACCCGCATTCACTTCGGCCCTCCCCGGACGACTGCTATTAGGTGAACGGCGCGTTCTGAAATGCGCGTGCGCGAAATAGAAACTCGACGATGTTCCCTTCGTGAGGCTGGAGCCAGTTGAGTTTCGTCGTCGGGACCGGACCCAGATTCAGCCGGTCGATATTCACGGCGTCGACCAGGCGACGCCGGAAGTCTTCGTCGCAAGTGATCGCACTGCAAACCAATGTGGGTCCGATCGCTCGAATCATCTCCGCTTCCGGGCATTCGACGACGCAGACAAACGGGAACATGTACTCCTTTTTCGCGATCCCGTTCTCCGGTGACTCGGAATGGATCACTGTCGGCAGCAGATAGTCGGCGAGTCCGACGTCTACCAGTCGGCTCCCATTCCGAAAGTTTGCAGTGACATCGTGGACGCCAGGAGCCTGTATGTCGGCGTCGATCGATTGCGAAATGGCTTCGGCCACACCGGTGACGGTGAACGCCGCCAAAGTGGATTCCGGATCTTCCGGGGGTCGCGGGCGTATCCGGGCCAGTCGGCTGGCCAGGGCGTCCGCGATCTCTCGGGCATGTCGACTGACCCAAATCCCTGAGGCGTTGATACAGCTGCGGCCGCTGTTGACCGCGACACTCTCCACCATCAGGTCCAGGTGTTTCTCCCAATTGTCCACCTGGTCGTCACCGAAAATAATCTTCGATAATCCCGGTCCGTGAGCCTGGACTCCGGGGTTGCCCCGATAACGCTCAACCGTGGCCTCGCCGCCGAATATGAGGCTGCGGCTTGAAGCATCGAGCACGGCCGCGCCAATGTCGGCTTCACCGGGGTAAATTGAAAAGGCTTCCCGAGGAATTCCGGCTTCGAAGAATGCATTGACCATTCGATACGGCGTCCAGGGTTCCTGAGGTCCAGGCTTGAGGACAAGACCGATCTGCAAGGCAATGATGGGTAACCACAAGGTGTGTACGCCGGGGGAGTTGGACGGCAGCACCACGCCCAGCACAGGGCTTTGGGCCTGAAAGCTGATCGGCACCTCATGTTCCTCGCCGAATCCCTGGTTGAGGACCTCCAGATCCAGGCCGCGCGTCAGCGATGCGAGGATGTTAGGCATCTCTGAAAGCACGAATCGGTTCTTTTCCATGTTGGTCCGGCACATCTGTTCGGGCAAGCCGGTGCTGGCCGACTGGGCCCGGACGAATTCTTCGGGGGTTTGCGCTCCGTCTCCCATCGGAACTGTAGCGGTCATGTAAATCTCACCGGCACGTTGGACTCTTTTCAGTAACTCGTCGACTGGAATCGCACGTAAAGCGTCGCGGGCGTTTTGAGCCTTGCGCATGTCCCTCTGGATCAGTCCACTGTTGGCACGACCGACCCTGGCGACCGGTTCACCCGTCGAGAAATGAACGACTTCGTCCAGATCAAGGCTTTCGTAGGGTTGACCCCAGCGTAAGACAGGAAGGGTAATCATTCTCAATAGACGCCCACAGTGGTCGCCGCAGCAAGCTCACGAAACGGCCGCACACCGCTCACCCCGTCCCAGGTGTAGAGATCGCAGGGGGGCTCGCGCTCACCTTCGTCGCGTTCAAGGAAACCGGGCATGAAGAATTCCTTCGTCAGCGTCGTTACTCTGACTCGCCCGGTTTCGCCATATTCCACGACACGTTCTTCATCATCCAGGTCCACGACCTCAATGACGGCACGGGGTTGTGGTGCGTAGTATGCGATCTTGTAGCCGTTGTGTGGTCCGCTCGGAGCACTTGGGGCGAGGCCCATCAGCGTATTGCCATAGGTCGGGGTCATATACGCTCCGTCGAGCAGTTCCTCGTGCGCAAAGCGATTCCACTGTGGTGTGAATTCGGTGCCTCCCGAGAAAACACCCGTGATGCCTTCTCTGCGAATCGTCGTGTCCATCGTTTCCAGGCGCAGGGCCAGGGCTTCAAGCAGTTTCGGTGTAGTGAAAAGACAGCGGATGTCGTGGTTCGCACGGAGGATGGTTACGGCCTGGTCGATCACATGGTTCTTGTACTCATTCAAGTGCTCTGTCCACCCTTTCTTGATGAGCTTGATCACCCATCGAGGATCCAGATCCACAAGAAAGCAGATGCCGCCGCGATATTGGGCCAGGTGTTCGACCGCCAGTCGCAGCCGACGGGGACCTGAGGGGCCGACCATGAGCCAGTTTGCCCCTTTCGGGAAGGACTCTTCCGGAAGCGTTTCGCTGAATATGTCGTAGTCCGTCCGAAAGTCCTCGCAGTTTATGCGTGTCTTAGGAATACCGGTCGTGCCGCCCGTTTCGAAGACAAATACGGGTTTATCGGAGAGGCCGCGCGGTACCCAACGTCTTACAGGGCCGCCTCGCAACCATTCGTCATCAAACGGACCAAAGCGGCGCAGATCGCTGAAACCCTGGATTTCCCTCACCGGATCCCAGCCAAGTTCCGCCGCCCGCTCCAGCCAGAACGGACAACCGGTCGCTGGATCGAAGTGCCAGGCGACAACTTCACGTACCCAGGCATCGAGATCAGTGCGGGCTGCTTCCACTCGAGAGGGCGATGCTTCTCTATTTCCGGAATCAGCGGCTTGCATGGCTGAAACAGTATAGCGAATTGTTTAATGGCCGGAATGCCCGTTGCGAGGGCATCGAGTCCGTCCTTACCCCTTGCTGGCAGCCAGTCATCGGGCCCTATTCTGATCGTTTATACCGCCACTACTGCCAATTAGGCACGTGGATCCCATGCAAAGGTCCAGAATCGGAATGTCATTGTGGGCTTAAGCTTGGGGATGGCGCGATCAATCAACCCGCCATGATCGTTTCTCAAGTCGCAAAACAAGGTGATCGCAGAAGCCTTGATGGGCCGATATTGGTCTGTGCCTGACTGATCGAAACAGACTCAGCAGGTCTTCTTATTCCCCAAGCTTCCGATATTTCCCGCTATAAAAGAGCAGGGGCAGCCCCTCACCCAGATCGCCTGCGACAACCTCACCGACAAACATATCGTGATCCCCTGCCGGCAGGATATCTGTCAACTTGCAGTCCAGGTATCCCAGCGTGTCCTTAAGAATCGGAGCCCCAGTCTGGGATTCAGTCCACTCCAGGCCCGACAGATCTTTCGGTCCCGATGTGGCGAAACGTGTCGATAAATCTTCCTGATCGCGGGTCAGGATGTTGATCGCGTAGCATTGCCCATCGCTCAAACATCCATGAATCAGCGCTTTCTTATCCACCGAGATCACAACCAGCGGCGGATCCAGAGAAAGCGACATCACCGCATTGGCCGTCATCCCCGTGTTTTCTCCATCGCCATACCGGGTGGTCACCACCGTCACACCCGTCGCGAACCGTCCCATGATCTGCCGTTGCATTTGAGCGTCAAATGCCATGTCTTTCCTTTCTCTGGTGCCGCTCTCTGTTACGGCGGATAGGAAAAAATTAGAGGCCTTGAGGCAGTATAGTCGGACAGTGGTTGCTGTCAACTTGAGCCGATCCGGCACAGGATCGACGTTGGGACCCCCAGTTGACAGTGCCCTAAAAGATCAACTTGACGCCGAACTGGCATCGTCTCGGGTTCTCGGTAGAAACGACTTGTCCAAACGTTGGCGAGCCCACGAAAGCGTCAGGCAGATTGAAGTTTGAGCGGTTGAATAAGTTGAACGCTTCCGCCCGAAGCTGAAGATCCACCCCTTCTCCAACAGATATTGTCTTTGATAACGACAGGTTCACGTTCTGAAAATCGGGTCCTTCCAGGATGTTCCGGCCGGCATCGCCAAAGCTCCCGAAATCCGGCACCGTAAAAGCCCCAACGTTGAACCACTGCTCGGGTGTCGGATTGTCCAGGACGGGATTGCCGACAAGGTTCGGCCGGTCGTTCGCACCGAAACCCAGTGTGGAGAACCCGGTATTGCTGTTGTCGAATTCGGGCAGCAGTGCCACCGTAAACGGGCGGCCGCTCTGCAGTGTCACGATGCCCTGCAGTTCCCAGTCAGCCAACACAGTCGAAAGCACGCCATTGTCCGTCAGCCAACGTTGACCGGTCCCGAACGGCATCTCCCAAGCTAAACTCGTTGAAAACCGGTGTCTGACGTCGAAGCTGGAACGCGCGTATTCCAACTCAGGATTCCGGCTGTCCTGCGGGAAATTGGAGTCGCCTGTGCTGGCGAAGAATCCGGAGGCGTCATCCTGGGATTTACCATAGGTGTAAGCTGCGAGCACGGAGAGACCTCGGGCGGAACGCTGCTGGAACTTGATTTGGAGGGCGTGGTACTTGGATTTACCGCGAGACTCGATCAGCGTGATGTCTGCCAAAAGCGGATTCGGCCTGAGGTTCAGTGGGACCGGACTCGGATCGGGTTGGTTGAGGTCACGCGCGGCGATCAGATGACGGCCTCGTGATCCCACGTATGCCACCTCGATTGTTCGGGCCTCACCCAGTTGCCGTTGCACCCCTATGCTCCATTGTTCGAGCCGGCCTGTCTGGAGGTCTCGCTGATAGGCTGTGGCTGACGCGGGAAGTTCGAGCGGGTACGACTGAGGAAAGGGATCCTGGAGCGTCACCGGCGGAATGCCAGGTGCGGGAACGAAAAGCTTCAAATCAAAATAAGGAGCATTGAAGTAGAGGCCTTCGCCCGTGGCCAAAGCACCCTGGTTGTAATAAATTCCGTAACCGCCACGAATGACGGTCCTTCTGGCAGCGTCCGGCGTCCAGGCCAGTCCGAGCCGCGGGCCCCAGTTGTTGCGGTCCGGTTCGTAACCGCCGCGTGGCATATCGCCAGTACCCACCTGTACGAACCCTCCAGTTGCAGGATCGTATAGATTTGCCCTGTCGTCGGCATCCACCCCCGGCCCTATGTACTCGTAGCGAAGTCCAGCCGTCAGCGTCAGATCGTCTCGCAATCTCCAACCGTCCTGCGCAAAGGCGCTCCATCCTGAAGACCGGAGGCGTTGGGGATTATCCAGAATGGCGCCCCCCGTAACGAGAGGAAAGCCGAGCAAGAGATCGGCCAGTCCATTGCCAGTGACATATCGGTCCGAGAAGTTCAGGAAACCGCGCGACTGGACGTCGCGATAGGCCTCCTGTCGGACATGCCGAATGTCGAATCCGGCAGTGACCAAGTGCGGGCCCTGCGCCCAGTTCACGGTGTCAATCAGTTGCCACATGTCCGTTGTACTTTGCTGGGGGCTTGTGAATTCGTCTCCCAGCGGCGAAAAGCCCGTTACCGTGATCTGACTCAGCCCGAAATCGCGCGGGTTCGGCGACAGATCGGGCAGACCCACTTCCTGATTGACGCTACGTCCCTGGTTCTCATGAAAGACACCAATTGAGACTCGTGTGTATCCGACGCGAATGTCATGGACCATGCTTCCGCCGAAGGGTTGGGTGACGCCGATGGCCAGATTCTGACCGCGTCGCGGAACATCGGTGCCATATCCCGGGACGCTGACGCCCGATGCGAACGGTTCAAAAAAGCGCCGATCGTTGAAGCTGTAACGCGTCATGAACCGGGAGCCTCCAGAGAAGTTGTGATCGATCCTCAGGTCAAAATGGTCGACGTCGTCGGAGAGCATCGGCGAAGACACGAAGTTCGCAAAAGGTTCAGCGCGGTTGGGCTCGGGATAGAGAGCGGCAATCGCACTTCCGACGGGGTGGATGAAAAAGCTCGGAATGCTGTTATCCGAAAACGGCTGACCGCTAAAAGGGTTGACTGGCGCTGGAAGCAGACTCTGTGAAAAGTCACCGTTGCGTTCAGCCAGCGTCGGCACGTTCGTAACCCGTGTGACACCTTCCCTCAGTCGGGTGTGCTCGTAGTCAGCGAAGAAGAATGTACGGTTGGCAACGATCGGGCCGCCGATCGATCCGCCGTACTGTCTCCTGTTGTAATCCGGCTCCGCCTCGTTCTCGGGTGCAAAGTAGTTGCGCGAATTGAGCGAACGTGTCCGGAGGAAACCGTAAATCGTTCCGTGGAGTTCGTTTTCACCTGAGCGCGTGACGACGTTGATCTGGCCGGCAGCGTTGCGTCCAAACGAAGCGTTGTAAGTTCCTGTCAATACCTCGAATTCGCGGATTGCGTCCACCGGTGGACGGACGCCGGGTGTATTCAGTTTGGGATCGATGTTATAGACACCGTCGAGCAGGAAGCTCTGAGCATCTTCACGTGCGCCGTTTACCGTAAAGGCGAAATCGCCGCGAAGAGAGCTGGCCGAGCCCTCCGGAGCGGGTGCGACACCCGGTGCGAGCAAGGATAGCTCCAGGAAGTTGCGCCCGTCCAGGGGAAGACCCGTTATCTGCCGATCATCGATCACAGTGCCGAGAGCAGCCGATTCCTGATCGATCACCACGGCCGGTGCCGTAACTATAATTTCTTCACTCACGTTACCCAGGCTCAGTGTCACGTTGAGCCACAACTCTTGACGAACCCGGAGCCTTGTGCGGGATACGTACCTGGCGTAACCGTCCTGTTCCGCTTCGATTAGAATGTCGCCCGGAAGCAGCGTCGATATGGCAAAGCGCCCATCCGGTCCCGTAGTTGCGATACGTGTGTCTCCAGTCGCTTCATTCGTGATCTCTAACCTAGTCTCGGGAACGGCGGCCCCGGACGGATCGACGACGATCCCGCGAATCGAGGCTCTGTAGGATTGCGCAAGCGCAGGGCTCGCTACCCACAGGGTCAACGCCAGTCCGAAGGCAAGCTTTGAATTCATGTTGAAGGCCCCCGCCGAAAGTGTCATCGTGGTTCATAATATGTTAACTGTCTCGCGGCTGGATGGCTAGCAGCCCGTAGCAGAAGTCTCGAGGGCCGCGTTACGGCCAAACGGGACCGGATTCTAGGAGGCGACGACGAAATAATGCTCATCCATTGGGAGGAGTCGACAACAACGAAGACGGGCCCGTTTCGCCGTAACCCTGTGGGCACAGGGGGGTTCGGGCCGCAGGCTTTGTCGTTCGTCGGTCACGATGAAAAGACATCGCTCCGCTCCTCACTTCGCGCCCGCAACCCGAAGACCCCTGCGCGCGGCCCTCGAGACTCCTGCTACGGGCTGCTAACAGTGCGCAAATTGGAAAATCAATCGGATATCGGAGTACGGCGATGATAGTGCGCCTGTGCCTCATGAGCGTTGCGCTGTTTCTCGCAACGACTGACCTCGTTGGGGGGCAAACTGAGACGGTTACAGATTGGCCCCAGTGGCGCGGTCCAAACCGTGACGGAGTCTCAGAAGAATCTGGCTTGCTGAGCGAGTGGCCGGCGTCGGGCCCGAACCGCTTGTGGCAAACCTTGGGTCTCGGTGCGGGATACGGATCGCTGGCTGTTGCCGGTGAGCGCATCTATCTTCAGATGTTGGTTGGGCAGCAGAGTGCTGTCGCCAGCCTGGACCGCAGCAATGGGCGCCTGATCTGGTCCCGGGCCCTCGGTGAGGGTCGTAGAAATAGAGAAGGCCCCGGGCCTCGAGGCACACCGACCATTGACGATGGCCGGCTCTATGTTCTGACCGAGAACGGGGACTTGGTCTGCCTCGAAGCCGGTGACGGTTCAATCGTTTGGCAACTCAACATCCTCCAGGAGTTCGGCGGACGAAATATCGATTGGCTGATCAGCGAATCGCCTCTCGTTGATGGCAACATGGTGATCGTGTCGCCGGGTGGTCGAGACGCGGCGGTTGTGGCTTTGGACAAACGGACCGGGGAAACCATATGGGCCAGCGAAGGACTCAGTGACAGGGCTGGCTACGCTTCAGCCATCGTTGCCGAGATCGACGGCGTCCGGACGGTAATGACGCTGACCGACGAGGCGGGCGTGGGTCTCCGGGCGCGAGACGGCGGATTGATGTGGAAATACACGGGGGCGGCGAATAGGACCGCCAACGTCGCCACTCCGGTCTTTTATGACAATAAGGTTTTCTATACTTCGGCTTACGGCACCGGCGGGGGGTTGTTGGAGCTGAGAAGCCAAGGGGGAGAGGTCGCCGCCGAGGAACTTTATTTCACGCGGGACATGAGGAACCATCACGGAGGTGTCGTCGTGGTTGATGGATATCTCTACGGGTTCAACAACTCCATTCTTACATGTCTCGATTTTGCGACTGGAGAAAGGATGTGGCGAGACCGCAGCGTGGGCAAGGGATCCCTCGTTTATGCGGACGGCCATCTCTACATCTTGAGCGAGAACAATGTCGTAGGCCTGGTTGAAGCGGCGCCGACCGGTTACACGGAGAAGGGACGATTCGAGATGCCCGACCAGGGTTTCCCGAGCCGGGCCCATCCCGTCGTAAGTGACGGCACCCTCTATGTCCGGGACCAGGGAACGGTCACCGCGTACAATATTCGCGGGGGGCCTTAAGGGGAGGAAGACGATTTTTTTATAGAAATTCGCCCCGTCCCCAATTGCCTACGATATATTTCTTAATCAACCTTACCAGGCCAGTAGTTTCTTCATAGAGGAATTTATCGAAGGACATTTCCTTATGTTGAGAAAACCAGCTCTACTTTTGACTCTGCTGCTGAATGTGGTCGTGATCGCAGCCGGGCAGGATCCTGGCCGGGTTGCCTTGGGTGATTGGCCGGAGATTCGCGGTCCCCACAGGGACGGCTCGTCGCTGGAGACGGGCCTTCCGGAAACATGGGAGCTGAACGGGACGAACTTCCTCTGGCGCGCTCCCTACGGTGGCCGCTCGACGCCGATCGTTATGGGCAATCGCGTCTACGTTCAAAACCCTGCCGAGCGAGGGCCCGAGCTTCAGGAACGGGTGATGGCGCTCGACGCGGATACCGGAGAGGTGATTTGGGACTACCGGTTCAATATATTCCAGAGCGATGTCCCTCCGCACCGGGTAGGCTGGGCCTCCCCTGCTGCAGACCCCGAAACCGGAAACATCTACGCGATGAGCGGGAACGCAATGGTGGTTGCTTTGACCCCGGACGGTGAGCTTCTCTGGCAGCGATCGTTTGCCGAGGAGTGGGCGGCGTTTACGACGCACGGTGGCCGGACATCTTCCCCACTGATCGATGGCGATCTGGTGATCGTATCCGCCGCGATATCCAGCTGGGGATCGAACTGGAATCGGGCCCATAGGCTGGTGGGGCTCGACAAACGGACTGGGGAGATCGTTTACGTCACTGCTCCCGGCGGTCGGCCGTTCGACACGGCATATGCGCCGGCGACGATTGCGACCATTGACGGCCAGCGACTGCTGATTCAGGGACTTGGGAATGGAGGTATTCATGCCATCAAGCCCCAGACCGGTGAGGTGGTGTGGAGCTTTCCCGCAGCGCGGCGGGCAGTGAACACGGGTGTCGTCGTCAAGGACGACGTTGTCTTTATCTCTCACGGCGATGAAAACCTCGAAGGTAACGAGTTGGGCATGATCGCAGCCATCGCCGGGGGCCGTAGTGGAGAGATTACAGAGACGATCTGGAACGTGAAGGGACGGGAGTTGGGTTACGCGTCCCCGGTCATCGACGGGGACCGGCTCTATCAGATCGACAGCGGATCGACGTTGGTGGCGTATGACACCGAAACCGGCGAAGAGCTGTGGTCGCTGCCACTCGGCAATGCCCAGCGGGCCGCACCTGTGTTAGCTGACGGCAAGATCTATGTGGGGACCAACGGCGGCGCATTCTATATCGTTCGGCCTGGAGAGTCGAGTGCCGAGGTTCTGAGTCGAGTCGAGCTGCCGGTGAGTACGGACAGTTGTTGCAGTTCCGAGGGTACCGCGGAGCAGGTCGTCGCGGGAGCTGCCGTTTCACGGGGCCGTGTTTTCTTCGTTACCAGTGATGCCGTTTACGCCATTGGCTCGCGCGTTGCGTCCTCGCTCGACGGATGGGCTGTCGACGACGTCATCGCCGGGGGCGAAGGCGCTCCCACCCACGTCCAGGTCGTGCCCACAGAGATGGTGCTCGAACCTGGGGAAACTGTCCAGCTTCGGGCGCGGCTGTTTGACGGCCAGGGGCGTTTCCTCCGCGAGGCCGATGCTCAGTGGGCACTCGATGGTCTGGAGGGAACACTGGGTAACGACGGAAGCTTCACTGTTTCGAATGAGCCTCAGTTACAGGCCGGCGTAATCCGTGCGACGGTGGGTGGACTCACAGGAGAATCCAGGGCCAGAGTAGTTCATCCGTTCCCCTATGAGGAAGGGTTCGAAGCCTATATGGATGGTGAGCTGCCACCTGGATGGATCAACGCGCAAGCGGGCCGGTTTACGGTCTCGACGCTCGACGGGAACCGGGTCTTTGAAAAACCTCCCGACAATACGATCTTCGGACGGGCCCGAATGTTTTTCGGACCTACGGACTGGTCCGACTACACGTTTCAGGCCGACGTTAGGGCACCGACGCGCCGCCGCCAAATGGCCGACGTCGGAATCACGGCCCAAACTTATTCCCTTGTTCTGTATGGCACCACGCAGAAGCTGAAGCTTGAGCCCTGGGAGCCAGAAATCGAACGCTCAGTGACAATTCCATTCAGCTGGGAACCGGACATGTGGTATCGGATGAAGGTGCGCGTGGAAAACCTGCCTGACGGCCAGGTCCGCGTGCAGGGCAAAGCGTGGCAGGTCGGTGATGTGGAACCGGCGGAATGGCTCATCGACCACGTCGACCCGATCGGGAATCGCGAGGGTGCACCGGGGCTGTTTCTGGATGCCGAATTCGGGGCGTATCTGGATAACTTCTTGTTAACGGCCAACTAGTAAGAAAGGCAGAGCTCATGAACGGATACAGGCGCTTTTGGAAGAACTCAAGGCCTATTGCAATTCTCATCATCGCTTTGGGTTTCGCCCTTGAGAGCGCGTCGGCGCCAACACAGTCGGGAGAACCCGGAAACGGTGACTGGCCTATGTGGGGTGGAACTGCGGACCGCAACATGGTGTCGGAAATGACTGGACTGCCGGGCGACTGGGACGTGGAAACCGGAAGGAATGTTAAATGGGTGGCCGATCTGGGTTCGCAGAGCTATGGCAATCCGGTTGTTTCCGGAGGCATGGTGTTCGTGGGTACCAACAACGAATTACTGCGTGATCCGGAGCAACCAGGGGATCGCGGTGTACTGATGGCGTTTCGAGAGTCCGACGGCGAGTTCCTCTGGCAGCAGACGACCATGAAGCTGGAGGCGGGACGGGTAAACGACTGGCCGTTTCAAGGCGTGGCCTCCTCACCTCTCGTTGTGGATGATCGCCTCTTTTACACGACGAATCGTGGAGTTGTTACCGCGCTGGACATCCAGGGTTTCCGGGACGGCGAAAACGACGGTGCGATCACTGATGAGGGACGCACTGGAGAATTCGATGCCGATGTCCTTTGGGAGTTCGACATGTTGGAAGAGGTCGGTGCCTACCCCCATAACTTGTCGAATTCGTCTCCAGTCATGTGGGGCGATCTGATATTCGTCAGCACATCCAACGGTCACGATGAGAGTCATGTCAACGTTCCATCTCCGTTTGCACCGTCGATTGTGGCGATCAACAAAGACACGGGGGAGTGGGTCTGGGAAGATAACTCCGTCGAGGATCGGATTCTGCACGGACAGTGGTCTACCCCGGCTGTAGGTGAGGTCGATGGTGTCGTCCAGGTGGTTTCAGCCCAGGGTGACGGGTGGGTGCGCGGATACGTGGCCCAGACCGGTGAAAAGCTCTGGGAGTTTGACACGAATCCCAAGGACTCGGTGTGGCCTCGAACGCGCAATGAAGTCATTTCAACGCCGGTGGTGTATGAGAACCGTGTATACATCGCTAACGGGCAGGACCCCGAGCACGGGGAAGGTGTCGGGCATTTTTACGCTCTCGATGCTACGGGGCGAGGCGACATCACAGAAAGCGGTGTAATCTGGCATTACGAGGACATCCGCCGTTCCGTTTCCACGGCTGCTGTCACTGATGGTTTGGTCTACATCGCGGACTTCAGCGGCTTTGTGCATTGTCTCGATGCGACCACCGGAGAGCCCTTTTGGGTTCACGATACGTTTGCATCGGTTTGGGGCTCAGCATTCGTCGTTGACGACAAGGTCTATATCGGAGACGAGGATGGCGACGTTGTCGTCCTCGCCCACGGACGGAACGAGACTGTGCTTGCTGAAATGAATATGGGGAGTGCCGTGTATTCGACGGTCGTCCCGGCGAACGGCGCGTTGTTCATGAACAACCGCAACCAGCTGTTTGCGCTGTCGGTCGAGTAATCGAGGTAACGCTATAAAGTCCATGATGTCCGGCGTGATGTTGAAGCTGCCCGTTCTTCTGCTCCTCGCGAGCGTGACAACGTTTGCGTCCGCTCAGACGCAGCCCGGAACTCGGAGTAGCGATTGGAATCAATTCCGGGGCAACCCCTCCCTTACAGGTGTCGCGGCCACGAACCCTCCCAGCAGTTTGGAACTGTTGTGGAGCTATGAAACGGGTGACGCGATCGATTCATCAGCCGCGGTCGCGGACGGTGTTGTTTACGTTGGCGTCGGCAACGGTGACCTTCTTGCTCTCGACCTGGATTCTGGAGAACTCAAGTGGGCATACTCCACTGGGAGTTTCATCATGGAGTCTTCCCCGGCGGTCGGTCAAGACACCGTCTACGTCGGTGATCTCGACGGAATTGTTCACGCGGTGAACCTTGGCGACGGCAAGCGGGTGTGGGCCTTTACAACCGATGGGGAGATCAAATCGTCACCTGTAGTCGTGGACGATCTCGTGCTTATCGGCTCCTACGACACCCATTTGTATGCCCTCGACGCAAATGACGGCAGCCTCCGTTGGAAAATTCAGACCGACAACATGGTGCACGCGACACCCGCGGTCGCCGACGGGCTGGCCTTTATAGCGGGGTGCGATGGAATCTTTCGTGCCGTGCGTGTTGCAGATGGGACCGAGGCCTACCAGATCGTCGCCGGTGCGTATACGGCGGCTTCACCCTTGATAGGCGGCGATCGCGCGTATTTCGGGACCTTCGAGCATGAAGTGCTCGCGCTCGATTTGACTGGTCGCGGAGTTGTCTGGCGTTACAGGAATCCGAACAGAGAGTTTCCCTACTACTCTTCCGCAGCATTGGCCCAGGGCCGCATTATTCTTGGCGGACGGGATAAGTTCGTGCATGCGATCGACGCGGCTACGGGCCAATCTTTGTGGACCTTCGAGACACGTGCGCGAGTCGATTCCTCCCCCGCAATCGCGGGCGGTCGCGTGTACATCGGTTCCAGTGATGGTCGACTGTATGTGCTCGACGCCGCCACGGGATCGAAGCTGTGGGAGTTCAACACGGGCGCGGATCTGACGGCGTCTCCAGCGATCGCCAGCGGCCGAGTCGTGATCGGCTCGACGGACGGCGTCCTTTACGTTTTCGGATAGTCTCCGGAGGGTCAATTCAAGCGTCGTTCATCGCTGCGTCAGACCTGCTCGAGCTCGATCAGGGTTCCACAGAAGTCTTTAGGATGGAGAAACAGTACCGGCTTTCCGTGGGCACCCATAGTTGGTTCACCGTTGCCCAGGACCCTGGCGCCCTCCGCGGTCAGCTTGTCACGGGCGACGGTAATGTCTCCCACTTCGTAGCAAACGTGATGCATTCCGCCAGCAGGGTTGCGTTCGAGAAACCGTTCTATCGGTGAGCCTTCACCCAGCGGATGTAGCAATTCTATTTTGGTGTTTGGCAGTTCAACGAAGACCGTCGTCACACCGTGCTCGGGGAGCCGGACCGGTGGCGACACCGTGGCCCCCAATAGCCCCTCATAAACGGCGACCGCTTGGTTGATATCCGGAACCGCTATTGCGACATGATTGAGCCTTCCGATCATGATCCTCCAATCTGGCGTTTCAGGAACGCAGTGATCAATTCCTGCGCCGCAACCGTCGGCAACGTTTTACCGTTTGTCACTTCTTCCTCGAGTTGGCTGACCTGCGCCTTAACATCAGGGTCGTCTTTAAGTTCATCAACGAGCGCGTCTGTAACTTCGCTCCACATCCATGCCCTTGCCTGGTCCGCACGTTTCTGTTCGATTTCGCCCGCGTCTGACAGCGTCGTCCGGTATCGCTCGACGATGTCCCACACTCGGGAAGTGTCGGAGCCTTCGAGGGCCGAGTAGCCCTCAACCGGAACCTCCCAGTGCGCGCTGCGCGGGTGCAGCAAATGCAACGCGTTCCGATAGTCGGCGACCGAACGTTGGGCCACAGGTAACAGGTTTCCATCGGCCTTGTTGACCAGGATCAGGTCTGCGAGTTCGACGATGCCCCGCTTGATTCCTTGCAGTTCATCACCTCCACCAGGCAACAGCATCAGGATGAACATATCGGTCATTTCCGAGACAGAGGTTTCAGATTGCCCGACCCCGACAGTTTCGACCAGCAATACGTCGAACCCGGCGGCTTCAACCACCAACATCGTTTCACGGGTGCGGCGGGTCACGCCGCCGAGTTTTGTTCCCGAAGGAGATGGGCGAATAAACGCCTCCGGACGCTTGGATAGATGCTCCATACGCGTCTTGTCGCCGAGTATCGAACCGCCGCTTATTGCCGAAGAGGGGTCCACAGCGAGCACGGCAACTTTGTGACCCTCGTCGATCAGGAAATTTCCGAGGCTTTCGATGAACGTGGATTTTCCGACACCCGGAACACCGGAAATTCCGATTCGAAGGGACTGACCTGCTCGTGGAACGAGTTTTTCAAGGAGCACCTGAGCCGCTTGACGGTCATCAAGGCGGGTCGACTCGATCAGCGTGATGGCCTGGGCAAGCGCTCGGCGATCTCCCCCGAGTACGGTCGAAGCGAGCTCTTTGGCATCCTGTGACGACATGCCGCGCTATTCGAATTCCACGATCGCTTGGTCGACGACGAGGCTATCGCCTTTGGCAGCGAGCGTCTTCGCGATGACGACGTCTTCAGACGCTCTCAGGCTGTTCTCCATTTTCATCGCCTCGACGACCGCCAGTTCCTCACCAGCCTTGATTTCGTCTCCAGCTTTCACCGGAAGATGGATCAACAACCCCGGCATAGGCGATAACAGGAATTTGGACAGATCCGGTGGTTGCTTTGGAATCATGTGACGGTTCAGCTCAGCCGCTTTTTGAGTAATTACCAGGGCATCGACCTGTGAACCCCGGTGGGACAAGCGGTAGGCTGCGCCGTTTTCGTCGACCTGTACACAGACGGTTTGCCCGTTCACTTCGGCTCGGAACAAGGGTTCGCCGATTTTCCATTCGGTCGTCACTTGGTAAGTGCTCGTGCCGTTGAGGATTTCGAAGCCGGTTTCGACTGACGTTACCGTGACCGGCCAGTGTTCCTGATCGATGATGACCGTCCATTTCTCATCGACCTGGCGTTCGTGACTGGGCAACTGGCCTGTCAACTGCGCTCCCCGGATCATATGCTTCTGGTGAATTGCAGCAGCTACGGCTATAGGAAGTCCTGGATCGTCATGCGGAACATCGCTTGCGTGAAACCCATCCGGGTATTCGTCCGCGATGAAACTCGTACTCAGCTTTCCCTTGATAAACCTCGGATGGGAAATCAGTGCGTTCAGGAAGCCGATGTTGTGGGATACACCGCGAATGTAATAGGCGTCCAAAGCGTCACCCATACGTGATAAGGCCTGTGACCGATCAATGCCGTAAGTAATGACTTTGGCAATCATCGGATCGTAGAAGATCGAAACTTCGCCGCCTTCTTCGATCCCGGTGTCAACGCGTGTGCCTTCGGTTTCAGCCGGCGCCTGGTATCGTACCAGCCGGCCCGTGGACGGCATGAAGTTGCGAAACGGATCTTCCGCATAAACGCGGCTTTCGATCGCCCAGCCCTTAAGCGCCACGTCTTTTTGTCTGATCCCCAGTTCTTCACCTGCAGCTATACGAATCATCTGTTCCACAAGGTCCAGGCCGGTCACCAACTCGGTTACGGGGTGTTCGACTTGCAAGCGAGTATTCATCTCGAGGAAGTAGAAGTTACGCTTCGCGTCGACGATGAATTCGACCGTCCCCGCGGAACAGTAATCGACCGCTTTAGCCAGGGCCACCGCCTGTTTCCCCATAGCCTCGCGCGTCGTCTTGTTCAGAAACGGCGACGGGGCCTCTTCGATGACTTTCTGGTGGCGCCGCTGAATGGAACATTCGCGTTCGCCCAGGTGGATTGTGTTGCCGTGCGTATCGGCGAGGACCTGGATTTCGATATGTCGCGGATCTTCTATAAATTTTTCGGCAAAGATGCGGCCGTCGCCGAAGCTCGCCTGAGCCTCGTTCCTCGCCCGTTCGAAACCATCACGCGCTTCCTCGTCGCTGGTGACAACGCGCATGCCTTTCCCGCCGCCTCCGGCGCTGGCTTTGAGCATGACGGGGTAGCCGATCTCACGCGCGACCTCAACGGCATGGTTGGGACTCTCGATTGTGTCGGTAAACCCGGGAATCGTGTTCACTCCTGCCTCTGTAGCGAGTCTTTTGGACGTGATCTTGTCGCCCATGCATGTGATCGCTTTGATGCCCGGACCAATGAAGGTGATTCCGGTGCCTGCAAGAGCTTCCGCAAAGGCTGGATTCTCCGAAAGAAATCCGTAGCCGGGATGCACCGCCTGCGCACCGGTTTTCTTTGCGGCTTCGAGGATGTTATCCAGCACCAGATAGCTCTCGGCTGCGGGCGCGCCGCCGACGCGAACAGCTTCATCCGCCATGCGTCGGTGCAGCGCGTCGTTGTCGGCGTCGGAGTAAATCGCCACTGTGCGGATACCCATGCGCCGTGCAGTCTTTATGACCCGGCAGGCGATTTCGCCTCGGTTTGCTATCAAGATCTTGTCGAACATGTTGTTACTGTTTTGAAATCGCCTTGCTTCTATAAAGGTATGTTTCCATGTTTGCGCCAGGGATTTTCCAGTTGCTTGTCTCGCAGCATCGCGAAGGATCGCGCGACGCGTGCACGGGTATTTCTCGGCATGATGACATCGTCGATATATCCCCGACTGCTGGCGATGAACGGGTTCGCAAACTTTTTCCGGTACTCTTCAGTCCGTTCCGCGATCTTTTCCGCGTCGCCCATGTCCTGGCGAAAAATGATCTCTACGGCCCCTTTTGGGCCCATGACGGCTATTTCTGCACTCGGCCATGCGAAATTGACGTCCCCCCGAAGATGCTTGGAGGACATGACGTCATAGGCGCCTCCATAGGCCTTACGGGTGATCACGGTGACCTTGGGTATAGTCGCTTCAGCGAATGCATACAGCAATTTCGCGCCCTGCTTGATAATGCCGCCGTACTCCTGGGCTGTGCCCGGCATGAACCCCGGCACGTCCACGAGCGTCAGGATCGGTATGTTGAAGGCGTCGCAGAATCGTACGAATCGTGCCGCCTTTACCGACGAATCGATATCCAGGCAACCGGCCAGGACCATCGGTTGATTGGCGACCACACCGATTGTCGATCCATTCATGCGGATGAACCCGATAATAATGTTCCGGGCGAATTCGGGTTGCATCTCAAAAAAATCGCTCTCGTCCCCAACTTTCGTGATGAGTTCCTTCATGTCATAAGGTTTCGCTGGATCGTCCGGCACCAGACTGTCCAAAGACCGTTCCACGCGGTCCATCGGGTCGGAAGTAGGCCAGACGGGTGGCTTGCTGCGGTTGTTCGGCGGCAGGAACGTGACCAGGCGGCGCGTCATCAACAGCGCCTCTATGTCGTTCTCGAATGCCAGGTTGGCGACTCCGGACTTTGTGTTGTGCGTGACGGCGCCACCGAGTTCCTCGGCAGTGACTTCTTCATGGGTCACAGTCTTAACAACATCGGGACCTGTCACGAACATGTAAGAACTGTCTCTCACCATGAAGATGAAGTCGGTGATTGCAGGGGAATATACGGCGCCTCCAGCGCAGGGGCCCATGATCAGAGAAATTTGAGGCACGACGCCCGAGGCAAGCACATTCTGCTGAAAGACGTCTGCGTAGCCACCCAGTGAGGCGACTCCCTCCTGGATGCGCGCGCCGCCTGAATCATTCAGCCCGATCAGCGGAGCACCGACCTTGATGGCTTGCTTCATGATCTTGCAGATCTTTTCGGCGTGGGCCTCCGACAGTGATCCACCGAATACCGTGAAGTCCTGGCTGAATACGAACACGAGCCGGCCGTTGATTGTCCCGTACCCGGTAACAACGCCATCGCCGGGTATTTTGTTGTCGCTCATCCCGAAATCGTTCGAGCGATGTTCTACAAACATGTCCCACTCTTCGAAGCTGCCTGAGTCCAGCAGCAATTCGATTCGCTCGCGCGCGGTTAGCTTGCCCTTGGCATGTTGTTTGCGGACACGATCCTCGCCGCCGCCCAGCTTTGCGGCGGAGCGCATCTGTTCCAGTTGATCAATGATGTCTTGCATGAAAGTCTCCGATTAACCTGTCGTTAGAGAGTCAGGCAGCCTTTCGCCTTTCCCGAATCAGGTTCAGCACCTCGACGGCCGCTGCCGGTATATTCGTTCCCGGTCCGTACACTGCGGCGACGCCGGCCGCTTTCAGTGCGCCGTAGTCCTTCGGTGGGATGACGCCGCCGCATACGACGATGATCTCGTCTGCACCGTTTTTCTTGAGCGAATCCAATAATTGGGGAACCAGGGTTTTATGTCCTGCTGCTTGAGATGACACGCCGACCACGTGAACGTCGTTTTCGATGGCGTGACGGGCCGCTTCTTCCGGAGTTTGAAATAGCGGTCCAATGTCGACGTCAAACCCGATGTCAGCGAACGCTGTCGCGATTACCTTGGCTCCGCGGTCATGTCCGTCCTGACCCAGTTTGGCTATCAGGATGCGGGGCCGGCGGCCCTCTTCCCGCGCAAACGCTTCGATCTCTTGCTGGATCTTCATGAAGCCGCTGTCTCCTTCGTAGGCCGAACTGTAGACGCCGCTAATCGAGCGTATAACTGCCCGATGGCGCCCATATACTTTTTCCATGGCGTCAGAAATTTCGCCGACGCTGGCGCGCGCCCGCGCAGCACCGACGGCCAGTTCAAGCAGGTTTGTGGCGCGTTCTTCGGCTGCAGTGGTCAGAGCATCCAGTCGAGCCTGGCATTCCGATGGGTCTCTTTCTCTGCGAACGGTCTCCAGACGCCCGATCTGGACGGAGCGCACAGTTGTATTGTTGATGTCACGGATTTCGACTTCGGGTTCGTCCGCACGTTGATACTTGTTGACTCCAACGACGACCTCTTCGCCGCGGTCGACGCGGGCCTGGCGAAGGGCGGCTGCCTGTTCGATTCGCATCTTCGGCATGCCTGATTCGACCGCCTGGGTCATGCCTCCCAGATCCTCGACTTCGTCGATGAGTTTGCGGGCTTCTGCGACCAGGGAATGGGTCAGGCTCTCGACGTAGTAGGAACCCGCCAGTGGATCGACGACATTGGTAATCCCGGTTTCTTCTTGCAGCACCAACTGGGTGTTGCGTGCGATATGAGCCGAAAACGGCGTGGGTAGCGCCAGCGCCTCGTCGAACGAATTTGTATGGAGCGACTGCGTTCCACCCAGAGCCGCGGCCATAGCTTCTACGGTCGTGCGAATGATGTTGTTGTAAGGGTCACGGCTCGTCAGGCTGACTCCGGACGTCTGGCAGTGCGTCCTGAGCATCAACGATTTGGGGTCTTCGGGGGAAAACAGCTCCTGTATGAGTGACGACCAGAGCAGTCTTGCGGCCCGAAGTTTTGCGACTTCCATGAAAAAATTCATACCGATGCCGAAGAAAAAAGAGAGTCGTGGCGCAAATTGATCGACCTTCAGTCCGTTGTCGAGCGCCGCGCGGACGTATTCCACGCCATCGGCCAGAGTAAAACCCAATTCCTGCACGCTGGTCGCTCCGGCTTCCAGCATGTGGTAGCCGGATATGGACACCGAATTGAATTTGGGCATGTTCCGGGCGGTATAGGAAATGATGTCGGCGACGATTCGCATCGAAGGCCCGGGCGGGTAAATATAGGTGTTCCGCACCATGAATTCTTTCAGGATGTCGTTCTGCAACGTGCCGGCGAGTCGATCCGGACTGACACCCTGTTCCTCCCCAGCAACGATGTACATGGCCATAATTGGCAGCACGGCCCCGTTCATCGTCATCGATACCGACATCTGTTCCAGCGGTATCTCGTCGAAGAGTATCTTCATGTCTTCGACCGTGTCGATTGCGACTCCGGCATTCCCAACGTCACCGACGACACGCGGGTGATCCGAGTCATAACCGCGGTGTGTTGCAAGGTCGAACGCAACCGACAGACCTGTCTGACCCGCGGCGAGGTTAGTCCGATAAAACGCGTTGGATTCCTCGGCTGTTGAAAAACCCGCGTACTGTCGAACCGTCCATGGCCGGCCGGTATACATCGTGGCCTTCGTCCCCCGGACGTAGGGGGCAAAGCCGGGTAGACTGCCGAGGTGGGCAATCTGGTCCAGATCCCGGGCCGTGTACAGAGGCTTGACAACGATGCCTTCCGGTGTATGCCAGTCAAGCTCACTCAAAGGACGGCCCTTGGCCTCCTTTGAGGCCAGTTTTTCCCAGTCCTCGGGTCTCTGATGACGCTCCCCGGTCATGTGTGTAATTCTCTCGCAGACTTCCGCTTGAACATCTCCAACAGCCTCATTTAAAACAGGTTCGGGACCACCCGGCGACATTCAGATTTGCTCCTGACGGCCCCGTAGGACGGCTATCCGCTGATCTGACTGCGCGCCCAGTATATATCAGGAATGTTGGGCCTGGACGGGGCTGGAAGTGATTGAAAACGAGACGGAGGAGATGGTTTCCCCCAGTCGCCTTATTGAATGACCATGTGGCGTGAGCGGATCGTGCCAGCACTTGAAAATGCACGCCCGAAGGTGCTGCCCCACGGTTGCTTGGGCCCGCTACCCTCGCTTGCACCCAATGCGGCGCATCTGCTATTCTGGCCGATCGGCAGAGCTCCTATCTCCTCCTACACCTGCGAGTGATTTGAAGATTCGCCGAAGATTCGCCAACAGCACTAATTCGCTAATGTTTAAGAAGGAGGCATATCCCTTATGCAACTTGGAGTCTTTCTCCCCGTCTCCGGGCGAGCAGCAGTTCCAGAAGTATTGACTGACGCTGCCCAGCAGGCCGAGAATCTGGGCTACTCTTCGGTTTGGGCGGCGGAACGCCTTGTTAATCCCTGGAAGATGGAAACGGCTTATCCCTACAAGGATAACTCCCAGTGGTTCGTCTCTCCCGAGGTTCCTTTCCTGGAGCCGCTGACTTGCCTGTCCTTCCTGGCCGGCGTCACTAAGAAAGTCAAACTCGGTATCAGCGTTGCCGTCCTGCCCTTCCGGCACCCGCTTTACACGGCCCGGGTTGCCACGTCTATCGACACGCTTTCAAACGGACGGATGATCCTTGGCGCCGGGATTGGCTGGATGATCGAAGAATTCAACGCCTTGGGTGTTCCCTTCAAGAAGAGGGGAGCGATGGGCAATGAGCAGCTTGAGATCTTCAACCTCCTCTGGAAGTCAGAGAAGCCGAGCTACAACGGAAAGCACTACCAGTTTGCTGAGCTGGCGGTCAACCCGAAGCCGGTCCAGAAACCTCGCTTTCCGATCTGGACGGGGGGAGAAAGTGAAGCGGCAGTAAAACGTGCCGCCAAGTATGGCGACGCATGGTTCTCTTACCACGTGAGAATTTCTGCTGAAGATCTTGCGGCCAAATACGGCAGGGTTCAGACCGCAGCCGCTGAACTCGGAAGGGAAGGTCAGGTCGACCTTTGCTGCTGTCGTCCCATTGAGATCACGAAGGATCCGGTGGACCAGCAGGACGACGTACTCGAGGGTACGCCAGAGCAGTTGATCGCGGCGCTGCAGAAGTTCAAGGACATCGGCGTGAAACACATGGCGCTTCAGTTCATGAAAGGCCGCTGGCCCGAGCGTCGAGAGAAAATTGAATGGTTCGCTAAAGACGTTCTGCCGTCCATTCAGGATTAGTCTCAGGGGACGGACACTTCAGAATCCGATTCTGAAGTGTCCGTCCCTTTCAAGTCCCGCGGAGCACGTTTCTTATTTCTTCAGGTATTGGTTTTGCCTTGAACGTTTTCCGGTCCACGCAGACGGCTGTCAGGAAACCGGTAGCGAGCAAAGCATCCGTCGCGTTGTCCAGCACCTCAAAGTCGTAACGTACCGTCTTTTCACCCTGAAACTGCGCGTCCATACGCACTCGAATCGCACTGCCGTTCTGAATCGGTTTGAGAAATTTTGCGTGCGTTTCTACACGCGGCATCCAGAGGTCATGTGCGTCGAGCATTTTCTGGCGGCGCTGTTTGGCGAGGAGAAACAGCTCTTCTTCGGCCAACCCGATGAAGCGGAAAAAATTGGCAAAATAAACGATGCCGGCCGGATCACAATCGGGCCAGTAGGTCTGTAGTTTGACTTCCATCATAAGCGCCGTATTCTATGCGATACAATGCGATCCATGGGAATCAACACCCTAAAACTTCCCTCTAGTCGTCTAAGTTCCTGATGGATAAAGACCTTATATCGGGTCTCTTAAACGGTGAGATACGTGCTTTGGCTCGCGTGATCACGCGAGTCGAAAATCGTTCGCCCGACAGCCTGGACATCCTGCAGCAATTGTTTTCCAAGAGTGGACAGTCGAGGATTCTTGGCGTAACCGGAAGTCCCGGGGCGGGTAAGAGTACGCTTGTGGATCGACTGGCGCTGGACTGCAGGCAGAGAGACGAAAGAGTTGGTATTGTCGCCGTGGATCCAAGCAGCCCGTTCACCGGCGGCGCGATTCTTGGTGATCGCATTCGGATGCAGACACTGGGTGTCGACCCCGAAATCTATATCAGAAGCATGGCAACGCGAGGCAACATGGGCGGTCTGGCCGCGACAACGGCGGACGTGGTAACCGTCATGGATGCTGCCGGCCGCGACCCGATCATCGTCGAAACGGTGGGCGTGGGCCAGGATGAGATTGAGATCGCAAAGCTGGCAGACGTTTCGGTGGTGGTCCTGGTTCCGGGAATGGGAGATGACATTCAGACAATCAAGGCCGGCATCATGGAAATCGCGGATATTTTCGTGATCAACAAATCGGACCGTCCCGGGGCTGAAAAAATGGAGAGTGCGATCACCGCAATGCTGTCGTTGGCACATCGTGCGGACGGTTGGAATCCTACTATCGTCAAGACGGTGGCGACTAAGGGTGACGGCGTCGCCGAATTAGTCGAGAGAATCGCCGAGTGTAGGCAGTTTTTCGAGGATTCGAATATTTCGAACCAGAAGAAACGCGCTGCTGCCCGGGGGCGGCTGATGACACAGTTGCAGGTGCGGCTGGTGAGCACAGCTCTCGATGATGTCTTTGCCGACGGAGACCTGGATAGGATTATCGGTGAAATTGCGGATCGTAAGCAGGATCCGTATTCGATTGTTGAAAAGATCGTCTCCAATACGAAGTTTGGGAAATTGTAGGCGACGGACACTTCAGAATCCGATTCTGAAGTGTCCGTCCCACCTGATGTAAAATGACTAGATGCCCCTGCGAATCGACATGATTCTGGAAAAGGCACTTGCCGGTGAATCCCTTTCGCCTGAAGAGGGATACCGCCTGATTCACTGCGAAGCCTCTGAAGTCGAGTCCGTCATTGAGACGGCAGGCCAGCTGCGCGATCGGTCGAAGGGCAGGGTCGTGACCTACTCGAGAAAAGTATTTCTCCCCGTTACGAATCTATGCCGGGACCGTTGCTCCTATTGCACCTTCCGGAAGGATCCGACCGACCCGGATGAATGGACGATGACGCCGAGCGATATCCGCCACACGCTTGAGTTGGGAAGTGCGCAGGGTTGCAAGGAAGCACTGATGTGCCTGGGCGATAAACCGGAGGTGGCCTATCCACATTATCGCGAAACTCTGGCCAGTTTTGGGCACCAGACGACTGCTGAATACGTGTTCCGTGCCTGTGAAATGGCAGCTGAGCACGGGTTCCTGCCGCACACGAATGCAGGTGTGCTCAGTTTCGAGGAGATGGAGTTACTGAAACCGGTGAACGCCAGCCTCGGTTTGATGCTTGAGACGGTCAGTCCACGGCTGTCCCTGAAAGGCATGCCGCACTTTTCAGCACCGGACAAGCACCCTGAAGTTCGTCTGCGAATGCTGCGTGAGGCGGGAGAGTTGTCTATTGCCTTCACGACAGGAATTCTCATCGGGATTGGAGAAACCCGCGATGAAATTGTCGACAGTCTCATCGCTATTCGTGATCTTCACGAAACCTACGGTCACATCCAGGAAGTTATTGTCCAGAACTTCCGTGCCAAGGCTGACACGCGCATGTCGGAGTTTCCCGAGCCGGATGCAATGGAAATCGCGAAGACCGTTGCCGTAGCCCGCCTGATTTTGGGCCCGGACATGAACCTTCAGGTTCCCCCGAACCTGAATCCCGACGATTACAGGCTTTTGCTTCGCGCGGGTATCAACGACTGGGGCGGTATTTCACCGGTAACCGAGGACTACGTCAATCCTGAAGCGGCCTGGCCACACATCCAATCGCTTGCTGATACCTGTCGGGAAGAGGGGTTTGAGTTGTGCGAGCGGCTGGCAATCTACGATGAATACATTGAGCGTCAGGGATTTCTTCCCGACCGTCTGGAAGCGATAGTGTTGGATCTTCAAGCTGCGATTGTATAGGAATATAAAGGGCTGGACTCTAGGGTAAGCGGGCAGGTACCGGCCATTTGACGAATTGATTCTGAACCGAGGAACTTGATGACACGCGATACGCTGCCTTCTTTGCCGGGTAACATCGATCCGGACATAAACAGAATTCTGTCCCGGGCGTTGGAAGGTGAAGAGATCTCCGGGACCGAAGCGGTCCGATTGTGCGAGACAAACGGAGCGGACTTTCACGCAACCGTTTTTGCCGCCGACCAGTTGAGAAAGATCCAGGTGGGCGACACGGTGACCTACGTCATCAATCGCAACATTAACTTCACCAACGTCTGCGTGAAGGCTTGCGGTTTCTGTGCATTCAGCCGGACGTATCGAAACGAAGAGGGCTACCTTCTAACCTTTGACGAAATCATCCGGCGAACGGTTGAAGCCGTGGAAATGGGCGCAACGGAAGTGTGCATGCAAGCCGGCATGCCACCGGACATGGATGGGAACCTCTACGTGGATCTCACGCGAGAGGTCAAGAAGGTCGTTCCGGATGTCCACATACACGCGTTTTCGCCCGAAGAGGTGCTTTATGGCGCGACACGGTCCGGTACGTCGATCGAGGACTATCTTAAGGCCCTCAAAGAGGCCGGACTGGATTCCCTTCCGGGCACGTCGGCGGAAATTCTCGACCAGGACGTGCGTGACGTGATTTCCCCGGGACGCATTACGGTGAAGCAGTGGGTCGAGGTCATTCGAACGGCCCACAGCCTCGGCATTCCTACGACCTCAACGATAATGTATGGCCACATTGAAACGCCGCTACATTGGGTGAAACACATGGAGTTGCTGCGGGACATTCAGCACGACACGGGTGGGATCACAGAGTTCGTACCTCTTTCGATGATTTCCCAGGAAGCTCCGATGTATCAGCATCGTGTGCACAAGAACATGCGTCCCGGCCCGAGCGGTATGGAGGTGGTTAAACTGCATGCTGTTGCTCGATTAATGCTGGGCGCTTCCATACCCAACCTCCAGTCATCATGGGTGAAGGAGGGACCGCGGCTTGCACAATTGCTGCTGGGGGCGGGGGCGAACGACGTCGGCGGGACACTGATGAACGAGAGTATTTCCACCTCAGCCGGCGCCCAATACGGACAGCTTATTCCACCGAAAGAACTCCGCCGTCTGATTCGCGATGCAGGACGCGTTCCGGCCCAACGCAAGACGAATTACGAATTGCTTCACGTATACGACGCAAACGAGAACGACGATACCCCGACCCCGCTCGACTCCATCGAAGATTCCGACCAACGCTTCGGCTCTTACACCAAGCTGGCCACGTCGAAAGAGTTTCGCTATTCGCGTCGAGCTAAGGTGATCGCCAAGTGAAGATGTTTTGAATTGACGTTTGTCAAAACCATCTATCCCGGCAGACCAGTCAGGCGGATCCCTCCAGCCTTCACCTTGTTTCGAATGTTCAGGCGAATCAGAATCGAGGTCATGCCTTCGATTACACGAGCGCTGTCGGCTGTGCCCACGTCGTGAACTCTAAAGCCCATCTTGGCCACCAACTCCCGGACCGTCTTCCGCGCGTCCTTGTCGTTCCCGCAAATCATTACGTCACAGTCGATGGCGTGGTCGGGATCGCGGAGCAGGTGGGCCGCAACATTCTGGAACGCAGCGACAACCTTTGTTTCCGGGCCGAGGAATTCCTGCGCTTCCTCTGTGGCCGAGCCTGCCGCCGGCATCTTCATATGCCTTGGATTCTCAGGATCCAGCGGGACCGAAACATCGATAAATACTTTCCCCTGAACCTGCTGCTTGACGCTTTCCAGAGTTTTCAGGTGTGCTGAATAGGGTACGGTCAGGACGACGATTTCAGCCGCTTCGGCGGCGGCGGCGTTCGCCATGCCGGTGATTGCTGCGCCGGGTTGTTCGACGTTCAACTCCGCCGCAACCTTTTCCGCCTTCTCACTGGTGCGCGATCCAATGATGATTTCCTCTCCCGCTTTCGCCCAGCGCAACGCCAGGCCAGGGCCCTGTTCCCCAGTTCCACCCAAGATCGCGATCTTCACAGTAGGGTCCTCCTTCTTACTATCGAAACAAGTCCTTTTCGGGGGGCCGGATAAGCTCTCCAACGCCTCCGTCGCCCGGTGTGTATGCATAGCCCCGTACAAGCGCTACCGGAACCCTGTCCAATTTGCCCATCACCAGCTCCGCTGCAGAAGCAATTTCGTCTGCGACGGCCACCGCTGTTACTTTCATAACGCGCCCTTCGGTGTCCGGCAGGTCGCGGTAGTCCTTCAGCGCTTCCATCCCCGCCACACCGATCGCAACGTCGACCAGGCCATCGCGCCAGGGGCGGCCGAAGGTATCTGAGATAATGATTGCGGGTTCAACTCCGGTGAGTTGACCGATAGCAGACCGTAGTTTTCTTGCCGAGAGATCGGCGTCCTCGGGCAACAAGGCAACGGTTCCTTCATCTTTCAGATTCGATTCGTCCACGCCGGCATTGGCGCACACGAACCCATGTTGCGTTTCTGAAATAATCGTGCCCTGATCCATTTTTACAATGCGCCTGCTTTCCCGCAAAACCACCTCGACGACGCGGGGATCCTTTTCGTGCCTGAGGGCAAACTGTTCGGCAAAGGGGGAAGGCGTAACCGTTTGGAGATCCACCAACCGCCCCTCTGACTTGGAAATCACCTTTTGCGTGACCACGAGAATGTCATCTGCGCCCAATGTAAGGCTCTCGGCCTTTAACGCTTCGGCGATTGTAGAAGCGAGATCGAGTCCCGGTGTAATGTCGGGTAATCCCCTCAATCCGATGATGCGCATTTCAGAAGACATATCAGGTATTTGCTATCGTCTCTCTATTTTGGCGAGAAATCCCATGTCTTCCAACACGGAATAACTGCGTGTTCCCATCGCCTGCGGCATCAATCGCACCAGATCTTCCGGTGTGTCGACATCCAGAGCCACACGCGGCAGCCGCAGCACCTTGTAGGAGAGTCCCGCCTGCTTGGCAGCCTTGACGTGCGGAAAAAAGCTCCAGGAGCTGAATCGCAATGGAAGCACGTCAGGCGGCTCTAAGAGAACAGCGTTCGTGCCGCGGCTGTCCCACGACGGGACGATGACAACTTCGTACCGGGCACCGTGGTCCATCACGGAATCGATGTCAGCCGGCGTCACCAGGGGGATATCTCCGGGAATGACTGCCAGGGAACTGGCGCCGCGGTCGCGGCATGCCCGGACGCCCGTTTCGACTGCGTCGGTCAAGCCCTGACCCAATCCTTCATCGACCACCTCAAATCCTCTCCCCACGGCCAGCGATGTGGCGTGTGCATCCCGCGTGACCAATGCAATACGTTCCAGTCCCGATGATTGCTCCAGGGTCGAGAGTACGTCATCAAGCATGGCGACGGCCAGCGCTTGGCGTTCATCGGGCGAGAGCAGCGGGGCCAGCCGTTCCTTCGCCTGGCTCAATTCCTTAACCGGTACCAGGGCATATCGCATTGTGGAATTCGAGTGTTATCTCTGCCGCGGACTGCCAGTTAAACACTGCTAGACTGCACAACCAGGGAGGGCTTCGATCGAAGATGGATATGTTCAGAGATCTTTTTATTTCCCGCGTACGTTTTCCTGGACGTATGCCACGATGTCCACGGTGGACGCTCCGGGTTGAAAAATCTCAGAAACACCGCATTTTTTCAGCTCCTGGATGTCCTGATCCGGAATAATGCCGCCGACTAAGAGCATCACGTCGTCGAGGCCTTCCTTCTTCATCAGTTCCGTAATTCGCGGGCACAGCGTCATATGTGCTCCGGAAAGCACCGAAAGTCCAATAACGTCAGCATCTTCCTGCAGAGCAGCATTGACGATTTGTTCAGGCGTTTGCCGCAGCCCCGTGTAGACGACTTCGAATCCGGCATCAAGAAAGGCTCGAGCAATCACTTTTGCACCGCGGTCATGACCGTCGAGGCCGGGCTTGGCAACGACTACGCGGATCTTCTCATTCGTCATAGTTCGATTGTCTCCGGAAAGGGAGTCCGAGCTGCGATCCCGGGTCTGCAATTCGACCCGTAAGAGGGTCGCTCGAGCGATCACTCAAAGAGTAGCAGTACCCAGAGTTATAATAATAAAGGAGTATTGAGCTTCAGAATCAAAAAAGTCGGAGTGTGCCCAAGTCAGGGAGTCGACACTCAATTCAGTAGCCCTTTCAGATGATCGCCGGTCTCGATTTGCTGAACGTGATCTCAGACGGGTCAGTTATTGATGGAGCGAGGGAGAACCAACGCCGCAAGTGCGGCCGAACCGGGTTCTCCACGAACCTGACAGGCAGATCGGTTCCATTAGCACCGCTCAATGATTTACCAGAATCAGGAAACAAATATCCGGAGTTTCAGGGATTCAATGTGGCCGAAGTCCAGTCAGGTGGGTCACTTGTGTTGGGAAGGGAAGTATTATAAAGTTCAATCCTTCTGTTTACCTCTTCTTGATCTCCGTTCCAAATCTTGGAGGACATAAGTGAGTCGCCCCAGAAGACCTCTCGAAGGCATAAAAGTGCTGAGCTTCGAAATTCAAGTGGCCGGCCCGTATTGCACCATGATGCTGGCCGACCAGGGGGCCAACGTCATCAAAGTAGAACGCCCCCAAGGTGGTGACACCGCCCGCGGAGGTGCGCCGAAACTCAAGAACGACAAGGGAGAAACACAAAGTGGTTACTTCCTCCGGTTTAATCGCAACAAGCGCAGCCTGACGCTTAACCTCAAGAGCGACAAAGGCCGTGAGCTCTTTCGCGATTTGGCGAAGGAATCGGACGTCGTTGTGGAAAACTTCCGGCCCGGTCTGCTCGATGATATGGGTGTCGGCTACAAAGCATTGTCAGAACTCAATCCCGGCCTCATTTACACCTGTATTTCGGGCTTTGGCAGCATGGATGGCTTCCTGGGACCTTACAGTAAGCGGCCGGCCTACGACATCGTGGCCCAGGCGATGGGAGGGATGATGCATTCCTGCGGTCAGGCTGACGGCCCTCCAACGTGGCTGGGCTCGGCCCTGGGCGACATCGTCTCGGGTATGAACGCGGCCAACGCCATTGCTTTGGCCCTGTATCAGCGCAAGGAAACCGGCAAAGGGCAGTACATTGATGTCTCCATGTACGACACCATCATTGGATTGGCCGAACGTTCAGTCTCGGCCTACTCTCTGGCTGGAACCACCCTCTCACGGGGGCGCGAGCCGTATATGGCCCCTTGGGGGCCGTTCGAGTGCACGGATGGCTATGTGGGCCTGATCGTCGCCACTGAACGCGACTGGGGCAAGTTCTGCGAGGCGATCGGCCGACCCGATCTGGCCGGACACGAGGGAACGACTTCGGGTCCCGAGCGCGCCGGGAATATGTCCGGTTGGTTGGGCGATATTATCAACGAGTGGTTTGCCGGAAACACCCGCGCCGAAGCAACCGAGAAACTATTGGCTGCTGGGCTGCCCGTCGGTCCCGTGCAAAACGCTCAGGACATCTTTGAAGATCCCCACGTTGCCGCCCGAAAGCTGCTGATCGATGTGCCCGATCCTGTGATGGGTTCGGTGAAGCTTGTGGGTCCAGTGGCCAAACTGTCGGCGAACCCGGAACCACGCACGGAGCCGGCGCCGTTGTTAGGGGAGCACAACGCTGAAATTCTGAGCGGGGAACTGGGTTACACCCAAGAGCAGATAGCAGAATTGAAAGAGCAAAAAGTCATTTAGACAGAGTGTCGGAAATGTTCATAGAGGATGCAGGAGAAATATTGTGAGTCAGGAAGAAGTCGTTGTCATAAGCGCCGTGCGGAGCCCCTTCGGCAAGTTCGGCGGTGCCCTGAAGGATTTTAGCTTACCCGAACTCGGTGGCCGGGTCATGGCCGAAGCGATTCGGCGGGCCGGTGTCGAGCCCGCGGACGTAGAAGAAGTGGCGACAGGCGTCAACTTGCCGGGTGCGGACCGCTCGATTGCCCGGCAGGTCTTGATCGAATCCGGAATCCCTGCCAATCGGGTTGCGTATACGGTAGACCGGGCCTGCTGTTCGTCCATTGCTGCTGTCAACTTAGGGTCACGCTCCATCCGCCTTGGCGAGTCCAAGGTCGTCCTCGCGGGCGGTGTTGAGAACATGAGCAAGGTTCCGTACTTCTTGAACGACCTTCGATGGGGAAAACGCCTGGGGGATGTCACCCTCAAAGACCAGTTGATCATCGCCTGCCCGATGACGGGCAAACCCCGTGCTCTTCAGGCGGGAGAAGAGGCCGTTGAATTCAATGTGACGCGTGAGGAACAGGACGCCTGGGCCCTCAGGAGCCATCAGAATTATTTCAAGGCCAAAGAGGCGGGATATTTCAAAGATGAACTGGTTTCGATTGAAGTGCCGCAACGTCGGGGAGATCCAATCATAGTGGAGGAAGATGAGTCTCCGCGAGCCGACAGCTCGTTGGAGAAACTGGCCAAGTTAAAGACTATTTATGGCAGTCCGACCGTCACTCCCGGTAACGCTCCGGGTCTCAGTACCGGGTCCTCCGCGATGCTATTGATGTCCGCTGAGGAGGCGAAGAAGAGAGGTACGAAGCCCCTCGCAAGCCTTATGGCCTGGGCTATGGCTTCCGGCCATCCCGACAAGCTGGCATCGATTCCGGCCGAGGGGGCTCGGCTTGCGCTGGAAAAAGCGGGTATGACGGTTGAGGATATCGACTTGATCGAGATCAACGAGGCCTTTGCGGCGATGCCGCTGGTTTCGACTTTGATCATGGGCGGTCGCGACCCAGAAAAGGTCGAAGCTGTCCGGGCAAAGACCAACGTCAATGGCGGCGCCATTGCCCTGGGTCACCCCACCGGCGCTACCGGCGCGCGGCTGATCATCACCTTGGTTCACGAACTGGGTCGGCGCCGGAAGGCTTCGGGCGAGAACCGGCCGTTCTACGGACTCGTGACCATCTGTGGTGGTATCGGCGAAGCGGAATCAGTCATCGTCAAGGTGGACGCTTAGAGAACCTTCGAATGTCCAACGAAAATGTGACGAACAAAGCCGAGTGGCAAGCCAAGGTTGTCGATCCGCACCTCGAAGCTGAAGCTGAGCGGCGAGACGAATTCACGACGATCTCCGGGAAGCCGCTGGAGCGAACCTATACCCGCGAGGACATTTCCGGCAACGGCGCTGAGGCGGGAAGCGCTGAAGAGAAGCTGGGTTATCCAGGGACCTACCCCTTCACGCGGGGCGTCAGCCCGACGATGTATCGGGGCAACTTCTGGGTCATGGGCA
The DNA here is from genome assembly GCA_963664115.2 of Terriglobia bacterium. Lineage (GTDB taxonomy): Bacteria > Acidobacteriota > Terriglobia > 20CM-2-55-15 > 20CM-2-55-15. The sequence goes on along the minus strand of CAXWPJ010000009.1, from coordinate 671,606 downwards.
TGTACTCCGGCTTTGGCTCAGCCGAAGAGGCGAACGAGCGTTACCGGGCCTTGCTTGAGCGGGGTCAAACCGGGTTCTCTATTGCTCTGGATCTCCCCACTCAATGCGGATATGACGCCGACCACCCTCTCGCTGCAGGCGAAGTGGGGGTAACGGGAGTCCATATCGGTTCCCTCGACGACATGGAACGGCTCTTTGAAGGCATTCCCCTTGAAAAGGTCCGCCAGATTCGAACCACGGCGAATTCCATTGGCCCGATCATCGCAGCCATGTACATCGCAGCATTCGAAAAGAAGGGCGTCAATATCGCGAACACCCGCATGTTTCTGCAGAACGATGTGCTCAAGGAATACATCGCGCGGGGCACATACATTCTTCCGCCGGAAGCAGGCCTGAAGTTGTCGTCCGACGTTATCGAATATTGCGGCCGGAATTTGGGGTCGTGGACGCCCTTGGCAATGAGTGGCTATCACATCCGCGACAGCGGAAGCACCGCGGCGCAGGAGTTGGCTTTTACCTTCGCCAATGGTCTGGCCTATGTGGATGAAGTAATCGGTCGCGGTCTAAAAATCGACGACTTCGCCGGGCAGATATGGACCTTCCTTTCGGCGGGTATAGACGTTCTAGAGGAAGTGGCGAAGTTCAGGGCAGGGCGTCGCATTTGGGCGAAACTGATGAGGGAACGCTATGGTGCTGAAAATCCAGACACAATGAAGCTGAAGATTTTCGCATACACCTTGGGTGGCAACCTGGTGGCCCAGCAGCCCTTAAACAACATTGCTCGCGTGGCTATCGAAACAATGGCTGCAGCCTTGGGCGGCGTACAGACAATCGCCACCTCGTCTTATGACGAAGCCTATGCCATTCCGACCGAGGAGGCCGCGACCATCGCTCTGAGGACCCAACAGATCGTGGCGAATGAGTCCGGCATCACCGGTACGGCGGATGCCCTGGGTGGTTCGTATGCGATCGAGTCCCTGACCGATTCCCTTGAGGCTGAAGTTTATCAGTACCTGGAGAAGATCGAGGCCCTGGGTGGAGCCGTGTCGTGCATCGACAACGGTTACTACCACCGCGAGTTGTCCGACGCAGCCTACCGATATCAGCGTCAGATCGAAACGAAGGACAGAATTCTGGTCGGTCTCAACGAGTACCAGAGTGAGGGTACCGAAGAGATCCCAGTTTTCAAAGGCAATCCCGAAACCCAGCGAAAACAGATCGCGAAACTCGCAGTGCTCAGGGAAAAACGCGACGACGCTCTGCTCACACAATCGCTTAGCGATCTGGGGGACGCTGCCAGAGCCGGGGATAACCTCATTCCTGTGTTGATCGATAGTGTCAAAGCTTACGCAACGATCGGTGAAATCTGCGAGTCGCTCCGTGGCGTTTACGGCGTTTATAACTCCAGCCAGGTCATTTGAAATAGAAGGAATTCTCAATGGACTATTCTGTTTTTAAAGACATCTTGTTCGAGCGACGTGACAACGGCATTCTCTGGATAACCCTAAACAAACCCGACAAATTGAATATGGCCGACGCGGCCATGCACCAAGCTTTTGTGGATATCTGGCCGATGATAGACCGCGACCCCGAAGTGCGCGTGGCGGTCATTACAGGAGCAGGAAGGGCGTTTTCAGCTGGTGGCGACCTCAAACGAGTGAAAGAATCCCACGGAAACTACGAGGAGATCGTCGCTATTCTCGATGAAGCCCGTAACATCGTCTACAACATGCTGCATTGCTCCAAGCCTATCATTTCGGCTGTGAACGGTGTTGCGGTCGGTGCCGGAGTCGTGGTGGCCCTTCTCTCAGACATCAGTATCATGGCCGAAAGTGCCCGACTGGCTGACGGACACACACGCCTCGGAGTTGCAGCCGGTGATCACGGCGCTATCATCTGGCCGCTGTTGTGCGGTATGGCGAAAGCCAAGTATTACTTGCTGACCTGCGATTTCATCAAGGGACCCGAAGCTGAACGTATTGGTCTGGTCAGCCTCTGCACTCCTGATGACGAGTTGCTCGACAAGGCCATGGAAGTGGCGACAAAGGTCGCAACCGGACCGACTGATGCCAACAGATTTACCAAGCGTGCCCTGAACCAGTGGTTGCTTCAGGCGGCTCCGATTTTTGATCACTCGCTGGCCCTGGAAATGATGGGCTTTTTTGGTAAGGACCTGCTCGAAGGTGTGGACGCGATCCAGGGCAAGCGTCCTCCGAATTTTCATTCAGACGACTCGTAATAATATGACTGTCGACATAATGAAGATTGCTGACCTCCCCCTGCACTACAACTGCATTGACGTTCTGGAACACAACCTGGCCACCCGCGCCGACAAAACAGCCCTTTACTGCCTCGAAAGGGAGATGACGTTCCGGGAAGTTTCCGAAGAGGTCAACCAGGTCAGTAATGCGCTGGAGAAATGTGGCGTTCGTATGGGTACTTTCGTCGCAATTCTTTCGCTCGACGTTCCGGAGTGGGTCACATCTTTCTTTGGCGTCATGAAGATCGGGGGTGTGGCTGTCGGTATGAGCACCACCCTGACCGCACCTGAATACGCATACATGCTGGACGACAGTCGGGCGAGGGTGTTGGTCGTTCACCAGACGCTGGCAGGGAAAATCGCAGACATGCTTGCCGAGCGGCCGTTCCTCAAACACGTTGTTGTCATCGGCTCTACCAGCTCGATTACGCAGATCGACTCTATAAGTTTCGAGGATTGGATCGCTGGCGAATCAAAGGAACGCGAAGGGGCGCCCACCCACCAGGACGACTTCTGCACCTTGAACTACACCAGCGGGACCACGGGTCGTCCGAAAGGAATTCAGCACGCCCACAAAGACATGCCGATCAGTTCCCAGCTATACACGATCAATACCCTTGGTCTGGGCGAAACTGATCGAACGTTTTCTATCGCCCGATTGTTTTTTACCTATGGCCTGGGTGTCAACCTGTTCTCCCCGTGGCATGTTGGTGCGAGTACGGTCTTGTGTTCCCAGCCCCCACGAAAATCTGTGTACATCCTGGAAACCATCGATCGCTTCAAGCCCACATTTCTTTTCAACGTACCGACCGGTTACGCCAGCATGTTGGCCGTTGAGGGCTTTGCGGAGAATTATGACCTGTCTTCGTTGCGCCTGTGTGCTGCCGCAGGCGAGGCACTGCCGGCTTCGCTCTGGGAGGCGTGGAAAGAAAAGACCGGATTGGAAATTGTCGAGGGAATGGGGACGACCGAAGCGATCGCACTCTTCCTGTCCAACCGGCCGGACGACATCAGGCCCGGCACGATCGGTAAGGTGGTCGATGGATTTGAGGCTAAGATCTTTGATGAACACGGCAGCGAAGTGCCTGTCGGTGAGATTGGCGATCTGATGGTCAAGGGAGAGACCTTCGCTCTGTTTTATCTGCACCAGTACCACAAAACCCAGAACGCTTTTCGGGGAGAATGGCTGTTTACGGGCGACAAGTTTTACCTCGATGAGGACGGCTATTATCACTATGCCGGCCGCGGGGACGAAATGCTCAAAGCGGGCGGCATCTGGGTGTCACCGGTCGAAATCGAGAACACCTTGCGGACTCATGAAGCGGTTTATGAATGTGCCGTGATGGGACGGGCCGATGGAGATGGTTTGGTCAAACCGAAGGCGTTTATATCGCTTCGCGAGGGAATCGCTGCGTCGGACGAACTTTCGGCCGAACTGATCGAGCATTGCAAGACCCACATGGCGCCCTACAAGCGTCCGCGGTGGGTCGAGTTCATGGACGAGCTACCCAAGACGGCTACGGGTAAGGTTGAGCGTGCCGCTTTGCGGGAATAGCAGGGGCGAATCACAGCTTTCCCCAACTCGTGACCTCACCGGGAGTAACAACGATCAGCGGGCGGCCTTCCAGGGGCATCTGTTCGTATTGAGCATACTTTTCTTTTAACAGGCTTATCCCGGTGCGGCTCGTCTCACCTTCTTCGACAAGCTCTCCCGTTCCTCTCACCAGAACCCATGCGAGCTGGGTCCAATCTCTGTCGTAGCGGTCTACGACGATGGCAACCTGACTGTTTTCGAGAAGGTTTCGGACACGCTTTAACCGTAAAGGCGCGACGCGCTTCGGCTTCTCATCGATGGGTGTATAGAGATGTTGCCCGTCAAAAGCGAACACAATGGGGATGACGTGAGGTTGGCCGGAAGCGTCGGCCGTCGCCAGCCGGGCTACCCGCATTTCGCGAAGGAAACGGGCCTCGGACTCGTTAAACATCTTAAACTGTCCCAGACGTCGATTACTGGACCGTCGGGCTCAAAGTGCGGGCGAACTCAAGAACGACTCTCGCCAGCCGGGTTCGATCTTCCAGAGTTTTCATGACAGTGTTTGTGACCGCGCATGCAATCCCACTCGCCTCGATCGAGCCGGCCAGCCCGGCATCCACTTCATCGAGAACGAATCCGTCAAGCGAATCTTTGTAATGTTCGACAATGGCCGTAGCAGAAACAGGAACGCCGAGTTCGGACATGAGTTTAGCGGTGGGGCCTTTGATCGCGTTACCGCCTACGATGGGCGAAACTGCAATTGTCGGGGCAGGGGAGCGTGCGATCCCCTCCCGCACTCCGGGTATCGCCAGTATCGGGTCGATGCTCAGGTAAGGATTGGACGGGCATATGATGATGGCACGTAAGTCGTTGCTGCGAAGCAAATGTGAAAAACGCGGTGTCATTTGCGCGTCGCTTACACCGGCAAAACGTAGCGCCTTCACGACCGGTTTGCAACTTGCGCGAACGAAGTACTGCTGGAACGGCATGAGTCCCTCATTGGTTTCGAGCGTTGTTCGGACCGGCTGATCGCTCATCGGTAGCACTTCCGGCCCGATTTCCAGCAGTATTCGCAGTCCATCGATCACTTCGCTCAAACTTGCGCCGTTCTTTAGCCGGGCCGTCCGATACAGATGCATCGCGATGTCCTTGTCACCCAGCCGGAACCAGGTTTCGTCGCGCAATCTCTTCAAGACAGTCATGCACGACCAAGTTTCCTCCGCCCTTCCCCAACCGGTTTCGGGATTGTTGATGCCGGCAAGGGTATAGAGCAGCGTGTCGACATCGGGAGAGATGTGCAGTCCGAAGTGCTCAAAGTCGTCGCCCGTATTAGCGACGATCACCAGCTCCTGAGGGTCGAGCACCCGGGACAATCCGAGCGCAAGCTTTGCTCCTCCGACACCACCGGAAAGGGCGAGAGCAATACGGTCAATCATCGATTAATTCCTTGCGACCCAGGAAGTTCGGCAGGCTGGCCCTGGGGGCCACCGCTTTTGTTGGGCCTTAAGGTAAGTTGACGGAAACAAGGGCGTGTCAGTCGACGGGCACGAGTTCAGGGTAATCTGGCGTCCAGGTCGCAGTAGTGACTGCGCTCTCGGCTTCACTTTTTGAAAGGGAACGGCTCCCGCCGTCTTTGGCAGCGGCTTCAACGACTGCGACGGCCACCGCGTGGGACACCTCCGAAATCCGGGCTGTTCGCGGATAGAGCATGCCGCTCTGAAGTTCCTCCTCGGTAACCTTGCCGGCCAGTGCCCGAGCCGCCGCCGCCAGAATCGCGGGCGTCACGCTCTTGATTCCGCCCACCATCAGGCCGAGGCCGAGGCCGGGAAAGATAAACGCGTTGTTGCCCTGAGCGATTTTGAGTTCGCCCTGGTCCAAAGGAACGGGGGGGAACGGGCTTCCAGTCGCCACGAGGCAGCGGCCCTCAGTCCAGGCGACGAGGTCTTCGGGTATGGCCTCGGCTTTGTCGGTCGGGTTGGACAATGGCATGATGACGGGTCGATCCACGTGCCGAGCCATCTCTCGAACTATTTCTTCGGAGAAGGATCGGGCGACGCCAGATGTGCCGATTAAAATTGTGGGTCTGAAGTTGCGGATGACTGCCGCGAGATCTCTCTGGACTGGATCGCCCAGACCAACTGCCTCGGCAACGCTCATGGGCCAAGCGAGTTCTTCCTTGTAGGCCTCCTTCTGTGCGACATCGTCGACGAGAAGGCCGCGGCTGTCGAGAACTGCAATCGCTCCCCGCGCCGCTTCGGCTGTACCGCCGTCGGCAATCATCGCTGCGCGGAGCTGTTCGGTGATCCCCAGCCCTGCCGCGCCAGCGCCGTAAATCACGATGCGCTGGTCCCTTACGTGCTGTCCCAGCGCCCGGGAAGCAGACATGATGGCCGCTACAGCGATCGCCCCCGTGCCCTGGATGTCGTCGTTGAAGGATGCTATCTGGCCGTCGTAACGGTGCAGTACCGCTAGAGCGTTGTCCTTCCGGAAGTCCTCCCACTGCACGACAGCCCCGGGAAAAACCTCGGCGACCGCTGCGACGAACTCGTCCAGCAGCTCAAAGTACTCCTCGCCGCGCAGCCGTGGATGGCGATATCCCAGATACGCATCATCGCTGAGAAGCTCTTCGTTGTCGGTGCCCACATCGAGGCTCACGGGAAGGGTTTCGACAGGATGAATGCCTGCTGCTGCGCAGTATATCGAGAGCTTGCCGATGCAAATGGAAATACCCCCCGCGCCCTGGTCGCCAATGCCGAGGATGGCCTCGTTGTCAGTAGCGACAATCAATTTTACGTTACTGAACCTAGCCCCTTGTCGCAAGACGGTCGAGACCCGGCCACGATGCTCAGGGGTGATGAAAATTCCTCGCTGTCGCCGGAAATTGTGACTGTAGCGTTGGGTGGCCAGACCGACAGTCGGGGTGTAGACGATCGGCAGTAATTCCTCAATGTTATCGCTCAACACACGGTAGAACAGATGCTCGTTTCTATCCTGAAGGGCGGCCAGTTCCAGATACTTGCCCAACGGCTCCGGACGCGCATCCAACATGTTGCGGATTCGCTTAACCTGCTCGGCCATCGTCTTTTGCGTGGCTGGTAACATACCGTCGAGTCCGAACTGTTGCCGTTCTTCAGCTGTGAAGGCAGATCCTTTATTGAGTAGTGGCTCGCCATAAAGCGCGAGTCCGCGCAAGGGGACTTCTACAGTTTGATGTCCGTTAGCTTCTCGCTTGAATCGCAGAAAATTCATTACCTTCTCCAAACTAACCGGCCGCAAGAGTCCAGTAAAGGAGTTGTTACCGCAAAGGAATCCAGACCGGGAACGGATAGCCCCGCTGGGGTTGATACCGTGGTGTGGATAGAAATCAAATCGCAGTATAGCCGAACCCCGACCGCTAAGCCAAATGTGGAATCACAGCACACCAGTCGTTCTGTTGCCATCCTTTGACTCGGCCCGAGAGTTCGCATGTGAGTACTGCGATGGTCCAAATCGATTGCGAACGTCCTTCGTGCAGAATAAGAGATTGTTTCGCTCAGACTTGGGCTCGAGCGTGGTTGGAGGACTGTTGTTTTCCGGGGGACGAAATTCCGTGGCGGAGGATTCCGGACAAGGGTGCAAACACTGCTTCACCCCTGAAGTACAGGTAAGCGCCGCGTGATGGAAGAAGCAACTCTTTTCAGTCCAGTACCTGCCTGAACCAGGCGCCGATGTCGTCCACCTCTTCGGGCGAGACCGAGTGGGGCATTGGATATTCACGCCATTCGACCGCGTAGCCCAACTTGCTCAACATCTCGCTTGATCGCCGTGCGTGATCGATCGGAACGATAGGATCATGCGTGCCATGCGCCATCAGGATTGGCAAGCCGTGATTCTCTTCGCTCGCTTCTCCGGCAAGGGTGCGGGAAATCGGCAGGTAGGCTGACAGCACGAGCAGACCGGCCAGCCGTTTCGGGTGGCGCAGACCGGTCTGAAGGGAGATCGCCCCGCCTTGCGAGAAGCCGGCAAGTACGATGCGCTCAGGGGGCGAGCCCCTTTCCTCTTCGCGTGCAATGAGGTTTTCAACCAACTGCTGAGACCCGCGCAGGCCTTCCTCGTCTTCGCGGCCCCCGAATTCCGGGCTTAGGATGTCGTACCACGCCCGCATCACGTAGCCACCATTGATCGTGACCGGGCGTTTGGGCGCATGGGGGAAGACGAATCGAATGGGCGCGGGCCCCAGGTTCAGCGTCTCGACAATCGGCGGAAAATCATGGCCATCGGCACCGAGCCCGTGCATCCAGATCACGCTCGTCGTCGGATTCGGGCCGGTCTCCATTTCAACCGCTTCGAGAACGTCTTTCATTCAGTGTTCCGGTCCAGGAAATGTCGACCTTGTCTGCCCTTATATATTGATACGCAGCAAGCGGATCAGGTTGCCCCCGAGGATGGCTTCCTTATCGGCATTGCTCAAAGACGGTGACTCGGTAATCACGCCGATCGCGTCCGGCCAGTTATAGGGTTGGTCCGATCCGTAGACCACCTGACTCACTCCGACTTCGGCAACGAGATGACGTAGGCCTTCTTCGGCAAACACGATAGAGTCGACAAAAATCTGATCTCTCAGATACTCGCTCGGGTTTTTCTGGTTGGCACATTCTGCATTGGGCCTCCTGGCGCAGGCGACCTCGGTTCGGCCTACGTATGACGGAATGTATCCGCCGCCGTGAGCCGCGCAGACTTTCAGGCCTGGAAAGCGGTCGAAAACTCCATCGAAGATCATGTGCGAAAGAAATACCGTCGTTTCCAAGGGATTTCCGATGATGTTGCCGAGATCGGCCCTTCCGGCGAGAGCGCCCTCGCGAACGACGTTGAGCGCGTTGTTGGGATGCATGAATACAGGGACGTCAAGTTCCTCGGCCTTGGCCCAGAACGGATCGTACTTCGCTGATGTGGGTTGTTCGCCGTCAACGTGGCCGCCAATCGATGCGCCGCGTAATCCCAGTTCATTGACCGCGTGTTCCAACTGCTCGGCCGCCAGGTCCGGGTACTGCAGGGCCACTGATGTCAAGCCGACGAATCTGTCGGGGTGGGTGTCACACCATGCCGCAAGACCCTCGTCATGAATTCTCACAATTTGCCGGGCGAGATCGCGCTCCACCGTGTACCACCAATATTGGTTTACGCTGAGAGCCTGAATATCGATACCGCGTTCATCCATCATTTCCAAACGATGGGGTCCCATAGGCAAGAGGTCGGGAAGGCCCGCCCTCGCCGGCATCGCGGCCGGGAGGTTCTCCTCGAGCTCTCGAAGAAATACGCAGTGAGCATGAATGTCGACAACGGTTGTGTCCCGACCGTTGACCAACACTTGACGAGGTGACTGAGCCAGGGCACCAGGCACACGGCTGAGGACTAAAGCTCCTGCTGTTGCGCGACCGATGGTTCTGAGAAAGTCTCTGCGATTCGCCATCTTCTTCCCCCTTTGATTGTGTTGCTCTGTGCCGAGCAACGGTGGTCTCAAGACGCTGCTTTAAAGGCCCCCTATTTTACATACCGGTGAGACCCTTCCAGAAACATTTAGTGAATGGACTTCTTCCCCCTTTGATTGTGTTGCTCTGTGCCGAGCAACGGTGGTCTCAAGACGCTGCTTTAAAGGCCCCCTATTTTACATACCGGTGAGACCCTTCCAGAAACATTTAGGAATTCAAAAGCAGTCTGTCCTCTTGATCGAAGATTCCGTGTGGCCGGATGGCCGGCTCTTCTTGATTTTTTCGCTGACAGCCGTCGTCAATTGTTCGGCCTGTCCCATCCTTGCTCGAAGTACCTTTCCCATGTCAGTGCCCACGGACGGCCAAAGAAATCAATGTAACGTTCCTCAAAGGGCAGGACCTGCGTCGGCTTACCATCCGGACCGTTGACAATCGTTCCCTCGACCTGGCACTCATGCCACGTGTATCTTGTGTCCGGATCATCGAGTCCCGTCCTGAAATTCCAAGGAGTTATCGTTTGCAGCGGGCGAGTGAAGGCCTCCGGATCGTAGAATGTGGCCTCGACGATGAGTCCGTTCCCATCTGGATTTGGTCTGAGCACTTCGACGATCTCCATCGCACTACTGTATTCGAACATCGAATGCGACATGGTCCACCCCAGGGAATTGGCTGTCCAGGCGACGAGCGTATCTCCGTTCCAGAATCCGATGGTCTCGCCAAACCACTGCGGAACCTGTTGTACATGTTCCCGTCCGACGTGGACCCTGCGGAGAAAGTTGTGACTGGCGCCGCTCAAAAACTGGACCTGATAGGGCGTCACCATGACTTCGATGTCCCTGAGGGTGAACTCCCCCCACCACCGGACCAATCCTTCCGGATAGCAGAACGAAGCGTTCCACTGGGGCGAATTGGTTACGGCTTCGTGGTAGGTCAACTGGGCCATGCGCTCCTGATATTCAGGTGTCAATAGCGACAACATGGTGGCCGTCTGGAGGTCACGACCGTAAATCCACTGGTCGTCTATCGCCCCTCGGGCGTACCATCCATCCCACTCCGGCATTGTTTCCCGTGTGTGCACTGTGGGGCCGCCCGTCGCTTCGGCCTGGGCCTTCAACGCCGCGTAATGTTCTTCGGCAGTCGCATAGAGTTATTGTCAAAAGTGGTGTTTAGGAGATTGATTCAAGCGGCGGCCTGATCGACTTGTGTCGCTTCGACACCATCGTTGAATTTCACTCCGATGATTACCTTGCTCAGATCATCGAATCCTCGTAATCGTCGCCAATTGTTCTCAGCGCACTGGCCCAGTTTGAACATCATGTGCAGCATGCCATCCCGTGTCAGGCAACCTCTGGATCGCTTCGTTCGGTGTCGAATGGTGGCAAAGGTCGACTCAATGGGATTCGTCGTTCTGATGCTCTGCCAGTGCTTGGCCGGAAAGTCGTAAAAGGCCAGCAGTTCCTCTCTGTCTTTCTGCAGGCAGAGTGTGGCTTTCGGATACTTCGGTTCATAGGTTTCAATGAACAAGTCGAATGCCTTCTCGGCGTCTGCCTTCGTCTCGGCCTGCCAGATCGAGTGCAGGGCCTGTTTCGCCTTCGCCTGGACCGACTTGGGCAGGCAGTTGAGGACGTTCATGACTTTGTGCATCCAGCAACGTTGTTGACGTGTCTCGGGATAGATTTCCTCCAGTGCGGCCCAGAACCCCATCGCACCGTCACCGATGGCCAACTTCGGAACATTCATCCCACGGGACTTCAGCTTCAACAAGACCTCGCGCCAACTCTGTGTCGATTCCCGTACACCGTCTTCGATCGCCAGGAAACGCTTCTCTCCGCGTTCATTCACGCCGATCACGACCAATGCACACAACTTGGTTTGTTCCGCCCGAAGTCCGCTGTAGATGCCGTCGGCCCAGACATAGACCCAGCGATCTGCATCCAAACGCTCCTCGCATCCGAGGCGGTACTGTTCGCCCCAAACCTGTTTCAACCGCGATACCGTGCTCGCCGACAGACCCTGCGCCTGGGGACCGACAAGAACTTTTAGGGCCTCACCCATCTCGCCGCTGGAAACGCCTTTCAAATACAACCACGGCACCGCTGCTTCCAGCGACTTCGTCTTCCGAATGTACGGTGGTACCAGGGCCGATCGGAACGTCACAGCTTCGCCCGTCTTGGCACGGACCTTCGGGATTTGGACTGTTACCGGACCCAATCCCGCCCCAACTCTGCAGTTCGCGTTCCGGCAGATAACCGTTGCGTCCCTCAAACACCAGATTCGGTTATAACCACCCCGGCGTTTCCTGTCTCAGTTCGCCGGCCACCGTGCTGGGATAGCAGCTCTGCCATTCTGACTTCTTTCGGGATTCGGCTTCCACGCTGGCCCCAACCGTAGTAGTTCTGTTACGCCTTGGATCCGGTTTACTCTTGCTCTGTGCCTGGGGCCCAGATCAACTCGTATAACTGCCTCAGTAATGTTCTGTTACTGGATCCTCAATCGTTTATTGTCAAAAGTGGTGTTTAGGAGATTGATTCAAGCGGCGGCCTGATCGACTTGTGTCGCTTCGACACCATCGTTGAATTTCACTCCGATGATTACCTTGCTCAGATCATCGAATCCTCGTAATCGTCGCCAATTGTTCTCAGCGCACTGGCCCAGTTTGAACATCATGTGCAGCATGCCATCCCGTGTCAGGCAACCTCTGGATCGCTTCGTTCGGTGTCGAATGGTGGCAAAGGTCGACTCAATGGGATTCGTCGTTCTGATGCTCTGCCAGTGCTTGGCCGGAAAGTCGTAAAAGGCCAGCAGTTCCTCTCTGTCTTTCTGCAGGCAGAGTGTGGCTTTCGGATACTTCGGTTCATAGGTTTCAATGAACAAGTCGAATGCCTTCTCGGCGTCTGCCTTCGTCTCGGCCTGCCAGATCGAGTGCAGGGCCTGTTTCGCCTTCGCCTGGACCGACTTGGGCAGGCAGTTGAGGACGTTCATGACTTTGTGCATCCAGCAACGTTGTTGACGTGTCTCGGGATAGATTTCCTCCAGTGCGGCCCAGAACCCCATCGCACCGTCACCGATGGCCAACTTCGGAACATTCATCCCACGGGACTTCAGCTTCAACAAGACCTCGCGCCAACTCTGTGTCGATTCCCGTACACCGTCTTCGATCGCCAGGAAACGCTTCTCTCCGCGTTCATTCACGCCGATCACGACCAATGCACACAACTTGGTTTGTTCCGCCCGAAGTCCGCTGTAGATGCCGTCGGCCCAGACATAGACCCAGCGATCTGCATCCAAACGCTCCTCGCATCCGAGGCGGTACTGTTCGCCCCAAACCTGTTTCAACCGCGATACCGTGCTCGCCGACAGACCCTGCGCCTGGGGACCGACAAGAACTTTTAGGGCCTCACCCATCTCGCCGCTGGAAACGCCTTTCAAATACAACCACGGCACCGCTGCTTCCAGCGACTTCGTCTTCCGAATGTACGGTGGTACCAGGGCCGATCGGAACGTCACAGCTTCGCCCGTCTTGGCACGGACCTTCGGGATTTGGACTGTTACCGGACCCAATCCCGTCTGCAGTTCGCGTTCCGGCAGATAACCGTTGCGTACCACCCCGGCGTTTCCTGTCTCAGTTCGCCGGCCACCGTGCTGGGATAGCAGCTCTGCCAATTCGGCTTCCACTGCGCGTTGGATCAGTTGCTGTGCCCCAACTCGTAGTAGTTCTGTTACTGGATCCTCAATCGTTTCTCGACCTTCCGGTCCATTCACGTTACTCTTGCTCACAGTGGCGTATCTCCTATGGTTGCTTTGAAGTTTTGTCACAACAAATCAACCAGATACGCCGCTCTTATTCAATCCCTCAAACACCAGATTCGGTTATAACTCGACCTTCCGGTCCATTCACGTTACTCTTGCTCACAGTGGCGTATCTCCTATGGTTGCTTTGAAGTTTTGTCACAACAAATCAACCAGATACGCCGCTCTTATTCAATCCCTCAAACACCAGATTCGGTTATAACTCGTTACTCCGCTTGATCACAGTGGCGTCCTTGGACCCATCCTGAAACATTTGTCCGTTTGCCACAGGCGCAAGTGCTATCCCTACGACCAGCAGCGCAATCGACACCGCGCTCGTGCGTGCTATGGACATTGAACTTCCTCCCTTGTAGTAAATCAGCGATTTAGTAATGAAGGCGCGATGCTATTACGTCGTCTTGCAGGGGTCAAGGGGGAGGTACGGGGATGTTTGGGACCGGTGACCGAGAAAGCCCCGCCAACCATGTCCGAAGACTCGATTGAACGGGGCTTTCTAATTAAATTCCCGGCAACGACCTAGTCTCCCACGCAGTCGCCCACGCAGTACCATCGGCCCTGAGGGGCTTAACTTCCGTGTTCGGGATGGGAACGGGTGTGACCCCCTCGGTAAGATCACCGAGAAACCTGATAAATTGCGTCAAAGAACCAATGTCCTGGGTCGAGCCCAGGATTGGCAGTCCCTGACAATTCAATATTGATGGGTAATGAGCGCCGTTAGGGCGAAGTTTTGTAGTGATTAGATCGTAATGATCAAGCCTCACGACCGATTAGTACAGGTTAGCTGAACACATTACTGTGCTTACACACCCTGCCTATCAACGTGGTGGTCTTCCACGGGTCTTTAGGAGCCTTATGGCCCGGGAGATCTTATCTTGAAGCCAGCTTCGCGCTTAGATGCATTCAGCGCTTATCTGAACCGAACGTAGCTACCCAGCGATGCCGTTGGCACGACAACTGGTACACTAGAGGTTCGTCCAACCCAGTCCTCTCGTACTGAGGTCAGCCCTCCTCAAATCTCCTGCGCCCACACCAGATAGGGACCGAACTGTCTCGCGACGTTCTGAACCCAGCTCACGTACCGCTTTAATGGGCGAACAGCCCAACCCTTGGGACCTTCTGCAGCCCCAGGATGCGATGAGCCGACATCGAGGTGCCAAACCCGGGCGTCGATGTGAACTCTTGGCCCGGATAAGCCTGTTATCCCCGGCGTACCTTTTATCCGTTGAGCGATGGCCCTTCCATACAGAACCACCGGATCACTAAGTCCTGGTTTCCCACCTGCTCGACTTGTTGGTCTCGCAGTCAAGCCACCTTATGCCTTTACACTCGTCGGCTGATTTCCAAACAGCCTGAGGTGACCTTTGAGCGCCTCCGTTACATTTTAGGAGGCGACCGCCCCAGTCAAACTACCCGCCTGGCAATGTCCCTGAACCGGATAACGGTCCTAGGTTAGATTCACAGAGCAGCAAGGGTGGTATCTCACCAGTGGCTCACCGCAGCCCAAAAGCCACGGGTCAAAGCCTCCCACCTATCCTGCGCATACTGACCCATAAATCATTGCCAAGTTATAGTAAAGGTGCACGGGGTCTTTCCGTCTTGATGCGGGCATCCGGCATCTTCACCGGAACTACAAATTCGCTGAGTCACTCGTTAAGACAGTCGTCAGATCGTTACGCCATTCGTGCAGGTCGGAACTTACCCGACAAGGAATTTCGCTACCTTAGGACCGTTATAGTTACGGCCGCCGTTCACCGGGGCTTCAGTTCACAGCTTCGCTACACAAGTGCAACTAACCGCTCCCTTTAACCTTCCGGCACCGGGCAGGCGTCAGCCCCTATACGTCGTTTTCGACTTTGCAGAGACCTGTGTTTTTGTTAAACAGTCGCCTGACGCGCTTCACTGCAACCCCTTCTCGCTTTGGACCGCAAGGATCCTAACAATAATGGGGCGCACCTTCTCCCGAAGTTACGGTGCTAATTTGCCGAGTTCCTGAACGAGTGTTCTCTCAAGCGCCTTCGGACATTAAATCCTCGTCTACCTGTGTCGGTTTGCGGTACGGTCACCTCGGCCTCTCCTTAGAGGTTTTTCTTGGCAGTGTGGCATCACTTACTTACGAGTCATAATGACTCCGGACTCCCCTCTCGGCGTTGAATGCCCGCACGGATTTGCCTGCGCGGACCGCCTACCGGGTTCCACCTCCCATAGCCATAGGGTTTGGCTAAGCTAGCCTCCTGCGTCACCCCATCGTACAAACGAAACCGTGGTGGTACAGGAATATTGACCTGTTTCCCATCGTCTACGCCTTTCGACCTCGACTTAGGGACCGACTAACCCTGAACGGATTAACCTTCCTCAGGAAACCTTAGACTTTCGGCGGGGAGGGTTCTCACCTCCCTTATCGCTACTTATGCCGGCAGGGTCTCTTCTGTACGCTCCATCTGTCCTTACGGTCAGACTTCGGCGCCGAACAGAATGCTCGCCTACCAAAACATGGCTCCGAAGAACCATGAGATCCGCAGCTTCGGCACGATGCTTGAGCCCCGTTGAATTATCGGCACAAAGACGCTTGACCAGTGAGCTATTACGCTTTCTTTAAAGGATGGCTGCTTCTAAGCCAACCTCCTGGCTGTCTCCGCATCTTCACTTCCTTTTCCACTTAGCATCGATTTAGGGGCCTTAGCTGGCGGTCTGGGCTGTTTCCCTTTTGACAATGAGGCTTAGCCCCCACTGTCTGACTGCTATGCATTTGTCGTCGGCATTCGGAGTTTGATTGGATTCAGTAACCTTGTGGGGCCCCTAGTCCATTCAGTGCTCTACCGCCGACGCAATTCACATAACGCTAGCCCTAAAGCTATTTCGGCGAGAACGGGCTATAACGGAATTTGATTAGCCTTTCACCCCTACCCTCAGCTCATCCAAGCCGTTTTCAACCGACACTGGTTCGGACCTTCATTGCGTGTTACCGCAGTTTCATCCTGGCCAAGGGTAGATCATCCCGCTTCGCGTCTATTACCACGGACTCAATAGCCCTATTCAGACTCGCTTTCGCTACGGCTCCCCCGGTTGGGTTAACCTTGCCCGTGACAATAACTAGCCGGCTCATTATGCAATAGGCACGCGATCAGGCTGTACCATCCCGAAGGACGGCCATAGCCCTCTCACTGCTTGTAGGCATACGGTTTCAGGTACTTTTAACTCCCCTAGCAGGGGTACTTTTCACCTTTCCCTCACGGTACTGGTTCACTATCGGTCGACGGTTAGTATTTAGCCTTGGGAGATGGTCCTCCCAGATTCCCACAGGGTTCCACGTGTCCCGCGGTACTCAGGTGCCTGTCGGGAGTCGCTACCGCTTTCGTGTACGGGGCTATCACCCTCTATGGCCCGCCCTTCCAGGCGGTTCTACTAGCGGAGCGATTTGTAACTCCACAATGACAGGTCCTACAACCCCACCGAATCCGAAGAAACGATGGTTTGGGCTATTCCGCATTCGCTCGCCGCTACTAACGGAATCACTATTGTTTTCTATTCCTCCGGGTACTAAGATGGTTCACTTCCCCGGGTTCGCTTCGTACGGCCTATGTGTTCAGCCGCAGATACTCCAGTTTTGCCGGAGTGGGTTCCCCCATTCGGAAATCCCCGGATCAACGCCTACTAGCGGCTTCCCGAGGCTTATCGCAGCTTGCCACGTCCTTCATCGCCTACCGTCGCCAAGGCATCCACCGTACGCCCTTAGTAGCTTGATCACTACCAAAGATTTGCCTAAGACGCTCGTTCTACTCAGTTGAATCCGCAGGAAATACCAAACCGCTGGCTTCGACCCTAAAAAAGCAGCCGTCACGCGCGGTCCGTCCCACGAATTCATTTCGTAGTAATTACCCATCAATATTCAATTGTCAAAGACCAGAGAGTCCGAATAGCAGCGCAACTGCTAACCAAACGGTTGTGGGTGCTCCCGACTTGGGGGTACCGGCCGTCTTCGGACGGTGGGCCCCAAGTTAATGGACAACACCCATTTGTTGGCCGCTAGGCCGACAAATGGAGATGATCGGGATCGAACCGACGACCTCCGCCTTGCAAAGGCGGCGCTCTCCCAATTGAGCTACATCCCCTGGACCACCCGTACAATTCGGGCTCAAGTTGTGCTGTCAGAGACTGCACCTTTACCGGCCCCGTTGGAATGGGCCTGGGTAGACTTGAACTACCGACCTCACGCTTATCAGGCGTGCGCTCTAACCAGCTGAGCTACAGGCCCCTGTTGGTTCAGCGACTGAGGTTGCCGGCTCCGCCTGCCTGCTCGCTGTAGAGTTCGCAAACATTGACTTACGGCGCCGGCACGTTGTCGAGTGCCAGAGTTTTTACTGTTATTTTCCTCAATCTGTCTGAGGCGGAAAGCGTACCTGTCAGCCGGAACTGAATCCTAAAACTGACTTGCGAAGCGTGAAAATACTCTTAGAAAGGAGGTGATCCAGCCACAGGTTCTCCTACGGCTACCTTGTTACGACTTCACCCCAATCACCACTCATACCTTAGACGGCTTTCTCCCGAAGGTTAAATCACCGGCTTCTAGTACAAACGGCTTTCGTGATGTGACGGGCGGTGTGTACAAGGCCCGGGAACGTATTCACCGCGGCATTCTGATCCGCGATTACTAGCGATTCCAACTTCATGGAGTCGAGTTGCAGACTCCAATCCGAACTGAGGACGGCTTTTTGGGATTAGCTCCCCCTCGCGGGTTTGCGACCCTCTGTACCGCCCATTGTAGCACGTGTGTAGCCCTGGACATAAAGGCCATGAGGACTTGACGTCATCCCCACCTTCCTCCGGTTTTTCACCGGCAGTCCCTCTAGAGTGCCCACCATAACGTGATGGCAACTAAAGGCAGGGGTTGCGCTCGTTGCGGGACTTAACCCAACATCTCACGACACGAGCTGACGACAGCCATGCAGCACCTCGGCTAGTGTCCCCGAAAGGAAGAAGAGCTTTCACCCTCTGTCACTAGCCGTTCGAGCCCAGGTAAGGTTCCTCGCGTTGCGTCGAATTAAACCACATGCTCCACCGCTTGTGCGGGCCCCCGTCAATTCCTTTGAGTTTCAGCCTTGCGACCGTACTCCCCAGGCGGGATACTTAACGCGTTAGCTCCGGCACGGAGAAGATCAAGCCTCCCCACACCAAGTATCCATCGTTTAGGGCTAGGACTACCAGGGTATCTAATCCTGTTTGCTCCCCTAGCTTTCGCGCCTCAGCGTCAGTTGCGATCCAGAAAGCCGCCTTCGCCGCCGGTGTTCCTCCTGATATCTACGCATTTCACCGCTACACCAGGAATTCCGCTTTCCCCTCTCGCACTCTAGTCCGCCAGTTTCGGATGCAGGCTCTGGGTTGAGCCCAGAGTTTTCACATCCGACTTAACGAACCGCCTACGCGCCCTTTACGCCCAGTAAATCCGAACAACGCTTGCCCCCCCCGTATTACCGCGGCTGCTGGCACGGAGTTAGCCGGGGCTTCTTCTACAGGTACCGTCAACTCCGAAGAGCTTCTTCCCTGTCGAAAGGATTTTACGTACCGAGATACTTCATCATCCACGCGGCGTTGCTTGATCAGGGTTTCCCCCATTGTCAAAAATTCCCCACTGCTGCCTCCCGTAGGAGTCTGGACCGTGTCTCAGTTCCAGTGTGGCCGACCGTCCTCTCAGACCGGCTACCGATCGTTGCCTTGGTGGGCCATTACCTCACCAACTAGCTAATCGGGCGTGGGCCCCTCTCAGAGCGATTAAAACCTTTCATCACAGCTTCCAAGGAGACTGTGATCGTATGCGGTATTAGCACCGGTTTCCCGGTGTTATTCCCCACTCCGAGGCAGGTTGCCCACGTTGTACTCACCCGTGCGCCGCTGTACTCAGGAACCGAAGTCCCCTTTCTCGCTCGACTTGCATGTGTTAGGCACGCCGCCAGCGTTGATTCTGAGCCAGGATCAAACTCTCAAAATAACTCTTGAAAGTTGATACAAATTAGCTCGCTAGCCAAAGACTCAGCTATAGATTCGACTTTAGGCACGCTTTCCGTTGTCAAAGAGCAAAGGCTCTCAGGCCTCAAACTGCGCTCGAAAACACCTGTCCAGCCAGAAGCTTTTAAGGGTTTTGAGGGGTAAAAAAAGACCGCCGGATGTTACTTAGCGGTTCCTATCACCACCCTGCATACGATGGTACTCAAGTACGCAGGCACAGCAAACAATGATAGGGGGCACTGCTTTCAGAGTCAAGCGTAGACTTCCTGTTTTCTACGGGTTTCGCAGGTTTTTCTCTACGACGCCGAGCAGCTCGTCCGCATAGGCGTTGTTCGTATCTGCGGAGTCGCTCTCGATCATGATACGAAGCAGAGGTTCGGTCCCTGAATAACGCACCACAATCCGGCCGCGACCCTCGAGCCGCTTAGCTATTTCGCTGATTTTTTCGCCGACCGTGGGCAATGATTCCAAGGGAATTTTTTCGCTGACCCTCAAATTCCGGAGTAGTTGTGGAGCCGACTGCCACCCCCGAACCAGTTCGTCCAGTGTAAGTTCTTCTCGCACAATCGCTTCCGAGACTTTCAGTGCCGTCAACAGTCCGTCTCCTGAAAGGCCGTAGTCAGAGAAGATTATGTGGCCGGAGGGCTCGCCTCCCAGTTGTGCTCCAGACGACAACATTTCCTGAAAAACGTAGCGGTCGCCAACGTCCACACGGATGAGCGCTATCCCTTCCTCCGCGAACGCCAGCTCGAGACCGTAGTTCGTCATCGACGTTCCGACGACTGCGGGAGGGGTCAGTCGTCCGTCTTTCTTGAGCCGGCGGGCCATGACGAGCAGGACCCCATCTCCGTCCACGAGTTCACCCGTGGAGGATACGAAGATGGATCGGTCACCGTCACCGTCGAAAGCGACTCCGAGATCCGCCCGACTTTTCCTGACATGGTCGATCAAGCTTTCCGGATGCAGGGCGCCGCACCCGGCGTTGATGTTCTCCCCCGACGGGCTCGCATGAATCGTGGACACTTCGGCGCCGCAAGATGCAAAGAGAGCCGGAGCGAGGGTGCTCATCGCTCCGTTTGCGCAATCTGCGATTATGCGGAATCCCTTCAGCCAAGGTCGGGAGGGAAAGCGTTCAGCGAGCAATTCCATGTAGTGGTTCTCACACGGTGTTCTTCGATACGTCTCGACATCATGCGGGTCGACGTCCGCTTGCCTTGTTGCTGATAAATCCTGACCGAGGCCGAGGAGTTCACCGACGCGTGTTTCGATACCGGTTTCGTCGCCCTCGGCCAGCTTTCTTCCATCGGCCCCGAAGACCTTGATGCCGTTGTCTTCGTATGAATTGTGGGAGGCTGAAATCATTATGCCGCCGCGAACGGGGGTCCGTTTCGTAAGGATCGCGACTGCCGGAGTCGGCAGCATGCCGGCATCTTCGAGTTCGACTCCGATGCTATCCAGTCCCTGTTTGAGCAAGGCTGCAATCCATGGGCTCGATGCCCGCGGGTCCTGGCCAATAAGAATCGGTCCGCCCAGGCGTTCTCCGATGGCCTGACCTATAGCCAGAATGGAAGGAGGGTTGAGTGGGAAGTCGCCTGCTCGCGAGCGGATGCCGTCTGTGCCGAAAAGTTTGGTCATTGTTAAGAGTTAACAGCTATAAATCGCAGGTTCTATCTCGTTTGGTTTTAACTCTTAACTTGATCACTGAGACGCCGAGCGGACCATGATCTCGATGGTCTCAGGTTCTAGCAACGCAATCGAAAAGGGATCACTGATGCCAAGAATTTCGGGTGTCAACTGGTGGCTGCCCGGCGAGAGAAGCGATGTGTCGATCGTGAAGTAGAGATTGCTTGGATCAAAATCGGTCATGAGGCTCTTGGGCCCCTGGACAGTTACGGTAATCGAAGTCGGTTCGACGAGCCACAGGGATGGATCGTCGAGAGAGGGATCCATCGTAGCCCTGTAAGGACTATCCACCCGGACCTCGCGAATCTCAACCTGCACTTCGTGAGGCGACAGGGATTCCAGTCTCACCAGTGGATCTACGATGTTCAAATCAGCGAATGTGCGTACGGTTAACCTCGAGCCGTCAATACGCACTGATGTCGTGGGCAATGATTCCAGCGGGCGTATATTGGATTCCGGACCGACCACGTTGACTGTGCTGGGTGTGACGAAGTACGTAATGACTTCGTGGTCTTCGGCGGGCTCGCCTTCGACAACGACCCGCACGGGGAGCGTCCGCGTCAGCGTGCGTTCGAGGGCAAACTGGATCCGAATCGGATCAATTCGAAGGACTTCAACGCCAAACGGCGTCTGGATGTCTGCCGAAGAAAGATTGACGGTCTTGGGGCCCGGAGTTTCCCCGATCAGTGAGATGACAGCAGCAACATCGGCCGGCGAAATTCCGTTCAACAGGCTGGACGACCCCCTTAATTGAAGGTCAACTTGCGTAGCCGTTTCTCCGGTGATCTCCATATTCAGCGGGATGCCCTGAAATTCCAGAGCAATCGTTCGGTTGATGACCGAGTTCGTTTCGCTCGCGATCGTCAGCCAGAGCAGACCCGCGACCAACACTGAAAACAATTTCAGAAACCAGTTGTGTGTGAGGAAACGGCGAAAAGGAAACATCTTCTTACGATTCCGCCGGTGAAGTGACCGGGTTCAATATTTTGTCCGGAGTCTTCTTTCCGAAGGCCTCGCGCAGCTTCAGCCGGAGGCTGTCCGCATCCAGAAACCGCTCAATCTTTCCGTTGGAGGCAAACGAAATAGATCCGGTTTCTTCGGAGACGACGATGGCTACGCTGTCTGTTTCCTCGGTGACACCGATGGCTGCGCGATGTCGTGTTCCAAGTTCCTTACTCAGAATCGGATTGACCGTCAGAGGCAAGAAGCAAGCCGTGGCCGCAATCCGGTTGTTCCGGATAATTGCTGCTCCATCGTGCAGCGGGACCGACGGGTCGAAGACAGTCACCAATAGATCGTATGAAATCAGAGAATCCAGTGCGATGCCGCTTTCTATGTAGTTCTTCAGGCCAATGTCCCGCTCGATCACGATCAGCGCACCGGTGCGTCGTTCGGCCAGCGTGGTCGATGCCAAAACGATTTCCTCGTATAACTCGCTACGATTGATCGAAGAAAATCCGCTAAAGAAAGGCGTCTTCCCGAAGTGCGCCAGCGCGCGGCGAATTTCGGATTGGAAGATTACGATGACCGCGATGAACAAATAGGAAAGGATGTTGGTCAGCAGCCAGGACAGCGTAGCGAGTTGGCTCCACCGCGACACGTAAAAGAAGGCGATGACCAGTGTGAGACCGAGCGCCATCTGGACGGCACGCGTCCCCCTCATCAGGAGGAGGGCCTGATAGATGATGATCGCGACGACACTGATGTCGAGAAGCGCGTACAGATCGAGTGCCGGCAATGAAAGATCGTTGAGCATAAGAAGTTAGAAGTTAAGAGTGCTTTTCCGGTAACTTTTAACTCTTGATCGGGTTCTCCGCCCCTCAGGCTTGGAGAACGGAATCCGCAACCTGCACGACCACCCGCATATGGGCGACATCGTGAACGCGAACAATTTGTGCGCCCCCAGCTATAGCCAGTGCTACGGCCGCCGCCGTGCTCCAATCAGCAGCCTCGGCGACAGGTATATCTACCTTAATGAACGATTTACGGGACGTGCCCACCAGTAACGGATAGCCTAGTGTACTAAAAATATCGAGTCTTTTTAAGACTTTTAGACTGGTCTCGCGGCCTTTGGAGAAGCCGATGCCGGGATCCACAACGATTGCTTCGGCAGCGATGCCGCTGCTCACGGCATGCACCGAGGTTTGGAGTAATTCGTCCCGGATCGTATCGGGCCCTTCGCCATCCTTTTGTAAATGGATTTCGTCCCGGTCGCCACGGCTGTGCATCAATACCACTCCCGCCCCGGTTTTGCGTGCAATATTTATCATTTCAGGGTCGATCCGGAAGCCACTGATATCGTTGATTATCTGGGCTCCAGCGGACATAGCCAGCCTCGCCACTTCCGCGTGGTAGGTGTCTATGGAAACGGGGATCTTGATCGTCGATACGATTCGTTCCAGCAAGGGAAGCACCCGTCGTGCCTCTTCGCTCGCACCAAGCGGCGAACTGAGGGGGCGAGTGGATTGCCCTCCGATGTCTAACAGGTCGGCGCCTTCTGCCTCAATTTCTAAGGCCCGGTCCACGGCCTGCTCCGGGTCGTTGTAGAGGCCGCCATCGGAAAAGGAATCCGGTGTCAGGTTGAGGATCCCCATGATCGCAGTTCGGGAGCCCAACTCAATCAAAGTGCGAGGCAACTTCCAGTTATAGTTTTTGCGCATAAGAAAAAAGCCAGAAGCGCTGGCCTCTGGCTCGTAACTCATCATAAAAATAGGGTCAGAGCCCTATTTACCTAATTAATGACTCCACGGGTGGCCAATCCGTTAAATCGGAATATAGGGCTCTGACCCCATTTTCGCTGTGCTTCAGGCAGGCGAGGGGTTTTCGTGCGGCGGAATCGGAGGGACGACGTTTTCCTTTTCGGGCTCTGCGCTTTCGCTCTTCTCGCCCTTTTCGTCCTCGTCCTTCTGCGGCGGTGTCGGAGCCGGTTTCTCCTTTAAGGGCTGTCCATCGATCAGTGTCTGAATGTCGACACCGTCCAGCGATTCCCTTTCGAGCAGAGCCTCGGCAATGCGGATGAGCGCGTCTTTGTTTTCAGTTAATATCCCTTTTGCGCGTTCGTAGCCCTGCATTACGAAATTGCGGACTTGTTCGTCGATCGCTTGCGCTGTAGCCTCACTGTAATCCCGGTGCTGACTGATCTCGCGCCCCAGGAAAATCTGCTCTTCCTGGCGGCCGAAGGTCAGCGGGCCGATCTCGGACATACCGTAATTGCAAACCATCTTGCGGGCTAATTCAGTGGCCTGTTCGATGTCGTTTCCGGCACCCGTCGTCACCGTGTCCAGGAAAAGATCTTCGGCCAAACGCCCTCCCATCATGATCGCAAGCTGCCCTTCCAGGTAGGTGCGAGGATAGGTGTGTCTATCGTCTATCGGTAGCTGCTGCGTCACGCCCAGAGCCATGCCGCGGGGAATGATCGTCACTTTATGTAGGGGGTCTGCGCCGGGAACCATCGCCGCGACGAGGGCATGTCCGGCTTCGTGATATGCAGTGACCATTTTCTCGTGCTCGCTGATGATCATCGACTTTCGTGCCGCACCCATCATCACCTTGTCCTTCGAGGTTTCGAAGTCTTCCATGCCGACGGCCTTGTGGTTCATCCTTGCGGCATTCAAAGCCGCTTCGTTGATGAGATTCGCAAGGTCTGCGCCTGTGAAGCCGGGTGTGCTGCGGGCGATGACCCCGAGATCCACATCGTCCATCAAAGGGATCTTTCGGATGTGAACGTTGAGGATCCCCTCGCGCCCTCTGACATCGGGGCGCGGTACGACAACGCGCCGGTCGAAACGGCCGGGTCTCAGCAATGCCGGGTCCAGCACGTCCGGACGGTTCGTGGCTGCCACGAGAATGACACCTTCGTTGGACTCAAACCCGTCCATCTCCACGAGCAACTGGTTCAGAGTCTGCTCGCGTTCGTCGTGGCCGCCGCCCAATCCCGCGCCCCGATGCCGTCCGACAGCGTCGATCTCGTCGATAAATACGATGCACGGTGCGTTCTTCTTACCCTGTTCGAAAAGGTCGCGGACACGGGAAGCCCCAACACCGACGAACATCTCAACGAAATCGGAACCGCTGATCGAAAAGAATGGGACGTTGGCTTCTCCCGCGATGGCGCGCGCCAGAAGTGTCTTGCCTGTTCCTGGAGGGCCGACCAACAGAACGCCCTTGGGGATGCGGCCACCCAACTTCTGATATTTCTGGGGTTCTTTCAGGAAATCAATAATTTCGTGGAGCTCTTCTTTCGCCTCGTCCACACCGGAGACGTCCTTGAACGTGATCTTCTTCTGATGGGCCGTCAAGAGACGGGCTCGGCTCTTGCCGAACGAGAGGGCTTTGTTCCCACCGCTCTGCATCTGCCGCATGAAAAAGATCCAGAATCCGATAATGAACAAGAACGGCGCCCAGGAAAGTAGCGCCGTCAACCATGGGCTCTGGTTGGAGGGTACGCCTTCGATGACGACGTCCCTCTCCCTGAGGAGACTCAGCAACTCCGGGTACTCCATGGGGATGAATGTCCTGAAGGCTTCGCCGGAGGTGAGTTCTCCCGTGACCTGGGAATCAGCAATCGTGACCTCTCTTACCGCTCCGCGTTCCACTTCCTCCATGAACCGGCTGAAGTTGAACTCGGCTTCCGCGCGGGTCGTCGTTCGCTGAACCACCTGGTACAAAAGGACAGCGGTCAGCAGGAGCGCGACCCAGAATAGAATGGTCTTGGTTGTCGAATTCAAAAGTAACCCCCTAGAGCAGCCAACCCCGATCTCGATGCGTTCGGGCTCATATGATTTAGACAAGCCTGAGCGCTAAACGTTTTCCGGGGCAGCGCTATATCACCTTTGCTGACGGCACAGCCTCAAACTCGACGATGCTTCGGGAAGTTCCCGTCGGGACGAAATCACGGGACACGGGAAAAGAGGCTACCCAGACAATAGATGATTCGGCGACAAAAACCGGCCACTGACGCCTCTTCCTTTGCGGAATTCGTTCCGTCTGGAACAACTCCTTCAGTTTAGACGCCGGCCTGCCAATCGGATTATAGAAGTCGCCGTTTTTCCAATTCCTGATCTTAACACACGGTCCGAGAGATTCACCATCGACAAAGGCCCCGGCCTGCTTGGGTTTTAGGGCGTCGGGCGAACGCAGGTGAGCCTGGAAAATTGTGCCGATTTCAGCGATGTGTACCTCACCCGGAATCGTCAGTTCGTACTCATAGTCCGCAGGCACCCAATCCGACGGACGGAAGAACAGTTGCCCGAAATTTCGCTCGACCGTGATTGGACCCGGCAACTCGATGACGCGGCCACTCTTACCAGATTCAAGCAGAGACCGAATGTTTTCAACATGATCGAAGCCGATGTCCTGCATAGACGAGCCCGCCCACCGCAAAGAGGCCATTAATACCCTACGGACAAAGGCAATTGGTTTTGACCCGAGGTCGTCGAAATCGACGACCAGCGCCTCGCCCTCGCCGGAGGCTCTTGATTTGAGCCATTCACGAACGCTGCCCTCCAGCCAATCGTCCTCGGCTTCGAGAATATCTATGGTTCGCGACAGCGATTCCTGAAGGCGGGGATTGAACGCCGCAGTCAACTCTGGAAGGACCACGTGGCGGATCCGGTTCCTGACGAACCGGGTATCTTCGTTGGTCCGGTCTTCCCGCCAGGCTTGGTTTCTTTCCTTGAGGTAGTCTTCAACTTCCCGGCGAGTCGATTGAATGAGGGGGCGGACGATCTTGCCCGAGAGAGGGCGCATCGATACGAGACCCCGGGTTCCCGAACCCCGGAGCAGGTGGTGCAGGAAGGTTTCGACCCGATCGTCCGACGTATGTCCCAGTGCGAGTCGGGCGATGCCGTTGCTTTCCATGATTTCATGGAAGAATTCCTGCCGGTTCGTCCGGGCTGTGGCTTCGCGGTTGCCCTGGCCAGGATCCGCCTGGCTCCGGCGTTCGAAGAAGTCCAGATCGAGCTTCTTTGCCAGATCTTCAACGAACCTGGCGTCCTCGTCGGACTCTTGCCCGCGCCAGCCATGGTTAAGGTGTGCCAGACCGGGTTTGAAGCCAAGCTCCCTGAGGACATGTACCAGGCACACCGAATCGGCCCCACCCGATACTCCGATCAGCAGGGAATCCCCAGCGGAGAGCATCCGCCACTTATCAATCGTCGTGGCGACTCTGTCGACCAGCGTTGGGTTTTTCATGGTTGATTGAAACGATTATGATGCAAGTACGCCGTGTTATCAATACGTTGGGAATTGGGGTCAGAGCCCTATATCCCGAATTCCCCTCACTCTCGGGCAGTGACCTGTTCGCATTTGATTTCTGCGACCATCCGGGCGCGCCGGTCGTCGGATTCGGCGAGAACGGCCTTCTTCGTGCGTCCGTCGCTGGTCGTGCACTTGAACGTGTACTGGTATACTCCCGACTTTCCGGGGAGAGGGACTTTGCTTACTTGGATGCACTTGCAGGGCATAGGGAAAGAATAACCGGATAGATCACCGGATGAGGCATTCTTCAATCACAACCGTTCTCTTCGATCTCGACGGCACTCTCATCGACACCGTCGAACTCATCCTCGAAAGTTATCGCCATACCGTTCGGGTGCACGGCCTCGACCCGGTTTCCGAGCAAGCGTGGCGCCAGAACATCGGTATTCCGCTTCGGGTCCAGTTCCGCCAGTTTACGGAAGATCCGGACGAGATCCAGTCGCTGATAGCTACCTACATGGAACACAATTTGGAACATCATGACGATCTCGTCAGGGAGTATCCCGGGGTGTGCGATGCGGTGAAGGCCTTACACGGAGCGGGCTATCGTTTGGGCGTGGTCGCCAGCAAGATGCACGGCGGGCTCGAACGGGGGCTGGCGCTGGGTGGTTATGACGGGCTCTTCGAGGTCCTGATCGGGGCTGATGACGTGCGGAACCCGAAGCCACACGCCGAGCCCGTGTTGAAAGCACTCGAAAATTTGAATGTTACCGCTGAACGGGCTGTGTTCGTGGGCGATTCACCGCACGACATGGCCTGCGGCCGCGCAGCCGGTGTACAAACCGGAGCGGCGCTCTGGGGACCGTTCGTGCGTGAAGCTCTCGAACCTCATAATCCTGATCATTGGTTCGCCGAACCTTCCGAGATGGAGCGATTGTTCGTGTCTGGGCAGAAAACTTGAGGGTTGGACCTGTTCTGTCTGAGAGGCGGTTAATACTAGCGCTACCTCAGATCTCCCACGAGGCGGGCGATCAGCGCGGAAACGGGCCGATCGCCTGCCGAGTGTCGCAATTTGAGATCTCACTCCGCATTTCTACACATCAACAAGGTCTGCCCAAAAAAGGGCGCAGACCGTGTTAAGTCCGTGCCCGTCTTCGTGCAGCGCTTTCCACTCGCCGTGCGAGCCCACTGTCGAGACATGCGGCCGGGGGACTCTCGCGTTAATGCCGGCGGGTGGACTCGAACCACCGACCTAAGGATTATGAGACCTTCGCTCTAACCTCTGAGCTACGCCGGCTAGGCAAGCAAACACCCTATTCTAATCGGAGCGATTAGCCTTGGCCAGTACCGGCAGGAAATACGCGCGGCCCAACAGCTTATCCACGCGCGCAACGCGAACACGGATCCTTTGTCCGAGTCGGTACTTTCTCCGGGTCCCGCGGCCGATGAGCGTGTGCGACCGGGCATCGAAATCGTAGTAGTCGTCATCCATGTCATCTACAGACACCAGGCCTTCTATAAAGTAGTCCACAAGCTCCACACGGACGCCCTTCCCCCAAACACTGACGATGATTGCATCGAGCGTGTCGCCAAGGTGTGCTTCGAGCAATGTCATCCTTTTCCATTCGAAGAGGTCGCGCTCGGCCTGATCCGCGATACGTTCTCTTCGGCTGGACGTGGCCGCCATCGCGTCGAGTTCGACGAGTGAATAACCCCAACGCCGCCGCCCGGACAGGTAAGTCTTGAGCAGGCGATGCACAACCAGGTCCGGATATCTTCTAATGGGTGAGGTGAAGTGCGTATAACTGGCCGAGGCCAATCCGAAATGGCCCGCGTTGTTCGTGGAATAGACGGCTTGTTTGAAGGAGCGCAGCACGAGAAACGAGATCATCCGCTCGTCGGGCCGGCCCTCGATGGAACTCAAGAACTGCTGGAAAGCGCGAGGCGTCAATTTGCGGGGTCGAAACCGTAAACCCAACGACGCGAGAGTTTCGCCCAACTCGCTGACCTTGGCCGGATCGGGACGTTCATGAATGCGGAAGATTGTCGCCGGCATTTCGGTTTCGAGCAGTCGCGCAACGGCCTCGTTCGCCGCGATCATGAACTCTTCGATCATACGATGGGAAAAGTAGTGCTCGGCCTTTACGATGCTTTCGACCCCTCCCTCATTGTTATAGGTCAGTTCGGGTTCCGGCAGGTCGAAGCCAATGGTTCCTTGCCTGGTCCGGCGTTCGAGTAGCAGACGCGCAACCGTTTCGAGCAACTCTATTGTTCCGACGACCCGTCGGTGCCGCTTTCTCAGTCCTGTATCGCGGTCCAGAATCTTCTGGACGGTTTCGTAGTCCATGCGTTCGTCGGAACGAATCACGCTTTCGTGAAACGACTGACCGCGAATCGCTCCGTCCGTCCCAATGTCCAGGACGACGCTCATCGTCAGCCGATCCGTACGAGGATTGAGCGAGCAGATATCGTTTGAAATCCGCTCCGGCAGCATCGGTACGACGCGATCGGGGAAATAGACCGAACAGCTGCGTTCCCGCGCGTCATTATCGGTAGCGGAACCGGGAGCGACGAAGTGGGCGACGTCGGCGATGTGAACACCCAGACGGAATCCACCGTCCGCGAGTTGCCCGACGTCGACGGCATCGTCAAAATCGCGCGCCGTCGCCGGATCGATGGTTATCGTTTCTCTGTCCCGAAAATCGTCCCGTGCAGCAATATCAGTGTCGGTCAGCGTCAGCGGTAGTTGTGAAACTTCTTCTTCCACCGCTTCAGGAAACTTGACCCTTAGGCCATACTTTTTGATGATGATGCTTGTTTCGACATCGGGATCGTCGATGAAGCCGAGCACCGAAACCAGTTCTCCTGCGGGCCAAACGGACTCGGAACCGAATCGTGTCAACTCGATTTCGATAATCTTGTCTTTGTGT
This sequence comes from Terriglobia bacterium, assembly GCA_963664115.2. GTDB lineage: Bacteria > Acidobacteriota > Terriglobia > 20CM-2-55-15 > 20CM-2-55-15. Next base: position 641,723 of record CAXWPJ010000009.1, on the reverse strand, counting down.
TCGCTCACCTCGCCTTTGATCAAGATCTTGTCCGGAAGCTTTTCGTCGGCCGGCGAAAGAAAGTAGACGCGCCCATCGTATCGGAGTTGTCCGACGACTTTCGTTCGGGCACGTTCTTCGACCCGTACGACGCGGCCTTCGGCTTTCTTTGGGAACGTGATCGCAACGGCCACCCGGTCGCCGTCCATCGACGAAGCGGTTTTTGACGGGGGAATGAATATGTCGCCGCTTATGCCTGGAATCTTTTCCTCGGGCATAACGAAGCCATAACCGTCTGCGTGGAGCGAGATACGCCCTCGGTACAGAGAGAGAGCCGGAGGTGCCTCGTATCGGTTCCCTTTGTGCCGGGTGAGCTTATCTTCTTTGACAAGTTGATCGAGGATGTCCTTGATCTGTTTGCGATCGGTCTTGTCGGCGCCGAAGTCATCGAGAATACGACGGAAGCCTGCGGACCGATCCGCTTGGTTGCGGATGTAGTCGAGGAGCACTTCCCTGGAGAAGTCCCTGCTGTGCAACCTTGCTGGGGATTTCCTAGCCGCCGCTTTTCTGGCCGGCGATTTCCTGCGTGCCACGCCCTCACTTGTGTCACATCCGGAAGCGCTTTACAAACCCCGCCTTCGGTTGACTTCGCAGTTGCGGCCATTTAAATTGAATAGATAGGCCGAAATGGCGGAACTGGCAGACGCGCTAGACTCAGAATCTAGTGGGGGCAACCCCGTGGAAGTTCGAATCTTCTTTTCGGCATAACGAGTTACAGCCCTTTTACGCCTCTCAAAGACTCTCACTTCGGATTCGCCTCCCGCTTTTCGCCCGCTCCAACTCCCAGTTTTCTTGTTCAGATCGCTGTACGGAACGGATTTTCTGAATGGCATGGTCCGGTGAGAAATGGGCATACCGCATCGTGGTTTGAATGTCGGCATGACCCAATAGTTCCTGCACCGTCTTGAGATCGACCCCCTGGCGGACCCACTGAGTCGCCCGGTAGCGCCTCAGATCATGGAATCCGACCCAGGAGAGGCCGGCTTTCTCCTTACCGGCCTCAAACGGCTCCCGCGGATCGTTCCATCGGGTGCCAGTCTTGAGATTAACGAACACATAGGGACAATCGATCAGTCGGACCAACGATCCAAGGTGCTCGATCGCAAACTCAGATAAGGGGACGTAACGTGGACGACCGCTCTTGGTATGTTCCACCGAAAGCATTCGATCGACCAGATTAACGTTTGCCCAACGTAGACTCAGCCCTTCCTCCTTGCGGAGTCCGGTTTCACCCAGGATTGCAACGTAACTGGCGATCGTTGGGTTAGCGATGGAATCGATCAAACAACGTTCCTCGGCTACCGTTAGAACGCGAATAGCCCTCGGCTCCTCGCGAAGCATGCGGAACCGAATGAGGGGATGTTGGTCGATCAGTTCGTTATCCAGAGCGAACGTGAGCATGTTCTTAAGCACTCCCACGCTTCGATTGACCGTTGCTGGCGCGACCTCTTTCGAACGTTGCCGCACAAAGTCGTAAACGTCTGCCCGACGTAGATAACGTACCGTAACGTTGCCGAGCTTGGCTCGGATCGGCTTCAGCGCGTATTTCTTGAATTCGGGTCGTTTGTTCTGTACCTTGCAGTAGCATTCGAAGTAAAGATCGGCCAATTGGTTGATAGTGAGATCGTCTCCGATCCCACGTTTGAGCTCGTCCTTGAGCTTGCGCCATGTGCCCATGGCGATGGATTCTTCAATCCTGGCCAGCGTCTTTGCTGCCATCGTTTTGTTTGGAAAGTAACGCCGGAACCGGGACCCGTCCGGCCATCGCTTCGAGAGTTCAATCCGGTTACCGCCGGATTGGTCTCGCCTGCGAAGAATTCCCATCTAGGACCTCCCTTCTGTCCCGGATTCTTCGCCGCCGGCATCGTACCACTCAGGAAGCGATGCGACGTAGGAATCCAGATCCTCCAGCGCATACACGCGCCGGCTTCCTGATCGGCGTGCCCGGACCTCACCCTCTTCCGTTAGCTTTCGGAGAGTCTGTTCATGGATCCCCAGGTATTGGGCTGCGGCTCGGACGCTAAAGAGTCGCTGGTTTGGGACTTGGATGAGTGCGATGGGTTTGCCGATCATTTACGCGACCAGGGGGATATAGATCACCAACTTTCCGTCGATCCAGTAGGCCGGGAAGCCGTCGACGTAAGTTGTCGGTTCACAATCTGGAAACCATTCTGCGGTTCCGATCTCGAAACCTTCGAGACTGACAGATCGGGTCTTCCGTTTCTTCTTATCCTTCCGTTTCTTCTTTGCCATTTCGAACTACCTCCTCAGGGGCATCGACCTGGAACACGGCGACCACATTGATCCTTGGTCCGCCGTACCGGTACATGGTGACAAGCTTCACGTGTGGTCCGTTTTCCTGCTCTAGGTCGCATTGCGCTTCGTTCAGAAAATGCTCCGTGTTGGACCAACTGTCGAGCAACCTTCGGCGGACTCGGTAGAATCGTTTGAGTGGGAGGCCTTTGATTACGACGCGTCCCGGACGCGATCTCCGGATCCGCTCGACTTCCCGTCGACGCGCCAAGCGATGTTTTTCGGCATCGTAGATACGCTTGAGTGTTTCCTTCAAAACGGTTGTGATTCTGTCTGACTTTGACTTGCCAAGCTCCGAATGAATTAGATCCATCAGAGACATGCCCGCTTCCATCGCTGCACGGGCAAGCGTATCCATGACAGCTTGGTCGGTCCCGAATACCCGCGAACGGAAATCCTCGTCAACGGCGGCACGACGTTCAATCAGAGTGGGCGTTACCAATAGAACTGCCTGCTCATCTGTCTCGGAGGTTGGAGGCCATTGGATGACGTCGTCCGGGTCCAACAACGGGTCTGATTGATGTCGCGGCTTTGTTGACATCGGCTTACCCACTTTGAAGTACGGGTTGAGGGGACGCCGGGAAGCCAATCAATTCGAAGTCGCCGAGTTCCTTCGTGATGTACTTGGCGACGTAGCCTCCGGCGCCGATCTCGGGATCGTAGGGCAGCACTCGAGCGTGGCCGCAGGGCCATCCGTGAACCCCGCAACAGGGAAGACCCCAGGTTCCAGGTGGCAATTTCTCGCCACACCATGGGGTTAAACGCGCGACATTGCCGATCAGTGCGTGGAGGTGAAAACGACCGTTTAACGCACCGTACTCGTCTGCACGAAACGCATAGACGGGTTGACCCGCTTTCAGTTCGAGCCACTTGAGGTGCTTCCGAAACATCGTGTGTGCGCCTTCGGCGGTCGCAAGGCGGCTGAACGTATAGGTCGAGAACCAGTCCCAGGGCGCAAGGCCTTCGAGCCAAGGTCCCATTTCATCCGGAATTTCTGCGTTCATGCGCTGCCGAGCTTCATGGTTGTGTGGAGGATGTGCTTCCACTTTCAGGTCGGTTCCCCCACTCATCCTTTCGCGCCACTGCCCGCCCACATACTGCGGAGATTCCTCGGGATCGTCGATTCCCTTGAACGTCTCGATTTGTTGAGTTTTGTTCCGTTTCATCGTGTTTCGTTTCCGTTTTGAGACACACCGGGGGCTTACTAGCAATAGCCCCCGGTGTGCCCGGTTTCGCCTTGTTCTGGCCATCGCTCCACTCGTCGTGTCCGAGTGGTCACCAAGGGGCGCTGCCCCCTGGGACCCCCGGGCCGCCCATCCATCCGGCACCAGCATGCCGTTCGCCGTCGTGGGTCGTCGTCGGCCAGACCCCGTTGCCCACTCGTGGAATGGTTAACCGGGCCGGAGGACAGGCATTCGTGAGCGCCCGGAATCGAACCGGTACCGCTGCGGCTCCATTTGCCGCTACGCCACGCAGAGTTCCGTTTCAGAACGGAACGTCGTCATCCGTAATTTTCGGTTTTTCAATCGGTTGACCGTTCGGTTCGGATCCGTTCGGGGTCGGGTCCAACCGTCTGAAACTCGTTACTTCGGGTCGCATTGGCTGCCCTGATGAGTCCTGCGGTTGGTTGACGTGAATGTGGAGTTTCGATCCGAGAAGTTCGGCCGTCTCAATCTCGTCGCCCTGGGGTTCCACTCCGGCTGCCGCGAGCAGCGTGTTCAGCTTCCAGGCTGCCCGTTCGGTTAGGTAAAGCTGGCAATCCGTCTGAGCGCCTTCATGATCCGGTCCTACGATCTCGAAGACTACTCTCAGGAACTTGGTTCCAGTGTTCGCGGTGCCAGGTGAGACCTCGTTGATTTCGGCCACATAGTCGCCAGTCGGTAATAACTGTTCTGTCTTTTCAGATAGAGGAATCTTGATTCGCATTTAAAAACTCCGCTCCTTCCGTTTAATTTCCGTTAGAAACGATTTTGAAAAATATCAACCGTTTCCACCGTGAAAAGTTTCCCCGTAGGGGAACTCCGAGAGAACTACGGTTTGATTTCGGTTTTTCCGAAAACCAACGAGATTCAAAACAATTCAAAAAACCGTTCTGAAAACCGTCAGAAACCGTTCTTAACGGTGTTCCGCTGTGGGCTATTTATGGGGAAGCTCTGAAGGCTGCTGTGCTAGAATTCGGTTTCTACTGATTTCTGTTACCGATCCTAACCGGGTTGGCCCTCAGAACTCTGAAAACGGTGCGTTGTCGCGCACCGTTTTTCATTTTCCCCGTTATTTACACTCCAGGCCCAGCATGGGCCAATCCCCGATTCTCTGTCCGATCGTGCTGCTGATCGCTGGCCGTCTGGTGCAACAGATCGATTCCGTATTGCATTCGGATAAAGATCTGAGCTCCGCACGGTCCACAGATGAAATACGGTTTACCGGTCTTGCTTTGCTGCTCGCGAAGAGACTGCCGGCACGTTGGGCATGGAATCGTGGCTGCTGTGTTCTGCATACATACGATTTAATTCGGCAAGGTGGGAAAGGTCAACGGACATCTGCGGTACAGGGGGTGTGTACGGCAGATGTCCGGCTGGATTAGTGGATCTCGAGAAAGCCGCCTTCGATTAGTTCCTGAGCTTTCCGGTGCTGGCGGGCAGCCTGTTTCCTTAGAGATTCACGCCGCCATTCTTTAGCGTATTCGTCCCCGTCGAGTCGCCGTGCGATCTCGGCAAAATTGACGTCAGGGTTGAGCTTACGGGTGTCCCATACTCGGAGATAGCCCTCGTACGTTTCCAATGGAACCGGGTTCCATGGCTTGAAGAAACGGGCGTCATCGTCGGGCCAGCTGAAAGTTTCCATGTATTCATTGAAACGTCGGTAGTTTCCGAGCCGTCCAAGACTCGGATCGACCTTAAACTCGCTTGATCTAATGTCGCTGGGGGCGTCGCCGGGTAAATTGACTTTCCGTATCACGAGTGACTCACCTTCTACGTCCATCACGATCCTGGAACCGAGAAAGTTGTCGGGTGCCATATCTCCGAGGTAGCAAGTCAAAGCACGTCCAATCTGATACGCAACGGAACGCCACGTCCCGTTCGGCCCGGGTTGGCCAGGATGGTCAGTCGGAAGGATCTTGATGTGTTGCCGATGTGTCCGCAGGTCGGATCGAATCTGTCGAGCGCGGTCCGAGGCAGATTCACCGTCGAAATACACATCTTCATCGACCGGCACTGCATCCAAACAATCTGGAATCGAGATGTTCCCGGGGTTTATGCGGCTGGCTGGAAGGGATAGATCGGGATCGAACGGCCACTTTACTCCCCACTTCTGGTGGATCGCCTCACGGTCGGCGTCGACACCGAGACGCCAGTCCAAGATCTCGTCGTCCGAATGGAGGTGCGCCTGGACGAATTTATCAGCATCGTCGATATCCCCGGGCCAGATTCGAGTGAGATCGATTCCGTGCTTGTCGAACCAATCAGCTCTGCGATCGACGAACCATGCTTGTTCTTTCTTGTAAGTCGGATTTCTTCGAATGAACTCAAGTTATAACCGAATCTGGTGTTTGAGGGATTGAATAAGAGCGGCGTATCTGGTTGATTTGTTGTGACAAAACTTCAAAGCAACCATAGGAGATACGCCACTGTGAGCAAGAGTAACGTGAATGGACCGGAAGGTCGAGAAACGATTGAGGATCCAGTAACAGAACTACTACGAGTTGGGGCACAGCAACTGATCCAACGCGCAGTGGAAGCCGAATTGGCAGAGCTGCTATCCCAGCACGGTGGCCGGCGAACTGAGACAGGAAACGCCGGGGTGGTACGCAACGGTTATCTGCCGGAACGCGAACTGCAGACGGGATTGGGTCCGGTAACAGTCCAAATCCCGAAGGTCCGTGCCAAGACGGGCGAAGCTGTGACGTTCCGATCGGCCCTGGTACCACCGTACATTCGGAAGACGAAGTCGCTGGAAGCAGCGGTGCCGTGGTTGTATTTGAAAGGCGTTTCCAGCGGCGAGATGGGTGAGGCCCTAAAAGTTCTTGTCGGTCCCCAGGCGCAGGGTCTGTCGGCGAGCACGGTATCGCGGTTGAAACAGGTTTGGGGCGAACAGTACCGCCTCGGATGCGAGGAGCGTTTGGATGCAGATCGCTGGGTCTATGTCTGGGCCGACGGCATCTACAGCGGACTTCGGGCGGAACAAACCAAGTTGTGTGCATTGGTCGTGATCGGCGTGAATGAACGCGGAGAGAAGCGTTTCCTGGCGATCGAAGACGGTGTACGGGAATCGACACAGAGTTGGCGCGAGGTCTTGTTGAAGCTGAAGTCCCGTGGGATGAATGTTCCGAAGTTGGCCATCGGTGACGGTGCGATGGGGTTCTGGGCCGCACTGGAGGAAATCTATCCCGAGACACGTCAACAACGTTGCTGGATGCACAAAGTCATGAACGTCCTCAACTGCCTGCCCAAGTCGGTCCAGGCGAAGGCGAAACAGGCCCTGCACTCGATCTGGCAGGCCGAGACGAAGGCAGACGCCGAGAAGGCATTCGACTTGTTCATTGAAACCTATGAACCGAAGTATCCGAAAGCCACACTCTGCCTGCAGAAAGACAGAGAGGAACTGCTGGCCTTTTACGACTTTCCGGCCAAGCACTGGCAGAGCATCAGAACGACGAATCCCATTGAGTCGACCTTTGCCACCATTCGACACCGAACGAAGCGATCCAGAGGTTGCCTGACACGGGATGGCATGCTGCACATGATGTTCAAACTGGGCCAGTGCGCTGAGAACAATTGGCGACGATTACGAGGATTCGATGATCTGAGCAAGGTAATCATCGGAGTGAAATTCAACGATGGTGTCGAAGCGACACAAGTCGATCAGGCCGCCGCTTGAATCAATCTCCTAAACACCACTTTTGACAATAACTCCGATTTGTCTTTATCAATGCCTGGAACGAATGGGCCGAAGGTTGTCATATAGAGCCCGACCGACGCTTCGGACGGGGGTTTCTTGAGGCTACATTCAGGGCGAAAACGAATCAAACCGCTAAGGACTCCTTCGAGGATGTCGGATTGCCGGATGTCCCGGGCCATTTCACCGGCGTGAGTGCCAGGGTCGACGAACTGAAGCAGGACTTATCAATTGAAAGAGAGCGGCTGGCAGCCCTGGAGCAGGAACTGATGACTGAACGGAAGCGGCTGTCGTTGGTCTATAAGGAACTATCGACTAAGAGGGATCGACTCGCAACAGCAGAAAACGAGCTTTCGCGTTCGAAAGGCGGGGAGCACTCCTCATAGGCCGAATCCCCAGCCCTGCCAAAAATATGTGGCACAATCAGCGTAGTGTCTAATCGCGAAAAAGCCCGGCTTTAGCCGGGCTTTTCTTCGAGTGTGTTTATGCTGGCCTGTTCTTCGGGGGCGATCTTACGGGTGTCGCGTCATCAGGCCAGGGACGGCTATCGCCCCCACGAAAGTTTTACTACTGCCGGAGTAGCTGCAATACGGACTGCGCCGACTGGTTCGCCTGACTCAGAGCGGCCAAACCACTCTGGGTGAGGATGTTGAACTTCGTCAGTGCTGCCGCTTCCTCAGCGATGTTGGCATCACGGATCCGAGACTCCGATGCCCGGACACTGACCGACATCGTCTGCGCCTGGGAAATGGCGAAACTCAGTCGGTTCATTGCCGCACCGACACGCCCCTGAACCGTTCCCAGATTTCCGACCGCGGCCTGGATGGCCGAGATGGCGGTCGCCGCATTGGCCTGGCTCGTGATGTCCTGCGTGCTGACACCCAGTCCTGTAGCGTCGACCGCAGTCGTGAGTGCAAACGAAACGTAGGTCACGCTCGCCGACGTGTTGGTCGTCGTGTTTCCGACAAACACCGACCGGGCACTCAAATTGGTATTGCCCGTCTCGATACCGGCGGCCGTCGCGTTTCGGGTGATCTCCGATAAGACCGACTGGAACTCGGCATCCAGGGTTGCGCGGGAACCCGTGAAGGTGTCCGAAGCGGCCTGGCTGGCCAGAGTCAGGGCCCGGTCCAGCAACGAAGCGATGTTGCTGAGCGCACCGTCTTCGATCTGCAATTTGCTGATCGCGTCGTTGGCACTCCGGATACCGATAGTCAGACCCGTGTTATCCAGCTTGTGGCGGTTCGCAACGGCGAGGCCGGCGGCGTCATCGGCCGCGCTGTTGATGCGCAATCCCGAAGTCAGGCGCGCCAGTGTTCGTTGAAGACCCATCTGGGTTCCCTGGAGAGTCGCTTGTGCGTTGATGGATGCAAGGTTGGTGACTACTGAAAAACTCATTGAATAATCCTCCGTGATTTTGGAAACCAGCATCCGTGCTGGCCTACTCCCTCGTTTCTCTTACCTGACCATTTGGCCAGATACTTTCTCTATCGGTACCGGTGTCACAAACCTTTAGGTTCTTGTGACGAAAATCGTTCGGTCATTTTTCTCGCGCACGTTGACTGCAGAGTTCCTGCGTTTTCTGAACGCCAAGGCTCTTGTGATAAAGAAGTGCGAGAGGTGCTTCGAGTTTGATCCTCGAGGTGGGTCAAATTTGCCGGGTAGGCAAAATCAACCGTCGGGCACCTGGAGAACGTGTGCGCGCCTAGCCGTCGATGTCGAGTCGCGGTTGGGCCTCGACGGTGTTCCCGTATTGCGTCAGCGCCCGGACGCTCGTATCGATGTCCTTCAACTCGGCCTGTGTCCGTTCGCGAATGAGGTCGAGCTTCCAGTGAGTTTCAGCATCGATGGCCACCACTTCCTTGGCCAGCTCCACGATTTCATCGTTCAGAGTCCGAAGCTCATGCATCATTTCAGGAGTGACCGAAGGGTCATGACGGATCTGGGCAATCCACGTGGCCAGCGTGGACTCGATCGCGGTCAGTTCCACCATCAGGTCCGCCCGTCGTCCGAGTAAGTTTTCAACACCGTCGATATTGTCATCTCCGATGAGCCTGAGTTGCTGTTCGGATACGCTGCGAAATTCTTCAAGTAATTGCCTCTCGCGTTCGAGGCTTGTTATGATTTGAGCAGAATTCATCTATTCCTCCTGAATTATCCGTGCAGCGCCAGCCGGCCCTTTGCAGCTTGGGCCAGCAGTTCGGTAGGGACCGATTCCACTTGCTCCTTCTGGGCCAACTCAGTCCATGCAGTACAGAGTGTGTCTAGCACTTTGATTGCCTCATCCAAGTTCTTCGACGACAGTTGGCTCGACCCGTCCACAATCTTAGAAATTACGAAGCGGTAGAGTAGGTCCAAATCGGCGGAGATCTCCTGGCCACGTTCCATGTCGAGAGAGAGATGGAGGTGCTGAACGATGGCAAGAGCGCGATCACATGCCTTGGCTTTGGCACCGATGTCCTTGTTTTCGATGGCACCAACCGCTTCACGAAGAAAACGTATCGCGCCTTCGTAGAGCATGACGATCAGCTTGGTCTGGTTGGAAGTCGTTACCGACGTTTCCTTGTAAGCATCGGATTGATAGTTTGAGTAGTTCATAGGCTCCTCTTTCTTGTTGTACGGCACTCGCCCGTACTGCTGTCTAGAACGCAAAGCCGATCGATCCCAGTGCGCCCTGTTGTGACGTGAGTCGGGACATGGTCAGATCAGCCGCTGCATACAACTTCTGGAGTTCCGTCCGTCTCAGCTCCAGGCGCAATTGCTGCCCGAGAATCTGGTCGCGGAGGTTCTTGATGGCCTGGCTCAACGCGTCCCGCGTCGTTTTGATCAACCCCGCAGTGTTGTCGATGTTGTTGAGTGCCGATTTCAGATCGTCAAAAACGCCGTCCACGGTGCCGTCACCCTGAAAGAGCTTCTGGAGATCTGTAATCGCCGTATTGATTGCGGTGTCGAACGTTTCGTCGTCCAGCGTCAGAGTTCCATCCTGCTTAAACTCGACGCCGACTTCGGTCAAGTATGAGTACGTACCGTTGTTACCATTCGATGTGAGTATGATGTTCTTAACGTCGGACAGAGCCTGCCGCAGAATCGAGTCATTGGCCAGTGGCCCCGGTTTTCCGGTGATGCTGTCGATTTTGGTCTGCTTATCGAAGAATTCCTTCAAGGCATTGAATTCCGTGATGAAGGTCTTGACGTGTTCTTTGAGCGTATCGTAGTCGGCTTCCACGTTGACGGTTGCCGTTCCAGTCGCTACCAGCTTTACGGTTGTTCCCGGAACCGCGTCCGTTACTGTATTCGAAGCGCTGGAAATCGCGAGGCCGTTTACGGTAAATGCGGAGTCCTGTGAATCCTGACTGTTGCCGACCGAGGGGCTCTGTCCCACCGCAAACGCCACGACGGTGGCGACACCGTTGGTCAGGCTGTTGTTGATCGTGAATCCGTTTGTGGCTCCCGTAGCTCGACTGGAAATTACGAGCTTGTTGTTCGTGCCGTCATTAACCACAGAGGCGACGACGCCCGAATTCTGGTTGTTGATCAAGGTTTTGAGCTCGGCCACCGAGGTCGCGGCGCTGATCGTGATGTCGGTCGTGGTCGCAGCGCCGATCGTGAACGAAATCGTGCCGCCATCAGCGGCGGTATCGGTCGTGTTCGTGTATCCGTTTGTGGATGCCGTGACCTGGGCTTTAGCCAGTTGGGTGATGTTGAGGTCGTAGGCCCCGATAACCGCGGTGTCCCCGAGCGTCACCGTGGCCACGTCTTCGTCGGTGCTGGACGCCTCAAGGTCTGTAAATACTGTACCAAGAACAAGATCACCAACGGGATCCTGCAGGTCGGCCACTTCGAGGCCGAACGATCCCAGCGCGGAATCCTTCTTTCTGAGGTCGCTGTCTTTGTCCTGTAATGCTTTTAGGGGAGCGCTTTCGGCTTCGATCGTGACGTCGATGATTTGGCCGAAGTCAAAGCCGTTGAATCCTGAAAAGTTAATCTCGCCTGCCATGGTTGTCTCCTCGATCTCTCAATCTCGTTCGCAACCACGTTATCGGCAGTCCCCGGAGGCCTCTTTAGAGACCCCCGGAGATTTTCGTAAAAATTCAGAGTACAGACGGCCGAAATCCTTCCCTGCGATGTCTAACTACTCGAGTTCATGGAATTCGGCGCCGGTGCCTCCAGATTTTACCGGAGTAGCTGAAGAACGGACTGGGACGAAGCGTTCGCCTGAGACAGCGCGGCCAAACCGCTCTGGGTCAGGATGTTGAACTTCGTCAATGCTGCCGCTTCCTCAGCGATGTTGGCGTCACGGATTCGGGATTCCGAAGCCCGCACACTGACCGACATCGTTTGCGCCTGTGAAACCGCAAAACTCAAGCGGTTCATCGCCGCACCCACGCGGCCCTGAACTGTACCCAGGCTACCGACGGCTGTCTGAATACTTGAGATGGCGGCTGCGGCATTGGCCTGGTTGGTGATGTTCTGCGTGCTGACTCCCAGACCCTGAGCGTCGGCCGCTGTGGTCAGAGCAAACGAAACATAGGTAACGCTGGCGGAGGTGCTGGTCTGGGTGTTCCCAACGAAAACCGACCGTGCGTTCAGGTTCGCATTGCCGGTTTCGATGCCGGCAGCCTGCGCGTTTCGGGTGATTTCGGCGAGCACCGACTGGAACTCGGCATCCAGGGTCGCCCGAGAACCGGTGAAGGTGTCCGAAGCCGCCTGGCTGGCCAGAGTCAAAGCGCGATCGAGTAACGAGGCGATGTTGTTCAACGCGCCGTCTTCGATCTGCAGCTTGCTGATGGCGTCATTCGCACTCCGGATACCGACGGTCAGGCCGGTGTTGTCCAATTTGTGGCGGTTGGCCACGGCCAGGCCGGCGGCGTCGTCGGCAGAGCTGTTGATACGCAAGCCGGATGTCAAGCGGGCCAAAGTCCGCTGCAATCCCATCTGGGTACCTTCCAAAGTGGCCTGGGCGTTAATCGAGGACAGGTTCGTAACTACTGAAAAGCTCATTTAAGCTTCCTCCGTGAAGTTTACTTGTTAGTGCCGCATCCTTGCGGTCGTTTTGAGTTCATAGCCCCGCTGGGCTGACGGTCCACTTGTAGACCATCACACTCCTTATCGAATCAGGGGGTGTCGAACTTTAGACCCAGTGTCAAAAAACCGACACCCCTCCTCATTTCTTTCCAAAACCTTTGATTTCCTTGCGCCTAGAGTGGCCGGTCGGTGGATCAGGTTTTGGCTCCCCGCTTGCACTGTTAGCCACCATGACGAACGGAATATCTCTATGCATGATCGTTAAGAATGAGGAAGATTGGATCGCCAAGGCCGTTTCAAGTGTCATTTCTATAGTTTCCGAAGTCATTATTGTGGACACCGGGAGCACGGATCGGACTCTGGAGAGAGTGGAGGCCTTCTCCCCGAAGATTATTCACAGCGAATGGACGAACCATTTCGGAGACGCGCGCAACATCTCGCTCGCCGAAGCAACCCATCCCTGGATCCTGGTCCTGGACGCCGACGAATGCATCGCCGAGGGCGACCTGAAGAATTTGGAACAGGCGATGGCGGGGCCCAACGACGGTTACTCGTTGACTCAGCGGAACTATGTCTATAAAAACCAAGTCCACGGTTGGGAACCCAATACCAGTGACTACGAAGAAGGTCGTCCCTATCCCGGGTTTGTCGACAACCCCCTGATTCGCTTTTTCCGTAACGACCCGAAGCTGCGTTTCCACGGTGCCGTCCACGAGATCGTCGACCCCACCCGGCTGCCTCCGAGCCTGCGGTTTTCCAGTCTCCCGGTCGTCATTCACCATTTTGGGAAGGTTCGGGGAGAGGATTGCGTCGTCCGGAAGCAACACCTGTATCTGAAGTTAGGCAAAAAGAAACTGAAAGAGGATCCGACGAATGCGAAGGCCTACATGGATTACGGCATCCAGCTTCAGGAACTGAAGCAGCACGGGGAGGCTCGCAAGCCGTTTCTGAAATCGTTTGAGATGTCCGGCAATCCGATAAGCTTGCTCCACTGTGCCATATCCGAGAAGAACCTCGGCAACCACGAAGCAGCCGGGGAGCTTCTGGATCGTGCCGCCAAGTGCGGGTTGGACACCTTCGAACTCCATCTGGAGCGCGGCAACGTATCGCTGGCGCTGGGTGATCACGAGCAGGCCCGGAAGTACTACCGGACTAGCCTGGAGCGGAACATAGGGAACCCTGTCGCGACTTTCAACCTCGGTCTCACCCACAGGAAGATGGACCAGTTGGACAAGGCGGTGTCTTACTACCGTCGAGCGCGTCACCTGGATCCGGCCTTTGCGGAACCCGGATTGGAACTCGCCGCCGTTTACACTGACGCCGGTAGCTTCCAGGAGGCTGCCACGATCCTGGAGGACCTATTGACCCACCACACCGAGCGCCGGGATGTCCGATTGGCGCTGGTCAAGGCGAATCTTCAGCTCAAGCGCGCGGACATTGCGCTGGAGTTGCTCGGTGACCTCTACCCCGGCGATGCGGTGGCTGAATCCTTACGGGGAGCGGCCTACCTGGAACGCGGTGACAACGATAAAGCCCGGGAACACCTGGAACTGGCCATTCGCGGCAATCAGGCCATCGTCGATGCACGGATCAACGTCAGTCATGTCTATGCGAACGCGGGTGAGTTCGGTCGTGCCGCCCGCCACCTGCATTACGGCTATGAGAAGACCAGTAATGCCGCTCTACTACCCACGCTGAGCATTTACGAAGCGCGGGGAGGCCTGCTCGACGACGCTCTCGTTCACCTCGACGCGGTCATCGCCTCGAGTCAGGCGACGACGGATCACTGGATTTACAGGAGTCTGATTCTCGAGCGTAAGGAAATGTGGGGCGAACTGATGGAACACTTCCAGGTAATGGCCGATCAGTTGCCTGAGCTTCGCGACTGGATCAGTCAGAAACGGAGCGAACCCCGGGTGGCCGCAGCCCTGACGTCTTACATGGCAGGTTCCCGGCCCAGAGCGGTGCCGCAGGAAGGGACTCACCAAGCATGAACGTGGCGATCTACAACAACGGCATCCCGTTTCACGGGAATTCGCCTGTGGAGGGTCCTCTGGGAGGTAGCGAGAGTGGCATCGTCTATATGGCGCGCGAACTTGCCGCAATCGGGCATTCGGTGCGTGTTTACTGTAACTGCCCGGAAACCGGGGTTTACGACGGGGTTCACTACCAGCATCACCACCGCTTTTTCGAAGAATATCGGGTCGCGCAATGGGACGTTTTTATTTCTTTCCGTTCGTTCGATCCGTTTCTGATAGGCCGGATCGCGCCACGAACCATTTTCTGGACGGGTGACGCCTTCGACCAGCCCGCGATATCCAACCTGGGCCATCCGGCAATCCAGGAGAACGTCGACCTTCACTTCTGCGTGAGCGAATGGCATCGTACGACCTTCATCGACACCTTTAACTTGCCTTCTGAGAAGGTCATCGCCACCCGCAACGGCTTTCGGACCGATCTCGTTCCTGCCAAACGGGAGAAGATCTGGACCAACGGGGTTTATTCGAGCACACCCTTTCGCGGGCTCAAGGGTTTGCTGGAGATGTTTCCCCGAATCCGGGAGCAGGTGCCCAGCATGTCGCTCGACGTTTTCAGTAGCATGAAAGTCTATGGCTGGTCTGAAGAGAACGATCGTGAATCCTATGGCGCTCTATATAAGGACGCCGAGCAGCCCGGTGTGACCATGCACGGTAGCGTTGGTCAGAAGTTGCTGCTGGAAGAGTTGTCCCGTAGCGGATTCCTGCTGTATCCCAATACCTTCGATGAAACCTCCTGCATTGCGGCGATCGAAGCACAGGCGTGTGGCGCCGTTGTCGTCACTTCCGCGAAGGCTGGCCTTAAGGAAACGGTCAACGACGGGGAGACGGGATACTGCATCGATGGCGAGCCATCGTCGGAAAGCTACCGTCGTGAGTTTGTTGAGGCTGTGACCGGATTGGCGCAGAACCGGGACCGGCATCGTCAAATGTCCGAGGCCGCCCGCAGCCGAGCGTTCCGCAACTACTCGTGGCGGTCGATCGCGAATGAATGGTCCCAAATTTTCGAGAATATGGAGCCCCGATTGGTTCCGCCACGATGGTCCGGTCCGCTGGTGATGCTCCAAAAAGGCCACCGGTATCTGGAAAAAGGAAACCGAAGTGCAACAGAGAAGATCTTGTGGAGTCTGCAGACACAGCCCTTCTTCGAAAAGGAAGTGCAGGTTTTGGAGCAGAAGTTATTGAATCCCGGGGGCTCGGCCATTCCGGCGGGCACCGGCGCAAAAGGAACTTGACGTCGGAATCATGACCGTCATCAATCTTCCGAGTGGAGTCATAAGATGAACATCCGGTTAAATCAGGACCCCGTCGACGTGCCTGGGCAACTCTCGACCTGGGGTGAGCTGTTGGATTGGCTCGAGACTGACTATCTCAGTGCAGGTCAATGCATTACGAGTGTAAATTTCGACGCCCAGGAAACATTGAGCTACCGCGACAGCACAATTTGCGGCCAAGATCTCCACGGTCTGGAGCAGATTGACATCGAAAGTGGAGACTTTGACAGTGTCGTGGTCGAGGCACTGGGGGAACTGGATCGCGAACTGGATCAGGTCGCTGAAGCCGGCGCTGCGATTGTTCGCCTGTTCGAAAGCCGCGATCAGGAGCAGGCCTACCAGGCGCTATCGCAGTATCTGGAGTCACTTGCCGTCCTGTTCAGTATTTTTTCGGAGGATTTGGGCTGGGTCCATGAGGAGAGCGGAGATTCCCGGCCAGCCCTGATCGCCTCCCTGGAGCAAGCTTTAGGCGAACTGATTTCTGCGCAGGAGAACGGATTCTGGATTTCTGTCTGCGACGTTCTGGAATATGAGATCGCCCCAGTGTTGGATGGATGGAAGAGTTTGGTTAAGAGGACACGTGGCCACGTTAACTAGAATCAAGGCAGCCGATATCGGATTCGTCGTGGACGCGGGGCCCGAGGTGGGCTACGGACATGTCGTCCGTTGCCTTCGCATTGCGGAAGGTTTGAATCCCGACGTGACGGTGAGCTTTTATCCTCTATCGGTGCCCTGTGCCCAGTTCCTTTCCGAACGCGAACATAGGGTTCAGTTCGATGGCCGGTTTCCGCCTATCACTGTAAGCGATCTTTGCCGCGCGCACCCGGTTACCGAAACTATCAGGAGCCAGGGCTGCCGCCATATCAGCATCCGTGATCTGGGATTGGCTCAGTGTGAATCTGACGTCGTTATCGATGGCAGCATCACTCAAATCGTTCCCTATTCTAAGCATCCCGACCGGAAGATGTTCGTGGGACCGGACTACACGGTCGTCGATCCCCGGTCCCCCCAGCGTGGCGAAACGGGTGACGAGATCTTCCTAACCCTTGGCGGTGGAATCCATTCCGAGTATCTAATCGCTGTGGCAGATGCGCTTAGCGATCGAGGTCTCCGGGTCTGTGCAACCCAAGGCTTTGATCGAAAGTTTTCGGCTTTGCCCAACCCGGCGGTTCGTTGGATTCGCAGTCGCGACGAAATTCAAAAAGCTGTATCCAGTTGTCTGTTGGCGATTACAAACGCGGGAATTTCACTTTATGAAATGTTGGCGGCGGGTGTGCCTACGATAGCGCTCAGCGTCGATAAACTCCAACTCAAGACGGCGAATGCTTTTGAAGAGAGAGGCGCTGTCCGAAGCGCCGGCGAAATGTCTGTGCTTCATCCAGATGAAGTTGTCGACCGTGCAATGGAGATGCGCAAAACCCCATCGCTGATGCGTCACCTTACTGAAACCGGTCGCAGACTGGTCGACGGTCAGGGATTGTTCCGAGTCAGAGAAATCGTTAGGAGAGAATTATGTCTAACAATGTAACAGTTAACCTGTTCGACCTTTTGCAGAACGAGTCCGCCGAGACGTTCTTTGTAGCCGAGGCCGGCCTCAACCATGGGGGCTCCAAAGAGAAAGCGATGGCCATGGTGCGCGGGGCGAAATGGGCCGGAGCCGACGCGATCAAGTTTCAAACGTTTAGAGCCGACAAGCTCAACTCCAAGACGAGAGCGCAACTCACCCATACCAAAGATGTCGATCTGCAGGACTTGTTCAAGAAACTGGAACTGAGCTTCGACGATTTTCGCACGATACACAGCGAGGCGAAGCGATTGGGAATCGAGTTTCTTTCCACCCCGTTCGATGAAGAGAGTGCTGACTTTTTAGAGGAACTTGGTGTCGGGGCATTCAAGATAGCCTCAGGCGACATCACGCACAGCCCTCTGGTCAAACATATCGCTCGAAAGGGCAAACCGGTTCTGTTGTCGACGGGGATGAGCTCGTCCGAGGAGATCGAGAAAGCGATTGATTGGATATACACCGAGGAGAATCACCAGATCATCCTGCTGCACTGCGTCTCGGCTTATCCGCCCAAGCCGGAAGAGTTGAACCTGAAATCGATCGAGTTCCTGCGGGATCGATTCGGTCTGCCTGTCGGTTTTTCCGATCACAGCGTGGATAGCATGGGCTCCATTATCGCCGTCTCCCTGGGTGCTCAGGTCATCGAGCGCCACTTCATGCTCGACACGCGAGGGGATGTCCCCGATCGCGCTGTCTCGTTCGACACCAAGCAATTGCGCACACATATCGAAGAACTGCGTGCGATTGGCCCGATTTTGGGTCGGCGCGACAAGTTTGTCACCGAAACTGAGAGCCAGAACCTGACGGCGTCCCGTCGTTCGCTTTACGCAAAACGTCCGATCGCGTCGGGAGAGACGATTTCCAGGGACATGTTGTATGCCCTTCGACCTGCCGTCGGGATCTCCCCGGAGCACGTGGATGATGTCGTGGGCCGCGAGGCGCGAAACGCCATAGATGAAAACGCGCCCGTACAGTGGGATGCCATCGGATGAAATCTGTAAACGTTCTCATCACGGCTGCTTCACGTCGTGTCGGTCTGGTAAGGGCTTTTCGGAGGGCTGTTGAGCGCTTCGGAAAAGGTAGGGTGATTACCACCGACATTAACTCGATGTCTCCGGCTCTCTACTTCGGCCATCGCAATCACATCGTGCCCCTGACGAGTGATCCCGAATACATTCCGATCATTGAGAGCATTTGCGATGTTGAGAACGTTCACCTGATCATTCCGACGATCGACGTTGAACTGCCGATCTTCGCCCGAAACCGAGCGCGCTTTGAACAAAACGATGTTTGGGTGTCGGTTTCGAGTGAAGAAACGACCGAGATCTCCAACGACAAGTACCGCATGTATGAGTTCGCGCTCATGAACGGGATCGAAACTCCGGCGACGCGTTTGGCCGCGGACGTCGATTTCGAACAGATCACCTATCCGGTTGTCGTCAAACCGAGAAGTGGGCGTGGAAGTGTTCAGGTGTTTGAAGCTCACAACGAAGAACAGCTTCGCTTTTTCTGCCGGTACGTGCCCGACGCGGTCGTGCAGGACTACCTGGAGGGGGCGGAGTTTACGGTCGACGTATGCGCCGACTTCGAAGGACGGGTGATGTCTATAGTACCTCGTGAACGGCTGGTGATACGGGCGGGCGTGAGCGACAAAGGGACCACGCGGAACCACAAGCAAGTTATGGAATTTGCCGCTAACGTCGCCGAAAGCCTGGGGATCGTAGGTGCGGCGAATATCCAATGCAAATGGGATGGTCACACGGTGAGCCTGATCGAAGTGAATCCTCGATTTTCTGGAGGGATTCCTTTGACAATTGCTTCCGGAGCGGATTTCGCCACATGGCTCGTCCAGATGAGGGGTGGCCGATCCATCCCGTCCCAGCTTGGGAAATTTCAGAAAGATTTGACCATGATGAGTTTCGAGGAAAGCCTGTTTGCGAGCGAGGAAGAGTTGAAGATTACGCGGAACCGCGCACCGCGAGGCCGGTTTGCGCGAACGAAGTCTCTGACCGCATTCATCAATTAGCGATCTGCGATCAGGCGGAATTTCACCCGAAGCTCAAAGCTGAGATCAAGATTTAAAGCGTCATCGATTGATTACAACGAACATTTGATGTCTTCTCACTTTCTCCAATCGACACCTGAAATCGAGGCACCGGCCTGGCTTATTTCCCGTAGTGGAAGGGATGATTTTATGGACCGATTGATGCGGGGGTTGATCCGCGCCGAATCCGTTCGAGAGACCGGCGATTTTGTCGCCAGTCTCCTTCTGGAAAACACGGCGGCGGAAAGTTGTTCGTTGTTGCTCCTCGACGAACATACAGGAATTCTGGATGTTGTGGGAAGCCAGACTGAGGCCGCTATCAATCCTGGGCTGTCTCAGAGCGATTCGATCATGTCACCGGATGGAGGCAATGGCGTCACTCGGTGGGTGGCGGCACAGTGCGAACCCGTCCGCCTCGAAGAGGCGTCGAAGGACGAGCGATTCGCATTAGGTGCGGGATCCGCCGGCATCGTCAACTCGCTCATCAGTTTTCCGCTGCAAACCGCTGGAAGGGTGGTGGGCGTTGTCAACCTCAGCAGCCCGGCGCCCGGGGTTTTTTCTGATCAGGATGAAGAGATCGTCTCGACTGCGGCCGAGCATATTGCCGCGGCCCTTGAACGTACCCGTCGTTTTGACGCACTCAAGCTCGAGCAAACCGCCTTGAGCAAGCAAGTCGGGGACTATCAGAGCCGGCTTTCCCAATCCGAGAAGATGTCTGCGGTCGGCAAGCTACTGGCGGGAATTGTCCATGAGTTGAATAATCCCTTGACGACCATCCTCGGCTTCGCCCAGTTGCTGGCCCGCACGGACAAGGGAAACAAGAAGAATCTCGGCCGAATTGTTTCAGAAACTGAGCGTTGCGCACGCATCGTCCGGAATGTACTGCGCATTTCGCGTCCTGGAAAAACAGACATTGAGATCATCGATCTGAATTCGACTGTTAGAGAAACTCTGGAGCTCGCGGCGTATCAACTGCCGTTGAACACGGTCAATATAGGATTGAATCTGTCTCCGAAGCGCCCCGCAATTTCAGTCAATCCCTGTGAATTCACTCAGGTTTTGCTGAATGTCGTGACGAACGCCGTACAGGCCATTGAAGAAGATCGTGGCGAGGGTGTCGTTGACGTATCAACCGAGGTTTCTGGAGACCGCGTCTTAATCCACATTCAAGACGATGGGCCCGGTCTGGGCCAGGGCGACATTGCCAAGATATTCGAGCCCTTTTTTACCACGAAGGAAACCGGGACGGGTCTGGGACTGAGCCTTTCGCGCCAACTTGTCGAAGCCAACAAGGGAGAGATTTCTGTCGTCAGCGACGAAGGCCGGGGGACAACGTTCAGCCTGAGTTTCCCAATAGAAGAGATCAACCCGGAATCGGAGGTCGGTGACGAAAGACCAAGTCGCATCCTTGTCGCTGATGACGAACACCACATTCTGGATCTTGTGGAGGCCGTCTTATCAAACGCGGACTGTGAAGTCGAATGTGTGGGTTCCGGCGAGGAAGCCATAGCCCAGCTTCAGCAAAAGGAATTCGATTTGGTCGTCAGTGATTTACGGATGCCTGGAATCGGTGGTCGAGAGCTTATTGAATGGATGCGTTCGGAGGGCAAGACTACCGGGGTGCTCCTGCTCACCGGGGATGTTGCGAGCCGGGAAATGAAGGAATTTATCGCGAGCTCAGGCGTTGCATGCCTTGCCAAGCCCTTCCGGATCGGGGAACTCGTTGCTGCGGTCGAAACCACTTTGGGTGCGTCTCCGGGCGGGAAGGCGTGGCAGTAAAACCGCGAACTGTTGCCATTGTGCAGGCCCGGATGGGATCGACCCGTCTGCCGGGTAAGGTCCTGTTGACCCTCCATGGCCGATCCATATTGACTTATCTGGTCGAGCGTCTGCGTCAGACCAAGTGCCTGGATCATGTGGTCGTCGCGACCACCGTTCATCCTGGGGACGACATCATCGTTGAGGAATGCCTCCGCCACGGTATTGAATGTTTCCGTGGAAGCGAGCACGACGTGCTCGATCGCTACCTTGGGGCCGCGACAGTGACCGACGCGGCCATCATCGTCCGGGTGACTGCTGATAATCCTTTTACGGACCCTGAAAGTATCGATCGCGTCGTGAATCATATTGTGGAGACCGGCGCCGAGTACGTCATCGAAAACGGGCTTCCCGTCGGAACGACAGGCGAGGCCCTGACGCGAAAGCTTCTGGCAAGAATGGCGGCAACCGCTCACGAAAAACGTTGGAGGGAGCATGTGACGCTCTATGCCAAAGAGAACCCGTTTCAAACCGGTGGAATCTTTCTCGAACCCCGACCCACCTGTAAGTGCCCGGAATTGAGTCTCACCGTGGACGAGCTGCCCGATTACCTGCGGGTGCAGGAGGTGGCCCGGAATCTGGGCGGCATGGAATTCGATCTTCCAGCTCTCATTCAACAGGCACAGGACCTCAGCCCCACAGCCGCAGTCTGATCAGCCGCGAACTACGCGAATCGGGGCAGATTGGCCGATTACGCGGATCTAGTGAAATAAGGAAGCCCTCAGCCCTTTGCGAATTGCTCTGATCAACCTTTTGATTTCAAACCAACCTGCACATCAGGCCGGCAGATCCGGTTCCCCTCCCCCGAATTGCAATAGCCTAAGAACTTCATTTAATTCGTGAAACCCCGGGCTTTCGATTTCGATAATTAATCCTGTAGTAACCCCACTCTCCGGCCGATGAGTGGAATGTAGGGGACGGACCACATGTGCCCGTCGCACTTCTACGCGGGAGGTAAAGCGTGATCACGGTCAGTAGGATCAATAAGAAAGAAATGGTGGTCAACTGTGAGCTCATAAAGACGATCGAGGGTGAGTCCGACACGGTGATTTCCCTGACTACAGGAGAGAAGCTCGTTGTTGCAGACCGGCCTTATGAGATCGTCAGCAAAGTGATTGAATACAGAAAAGCAATTAATTCCTCTGGAATCAACGTATATATGCGATCGGAAGAGGAAAAAATGGAGGAACTCGAAACCGTTGGAGAGTGAAAGGAATCGCTCTTTAACCCGGATCCAGGCCGATGCGGCCGGAGATGGGCGTCAGTAGTAAGGGAATACAACCATGGACCTTGGAACGATACTTGGCATAACCGTAGCAACGTTTGGCATTTTGTTCGGGCAGTTCTTGGAAGGTGGTTCAATCTTTCAGATGATCCAACCGACCGCAGCACTTATTGTGGGTGGCGGAACGATTGGGGCTACCATGATCGGCTTTTCTCTGTCCTCGTTCAAACGAGCAGTGAGTGAGTTGATCTATGTTTTCAAGGAAGAGACCGTTCAGCCGAACGCGGTCATTGATCAAATCATCAGCTTCACCAACAAGGCGCGCCGCGAAGGGATCATCTCGCTGGAGAAAGATGGCAACGATGTGGAAGATCCTTTCTTCAAGAAATCAATCATGATGGCGGTTGACGGCAGCGAGCCGAGCGAACTCCGCGAGACGATGGAGGTCGAGCTGGGCTACATGGACGAGCGCGGCGAAACTTCCGCTAAAATATTCGAAGCCGCAGGTGGTTACGCACCGACGATTGGAATTATTGGTGCGGTGCTCGGGCTGATCCAGGTGATGCAACATCTGGACGACATCGAGGAAGTCGGTCACGGCATCGCTGTGGCTTTCGTGGCGACCATCTACGGTGTCGGCATGGCGAATATCTTCTTCCTGCCCGCTGCGGCGAAGCTGAAGGCCAAACACCGCAAACGCATGATCATCAAAGAGATGATGCTTGAAGGAACGCTGGGTATTCTGGAGGGCCAGAACCCCCGCTTGATTGAAGGAAAACTGTCTTCCTTCCTGGACGAAGAACTGCAGAAGATGCGGGAAAAGAAATAGCGCAAGTCAGTATGAGTAATTAAAGGAGCGATAGTGGCGAGACGCAAAAGGAAAGAGGAGCACGTCAACCACGAGCGGTGGTTGGTGTCCTACGCCGACTTCATCACCCTCCTGTTCGCGTTCTTCGTCGTCATGTTTGCGGCTTCAAATGAAGATGAGGCGAAAGCCGGCCAGGTTGCGCGGTCCTTCCAGGCTGCTTTCTCTGAGCTGGGTATCTTTAGCCCCTCCGCTGCGTCAGTTGCTATCTTCGGGGACGGAGATGCTGCTGCGAGTGCGATGTTGGACTCGATAGTGATAATGCCCGGCCCGGGCGGTGGAAAAGGGGAGGGTGACTACGAGTTGGAACAGGTACAAGATCGTCTCGAGAAGATGCTCGAAAGGGAGGTGGAGGAAGGGCAGGTTCGCCTCAACATTGATTCCCGCGGATTGACTGTTAGTTTGAACGAAGCGGGATTTTTCTCGCCGGGTGCAGCAGTGATCGAAGCGCAGGCTCTAGAAGCCCTCGAGGGTATTGCCGCGAGGCTCCTCGATCTACCGTATGACCTCCGCGTCGAAGGACACACCGATGACATCCCGATCAGCACTGCTCGCTTTCCTTCAAACTGGGAGTTCTCAACGTCGAGGGCAACGAACGTTCTTCGATATCTGATTGCGCAGGGGGGGATTCCACCCAGCCGCTTATCGGCCGTGGGCTACGGAGAGTACCGTCCGGTGGCGCCCAACGACACCCGAGAGGGTCGGGGACTAAATCGCCGCGTGGACATCGTTGTCCTGAGCACGAGTGCCGAGCAACTTGAGCCCAAGGCGCTTGCCGAGAAGACCCTGGAAGAGACCGGGGCTCCGATCGCCTTCCTCGACGGCCCCGAGGAATCGGCCGACTCCCCAGAGAATCCCGCAGGCGATTGACTGTAGTGACACGTGATGAGCCTCGGACAAAAAACGAGTCCCTTGTATCGCTGAACGATTCGAAAGCTGTTCCATATCTCCGCAGTCAATATATTCTTCCCAGATCCCCGCGATAAATAGACTTCGTCACCTTCGTGTCTTCGTGTTGAAAATTCACCTTTGCGTCTTCGCGCCTTTGCGGTGAAAAATCTTATGGAAAAGAGGTAAACGACGGGCAGCACGTGTCTTCGCTGCCCCGGGACTATTCGTCGGTGTGTTCGGATTCGATCTTCAGCCTTTCTTTACAAGGCCCGCAGATCCAGTAATGCTTGCCGTCTATGAAGGCGTGATAGTGTGTGCCTTTTCCATCATCGTCGTTGCATAGATCACAGGTCATGGCCAGGAATTGTACTCTTAAGAGTCAGGAGTTAAGGGTTGAACGTCAGAAGTTTCAAACCCCATCCCTTATCTCATAACTCGAAACTTTTGATTTCTCATTCTATTCTTAACTGCCCCTGTACCGCCTGAAGAACTTCACAATCTGAAATCCAACGATCTCTCTGAAAGGGAACAGGGCCATGGTGTAGTGCCCGCAGGGAAGAAGTACGCGTTCGTAGGGGACTCTATGCCGGTCAAAATCCTCAAAGGACTTCCGCGTAAGATGATACGGGAAGCTCAGATCGTATCGTCCCGAAATCACAAGCATCGGCCTTGGAGCGTTGCTGAGCCGCGAAATGAAGGGGTATGGACTGATTGGCGCCCAGAACCGCCGCAATTCTTCCAAGCGGAGGGAGGATTCCAAAGACTCTCGAACGTGGCCGGTCGAGAGTCCTTCCCACACCACATCGGCGAAGTAGGACGACACGTGTATGAACGCGTTGTACTGGAGGCGCGGATCGTGAGCCATTGCCAGAAAGCCGATGCAAGATCCGATACTGGTGCCCAGAACGCCGAGCCTGTCGTATCCGCGGTTCGCGAGCCAGTCGGCACAGCGCCGCACGTCGAGCACTGCCTGCCGGGTTGTCGCCATGGTCTGCCCGACGTTTGGGCCCACGAGGGGTTCGGCGCGCTCCAGTTCCCGAGGCCGTCGATGGTCGTGGTAAGGCAGGCTCAGCCGTAGCGTTGTGATGCCAAAGCGTTGGAGAACGCGGCACAGACCGATGTGGCTTCCCCATTGGGCGTTCCACTGAGGCAACACGATGACGGCCAGTGGCCCTGCGGCCGGAAAGAAGCGTCCCCAGACGGTATTATTGACGCCGTGGGGTGTTTTGACCGCGCTCGGGAACTGAAGCGTGTAGCCGTCGAACTGATAATCCTCAGTAGGAGAATAGGCGTAGAAGCGTTCGCTGTCCTGAACAGCTTCGTCCGCAAATTCCTCCAAAGCAACCCTCGGGTCGGATCCGTTTTTGAGATTCAGATGCTCGATGCCCCACTCGAACGGTTTGGGTAAACGATTCGAGTCTCGCTGGTGCCAGCGCCGTTCGCGACCTTCGATGTAGTTACGCAGCATTGACCAGGTTTTGAATACTGTCCGCGGGAACAGGGGGAATTTCTACCAACCGGAGGTTTTCTTCGACGTGGTTGGGACGGCTCATACCGACTAGGGCGCTTGTGATTCCTGGTGTCGACCGGGCGAACTGGATCGCGCGCTGAGCATCTGTGGCGAGGTTCGGCAAATGCCTGCCCAGGAACTCAGGCAGATTTCGGGTTAAGCGAGCCTGATGCATTGATGCGCTCGCCATGACGGTGATGCCCAGTTCGTGGGCCGCTTCCAGCGTTGAGACAAGCGTGTTCCCGACCTTCTGATTTCTCAGCGCGAACGCCTCCCTCATCGCAAGACTGTACGGGAGTTGAATGGCGCCGAAGTGATGATCCTGTCCCCCAACGTCACGTGCCCATTGAGCAATGTCGGAGAGGTTCAAGAAGCCGCGGGAATCTGGTGCGGTCCTGTAAGCGTTCCAGGTCGCGGTTCCGTACATCAGAATTTTACCGGCCTCTACCGCCGTTTCGAGAAACTCGAAGGCACTGTGCAATCGTTTGGAAAATTCCTGGATTTCAATCTCTTCAAGCTGAATCTCAGGGTTGTGAATGTAGAAAACATCGATGGTTTCCAATCCAAGGTTTTCGAGGCTGCGATTCAACTGGTTTTCAAGATAAGCTGGCGCGATTGAGTGGGAGCCTGCGGCGATATCACCTGGAGAAAGTAACCCGGAATTCAGATACGTTTTTTCGAAATACTCGCTGGGGTCGGACGGCGGTTCGCCGTCGAAACTCAAAAATCCGGCTTTGGTTGCAATGATCAATTCCTCCCGTCTGAATCCATCCTTTTGAAGATCTTTTAGCGCGGCGCAAATCGCTCTTTCGCTTCTCTGATATCGATAGTTGATCGCCGAATCGATCACGTTGGAGCCCATTTGAACCGCTCGTACAATCGATTGCTTATAGAGCTCGTCTGTCCGTCTATCGGCTTCTCCCAGATACGTGCCCACTCCAATAGACGCCAGCGTCAGTCCCAGGCTTTTCCGGAAATGCCCGGGAGCCGCTCTGGGGAACCGGTCCGCGAATCTGGCGGTCCCTTCAAGTGTGGCTGTTCCTTGTATGAGATTTGACATCTTATGAGACTGCGCTGTTTTCCAAGGCTCGGACGAGTGCTTCCGCCGGATGCAGGGCACGTCGGCCTGTTGTGTCCTGGATTTGTTGGCGGCATGAGATTCCTGGCGTTATGACGACGGCATCGGGGACGTTTTGAATTGCGGGTAGCAGGCGTCGTTGACCGACCTGGAGCGACAGGTCGTAGTGCTCCTTTTCGTAACCGAATGAGCCCGCCATGCCACAGCAACCGGAATCGACTTCGGATACTTCGTATGCGGCGCCGAGCATGCGAATCAGGTGAGCACTTCCAACCAGGGCCTTCTGGTGGCAGTGCGTATGAAGCAGGGCTTTTTCACGGGAGGGACCGAATTCGAGTCGCCATCGCCCTTCACGTGTTTCCCGGTCAATGAACTCGTCCAGGAGCAAACAGGCATCAGCAACTTTCTGAACGGAGTCTCCCTGGAGTAAATCCTTGTATTCGTCCCGGAAGGTGAGAATGCAACTCGGTTCGCAACCTACGATCGTATAACCTGCGTCGACCCACCCGAGAAATTCGCGCACGTTGTGAGCGGCATGGGAGCGGGCTGTTTCGGCCAGGCCTTTCGAAATCATCGGTCGACCGCAGCATACCCGATCCGCGAGCTGCACTTCGTAACCGGCGGCCTCAAGCAATTGTATGGTGGCTCGACCGACTTCTGGATGGTTGAAGTTCATGAACGTATCGTGGAACAAGACCACTCGGCCTACGGGAGCACTTCCAGTTGTCGTCTGGACGGGGCGCTTCCGGAACCATGCTTCGAATGTTTCATCTGCGAACGCAGGAAGCTGCCTTCGGGCATCAATTCCCAAGACCCGCTCCAGAAATCTCCGGAGAGTCGGGCTCTTAATCATTTGATTCGCTGCGGCCGGCCACCAGGAGGCGGCCCGGTTGAGACGGTGAATGTGGGCGAACAAAAGTGAACGCAGGGGGGTGCCGTGGGTGTCGTTGTGCCGCGCCAGGAATTCATACTTCAATTTGGCCATGTCCACGTTCGACGGGCATTCGGCTTTGCAGGCCTTGCATTCGAGGCAAAGGTCCAGGGCGTCGTAGAGCATCTGTCCCGACAGTTCCCGCTCTTCCAGTTTTCCGGAAAGCACGGCCCGCATCAGATCTGCCCGGCCCCGGGTAGAGTGTTCCTCCTCACGCGTGACCATGTAGGAGGGGCACATCGTGCCTTCCCCCGTCTTGCGGCACGCGCCGTTGCCATTGCACAGTTCGATAGCTGTGGCGAACCCGCCTTCTCTCGTGAAGTCGTAATGCGTGCTTACCGTGATCGTTTCATAGGCCTCTCCGTAACGGAGGTTTTGATCCATTTCGGGAGCGTTTACGATTTTCCCGGGGTTCATCCGGTTCAGAGGATCGAAGGCCCGCTTCACTTGCTGGAACGCACGGTATATCTGAGGTCCGAAAAGCTTCTTATTCAGGTGGCTTCGAGCGAGCCCATCGCCATGTTCACCGCTCATGGCGCCGCCAAACTCCATGACCAGATCGGCAATCTCGTTCGTCATGTCCTTCATTTTCCGGATTTCAGAGGACAGCTTCGTGTTTATCAGAGGGCGAATATGCAGGCAACCCACGCTGGCATGGCCGTAATAACCGGCGTTGGTTTCGTACTTGTCCACTACGGAGCGAAAGCGACTGAAAAACTCAGGCAGTTGATCGGGTTCCACTGCGCAGTCTTCCACGAACGCGATCGGTTTCCGTTCGCCCTTCATGCCGAGGAGGAGTCCGAGGCCCGCTTTGCGCACCTTCCACATCGCAGCCTGGCCGGCTGCTTCCAACGAACGGGGATAGGCATAGCCGAGCCCGTCGCGTTTGAGTATGCTCTCAAGTTGATCCAGGCGTGCTTCGAGTTCTTTTCTGTTTTCTCCGTAAAATTCGACCAGCAGAATCGCGCCGGGGCGGCCTTCGATGAAACCGATCTGCCGTGAGAACTCCAGTGATCCCCTCGCGAGGTTCAGGATGACGTCGTCGATGAGCTCAACCGCCGACGGGTCGAGAGGAAGAATGGACTGAGTTGCTCGAATCGAATCTACGATGTCGCTGAAATGGACAGCCATCAATGCCGTCGCCTTGGGCCGGGGTTCGATCCGGACCTTGGCGCGGTTGACCAGAGCCAGGGTTCCTTCCGAACCCACCAGCAGCTTGGCCAGGTTGAATTTCCCGTTTCGGCAAAATTCGTCGAGGTTGTATCCACTGACCCGGCGCATGAGGCTTGGAAATCGCCGTTCGATCTCACTTCTGTTCGTATCGATGATGTCGGCAATCCGTCCTTCTAAACCGCCCTTCCGGCGAGCATGTTCGAAGTCCATCTCCTTGAAGATCCGGCGCTCCCCGGAAGCCAGGACGGCGTCGACTTCGAGAACGTGATCGACCGTCTTGCCATATACGATCGAGTGTGACCCGGCGGAGTTGTTTCCCATCATGCCGCCTATGGTTGCGCGGCTTGCCGTCGAGGTGTCGGGCCCGAAGAGGAATCCCATCGGGTGCAGGTGCTTGTTGAACTGTTCCTGGACGACCCCGGGTTCGACCCATGCCCAACCTTCCTCGGTGTTTACTTCGAGAACGCGATTCAAGTACTTCGAGAAGTCGATGACGACGGCGTGACCGACGGTCTGGCCGGCGAGGCTGGTCCCTCCGCCCCGAGGCAGTACGGGGACGCCGAACTCGGCCGCGACCTCGGCAGTCGCAAGTATGTCTTCAAGGTTTCTGGGGATGACGACGCCGATCGGTTCGATCTCGTAGATGCTGGCGTCGGTGCTGTAGAGGAAACGCGAGGCCGGATCGAAACGGACCTCACCAGAGATTCTCTCCTGCAGTCGGCGCGCTAAATCCTGCATGAGCTGGAGTTTAGCACACGCGCAAGAAGCAATGTTCCCTTCGAGTCGGGGGCCTACCGGCCGGAGTGACGCGCGACCAGTGACGCGTGGTGAGTTCGGAAATCTTGGGTGTCACTGACCTGGAGTCACTTTCTTAATTGACGCTTCCGCAGCCCGGTCCGGGCATTCCACAGGGTCCGCAGAATTCAGCAGGGGCACTTTCAGTGCCACCGCTAGCGACGGCGAAGACGGACAACTGACGTTCGACCTTCACGCTATTGCAACTGACACATTCAACGGACGCGGTGTGGGTACGGACGATTTTTTCGAATTTGCTTCCGCACTCACCACAAACATATTCAAACAATGGCATTTCGTTCTCCTATTCCACCCAGTCGGCTATGAAAACGTTCGTGTTGCCCTCATTCTCGGCAAATCGATTCGATGCCCATAACAGCTGCGAGCCGTCCGCGCTGAAAATGGGGAATCCGTCGAATGAGTCATCGAAGGTCAGACGCTCGAGGCCCGTGCCGTCGATATTGACCATATAGAGCTCGAAGTTGGGAACTCGCGGGCTCAAGTTGTCCATATCTGACGCGAAAATGATCTTTTCACCGCTCGGATGGAAATACGGCGCCCAGTTGGCGCCTCCATAAGAGGTTATCTGGCGCTTTTCGCTCCCGTCCGCCCTCATGATCCAGACTTCGAGATTGTCCGGCTGGACCAGGTCCTGTGCTATCAATTCTTCATATTGAGCGACTTCTCCGGAGTCGGTGGGATGACTGGCCCGGTAGACGATCCACTGACTGTCGGGCGAGAAGAACGGGCCCCCGTCATAACCGAGTTCATCGGTCAATCGGGTCTGCTCGCTGCCATCGAGATTCATCGTGTAGATGTCGAGGTCACCGTCTCGTGTCGAGGTGAAGACTATTTTCTCGCCGTCGGGAGAGACCGTTCCCTCGGCGTCGTATCCATCGGCATCAGTGAGTCGGCGGAGGCCTGTGCCGTCCGCGTTCGCCGCAAAGATGTCGAACGAGCGGTACAGTGGCCACACGTAACCCAGCGATTGGTCGGGAACAGGCGGACATTCCGGCGCTCCCAGATGAGTCGACGCGTAGATGATCGTCAACCCGTCCGGCGTGTAGTATCCGCAGGTGGTGCGTCCTTCACCCGTGCTGACCCGCCTCAGATCGGACCCGTCCGTCTTCATTGTGTACTGCTGGTCACACCGGTTGGCGTCGCGTGTGGATTGAAAGATGATGTCCTCGCCGTTCGAAGAAAAGTAAGCCTCCGCGTTCTCTCCGCCGAAGGTCAGTTGTCTCGGATTCTGAATGTGGATTTCATCCGGGTGAGGCTCAACTGCCCGGGCGGTGGCAGGCGAGCTCGCAGGTCCCGGATCGGTGCTGGCAGGTTGATCATCGAGCTCACCGGTCGTCCCGCATGCAGCCAGGAGCAATCCCACAGCCGCTACCATCAATCGCCTGTCAATATGAAGCATTAACGTGTCCCCAGGGTGACCTCAGCGCTCATCGGCTCACCGTCCCGTTCGACAACGACGGTTACTGTATTTCCGGGTGCCTCGGCCTGTAACGCATAGGTGAAGTCATATAGGTTTTGAATCTGCTTGCCGTTGAATTCGACCATGAGGTCTCCGGCCCTGAAGCCGGCCTCCTCGGCGGGACTCGCCGGACTGATGTCTGCAAACAGGACGCCGCCCAGGTCGTCCCGAAAGTCGGGAACCGACCCGAAGTACGGGCCATATCCCCCGCCACTCCCAGTGACCGGTCGGGGCTCTGAAACCTCCGTGTAGAGAGGTCGTTCGACCTCTGCGGCCAAACGCCCCAGCATCTGGTAGGCGAGCATCAGGACCTTGCGTGCTCCGTCCGCATTGATCTTGTCTGCCGTGTCCGATGGCTGATGGTAGTCGCTGTGGAGGCCCGAGAAGAAAAAGAGAACGGGAATCTTTTTGATGTTGAACGACATGTGGTCACTGGCCCCCATTCCCGAACTGGAATAGTCCAGCGACAGGCCGACGGATTCGTTGAGTTCTTCCAAAGCTGTCCTGAAATCTGGAGAGGTTCCGACACCGCTCACATAGACATGGTCATCTCTTAACCGTCCGATCATGTCCAGATTCAACATGGCGACGGCATTCTCGATATCGATCGTGGGTTCGGCGACGAAGTGGCTGGATCCACGCAGTCCTACTTCCTCGCCCGCGAACGCCATCAGCAGGACCGAACGCTTGAAAGAGTCCTTATTTCGTCCTGCAATCCGTGCCAACTCCAGAATGCCTGCGGTACCCGACGCATTGTCATCGGCTCCGTGGTGTATCTGGCCGTTCCCATCGCGGGCCAGGGAAAACTCTCCGTCCAGACCCAGATGGTCGTAGTGCGCTCCGGCGATGACCCATTCATTCCTCAGCTCCGGGTCCGAACCGTCGATGGCCGCTAAGACATTACGCACGGGCTTTCGAATCCGAAGGATATCCGTCGTCAGGTTCGCCGTGCTGCCAGCGAATTCGAACGAACGGGATTCCAGTTGGGTATCGATCTCGCGCTGCATCTGACGCAAATCGAAGCCTCCGGCTTCGAAATAGGACAGCACGGGTTCCGCGCGCGCATACGCGGCCGCAATGCCGGAGTTGTCTGTCGCAGTGCCTGTCGCGGTCGCCACGATCGCCTCTTCATCGCTTCCGTGGTTGTTCGGGTCCAGAATGAACACGATGCCGGCCGCTCCATGTTGCCTGGCGTTGATCGCTTTGTTCATCAGCGACGCGTGGGAGGTAAACGCCGTGCCGTTAAATGGGCTGTCCTCGTCCTGTTCCTGAGGTTCGTGGCGAAAAACCACCACGATCTTGCCGGTGACATCGACCCCGTCGTAGTCGTCCCAATGCATTTCAGGCGCCGTGATGCCGTAACCGACGAAGACCAGGGAACCCCCGACATTGGCGGGCGTTGAGAACCGGACCGACTGGAACTCGTCTCCTGGAAGGAGGTTCCGTTCTCCAAGGGTCAACCGACTGGCCGGTCCCAGTTCAGTTTCGGTTGTCAACTCAAAGGTCTGGAAGTACGTTCCGTTCTCGCCGGCAGGGCGCAGTCCCCAAGCGCGGAACTGGGCTGCCAGATACTCCGCTGCGTCTTCCAATCCGGGCGCACCGTTTCCGCGGCCTTCCATTGCAGGATCCGCCAGGAACCGGACGTGATCCATGTACTGGTTTGTCGATAAGCCGTTAGCCGCAAGCAGGTGTGTGCTTGGCGTTGTCTCTACGGGTGTTCGGACGAGAGAGCCCAGAGCCATCGAGGATATGGCGACTATGGCGAGGATCAACACAGCTATGGGGTAGTGTTTTCGCTCCATGGACCCATCATATCCAGAATTGGCGAATCCTCGCAACAAATGGGCAGGTGTAAAGAAGATGGGACAGACTACTCCGTCCACGGCGCGAACTCGTTGACGATGGTCAGGTCACCGCTCAGGAACGGAATCGTCAGTCCCCGCACGCGTAATAACTCTGTTTTCTATGAATTCATCGATGGTTTCGGGATGTTCTTCGAGAAAATTTGAACAGGCCCGTGCGGAGAGAAATCGGAGAAAAAACCCGTAGGGAATCATTCCCAGGACGACGAGGAAACCCAGTACCTGATAACTTTGCCAGACCAGAGCGGCCGAAGCCGCAATGAAGAGCCACATCAAGCGGTGGAGAATCACACCTGCGATTACGTTAGTGCGCCACCAATAGGATGCTTCGGTTCGATCGATCTCAAACGGCAGGGACATCCGCCTCGGCTCCCTGACCCCAGTATGTTTTCAAGTCGCTGATTCGAGTCATTTGCCGGTTGGAATCGGTCCCCTGCAGGCGGCCGTCTTTCAGGTTTTTTCTAATGAACCGGCCAAGCTCAGCAGCACGCTTGGAGATCCGGCCGAGATCTGCTTTCGCGATACCTTTCTCGAAGAGCTCGAAGTTCAAAGTCCCCTGGGCTTTGGAATCCCATTCCCAGACGCCGACGACCTGGCCGTTCCGGATCACCGTTGCGATGGGATCGTTCATGAGCTTCCCCCGCCACCGGGTGAATGGTTTGTCAGAGTGATCGGAGCTTACGTAGCGATCTACTACTTCCCGTTGCCCCTTCAGATAGATATCGCGATACGGGATCAGGTTCACCGTGGAGTCGTCTGGGGTGAAGTCGGCGAATTCCTCAAGGTCGCTTCCGCTCAAAAAGAATTCGTCTTTGCTATGGGCGACCTTGATGGGTTCAAGACCCGGTTGGACCGCCTCGGCGGCACGGATCGCGTCTGTCATGTTGATCCCGGCCCACCAGGCGAAGTCTTTGATTCGAGCTGGCCCTTCGGACCGGAAATAAAGTCTGGCGAGTTCGATATTGGCGATCTCGGTCTTCAGCTCAAACGGATCAACTTCGGGCAGGACGTTGGACAGCAACTGATACGTGTAATCGCTCGAATTCAGTTGTTTGATGGACTGTACCTTGACGATTCGTCCGTCCTCCTCCAAAAGGCGAATCGCTAGCGAAACACTTTCTGTCAGGCCAATCCGTTTCAAACGCAAGGGAAAGTCTCGAACAAGGTGCGATGGCACGGTGTCGCGGATTTTGTCGCGGGTTGTTAAACCGCTTTCCATCGCGCGGATGACCGCGCGTTTGAGCTGATCGAGTTCCTTCTCGTTGATGGGCAGCAGAGCGCGGGCATCCCTGGCCAGGTCGGTGAAGGTGCGGCTCCGCACGCGGAGTGCGATAGGCGCGTGTTCGCGGGGTACGAGCATGGTGCAACCGCGCAGCGTTTCCAATCGGACGAGCTTCTGCTCCTTAAAGACGAGACGGTCCAGGCTTGCGGGCTGGAACTTAGCCGATCGTGCCCAGAGGGAGAGGTACGGGGAGGAACAGCCGGGGGCGTGAATCCATCCGACCGAGCGGACCAGGTCGAGGAGATTGCGCCCTTTGAACGGGCGATCGAGCCATTGGCTATGCATTCGCCAGGCGTTCAACTGCTCAACCTTATAGGGTTTTCTCGATTTTTTGAGACTCATGGCTGTGGACAAGTTCCATTCGTTTTTGAAGACGGCATTCGTCGTGACCTCAGCAGTGCGGGGCGGGTTCCTGGCGGCCAACTTGCCCTCGGCTGCGTATGCTACACTCGCGTGTCTGATGACGAGGGGAACAATTGTAGTGTTGGCGGTGAGGCCAAGTCAATGAGCCCCCACTTCATAGGCCTCCGGCACGTGGCGCTCTATGTCCGGGATGTGGGCCGCTCACTGGCATTCTATCGTGATGTTTTGGGCATGGAACTGGAGTGGAAGCCGGACGAGGAAAACGTCTATCTGACCTCGGGATCCGACAACCTCGCGCTCCATCAGCTACCTCCCGATCGTGAACCCGGCGAAGTCCAGACACTCGGCCACGTCGGCTTTGCCGTTCTCTCCGCAGAGGACGTCGATGTCTGGGCGTTGCGCCTCAAGGATCAAGGCATTCGGTTGGTCAAGCCTCCGAAGACTCATCGCGACGGAGCCCGGTCTTTCTATTTCCACGATCCTGACCAAATCCTGATCCAGCTTATCTACCATCCGCCGATTTCGGAGAGTTCCTGAGAGAAGCCCCCCCCCTTCACGCAGGGGCTGCGGGAACCCCAACTGGCATGGGTTTTCTCGTGTTATACTCCGCCCCTGCTGAGGTCGTATGCCTTTCTTATCTGAACAATTCGATAGCACAGTCGGGCAATACAGGGACCGCACCGCGCTCGTCGATGAAGCAGGGCGCTCGTGGACTTATGGAGAGTTGGGTGATGAAGTAAATCGCCTCGCTCGGCGTCTGAAGTCTGAAGTCCCCGGTGATGTCGTCGGAATCCTGCTGTTGAATTCCCAGCGGTACCTGATATCTATGCTTTCTATTTGGAAGGCAGGAAAGACCGCCGTCCCCTTGAATTATCTTCTGCCGCCCCAGGACCTGGGTTTCATCATCAAGGATTCCGGGATGTCCGCTCTGATCGCATCCAGGTTTTTTGACGAAGCGATTGGAAAGATCCGGCCTTTATTCGGTGATCGCGGAAAAATCCTTATGGCTGATGATCCCGATTTCATTCCCGAAGCTGAGGGAATTGAACCGGCAGCGGATCAGGATCCGGCGCTCTATCTGTACACTTCGGGCACCACGGGTCGTCCGAAAGGTGTCACCCTTTCGCACGCCAACTTGATTGCGAACGTCGAGTCTTCACAACTCGCAGGTAAATTCAATCCCGACGACAGCTTTTTGTGCCTGCTGCCCTTCTTTCATACCTACGCTATTACGGGAACCTTTCTCCTGCCCCTCCTGAACGGAAGCAAGGCCGTCCTGGTGGATCGATTCCAACCGACCAAGGTTCTGAAGCTGATCGAAGAGCAGAGGGTCTCGTGTTTCATGGCGATCCCGTCGATGTATCGGGTGTTAGCAGCCTCCGATGAGGAATTCGATGTCAGCGCCTTGAGATTCCCCATATCTGGCGGTGAGCCTCTTCCGCTTGCGATCGCCGAAGCCTTCGAAAACCGCTTCGGCGTAGATATCTACGAGGGTTATGGGCAAACCGAAGCGGCCCCTGTAATCACGCTCAATGTTCCGGGTGACCGGAAGCTCGGCACGGTCGGTCGCGCGTTACCCAACGTGGAAGTTGCGATCTGGAACGAGAGCGGTGAACCGTTGGGGGTGGATACAGTCGGTGAGGTGATGGTCCGGGGCCAGAACGTCATGGAGGGTTACCACAACCTCCCTGAAGAGACTGCACAGACGATCACGAATGGATGGTTGCGTACCGGCGATCTTGGCAAGGTAGATGCTGATGGTTTCGTTTCGATCACCGGCCGGAAGAAGGAGCTCATCATATCTGCAGGTGAGAATATTTATCCGAGAGAGATCGAAGAAGCGCTCATAAGGCACGATTCAGT
This sequence comes from Terriglobia bacterium, assembly GCA_963664115.2. Classification (GTDB taxonomy): domain Bacteria; phylum Acidobacteriota; class Terriglobia; order 20CM-2-55-15; family 20CM-2-55-15. The sequence goes on along the minus strand of CAXWPJ010000009.1, from coordinate 605,396 downwards.
AAAGGAAGTGGCCGTGATCGGTGTGCCTGATGAAGTGCGTGGTGAGGTTCCCAAGGCTTTTGTGATCGTTGAGGACGGTGCCACGCTCGATGAACGCGAGCTGCGCAGTTTTTGCAAAGAGCTTGTGGCGAACTACAAAGTGCCGAAGGTGATTGAGATCGTCGATGATCTGCCCAGAACACCTTCCGGAAAGGTGCTGAAGCGCATGCTGAAGTGACGCGAGGATTATCGGTAAGACGTGCGGCGCGGCGCTCGATACTTCTGCCACAGCCTGTTGGCAAAAGTCGGTGTATAATGTCATTTTTCGGACGCCATAATTAAATTGTAAGGAGAGGAGATCAGAATGACCTATATCATCGGTTCGCCGTGCATCGGCACTAAGGACACGGCTTGCGTTGATGCGTGTCCGGTAGATTGCATTCATCCCAAGAAAGATGAAGATGGCTTCGAAGAATCGGAGATGCTCTTCATTCATCCGGAGGAGTGCATCGATTGTGGTGCCTGTGAGCCAGCCTGCCCGGTCACTGCCATTTGGCCTGAGGACAACGTGCCGGAGGAAGAAGAGAAATACATCGCACCGAACTATGAGTATTTTGGTCTGACCAAGGACTAGTGTACCCCGCTCGAAGTAATGTAACTAAAATAGCTTTCCAACGTCCAATAGAGAATGAGGAAAGCACCGACCATTGAATTGGATGACAAGCAGCGGATGGAGTTGGAGCGACTGAGTCGAAGCCGGAGTACATCGGTCCGGTTGGCGGAACGATCCCGAATTGTATTACTGGCCGCTGAAGGTCGGAACAATTATGAGATCGCCGCCCGCTTGGAGATCACGCGCCAGAAAGCGGGCCGCTGGCGCAATCGTTTTGTGGAACAGGGCTTGGCTGGGATCGAAAAGGATGCGCCGCGAAGCGGACGGATTCCCACGATCAGTCGCCGGAAGCGAGCCCGGATCGTCAAGAAGACACTGGAAGAGAAGCCCCCGAACGCGACGCACTGGAGTCGGGCCTCGATGGCGAAGGCCGTTGGCGTGAGCGAGTCCACGGTCGGGAAAATCTGGCGGGTCCATGGACTGAAGCCTCATCTGTCACGAACCTTCAAACTATCCAACGACAAACGATTCGCCGAAAAGCTGGAGGATGTGGTCGGTCTGTATCTGAGCCCACCGGAAAACGCCATTGTCTTGTCCTGCGATGAGAAGAGCCAGATGCAGGCCCTGGACCGCACGCAACCCGGGTTACCTCTGAAGAAGGGGCGGTGTGGCACCATGACCCACGATTACAAACGTAACGGGACAACCACGCTTTTCGCCGCGCTCAACATCCTGGACGGTTCGGTCATCGGAACCTGCATGCCAAAGCATCGCCATCAGGAATGGATCCGGTTTCTGAATCAGATCAAACGCGCCATGCCGAAAGATAAGGAGATCCACATTATTTGCGACAACTATGCGACTCACAAACATCAGAAAGTCGTCAACTGGCTCAAGCGTAACAAGCGTTTTCATGTGCACTTCACGCCAACCAGTGCGTCGTGGCTCAACATGGTCGAGCGCTTTTTCCGGGATCTGTCCGAGCAACGACTCCGGCGTGGCGTTTTCCGCTCGGTCCCCGAGTTGATCCAGGCCGTGGAGGACTACCTCGCTCGTCACAATGAAGACCCGAAACCCTTCATCTGGACTGCAACGGCTTCCGACATCCTTGCTAAAGTCCAGCGCGGCCGGCGAAATCTTGATAAGTTACAGTCTGTTTAACGGGGACCACTAGTCCATCGAGTTGAAAGTCGAAAAAGGGCGGCCGGACGGCCGCCCTTTTTTGCATGTGTTTCCCCTCTGGTTTATCCTCCCTGAGCCGGCAATTACGAATACGCGGACTACGCCGATTAGACGTAGCTGTCTGATCAGTCGGATGCGTGTAATTCATGTCTGAAGATAGATCCGCGAAATCCGAGTAACAGAATAAGGATCCACTCATGGCTGATACGAACATTGAATCCTCTCTTAAAGAAAGTCGCGTCTTCCCCCCCAGTGCGGAATTTTCCAGCCAGGCCAGAATTTCGAGCATGGATGCGTACGAGGAGATGTATCGACGATCGCTGGATGAGCCCGACGTATTCTGGTCCGAGATCGCATCCGAGCTGGAGTGGTTCGAACCGTGGTCGAAGGTTCTCGAATGGAACGAGCCCGTTGCGAAGTGGTTCGTGGGTGCGAAGACGAACTTGTCCTACAACTGCCTCGACCGTCATCTCTCCGGCTGGCGCAAGAACCGCGTAGCGTTGCTCTGGGAGGGCGAACCGGGTGACCAGCGGATTCTGACTTACCAGATGCTGCATCGTGAAGTCTGCCGGTTTACCAACGTCCTGGTTTCCCTGGGTCTTCGGAGCGGTGATCGAGCGACGATCTATCTGGGAATGGTGCCCGAACTACCTATAGCGATGTTGGCGTGTGCCCGCCTGGGTGTGATGCACAACGTTGTGTTCGGAGGGTTCAGCGCAGAAGCGTTGCGCGACCGTATCAACGACTCAGGATCGAAGATTCTCATCACCGCTGACGGTGGCTATCGTAGAGGTGTGATCGTTCCTCTGAAGAAGAACGTGGACGATGCTCTCGGTGGTGGTGCGCCTTCGGTGGAGAAAGTCGTTGTCGTCAGGCGGACCGGGGAGACGGTTGGGATGGAATCTGGGCGTGATCTCTGGTGGCATGAACTTATGGCCGAGTCGTCGGACCAATCCGAGGCCGTCTGGTTGGACGCTGAACACCCCTTGTTCATGCTCTACACGAGCGGGACGACGGGAAAACCGAAAGGTGTGGTCCATACGACGGGCGGCTATATGGTGAGTGCCTACGCGACGGCGAAGTGGGTCTTCGATCTTCGAGATGAGGATACGTTCTGGTGTGGTGCCGACATCGGATGGGTCACCGGACACAGCTATATCGTTTACGGGCCCTTGCTCAACGGCACGACCAGCGTGATGTATGAGGGCGCTCCAAACTATCCGGAGCCCGACAGGCTCTGGTCAATAATCGAGAAGTATCGGATCAACATCTTCTACACGGCCCCCACGGCCATCCGGGCTTTCATCAAGTGGGGCGATCAATGGCCGGCAAAGCACGACCTTTCGAGCCTTCGATTGCTTGGAACCGTCGGTGAGCCTATCAACCCCGAAGCCTGGATGTGGTACCACTCCAAAATCGGGAGCGAAAACTGTCCGATCGTAGATACCTGGTGGCAGACCGAGACCGGTTCCATCATGATCTCCCCGCTGCCTGGAGCGACACCCACAAAGCCCGGCTCCGGAACGCGCCCCTTGCCTGGCATTGTTCCCGACGTTGTCGATCGCGATGGGAACTCACTCCCCGACAACCAGGGTGGCTTCCTTGTACTCAAACGTCCCTGGCCATCCATGCTGCGGACGATCTATGGCGATCCGGAGCGAATGAAGAAACAGTACTGGGATGAAATTCCCGGTGTCTACTTTACCGGCGACGGCGCTCGCCGGGATGAGGACGGCTACTTCTGGATCATGGGCCGCATCGACGATGTGATCAATGTTTCGGGGCACCGGATCGGTACGATGGAAGTCGAAAGTGCCCTCGTCAGCCATCCAAACGTCGCTGAAGCGGCTGCGGTCGGGATCGAACACGAAATTAAGGGCCAGGGCGTCGTAGCCTTCGTAACGCCAACCGGTGATAGTGAACCCACGCCGGAACTCAAAAACGAACTGAGAGATCACGTCGGAAAAGTTATCGGCGCTTTTGCCAAACCCGAGCAGATCCGGTTTACCGATGCGCTTCCCAAGACACGAAGCGGCAAGATCATGCGGCGCCTCCTCCGGGACCTGGCTTCGGGCAAGGAAGCCGTTGGGGACACGACGACGCTTGAAGACTATGCTGTCCTGGCGAAACTCCGTGAGTCCGAAGAAGCTTGATAGCGCCGACAGCGGCACGGAGAGAAGATTTCAACGCAAAGGCGCAAAGGCGCAAAGACGCAGAGGATGAATGTATTTTCTGGGCCAGTAATGACCTTTGGTCAGCGAATTCGTCACTCTTAACTTGTCATTTCTTCCTCTGCATCTCCGCGTCTCTGCGTTTCATCTGTTCTTGAGTTGAATATATATGAAAACAAAGATTGGGTTTATTGGATTGGGAATCATGGGCAAGCCCATGGCTCGGAATCTGCTGAAGGCCGGGTATCCGCTGTTGGTTCACAACAGAAGCCGCGGGAACGTCGATGAACTGGGCCATGAGGGTGCGGGCAGGGCCGAATCACCGCGCCAGGTGGGGGAAGCTTCCGAGATCATAGTCACCATGCTTCCGGATTCGCCTGATGTCGAATCCGTGGCTTTGGGTCCGGACGGGCTCATCGAGGCGGCACGTGAGGGCCAGCTGCTGATCGACATGAGCACAATCAACCCTCTCATATCTCAGAAAATAGGCGAGGCACTCGCAGCGAAGGGCGTCGCTATGCTCGACGCACCCGTCAGTGGCGGTGAACCCGGCGCAATCGAGGGAATTCTCTCGATCATGGTCGGCGGGGAATCCTCCGATTTCGAACGGGCGCAGCCGCTGTTTGAAGTCATGGGTCGAACGATTACCCACATGGGATCTCTGGGGAGCGGAGGGTTTACCAAGTTGGCCAACCAGATGATCGTGGCGATCAATCTGACGGCAATGGGTGAGGCCCTTGTGTTCGGTGCGCGATCGGGTGTGAATCCCAGGAAAATGATCCAGGCGCTCTCCGGTGGTATGGCTGCCAGTCGTTGCCTGGAACAGAAGTCGGAAAAAATCCTGTCCGGTGATTTTGCGCCGGGGTTTAAGATCGATCTCCATCAAAAAGATCTGGGTCTGGTCCAGGCAGCCGCAGCTTCCCTGGGAGTTCCAATCCCCACGACCGCACTGGTTCAGCAGTTCCTTAGAGCCATGCAGGCCCGGTCCCGGGGCGGGGACGACCATAGCGGAATCATTCAATTTTTTGAAGAGCTGGCCGGCACCGAGGTTCGCGATCCGTCCGTTAGAAGCCCCGATTGAAGGAGACAAACGAGATGATTCGTCACATGTTGATGTTGAACTTGAAGGCTGATACTTCGGATTCTGACCGCGAGGACTTGTTTGGGCAGATTCGTAAATTATCAGACATTCGCTCTGTGCGGCGGCTGGCCATCGGTGAAGTGCTCCAGCCGCGAGACGCCGGATATCGCGCCCGCATGTCCTCCGAATTTCAGTATGTCTTGCTGATGGACTTCGCGGATGAGGAGGGCTTGGAGATCTACCAGAAGGACCCGTTCCACGTCGAGGTGGGTCAGGAGATCCGAAAGTACGCCAGCGGGCTAACGGTAACCGATTTCGTGACGCCCGAGTAGATTTGGAGCAATGCACAAAGAACTCCGGGCTTTCCTCACCCAACACAACAAAGCGATAGAGCCCCTCCACCGGGATTACTCGCGAAGCTTCTGGGAAATGTCTCTGACAGGCACCCCCGAGTCGGTCGACGCGCTTGTCGCGGCCAAGGGCCGGTATCTGGATGTCTACAGAGATAGAAAGGCCTTTGAGCGCTTGAAGTCGTGGCGCAAGGAAATGAGTGGAGATCTTGGCGAAGTAAGCGCTCGCGAGCTGGAGTGTGCTTACCTGGACTTCCTTCCCTACCAGATGGATGCGGACGTTCTCAAGGAGATTGTCTACAAGGAGGCTCAGATCGAAAACACCTTCAACACTTTCCGTGCGGATCTTGACAGTCGCAAGGTGTCGGACAACGAACTGCGCGAAATGCTGGGTTCTTTGGAGGACATCGATCACCGCCGTCGAGTGTGGGAAGCGAGCAAACAGGTGGGTGAGGCAGTTGCGGAGGACGTGATCGCTCTGGTCGAACTTCGAAACAAGGAAGCCTCGAGGCTTGGATTCGCGGACTACTACACGCTCATGCTGGAGACCCAGGAATTCGAGGAGGGATGGTTGTTCAGCCTGTTGGACGAATTGGAGAGCGCGTCGGAAACTGCCTATATCAATGCCAAGGCAGAACTGGATCAGGAACTCAAACAACGGTTTGGCGTCCCTGGAGCCGCGAGCCACCCCTGGCTCTACAGCGATCCGTTTTTCCAGGAGCTCCCGTCGATGGGTGTCACTCGGAAACTTGACGCAATCTTCGAGAACCAGAACCTCGAAGAGTTGACCCGCAGGCACTTCCAGAGCCAGGGTATGGAAATCGATGACCTTTTGCTGGATGCTGATCTGTACGAGCGCGAGGGAAAATCTCAACACGCATTCTGTCTGGACGTAGACCATGCGGGCGACGTAAGGGTTCTGTGCAATATCCGTCACAATGAGCGGTGGATGAGCGTCATGCTCCACGAATTCGGACATGCCGTCTATGACAAGTACAACGATCGTTCCCTGCCGTTCGCTCTGCGCAGGCCCGCCCACACGTTTACGACAGAAGCCGTCGCCATGCTGAACGGACGAATGACCAAAACCCCGTCCTGGCTCGTCCGTTTTGCGGGAGTCCCCGTCGAGACGGCAGAGGAAATGGGTGAGGAGATATTCCAGGCTCTTCGAAGCTCGATGCTGGTCTTTGTGAGATGGGCGCTCACGCTCGTACGCTTTGAAAGAGAGTTGTACCGCGATCCGCGCCAGGATCTTGGGTCACTCTGGTGGGATCTTGTCGAACGGATCCAGAAGGTGGCACCGCCTTCAGATAGAACCCGTCCCGATTGGGCGTCGAAGATCCACCTCGCGATCGTTCCGGTCTACTACCACAATTACATCCTAGGTGAGCTGATGGCGTCTCAGGTTCTGGAATACGTCGGGCGAGAGGTGGCCCCCGACGGGGACATGTTTACCCCAGAGGTGGGTGCATACATGAGGGAGCAGGTTTTCGAGCCGGGGGCGCGATGGGCGTGGAACTCTTTGTTGGAGCGCGCCACGGGTGAAGGACTCACTTCACTCCATTTCCTGCGGCAGTTCGACATCGCCTGATTTGGGACACACTTGTCCGAGAACGAGAGCTGGGTTGGATGAGAGCGCTCCTCCCATCCGAAAATATCCGCTAGAGGGGATGCTAAGGGCTGACAGCCCTGGCGTAACTGAGGATGTCCCGGGCAGGGCCTTCCAGACTCGTGAGGTAGGCTTGCCACGTTTCCGGTGTGAACTGTTGCGGCATATCGCCGGTCTTCATTTGCTCAATTGTGTTTACAGCGCGTTCCGCGTAATCCACCGCCTTGGCCGGTTGCTGTCTGGCTACCGACAGCGTTCGAGCCACAGTCATCAACGCGGTGACGTTTTCCCCGTCCACTTCGAGGGCCTTTTCTCCGTATTCGATCGTTTGATCGGATTCGTTCCTCTGATTATGGGCGTCCATCAAGAGCGTGTAGACGTCACCCAGCACGCTGGAATCGGGGAACTCTGTCTCAAACTGTAGGCACAGCTCCATCTTCTGGTCCAGATCGGGGGCGTCCGTTATCCGCTGATACAGCATGTCCTCCGGGGTTCCTGCAATCAGCTGTGCCGATGCATTTACGCTCAAGGCCAATAACAGGGCCAGACAGCCAAAGACGTACTTAATCTTCATGGTTTTCGTAATCCTCCAACGCGATGAGGCAAATTTAACAGAATTCTCAGCAACAATTAACCTATTTTTCATCTGCCTATTGCTGGGCGGTTCGGTATCTATCATAGACGAAGCAGGGATGAAATGGGGTCGCAGTGGGTCGAGATAGCGTAATTTTCGTCATCGGAGGGTTCGACCGCAGCCGCCTGGTTTTGCGTGGAGGAGGAATTTCCGAAGCTGCTTTCTTTCCCTCACAAAGACCAGCCGTCCGTTTCTCCGGAGTTAAACCGTCGAACAAGAAATAGGAAGTTGAAATTTAAGTGCGGGGATTCCGCAAGGTCGAACTCCTAACTGGTTTCTTGCCGTACCGTGTCCGGACATACTCTTCCAGGATAGCGATGAAATCGCTGACTATGGTGTCGCCCCGAAGGGTCGTGTGGAGACTGGAATCGACATAAACGGGAGCCTTGGGTTCCTCACCGTTCCCTGGGAGTGAGATCCCGATGTCGGCATGTTTCGACTCGCCCGGTCCGTTGACCACACATCCCATAACAGCAACTCGCAGTTCCTCTACTCCTGTGTAAAGCCCTCTCCACTTCGGCATCTGACTTTCGAGATATTTTTCGATGTCCTGGGCCATTTCCTGAAATAGAGTGCTCGTCGTCCGGCCACAGCCAGGGCAAGCGGCCACCTGAGGTGAGAAGCAGCCAAGACCGAGACTCTGGAGAACGTCACGGCAAATCCGGACTTCTTCGGTGCGATCGCCCCCGGGGGCAGGGGTCAGGCTTACACGAATCGTGTCCCCGATCCCCTCAGCAAGCAGAACAGAAAGCCCGGCGGTGCTGGCAACGATGCCCTTTCGTCCCATACCGGCTTCCGTCAATCCCAGGTGGAGTGGGCAGTCTGTCCGGGATGCCAGATCCCTGTATACTTCGATCAAGTCGGAGACCGTCGAAACCTTCGCGCTCAATATAATTCTGTCCCGGCCAAGGCCACATGACTCCGCGAGTTGGACCGATTCAAGTGCGCTCGTGACCATCGCTTCGAGTACGACGCCGCGGGCGTTCCTGGGTTCGCTGCGTTTCGCGTTTTCATCCATCAGCCGGGTGACGAGTGTCTGGTCCAGCGACCCCCAGTTGACGCCAATACGAACGGCTTTCTGGTTGTCTCGAGCTATTCCGATTATTGTTTCAAAGTTTTCGTCGTGGTGGCTGCCCATTCCAACGTTGCCCGGGTTAATCCGGTACTTGGCCAGAGCTGCCGCACATTCGGGGAACTCTCGGAGCAGGATGTGCCCGTTGTAGTGGAAGTCCCCAATGATGGGTGTTTGGATGCCCTGATCACGGAGCCTCTCTACGATTTCAGCGACAGACTGTGCTGATTCCCGTGTGTCGACCGTTATCCGGACCAACTCCGATCCAGCTTCACTAAGTGCCGCAATCTGTTGCACGGTCGCGGCGACGTCCCCGGTGTCGGTGTTCGTCATCGATTGTACGACGATCGGGTGGGTGCCCCCCACGCAGACACCGGCGACATCTACGGTGAGCGATTGCCGTCGTGGTTGTTCAGGCATATGTGCAAATTATAGGGATGGAAGCGTCATCGGGCAAAGCGGAAGTCTGCGGTCGTAAAGCACACTGTAATGATAGATGCGTTTCTTGCCGGACTGTACAAACCGATTCCGTCGGTGTTAAGAGAATAGGTGAGGGCGAGTAACCCGCGGTGGGGAAGATAGAAGGGGACGGACACTTCAGACGAAATACACTCGCCAGGGCATAATGTTGCATGAAGTGTCCGTCCCCTTCACGAGTCCGCATCCCTCCTGCGAATCAAAGTGTCGAAAGGCAGTCGACAGCAGGCAGTCTGGATCGAGCAAAAATGTTTGGTATTCAACTTCACACCCTCATCGTTCACTTTCCCATCGCACTGACGTTTGCGGCGTTCTTCTACGACGCTCGCGGCTTCTATGCCCGTGCCCCCAGGCTATATCGAATCGGGTCAAGCCTTACACCATTCGCCGCCCTGGCGGCGGTCGTTGCCACTGTAACGGGCTTCAGTCTGGCAGGTATGAGCGGGCTGGGCAGTGGTGGAACCGTTACCGGACATGCCGGGCTGGGAATTCTTACAGTTATCGTTCTTGTGACCGTGACCTTCCTTCGCTACTCGGCCGAAGCGGGGGTGGATTCTCCCGAAGAAGCGTTTCGAACTGTGTGGCTGGGGATCGAACTTCTAGCGGTGATATTGGTGAGCGCGACCGCAATTATTGGACACAGCATGTAAGATTAACGAGGCCTTTATTTTGGGGACATTGGTGTAAAGGCCACGAGCTTCGAACAACGCACAAAAAGAGAGACCGAACTAACGTGGAAGAACGAGAGTTTTTTTCGGAAAAGGACGAAGTCAAGATCCACCGCTTGAACTGCCCGTCCTGTAGACAGTTGAACGAATACAAGATCCGCTGGAGGGTTCGTTCGAAGAAGAAATCGCTGCCGCGCCATGCCAGTGAGGATGATCGTGCCCGCTTCAAGGCAGCCCGGGATTATATGGTACGGATCGACGACACGGTCCGTTGTGAAACGCCCCGATGCGGGAAGCGGATCGAGATAACCAGCCTGCAATCAGTCATTACGCTGTAGGACCGTAGTCTTTCGTAACGATTGTCCCGGGTTCTCCGGGGTTCTTCAAGAGATCCAGCGCGTCTGAAATTATTCGAAGCTGGAGTGCAGCCTGGTGCGGGGGACCGAGCGACTGACCCACGGTAAACGGCTTGGGGTATAGCGCGCGGGAGGGGCCGGCTTGTTCGGACTCGTCGGGCGAGACCGTAATCAGAACTGAAGCGATACCCATGCACTCGATGGCCCGTTGAATCGTGACGACCGTCCGATGGCAGAGCGGTCAGCCACCGGTCAGAAGCACCACATCCGGGCGTAGCCGTGCGACCTCTTCTGCCAGAGTCCAACTGACATCTTCCTTGAGTTTCCGCAACTGGGTCGTCAGTCCCATCGAAATGTGGAAGTCGGATATCTTCCCCACGACACCGTTTGAAACGAGATCTCTCAGTCTATCCAATGGAAATACGCAGTTGATATCGGCTGCGGCAGAGGTGGGGTCGTAGTGACCGGCAACAACCCGAAGCTCTCCGGTGTCGACGTCACTGGGAATCTTCCTGAAGCTTAAATCGTTGTCCGTGAATGGCTCCATTCCCTCCGCATAGACGCCTGCGGTTGTCACGAGAGCTACCCGCGAACCATTGAGGTCACGCTTGAAAGGCGTGTAAGGAATACAGGCTCTGGCAATCTGAATGGGCATCTGGGAGGGGAGGTTGGCATGGGCGGTTTCGCCGCCCATGCCGGTCGGATTCCTTAACCCGCGATCTTATTCAGTTCTTCGAAAAGAACTGAATTCTTGGGTTGGTCGCCGATGTCGTGAACGTCGATATAGCGCACGATGCCTTTCTTGTCGATTATGAAGATCGCACGCTCGGTGATGCCTTCCTTTCGAAGGACGTTATATTTCAATGCGACCATTCCGTGAGGCCAGAAGTCGCTCAGCAAGGGATAGGAGATTCCACCCAGTGATTCGGCCCACGCCTTGTTGGAATATGTCGAGTCGATGCTAATACCCAGGACCTGGGTATCGGACCGGTCGAATTCGGAAAGATCTTCCTCATACGCCGGTATCTGCAGCGTTCACACGGGTGTGAACGCGACCGGGTAAAAGGCCATGACCACGTTCTTCTTGCCCCTGAAACTGGACAATGTCATCTCGGAGTCGAGATGCGATGGGAGAGTGAAGTCCGGCGCTTCATCGCCGACCTTCAGCTCGTTGGTTGGATTGGGCATTCAATTCTCCTCTTTCTTAAAAAAATAACCGAACTACTGCGAAGCCGGCGACCAATAGGATAAGGAATATTATGATCAAAATCTCAAAATATTTTTCGATGAATGCCCGGATCGGAGCCCCGAAAACGCGAATCAGGCCGCCAATCACGAAAAAGCGAAGGGATCGACTCACAGCGGACGCCAGCACGAAACGTCCGAAGTTGACCTCGAAGAATCCGGCTGTGATCGTTGCGACCTTGTACGGAATGGGGGTGAGACCTGCTATAGCCACGGCGAAGGCGTCATACTGGCGATATAATTCCTGCACCCTGACATATTGGTCTTCTGCGGCGTAAAACCGGACGATGGGCTCGCCAATGATCCCGAAGAATTCGTATCCGATCCAATATCCGAAAATGCCACCAATCACCGACCCCAGGCTGCATATCAGGGCGTAACGGAGTGCTCTGAGGGGGAGTGCAACGCCGAGAGCGATGAGGAGAATATCGGGTGGTATGGGAAAGAAGGACGATTCCGCAAATGCGATGCCGAACAGGGCCCATTGGCTGTACGGACTGTCGGCCCAGCCGATCACCCAATCGTAGAGCCGTCGCACCGAGAACGCCAGCCGAGACATGAAACGCACGCCCATCAGGGCCTCCACTTTTAACATACTCAATGGGTAGTGCGTTGGTATCGATGCTATTATCAATGGCTTTGAAACGCTGCATGGTGGTTGCATTTCCGTTGTGAAAGGTACTTCAGCATGATTCTGGTTACCGGAGGTGCGGGATATATCGGCTGCGTTCTTGTTCGCGAGTTGCTGGAGCGGGGCGAAACGGTTCGGGTGTTCGACAAGCTTTTCTTCGGTGAAGACCCTCTATCCGAATTCCGAGACAGAATAGATGTGATCGAAGGCGACGTTCGCTCAATCGATGCAGAAGCCTTTTCAGGGATCGATGCGGTGATCCATCTTGCGGGGCTCTCGAACGACCCGACTGCGGAATACAATCCACGCGCGAACTACGAAATCAACACCATCGCGACTGAACGGATTGCAAAACTTTCCAAGAGAGCGGGTGTGCGCCGATTCACCTTCGCGTCCACGTGCTCTGTCTATGACCGTGGCCTGATGGCTGACGACGTCCTCGTCGATGAAACAGCGAAAGTTTCACCACGAGCGGCTTACGCCGTCTCCAACTACGATGCAGAGAGAATCCTTCTTCGGCTGGCCGATGAGTCGTTCTGTCCCGTGATCTTTCGCCAGGGTACGGTGTTTGGCTACAGCCCGCGGATGCGCTACGACCTTGTCGTCAATACCTTTGTCAAAGACGCTTTATCGAAGGGGCGTCTGACGGTTTTCGGTGGCGGGGAAACGTGGCGCCCCCTGGTTGATGTTTTCGATGTGGCCGAAGCCCACATCTGCGGGGTTGAGGCCCCGGAAGATAAGGTGCATAGCGAAACCTTCAATGTGTCGTACAGGAACTACCGGATTCTGGAACTGGCGCACTGGGTTAAGGAAGCGCTGTCAGACATTCGGGACGTAGAGATCGACGTCGACTACACGCCCTTGAAGGGGCGCAGTTACCGGGTCTCGACGGACAAGATCGAGGCCAGCCTGGGTTTCCGTGCGCGTTCGTCCGTCAAGGATTCGGTCGTGGACATGGTCCGCCGAATCGAAAGCCATTCGAAAAATGATTTCATGAATCCCATCTACTACAATATCCAGTGGATGACTCAACTTGACCGAATGGAAAAGACGCTGCGTCGAGTTGGTTCGGTTTTCGGCTGTGATTAACGGATTCACTCTCTTTTCGCTATGAAGATTGCCTTGCTCGGAGCGAACGGCCAGCTCGCGTTCGATCTGAAACGTGCGCTATCGGACCATGATCTCATCGGGTTTACGCGATCCGATTTTGACGTCACTGATCATGAAGCCGCCCGGGAACACCTAAGCGCTTCGAGCCCTGACGCGATCATCAACACGACAGCGTTTCATAAAGTCGACCTCTGTGAATCAGAGCCCGGTGACGCTTTCGGCGTCAACGCAATTGCAGTTTTCCACCTCGCCTGTCTTGCCAAAATACTCGGGGCACGGCTCGTCCACATCAGCTCGGACTACGTTTTCGATGGAGATTCCGTTGAACCGTACTCGGAGGAAGCCATACCTCGCCCGATCTCGGTCTACGCAAACTCCAAGTTGGCTGGGGAATATTGCGTCCGTTCCGAGTGCGATAAACACATCGTCATTCGAACGTGTGGCCTGTACGGGATGGCAGGTAATTCGGGCAAGGGTGGTAATTTCGTGGAAACCATGCTTCGTAAAGCGAAAGCGGGGGAGGCCATTCGAGTTGTTGATGACCAGCTTGTGACGCCCACGCCGACGGCCGATCTGGCCGAGCAAGTGGCCCTCCTGCTCGAGGCCGATCAATATGGGCTGTTTCACTGCACTGCAGAAGGGTGTTGTACCTGGTATGAATTCGCCCGAGCGATCTTTGAGTTGAGTGGTCTGGATGTGCAATTGGAACCGACCAACGGGAGCGTCTACCAGACACCGGCCCGCCGCCCCGCGTACTCCGTTCTGGACAACGCGCGCCTGAACGCTTTGGGTCTCAATCGGATGCGGCACTGGAAAAGAGGCTTGGCCGATTACCTTTTCGAGAAGCACGGTTCTTCCATCCGCAGCGTTGGCGTTGCGGCTTCTGACGATATGGGGCTGGATGTTGATCCGAGGAGCCGAGTCGAATAAGTCTTGTGGCGATCGACAAGTCGTCCGAACATGAAACGCCAATCGTTCTACATGTGGGCGCGATCGGTCGTCGCGGTCTGGACGTCGATTTACGAACGTCTTGCCTACGATCAACTTCCTCTGACGTATTTATTCGAGGGCGCGGATAAGGAAGCTAGGGGCTCGGGATCCGCCGAAGCTATTCGCGTCGTCGCCAATCCGGAAATTCATGACGATTACGGAATACTCATCCCTCCTGACGCTCGATTGCGCTTTGAATTGAACCTCGGTGACCGTCCACGTTTCCAAGCCCGTTTAGCTTACGCCCATATCGGGAAGCCCGAGGAGCACGCAGTGGAAACTGTCGTGGCGGTGACTGATGAGGGCAGGTCGCGAGTGGTTTGGCAGGGTGTTCTGTCGGTGTCCGTGCGCCGAGTGCCCTCTCGACCGATTAGCCTGTCCATTGATCTTGGCGAGTACGCTGGGCGTGCGATAACGCTCGAATTGCGGGTGCTGGCTCCCAAAGGCGGCGGTGAGGGGGCTGAGACAATCTGGAACAGGCCTCGGCTCCTGAACAGACGCAGCCTTGGCCCCCAGGTTTCGCGATTGATCGCGCATATTCGGAAGTTAGGATCGTCTGGCTTGCGGCAGGTCTTTGTCGTTGCGATGAAAGGCCAACTGGTACTTCACGAGCAAGAAGGTGTGTATCAACTCTGGATCGAGAAACACGGTCTGAAACCGGAGGACCTTCGAGAGATACCCCGACGCATCAGAAGCTTTTCCTATGTCCCGACGATCAGCCTCATCACCCCCGTTTACAATACCGATCCCCGATGGCTACGCAAATGCATCGAATCAGTGCGCAACCAGTTGTATCCGCATTGGGAGCTGTGTCTGGCCGACGACGCCTCAACCCAAGGCCACGTCGGGTCCATGCTCAGGCAGTATTCCCAGCTGGATCGACGAATCAAAGTCGTGTTTTCGGAAAGTAACCACGGTACCTCGCACGCTTCGAACCGGGCTTTGGCGATGGCCACCGGTGAATTCGCCGGCTTACTCGACCACGACGACGAACTCGCTCCAGATGCGCTATATGAGGTTGTCAAGCTACTCCAGCGTCACCGGAAGGCGGACGTTATTTATTCCGATGAGGACAAACTGGAGTCTGAAGGCCTCCGTAGCGAACCCTTCTTTAAGCCCGACTGGTCACCGGAGTACTTGCTTTCGTGCATGTACACATGCCACTTCAGCGTCTATCGGAAAGAGTTGATCGACAAGATCGGAGGTTTTCGAAGCGCTTGTGACGGAAGTCAGGACTATGATCTGATGCTCCGTGTCGCCGAGGGGACAGGAAACGTCTTTCACATACCGAAGATTCTCTATCACTGGCGTAAAGCCGCCGGTTCCGCGGCCGGTTCGACAGGCGCGAAGCTCTACGCGTACACGGCCGCGAAGAAAGCGTTGGCTGACCAGCTCAAACGGCGGGACATGAAAGGTGAGTTGTTGGATGGCTACGGGCCGGGGCACTACAGGGTGCGGCACGACGTCGATCCCAGGTCTTCGGTTTCCGTTGTCGTTTCTACCGGACATCGGTCGAGTGGTGTGAGGAGATGTGTTGAGAGTGTCGGGAGACGGACGACACATTCAAGTCATGAGATCGTGATCTCGTCGCACGAAGGCGGAACAGCCGAGACCCGGTCGTATCTTGCCAACTGTAGCGAGCGCGTGTTGCGTTCACCGTTGGGGACGGTTCCGTCACGACTGAAGAACCTGGCCGCGCGGGCAACCGATAGTCCCTATCTCCTCTTCGTGGACTCGAGTATAGAGGTGATCACCCCTGCGTGGCTGGAAGCCATGCTTGAGTTCTCGAAGCAGCCCGAGATTGGTGTGGTCGGTGCGAAGCTCCTGTCAACGGCTGGAAGGATACGGCATGCGGGGACTATCGTCGGACTTGGCGCGGACGCTCTTGCCGGAGATACCTTGAGGGGGTTTCCCGCCGACACGGGCTACCACTTCGGGTGGGTCACCGACGTCCGCAACTGTTCGGCCGTTGCCGGCTCCTGCATGATGGTACGGCGCGATGTGTTTGACCGGGTCGGTGGTTTCGACGAAGCAGTTCCTGAACGCTTTGACGATCTGGATTTTTGTCTTCGTGTCAGGGGGCAGGGGTTTCGTATCGTCTGGACGCCGCATGCCCAGTTGTATCAGCACGAGGCGGCCTCTCGGGACATTCCGGATGCGGAGGCAGTGGCTTTTATGAAAACGCGTTGGGGAAATGCCTTGCTTGAGGATCCCTACTACAACCCCAATCTGACGCGCGACCGCGAAGACTTCGGAATTCGTCTTTAACCGGGACCGCAATCGACCTTCTAAGCCTATAATTTCAAACGACATGCTTTCCGCCGTTGTCTCTAATTGACGGGTGTCCGCGACGAACCCGGATATGGATTCGACTTTTTAACACCGTAACGCGTCTTTTTAGAGTGTGAGGCCCGAGTTTGGCTTTGAATTTAGAGAGTGCCGACGATTCGCGGATCATCGATCGAGTCCTCGACGGCGATACCAACGCTTTCAACCTCCTAGTGTGGCAGTGGGAGAAGCCGATCTACAACTATATCTATCGGATGGTTGGCAATCGGGACGACGCTCTGGACTTATGTCAGGAGAGTTTTCTGAAGGCCTATCGCGAACTCGGAAACCTGAAGGACCGGGACCGTTTTTCGTCCTGGCTGTACCGGATCGCCCACAACGTGTGTTATTCGAGATTCCGGAAGGACCAGGGGAAGACCTTTGTTGAGTTGGACCCGAATGTGGGGGCATCCCGCATGCCGATCGAGAATCGGCTGGCTGTGGAGAAGGCCCTCTCCCAGCTGCCTGACGATCAGAAAGAAGTCGTGGTCCTGAAGGTCTACCAGGGCCTCAGGTTTGATGAAATAGCGGCTGTTCAGGATGCGCCGGTTTCGACCGTGAAGTCGAGGCTCTACATGAGTTTCGACAAGCTGAAATCAGTTTTAGGTGAACAAGTGATCGATCGAGGGAAAGCAAATAGGTGATTCAAATGTCGCATTTAGAAGACCAGCTTGCGGAGTTTGTGTTTGAAGATTTGACGGGGCCGGAAATGGAAGCGGCCCGTCAACATGTGGCTCAGTGTTTGGAGTGCCAGGGACGCGTGGCCGGATTTCGAAAGGTTCAACACTCGCTTGAGCAGTTGCCCGATGTGGACGTTCCACGGCGAATGGTTTTCCTTCCATCGGAAACCCGAGCGAAAACGAACTGGGCTCCATTACGATGGGCAATTCCTTCCGCCATTGCCGTGGCGCTCGTACTGGCAGTCGTGCTGGGTGGCCCCCTGCGTTTCGAACGGCTTGATTCCGGTTTTGTGATTGGTCTGGGTCCTGTGAGCGAGCCCACACAGACGGCTGAACTCCAAGCTGTTCTTGCCGAGGTTTCTGTATCTCCAACCATCGATTACGCAAGCCTGGATTACGCTCAGATCGTGGACCGCATCCGCGAGGAAGAAGAAGGATGGCTTCGGGCGGAAATCGATCAGGCCGTTTTGAAGCTTGAGGTCGCAGGTAATCAAGAGATCCAAAGGTTGCGTGCGGAACTTCAGTATTTTTCTGAATTGCAACGTTCGGCGCGGAGAGTCGCCTACGAAAACGCGTCTTCAATTCAACTTCTCGCCGCCCAGACCGGGAGGGAGTAGCATGTTCCGTTCCCACTTGTTCTTAACGATTTTCTTCTTTGCCGCATTCCTTCCCGCCGCGCTGCTTGGCCAAGTCGGCCCATCAGTCGAGGAGAGAGCCGCTATCACGGCTGCGATTGACGAACGCGTTGCGGGCATCGTACCCGGACCAATGTTGCAGAGGGCGAAATCAACGTATCTGGAGGGCTACGGTCTGGTTGTGACTATCGAGGTGGCGTTAGCGCTACCCCGGAACCCTTTCACAGGGATGCGGTCACCGGAAGAAATTCGCCGCTCCAGCAATGAGCGCCGTCTAGCGCTCAAGGAAGCCACAGTGGACTTGCTCGGAGAGTACGTGCCCGGGATCAGAAGCATGCCTTCGGATGAAAGGGTTGCCGTTGTCATCTATATGCTGAACACGAATCCAGCGGACTTGCCGGATCTGCCCACTCAAATCGTCGCGTCGGTAACGAAACAAGACGCTGCGGATCTGCAATCGGCTGCGATTTCTAAGACGGCATTCGCTGATCGCGTTGTGATGCGGGAATACTGAGCCTTGAAAGCACTACTTGCCTTGGAGCATCGGCGTTTCGGAGACTTGCTGCGAGATCGGGGCTTGATTTCAGAAGAAGACCTTTCCAGTGCGCTGTCCCTCCAGACGCGAAGCAGCGATCGTATCGGGAAGATATTGGTTGATCTTGGCTTTGTGTCGGAAAGGGACGTTCTATCCACATTGAGTGAGCAGAGCGGTGTCGACTTGTTCGCTGGAGATTACCCAGCGGTTCCGATCGAAATAGACCACTTGCCCTATCGCTTCCTTCGAGCGTCTTCCGTTGTGCCCGTTCACCTGGAATCCGGCGTGTTATCCATTGTGATGACGGATCCCTTCGATTCGGAGACCTGCGCCGCGATTCAGTCGCGCACGGGTCACAATCTCAAGATCTATCTGTCATCTGAAAGTGAGATAACGGATCAGCTAGACAGGCTCCATCGTGGAGACCCGGAAGAGGAACGTCTCATCGAAACCCTGGGCGATTCTCTGGCCGAGGCCGATGTCGAGCAGCTTAAAGACTTGGCCTCGGAAGTCCCTGTTATCCGGATGGTCAACCTTATCATCTCTCGAGCCGTGGAATCGCGAGCCAGCGATATCCACATTGAACCCTTCGAGAAAGAACTCCAACTCCGCTATCGCGTCGATGGAGTGCTGCATAGCGTGGATCCGCCGCCCAATCAGTTGCGTGGTGCGATCACTTCGCGCATCAAGCTCATGGCAAAGCTCAACATTGCAGAGCGCCGATTGCCTCAGGACGGTCGTATCAAACTAAAAGTCCTGGGGAAGGAAATAGACTTGCGCGTGTCGACACTGCCGACGATGTACGGCGAAAGCGTTGTTATGCGGATTCTCGATAAGTCGAACACGGACTTGATCGATCTTCGCCGGATTGGATTTCCGGAAAATCTGTACGCGAAGATATGCGAGATGACGTCCAAGCCTCACGGCATCTTGCTGGTGACCGGTCCGACCGGTAGTGGTAAGACGACAACGCTTTACAGCGCGCTCAAGAGAATCAACATTCCAGATCGCAAAATCATCACGATCGAGGATCCAGTGGAATACCAGATGGAGGGAATCAACCAGATTCAGGTGAACTCTCAGATTGGCCTGACCTTTTCCGCGGGATTGCGACACATCGTGCGGCAGGACCCTGACGTCATCATGATCGGAGAGATTCGTGATCTGGAGACGGCGGAGATTGCCATTCGCGCGGCGCTGACCGGACATCTGGTTTTCAGTACGCTCCATACCAATGACGCGCCGAGTGCCATCACGCGCTTGATCGACATGGGGGTTGAAGACTACCTGCTGGCGTCCTCATTGATCGGAATTTTAGCTCAGCGCCTGGTCCGTGTCGTGTGCAAGGACTGCCGCAGGAGCGAGTCAGTTTCTCGAGATGCTTTGGCAGATTCCGGATTTTCTTTCGACTCCGGCGAAATCGAGATCCAGCGGGGTGCCGGATGTGAAAGCTGCGGATACACAGGCTATGAAGGCCGGATGGGAATTTTTGAACTTGTCGATGTCGGTGGGGAATTGCGGGACGTCATTACGACCAATCCGGATGCCAACGTTCTTCGGGCGAGTGCCGTGAAATCAGGCATGCACACATTGAAGGAAGACGGCTGGAACAAGGTTCTGGCGGGCGTGACAACCCCGGACGAAGTGCTCCGAGTGACGCAGGAAGTCTGAGAGGATCGAAGTGGGGATATTTATCTACAGAGCTGTCAGTCGGGAGGGCAAGCGGGTAGCAGGCCGAGTTGAAGCCAGCAATACGCAGATGGCGGCCGCAAGCGTCCAAGAAATGGGGCTGATTGCTCTTTCGGTGGAGGCAGACGTCGGTGACAAAGCGCTCCGACCGGCGCGCGATCGCCTGCAGCTTAGACGTATCACCCGAAAGGACATGCTGCTTTTCACCGAAGAGTTGTCGACGCTGGTCCGAGCTGGGCTTCCGCTGGATAAGAGTCTGGAGATCACGGCCGAACTGGCCGCTAAGCCGGCACTGAGGAAGGTCATAGAAGATGTCTTGAAGCAAATCAAGGGCGGTGGCTCGCTTGCCGACGGGCTCTCGGCTCACCCGAAGCAGTTCTCGAAACTTTATGTGAATATGGTTCGGGCGGGCGAAGCAGGCGGCATTCTCGACGTGATCCTCGAAAGACTGACCGAGTTCGAGCGCTCTGCCGACGAACTGCGATCATACGTGTCGGCTTCTCTGGTCTATCCGGCCCTTTTGGCGACAGTCGGCCTGGGCTCGGTTGCGATCCTTTTCTACTTTGTCATACCTCGTTTTGCGGGCATCTTCGAAGACGTAGGCGCCCAGATTCCGCCCTCAACGTTGGTGCTGATTGCGATAGCCAATTTTTCAAGGTCCTATTGGTGGCTGGTGTTGGCCGCCCTCGGACTGGCGGTGATATCGGGTCGCGCTTTTCTGCGGTCGCCTGAGGGGGCGCGGACCTGGGATCGAGTTCAATTGCGCATCCCATTGTTAGGTTCGACGATTCTCAAATTGGAGGTCGCGCGGTTTGCAGGCACGCTCGGAACTTTGATCCGGAGCGGAGTGCCGCTGATCGCGGCCGTGCGCATCGTCGAGGGGATAGCGAATAATAGAGTTCTGGCTGACGCGATCTCACGCATCGCGGATGGCGCCAAACGTGGGGAGGGTGTCGCCGGGCCCATGACCGATGCCGGCTTGTTCCCCGGCTTGGCGGTGCATCTGGTCGCTGTGGGCGAAGAGACGGGCAGACTGGACACGATGCTGATCCAGGTTGCCGAAGTTTATGAGAAAGACGTGCGGTCGGCCGTGAAAATGCTAACTTCGGTTTTTGAACCCGCCATAATACTTGTCATGGGCGTGTTGATCGGTGGTGTCGTACTGTCAATGTTGACAGCGATATTCAGCATCAACGACATAGCATTCTAACCAGGAGCGAATCGATGTGGAATTGGAGATGGAGATCGGAGACGGAGGACTTCGAATATTACGACGCTTGTGAAATGGCGAATCGACGGCCTCGAACTCGTCGGCCCCCAAACCCCACCTCTCCAAACTCTTTTGAGCGAGGGATTACGCTGATCGAGTTGATCGTTGTGATGGTTATCATTTCGCTGTTTGCAACCTTGGTCGGAGCGCGGTTGTTCAGCAGAGTCGATCAAGCCCGGCAGACCACGGCCCGGGTCCAGATTGCAGAGTTTGAGAGTGTGTTGGATCTCTTCCGTCTGGATGTTGGGCGGTACCCGACTGCGTCGGAGGGCCTGAGTGTCTTGCGTTTGAACCCGGGTGGGCTCGGAAATTGGGACGGGCCGTATCTTCGAAGAGATGTGCCGCTCGATCCGTGGGCCCGTCCGTATCTTTATAGGTACCCCGGAGAGCACGGAGATTTCGACATACTTTCTTTGGGCGCTGACGGTGGGGAAGGCGGCGAGGACGAGAACGCCGATATTGTGAACTGGCAGTAGTCTTTTTCCTATGGGGGCGCGTCTTTAGAGTGGAAGCGGCGCGTTCGCTCGAAGGAAAGTACCGATATGATTCTGAAGACCAGCGCCGGATTCGAACTGGCGGGAAGCGACCTGCGGGTTGCGGTAGTCCGGCGTGTCTGGAACACGATCCATCTTGTAAATCAATGGTATGTAGAGGGTTTTGGCGAACTTTCCAGCGAAGAGAAGCGCGAAGCTCTCGTTTCACTGTTGCGCCGTCACCGAATCCCGACCTCACACATCTTCCTGTCTCTTTCGCATGACCTGGGCATGGTGCGTCAGGTTGAATTCCCCGTCGAAGGAATAGAGGAATTGAAAGAGGCTATTGGCTTGCAGCTGGAATCTTGGTGTCCCTGGTCCTCCGATGAGATCTATTGGGACTACGGCTTCGAGCGAGGTCCCAAAGGTGCCCGCTCTGTAACGGTGTCGGTGACGATTGTCCCACGAGCAAATCTAGACCCGTGGTTGGAGTTGTTCAGTAATGCGGGATTGCGGCTTTCAGGCGCGTGTCTGGCGCCTCTGGCCTGGGCCCATGCCGCCACGACGCTCTGGCCAGCGAGTCCCACGATAGTGCTTGGATGCGAACCCGGCGCTGTAGAGGGTTTGCTTGTAGAGGGTCCCCGCTTTGTTGCCGTTCGAAACAGCGGGGAAGAAACCACTCGCTTGGCTCAGGAATCGATCCAGAGGATCGTGGCCCTTGGCCGTTTGGATTCCCCCGAAGATGTCCGTGTCCTCGTCCATGGGGCGTCGTCGGATTCAGTTCCATGGGATCCTGTTCGTCTGCCCGTCGAATCGACGGTCACCCCACGGCCCGGCGTTTTTGGTGTGCTCGCTGCGGCGCTTGTCGGATTGAAATCCACTGCGTTTAGGACGAACCTTGTACCTGAAGAGCTAAGATACCGCCAGAATTGGCTGCAATGGATACCCACGGGAGCGCTGCTTGTCCTTTTGCTGGGCTTGGGATTCGTGTATGTGTTTCAGGATGGGTATCAGAACGTTGCTTACGCAGCTCGTTTGGATGCAGAGATTGAGAGACTGGCTGCCGAGGTCGGCGAAGTGAGTGCGATGGAAAACGAGTTAAACCAACTCAACGAGCAATATGAAGTTGCGATAACCCACCTGGCCGGCCGGGACACTAACCTGGAGGCACTCGCCGAATTGGCTCGGTCCCTGCCTGCAGCAACGTTTCTGTCCAGCTACAGTTACGAAGGGAATACGGTAACGATTTCAGGATTTTCCGAGAGCCCGGCTGAGTTACAACAGTTGCTGGAAGACAGCGTCCAGTTAGGTGATGTGGAGTTCATTTCTCCCTTAGTGCGGGACGGTTCAGGTAAGGATCGCTTCGTCATAAGGGCTTCGGTAGAGGCGTCCCGGTGAAGATTCAAATTCGAGACCGCGACCGGCGGGCCCTGATAGGCCTGACCCTTGCACTGGCAGTGTATCTGACGATGTCGGAGCTGGTCTTCCCTGCCTATGATCGCTTGGCCTTAGCGAGCGAGGCGGCTGTGGACAAGGAAGATCAACTCCGCAGATACCGGCGTGCGTTGTCACGGCAGACCCGCGACACCGAGCTTATCTCAGAGGCGCGCGACCGTGTAGCCGAACTGGACGGCCGCTGGATACAAGCCGAAAGCGAAGGCCTGGCTTCAGTCCAGTTGCAAGCGCTTGTCGAGGAAGCAAGCCAAGGGGCCGGTATCGGAGTCGAACAGAGAAATATCGTTGGGATGCGGCAACTTGACGATTACTTTGGGGAAACCACGATGACTTTATCGTTCGACGCGACCCCGGACCAGCTTGTCCAGTTTCTCACCGACCTGCGTGTAGCGCCCAAGGTCCTCACCGTTGGATCGATTGAAATTCGTCCTCTCGAGGTCGTTCATGAAGTTCCAGACCAAGGAGAGCTAGAGAAGACGCTCCGCGTTAGCTTGAGCGTAGGAGCCCTGGTGCTCAATCCATTATGAAAATCTGGCAACGATTTCTCTTGTTGAACCTGACTCTCGCGTTGCTGCTGGCCGGTGGGGCCTGGACAGCCTACCGTGATTGGCAGACGTTTGAGATGACGCACACGGTTGCAACCGTTCAGCCTGAGGCCGAAGCGTTTGACTTGGACTCTCTGGCGGAGCCGCTTTCCGAAGTTCCATCCAATGGTTGGGATGAGGTGGCGTTGATGAATCCTTTCAGCTTCGACCGGTCCGACGTCGCGTATCTTCCCGACGCGGGCCCCGTTGTAGTGGG
Source organism: Terriglobia bacterium (assembly GCA_963664115.2). Lineage (GTDB taxonomy): Bacteria > Acidobacteriota > Terriglobia > 20CM-2-55-15 > 20CM-2-55-15. The sequence goes on along the minus strand of CAXWPJ010000009.1, from coordinate 581,362 downwards.
TGACAAGCCGCTCTTGGTAGGGACGATGTCGCTCGGTGGCGATTTGATGGCGATGCTGGCGCCGGCCGGCGCCGGTAATGCCCGGTCCTACCAGCCTATCCGTGTGGGTGAGAGTGTTGATGGATGGCGATTGGTCGAGATTCAGGGCAAATCGGTTGTGGTCGAAGCCAATGCGGTCCAGCAAACCCTCATCATGAACGATCCTTCCGCGTCCATCCCCCGGGAAACGGTGAGAGCGACCAATAGAGCACGCTCGAATGAACCCGTCGTCGTGGCTTCAGAACCTGTCGAGGCTGAGACATCGGCGGTATTGGCCCCGACGGCCTCAGCCACGGTGGCGCCAGCTACGGCTGTGCCTCGAATAACGACAGCGCCTGTGCGGCTGGGTCCGAACGACGAGCCAGCACCCGGTACGCGAATCGTCGTGACCCCATGGGGAAGGTTTCAGGTACAAGATTGATGAACATTCGAATATCCAAAGCAATATTGTGGTTTGGCTTCCTCTGTGCGGCGCCGATCATAGCCCAGGAAGTGCCCGTCGACCCAGAGCAGGATGGGGCCGTCATTCAGACACCGTTTGGGCCGGTTCCGGTTCAGATAGAAGCTCCGACAGAAGTCCAGGCAGACGCGGTTCCAGCGGCGGCTGCTGTCGAGCAAGAAGAGGCCGACGATTCTGACGCGCCGATTTCACTCATTCTCGACAATGCCGACATCTACCAGGTCATCCGTATCATTGGCGACGCGCTGGCATTGAACTACGTGATCGACCCCGCCGTCCAGGGAACGGTGAACATCAGCACTTCCGATACGCTGCGAACATCGGATCTCCTGCCGCTTCTGGAAACGATCCTGAAGATCAACGGGGCCACGATGATCCAGACGGGGAACTTCTACCAGATTGTTCCTGCCAATACGGCTGTTCGGGAGCCGGTGCCTCTCCAGAACGATGTGTTCCAGCAGGTGGCGCCCGATGATCGAATCGTCATCCAGGTTGTCCGTATGCGGTACGTGGCGGCGACCGAGATGTCGCAGCTGTTGACGCCATACCTCAGCGACGCCGGAAACATCGTCGTTTACGATTCGGGCAACATCTTGCTGGTCAGCGAACGCCGGGGCAACCTTAGAAAGCTGCTGGATATCGTGGATATCTTTGATGCGGGCGCGTTCGAAGGCGAACGTGTCCGCATGTTCGCTGTGGAGAACGCCTTTCCCAGCGATCTCATTCCGGATTTGAGATCGATTTTTGCTGGCTATGCCCTCTCGGGCGAAACGACGGCCATTCGCTTCGTTCCGATTGAACGTCTCAACTCTATTCTCGTCGTAACGCCCAATGCCTCAGTTTTTCCGGAAGTGGAAGAATGGTTGCTGCGATTGGATCAGCCGCTGCAAAGCGGTGGCGTTCAGGTTTTCGTCTATAGAGTCAGAAACTCCAAGGCCGCAGACCTCCAGAGAGTTCTGGCCCAACTCTACGGCCGCAATCCGGTCGCCGCACCGATCCCCGCAGCTCTGCCGGGAACAGGCCCGGGACAGATTGGTTTACCTGACGGCACGGTCCAACCCGTGCCGTCTTTCGATTCGACATTTTTAGAGCAGAACATTCGAATCGTGGCCGATCCCATTACGAATTCTCTGATAATCCAGGCGACTCCTCAGGAATATGCCGAGATCGAACGGACGCTCAGTCAGTTGGATGTTCTGGCCCGACAGGTGTTGATCGACGCGCAAATATACGAAGTCGTTCTGGACGACTCGCTCTCTTTTGGCCTGTCGGCAACGCTTCAGAATCGAGGCACGCTGGCCAACCCACAGACCACTGCGTCGTTTACAAATGGCGGTTTGCTCGGTGCCCAGACCTTCGCATTTGTAGGCCGGTCGAGGGAACTTTTGGCATTTCTAAATGCTTCCGAGAATCGTTCCCGCGTGCGTACTATTTCAGCGCCCTCGGTTCTTGTCAGCGACAACATGGTGGCCACTTTTGAAGTCGGAGCAGATATTCCGGTGCCTACGACCTCGGCGGTTAATCCTAACGCTGGCAGCACAGACATTTTCGCATTTGCTCAAACGATCCAATTCCGTACGACCGGCGTGATTATGAGTGTTCTTCCACAGATCACAGAAAGCGGACGGGTTACGCTCTCGATATCCCAGGAAGTCAGTCAAGCGAGTGCGAACACAACCTCGGGCATCGTGGCTCCCGTAATCGGTAAATCGTCGGTGGAGTCAACCATTGTTGTCCAGGATGGTCAGACGATCGCCCTCGGCGGCTTTATCCGTGAGAGCCGTCAACAGGTCGAGAGTCGAGTGCCATTGATCGGAAGGATTCCTGTATTGGGCGCTTTGTTTGGAAGTACCAGTAACAGCACAACTCGGACTGAGCTGATCATTCTGATCACCCCTCATGTCATTAGAGACACCGAGGAGGCCGATCAGGCAACCGAAGAACTGAAACAGAAGCTGAAAGAAATCCAAGAAATCATCGGGTGATTTCCTGTGTCGGATGTGAGCCGCCACGGACTGCCAGGCCTCGAATACGGGGATCCGTAATCTGACGCGCCGGCTTTCTACAATGTGCTCCTGCCGCTTGCCGGCGATCACGCGGAGTCAACATCCCTCATTCCATGCGCGAACTGAAAGGCAGACAGCATTTTTTTCTCATGTGGATCCAGCGCGATTTGCGTGGGCGCTACCTTGGTTCCATGGGTGGCTTGGCGTGGTCGGTCGTTACCCCGTTGTTTAACATCGTCCTGTATTACTTCGTGTTTTCCCTCATTCTCAGGGTGCGTATTGAAGAGCTACCGGGGGATCTGGGTTTTTTCTTTTATCTTTTGGCCGGCTTAATACCTTGGATGAGCGTGGCTGAGGGACTGAACCGTTCCGCGGGCGCGCTGGTAGAGCAGGAGGAGTTCATCAAGAAAACCGTTGTCCCATTGGCGATATTTCCGGCTACTGTTGTGGTTACCAGTTTGTTGCAACAGTTTGTCGGTATGGGATTACTCATGCTGCTGTTACTTGTCACGGGTCAGCTGGAGATCTCCGGTTTGTATCTTCTGCCCGTGCTGCTGCTTGCACAGGTTTTTGTTGTGCTGGGTGCGGGATTGACTCTCGCCGTGCTGAGCGTACATTTACGGGACGTATTGCAGGTGCTCCCGCTGGTGACCCAACTACTGTTTTACTGTACGCCAATCGTCTACCCCAGCACGATGATTCCTGAAGCTATGAGTTGGATTCCATTGCTGAATCCAGCCTACCCGCTGATCGATCTGTATCATGCCGCGTTGCTCGGTTTCGATATCAACGTGCAAAGCCTGTGGCTCCTGGCGTTTTGGGTTCTCCTGTTGGGCTTTGGTGGCGTGTTCCTGTTCCGCCTGATCCAACCTTCGGTGGAGGATTATTTCTAGTGGCGCGGAGGAATCCATTGTTGGCGCCTGCCGTACAACTGACTGAAGTCGCTAAAGCGTACCGCTCGTATGAACGGCCCGCGGACCGTCTGTGGGACCTCTTCAGTCGAAATTCAAGATTTGTGGTCCACCGCGCTCTCGAGGGTGTGAGCCTTTCCATTCAGGACGGTGAAACCTTCGGCGTCATTGGAGAGAACGGTGCCGGCAAAAGCACTTTGCTCAAGCTGGTGGCGGGAACCAGTATTCCTACCCAGGGAGCGGTCGCCGTTCATGGCAGGGTGGCTGCTCTCCTGGAACTGGGTACTGGGTTTCATCCGGCCGAAACGGGACGGCAGAACGTATACCTCTTGGGAGCACTCAATGGTGTGGGGCCCAAAGACATGGACAACTACTTCCAACAGACGGCCGCATTTTCGGAGTTGTCCGACGATGTCTTGAACCGTCCGGTCAAGACATATTCTACAGGTATGTTCATGCGTCTGGCGTTTGCTGTCGCAACCAACGTTAGTCCCGACGTGCTCGTAATCGATGAGGCGTTGTCGGTTGGCGATATGCATTTTCAGAAAAAGAGTCTCGATCGGATCATGAGTTTTTGTGATGGCGGAAAGACCGTCTTGTTTTGCTCGCACAATCTCTACCAGATCCGAGCCTTATGCAGTCGGGTTGTTTGGTTGCACCGGGGTCAGGTCATGGCGATGGGGGAAACCGAAGAGGTTGTGGCGCGCTATGAGAGTTACGAACAGAAAAAAAGCAAGGGCCAGATGAAGGTAAAGGGAGGTAAAGCTGAGAAGGAAGCTGAGAAGGAAGCTGAGAAGGAAATGGTTGTGCCTGAAACAGCGCCGGGACAGCAAACCTTTACGCCGGTGCGAATCCGGGAAATCGACCTGCTGGATGAGGAGGGAATTCCCAGTGAGAAGTTCAAGTCGTTTTCGGACATGGCTATCAGAGTCCGGCTGAAGTTCTTCGATAGCCACACTACGTATCATGTGGGTGTCATCATTTACCGCAGCGACCGTGAACGGATTTTTGGCACCGGCACGCATTTCGAGGAACATCCCGCACACCTGTCAGGCGAAACTAAGGATGAACTCATTCTGTCGATCCCCCGGCTCCCAATTCTTTCGGGAGACTATCTCATCAGTGTGTTCGTCCTGGACGAGACAGGACTGCACGTCTATGACCAGGCGGAATACGTACATCCTTTCACTGTGCGCAATGCCGGGCGCGAATTGGGTAGTGTGTATATTCCACACGAGTGGAAAAGCTAGGAAAATGAAGAAGCTATTCGCTGGCATTTTCGTGGTGGGGTTGTGGTTGAAATACCACGTCGTGTTGCCGTTGCTGTCCTTGCTGCCGTGTGGCGTCGGATACAGAGTGGTGACTCTCTACGGCCGTTGCGTTTTTGCGGCAGACAGGAAGCCACGCCGCTATCTGACGTCCATAATTAGCAATGCGCTGTCTTGTGATGCGCACAGCGTCGATGCCGAGCGGCAAGTGCAGTATTACTATGGTCTCCGAGAGCGAGAGATCCTGGACAGCTTCTTTTATCGAAGGATCAATGTCTCAAATTACGAGAACTTCATTCGCTTCCGAGGCCTGGAACACTTAGAGCGGGCACGGTCGAAGAACGAGCCGGTCATACTGTACACGGGTCACTATGGGCGTCTTGTTATGCCGGCTATAGCGCTTGGCGCGCGATCGATTTCGACTGGTTGTCTCACGAATCATACTGAAGGTCTGAATGCGGTTGAAAAGAACTACCGGGATAAGAAACTCGCGTACATGGCAGCCGCCATGCAGGGGCCTTTCTTCTATCTTGGCGACTCCATGCGCGGCCTGTATTCCTATCTGAGGGACGATCGTGGCATTTTGATCATCTTGATAGATGTTGCTTGTTTCGAAGAACCCGGAAAATGTGTTCAGGCGCCGTTCGTGCAGGGTCTGGCGCGTTTTTATAAAGGCATTGTTCGGATCGCGCAAACAACCGGCGCCACGCTTATTCCATATTTCGGGATCGAAGAACGCCAGCGCCTGGTTGGGGAGTTCCTGCCACCTGTAAACATCGACGCCCTTGATGAGGAACAGGCATTTGGAAAGCTCTTGGCGCCGCTCGAGGAAAGGGTTCTTGCCCAACCCGGCCAGTGGTGGCTTTGGAACTCATTTCCCGCTTTTTGGACGGCCAGTAAATAGTTGCGGATTACTTAGAGCAGGAGAAACAATGCGGGACGCGGATGTATGCGAAGCATATCACCATTGGTATTACGATTCGGAAGTGTGGAAAACAACCGAATTTCTGGGTGTTTCGGTACAGAAATCAGTCAGTGATCTGTGGAATTATCAGGAAATACTTCATGAATTGAAACCACAACTGCTCGTTGAATTCGGTACTCACGCGGGTGGTTCAGCCTTGTTTTTCTCTGTCATCTTGCGCCAGATTGTTAGCCCGCACCATATATTGACTGTAGACGTGGACCACAGCCTGGTCCCGGATGCCGCGAAACAAGACCGCGACATCGAATTCATGATGTGCTCATCCACTGATTCCAGCGTTGCTGACAGAATTGTGGATTTGAGGAAACAATACAGCGGGCCGATCTTCTCCATCCTCGACAGTGACCACAGCAAGGACCACGTGATCGCCGAGATGAAACTGTTGCGGGCCGTTACAGATAGAGGGGACTACATGGTTGTGGAGGACTCCAATATCAACGGACACCCGGTTCTCCCGGGTTGGGGTGAAGGCCCGAAGGAAGCCATGGAGGCCTATATGCGGGAATACCCGGACGACTATCGGCGGGACGTGCGCCGTGAGACGCGTTTTGGCTTTACCTTCGGGCCGGGCGGTTTTTTGATGCGTAATTGACGTGTCGGCCTGTGATGGATGAATAACGCGCCCGAATCCATATATAGCCGCTGGGCTGAGGAATCCGATCGGTCCGTGTCTTGCGCGCACACGCTGATAATGGAGCGCACAGTGGGTTTGTCCCAGCAGTTGAACTTTCGCGTAATTATCGATGTGCGTGCGTTTCGCGATCCTAGGGCCAGCCTCCGCACAGTCCTTCACAGTCTCGATAATCAGCTTTACCGTTCTTTCGAGATCTGTGTGCTGTACGACACATCCCACGACGACACTATAGGAAGTATCTGGGATGAAGCGGGGGACAAGCGGAGTGCCGTCGAGACGGTCCAAGTACAGCAGGGCATGACGTGGCATGACGTGTCAGTCCGGATCGGCTTGCGAAATGAAGAATTGTTGCTGTTTGTGGCGACGCCCGGCCGATGCTCCAAAGTTCTTCTGAACACTCTGTTGCTGCAATGGAATCAGTGTGCGGATACAGGCGTCGTTTATTTCGACGAAGAAGCTCTTGACGGAGAGGGTACTCTTTCACCGCTGCTGAAGAAGGGTTGGGACCCGCGTTTGATATTGGCATCGAACTACGTGGGGTATGCGTTTGCGACCCGAGCCGACTGTGTAGAAAATGCTGGCCATTTAGCGCTGGACAATCTGGCGTGGCCGTACGGCCTGTTGATTCACACTGCGCGGGCGCTGTCCCCAGTTCAGGTGGTGCATCTCCCCTACGTGTTGTTTTGTCAAGATGGACGCACGCCCAGCGTCGAGCGCGCTGGGGATGAAGCGCAACAGGTCCGACACTTTCTTTCGGAAACACATCAGAGCGGGTCGGTGCGAGAGACGACTAAAGGACGGCGGTCGATCGACTTTGAGGCCTCAGCCTGGCCCAAGGTTTCGGTGATTATCCCGACGCGCGATTGTTTGTCACATCTCGGCCGCGTGTGTGATGGATTGTGGAACGACACGAACTACGCTTTCATCGAGACCATAATCGTCGACAATGGCAGCCGGGAGCAGGAAACTCTGGACTTTCTCGACGAAGCGAAACAACGGCCCGATGTAACGGTGCTCAGAAGCGATACGCCCTTCAATTTTTCGGCTCTGAATAACCTGGCCGTCGAACACAGTTCGGGCGACGTCCTCCTGCTCTTGAACAATGACGTAGAAATCATAGAACCGGACTGGCTATTAGCGATGGTGCGTGAAGTGTTGCAGCCGGGAGTGGGCGCGGTAGGGGCGCTGTTGCTCTATCCGGACCGCAGTATCCAACACGCCGGCATTGTTCTTGGTGCGAGGGGCGGCATAGCAGGACACCTCGGCGTCAATATGCCGGAGGCTTGGCTAGAAGACACCACATTGGGCCAAGGAGTGCAGAATGTCTCCGCTGTGACGGCGGCCTGCATGGCGACAAATCGTAAAGCGTTTGATGCGGTGGGTGGTTTAGATGAGAACCTGGCAGTGGATTACAACGACGTTGATTACTGTCTGAAACTGAAGTCTTCTGGCTTTCGGGTTCTGTTTTGTCCCCATGTCCGATTGATACACCACGAATCGGTGAGTCGGGGTCCGAATGCGCATTCGTCGCTACGGGCACGCGATGAATGCGAGCGCATGACCCAGCGCTGGTCTGTGGCGATACAGGACGATATCGAATACGTTCCCACGCTGGCTTTGGAGGAACCTGGATTCTTGTTCACAGGCCAAATGCGAGTGCCGCCGCTGGAGGATTTTCTGACGCAATCAATACCGCACCCGCCGCTATTGGAGAACGGTCGTGCTTTCTCCTCTACCGAGATAAAAGAATTGCGTGAGCGGATCAAAGTGCAAGAGCGCCAGCTATACTGGATGCGTGCAGACACCCAAAGGGCCGGCTGTATCGCCCAATTGAATGATCAGATCGACAGTATTACGCGTTCGAAGTCATGGAAGCTGACGGCTCCCCTGCGGGCAGCTGTTCAGTTGGCGCGCACGGTTGGCGCCCGGGCGCGTGCGCTCTTGGCGAGTGGAAGCCGGGCCCTCAGTCGGATCCGGTAAACTTCCGCCCCGGACTGCTGACCTTGAGTCGAACTAAGCTATCTATGAGCAGTCAGAGCTATACCCCAAAACTTAAGCATCCAGTGATCCCGCGCGTGGATGATTGTGGAAGTTGAACATGGCTAACACCGTCGAACATCGCTACGATCGGCTCCTGGATCCAACGGGGGATGACTCTTTAGCGAAAATCGCCCGATGGGTCGCTTCCGGCAGTAAAGTATTGGATCTCGGCACGGGAAACGGAGCTTTAGGCCAGTACTTATCCTCAGAAAAAAGTTGTATTGTCGATGGGATTGAGTTATCCAGCGAGCGGGCAAAACGAGCGGCGCCCCATTATCGGAAGCTTCAGGTCGCGGATCTCGAACTCGTAAAGCTTGCCACCCTCTTTACTGAGGGTCTTTACGACACCATCGTTTGCGCTGACATCCTCGAGCACCTTCGAGTCCCAGGTGATGTCCTCGATCAGCTGCCCTCACTTCTCGCCGAAGACGGTTCCATCCTCTTATCGATTCCTAACGTTGCCCATATGGGATTGGTTGCGAACCTCCTGGCCGGAGAGTTTCAATATCGGCCGGAGGGGCTTTTGGACGAGACTCATTTACGTTTTTTTACTCGCAAGAGTTTGGTGGAGCTCTTGGAGTCCCACGGCCTGACTCCCATCAAACTTGACCGCGTCATGGATCTCGGCAACTCCGAGTATCGCTTGCGCCATCTTCAGGCTTTTCCACCAAGGATACGGAGCTATCTCCGGGCTTTGCCTGAAAGCTTGACGTATCAATTCGTAGTGGAGGTCGTTCCCACCGCTGAGGGGCATTCGGCAACAGTAGGACTGACGGACCTGGAGATACGAACAGGCCCATCCACTCCGGAACTTCGCTACAGTGTGGGGCTGTTTTGGCGACAAGAGCATTCTGAATATGAGGAGTCCAGGAGCTCGGTAGTGTTTGCGGGTATGGGGGTCGAAAGACAAGAAATTGAGATCGAGATTCCGGCGCGGAGCGGAGCTCTAAGCTCGTTGCGCCTGGACCCTTCCGATCGGCCGGGCCTGATGCGTCTCTATTCGATCGCCCTCTATGATCCGCAGGGAGGTGCAATCTGGGTTTGGGATGGGAAGGCGAGCACTTTGGAAGCAGCCGGGCACGGGCAGCAAATCGTATTCGCCGATCGGGACGACGGGATCGAAGGAATCACAGCCTTGCTTGCGGGTGACGATCCGCAGTTTGAGTTGCCTGTTCCTAAAAAGAGACTCCAGCGATTGAGCGACGGTGGAGTCTGCAAGATCACTGTATCTTGGCCGGAGTCTGCGGACTACCTTGCTTTGGTCGATCGTTTTCCCGATCACCAGCGATACCAGGACCTGCTGGGGGCTCATCGCGCCCTCACACACGAACGGGATCTCATTACACACGAACGGGATCTCATTGCGGCCCAGCGCCAACAACTCTGGGATGCTCACGCGGCCCTCAACCAGGAATTAGGCGGGTACCAGGCAAAGACACAAGCTCAGGAGCAGTCGTTACGGGAGCAGAATAATCGAATTGACCAACTGCAGGACGCTCTCGATGTAGGAGAACGGCGGCTTTCGGCGCAAGAAGAAGAACTGGGCCGTTATAAGGGTTATCAGGATGAACTTAGGCAAGTGTATGGCAGCTTCGGCTGGCGTGTGCTCAGCCGATACTGGAATGCACGCGATCGCTTTCTAGCTCCGGGCGCCAGACGGAGAGCACTATACGACTGGATCGTAACAGTGTTGAAAACTCGCCGAATAAACTTGCGACGCCAGTTGTCGGTGTCCGCTCGGCCCGATCACCTAGAGGGTGCCCAATCCCGGAGCCGCCTGGAGCCGACCGCACTTGCTCCCGAGCTTGTGGCAAAACGGCCTCACCCGACTCTGAAAAATATTGCGGTGGGAGAGAGGCCAATTCCACTCGAAGAAGTCAGCGTTTCCGTGGTGATTCCGACAAAAAACGCGGGCGAGCGTTTTAGACACATCGTTTCGGCGATCAGAAATCAGAAAGGCTTCCGGAACCTGGAGATCGTCGTCGTCGATTCTGGAAGCACGGATGGGACCCTGGAGGTAGCAAAGGGTATTGGCGCAAAGATTATAGAAATTCTCCCAGAAGAATTTTCCCATGCTTACGCCAGGAACCTGGGGGCCGATCACAGCTCGGGAGAGTATCTTTTGTTCACCGTACAGGATGCGCTCCCCTCTTCGGATTCGTGGCTTCATGAACTCTTCAGTGCCATGAAATCCAACAGTGTTATTGCCGTATCCTGCGCCGAGTTTCCTACCTCAGACGCGGACCTTTTCTACAGGGCCATTTCGTGGAATCACTATAAGTTTCTAGAAGTTGACGGCCGGGACCGAATCATGAGCAGACCGGCCGAGCAAGACCACACGAGCCTGCGGAAGAACGCACAATTGTCTGATCTGGCCTGTCTGATAAGACGGGATGATTTTTTAAGGTATCGGTACGAGACCGATTATGCGGAAGATCTCGATTTGGGGTTAAGGCTGATCCGGGATGACCACAAGATTGCTTTTTTGAGCTCAACACGGGTGATCCATGCCCACAATCGCGCCCCCTATTACTACCTGAGGAGGGGTTATGTGGATAATCTGTTCCTGCCGCGGATGTTTCCCGACATCCCATTGCTTGCCCTAAGCCCGGATGTGCTTTTCCCCGACATTCTGTTTACTCTTGGGGCTGTGCAATCTGTCGTCCAAGAAACGCTCGAAAGAATCGTTTACCCCTGCTCGGTCGAGGAACTTTCCGTCCGTGTTACTGAGAGTTTCGAACAAGCGCTAAAGAACGGATCTTCCCGTCACTTCCGACCCGATGAATCCAGCATTGTCGATGCCGAGTTCGCTTCGTTTCTCGACCGTGTCGCGAATGGGAGCTACTCTGGAGAGCACAAGGATGGCGCTCACGATGGGAAACTTATTGACGCTGTGCTGAGCTTTACCCAGATGATGCTGGCCTACATGCACGAGACCTACGAAAGGGTGGATGCGCATATTCGTGACGATTTCAGTTCGTCCCTCTACAAGCTCTATGCTTATCAATGTGGGGCTCAACTGGCTCACTGCTTTTTGCAGGTGGAAGGCGATGAGCGAGCGAAACTCGAAGCAATGAACAGCGAGCTGATCCAGGGTGTCTAAGAGTGAAGATCGTCTATCTCGTACATCAATTCTATCCTGAACACTACACCGGCACCGAAAAAGTCGTCCTGCACCTGGCCACCATGATGCAGAAGTGCGGGCACACGGTGAAGGTCTTCACCTACAGCTTTTACGAGGCTTCCTCCTACGATCGAAAGATCGGGAATGTTTTATATAAGGAATTTATTTACAAAGGGATACCCGTTCTGGCATTCAGACACGAGAACGCCCCCGCTGATCTCGGTCATGTGATCGACCCGGATCCGCTCCGAGGGCTTGCCCGCGAGCTGATCAAGCGGGAAAAGCCCGATGTTGCACACATCGTCCATTGCATGAGGCAGGCGGAATTTGTCTCGGCCCTCTTGACCCTCCAGATCCCTTATGTCGTTACCCTGACGGACTATTTTCTGCTCTGCCCCAAGGTCAATCTCATTACTTCAGAGAATAGTTTGTGTGAAGGACCGGAGAAAGGTGAGCGATGCGCGCGTTCCTGTAGTGAGCTTCCCGTGGATCATATTGCTCGACGACTGGAGAGGACCGAACAGATCTTGTCGAATGCGGGGCTTGTGGTGTCTCCCTCCCGGTTTCTGGCCGAACTTTTCCGAAGGGAGTTTGAAAACCTGGACGTCAGGGTCATCCCTCATGGACTCAAGTATGAGGAACTGAAGATGAACGGTCAGCGAAACGGTATCGATCGCGGGCTTACCTTCTGCTATGCGGGATCTCTCAACCCGCATAAGGGTGTTCACATCCTGATAGAGGCGTTTCAGGGCTTAAGGGCAGAAAGCGCGTCGCTTAAGATTTACGGTTCCGGTCCAGATCCTACCTATATCGAGAGCCTCATGGCCATGGCCGCCGGAGACAAGAGAATTGAGTTTCGCGGAGTATTCGGTGAAGACCAGGTAGCTGGGATTCTTAGTAATGTTGACGTGGTGGTTATCCCGTCTTTGTGGTACGAAAACTGCCCGTTCACTCTGGCTGAGGCTTTGGCGTGTCAAGTCCCCGTCATGGCGGCAGATGTAGGTGGGATTGGGGAAAAGCTCGAAGATGGAGTGAACGGATTTCTTTTTAGAATGGGGGATTCGAGTCAACTGAGGGATTTGATGCGAGCGGCTGTGGACGATCCGACCGTTCTGGATTCCCTCCGTGACGGCATGAACGGCGCCGCGATACCTACGATCGAGGAGGAGGCTTACGCATACGAAAGAGCGTATCGCTTGATTCGAGAGGCCGATTCTCGTCTCACTGCGGAATCAAAGATGTGAGGATCGATGTCAGGATCAATGTCGAGGGCTTTCGCTATGCCGTTGCTTGATGCTCGTGTAGTGATGGTAGCGACGATCCCTCAGTTGTCGCTGCAGTCGAACCTCCAGGCATCCAGCTCCAGACGTTTTTGGAGCCAGGAATAGCCTAGGACATTGGCCTCGGGGCAGAACGTCTCTGGGTTCCCCTCGTACTCGACTCCGAACACCGCCTTGCCAGCCTCAACGAACGGGAGCAACGACGCGCACTCGTTGAACTGAAAACACTGTTCGTTCAAGGCCCAGTCGAAGAACGGGACGAGGTCAGCGACCTGGTCCAGGTCGTTTTTCAGGCCAACAGACAGCCCCCGGGCGTGTGCTTCGACGCTCAACCAGAGGTTGTAGTTGAGCTGATCCTGGGCGGTGAGCCCAAAGCCGGTCTCGTTCACATAGCCGTCCACGTTATCCGGTTCCACGCCATCGCAGCCCTTCTCCACAGCCAGATCTAGACGTGCCCTCATGATGGGGCCCAGGCCGTCGAGCTGGCGAATGTCCAGCCAAGTCTCGTCAGGAAAGTCTTCGAGAGGCTCCCCCCGTACGGCGGCGGGAAACGTGGCCGCATCAGGCCGCCAGTCTTCCCAACTGCCGGCGCTGAAATAGCAGATCACCACGCGTCCATCGGCGTGGAGCTGGTCAATCACCCCTGGCGCGACTTCAAAGAGGTCAATGTCGTACATCTGGGTCACAAACGAGGTGTCGATCGTGCCGCTCAGCTGCCACTGCCAGTGGGCGCCCGGTGCGGGTTGCCAGATATCGTCGACATGGACCGCCACACTGCGGTAGAACAAGCGTCCTGTATCCAAGCTGCCGTTCATGAGAAGATCGACGCCAAAATAGAACGTATACGTCCCGATGGGTAGACCTGTCAGAGACGACACCCCAAAAGAAGGCAGATCGATCAACGGACCCTGATAGCTCACAAAAAAGCCCGGCTTCCATGCCCGGTCATGGATGTCGTAGCTATACCAGCCGGAGGGTGTTTCCGCGACAAGCCACCAGTCGCCATTTTCGCCAACACTGCTTCCCGCCTCGATCTCGACAGTTAATGAAAGGTCAACAATTTGAGTTATATGTGTGGTGACTTGAGAACCGTTCGCCGCTATGGCAGGAGCGGCGTCTTGCGCGTAGGCGGTGTCGACGAGAGCACTCGTCATTGCTAAGACTATGAGGGCGAGGGCGAGGTCAGAATTTTTCATCGGTCAGGGCCAAGTCTATTTGAACTCTTTCTGGGCGGTCAACGCCTCGATTCAAAAGTTCAGGAGGCCAGCTTGAATACCGGGTGGCGGAAGCCTCTTGACGGGTTCAGCCCTCTGTTCGTACTATTCGAAACATGATGAAAGCGTTGCTACTACTTCTAAGCCTTGGATTCACTCAGCAGACTTTCAATCCTTCCGGCCTTTGGGAAGTCGTCGACAAGGACACACACTACCGGCTTGTACGCACAGACACGGGTATTCATGTCAGTCTCGGCGCCGATCACGCGCAGTTCGTAGAATACGAAGTCGATCTTTCGTGGACTGAACTCAACAGCTACGAAGGGAGTGGTTACTTTGTCGCCCTGCTCGGGGACGGGCGGGAGTGCCGATTCGATACCGAATGGCGAATCGTCCTCGCGGATCCGCAGCGAATCCTCGGTGTGACGTCCCGTATCGTTCCCGAACAAGAGGGGTGTGGCATCGCCGAACGTGCGGAATCTGCCTTGCAGCTTAATCGCATCCGAAGATAAAAAGAGATAAATGTAGAACGGAGGCGTCAGATGCCGCCGGTACCGCTTCTGGCGGGCTGGACGAGCTTTGAACGCCTCAGCACCCAAACGCTTCCCTGAAATTCGTCTTTTTTCGCTGAGGATGCGTCTTGACTTAGCAGGAGGATCTCCGTGCGTCTCCGCTCACAGAATTTCAAACCCCGATCCCGCGGTATTACATTGATCGAACTGATGGTCGTGTTGGCCTTGTTGGCTCTGGCCATGACTCTCGTCGGGCCCGCTGTCGGGAACACCGTGGATAACCTGCGCTTCCGGACTTTTGGCCGGCAGCTGCAGCATAGCTTCCGTAGGGCTCAGGCCCAGTCCCGGCTCGCGCAAGAAGAACACTTCATCGCTCTCAACTCGGATCGCTTGGTCGTCTTTGACCGTGGGGAAGCAATCCTCGAAGAAATTGTTTTACCGGCCGGTGTTTCCGCAGGTTCGGCCAGGGACGGAGCTTATGACGGCGTTTATGTCGTGTCGCGTTCCGGCCACATTCTGGGTCCCCAGCGCCTCGATCTGACCAGCAGCAGCGGGCGAAGCGGAGCGATCGTCATTGACGGCTATGAAGCCCGTTTTGTAGAGGGAGAACGTTGAAAACAGGCAGTACGCAGGGAGGATTCACTCTTCTGGAGGTGATGGTTGCCGTCGCTATACTGGCCATATCTTTTTCAGTCGTTATGAATGGGATGTCGACTTCATTGCGGACGACCGTGGAAACGGAAGGGGCCCAGCGGCGCATGGATTTTGCCCGCCTGAAACTGGCCCAAATCGACCTTGTGCCTACGCTGCGGATTGGCGATACCGCATCCGGCAGGTCCGATGACGATGTTGCTTGGCGCATTGAAATCCTGCCCTATATCGCTCCCGACACGCGGTTCGGTAATTTAGCCGTCGTTCGGATCGCGCTCGAACTCCAGTGGGACGGCCGCTCGGGTGTTCGAACCTGGACGATCCATAGCTATCGGGTCTTAGCCCCAGCTCCTGAGGAGCCTCGACCTCTGGCGGAGCAGCTCAATGCCCTCGGCTGAGAATCAAGTGCGAGACAGGGGTTTTACACTCATCGAACTCGTCGTTGCGTTTTCTATACTGGGTCTCGTCGTGACGGTCGCGTTTTCAGCTCTAGGCAGCTCGTTGACGATGTGGTCGACGGGCTATGAGCGCATAGACCAATCGCGCGAGCGGAATACGAGTGTGGCTGTTCTTCGCGATCAGATTCAATCGGCGTTGCCTCTCGCCTTCCGAACCCAAGACGGCGAGCGATTGGGTTTTGTGGGTTCCGCAGCCCGCCTCGACCTTGTGTCACCGAAGAGTTTCCGACGGCCGGACTCTGTCCCACGTTGGATTCGGATCTACTGGGACAGAGATGCCGTCGATCCGCGTCTCGCCATTGAAGAACGCCGCGTTCTTTCTCCAGATAATTCTGCCGAAATGGAGCCCTATGACACACTTTATTTGTCGGGCGTGGAGTCCTTAGATATCGCCTACCTGCGGCGCCCGAGGCTCGGACGCGATGCCGAATGGATTGACGCCTGGCAGGGTGAGGAGGGCAGGGAACTGCCTGCCGCGGTTCGTATCGTGATTGGTTTCGAAGGTGAACGACCGCGCCAGATTTTGCTTCCCTTGGATTACGCCCAAACGAATTGGGATGGGCTGGTGCTTCGATGAGGGTCGAGCGGGGCTTTGCACTGTTGACCGTCCTTTGGGTTCTCATCATCGTTTCGTCCATTGCTTTGAGTTTGACGGCGGCCGCAGGCGTCGAGGCGCGCATTGCCGCCAACGAGCGGGAAGCCCTCGGTGCCGAACGGCTGGCGATGGCAGGATTGGAGATGGCGCCCTACCTCGAAGTCCGTGGGCTCGGTAGCGCCCAGGAAGACCTGGCGGGTCTTCCCATTGAAATCATGGATGAAGGCTTCCACTACAGGATCGGTTTTCCTGAAGGCTCCGTGGACCTGTTTTTCGAGGGCGATAATGGAAAGATTAATCCCCTGACGGCTCCAGAGATCTTGCTCCGGAGCTTTTTTTCCAATTGGACCCGAGACCCGCGGGAGGGCGAGAGGCTCACCCAGGCATTTCAGGATTGGACGGATCCAGACGAAACGCCCCGTTTGCTTGGGGCCGAGGCCCTCGCTTATCTCGGCTCGGGCTACGCACCGAGAAACGGACAGCCCGGGATCTCAGATCTTCCCTTGATCCGGGGTATACGGCTCGAGGATCTCCGTCCGAGCCTTATGGAAACCCGTGACGGTCGAGTTTTTCGTGGACGCTTAGACCAATACTTGACCACTTCCCCGGTGGGTGCCCGTGTGAATCCCAACTTCGCCTCGCGCTGGGTCCTGGAAGCAGTTCCAGGTCTGGACCCGCCGCGGGTCGAGCGCATCATCGAGGAACGTGCCCGCATCCTTTTCGGAAGTTCTGCCGAGTTCGCATCGAGGGTGGGTTTACCAGATACCGCCCCCTTACTGGATTACCTTCAATTCGCTCGTGGCGATGCGACAGCTGTTTTGGCCGTTGGGCATGCAATAGAAGGCAGCGGCACGCGCCGCTCCCTCCGGAGGGTCTATCACTCCACGAACCGACTGAACCCCGCGACGGGTTTCTTCGAACGAAGGACTGCCCTCGCCCGCATCGAACGAAACGTATTCCCTGAGTTTGCCGAGGTCCGGCTCACTAATTAAGAACGGCTCGATGATTAGAAAGCGGCTCAGTGATCAGGACACACAGGATTCCTCGGTCCCTAATTTCTCGATAGCGCTCCGCATGAGTCGAAATTAAACACGATCCGGTCCGTCGTGAGGCAAACGTGCGTATCGATGACCGTCTCATCCAGCCGCGGTCCTTTATTCTCTATAATTTGCCTTTGAGTCTTTTTGGCCTGTCGAATGCCTTAGCAGAATGAACCGCGAGGGTGACGAGGGCCTCACCGAATTGCCTGCAGGCGGGGAAGCTCTTGGAATCATTAGTGTTGACACGTTATTGCACTAATGTTAGCTTATCGACGGTTAGCCCGCGTTTTGGGGTGGAGCTTTTTACGAGAGGTTTAACAATCGGGGATGACCGGTTGGCCGTCCGGCGTGAAAAACGTTTGACCGCAACCGAAGTCTTGAACCAGAAACTTTCTGATTTGTTAACTACACAGTGAGCAAAAATTTCTTCTAAAGGAGACTAGGATACAATTGAGATTCAAACTGTTCGTGCCGCTGATGGCGCTGTTCCTGATCATGGGGATGTCCAACGCGGCCTACGCTCAGATCACGTGCTCGGTAGCGAGCTCGCCGGTCAGCCGGGCGACTTTATCCGGGCACACCGAGCCGGTGGGCGACCTGACTTTTATCTGCGAGGCGCAGTCGAGCTTTACTCCCTTAGGTGGGTCGATGAACGGTCGATTTCGGCGGCGTCCTCATTACGAACGACGGTGACACGAATGACGATGGTGATAGTTCAGGCGATGAGGACATTACCGTGGACGCGGACGCTGGTGACATGAACAGGCTTTGGACTGCTGTGGGCGTTCCCACCTTTGCCTCAGTCAACAACAAGAGCGGAATTGTTGTCATTACGTTGGGGGGAACCGGTGCCGCCGTCGACGGTGACACGGGTACGTTCACGCTTGAGAATGTCCTGGTATCCGTTGCCGGAAGTGGGTTCTCAATGTTGGATGCCAATATTTCTGTTACTTCCGGAAGTGGTTATCTCATCACGGCAGGCCAGAACGTTGCCCGAGTCGTCACGGCCGTTGTTGCTGGCCTCGATGAATTGGACGGTAATGAAGCAAGGCTCTTCACAGACGGTACGATCGCCGATGATATGGCTGATTTCACAATTACCGAGAACTTCATCGACCTGTTCAAAGATGGAAGTCAGTTCTCGGGTGCCACCGATAAAGGCGTTACCGTTGTGGTCGAGATGATCGGTATTCCGGATGGTCTGACTTTTAATTGTAAGCCGTCACCGCAACCACCAATCTGACTGACGCTGATTTTGCGGATGTCGCCGAAGTCACGTTTGATGTCGATAATGATAGGGAAATTCTCGAACTGATGGGTATGGCAACAACGACTGCTATAAGCGATATAACGGTCGGCTGTGACGGGATCGTAGTTGATGACGACGAACTCCCGTTTGCTCCGGCGACGATCTCGGTGCGGGTTTCGCTCTCTCCGGATGGCGACGCACTCGATGAGGATGACGACGTTATCGGAAGCGACACAGCCGACGGCGCCATTCCCCGTTATGTTGAAACCTTTACCGACGCCATCGATCTCATCGACATCGTTCCGGCGACGACGACGCTGCTGATGCCCTTCGTGTCAACCGAAGGCCTGGCCAGCATCATGGGCATTTCCAACACCACGGCCGACCCCTTCGGTGACGATGGCGCAGGTGGGGCAGCCGGAACGCTGACGTTCTGGCTGTTCCCGAGCGGTGGGGATATGGTTATGTGGTCGACTGATGCGGACCCAACCGTGGGCAGTGGTTTGGACGACGACGGTGTGTTGGTTTCGGGTAATACCTATTTGGTATCGATCGCTGACATCCTGACCGCCGCCGAATCTGACGATGCGGCCTCGTTCACCGGCTACGTGTTCGTCGAGACCAACTTCACTCATGCGCGCGGTGTGGGTTATATCACCAACTTGGCTGGTATTACGGCGGCCGCCGATGTTCTGGTGGTCCCGAACCCGGGTACTCAGCGGCCGTGACCCGGGTAGTGGCGAATCTCTGTATAACTAAAAATATGGTGGCTTGACATAGTCACCATGTCCATAAAGGGGGAGTGAATTCACTCCCCCTTTTTTAAGGTTTGGAATCTTGACAATCGAAGATCTGTTGAGTTTCGATGATAGGTGCCCATCATGAGCCGAGTGGCCCTCTGCCTCACTCTGCTTAGTCTGTTTACTTGTGGGACCGGCTTGGCTCAGGACTTGGACCAGCTGCGGGTGCGAATCGATGAGTACTGGATCGCCAGAGTGGCTGGAAACCAGCTTTCAGCCCTGGACTATGTCCTCCCGGCGGACCGCGAACGCTTCCTTCAGGGGCAGAGTGATCAGATCCTACGAGCCGACATCACTGGTTTGGAGTTCACTGGCGACAACACAGCCGTCAACGTACCTACGCGATTACACCTGCAGATTCCGGGGCTGGGAGAAATTGAGGTGACGTCTGCGGACCGATGGATCTGGACAGAAGGAGATTGGTTCTATCGGATGGATGACGTTGGGGCCGGTCCCTTCGGCGTTGCAACGAGCGGGGCATCGCAATCCGAGTCTAGTGGGGGTGAGGAGTCCTTAGAGTTTGAGTTCCTGGCGTCCAGTCTGGAGGTGGGCCCGATCACTCAGGGAGAGACTGTTGAAGGCTTTGTTGAGTTCAGTGGTGACCCGCGCCGCATCCGTACCGTGTTGACTTCCACGCGGAGCCTGCCCAAAGGTCTGCGTTTTGGCCGGCCCGTGTGGATCGATGAGACAAGAGGCCGTATGAGCTACTCCTGGGACACCTTGCTGACATCTTCCGACGTGCGCCAGCCAATTTCGTTTACTATTAGGAGAGGTGGCCTGGAAACCGCTGCGACATTGGAGTTTATTGGTCACGTTGACGGCCGTATCCGATTTTCGCAGATTCCGGAAGTCGTCGATCTTGGCGTGGATGGCGAACTGGAAATCGTTATAGAGAATCTGGCCGCAGAGCCTTTCCGAATACCGCGTGTCACAGGCCGAAACGAGGAGTACGAAGTCGAGTTCCAGGGTCCGGAA
The DNA here is from genome assembly GCA_963664115.2 of Terriglobia bacterium. GTDB lineage: Bacteria > Acidobacteriota > Terriglobia > 20CM-2-55-15 > 20CM-2-55-15. Next base: position 561,121 of record CAXWPJ010000009.1, on the reverse strand, counting down.
ATTTTGGCCCCGGGGGATGTGGCTCAAGTTATCGTCCGGTTCCAGGCCCACGACCGTCGCCGACGTACTTCTGTTGACATCGAGGTTGATCCTGAGGTTTTCGGCCGTGAACGCCTGAACATTCCGATCGAATACCTGAGAGAGAGCCCTTCGGATTCACTCCGACAAGAAGATTTTGAGCGGCTTCTGCGCGATATCGGTCAGCCAGTTTCGCGGTGAGACTCTCCGGTTACGGTTATTGCGGAGCCTGAACCGGGATGTTGAACATTTCCTCCAAGGTCATCGTGCCGCGATAGGCAACCATCTCAACTGTTCCGCCTTCCGCTGTCACTCGGATCAAGCGGTCTTCGCTGTCCAGAATTTCATTCACGTGATCTCGAACGAGCCGGATATCCACTGCCCGTGGGTCCAGCTCGAAGGTATTCGCGCCGAGGTTTGTGCCATCACTGTCGAAGACTTCCACCGTCACTTCCGTTACGGAACTTGAAAAATTGAAGATGGCCAAAGCCGTAAACTCCGATTCCGATTGAGCTGTTGGCACGAGGAAAAATTCAGTGTCTGGATTCGTAGGAAGGGCCGTCGTCGCCGAAAAGTTCGCCCTTCCGATTCGGACCATGCCAGCGAAATCGGGGCTGCCCAGAAGCGGCAGGCCCTGAAATTGAATGTCGATGTACCCGAGAGTCAGCGTTCCGGTGCCGAAGAGCGCTTCCAGGTCCAGGTCTACGCGTTCATCGGTGGCCACGCTGATTACGAGGGGTGCGGTGCCGGTAACGACTTCACCCGTAGCGTCCCGGAGCGTTACGGTCACGTTTGCCGAAAAGGTTGCGGCGCTGACAAGCGTTAGGGTTGTCCGCCAGCCCTCGCCGAAAAGAAAAGCGGGGAAAATGTGTCGGCTCTGGCCGAACGGCCCAAGACCGGGGACTTCTTCGGAAAACCCATCAGGAGTATCGACCAAACTCGCGCGAAAGTTGTCCGCAGCTGTCAGCCTGACATAGCCCTTCATCGGAAGGGCGCCCGCTTCCAGATCGAAGAGCGTTGTCAGCGGAGAGCGGAGCGTGGCTGCCGCGTCGATCGATTCTGTGATCGTCTCGATTGTGGTTCCCAGGCTGTCGCGGACCCTCAGAGTCACCTCGATGGGATCTTCGTTCGCGTTGTTGATCACCAGGGTTGGGTCATCCGTGGCCAGGGCGCGATCGAAAGGTAGGTACAATTTCTTCCGGTCTTTGATTTCAGGTGTTGAGAACCGCCCCGCACTTCCCGTTCCCGTCACGGTTCCAATCACGTTCGGATTGACGACTTCGACCTCTACTGAGGCGATGTCGCTCGACAGAGAATCACCGAAAAGTTCGTCGAGCGAAGACACCAACGTTTCGTGTCCCTGAAGAGTTTGGGACGTTACAGCACTTCCATCGTCGAGAATGGCGCCATCCTCCCCGAGGGCCCGGATCTCCAACTGCGCACCCCCGCTGCCGGTGTTCCCGAGGGCAAGCTGGCTCTGGGACGACGCGTTGGAAATTAGGAAGTGCAGCAGGGTGGTGGACGAGCTTCCGGGTAGGGCAAGGGCTGGCAACAACTCCTCATCAAACCGGGGAAGGTCCGTCAAGGGGAATTCGGTGCTGGGAGTTGCGGCCCCGATCGGGCCCAGCGTGGCCCGGATCAAGGCGGTCCCGTTCTCGACGGAAGATCCGAGCGTCAAGGTGGGAGTCACCTCGAAAATATCTACCTCTTCATCGCTTGACGGCAGATCGTCCGTGAATTCGTAAGCAACGCGTTGGGGTTCGCTGCTGCTGGTGAACTCTTCGGGATCGCCACTCTCCGTCGTCAAAGTGGCTCCTGTGGTCTTGCTGTTGATCGTGTCCGGAAATGTGACCGTGACGTTTGCCGGGATGCCATCAATTTCGAATATGACTTCGGTGGGGGCAGTTTGCCCCAGTATACCGACCTTGTCGGAAAAGGCGCCGTCCCAGCCTTCACGGAACTTGAAGGCTTCCATGTCGTCGACGATGGTCCGGTTCACAATGCTGAAGATTACATCCGCGTCGTCGTCAACGACAAGTCCTGCCACAGTGTCTGCTATAAGCGAAATGCCGCTCTGGCCAGCCTGCAGGAAGTTATTGTTGACGGAGAGTACTGTGTTGAAATTCTCAACATCGGTTTCGGGAATTGAGATGCGCATTCCTGTCAGGGTCAGAGTGGAGCCGGCGCCCGCGGCGGCAGGGATGTCGATAACGACAAGTCCCAAGCTTTCAATCACGTTTGCAACCGATGCTCCAGCAAGTCCTCCCGTTCCCGTTACCGTCACGCCGCTCGTTTCGTCGGTGACGAGCGTGGCCGGCGCGATGCTGACTTCCAGCGTTCCCGCGGCCGACGTACCCGAGCTGATCGTTGCGTTAATCGTTCCCAGCAGTTCCGCATGACCCGTCTCTGTGACCGTGGCTGTGCTGCTGCTGAGACCAAATACAGCCTGAGCAGCGGTCGGAAAGGCTGGAACCAGAAAAGCCGCGATTGCAGCAAGCAAGACGATGATGACCTTGGTGGGACTCCTTCGGTTCACGGCTCACTCCATAAATTTGAGTTGATTCTCAGCGAAACCACTTTGCCGCAACGTTCAGGCCGTAGCGCTTTCGGAATCATTGTATATCCATTTACCATCGCCTCATAGTGGCTGGTACCCAGACTAGACACCCTGAAGGCGCTCGACGGCATCGACGGCGGCGCTCTGGGTTCCTACCACACGGCTTCCTGATTCATTTGGGAATGTCACCCACTGAACCGCTATCCGCAAGTTGTAAGAACCGGAATTAAAGACGAACGTTCCGGTCTCTCCCTGAGTATAGAAACTCCGGATCTCAACAACATAGCGGCCGGCGGGAAGGGACCTCGAGATCAGCTCGGATTGCCCGTTGAGCCCGCGGTCCGATCGTGCCAGAACCCGACCCTGGGAATCTAACAAGAACAGATCCAGATCGTTTGCGTTTGGATTTTGGCCCGGGCCCAACCCTGTAATGTCCAGGCGTATGGAGACAGCCCCATCACTCACATCGAAAACATAGAGGTGTGCGGATTGCGCCAGGTTGGCACGCCTTCTTGAAAGCGAATCCACCTCGCCGGTGACCGCTCCGGTTGCTGGCACGAAACGCGGGAAAGGATTCGACACGCTAGGTTCGGCCGAGGCGACATAGTCGATGGAACCGAAGCGCGCAAGCTGCTCGATTCCGAATGCTTCTGCTGGCAACAACGATGTCAGACGATCCAGGAACGACGGAACGTAGACGAAACTGTCATCGCTCAACTGGAGGAATGCTTCCCAAATAGCATCAAATGGAACCTGGAAATTATCTCCGGTGTCCGGGCTCGAGTCCGCTAGATCCCATAGGATCGAATGGATGGAAAACTCACTCCAGTAGCCGGGTTGGTCCCCGATAATCACGTTGTCTTCAAGGTTGTGCTCCAGAACCGACTCCCCACCAAAGCCAAGAGAATCTCTGTAAATCGGATTGTCTCGAACCCAAGCAGAAAAGAAATTCGCCCATCCCTCCGACCAGGCCACTCTCGGATCGAGTACATCGCCCAGTAAATGGGCGCCGCCGGGCGAATCGTCTCTGGAGAACTGGGTTGCCAGCAGGTGTGCATATTCGTGGAGAATGACGGAGTCGTCAAACTCATCGGAATCCGTCGCGCGGTCTCCCAACATGAAGGCCGTATTCGTTTCTGCGTTGAAGAACGTACCACCGATTTGACCTGCCTCGATGTTACCCGCCACCGCTCTATTATTTGGGCTCCAGAAGACGTTCAGGTTTGGCACGCGCAGGTCCGGATCGATCTCGAGGAGAAAATCGTTTCCCTGTCGGACAACTTCCAGGATATTGAAGGCGCCCGAAGCGCGGGTCGCGTCCGACGCGACCAACAGGGGTGACACTTCAGCATCGATCTCGGTGCTTACGAAGTAGATCGCGCCGCCACGCGTGTTGTCCGCTACCGTGAGGACAGAATCCGACGATTGACTCAAGGCGCGCAAAATGCTGTCTGAACCGAAAGGGAGAACCGCCCGGAAGTTCCCATGTCGATCGGTACCTCCAACTGAAAACACTTCACCGGTCAATGGGTCGAACACATCGATTCGTGCTTCACGAATCGGAACCATGACCGGTTGCGACAGATCGAGCCCATCTGGTCCGAGGTCGATTTTCTCGTAAAAGGCTCGACCGCGTACTTCGCGAAGGGGCGTTTGATCGGATGGAAGCACTAAGATCGTATGGGGCGCGGATTCGGTTCCATCCGAGGAACGAATCCGGATATCGACGAATCCCGGCGAGTGGGAAGGAACCTCAATGTTGAAGACAGTAATACCGAAAGCAACGAAAGGATCAGAGTCTATGACACCGTCGCTAAACAGCAACGAACTCCCCAAATCCAGTCGTCCCGTCAAAATTTGCAGGCTGTCTCCAGGTCGAACCTCTTGTGGCTCGACGGACGTTATCCTGGGCCGGATCGGAGCGATAAGGGGTTCGAAAGGCTCCGCCAAAACCTCCGGCTCGAATCCCTCAAGGCCCCTAGAATTTATTCCGGTGAGCACCCCAACGCTGAAAATCGGTGCCGAACTTTTCACCGCAAGAAATCCGGCATGATTCAGATCAAAACGCGGAAGCAGGTCTCTAACACGCAACGTCTGCTTGGAACGTCCCCCGACGACAGCCGACGCGGTAGTGATCACGAATCCGTTCTCGTCTATAGCCAAAAGCTCCAATTCCGCGTCCACAAACTCCAAATTGCTCAGCACCAGTTCGACAGATTCGACTTCAAAATCAGCCGCGTTTGAATACAACATATCCGCTCGTGGCTCAGTCTGTAGTCGATGTGCCGTCCGATTTGTTCCCCCGGAAACAACGAGTGCACCCACCAGCGGAACATTTGGAGACTCGATCTCAATCCAGCCACTTGAGGGAGGATTGAACCCGAGTCCGGTGAGCTCTCCAACGCCGACCGACACGCTGCCGTTTGCAGGAATACTCAAGCGCTGCCTGGGTGGCGCACTCTGGGATGGATCAAGCCCGGAGCCTGTCTCGCTGAAGTACGTAGCAAACACGTTGATAGACTGTCCGGTGGGATTCGACAAGATAAGCGTTGATTCGAAACCGTTGCCGATTACGGCGTGTGGCGCAACTCGAAACGGCGCGGCAAGTTCAGACGCGGCCTGGCCATTCAGTAACATTAGACTACTGTTCGCGCTAAGAACAGCCTGCGCTAAAATGGGTCGACTTGCACTGATCCGTGCGGCCACCCCAGTTGGAAACGGCGCAAGATTCAGGTCGGCGCCGGCATGGGCTTCCAAGGCCACGGGGATTGTCCCGATAGCGTTCCCCTGGCTATCGAAAACGGTCACGTTGACCCCAGCGAGACCTTCCGAAGGATTGACCACCCGCAGCTCACGTACTACGAGTGGATCATCTATCGGGACAACGACAAGTTGGTCCCCTATCGGAGAAGTGCCCCCAATGCCCTCCAGGCGCGAGACCAAATCACCTGTCAGAAGCCGGGCGGTTAACCCTGACTGTTCGCTACTGACGCGAATCCAACCCGCAGCCTCGGACGTCGCGAATATTGTGTCGGTGCTCATCGACAGAACGCTGTCTGATTCAATGCGGTAGCGCACGGGGTTGATGGCCAACGGCGCCAAGCGCCCGTCCAATGCGAATAGCTCGAACTCGACCTCAGCTGGGGACGGTGAGAGGTTCGTGATGGTCAAATTCGTGACCGAACCGGCCCCGGCCGCGACACGGGGAAAATGGAACACAGACTGGGCCGATAGCGGCAGGGCCACACACGTGACCGCCAGTAATGCGCACAAAAGTCGCAACAATGTGTTCATTTTGACCACACGACACCTTCGAACAACGCTAACTTATTGAAAAAAGTATAGCTTCCAGTTGTATATGATTGTCAAGCAGGTAGCTTGCCATCGAGAACGTTCCGTACCTTGTCCGGTGTGATTTTATTTCGAAGTCCCTCAATTTAAAGCCTTGGGCTGTGCTGATGACGACGATACGATCATCCTCTGGACGTGATTCCGTCAGCAGCTATAACGGTGGACCCGACCCCATGGAGACCTCAGTTCCGTAGATCTCCCATGCCCATAGCCGTCGGTCCGACTGCAAGCGGATGTAGCCGCCAATCTGATCTGTAAACCCGGGAATCAACTTGGGGAGGAAATCTGCCAAGTGGCCCTCCGCCGGAACGTTCAAGGTGCCCGTTGCAATGACGTTTCCTGAAGCTGAGAGAACCTCAACGGTGACTGTCGCCCCCAACCGGCCCGCTGTCACGGCGACTCCAGTGAAGAATCCATATCCGTTGGCGACATAGGGCAGCACGACCTGGGTGCTTCCCTGGCCCGCCGCCAGTGTCACCAGCGACGTATCTGTTTCGATGTCGATACTTCCTACGAGGGACCCAGAGAAGAGAGCTGTCACGCGAACGACGCCAGACTCGGGAACCCCGGCGGACATGGGGAACAATTCGGACAATCGGAAGCGTGTGTATGCCCGGCCGGCAAGCCGGAGGGACTCCGTCAAACCTCTAAACGCAACCGATACGCCTACTGGACTGCTCGAAGTGTTCACGAGCGTGATCCAGGAACGGAAACCGCCGCCAACCGCCGCAAATGGAAATACCAGTGTCGACTGTGGGCCCGAAACCGCTGTCCCGATCGCCAACTTCCGCTCGGAGCCAAAATGCTCAACGGCCGCAATCGCTCCCGGCGCGGTGATGCGTACCGGACCCGTCAGTGGGGTCGTCCTTTGCGACCGGGCCGGAATTTCCAAAAACTGGCTCGTATCTGTGTCGAGATCGGTGACCGTGGCTGTGACCGATTCCGTGCCAGGGTTGACGAGGATGCCGGTGGCGCCGTCGTGGAGAAGGAAGAAATCGTTTGATGGAATCGCGGCCCCGACGCCGTCGAATTGATCGAAGTCATTGGCGCCAGTCGCCATATAAGCTTTCAGGTTGGCTTGGGACGCTTCCAACTCGATCCATCCGGTGAAGGAGAGCAGACCGAAAAGCTCTGGTATGAGCTGAACCCACTGTTCTCCGGCCTGGAGGTGGATCAGGGTCGGGTTCCGAATCCCTAAGCCCGTCGCTAAGGACCCGTCCGAGTCAAGCGCTCGGAGTACGACGTCGGTATCCTGCTCGGCGATCAACGCGAGTCCTCCGAAACTTGTCGCGCTATGCGGTAGGGAGGGAAAAATTGACGTTGACGGAATGAAGGAGGTGTCGATGAGGATTCCGTCAGACACACCCACTTCACTCGCGAGCCCTGTCGCGTTTTTCGCACGCACGGCAAAGTAATAGATTGCGCCTTCTTCAAGCGATAGTCCGGTCACAACGATAGAGTTGCTTTGAACCGCCGTGAACCCACGCACATCGCTACCACCGGGCGTCGTACCGATTGCGTATTCGAACTCGACTATCGAGGTCTCCAACCGGTCTGCGATCCACGACGCTAAAAGTTCCGAAAGACTGGCCGTTCGGGCGCCGCCGTCGGAAACAACAGGTCTTCCTGGCCGTGAGGCGTCGGTCCGTTCCTCAACATAGGCACCCCCGTCGAACCTATAGGTGAGGGCCATGCCGGATTCAACAATGCTCTCATCGAAGCCCGCCTGAACCGCCTGATCCCGTCGAACGTTCTGCATTCCGACGGTTGCGCTGGATCCGTCCGACCGGGCGCCCGCCATAGTTCCATAGACAAAACGGACGTCATTCGATCCCTCGTAGAGGATCAACTCGAAAGTCAGATCGGCATCCAGGTTCTCGCCAACTTCGTCCAGAATCGATAGCCCCGACCATTGAATAACGAAACTGCGATTCGGCGCGCTTCCCCTAATCCGGGTCGTGACCGAAGCGCCTCCACAGAGAATCAGGTCGTCAAAGAAGGGCGCAATCAACGCCGGCGGAATGACGCCATCCTCTCCGCTGGGCCGGATGACGGTCTCGGCGGGAAGGCCTGCATTCTGGAATTCGGAGAAGGACGTCCCGTCCAGGCTAATCCAGCCGTTGGTCGCGATCGAGACGGGTGTGCCGCCGATGAACGTGTCAGTAAAGAGGCTGAAGCTGAAAGGCAAATCCTGAAAATAGATGCCATCGTCACGACTGTTCTCGCACCCATTCCGCGGTTGAGCTGGAAAGTTCGCCGCGGTCCCACCCGCCCCTACTGAGGCATCCAAAAATTCCACAAAGGCAGGCGCGACATTCTCGCTCGGCTCGGGCGCGGTCACCGTAAATGTTCCCGCATCGGTATCGACGCCAAACACCGACACGGTCAGCGGGCCAGTAGTCGCTCCGAAGGGCACCACGGTCTCAATCCGGGTTCGCGTCGAGCTCAGCGTTCGTGCGCGGGAGCCGTTAAAGCGCACGACAATGTTTTGAGGGCGCGTGTCGAAGTTAGTGCCGTCGATGATGACCAATGTTGCGGGAGGACCGCTCCCGGGCTGGATATCGGTAACCGTTGGAGGTGGGGCCGTATAGCTGAAGGCGTTCAGGAGCAGGCCGGAGGTACCGTCGGTGTTGAACAACTGAAGGTTGGCCGGTCCCGGAGAGTTGGCTGGAACTGTTGCCTGGAGCAAGCCGGAATTCAGGAACGCGACGTTTTCTGCCGGTAGCCCAGCAAAGAACACCCGAATTCCGGGACGGAAGTCCCGGCCTCTGATTGTCACGGGGATTCCGCCTTCAAAAAAGCCCGAGGATGGAGACACCTCGATGTTGGTAGGGGGAGTATTCGTAACGACGATCCCACCGCTGAGCACCGAGGTGTCAGAGCCCGAGGCCCCGCTCACGTTCTTGGGGCCGATGGGTGTGGCCGGATCGATCACGGTTTCCAGCGTTGCGCTCGTGGGCGCGGTTGTCGAGAGACGACCACCGAATTTGATGCTGTCGAAACGAATAAGAGGGGTCGACACAGAGAACGAAACTCCAGCCACGACGTTCTCACCACCGACACGAAGAGTCTCCGGGCTTCCTGAACTGATCCGTGGAGCGAATACCGGCCGGGTCAGATTGAAGTCGGATATCGACGCCGGCAGGACATGGATATCAATGCCCCCGGTCGTCCCCCCGGAGGTTGCCGCCACGGTGCTGGCGTCACTGAGAACCCGCGTGTCCCCAAAGTAAGTGGTTCCAAAGTCCACATTCAGATCGGAGAAAAAACCGGGAAGGTGTTGAGACGACACGGGCTTATCCAGCGGCTCCGCATACACGCGGTAATTGCCCACGGGAAGAAATCGAACGGTGTAGGTGCCGTCCCTCGCTGACATCGTGGACGTCATAACCGTTCCCTTGGAATCCATCGCTACGACGTGGGCTCCGAAGACCCCAGCCCCGTTCAAGGTGACCGTCCCCTGAATCACGCCGACCTCCGGTGTTGCGGTCTCGTCCGGGTAAATCTCGATGACGCCGGCAATATCGTCGTAGAGCAACACCCGCTGATCGGTCTGGTCCTGAATGGCAAACGGCGCCATCACTGAGGAAATCAGACCACTGTGATCGAGTCCCAGCAGGTGTCCCACTTCGTGGGTCAAAACACTCTGGATGTCGAATCGGTCAGGCTCGCCACTGGTTGTGAGAGAGTGAGACGGATTGAAGGCGATGTCGGATTCCTCGAAAACGAGTGCCCCTCCCACCCTGTTGAAGAACGAAAACGTAGCCGCCAGCGTCGTCGTTCCCAGTAGAGCTCCCATGCCGCTGTCATCCACGAAGGTGACGAGGTTCGTTCCGTCACGGCCGGCGGTGCGTATGGGCGTCGTCCCCTGGAATTCGAAATCGACCGTGGTGCCAGCAACCCCTTCCCACGCGTCAAAGGCGGCGGCAACCGCCCCAAACTCGCTTCCATTCGGTATCTGGGGTGACCCGGCCTCGCTGACGGAGTATGGAATTGCGGTTTCGGCCCATCGCGGCGTCGCGCCCAGGGAAGTCGTGATCCGTATATAGCCGGACAGAGATTGCCAGGGAATTAACATCAGGATCAGCAACGCGAAGTGTTTGCTCAACGCGCGTTCCCTGTTTCAAGCCGTTCTCGGATAGCGTTCTTGAATCGAGCGAACTGCATCCGCGTCACGCGGCCGGGACTCGTGTCAGCAAATTCCAGACTCGAGACACTGTTGGACACAAAGTCGTCGGCAACCGTGAACTTTCCCTGGCCCAAACCGACGACGGTCCGGTAAGGACCCGCAGCCTCTAGGAACACAACCGTATCCTCGCCCGGCTCGAAGACAGGCATTCCGGCAACATATAGCGTTAAATCGCCAATCGTCCCGCCGATCGTTGTTATTTCAACAGTCTCATCGTTAAAGCCCTTAAGGGTTTCCGCTACTTCGATCGTATGCCGGGTCAGTATCAGACGGCCATCGGCGCTCCAATAGGTATCCGAGTCCCTGACCTTTCCGACGACGATGGTCTGGGCGGTCGATACCAATCCATCCAAATCCAGACGTAGGACCGTCGCGGCGTGCAGAGGAAACGCGAAGAGAAAAATCAGGATTAAAAGTCGACGTAGTCTCATAGTCACTCTTTTCCGATTAGGAAACGTTTTTCGTGTCTGTGTCTTATCACTGCTTTCGCCCCTGGAGTGTAAGGCTGCCCTTCCGGCAGATTTGCCGCAGCGCCAACTCCTTCTTTTACCACGGAGGCGTGAGCCACACTGTAGAGAATACCTGTACAAGGCAGGATGCCTCCCCATTGTGGCGCCGGGGGGTGAGTTTTGCCCGTGCCGGGTCTGCTACGATCGCCTCTAAGCGATAGTCGTCATAAGATAAGAATGCGCTTTACACAAACGAGGCCTGACGATAACCTGCCAGTTCCAAGCACTTAGTCGATTTTGATAAGCAAGGCGCATATGAGATTCCGTCCGACCCGCCTATTGGCCCTGACTGTGCTGGCAGCCCTGCTGACGCCGGCAGTAGCGACAGCCCAATCGGTCCTGAACTTTCCCCGAGTGATATCGAGTGATCAGGTGACGACCGAACTCGTGGTGGTGAATCCGAGTGCGGTGACGGTGACGGTGACGTATGCGGCGTTTGAAGCGAACGGGAGTCTGGTGGTTGGGGTGGAGAACCCGACGACGCGGACGATACTGGCGGGGGGCCAGGAAGCCCTTTCCTATGTGGAGTTGTTCGGAAGCGCAGACTTCAACGGCTGGGTACGGGTGACATCGGCGACGCGTGGACTGACCGGATTCGGGCTGAACCGGAATGGGGCAGGAACAGACCTGGATGGGGGTCTGGCGGCGGTTTCGGGCGTGCGCTTCGTTCTGCCGCTGGCGGCGGAGGATGGGTCGACGAAGACGGAAGTGACAGTGGTGAACGTGGGAGACGAGGCCGCTAATGTGGGCTTGGTGTTGTACGGGTTCGAAGGCGAGAGCCTGGAAGTGACCGATGTGGTTTTGGAGCCGAAAGCTATATTGCGGCAGACGCTGGAAGGCTTGTTCCCGAATGCGGCGCTGGAGGGAGCGTCCCACGTTCAGGTGGGAGCGGACCGGCCGGTCGCGGCCCAGGAGTTGGTCGCCGACTTCAAGATATCGGGCAGCGATTTGGGGCGGGAGTCGGGCGTGATCCTGGGACAGGCGCCCAGTGGGGCCGAGCGGCAGGTGTTGAACCAGTTTGTGACCGGCGGCGGCTGGGTGTCGGTGGTGGGATTGGTGAACACAGCCGAGACCCTACAGACGGTAACGTTGACCGCGCGGGGCAATGACGGCAGTGTGTTGGCGTTTGCCGAGAACCCGAAAACAGTGACCTTGCCGGCCAATGGGGGCTGGCGGGGAACGGTGGCGGAGTTGTTCAGTGTGGCCGGCACCGAAGAGCTGGAAAGTGGCTGGATTGAGGTGGAGTCCCTGGTGGGTCGGATTGCCAGCTATGTGGGACAGGGGTACACGAACACGCCGTCGTTTTGGGTGGTCCCGGGAGTGGAAGAGACCGAAGGCGCCCAGCTGAATGTGTACCAGAAACTGGCCGAAGGGGATGGGTTCTTTACAGCCCTGGCATTGGTGAACCCGACCGAAGGGGACGCCACCGCAGAGTTTTACATACTACAGCCGGATGGGACGACGCTGGGAATGGCGACGTTGGAAGTGGCCCCGCTCAGCCGGATCTCGGCGTTCTACAGGGATCTGCTGCCGGCCGCGCTAGTGTACCCCGCTCGAAGTAATGTAACTAAAATAGCTTTCCAACGTCCAATAGAGAATGAGGAAAGCACCGACCATTGAATTGGATGACAAGCAGCGGATGGAGTTGGAGCGACTGAGTCGAAGCCGGAGTACATCGGTCCGGTTGGCGGAACGATCCCGAATTGTATTACTGGCCGCTGAAGGTCGGAACAATTATGAGATCGCCGCCCGCTTGGAGATCACGCGCCAGAAAGCGGGCCGCTGGCGCAATCGTTTTGTGGAACAGGGCTTGGCTGGGATCGAAAAGGATGCGCCGCGAAGCGGACGGATTCCCACGATCAGTCGCCGGAAGCGAGCCCGGATCGTCAAGAAGACACTGGAAGAGAAGCCCCCGAACGCGACGCACTGGAGTCGGGCCTCGATGGCGAAGGCCGTTGGCGTGAGCGAGTCCACGGTCGGGAAAATCTGGCGGGTCCATGGACTGAAGCCTCATCTGTCACGAACCTTCAAACTATCCAACGACAAACGATTCGCCGAAAAGCTGGAGGATGTGGTCGGTCTGTATCTGAGCCCACCGGAAAACGCCATTGTCTTGTCCTGCGATGAGAAGAGCCAGATGCAGGCCCTGGACCGCACGCAACCCGGGTTACCTCTGAAGAAGGGGCGGTGTGGCACCATGACCCACGATTACAAACGTAACGGGACAACCACGCTTTTCGCCGCGCTCAACATCCTGGACGGTTCGGTCATCGGAACCTGCATGCCAAAGCATCGCCATCAGGAATGGATCCGGTTTCTGAATCAGATCAAACGCGCCATGCCGAAAGATAAGGAGATCCACATTATTTGCGACAACTATGCGACTCACAAACATCAGAAAGTCGTCAACTGGCTCAAGCGTAACAAGCGTTTTCATGTGCACTTCACGCCAACCAGTGCGTCGTGGCTCAACATGGTCGAGCGCTTTTTCCGGGATCTGTCCGAGCAACGACTCCGGCGTGGCGTTTTCCGCTCGGTCCCCGAGTTGATCCAGGCCGTGGAGGACTACCTCGCTCGTCACAATGAAGACCCGAAACCCTTCATCTGGACTGCAACGGCTTCCGACATCCTTGCTAAAGTCCAGCGCGGCCGGCGAAATCTTGATAAGTTACAGTCTGTTTAACGGGGACCACTAGATAGTTTAGTCTTGCCGATCCAATCATCTGCTTACTCTGACGCCTCGGCTGCGCAGCTTTTTCTGGAACGCTCCGGCTCCGCCTCCGGGTCCACCCCCAGCGAGGAACGCTGCGGGTTATTCTAAGACCAGGGCCAAGAACATTCCGTTGATCCCTATAGGCCTCGCCATCAGGATGATGGTGAGGGTCGCCGGTCGTTCGGCCAGGATGGCCGTTTGAACGACCGAGCGAAATCTTACGTCTCGAACTTCCAAGTGAGCTCGCCACACGCGCTCTCACTCAATTCCCGTCGACGACGATTCCGATTCCGGGGCTTCCGCTCCTCTTGTCGTCTGCTTAGCGTCTAGTTTGCATCTACCTTTCCAGACGAATTAAATCTTCATAGGTTTCGCGGCGACGGACGACAGAAAAGCTGTCACCGTCAACGAGAACCTCCGCAGGACGGGGACGCGAGTTGTAGTTCGATGCCAGACTAAAGCCATAGGCACCGGCGGACATGACCGCCACGAGATCACCGGACTCCAAACAATTTACTTCGCGATCCTGTGCGATGAAATCCGCAGATTCGCAAATCGGACCGACGACATCGACGATTTCCTTTCCTTCTCTCGGGCGCACCGGCATCAGTCGGTGAAAGGAATCGTAGAGCGCGGGACGGATCAGATCGTTCATCCCCGCATCGACAATCACGAAACGTTTGTCTCCGTGCGTCTTTTTACGGATCACACGGCAGAGCAGAATACCTGCATTTCCCGCTATGACACGTCCCGGTTCCAGGATGAGGGTCAAGCCGAGGTCCTCGCTGACGCTGCGAACCGTTCTGGCATAGGCTTCCAACGAAGGCGGCTCCTCAGCGTCATACGAAATCCCGAGACCCCCACCTACATCCAGATACTCGAGAGCGATTCCCTGACGGACAAGATCACGGGCCAGGTCGACGATGCCTGCAATCGCTTCTTCGAACGGATCCAGTTCCGTGATCTGAGAGCCGATATGACAACCGATACCCACAATGGTTACACCTGGCAACGAGGTTCCGGCATGAATGACGGAAGAGGCATCGGAAAGACTGATCCCGAACTTGTTTCGTTTGAGGCCCGTCGATATGTACGGATGCGTGCGTGGGTCCACATCGGGATTAATTCGAAAAACGACGCGCGCGGAGCATCCGGTCGCGACGGCTATCTCTGAAATCAACTCCAGTTCCGGTTGGGATTCGACACTCAGAAAAAGAACGCCCGCATCCAAAGCATGACGAATTTCATCCCGTGTCTTCCCGACGCCCGAAAGAATGACACTATAGGGCGAAGCGCCAGCCTCGAGCACGCGAAACAACTCACCTCCGGATACGACTTCAAAGCCGGTTCCCCATTCCACGAATCGTCTTAGAAGGGTCAAGTTGGAATTTGCCTTGACTGCGTAACACAAGCGATGCGGTGTCTTACCGAAGGCCGCGTCAAGAACGTTCACGTGACGCCGGAGCGTCGCCTGACTGTAAACGTAGACCGGGGTGCCTACGGATTCAGCGATCGCTTCGAGCCCGACGCCCTCGCAAGCCAGCACGTCATCGTGGTATTCGAAATAGTCCATAGGGCGATTAAGGCACAGAAACTGTCGGTCGTGGGTCTTCTCATATACAGACCGCACCTGCTGTTGAAAGGGCTCGCTACGGAGGTGTCCGGCCCTTACCTGACCGGTTATTATAGACACATATTAGTCACAAAAATGGCGCGGAACCCGCCGATGGATCCGCGCCTCTTCATCCGGAATAAAACTCTATGTGATACGCCTATTCCCGGTCCCGACCTCGCCGTCGGCGGAGGTCTTCGATCCACTCGCTATAGAGCACCTGTTGGGGTTCGGTCAATAACTCCCGAATCTGGTTTTGAGTGTTCTCGCTCAACTGATCATACAACGGTCGAGTCTGCCTGCGCAGCTCACGAAAGCCTTCGCGCGTGCCTTCGAGTATGACTTCGACGCCTGCTTCCTGTTCTTCGGTCAACTGAAGATACTCGACATAGGAGACGCCGCGCTGATCGCGCTCGTCGCTGCTAAAAACACGCGTCTCATAGACGTCCATCAGAATGGCACCCGTTAGAAGGCCAACGACGAAAACAGCCAGAATCAACACTTTTGCTTGTACAGTTCGTTTCATCGCTACTCCACTATTAGTCCTCGAGTACTACTCGGCATTACTCCGCGAGGCTGATCTCAACCAGTAGATCGCGCCCTTCAGGCAGCTCGGCGTTTCGATAAAGCCACTGGTCTGCGGGCCCCTGATCCATTTCCAGATAGGCGTCGATGATCCCGACCTCGGGTGACTGTGGCAGGAACACCTGAACACCGAGAATGATCAGCAGGACGCACGTTATGACGGCGATCATCGGACGGGCGAAACTCGGCACAGAGTCCCAAACCGCAGCCGCCGACTGGTTTACCGGTCGGATCTCGGCGACAACGCGCTTCGCGAAATCCGCGTCGGGGATGAAAGCGCGGCGACGTTCACGATCGACAAACCCTTTTGGAAGAAATTCATTCAAGATGAACGCTCCGGGGCTGAAGATATCGGACCCACAATCTGATCTCCCAGCATAACTGCGAGTTTCTTACGGGCACGATACAAGCGAATTTTGACGTTTGAAATACTGAGGCCCATTATGTCGGAGATTTCCTTGATTGACAACTCTTCGACCTCCTTCAATAGCAGAGGTATCCGCAGCTTGGCATCCAGTGTATTAACCGCAGACCACACCCATTCGTAGTCGCCGGGCCCGGGTGCGCTCGGAGGAGACGGCTGGCCCCGGTACTCTTCAAAGGCCAGCTTCTCGCGCCGCAACTTCCTGAGGCGATCGTAACAAACGTTGATCGTCACTCTGGAAACCCAACCGGCTACGTTGTCGTCGGGGCGAACCCGGTCGATCTTATCGAAGAATCGGATAAACGCCTCCTGAGAGAGATCTTCGACGTCCTCCCGGGAGCGAAAGAATCGGCCCGCCAAGCGAAAGACCATAGGCGCTAGCTGGGCGACAAGTTCTTCATGCGCTTGGATTTCGCCACGCTTTGCCCGAACGACAAGCTCGCGATCAATCTCTATTAATATATTACGTCCCGGATTCCAAAGAAGTTACGCGTTCAACTGGGTTTGACTGGCTGCATGCGGACATGCCCCACGGAAGCCGGGGCGACTTTCGCTTGCGGAATTCGCGCGCCGTCCACCGACACACTATATTGCAGGCCAGCAAGCGTTTGTTAAAGAATCTGCTGAAACCGACCGGACTGAGATTCCGGTCTAAAAGGCAGGTCTAGCTAATAAACTACAAGGGAGAGAATAAGTTGATCAGGCCTCCACCATCCCACTCACCCTCTCCTCCAATCATCTTCATCCCATCTCATCCCGTCTTCAAATGCTGACTCCGAGTGTCGGAACGCCTTCCCTGGCTAACCAGCCAAACGGGTTCGTCGCCATCCCAGCCCTTAATGAGCACATCCCATACCAAATCAGTTTATCAATCAAATGTGTGGTTTATCCGACTCGGCGGTGCAGGAAATACCGAAATCCATAGAAGTTGTCCGTCATAGCGGATTCGGCTTTGCCCAACGGGAACCATTTGCCTAACGATTAGCGCTTCTGCCCAACGGGTCGCTCAACGGAGTTCCTTCTTCGGCATTTTCCCGAAAAACACGGATTGCCCGCCTTAATGCGCGAATTTTCCTTTGGTGTTCCAAAACAATAAATTCTGCATCTTCAATGGCTTGCTTCCATTTACACACATTACGATTTAAAAGTAATTCTCCATGTAAAACCTCCATTGACTTTTTCGTATCAGACATATAAAATTCCATGTAAATAATGACTGCCAACCGCAATTACGAAGAGACACTTGATGGCGCAAGATCTGAACTCGACGAACTCCTGAACGAAGAGTCTCAGCTCGGCTTGTAGAAACCAGGAGCGAAGCGATTTGCGAAAGACGGTTCTCAGCCTGAGCGCCTCATAGGTGAAGACCTTGAAGAAGAGACAATCACTGATGCTATCCGTGAGGTGCTCAAAGAGAGCCTACTTGCAAGCACAACCGTTTGGCATCTGCAGAGCAGCGAGTTTCCGCTCAACAAATACAAGAACGCCCTTGCAGTCATCCACACCACGCTGAAACGGCTGGAAGATCAGGGAGAGGTCAAACCAGTCGAAAGAGCCGGCAAGACTCTTTACCAGTGGATAGTGAAGGAAGCCACTGACGACGACTTTCCGTTCTGAGAAGTGAAATGAGTTTAACGGCGGGTTGCCAGAGAGGTCTATCGGACCCGGCTTACAACCGGGTAGTCCCTCGGGGCTCGTGGGTTCGATTCCCACACCCGCCGCCAAACCTGTAGATAGCCGCGCCGGATGTTGGCGCATCCGGCGCGACCACAAACCTGCAAGGTGCTCGTGACACCCGTACAGGCCAGCAACCTCAATTTTAGGTCCACGGCCCTTGCGAATCAAGTATGGAGACCTACCGTGGACAATCCCAGAAAACAACGCGCACTCGAAATCGCGGATAAGTTCCGTATCAGTCCCAGGCGCATGCCGCTGGCTGGTTCCTTCGCAGTACGGTACTGGACGCTATTCGGTCACGATCCTCGGCCAAAACTCCCACTGCACCTGCCTGGGAGAAGCGCCGACAGCCGTGCAAGCATGTCATGGCGGTCGAGTTCTTCAGAGTGCAACAGGAAAGCCCGACTCACAGACCAAAGGTCACAGAGGCCATCTACGCTACCAAGAGACCAACCTACAAGCAGGACTGGACGGCCTACAACGCGGCGCAAACCAACGAGAAGGACGAGTTTCAGATGCTTCTCTGGGGCCTGTGTCAGGGATTGAAGCAGCCGAAGCGGACAGGCCGCGGGCGACCGGCGCTGCCGATTTCCGATTCGGTATTTGCGGCAACGTTCAAGGTACTCGACCGTTTCCGGTCGCCGGTTCATGAGCGATCTTCGGAATGCCAAAGCTTCGGGGTTTCTGAACCAACTTCCCCACTACAACTCGATCTTCGGCTTGATGGACAACCCAGGGTTGACTCAGATTCTCGAGAACCTGATTACGGAGTCGAGCCTTCCTCTGAAATCGGTTGAGCGCGATTTCGCCGTGGACATCCGGCTTCTCCACCTGCCGATTCGAGAGGTGGTTCGATCACAAGCACGGCCGATCGGTTCAAGCGAATCTGGGTGAAGGTCCACATCATGTGCGGCGTCAAAACCAACATCGTTACAGCCGTCGAGATCCGAGGCCGCGAGGCCCACGATGCACCGTTGCTGCCCGACATGCTGGAATCTACGTCAAGAACTTCACGATGCGTGAGGTTTCCGCTGACAAGCTTACCTGAGTGCGAACAACGTGCAGAAGGTGACTAATGCTGGAGCCAATTCATGCGCTCAAGACCAACAGCCAGCCAGGAACGGCAGCAAGGTCTGGAACGACATGTACTACTACTTCCAGTTGAAGCGCGACGAGTTTCTGGAGCACTATCACAAGCGCTCGAACGTCGAAACCACGTTCCACATGATTAAGGCGAAGTTCGGAGACTCGCTTCGGTCGAAGACCGACCGCGCACTGGTCAACGAAGCACTGTGCAAGATTCTTTGTCACAATCTTGTAGTCCTGATTCATGAAGCTCACGAACTAGGGGTCGAGCCGATTTTCTGGGCAGAAACCCCGGCTGCCCGAATAAAAGCCTGACTTATTTACTTTTCGGGCAAAGCCAGCGGATTCGGCTTTGCCTAACGGGAGCAATTTGCCCAACAAAACAACGATCTGCCCAACGGAAGAGTCAACCTAGACCCTGGCGTGATTGACGAGGAAATGATAGTGCAATAAGAGCGGAAGTACCCGAAATGCCCCCTCTCCGTGCGAAAAAAACCTTGAACAGATTCTTCGGAAAAGGAGGCATTTCAGATGAACGATTATACGCGCAAGAACATGAGGAACCGCAAGCGGCGAATCGAACGTCGGCTTGGGGACCGGCATTGGACGGATCAGGTAGAGCCGATGTTTTCGGCGAGCAACATTCAGTACGAGATGGGAGAGCGGACGCGGGGCACATCGGTTGGTGGTATCGGGACGATGCAACTGGTGGCGCGGCGGACCGGGCTGATCGAAGCCATCGACAAGGGCGTGCATGTGTTGAAGCGGCACCTGCCGTATCACGAGTCGGATCACGTGCTGAACATCGCCTACAACGCCTTGAGCGGAGGAACGTGCCTGGAAGACATCGAACTGCGGCGCAACGATGCGGTGTATCTGGATGCGCTGGGAGCGCAACGGATTCCGGATCCGACGACGGCGGGAGACTTCTGCCGGAGATTCGAGGCCGACGACGTGGAGTGTCTGATGGAGGCAACCAATCAAGTCCGGCTCGGAGTCTGGCGACAGCAACCGGCGGCGTTTTTCGAAGAAGCGGTGTTGGACGCGGACGGGACACTGGCCGAAACCACGGGGGAATGCAAGCAAGGGATGGACGTGGCCTACGACGGGACGTGGGGATATCACCCGCTGATGATCTCGCTGGCCAACACCGCCGAACCGCTGTATCTGGTCAATCGTAGCGGCAACCGGCCGTCGCATGAAGGAGCCGCGGTCCGGTTCGACCAAGCCATCGCATTGTGCCGGCATGCGGGGTTTCGCCAGATCCTGCTGCGCGGGGACACGGACTTCAGCCAGACCCGGCATCTGGACGGATGGGACGACCAGCAGGTGGGTTTCATATTCGGGATTGACGCGATGGCGAACCTGAAGGCCCGGGCCGATGAACTGGAGCCGCGCCAGTGGAAGCGCCTGGAACGGCCCGCGAAATACGACGTGGCGACCGAACCGCGCCAACGTCCCGACAACGTGAAGGAAGAGATCGTTCGGCAGCGCGGTTTCGACAATATCCGCTTGCAGGGTGAGGATGTGGCCGAGTTTCGGTATCGACCCGGAGCCTGCGATCGGGACTACCGTGTCGTCGTGGTGCGGAAGAATCTGTCGGTGGCCAAAGGAGAGCAGGTGTTGTTTGACGACATCCGGTACTTCTTCTACATTACCAACCGTTCGGATCCGGCCGACCAGATTGTGATGCGTGCCAATCAACGGTGCAATCAGGAGAATCTCATTGAGCAGTTGAAGAACGGCGTTCAGGCGTTGCGGATGCCGGTCGGAGATCAGACCAGCAACTGGGCCTACATGGTGATCGCGTCACTGGCCTGGACACTGAAAGCGTGGTTTGCATTGCTGCTTCCCGAAACCGGACGTTGGGGCCAAAAATATCAGGCTGAGAAGCAAACCGTGCTGCGCATGGAGTTCAAAACCTTCTTGAACGCTTTCATGCTTGTGCCGTGCCAACTCGTGCGCACCGGGCGGCGCATTCTGTTCCGGATCCTGGCCTGGAACCGGTGGTTGCCGGTCTTGTTCCGCGGGGTGGATGTGTTGCGTCAGCCTCTGCGATGTTGACCCGATCATGACTCTGAGCCCGGGCGATCGAGGTCCCGGTTTCTGTCAACCGTCCAACACCAGCGAGGCTGAACTGAAACAGATTCAACAGAAACTCGATACCTGGAACAGGCCATCCGGGAACGGGATTCTATGCCTCGAATTCTATCGGCGCGAACTGGGCCTCGGCGGACTGGTTATGCGCTTGTTTTGGGCCTAGATCGGGGGAAATCTCGGTGATGGTCCGCTAGATTGGCCCTTGTGATATAAGACCCTTGTGATATAAGACACTCAATGAATGTTTACAACATCGAAGATTTCAGGCCAGCGAAGACCGAAGCCCCCGCTGGCCTTCGGATCGAATCAGGAAGCGAGCTTCTGATTGATCTGATCACTAGTAACCAGCAGGTTGTACCATGCCGTGTTGGACGGCACGATCTCGGCGACAAGAAGCCTGTCGTTCTTGTCCATAAACCTCATCAGGTCGTTGGCTATATCAAGCGCAAGCGAAGTGCTTCTCATTAGCCATGTGGATTGCTCCACTCGAACAGCCTTCAATTGCTGTAGCCGTTCAATCAGACCATCATAGTTCTGTCCGGGTTTTCTTAGATCGTAAGTAACTTCATAAGGTTTCATTTTCCTGTCTTCCTAATTAAAGCCCATCCGCACTAAGACCACAGCGCGATCCGGGCGAACTTCGGGTAGAGAAGAGATTGACGGGATCACGCATACGGCGCTATGATGGGAGAGTCTAATTACCATCTCCCGTCAGAGTCTAATTACCATCTCCCGACCTCGACGGATTTTCAAAGGTCCCCTGGCAGGGGGACCTTTTGCATTATACCCGATGTTTGTTCGGTGCTACTAATTGTGGCTAGAATTGGGCCGAACGCTACCTGTTGGGCTTTTTAGCTCTCGATCAATTCGTTCAGCGTCCAAACGTGATCAGTGAGTCCCGCTTCCATCGCTGGGGGATTCTTCCGATCATTGCGACCGTTGGCATCGCCATTTTTGGTAGTGTCCTAATTTCGATTCCGGGTTGAAGCACCCAGAATATACCCAGCGATTGCCGATAGAAGAGCAATTATCGCCGCGCCTTCGACCACACCCACAAACGCCAGAACTGCGGTTATAACTCCGATCATGGACGCGATGACTACATTCAATGACCTTTCAGAGAGCGCGTCAGTCTTGTCCTTTAGGAAATAGACCGCCCAACACCAAGCTGCCAAGAGAGTTAGTATATACACAACCGCTACCACTACCTCTGGCGTCAAAATAGCCGTCACATTTTCCATATCCAGCCTCCCTTCCTAAGCTGAGCCGGCAAGTCGGCTTGTCTTTCAAAGGTGAGAATTCAAATTAGGACACTACCCCATTTTTGCGATCATTGCGGGAATTCAATAAGCCACCTATTCGTCTGGATGCAACGTGTCATCGAAGAGAGTGGCTTGGAGTTCGTCAAACGCCTCCGTTGCTTTCACGTGGGAGATCATATTCTCAACATCTTCCGAGGCATTGATATGGACGAGTCGTGTTCCAGGATGTTGCTTCTGGAATACCCTGAAAGTCTCGTCAGCAAACGGCTGTCCAATGCTGGCGACTCCTCGAAAATCCAACATGACTTCGGCGAATCTATCGACACGTGCAAGTAGACGCCGAGCTTGAGACCGCGATATTAGTTTCTCGCCTTCATAGACGGCTAAATTGATGGGAACATGCGTCCTTGTAAACCCGAAGTCAGCTTCCTCGGGAGCGAATTGCAAGAACACTTCTTTGTCTGTTTGGGACGCGGTCAGGGCAATCCTCATCCAGACTAAAGTTCCGGAGATTTCTTTCCGTTCCTCGACCTGAAAGAACCAGTCGTCTTGCTTGTTGAAGCGACAAAAATCAAGCTCGCCCGAAGCGATCATGAACTCGTCAAACATTCGAGACGTGAAGAATATGCCTTCGCCAGTGTGCTTTGTGGAATCGGAAGTGAGCTTTCCCTTGGTGAGTTCAAGGAGTGCTTGGCGCGGATCTGGCAAATCAAAGTCTTGCTGGATCTTGCGAAAAATGCCGATTCCCGTGTCCTTGATTGAGATAGTTATGTCCGCCCCCGTTCTTACTACGACAATACGTGCCTCCTGAGACCCAGAATGCGAAATCACGTTATTGAGCATTTCGGTAAAACCGTGCCGACAGATATTGCGCACGTTCTCCGGCACTCCCAGCAGAGTTTTCTCGGCGTCTCGCAACACCACATGCTCCTCAAGTTCATCGGTAACCTCCGCGGTAACACTAAATGATTCAAGCAACACGAGTTCATATTTTCGGGCCTTGGTTTGTCCGACGGCCGAAAGGATGCCTTCCTCCACTAGGTAATTGAGATGCCGGTGCCCTGTTTGCCGTGAAATAGGGAACGCCTCAGTGATCTTGTTCGTAATATCCGCAGGGTTGGCGCGGACATTCTGAATGATAAAAGCGCGTAGCTCTTCCCTTTCCTTTTTAGTCATTCGAGCCATTAATTTTATCCGTATTTAGCCATTTGGGTTGACTTATTGTAACGATCTAGAATATTATTGTCAACATAGAATGATTTATTGTAATGGTTAAACAGAAAAAGCCCCACTGGCAGCGCAAACTGTCAGCGGGGCGCATCCTTCAGGCCGAAGCCAGAAAGACGGGTTTGGTAACCACGTCAATTCTAGCACGGCCCGTAGAAAGGCTGAGTGCTAAATGACCTCTGTAAGACAACAACACGCTATCGAAATAGCCGACAAGTTTCGTATCTCGAATCTGGATAAGTGCCGATGGTCGGTTCCGTCTCAGTATGGGACGGGTAAATACTCGGTCACGATCCTTGGGAAGAGCTCTCATTGCACGTGCCTGGATTACGAAGAACGGCGGCAACCGTGCAAACACGTGCTGGCAGTCGAAATCTACCGGGCACGGCAGGACAATCCGGACGGGCCGAAAACCATCCCTGAGTCGGTTACCGCAACCAAGCGGCCCACTTACCGGCAGGACTGGCCGTCCTACAACGCTGCTCAGACAAACGAGAAGGATCAGTTCCAAGTGCTGCTTCGAAACCTGTGTGAATTGGTTCCGACTCCCCCACAGACGGGCAAGGGACAGCGCCGTATCCCGCTCTCTGACGCGATCTTTTCCGCGACGTTCAAGGTCTACAGCACCGTATCGGGCCGTCGCTTTATGTCGGATCTTCGGCAGTCTCACGCAAACGGCTTTATCTCGAAGGTCCCACACTACAACAGCATTTTCAACTACCTCGAAAAGCCGGAACTGAGGCCCATCATAGAGCGGCTGATTGAAACCTCAGCCCTTCCTCTGGCATCGGTGGAAACGGACTTTGCAGTGGATTCTTCGGGCTTCTCTACATCGAAGTTCGAGCGGTGGTTCGATCACAAGTGGGGACAGGAGCGGTTTCGTCACCAGTGGATCAAGACGCATCTCATGTGCGGCGTGAAGACAAACATAGTCACCGCCGTCGAGATCGGAAACACACACGACTCAATCATGCTTCCGAGCCTTCTGGATACAACAACCAGCGGGTTTGATGTTGAGGAAGTCAGTGCCGACAAAGGATATTTGTCCTACAACAATGTCTATCAAGTGATGAAGGCGGGGGCCGCTCCCTTTATCGCCCTTAAGAAGAACAGTGCGATTAGCTTCCCGCGTGCTGAGGAGCGGCACGGTTGGCCGAAAACGGCGGCATGGCGGAGCATGTATCACTACTTTCAGTACCGGCGGGATGAGTTCCTGAGTCACTACCACAAGCGATCCAATGTCGAAACTACGTTCCACATGATAAAGGCGAAGTTCGGTGACAGCCTTCGGTCCAAGTCAGAAACGGCCATGGTCAACGAGGCCCTGTGCAAGATCCTATGTCACAACCTTGTTGTCCTGATTCACGAGATGTTCGAGCTTGGGATCGACCCAACTTTTCTGCCCAATGGGGAATTTGGTTAACGCCGGTGATGGAGAAAGGTTTGACAGATCATGTCTAGACGCTCTCAGAACTCATTTCCGTATAACGTACAAATTTCACTTATTTTGGTTGACGAAGACTCGTATTTAACATAAATAAGGAGTTGAACCTCCCGAATGGCAGGTTTGGCCTTTCTTTGTGTTTGAGTCTGGCGCTTTCGTGTTTGTCGGATATAATTGAAGGTTTCCAGTCTCTAATATGTTTGCACCTGAGGGGTGCAGGAGTGCAGCGATGATTAGTTTTAGTTTGAAAGGCGGAATTCGCAAAGACGAAGATGCAAAGGTGTTCGTCTCGTATTGCCCAAGATTGGGAATCTATTCCCAGGGGATGACGGCAGATCAAGCGAAGGAATCACTGGTCGATGCGATCCAACTTTATATTGGTTCGCTGTATGACCGGGGACTCTTTGAGGACACCCTACAAGCCCTTGGATTCAGCGGCGCAAGCAACGCTCCAGATGAGGGCGAATTCGTCGGTGTCGACGAGCAATATCAGGTATATGAATTCGATGTGCCGATGACAATGGCGGCATAGCTCATTGCCTACGCCCCTCGCGCCGCAATCCCCGGAACGTCTCAAGGCAGTATTAGATCAGATTGGATATACAGTTGACCGCGAAAGCGAGATGAACTGGGCTATGGTGCGGGGACATTCCACGATCATCCTCCCGAAGATTGGCGACTACGCCAGTTTCGAAATTATCAATTACGCCTTGAAAGAAGCCGGTCTTACCGAATCTGCGTTCATCGGCGTTCTTAACACCATCGACGGCGACGCCACCGGCGCTGGCAAGTGAAAAAACTTACCCCTGAATTTCTGCCTAACGGGACATTTTCTGCCTAACGGGACGGTGGAATTTGGTCCCGTTAGGCAAAGCCAGCGGATTCTGGCTGTTACGTGGAGCGGAATTCCCTCACCCGCGCACCCAATCGCTCCAACGATCGTATATCGGCTTCAGTGCCCGTTCGACCTCTTTCCAGCGGGCCAAAAAATCAAGGTCCAGAGCCAGACTCATCTCGGTTCGGAGAATGGCAAAGTGCTCGTTGACCAACTCGTAGTACAAGATTAGATCTCCGTGGGCCTGGATGCCCGGCCCGGTCACGGGCTTCCGCGTTCTCAAGTAATCAAGAACGTCCACAGCTCTCCGGTGAGCATCGATGAAGTGGTAGAGTTGCCACGTGTCGGTCGGGCCCTCTTCGGAACGCTCGATTGACGCATGGTAAAGCACCTCAAGACGTTCGATTTCAGGAAGGATGACCTGCCGATACCGTGGCCGCTCATCGTATCGAATCCCGATCAGCGGAATGAAAACCAAAAGTGCTGCCAGTGCCAGGACTGTCGACAATTTGTTTTGGCGGACGCCCTCCGCGACGCTGGATGCGATGGCGGCTATCAGGCCTCTCACCGAGGACTCCCGGAATTCGAGTTCGGATGGGTGAGATCGGCGCTCCGCTCCTGAAGTGCTTGGGGATGGACCAGGCTCGTTCCGAAAAATGGCCATATCAGTCCGCAGCAGAAGTTTACGGCGCCGCTAGCGCATCGGTATCAAGGAGATCCTCTGCCGTGACGTCAAACCGGTCAAAAACGTCCTTCGACACGACCTTGACTTGTGTTTCCGTCTCTGACTTCCAATACAACTCGTCGCCATCGGCGGTGTCGTTACCGAAACCAAAGGCCAACAGTTCCTCACCGTCCGCCTCGAAAACGACCCGGAGCCGGGGTGGATCGAGGCCGTACCCTCCCAAAGGCCCGGGGGCATCGACGATGGCTGTGGCGCGCTCGAACTCGACAGCGTTGAACATGAGAGAGATTGTCTCCAGTCTGGCGGGTCGCTGGTCGGGCAACTCCCAACCCTCCCCACCCATGGCCAGTACAAAGTTGTCACCTTCTCTCTCAAACCGGACGGCCGTAACCCGGGGCCGATCAAAATCCGCGATTGTCTTATCGCGCCACTCGAAGATGGGCTGCTCGCTGGTCTCTACGATGTTTCCTTCGACGATGAAGACCGTGTCTCGTGATGCGTCTTTCGCGAAATACCGATCCGGTTCATTGTCGGGTTGGCCGCCGATGAGCAGGACGCGATCCCCATCGCTTACTTTGTCGTGTAGAACGATGCGAAGCCGGGGCATGTCCAGGCCCAGGTCTGCGTCTGTGAGATCCTCGCCGGCAAATCCGGTTGCGCGTGCAAAACCGACCGTTCCGAGAAACGTATTCACCTCGGCTAAATCCGCAGGCCACTCGATGGGCGTCACAATCGACCAATCTTCTTCGAGGCTGAGAGCCACGTTGGCTACACCGCTGATCTCGATACGGTCGATTGAATCCTGCTCAAAGCGAAGGACGGACTTGTCGCGAAGATCGTTGACTTCCTTGGTTACTGTTGAGATCCACGAACTCGGTGCAAGAAAGATTTCGTCACTGGAGGCGAGCTTGGCGTAATAGTGCGTCCCGCCGGGATTCTCCCGACCAAAGATAATCTCTTCTTCGCGCCCGTCGTCTAACTCGACCGCAAGCTCGATACCGGGGCTGTCCAGGCCGAATGTCTCCAAGTCCGTCGGCTCCGAAACAATCGTCTCTTCCCTGACTATCCTGGGGACGTTAGACGCCAGCAAGTCCCACGCACTCGGGTCGGCTTCAAGACCTGGAGGGTCAACGAACTCCCAGCCGTCGTCAATTCGGACACCTTCGATAGAACGATCGGGATAGACCAGCCGGATCCGGCGGATGCTTTCGTAGTCTGCTGGAAAGGCCAGGGCCGCCTCTTCGGCGGCGCGTTCCCGTCCCTCGCGGCCTCGTATATCGGTCCAATAGACCCATCCGCCCAGAACGAGCAGGAGGCCAAACAGTGCAACCGTGCCTTTAAACTTCATATACACAGATGACCTGCGCGGATGACACGGATTGATCTATCGGATCCGTGCTATCGGTGTAACTCACTGACTACGTCGCTTCACCCATACCGCAATCCCTGCCGCAAGAATGGAAAGTGGCAACAGCACCAGCGATATGTAATAGGTGATACGCCCCTGAGATTCCGTCAGGTTGAACGGTCTATCCTCGGGTACTCTCGGGCGGATGGAAATGAAGCTCTCGTCCTCCGCCAGCCAGCTCACTGCATTCAGAAACAAATTGCCGTTCCCCTGCAAACTGAAGAAGCCGTTGGAAGCGAAATCCGAATCACCCATGACAATGAATCGCGCCAAATCCTCCGACCCGATATCCCGGGTCACGACGAGTCCAATGTTCACGGGCCCACCGAGATCCACCGCGGGATCGAAACTGGCTTCGGAGCTGTCCAGATCGCTTTCACCCCAACTGCTGTTCCCGGTGGTCAGCAAGTTGGTGACACTCAAACCTTCCGGACCCGCTTCCGCTGTAGTTATCGAGCGAGCGAGCGGAAAGAACGTCATCACGTTGAAGCCGTCGGTGATCGGGTGCACGCCGTATTGTGAGACCAAAGGGATCTCCGGGCCGGCTCCCAACAAGCGACCCACACCGCTGGCGTCCACGACAAAGTTGTCACCTGCAGACACGGCCCACCGGTCGAGGAGATCGCCAAGCGATGCGGCCGGTGGCGGGTCGAGCATGACCATGACGCTGCCCCCGGCGTTCAGGTAGTCATCGACCATGTCCATTTCTTCCGGGAAGGGTTCAGTTTCCGGTCCAGGCCAGATCAACACTGCAGCATCGGAAGGCACTTCATCGACCCGGACCAGGTTCAAACTTTCGACAATGTAGTTCTCCCTCTCCAGTGAATTGCGGGCTGCGTCGAGCCCGTTGCGTTCGGTTTCGGCAATGAGCTTCTCTCCATGGCCCTCGATGAAATAGATCGCCTTCTGCTCCCCTTTAACCAATTTGATCAGCGCATTCGTGACATCTTCTTCAAGCAGGGGCTCGGATTGCTTCTCGATACGCTCCTCGAAACCGGGGGTCTCCAGAACGACGGTCCCGAAATTGAAACTCGCTCCGGCGAACTGGTTGTTGAAAGTCCCGTAGACGGTGACATCAAACTGCTCGGCCAACTGCGGTTGCCGGTCGGGATCGACAAATTCATAGGTGATTCGAGAACTGCGACCGCGGTAAAGATCCAGCAGTTCGCGAACCGCCCTATCATCCCCGCCCGGATAGAAAGCCCATATATGGATATCCTGTTCGAGTTGGTCGGCCACACTCTCGGATTGATCGGACAGGTTATAGATTCTTTCAGTGGTCAGATCCAGACGTTGATCGTTTTGAAAACCGATGTAATTCACGAAACCCAGGACAGCCACCAGGAGCAGAACCGAAGTCAAGGAGTTGGCTCCGTAACGCGCCTGTCGCCCCCGCATGCCTGCCTGGATTCGCTCACGTTTCGAAACGAGCGCCGTAACGATCAGCACCACGCCGAGGGCCAGGGCCAGGGTCTCGTAAACGCTCCAGATCGTACGCACGGAATAACTGATGAGCGCCGCCCCAACCACGACCAGTCCCAACAGATCAAGCTTGCTAATCCAGTCTTTCAAGGCTCAACCCCTCCAACGCATGGAATCCACCGATCGATACGTCAGGAACAAGCCCAACGTCATGAGCGACAGATAGAAGATGACGTGTGACGTGGTCACGACGCCGCGTATGAATTCGTCCAGGTGTCCCAATATCGAAAGGTAGGCGAGTACGGCCCGCGTGGTCGCTGTAGCGCTCTGCGCCACAACGTCCACCATCCAAAGCATGAGAATCGTTCCAAAACTCAACACCCCGGCAACGATCTGATTCTCCGTAAGCGTCGAGATGAAGAGGCCTACGGCCAACAGGGCTACCCCGTAGAGCAACAGTCCGAGATAGCCGGATAATATCGGACCCCAGGCCGGATCCCCGTAGAGGAACAACACCGAGGTCGGAACCCAGGTCGTGGCCAGCATGATGGCGTAAAAGGAAACGGCCGCCAGATACTTTCCCATGACAACTTGAAAACCGGTAATTGGAGCCGTCAACAGGAGTTCAATTGTCCCTCTCTTTTTCTCCTCCGAGAACAGTCCCATGGTAATCATCGGCAACATGAACAGCAGCACGACGCTCAGAGTTCCCAGGAAACTCTGGCTGATCAGGCCCGGCACGTCTATCGGCTGAGAGGCGGCTCCAAACTGCTGGCTCTGAAGCGCGTTGACGGTGGCCATCTGGACAACCTGCCGCAGAATCGTCTGGAAAAATACTCCAGACAAGAGAACGAAGATCGTGAGCACTACATAAGCGACCGGGGAGGCGAAGTACGCCCGCAGCTCCCTCTCGACGATGGCAAGAATGTTCTTCATGCGTCGGCCTCCGTATCGTTTTCCGAGTCGCCAAAGTCTTCAGTGTTGCCAGAAGTAGGCTCTGGGGCAACGGCCACGTCTTCGGCATGGACCGGGGAGGCTTCCGCGTCGCTGGTCGTCAGCTTGATGAAGATGTCTTCCAGGCTCATTCGGGACGATTGCATTTCGAATAGACCCCATCCGCCCTCGACGATCGTCCGGGCCAGGCGCGGTCGAATGTCGACCCGGAGATCTGTCTCCACCTGAATGCGATGCCGGGCGTCGGACGAACCCATGTCGCGAGCGCTGACGACGC
Organism: Terriglobia bacterium; assembly: GCA_963664115.2. Lineage (GTDB taxonomy): Bacteria > Acidobacteriota > Terriglobia > 20CM-2-55-15 > 20CM-2-55-15. Next base: position 530,786 of record CAXWPJ010000009.1, on the reverse strand, counting down.
CATCCATCGCTCGAAACCGTTCCAGGATATCGTCCAGCGGTCCCGCAACTTCGACAAGAGTCAGTTCAGCGCCCTTCAACTGGTGTACCAGATTTTCCGGGGTATCCATCGCGATGATCCGGCCGCGATCAATAATGACGACGCGGCTGCAAGTCTGCTCCACTTCCGGGAGAATATGCGTCGAAAGAATAACGGTGTGGTCCCCCGACCATTCCTTAATGAGCTCACGTACTTCATGGATCTGGTTGGGATCCAATCCAACGGTGGGCTCGTCCAGTATCAGAACGGGAGGATCGTTTAATAGCGCCTGGGCGAGGCCCACCCGTTGTTTGTATCCCTTGGACAGACGCCCATTAATCCGATGAGCGACATCGAGGGCGCGCGCTGTGTCCATGACGCGGGTCACTTCGTCAGCGATATCGATCCTGGCCACTCCCTTGATCTTGGCGACAAAGCGAAGGTAACCCTCAACTGTCATTTCCGGATAGAGCGGCGGGCTTTCCGGGAGGTAGCCGATGCGGCTGCGTACCTCCAGTGGGTCCTCAAAGACATCAAACCCATCGACAGTAATCCGGCCTGCCGATGGCGGGAGGAAACCTGTGATGGCCCGCATCATCGTAGTCTTTCCCGCACCGTTGGGACCGAGGAAACCAAGCACCTCGCCGGCCTCGACGCTGAAGCTGACGTCAGCGATCGCTGTCGTCGTGTCGTAACGTTTGGTGAGATTTTGAACGCTGATCATATAAAAGACGTTTGCTTAATAGGCTCTGGCCCCTCCGGATCCGGACTGATTGAGGCTGCTACAATGACCCTCGATTCTAACGAAAAAATGAAAAACTATTCAACTTTGATATTCGATGCTTTCGATACAGTCATTCACATCGATAGGGAACGGCTTCCCAGACACAATATCGGAGAAGCCATCGTACACACAACAGCTCCCAAGGTGTATGAAGTCTATACGCAGGAAGACGGAGAACTCCGATTCGAAGATTTTGTAGACGCATTTCTTGAAAGCTCGGCCGAAGCCTACCGTCGGCGCAAGGCAAACCTCAGGGAGATTCCGAGTGCCGACCGGTTCCGGATCATGCTGGAACTGCTCGGAAAGGATGTCGCGGGATTTGCCCCGGACTTTCCCGAGCGGCTGGCCGAAACCCACATGGAACACTTCGGGCCGGCGCTTGAAATTCGCACCGAGAACCACCAGCTGCTGGAATGGGCACTTCAGGCAGGTTACCGGCTGGCGATGATATCCAACTTTGATTACTCGCCGACGCTCTACCAATGCTTGGAAAGACATGCCCTACGCGATATCTTCGAGGTCATTGCGGTGTCGGACGAACTCGGCTGGCGGAAACCCCATCCGCAAATATTCAATGTCACCCTGAAACGGCTGGAAATCGCTCCCGCTGATGCGCTTTTCATCGGGGACCGGCTGGACATCGACGTGGATGGAGCTGGGGGGGTCGGCATGGATTCGGTATGGATCGATACCGGCCTTCAGAAATGGACCCCCCAACACTTTCAGCCCCGCTATACGATTGGCTCGCTGGGAGAATTGAGGGCGATTCTGGAAGCGATTAACCTTTAAACCTTAACTTCACGAGGACCATGGACTACCAAAACGCCCATCTGATCTGTTCACCAGAGGAACTGCACAAGCGCGCGGCCGACACCGACCTCGTAGTGCTGGACTTGCGACCTCCAGAAGACTTTGCCAACGGACACATTCCAGGAGCGAGGAGTCTGGACATTTTCGGCATCAGCTTGATCGACACGCGCCCGGATCCTTTGGCCGCGTTCCTCTGGATTATCGAGCACCTGATCGGTGCCAAGGGTGTATCGACCGATAGCCGCGTGGTGGTTTACGACCGTATCAGCGGCGAACGCGCGTCACGTCTTTTCTGGTTTCTGGAGTTCTTCGGCCATGCCAATGTGCGCTTGTTGAATGGGGGTTTCCAGGCATGGTCCGGAGCTGGAATGGAAACGACACAGGACGCGAAAGCTTCGGCGCGGGGAAACTTCAAAGCCAAGACCCAGCGCGATCTCCTCGCGACGGCGGACGATGTTCTTGAACGACTGGGGAAGGACGAAACGGCCATTGTGGACGCCCGGACCGAAGCCGAACACAATGCCACACTGGTCCGATCGGCACGCGGTGGCCGTATTCCCGGCGCCGTGCACCTGGAATGGACAAACAACCTCAACACCGACGGAAGGTTCAAAGCTGGGGAAGATCTCTCGGCCCAATATGCAGAAATCGGTGTGACTCCGGATCGTGAGGTCATCCCTTATTGTCAGGGGGGATATCGTTCCGCCAACACCTACCTGGCCCTGCGTTTGATCGGTTATCCAAGGGTCCGTAACTATCTGGGATCCTGGGGAGAATGGGGCAACCGGGCCGAGCTTCCCATCGAAAAATAAGTCGCTGCTCCATGTTAATGTAGACGGTCATGCCGAAGATCACGCTCAACGGTGAGGAGTACGAGGTCGATCAGGGCAAGACGGTCATCCAGGTCGCGGATGACGTCGGCGTCCGAATTCCCCGTTACTGCTACCACCTGATATCGGCATCGAGGGTAGCTGCCGGATGTGTCTGATGGAAGCCGAGGGCGCGCCCAAACTGATGCCTGCCTGCGCCACGCCGATCCGTGACGGCATGGTGGTTCGAACCGACACGGAGCGGGTTCAGCAAGCCGTGCGCTACGCGATGGAATTCCTGTTGCTCCATCATCCCATCGATTGCCCCGTATGTGACCAGAGCGGCGAGTGCTGGCTGCAGGACTACTACATGGAACACGGGGAACACGACAGCCGTTATCCGCTTGGCGAAAAGACACGCCGGATGAAAGCTTTTGATCTGGGACCCACCGTAAAGCTCGATCAGGAGCGCTGTATCCTCTGCACCCGTTGTGTACGTTTCACGCGGAACGTGACGAAAACTGAGGAGCTCCAGGTGTTCGGACGCGGCCACAATTCCAAAATCGCTGTCTACCAGGACAAACCCCTGGACAATCCCTATTCGATCAACGTCGTCGACGTATGCCCGGTCGGTGCGTTAACAAGCTCTGATTTCCGGTTTAAGGTCCGGTCGTGGTTCCTCAGGGGAACCCCATCGGTCTGCGGCGGGTGCAGCACCGGCTGCAACCTGCGCATCGATCACTCCGCACGCCCGCAGGGCGGGGGCACTCCCGGCTATTCCGCAACGGACGGTGTCGTCTACCGAACCGTCGGACGGCGCAATCCGGAAGTCAAGCAAAGTTGGCTGTGTGATGAAGGGCGCTTGAGTTTCCATGCCCTTGAGAATTGGCCACGCCTGAGGGACGCCTCGGTTGGAGGCGCGGTCTTCGGAATCGAAGACGCGCTCAAGGAGGCTCACGTCCGGTTCGGAGCAATACGAGAGGCGCACGGTGAGACATCGCTTGCCGGCCTGAGCAGCGCGATCAGCACAAACGAAGCACTGTATTTGATGAAGCAGTATTTTCGAGGGCGCGTCGATTTCCGACTCGCCGAAGAGACCCTCTTGTACGAAGTCCAGCAGGACGACATGCTCCGGCGTCGCGACAAGCACCCGAACACACGAGGCGCTCCGGATCTCGGACTGGATACAGAACTCGGAGGACTGGACGGGCTCCTCACGCGGGCGGAAGAAGAAGACCGTCCGGGGTATCTGGATCGCGTTTCACCCGCAGTTGGTTGATTCCGATCCGGAAGAGATCGCGAGTAAGATTGCGCGGATTCTTGAAAGCGTGGAATTCTGCGTGGTCAGCACACCATTTGACTTTGAATGGGCGCGTAAGGCTTCCATCCTGTTACCGATGGCCGCGTGGTCTGAAGAGACCGGAACGTACACCAACTACGCTGGCCGCGTTCAGATCGCTAACTGTGGGATCAAAACGACGGGCAATATCTGGCCATTGCATCGTCTGATGGCGACAATGTTGCGGTTGAGCGGGGAGAGAGTTGCGGACGATCCTGCCGCCATATTCGAGGCAATTGCAAGCGACGTTCCGCGCTATGCAGAAATGAATTATGACTTGATCGGACCGCTCGGCGCTCTTCCTGTGGGACGTCCGGGACAAGAGGCCGCTAAGCTGCCTGAAGAGGTTCTGGGATGAGTGGACCTTACGCTGTCGAAGTTCCTGTCATTAACGTCACCGCTCAGGCCGGGGCAGAGCCCTCTGCCATTTGGCGGACGTTCCTGGCTTTTGGTGTCACCCTGCGGCACCTGTTACGCAGTTTGTTTAAAGGTGACAGCCCGATTATCGAATACCCCGAAAAGAGCCGGCCGTATTCGGATCGCTTTCGGGGAACGCATATCCTGACAGTCAGGAACGATGGCAGCTTGAAATGCGTCGCCTGCTATATGTGCGCGACAGCCTGCCCGGCGGAGTGTATCTACATCGAAGCCGGAGAACATCCGAATCCGGAAATCGAAAAATTCCCCGAACAATTCAACATCGATATGTTGCGGTGTATCTACTGCGGCTTCTGCGTGGACGCCTGTCCCGAAGAAGCCATCATCATGAGCCGGGAACACCACCGCACAGCCGGGGACCGCAACGAAACACTCTTTACGATCGAGAATCTGATCGAGAGGCCCGGCATCGACGACAAGGGCATCGGCTACCGGCCGAACGACACTCTCCTCCAGGCCAAGGTCTACGACCGCAGCAAAGCGATCTGCGACTACCCTTCGACCGCAGAGCAGCGCTACGAATCTGTTGTCTACGAGTCGATGATCAACCGGCGGGAATAAATAGTCTGGGATTTGGATCCGGGCCCGTTTGGCCGTAACGCGGCCCTCAAGACTTCTGCCACGGACTGCTACACCACAGGCCAACGCGTGTGGACAAGCTGCGCCACATCCAACTTACTGCTCAGGCGCGATACGAAATTCTCAACCTGGACGTCAATTTCCGCTTCATCGACACGCGTCAAGTGCCCCTTGGTAACGACCCGTTCACCCGTCACGAACACTTCGGAGGCGGAGTTGCCCGTTGCCGAATAGACGAGATTCGAAACGGGATTGTAGAGTGGCCGCCACTCGGGCCAGCGAGTATCGAACAAGACGAAATCGGCCTGTTTTCCAACTTCCACGCTACCGATTTCGCCCTCCAGGCCTGCGCAACGCGCCCCGTTGACCGTCGCCATTTCCACCACCTGCTCCGGTGGAACCACACGGGGATTGATGGCCAGTTCCTTGTAAACACCCGCAAACAGGCGCATCTCCTGAACGATGTCGGTGATCCCAGAACAGGCGTGATCGGAACCGATGCCCACATTGACACCCATCTCCATCAGTTCCGGCAGGCGTCCCCGGGTAAAATTGCCGTAGCCATTGTGAAGACTGGAACTCGGAGCCGCCACGAGATTAGGGCGCCGACGAGCAATGATTGCGACCTCCCGCGGTTCCAACCACCCGGAATGGGCTAGCAGAATTCGCTCATCTAACACTCCCAGATTCTCAAGCCGCTCGATCTCCGAAACCCCAAAGTGGGTGACAGAGTCGTCGTGCGTGGAGTAATTGAAGCAGGCATGCGTCTGAAGAATGCATGAGTACTTATCGGAAAGCTCCTTACATCCCTCTATCAACCCGTCGGTTGAATTGGTCAAGCCCCGAAACGAAACGCTGGCGCGCAATCGACCGCTTTGGTCCTGGTTTACGAATTCGATCAGCGCTTCAGTGCGGTCGAGCGCCTGCTCTGTGGTCTCAATCATGCTTTCCGGAAGAATTCCGGCAACAGCCTGTGTTCGATCAAACGCACTGCGCCCAAGAACCGCCCGCATTCCGGTCTCGAGAACCGCCTTTCCTGTAGCCACCGGATAGTAGTTTCCCGGGTCCACGAAGCACGTTACGCCATTGCGCAAAAGTTCCATGGCGGCAAAGAGGGCACTCACGTTGATATCTTCCTCGGACATGACGCCTTCATAGGGAAACATGTGCTCGAAGAGAAACGCGCGTGTCGCCACCTCGTCCGCCAGACCCCGGGAAAGTTGAAACGAAGAATGGAGGTGACTGTCGATCAACCCTGGCAGACCCACCATCCCGCTGGCATCAACGATTTGATCCGCCTGCCATGATGCTCGAATATCCACAGACTTTCCGACTGCCCGAAACCGCCCGTCGCCGATCGCGATGCCTGCATCGCGAATGACGCGCCGTTCCTCATCGACCGTAATCAGCCAATCGATATCGAGAATGAGACAGTCAGCTTGGTTACGATCATTCATGAGCGTTTATATGTATGCATTTTCTCCTCCGTCTCATCTGCCGGAAGTATACGAGAGCACATTGTCGCAGTCTCAGCGAGAAGAGACCAGAGACAAGGACGGAAGACGGGGAATTCGAGATCCCGGGACCGTTTCCAGTGGAGCGACACAAAAGACCAGCAACGTGTGGTCGGGCACGGATATTGACGGCCCATCATGCCGATATGAGCGCGTGCCCGCTGTGCCACCACTCCCCTGCCACGCTCTGGAGCTTTGCTTCTTCCTATGAAAGGATTGGGAACCGAAACGAGTCTCCAATGCGAATGCGACTGTGTGCGGGATTGGTCTGACTCGTCTTCGTCGGATCGACTCTGGCTCAAGTCAACACAGCCGAGGCAATGCCTTTTCCGTCCTGGTTCCCAACCTCGCGAGGATAATCGATACCATATGTCCCCATTCCCTCGAGCGACAGTGACGCCCACGGACGTGTTCTTTGGCCATCAGCAGGAAATCCTCTCCGTAGGGAGAGAATCAAGCGCCGAACGCTGACCCAACGTCGGATCGCCAATTTCATGGACTGGAATGGTATAACTTGAAAACCGTCTCTTAGCAAAACAGCGCTTTTGTGCGCATTATTCTGACGACGCACAATATGGCCACCTTTCCCACAACGTTATTGCTAGAATCGATGGCGTGCTGAAGAAACTCATGTTGAGTGTGTTCGGCCTTGCCATCGTCGGACTGACTCACTCTGCTGCACGGTTTCCTACCAATGCTCCGCAGGATCCTTTGAACACTCTCACTGCACAGCAGAAAGGGGAAGGTTGGAAGCTTCTTTTCAATGGAAATCACCTTGAGAGTTGGGAATCCGAGAAAGGAGACCGGCGAGTCAAGGAGGGTATCGCCATTTCCCGCGACGGGCCGGGTCATCTCTTCACCGAGAATAATTACAAAAACTTTGAGCTGTCCTGGACCGTATGCGACTACGATGAGTCTATTCCCAAGAAATGCTATGGGAACTCCGGCGTGTTTCTGCGTGCGATCGAACCGATAACAAACTTCCCCCGTGGGTGCGAATTTCAGGTCGATTCCGACGATATCAAGAAGCCGACTTGTGGAATTGACAGCCTGACCACCGGCGATCTGCTGGTGGAGACAACAGGGGGCTGGAATCCGAAGGCGTTTTTTGAGGTCCATGAAGGGAAAGGGATTCAACAGCGGGCACGAATCGTAAACCAGCACATCACAGAATGGATCAATCGCGAAAAGACTCTGGAATGGATCGATCCTGACAATCGCTATTCTGAGGCGGGCTACATCGCCCTTCAGAAGCACCATGCTAACGGTGTGGTTCTGTTCGCCAACGTGAAAATCAAGGAGCTTGCCTAGACCCGCGCCAAGCCCATGGAGATTGTCCGGACGCGATCGGCGGCGTTGAAAAGGCACAGTTTCGGAATAGATGAAAGAGGGTCCTGACAACCGGAACGAAAACGTTCCACACAGCTTCCGGGAACGTCTTTTGGCACCCGTGGATATTGCCTCCCTGGTCTACTTCCGCATTGTCTTTGGCGTCGTCATGGTGTGGGAAGTGTGGCGCTATTTCAGCCACGATTGGATCTCCCTAATCTGGATCGAGCCCAGATTCCACTTCAGCTACTGGGGGTTTGACTGGGTCAAGCCCTTGCCCGGCGATGGGATGTACCTATATTTCTACGTCCTGGGCATATTGGCTGTTTTGATCGCCCTGGGCCTCTTCTACCGGGTCAGTGCCACTCTGTTTTTCCTGGCATTTACCTACATGTTTCTGCTGGAAAAGGCCCGCTATCTGAATCACTTCTACCTCATCTGCCTTGTCAGTTTTCTACTGATCTTCCTTCCGACCCAGCGGGCTTTCTCACTGGATGCGTGGCGCCGGTCCGGCATTCGTTCTGACACAGCGCCGGCCTGGTCCCTGTGGCTGCTGCGAGCGCAGATCGGAATCGTCTATTTCTACGGAGGACTGGCCAAGCTCAACAGCGACTGGCTTTCAACAGGCACCATTCAGGAGCTCCTTGCCAGTCGGACCGACTTCCCCATCATCGGGCCGTACTTCACGCAAGGTTGGATGGTTTCCCTGTTCAGCTATGGAGGGTTGTTACTGGATCTGCTGGTGGTTCCCCTGCTGCTCTGGAGAAAAACCCGGTTATTGGCGTTTGTGGCAGCAACAACCTTTCACGTGACCAACGCGAGGCTTTTCGACATCGGCATCTTCCCCTGGTTCATGATTGCCGCCACAATGCTCTTCTTCCGCCCTGACTGGCCTCGGTTGCTCGTTCGTTTTTTCCGGGAAAATCCTCTCAAGAGGATGCGGTCTGGCTCAGGAACAACCGCACTGCGGAGGGACCGAACCACCTCGAGGCACGCTAGTCCCTGAACAAGCGTGATTGACGAGGAAATGATAGTGCAATAAGAGCGGAAGTACCCGAAATGCCCCGTCTCCGTGCGAAAAAAACCTTGAACAGATTCTTCGGAAAAGGAGGCATTTCAGATGAACGATTATACGCGCAAGAACATGAGGAACCGCAAGCGGCGAATCGAACGTCGGCTTGGGGACCGGCATTGGACGGATCAGGTAGAGCCGATGTTTTCGGCGAGCAACATTCAGTACGAGATGGGAGAGCGGACGCGGGGCACATCGGTTGGTGGTATCGGGACGATGCAACTGGTGGCGCGGCGGACCGGGCTGATCGAAGCCATCGACAAGGGCGTGCATGTGTTGAAGCGGCACCTGCCGTATCACGAGTCGGATCACGTGCTGAACATCGCCTACAACGCCTTGAGCGGAGGAACGTGCCTGGAAGACATCGAACTGCGGCGCAACGATGCGGTGTATCTGGATGCGCTGGGAGCGCAACGGATTCCGGATCCGACGACGGCGGGAGACTTCTGCCGGAGATTCGAGGCCGACGACGTGGAGTGTCTGATGGAGGCAACCAATCAAGTCCGGCTCGGAGTCTGGCGACAGCAACCGGCGGCGTTTTTCGAAGAAGCGGTGTTGGACGCGGACGGGACACTGGCCGAAACCACGGGGGAATGCAAGCAAGGGATGGACGTGGCCTACGACGGGACGTGGGGATATCACCCGCTGATGATCTCGCTGGCCAACACCGCCGAACCGCTGTATCTGGTCAATCGTAGCGGCAACCGGCCGTCGCATGAAGGAGCCGCGGTCCGGTTCGACCAAGCCATCGCATTGTGCCGGCATGCGGGGTTTCGCCAGATCCTGCTGCGCGGGGACACGGACTTCAGCCAGACCCGGCATCTGGACGGATGGGACGACCAGCAGGTGGGTTTCATATTCGGGATTGACGCGATGGCGAACCTGAAGGCCCGGGCCGATGAACTGGAGCCGCGCCAGTGGAAGCGCCTGGAACGGCCCGCGAAATACGACGTGGCGACCGAACCGCGCCAACGTCCCGACAACGTGAAGGAAGAGATCGTTCGGCAGCGCGGTTTCGACAATATCCGCTTGCAGGGTGAGGATGTGGCCGAGTTTCGGTATCGACCCGGAGCCTGCGATCGGGACTACCGTGTCGTCGTGGTGCGGAAGAATCTGTCGGTGGCCAAAGGAGAGCAGGTGTTGTTTGACGACATCCGGTACTTCTTCTACATTACCAACCGTTCGGATCCGGCCGACCAGATTGTGATGCGTGCCAATCAACGGTGCAATCAGGAGAATCTCATTGAGCAGTTGAAGAACGGCGTTCAGGCGTTGCGGATGCCGGTCGGAGATCAGACCAGCAACTGGGCCTACATGGTGATCGCGTCACTGGCCTGGACACTGAAAGCGTGGTTTGCATTGCTGCTTCCCGAAACCGGACGTTGGGGCCAAAAATATCAGGCTGAGAAGCAAACCGTGCTGCGCATGGAGTTCAAAACCTTCTTGAACGCTTTCATGCTTGTGCCGTGCCAACTCGTGCGCACCGGGCGGCGCATTCTGTTCCGGATCCTGGCCTGGAACCGGTGGTTGCCGGTCTTGTTCCGCGGGGTGGATGTGTTGCGTCAGCCTCTGCGATGTTGACCCGATCATGACTCTGAGCCCGGGCGATCGAGGTCCCGGTTTCTGTCAACCGTCCAACACCAGCGAGGCTGAACTGAAACAGATTCAACAGAAACTCGATACCTGGAACAGGCCATCCGGGAACGGGATTCTATGCCTCGAATTCTATCGGCGCGAACTGGGCCTCGGCGGACTGGTTATGCGCTTGTTTTGGGGCTAGGGTAGGGCACTCTGAGCGCCGGTCTCGACCTTCGCAGACAACAGACTTCGCTCGTGACTTTACTTCAATTGTTGGTGCCACAACCCGGGAGTGCACATTCACATGATGCTCTTTGTTGGTCACTAAGGCCTTACCTTATCGTGCAATTGTTGGTGCCACTTCGCCACTTTTTGTACCCGGGAAACGTGAGTTGGACCGAGGAAGGTCACAACTTTTCCTGGCACATGATGGTTCGCAGCAAGCGGGAGAGGACAACGGAATTCTTTGCGGTCGATCCGGTCGAACGTAAGGCCTACAGAGTCGTACCCGGGCTGGTTCTTCCCTCCTGGCAGGAGCGCAAGATGTCTTCTAACCCGGATATGATTCGGGAATTCGCTCACTTTATCGCTGAGGAATTTCGTAGCCGGGGCTACGACCAAATTCAAGTCCAGGTACTGGCGGAGGCGTCCCTCCAGGGCAGAGAAAAGCAACTGTTGGTTGACCCAGAAATAGACCTGGCCGCGGTGGAGCGTTCCCTGATGCCCGCTTCTTGGATCATGCCGCTAAAAGACCCAGCACTCCCGGCTCCTGCCGATGACAGGCCTGCCTTCATGAAGTGAAGAACGGAAATCCCAACAAATCACAACAACCCACACCCCACCAGCCGTCGTCGCTGAACCTTATTTTACGATGATCGGAAACCTTCCATGAGTCCACTTCGGCGGCCTTGATCCTTGAAACGGGCATGCGCCCCGAAGAGGTGTACAAGATTCGAGTGGATAACGTCGAGCTTGTCCAAGGCTACGTTTTTGTACGCTTCGGAAAGACAAGAGCGGCCCGGAGGCGGATTCCGCTGACAGCGACCGCTCTCGCTGTCCTGAAGCGGCGAATGGAAGCTCAGAAAGACGGTTACCTGTTTCCTCACCGGAAAGACCCTCAGCGATACATCACGACCGTTGACAAGGGCCACAAGTCTGCACTGAGAGACTCCAAGGTCCGCCCATTTCGACTGTACGACTGTCGGCACACCTGGGCGACACGGGCGGCAGAGGCGGGTGTGGACCTAACGACACTGGCGGCTCTGCTAGGTCACAGCAAGCTCAATATGGTTATGCGGTACGCCCACCCTCAGGAGCAGCACCAAGCTGAAACAGTGAAGCGCCTGGAAGCTTTCAATGCAGCCAAGGAAATCGCCGAAGTAGAAAAGGTGAAACAAGCCGAAAAGCGCACGGGAATGAAAGAAGTCCTTACAGTTTTCACTACAGTGCCCGATCCGGCACCGGAAACGCCCGACGAGCACCCAGCAGTAAACTAAAGAAACAAAGCGGAGGAAGAGTCCGCCTGCCTAAGATCCGATAATATCCGAAAAGATCCGACAAACCCCTATTTTTAGGACTTTTTATCCCCTCTTCTGTCTACTACCGTCCGATACAATCCAAAGAAATCGCACTAGAAATGTGGGACCGAATGTGGGGTCGCATGCCAAAGAGCAAAGGCAAACATATCGAAAAAGGGCTCTCCGCAACTCGAGTCCGCACAGTCTCCAAGCCAGGTCGGTACGCTGACGGCAACGGACTCTATCTTGTTGTTAAAGGTTCATCCAAGCAATGGATACTGCGGACCATCGTTCGTGGAAAGCGTCGCGACATTGGGTTGGGTGGGCTGTCGGTCACACCCTTGGCTGCAGCTCGCGAAGAAGCCGCGCGCTTAAGAAAGATCGCCCGGTCGAACGGCGATCCGCTGGCTGAACGTCGCAAGGAGCGCCGCGTTGTGCCTACATTCGAGGAGGCAGCGAAAAAGGTACACGCCCGTTTGGCCCCATCTTTCAAGAACTCGAAACACTCCTTGCAGTGGATAAACACACTGAGAGTTTACGTGTTTCCTATGTTCGGCGATCAACGACTGGATGACGTAGAGACTTCAGATGTACTGAAGACGCTGGAACCGTTCTGGTTGACGAAGCCGGAAACTGCGCGGCGGGTGCGCCAGCGGATTAGGGCCGTTTTCGATTGGGCCAAAGCCTCAGGCTTCCGGTCGGGCGACAATCCGGTAGATGGTCTGAAAATGGTGCTGCCGAAGCAACCAACCACTCGACGACACTTTTCCGCTCTGCCTTACGAAGAGGTTGCAACTTTCATCGATGCCATTTGTCAGAGCGCTTCCCGTGAGTCTGTAAAGCTGGCCTTCGAATTTCTCATATTGACGGTTGCCCGGACAAACGAAGTCATCAGCGCCACCTGGCCCGAAATCGATTTGAAGACAAAAACCTGGCGTATCCCTGCCTCCCGGATGAAGGCCGGTCGAGAACATCGCGTACCGTTGAGCCTGCGATGCCTAGAAATACTCAGAGCGGCAAAACAGATTTCAGATGGAGGTGAACTGATCTTTCCCGGCCAGACACCGAACAAGCCTCTCTCGAACATGGCGTTCTTGATGACACTGAGGCGCATGGATCGTGCCGATATTACAGCCCACGGCTTTCGGTCGAGTTTTCGGGACTGGGCTGAAGAACGCACGAACTACCCGCGGACCGCCACTGAAGCAGCGCTCGCCCACGTTGTGAAGGACAAGACTGAAGCGGCCTATCGCCGGACAGACTTGTTCGAGAAGAGACGCAATCTGATGGAGACGTGGGCAACGTTCGCGACAGCAATGCAGTCGAAGGTTGTGAGGATCCGCGCATGATCAAGACTTTCGATCAACTCGCCGACATTGTTCTGGCGGCACGATGGAATGGATTAGACACGAGCGCACTCCGTGGCATTACAGCGTTTAGGCTGCTCGACTTTTTCTGCGTCCTCAGGTTCAGCCAGCGCCACTATGAAATCACCGATCAAGGTGACGCTGGGATGGTCAAGATTGCATCTGTGTTTCCAGATTGTCTGCGGCTGGATCCTAAGATCCAAGATCGCTGCAGAACGGCCATCATAGAGGACGACCAGCGGTTTCTTGGAGAAATCATGGGTTCTCTGTGTGGACAAAGCAAACGTTCACTGGACAAACGCTTGCTATCGAGTCTTCAAACGAAGATGTTCTTATTCTTGAATTGGCCGTTACCGCTCCTCAACCCGGAACTCGAATCTGGGTTGATGATGCTAAGCAACAGCGAAATTCTTGAGCTACTTATGTGTTTCGATCCTCCCGTCGAATGGGATGATGACCGCCTGAAGGGAGAACTGCGCAGACTGAAGTTGACCAGACCAAAGGGCGAACTGAAGGAGAGTATTGCCTTGGCGGTTAAGCAACTTCGTCCAATTTGATTAACTAATTTTCTGACTCATGTGGGCCAACCTTGGCCCATGACAATCGAAAAGGTCCAAACCTCACTCCCCGAAATCGGATTTGTACGCCTTCCTCAAATCTTGCAGGTCATCCCAGTCGGCCGTTCCAGTTGGTGGGACGGCGTTCGAGCCGGACGATACCCAAAACCCGTCAAGCTTGGCCCCCGAACTACAGCTTGACGCGTTTCGGACATTCGCGAACTGATCGAGCGCTTCAGCGAGTCGTCCCAGTGACTACAGCCAAACGGTTTCTTTCCCGAACCGACTACTTCAAAGAAGTAGCACGGAACCGCTGGATCTTCAGCGTGCCCACACGTAAGGACAAGCACCCATCTGGATCGGCAAGGTACGACGAGCAGCACGGAAAACTTCTCCTCCACGACTTCGGTGGGTCTACGGCCGAAGAAATGGTTAAAGCCGTTGGCCTCACGCTCTCAGATCTTTTCGATTCGCCTAAAGTGGCTAAGAAACCTGACCCAGCGACTGAACGGAGGCAACGTGCCCTGATAGGTCTCGAACGTTGGAGACAGCGGACTCTGACGCAGGTATGCCTCACCATGAGGCGCACCGACAGTCTGGTCGCTGACGCAGGCATCCTTCTCGCCATTGATCCGGACTCGGAGACTGCGTGGACTGCGCTGGCAACTGCGTATCACACGACGACGGCACTGAAGTACGACTTCGACCGGCTGAGCCTGAAAGACGCAGGTCAGCACCTTGATGTATGGCGGGAGCACAAGGAGGTGGCACATGCAGCAGCCTGAACCGACAGCAGAAGAAATGTCGGAACTGGCGTGCCTATCACAGGCTGATGAGGATGTCTTCGAAGGACTCGCATTGTTGTCTCCCATCGAGTATGACCGCCGCCGGGAATCGGTTGCAAAGCGACTCGGTGTCCGCGTTGGAACGCTCGACGGTGAGGTGCTGAAACGTCGTCCGAAGTCACATTCAGAAGAGACAGAAGGAGGGCTAGTGCTAACGGACCCGGAGCCTTGGCCGGATGCCGTGAACCTGGGCGAACTCCTAAATACGATCGCGCTAACGATTCGCCGCTTCGTCGTCGTGTCTGACGAGTCCATTACGGCGATCACGCTGTGGATACTCCTCACCTATATCTTCGACAGCTTTGGTGTCTGTCCTAACCTCGGAATCCTGAGTCCGGAAAAAAGATGTGGCAAGACGACGCTCCTGGAACTGACATCAATGCTGGTCGCGCGGCCATTACCGACTAGTAATTGCACTCCGGCGGCGATATTCCGGGCAGTAGAAGTGTTCAAGCCAACATTGTTAATTGACGAGGCCGACACGTTCCTAGGCTCCCATGATGAACTGCGCGGCATCCTAAACAGCGGCCATAGGAAGTCAACAGCAAGAGTCCTACGCACAACGGGCGACGACCATACCCCGACGGTGTTTAGCACGTGGTGTCCAAAAGCCATCGCCTGTATAGGCAAGTTGCCAGAGACTTTGATGGACAGGTCCATTGCGATTTCCATGCGGCGACGAACTGCCAGTGAGTCCGTGGATCGCATACAGTTTGACCGTTTATCCGATGAACTAGAACCGATCCGGCGGAAGGTTGCACGATGGGCAGACGATCACCGCATGGACATCACATCGTCTGACCCCGCAGTTCCCGAAAGTCTGGACGACAGGGCACAGGATAATTGGCGCCCGTTGCTTTCTATCGCAGATTTCGCGGGCGGAAGATGGCCGCAACTGGCGCGGATAGCTGCCTTGGAATTATCGGGCGCACGAGGTGAAGACGAAGAGTCTGCCCGAACCCTACTGCTTGCCGACATCAAAGCAATCTTCAAAGAACGCGCCGTCGATCGTATCGAATCTGCCAGTCTTGTCGAGGACTTGGGAAAAATAGAAGAACATCCGTGGCCGGAGTGGAGAAAGGGGAATCCGATTACGTCGCTCCAAATTGCTAGGCTTCTGAAGCCGTTCGGCATCCGCCCGAAGCCGATTCGTTTCGGTTCTGGATTGGCGAGAGGCTACGAACTCTCGTGGTTCGAGGATGCCTTTATCCGCTACCTCCCCCTTAAAACCGTAACACCCGTAACAACGAACAAAACAAATGGCTTGGAGGATTCTCAACCCGTAACAATTGGAGCAAATGTTACGGGTACAGAAAACGACAAGTCGCATGAAATCAGCGATGTTACGCATGTTACGTGTGAGAACGGGGTATCCGAGGGAAAGGGTACTGTTTGGGAGGACGAATTATGACTGCGCAGGAAGTCTTAGAGCGGATCCACGACGCAGGGGGTTCCGTAGTCGCACAGGGCGACAAGTTGAAATTCCGGGCGCTGGAACCGCTACCGGCTGACGTGATGGCCTTGGCCAAGGAGCACAAGTCGCAATTGCTCTCGCTGCTCTCTGGATGTAGCCATGACTGGGCTCAAATGCCGTTGTCGGAGTTGAAGGGGCTCAGCGTGGCCATCAAGATTCAAAGTGATGAGGATGGATCCTTGTGGTTGGTTTCGACCGTGTACGTCGTCAGAATAATTCGGACAAAAAGACCATTTAGCTAAGAGACGGTTTTGAAGTTATACCACTCCAATCCTAAGGTTCTCGATTTTGCGTCGAGCCAGCGTTTTTCTTTTGATCTGGTCACGACGTGCAAGGATCTGCTGATCCCTCCCGAAGAACACGTCAGCCGGTGTCACGTTGTTCAGAGATTCGTGATACCGATGGTGGTTGTAGTGTTCGACCCATTGCGCGATCGCCTGCTCAAGTTCCCACGGATAATAGTAGTGTTCCAACTTGACCACGTTCTTCATCGAACGGTGATAGCGTTCGATCTTGCCCTGTGTCATCGGGTGATAGGGCGCACCCCGGGTGTGTTCCATACCACGACGTTGTAAATAGTCTTTGAGTTCGTGCGATACGTAGCAGGGGCCGTTGTCGCTCAACAATCGCGGTCGGTGCCGGACTTGTACTTGTCCGACATCTGTCGCCTGTAGTGCAACGTCCAGCGTGTCCTGAACGTCAGATGCGGCCATGGTTTGAAAGAGCTTCCAGGCGATGATGTAGCGAGAGTAATCGTCCAGCACGGTCGACAGGTAGTACCAACCCCAACCGACGACCCTGAAGTAAGTGAAATCAGTTTGCCAGAGTTCGTTCACACGCCGGGTTGGCTGCTGGAAGTGATCGCTGGCCGTCATCACGATGTATGCGGGACTGGTGATCAGGTCGCATCTCTTCAGAATCCGATACACGCTGGATTCGGAGATGAAGTAGTCCTGGGTGTCGGTGATCTGCCAGGCCAGTTCCCGCGGTGAGGCTTCCGGGTGGTTCAACGCGGTTTCGACCACCTGTTCCCGCACCGGTCCCGGAATCCGGTTCCAGCAGAAGCCGGGGCCGGAATGCCGATCTAACAAGCCGGCTGCGCCACGCTCTTTGTATCGTCGATACCAACCGTAGAACGTGCTGCGGGGGACGCCCAGCTCCCGGAGGGTCGCTGTCACCGACAACTCCGAGTCTTCCACCACTCGGATCGTCTCCAGCTTCTCAGATCCCGATTGCCTCATATATCGATGCTCTCGGAGTCCGTTACGTTCAACGTTTTTTTCAGAAAACGATTCTTTAGCAGTATTTCGGCCACGACCTGCTTCAACTGATCGTTTTCCTGCCGCAACTCGGTGACTTCGCTCGATGTCGCTTCCCGCTTCGTGTCCCCAGCCAGCCGTTTCTTCCCCGCCTCCAGGAAGTCCTTGCTCCACCGGTAATACAGATTTGACGGAATCCCTTCGCGTCGGCACAGTTCTGCGATGCTCTCTTCGCCTCGCAACCCTTCCAACACGATCCGCACTTTCTCCTCAGACGAGTACTTCTTGCGCGTCTTTCGACGAATCTCTCGTACCCGATTCTCTGCCGACACTTTCTCACTCATTCGATCCTCCTTCAGATCGTTCTGATTAGAAAAGTGTCTCTTAGTTTTTTAGGGTATTTCGTACGAAATGCTCTGACGGGCTACAGTCATGAAGGGTGTTTCCTTGCTCGCGGTGCAGCGGCTGCTTGGTCATAGAAGCAGTAAAATGACTGAGCGGTACGCTCATTTGGCTCCTGACTATCTTGTTAGTGCGGTTGAAGTTCTAGATTCTTGAAGTTCCAGATTCTTAAGGGAATAGGGTAGGCACAAAATAGGCACGGTGAGAAATCGAAGGGAAATGAGGACTTGCAACTTACTGAAAATAAAGCTCCTCAGGTAAGACTCGAACTTACAACCCTCCGGTTAACAGCCGGATGCTCTACCGATTGAGCTACTGAGGACCAACGGCACGGGTGTGCACAAGACCGCACCTTTTCCATCGGCGGTGCAGCCCACTGAGATTAGCAAAGGGCTTTAGAAAGTTCAATCTGCAAGCATGGGGAAAGTGATAAGTGATGAATGACGGGCAAGATCAGTCGTCGGAAACTGCGATTCGGGTTACGTTTCGGTCAGAGTCTGGGAGCTCGAGCGTAGTCGGGCGACGGTTGAGCCGCGATCGCCAAGGTCCCTGAACTCGGCGACATCCGGGTGTTTCGTGAGGATGGCGTGGACGATTTCTCTCTGAACGCCGATTCCTTTTCCGTGGATGATCCGAACTTCTCCGAAACCTCGCTGGATCGCCTGATACAAGTACTCTTCCACAACGGCCCGCACTTCTTTCGGTCGAAAGGTGTGCAGGTCAATCGTGTCTTCGATCGGAACCGCATGCATATTCTGACTCTACCGCAGATAGGACCAAACCGTAAGTGCGGTCTGTGATCGCACCTGCAGTTAAAGACAAGATCAATTGGGTTAGAATCAACGGACTGGAATGAAGTACTACGTGCGCACATATGGCTGCCAGATGAACGTGGCGGACTCGGATGAAATGGGTCGTCATTTAAACGACCGCGGATTCGTGGCTACCGAAGATCCGGATGAAGCTACCGTCTATTTGATGAACACCTGTACCGTTCGGCATCACGCCGAGGAACGGGCATTCTCTGAAATCGGCCGACTCCGGGTATGGAAGGCCGAGCAACCGGACCGTAAGCTCGTCATAACGGGTTGTGCGGCTGAACGGACGAAAGAAGTCCTTGAAACCCGCTTTCCTCATATCGATCTCGTGGTGGGTGCCAAGTCCATCGAAGCGTTTGGCGCCATTGTCGATGGCTTGCTCGAGCGCAGGCCTACCGATGAAAACCTGGAATACGCGGCCGGTTCCACGAACGATCAGGTTGCGACCTTCGTGACCGTCATGCGCGGCTGTAACTATTCCTGCAGCTATTGCATTGTTCCATATGTGCGTGGCCGGGAAAGCTACCGCCCGATGGAGGAGATTCTTTCCCAGGTGCGTCGAGGGGCCGAGACCGGCATACGCGAGTTTACCCTCCTCGGACAGACCGTCAACTCCTACCACCGCGACGGCTCACGACGCGGCGATACCGAATTCTCAGACCTGCTCGAGGCCGTCGCCGAAATTGACGGCGTCGAACGCATTCGCTTTGTCAGCCCACATCCCTACTACATGACCGACCGTGTAATCGACGCGATGGCTTCGATACCGGCGGTGTGCGAGGGACTGCATCTGCCGGTTCAGTCCGGTTCGACGCCGATTCTGAAATCCATGCTCCGCAACTACACGCGTGAATACTACCTGGAGCTGATTGGAAAACTGCGTTCCAGAATGCCGGACATCGCGATCTCCACGGATCTGATCGTCGGGTTCCCGGGCGAGGGTGAGGACGATTTCGCCGAGACCCTGTCTTTACTTGATGAGGCACGATTCGACCGGGGTTTCGTGTTCAAGTACTCGGCTCGCGCCGGCACGCCTGCGGCTTCGATGGAGTGCCATCCAGAGGACTTCGTCGAAGCGCGTCACCAGGAATGCCTCGACCGGGTCGAGACGATCGCTCGAGAGAAACGGGCCGATCGTGTGGGAAGCTTTCAGGAAGTCCTGATCGAAGAACCGAACTGCGGCCGAACACGAGGCAACCAAAAGATTCAGCTTGAAGGTGTGCATCGAGCGGGCGAAACCGTTCGGGTCCAGGTTTCCGGTATCGCACGCGGCACCCTCCAGGGTGTTCCTGTCCCCCACGAAACCCTCGTTTCGCCTTAATTCGGGTCAGAGCCCTATTTCCCGATTTTAAATATCAATCTCTTTCAAGTCGCGGGCGATCGTGATGTTTTCATACGTGGCGCGGGCTTCGTCGGCGATCCGCTTCACCTGACGATGATCGTAGCGGCTGCTGAAGTGAGTGGCGATCAATTGCCCGGCGCCTGCATCGGCGGCCACACGGGCGGCGTCTTCCATTGTGGAATGCTTCCGTTCCCGTGCCATCGTGACGCCATCGGGTCCGAAGGTCGTTTCGTGGATCAACACTGTGCAGCCCTCGGCCAGTTCGATAGACCGTTTTGAAAACTGAGTGTCCAGGCAATAGGCAACGGACTTCCCGGGTCGGGTTTCGCCCAGCACTTCTTCGGGGCGGATCGTTTGCCCTTTTTCCAGGATTATAGAATTTCCGTTCTGAAGTTTGCCGAACAGGGGTCCTCGAGGAACGCCCAGCGCTTCGGCTTGTTCCAGATTGAAGATGCCGGGCCGATCTTTTTCCTGAAAGCGCCATCCCAGACAAAAAATAGAGTGATCCAAGGGCATCGCATCGACATAAAACTCTTTTTCTTCGAGTACGCGTCCGTGGAAACCGCGCGAAAACTCCTGAACCGTTATCGGGTAACTGAATTTGAGGCTATTCGTCCTGAACGAGGCGTGAAGAAAGTGCAGTATTCCCTGTGGTCCATACACGCGGAGCGGCGTTTCCCGGTTGTCCAGATGCAAGGTGCTCAGCAGCCCATTGATACCGTAAAGATGGTCTCCATGGAGATGACCGATGAATATCGAGTGGATTTTACTTCGCCGCACACCGGCACGCATCAGCTGTACCTGTGTTCCTTCGCCACAGTCGAACAGAAACACGTCTCCGTCGCGGATCAATGCCGTCGATGACAGGCTTCGATACAGCGTCGGAACGGCGGCACTTGTGCCCAGCAAAACGATCTTCATAACGATTAGATGCGGTGATCAATGGGAACAGTAACGATTCATCGAATAACGTAGATTAACATGGGCTGTTGTCTACCCTCGCCCGAGCATGGCACGCAGGACGTAGCCCGCGATCTTTGGATTCTCTCTAAGTCGGCGCATGGAATACGGATACCAATCGCCGCCGAAGGGCACATAGACGCGCATCCGCCGCCCTGACTCCACTAGCTTTGTTCGCAGCGCTCCTCCCACCCCGAGGAGCATCTGAAATTCGTAGGCCGTCGGTGGGAGCTTGAGCCTGTCGACCAGGAGACATGCTTCCTCGATCAACACCTGGTCGTGAGTGGCGAACGCAAGGTATGAGCCGGCCCGCAAGAGAATTTCCGACAACTTTATGTACTGCATACGGATCGTGTCGCCGTTCTGGTACGCGATGGTTTCCGGTTCCATGTAGACACCTTTGACCATTCGGACGTTCGGAGAGAATCGAGAGACGGCCTCGACGTCGGACGAAGTGCGGTGCAGGTACGATTGGAGTACGATTCCCATATTGTCATAGTCGGCGAGGAGCGTGCGGTACAGTTCCACGGTGGCTTGGGTGCAGGTAGAGTTTTCCATTTCAACGCGCACGAAATACCCGAGCGAACGTGCTTCTTCGATGAGTCCGCGGAAAAGATCGGTGCACAAGCGCATGTCGAGGTTCAGGCCGAACTGTGTGGGTTTGACTGAAATATTCCCCTCAATGCCGTTGCGCGCGATCGCGTTGAGAAGGGTTCGATAATCACCTGCAGCCCGGCGGGCTTGCTCGACGTGGATCGTATCTTCGCCCAATAGATCGATGGTCGTCATAAAGCTGTGACGATTCAGATCTTTGGCGACCTTCAGGGCTTCCTCCAGCGTTTCACCTGCGATGTAACGTTTCGAAACAGCGCCGACCACAGACTTCGGTATGAAAGGCAGGCTGTGTACGACCAGACTGTTGAGCAGACTCATGCGCTGTCTATGCCGCGATAAAAGATGTGGAGCCTGGCGGAGAGTCGATAAGGAATAGCGGGCCTCGAAGGGATACGCCGAATCGTTGGGGAAAGAGTCTCAGCTACCGAAACGGTGCGTTGACGCGTTGATGGTTGGCATCCCACCGTATTCGGAGAGAAGATCCTTCACAAAGTTGTCTTGAAATTTCCGGTATTGCAACACTGGGCCCCGGGTGTTGAATATGGCGAACAGCAGGGGGCCATGATCTTCGGTGTAGAGAATGCCAGCCAGTGTGCTGACGCCGTCATCGGTGGACACCAGGGTTCCCGTCTTGGCGACGACTGCGCCGCGGTGTGTCCGGCTGTTGAATCGGAGACGTAGCGTGCCGCGGTCTAGTCCCGCAACAGGGAGCACATGTGCGGGATACAAACCGTGGCTTTCCATCCAATACGTCAGTTTGCGGAAAACCATGATTGTTCCTTCGGGAGTAATCCGATTCCGCCGCAGTCCGGATGTTCGTTGAATGCGGATGTCCTCGGCACGGATTCCGACCTCCTGAATCAGGTAGTCTTCCACGGCCCCGGGGCCACCCACTGCCTCGCCCATGCGGTCCGCCGTCGTGTTGTTGCTGCGCGCATTCTGATCAAACAGGATGCCTAGCAGAGGATCGGATAAACGCCGGGCAACTTGCCTGCCGACCACCGGGCCGTGAGTCACTTCGTCGGGAACCCGCACTCCGATACGCCGGAGCGTTCGAACGACGTAGGGGTCGACGCGACGCCTTGAGTACAGGTTGCCGACCGTGAATGGTCCGGAGATGACGAAGTTGCCATCCACGCGCCGCACGCCGGCACGGATCACTTCCCGCGCGAGCCGGGTC
The DNA here is from genome assembly GCA_963664115.2 of Terriglobia bacterium. GTDB lineage: Bacteria > Acidobacteriota > Terriglobia > 20CM-2-55-15 > 20CM-2-55-15. The sequence goes on along the minus strand of CAXWPJ010000009.1, from coordinate 508,180 downwards.
AAATCCGCAGTGCCCATCACGGGATCACCATCGCTGGAAAGAATCAGGTCTCCGTGGAGGACGCCTGCCTCGTCGATGGTGCCGTCAACATAGAACGCCGTTTCAAATCGATGATCGATTCCGAAACGTTCCAGCGCGGCAAGCGAGGTCGCGACTTTAATGACCGATGCCGGGTTGAACACCTGGTCTCCCTGGTGATCGGCGATGATCAGTCCGCCGTCGAGGGACTCGACGCGAATACCCTGGGCATCAAGAGAAACACCGCGGTAGGACAATTCGTCGAGGTATTCGGCAGCGGCCGCTGCTTCGATACGGGCGGGTTCCCTCAACTGCTCCAAATCCGACGTGGCTTCCTGGGTTTGGACGGGCCAGACGAAAATGACGACAGCCAGCAATAAGAGGCAAACCAAACGGTTGAGCATCAGTTCGGCGACGACTTCCTTCCGTCTATTCAGACCCTGAGTTTAGACCCATGAATAAACGAGCATATTCTGCCAGAAAAACAGGGAAATAAGAAGGAATCTCCGGGTATAAACGGCGTGTGTGGCCAGCGCTCGGGTCTGGGTCAGACGAAGGGCGAGTTATATTTTAGGTTATTTTTAGTATTTTTAGGTTTGCGCTGTGCTCTACCGAACCGGGGAGTCCTATGCTTATCGTCGCCCGCCGAACGAATCAAAAGATCATCATTGCTGACGATATCGAAATCACCATTCTGGAGATTGGCCGAAACCGCGTCCGATTCGGTATCGAGGCCCCGAAGGATGTTGCCATACAGACCAAACTGCAGAGCCTTCCCGAATCGGAATCCACTTCCGAAGATACGGATCAGCCTCCCCGGACCATGGCAGCGGGCCAGTCCGGCGGCAAGCGCTGATTCAGCTCCATCTGGGGCCTCCACAATCCTTCTCAAGTAGCAGGCTAAGTGACTCTAATAGAATGCCTTGCCATGGTGATACGACTTTGTACCAGCCGAGCCTGCCTTGACTTTGGCTGCGGGTTTCATTTATAAGTGGCCCTTCTATCCATAAAGCGACTTCCTAAATCATGGCAGCAAAAAAACGAACTCAGTCCAGGAGCCGTACGGCATCTAAGTCTAAACCTAACAAGAGTTTAAAGTCTAAATCGACCAAGAAGAAGGCTGTTTTCGCTAAGCGGAAGGCCACATCTAGGGCGAAGAAAGCATCTTCAACGGCAAAGAAAGCCTCTTCCAGCAAGAAACCCGCTGCGAAAAAGAAAACGACTAAGCAAAAGGCCGGTTCCAAAAAGTCTCAAGGCCGGGCCGCGGCCAGCAAGAAACAGCCGGCAAAGCAGCGGGCCAGTGCTCCCAAGAAGACCAAAAAGTCTGCCAAGTCGAAGGGGAAGACGTCCAGCCGGCGGCCACGTCTGTCCACTTTTTCCGCAGCTCTCAAGCTTTACGAAACCGGTTTCAAGCAGATGCAATCGGAAAAATTTGCAAAGGCCAAGGTAACATTTGATGGGCTGATCAAGGAATTCCCCTACGAAATCGAATTGCTCGATCGGGCTCATGTCCTGATCCATGCCTGCAATAATCGAATCCAAGACGCAAAAAATTCTCCACGGCTTCAGGGCGCCGACGAATACTATGAGGTCGGGATTGCCGAGTTAAACGGACAAAATATCACTAAGGCGCTTGAGCATCTGCAGCGTGCCTTGAAGTTGTCCCCGAAGGGGGACTATATTCACTACGCTCTCGCCGCAGCGTCAGCGCTCAATGGTGACCGGGAAACCGCTCTGGACTATCTGCGGAAAGCCATCCAGTATCGCGACGAGAACCGCTTCCTTGCGGTCAACGACGACGACTTCGAGTCCCTGTCCCAAGATTCGGACTTCATCGACTTGACCACGTCCGACATGGGCTGACAGGCGAGGCTCGAAGACGAAAGCGTATCGAGCTCGTCATTAAGCCCTCCCGCCCTGCACGTTAGAGACAGCACCTATGGGAGAGGACACCAAAATCGTATCGATCGGGGGAGGCGCCGGTTTGTCGAACCTCTTACGGGGTTTGAAAAAGACAGACGTGGACCTCTCTGTCATTGTCGCAGTGACCGATGACGGAGGCAGCTCGGGCCGCCTGAGAGAGGAGTTTGGCGTCCTGCCTCCCGGCGACATTCGCAACTGCATGGTCGCGCTGTCTGAAGACGAAGCCCTCATGTCCCGACTCTTCAGGCATCGATTTTCGAGTGAGGACACCGACGGCGGATTGAATGATCACAGCTTCGGAAATTTGTTCCTGACGGCGATGGCCGGTGTAACTGGAGACTTCGCCGAAGCTGTCCGACTGACCTCGGAAGTGCTCGCCATCAAAGGCACCATCTACCCTTCGACAACGTCGGATGTTGCCTTGAAGGCGCTGCTGGCCGACGGTGAGTGGATTGCGGGCGAAACCCGTATCACAGCGGACCCCCGCCGCATCCGTCGTCTGGAATTGGATCCTCCCGACGCCCATTCACTGCCGGAAGCGCTGGAAGCTATTGCTGGGGCTGAGATCATTACGATCGGTCCCGGATCCCTTTACACCAGTCTCATCGCAAACCTCCTGCCCCGCGAGATCGTGTCCGCGATCCGCTCGTCGGGCGCTCACAAGATCTACGTCCAGAACATCATGACGCAACCGGCTGAGACCACGGATATGACGATGGGCGACCACATTCAAGCGATCATCGATCACGTCGGGGAAGTATTGTTTCCGAATGTTCTCTTAAATACGCTCTCGCCTTCGAACGCGATTCTGCGAAAATACAGGGAACAGAACGCGCACATGGTTGAAGTTGATGAAGAGCGTGTTCGCGCGATGGGAATAACGATCGTCGAGAAAGATCTGCTTTCCGAAGGTGAGGTGATCCGTCACGACGCGGACCTTCTCGCGGAAGCTGTACTCAAAATATGCCGAAATTAACCGTATTGATCCTGGCCGCTGGTGCAGGCACCCGGATGAAGTCCAAGAAGGCGAAGGTCCTTCACCAGGTCGGGGGCCTGCCTATGCTTGAGTTCGTGGTTCGGGCGGCACGCGACGTGTCTCCGGAGGTTCACGTTGTCGTGGGCCACCATGCCAACGAGGTTCAGGATGCGGTCGAAGGGGTCCACTTCATCCAACAGGAGCAGCAACTCGGCACAGGACATGCGGTGATGGCGGCGCGCGAATCGCTCCAGAATGCGGGTGATCTGCTGATCCTGCCAGGTGACGTGCCCTTGATCGGGCCGGCAACTCTTCGGAGACTGGCTGATTTTCATCGTGAGGGTTCGTTTGCGGGGTCCCTCGTTGTGGCGACAATGGATGATCCGCAGGGCTATGGCCGGATTATTCGCAGTTCCGAGCACGAGGTCGACAGCATCGTCGAACATCGGGACGGTGCCGACGAGGTGCTCGCAATACGAGAGATCAATTCCGGCATTTATCTGTTCAACTCCGAGCTTCTGTTCGACGCGCTCGAGCGAACCGGGGCTGACAATGCTCAGCAGGAATACTATCTGACCGAGGTCGTCAGGATTTTTTCCGGGGATGGGCACCGTTTTGGGGCGTTCGCGCTTGAAGATCCTATTGAAGCGTCGGGTATCAATTCGCGCAAGCAATTGGCTCTTGTGGATCGTGAGATCCGCCGACGAAAGTGTGAGTCCCTCATGGCGGACGGCGTCTCGATCCTCGACCCGGAAACGGCCCGGATTGACGCCGACGTGCAGATCGGAAGCGATTCCACTATCTACCCCTCGGTCGCTATCGAGGGCGCATCGATTCTTGGCGAAGACGTAACCGTGAGGTCCTTTTGCCGGATCTCAGATTCCAAGGTGGGCGATGGGTCCACCATCCTGGACGGTTGCATTATGGATCAGTCCGAAGTTCGGAGCGATGTCCGCATTGGCCCCTACGCCCATCTGAGGATGGGGACGCTTCTTGAGAACAGCGTCAAAGTCGGTAACTTTGTTGAAATCAAGAAGTCTAAGCTCGACGAAGGAACCAAGTCCATGCACCTGACGTATCTGGGAGACGCCGACATCGGAAAGAATGTTAATGTCGGGGCTGGCACGATCACGTGCAATTACGACGGTGTGAACAAGCACAAAACGACTATCGAGGACGGCGTTTTCATCGGAAGCAATTCTTCGCTCGTCGCTCCCATCCGGATCGAAAAGAACGCCTATCTAGGTGCCGGTTCCACCATCACGAAAGACGTTCCACCGGACTCCCTGGCCATTGGCCGCGGCCGCCAGGTGGTGAAGAAAGACCGGATGAAGCAAAAAGGAAAAAAGAAAGGAAAGAATTAGGTCTAAGCACAGAGGCACTGAGGTATAGAGATATTTTCTTCAGTTCCTCCTCCTGCGGCCTCTGCGAACCCTGCGCCTCTGCGTTGAGCGGCTCTTATGTGTGGAATTTTCGGATACATCGGTAATCGTGATGCCGTCCCGCTGGTGCTGGAGGGTCTTCGGAGCCTTGAGTACCGTGGATACGATTCGGCTGGTATCGCGATCGTTAGCGACGGTGAGGTTGTCGTGCGTCGCTCGGAAGGCAAGTTGGTCAATCTGGAACTGCTTCTGGGCAAGGAACCCATCAGTGGTAGCTACGGTCTGGGCCACACGCGTTGGGCGACACATGGCCGGCCGACCGAAGAAAATGCGCATCCCCATCGTGACTGCAAGGGGCGGATCGTTGTTGTTCACAACGGGATCATCGAAAACTACCTGGAGCTCAAGCGTGGTCTGAGCGGGGAAGGTCATCAGTTCGCGACAGAAACCGACACCGAAGTCATCGCGCATCTCATCGAGAAGTACTTCGAGGGAAACCTTGAAGTTGCGGTGCTGGCGGCTGTGAAGGAGTTGCGCGGTTTGTTCGCATTTTCTGCTATTTCAGCAGACGATCCTCAAAAAATTGTGACCGGACGCGATGGGCCGCCCACTGTTGTCGGGCGCACGAACGGAGAGGGCTTCGTTGCTTCCGACATTTCGGCATTGCTTCCCCACACCCGTGAGCTGTTGTTCCTGGATGATGGTGAACTGGCTGTCGTCGAATCCGACCGGATCCGACTGATGGACTTTGACGGAGCCCAGCGCGAGCCCCATTTCAATCGCATCACGTGGGACCCCGTGCAAGCTGAGAAGGGGGGTTACAAGCACTTCATGTTGAAGGAAATCCACGAGCAGCCGGAAGCCGTCAGCGAGACGCTGGTGGGACGGCTGGCGCTGGAATCGAACGAAGTGCGCCTGGATGACGCGGGGTTTTTGGAGGAGGACTGGAAGAGCTTTAAGAGTATTTGCCTCCTCGGCTGCGGTACGAGTTGGCACTCGTGCGTGGCAGGTAAGTACATGATCGAGGCCATAGCGCGTCTGCCGGTTCAGGTCGACTATGCCAGCGAGTTCCGATATCGAAGCCCGGCGGTGGATCCGGCCACACTTTTCGTCGTCATCACGCAGTCGGGTGAAACAGCCGATACCATCGCGGCTCAGCGTTTGGTGCGCGAGATGGGCTTTCGCGTTCTTACGATAACGAATGTCGTTGGCTCTATGACAACCCGACTGGCTGATGGCGTTCTCTACACGCGTGCCGGTCCTGAGATCGGTGTGGCGTCGACAAAAGCGTTCGTTACACAGCTGACTGCCCTCTACCTGTTGGCACTCCAGTTGGGGAAATCGCACCAGACCTTGTCTCCGGACCAGATCGGCGCGGCTTTGTCGGAACTGACGGCGCTCCCGCCCAAGATCGAGCAGGTGCTGGCGTCGGCACCTCAGATCGAGACGATCGCCCGGTCTCTGGCCCATTCAAACGATTTCCTTTTTCTTGGGCGAGGCATCCATTTTCCGATTGCTCTTGAAGGTGCGTTGAAACTGAAAGAGATTTCCTATATTCACGCTGAAGGATACCCGGCCGGCGAAATGAAGCACGGACCCAACGCGCTTATCGATGGCGACTTGCCCGTCGTTTTCGTGGTCACCAAGGACGAGGAACGGGAGGCGTCATGCCAGATTTACGAAAAAGTGCTCAACAACGTTCGAGAAGTGAAGTCGCGTGACGGGATCATCGTTTCCGTTGCCATCGAAGGCGACACCGCGGTCGCGGCAGAATCCGACCACTGCATTTTCGTTCCGAAGGCCACTGATTTCCTGCTACCCATTCTAGAGGTCGTCCCACTGCAGCTCCTCGCCTATCAGATTGCCGTACAACGGGGCTGTGACGTAGACCAACCCCGCAACCTCGCCAAAAGCGTCACCGTGGAATAAGAAATCGACCGCAAAGGCGCAAAGACGCAAAGGAACTATGATTGTCTTGTCAACGGATGGAGCAATGGCGTGCGTGAATTTCGATAGAAACGTTCCGATTCCCAGAAACTCGATTCTTAAACTTTGCGCCTTTGCGGTGAACAAGTATTTATTCTGAGCAATGGGCATTGATCTAAAAGAACATTTGAATCCGCAGCAGTTGGAAGCTGCCGAGGCGATCGAGGGGCCGATTTTAATTCTCGCCGGTGCCGGCAGCGGTAAGACCCGGGTCATTACGTATCGAATCGTTCATCTGGTCGAGAACCTTGGGGTTCGGCCTGAATCTATCCTGGCGGTCACGTTTACGAACAAGGCGGCGGATCAGATGAAGGCTCGGGTTCGCGATCAGCTTCGCGCGCCGCGTTCGGCTGATCCATGGATTTCCACCTTCCATTCGCTCTGCGTACGTCTCCTGAGGCGCGAGATCGAAGCGCTTGGCTACAGGAAGGAGTTTACGATCTACGATTCGAACGATCAGTTTCAGGTCGTCCGATCCACGATGAAAGATCTTTCCGTAGACGACAAAGTGGTGACCGCTCGGGTGATCCAGACTCGCATCAGCGCTGCCAAGAATCAGCGAACCACTTCGGACAAGATGGCCGAAGACGCCTGGCAGCCCGATTGGGAGTACACGGCTCAGGTGTATGCGGAGTATGAAAAGCGGCTGCGAAAGGCCCACGCACTTGATTTTGACGATCTGCTGGGGAAGACCGTCGAGCTCTTCGAAAAGTTTCCGTCGGTCGCAGAAAAATACAGCCAGCGCTTTCGCTACATCATGGTCGACGAATATCAGGACACGAACCGCACCCAGTACAAGTTGGTTCGATATCTGGCCGACCAGCACCGCAACGTCTGTGTCGTTGGAGACGAGGACCAGTCCATCTACAGCTGGAGGGGTGCCGACATCCAGAACATCCTCTCGTTTGAAAAGGACTATCCGAACACGCAAATCGTTCGGCTCGAACAGAATTACCGCTCCACAAAGACGATTCTGGCAGCTGCTGGTGCCGTCGTTGCCAACAACGAGGATCGGAAGGGTAAGGAATTGTGGACCGAGAACTCGTCCGGCGAAAAGATAATGTTCTTCGAAGCCCGCGACCCGGACCAGGAGGCGGCGCACGTTGCCGAACGGATCATGGGCGAACGCGGGGCCGGGCCGGAACGCCACATTGCCGTCCTTTATAGAACAAACTTTCTTTCACGCGTCCTCGAAGAAATGTTTCAACGGTTTGATATCCCGTACCGCGTTGTCGGAGGACTCAGTTTCTACGAACGTGCGGAGATAAAGGACTTGCTCAGCTACCTGACCGCTATTCTGAATCCAAACGATTCGGTCCACCTGATGCGAATCATCAACACGCCAACCCGCGGCATCGGACGGACGACGATCGACGCTCTCCTCGATATGGCTGCCCAGAGAGAGGTGTCTCTATGGGAAGCCGTCGGGATCACGATCGGTGGAGACGGTCTGGCGCTCCGGTCCAGGCGCGCCCTGGGAGCCTTTCACGAACTGATGACGGACTTTCTGGAATCCGCGGATCAGATGTCCGGCATCGATTTGCTTCAGAGGGTCATCGAAAAGTCGCGTTACGTTGAAGTTCTCCAGCAGGAGGGGACCGAGGAAGCGCTGAGCCGGATCGACAATATTCGTGAACTTCTGACGGCCGCAGAAGAAAGTACGGCGCGTGGCGAGAGTTTGCGCGATTTCTTAGACAACGCGGCCTTGGTTTCTGATCAGGACGACTACGATGAACGCGCACCGGTGACCTTGATGACGCTCCATACCGCGAAAGGACTCGAGTTTTCCGTCGTGTTCATCATCGGGATGGAAGACGGTCTGTTTCCCCACAATCGATCCCTCACTGAGCGGACATCGCTCGAAGAAGAGCGGCGCCTTTTCTACGTCGGCATGACGCGGGCTGAAGAACGCCTCTACCTGAGCGCGTCTCGCTACCGGCGGACTTTTGGGACAATGGATCCAATGATTTCTGAAGTTTCGCGGTTTCTTGAAGAGATACCGGCCGAATTGATCGAGGGTCTCGATGTGTCCTTGCCATTGCGGGCTGAACCCCGTGAAAGGACGACGTATTCAGGAGAGACCTACAACACCGTCAATGCAGTTCAGGAATTCCTGAAGTCCCAAGGTCCGCCCCCAAGAGCTAAGGGGCGTGGAGGCGGCACCCGACGGTGGAAGCAGGGTACACGCGTGAAGCACCCCAAGTTTGGTGTCGGAACAATACTGCGTATGGAAGGCGCGGGTGATGATGCCAAGTTAACGGTGAGCTTCAGTAACTACGGCCTGAAGAAGATGATCGCCAAATACGCCTCGCTCCAAGTCGTCTGAGGCGGGGAAGACCTGACCGCAAAGGCGCAAAGACGCGAATTGTTTTTCAACACGAAGGCACGAAGGACACGGAGGTTCACGAAGGTCTTTATTCTTACGCAATTCGATCTTCGTGTTAATTCTTCTTCTTAAGACCCTTAGCCAACATATATTACTTGGCACGGTTCATGAAAATTTTGCGTTTTTGCGAAACAAATGCGTTCAAGTGGCTTAATGACAGCCACTCCAACATCTGCATTGTGAATCTGATTGGGCGTAGTAGAATGCGCTCCAAGCATGATGTCTTCAGAAGCTGAATTAAGGCAGCAGATCGCCGATTTCTCCCAACTGACCTATCAAAAGAGTTACCTGGCGTCGACAGACGGGAATTTGAGTGCCCGGCTGCCGGATGGAAACGTGATTTGCACACCGACGATAATCAACAAAGGCTTCGTGCGTCCCGAGGACCCCGTTGTCGTTGATCTCGAAGGCCGACACGTTCGTGGAGAGCGCAAAGCATCCAGCGAAATCTCTATGCACACCCTCATCTACAAACTCCGTCCCGATATTAATGCGGTGGTCCACTGTCATCCGCCGTGTGCGACGGCTTATGCAGCTGCGGGTATTCCGCTGAACAAGGCTCTGATTTCAGAAGTCGTTCTTGCTCTGGGATGTATACCCATAGCGGAGTACGGGACACCCGGCACTGCCGAGTTGACCGATAGACTCGAACCGTGGATCGCAAACTATGACGCGCTGCTCATGGCCAATCACGGGGTGGTCACCTACGGTGCGGATATGATGGAGGCGTACAACCGGATGGATACCGTCGAGCACTTCGCGAAGATCTCCATCTATACGCGGATTCTCGGAGAAGAGCAGCTGCTGTCATCTGAAGATGTTGAGAAATTGTGGGTACAGCGGCAAAAGTATTTTGGCTTGGAGACTGCCGATGATGCGCGCCCGAAGGACCCAATGTGTCCGGTGACCGACGGAAGATCAGAAACGATCTCTCTTTCCAAAGACGAATTGGTCGATCTGGTCCATCAGGTCGTCTCGAGTCTGGTGAAGTAGTAAGTCAAGTGTTACGGGGAAGTCCCAGGAGAAAGTCCTCATTTCCCAAATTAATGAAGGCCCCAAATCACATGGTGGTGAGGAAGTTAGGACCCCGTCCTGAATTTCCCTAAGGAGCAATTGAATGGCAAAAGAGGGAGAAACAGTTGGTGAAGCCCTCGGGATGATCGAGACCCGCGGATTGGTGGCGTTGATCGAAGCGTGCGATGCGATGGTAAAGGCGGCAAAGGTCACGCTCATGGGCTGGGAAAAGATCGGATCCGGCTACGTAACAGCCATGGTGCGAGGTGATGTCGCAGCGGTAAAGGCAGCCACCGACGCCGGCGCGACCTCGGCTCGCCGTGTGGGTGAGTTGATCAGCGTTCATGTGATCCCCCGGCCGCATTCGAATCTCGAAGACGTATTCAATATCGGCAAAGCGAGCCAATAGAACGCCATGCAACTGGCCAGGGTCATCGGCACGGTCGTTGCGACGCGGAAGGATCCCCGCCTCGAAGGCAAGAAACTGCTCGTCTGTCGACCGATGAATCCCGACGGCGAGGACGGAAGTGGTTATGTCGTCGCTGTAGACACGGTATCAGCGGGAATTCGAGAGCGAGTACTCGTGGTCCAGGGAAGCTCGGCGCGGATGTCGGACGGGTGCCAGGATACGCCTGTCGATGCCGCCATCGTGGGCATCATTGACGAAATATCTCAAGACTGACGAAATACTCAGGATTAACGTCGGGCACCTTACCCCATGTACCTTGGAGACGTTATCGGCACCGTCGTTTCAACGGCCAAGAACTCATCCCTCGTTGGCAGGAAGCTCCTGCTTGTCCGCAGGCTGTCTGACGACAAGGTCGTCGTTGCGATTGATTCGGTCGGGGCTGGGGCCGGTGAACGCGTGTATATTTGTCGGGGTCGGGAAGCTTCGTTCGCATTCTCTCCTGAAAAGACACCCTCCGACGCCACCATCGTCGGCATTGTGGACAGCGTTGATGTAGCCAGCACCGATGCCACCGATACCAATGAAAAGGTCGACGAACCGGCCGCACCTTCAGTGACGAAGGACAAGTGAGGCGCCAGAGCCCCAGGTCGCCTGCATGGGGGGGCCGGCCGGCGTCAGTATTCCCTGTACTTTCGGGGAATGGAGAGGTTGGGGCACCTACAACTTTTAACGATCGAGTGGCCGGTGGGCCCGATGCTATTTAGATGCTTATAGCGAAAGTAGTGGGAACCGTCGTTGCCTCGCAGAAAGACAGCAGCCACGAGGGCCGGAAGGCACTATTGGTGCAACCGCTCGGCATCGATGGTAGCGAATATGGCGCGAGAATCCTCGCTCTCGATGGTGTGGATGCCGGGGTGGGTGATCGCGTTCTCGTTGTCCAGGAAGGGTGGTCGGCGGCCACGACTGTGGACCGTGAAGGTGCAGCGATCGATGCGGCCGTTGTGGGTGTCGTCGATGAGGTCACCCTGATCGACGAGGTCGCTCTCCGGTGATTGCCCGGCTCCGGGGCCCGCTGTTAGAGAAGACCCCTGAACAGGTCGTGTTGGATATCGATGGGGTTGGCTATCAGGCATTCATCTCACTTCCCACCTATTCGTCCTTACCTGACCTCGGTGCTGAGGTCGTACTCGATATTCATACGCACGTACGTGAGGACGCCATTCAGCTATTCGGCTTCTCGACCAAACGCGAACGCTCAATCTTCGAGCGGCTGGTGCAGATCTCGGGAATCGGCCCCCGGCTGGCGATGACGATTCTTTCGGGAAGTTCCGTAGATGACCTGGTCGCTTCCATCAAGAGGGAAGACCTCGCCCGGTTAACCTCAATCCCAGGTATCGGCAAGAAGACCGGTGAACGGATAATTCTTGAATTAAAAGATAAGTTGCGCGACTTTGTCGTTGATGAGGCGCCGGGCGGCAGTGAGGTTGATGTTATTTCGGCGATGGAGAACCTTGGCTACAATCGCGGTCTGATCGAAGGAGCGATCAGGCGATCGCTCGATGGGGATGAAGACCCAGGTTTTGACGAACTCTTCAAGCGGACCCTGCAGATTCTGACCAAAGGATAATGACCGAGCGAATCACTATAGGTGCCGCGTCAGAGGAAGAAATCCCTTTCGAACTCTCCTTGCGTCCGAAAACGCTCAATGAATATATCGGTCAGGCTCTGGTCAAAGAGAACCTGGAGGTTTCGATCGAAGCTGCCCGGAAACGGGGCGAGCCTCTCGACCACATCTTGCTGTACGGTCCCCCGGGATTGGGCAAGACGACCCTCGCTTCAGTCATAGCGAACGAAATGTCGGCGCACTTTCGTGCGACAGCGGGCCCATTGGTCCAGATCAAAGGTGATCTGACCGCGATCCTGACAAATCTTGAAAGTGCGGACATCTTTTTTGTCGATGAGATTCACCGCTTGCAGCCGAACATCGAAGAGATCCTCTATCCCGCGATGGAAGACTACAAGCTCGACATCATCATCGGGCAGGGCCCGAGTGCCCGCACCCATCGTCTCGATTTAGAGCACTATACCTTGATCGGCGCCACCACAAGGATAGGATTGATCACGGCTCCTTTGCGTTCACGGTTCGGCATCGTCCACCGCTTGGATTACTACACGCAGGAGGACCTGGAGGTCATTGTCCGGCGGTCTGCCGACATCCTGAAGGCCCCAATCACCGTTTCGGGGGCTCAGGAGATTGCCAAGCGTTCCCGTGGAACACCGCGTATCGCCAACCGCCTACTCAAACGCACGCGAGATTTCGCTGAAGTCCGTGGTAACGGTGAAATCACCGACAATATCGCGCGTGATGCCTTACGGCTACTCGACGTGGATGAGCATGGTTTTGACGAAACCGACCGGCGACTTCTGCGGGCGATAATCGAAAAATTCGAGGGCGGACCGGTGGGTGTCAATACGATCGCCGCTGTTTTGAGTGAAGAAGTCGATGCGATCGAAGACATATACGAACCCTTTCTGCTACAGATTGGATTCCTGCAACGCACCCCCCGCGGTCGCGTCGCCACGAAGCTGGCGTATGAGTACTTCGGCCTCGATTTCAGCCGCTCCAGCCAATCCAACCAATCTGGCCTGTTTTAATAAAGTCAGAAATTAATAAGAGAAAGAGTTCAACACGAAGTCACGAAGGTAACGAAGCTGGAATGTATGGACAAAAACCCCTTCGTTGATCTCCGTTAGCTTCGTGCCTTCGTGTTGAAAGACATCTAAACAGGCAGTGCGCCGCGCCCAGGATAGACGGCACTCGAGCCCAGGGCTTCTTCGATCCGGAGCAGTTGGTTGTACTTGGCCACACGGTCGGATCGCGAAAGTGATCCTGTCTTTATTTGTCCCGCGTTTGTGGCTACGGCAAGGTCGGAGATGAAAGTGTCTTCAGACTCGCCGGAACGGTGTGAGATGACGACACCGTAACCTGCGCGCCGAGCCATGTCGATGGCGTCGAGCGTCTCGGTCAATGTGCCGATCTGGTTGACCTTGATCAGGATGGCGTTGGCCACTCCGGAACCCATGCCGCGGGCGAGTCTTTCGGTGCTGGTGACGAACAGGTCGTCGCCTACCAGTTGAACTTTTTCTCCGATCTCACGGGTGAGCATTGACCAGCCGTCCCAATCGTTTTCGTCAAGACCGTCTTCGATCGAGAGGATAGGGAAACGATCGACCCAATCGGCAAAGAGTTCGACCATCTGTTCCGAGGTCTTCGCCGACTCGCCGGATTGGCGAAAGATGTATTGCCCGTTGTCATATAGTTCGCTCGACGCAGTGTCCAACGCCAGCCCCACTTGATCCCCGGGAACGTACCCTGCCTGTTCGATCGCCCTGAGAATCAACTCGATGGCTTCTTCGTTGTGTTCGAGGTTAGGCGCGAATCCGCCTTCGTCCCCGACGGCCGTGGAGTGGCCACCGTCGCGAAGAATTTTCTTGAGAGCGTGAAAAATTTCAGCGCCCATGCGCAGGGCTTCGTTGAAGCTGGAGGCGCCCACGGGCATGATCATGAATTCCTGAAAGTCCACGTTGTTGTCGGCATGTGCGCCTCCGTTGACGATGTTCATCATAGGCACGGGGAGCGTCTTTGCCCTCACGCCACCGATGTAGCTATAGAGCGGCAATCCATGTGACTGGGCGGCTGCGCGCGCAGTCGCAAGAGAAACGCCGAGAATAGCGTTGGCGCCCAGTTCTTCCTTGTTCTTGGTGCCGTCAGCATTCAGCATGATCTGATCGATGCGTGACTGTAATGTCGCGTCATGGCCGATCAGCGAGGGTGCGATTATTTCGTTTACGTTCCCGACTGCCTTAAGTACCCCTTTTCCCAGATACCTCGCTTCATCGCCGTCCCGGAGTTCCAGCGCCTCGTGTTCTCCAGTGGAAGCGCCGGACGGCACAATCGCTCTGCCAAACGCACCGTCACTCAGTACGCAGTCCACTTCAACGGTCGGATTCCCGCGGGAATCGAGCACCTCTCTAGCCTTGATTTGCTGAATCTCTATCATCTCTCTCAGTTCCTCAGTATCGCCCGGACCGGGGCGCCGTCGGCGCGGTTCAGCTTGATGGGCAGGGCGACGAGTTCATAGTCTCCCGGTGGCACGTCCAGAAGATTCAATTCTTCCAGTATGACAACGGACTGCGTCAGCAATTCAAAATGTGAGGCGTGGTCCGTTGATCCATAACGGTCGATCGAAAGATAATCGATGCCGACCAGGCGGATGCCTTGTTCGACCAGAAACCGGGCACCCTGCGGTTCCAGGTAGACGAATCCTTCCCAGAAACCTGCATCCTTCCAGTGCGATGAGTTGTCTGTCCGAAACAGTACGCGTTCCACTCCCTCCCAGTCTTGGGATTGCAACACCGACTCTCCAACAGCCGCAATTCCTGGCAAATCGACGACGCGCGCAGGTCCGACGAGTTGTTCGAGTGGGATGTCGTCGAGCGTCCCCGCATCCGAGCCGATCATATGGATGGGTGTATCCAGATGTGTGCCAGTGTGTGAACCACAGTGGATGGTGGTGACCTGTATTGTGTGAGACTTGTCACGCGCCAGTTGGCGGCTCTCTTCGAGACGAATTCCCGGGTCCGACGGCCAGACGTGCATGTCGTTGTGAATCGGCACGGAAATGTCATAGATAGCCATCTGTCTCTCCCATACCACTTTACAACATTTTTCAGGACGGGAATCTTCAACCGCAAAGGCGCAAAGGAAGATAGATAATGAATTTCTGTCCTGATCTAAGTCCCTGGGTTAGCAACAAAGCTGTTGGAACCTCACAGTGGTTGGGAAAAGGACACTCTGCAGAACTTCAAATTTTGCGTCTTTGCGGTGAAAATCCTCCCATCCAACTTTCGAGCAGAATAGTGGTATTATGGCGGCGCCCTCCAGAGCTTCAGTTTCCCAACAACCCATGTCACAGACCGAGCTTGTTCCCGTATCTCGGCGTTCCACAACGTCACAATTGCCTGTCCCGGATCGTCGGGGGCGAGCCGCCTCTTCGGTGGAACCGCCTCTGCTGGAAATCCAGCATCTGATTTTTAACGAAGCTGTCCGCTTGGGCGCCAGCGACATACATATCGAGCCCGGTCGTCGCCAGACACGGGTCCGTTACCGGATTGATGGATTGCTGTTCCATACGCTCGAGCTTCCGCGATGGCTTCACGCCCAGCTCGTTGCCCGCATCAAAGTAATGGCCCGTCTGGACATTACTGAACGGCGTTTGCCTCAGGACGGCCACATCGTGGATCGATCCGAAGGAATCGATGGACGGTTGTCGACGATGCCGACCGACGGAGGAGAGGCGCTCGTCGTTCGGATCTTCAGGGACCAGGATCACCTTCCGACTATCGCCGGTTTGGGTGCGGGCCGAGCGATCGAAACACAGCTGAAGGCGATCAGCCGCCGGCCCCAAGGGATCGTCATCGTTGCAGGTCCTACCGGCAGTGGTAAGACGACGACGCTCTTTGCTCTCATCGACGAAGTGAGAGCTCTTCCGCTGAACGTCGTCACCATCGAAGACCCCATCGAATATCGCGTGGACGGAATCCGTCAAATTCAGGTCGACCACAAGGCACAGTTCACCTTCCACCGGGCGCTGCGTTCCGTTCTGCGCCAGGACCCGGACGTGATTCTGGTGGGTGAAATTCGGGATAGGGAAACGGCCGATATCGCCCTTGAGGCCGCACTGACCGGGCACCTCGTGCTTTCAACGTTGCATGCGACCGATGCGCCTTCGATCCTGCTGCGTCTCGAGGAACTGGGTGTCGACTCCCATGTGGTTGCTGGGGCTATGATCGGTGCTGTGGCTCAGCGCTTGGTGCGGCGAAATTGTTCGCATTGTCTTGGGCCCGATCTGCCGGCGGCTTTCTACCTTGAGCGGCTTGGAATAGCCCCATCCGAAGCGTTCCGACTTCGGAGGAGTCACGGATGTGCGGAATGCCGCTTTACGGGAGCCGACGGCCGCATTCCGCTCTTCGAAGTTCTCGAACTGAATCGGGACACGCGGGAGTGCGTTGTTGCCGGAAGCGAATCCGAGCTACGGCGTGTCGCTGTTCGATCGGGATACGTTCCGGTCCTGAATCGGGCGCGGGAAAAGGTGCTTGCCGGTGAAATCGCGATCGACGAAGCCTACCGCACCTGCTACTTCGGAGACTTCCAATGAGCCGAGATTTGTTGGAGACTCAAGATGCAAATTAATTACTATCGTGTCCTCAACGTGCCCCGCGATGCGAGCCTGGAAACCATTCACAGCGCCTACCGTGCACTGGCCCGCCAGTACCACCCGGATCGCAATACCGGCCCCGCTGCCATTGATTTGTCCGGGCATATGGTGCTCGTAAACGAAGCCTACGCATGCCTCCGAAACCCCGTCAGTCGCGGGACCTACGACTGCAAGCAGAGAATTGCCGAACCATTGCCTTTACAGATTGCCGTTCTCGGTGCCGCCGACCAGTTACTTGGAAGGTCCGGATGGCAAGAGGTCGAAATGGGCGGTGGGGATAAACTTTTCAGAAGTGGCCGACGGAAGGTCGCGGTCCGATTTTTGCCCGTCCTTGACGACGATCAACTCGATCGCTGGGCCCGGTTTGCTGGCGGTCTATTCAGGCGGAAGGTGGCCGATTGGGCGGTGGTGCTCGCCTATCGGCTGTTGGCGATCGAGGCCGTTTCCGGGACGCTTCCCCGCCGCAGGCGCCAAATTACGGTGATCGACCTGATCGACTCCAGGGCGTTTGGGGATGCGTTCCCGGACCCGGAGTACAAGGAAATCTTTCAACCGTTTCTGATCGATTAGCAGGGGTTATGACCAGAGTGAATCGTTAAAAGTTGATAGTTGATAGCCCTCGGTCACGGCCCGGTCTCTTGACTCTTAACTCTTAACTTCTAACTTTTGAGTAAGTGATATCATCACCCTGTGAATAGGGATTCCTACCTCCTGCTCGTAATGGGCGTGCTCGTTGGATTCATTGCCACTTATCTCGTGGTACGGGACCGGGATCTGGGCCCCGTCGTTATTCGGGATGCCCTCGTCGGAGCGCCTGCTCCGTCCGCCGAGGCAATCGCGCGTGAACTGCAGATGATCCAGGAGCTCGAAGCCCAGGTGATAGAGACGCCGGATGACTTTCAGCTGTTGGTGGATCTTGCGAATCTTTATTTCGAAATCGAAAGTTATCAGGGTGCGATTGCATACTACGACCGCGCGTTGGAACTCCGTCCCGATGATCCCAGCCTGAGAACGGACATGGCCACTGCACTCTATTATTCCAACCAGGTTGATGAAGCGATCGTCGAATTCGAGACCACACTTGCAATCGCACCGAATCATCCTCAGACGCTGTTCAACATGGGCATTGTACTTATCGAAGAACGCAATGATCGCGACGGCGCCCTCGAATTGTGGGAACAACTCATACGGATGAATCCCTCCTACCCGCAACGGGATCTGGTCCAAACCGAGATCGACCGATTGAGGGGATCCTTTTAAGTTCAGCCGTTTGTCATCGATCTACGAGTCGGCATGAAACAGGAAATCATCGACCGGTTGAAAGCGATCGTTGGTGAGGCCGGCGCAACCGCCGACGAGACGGAACTACTGGTATACGAGTGCGACGCACTCACCCTGTTCAAACACAGGCCCGACGCCGTCGTATTTCCGACGACTACGGAGCAAGTGTCGGCCATCGTTCTCTTGGCCAATGAATTTGACGTGCCCTTCTTGCCCCGGGGTGCGGGAACGGGCTTGAGCGGCGGCGCGATGGCGGCTGAAGGCGGAATCATCATCGAGTTGCAAAGAATGAACCACATTCTTTCGATTGATTCCGAAAACCAGATTGCCGTCCTGCAGCCCGGAGTCGTCAACCTCGATGTAAGCCGGGCCGTTCGGGCGCATGGCTTGTATTACGCCCCCGACCCCTCAAGCCAGATGGCCTGCAGTATCGGTGGCAACGTTGCTGAGAATGCGGGGGGACCGCACTGCCTGAAGTACGGCATGACGACAAACCATGTCCTTGCGGTCGAGGCCGTCCTCGCGGATGGAAGCATTGCCCGATTCGGGAATCCGGTCGGAGAGCCCATTGGCTACGATATGGTCGGCGTGCTTGTGGGTTCGGAAGGCACCTTTGCGATCGTGACTGAGGTCACAGTGCGTTTGCTCCGGATACCGCAATCCGTGAAGACCCTATTGGCTGCGTTTCGCAGCGTTGAGGCGTGCAGCCAGACGGTTTCGGATATCGTGGCCGCTGGAATCGTACCGGCGGCCTTGGAATTTGTGGACCAAAGAGCCACAGAGGCGGTGGAAGCGTCCGTCTTTAAGGCAGGATACCCCCTCGATGCCGCCGCCAGTCTACTGATCGAAGTCGATGGTTTCGAGGTGTCAATCGAAGATACCACCACCGATATTGTTCGGATCTGTGAGCGAAACAATTCCTACGAAATTCAAGTGGCCCAGGATGATAAACAGCGTGATCGATTGTGGCTGGGCCGCAAGGGGGCGTTCGGCGCCATGGGCCGGATCAGTCCGGACATGATCGTTATGGACGCCGTCATACCACGGACACGGCTTCCCGAAGTGCTTTCGAGGATAGAAGAGATTTCCGAACAGTTTGATCTGAAGGTCGCAAACGTCTTCCACGCTGGTGACGGGAATCTGCATCCGTTAATTCTTTTCGACAGCCGGGACAAAGACCAGGTCGACCGCATTCACGCCATGGGGGAAGCGATCATGGACGTCTGCGTCGGCGTGGGCGGAGCATTGAGTGGGGAACATGGCATTGGTGCCGAGAAAAAGGAATTCATGTGCATGATCTTCAACGACGCAGATCTGGATGTGATGCGCCGCACGCGGAATGTTTTCAATCCTCGAAATCTGCTCAATCCCGGGAAGATTTTTCCGAGTCGTGGAGGCTGTACTGAAGTCGGTCCGGGTGTGACGACTACGGCCGAGGCGGCGCGCCGCCTCGAGCGTTTTGTTTTCGGTTCGGAGGAGAATTGATCGTCGATTCCCTAACGGTGGACTCTGTACTGGCCCCGGCTTCGATCGAAGAGTTAGCGGATGCCATGGCGAAAGCGTCGAGGACCATTGCGCCGGTCGGATCCGGCAGCGCGCTTTCGGTCGGCAACCCGCTCGGCGCTATCGATTCCGTTGTGGACACCCGCCGGCTGAATCGAATCACTGAGTATGTTCCAGCCGATCTGACCGTTCATGTGGAGGCCGGAATACGACTCGGTGAGCTGCAGGATGCGCTGGCCCGGCACGATCAAATGCTTCCGTTGGATCCGTGGAACGGGCGGAACCGGACGATCGGCGGCATCGTCGCGACCAACGCACAGGGACCCCTCCGCACAGTCGGGACCGTGCGCGATTGGATCATCGGGATGACGGTGGTGGATTCGATCGGACGGATATCGCGTACGGGAGGCCGCGTTGTCAAGAACGTCTCCGGATACGATCTGGCAAAGCTATACACGGGCTCTCTGGGATCGTTGGCCGTTATTTCTGAAGTCAGTTTCAAGGTGAGCCCCCGCTATCAGACGACGGCGACCGCACGACTTCCGGTATCGACTCTGGCGGATGCTTCCGCGATGGTTCGGCGCATTCGTACCGGTCCGCTCAATCCCATTTCCTTCGTCTGGCTCGGACCCGAGAATGCGCTCTATATCCGGTTTGGAGATACAGCCGCAGCGGTCCAATGGCAGCTGGAGCATTTGCCCGGCGGTGATTGGGAACGATTCGACCCGGACGGGGAACCCGCAGCATGGGAATCCGTTCGCGATTTCTATGAACGTCTCGGAGACCTTGTCGTTCGAGTCGCCGTTTCACCCTCAGCTGTGGGTGATGTATTGAAGCGCTTCGAACCGGCACCCTGGTTGGCACACCCGGCTCGCGGAATTGTTCTGATGCGTCTTCCGCCGGACCAGATCGCCGCATTGAGACAGGAATACCCAGTCGTCATCGAACGGGCGCCGCTTGAAGTGAGACGTCAAATACCTGCCTTTGGCATCCGTGGGGCTGAACACCGGTTGATGGTTGAAATCAAGAATGCCTTCGATCCCGACCACCGTCTCAATCCGGGGCGGCACGTCGACGGAGAAAACCCCCAATGAGCGCGGTTACCGGTCACGGCGCTATTGATGACAAGACGGTTGACAAGGCCGGGAGTGATGGCGTTTCGAGTATCGACGCAAACGCCGGTTATCTCGATTGTATTCATTGTGGATTGTGCCTGTCGTCGTGCCCGACCTATCGCGTGCTCGGGACGGAAATGGATTCTCCCAGGGGCCGCATCTACCTGATGCGTGCCTTTGCGGAGGGCCGGACGACGATTACCGACAGCTTCGTGCGACACATGTCCAGCTGTCTGGACTGTCGAGCCTGCGAAACGGCATGCCCTTCTGGAGTCCGTTTCGGAAACATGATGGAGGAGATGCGAGGGCAGATCGCGAGAGAGCGTGTCCCTAACCTCGTTTCCAGACTCGTACTCAAGCATGTCTTCCCGTACCCGGGTCGGTTTCATATCGCGGCCCGCCTGTTGCAACTCTATCGGAAGTCGGGAATGTCCCCAATCCTGAGAACCACGGGCCTGCTGAAGCGTTTCGCGCCTGCATACGCTGGGGCGGAAGAGATGACACCCGAAGTCGAATTCACCTACGGTGTCCGTCCCGGGAACATCTATAGGGCTCTTGGGCGGCGGGAGGGCACGGTTTCTTTCCTCTCCGGTTGCGTGATGAACTCTTTGCTTGGCGAAGTCAACCGGGCAACCGTCGGTTTGCTCACGGCGGCAGGATACGACGTGATAGTCCCCCCCGACCAGATCTGTTGCGGGGCCTTGGCGAACCATGCCGGATTCAGAGAAACCGCTTCCGACATGGCCCGAACGAACCTCGCTGCGTTCTCCTCTCCTGACGTGGACGCGATCATCGTGAACGCCTCGGGGTGTGGCGCGATGCTGGTCGAGTACCCGCTGTTGATCGATGGGGCCGAAGAGTTTTCCGCAAAGGTCATGGATGTGTCCTCGTTCTTAGCGTCGACTTCGATTCAGACGCGGCTGACGAATCGTCTGAAGCTGCGTGTGGGATACGACGATCCCTGTCATTTGATTCATGCTCAAGGTGTCAGTGACGCACCGCGGGAATTACTCTCTGGGATTCCGGGTTTGGATCTGATCGAGGTCCGAGGTGCGGACGAGTGCTGCGGCAGCGCCGGTATCTATAACCTGACCGAGCCCGAATTGTCGATGGAAATTCTTGATCGAAAGATGGAGAACATTCGTGCTGCGAATCTGGACGTGATCGTTACAGGTAATCCGGGTTGCCTGTTCCAACTCCAGTACGGAGTCCGGCGCCACGGTCTCGATCTCGAGGTCGTTCATATCGCGGAGTTTCTTCAGAGGGCAATGGGGAGTGACGTCCGTGCCCCGCGAGTTGACAATGAGCTTTTGACTCATAGAATCAAATAGAAAGGGTAAAGTTAAGACTTAAGACTCTTAAGACTAATGCGGCCGAGACAAACAGAGAGGCGCTCGTAAGCGCGGAGGAGAAAAATGAACGCTGCAAAGACTGCTGCTCTCATGACAGGGCTGACCGTCTTGCTCGTACTTGCCGGCGGAGCCTTCGGAGGCCGACAGTGGATGGTCATCGCCTTCGTTATGGCGATCGGGATGAATGCTTTTTCCTATTGGTTCAGCGACAAACTCGTCTTGAAAATGTACCGGGCCAAGGAAGCCAGCGAGAGTGATGCCCCGGAACTGTATGGCGTGGTGCGCGATCTGACGACGCGGGCGAATATGCCCATGCCGAAGGTTTACGTCATCCCTTCAGAGGCTCCAAACGCCTTTGCAACGGGCCGTAATCCGAGTCATGCAGCGGTCGCTGCGACTGAAGGCGTCCTGAAGCTGCTCAGTCGGGAAGAGTTAGCCGGTGTCATGGCGCACGAACTGGCGCACGTCCGCAACCGCGACATCCTCGTCGGCACCGTGGCCGCAACGATCGCCGGTGCGATCGGCATGCTGGCCACCATGGCCCAGTGGGCGATGATATTTGGCGGCGGCCGGCGAGACCAAAACAATGGTGGCGGCATCGTCGGCATGATCGCGATGATGATCATCGCACCGATCGCGGCTGGGCTCATTCAGATGGCGATTTCGCGTTCCCGTGAGTATCAGGCTGACGCGACCGGTGCCCGGATGTGTGGCAACCCCCTGTGGCTGGCCAGTGCCTTGAAGAAACTGGAAGCTCAGGCCAAGCGTGTTCCGATGGCTGCCACCCCGGCCACGGCCCACATGTTCATAGTGAACCCGCTCCGTGGCGGCGGAACGGCCAGGCTTTTCAGCACACACCCCCCGATGGCCGAGCGCGTTGCCCGCCTGGAAAAAATGGCCTACGGCGCGATCGAATAGAAGAATCAACCGCAAAGGCGCAAAGACGCAAATATAAGATTTCTTAAAGCCGGCCCCGCTACGGGCCGGTTTTTTGTCGCCGAGTCGAACGACAGAAGTTATTGTCCTTCTGACTGATGACCTTTGCGTCTTTGCGCCTTTGCGGTGAAATTTCAGTAAAGGGAGGGTTCACCTTCTGGGCGGGTTTTCCATCTCTTGTGAATCCACAACCACTGGTCCGGGAACCGCCGGACGAAGCGTTCGAGGATATTGTTGAACATGAGTGTGTTGGCGACGATGTCGTCCTGGGGATTGCCCGTTTGTTTCAATTCGACCGGCGGTTCAAAGGAGAGGACATGGCGTTCTCGTTTCCCATCCCAACGAATGAAGCCGGGGACGACTGCGGCTCCGGTCCGAATGGCGAACGTTGCCAGAGCGGGTGTTGTGGCCGCTGGAATTCCGAAGAAATCGGCGAACACGCCTTCGGACTGAATCGTGTTTTGATCGATGAGGATGCCTACGGTCTCATTGTTCCGGAGCGCCTTCAGAACTTCGCGCGCCGCGCCGTTTCTATCGATGGCACGGTTCCCTGACAGCGTTCGCATGCCGGTGATCAGTGACTCCACCATGGGATTGTCCAGTGGCCGCGTCAGGAACTTCATGGGATAGCCGTAGAGACAGTGCGCGAAGGACGACAGTTCCCAGGCACCGACGTGAGCTGTAAGGAACAACACACCCCGGCCGCGCCGGAGTCCTTCCAAATAATTATCCAGGCCCTCGTACTCAACCCTTTCAGAGACGTTTTCTGGCGTTAGTTTTGGAAATTGGCTGAACTCGACAAGGAGCCGGCCGAGGTTGGAGAAAATACCTCGAACGATTTGCTGACGCTCGTCTTCGGATAACTCAGGCAGGGCCATGCGAAGGTTGTGAAGAGCGGTGCTGCGCTGGTGTCCGGCGAGGTGGTAGCCGATTTGGGCAACGATTCTACCCGCTCCCGAGGCCATGTCCCGGGACATCGAAGTGAAGACGCCAAGTATGCCTCTCGCTAAGATGTACTGTATACGAGCTTTTACCCCCACACGCATCCGTGGTATTTTCACATACTTTTAAGATGAGACCGAAGCTGGACCACGACCTCGACTACTTCATCCCCGCTGCACTTGCCGGACTCTGTTACGTCCTCTTTTTCCACGAGTTGGGTGGAATTGGGTTCTTAGGGCCCGATGAGCCTCGATATGCGGCC
The DNA here is from genome assembly GCA_963664115.2 of Terriglobia bacterium. Classification (GTDB taxonomy): domain Bacteria; phylum Acidobacteriota; class Terriglobia; order 20CM-2-55-15; family 20CM-2-55-15. The sequence goes on along the minus strand of CAXWPJ010000009.1, from coordinate 484,417 downwards.
GTAGCGCGCGAGATGTATTTGAGCGGCGACTACATCACCCCCCGACTTCTTGGTGAGAACTGGTTCGAAAAGCCCGTACTGATGTACTGGGGTGCTGCCCTGGGGTATGCCATCTTTGGCATAGGCGAAACTGGAGCACGGCTGCCATCGGCGGTGGGCGCGACGCTGTCGGTCTTCATGGTTTACTGGGCCGGTCGGCGTGTGTTTAGCCGAAGCATTGGCTTCGGCGGGGCAGTGATTCTGGCCACATCGATCGGTTTCTTCGGTCTTGCGCGGGCGGCCTCGACCGATATGCCATTGACGGCGTCACTGACGGCGGCGCTCGCCTTCTTTATCGTTGGTCATGAATCCTCTGGAGTTTCCCGGCGCTGGTATTTTTATGCCTTCTATGCCGCGCTGGGCTTAGGTGTGCTTGCGAAGGGACCGGTTGCAATCGTTCTGCCCGCGTTTGCGCTCGTGATGTTTCTGATCTGGCGGGGACCAATAGGAGAGTGGAAGAAGTGGCATCCGGAGGGAATCCTTGTTACGGGCCTGGTTGCGGGTCCATGGTATGCGGCCGTAACGATGGCGAACGGAATGGAATTCATTAACGTCTTTATTCTCGAGCACAATCTGGGTCGCTTTACCAGTGACGTGTACGGGCACGAGCAACCCTTCTATTTCTACCTTCCCGTGCTTCTGCTGATGACATTCCCGTGGAGCTTTCTCTTGATCCCGGCGCTGCGGCGCCGTTTCGCCCGGAATGAGCAACTGATTCTGATGTGGGCTCTGGCGCCTCTTATCTTCTTTTCGCTTTCCGGCTCAAAGCTGCCCGCCTACATCCTTCCCATGGTGCCACCGCTCGCGCTGTTGTGCGCCCGGGAAGTGTCCCGGCGCGACAGCCTGCTGTCTTACCGGATTGCCGCATTCGCTCAGGCGGCGCTTTGGGTCGCAGTCGGCCTTGCTTTTGGCTTCTTTGGAGATCAGATAAACATCGACATTCAGGTCAACGGAATGGCCATCCTGGCCGTGACACTCGTGATGGCAGCGGCTCTGGTTGCCATCGGCATCTGGTTGCCGCCACCGGCGTTTGGCACTTTGAATGTGCTTACGATCGCGATCCTGGTGTTCGTAATCACGGCCGCGGTATTCCCGCGAATCCAGAGTGTTGAATCGATGCGCCCCTGGGAAACGGAACTGAATCGCTTCGTTTCCGAGGGCCAGAACGTGGTTCTGTACAGGCCCAGGCCGTGGATGGAGTACGGACTCGAGTACTATCGCGGCAGGCACGTTGAGACCGCGCTGTCGGAGGAAGAACTCGCTGCGCTGGCCACATCCGACCGCATGCTGTGTATCAGCGAGATTGGGATGCTGGACGAACTCGGCACGAGCGAAACAGTGGCCATAGAGGTTGTCCATTCTATAGGCGATCAAGCCGCATTCTGGTTCTGGCTCCCCTAGTCCCAAAACAAGCGCATAACCAGTCCGCCGAGGCCCAGTTCGCGCCGATAGAATTCGAGGCATAGAATCCCGTTCCCGGATGGCCTGTTCCAGGTATCGAGTTTCTGTTGAATCTGTTTCAGTTCAGCCTCGCTGGTGTTGGACGGTTGACAGAAACCGGGACCTCGATCGCCCGGGCTCAGAGTCATGATCGGGTCAACATCGCAGAGGCTGACGCAACACATCCACCCCGCGGAACAAGACCGGCAACCACCGGTTCCAGGCCAGGATCCGGAACAGAATGCGCCGCCCGGTGCGCACGAGTTGGCACGGCACAAGCATGAAAGCGTTCAAGAAGGTTTTGAACTCCATGCGCAGCACGGTTTGCTTCTCAGCCTGATATTTTTGGCCCCAACGTCCGGTTTCGGGAAGCAGCAATGCAAACCACGCTTTCAGTGTCCAGGCCAGTGACGCGATCACCATGTAGGCCCAGTTGCTGGTCTGATCTCCGACCGGCATCCGCAACGCCTGAACGCCGTTCTTCAACTGCTCAATGAGATTCTCCTGATTGCACCGTTGATTGGCACGCATCACAATCTGGTCGGCCGGATCCGAACGGTTGGTAATGTAGAAGAAGTACCGGATGTCGTCAAACAACACCTGCTCTCCTTTGGCCACCGACAGATTCTTCCGCACCACGACGACACGGTAGTCCCGATCGCAGGCTCCGGGTCGATACCGAAACTCGGCCACATCCTCACCCTGCAAGCGGATATTGTCGAAACCGCGCTGCCGAACGATCTCTTCCTTCACGTTGTCGGGACGTTGGCGCGGTTCGGTCGCCACGTCGTATTTCGCGGGCCGTTCCAGGCGCTTCCACTGGCGCGGCTCCAGTTCATCGGCCCGGGCCTTCAGGTTCGCCATCGCGTCAATCCCGAATATGAAACCCACCTGCTGGTCGTCCCATCCGTCCAGATGCCGGGTCTGGCTGAAGTCCGTGTCCCCGCGCAGCAGGATCTGGCGAAACCCCGCATGCCGGCACAATGCGATGGCTTGGTCGAACCGGACCGCGGCTCCTTCATGCGACGGCCGGTTGCCGCTACGATTGACCAGATACAGCGGTTCGGCGGTGTTGGCCAGCGAGATCATCAGCGGGTGATATCCCCACGTCCCGTCGTAGGCCACGTCCATCCCTTGCTTGCATTCCCCCGTGGTTTCGGCCAGTGTCCCGTCCGCGTCCAACACCGCTTCTTCGAAAAACGCCGCCGGTTGCTGTCGCCAGACTCCGAGCCGGACTTGATTGGTTGCCTCCATCAGACACTCCACGTCGTCGGCCTCGAATCTCCGGCAGAAGTCTCCCGCCGTCGTCGGATCCGGAATCCGTTGCGCTCCCAGCGCATCCAGATACACCGCATCGTTGCGCCGCAGTTCGATGTCTTCCAGGCACGTTCCTCCGCTCAAGGCGTTGTAGGCGATGTTCAGCACGTGATCCGACTCGTGATACGGCAGGTGCCGCTTCAACACATGCACGCCCTTGTCGATGGCTTCGATCAGCCCGGTCCGCCGCGCCACCAGTTGCATCGTCCCGATACCACCAACCGATGTGCCCCGCGTCCGCTCTCCCATCTCGTACTGAATGTTGCTCGCCGAAAACATCGGCTCTACCTGATCCGTCCAATGCCGGTCCCCAAGCCGACGTTCGATTCGCCGCTTGCGGTTCCTCATGTTCTTGCGCGTATAATCGTTCATCTGAAATGCCTCCTTTTCCGAAGAATCTGTTCAAGGTTTTTTTCGCACGGAGAGGGGGCATTTCGGGTACTTCCGCTCTTATTGCACTATCATTTCCTCGTCAATCACGCTTGTTCAGGGACTAGATCCAGCCCGATAAGCAGTTCAAACGTCCAGTCCGAGGGATTTCATCAAGCCCAGGGCATTGCTGTGCTGAACGACTCCCTGTTTCATTCGATAGTCAAAGACCATCCTGCCATCTTTGAGTTGATCTTCGAAATGGACGTTGGCAGCACTGGGGTGTAGCGCTTCGGCAATCTTCGCCAGGGCCAGATCGTGAGTGGTGGCAAGGCCAATGGCTCCACGCCGCATCAAGCTGCGCACGATCGCTTCGGCCCCGATTGCCCGGTCGTGTGAGTTGGTGCCGTGGAGAAGTTCGTCCAGAAGGAACAGGACGGGCAGACCGCCGCCGGTAAGCTCTATGATGTGTTGGATACGTTGGATCTCCGCATAGAACTGCGACGCTCCGGCCTGAAGCGAATCTTGTATTTGGATTGCCGCACCCACAGCCAAAGGTGACAACCGCAAACGTCGGGCGCGCACGGGCGCTCCCGCCAGGGCCAGTACCGTGTTCACACCGACGGTTCGGAGCAGCGTGGTCTTCCCCGACATGTTGGAACCGCTCACGACCAGCAATTGAGGTTCCACACCAAGTCGCACCGTATTCGCCACGGACCGGGTCCGCGCGATGAGCGGATGACCCAGGTCATCACCTTCGAATACCGGCCCCTCTTCCACAACGTCCGGAAAGGGATCCTCCGGATGCTCGTAGGCAAACCCGGCCAGCGCGCACATTGCCTCGAACTCCCCGACAATTGAGACCCAGTGTCGGATTGACGATCCACACCTCCGGCGCCAGGCCTCGAGTGCGAACGCGAATTGCGTCGACCACATTGAGAAAGAGAAGGGAAGGATCAGAATCCCCTGGAGGACAAAGAGCAAGACGAGCGCGAACGGCAACTCGCTCCCTCGCATCGTATGAACGCTGCTCAAGCGTGTGAAACGTGCGATCTGGCTTGATGGAGCCAGCCCGTCGGTGTCGAGCGAAGATCGAAGTTCGCGGAGACGTGGGGACCGGAATTCTTCTTTCTCCAGACGGAGGAGTATCTCGGACAACAGTTCGAGATCATGTTCCTGCTCTTCGGCAGCCGCGATAACGATCAAGACACGCTTCCGATAAAACAGCCCGAAGAGGCTTGCCAGCACGAGAAGACCGGCCAAAACGAGCCAGGCGTCATCGGTGCCCGAATACCAAACCGCACCGACAGCCGAAAAAGTTCCCGTGGCCAGAAACGGCGCCGCAATCCGCGCCCAGCGGCTGGTCAGAACCGGAGGCGATTCGCCCCATCCGATTATCCGATCCGGATGTATCGACGATCGGATCTTCGATGCAAGGGTCGCGAGATCTTCTCGGAGATCGAGCCGATGACGTAATTCCTCCACCGCGTCCTGCCTTGCCAAAACCTCGCTACGGTCTACAGCGGACGTCAACCAACTCGCGAGGGTCCGCTCGCCGGATCGTGTGCGGGCTGTGCACAGCAATTCAAACAACGACGCTTCACCGAATATGTCCAGGTCGGGGGCGAAAAGATGCGACGCGTCAACGAAAGTCTTTTCCGAGTTTCCTCGACCGGCCCAGCGATCTTCGATCCGCGCCAGTCCGTCGTCATAGAAGTGCACCGCTTTCTCTGCACGCTTCTTCTTTTCGTCCAGACGCGCATGAATGATGACCAGTATCAGGAATCCCATGGCCGGAACCAGCAACCATGATGCCGAGAATAAACCGCGCCACCAGCCCATCCACGCGACGAGAACAAAGGTGATCGCTGTTGCGAGGCGCGCCTGCGCTATTCGAAAGAAGAGTTTCGCGGATTGCTGCACATCATTCAGGCGCGCTTCGCGCCGCAGCGTATATTCCGAGTGGGGGTCGTAACCGGGGCTCATGACATTAAAGGTACAACAAACTGATTCCCTTCAACTGTTGCGCGCGCTGTTGTTGTATGTCGATGGCACTGAGTCTGCTCTTGCCCTTCGCTCTATTTCGCTCTTCGACAATTCATTTGGATTGGCGTTGCATGAAGGGCGTTTCGCGCTCCCGCTCGTTAGCGATTTGGCCTCAACAGAAGCTTCAGGGAATCCGGTGAAAACCCGGAGCCGCTCCGCAGCGGTAAGCAGGAGCGACATCTTACAATAGGCACTGACTCGCGGAGTGTGAGCGGGGAAGCGACGGTTACTGCCTTTCTACAACCAACGTCGGGTTTGCGCCTTATAACTGATATATTCGCTGCCGAATTTCCGCTCCAAATATCGTTCCTCGCGAGAGATGACGCCCCATGTCACAAGAACGAGGAATGCGACGGTCAGGACGAAGAACCCAGCGCTGTTGGTCCAGACACCGAGCCCCATCTGAAGAAAAAGCATGCTGAGATAAATCGGGTTACGCGAAAGTCGGTATGGGCCTTGCTTCACAATGACGTCGGTCGGTTCGCCGGTCGGGATGGACCCCCCTCCCCGTCGCATCGTATACACAGACGCAAAGAACAAAGCAAAAGATGCGGCTACAATAATCGGGCCACCCGTCGCGGACAGGCGAGGCGGAAGAAAGCTGAGCGGGAACGCCCACCGCCCACCGAAGGCGAGGGCAATGACCGCTGCCAACAGTACCGGTGGATGGAACGCGACCCCGGCGTTATCGGCGTTCTTGCTGTTCACAGGTCTCGAATCGTTCAAAACTCGTCCTCACTTCGCGTTCGGGTATCCCAATTTTACCGCTCTGAATTTCGGGACGCGCTCTGACCTGATGCGTCAGAATCCGGGTTTTACGGTGCCCTCGCGGCGGGCGACCTCGAGAAGCGTGGGATAGAACTGTACGAAGGTGCGTTCCACCGCTGTGTTCTCGGTGTGACACTGGACACAAGGCGCAGCCGCTTCGCCGGAAAGCGGTTCTGCAACGTCTAATAGAGCCGGGACACCCCCGAAGTTAAAGAAAGCCCAGCCGTCGGGAAATCGGGAATCCTTGACCTCTGCCTCGATCCCCAACAAGTCGCCTTGAAACCGACCGCCGTTATTGGGAGCCGCGTCGGTTTCAGAGTGCCGAAATTCCAGAACGAAGATGGATTCGTTGGGCCATATTCCGGTCTCCATAAACCCTCGATGAGCGGCCGGGTTTACGAAAACATTTGAGAATAACGGCGGTCTCTCCCCAGAGGCACCTTCCTCTGAGTAAGTCAGACCCAGACCCGAGCCGACGAACGGCCACTCGCGGTAGTCGGCGGGGAGCACAAGACTTGTGCCATTGACATACGGTGAACTGCTGTCCCCGGATTCATCCGCATCGGCCGGGAAAGAATCGGGCGGAGTCAGCTCCTCTGCGGGAGCACACGATGTAACAGCGCCCATCGACAACAGAATCGCGATGACCCATAGGATTTTCAGTTCTGCCATCTTACGAAAGCTGGCTCGCCTCATACCCATTTTCCCCTAAGGAAACAGAGTTTCAATAGGAAGCGGCAATTCGTGCCAGGCGCTCCTGGATATCGGCCTCAGACAACCATTGCCCGCGGACCATGACGCCGGCGCGCCGGGCGATGTTGCTCACATCATCCAAGGGGTTCGCCTCGACCAGAATCAGATCGGCGCGCGTACCGACTTCGATGGTCCCGAAATGGTCCTCGTTCTGGAAGTACTCGCCGACGTTCCGTGTGCCGGAGGCGATCACTTCATAGGGAGTCATGCCTGCCGCAACCATTCGTTCCATCTCGCGATGGATTGAAAAACCTGGAACGCTGAAGACCTGAGGCGCATCCGTGCCGAGCAGGACGCCCACGCCACCCTCGTGAAGTGACGCCAGGACCCGCATCCGATTCGCGATCAACTGACGTACTGCAGCCGGATCGAAGTCGGGGTTCGCGAAATTCGATTCCACGCGCGCGATCCACTGCTCGACCATCTCGGGCGGCATGTACTGCGCCTCGGGATAAGCGCGAACGGTTTCCACGGAGAGCGCCCCCCGCAGGACCTCCCGAACCGCCATCGTCGGGACGATCCATGCGTCGGCCTCCCGCGTTCGGGTGACAACCTCGGCCAGTCGGGCTTCATCCAGATTGCCTGCACCGTCGGCCACATATTCCACGTAACCGTCCATGTGATCGAAGGTCTCCTGCCCGGCCTCAATCGCATGAATGAGACCGACATCGGCAGGCACATGACCACCAAATCGCATGCTCTCGGCGTGGGCCGTTTCTACCATCCCATCGTAGGTGGCAAGGCTCAGCCCGCTTTGAACTTTCAGGAGATGCCATCCCTCCGCTTTCTGAACGTGCACTTTCTCGATGGCCGCCTCGGCGGTCAGCACGTCGTCGCCATTGAAACTGGATCCGGCCAGGTAGAGGTTCGGTCCGACCAGCTCGCCCGTATTCACCCGACGGCGTAGATCCAACTGGCCCTCAGCGCCCTGCATACCGCGGACAGTCGTGACTCCGTTCGCAACATATAAGAACAGGACATCCTCGGTGAGCTGCTGAGGCTCCTCCGGATCCGGGATATGCCCGTGCATTTCCGCAAGTCCCGGCATGAGGTACATCCCGTTGCCCTCAACGCGCAGAGCATTAGCCGGAACGTCGGTACTCTCGACGGGCCCCATTGCAACGATGCTGCCGTCACGCGTCACGACGGTCTGATTGGCCACGACCCTCTCCGTGTCCATCGGCACCAGATTGACACCGACAAATGCGACACCGGGATCGGCGTTTTCCGCAGCCGGAGGGGTCTCCGCCGGTGTGCACGATACGGCCAAGGTTAAAAGAACGATCAGAAAGACATGGAGTTTCGTGTTCATTGCAGCCTCCAACGACTCCCACCACAGATCCAAGGGAGAAATGTTTATTTCACGGGATTATATACTTGAATCAAGCGATATTCCGCTTCATACCCTGAGGCTCCATGAGTACCGATATTCAGGGCTTCATTAACGCTCCAAACAGAGCGGATGTGAAAGTTCGGCGTGGCCAATTAACTCTTTGCTTTCAATGACACGTCCGGGCATTCTGTCTTTGGTAGTGAGCATTGATAGCGCATCTTCAGAATAGGAGGCAGGAAACGATGAGGTTCAGCAAAAAGATAATAGGCGGACTGACAGCAGTTGCTTTAGTGGCGCTGACAGTGCCCGACGCGTTGGCGCAGGTCGATTCGAAATTCGTCATCACAGGCGAAGTTGCCGCGCGGATCGGCGAAATGAACATGATCAACGCTGCGACCGCCCGAGGCATCGCCGATGCCTGCCAGAGCATGGCTGAGGAACGGAACTTGAGTGCGGCCATTGTTATCCTGGACAATTTCGGCGACGTGGTTCACCAGCACCGTATGGATGGCGCAGCCCGCCACATCGCAATCTATACCGCCGAACTAAAAGCTGAGACAGCCATGCTGGCTCGCGCCCCCAGTAAGCAGCGGATGAACAACGTGATCCGCAATCCAACGCGCGCGGTGCGTGAGTGGAACCTGGGTTTCTTCCCGAACTCGGGCGGTCTGCCGATTTGGGTCGATAGTCAAATAATCGGCTTCATCGGCGTTGGGGGCATGGCGCCCCGTGTACCGGAGTGGAGCGACGAAATCTGCGCGCACCGAGCGATGGAGCAGGTGATTGGTCCGCAGCCGGCGCTGATCCAAGACATCACAAATTAAACGTGTAGATGTCCCTGAAGATCCAGCCTTCATGAGTGATCTTTGGCCGACAAGTAAAACAATCGGGATTCGCAGTGGATGGTGTGACCCGACGCCCGGTGGAACTGTTGCCAGATTCACGTGTGAGATTTATTCGGCGCGCTGGTTATCCTGACCCGGAGCAAAGACCAGGCGATTTACCAGAAAGCGCTCTCCATCGGTGGGATGGTAAGCGCGGTAGGACAGCCATGGAGGACGGATCTCGAACAGTTTCCGCGCCGGGCCCACTTCGATATCTGAACCCTGTCCCTGGAACTCCACGGCCATCAGCGTTTGATCCGGAGCCAGGTAGAACAGTTCTTCGCCGTCGCGACGCCATCGTGATTGCGATCCTCCGCCCGCGGAAATCCGCCACCGGCGATCCGAGGTTGGAAACGAAGTCACATAGATTTCGGCGCGACCGGATTCGGTCGAACTGAACGCAATCCAACGCCCGTCTGGAGAAAACGAAGCCCAGTTCTCAACGAATCGCGATTGGAAGATTGGATAGGGCGCCCGATCACCGGACAAGGGCAAGGCCCACAGATCGTTGCCCGTACCGGCGCTGTTGGTCACGTACAGGATGATTTCGCCGTCGGGAGACCAGCTGACGGGCCACTTGCCGTCGGCGTCACTGATGAGCAGTTCCTCGGCCCCGCTTCCGTCCGAAAGAGTCTGGTAAAGGCCAAGCTCGTTGCCTTCGAACCGGTTGAAGACCACGCGGCTTCCGTCGGGAGACCAGATCATCCAGTTCTCATCCGCCGGGTTCGAAGTGAAACGTGTCCGACTTCCCCCGACAACATCGTACAACCAGATATCTCGCGTCCCCTCGGAGTTGTCCATCAACGCTACGGCCACCTGGTCTCCGGCCGGAGACAACTCGATGTTCCCGAAGTCTTCCAGGTCTCCCAGTGTCGCGATTTGCTGGCCATCACGGTCCAGCCAAAGGAGCTGAGACCGAACGACGGGAGGTCCTGCTTCTTGCGGCGCCAAGGTCATATTGGAGACCTCAGCGATTCCGCCGACGCCCGCCAGTAAGATCAGGCCGATGATAACTATGGTCCCCGCGATCTGCATTTGTGTCCCGCAATTATATTCAGGACGACAGGTTTCAGCGACAGTTTACTCCGGGCGCCGCGCCGCGAAAGATTTGAGCGAAAGTGTGTTTCAAATCCACCTGGCGGAACCACCAGCCAGACCGCGCGTTTACACCAATCGCACGGCTTCTTGCATTGCGTCCCTGCGCTGTGCTATTGGTTTCGCCATGAAAAAATGCGCCTTACCTTACCTTTTACTGCTCGTGACCTTGAGCTCAGCACAACTCCTGGCTCAAGAAGCGACTAGACCTGCGGACATGTTGGTGGAACCATTCCAGATAGTCGGGAATGTTTACTTTGTGGGTCCCGAGGCGGAACACTCCTCGTATCTGATCACCACGTCCGAGGGCCATATCCTCATCAACAGTGGCTTCGAAAGACAGCTTCCGACGATACGGGGAAGTGTCGAGAAACTAGGGTTCGAATTTAACGACATTAGAATCGTCCTCGGCAGTCACGCTCACGTGGATCACCAGGAAGGAGACGCCCAGATCAAGGCATTGACCGGGGCTCAAGTGATGGCCATGGAACAGGACGTTCCCGCGCTACGAAACATAAAGCCCGGCGAAAAGCCACACCCGGTCGACAGGGTTTTCCGCGACGGAGATAGCGTGCAGCTCGGCGACGTTACCCTCACGGCTGTGCTCACGCCTGGACATACGGAGGGCTGCACGACGTACACGATGGAGGCTCAAGACGGAGACAGAACCTACGATGTCGTGATTGGTTGCGGCTTCGGAGCCGGCGGGCGTGTTCTCGTAAACAATGCGGACTATCCCGACAAGGCCAATGATTACGTACGCACCTACCAGCTTGCGAGAACCCTGCATGCCGACGTTTTCCTGGGTTCTCATGGACACCACTGGGGTCTTCTCGAAAAGCTTGCGAAGGTCGGTCAGGGTCCCAATCCATTCATCGACCCGACGACGCTTCCGAATCACGTGGATACATACGAGAAACAGTTCCAGGACGAATTGGCCAAGCAGAGGGCGGAAGCAAGATAAGTTTCAGGACTCGCTCCCGACCTCGCCTTTGACCTTAGGTGGTCAGAACTGGAATCTCATTCCAGCTTCGATTGTGCGGGGCGAGGTCGCATTGAAGGACCTCATGAAGAACCGGGATGTCATGACGCCACTGGGCGTTCCCGGGTGGGTCATGTTGAAAGCGTTGTTCAGATTTGCGAAGACGTTCAGCTGCGGTCCGGAACTCGATCCACCCTGGAGCGCACCGCCGCCGTTGAACTCGAAAGCCTTGGAAAAGTTAAAGCTGACATTGAAAAAATGAGGGCCCACCTCGCTGTTCTTCGGAACGCCGGCCGGCCGGTCGTTGATTGAACCGTCGTTGTTGTCGTCCTTGCCTGTGGTGATCGTATATCGCCTGCCGCTCCTTGCCTCGATCACCGTGGTCAAGTACACGTCCAGCGGCAACCTTGAATTGACCCCCGCATTGAAAGTATGGCGCGGGTTTTGGTGAGTGCCCCATTCCTGACTGAGGTCGTAGCTGTTCGTCGGCAGCTCAACATCGCTGCCCCTGGCGCGGATGCTTTCGTCGCTTTTTCCGCGGAAATACAAATAGTCCGCGGTGACATTGAAGACGCTAAAACGCTGTCGAACGGTGGCCTTGAAATGCTGGTGCAATGACCCGCCGCTGCTCTGAAGCTGAGCGATCTGGCCTTTGTCAGGCTGCGGCCGGACGTCGGATCCGGGCAGGGGGGCATTGATGTCTCGGGTTCGGCCGTTTTTAACGCCGCGGCTCACGTCGTAGGCCACCGTCACGAAAAGATTGTTGGGAAGGCTCCGCTCCACAGCCACCTGCGAAACCCAGTAGTATGGCGCCTTGAGATCGGGCTCTATGACGCGGAAGGATCGAGGCCGGATGCTGCCCGATGTGGACGGGTCCGGCCAGCCCGGATTGTCAATTTGGATTTGGTAGCGTTGTTCTCCATCCACGCGGCCATATCTTTCAATGAAGTTAGCGGTCAGCCATCCGGTGAACAGCGCTGTTCCTCCCCGGATGACGGTCGCGTTGCCGATCGCGTAGGCAAATCCGATGCGTGGATCAAAATTGTTCCGATCACGAATGTTGGTTTGCATCTGGTAGCGGGCCCCCAGCATCAGCGTGAATGTGTTTGTCAGCCTGATGTCATTCTGGGAGAAAAACGCCACCTGCGTCTGGCTCATCTCAAACAAGGAATCACAGCAGGTGATGCTGTATTGCAGCGGCTGTCCGGCGCGGTAACTGTCAAGGTCGGAAAACGTGAACTCACCGAAAAAATCCCGTTCCGAGTCGATGCGATTGCGCAAATGCCAGGCCTGCACTCCGCTTCTCATCGTCAGCCTGTCACCGGCAAAATAGATGAGGTTGGACACTTCGTATATATCCCTGTCGGTCCGGCTCCGGTTCTGCGCCCCCCCGGCCTCGAAAGCGCCCTTTACGTTTATCTTTGTCGCATCGCTGAACGGATTCGTCTCGCCATGCTCTCTGGTCCATCTGAAGCTGAGGTCGTGAACGGTGCGTTCGGAAAGAATCGAGATTTCCCGCAGATCGATCATGTAGTTTTGCCCTTGTGTGCGGGAAGCGCGTTCGGGGAGGCTGAAATCGCCCACGTTCTCGTTCTTTCTGTCCGCGGTGGCGTATTGGAAACTCGTAATCAGCGAGTGGGCGTCAGCCAGCTGCAGCACGCTTTTCAGGTCGTAGTATCGGTTCAGCGTCGGGCGGGTGACCCCCAGTGAAAACGGGCCATCCAGCGTCTCTGCCTGAACAGTGCCGACGTTCTCCTGTTTGTTGTCGTCGGCTGTGAAGTTCAACGAGAGGCGGTCTCGAATGATGGGACCGCTGACGTTCGCATTGATTGTCCGTTCGTAGTAGGGCGGCTTATTGTCCGCGAAAGGATTCCGGGCGTTCAGCGATTCGTCCTGGAAGGTCAGTCTGAAATTTCCGTGAAAGGCGCCGATGCCGCCGCGCTCGATCACCTCGGTTCTCGCCCCACCTTCCGCCAGGCCCCGACTACCGCCAGCTGTGGCGGTTTCAACATTGAAAGCGTTATTCGTCACGCGGATCTGTTGAATTCTTCCGCTCCCAGCGACGGCATCCGGGGAATCTTCCTCATAAAACGCCGCGTTCTGCTCTCTCTGGTAGCTCTCCCACGCCGCTCTCTGCGCCTCGTTCAGGTAGACGGGAAGCCTGTTCTTCATCTCGTCATACATCCACCGGATGCCGGCCAGGGCCTGGTCCTGCTGCTCGCCCTGGGGCGGACCCTGACTGAAATCCCAGGTTTCGCCAAACAGGTTTTCCGCAGCCTGACGCTCCTCTTCAATGAGCAGCGCCAACTGCCTTTCCTGATCTGAGGTGAGAGGGACCTGTGCTTCCTCCAGGGCCCGGGTCAGCTGGTCCTTCAGTTCGTCGACCGGATTGCGCGCGGTAAGCTGTCCAAAAGCCGACGGCGTTAAGAAGATACAGATCAACCCGAATCGAAATAATTTCATTACACCCTTCAGATGCTGTTCATTTTATTAATACAAGTAATACAGGGATTGGAATTCCGAGTATACATCACGGGTAGGAGCCGCATGCGGGGCGTGTAGGCGCAATCAGAGGCCCTTAATTGATGAAGCCGGGGACCGCGTGCGGCAATTCCGAGGCTCCGGGATCCGGATAGCGGTCATGAGGCCCGGGACCCGTTCGCTTCGAATTCCAGCTTCAGCATCGGAAGCAACAGCGGGCACTCCTTGGAGAAAGGCCGAAACCCCTAAACGCCAGATGACTCCTGCCTTGCCGCCAGGTAGCAAGTAACGGGAGACCATGGAAGTACGTAATCGCTACGTCGTTACCCGGTAGTCATCGTCTTCGATAGCACCCAAGGTCGTGACCCGTGAAGATCCGGCGGTCATGATGAAACTTTGACCGATAAGTAAAACGATCGGCGTTCGCGGTTCAGGGGGTGGCAAGCCGCACAGCCCGACTGTCGCTGTCGGGCTGTCATGTTGCGGCGGAATCTCGTGCATCACTATGCGTCGATTCGCAGCAGGCGGATCAGGTTGCCTCCGAGGATTGCCTCCTTGTCGGCGTCAGCAAGAGTGGGCGACCCGGCAATCAGGTCAATCGTATCCGGCCAGTTGAATGGTATATCGGACCCGTATACAACCTGGCTCACGCCGGTTTCGGCAACCAGATGGCGTAAGCCTTCTTCGGAAAAGATCATGGAATCGACAAAAATCTGGTCTCTGAGATATTCACTCGGATTCTTCTGGTTTGCGCAATTCGCATTGTTTCTCACCGTGCAGGCGACTTCGGTACGGCCCAGGTAGGATGGCAGATAGCCCCCGGCGTGGGACCCGCAGATTTTCAGTTGCGGAAAGCGGTCCAGAACCCCGTCAAAAATCATCTTAGTGAGAAAAACCGTTGTTTCCAGCGGATTCCCGATGATATTACCGAGGTCCCCCCGGCCGGCCAGTCCGTCCTCGCGCACAACGTTCTCCGCACCGCCCGGGTGCATGAAGACCGGAACGTCGAGCTCCTGGGCCTTGGCCCAGAACGGGTCGTATTCGGCCGAGGTCGGAGGCTCATTGTTCACGTGGCCGCCGATCGAAGCGCCCCGAAGGCCCAAATTGTTGACCGCGTGTTCGAGTTGCTCGGCCGCGAGATCGGGATGCTGCAGCGCCACGGACGAGAGAGCGACAAACCTGTCAGGGTGCATGGCGCACCATGCGGCGAGGTTTTCGTCATGGATCCGTACGATCTCGGCCGCAAGGCCGCGATCGGCCGCGTACCACCAGTATTGATTGATACTGAGCGCCTGGATATCGATGCCGCGTCTGTCCATCTCTTCCAGACGGTCCGGCCCCAGGACGGCACGGCGTCCATTAGGAGCCGCGTCTGGAAGGCTGGCCCGGAGCTCGTCATTAAAAGCACAGTGAGCGTGAACGTCAACGACCGTCGTGCGTCGTCCGCCAACAAACACTTCCTTCCGTGGTGCCTGAGCCCGGGCGCCGAAGCCGCCTCCCATCAGCAAGGTCCCAGCCCCCGCGTAACCGAGGGCTCTTAAGAAGTCTCTACGATTTGCCATGAGGGTCCTCCCATATTGTTTGTTTGTAGCCGTTCAAGTACTCTTGCCGACGCCTGTAACGCCGGGCCCACTTTTTATTCCGGGGCGATATCCGGGTTGAATCCTACCCGCACATGCAACCAATAACAATCCGTGGGTCCCTTCCCGTGACCACCGCCGGCTTCACAATGCCGTCCGGGACGAGCGCCCGCTCGCGCAATTCCGGAATGAGGCATTCCCCGCCAACGATTTCGATCAGAGAGTCGACCCATCGGATTCCGTTGATCAAGGCGTCGTTCCTTTCTACAAAGAACCCACGGGGACGGGCCGGATTCGTTCTGGATGAAGACTTTCGTAATCATGACGCGTGAGTTGCCGTCCTCAGGGTTTAGACTCCGGACATGCCCCGTCGACAGCCGCTCCCCGAAGACATCGAAGCCTTCCGTGACCGACGTTGGCTGCGGTCGGAAACCGCGGCTGTGAACACGGCAGAACAAGCGGAGCGCTTTATTGAACAAGTCGGGTTCGCGGGCTGCATGACAGACTCGCGTCGACCCGGTCCGTCGCTCTACATCGCCGTCTGCGGAAGGCGCGATGCCATCATGCCGCGCAATGTCCAGAAAGACCAGGAAAGCTCGCACACGTGGCAGTTGAAAGACGAGCTCTTGAGACGCGGTCGTGTCTACTACGCCAAGCTTTCCCGGGGCAGAGCCATGTTTCTGGCTCCACGGATGGTCCCGTATTTCAAAGCCCTCCGGGGCATTCCGCGGCGACACGAAAGCGTGCGTTTGACCGAGGCGGCACGCGCCATCCTGGCGGTGTTACGCCGGGAGTGGGAAATGGCCACCGCCGATCTACGTTCGGAATCCGGCATGACGGATCGGAAAGCCTTCACCCACGCGATGGATGAACTTCAGGGAGCCATGCTCGTCGTCCCCAGCGAAGCCATCTACCGCCCCAAGTTCACCTACCTTTGGGAGTTGGCCACGGAGCGTTTTCCCGAAGAACTCGCTGCAAGGACGAACCACCTCAGGGCTGTAAAAGAAGTCGCTCATTGCTATCTCGACGGCGCGGGCCTCACACTGCCCGGTGAGCTGGCGCGTGTCACAGGTTTATCGCGTGTGGAAGCTGGAATTGGAAATCAGGTTCTTGTAAAGGAAGGATATGCGACAGCGGTTGCACGGGGAACGTATCGCCTGACCCGTCTCGGCGGGTCGTCCATTGACGTGAAACAAAGATATCGCAATCGGCGTTCGGACCGCAGCGGGACCGGATGACTTTATGATTGAAACCCGAATCACCCTCCCACAGTCGCCAAGGGGCGGACAACCTGTCCCCCTTTTTTATGCGGCGATCGAGCCCGACAGCGTGTCTTCCATCATGATTTCCAACTCGGCGATCAGGAGGTGCGTGGAGTTCACACACTGCGCCTCGGGCAGCGCACTGATGACCAGATCCGGGTCGGATTTCAGGCTCAGCCCGAGCTTCGATGTGGCCTGGTTGGCAAGACGCACGAGGACCAGAGGGATCTTCGAGGCGTCAAAATCCATCAGTTCGTGGTCTCGCCCGATTTCGCAGAACAGCTCAGGAATGTTCCACTTCATGAGAAATTCGTAACCGAGGCGCGGGTGTGCGCTCACCATAACTTCATCCAGCAGCTCGGGAGACAGACACCCACCCGGAGTGTCCGATTTCATGATTTCGTCAATTGCGCGCAGGATCACAAGCTTCCCCACGTCATGCAGCAAGCCGCCCAGAAATACCTCCTGTTCCAGCTGCTTCCCGTAACCCAGCTTTCCGGCGAGCCATCCTCCCGCCACAGCTGTAGCGTTCGCATGCGTCCACAGCTGCTGCATCATGCGACGCAAATCGGCGTCTTCCGCATTAAAAACCGACCGGTGGGATGTCGCCAGGGCAAGGTGCGCCACTTGAGACAGTCCAAGCCGGACGATCGCGCTCTGTACGGTCTGGACGACGGAAAGGCCCCCAAAGAACGAGGAATTCGCCGCCCGCAAGACCTCAGCAACCAGAACCTGGTCGCCACGGATCATCCCTTCGATCTCGGCCGCATCGACGTGCACGTCGTCGGCAGCGGATTGCAACTCCATGGCAGCCTGGCTGAAGACGGGTAGATCCAGATTGCCCGAATCGATCTGTTCGGTGATTCTGTCGAGCAGGGATTCACCGCTGTGTTCCACATTCATAGTCAAGACGCCTCTCCAAGTAGTCTTCTGATTTCACTGACCGGACGGGGTGATCCGATCCTGGGTATCTGTCGAATAATTTCATCAAAGGTGGTCAAGCCCTGAACGGCTTTGTGCACGGCATCTTCCAGCAGCGTGACCATTCCCGAGGTCTCCACGCTCAGCTGGCGGATCTCGTACGAACTTTTTTGCATGAGCACGGCATCCTTCACCAATTCGTTCAAGACAAGTAGTTCGAAAATGGGTATCCGCCCGTTGTATCCCGTAAAGTGACATTCGCCACACCCACGACCTTCCTTGAAGACTGAGCCGTCAAGATCTTTGGCGTCGTATCCCAGGCGGGCCATTTGATGCGGCGCCAGAGCTGCGTCCACGGCGCAGTTCGGGCAGACCCTGCGAACCAGTCGCTGAGCCAGGATCGAGACGACCGTCGATGAAATCAGAAACGCCTCGATGTCCATGTTGAGCAGGCGAATGAGCCCGCCAATGCTGTCCTCGGTATGGAACGTTGTGAGCACCTTGTGTCCGGTCAGGGCCGCCTGGATGGCGGTGTCCGCCGAAAACGTGTCTCGCATCTCTCCGATGACGATGATGTCGGGGTCTTGCCGGACGATGTGTTTCAGTGTCTCTTCAAATGTTATTCCGATCTTGGGATTGATCGAGCACTGGGTGATTCCGTGAACCATATACTCGACCGGATCCTCGGCCGTGATGATGCTGGAATGCGGGTTGTTCAGGTAGTTGACCGACGAGTACAGGGTCGTCGTCTTTCCGGACCCCGTCGGCCCGGTAATGATCACGATTCCACTGGGAGCATCCAGCGCGCAGTCAACAAACTTCTGTTCCATCAGGGGCCCCATTCCCAGCCGCTTGATGTCGAGCAACTCGCTACGTGTATTGAGAAGACGCAGCACCGCCGTTTCCCCGTGGACGGAAATGTAGGTGGAGAGCCGAAGATCGTGCGTTATCCCGTCTTCCTCGAACAACAAACGTCCGTCCTGGTGCCGCCGTTTCTGAGCGATATCCACCTGGGCAAGAACCTTGATGCGGCTGAGCATAGGGCGACCCATGGCAATGGGATAGCGCTCATAGTCGGTGAGGACACCATCAAGCCGGAAGCGAACACGCAGCCCGTCTTTCTGTGGCTCGATGTGGATGTCTGATGCCCTGGCCTTTGCGGCATCGCGAATGATTTGTGAGACGGTATCGACAACAACGTTCGCCCCGAACTCGACCGGGGCGTCGGCCTGCTTAGTGTCGAAGCAACTGAGAGCCTGATGTATTTCACTCCTGCTGGCAATTCCCAGGATCAGCTCTTTCCCAAACTCTCGCTGTGCTGCACGAACGTGCTCAGGATTGAGCGGATTCTCGAGAGCAATGACGACGGTCCGATCGCGGCGTTCAATGGGAATCATGTCGCGGGATCTAAACCACTGCGCCGCCTTTCGTATGAGCCGGCGATCGATGGCAGAGGCGAGAGGGTACAGGCGCTCCAGGCCCAGTTGAAGCGCGAGAACATCGACGAACTGCTCTTCGGAAACAGCCCGGTTTTCGACCAGAATAGCGCCAATCGAATCGTCGGGCCGTCCCTTCTGGACGGTCAGAGCCATTTTGAGGTGCGAGTTCTCGACGTAGCCGAGTTCGAACAGCAGCAGACCGATCGGCGCATGAATCCTCTGGTTTTTTAGCGCACCACGCACCATGTCGGCAGTCGTCAGATGCAATTCTTCCAGAACCCCCATCAGATTGGCTGCGCCGGGCATTCGGTCCTGAACCCGCCGAGCGTAGCGGAGTTGCTCTCCCGTAATGAGGTCCGTATCAACCAGCAATTGGCCGATGACATCGGGACTGTCCTGGCTCTGGACTTCCGTCGATTTGGCAGGGTCGTCGATTATTGCGTTCTGATTCATTGACTCGCGTCCTTCACATCTTTCGACATTGGAAATTCACAAATGCTTCTTTTCCAAGGGTTTCTCGGAATACTGAGACACACACACCTGAGCTTCCGTCGCAAGTTTTGATCTGTGACCGTTCACCCCTCGTTTGTCTAGATCGGGATTTGAACGGGAGGACATTACCTTTTCTTTCAGCTATTTGGCCCGGGCGTCGCGGCCGATCCTGTGAATGCACCAACGGGCGTGGATTCGGACTTCGAGAGTAAAGTTGACAAGAACCGCTTGCGGGTTGTGTTTTGAGGAAGGATCTATTCAGCGGGCAATTTAACTACCCAACCTATTTCTTTTGCCGAGCAACTGCTATACGCACAACTGCGCGCTCGAGCGCGGCCTGGGCCCGGAGATAGTCGATATCATCGCCGCCTTCGGTGATTCTCTCTTGAGCGCGCTGCCGCGCTTCGTTGGCTCGCTCCACGTCGATGTCGGCTTCTGGTTCGGCGACGTCGGCCAGCACCCGGACATGGTCGCTCGAGATCTCCACAAAGCCTCTGGCGAGCGCGAGCGAATGCTTTGCACCCTCTCGCGTGTAAGACAGTTCGCCGCTGGCGAGCTCAGAAAACAAGGGCGCGTGGCCGGGCAACAGCCCCAGGTATCCGCCCAGGCCGGGGACCTGGACCTGGTCCACTTCTTCCTGAATGAGAGCCCGTTCCGGCGTCACAACCGTCAGATTGAGTCCGTCCGCCATAGAGTCGCTATGCCTCTGCCTTCATCTTCTCGGCGCGTTCGAGGACTTCTTCGATGGTGCCCAACATATAGAAAGCCTGCTCGGGAATGTCGTCGTGTTTGCCGTCAACAATTTCCTTGAACCCCTTGATCGTATCGGCAACTTTCACATACTTGCCCGGCGTTCCCGTGAATTGTTCGGCCACAAAGAAGGGCTGCGAGAGGAAGCGCTCCATCTTGCGGGCGCGGGAAACCGACAGCTTGTCTTCTTCAGAAAGTTCATCAATTCCGAGAATGGCAATGATGTCCTGAAGATCTTTGTATTTCTGAAGCACCAATTTGACTTCACGCGCGACCGAATAGTGTTCCTCTCCGACAATGCGCGGGTCCAGGATGCGCGAGGTCGAGGCCAGTGGATCCACGGCCGGGTAAATGGCCCGTTCTGCGATCGAGCGGGAAAGGTTCGTTGTGGCGTCGAGGTGAGCAAAGGCGGTCGCAGGCGCCGGGTCCGTGTAATCGTCCGCAGGCACATAGATCGCCTGGACTGAAGTGATCGAGCCTTTCTGTGTCGAGGTAATCCGCTCCTGCAGCTCGCCCATCTCGCTGGCCAGTGTCGGCTGATAACCCACGGCGGAAGGCATCCGGCCTAGCAGCGCCGACACTTCTGAACCCGCCTGGGTAAACCGGAAAATATTGTCTACGAACAGCAGGACGTCCTGACCTTCTTCATCGCGAAAATATTCGGCAACCGTCAGACCGGTGAGCGCCACACGCAAGCGGGCTCCGGGCGGTTCGGTCATCTGTCCGTAAACGAGCGCCGTCTTGTCGATGACCCCGGACTCCTTCATTTCCAACCACAGGTCGTTACCCTCCCGTGTCCGTTCGCCCACACCGGCGAAAACGGAAAGACCGCCGTGCTTCGAGGCAATGTTGTTGATCAGCTCCATGATGATGACGGTCTTGCCAACACCCGCGCCGCCGAAGAGCCCGATCTTGCCGCCACGGAGATAGGGTTCGAGCAAGTCGATCACTTTGATCCCCGTTTCGAACATCTCCATATCCGTGTTCTGCTCGGTCAACAGGGGAGCGGATCGATGAATCGGATCTTTCCGCTCCGATTTAATCGGGCCAGCCTTGTCCACAGGTTCACCGATGACATTCATCACGCGGCCGAGCGTCGCTTTTCCGACGGGTACCCGGATGGGCGAGGCCTGATCTTCCGCTACCATCCCACGGACCATGCCGTCGGTCGGCTGCATCGCCACACACCGGACACGGCCCTCGCCGAGATGCTGTTGCACTTCAACAATGACGTCCAGCGGTTCGGGCACGTCGAAGCCTTCACTCGTGATCCGCAGCGCGTTGTGAATCGACGGTTGCTGTCCTTCGTCGAACTCGACGTCAACAGCGGGACCGATTATCTGGAGGACTTTCCCTTTGTTCATCATGGTCTCTACTACCTTTTCCTTACTTCTTTAGTCTCTAAGCCAGCGATGCTTTCCATCCGGTTACGCGCTCGCTCCGCTGACGACCTCAATAATTTCACGCGTGATCGCCGCCTGCCGAATGCGATTCATATTGAGCGTCAGAGCCTCGATCATCTCTCCTGCATTGCGGGTCGCCGAATCCATCGCAGCCATGCGGGAACCGTGTTCTGAAGCTTCCGACTCGAGCAAGGCGCGATGCACCTGGGTGTCGACGAACTGCGGGAGCAGGCGCTCAAATATCGCTTGTGGCGGCTGTTCGTAAATATAGTCGCCGCCGTCTGCCTGTTCCCCTTCAAAGTCGCTTGGGCTCAGCGGCAATAGTGGTTCGACGACCAGTCTCTGCTGGATGACGGATTTGAACTCGTTGTACGCCAGATACACGCTGTCGATTGCGGCGGTGCTGTAGAGTTCGACGATGCGTTCCCCGATCGTGCGTGCGTGTTTGAAGTCGAGCTGCGAAAAAATACCGATGTGCTCTTCCAGAATCGAGGCGCCCCGTCGCTTGAAGTAGTCGCGCCCTTTCCGTCCGACGGTCATCAACGCAAGCTCCCGCTCCGGACGAGACTTCATGAAATCCTCGGCCGCACGGGAAATATTCGTGTTGAAGGCACCGCACAAGCCACGATCGGATGTGACCACAACGAGAAGAATCTTTTTTTCGGGTCGGATTTCCAACAAGGGATGGCTCAGGTTTTCCACCCTCGCTGAGAGGTCAGAAAGAATGGCTTTCAACTCAATGGCGTAGGGACGTGCGGCAAGAACCCGCTCCTGCGCGCGGCGAAGCTTCACCGCTGAAACGCTCTTCATAGCGCGGGTAATCTGCTGGGTGTTCTTGACCGAGCGGATCCGACGCCGGATGTCGAGAAGGTTCGCCATTCAGTCTTCGTCCCTACCGGGCCTCGCGTTCCTGCTTAAACTTTTGCTTGACCTCGTTGATTGCGCCTTCCAACTCCGCAGTTAGTGCGTCATCGAGAATCTTCTTTTCGGCGATGTTCTTGAGAAGCTCTGGCTTACTCGTGTCGAGGAAGCGATGCAGTTCCTTTTCGAAGTTTCCCAGATCGGCGACTTCCATGTCGTCGAGGAAACCTTTCGTTCCCGCATAGATGATCGCAATCTGCTTGGCCACCGGCTGAGGTGCGTACTGGCCCTGCTTGAGGATCTCGGTCAAGCGTTCACCGCGCGCCAATTGAGCCTGGGTGGCTTTGTCGAGATCCGATCCGAACTGCGCAAAGGCGGCCAAATCCCTGAACTGAGCCAGATCGAGGCGCAGCGTGCCGGCCACCTGCCGCATCGCCTTGATCTGCGCGCTGCCACCCACGCGTGAAACTGAAAGACCCACGTTCACGGCCGGACGAACCCCGGAGTGGAAGAGATCCGATTCCAAATAGATCTGTCCGTCGGTGATCGAAATGACATTGGTTGGGATGTAGGCTGCAACGTCTCCCGCCTGAGTTTCGATAATGGGCAGCGCCGTTAGAGATCCGCCGCCGTTTTCGTCGCTCAGCTTGCATGCGCGTTCGAGGAGTCTCGAATGGAGATAGAACACGTCACCCGGATATGCCTCACGGCCTGGAGGGCGCCTGAGGAGGAGCGAAATCTCTCTGTATGCGGCGGCGTGTTTGGAGAGGTCGTCGTAGACGCACAGGATGTGGCGTCCTGAATCGCGGAAATATTCGCCAAGGGCGCAACCGGCATACGGTGCCAGAAACTGCATGGGTGCAGGATCGCTGGCCGAGGCACATACGACGATTGAATAATCCATCGCGCCGGCTTCGTCGAGCGTCTTGATTACCTGCGCGACCGTCGATCGCTTCTGCCCGATCGCGACATAGATACAGATCACGTCGTGCCCTTTCTGGTTGATGATCGTGTCGATCGCGACGCCGGTCTTGCCGGTCTGCCGGTCGCCAATGATCAACTCGCGCTGGCCGCGACCGATGGGAATCATCGCGTCGATCGGCTTGAGACCCGTTTGCAAGGGCTCAGCCACAGGCTGTCGATCGATCACACCGGGAGCGAGCCGTTCAATCGGTAGCGTCTTGTCGGATTCAATGGCGCCTTTACCGTCGATCGGCTGCGCGAGAGCGTTGACTACGCGACCAGTCAAGGACTCGCCTACGGGAACTTCCATGATGCGACCGGTCCGACGGACCTGGTCACCTTCACGAATCTGGGTGTACTCACCGAGCAGGACGACACCAACCTGAGACTCCTCGAGGTTGAGGGCGAGGCCCATGACGCCATGAGGAAATTCGAGCAGCTCTCCCGCCATCGCTTTCTCCAGACCATAGACGCGCGCGATGCCGTCACCGACAGAGATCACGCTGCCGACTTCATTGACCTCGAGCCCCGGACGGAATTCGTCGATCTGTTCTCGAATAATCTTGCTGATTTCTTCTGCCTTGATCTCCATGCGGCTCCCTGACTCAAACGCTCAAATTATGTTCAAACATTAAAGAATTAAGAACGGGCATCCTGATTTCAACCCGCCATCAAACGTTCCTTGAAACCTGTCAACTGCTGGAGCAGTGATCCATCGTAGACCGTACTTCCGACCCGAACGATCAGGCCGGCGATCAAGGAAGGATCTTCTTCGACTGCCATAACAACCCGCTGGCCGAGCGACTTCTCCAACTTCTCGGCGACTTCCTGTTGCTGTGCCTCCGATAACGGACCGGCCGAGCGGACCACCGCCCGGACAATGCCGTTTTTTTCGTCGAGCATCTTTCTGTAAGCGTCGATGAGGTCGTCCAGGATCTCGAGCCGCCGCCGCTCCACAATCAGGCGCAGCAACTTCGCCACCCGGGCATCCAGTCCCAGCAACCGGCTGATTTCGTCCACGAAGCTGTCGCGCCGATCGGGCGGTATCACCGGATTTATCAATAACTTGCGTGCGTCCGGCTCGTTCCCCAGAAGCAGCTTGATCTGACCCAACTGCTCTAAGCCAGCATCCGGGCCTGCCGTGTTTTCTCCGCTAAGGGCCTCGATCAGCGCGCGCGCATATCGACTTGCTACTACAGTCATAGTAAATAACTAGAGCTCATCAACCGCCCGTCGAACCAAGCGACCATGGTCCTGCTCGGTCAGTCGGGAGCGGAGCTTTTCTCCGGCACTCTGCACCACACGGTCGGCAATGAGAGACCGAATCTCCAATTCCATACCGCCAGCCAGTCGCTCGACCTCAGATTGCGAACGCTCCAAGGCCCGGTCGACTTCCTTCTTAGCGTCGGCCACGATCCTATCCCGCTCGTTATGGGCCGATTCTTCCGCGTCCGATGCGATGCTGGCTATCTCGGTCGAAAGTTTAGCCAGACGGCCGTTGACGTCAGCGATGCGTTCGTCGGCGTCTTTTTGCGCTGCTCGGGATTTCTCAAGACCACCGAGAATGGCCTGGCGACGTGTCTCGAAAAACTCCGCTGCAGGTTGGCGCAACAGGTAGCCCAGGCCGCCAAAGAGAATGGCGAAATTGATCCAGCGCAGCGCCACCGCGAGCAGGCCACTCTCTTCTTCGCCCTCTTCGCCTTCTTCACCCGCCTCAGCACCGAACTCTTCAGACTGTGCGCCTTCTTCTTCCTGTGCCCAGGCCGAAACAGCCGCAGGCATCAATCCCAAGCTCAGCATGATCGCAAATGGGAGGAAAAGGGACAGCCAGCGGGTTTTCATTCTGATGATCAATCCTCGAGAAGCGTTCCGGAAAGTCGCGTCGCGAGCGCGTCGATTTCGCCTTCGAGCTCTTTTCGCGCCTCGGCCGTTTCCGTTTCCAGGCGCGTCCGCGCGTCGGCGACGATCTGGCCGGCCTCGCGCCGGGCATCGTTGAGCAGTCGGGCACGCTCTTCGAGCGCTTCTTCTCGAATGGCTTCCTGGTGCTTGTACGCGTCGGCGCGCGCCTCCCGAACTGCGGACTCGTATTCTGTCGTCTTGTTTTCTACTTCTCCAATCCGGCGCGCTGCCTCTTCGAGGCTTCCCTCAATCGCCTGGCGGCGCTCGGCCAGAATCCGAGTCACCGGCCCGAAGAAAAACTTGGAAAGAAATACATATAGGATAGCGACATAGATGATCGTTACGAGAAGAGTAAAAAGGTCCGGATTAATCATCGTTCTAGACTAGCGACATAGATGATCGTTACGAGAAGAGTAAAAAGGTCCGGATTAATCATCGTTCTAGACTGGGAGGAAGCGTGAAAAGTTCCTGAGACGCCCTTGACAACAAACGAGTTAGGTTAGCACTGCCACTATGGGCTGTCAAGGGGCCCGGGAACTAGATAATGCGGGATTTCAGTGTGTTTTCGGTTCATTATCTTTTAGGCCACCACGAGGTCTTGAATCCGCAACGCCTCCAAACTCGACTGGTCACTCCGCTTTCCATCGCCGGTGTCACCCTCAATGTTTTGTGAATCCTGACAAAATTGTACCAAGCGAAATACAGTGCTGTCGCGTGTTTCAGATTCTCCAGCTTCTTTGAGAAGCCGAGCGATAGCCTTGTCAGTCGTCGCATGAACGTCCGCATGGTGAGATTGTTTCGTTCGACGTGGGATGTACAGATATGTTTCCGTTCGGGATTGCCAGATATGGTAGTCGGGATCGCCCGTACAAACTTTGAAGGGGCATAGCGGCCGGTTCGGTCGCCATGGTGTTCCACTGAAGAATCGCCTTGCGGGTTCGTTCTGGTAAACCTTCACTAGTTGAGCGTAATCGACGTTGGCCCCGAACGTGTCCTCAATTGCGCGACGATATGCTCCATATCCATCTGTGCTGATTTGGACACGTCCAAGGACTCGGCGCTCCAGATCGGCTACGAATAGGCGCGTTGTCGCGGGGCTACGCTTTCCTATTTCGTAGTTGATGACGAGTTTCGAGTCACGATCAAAGGCGACGTAAATGAATTGACTGCCGATTTCCGTTCCAGTTTCCCAAGGCTTGATGCGCTTTTCTTTCTTCTGAACAAATGTCCAAATTTCATCACATTGTATGTGTGGCGCATGAATGCTGCGCAGCTTCTGATCCAACAATCGTTGGCACTTTTTCCCGGCTACCTCAAGCACTGCCAGGACGGTCTTTGAATCTACGTCACACAGCCTCGCCGTGGAGCGGATACCACAGCCTTCAACAAGGCAATTGACGATCTGGACGGCCTTCTCGACTGATATGCGGAGCTTACCGAGGGGTTTCGGCTGGGGTTCGGAAAATGTCTTATCGCAGAAGGTGCAGCGGTAACGCTGGATGCGTTTCTTTCCGTAGGTGCCGGACTTTCTAATTCGGGCGTGTTGGCAGTGGATGCAGGTCATTGTGAACCTTGCCTTTCCACGCGGACAGGCTCACAATGAGTTTGATGGCTGGCTCATGCGGCTCTATCGCGTGAGTTGGTTAGGCCCTGTTTGGTGTTAGTAGCACCGGGCAGGGCCGTTTCGTTTCTATTTCGCTTTCTTCAGTTTATTCCCCTGTCGGACAGCCTTTTCTAGTAGGGCAATGATAAAAGCTTTTAGGCTTAGACCCTGCAAGGCGGCGTTGGCCTTGGCTTGCCTCACTAGATCCTCCGGCATGTCGCGTAGATTGATGGTCTTGGTTGACATGTATGCAATGTATCATATGATACACATGTACACAAGTGGAAATTAGCAGTTATGAAGTCGACTGATGTTCGCGGTCCGGATAAGGTTGGTGGTTATGTCCGGTCCAATATCGGAATATCGCGGGATGATAAGGGGCCGAGAGACGCCGGCTTTTTCAAGCTTAATGTGGCTTCCCTTTTGCCCGGCTCGGCGGTAGCCGATGCTTTGAAACACACAAACTAGTTTTTCCCAAGAAAGCGGTGTTAGACGCGGCATTCCGCTGTGCGGCGCTGGAAGACGAGCGGGATCGGAGCTTGAAATTTAAAGGCGTTCTGTGGGAGTCGGCGTGTAGTGGGTCTTCCCATCGGGACAAAGCCCAACTCACGCATCGCGAGGTCAAGCGTTCCCCTTTCAAGGCAGCTTATTAAAAACAATTCGCTTGCCTCAATTAGATTCCGTCGAGCCTCGGCACGTGTTCGTCCTTGGGTAGTTATATCCAGCGGAGGACAATGCGCAATGTACCAGTTGCCACGTTTCTTGAACGTACCAAATAGTTGAAACTGTGCTCCGACCATTGCCTGCTGTGTTGCCATATTATATTAGACGGATATTAGGGATAAAACTCTCCCCTTGTATTCCGCTTATCGTCCAATGGGAATGGACCCTTTAGAAATATCCAAATTAAGGTTGCTTGACGAAAATGGTCAGAACTAATGACAAGGAGAATACTAGCATCGCAGCTTAACACTATCCAGTGGATTGTGAATCTTGATTGCGGCGCGACAGGTCAGAATGGTACAGATTTAACTTTTACTTTTAATTTCTAGTCGTCTTCGCCCGTGGGCACCAGGTCTTCTGGGGACTGTTCCATTGGAGCTAGTTCACCCAACCTCAGAAGATGCTCGATGTGATCGCCGATGACTCGCTCAGCGGCTTCATTCAGGTTCTTCCCCTTCTGTCCTTTGAAAACCAATTGCCGCAGATATTTCTCGTTCATGAGTTATAACCGAATCTGGTGTTTGAGGGATTGAATAAGAGCGGCGTATCTGGTTGATTTGTTGTGACAAAACTTCAAAGCAACCATAGGAGATACGCCACTGTGAGCAAGAGTAACGTGAATGGACCGGAAGGTCGAGAAACGATTGAGGATCCAGTAACAGAACTACTACGAGTTGGGGCACAGCAACTGATCCAACGCGCAGTGGAAGCCGAATTGGCAGAGCTGCTATCCCAGCACGGTGGCCGGCGAACTGAGACAGGAAACGCCGGGGTGGTACGCAACGGTTATCTGCCGGAACGCGAACTGCAGACGGGATTGGGTCCGGTAACAGTCCAAATCCCGAAGGTCCGTGCCAAGACGGGCGAAGCTGTGACGTTCCGATCGGCCCTGGTACCACCGTACATTCGGAAGACGAAGTCGCTGGAAGCAGCGGTGCCGTGGTTGTATTTGAAAGGCGTTTCCAGCGGCGAGATGGGTGAGGCCCTAAAAGTTCTTGTCGGTCCCCAGGCGCAGGGTCTGTCGGCGAGCACGGTATCGCGGTTGAAACAGGTTTGGGGCGAACAGTACCGCCTCGGATGCGAGGAGCGTTTGGATGCAGATCGCTGGGTCTATGTCTGGGCCGACGGCATCTACAGCGGACTTCGGGCGGAACAAACCAAGTTGTGTGCATTGGTCGTGATCGGCGTGAATGAACGCGGAGAGAAGCGTTTCCTGGCGATCGAAGACGGTGTACGGGAATCGACACAGAGTTGGCGCGAGGTCTTGTTGAAGCTGAAGTCCCGTGGGATGAATGTTCCGAAGTTGGCCATCGGTGACGGTGCGATGGGGTTCTGGGCCGCACTGGAGGAAATCTATCCCGAGACACGTCAACAACGTTGCTGGATGCACAAAGTCATGAACGTCCTCAACTGCCTGCCCAAGTCGGTCCAGGCGAAGGCGAAACAGGCCCTGCACTCGATCTGGCAGGCCGAGACGAAGGCAGACGCCGAGAAGGCATTCGACTTGTTCATTGAAACCTATGAACCGAAGTATCCGAAAGCCACACTCTGCCTGCAGAAAGACAGAGAGGAACTGCTGGCCTTTTACGACTTTCCGGCCAAGCACTGGCAGAGCATCAGAACGACGAATCCCATTGAGTCGACCTTTGCCACCATTCGACACCGAACGAAGCGATCCAGAGGTTGCCTGACACGGGATGGCATGCTGCACATGATGTTCAAACTGGGCCAGTGCGCTGAGAACAATTGGCGACGATTACGAGGATTCGATGATCTGAGCAAGGTAATCATCGGAGTGAAATTCAACGATGGTGTCGAAGCGACACAAGTCGATCAGGCCGCCGCTTGAATCAATCTCCTAAACACCACTTTTGACAATAACTCCTCGTTCATCGCGGTCGTTGAAATCGTGAGCGTCACCGCCCGGACGATGTTCGCCGGGCGACCGCCCGTCTTTTTCTTGCTAGAAGGCATTGGGATATTAAGGACAATAATACCCCTTTATTACCGAATTAATACCGGCTTTTGGACCAGAGCTGTCCCGGCTTGACAATAGGGTATAGGCTAGAAGCGGAGAGGGCGGGACTCGAACCCACATATCCGGCTATGGATGGACGGTTCCTAAAACCGCTGCTTTACCTTTAAGCTACCTCTCCAGAGCCCGGGGTCGGATTCGAACCGACGGTTCGCAACCTTGCTGGGGAGCGCCGTTTGGCCAGACTTCGGCACCCGGGCCGACTCAACGCCATTACCCTACGCCCCGTTAGAGACAGATTAGGTCTACCTTACGCCCATATCTTGTGGCACCGATAAAAATCTCCCCAACATAGAGGGGAGTCTAAAAAATTCTATTCAGCCTTAAGTCTATAGACATTAGCGGTTTAGCGGGTATTGGCGGGTGATTGAGGCGACCATGTCGTTGAGGGAAACTCGATCGCTTTATGGTGCCGTATCAGGCAATCCTGATACCTAACTACACAGGGTCAGCACACGCCAGTCCTACACAATCGGGAACTAAGCATCGGCGGTTATTTCTGGGTTTCCCGTGGCGATTTCGCAGAGGAGCACCTTGGAGGCAAGAGAGGAAACGGCGACAAGAAACTGACACGCCCGATCCCCGAAACGGGGCCCGTTTTGATCTTAAGATTTTCCCGCACCAGGCGGGCTCGAGCTCAGGCCACAAAAGGGTCAGAAGATATGGATGCAGGTGTCATCGAGGGTCCGCGCGATGCCAACTTCACACACAACGATATCCTCGCTTCCAAGCGCGTCAATCAGGCCTGCACAATTTGTTTCAGAGACAAAAATGAGGAGTCCTCCAGAGGTCTGGGGGTCGAAGAGGATGCCCTGATGGTCTTCAGATATCGTCCCTTTCCAGCTAACGTGAGGGGAAAAGAAGTCGCGATTGTTGTTGAGGCCACCCGCTCGATAACCTTTCGCGCTGTAGTCCAGTGCGCCATCAAGAATCGGCAAGCGCTTATGGTCGAACTCGATGGTCAGATTGCTGGCACGCGCCACTTCGACTGCATGGCCTATGAGCCCGAAACCGCTGATGTCGGTCATCGCTCGAACGTCGAAACCGGAAACGATTTCAGCCGCCTTCCGGTTGGTTTCGAGCATCGACCGGACGGCACGCTCGACATGAGCGGCCTCTGCCTGGTCTCTTTTTGATGCGGTCGCGATCAGACCCGTCCCCAGGCGCTTCGTAAGCAACACCCGATCCCCGACGCGCGCGGCGCTGTTCTGTAGAATACGTGCAGGGTCCACTGTTCCGGTCACCGCGTATCCGAACTTTATTTCCTCGTCCTTCACCGAATGGCCGCCCAGCAAGGCCACCGCACATTCATTAAGTTTGTCCAGACCCCCCTCAATGATTTCCCGAAGCACGCCGGGGCCGGCCACGCCTTCCGGAAAGCCGACAATGGATAGCGCCGTCAGTGGCGTGCCACCCATCGCGTATATGTCGCTCAAGGCGTTCACGGCAGCGATCTGTCCAAACGCGAAAGCGTCGTCAACGATAGGCGAGAAGAAATCGACGGTCTGAACTAGAGCGAGCTTGTCGGTGAGTCGATATACTCCGGCGTCGTCGGCCTGATCGAAACCGACAAGAATTTCGGGAATTCGCTGCAACTGCAGGCCTTTTAGCGCGCGGTCCAGGTCCCCTGGACTTAATTTGCCCGCTCAGCCTGCACATTTTGCAAAGTCAGTTAGCCTCATCCACTCCTTCGTACGTTGCGGGGCCTGCCACCTCTTCGCTGTCTCCAGGGTCTCCACTCATGCGGCTGCGGCCGTCAAGCGTACCGCCGTCTTCGATTACCAGCACGGGGGTCCGGATGTCGGCCAGAACACGCCCAGTCGAGCTAATATCGATCCGCCGGACAGCCGCGATATTTCCTGAAACCCGCCCGTGAACTTCGACTTCTCCAGCATGAATATCGGCATGAACTTCGGCATGCTCCCCAATGGTCAGGACATCATCGGTCGCGATCGAACCGTGGAAATCGCCTTCGATTCTCATCGTTCCCGAAAACCGAAGCTCACCGGTCACGGCCGTACCGCGATCCAGAAATCCAGTGATCTCTTCAGAGGAAACCTTTCCCCGTTGTCGCATGGAACCTCCCTATCCGTCCTCAGAAGCGTGTTTGAAGCAGTCCATTGTAGAGCCTGTCGCGCTCTTCTTTTGAATGAAAATGAATTTCGATCTTGCCTTTGTTGCCCGACTCTCGAATCGTGACCTTTGTTCCCAGGGCGCGTTCCAGGCCCGTGAGGGCAGCCCGGACGTTGGGGTCGACTACCGAGCCCGCCTTCCTCTTGACGCCCCGACCTTTGCCCGGACGTGCGACCAAAGCTTCTGCCTGGCGAACCGAATAATTGCCGCGGATTATTTCCTGCGCCGCGCGAAGAATCTCATCGGTCTCCGTGAGCGACAACAGGGCTTTGGCGTGACCGACCGTCAGCTTTCCATCCTGCAGCCACAGCTGCACTTCGCCCGGCAGGTTCAGCAACCGCAACATATTGGCTATGGTCGCCCGTCGTTTACCGACACGTTCGGCTAATTCATCTTGAGTCAGCCCGAACTCCGACAAGAGTCGTTGATAGGCCTGCGCCTCATCGATCGGGTTGAGATCTTCGCGCTGGACGTTTTCGACCAAGGCCAATTCCAGGGCCTGGTGCTCGTGGGTTTCTCGGACCAGGGCCGGCACCCGGGTCAGTCCGGCCATTTGGGCAGCGCGCCACCGCCGCTCTCCAGCGACGATCTGAAAGACCCCATCCTGCAACGACCGTACAACGATAGGCTGCACGACGCCGTAGGTCCGAATAGACCCCGCAAGATCCTCTAAACCGTTTCTATTAAATGATTTACGCGGCTGCTCGGCGTTCGGTATAATCCGCTCGACATCGATATCACGTAAGCGGTCGGACTCAAGATCCGGCGTGCCGAGCAGTGCGCTCAGTCCCCGGCCTAAAGCTTTTCTCTGAGCGGGCATTAATGACCTCCTTGGCCAGCCGAATATAGCTCGCCGCACCCTTAGACTTGATGTCGTAGAGCAGGATGGGCTGACCGTGGCTTGGGGCTTCACCAAGCCGGATGTTTCTTGGAATTTTGGTAGTAAACAATTGAGGGCCAAAGAATGATGCCAGGTCTGCGTGAACTTGCTGCGCGAGATTGGTCCGCTCATCGAACATCGTGACCAGAACCCCTTCTATTTCCAGGTCCGGGTTTCTTTGACGGCGGATCTGGCGGATCGTTTCGACCAGCTCAGAAATACCCTCGAGCGCGAAATACTCGCACTGAATGGGGATCAGGACGCTATCGGCCGCGACGAGTGCGTTGACGGTCAGAAGATCCATTGATGGCGGGCAATCGATCAGAATGAAGTCGTAGTCATCGGCAATGGGGCGCAGCAACTCGCGGAGTCGGCGTTCTCTCCCATCCACCTGGGCCAGCTCCAGCGTAAGACCCACCAGATCACGGCCTGAGGGTGCCAGAAACAGCGACTCCATCTCGGTCGGCAGGAGGATGGATGATATCGGCTCACCGAACGCCAGCGAATGATACGTCGAGCTATCGTATGAATCCCGGCGCACCCCCAATCCGGAGGTCGCGTTTCCTTGAGAATCGATGTCCACAAGGAGCGTACGCATCTCAGCTGCAGCCAGAGACGCGGCCAGATTGATGGCGGTCGTCGTCTTACCGACGCCCCCCTTCTGGTTCGAGATGGCGATGATTCGTCCCATATTTGGCGGAATGTACCACAGGATCGGTGAATTGTTCCACGTGGAACAGTTGGCTCACCGCCCCCAGAACCAGCCTTCATTGGCCTCCGGAATTGATCTTCAGCCCAGAAAAAGGCTCGCAGGAGGAAGAAATTCCGGATTCTCTTTGAATCGTCTCTCTGAATAGACCCAGAAGAGGTCCGCTTTTAGAAGCGAAATACCAGGGCGCGGCGGTCGGAAAAAGGTATCTCTAAAACGCTGGCCGGCGACACGAGCGCTTGCACGGCCCTTGTAAACCAAATGACTGTAGTATTTTGTGGGGCGTTTGTGCGTATTTTCTCCAGCAATTCGGCGGTCGGCTTTACGCCTTGCAATGTGACCCAATGGGCCGGTTGAAGTTCCGCCGCCAGGTCTTCGAAACGCCCTCGATGCACGGTGACGCTCTCGAGACCAAGGTGGCGCGTGATCTGCCTAAGAAACGTCGCGCGACGCATCCGCGCCTCGACCAGGTCAACCGCAACGAAACCGCCTCGAATATGCCAGGGAAACGCTGGAGAGCCGTTTCCGGATCCGATGTCGATGTAGCGCCCGCTCGGCGACAGCTGCTCCAGAACCCAGAGAGGCTCAACCACCAACCGACGAATGAGAGCGACGTCCTTGAGAGCCGTCAGGTTGATCGTTCGATTCCATCGTTCGAGTTCTGCGATATAGCGGAGAAGTAAAGTGATTTGGGTGTCTGTCAGGTGCAGCGAAAACTCCGCCAGCTGCGCCTCAAGCGTCTCTGGCTGGGACACTAGCGGCCCAGCTTGCGACTATAACTCATTTCTGATGAATTACTTGACGTCTTTCCGGGTTTTTTCCCGTTCCGTCGAATTTCCAGATGCAGAAGGAGAATGGAGAGAGCGGCAGGAGTGATTCCCGGTATTCGGCTCGCCTGGCCGATGGATTGGGGGTTGATGCGGCTCAGTTTTTCGACGGCTTCCGCCGAAAGACCGGGCATCGCAGCATAGTCGAGGTCTGCCGGCAGTGTTCGGTCGTCGGCTTTTCGCAATCTTTCGATCTGGCGCTCTTGTTGTTTCAGATAGCCTTCATACTTGATTGCCGTCTCTATCGACACGACGTCTTCGGGACGCAGACCCTCGGTCGATACGATGCCGGCTTCGGCCAGTTCCTCCAGCCGTATTTCCGGTCTCTTAAGCAGGTCGTGCACGGTCGCTTTCTCTCGCAACACGATGCCCAGACGAGCAAAGAACGGATGTGACGGGTCGACCCGTGTCGCGTCCACCCTCACACTGACCGCATCGATTCGA
Source organism: Terriglobia bacterium (assembly GCA_963664115.2). Lineage (GTDB taxonomy): Bacteria > Acidobacteriota > Terriglobia > 20CM-2-55-15 > 20CM-2-55-15. The sequence continues at coordinate 449,986 of CAXWPJ010000009.1, read as the reverse complement.
GCCCGGCGGCTTTCAAAGAGCTTCCATTGTTGATCGTCCACGAGTCCACATTGCCGCCCCACGGGGGTGAGCCGCAGGTCGGCGTTGTCGATACGTAGATTCAGCCGGAACTCTGCCCTCGAGGTAAACATCCGATACGGCTCGTTCGTTCCCTTCGTCACCAGGTCGTCGATCATGATGCCGATGTAGGCCTCGGAACGACCGAGCACCAAGGGGTCTTCACTGCGAACCTGCCGCGCGGCATTGATGCCGGCGATCACGCCCTGCGCGGCGGCTTCTTCGTAACCTGTCGTTCCGTTGATCTGACCGGCCAGGAAAAGACTCGGATAGCGCTTGCACTCCAGTGAAAGCTCCAACTCGGTGGGTTGCACAAAGTCGTATTCAATCGCATAGCCAGGACGAATCATCGTCGCTGAATCCAGGCCCGGCATGTGCGCGAGTATGTCCTGCTGCACATCAATCGGAAGGCTGGTCGACATGCCATTAACATAGACTTCGTGCGTATTGATGCCCTCAGGCTCAAGAACAATCTGGTGCTCGGTTCGGTCGGCAAACTTAACAACCTTGTCCTCAATCGAAGGGCAATAGCGCGGCCCCAATCCCTGTATCTGTCCGCTGTAGAGGGGCGACCGGCTCATGTTCTTGCGGATAATTTCGTGAATCGTGGCGTTCGTTCGCGTGAGGTAACAGGAAATCTTGTTTTCCAGCGGCCGAACGGTCCGGAAAGAAAACGGCGTCGGTGTTGTGTCTCCCGGCTGCGCCTCAAAACGATTGAAATCGATTGTCCGGCCGTCGAGCCGTGGTGGCGTACCCGTCTTAAGCCGCCCCCACTCAAATCCCATCTTGCGCACGGAGGTGCCCAGGGCAGTCGATGCGGCCTCTCCATTGCGCCCTGCGGCGAATTGTTTCTCCCCGATATGGATCAACCCGTTCAAGAAGGTTCCGGTCGTCAATACGATGGCTCGGGCCGCAACGCGGCGACCGTCCATCAACTCAATCCCGGAAGCGCGGGTCCCTTCAAACAAGACCTCGGTCACTTCGGCCTGCTTGATGTAAAGATTTTCCTGCTTTTCCAGAACGCTCCGCATTTCCTGACGGTAGGCCGCTTTGTCGGCCTGTGCCCGCGGCGACCAGACGGCGGGGCCGCGGCTCGTGTTTAGCAAACGGAATTGGATTCCGGCCCGGTCCGCCACGACACCCATGACTCCGCCGATCGCATCAATTTCCCGTACCAGGTGTCCTTTGGCGACGCCTCCCACGGCGGGGTTGCAGGACATCTGCGCTATCAGGTCGGCGTTCATCGTGTAAATCGCGGTCGATAGGCCCAGCCGTGCCGCGGCGTGTGCCGCCTCACAGCCGGCGTGCCCGGCTCCTACAATGACAACGTCGTACGTTTCGTTCATCTATTTCCCGATACAGAATGTCGAAAAAATTCTATCCAGTATATCGTCGGTGGCGACTTCGCCGGTCAGTTCGCCGACTGCGGAGAGCGCAGCGTAGAGATCCAATAGGACCATTTCATGAGGGACACGCTCCGTCAACGCAGCAGCCGCACATTCCAGCTTATCGACGGCGACCTTCAACGCTTCCTGTTGCCGCTCGTTCGTAATGACGAAAGTCTCCGAATCGCTGGGCAGACCTTCGTTAATATATGCCGTGATTTCCCGCTCCAGTTGGTCCAACCCCGTGCCCGCCAACGCGCTCACCCGCACCGCGTTCCATCCGTTGGATTCTTCCCATTGAGCCGGCAGATCCTCCTTGTTGATGACCACCAGATGAGGCCTATCCTCGACCGTTGCCAGGACGGCACGGTCGTCGTCGTCCAACTGCCGGGAACTGTCGAGAACCACCAGGGTCAGGTCCGCCTCCGCAACCGTTGCCAGGGTACGACTCACACCGAGGGCTTCCACAGTATCGAGCACGTCCCTCACGCCTGCGGTATCTGCAAACCGGACGGGCACTCCGCCGATTTCAACGGTCTCGGTTAAGACGTCACGCGTTGTACCAGGAAATTCGGTCACGATCGCACGGTCGTTCGAAACCAGCCGATTAAACAAGCTCGACTTCCCAACGTTAGGCTTCCCCGCGATCGCAAGGCACAGCCCTTTGCCCAGGAGTCGTCCGTACTGAAACGTGTTAGCCAGCGCTGCCAGGTTCCGGCCGATCGTGGCAATTCGATCGGCGCCCCGTTTCGGTTCAGGCGGCTCGATCTCATCTTCAGCAAAATCGATACCGGCTTCCAACTCTGCGATCACCCCGACCAGCGCTTCCTTTTCCGGATGCATCCGCTTAGACAGAGCCCCGTCCATCTGAAGCATGGCGGCACGCGCCTGGGTTTGGGTCTGTGCATCAATGAAATCCCGAATAGCTTCGGCCTGGGCCAAATCCATTTTGCCGTGAGCCAGCGCCCGCAGGGTGAACTCCCCAGCCCCGGCCCGGCGGGCCCCGCCGGAGACCAGCGCGGAAGTAATCATATTTAATATCAATGGGTTACCGTGGGCGCTGATTTCCGCCACGTCTTCACCAGTGTAGGAATGCGGTGCTTTGAAGAATGTTACAACGACGCGGTCGAGCGCCTCGTCCCCCGCCGGGTGGAACACCCCGTAACGCGCCCGCCGGTCTTCAAAGGGTTCGCTCGATCGAAAGGACCTCTCGACAAGAGTCTGCGCGTCCGGACCCGAGAGGCGTATGACGCCGATCCCGCCACGCCCGTGGGGAGTCGACACCGCTACGATGGTGTCATCAACCGGATAGACTTTATCGGGCATTGCTCAGCACCGGCCCTTGGGCAATATAGAAATTGTGAGTTAAGCCTTAAAAGCCAAGGTACAAAAAGGAGATTCTAACCAACAACGCCTAACTCCTAACTAGCTCTTCCGGTGGCCCCGGCGGCGGCGTTTGGGCTCGGCGGGTTCACCGGGCGGTAGTAGCTCAGGCACAATCGCCTCCGCGGGTGGTTCCTCTTCTTCTTTTTGACTGTCCTGCTTGTTCTTCCCCGGTTCTTTCCGGTAACGCTTGTTGATGAAGTATTGCTGTGCCACGCCCACCAGGTTTCCGGTAAGCCAGTAAAGCATCAATCCGCTTGATTGGGTGGCGAACATCACGATCAGCATGAGGGGCATCAGGCGCATGATCTTCGCCTGCATCGGATCTCCCATCATCGGAGTCATGCTCTGCATCGCGAACATCGACCCGCCCATGAGCACCGGCATCACATAGTAGGGGTCGGCGGCAGACAGGTCGGTGATCCACAGGGCCCAGGGCGCCCCACGCAATTCAATAGACGTTCTGAGCATAGTGAAGAAGGCGAAGAGAAACGGCATTTGCAGCAGGATGGGTAGGCAGCCGCCCATTGGATTGACGCCATGTTTCTTATAGAGGCCCATCATCTCGGTCTGGACTTCCTGCCGCCTCGGGTCGTTTGACTTGAGCTTCTTGTACTTGTCCTGGAGCGTCCGCATTTGCGGCTGAATCTTCTGCATCTTCAGCATCGACAACTGCTGCTTCAGCCGGAGCGGGAAGAAGATGACGTTAATCCCGAGCGTCAGGATGATGATGGCCCAGCCAAAGTTGCCCACGTATCCATGAATCCACAAAAGGGCCAGTAACAACGGTCGTACGATAACGGCGAAGAATCCGTAGTCGATCATTTCGACAAGTGAGGGATCAACCTGACGCAAGGCGTCCTGCTGTTTCGGACCGACATAAACCGTGACCGCTTCGCCGGGGTAGGGCACCAGGACGCGTGGCGCAAGCACGATGTCCTCGGCTCCGGGATTCGTGACGACTCCGGTCACTGCAGGGACGGTGCCTTCCGGCAGACGAAGCATGGCGAGGAAAAACTGGTCTTCCAATCCCACGTATGTCGTCGGGGTAATTCCCTGGGGCTCATCAAGACTTCCGACGTTGATGCGTTCAAACTCCTCGGCCCCAAAGTAAACGATGTTCGTCAGCGTGGGCTCATAATCGCGGGACTGATCTCCAATGTTCCCCTGAAGCACGAGGGAAAACGGAACGGGTACGCCCTCCCGGGTCACATCCGCTTCAACTTCTAGCGCGTACGTCTCCGGATCGAATCGAAACTCCTTAACAACTTGAAGTCCCCCCGACCGGTAACGCAGGCGCACACCGCTCCCGCTTCGGTTGACCACGAAGAGCGCGTTGTCGATCGCCTCATCGACTGCTGGATCGCCCGTGGATATCGCCAGGGGCCATCCGACGCTTTCACCGGCGTCTTGACCGATCAGTTCGAGCGGTTCGCCCTCGGTCCCCGCATAATCCCTCAACTGAACGCTTTCCAGTCGCGCGCCTTCGTTGCTGATGCGCACTCCAAAGCGTGTCGTGTCAATGAGGATCTGCTCGACCCTTTCCGCCCGCAGATCTTCGAGAAGCGCCTCACTTTCAACTGCCCCGATGGCGGTCTCCGCGATACTGCTCGCTTCCTGGACCTCCGGGCTTTGTGTCGCGGCGGGTGGAAGGTTTTCAATCTCCGGCGCCGGCGTCTCATCTGGGGCAGTAACTTGATCGCCTGTTTCGGGGACAACTTCAGGGGGAGGCGGTGGCGGGCTAAACGCCCAGCTGAAGGCCATCAGAACGGCAAGCGAAAGCGCAAAAGAAAGAAGGATCCGCTTTTCCATCGATTCGTCCACGCCCCCCCCCTCAATCCACCAGATCGACTCCCCCGCTGTGCAGGGGATGGCATCGCGACAATCGTTTCACGGTTTTCAAAGAGCCGTGGATGACACCATATTTCTCCACGGCCTGGCCCGCATACTCCGAGCATGTCGGCACGAATCGGCACGCCGGGGGCAACCAGGGGGACAGAATCTTCTTGTACCCCCATATCAAGCCAAGAGCGAGCATTCGAAAAACCGGCATGGTTTGCGAGTCTCTCACGATAAACTCCCGAGCACGGAAACCAGTTCCGTGCGGAGTGTCTCGAAGTCTCGATCGAGAACTGACCGCCGAGGATTGATTACCACGTCGAACCCTGAGGGCAACCCTGCCCGCTCATAGCGAAGAATTTCCCGGACTCGCCGACGAATCCGGTTCCTGTCGTGAGCTTTTCCGAGTTTGCGCGAGGTCGTCAACCCGAATCGGGTGAATTTCCGTTCGTTGGGCAGGATAAAAACGTCGAAAGACCGGGACGCCTTCTTCTTTCCACCGGCATAGACGGCCTTGAACTCATCCGCCTCCCGAAGCCGAACTTTCTTCGGAAACCGGGCGTCGCCCTCCGTGCCCGGAATGCGATCAGTAGTGTTCAACGGAAAGCCGTTTTCGTCCCTTGGCCCGCCTTCGTTTCAGGATCGAACGCCCAGCTTTTGTACTCATGCGGCTCCGGAAGCCGTGCTTCTTGGCGCGCTTTCGATTGTTCGGTTGAAACGTTCTCAGTGGCATTCTTAAACTCTGTGCTTTGGGAAAACCATGAATGTACCACCCAGCCTATTTACCGTCAAGCTACCCCTTTGATATACAACCCCTTATTTGATCCAAAGGCAGTCGCTGGCGCGTAAAATTTTCGTGTTTTTCGTGATTGAAAACGCCGGGCGAAAGGTGTTACGCTTCGCGCTCGCGCAGCAGAAAAATTGACCTGTAAACCCCCAGATTTCCACAGGTTGTGGAAATCTATCCCCTTTCCCTCGCTTTACGGACCGCAATATGGACACTTGGCAGCAAGTTCTTTCTATTATCGAGAAACAAGTCAATCGACAGAGCTACAACACCTGGTTCAAGCCGACACAGCTCGTGCGCCACGAGGGGGGCGCGCTCCACATCCGGGTTCCGAATTCTTTCTTTCAAGACTGGCTTAACGATCATATGGACGTTGTCATCGAGGCAGCCCAACAGGCGGGCATTGGCGACATTGAGGTCGTTTACATTGTCGAACAAAAACCCGCGGTCACTGCCCGCGGAACGCTCCAGGGCCAACTGGACTTTGACTCGATCGCCAACACGCTCAACTCGAAGTACACCTTCGACTCATTTGTTGTTGGATCGTCAAACCAGTTCGCCCGTGCCGCTGCACTCGCCGTGGCGGAACGGCCGTCCAAGGCCTACAATCCGCTCTTCCTCTATGGCGGCGTGGGCCTAGGCAAGACGCATCTCATGCATGCGATCGGCCAGTCAATCAAAGACGGCAACCCTTCGCTCCGTCTTGCTTATGTTTCGACTGAGAAGTTCACCAACGAGCTGATCAACGCCATACGCTACGACCGCCTCCCCGCGTTTCGGGAGCGCTACCGCAACCACGACGTCCTCTTGATCGACGATATTCAGTTCATAGCAGCCAAAGAACGTACACAGGAAGAGTTCTTCCACACTTTTAATACCCTCTATGACATGCAGAAGCAAATCGTCATATCAGCGGATTGCCCGCCCCGGGAGATTCCGACACTGGAGGAGCGGCTGCATTCACGATTTGAGTGGGGCCTGATCGCTGACATCCAACCGCCCGACCTGGAAACCAAGATCGCGATTCTTCGAAAGAAGGCAGAGCGCCAACAGATCACGCTTCCCGATAATGTTGCGATTTACGTTGCCAGCAAGGTCCGGTCGAATATTCGTGAACTCGAAGGTGCGCTCGTCCGTCTTATCGCCTATTCTTCCCTGACTGGATCGGAAATTACACTTCCTATGGCTCAGGAGACACTCCGCGATCTTTTCGATCCGGGAGAGAAGCCGATATCGATCGAAATGATCCAGAAATCTATTTCTAACTACTACGGGCTTCGTATCCAGGAACTTAAATCAAAGAACAACTCGAAGATAATCACGCTCCCCCGACAGATTTGCATGTATCTCTGCAAGCAACTCACGAACGCCTCTTTGCCTCAGATCGGTCGGGCATTTGGCGGAAAACACCACACAACAGTGATGCATTCCGTATCCAAAATCGATCAGTTGCGACAGACGGACAAGGAAACCAATAAGCTTGTTCAGACTTTTATTGATTCGTTCAACTAATTCGGTTACCCAGGCCCATCCTCAGAGCGGTGGGTCCTGATGTGGGCAAGCTGTGGATAGGATTAACAGAGCGGTATTTCCACAGGTTATGCACGGTTTGGCGGTCGGGCCATCCACAGGGAGAATAAAGGATAAACTGAGTAGTAAGTGTGTTTTGCGGTCAACTTCCTCTGAGTTCACAGGGTATACGAAGATAGATAAATAAATACCATTATGGAATTTAAGATTAAGAAGTTCGATCTCCTGCGAGAGCTGACCTTGATCCAAGGTGTTGTTGAACGGAAAACAACCATTCCCATTCTGGCGAACGTCCTGCTTCACGCCGAAGAAAACAAACTGCGGATCGTTGCAACGGATCTGGAGACGGGTCTGAAGTCGTCCTGTGATTCGAAAGTGACAGCGAGTGGGACGATCACGTTGCCAGCGAAACGGCTCTATGAAATAGTCCGCGCCTTGCCGGATAAAGAGATTCGTTTTAAGCAAGGCGATGCTAACTGGGTGACGGTGACTTGTGGTTCGAGTCGCTTTCGTATCGCGGGGCTACCGCAGGAGGACTTCCCTCAACTTCCGGATGCGGCAGGTGGCGGCATTGCGATTCCTGGCGATACGATATCGCAGTTGATCACGCGTACAAGTTATGCGATCAGCTCGGAGGATTCGAAATATACATTTAGTGGCGCACTTCTGGTAATGAAACCCGGATCGCTCGTAATGGTTGCCACAGACGGGCACAGGCTCTCCTTCGTCGAGAAACGGGGCGGCCTGGAGGACCTCGCTGAAGAAACGAAGGTTTTGATCCCTAAAAAAGCGATGAGTGAGTTACTTCGGATGCTGACTGAGGGCGGGGGGGGCGGAAACATTCAGTTCTCACGTGACGAAAACCACCTGTTTTTTGATCTGGGTCAACGTTTACTGGTCTCACGTGTGCTGAGTGGACAATTTCCGAACTGGGAAGCGGTGATGCCCCGAAACAATGACCGCACGTTTTCGATTGGACGCGATGAAGTTGCCGCGGCCGTCCGACGCATCGCGATCCTCGCAGACGAGCGATCCAAAATCGTGCGGTTTGGCTTGAGTAAGGGTTCGCTGGAGATCGCTTCCAGCCATTCGGATCTGGGAGAGGCCAACGAAACGATCGAAATCGACTATGACAACGAAGAGTTTCAGATTGGCTTCAATTACCAGTACATTATCGATTTTCTATCGACTATTCCCGAAACAGAAGTTTCTTTTGAGTTTAAAGACGGAGAAAGCGCCACGCAGTTGCGGGCACTGCCGGGAGAGGAATATAATAGCCGATATATCGTGATGCCGATGCGCATTTAGTGCTGTTAGTACTGTACATATCAAATTCGCCATAAACTGTTCTAAATATTCAACTTATAGTCGCTTTAGCGCTGATCTATTTCCCGCCTGACTGAATACCGCTTCAAGCCCTCCAAAATAGTCCCCTTCAGGGCCCCTTTGATGACGCAAAACCTGTTATTTTCTGGTAAAATAGCCTCTTGTTTGACACCTCGGAGGCGAAGCTGAAACACAAGTCGAGTAGACCTGGGACCCTGAACCGTATCGTCTCCAATAAACATCTCAATACCAACAGTTTACGCCGAATCCGGCGCCGTTCAAGAGTGCGCGCTGATTTTTGTTGGCCGTATGGACCCTCAGAGGGACCCGCTGCATGAGCAATCCGGCTGGATCAGACGAGCGAAAAACACAAGGTGGCACGGTCGGGTCCCCCGATTACGGCGCTGACCAGATTAAGGTTCTGGAGGGTCTTGAGGCGGTGCGGAAGCGCCCCGCCATGTATGTCGGTTCGACGGGTGTTTCCGGGCTTCATCACCTGGTCTACGAAGTGGTCGACAATTCCGTTGATGAGGCGCTGGCGGGATACTGCACCGAGGTTCAGGTGCAACTCCACATCGACGATTCGGTGACCGTCACCGATAACGGGCGTGGCATCCCGACGGAAATGCACAAGGAGGGCAAGCCCGCCGCCGAGATCGTTCTGACCAAACTGCACGCCGGCGGCAAGTTCGACAATGACGCCTACAAGGTTTCGGGTGGTCTTCACGGGGTGGGCGTGTCCGTTGTCAACGCTCTATCGGAATGGTTGGAGCTGGAGATCTGGCGAGAGGGAAAGGTCTACACCCAAGGCTACCGACGGGGGAACCCCAGCACCGAGTTTCTGGAAACGGGCCACACCGACCGGCGCGGCACGAAGGTTCACTTCAAACCGGACGCCGACATCTTTGAATCAACCACATTTTCCTTTGACACGCTTTCGCTCCGACTGCGTGAAATGGCGTTCCTGAATAAAGGCCTTCTGATCACGATCGAGGACGAACGCGACGGGAAGAAACACAGGTTTCATTACAGCGGCGGCATCGTTTCCTTTGTTGAGCATTTGAACCGGAAGAAGACGGCGCTGCATGACAAGGTTGTGTATTTCTCCGGCGTTCGGGATGGTATCGATCTCGAAATCGCGATGCAGTACAACGACACCTATCAGGAACAGATATTTTCTTTTGCCAACAACATCAACACCCACGAGGGCGGGACACACCTGAGCGGTCTCAAGGCCTCCTTGACGCGCAGCCTGAACAGCTATGCGTTAGCGAACAACCTGATTAAAGATCTTAAGGACAACCTTTCAGGTGATGACGTCCGTGAGGGCCTGGTCTGCGTCATAAGCGTCAAGCTTCCACAGCCGCAGTTCGAGGGGCAGACCAAAACCAAGCTGGGCAACAGCGAGGTCAAGGGCATTGTCGAGACCCTCGTCAATGAAGGCCTCGGGGCATTCATTGAGCAGAACCCGGCGGTTGCTAAAAAGATCATCGGCAAAGCAGTCGATGCGGCAAGGGCGCGCGACGCGGCCAGAAAGGCCAGAGAGTTGGTTCGCCGGAAGGGCGTACTGGACAACACCGCGCTCCCCGGAAAACTTGCCGATTGCCAGGAACGTTCGCCGGAGCTTTCTGAGTTGTTTATTGTTGAGGGGGAGTCCGCGGGCGGATCCGCAAAGCAGGGGCGCGACCGCCGGACACAAGCCATTCTTCCGATCAAGGGCAAGATCCTCAACGTCGAGAAAGCCCGCTACGACAAGATGCTGTCGCACACTGAAATCAGGGCGATGATCACGGCGCTGGGAACCAGCATTGGACAGGAAGATTTTGATATCGCGAAACTGCGATACCACAAGATCATCATCATGACCGACGCTGATGTGGACGGATCGCACATCCGGACGCTGTTGCTCACGTTTTTCTTCCGTCAAATGCCGGAGTTGATGGAGCGCGGCCATATGTATATCGCACAGCCCCCGCTGTTCAAGGTCAAGAAGGGTCGCAGCGAGCGCTACATCAAAGACGAGAAAGAGATGGCGGAGTTCTTGCTCGAGAAGGCCGTGGACGATATCCGTGTCCAGGTCGCGGGAAGCACCGATTGGTTGGCCGGCAAGGAGCTGAGGAAGTTCCTGGAGCGGCGCATGGAAATAAACAGCGTTTTCAGCCGGGTGGATCGGCTCTTCCGGGACCGGCGGGTTGTGAACGCGTTGCTCGATGCGGGCTTGCGTGACCGGAGTGATCTCGCCGATAAGGCGAAGGTCAAGACTCTGGCGAAAATGATTTCCGGTCTCGGCTATACGGTCAAGCAGGTAAACGATGAAGAGCACGGCGGTCAGAAGGTGCTTTTCAGGGAAGGCAGTTCCCTGGAACGCGAGATCGGCTATGAAGAGATTTCCAGCGCCGAGTATCAGCGATTGGCACACCTGCATGAAGCAAGCGCGGGCTGGGACCGGCCGCCGTTTACGGTCAAGACCGAAAAGGAGAGCGTGGAACTGGAAGATCGACAGGAATTGCTCGACCACGTCCTTGTGGTGGGACGCAAAGCATTTCAGATCCAGCGCTACAAGGGGCTGGGTGAGATGAACCCGGATCAACTGTGGGTCACCACAATGGATCCGGAGAAACGTCGCTTGCTGCAGGTGCAGGTTAACGACGCCGTGGGAACAGACGAAATCTTTAGCGTTTTGATGGGCGACGCCGTCGAACCGCGGCGGCAATTCATCGAAGACAACGCGCTCGACGTAAAAAATCTTGACGTCTAGATCAACGACGTATCCGCGTAATCCGGCTTAATAAGGCAACTGTGTAACGAATGGCAGAAGACGACACCCCTTCAGGACCGAACGAGCTTCCCGTAAACGTCGAAGACGAGATGCGCCGGTCGTATCTCGATTACGCGATGAGCGTGATCATCGGTCGCGCACTCCCGGATGTGCGCGACGGCTTGAAACCGGTACACCGCAGGATTCTCTATGGCATGCGGGGTATGGGTCTGTCTTCGAACAAACCCTACCGCAAATGCGCCAAGATCGTCGGCGAGGTCATGGGGAACTTCCATCCGCACGGAGACGCTTCCATATACGACACCGTGGTGCGAATGGCGCAGGACTTTTCTCATCGCTATACCCTGGTTGACGGCCAGGGCAACTTTGGATCCGTTGACGGTGATCCGCCGGCAGCGATGCGCTATACGGAAGCGCGAATGGAGGCGATTGCCGAAGCGCTGCTCGAGGACATCGATAAAGAAACAGTCGATTTCGTTCCGACATACGACGAATCGTCTGAAGAGCCGTCATATCTCCCGGCGAAAGTCCCCACATTGCTGGTAAACGGGTCGGGCGGGATTGCCGTAGGCATGGCGACCAACATGCCGCCGCACAATCTCACGGAAATCTGTGCTGCCGCGATTCACATGATCAACAAGAAGAGCGCGACCTATGAGGAGGTCGCAGCGCTGGTTCCGGGTCCTGATTTTCCGACAGCAGGGTTTATTTACGGCAGGAGCGGCATCCAACAGGCGTATCGCGAAGGGCGAGGGCAGATCACGATGCGCGCGCGTGCGACGATCGAACCGATGGGGAAGGATCGCCACTCAATCCTGATTACAGAAATTCCGTATCAGGTCAATAAGGCGCGGCTTATCGAGAAGATTGCGGAGTTGGTTCAGACCAAGCGCGTTGAAGGGATATCAGACATCCGCGACGAAAGCGATCGAGATGGTATTCGCGTGGTTGTTGAACTCAAGCGGGGAGAACAGCCGACGATCATCCTGAACAAGCTGTACAAGCTGACGCCGATGCAAACCACTTTCGGCGTGATCAACCTTGCGATCGTCAACAATCAACCGCGTGTTTTGACACTGATGCAGCTGCTTCGGCACTTCATCGATCACCGGATCGACGTCGTCCGTCGCCGGACACAGTTCCTGCTGCGCCAGGCCGAGGAGCGGGCGCACATCTTGGAAGGCCTTTACAAGGCCCTGGATCACATCGACGAAGTTATCAAATTGATCCGTGGGGCGAAGAACCCGCCCGAGGCGCGGGAGGGGTTGATCGCGCAGTTCGAGTTCAGCGAACGCCAGACAAAAGCGATTCTGGAGATGCAACTCCAGCGGCTGACCAGCCTGGAGCGGCAGAAGATCGAAGATGAACTGAAGGACCTCAGAGAAAAGATCGCCGACTACAACGAGATCCTGGCTAATGAGAACCGCTTGCGTCAGGTAATCGTTAAAGAATTGCGGGAAGTGCAAAAGAAGTTTGGCGACGCACGCCGGACGGAGATCATCGATGAAGAAGCCGAGCTCAGCATCGAAGACCTGATCGCGGATGAGGCCATGGTGATCACTCTGAGCCACACCGGCTACATCAAGCGTACGCCTCTTACGATCTATCGGAGTCAAGGCCGGGGTGGTAAGGGCCGGATCGGGATGAAGACCCGGGAAGAAGACATCGTTACCAACATGTTCGTGGCCAGCACGCACAGCTACATGCTCGTGTTTACGAACCGGGGGAAATTGCACTGGCTGAAGGTTTATGAGATTCCCGATGTCGCCTCCAGTGGCCGTGGCAAAGCCATCGTCAACCTCGTCAACATCGCGCCCGGCGATAAAGTCGCCGCGATTGTGACGGTCAAAAGTTTCGAAGACGCCGCGTCTGTTGTGATGGCGAGCCGCCAGGGACAGGTAAAGAAGACGGCGCTGGCCGCATTCAGCAACCCTTCCTCGCGTGGCATCATCGCGATGAACCTGCCTGACGAGGACGAACTCATAGCCGCCCAGCTCATCACGGGCGATGAAAACATTGTTCTGGGAACCCACAAGGGCTTGTCGATACGGTTTAGCAATACCGGCGTGCGTCAGATGGGCCGGAATGCATACGGAGTGCACGGGATCCGGTTGGTCAAAGATGATTATGTGGTCGGCATGATTGCTGCCGACGAGGAAGGTATGATCCTGAGCGTCACCGAACGCGGATTCGGTAAACGGACCAAGATTGCCGAGTACCGCACACAAACACGTGGCGGCAAAGGGATCATTAACGTCAAGACAACCAAGCGAAACGGCAGGGTTGTCGCAATCATGCAAGTCACGGATGATTCGGGGTTGATGGTCATTACGGAGCAAGGCAAGCTCATCCGCGTCAAGGCGTCCGGTATTCGCAAAGTCGGCCGCAGCTCTCAAGGCGTGAAACTCATCGCCATACCGGATGCAGATCGCGTGTCCGCGGCGACTCTGGTTGAGGGTGAGAAGGTGGAAGACCTGCCATTAGAGCCCGGTGAAACGATCCACTAGCGGACATACCCGTTGATTTAGGGGTTGATTCCTCCAGCAGCCCGGCCAAACCCTCCCGGCGATTGAGTTCCCGGACACCGAAATCGCCGCCAACCTTGATCAGGTCTAAACTCTAGCCAATTTCCAGTCGATACAGCGAGCAGGAGTCTCCTATGGTCGGGCTGAACGCACAACAGGTACCCGAAAACCATCCCATTCGGTCTCTTTTCTGGACTTTGACCGAAAGGGGTATGGGACAGATCAACATAAGGGATGAAGCCTCACTGGCCTACGTCAGCGGGTTGCTGGTGGATTTCATGCGGACGGAGGAGCTTTATCGGGTTTTTGACGCACACGGGCAGCGCGTCGGATCCCTGACCGACCTGCTGGAATTGGCAGAAGGTACCACCGATCCCCTCGAGCGCTTAGACCAACATAAGCACATCGGGGACCGCGCTTTGTTCATGTTAGGGCTATTTCCGGAGTGGTTTGAGCGAAGCCGGCGTCCGCTGAGTGCCCAGTTCTACTCTCGACTGGGGCAGCGATTCTACGGCATCGTCGCCGATCTGGCGTGGATTCAATCTGAACCCGCGCCGTTCCGGCGATTGGCCGAAAGTTTCGATCAGTATGTACGGGGACTGAACTGGGTGAAGCTCTATCTACAGGATCCCTTCTTTCAGTACATGTTCAGGGAATTTCACATCACCGCATCTAGCGGAGTCACAAGTTAAAAGCATAAGGCGCCCGATGCCTTCTTGACGTACTAGCTTTTAATTCAAAACGTCAATCCGCCACGCCTTCTTCCGGCGGCTTTCCCGGGCCCAGCCTGGGCTGCTACAATAGCCGCCGCTGTGGCAAAGACTAAGATTTCAGTTGTTCAATATCTCAACTCGGTTCCTCTCGCCTGGGGCATTCTCGAAGGTCCGCAGAAGGACCAGTTCGATGCTGTCTTTTCGACGCCTGCAGAATGCGCCGCCCAGCTCGCATCCGGCGAGGTCGACATCGGACTGATTCCCTCGATCGAGTACCAGAGAATTCCGGGAACGCGCATTGTTGCGGGTCCTGCTGTGGCGTCCCACAGTCGCGCGCTCAGCGTCATTCTGCTCAGCCTGGTTCCGCTGTTTCGCATTCGAACGGTGGCTCACGACAGCGCTTCGCGTGCGTCTGTTGCTTTGACCCAAGTGATCCTGAATGAGTTTTATGGCAACAAGCCTGAGTTTCGGCCGGGTGACCCGGACCCCGTGTCGATGCTGGCCGACAACGATTCGGCGCTTTTGATCGGGGATCCAGCTCTCCGACACCGCTTCGAAAACCAGCTTCCCGATGTCGAAAAGGAAAAGGAATTCGTACGGGACGGCGCCGAGCCTGTTCAGACGTTTGATCTGATGGAGCGCTGGAACAACCTCACAGGGTTGCCGTTCGTCTTTGCCTTTTGGGCGGCGAGAAAGGGATTCAACGACGCCACAATCGCCGAGGGGTTGACCGAGTCGCGGACTTTCGGCCTCGAAAACCTCAAGACGATAGCAGAGCGATACCAGGAGAAGCTTGGAATCGACAAGGCGTTCCTCCTTGATTACCTCCAGAAGAACATGGACTATCATATGGATTCGGACGGCGTGGCGGCATTGGGACAGTTCTACCAGATGGCAGCACGGGCGGGCGCCCTCAAGTCCGTCCGTGGCATTGAGTTCCTGTGAAATCTTCTTCAGACATTTTGAAATCAGCCCTCGGGGGCGCCCGCGTTTCAGACGACGAGGCAGCGCAGCTTTTCATGGAGGCCGATCTTCTGGAGTTGGGCGAAGCGGCCGATACGATCCGTCGCAACCACCACGACAATGGAGTCGTCAGCTACATCATCGACCGTAACGTCAACTACACGAACGTGTGCAACGAATATTGCAGCTTCTGCGCGTTCTATCGTCCGGAGGGGCACCCGGAGGCCTACGTAATACCGAACGAACTTATTTATCAGAAGATACAGGAAACCATCGACCGTGGCGGTACGGGGATACTGATGCAGGGCGGGGTCCATCCCGGCCTGAAGATCGACTACTACGAATCGCTGCTCAACGGGATGCGGGAACGGTTCCCTGATGTGCAACGCCACTGTTTTTCACCGCCCGAAATTTTGAACATCGCACGCGTTTCAGACCTTACCGTCTCTGAGACATTTCGCCGATTGATTGCTGCGGGACTCGAATCGATGCCAGGTGGGGGCGGCGAGATTCTTGACGACGAGGTTCGACAGTCCATCAGTCCATTGAAATGTACAACTGACGAGTGGCTGATGGTTCATCGCGTCGCACACAAGGAGGGGCTGCGAACAACGGCCACGATGATGGTGGGCGTCGGGGAGACTCTCGAGCACCGGATCCGGCACCTTCGGCGGCTAAGGGATCTCCAGGATGAGACCGGAGGTTTCACCGCTTTTATTCCGTGGACGTTTCAGAAAGACAACACGCCTCTTGGTGAGCGAGACCTTCCCGAGGTCACGCCCGCGGAGTACCTGCGACTCCTCGCATTGAGCCGGCTTTACCTCGATAACGTCGATAACCTGCAGGTATCATGGCTCACAGTCGGTCTTAAGCTGGGATCTATCGCGTTGCGGTTTGGGGTGAATGACATGGGCAGCATCATGATCGAGGAAAACGTGATCAGCGCCGCCGGCGCGAATCACCGGGCAAGCGCGGACGAACTCCGTCGTCTCATCACGGATGCGGGTTTCACGCCCCGGCAGCGAACAACGCTGTACGAACGCTACGTGAATTAGCCGTCCGTCACCGAAGTCAGTAGTCGAGTACAGGACATCCTCAAAGTCCGTTCAATCAAACCATCCGATACACGAGGGAGGCATATTGGAATACGTCAAGCTTGGCTCAACCGGGCTAAAAGTGTCCCGTCTATGCCTGGGCACAATGACCTATGGCTCCGCAAGCTGGAGAAAATGGGTTTTGGATGAGGAAGCAAGTCGCCCGTTTATTAGAAAAGCGCTGGAGTTGGGGATCAATTTCATCGACACAGCCAACATGTATTCCGATGGCCGCAGTGAGGAGATTCTAGGGCGAGCGCTCAAAGACTTCGGTCCTTCCCGCGACCGCGTTGTCATCGGCACGAAGGTGTGTATGCCGATGGGCGACGACCCGAACCAGAGAGGCCTGTCGCGGAAACATATTTTTCATTCCATCGACAGCAGCCTCCGTCGTCTGAGAACGGACTACGTAGACCTCTATCAGATTCACCGGTTTGATGACCAGACGCCCGTAGAAGAAACAATTCGAGCCCTGGAAGACCTGGTGAGGGCCGGCAAGGTACTTTACGTAGGCGCCTCCAGCATGATGGCCTGGCAGTTCGCCAAGATGCTCTACGTCGCCGATCAACTCGGTGCACCGCGCTTCGTCTGCATGCAAAATCACTACAATGTCGTTTATCGGGAAGAGGAGAGGGAAATGATTCCTCTCTGCGTGGAGGAAGGCGTCGCGGTGACGCCATACAGCCCCCTGGCGCGCGGTTTTGTCGCCGGAAACCGGACGAACGAAGGCTCTGGCGACACGCGGCGGGCGAAGGTGGACGAGTTTTCCAAACGGCTCTACTTTGAACCGTACGATTTTGCCGTCGTAGAGCAGGTGACGCGAGTTGCCCAGTCCCGCGGTGTCAGTAACGCCCAGGTCGCGCTGGCCTGGCTGATGCATCAACCAGGTGTCGTTGCCCCGATTGTTGGAGCCACGGATCTGAATCATCTTGAGGATTTGGTAGGCGCGATAGAGTTAAAGCTGGAAGAGAGCGAGCTGGAAGCACTGGGCGCTCAATATAAGCCGCATCCCATTCTCGTCGGGCGGCGTTAAGTTGGCCGGTTCAGTGCGCCGATAGCGTCCGAGGGCCAGGAATCCTTTTTGGTCTTATTCTTTGCCGAGTGGTATAAGCTGGACATCATGAACACCCGAAAGTCTTTTGCCCTGGGGCTTCTCATCTTAGTGCTGACCCTGTCCCTGCCGGGCTCAGTCCAGGCACATGGTGTTTCAGAGGCAGACGCCGAATTCGTTCAGACCAACGAGGGAGCGGCCGTCGGCCCGTTCATGTATCTCGGGGCCAAACACATGGTGACCGGTTATGACCATCTCCTTTTCCTGGTCGGCGTCATCTTCTTTCTTTACAGAGCGAAAGACATTGCCTTGTACGTGAGCCTCTTCACGATCGGCCACAGCGTCACGCTGCTCGCGGGTGTTCTCGGGGGATTGCAGGTAAATGCTTACGTGATTGACGCCATTATCGGGTTGTCTGTGGTCTATAAGGGCTTCGAAAACGTGGACGGCTTCAAACGGTTCTTCGGTTTCGAAATCGACACGCGTGCCGCTGTTCTGGTATTCGGGCTCTTCCACGGCCTGGGCCTCGCCACCAAACTCCAGGAGTTTACCCTGGCGCAGGATGGACTGGTTGCCAACATTGTGAGTTTCAATGTTGGGGTGGAAATCGGGCAGATGCTCGCCCTCACGGGTGTTTTCATTGCTTTAAGCTACTGGCGCACGCGAAAGGGATATTTGGAACACGCCTTCCTGACCAACTCCGCGCTGATGGCCGGAGGCTTCATTCTGATGGGCTATCAGATCGTGGGTTATTTCGTTGGAGCGTGATGAATAGCCACACGCGGCGACCCTCTCGAGAAAAAGGCTAGCCCCCTGTCGCCCCTTCATTTGTCATCTTTCAACCCTGGCGCCGCGGCTGTAGGGTCGGTGATCGGGCCAGAAACCTAAACGTCGGTTCGTGCACGCGGTGCGGCAGGACCCCCCGACTTGCGTTCCATTATTGCCAGGAGCAGGATTCCTCCGACCATTGCGAAGAGGGAAAACATCACCAGGTGCATAAAAAAGGTTGCCAGAATAGTGACGAAAGACAGTTCCGGAGAAACCAGCCGAAGCAATAATTCCCGAACCGGGCCTTCGAAATCGCCTAGCATTTCTTCCGCGGCCTCAAGATTGGCACGCAGTGCTTCGGCGCTCAACAAACGAACCGGGATCGAAATCGCCGTGGCGATAACCGCGCCAAACAAGCCGCTCAAAACCCCCACAAAAGCACCATCCCCATAGGTCACCGATTCCGGTCCCTGAGGATGTTTCTTTCGCAGCAACCATGCCGCCAGGGCACCACCACCGACCACCCACATACAGCAAAGCACGTTACCTAAACTGATGATCGGGAGGGCGGAGAGGGTTCCGAGGAGGGCGCCGCCGAGAATCGCGGGCTTGACGAATCCGGAAACCGGTAAGGGTTCGGATGGTTCCGGCCCCTCGACGGCCGCGCCCCCGCACTGCATGCAGTACTGGGCCTCATCCGACAGCGTCGCCCCGCAGTGTCTACAGGTGTTCAAGAATGTCCTTTGTGCGAGTGGCGGGAGGGAAACTCCGATATCGGGGCCGGCGTGAGATCAATTCCCGAAGCCCTTCGGAGACGAAACCTGCCGCCGCCAGACCTAACAGCAGACCGGAGATGGCGCGGACGAGTTCAAGGTCGATCCAGAGCTGAGCGACGGTCAGCTCCAGCAGCATTAGGGCAACGGATACCTGCAAGAACCGTCTCGCAGGGGGAAGGCGTACTACGAGCGCGATAAAGAAACCCGCGTAAATGGATGTGCAGCGGATGCATGCGGCCAGGGGCTCTCCCCCTAGCAACCAGCTCCTGGCAGGGATCTGGTGGCAGATGGCGGAGAAGAGAGTATAGATTGCCCGGTTTTCAAGAATCGGGGCGGCTAAAATGGCGGCCATCCAGATGGCTGCCATCGCCAGCAGCAGAGCATCTACGCCGCAATGGGGGGACAGCAATCGGGGCTTTCCGAGACTGACGTCGCCGGGAGAATGGGCGCTTGGCTGGGGATTGTGTCTCACTTTGGAAGTTTCCAGTCGTCTCAAATCCTCTGGGCTTGGCTCTGAGACACACTGTAGCAGTTTGGGGACGGATGGGAAATCGCCGGCGACGAGGAACAGCGCCGCAAAGCTTAATAATCATGCCAACCGGTCGAAGCGTGTTTGTTTTCTAATGAGCGATGCCGTCGGGAGCCGCTGGGTACGAGTCCATCTCGGAAACTTAGCACTACCAAACCACTGAATTGCTTGACTGTTTAGCCGCCAATGCTATGATATTTGGACACATTAAGATGAAGCATTATCCGTCAATCGAGGTGGTTTATGAGTCGTAGGTTAATCGTGGGGGCCATCGCGATCGCTCTCCTAGTCGGCCCGGCGCCGGCATGGGCTCAGCGAGACAGCGACAGCGCCAGGTTGGAGCGCGCGAATCGCGCGTTGGAGAGGTGGTTGGATCAGGACGTGGCTTTCATTATCACGTCTGACGAAAAGGACGCATTCGAAGCGCTGACCGCGGATGAGCAGCGTGCCAGTTTTATCGAGACCTTCTGGCTCAGACGCGACCCAACCCCGGATTCGATAGAGAACGAATACCGGGAGGAGCACTACCGGCGCATCGCGCATACCAACGAGCGGTTTTCTTCCGGCAAGCCGGGATGGATGACCGACAGGGGCCGGATCTATATCATCCACGGTGAGCCGACCAGCAAAGAGGGGCAGGTTCAGGGAGGCAATTACCAGCGGACCATCGAAGAGGGTGGCGGGATGACAAATGTCTATCCTTTTGAAAAGTGGTACTACCGCTATCTTCCCGGACTCGGCAACAACATCGAATTTGAGTTCGTCGACCCGACCATGACCGGTGAGTTCCGCTTGGCCTTGCATCCGTATGAGAAGGAAATGATGGGCAGCTCACTTAGCTCAAGCATGACGATGCGGGAGCAACTGATGGAGGACGGCGACGAAAGGAACAGGGCAATATTCGATCGCCAGCAGGGTGCCTATCAGGGCACACGCATTGGCGGTGACAATCAGTTCGACCGGCTTGAGCTATTTACAAAAGCTTTCCTGCCGCCGGAAATCAAGTTCACCGATCTGGAAGCGATCGTTACGACGAATCTTTCCTACAACCTGCTTCCGTTTGATGTGAGGACCGACTTTGTCCGCGTGACCGACGAGACGGTTTTGGCGCCGGTCACCATTCTTGTTCGAAACAGGGATATCGCTTTCCAGGAAACCCAGGGGATTCATGAAGCGACGCTTAACATCTTCGGCCAGGTGACCGGTATCAACGGGCGTATTGCGCAGACGTTTGAGGACACGATCACTTTGGCCACTCCGGACGCTCTGTTCACCGATTCGCTGAATAGAAGTTCGATTTACCAGAAGGTGCTGCCGCTGAGTCCGGGCCTCTACAAAATCGATCTGGTCGTCAAGGATGTTCAAAGCGAAAACGTGGGCACAATCAACCAGCGGCTGGCTGTCCCGCGCTTTTCGAGTGAACAGCTGACGGCGAGTTCCCTGATCGTGGCAGATTTGATCGAGCCGGTGCCACCGAGACAGATCGGTTCCGCGCCGTTCGTACTGGGGAGCCTGCGGGTGCGCCCGAGCGTGAAGCAGGAGTTCTATCAGGACAAGGAACTCTACTACTGGATTCAGATTTACAACCTGCAGGTCGATGAAAACGATCAGAAGCCGTCGGCAACCGTTGAAACGCTCATCACGCGTGACGGCCGTGAAGTACAGAAGATCGTGGAGACGACGAACGAATTGTCGGGAGCCGCGCAGCAGATGACCCTGCAGAAAATGATTGATCTGAGCGATTTTGAGCTCGGAGAGTACACGATCCAGGTGCGTATTACAGACAACCTGTCTGGCGAGATCGTCAGCCAGTCCAGCGATTTCGTCGTTCAAGAGCCGCTCCTCGCAAGTCGATAACCCAGGCCTCAGTCCCCGCTCCGACGGGCGGGGCTTGGCTCCAGCGGCCAGAGGGAAGAAGCTTCATGAGTAAGATGTCCCCTCGCAAGATGCCCCCCCGATGGTTAGGCGCGAGAATTCTGTGGGTCCTGCTGGTGAGCGGGACGCTTGCAGTTGGGACCGCGGACGCCCAGAATCTGTCAACGATCCAGGGCCGCGTCCAGGACAGCTCGGGTTTGCCGTTAGTCGGGGCGCTGGTGGCGGTCCAGTCGGTCGACTCCTCTATTCGCGAGTTTGTCTTTACCAACCACCTCGGAGTTTTCTCTGTTCCCGATCTGCTCGCCGGGCGTTACCTGGTCCGGGTCACCAAATCCAATTTCCTTCCAGCGGTAACATCCAACATAGATCTCACCATTGGCGCTGAAGTCGCGCTTACTCTGAGTCTCCAGACGGCAATGGACATTGTCCGTCGTGGAGTGCGGGGTCCTAGCCTCGAAGAGATCAAGTGGGTGCTGCGGAGTGCGCCTTCCACGCGCCCCATACTGCGGCTAGCCGAAGATGCCCCAGCTGATGATGAGGGTGTCGCCGCTGCGCTTGCAGGTGCGGAGACGTCCGGCTATGTTCAGGTGTACTCGACTTCGATGGACACGCCCGGTGGATCGAGCGATTCCGTAGGTTCTCACTTCTCTTTCAGCCTTCCGCTGGCTCTGGATTCCCGTGTCACGTTTTCAGGGCAATACAATGAAGCCGCGAATCAGCCGCGCGGATTTGGTGCCTCGTATGAGTTTTCTTCTGCCGATCGCCACAGATCGTCGCTCGCGGTAAACATGCGCCAGGGGGCGTTGCTCAATGGCGGGGCGGGTGGTGTTGAAGCGCGTGAAATTCAGATCAACTACGACGAGCAGCTGCGGTGGTCCGACAATCTGGTTTTTGATTACGGCACGTCTGTGGGTCGAGCGGAGGGGATCAACGGAGAAAACTATATCCGGCCGGCCTTTGGTGTGACTTGGGCGCCGGCTCACCGCACGACCCTTCACGGTTCTTTCTCGCGACAGACGCCGGAAGACACCACCGATGCGATCCGCGGTCGCGAGTACTTTGGCCGCTCCGTCTATATCCCTCCCGAGATGGAGCGCTACTCCCACACCGAATTTGGAGCGAGCCACACGCTGTCGGAGGTCGTTCAGGTTTCCGCTGTGGTTTTCCGCGACCGGATGGGAACCCAGGCTTTCCTGGTTGATTCCGACGACGGCCGTCGTGCCATCGTGTTCTTTGATCGTGCCCGGGCGGGCGCCTCGGGATTGCGGTTTTCTATGGAGGGGGCGTTCAGAGATTTCAACGCGAGTGTCGGTTACACATACGCGAATGGGATCGGCTTTGACCCGGGTGTCATCTCGCCTGAGGAACTGCTATCGCAAGCCGAGCAGAAGAACTTTCATGTCGTTACAGCCCGTGTTAAGACGGATATTGAGCAGACGCGGACGTCCGTTACGGCGATTTATCGGTGGGCCTCCGGTTTTTCACTGGCTCCGATCGATCCCTACCAACGGTTCGCTGAATACAACGACCCCACATTGAGTCTCACGATTGCGCAAGATTTACCCAGCCTGAGAATCTTGCCCGCCAAGATCCAGGCGATTGTCGATGCCCGGAACCTGTTCGAGCCATCGTTCGGCTCGCGGCGGACGGTGCATGCGGGGTATCCGCGATTGCTTAAGGGCGGGATTCACTTCAAGTTCTGAACGAAATACGGATTTTTGTATTTTGTATCCCAAAAACAGTATTATTTCGGAAGTGACGCTCTAAGTGTGTGTAAACATATATACTTCTTTGGTGAGCGGATTGCACTGTCTTAGTGCACAGAGGCGCAGGCCCGTTCAACGAAAATGACACGAATCCTATCATTCCGGCTAATTGCCACGGTGATCCTGAGCTTGGGAATGATCATCCTTGGCGGACTCAACGTGGAGCAAAAGCGCAGTTGGATCGCCCCGGATGACGGTGTTTCCTGGATTGAGAGCCGGCCGGGCGCTGTCGAGGCGGCGCTCGTACTGGCAGACGGACCAGGCA
The DNA here is from genome assembly GCA_963664115.2 of Terriglobia bacterium. Taxonomy (GTDB): domain Bacteria; phylum Acidobacteriota; class Terriglobia; order 20CM-2-55-15; family 20CM-2-55-15. The sequence goes on along the minus strand of CAXWPJ010000009.1, from coordinate 426,575 downwards.
GTCGGGCGGGTATAGAAAGGGGCGACGTTCTGGTTGCTATTGATGCGATTGCGATCCAGAACGATAGGCACGTGACTCAGGTTCTCTACGATCTCGGGGAGTGGGCACGGGCGACGTATCAGCTGGAGCGGGCCGAGGCGGCGTTCGAAACGACGGTAGTGGTTTCCCCCCAACCAGAGCGTTTTCAGAGTCGGTTTACATATCTGGAAATCATCGGCGTTCTGTATCTGCTGGTTGGGCTCTTCGTCGTGACCAAGCGATGGCGGGCCCCCCACGCAACGCACTTTTACCTGGTCTGTCTGGTTTCCTTCATCTACTTCGTCTTCCACAACACGGGAAAGTTCAACGACTTCGACTGGACGATCTATTGGTCGGACCTGGCAGCGGGAATTTTTCTGCCGCCGCTGTTCATGCATTTGTGTCTTGAGTTCCCGATCAGGAATCGGTGGGTTGAGCGTTTCCGTTTGATTGTTCCGATGATCTACCTTCCCGCCGGGTTGCTGATGACCACCTGGCTCCTGTTCGTGACCGGGATTCTCGGGTTCTTCCCCTCGCCTCTGGTTCTTCGGGATTTGCTTGATACCCTTGGACTTTTTCATTTCGGACTCTTATTGGTTCTCAGTGCAGGAATCCTGTCGTATAGCTATAGAACCCTCCAAGAGCCCGAACTCCGTCAGCAGATGAAGTGGGTGACGGGCGGAACCGCCGTAGCCGCCGTTTCCTTCTTCCTGTTCCAGTCCCTACCGCGTGTATTCGGTTTCGTGCCCTCCGAATTCGCCGATGTTGCCTTTTTCCCGCTCGTTTTCATTCCTCTATCGTTTGGATGGGCGATACACCGGTATCGGTTGATGGACGTGGACATCCTCTTCAGGCGCGGTGTTGCTTATACGCTCGCAACAGCGATGGTGGTCGGTCTCTACGTGACAGTCGTCGTTGTTGTGGGTAATTTGTTTGGGGAGGGCCTGCCCCAGCTCGGCATCATTGGAAGCATTATTGCCACGATCGTGGCCGCCTTCCTGTTTGCTCCGACAAAGGAACACATCCAGATCTGGTTAGACAAGTTTTTTTACAAGGAACGCTACAACCTGAGAGTGACCGTTACCGATTTCGGCCGCAAGCTCGGCTCGGAAGTGGACCTCGCCAAAGTGCTGGACCGGATCGTCGAACGTCTGTCCAGCTCGCTTCTGGTCGACAAGATGGCCGTCCTTTTGGAGGACCCCGACAATCCCTCCCGTTTCGTTCTGGCGCGCGTGCACGGGCTCGACATTCCGGAAGGAACTGTTTACCCCGCTCTGTCCAAAGACATCGACCAGCCCTACGTATTTTCGGGAGATGACGAATCGAGTTTGAATTATTTCATCCCGTGTCGGGCAAAGGGTCGCGTGATCGCTTATCTCGGAATGGGTCGGACGCATGACGGAGAATATCTGACGAGTGAAGATATTGATCTCCTCGAAGGGATTTCTGATTACATCGGTATCGCCGTGGAGAACGCCACGCTGTATCAGTCGCTGGAGGATAAGGCGACCGAATACGAAACACTGAAGGATTTCAATGAGAACATCATTGAATCGATCAGTGTCGGTGTGATGGTGGAAGTCGGCGGGCGCATTGTCGGTTGGAACCGTGCCCTCGAAGGGCTTACGGGGCGTCAGCGGGCTGAAGTGATCGGTGAGGAGGCATCGACCGTAATTCCGGAACAATCGCTGGAGCGCCTGCGAGAAGAACGGAACCTATATAAGCACCGTTGGGGTGATCTCGTCGTTAATTTCTCGGCGACTCCCCTCCTGGACAAAGAGGATCGTACGGCGGGCCGTTTGATTATCGTCGACGACATTACTGAAAGAGTGCGGCTCGAAGACCAGCTGGTTCAGAACGACAAGCTGACATCCATGGGTCTGCTTGCTGCCGGCGTGGCACATGAGGTCAACACGCCGCTCGCGGTGATATCGAGCTACTCCCAACTTCTCCGCAAGCAAATCGATCCCGGTGACGAACGAAACAAGCTCATGGACAAGATCATCAAGCAGACGTTCAGAGCGTCCGAGATCGTAAATAATCTCTTGAGCTTTTCCAGGACGAACGCCACCGAGTTCGTGGAATTGGATATCCATCAGATCATTGCCGAGACGGTTTCGATGTTGGAGCATCAATTGAAGAACGCCGGGATCAGAGTGGAACGTGACTTTGCCGCCGACGCGCCCCTTGCCTTCGGTAACGCCGGCAAAATGCAACAGGTCTTCCTGAATCTTTTCCTGAATGCAAAAGACGCGATGACCCATGGGGGCAGTCTTCGTATTCGCACGGATCAGGCAGAGGCTAAATTGCGGGTTTGGATCGAAGATACCGGGTCCGGCATCACTGGCGAGAACATCAAGAAGATTTACGACCCATTTTTCACGACGAAGGCGGTCGGTAAAGGAACCGGTCTCGGTCTGTCCGTTTCTTACGGTATTGTTCAGGAGCATGGCGGAAACATCTACGTCGAGAGCCAACCGGGAGAAGGAACGACGTTCCGGTTAGAGCTTCCACTGGCGCGAAAGCCCGCGAATGTCTAATCCAGGCAAGCCCCGAGTCCTCGTAGTGGACGACGAAGAGGGGATTCGTGACAGCATCGAACTCCTGATGAGCTCTGAGGGTTTAGTTGTCGATGCAGTTGCCGACGCCGACGCCTGCCTCAAGCAAATCGAAACTGAGTCCTACGATCTGGTGCTTTTGGATCTTATGTTGCCGGGCCGGTCAGGCCTGGATGTCCAGAAGGAACTCAAGATCATCGATCCGAGTCTCCCCGTCATCATCCTTACCGCAATGGCTGTCGTGGAAACCGCCGTCGAGGCTATCCGCTCAGGAGCTTTCGACTACGTAACGAAGCCCTGGGATAACGACAAGTTGATGGTGAGCGTCAATAATGCTGTCAAACAGCGCAAGCTCCATAGCGAGAACTTGCAGCTCCGGCGGGCTCTCAAGGAACGCTTCGGCTACAGCAACATTATCGGAAAGAGTGAGTGCATGCTCGAACTTCTCGATCTCGTAACTCAGGTAGCCGCCAGCCGGAGCACAACATTGATCCAAGGGGAGAGTGGCACAGGCAAGGAGTTGGTTGCCAAAGCGATTCACCTGAAGAGCGCGCGAGCGGAGAAACCGTTCGTTCCCGTCAACAGCGGGAGTATGCCGGTGGACCTGCTCGAGAGCACCCTGTTCGGGCACATGAAGGGTGCCTTCACTAACGCGGTGGCTGCGAAGAAGGGGCTGTTCGAGGTGGCCGATCAGGGAACGATTTTCCTGGACGAGGTGGGGACAATCGGGCCGGACGTGCAGGCCAAATTACTCCGTGTCATTCAGGAGCGAGAATTCATGCGCCTCGGAGGAACCGAAACCATCAAGGTGGACGTCCGAATCATTGCGGCGACCAACGCTGATCTCCGGTCCCTGGTCGATGCCGGAGAATTCAGGGAAGACCTTTTCTATCGCTTGAACGTCATTGCTCTGGAGGTACCCCCCCTGCGGGACCGACGTGAAGACATACCACCGCTGGTCGATTTCTTCATCCGAAAGTACTGTCAGGAGAACGACAAGCCAACGTACCGATTCAGTGCGGAGGCTTTAAAGGTGATCATGGACTATAGCTGGCCAGGGAACGTTCGGGAGCTTGAAAATACGGTCGAACGGGCCGTCGTGCTGGCCTATTCAGATGTCATCGGCCCGGACCTGCTGCCCCAGTCTGTTACCCGGCCACCCTCGCGATTCGCTACGGTCGGGTCCTTGGGCCTGGATGAGGACGCGGCGCTTTTCGAGATCGTTGATGCCTTTGAGAAGCGAACGATTATCGATCGACTGGAGCAGACCGGCGGGAGTCAGACCGAGGCCGCCCTGAGCTTCCACGTGCCGCTTTCAACGCTCAACCAGAAGATCAAACGTCACGGAATCAAGAGTAAGAAGAAAGAGAAGTCCCCGGTGTAGCAGCCCGGAGGCAGTTCCTAATCTCTAATATGTTCCCAGCGATCGACGAGATTCGTCAGCGCGCCTCAGCTTTGTCCAGGCGGATCGTTTATCCGCACCCTCATGATTCAGGAGTGTTTGAGGCGTTAGGCGCGATCTTAGGGCAAGGGATCGCCCAGCCCATCCTGATCGGGAATAAACCGCGGATTGAATCCCAACTTCGGGTCCGAGGACTCTCCCCAGTCGATATTGAAATTGTTGACCCGGATTCCCCTAGAGCGGATGTGTATGTAGACATCCTCCTGGAAGACTTGCGCGCTCAGGGTTTCCAGAGATCCGAGTTACGGCAGAAGCTCAAAGATCCAACCGAGTACGCGGCCGCGATGGTCCGCTCAGGAGATGCGTACGGTCTGGTCGTCGGCCCGCGATCGACAAACCGGAGGAGGCTGGAGGACGCGGCCGGGTTAAGCGGCAGACGGGGGGCGCGGTGCCGTTGTTTTCTGGTTGCGTTTCCAGCGGGCGGTGGAAACGCGCTTTTGATCGCGGATGGGATGACCCTCGCGACCCCCCGACCATTCGAACTGGCGGAAATCGCGCTCGAAGCATGTCGGTGCAGCCGGGAGTTACTCCAATCTGAATTGCGGGTGGGATTCCTGGCGCCGTCGGTCGTTGCGTCGCTGGAGCGACGCAGTGGATTTGAGAGTGCTCTCGAATCGCTCAAGCGTCGCGTGAAGCAGGCGATTGATACGCTCGAATCGCGTGAGGCCGGTTTGGAGGTTGATCGCCAGCTGCACACGGGCTTTCCTGCTAACGGAACCTCGAACATATATGTCTTCGCCGATCGTCAGGCCGGCAATCATCGATACCAGCTTGAGAGCGCATTCGAGGGAGCCCGGGTCGTGGGCCCGATTCTTCGTGGGTTCGACGCCTCGGTCAACGAGCTGGGAATGGGATGTAGCGTGGAGGACGTGATCGACCTCAGTGCCATTACGGCTCTAGCTTAGCGATGGCGTGTCCAATAAGAAATGGCCCTCGGAACACCTGAGGGCCATTTCGTCAATAGGATCGTTACGTTTCGCGTTCCGGGCGCCGCCGTATCTTTTTCCGGCTGCGCTTGCGGGCCAGAGCTTGTTTGATTCTTTTCTTTTCGCCCGGCTTCAGGTAGAAGGAGTGCTTCTTAACCTGTTTGATGATGTCCTCTTGCTGGACTTTTCGCTTGAAGCGGCGGAGGGCATTTTCGATCGACTCGCCCTCGTTCAGTCTCACTTCAGCCACGTGCTACACACCCCCAATCTCTTCAAAGACGTAAACGAGGATTATCGCGTTGCTCTGTAGGGAAAGTCAAACCAGGTGAGGATCATGTACGGGAGTTTTTCCAAAATAGAGCACTTTTTCTTTGCAAGAGCCTCTGCTACCGAGAGCCGCGCAAGCCGACACCGGTGTCCACTGCGACACGCAAATCGCGTCGAAACAAAGGTGCTATACTTCGCGGCAGGTATGGCGAAGTGCCCTCTCTGTTCACAGCGAGCCGCCAAGCGCCAGTGCCCCGCAAAGGCAGGTAAGATCTGCTCCATTTGCTGCGGGACGAAGCGCGAGGTGGAGATCGACTGTCCCGGCGATTGTGTCTATCTTCGGAAAGGACGCTCGTTTGAATCGGCGCGGGAACACCGCCATGACCCGCGCCAGCCCACGCCGCAGTTCAATCAACAGTTTCTCTATCGGAACACGGGAACCATCAACCGAGTAGCCCAAGCAATTCTGGAGGAGAGGGACCGGGCTCCTGGCATGGTCGATCAGGATGTGAGGAGTGCGCTCGATGCCCTCAGAGCTACAATGAAAACTCTTTCCTCGGGCATCCACTATGAAACGCTGCCCGAAGGCAGCGTCGCTTCGATGGGCCTCTATCGTCGGATCAAGTCCGCCCTGGAACAGCTGATGCAGCCTCAAGGCCCGACCGTCGATGCGCTCAAGGTTTCCGATATTCCCGAACTGCTCGATTTTTTGCTGGTGACCGCCGATTCCCGTTCGAGCGGTCGCCCCCGGAGCCGACAATATCTAGACTGGTTGGCCTCAGTGGCTCCCGAGCCGCCGCCGGATGAGGCGAGCCGAATCATCGTTCCGTGAAGCGCCTTTCCGGTATTTCCAACATTCTGGCTATCCGTTTTGCCCGGATCGGGGATGTCGTCCTGCTGCTCCCCGCTTTGCTGCGCCTGAAAAGTGTTTTTGGTGGAGCTCGACTGACCCTGACCACGGGAAGCCGAGCGGCGCCGATCGCGGAGCTCTGTCCTCACATCGACGAAGTGATTTCCGTCGACCGGCTTCGGATGCGGGATGGCCCGCGTCTCGAGGCGCTTCGAGACATATGGGAACTCGTGGGTGAGCTGCGCTCACGCCGCTTCGATCTGGTTGTGGACTTCCATAGTTTTCGTGAGACGAACCTGCTGGCTCGGACTTCCGGAGCGCGTTACCGCTTGGGAATGAAACGCGCGGATCGGGCATATCTTCCGTTTTGCTTCAACCTTCCACCTGCCGAGGAAGATAAGAGGCTTCACGTTTCGGAGATGTTCCAGAAAGTCGTCGAACATGTTCCGGGTGTGGCCGGGAGCCAGATTATTGAAAGTCCTATGATCAAGGTGGGGTCTGACGTCCAGGATTGGGTTGCGAGCCCAACAAAGTTGGGCCCCTTACTTGTTCTCTATGTCGGTGCGTCCGTACCGGAACGCCGCTGGCCTGCCTCCAGGTTTGCGGCCCTAGCGTCCCAGGTCGCGAGCCGTTGGGGTGCTACTGTGCGTGTTCTCTCGGGCGAGTCGGAGGTCGAGCGGGCTATCGCCCGACAAGTCGAGAGCGAGTCCGGCGCCTCGGTCCAACTCCTCGCCGGGCTGGGAATTCAGGAAATGGCCAGCGTGATCGCCGGGGCCGACCTCCTGGTCAGTAACGACTCTGGCCCCATGCATATTGGATCGGCGCTGGGTGTGCCGACTTTGGGAATATTCAGCAGCAGCCTCCCTGAGCATTACCGGCCTGTGGGTCCAAAGGACCGCTACATCAAGAAGGAATCAATGAAGGATGTTCAGCTTGAAGAGGTACTGGAATCAATAATCCAAATGCGGATTATTGGTTTTCCAGATCGTCGACTCTGATTTTAAGGGACTTGAGAAACTTCATGTCCTGTGCGTTGACCTGCAGTTCGACATCGTTGTGAATAGTAGCCCGGTCATCAGCTTCTGCGCCCGCCTGGCCTTCGCCCGGCAGCCTGTTGAACCCGATCGTAGCCTCGAGGACCAGGTACACGTCGTAGCCGCCGTCGCGGACGTTCTGAATTGCATCGCTGATCCCTGTGGAATCGGATAGGGCGTCGTTAATTGCCGTGCCGAGATCCTTCATCAGCTTCTTCAGGTTATCGTCGAGTTCCAAAGTTTCTCCGTCCGGTCCTGTGGCGCTAAGCACGCAAGGTATCACACTTCTTCGGAGGGCTGTCAAGCGGGTGAAAGCGAAGCGCTTGTCTCGGGTCGAGCGCAAATTGTTAAGCTTCCTAAAACAGGGATTGAACTTCGGCCCCACAGCCAGTCAAGATGCCAGTGACGTTGGCCGCCGCGTCACGAAAGAGGTAATAGCGTAGGAAGCCCACACTCATGGCAGGAAGATTCAGAACCGCTTTCAAGGATGCCTTTCGGGTATTACACACACTGACGCTTGAAGTTGTTGGCGGGTTTTTCCTCGCGCTGGCGATTATTGGAGGCGCCAGCGTCGTTCCAGAATACCAGCGTTGGGCTGCAGCGCCAGACGGTGGCGTCTGGCGCATCGCGCTGACCGTCATCTTCTCTGTTGCCATGCTGGGTTTCGGACTTCATAACTTCTGGAAAGCCAGGAAAATCCGGAAATGAAACCGGACGCCTACAACAAACTAAGCGACTCGGAGCTCGTTGGCCGGTGTTTGGAAGGTGAGGCTGGGGCTTGGGAAACCCTGATTGCGCGGTATCGCAGGTTGATATTCTCTATTCCGAACAAGTTCGGTTTCGCCCCTTCCGATTGTAACGATGTGTTTCAGACGGTCTGCGTCAAGCTGATCGAACATCTCCAGGAGCTCAAAGACGAGTCCAAGGTCAGTTCATGGCTGATCACGACGACAACCCGCTACTGCATCCACGTCCGTTCGATGAAGCATAGGGACGTCTCCGACGAGGAAGGCATGGAGGCGACTCCGGACCCCGCCGAAACAAGCGAGGTCGTAGGTATTCGTGCGGACCGGGAGCAGAAGGTCCGTGAGGCAATAGGCGAAATGGCCCACCGATGCCGGCGGCTTCTGGAACTCCTCTATCTGGACCCCTCTGACCCCACCTACGTTGAAATCAGCGAGAAACTCAAGATGCCGGTTCCAAGTATCGGACCGACCCGCGCCCGGTGCCTGGAGAAGCTCCGTGCGACGCTCCGCCGGAGGGGAGTCCAATAACAGCCCGGAACGGTCGACATTTTTGTATTTCTGCCGGTAGAGGTGGCTCTATTGTTACGTAGACGTAGGGAAACGTCTGATGGGTCTTCAGAGATAGTCGGGGATCCCACAAACATGGATTTGGAAAGTATACGGAGATCTCGATGCGCCACTTAACGGTTGAAACACTCATAGAACAAATTGAAAACAAGGCGGATGCTACAGCGCTGGCCGCGGCAAACCAGCACTTGAGCGCGTGTGAACAGTGTCAGGATAATGCCGACGAATTCAATGAATTACTTGGATTCCTGAAAAGTGATACCACGAACGAGCCGCCCGCAGAAGTTCTAGAGTGGGGCATTCAACTGTTCCAGCCGGTTTTACGGCCTAACGAGAGCACGACCAGCAAGGTGCTGCGAGTTGCCAAACGCGTCTTCGACAGCTTCGAGCAGCCCGCCCCGGTTGGAATTCGCTACGTGGGCAGTGTACCGCGGCAGCTTCTCTTCAGGGCAGGCAATGTAGATGTTGATCTCCGCATCGATTCTGGAGACGACCGCGTGTCTCTGGCCGGCCAGGTCTTGTCAGAATCGGAGTCTTTCTTTGAAAACACGCCTGTGAGTTTAGAGTCTCATGGCGTGGTCCGGTATAAGACCCAGACGAACCCGGTGGGAGAGTTTTTGTTCGACGAAGTTCCCCAGGACACCTATCATTTGTCCGTGGACCTGCCTGACGGGCAGGTGACACTTTTCTGCGTACATCGTCGAGACGCTGTCCTGGCGTAAGAATCTTCCCTCTAGTGGAGGGCGACTGGATCGCAGATATATAGCGCGTAAAGGAAGAACGCGTAGATAAACGCAGGAAGCGACCTTACCGTGAAACTCTCCTCGGTTCAGGAATTCCTGGATGCTCTGGTTCAGGTTCGTGATGTCGTAGGTCAACGCGCGTTTGTCGTTGACTCCGGTTTTTCTCCCTCCCAAGAACTCATCGAGAAACTTTCTGCTCTGATTCGCGAATGGCTCCCCAAGGACAGGCAATTTGCTGAAGTTCTTGCTGAAACCAATCTCCTCCTCGCGTCTGATCTCGACACACCTCTCGCAGCCGGCTTTGCCCATCAGTGCCAGGCCTATGTGCTCATGAACATGAGAAAAGGAGCCGAGGCCCAGCCATTCTTCGAGAAAGCCAGCGATCTGTTTGCCGAGGCCGGTGCTGACCGGGAATTCGGCTGCACACTGGTTGCACAATCGGAAAACCTGATGTCGCTCGGCGAGTTCGAACGGGCTCAGGATCTTGCTGAGCACGCAAAAGGCCTTCTGGAGGCAGTTGAGGATGGGGAATATTTGCCGCGTGTTCACGTTGCCCTCGGAAACCTGTTTTATCGCCAGGATCGATTCAAGGACTCACTAGTGGAATACGATCGGGCTTTCAATGCGGCCGAGGGAACCGATCAATACATTGTCGCTGCGGCTGTGGAAATTAACCGGGCCGAAGCATTCACCCAGCTGAACCGTTTTGACGAGGCGATACTCAGCTTCGAGAAGGCACGCGAATACTGTGTACGTCACGAAATCGGCCTTTGGTTCGACATATTGGACAAGAACATTGCGGACCTTTACTTCAAGCGTGGCAGTTATTCTGAAGCGCTCCGCAGCCTAGAAAAAGTCCGTCCGCGTTACCGCGAGCAAGAAGACGATCGCCGCTTGGCTCTGTGCGATCTCGAGCGGGCCGAGATATATCTCCAGTTGAATCTTCCGCAGGAGGCCGCGGAATTGACCGAAAGCGCACAGGCGTTCTTTGAAGAAAATTCGAGCCCCGCTGAAACGGCCCAGTGTTTGACTTTGGCAGGAATTGCGCAGTCGGAACGCGGCGAAACCGACGCGGCAGAACAGACTTTCCGCCATGCCGTTGACATGTTTCGGGGTCTCGGTAAAGCCGTCGAGGCTGCCGGGGTCAATTTGCAACTGGCGAAGCTTCAAAACGCTAAAGGCGATTTCCCTGCCGCCCAGACCCTCGCGGCCGCGGCCGCGGCCGCCTTCGAAGCCGAGGATCTGGCCGTCCGTGGAGCATACGCCCGCATTACCTTGGCGCTCAGCTTGCGAGAACAGGGGCGTGAAGACGATGCGATCGACGAGGCGAACCGTGCACTGACGAGTCTTTCGGGTTACCACGCCAAGTGGGTTTCCTATCAATGCTATGACTTGATGGGGAGTCTCCATGCCGCCAAAGGAGGCGTCCTTGAGGCCGAGCGTCTCTATCGAAAAGCGATCGAGGAAATGGAATCCCTGCGCGGCAATATTCAGCTCGACGAATTCCGGATGTCATTTGGTAAGGACAAGTACCAGGTCTACGAAAACCTGGTTGGATTAAAGATCCAGATGGACTTGCCAGGCGAAGCATTCGAGTTCGTCGAGCGGTCGAAGTCGCGGACGCTGATCGACTTGCTCGAGCGCAATACGGACACCCTCTGGCAGTCGGACGAGTCGAATCCGAAGCAGCAGGCGATCCAGAAGGTGCGTCAGGATTTGAACGGGCTGTATAGCCGGTTGTCCCAGGTGGGTACAACGGTGAGTGCCCGGGCCAGCGACAAAGTGATTCAGGAAGAGATTTTCAAACGTGAACAGGAAATGATTTCACTGCTGCGTGAGGCGGGCTCTGAAAGGGAGGGTTGGGCTACATTCGAATCGATGCCCATGCTCTCGGTCGAAGACGTTCAGCAGATGCTTTCAGAAGCAGAAGTTCTGATCGAGTACTACATGGTCGGGAATCAGTTTTGCGCGTTCGTCATCCAGCCCGACGGATTTCATTTCGTAAAGGATCTGGCCGAAACCGGCTCCGTCCGCGCCTGCCTGAGGGGATTAAACTTCCAGTTGTCGAAGTTCCATCTGAACGACGCCTACCTGAAAGACCATGGCCCGCTTCTGCTGCGTGCCGTACAGCATCACCTTCAGGATCTATACCGCATGCTGATGGCTCCGTTGGAGGGGTGGATCGATGGCCGGTCGCTGGTTATCATTCCGCACCACGTGCTGCACTATGTTCCTTTCCAGGCCCTTTATGACGGTTCCGAATATGTCCTCGATAATCACGATGTTGTTTATAGCGCCAGCGCGTCGGTCTTGAAGATTTGCAGGGCGAAGACGCCGGTGGCAGCAGATATGGACCTGGTTCTGGCTGTGCCCGATCCTTCGACCCCGGCGATCGCAGATGAGGCTGAAATGCTCCGGGAGCTTCTACCGAATGCTCGCGTATTTGTTGGAGAAGAGGCAGGCGCGGACCTTTTGAAAGAGCACGGGCCAAAGGCTGGGAAGCTGCACATAGCAGCGCATGGCGTGTTTCGTGCCGACAACCCGATGTTTTCATCTCTCAAACTGGGGGATAGCTGGCTCAATCTCGTTGACATTTTTAACCTTAAGCTCGGAGCTGAACTGACCACCCTGAGTGCTTGTGAGACGGGTATGAGCGCCCTCTACGAAGGCGACGAACTGTTGGGACTGACCCGAGGCTTTCTCTACGCCGGGACGCCCTCTCTGGTCGTCAGCCTGTGGCGCGTAAACGACCGATCGACCACTCTTCTTATGAAGCGCTTCTACGAGGGCTTGTTGGACGGCTTGTCGAAGCCGGAGGCGTTGCGTCAGGCTGCGCTAGATGTGAAGGTTCAGTTTCCCCACCCCTACTATTGGGCACCGTTCATCTTGATGGGAAAGTCCTGAGCCGGTCGAGCGGCCGATCTCTGCTAGCACCGATCGACCGGCCAATTCATCTGCGGATACGGCGTCGTTTTCGCTCGGGTTTTCTCGACGTATTTTCCAATAAGCCCGCGAAACCCTCGTTTCGAACTCCTTGTCTCCGCGGCGTCTCGGCCTATCTCTGTGCCCGGTCGAGCGGCCAATCCATCCGCGGATACGGCGTCGTTTTCGCTCGGGTTTTCTCGACGTATTTTCCAATGAGCCCGCGAAACCCTCGTTTCGAACTCCTTGTCTCCGCGGCGTCTCGGCCGCTCTCTGTTTAGTAATTGACCCGTCCCCTTTCAATGTTCCGTAGCTTGGTCTGTGCTAGCATTTCCGACGATATTCGATAGTCGGTGTGAGGCGGTGAGAGATTGAGTGCCAACATACTTGAAGTGCGAAATCTGAAGACGCAATTTTTTACGGATGACGGTGTCGTCAAGGCCGTCGATGATGTGTCGTTTTCCATAGGCCGGGGCAGGACACTCGGGTTGGTCGGTGAGAGCGGCTCGGGTAAGAGCGTGACCGCGCTTTCGATTCTCCGCCTCGTGGACGGACCGGGGCGCGTTGTGGGTGGAGAGATCCTCCTCGACGGTCAAGACATCCTCGAGCTGAATTCCGTGGAAATGAGGCGGTTGCGTGGCAGCAAAGTTGCCATGATTTTTCAAGAACCGATGACTGCGCTGAATCCGGTTCTGAAGATTGGCTATCAGATCGCAGAATCGGTCCTGGCTCACGAGGACGTGTCCCGGACTGCGGCCTGGGACCGCGCTGTTGAAGCCATGCGGGCGGTCGCCATACCGGACCCGGAGCGCCGCGCCCAGGACTATCCTCACCAGCTTTCGGGAGGGATGCGTCAGCGGGTTATGATCGCCATGGCCCTTGTTTGCAAACCCACGCTCCTGATCGCGGACGAACCCACGACTGCGCTCGACGTAACGATACAGGCACAGATTCTAGAACTCCTGGTACAGCTGCGTGAGGAATATAACCTTTCCTTAATGCTTATTTCCCATGACCTCGGTGTAGTGGCCGAAGTGGCAGATACTGTTGCGGTCATGTACGCGGGCAAGATCGTAGAAATCGGCACGGCCAGAGCGGTATTTGAAGAGCCGCGGCATCCCTACACTGAAGGTTTGCTCCGCTCGATTCCGAAATTGGGATCGAGTCTCCATCGGCAGGGGAAATTAGACGTGGTCGAAGGAGTCGTCCCGAACTTGCTCGATCTGCCTCGGGGGTGTGCTTTCGCGCCCCGTTGCAACAAGGCGACGGCTGAGTGTAGCGAATCAGAGATTGGCTTCGATTGGATCAACGGTGACCACCAGGCTCGGTGTATCCATGTCTGAAAACCTCCTTGAAGTCCGCAACCTGCGCAAGTATTTCCCGATAAAGAGGGGAATGTTGTCGCGGGTTTCCGACTATGTCAAGGCTGTCGACGACGTGAGCTTTTCCATACGCCGTGGCGAGACGCTCGGGTTGGTTGGGGAGTCGGGCTGCGGGAAGACAACGACTGGCCGAGCCGTTCTCCGGCTGATTGAGCCCGACGCGGGAGAGATCGAGTTCGACGGGATTGACCTGCGGGGGCTCAGTGCCCGCGACTTGCGCCGCCGCCGTCGTGATATGCAGATCATTTTCCAGGATCCGTATGCCTCGTTAAACCCGCGAATGCCGGTCAGAGCTATCGTTGGAGAACCGTTTGCCATCCATGGTACGGCCCATGGGTCGGAGAGAGAGCAGCGCGTGGAGGAACTGCTCAGGACGGTCGGCCTCGATCCCGGGGTTGGCAGTCGGTACCCGCACGAATTCAGCGGCGGACAGCGTCAGAGAATAGGAATCGCGCGCGCACTGGCCATGAAACCGAAGCTGATCGTGGCCGACGAGCCGGTTTCTGCGCTGGACGTTTCGATTCAGGCACAGATCATCAACTTGCTGGCCGACCTTCAGAAGGATTTCGGCCTGACTTACCTCTTTATTTCGCACGGCATTCCCGTCATCGAACACATCTCCAACCGAATCGGCGTCATGTATCTGGGAAAGATCGTCGAGATCGGCACCAGCGCTCAGATCTGCACGGATCCAAGGCATCCGTATACCCAGGCGCTGCTGAGTGCTGTTCCAATACCGGAACCGGGGCGGAAACGGGAGCGGATCGTGCTCCACGGGGATGTGCCCACGCCCATCAACCCTCCCGCGGGTTGTCGGTTTCACACGCGCTGCCCCATTGTCATCGACCGTTGTCGCACTGAAGAACCTCCTCTAAAGAAGCTCGCTGACGGCCGTCTCGGCGCCTGCCACCTCGTTAATTGACCGTCGGAAGTGATGAATGACGAGCAATGCAGCAGCTACACTCGTGAGAGCCCGAAAACGGCGACACTTGTTGGAGCCGTAGATTTCACTTGTTGGAGCCGTAGATTTCACTTGTTGGAGCCGCAGGCGCCCCGTTAATGAATGCAGTTTGAAGTCATTAAGAACGACCCTCACACCGGTGCGCGGCGCGGCCGTCTGCACACCAGTCACGGGATAGTTGAAACGCCCGCGTTCATGCCGGTCGGGACACAGGGAACCGTCAAAGGCATGACACCGGAGCAATTACGCGACCTGGGCGCCGAGATGATTCTGTCGAATGCATATCATTTGTTTCTCAGGCCGGGCCACGAAGTCATCAGTGATCTCGGCGGGCTCCACCGATTCATGGGGTGGTCCGGTCCCATCCTTACCGACAGCGGTGGCTACCAGGTGTACAGCTTGAGCAAGCTTCGGAAAATCGACGACGATGGTGTTTCGTTCCGCTCGCATCTGGATGGGAGTGCGGCTTTTCTGTCTCCGGAAATAGCCATCGATGTGCAGCTGGCTTTGGGTTCCGATGTGTTGATGGTCCTGGACGATTGCCTGGGCTATCCGGCCAGTCGCCAGGAAGCTGAACAATCGATGCAACGGTCCATGGGCTGGGCCGAACGCAGCCGAAAACGCTTCGATGAGGTCGGTGGAGAACCGCAGACCGTTTTCGGCATTGTTCAAGGGTCAGTCTATCCGGACCTGCGGAGGGAAAGTGTCGCACGTCTGGTCGAAACGGCTTTCGAAGGTTATGCGATTGGCGGGCTTGGGGTGGGAGAACCCCTAGCCCAGATGTATGACACCGTCGAGCAAATGGATCCGCTGCTACCCTCTGATCGTCCGCGCTATCTGATGGGCGTAGGGACGCCGGAGAACTTGGTTGAGTGTGTAGCCAGGGGTGTCGACATGTTCGACTGCGTGATGCCCACCCGGCACGCGCGAAACGGTTGGCTCTTTACCCGTGACGGTCACATCGTTATTCGGCATGCGAAATATCTCAGCGACGAGAGACCGATCGAAGAGGGCTGTCGATGCCCGGTTTGTGCGAAGTATTCTCGTGCCTACCTGCGGCATCTGTTCATCGCAAAGGAGATTCTTTCCTCGGTGCTCAACACGACCCATAACTTGTTTTTCTATCTTGACACCATGCGGAAAATAAGGCATTTTATTGAATTTGAAGGATTTAGTGAGCTTTTAACTGTTACGAGGAATGCGGGGGCCCAGTAACTGGGCCCGTTTTTTCGTTCCGGAGGTTCCGCGTGTTTTTGGTGATCTTGCAGCAGCCAGCCCCCCAGACCGGAGGTCTGGCCGCGTTCCTGCCCCTGATCTTCATAATCGGAATCTTCTACCTCATCGTATTTCTTCCCGCCCGGCGGCGGCAGAAGAAGATTCAGGGGATGATCGATGGGCTGAAAACGGGTGATAAGGTTATTACAACGGGAGGCCTTTTTGGAACCGTCGTCGCTCTTCGAGGAGACAAGCTGGGGCTGAGAATTGCGGAAAACGTCAAGGTCGATGTTTCCAGAAACGCCGTAGCTTCAATGCAACAACCGGATCAAGAATAAGCACATATGTCCAATAGAATTCGCAACCGTATGATCGTCACGCTGCTCGTGGCTGCCTCTGCAATCATGTTGTTCGCGGGCTTTCCGCCGAGTCTCGCAAAAATGCAGGACAAGATTCGTCTGGGTCTGGATCTGAGAGGCGGGACCCATATTGTGTTGGGCGTCGTGACCGATGACGCCATCCGCGCCGAGACCGATCTGGCGATTGAACGCATGGGCGAGTTTTTAGAAGCCGACAGCATTCTCTTTCGGCAGGAGGAGCGTTTGGCGAACGGGCGCTTCCAGTTCGTCGGCGTCGATCCGGCAAGAGATCAGGAAGTGCGCCAGATCCTGAACGACCAGTTTCCGGAGTGGTTGCTGGCTTCTACAGCCGGACCCGTACCCAACACCTACGTGATGCAACTCGATAGGGCTACGGAGAATTTTTACCGCGATCAATCGGTGGATCAGGCAATTCAAACCATCCGAAACCGAATCGATCAGCTCGGGGTGACCGAACCGGTAATTCAAGAACACGGTGGTCCTGGCGAATACGAAATCCTGGTGCAGCTGCCAGGAGTCGACGACCCGGAACGGGTTAAGCGCATCATGCAGTCCACGGCTCTACTGGAACTGAAAATCGTCGATGCCGGACCCTTCCCTACGCAACAGTTACTGACCCAGACTTACGGCGGAGTCTTACCGCCGAATCTGGAGCTGATGGAATCGAGTCAGCCCGAAATAACCTTAAACATGGGCGGGGAAGCCTGGTATTCGGTCGAGCGCCTCGCATCTATCACGGGGCGGGACCTGAAAGGCGCTTTTCCGTCCCGCGATCAGAATGGCCGTCCCGCGGTAACCTTCAATCTGACGGCCGACGGATCTCAGAGGTTCGGACGGGCCACTGAGGAGAATATCGGCCGATCACTGGCGATCATTCTTGATGGCCGCATTCAGTCCGCACCTCGGATCGACGCCCGAATAACCGACTCGGGAATTATCACGGGTGGTGCCGCAGGTTTTACCCTTCAAGAGTCACAGGATTTGTCCCTGGTGCTTCGTTCCGGTGCGCTTCCGGCCTCCCTGGAGTACCTCGAAGAGCGGGTTGTCGGTCCCTCTCTTGGACAGGATTCCATCCGCCAGGGTGTTTTCGCGGGCGTGGTCTCTCTTGTGGTTGTTCTCGTGTTTATGCTTTTCTATTACAGGTTGGCAGGAGTCAATGCGGCCATCGCGATGCTGTTGAATATCCTGATCCTGTTCGGCGCGCTGGCTTATTTCGAAGCGGTGCTGACACTGCCCGGAATTGCCGGTATCATCTTGATGATCGGTGTGGGAATCGATTCGAACATTTTGATCTTCGAGAGGATCCGCGAAGAATTGCGCTCGGGGAAAACAGCCGTATCTTCGGTGGTAACCAGCTTCAATCGTGTCTTTATCACGATCGTCGACACGCATCTGGCAGCGATGATTTCTGCCATGTTTCTGTTTTTGTTCGGGTCAGGGCCAGTCAAGGGTTTTGCGGTAACACTGATTATCGGGCTGGTGGCGAATGTGTTCACGGCGGTGTTCGTTTCGCGGACTCTGTTTGAATGGCTTCTCGGACGGTCCGAACGCGTTGCAACCCTGAGCATCTAATTTGACGATGAGCCCGGTCCGGAGATTGGGGTGATGGGTCAGGTCCAAGAACAATTACCGGGAACAACCCCGGTCTCCCGGTGTCTACACAATAGGTAAAGGCTGAATGATCGAATTTTTCGGTGGTCTCAAGTTCGATTGGCTGCGTAACCGGCGTAGGTTCTTTGGCCTATCTGCGATTTTGTTGATCGTGGGTTTGGCCTCTGTGGTGGGGAAGGGTTCCCTGCGCTATGGCGTGGATTTTCAGGGGGGGGCGATCATGACCGTGCGTTTCGACGAACCGGTTGAGATCGACCGAATTCGGGATCTGCTTCGCGAAGGAGGTGCCCCAGACAGCCAGATTCAGGAATTATCCGGGTCCGGCAGCGGATTCGACATCCTGATTCAGGTTGAACAAGCGCTTGTTGAAGAAGATCTGGCACGGGGTCGAGAGGTCATTACCGAAGCCCTGAACGAGGGATTTGCGGGCCAGTTTGAGATTCTGACTTCGGACTCGGTTGGCCCCAAGATGGGGTCCGACCTTCGCAGACAGGCCGTCCTGGCTACGCTTTACGCGTTGGGCGGCATTCTGATATATATTGCGTTCCGATTCGAGTGGATTTATGGTGTTGCCGCAGTATTTGCGGTGTTTCACGACACGTTGATCACGCTCGGGTTCTTTTCGATTTTCGACAAAGAAATCAACCTTACCGTGATCGCCGCCTTGTTGACGCTGGTCGGGTATTCTGTCAACGATACGATAGTCGTTTTCGATCGCGTCCGTGAAAACCTCAGGCTGAGCCGGAGAATGACTTTCGAGTCGATATTGAACAGAAGCATCAACCAGACTCTGAGCCGGACCATTCTGACCTCGGGGCTCACGTTGGTTGCAGGCCTGGCAATGTATTTTTTTGGCGGTGATGTGATCAACAACTTCGCGTTTGCGCTCGTCATAGGAGTGCTCGTAGGAACCTACTCTTCGATCGCCGTGGCCGCGCCTATGGTGCTTATCTACGACATGTACAAATTGCGTGCGAAAGCACGCGCCGCGGCCTGACACGAACAGGGCTAAGTCGGTAGCGAGTATGGGGTATTCAGTAGTTGACAGGCCATCGGATCGGTTGGTATAAGGATCGCTCCTTAGTTTAGCCGCCGAAATTGTTGTTCTAATCGCCTTTGTTGCGTAGCCTGTCGTTTCGGTTGTGTGAAATCAGCTGTAGGGGATCTAACCCGCACGCCTAATCTGTCAGGACATTGGTGGCTTTAAGGCAGCGAAGCTGAGAGTCTTATTTAGGGAGGTAAGACAGCGTCATGTTCGAAGATTCCTTGCTGGAAACTGCGGGAGGAAACACTGGGAAGAAGCCCGCCACGGTGTTGCTTTCGCTTGTCATTCACGTAGTGCTTCTTAGTGTGATGGTCTTGATTCCGTTGATCTACACAGAAGCTCTACCGGCCCAGGACCTGCTGACATTCCTGGTTGCACCACCACCACCGCCACCACCGCCACCACCACCACCGGAGGAGATCATACCGGAGGCTCCGATCGTCGTGACCGAAATCCAGATCGATCCCGGGGCCATGGTTGCCCCGACAGAGATTCCAGACGAGATTGCCCGGATCGTGGATGAGGGTCCGCCGCCCGCAGTGAGTGGTGTCGTTGGAGGAACAAATACTGGCATCTTGAGTGGCGTCCTGGGGGGCGTGCTTTCCGCTCAGGCAGCTGCAGCACCACCACCGCCACCGCCACCACCACCGCCGCCACCACCGCCGGCGCCAGAACGGCTCCGAGTGAGTGCGGGTGCCCAGGCCGCAAGTATTATCGACCAAACGCCGCCTCGCTACCCGGACCTGGCTCGACAGGCCCGGATTCAGGGGGTTGTGTTGCTGGAAGCGAATATCAATACGGAAGGAACCATTGAGAATCTGAGGATTATCACCGGTCATCCGCTGTTGGCGCCCGCAGCCGTCGAAGCTGTGAGCCGGTGGCGGTACGAACCGACTCTTCTCAACGGTCAGCCCGTACCGGTTGTGACGACGATCTCCGTTACGTTCACACTGAACTAGAGTCTGCGGGCTGTCGCCGTTAATTTGAAGGTATTTCGAGTTTGTCCGCAATCATGCGTACGAAAGACATTTAGTTACGAATTCAGTTAGGAGGATTCTGATCTTATGCTGCTTTTTAAGCTCAACTTTATGGGAATGATGCTGCTCCAGGAGGCCATCGGTTTCGACCTGCGTTCCATGTGGTCCCAGATGGGTTTAATAGCTAAGGCTGTTGTTGTCGTCTTGGCACTGATGTCCATGTGGTCTTTTGGTGTGATGGTAGACCGCTACATCGCTTACAGCCAGGCCCGGAAACAATCCCGCGAGTTTGCGCCAGCCGTTGCCGGTTGCCTCAAGGAAGGTAAAATCGAAGAGGCAATCAGCGTGGCCGAACAAAGCAACCGCAGTCACTTGGCCAAGGTCGTTGAGGCTGGGTTGCAGGAGTTTCGATCCCAAGGGGCGTCGACAGAATTATCCGGCGAGCAGATCGGATCCTCCCGACGTGCTCTGGAACGTGCGGAGGCGATCGTAAACGCCGAATTGAAGCGTGGCCTTTCCGGTTTGGCAACGATTGGCGCCACCGCACCATTCGTGGGGCTTTTCGGTACGACCATCGGCATCATCAACGCGTTTCAGGGTATGTCGAGTGAGCAGACAGCTGGTCTTTCCGCTGTCGCTGGAGGTATTTCCGAGGCGCTTGTGGCGACCGCGTTTGGCCTTTTCGTTGCGGTTCCCGCAGTGTGGGCATACAACGCCTTCAGCAATCGCGTGGAAGCGTTCCAGATCGAAATGTCCAACTCTTCTTCCGAGTTGATCGACTACTTCATCAAGAAGCGAGGTTAATCAGTCATGGGAATGGGCGGCAGTCAGCGCGGCGGGATACAATCGGATATCAACGTGACACCGATGGCGGACGTCATGCTGGTTTTGTTAATTATTTTCATGGTGATCACTCCCATGTTGCAGAAAGGCGTCAGTGTCGAACTGGCACAGACGACCAATCCGGTCGACATGCAGGACGCCGATGCGGAAGATGCTGTTCTGGTATCGGTGACACGCGACGGGAAGTTCTTCCTTGGCGCCGACGATGTGCGTTTAGAGGAGTTGCCGGGACTCGTAGTCAACATACTGACGGGAAGGCTTGATAAGACGGTCTACGTCAAGAGCGATTTCCGCGCTCGTTATGGCGACGTCGTTGCGGTTGTGGACACCGTTCGTGCCGCTGGTGTCGACCGCATCGGTCTGCTGACCGAACGGCTTGACTCGGCGGTCCGGCAGTAACGGAGGAGGAGCCGATGGCAGTAAAATATGGCAAGAAACTAGCGGCGTCGTCCGATATCAACATCACACCGCTGATAGACATCCTGCTGGTGCTGTTGGTGATCTTCATGGTGATCACGCCCCTGATACCCAGCGGGCTGGATGCTGCTGTGCCCCAGCCGCCTCCGCCGGGCACACCGCCACCACCACCGGATGAAGAGAATCGCACCATCGTGGTGTCGATCGACGATCGGGGTCAAATTAGGATCAACCAGGATCAGTCGGATCTCAGAACCCTGGGTACACAGTTGCAGGATATCTTCAAAACCCGCAATGACCGGACCATCTTCGTCAACGCGGATCCGGAGCTTCTTTTCAATGACGTGATTCAGGTGATCGATATTGCCAAGGGCTCCGGCGTGGATAAGGTTGGTCTGATGACCGAGCAGATCACAGCGGAGATTGTGGGCGGCAATTAGAGGAACCTGGAGGTAGGGACTACATGCGGGACAAGAAACTGTTTTTCGTTCTCAGCGCTTTCCTCGCGTTGAGCATGAGCGGTTGCGATTATCTGGGTGCGAGGGACAATCTCAACAAGGGCGTGAGAGCCTACGGTGAATCCGACTATCAAGGTGCCGCGGAGTTTTTCGAGGAGGCCACGCAGTTGGACCCCGAACTCATCGAGGCCGAATTGTATCTGGGAATGGCCTATTTGCAGCAGTTTATACCGGGTGCGGTCGGCCCGGATAACCAGCGCAACGCCGATATGGCGGTTCAGACCTTCCAGAGCGTCCTTCAGGGTGATCCAGACAACACCACAGCCCTGGCGGGCTTGGCCAGTATCTACCAGAACACAAACCAGATCGATCTGGCCCGCGCAAGCTACGTGAGGCAGGTCGAAATCGCCCCGGACGATCCCGTAGCGCACTACAGTGTGGGAAGCGTCAACTGGATGATCGTTTTTAACAAGACCATCGAGCGGGAGCCTGAAGAAATTGCCAGTTTGATCGAGGAAGGGCAAATGCACCTCGATCGTGCACTGGAACTCCGTGAGACCTACGAAGATGCGATGAGCTATAAGAACCTGCTCTACCGCCAAGCCGCCGAATTGATTCCGGAAGATACGGAAGACGAAGAAGCGTTGGCTCAGAGGGAAGAGCTTCTGGCCATGGCAGATGACTGGTTCAACAAAGCCTTGGAAACACGCCAACGGAACGCTGAACTGGCTGCTGCAGGTCTTGCAGTGGTTGTGACAAAACTTCAAAGCAACCATAGGAGATACGCCACTGTGAGCAAGAGTAACGTGAATGGACCGGAAGGTCGAGAAACGATTGAGGATCCAGTAACAGAACTACTACGAGTTGGGGCACAGCAACTGATCCAACGCGCAGTGGAAGCCGAATTGGCAGAGCTGCTATCCCAGCACGGTGGCCGGCGAACTGAGACAGGAAACGCCGGGGTGGTACGCAACGGTTATCTGCCGGAACGCGAACTGGCCAACGGAACGCTGAACTGGCTGCAGTAGTCTCGAGGCCTTCTCTCGGCTAACTTTCGAGGAGCCACCTTCGGGTGGCTTTTTTTCGTGCCTGAGAGTTAGCAGTTTTAAGTCGTGAGTTAGTAATCGAGAGACCACCCGCCGCGTAGCTGCTCACAACCCATAATTCTTGAAGCCTAGCTCGATTCCCGCTTCCACTCCACCTAAGAGTCTCTGTAATTTGGCTTTGGCGCTACAATAGGGCTGTCTATTTGGTTCACAAGCCATGATTCGACTGGATCAAATTTTAGAGAAGGTTCAACAGAACCATCCCGATGACGACACCGAAGTCGTACGGCGGGCGTATATCTTCTCAGCGAAAGAACACAAGGGACAGGTTCGCGCCTCGGGTGAACCGTACATGACGCATCCGCTGGAAGTGGCGAATATTCTGGCCGACATGAGGATGGATGCGGTGACGGTCAGTGTCGGGCTGCTTCACGACGTCGTGGAAGACACCCTGACGACCCTGGAGTATTTGGAAGAAATATTTGGTCCGGAGATCGCGCATATCGTAGATTCCCTGACGAAGATCAGTCAGATTTACTTCACATCGACGGAGCAAAAGCAGGCGGAAAACTTCCGCAAGATGCTGCTCGCGATGAGTGATGACATTCGGGTAATTATCGTAAAGCTTGCCGACCGTTTACACAACATGCGGACCTTGCGTCACCTCAAATTATCACGCCGTGAAGCCATAGCACGAGAAACGCTCGAGATATACGCGCCCCTCGCACACCGCCTGGGCATGGGGAGAATTCGCGGAGAACTGGAAGACCTCGCTTTCAGTTTTCTGGATCCTAAGTCCTATAAGGGATTAAAAGACACACTTGAAAAAAAGCGAAAAGTTGACGAGGCCTTTCTTGAGGAAGTGCGGGCCGTTGTCCAGAAGAAGATGCAGGAGCATGAAATTCGCGGTACGACGGAGGTCAGGATCAAGCGCATTTACTCCATCGACCAGAAGCTGCGCCGCCAACGTATTTCACTCGACCAGGTGTACGACTTATTGGCCATCCGGATCATCACCGAAGACATCAAGAATTGTTACGCCACACTCGGCATCATCCACAACACGTGGCGCCCTGTCCCGGGCCGAATCAAGGACTTCATAGCGATGCCACGGCCCAACATGTATCAATCCTTGCACACCTCCGTGATCGCGAAGGGTCAGCCGTTTGAGGTTCAGATTCGTACCGCCGAAATGCACCGGGTCGCTGAAGAGGGAATCGCTGCACATTGGAAATACAAAGACGGTAAGTTGGTCGCCGATAACAGGGAAGATCAACGCGTGTCCTGGCTACGCCATCTTGTGGAATGGCAACAGGAGATGAAAGATCCTACCGATTTCCTGAGCACGCTCAAGGTGGATCTCTATTTGGAGGAGGTGTACACATTCACTCCTCGGGGTAAGGTTGTCACGCTTCCCAGCGACGCGACGTCCGTCGATTTCGCTTACGCGATCCACACTGAAGTTGGCGACACCTGCGTGGGTTCCAAGATCAATGGCCGCCTGTCACCTCTCAAGACCCGGCTTTCGAATGGAGACATCGTCGAGATCGTGACCCTAAAGGGCCACACGCCAAGTCGCGATTGGCTGAATTTCGTGAAAACCTCGCTTGCTCGAAATAAGATTCGGCATTGGCTCACTGTGCAGGAGCGGAAGAAATCGGTTGAACTCGGCAGGAAACTTCTGGAGAAGGAAGCGCGTAAGTACAAGGTCAACATCAAGGAATTAAACGAGAACGGTCGGCTGATAGAAATGGCACCGGAATACGGATGCAGTAAGTTGGATGATCTGTATTCAGGAATCGGATACGGCAGGATCTCCGTCAGGGCTGTGCTGGAAAAAGTAGAGCCGGAATTGCTGAAATCCCCGGCGGCACAACAGTCCAAGATCAGTTCTGTCGTAAAGCGTGTCCTCGGTCTGGGCGAAAGCGTCAAGATTCAAGTCAAAGGCATGGATGACCTCTTGGTTTACAGGGCCAAGTGCTGCAATCCCATTCGCGGTGAGAATATTGTCGGTTATATTACGCGCGGCAAGGGCGTGTCGGTCCATTCCAAGGAATGTCCGAATGTCCAGAATCTGATGTATGGGCCGGACCGGAAAATTGATGTGGAATGGGCAGGCCGACCGGCCGACACGGAGTCCTATGCTGTGCATTTGGCGGTCGTCAGTCGAGATCGAACTGGGATTCTTGCAGAAATATCGTCGGCCGTTTCAGATGTCAATGCGAATATTCTCGACCTGTCTGCACGTACTGACGAGGAACGCGGAGTGATCGACATGACGGTCGAAATTCCGGACATGAAGCACCTCGAGAAAGTCATTGGATCGATCCGACAACTTAATGGTGTTTACGACGTTATGCGAGTTCCGAAGGCCGTGAATACCGTCACGCAGTAGATGTCTGGGGTGGCCCACTAAAGACGAACGCGAATCTTTTATGCCGACCAAGCAAGTGATTTCGACGACGTTGGGGCCGCAAGCCATTGGCCCATACTCTCAGGCGGTCCGAGCGGGAGGCCTCGTTTTCGTCTCTGGACAGATTGCTCTCGACCCGGCGACTGGAAAATTGATCGAGGATCTTTCGATTGCCGCTCAAACCCGACGTGTACTCCAGAATTTGAAGGGTATTTTGAGTACGGCAGGGCTGTCTGCCAGTCACGTCGTGAAGGTTACGGTTTACCTAGACGACATGAATGCGTTTCAGGAGATGAACGCTGTGTATGCAGAATTCTTTACTGATGAACCGCCGGCTCGAGCGGCCGTCGAAGTCGCAGCTCTCCCTCTTGGCGTTGGCATAGAGGTGGACTGTATTGCTGTCGTGGACTGAACGGCGGAAAGTTCAATTCGGGAAGTTCTGACTCTCAGGGCTAATGAATCTTGTAGGAGGGATCCACCTTTGAAGCCGACAGGCTTGTAACGACATCAATCCCCTGGAGCAAATGGCTGGCAAGCTCTTCGAAGTTGTCGACCTGAGAGATCTTGTCCATCTCTTTGATGATCTTATCCAGGACAGACTCGATCTCTCCAAAAGCCTGTTCCGCAAAGAACGTGCGCTGAGTCTCCAGGCGCGACTTGTGCCGCATGAATTCCTGGCGATAAAATTCTGATATCTGCTTCTTTCGCCCGTCTTGAACGTCCATGTATTCCGGGGACTATACCTTCAAAGTTTCTAACTCGCAAGTCTCTTCCGAAGCAGTTCGTTTACGCTTTTTGGGTTGGCGCGACCTGCGGTGGCCTTCATTACTTGACCGACAAACCATCCAATCGTTCCAGTCTTACCGGAACGGTACTGTGCCGCCGGCCCCGGGTTTGCAGAAATTATCTCGTCTACGATTCTTTCGATCTCTCCGGTATCGGAAATCTGCTCCAGACCTTTGTCCTCAACGATAGTCGCCGGTGAGCGGCCTGAGCGATACATCTCTTCCAGGACGGACTTCGCGATTTTTCCGGATATCGTCTCCGCATCGATGAGTTGAATCATTTCAGCCAACATGTTGGGTTTCAGTTTGAGCGCATCCAGGTTCATCAAATCAATCCCGTCATCATTCAACAGCCGCAAGAGATCTCCCATTATCCAATTTGCTGCCGTTTTCGGCTTGTTGCACAGAGCGACAGCAGATTCGAAGTAGTCCCCAAGCGCTCGAGTGGACGTCAGGATAGCTGCATCGTGATCTGAGAGGGCATACGTTTCGATGAATCGCCGGGAGCGGGTTCCGGGAAGTTCAGGTTGGGAGTCGGCGATTTCCTGAATCCACTCGGAGTCCAGGACCAATAAGGGTAGATCGGGTTCCGGAAAGTAGCGATAGTCATGAGCTTCTTCCTTGTTGCGCATGGCAACCGTGCGCTCCTCCGCACTGTTCCACAACCGTGTTTCCTGGATCACCCGTTTGCCGCTCTCCACGAGATCGATCTGACGTTCTACCTCGTGGTCGATCGCTCTTCGGAGAAATCGAAACGAGTTGATGTTTTTGATTTCAGTACGGGTTCCGAATTCAGACGATCCTGCCGGGCAAATCGAAACGTTTGCATCACATCGAAGACTGCCCTCCTCCATGTTGCCGTCGCAGACCCCCAGGTACTCGAGAATCTGTTTCAGCCGGGTCAGGTATTCCTGAGCTTCTTGGGATGATCGGATGTCAGGGTGCGTGACAATCTCGACAAGTGGGACGCCGCTTCGATTGAGGTCGATATATGTCGTTCGATGGGAATCCGGAAAACCTTCGTGTAAGGACTTTCCGGCATCTTCCTCCATGTGGATGCGCTGAACTCGGATCGACCGAACTGTTCCATCGAGTGAGACATCGAGATGGCCGTTTTCCGCGATCGGTCTGTCAAACTGCGAAATCTGGTAACCCTTGGGAAGGTCCGGATAAAAATAGTTTTTTCGGGACCATTGAGATACTGGATTGACGGTGCAGTCGAGTGCGACCGCTGCACGAACAGCCATCGCCAGAGCTCCGTGGTTGAGGATTGGTAGTGCGCCGGGCAGCCCAAGGCAGACCGGGCAAGTGTTGAAGTTCGGGTCTTGGCCGAAACGTGTCGAGCACGAACAAAACAGCTTTGATTCCGTCAGTAGCTGCGCATGGCACTCGAGAC
Source organism: Terriglobia bacterium (assembly GCA_963664115.2). GTDB lineage: Bacteria > Acidobacteriota > Terriglobia > 20CM-2-55-15 > 20CM-2-55-15. The sequence continues at coordinate 399,553 of CAXWPJ010000009.1, read as the reverse complement.
CGATGACTGTTGTGTACTTAAGACTCATGCGTGTCGGAATTTAGAATTTAGCACACTCTTCCAACGGCGGCCCGGAGGGGCTGCTAAAATGATTCGTTCGACTAGGTACTGTTCAATGGATGGATATCGATGATCAAGACGATTGAATGGACCGATCAGGGCGTTCGCATGATCGACCAGCGAAAATTGCCGATCGTAGAAGAGTATCCCGTATTCGAAACGTATCAGGATGTGGCGGAAGCCATCCGATCGATGGTCATTCGGGGTGCGCCGGCGATTGGAGTTGCGGCCGCAATGGGCATCGCGTTGGGGATCAGAAAATCTGGGGCCGAGGAGGCGGACGAATTGCGGAACGAGTTTCGGACGATCGCCGAAACAATTTCGGAAACACGTCCGACGGCCGTGAATCTATTCTGGGCAGTTGAAAGAATGACTGGCCGCTTCGAAAGCTTGATGGACGAAGGGCAGGACCTGTTAGAGGTTCGCGCGGAATTGGTAGCTGAGGCTCGGGCGATTCAGGAGGAGGACATCGCCAACAACAAGAAAATGGGGCAATTCGGTCAGGACTTGATGCCGTCTGGCGGCACCGTGCTGACGCACTGCAATGCCGGAGCACTTGCTACTGCGGGGTATGGCACCGCACTCGGGGTCATTCGCGCTGCCGTGGAGAGCGGTAAACGCTTGAGTGTCCTGGCGGACGAGACGCGGCCGTTTCTCCAGGGCGCACGCCTGACGGCGTGGGAATTGTGGAAGGACGGCATCGATGTCCGCGTAATCACAGACAATATGTCCGGCTCTTTCATGCACCAGGGACTGATCGACGTGGTCATCGTTGGCGCCGATCGTATCGCGCGCAACGGTGACGTAGCCAACAAGATCGGAACGTATTCGGTAGCGGTATTGGCGAAAGAACACGACATCCCTTTTTATGTCGCCGCACCCGTGTCCACCCTCGACCTCTCGATTGCACATGGATCCGATATTCCCATCGAACAGCGAGACCCTTCCGAGGTGACCCATTTTGGCGGCGTGGCTGTCGTGCCTGAGGCCGTGACCGCCTTGAACCCCGCCTTCGACGTGACACCGGCTGAATTTGTAACGGCGATTATTACTGACCACGGTATTGCGCGCCCTCCTTACGAGGAATCCTTGCCACGCCTTGCCTCCCGACCGGACTGCGAGGGGTGAGTTTTGTGATTACAGCTTAGATCGAAACAAGTGCTGGTACTTGGGATAGAAACTTCGTGCGATGAGACGGCGGCTGCCTTGGTTCGAGACGGCCGCGAAATCCTGTCCAATGTGATTCACTCTCAGGTGGACACCCATCGGCTCTATGGCGGAATTGTTCCTGAGCTTGCTTCTCGGGAACACATTAAGAAGATCAGACTCATCGTTGAGGAGGCGTTTTCCCGTGCGGGTGCGAGGCTAGAGGATGTGGACGGCATCGCTGTGACGTATGGGCCCGGCCTGGTCGGATCGCTTTTGGTTGGTCTGACGTTCGCCAAAGCGGTCGCCTTTGCTGCCGGCAAGCCCATGGTCGGTGTCAACCATATTGAGGGGCACATGTATTCTGTGTTTGTCGAAAGCCCCGAAGCGCAATTTCCTGCCTTAGCGCTTGTGGTGTCGGGTGGGCATACGAACCTGTTCTGGGTGGAGTCGGAACACGGGGACTGGTCCCGTTTGAACTATCGTTTGATTGGTAAGACGCGGGACGATGCCGCTGGTGAGGCTTACGATAAGGTTGCCAAGCTCCTGGGGCTATCCTATCCCGGGGGACCGGTTATCGATCGCCTGGCTGCGCTCGGCAAGCGTCACGTCCGACGATTCCCCGTTGCGAAGATTTCAGATCAAACTTTGGATTTCAGCTTCAGCGGTATTAAGACCGCGGTTCTGCGTATTGTGAAGGAGGAGGGTTTGGAGCCGCTGGACGAGGCCCGAACGCGTATGGATCCGGCACGACTGGATCTCCTCGCCGGGTTTCAGGAGGGTGTGGTTGACGCTCTCGTTTCCAGGACGATGGCGGCGGCCAAAAGCCTGGAACCCAAGGCCATCTTGCTCTCTGGCGGGGTTGCTGCAAATTCCCGTTTGAGGGAAGCAATGCGTGAGGCAGCTCTCGAACGCGGTCTGGACTTCTTCTATCCGAGTCCGAATTTCACAACGGACAACGCCGTCATGATCGCAGCAGCCGGGAGTTTCAAGCTAAGGCGAGGGGAGCACTCTCGATACGATCTTGACGCCGATCCCGCCCTCCGACTGGCTCCAACTCCCACGCCATCAAAAAAAGGCCGTTGGAAGGTATAGAGTTTTAGCGCAAAGGTCGCAGAAATACATCCTCAAACTCTGCGTTCTCTGCGTTCTCTGCGACTCAGCGTCTCTGCGTTAAAAAATCGGCCGTTGTGGAAGTGCTAAACGGTCAGGATTTCCTCTTCTTTGGCTTTCGCCACCTCATCCAGTTTTGCGATGTATGTGTTGGTAAGCTTCTGGACTTCGTCTAGAGCGCGACGTTCGTCGTCTTCGGACATCTCCTTGTTCTTGAGATGCTTTTTCATCGTGTCGTTGCCGTCACGGCGAATATTGCGAACGGCGGTTCTGTGGTCTTCGAGAACTTTGTGGACGTGCCTGGCCAACTGTTGCCGTCTTTCTTCGTTCAATGCAGGTATCGGGATCCGGATCAGGCGCCCGTCGTTGGACGGATTCAGGCCCAGGTCTGAAGCCAGAATCGCTTTTTCGATATCGCCGATAAGTGAAATGTCGAAGGGTTGGAGTGTGACCAGGCTCGGTTCAGGAATAGCCAAGGTTGCAACCTGATTGATCGGCGTTGGAACTCCGTAGTAGTCGACGTTTATGTTGTTAAACAGGGCGAGCGACGCACGTCCTGTGCGAATGGACGAAAGTTCGCGCCGCAGGTCCTCGACCGCCTTTCCCATCCGCTCCTTAATTTGTGCAATTTCTTCCTTGGCCGGCATGGCAATAACCTCCAAGGCGCCTGGGTGAGAGCGGTTACTGAACGAGCGAACCGATTTTCTCTCCAAGCACGACGCGCTTGATATTCCCTTTTTCGTTGATATTGAAAACGATGATCGGGAGGTGATTATCCATACACAGAGATATCGCTGTGGTGTCCATAACGCGGAGACCCTGTGTGAGAACATCGAGATAAGAGATTTCTGGGACCATCTTGGCGTCCGCAACGGTTTCAGGGTCTGCATCGTAAATACCGTTGACACGGGTGGCTTTCATGATGACTTCCGCCTTGATCTCCATGGCGCGGAGCGCGGCGGTAGTGTCGGTGGAGAAGTAAGGGTTGCCCGTTCCGGCAGCAAAGATGACGATGCGCCCCTTTTCGAGGTGCCTGACGGCACGTCGGCGGATGTAGGGTTCGGCCACCTGTCGCATTTCGATTGCGGAAAGAACGCGGGTAGGGGCTTCGACATTCTCCAGGGCATCCTGCATCGCGAGTGCGTTGATCACAGTAGCCAGCATGCCCATGTGGTCTGCCGATACTCTGTCGAAACCTTGTTCGCTTGCTGCGAGCCCTCGGAAAATGTTGCCGCCACCGATGACGATGCCGATTTCAACGCCCAGGCCATGAACATCCTTCACCTGGCTGGCGATGCTTGTAACGATTTCCGGATCGATACCGAACGGCTGTGAACCCATCAGTGATTCGCCGCTTAACTTAAGCAGAATGCGTCGGTATCGAGTATCCATAGAGATATCCAGTTATCCGTTGAGCTGATCCTGGACTTCGGCTGCCAGGTCCGTCACCCGTTTTTCTAGACCTTCACCGGTTTTCAAGCGTACGAACCTTCGCACCCGAATATTTTCGCCGATCTTACCGATCAGGTCGTTGATGAGTTGTTCAACCGTCATCGAAGTGTCCTTGACGAACTCCTGTTCGTATAAACATGATGCTTTGAAGAAAGCGTCCAGCTTACCCTCGGTGATTTTATCGATAATCTGCTCCGGCTTACCAGAAGAACGTGCCTGATCCCTGTAAATGTCTTTCTCCCGGCTCACGATGTCTTCCGGTACCTCGTCACGTCGAACATAGGCCGGGTTCTGTGCCGCGATGTGCATAGCGACATCTTTGACCAGCGCCTGAAAGTCGTCGTTACGTGCGGCGAAATCCGTTTCGCAATTGACTTCCACCAAAACGCCGAGGCTGCCGCCGCCATGTATATAGTGCCCGATGATTCCCTCAGCAGCCACGCGAGCGGCTTTCTTTTGCGCCGTTGCAAGGCCCTTTTTGCGAAGTAAGACGATCGCTTTTTCGAGGTCCCCCTCACTTGCAGTCAGCGCGTTCTTACAGTCCATCATCCCCGCGCCTGTCTTTTCGCGCAGTTCTTTAACCTGTTGGACATTGATTGCCATCGACTCCCAACTCCTTACAAAAAAATAGGCGAAAATCGTTGAATTTCCGCCTTCGCATCAATTTAACTCGCTGATCCTGAACAGTCGCGCTGCTGGTGGGTCACGTGGTCGCGGGAGTTTCGTCCGTCGTCTTCACCGAATCACCCGTACCCGATTCCTCAGGGGTGGCCGGTGAAAGCGTCGTTGTTTCGACGGTTGCGGGAGCTGTTTCGAGAGCGCTCGTCCCATCGACAGTGGCCTCCGTCGTCGTCTCAGCGCTATCTGTTCCGGACGGAGCGGTTTTTTCTTCGGTCTGTTCTTCTTTTTCCTCTGTTGCGTCGTCTGCTTTCGCCTTCGAAGCGAGCGCTTGTCCTTCGAGGATCGCGTCGGCGACTCTCGAAGTAAACAAGCGGATTGCCCTCAACGCATCGTCGTTGCCCGGAATAACATGGTCGATCACTTCGGGATCGCAATTGGTGTCCACCACAGCCAAAACAGGAATCTTTAGTCTCCGGGCCTCGGCTACGGCAATCTCTTCACGCCGGGAATCCACCACAAAGAGAGCGTCCGGCAGGACCGGCATGTTCTTAACGCCGGAAAGGTTCTTATCGAGAGCTTTCCGGAGCCGCTCGAGTCGCAACACTTCCTTTTTCGGCAACAATTCATAGCGCCCATCGTCTTTCATTGCCTCAAGATCCTTGAGTCGCTTAACGGACCTTTGGATCGTTGTGAAGTTAGTGAGGAGCCCACCGAGCCAACGTTGGTTGACATAGAACATATTGCAACGCGCCGACTCTTCGGCAATCGCGTCCTGAGCCTGGCGCTTGGTGCCAACAAAAAGGAATGTCTTCCCCTGAGCGGCGAGTTCGGTGACGAATTGTGTTGCTTCCTTGAAAAGGCGGAGAGTTTTCTGAAGGTCGATGATGTAAATACCGTTACGCTCGCCGAAAATGTAGGATTTCATTTTCGGATTCCAGCGTTTTGTCTGGTGGCCGAAATGGACTCCAGCTTCCAGAAGCTCCTTCATCGTGATAGATACCAACTAGACCTCCGTTACAAGGATTCGTTCAACGCTCTGGCTTCAAAAAATAACTATCGCCCGAGGCGTAAGCCCCCGGCGGAGCAATGATTACCGCTTCGAGAACTGGAAGCGCTTTCGGGCTCCGGGCTGCCCGTATTTCTTCCGTTCAACCATCCGCGGATCACGGGTGAGAAATCCTGCTTTCTTCAATGCCGGCCTGAATTCGGCGTTGGATTCGACCAATGCTCTCGAGACACCGTGCCGAACTGCTCCGGCTTGACCGGTAATACCACCGCCCTTGACGTTGATCAGGATGTCGAACTTATCCAGGGTGTCGCAGAGTTGAAGGGGTTGCCGAATGATCATTCGATGGAGTTCACTGAAGAAATGAGTTTCGAATGGCCGCCCGTTGACCACGATGTTTCCGGTTCCGGGTCTCATAAACACGCGAGCCGTGGATGTTTTCCGCCGGCCCGTACCGTAATACTGAACTAAACTCAATCAACCTCCATGGTCTTATGCGATGACCTCGGGATTTTGCGCTCTATGTGGATGCTCAGCGCCCGCGTACACTCGAAGCCGCTTGGCCATCCTCTTGCGCAATTTGTTTTTGGGCAGCATGCCCAGCACGGCTTCCTGAATGAGGCGTTCGGGCCGGCTTTCGAACATCCGTCGTGCCGATACCTGCTTCAGCCCCCCGGGATATCCCGTGTGCCGATAGTAAATTTTCTGATCCAATTTTTGTCCAGTCAGTCTAATCTTATCGGCGTTGATAATAACGACGTGATCGCCCGTGATCAGGAACGGAGCATAACCGGCCTTGTGCTTGCCGCTCAGCAGAGTCGCAACTTTAGTCGCGAGCCGGCCCAACACCTGGTCTGCCGCATCGATGATGAACCACTTATCATCGGCGGATGCTTCGGCCTGACTTAAGAAACGGGTAGGCATACTTGGCCGCTCTCCTCGGTTAACGCAAAGCTCTGATTTTAAACGGAGACTGAATACCATGTCAAGCAAGCTTCCCCACCGAGCAAAGGCTATTTTGTCCCTCTGGTTGCTTTCTTCGGTGGGCCTCGGGTACGCCCGACCCCAGAACCCTCTCGATACGGTTCCCAGCCTGTTGCTGGCCGACGCCATCGAGGAGGCTGACCTGATCCTCGAAGCATTAACCGAAGATTCTGATGTTCTTGCCTTTAAAGGAGAAATAGAGTTTCGGAGAGCAAACTTCGAGGAGGCACGCGCCTACTATTTGCGGGCCCTGGATCTCGATCCAAACACCGCGCGTGCCCATTTTGGCGTCGGAAAGCTTCTTATGGGGAAGATGAGGCTCACAGAAGCGATCGATTCTCTGTCGAAAGCGGTGGAGCTAGAGCCCGATGCCGCAATCTACCGACTTGCGTTAGCCGATGCCTGGGCCTATGAGGGAGATGTCGCCGAACAGGCGCGACAACTGGAGGCGTACGTCGCTCTCGAACCAAGCTACGATCTGGAGCGGCTGAGGCAGGTGGAAGCCGTGCTGGAGGTCATCGGCGACTTCGGTCCTGTCCAGATGGGGGTCTATGATCTGCCGGAGCCAGCCGAATCGATAACCATCTCGCAGGGCCTGAACCTGATCTTCGCGAGCGTCATGGTGGGTGACCAGGGGCCGTTCGAATTCATAGTCGACACCGGTGCCTCCCAGACAGTTTTTACAGAACGTCTGCTCGGGGAGTTGGGTCTCACTCCAATCACGTCCACCCTGATTTACGGGATTGGGGGGGGATGGTCGTGTGGAAAGCGGCATCTACCGAATCGATAGTTTGACTTTCGGCGGGATTGAAGTTCGGAACTTGCCTGTGGGCACTTTGTCGGACCCCCTGTTGGGGGAGCTGGCGGACGGAATCTTCAGTACTGCCACTTTTGGTCGCGAACTGGTGTCCATCGACTATCCGGACTCGATTATCGAATTCAACGTGGACACCGATTCGGACGACAGCCTCAGTGAACGCGTTCCGGGATGGTTTTTTAGCAACCTTGCCTTCGTACCGCTTCGGCTCAACGGCGATTTTGAGGGACTGTTTCTCCTCGATACGGGCGCCGTAACTTCGATTCTCTCACACAAGGCCGCCGCTGCTCTGGGCGTTACCGAGGAGACGCCGGGAGCCGGCGTCAGTCTGGGCTTGGCGGGGATCGGCGGTGAAAGCGGCCTCGCCCTTACCGTGCCTGCGGTAACGCTCTCGACCGCCCAATCTCAGGCATCGTTTCCATTGATGATCGCTATCGACATGGACGAGATCTCTCAGACGCTTGGAATCGAAGTCTCAGGAATTGTCGGTTACGATTTTCTCAAGGACTACAGAGTCAGTATAGATTTCGATAACGCTGAAGTTATCCTTTCTCGATAGTTTTGAAGCCCCTGCCGCCGCAGTTTACAGTTTACGAGCTTCGTAGGGTTCTCCATGCCGAGCAAGGGTGGAGCGGTCACCGCTTCCACCTCGGTCAAGCCCCCGACGCATTTCTGTTATTCGCCACATGCCCGTTAGGCTCTAATTTCGCGGGCTTTTGAAATCCGAACGTCGTCGACTTCACTCAGAGCGAGCACTAGAATATAGAAGAGATGACTGTGATCAAGCCCTGGAAAATTTTCTTCGCAATCGGATGTCGAATTAGATGGACAAACTGAAGATCACGGGTGGCGCACGCCTGGAGGGAAGTGTTCCCCTCCGCGGCGCGAAGAACGCTGCCTTGCCCGCGATGGCGGCGGCCTTACTGACGGCGGAGACCGTCGAGCTTCAGAATCTTCCGCTTGTGACCGATATTCGAACAAGTTGCAAACTCCTGAGAAAGCTGGGTGTCGATGTTGCGCTTTCCGACGACGGCACCTCCAGCATTAAGGCCGCTTCCCTGGACTCGTGTGAAGCGCCATACGAGTTGGTGAAAACGATGAGAGCCTCCGTACTGGTTCTCGGCCCGTTGTTGGCCCGCTTTGGCCAGGCCCGGGTTTCACTTCCCGGTGGCTGTGCGATCGGGGCCCGACCGATTGATCTCCACCTCAGAGGTTTCCAGAAACTGGGTGCTGAGGTTCGAACCGAGCATGGATATGTTGAAGCCCGCGCAAAGCGATTAAAAGGCGCGGACATCTTTTTCGACACGATTACGGTGACCGGAACTGAAAATGTGATGATGGCCGCGACACTCGCTGATGGCACGACGACCTTGCGCAATGCAGCGTGCGAACCGGAGATCGGCGACCTTGCCGAGTTGCTGAATGCGATGGGTGCCCGAGTCCACGGTGCCGGTACGTCAACGATTACGATTCAAGGGGTTTCCAATTTGAATGGGGCCAGTCATCAGGTGATTCCCGACCGAATCGAGACGGGAACGTTCCTTGTGGCAGGTGTCATGACCCGGGGCAATCTGGAACTGACGGGTGCCGATCCAACGCTCCTCGGGAACACCATCGAGAAATTGCGTGCGACTGGCGCCCAGATCAGGACCGAAGGGCGCTCGATTTACGTCTGCAGTGTTTCCGACCCCAGGGCAGTGGACGTTGTAACGAAGGAGTACCCTGGGTTTGCGACTGACATGCAGGCACAGTACATGGTGTTGATGACACAGGCCTTGGGCACATCGGTCATCACAGAAAGAATCTTCGAGAATCGCTTCATGCATGCCAGCGAGTTGGTCCGAATGGGGGCTGATGTGAAAATCGAGGGCTCCAGGGCCGTCGTCAAAGGTCCGACGCCTTTAAGCGGAGCGAACGTTATCGCCTCCGACCTCCGCGCCAGCGCCTCTCTCGTTTTGGCGGGTCTGGTGGCGGATGGAGAAACCGTGATTGATCGTGTGTATCATCTGGATCGCGGTTACGAACGGCTGGAAGAACGTTTGTCTGCAGTTGGTGCTTCGATTGAGCGTCTGAAGTAGTGCCACATGATTGGCGATATGCAGATCTAATGAGGCAGAAGCGATTGCTGTCGATCGGCCTGTTATCGCTTGGTGCAATCGTATTGTGGACCCTGCCTTTTGGAGCGAGGGTTCAACAAGCGTCTCCGCCGGACTCCCTTTCGGGGACGATTGACGGGCACATGGTGATCGCGAAAGACATTGAGCTGTCCGGTGACGGGGTTTTTGGGTTTACAGGCGTTCCCGTGGACGACACCAGCGTGGTGGTTGTTGCTGGTGTGGAGGGGCGGACGCTCATTTGGGCCGAGACGGTGAGGGTGTCGGGCCCCATCCCGCAGCTCATCGAAGTTCAGAACATTATCCAGTGACATCCAAGCAGTTCCTCGTCGTTGCAGGTGAGGCCTCCGGAGACATGTACGGGGCCCAGGTGGCTCGTGCGCTAGGGCGAAAATTTAGAGGGTCCCGGGTAATCGGTCTCGGCGGCGAACGTATGCGTGAGGCCGGAGTAAAATCGGTCGCCGACATCACACGCACGGCTGTCGTAGGGCCTTTCGAAGCGCTGGGTCATGTTGGAGCTCTCTATCGCGTCTTCCGCAAACTAAGCCGTCTTATCGAAGACGACCCTCCTTCGGCTGCCGTCCTGATCGATTTTCCGGACTTCAACCTGCGTCTGGCAGGCCGGTTGAAGGCGCTTGGAGTTCCCGTCGTTTACTACATCAGCCCCCAGGTCTGGGCGTGGCGGCCGGGGCGTGTCCGTCAGATTCGCGAAGTAGTCGACAAAATGCTCGTGATTCTGCCGTTTGAGGAAGAGATCTATCGGCGCGCGGGCATTGACGTCGAGTTTGTCGGTCATCCTCTCGTCGACACCGTTCGGCCCCGTATGACCCGTGGCGCCTTCCTTGCCAAGTATCGACTCAGAAACAACGGGCCTCTGGTTGCGCTGCTTCCAGGGAGTCGCCGCAAGGAACTGCACTACATCCTACCTACCGTGTGCCTGGCAGTGGACCTGATACTGGCTGAGAAGCCGGATACGCAGTTCGTTCTTCCTGTGGCCTCAGGTCTTTCGGTGGATTATGTCCAGGGGTTTCTGGGTGCACGGCCGATCCGGTTGGTAGGGGATGACACCTACGATGCCATCCGCTATTCGAGGGCAGCGATTGTTGCCAGCGGTACGGCCACGCTGGAAACGGCGCTATTGGGTACTCCCGAGGTGATTGTTTATCGAATTGGTCGGGCAACCTGGTTGTTGGGCAAGTTCCTTTTGAAGGTTCGTATGTTCGGGCTCGTCAATATTATTTCGGGCGAAGCGGTGGTACCGGAACTCTATCAGGACCGCATGACGCCGGCAAACGTCGCTAAGGCAACTCTTAAGCTGATGGACGACGTCTGGACGCAGTCCGAAATCCGCGGAAACTACGAGAAACTACGGCGGAAGCTGGGCACGGGAAATGTCGCCGAAAGGGTTGCTGATGCGGTCGCGGTCGTCGTCAGCTCGACACGCCGATGAAAGAAACGATGATTCTCGAATTTACCGGTCGACCAAAAAGGTTGGCGGGTGTGAACTCCGCATAATAGAGCAATTCTCTTAACCAGCGTTCAACGCCGGGATCGCTTGGTCCGGAGAGAATCGTGTAATCGATCATCCGACCGCGGCCACTTACCAGGATATCTACCGTCAACGGTCCCGGCAGGTTCGAGCCGTTATCGGCGAAACGTGTCAACGTGGGATCGGTTATCCGGACACTCTGATACAACGCTATTGGCGTATTCGAAACCTCGTTCGATGCGATTATCGGAGGCGCTATAAGATCGCTTAGCAGGATTCCAAAAAAGAGAAATGTCATGCAAGTGCCCAGCAGGGCGGGCAGCGCGACCGGTTTCAAGGAATTCGCGAGCCGCGTCCCCAATCGTGTGAGGCCATCGGAAGTCCGTTCATGTGAGAGCCGGACGCGCGTTTCCAATACCAGCCCGGCCGACACCGCCGGTTCCTCGACATTGAGCAGAAGGTTTTTAACCGATATGTAGGACTGGAGTTGCCGCTGACATGGCTCACACCCGGTAACGTGCGTTTCGACGCGTACCGCTTCTTCGGGCGTGGCCATAGAATCGATGAAAGGGCTCATCAGTCTTTGAGCCTGCTTGCAATTCAATTCCGTGGGTCGCCCCTTACTCCTCAAGAATGATTTCAACTTCTTCATCGTATGTTTCCTGGCGATACTGTTGGGCTCTACCTTCATTCAGTTCATTCAGTTCATTCTTTTCATTCAGTTCAGTCAGCAAGTTCAGTCAGCAAGTTCAGTCAAAAAATCAGCACATCAACCAATCCGATGGACTGACAGATAACGCATGAGACGTTTCTTCAAGTCCGTCCTCGCCCGTGCCAGGCGGGATTTCACTGTTCCAGTGGAAACTCCAAGAATCTCGGAAATTTCGCTGTAGGAAAATCCCTGGATGTCTCTCAGGACAACAATGGATCGGTGCTCCGGGGAGAGCTTCGAAAGCGCTTGTTGGATGGAATCGGCGCGTTCTCTTCTCTCCAACGCCTCTTCGGGCGTCAGGCCGCAGTCGGCAATTTGTGGCGGCGCGCTTACTCCGGCGGCGCCGTCGGCATGCTGCTCCAACGGCACCGTGGATTGGCGGAACCGCCTTCGGGACCAGCGGATTCGGTTCAGAATTTCTCGAAAGCCGATCTTAAATATCCAGGTCTTGAGACTGGACCGCCCTCTGAATCGTCCGATGTTCCGAAACACTTTTACGAAGATGTCCTGAGTCACATCAGCAGCTTCGCCCGGATCCTGCAGCATGCGGCACGCAATGCGATAGAGGGGCGCGTGATAGCTTCGGACCAGTTCGTCGTAGGCGCTATCTTCATTGGATCGTAGCCGGAGGACGAACAGGGCTTCTTCGGGTGACAGACCTTCCGCCGACTCAAGGTCCGAATAAGATATCTCTGGACGAAGCATTACCGGATACGGGCCTCCTCGGTTGCACCGGGGCTGTTTTCACAAGTATAGCAATTGCCAAAGGCTGGCCTTTATTAGGAGACACCGGGGGGGGCGAATTGTTCCACCAGATTGATGCCCGCTTCGAGAATTTCCGTGACGGCCGTTTCTGTAGGCGCCTCACAGTAGATCCGAAGAACCGGCTCGGTTCCCGACCTCCGGAACAAAATCCAGCTGTCGTTTTCCAGCATCAATTTGAGGCCGTCCAGCGTCCGGATCTCGTGTATTGATCGGTCGGCTAAATCCTTAGGAGGCTTTTCTTTTAAGGCACTTATGAGTTGCTGACTGGCATCGGACCCGACGTGGAGATCGCGCCGATGGTAGTGGAACTCACCGAATTCCGTCCACATGTCCCCAATCAGCGCGGTGAGCCCCTTGCCGGTAGTGGCGAGTAGATCGAGTAGGAGGATCTGGAGAAATAGCCCGTCCCTTTCGGGCAGATGGCGGGACAAGCCGATGCCGCCGCTTTCTTCCCCTCCGATAAGAACCGGACCTTTGAGCATCAACTCGGCTATATGTTTGAAACCGATGGGGGTTTCGACAACATCCAGACTCAGTTGCGTGGCAATTCGCCCAATCAATTGACTTTGAGAAAACGTATGGACCACCGACCCGCGCCACCCACGGTGCCGGTACGCATGGAGCAGAAGAAGCGGCAGTATTTGCAGGGTGGGGACGAAGCGCCCCTCATTCGAGACCACCCCCAGCCGGTCCCCGTCCCCGTCCGTGGCCAGGCCGATCGCGGCTCCCGACCGGCGAACCGCTTCGGCGAGCGGTTCCAGTTGAGGCATCATCGGTTCGGGGCTGATGCCCCCAAATAGCGGGTCGGGGTCTCCACGAATCGTTTGTACCTGGACCGTCGTCTGGGCCAGCATTTCTTCCAGCAACCGCCCTCCGCTTCCATGCATCGCATCCACAACGACTCGCAAATTTGAGCCGGCGATTCCTTCCCAATCGACCAACGTTCGTAGATGTGTGAAGTATTCTCCGGAGGGAGCGATCGTTTCGATGCCCGTCGTCGATGTCCGAACGGGGGTCTTCCCTAAACGTCCTTCTATGGCTTGGGTGATCGTGGACGTCGCGCTTCCGCCGTATTCTGCTTTTACTTTGAAGCCGTTAAAAACAGACGGGTTGTGACTGGCTGTGATCACGACGCCACCCACAAGACCCTGACGCTGCAACTCGAACGAAACGTAGGGTGTTGGATACGGGCGGTCCATCAGCAGGACTCGAAACCCGTTTCCGGAAAAGACCTCGGCAGCAGCGCTTGCAAAGCTCTGGGACAGAAAACGAACGTCGTAACCCACGAGAACCGTTCGTTCGCGGTCAGTTATCGTCTGAAAATAGTCCGCCGTCGCTTGGGAAGCGAGACGCAGATTGTGGAAGGTGAAGTCATCCGCGATGATCCCCCGCCATCCATCAGTTCCAAAACGAATTGTCATGTATGAAAGAAGAAGTTTAGAGTTGTGAGTTAATAGTTAAGGGGCAGAACTCAGGAATTACAGCACCTGGAAACGTTCAACTCTCAGACTTCCCCCATCACCTACAAAACCGAATAATCGGTCACAACCGATTTGCCCCCCAGGAGGGTCCCGGGTTGGAGCGTTGCCGACCGACCCACGTAACAGCCGCGAGCCAGTATGCTGCCAGAAATACGCGCGTCGGCGTCGATCGTATTACTGGACCAGATCACGGAGTCTACGATGTGTGCACCCGAATCGATTTTGCAGTTGGGTCCGATGACCGATGACTCGATGCGGACGTTTTCACGAATCGTGACCCCCTCTCCCACGAGAGACGCGCTGTCGACAAAAGCACCGTCTGGAATGACATCAGATGTCAACGCCGTCGGAGGAATCGCGGGCGACTTAAACTTTCCTCTAAGAATATCGCGGTGGACCTCGAGGTATTTCCCTGGGGTTCCGATGTCTATCCAATACTGATCTGAAACGACCGCATACATAGGTTCGCCTTTTGCGAGTAGGGAAGGAAACAACTCGCGCTCGAACGAGAAGGGTTTTCCCTGTGGCATGTGTTCGAGGACGGATGGTTCGAGGACGTAAATTCCTGCGTTGATCGTATTGGACGTAATTTCGTCCATGCCTGGTTTCTCGAGAAACCGGTGAATTCGGCCCGAGGCATCCGATTCAACCAGACCGTACGAGGTCGGATCTTCAACCTGAGTCAGGACGAGAGTCGCCACCGATTTCTTCTCGCGATGAGTCGCGATAACCGCGGGGAGATCTACAGACGTCAGGACATCTCCATTGAACACGACCGTGGTGCCCTCGATCCACTCCTCGGCGTTCTTGAATGCGCCTGAGGTGCCCAGCGGCGCACCTTCCACGGCGTAGCGAATGAGCACGTCGAAATCCGCACCGTCCTTGAGCAGATCCTCGATTTTTCGGGGCTGATAGGACAGACTCAGGATGATTTCGTCGATGCTGGCGCTTTTCATGAGATCGATCTGGTAGAGAAGAAAGGGGCGGTTGGCCACGGGCACGATCGGCTTAGGAAGGTTCAAGGTAAGCGGCCTGAGCCGTGTTCCTTTGCCGCCTGCGAGAATGAGTCCCTTCATAGCGTCACCCATGATACAGCAGGCGAGTCCACCGCCCGGATTGAGTCGTTGAAACGTGGTCCGTTCATGATCAAATCTGATAGACTGAGCCTCCACGTTATGAATCTGCCTAATGCAGTGACGTTATCGAGGATCTTCCTCGTGCCTGTGCTGGTGGCGCTTCTGTTGACCAAGTACAGCGTTCCGATCGCAGCCAGTGTGTTTCTCGCTGCATCCCTGACCGATTATCTCGACGGATATCTTGCTCGTGCAAGGAACGAGGTTACGACGCTGGGAATGCTTCTGGATCCCGTCGCCGACAAGCTGCTGATATCTTCGGCGTTCATTTCACTCGTCCAGCTTCAGATCGTTCCGGCCTGGATGGTCGTCATCATCATCGGTCGGGAGTTCGCCGTCATGGGCCTTCGTAGCATTGCTTCCTCTCAGGGCTTTACGATCGAGGCATCTGAACTTGGCAAACTGAAAATGGCTGCGCAAGTCGCTGCGATTACATTGTTGATTGTGGGAAGTGAATACCCGTTTTTCTTCAACGCTGCCGGAAAGATCGCGCTCTGGATGGTGGTCCTTTTTGCGATCCTGTCCGCTGTCGGATACTTCCGTGCCATTTGGTCCAAGATTGACTATCGGTTTAAGGCCCAGCAGGAGCGCCGCCGCCATGTTCTCGTGAAGAAGAGGCAGGGTCGGCATGCTCCAACTCAGTAGTCAGGACAAACAACTACTGCTCAGTATCGCGCGTGGAGCCGTGCGTTCCCATCTGGAGGAGGCCTCCTTCCGGAGACCCGAAATTACTTCCGATTCTTTGAGCGTACCGTGCGGTGTGTTCGTTTCGATACATCGCGAGGCCCAACTCCGTGGCTGCATCGGGCGTATCGAGGCCGAAAGCCCACTGTATCAAACGACTGCGGAATGTGCCGTGTCGGCGGCAGTGTCTGACTCGCGATTTGCGCCGGTGATGATCGAAGAACTCGAGTCCTTGTCGTTCGAGATTTCCGTATTGTCGGTTCTCGAAAAGGTCGTGTCCTTCGATCAACTTGAAGTGGGTCGACACGGGTTGTTGGTCGAAAGAGATGGTAAGAGAGGCCTCTTGCTTCCGCAGGTGGCTGTGCAATGCGGCTGGGACCGTTCTGAATTTCTCTCCCAGACCTGCGAGAAGGCGGGTCTTCCGCCCGAGGCCTGGAAGGCGGGGGCCCAGATTTTTGCTTTTGACGCGTCGGTTTTCTCGGAAGGTATAACCCCCCGATGATGCTTCAACTCCCGTTCCACGGAATCGACCCGGTTTTTTTCGCGATTGGTCCACTTCAGCTCCGTTGGTACGGGCTGATGTACATGCTGGGGTTCATCGCGGCCTATTTCGTAATGAAACGAGCAGCCAGGCAGAGTCGGCTGGCGTTGTCCAAGGATGATCTTTACGACCTCCTGTTTTATGGGATCCTGGGCGTGATGCTGGGAGCGCGCCTTGGGTACGTGCTGATGTACGACCTCGGTAGCTATATCCAGGATCCCCTATCGATCGTGGCGATATGGGAGGGCGGTATGTCGTTCCATGGCGGTCTTGTCGGTACAACGCTTGCGACCGTGCTGATCGTGAGACGGAGACAATGGAATTTCTGGCAAATCGCGGACATGATCGTGCTTGCCGTGCCCATCGGTCTGGGATTGGGGCGTATCGGAAACTTCATTAACGGTGAACTCTACGGCCGCGAAACTTCGCTGCCCTGGGCAATGATTTTCCCCGGTGGTGGGAACGTGGGGCGCCATCCGTCACAGCTCTACGAAGCCTTTCTTGAAGGGCTTGTTCTCTTTTTATTTGTGCGCTGGATTTACAGGCGGTCTTTCCATCCCGGAGCCGCTCTTTGGGGATTGATATCCGGCTACGGATTCGTCCGGTTTATGGTGGAGTTCGTGAGATCTCCCGATGCACACATCGGCTTGGATCTCGGCCCTTTGACCCGCGGACAACTCCTCAGTCTTCCGATGTTGTTGGTCGGGACATTCTTCCTGATTCGTGTGTTGCGGAAAGGACCGTTAGCCCTGCCTATCGGAGTTCGATCGAATCGCCCGAGAAAACGGCCCCCGAAGTGAAAGTAATCAGAGCTGCTGCGGACAGCTCATCTACCTTCAGGACAACGAGTTCTCCAACGACTTGTCTTTGGCCTGCGAGGAGCCGTGCGGCTTCCTCTGGTAAGGGATGCAGCGGTGAGCTTGTGTCCAGCGGCCGGTAAATCAAAAAGAGATCCCCAGTCTGAATTCCGTCCCGATCTCCGAGGTCGATGTAGACGACCTGACCTTCGGATACGACGCCTCCCGCGATCCCTCCGAGACGGCCGCCGCTAACGCCGGGCACCACTGTCGTCCCGCCGAACAACGGTGATCCGGAGTTTGACAGCGTACCGCGGGACATTGCTATCGCCCCGGTTATTTTGCCGCTGCTGGGCATCATCGAATCAAACGGGCGGTCGGACGGAAGCTCAGGAAAGTCTATTTCATCGAAGGAAACCGTCACATCGCCGACTTCGATGCCATCGCAGGAATGGAGCACACGGGCCATCGAGAATTCGGGCTGCACCATGACCGCGCGCATCTGGCCGACTTCCAGGTAGTGCCGTCCCAATTCGCCCACGCTTTCACGCGTGCTGCTGACATTTCGTGTCGCACGAACGGCAGTGAAGAGATCTCCCGTCGTAATTCCTGAATTTGCCCCTCGACTGAGGTAAACATAATCGCCTTCAGTGGCAATGACGCTTTCTGTCACAGGGAACTTCGCCATTACATTGAGATCCGGCGAAATCTCGCGAGTCGTAATGAAGCCCGAACAGTAGAGATCGACAGCTTTGACCTCAAGAGTTGGTGGGAGATCCGGTAAGGCCAAGATTACTGGAGGTGTCTCGAGAGTTGCTTCGGAAGTCAATTGGGGTGTTGCAGGCAAACGCACTTGGGCCACAGGCTCAGGTTCTGCTTCGGTCGCAGGTCCGGCGTCTGGCGCGGGCGGTGGGACCGCCTCCGTGATCTGGGTGATGGCCCGGATCAACATCGAGTCCTGTGGATAGATCCAATGCGGGTTGATGATGTGCTCGTTGGCTTCCCAGAGTTGCGGCCACAGAAAGGGATTGCTGAGATATCGACCCGCAATGTCCCAGAGGGTGTCGCCTTCTTCGACGACATGTACCTCGAAGCTCTCCGTAGAGGGAGGCGCATTGTTTGCGGACACATATCCGTCCCGTTCAGTCAAGCTGGTCGGGGGCGCACCCTGTTCGGGAAGGGGCGTTTGCTGGCTATTTCCGGGGGCCGAAACCAGGAACAGAAAAACCGGAAGCGTGAGCAAAATTTTCATAAGGCACCCTTTCTAACAGAAGGCCGAGCCTCAGTCAACATATTGATAACACGTAGTTGATTCGGGAACCCAAGATCCTGTGGTGGGTCGGCGACTGATCCCTTACCCCTAGATGTTTTCCCGACGACAGGCACCAGGGAGTCCACTGGAACACTCGTGGCGAATCTCATGGGTTTCAGGTCCCGGAGGTTTGGCGTGGGCGCAAATTTTGCGCACCATTGTCGTCAGAGTCGGTGACTCCACCGGGACAGGGCTCGGCGACCGCTATCTACTAATGAATTGAGCTATTTGAGGCCAATTTATGGTATCGTGAGAAGTTTCTGCCCCTGGGGTAGGCGTCGTACTGGTGCGAGTCGAAGAGCTGGCCTGGGCGCATATTGAAATTAGAGGAATTATGCCGGACCGGATTCACAACAACATTTGCGAGTTGGTCGGGAATACTCCCGTTGTACGGCTCAGCCGCATCTCGGAACCGGGTTGGGCGGAACTGCTCGCCAAACTGGAGTTTCTAAATCCGGGTGGCAGCGTGAAGGACAGAATTGGCCTCAGCATGATTGAGGCAGCCGAGAAGGACGGTCGGCTGAAGCCAGGTGGGACCATCGTCGAACCGACCAGTGGCAATACCGGGGTTGGCCTGGCAATGGTTGCTGCTGCCAAGGGTTACCACGTGATCCTGACGATGCCCGAAGACATGAGCGTAGAACGGCTGAATCTGCTGCGGGCTTACGGAGCCGAAATCATTTTGACCCCAAGAAACGATGTCATGCAGGGAGCGATCGATAAAGCTGAGGAGGTCGTTCGGGAAAACCCGGGTTACTTCATGCCGCATCAGTTTCGTAATCTCGCGAATCCCGAGGCACACCGTCGGACGACGGCCCAGGAAATTCTCGAAGTCGTAGGTAAGGACCTGGATGCCTTGGTTGTGGGTGTCGGAACGGGAGGCACGGCCACCGGCACGGGAGAACGCCTGAAAGAAGCGATCCCGCACTTGCAACTGTACGCGGTTGAACCCAGTGAGTCTCCGGTACTTTCCGGGGGTGCCCCTGCGCCTCACCAGATACAGGGAATTGGTGCAGGTTTCGTACCTGAGATTCTCAACCGTGAGGTCATTGATCATATTGTGCCTGTCCAGTATGCGGACGCGCGTCGGCAGGCACGCCTGCTGGCTCAGAAGGAAGGCATTCTGACCGGCGTCTCTTCGGGGGCGATTCTCCATGTCGCGATGGAAGTTTCCCGCGAATTCGGGCCCGGAAAGCGTGTTCTTGCAATCCTATGTGATACCGGAGAGCGCTATCTCAGCACGGAGTTGTTTGCTTGAAATGTTCCCTGGACCTATCTGTGTTGCCCTGACACCCAGAAACGCCGCTGAGGTTTTCAGCCCGGTGACGGAAGGGGCGGACTGCATCGAGGTGCGCCTCGATTACCTCGAGAATCCCGAAGCATCGGACCTAATCGAATGGGGGGATCTCCGAGCCCCCGCGATAGCGACCTGCCGTGGTCGTCGGCAGGGAGGCCGATTTGCCGGTTCGATAGATGATGAATTACGAATTCTCGAGCGTGCGGTTTCCAACGGCGCCCGCTGGGTGGACATGGATTTCCGTTTCGCAAGGGGGTTTCCCCCGGCCGACGTGATTGGCTCGTATCATGACTTTGATTCGACTCCAGAGGATCTTGAAGGCTTGCTGGATGCGGTGTGTCAGAGTCCCGTCGCGGTAGCAAAGATTGCAACTTTCGTCCGGTCATGGTCGGACAATCGCAGGTTGCTCAAGTTACTGGGAAAGTCATGGCCGAAGCCAGTGATCGTTATTGGCATGGGTCCGATGGGGCAAATTACGCGGATCATCGGACCATCTCGGGGTAGCGCCCTCACGTACACGGGTGTGGGAGACGGCTCGGCGCCGGGTCAACTCGCGCTGGAGGAATTGATCAACACCTATCGGTTCCGCGAAATTGGCCGGGCGACACGGTTCATAGGGATCGTCGGTAATCCGGTGGATCACTCCGAATCCCCTGCGCTACACAACAGAGCCTTCCAGGCTGCGGGCCTCGACTACGTTTACATGAAGTTCCCCGTGGAGCGTCTGGACGACTTTTTCGACAATGCCGGGCCCATTGGGATCAAAGGTTTTTCGGTGACGATTCCGCACAAAGTGGGAGTGATGCCGTATCTGGAGCAGGTGACAGCGGAAGCCAGGACCGTTGGCGCAGTGAACACCGTGTGTCTCGACGACGGACAGTGGAAAGGCGATAACACCGATGTGCACGGGATACGCGAAGCGCTGAAGGATTTCGACGCTCATGGCAAGAAGGTGGTCGTTCTGGGAACCGGTGGTGCGGCCCGAGCGGCAGTGGCCGCTCTGGACTCGGCGGAATCGATGACCGTGCTGTCGCGTACCCGCGAAGCTGGAACATTGGACTGGTCGCGACAGGTACAGGTGGATCGTCTGGAGAATTGCTCCAGATACGAAACGGATCTGCTTGTAAACGCAACACCTGTCGGTATGACTCCAGACGTCGAGGCGACGCCGGTTTCCGGTACGATTCATGCGAACGTCGTTTTTGACATGGTCTACAACCCGCCGCGCACCCGTCTGTTGCGAGACGCAGAGGTACAGGGGAAACAGGTGATTGCAGGGACGACGATGTTCGTCGCACAGGCTGCACGTCAGTTTGAAATATGGACGGGCCACCCGGCCCCGGAGTCTGTGTTCGGAGCGCCTGCGGCTCTTTTGGAAAGTTCAGGTCGTGAGTAGACCTACTGGTGTCCGTGTTCCCGCGAGCACATCGAATCTTGGCCCCGGCTTTGATGCGTTGAGCCTCGCCCTGGCGATCTACTTGACAGTGGAAGTCGAAGTTTCCGATTCGACCGACCGGTCCCGGGTAGTTGCACACGGGATCGACAGCGACAAGATGCCCGACGGTGGAGACAACCTGATTCTCCGGGTCATGGACGCTGTGGCCAAACGCCGTGGTCGGCGGATAGAACCGGTGTTTTTGAAAGTTCAGAACGAAATACCGCTGGCGCGGGGTTTGGGCAGCAGTTCTACAGCGATTCTTGCAGGAATTTCCTGCTACGAAATTGTGGCCGGGGACTCGCTGTCTGAGAGCGAGATCTTCGATCACGCGATGGAGTTCGAGCCGCATCCCGACAACCTGGCTGCCGGCCTCCTTGGAGGCCTTACAGTTTCAGCCGTAAGCGATGGTGGGAAGGCCATGTCATCGAGTTTGAAGGTGTCCGATGGCATCACGCCCGTCCTGGTAATCCCGGATTTCGAACTGTCCACCGAGAAGGCGCGCGATGTTTTGCCGGAGGGCTATTCGCGACGGGACGCTGTTTTTAACATTCAGAGGGCGCCACTCATGGTTGCTGCTCTGACCCTCGGCAATTGGCAGATGCTGTCGGAAGCGATGCGCGATCGCATTCACCAGCCCTATCGCGCCGGCCTGATCCCCGGGTTCGAAGCAGTTCTGAAGATGGAGACTGACGGTCTTGCAGGGATTGCCTTGAGCGGAGCCGGTCCGACTGTTCTCGCGTTCGCCGCGCCCGAGGCGGCAGCCTCCGTCGGCGATCAGATTGTAGAGGTGTTTGGGCGTAGCGGGGTAAGGGCGTCGGCCAGAGTTTCAAAGATCGATACGGAAGGTCGGTGTTTTCTCCCGAATTAGAGTTCGGAGACGTGTCGTGATGGTTCGAGCTATGAAGAAGATCAAGACTGCCATTTTAGGAGCTACAGGGACTGTGGGTCAGCGGATGATCCAGATGCTGGAGCACCATCCGTGGTTCGAGATCGGGGCGCTGGCAGCGTCGGACAACTCGGCCGGGAAAACCTACCGCGAGGCCGCCCATTGGCAGCTTGAATCTGAGATTCCGGAGAATATCGCTGAAATGTCAGTCGAAGCTTGCCGTCCCGGGCTGGATTGTGACTTTGTCTTATCGGGACTGCCTTCCTCGATTGCCCGTGAAACCGAAATCGAGTTTGCTCAGTCTGGATGTCCAGTAATTAGTAACGCTTCGAGTCATCGGATGGGTCCGGACGTTCCGCTTTTGGTTCCGGAGATCAATGCGGATCACATCGAAGCTCTGGAGAAGCAGCGGCCACGTTTTGGAGGTAAGGGTTTCATCGTGACCAACCCCAACTGTTCGACGATCGGCCTGGTGATTCCTCTTGCGGCCCTCGACCGGGCGTTCGGATTGGAGGCCGTCCACGTAGTGACCATGCAGGCTCTGTCCGGAGCCGGATACCCGGGTGTGGCTTCTCTGGATGCAGCTGACAATGTCATTCCCAACATCGCGGGTGGCGAGGAAGCTGAGAAGATGGAGACCGAGCCGCTAAAGATTCTCGGGGCGTGGACCGGAGACAAATTCGAAGATAATCAATTTCGAATCAGCGCTATGACGCATCGCGTCAACGTGCGCGACGGTCATCTGGAAGCCTGTTCGGTGAAATTGAAGCAGGATGTTTCTTCCGAGCAAGTGGAAGACACGTTTCGAGATTACAAGTCCAGTATCGACGCACTCGATTTGCCGTCGGCTCCGCAGCCTGTCATGATTTTGGAAAAGGGTATCGATAGGCCCCAGCCCCGGTTGGATCGCGACCGCGCCGCAGGTATGGCTGTCGTGGTGGGCCCCGTCTCCCGCTGTCCCGTACTGGACCACAAGTTTCGAGTGCTCAGCCACAATACAATCCGTGGAGCGGCCGGAGCGGCCATTCTCAACGCCGAGTTGTTGTATTGCCGGGGACTGATCGGATGAACTCCCTCACCCAAATACCGCCCGGTACGCAGATTCTGATCGGTGATGCCGCCCGGCGTCGTCGGGCTGTCGAACGGACCATATTTTCCGTCTTCGAGGGGTGGTCTTACGAGGAGATCATTCCGCCGATGCTTGACTACTTTGATGTGTTCGTCAAGGGCATGGGGAGCGAGCTGGAGGACCGGATTTATAGATTCATCGATCGTGAAGGCAACGTTCTGGCTCTACGCCCGGAGTTTACGTCCTTACTCGCCAAGATGGCGGCCACCAGGCTCTCAGGAGAACCCACGCCGGTCCGGCTATCCTATTCCGGAGAGGTATTGCGGTTCGAAACGCCGAAGGGCGGGCAGCAGCGGGAATTCGCGCAGATGGGACTGGAACATTACGGCGGTTCGCCCGCTACTGCAGA
Source organism: Terriglobia bacterium (assembly GCA_963664115.2). Taxonomy (GTDB): domain Bacteria; phylum Acidobacteriota; class Terriglobia; order 20CM-2-55-15; family 20CM-2-55-15. The sequence goes on along the minus strand of CAXWPJ010000009.1, from coordinate 376,227 downwards.
TATAGAGGTGTTGGTGGTGTGTATGGAGGCACTTGAGAAGCTCGGTATAGAGGACTTTCAGATCAACCTCGGAAGCGTGGATTTTTTTGGCGGTATCGTTGACAGGATCGATCTCCCTGATGAAGGCATAGACCGCCTCAAGAAATTACTCAACATTAAGGATCAGGCCGGTCTCGAGAAAATGCTGGTCGGGCTCAGTTTCGAAAAGCGTCGAAAGGACATTCTGCTTGCAATTCCGCATCTGACGGGTGGCCGGGAAATACTGGCCCGGGCTCGGAAGCTGGTCACGAACGAACGGTCTACGGGTGCTATTCAACACCTCGAAAACATATACGGAATATTTGAGCGCCTGGGGCTGGCCCACCGTCTGACGATAGACCTCGGGGAGGTTCGAGGTTTCGATTATTACAGCGGCATTCTCTTTCGGGTTTACGTCCGTGGTCTCGGGTTCGAGGTCGCCAGTGGCGGCCGATATGACGGCCTTCCGGCCCAGTTTGGCCATGACACCCCGGCCGTCGGATTCTCGTTCAGCCTGGACCGACTGGAACAAATTGTGGATCCGAAAGCGTTCGGGGCAGACATCCGTCCGCCAGCCGGAGTAGAAGAGGGTGGCTTCGAAGAAGCGATGCGATTGCGTCGGGAAGGCAAGCGGGTGCGAATGTGCTAGTGATTGCGATCGCCAAAGGGCGCTTCCTTGAGCCATCGCTCGAATTGTTGGCACGCGCGGACATCAAGTTCGAGGAAAACCTTGCCGAGTCCCGGCGGCTGATTTTTGATTCGATCGATGGTCGCTGTCGGGTGATTCTGGTCAAGCCCATGGATGCCCCCACGTACGTTGAGTATGGCGCAGCAGATGCCGGTATTGCCGGTCAAGACGTGTTGCTTGAGTCCCAGGCCGATGTGTTGCAGCCCTTGGATCTGGGATTCGGGAAGTGCAAAATTGCCGTGGCGGCTCCCAATGGAACGCCAAACAAGGACCAACCGGTCCGAACAGTCGTCCGCGTTGCGACGAAGTATCCGCACATCACGTTGGAACATTTCAATGCGCAGGGAATTGCGGTCGAGATCATCCCTCTATCCGGCTCGATTGAACTGGCGCCGCTCGTGAGTCTGGCCGATCGGATAGTGGATTTGGTGGAATCCGGGCAGACGCTCGCCGAGAACGGTCTGCAAATCGTGGAGGTAATCGCCGAAAGTTCCGCACGTTTGATGGTTAATCGCGCGAGCTACCAGACGAAGCGAGAAGAAATCGTACAGATGGTGGAAACCCTGGAGGGTTTGGTTTGATGCGGATTGTCGATCTCAGTGAAGCGCTGGATCTGGACGCGGTCGACGATCTGTTGCCGTTGGCGACGGAAGAAACAGAAGTCAGCCAGACCATTGCAGAAATCGTTGCGGGCGTTCGTACGGGGGGCGACGAAGCTCTCCTCGAATACACTCGGCGCTTCGACGGATGCACCCTGGAGCCAGAGCAGTTGCATGTTTCGGGGGATGAGATCGCTAGCTACGCTAGTGGTGCCGATGACGAACTCGTAGAGATTCTCAAGATAGCCATTTCCAACATCAGGCGATTTCATGAGGAACAGTTGCTGCAGTCCTGGGAAATCTACGCTGGCGACGGAATCCACTTGGGTCAACGCATTACTCCCATCAATAGGGTTGGACTCTATATCCCGGGGTTTAAGGCGGCCTATCCGTCGTCCGTGCTGATGAATGCGATTCCCGCCCAGGTTGCGGGTGTCGAGCGGCTGGTTGTCGTGACCCCGCCGAAATCACTCGAGGAAAATCCGCTGGTCGCGGCGGCGCTCAACCTTCTCGGAATTCAGGAGGTTTACCGGGCGGGCGGTGCGCAGGCGATTGCGGCCCTTGCGTTTGGAACCGAGTCGATCCCCAGCGTCGACAAGATCGTTGGGCCTGGCAATCAATACGTCCAGGGTGCCAAGAAACTTGTGTTCGGCCGTGTGCACATCGATATGATTGCCGGCCCCAGTGAAGTCGCCATAGTGGCCGATGAGACTTGCGATCCGAGCTGGATTGCGGCTGACCTGCTGGCTCAGGCCGAACACGACGAGATGGCGGGTGTCTGGCTCATCTGTTGGTCGGAGGACCTTGCGGCGGCTGTTTTCGACCAGGTCCAGATTCAGCTGGAGACGCTGGACAGAGATTCGATCGCGAGGACCGCCGTGGCAAACAACGGAATCAGCTTTGTCGTCAGTGGACCGGAGGACGCGATCCGTTTGGTCGATCACATCGCGCCCGAGCACGTCGAAGTATTGATGGCGGAACCGGATCCCATCGCGGACGGCATCCACAATGCCGGTGCCATCTTTGTGGGGCGCTACTCTCCAGCCGTCGTGGGCGACTACTTCGCTGGGCCCAATCATGTGTTGCCGACTGCACGTACGGCACGTTTCTTTTCGCCGCTCGGTGTATATGACTTCCTGAAGCGCACAAGTGTGGTGCGTTATTCGGGACGGGCGATCGAACGTTCCGGTAGCCTCATCGAGAAATTCGCAATCGCGGAAGGTCTGACAGGACATGCCCGATCGATCACCATTCGAGGTCATTAAGCCTGAGGTGCGGGCGATATCGGCATACGCGCTGACGCACTTCGAAGCGGACGTGAAGCTCGACCAGAACGAGAATCCGTATGAGATTCCCGCCGATCTCAAGCGGAGGATTGTGGCTCGTGTCCTCGAACGTGATTGGGGCCGCTATCCGGAGTTCGTACCCGAGCAACTGATTCAGACGCTCGCTCGATTTTCCGGATGGTCTGAGGACGGTATTCTGGTCGGTAACGGCTCTAACGAACTGATCAGCGCCGCGGTGGCCGTAACTCTGGGTCCGGGGAAGACCGTTGCCATTCCGCAGCCGACGTTTGCTCTCTACGAATTGATGGCGAAGGCGGCGGGTGCCACCATTCAGCCTGTTCCGTTGAACGAAGCGGACTTGTCCTTTGATGTGGAAACATTGCTGGAAGCCGCGCGCACCTCGGACGTCGTGATTGTTTGTTCGCCCAACAGTCCCACCGGTTCAGTGCTTGCCCGGTCCGATGCCAGGCGACTCGTTTCTGAAGCACGCGGTCTCGTTATTATTGATGAGGCGTACCACGAGTTCAGCGGAGGGACACTCTTTCCGTTGTTGGAGGAGTTCGACAATCTTTTGCTGTTGAGAACACTTTCGAAAGCATGGTCGCTGGCTGGAATCCGGTTTGGATACATGATGGCCAGCGCGGCGATTGCTGCTGAGATTCGGAAAGTGAAACTACCTTACAGCGTGAATATTTTCACGCTGGCGGCGGCGGAATTGATCGTGGAAGAACTTGCGGTTGAGGGGTCTGTCAACAAGCTCATAGCGGCCCGCGAACTCCTTGCGGCAGAGTTGGCCAGCCGTGAAGGCGTGGAGGAATTTCCCTCTCAGGCCAACTTCATTCTCTTTCGTACCCGGTTTGTCGCCCGCCGATTATTTGATGCACTCTATCAGGCGGGCGTTCTGGTGCGAGATGTGAGTGGCTATCCGATGCTGGAAAGGTGCCTCCGAGTTTCCGTGGGTACCCCCGAGGACAACACGCGATTCCTTGAGGCCCTCGACCGGGCACTGGAGACACTGGAATGAATCCGCGCATAGCCGTAAAAGAGAGGACGACGAAAGAAACCGATATCCGCGTTCGGCTGAACCTGGATGGTAGCGGGCAGCACGAAATCGCAACCGGCATTCCTTTCTTCGATCATATGCTGGCGCAGCTGGCACGGCACGGGCGACTGGACTTGGAGATCGCAGCTAAGGGCGACTTGGAAATCGACGGTCACCATACCGTCGAGGATGTGGGCCAGACCCTGGGCCAAGCCATTAACGAAGCGCTGGGTGAGCGGCGCGGTATCGCCCGATTTGCGCACGCGTATGTTCCTCTGGACGAGGCACTAAGCCGAGTGGTGGTGGACTTTTCCGGCCGGGGATATCTCATCTACCACGCACGGTTTGAAACCGCCTTGCTTGGAGATCTGCAGACCGAGCTCATCGAGGAGTTCTTCAAGGCCTTTGTCCAGGAGGGCCGGCTGAATCTCCACGCTGAAGTCATCTACGGGCGGAACCAGCATCACATTGCTGAGACCCTGTTCAAAGCCGCCGCCCGTGCGATCCATCTGGCAACGCGAATCGTATTTGATGACGGTGAAATACCTTCGACCAAAGGAACGTTATAGCCGTTCTAGCTGTGTGGAAGCGATGTAGGCGCCTGCAAAAAAGGGCGCGCGTAAAGCAGTTGTGACCGATGCAAACCCCGCTTGATCCAAATGATTACGATTATTGACTACAAGTTGAACAACCTTAGGAGCCTGCGGAACACCCTGGCTCGGCTCCGACACGACACCTGCGTCACTTCACGCGCGGAGGAGGTGGCACAGGCCACGAAACTGATCCTGCCCGGCGTCGGCGCATTCGGTAACGCGATGCGCAACCTTGACGAACTTGGATTGACCGAAGTCGTTATCCGGAAAGTGTCCGAAGGTACTCCGATGCTGGGAGTGTGTCTGGGCATGCACCTCCTGTTTACCGAGAGCGAGGAATTCGGCAGGCACAGCGGGCTGGGCATTCTCCCTGGGAAAATCCGGCGCATTCCTGACGGTGTACACGTTCCACATATGGGTTGGAACCAGCTTCACCGGAAACGATCGGACGTTATTCTTGAAGGCATCGACGACGGCAGCTTCGTTTACTTCGTACACTCTTACTCTGCGGTCCCGGAAGATCCGGCGCTCGTCATCGCCACGACGGACTATGGAATCGATTTTCCTTCAGTTGTCGGCCATGGGAACGTCTGGGCGACGCAGTTTCACCCAGAGAAGAGCCAGCATGTCGGTGAGCGTATTCTCGACAACTTTGCTCGATCATGAACATATATCCAGCCATCGATATCCTGGGGGGACAGGCAGTCCGATTGAGGCAGGGCCGACCCGAGGACGCGACAGTGTACGGACGGCCCGTCGATATGGCCAGCCAATGGATGGAGGCAGGCGCGCGATGGCTGCACGTCGTAGACCTGGACGGGGCTTTCACCGGAGAGTCTCAGAACATAGACACGATCGCGAGGATACGTATGCAGTGTCCGGATTTACGGATTCAGGTTGGTGGAGGCATACGGGACATGGCGGGGGTGGAACGCATACTGGGAACGGGAGTCGATCGGGTCATTCTGGGCACCGTGGCCGTGAGCGATCCGGACCTGCTGGGGGAAACCATTACGCGTTACGGAGGCCGCATCGCGGTCGGCATTGATGCACGTGACGGAACAGTCCGCTTGCGCGGGTGGACGAGCGACGCTCGGCTGACAGCTCTCGAGCTGGCGGCTAAACTCGAGGAGCAAGGTGTTGAACTTGTTATCTACACGGACATTTCCCGTGACGGCGAACTCGGTGGTGTGAATGTGGAAGCCACAAAGAAAATGCTAGATGCGACCGGCCTTCGCATCATTGCGTCGGGCGGCGTGTCGGGCTGTCCAGACATCGAGAATTTACAAAAATTAAGGCATCCACGTCTTGAGGGCGCGATTGTTGGAAAGGCTCTGTATGAGGGGCGGGTTGACCTGAGGGAAATCCTCGATCTTGTGGAGGCCGGCCGTGTTGGCTAAGCGCATCATTCCCTGTCTGGACGTGAAGGACGGTCGAGTCGTCAAGGGCGTCAACTTTCTTGAGCTCCGGGATGCAGGGGATCCCATCGAAGCCGGACTGCGTTATTCCGAAGAAGGGGCCGACGAGTTGGTCTTCCTCGACATTACGGCGTCCTCGGACCGGAGAGAGATCGTCGCCGATATGGTGAGGCGAGTCGCCGACTCGATCAACATCCCGTTTACTGTCGGTGGCGGGCTGCGTTCAGTAGGCGACATTCGGGAAATTCTCAGGTCGGGGGCCGATAAAGTGTCGATCAATACGTCGGCGCTGGAACGGCCGGAGTTGGTTAGCGAAGCGGCCGAGCGCTTCGGCAGTCAGTGTATTGTTGTCGCCATTGACGCCCGCCGTGAGCCTACATTGAATGGAGGGCCAATTAAATGGCAGGCGTACACACATGGAGGCCGCACCCGGACTGACCACGATGCCGTCCAATGGGCCCAGGAGGCGGCCCGGTGCGGTGCCGGAGAGATTCTGCTCACGAGCATGGACGCGGACGGCACGAACGACGGCTATGACATTGAGCTCACTGGAGAGATCGCCTCTGTTTTGGACATTCCTGTGATCGCATCCGGTGGGGCGGGGAATCTCGACCACCTCTTCGACGCCTTGGTCAATGGGCGGGCCAGTGCGGTTTTGGCGGCATCGATCTTTCACTTCAGAAAGTTCACAATCGAGGAAGCCAAGACGCACCTTCGGGAGAAGGGAGTCATGGTTCGATGACGGACAAAAAGAAGATGCTGGACAGCGTCAAGTTCGATGGTCAGGGGCTTGTGCCGGCGATCGTACAGGACCGCGCGACGCGTGAAGTCCTGATGATGGCGTACATGAACCGGGAATCGCTCGAGTTGACGCTCGACAAAGGAGAAACCTACTTTTACAGTCGGAGCCGTCAGGAGATCTGGCACAAAGGCGCGACCTCAGGGAACCTGCAGTCGGTCCAGAAGCTTCACCTGGATTGTGATTGTGACACTCTCTTGGTCGAAGTGACGCCGTCCGGCCCGGCCTGCCACAAAGGGACGTATTCCTGCTTCGATGTCGAACCTCAGTTTGAGGGTTTCATGCATCAACTATTCGAACTGATCGAACGTCGCAAGGAATTACGCCCAGAGGGTAGCTACACGACCTACCTCTTTAATAGTGGATTGGACAAGATTCTAAAGAAAGTCGGTGAAGAGGCAACCGAGACAATTGTTGCTTCGAAGAACCCGGAATCTGGAGAACTGGTGTCGGAGACCGCCGACCTGATCTATCACCTGATGGTCCTGCTCGTGGAACGCGGTGTGTCCCTGGAAGAGGTCACGCGCGAATTGAAGAACCGCCATGCATCCCAGTCTGAAAGAAGCTGAGCAGCTCGGCAAGGATGGCAACGTCGTTCCGATTTACAAATCGGTCGTTGCCGACCTCCTGACCCCGGTATCCGCCTTCCTCAAGCTCCGGGAGGGAAGCCGCTACGCCTTTTTGCTCGAGTCCGTCGAGGGGGGTGAGAAGCTGGCGCGTTATTCGTTTCTGGGTCGCGACCCTTTCCTCGTGACCAGCGTGGGTCCGACCCCGCCCGACACTTCGGATGACAAGACCCGGCACAGGCACTTTGCGCCAGACGAGCGGGAAGACTTTTTTGACGATCTACGTCAGACCATGCGTGGCTTTCGTTTGGTATCGGTTCCCGGCCTGCCTCCTTTTTCTGGAGGTGCGGTCGGGTATTTCGGCTATGGGATGGTCCGCCTGATCGAGGACATCCCCGATACCGGTCTGGATGATCTGGGTAGCAACGACGCCACGATGATGTTTTTCAGGACCGTTCTGGCCTTCGATCACCTGAAAAACCAAATTCATATTGTGTCGAATCTGTTCCTAGATGAGAGCGACGAATCGATTGAGACCCTTTATGCGAAAGCGGCCGAGGAAATAGAGACGACCGAAGCGTTGTTGGCCGAGGCGATAGAAATCCCGACACCGACGAGAAGCCAAGCAGACATTGAAGTCCGATCGAATTTCGAGAAACCAGACTACCTGGCTGCTGTCACCCGGGCCAAGGAATACATAGCCGCTGGCGACATTTTCCAGGTGGTACTGGCGCAACGCTTCGAAGTGGACTTGCCCACGCCTCCGTTTGAAGTTTACAGAGCCCTCAGAATGATCAACCCGTCGCCATACATGTACTTTCTCCAGACACCCGAAGCGTCGATCGTGGGTGCGTCTCCGGAAATGTTGATCCAGGTCCGCGGTCGCAGTGCCCAATACCGGCCCATTGCAGGAACCCGTCCGCGCGGTCAGGACGAATTCGAAGATGGGCAACTTGCGAATGAGTTACTCGCGGATGAAAAGGAACGGGCCGAGCACGTCATGCTGGTTGATTTGGGGCGCAACGATATGGGGCGCGTGTCCAAATACGGCACGGTCCGCGTGGACGATTTCATGTTTATCGAACGCTATTCCCACGTGATGCATCTGGTTTCTTCTTTATCGGGCGAGCTTCGGGACGATGTGGATCGCTTTGACGCATTAATGGCCTGCTTTCCTGCCGGGACCGTGTCGGGTGCACCGAAGGTTCGGGCTATGCAGATCATTGATGAACAAGAACCGACGCGCCGGGGCGTTTATTCCGGAGCAGTGCTGTACGCAGACTTCAGCGACAACCTGGATTCGTGCATTGCCATCCGGACGCTGGTTGCGACCGGTGACCGCGGTTATATCCAGGCTGGGGGTGGAATCGTTGCCGATTCGGTACCCGAGACCGAATACATGGAGACCGTAAACAAAGCCCGGGCTCTGGTACGTGCCGTCGAGTTGGCCGCAAGGGGCCTGGAACTATGATTGTCGTTATCGACAACTATGATTCCTTCACTTATAACCTCGTACAGTATCTCGGTGAGTTGGGCGCGCAGCTCCGTGTTTTTCGAAACGACAAAACGACGGTCGAATCCATCGCCGAGAGCGGACCGGATCGCATCGTCGTTTCTCCCGGTCCGGGCGTTCCGTCCACCGCTGGAATCTCCGAGAAGGTCGTCGAATACTTTCATGGCAAAGTTCCGATTCTGGGAGTGTGTCTCGGGCATCAAGCCATCGCCGAAGTGTTTGGCGGCCGTGTTGTTCCTGCTCCAACCCTGATGCACGGCAAAGTGAGTCGTATCCACCACGACGGCCGAACGATCTTCAAGGACCTGCCCCAGGATTTCTCTGCCACGCGATATCATTCCCTGATGGTAGAGGATCTCCCTGAAAGTCTTGAAATAACGGCGAAGACTAAGGACGGGATTGTCATGGGTGTGCGGCACCGGGACGGTTCGACCGAAGGCATTCAGTTTCATCCGGAATCGATATTGACGGAGGTTGGACACGACCTTCTGTCGAACTTTTTAAGGCAATGATCACCGACGCTATCGCACAGCTGGTGGAAGGCATCGATCTGGGTGAAAACGAAGCCCGAGACGTCATGAATGAAATTATGACCGGTCAATCAACTCCTGTGCAGATAGCGGCCTTTCTGACTGCGCTGCGGATGAAGGGCGAGACTCTCGACGAACTGGTGGGGTTTGCCCGGGTCATGCGGGAGCAGGCGAAGCCGCTCTGGGAAGGCGATCCGCCGGATACGCTTGATACGGCGGGCACAGGTGGTGACCGGTCCGGAACTTTCAACATTTCCACGGCTGCAGCTTTCGTAGCTGCTGGTGCCGGCGCCTGTGTCGCCAAGCACGGAAATCGATCGGTCAGCAGCCGCTCAGGCAGCGCGGACGTCATGGAAGCCTTGGGTATCGATATTCAGATGCCTGTCGTAAAGCTGAGGAAGGCGCTCGAGGAAATCGGGATTGGTTTCTTGTTCGCACAGGCCTTCCATCTTTCGATGAAGCACGTCATGCCTGTACGCTCTGAGATCAAAGTCCGGACAGTTTTCAATATCCTCGGCCCCCTGGCCAACCCTGCTTCGGCTCGCTTTCAGGTAATCGGTGTCAACTCGCCCGACATACTCGAACTGATGGCGAGGGCGGCGAATCGACTTGGCGTGAGTCACGCTTTCGTTGTACACGGGACCGACGGTATTGACGAAATCTCTGTCGCCGCACCGACGCGGATTGTCGAGTGCCACGACGGTAAGTTGAATAGTTTCATTCTGCGACCGGAGGAATTCGGTGTGGTGCCGTCATCGTTGGACTCGATCCAGGGAGGCGATCCCGAGACCAACGCCGGTATTGTTCGGAGAGTGCTCGAAGGCGTCAAGGGGCCCCACCGTGATGCCGTTTTGCTGAACGCGGCGGCCGCAATTACGGCTGCGGGTTTGGCTAAAGACCTTAGAACGGGTTTCGAAGTTGGATCGGATGCGATTGATTCAGGGAATGCCCTTCGGAAACTCGAAGCACTTCGGGCCCTGTCGGCGGCATGAAGAAACTTGCCCAGACCCATGTATTGGCCCGGATTTTGGCTGCAAAGCGCAAACGTGTTGAAGATTCCCAACTCCGTGTCCCCGAGGCGATTGTGCGGAAAATGGCGTCGACAGGGGATCCCGTGCCGTCGTTCCGAAAGGCTCTGGAGGCGGACACACAAACGCGTATCATCGCCGAAATCAAGAAAGCTTCGCCGTCAGCTGGCGTCCTGATCGACGACCTCGATGTCGTGGCATTAGCCGAGATGTACGCCCGGGCTGGGGCGTCGGCGATATCGGTCGTTACCGAAGAAGATTTCTTTCAGGGAAGTATCGCTTGGGTGGGTCTTGCAGCCCGGAGTTCCGGATTGCCGATTTTGAGAAAGGATTTCGTCTTCGATGCCTATCAACTGGCCGAAACACGAGCCGCTGGCGCCAGTGCGATCTTGTTGATTGTCGCGATGCTCGAACCCAATGAGCTAGGCGAGCTTCTGGAGGCGTGCACTGAATTCGGGATTGATGCCTTGGTCGAAGTCCATGACGAGAGCGAACTTGAGGAAGCACTTGGGGCAGGGGCTTCAATCGTCGGTGTAAACAATCGCGATCTGAAAACGTTCGACGTGAATCTCGAGACCGGAATGCGTCTGGGGAGGCAGATACCGGAGGGTGTTCTGTTTGTGGCGGAAAGCGGTATTCAGCAGAAAAGCGACATCCTGAGACTTGGCGATGCGGGCGCAGATGCGTTTCTGGTGGGCGAACGCCTGGTTCGTTCCGAGGACCCGGAAGCAGCTTTGAAGGAGTTGCTTTGACCCGGATCAAAATTTGTGGTGTGACCGAAGTCGAAGATGCGCGCGATGCGGCGAGTCTGGGAGCAGCGGCCATCGGGCTGAATTTTTCCGAGGAGAGTCCGCGAAGAATCACCGTTGGGCGAGCCGTGAAAATTATCGATACCTTGCCACCGTTCGTTGCGTCCGTAGGTGTTTTCGTGAATTACGATGACCCCCAGGCTTTGGAGGACTTCGCGCTTTCGATCCGTCTGGATGCTGTTCAGTTGCACGGTGAAGAATCGCCGGATTACTGTTCGATGATCAGCCGTGTCAAAGTGATCAAAGCCTTTCGAGTGAATGAGCAATTTCGACTGGCGAGCCTCGAGCAGTATCCAGTCTCCGCTTTCCTGTTAGATGCATATAGCGGCAAGGGAGTCGGGGGTACCGGAGAGACCTTCCAGTGGTCTCAGGGGGAGGGAGCGAATGCCTTCGGACGGATTGTCCTCGCAGGTGGATTAAGGCCGGAAAACGTTGGTGAGGCCATTGACGCCTTACATCCCTTTGCAGTCGATGTCGCCAGCGGTGTCGAGGAGTCTCCTGGCAAGAAAAACCACGAATTGATGCGCAGCTTTATAGAGGCCGTGCACAGGGCAGATTGTGAGTAAGGTTCGAATACCGATCGGAAAGGACGGAGACGGTGTCTGAGATCAAGGGTCATTACGGCGGATACGGAGGTCAGTTCGTTCCTGAAACCTTGATGCATCCGTTGCAGGAGCTTGAGGAAGCATATCGGCAGCTCAAGGAGGATTCCTCTTTTGAAGCGCGGCTTGACGAATTGTTCCGACATTACTCGGGACGGCCGACACCTCTTTATTTCGCGAAACGGCTGAGTGAGGCATTAGGAAAAGGGAAGATCTACCTGAAACGGGAGGATTTGAACCATACCGGGGCACACAAGATTAACAACTGTCTGGGCCAGGCCCTGCTGGCTGAGCGAATGGGTAAGAAGCGGATTATCGCGGAGACCGGTGCGGGTCAGCATGGTGTCGCCACAGCGACCGTTTGTGCGCTCCTGGGTATGGAGTGCGACGTCTACATGGGCGAAGAGGATATTCGGCGCCAGGAACTCAACGTTTACCGAATGAAGCTTCTGGGTGCCCGAGTGCTTCCGGTAAGTTCGGGGAGCCGGACGCTGAAGGACGCAATCAACGAGTCCATGCGCGACTGGGTGACCAACGTCCGAAACACCTATTACATGTTGGGTTCGGTCCTCGGGCCCCATCCCTATCCTGAGATGGTCCGGGACTTCCAGTCGGTAATCGGGCGGGAAGCACGGGTGCAGATCATCGCACAGGAAGGACGGTTGCCGGATCTTCTTGTTGCGTGTGTGGGCGGTGGTTCCAATTCCATTGGCCTGTTCCATCCGTTCATCGAAGAGTCGGAGGTGCGCATGGTGGGTGTCGAGGCCGGTGGGTATAGCACGACCTTGGGAGAGCACGCCGCTCGATTTTCAGGAGGGCGGCCCGGTGTGCTCCACGGGACTTATTCCTACATTCTCCAGGACGAGGACGGTCAGGTTGTGCCGACCCACTCGGTTTCAGCGGGACTCGACTACCCTGCCGTGGGCCCGGAGCACGCGGCGCTACACGAATCCGGCCGGGTCCAATACACATCCGTCAATGATGACGAGGCTTTGCAGGCCTTTCATGAGTTGAGTCGTTTTGAAGGCATCATACCGGCGCTGGAGAGTGCCCATGCCGTGGCGTACATGAAGAAAGCGGATCTTGGACCCAACGACGTCTCGATCGTGAACCTTTCAGGCCGGGGGGACAAGGACGTGACAGAAGTCGGGCGTCTGGAACAGGGAAAACCGGAGTGAGCCGAATCGACCAGAAGTTCGAGACGCTCCGTTCAGAAGGGCGCAAGGCGTTCATCCCTTATCTGACTGCAGGCGATCCCGACCTTGATGCCACGCTTGAGATTGTCGTTGAAATGGAAGCCGCGGGTGCGGACATCATTGAACTCGGAGTCCCCTTTTCCGATCCGATTGCCGATGGGCCGGTAATCCAGCGAGCGACGGAAAGAGCTTTAAGGTCGGGAACCTCGGTTGACGGTATTCTTGATCTGGTTCGAAAGATTCGACTATCGTCTGAAATTCCGCTGCTCCTGATGAGTTACTACAATCCGCTCTTGAATCAGGGGCTAGCCGAGCTTGCCCGAAAAGCTTCTGACGCCGGTCTTGACGGTATTCTCGCAAGTGATCTCACGGTTGAGGAGTCCCGTCCGTTTGTGGATGCAATGAGCGGCGCGAATCTCAATTCTGTGTTTCTTGTCGCGCCGACGAGTTCCGCCGAAAGACTCGAGAAGATTGCCCGCACGTCCACAGGTTTTCTTTATGCCGTATCCCGCACCGGCGTGACAGGAGCCACTGACGCGTTGTCCGATGAACTCGTCGGTTTTGTCAGACGGTTGCGGCAACACACCGATCATCCGATTGCCGTGGGGTTTGGCATCTCCGGGCCGGCACACGTCCGGGCCGTTTGGGACGAAGCCGACGCAGCAATCGTAGGTAGCGCGATCGTGCACCGGATTGAGAAACGACTCGGCCATTCAGACATGGCCGCAAGTGTCGGAGCATTAATTCGTTGGATGCGGGGAACACAACTCGAACCGGAGCCTCAGCATCCGTAGCTGCGATTGTTAAGGAGACAGCGATGCAGGTGAACAGTTTCGTTGTCGTCAATCTTCACAGCCCGAAGGAGCGCTTTGTCGGCCGCTTGATAGAGATTGGCGCGCCCGGTGTGACGCTACGCGGATTGGACTTGATGTCTTTTGACGATTGGATGCATGACGTTTCGAACGAAGAAGAGAGCGGCGTCCGACCGACAACAATATTCTTTCCTCTGCATCGTGTCGAAAAAATCATGCTCGACGAGAACCTGGGGGGTATACCGTCGTTAGCCAACACTTTCCTGACGAAAATCGGAGCCTCAATTGATGATTACCTGGAGTGAGCGGTGAATATCGCGGTTATCGGTACGGGTTACGTTGGCCTGGTCGCCGGTGCGTGCTTTGCTGAGAGCGGCAATGACGTTATCTGTGTCGACAGCGACCAGGACAAGGTCAAGGCTTTGTCCAAAGGTAAGATGCCCATTTACGAGCCGGGCCTGCCCGAGATCGTTCAACGGAATTTGACCCAGGGTCGCCTCAGTTTCACAAGCGACCTTGCGGCGGCCGTCAAGAAGTCGTTCGTACTGTTTGTTGCCGTCGGAACGCCCCAGGCAGGGGGAGAAATCGATCTCACGGCTGTCCGGAGTGTGGCCGCAGGAATCGGCCGATCGATGAAGGATTTCAAAGTGGTCGTGATGAAGTCGACGGTTCCGGTCGGAATGACTGAACAGATTCGGGATCTTATCCGCGCCGAAACGGACCAGCCGTTTGATGTCGTATCGAATCCTGAATTCATGAAAGAAGGGGCCGCGGTCGAAGATTTTATGAAACCGGACCGCGTCGTTCTCGGAGTGGAGGACGTGCGTGCGGCCGAAGTCCTGCGGGAGCTGTACGCTCCGTTCGTTCGCACCGGTAGCCCGGTTCTTATCACAGATATACGGACGGCGGAGATGACCAAGTATGCTTCCAATGCATATCTGGCAACACGCGTTTCGTTCATGAACGAAATTGCCAACCTCTGCGAGTATTCGGGTGCGGATGTCGAGTTGGTCCGGCGTGGTATGGGTCTTGATCGGCGGATCGGTTCGTCGTTTTTGTTCCCCGGCCTTGGATTTGGCGGGAGTTGCTTTCCCAAGGACGTTGAGGCTTTGATTGCGAGCGGCCGCCGTCAGGACTATCCGCTGCGCATCCTCGAAGCCGTTGCCCGCGTCAACGCCCACCAGCGCGTGCGCTTTCTCGAACGGGTTATTGCTCACTTTGATGGCGATGTGGCCGGGAAGCGGCTGGCCATATGGGGGCTTGCTTTCAAGCCGCGAACGAACGACATTCGGGAAGCGCCCTCAATCGATATTATCAAAGGGCTTCTCAACGGTGGAGCTACGGTCGTTGCCTATGACCCGGAGGCCATGGATGAGGCCCGGAAAGTGTTCGCGTCTCGCGTGGAATTTGCCGGCAGCGATTACGAATGTCTTACCGGAGCCGATGCGCTGCTTTTAATTACGGAATGGCAGGCTTTTCGCAACCCGAACTTCGACCGGATGAAGGATGCGATGCGCCAGGCTACCGTCTTCGACGGCCGCAATGTGTACGACCCTGAAAACATGCGAGAGATGGGATTCACCTACTACGGCATCGGCAGGAAGTAGTAGATGAAACGTGCGGTGGTCACCGGCGGAGCCGGATTTCTGGGAAGCCACTTGTGTGACCGCCTGCTCGAGGCCGGTTATGCGGTGGTCTGTCTCGACAACCTGCTCACAGGCAGTGCTGACAATATCCAACACCTGAACGGCAATCCCCAGTTTTCCTTCGTTGAGCACAACGTGACCACGTACATTGACGTCGACGAGCCCGTGGATATCGTTCTTCACTTCGCGTCCCCGGCCTCGCCTGAAGATTATCTGAAAATGCCGATTCAGACGCTCAAAGTTGGATCTCTGGGCACGCACAATGCTCTCGGGCTCGCGATGGCGAAGAGCGCCCGCTTTGTGCTTGCCAGCACTTCAGAGGTCTATGGCGATCCGCTGACCAACCCACAAGCTGAAGAATATTGGGGAAACGTGAACCCGGTGGGGCCGCGGGGTGTTTACGACGAGGCGAAGCGCTTTGCCGAAGCTATGACCATGGCGTACCGGCGTTACCATGCTGTGGACACGCGTATTGTACGTATCTTTAATACCTATGGCCCCCGCATGCGTATCTCGGATGGACGGGTCGTATCCAACTTCATCGTCCAGGCCCTCAAGAGGGAGCCTCTCACCGTCTATGGCGATGGAGGGCAAACCCGAAGCTTTGCCTATGTCACGGACACAATCGACGGCATCATGCGGCTGACCGAAGCCGTCTCTTCCGACGGTATCGGGATGCCGATAAACATTGGAAATCCCATAGAACACACCGTAACGGAACTTGCCCGAAGGATTCTCAAGCTTACGGGTAGTCCGAGCGAAATCGTCGCTAAGAAACTTCCTGAGGACGATCCAAAGGTTCGCTGTCCGAACATCGGCCGCGCACGTGAACATCTC
The DNA here is from genome assembly GCA_963664115.2 of Terriglobia bacterium. Classification (GTDB taxonomy): domain Bacteria; phylum Acidobacteriota; class Terriglobia; order 20CM-2-55-15; family 20CM-2-55-15. Next base: position 360,245 of record CAXWPJ010000009.1, on the reverse strand, counting down.
GATTGGGAACCCCGGGTGGACATCGAGCAGGGTCTCGGACTGACAATTGATTACTTTCGACGGAAATTGAAGTCGTGATCCTCGTGACAGGAGGGGCCGGTTACATAGGGCGGCACACGATACAGGCTCTCGGGCGCGAGGGATTCGAGACGCTGGTTTTCGACGATTTTTCCACAGGGCACAGGGATTTTGTCAGCGACGTCCCGCTCATCGAAGGGGACATCCGCCGCTTCGAAGACATCGAGAAAGTGTTTTCCAGCTATGCCATTGAAGGCGTCCTGCACTTCGCCGGCAAGGCCCTGGTTGCCGAATCCCGGAAGCACCCCGAGCTCTACTACGAAACTAACGTCGGTGGTGGTTTGAACCTCTTGCGGGCGATGGCCGCGGCCGGAGTCCGACCGCTTGTTTTTTCTTCCACCTGTGCTACCTACGGTGTGCCGGAGACCGAATCGATTGCTGAGGATCATCCCCAGAACCCCATCAATCCCTATGGTGAATCGAAGCTCGCCTTCGAGAGAGCCATGTCCTGGTTCGGTCCCGCGTATGGACTCCGGCACTTGTCCCTCCGCTACTTCAACGCTGCCGGGGCCGATCCCAATGGATCTTACGGAGAAGATCACGTTCCGGAGACGCACTTGATCCCCCTGGTCCTGGAGGCTGCGGCCCGACTCCGCAGTGATGTGGTTATCCATGGGACGGACTATCCGACGCCCGATGGCACTTGCGTTCGAGACTACGTGCACGTCACGGATCTGGCCGAGGCACATGTCACCGCGCTCCGCATGCTTATGGAAGGAACGATAGCGTCCCAGGCGCTCAATTTAGGAACGGGGACAGGAGTGTCAGTTCGAGAAGTCATCGAGGCCGCGCGGACAGTGACCCAACGGGAGGTCACGGCGACCGAAGGTCCCCGTCGAGAGGGCGACCCTCCCCGTCTTGTCGCGGCCCCCGACAAGGCGAGCGCATTGCTCGATTGGTCGCCCAGCCATAGCTCAGTCCACACCATCGTGGAAACAGCCTGGAATTGGTTGAAGAAAAGGAAAGGTTGCTAGCAGGCTAAGAGCGAGGGTTACGCCCCTCTTGATCGGGCTGGCCCAATGTGAGCAGTTCAAGAAAGGCCCGGATGCCTTGAAACACCGTTCCGGTACGAAATAGGGGCTCGGAGACCGCTGCCTGAATCCGGTCCACCCTGCCGGTGATATCCTTTGAGACCCGGTCGACATTGAAGTCGAGTTTCGCCATGCCGTATCCGAGCCAGTTCTCGACACGATTGACGTTTCCACCCGCATCGACGACTCTTTCCCGGATCTGCCCCGACCACTCGGCGGCCCTGCCGGAAGCCAGTTCGGCCTTTTCGAGTGTAACGCCCAATCCCTTGATCAATCGATAGCAATGGTGCTGATATCGGGATACCTGGTCTGTGGATCGTGCCAGAGCGCGATAGACGAACCACAACAGCAGCGTGTTCCAAAAAAGAGCCAGGAAGACGAGCGCGATAAACAATGCGAGTCGAGTCTCCATACTAGTGCTTAGAATAGCCTAGACCTTGACCCTGCGGTGGTTTTTTGGATCGGGGTCTCCTATAATTGAAAGGATATTTCAAGAGGACAGCCCATTCATTTCAGCGCAAGCGTGTCAATCCCCGGTCGCTGAATTCGGGTGTAGGTGTCCCATGAGACTTGCCCTTGGAGAGGTGCTGGAGTGGCTGAACAGGGCTGCCTGCTAAGCAGTTGCACGGGTAACCGTGCCGGGGGTTCGAATCCCCCCCTCTCCGTTCTTCCTTTCTGGAGTTAGAAAAGATCGCCTTTTCTCTGCTTTAACAGGACGATAAAGAAAGGTCCGCCGAGCAGGGCCGTGATCACGCCCACCGGTATTTCGGTCGGCGCAAACAGGGTTCGGGCCATCGTATCGCAGAGCACGAGAAATCCGCCCCCGGCGAAAAACGCTCCTGGAATCAGGATGCGGTGATCCGGACCCGCTATCAGGCGTAGTGAATGGGGTACGATCAATCCCACGAACCCGATAGGACCGGTGACAGCTGTGATCGTCGCTGTCAAAAGCGATCCCCCGACATAGCAGACGCGCTTCAGATGTTCCACGTTGACCCCGCGTGTCGTGGCCCAATCCTCACCCGCAGCAAGGGGATTCAGTTGAGCGGCGTATGCGAGTAGCAGAAGGACCGATACGACGATTAACGGGGCGGTTTTGGCGATCATGGAGTAACTTACGTCGCTGACGCCGCCCATCATCCATCGCACCATCAGGAACGACTCGTTAAAATCGGCTGCCGCAAAATGGATGAATAGAATGAGAGCTGCAAACACGAAGTTCAAGGTGACGCCCGCAAGCAGCAACGTAAATGTCGGAAGAGCGTGGCGGCTCCGGGCGATCAGGAAGACCAGCAATATCGTAAACAGGGCTCCGGCGAACGCTGCAACCGAGACGATCGGGATTCCGAAGAAAACAATATCCAGGCCGAGCCAGATGGCGAATACGGCCCCGAAAGAACTTCCGCTCGACACTCCCAGCGTGAACGGAGTTGCGAGCGCGTTCCGTAGAATTGCCTGAAACAGGACTCCCGCTACGGCCAGAGATCCACCTGCCAGCGCACCGAAAAGAATCCGCGGGAGTCGTGCAATGAGAAAGATCTCGCGATCGGGACTCAGCCCTTCCCAGACGCGTGCCCAAGTTATACCGGCTGATCCAATCCAGGGTGTTATGAGCAAAACCAGGCCCAGGAACAGCGCACAGGGGCCAACGGTAACCAGGAACCGGGCGGGAGTCAGGCCGGCCTTACGCGGACGGTATGACGAATCGTCCACCGTCAGGGCGTTCGACGATGTCGGCTGTGATTCCAAAGATTTCATGTAGCTTCTCTGCGGTCAAAACCTGATCGGAGGTCCCTTCGGTTACGATCACACCCTCACGAATCGCGATCAGTCTTCCTGCGTGGCGGGACGCCAGGTTGATGTCGTGAGTTACCGCTACGACGGTCATGTGCTGCCGGGTGTTGAGGCGCGCCAGAATCTCGTAGAACTGGATCTGGTGCTTCAGGTCCAGGTAGACAGTCGGTTCGTCCAGTAGCAGCACTTCAGGAGTTTGTGCCAGCGCGCTTGCCAGGACGACGCGTTGCCGCTCACCACCACTGATCTCGGCAAACAGCTTGCCAGTCAGATGTTCGGTTTGCGTGAGCGCCATCGCCTGCCGCACGAACTGATCGTCGGTTTCTGTATCGAACAAGAAGCTCTGCCGATAAGGCATGCGACCCATCAGGATCATTTCATCAACCGTAAAAGGAAACACAACGTGTGTTTCCTGCGGAACGAACGCTACTTTCCGGGCCAGTTCCGCGGGTTTGTAGTCGACGATGGATTTGCCCATGAAATTGACGGATCCCTGGAAGCCGGAGAGAAGACCCGCCATCAACTTGAGCAGCGTCGACTTTCCAGCGCCGTTGGGACCGATGATGGCGAGGAACTCTCCGGCTTTGATACTGAGGGAAAGGCTTTCGACTACACGGCTCTGGGAATACGCGAAAGAAAGGTTGTCGATAACGTATGTCATCTAAATGCCAAGGATAGCTCAATTCCCGAATGATTGCCCTGTTCCGGAAGCCGACGGGTCTACTTAGGAGGGTCTCCCGGTGGGCTGAAATTGACGGAACAGGTGTCAAAGCAAGGCGGATGTTCCGGCATGCGGGTGCACAACCTGTGTCTACCTATCTGCAGTTGATTTCTTAGGAGGAGGGTCCGGCTTGGTCGAGGATGCGTTGCGCCAGGAGATTTTCGATCCTTGCGGCATTTCGGATCGTCTCGTAGTAGGCCGTTCTGAGTATCTGGTCCTGCTGATCGAATAGTATCTGCCGAATCTGGGCTTCCACCTGGGGATCAGACAACTCCTTCTGGCCGCCTTCATCTACTTCGAACAACTTCAAGAGATGGAATCCAAAGCGTGTCGGCAGGATCTGCGGGTAGGTTTCACCTTCCCTCATTTCCAGAATCGCTTCGGCTAGGACCGGGTCGAGCGCCGCGATGGATTCTATCGGCTGAAAGTTCAGATCACCACCTGCAGGTGCAGTTGACGGGTCTTCAGAGTACTGCCGGGCAACGGTGCCGAAGTCCCGACCACCCTGGATATCCCGGAGAAGCCGAGTCGCCTTGTCGAGGGCCTCCTCCTCAGTCGTGGCGTCGTCGCCTTCGAGGTTGGTGATACCCTGCTCGGCGACCGCCGTGACCAGGATGTGTGCGAAGTGAAACGACTCCGGAAGATCGAAGCTGGTCCTGTTCGTCTCGAAGAATTCGGCGATGTCGGCGTCTGCAACCGAAATTTTGGAGGTTATTTCCTTGTTGAGAAGCTTATCGATCGTCAGCGACATGCGAAGCTGGTCCCTCAGGTCGTCCGTTGACATCTGTTGTTGGCTGAGGACTTCTTCGAACCGTTCCAGGGAATACTGATTTTTGAAATTGTTGTACTCCACGTCGATTTCGGCGTCGGTGGCCGTCAACGTATCTGCAGCGGCCATCTGCAGAAGAATCTCGTTGCCGATCATCTCGGTCAACAGTTGCAGTCGGAGCGCCTCAAGTGCTTCTTCCTCTGGGGCGGGCTCCACTCCCACCAGGCTGGCTACAAGTCTCTTGTCGAGATCGTCCACTGTCAGGTCGACACCGTTGACGCGGGCGACAGCGTCGGCAGAAGGGGTTGATACTCCTGAACACGCAGAGAAAAGAAACGCTACGCTTGCTGCTAAGATGATTGGAAGACCTGATTTCACTGAGAATACTCCACAATTAAAGAATGTCAGGATATTCTAGCACCTGCTTGAGGTCTTGGATCAAGGATTTCTACCATCGTCACATTGAGCCCAACCGCCCTGTCTGGTATAATTTACGGCTTGGTGAAGGTCTAGGACTATAACAGGTCCACAGTCGGCTATTGCCAGAGAGAGGATTCAAGGTTCATGGCAAAGCGATGCGAAATTTGTGGGAAAGGCCCAATGTACGGGCACCGAGTCAGCCACGCCCACAACCTGACCAATCGACGATGGAACCCCAATCTGCAGCGGGTGAGAGCCCTTGTGGGCAAGACGCCGAAGCGGATGCGGGTATGCACGAGTTGCATTCGAAACGGCCGAATCACCAAGCCCGCTTGATTCTTTCTAGCTCAAGATCAATGTGAAAAGCCCTGCGTAAGTAGGGCTTTTTTCTTTTGGCGTCGAGCTTTTGCTGCGGGTGTCCGGTTTTTTGTTGGTGTCGATTGGGGGGTTCCTCCCGTCAAAGGTTCTTATGAGGATGATCGGCCTCATGTCCTGGGTACTCTTCCCTCTGGCGCTGGCCGCGCAACAGCCCGACCCCGCGTCCGTGGGGACGATTGCGATCGAAGGCGCCCCTCGGACTCTGCTTGAAGTCATTCCCATCCGGTCGGGCGATGTTCTGAGCGGGGAGGCCATCCACGCCTCCATACAGGCTTTGTTCGACTCGGGGGGCTATGGCCGTATCAACGTCGACGCTTCGGAAGCACCCGATGGTACGACAGCACTGACTTTTCTTGTCGAAGAGCCCTACTTTCTGGCGACGGTTGTGCTGAGTCCCGCCAATCTTCTGGAACGACCGTTGTCCAATTATCTGAATCTACCTCACGGCGAGCGCTTTTCCAGAACCCAGTTGGACGAGATCGTAGCGTCAGTGAGTGAGCAGCTTGAAAGGGAGGGATATTTTCAGGTCGATGTCGAACCGACTTACGAGTTTGACGACCAGAGCAGGCTTGTTACGGTCACTGTCGCGGTCGGTGTCGGTACTCCGGCACGGATCCGAACCATTGATTTTGAAGGCGGCGAACAGACCTTTAGCGAAGCCGAGATCGGAAACTCTTTTGGCGTGGAAGCGGGTGACGCGTTTATCGTCGAGGGTATTGAAGCAGGCAGGGAAAATATCCGTTCCGACTTTGCCGAACTGGGATTTCTAAATACCCGGGTCGACTTTTTTGTGAGCTATGACGAGGCTGAGAACATGGTAGACCTTCGAGTTGTTGCTGAACCCGGACCGTTTACGCTGGTACAGCTTCGAGGTTATGAGTTGGAGGATTCCGTACTCCGCGAATTGATTCCGGTCTTCGAGGAAGGCAGCGTCGACCCCGATCTGATCGAAGAAGGCCGGATCGGCCTGTTGGAACACCTCCGCCAGGAGGGCTACTTCGAAGCTTCGGTTACAGCGGAACTGATTGCCGCACCGCGAGACAATGCGTTTCAAATCAACTACATCGTAATTTCAGGTGAGCGCTACTCCGTTCGTGAAGTAAGGATCGAGGGGCATACATTTTTTGATGAAGATCTCATGTATGACGCTATCGGGATTTCGCGGAATGGCCTGTTCAGCCAGGGCATTTTTAGCCCGGAACTGCTCACAGAAGCCGCCGAGACAATTGTGAGAATGTATACGGCGGCCGGATTTGCGGCGACTCGCGTCGAACCCGAATATTCGATCGAAGGGAATGCGATTTCTGCGGTGTTACAGGTTGAAGAGGGAAGCCAGCTTGAGATCGGCAACGTGTACTTCCTCGGAAACACGGTGCTCGAGGATGCCGACCTGGACCGCATCGCAAATTTCGATTCGGGGGGCATCTATTCTCCGGCCGCCGTGGAAGGAGTCCGGGCCGCGATCACCTCGGACTACCACGGGCTTGGATACCCCGATGTCCGGGTGCGATCCAGCGTTGATCAGAGCGCCGACGGGGATCGCGTTGACATAAGCTACAGTCTTGATGAGGGTAAACCTTATGCGATTGGTACGATATTTGTCGCTGGCAATACCCGTACGCGGGACAAAGTCGTTCACCGTAACAGCCAACTCGCCGCGGGTGACGCCTACGACCCGGAAACGATTCTTCAGGCACAGCAGCGATTGTACGCAACAGGTCTCTTTAATCGGGTCGACATCGTTACGCTTGAGCAGGATAAACCCGGCACACGCGATCTTCTCATCCAACTCGAGGACGCGGGTCCGCTGTTGCTTACCTATGGCGTAGGAGTTCAGGACAGAGAGGGTCTGCGCGGCACGGTCGAACTTACGCACAGCAACCTCTGGGGACTGGACCGCTCGTTGAGCTTCAGAATTCGGGGCAGCCAGAGGGAACAGAGGTTTCAGACCACCTTCAGGGAACCGAGACTCTTCAACTGGGACGTGGACGGTTTCGCTTCGTTGTTTTTCGAGCGCACGCGGAGGCAGTTTTTCGATGCCAACCGGATCGACTTCTCGTTCCAATCTCTAAAACAGTTCGGCAGTCAGGACAGCCTGTTGGTTTCCGCCAGTTTTGAGACGGTGAACCTTCGCGATATTAGGGTAAATCCGCGGGCCGGAAGTTTCCCCGACGAAACCGGTACCGTTCAGATCGCAAGTATCGGAGGATCCTATATCCGTGACACCCGAAACGATCCGATTAATCCAAGACGGGGAAATTACTTTACCGGAACTCTGCGGTTGGCGAGCGAACATTTCGGGTCCCAGATCAACTACGTGTCGTTGTTCACCCAGGGGAGCATTTACCGTCCTGCAAAGGAAACGGTCATTGCGGCGTCGCTGCGGTTCGGTTGGAACCAACCGTATGGGAACACAGTGTCGTTACCGATAACCGAACGCTATTTCGCCGGTGGATCGACAACCCTGAGAGCTTTCGGACTGGACAAAGCAGGGACCGATGGCGGCGGCAATGCACTGGCGATTTTGAACGCAGAGTACAGGTTCCCGATACCCATTCTGATTTCCGGCTTGGGAGGCACGGTTTTCTACGATACGGGCACCACTTTTCAGTACATATCCGACTTTAATATTGGCGATTTCACCCATACAGCGGGTTTCGGAATACGGTATGAGACGCCACTAGACCCTGAACAAGCGTGATTGACGAGGAAATGATAGTGCAATAAGAGCGGAAGTACCCGAAATGCCCCGTCTCCGTGCGAAAAAAACCTTGAACAGATTCTTCGGAAAAGGAGGCATTTCAGATGAACGATTATACGCGCAAGAACATGAGGAACCGCAAGCGGCGAATCGAACGTCGGCTTGGGGACCGGCATTGGACGGATCAGGTAGAGCCGATGTTTTCGGCGAGCAACATTCAGTACGAGATGGGAGAGCGGACGCGGGGCACATCGGTTGGTGGTATCGGGACGATGCAACTGGTGGCGCGGCGGACCGGGCTGATCGAAGCCATCGACAAGGGCGTGCATGTGTTGAAGCGGCACCTGCCGTATCACGAGTCGGATCACGTGCTGAACATCGCCTACAACGCCTTGAGCGGAGGAACGTGCCTGGAAGACATCGAACTGCGGCGCAACGATGCGGTGTATCTGGATGCGCTGGGAGCGCAACGGATTCCGGATCCGACGACGGCGGGAGACTTCTGCCGGAGATTCGAGGCCGACGACGTGGAGTGTCTGATGGAGGCAACCAATCAAGTCCGGCTCGGAGTCTGGCGACAGCAACCGGCGGCGTTTTTCGAAGAAGCGGTGTTGGACGCGGACGGGACACTGGCCGAAACCACGGGGGAATGCAAGCAAGGGATGGACGTGGCCTACGACGGGACGTGGGGATATCACCCGCTGATGATCTCGCTGGCCAACACCGCCGAACCGCTGTATCTGGTCAATCGTAGCGGCAACCGGCCGTCGCATGAAGGAGCCGCGGTCCGGTTCGACCAAGCCATCGCATTGTGCCGGCATGCGGGGTTTCGCCAGATCCTGCTGCGCGGGGACACGGACTTCAGCCAGACCCGGCATCTGGACGGATGGGACGACCAGCAGGTGGGTTTCATATTCGGGATTGACGCGATGGCGAACCTGAAGGCCCGGGCCGATGAACTGGAGCCGCGCCAGTGGAAGCGCCTGGAACGGCCCGCGAAATACGACGTGGCGACCGAACCGCGCCAACGTCCCGACAACGTGAAGGAAGAGATCGTTCGGCAGCGCGGTTTCGACAATATCCGCTTGCAGGGTGAGGATGTGGCCGAGTTTCGGTATCGACCCGGAGCCTGCGATCGGGACTACCGTGTCGTCGTGGTGCGGAAGAATCTGTCGGTGGCCAAAGGAGAGCAGGTGTTGTTTGACGACATCCGGTACTTCTTCTACATTACCAACCGTTCGGATCCGGCCGACCAGATTGTGATGCGTGCCAATCAACGGTGCAATCAGGAGAATCTCATTGAGCAGTTGAAGAACGGCGTTCAGGCGTTGCGGATGCCGGTCGGAGATCAGACCAGCAACTGGGCCTACATGGTGATCGCGTCACTGGCCTGGACACTGAAAGCGTGGTTTGCATTGCTGCTTCCCGAAACCGGACGTTGGGGCCAAAAATATCAGGCTGAGAAGCAAACCGTGCTGCGCATGGAGTTCAAAACCTTCTTGAACGCTTTCATGCTTGTGCCGTGCCAACTCGTGCGCACCGGGCGGCGCATTCTGTTCCGGATCCTGGCCTGGAACCGGTGGTTGCCGGTCTTGTTCCGCGGGGTGGATGTGTTGCGTCAGCCTCTGCGATGTTGACCCGATCATGACTCTGAGCCCGGGCGATCGAGGTCCCGGTTTCTGTCAACCGTCCAACACCAGCGAGGCTGAACTGAAACAGATTCAACAGAAACTCGATACCTGGAACAGGCCATCCGGGAACGGGATTCTATGCCTCGAATTCTATCGGCGCGAACTGGGCCTCGGCGGACTGGTTATGCGCTTGTTTTGGGACTAGGTCCGATCCGTCTGGATTTTGGTTTTAACATGAACCGTCAACCGAACGAGTCTCATAATCACGTGTTTTTGACATTGGGGCATGCGTTTTGAAGACACACGCACAGGGCAGCAGGCTCTCCGTACTTCATAGGGGTGTGCTCCTTGCCGGCATAGTTCTGGGAATGTTGTTCTCAGGGAGTGTGAGTCGTGCGGATCTGATTGACCGGATGATGGCCATCGTCGACGGACGTGTCGTCACACTGGGTGACGTTCGGCGTCACGGAGAAGTGGCCCGTTTGTTCGGCGATGTGGTAGAGGACAATGAATCCGCCCTCCTCCAGGCAGTGATCGAAGACTTGCTGATTCAAGATCAGATCGACCAGTTTCCCGGCCTTCGGATAGACGAAGAACGGGTGGATGAAATCATCTCTCAGTACCCGGACACCGGTAACCTCACGAGGGAGGTGATCCGCGACTCGGCACGGAAACGGTTGGAACGAATCACCTATTTCGATTTGCGGTTTCGACGGTTTACGGCAGCGACGGAAGAAGAAATTACGAACTATTACGAAACGGTATTTCGTCCCGAAGCAAGGGCTCGCGGTTTGGAACCCGTGCCTGCACTGGACGAAGTCGGCGATTTGATAAGCGAAAACGTCATCACCGAAAAGGCGGATCGTGAAATTTCGGCTTGGACGGATTCGCTTATCGCGAGAAGTGAAATTGAAGTGGTGGAATAAAAAGAGAGCATTCAGGGTACTCGGTGCTGCCGCGCTGGCGTTGTTGGCATTGTTCGGAGGCGTGGTGTACTTCCTGAGTTCTGCGGATTTTGAACAATTTGGCGCCGACTACATCGTTGGCTGGATCGAAGAACGAACCGGTACGGTCGCCACTTTGGAGCGCTTCGACGCGGACTTTCGCCGGCAGCGTTTCGCCCTGGAGGGGCTTGTCTTAAGGGGTGAAGAGGATCCATCCAGTTCCCCTCTGGTCGCGATCGATCGTGTCGAAATCGGACTCTCGTGGACGGGGCTGTTTCGGAGATCTCTGGATTTATCCTCACTTTCGATAGAACGGCCTGAGATTTTCATAACGATCGATGCGGATGAAGGAACCAATCTTCCGATTCCTCCCTCGCGTTCTGAAAGCGATTCCAGAGGTTTTCAACTGTCTGTCGATGAGTTCGTTGTTGTTGACGGATCGCTGAATTTTGACGAGCGGCGCGTTGATGTCGATTTCGGATTGGCTTCGCTGGAGGGTGCGTTCTCAATTGCCGGGTCCACCGGAGTTTTATCAGGTCACGTCGCCTACGACGGTGCAGTGGAACGTACGGGCAGACCGCTCATTCCCTATACACTCTCTGCCGATTTCGACTACACCCGAGGTACGGTTCTGGTTGAGACAGCGGTTGTGGTATCGGGAGAAAGCAGGATGACGCTCCAGGGGAGGATCGATGAGGTTCTCCGTGGACCGGAGGGACAGCTTGGTTATGTGGGGAGTCTCGAACTCGGATTTCTGAACTATTTCTTCGTCGATGAAGACCTTGCAGGTCGTATGGAGACAGTTGGAGACCTTGAGTTCTCCGGTGGCCAGTTCCACGCTTCGGGCCGCGTTCGCTCAGATGAGCTCACGGTAGAAGGGTGGAGTGGGACCAACCTTTTCTCCGACTTCGAATACTCGTTTCCCGAGAGGACGCTCGTGGCGAGCGGCCTCTCAGCCGATGTCCTGGGCGGACGTACAACGGGTACCGCAGCAGTGTTGTCGTTGCCCGGGCCAGCGAGGCGGGTTGAACTGAAGCTGGCTTTCGAGGGTATCGACACGACGGCCCTTCGGAGAATCTACCCATGGCAGGGTCCTTATGTCGTGACCTCCACGGCCGGGGGAACGCTCGCGGGATGGTTCGAAGGAAAGTTCGTCCGCTTCGACTTTCAAGGCAACTCCCAATTCGAATCTGCTCTTAGGACCGAGTTTGCCGGGGCTGTGTCTCTACCGATTTCGGGCTCGACGCTCTATCACGGCGTTCCGGGCGCCATTGAAGTCACTGGACTGGTCGCGCAGTTGGGATCGACTGCGTTCGAGGCCAACGGCCTGATTGATCGCGAAGTGACAGCGCTCGACTTCGTAGTGGAGTCGCAAGATTTCAGAGACCTGGCTTTTCTGTACGGTCCTGCGAATGGACACGGTCGGCTCGAGGGTGTCATCGAAGGCCGTATCGCCGAACCCAATCTCTCGGGAGTCTTCACGGTTGTCAGTTACAGCTATGGAGAGCTGGAGATCGATAGCCTCGAAGGGCGAGCGACGCTGACTTCGGATGAAGTTGAAATGAACAATGTCCGCGTGCTGGACGGGAAATCTGAAATTCGGGTGAACGGGAGATTCGATCGAGACCTCGGGCTGCCCGACCTGAGGGTCGACTTGGTTGCAGTCGATGCCGTCGAACTCCGTCGGTTCGTGAACTGGCCATTGGACGGTGTCGTTTCCGGTGAGCTTCGTCTCTTCTCTATTGATCCTTTACGTTTTGATGCGCAGTTGGAGTCGGCCGCTTTTTCTTATGACGGCAATCGGGTCGGCCGCGTCGAGGCTGCGGTGATGTTCGATCCCGATACTGTCCACGTTTCGAATATAGCGGTGAATCAGGGAGCAGCATCGCTTGCGGGAGACGTTCTGTATGAGCAAGGAACCGGGACACTTGCCGGCAGCGTTGTTTTTTCCGGACACCGGCTTGAGGATTACCAATGGCTGGGTGTCCCGGCCGGACTCGCCGGAGAGGTGAGGACCGCTTCGTTTGGAGTAGAGGGAACTGTGGGTGCGCCGCTGGTCGAAGGTCAGGCGGTGCTTGACGATTTCCGCTTTCGCGAACAGTACTTTCCCGAGGCCGTCCTCGAAATCGAAACCATCGGGCGCAGTATGCGTGCCGAGATACAGGCAGGCCCTGAACTTTCTCTCGCGGCAGAAATCGACACCGCCGTGGACGGCTATCCGTTCCAGGGTACGGCGAGTTTTGTCGACTATGGCGCCGATCGACCGGTGGGATTGAGTAACGGGTCGCTGACCGTATCCGGAACCGCCACGTTCGGAGGACAACTACGGGATCTGGCAGGACTCGAAGGTAGGGGGCAGGTAACCGGCTTGACAGCGCGTTTCCAGGACCGTGATCTGCGTGTCTCTCAGCCCTTCACTTTCGAGTTCGATTCTGAACGCGTTCAGGTGTCGAGCATCGAGCTGGCAGGTGATGCAACCGCCCTTGTATTGGAGGGAACAGTGGCGGTGTCGGAGCAAGCGCCACTGGACCTTTCAGTGCGGGGGAACGTGGATCTATCGCTTGTTCTCAGTGGGTACGCGGGACTCGAAGGAGAAGGCATCATAGTGGTAGACGGTCAGGTGAGTGGCACCCTGGCCAGTCCGGAATTGGGTGGCATCGCGACGCTGGAAAGCGTTTCATTGGGTCACGAGAGCTTGTTCCTGAGTCTGTCCTCCCTGTCAGGAGATCTCTTCTTTGACGGAAATCGTGTGAACTTGAACGACATCCGGGGTAACGCCGGTGGAGGTGATGTCACCCTGAGAGGGACGGTTGGCGTGGAACGTGCCGGTCCCGGCGACTTCGATATCCGGCTGGATGCGTCGAATGTTCGGGTGCGGACTGCCGAGGGCTTGCGAATCGTCGTCAACGGCGCCCTGGTCTTAGGTGGCACGGGGCAGACCCCGTCTCTCGAAGGCAACCTGCAGGTTATCGACCTGTCTTTCGACGAGAGCTTTGACGCGTTCCTCGAGATGTTAGGCGGCGGCCTTGGGGGTGCTGACTCGGAGGGTCCGCTCGATCAGCTGGCGCTCGCTCTCCATGTTGCCGGAGATCGCAACATCCGGGTCGAGAACGAAGTCGTCAGCATCGACGCGAGGCTCGATCTGGATATTGGGGGTACGTGGGGCGATCCCACGATGACAGGCCACATCGAAAGCACGGCGGGCAACCTCAATTTCCAGGGCTCCCGTTACAGGATTTCACGAGGCGCTATCGACTTTGTGGATCCCCTGGGAATTCAACCGTTGATCGACGTTCAGGCAGAGACCGAGTTGCGGGACTACAGAATCATGCTGGCGATCACCGGACGGGGAGACGACGTGCGGCTGGACCTGCGCTCGGACCCCCCACTACCTCAACTTGAAATTGTCAGCCTGGTAGCCGGTGGACGCACCCGTGAGGAACTTGCCGAGGACCGGCCGGACGCGAGTCTCGTGCCGACGAGCGAACAGCTTTTCACCGGAGGGGCGGCCACTATTCTCGCGGACTTACTTCAAGAGCGCGTCGGCTCGCGTCTCGGGGTGTTGGGGCGCGTGAGGATTGACCCCTTCCTCGTAGGAGCCGAAAACAACTCGGTCGCCCGTGTAACTATATCCGAGCAAATTACCCGGGATCTGGCAATTACTTACTCCCAGGACCTCTCATCGGCCAAACAGCAGATTATTCTGATCGAGTATTTCCTGAACAACGATACGTCTTTTATCGCATCCCGGGATGAAACCGGGGCGTTTGGTGTGGATATCCGGCTCAGGAGGCGATTCAAGTAGTTCGAGACGCGTTTACCGTCCCACTCCGACAATTATCAAGTTAAGGTATCCGACGATGATTTCCTTATCGCAAGGGGTTCTGATACTTGTTGATTATGTCTCAGATTGTGACAGAAACTCGTCGAGGGTGAGCGCTTTTGCGTAACCCCAACCCAGGGACGCCATGAATGAATCATGAACTTCTCGAGCGGGTATCGTCCGGCCTTGGAATTCGAGGTCACGCGTTGCGCAGGTGTCATGGACGAGAATGCATTCCAGGCCCGAATCGGCGGCCGCACGTGTTGTGGCGTCGATGCACATATGACTCATCGCACCACAGATTACAACGCGGCCAACTTCAGCCTTGCTGAGTTCTTCGCCTAGGATTGTTTCTCTAAAACCGTTCGGATGATGTTTCTGAATGACGGTTTCATTCGGCAGGGGCTTGATACTGTCGTGAAGTTCGACTCCATCTGTATTGGGGAGAAAGAAGCCTAGACCCGGATCGGCTGCGACGTGCTGAATGTGAAAGGCAGACAATTCGTTCTCACGAAAATAGGACAACAACCGTCCGGCTTTCGTGCTGGCCTCGGCCATTCCGACCAGCTCCATCTGTCCTCCTTCGAAATAATCGTTTTGTATATCAACAAGAATCAGTGCGGTCTTCATACGTTTTCCTTTCTATGGATTATGGGTTTGAGAGTTCGAGGCTTCGTCCTAAACAGCCTGGTCCGAAGGGAACATCCAAGTGTTTGACTCGCATGAGTTGGCTTTCAGAGTTCCGGTGCGTAGTCGACGAGGTACCCCCGTCTGAACTATCGATGTTCTGGATCATACCCAGAGTACCTCAGGATAAAGTGATTTCATCTCTTTTGGAGTCTGCATCAAAGGCTGTCGTTTTTCGCGAGTGCGCGGAGGGCCTCACCTGTAAGTCGGCAAAGTTTCCAGTCATCCATTGATCGGGCCCCGAGCTTTTTGTAGAAGCGAATGGCAGACTCATTCCAATCCAAAACGGACCAGTCCATGCGTCCATAGTCACGCTCCAACGCGATGCCCGCCAGATGGCTCAGCAACCGACGCCCTATCCCGTGATTGCGCCACTTGGGTACAACGAACAGGTCTTCCAGGTAGAGTCCGGGCTGGCCTAGAAACGTCGAATAGGTCGGAAAGAAGAGGGCGAATCCCGCGGGTTCAGCCCCGGCGTATCCGATGACGACTTCAGCCGCGGGCTTGGGTCCGAAAAGTGTATCGCGGAGTAGCTCAGCGCTTGCTGTAACTTCGTGGCCCAGCTTTTCGTATTCCGCCAAACCCTTGATCAGTTCAAGGAGCAGGTCCACGTCCTTTTCGGTTCCCGCTCTGATATGGAACTGCGATGGATCGAAAGTAGTCAAACGCGACCCTTCCGTGTTGTACCACCTGCTGCTTTAGCTCGATGGGCGGTTTCGATGGCTCGGCTGGCCCATTCGCGGGGTTCCACGTCCCGGCCCAAAACCTCATCGGGTAACGAGAAATACGGCATCCGGCCATGTTGATCCGATCCGGCGGTCTCGAAGTCCTTTCGATTCGAATCGTCGACTTTTAAGAATAATTGACCGCTGGAGCCTACGAGGGCGAACATTGTTCCGCTTTCGAATATGCCGAATCCTCCGAACATCTTCTTACCTGAGACCTCGCCCAACGGAGCCAATCGCCGAACGAAGTCTTCGGCAACGAGTGTTGATTTTGCCGTCAGGCGGTCTCCTTTCTTGCCCATACTATTCCATCTCGGACAGCCGATCTGTGCCAATGCCCCAGCCTATTGGGGAGACGCCTGTTCCAGAAGCTCCCTGCATACAGCGACAAACTGGTCGGGATCATCCGGTACAAACCGAATCCTGGGTGGCCAGCCCTTGCGGTGTAGACACACGTGCCGGGCAAAGGCAGCCCGGTCGTTGTTATAGGACCACAAGGTTTCCACAGGGTGACGGAGGAAATCAACCGTCGCCGGTTTTGGACGTACGGTGATTGAAACAATCTTGTCCAATGGAATCCGCAGAGTGCAAAACAGTATCTTGGCTCTCAATTCAATTCGATCGCTGTAAACACGGTATTCCTGGTTCCAGCTGAGGCGATGGGGTTTGGAGACAAAGAGCGCGGGTTTAAGGTTTATCGCACTTGTTGGTAACGCCTTTCAGTCATTCGGTGAAATCCTCGTCTTCCGGAAAGTGATCGTTAACCGGAATCGACAGGATATCCGCGACTTCCACAGCCAGCGCCCGCGCTCCCTTGATCCATGTGCAGGTTTTCAATAGCACGCGCTTTCCGTCCAACGTGACGAGACAGACGGGGCGGAACACATCTCGGCCGACATGCGGTTCTCCAGACTTTGGTCCGAGCTTCTTGGTGATATCAACGATGCTGAAAGCCGAAAAGTCATGCGATTGTTTGAAAAACGGCTTGTACACCCATCCCCACCATCGAGTGACTCGTCGAGTGATTCCGTCGACGGTGACACCTCGGCCAATTGGAAACACCAGTGCGGCAGCGATTGTCGACGCGAAACCCTCCAGAATCTGACCTTTGTCTACGACAAGGCCCAGGAACCAGAAATCCAGCGCCAGACCGCAAGCCCCAGACCGGTCAGCAGGCACACAGGCGTGCTCCGACGGAACTCGTAGTGCAACAAAAGCGGTCTGCGGACCTGCGTATATTCATCCCACGCACCCCATTCTTCGGAGACGCGCGTCAAACTTCGAGCGTAGCCGCTTGGGTTCTGTGGCATTGAATGAGAGCCCTTCACCTGGCTTTCGTCCTCGATCTCAGTGGAAGCGCTTTGCAGGCCGCGGTTGTTCGCGAGGAACAAACCAGCGCCGAATGCTACGGCCAGTCCGCCGTACACAGCCCATTCAATCTGACCGGTCATGAAGCTACCCGGGAGGATGTTAATGCCCTGTAGAATCCATATGCACCCCGCGAGTATCAGCAAGAAAGCTACAATGCTTAGAATGGTCTTCATTCCTGCGACGCCCTGCATTCAGTGGGGAAATATGCTCTCACTCCCGGCACTGCATTTCAATGACGTTGCCCTCGGTGGCCCTCATGAAACAGCCGATGTCCGAGGAGTTCCAGGATGTGATGGCCATGTTTCGGAAAGTCGGTGGCGGCGCGTGACCGAACGTGAGGCTTAATTCAGTACTGGACGCATTTGGTAGCAAGATCGCTATGGAATGTCTTCCGATGTTACTGGAGTTCCGATGTAATCGACAATCGCGGTGGTGATGTCGACGGTGTCATCGCTTAAGGAAATTCCGACCTGGGGATTGGAAATATCCAGAATCAGAGCGAGATTATTTTCTTCCGCGAACTCCCGGATAGCCCGATCGACTTTCGCCGTGATGGGTAGGATGAGCCGCTCTCTCAAGCCGTTCAGCTCGTTTTGAACATCGGCGTTCATCCGATCGAACTCTCTTCGCAGCTCGTTCACTGTTCGAATCAGCGTTGTGCTCGTTGATTCATTCAGCTCGTCCTGTTCGGCCGCCAACCGTTCTTCGGCCTGACGAAGCTCTTCCTGTTTTGCGGAGAGGTCGGCCGTCTCCGCGGTCATCGCCAAGGTCCACTCTTCCGACGCCCGCTGAAAGTCGGAGGTGCCTTCGATCGCTTGCCGCAGATCTACCACCGCGATCACGTCAGGCCCGGTAGTTTGAGCCGGTGTGGGCATGTCGAGCCACAGGATAAGAATAAGGACAGGGAGGGCTGTCTTCAGAAGGGTCCCGAGGAGCCGTCCCGTCACGAGTTGAATCCGCCTGCCTGTTCAAACTGATGGGCTACACGTAGCAGCTGTCCTTCTTCAAAATGATTCCCGAGCAGCTGCATGCCGATCGGCATGCCGTCGGATCCTTTGCCGCAGGGCATGGAAATTCCCGGCAGCCCCGCCAGGTTGCACGTGAGTGTGAAGATATCGGACAAGTACATCGACAGGGGGTCATCCGTTTTTTCGCCGAGCTTGAAGGCCGTTGTGGGGCAGGTGGGCGTCACGATGAGATCGACTTTTTCGAAGGCGTTCTGAAAATCGCGGAGAATCAGTGTCCGTACTTTCTGCGCCTTCAGATAGTAAGCATCGTAGTATCCGGTGCTCAGAGCGTATGTGCCCAGCAGGATACGGCGTTTCACCTCGCTTCCGAATCCACGCATGCGTGTCTGACGGTACATCTCCTGGTGTGTAGCTCCTTCCACGCGGAGCCCGTATCGGACGCCATCGTAGCGAGCCAGGTTGGAGCTGGCTTCCGCCGTGGCAATCAAATAGTAGGTGGCGACCGCATAACCGGTATGTGGCAGGCTGACTTGCTTGACCTTACAGCCCAGCCCTTCGAGTGTGGCGATTGCGTCCTGGATCTTGTCGCGGACTGCCGTGTCCATACCGTCCACAAAATACTCTTTAGGTACACCGATCCGTAAACCGCGTGCCGGTTGGTCGAGTGTTCCGGTCCAGTCTTCGACCCCGACCTCGGTCGACGTTGAGTCCAACGGATCAAAGCCACATATCGTCTCGAGCACCTGTGCCGATTCTCGAACCGTTCGCGTAAACGGGCCAATCTGATCCAGCGACGATGCAAAGGCCACCAGTCCGTAGCGTGAAACCCGTCCGTAAGTCGGTTTAACTCCCACCACGCCGCAAAACGATGCCGGCTGGCGAATGGAACCGCCCGTGTCGGATCCCAGTGACAGGCTGACCAACCCTGCGGCGACGGCCGCGGCCGAACCGCCGCTGGAACCTCCTGGAACGCGGTCGTGATCATGGGGATTTCGAGTGGGATAGAATGCTGAGTTTTCCGTCGAAGAGCCCATGGCAAATTCGTCCAGATTCGTCTTTCCGACTACAATGGCTCCTGCGTGCTGCAGGCGCTCTACTGCTGTCGACGTGTAGGAAGGGACGTATTCCTCAAGAATCTTCGACCCGCACGTCGTTCGGATACCCCGGATGTTCATGTTGTCCTTTATGGCAACCGGAACGCCGGCCAGGGGCGAAAGAGTCTGTCCATTCGCGATGGCCTGATCGAGGACCCGCGCCTCCTCCAGGGCTGCGTCCTTTCGCGTGTGAATAAAGGCTCCCAGATCCGGGTCGACGCGATCGATTTCATCAAAGACGTCTTCGATAACTTCCTGGACCGCTATTTCCCGGTTCCTGTACTTTTCGACGAGGGCGTCTGACGTGATGTTCTTAAGATTCATCGTTCGGTGATCACCCGCGGTACCTTGAACAGTCCGACCGTTTTCGCGGTTTCGGAGCTTCCTGCGCGAGCCGCAGCACGGTCTTCACGTTGGACATGCGACACCTCGGTGACCACTTGAGAGGTTGGCTCGACATCGTCGGTATCGAGGGTGTTCAGGAGTTCGACGTATTCGACGATTCGGCTGAGTTGTGCCGCCAGGCCTTCTTGTTCTTCTTCGGCGACTTCAAGGTTGGCCAGCCCGGCGACGTATGCAACATCAGTTGCGCTTATTTTCATAGGTAAATCCAATGTCAGTGATCCATCCGTTTGGCCACGGTTCGTTCATACGCCGTATCAGCCAGGGCTTAATAGATAGCAGTTGGCGCTTCCACGTCGGATCGGGAACTCGAATGATGACACGGCCGTCGTCGATCGCGATGGCGGCTGTTGCTTCGGCAAGTGACTCCCCCACCAGCTGGACCCAGAGACTCTGGAGAAGGCGCAGATCCAGTTCTTCGTCCCATTCACTGGAACTCCGAAGTGACGCAATGATCTGGCGAAGGGTCGGGTCGAACGGCATAGTTTCCTGACATACCGGCGGGATCGATCAACTGCCATTAGCGGCAGGCAACATTATTCTTTTAGCACATTTGAGTGGTTCGCAGGGTCACAAGTTCTTACAATCAATGCATCAGCGAATAATTGTTGATGGGGGTTTCATGTTCGATCCAAAGGCACGCACGATGATGCTCGTTTTGGTCTGTGCCCTCGTGTCCACCCAGGTCTTCGCCCAGACGGAGATCACGACCCCTTTCGAAGAGTTCGGCTTTAGTCTGGGTGACGACTACCAGATTGCGAGCTACACACAACTGGAAGCCTATTGGAAGCGATTGGCTTCAGAGTCCGACCGCATGGCGCTGGAGGTCATTGGAACGACGGCCGAGGGCCGTCCGATCTACATGGCGATCATTACTTCTGCGGAGAATCACGAGAATCTCGATCGGTACAAGGACATATCTCGACGTCTGGCACTGGCAAAAGACGTCTCAGAGGCCGAGGCGCGGGAACTGGCCAGCGCGGGCCGATCAGTCGTATGGATCGACGGTGGCCTCCACGCGAGTGAGATGCTGGGAGCCCAGCAGTTGATTGAACTCGTCTACCAAATGGTCAGCCGCACGGACGACGAAACCCTCCGGTTGCTCGATGACACGATACTGCTGGCTACATGTGTCAATCCGGACGGTTTGGAACTGGTCGCGGACTGGTACATGCGTGAGTCCAATCCCGAAGAGCGTTCGATCTCCAACTTGCCGAGGCTGTACCAGAAGTACACAGGTCATGATAACAACCGCGACTTCTACATGTCTTCCCAGCCCGAAACCCAAGCGATTAATCGGATTCTGTATCGCGAGTGGTTTCCTCAGATCGTGTACAATCACCATCAAA
Source organism: Terriglobia bacterium (assembly GCA_963664115.2). Lineage (GTDB taxonomy): Bacteria > Acidobacteriota > Terriglobia > 20CM-2-55-15 > 20CM-2-55-15. The sequence continues at coordinate 339,359 of CAXWPJ010000009.1, read as the reverse complement.
GTGGTCCAAAAGGGACCGTTTTGTTTGCACCACCTTTCCGGGACCCGTTCAATTACAACTTTGATCCTTTGATCGTGACAAGCCTCGACCTGGTCGGCGGTGCCATGCATAGCCGCTTTTTGGCCGAGGGAAAGGCTGGAGCGACGATGCGATCCGGTGGGACCTACTCCACGTGGTGGAATGGTGGGTTGAGAACGAGTCCGTATTTTCACAACATGATCGGGTTGCTGACCGAGACCGTCGGTAGTCCCACGCCTCAGGAGATTCCCTTTGTTGTTGAGAGGCAATTGCCACAGGGAGACTATCCCTCACCGATCGAACCTCAGACCTGGCATTTCCGCCAATCTGTCGAGTACTCGATAACCGCGAATCGTGCCGTCCTGGATGTTGCCTCGCGGTATCGAGACACCCTGTTGTTCAACATCTGGCGGATGGGGACGAATTCAATCGAACGCGGAAGCCGTGACAGCTGGACCATCACTCCAAGCAGGGTGTCTTTGATCGATGCCCAGGTGCAGGCCGATGGGGCGAACTCTTCCGATGCCCGGGACGAGCTAGATCCGAAGTACTTTGAGATGCTCCGGGATCCTGAACTGAGGGATGCCAGAGGCTACATCATTTCATCCAGCCAAGCGGACTTTCTGACGGCGACGAAGTTCGTCGATGTGCTGATCAAGAGCGGTGTTGAGATCCATCGCGCAACCCGTGCTTTCGCGGTCGATGGGCGAACGTATCCGGCAGGTTCCTATGTCGTCAAGACAGCCCAGGCGTTTCGTCCTCACGTTCTGGACATGTTCGAGCCTCAGGACTATCCCGATGACTTCGCTTTTCCTGGAGCACCGCCGACCCGGCCTTATGACATGACGGGATGGACGCTCGCTTATCAGATGGGAGTGGAGTTTGACAGAATTCTCGAAGACTTCGATGGACCTTTCGAAGAGATCGATGGCGCGGCCGAACCTCCTGCCGGCCAGATTTTTCGCTTGCCCGATACCGCGGGCTTTTTCCTGAGCCATCAGGTCAATGATGCGTTCATCGCCGTCAACCGGCTTTTGAAAGAAGGTGAAAGCGTTCATTGGTTACGTGAATCCGTCAACGCGAACGGTAAGACGTATCCGGTTGGCACAATGTACATCCCGGCCGGGGCCAACACGCCTCCTCGACTGGAGCAGTTGGCTGCAGAGCTTGGGCTCGCTTTTGAAGCTACGATGGCGGAACCCAGTGCCGATGCTCTCGAACTCAATGAGGTGAGAGTCGGTCTCTGGGACCGTTATGGCGGATCGGAACCCTCGGGTTGGACTCGTTTTCTTCTGGAGAACTTCGAATTTTCTTTTGAGGTCGTTTATTCCCCGCTGCTTGATCGAGGCAACCTGGCTGCGCGATTCGATGTTCTGATATTCGTCAATGACGGGATACCGTCCTCAGATCAGGAAGACAGTGCGTTAGTGGCTGCGCGAGACGTTCCGGATCAATACGGGAGTCAATTGGGAAAGACCACGCTCACTCGAACCGTACCTCGACTTCGGGAGTTTCTCGAAGCTGGTGGAACGATCCTGACTATCGGTAGCTCGACCGTTCTGGCCAGGCATCTTGGCCTGCCGGTGTCCGACCCCCTTCTCGAGCGGCTTCCCGACGGTGAGGAGCAAACACTGCCACAGGAACGATTTTTTATACCGGGTTCGATCTTGCAGGTCCAGGTGAACGATGACCATCCCCTTGCTTTCGGGGTCGGTTCAGAAGTCGATGTCGTTTTCAGCAGTAGCCCCACGTTCAGGTTGGATCCTGAGGCCGTCGCCAACCGGATTGAGCCTGTCGCATGGTTCGGGGAGAATCCTCTACGAAGCGGTTGGGCCTGGGGCGAGAACTACCTTGCTGATACTGTCGCGGTCATTGACGCGACAGTGGGGGATGGCAAGCTGTTCCTGTTCGGCCCTGAAATCGCATTTCGTGCTCAATCCCACGGCACCTTCAAATTCCTCTTCAACGGCATCTACTACGGCAAGGCCCAAGAAGTCACCCTGGGTAACTAAACGTCGAATTGAAAAGCTTCGATCTTCAACACGAAGACACGAAGATAACGAAGAAACATCAGTCTTAGGATTTCTTCGTGGAACTTCGTCTCCTTCGTGACCTTCGTGTTGAAATCTTTCGCTTTAGAGCTGGTAAAGCATGAGGTAGACGACCACACCGGTGAAGGAGACGTAAATCCAGACTGGATAAGTCCAGCGGGCGATCCGGCGATGCTTTTCAAGCTGACTGCGAATCGCCAGATAGACAGTTCGAAGCACCATCGGAACGACCGCGGCCGCCAGCACCGTGTGAGTCAACAGGATTGACAGGTAGAGGGTCCGAATCCAACCCTCTCGATCGAAGCGAACCGAACCCACTTGATAGTGATAGATGAGGTAAGAAGTCAGGAAGATGGAAGATACGACCACGGCCCCAATCATGCAGACCTTGTGAGCCGCGGTCTTGCGTTTGTATACGAGGTACACGCCAAGGGTTACCAGGACGCCGCTCGTGAGGTTCAGAAGTGCGTTGAGCGCCGGGAGGTCCGTGATATCCACTAACCCGCTCCGGCAAGTAGCGTCCTCACGTCGCTCTCGATCAGGGTATGGGAGTCCCGTGTAGTTCCGTCGTAATAGTTTCGAATCCGCCCCATTTGATCTACCAGGACAAAGCGCGTGCTGTGAGTGATCGGTTCGATTTCCGATCCGAACGTGTCGTCTACTGCCAGATGGAATCCTTCCTGCACCAAACGGTAAATGTCGTCTCGCTCTCCACTGAGAAAGAGCCAGCGCTCGGGGTCGGCCCCGTAAAAGGCGGCGTACTCGGCCAGAACCTCGGGTGTGTCTCTAGAGGGATCCACAGTAATCGACACGAATCGTACGTCGTCAGGCAAAACGTCCTGCAAAGAACGCATCTGGACGGTCATCATGGGGCATGTACCGCCGCAATGGGTAAAAATCAAGTTGGCGACCCATACCTCGCCGGCCAAGTCGCTCAGAGTAACCGTCTCTCCGCTCCGCTCAACAAGTGCAAAGTCAGGGACTCCACCGAAATCGTTCAACGGTTCGCCACTTTGCATCGACCGAAAAACGATCAACATTGCTATCCCTGAGACGACAAACGCCATTGCCACAAGCGACGACCAGTGGGGTAGACGGAACACCCTAATACTCCTCTCTCAGCATAAGAATCAACCGCAGAGGCACGGAGGCAGACAGAGTTTTACATTCACGTCCACACGTCCCTGTCGCTTCGGCCCCTATCAAGTAAAGAAAATTTATTTTCGAGCTCATTGTAATTAATCGGCTGCCTTCAACGTCGATGGGTTACGGCAAGGGCAGTGACGAACATGGCAATACCGAATAGGACGATCACTGCCAGAGATCTAGCCGGCGCCGGGCCTCCGAGAGCCGCGTACGTCGAAGTTCCATACAGACTCCATCGAACTGCGGCCACGCCATAAGTGACAGGATTCACAGTCATGACCCATTGTAACCAGACGGGGGCTCCACTTGCGGGGAAAACTGCGCCTGAGAGCAGCCACATAGGGATCAGAAATAAGTTCATGATCGCGTGAAAGCCCTGTGTGGAATCCAGACTCCATGCGATCACATATCCGAGGGCCGTCAGTCCGAAAGCCACCAGGCCAAGGATAACGAGCGTAATCAATACAGCCGTGGGTGATACACCAATTACGAAGGGTGCCAGAACCATGAACACCATTCCCTGAATCAGAGCCAGGGTCGTCGCTCCGGTCACTTTTCCAAGTACGATCGTCGAACGGGGAACGGGGGCGGCAAGGACGGACTGAAGGAATCCTTCTCTGCGATCTTCGATGATCGAAATCGTTGAAAATATTGAGGTGAACAAAAGGATTAAAACGATGGTCCCCGGGAAAAAGTACTCCATGTAGTTCATCGTGCCTTCAGGAGAGGGGAGGGTGAAGGAGCGTCCGATGCCCGACCCTAACAAGAGCCAGAAGACTACAGGAGATCCAAACGCGCCTACGATGCGGCTTCTTTGGCGGAAGAAACGGACCAATTCGCGCTGCCATAATGTGAGAGAACCCAGGAGGATATTCATGACTCCTCCCAGAGGCGATGTCCGGTCCGGTCGATGAAGACATCCTCCAGGGTGGGCTTCGCCAACGTCACCGAATCGATTGTTCCCGGAAACGCTTCTATCAGCTTGGCAATGAATTCGTGTCCGCTGGTTTTCTCGATCCGTACGGATCCGTTTAGAACCGTCGGCTTTAAGTCGAAGGTATCGGCAATCTTTCGCGACAGTACTTCGGGATCCTTGCTCGTCAGCGCAATGATATCTCCACCGATCTGCTGCTTGAGAGCGCGCGGCGTACCCGACCCAACAACAAGCCCCTGATTCAGAATCAGCACGTGATCGGAGCGATCCCCTTCGTCGATGAGGTGAGTCGTCGCGAGAATCGTGACTCCCTCGGAATCTCTGAGACTTTCCAGGTATTGCCACAGATCGTGGCGCGCTCCGGGATCGAGCCCCACGGAGGGTTCATCGAGTATAAGCAGCTTCGGATGGTGGAGCATGCCCTTGGCGAGTTCGACCCTCCTGCGAAGCCCGCCCGACAAGGTTTCAACCAGGCTCGACGCCCTGTCGGTGATCTTGAGTCTACCCATCATTTCATCGATTCGTGACCGGAGCGTGCCACCGTGGAGGCCGTAGAGATGTCCCTGATGCACGAGATTTTCCCGGACGGTCAGTTTGATATCGAGGCTTGGATTTTGAAATACAATCCCGATCTGTTGCCGTACCCGAGAACTGTCCGTCCCTATGTCGAGATCGAAGATTCTTGCCGCGCCCTCCGTTGGGAGTAACAGCGTAGAAAGAATCCGGAACAGAGTCGTCTTACCGCCACCGTTCGGACCGAGCAAGCTGAATATTTCGGCCTCGTCGACCTGAAAACTGACATCGGACAGCGCCTTGCGCTCTCCGTAGTAATGCGTCAGATTTTCTACTTCAACAGCGTGCATTGCTTGCTTTAACCTGGTGAAAATCTTTCGGGTCGCTTAGCTCGCCTTATCGATGACCATCAGCAGAAACACTGCCGGAAGATATATTATCGAGATCCTGAGGAGCCGCCGGGCGGCGATCTGTGAACGGAACAGCGCCAGCGCTATGCCGTAGCCGAGATAGACAAGGCCGGCGAGCAGCGCTCCGAACATGTAAGCGTTTCCGGTAATGCCGAAAGTGGTGGGCAAAAGGCTGATGGGAACCAAAGCGCAAGAATAAAGAATGATCTGCCGGCATGCGCTTTCCTCACCACTGTAGTGGACTGTCAGGCTTTGAAATCCGCCACGAACGTAGTCCTCGCCGTACAGCCACGCGATTGCCAGGAAGTGTGGCATTTGCCATAGGAACACCATTAAAAACAAGGCCAGGGCCATACCGTCGACCGGACCTCCGGCCGCTGTCCATCCCAGAATTGGTGGTGCTGCGCCCGGTACTGCACCGACGAGAGTGGCGACGGCCGTGTGGGTTTTCAATGGTGTGTACAGAAACACGTAGAGCAGTAAGGTGATCGCCGACAGAATGGCAGTGACGACATTGGTGAACAGGAGGAGGTAGGCCACCCCCGCTACCGAAATAGTCCAGGAGAAAACGAGCGCATCAAACTCACCAATGCGACCTGCAGGTAGCGGCCGGTCCCGGGTTCGATCCATGCGCGCGTCGTGGTAGCGCTCCTGGTATTGATTCAAAGCGCTGGCCCCTCCAGCGACCATGGCGACACCTACGATGGCGTGAAGGAATAAGATATTTGCCATACCGCCCGCCGAACTCATATAAAAACCGACAGCTGTTGTGACCAAGACGAGCGAAGTAATCCGTGGCTTGGTGAGATCGAGGTAATCCCCGATGCGACTTCGCCGGATCGTAGCATCTGCGCCCATTGCTCTCATGGTCATGCGAGCTGAGGAGAGGCCGTCCTCGTTCGAAGCCCGGGCGGGAGCATCGCAAAGGCGCGCAGGGCGAGTAGAACGGAAACGCCGAGTATCATGGCGCCCGTCATGACGTGAAACGTCGTGACGATTTCACCTTTCTCTGTCCAGATCGTGAATGCGCCGAGCGTAACCTGGATACATAGAAGAAAGGCCATGACCAGAACCGGTCGTAACAAGCGGCTGTGGTTTCGATATTCGGAAAGGATTCGGATCAGTGTCCACGAGATCATCGTCGTTACCAGAAGGGCGCCGAGCCTGTGAGTGAAATGAATCACTACGGAGCTGGATTCAAAAGGTGGGATCATCCGGCCAAATGCGAGTGGAAAGTCTGGAATGGCCAGTCCCGACTGTGTGTGCCGCATCAGGGCGCCCAACAGTAGTTGAAGGTAAACGGCTCCCGTCGTGAGTCCGCACAACCACGGGAGACTCGGAATTCCCTGACGCGGGCCGGCATCGGGCAGGCCGCGTTTCCAGTCTGGTGACGTAAACAGGGCCATCGCGACGATCATGCAAAAGAAGGTTTGTGCCAGCATGGCGTGGCTGACCGACACAGGCGTCGGCAAAAGAAATATAACGGTGATTCCGCCCAGGATGCCCTGAGCGATCACTGCACCCAGAGCACCGAGGGCCAACCAGCGGACCCAGGGTCGCGGTTCTTTCTTCCACGTCCATATGGACAGTATAACCGTCAGAAAGCCAACAAATGAAGCGACCATGCGATGGCCGTGTTCGTAGAAGATCCCACCGACCATGGGCGGGAAGAACATGCCGAAGGAAAGTGGCCAATCGGGAACTGCGAGACCGGATTCTGTACTCGTCACCATCCCCCCTGCAAATATCAGGAAGGTCGTGCACAGAGCCGTGAATACAGTGAACCGGTGGAGCCCGAGGTTCTCTGGCTCCGGTCCCGCCGCTCCTTCAGGCATAGAGTGACCTGTCCCACCCATATCGCGGCCAGCGTTCGGGCCAAACGGCATCGGATTTGAGGAGTTGGCGACGACGAAATGCGTTTTCATTGCGAGGAGCTGACGACAACGAAGACGATGCCGATTCGCGGGAACCCTCTGGGCCGGTGGGGGTTGCTGGCGATATCTTTGTTGCGAGCCGTCGTCGATGCGAATACATCGACTTCCGTCTCGCGCCGCGATCTCGCCGGCAAGACCCATCGGCGCTGGCCCCGATATGGGTGGGACCGGTCACTAGTCTGCCGCGTCTGCGGAATACGTGAAGTTCAGCTCGGCCGCTTCGCCGTCAGCAACAGTGACGGAGCTAACCTGTTCACCGTAGCGTTCATGCCAGGCGACGACTTCGTATGTTCCCGGAGGCAGGTCCAGTGTATATTCGCCCGTTTCCCCGCTCGTCGTGTGGAAGGGATGATCGAACACACCGATGAAGGCTTCCATCCACCGGTGGACATCGCAGCGCATCGGCAACGGCATCTCGGGCTGGGCGAAGACCTGCATCGTTTCCATGTTTTGTACGGGCTGGCCGATGTTGAACTGCGGGTTGACTTCGGCCCATGCGTGGATGTTGTGAAGCGTCGCATCGCTGTTTCGAATCGTCAGCGTCTGGCCCGACATCATGGTGAACGCGTGTGGCGTATAGCTGCATCCGATCTGGTCGATCAAGGCAGCTTCGGTTGGAACGCTGTAGCCTGCACCCTCGTGTCCTGAGCGAACGTACACGATCACGTATTCGAGCTTAGCGTCCTCAGTAACGACGACTTCCTTGCTCCGGGCGCCGGAGAAACCCTCCTGACAGAAAGGGTCCGCAGCCATTTGAATGAGCGGCATCTCTGGTGCAGTACCTTCGAACATGATGCTGCCCGCAATGCTCGCGGTCGCAGTCGACGGGTCGTAGGCCGGTCCACCGCCTCCTCCGCCCACCGGAGCTGGAGGTAAGCCTGTATCGTCCCCGCCGCCGCATCCGGCAGCTACGAGAATGATCATCGAAAAGGCCAGGAATAACACTTTCTTGTCATGCATTGAACGAATCTCCCTAAAAATGTAAGGTTGAATGTTTCCTTTTAAAGCAGATTACTGCCGATCATCCGTCGAGGCAAAGGGAAGGGCGATCGGCGTCAGTTTGATGTCTAGTTCGCGGTGATAGTTTTTATCAATCGTCCGTTGACTCTGCCCGTTCTCCTTCACCGACGGTGAGGAACAGGTAGTCCCGGATTGCCTGAATCTGTGCCGCAACGTCCCCATCGAGAACGTCGGGCAGAGGAGACTGTCCATCTGGGAAAAAGGTCGGCATCCGGGTTCCCGGTGCAATCTGCTGCGGATCGATCAGCCAATCCAGGACCCACTCGGGACGCAGACGTTCGTGGGCAATTTGGAGGTCGGGTGCCAGGTCTGCCGCCTCAACGCCCGGAGGTAGCGGCCCATCCGCCGCAGGGTGACATTGGGGGCAGCGCAAGAGTGCGAACAACTCTTCGCCGACCTGAAGGCGATCATTCGTCGTGGTGATCGCCGTGTTGATAAACGGAAAATCGACCTGGTCGAGCGCGGAAAAATACCGCGCAATCGTCGTCGCCTCGAGCTCGTCGAAATAGAATGTTGGCATACGTGCGTTCAGCCAAGGACGCAAGGTTTGATTTCCTGGATTTTCCAGGAAAGGATGGAGCCAAAGGGGCTGGGTCTTGGCGCCCTGCGTATTCAGTAGGGGTGGCCAGAACGCAGGATCTTCAATTGTTGAACGGATATCGCCGCCGCCGGCTTCTATTTCGTGGCACCCACGGCAGTTCCGTTGCGCGATCAGGGCCCGACCGGCCTCGATATCTGCGGTCAGGTCGTTGCGCATATCCGGTATGACTTCGTCCTTGACGAGTCCGGTCATTACCAAAACGATGGAATCGATCTGCTCATCCGTAAAACCGAAATCAGGCATCCGCGCGAGTTCTTCGGGTCGTTTCACGCGTCCCACATCGAAAATTCGTGGATCCCTCAACTTCTGTTCATACCATGCGCTTCGTTCGTGTTCGATGTCGAGAAAGCCGAAGTCCAGTCTCGCAAGGAGCTTGCTACCGGCTTCGGTGAGTTCCGTTCCGATTGGCTGGGTGTCTTCAAACCCTTCAATCAAGTGGCAACCGAAACAGCCGTAACGCGCAATGAGCCGCTCGCCCGAGTACGACGTCTTTTCTTCGAGCGACATCGTCTGGACAGCCTCGCGGGCTTCGATGCCCGTCAATCCGGCTCTGAGGAACTCCAGAGTGATTATGTCAAGTTCCGCCACGTCAATATCAGGGACAGCCTGTGTCTCGAATTCGGGGTTGGTCAAGGAGGCGAGATAGGCGGCCACATCGGCGGCCTCGGCGTCCGTTAAGCGCAGGTTGGGCATTTTCGTGTCGTGCCAGACACTCTGAGGATCCCGGACCCAGTTGTAGAGCCAATCGATCGAAACTTTGCTTCCCTGGCTGGCCAGGTTGTATCCGAAGCGTCTGCGATGTTGTGTCCTGGCCGGGTCTTCCTCCAGCGGCCCTACCGCGTGGCAGCCCATACATCCAATGTTTTCGACAAGTTGCTGCCCCCGTTCTGCGTTTCCGTTCGTTTGTGCCGGAGCCAAAGGATTGGGCTGCGACTTTGAAAACAGGAACTCCGTAATGACGGTGATCTCGGTATTGTTACGAGCTTCGTACTCGGGTCCGCTGTTGTTGGAGTTGAACCAGAACTTGGGCATCCGCGCTTCGGATTTGAATGCCTTGGGGTCGCGGAGCCACTTCTTGACCCAGTCGGAATCGAGCTTGCTGTCGATGGTCGTCAGTTCTGGTCCGACGCGCCGGACGTCCTCGTATCCCGGGATCCGGTGGCATCCGACGCACCCGTACATTCGGACAAGGTCCCGACCCAGGTTTAAACTGGCTGCTTCGGGAACATCGCCGCCACCTGTGTGACATTTCAAGCAACTGGCTTCCGTCCGATTCAGAGGCAGCATGGGCGTTTCCAGAAACTCTTGCTCTTCCCATCCGTAGGCCTGCTCCCAATCTTCGCGCTGCGTGCCGTCAACAGGCGTGTGGCCGGCCCGGGTAAACTCCACCGCGCGGTCGAGGCCGGAATGACAGGTCGTACACCCGAACTGGTCGATTGTGTGGGGCGAGCTGCTGCCGACAAACTTTTCCAGTTCAGGGTGCGTCGTGAACGGTTGGGGCGCATCCGCCATCGAATCCTGGTCGATGCCCAGATGGCAGGTCGTACAGCGGTCCACACGCGGGACCTGCACGAACGGATGATCGTTGTGCAAGTTCGGTAGCAGGATCTGATTGATCTGTTCTGACGGATTCAGCATATCCAGGACCGGAGCGTTCCGGAACGATGTGACGATGAATCCGGGATCGAGCGTATCCATCGTTCCCTGTAGCAGAGTGAATTCTTCCAACGCGTCGTCGATGCCATCCTGGATTTGGTCACGCTGACCGACGAATGTGTTCAATTCGTCCCCGGCGTCGCGTATCTCCAGCGTCAGTTGTTCAACTCGTTGTTCAAATTCGTTGATTTCGGCAAGCGTTGCTTCAGCCCTCAAGCCATACTCCTGGGCATTGTCCGGATCGTTGACTACTGCTTCTTCGTACTCGTACCTTTCGACGTCGTACGTCGCCCGGGCAAAGCGGAAGTCCTGGTCGGCCGCATAAATGTTGGCGTTCAAGTCGTCCAAAACGTCCTGGATTCGATCGACTTCGCCCTCGTTCCCGGCCAGATTGGCCTGAGCCTGGGCAAGCTGGCCCTGCAGCTGATCAAACTGGGCGCGATCAATCGCGTTGGCCGCGGTGTCCATCGCCTGCTGCGTTTGCTGGATGGTCAGCCGGCTAAAGGACCGCTGGTACTGCTTCCACTCCCGGTTGTAGTCGTAGAGGATCATCCACACCGTGAAAACGAATAAAAGCAGGCTGGAGATCGCGAACCACTTGTGGAGGTTGTCAACCTCATACAGTCTGTCCCCTCGAAGTCCAATGTTGAGCGCCGCATCCTTTTTTGCAGGAGGCGGAATTGCGGGTTTCTTCGCCCCGCCGTTTGGTGTTTCGCTACTCAATGCTCTCTCCAGTTCGAACTAAACGCCTATAAATAGTGGCTAAATATTGAAGAAATACTCCGGGATGCCAATGATGTATTTCATGTTCAACAGCCAGCGCATCCCCATCTTGATGGGAAGCGACGCCATCGCCAGCAACAGGAACACCATGATGTGGTAGCGTGCCGGTCCCAGAGTTTGATAAAAGCCTTTGAACCAGGTCTTGGCCAACAGCGGCGGAATGGCGAGTAAATACGCGAAAACGGCTATGAAGCCGAACATTTCCCTCACCAGGATGTTTGACGGCAATCCCACGCCGAGCATCCGGACCCAGATGTACTCGGACAGGTTGATGTTGACCAGGGCTTCCAGCTTGTGGATGTCCCAATATTCGTACGGCCCAAAGAAATTCCAGTTGGGGCCTCTGAGGAAGGTTCCCAATATGACCAGGAGCACCCACAGGATCAGGAATCCGAACAGAAAGACCATGATCTCCCAGCTCCGTTCCTTGAAGGTGTAGTACCCGTTACCCTTGGGATTCGTGTCGAAATACGGAATCGCCATGAGTCCCCCGACGATCAGGCTCGGAAAGACCACCCCCGCCAACCACGGATCGAAATAGACGAGCATTTCCTGGAGTCCCAGGAAGTACCAAGGTGCCTTCGAAGGGTTTGGCGTATTCGCCGGGTTTGCGGGTCCCTCAATGGGCGCTGCGATCAGAATCGACCATCCGATCAACACGATGGTCAGGATGACCATGCAGATCAGTTCGGTGTAGACGAGGTCAGGCCAAGTAAGCACCTTTCCCGCTGTTTCTTCTTTTTCGATGAGTGGCTTGCCTTCCGCGATACGCCTGTCGTTGCGTACCCCTTCGCGCATCGAAAACCACGTGAAGAACGGTATAAGGAATAACATACCGACGATGGGGACGTTGTCCGGCTTGGTGACGATCAAATAGAAGTCTTCATCGAGCATGCTCAGTCCCAGAAACACTGCCATACCCGGAAACAGGATCATCGCCACTTTATTGGTGTAGAAGATTTCCCTATATCTTGCTGACACGAAAAGCAGGATCGCGGCCAAGGTGATGAGGATCTGCGGGGCCGCTAAGAAATTGATTATGTCTTTGATGAATTCCATGGCTTTGCCCGCTTTCTATAGTGGACCGGATATTCCGCCGTCCCGGCGTATGCGCCAGAAATGAACGGCCATTAGAAATCCTGCAATGAGTGGCAGGCCCACACAGTGCAGGACGTAGAAGCGAAGAAGTGCGCCTTCTCCGACGAACGTGCCGCCCAGTAAGGCGAAGCGCGCGTCGCTTGTGCTGTTTACCAGGCTGACGCCGCCCAGTTGGAGTAGGGCCGCGCCCGGTCCTTCATATCCGAGAAACGGTGTTGCCCGCGCCATGTTGGATCCGACCGTGATCGCCCACATCGCCAACTGGTCCCACGGGAGGAGATAGCCGGTAAAACTCAACAGCAGTGTGAGAACGAGGAGGATCACGCCGACACCCCAGTTGAACTCCCGGGGTGGCTTATAGGATCCAGTCATGAACACGCGGAACATGTGCAGCCAGACCGAGATGACCATGGCGTGCGCGCCCCAACGATGAAGTTCCCGCATGATCCCGAGCGGCACCTGCTCCCGCAGATCGATGATGTCGACATATGCGTATTCCAGGGTGGGCCGATAGTAGAACATCAGAAGAAGGCCGGTGAACGTCAGTAGAAGGAACAGGAAGAACGTTATCCCCCCCATGCACCACGTAAAGCGGAGCCGGATACCGGACTTCCGAACCTTCACGGGATGGAGATGGAGAAACACGTTCCCCAGCATCACCAGCATTCGCTTGCGGTCGGAACTGGGCACTCCGACCCGGAATATCGACCGGTAAACCTGGCTCTTTTGTATGGATTCCCCGATGTTCGCGGGTGAAAGCTTTGACAAAATTTCTTTGAGTTGACTCATAAATAAGGACCTGACTGCCTAGGAATTAATCAAAACCCTAAAGTTCCAGGTAGGCTCCAGGAAGATCCCACTGGCCTTTTTCTTGCTGGTATTTCTGACTCTTGTCGACGAGTATCTGGCCGTCCTCCGTCAGACTGATCGTATGGCGCTCCAGCGGCCTTGGGGCTGGGCCTTCAAAATTAATACCTGTCTTGTAAAAACCACTCCCGTGACACGGACACTTGAATTTCTGCTCGGCTTCAAGCCAGTTGGGCGTACAGCCCAGGTGCGTGCATGTGGTTGACAGGGCGTAGAGCCCGCCTTCGTCACGGACCAGCCAGACGCCAAACTCATCCTTGAATCGCTCGTCGACCTGTCCGATCTGGATTACGTCCGGACTACCCGCTTGAAAGCTCGAGGGCGGTTCAAACAGAACGTTGGGGAACATGAAGCGGGCCGTCGCCGTACCGGCGGCGAGCATTGAGGCGGTGAAGGCCACCCACGCAACGCTCATCCATGACAGGAAAGACCGGCGTGACGCGGCCGGAGCCTTCGTCTTCACTGGCTGTGGTTTCGGCGGCGCCTGAGGACTTTCTTCGCTCATGCCATGATTCCTCTTAAATTTTTCCGGTTCGAGAAAACAAATGAATAAAAACTGACCTTTTTAATACGTTTCCAACGCTTCCAGCGCGGCATCTCGTACGCTCAGGCTCGGATCGGTCTGGCTCAAAGAAGCCAGGTGTCCGCGGGCATCTTCCAGCTTCAACCTGCTGAGACTCTTGACCGCGTTTACCATGACGTTGTCGCGTTCTTCTCCTGATATATCCACAAACTGCGACAAATATATGCGGTCTGTGAGTTCGAGGAGGACCGCAGCGCCTGCGTCGTCATTCATCTGTGCCAGCGCTATGGCTGCGTTCCAGCGGACGTCGGCCGTCGGGTCGTTCAGTGCCACCTGCAGATCGCCAATTGTCGATGGATCTTTAAGCGTTCCCAGTATGTAAACGGCTATTTTCCGAACCCCGGAGTCGTTGCTACCTATCATCGTAACAACGGAGGGAGCGGCCGACGGGTCACCGATGGCCCCCAGAGCCCACAGCGTCCAGATCTGAGTTTCGATAGTTGTATCTGATAGGCCCTCTATCAAAGCGGGCACCGCTGCCGGATCGCCCAAGTGGCCCAGGCTTATAGCCAGAAACTGACGAATCCGTGGATCGTCCGAACCCGCGTTGCTGTACACCCTAAGGAGTTCGTCTCCGAAGCCTGAGCTTCGAAGTTCCCCGCTATCGGCCGCAATGACTTTAGAGAGGTCGAGTGCGGCCTGCCAGCGACGGGTGTCGAACGGCGAGCCGGCCGAACCCTGGCTGATTTCCCTCAGATAGGCCTCCGGGGCCTTCTGGTCGAAAGTGACATAGCCAAACAGGAGGAAGATGCCGATTCCGAACGCGATAACGATGAGCGGGAACAGAAAGAACTGGGCTATGAGCAGCGAAGTAGGCTTCTCAACCTCGGTCAGGTCGTCGGGCGGGGGCATCGAGATTGGATTACCGTTGGAGTCCATTTAGTAAATGCGGAAACGGGCACTGTTCACCCATCATTGCGAACCTCCAAGGATAGAAAAGTGACGCGTGTCCGTCAACTCCTAACTGCAGTTAGAACGGGAATTTAGGGTGTTTTTGGAGATATCCGGATAGAGTTCCCAGCCCCCTAGGATATTGAGGCACTGAGAGTCGGGTTTTCCCCCTACCGTCAGCCCTCTATTTGGAGCCGCGATCTAGAAGGCCTTCCGGGTATCGAGCAGCAGCGTCACCGGTCCGTCGTTGGTGAGTTCTACGTCCATCGTCTCCCGAAATACGCCCGTGGAAATCTCGACGCCGGCTTGACCGATCCCCGCCACGAACAGGTCATACAAGTGCCGGGCCTCATCGGGCGGGGCGGCTTTCTCGAACGAGGGGCGGCGCCCTTTCCGGCTATCGCCCAGCAACGTGAACTGTGAAACGGCCAGCACCGCGCCGCCGACATCAAGGATGGAGCGGTTCATACGGCCATGATCGTCATCGAACACGCGGAGTTCGACGACTTTCTTTGCAAGCGTTGCCGCGTCGGTTTCCGTGTCGTTCTTCTCGACTCCGACCAGGACAAGGAGTCCTCTGCCAATGCTTGTGTGTTCTTTGCCTCCGATTCTGACGCGTGCGGAGGAGACTCTCTGGACGACAGCCCTCATGGTGGCCGCTACTTGTTTGAACTCCGAAGACTCTTGAGGAAGCGCCGTTGGAGCTTTTCGTTGATCAATCGTGTATTCCGAGCGTCGGTTTTCCACTTGGAACAGAGAGTGGAAAGCGGAATGATTGCTTTAGCCATCGATCCGTGTCCGCCAGCTGACCCCAGGTGGCCAAATGCATCCTTGAGCACCTTTCCGGCCGCCTTGACGTAGCCGACATTGCGAACAGACACGACGAGGTCGGACTCAAAAATTCCGCTGACGACGGCCCATTCGATTCCCTCAAACTGGAGACAGAAATCTGCGATCTGGGGGATGAGGTCTTCCCGCTCTACCCGACCCAGATTCACAAAGGCAACTTTCTCGATGATCTGACGTGTTTTCAAGGCACGACCCAGGGCATCGATCGCAGCCGGAGGCAGTTCCGGACGTTCGATCCGCCGCAAAAGGTTCTGATTCGCAAGCGGATAAACGTAGGAAAACGCCTCGACGTCCCACTCGTTGGTCTGCCGCCCTAACAGGAACGTATCGCTCTTGATTCCGTACAGCAATGCCGTTGCGAGACGCGTGCCCACGTTGTTTCCCATGCACAGCAGGTATTCGAGGAGGATCGTTGCTGTTGCACCGTAATCGGGCCGGACGTCCCGTATTTCGGTCTCATAGTTGAACTGTTCGGGGTGATGGTCGACAACGAGGTCGATCCGGGGCAACGTGGCTCGGATATGCGAAGGCTGCAGATCGACCAGAGCGATGCGGTCGAACTCGGCACACCGTTCGGTCGTGATTCGTTCGACTTCGATCTCCAGCAGCTTTGCCATTGCGATGTTTTCCGGTCGCGTTACTTTCCCAAAACTGCCGATGGTGGCGGTTTGTTTATTCCGACCGAGCACCTGGCGCAGCGCAAGCCCACTGGCGATAGCGTCGGGGTCGGGATCGTCCTGAAGAAGGATCAGCACTGAATCGGCCACTGCGAAGTGTTCCCGGATTCTTTCGATACTTCGAGCCGTTCGGGCCAGAACCATCTGCCAGCGAATATTGCCTTCCAGCAACTCCTGCATCGTGATGCAGCGCACAAATCGGGCCTGTTCGGCCACTTTGTCCCGTTCAGCTGTTATGACGAGCGTCGGCACGCGTTGTCCGTGCTTACGGATGAGTTTGAGCACGCCTTCTATGCGCTGGAGGTCGTCGGACTGAACCAGCAGTAGGTCTAGATCGTTTGCCTGGAGTTGCTTCTTAAGCGATGCGTTGTTCCGTCCGGGGAGGGATACTTCCTGGCCGTGTGAGGCCAGGTGCCGCTTGGCTGCGGGATCGGTGACGATGTAGGTGGTCTCACCGTTTTCAACGAAGTAGTCTTTGAGAAGACCCGCAATATAGTCTTCTTCAATATAGACAACAGACCGCATATGGTTTCAGAGGCGGGGCCAGTCGTGGGCAATAAAAATGCACCTTCAGTGCGAAGGTGCTTTATCACCACCTATGTAAAATCGAGGTGGCCAGCCAAGCCCTAATTTTAGGTCTGCTTAACTCAGAATGTCAAACAAGCGGGAGGCCGGGTAGTGTCCTATTAGTGAGTGGAAATTAGTTCCTCGATGGTCCATACATGATCCGCAATTCCCGCCTCCATCGCTGGAGTTACCTTCAGGGACCGGTGAACGCGGCAGAAATTGTAGTACGCGAAGTGTAACGCTAGCGCTGCTTTCAGGTTCTCCCACTTCTTTGAGAACGCCAGACAGAGGCGCGTCATACGCCGAATGAACGTGCGCATAGTGAGGTTCTGCCGTTCTACGAATGATGTACTGATGCGCTCGATTTTCGGATCTCCAGTGATCTTTCTATCGAACGTTCCGACCACGTGCCCAGGACTGTATCTTTCTCGCGTCGTTTCGTCGGACGAGTACACCTTGACTAGTTGACTGAAATCGATATCCGCCCCAAATTGACCTTCGACGGCTCCGACGTATGGGGTGAAACCGTCCGTCGTGAGTTGGAAGCGGCCTGCCGTGGCTCGATCCAGCTTAGACATGAACCGAACCGTAGACGACGTATCTCGACGGCCCAGTTCGAAGCACAGCACAAGCTTTGTGTCCGCGTCGATCCCAACGAAGGTGTAGGCGTCGCCGATCTTCATGTTGAACCGCTCCGAGTAGCGACGGCGCTTTTCCTTCTTCTTAACGAAGGTCCAAATCTCGTCGGAGTTATTGTCAAAAGTGGTGTTTAGGAGATTGATTCAAGCGGCGGCCTGATCGACTTGTGTCGCTTCGACACCATCGTTGAATTTCACTCCGATGATTACCTTGCTCAGATCATCGAATCCTCGTAATCGTCGCCAATTGTTCTCAGCGCACTGGCCCAGTTTGAACATCATGTGCAGCATGCCATCCCGTGTCAGGCAACCTCTGGATCGCTTCGTTCGGTGTCGAATGGTGGCAAAGGTCGACTCAATGGGATTCGTCGTTCTGATGCTCTGCCAGTGCTTGGCCGGAAAGTCGTAAAAGGCCAGCAGTTCCTCTCTGTCTTTCTGCAGGCAGAGTGTGGCTTTCGGATACTTCGGTTCATAGGTTTCAATGAACAAGTCGAATGCCTTCTCGGCGTCTGCCTTCGTCTCGGCCTGCCAGATCGAGTGCAGGGCCTGTTTCGCCTTCGCCTGGACCGACTTGGGCAGGCAGTTGAGGACGTTCATGACTTTGTGCATCCAGCAACGTTGTTGACGTGTCTCGGGATAGATTTCCTCCAGTGCGGCCCAGAACCCCATCGCACCGTCACCGATGGCCAACTTCGGAACATTCATCCCACGGGACTTCAGCTTCAACAAGACCTCGCGCCAACTCTGTGTCGATTCCCGTACACCGTCTTCGATCGCCAGGAAACGCTTCTCTCCGCGTTCATTCACGCCGATCACGACCAATGCACACAACTTGGTTTGTTCCGCCCGAAGTCCGCTGTAGATGCCGTCGGCCCAGACATAGACCCAGCGATCTGCATCCAAACGCTCCTCGCATCCGAGGCGGTACTGTTCGCCCCAAACCTGTTTCAACCGCGATACCGTGCTCGCCGACAGACCCTGCGCCTGGGGACCGACAAGAACTTTTAGGGCCTCACCCATCTCGCCGCTGGAAACGCCTTTCAAATACAACCACGGCACCGCTGCTTCCAGCGACTTCGTCTTCCGAATGTACGGTGGTACCAGGGCCGATCGGAACGTCACAGCTTCGCCCGTCTTGGCACGGACCTTCGGGATTTGGACTGTTACCGGACCCAATCCCGTCTGCAGTTCGCGTTCCGGCAGATAACCGTTGCGTACCACCCCGGCGTTTCCTGTCTCAGTTCGCCGGCCACCGTGCTGGGATAGCAGCTCTGCCAATTCGGCTTCCACTGCGCGTTGGATCAGTTGCTGTGCCCCAACTCGTAGTAGTTCTGTTACTGGATCCTCAATCGTTTCTCGACCT
Source organism: Terriglobia bacterium (assembly GCA_963664115.2). Classification (GTDB taxonomy): domain Bacteria; phylum Acidobacteriota; class Terriglobia; order 20CM-2-55-15; family 20CM-2-55-15. The sequence goes on along the minus strand of CAXWPJ010000009.1, from coordinate 320,760 downwards.
TCCGGTCCATTCACGTTACTCTTGCTCACAGTGGCGTATCTCCTATGGTTGCTTTGAAGTTTTGTCACAACAAATCAACCAGATACGCCGCTCTTATTCAATCCCTCAAACACCAGATTCGGTTATAACTCATCTCGTCGGCCTGGACCGCACTGACTGGAACATTGCGGATTCGTTCGTTCATCAGGCGTTCGCAACGTGCACCGGCCAGAGTTAGAAGGTCCATGATCGTGTCCCTATGCAGCCCCGTGAGGCGTTCGGTGGAGCGGATTGAGTTTCCCTCTACCAAGAGATTCAGGGCCAGCACGGCCTTGTCCTGATCGATCCGCATTCGTCCTAGTGGGCGTTCGTGATTTGGATCGAGGAACACGCGTTTGCAGGGAAGGCATCGGTAGCGCTGAACACCGTTTCGGTCCTTACCGTGTTTGTGGGATCGGTTCTGGCAGTTGTGACATGTCATTTTGAACTTGCCTTTCGTGGTTCAAGCCATCCAAAATGACAGTGGGTCTATCAACCCTGTCCTTGGCTTCGGCTTGGGATATGTCCCGTCGGCAGTTCACGCTGCTGGCGGGACGGTTTACGAGTGCCCCTGGCGGGACTCCAACCCGCGACGAGCCGGTTAGCAGCCGGCACCTCTGTGCGTCTGAGGTACAGGGGCATATGAGAAACAAAGAGGCCAGCGGCTTGTTCCGAGCTTGCTGGCCTCTTGTTTTCTGCATGATGTGATATATAATAATATTATTATGCTAATAAAGCAAGCGTAATTATAATATTTTCTATATAATTACTGTGGCGTGGCGTGTTTACGACTTTACGGAAGCGGATTGCGTGACAAGTGTCATTGGCGTTTGGATACGTTCTGTAGATCTACAACCGAGTGACATCGCTGCTTTTAAGCAAAAAGTCCTGCTTTTGAAGCAGTATGGTCCGGACCTTCCAGCCGGGCTGCTTACCGGTCCTCTTTTTCGGCATATCCGAAAGTTTAGGGTGAACACGCCAACAAGAGCGTTACGACCAATGATTTGCGTTGGACCAATCGATAATGACGCTGAATTCACATTTCTATTCGGAGCAGTTGAACGAGACGGCGAGCTAGATCCGGTAAACGCTCCCAATATCGCCGACGAGAACAGACTGATACTTCTCCGAAATATGAAGAGGAGACGTTTTCGATGAATGAAATTTTTGAAGAATTGCGACACGACAGCGATATGAAAGACCATGAATATCGCCATGCCTTTGCAGAAGCACACTTAAACTCAATGATCGCCATGCAGATTAAGGTTTTAAGAGAGCAAAGGAATCTGTCCCAGGCCGCGCTTGGAGATCTCTCGGCTATGGCGCAGCCCAGAATTTCCGTTCTTGAAGACGTCAACTATTCAGCTTGGAGCATTAACACGCTGAAAAGGCTGGCTAAGGCTTTCGATTTACGGCTGAGGGTATCATTCGAAGATTTCGGCTCTCTTGAATCAGATCTTGGCGTTCAGGGATCAGCTAGCTTTGAGAGAGTTTCTTTCTCGGAAGATCCAGAATTTCATAGGCAAGGACTTGAGGAGTCGCAAGAATATGCTGCCAATAGCGCCGGTGCGCCGTCCGCTGGAACTAGCGGCGCACTGGAAGCGGTTCCGCATCTTTCTGTGGCTGTAGGTTCGGGAAAGGAACCAGTGCTTCAAGAATTTCAGCAGACGGGAGAGATTACTTTTCTCGCCGATTCTGTGACACAGAACGAGCCACATGGAGGTTCATCGAAATCTTCGCTCTGGGGCAAAGAGACAGGTACGGATGGAACGATATTACATGCCAGATAATGATATTCGTTTTTCGAGGGAAGAGGTGAGCAAGGAAGAAGCCGAGGGTAACTTCCGCCTCATAAATCAGCTGTTCACTAGCGTTGAGTATAAGCATGCCAGCGTTTTGCGACTGATGCATGATCCTTTAGAATTTAGAATAGTCTTCGGCGAGTTCGTTCCCAACCCATCAGATAAAGACATCGTTATAGTTAGGCCTCTTGTCGGTGTATCAATGCCACACCAAATGGCGCGTAATCTAATCGGCTATCTTCAGAGACAGATCGATGCTATTGATGCCGCCAAAACAGAATCGGCCGCCCCTAAAGAAGAAAACGCGAAACCGGCATCCTAAGAAGCGAAATTCAAAACCCACCCACTATTAGGACACTACCGGAGGCCGCGGTATTTCCCGATTCGTTCGATCAGCCCGGCGACTAATGCCGCTCGCCAGGGGAGGGACGATAATTCAACTCGCTCTTCGAGCTGATGCGCTCCCAGTCCGAGGGCCCCCAGGCCATCGAGGGTTGGCACTCCCATGGCCGAGGTCAAGTTACCGTCGGACGTGCCCCCGGTCGCACCTCCTGTGAGTTCGCGACCCAACTCGCCAGCTATTTCTCGGGCACAGTCGAAAAGCTTCGTATTCCCGGGCGTAGGCTCGAGCGGTGGCCGCCGAAACGCACCGTCTACTTCCAGCCGTGCCCCCTCAAGAACGGGTTTGAGTGAGTTTATCGCTGTGGTGATCCGCTCTGCCTCCTCCTGGCTAGGGGTGCGTGCATCAACTTGCACAAAGCATTCCTCGGGAACGACGTTGGGACGGGTGCCACCTTCGACGACGGCGACTGTTACGGTCGTCTTTTTCCCGACATCGCCGAGTTCCCGGATACGCAATATCTGGTGGGCAATCTCTTCAACAGCGTTAACTCCGTCCTCAGGATTGATGCCGGTATGAGCCGCCTTTCCCACCGCCTTCACGACGAAACGTCCCATCCCATTGCGGGTCGTTTTCAGAGTGCCGCCCGGCAATGGCGGCTCCAGCACCAGCACGGCACCGACCCCGGCGGCCTGACTCCGGACGAGCGCTCTGGAGCCTGGACTCCCGACTTCCTCATTGCTGATAAGGAGAATCGATATGGGATGTGTCAACTTTCCCCGAACTTGAAGGAGCGTGCGCATGGCCATCCACATCATTACGATTCCGGCCTTCATGTCGAATACTCCGGGGCCGGTCGCGATGTCACCGTCTATCGTGAACGGACGTTCGACCAGCGTGCCTTTCGGCCAGACCGTGTCGGTATGTCCCAGAAGCATGATTGGCGTATCGCTTTCGCCTGGGAAACGAATCAACATGTGGTCGCCTCGATCTTCTTCGGGCATGCGAGTGGTTGCGGCGCCGAGCTTTCCGAATTCGTCGGCCAGCAACTGAACGAGTCGATTGACCAGTGCCCGGTCGTAGCTGGGTGATTCCAGATTGACTATGCGTTCGAGAAGCCGAACGCCGTCCGGCAGGATCGTTTCGAGTTCCTGGAGGATGTCCTTCATTGTTGATCCGTTTCTTGCCCGCTTTTTGCCCGATGTGGGGCTGCGGCTATAATGGCACGCTCAGAGTAGCGCTATCCAAAGATCTTTGAAGTAGTCAGATGCAAGCAAACGTCCGCTTCTGGCCCTAACAGCCCGTGGCAGAAGTCTCGGTGACTTGAAGAAAGCGGTCTGGGGAAAGTTTCATATCGAAATCGCTGACTCTTAATGAAAATAGCTATAGTCGGCACCCGAGGTATTCCAGCCAACTACGGGGGTTTCGAAACCTTCGCCGAAGAGTTGTCCACACGCCTGGTCGAGCGGGGCCATCAAGTCACCGTGTATGGCCGTAGCAACAACGTGAGACATACGTCCCGGGTGTACCGTGGCGTCCGGCTCGTGATTCTTCCAACGATCCCCACGAAGCATCTGGATACCGTGGCCCACACGTTTCTCTCTGTCTTCCACGCCCTATTTGCCGACTATGACATCATTTTGATGTGTAACGCCGCCAACGCCGTTTTCTCAATCGTTCCCCGCCTGGGCGGAATTCCCGTAGCGCTCAACGTTGACGGCATTGAGAGAAAACGCGGAAAGTGGGGCGTCGCCGGCCGGACATTTTACAGAATCTCAGAGCACCTGGCCAGTTTGCTTCCCACCGTTGCCGTTACGGATGCCGGGATCATCGCGGACTACTTCCTGGACCGCCACGATACGCCGTCGGTGATGATCGCCTACGGAGCGGATTGCCGCCGACAAGAGAGTACGGAGTTCATCGAAGCTCTCGGCCTCAAAAGCCGGAACTTCCTCCTCTACGTGAGCCGATTGGAACTAGAGAACAACGCCCACCTGGTTATCGAAGCTTACGGGAGGGTGGAGACTTCGATGCCCCTCGTTATCGTCGGCGACGCCCCATATGCCGCGGGCTATATCCGGCAATTGAAGTCGATGGCCGACTCCCGTGTGGAGTTTACCGGAGCCATATACGGAGACGGCTGCCTGGAATTGAGGTCTCATGCGTACCTGTATTTCCAGGCGACTGAAGTGGGTGGTACCCATCCGGCCCTCCTCGAAGCGATGGGAGCCGGTAACTGCGTTCTGGCCAAGGACAATCCCGAACATCGTGAAGTTCTCGATTCCACGGGTCTCTATTTCAACGATGCAACAGACCTCACGGAGTTGCTACAACAGGTGTTGGCAGATCCGGACTGCGTCGCCCGTTACCGCAGGCGAACGCGGTCGCGAGTTCAGACGCAGTATTCGTGGGGAAAAGTCACCCGTCAATACGAAGATCTGTTTGAAGAGATGATGGCAACGGGTATCCGGAACGCATAGCAAAAGGGGACAGCCATTTTTGATAGTGCGATACAATTTGCTTCCACTTTACCTACCACTGGAAACTGCGGAGTAAAACTATGAAATCCCAGTTGATCGGTTTTGCAATGGCGCTTCTGTTTACGGTTCCCGCCAGCGGCCAGGATTTCGGATTCGGCCCTGTATGGCCCGAACTGAACGCGCAGGAGCGGTCCGACGTTATGGCCTTCGGGGAAGACTTCAAGGACTTTATAGGTCGAGCGAAGAGCGAGATGTGGTTTGTCCGTGAGGGTGTCGAGTTTGCGGAATCGGAAGATTTCAGGGCCTGGTCTGGAAACGTCACCGCTGCTGCTTTGATTCCCGGTTCCCGGTGGTACGCGGTGAATCGAGACCGCACGTTGGTGTTGTTTGTTATCGGTTCAGAACCGCTGGATCAAGGGCTGCGAATCGTCAACACGCATATTGATTCGCCGAGGATCGAGTTCAAGACCCGCCCACTGCGTGAGCGGAGTGGAATCGTTACCGTCGATACTCAGGTGCATGGTGGAATCAAGAACTACCAGTGGGCGAACGTTCCACTGGCCATGATCGGGCGGGTGGACAAGCCAGACGGAACGACCCTCTGGATCGAGGTGGGAACGCAAGCGGATGACCCTATTCTCCTGATAACAGATCTCGCCCCCCACGTTGATGCGGACTACCGGGACAGGACGCAGCGCGAGGTGCTCCGTAGTGAAGAACTGGAGCCCATCATTGCTTCTCTGCCTCCTGACCCGGATAGTGGCCACGAAGATGCGACGGCCCGTCTGCTTGCCCTGCTTGCGGACGATTACGGGATCGACGCCAGAGATTTCCTCTCAGCCGACATTCAGATCGTCCCCGCAACGGTGCCGAGAGACGTCGGACTCGACCGGGCGCTGGTTGCCGCGTACGGACAGGACGATCGAGCGACCGCATATGTCAGCCTGCGGTCGATTGCTGAAATCGGGACACCACGCTACACGGTGGTTGCATACGCGGTAAACAACGAAGAGACCGCGTCCTGGAATACGGGAGTCAATTCCGCGTGGTTTACGACACTTGTTTCCGAGATAATCGCTTCGCAGTCGGGAGAGTTCAACGATCTGCTGTTGCGTCACGCCTACGCCAACACCGAGGTGATGGTCAGCGACACCACGACCGCGTTGAATCCCTTGTTTCCTGGCCCCCAGAACGAAGAGTTAACGTCCCGGCTGGGCTACGGTCTGGTGGTGAAGGAGTACGGCGCAGGACGGGAAGCCAACTCAGAGTTCTTCGCCAAGATTCGAGGGGTGCTCGACGGGTCCGGCGTTCGGTGGCAAACTCACTCCTATGATGCCGGTTACGGCGGCGGGACGATTGCGGCCTGGTTTGCGGGTCAGAACATGGATGTCATCGACGTTGGCATTGGCATCGTCAGCATGCACTCTCCCCTGGAAGTGTCTTCCAAGGTGGACCTTTGGGAGTTGCACAAAGGTTTCCAAAGCTTTTTCAATCAGTGAAGAGCAAGGTTGTGCAGACGTGGTAGCGCCACGAGTATGAAAAGAGCAAAAATCCCGATTCTTCGCCGCCACGGGCAGCTGAAACGGAAGGTCATATGAAGGGAATCGTATTGGCGGGTGGGCTCGGCACCCGGCTCCATCCTCTAACGAAGATTACGAACAAACACCTGCTACCGATCTACGATCGGCCGATGATCTATTACCCCATCGAGAGCCTGGTCGATGCCGGTATCTACGAAATCCTTATCGTGACCGGAGGCAACAACGCGGGAGATTTCCTCAAACTGTTGGGTAACGGCAAGGGCTTCGGTCTCAAACATCTGGATTATACCTACCAGGAGGGAGAGGGCGGCATCGCCGATGCGCTGTCCCTCGCAGAGCATTTTGCGGACAAAGATTCAGTCTGCGTCATTCTCGGAGACAACGTATACGAGAAGAGTCTCAAACAGTCGGCCGAGGCGTACGCAGCCCTGGGCGGTGGGGCGAGAGTTCACCTGAAGGAAGTCGATAACCCTCAGCGCTTCGGAGTTGCGGTTCTTGAAGGGGACCGCGTGGTCAACATCGAGGAGAAACCTGCAGATCCAAAGTCCAATTATGCCGTCACCGGTATCTATATGTATGACGCCCGGGTCTTTGAGATCATCAAGACGCTCAAACCATCCGGCCGGGGCGAGCTCGAGATCACGGACGTCAATAACGCCTATATCGAGTCCGGCCAGATGAGCTTCGAAATTGTCGATGGCTGGTGGTCCGACGCCGGGACATTCGATTCCTTGCTGAGAACGAACATCCTTGTAGCGGGTCAGCGGGGTGGTTCTTCTACCGAGATTTCCATGGAGACCATACGCAAATCGGCGTTGGCGCTCATAGAGAGATAGTTCAAGAGAGATGGGAGACAGCCCTCAGACAATTCTCGTGACGGGCGGATCCGGATTCATCGGATCGAACTTCATTCGTTATGTCCTCGGCGCCGAAACCGATGTCCGGGTTATCAACTACGACCTCTTGACCTACGCCGGTAATCTCAGAAACAACGAGGAAGTGGCCTCCGACGATCGTTACGCGTTCGTGCGCGGAGATATTGCCGGCGAAGAGCAACTCCGGAGAGTCTTCGATCAGAACAGGGTTGACGTTGTTGTGAATTTCGCCGCGGAAACGCATGTGGACCGGTCGATTCTAGACGCGGCTCCATTCGTACGATCGAATGTTGTCGGGACCCAGTGCCTGATCGATACCTCACGCAAATACGGCGTGTCGCGTTACGTTCAGATATCGACGGACGAAGTTTACGGCAGCCTCGGGCCCGCAGGCCGCTTTCGAGAAGACACCCCGATCAATCCGACCAACCCCTATTCGGCGACGAAGGCAGCTGCGGACCTCATCGTATTAAGCCAGGCCAGGACGCACGGGTTTCCGGCTATTGTCACCCGGTGTTCCAACAACTACGGGCCTTATCAATTTCCGGAAAAATTCATTCCGTTGATGATTACCAACGCAATGGATGAAACGCCAATTCCAGTTTATGGCGAAGGGCTGAATCGCCGCGAATGGATTTACGTCGACGATCATTCCCGGGGTGTTTGGGCAGCGATCACCCGCGGCAGGGATGGAGAGGTGTATAACATTGGCGGCGGTGAAGAAGTTGCCAATATCGACCTGGTACGACAGGTGCTTGGAGTGATGGGGCGTCCCGAGTCTCTAATTGAATTCGTCACAGACCGTCCAGCCCACGATCATCGATACTCCATCGATTGTTCAAAAATCGAAGCCGAGTGGGGTTGGTCCGCCGAGACCGATTTTAGATCGGGAATCGCGGCTACAATCGAATGGTACCGATCCCATCAGGACTGGCTTCGGGAGGTGAAAGACGAGTCCTATCTGGCGTACTACAACACCCACTACACGAACCGCGATCGCACGTTCGTCTCCGGCGAGGGATGAAGATGACTGGAATGACCGGTTCCGAAGCGTCGGCTTTTTCCCGGAAAGTTAGACATGCGGAAATAGATTCAATCAGTTCGAATCAAATCGGGTGCCGTGCCCTGTGTCCCTCGACACCTACGTTCCATTTCGTCGAATCAACGAATCTGGGCGACCCGCCTGTCAGGTGAAGGGGTGATTCCTTCCGAGCGATGAACGTCTCCGTTCAAATTGTTACTTTCAATAGCGCGTCTGACATCGGGCAATGTCTCGAGAGCGTGGCACGTCAGACTTACGGAGATATCCGCGTGCGAGCCCTCGACAATGCCTCTGAAGACGATTCCATCGACTTGCTGAAAGACTTCGATGTCGACATCGTTCGTTCGGAAACGAACGTGGGTTTTGCCGCCGGACACAACCGCTTGGCCCGCGATTTTCCTGCACCTTACGTCCTGTTTCTCAATCCCGATACGATTCTGGAACCGACTTTCGTAGAGGAACTGGTTCGGGCACTGGAAAACGCGCCGCGAGTGGGATCGGCGACCGGAAAGCTTCTCCGGATGGATGGTGTCACCCTGGACTCGACGGGTATCACGATGACTGCGAACCAAAGGCATCTGGACCGCGGTGCGGGGGAGTCGGACACGGGGCAGTATGAGAGCCCCGGCCCTGTCTTCGGAGCCAGCGGCGCGGCCGCAATGTACCGGTATGCATGTCTGGAAGATGTTGCGATCGAAGGAGATTTTTTTGACGAAGACTTTTTCGCCTATCGGGAAGACGCCGATCTGGCTTGGCGCTGCTGTTTGATGGGCTGGGAATCGCAGTACGTTCCCAGGGCGATCGCCCGTCATCGACGCCGTGTGACGCCTGAGGCGCGGTCCCATCTTTCGCCGACCATCAACATGCACTCGGTGAAGAACAGATTCATCCTCAGGATCAACAACATGACGCCCGGCCTGTACCGGAAGTACTTCTGGTCAATCACGGCTCGTGATCTCGCAGTCGTGGGATATGTGTTGCTGAACGAGTGGTCGTCGATTCCCGGATTGCTGTACGTGATAGGACAGTTTCCCCGACTCTGGGAAAAGCGACGAATCATTCAGTCCCGTGTTCGGGTGAGTCCCGCCGAATTGGAGCAATGGTTTCCGGTAGAATAACGTACAGACATGGCTGAAAAACTCATCGGCAGTCTCCTCTATGACGATCACCCGGAACCTCGGAAAGCACGCGCGCTCAAGGATAGACTCAAGGTTCCCGTCGCACTGCTCCTGACGCTTTTGGTGATTGGTGGAGGCCTGTACAGGTTTATCAACTACCGAGAGGAATCGAGGGTCTCGGCCTTTCTTAAAGCCATTGAGGCCGATCAGTTTGAGGATGCCTACGCCATGTGGGATGGCGACGAGCGCTATGATTTGGAAGACTTCCTCGAAGACTGGGGCGACGATGGTTTCTATACAACGGGGCTGGAAAATTTCGATGTGATCGATTCCAACAACAGGGGCTCCTCGGTTACTGTTTATGCAACCGTCAACAGTGGGTTTCCCATTGCTATCCTTGTAGATAAAGAAACCCTCCTGCTCTCGTTTGCTCCCGAAAATAAGTACTCTGGCAGAAGATAATCGATCTACGAGACCAGGGAATTCCACAAATTAGTGTCCGTCCCGCAAGCATCCTGTCGCTTAACAATCCATGACACCCATCACTGCCGTCGTCATAACACTCAACGAAGAAAAAAACATCGGGCGTTGCCTGGATTCTCTCGTTGGCGTTGCAGCCGAGGTAATGGTCATCGACGCGGGCTCCCATGACAGGACCTGTGAGATTGCGGAAGCAAAAGGAGCGAGGGTGATTACCCACACCTGGGAAGGATATGGCGGCCAGAAGAATTTCGGTATTTCTCAGGCGACTCATAGCCATATTTTGTCACTGGATGCCGACGAAGCTTTGTCGGATGAACTTCGGGCTTCGATCGTCGAGAGACGAGATGCAGGTCTCGATGGCGTCTACGAGTTTTCCCGTCTAGCAAGTTATTGTGGGCAGTGGATTCGGCACGGGGGATGGTATCCCAACCGGAAAATCCGTCTCTTTCCCGCGGCGATCACGACTTGGACGGATGACCCTGTCCACGAAGGGTTGAAGTTCCAAGGCGATCCTGGGGTGACCTGGTTGAGGGGCGATATACACCACTATTCCTACTACACAGTTCAGGAACATAGAGACCGTGCAGAGACATACGCGAGACTCGGCGCGGAAAAAATCCGCAGCGCCTCTCAGTCGGGACTGTGGTGGCGTTCCAGGTTCAGCCCAGGACTGCGTTTCCTAAAGATGTACCTCTGGAAGTTGGGATTTCTCGACGGTGCTGCAGGCTACCGGATTGCGCAAATCACCGCGCACGAAGTTCGATTGAAGTACAGACTTGCCAGAAGACACGGGGTCGAAGGGCTGTAGTTAATTCGCGGTGTCGGAATGGACGCGCTCGATGAGCTCTCGTGGAGTCAACGTTGCCGTGCCGACTTTACCGACGACGATGCCGCCCGCCGCGTTCGCAATACGAGCGGCATCGTCCATTGAAGCTCCGCACGAAGCCGCCATTGTCAGGGCGGCTATGACCGTGTCGCCCGCGCCACTGACGTCAAAGACTTCCCGAGCAGCCGCCGGTAAATGATGGATCGCCTTCTCCTCAAACAGTGACATGCCTTCCCACCCACGGGTGATCAGGATGTACGGGCATTCGAATCGGTCGAGCAGCAGGCGGCCGGCTTCCTCAAGGCTTGCTGTGTCGAAAATTCGCTTGCCGCATAGAAGCTCGGCCTCCCTCTGGTTCGGAGTGACCAAAGTCGTCGGCTTGTAGTAGTCGGCATGATGAACCTTGGGGTCGAGAAAGACCGGAACGCCGGCCCGCTCGGCCTCCGGTAGGATCGCAGCGAGCAGTTCCGGGTTGACGACTCCTTTGTCGTAGTCGGAAACGATGACTGCGTCACATCGAGGCAGGACGTCCAGGAAATGTTTCGCAAGCTCTTGACTGATCGTTGAAGGCAGCGGTGTCCGGTCCTCGCGGTCCGTCCTGACAACCTGCTGGTTGTGGGCAATGATGCGAGTTTTGATCGTCGTCCGCCGATTGTCGGCGACCAGATAACTCGAATCGATCTCAAGACCGCGATACAACACCTGCAGGCGTTCGGCCGCAGCGTCCCGACCTGTGACGGCGATCGTAATCGGGTGACCGCCGAGTGCCTTTATGTTCGCCACGACGTTGGCCGAGCCTCCCAACTGTTGGGTTTCTTTGATGACTTCGACCACGGGTACGGGCGCCTCCGGAGAGATTCTCTTGACCTCCCCCCAGGTGAACTCGTCGAGCATGATGTCACCCACGACTACGATCTTCTTGTTCGGGAAGTCCTGCAGTAATTGTTCGAGGCGTTCACGTTCCATGGCTTGCTCGGTTCCTGGTTTCCGTTTTATTGTGTCGCCAAGGCTGGAGTATGTCTTCCCGTCTCCTGGAGCAATGATTGGACGGCATCCTTCACCTGCCGGGTTGTGACGGACTCGATGCAAAGCGGCGTTTCAGCAACGTCGCAGCGGTAACCCGGGCAGGGATTACAGTCGAAGGGGTTTTGGACGACGCGGTGGGCGACGCCCCACGGTCGCCACCGCCGGGAGTCCGAGGAGCCCCATACGGCCAGCGTGGGAGTGCCGACAGCGGCCGCCAGATGCATCGGACCAGAGTCGTTTCCGACGTAGAGGCGCGCCCCCCGGATCAGTTCTGCGAGTTTGGGAATCGTCAGACCAAACAAAATCACGCTATCTGGCAGGTCCCGGGCAGTTTGACCGACGACAGATTCCTCCCCGGGACCGGAGGTCAGCACCGTGCGCCAACCGGCTTGGGCCAGCAGGGTACCGACGGATGCGAAGCCGCCAGCGGACCACTGCTTCGTTTCCATTCGCGTCGCTGGGTGGATCACGACGTACGGTCGATTCCGGAGCGTTTCCCGCACCCATTGGGCCTCTTCCGGATGCGGCGCGTAGTGAAGAGGGGGTGGAATGTCTGCCCGCAGCCCTAACCACCGAAACAGCTCCATACTTGCCTCGACAGTGTGCAGATTGGGCGCAGGTCGAGGGATGAGTCCGGAATACAGTCGGTCATATTGATAGCCTTCGACACCGATTCGACGGCCCCAGGCCGCACAGGAATATGACAGGCTGGTCGGACCCCCGTGCAGATTAACGATCACATGGAATCTTCGGATTAGAAGGCGGCCTATCGTCTGGTATTTCTCATTGCTCGTGACGAGGATTTCATCGACGTCGGGGCTGAAGTCGAAGCACGCCGAAAACCCGGGATCCACAAGGACTGAAATTTTGAAGCCGGGGAACTCCTGCTTGAGTGCTCGCAGGGGGCTTGTGAGGAGCAGACAGTCGCCCATGGAACGGAGACGGACCAGTAATATTCGTGCGTTTGGAGGCAGAGTTTGGAAGACGTCTCGGATCGGACGAGACACGCGGTTAACCGTCCTCTATTTGTGCTTCGCTGACCAGCATTACCGGTATGTCGTCGCGGATCGGGTAGACACGCTTGCATTGGCTGCACTTGAGTCCTTCGTCGTCATGTACCAACGACAACTCAGCCTTGCAAAGCGGGCAGACTAGAATCTTCAGCAGCTCTGGATTCACCGCCATTATGCGTCGATGTTACCATGCTCCGTCCTTCCGACCCTGCTGACTGGGCGGTTTTTGAAAACGAAGGTGCGAAGACAACAAAGATTTATGGGCTGTTTGGTGGCCTTCGTTTCTTCGTGTCGAAACAGTATTCTTAATAGACGGGTATGTTCCGAATCTTCTTCATTCGGTAAGCTTTTCGGGTTCATCCAGTCTGATCTTTAAGTCGTCCTCCGGGCCGTAAACACGGATGGTTCTCTTCCGATGGGTCTCGGTGTCCGGAATCCGACTACGATCCAACTCGAGCCGGGACAGCAGTGGGCGAGGCTCGTATCGGAGATCTTCGGGCTGTCCGATTTCGATGGCTGGATCGAGTTGGAAGCGTCCGAAAATAATCTGCGCTCCTACACAGCTACCGGCGCCAATGATCTCAGTGAATTCGACGGAGCCTCGCCTGCGGTGCCCGCGACGGACTTCTTTTTCTTTCATAGCGGTGCGAACGCGATACTCATAAACCCGTCTACCCAGTCGGTGACAGCCACGATCACAGATCTGAACACCCAGCAAAGTTCGCCGTTAGACATTCCGCCACGATCGCGGAGAACCACGCCGTTGGCGGGTCCGGTCCGGATAACGGCGCCAACTCCAATTGCGGGTGTTGAGCGCTTCGGTACCGATGGCAACCTGGGGCTTGGCGAGTCGGTTTCCGATCCCGGAACGTCCCTGATCTTTCCCCACGCAGTTGTGGGTGGAGGGTATCGCTCATGGATCAGCCTGGCCAATGCGAGCGCTGCGCCGTCAAGCGCATCGATCACATTCGGGTCAAGAACTTCGTCAGTCCCGCTTGGAGGGCGGGCCGCGACGCGCGTTTCACTCGGGGAATTATTTCCGGTCTCTGCAACGGAGATCGAAACGGATGCGGTTCGAGTGGATGTAACGGGATTCTTCAGCGGTGGGAATGTCGCGGCGGTTATCGACATCGAAACCGATCAATCCGTGGTTACGATTGCAGCGGTTGAGGCAGCGACCGAGATCGTTTTCCCTCATGTCGCGAACGAAAAGGGATTCTTTACCGGAATTGCGATCGCGGCAGTAGGTTCGGCGGCCGAGGTGACGATCGAAGTATTCGACGCTTCGGGAATGCAATCGGGAAGCGGAACGGTGTCGATTCCCGCGAACGGCCATGTGGCCCGTCTTCTGAACGAGTTGATCCCGGGATTCGGGAATCAGAGCGGGGGCTATATCCGTCTGATGTCGGATCAGCCTGTCGCGGCTTGGGAGATTTACGGCACCGCGGCCGCGATGGCCTCGGGGCCGCCGCTGTAGTACGACCAGAGTTTCCTACTCGTCCTCCTCTTCCTCGCCCGCGGCCTCTGCCTTGGCATGGGCTATCACCTTTTCAACCAACTGGGCCGGGACCTCATCGTAGTGATCGAAGGCCATGGTGTAATTTCCATGGCCGCCCGTTTTGGACGTCAGGTCTGAGGCATATGTCAGCATCTCAACGAGCGGCACCTGGGCCTTGATCACGGTGGTGTTTCCTTTCACTTCCATACCCTGAACGCGCCCCCGCCGGCTGTTGAGATCTCCCATTAGATCGCCAGCGTAATCTTCAGGTGTGTCGATGACGACGTTCATCACGGGTTCGAGCAGGACGGGTCTGGCCTGCTCGATGGCTTTCCGGAAGGCAAGCCGTCCTGCGATCTTGAATGCCATTTCCGAGGAGTCAACCGCATGGAAGGAGCCATCGTAGAGCGTGACCCTGAAATCGACGGTCGGAAATCCTGCGAGCATGCCTTTGAGGCGGGCTTCCTGAATTCCTTTTTCAACGGCGGGAATATACTGCTTCGGAATGGAGCCTCCAAAGATTTCGACGACAAATTCGAAATCCCCGCCGCGCGGAAGCGGTTCGACGCGGATCTTGCAATCGCCGAACTGGCCGTGACCGCCCGACTGCTTCTTGTGCCTTCCCTGGACGTCGGCCTTCCCCCGGATCGTTTCCAGGTAAGGGACTTTGGGAGGGTGCAACTTCACTTCGACTCCATAGCGCTTCTTGAGGCGTGAAACCCCAATCTCGACGTGCATCTGCCCCTGGCCTGAAAGCAGGAATTGCCCGGTCTGCGGTTGGCGTGCGTAGCGGAGACCGGGATCTTCCTCGATGATCTTCTGAATTGCAGTGCTGATTTTCTCCTCGTCGCCTCTCGACTTGGGTTCGACAGCAAACGAAATCATCGGTTCGGGCCACACCACAGCTGGATAAATGACAGGTTTGGTTATGTCAGCCAGGGTATTGCCGGTATGAGTGTCTTTGAATTTCGCAACGGCCGCAATGTCCCCCGCATGTATGCGAGGCACCTGGACCGGCTCCTTGCCTTGAAGGAGGATGATGTGGCCGATTCGCTCCGTCGATTCTCTGTTGACGTTGTACGGTTGCACTTCGGCCGTCAAGGTTCCCGAGTACATTTTGAAGATCGAGATCCGGCCGGTGAACGGGTCCGAGATTGTTTTGAACACGTAGGCTGAATACGGCTCGTCATCAGAAATTAATCTTTCCGTTTCACCACCGTCCGGATCCTTTCCCTGGACCTGCTCCACATATGTCGGGTCGGGCGCGACATCAACGATCGCGTTCAGCAGTGAGGACACGCCGATGTTGCCTATTCCCGACGAGAACAGAACCGGATAGATGGCACGGTTGCGCACCTGCGCTTTCAATCCCGCGATCAATTCTTCATCGGATAAGCTGCCTTCATCGAAGAACTTTTCCATCAGGGCGTCGTCACTTTCGGCGACGAGTTCGATCAGCTTTTCGCGGTGTTCGTTAGCAAGCGCCGCGTATTTTTCCGGTATGTCGGCCTCGGAAAATGTTCCGCTGGCATCGGCTTCGTAGAGATGCGCTTTCATTCGAACCAGGTCCGCGACCCCACGAAAGTCCCCCTCAGTGCCCAGTGGAATCTGGACGGGCACACATGTCCGGCCAAGCCCGCTCTGAACTGAGGCCAGGGATTGTTCGAAACTGGCCCGTTCCCGATCCACACGATTGATCAGAACGAACCGAGGCACGTCGAACTCTTCCGCAAATTGCCATACCTTCTCCGTCTGCACCTGAACGCCGGAAATACAATCGACGACTACGATGGCTGTGTCTGCTACGCGCATCGCCGCACGTGCTTCCTGGATCATGTTTCCGAAGCCCGGCGTGTCCAGCATGTTGATCTTGTGCTTCTTCCACTCGCAGAATGCCATCTTCGTCGAAATGGTCATTTTGCGTTCGATTTCTTCCTCGTCATAGTCGGTGGGTGCGTTTCCGTCGTCGACGCTACCGAGCCTGTTGGTCGCTCCACTCGTGAACAAAGCCGCTGAAATCAGCGAGGTTTTTCCCGTACCTCCATGCCCGACGAAACAAACATTGCGAATGGACTTGCCCTCATAGACTTTCACTCAGAACTCCTTCTTCGGTTGGCTCGTTCGGTCCGCACAGAACGGTTGAAGGTCGACAAGCGGTCGGCCAGTTGTCCCACGCTCAAGTCGTATGGGGGCAGGTCGCCCCAGAGCGGGAAGAGCCTTGCGAGCCTTTACGTAGAATCGAATTGCCCACACTAGCACAATCGATCGTCCTTGAAAATACTGCCCTACAAGGGCTAGTCTCAACCGGTGTCTGCGTCTAGAAGTCTCATGCTCTGGCTGATGTGGGGTGCACTGTGGGCTGGGTTCGAGGTCCAGGGGGCCGCACAGGCCCCAAGCCCGACACCGCTGGTCGATTTCCCTTCCATTGATGCAGAACGGTTCACAAACGGCGTGCGCGCGATTTATCTGCCTCATTCTTTAGATGAGGGGGACGACGGAAACAACACGGAAATCGCATTCGGTTACACAGTCGGTTTCCGAAACGAGCCCGGCTATCCGGCCGGTGTCGCAGACCTCGCTGGATTCTATCTTTCCGCTTCCGTGGCCGCGCGTTCTGTGGCACTGGTGGCGCATCTGGGTGGCGGGGAGTTCGAGTTCATCACAGAGCCGGATCGGATCGGGATGCGCGTGCGTGTACCCAATAACCTGGTTGGAGCGGTGTTGACGCAGGTCGGTTCGTATTTTGCTGAACCTGCCTTCGAACCTGAAATGTTCGAGTATGCACGCCGGCAACTTCGGCTTGCTGTTGGGGCGGAGACAGACGCGTTTAGTGATGAGTTGGACAGAGAAGTTGGTGCAGCCCTGCTCCGGGATTACCCCTATCTTTGGTCTGATCCTGCGAGCGCGGATCAAATCGATCGCTTGCGGATTGACGATCTGGAGACATACTTTGATGAAAATTTCGGGACCAACCGAGCCTACGTCATCACCTCCGAAAGGCTGCCGCAATCGGCCCTAAGCGTTCTTGCAGACATCGATTATCGCGAGGCCAGCCACAACCCGGCTACCAACGTGTTGCCGGAGTCCGTCGAGACGGTGCTGGATTTTCCTTCACGTGTCAAGGGCGGCGTGGTTCTTGCGCGGGCGGTTCCGAGCGTTCACTTTGAAGGCTGGTTCCGGGCGCTGGTTGTCGATCGCGCATTGCAGCAGGTCGCGGATCCGTCCGCCCGGTTTCGCTTCGGGCTTGGCGTGGATCCGGTCTTACATTGGATCGAGATTCCTGTGGAGATTCCGACCTATTCCGAAGATGTGAGGGACGAGCTATTGGATCAGATCACCGGAATGCAGTACCGCAACCCGGATCCGGGTGAACTGCGACGTGCGGTGGATTCAGCCAGAGCTTACCTCGGGCAACGAAGCTCGCTCGAATGGTTTGGGGCACATGACCTCTGGGATTCGTTAGAAGCCGGTCGGGCTGCGCTCATCAGCTTGACCGCGGAGAGTTTCCGCTCGGCCGTTCGGGATTTTGACGCCCTTGGGCGTGTGGTTGCGACGTGGCCACCCGCTTTCGAGCAGCCGCAGGTGAGCGTCGAAAGTCTCAGCGAAGCGATCGTGCCGGTTCAGCCCCTTCCCCCTCCTTTGGGTCTGGCTCCCGGCCGTGTTCCGGTGCCTGCTTTCGACACCGTCGCTTTTCCGGATTCATCGCCCGTCCAGGTGGAGCGCCTCGCGTCGGGCGTCACACTGGCAGAGGATCCTGCTTACGGCATATTCGTCGCCGGTCGATTCGAAGGCGCGCTACCGGGCGGTGAAGCACAGGTTGGGAACAACGGAAGCTTATGGTCGTTTTCAGATCCTCCAAACGACGCAGTGTTCGACCAGCTTGGAGAAGTTCGCCCTGACCGCCTCCTCGTCTTTGCTCCGGGTGCGGACCTTCCAAACCTTCGACGGAGGCTCAGCGCCTGGACGAGCGGGGACCAGGATTCCACGCCGAGCCTTTCCGCGGGGCGGGTTGCTACCGGAGACCTTCCGGGCCTCCTGGTGCTGATGACGTGGCTCGATGCCAAAATAGTCGAAGCGGGTTGGTGGGGGCAGGTCGATCTGCGTATCGAGGGCATCGAAGGTTCGCGCCTGATTGTCGATGCGGATGCTGAACAGGATGCCGTGGTCCGGGGCTGGATTCAGGAAGTCGAGGAGATGGGGCTTGAAGAGGGAGAATTTCTCCGAGTACGGAGCGCCGCCCTTGGTTATTTCAACCGCATCCGGCGGGAACTTCAAATCCTGTTGTGGCAGAGAAATCCCCAAGGAACAATCCGCCTCCCGACAACGGTCAACCAAAGGCGCTTACGGGATGTTGCTCGAATCTATTTCTGATCTCGATTTCGTGTCGCGGAGTGTAGGGCAGGGTTACAAGGGATAGGTTTAGCGCTCTCTATGCCTCTGTGCGGCAGTGTTCGGTCCTGTTCACCCCACGTTCAAGAGCAGGTAAATGGCCACAACGGACCCCAGCGTGGCACCCCCGTAAGTCAGAACAACAATCACTTCATTGAGGTGTTTCATTTGTGCACCGTCGTAGAGTGTGTAGCGAAACCGGTGCGCCCAGTGAAAAAGCGACAGTACGCAGAGGACGAGCAGGTAAATTCGGGTCACAGGCGATTGGAGTAAAGCGAGCAGGCTCTCGTGGCTGGGAGAGGCAATCCAACCCAGCGGGAACGCTAGCCCGAACAAAAACACGTGCACGGGCAACAGAAAAGCGGAGACAACACCCCCAGCGCTGAACAGTGCCCAAAAGAAAGCGACATTTGATTTGTTGGCCATTCTAGCTTCCTACGATAACCCAGGCTAAGACACCTGATATCACCACCCACGCGACGTAGTTTGGGGCGATGATCAGAATGTCGGGAACGCGTTTTCCGCCGAGACGGAGAACGATCGCTCGTGGCGTTAGGTTGAACCAGGTTATGGTGTGGAGGAGTAGGAACAGAAAACCGACGGTGTTCAACAGTATGACGAGAGGATTACCCAACCAAAGCTGCAACTCGGCGTAACTGGATGCCCCGAGGGTCAGTGCCCGAACCTGCAGGAGTGTAATCACGATGAAATATCCGACGAATACGCTGCTCAACTCCCTCAAAATGAACTTCGTGTATGACCATTGAGAAAGCCACCAGTAAGTGGAAACGCGAGCGCGGTACCACTTTGGACGAAACTCCGTGTACGCGGACCTTTCGGTCATTTGCTTCCCCGTGGCATGAGCAGGGACTTGAACCATTCCGTTGTCGCAGTCACCTTGTACTGCTGAATCGCTCCCGCCGGATCTACGTGCTTGGGGCAGACCTTGGTGCACTCGCCTACAAAAGTACAAGCCCATATCCCTTCATGCTCCGACAGGATGCCGAGGCGTTCGGAGGCCCCCTGATCGCGTGAGTCCATGTTGTAGCGCTGTGCCAACGCGATCACCGCCGGGCCCGCAAAAGCGTCATCCAGGCCGTACACGGGGCAGGCGGAATAGCACAACATACAGTTGATGCACATACTGAACTGTTTGTATGTGTCAAGTTCGGCTGGAGTCTGGAGATATTCTCCTTCCTCGATGGGCTTCTCGTCTTCCCGGATGATCCATGGCTTGACGTCCTTCAGTTTCGTCATGAAGTCCGACATTTCTATCGTTAAATCTCGTATGATCGGAAAATTCTTGAGCGGCTCGATTCGTACCGGTCCGGGCGCATAGTCGGCAAGAAACGTGGCGCACGTGAGCTTGGGTTTGCCGTTGACCATCATCCCGCAACTCCCGCAGATCCCCATCCGGCAAGACCATCGGTATGACAGCGATCCGTCGACGTCGTCTTTGATGTAGTTCAAGGCATCGAGGATCACCCAGTCCGGGGTGATCGGCACCTCGTACTCCTGAACGGTCGGTTCTGTTTCCTGTTCCGGTCTATAGCGTGTGACTTCGAGGACGATTGTGTCAGTCATCCGTACCTACTTTCTTCCGTAAACGCGTTCGGCCGGTGGCCATCGCGTGATGTTAACCGGCAGATACTCCATTCGAGAGGAGCCGTCTTCGTTTCGAAACACCAGAGAATGTGCGAGAAAGTTTTCGTCGTCCCGGGCGGGAAAGTCCGTCCTCTGATGCGCTCCACGGGATTCGGTGCGGTTGGCGGCACATTGCACGATCGATTCGGCAACGTCGAGCATGTAAGCCAACTCAAGCGCTGAAACCAGTTCGGTGTTAAACGTGCGACTGTGGTCCTGGATCGCGATGTCATTGAACCGATCCTGTAATTCCCGAAGTTTCTCCGAAGACCGTTCAAGAGCTTCACCGTTACGGTAAATGCCCGCGCCATCCTCCATCGCTGCCTGCATTTCCTTCCGGATCGTGGCGATCGGTTCCCGCCCGCCCGTCTTTCGAAGAAACTTCTCTTCCAGGCGTCTCTTCTCATCGTTCGCCTGAGCAATAATGTGATTCCCGGGCGCCTTCCGAGTGGAAGCGAGAGATGCGGCTGCCTTTCCCGCTCGGCCGCCGAAAACGAGTAGTTCGGTCAGAGAATTCGAGCCGAGCCGGTTGGCGCCGTTGATGCTGACACACGCGACCTCTCCCGCTGCAAACAATCCGTCCAGCGGAGTCGCGCCGTCGTTGTCGGTATGCACTCCACCCATCACGTAGTGAATGACGGGCCGCACGGGTATTTTTTCCCGAACCGGATCGATGTTTTCGTACTTGAGACACAGCTCCCGGACAAAGGGAATTCTGGAGTCGATGTGCTTTTCTCCGAGATGGCGGAGATCGAGGTGCACGTAGTGCCCGTAAGGACCCTCCATAGTTCGTCCTTTCTCCTGCTCTTTGACAAACGCCTGGGAGAGCCGGTCGCGAGGACCCAGTTCCATCGAGCGCAGCACGGGTTTGGGCTCTGGGGTCCCCAAATCGTAATCCTGCAGGTACCGGTAGCCGTCCTTATTTACCAGATACCCGCCCTCGGCCCGGGTGGCCTCGGTGATCAGGATTCCGGTAAAAGGAAGCCCCGTCGGATGGTACTGGACAAATTCCATGTCCTTTAAAGGGACGCCCGCCCGGTAAGCCATCGCCATCCCGTCGCCGTTCTTGATGTTGGCGTTCGTGGTGAACGGAAACACTTTGCCGCACCCGCCGGTGCAGAGAATCACTGCTTTCGCAGTGATAGCCTGGATCTTCCCCGACATCAGCTCCAAGGCCACGACTCCCTGAACCCGGCCGTCGTCAACCAGCAACTTCGTGACGAACCACTCGTCGTAGCGGACGATGGGGTCGTATTTTAACGACGTCTGGAAGAGAGTGTGGAGCATATGAAAACCCGTCTTGTCGGCGGCGAACCAGGTTCGCTTGTTTTTCATACCTCCAAACGGCCGCACGGCGACCCGGCCGTCGTCTGTCCGGCTCCAGGGGCAGCCCCAATGTTCCAGTTGCAGCAACTCTTTCGGGGCTTGATCGACGAACAGTTCGATGGCGTCCTGATCACCGAGCCAATCGCTTCCTGAGACCGTATCGTAAGCATGTTCATCCAGGCTGTCGTCGTCGGCGATAACGCCCGCAGCTCCGCCCTCCGCGGACACCGTATGGCTCCGCATCGGGTAGACCTTCGAAACAACGGCAACTCTGAGCTTTGGATCGAACTCCGCAACAGCTATGGCCGCACGCAGACCGGCTCCACCACCACCAACCAAAAGAACATCGTATGAAGAGACGTCCACTACCCCTCCGCGCCCTATAAAAGAAATCGTAAAACGGCTTTTTCGATCAGTAAACCGTCGAGAATCTACACGTTGTTACGCGCGCTTGTCAAGAGGCCGGCTGCAAAGTGATGAATTGCGGAATGTTGAGCTTTGGTCTTTTCAATGAAGTCGTATCCGACTCCTGTTATGTCTCGGAGCGCGATGTGATGGAAGCCTTTAAATAATCCTTGTTCATACGTGCGATCCACTCGATTGATATCTCTTTCGGACAGGCAGCCTCACACTCGCCAGTGTTTGTGCAAGCGCCGAACAGCTCCTGGTCCATCGTCGCAACCATCTTCAGTGCACGTCCATAGCGCTCGGATTGACCTTGGGGCAGCAGGCCAAGATGGGATATTTTCGCCGCCGTGAACAGCATCGCGGATGCATTGGGACAGGCTGCGACGCAGGCCCCGCAACCGATGCAGGAAGCCGCGTCCATCGCCAGTTCGGCCGTTTCCTTTGGTATCGGAATGGCGTTGGCTTCGGGCGCGCTCCCGGCCGAAATTGAGATGTAGCCTCCGGATTGAATGATCCGATCAAATGCTTGCCGATCAACAACAAGGTCCTTGATGACAGGAAAGGCCCTGGCCCTCCAGGGTTCAATTGTGATCGTATCGCCGTCATTGAACAGCCGCATATGGAGTTGACAGGTCGTTGTCGCAGGTGACGGTCCGTGGGGTCGTCCGTTAATGACGACTCCACACGTTCCACAGATTCCTTCACGGCAGTCGTAGTCGAAGGCGATCGGGCCTTCTCCTTCCCGGATCAAGTCCTCATTGACGACATCCAACATCTCCAGGAACGACATATCCGGGCTGACGTTGCGGGCCGGGTATGTCACAAATGCTCCCGGGTACTCCGCGTTTTTCTGGCGCCACACCTGGAGTGTTAAATTCACTACCGGTAGCTCCTCTGTGTTGGAGTGACAAAATCAAACGCAAGGGACTCTTTATGCAGTACGGGAATTACGCTGTCTCCCTTGTACTCCCAGGCAGCAACATGGGAAAAGGCCTCGTCATTTCGCAGCGCTTCCCCGTCTGGCGTTTGGTGTTCTTCGCGGAAGTGGCAACCGGCCGACTCGTTCCTTTCCAGCGCATCGCGGCACATCAGCTCCGCCAATTCCAGGAAGTCAGCGACACGCCCCGCGCGTTCCAGTGAGTGGTTGAGTTCCTCGTGGGTTCCGAGCACGCGGACATTTTCCCAGTATTCCTGGCGCAGGGAAGGTATCTTCTCAAGCGCATGTTGAAGACCTTTCGCGTTCCGGGACATCCCGCAACAATTCCACATGAGATCGCCCAGTTCACGGTGGAAGCTGTCGACGGTACGCGTTCCACGGATCGCCAGAAACTTTCGGGTTCGCTCGTTCACCTCTTGTCCGACGCGCTTGAACTCGTCGTGGTCAGTTTCGATTCGATCGCTCCCGGATCGTGCCAAATAGTCGCCAATCGTATATGGAATGATGAAGTAGCCGTCGGCCAAACCCTGCATCAGTGCGCTGGCTCCGAGTCGGTTGGCTCCGTGATCGGAAAAGTTCGCCTCTCCGGCAACGAACAGGCCCGGGATCGTACTCATCAAGTTGTAATCGACCCAGAGGCCGCCCATGACGTAATGAACGGCGGGATAGATCCGCATCGGCGATTTGTAGGGATCCTCATCGGTGATGCGGGCATACATGTGGAAAAGGTTGCCATAGCGTTCCCGGATTGTTTCCTCGCCAAGACGTCCGATAGCGTCGGCGAAATCGAGGTACACGCCCAGGCCCGTCGAACCCACACCACGGCCGTCGTCACAGACTGCTTTCGCTGCACGAGAAGCCACGTCGCGCGGAACGAGGTTTCCGAAGCTGGGATACCTGCGCTCTAAATAGTAGTCGCGCTCTGCCCCGGGAATGTTCGCGGGAGACCGTGTGTCCCCTTTTTTCAGCGGCACCCAGATACGGCCATCGTTACGAAGGGATTCACTCATCAGCGTGAGTTTCGACTGATGCTTTCCGGATACGGGGATGCAGGTCGGATGGATTTGAGTAAGGCATGGGTTGGCCAGAGCCGCGCCGCGTTTGTAGGCACGCCAGATGGCCGTCGCGTTGCATCCTTTAGCGTTGGTCGAAAGGTAAAACACGTTGCCGTAGCCGCCAGTACAGAGGACAACGGCGTCAGCCGCATGTGATTCGATCTTCCCGGTGACCATATCCCGGGTAACTATGCCGCGAGCGTGACCGTCCACGACGACCAGATCGAGCATCTCCGTACGCGAGTTCATCTGGACACGCCCCGCCCCTATCTGTCTTGAGAGAGCCTGATAGGCACCCAGCAGCAACTGTTGTCCGGTCTGGCCTCGGGCGTAGAACGTCCGAGAAACCTGGGCCCCGCCGAAAGAACGGTTCGACAGACCGCCGCCGTACTCGCGCGCAAAAGGAACACCTTGGGCGACACATTGGTCGATGATGCTGCGGCTGATCTGAGCCAGACGATAGACGTTTGCCTCACGGGACCGGTAATCTCCACCTTTGATCGTGTCGTAGAAAAGACGAAATACGCTGTCGCCGTCGTTCTGGTAGTTCTTGGCGGCGTTGATTCCGCCTTGGGCCGCGATACTGTGTGCCCGACGGGGGCTGTCCTGGTAACAGAAGCACTTTACGTTGTAACCGAGTTCGGCCAGGGACGCCGCCGCTGACGCACCCGCCAGCCCAGAGCCGACGACAACAACGTTGTACCGGCGTTTGTTTGCAGGATTGACGAGCCTCAGCCGAAACTGTCGGCGATCCCACTTCTTTTCGAGAGGGCCCGACGGAATTTTCGTATCGAGTTTTATCATCTGAGTCAGCTCACGACGCCGATCAGCACGGCCAACGGAATGGACAAGTAGCCGACGACGATGAAAGAGCTGATGATGATGGATCCGCGCCGCACGAGCGGATCATATTTGGAGTGATTCAGACCGATGGATTGAAACATGCTCCAGATCCCATGGCCCATGTGCAGTCCGAGGCTCAACACGGCAGCGACGTAGAACAGTGCTACCGGCCACTGCTGGAACCCGGTGATTACATTCTGATACACGGTTTCCGGGTTGAAGTTTGGGTACGATGGATGCACTGAGCCGACCGTAAAATGCAAGAGGTGGTAAACGACGAAAAGCGCAATGATGGGTCCGCTCCAAACCATCGTGCGGGATGCGTAACTCGCGTCTCGGTACTTGTGACGTCTGTAACGCACCGGCCGGGCGGATCGGTTCCTTATCGCAAGTTGCGCTGCGGCCAGAAAGTGCAAGCCGACCGCGCCGGCAAGGGCGAGTCGAGTGGTCCAGAGTAACTTTGGTGTTTCCTTCAGCAGCTTTGCGTAAGCATCGAGCGTCTCCGGTCCCGCAAAGATCTGGAGATTTCCGGCCAGGTGCCCAACGATGAACCCGAAAAGGGCGATGCCTGTCGCGACCATCACGACCTTTTTGCCGAGCGATGAACGATAGAAGCGGAGAATCCACATAGCGCTTTCTATTCCAGAAATGGCTGGATCGTGTCTTCGATTGCGGCTTCGAGCTCATGCTCGATGATGGTGCGGGCGCAGGCGTTCCACCTCAACAGCGCGTCGTCGTTACCTGGGGGGCGGCTCGTCTCCGATTTCTCGTACCAGTCCATGGCCTTCTGGAGCCAATCGTAGGCGACGTATCCGGACCCGTGGGATCCCTGCTTGAGATGCGCTCGGCCCCGTCTCTCAAAGATGAGGCCTGAATAATAGGTTTTTTGATACGCATCTCGAATCTTGGGAATCAGGTCTTGGGCCCGTCTATAGGTTTCGCGTTCCGCATGAGAGAACTCGTCCGTGAGTGCCAGCAGGAGTAAGACGAGCGCCTCCTGGTTTTCGGGATCGATAGCGAGAACGTCCAGGCAGATACTCTCGGCCTGCTCGGGTTCGTTCAAAAGGCGGTATTCTTTTGCTCGTTGGAGATCCCGGGGTATGGTTTCTCCGGATAAAGGCTTGAACTGAAATTCCATCTCTAGTCTCCAGACAAATGCTGAAGGGCTCATCAATCAAGATGAGCACATGACAATCTCCCGGAATTTTCTGAGAGGGCGGTGGGTGCTTTTGAACATCCGCCTAACGCATTTCACAAGGCTTTGCTGGGTTTGTCAACAAGTCCCCGTCCAGTTCTATTGACCCATGACCTGGAGCCCTGCAGGTTCTGCTCCCGAAGACTCAGCTGACTCTCGGAGCCTGGTGGTATGCTGCCCCAAACGAATAGGAGGATCCTCAATGCCCGCAAACCCCCCGGAGCACATGTCCCGCATCACTCCCTACCTGTACTACAAGGACGTGGCTACGGCGCTGGAATGGCTCGCACGAGCTTTCGGATTTGAGGAACGAATACGAATGCCGGGTCCCGACGGAGGGATCATGCACGCAGAGATGGAGTGTGCAGACGGCGTAATCATGCTCGGGTGCCCGACACCGGACTACCGGAATCCGACCGAACTCGGCCAGGCGACCCAGAGCCTCTACGTTTTCGTGGACGACGTGGACGTGCATTTTCGACAAGCGAAAGAGTCCGGGGCGAGGATTCTCGAGGAACCGGAGGACCAGTTTTGCGGTGACCGACGCTACGGGACCGAAGACCCGGACGGGCACCACTGGTACTTTGCGCAGCATGTGCGTGACGTGGCGCCAGAGGACATGAAGCCCCCCGCTTAGCTGGGCATCTCGCCGCTCCAACTACCGCGTTTTCGGACTGCCAGCTTCATTGCCGTGCTATTCACCACCTGAACTCGCGTCACCGCGACAGATTTCTTCATATTTCCGCTGAATGATCTCTGCGCCGTATTTCCGCTCCAAGCGCCTGACGGTGAAATGACCACGTGCCATATCTTGAAAATGATTGATGAATACGAGATTGATCGCCGCACCTCCGGCCCCGCCGATTGCGGGTACGGCCTGCGCAGCGAACTTTTCGGACACCGGCACACTGAACCGGGCGGCAACCTTCGTAATGAGACGAACAATCGCAGGCGCGCCCTCCGCTGCAAGCCCTTTTTTGGCTATGTATTTCGCGGCTTCAGAAACAGCTCGAGCCAGCGCGGCGCGTGTAGCGTAGTACCCGGTTTCCGCACCGTCGTCGGATTCCGAGTGCCCTCCAAGTGCGAACACTTCGATGCACGCGAGCTGAGTTTCCGCGACACGAATATTCTCGCCTTCGCCACGGGCAATATCCGCTATCGAACGGAGCATGATGGTTGTTGACACGGGCAGCTCAATCGCCAATGCGGGAAGGCCAAAGGCACCACCAACGGCACCGCTGAGCGTAGTGAGGATCTTGTGCGTCGTGTTGGACGGTCTGAGATGACGCTCATTGCTCATAGTGGACAGGGCCACGCGCAGGGAAGATTGCAGGGCGTTCCGTGTAGCGTCATCGATGCGTCGGGAGACGGCATCGGGGAGTTTGTCCACGGCACGCTCGATTGGCTTTCCGATAAGGTTCGTCAGCTCAATTGCGAAACTGGGACTCTCAAGGATGTCGACCGCGTCTTTGAGAGCTTGAAGGTCATCGGTTTCAACATCCATGGTGTTCGTTACCGTGATCTGGAGGCATAAGGGATCGGCGAAGAGCGGCCGGCATGCCAGCGTCTATCCATCGGCGCGTTAGAGCGTTTGCGACTCACGAAGAGTTTTCGTTGAGGAACGCGGCTGCTTCCCTGATTTTGAGATATTCATTGTCGCTTAGTCGGTACCAAGCCATCAGGCACCCACCGGTCAGTGCGGCGGTGGACAATACATAGATGGTCAACAGAAGTGCAATGTCGTCCACCCGGACAGCGATGAACGCTGTACCCGACAACGCCAACAGTACTCCGTTCAAGGTCCATCCACGTACGACTCGTATTCGGCTTCGCCCGTACCGCATGACTGCGGCGATTGGTTCAGACTTCGTCAGGATCGTACGACGAGCGGCATGGTACTCCACGGGTCCCGGGAAGTAGTTCTTGCGGATCTCAGTGCTCCACCTTTCGAAAGCTTTATCAGCTAAACGATCTATGAGGATTCCCAGCACGTAATTGATTGCCAGTATCGGGACGACGGTCTGAACAGCCAGAAAGTTCTCGAAAGGAACACTTGGAATTCCGAATACCGCCAACGCTGAGAGCAGTACGGCTAAAACCGCACCCACTCCAATCACCATCAACTCAACTACGAGATCGGTAGTACCCATCTGACCTCCTGGCTCAACCTCGGGTGACTAAGGTACCGTGTTACACCTGCGGCGGGCACGATGGTTCGAGAGTTTCTACGACCTTCCCGATCGGTTCCTCCAGAAGCCATTATTGACAGCCTGAAAGAAAGGGAAGCGCCGCTCTCAATTAAGCTGAATTACGAGCGTGTCGGCGATCAGGTCATGAAGCGTCTGCTTCTTGGCTGTGAACAGCGCCATCAAAAATCCCACAAGGAGAAAGCCTGACAGAAACACCTTCGGCAGCGTCCGACTCAGAGCGCGCTGCCAGGAAACCGCATCACCGTTGGTCCGTACGACCTTTGCTTTCCGGAACGCCTTGCCGTAGGTTGCGCCCTGCTGTGAAATCATGACTGTTTCGTAGGCCAGGGGTCCCAAGGTTACGACTATCGCAATTATCGCGGCAAAGAGAAGGAATATGACATTGGAGGGATCGACTGCGGACATGCCCACCCCAAAGACCACGATGACCGCGACCAGACCCACAAAGAGGCTCTCGGCCACGGTAACGATAAGGCCGTCGAGCAAGTAAGCCAGCAGCCGGTTTCCGAAACCCGCGTAAGCCAACGCGCCTTCATCAGTCGTAATGCTTGAGGGAGAAGGGGACGCCTGTGAGGCTTGGAAGGAGCCCCTTCCACCGCCACCAAAAGAGACATGTCCGAATTGGGATAGATCGGCCTCGCACTTGGGGCATTGCGCCGTACCCTCTTTCGAGTACGCACCGCAACGCTTGCAGAAAACCATCATGATTCGGGGAGTGTACGTCGACGTGAAGCCAAGGCCTAGGGAAATTGTCAGCCCTCCGACTGCTTTACGGGGGCTTCCCGACGCGTAAGTTCCCGCCCCAGCGCGTCACGCTGGCTACCGCAGCCTTCGATTCCCAATTATGCCTGGGGAAACTGAGATCCAGCACCTGGACCGAGACGTGAAAAACCGTACGATAAGCGAAGATAATTCGGAAGGAACGGGCCTTGCCGATGGCTGTGACAATTTGCGCGGCTTTTCAAGAGATCACTTAGCCCCCTTATCCATTACTATGGATCGCGATGCGAATCGGTATCGATACCGGGGGGACCTTCACGGATTTCGTGTCGATCCGAGAAGGCCGAATCGAAATTCTTAAGGAGCCGTCCACTCCGCAGGCTCCGGAACAGGCCATCCTGAAGGGTCTGGATCGGGTCAAGACTTCCGGGCACTCTGATATCGAATCCATTGCTGAGATCGTTCACGGATCCACCGTAGCCACCAACGCCTTGCTGGAACGCAAAGGCGCTCGAACCGCTCTGGTGACGACGGCCGGTTTTGAAGACGTCTTGATCATCGGACGCCAGACCCGTCCGGATCTCTACGACATCTTTACAAGCCGTCTGCCGCCTTTGATTGACGACTCTCTTCGTGTCGGTGTTCGCCAGCGAACCTTCCATGACGGCACGAATGCGGTCGAGTTGAGCCAGACCGAACTCCGGGACCTGGTATCGCGACTTCGAAGGGCAAAGGTCGAGTCGATCGCGGTATCGCTGTTGTTTTCGTTTCAGAATCCATCTCACGAACTGCAGCTCCGGGACGCCCTGGAAAAACTCAAAGTGCCGATTTCTTTGTCTTCGGTAATTCTTCCTGAGTACCGTGAATACGAACGGACTTCGACGACATTGATCAACGCCTATCTCGCACCCGTCATGAGCCGCTACCTGGGCCGCCTCGAAGGAGAGCTTTCCCCTACGAGGTTGCGCGTCATGCAGTCGAACGGAGGAACGGTCAAGACGGAGACAGCCGTGGCAGAGCCCGTCCGGACGATTCTGTCCGGACCGGCGGGTGGTGTAGTCGGGGCCCTTTCCCTCGCTCAGCGGGCAGGGTATTCGAAGATCATTACTTTCGATATGGGCGGGACTTCAACGGACGTGGCTTTGTTCGATGGCGCGATACGGGTCAGCCACGAAGGCGAAGTCGGAGGCATGCCCATCGGTATTCCGATGATGGACATCCATACCGTTGGGGCGGGCGGCGGTTCGATTGCGGAAGTCGACGCTGGTGGGGCGCTCCGCGTGGGTCCTGAAAGCGCAGGTGCGGAACCCGGACCGATATGCTACGGGACGGGAACCGCTTTTACGGTGACCGATGCCAACGTCATCCTCGGGCGTTTGTTGCCGCGCTTTTTTCTCGGGGGCAGCATGCGGCTGGCACCGGAACGGATCGGACCCGCTCTTCGACGGATGACGGCGACCGGTCAGTGGAAGAATGTCGAGAGTTTGGCCGCCGGGGTTATCGACGTCGTCAACAACAACATGGAGCAGGCCATCCGCCTGATTTCCATCGAGCGGGGTCACGACGTGCGCGAGTTCACATTGGTGTGTTTCGGCGGTGGAGGCGCACTCCATGCTGCAACATTGGCCGAGGGCCTCGGCATTCCCCGTGTCGTCGTTCCCCCGCACCCGGGCGCCCTGTCGGCCCTGGGACTTCTTCTGGCCGATGCGCGCAAGGACTACTCGAAAACTCTGCTCGGGACCCGACCGACTCGGTCGAACATCCGGAAGGCCCTGTCCGGATTGCATCGGGAGGGATTGGCGGACTTGAAGGAAGAAGGTTTCCGCCGGAAGGACATCGTGATGATGGACTTTATGGACGTGCGTTACGTCGGCCAATCGTATGAACTGAGTATTCGTTATGACGAAAAATGGGAAGACGAATTTCACCGAACGCATGAAAAGCGTTATGGACATTTCGATCCGGACAGCACTCTCGAAGTCGTCAGCGTCCGGTCGACCCTTACGGGAAAAACCGCGAAGCCGGCAATGCCGTCGTTTCGCCGCTCTCGGCGCCACCCGGTTCCACTCGAAACCGCCCCTCTGTGGTTCGCGCGCGGCCGACTGAAGGCCGAGGTGCATGACCGGCAGTCGTTGACATACGGAGACGTAATCAAGGGACCCGCCATCATAGGCGAGTACAGCTCGACTACGTTCGTGCCCCCGAGATTCCAGTGCGATGTCGATAAATTTGGGAACCTGGTACTTATGAAGAAGGGAATGAACCGCAAAGGCGCAATGGCGCAAAGAAAGAAATGAGAGCAGGAAATATATACATTGCGTCCTCTGCGTCTCTGCGTTGAAAAAAAACGACTATGAAGGTTGACCCGGTAAAACTGGAAATATTCAAGAGCCTCTTCCATTCGATCGCTGAGGAAATGGGTGCGACTCTCAGGCGGACTGCGTACTCTCCCAACATCAAAGAAAGGCGCGATTATTCCTGCGCTGTCTTCGATAACCGCGGGCGGATGGTTGCGCAGGGAGACCACATGCCGGTCCACCTGGGATCGATGCCGCTCTCCGTTGCCGCGGCAATCAGGAAACGGGCACTCGGTCCGGGTGACATGATCGTTCTGAATGATCCTTACGAAGGAGGCACCCATCTTCCGGATATCACTCTTGTGTCCGGTGTGTATCGAAAACGAAAACTGCTGTTCTATGTCGCGTGCCGTGCCCATCATTCCGATATTGGGGGGATGTCCCCAGGTTCGATGCCGCTGGCCGAGGAGATCTATCAGGAAGGACTGCGCATACCTCCGGTCAAGCTCATGACTGGAGGCGAGATCAACCGGGACGTGTGGGACATCGTCCTGGCGAACGTCCGTACGCCGGGGGAGCGCGAGGGTGACATGGCGGCAATGCTGGCTGCGAATCGTACCGGAGAGAGGCGCCTGTCGGACGTTGTCGGGAAATACGGTTGGAAGGAAGTCGAAAATTATATTTCAGAACTCCTCAACTACACCGAACGGATGACGCGACACCTGATCTCTCAGATCCCGAACGGCACGTACCGGGCGGAGGACGTACTCGACAACGACGGCATCTCGGAGGATCCGATTAGGATACGGGTTCGGATCGACATCCGTGGGAGCAAGGCACGCGTCGATTTTTCCGGAACCGATCCCCAGGTTGCCGGCAGCGTCAATGCCGTGTACGCGATCACTGCGTCCGTTGTGTTCTATGTTTTTCGGACTCTCGTTCCCGTCTCTATCCCTTCGACCGAGGGCGGTATGCGTCCGCTGGAAATCGTCGCGCCCGAAGGAACCGTCGTCAACGCCCGTCCACCTGCCGCCGTTTCCGGCGGCAACGTAGAAACTTCGCAGCGGATCGCGGACGTCCTGTACCGATGCCTGGCCGAAGCATTGCCCGACAGGATACCGGCCGCCAGCCAGGGGACGATGAACAACGTGACGTTCGGTGGTACGGACGCCGTCACTGGGCACCCGTTCGCTTACTACGAGACGATTGCCGGCGGGATGGGTGCGCGACCGGGTTTGGACGGGATATCCGGCGTCCACACGCACATGACGAATTCAATGAACACGCCGATCGAAGCGATCGAATTCGCCTATCCGGTTCGGATCGAACAATACGGCTTGCGCCCGGATTCAGGCGGAGAAGGCCGATGGCGCGGAGGCGACGGCATCGTTCGCGAGATTCGCTTTCTGGCGCCGACACAACTGACCGTTCTCTCTGACCGACGCCTCTCGGTTCCGTACGGTTTGAGAGGAGGCAAGCCGGGTCGCGCGGGTCGAAACCGTATACGGCGTCAGAATGGATCGGTCGAAGAACTTCCCTCGAAGTTTACGCTCCGTGCAGAGGCTGGAGATGTGCTCTCGATAGAGACGCCCGGCGGCGGGGGTTGGGGGCGAAAGCGGACCCCGCGGTCCGCTTCGCGCGCCAGTGCGCCGGATAGCAGCTGAATCAGCTGGACTTGACCTGCAAGTTGTTGATGATCTCGAAAGCTGTTGTACTTTTTCGAATGCCGGATTCAGCCAGCATCCGGTCCAGCTCGGTTCGGACCACACCTTCGAGACGAACCCTGCCGTTGGCGACAACAATGTGGATCGCAGGTCTAGGCTGTCGCATGAGGGGTGCGAGCGTTGTCTCGCGGTCTATTGCGCGGATGGCCGCTCTACGGATCTGGTCATCGAACGCGGACAGGGGCAGCGCCTCGATGTTGTTGACCACGGTCTCGGCCCCGGAGAGGCGTGCGACCAGAGTTTCGTGCCCGCGCTTCTGGAAAGGTTCACGGACGACGCCGTCCAATGTCACGACACCATTCTCGGCTGTCGCCGTGACCCAACCGAAGACATCGTAAAACGCGTATCGTCGCATTGCGCCGGCGGCGGCGTCCGCCAGGGCTTGATCAGAGTCGGCTGCCGCGATTGCCGTTCCGGCATCAACGTCGGGACGAGCTGCGGAAGTTGAATCCATCGGTGCCGCATCGAGCGCCCGAACCCCCGCGTTGGGGCCGAGAAGTACGACAAACAACATGACTGAAAGCAGACTTCGTGTCATAGCGGGTCCTCCTTGAAGTTACCCAGTTTTTGACGAGAGGCGGGCGGTTTAGTAAGCGTCACACGGCATCGATCGGCTAGAGCTGACGGAAGAACCGAGTCGCTCGGGACCAGAGCCTCGAACTCATTCAATAACGTCAGCCTGTCAGAGAGTGCGGCAGGGTCGCCCAAAGGCGGCCTTTTTTGTTGGGTTACGGACCGGCTCCTGCATACTATCCGAGCATGCCGATATACCGGATGATGACTGGCCGGAAATTGCTCGGCCGCAGCTGGGTAGCGCTGTTGCTCTTCCTGTCTCTCGGTGCCACCCCGCAACTACCAGTACCGGTTACGGTGATTGATCGGGTCACGATCATCGACGGAACCGGAACGCCCGTATTGGAGAATGGCGCCATCGTCGTCGAAGACGGGCGTATTCGCGATATCGGTCGAAGAGAAACGATCCCGGTTGTCCCCGGCGCAACTGTCGTTGATGCCACGGGAAAGTTCGCGATTCCTGGTCTGATCGACGCTCACGTCCATTTCGACCAGTCGGCCGGCCTGTTCACCCGGCCCGACCTCTTGGATTTGCGAAGCGTCCGAAGCTATGCCGCCGAAGTTGCGAGGACCCGGCAGCGACTGCCCCAGACCCTGCTCCGCTACCTCTGGTCGGGTGTGACGGGTGTGGTGGACATGGGCGGCCCGATGTGGACTTTCGACCTTCGGGACGCGAACCGTGCTTCCCCGGACGCGCCGAGTATAGTCGTGACCGGTCCGCTGATATCGACCGAACCCGATCCCCAGCTGGAGAGCGCGGATCCTCCCGTTATCGCTGTCGAGACTGCTTCTGATGCCCGTCAGACCGTACAACGGATCGTAGAACGCGGATCAGACCTGATCAAGATCCTGTTCCTCTACCATCCCTTTGACGATTTTGACCACTATGCGGCCTTGGTTGAAGCCACCATTGCTGAGAGTCACAGATTGGGGCTTCGAGTTGCGGTGCATGCCACCGAGTTAGCGACAGCGAGAGCCGGGGTCGAGTCAGGCGCCGACATTCTCGTACACAGCGTCGAGGACCAGCCGGTGGATGACGCGTTCATTACTCTGCTGAAGGCGCGCGACCTCATCTACATTCCCACGCTGCTGGTGACCGAAGGTTACGACGAAGTCTTCGGGCAGGCGGTGAGTCTCAGCGAGATCGAACAGCGTCTGGGAGATCCGGAAGCCATCGGGTCATGGGAAGAGCTGTCGAGAATTTCTCCCGATTCGATCGCCGGGGGTGTGCCCCCGGCCACGCTACTCAGCATGCGTCCGACTGAATTTCTCAATCTGCAACGTCTTTACGCCGCCGGTGTCCGGATCGCTGCAGGTAGCGACGCCGGCAACATCGGGACGCTCCACGGTCCCGCGCTCCACAGAGAGATGGAGCTCATGGCTGAAGCGGGCATGCGGCCTCTGGATGTTCTCGTCGCCGCCACGCAAAACGCTGCCGCGGTCATGGGGAGAAGTCGAGAGACGGGAACTCTGGAGAAAGGCAAGGCCGCCGATCTCGTGCTCCTCGACGCCGATCCGACCCTCGATATCCGAAACACGCAGAAAATCTTCAAGGTGATGCAAGCCGGGGAGTGGATCGCCGATATTCCCTGAACGGAAAGTCACGCCCGATCATGCCACGGCTGGTCGCCCCGATTGCGACTCATGGTTCAACGATGCAGCGGTTTGCTCCACTGCCCTCGCTGCCGCCCATATCGCGATAAACCGCGTGGCAGTTCCCGCACGCATCGTTGAGGTCCTCGCTCAAGTCCACCAGCGCTTGATAGTCTCTCGCTTTCGACGCCTGATAAAGGACCTGCCCGACTTCCACCAAGTCCGCCACGTACTGCTGCCAATCAGCGCGATCCACCGGAACCGGCCTGCCGTTCTGACACTGTCGTCCTGGTGTTAAGAGGAGCGGTGCCGTTTCGGTGAGAGCAACCGCGGCCTGATCGATCTGCAGCCACCCGGGATAAATAGTGGTCCCCCATTCGACGTAGTCAAAAGGTATCGGCATCGCCTTAGCCGGCTCGTCATCGGGATTCTTGACCTGAAGGTTAAATATGATATTTGAATTGGGGAACGCGATGCCCCGCATCAACTCGGCGAGGTTTCCTTCGGGCGGAGGGAGAGACGTGCCAGACAAACGCGTGTCGTTTCCCGGAGATGGGCTAACCGTGGGAAGCGCGATTCGGGTCAGTGCATCTTCGGCGAGATCCGCTTGACCGGCCGGGAATTCACCGGCCTGGAGAATGTAAGCCGTGAGGTCGGTTGCTTGCTGCCGGCTAAGGCTTCCGGGCGCGCCGAAGGGCATCGTGTTCTCGATCTTGTCGACGAGATCCGATAACGGTTGTCCACTCCAGTTCGAGAGGAAACCCTCCCCCGTCAGCGGCGATCCCTCGCTGGCGCCTTGGAGCGCATTGCCATGACACATCGCGCACTGGGCCTGGTAAATCAGCTGCGCCCGCTCCGCCTGCGGGGTGGAGTAAACACCGTCTGATAGGGATTGAATCTGGCTGGCATTTCCGAAAGATGAAAACGTGGCGAAGAGGGCCGAAGCGCAAAGCGCGACCCACACTGCGTGACGAACCGCTGGCCGGGATACTCGAATTAGACGAATCACTGATCTATCCTCCAAGTTCGTAATACCTGCATACTGCACCAACACGCCGCCTATTGCCAGATTTCTGCGTGAGTGAGTCCATTCGCCTGTCAGAAGATTGAGTTCTTGGCACGAGTCAACAACCGCACAGATAAACAGAATCACAGTGGATATGACGGGTGAGCTTTATCTCAGCTTTGGCGAGTCTGCTGAGCGGGGGTGGTCAGTTCGCTGTCTGTGATTTGTCGACCTCTTCCCAGCTTCCCTTCATCTCGCCCCCGCTCACCTCGCACTTGTGCGGGAAATCGAGGTCGCACTGGGGGATGGGTTTGTGCAGCTTCGGGTCCATGAGTTCGTGGATGTCCAACTGCATGGCCTCCCTCGAGTAAGCCGCCAGATCGAGAATTCCCGTGTCCATCCGGATCGCATCCTCAGGGCATACCTCGACGCAGTAACCACAATAGACGCACATCCCCAGATCGATGTCGAAGCGGATCGGATATTTCTCGACATTGGGGTCGGGGTGTTCCCCG
The DNA here is from genome assembly GCA_963664115.2 of Terriglobia bacterium. Classification (GTDB taxonomy): domain Bacteria; phylum Acidobacteriota; class Terriglobia; order 20CM-2-55-15; family 20CM-2-55-15. Next base: position 284,263 of record CAXWPJ010000009.1, on the reverse strand, counting down.
GCCACGATCGTAATGCAGTGGGCCGGGCAGACCGTTTCACACAGCATACATCCGACGCAGCGTGGTGTGTTGTCGTCGCGCACGGTCAGCCGGTGGCGGCTTCGGTAGCGTGACATCAGCGGCCGGAGTTCTTCGGGATACTGGATGGTGGCGGAGGCAGCAAGGTATTTGAACAGGCCCAGCTTGTGGGCCGTATGGAGAAAGAGGTTTCGGAAGAAGTGTCTGGAAGTGTTCTTTGGCCATCAGGAGGAAATCCTCTCCCGTCGGGAGAGAATCAAGCAGCGAACGCTGGCCGAGCGTCGGATCGCAAACTTGAGGACTGAAGTGGTATAACTTAAAAGCCGTCTCTTGGAGAGACAGCCCTTCTGTCCGAATTACTCTGACGACGTACACGTGCAGGCTGCCAGTGATAAACGATGATTTGTGGGTTATGTTTTGCAGGCTCCAGGTCTTTTGAGAAGCCGTCGGCGTAGCGATGGACGATTTACAGCGCGGTTCCATCTCGTTTGCCGTTTACGCTTGTGGCTTGCGCGAATACTCCACCAGCAAACGACCGGTCGATGAACTCGGTTCCGTCCGTTCGACGGATGCAAGTGTTTGAAGCTTTCTAAGAAAGTTTTCGAGTGTGTAATTCGGAAAGATATCCTCCCGGAACCGAAGTAACTCCTGGACCATGGGATCCTCTTTGGGCACGAATTCGATTACGCCTCTGGGTCCCAGGCCGACCAACCAGGCAAGCGCATCGCCAAGAGGTACGTTGTGCCTCCGATCGATATGTGATGGATCAGCGCCAGGGCGATCACGCCGTCCGCGCTGGTGCGTTCCCTGAGTCCGTACCGTTCCTGTTGCGCCCACCCCTGAGAGGGCGGAGGATTCGCGATGTCGAGAAAGAGAGGAAGAAAGCGTAACCGTTCCTCTTGGGAACGGCGGAATGCCAAATCCAACGCGCCGTGATCCGCATCGAACCCGACGACATAGTCTGCCCCGGCATTGAGAGCGACTGCTGCATATTCGCCACTATTGCAGCCAAGGTCCCAGACCTGTACGAGTTTCCTGCGTCGGACGAAGTCGTTTACGAATTCGTGCTTGAGGGCTTCTTCTTGTGGCGCATAACTGTTGAAGTTTGCGTAGTCGCTCCATACGGTGCGTCCCGCCTCTTTCGGTTCGAGTCCCTTAATCCAATCCTTCAGGTCAGTGAGCGTCTTTCTGAATGTTGCCAGTGGGAGTTCCACCTCCTGCAAGGCTCCCAGATTCGGGCCGGAACCTTTACGCGTGGTTTTCTGAAGCGAATCCTGGAGCGTGACGTGTGTGAGCACCCTTCGAGACAGCTTACGCCGGGCGGGCAATAATTTCCGGATCTCCCCGGCGTTGATGCCTTCCTGGTTTCCCCGATACCAGGCGTTGTGGTGCAGTCCAACGTAGGACCTCAGGAGGAGGGGATTGAGAAACTGGTCGCAGAACTGTTTGTAACCAGCCCAGAGGGAGCCCGGTTTATATTTCCGTAAGGACAGCGTGTCGATAAAGATTGGCGAGGCACCTATGAATTGCACGTTGTATGCAGAGGCATCGATAAGCGTTATGCCGTCTCTCAGGGCATCAAGATGGAAATCGAGGTGGAACAGTGCGGCAGTTTTGAGCATTTGGAACGTCCACTCATAGGGATAGGACACGAAAGGCAGGCGTGGGTGCTCGATCACATGGGAGGCCTCTGGCTGGCGGCTGTTCAGGATTTCGGGCGGAACTTGTTCAGCAGAGATGAGACGCTTTTCGCTGACGGCTTTCGGGTAGAAATTGGTGTTCTGAACGAAGACAAAGTCATCCACGGCAACGGCGTTAATGGTCCGGTAAATGTGGCCGTCTTTTTGGAAGATCTGTCCAGCGGGATCTCGGAAGGAGCCTTCTATTCGTGTGGGTTCCAATCTAGGTGTCTGACTCACCCGGATCGGCTCTCCGGGTGTCTCCACCGCGTCCAAATCTCGCCATCAGGCTGTTCCAATACACCTTGACCACAACGGCCGCCCCGGCCAAGCCTCCCATCAGCACCTGGAGAAGGAGACTGCCGGCTCCCGGATCAAGATAGGCGTGTGCGGGCTGCTCCCAACTTACAATTGAAAGGCGATGCCTGTCAGGGTTGCGATGAGAGGTGGACCCCATACGTTGGACAGCTTGGCAGCCAATTTAAGGTGGATTCCGCGGTTCATGTTTATGCTGCCGAGGTCAGTGGCCGTGTTCCCGCGTAGGCTTCGCTCGGCGTGAGATCGTCGAGTTTGGAATGCGGGCGGTCGTTATTGTAATAGTTCATCCAGACACCTATGTGGTGCCGGGCATCTTTGAAGTCACTGAAGGCGTTTAGATAAACGCATTCGTATTTGATCGAGCGCCATAGGCGTTCGATGAAAACGTTGTCGATCCATTGCCCCTTGCCGTCCATGGAGATCCGGATACCTCGTTCTTTAAGTCGGTCCGTCCAGGCCTTGCTGGTGAACTGGCTGCCCTGATCGGTGTTGAAGATTTCCGGACTGCCGTATTCCTCGATCGCCTCGTCGAGGGCTTCAAGGCAAAACGTCGTGTCCTGGGTGTTGGACAGCCGCCAGGACAACACCTTCCGCGTATGCCAGTCCATGATCGCGACCAGATATAAGAATCCGTGCGCCATCGGGATATACGTCACGTCGGTAGACCACGCTTGATTCGCCCGCTCCACGGCAATGTCGTTGAGTAGATATGGGTACACCGGATGAGCCGGGTTTCTCCGGGACGTCTGCGGTGCCACCGAGCGCAGCCCCATCAACCGCATTAGTCGGCGTACCCGCTTCCGGCCCACATCGTAGCCGAGACGTTTCAGATGACGCGTCATCTGCCTGGACCCATACCAGGGCATCTTCAGATACGCCTCGTCGATCACGCGCATCAGGTCCAGATTGCGATCACTCTCACCCCGTGGCCGATAGTACCAACTCGAACGGCTCAACCCGATCAAGTCGCATTGCCGGACCACACTGAGCTGCTCATGGCCCGGTTCGACCACCTCGCGCCTTCGACCCAAGCTCATCGATTGAAGGCTCGTGCTAAAAAATCCCGTTCCACGACCAGTTCACCGATCTTGGCCTGCAGGTCTTTGATCTCGTCCTCGTGGTTCCGGGCCGATGGATCCCGGCCTCGCTGGAATGCTTCTTTAACGCTATCAAGCGCATCACGCTTCCACTTCGTGATCATGTTCGGATGGATCTTGTACCGCGCCGCCAATTCGGCCATCGTGCCGTCGCCACGCATCGCGGCCAGCGCTACCTTCGCTTTGAAATCTGCTGAAAAATTCCGTCGTTTCGCCATCGTCGTTAGGTCCTCTCATCTATGCAGAGTCCACCTTATAACGCTGTCCTAATTTTGGGGGCCACTTCTATGCCCGACCCAAAGCGCTTCACGATACACTCCTTCCAAATCCGCCCGATCTGGAATAAAGCATAGTCCATTCTTAGGGAATCCATAAGTTAAAACTCTTCGATGTTCGCGGTCATGAAGATTGGGACTGCGCTGTCGGGAAGTCCCTACTTGTGATCACCGGGGAGGGGCGACCACATTCACATTCGACGGAGGCGTCTATTCCTGCGTCCAGCATTCGAATGCAAAACTTTCTAAGTAGCTATTTTTAAAACCTTCGTTGAGCCGAACTCATTGGCTCCTAGCCAGCTCTTCGATTCTTTCGCTAATATCGAAATTTGACTCTAATAAACTTGCTTCATTTCCACTGACTCCGATTACCTTCACGCTCAATGGTTCTAAGTCAGCAAACCTCGTCGCCCGAACATCGAGCAGATAGCCGGACTCTTCAATTGAAGGCGCATCGAATGCCGTAGCGACATCGCTGCGTTGAAGTACTGGCGTGCCCAAATAGACCAACTGGCCGTTAATATCGATAATCAAAAATTCTGCGGGTTCATCGTTTTGAATATTTGCAGCCCAACCGATTATTTCCAGAAATCCTTGCTTTAAGCTAATGCTGTCTACGAAACCTCTGACCCGTCCTGGTATCAACGCAATTTCGCTACTTTCATTGTCGACAGAAGAAAGACTCTCCAAGTTACCTTCGGTGGTATATCGATAGAAATCCCCTCTCAGGTTTCGAACTTGCTCCAGCCGGAAAGTTTCATTGGCCTCAGCATGAATTCTAAATAACTCAAATTCGTTAAACCCGTTTTCAATCTCATTTTCAGGCAGCATTATTGAAAATCTGAACTCAGAGCCACTGAAGTAAGGTTTGCTTACGGCGATTAGTTTGCGATTCAACATTACGGCGAGATCCATATCGGTTTCGTCAATCAAAGCACCCATAAGTTCGCCAGTTACGCGCGCGGGTATCATCAAATCGCTCAAGCTGACATCAGACAAATTGCTTTGTTGATCGATTGTATAAGTTAAGCTGTTTGATACTTCCAAATCGAAATCACTTTTTCTCAAGTTCAACAACTGAGAAAAATCGCCCAGACCGTAAAGAGTAGAAAGCTCTCCTGAACCGAAAAGCTTCAATTTGCGCTGCAAACTCGCGTAATTCAAATAGGGATTATCAGCGCTGGTTGTAGACTGAGCATCTGAACCGAAAAGATCGCGCCCTTGAAATTGATCATCAGTCTGAATTCCCAAACTATTCGCTATAGTCGGCAGGATATCTAGCGACGACACCTCGCCGTCATGCACAATCCCGACCGATTGCCGGGGCTGTTTGATCAGCAAAGTGATGCCCAATGTGTCCAGGGTAAATCTCGGATCAAATAGATCGCGACGGGATTCTCCTGGCCAGAAATTAACGCCATGGTCTGAAACAATTACGATCAGAGACTCATCGTAGAGATTCTCAGACTTTAATTTCGCTATCAGATCTCCTAACAATTTGTCCACAAAGCCAACTTGCAGCAAATGTCGTTGATAGCCCTGTTCAACAAGAGCGGGATCGTCTCCCCATATTTCATTGACAAAATTCAGTCCAGGCACATCACTCCCATAAATAGAATAGAATTTGCCCGAAGGCAGATATTCCCAGGCAACATGCGGTAAGAGAGTGTGGTGAAAATTTAGGCTCGGTTTCTCAGACGCCACTATCCCATTCAGAAAACTCGCGTATTTTTCATCTCGAGATTCAGAATTGTCGGTCTCAGTCGACGGGCCTGTTTCGCTGACGCCCCTGTTGACGAAGTTTCCCCATGATTGGGATATGGTCGGAAGACTAGCCGTCAAATCCTCAGGTAATAGAACATGAAGATAGACCACGGCCAGATCGGTAAAAAACCCTTCTAGCCTTTGTTGCAAAGCCTGTGGAGTCCCGATAGCGGTACTGTCACAAACAGACTGAGGACACAGCGAGGTGACCTGTTCCGTTACATTAAGTTGGTGACTTGCATTTAGCAGCGTGAATAAATTCCTCGGATAGTCTACGGCGATAGGCAGTGCGTCCGGCTTGGTCTCACCACTTACAATCGCAGGAATTGCAATTGTGGTCGATCCGCTCAAGGATCTCGCATTGCGAAACCAGTGGCTTTCAGACGCCAGGGTAGCGAAATTTGGGTATCTGACGCTGTCAATATTGGCAGTTTCATCAAGCAGAGACAACAATGGCAGTTCATCAAAGACAACCATGACAACAGGTATATTGTTTCGAGCACCCGAAAAAGAAAACTGTGTCCCATCAGAATTTGCGACAACTCTAGAGATGTTTGAATTGAACACAAACAGTATCGGTACTAATAGAATTGCCGGAGCAAGGAAATCACAAATCATAGGCAGGGCTTCGAATCGGGTATACATAGACGCGAAGAGAACCCCGAGCAACAAGGCCATCAAAACCAAATATGCACTTGAACCATCAGTAATTTCTTTCAAGCTTAAAAGGGCCAGCAAACTGACAAGAAAAACGATTGTGCCAAGGAAAAATCTATCACTGAGTAATGTTCCGTAAACTCGAGCTATTTGACCGGGCAACACCAATAGCAACGGAACGAGAATCGAAAGCGCAAAGACAAGAATTGCCAAGTCAACTACGCCGGCTTGGCGAGCTACCAACAGTTCGGCATTCCTGGAAATCACTTCGAGCAAGGGTTGAGCTATTGCCAGAGCGCAGAGAGAAAAGATGTGCAATTTAAAATGTAGTGATTTCATACGCGAAATTGTGAGTATAGGCGAAATAAGCAATCTCTGCGAGGTAGGAGAGATAGGCGGATAAGCGAAATAAGAAGTCCGTCGCCATGAAGATGAGGTAGATGTCTGGGAATTTCCGGAACCATAACGGGGGAATACGAGCGCGCGGCGTAAACTGAAGCCGCCAGCGTTGGCCGAGCGAGGTCCGGGATCGAACGGCCGAAAAGTCCGGGGTGTCAAACGAATACTGGGGTGGCCTTTATCCCTGCTTTGCCGACTCTGCCGGGACCTGTGGTGAGTCCGCTGGCCGATGTTCCACCAATCCCTCCCAGCTTCCCTTCATCTCGCCCCCGCTCACCTCGCACTTGTGCGGGAAATCGAGGTCGCACTGGGGGATGGGTTTGTGCAGCTTTGGGTCCATGAGTTCGTGGATGTCCAACTGCATGGCCTCCCTCGAGTAAGCCGCCAGATCAAGAATTCCCGTGTCCATCCGGATCGCATCCTCAGGGCATACCTCGACGCAGTAACCACAATAGACGCACACCCCCAGATCGATGTCGAAGCGGATCGGATATTTCTCGACATTGGGGTCGGGGTGTTCCCCGGCCACGATCGTAATGCAGTGGGCCGGGCAGACCGTTTCACACAGCATACATCCGACGCAGCGTGGTGTGTTGTCGTCGCGCACGGTCAGCCGGTGGCGGCTTCGGTAGCGTGACATCAGCGGCCGGAGTTCTTCGGGATACTGTATGGTGGCGGAGGCAGCAAGGTGTTTGAACAGGCCCAGTTTGTGGGCCGTATGGAGAAAGAGGTTTCGGAAGAAGTGTCTGGACGTGATCCTGAAGCCGGAGACGATCTGCGGGATGTAGAGCTTCTCCCAGAAAGTCAACTCGGGCCTTGAGACAACTCTTACGGCCATTAGAACCCCTCTCCGAAAAACATCAGCACGCCGGCCGTGACCACAATATTGGCCACCGCGATCGGGAACAGCCCTCGCCAGCCCAGTTTCATGAGCTGATCATAACGGAATCGTGGCAGGGTCCAGCGAAGCTGCATGAAGATCCAACAGAAAACCACGACCTTGGTCGAAAAGCTCACCACACCCAGCAGGGCGTAGAGCCAATTGGGCATGAGTATCTCCGCTCCCCAGGGGAAGTGGAACCCGTCCGGCAACAGGAAGGGTACCTGCCACCCGCCGAAAAAGAGTGTGGTCGACAAGCATGCCACCATGATGGTCTCTAGGAAGTCCGTGAGGAAGAACATCCCGAACTTCATGCCGCTGTACTCCACAAAGTACCCGATGATCTCTGATTCCCCTTCCGGCATATCAAAGGGCATCCGCTTGGTTTCGGCCAGTGCCGCGGTCACAAATACGACAAAGGCCACGGGCTGGGCGACGATGCCCCAGAAAGGAATCCAGCCGCCGATCATCTGCCCCTGAGCCCGCACGAGTTCCGACAGATCCATGGTCCCGTAAACCATGATCACTCCAACAACAGAGACTCCCAGTGCGATTTCATAGGAGATCATCTGTGCGGTGGCCCTGAGGCTTCCCATGATTGCGTAGTTGTTGGGCGAGGCAAAGCCCGCGAGGATCACGCCGTAGACTCCGAGGGAGAGCATGGCGAAAACGTAGAGGAGCGCGGCGTCAAACGTTGCGACCTGGAGTTCAATGACCCTGTCCCCGAGAATCAATGTGTCCCCGAAGGGAATCACTGCGAACGCGACGAGGGCGAAGAACACCGAAAAGAATGGGGCCAGCGTATGGAGTGTCCTGTCTGCTCCCGTCGGGACGATGTCCTCCTTGGTGAACAACTTGATCGCGTCGGCGATGCCGTGAAAGAGTCCCAGCATCCTAAAGCCGAGAATATCCGCACGGTTGGCCCCGATTCTATCCTGGATCAGAGCCGACTGTTTCCGCTCCGCCCAGGTATGAAACCCTGCGAAGTTCAAGACCGTGAAGAAAACGATTCCCGCCAGTGTAATTTTGATGATCAGAACTTCTATCACGTGACGGATACCTCTTCAGCGGGCTCGGTTGGCCGGACCCCAGCCCCCTGATCTCCTATCGTCTCGTAGCTCATTCCCGCGAAAGGCGCCTCGGTGGAGGCCACTGCCGCGAAGATGTCCTGGGGTTCGTGCCAGTCGAGTTCGAGCATTAGCAGCCGGGCCAATTCCAGGAGAATGCGCCAGTCCTCACGGGAGTCCTCAAGCGGAGGAAACGCCTGGCCGATTCGCTGGACGCGTCCGTGGCAGTTGACGAAGGTCCCGTCTTTTTCCACATAGGCCGCGCTCGGCAAGGCCCAATGGGCCAAGGGAACCGTTCGGTTTTCGTTCGTTCCGGAGAAGACGAAGAGACCCACCTTGTCTCGGAGTTGTCGGGCCTTCTCTTCACCGAAGAGTGCGACAAGGTCGTGCCCCATAACCCACAGGGCGTCAAGGTTCCCGGCGAGTGCCTCGTCCAGGATCTGTCCTGCGTCCGGCGCGTTCGGACCGGATAGTCCCAGCAGCTCCGCCCCCATGGTGTTGGGGTTCTTATCCGCCTTAATGAGGAAATCGTCGGAAGAGCCTGGCATTTCTGGAACAGAGGCACTGACCTGGGCGCCGAGGCCGCGCTGGAAAATCTCCCGGATCAGAAACAGCTCTTCGATCGTGAGTCGGGCTGAGGCAATTACCCCGATCCGTCCCTTGGGCAGGACCGAGAGAGCTGCTGAGATTGTTCGAAGGGCCGTGTCCCATGTCGTATCCGTTGTATTTGTGGCATTCTGAGCATCTGCGCCCTCGGCCCCGTCCCCCGACGGCCCGCGTACCTTCCGGAGCCGAGCCTGGTCGATCCAATCGAGGCCATAGCGCCCTTCATCGCACAACCACCATTGGTTTACATCCGGGTTGTATCGTGGCTTGACACGCAGCAGCCGCGCGCCGTCGTTCAGGTGAGGGCGGTCCAGAACGTAATGCAAATCCATGTTGCAGCCCTGACTGCAACCGTTGCAGACGGTCGGGGCGCTGGAGAGGTACCAGACCCGCGTCTTGAAACGGAACTTCCGCTCGGTCAGCGCACCGACGGGGCAGATGTCCACCACGTTGGTCGAATACCGATTGTCGAGTTCCTTGCCAGGGTACAGCCCCAGCTCGGAGCGGTCTCCGCGATTGAAGATGCCGAACTCTCCGGTCTCGGTGATCTCGTCCGTGAAGCGCACGCACCGGGAACAGAGGATGCAGCGCTCCTGGTCCAGCATCACATACGGGCCCAGCGTCACAGCTTTCTTTTTCTTGACTTTACGCTCCCTGAAGCGCGGATTGTAGAGGCCGAAGTCCAGGTAGAAATTCTGTAAGTCGCACTCACCGGACTGGTCGCAAACCGGGCAGTCGAGCGGGTGATTGGCCAGGAGGAACTCCAGTACCGAGCGACGTCCGTCCTGGGCGGTGTCGCTCTTTGTGTGAACAACCATCCCCTCGGTCGCAGGAGTGTTGCATGCGATCTGGAGCTTGGGGGATTTCTCCACTTCCACGAGGCAGATGCGGCAGTTGCCCGCGATAGAGAGCCCGGGGTGGTAGCAGTAGCGCGGAACGAAAATCCCCAGCGTCTCCGCCGCCTGGATGACCGTGGTTCCCTGATCGACGCTCACCTCGCGGCCGTCAATGCTTAGCTTAGGCATGCGCAGCTTCCTTTCCCCCGACCCGCTGGCCGGTACGGATGTAATCCTCGAACTCGTCCCTGAATTTCATGATGTAGGACTGGACTGGCCAGGCCGCCGCGTCCGCGAAAACGCAGATAGTGTTGCCTTCCATATCGCCGGCAATAGCGAGAAGGTCGTCCAGATCCTCGACACGTCCCTGCCCTTCGGTGATGCGGTCGACGATGCGATGCACCCAGCCTGTCCCCTCCCGGCAGGGGGAACACTGTCCGCAGGACTCGTCAGCGAAGAACCGGGCCGCGGACTCGAGCGCCTCGACCATGGAGGTGGTTTCATCCATGACGATTACGCCCCCGGATCCAGCCATGGTTCCGGCCCCCCTGAGCGAGTCGAAATCCATGCCCACATCGATCTCGTCAGCCCTGAGAATCTTGGCTGAGATCCCCCCGGGAATGACAGCCTTAAGCTTCTTGCCATCGCGTACGCCCCCGGCATGCTGCTCGATCAGTTCCCGCAGGGTGATGCTGACCGACGTCTCGTAAACGCCGGGCCGGACCACGTGCCCGCTCACACAGAAGAGGCGTGTTCCACCCTGGGTCTCGGAACCTATTTCGGCAAAGCGCTCGGCTCCGTTGCGCAGGATAAAAGGGACACAGGCCAGGGTTTCCACATTGTTGACGATCGTGGGGCATTTGAAGAGGCCCGAAATAGCCGGAAAAGGGGGTTTGATCTTGGGAAAGCCTTTGCCGCCCTCGAGCGACGTCAGGAGCGCAGTCTCTTCTCCACAAATGTAGGCGCCGGCGCCCCGGTGGATGACCACGTCCAGGTCAAAGCCTGTCCCCTGAATGTTCTTGCCCAGCCAATTCGTGTTATAGGCCTCGTCCAGGGCGCGTTGTAAACGTTTGGCGGACCTGAAATACTCGCCCCGAATGTAGACGTAGGCCTTATGACTGCCGATCGCATAGGCTGCGATGATCATGCCCTCGATCAGGGCGTGCGGGTCCCTTTCCAGAATGTAACGGTCCTTGAAAGTCCCGGGTTCGCCCTCGTCTGCGTTGACTACGAGGTACTTGGGCTCGGTCGAATCCTTGGGTATGAAGGACCACTTTCGGCTGGCCGGAAAACCCGCCCCGCCGAGACCGCGGAGCTTGGCCTTGGCGACCTCGTCGATCACCTCCCTCGGCGTCATCGAGGTGAGCACTCGCCGGGAGGCGGCGTATCCGTCATCGGCGACGTAAGTTTCGAACCAGGTCCCCTCCGGATCGTTGAAGCGCGTGGAGAGAACCGGCCCATCCGTGCAAATGTAGGGGTCGGGCTCCGGGGTCGACTCCCCGCTCCCGGGTTCGCTCAAAGCGTCCTCGATGAGGGTGGCTACGGCCCCACCGTCAAGAGGGCCGACAAAGCGTTCGTCGAGCTGGGCCATGGGCGCCATCTCGCAAGCACACAAGCATTCGACCTCGGTGAGCGTCACCTCCTGGCCGGGCGTGGTCTCACCCGGGCTGATCTTTAATCCGTCCTTGATGCGTTCCAACACATCGTGCCCTCCGCGGAGGCGGCATGGCAGACTCGTGCAGACCCGAAGTTCCCGCCGTCCGACGGGCTGGGTATGGAACATATTGTAAAAGGAGACTACCTCGCGCACGTGGGCGATAGACACTCCAAGAAGGTGGCCCACCCAAGCTTCTGCCTCAGGTGAGATGTAGCCCTGGTTCTGCTGTACGAGCCACAGGACAGGCAGCATCGCCGCCTTCGGGTACTCATAGCGTCGGAGGATTTCCTCCGCCGCGTCTTCCATTTCCTTGAGCGTCACCGGTCGAGTTCCCCGCCTATCATGTTCACGGACCCAAAGGTGGGGACCATATCGGCCATCATGCCCCCGACAAGGAGATGGGGCAGGGCCGACATGATAGCGAAGCAGGGCGGGCGGACCCGGACCCGGTAGGGACGTCCCTCTCCGTCGCTCACTACGTAGAACCCGAGTTCTCCGTTGGCGCCTTCCACCGGGAAATAGACTTCCCCTTTTGGGGGGCGCAGGCCGTGGCCCAACATGACCAGCTTGAAGTGGTTCATGAGCCCTTCGATGTTGCCGTAAGTATCCTCTTTAGCAGGTAGAAAAACGCGTTTCTCATCCGCAGCAATAGACGGATATTCGGCCCGACTGGCCCCCTCGAGTGTCGGATCGACGACGGCGGGCCTGCCTGAAATGGCTCTGATGTCGCCCACTTTGGCCAGGTCTACCATATCGGCGGCCGGGATGGGGCGCCCCGTCTCAGGATTGACCATGACGGGGCCGGGCGGTATGTCGGCAAGCGCTGTTTCCACGATCCGCATGGACTGTTGCATTTCCTCCATGCGTACCAGATAGCGATCCATGTTGTCGCCTTTGCTACCCACTGGCACGTCGAATGGTATCCGGTCGTAGACGGCGTAGGGGCAGTCTTTGCGCACGTCGTAGTCCGCGCCGCTCGCACGAAGGAAGGGGCCGGTGATTCCGTAGCCTATGGCGTCGTCGACGGAGAGCACTCCTGTCCCTGTCATACGGTCGGTGAAAATGCGATTGCGGGTGAGGAGCCCATCCGCCTCAGCGAGGACCTTGCGGGTTTCCTCAAAGGCCTTGCGGCAAGGTTCGGCGAAGTCATCGGGAAGGTCCGCTTTGACACCGCCCACGCGGCAATAGCTGACTGTCAACCGGGCTCCGGTGACCTTCTCCACCAACTCCCACAGGTACTCCCGGGCCTTGATCATGTACAGAAACACGCTGAAGGCCCCCAACTCCATGGCGGTTGCACCGACGCAGGTCAGGTGATCCGAGAGCCTCGAGATCTCGGAGAGAATGACCCGAACGTAGTGGCAGCGCTCCGGGACCGAGATCCCAAGGAGCTTTTCCACAGCCATGCAATAGCCCATATTGTTGATGAGCGGCGAGACATAGTTGAGCCGGTCGGTGTAAGGCATGACGCCGTTATAGTCGACCGTTTCAGCCATCTTTTCAAAACCACGGTGAAGGTAGCCGATCTCTACTTCGGCATCCTCGATCTGTTCCCCGTCGAGCTTAGCTACGATCCGGATGATCCCGTGCATGGCGGGATGAGCGGGACCCACGTTGATGAGCATGTCCCGCGTTTCGAGTTCTGCCGGGTCGCCCCGGGGTGTCGGCGCCGTCTCCGGCGATGGGCTGTTCTTTTCCATAGAACGCTGTTAGTTGGTCGGTCCGATCAGCGGCTGACGCTTTTTGACGGGATAGTCCTTCCGTAGCGGGTGACCCTCGAACCCTTCGTACATGAGAATCCGCTTCAAGTCGGGATGTCCCGTAAAACCGATCCCGAACATGTCCCAGACCTCGCGTTCAAGCCAGTCGGCGCCCGGCCACAACGCGGTCAGCGAATCCACCTGAGCCACACTCTCCTCTACCGGGACAACCAGTCGTAGCCGATGTTTGTGGGTGGTCGAGAAGAAGTGGTACACGACCGCAAACCGCCCTTCGTCCGGAGGGCCGGGCCACGGTTCTTCATCCGGAATCTCGGAAGACGGCTTCACCGTCACTCCCGAAGAAGTGAAAAAGGCCGGCGTGGGGTGTTTCCCGAATGCGGAGTAGTCGACGGCAGTCAGGTCCATGAGGTAATTCATTTTTAAGGCCGGGTCCTCCTTGAGAAACCGCGCCACGTCGACGAGGCTCTTCGGACGAACAATAAGTGTTGCGTCACCCCGGTAGGCATGGGACGAGGTCACCGCAGCGGGAAAGCGGTCCGTGAGGGATTCGATCAAAGATGTGGTATTCATGCTTCGAAGAGGTCCGGACGAGGTTCAGGCGCGACGCGCTTGCCGCTTACTCCATGGTCCTGGATCTTGTCCTGCAGCTTCATCAGGCCGTCGAGGACCATCTCCGGCCGCGGTGGGCATCCAGGTATATAAACATCCACCGGCATGATGGTATCGATGCCCATCACTGTGGCGTAGTTGTCATAAAAACCGCCCGTGCACACGCACACGCCGAAAGCGACCACCCACTTGGGATCCGCCATCTGCTCATGGATGCGTAGGAGGACAGGCGCCATCTTGTGACTGATCGTGCCGACGACGAAAAGTACGTCGGCCTGGCGAGGAGAAAATCTTGGGAAGCCCGCTCCGAAACGGTCCACGTCGTAATGAGAGCAGGCCGTCGCCATGTACTCCATCCCGCAGCACGCAGTCACGAACGGATACTGGAAGATTGAATACTTTCGTGCCCAGCCAACCGCGTCGTCGAGCCGGCTCGTTAGAAACGATGTGTCGTTGAACATGATTTATTTACAGAATTGCGGGATCATTGTCCTGCATTGCCAGTCATTTCCAGTCATTGCCAGTCATTTCCAGTCATTGCCAGTCAAGAGCGCCATTGTCCCAGGCGTAGACATAACCTGCCATCAGGATGCCCAGAAAGAGTCCCATTTCAACCAGTCCCAAGGTCCCCAGCTGGCGGTAAAGCACGGCCCAGGGATAGAGGAACACCAGCTCGACATCGAAGGGGATGAACAGAATAGCAGTCAGGTAAAACTTGATTGCCAACTTGCCGATAGGGAGCGAAAACGGATCCACCCCACATTCGAACGGCGACAACTTTACAGGCGTGGAATTCTTCTTTCCCAGCGTGGAGGCCAGGATGACCATCAAGCCCGTGATCCCTGCAGCCAGAACGAAACTGACCGCTATCCCGATGTATGCGTTCATAAGTCATTAGTGTACATTATCGTGGACATCACGGAGACACCGCCCAGACCGTCAAAATGCCCGGGGAGATCCCACCAATTAAAGTGACCAGCGCTGCCACGGCGAGAGCGGCGGACACCGCCACCGGGAAGCTCGAAGGCGCCGGCTCCTCGGGCTCTCTCATGTACATGAAGACGGCTACCCGCATGTACACGAATGCTGAAATTACGCTGCAGGCCACCGCAAGTACAGCCAGTCCCACGTAGCCTGCGCGCACAGCGCTCAGGATAACGACAAACTTGGCGACGAAGCCCCCCGTTGGAGGGATGCCGGTCAGAGACAAGAGAAAAAGTAACATGAGGGCGGCTGTTCCGGGTCGCTGCCGAGCCAGGCCCTTGTATCCATCCAGAGTTCGACCACGCTCGCCCAGAGCGATGACCACGCCGAATGTTCCGAGCGTCATAAAGACGTAGAAGAAGGCGTAGGTCATGGTTGCAGAAATCCCCTCCCTCGTACCGGCCATGAGGCCCATCAGTGCGTAACCCGCGTGCGCGATTGCAGAATAGGCCAGCAAACGTTTCATGTCGGTCTGGGCCAGGGCCACGATGCTGCCGACGACAATCGAAAGGGCTGCGAGTCCCGCAAGAACCAGGGACAAGACGTAGGTTTCCTCGCCGAACGCGGTCAGGGAAACCCTTCCCAGAGCGGCCAGGCCGACGGCCTTGGAACCGGCCGCCAGGAAGCCCGCGACAGGTGCACCTGCACCCTGGTAAGCGTCCGGCGCCCAGGCGTGAAACGGCACCACCGCAATCTTGAATGCGAGCCCGGCCGCTACCAGTCCGATGGCCACTAGCAGAAGCGGGTTCTCCGTGAGCCCCTGACCCGTAATTACCGAGGCAACGGCCTGATAGTTGGTAGCGCCGGTGAGGCCGTAGGTCAGGGCGATCCCGTAGAGAAGCAGGGCTGAGGCGAATGACCCCAAAAGGAAATACTTGATCGCGGCCTCGTTTGACGTCGGTCTGTCCACCGCGATCCCGACCAGGATGTAGGAGCACAGCGTCATAAGCTCTAGGCCCAAGTAGAGGGTCAGCAGATCCAGTGATGAAACTGCAAGCATCATCCCCGTCGAAGCCAACAGGAGCAGGGCATGGTACTCGCCGCGGGGCACCTCTTCCAGATCGTGGCTTCTCACCGACAGAAGCGCGACCAGAGCCAGAGTGGCGGCAATGAGCACCTTGAAGAATTGGGAGTAGCCGTCCAGAATGAGCATGCCGCCAAAGCCGACTTGAGTGCCTTCTGACACCGCCCAGAAGGAGTACATGCCAGCGCCCAATGCAGCAAGGACTGTCCCTGTTGCCGCAATCGGCGTGTTCTTTATACGTCGTGCGAGAACGATCAATGCGACGGACATCCCGACCAGAATCAGTTCCGGGACCAGCAGGGCGACGTCAGAAAGAGTGGCGCCGTTCACGGGGTGACCCCCCCGGCAAGTAGCGCGGCCACGGGAGCTCGCAAATAAGAGAGGACGAGATCAGGGTAGAGGCCGAGACACACCGCGAATAAGACCAGAGGGGCAAGCGTCGCCACCTCACGAATATTGAGCTCTAGCTTGAGCCCCTCGAGCCCGGGGTTGATCTGGCCCATAACAACGCGGTAGTAGAGCCAGACGAGGTACGCCGTTCCAAGGACTACACCCCAGACCGCCATCGCCCCCAGCAAGGCGTGAGTTCTGAAAGCGCCACCGATGATCAGAAACTCCCCTACGAATGAATTCAGACCTGGGAATCCCGTTCCTGCCAGACAAAACAGGCCGAGCAAGGTCGAATAGACCGGTGCGGCTTTGGCAACTCCCCCGTAATCGTTGATTTCCCGCGTGTGAGTGCGCTCGTAGATCATGCCGACGCACAAGAATAGTGCCGCCGAAATGATCCCGTGGTTGATCATCTGCAGGACCGCTCCTTCGACCCCGCCCTGGTCGAGTGTGAAAATACCCAGCGTGACGAAACCCATGTGGCTGATGCTCGAGAACGCGATGAGACGTTTTACGTCCGTCTGGACAAGGGTCACATATGCGCCATAGACAATAGCCACCACGGAGACGACCAGCATCGGCGTCAAGAAGAGTTGCACGGCGTCGGGAAGAACCGGAATCGAGACACGCAGGAACCCGTATGCGCCCATTTTGAGAAGAATTCCGGCCAGGATCACGCTCCCCGCCGTTGGAGCTTCCGTGTGAGCGTCCGGGAGCCAGGTATGTACCGGAAACATGGGCACCTTGACTGCGAAAGCGGCCAGAAAGGCCGCGAAGAGCCAGGCTTGCTGGCTCGAATCGAGGCTGTCCCGGGCCAGGGCCAGGGCCCTGAAGTCCAATGTGCCCAATGCCTGGTAGAGAGCGATCATGCCCACAAGCATGAAAACGCTCCCGGCGAGAGTGAAGAGCAAAAACTTGATCGACGCGTAGACACGCCCCGGACCTCCCCAGACGCCGATCAGGAGAAAGACCGGAACCAGGATGAGTTCCCAGAAAATATAGAAGAGAAAAAGGTTCGAGGCCGCGAAAAGGCCGATCATCGCGGTTTCCGCCACCAGGAGCGCCGCATAGAACTCTCGCGTTCGAGTTTGGATCGCGGACCATGAGGCGCCGATGCACAGGACGCCGAGCAGCGAGGCAAGGAAGATGAATGGAAGGCTGATTCCGTCCACGCCCATGCCGTAAGCGATGTTCCAATTCGGGATCCAGTCCCGCGACTCCACGAATTGCAGTGTGCTCGATGTCTTGTCGAATCCCCTGTAAAGCGGGACCGAAACGGCTACGGTGGCCAGAGTGGTGATGAGGGCGACCCAGCGAGCGAGTCGCTCGCTGCCCAGGAGCAGGATCAGAACACCCCCCGCGAGGGGCAGAAACGTCGTAACTGTCAGGACCGGATAACTCATGAAAAGAACACTGCCAGAGCCAAAAGTGCGAGAATTCCTGCGGCCATGATCAGCCCGTAATACTGGACCTGGCCGTTCTCCATCGTCTTCAGGACCTGACTCAAGCTCTGGGTGGAACGACCCACGCCTACGATTGCGGAATCGACGACGAGGCTGTCGAGTTTGCGAAACAGATTCGCTACTCCCAACACAGGGCCGCGAACCAGACGCTCATAGATCTCTCCAACAAAGCCGTACTCAAGACGCGCCAGTGGGCCCTGGACCAGACTCACCAACCTGAGCGAAGGACGGCGGTAGAACCAATCCGTGTCGAGGCTGACCTTGGGTTCCGGATCGAGGTGCTTGAGGAGCAGGAAAAATCCCAGGGCCGTAAAGCCTAACATTCCGAGTGTGCTCATCACGTGCGTCAGCGTATATGGAATGAAGTCCACCGGGTTCGGAAGGTGCGCGTACAGAAGTCCGGGCAACACTCCGATCAGAACACATCCGAGGGCAGCCAGGCCCATGGCCACGAGCATGTTCGTGGGCGCTTCCTTGGGGCGCAGGCCCGAGTCCTTGGCAAAGAACATGTAATACGGTAGCTTGAGGCCGGTGTGCAGGAAGGTGCCGGCCGAGGCCAGTGTCAGCATCAGAAAGATCGTCGTCAGGTGTTCCTCGCCGGCTGCGGAAATCACCATGGACTTGCTTACGAAACCGCTGAACAGCGGGACGGCCGATATCGCAAAGGCGCCGATCATATAGAGCCCGAGCGTGATCGGCATCGTCTTGTAGAGCCCCCCCATCTCGCTCAGCTTTCTCACGCCTGTCATCTGGATAACGGCGCCGGCTCCCATAAAGAGAAGCGCCTTATACAGGATGTGAGCAAACGCGTGCGCCGTGGCGCCGTTTATGGCCAGCGCTGTGCCGACGCCTACACCACACACCATGTAGCCGACCTGGCTGATGATGTGGTAGGCCAATAAGCGTCGCGCGTCGTTTTCCAATACGGCGTAGACCACGCCATAGACTGCCATCGCCCCTCCCAACCAGATCAGGAGTTCCGTCCCCGCAAAGCCGCGGATCAAGACATAGACCGCGGACTTGGTTGTAAAGGCCGTCATGAAGACCGCCCCTGTAACAGTGGCCTCGGGGTAGGCGTCCGGAAGCCATGCCCCCAAAGGCGGAACGGCCGCGTTGAGAAGGAAGGCCACGAGAATCAGGGTCCAGGCCAGGCCGCCGGAAAAAACGCCCATATCTTCGAAGGCAAGCGATCCGGTCTGGGACCAGTGCACTACGATCCCTGCCAGGAGGACGAGTCCTCCGACTATGTGCATCAGAAGATAGCGGAAGCCGGCCGCTACTGCTGACGGTTCCCGTCGCAGCCACACCAGGAGCACCGACGAGATCGCCATGAGCTCCCAAAAGAGGTAAAGGGAGAGGAAATCGCCGGCAAACGTGACTCCGAGCGCGCCGCCCACATAAATCAAGGCGCTGACGTGCTGGAAGTCGTCCTTTACATGGAGGGCGTAGACCATGCCCACGAAGGCCATGAGCGAGAAGATGTAGGAAAATACCAGGCTCAGACTGTCCACGCGGCCAAGCACGAGGTCCTGGCCCATGAACGTCACGGCACCATAGGTTCCAGGCGACATCAACAAGCAATCGACCAGCGCCGCCCCTGGCAGGACCAGCATTGCTATGCGTTTTATCGGACCTTTGAGGAAAACCAGGAGCCATGCGCCCAGGATGAGCAGGAGCCCCGGGTGTACCCACTCAAGAGTCATAGTAGTTCTCACGGCGCATGAGCCACGCCTTTCCGATGAGTTTCGATACGACGATGATCGCCACGCAGGAGATCAGCCCATAGAGCGAGCCCCAGGCTGGGAAGCCCTCGAATCCGAAGTGGTGTTCCTCTCCTTCGAAGACGAGCGGCAGAACGATTTCGGCAACGGCTATTACGCCCAGGACGACGTAAAAGAGGCGCTTGATCCGGGCGAAACGAACCTTATCTTCCAGCTGTCGCTCCAAGAAATTCACTGAAGGACCCTTCCCGCCAGTGCCAGTACAGGGTCAGAGTAGAGTCCCAGTAGCAGGCTTAGGGCTGCGCTAATTGTCAACGGTGCAACGATCCACCCTACTTCGCGGATTTCTTCGTTCGGCGATGACTCCTTTTCGAAGTAGGCCTTGTACACAATCGAGCCGAGGTAGACCGCGTTTAGAAGCGAGCTGACTAAAAGTACACCCAACAAGATAAAGCTCTGACCCTCTACCGCGCCGATGGCGAGGTACCACTTGGAAACGAACCCGCTGGTAATGGGTATACCCACCACGCTCAAGGACGCCAGCGCAAACGCAGCCATGGTCCATGGCATGCGTTTTGCCAGGCCGGACATCTGGCTGATTTCGGTTTTGTGTGCGGATACATAAATCGAACCGGCGCAGAAGAACAGCGTGATCTTCGATACGGCGTGGTTGGTGATATGGGCGACTCCGCCCATCACTCCGCTGGAGTTCAAGAGTGCTGCGCCCAGGATGATGTAGGAAAGCTGGCTGACCGTGGAGAACGCCAGCCTGGCTTTGAGGTTATCCTGGCTGAGCGCTAGAAGCGATCCGACCACAATCGTTACCGCTGCAAAGCCCAGTGCCAGCTGGTCGGCGCCGAGTTCCCTCATGGCCTCGGGACCGAAGATGAAGAGAAAGACCCGGAGCGTGGAGAACACACCCGTCTTGACGACAGCCACCGCATGCAGAAGCGCGCTCACCGGCGTCGGCGCAACCATTGCAGCCGGTAACCAGCTATGTAGCGGCATCAGTGCGTTCTTGGCGAATCCAAACAGGAACAGGGCGAAGATCATAAAAAGAAGCGTGGGCTGCTCGCTCACCAGTTCAGCCGGCATTATTCCGCCACTGCGGAAGTCCAGGGTCCCGGCGACGTTATAGGTCAGCACAATGGCGGCTACCAGGAAGACCTTGGCCGCACCCAGCAGATAAATTACATATTTACGGGCTCCCGCTCGGGCTTCGGCCGTTTCGTTGTGCCCTACGAGTGGATAGGTGACCAGCGTCAAGCCCTCGTAAAATACAAACAGCGTGAAGAGGTTGGCAGAGAAGGCCACTCCAATCGTCGTGGTGAGCGCCAGTGCGAAGCACGAATAGTAACGGGTCTGTGCGTGCTCCTTGAGAGAACGCATGTAACCGATCGAATAGAACGAGGTCAAGATCCAGAGCAGTGCCGCCCCGGAGGCAAAAAGTAGGCCGAAGGCATCCGCTCTAAAGGCGAGATCGATGCCCGGGAGGATCCGGAACAGCACAAATTCCACCGTTCCACCGGCTAATATCTTCGGGATCATGCTCGCGACGAGAGCGAACAGCCCGACACCCGCCGCAATCGACCAGAACTCCCTTAAATTGGCACGACGCTCGCCGGTGCATGCGATCAGGAGCGCACCCACCGCCGAGACGAGCACCGCAAGCAGCGGCATAACCGAAAACGTTACCATTTGAGTTCGGTAAGGTCTCCTACGCGGACCCCGGGTTTGTTCCGGTTCAAGGCGATCACAAGCCCCAGACCGATCCCTGCTTCGGCGGCTGCCACCGCGATCACGAAAAGGGCCATGATCTGGCCGTGCGGATTTTCGAAGTGTTGGCTGAATCCGACCAGACTGACGTTAATTGCGTTGAGCATGACCTCAATCGAGACGAGCATGAGGATAACGTTGCGACGGGCCAGGAATCCGAATACTCCAATTCCAAACAGGATGGCGCTCAATCCCAGAACCACGTTCGTCGGCACAATCATGGCCGGGGCACCCTCCTCTGTGCAAGAACGACAGCCCCGACGATTGCGGCCAGCAGCACCAGGGATACCATTTCGAATGGCAACGCAAATGGGCCGAAAAGCGCCAAACCAATCCCTTCCAGGCTTCCTTGAAGCGGGCCTTCCCCCGAGGGTGTGCCCCTGATTCCGACCATGTTCGACCGCTCGAGTTGGGCGATAAACGCTATGGCAACAAAGAGGAGTCCCGCACCCGCAGCGAAGGGCCAATGATTGCCGAACCGCGGCCGGGTGTCCTCGTCCGACAGGTCGAGCAGCATCATGACGAAGAGGTAGAAGATCAAGATTGCCCCGGCATACACGACGACCTGCACGACCGCCAGAAACTCAGCCTCCAGCAACAGGAAGATGCCTGCGACGTGACCGAAGAGCGCCAGCACCCAGAGCAGGCTATGCAGGGGATTCCTCCGTGTCACGGCCAGTAGGGCGCTCACCACCGAGGCGGTCGCCATGTAGTAGAAGGTTGCGGTGAGCAAGGTCATTCGCCGTCGTAACTACTCGATTTCTTTATTCTCAAAGTCGCTGATCGTGAGGTCCTCGGCGGGATTCCTGTCGATAACGTCGTCGAGCGATAACCTGTTCATGGTTCTGATCGATCTCTTCCGGTCAGTCCAGCGGAGTCTGTTTTTGGAGCGGACCGCCGGTAGTTTACACTTCTTTTTCACACGAGTGGTAGTCAAAGTCCAAACCGGCTTTCCGGGACGGAGGCAGATTTCTTCCGGATGCAAGTTCCGACAATTACAGGACGTTCCGAAATCTGCCTCCGTCCCCGATGTTGCGAATTCCGACCCCACCCTTTTTCCTATGACTGACGCGATTGACAATGCTAATCTGGCCCAAAATTAACGAGGGCTCTCCATGAAGTTGGTGTTCCATCCGGTGATCGGCGCCAGGCCCGGTTGAGGGTCGAAGAGACGATGGCCCTCATGACCGAGAATCGCTTCCGACACCTGCCTGTGGCGGTTGGGGGCGGCTGCGGCCCGATGTGCGGGGAGGGGACAGATGAAGAGGCCACGTATCCGCTTCACCCGGCGCATTCTATTAGCCGGATTCGTGACCTTCGTAGCGGCTGCAGGCCTCGCCTATCTCTTCGTTCCGGAATTCCTGGTTTGGTCAGGCACACTGTTGATTGCTGAGGTCGAGCCCTTTCCAGCCGACGCAATTGTGATCCTGGGAGGTGGGGGCCCTGACCGTGCCCGGGAGGCGGCAGACCTTTTCAACGATGGTCTCGCGCCCCGCGTGTTGATTACGACGGAAGAAGCGCCCGATAACTATCGAGAACTGGCCGAGTTGGGTATCGAACTCGTCCTGCCGTATGAGAACTACCTTCGCGTCCTGAACGGGTTTGGAGTGGCGGAGGAAGACATCTTTCGCATTGAGGACAGCAGCAGCGAGTCCATGGGCGAACTGCTTGGAGTACGTCGATTCGCCGCTGATCGGGATTGGCGTCGATTGATCGTAGTGACATCCAACTATCACTCGCGCCGGGCGCTTCTCATCACGGACTTTGTTTTCGACGCCGAGTGGCAGATTGCGGTAATCGGTTCCCGCTACAGCGAGTTCCGGCCTAATGGATGGTGGCGGGAAGTGCGCCACGTCCGTACGTTTCTTATCGAGTTCCAGAAACTCCTCGCCTACGAGCTTTACCTGCGTCCCCGAATGCTGTTTTAAGCGGCATAAGTTTCTGTTTACAAATCCGGCTCCGCTGTATAATTTCCGTTTGAGACATGTGTGGGGAACGCTTCTTCCAAGGAGCGGCCATGTCTGAACTGCGCTTCAATCGAATCACTGGGGACTGGGTGATTATCGCCACCGAGCGGTCCCATAGACCCGAAGAGTTCATCACCGAGCAGGATCCATCGGACCCCCCTGCCAGAGTCGACGACTGTCCTTTCTGTCCCGGCAACGAAGACAGCTCAGAAACGCTGGCCCAAACGGACCGGGGCGGATCCTGGGGCGTTCGGCTGGTTCGCAACAAATTTCCGGCTCTGTCGCCGTCCGAAATCAAGCGAAAGAGTGGCAGTGCCAGGCGGAGATCCATGACAGGCTTTGGCCACCACGATGTGGTGATCGAGCATCCGGAACACAATCGCTGGCTCTGGAGGCAGCCGGTGAGTGGCATTGCTGAAGTGTTCGAGATGATTCGAAGCCGTTATGAAGAACTCAGCAAGGATCCCCGCATCGAGCTCGTGGTGCCGTTTAAGAACCATGGCCGATCGTCGGGGACTTCCATATTGCATCCGCATTCCCAGGTGGTGGGCACACCTGTCATGCCCGCAGATGTCCGGCGCCGCGTTTGGGACGCGGTCCGGTATTTCGACGAGAACTCCCAATGTCTGTTCTGTTCCGTAATTGAAGACGAGTGTGAGTTCGGTGAGCGAGTGGTTCACAAGACCCGCGGATTTGTCAGCTTCATCCCGTACGCGGCCCTTTCACCGTTTCACATCATGGTGTTTCCCGCCGAACACTCTCCGGATTTCGGGAAGCTATCGGAAACGGGTATCGCGGATCTGGCGGAGCATATTCGGTCCGTTCTGTCCAAAATCGAACTTGCATTGCTGGGTCCCGATTTTAACTTTGTCATTCGTTCTGTCTTCGCCGGCCGGACCGATCCCCGGAGCTACCATTGGTACCTTTCGATCATTCCGCATGTTTCGAGAGTGGCCGGGTTCGAAATGGGTTCGGGAATGTTTATCAATCCGTCCATCCCAGAGGATACGGCGAGGTTCTTGCGGGAAGTCCCGATCGCTCAAGCTTAGGGGGCAGCCGTGTAGCCGGCGCGCGTACGGACCGAGTATTCGTCGTGATCCCGGATTTGGACCTGAATTTTGTGGAAACGTCCGTCCCCGGAATTGGAGGGATAGTATCCGAGTGAGTATTGGTTTCGAAGCTCTGCAGACACCTCATCGAGTACCCGGTCGATGTCGTCGGCTCTACCTCCCTCCCAGGTCCGGGTGACTCGGAACGCCTGCCCCCCACTGGCTGCGGCAAAATCTTCGAGTACGTCCATGTCCACGGGCCCCTCTCTGAAGGGCCTCTGAAGAAGGTTGAGGGCGTTGGGCGAAACCGTTCCCGGCCAGTCGAAACGGACATGTTCGACCGGATTCCCGAATCGCATGGCATCGATACCGAGCCCATAGATAAGAACTTCCGTAGCCTCGACAGCGTCGAGGGCATCGCCTAGACCGAACTCACTGGATGTATCGGTTCCGTCGGTCAGCACCAGAATCGCCTGCTTGTCATGACGCCCACGGACCACCGTTTCGAGGCTTCGGACCAGGGCATCGTAAAGGGAGGTTCCACCCCAAGGACGGGCTTCCAGCAAAGCCCTCGAGAGTCTTATGCGATCACGAGTCAGGTCCTGGACCAGGGAGACACGATCAGCAAACGTCATGAAAAACACGTCGTCATCGGCGTGAAGTGTCGCTACAAAGCGATCGACGGCGGCCAGAGCGGTGTCGATCCGTTTCAGCATGCTGGCACTGGTGTCGAGAACAATGCCGATACTCAGAGGGACGTCGTTGTCCCGGGCAAAGTGGGCGGGGTTCTGAGGGATTCCTTCATCTGTGATAATGAAGTCATCCAGATTCAGTCCTGCAACGTAACGCCCTTCTCCGTCCGTGACCGTCACCACGACGTTCACAAGCTCCACGTCGACTCGTAGCGTGTTCTGCCCCGTTGCTGCCATCGGCGCGAAGACTATGAGCGGCATCAGGATGGCTGGAATCGAAAGCGTTAACTTGAGTTTGGCTACCATTAATAGATCATCAGTGCGTCATTGAATAGATGACAAAATTGATTCCCATCCGGAAAGCTTCAGTCGAAGGGCGGAGAGGATAGCGCGCTTCGTCGATCCAGTCCCAGAAATTCGCGAGGTCGTTGTTGTAGCACGCGATGACGGCGACGTCGCCCTGGTCGTTGAGCATCCCCAGATAGGCGGAGTTGCCTCCGGGGACGTACGGAGCCATGACATTCAAGTCCTCAAGGTCGAAGAACGCGTGGAAGATCGGATGGCTGATGGTCAGCGATACGAATTCCCTGTCGGGAAAAGCCCGGCGGAATTGATCGCGCATCGTTGCGAACTGGTCGGGTCCATCGAAATCATCGATCAGGAGGAAGCCGCCCCGATCAATGAATTGGCGGAGGTTTTCGACTTCCACCCGGGTGAGCGCCATTTCTCCCGGCTCGGAAACGTAGGCAAAAGGGTAGTCGAAGACATCATCGGTGCCCAGTTCGACGATCCGGTAGGACATGTAATTGACGTCGACTGCCGTTGCCTCAGAAATCAACTGGGCGATGTGTTGTTCCGAGTATGGATAATTGTGGGACCAGCCCATATTCCCAAATCGGCCGTTGCCGCCGAATTTCCAGCGCGCGATGATCAACTCGGTGGCCGGCGGGTCGTTCTGATCGATGTACGTTCTCCCGAACCGCCCGAATCGCTGACCATAAACGAACAGAGAGCCGGTAAGGATGGAAACGCTGACCAGCAGCGCGATGATTTTGATGCGTGGCATTGCTGCGTTAGATTAACTGAGAAACTAGCCGTGCGTTAACAGAACGATGCTGGCCCGTGTCCGACCCTCAGACAAGCCTGCGTTCCAACAAGGGATTGATACGTGCGAAAACCTCGTAGGCGATCGTATCTGATTTGTCCGCCAATGCGTCCGCAGTAACTTCGCTCTCTCCCTGACGTCCGATCAGGACCACCTCGTCATCCAGGAGGGGAGCGACGTCTGTCACATCCAGCACCGTCATGTTCATGGCCACCCGACCGACGATGGGGACCCTAACGCCTCCGACCAGCGCCTGGCCGGCGTTAGAAAGCGCCCGATCGTAGCCTTCGTAATAACCGACGGGAATAACGGCGAGTGTCGTCACCCGGTTGGCCCGAAACGACAATCCATATCCGACGTATTCGCCCGCTTCAATGTTTTTTAATTGTACGATGCGTGTCTTCCACGTCAGGGCGGGTTCAAGGTTTACCTCCCGGCCACGCTCTCTTGCCGCGAGCCGAGTCTCTCGTGAAGGCCATGTGCCGTAAGCACCGATTCCCAGACGGACCATCGTGAAATGCGTTTCCGGATAGAGGAGGATTCCTGCTGTCGCATGGGCGTGGACCTGGGCTGGCCGAACACCCGTTTCCTCGATCCGCTTAATCGCTTCCCCAAAGCGCTCAACCTGCAGCTTTGCAAACGAGGGATCGAGAGTGTCCTCGATGTTGGCGAAGTGGGTGTACACGCCTTCGATCTCTATCCCCGGGAGCCGGGAGACGAACTGGCTGAAAGCGGCGACCTCGTCTAACGGGATGCCCTGACGGTTCGTGCCGGTTTCGATCTTTAGATGGACTCTTGCCGTCTTTCCGGTTCGTGTGCCCGCCTCAGAAAGGGCGTGAGCCATGTCTTGACGATAGATGACCTGACGGAATTCCCGACCGACGATTTCGGCCCCGTCCTCGACTCTGGAATATCCCAAAATCAATACGGGTTTTCCAGGGGCGACATATTCGACTTCGAGCGCTTCGGTCAGCGAGTCGACGCCGAACCAGTCGACATGGTCTCGGAGGACGTCTGAGACGACACTCAAGCCATGACCGTAGGCATTGGACTTGACCACGACCATCAGCAGCGTACCTGGCGAGAGGATACCGCGGAATGATTGCAGGTTGTTCTGGAGCCGGCTGCCGCTAATTTCGATCCAGGATAAGTTCAAACTCAAAGGGCACTCCATCTTAAGTAGTGCGCGGTGGGTCCCGACGCACTCTTCCCTCAACCTGAAGCGGGTCAATTATACGGTATGCTTAGAAACCCAATGTCTCAGGGTCACAATCCGCCTGCCAGCATCGAATTCGAGAACGTGGACTACCGCTTAGATTCCGGAAAGCCCATCATCGAAGGACTCAACCTGCGAATTCCCCAGGGTACGTCTGTCGTACTGCTCGGCCGTAGCGGTTCGGGTAAAACCACGACCTTGAAGCTTGTGAACCGCTTACTTGATCCTTCAAGCGGCCGGATTATTGTGGACGGCCTCTCAACACTCGAATGGGATCCGATCCGTTTGCGCCGTCACATCGGGTACGTGATTCAGGAAGTCGGACTCTTTCCGCATTTCACAGTTTCTGAGAATGTAGCTCTTGTTCCGTCGTTGGAGGATTGGACCCTCGACGAAACCAGAGAGCGCGTTAGAGAGATGCTGGTCCTGGTGGGTCTTGACCCGGATGAATTCGGCCACCGTTATCCCCACGAATTGTCGGGTGGGCAACGGCAGCGGGTTGGCGTGGCGCGTGCCCTGGCGATCGATCCGGCGCTCCTTCTTCTCGACGAACCTTTCGGGGCGCTCGATCCGATCACCCGTGCGGAGATCCGGCAGGAGTTTCGTAGTTTACAAGTCCGTTTGAAAAAGACAATGGTCTTTGTGACCCATGATGTCGGTGAAGCTTTTCTCCTGGCCGACCTCATTGGGCTGATGAAAGAAGGACGACTAATTGCGTTGGTGCCGCCCGAGGATTTTAAGAAGCTTGACGACCCCGAGGCGCTAAAATTCCTAGGATCCTGGGCATGAACGTGTTCGAGTACATGATCCTGAATTGGGCTGAAGTTGCCGGGCTGACCCTGGAACATATTGTACTCGTCGGAATTTCGATCTCGCTGGCAATCTCGATTGGTTTTCCGCTGGGGGTGGTGATGACGCGCCGCGATTGGCTGAGTCGGCCAATCTTGGCGTTTGCCAACATCATGCAAACCATACCGAGCTTGGCACTTTTCGGTTTTCTCATACCGATTCCGTTCATCGGCGGCATCGGTGCGCGAACTGCCATTGTCGCCCTGCTGCTGTACTCCTTGTTGCCTATCATCCGCAACACGTACACGGGCATCACACATGTGGATCCCGCCGTTCGTGAATCGGCCCTGGGCATGGGTATGACGGACTGGCAGCTTTTGTGGCGAGTCGAAATCCCCCTGGCCATGGGTGTGATCTTTGCGGGAATCCGAGTAGCCACTGTTATCTCAGTCGGATTGGCTACGATCGCAGCCGCTATAGGGGCCGGGGGTCTGGGGACATATATCTTCATTGGTGTTTCGATGGTCGATTCGCAATTGATTCTTGTCGGGGCCCTTCCTGCCGCTGCGATGGCGCTGATCGCGGACTTCGCTTTGGGCCGCGTCGAGCGACATTGGAGTTGGCACCGCACTGGGAGTGAAAGTTGAGTCAAGGAATTTTCCGATGGTGGCCGACGCTGCCACCTCGAATTCTACTGATCTTTGTCGTGTTAACTCTGCTCCCGGGCTGTTCGGACCCGAATCGAATCGTTATTGGTTCGAAGAACTTCACCGAGCAGATCATCCTGGGAGAACTGATCGCCCAGCATTTGGAGAATCAGACGGAATTGAACGTAGAGAGACGGTTGAATCTAGGGGGCTCTTTCGTGTGCCACCAGGGCTTGATCGCGGGTCAGCTCGACATGTACGTCGAATACACCGGAACCGCTTTGGCTGCGATCCTGGAAGAGACGCCTTCGACTGACCCCGACACGGTGCTTGCACGAGTTCGACAAGCCTATCGCGAGGAATTTGACGTGGAGTGGATGGAGCCGCTCGGGTTCAACAATACGTTCGCGATTCTCGTCCGCGGAGAAGACGCCCGCAGGCTTGACCTCGAAAACATCTCTGATGCTGCTGGGTATACATCAGACTGGATCGCAGCTTTCGGCTACGAATTCGCTCAGCGAGCTGACGGCTATCCGGGATTGGCCGAAACCTACGATCTTGGATTCCCGGATACGCCGCGCGTAATGGAACTGGGTCTCACATACCAGGCTCTTGCCGGAGGGCAGGTCGATCTGATCGCCGGAAACTCAACTGATGGATTGATCGACGTGTTGGATTTGGCGATGCTCACAGACGATCGTCAGTATTTCCCGCCTTATGACGCAGTACCCATCGTTCGGCAGGAAACTCTGGACCAGCATCCCGAAGTTAGAGAGGCCCTCGGGCTCTTGGGCGGTCTCATTTCTGAAGAGGAAATGCGACAGCTGAATTACCGCGTCGATGGCGAACGGGAAAACGTGAGTGTCGTTGTCAGCGAGTTTCTGGCCTCAAAAGGGCTCTAGCGGTAGAGTCTGAAGGTCACTGTCATGAGTTAGAAGTTCGTTGCATAGTAATTTGTCATGGTTTGAACCGATCGTCTTCTTATTACTCTGAAGCCTCGGCTGCCGCCTCTTCATTCTGAAAGCCGTCCACCCGCACCGTCGGACCGGTGCGGGTTGTTTTGGGGCCGGCTTCATCCTTCTAACGCAAGCCTCTAGAACGCGTTGACAATATCCTGCACGGCGATGACGGCGAAGAAAACCAGGACCATCACGAGAACAGCGTTCGTGGCCCATCCGTTTTTTTGAACTGGAGAGTTCCAGGCGATCTTGTTGTTCAGGTACAGCAGCGTCGCCGACAGAAACGGGAAGAAAAAGCTGCCGATAATTGTGTAGGTGATAATCAGTAAGAGCGGCCTGTTGAGAAAAGCGAAAGGGATAGGTATCAACGTCATAGCGGCGAGTGCGATCCGGTACGGAGTGCTCGTAACCTGTTTGAGTCGGTCGCGCACGTCTTTCGGATACTTGCGAACTATTCCGTAAATGTCCGCGAACATATACGGAACGCCCTGCCACACTCCGAGTAAAGACGATGCCGTCGCTCCCCAGAAACCGATCGAATAGGCCAGCGATCCCAACCCTCCGACAGTTGAGCCAAGCATCGCTGCCATTTGTGGCACAGCCGTGGCGCTGTTCAATTCAACGCCGCTCGTGAAGAAAGCGCGATTGGCCATCATAAGAACTGCGATGGCCAGCACCGCGGTCACCGTGTATGCGATGAGCAGGTCGATCCGTACATACCGCAAGGAACCGGCGCCGCTGATCTTTTCTTCCCGCATCCAGTAGTTGTAGTTGATAACCGTGATCGTGCCGCCGACGCCGCCGATCAGAGCCAGCAGGGAAGTTGTGCTACCGGAAGGAATGGTCGGAACAAAAAGGCCGCGGACGACACCGCTCAAATCCTGGAACGTAAGCACTGCACAGGCGACAATACTGACGACCATGACGGCAATCAGTGCCCGCATTAGTTTTTCGAAACCGCGGAAGCCGCCCATCCATACCAGCACGCCACCTAGCAGACTATGGATTACCGCTCCCCAGGAAGTGGGGATCGCGCCGCCTGTCAGGTTGGAAATCCCTAATCCGCACGCGTTGGCCATGGCGACGCTTACGGCTACTGTCCAGATGAGCAGGTAGGCGCCAAAATAGACCTGAACCCAACGTGGAAGATATTCGGCCCAGCCTTCCAGAATTGTTTTGTCAGTGGCGAGCTGCCAGCGTGCGAGCCCTTCGTTGAGAACGAATTTAAAGAAGGCGCCCAGAACGATGGCCCAAATTAAGACGAGACCAAACCTGGCTCCGCCGACGGTCGCTGCGGCCAGGTCTCCTGCACCGACCCCCGTCGCGGCCACCATCATGCCGGGGCCTATTAATGTCGCCAACCCGAACTTCCGTGCAGCGCCTGTCGTGGTATCGGCCATGGCTGGGTTTAGGGGGCGGACACTTCAGAGTCGAATTTCGATTCTCAAATGTCCATCTCTTTATTCTGGCTGCGCGGCCGTCGCCCGGGCCTCCGCCTGAGCCGCGCGAGTGACGCTCGAGAACGGCTCGGATCGTCCGTGGATCGGCAATACGCGATCTACACGGAGGTTGTAGTTCTGGATGTTCTCAATCAAGTTGGCGACGTGCGGAAAGCGTGGGTTCGCCGCGCTCGGATTGGGTGTCGAGTACACGTCTGCGACGACAAGGGCCCTCTCCGCCGGAAGATAGACCATTAAGAGAGTATCGGCGTGGGGGCTCCCGGTGATCGGAAATATTTGAACAGTTCGCAAAGCGTCGCTTATCTCGTATGGCTCACTTACGGTCTGGATTTGAATTGCCTGAGGATTTCTCGCGAGAGCGTCCGGTGTGAGCCGGTGTGAACGCGAAACAGAATTTTGATAAAAGTTCCGGTTGAGTTCGTGAGTAATGACTGTCAATCCTTCCGATACGGCGGCCCGTATGCCACCGGAGTGATCGAAATGGTGATGCGTGTTGATCACTTCAGTCAGAGGCTTTTCCGGGTTGAGAGAGCGGGCCGCGTCAATGACGGCTAGGGTCCTGATGTCACCCTGAGGTGCTTCGATTAAAGTCATGTGGTCTTCGAATTCAACCACGAGGCTGTGGTGGGACTGTCCCGTCAGATACCATAGGCCCTGCCCGACTTCCTCAACCTCCACGATTGCTCTGGGGACAGGCATCGACCGGGACTTCACTTCATCTGGAGCCTCGAGACTGCCGGTATCGCCGTTGACGCTATTCGATACCGTGACCGACAGTAATTCAAAGCGATCCAGCATCGAAGTCAGAGTCGTTGGCAGTTGCAAGCCATCCACATTTTCATATCCTCCAAATTGGGTTTCGATAAAGACGTCGCCCAGATGGCGGGTGTAGTACGCCATCGACTGAACCCTGGAAGGCAGTCCTGTTACCGGGTTGACGTAGAGCGTCAGCTCTGTGCCGTCGGAAGCGACAATACGCACGCTCTGCTCTGCGCCTACTACTCGCAGATTTGAGATCTGGCTGGCCGGGTCGAGCGCCACCTGGAGGACGCCTATCGGATGGTGGTACAGCTCGGTGTGCCGGGCCCGACTATCGAGCTGGGACTGGCGGCTCATGCTCCCATCGACCGCGATGTCGAATCCAATACCGTTGTCGACGGCTGAAATCCGGGTCTGTGGGTTGGTGTTGGGGCTGACGTAGCGTGGGATGCGGACGAGTTCCTGCCGCCACTGCTTGTTGGAGAAGTCGATTGCCTTCCGGTATTTCGCTACCTCGAATCGAGGAAGTTCAGCGTCCGGCCTGGAGTTCTGGCCAAGATTATATGCATCTCCCGTGCCTTCCAACACGAGCGTGTTGACGGCCTTTATGGCGTCCGCTCCGCCAAGGGCCGCTACCGTATTGCTGATGAGTTGCGACTCGGGGCCGGAGGAGGCGCAGCCCACGAGCATCACTAACAATAAGGCGGGAAAACGTTTAACTTTCATTATCGAGTTCTTCCCGGGCGGCTTGGGCCGGGACGAAAAGGATCGCATCACAGGTCCTTCACATTCCCCTTGCCGACACAACTTCCGCATATATTGATTCGTTACTCGGTGACGATCCAGGGAGCCATCAAGGGCCGGGAACCCTTCGAGTGTATGCTAGCATGTGTGGCTTTGGCCGAGGGAAGATTCGTTGCCGGTAGGAGCCCTATAGTAAGCAATGACTATCCGAACTGAAGTTTCCGGTGAGCCCGCCCGCCCAATTTCTGACACATGGTTTCTGGAGAAATTTGACGAATGGACGCAGAAAGAGCCCACCCGTTTCGCATTTGCGGTGGACCACACCGATCGCGTTGAAGAGTACTCCTACCGTGAGGTGTCCGAGCAGTCTCACCGGATAGCCGCGAGTCTGGCCGCGACCGGAATCGGTGCGGGCAGCCGGGTTGGAATACTGATGGACAACAGCCCTCAGTGGGTGTTCGCGCTGCTCGGGGTTTTGCGGATCGGAGGCGTCGGGGTGCCGCTATCCACGCTTCTACCGGCATCATCTGTTCGGAGGCTCGTGGACCACGCAGAATGCAGTTTGGTGTTTACGGACGGATCGAATCTGACCACGACGCTGGAGGCTCTGGATGGAGGGGAGGTTCCCATTGTCGCGACCGCGAGCGACGATGCGGTCCAGGACTGGGAATCATTTCTCAAGAAAGGGGATGATGCCGAGTGGTCACCGTCCCACTCACCCGATGGCACGGCAGTGTTGATGTACACCTCCGGAACGACTGGTGACCCGAAAGGCGTACGTATACCCGCCCGTGGTATATCGCAGGATATTTATGGGATCCTGGAATTGCTCGAATTGTCGCCCGATCACCGGATGCTGTCCGTACTGCCCTTCTCGCATGTGCTGCCGCTTGTCGCCAACGCTCTGGGAGCTCTTGCCGCTGGCTGTGGGGTGGTCTTCCTGACGGCGATTTCTCCCCAGCGCATTGTTGAAGCCTTCAAGCGCCATCGAATCACTTTCTTTGTTTGTGTGCCCCAGTTTTTTTACGCCGTGCACAAGAGGATCTTCGCTCAGGTCGCGGAGCTTCCGTGGACACAGCGGAAGCTTTTCGGTGTCTTGATGAGTCTTTCGCGCACCGTGAAAAGTTCACGGCT
The DNA here is from genome assembly GCA_963664115.2 of Terriglobia bacterium. Taxonomy (GTDB): domain Bacteria; phylum Acidobacteriota; class Terriglobia; order 20CM-2-55-15; family 20CM-2-55-15. The sequence goes on along the minus strand of CAXWPJ010000009.1, from coordinate 250,801 downwards.
CAGCCGCAGGCTCTTTTCCAGGATTCACCAATCCATCGGTTCAGAACTGGACCTGTTGATCACAGGAGGGTCACGCTTTGAACCTCGCGTGGCTGAGGACTTCCAGGCGCTTGGCTACACCATGGTACAGGCCTACGGACTGACGGAAACCAGCGCTGCAGCTACGATGACACCCGCGGGCTGGCAAGCGACTGGAACCGTCGGGGTTCCTCTCAGAGGCGTTAGCGTCCGCATCGACAGTCCCAACGATGCGGGTATTGGCGAAGTGTGTGTAGCGGGCGGCGTTCTGATGCAAGGCTATTATCGTGATCTGGAAGCTACAGACCAGGCCGTTCGGAACGGATGGCTGTACACCGGGGATCTCGGGCAGTTGGACGACGACGGCAACCTGACTCTCACCGGTCGCAGTAAGGACGTCATCGTTCTGGCAAGCGGGAAGAACATATATCCGGAAGAGGTCGAGGAGCACTACGAAAAGTGTCCCTTTATTAAAGAAATGTGCGTGATGGGGATGCCCGACACCACAGGCCCCGGAGACACTCTCCACTCGGTGGTGGTCCCTGACCTGGATGAGTTTCGGAAACGCAATCAGACGGCGATTGCCGATATGATCCGCTACGAACTTGAGAATCGGTCGAAAGAATTGGCCTCCTTTATGCGCGTCCATTCACTTACGGTCCGGAACGAAGCACTGCCGCGCACGGTGACGCGCAAGCTCAAGAGGTTCCAGATCTATGCAGAAGAAACGGCCCGGACTCGATCCGAAACGAGTCCCACGGGATTGACCGCAGATCATGGGCAATTGAGGGAAGGAATAGGGAAGGCGGTGGCCAAGGCTATTCATGTGGCAAAGCCGGATCTGGGTGCGTTGGAGCCCGACATGAATTTCGATCTCGATCTGGGTTTCGATTCATTGGGCCGGGTCGAACTTCTGGCGGAGATCGAGGCCGATTTGAGTGTCGAGATTCCCGAAGACAGATTGAATCAAATCCTCACGATTGGAGAGCTTGTCCAGGCCCTTGAAGACGCCGGACGCATCGCCGATACCGGGCCGCGGGGTTGGAAAGAGAAACTGACGGCCGATGGGGACGAGGATCTTGCGCGTCAATATATCCGGGAGTCCCGCCGCAGCCTCACGTTTTTCGGATTTCCGGCGATACGCCTGTTTGGAGCGATCGCGAGGCTTCCATTCCGCACGAAAGTGCGGGGGCTCGAAAAGCTTCCAGCCTCTGGACCTTTTATAATCTGTCCCAACCATGTGTCCTATCTGGATCCGTTTTTGCTCTGTTCGGTTCTCCCTTTCCGAGTGATACGGGACATCTTCATCCTTGGATATTCCGATTATTTCGAGGGGCCTGTCATGAGCCGTCTTGCAAACAGCGTCAACATTGTGCCTGTCGATCCGAACGCGAATCTGACTCGCGCCATGCGGATCGCGGCCGTTGGCATTCGACGGAACCGGATTCTTCTGGTCTTTCCTGAGGGTGAGCGAAGCTTTGATGGTAATTTAACTGAGTTCAAGAAAGGCGCGGCGATTCTTTCCGTGGAGCTCAACGTACCTATCGTTCCGGTAGGTATACGGGGCACCTTCGAGGCCTGGCCCCGTGGCGGGAGCCTTCGGGCGCATCCCGTTGAGATCGCTATCGGAGATCCCATTCATCCGAAGGCCGGGAGCAATGCCTCTGATGATTACAGATCCCTGAACGAGGCTTTAAAGGACGCCGTGGGTCAGCTTTTGAAATAGCGTGTAGTGGGAGATGGCAACATCAATTTCGTGGCCACGGGACGTGCTGCCATTGCGCACGGAGCAAACCCCTCGAAACAAGGCCCAATGGCAGGCAGCTTCGAGCATCTCGGAATCCCAATTTCGAATTCCTAACTTAATCTTAATGGCCCCGACCCTGAGATATAATGTGCGGGAATCCCCTTTGCTGACCCCTTTAATGCTGACACTTTTCCAAACATCTCCAGAAGGAGTCCATGGGACGCAAGTATAAACAGCAGGGTTATCACGAAGCTGGCAAGGAGCGAAAGCCAGGGCCACGGGAGCAGGGACCGCGGCAGCAACCGGGACGGTCGTCCGAGGGCCCCCGGTCGCCTCGAATGCCCGGATTTCAGGAAGTGATGCGTTGCTCGATGTGCGGCAATATCATACCGGCTCTCACCGAAATCAGGGCAGAGAGTCGGTGCTCAAAATGCGGTTGTGATCTTCGGAGTTGCAAACACTGCCGGCATTTCGATACCGGCGCTCAATTTGAATGTACCCAGGCGATCCCGGAGCGGGTCGCGGCGAAGGATAAGCGAAACGGATGTGAGTTTTTTGAAGCGCGTACCTCGGTGGAACGTGAAACTTCATCTCCCGGTAGCGCCAGTAGTTCCAGCGGCGGGGCCAATTCCAGTACACCCAAAGCCGCACGCAGTGCCTTCGACGATCTGTTTCGCTAGCGATACGAAAGGGCTGCGAAAGAGAGCCGGCCATTGTCACGGTTCCTTCCGATGCATTAGGCTTTTTGTTGACAGTAATTTCACACCATCTGTCTTACCCTTGTCCGGCGACGAACCGGACTTGAGTTTGATTAATCGAATGGCAGATGCCAAGGAGAGAATTTGGCAGAAGATCGATTGAAAATTGCTGTGTTTGTAGACTTCGACAACATTGAGATCGGGGTCCGGAACACACTGAATCGAAAGTTTGATATCGCGGCGGTGCTTGAGGCGATAAAGGAACGCGGCGAAATCGTAACGAAAATCGCTTACGGAGATTGGAAGCGGTCGGGTGATTATGGCCGGACCATGGGTCAGCATGCGATTCACATGGTTCAGCGGAATATGACACCTGGAGGGGACAAGAACGGTGCCGATATCAATCTGGCCCTTGACGCATTAGAAATGGCGTTTACGCGTGACCATATCAACGCGTTTGTCATCGTCAGTGGCGACAGTGATTTCATCACACTGGTCGAAAAATTGAAGCAGTACGACAAGAAGGTCTTCGTTGTCGGTGGACGCGGGTTCACCAGCGGTATCATGCAGAGGAACTGCCACGAGTTCGTTGCCTACGAAAATCTCATCCGATCTCAGAATTCGGGACGACGGTCCGTGGGCCGTTCGCGATCAATGAGCGAGACACCCGTCGATAAAGCCGTGCCTTTGATCCGCAGGGCGCTCAAAGTTTTGAGCGACCGTGAGGTTTCCCCGCAGCTCGGACTGCTTAAGAGCACTTTGTTGCAATTGGACTCGACGTTTACAGAGCGCGACTATGGCACAACTACGTTCCGTCACTTCATTGAGAAACTGGCGCGAACCGGCGTCGTCAGCTTGAGGCAAGTGGACCGCAGTCTCCTCGTTGAGTTGAACGAAGAGTTTAGCGAAGAAGCCGGCCCGGAAGCTGCGGACGACACCAAAAAAGCTGGGAGTCCCCGCAGTCGAGGCCCTCAAGCGGCCGCGTCCGAATCTAAGAATGATGACGCGAGTCCCCGAGCCTCCCGCAGTAGAAGTCCTCGAGCAGCCGAATCGGAAGAAACCCCAGACACTGCTTCCCCTAGAACTGAGGAAGGAGTCCAGTTGATCCGGTCCGTGTTCGAGAAAGCGGAAGCGCCCTTGAAGTGGCCCATGTACGTCCGTGGGGTCAAGCAATTCATAAAAGCGTCCGAACCGGATTTCGACGAAAAGGCGTATGGCTTTTCGGGTCTCCTGGACGCGCTACGCCAGGTGCAGAAGGCTGGGGTGCTGCGCCTTGAGCGGAATCGTCAGGGAGTCCTTCGAATTTTTCCGGGTGAAGAGTTAGAGCGGCCGGTCGCGAACGGTGATCCGTCATCGGAGGAGCTTTCGAGAGCAGGGGCAGCGACCTCAAGCGCGACAGAGCCTGCTGCGCGTGATGATGAGCCTCAGGTCGTAGCGGAGACGAGCGTGGGGGAGGTCGAAGCCGCGGCCATTGGGACTAAACCCAAGAGCACGAAAACTACCAAGAAAGCCGTAACGAAGAAAAAGACGAAGACGAAGAAGAAAACAACCGCAACGAAGAAGACGACAGCGGCAAAAAAGAAGGCCACGCGGAAAACGACAAAGAAAATTTCGAAAGAAAATGATCCTGAGTCGAGAGAAGTAGAAGTTGACGGTAACAAGTGATGAGTGGAGGAATGAATTCCCCGATCCGATTCTCCTAACTTTTTGACAGGCTGAGATGCGGAGAAACGAGTTAAGAGCTAACAGTTATGAATTGAAGGTTGATCTCCTGATTCGTCACTCCTAATTCTTAACTTCCTTCTAGTGAACCCCGAACTTGATAGCTTCCAGCACTGCGTCCACGACTTCCGGGTCAAACTGAGTGCCCTTTCCCAGAATTAGCTCCTCAGCGGCTTCCCTTGTCGTTCGAGAACGGCGGTAGGGCCGATCATTGATCATCGCGTCGTATGCGTCGAGCACGGCAATGACGCGGGAACCAAAGGGTATGTCATCACCCCCGAGACCATTTGGATAACCCGAGCCGTCATACCACTCGTGGTGGTGTAACACCATATCAGCCACCTGCCTGAAGTTTTCCGTTTGTTGGAGTGCATCGTATCCGAACTGGGCGTGACTTTGCATGATGTCGCGCTCTTCAATGCTGAGGGTCCCCGGTTTGTGAAGGATCGGATCCGGGATTGCGATGGTTCCGAGATCGTGGAGATGCGAAGCAGTTTCGACAAGACGTGTCTCTTGAGACGACAACTCACAGCGCTTGGCGACGTTTCGGGCCAGCGACGCAATGCGTTCGCTGTGCATGCCGACGCTTCGGTCCCTCATACGTAACAGGTTGGCAAAGGCGCCGGTCTGTGCCTGGATGCCCTCGATTTTCAATTCTTCAATGATCGTCGACATTCGCAACTCCAGTGATCGGGTTGTGGATCGGTTTTTCCGCCTTCACTAGCTCTCATCGGCAAGAACAGGAAAAACTTGAGAATTCTTTTGTGCGGTGTAGGGAGGACCGTATCCGGCCGATGAGTTAGAGGATGGGAGACTAGTCGGCCTTGAGAAAAGACCCCGCACAATCCAAACTGTCCCTGGTCCGCGCCGTAGTCCTGCTTTGTGTGGCTATGGGACTCCCCGTGGGAGTTGGCGCACTCGTTTACGATGCCAGGCTGGGATATGCAGCGCTGGGCGCAGTGGTGCCCCTGTTTCCACTGCTCTACTTGAACGTTCGCGCGCATCGCGCCTACACCGAACAACTTGAAAGCAAGACGCGTCATGCCGAAAACATGGCCCAGCTAAACGAGTCGACGCTGCGGACGTTTGTACTCGCGATCGATGCGAAAGATCAGCACCAGGGACATGCGATTAGAGTGCAGGCATACGCCAGGGCCTTGGCCCGGGCGATGAAAATGGATGACGACGAAGTCGACGGGATAGCTGCTGCGGCTCTGTTACACGACATCGGGAAACTGGCCGTTCCCGACTATATCCTGAGGAAAAAGGGATCCCTGACGCCTGAAGAGATGGCGAAGATGCGTCTTCATCCCCAAGTGGGGGCGGACATCATTTCCAACATCAAGTTTCCCTACCCCGTGTCTGAAGCCGTTCGATGCCATCATGAACGCTATGACGGTTCCGGTTATCCCGCAGGGCTGCGACGAGAGTCGATTCCCGTTGCCGCCCGGTTGGTAGCAATCGTGGATTCTTATGAAAGCTTCATGTCCCGTCATGGCAACTTTGCGGTGACTGCCGATCAGGCGATGGCCATGCTGGAGAATGGGGCAGGCAGCATCTTTGATCCGGACATCGTGGCTCACTGGAAACGGATCCATCTGAACGTCACCGGCGAGGTCTCACGTGAGGACAACCCAGACTACAGGCCAAACGCGTATTCCGACATCGAGAGAGCGGCATCGGAAGTCCACGTCCTGGGTACCCTCTCCGAAGCGATCAGCGGTTCGTCCTCTGTGCAGGAGATCGCATTGGAGGCAACCCGGATGCTCGAGAATCTCATTCCGTCCTCGAAGGCTGTCTTATGGTCTGTATACGGAGATCAATTGGTTTCACATTTTGAGAACGAAGAAGAAGTCACTGTTCTCCAGTTCGGCGCAGGTGTGTCCGGATGGGTTGCGGCCGAGCAGAGCCCCTGCGTGAACCTCATCGTGGATGCCGGACGATACGAAGGGGCGCGTGTCGTCTCAGCCCCTGTTGTGTTTGATGGCTCTGTTCTGGCTGTTTTGTCGGTGTACCGCGAGGCGGTGTTCGGTGACGACGATGTTCGGCGTGTGACAGCGACTGCCGAACGTATTGCTGGAGGCCTCCACAAGACCCGTATGATCGAAGTCGCATACCAGGACGCGATTTCTGACCGATTGACGGGCCTGGCCAATCGGCGTGCTCTGGAGCGAGCGTTCAAGGACTACCCGGGAGAATCGTTTTCGATCGTCCTGTTCGACCTGGATTCCTTCAAAGCTGTTAACGACAGGTTTGGACACCGGGCTGGGGACGATGTACTGGTGCGTCTGGCGTCTCACTTGAAGTCCGTATTTCCATCAACCGATATTACCTGCAGACTCGGCGGCGACGAATTTCTTGTCGCAAGCGAGGGATCAGCATTTGAAGTCCGTCGTGCCGTGCGGGAGCTGCAGCGACTCGTCAAGGAAGATTCCGAGTTCGAGCCCTATCGCGAATTGGGTTTTGGTGTGAGCTGGGGTATCGCGACGGCCCCCGAAGATGGATGCACATTAAGCGACGTTACTGCCGTTGCCGACCGACGCATGTACCGTCTGAAATCGCAACTCAAGAAAAACCCCCAGGATCGATCGGCAAGCGCTCGCTGAAGACCAGCATCTACAAGATCAATCGATTCGTAGTTCCCTGACTCTCCGTCGCTGTCATCCCGTCCTCACGAGACTTCCCCCGACACACCGTAACCGTAGGGAGCAAAGTCATTTCCGGTTCTACGTTCACGATCCGAGGGCCGGTTCCCCGAAACGCCAATTGAGCCCCGTCCTGACGGTCACGCGGAAAATCGTATGCAGAGACGCCAAGGTGCAGAGGGCGGTAGAGTTAAGGAAAATTGGAAGTTTCGCGTCATTGCGTCTCTCGGACGAAATCCGTGTAAGATGACGGCATGTCGAGCGCGCTGGAATTTCTGAACCAATATCCGATCGTCGCTACGGCTATCGGTTTGCTGGCGGTGCTACTGCTTGCTTACCTCGTGGACCGTATCAGCAAGAGCGTTATTCTGTCCACGATCACGCGTGTAGCCCGCAGCACTTCCTCCCAGTTCGACGACGTACTGCTCGAGTTCAATGTATTTGGTCGGGTGGCACATCTGGCGCCAGCGTTGACCATCTATTTCGGGATCCAGTTCGTACCCGACGTACCCGCTGCTGTAGACATACTGGTTCAACGGGCAGCCGGAGCGGCCATGGTGCTTATCGGCGTTTCGTCTCTCGCCGCGTTCCTCTCCGCTGCTGGAAAAACCTATGCAACGAGTTCGATCGCCCGGGACCGGCCGATCGAAGCCTATGTTCAGGTTACCAAGATTGCCATCTACGTCATCGGAATCGTCCTTTTCATCGCAACACTGACCGGACAATCCCCACTGCTTTTGTTGAGCGGGATCGGTGCGATTACCGCCGTCCTGTTGCTGGTTTTCAAGGACACGATTCTCTCTTTCGTTGCCAGCCTCCAGATGGCCAGCTACGACATGGTCCGCGTCGGAGACTGGATCGAAATGCCCCAGTACGGGGCGGACGGCGACGTAATCGAGTTGAGCCTTCATACGGTCAAGATTCAGAACTTCGACAAGACAATTACGGCCGTACCCACCCACAAGCTGATCGAGCAGGCCTTCAAGAACTGGCGCGGTATGCAGGAGTCGGGCGGCCGCCGCATCAAGCGGTCGTTCTACATCGACGCGAATTCGATCCGTTTTCTGAAGGAGGAAGACCTTGACAGACTCGAAAACTTTGCGGTCTTGCGAGACTATGTCCGTGAGAAGCGGCGGGAAATGACTGATTTCAATAGGTTATTTGCCGGCGATCCGAGCCTGATCGTGAATTCACGCAGGTTGACCAATGTGGGCACGCTGCGTGCTTATCTGGTCGCCTATTTGAAGCAGCATCCAAAAATTCATAAAGATATGACGCTGATCGTGCGGCAACTCGCTCCCACCTCTGAAGGACTCCCGATCGAATTGTACGTGTTCACGAACGTAACAGATTGGGTGGAATATGAAGGGATCCAATCCGATATCTTCGACCACATATTCTCCATCGTCCATGAGTTTGGATTGAGTGTTTTCCAAGCGCCGTCCGGCACGGATTTCGCGAAATTAGGTGAGAGTCCCGAGCATGGCTGACGTTAACAGAGCACTGGACGGCAACGTAGGAGGAAACTTCTTCGTCGACGATACGTGTATCGACTGCGACCTCTGCCGTCAAATCGCTCCGGACACGTTCGTTGCCCAAGCAGGTCAGTCCGTTGTTTCTTTACAACCTGAGTGCGGCGCGCAAACACTTCAGGCTCAGATGGCTCTCGTTGCCTGCCCGACGGGCTCGATTGGCACTCGCGAAACGACTGATCTCAAGGCCGCGATTCGCTCCTTTCCCAAAGAAATTGAAGATGGCGTCTACTTCTGTGGCTTCGCATCCAGACACTCTTACGGCGCTTCGAGCTATTTGATCGTACGTCCGGAGGGAAACGTCCTGATCGATTCACCTCGATTCACATCATCCCTGGCCCAAGGAATCAACGAATTAGGAGGGATCTCCATGATGTTTCTCACCCACCGGGACGATGTCGCCGATCATGACAAGTTCCACGATTATTTCGGCTGTGATCGCGTCATTCACCGCAATGAGGGGCGCGTGGTGCCTGCTGAACGCGTTCTGGAAGGGAGGGCGCCGGTTGCATTGGGCGAGGACCTTACGGCTGTTCCTACGCCGGGCCATACCCGCGGTCATGTCGTGCTGCACTACAAAGACCAGTTCCTGTTCACCGGAGATCATCTGGCCTGGTCACCCCGATACGAACAGTTGGTAGCATTCCGCGAACAAAACTGGTACTCCTGGCCTGAAACCATCAAGTCGATGGCCGAACTCACCGGTTACCGCTTCGAGTGGGTGCTGCCCGGGCACGGGCGGCCGGCCCATTTTCGGGCCGACATCATGTCGACGAAACTGGCGGAATGTGTGGCATGGATGAAGCAGGTCGCATAAACTGGCTGGCATTTCCTGTCATTTTGAGGTGAAAGCATGTTGAAGAGAGTCCTTCTCTGCGCGTTCGCGTTGTTTATCTGCGTAAGTCCGGATGTAGAGGCCCAATCGTTCGAAGTCCCTTTCGAGGTGTTTCGTCTGGACAACGGGCTCCGGATCATTCTCTCCGAGGATCATTCCGCACCGACCTATTCCATCTGTGTGGTTTACGACGTGGGTTCGCGCAACGAACGACCGGGTAAGACCGGTTTCGCTCACTTGTTCGAACACATGATGTTCCAGGGTTCGGAGAACGTCGGGAAGGGCGAACATTTCATTTTGATCCAGAACAACGGCGGTAGCATGAACGGCACGACCAGTGTCGATCGGACCAACTATTTCGAAACGCTGCCCGCGAATCAGCTTGACCTCGGCTTGTTCCTGGAAGCTGACCGGATGCGATCCCTGGACATCTCCGAAGCGACCCTCGAGAATCAGCGGCAGACCGTAAAGGAAGAACGCCGGCGCGGCTATGACAACGCGCCCTACGGCCGGACATTTTTGACTCTGAACGAAACGGCTTACGAGTCGTTTGCGTACAGTCATTCCACGATTGGTTCTATGGAGGATCTCGACGCGGCGACGCTATTCGATGTCGAGGATTTTTTCAGGCAGTACTACGCGCCCAACAACGCCGTACTGGCCCTGGTTGGAGATTTCGACACTGAAGAAGCCCTGGCCAGAATCGAAGAATACTTTGGGGATATCCCGTCGCAGCCCGCCCCACTGGAGCTACTCATTTCCGAGCCCCAGCAAACAGCAGAGAAGCGTGTCACGCTTCAGGACAAGTTTGCCAGGTTGCCGAGACTGGACCTGGCCTTCAAGGCACCCGCAGGCAACACCGGCGACTGGTACATTCTCTCCGTGCTGGGAGACATCCTAGGCGGCGGACAGTCCGGACGTCTGTACAAGAGGTTGGTCCAGGAGGAACAGGTGGCCCTCAACGTCCGTGCAAGACTGGGTGAACGACGCGGACCTTCTTTGTTTTCGATTACCGCAACTCCCAGACCCGGCATTGAGCTTGAAGCCCTCGAGGCGGTGATCTATGAGGAAATTGAAAAACTGAAATCCGAACTTGTCGAAGATTGGGAGATGGAGAAAGTTCGGGCTCAAATCGAACGGCAGAATGCACAACGGCTGCAGAGCACGCGCGCCCGCGCCAACGCGCTGGCCCAAAACACTGTGTTTTATAACGATCCGGGGTTGATCAATACTTTTCAGGAACGGTTTGACGGGGTTACGAAGGAGGAGGTCCGGTCATCTGCGGAAATCTACCTGAAAGAGACCAACCGGACGGTGGTGACAACGCTACCTCAAGCGCGGACCGGCCGCCCTTCTGGAGGGGGTGTTCAGTGATGTGCCTGAGGGGCAGTGTGTGTCTTGTCTTAGCTATTGTCGTTTGCCCGACGGCCACAATTGCTCAGGACATCGCTGCGCCTGACACCTCCTCCGTGGTCCGTAAGAACCTGGCACCGGTTTCCGATGAAGTACTTCAGGTGACGCTCCCGCGCGCCGTCCAAACTACCTTAGACAACGGTTTGAGGGTATTGGTTCTGGAGGATGACCGCTCGCCGATCGTGACAATGCAACTGACCATCAGCGGTGCGGGGCCTTTGTATGAGTCCAGGGACCTTGCGGGTGTTGCCGCAATGACCGCGAGGATGTTGCGTGAGGGGACCACGAACCGATCCAATAGCGATATTCTCGAGCAAGTCGCTCGACTCGGGGCGAATCTAAACAGTTCGTCGGCCTTCGGTTCAGAGGCAGCCAGCGTCAGCGCCTCAGGATTGAGCCGCAACATGGAAGAATGGTTTGAGGTCATGCGCGACATTCTATTGAACCCGACCTTTCCCGAGTCTGAGTTCGAACGTCTCCGTCAGGAGCAGAGAGCCGGACTGCGCCAGCAACGCACGTCATCAGGGTTCCTGGCCAACGAACGATTCAGTGCGGCGGTTTTCGGCGACCATCCCGCCGCGACGCGGTCGGCGACAGAGGCTTCGCTCGACGCGATGTCGACCGAAATTATCGCCCAATGGCACCGGGAACGGTATGCCCCTCAGAATTCCATCCTCAGTATTGCCGGTGACGTCGATGCTAGCGACATCGTTTCCCTATTGAATGACCGGCTCGCTGACTGGGAACGGAGCGACTTCGTTGCCCAATTACCCCCAAATCCGGAAGCGCCGGCGGTGGGGCAGATATATCTCGTCGATCGCCCAGATTCTGCGCAGACGACTATTTACATGGGTGGTCTGGCACTGGACCGTCGCGATCCCGACTACATTCCACTCACGGTCATGAATGCAGTCCTCGGGGGCGGTCCATCCGCCCGCCTTTTTCTGAACCTCCGCGAGGAAAAAGGCTATACCTATGGTGCCTACAGTTTCTTTTCCGCACTGAAGTATCCCGGATCCTGGCGGGCATCGGCAGATGTGCGCACCGAAGTCACCGATGGAGGCATGACCGAATTCCTTTATGAACTGGGACGTATGAGGGATGAGCCGGTGGCCGCGGCTGAACTGGAAGAGGTCAAACGATCTATCGTGGCCAGGTTTGCTCTGTCATTGGAACGCCCCACGAGTCTCCTCAACTATTCGACGACGCGTGAGATCTATGGTTTTGAACCGGACTACTGGGAGACCTACCCGGAACAAGTCATGGCGGTGACCCCTGCATTGGTTCAGAGTATGGCCGAGAAGTATCTGAATCCTGAAACCATTCAGATCGTCGTCGTTGGGGATGCGAGCGAGATTCGCGAGGTCATGGAGCAATACGGGCCTGTCGACGTTTACGACACCGAAGGCGATCTAATTGAAGACGAATGAGGGGTCGGCACGTTTTTGCTCAGAACCTCGGCGTTATCCGGTGAGCGTGCCGGGTTCCTGCGAGTCCTCGAATTTCAATCTCAAGTTGTTCGTGAACGTGCGCTCGCCCGGATAGCAATTCCGTGGTCGCATGGTCGTTATAGATCTCGTCTGTCACCATGATGTCGCCTCCCAGACTTGCTTTCTGAACCCGCGCCGCAATGTTGACGGTGGTGCCGAAATAGTCCAGGTTCTCGTTCATATTAACCGCGAAGCAGGGGCCCTGGTGGAGACCGATCTTCAGAGTCAGGGGCGGGGAGTGCTGTTCGTTTTCCGGCCGCATTCGATCGTGCATCTCAAAAGCTGCGCCCAGTGCCCCGGACGGATCTGTGAAAGCAGCCATGACCGCGTCGCCGATGGTTTTGACAAATGTCCCTCCGTGGGCTCCGACCACTTCACGCAGTATTTCAAAGTGTTGACGGACGCGAGCATAGGCTGAGGTATCGCCGACTGCCTCATACATCGAAGTCGATCCCCTCAGATCGGTGAACATCAGGCAAAGGGTTCCAGTACGAACCTGCGTATCCGGTGCGAGGACTTCAGACGCGAACAGGGAACGGAACTCCGACATTGTAGTGACGAAAGCTGCGGTCGTTGCCTGTTCTGATTCCGAGGTTCTCTCGAGCATCACGGTGTGCGTGTTTTCAGTGTTGTTCTGGATCGTCAATGTAAATTCTTCGCCTTGAAATGTCTCCTCCGGTGCTATTCCCGCGGGTTCCAGAATTGCCGTTACACCGGCCACGTCGAATTCGCTTCCGACCTTGAGCTCCATATGAGTTGGAAGCTTCAATGATCGAAGCCTGTACTGCCACGGCTTGAGTGCGAGCGTTATGGCTCGGGTGTCTCCGGAGGGAATCTGCTGCTGCACGACGACGTGAGGTGCCCTCATTGGGCCACCGCTGCAATAATCCGTCACCTCGACCTTGCGAATGCCCGGACTGGGGAGAAACGTAAGCTCGACGGACTCGGCAAAATCAGCGGAGTACCGTATGTTACAGGCGTCACAATGTGCTTCCTTGCGGAGGTCTCTCAGCTTCGAAGTCCGCACCTTCGCCCCTCTGCAACTTGGACAGATGACATCCCAGGACACATCCAATAGCCCCGCGGTAACCGCGTGCAGAAACAGCTTCAGGACACGGACGCGATCGGCGCCCCATTCGTCTGCGAAGGCAAAAGCACGCATACGGTGCAGTTCTGTATCGGAATGCGTTTCCAAAGCATTCAGTAAGTGCGGCAAATACTCCGAGCCGTCAACGGTCTGCAAACGTCGTTCGAGCCGCTCCACGCGATCTCTGGGGATAGGGTTGGAATGTGATGGCCGGAATGGCGTCTCGGCCTGCCCCCTCAGATAGGCATCAATTTTTTGATAGACGCGTTTGAAGCGATTGCGTGACCGGTACCCGAGGTCCCAATAAATTCCGGGGGCCATCAGTAACCATCGCGGTTCCACCGTGATGTCTTGCTCCAACAGTGACCCACCGTCGACGGGTGAAAGACGCACGGCCAACCGGAACCAGCGTACGGGTCCGTTGTGGTAGACCCTCAGGACTTCAAATCGCCGGCCTTCGATCCATTCGAAGGGGTGCTCGTCCCACTTCAGGCGCCAGCCCATATATCGGGTCTCCCCGACCTGCCGCGAACCGCCGTCATCTTCGGGGATGTACTGGAGCTTCCATTCGGGCAGTCCGGCGGCTTCGTTCAGGCTCCCGGTGTCGGCGATATACTGCCATAACCGCTCCGGTTCGACGCCCAGAGTGAATTTCCATTGGAAACGAAGTTCCATCAGATCTCCATTATCTGCTATTTGCGCTCTGTTCGGGCTGCGGGTTAAGTATCTCGATTGTGCTATCTTACAGATTATTCGCGGATGATTTGTCCTGGTTTTTGTTGATGATAAATAAGAAGAATAGACTCCGGCTACGCTGGCGTGAAACTCAGATGATCGTGCGTGGGCTCGCCTCCACCCGGCATCCTCTCCTGGCTCATATCATTCCAATACGACGGTGCAATCTGGCCTGCGCGTACTGCAACGAATATGACGATTTTTCACCACCCGTCCCCACCGAAGAGATGGGCCGACGGCTCGACAAATTAGCCGAACTCGGGACATCGATTATCACGATCAGTGGTGGTGAACCGCTGATGCATCCGGAGATCGAGACGATCATCGCCAGGATTCGCGATCGGAAAATGATCGCCGGGCTGATTACCAATGGTTATCTGCTGGTTCCAGACAAGATCCGGGCGCTCAACGATGCCGGTCTGGAATATTTGCAGATCAGTATCGACAACATTGAGCCGGACGAAGTGTCGATGAAGAGCTTGAAAGTTCTAAAAACGAAGCTCGAAAACCTGGCCGAGCATGCCGAATTTGATGTGAACATCAATTCCGTAATCGGCGGTGGCATCAAGACTCCCGAAGACGCGCTTCACATCACGGACGTAGCGCAACACCTTGGTTTCTCGACGTCGTTGGGGATTATTCATGACGGCTCGGGGCAGGTAAAGGCTCTCGAGAATATGGAAGAGCGTGTGTATCGAAAGATACGCAGTTACGGTAATACGAGCTATACGCGCCTGAACTGGTTCCAGGAAAACCTCGCTAACGGAAAACCGAACGAATGGCACTGCCGCGCCGGTGCCCGGTATCTCTATATCTGCGAGGACGGATTGGTTCACTATTGTTCACAGCAGCGCGGCTATCCCGGAATCCCTCTCGCAGACTACACGGCTGAAGATATCCGCCGGGAGTTCTATACGAAGAAACCGTGTGCGCCGCGATGTACGATTGGCTGTGTTCAAAAAGTGTCGGTGATCGATCACTGGCGTGCGCCACAGGACGGAATCGCATCTGTCCCGATCCAGGGCGAAGAGAAGGTTTTGCAAACAGTCGAGTAGACACTCTTCCGGAAGTTTTCGCCGGCTCTTAGCACCGCCCCGCGGTACTGAAGCCATAAGCGACATTCACCTCGGGCTGCTAGATCCCGGGAGACCTTACCAACTTACTCGAAGACCTGTTGTCGCCGAAACCCCCGAGTAGGCTCCACCGTCGTTGGCGCTGTCGCTCATCTTTCCAAACTGCACGCCACTCTGAAGCTTCAGCTTGTGGCCGTAGAAGTAGTAATTAACACCCAGATACGATTCGCGGTATTCGTCTCCCCGACCGGAAGTTATCTGGTTTTCGTATCGTGCCAGCCTGACTCCATTCGGGTTCCCGCTTTTCACGTAGGCGTGGCGGCCGACGACCTGAAACTTGCGGGTCACGTTGACGAACGGCATGGCCATCACACCCCATAGATCGCTCTGTCCGAGGTAGCCGGCTCCCGAACTTAGATCCGTTTGGATGCCCCATCTGTCGTCTTCAAATTCGAAATTGGCGGACGTCACGTGCTGAAACTGTCGTGTGGAGGTGTTGCGCGGGTCCGGATTCTGATAGACGTAGTTGCCGGCCAGCAAAGCCTTCTTCACTCCCAGCGAGTCTGCAAAATCGTAGCCGATGACCGCCAGGCCAAAGTAGCTTCCGTTGAATCTGCCGAATTCGCGGTTGGCTTCACCTGCGGAGTACCCACCTGCGCGATAGACCCAATGCGAGAGTGTACCCGATACGCTGACGCCTGACATGTACTCCTGAGTAAACCACAGGTTGTTGGCCAGGCTGCTGCGGTCGATGGTCAGGAGTTCCTTTGATGACCTCGAACCCTCCACCGTGAACCCGACGCTTTGCTTGCCGAGGGTCAGCGCTACCCGATCACTTCGGCTCCACTCCAGATAAAAATCCGTAAGCTTCACATAAATCGGGTCTCTTTCCTGCGGATTGAACTCCGCTTCGGTGTGAAGCGTGAACTGGCCGAATAGTCTCGTCCTCATACCCAGGCGGAAGCGGCGGACATTCCACTCCGAGTGCGACGCAGTATCGTCGCTGACTGACGCGTACTCGTATTGGAACCGTCCGCTGAAAAGCAGACTCTGGATTACGGCGTTACCTTCGTTCTCGTACCACTGGGAGAATTTCCAGATGTCGTCGTAGGTGGACCCTGTCTCTTCCGGCGGAGATTGAACGGGCGCTGCCAGGAAATTGTGAGGCGTGAACCCAACGAAGAGAACTGCGACAATAACGTTGGCAAATGTCTGCTTCACCCCAAAGCATCCCTTCAACACTTCCAAGATACCGGGTAGTCCGCCCCTACCGTGCGGACCCCACTTTAACCAACTGAGCCATTGTGAGTCATGGTCGGCGTCGGTTCAGACACCGAGGACGTGGTAGCCACCGTCCACATAGATAACTTCCCCCGTTATTCCACGCGACAACGTGCTTGCCAGAAACACGGCCGTATCGCCCACTTCGCCCGTTTCGGTTGCTCTACGGAGAGGCGCCTTCTCTGCATGCATCCTGACCATGCTGGTAATGCCCGAGACAGCAGAAGAGGCCAGCGTGCGAATCGGGCCAGCTGATATCGCGTTGACACGAATGCCGGCAGGTCCCAGATCGTTGGCAAGGTAGCGGACCGACGCTTCCAGGGCAGCTTTGGCAACCCCCATCACGTTATAACCCGGGACAACGCGCTCGGCGCCAAGATAGGTAAGCGTCATGATGCTGCCGTCACGATCCGTCATCAAAGGAGCCGCCCGGCGAGATAGGGCAACGAGAGAGTAGGCGCTGACGTCGAGCGCCGTGTGGAACGCCTCGCGCGACGTGTCCGCGAACGATCCTGTCAGGGCTTCCCGAGGCGCGAAGGCCAGGGCATGAACGACAAAGTCCAGACCGCCGACCTCGGTCTGGATGCTCTCCATGAGGCGATCGATCTCGTCATCGTTCTGAACGTCGCAGGGCAGGAGAAGCGGTTCGTTGAGTTCCGGCGCCAACTTTCGGACGTTTTCGCCCAGCCGATCATTCTGGTAGCTCAGTACCAGCCGAGCTCCAGCCTGGTGTGTGGACTGGGCGACGCCCCAGGCGATACTCCGCTTGTTGGCCACGCCCATGATCAGGCCCGTCTTGCCTTCCAGCAACATATCGTTGTGGTGCCGTTCGATTACTGGGGCCCCGCAGCAACGACTTCATCAGCCATGTCGTCGGCAAATGTCCGGAAATTTTCCTTGAATCGATTGGCCAGATCCCGGGCCTTGGCATCGTAAGCGTCCTTGTCCGTCCAGGTATTGCGCGGATTCAGCACTTCTTCGGGAACTCCGGGACATGTTTTCGGAATCTGAAGGTTGAAGATCGGGTCGGCTTCGGTTGGAACGTCTTTCAAGATCCCATCGAGAACCGCACTCACCATGGCACGGGTGTGAGCGATTTTCATTCGGGTTCCCACGCCATAGGGTCCGCCAGTCCAGCCGGTATTGATCAGCCAGCAATCGACATTGTGCTGTTCGATCCGGTCACGCAGCAGATTCCCATAAACGGTGGGATGGAGCACCATGAAGGGTGCGCCGAAACAAGTACTGAAGGTCGCCTGCGGCTCTTTGCCCATCCCGGCCTCGGTCCCGGCAACCTTGGCCGTGTATCCTGAAATGAAGTGGTACATCGCCTGTTCAGGTGTCAGACGCGCGACTGGCGGAAGAACTCCAAACGCATCGGCAGTCAGCATGATGATGTTCTTCGGGTGAGGGCCCAGCCCGCTCTTTTCACTGTTTCTGATATAGGTGAGAGGATAGGCCGCCCGCGTATTCTCCGTAATCGAGTCGTCGTCCAGATCAAGAGTCCGCGTTTCTTCGTCAAGAACGACGTTTTCCAGGACAGTGCCGAAGCGGCCCGTTGCCCGGTAGATGTCCGGTTCCGCTTCGGCAGAGAGTCGAATCACTTTGGCGTAGCAGCCGCTTTCGAAGTTGAATATACCGTTGTCGCTCCATCCGTGTTCGTCGTCGCCGATCAGCCGGCGCTCGGGATCCGCGGACAGCGTCGTTTTGCCGGTTCCTGAAAGGCCAAAGAGAACGGCTGTGGATCCGTCTTTTCCGATATTGGCCGAGCTGTGCATGGGAAAAACGCCTTTCTCCGGCATCAGATAGTTCATGATCGTGAAAGCCGACTTCTTGATCTCACCGGCATAAGCCGTTCCCGCGATCAGGACCATTTTCTTGGCAAAATTCATGAGAACGAAAGCTTCCGAGTTCGTCCCGTCGTGGTCCGGCATGGCATGAAAGTTCGGCAGGCTGATGATTGTGAACTCCGCGGGCTCGTTCGTCGTCCGGCGCGGAAAGAGATTTCGCGCAAACTGCCCCTGCCAGGCATCTTCCGTAATGACCTCGATCGGGATACGGTAGTCGGGATCCGCTCCGACAAAGCAATCCTGAACGTAGACGTCCTTTCCCTGAAGGTAGCCCTCTACCCTGTGGAGCAATGCGTCGAATCGTTCCGTTAAGAATGGCTGGTTGATTTCGCCCCACCACACCTTGTCCGCGCATGAGGGTTCCATCGTGATGAATTTGTCTTTCGGAGAACGCCCGGTCCGGGCTCCGGTATGAGCCACGATAGGACCCCGGTGTGCGATGCGGGCCTCACCTCTGCGAATAATGTGTTCGTAGTTGGTCGCCGTCGGCAGGTTGCGGTAGATGTTGCGTACTCGACGCAGAAGTACTGAATCATTCATGCAATTTTTGTCCGGTAGTTTGCGGAATTAAAGGCGGCCTTCGGCGTGTCTCCGTAAGATCACAGGTTGGAGTGTCGAACATGCTTAAGACCGGAACGTTCTAAACTAAATGCCTGTTTCTTTTGTACCATAAGTGTCAGGCTGATTTCACCAGAGGATACGCAAAACGATCCTTTTTTAGACTTAGAATTGAGAAATTCGGCAAGAGGCACGCCTTGATTCCCGTCCAGATCCCAATGGTATACTTTCGCGGATGCGGGGCCGTTCACAGATGAACTTCTCTCGACCATTTGCCTTAGGCTTGGCGGTCGCTATCGGTTCCGGACCGGCCCTTGCCGAAAGCGAATTCGGACAGCGAAATATATTTCCGGAGCCCGATCCCCTCGACGCCAGCGAACCGATTCCCTATTTTATTGCTGACGGGCGTGATATTCCCGGGTACCAGATCGCTGACCGGGAGCTTGCCCGGGCGGCCCTCGACGCTTGGTCACGGGAAAGCGGTGGCCGTTTGCGCTTCGTGCCGTCCGAAACCGAAAGCGGAGCACTCATCCGCCTCATCTGGGTATCGGGGGACCAGGGACTTTTTGGTGAAACTCAGCATATTCGCGTCAACGGCAAGCCGGGCGCATTCGTGTACGTGATGCCTGGCGCTTCTCAATTGGGGAGGGAACTTAGCGTTCGAGCCGGAGAAGACAAACTCCTCCGTGACACGATTGTGTACCTGACGTGTGTTCACGAACTCGGGCATGCCTTTGGCCTGGGGCACACGGACCGATTCGCAGATATCATGTACTCGTTTGGATACGGTGGGGATTTAACCGAGTATTTCCTTCGCTATCGGCGGAGGTTGGAAACCAGGGCAGATATCATGGCCCATTCCGGGCTCTCTCCCAGCGACGCCGACGCACTGCGGTCCCTTTATCCTCCGGAGGGACAATAGCCGGGAGCCTTCGAAGGACCGTCTGTTGGCCGGTGATATACTCGGCCCATGGATGAGGATCGCCAGGGCCTCCTTGAAGTCATCCGCGAACATTCTCTCCAGCTGGGTGAGTTCGTACTGAGTTCCGGAAAGAAATCTTCTTACTATCTCGACTGCCGGACTACGACGCTCCATCCGCGTGGAGCGCTGCTGATAGCGCGGCTGTTGCTCCGGGCAATTCGCGACAACGAAATTGAAGCCGAAGCCATCGGAGGCTTGACCCTGGGGGCCGATCCGATAGCGGCCGCCGTGGCCGTCGTGAGTGAAGTCGAAGGAACCCCGATCCCGGCTTTCATCGTTCGCAAAGAGACGAAGAAGCATGGAGCGAGACGGCAGATTGAAGGATGGACAGGATCCCCCGGATCACGGGTCATCGTGGTCGACGACGTCTGCACCAGTGGCGGGTCTATCCTGGAAGCCTGCGACAAAGTTGAAGCCGCGGGATACAAGGTCGCGGCTACCCTGTGTGTTGTGGACCGCGAAGAGGGTGGAACCGAGGCGGTCCGATCACGATATCCCTTTTATCCGATCATGACTGCTAAAGACCTGTTACCCGGTACCGAGGCCGCGAGCGCTTAATTGCTTGTTTTGCGACTCGCTCTGATCGATTAGATCTCGTCCGCTCGTTTCACCCCGACGATGAACCCTTTAAAGGATTTTCCAAGTGGCGACTGCATTAATTGACGATCCCCGCTTCCTGAAACACGACACCGGATACCATCCGGAGACGTACCGCCGGCTGGAAGTTATCCGGGCGGCCCTCGAAGGGGATGACGTCTTGTGGGGGCGACTGCGACACGTCGAGCCGGTCTCGGCTTCAGAAGAGGATATTACGCGGTGCCATTCAACGGAATTGTTCGACTTCATTCGCCGGGCCAGCAGTGAAGGTCATGACAGGGTTGATCCCGATACTGCCATCAGCCCGGAGTCGTTCGGCGTCGCGCGTCTGGCGGTCGGCGCCGGCCTGCGGGCCGTTGATCTGGTTGTCGACGGAGGTGCAGACAATGCTTTTGCCCCCGTCCGACCGCCGGGGCATCATGCGCGGCCCAACGCTGCAATGGGGTTCTGTCTGTTCAACAATGCGGCGATCGCCGCCCGATACGCTCAAGCGCGCTACGGATTGGAACGGATACTGATTGCCGACTGGGACGTGCACCATGGCAATGGCAGCCAGGAAATTTTCTATACCGATCCCGATGTCTTTTACTTTTCGACTCACCAGTTTCCGTACTATCCGGGCACGGGCCGAGCCACAGATGCGGGTGATGGTGCCGGAGAGGGAGCCACGCTCAACGTGCCCCTGAGATCGAACACCGCGGCAGCGGTTCACCGCGAAGCTTTTACTGAGGCCCTTCGGCAAATTGAAGAGCGATTTCATCCCGACTTGATTATCGTATCGGCTGGTTTTGACTCGCGGATCGGGGATCCCCTGGGACAACTGATGCTGAACGACTCCGATTTTTCCGAAATGACGAAGGAATTGATGGGCATGGCCGAACGGCACTGTTCAGGTCGCCTCATCGCCCTCCTGGAGGGCGGATACAACCTCGATAACCTGGGTGGCGCGGTCCACGCCCACGTCCAGGCATTGACCGGGAATGGGACGGACATTTAACAATTGCGGTTCAACCGAAAGTGGGTCGCCGTATTGAATGCGCACAATCGTTAAGTGTCCGTCCCCTACCGTAAGGAGAAACGATGGCTACGATGCACGAAGTGGACTACAAGATTTTTGGTGACGACATGCAGTTCGTCGAAGTGGAGCTGGATCCGGGTGAGGCAACCGTAGCCGAGGCCGGAGGCATGATGTATATGGATGACGGGATCGAAATGGAAACAATATTCGGCGATGGGTCTCAATCCGACAGTGGAGTGTTGGGTGCGCTGGTCGGCGCCGGAAAAAGACTGCTGACCGGCGAATCGCTGTTCATGACGGTCTTTCTGAACAGTGGTGGGGGTAAGAAACGGGTGGCTTTCGGGGCTCCCTATCCGGGCAAGATCATTGCGATCCACCTGGCCGACATCGGGGGCCACTTCATCACCCAAAAAGACTCGTTTCTTGCCGCAGCGAAGGGTGTATCGATTGGCATTGCGTTCCAGCGGCGGCTGGGCGCAGGGTTGTTCGGCGGCGAGGGATTCATCATGCAACGCCTCGATGGCGACGGGTGGGCCTTCATTCATGCCGGCGGGACGCTCTATGAGCGCCAATTGGCGGAGGGCGAAACACTGCGAGTCGATACGGGATGTATTGTCGGTTTCCAGGGAACGGTGGACTACGACATTCAGTTTGTCGGTAAGATCAAATCGGCGCTGTTCGGCGGCGAAGGATTGTTCTTTGCGACGCTCAAGGGTCCAGGCCGGGTTTGGCTCCAGTCCCTGCCGTTGAGCCGACTGGCGAACCGGATTGTTGCTGCAGTCCCAGGATTCCGGGGCGGTCGGTCACGTGGTGAAGGATCCGTGTTGGGCGGAATCGGACGTGTGTTGGACGGAGATAACTCTTTTTGAGGATTGGACGATTAAATCAATGCCGGAACTGATAGAGAAACCCACAATCATTCAAGCCGCGGGCAACAAGCCCAAGCGCATCGAAGAATATGCCGGTCGCGTTAATTCGGGACACGAGGGTGCCAGTGTTGCGCGGATGGTAGCCCCGGAGGGGTGGATGGAGCCCGGACAACGCCCCGAGTTTGAAGAAATCACGGTTGTCCTCAATGGGATGTTGAGAGTGGAGTTTGAAGGTGGACAACTCGACGTGCGTGCTGGCCAGGGGGTCGTCGCACGCCCGGGTGAGTGGGTACGCTACAGCAGCCCTGAAACCGGAGGCGCCGAGTACCTCGCTGTGTGTCTGCCGGCGTTTTCGCCTGACACGGTTCACCGGGATCCCGATCCGGAGTAGGCCCGGAGCAGGCAAGGAAGGGCCAGCGTCGGTTCTGTTTCAAGCTTTGTTTCAATAAAGTGGAGAGGTTGTGAGCACGAGTTGGATTTGGCATTCGCTTCTGGTTGGTGCAGGGGGATTTCTGGGGTCCGTTTGCCGGTTTGGCGCCGGCGGTCTCGTTTACCGAATTTTGGGATCGACAACTCTCCCTTACGGCACGTTGTTGGTGAACGTCGCAGGTTGCTTCGCGATTGGCATCCTGGGTGGATTGGGCGATGCACGGCAGGTCATTGGAACCGAGCTTCGATTGTTCTTCTTCATCGGAGTTCTTGGCGGCTTTACGACATTTTCGGCCTTCGGATATGAAACGCTCGCTCTTGTGAGAGCGGCCGATCCTTCCCGCGCAGCACTTAATGTCGTCCTGCATGTCGTTGCGGGATTGCTAGCCGTTTGGGCAGGTTACGGTCTCGGACGTTCGTGATGAAACGTGTTTGTGTGTTTGCCGGATCGAGTTCGGGTGCGCGATCTCAGTATGGCGATGCTGCCCGGAGCTTGGGGGTGGCCCTGGTTTCGCGCAATCTGGGTCTGGTTTATGGCGGGGGGGCTGTCGGTCTGATGGGCCTGCTGGCGGATACGGTGCTGGAGCGTGGTGGCCACGTCATTGGTGTCATTCCGCGGCCTCTCGTGGACCGGGAGGTGGCGCATTCGGGCCTGTCGGAACTCCGGGTCGTAGCTTCGATGCACGAACGGAAGACCCAGATGGAGCAACTCTCCGATGCGTTCATAGCGTTGCCGGGTGGTTTGGGCACCCTCGAAGAGCTGTTCGAGATCTGGACCTGGGCGCAACTTGGTATCCATCGAAAACCATGTGGACTGCTTAACGCCGAAGGATATTTCGATCACCTGCTGGAGTTCCTGAACCACGCTGTAGCCGAGAAATTCATCGAAACGAAGAATCGAAACATGATGACACTGGCCGAGGGTGGGGACGAACTGCTCGACCGCTTGGAGGGCTACGAGGGTCTGGAGGTTCCCAGGTGGGTCGAAGAGAGCCAGATTTAGCTTAGGTCTCAGTCACAGTATTCTATTTATTCAGTCCGAGTTCTTCGTCGATTATCTCTGCATACGACTCGAAGGGCTGAGCGCCTATAACAGGGCGCCCGTTGATGAACGTTGCCGGTGTTCCGGTCACGCCCACCAGGACACCGGCTCTAATGTCGGCATCGATACGGTCCGCATACTTACCCGATTCAAGACATTCGTTGAATACTTCTGTGTCCAGGCCGGTTGTAGCTGCTTTTTCCCTGAGGCTTGCGACTTCCAATTCGATCGGATCCTGGAACAACACGTCATGCATATCCCAGAACTGCCCCTGCTCATCAGCGCACAAGGACGCTTCGGCGGCCTTTTGAGCCCGGGGATGGATGTCATTGAGTGGAAATTGGCGGTACACCATCCGCACCTGATCGCCATATACCTCTTGAATCTGTTTGAATACCGGCTCGGCACGGCGGCAGAATGGGCATTCAAAGTCCGAAAACTCCACGATGGTCACGGGCGCGTCCGAAGACCCCGTAGAGGGATGTCCCTCGGCTTCGACTTCGACTCGATATGGACCCAGAAGAGACTCGACCGCGTACTCTTCACGAAGGTCTTCGATATAGCTCTCCAGCGTCCGATCGTAGTTTTGTTGACCCAGGAAATCTCTCACCTGCCCCATACCCACTTCCAGCGACACGCCCGATAGTTGTTCGCGATTGACGTTATAGATGTTTTGCACCTCCTCTTCACTGGCTGCAGGCGTGTTTGCGGCAACCTCGCTCGCGAGTAGATCGGCGACGGAAACGCCACGGCTTTCGGCTTCGGTTGTCAGGAGGTGGTCCGCAATCATGCCGTTGAGAGCCTCTTCGATTATTTCGTGCTCTTCGGCTTTGGAGGTGGCGTCGAATCGCAAGCGTCGGGTCTCGAGCTGGTCGAGTTCGTCGATGGCCAATGCTCTCACGGCGGCTTCACTTAAGGAGACGCCATCGATAATGGCCAGCGTCTCGTCCGACTGCGCCATCGCAATCGGAGAAAGAACCCATGCTATAGCTAAGCCGATTGCAACGCGGACGATTCGTGAATCCATCATCTAGTCCTCCACCGTAGTTGAACGTATTCACATACGTTGTCAACAGCTATATACGCCGACAGTAATCAGTTGCCGAAGACGCCGGTTAAAACCTCGAACGAACCTGCAGGTCCCCCGTGGCCGCCCACGACGCGGTCTACATCCAGCCCAGCGTTAACGACAGCGTCATAGAAAGCACGTGCGTTCGCATCGTCGGCCTGAGGTGCGGCCGGGGGTGAATACAGATCGCTGACGAAGGCGATCCTTTCGTTCGGAAGGTAGGCCATCAACATTCCAGTGGCGTGTTCGTTTGGGACGTGTAAGACCTGCACGGTGCGCGTGCCGTCGCTTAGGTCCATCGACTCGGCGACGCCTTCCACAACGGGTGTCAGACCCGCTTGGGCCAACATGTCCGGCCGAATCGTACTCGGGCTTTGAAGCGCTGACGTGATGAATGGCGCGATGCTTTCATGAACCACTGCCGTGGCGCCTTGCGCTGCATAAGTCCGGATGCCGCCACTGTGGTCAAAGTGAAAGTGAGTCGTCACGAAGTAGCGGATGGGCTTGCCGGGAAACGATTCCTCGATCAGAGCGATCACGGCTTCCGACCTCTCTTCAAGCAGAGGTGCTTCGACTACGATGACGTGATCTTCCATCTCGACGGCCATGGTGTGATGGCTGCCACCGCGAAAGTGGAGAACTCCGGGCGCAAGTTCATCCGCTATGACGTTCGGTTCAGGGTCACCCCAGGCCTGTCCTGCCACGCCCAGATGGGCGCGCCGAAGTGTCCACTGACCGACGATGCGTTGACCCGGTTCACGAGCATCCCGGACTGCTTGGGGAATGGCGAAAGTGCCCTCCGGAAACGTCCCGTTATTGATCACGTTCCGATAGGCCTCCTCGCGCAAGGTCTGCCCGTTCATTGCCATTCGTTGACCGAATGGCATCCGGGCCATCAGGGGCTCTTCGGCCTCGGTCGGAACCGGCGTGTCGCGCCAATCCAGGTAAGTTATTTCGTTCTGGTAGTCGCCCAGAAGGGGTTCGGTTTCGGTGTAGATCACGCGCGCGGGAAGGTTGCTGAAAGGGTCCACCAGTATTTCCACGGGGTTGGCACCATCGGTGTACCGGAGCACTTCGTAATTTTGTCCATCAACCACGCGATCCTCGGCGCGGGTGAGATCCGAAGCGTTGCGGGCAGTGAAAGGCAGTTGTCTCGGCATGCGGTTGTAGTCGCGGAGTCGAGCCGCTACCCGGCTACCCTGCATCCGCGTGGCCGTGGGCTCCCCGTCGGCTTCTCCGAATAAGGCGCCGACGTCACCGGCTATCGCTTCGGCGAAGACTATTGACCCTGTTGCCGGGGGCGTTCTTTCGGCGTCGAACTCGACCCGTATGGAGGGCCCGTTGTAGTCGATCAGGGTACTTTGGCCGAAACCGGTGGTCTGCAACAGAGCTCCCGGTTCCGTCGCCTGGAGGGGCGAAAAGTCGTTTCCCTGTGTGACCAATTCCTGTCTTTGGATGGCCGACAACGTGTCCCATCCACCCATTGATTCAGCAACTTCGTCGAGCAAGACCTGTGCGGCTTCCGGGCCGAGGGCAGGTTCCGACGCGCAAGCGGCGAGTAGCCCCACACATACGACCGCAGTCAAAATCCACCTGGATCTCATCTATTCACCCCCAATCAAGTCGTACTGCAAGAGGGCAAGGGTATCCAATGCAGGTTCAAAGATCAATCAATGGAGCACCGCTAACATGAAGAGGTGTGGGGGTGTTCTATGGGTTTCCCCTCAGCCAGAGAGACCGGCCTGTCAGCTCCCGGTGATCGAGGCCGGCGGCTTTGTCCATCAGCTTCAGTTGTTGCGGCAGAATGGCTTCAAAACGCCAGTCGTCAGCGCGACCCCCGGCCTTTATAAATGTTTGGGCCCAACCTTTCCACCAGGGTGTCAGCCGACGCGCGATCGGCTCAACGACGAGGACAGCCGCTCCCCTTGAAGTCGCTTCCAAAAGTGTTGTTTTGAGCTTTTCCCGGTTTTCGGTGTCCAGTTCGTTTGCTGTGAAGGCCGCGACAATGCCGGTTCCTCTCCCAGGCAAGCGAACACCACTAAGATCCCCCGGTCGGGTGTTTCCTCGCAATCCGAATGTCCGGTAAGTCCATTTCGCTTCCTGAAGTGCCCATGAATTTTGGTCGATTCCGACTATTTCGGGCTCGCTCCGGGTTTCGAGTGCGCAGGCTGCGCCGCTCACTCCGGTGCCGCAGCCCAGATCCAGGATCCGCTTGCATTTGTGTCTGGAGACATCGAGTTCCCTGCAGATGTTCCGGAGCAACAGGAAGTGCAGCGGCCCATAGAAGAGAGCGAAGCCGGCACGCTTCCCGGCGCTTGCCAGGGCAGAGGCGACGCGTTTACCGCGTGTCTCAACGTAAGCTCGCGAGAGAGCCTGTACGGCCTTCCGAATTTCCTGAAAGGTCAGCTCTTTCGTGTGACGTTCCCACAATGCGTCGAACCAGTGCAGGAAGGGATCCGAGGAAATAATGCCTTCTGAATCCTGGTTATTGATAGTCATAACAATATATGAATAAACGGGTTAGATGCTCAAAAAACCAGGCGTGCAATGTTTGTGACAAAATATTGACACAGCGTGCGTGTCCCTAGGGTAAAATCCTACTCTTATATAAAGCGAAGGTAGCGTACTTAGAACCGGAGGTTCAGAATGACGACCGTCTCCAACACCGCCCCCCACAAAGTATCCAAGCCCGTTCATCCATTCATTGTCTGTATTGGGATTGCAATACTGCTGACCCTGGTCCAGGGATCTTTCCTTCCCGCTATGGCCCAGGGTCCCCAGAACTACATCGTGACCTTCCGTGACGGAACGATCCCCGCAGTCCGGGCGGTCGCAGCGAACAACGCCGGCGCGGCACTCCGCCATAATTACTCGATCATCAACGCCATCGCGGTGACGGTTCCAAACGCGAACGCGCTCGCCGCCTTGGGGAACGATCCGTCCGTATTGAGCATCGTACCCGATAGACCGGTGTTTGCCTTCCAGCGGGCGAATAAGAAGCCCGATAACCCGGGTGGTGGAAAGGGAGGAGGAGGTGACGGCGGTGGAGATCCACCTCCCCAAGAAGTTCCCTCAGGCGTTGTACGGGTAGGAGCGGGTCCTGGTAGCTGGACTGGTTTGGGTGTTGGTGTCGCGATTGTAGATACGGGAATCGATCTTGGGCATCATGATCTTCCGCAGGTCGTAGCTATCTACGATGATTTCGGTGGCACATGTCAGGACGACAATGGGCATGGTACTCACGTAGCGGGTATTGTGGCGGCACAGGACAACCTCATTGATGTCCTTGGGGTGTCGCCAGGAGTTGATCTCTATTGCGTTAAGGTACTTGACTCTACGGGTTCCGGCTTAGACTCGGGCGTCATCTATGGCTTGAACTCGATTTGGGACTTAAACAACGCCTCTCCGGCTGGAAATTCGATCGACGTCGTAAACATGAGTCTAGGCCGATCCGCCAGTTCCGATGATTCTGCCTTGCGTTCAGCCATTACGGCATTGACGGGCCAAGGTGTCGCAGTTGTCGTTTCTGCGGGTAATGATCGGACGAAGGAAGTCAAGGACATGGTGCCCGCTGGTTTTCCCGAGGTCTTCGCTGTGGCGAGCACGACGGCTCTGGACGGAATAAGCCAGTGCAAACGCCACCCGGACCCTGTGCTGGCGGACACGGCCTCTTATTTCACGACAGATGGAGCATTTTATTTAGATACTTCGGACCTGACGGGGTTTTTGGGAGTTGGAGTGACCGTTTCGGCTCCTGGCGAGAAACAGGAAGACATCAATAAAGGATGCCAGTTGAAATCCATCGGAATTCTATCCACTCAATTGAATGGTGGGACCACGCGAATGTCCGGCACGAGCATGGCTTCCCCTCATGTCGCCGGAATAGTCGCACGGTTAATTCAGCAGAACTCGGATATCAGTTTGAAAGACATCCGAATTGAGCTTCGGTATGAGGGTGACGGAAGAGGAGATCTCCCTTTGGAGTCTGTACTAGCCCCTGAACAAGCGTGATTGACGAGGAAATGATAGTGCAATAAGAGCGGAAGTACCCGAAATGCCCCCTCTCCGTGCGAAAAAAACCTTGAACAGATTCTTCGGAAAAGGAGGCATTTCAGATGAACGATTATACGCGCAAGAACATGAGGAACCGCAAGCGGCGAATCGAACGTCGGCTTGGGGACCGGCATTGGACGGATCAGGTAGAGCCGATGTTTTCGGCGAGCAACATTCAGTACGAGATGGGAGAGCGGACGCGGGGCACATCGGTTGGTGGTATCGGGACGATGCAACTGGTGGCGCGGCGGACCGGGCTGATCGAAGCCATCGACAAGGGCGTGCATGTGTTGAAGCGGCACCTGCCGTATCACGAGTCGGATCACGTGCTGAACATCGCCTACAACGCCTTGAGCGGAGGAACGTGCCTGGAAGACATCGAACTGCGGCGCAACGATGCGGTGTATCTGGATGCGCTGGGAGCGCAACGGATTCCGGATCCGACGACGGCGGGAGACTTCTGCCGGAGATTCGAGGCCGACGACGTGGAGTGTCTGATGGAGGCAACCAATCAAGTCCGGCTCGGAGTCTGGCGACAGCAACCGGCGGCGTTTTTCGAAGAAGCGGTGTTGGACGCGGACGGGACACTGGCCGAAACCACGGGGGAATGCAAGCAAGGGATGGACGTGGCCTACGACGGGACGTGGGGATATCACCCGCTGATGATCTCGCTGGCCAACACCGCCGAACCGCTGTATCTGGTCAATCGTAGCGGCAACCGGCCGTCGCATGAAGGAGCCGCGGTCCGGTTCGACCAAGCCATCGCATTGTGCCGGCATGCGGGGTTTCGCCAGATCCTGCTGCGCGGGGACACGGACTTCAGCCAGACCCGGCATCTGGACGGATGGGACGACCAGCAGGTGGGTTTCATATTCGGGATTGACGCGATGGCGAACCTGAAGGCCCGGGCCGATGAACTGGAGCCGCGCCAGTGGAAGCGCCTGGAACGGCCCGCGAAATACGACGTGGCGACCGAACCGCGCCAACGTCCCGACAACGTGAAGGAAGAGATCGTTCGGCAGCGCGGTTTCGACAATATCCGCTTGCAGGGTGAGGATGTGGCCGAGTTTCGGTATCGACCCGGAGCCTGCGATCGGGACTACCGTGTCGTCGTGGTGCGGAAGAATCTGTCGGTGGCCAAAGGAGAGCAGGTGTTGTTTGACGACATCCGGTACTTCTTCTACATTACCAACCGTTCGGATCCGGCCGACCAGATTGTGATGCGTGCCAATCAACGGTGCAATCAGGAGAATCTCATTGAGCAGTTGAAGAACGGCGTTCAGGCGTTGCGGATGCCGGTCGGAGATCAGACCAGCAACTGGGCCTACATGGTGATCGCGTCACTGGCCTGGACACTGAAAGCGTGGTTTGCATTGCTGCTTCCCGAAACCGGACGTTGGGGCCAAAAATATCAGGCTGAGAAGCAAACCGTGCTGCGCATGGAGTTCAAAACCTTCTTGAACGCTTTCATGCTTGTGCCGTGCCAACTCGTGCGCACCGGGCGGCGCATTCTGTTCCGGATCCTGGCCTGGAACCGGTGGTTGCCGGTCTTGTTCCGCGGGGTGGATGTGTTGCGTCAGCCTCTGCGATGTTGACCCGATCATGACTCTGAGCCCGGGCGATCGAGGTCCCGGTTTCTGTCAACCGTCCAACACCAGCGAGGCTGAACTGAAACAGATTCAACAGAAACTCGATACCTGGAACAGGCCATCCGGGAACGGGATTCTATGCCTCGAATTCTATCGGCGCGAACTGGGCCTCGGCGGACTGGTTATGCGCTTGTTTTGGGACTAGCTGGAGACCAGAACGACCCTGAGGCAGAAGGAATCGCGCTGGTACCTTAGCAACCAACGTAGTAGGTAGAATAAATCCAAGGCGCCAGGGCGAAAGTGACTTCGTCTCGGCGCCTGTCCCATTCCGGGACACAAACCGCATAGCCACTCCCAGCGGTTCCAGGTTGTCGATCAATTCCTTACAACTTTTGTCTCGATCACGTAAACGCTAAACGCATCCTCCCGTCTATATCTAGTGTAGTCCATCACAATTAATGTAACGTAATTGCTTTTCCAACGTCATATGTAGGTATGAGAAAAGCAGCAACGATTGAATTGGATAACGAACAGCGCAAGGAATTGAAACGACTGAGTCGAAGCCGGAGTACGACGGTACGGTTGGCAGAACGATCCCGAATTATCTTACTGGCCGACGAAGGGCTGAATAATCAGGATATCGCAGCCCGGCTGAAGATTACGCGCCAGAAGGCCGGGCGATGGCGCGATCGTTTTGTGCGACATGGACTGGCAGGGATCGAAAAGGACGCGCACCGAAGTGGACGAATTCCCTCGATCAGCGCCCGGAAGCGGGCCCGGATCGTGAAGAAGACGATTGAAGAGAAGCCCCCCAACGCGACGCATTGGAGCCGGTCTTTGATGGCGGCGGCGACCGGAGTCAGCGATGCGACAGTCGGAAGGATTTGGCGGGCCCATGGACTGAAGCCACATCTGTCACGCACATTCAAACTGTCCAACGACAAACAATTTGCCGAGAAGCTGGAGGATGTGGTCGGTCTGTATCTGAGTCCGCCGGAAAACGCCATCGTCTTATCCTGCGATGAGAAGAGCCAGATGCAGGCCCTGGATCGTACGCAACCCGGGTTACCTTTGAAGAAGGGGCGCGGTGGCACCATGACCCACGATTACAAGCGCAATGGAACGACCACGTTGTTCGCCGCGCTCAATACCCTGGACGGTTCAGTGATTGGGACCTGCATGCCCAAGCATCGGCATCAGGAGTGGATTCGGTTTCTCAATACAATCAAACGCTCCGTGCCCAAAGACAAGCAGATCCATATCATCTGCGACAACTATGCGACGCACAAACACCAGAAAGCCGTCAACTGGCTCAAGCGCAACTCACGATTTCATGTGCACTTCACGCCAACCAGCGCATCCTGGCTCAACATGGTTGAACGCTTCTTCCGGGATCTTTCTGAACAACGGCTTCGGCGTGGGGTTTTCTGCTCTGTTCCGGAGTTAATAAGGGCCGTGGAAAACTACGTCGCCGGCCATAACCAGAATCCAAAGCCGTTCATCTGGACCGCTAAGGCTTCCGACATCCTTGAAAAAGTCCAACGCGCTCGCAAGAGCCTCAATAAGGTACAGTCTGTTTGACGGGGACCACTAGCATGACAATGCCGGCTCTTTTCCTGACGTTGCTGCTCCAGAGCTTTCTACCTCTTTTCGACACAGGTCCCAACGACTACATCGGGCTTTCGTTCGTCAATTCAGGAAATTCGACGGCCATCGTCGAGGTGTCGGCGACAGATGGTGACACCGGTAGCGTCTTGGGTGGGCAGGTGACTCTGGTTGCAGGTGAACAACGTGCATTGCTGCTGGAAGAAATTCTTGTCGGGGGTGTGCGTCCGGATTCGGGTTGGATCCGAGTGGATTCCGGTGGCTCAAGCGTGGACGTCGTTCTGGCTCACGGAGACCCGGACCGTCTCACGATCGCTGAGCCTGTTTTACCCGCGACGTCACTCACCCTTCCCGACGTCCGTGTGGACACGGGCTTCAAAGAGTTGGGGCACACCGATACCCTCGTCACGATTGCGAGGCCGGGAGGTTTCTTTCCAGCCAGCGTTACGCTCGAACTGATTGGTCTCGACGGCGTTTCGGTGGGGAGCGTCCCTATCACTCTGGGTGCCAACAGGCACGTCACGTTGAAGATCTCTGAAGCCTTCAGCGATGTCCTGCCCGACAACGGTGCGGGGGGGCGTGCCTTCGAAGGCTACCTTCGCCTGAGCTCGGGTGACGCTGTCGTTGCCTGGCAGAGAGTGGAGACGCCGCTCTTCTCGAACGTTCTGGACGCCCAAGCTGTGGGGGAGACTACAGGTCTGTATCTGGCTCCGTTCTTCGTTTTCGGCGGGGGGTATCGATCGACGCTGAACCTCGTCAATTCCACTGAGGAAACACTCACCGTCGAACTCATTGCTGAGGACGGTTCCGGAAATGTTGTCGGAGAAGTGGTCGAGCGTACGCTGGGACCGGGCGAGGGTATTCGCAGTGACGTTCAGGAACTGTTTGGCGTTGTCACGATCGCCATTTTCCCGGCTCCCGTTGTGGATGGGTACATAAGGATTCGCGACTCCCAGAACCAGGCGGTTGCTCTGGTCGGGAACGTGGAGGTTGCCGCCATCGGACAGGGGACCTTTACCCAGTCGTCGATGTCATACCCCATCGGTCCTGCGTCGGCGGGTCCATGGGTCATTCCGTTGGCTCTGGGTGGGAGCACCTACTACTCCGGGCTTGCCATCGCCAATCCCAACGAACTGCTGGCCGTCCAGACCGAAGTCACGATCGAGTTCGTAGAAGCCGACGGCACTGTCATGGAAGTGGAAGAAGTATCGCTCTCTCCGAGGGGTCAGCACACTAGAGTTTTGCCCGAGACTTTCCAATCGGGATACGTGCGGATCCGTTCGAATATGCCGATTCGGATTGTCGGAGCGCTTGGCACCCGGGATTCACGATTTCTGGAACAGGTTCCGGTCCTCGATCAATGATCGAGGA
Organism: Terriglobia bacterium; assembly: GCA_963664115.2. Lineage (GTDB taxonomy): Bacteria > Acidobacteriota > Terriglobia > 20CM-2-55-15 > 20CM-2-55-15. The sequence continues at coordinate 217,493 of CAXWPJ010000009.1, read as the reverse complement.
GAAAACACCGGGTGACAAGTTAGGAGTCCTTGTTTCGTGCCGGTGTTCTGAACTTTCGATTTTCAACTCTTAACTTCCCCACGCTCCATCAAAACGCGCCGCAGTATCTTGCCGGAAGCGGATTTAGGAATTTCCTCAACGAACTCGATCTGACGGATTTTCTTGTACGGCGCTACGCGTTCACTCACCCAGGACATCAATTCAGTCGCATCCAGCGAATTCTCGCCGACAACGAAAGCTTTCGGTATCTGGCCGGCCGTATCGTCGGGGATTGGTACCACTGCAGCGTCTCGAACCAAAGGGTGGGAGAGCAGGACGGATTCGAGTTCAGCCGGGGCGATCGGGTAGGCCTTGTACTTGATCAGTTCCTTGGCGCGATCGACGATGTAGAAATTGCCTTGCTCGTCGGTGTACGCGATGTCTCCGGTGCGCAGCCAGCCTTCAGAGTCGATCATCCCGGCTGTTTTACCGGCATCGTTCAAGTAACCCTGCATGACTTGAGGACCTCTTATGAAAAGCTCCCCTCGCTGATCGGGTCCGAGTTCGCGTCCCGTTTCCAGGTCGAGTATGCGGCACTCGGTGTTTGGGACCGGAGGCCCGATCGATCCAATCGGAATGTCTCGGGACGTCCGTCTCGCCAGGTGGGTGACGGGACTGGTTTCGGTAAGACCGTAGCCTTGAAGGACGCGACAGTCGAAGCGCTCGGCGAACGATCGCGCCGTTTCCGGAGACAGTGGCGCGGCACCGCTCTGAACGGTCTTCAGGCTCGCAAGCCGTTTCGGTTCGAGCGCAGCGTGCTTTGCGAGCGAGAGGATCAACGGCGGGACAAGGTTGACGTGCGTAATCTGGTAGCGCTCGACGCTATCCACAAAGGAGTTCATCTCGAATCGGGGCAGGACCACGTCGGTCGCTCCTAAATACAGCCCCAGTTGGAGAACGACAGTGAGGCCATAGATATGAAAAAAGGGAGGTAAACCGGCGATGACGTCGGCCTCGGTAAATATCCCTGTGGCGATCTGTCGTAGATTGGCGACCACGTTTTGATGCGTCAGCTTGACGCCTTTCGGAATCCCTGTGGTGCCGCTGGAATAGGGAAGGACGACAAGGTCTTCGCTGGGATTAATCGGGGTAAGGGGTGCTTCGGTTTTGGATTCCAACAGGGCTTCGAATGGAGTGGTGCCCGAAACATCGCCCAAAACGATCGTCTGCTTCCACTTTCTCGTGGCGCTGCTCGCGGTCCGAGCCAGCACCTCGGGCGTGGTGAAGAGATACCGGGCTCCGGCGTCGCTGGACTGGGAATCCAACTCCATGGAGGTCGATATCGGACTTAAGGTCGTGTTAATGCCGCCCAACAGAGCCGTGGCCAGAAACACCATTCCATACTCGGGACAGTTGGGGCACATCAGTGCCAGGACATCGCCCTTCTTGAACCCCAACTCAGCCAGACCTGCGGCAATACGCCGCACCGAGGCAACGAATTCCGTGAACGTGTAGCTCCTGCCGGTCAACCCATCGATGAGAGCCGGTTTGTCGCCGAAACCCGCGGCCCGAGTCAGGATCAGATCTGCCAGTGAAACGTTGGGAATGGTGACTGGAGGATGGGGACTACGAAAGATCATTGGACTTTAGGGGACGGACACTTCATCGGAAATACAGTCGTCAAGTCACGATGTAGCAGGAAGTGTCCGTCCCTTATCGAAATACCCGTTCCCGTATACCCACAGACTGCTCTCACGGTCTGCTATGAAATGGTCCGCCGCATTTCCCCGGAGCGCAGGCGTCCGAGATATTCGTGATAGTGCGACATCGCCTGTCGGCTGAAGATCAGGATGATAGGGATGTTCGCGAACAACATGACGGCGGTCCCAATTCCGGTCAGGCCGTCGAGTTGCTGGTCGGTCGTGATGAAGCCCGAGGTGGCCACGATGATCAGCAGGCAGTAAATAAATTTGTACGTACGGACCCACTTGGCGCCGGCCATGAAGATGATGCCCTGCTCCCCGTAGTAACTCCAGGAGATCATCGTCGATATCGCGAACAGCCAGGACGCCAGCGTGACGAGCCAACGGCCCAGGCCCGGCTGGACGCGATCGAACGCATAACTTGTAAGGCTGGCGCCGGTGTAGTTCATGTAAATGCCGGAGCCGCTGACGGTGGGGGCTTGGGATCCAGTCCATGTGTTCCATTCGACGGCATAAGTGTCGCCGGAGGTAACGATTATGCCGGAAATCTGATCGACCGTTGCGCCTGTCTGCTCATTCTGGATGCCCGTTTCGATCACCACGAATACGTTCTGACCGGCCTGCCATTCCACGTTCGAGTCGAGCGCCGAAGTTTCTATTGTCCACGCTCCCGGCGAGACTTCTACGATTTCGGGAGGGCTTTCGAATTCGGTTTCGGGTCCGCGGTTCCACGCCCCACTGGCCAGGATCACGAGTGCCGTCAGCGTACACACGATAATCGTGTCGATAAAGGGTCCCAAGCCTGCAACGATGCCCTCCCGAACCGGTTCGTTGGTGCGGGCGGCAGCGTGCGCGATGGGTGCGGAACCCTGCCCTGCTTCGTTCGAGAACAGAGCCCGTCGCATTCCCAGCAGAAAGGCATAGCCGAAAGTTCCACCCAGAAACGCGCCCTGGGCCTCGACCGGGCTGAACGCGGAAACAAAGATCATTCGAAACAGTCCGGGGATCGCGCTGAAGTTCAAGATTAGTACATAGACCGATGCCAGGAGGTAGAGGCCGCACATGAACGGCACGAGGCGTCCGGCGACAGCCCCGATTCGCTGAATTCCTCCGATAATCACCATCCCGGTGATGATTGCCAGCACGATTCCCGTCAAGAGCGAGGGAATGCCGAAGTTTAACGCGGTCACGTTGCCCACGTTCCAGGCCTGAAACATATTGCCGCCAGTGACGGTCGATACCATCAGCGTGAGGCAGAAAATGTAGCCAATCCAGCGTCCCAGGCCCTTGAGTGCGGGATTCATCTCGGCGAGACCGCGGCTGACGACAAACATGGGCCCGCCGTGCGGATTGTCCGGGTCTGCCATGTTCCGATAGAGCATGGATTGCGTCACTTCCGTGGTTTTGATGGCCATTCCCGCTAAGCCGACGACCCACATCCAGAACACGGCGCCCGGTCCTCCCAGGGAGATGGCCAGAGCGACGCCCCCAATGTTCCCTAGCCCGACGGTTGCCGACAGTGCCGCGGACAGGGCCTGGAAGTGATTGATGGCACCCGGGTCGTCCTTGTCGTCGAACTTGCCTCGAATAACGGCGATTCCGTGGGTGAATGCAACGATCGGAGCAAATTTCGTCCATACCGTCAACAGAAGTCCGAGACCGAGGATGACGAAGAGCACAACGTTGTGCCAGAGCACGTTGTTCATGACCGTCAGGAATGAGTTAAATGTATCCATCGATCGACTCCTGCTATGCCGGAGAGGCGTGGCCTTCAGTGGCTGAGGTTTCCTGATTCCCCAAGGATTCCAATACAGCCAGGCGTTCCTTGTAAGCTCTTTGAACCGAACTTCTTAAGTCAGGCGTCGCATCCATCAGTGATTCGAGATTTTGACGACGCAGTCGCAGCATTGTACACGGGCTTGCCGCCCGCACTGTGGCTGTTCGGGGTGACTCGGCGAGCAAGGCAATCTCTCCGAAAAATCCTCCGGCCACCAGAATAGCCAACAAATCGGGCGCTTGATTCTCAACTTCCCTGAGTATCTGCACGGCACCCCGGGCGATGACGTACATCGAGTCTCCCGACTCTTCCTGCCGCACGATCCGGTCGCCTTCGGCAAACGACTCGGATTCGAGAAGCGCGGCCACGCGCTGCAGAGCATTATTACCGCAGTGCTCGAACAGAGGAATCTGAGCCAGCAAGGCCGAGGGATCGAGCTGCAGAGTTTCAACAGGCCGGGAGCGGAGCCGCGCGAGGCCATCCTGGATCTCTTCTTTGTGTTGGAGGTAAACATTATCGGGAACGAGCCCGAGTTCCCTTAACATTTTCAGTGTGGCTTCTTCGTTGTGGAGGCAACTGCGCGTCAGCAGGAACTCCTGGGTGCGTTCGACATACTCGGGATAGTCCGATGCCATTGATGCCAGCTCGCGTTGTGCCTTGTCGTGACGGGATTGATAGTAGTGACGCACCGCTGCATATGCGTCTTCGTCAATGGTTTCTTCCTTGCGCAGTCTATCCAACAGCGATCCTACCGAACGGGCGCCGGCGGCCTTCGCGCTGTTCTGCTCGAAGCGGTCCGCCATCTGACTCACTTTGCGCGTCTGGACGTAGGAACCGAATATCCCGAGTTTGTAGAGAAGGCGGTCCAGTGTGCTCTCGCGGGTGCCGGCCTCTTCGAACGTTTCTGGGAGTTCGCCGTATGCCTTAACGTGATCGGTCTGATAGTCCACGTCCTGGATGAGTTGTTTGTAGGCCGTCTCGCGCAAATTGCCCTCATAGAACTCTTCCCAATAATGTTGCTTCTCGGCACACAGGGCCTGATGGGCCACGACCTGCAAAAGGTCCTTCTCTTCGAGCTGACTTTCGCCTGACATCGATACTTCGCGTTCGGATTCGATCTGTGATTCCCGGTTCAGGTAGTTCGTACGGACTCTGTCGACGATACTGGGCGCGATCGCTCTTTCTTCCCCGAAGCGGCCCAGCTTGGAACGGGTCTCACGCTTCAGCATCAGCAGGCTTTCGAATCGGGCAAACAGTTCAGCGGGTGAGAGTCGATCGAAGCCGAGCATTCGAAGCAGCGGTCCTATGGTCACTGCGTTGACGAGCAGGGTAGCCATGACCACGCCCATCGCAGAAACCAGTATCAACTCCTTCGCTGCAAAGTCCGGTGGCAGGCTCAGGGCCAGCGCCAGTGCCAACGCTCCCCGGAGCCCCCCCCAGAACATGACCAGGCGATACCGCATATCGATCGGTTCGATCATCCGGGTCCGGTTGACCAAAGGCACTGCGAGGGCGATGCTGAACGCACGGGAAAAGTAAACGATGGGTATCGCCAGAAGCAGCGCAACGAAGGAGTCGCGAATCAGGGCCGGGCTCAGTACGAGTCCCACAAGGAGGAAAATCAATGAATTTGCTAAAAAGGAGAGGTACTCCCAGAACGAGTGCATGAAATGGCCGACAGATGGAGAAATCTTCGTGCGCCCCCACCCTCCCAGAATGACGCCCGCTGTTGCTGTCGCCATCACACCCGAAACGTGGAGGTAGTGTTCGGCGACGATGAACGACATGTACGCAACTATCGTCGTCAGCGTGATTTCAACGAGCTCGTTGTCGCGCACCAGAGACAAGATCTGGGCAAAAGTAAAAGCGATAATGGCGCCCACAACGATTCCGCCGATAAATACGATAAGGAAGTTGATGATGGCCGAGGTCAGCGACAGCGTTGCCGCCGCTCCACCCACCACGATTCCCAACAGTACGTTGAACAGGACGATCGCCGTCGCGTCGTTGAACAGGCTTTCACCCTCAACCAACACCATCAGTCGCTTCGGGGCCCCAAGTTCCTTGAACAAAGCGACGACCGCCACAGGATCGGTGGCTGAGATAAGTGCTCCAAAAAGAAGTGCGGTGGCGAGTGGTATGCCCAGCGCCCAGGATCCGAGGTAGCCCACGATCGCCGTCGAAAGAAGAAAGGCGGGGATCGCGAGGGTCAGTACCGGAACGATGTTCCGGAAAAGAAGCTTGGAGTCGAGATTGAACGAGGATTCGAAAAGTAACGTAGGCAGGAAAACAAACAATACGATTTCCGTGACGATTTCCGATTCGAGAAATTCAAAGCCTTCCCATTCGGCGAACATCAAGCGGAGAGCGAAGCCGAAGACAACCAGAAGGACCGTATATGGAAACACCGTGCGGCCTGCGAGAAGCGATATCAGCGCGGAGGCGAGAAGGAGTCCTGCGAGCAGAAGTACGACGGATCCCAGGTCCAGTTCCATGAGTCTCCAATACCTCTTTCCCGTGGAACCGCAGGCTAACGGATCCGCGGCACTGCCGGCGCCCGTTGCAATCGCGTCCGGACACGCCCGATGAAAGCGTTCACCCTTCGCCCGACAGGTCCGGCACACCCATGCCCATGCCATTGACTAGGGTGGTCATGAAAATGATGCCGCCGTGAGGCTGGTCCATTTCGCCCTTGAAGAACATGAACTCGAATAGGTCGTCGGCCCTGTCGTCGGCCACGTTGACTTCAAGAATCTCCTTTTCCTGTTGCTCACCCATACCCCTGGCTGTCAAGGGTGAAAAGCTGCCAACACCACGACCATGGTGAAAATTGGCAGTGTGTAATCCCTTTTCTTCGACCAACGCCTTCTGGACGAGTTGCGCCTTTCCTTTTGGCAGGATGCAGGTAATCAGCTTGGCATTTTCGATAATGCCCTTCACCGGGCCGACTCCGATACCTTGGCGTTTAGGCGCTCGATAATTTCCTTGGGGATGTATGTGGCGGCTTTATCGAGTTTGGTGACATAGATAATGCCGTTCCCAGGTACATCTAGTTCAGCCGCGAAGTACATCCGCTCAAAAATACGATCGACCTGATCATCGGCAACCAGTGTCACGATGATTTCTTTTTCGACTTCGATCGCGAGCCCGAGAATCCCCAACCGCTCACGAACGCCGCTACCGTAACCATAATAGACCGTCGCACCCTGGGCCCCGGCATCTTGGGCGGCCTGGATGACGCGGTCCGCTTTCCCGCGCTGGACGATGCACGTGATCATCGAAACATCTGTGAGTGTCGTAAGTTCTCTAGTCATACCATGGCACCCGTGGGCTCCTCGTAGTCTTCCGCTTCAGCTCTTGCATGCCTTCGGGCAATTTTCCAGCGAATATAGAGACCGGTTGAAAGAACTGCAATGATGGGACCGATCGACGCCATGGACAGGATACCGAATCCCTCAATTGCCCCGAGTGCATTGCCAAACCCGAGTCCCATCGCCAGAACCAAAGGGACCGTCACGGGCCCTGTCGTGACGCCTGCACTGTCCCAGGCGATGTTGACGAACTCTTCACTCGATAAGGCGGTCAATCCAGCCGCGATCAAGTAACCCGGAATCAAAAGCCACGCCATTGGAATGTCGAATATGTTCTTCGCTACGCCGATTGCGACACCAAAGCCCACACCGACAGACACTGCATACATCAGCGTCGACTTCCTGAAAGACCCGTTGGTTAGGTTCTCAACTGTGATACCCAATGCGTTCAGCGCAGGTTCAGCCAACGTGGCTCCAAAGCCCAGGAGCCAGGCAAAGCCGATGGCAATGCCGAGTCCCAGTGCCAGGAAATACAAAGGCGAACCGTCCACGCCCTGTATGCTTGTAAACGCTGCGGGAACCAAGCCGCCGCTCTGTCCACCCAACTTCGAAAGACCATAACCTAGGCCCAGATTGAAGATACACATACCGAGCACACAGAGCAGAATGCCGAATCCAATGATTTTCGGGTTGGGCAAGCGCTCCCTGAGCAGCACGAGCAACACCAGCAAAAGAAAAACCACCAGCGGGATGATGGCGCGGATGCCGCCAATGACCTCCACAGCCGGCGTCAATTGATACCAGGGCAGCTCACTCGTTTCGGCCTGGAGTTCGTTTGCGGCGGCGAGGATCGATTCCGGGTCTGTCTGCCCGGCGACATAGAGCGTGAGCCCCATCACTGCGATAATGGGGAAAAGAGATGCGAGCGTGACGATACCGAAGCCGGACAACGAGTCCGTTCCCTTACCCGCCGCATGGGCAATGCCGATTCCCAGGGACAAAACCAGCGGTACGGTGACGGGTCCCGTCGTCACCGCGCCAGAATCGAAAGCAAGGCCGAGAACTTTAGACAATTCCGGATCGAGCGCCATGTAGGCGCTGATTGCCAAAACCGGTGCAAGCGTGACGTAGATCAGGGGTTTCAGGCTCCATCCGAAGATGAGGCGTATCGTGCCGAGCACGGCGGCAAGTCCGACTCCGATACCAACCGCGAGTACAAGCGTACCCGCCCAGTCCGTCAGCAATGTGTAGAGATAGGGCGCCTGGGACACACTGACCAGTGAGCCCGCTGTCTGTAGCGCGCCAATTGCAGGTTCCGCAAACGTGACGCCTATGCCCAGCAAGAACACGACGGCCACTACGGTGGCGAGCGTTGCCTTGGCCGGCAGCGAAATGCCGAGCGTTTCCCCGAATGGCATCAAACCGACCTTTAACCCCTCCATAAACAGCATCAAACCCATGACGACTGCGAGCAGGCCGATCGAAATAATCCAGGCATCCTGCACCGCCTGTCGCAGAATGAAAAGCTGGAACAACACCAGATACAAGGCTAGCGGCATCACCGCCTTGAACTGATCGATGAACCTGAGAGTAAGATAGGGGCGCAGTAGACGATAGACATCTCCTGCACCGAGTGAGAGCGCTTCCGGTTTTTGAGGGAGTTCGTTGCCGGCCGCATCGTAGGTGACGGGCGGGATCATCTCGTTATAGCTGATCTGGTCCAGGTGGATGTTCAGTTCACGGTTATAGCTCCCGAACCGAATGTGTTGGGTCATGCGGCCTTCCCTATCATCGCAGTTCTAGCTTCCGCAGATTGCCCGCTTGTCTACCTGAAAATCACCGCGCGGGCAGCTGTGGTAGATTGCAAGCGGGCTAAAGCATCACACCCATGCCGTTCAGGATCAAGGGTAGAGTGTCGAAACTGTCGAAACGCATTTACGGACATCGGGTAGTGTCTTCACATGCGTTGAAACCATTGTTAATTTAGTCTTTCGGGACTAGGCAGGTATTACGACGACTGTAATGGAAGAGTTATCAGCAGACCGCAGAAGGCCCAGTTCCAAACGCCTATGACGACATCCGCGCGCGCACGGTCTCCACTGGACCACAATCTCCAAACTTACTTTGCGGATCTGGCTCGATTCGAAACCACCGATGCATGTACAGGCTCTCCGCTCTTCGAGGAGCTGAGACCCGAGTTGGACCGTGTGCTGGGTGGGCTCGAGCTCGGCAGCTTTCCGCCGGTTACACCGCCGCCGCGCCGCCCAATCCGGATCGCAGCCTGGAACATCGAGCGCGGGATTCAACTCGACGGCATCCTTGAGGCTCTTCGCACCGATCCGACATTGGCTTCAAGCGACGTTTGGCTGCTCACGGAGGTCGACTATGGGATGGCGCGAACAGGGAATCGCCACGTGGCTCGTGAGATTGCCGCCGGCCTGGGCGTTCATTTCGTGTTTGCGCCGTGTTACCTGGCGCTCAACAAAGGCGCGGGAGTCGAAGCCGAGGCGGAGGGGGAGAATACGCTGGCTCTCCATGGCAATGCGATCATGTCCCGATACCCGCTGCTGGGCGCGCACACGCTGGCGCTACCGAACGGGAAGGACAAGATGGTTGGTCGGGAAAAGCGTCTCGGTTCTCAGCGTGCCATCATTGCCGACGTCGAACACCCGCTTGGGAAGTTTCAAGTAGTGGCGTTGCATATGGACGCCCACTCGTCCCAACGCCACCGGCATAGTCAGATGCGCTTACTGCTGGATCATCTGGATGGCCTCGAACCCCGGCTGCCGGTCCTCATTGGCGGGGACTGGAACACGACGACGCACGATGCCCGGCGCGCTTTATATTCTATTCTTGGATATGTCCGGCGCGTGTTGATGGGAATCCGGGGTGTGCTCAAACGGCATTACCCCTACCCTGACCGATGGTTCGAACGGCATCTGTTTCGGGAACTTGAAGATCGCGGTTATAACTACCGGGATCTCAACGTAGCAGGTGGATGTACCCTGCACTATTCGATCCGAGACCTTGCGGCAAACAAGAACATGGGTGAATGGATTCCGCGGTGGTGCTTTTGGTTTATCAATTGGGCATTGGCAAAAGAGGGAGGACGCTGCTCCCTCAAACTGGATTGGTTTGCCGGCAAAGGAATTGAAGTGGATGCGAATGATCCGGAGCAGACCCCAGCTATCCTGGAGGGGATGACAGCAAGAGAACCGCCGCTGTCGGACCACGATCCCATCGTGGTCGGATTTACTCTCCGATCATGAATGTCGCCAATCTAATTCCCTGTTGATCCGAGGCATGTGATGAGAAAACTTACGATCGCACTTTTGCTCTGTACGGTTTTGTTCGCTTGTGCGGGTGGGGATGGTGGGGCACTCGAGCCTGCCGATGATCCGTCCCGAATGTACGATCAGGCGGTTGCCGCGAACGAAGCCGGCCAACTCGGAGAAAGCGAACGCATTCTCGAAAACATCATCTCGAGCTTCGCCACAAGTCCAAACGCGGCTGCTGCGGAGTTGTTGCTCGCCGAAGTGCGGAGTGCCAGTGAGGCTCAGGGACTTCAAGCCGTCAGGGATATCAGCCTGGCCCAGGCCACTTTCATGATGCTCCGCCGTCGATACGCACTGACCTTAGAGGAATTGGTCCAGGAGCTGTCGCTGGAAACGGACCCATCGCTCGACGACAATGGTTACAGGATACGCATGAGAGGCAGTCCCAGTGCAGACGCCTATAGCCTGATGGCGGAACCTGCATCTGATATGGAATCCAAGCGATCTTTCTTCGTCGACTCGACGGGAATTATCCGGTGGGCGCTGGGCCAACCGGCCACAGCCGACAGTCCGGAACTGGAAGACCAATAGACATAAAGCCGCAGAGCAAGAGCCGAAGATTAAAGATTCAACACGAAGACGCGAAGTCAACGAAGGTATCCGAAGAAAATATATATCTACGTTCTTCGTGCCCTTCGTGTCTTCGTGTTAAGAAACGGAAATCGAATTCCCTTGGCCTCAGTGCCTCTCAATGCACGTCTTATTCTTTCTTGTCCAGATTTAAAGCGGCGGAGTTGATGCAATAGCGGAGCCCGGTCGGCTGCGGCCCATCGGGGAAAACGTGCCCGAGATGGGCGCCGCAGGCCTTACAGACGGCCTCCGTGCGACGCATGCCGTAATTGTTGTCTTCCTCGGTCGCGACTTTCTCGTCCGAGATCGCCTGATAGAAGCTGGGCCATCCTGTTCCCGAATCGAATTTGGTTTCCGATTCAAAAAGTTCGTTGCCGCAGCAGACGCAGTGATAGATTCCAGCCTCCTTCGAGTCGTGATACTTCCCGGTGAATGGAGGTTCGGTGCCTTTCTCACGGCAGACCCTGTACTGCTCCGGTGTCAGTGCCTCCCGCCATTTCTCTTCTGTTTTTTCGAGCTTTTTCATGGCCTCCAACCCTACCGCACCCGGACATCGGAATAACAGCGTCTTGCCCTAATTTGAGGGGTTCTAGAAACGATGGGTGTATACCAACTTGGACGCGAGCTGTCGATCTAGGGTGGTCAATCCTCCGGCCGGGTCGCTCAACCAGTTGTGGTTGTAGACCAGATAGAGATCGTTGCCGGGATTTAGGATCCAGCGGAATCGGGCCTGCCAACCCAGGTTTCGGCTTTCGTTATCGTATTGGATACTGTTGGCTATTGATATCCAGGGACTGAACTGGGCGCCCACGTTGGCCTCAAAAACGCTGACCGAGAAGCTACCCTCAGGCAGTTCGATACGCGTCCATTCGTTGCTTAGGCTGATGACCAGGCCGTTTCTAGGCCGGATGGACAGACGCGGCTGGAAATCGCGGCGAGTCCCACTGAAGTAATTGCCCCCGCGGAACTCTCCTCCAAGAGCGATGGGCCGCTGGCCGCTCATTCCCCATTCGATCTCGTATCTGTTGTACCGATATTGGTTTCCCGCTGCCAGAACAACGGTATCGTTCGGGCCCATTTCGAAATCTTCCTCGAGCCTTTCGAACTCTCTTGTGAGGTCAATGCCAATTCTGTCTCCAGAATGAAAGTTCATCTGGAAGACGCCGAAATTAATTCTCTGCGACAACATGACGTTCCGGCTGTCACTTATCTGTCTGTAGCCTACGTTCCACTCGAACTGCCGAATCACAGGGTGGTTTTCGGGACGGGGAGCAAAGCGAACAAAGGAATCGTACTGCTTGATCCCTGTTCGGTTGACGAAACCCAGCGCAGGGTCAAAGTTCTCCTGAGTTTCGGTCATGCCGAGCCTGCCGGCCCACAGGTCGTTGAAATAAGTGAGCGACGCGCCATAACGCCCGTTCTTTCCGGTATCGTCCGGATTCGTCGTTGTTACGTAGTGCGAATTGAAGGAGAGATTCTTGTCCCCCATGAAGCGCCGCGTGGAAAGATTGAGATCGAACCCTGTGGTTTGAAGCGCGGGTCCGGCAACGAGGGTCGGGTCCGTGACCTGGCCTTCGCGGGTGCTGCGACGGGTGTAGATCATCCCAACGTGGGATTCGGTGAACAAGCGCCGCGTTCCCCTGAATACAGTGAAGTCCTCGCCCAGAATGTCGCCTCCCGAGACACGTCCTGAGCCGTACGAACCTGCAGTACACCGATATCGTGAGCTCCGGCTTGCCCAGTGAGTTTGGCTCCGTAGTCGATGCGCTGGGGTTGACCGTTGTTCAGGCCGATCCGGCGGCTGAAGAACGCATCACCGAAACCGGAGAAGGAGAAGAAATTGCTGCCTTCGAGGAAGAACTCCCGCTTTTCCGGGAATCGGAGAGAAAATCGTGTCAGGTTCACTTGCCGGTCATCAACCTCTGTTTCCGCAAAATCAGTGTTGACCGTAAAGTTGGCTCGGAGGCTCGGTGTCACGTTGTACACGAAATCAATACCTGTATCTCCCGTGTAGGTGGTATCGGTCCCGCGACCCGGAGACGACTTCGCCCGTCCTGTCAAGTAGGGCCTGACGTCCAGGCCGACGCCCTGGCTGATTTCCGACATGCCGACGATCAGTCCGGCATTCGACATCCGCCGCAGGCCCCCACTGTCCCGCTGATATCCGTTCCAGATGGTTTCTTCGTTCTTTCGGCGGACCGTTCGTTGGAAATTGATGCCCCAGGCCTGTGCGTTCGGGTCGAAGTTCAGCGTCCGGAACGGCATTTCGATCTCAATGACCCAGCCGATTTCGCTCCGGCGCACCTGAGCGTCCCAGATGCCGTCCCAGGCGCGGGCACCACCGCCGCCAAATCCACCGCCACCACCAGCACCGCCGATCAGGCTATCGCCCATGGCTCCCGACGGGTTCATTTCGAAGAAGTATCCGGTGCGTTCATCCAGATACGTATCGAAGACCCACATGAATCGATCATCAGCCCCCAAAAATTCGTCGCGAAGCATTGTGTTGCCTCTGAGCTCGTCCGGTTCGGAGTCATACGCGACGACTCCCATATACATGCTGTTTTCACTGAAGAGGATGTATACCTCGGTGGGTTCGGTTGGCGGCGCCCCGTTGTCGGGGTCGATCTGAACAAAGTCGGCGGCCGGTTCGGCCCGTTCCCAGGCAGCCTCGTCCAGAATACCGTCGAGATCTATGTTTTCGCCGGGCTCAAGGCGTGCTGCGACCATGACGCGGCGGTCTTCGAAGCCGGTGAGACCTTCTTGCGCGGTGGCCTGGGGTGTCGTCTGTCCGAAAAAGATAAGGAGTAGTAGCAGAAGGGCGATCGGTCGGGTTCTTATCATATTTTTAGTAAGTTTGAAGTCCCTGTTTCAGTGTATGAGGCCGTGCCAAACCTACTAGTATATTCCCACTGAAGGGTTTATGGCGGTCACAGTCGATTGTGAGACCTAAGGAATCAATTTCTTGCGTTTACGGGTCCCGTCCCGGGGGATGAGGCCTCGAGGCTATCGTCCCCAAGCTATTGAATACGTTTGGGAGTGGGTGAAAGTTACGTGCGGCCGAGCCAGCGGGGGATTGGACGATGTTGACCAATCGATGTGAGCAACTCGATTACCGCCTGTACCCTGACGCCGGCCTCCAGCCGAGAGTGATTTGACATGATCAGGAGATGGCCTTTACGGGGAACGATCGGTCTGGTTCTAGTTGCCGTGTTTTGGACCCTGAACTGGTCGCTCTCCGAACTGAGAACGCAGTGGGGGTTTTTTCCGCTTTGGCTGGGTTACTGCATCACCGTCGACGCGTGGACTTATCGGCGCCTGGGAACGTCGTTGTGGACACGGAGCCGGGGTCAGTATCTGGGCCTGTTTTTAGTATCCGCTCCGACCTGGTGGATCTTCGAGCTCATTAATGCGCGAACCGGTAACTGGATCTATGAAGGGCGGGCCGAATTCACCGATCTCGAGTATTTTTTCTGGGCATCTTTGAGTTTTTCGACCGTGATTCCCGCGGTGTTTGGGACTGCAGAATGGGTGAGCAGCCTTGGGTGGGTTCAGAAGTTTCCGGCAATGGGTTCGATCGCGATCGGACGTGGCGCCCATCTTGGAATTACTGCCACCGGTATCGCTATGTTGGTTTGCTTACTCGTTTGGCCTTTGTACTTTTTCCCATTGGTTTGGTTGTCAGTGTTCTTCATCGTTGATCCAATCAACGACGCGCTGGGCCACCGATCAATTTTGCGATCGATAGCGGAAGGGGACTGGCGGCCTGTTGTTTCGCTGGGTCTAGGGTGTCTGATCTGCGGCTTTTTTTGGGAGATGTGGAACTATCTGTCCTATCCGAAATGGACGTACCAGATTCCTTTCCTCGATTACTTCCATCTGTTTGAGATGCCGATCCTCGGATATGGTGGTTATGTTCCCTTCTCGCTGGAGTTGTTTGCCCTCTACCATCTTGTGATGGGATGGCTCTTTCCGATTCAATCGAGATCGTTCCCTGGCTTGGTTCCATCCGTGGATTCTGATGGTCGTGACGTGATTCGAAAGTTTTTTAAGTAGTAATATATGGATGGTTAAATAGAGGCGACCCGAGTACGTCAGCCTGGAGCCGAAATCAGCGGCCAGCGGTTTTCGGGAGTTCTTGTTCCTGCTCGCCGCTCGGAGCCCAAGGTGCAGGCGACTCAGACGGCAACCGCCTTTTTATTCGATGACATCGAGAAATTAAGTAACAGAAAATCCCAAGGCATTTCCAGGAAGCTGCTTGCACTGATGATACGGATAGAAAAATGGGACGCCGATCAGGACGGACCGCTGACTGAGGCGGCCATGCGGGACAGCCTGGAGAATCGTGGATTTCTTGTTTCGCGCTATGTCTATCCGCCCGGGACGTACTTTCCGGATCACACGCACGACATCGATAAGATCGATGGGGTTCTGTCCGGTCGCTTTCGCGTAACCGTGCTCGGTGAGAGCGTCATTCTG
Source organism: Terriglobia bacterium (assembly GCA_963664115.2). Lineage (GTDB taxonomy): Bacteria > Acidobacteriota > Terriglobia > 20CM-2-55-15 > 20CM-2-55-15. The sequence goes on along the minus strand of CAXWPJ010000009.1, from coordinate 202,339 downwards.
GAAGCAGGCGACTCCGTCGCCATTCCAGGCGGGATGGTCCACAGCGCGGAAGTCATCGGCGACGAAGACGTGGTAAACCTCGACGCGACTCTGGGCTGAGGCCTCAGCTTGCTGTCTCAACATGCGACGGCTGGCCCACCGGCTGTCTGCCGGGGGTGACGATCATGAATGCCGAGTTTCTTCATGCGGCAGGCGATCGGCGTCGGTCCTAACCTCAGCCGCATAGTGGGATCTTTGCTTGCCGCAGCGCCGCCCGCGACAATGGAAAACCGGCCAGCCTTTTTTTGTTTCACGCGAAACCTATACGTGGGACTCTCTTAATGGGGCCAACGGATTAGTAAGCGCGGACGCATAATTTGGGATGACATTGAGATAATCGAGCTATCGCCGAAATGTTTGTGCGGGTGTAGGATCTGATTTTAGGACGAAGCAAATTTTGCTGATCGACTATTAGTTACGGGAAACCCGAGATGAAACCGAGACTCGTTCGAATATCGGGGCCTCTGGCTGGATCCGTAGTGGATCTGACGAGAAACGAGACGTCGCTTGGGCGAACAGACGCGAACGCGGTGGCCTTGGACGATGATTTGGTGTCGAGGCGACACTGCCTTATTCTGAGAACTGCGGACGGTGAATTCTCCATTCGCGACTTGAACAGCTATAACCAAACCTTTGTAAACGGACTCCCTGTTCGAGAGCATCCCCTTCAACATGGCGATCAGGTACGAGTTGGCCGATCCGTTCTTGGCTTCTTTGTCCAGGAAACCGAAGAACTTTCGACCCAAGTTCGGATCGAAGAGGACCCCAACCTGACGGATGAGGATACCCGTTCCATGTCTCGCCTAGGGTCCGAGGATTCGAAATATCTTCGACCTGAGAAGCTCGGGAGGGCGCCGTCAGTCGGGGGACGAGTGGTGGGAGATCTTGAGGTCTTGCTTCAGGTCAGTCAGTTGTTGGGACGATTTACGGATATCGATGACCTCAGCCAACAACTGCTGGACTTGATTTTGACCGCAACCGAAGCGGAGCGTGGAGCGATCATGATGGATCCTCACGGTCCCACCGGCAGCAGAGAGTTTTCCTTCAAGTGTGCTCGACAGGTTCCCGGCACGCGAGATCCACTTTCTGTCAGCCGCACTGTTGTACATCGGGTTTTAGAGAAGCAGGAAGGCGTCGTATGCAAGGAAGTGATCGGGGACCAGCGACTCAAAGAAGCTGAAAGTATACAGGCGCCGGGAATCCAGTCACTGTTGTGCGTTCCAATCTGTCACTCGGGGAAGGTGAGCGGAATCATCTATATTGATTCCAGAAAGGCAGGAGCGATCGACGAGGAGGACCTGGAATTGGTGGTGGGAATTGCGGGAATCGTTAAGGCGACTTTGAGCAATGTGCAGCTACTGGAAATGGCAGACCGGGAGTACAAGGAAGGGGAACAGATCGACCACAACATGTTGGGTGACAGCAAGCCTATTGCGCGCGTTAGGGCAGCGATTTCCAAAGTCGCCGACACGGGCGCGACGGTGTTGATACGCGGAGAGACAGGCAGCGGAAAGGAGCTTGTTGCTAGGGCCATCCACAATGCGAGTCGCCGGTCAGACAAACCTTTCGTCGACCTCAATTGCGCAAGCCTGAAACGCGAACTCGTCGAAACTGAACTCTTTGGAAGCGAGCCGGGAGCCTTCACTGGGGCGGTGAAACGAAAAGGCAAGCTTGAGATTGCGGATGGAGGGACGCTTTTCCTGGACGAGGTTGGAGAGATGGAGGGCGGAGTCCAGGGATCGCTCCTGCGTGTGCTAGTGTACCCCGCTCGAAGTAATGTAACTAAAATAGCTTTCCAACGTCCAATAGAGAATGAGGAAAGCACCGACCATTGAATTGGATGACAAGCAGCGGATGGAGTTGGAGCGACTGAGTCGAAGCCGGAGTACATCGGTCCGGTTGGCGGAACGATCCCGAATTGTATTACTGGCCGCTGAAGGTCGGAACAATTATGAGATCGCCGCCCGCTTGGAGATCACGCGCCAGAAAGCGGGCCGCTGGCGCAATCGTTTTGTGGAACAGGGCTTGGCTGGGATCGAAAAGGATGCGCCGCGAAGCGGACGGATTCCCACGATCAGTCGCCGGAAGCGAGCCCGGATCGTCAAGAAGACACTGGAAGAGAAGCCCCCGAACGCGACGCACTGGAGTCGGGCCTCGATGGCGAAGGCCGTTGGCGTGAGCGAGTCCACGGTCGGGAAAATCTGGCGGGTCCATGGACTGAAGCCTCATCTGTCACGAACCTTCAAACTATCCAACGACAAACGATTCGCCGAAAAGCTGGAGGATGTGGTCGGTCTGTATCTGAGCCCACCGGAAAACGCCATTGTCTTGTCCTGCGATGAGAAGAGCCAGATGCAGGCCCTGGACCGCACGCAACCCGGGTTACCTCTGAAGAAGGGGCGGTGTGGCACCATGACCCACGATTACAAACGTAACGGGACAACCACGCTTTTCGCCGCGCTCAACATCCTGGACGGTTCGGTCATCGGAACCTGCATGCCAAAGCATCGCCATCAGGAATGGATCCGGTTTCTGAATCAGATCAAACGCGCCATGCCGAAAGATAAGGAGATCCACATTATTTGCGACAACTATGCGACTCACAAACATCAGAAAGTCGTCAACTGGCTCAAGCGTAACAAGCGTTTTCATGTGCACTTCACGCCAACCAGTGCGTCGTGGCTCAACATGGTCGAGCGCTTTTTCCGGGATCTGTCCGAGCAACGACTCCGGCGTGGCGTTTTCCGCTCGGTCCCCGAGTTGATCCAGGCCGTGGAGGACTACCTCGCTCGTCACAATGAAGACCCGAAACCCTTCATCTGGACTGCAACGGCTTCCGACATCCTTGCTAAAGTCCAGCGCGGCCGGCGAAATCTTGATAAGTTACAGTCTGTTTAACGGGGACCACTAGAAACAGGTCAGTTTCAAAGAGTGGGTGGGAACGCTACGCTCAAAGTCGATATCCGATTAATAGCTGCGACGCATGTGGATTTGAAGTCGGCGATCGATCGGGGTTCGTTTCGCGAAGACCTTTACCACAGGTTGAATGTCTTCAGTATAGAAGTCCCACCGCTCAGAAAGCGGCGGGACGACATTCGGGGCCTTGCCGCTCGTTTCGTTCAGACTGCCAGCGAGAAATATGGCAAGGCTGTCAGCGGAATATCAGATGCTGCACATGGTTGTCTTTTGAATCACGACTGGCCCGGGAACATCCGTCAATTACAGAATGCGATTGAGCACGCCGTGATCAAGGCCGACGGTCAACTCATTCTGGCGCAGGACCTCCCGGATGAGCTTACTCGAGGTAATGCTCAGGCCGACTCACGGATGCCCAAACTTTACGATGCGATCAATGACGCCACGAAACGCATAATTCTGGATGCAATTCGTTCGGCAGATGGAAACATTGCCGAAGCTGCCCGACTTCTGGGGGTCCACCCCAATAACCTTCATAGATTGATCGCCCGGCACAACTTGAAAGACGATGTCGGTTCGATCCGAATCCGAGGCACCTCGGCCTGAAGAACACAGCTGTCCACTGACATCGAACCCATCTGCGATGCTGGACGGGTTCGTTAGACTCAGGCAGTCAGGGCGAGTGGGTCCGACTCATGGCGGATCCGGCTACGTCCTCCAAATGTTCCTGGAATTCTCTTCCTGATGCGTGTCTGAGTGATGGGTCCGAAGCGAGCGCACGGTTGAAGAAACTTGAGAGATCGGGAGTGCACTCGGGAAAGACACTTTCAATTCTTGGAAGACTACTTTTGGCAATGCGTTCGTTGATTTCGTGGGCCGGACAGTCAGCAAGAGAGTTATTGTCAAAAGTGGTGTTTAGGAGATTGATTCAAGCGGCGGCCTGATCGACTTGTGTCGCTTCGACACCATCGTTGAATTTCACTCCGATGATTACCTTGCTCAGATCATCGAATCCTCGTAATCGTCGCCAATTGTTCTCAGCGCACTGGCCCAGTTTGAACATCATGTGCAGCATGCCATCCCGTGTCAGGCAACCTCTGGATCGCTTCGTTCGGTGTCGAATGGTGGCAAAGGTCGACTCAATGGGATTCGTCGTTCTGATGCTCTGCCAGTGCTTGGCCGGAAAGTCGTAAAAGGCCAGCAGTTCCTCTCTGTCTTTCTGCAGGCAGAGTGTGGCTTTCGGATACTTCGGTTCATAGGTTTCAATGAACAAGTCGAATGCCTTCTCGGCGTCTGCCTTCGTCTCGGCCTGCCAGATCGAGTGCAGGGCCTGTTTCGCCTTCGCCTGGACCGACTTGGGCAGGCAGTTGAGGACGTTCATGACTTTGTGCATCCAGCAACGTTGTTGACGTGTCTCGGGATAGATTTCCTCCAGTGCGGCCCAGAACCCCATCGCACCGTCACCGATGGCCAACTTCGGAACATTCATCCCACGGGACTTCAGCTTCAACAAGACCTCGCGCCAACTCTGTGTCGATTCCCGTACACCGTCTTCGATCGCCAGGAAACGCTTCTCTCCGCGTTCATTCACGCCGATCACGACCAATGCACACAACTTGGTTTGTTCCGCCCGAAGTCCGCTGTAGATGCCGTCGGCCCAGACATAGACCCAGCGATCTGCATCCAAACGCTCCTCGCATCCGAGGCGGTACTGTTCGCCCCAAACCTGTTTCAACCGCGATACCGTGCTCGCCGACAGACCCTGCGCCTGGGGACCGACAAGAACTTTTAGGGCCTCACCCATCTCGCCGCTGGAAACGCCTTTCAAATACAACCACGGCACCGCTGCTTCCAGCGACTTCGTCTTCCGAATGTACGGTGGTACCAGGGCCGATCGGAACGTCACAGCTTCGCCCGTCTTGGCACGGACCTTCGGGATTTGGACTGTTACCGGACCCAATCCCGTCTGCAGTTCGCGTTCCGGCAGATAACCGTTGCGTACCACCCCGGCGTTTCCTGTCTCAGTTCGCCGGCCACCGTGCTGGGATAGCAGCTCTGCCAATTCGGCTTCCACTGCGCGTTGGATCAGTTGCTGTGCCCCAACTCGTAGTAGTTCTGTTACTGGATCCTCAATCGTTTCTCGACCTTCCGGTCCATTCACGTTACTCTTGCTCACAGTGGCGTATCTCCTATGGTTGCTTTGAAGTTTTGTCACAACAAATCAACCAGATACGCCGCTCTTATTCAATCCCTCAAACACCAGATTCGGTTATAACTCTCAGCAAGAGGGTGTGCGCCGGCCAAAGATTCGAACAGCGTTATCGCCAAAGCCCACAAATCGTTCAGGGGAGATGGTTTTAGACCCTTAATCGCTTCTGGAGACAAATAGAGCGGTGTTCCAGCCAAACCTTTCCCGTCACCGGTGGAACCGAAGGGAACGGTCAAGGTCTGGTCTGGATCTTCGTTCTCACGATATAGCGTTGAGTGGTCCTGCCACTGTGTCCACGAAAAAATCCTCGCCAGGCCAAAATCCATCAGTTTCGGGACGTGAGTTGCCGTGAATCCAATGTTGCCTGGCTTAATGTCCCGGTGCAGGATACCGGCGCCGTGTATATGGTCGAGTACGTCAGCCAGTGTGATGCCGAGTTGAAGCGCCTCAGCGTAAGGCAATTGTCCTCGTTTTAATAGATCTCGAAGACTGCCACCTTCGAGAAACTCGAAGACGAGCATCGGAGTGCCTTTCCAAGTCTGAGCGCCGAATATCATGGCGAGATTGGGGTGATTTACCGCAGCAATAGCTCGAGCTTCCCGCCGCAAACGAAGTGATGCTACGGGTGACATGCGGGGCAAGGCCTTTATTGCCACCGGTCGCCGCAGGGTCAGATCGACTGCACGGTACACGATCCCCATCCCTTCCGCCCCGACCTTTTTTCCCAATCGAAATTTTCCTGCAAGCACATAGTACTACTGTGTTACAAACGAAGCGGCCCACAGAGCGGACAGCACGGGAGTTGCTGGATGAGGAATCGTGCGATGCGAATGCGAAGTGAGGCGATCGAGCACGGATTATGTCGCTCGGGCCGGATCCGGGGCTCCGCGGGGTTTGAAGTGTCTGGGGAGTTGGGGGACGGATAGTCCAACATGCGTGACAAATGCAGAGGGGGAAAAACGGTTCCGCTCAGCGACCAGGAACCCATAAGCTGCGATGCATAAAGCGCCATGGTGGTGAAATCCACGCCAGCCGCGACCTTCGTAATGGCCCAGTCCGAGTTCCTGCTTGAGTTCCTGATAGTCGCGTTCGATGATCCAGCGATGCTTGGCCCGATAGACCAGATTTGAAAGAGAGGTATTGGTCCCGAGACTGGAGAGCCAGTATTGAACCGGTTCGGATTCGGTCTTGGGCCATTCGATCAACAACCATTCTTCCGGATGGGGCTCGTGGCGCTCATGATCGCGATGAGCCGTGCGAATCCGGATTGCGGCGAAGCGGGAGCGCAACGTGTCGGCCGTGCCTTCGCGCCAGGACACGTTCTTCCATTTTTGTCGAGGCAAGGAGAGAGCCAGTTGTTTGACCGAAACAGGACGATGCTTCTTGTGACGCCTCAACAGCGTCGGCGGGCGCCCCTGGCCGGTCCACGACTTCTTGGGCAGGGGTTGCCGACCGGGCTCCCAGACCGAGGTCGAGGATTGGATGCCAACCACATAAGGCAGCCCCAGTGCGGTAATCGTCGCGCGAAACTTACTGTCGTTGCCGTAGGCGGCATCGGCCAACACGGGAGCCGTCCCCACACCGTCCGCAATCGCCTGTCGGATTTGGTCCAGAGCAATCGCGATTTTGGTCTGGAATCCAACCGCGTCGGGGACACCGGTCTTCTTGCGGCGTTCGGCATCGTTCGCCCAAAGCTTCGGCAGGTACAGCCGCCATGCCACGGGCAGACTCGATTTCGCCGTCGCTACCGACAGACTGACCGCCACCCGGCAGTTCTCCTGCTTGCCGACCTGTCCACAGTATTGCCGGGCCACACCTACCGAGTGGGTCCCCTTCTTCACGAATCCGGTGTCGTCGACAATCCACGATTCAATCGGACCGTGCGCTTCCATCCCCGGCAACGTCGACTCCCGGACTTGTCGCAATATGGCCGCATCCTCCCAGGGGGCATCCGCCACCAGGTGATGCAGCGACTGATGCATTTGGCGCACATTATCCGGAGCCAATCGCGCCGCCATCGGCTCCACGCTCTTGCGCTTGATTGGCAGCAGCAATCCCTTGCAGTACCACTTCAGCGGTTCATGACGGTCGGCGTGTCCGGCGGCCGACGCCAGGCGTTCCATATAGGCCGCAAAACGTTCTTCCTGAGTGCCTGGCGCCTTCGTTTTGGCGCTCATGTGCCAATGCTAACACAAGCTCGTCATTTTGTAACACAGTAGTACTAGCAGCCCGTGGTGAAAGTCGGTTTCATAGTATTTAGAAGAAGGACCGGATGCGACCATATCGCGAGGAACATTGAGGTAAGGAGACCGCGCTATGGGAATGGGACGAAGAAAGGACCGACAGGAGACGTTGTGGGTGGCGACGGCGGAGTTGCCGCGAACCGCGGGCCACGTGTTCTATGAACGGGTGAACCGAATCCTGAATGAGACGAATTTCGACCGGTTCGTCGAGGATGCCTGCGAGAAGTTCTACGCCGCAGTGATGGGTCGGCCGAGCCTGGCACCGGGCAGGTATTTTCGGATGCTGCTGGTCGGCTACTTTGAAGGGATCGATTCGGAGCGGGGAATCGCATGGCGGTGTGCCGATTCTCTGAGCTTGCGGGAATTTCTGGGATTGGGACTGAGCGACGCGGTGGCGGATCATTCGACGGTGTCGCGAACCCGACGGCTGATCGATCTGGAAACGCATGGAAAGGTTTTTTCGTGGATGTTGGGCGTGTTGGCCAGTGAGGGCCTGATCGATGGGAAGACGGTGGGCGTGGATGCATCGACGCTGGAGGCGAATGCGGCGATGCGAACGATCGTGAGACGGGATACCGGAGAAGCCTACAACGAGTTCCTGACACGGCTGGCGCAGGCGTCGGGCATTGAGACTCCGACCCAGGCCGAGCGGGCCCGGCTGGACCGAAAGCGCACGAAGAAGGGATCGAACAAAGAGTGGGAACATCCCCACGACCCGGACGCGCGAATCACGAAGATGAAGGACGGCCGGACTGATCTGGCGCACAAGGTCGCACATGCCGCCGACATGAAGACCGGGGCCATCCTGGCAGTCACCGTGCAGGGCACCGACCAGGGCGACACGACGACGATCAAAGAGACGATGATCGAAGCGGCTCGTCAGATGGAGACACTGGCGGCCGATCCTGAATCGAAGTTGCGGGATGATTGCCTCTCCGAAATCGTGGCCGATAAGGGATATCACAGTAACGATACGCTGACCGGTTTCAGGGACCTCAATATGCGCAGCTACATCTCGGAGCCGGACCGGGGCCGGCGCAACTGGAAAGGCAAGCCCGACGAACAAAAGGCCGTCTATGCGAACCGGCGGCGGATCCGGGGTGAGCGGGGCAAGCGGTTACTCCGACAGCGGGGACTGATGTTGGAACAACCGTTTGCGCACACGCTGGAAACTGGCGCAATGCGTCGGGTTCACCTGCGACATCGCGACAACATTCTCAAGCGTGTTCTGATTCAGTACGCTGCGTTGAATCTGAGCCTGATTCTTCGGAACAATTTCGGGAATGGCACACCGCGAGGCCTTCAGGGCCAGCATGTCACTGCCTTGTTCACCCTGATACTGCTCTGGAGCCACTATGCAACGCTCTCTTTCGATCGTCACCGCTCCCGAAACGATTTCGCAGCCGATCCTTCCCGGAACACTCCTGTGAATTCCGGCTCAAAATATGCCACTTCTGCCACGGGCTGCCAAGGGCCCTCTGTTCTAAGCCCACCTTAGCTATCGGTTGCATAGGGTACGCCCACATATAGCCTGACGCGGAAAGCGGACGAGCGGTCGGGAGATTCCTGCCACAGTTTCTGCCACAGAATAGCCCAAACAGTAGGTAAAACGAGGCAACAACGATCAGCTAAACGATTGAGCGGAAAGAACGAGCTATTACCAGCTTGGTTTTCAAGACCACCGCCTTCAACCACTCGGCCATTCCTCCGTCGCTCAGTTTAGCATGTAAAGCAGCTGTTTTCTTTTAGTTACTGACTGTCAACGCTCTCTCCCATCAAGGGGGTATAGCCCCATTTGAGACTTACCACGTCGCTCTGAGGCGTCCAGCTCGGAGGCCTGTACCCCGGCAAGGCTGTCTGCCCTCATTGCCGATGACAAGAGAGTTCGTCAGACAGTCGTGAGACATGGAAGGGAGTCTCTGCGCCTTGATCATCGTGCTGGGGGCGAATCCAGCTCCGCGAGTGTAGTCCGTCGAAATTAATGTAACGTAATTGCTTTTCCAACGTCAAATGTTGGTATGAGAAAAGCAGCAACGATTGAATTGGATAACGAACAGCGCAAGGAATTGAAACGACTGAGTCGAAGCCGGAGTACGACGGTACGGTTGGCAGAACGATCCCGAATTATCTTACTGGCCGACGAAGGGCTGAATAATCAGGATATCGCAGCCCGGCTGAAGATTACGCGCCAGAAGGCCGGGCGATGGCGCGATCGTTTTGTGCGACATGGACTGGCAGGGATCGAAAAGGACGCGCACCGAAGTGGACGAATTCCCTCGATCAGCGCCCGGAAGCGGGCCCGGATCGTGAAGAAGACGATTGAAGAGAAGCCCCCCAACGCGACGCATTGGAGCCGGTCTTTGATGGCGGCGGCGACCGGAGTCAGCGATGCGACAGTCGGAAGGATTTGGCGGGCCCATGGACTGAAGCCACATCTGTCACGCACATTCAAACTGTCCAACGACAAACAATTTGCCGAGAAGCTGGAGGATGTGGTCGGTCTGTATCTGAGTCCGCCGGAAAACGCCATCGTCTTATCCTGCGATGAGAAGAGCCAGATGCAGGCCCTGGATCGTACGCAACCCGGGTTACCTTTGAAGAAGGGGCGCGGTGGCACCATGACCCACGATTACAAGCGCAATGGAACGACCACGTTGTTCGCCGCGCTCAATACCCTGGACGGTTCAGTGATTGGGACCTGCATGCCCAAGCATCGGCATCAGGAGTGGATTCGGTTTCTCAATACAATCAAACGCTCCGTGCCCAAAGACAAGCAGATCCATATCATCTGCGACAACTATGCGACGCACAAACACCAGAAAGCCGTCAACTGGCTCAAGCGCAACTCACGATTTCATGTGCACTTCACGCCAACCAGCGCATCCTGGCTCAACATGGTTGAACGCTTCTTCCGGGATCTTTCTGAACAACGGCTTCGGCGTGGGGTTTTCTGCTCTGTTCCGGAGTTAATAAGGGCCGTGGAAAACTACGTCGCCGGCCATAACCAGAATCCAAAGCCGTTCATCTGGACCGCTAAGGCTTCCGACATCCTTGAAAAAGTCCAACGCGCTCGCAAGAGCCTCAATAAGGTACAGTCTGTTTGACGGGGACCACTAGTGGTAATGTACTTCGGGGTATGTGTGGATCCCAATTCACCGTCAGTGAACCCTGAAAGGAGAATCCTTGGCGACGACCCAACGATACGATGTAACCGTGATCGGTGCCGGACTGATCGGCCTCTCAACCGCAATGCACCTGCTCGAGCGGCACCCGGATCTGCGCGTTTGCATCATCGAAAAAGATCCGCATCCCGCATCCCAGCAATCCGGCCACAACAGCGGTGTGATTCACTCAGGGATCTACTACAAGCCGGGATCGTTCAAGGCGCGGTTTTGTGTCGAAGGTCGCGCTTCGATGACACAGTTCTGCGTCGACAACGAGGTCCCAACATGGACATGCGGCAAGTTGATCGTTGCAACGCGCGAAGAGGAAATACCGCGACTCCAGTCACTTCTTGAACGTGGAATGGCAAATGAGGTCGAGGGACTGGAACTGGTCGGACCTGAACGGATCCAGGAAATCGAACCCCATGTCCGCGCCATCAAGGCCCTGTGGGCTCCCGGAACCGGCATCGTCGACTTTCGTAAGGTGGCCCGGGTCTATTTAGACAAGGTGCAGCGGAATGGCGGGAACGCACAGTTCAACACCCGCTTGAAACGGGTCATAAAGGCCGCAGGCGAAACGATCCTCGAAAGCGATGCAGGAGAGTTCAAGACACGGAACGTCGTCAACTGCGCCGGACTGCATTCCGACATCGTGGCTCAAATGATGGGTGTGCGGCCGAACCTCAGAATCATCCCGTTTCGGGGTGAGTACTACACGCTGATCAAAGAAAAGGAATCCCTGGTCAAAGGCCTGATATATCCAGTTCCCGATCCGAATTTTCCCTTTCTGGGAGTCCACTTCACACAAACGATGAAGGGCATTGTGGAGGCGGGACCAAACGCTGTGCTCGCAACGAAAAGGGAGGGTTACCGCAAGAGGGACATCTCACTCGTCGAATTCGCCAACACTTTGGCTTACCCGGGATTCTGGCGACTGGCGCTTCGCGAATGGAAGATCGCTGTGTGGGAAATCAACAGGTCGTTCAGGAAGAGCGTGTTCGTCAAAAGCCTTCAGCAGCTGATACCCGAAGTGACATCAAGCGATCTGGGTCCGGGAGGCTCCGGCGTCCGGGCGCAGGCAGTGGCGCCTGATGGTTCTCTTCTGGATGACTTCCGTATCGAACAGACACCCAACGCAGTCCACGTACTCAACGCACCTTCTCCGGGGGCAACCTCCTCGCTCGTCATCGGCCGCTACATCGTCAATATGGCGGAGCAGAGTTTCTCACTCGGCTAACCCGCTTCCCATAAAGTGTATCGGACTCTTCGCGACAACAATTCAAGACAAGCGCAAGCCTGCATGCGGGAACGCCTCAGCTTCTGACATTGAACGACGCGCGCGGCCTTCGAGACCTTCAATCTGAACCTTCGATACGAGCGAAAGAACCAAGCAACCCTCGTCAGATCAGACCCGCCGCCCACAACGCATACACCACCACCATTGCGACGGTCCCGTTCACGAAGGTCACACCCCCGTACGACATCAGGGCAGCCTTCAAAGACATCCTTGAAAGCGAAGTACAGACCCAGAAGTAGCTCGAGTTGGGAAATTTGATGATGATCGAACCGGCGGCGCCGGCCAACATCGTCGCCTCGGGGCTGAGGCCCAGCGTACCCATGATCGGAGCGACCACGGACGCTGCAGTGATAACGCCTACCGTTGTCGAGCCCGTGATCACGTTGCCGACGATGCCCAGAACGAATGGCAGGAAGATCGCAGGCAAGCCCGTGAACGCAACGGCAGTGGCGATCGTTTCGACAGCCGGCGTTCCGCGAAGGATCTGACTCAGCGCGCCGCCCAGGCCTGTGACCATGATGATCATGGCTGAGGTCCGGAGCGCGTTCTCGACCCATTCGCCAGTGCGGGCCGCCCCCTGGTCCGGGGTGGTATTCCGGTACGCCAGCAGGACACCGATGCCGAGAGCCACAACGGGCCATCCCAGATAGAGCATCACCGCGTTGACGATGTGATCTTCAGACAACATCAGTCGCGCAGCGCTCTGTCCCGCGATCAGGGTCAAGGGAATGAGGATGGGTGCGTAGGCCCGCCACGTTGAAGGCAATTCCGATTCCCGTCCCTGTTCGATGAGCGATTTGCCGACGAATTCTTCCGAAGGTGGAGAGACGATATGGGGTCCGGCCACCAGGGCAAAAACCCAACCCGCCAAGGAAGCGATCAAGGTTGCCAGTCCTCCGTAGACGATCACCGTCCCCAGATCGGCACCGACCAGCGCAGCGGCCGCCAACGGGCCCGGCGTGGGCGGAACCATCGCGTGTGTCATCTGCATCGCGCCAACCAGGCCCGTGGCCATGACACTCATGTTCAGAGCGCTCTTGAGCGCGGCAGAATGGACGAGTGGATTGAGAATCACATAACCAACATCGGAAAAAATGGCCAGGCCAATTATCCAGCCGCTCATTGTCAGAGCCAGTGGCATGCGCTTCTCTCCCACCCAACGGACCATCGAAGACGTAATGCGTTCGATTCCACCCGTATGCTTGAGCGCTTCCGCAATGATGGATCCGACCACGATGACGACCGCGATGCTCTCGATCGTGCCTCCAAACCCCTGTTCAAAAGCAGTGATGAATGCACTCCGATCGATGCCCGGCAGCAGGGCAAATAGCACGATCGGCACCAGGAGCGCAATGAACACGTGCCACTTGAAGCGCGTGATCATCAAGAACAGGAGTGCGATCACAGCGATCAGGCCTCCAATGGCAACGATTGCACTTTCAGTAATCATCAGCGGTCTCCTCGAAAAGATTTCCTCCCGGCTGCAGGCGGCGTTTCGCTGCGTGTAACGTGCGGGAACACGATAGTCTTCGAGGCCAGATATTCCAATGTAAACCTACCCGGCACCCGAACTGGCGACAATTCTTGCCATCCGACGTCTAAAGAGATAGGATCGAGGCTCTCCCCGGCCCATGCAAGCACCGTTGCGATTCGATGCTGAAGATATTGCGTCGTATCGCAGACCGATGTACGCTCTAGCAACAGCATCTGAGGAGATTTCCTAATGATTCCCAGACGATTGATTGCTCTGGCCGTTTTGATAGTGTTCGGCGTGGGTTTCGCCCTAGCTCAGGGCCCGAGGCGGAACGTCGGAGCAGACATCCCGCTCCCGCCGCTTCCGGAACGGGACGGGGCCCCGGATCTGGACGTTGATGATCGCTTCTCTCTCTCGATCGACATCGAGGTCATCAATGTGGATGTCGTCGTAACCGACAGAAACGACAACCCGATCTCGGGTCTGGAGAGAGAACACTTCCGTGTCTTCGTAGACGACGAAGAACAGCTGGTCACAAATTTCAGCCCGACGGACACACCACTGACGGTCGTCATCGTGATTGAGTTTGGCGACACGTTCACCTACTACTACGACGACGTGATCGGCCCTTCAGCTGGGTTCATTCAGTCGCTACGGGAGAACGACTGGGCGGCTATCATCAGCTACGACATCCGGCCCCAGATCGTCACCGACTTCACGCAAAACCAGAACGAGCTGTTTAACGGCCTCCGGAGCCTCCAGTTTCCCGGCTTCAGGGAAACATCTCTGTACGACGCTGTCGGCTTCACGCTTGACCGGTTGGAAAACATCGAGGGAAAGAAGGCGATCTTCCTGTTGAGCAGCGGCATCGATACCTTCAGCAAACGAAACTACAACGACATGCTTCGGCAGGCGGAGTCCTCCGACACGATGATCTACCCTGTGGGTATGGGCCAGTCTTTCTTTCTTTTTAACGAAAGCCGCATGGGTAACATCGCCCGAATGCAGATGCTCCAGGCAAAAAACGCGCTACAGACCCTGGCACGGATCACGGGCGGCACAGCCTTCTTCCCGCGATTTGATGGGGAATACCCCGGCATCTACGAAACCGTCGGCATCCATCTGAGGAACCAGTACAGCCTGGGATTTGTGCCGAGAGATCTCGAAGAAGACAACGATCTGCGAGAGTTACGTATCGAAGTCGACGACGTGGATGTGGATCAGGACGGAGACCTGGACGAGCTGAAAGTTCGCCACAAGAGGGGCTTCTACAATTCCGTCGGCGAGTAGCTGAATCGCAGTTCACGCACGCACTGTCGTTCCAGGGTAGTTTATGATTCGCCCGCCGACCGTTGCCGGTACCTTTTATCCGGAAGATCGCGCCGCCCTTGAGGAAACCCTCCGAGCTGTTACGTCCCCCGGGGAAGAACCCCACCCCACAGCTGGGCGCGCACTTGGGATCGTCGTCCCCCACGCTGGCTATGTTTATTCGGGCCAAGTCGCGGGAGCCGTCTACTCCCGTCTTCAGCTGCCCGAGCGCTTCATCATCCTTTGCCCCAACCACACGGGACTTGGCCGACCCCTGGCCATAGTAAGTACGGGTGAATGGGAAACGCCCATCGGAAACGTCGCCATCGACACGGACCTGGCGGTGCGACTGATGGCACTGGACCCCGATCTTGAAGAGGACACCGAAGCCCATCGGTCTGAGCACGCACTGGAAGTTCAGCTGCCGTTTCTTCAGTTTCTGACCGAGTCCGATCTACGATTCGTACCGATCACAGTCGGAACTTCCGACCTCGGAGTGCTCAAACATCTTGGCGATGCGATGGCCAAGGTCATCGGTGAAAGCTCCGATGACATCCTGATCATCGCCTCGAGCGACATGAACCACTACGAAGCCGAGGGCCCGACGAGGGTCAAGGACAGAAAAGCGATCGACCGCATGTTGGTGCGAGACGCGGACGGACTCTATAACGTCGTTCTCTCGGAAGGGATTTCCATGTGCGGGGTCGGGCCTGCAACGGCAATGCTGGTCGCGGCCAATCGGCTGGGCGCATCCAATGCCGAGTTGGTCCGCTACGCTACTTCAGGGGATGCGTTCGGGGATAGGGATCGTGTGGTGGGGTATGCGGGGGTGATCGTTTCCTGAGACTTTTTCACCGCAAAGGCGCGAAGACGCGAAGGCTTTTTTAACTCAAAGACTTTTTTAACACGAAGACACGAAGGTCACGAAGGCTTTGATGCTTGCAACCCTGAAGGCCGACTTTTAACTGTCGGAATTTGTTACCGACGGCGGCCGGGGCGGGGACGAACTTCGGTGGGTCGTGTGTCGAGGGGAGCTTCATACGGAAACCCGGGGTATCCAACATAGACGTTTGGATACCAGCCATAGCCGTTCGGACCGTAGGAATAGTTGGACTGTTCTCCGTCCCCGGAACCTATGATCGAGCCTGCCTGATAGCTACGAGCGGCGCGCTGGCCTGGCGCTCGAAAGACTACATCTTCCGCATTCACGTTTTCCATCGTGAGACCTCCGGAAAGCACCTGGAGAATGACTCTGCCCTCTGAGAGTTCCAGTTCCGCTTCGCCTGGAACCTCCGACACTATGAAATCACCGACCGAAGACTGGACGCGAAGAGCCCCCGAGTGGGTCTGAACGCGGACTCTACCCTGCTCCAGGCGGATAGCCGGCACGGTACCGAACGATTCCAGTCCAACGACGGAATCAGGCCCAATCGTCAATCGGAATCCAGGATTCAAATCGATCACAGCGAAAGACGCAGGCCCCGTCCGAAGCAAATCGCCTTCCTCCAGCGGATCTTGCACACTATAGCGCTCAGAAGCTCCATCGGTAATTTCTACGACGTCGCCGCGCGCTACGATCCGGGCCCCACCCTGAGCAACGTCTTGAGGACTATCTTGGCCCAAGACCGGTAAGACCAGCGAGAGTGTGAGTAATGTGATGAGAATTCGGATCACGCTTCAGTACCTTGCCTCAATCTCTTCCTTCAGTCGCGTAGCCGTCGTACGCGCATAGTTGACCAACCGGGTGTCGGCAGCGATACGCTCGAGCACAGGAATCAGTCGCAGCGCGTCGGCCAGCCGGTCCCGGCCGAGGTCTCTTTCGATCTGATCCAACCTGCCCGGGATGCCTAAGCGATCGAACTGCAAGGCGGACTCAATGTCGAGCAGGAGCATCTCCTGGATGATCAAGCGGTCGAAAAACGCAGCCAGTTCGCTTGCTTCACGCGGAGTGGCCACGTAGAAAGCCGCTTCCCGGTTTCCCGCAGGCCCTTCCAGCGTCAGGGTTTTGAGCCCAAGGCTCAGCACCTCCCGGCCGGAATCGTATGTATCCGCATCCGCCAGATATTCGGTTGCCGCCAGCAAATCGATGAACTTACGGGTTCCCGATACCGACAAGCGAAGCTCCTCTTCTACTGTATCGGCATCTGCGTACGTCAGCATGAAGGTGCCCTGGCCCGAGGCGTCGAGTCGGATGCACTGCAGGTCGCCGGTACCGCCCAGGCCGTCACGGCAAAAGCTGAATGTCGTGAAGTCGATCTGGGGAAGGAGCGCCAGAACTGAAATGAGAATCAAATTAGTCACGGATGGCGGTCGCCTCCTCAAATTTGTAGCTCTGCGCGTGGCAAATTGCTACAGCCAGCGCGTCGGATGCATCGTGAGGTTCCGGGACTTCGGCGAGCCGCAGCAGGGATCGCACCATCTGCTGCACCTGAACCTTCTCAGCTCGGCCGTAACCGGTCACCGCAGACTTCACCTGGAGGGCGGAATACTCGTAAACCGGAAGTCCTGCCTGCGCCGCCGCGAACAAGGATACGCCTCTCGCGTGACCGAGTTTGAGGGCGCTCTGAACGTTGGCTGCATGAAAGATGCTTTCGAACGCGGCCACGTCAGGTGTGTGGTCCCGAATGATTTCCTGGAGACCAGCATGTATCGATTGCAGGCGCAGAGCCAGAGGATCGGATGCCTTGGTCCGGATCGCGCCGCAATCCACGTAGCGATAGCTATCTGTCCCGGTTTCGATCACACCGTACCCGGTCACCCTGGAACCGCAATCTACTCCAAGAATCCTCATAGTAAAGGGGCCCGGGAACGCGGCTCGCTACGGAAGCTACATAACGTCAGCGAGTTCCGACTCTTCGATGTCGAAATTTGCGTACACGTTCTGGACGTCCTCGTGGTCGTCGAGCGCGTCCATCAGCTTAATCATCTGGTGGGCAGGTTTGCCCTCAAGTTTGATGTAGTTCTGAGGGATCATGGAAAGTTCGGCCGTTTCGGGCTCGATACCCTTTTCTTTGAGCTCTCCAAGAACCGCATGGAACGATTCGGGTTCGGTCAGGATTTCGTACTGATCTCCCTGGGCCGTGAAGTCTTCCGCACCCGCTTCAATTGCAGCATTCATTGCGGTCTCTTCGTCCAGATTCGCTGACGGCACCCGGATGTAGCCGCGTTTCGTGAACATCCAGGCTACACAACCGCTCTCGCCCAGATTTCCACCGTTTTTGCTCAGGACATAACGCAGTTCACTCACGGTTCGGTTTCGATTATCAGTCAGCACCTCGACCATCACCGCCACCCCTCCCGGGCCATAAGCTTCGTATACGATCTCTTCAATCGCGGTACCTTCCAGCTCACCCGTCCCCTTCATGATGGCGCGCTTGATGTTATCGGCGGGCATGTTCAGCGCTTTCGCGTCGCTGACAGCTTTACGCAACCTCGGGTTGGCTTCAGCATCTCCGCCTCCGAGTCGCGCGGCGATCGTGATTTCCTTGATCACCTTCGTGAATGATCTGCCCCGCTTCGCATCGGTCGCGGCCTTCTTGTGTTTGATACTGTGCCACTTGGAATGGCCCGACATAGTGACTCCTTATCCGAATTTCGATATCAGTTTAGCACAGGGGGAATTGGAGGAAGGGAGGCTTATCTGCTGTGGTTGTCGGGAGTTATAGACCGGATGGGCCGGTAGTTCGCTGACCCATCCGGAACACTCTACCTACTGCTCAGGAGGTGCTGGGTCCGTGGAATCCACAGAGTCGGCGCCCGCTTCGTCCTCGATCTCGTCACCGAAGGTGAAGGTGACGTCTGAAGCGAATTGCTTGTAGTCTTCATACCGGATCACCTGGCGGATCTTTTTGGGGCCGCTAGAGAAATTCAAGGTGTCGACGGCCCGGGTATACGTCGGGAACCAATAGTCGTCGATCTGTTCCCGGTAAGTCTCGAAACGCGGAAACAGGTTCTCCTGGCCGTTTTCCGTGATGTCGGGCACGGCCTTGCCGTATGTCTTTACAATCTGAAGGTCGAGATCATCCACCCAGATCTGACCCTCGAAATATCGCTCGCCGTCTTCGATCGCTTTCGGGCCGACCTGGAAAACATAGGTGTCGATCTCGTCGATCAGTTCCTTTCCAAGATACTCGACGTCGTAAAGATCCAGGTCTTCCGTCGTAAGAACGAAAGGTTGGATGTCGCGAATATCGTCCAGGTCCTGTGGCGTGAGCTGAATGCCCTCGAGCGTACTCGGAGGTGCGAAGACGACTTTCTCTGTCCTCGAGAGACCGTCGGGCTCGAAGAGAATATCGCTGATCATATGGTATTCGCCGATCACGCGGTCGCGCGCGTTCAATTCCTGGACCGTAACGTCCTGGCGATAGGTATAGTTGCCACGGGCCGACCTGAACTCCGACTCCATGCTCGCAAACTGGCTGATAATTTCCTCTACAGGAATGGGGGGTTGTTCGTCCCTCAAGCCACCATCCTGGGCTCGTGCAGGGATGGAAATGAGAACTGGAATCAGCAAAAAGCTGAACATGAAGGGCGCTATTCGTCGTGAGAACATCATTCGAGTCATCATCTGCGGCATCTCAACTCCATTTCGTATTGTTCGGAGCGTCCTCGGCTCCAGCGCCAACTCCCAGTAGAGCGGCAGGTTGATTTAGAGCTTCAAACCAAATACGCTAACCCGTTTAGACGGCCAACGCGCACACACGTTTAACCGGAATATTATGGGACATTCGTCCCTGAAGACCAACGATTTCATTCCAGCATCACTGCACATTCAATGAAAGTACCGTTCTTCGATCTCAAACGACAGACAGCCCGTATTCGCGAGGAACTGGGCACCGCGCTGATGGAAGTCATAGACTCTCAACAGTTTATCCTAGGTCCCGCGGTCGAGCGGGCGGAAGCTGCTGTCGCAGAGACTCTCTCCACCGAGCAGGGGATCGGCGTCGCGAACGGTTCGGACGCCCTGATGCTGGCACTGATGGCTGCAGAAATCGGCCCCGGTGCTGAGGTCATCGTCCCGGCATTCAGTTTCTTTTCGACGGCCTCATCGGCGGTGCGTCTCGGAGCGCGGGTTGTCTTTGCGGATATCGACTTTCAAACTTTTCAGATCGATCCCGATGATATCCGGCGCAAAATCACCCCCAGCACGCGCGCTGTGATCGTGACCCACCTTTTCGGCGACTGCGCCGACATGCTCCGAATCCAGGCCATCGCAGCGGACCATGGCGTCCTCATCATCGAAGATGTCGCACAGGCATTCGGAGCGAAACATCGTGGTCGAGCGGCGGGAACGATGGGCTTCTGCGGGTGCTTATCCTTCTACCCGACGAAAAACCTGGCAGCGATCGGGGATGCCGGCATGGTCGTAACCCATGACTCGGGGACGGCAGACCGCCTGCGCCTGCTCCGAGCACATGGACTCGAGAACGAACACGAACACAACGTGCTGGGTATCAACAGCCGTTTGGATTCCCTCCAGGCAGCCGCGATATCGGTCCGGCTGCCCTACGTGGGCGAATGGAACGAGCGGCGGCGTCAGATTGCACAACAATATTCGGAAAGGCTGGAAGGAATGGTCACGCTTCCAACACCAAGCCCTCACAATGAAGCCGTGTACAATCAGTTTGTGATCCGAACGTCCGAAAGGGACGCTCTCAAGGAAAACTTGTCGGGCCACGGGATCGGAACCGGGATCTACTACTCCATTCCCTTGCATCTCCAGCGGGGACTGGGTGCTGTATGCGGTTCACCCGGGGACTTCCCTCGAGCTGAAGAAACGGCCCGCACCTGTCTGGCTCTGCCGATATATCCGGAGCTGGAAGAAACAGAAATCGACTACGTCATCGAAAAGATTCGCGACTTCTTCAAATGATCCGGGATGCACTCATCGCAAAGATCAAATCCCATGACGTTGTTGTCGGCGTCATCGGCCTGGGCTATGTGGGCCTTCCCTTAGTGCTCCGGTTTGCGGAAGTCGGTTTTAAGGTCATTGGGTTCGATGTTGATCCGGAGAAGATCACCCGACTCAACGCCGGCCAGTCTTATATAGGACACGTCGAGGCCGCTCGAGTGGCGGCAATTCGATCCAGTGCCCGCTTCGAAGCGACCGCGGATTTCTCGAAGCTTGCCCACCCCGACTGCGTCATTATCTGTGTCCCCACCCCGCTGAACAGCAACCGAGAACCCGACATGCAGTACGTTGAAAGTACGGCCGATGCTGTCAGCAAAACGCTCCGTGAAGGACAACTCGTAGTCCTTGAAAGCACGACATATCCGGGAACGACGAGAGAAGTTTTACTCGAACGCTTCCGAGGATCGGGGCTTGCGGCCGGAGAAGACTACTTTCTTGCTTACTCTCCTGAACGCGAAGACCCCGGCAACCCTCACTTCTCAACACAGACGATTCCCAAGGTGGTCGGCGGGACGACCCCCAATTGCCTGTCTGTCGCAAAGGCGCTATACGGGCAGGTGATCGACGCACTCGTACCGGTGTCTTCAACAGACACGGGGGAGTTGGTCAAGCTGCTGGAAAACATCTACCGCTCAGTCAACATCGCTCTTGTCAACGAACTGAAGCTTCTCTGCGACCGGATGGACATCGATATCTGGGAAGTCATCGACGCCGCGGCTACCAAGCCTTTCGGTTTTACACCCTTCTATCCTGGGCCCGGACTGGGCGGTCACTGCATCCCAATCGACCCGTTTTATCTGGCTTGGAAAGCCCGGGAGCACGGCTTTGCAACCCGTTTCATCGAACTCGCCGGGGAGGTCAACACGGCCATTCCGCGCTTCGTCGTCGACAAGATCGCCTGGGGTCTGAACGACGACGGCAAGTCAGTACGCGGGGCCAAGATCCTTATCCTTGGCGTCGCCTACAAGAAAGACGTCGACGACACGAGGGAATCTCCCGCCATGGAAATTATGAGTCTATTGAGGGAGAAAGGCGCGAAACTCGCCTACCACGACCCCTTCGTCCCAAAACTCCACAAGATGCGTCATTACGATTTTTCTGATCTGTCGTCAGTGGAGTTAAGCGAGGATCTTCTCGAAAAACAGCATGCAGTCGTGATCGCGACCGACCACACGAAAATCGATTATTCGTGGATCGTCAATCATTCCCAACTGGTGATCGACACGCGCAACGCAACACGGGGCATCACGGCAGGTCGGGAGAAGATCGTCCGGGCGTAAGTAACACTGTGCGCTTGGTAGGAAGATCGATTGATCGTTGGTTGTGGAGCGCTCGCCGTTGGTGCCCGACACGCGGAGCGGAATCTAAACCGGGAAGCGACTGCAGGAGACAAGACAATTCATTGAACTAATCCGCTGCCCCAAATCTTGTATAGATCGACGTATAGATCGACCGCGCCCGGGCGGCTACCGCCTCAGCAGAAAACCCTTTCAATACGAACTGACGCGCAGCCTCCACCCCCCCCTTAGAGTGCCGGCTCCCTAACGCGGTATCGAGCTTCCGGGCCAGATCTGAGCTGTTACCATTTTCGAACACGCGGACACATTCCTCATCCTCCAGTTCGGGGATGAGGCCGCAA
The DNA here is from genome assembly GCA_963664115.2 of Terriglobia bacterium. Taxonomy (GTDB): domain Bacteria; phylum Acidobacteriota; class Terriglobia; order 20CM-2-55-15; family 20CM-2-55-15. Next base: position 180,139 of record CAXWPJ010000009.1, on the reverse strand, counting down.
GCCGAGGACAGCAACACGCCTCGCCGACAGGCCAGGGCTTCCAGCACGACCATGCCAAAGATTTCGCTTCGAGAAGGCACGACGCAGATGTCGGCGTCCACGAAGGCTGCCAACTTATCAGCATGGTCCAGGCGTCCTGTAAAAGTCACTCGCTTAGCTAGTTCAGGAGATAGTAAGGCATCCAACTGAGCTCTGTGCCCATCGTCCGGGCCGGCCAAAACCAGGTGGACATCCCCGGAAAGTTTTTCGAAAGCCGTTATCAACAGGTCCGCACCTTTAATCCAATTGAGCCTTCCAAGAAAGAGTACGAGTTTTGAGGTCCCTAAACCCCAGCGCTCCCGGAACTGCCCGGAAGCAGGCAAGACGTCATAGAGATTTGTGTCGATGGGATTCGGTAACAGGTGAATGCGGTCGTTACGAATACCAAAAGACCGCATCTGCTCTGCCTCCATCTCGGACACGGCGATCAGACCTGCGGCGTCTCGAATCACGCGGCTTCCCCAAAACGTATCGAACAATACCTTCGCGTGGCGCTTTCCCAAGTGCAATAGGCCCCCGTGGGTAGACACCACATAGGGGATACCCCTCCGGCGGGCGGCCCGACGGGCGGCCACCGTAAGAAACGACCTCAGTTCATGGACATGAATCAGTTCAGAATCCCCAAGGTTCCGATCGAGTGTTCCGGAAAATCGGGTCGGAAGAAAGAGGCGATGACGAAAGGCCAGCCGGTTGGACATGTTCCGGCAATGCCAAACTTGAAGACCTCGGTTGGCGCCCATCGATGCCTCTTCTATTGCCTTTGCGGATAGCCGGCGAGCCCCAGCCGTGTCCGTCGTAAAGACCCGCACGGACACTCCCTGTTGCGCCAGTGAACTTGCAAGGTTATGTGCACTGCGGGGAGGGCCGCCGTAATCCCAGGCAGAGTAAAAATAAGGTGTGACCATCGCAACCTTCATCGTTGAATGATCTCCTCGATCCAGTTGGCCAGGGATTGGGCAATGTGTTTCCAGTCATACTGCCTACCCATCGCACGGGAAGCATTGTTTCCCAATTCTGCACACCGTTGGGGTGCATCCAGTAGGTCGGCCAGCGTGTTGACGATGTTGGGAAGCGTTCTGTAAACGACACCTTCACTCTCACCTGTGAGAAACGGCATGGTTCCCGGCAATTGGGTCGCAACCAGGGGACGGCCGCACGCCAAGTACTGGAACAGCTTGGTCGGCAAGATGTCTCGAGTTATCGCGTTGAGCTCGAACGGATTGATGCAAAGATCTGAGGATCGGATAATGTCGGGCAGCAATGAGTAAGGTTGGACGCCTGTGAACACCACGTTCGAGGAGACTCCAACGCTCTCAGACCGCTTTTTCAGACGTTCCATGTCATCGCCCTTTCCCACCACCAGCAGCTTGGAGTTCGGATGTCGGGACAACAAAGCTGGGAAGTCCCCAATGACGCGATCCAGACCGCTGAAACGATAGATTGTCCCCATAAAGAGAATCACACGGTCCGCTTGCGTAATGCCCCAGTCCGAAAGAAGGGCGTCGTTCCTGGAGCCTGGACAGAAACGTTCCATGTCAACGCCTGCGGGCAGGACATGAATTTTTGACGCGGGGACGCCGTACGATTGGACATAGTCCCGAATTCTGGGGGTCAGCGCTGAAATCCCGTCGGCGGTGTTATAGATGATCTTTTCGATCAGCCGAGTCGGCGGCGCCAAAACAGATGCAGGCACAAGCTGGTGACTAATGTCGATTGACCTGAAAACGATGGGCACACCGTGTTTTCTCGCCGAGAGACAAGTCTGAATTCCAACCGTGGGAACGCCATAGAGGAGAACGACGTCGTAGTCGGAATCGCTGAGCGCTCTATAGACCTCGACCGCGTTCGTCAAGGCCCCGGACAGCCTCGCGACAAGGGGTAAGCGGACTACGCCCGGATGCCTAAGACGAACCGAAGCATCTGGATAAGCGCGATGCACTCCGGATTGACGCGTCGTGCGGAGGTCGATGACAGGCCGATCCGACACTTCGTCCCAGGTATCGTCAAAATCTACGACGGTAACGTCGTGCCCTAGAATGGAAAGGAGTTCGGGCAGGATCTGGAATTCGTAAACTATCTTTGTGAGGTAGTTGACCTCATGAACGACAAGGATCTTCAACAGCAAGCCTTAATCCGCTGGCCGGATCTCAGCGGTCCACACTGTAAACGCTTTTCATCCATTCCAATGTGCGCGCCAAACCGGCCTCCAGATCGACGGTGCTCTTATGATCGAGCTCTCGTTCGGCCTTGCTGATATCCACAACCTTGTCCTTGGTCGTAAACGGTTCACCTTCTTGATAGGACACGATATCATCGCTCTTTCCGAGCAGCTTCATGATGATATCCGAACTCGTTTTCATGTCGTGCAAATCACGACCGCCGATGTTGTAGACCTCACCAGGGCGAAACCGTTCATAGATGTTCGCCAGTGTCCTGCAGGCATCCGTGACGAAAGTCGATGTGCGTCGGTGGCCCAGATAAACGGTATAAGGGAGATCGTGCAGGGCGTGATAACAAAAGATGCACAGGGCGCTGCGGTAAGGGCTGTAGTACTCTCCAGGTCCGTAGGTGTTGAATAAGCGCACGCGGACGGTCTCGGTACCGAACATGGCGGCCGAGTTCAAGGCCTGCATTTCATTCACCCACTTGGTCATCGCGTAGTCGTTGAGTTGGCGAATTTCGTGCGTGTCCATCACGTCTTCCGCCATGACGCCATCGTAGTCTCCGTAAACTTCAGAGGATGAAAAGTGGACCATCCGAAACTTGAATCGCTCCTGCAGTCTCAGAAGGTGCTTGAACCCGACGACGTTCGTCGTCCATAGATTTTCATAAAAGGCCTCGCCGTTCCAGCGACCGAACTCGGCCGCCAAGTTGTAAACAAATCCGACGTCGTGATCGAGGAAAATCTGCTCCAGTTGCCGATACTCCGATATGTCGCACTTGTAGTAATTCGGCGCCGAGAAGTATCCCCGATCCGCAATCACCAGATCATGCTTCCGGCCAGCCAGTTCGTCGACCAAAGTGCGGCCCACAGTGCCGCGCGCTCCCAACACGAGCATCTTTTTCGTACCCGCGTGTTTTGTCTTCTTATCTGTCATCATCTCAGCTTGTAAACGGGGTCATCATCTATCTTAAAAACGGTTGTGGGCTCAGTTGGCCCGCATCGCTTCCACTTCGACGACTGTGACTGGGTGACCCAGGCGGGAAAGGACATCAAGCGTCATCGGAGACCGAAGATCGCTTGACCGGAGGCTTTTCGATCTTCGCATCCTCCATGGCCAACTCCTGAACCAACCGGACCATCTTTTGCTCGGTCCGATCCAGTTTGACGTAAATTCGATAGACGACGAAGAACATAAACATGAAGGTTATACCGAAGACAGTCCCAATGCCGGCCTGCCCGCCGCCAATTGCGATGATACGATCCACGATCGACGGCGCCAAAGCTACGAGAACGATACCCAGCCACGTTGTCGTCCAGAACAGGAACATCAGCAACGATTCCCTTCGGAGCCGCAGGTCCGTATAACTCTTTGAAATTACGATGAGCGCTAACAGTATCGCGAAGGTCTTGGTGAGAATGACAATCATCGCACGTGGATCAGTCGTCCAGCCAGAAGCCGCAAAATGATGTTGACCCCGTTCAGGAACGGCTGGGCTTTCCTCTGGGAGTACTCGGTGTAGATCGCCCTAATCGGCACGGACCGGTAGCGGAGTTTCTTCGAAAACATTTCGCCAACCATTTCGGAACAAATCTCATAGCCGTTAGCGCTAAGCTCCATCGTTTCGACGGCATGGCGCGTAAAGGCCTTAAATCCTGACTGTGAATCGTCCACTCTCCGCCCGTACAGCATTGCGACCACTGCGTAGGAAAGGGTGTTGGCGATGTAGCGAGACCACGGCATCGTGCGAAAGCTGATCGGCCGGGTGCCGAGGGCCACATCACAGTCCCCGTTGGTGATTGCACGGACCAAGGTCGGCAGGTCGTTCGGATCATGCTGCCCATCGGCGTCCATCGTTACAATCACATCCGCATCGAGCTCGCATGCAGCCCGAAACCCGGTGCGCGTTGCCACCCCCACACCGAGATTTGTCCGATGCCGAACCACCAGAGCTCCCGCATCGCGTGCCCCACGGCTCGTTTGATCGGAAGAGCCATCGTCAACGACTATGGGAATTAATGGAATGCCATCGATCGAATCAGGAAGGTGGGCGATCACGTCACGAACCATCCGGCCCTCGTTATAGGCCGGGAGTACCACAACCACAGTTCGAGTTCTCTCCATGAGACCTCCCCAAGGTGCCAGAAAACAGCAAACAAATTGTATCACTGGGGTCGGCGTGGAGCCACTGCAGGGAGGGGTGCCTCAGCTGGACTGATAGCCGGGTCTGCTGGGCGGATTCAAAGGATCCGTTCCTAAGATCAGCCGAACAGCTTGGGCCGTCCCCGATTACTTTCCAAGACGCGCTCGTCGCCGCCGCCAAATCCAACACGGTCGCAACCCACAACGCGAGGATTGACTGTGCGTGAATCATATATAGCTGGTGAGACACACGGAAGGCGACTTGGGGCACAATCAGCTATTCGAGGACAGGACTGAGCTTTCTGACCTGGTGGTTCGAGCCCCCCGAGATATACAGATTCTCACCATCACCCCAGATTGTCTGCGGCGAGTTGAACCGGGCGGCCGAACCGGTGCCGTTGACAAAGCCGGCGCTACCGGCCAACCCTGCTACGGTACTTACAGCGTGAGTGCTCGCAATTTCAACTTTACGAATCGAGTTGTTGTTCAGGTCGGCAACCCAGAGGCTGGTTCCATCTCCCCAGATCGCGTGAGGAAAAGCGAACGCGGCCAAAGCTCCATCCTCGTTGTCGACTGCGTTAGGGTCCCCCGACCCCGCAATCGTTGTTACTGTCTGTGTGCCGCCAATTTCAATCTTGCGAATTCTGTTGTTGTGACCGTCCGTCACATAGATATTCGAATCGTCACCCCATATCCCCAGTGGCGTATTGAACTTGGCTGAAGTTCCATCATCATTCAGGAAGCCAGGATCGTCGGTGACACCGGCGAACGTGGTAACAGCCGCCCCTGAAATCACAATCTTGCGGATCACATGGTTGTTCTTGTCCGCAACATAGAGCGTCGCGCTATCACCCCAGAGAGCGTGGGGAGAATCAAATGAAGCACTTATCCCACTCAGGTCCGCCTGTCCGGCTGAGCCTGTACCGGCCAAGGTTGTCACGTCTCCCGACGAGATGTCTATCTTACGAATCAAGTGGTTTCCCGTGTCGGCAACGTACAGGATGCCCAGACCGTCACCCCACAAACCTTCAGGGAAACTAAATTCAGCCGAGGTAAATTTGGCATTTGTAGAACCTGAAGACCCTGAACCCCAAAGGGTCGTCACGGCACCGGTAGATAGCACGATCTTTCGAATCGTGTGGTTGAGGGTGTCTGAAACGTAGAGGTTCCCCAAACCATCGCCCCACGTCCCACCCGGGAAATTGAATCGGGCCTTCGACCCTGTCTCATCCGTCGTTCCACTCTTGGGGTTTGGGCTCCCTGCAAGTGTGGAGAAAGAGACGGTACCGGTGTCCGTGCTCCGGATCGCATGATTCAGCTCGTCCGATACATACAACGTACTGCTGGCAACAAACACGAATCCGGGTCGGTTGAACCGCGCGGTGCTTGCATTGCCATTGACAAAGCCGCTGCTGGCGGCCGCACCCCCAAAGGTGGATACTACCTGGTCTGAGATTTGTATCTTCCGAATCGTATGGTTGAGCTGGTCGCCGACAAGCAGACTGGTTGTGCCGTCGGCAGTGATACCCACCGGACCGTTGAATAGCGCCGCCGTGCCGGTAGCGTCGGTAGAACCCGGGGTTCCGGCCGTGCTGCCGGCGAAGGTCGTCACGTTGTGTGTTCCCACAGTCGTGACTTTTCGGATCGCGTTGTTTCCCGAATCCGCGACATAGAGATTGCCGCTGATTTCAGTGAGACCCTTGGGCGTATTGAATTTTGCAAGGTTATCCGACGCATTTACGAATCCTGAGGTTCCGGCCACACCCACCGGGGTCGTCACTGCACCGGATGAGACGACGATCTCCCGGATCGTGTGATTGCCACTATCGGTCACGTAGAGGGCGGAAGGGGCGCCACCGCAACAGGAGATACCGAATGGGCCGTTGAAGCGAGCCGCGCTACCGGTACCATCCAAAGTCCCTGCCGCCTCGCTGGCGTCGCCAGCCAGGGTCGAAACGGAGGTTGCAACACCACCGGAAACCACTATCTTCCGGATCGTGTTGTTATTGAAATCAGCGACATACAGATTCCCGGATCCATCGCCGACGATACCGGCCGGTCCGTTGAAACGCGCGTCGGTCCCCCCAGAAGCATCGTTGTCTGACCCGGATACTCCCGCCTTCCCCGCCAGCGTCGTCACTTCGCCGGTCCCGATCACGATCTTTCGGATCGTGTGGTTGACGAAATCGGAAACGTAAAGATTCGTGCCGTCCGACCAGGATCCGTTCGGCGTATTAAACGCTGCCGCCGATCCCGTCCCGTCTTCCGACCCGAAACCCTCACTCCCCGCCAGAGTTGTCGCTTCTAACTCGCTTGCCGCTGTGATATCGCTGGAATTGATAGCGAACGAGAATTCATTGCTCGTTCCGCTCGCGGTCGTCACTTTGACCTTTGGAGTACCGGGAGCAGCACTCAAAACGAATATAGCCGTAATCTGCGTCGGGCTGTCGACTGTAAACCCGGAAACAAAAGCCCCCGTAGCCCCGCTTATAGTGACGTCGGTCCCGGAAAAGTTCGTCCCTGTGATCGTAACAGGACCGGTGAAACCCTGTTTAAAGGAATCGGTAGAGAGACCCGTGATCGTGGGAGTCGGCACAAGGACAGTAAAGGAGACGGTAGCGTCTCCGCCGTTGGTAGTGACGGTGATATCCCGCGAACCAGTCGCTGCGTCGGAATCGATTGTCAGTGTCGCAGCGATGGATGTCGTTCCAGTAACGACGACATTACTCACCGTGATATTGCTTGCGGCACTGACCGTTGACGACGGCGTGAAGTTGGTTCCAGTCAAGGTCACGTTAGTTGCCCCACCCTGGAGGCCGGACGTTGGCGCAACGCCGGACAGTGTGGGTGAAGGCACGGTGACGGTATAGGCTTGGGTCCCGCTCGTTCCGGCTCCCGTCGTCACCGTCACGTTGACAGCCCCAGGGCTCGGGTCAGAGCTTACCGTGAAAGTCGCAGTCAAAGATGTCGTACTTGAAACACTTAGGCTACTGACAGTGACATCACTTCCCAAAACGGAGACCGTGGTACCGCCGGGGACAAAACCTGTCCCTGTCAGCGTCACAGTTAACGAGCTACTCGTTCCACCAGTATCTGGACTGGCGCCGGTCAGCGTCGGCGTGCCGGTAACCGTGACGGGAATCGAGATCAGCTTGTCGGAGACCGGATTGAACTTGTCGAAGATGAAGCCCCTGGCCAACGTGTAGTTACTGTTGAGCGGTGTCTCGTCGCTGTCGTCGGTGAGGGCTCCCACACCGTTGATCAGGCCCGGACTTATTCCGGAACCGGCGAAACTTAAGGTGCCGGAGAAAGTGTCGACGACGCCACTCGTCAGGTCCAGTCTGCGTATCAGGTTGTTTTCTTCATCCGCGATGTACAACTCGTTGCCGTCTAGCCAGACCCCAGAGGGAGTCCGGAACTTTGCCGCGGTACCGACGCCGTCTTCAAAACCGAAAGTGCCACCGGCCAGAGTCGTCACTTCGCGCGTCGCGATCTCGATCCTCCGGACCGTGGCATTATCCCGTTCGGTAACATAGAGATAGGTGCCATCGCCGTCTATGCCGTCCGGACGATCGAAGCGTGCAGCCGATCCGATGCCGTCATCGTCGGCGGCGGAGTCGGCTAGGCCGGCAAACGTCGTCACTTCAGCCGTCGCGATCTCGATCTTGCCGGCAAACGTCGTCACTTCAGCCGTCGCGATCTCGATCTTGCGCACCGTGTGATTGAAATCGTCGGTAACGTACAGGAAGGTGCCGTCGGACCATATTCCGCGTGGTCGGTCGAACTGGGCAGCCGTTCCTATTCCATCATCGGAACCCTCGTCACCCGCAGAACCGGCAAACGTCGTCACATCGCGGGTCCCGATCACGATTTTGCGGATCGTGTGGTTGTCCCGGTCCGTAACGTAGAGATCCCCTCCGACGATCTCAAGGTCCCGCGGTCTAAAGAATCTAGCCGCCGAACCGATTCCGTCTTCATCGCCTTGGTTGCTGGGATCGCCAGCCAGTGTTGTCACCTCACCGGTCGCGATCGCGATCTTTCGGATCGTGTGGTTGGCTCGATCGGCGACGTACAGGTTCCCGTTGCCATCGCCCGTGATCCCGCGCGGTTCGTCGAACTGGGCGGCCGTGCCGATCCCGTCGGTATCGCCGTTCGTTCCTCCGGCAAAGGTCGTGACCTCACGTGTTTCCAGTGAGACGCGGCGAATGGCGTCGTTGTCGCTGTCCGCGACGTAAAGATGTGTGCCATCACCCCATACGGAAAAAGGCTCATCGAACTTCGGCGGCTGCGGCGAGACGCCGACCCAGACGTCTTCTTCGGTTTCGGAGGGCGCGTTATTGATGTCGCCGTAGCGGAACTGGATCGCCCCGGTCTCGAATAGAACGACCTGGAAGGTGTGGATGCCGCCGAGGTCGGGCTCGTCGTAGATACCCATGTCTTCGTAGGTCACGACGAAGGCGTCGCCGCCCGCGATCGTGATCTCGTTCGTAAAGACACTGCTGTCTTCTACCAATATCAGGTCGGTCGCAAACGGGGCGGCGCGCGGTATCGACAGGAACTCTTCCGGATCGTCCCACTCGTACTCGTCGTCGCCGGCGCCAAAGGTCACGTAGCCGTTCGTGGAGGGGAAGACCGAGTCTTCTTCGCCGCCGAAGAACGGGAAGGTGAACGGGAGCGCTCGCACTTCATAGTCATCGTCATCGTCCTCGAACTCGATTTCCAGCCCCGTCGTCTGCAGATCTACGGTCGGCGGCAAATCGACATCGGGCGGGATGAAGTTGATCACGTGGTCCGATAGCAGCGACGGCGCATCGACACCGGCAACCTTCAAGGTGTTGGATCCTGCTGCGAGTCCGTTGACCGTCCCCGAAACCGTCAGCGAATTCGCCCCGAAGGTCAGACCCGATTCCACGCCGGCGATGTCGTTCGGTGCCGTGCTGGTCCCGATTGCGATGGGAGCGCCCTGGGTGTCTTCAAACCGGGTCACGGTGAACGAGGACGAGCCCCCGACCGGAATGATGATGCTCGCCGGAGACACGCTGTCGATAATGCCGTCGCCCTCCGCCGGCATGACGCGAATTGTCGCCGTCACCGTATCAAATCCGTCCGCGGTGACTTTCACCGTTGTCGTCCCTTCCGCTAAACCCTTGATCGGCCCGGACCCGTGCACTTCTCCAGCATGGATCGTACCCGTCGACGACGTCACCTCATCGCCCTCGTCCACGATCTTAGCCACACTCGAGTCTGCGACGGTTATGGTGACTTCCAGATCAAAGTCCAGCGCTTCGCTCAGGCTCAGTGCGATAATAGCTTCTTCACCCTCGACGATCAGCGTCGGGTCCCGCACCAGCTTGAAGGAGACGTCTGCAACGACTTCGTGCGAGACAGTATCGAAACTCAGAGAGTCCCTGCCACCGCCGCCGCCTTCCGATGCGGGATTGATCACCCTCAACCTGTGACCGCCAACGCTGAGGTTTGGGGCGGTGAACCGGATTCGGCTATCGCTTAAGACCTCGATAGCAACCCGGCGCCCATCAATCGTCACCTCGCTTTCTTCGATGAACCCTGAACCGCGAATCGTCACCCGATTCCCAGGCTGTACGTCGGACGGATCTGGGTTGAGATCGCTGATCCGGGGCTCGGGGTTCGGCCCCACCAGGACCGTGAAGTCCCGACTGTTGGATGTCTTCCCGTCCGGGTTCTCGACTGCTACAGCAAACACTCCGGGCAGCTCGGCCAGGATCGTCCCCGACAGCGACGTCTCCGAGTCGAACCGGGTGCCAATGGACCTGCCGTCGAAGAGAATCGCTGCGCCTTCCTCGAAGTTCAGGCCCCTGACTTCAATCCGCGTCGCAACGCCGGCGATCCCGCTGTCCGGGTTCACGGCGGTCAGCTCGGGCGGGGCTCCTGTGATCGTGAACATCACGCCGTTGGATACGCCACCGCCCGGTTCGGAGTTAATGACCGTCACCGTGTGTACCCCGGCTCCCGCATCAGCCGGCACCGTGAAGCTCAGTGTCTCGCTACCTGAAATCTCGAGGTCGGTGACCGCGACCGGCTGATTCAACTCCACACGGGAATTGGGCAAGAATCCGCTGCCCCGCACCGTGACTCGCACGGGCAGGTCATCGACATGCACCTCGGCCGGGTTCACGCGTTCAATAACGGGAACCGGATTCACCACCGCCAGAACGCCACCGCTCACGCTGCCCCCGCCCGGCGGCGGACTGTGCACCCCGATGCGGCGCTCCACGCCACTCTCCAATAAGCCGGCCGGGACCCGACCCAGCAACTCGGTGTCACTCACATAGCGGGTGTCGATCGGCGTAGCGTCGAGGGTGATCTCTGAGGCCGGTCCAAACCCGGTTCCCCGTACCGTCAGCTCTAAGGAGATGCCCGCTTCTGCCGTCTCCGGGGAAAACCCGGCGATCGTCGGTTCCGGGTTCAGTACGTTGATCGAGAACGTCGCCGTGCCCCCACCGGGCTCCGGATTCAAGACCAAGCCCGACAAGGTTTCCGGCACCGCGAACAAGTCGGCCGGAACCACTGCATCGATCGAAGTCTCCGTCACCGTGGCTTCCAGCCTATCCCCATCCAATCTTACCGTCGTCACGCCGGGAATAAATCCACTCCCTTCGATGCTCAAACCCAAGGCCACCGATCCGGCTGGCACCGAGCGCGGATCCACCGATTCGATCACCGGCGCCGGATTCGCCGGATCGGTGACCGTGAACTCCAACGATCGGCTTGTGCCTCCGCCCGGCTCCGGATTCGTCACCGAGACCGCGGTCTCACCAATCACCAGGTCCGATCCCGGTATCCGCACTCGTATCGAGGTCTCGTCCACATCAAACCCGGAATGCCTACTCGAACCGAAATTCACCACACTGGTCCGGTTAAAGTTCCGCCCGCTCAACCTCAAGACAAACTCGTCGGCACCGATGTCGATCTGTCTCGGCGATATCGTCCGCAAGATCGGTTCCGGGTTCTCCACCTCGATGTCGTTGCTTCCGCTGTTCGGTGGCTCGGGCGAGGGGCCCCCACCCGGGCCTGGATTCGAAACTCCGACGTTAAATTCCGCCGTGATGTGCTGAGCGGATACCAGTGGATCAGCATCCTTCAAACTCAAGGCGCTCATGCCGCTCAACGCACTCACGTTCAACAAGTCTTCCACTATGCCGGCCGATACCACAGCGCGCAACCTCGTCGAACTCACGAAGGTCGTCGGGAGACTTTTTCCGTTCAAGGTCACGACAGAGGTCGGCAGGAATCCCGTTCCACTCACCGTGATCGTGAACTCGCCCCCTCCAGCAGGAAAGGTCTTCGGCGATACATCGCTGACTCGCGGAATGGGATTCGGAATCCGGATCACCGTCACATCGTTGCTACCGAAGTTCGCCACCACCGCCAGCTGCAGGTCCTCATCCACGGCCACGCCGAATGCGGCGCTCCCGACCGGGATGTCTTCCAGCCGGTCTGCGCTGTTGATATTCACGATCGACGCTGTCGTCAGCGCTCCCAGACTCGTCGTCGCCCGTGTCACTCCGCTGTTGGTCACCACGCCATGGCCTGTGGCCTCATGTATGGCCACAGCGGTGGGTGCGGTCCCCACACTCACCGTGCCGACCAACTCCCGATCGTTGAGATCGATCAGACTCACGCTGTCGCTGTTTGAGTTCACGACGACTGCCAGGTCGTTTGCTTCGTCGATCGCGACGCCTCGGGGAAAGTCCCCCACCGCGATCGTCCCCACGCTGGTCTGGGTCCGCACATCGATCAAGCTCACCGTACCCGATCCCCGGTTGGTCACAACGGCAATATCCAATCCGTCGTGGACCGCCACGCCGGCCGGCCGGCTCCCGACACCCAGCGTCCCCAGCACCTGGTTGTTCGTCACATCGATGAAGGTGACGGTGTCGTCGGCTCCATTAACCACGATCGCGACGGCCTCACCCCGATCGATCGCAATCCCCATGGGAAAACGGCCCACATCGATCGTTCCCGTCACCGTGTTCGTTTCCAGATCGATGACCGATACGTTGTTGTCCCCCGCGTTGGCCACAAGGGCCAGATCCCGTCCCGAATCAATCGCAATCCCCTCATCCGGACTCCGCCCCACCGCGATCGTCGACGTCACCTCCAAGGTCTCCAGATCGATCACCGAGACCGTGTCCGCGCCTTCGTTGCTGACCAGAGCAATATGCCGGTTGGGGTCGATGGCCACTCCAGCGGGAAACGCACCCACCTCCACCCGGCCTTCGATCAGCGGGTTGTCCGGCACCAGGTTCACCACAAACACAGCCGCCGATGAGCTGCCCCCACCTGGCGGCGGCGTCACCACACGTATGTCGGCCGACCCCGTCTCTCCCAGCAAGTCCGCAGAGAGGACCGCCTGCAACTCACCCGCGCTCACAAACGTCGTCTGCAGGGCTTCCCCGTCAAACTCCACCACCGATGCCGGGTTGAAGTTTGCTCCCTGGATTGTCAGGTTCAGCAACTCGGTCCCTTGAAACGCCGCCGACGGCGTAATAATCCTCACCTCCGGTACTTCGGCGGGAATCACCCCGCCGGCCTGGAAGTCCTGGTCCGTCACGTTCTCCAGCCCCAGCGTCACCGTGCGTTCTCCGGGTACGAACAGGGCCCCCACACGCGAGGCCGTCACCGTGTATTCCCCTGCTGGTAACTGTCCAAAGTTGTATCGACCCTGACTGTCGCTCGCCGTGGTTGCTTGTAGGGTCCCCGCCAGGGAGAGCGTCACCTCCGCTACGCCCACACCGTCCTGGGTCACCCGGCCGCTGATCGATCCCACCACCTGGGCCGGCGGTATGAAGTCCGCTTCGAGCACGGCGCCCGAGACGTTGACCAGCGCAAATCCGTTGTCGGTCCCCAACAGCGCGCTTCCTACCAGCGCCACATCCGATCGCAGATACGCCCAACCCCGCACTTCGCCTAGTGGTCCCCGTTAAACAGACTGTAACTTATCAAGATTTCGCCGGCCGCGCTGGACTTTAGCAAGGATGTCGGAAGCCGTTGCAGTCCAGATGAAGGGTTTCGGGTCTTCATTGTGACGAGCGAGGTAGTCCTCCACGGCCTGGATCAACTCGGGGACCGAGCGGAAAACGCCACGCCGGAGTCGTTGCTCGGACAGATCCCGGAAAAAGCGCTCGACCATGTTGAGCCACGACGCACTGGTTGGCGTGAAGTGCACATGAAAACGCTTGTTACGCTTGAGCCAGTTGACGACTTTCTGATGTTTGTGAGTCGCATAGTTGTCGCAAATAATGTGGATCTCCTTATCTTTCGGCATGGCGCGTTTGATCTGATTCAGAAACCGGATCCATTCCTGATGGCGATGCTTTGGCATGCAGGTTCCGATGACCGAACCGTCCAGGATGTTGAGCGCGGCGAAAAGCGTGGTTGTCCCGTTACGTTTGTAATCGTGGGTCATGGTGCCACACCGCCCCTTCTTCAGAGGTAACCCGGGTTGCGTGCGGTCCAGGGCCTGCATCTGGCTCTTCTCATCGCAGGACAAGACAATGGCGTTTTCCGGTGGGCTCAGATACAGACCGACCACATCCTCCAGCTTTTCGGCGAATCGTTTGTCGTTGGATAGTTTGAAGGTTCGTGACAGATGAGGCTTCAGTCCATGGACCCGCCAGATTTTCCCGACCGTGGACTCGCTCACGCCAACGGCCTTCGCCATCGAGGCCCGACTCCAGTGCGTCGCGTTCGGGGGCTTCTCTTCCAGTGTCTTCTTGACGATCCGGGCTCGCTTCCGGCGACTGATCGTGGGAATCCGTCCGCTTCGCGGCGCATCCTTTTCGATCCCAGCCAAGCCCTGTTCCACAAAACGATTGCGCCAGCGGCCCGCTTTCTGGCGCGTGATCTCCAAGCGGGCGGCGATCTCATAATTGTTCCGACCTTCAGCGGCCAGTAATACAATTCGGGATCGTTCCGCCAACCGGACCGATGTACTCCGGCTTCGACTCAGTCGCTCCAACTCCATCCGCTGCTTGTCATCCAATTCAATGGTCGGTGCTTTCCTCATTCTCTATTGGACGTTGGAAAGCTATTTTAGTTACATTACTTCGAGCGGGGTACACTAGCACCGAATTCCTACCCACGACCCTAACGCGCTCCCAACTCCTCGAGACTGGACCCCAGAACGTCGACCAGCGAATCCACATCGAACAATCCACGCCGCATTATGGCCCCATCCGGCCCCACGATCGTGAACGTTCCTGCCGGCGTTCCCATCAGCGAGGAGCCGCGGTTGGACACCAACGGAAATGTGATGTTTGCCGGGCGTATGTCGGAATTCAAAGCTACGCCGACAAAGTTGAAGCGGGCGTCCGATCCGTAGGCGGCATGAGCCTCTTCGAAGGCGTCATACCCGTTTTCGCCGAAAACTCCCAGGACGAGTATCGATCCCGAGTAGTCTGCCAAGGTCTGCGAATAGCCGGCCGTGTCGGTGACGTAGAAATCTGCATTTGCTCCTGGGGGCCGGGCAGCGACGGCATTGGAATCCGTCGTCGGGAAATCAAGTTCGGGGGTCGTTTCACCCTCTGCAGGCTTGGCCCTAAGAGCCTCCCCTCCTTCAGCGGCCTTCATAACAAGGCCCTCATCAGTAGCGTCTCCAAGCGCTGCCTGTTCAAGCGTGGGTGCCAATTCCGGATCAGGCATGCCCATTCCCATCCAGAGCGCGAGGGCAATGGCTCCGGCACCTGCGAAAGCTCCTGCCAGGCGGATCGGTCGAAGGCTCAGGCGGGTTCCACCCTCCGCCCGGGCCAGTTGATGTTCAAAATAAGCCCGAACCCGGTTGTTGACCTCACCGTATCCTTCCACCTCCTGTCGGCACGCATCGCAGGTTTCGATGTGTGATTCGACGCGCGCTCGGACTTCCGAATCGGCATTATCGGAGAGAAAATCTTCCAGTCGGGACTCGACCCAATGACAATCGTTGCTCATAGTTTTAAGGCCTTCTTGAGGCGCTTTCTCCCGTAGAAAATCCGCGACTTCACAGTACCTTCGGGGATCTGAAGGATTTCCGCGATTTCGGGAATGGTCATACCTTTCACCGCCAGCATCAGCAGCGGTACCCGGAATTCCTGGGGCAAGCGCTTCATCTGCCGGTCCACATCAATCAGTGCCTCACGGTCGATGCGGTTTGATCCGTCGGCGGCATCAAACGTGCGGACCTGTCCGTCGGAATCTTCCCTTTCAAGGTCGCTGAAAAACGTCCACCGTTTGATCATCCGCATGAAACTCTTACGGTGGTTGATCGAGACTCGTACAACGATCCTCGCCATCCACATCCGGAGCGGACAATCACCGCGGAAATTTTTGAGTCCGCGGTGGGCTCGCATCAGTGCTTCCTGGACGACGTCTTCAGCGTCAGCCACGTTCCGGGTGGAAGCGACCGCGATGCGCATCAGGTACGGTCGATGTTCTTCGGCGGCCAGTTCGAAATCGATAGAGCCAACTGCTGCTGCAGGAACAACTTGGTCCTGGTCGCTACTTTTAAGGACAGTGTTGGGGGCTAAAGAGTTCACGGCTAAATGGGATTTGCCGGGTCGCTATGGGACTAATGGACTTGTACCAGGCCTGTTATCGGTCCCGCTATGCGTGGTCGGTGCCACTACAATCCGTTGAGCTTTTCCTGAACCGCTGCCTGCTCTTCCGGTTCCTCGGCCAACTCGAGGGATCGTTCATATGAAGCCCGGGCTTCGGTGGAGCGGCCCGTCAGGAGGTAGAGGTCACCCAGATGTTCGTGCAGGTCGGGATCCTTAGGTGAAAAAATGACCGCCCGCTTGAGGTAGCGTTCCGCCAGTTCGAGTTCATCCAGCCTGTAGTATGCCCACCCAAGGCTGTCGAGATACGCTCCGTTTATCGGATCCGCGGCAACAGCGATCTCAATCATCGCCAATGCTTCTTCGAGTTTGCTGTTGTTGTTGGCCAGCATATAGCCGAGATAGTTGAGTACAGCGGGGTTGTCGGCATTGATGTCCAACGCCATCCGGAAAGCGGCTTCCGCATCCGCGTATTGCCGTTGCTTCTCGTGGAGGGCTCCCTGCAGGAAGTAGACTTCCTCTCGATTCTCGAAGCGCTCCAGCATTTCGTCGAGGACTTCTTCTGCACCCTCATAGTTGCCCGTCCGTTCATGAATCGAGAACATGGTCGAGTAAATACCAAAGTTGTTTTCTTCGGCCGCTGCCATCGCCTGGAGCAGTTCCAGGGCTGCCTCAACCCGGCCCTGTTCTGCGATCAGATCAGCGCGCTGCAGTCGCAACTGCGGATTTGCCGGAAATACATCCAGAGCTTCATTGCAGAACTGGAGTGCACGATCCAATTGTCCCGCGGTCTGATAGGTCTCGACAATGTACGACTCGATCGTTCCGTCCCTGTTCGACGTGAGATCCTTCATCTGATCGAATGTATCGACCGCATCGTCGAATGTTTCAAGACGGGTTTGAAGCAGGGCGACGTTAGTCAAAAAGATTCTTCGGTTCCCGCGTTCACCTTCGGTGTAGCGGCCGTTAGGCCGTTGGGTGTCCTCTAGCAGCTGTTTGAGCTGGGTGAGGCTCTCTTCGAAGTTTCCTTCGTCGCGTTCCAGCAAGGCCATATCGAACTGAATCTCAGGACTGTTCGGCACCAGTCGGTTGGCCTCTTCGAGATGATCCCGCGCTGTTTCAAAATTCATCCGCTGGCGTTCGATCTGTCCGAGCCGCAAATGAGCAATCGGGTCGTTCGGTTCCAATGCAATCAGCTCTTCATAGCGCCGGGCTGCGTCCTCCAGGCGTCCCGAAATGAGCAGCGCTCGGGCTGTTTCCCGGAGGAGATCGGCATCTTCGGGATCCAGAACCAGGGCCTTCGTGTAGGTCGTGGCTGCATTGTCCCAGTCCTCGGCGCGTATGTAGGCCTGTCCCAGGAGAGCGAGGACAGCGCGAGAATCGCCCTGGTCTTCAGAGAATTCCCGGAGTATTTCGACAGCCTCGTCCACGTTGCCGGATTCCAGTTGTAGCTCGGCGAGCGAGATCGCACCTTCTTCAGAATCGGGAGAGATTTCCAGAACGTCTCGGTAGACCTGGGCGGCCCGTTCGGGTTCGTCCCGGAATCGATACAGGCGTCCGAGCATCAGATATGCGTCCCGCTCGGTTGGATCCAGGCGAACTACTTCTTCGAGTTCCTCAATTGCACGATCCACGATTTCGGGAGCGACTCCACGTCCGTCTGTGGCGTCGTTCAGGAGTCCCGTATATATCGAGCTGAGGAGTTGATGGGCATCCAGGTTGTCGGCATCAGCGCGGATTGCCCGCTCCGCATAGTCGATAGCATCCCGCACCTGCTGGTGGCGGAAAAAGCTGGCCGCCATTTCCGAGTAGACGGCTGAGTTGGTTGGATCAATTGCCAGTGCCTGCTCGTATTCGTCCAGGGCCCCTTCCCAATCGCCTTCGGCCTCAAGCGTCCGGCCAATCGCAAAGTGATAGTAGGCTTCGGCCGACGACGGCACCCCTTCCTGAGGCTGGGAGAATCCTGGTGTTACGGTGAGCACCGATACCAGGAGGCCTGCGAGCAGGCCTGAAAGGAGTGTTTTCATAGTTCTCGATCCAATCAGCCGGTCAACAATCTTCGAATTTTGTTCATTATATGTCGACATGACTATTTCTTCATGTATTGATTGGATCGCGGGCAGGAGAAAATGGCACCCGATCTCTACTTCCCGATTCGCGAACGAGAAGCAAGCCGGCGTGAAATTGGGGAATTAGGGCTCTGACCCTATTTTTCAGTGTTTGAAATGCCGGGTTCCGGTGAAGACCATCGCGATGTCGTGTTCGGTGGCCGCCGCGATCACTTCTTCGTCACGACGCGACCCCCCGGGCTGTATCACGGCACGGATTCCCGCTGCCGCCGCAGCGTCCAAGCCATCCCGAAACGGAAAGAACGCGTCCGACGCCATAACGGTTCCCACAGCACTCGGACGGGCTTTTTCGACACTGATATTGACCGAGTCGATACGACTCATTTGCCCTGCTCCAACACCTGATGTGCGTCCGTTGGAGGCAAGGACGATTGCGTTGGATTTAACGTGCCGTGCCACCTTCCATGCAAAGCGCAGGTCGCGCCATTCGGCCTCGGACGGTTCCCGTGGGGTGACCACCCTGACAGACGGGTCGTCTAACTCGTTGGACACATCGGTGTTCTGCACCAAAATGCCACCCAGCACACGGCGTATTTCCAGGCCAGCGGTGCCTCGAGGGGCTCTACGGTCCTTGAGTTCCAGGACGCGCAGATTTTTCTTTTGGGCAAAGACCTCTTTGGCTTCGTCTGTGATCGCGGGGGCGATGATGGCTTCAACGAAAAGCTTTGCCATCTGCTCGGCGGTTGCCCCATCCAGGGTGCGATTGACCGCAATGATCGATCCAAAGGCCGACACGGGATCGGCATCCAGCGCTTTCAGGTAAGCGTCGGCAAGGTCACTTCCCAGGGCCGCGCCGCAGGGATTCGTATGTTTGAGGATCGCGCACGCCGGATCTTCAAATTCAAAGATCAGGGCCCAGGCTGCCTGGAGGTCCACCAGATTGTTGTAGGAAAGTGCTTTTCCCTGGAGTTGCCGGGCGGCTGCCAGTCCATGAACGGATTCGGACCCCCAACGGTAGAACGCGGCGCTCTGGTGGGGGTTTTCCCCGTAGCGGAGCTCAGAAACCCGTTCGAAGTCCATGAACAACTTCGGCGGAAAGAGGTTTTCCCCGGGCAGGACAGGCCCGTCGTCCTCCCAGTTCACTTGAGACAAGTACTGAGCGATCGCGCCGTCATACTGCCCGGTGTGCACAAAGCTTTTCTGTGCCAGTGAAAACAGGCGCGAGGGAGACAGCCTGCCGCCCCCCTGGTCCAGTTCCTGAATGATGGCCGGATAGTCATCCGGGTCAGTAACTACGGCAACGTCATTGAAATTCTTCGAACCCGCGCGCAACATTGAGGGCCCTCCGATGTCGATGTTCTCGATGATGTCTTCGAAACTCGCGCCGGCTTTGCGAGTGGTTTCGACGAAAGGGTAGAGGTTCACGCATATCAGGTCGATGTATCCGATGTTGTGTTCGTCGAGTTGCGCCTGATGGTCTTGATTTTCCCGAATGGCCAGGATGCCAGCGTGAATGCGCGGGTGCAGCGTTTTCACGCGGCCGTCGAGAACTTCAGGGAAGCCGGTGATCTCGGAGACCTCTCGAACTTCGATGCCTTCCTCGGCCAGCAAACGCGCGGTGCCCCCGGTAGAGAGTATCTCGACCCCCATGTTCCTGAGTGCACGCGCGAAATCTGCGATTCCGCGTTTATCGAAAACGCTGATGAGCGCCCGCTCGATCTTTTTCAAGTTGTACTCCTAGTGTACTGTAACATATGAATCGGTAGTATCATGTCTGACGAGGGCATGATGAAACTGACTAGAAGCGAGCGTATGGAACTTCACCGGCAATCGGGTACAAGAAACGGTCGTGCTGACTCGGCACGACATGCGCGTTTGATTCTGTTGCTGGCCGATGGATTCACTTGGGCCGAGATTCGAGCGAAACTCGACTGCAGCGACAGCTATATTGCGCGGTGGAGCAAGCGATTTACTTCGGATCGGCTTGCGGGGTTGTTTGCGCGCCACGCCGGGCGCGAGCGCTACAAGGTGACGGATCGGATTGAGGCGCGCGTGCTGGCGAGAACTACGAAACACAAACCCGCCGACGGATCGACTCATTGGTCCTCGCGTAAATTGGCAGCCGAGTTGGGCGGCATTTCGCACATGACGGTTGCTCGCATCTGGGCCAAGCACGGCATCAAGCCGCACCGACTCGAAGGCTATCTGATGTCGAACGATCCGGACTTCGAGGCCAAGGCCGCGGATGTGATCGGGCTGTATTTGAATCCGCCGCAGCATGCTGCGGTATTCAGCGTGGATGAAAAGACTGCGATCCAAGCGCTGGACCGCAAGGATCCGGTCCTCCCGTTGTCGCCGGGGCGTGCCGAACGGCACGGCTTTGAGTACTTTCGTCATGGGACGCTGTCGCTCTACGCAGCCTTCAATACCCGAACCGGAGAGGTGTTGGGCAAAACCGCTCAACGTCACACCTCGGCAGAGTTCGTCGCCTTTCTCACCGACATCGTGGCGAACCAATCCAAAGGGAAAGAGATTCACGTGATTGCCGATAACCTCTCGGCCCACAAGACCAAGAGCGTTGATGCATTCTTGGCCGCGAACACCAACGTTCATCTGCACTTCACCCCAACGTATTCTTCCTGGCTGAATCAAGTCGAACTGTGGTTTGCCAAGATCGAACGCGATGTGATCGCCCGCGGTGTATTTACTTCCGTAGCCGACCTCAAACGAAAACTCATGCGCTACATCCGTCAGTACAACAAGAAGCCCAAACCCGTGAAGTGGAAGTACTTTGATCCCACTCGAAGAATTACTCCCGATTCAATGGTTACAGGCCACTAGTCCCTGAACAAGCGTGATTGACGAGGAAATGATAGTGCAATAAGAGCGGAAGTACCCGAAATGCCCCGTCTCCGTGCGAAAAAAACCTTGAACAGATTCTTCGGAAAAGGAGGCATTTCAGATGAACGATTATACGCGCAAGAACATGAGGAACCGCAAGCGGCGAATCGAACGTCGGCTTGGGGACCGGCATTGGACGGATCAGGTAGAGCCGATGTTTTCGGCGAGCAACATTCAGTACGAGATGGGAGAGCGGACGCGGGGCACATCGGTTGGTGGTATCGGGACGATGCAACTGGTGGCGCGGCGGACCGGGCTGATCGAAGCCATCGACAAGGGCGTGCATGTGTTGAAGCGGCACCTGCCGTATCACGAGTCGGATCACGTGCTGAACATCGCCTACAACGCCTTGAGCGGAGGAACGTGCCTGGAAGACATCGAACTGCGGCGCAACGATGCGGTGTATCTGGATGCGCTGGGAGCGCAACGGATTCCGGATCCGACGACGGCGGGAGACTTCTGCCGGAGATTCGAGGCCGACGACGTGGAGTGTCTGATGGAGGCAACCAATCAAGTCCGGCTCGGAGTCTGGCGACAGCAACCGGCGGCGTTTTTCGAAGAAGCGGTGTTGGACGCGGACGGGACACTGGCCGAAACCACGGGGGAATGCAAGCAAGGGATGGACGTGGCCTACGACGGGACGTGGGGATATCACCCGCTGATGATCTCGCTGGCCAACACCGCCGAACCGCTGTATCTGGTCAATCGTAGCGGCAACCGGCCGTCGCATGAAGGAGCCGCGGTCCGGTTCGACCAAGCCATCGCATTGTGCCGGCATGCGGGGTTTCGCCAGATCCTGCTGCGCGGGGACACGGACTTCAGCCAGACCCGGCATCTGGACGGATGGGACGACCAGCAGGTGGGTTTCATATTCGGGATTGACGCGATGGCGAACCTGAAGGCCCGGGCCGATGAACTGGAGCCGCGCCAGTGGAAGCGCCTGGAACGGCCCGCGAAATACGACGTGGCGACCGAACCGCGCCAACGTCCCGACAACGTGAAGGAAGAGATCGTTCGGCAGCGCGGTTTCGACAATATCCGCTTGCAGGGTGAGGATGTGGCCGAGTTTCGGTATCGACCCGGAGCCTGCGATCGGGACTACCGTGTCGTCGTGGTGCGGAAGAATCTGTCGGTGGCCAAAGGAGAGCAGGTGTTGTTTGACGACATCCGGTACTTCTTCTACATTACCAACCGTTCGGATCCGGCCGACCAGATTGTGATGCGTGCCAATCAACGGTGCAATCAGGAGAATCTCATTGAGCAGTTGAAGAACGGCGTTCAGGCGTTGCGGATGCCGGTCGGAGATCAGACCAGCAACTGGGCCTACATGGTGATCGCGTCACTGGCCTGGACACTGAAAGCGTGGTTTGCATTGCTGCTTCCCGAAACCGGACGTTGGGGCCAAAAATATCAGGCTGAGAAGCAAACCGTGCTGCGCATGAAGTTCAAAACCTTCTTGAACGCTTTCATGCTTGTGCCGTGCCAACTCGTGCGCACCGGGCGGCGCATTCTGTTCCGGATCCTGGCCTGGAACCGGTGGTTGCCGGTCTTGTTCCGCGGGGTGGATGTGTTGCGTCAGCCTCTGCGATGTTGACCCGATCATGACTCTGAGCCCGGGCGATCGAGGTCCCGGTTTCTGTCAACCGTCCAACACCAGCGAGGCTGAACTGAAACAGATTCAACAGAAACTCGATACCTGGAACAGGCCATCCGGGAACGGGATTCTATGCCTCGAATTCTATCGGCGCGAACTGGGCCTCGGCGGACTGGTTATGCGCTTGTTTTGGGACTAGTATAACAAGTGAAGGATCGTTCACAAATCAGGAACACTGGCCAACTCGAGGCACTAGGGATGCCGTGTCCCTGCCGTTGAGGTGAGGTATTATAGGTGCGTGAGTTCCGACATGCCCTTGAGAACAATGGCTTTGGATGTCGGTGATAAGCGAATTGGAATCGCGGTCACCGACGCCCTCGGCATGACGGTCCAGGGCCGCCCGACCCGAGGACGCAAGAGTCCGTCTGCGGATGTGGAGTACATCCGAGCTTTGGTCGAAGAGGATGGCGTCGTCGAGGTCGTCGTCGGGCATCCACGGCATATGGATGGAACACGCACGCGCCAGACCGATAAGACAGAAGCGTTTGCCGAGCAGCTCAAGACCGTTTTGCCCGTGCCGGTGGTTTTGTGGGATGAACGCCTGACGAGCTTCGATGCCGAAGAACGGCTGGAAGAAATGGGTATGGGTTGGCGGAAGCGCCGGAACCATGTGGACGAACTGGCTGCGACCTTGATACTGGAAGACTACTTGAGGCAGCGCGCGTGAAAAAGTTGGCCTTGGCGGCGCTTCCACTGCTTGTTCTTGCGTCGGGCGCAGGCACTTACGCCTGGTATGAGGTGCATGAGCCTTATCAGGGTTACTCGGGTGAAACCATCGTCGATATTCCGCCCGGTCTCGGTTCGATCGAGATTGTAGACCTCCTGATCACGCAGGGTGTCCTCCAGTATCGCTATCCTTCTCTCGGCTATCTCTACATCAGTGAATCCCGGGGCCGGCTTCAGGCGGGTGAATACCTGTTCGACGCACCGCTTCGGGCGCCAGACGTCTTCGAAAAATTGGCCCGGGGTGAGGTTCGGCTGTACACATTCACCGTGCCGGAAGGCCTGAGGCTCGATCAGATCGCCGACCTCTGGGAAGAGTCCGGGTTTGGTGACCGCACGGGCTTTCTTGAGGCAGCCCAAGCGGCCTTGCCCCGGGTTCGAGAGATTGACCCCGAGGCCGTCTCGGTGGAAGGTTATCTCTTTCCCGAAACCTATTCATTTCCCAGGGCTGTCACGGCGCAAGACGCTGTCGACGCTATGACCCGCGGGCTTCGTGACGCCCTCGTGAGGCTTCAAGAGGCAGTGGACCCGGAGTTGTGGCCTTTGGATCTGAACCGGATGTTGATTCTGGCTTCCCTGATCGAAAGCGAAGCGGCAGTTGCGGAGGAACGGGTGCTGGTTTCGTCGGTCTTTCTTAACCGTCTGGAACGGAGAATGCGGCTGGAATGCGATCCGACGGTAGTCTATGCGATGATCCAGGACGGGAACTATCGGGGGCGGCTGTTGAGGGAAGACCTCAGCTACGATTCACCCTACAACACTTACCTCTATGGAGACCTGCCTCCCGGGCCCATCGCCAACCCGGGGTACCTCGCCATGCTGGCCGCAGTCCAGCCAGCGGAGACGGACTACGTTTTCTTTGTCCGGACCGAAGGCGGTCGCCATGCCTTCTCCCGCACGCTTACCGAACACAATCGTGCGGTGGCTGCCTACCGCAGCTTGCGATAAAGGGACGCGGAAAGGGGAAAGGGGACGGACACTTCATGCGACATTGTGGCCAGGCGGGTGTATTTCGACTGAAGTGTCCGTCCCCTTTAATTTGCCGCGCTGAAGGCGGTGTAGAGCGCTTCCAGGTTGGTTCTCATCAGTGCGATATAGCTGTCTTCTCTTAACTGTCCGTCTTCAACAATTCCCAGGTCGATCATATCGAGCACGACCAGGTTCACATCAGCGCGATCGATTGCGGCCTGAATCGGCTCGTCCGGCTCCCACTTGTGGATTGCGACTTTGATGTCGTTGTTCGTTAGATACGACTCGAATTCCCGCACATCTTCGGCCGTCCAATCAATGTCCTGTTTCAAGAAATAGCCATCGACATAAAGGGCCATGTCGGACGTCAAGTAGACAAATTCCGGCGCCAGCGCAAACACTGTGAGGTCGAGCAGGGTCGCGAATTTGACCTCATATTCTCGCTTGAGTTCCAATAGCTGCTGTCGATAGTCGGCCAGGTTCTGTTCAATTTGTGCGCTGTCGGGGGGGGACAAGCGCATAAGATCAGAGGCAATAATCTCTGCCACCCGGACACCGTTGGCCGGACTTAACCAAAAGTACACGGAAGGAACTCGATCGGCTTGCTCGAGTTCGATCCAGGGAACGTCGGACTGCGGCTCAAACGCTACCGAGACTCCTTCCAGAGTTGTGGACCATGGCTTACTCGCGTCGATGTTGACGACGCGAATATTTCCAGCCCGCACGGCGGTAAAGAGCGGGTCATCATTCCAAAGCTTGCCAATAGTAATAACCGCCTGAGTGTTTTCGAACTGATCGCTCAACTGCTCGGCGCGGGATTCAAAATAGTTTCCCAGCGCGCTCATGGGGCGGGGCCGGGCGGGAAGATTTTCCACTGTAATCGACGTATTTTCTACCAGCGCCGAAGTGATTGAATAAGCTGCCGGTAGCGCAGTCAGGACGACAACGGCATCGCTCCCAGCGTCGGCAGTCCCCTGCGCCCGGGCGACTGGTCCGATCCCGACTACCACGGTTAACGTTGCCAGATAAAATGCCAAAGCTTTCATGTCAGACCCGGGCCTCGCGAAACCGCCCCAGTGTCATCCGGAACAGCGTGGTGAGGAAAAAGATGCTTGCCGCGACCATGATAATCGCGCCGCCGGAGGGGATTGGAAGGCCAAACTGCATGGGTATCAAGACACCCGCGATGCAGCTCACGGTTGAAATAATCACGCTCCAAAGCACGAATCCCCGCATCGAGCTGACTATGTTTCGTGCGGCCGCGGCCGGGATCAGCAACAGCGCTTCGACCAGCACGGCCCCGACAATTTTCAAACAAGCGACGGTCAGCAGCGTGATCATCAGCACAAACACGTATTCCATTAACTGGACGCGTACACCGCGCACACTCGCCAGACTCGGGTTGAGACTGGCCAGCAGCATGCGGTTGAACAGCGGTATGCCGACCGCTACGACGAGAATCGTCGCGACGATCAGCACGTTCATGTCGGTGTCACTGACCGTCAATACCGAGCCAAACAACACGGCCTCAAGAATGTGCGTGTTGACCTGCGCGGACACGAACAACAGCAACGAGGAACCAATGGCCAGAGAAATGGAAAGAAACACGCCGATCAGTACATCGGCCGAGATTTGCGTGCGACCCTTTGTGTAGTTGAGCACCAGGGCAAAGAGGACGCAGAACGAAAACGTCGATATATAGGGTTCTGTGTAGGACTCACCGAGTAAGACGCCGATTCCAACCCCGGTCATCGCCGCATTGCCGATGGCCTGAGAAAAAAACGCCATGCGCTTGGTCACGACCATCGTACCGACACCGCCAAGCACCGGTCCGATCAAAAGCGCGCACATCAGCGCATTGATTACGAAGCCGTATTGAAACGACAGCGGGAGGGTGCCCGCGTAAGCCAGCTCCTGCAGGGTTACACGTACGAACTCGTAGAAATCGGTCACGCCAAACTTCCTATCTGGCCGAACAACACATCGGCGTGGCGACCGGTCAGCACTTCCGCTGGCGGACCGCTGAACAGTATCGTCCGATTCACGCAGCTCACCTCGCCAGCGGTCGCCCTGACCTTTGCAAGGTCGTGTGCAATCCAGACGACGGTGACTCCCTCTGCTGCGAGTTCTTTGATTACGGCAACGAAGATCTCCTCCCCGACCTCGTCCATGCTCGTCATGGGTTCGTCGAGCACCAGCAGCGACGGTTCCGGGATCAAAGCCTGAGCGAACAACACACGCTGACGTTCGCCACCGGAGAGACTGCCGAGCCGGGCTTTGCGCTTTCCGCCCAGGCCCACGCGATCCAAAGCCTCGCCTGCGCGCGCACGATGGCGCTTGCCAAGGCCGGCGAAGGCCGGTCGGTATTGCTGGCAGATCATGGACATGAAGTCGGTGACGCTGATCGGCAGGTTTTTGTCAAAATCGAGATACTGGGGAATGTAGCCTATCGTCCTGTCTTTGTCCCAGTCGATGGAAATCGTTCCGGTATGCGGCATTTGGCCGAGAAGACAACGAATCAGAGAGGTCTTGCCCCCGCCATTCGGCCCAATCAGACAATGGATGGTGCCGGGCTCAACAGACAGGTTCACGTCGCGCAGGATTTCGTTGCCGGAAAGCTGAAGATTGACTCCGGTGAAAGTAATCTTAGGGCCGCGCATTCAGTGTCAGTTGCTTTCGGCGACCGATCTCATGGCCGCCAGCAGAGTTTCCAGGTTGGCCTGAGTTTCCTGTTCGAAGAGTTCCGGCGTATAGGCGCCGTCCGACATATGGGAGAACGAGTACATCTCGACACCGGTGGCTTCCTGTATCGTTTCAGACAGCGCGCTTGCAAAAAATTTCTCAGCGAACAGTACGTTCACGTCGGCGGTCTTGATTTTGTCTATCGTATCGGCCAACTGACGTGCCGTCGGTTCCACGCCGTGCCGAGGCTCGATGACGGCCGTCACCTGCAGACCGAATTCCTGCATTAAATAACCGTAAGCCCCGTGCATTGTTGCGCACTGAAACGTCGATGTATCCAGATCAACGAGCTCGGTCATGAATTGGGCTTTCAGGCGCCGGATTCTTAATGCGTATGCGCGCGCGTTGTTACGATAGTAGGCTGCATTGTCAGGGTCGAGTTCTCCGAGTTCGCTCGCAATCGTATAGATCTGCTGAATCGCGGCGGTCGTCGAGACGAAAGTGTGTGGATTGACGACCTTGGCTTCACCCTCATCAGCAGCGATCGGAATCAAAGCGACGTCGTCGTTCGCATAAAGGAGAGGCAACGTCTCCTCGCGACCAGCGGCTTTCACGATTTCGAATGCCCACTCATCGTGACCGATACCATTGACGATCAGGACGTCCATGGATAGTACCCGCCTCATGTCGTCGGGTCGAGGCGTGTAGTTGTGGGGGTTGGCCCCGGCTTCGATCAGGGGTATGACCTCGGCCCGATCGCCCACGACATTCGCAGCGAAGCTGTAATAGGGATGGAGGGTCACGCCGATTCGCAGGGATTGCGCTTGCGCTACGGTCAGACCCGAGCAGGCGATCAATAACGACAGCAGCGCGGCCCGAGTAACAGTTGTTCTAAGACGCGGCATCTTACTCTCCTCTGAGGCGGTTGACTTCCATGGCCCCGTTGTAGGGCACCACTTCCTTCCAGCCGTTAAGAATCAGCGAATCGCGTGTGATCGTCGGCGGTGAGGGAACATTGACATCCGGATGCACCCAGATAAACTCGCCGTTGGCCCAGATGGCACCTTTATGCACGTGCGACAGCATGACAAGATAGGCGCTCTGACCCGGTAGTGTGCCGCCCGTTCCGAAATACACGGTCGACCCTTCAAACGAATATGAAGCGATCCGCTCCCAGTGTATTTCGCCCTGTTGCGACCAGGCCACATCCTGGGCAAATGGCGGTAACAGATACTCTTCACTCAACTGTTCAACCGTCGGCCAGGGGTCTGCGAGTTGTTCCGGTGTGCCGAAAGTGAGGAATTCGTCGTGAATCCACCAGAGTTCTTCAGAGGCGGCCAATAGAGCGCTATATACGGCCTGATCCGTCTGCTTCAAGTCGTAGAATGCGCTGATCTGCCAATCGAATAGACGCTGCCCGGTATCTTCGACGCGGCGACTGGCAACGGCGATCCCGGTCGCCAACAAGATGAAAACGGTGATGCCGGCAATTAGCCAGGATTCGGCGCGGCTACTTAACGGCCTGACGATATCGGATTCTGATTTCATTGTATGTCCTTGACCTGGACCCATATGACCGCGTCCTGCGACAACGGTTTCCCTTCGTGTTCCGTGTCCGGACCCACGGCCAGGGCGCAGATGCCCCACCACCCGGCCTTGGGCAACCCGATCGTGAATTCACCGAGGGCGTTGGTCTTAATCGACATTGTGCCGAAGGAGCCCTGGGGCAAGACGACATCCGGATCGGTCGCGAAGCTGTGTCCGGCTAAGTCCGGCGCATGGTTGATATATTCTACTTCGAGTTCTGCATTCGGTACCGGACGCCCTGAGGACAAAACGACTCCCCGAAATACGCCGCCCGTCCAGTTCGCGTAGGGTTTGTCCAGCGGCAGGATTTCGGTGGGCAGCCCCACGGGATCCGCCCAGTTGCCGGGCACGCCGCCGATGTTCATCATCATTTTCGTGAACTGCTGTATGTACTTGTCCTCACCGCCTTCATAGTAAGGCGCCGGCTGCAGGACGAACACATAGTCCCCAAGCGAACGCGTCACCGCGCGTGGCAGGCTGGCTTCATACGCCTGGCTGGAGCCGGTCTCACCGGTCCAAGTAATGGGTTCCAGATATTCGATCAAATCGGTGGTCACAGGCTCGGCCTCTTCGCCACGCTGGCTGACGACGTAGAAGGCTTCAGGTACACCCATATCCATATTGGGGCCACCGTGCGCAGGATGGGTAAACAGCAGCAGCAGGTCGGTTGCCTGTCCGCCGTTGAGCGCCGCCTCTTCGGTATACAGCAACTGAAAGTGGCCGCTGACCGGCATTGCGAGCCCGGACACCAGAGCTACGGTGGTGACAATGACACCGACTCCCCTGCAATGATCTACGACCTTCAACTTCAACTACTCGATATCCTCTGCGTAGATCGTGACAATATGGCTCTCACCGGCATCGAAGACAACGTGAAACTCTTCATCCGGTTTCGTAAAGGAGTAGGTGCTGTCGGTCTCCATCTTGCCGTCGATCAGAACCCGGTCACGGAGATCAAGGACTCGAATCGGAACGCCTTCGGCCGATCCTCCGTCGGAAAATCCACCTTCGCAGGTTATCGTTTCGTCACCGTTGTCATAGCAGTTGCATATGGGAGTGTGAGCAGAGGCTGAGGGAACCCCGACAAATAAACCGGCGATCAACAGCCCGGCAAAAATCAACCTTGCATGCTTCATGCTTTTCTCCAAATTTCGGCTGGGGTCGCGCACTGCGCATCAACGATAGCCGAAGATAGAACCTTTGAACACTTAAGTCTATAAAATCGGGGCACCTAGCGGTTACTTAAAAGTTAATGAATTTCTCGTAAGAATCGATCGTCAGCCGACGCGGGGGATAGTCGGACGTGGCCCTACACGAGGTCTTGCCTTCTTACCGCGCGGTTTTTTGCCGAGACTCCAGGCGAGCAAAAGAAGTCTCATCGTCTCCTACTCCTTCGTGACTGTCGGGTGAACCCCTTAGCTGTTAGGGTGAGGGTCAGCGTATCCATCCCCGTCAAACGGGGCAGGCCCGTTTATTTTCCTCTATCCATTGGTCCAGAAGCGCTGATCATTGTGCCGTTTTCGATGACAGAGATTTCGTTTTCTTTGCACCGTGTGGATGACCATAGTGATCATTGGGCATTGGGAGTCTGCTCCTTCGAACCGTCGTCTGCCGTCTCAGGTTCTTTCCTTAATGAGGCACTTTGAGCAGATCGAAGTCTGAGAGCGGGTCAGGTGGGCAGGAAGAGTCATAAATGTATCTTTAAAACAACATATATACGTTTAAAGTTTATTTAAATATACATTTTATTTGACCAGGGCAGTTGATTGAGATATGTTTATTTCAATCAACATGTCTAAGACTAGAGAGGTTTAACGTCAACATGCCCCGCACGAGTAAGATAGCTGAATCCCCTCCCCATGCTGTCGAGCAGGCCCTGATCACGCTCGGGCGGAATATTCGCACTGCGCGGTTACGTCGGAAGCTTGCCCGCCGGGAACTCGCCGAGCGGATCGGGATATCCCGCTATGTTCTGGCGGATATCGAGCGAGGCAAACCGACCACGGGGATCGTTGCCTATCTGGGCGCATTGTGGGCTCTCGGATTGCTAAGCCAGATGGACGAACTCGCCGATCCCGACCGCGATCTCGAAGGCAAGATACTGGAGGCCGCCCGCAGCCCGAAGACTGCACCCAAACGCAAGGCATTTGATGACGACTTCTGAGCGCGACTGCTTCGTCCATATTGTGCTCCCCGGCGAGACCAAATTCGTAACGGTTGGCCGCTTTCGCCTCAATGAAACCCGGCAGGGTGCCACCGTAGGTAAATTCATATACGGGCGCAGCTACCGAGAACGCCGAGATGCGGTCGAACTCGACCCGGTCGAACTACGCCTGCGGCCCGGTGAGTTCGAGACCGCCAAAATGGACGGGTTCTTCGGCGCGATCCGCGATGCGATGCCCGACTCCTGGGGCCGCAGGGTCATCGAACGCCACGCCAGTAAGCCGCTCGAAGACATCGACTATCTGTTACGCGCGTCCGACGATCGTGCGGGTGCACTGGGTTTCGATCGCGATGCTCGGCCGCCCCTCCCGCAGAACAAATTCAACCGCAGGCTCGATCTCGAACGCCTGCAGCGCGCCGCCGATCGGATCGTCAAGGACGATCCGGAGCTTGCGGGCAGCGCCGCCGAACAGGCCGAAGACCTGCTGCTGCTCGGTGGATCGTCGATGGGCGGAGCCCGTCCGAAAGCCGTTGTCGAAGACGGGGATGTGCTGTGGATTGCAAAATTCGCACGCGATGACGATCGTTACAACTATCCGCGCATCGAGCATGCACTCCTCGAACTCGCCAGGACCTGTGGGCTGAATGCCGCAGACAGTCGGCTCACTGCTGTGGCAGGGCGCGATGTCCTGCTTGTGCGCCGTTTTGACCGTGACCGCGCCGAAGGCGGCTACTACCGTTACCGCATGATCAGCGCACTCACCCTGCTCCGCACCGACGATTACGCGACGACACGAACCGACTGGTCTTACCTGCTTCTCGCCGATGAGGTCCGCCGGGTCAGCGCTCGGCCCGCAGAGGATTTGCGCGAGCTGTTCGGCCGGATGTGCCTGAATGCCGCGATTTCGAACCTCGATGATCACCCACGTAATCATGCGATGCTGGCTAAGAACCAAGACTGGCGTCTCAGCCCGGTCTACGACCTGACACCGAGTCCGGTGATTTCAAAAGAACGGCGCGATCTCGCGATGGAGTGCGGTTTGGAGGGCCGTATCGCAAACAAGGCGAACCTATTGTCTGGTCATGGCCGTTTTCTCCTGAACCGGGAAGATGCCACAGCCGTACTGGAGACGGTCTTCGACACCGTTAGGAACGAGTGGCGTCCCGTCATGCAACGGGCTGGCCTTGGCGAACGGGAGTGCGAACGCGTCGCAGGCGCCTTTCTTTATGAAGGACTATTGTACGAGGGTGTGTAGCGTCCCGACCCCAGCATCACAAACATCTTTACGTGCATCGCCGTTATCTGTGCTGACGAAGAATTCAGAAACTCTTCAGTCGGTTGTTCTTCCGGCCTCGACTAGACTTCCTGTTCGACGAGGAAAGGCAATCGACGAGCAACTCCTGTTTTAAGGGGTACACGGGCGTCTTCACAGGAGCCTACGCGTTCGGGCCGAAAGGGGGGTACGGCCTCCCTGCTTTCCTATCTCGTTGTGGGCCAATCTGTACGGGATGACGAAGCATTGTGAACCAAATTTGACCGAGAGGTTCCCTTGAACGTTCGAAAGCTTCTCGACTGGCGCAAACTACTCATTTACTCCCACCGCTGGATTGGGCATCGCCTTTGGCCTGCTCTTCGTGTCGTGGTTCATTTCCGGCATCGCGTTCATGCTACTGGGGGATGCCTGCCTTGAGCGCAGAGGAACGATTGGACCACCAGGAAGCGGTCGACCCTTCTTCTGCGACACTTACGCCGGTGGCGGCCGCGCTCGGCCAGAACGTCTCACCTGCCAGCCTTAGGATTGAGATGCGCGGGGTCCGTCCTGTGTACCGGATTGGAAGGGATCTCATATACGCGGATACGGGTGACTTTGTGCGTTCCCGTGCCGATGCGGATCAAGCTTTGGAGATCGTCCGAAAGTGGGTTCCCGAGCATGCGTCATCCCTCAGATATGACGCCTGGTTGGAGGACTCCGACCAGTGGACGCTTCAAGGTGCCCAGCGGAGTCAAATGCCTCTGCAGCGGATTGCGCTTGATGACGATCAAGACACGTTCTACTACGTTGCGGAGTGGAGTGGCGAGATCGTGATGAAGACCGACCGATCGAGCCGCTTCAAGGGTTTCTGGAGTGGCGTCCTCCACTGGGTCTATTTCGTGCCGCTCAGAAAGCACGGCTACGCCTGGAATCAGTTCATCATCTGGGGATCCTTTGCTGGAGGCCTGATGTGCCTCACTGGACTGGGGATCGGTGTCTGGCGCCTGTCCATGAGCGGCCGGTTTCGCCAGAAACGGCAGGCCTCGCATACGCCCTACTCCGGATTGATGCGCTGGCATCACTATTCCGGGCTTCTTTTCGGGCTGCTTACGTTCACCTGGATCATCAGCGGCGCGTTTTCTGTGAATCCCTTCGGAATGTTTTCGGGAGGGCAAAGGCTGACCCGCGAGCAGCGTGAGGTCCTTACAGGAGGTCCTGTCAACTTTGACCCCGTCAGCTTGGACGCAATGAGCAAGGGTGTTGCGGCCATCGGAGAGCATTTCCCCGCGAAAGAAATCGACGTACGGCAGTTTCGCGGAGAGCTTTATCTCGCGGCCGAGAGTCCGCCGTCGAAAAGCAATCCGGAAGTTGGAACCGGGCCTGTCGATCACCGGATGGTCTGGCTGGCGCGTCCCGAGGACGGAACCTTCACGAAGTTCGAAAATTCCGTCATGGAGGACATCGCAGAGGAGACCATGGCCGGAGTACCCGTTCAGGACAGCGAATGGCTCCATGAATACGACAATTACTATCGGAGCCGAGACAATGCGCGTCCGCTACCGGTGTTGAGGGTCCGCTATCTGGACGATCAACGGAGTTGGCTGTATCTGGATCCTCAGCGCGGGACCGTTTCTCAGCAAACCCGCTTCAGCCGGATGAGGCGTTGGCTCTATAACGCCCTGCACGAGTTCGATGTCCCTTTTCTCTACGAGCGTCGTCCACTCTGGGACCTTGCGGTCATCCTGCTGAGTATCGGGGGCAACGTTTTGAGCGGCAGCACACTTTGGGCTATGGTCAAACGGCTCCGGCGGCACGGTCGCCGTTTCGGAAAGCTAATGCGTCCGACATGGCGCGTCGAACGTCTGCAGGCTGGAGATCAAGGGAACAGCTGAACGTATTGTGTGAATAGCTGGATGTTCTCTCAGTGGGCAACGGCTGTTTCCAAACTTCTTCTATCTTGTCTGCATCGCCGTTATCCGTCCTGACGAAGAATTCAGGAACTCTTCAGTCGGTTGATCCTCCGGCCTCGACTAGGCTAGTGTACCCCGCTCGAAGTAATGTAACTAAAATAGCTTTCCAACGTCCAATAGAGAATGAGGAAAGCACCGACCATTGAATTGGATGACAAGCAGCGGATGGAGTTGGAGCGACTGAGTCGAAGCCGGAGTACATCGGTCCGGTTGGCGGAACGATCCCGAATTGTATTACTGGCCGCTGAAGGTCGGAACAATTATGAGATCGCCGCCCGCTTGGAGATCACGCGCCAGAAAGCGGGCCGCTGGCGCAATCGTTTTGTGGAACAGGGCTTGGCTGGGATCGAAAAGGATGCGCCGCGAAGCGGACGGATTCCCACGATCAGTCGCCGGAAGCGAGCCCGGATCGTCAAGAAGACACTGGAAGAGAAGCCCCCGAACGCGACGCACTGGAGTCGGGCCTCGATGGCGAAGGCCGTTGGCGTGAGCGAGTCCACGGTCGGGAAAATCTGGCGGGTCCATGGACTGAAGCCTCATCTGTCACGAACCTTCAAACTATCCAACGACAAACGATTCGCCGAAAAGCTGGAGGATGTGGTCGGTCTGTATCTGAGCCCACCGGAAAACGCCATTGTCTTGTCCTGCGATGAGAAGAGCCAGATGCAGGCCCTGGACCGCACGCAACCCGGGTTACCTCTGAAGAAGGGGCGGTGTGGCACCATGACCCACGATTACAAACGTAACGGGACAACCACGCTTTTCGCCGCGCTCAACATCCTGGACGGTTCGGTCATCGGAACCTGCATGCCAAAGCATCGCCATCAGGAATGGATCCGGTTTCTGAATCAGATCAAACGCGCCATGCCGAAAGATAAGGAGATCCACATTATTTGCGACAACTATGCGACTCACAAACATCAGAAAGTCGTCAACTGGCTCAAGCGTAACAAGCGTTTTCATGTGCACTTCACGCCAACCAGTGCGTCGTGG
Source organism: Terriglobia bacterium (assembly GCA_963664115.2). GTDB lineage: Bacteria > Acidobacteriota > Terriglobia > 20CM-2-55-15 > 20CM-2-55-15. The sequence goes on along the minus strand of CAXWPJ010000009.1, from coordinate 145,262 downwards.
CTCAACATGGTCGAGCGCTTTTTCCGGGATCTGTCCGAGCAACGACTCCGGCGTGGCGTTTTCCGCTCGGTCCCCGAGTTGATCCAGGCCGTGGAGGACTACCTCGCTCGTCACAATGAAGACCCGAAACCCTTCATCTGGACTGCAACGGCTTCCGACATCCTTGCTAAAGTCCAGCGCGGCCGGCGAAATCTTGATAAGTTACAGTCTGTTTAACGGGGACCACTAGGGGTTCGATGAGCAAAGGTAATCGGGACCACCTCTTGAGAAACGGGAAACGTAGAGGAACTTTAACGATGCGGCCAATGACACCAGTCTTTTCTATCGCAGTGGCTTTCGTCATGACCTGGACGTTGGCTGCGCAAACCACTCGGCAGGTAAATGATCCGGTCGGGCAACTGAACGAGAAGCTTGAAGCGGGCGAAGTGGAGCTCGAACACAGCGATGACTTTCGCTATGTGCCCAGCCTGATGGAGCACCTCGACCTGAACCCGGATTCCCAGGTGCTGGTTTTTTCCAAAACCAGCTTCCAGGCGACTGTGATCAGCCCGGAGAAGCCACGAGCGCTGTACTTCAACGACGACGTCATGCTGGGTGTCGTTCAGGACAGTTCACTGTTGGAGTTTGCATCGCTCGATCCCGACGAGGGCCTGCTTTTCTACACCTTTGATCAGGCGGGACCCGCGAGCGCGGAAGACAACACGGGGACCAACTTGAATCCGGCAGGGCCGGATTCAAGTAACCAGGGCGAGGGCATTGAGGGCGGCCCGCATTTTCAGCGTGAGTTCGGATGCGCAGCATGCCACGGTCCGGTGAACCGGTATGCGCCAGGACTAATCGTGGCAAGCGTGTTCCCGACTCCAACTGGGACGGCACGTCACGACGGCGAAGGCCTGTTCCAGTTGACCAATCACCGTTCGCCGTTCGAGGATCGCTGGGGTGGTTTCTACGTGACGGGCACCCACGGCGACATCACGCACCGCGGCAACGCCATGGCATCCGACCCCGACCAGCCGTATGAGCTGGACACGTCTGAAACGGGCAATATCACCTCGTTGGCTGACCGCTTCGACATATCCAAGTACCTTGAGCCGACTAGCGACATAGTCGCCCTGATGACATTGGAACATCAGACTGGAATGATCAACCTGTTAACGAGCGTGGGCGCGCAGTTCCGTGCATCGGAGACGTTTCCCTTGCCTGCCGAGGAACTCGCGGCGGAGGTCGACAAGCTCGTTTCCTATATGTTGTTCGTTGGCGAGACTCCGATGGAATCGCCTATTGAGGGCGTTTCCACGTTCAGCGGAACGTTTCCAGAGCGTGGTCCGCGTGACAGCGAGGGCAGATCACTGCGAGATTTTGATCTCCAGACGCGACTGTTCCAGTATCCACTCTCATACATGATCTACAGCCGAAGCTTCGACGGCTTGCCCGAGGCGGCACGCGAGCAGATCTACCAGAGACTTTATGGTGTGTTGACGGGAAGCGTCACCGACAGCGGTTTCGCCGAGCTCGGCGCCGTCCGTCGGCGCGATCTACTCGAAATCCTGATCGAAACCAAGCAGGGTCTGCCGGAGTATTTCAACTCGTCGCGGCAGGGCTAAAACGATGAGAAGAAGGCGTTTCCTGGCGGCGGCGATCTTCAGAAGAGGGGGACCCGCCGTGCGACATGGCAAACTACTTATGGCCCAGCTGCTTTGCCTGATATGTGTCTGGTCGAGCGTGGCTCTAATCCCGGCACAGGCGCAATCGCAGTTGGAGCGCCCGAGGGTCGACGCGTTGCGTGGACGACTGGGGCCATTCGACTATCCGAGAACGGCGATGGACCCCCTTGGCGGCACAGTCCGGTTTGAAGCCCCGCCACAGCGGATCGTGTCCCTGTCCTCGAACACCGACGAGTACCTCTACACGGTTGTTCCAGCGGAGCTTCTCGTGGGTGTCAGCCCCTCGGCCTACGATAAAGAATTCAGCCATCTGTCGGGGCTTATGGCGCCGTACCATCCGGATGTCGCTGGCGACGTCACGACCATCCTGGGACTCGAACCCGATCTTGTGATCGGATCCGCGTCCTCTGGCGGGGACCTTGTAGGCCAGCTTGAGGCGGCGGGGATTTCGGTGTTCCGCCTGGACACGCTGAACACCAAGTTGGAGGAGGTGGCCGAGAACATCACCGTGCTCGGCTACATCACCGGCCAGGATGAGATGGCACGCCAGGCGCGGGAACGGTTTGAACGAGAGCTTTACGAAATTGCGGAACGATGCGCCGCGCCTCACCCCGAGGCACGTATGTTTGGCCATTCCATGACTGGATTCAGCTATGGCGACCAGACCCTGTTTCATGATTTGGTACGCCTGGTCGGTGGTATCAACGTGGCGGCGGAAGGTGGGCTCCACACTTACGAGAGAGCCGATAGCGAGGCGATCATGGGCTGGAACCCGGAGTGGGTGTTTACCTGGTCGGTACCTGGCAAAGAGGCCGAGGAACTGGGCCGCTGGATGGAGGATCCCTACCTGCGCCAGACTTCTGCCGCGCGGACGAAGCAGATTGTCGTCTCCGACGGAAGAGACACGAGGCGTTTGTCGCCATTTATCACCACGCGGGCGCGCACCATGGCCGATGCTGTTTGTACCGGAAACAACTAAGCGTCACTGAACGGCGACTACCAACGAGAGGAGGGCTGGCCGTGCGACATCGCAAGCTTCTTCTGACGAATCTTATCCACATCGTATGCGTTCTGTTGAGCGTAGCTCCAATCGCGGTGCAGGCCCAGTCGCAGTCCCTACGCCCGAGGGTCGCCGCTTCGCTTGGACGTCTGGGGCCACTCGATTACCCAAGGCTGGCGATGGGTCCCCAGGGCGGCACTATTAAACTCGAAGCCCCGCCGCAACGGATCGTGTCAGTGTCGACGACCACCAACGATTATCTCTACAAAGTGGTTCCTCCGGAACTCGTCGTGGGTGTCAGCAGTTCGGCCTACGACGAAGAGTTCAGCAACTTGCTGGGACTGATAGCGCAGTATCATCCCGTGGTCGCCAACGATGTCGCAACCATCCTGGAGCTCGAACCCGATCTGGTGATCGGATCCGCCGCACTTGGCGGAGACCTCTTGTTCCAGGTTGAGGCTGCAGGGGTTCCTGTGTTCCGTCTGGACACGCGGAACACAGAGTTGCGGCAGGTGGCCGAGAACATCACCGTGCTCGGCTACATCACCGGCCAGGACGAGATGGCTCGCCAGGAGCGAGATCGGTTTGAACGAGAGATTGCCGATATCGCGGAACAGTGCATCGAGCCTCACCCCGAGGTCAGCATATTTGGCCTGTCCATGGTGGGATTCAGCTATGGTGACCAGACCCTGTTTCATGATCTTGTGCGCCTGGTCGGGGGTATCAACGTAGCCGCGCGGGGCGGGCTCCACACCTACGAGAGAATCGAAAGCGAGGCGATCATGGGCTGGAACCCGGAGTGGGTCTTTACATGGTCGGTACCGGGCAAAGGAGACGAGGAGCTGCAGCGCTGGATGCGGGATGATCCTTTCTTGCGCCTGACTTCCGCCGTCGAGAAGAAGCAGATCGTCGTCTCCGACGGAAAAGACCTGATGCCTTTATCGCCATTCATCACCACCCTGGCGCACACCATGGCCGATGCCATTTGCACGGGAGGCAACTAAGCGACAGCATTCACGCTACAGGAGACATCCTGTGGCCAGTTTCACGTACGTGCACCCACGGAGATCCAGGCAAACTACACTTTGACTGAAGCTTCGTTCGACGATGGCAACAGAGCGTTCCTCGACGGCGACTACCAACAGAGGAGGACCAGCCGTGCGACATCGCAACTTACTTCTGACCAATCTGTTCAGCACAATGTGTGTCTTGTTGAGCGTGGCTCTAATCCCGGCCCAGGCGCAGGTGGAGCGCCCGAGCGTCGACGTCTCGCTCGGACGGCTGGGGCCACTCGCCTATCCCCGAACGGCGATGGACCCCCGGGGCGGCACCATTAAACTCGAAGCCCCACCGCAACGGATCGTGTCGCTGTCCTCGAACACCGACGAGTACCTCTACAAAGTCGTTCCGCCGGAATTCGTCGTGGGTGTCAGTCCCTCTGCCTACGACGAAGAGTTCAGCAACCTGCTGGGCCTGATGGAGCAGTATCAACCTGATGTCGCGAATGATGTCGCGACCATCCTGCGGCTCGAACCCGATCTGGTGATCGAATCTGCCTCGTCTGGCGGAGAGGCCGTGTACCAGCTTGAGGCGGCGGGGATTCCCGTGTTCGGTCTGGACACGCTGAATACCAACCTAGAGCAGGTGGGCGAGAACATCACCGTGCTCGGCTACATCACCGGTCAGGACGAGATGGCTCGCCAGGAGCGGGAGCGGTTTGAACGAGAGATCGCTGAAATCGCGGAACAGTGCATCGAGCCTCACCCCGAGGTCAGCATATTTGGCCTGTCCATGGTGGGATTCAGCTATGGTGACCAGACCCTGTTTCATGATCTTGTGCGCCTGGTCGGGGGTATCAACGTAGCCGCGCGAGGCGGGCTCCACACCTACGAGAGAATCGAAAGCGAGGCGATCATGGGCTGGAACCCGGAGTGGGTCTTTACATGGTCGGTACCGGGCAAAGGCGACGAGGAGCTGCAGCGCTGGATGCGGGATGATCCTTTCTTGCGCCTGATTTCCGCCGTCGAGAAGAAGCAGATCGTCGTCTCCGACGGAAAAGACCTGATGCCTTTATCGCCATTCATCACCACCCTGGCGCACACCATGGCCGATGCCATTTGCCCTTAAGAATTTCTGAGTTTTTATCAGAAGCTGCGAGTACTTCGTCGAGAGAAAACCCGTAAACCCCAGCGAACAGGGAATACCCGATCAGAAGGCGGGATTATTCTTGTACTCGGCGAAACTCATTCCGCTTTGATCGCGGTCCGACAGGATCGGATCAGCGAGAGGCCAGTCGACCCCGATGTCGGGATCATCCCATCGTATGGATCCTTCCGCCGGGGGAGCGTAGAAGCCTGTTTGCTTGTATTGAATTTCGGCGACGTCAGAGAGAGTCGCAAACCCATGAGCAAAGCCGACGGGGACATAGATGAGCCTCTTGTTCTCCTCGCCCAATTCGACGCCGAACCACTTTCCGAACGAGGGGGATGTCACGCGAAGGTCAACGGCGACGTCGAATACAGCACCCAGCGTGCAACGGACCAGCTTTCCCATCGGAGCAGTCATGTCCTGATAGTGCAATCCGCGCAACACGCCCTGATTGGAACGTGAGTGACTGTCCTGCACGAACTGGAGATCCAGACCCGCTGCCGCGAATTCTCTTTGGTTCCAGGATTCGATGAAAAACCCGCGTTCGTCCTCGAAATAGTCGATGTCGATGACGACGAGGTCTTCGAGAGGAGTCTGCGTCAGATTCGTTTTCATGGATATTGAGTGCGTCTCCCCGCTAGTGTGACGGCAACTGTCCCCTCTTGCCCGGCCTGACTACCCGCCCCGACCCGGGCAAGGACAGGGGGTCAGGCTGAATAGGCCAGCATGTTCTAATGGTTGCATGTTTCGGTGTTACCTGGCTCTGGGTTCCAATCTTGGCGATCGCCTGGGACACCTGAAATCCGGCCTGTCCGGTTTGGAAGCCCACGGTATCTCCGTTCTTCGATCCGCCTCAGTGTACTCGACCCAGCCGAAGGAGATCCTCTCCCAGCCCTGGTTTTTGAACACTGCCGTGGAAGCCGAAACGGAATTTGAACCAGAAGACCTTCTGCGGGTTTGCCTCGAGATCGAAAACTCCAGCCAGCGTCACCGGCATTTGAGTAACGGGCCCCGCACGCTGGATATCGACATCATTCTGTTTGACGATCGTGTTGTTCAGAGCCAGGACCTCGAAATTCCGCATCCGCGATACGCGGGACGCCGATTCGTTCTCCAACCGCTGTCTGAAATTGCTTCTGATCAGATGGATCCTGTCCGGAATCAGACAGTAGGTCGACTTCTTGAGGCCGTTCAGGATGCATCGGCCGTGGCTCTGTTTGCGCCGCCTCTCAGTATCAATCCCTGATTATAGCAGAGCACCGATACAGTCTGTTGGGCTCAAAAAGCGCTTTCGTTTCTTGCCAGTCGAGCCTTGTCTTCATCGACAAAGTAGAGCAGTACGAGCCCGAGGACGAAGAATATGATCAACGAAACGATCGCGTTCCGGGACGATCCTGTGAGCTGGTTGATGAAGAAAAAGACGAACGGTCCCCAGATGGCGGAGAACTTGGAAAACACAGAGTAGAAGCCGTAAAATTCCGCACTCGCCTCGGCCGGAATCATGGAACCATAGAAGGACCGGCTCAGCGCCTGGGAACCTCCGAGCACAACACCGATCACGCCGCCGAGTATGAAAAATTCCGTCGCTGTCTCTATGAAGTAGGCATAGCTAACGGCGACGGACCAGATGACCAGCGTTAGCATGACCGTTTGCTTGGTGCCGATGCGGCCCGCCAGCCAGCTGAAGAACAAGGCCCCGCCGATGGCGACGAACTGTATCATCAACAGGGTGCCGAGCAGTGCCCCGTAACCCAATCCCAACTCGTCAGCTCCGTACAGGTTGGCTACCGACAGTACGGTTTGGATTCCATCGTTATAGAGCATGAAAGCTATGAGAAACAAAACCAGATGACGATACCGTCCGACTTTTCGGGTCGTTTGAATCGTGCGGGAGAATCCGAGGGCCAGGTATCCGACCAAGCTGCCCATGCGCCGATACGCGTCCGGCAACGGAGTCTCAGTGCGGGTTTCCTTGAGGTACCGGAGCGTAAATAACGTGAAGCCGGCCCACCAGATGCCGGCCGTCGCCATGGCAATTTGAACCGCTCGTTCCTGGGTGATTCCTACCTGTTCGTATCCCACAACCAACAACAGACTCATCGCGAACTGCAGTCCCCCGCCCACGTAGCCATAGGCGTAGCCCTTTGCGGATACGCGATCCATGTCATCGTCTGATGCGATATTGGGCAGGAAAGCATCGTAGAAAACGTTGGCGGCGACAAAGGCAGTCTGGGCCACGACGAAGAGCAGCAGGGTGATCAGAACGTCCCCGGATCCGGAGAAATACAGGGGTAACGTCGCCAGCGCACCCATATAGGCGAAGAAGAGTAGGAAGCGTTTTTTTGCTCCTGAAAAATCCGCGATGGCGCCGAGCACAGGAGCGAGCAGAAACACTATTGCCGCGGAAACTCCAACCGCTAACGGGAACAGGCTGGATGCGCCGAATTCAGTTCCGAATAGGACGACGCCGGAATCCGGGATAACCACGTTGAGCAGATAGGGGCCCAGCAGCCCGACTGAAACCGTGGTGACGTACGCGGAGTTGGCCCAATCGTACATGCACCACCCGAAAATACTGGCAGGATCGTTTTTCGGCGCAGAGGAGGCTCCCATTGAGCCGTTTATTGTACGGTGGTTCGCTTAAGCGCGGGGGAATCCAGGTCCAAACCGGAGAGCGGGATCACTTCGACCGGCCCCAGAGATTCGAGTTCTTCCAGGAAGGCATCCGCGTTCCCGAAGAGCACGATGAGAACCTCATCATCAAGAACTTGCTCACTCGCAACGCGGGCGATGTCCTCGGAGGTAATTGCAGCCAATGCGTCCCTATATGTAGCGAGATAGTCGGCTCCAAGGTTGTAAATCGACAGGGCAGCCAGACGACTGCTCAGATTGTTCGGCGTCTCTATCGTCAGTGGGAAGCTGCCGATGAGGAAAGCTTTCACCTCTTCCAATTCGTCTTCGGGAACGCGGACGGTTCGCAATCGCTCGATTTCCGCCAGAATCAATTCGATTGCCTCGATCGTTGCCTCGGTTCGGGTTTCCGTCGCCGCGTAGAGGCTTCCGGGACCGATCCGCGGAACGATTGCCTCATAAGCCCCATAGGTCAGTCCGCGTTCTTCTCTCAAGACGTCTCCCAGGCGTCCTTGCGGCCCTCCCAGCACGTCGCTCGCGACCAGAATCGGAAAGTAGTCCGGATCGGTTCGCGCGACCATGGTCTGACCGATGCGTATTTCTGTCTGGACGCTGTCGGGATTATCGATAACGATGATGCGTCGACTTTCCAGCCGCTCCGAGAGCGTCAGATCCAGGGGCATGACGTCCCTTTCCTGCCACTCGCCGAACCACTCTTCCACCAGTCGAAACGCCTCGGAAGGTTCGAGTGCTCCAGCGACAACAACTGAAGTCATGTTTGGCGCAAAGTAAGTGTCGTGAAACCGGACGATATCCTCTCTTTGAATGCGTTGAACAGAAGACAGGGTTCCATCGGCGGGATGGCCGTAGGGGTGGTCACCATAAAGTGCCACATTGAAAACGGTGTCGGCGATGAAGTCCGGATCCTGAAGGTTGGCAGACATGGCCGAAGCCGTTTGCGCCCGCAGGCGTTCGATTTCCGCGGGTGCAAACGCGGGATCGAGCACGATGTCCCGAAGCAGTTCGAAGGCCAGGGCCGTGCTGTCGGCGAGAACCGATGCCGAAACGATTATGGCTTCGCGTGCTGCCCGGGTCGAGATGTCACCGCCCGCAAAGTCAATCACTCCGGCAATTTCCTGAGCGCTCCGCGTTCCTGTTCCGCTCATCAACAAATCGCTTGTAAAGGTCGCGAGTCCCGGAAGTTGGGCGGGGTCATTGGCGCTCCCTGCGGCAACGATCAATTGGATCGAGATCACCGGCTGTTCGTCATGTTCGATAGCGAATACACGCAGGCCGTTCTCCAAAGTCCGTTCCTGGTAAGGCGGAAAATCGACCCGGCCGAGAGGCAGTGCCGCGGGCGGTTCCTGTCTTTGTGCGTGCGAGCTCAGTCCCGAAGACAACAAGATGGCGACGATTAGTTTGATGACAGTTTTTCCGAGCACAGTCTTATTCTCCCGGGGGCACAACGGTGAGGACCGTCCGGTTTTCCGGGTTCAGGTATTGCCGGGTCACGCGCATGATGTCTTCGGCGCTTACGTTCAGAAAGAGCTCCAGTTCGTCGTTTGCCGATGCCGTGTCCTGGTGGATTACCGCGGCGTGGCCCAGGGCGCCGGCTTTGTCTTGCACCGATTGCCGTCCCATGATGTAGGAGGCTCGCATCTGATTTCTGGCCTTTTCCAATTCTTCTTCGGTCACAGGCTCTTCCATCATGCGCTGGAATTCGGCGTTCAATCGGGCTTCACCGTCCTCGATCGACGCTCCCTGGTTCATGATCAGGAAGGCGAAGAACAGGTTGGGGTGTTCGCGGAAACTCGCTCCAGAGTCGGCCTGGAGCGCGAGTTGGCTTTCGTACACGAGGGATGTATAGACGCGCGAGCTGCGCCCCTCGGCAAGAATACTCGAAGCGATCACTAGGGGATACGAATCGGGATGCCCGTCTTCCGGGACGTAATAGCCCGCCACGTATGCCGCTAGCGGTACCGCCTTTTCCCGTGCAACGCGGCGCTCAGCGTCATGGGCGGGTTCTCGAACTGTAACCCTCGGAACCGGATCTTGTCCGGCAGGAATGTCCCCGAAGTACTCTTCGATCCAGACCATCGCCTGCTCGGTTTCGAAATCCCCCGCGAGGATCAGGTAAGCGTTCGACGGCACGTAGTAGGTTTCGTAGAAATCGCGGACGTCGGCTATCGTCGCGTTGTCGAGATCTTCCATGCTTCCGATTGGCGTATGGCCGTATGGGTGAACGTCGAATGCGCTTGCATAGAGTGTTTCGAACAGGTCGCCGTAGGGTGGACTCTCCACCCGCACCCTGCGTTCTTCCTTCACCACTTCCCGCTCTGAAGAGAAGTTCTCCTCCGACACGTCGAGCGAGCGCATTCGATCGGCTTCAAGCCAGAGCACCCGTTCCAGGTAGTTGGACGGCACTGTTTCCCAGTAAACCGTCACGTCATCGCTGGTATAGGCGTTCATGACGCCGCCAACGCCATTAATCAGTGCGGAGTGCTCTTCGGGGGCCACGTTCTCCGAGCCTTGGAACATCAGGTGTTCAAACAGGTGGGCAAATCCGCTTCGTCCCTCGACTTCGTTTTTGGAGCCCACGTGATACCACAATTGGGCGTTCACGACGGGTGCGGAGTGATCCTCATGCGTGATGACGCTCAGCCCGTTACTCAACTGATGTTCTTCGTAGACGAGGGGAGCGGGCATCGAGAGAGACGGTTCCGAGTCGGTATCCTGGGCCGGCAGAGCCAGGACGACTGCCAGCATGAAGAAGACGGAAGCGGTACGTTTCAATGTGCGGATCATGGTTTAAATCCTAACAAACAGTTGCTCGAACGCCCAGCATGGCCGACGCCAACATGGCCACGGCGCCGGGCTGACGCCATTCAATCACTGATTCCCGATCCCGCGGACAGCCCGAACGCGGCCGGCCGAGGTCGCGATGAACAGGTTCCCGTTCGAGTCGAGAACCACGGCTCGGGGAAACTTTAGCGTGGCCGACGTCGCGGGGCCGTTGTCTCCGGAAGCCTCCACCCTCGAACCGAACGGTCCACTTCCGGCCACTGTCGTGATGAGGCCGGTTGTGCCGCTGACGCGTCGCACTCTGTTGTTGAGGAAGTCGGCGATCCACAAGTTGCCGGCCGTATCTACGGTGACATCGATGGGGAAGTTGAGCTGGGCTTCGGTCGCAAGACCTTCGTCTCCAGAGAAGCTCCCTTCACCGCGTCCGACTGCGCCGCTCCCCGCAACTGTCGTGATCACGCCCGTCACGGCATCCACCCTTCGGATCCGGTGATTGAAAACGTCGGCGATGAAAAGATTGTCAGCCGCGTCGAAGGCGAGTCCCACGGGACCATCCAGGGAGGCCTCGACCCCCGATCCACCATCTCCCGAGAAGCCTCTTGGCCCGTTACCGGCCACTGTCGTGATCACGCCGGTCTCCCGATCAATCCGGCGCACCCTGTTATTCCCGGTGTCGCTGAAATACAGGTTCCCTGCGCTGTCTGAGGCGATGCCCCTCGGCTCGAAGATTTCGGCCTCGACGGCTGGCCCTCCGTCGCCAGAATCACCCTGCCCCCCGGTGCCCGCGATCGTCCGAATGTTTCCCGTCGCCCGGTCGACCTCCCGGATGCGATTGTTTCTGCGGTCGACAATCACGACATTTCCCGCCGCGTCGATCAAGACCCCGTTTGGTTCGTCCAGCGAAGCGTCGAGTGCAGGCCCGTCGTCCCCCCCATAGCCGCCGCTGCCGCGACCGGCCCGCAGCCCTTCGTTCCCGCCCCCAGCGATTGAGGTGATCCTCCGGGAGCCCGAATCAATCGAGCGAACGCGATGATTATACCTGTCGGCCACAACCAGGTTTCCCGATAAGTCGAATGCCAGGTCCGATGGCCCGTAGAGGCCCGCGGCGGTGGCAGGAGCATCGTCCCCGATGATTCGCGCCTCGCCATTTCCCGCCAGGGTCCGGATGCTGTCGTCGCGCCCCCGCACCCGTCGGACCCTGTTGTTGCGGGTGTCGGCGATGACGATGAAATTACCGTTTCGGTTGACCGTAACGCTCTGAGGGCCGTGCAGAAGTGCGTCCGTCGCCGGTCCATTGTTTCCTGCAAAGCCCTGAGAATCCCCGCCGGCGATCGTTGAAATCAAACCGGTCTCGCTATCGATTCGGCGGACCCTGTTGTTGCGGCGGTCGGCCAGGTAGAGGTTTCCGCTTGCGTCCGCGGCAATCCCACCGGGCTGGTTCAAGCTCGCCGCCGTTGCGGGGCCACCATCACCAGAAAAGTCCTGCTCTCCGGTTCCGGCAATGGTCGTGATCACACCGGTTCCGGTGTCCACGCGACGGATGCGATTGTTCCTGCTGTCGGAGATCAACAGGTTGCCGGAAGCATCGGGGACAATCCCTTGGGGGAGGTTCAGCTTGGCCGCCGTTGCGGGGCCACCATCACCGGAAAAGCCCTGTTCTCCGGTTCCGGCGATCGTGGAGATCGTCTGGTCAGAAAGATCGATTCGGCGGATGACGTGGTTCGTAAACTCGGCAACCAGCAAACGACCCTCGGCATCGAGCGCGAGGGCTATAGGTCGTGACATTTGCGCAGAAACGGCGGGACCCCCGTCTCCGGAATACCCTCGCGCTCCAGTGCCGGCGATGGTCGTGATGACGGCCGTCGCCGCGTCGATCATCCGGATGCGATGTCCCCTATCTTCCGCTATGAAGACGTTGCCCACCCGGTCGACGAGGACATCGGCCGGCCTGTTGAGGGCGGCGGCAACGGCGGGTCCGCCGTCGCCGGACGATTCCCGATCGCCGGTGCCCGCGATCGTTGTGATGATTCCCGTCTTGAAGTCGTAGCGACGGATGCGGTTGTTTCCGCGGTCAACGATCAGCATGGCGCCCCGGCCCCGAACAAATGCCGTGGCAAAAGGAGAGCCGATCGCCGCCTGGCGCGCTTTGAGTCCGTCACCGACAAAATCGCTGCCACCGGCAACGGTTGTGATATTGCCCGCCGCAGTTTCGGTGAGCCCCACGGCATCGACCCAGAGGGGGGTCTGGGCGACGCCTCCCCGGTTCAGAATCGTCAAGGTCCGGATCCCGCTCTCCGCCGGAGGGGCCGTGAACGTGATGCGGCCGCTGCTCTCCACTGTGGCGTCTATCCCGACTCTGCCGAGGAGGACCAGCGTTCCGGGAGCGAAATTGCTCCCGCGAATGATCACGCTCTCGCCGCCGGTGTTCAAGATTTTCAGGGGCGAGATGCTCCCGATTGTCGGAGCCCCGAACTCGATGGACCGGGCCAGGCTCTGCCTGTCGGACACGAGAACCTTTCCATCGTCGGTGACGAGCACTCCACGCGGCTCTTGAAATGTGTTTCGCTGTCCCAGACGTCGGACGCGGCCGTTGGGCAGAATCACACGCACCTGGTCGATGCCCGGCTCGGTGACGTAAATGTTTCCGAACGCGTCGGAGGCGATGCCGGCTGGCGCGGAAAACTGCAGAGCTGTTGCCGCCAATTCGGCGGAACTTTTCGAATTCCCTTCACCCGCTCGAAGCGCTGAAGCGGAGGCAAGCGAAGTTATGGTGTCAACTTGGCCCGTCTCCCAGACCCGGCGAACCACTCCGTTGTTCGAGTCCGTCACGAGCATCCGTATCGGAGGCGGTGGGTCTCCTGAGAGTTCCCTCTGCAGCTGCTGGGCCAGGGACTCGACCTCGAGTGCAATTCCAGTCGGCGTATTGAACCGTGCCGCCGAACCGACTCCGTCCGCCAAACCCGCGTTGCCCGCCAAACCCGCGAGAGTTTCGGTCTCGCCGCTCTCGAGGTTGATCCGTCGAATCGTATGGTTTCCGGAATCGGCCACCCAGATGTTTCCCCGCCCGTCGAGCGCGATGCCCTGAGGGTTGTCAAACGACGCCGATAGCCCGTCGGCATTTCCGGCCACACCCGTTCCGGAGAGGGTTTCCACTTGCCCATCGTTTCCAGGCTGTATGCGGCGGATGACATGGTTCGAGCCGTCGCTCACATAGAGGTCGCCCTCGGCGTTGCTGAAAGACAGGTAGGCGGGATTGCTGAACTGAGATTCCAGTCGAGCCGCATTCTTCAACCCCGGGCTGCCCTCCACGCCCGCATAAAGTTCAGGTGCCTGGGTCAGATCGGCGGCCGCCAGTACGGTATGAGATTCACTGGAGGCCAGGTACAGCGTGCCCGACTCATCCTGCGCGACGCCAATGGCATCAAAGCCCGTAACCCCGGATACGACATCGGTTACCGCAATGGTTGCAGTCGCAATCGCGTTACCCGAGCTAAGGGTCAAAGTGGAAAAGCCAGTCGTGATGCCCTGGATGTTTCCGCTTGTGTCTACGCTCGCGATGTCTGTACTGAGGCTGCTGTAAGTCACAGCAAAATCGTCGCGTGACTTCCCACTGCTATCGAGAACCAGGACCCGCAGACGGACAGAACCGTCGACGTTCACGTTGACTTCCTCGCTCGATTGGTTCGTCACCAGGTCCCTCAGCGACAGCGTTGCGACCGTCGCTGTATCGCCGGGGAACAAACGTTGACCTTCATTGGCCGCAAAGTCGAACGTAAACTGGTTGGAGGTCTCCAGACCCAACGGGACGGTCATCGATGTCCCGTTCGCTTCGTAGAACTCCAGCCCGACTTGGGACGTCTCCCCGTTGAGGAACACCATCCGTGTCTCAAACCCAGCGCCGATCACGACCGTCGGAAACACCTTCATCGCCGCGGTCTGGGGCCCGGTCAGATCGGCCACCGGCAGCGTCGCCAGCACCACCTCTCCCCGCGTATTGAAGGTGAACCCCAGCGTGACGGGTGCCACAGGGACCGAACTCCGAATCTCAATCTGCCCGGTGTAGCCGCTCGCCACGGTGGGGAACAGGTCCTGTGCCGTCGCTAGAAAATATCCTCCGGCCGCAATGGTCTGCGTCTCCCGCTCCTGTTCGGCTCCAAACCGGTCCTGGAGGACGAACTCCACCGCCGCCGATGCCGTCCCCCGGTTGGCTATCGCCACCACGGTTTGCCGTCCCACGTTGTCCAGCGAAATCCGCGCAGCGGTGGTTTCCGCCGCTTCTCCGATGCCGGCTTCGGTCACCAACGCCTCCCCATTCCAGAGTTGAACCACCGCACTCGCCGATGGTGTCACACCTGCTTCGGGAGTCACCCGCGCATACCCTACCCCGAACACGCCCGCATCTCCGCTCAGCTCGGCCCGGTAGACCCCATGGGAGGCGATCTGATAGCTCGCCTCTGAAGCGGGCGCCCCGTCCCAGTCCACTTCCAACGGAGTCCCGTCCGATCCCGCGAGCCGGATTCGCCCGGAAATACTCTCCCCGCCGGGGTTGACTAGCATCACCTGGGTCCGGAACCCGCCTCCAACGGCCACCAACGGCAACACAGTTTCCCCAGTGCCCGCTTCGGATTCGAGATTCACCACCGGCAGGGTTGTAAACACGGGTTCGCCGAATCCGTTCGTTCCCAACCGGATTGCGGTCGCTCCCAATCCGGCCCCATTCTCAAAGGTCAGGCTGCCCTCAAACCCCGGTCCGGTTCCGAGTTCGTCCGCGAATTGGAGCACGTGTTCACCCGGGTTTATCGGCAGGCTCTTTTCCCCCACCGTCGTTCCGCTCCCGTCCCGCAACACCAGGTTCACCAGCGCCGAGCCGGTCCCCGGATTCACCAGAGCTAATAGGGTTTGGGTTCGGGCGGCATCCACAAAAATCCGGCCCCTCTCGATCGGTTCCACCGCGCCGATGCCGGCTTCGGTCACCAGAACGCCGTCGCCATTCTTCAGGCCAACCACGGCCGTCGATTCCGGAACCCCCGTCCCACTCTCCAGACGCACCACGCCATAGCCCAGTTGCAACGTGTCCTGGGCGTAGCCCTGCCAACCCAATCCTCCGAACAAAACGAGGACGAGCAGAACGAATTGTTGCCGGATTTCGTGTCTCATTCCTTCCGACCGCACGCTAGGGCAATACTTGATAAATTTCGACGAGATGCGCTTTCCCTTTGACCTCTGCCGATCCCCGATAATGGGTTCGCACAGCCTCCCCGACCGCCCTGAAGGTATCCGCGCTGATCAGGATATCTGCATCGAACTTGCGAGTCAGGCTTTCGATACGCGAGGCTGTATTGACGACATCTCCAATCGCCGTATATTCCATCCGTTCCGGCGATCCAACATTTCCGATTACCACCTGACCGGTATGAACACCGACACCGATGCCGATCGGTTCGAGTCCCTCTTCGACTAGATCTTTGTTCAATTGTTCCAGTGCGGCAATCATGTCGAGTGCCGCTTTCACCGCATTCAATGGCGCGTCTTTGTCCTCCAGGGGCGCCCCGAACAGGGCCATGATGCCGTCTCCGATGAACTTATCAATCATTCCCCCGTTACTCTGTATCGCCTTGACCATCCCTTCGAAATACCGGTTGAGCAGAAGTACGAGCTTTTCCGCTGGAATTCCCTCTGAGCGTGAGGTGAAATTCCGAATATCAGCAAACAGGACGCTGACTTCTTTCGTTTCGCCCTGGAGAGAAAGGCCTTCGGCAGACTCCAATATTTTCTCGATGACGGCATCGTTGACGTATCGTTTAAATACACTACGCAGATACCTCTTCTCGCGGCCCTCCCGAACGTAGTTCCACACCTGGGATGACCCCATCGACAGAGCAGCCGCAGATACCGGGGCGACAATGTGAAGCCAATAACCCAGGGGAAACAGCAAGGCGAATGCAATCAAAACGAATCCCCCGACAAGGATCAGACTGCTCCCGACGGCCCATGATGCCGACAGGTAAAGGCCGAGTAGAGTCACAGTCGCGGCCAACGCCAGCGTCGTCGCCCACTGCCAATTTGAAGTCACTTCTACGATCGCGTCTCTTTCGACGAGCGTCGTGATGGTATTGGCGTGGATTTCGACGCCCGGTGTCCGCAGTGGCTGGCTTGGGTCCGACCGGTCGCCCCAGAAATACTGCGGCGTCGAATGGAAGTCCTCATCGCCCCTTTCCCCGATCCGGCCGATCAGTACGATCCTGCCGGTAAAGCGTCTGAAGAATTCAAGATCGTTCGCGTTGGCGGCTTCGACGGCGTCGGCGAACGAGACTCTTTCAAATTGCTCGGGTCCTCGAAAGTTGATCAAGACCGCCCCGTTTGATTCATCGCTGACTGGTGTGACACCATCCGTCTTGTTCGCGAAAGCTTGCGCGATGGCCAATGCAAAACTCGGTTCGAAGGCATCTGCGGAGCGGGCTACGATTTCCTGCCGTCGGACAAAATCGTCGTCATCGGTGGTCAAATTTGCAAACGCAACCGTGTGGCCGACAGCCAGTGCGGCAAAACGTATCGCTTCAGGTGGCTGCTGGACACCAAGTCGCCCCACGCGATAGGCAAGCACTACCGGCATGCCATTTGTTCCTGCACTCAGGAGAGCGGCACTGAGCGCTCGCTGGCCGTCGGGATCAAAGTTAATGATGTCGGAAAAGATGAAGTCGACACCCACGGTTGCCGCACCGTTCTCGGCGAGTTTTTCTATGACTGGGGCAAAGTAAGAATGCCAGAGCATGAGGGGAGCTGGCAGACGGACGAGAGACTCTTCATCAATCGCCAGAAGCGTAATAGGGGCTTCCGTAGAAGGAGGGAGTGATCCACGATAAGCGAATCTCAGGTCATACGTGCGCTGTTCGACCCAGTTCCCGATCGACGATTCTTGAACCGCACTGCCGAACACAAGGCCAGCGACACTGATCGAAATCCACGCCAGCAGGCTCGCAGCCCGTTTGTTCAAACTCGGCATTCGAATCAACTACTGCAGGCGATCCAGTTCCGCGTTCGCCGCTGCGATCAGGCCTGAATTCCAATAGAGCCAGGCCAGACGGCGACCAATACGGTCACCTTCGCTCTCACGGAATTGACGATAAACAGCCGCGGCCTCGGAATAAAACCCGGCATTCTCAAGGGCAACAGCGCGAACGAGGGCTTCATCAAATTCTGCTTCCTCGAACGACGCGTTGCCCATAACCGTCAAGTTTGCTGCCTGCTGACCCACAATGTCATTTCCCGAACGAGCGGTGACCTCCCACCGATAGATCTGACCGTCCTCAAGCGCTGACATTGACTCGGGATACACTGCCGAACTATCGCTGGTATCGGTCTCCCAAACGAAAGCTCCGTCTTCTGTCGTCAGCGAGACATGATAGGAATCGACTCCTTCGAGGGCTCCCCAGCGGAACGATGGCCGGATTTGACTGATCTGTCCGCCCAGATAGAGTTCGATGGCCGGATATCCCCTTCCACGCAAGGCTCCAACGCGTTCCATGCTTTCGGCGCCAAGAGACACCTGGGGTAAAACGCAAGGAACAGGATTCGATGTCGGTTCTGGTCCGTCAAGGGACGTTATCCCCGTTTCAGTCAACTCGATACTTGCATTCTCGACCAGACTGATACGGCTTTCGGTTGGGCAAAAGACGAATGAGATCTGCCCAGTTCCGGTGATGACACGGTCGCCGGCATAAAGAAGATCAGCCAGACGCCCTCCGTCGCGGACCCCGTCGCGTTCAATTTCAACCGTACCGCTTGCCTCCAGAACCATCCCCAAAGGCGGGCCACCCTGTGCCTTTACAGGCAGAGTCATTAGGCCGCCGACCAGCAAAAGTAGCAAAACTGTGCGTGTCGAATACATGGTGACCTCCGCAGAATCAGAACTTCAATTTCAACGCGAGTCTCATCCTTCTAGCATCGGTTTGCGTGTCGAATGCCCGCCCGAAGCCCGGAGACTCGAGAATCCGGATCGGCGTTCCAAAAGCGGTGTTGTTGAAGACGTTGAAGATTTCAACACGCAGATCGAGTGAGCGAGATTCTCCCAGGGAGAAACTTCGTGACACCGCAGTGTCGAGCGTCGCCAGCCCATCGCCCCGAAAACTGTTTCTACCGACCCGCCCAGCCTCTCCGGATTTCGCGATCAGATCGAGTGTCTGGACTGCTGGATCGAGTTTGATTGCTTCTTCGCTTTCTGGATTGACCGTCAATCCTGCGGTTTGGTCCAGTCGGTCCGTCAGGTTTCCATCGTGGTTTCGGTCTATAGACGTATTTACAGTGAAAGGTTGCCCGCCCTGAAGTTCCGCGACCGCAGCCACTTTCCAATTCCCCAACAATCGTCCGGTTCCAGGTAGTTCCCAAACCAGGAATCCACTCAGGCGATGTCGCACGTCGAAACTCGCAGACGCGCGCTCAGCGCCAACGTCTGAAATGTCCTGCGGCAGATAGAAGAAGCCGCGACCGTTGAAGGGGTCCGAGATGTCGTCGATGGTGTGTGACCAGGTCCAGCTTGAGCGGAATTGAAATCCCCGGCTCAATCTCTTTTCAGCTGATAATTGAAGCGAATGGTAGTTGGAAGTGGCTGAATTTTCGAGGATATCGAAAGCCCCGAGTCCCGGAACCGCGCGTCCTCCAAGCGTGCTCCCGACTGTAGGCGGCAAATCCAATATCGTCAAAGGCAGCCTTGGAGAAGATTAAGAGGACAGGTGTTGAAATGAGTCCTCCGTTTGGACTCGTGAAGCGCGCTAGATTATGTCCTTTTGTTCCAACGTAGCTCAGGGTTACCAGCCAGTGCTGGCCGAACTGTGTCTCAGCTGAAACGACAAAATGCTGTGCGTAACTAGATTCCAGATCGCGTTCCGGCAAACGGAATGCCAAGCCGTTGCTACTCAAGCTAGCGCCGGGAATCGGTGGCGCCTGCAAGAAGAGTGTTCCTAATCCTGTCGCAAACGAGTCGCCGGTCAGATTGTAGGCATTCAATGTCCCCGGCGTGATGAGTGGTTCGTCAGTCGGTAGAAACGAAAAGAACGCCGGGCTGTTCAGGAATTGACCGTTAGGCGGACGGAAATTCAGATCAAGGTTCAGTGGCGCAAACGTAGGAAACACGTTTCTGGACTGGCTCGTAAACGCGCCGAGATTTGCGTCGAATTGCAGACTGTAGCCACCGCGAACGACCGCTCGACCGTCGCCCACTGGATCCCACGCGAAACCGATGCGGGGCCCAATATTGCTCACGTTGGAGTCATATATCTTTTCTCGTCCTGCCGTGAAATTCCCGAGCGCTACCACGGCCTGATCGAACGCGGCATTTCCGGCTCGTATGATCAAGCGATCCCGGGCACTGCCCGTCGGTTCGAGGTGGCTGAATTGGTCGGGGCGAACGCCAAAGGTATCTTCGATTCGCGAATTCACCTCACGAGGGACCGTTTGCAATTCGTAGCGGGCGCCGATGTTCAAGTTCAGGTTGGAGCGGAGTCTTAGGTCTGTCTGTAAGAAGAAATCGAACTGAGAATAGCGAAGACCAATGGTCGTATCGGCTGCGGGATTCGTACTGATCGTCTGGAGGAAACCGGCAGGAGCTCCGAGCGCGGCAAGATCCGTTCCCTCGAGTCGTCCGTCCGGCGTGGCGAACGGGCACAAGGGGTTGGCCATGCAACCGGAGGAAACAGTGCCACTACCGAAAACAACCAGCGGCCTGCTGTTGCGGTCGCTGAAACTATTCAACTGGGACCGCCGGATGTCGAAGCCAAACTTCGTCGTATGTCGCTCACCGGTCAAAGTCACGAAGTCGCTGATCTGGAATGTATTGTCAACGCGACCCTGTGGAAAGTTGAACACGTCGATGCCGACCATACTGTAGGGCAGAACTTGAAGCTGGCCGATGGGACCTGTGGCCCCGAAGGGCCCGAATCGCCCATAGCCGGTATCGATGCTGTTGCTGAATTCTGCAGGCCAATCGGCGGACGGGAGAGAGCCGAAGAGAAGAGGATCGCCCTCATCAGCAGGGAATTCCAAGTGTGTTCTCCCGTAAGAGAATCGGACCATGTTCCCGAAGTTCCCGGTCGAAGTGTTAAAGAACAACGACACATTTTGAGTTCGTGTCGCTGTTCCCAGAGAGGAGTTGATCGCGTTACCGGTGAACGGAATGACAGAATCGTCATCGGTGAAGTTGTATCTTCCCGTGAAACTGTGAGCGGAGGAAAGGTACCAGTCGACCCGGCCCGACAGGACCACGCCATCTCCCCTGTAGAGACGGCTTGACGCATAGTTGTTCGCGCCAAATGGACCCGAGGAGTCGTTCGGAAGTGGGTACAAAGAGAAGACACCTTTTCCTGCCTGATCAGAATAGGGAATGCCTCGTGTTTCAAGAAATTGACCGAGTTCTTCGATCGGAGTGACTCCGTTCATGGTCCTCAGCCCTCGTTCTTCAACAGTCGGGACGATAAAGTGCCCGAGCGCCGCGCCACGGCTCCTCTGTTTTTCTGCGGAGACGAAATAGTACAAGCGGTCGGGAAGGATGGGGCCGCCAACGACACCGCCCAGTTGATAATGATCGAAGTCTTGCCCGCTGTAGCTGCCTCCACTCAGGTTCGAAGGGTTGACGGTGTCTTCGAAGGAGTGGTCGAAGTAGTCCCGCGTTGCGAGCCTGTCATCTGTAAAGAAACCATAGACGCTGCCATGAACGTCTTGTTGGCCCGAGCGTGACACAGCATTCACCATGGAGCCCGTGTTTCTGCCAGATTCGGCGGGAAAACCTGCAGTGACGATCTGAAATTCCTGGACGCTCTCGACGGTCTGCGGCACCATGGCTACGAAACCTTGCCGGCGTACTCCGATGTCTGCATCGTTGTTGTCCGACCCGTCGACGGTGAAGTTATTGCTTCGACTGCGCATTCCATTCACAGAGAACTGGCCTGTCGAACCGACGCCATTTCCTACGGCAGGTCCCGATCCGCCCGAAAATGGTACCCTGAACACCCCTGGCGAAAGCAGGGACAGTTGGTCGAAACTTCTACTGCCCCTCAAGGGAAGAAGATCGAGCATCTGGCTGTCAAAGTTGTACCGGAGAGTCCAGTCGAGTGTGGAGGCCAGAGAGGTGAAGCCCGGCTCGTTAATGAAAGCCAGAATCGCTGGAGATGGCCCTGGAGCGGTGAGATCAATGAGCGCCACACGCGCCTGCTCTCCCTGAACCGTGATTTGTTGCGTCGGTGTGGCAACGAGGCTGCGAAGCTCGAACGGTGGAATCACAACCTTGGGTTGATTGAGTCGGACCAGAACGTCGGTACGTTCGCTCGTGTAATAGCCTTCCTTCTCGGCTGTAACCCCATAGTTGCCGGGCTCAAGTTGAATAAAAACGTAATTTCCGGTCGCGTCACTTGGAACCTGTCTCGACCATCCCCGGTCGACGTTGGTCAGCGTCATGGTTGTGTCTTCGATGGGATTCTGGCTGACGATGTCAAGAACCGTGCCGCGGGCCTCGCCCGTGAGCGTATCGGCAATGTTCGACAATGGAATTCCAATTAGAAGAAGCAGTATTGCCATTTAGCTAGGGTCGTCGATGGCGCCGTCTGGCCAGAATCATCAAGGCTGTCTTATCCGTCCGATTGCATCCCGGATCAATTCGCTGTCGGGAAACAGCCCTTGCCCCGCCTCCAGTGTTTCGAGAGCTGCTCGGCAGTCACCGGCGGAGCATTCCAATGCGGCCAACAACACGTAGACTGACGGGAGTGACTCCCTCTCGAGGACCTGTCCCTCGTTTGAGACGATGGGCTCGAGCACAGGCACCGCTTCTTCGAACATGGACTCCCGACTTAAGGCCTCGGCTACGGACATTCGGATTCTGATGTTGGGACCGCGCCCTTCAAAGGTCTCGAGATATGTCGGAACCTCATCGCTCGATCCGGCCACGGCGATCAGAATTGCATAGATTTCGTGGGCCCGTTCATCGGGATGATGCGCGATCTCGAAATCTGCAAACACCTGGGGGTCAACAGCGTCCTCGGGATACATCAAACTATCGATCGTAAGTGGAGAGAAGCCGGGAACCGGAGCGTAAAGGTTGAGCTCGCGGGCACGGGCCATAAGTTCTTCGGCTCCCGCGTAGTCACGCTCACCGATCATCCTCATAGCCCAGCGGTAGACGATCTCGTGGATGCCGTACGCGTCGTTGCGCAGATTAAATTGCGTTCCTGCGATCCGGATTCTCTCATCGGAATCCAGGTCAATCAAGGCTGCCCGGAACATCGCGAGCGCTTCATCGCTTCGGCCATCTCTCCACAAACTTTCAGCCGCGGTTTGCTGCCGCCAAAACTCCGTATTGAGGACCGACGCCAACTCTGATACGGGCAGCGCGCCGGTTTCACCCTCCAGAGGGCGCTCATACTGGAACCTCAAAATCGCGTTCCTCACATCAACATCTTCAGGAGACACCGTCGCAGCATCGAGATAAACTTCCCATGCGTCTCCATAGCGCTCGTCGTTAAAAGCTTCCCCGCCGTTGTCGAGCATGGCGGCAACCACCAATGTGCGGGTTTCGGCAACTGCACTCTCGAACTCCTGTCGCTGTTCCGGCTCAACTGAAAACTCAAGGGCGATTTCGTATTCCCTAAGAGCATCCTCGAATCGACCCTGCGCGGATCGGATCTGGCCCAAGAGGCGCCGGGGCGCAGGGAATCGAGGGTCAGCCTCAACCGCAAGCTGGAGCTCTCGTTCGGCGTCATCGAGATTCTGACGTTCCAACTCCAAGGTCGCCAGATCATGGTGCGCGAAGGCATTGGTACCATCTAACTCGATGGCCTCTTCATATTCTTCCTCGGCATCGTCCGGCCGTCCCTGCTCTCGAAGAAATCCTCCATAGAGGACATGGAGGTTGGGATCTTCGGGAGACCGCTCGATCGCCCGTTCGAGCAAGTCCTCAACTTCATCCAGTCTGTTTTCCGACTCTAAGAAACCTCGGTATGCCTGTACGACCGGGATGCTGTTCGGATCTGTCGCTGCAACCTCGGCAAAAACGGCCTCGGCCTCGGCCACCAAGCCGTTATCGGCAAGCAATGCACCCAGGCTGGCGCGAAAAGCCGGCTCTTCTGGCTCGATTCGGATCGCAAGCCGAAACATCTCTTCTGCTTGGTCGAGCACGCCCAGCCGCTGCTGAAATTGTCCGTAGGTATGATGGGCGTATGCGTTCCCGGGGTTGAAAAGGACTGCCTGTTGGAGTTGAGTTTCAGCTTCGTCGTTTCGACCCTCTAACAGGTAGATCTGGCCCAAACCGTGGTACGCCGCACTGTCCTCAGCATCGTTGGCGAGTGCAGCCTGGAATCCCTGTTCGGCCTGGTCGTAGAGGCGTTGTTCGAGGTAGACCAACGACAGTGTATATCGGGGATAGTTCCATTCCGGAGTCAGGGCGATCGCCTGTTGGAGAGAGGGGATCGCTCTGTCGAGCAGTCCCTGCTGCCAGAATGAGAGCCCGATTGCGTTATGGGCGTGACTTGCTTCGGGGTCCAGATCGATCGCCTCTTGGAGCGTTTGGACCGCCTCCACGTACTGGCCGTTTTCCACAAGTGCGCGGCCATCGAAGAACTGGCGTTGAGATTCCAGCTCCGGTGTTGTCGGAAAAAGATCGAGTACGCGTTGGGTCAACACAGATGCATCTTCAAAGATATCGGCGCTCCATCGGATATCACCGCCTTTCCGATACTTCAAAATCGTTTGTTGCGCTTGATCTCCCAGGGCAACAACCAAGCGGACTCGCATGTCGTTGGCGATGTCCGCCGAAACCAGATTGGAGATCTGGTTGTAGTAGTCCCAGGCGGATTGTCCGTCCGGTTCGATCAGGTCGCTGGCCCACAACGCGCGCTCAAAATCCTGATAAGTTTGAACGGACCCGACGGGAAGAGTCGGCGGGACATTGTCCGGAGACGGGGCCGGGGGTCTTGCTGCGAGGAAGCGTAATTCACCACTCGACAGATCCAGAGCGTGCGGTCCGGAAAACAGTTCCAGGCGGAAGCGATATTCCCGGTCGGCTCCTTCGAGAAGCTGGAGGTTTCGGATACCGGGTGCAAGACCGCGGAGTTCGACAAGTCGTTCATTCGCACCACTGCTCCCGAAAAACTGATCGTCGACATAAATTTCGGTGTCTGCCTCCAGCCTCAGGAACAACATCGACGTCCCAACCGGAACGGCAAGCTGCGCCGGGGGTGGAGGGGATGGAGTCAGTGCCGCAAACTGAACCGGACCCGCCGGCTGGAAATCGAACCGAGCGGCGTCGAGTGTCAGTGTATTCTCTCCCGATTCAAGTTCTACCCTTACAGTGCGTTCCTGATCCTCGGAACCGCGAAATACCAATTCGAGTTCGCCCGTCTCCAGGGGGGCAATTTCGATGCTCTCCTGACCCTCGGGGAGCAGTAACATTGCTTGGGCTTGGGTCAGAGACTCTTGCCACGCAACACGGTCATAACCGAACTGTCCCGCGTTGACGATGACGAGGCTCGTCCGTGGATCCGTGGCCGAAACATCCGGTCCGGGAAGATCCAGATAAGCGAGTGGCAACTGAGGATCGAAGCCCTCGTTGGCCATCGGATTCTGTTGGCTTGCCGTATAGCTGGCGACTTCGGTACGAACGTAGTTCACGACGTCGCTTGCCGAAGCGACGGTCTGGCCCTCCGGGCTACCCCTTCCGTTCAAGGCTTCGAGGAGCGTGTAGGTAAATACACCCTGTTGCAGTTCGTCGCTTTCCCACGACGCCTCCGTCGGGCGACTGGCCAGAAGGTTCAGAAATGTCCCCTCACCCGCGTTGAGGTCGAGAAGGTTTGCGTTGATGAGGTTCTGTATTCCTGCCCCCAGCTCCGACTGATCCGGCCCGATACGCCCCGCGTTGCACATGTCGGTCACCAGGATGCGTGTGTTTGCGTGGGCCAGGCCGGATTCGACCATATCTTTGAGATGCGAGAAGTTGATTGCGGTAGCGGCAGGTAGGTTCAAAGCGCCATCACTGGGGATGAAATAGCCCACCCGGTTTTTGATGAAACCGTGTCCAGCGATGTATACATACACCGTGTCTCCCCGTTGAACCTTGCCCTGCAGTTCCTCCAGTGCCACCAGGACGCCAAACCGCGTTGCCTCGTCTTCGAGCAAGACGAAAATGTGATCCTCAGGGATGCCTCCGCCCCGCGGACTTTTCAGAAACTCCCCGAAGGCCGCCGCATCGGACGCCGCATAAAGTAGAGGTTCGGCATGAGTATAATTCGAGACGCCGATGACGATTGCCCACAGACGGTTGGGGTCTGCTCCGCCGGAGGGCTCTTGAACAGCAGAGGGATTTGCCGCGGATGTCAGGTTGAAAGAGACCAGAACGCAAGTCAGGACGGCTAAAACGAGGAGCCTGTCGGCCAACCTGCGTCTTGAAGGTTTGCTCATTGGCTGCAGTCTCAGTAGGCAGTGCCCCAGCGAGGGTGCTCAATTCCGACTCTTGTTCGGTAACGCCATCACGGTCGACGTTATGGAGTTATGGAATCCTTAAGTGCCTGGACTTTACAGCCTGGACATCAGGCAGTCAATGTGCATGAGCAATGGCAGTGCCCCGGCGTCTGATCGCAAGACACGAAGCATTGCGCGGAAGCGACAGTTGACTCCGTTGGCCGGCATTCCTCACAAGTCCTATTTCCCGAAAGTGGGAGGTGAAACGGCGACGAAAATCAGCATAGCGTGGAAGCTCTTCGAACCCCAACACATACACTTCTTAGAGCCTCTTCGGGAAATAGCGATCCGAAGCCGTGCAGGCCTGGATATCGGGCTGCTGTCTTGGTTGGAGATTTGCTGTCGGCCGGCGCTTCCGAGGGGGGTGCGCCGTCAAAGTCGATCGGTCGGCCGTGATCCCCAGTGAGTTCATCAACATCTGTAACTGCTGAGAAGGGCGTCGTCGATTGTTTGAAGTGATGGCCCCGATACCTTAGGTCGAGTGCAGATGCGGCGGGAAGAACTTGCTCGTGTCGGTAGCGAAGTGTAGTATCGGCCTATACTAGCAGTACCCAATGCGTCTTGTATCTGTCGGGGAATGGCCCGCAGCGATCCGTCAATGGTCGCGATAGGGACGCGAATCTTTTGAGGATCGAGGTAAGCCTTATGCGAAGCATTGTGTTCCGAGTCCTGACCATCGCGGTGTTCTTCTGTTTGCTTGTAGCTGTCCCGGCCGAAGCGCAGCGAGGAGGTCAGCCAATTCAGTTGCCGGCAGGCGCCGGTCAAGGACTTATTCAGAGCCAGTGTACCCAGTGCCACGGACTCAACCAGATCACCAACTCGGCGGGATATGACAAGGACGACTGGAACATGCTCGTAGCCACCATGGTGTCGATGCCCGACGCCCAGGCCAACACCGTGTCCCAGTATCTGGCCGAGCACTTCCCCGAGCAGGCGGGGCGGCGTCCCACCCTGGTCCCGGGTGACGCATCGATCGAGATTACGGAATGGATGGTGCCGACCCTCGGCCAGCGCTCGCGTGATGTGGTCGAGGCGCCGGACGGCTCGATCTGGTGGACGGGGATGTGGGCCAGCCTCGCTGGGCGGCTCGATCCGGAGACGGGAGAGATGGAAGAGTTTCTCCTTCCGCCCGATGCCCGGCCGCACACCATCGTTCCCGACGCGGACGGTAACATCTGGTACACGGGAAACAGCAACGCCACAGTTGGCAAGCTTGATCCCAGGACAGGCGAGATCACCGAATACGAGACCGAGGCCCGTGATCCCCATAGCGCCACCTTCCATCCCAACGGCAGGCTCTTCTTCACCTCCCAGGCCGCCAATATGCTTGGGCGCCTCAGCCCGGAGACTGGTGAGATTACCGAGATACAGACGGAGCAGAGGCCATACGGTCTCCAGGTGGCTCCTGACGGTACCGTCTGGATCGCATACAACGGCACCAACAAGATCGGGGCCCTCAATCCGGAGACGATGGCGGTCCGCTATTACGAGGTGCCGAACGAAGCCTCGCGCGTTCGCCGGCTCGGCATCACCAGTGATGGCATGGTCTGGTACGGGAACTCGACTATGGGGCGTATTGGAAGGCTCAACCCGGAGACGGGCGAGATCCGGGAGTGGCCATCACCGAGTGGACCGGACTCCCATCCCTATGCTTTCGCCGTAGTCGACGACGTCATCTGGTACAACGAGTCGGGGATGAGGCCGGATGCGCTCGTGCGATTCGAGCCGGAGACGGAACAGTTCCAAAGCTGGGCTATCCCCTCCGGTGTCGGCATCGTCCGGAATTTTTGGGTGACCGAGGCCGGCAACCTGCTTATTCATCAAACCAGTTCGAACCGCATAGGACTGGTGGAAATAAATTAAATAGGGGTCAGAGCCCTATATCCCCTATTTAGTCCTACAGTTATTCGTGTAATTAAAATGGGGATATAGGGCTCTGACCCCCATTTCAAACCCGGACTAACAGCGCGGCTAGGGCCCAGGCATGGACGACGGCGGCGAAAAGCGCCGCGGCCCCAGCCTCCCCTGTCCTGCGGGCGATGAACCCGGTCATCCACCAGAGCAGCACCCAGAACACTACAACCAGGTGCATGATCAAAACGAGAAAGGTGTTTTCTGTGTTCAGGAGCAACACCCCGGTCACGACCGCCGCCCACAGGATGACCCGGGTCAGCAGGAACATACCCCAGCGTTTCCATGCGAGTCCGACGGGCCGAAGCGTCTGCTCGTCATGAAGGAATAGTGGCAGACCGGCCACTGTCAGGGTCGGGAACCAGAACCACTGGATGCCCGATGGAACCAGGTGAACGAGATTGCCCGCCACGCCCACTACCAGAATGGCGATCACGTAGACCGCGCCAATCAAAGCGATCGCGAGGCCCCCTCCGGTGGCAGAGAAGCCGCGCCCTCGCCACAGCAACAGTCCCACCACCAGAATGAAACCGATCAGATAGTCCGCTCGAAAGACACTCAGCCACCCCATCGGGTTGATTAACCTTAGCAACAGGACGCCGCCGCCCGAAGCTGCGATGTAAGCGACCAGCGCGTGTGTCAGGGAAACGGAAGGTGGTGTTTCGCCGGGGATTGTGCGGGGTCTCCACATCAGTGGCACCGCGCCGGCGATTCCAGCCAGAGCCATCAGCATCAACCATCCGTAGCGGGCGAGAGTCCCGAGTCGCGCCGCGCTGTTCTCGCTTTCCTCGCTTGCGTTGCTGTCGATGACCCACTCCACCATTCGCCGGATTTTGTCGGGATCGAAGAGGGCGGTAGAATGCGCAGCGTCAGGAAACTTCCACCACAAGATCTCACCAGCAGCGGCGTCGATCAGACTGGGGATGAACTGGTTGATGCGCGGGGCCTCCAACGCACCGGTCACAATGAGAAACCGTTCAGTCGAGAATTCGGTTAAGGGGATGGGCGCCGGCGACAGAAGGAGCATCGTTCGAAACCCCCGCGCGGGTGCCAGATCCGTCAGGAGGGCGCCCCCCATCGAGTGACCGACGACAATGAGATTGCCGGGTCCGGGCTCCATCGAATCGAGCAAGGTATCGACCACTCGACGGCTGTCAGAATAGTTGAACGGTGCGGACGAGTCTCCGTGACCGGGAAGGTCGATCGCATAGGTTTCAACGCCGGCATCGGCCAATGCCATCGCGAACGTCTGCATGAATTCTTTGTTGGAGTTCAGGCCGTGAACGAGGAGAGCGGTTGCGCTTGGTGAAGAGTCGGGAGTAAAGCGTATGTAGGGCGTTGCGGGGTCGAGCGGCAGGACTCCTCTTTCGAATTCCGGTGTGGCAGACCGAAGACCCATCCATCCGAGGAGAAAAGCGCCGGAACATACCGCTATGGCAGTCAGTCGGAGACGCACAAGGGCGATGCTATACTAATTTAAGACCGCAACGCCAGACGGCTGAAGCTTCTGGAAACCCCACAAGGGCATGTCCACCTACAATATAGAAGCCATCGACTCTCTTGCCGGGACCGTTCGTGATTTGAAGGCCGGGGGGAAGCGGATCGTGTTTACCAACGGTTGCTTCGACATACTCCACAAGGGGCATATCGAACTGTTTCGGGCGGCCCGGGAGCACGGAGATGTCCTGGTGGTTGCCATCAACAGCGATCAGTCCGTCCGGCGATTCAAGGGGCCAGGGCGTCCTATCTTTGATCAGTCCGAGCGGGCCGAAGTATTGATCGCGATGGAGCCCGTCGATTTTGTATGCGTCTTCGACGAAGACACTCCCTTGGAGACGATCCTCAAGATCCATCCCGACGTACTTGTCAAAGGCTCCGACTGGGCGGACAAGGGCATTGTCGGACAGGAAGAAGTGGAGGCGTGGGGTGGCGAAGTCGTCGCGGTGGGTTTGATCGCCGGTCAATCGAGCACAGGTGTTATCGAGCGCGTCCTCTCCCGTCTGGGAAAGATCTGAAGTGTCCCCCCAGAACGATCCGCGAAACAAGCTCCGGGAATCTCTGTCCAGAATTCTTGACCTCGCTGACATTCGTCTGATCGCGGCCGAAACCTTAAAGAAACAGGTGCCGGTGACGATCGCCGGTCTCGGCACCGGATCCGCGAAAAGCCTCTTTCTCGCCGCCCTGTGGCAAGGTTTGAGACGCACGATCGTGCTGGTGACGGCTAACGATACGTCGACCGAGAGTTTTTCGTCTGATATCGGATATTTCCATTCCGAACTCAATGAACGTCCGGCGGATTCCGTCTCCAGTTTTCCGGCCTGGGATACCGATCCTTACTCGGGGCTTTCGCCTCATGCCGATATCGGCCAGGCCCGGGCCCGGACGCTCTGGCGGCTTCGTTCAGGGGAAACCGACATCGTAGCGACGAGTGTCCGGGCGCTGGGGACGCGACTGCCACGTCCGGCCCGCTTCGATTCCTATGGCCTCCACATTTCGCTGGGCGATGAAGTATCTCAGGAACTGATGCTCGATCACCTGTCGACGGCCGGCTACCTGGCCCAGGAACCCGTGAGTTCGGTGGGTGAGTTCTCTAAGCGCGGCGGCATTGTCGATGTGTTTTCACCGTTGATGCCGAACCCTGTCCGGATCGAGTTCTTTGGGGACACTGTGGAATCGCTCCGGGAGTTTGATCCCGACGATCAGAGATCTACAAATCCACTCCGCCGAATCGACATCCTTCCCATGCAGGAGCAGTTCGTAACGCGTGAGATGTTCCGGGATTGGGCTGGCAAGGCGCGGCGCCGTTGGGAGAACGAACGCTACCACGATGATCTGAACGAAAAGTTGGTCTTTGCCGACGACGGCGAACCCTTTCCCGGCTCCCAGTTCCTAATCCCGGCTTCACAGCCCTTGAGCGCGACGCTGGTCGACTATCTCGACGAAGCGGTTTTCGTCCTCGATGAACCGGAGCTCCTGAATGAAGGGTACTCGGAATACTTCCACACCTTGCAGCATCGGTATGAGCAAACCGAATCCGTCGGCGGACTGGCGCTCCCACCGGAAGAGGCTTTCCTTTCTCCGGATGAACTGGCCGGGTCGTTGGAACAGTATCCCTGGCTGAAACTGGAGGAGCTGGGTGAGAGCGGTTCGAACTTCATCGTCGTAGGCCAGCCCGCCCGGCGGTTCCACGGGCGAATGCGCGAGTTGGTGGAAGCGATACGGGATTCGTTCGAAGCCGGGCGTCAGGTTCTGCTGATGGGCAGTACGCTCGGCATGGCCGAGCGCCTGAGGGACATTCTTCACGAGTACGAGTTGCCGATTCGCGCCGAGTTCGGAGAGGTACCGCTGAAATCATCCTCAGATGGGAATGCCCCTGTCGTTGTCGTCGGGCGAATCTCGGGCGGTTTCAGACTGCCCGACGCCAACTTGGAAGTCTTTGCTGAAACGGATGTTCTTGACGAAACGGAGCATTTCACGCCGTCGGCCCGCTCCAAGTCCAAGGCGTCGGCCTTTGTTTCTGACCTGCAGGACCTCAAGCCGGGACACTACGTCGTTCACGTCGACCATGGTGTCGGTAACTACGGTGGACTGGAAACCATCCACGGGCAGGAGTGCATGGTTCTGACCTATCACGACGACGCCCGCTTGTACGTTCCACTGGAAAGACTGGATCTGGTTCAGAGGTACTCGGCCACCGAGGGCAGCCACCCCAAGCTCGACCGATTGGGCGGGACAAGCTGGATCCAAAGGAAGACGCGAGTCCGCAAAGCCATCCGCGACATGGCTCAGGAGCTCCTCGCACTCTATGCCGAACGGAAAGTGGCCCTGGGACATGCGTTTTCCCCCGACACGGAGTGGCAGAAGGAATTCGAGGACGCGTTCCAATACGAAGAAACGCCGGATCAGCAGACGGCGATTCGGGACATCAAGGGCGATATGGAATTGCAGATCCCGATGGATCGCCTGGTTTGCGGTGACGTTGGTTACGGAAAAACGGAAGTGGCGATGCGGGCCATCTTCAAGGCGGTCGCCGACGGCAAACAGGTTGCAGTTCTGGCTCCGACGACCGTGCTCGCCTTCCAGCACTTCGAGACCTTTAAGGAACGATTCGCCGCTTTTCCAGTGACGATCTCCATGCTCAGCCGGTTCGTTTCGCCGAAGCAGCAGAAACAGCTAATCACTGAGACAGGATTCGGGAAGGTGGACGTTCTGATCGGGACCCATCGAATCCTTTCAAAGGACGTCCATTTCCACGATCTTGGACTGCTGATCGTCGACGAAGAACAACGCTTCGGCGTCGCCCACAAAGAACGGTTGAAGCAGCTCAAGAAACAAGTCGATGTCCTCACGATGACGGCGACGCCGATCCCCAGAACACTCCACATGGCTCTTACCGGATTGCGGGACATGTCAGTTATTGAAACACCGCCCCGGGGCCGGCTGGCCATCAATACGACTGTTCTTAAATTCAACACTCCGGTGATCGAAAGTGCGATCAATTTCGAACTGGATCGCGGTGGGCAGGTCTATTTGGTCCACAACCGTGTGGAGTCGATCTATTCAATGGCGGATTTTATCCGGCGCATATGCCCTCAGGCGCGTATAGGCGTTGGGCATGGTCAGATGGGTGAGAAAGAGCTGGAACGTGTCATGCTGCAATTCATGCATCATGAGTTTGATGTCCTCGTCGCGACAACGATTATCGAGAACGGGTTGGACATCCCGCTGGCAAACACTTTGATTGTCAATCGGGCTGACCGATACGGTCTGGCGCAGCTCTATCAACTCCGAGGGCGTGTCGGCCGGTCCAATAGACGCGCTTACGCGTATCTTTTGATTCCTTCCGACAAGATTCTCACGCCGATCGCCCGGCGACGCCTTGCCGCTATCCGTGAGTTCAGCGAGCTGGGGTCTGGTTTCCGCGTTGCGGCCTTGGATCTCGAACTCCGTGGCGCCGGTAATCTTCTCGGCGGTCAGCAGCACGGGCATATCGAGGCGATCGGTTTCGACTTATATTGCCAGATGCTGGAACGGGCGATGGAAGAACTGCGGACGGGCGAGGTCGGACCGGAAGTCGAAACGACAATTCGGCTGGGCGCGGATTTGAAGATACCGGAGAGTTTCGTTTCCGACGAAATGTTTCGTCTGCGCGTCTACAAGAGCATCGCGTCGGCCCGCACGGAAGAAGCCATCGACCTCCAGTACCGGGATCTGGAAGACCGTTTTGGACCGCTCCCTCCTGCGGTTGAGAATCTACTCGAGTACGCCCGCTTGAGACTTGAAGGTCGTTCGCTCAGCGTCCACACCATCGAACGCAAACGGGATGTCATCAATATTGTGTTTGATCAAAAGGCTCACATCGACCCGGAGCGGATCGTCCAACTCGTTGAGGGAAGTCCGGACGTCATCTTCACGCCTCCGGCGACCCTTCGAATCAAGAGTCCGGGCCCGGGACGAAGTGTTTTCGAACGGATACAAAGTGTGCTCGCGGAACTTTCTTGATATATCCTTAAGCTGTTGATCCCTACTTTCCCAGAGGAACTTTATGAGTCGAATAGCGCTATCAGTATTTGGAATTATTATGTTGGCCGGGACGTGTTTCGCCCAAAGAACGATCGACGAGATCGTGGTCCGGGTCAACACCGACGTGATCCTGCGATCGGAGCTTGAGGAGCAGAGGACGTTGTTGCGCGAAGAGTTGGCCGAGCAGCTTCAGGGCGCAGAGCTTGAAAACGCTATTGTTGAAGCCGAACCGACTGCGCTGAGAGATCTGATCGATCGCAGCCTGCTTCTCCAGAAAGGTGAAGAGTTGGGAATTCGTACCGACCTGGAAGTGATCCGAACGATGGAGCAGATGCGTCAGGAATTTGACTTCGACGCGCTCGAAGATCTCGAAGCCGCGATTGCTGCGCAGGGGACCGACATCGAATTCTTCAAGGATACGATTCGGACGCAGTACGTGACCCAGCAGGTCCTCCAGCGAGAGGTTTATCCGAAGATCGTCCTCACCACCGAGGTGCTGCGGACGTACTACGATGCGAACACGGAAGACTTTGACCGGCCTGAGGGAAGCCGGATTCAGGAAATCGTAATAACAACCGCCGGCCTGACACTCGAACAGACTGAAGATGCCCGGAATCGAGCCGAAGAGGCCCGTGTACGCATCGAGGACGAGGGAGAGGAATTCGGTGTTGTGGCGGCTGAGGTTTCCGAGGCGCCCTCAAGGACGAACAGGGGTGATCTCGGGTATTTCGCCACCGGGGCCCTGAGGGAGGATTACGAAGAAATCATCAGCCAACTCGGGCGCGGGGACGTAAGCGAGGTGGCCGAACTTGAGGGCGAACTCGTCATTTTGAGCCTTCTCGATCGTCACGTTGGTGGGATCCTGGCTTTCGAGCTGGCGCGCCAGGAGATCGAAGGTTTAATTTTTAGCGAGCAGCTCCAGGGCAAGATTCGAGAATATCTGACCGAATTGCGAACCACGGGTTTCGTGTCGGTCTTAGACGGCTATACGGATGCAGGGTCCGTGCCATAGGGGACGGACACTGCATGCGACATTGTGGCCTGACGAATGTATTGCGGCTGAAGTGTCCGTCCCCTTCCACGGTTTTTGTTCTCCCCGGTACACCTATTGCGTCTGGATCAGTTTCTTAAATGGTGTCGTGTCATTCCGCGGCGTTCCATGGCTAAAGCGACCTGCGACGCGGGGCATGTCCGGGTCAGCGGTCATGTCGCCCGCGCCGGGCGAGACCTGCATGTTGACGATGTCGTGTCGGTGCTCCTGCCCCGTCGGGTGCTGAAGTTTCGAGTCCGGTCTATTCCCGCCCGGTCTCCTGGCAAAGCCGAAGCACGAGAGCTGATCGAGGTTCTGGAAGACCTGAAGAGAGAGATCGATCTGTGAGTGTTCCTACCAACCTGACACCCCTGGAACTGGCGATCATGAAATCCCTATGGCGGCGTCGCTCGGGGGTTGTCCGCGAGGTGCAGGCCGACCTTCTCCCAGAGCGCAAGCTCGCCTACACGACAGTCATGACCGTGATGGACCGTCTGTTCAAGAAGGGAGCCCTGCGTCGGGCCAAGAAATCGCGTGCCCACGTCTACGAGCCGACCTTTACGGAGGGGGAGGCACGGGCTGACGCGTTGAACGGACTCATCGCCACTTACTTCGATGGGTCTAAGGTCAGGCTGCGTCAGTACCTGGATCCGAAGACCAAAGTCCCGGCGGAAAAGAGCCCACGTCGAAGCGTTCCCGCTTCAAATCCTATCGATGATTCGCTTCTCTGAGATTGTTCACGGGGCTTTCTGATCATTTACTGAGCCTCACATTCGGCTCTCAAGACCCGCCTCATTACTTTGTTCGAGGCTGTTCTCGGGAGTTCATCTACGACAACTACAGCAGTGATTTTAAAAAGAGGATTCAGGTGTTGACGGATCTGGTCTTGGAGTGCTGTCTTTAACTCGCCCCCATCACTCCATCTGCCGAGTTCGGTTACTGCATAAGCTACGAGTTGGCTTGTTCCCCCCGATTTGGGGGTTACCGCGATTGCGGCTGTTTCAGCAACGCCTTCGACGCGGTTCATGACGCTTTCGAGTTCCACCGAGCTTATTTTGATTCCTCCAAGGTTCATCGTGTCATCGGCTCTGCCCAGCGCCCTAAAATACTCACCGTGCAAAACCTGCATTTCATCTCCGTGACGGCGGAGCACTTCCCCGTCGCTTCCGGTTGGGCAGTCTTTGAAGTAGACATCATGATGATCCTTGTTCAAGAGTTGAGTCGATAGTCCGATCGCAGGTGGAACCAGATAGACCTCGCCCGTATGGGAATTCTGGCCGCCTTCGTTCAGAATTCTGAAATCCATGCCGATTGATTTTGCTGAGAAGTAAGAGGGGCAGTTGGGTTGAATGACTGTTGAAGATACATAACTCCCACCGATTTCGGTCCCCCCGCAATATTCGATAACGGGTTTATAACCGGCCAACGACATCAGGAATAGCATTTCCTCACGGTTTGAAGATTCTCCCGTTGAACTGAATGCTTTGATAGCGCTCCAATCCAGCCCCGTCATGCACTCACTGTTTTTCCACACTTTAACCAGACTGGGCACTACACCCAACAGATTTACCCTCGAGTTCTCGACAAACATGCCGAAGCGGCGCGTGTGAGGCATGCCTTCATAAAGGGCAATGCAGCCTTCGTTTATCAGGGCGGCAAATATCAGCCACGGCCCCATCATCCAGCCCACGTTCGTCGGCCAGGCCACAACGTCTCCCGGTTGTATGTTCTGGTGAACAAACCCGTCCAATGCGCAGCGAAAAGCGGTCGTGTGATCCCAGGGTATCGCCTTGGGGTCACCCGTTGTACCGGAGGAAAACAGAATGTTGATCGCGTTCCCCGGTTCCCGGCCGGCGGTTTCGAATTCCTGATCGGCGGAAAGAAAAAGATCGAAAGTCATATCTTCTTCACGGAGTCTGGTCTGCGATGACTTCAGGGCCGGAAGAACTATGGCCGTCGGCGCTTTGGCGTTGACCACCTTTTTATATAAAGGGACAATCTTTCCGCCACGCAAGATTACGTCTTGAGTGAAGATCGCTTTTGCCCCTGATATTCGAAGTCGTGTCGCTATTTCTTCAGCCGCAAAACTGTCGGCAACAGAGACCACACACATGCCGGCTCGAACGATGCCCAAATAAATGGCCACACAATCCGCTGTCATGGGCATATCGATGGCCACACGATCGCCGGGCCCAAGACCCATCTTCGTCAATCCGTTGGCCACACGACCCGACAAGGCCTTGAGTTGTCCCAGCGACCAGCGTTCAACGGGCGTGTTTCCTTCACTGCCTTCGCGTTGAAATACGATTGCGGTTCGTTCTGACTCAGTTTCGAGTCCGACATCAAAAATGCTGTCAACAATATTCATCTTGGCTCCCTTGAACCAAGAGGGCCGCTCCACTCCTTGTGTGAGATCCAATACCTGATCAAATTCCTTTTGAAACCGAATGTTGAGTCTATCTACCGCCCTTTTTGTAAACTCTTCTCGTTGATTTACACTGAAATCGTGAAGCTCCGAATACCGCCCAAAGCCGAATTCCGTCAACCACATTCCGAGGTTCGACGCTGATATCTTGGCCTGTTCGGGAAGAACGGCGGGTTCCGGGCCGCGACCCGGGCTCCACTCCCGGTAGTTTTCGCGAAACAGATCTCTGTGAATCTCAAATGGGTCGGACGGTTGTAGTATCTGTTTTGAAACTCTAGACCACCTATGGGCCAGATCGCCAGACTCCCCGAGACGGCTCAGTTGTACCTTGATTTCAGCCGATCTCGCTTTGGACAAAGAGGCGTAATCGATCGATGCGTGTTCAAACCAGCTCATACAGGGAAATCAGCGGAGAGTTTGGCTGCGGGGTCCATGGTCTATGGGCGCGGGACGCGGCCACTGAGAGTGCCGTCGCAACTGCGAGGATCAGAAGGAGCGGTAATACAAGCGAATCACCGCCCCTTCTGTCTTAATTGTCGGGCCAGACCACGCCCTGATCCTGCTCGGTGACGGGACCGAGACCCATGTTTACGAATTTCTGTAGACGCTTTCCTTCGTAGGTCTCTGTCGTATAAATGTTACCGGACGAGTCGGTCGCGATGCTGTGGACGCCGAAGAACTGGCCCGGATAGCGTCCGCCATCGCCAAAGCTGGTCAGGACTTCCAGGGTGTCACGTTGAATGATGTATACCTTCTCATTGACGCCATCGGCGAGATAGATATAGGTCTGTTCGGGATCTCTCGAAAACGTGAGATCCCATACCGAACCCGCGCCCAGCGTTTGCGGCGCGATCATCACTTCGGCGACGAACGTGCCATCGGTCTGGAATTGTTGAATGCGATTGTTCACGCGGTCGCACACATAAACGAAGTTGTCATTCGAGATCTCGGCGCAATGGACAGGATTGCGGAACTGCTGGGCGGGCTCCGCGTCCGGGTCGTATGGTCCGAGATCAGTATCGTCGGGCATGTTGCCGTAGGCGCCCCAGTAACGCTTGAACTCTCCCGTGCTCGCATCGATCACGGCGACGCGTTTGTTGAGATAGCCATCGGCGATATAGGCTTCGTTCGTGTTTGGGTCGACGGAAATCTTGGCCACGCGCCCGAAGTTTTCCAGATCGTTGCTGCCGCCGTTCATGCCGGCGCGGCCAATCTGCATCAGGAAGGTTCCATCGCGCGCGAACTTTAAGATATGTGCATCGGTTTCCCCGTTGCCACCAATCCAAACGTTATCCATGTAGTCAACCGTAATTCCATGATTGGACGAGGGCCACTCGTATCCTTCGCCCGGGCCGCCCCATGAACTCACCAGGTTCCCTTCCTGATCAAACTCCAGAACGTTCGGGGCGGGGATGCAGCACACGCTGATCGGAGGATCAGCTGCGGCTCCGCTCTCCGTGATCGGATTGAGGGTGGTTTGCCGGTGAATAACCCAGATGTGATCTCGCGAGTCTACTGAGACGCCTATCGTTGAGCCCAGGATCCAGTGGTTGGGCAGGGGCTTCGGCCACAGCGGATCGACCTCGAACATCGGTGCCTGAGGTCCGGTGGCCACCTCGTCCGGAGCGGCACTCTCGACCGCGGTCCCGGCCCCACAGCCGAGCGTTACCAGAACTGCGAGACAGGCCAGCGCGACATAAGATTTCGGTTTCTGCATGACGTGGGTCCTCCCATAAGGAGCAAGTAGTTGAAACACAGGATTCGGATGTGGTTCTGAACGGCGCCAGTATAACCGTCTTCGGCAACGGGCCCAAGATTAATGCCCCGACAGCAGCGAATCATCGATCCGCTGCGGGGTCGGCCCGCACCCATTCCTTAAGCGTGGGTTTTGCAACCTTGCCCATGGCGTTTCGTGGGAGCGCATCTACTATCCTCAAGGTTTTGGGGATCTTGTACCCGGATGTGCGCCCTTTACACCAGGCTTTCAATTCCCCGAGACTCAGCGTGGTATCCGGCTTCAGAACAACGAAGGCCGTAACCGCTTCTCCCCAGGTCTCATCTGCCACGCCGATGACTGCACATTCGCTGATATTTTCATGGTTGAGGAGGGCCCCTTCGATTTCCAGGGCGGACAATTTATAACCACCAGACTTGATGATGTCGACCGAAGATCGACCCATAATCCGGTAGTAGCCTGCCTCCAAAACCGCAATATCGCCGGTACAGAACCAACCGTCATGAAAACTTTCTCTGGTCGCTTTGGCATCATTCCAGTATTCGAGAAAGACATTGGGTCCCTTTATTCTGATTTCACCGGGAACATTTTCCTCAACTACGAGCTTGTTGTCCTCATCAAACAGCGCCGCCTCCACACCCGGCAAGGGAACGCCTACTGCCCCTGCCCGGCGTTCTCCTGTATACGGATTCGAAAGCCCCATGCCGATTTCCGTCATTCCATAGCGTTCCAATAAGGTTTGACCGGTAAGCTCCAACCATTTATTGAAAAGATTGACCGGGCACGCTGCCGAACCTGAAACGTTGAGTCGCATGGCCTTAAATCCAGCGCAGATCTTGCTTCTATCCTGTTCGGACACGGTGTCAAGGTATTGGATCAATTTGATATAGATAGTGGGCACCGCCATGAAAACGGAATACTCACGGCGGGCCACCTGGGCAAGAATGGTCGGCAACTCGAATTTCGGGAAGAGATGAACCGAGGCGCCCGACCACAATCCACAACACAATATATTGATAATTCCATGGATATGGTGGAGGGGTAAGAACAGTGGAATCGTGTCGTCTTCCTCCCAGGCCCAAGCCTCGATAAGCGTGCTGATCTGTGAACGGATGTTGCTGTGTGTGCTGATCACTCCTTTCGGTTTGTTCGTGGTTCCACTGGTAAATAAAATCATCGCCCGACGGCCATCACTGATGGTCGGCAGTGGTCGGAGTTCGTCTTGTAATACTTCTTCTACCGTAGACATTTTTAGGTCGATCGAAGAACAGAGTCCTTCAAGTTTCATTTGATATTCTGAGTCTGCGATCAGACGGCTTACACCGGCCGAGGACAGCGCGTGGTCCAGCTCAGGGATTGTGGCGCTTACGTTCAAAGGCACCGCGATGCCCCCGGCTCTCCAAATGCCGAGCAAGGTGGTCACATAATCGAGGCTCGCCGGCATGATAAAAGCGATCCGCTGTTGGGACAGATCCATCCCATCCCCTAACAATCCACAGGCAAACTCATGGACACGTCGATTCAGCTCGGCGTATGTACAGCTGCCTTGGGCAAAGGCCAGTGCGACTTTGGTGTTTGTGTCGCTCAGCCTGGGAAAGAAGCCTTGAGTTTCGATTGACGGATCGTTCATGGATGGCCTTTGCGGCAACGTCTTATTTAAGGATTCTGTCGCGGTCGATCAGGTGAGAGCTCTGACGATGAAGTACAAGACCGATGGAGCCATCAGGGCACCAAAGCCCGTATAGAAAGTAGCGGTCATCGCACCATAGGGCACCAGCTTGGGATCGGTCGCCGCCAAACCACCGGCGACACCACTGGTCGTGCCCATGAGCCCGCCAAAAACCATGGCTGATTGGGGATTATTGAGACCGATAAACGGTGCGACCATCGGTGTTCCGACCATGACCAGTATCGATTTAACCAGTCCGGCCGCAACGCTCAGTGCGATGACTGCATTGTCAGCTCCAATAGCGTCACCTGTTACCGGACCCACAATATAGGTCACCGCTCCCGCGCCGATAGTCGTGATGCTGATGGCATCGCTATAGCCAAACGCAACCGCAACGATCGCCCCCACTACAAATGAAACCACGACACCCGCAACAATTGAAATCACGCCGGCAAGTCCCGCTTTCTTGAGTTCACTCAAACGGACACCAAAAGCAGTAGCCACTATGGCGAAATCTCTCAGCATGCCGCCGCCCATGACACCGATGCCGGCCAATAAAGGGATGTTGGCCACCCCGATCTGACCACCGGTCAGTGTGCCGCCCCAATAAGCAGCGATCAGGCCCGCAACGATGGCTATGGCCGAACCGTGGATGCGACCGCGCGTTAGCCTGTCGGATATGAGATACGATATCCACACCGTCGCGCCTACCACGGCGAAGGCAACCACGAGATAGTTTCTGTCAGCGACCTTTAGCAACAATTCCATCATGGGGCTCCGGTCTCTGATTCGGGCTTATCCGTAGAGCCTTGTTGATTTTCTTCGACAGCATCGCCGCCACTTCGGCCGCCAGTCCCGCCGCTCGAACCTATTCTGCTGAGCACGGGCACCAGAGCGAAACTAACGACGACTGCACCGCTCCCGGCAACCAGGGCCAGCAATCCTCCGGCTGCCGCTGCCGCAACGTTCTGACTGGCGGCCATGGCGACGACGATCGGGATATACATGGCGCTCCAGAATTTGATTCCGGTGCCGGACGCTCCATCAACAAGGGATTTCAATCGCGTCGAGCTGCAAGCAAGAACCAGCAAGAGCATCGCAATGCCGACACCACCGACATTGGCGCTGACTCCGAGCAGCACTCCCAATACTTCTCCTGCAAGCATGCCCGCCAACAGACAGCTGGCCAACAATGCGACACCGTAGATGACCATCTTTGATCCTCTGAACCTTAGTTTTTCGGACACCCGACTGGCCTGCTGGCCTGGTACGGGGTCATGACCCGGCAGTTTGCCCCGGGGTGTGCCCGTCCGATAGTAATCACCAGAACGGGTTGTGAGAGACATCAGCGAAGTTCCGGCTGACCTCCGCTGCTCCTTTCAGCATTCCTAAGGATTTACGATTCTGAACTTCTGAATGCGTCGTCCTTCCTGTTCGGCAACGTATACATTGCCCGCTGAATCGACCGCGATGCCGTGCGGTAGCGTGAACTGCCCCGGATAGCGTCCGGGACCTCCACCGAAACTCGACAGGACCTGTCCGGTCTGGCGATCCAGGATATCGATTTCCGAACTAAGCTGATTCGCGACGAACATGAGGCGCTGACCTGGATCGTGGGAGAAAGCCAGGACGACGGCAGTGCCACGCATCCCGCTCAGACGGCCCGCGGGCGATGTATAGGGTTGCCAGGGCACGTCGATGTTCCGGATGAAGTTCCCCATTTGATCGAATACCTGGATCCGATCCGCCTCCCGGTCACAGACGTACACAAGGCCGTCGTCGCTTAAGCGAAGACAGTGAGGTAAGGGGACGATGTTGCCATCGGCATCGCTGCGGTGGAGCGGCCACTGGCGGAGAAACCGCCCGTTGCGGTCGAGTACGGCAATTCGCTGGTTTCCTCCGGGTAGCTCGCCATCGGCGATATAGATGTCGCCGGTTGCGGCGTCCAAATCGATGCTGGCGGGCAGAAAGAACTGGGCACGGTTTGAATTCAGGGCCTGGCCTTCTCGGGTCCCGTCCGAGGAGTCATAAACGCCCGCCTCCCCGATTTGGAGCAGGAGCTCGCTGCCATCGCTGGAGTACTTCTGTGCGATGCCTGTTGCGGAAGCGATGATCCACACGTTCTGGTCTTGGTCGACATGGCAATCATGCAGTCGGTCTCCCAACATGGAGGGGTCTCCCCAAGAGCGGACGACATTTCCATCGGGATCGAACTCGATCACCGAAGGCGCCATGCTGGCTCCATCCAGATCTTCGGGGTCTACGTTCCCCCGATTGAGGATGTACAAATGATCGCGGCCGTCGATGCACATTCCGCCCAGACCGCCCGTGATCCATCGGTCGGGCAGAGGCAGTTTGGGCCAGAACGGATCGACCGCATACCGGGGGACGTTCTGGGCCTGGGCCCGTACCGGGTTCACGACACCCACCCCAGCCATAAATAACGCAAAGGAAGCAGCGATCGAAATAAACTTTGTTTTGCTCAATTTAGTGTTCACGTGCACCTTTATGCCTTTCGTCGAAGATGGGCTCTGTCCAAAGAACGGAACCGCGCATAAGCGAAAGTAGAAAAGACTTGGCGCTGAAGAACATGACAAACGGAACGAGTGCGCTTCGAATCCTGGGAGAAGGGCATGGGGGTGCATTCTAATGGGAAACGACCTTGCCTTCTAGGGGAAAGCGGTGACTTCGCGATCGGGTTTTGGTTCGGGTCCCCCCCGGTGGAAGCCGCGGTTTGTTCGCTGGTTGTAGACAGGAAAGGTCTTCTCGAAAAGACGGTTGAACGCAAATTTACCACGAGTCTCCAACTCCCGATTCGCCGGACTGCTTCAATCCGCCTAGTGGCAGGCTTCACGGTCGAGGGTCTCAGCCAAACTTTTTTGGAAGCCACGATCGTCGCGACGATCCTGAGCATTGGAGCGACGGGAGATCAGGTACCGGCCGGTTGATCGAACAGAAACGGGCATCAGGCAACTGTATACTTGCCCGAGGAGCGTGAGACGTGAAGGAAGCGAATAAAAAAAAAGGGCAAGCCTTTAGCTTTCAAAAGCCGGAGCTGACCGAGGAGCTGAAGGCATTCCATGATCAGCTGGACGCGCTGAACCTCGCGCCATTGTGGGAGGTCTTCGGGGATCTCGCAACAGCGGAACCGATACCACGCTGCGTACCGGCGATTTGGCGCTACGATGAAATCCGTCCAATGCTCATGGAGGCCGCGGATTTGATCACACCCGATCAGGCGGAACGCCGGGTGTTGATACTGGAAAACCCCGGACTTCGGGGCGAGTCCTGGATCACACAGAGCCTGTTTGCGGCAGTCCAGTTGGTGATGCCGCAGGAGGTTGCCCCGGCGCATCGCCACACGGCCTCGGCCTTCCGGTTCATGTTGGAGGGGGACGGGGGTGGCTATACCTCGGTCGACGGTGAGCGATCCATGATGCAACCGGGTGATTTCGTCTTAACGCCTTCATGGACTTTTCACGACCACGGGAATCTCGGGAACGAGCCTACAATCTGGATGGACG
Source organism: Terriglobia bacterium (assembly GCA_963664115.2). Taxonomy (GTDB): domain Bacteria; phylum Acidobacteriota; class Terriglobia; order 20CM-2-55-15; family 20CM-2-55-15. Next base: position 101,705 of record CAXWPJ010000009.1, on the reverse strand, counting down.
GCCTGGATAACCCGTTCATCGACATGATGGGCGTCACCTTTACCGAAGAGTGGCCGGAACCCACTTATCCGGTGACCAAGAAAGAAGAAGATGCCGGGATGCGGTATGGAAACAATTTGCTTCCCGTCGAACACCAGCCCTCCACGATGGCATCGCCGATCTTCAACTACCCGTATTCGCGAAGCCGGGAAGTCGTCGAACAGCTGTACAAGAACGGCCCTGTCGATGACTGTCATGGCGTCAAGCTGCAGTTCGTCAATCCGCTCACAGGCGGATACCCGCTGCCGTCGATCGCGGGTTTTATGCAGTTACTACCGCCGGGGTTTAACGGGAAGCTGTATCGTTCTACGGATGGGACAGTGTTCAGTCCCACCGAAGGCAGCGGGCGAAGCCAGATTGGCAACATGACCATTGAGTGGAAAGAACGCGACGTGTTTGTAGTCCCGCCATGGCATCCGGTCTCCCATCAAAGCGAAAAAGGTGCGGTGCTGTTCAGTTTTTCAGATCGCGCAGCGCAAAAGGCCCTGGGCCTCTGGCGGGAAGAGCGACTTTAGTCGAGCGCAGCACGGCGGGGCTCGGACGAATTCCCCAACGCGGGGTTCAGGCTCCACTTGCCTACCCGTTGATACTTTTCTGGTACACGCCGATTTAGATTTTAGCCAGGCGCAGTTTTGCCTGACGGACAGTTTCTGACAGGAGGGGGTCCGGGTCGTCTTGCCATGCGTCCAGTTCGCTTTCGAGCGACTTCAGCCCCAAAGCACCGATGGCGTAAGCTGCGCACGACTTCAACCAGGGATCCCCGCTGTGGATGAGCATCTCGACCGCTTCTTCTTCTGTTTCCACGCCGGTTCCCACGACATCATTGGCCAGGCTAACTCTTTCGTTGACGGTAACGCCGTCGTCGATCAACGGGATGACTAGAGAACGCAGTTCAGGGCGGAGCATGCTGTCGAGGAACTCCAGCGTGTTGTCGCGAACCCGGGAGTTGTGTGCGGTAATTCCCAAGTAGGCCGCATGCATGTCGTGTTCAGGGAAGAGAACTCCCAGCAGGCGGAAGATTCGCTCCCGCTCGTGAGCTATGGATTCTTCGAGTGCGGCCAGTGAAGGGTCGTTCCCCTTCAAGGCACTCCCGAGTAATCCCAAAGCCTGGTATGAGCGGTAATGGCCGAGGATCTCAGCAGCCAGAACGGTTTCTATCCATTGCGGATCGATACGGACGTCCGGGTGCGATTGTTGATATTTGTTTATCGCTGCAAGGATACGGTGGCGCAGAGTCGTGTTTCCTTCGAGGAGACTTTCAATCAACGCGTCCGGCACCCCCAGTGTGTCGATCCTGGTCAACACCGTTGGGATTTCAAGGCGGATGGCGATGGAAACCTCGGAATCTCTGAGATAATCGCCGAGCGTCCCCACGATTCTATCCCCAAAGTTCTCAAGTGCGCTGGCCGAGGCCTGACCGTTGTCGGGATCGCCCAGCCGCTCCAGTAAGGCATGAACGAATTTCTGACGACGGAGGCTTCCGGCAGCGGATATGCCGTAGCCTGCGATTTTCGGATCGGAATCTGCGAGGAGCCTCGATACCTGGTTTTCGAACTCAGCAGGGAGGAGGCCGATCAACCGGGCGGCTTCCAGACGGGTCCCGCGTCCGGACGATCCCTTCTCGTCCAGCATCATGTCCAACATGAGCCTTGCGCCGTCCAGGTTCTGGGCACTTCCAGGCCGACTCAGGAAAGCGACGATAGCGGACCGGATGGTGGAGTCCGGAAAGTCTCCCAGCTCACGGATGCGGGCTAAGGGATCGACGTCGGTGTGTTGTGTCAAGTACAACAGAGCTTCGGTACGCACGCTTAGAGCGTTATCTTCAAGAAGCGCTTCGATCTCGTCCTTCACCGAAGCGTTACCGACAGCGTTGAGAATTGCTACAGCTCTCGCCCGGACCTCGGCCGAGTCATGGTGTATGAGGCCCACGATCGACGGGTGGGCGGTCTGGTGGTACCCGACTTCGAACAGGCGCAGTCCGTATAAGATTTCCTCCGCGTTGCCCGAGTCGAGCTTCGTCGCCAGAACAGAGCTCGTCGATCGATCAAGAACCGGAACCGACGTGCTTTCCGTATCGATCCGGTGTTCCTGTACCCGCTCGCCAAGAGTTGCCAGATACTGTTGCCGTGCCCGGTCTGCAAAAAAGAGCCACAGAACGATAGCCATCAGGTTAATCCAACCCACCTGTCGAGGCGTGAACTGAAGATACGTCACGAAGACGAGCAGCGTGACTCCCGCCATTCCATCTCCAAGTCGCCAGATGACGGTGTCGATGAAAGATTTGACCTGGACTTTGATACCGGTCGGCACCGGGAGGTAGAGCAGTTGAAGCGCGGAGTTGTCGAGGGAATAACGCAACACCTTATCGCTTCCCTTGAGAAGAATCACGGCCGATAGGCTCCCGAAAACGAGAACTCCGGCGGTGCCCAGGACGAGAGCGACGGGGAGAGCGAACAATACCGCGCCGACGCCGAAGCGCTGCAGCACCCTGGTGGTCAACAACAATTGCGCCAAGAGGGCCAGAATGCCAGCGTATCCCTGAAACGAGCCCAGAAAGGCTGCCAGTGCGTCGGTTTCGACGATGGACGCCTTAGCGATTGCCTTGAACTGCCAGCCTGCTGCCGTGGTGACGACGGAGGTGATGCAAATCAGCGCTGCAATGGATTTCAGGTGGGAAGAAGAACGGATGATTTGCAAACTGCCTAGCAGACTCCAGGAACTCTCTAAACTCGTCATGCTGGAGTCGTTAACGACAAGGTCAGTATCCTTGGATTCTTGACGCCAAATCTGAATCACAAGCATCACGCAGACCGCGGGGAACGCTGCGACCAGGAGCAGGAGACTCTCGGTCCCTAAGCTGCGTGCAATGGCATTGGATAGGAAGCCTCCGAAGATACCGCCCAGAATTCCACCTGCCCCGACGAGTCCAAACACCCGTTTGGCTTCGCGTGTGGTTAGCATGAAGTTCGCTAAGGTCCAGACCTGCGCGATGGCCAGAACGCCAAAGATTCCGATCCAAACGTAGAGGGCTGGAATCAGCCAGGCCCATTGAACCGTGCGGATCGCCCACCAGAAAAAGAAGGCAATAGCCGCAAAGAGTGCAAGGCTACCGACCAGCAGCTCTCGAAGGTCGACCCGGCGGCCGGCCCGGATATAGCCGGCCACAACGAGACCCACCATCGCAGCTATCGCGATGTCGGCGTACGGAAGCTGATCGGCAGCGAAGCGATCAAGAAACAAGGCGTCCCGAGCGACCTGACCGACGACATAAGAGGATATGATCAGGAAGTAGTACGCGAAGAAGAGGAGTCCACCCCCGAGCTCTCCCCGCCGCAGGCTCAAGAGACGCTCAATCCAGTGGGACATAAGTGAAGGTTAGAGGGCCGGAATCGTGGCTGTGGCCCGGCCCTTGACCGCGATGATTTGCCTGGGCTGATCGAGGGCCACGCTGGCCCGAGCCCTTGCCCGCGACAATGCCGGTTGCATCAGCCGCGCTTCGGCATCCAGATAGATTGCGCGAATGACGCCATCCCGGATCTCCAACATCGAAGCGCGTCCTCCCGCGTAGTAGCTTGAAAGCATCCCCGTATCGGCCAGGTAAAGGCGTCCATCGAATCGAACGCGAATCTCCCCGGGCAGTTGGGGACTGTGGCCGACAACGATTTGTTCCACATCGTAGCTGTCGAGCAACTGTTCGATTTGGGCTGGGCCTTCTTCATCGGACCAATTGCTATAACCCCGGTACCAGAGAACGCCGTCAGGGTGGACCATCAACCAGCTTCCCAGGCCAAGCAGGCCCTCCAGGACTTGAACATCCCGTTGTGCCTCACTATCTCGGTTTTCCGGGTCGTTGGTTCGATTCGCAAAATCAAGCGACTCCCGCGCTGCTTCGAGGAGTTCGTCAAGGGTGAAATAGGACAGCGCGATCCCCCGGGAGACCAGGTACTCGAAGGACTGGTCGAAGGCGCGGATCTCGTCGCGGACCCGGGCATTGATCTCATCGATGGAGAGCTCGGCAAGCGAGGGATGGATTCCGGCATGGAGAAAAAGAGTTTCGTCCACCTTCGCCACCGTGGATAGCTCTCGGATCCATCGACCGTATTTTCCCTCAGGACCGAACGCTTCGCGGTGTTCGAGGAATCCGGGAGGATGCGCGTCCATCCAGGCCCGCTCGATCTCTGGAGTTGGCGACACTGGAGGCTTCCCGAGTCGTTCGGAGCGTCGCTTCTCAAAATCGACATACGCTTGGAAAGCCTCCTGCCGGCGACTCTCGGAATCCGAATCGGCGAAGCTTGCGTAATCGGCCGCAGTCACGTCGCGCAAGTCCCCAATGATGTTCAGGCTCTCGTGATTGCCCAGGAGAACGATCACACTGTCGTCCGGGGCATCACCATCCAGAGAGATCAGGAAATCCATCAGCCGCCGGACTTCAGGCCCCCGGTCGGTGAAGTCTCCGGTCTGTACGAACGTGGTCTTGTCACCGACCCAGTTCAATGCGTCATCGATCACGCCATTACGCTGCAGCAGGGATGCGGCCGCCTCAAAGTTGCCATGGATGTCGGCCATTGCCAGGATGCGTTCCCCGTCCTGGCTCCGCAGGAGGGGAACCGGAGCCCACATCAGAGCTATGGCCAGCAACAGCGTTCCGATTCCGAACTTTGATTTAACGCGATACACAGGTCGCTCTCTCAAAGTGAATCATTGCCCCGGCACGTCGTAAACAACCGCGGATTCGCCCCTCTCTGCGATCTGGGCGTCCAGTATCTCCAGAATGAGGTCCCGTCGATGGAGAACGCCGTCCATCTCACTGCCGGTAAGCATTCCGTCCATGACCTCCTCCAGCCGCTCTTTGTTCAAGGCACGAAGGCCCTCATAGAAGCGCCGCTCAATGCGTGGTGTGACGTTTTCAGGTTCTCGAAGGCGATCAAACACCCGGAAAGCGCGTGTGAAGTCGATCAGGTGGAGTTCCCAGTCGCTGGTGATCAGAAAATTTCCGAGATTAGGGTCGGTGTTGTAAATTAGTTTCGTGAAAATCCGAGCACTGCTCATCTGATCGTTCCAGGCCTCGATATCGGGAGGATCGATCCCGTTGTTGAAACGATCCAGTTCCATCATTTGAACGTCGTCCACCCACCACGATACGGAGCATCTGCTGCGCCGCACCGTTCGTTCCACGTAGACAGGGACCATGTTGAGATCCAGCAAGCGGTCCAGACGGTATCCGGCGATGTTGAACTTGTAACTGTCCTTGAAGTTGACTACCACGGTGCCCTGCAGTTGCGTTATGCCGCGCCGGAACACGTCGATCGCCTGGATCTGAGCGTCGTGTGTGACGCTGCCGTCGCTGAGCGTCGCACGTTGGGCGCGAGTGATGCCGATTCCGATGTCTTCGACCGAAAGGATTTCGGCCGTCTGCAGGAAAACTTCCCTTTCGGCGTCTGTCCATTCCTCTGGGCCGGGTGCTACGTTCTGGCCCCACGCAATCGGGACCGTCACCAAAACACAAAGGAAAGCGGCAAGACTGAAGCAAACAGCTCTCGACTTCTGCATATTCGTCTCCTGGCAGGAACTGTTAGGGGTTTTCAACCATTATATCATTCGCCGTGATTTCCGGACGATCACGACACTGTTCATAATTGTCGGAATCGATGACTGCGAAGGTAAGTGTCCTTCTGGAATGCTGTACTGGGGACACAGGCCTTTGATCCAGTCAGCGTTCAGTGCTTTTCGCTTGTCAGGTTGATGCCAGTCTCATTACCCTCGCCAGTAGGACGGACGACTCGTTCTGGGGACCGGAAGCGGTTAATATGCGATAAGTAATACCGAATCAAGAGTCCATCCCTTAAGAACTTATGATTTTTCGATTTAAAAAAGGCGGGCTGATCCCTCATCTGGTGGTCCTGATTTTCACGTTGCTGCCTCTGGAATCGGCCGCTCACGAGATTCCCAGCGACGTTACGGTTCAGGCATGGATCCGGCCGGAAGCTCAGCAGTTGCACGTCTTGATACGGGTCCCGATGGAGGCCATGGCCGACATGACGTGGCCGACGCGTGGACCCGGCTATCTGGACCTCGCCCGAATTGAAAACGTACTGCGGGATGCGGCAACACTATGGATTGCGAACGATATTGAGATCTACGAAGACGACCGGCGCCTTCCCATCCCCGGGATCGCGGCTGTACGTGTATCGCTGCCCTCAGATGCCTCGTTTGCGTCCTACGAACAGGCTCGAGAGCACATCACGAGAGGCCAATTGGCTGAAAACATCGATCTCTACTGGCAACAGGGTATGTTGGATGTGGCGCTCGAATACCCGATTCGATCGGATCAGTCGGAGTTTTCCGTAAGGCCTGGATTGGAGAGGCTGGGACTGCGGGTGCTTACCGTCATTCGCTTCGTACTTCCCGACGGCACGGTGCGCGCTTTCGAGGTTCTGGGCGATCCCGGTATCGTGAGGCTCGATCCACGCTGGTACCAGGCTGCGGCGCGGTTCATAGAGTTTGGATTCTTCCACATCCTGGACGGGATCGACCATCTGCTGTTCCTGTTGTGTCTGGTAATCCCGCTCCGTCGGTGGCGTTCGCTCGTCATGGTCGTGACGTCCTTCACCTTCGCTCACTCGATTACGCTCATCGCGTCCGCTTACGGTCTGGCGCCCACCTCGCTATGGTTCCCACCGCTGGTGGAAACCTTAATCGCGATGTCCATTGTGTATATGGCGATCGAGAACGTTGTCTCCACGAACGTGGAGCGCCGGTGGATGATTACGCTCGGGTTCGGACTCGTCCACGGCTTCGGATTCTCGTTCGCCCTGCGCGAGACTCTCCAGTTCGCGGGTTCGCACCTGCTCGGCTCGCTGGTAGCGTTCAATATCGGAGTGGAACTCGGGCAACTTTTCGTCCTTGCGCTGGTCATACCGGCTTTGGGATTGCTGTTCCGCTATGGGGTCGCCGAGCGCATCGGTACAATCGTCCTTTCTGTGCTGGTCGCCCATACGGCGTGGCACTGGATGGTTGATCGAGCGGAAGTGCTCCGTCAGTACCCATGGCCTTCGTTGAGCGCGTCGCTCCTAACCATGGCCGTGGGTTGGCTGATATTTGCCCTGGTCCTTGCAGGCCTGGCCTGGCTGGTGTCTGGTTTCTTTAGTCGGCGGGCTGCGGCAAATTCGGGCGAGGCGGCGGTCATGGAAGCCCGGGAAATGGGGGATTGATATTCGATCCAAGTGTTCCAACAAGCTGTCCACGGGTATGTCCCTGGACTTCATCTGAAAGTCAAAAATAACTTGAGGTAGTCAGAGTGATGATGCGAATCGTGGTTGTGATGTTGCTGGGTACGGGGACCCTCATGGCCCAGGACCCCGTCGCCGAGATGTACGCGCACCAGGTGACGCTCGTCGAAAACGACGTGCTGTCCCTGGCCGAGGCGATGCCTGCCGATCGCTATGAGTTTTTGCCGACGGACGGCGAGTTCGAAGGTGTCCGAACTTTCGGTGAGCAGGTGCGGCACCTCGCAACGATGATCTACATGACGGCTGCACTTGTGATGGAAGAGGAATCACCGCACGGACCCGGAACCCATAATAATGGTCCCGACAACGTTCAGTCCAAGGATGAGGTCATCGCGTTTCTCAAGGGCTCGCTTGCCTATGCCCGGAGGGCAATGGCGTCGTTGACCATGGAAAACCACATGGAACCGGTGGGCTCGGTCTTTGGTCCAAGTCCGCGTGTGGACGTCGCAGCAGGAATTGCTTACCACAGCTTCAATCATTATGGGCAAATGGTGGTTTACGCCCGGATGAACGGCGTTGTGCCGCCGGCCAGTGTGCCTACGGGCGATGAGGGAGTGCGCTAGGACGATGATCCGGGTGTGTGTCAGCTTGCATTGAAACCCAGAAATTGGACTGATATAAACGGCTTCGTCGGGCCAGAGGACAGAGGCGATCGCCACTCGGCCTGCCACACGCATACCGACCCGTTTCCCTAGCCTGAGTAAGGAGTAGATAACAATGGAGAGTACTAGAAGAGATCTATACCGAAGGGCATCCCGAGCGGCTGTGATTTGCCTTGCGGTCCTTATCTGCATGATCGTTGGCTCCCAGGACGCCTCAGCACAAGTGTTTGATCTGACTCGCGTGCCCACGATCTCTGAGGTGCCGAACAACTTCATTGGAACCTGGGACTGGCGGACTCCCCGTCAGAGTTGTGGCTCCGGAACCGATTCCTATGGAAACCCTTTGGTCGCAGGATTGGGTCAGGGAGGAACGGTCGAAAACCCGGCGCCACTGTGCCAGTGGCCGATCGATCAATTGGAACAGTTCCTGAACGGGAGAGGTCGCGCCTGGATGGAGTTTATAAACGGGGATGATGCGGTGTCTCCGCGATGGACCTGTCAGATGGCGAGCCTGGGAACCCAGTTGACCGAAGGCTACCTGCGCGGTTTTTCCAAAAGGCCGGATGCCTTCGTGATGCACTTCGAACAGTCCAACTGGATCCGCGAGGTGTGGATGGACGGTCGGCAGCACCCGCCTGCAGCGCTCTCTTATTCTCACGGCCATCCCGTCGGCTGGATGGACGGAAACACGCTGGTTGTCGAAACCACTAACTTCACTTGGGATCCCGATGGTTACGATGACCATTCGCACGTGGCCCGGTCGCATATGGCCACATGGGTAGAGCGTTACCAACTCATCGACAACGACACGATGGAACTGTCCATCACCGTGAAAGATCCTCTCTTTCTGAAAGAGCCGTTCACCTTTGTTGGCACACTGGAACGAACCGACCAGGATATGATCGGAACCTGGGACTGCGACCCTGAATCCGCCGTAAAGGAGCTGTATCAGACTTTCCGGAATCCCTACGCGGACGACACGACCGGCGAATACTACCTCGGGCAGTAGCCGCTTGACGTTCCTCTGGAATGGGGATATCAGGCAGGGTGTGAGCCAGGCACGCGCCATACGAGCGCGCGGCCTGACCCTTTTTTGCGGGACAGGCCGATCTCACGCTCGAGATTCCGGGTCCAGGTCGGACACGGACGTTTGTATTGCCGTTCCAGGCGTTCTCGCAACTCGGCCCAAGTCAGACCGTCGGTATTTCGGCGGAGCGCCTCACCGATGGCCTCTTTGAACTCGATATAGCGCATACCCGTTTCCTTGCGTCAGTCCGAGGGAGAGGCGCGTCTTCAATCGGTGGGACGCTCCCAGCCTTGTTCGAAATGCTCTTCCCAGTTCTGGGCCCAGGGTCGACCGAAGTAATCGACATAACCGTCATCGATGAAAATGAGCTGGGTGGGTCGACCGTCAGGACCATTGACAATCGTGCTCTGGACCCGACACTGATTGAACTCGTATCTCGTTTCGGGATCGTCGAGGCGGGACCGGAGGATCCATGGCGTTACCGTATGAAGGGGCTGCCGAAAAGCCTCCGGATCGTAAAAGGTCGCTTCTACTAGGAGTCCCGTTCCGTCGGGGTTGGGTCGGATCACTTCCACGGCCTCGAGCTCACCGCTGTATTCGAACATCGAATGCGAAATGGTCCATCCCTGGACGTTGGCCGTCCAGGCGACCAAAGTGTCGCCGTTCCAGAACCCGACTGTTTCACCGAACCACTGGGGAACCTGTTGCACATGATCTTGGCCGATCAGCACTCTCCGGAGAAAATTGTCCGCCTGACCACTTAGAAACTGAACCCTATCCGGCGTCACCATGACCTCGATGGGACCACCGAGTGAGGCTTGCGCCCACCAACGCATGAAACCCTCGGGATAGCAGAACGAAGCCATCCACTGTGGAGAATTGCTCACTCCCTCGTGGTAGTTCTGCTGCGTCATCCTCTTGGCGTATTCAGGAGTCAGCAGGGATATCATCGTGGCGGTCTGCAGGTTCCGGCCCCAGATCCACTGTTCGTCGCGAGCCCCTCTATCGTACCAACCGTCCCAGTTCGGCAGAGTTTCGCGCGTGTATTCCGTTGGGCCGCCTGCGGCGGCGGCCTCCGCCAACAGGGCACGGTAATGCTCCTCCCCCGTCTGATAGTCGTGTGGGCTCACAATGTCGGCGATGTTACGGTCCAGAGCGCAATCGCCCCAATGGCCTTCCCTGCCGGCCCGCCACATGTCTGTCAACTGGCGCGGCGTGTTACAGCGCGTATACCGTGGGTCCGTCCAGTACTCTCTGTCGAAATAGAAATTCTCGGTCGTAAACAAGTCGACCGGAAGTGGTTCCATGCCTGCGGGTGGTCCGGGATCGACTGCAGGGCCTGCGCCGCGTCCAAAGCCTCCGCGTCCGCGCTGCGCTTCGGCGGGAGTCAGAAATATTCCTGCTGCCACAAGGGCAAGCAACATGAGCACTGCGATCGAGGATATTGTCCTGTGTGACATACCCATTTGAAGTTCCTCCCTCAATATCTTAAAGCCAGTTGTTACCGGAGTTCGATGTCGATTGAATATCGGATGGCGACGTCGCGGGGATCGCGGGACTGCGCCCCTTCCCGCAGCGCGCCGCCGCGGCGTCTTCCTGGAAGAAAAATGCGGAATGGGTTCAGCCTCACCCGTGTCCAATCAGGCAAAAAGTGACGCTGGAACGGATCAATCTCCACCCAAAAAGACTTGGCCTGTTTCGACGGTACAACCACCCTCAGGCATGGTCATGCCGCAAGCGATGAGCCGTCCGGCTGTGTTGGTCATGGCTCCGAAGGTGCGGCCATCTCTGAGTGGGTGCAGGGTGACCGTAATGATGGTGCCCAAAGGAAAACTATCTACGGTGACACCGGAACGCGCCAGCGCCGCCGCCGAGCTCGTTTCCACACCCCATTGAACAGCGCGGCCATTCTCCATGACGGCGCTGCCATCGGGATTCAACAACGCGAAGATGAGCTGTGCGTGGTTGGATCCAGGGACGTACCGCGTCAGTTTGCCCGTGACGGTTTTTTCTATTGTCTGGTCATACATCGCGAAAGAGTGGTGCGACAGGGCCGGCGTGGTCATGACGCCTATGGAAATGACGCCGACAATTGCTGCGACCACCCAGGTCTTTGCTGATAAATTATTCATAGCTGCTCTCCTTCATATCTATATCCAAGCTCGTCTTTGTCAATCCGTTGGTTTCTCCCAGCCTTGTTCAAAGTGCCTCTCCCAATTCTGCGCCCATGGCCGGCCAAAGTAATCCACATATCCTTCGTCAGTAAAGATGAGCTGGGTCGGCCGTCCGTCGGCTCCATTGATGATCGTACTCTGGGTCCGGCACTGTTTGAATGTGTACCGATTGTCGGGGTCGTCAGCCTCGAAACGTTTATTCCATGGAGTGACCGTATGCAGCGGTTGAGCGAAAGCATCAGGATCGTAGAATGTCGCTTCAACGATCAATCCGCTCCCATCCGGATTTGGCCTGAAGACTTCGATAACTTCAAACTCATTGCTGTACTCCGGCATGGAATGTGACAGCTTCCAACCCTGGACGTTGGCCGTCCAGGCTATGAGCGTGTCCCCGTTCCAGAATCCAACGGTTTCGCCATACCATTGCGGAACCCCGGCCTGCACGTGCTCGCGGCCGATGAGAACCTTGCGCAGGAAGTTGTCTGCGGTGCCGCTTAAGAACTGGATCTGAGCCGGAGTCATCAAGACCTCATAACCCCCACCAACGGCGGCCTGAGACCACCAGCGCCAGAGTCCTTCGGGATAGCAGAACGCGGCCATCCACTGGGGTGAATTACTCACGGCTTCGTGATAGGTCTCTTGAGCCATGCGTTCCTGATACTCGGGAGTCAGAAGCGAAAGCATCGTGGCGGTCTGGAGGTTCCGACCGTATACTCACTGTTCAGCTTGTGCTCCACGGCGGTAGTTCCCGTCCCAGTTTGGCAGGGTTTCCCGCGTATGTATCGTGGGACCGCCCCCCGCTTCTGCTTCGGCCTGCAAGGCAGTGTAATGTTCTTCGGCGCTCAGGTAGTCGTAAGGGCTGACAACGTCGGCTATGTCCCGGTCGAGATCGCAGTCACCCCACCCTCCGACGCGGCCGGCCCGCCACATGTCGGTCAGCTGGCGCGGTGTATTGCATCGGGCGTAACGCGGGTCTGTCCAGTATTCCTCATCGAAATAGAAGTTCTCGGTGGTCCACATGTCCACCGGCAGAGCCTCGACTCCCGGCGGTGGCGACTGGTCCTCGGATCCTCCCTGTATGAGCTGCGCGTTGGCAACCGTCGCCAGCGTTGTCCCGGCTCCGAGCAGAGTGAGTAGGACCGTTAAGGCGGCCGCCGTGCGTGACGTACCCATCGAACTCCTCCAGATCAAGGTGAAACCCCCAATTTTTGTTCTATTTGTAAATGGTATGTCGAGTCAGGATCTCGGTCAAGCTTCGTAAAGGTTTACGAAACAAAGGACCTAAAAGTGACAGCTCACGAGTCCGAGTGGGCCAGCCGCCAACGTAATTCCGTTAACGAATCACGAGAAACCCTCAATTAGGCCCGATTGCCTTAGAACCGAGCCAGCTTTCCCGAAAATCACGCATAGCAGGGGTCACCCCGAGATTGGCTCTTTCATAGGTGAGCACTTCCAGGGCGGGATCTTCGCTGAGCACCAGGACCGTTTGTTTTCGCTCTCCACGGAATTCGTAGACCAGCGACAAACGATCTCCGACCCGATGTGAGCGAATCACGCCCTCAAAGTACGCAGCACCCGAAATCGGGCTGCCGTCCACTTCCAGCAGGACCGCTCCCGCTCCGAGGCCGGCTTCATAAAGCGGACTGCCGAGGATGGGGGGCACACCGATGATTGTGTTTCCTGTCTGGTTGATGACGTTGGCGCCGAGCCAGGTATTGCCGGGATTGGTCCGACGGAGAAGATAGCCGCCATTGGCGAGCAGAGCCGCGTAGTCCATCACTTCGGTTCCATCAATATAGCGGCGGAAGAAGTCCGCAGCGAATCCGGCATCGCCGACAGTTTCGCCGAGGACGCGTTCGAGATCGGCCTGCGTGTAGGGCCGTTCGGTTTGACCGTGAGCGAATCACACGGCCCGCATGTAGTCATCAAGCGTCGTTTGAAAGCGTGTACGCAGAGTCAAATCGAGGCCCAGTCCGATGACACTGCCCCAGTCGTAGTAGGAAAGGAATGTGTTGTCGCTGTTTTGAGGGTCGATGGAGACGGCCGCATCAACGAAGGGCGCCTGCATGCTCATCTCTACAGGTGAGAAGAACCCCCGTCCCGGTGCATTGATCACCGTGTCGATCACCCGGGAGAGGCTGCTTGCGTAATCTTCGTCGTTCGCGATGCCGGCACGGCGTATGAATAGTGGAGCGTAGTAACTGGTGAAGCCTTCGGCAAACCACAATTCACCCGACATGTTGGCCGCCTCCAGGTCGAAAGGCTCCAGCGTCTGTGGTCGGATGCGTTCGACGTTCCAGCTATGGAAAAACTCGTGCGACAGCGTGCCCAGATTGGCACGTGCGCCTGTGGAGAGGGGATTTCTGCTCGTGAGAATAGTGGAGTTGCGGTGCTCCATTCCGTCCCGACTGACGTATGGCAGGTAGTCGGCGATGAATGTGTACGCGCCGGTTTCATACCGCGGCAGCTCGCCATAAACGGCAATCTGTTCCGCGACCACCTTCTCTGCTAACTCAGCGTAGTCGTCAACCTCGTTTCCCGTGCCTGCATGATGCACAGCGAGGCGAATCGTGGTGGTGTCGCCATTCGAGGCAACCGTCCATTCGCGCACTACGTGTGCGCTCAATTCGCTTGGGCTGTCCAGAAAATAAGGAAGGTCCGGCGCCGTAAATACAGCGTCGTCGGACGTAGGGAACAGTTGTGTGGCGATCTCCCAATCCGGACGCACTTTCTCAAACCGAATGCGAATTGGGGCCTCCTCGAAGCCGCGCGCCCACATGAACGTCGCCGGGATGTTGAGGTGGGCGTGAGTTTCGTCAATCCCGGCGTAGGTGCCATCGGCACGGTTACCGAAGAGGGTATAGCTGATGCGCACGGTTCCATCGTGGTCCGCGACATCCCACTGATGCGGATCGGGCCGTGTGAAGGCTATCGGATTGTTCTGACCGTCGAACGCTTCTACGTTGTAGACGTTCTTAGCAAATTCGTGCAGTGCGTAACGTCCCGGAGATGTTCGGCTCATTCGCACTTCCAGCGCTTCGCCGGCCGGCACGCCGCGGAATGTGACTTGAACCTCCGCCTCGTGATGCGCTGCGTTCGGGAAGGCGATCTCATAGTCCACTTGCTGGGCCGGGGCGGATGCCGGAAACATGACGACCCATAGAAACAGCCCGAGGCTTGCGATTGAAGGATTCAATGGACGCTGACTGGTGTCGGATTGCATCGCGAGAGTTCGATAGAAATGGGACATGAGAATGCTAGCTAAATAATAAATAATAAAGGGGTTGTGGTCAATTAAAGTCCCGGCTCCCGGGAACTGGCCCTCACCGGAGTCGTCGATGAATCGCTATTCTTCTTTCCGGTAGAGGGCTTCGTACAGCTGCTTCCGGCTTACACCCAGGCGTCGGGCGGCAATCTTCAGCAACTCTTTCCGGGAAGTCGCTTCGAGATCGACCGCGTCGGGGGCCGATTCCGTTGGCTCGGCTCCCTGGAGAACGATAACGGCCTCTCCCCGTTCTGCGATCTGGTCGGCGACCTCGCTGATCTTTCCGAATACATACTCTTCATGCAACTTGGTCATTTCCCGCCCCACGAAGACTTCACGGTCGCCGAGAATTTCCTGCATATCCTGCAACGCGGAACGGATGCGCCGCGGAGCTTCGTAAAAAATGAGCGTACAGGCCACAGCCTTGAGAGACTCTATCCTGCGACGTCTGGCTGCTTTCCTGGACGGAAGAAAACCGGCGAACCAGAATTCGTCGGTCGGCAGTCCCGATACTGAGAGCGCCGCGATGGTGGCGGAAGTTCCGGGTATCGGGATCACGGGAATGTGCTGCTGGCGGCAGAGGCGAACGAGTCTGTATCCGGGATCGGAAACAGTGGGAGTGCCTGCGTCAGAAACCAGAGCGAAGTTCTGTCCGGACCTGAGCCGTTCGACTAAGGCCTCGGCCTTTGGAGTCTCATTAAAGTCGTGGTACGCCTCAAGCGGTCGGCGAATATCGTAGCGCTGGAGCAAACCCCGAGTATGACGCGTGTCTTCACAAATAATGACGTCAACATCCTGCAACAGAGCGGCTGCCCGCTTACTGAAATCGTCCAGATTCCCGATCGGGGTGGCAATAATATAGAGGATTCCTGACGACATAAACTACGACATAGTCTAGATGTAGAGTGGTGCGAAGGTTGCTATTAACCGGGAGGACCCGCTAGAATGGAATGTTTGGCGTGCGTTGAAATTAGCATCCGGGCGCCGGAGAACTAATGAATGTTGAACCCACCATGAAAAACCTACCCATTACGAACCACTGTTTATTCTTAAGAGCAGTCCCGCATATATATTAATTCTTCGATACGGACTTCCCCCCACGAAGTAAATGCCCCGGTTTTTCGAAACCGGGGCACCACTCCGACTCTCGTCCGCCTGGCTTCACTTTACAGATTTCTGCGAGGGGCACTACAGCTCTAAAGACCGAAGATATTCACGGAAATCGCCGCCGAGATCGTCTCTCTTCAGCGCGAACTCGACGGTCGCTTTCAGAAAGCCCAACTTGTCTCCCGCATCGTATCGCTTGCCTTCGAACATATACGCATAGACCGGCTGTTGCTCCAGCAGGAGCCGGATGGCATCCGTGATCTGGATTTCTCCACCCGAACCGGCACTTGTATTTTCGATCGCATCAAATATTTCTGGTGTCAGGATATAGCGGCCGATGATCGCCAGGTTCGATGGCGCCTCGTCACGGGATGGTTTCTCGACGACGTCTTCGATCCTGTAGACACGCCCGTCATAGCCATCAAGGGAGTAGCCTCGGATGATGCCGTAGTGCGATACTTCGGTTTCGGGAACGGCGCAGGTTGCGATGATCGACGACTGTAGTTTTTCAAACAGCGACATCATCTGTTTCAAGCAGGGCACTTCGGCGTCGATAATGTCGTCGCCGAGCATTACGGCAAAAGGTTCTTGGCCAATCACGTCCCGTGCCATTTTGATAGCGTGTCCGAGCCCAAGAGCTTGTTTCTGGCGCACGTACGACACGTCGAGCATGTTCGAAATTCGGCGTATCTCTTCCAGTTCCTGATCCTTGCCGCGTTCAGCGAGAACACTTTCCAGTTCGTACGAGACGTCGAAATGATCTTCGATGGCGTTCTTGCCGCGGCCCGTTACTATCGTGACGTTCTGGATTCCCGACCCCACGGCTTCCTCGATCACGTACTGGATGAGAGGCTTGTCCACAAGCGGCAGCATTTCTTTGGGTTGGGCCTTTGTGGCGGGCAGAAATCGAGTGCCGAGTCCGGCGGCCGGCAAGACGGCTTTCCTCACCTGCATCGTATGAGTGGTGGATTGGTGCTTCAAAGATTTGTGGCTCTCTTCACTCAATCGTCATGCCCATACGAAACCATCGGGTCCGTGTAAAGAAATGGCCGATGATGGAAGCGTAGTTTGCGACGCGTTCTCCGAGCGTGCGTCGTCCCGGCACATAGGCGTCGCTGGCGTAGGACCAGTAAATAAACATGGGTTTGCCGATGATGTCCTCACGGCCGATGAAGCCCCAGTAACGACTATCGTTACTGTTGTCGCGATTGTCTCCCATGACGAAGTATGCGTCCTCCGGTAGGGTTACCGGTCCGTAGTTGTCACGGATTACATAGTCCTGGGGCGTCCACGGATGATCTTCATAGACGTTTCCGTCGACGTGGATTTTGTATGGTTCCTCGCTTTCGGCCCCGTTGATCCACACACGCTTGTCGCGGATCTCAATCACGTCGCCCGGCGTTCCAATTAATCGCTTTACGAACGGTATGTTTCCCTGGGCTGGAGCGCGAAAGGCCACAATGTCGCCGCGCTCCAGAAATCGTTCGGGTAGATACGGGCGAATCGGCGAGGGATAGTTGGCCGGGAACGCGAGTTTGTCGAGGAAGAAGTGATCGCCCACCATGATGGTGGGCTTCATCGATTCGGTCGGAACCTGAGTTGCCTGGGCAACAAACCGCGTGAATATCAGGACGAACAACACCGTGAAAGCCAGGCTTTCGATCCATTCCCGAATCTGACTCTTCCTCGTGTGTGGTTCGGGCGCGCGCGCGGCAATGTCGTCACCGGAGTCCGATTCCGTCGAGTGGAGATTTTCAGGGGAGTCGAATTCCGGTCCGTGTTCCATCATGCTGACTGTAGGGCTTCTTTCACCCGCATGCTGACAAATTTCCCGTCGACTGTCTTTCCAGCCAGGTGATCCTTCGTCGCTTTCATGACCTTCCCGATATCTCTGGGACTTTCGGCGCCGGTTTCTTCGATCGCAGCGGCGATAGCCGTCCGGATTTCTACTTCGGTCGCGGCGGCAGGAAGATACATTTCTATGAATCCGATCTCGGTCTCTTCGTTTTCGGCCATCTCCTCACGATCCCCTTTTCTGAACTGTTCAGCGGAATCGCGCCGTTGCTTCACCAGCGTCTGAAGAACGGAGTGAATTTCTCCATCGGAGAGTGCCTCGCGCTTTTCGATCTCTTTGTTCTTGATGGCTGTCTTTATCATGCGGAGCGTTCCCAGACGCAGGGACTCCTTGCTGCGCATCGCGGCGACCAGATCGGACTGGATGGTGTCTGAAAGCGACATCTTTAGTGAAGCTGATGGTATCGAAACCGGGCCACACCTACCATGATACCTTGCCTTGCCGGATTGAAAAATGGGGTCAGAGCCCTATGTCCCCATTTCCCACTAATTCGGGACATAGGGCTCTGACCCCATTTTTCATATTTCTAAATATCCAGCTCCACGTTCCAGTAAAGGTAGTCCCGCCAGGCTTCGGGTGGCGACTTGATCCTGAACGTAATGTGGTAAGCGGGCAGCCAGCGGGGTTCGGTCGGGCGGCGAATCAGTGCCATACGAGCCTGGGCGGGGGTCCGTCCGCCCTTTTTGTGGTTGCACCTGAAGCATGCGGTCACGATGTTTTCCCAGTTCTTCTTCCCATCCCGTGCAACAGGAATGACGTGGTCGAAGGTCAGGTCTTCTGTGGGACAGCGCTTGCCGCAGTACTGGCACTTGTAGTCATCCCTCGCGTATATATTTGCCCTCGAAAACTTAACGCGGTTCCGATTCTTCACCCGCACGTACTTGACCAGCTTGCAGATGGACGGAAGTTTAATCGAAAATGTGACGCTGTGGACCTCGTGATCGTACTCGTCGATCACCTCTACTTTTCCCGCAAACAGCAGCGTCAATGCCTTTCTCCACGAAATAATTCGGAGCGGTTCGTAGGAGGCGTTCAGTAGGAGTGTGGCCTGCATGCTCTTGATTGTCTCGGATGCCTATTCGAAAAGTCTGAGAGGTGGCCCCTGTATTGTCAAGGGTTTAAAAGGGCAAACCCTTATGCAGATTGGGTTTGCGGCGAGGCGGCAGGAGGATACGAAACGCTGTTACAATGGCAGTTTCTGTGAGAGACGGGGTCGATTTGCGGGAGCAATTGAAGGTTGCGCGTTAATGGTCGTGCGCTGATGAGCAGCAGAGTCACCCGAAGTTGCTTCTGACGATCAACTCCTGACTTTATAACTCCACGGAGCTTCCCAGGCTGAAGGAGTCTTGTGGCGGGTTCGAAAGCCAAGGAAAAAGAAGCGCTGCTCAGAGCGATTCTCAACGACATGGGCTCTTGCCTGATCGCTTTCAGTGGTGGTGTGGACAGCGCATACCTGGCCCTGGTGGCCCACGAGGAGCTCGGCGAGAAAGCGCTTGCCGTAACCGCGGAAAGTCCCAGCTATCCCGCCTATCAGAAGGAGATGGTTCTCGAAATAGTGGGCCGCTATGGCATGCCTCACGAGTTCATCCAGACTGACGAGCTGGAAGATCCCAAGTATGCGGAGAATCCCACCAACCGCTGTTATTTTTGCAAGCACGAGTTGTATACGAAATTGCGAGCGATGGCAGCGCGGGGGGGGTTCTTCTGCGTGAGCGACGGAAACAACGTCGACGACACCGGCGACACTCGCCCTGGCAGGGAAGCGGCGGAAAAATTGGACGTGCGCAGTCCGCTGATCGAAGCTGGGTTGAGCAAAAGAGAGATCCGGATGTTGTCGAAAGATCGAGGTTTACCCACCTGGGATCTGCCGGCTTCGGCCTGTCTGTCCTCGCGGATACCCTACGGCTCTCCTGTGACCGAAAAGAAACTCAGGATGATTGAAGACGGGGAGGCCGTTCTGAGGTCGCTCGGATTCCGACAAAGCCGCGTGCGCCATCACGATGAGATCGCTCGAATCGAAATTGCGCCCGACGAACTCGAAAAGGCGCTGTGCCTGGATATGTTTCAGGCCTTAGCGGACCGGTTCAAGGCGATCGGCTTCCGCTTCGTCACGCTCGACGTGGAAGGGTATAGATCCGGCCGGCTCAACGAAGCACTCGTGACTCTCTCCGAAATCGAGGTTCCCGAAAAGTGAAGATGTTCGTCGTCGGGTCTGGCGGGCGCGAGCATGCCATCGTGCACGCTTTGGCGGAGGGTCCGAGGGTCTCGAAGGTCTATGCCGCACCTGGAAACGGCGGAATCGCCCAACAGGCTGAAACGGCGGCGGTCCCGGCCGATTCCGTTGAGGGACTTGCTGCTTTTGCTGAAAGCCACGCGATCGATTTGACCGTCATCGGCCCCGAAGTACCCCTGAGCCTCGGGGTCGTGGACGAGTTTCAAAAGCGTGATCTCCCCGTTATCGGGCCCAGCGCAGAACTGGCACAACTGGAATCAAGCAAAGCCTTTACCAAGCGACTGTGCTCCGAGCACGCCATACCCACCGCCGCCTACACCGAGTGTGCCACGGCCGAGGAGGCCTACCGGGCGCTGGAGGGAGTGGACTACCCGACCGTTATCAAGGCGGACGGTCTGGCTGCGGGTAAAGGTGTCGTAATTGCCGAGTCCCCCCAACAGGCCACTCGGACCGTGCAGGACCTTATGGAGTCCCGCACGCTGGGTGAGGCGGGATCCCGTCTGATCATCGAAGAATTTCTCGAAGGCGAGGAGGTTTCATTTCACGTTTTTGCTGACGGCCGTGATTTTCAAGAGATGGTTCCATCCCAGGACCACAAGCGGCGCTTTGCGGGCGACACCGGCCCCAATACGGGCGGCATGGGTGCATATTCCCTCGATACGATGCTGTCGGACGCTGTGCGCCAGGATGTGATCGATCGCATGATTCGTCCGACGTTGGAGGCTACCCAAACGTATTCCGGAGTCCTGTATGCCGGTCTGATGTTGACCGACAACGGACCGAAGCTCGTGGAGTACAACGTTCGTCTTGGAGATCCCGAGACACAGGTGATCCTGCCCAGGATGGAAACCGATCTTGTCGATGTGCTGATCGCCATCCGGGACCACAGCCTGGGAGAGGTCGAACTGAAGTGGAGTCCGCTTGTCTCAGCGACCGTTGTGCTGGTATCGGGGACCTATCCGGGAAAGATCGAAAAGGGAAAAGAAATTTTCGGCCTGAACGAAGCTTCCCGCATCGGCGACGTCACCGTCTATCATGCCGGCACCGTAAGGGAAGACGGTCATGTTTACACCTCTGGAGGGCGTGTGTTGAACGTCACCGCCGTGGGATTGACGCTAGAGGAGGCACTGGAGAAAGCCTACTTTGTTGCTGAAATGGTAGACTTCGAAGGCAAAGACTACCGGCGCGATATTGGAAAGAAGGGACTGGATAAGCAGAGATGAAACCTCTTGTGGGCGTTCTTATGGGAAGCGACTCGGATCTCCCTGTGATGAAATCTGCGCTGAAGGTGCTGAAAGACTTCGGTGTCACTGCGGAGGTTGAGGTGGTCAGTGCCCACCGTTCACCCGACCGGGCCGGGGAGTATGCCCGGACTGCGAGTGACCGGGGGCTTCGGGTCATTATTGCCGGAGCCGGCAGTGCCGCTCACCTCGCCGGGGTCATTGCCGCAGAAACGACCCTGCCCGTGATCGGAGTGCCCATCGACAGCTCGCCGCTTAAGGGATTCGACTCGCTGTTGGCTACGGTTCAAATGCCTCCGGGCGTTCCGGTGGCAACGATGGCGATCGGAGCGGCAGGCGCTACAAACGCGGCGCTGTTCGCCGTGCAGATCCTTTCGACCGCCGACCCGGCGCTCGCTGATCGCATGGCGGAGCACAAGGATAAGCTTGCTCGGGGTGTTGGCGAGAAGAACGCTCGACTTCAGGAGCAGTTGAACGGAGAGTGATGCCGGAGAAGAAGTTCCACATCGTGAACTTCGGCTGCCGGACATCCCAGTCCGAGGGTGGCGCGATTCAGGCCGAACTTTCCGCCAGTGCCGGCAGCGCCGCTCTGGCCGACTCCCCCTTCCAGGCCGATGTACTGATCATCAACTCGTGCACCGTCACCGAGGAGGCCGACCGCGATGTCCGCCGCCTGATCCGCCGGGTTGCGCGCCGGAATCCCGAGACCGAGATCATTGTGACCGGCTGTTACGCGCAAAGGCGTCCCGAAGAATTGGCCGCGATGCCTCAGGTGCGCTACGTTGTGGGCAACTCCCATAAAGGAATGGTCGGAGCCTTGGCCCGGGGACGCCTGGAAGCTTCCACTGACGACGGTCGCGCCGAAATATTCTGCAGCGAGATTTTTCCCCAGCGCAGACTGTCGGAACCTGCCTATCAGGGGTCGGGCGGGCGCACCCGCGCGACCGTAAAGGTTCAGGACGGGTGTAACGCGACGTGTGCCTTCTGCATTATTCCGACGGTCCGGGGGCCGGGCCGGAGCCTCGGGCCCGACAGTGTCGTGGCACAGGTTCGCGATCTTGTGGAGCGTGGCTTTCGAGAAGTGGTCTTTTCGGGCATTCACCTGGGTTCCTACGGTCGTGACATCGAATCCCGATGTTCCCTGACAGAGTTGGTGAGCAGGACCCTCGACGAAGTTCCGGCTCTGGAACGATTGAGGCTGAGTTCGATCGAACCGTTGGAAGTCACCCCCGAAATAATTGATCGGGTCGCAAACGATTCGAGAGTTGCCACGCATCTACATGTGCCGATGCAAAGCGGATCTTCGCGTGTTCTTGAAGCAATGCGTCGCCCCTACCGGGCTCCGGCGTATGCGGCGCTGGTCGAGGGCATTCGCAGCGCGGCACCCGATGCGGCAATCGGGGCTGATGTCATGGTTGGATTTCCGGGTGAAACCGACGACGATTTTCAAATGACGTATCGCCTGATCGAAGATTCAGCGCTCACCTACCTGCACGTCTTCCCTTATTCTCCACGCCCGGGTACAGCCGCTGCAGCATATCCGAACCCCGTTCCTGCGCACGTCACCCGGTTCCGGGGACAGCAACTTCGAGAATTGATCGGCCGAAAGAACGAGGCCTTTCGACGCCGGTTCGTGGGTCGGGACATCTGGGTGCTGGTCTTGGATGAGGCTGCCGAATCCGGTTGGCGGTCCGCAATCAGCGACAACTTCATCAAGGTCCGTGTGCCGGAGGCCCTGGCGGCAAATCGTTGGCACCGAATCCCGATTTCCGGAGTTCAGGGCCCCGGCCTCGAGGCCCAGGATTCCATGATGACGACCGCAGCCGCGATCGTCTGA
Source organism: Terriglobia bacterium (assembly GCA_963664115.2). Lineage (GTDB taxonomy): Bacteria > Acidobacteriota > Terriglobia > 20CM-2-55-15 > 20CM-2-55-15. The sequence continues at coordinate 79,036 of CAXWPJ010000009.1, read as the reverse complement.
TTAACGATCATTAGATTCAAGCGATTCAGTGTTACTGAATCAACTGGTTACGGGCTGTACGGGCTGCTGGCCTCCGTTTGCTAAAATTTTCAACTTCCGACGAGTTGGCTGATTTCAGCGGATCCATGCATCACTTTACGGCACCGGCACTCGCACCTTCAGTTCTTCAAGCCAGTTTTGGACGCTGTTGATTTTTGGGCGCTCGGTTTCTCACAATTTGGACCGCTCTTCCCGAAAGACCATGATATATTTCGAGGCTCAAAAGGACAGCGCTCGGGCGCTTTGAGTCGTACACCCCGGTCGCAATAATGATCAAGGAGGACCCGACTATGGATCCGATCAGACGCAAAATACTGAAAGCAGGAGCTGCAGTGACGGCGATGGCCGCAGCGCCGCGCGTGTTCGCCCAGCAGACTGGGCAGGAAGGCACTGGCTCTTTCTACGAAAGAGGCCCCGTTCGCATTCACTATGAGGAGTTCGGTTCCGGCTTCCCGTTATTGCTCATCGCCGGCGGGGGATTGAACTCCTCGATATCCGGCTTGGCCCGCCCCTTTAACGCGATCGAAGAGTTCAGGGGAGAGTTCCGCTGCATCGCGTCGGATCTGCGCAACTCCAATCGCGGCCAGTCTTCGGGTCCGCTCGAGATCGACCGGCCGTGGGATTCGTATACCGATGACCACCTCGGTTTGATGGATCACCTGGGGATCGACAAGTTCATGGTGATGGGTTTCTGCGTCGGCGGCCCCTTCGTCTGGAACCTGCTCAAGCGGGCTCCGGATCGTGTCGCCGCCGCCGTGCTGTCGCAGCCCAGTGGTTTCAACGCGGAGGAGCCCGACCGCTTCTACAACAACAACATGGGTGGTTGGGGCCCTGAGTTGGCCGAGCGCCGGCCCGACATCTCGATGGAGATGATCGACCAATTCCTGACCAACATGTACCGCAACATCGACTTCGTCATCACCGTGGATCGAGATTTCGTGCGCAATTGCCAGACGCCCGTGCTGATCATGCCGGATGACACTCCGGCGCATGTGTACGCCATCGCCATGGAGGCCGCGATGCTCGCACCGAACGCCGAAGTGAGCATGTTCCCGTGGAAGGAGCCTCCGGAGCGGATTCCCGTGGCAGTGCGCCAGGTACGCTCCTTTCTCCGGGCGCATCGGCCTACTTAGTCGGCGCCGTCCCTAAGTACGGACGGGCGATATTGTCAGCAGACGCCAGGGCCATTGGGCCTGGCGTCGGTGAAGACCAGGCGAACTAAGAGCTCTCGACGCGGGGAGGCGGCATTGCCCCTCGAATGCACCCTCCGCACCCACCACAATCCCGATCCGCCCGCGCGTCTCGGCGGCGAGAATTCCAGGTCGTTCGGAAGCTGATCGATGGCGTGCGTCGCATACGTTACACTCGTTCTCCAACCTCGTAACTTCCAGTCAGTCCTGCTGAATATATTTTGCCGGAGAAAGCAGAGCGGAGAGCTGCGCCTAATTGACAGAAGGAGTCCAGATACATGACTTGGGGCTCCGTTCACCGCTCCCCCAGCCTATCGTTCAGTTCTTCAAGCCAGTGCGGAAAAAAGTGGCAAGCATGCAGTCATTTCAGCATGAGGCTGAAATACGTCTTCTCCAGAGCCCATGCGATGGTTACAAGCAGCGTGGAGAAAATTATGGCCAGTGTCCAAGGATTTAGATATGGGTGATTTATCAGAAATGGTGCATCACCGAAACTCAGTAATGCTCCAACAAATGCACCAACGACACCGATGGGTACATAGACGAACCGCTTGCGCTTGCTTTGACCCGAGGGCGTGAGCCCGATGATTGATCCCACCAGGATGATGTAAAAAAGCATCATGTGCTCCGAAATTGGACTTTGCCGAACATCAGCTTTCGACGAGATGATTTGTCGGACGTTAGAATGGATTTCACGGACATCGAAATCAGTAACCACAGCCTCAGGCTTGTTGTCGATCCGTTGGTCGCCAGTTACACCAGGTGAGAAATGATTGAAGTCATGGCAATGTCTTAACCATTTTGCTCATGCTGATGGGCTTGGGCCATCTAATCTCGAACATCAATTACGTGATTGATGACCGATATTTGCGAATCAGAGTTGGGCCATTTGCGTCTCGAAAGATTCCATGATGACGACCGCGGCCGAGATCGTCTGATCGTGCGTGAGCGAGACGAAGAACCGAGCCGCGCCCAGTGAAGTCGCGCGTTCCAGTGCCCCACCATAGAGATGCAGTATGGGTTGACCGGAGGGCAGGCGTTCGACTTCGACATCTTTCCAGTGGACACCCTTGGCCCATCCGGTTCCGAGAGCCTTGAACGCTGCTTCCTTGGCGGCAAACCGTGCGGCGTAGTGAATCGCCGGACGTGCGCATCCCTGGCAGTATTCCTTTTCCCGGTCCGTGTAGATTCGGGAAACAAAGCGCTCGGGGAAGCGTTCAAGGGACCCGGCGATCCTCTCGTTTTCTATGACGTCGATGCCTATGCCAACAATCAACTGGGGTTTCCTTACTGTTTGGCCCGGTTGTATGTGATAAGTGACAAGCCGGTTCCGGAGACGCATCACTTAAAACCGCTCTATGTTACAAGCCCACCACAGCTCCGATGTGACTTTTTTCAAGGCGCCCATACTTGAAAGGATTTCCGGAGTGGTCCATGGATTTTCTACGCGGCGTGAGGGGTCCCCAGATCCTGCGACTGGGGGAGGCAAGCCCCGGGTAGAGGGCGAGCGGGATGGATTTCTGGTCGCTCTCGGGTTGGCCGGATGGCCTGTGGGTCGCCTGAGCCAGGTCCATTCCAACGTGGTTCTTCACGTTGAGGGCAACGAATTTGCAAACGCTGCGCCGGAGGGCGACGCGGCGTATACCGGTTTGACCGGACTGGCCCTGGAAGTCCGCACGGCAGACTGCGTTCCTGTTTTGATCGCAGATGACAGTGCCCGCGTCGTGGCGATGGCGCATGCGGGATGGCGCGGTACGTCCGAGGGCGTGGTTCCCAAGCTCGTGGATGCCATCGTTTCGGAATTCGGCGTATCGGCTGGGGATCTTGCGGTGGCCATGGGACCCCATATTGGCGTTTGTTGTATGGAAGTCGGGGAGGAGGTTTTCGACCGGTTTGCGAATCCGGACATCTTTCGACGCAAGCCCGAATGGGCGAAGCCCCACCTCGATCTGGGAGAAGCCAACCGCCGGCAACTGCTCGACGCCGGCGTGAGGGCCCATATGATCCAGGCGTCGACCCTGTGTACGCGCTGTCGAGGGGACATGTTTCACTCCTACCGGCGTGATGGCGCCGGAGAGGGCCGGATGTTTTCCGTTATTGGTATCCAACCTTGACTACGGAACAATTCGAAGACGCCCGCCAACACCGTGAACGCCGCCAACGCATGGTCACCTCGCAACTCGAGGTGCGGAGCATCCGGGACCCTCTGGTGCTTGCCGCAATGCGCCGGGTTCCACGGCACGCCTTTGTAGGGACCGAACATATGGACGAAGCTTACGCCGACTCCCCGTTACCCATCGGTGAAGAACAGACAATATCGCAACCCTACATCGTGGCGTTGATGACAGAGATGCTTGGTCTTCGGGCGGAATTGCGGGTTCTTGAAATCGGGACTGGCTCGGGTTATCAGGCCGCCGTTCTTGCTGAGATTGTTCGGGAAGTCTTTACGGTTGAGGCGCGCGTGGCCCTGCTCGACAATGCGCGTCGATGCCTTGGGGGGCGGGGTTACCGCAACCTTCGGTTTCGCCATGGGAACGGTTGGGAGGGCTGGTCCGAATTTGCACCCTTCGACCGTATTATCGTGACCGCTTGCGCCGGGCGGGTCCCACCGCGATTGGTCGAGCAGCTTTCTCCGGACGGCGTCATGGTTCTTCCCCTTGCTAAGGACGCCGGTAAACAGGTTCTCTGTCGGGTGACCCGAATCGGGACCTTGGGGATGGACATTCAAGACGGCATTCCGGTACGATTTGTACCGATGATCTCGGAAGGGGGAGCCGAAGAATGATTATGAAATGGACTCGATATTTGGCAATTGCCTGTCTTTTGGTGCTGGTCGCGATCCCGGCGGTGGCGCAGGATCGTGAAGCCCCGAATATTACCGGTATGGCCGTGCAGGGTGTTTCTGTCAACCTGGAGTACTTTGAAGGTGACAAGAATGTCTTGGTCATATTTTACCGGATGCACACCTGACCGTTTTGCCTAGCGCAGCTCGGCGAGCTGCAAACGTATTACGAACAGATTCAGGAGCTCGATGCCGAGCTCATCGCCCTCAGTGCGGACCCTCAGATGACGGCGCGTCAGACCGTTTTGGACTTGGGTTTGCGGTATCCCGTTCTGTCCGACTCTTTGCGGACTTACATTAACGCCTATGATGTGCTCCATCCGCAGGAGGGTATTGCGCGGCCATCGGCTTTCATTATCGATCGCGAAGGCACGATCCGATGGCAGTTTATAGGCATGAGCGCCTCGGAACGGGCTCCGATGGGCATCATCATGAACGAACTGCGAGCGCTCCAATAGCTCGCGTGTACGCCTTGGACACTTGGGGACAGACAGTCCTGTCCCCAGGCGTTCAACCTCCCCGGCTCAAGGACTTCAACCCGTAGTTAGAGCGGTCCCTCCCCCGCCCACGACCCCACCGCGTCGACAGGTCTATCCCCTTCCCGCGTGTTAACATTGATCTTGATATGGGCGGACGCAATCCCTATTTTGACGAGTTGGCGGCGGTTGAGGCCCCAACAGAAAAGTTCACCATTACATTTCTGCCGATGAACGTGACCGTCGACGTGGATCCGGATCGCCTGCCCTACGGGGATACCGGCCTGCCCGGTAGCATTCTCGATGTTGCGCTGGCTCATGGGATAGATCTCGACCATGCGTGTGGAGGCGTATGTGCCTGTTCCACATGTCACTGTGTTGTCCAGGAAGGCGGGGAGACGCTATCGGAAATGAGCGACGAGGAAGAGGATCAGCTCTCGTTTGCTCCGGGACTGACGCCGGACAGCCGGCTGGCTTGTCAGAGCGTCGCAAATGGCAGTCGTAACCTCGTTGTTTATATTCCTGACTGGAACAGAAACGCCGCTCGCGAAGACCACTGAATCGATGGAGTCTTCTTTTTTCAAGCTAAACCCCTTTAGTTATTAGTCTTACGCTCCACTCTCTGCGGTCCGCAGCTCTCGAAACCGTGTTTTTGATAATTTCGCGGTTTTTCCTAAATATTTCCGATCCCTCTTCCGATATAGAAAGCACACTAACAACACGGATGTTTGGACGGGGCTACAGAACCCAGTCGGGATCAAGGACGATCAACCTTATTAACGTTCAAGGAGGATCCCATGAGTTTTTCAGTAGTTACGAATCTATCGTCGATTAACGCCCAGGCCACATTGGAAGGGACACAATCAGGTTTACAGCGGACTCTGGCGCGACTGACGTCAGGGCTGCGTATCAACAGTGCGGCCGACGACGCCGCAGGACTGGCCGTTGCCAATCGTCATAAGTTGGACAACACCGGTCTGACAATCGGTATCCGGAGCGCCAACGACGCGATCAGCAAACTGCAGATCGAAGATGGCGCGATGAACAACATTTCCTCGTTGCTGGATCGCGCTCTGACTCTCGCCAGCCAGGCGGCTTCGGACACCTTCACCGGTTCCCGAACGACTCTGGACTCGGAGTTCCAGTCGGTCCTTTCGGAAATCACCCGAAACGCGCAGGCTGCCGGCATCGAAACCGGCAATGCGAACCTGAACGCACGATCGGTTTTCGTGGGTAACACCCAGACCAGCACGTCCGCCAGCGTTACCTACGTGTCGTTTGCTCTGACCACGGCTGCCGACGCCCAGGGTTTGGGAGTCAGCACGCAGAACATCACCAGCCAGGCCAACGCAGCCACGGCTATCTCGAGCATCCAGACCGCTATCGGAACGCTCGGTACGACCCAGGGTCGAGCTGGTGCGGCGATGAACCGCTTGAGTTTCGCCATTTCTCAGGCGCAGACGATGTCGGTGAGTGTCCGGGCTTCGGAATCCCGAATCCGCGATGCCAACATTGCCGAAGAAGCGGCAGCCCTGACGAAGTTCAACATCCTGACCCAGAGCGGTTTGGCCGCGCTGTCTCAGGCGAACTCCTCGTCTCAGTCCGTCCTGCAGCTGCTCCGTTAGTCCGGATCAGACGCCAGATGGAGGATAGTATGAAAGCGGCGGGGCTTGGCCCCGCCGCTTTTTCTTCGCTTCGGTTCCGACCCTGAAACCAAGTCCGTGCAGACCCCGTTCAATCTAGACACATTCAGCTACCGACAACTCCGTTTCAAAATGATCGACGACTTTGTACGGTTCTTCCAGATGAGTTGCGCCGTAGCGGCCTTCCTCGTTTCGTTGGAGTCGAAGTTCCGGACGGTTTCACTTACCCGTGTTTCAACCGTCCGTCGATGAAGACAGCCGCTATTCAAGCGCCGCGTTGCGGACCGCGAAAGGCATAAACAGCTTAAAACTAAGTGTTTGAAGCGACAGACGAAGCTGTTACGTCGGGTTGTTCAAATCCGGATTTTGGAACTGAGTTCGCTGCCCCACGATGTGGACGACCCACCCTTCCGCGTTGCCTAGTCGCGTCGTCTAGGGACGGACACTTCATAAATGTTCGTCCCTTTGGGCAGATTTTTGTTGACGTGGTTCCGGTGATTGGCCTAAAACTATCAGCCATCATGACTAGAAAATATTTTCGAGTGGTGGCGGCGCTTGCGTTCATGTTGTGGGGAGGAGCATTACTGGCCGAGACCCCGCAGCAGGGTAACGGGCAAGCCGCGGATGGAGAGGCGGAGGCCGCGCAGTTTCAGCTTGCGGTCGAAGTGGAGTTGGTCAATGTTGTGGCGACCGTCCTGGATGGGCAAGGCCGCTACGTCGAAGGCTTGACTGCTGACGATTTTACTGTCTTCGAGGACGGTGTCCGGCAGGAAGTCTCGTTCTTTTCCCACGATCAGCAAGTGCCGGTCAGCATGGGGATTCTCGTCGACACCAGTGGCAGCATGCGGCACAAGTTGCAGCAATCGCTGCAGGTTGCGCGGGAACTCGCGATGGCCCTGTCTCCGGCGGATGAAGTCTTTGTCATCTCCTTCTCAAACAATAGCAAGGTGCTGACCGAGTTCACGACGGTTGGACCGGAACTGCCCGAGATTTTCAGGGGTGTGCGTTCCGGCGGTGAGACGGCAGCCTTCGATGCGATTGGTCTGGCGTTGGAAATGATGGATTCGTCTCAGCACGACAAGAAGATCCTGCTGTTGATCACCGACGGTTTCGATACGCGCAGCAAGCTCCGGCCCGACGACATCGACGAGATGCTGAAGCGCAATCAGGTTCTGGTCTATGCGATCGGGATTGATGATGATGACAGCGACCCCGAGGTGATGCGCCGGACCCGATATCACGTGTATCACTACATGCTGGCCCTGCTCACCGATGTCACCGGTGGCCGGGCGTTCCGTCTGTATACGGGACGACGTTACGCCTTGAGAAGCCTGGCCGAGATTCTCCTCGAGGAGTTGCACCAGCAGTACACGCTGAGTTACTACCCGAGGAGTTTAATCAACCAGGATTGGCGGGACATTCAGGTGGATCTGGACCGCCCCGGCGCGACCGTGCGCCATCGCGGCGGTTATTACATGTCGCGTCCTTCGGGTGCAGACGAGTGAAATAGTAGATTTCAGGGGACGGACACTTCTGGCGAAGTCCTGTGCTTGCGAGTGCCAGGTTTCATGAAGTGTCCGTCCCCTAAACCGCTTCTGCCATCTCTTTCAACGGGTTTACGGTTTTGCTTGAGTTCTGGCGCGCTTCTTCCAGCGACGGCGCAGCCTGAACCATCCATCGGACGACTTCCGGATCGAATTGCTTACCCGAAAACTTCTTCAGTTCGTCGATGGCCCGATCTGTGGATAGGGCGCGCCGGTAGGGCCGATTGCTGGTCATGGCGTCAAAGGTATCGGCTGCAAGTATCAGCCGGGCTTCGATCGGAATGGCCTCACCCTTCAAACCGTCGGGATAGCCCTTGCCGTCAAAGCACTCGTGATGGTGGCGGACGGACGATTCCAGTTTGAATTCTTCCATTGCGCGAACAATCCGGCCGCCGATGACAGGGTGAGACTGAACCTGCTGTTGTTCTTCCACGCTCAACATGCCGGGCTTGCACAGTAGGGCCGTCGGGACTCCGATCTTCCCGATGTCGTGAAGGATCGCGCCGATACGCAAGTTGAAGATCCATTCCTCACTGAATCCACCCGCTTGCCGGGCCAATAGTTCGGAGTAGCGTTCCACACGGTCGCAGTGGCCCGCGGTATAGATGTCCTTGGCTTCAATCGACCGGGCGTGTGACTGGACCGAGGCCACGAACATCCGACGCTGCTGTTGCTTGAATGTCTGTACCAGGTAATGTTCCCGAAGGAAGGTATCGATTCTGTTCCTGAAGAAGCGGAACGCATCGTGACTGAGGTCTCTGGCTGCTTTGGCCCCCCGGTCATGATGGTCGGAACCCGCGTATATGAAGCCCACAAGTGCCGGGTGTTCCAAGAGCCAGCACGCGCCCCAGCGATTCTTCTTCTGCAGGTACCATCCGTGAGGTGGTTCTTCCAGATCCGGGCTTTTCTCGAGGACCGCACGGTACAAATCGGACGTGGGTTCGAGAACGAAGGGATCCGGGTGACGGCCGAACCGGTCCATGAAGATCAGTTTTTTGAAGCTGCCGTTTTCAAGGACGCAGACACCGAATGTATCGAAATCGAAGTCGTGCAACGCGAAATCCGCGAAACCTTTCAGATGGGATTCGGGATCGTCCGCGGGGCTCGGCAAACCGAGTCCATGCAACTCTGTCAGCGTTTTACGGATGATCGACAGCTCGGAATCTCGATCGATAACCGTTTTTTCAAGCTGTCGCCGGTGTCTTTCGTTCTCTTTGGCGATCCTATGCTGATTCCGAGCCCTGGCTAACACGGCTTCGAGCCCCTGCACCCTCACCGGTGCGGGGAGGAAATCGAAGGCACCGGCCCGAATCCCGTCCAACGCGATCGACGGATCCGACGCGTCGGCGACGAGGATCGTCAGGAGTTCTGGATCTGTCTGGCCGATCTTACGGACCCATTCAAGACCGTCCTCCGGGTCCGGGCCCGCCTGGCAGAAGACCAGATCGTAGGGTTGCCCGTCCTTCAAGAGCCCAGGTACGTCGTTCGCTTCTTCTACCCTGTATCCTTTTGTCTCTAAAAGTTCAGCTAGGGTCCCCGACGCGGATTGCCTACTATGGATAATGAGTATGCGCTCCATATCGGCTGTATCGGGTGTTTTTCGACTAAACCTTAAGGGGGAGGGCGGAGAAACGAGTTCTTAACCGCAAAGACGCGAAGGCGCAAAGAAAAATCAATTATCTCCGATCGTCGAGATTCTTTGCGTCTTTGCGCCTTTGCGGTGAGTTTTCCCTCTTATGCGGGGACAGCGACTTTCCGGTCCAGCCCGATTCTCTTGATCTTCTCGATCAGAGTCGTCCGCTTGAGGTTCAACAATTGCGCGGCCAGTTTCTTGTTGCCGCCGCTCTTGCGGAGGCTCTGGAGAATCAATTCCCGTTCCATCCCGGAAACGACACTCTGGAAATTGATGCCTTCGTCGGGAATTTCGATGACCGGCGGTAGATGGGCATCGGAGCGGTTCAGAATTTCTGGTGGCAGATCTTCCCCAACGATGGTCGTACGTCCACTGGTCAGTGCCACCATCCGTTCAATGATGTTCTCCAGCTGCCGGATGTTGCCGGGCCAATTGTAGTTCATCAGTGCTTTGACGACTTCCGGGGCTACGGTCTTCGCTTCGAGTCCGTGTGTTTCGGTGAACTGTCGTACGAAGCGCTGCAGCAGGATCGGGATGTCTTCTCTGCGGTCCCGCAACGGAGGTAGATTCACCGGTATGACGTTCAAGCGGTAGTAGAGGTCTTCTCTGAAGGTACCTTCGCGGACCATTTCCACAAGGTTAGCGCTGGTCGCCGTAACGATGCGCACGTCGATCTTTACGGTCGAGTTACCACCGACACGTTCGAATTCGCGTTCCTGAAGCACGCGCAACAGCTTTACCTGTAATGTTTGGGGCATGTTGCCGATTTCGTCCAGGAACAGTGTGCCGCCATCGGCCTGCTCAAACCGGCCGACACGGTTCTGAATCGCTCCGGTAAAGGCACCTTTAACGTGGCCGAACAACTCCGTTTCCAATAGGTGCTCGGGAATGGCACCGCAATTGATGCTGACCAGCTTATGGTTCCGGCGAGGGCTGTTGAAGTGAATGGCCTTCGCTATGAGTTCTTTCCCCGTTCCCGTTTCACCCTGTATGAGAACCGTCGTGTTCAGAGCGGCAACCGTACCAACCAGTTCGAAAATCTGCTTCATGGAACGACCAGAGCCGACAATGTTGTCAAAGGAGTACCGGTCCTCGAGCTGGGTGCGGAGATACTGGTTCTCGAAGCGTAAATTCCTCTGATTGAGGCCCTTACGGACGCGAGGCGGTAGTTCGATGAGCTTGAACGGTTTGGTCAGGTAGTCGTAGGCTCCTTTCTGTATCGCCTCCACGGCGGTGTTGATCGAAGCGTGACCCGTAATGACAATGCCCACGGTCTCAGGATATTTGGCCAGTGTCTCTTCGAGAAGCTCCACGCCGTTCTTGCCCGGCAACATCAGGTCGGTGACCAGAACGTCGTAAGGCGTTTGGGAAATCTTCTCGCTGGCTTCCTCCGCCGACCCGGCAGAGTCGACGTCAAAGCCATCGTGAGTCAATATTTCGACGATGGCCTGCCGAAGCTCCGCTTCGTCATCCACCACAAGTATCTGATTCTGTAATGCTTCCATTGCTGTTTCGCCTCCTGCGTCAAATAATTGGCTCATTATAATGGCCCTGGACTTAAAGTTTCAACTCGAAATGCCGAAAGAAAGAGATGTATGCATTCCGTAAACGAATTCTCGGCTGCCAACACCCGAATGATGATCGTCGATGACGATAGCGATCTCCGGATGATTCTGGACGACTACTTCGAACGGCGGGGCTTCAACGTCGTTTCGCTTCGCTCCGGTGCCGACGCCGTCGCAATGTTGTCCTCCGAAAAGGAACAGTTCGACATCGTTCTCACCGATCTCGTGATGCCAGGGGTTGATGGCATGGACGTGTTGAGCGCCGCCCGTAGTCACAATCCCCTGGTTCACGTTGTCGTCATGACGGGTTATTCGTCCTTGAAAACCGCAATCGAGTCCATTCGTTGCGGCGCTTTCGATTACCTTGCCAAGCCGTTTGAGCTCCTCGAGATCGAGATTGTCGTCAATCGAATTATCGAGCATCAACGCCTCGCTGCCGAAAATCAGAGGTTGAATCGAAAACTGTCCCTGCTCTCAGAGCAGACTCGCTCCGTCGACTCCCGACTGGATGCGATCGAATCTTTATTGAGCAGTCTGGTTGCCAATCTTGACAAGCGCGACAACCCGTTGACACCGTTAGACATTTGACGCACTGTCGGTTTTTTGGCTTGTCAAATTGTTGTCACATTCCTTCCCCGGCTATGTCAGATCTCTGACGTCCGGTCTCTCCTGACGGGGGTATCGAGATTGCCCACCACTAGGAAAATTCTGCCGCCAACCATATGACCTGCTTAGGCGAGGGACGGCATCGGATCTCTGCCCCGGGATCCGATCCGGCTCTTGGCACGCAATCTGCATGATTCGACCGCATGACGAACTTAGAGCGTCGAGCGTCTGATGCGCAACTGAAGGGCTTCGAGGGCCTGATCTCTAAGTTTCAGCTGACCTCCGAGTCTTTAGAGCGTTCCTATCGCCAACTTCAAGATCGCGTCGGCGAACTGTCGTCCGAGTTGGAACGGGAGCGGGAACAACGCATCCAACTTGAGCGTATGGCCGCGATGGGTGAGATGGCCATGGAACTGGCCCACGAGATTCGGAATCCTCTGGGTAGTATCGAGCTCTACGCATCCATGATCGATGGCCCTTACGCCGACCAGATCGTTCGTAGCGTCCGCTTACTCAATCACTCGGTGACGAACATCCTCGAATTTGGTCAGCCGATTCAGCCACAGTTGGAAGAGGTCGCGATCGGAGATTTGCTCGAAGGTGTGCAATCTTTTCTGCGTCCGATCGCCGAGCAGAAGGGTATTCAAATTTCCTATAGCGTATCCGACGGTTGTGTTGGCGTGGGAGATTTCGGGCTCTTGCATCGGATGCTGTTGAATTTGGTGCTCAACGCGTTACGCGAGATTTCGACTGGCGGGACTGTGCACCTGACAGGTGAAACGCTCGAAAACGAAGTTCGATTAATCGTTGAAGATGACGGCCCCGGTATGGATGCCGAGACCATGTCGCGAATCTTCGATCCCATGTTTTCCACCAGCAAAGATGGTTGCGGCTTGGGCCTGCACATCGTGAAGCGGATTGTGGAGAGCCATGGCGGCACCATTTGCGTTGAGTCGTCTGATGCCGGGACCCGGTTCGAAATTCGACTGGATACGGTTTCCTGCGAGGTGGACCCGACGGATTCGAAGACTGAAGTGTTTGTTCAAGCAGGAGGTTGCGTGTGAGCCGGTTGTTAGTAGTCGATGATGACATTCAGATGTTGTCCGCGCTCGAGGCGGCGTTGAGGAGCCGAGGCCATAAGGTGCAAACGGCTACAAACGGAATCGATGCCGTTTCAAAACTTAAGACTTTCAGTCCCCGAGCGATCATCACCGACCTTCGCATGCCGGCGATGGACGGTCTGGAGCTGTTGGAGCATGTCCGCCGAACGGAGCCCAACTTGCCGGTCATCCTGCTTTCCGCCTATGGAACCGTGCCCACGGCAGTTCAAGCGATCCGCAACGGTGCGACTGACTTCCTGGTGAAGCCCTTCTCACAAGAAGCACTGGATGCCGTTCTTGAGAGGCTGCCCAAGGAGACAAGCGTCCGTAGGGCGACCGCAACGAATGAGATCGTCACCGAAAATCTGGCAATGCGGGCGCTGCTCGAACAGGCAACCCAGGCAGCCCGGACTGATGCGACCGTCCTCGTGCAGGCGGAGAGTGGCACCGGAAAAGAACTCCTCGCCCGCTGGGTTCACGATAGCAGTCCTCGAAATAAGGGCCCGTTTGTCGCTGTCAATTGCGCCGCGTTGCCCGATAGCTTGCTGGAATCGGAACTGTTCGGCTACGAGAAGGGCGCTTTCACCGGAGCGAACGCGTTCAAGCCCGGAAAGTTTGAGTTGGCACAGAACGGGACGATTCTGCTCGACGAAATCGGCGAGATGGCCCCGCTTTTGCAGGCCAAGTTGCTGCGCGTGTTGCAGGAGCAGGAAGTCGACCGGGTCGGCGGCAAGATGCCGGTTCCTATTAACATTCGCGTGATTGCGACGACCAACAAGGACTTGCGAAAATTGATCAGCCGCGGCCAGTTCCGCGAGGACCTGTTCTTCCGGCTCAATGTCGTGCCCCTTCGAATCCCTCCTTTGAGGGAACGTAAGGACGACATCCCCATACTGACCCGGTATTTTGCCAACAAGTACGGCGCCGGCGACAACATCGAGGTCGGAGAGGAAGCGTTGCGGCTCCTCGGAAGCTATGGGTGGCCCGGGAATGTTCGTGAACTGCAAAACGTGATCCACCGTGCTTTCGCGCTGCGAGGGCGGCTCAAGATCACGCCCGCCGACCTGTTTGACCAGAGAGTTGAATCGGCGGACAACCGGGAACTCCAGGCCGGATACTCCGTCAGTGAAATGGAACGAAAGTTGATCCTGGCAACGCTCGAAGAGACCAGCGGCAACCGGACACACGCCGCCAAGATGCTGGGAATTTCGCTGCGTACATTGCGAAACAAGTTACGAGATTATCGAGTTGAGAAAGTGACAGCATGATCGAAAGCAGCTTATTGAATTTCGTCGAGAACCGGTTGACCGTCGCGAGCCGAAGGCAGGAAATGCTCTCGGCCAACATCGCCAATGTCGACACTCCCGGCTACCGCGCCCAGGACCTGAGGTTCAACGAACAGATGCAGTTGCTCTCTGTCGTTGGAACCTCTGGAAGGCATATCAGTCCGCTCGCGGTAAACAGCAATATCCAGACGTTCAAAGTCGATACCGATGTCAAGCCGAACGGCAACAGCGTCGATCTGGATCGGGAACTCATTGAAGTCACGAAGAACGGTTTGGAGTTCATTACCCTGATGCAGTTTCTTCAGAACAAGCTCCGGACACTTCGATACAGCATTTCCGAAGGAGGAGCATGAGTTTACTTACGGCTATTGATATCAACGCAACCGGAATGAAAGCACAGCGACAGCGTGTCGAGGTGTCGACGAGCAACCTGGCAAACGCTCGAACGACGCGAACCGCCGAAGGGGGTCCTTATCGGAGGCAGGATGTCGTGTTCCAGGCGACCCGGTTTGCCGAGACTCTGGAACAGACGAGGGCTAACGGTTGGTCGCCCCGTGGCGTCGAAGTTGTTGCGGTGATCGACGATCCCACGCCCTTCGTAGAGAGTTATGAACCGGGGCATCCGGATGCGAATGAGGATGGATATGTTTCCTATCCCAATGTGAATTCGATGCAGGAAATGGCAAACCTTGCGGGCGCCGCTCGAAGTTACCAGGCGAATATTGCTGCAATAAGCGTTCTTAAGACCATGATTCAGCGCACTCTGGATCTTGGCCGATGAGTGATTTCGCACTTTATAACGACCTGCAAAAAACCATCCAGGGGCCGGCTCCGACCCAAGCGAAGTCGGATTCAGGCTTTAAGAAACTCCTCAAAGATGCTGTCACTCAAGTCAACGATCTCGAGAAGGGTTCCAACGAAGAAATGCAGAAGTTTCTGAACAACGAAGCTGACCTGCATTCGGTCATGATCGCTCTCGAAAAGGCTGACCTGTCGTTCCAGGTCATGATGCAGGTCCGCAACAAGATCGTCCAGGCATACCAGGAGATCATGCGCGCTCAGGTTTAATCGACCATCCCATTTTCTAGCGACTTCTAACTCTAAAAACTATGGCTGTACCGTCAAATATCGATCAACTGAAAGAGTGGTTTGCCTCCTATTCCTTGTCTCAAAAGATGGCAATTGTCGGATCTGGGGCACTGTCTGTTGTCTTGTTGTGGGCCCTCGTGTTTTTCGTCAACCAGGTAGATTACCAGGTGCTTTATTCGGGCTTGGATCCTGCCGACACCCAGGGCGTTGTCGAACGTCTGCAGGGGATGTCGATCGATTATCAGGTGTCCGATGACGGCACAACCGTTCGGGTCTCGGGATCCCAAATTTCTGCGGCCCGGATACAACTGGCGGGCGAGGGCCTTCCCTCTTCGGGACGCATCGGATTCGAGATATTCGACCGTACCAGCTTCGGTCTGACGAATTTTCAGGAACAGGTCAACTACCAGCGGGCGCTGGAAGGAGAACTTGCTCGCAGCATTGCCACGCTTACGGAAGTGGATGTCGCCCGAGTCCATCTGGTCCTGCCCTCAAAGTCGCTGTTTCAGTCGGCCGAGGACCAGACCAAGGCGTCGATCATCCTTCGTTTGAGTCGAGGGAATTCCCTGGGCGAAGCGGCCGTCGAAGGCATTGTGCACCTGGTCGCAAGTTCAGTTAAGGGGCTTGAGGCTTCCAACATTACGGTCATCGACTATTCCGGTCGAATGTTGTCGCGGAATGACGAGGGTGGGCCCGCCTCCGGACGCCAACTGGATACGCGGGCCGGTGCGGAGATGGATCTGGCCAACAAGATTACGCAGATTCTTGAACCCGTCGTTGGTGTCGGGAAAGTACGCCCACAGGTTTCCCTCGTGATGGACTGGCAAGAGGTCGAGGAGACCATCGAACAATACGATCCAACTGCATCGGTCATTCGCTCGCAGCAGCGGCGGACTGAGCGCGGGCCGGGCAATCAAGATCGGGCGATTGGCATTCCGGGACCGCAGGGTGAAGCTCTGGATCCTCTTGTTGAATTACTTCCGGCTCAGGAATCCGGAGGTTTCCTTACTGAAGATGAGGTTGTCAACTTCGAGGTCTCGAAAACGGTGCGGCACGTCGTCAATCCCACCGGAGAGATCGAGCGGATGTCTGTTGCCGTCATCATCGACGACAGGGTCGAGACCACCGTGGACGAAGAGGGTGTGGCCACTTCCGTATTGGTTTCATGGACTCCCCAGGACATGACCAAATACACAGATCTGGTTGCGGCCACTGTCGGTTTCACTCCTGAACGAGGTGACACCCTGATCGTAGAGAACGTCTCTTTCGGTAAGGAGTTGCTCCCCCTGCTGGAACTACCAACATTGCTTGAGAGGGGAGCGCCAGCGATTCTGATGGGATTGCGCTATCTGATCATTTCGATCGTGTTTTTGTTCGCGTACCTGCTTTTCCTCAGACCCTTGCAAAAGACGATATTCGCGAAATGGCAACCGCAATTCCGACCGCAGCTGACTGCGGGAGAATTTGCGGCGCCCGGCCAGATTGGGGCGTCGCCCGTGACGATGGACGGAATCCAGGCCCCGGTTTCGGTCGGTCAACTCGAACAGCAGCTGACGGCTCAACCACTGCCGGCCTTGCCAGGACAGCAGTCCGGCACGGTTTCTGCAGCCAAGCCCGTAGAGGCCGATGAGGCTGACGATCCCCAATTACTGCCGCTACCGTCGTCCAAAAAAGTGGACATGATTCGATCTCGTATCGTCGAGCACGCGAAGCGCGAACCTGAAACCATCGCCCGCCTAGTGCGTATGTGGCTTAACGAAGAAAATCGATGAGCGACGCATCAAAAGCTGCAGCAATGTTCGTTCTGTTAGGCGAAGAGGTGGCGTCCGGCATCATGAAGTTCCTTGACGAGGGCGAAATAGAACAACTGTCCCAGGAAATATCTAAAATTGGCCCCATTGGGGCGGAGAAAGCCGAGCAATACGCGGAAGAATTCTACCAATTGCTAGTGGCCAACCGCTTCGTATCGGAGGGCGGAGTCGACTATGCACGGAAGGTCATCTCCAAGGCTCTGGGAGCGGGTTCGGCGAAGCGCATCATCGACCGGCTTTCATCCGGTTATGCCAGCCAAAACGCGTTCCAGGCCATCGATAAGATTAATCCCTTACAGCTGTCTCAGTTCATTCAGCATGAACACCCACAGACGATCGCACTGATACTGGCGCATCTTACACCCCGCAGGGGTGCTGAACTGCTTGCGTCGCTTCCAGACGAAATTCAATGTGAGGCCGCAGTGCGTATGGCCAATATCGAGGAGATTTCTCCCGATATCATTAGTTCTATCGCGACGGTTCTCGAAGAAAAGCTCAAACCGGTTGGCAATTTCGGTGCGGGAGAGGGTTTGGGAGGCGTCCGTGCTGTCGCCGAGATGTTCAACCGCCTGGATCGGCGGATGAGCCGGACGGTCCTGGAAAATATCGATGCCGACAAGCCTGACATTGCGAACTCAATTCGCCAACTCATGTTCATTTTCGAAGACCTCACCAGTCTCGACGCCGCTGCGATGCGCGAGATCCTCCAGCGCATCGACAAGAAAACGATTTCGCAAGCTCTGAAGGGAACCGAGATGGATCTGCAACAGCAGTTCTTCGGGAACATGTCCCAACGTGCCGTCGATATGTTGAAGGAAGAGATGGAGATTATGGGTCCGCTAAAAACCCGGGACGTGCACTCGGCGCAGCAGAAGATAGTCGACGTTGTCCGTCAGCTCGAAGAAGAAGGAGTAATTGGTATCAGCGGAGGCGAAGAGGAATATGTCGTCTAGAATCATTCGCGGCGTTGAGCGGGTTAAGAAATCCCGTGTCAGCTCGCCTTTTGGTGATGCTTTGAAGAGTGTGTCCCAACGTCGCGTCATGGAGGTGGAGAAGGAAGCTTTCGAGAAGGGTTATCAGGAAGGTAACCAAATCGGAAAACAGATGGGCGAGCAGATGATGGAGACGGCCGTCAAGAAGTACGACCAAAGCATCGCAGGTATGGCGATTTCTCACAAAAAGCTCGTCGAATCGATGGAAAGAGAAACCGTTAGGCTCTCACTGGAGATCGCCAAAAGCATCCTGGGACGGGAAGTTTCCACTGACCCCGACGTCGTCACCGCATTGGTGACGCTGGCTCTGAAGCGGCTTCAGGGGCATCACGAAATTGTTGTCAAGGTCAGCCCCGATGATTTTGAGAGAGTCCGGAACGGAATCGAACACATCGATTCTGCTGTCAGTGTCGAACAGGTCGCCTCCCTCGAGCGGGGCGACTTCGTTCTGGATACCAGCAAGACCCATTTCGATGGGCGGATGTTGACCCGGCTGAACCACATTGGCCGAGAGCTGTTGGACGAAGAACAGGAATAATGAGTCCGACCTCCACACGATTTCCTGCCGAATTGAATCTGAAGTTCTCTCATGATCGGCTCGGGCGTGCGGATTCTCTGATCGAGTTCGGAGTGATCGAGAAGGTTGTCGGCAACTCGATCGAATCCCATGGGCCGAACGTAACGACGGGATCGGTATGCTGGACCGAAATTGGAGACCGCAGAATACCACTTGAAGTCATCGGATTTAACGAAGGCCGGGTTATCACGATGCCCCTGGGCAAGCCCGAAGGCATCAAACAGGGCGATTCGGTTTATGCTTCCGGTCAGGTGGCGACGATCGGTGTCGGCGAGCAGTTGATGGGCCGCGTTCTGGATGGTCTGGGCCGTCCGATCGACGGTCGTCCCGTGTCCGATACTCTGGAGTACCAGAGTCTCTATGCGGAACCTTCCAACCCGCTGACTCGCGATCCAATTCGGGACCCGATCCAAACCGGCGTCCGATCGATCGACGGTCTTCTGACCTGCGGGCTTGGGCAGAGGGTGGGGATCTTTGGAGGAAGCGGGGTTGGCAAGAGCACACTTCTCGGCATGATTGCACGATACACGAGCGCTGACTTGAACGTCATAGCGATGGTCGGGGAGCGCGGCCGTGAAGTGCGCGAGTTCCTCGAGAACGACCTCGGTGACGACGGTTTGAAACGTTCGGTCGTATTCGTAGCCACCTCTGATCAGCCGGCGCTGGTCCGCATTCGCGCGGCCTTTGCAGCCACGGCAGCCGCCGAGTATTTCCAGAAGCGCGGTAAGAACGTGCTCCTGATGATGGACTCGGTGACGCGGTTCGCCATGGCGCAACGTGAAGTTGGCCTGGCGGCCGGAGAACCCCCGACAACGAAGGGCTATACGCCATCGGTGTTTTCGCTTCTCCCTAGACTGCTGGAACGTGCCGGCAAGTTTAATATTGGGAGCATCACTGCTTTCTACACGGTGCTGGTCGAAGCCGACGACATGAACGATCCGATCGCGGATTCGGTCCGATCCATCCTGGACGGCCCCATTGTCCTGGATCGGGATCTCAGTACGCAAGGACACTTTCCGTCGATCGATGTCCTGTCCAGTAACAGTCGACTGATGACGCAAATGATCGACGCCGACCACCAGAAATCGGCGAACGAAATTCGAGATCTGATGGGAACCTATAAGAAGGCGGAAGATCTGATACAGATTGGTGCGTATAAGAAGGGCTCCAACGCACGAATCGATACGGCCGTAGGCCGTATCGATTCGATCAACACGTTCCTGCGACAAGGCTCGGAAGAACACTCCGAAATGAATGCGACCCGGGAGCAACTGGTCCAACTTGCAGCGCTGGGGGCCTAGTAACCCAACCCTACCGTCCAACAAACTGATCGAGTGTGGCCGAGCTCTGCCCCTTTGCCTGGAGATGGTGCAGCTGTTCGACTAGTCTCTATGAAAGAAGCCCTCCAATATCTGAAACGGCTGGAACGGATCCTGAAAGTGCGCCAGATGGCTGTGGATGCAGCGGAGGGCCGCATCCGCGAGTGCGAGTTTCAGATCCAGCGTCTCGAATCCCGGGGTGACTCGGAACAAGGCAAAATCCGCCAGACGATGGAAGAATTTGCCCACGCAAACGGCATATCGGGGCGCCACCTTCAATGCTCGGATAAGGCCATCGAAGTGGGCAATGTTTACCTCGCCAGAATCCTTCAAGATATTGAAAAATTAAGGTCTAAGCTGGACAAGTGCCGGGCGGTGTGGAGAGAGGCTCGGCGTGAGTACAAGACCGTCGAAAAGCTTCAGGAACGCCAATTGCAAAAGCTGTCACGGGAAGAAGCAGTTTTGACGCAGAAAATGATAGACGAAGTGTCTGTCATCAGGCATTCGCGAAAGACTGGAATCTAGTTCAAGCGTTATTCATGGAAGATTTCAACCAACTGAACATTCAGTCGCCGTTCGAGGCCGAAGCGCCGTCGGTCAATCAGAGCCCGAAATCGGAATCTGATAGCGCTTCGTTTGAAGCTCTGCTGGCCGAAGCTGGTTCGGAAATTGAGACCGTTTCTGCTGAAACGCTTGATGGAGCCGCATCTTTGACCGCTTCTGCTGAAACGCTTGATGGAGCCGCATCTTTGACCGCTTCTGCTGAAACGCTTGATGGAGCCGCATCTTTGACCGCTTCTGCTGAAACGCTTGATGAAGCCGCATCCTTGACCGCTTCTGCTGAAACGCTTGATGAAGCCGCATCCTTGACCGCTTCTGCTGAAACGCTTGATGAAGCCGCATCTTTGACCGCTTCTGCTGAAACGCTTGATGAAGCCGCATCCTTGACCACCGCCGCATCAGTCTTTACGGCGACGCTGATTCCATCCGGTGAAGAGACACCCGACTTGCTTCCTGAGGAACTCCAGAGTCAAGGCCCGGACCTTGGATCTGTCGCCGTCGATGAACTGGCCTCAGAGCTGAGCTCCCAAGCCCCTGATCGTTCGATTGCAGGCTTGCCCGTAGCGGATGGAGTTTTAACGGATCAACCCGTAGTCATTGAAGGCTCCGGTCAGCCCGTGGTGGGGAGAGCCGATTTGCCCTTGCCACGCCCGACGGAAGTCGCTCTGGTTGAGACGACTGTAGTGGAAACCGCTGAAGGCATTCCAGAGGCTTTGGCTTTACGGAGTCTGGAGACAGACCGAGCGAACAACACCGCGCCTGTGGATAGAGGTCCGGCTGCAGTTTCTCCCACGACCGGTTCTCCGGCTTCTCCAACGATTGTGAGCAAGGGTATTTTGAATCCGTTTGTTCCGCCCGGTGAGGGCAAGTCGCTCAAGTCCCTGGACCTGGCAACCTTCGGAGTGCGCGCGATGAAGATCACAGCCGAAGCTCCAACGTCCAGTCCAACGGCTGAACCGCAGGCCACGGTCATTTCTCCGGAGGCAGGTTCGAACACCACCCCGCGACCCGAGCCGACGCTTGCGATGCTGGGCTTAAGGCCGGTAGCCGCTGCCGCTGCGGGGAGCTTGCCGACTGATCCAGGACCCCAGCCGGTTGCTGCAACTGCGCCTAAGCAGAGCGTCCCCGTCATCGATACCGTTGATAGCGTCGAAAACTTCGATAACGTCAATGGCGGTGCCGCAACTTCCCAATCCAGCCGACCTGAAGTTGCGATTGTCTCGGGTGCCGCCCTCAAGTCTCAGGTGACCTCGCAGTATGTTCTGAATGAGGGGGCGACCGGTCGCCGAATCGGGACGGATTCAAAAGTTGTGACAACGGAAGCGACTCTAAAAACGGCTGAAAAAGAATCGACCGGTTCTTTTGTTCAGATGACGAGCCAGATTCCTTCTGAGACGGGAGGGTCCAGTCCTCACACAGAACCGCAACCGCTTGCACCCCGCCAGCCGGTAAAGCCGGTGAACCTGCCGACGTTCTCGCTTGACCCGGTCCGGCGTGTGACGATGATGCTTGGAGAGTCTGGTGCTGGCGTTCGTGTTCAGTTGACTGAGAATCAAGGCGAGGTTTCGCTTCGCTTTGACGCTCCGGCAGCGATTCGCGCCGGTCTGGAACTATCTGTCCACAACCTGGTCGAATCCCTCACCCGTGCGCAGGTTCCGCTTTCCGATGTCATGTTCTCTGGACGTTTCGGTACGGGAACGGATTCAGGGCAGCGACATCAAGATGATGGCCATGGCTCCGGGCAGGGCCGATCCCATACGAGGGAAGCTCAAGAAGCCTCCTTCATGACCGCGTTCGTGTTCAGTTGACTGAGAATCAAGGCGAGGTTTCGCTTCGCTTTGACGCTCCGGCAGCGATTCGCGCCGGTCTGGAACTATCTGTCCACAACCTGGTCGAATCCCTCACCCGTGCGCAGGTTCCGCTTTCCGATGTCATGTTCGAGTTCGAATCCTCCGACGCTGACTCCCTCGTCAGCCTCACCGCTTAATTACTCGTTTCCCTCAAAAACAATCCCTACAGTAGATTCGAAAAAACCTTTCACCGCAAAGGCGCGAAGGCGCAAAGACTTTAGGCTGTGTAGCGGTCTGCTTGCCCAACCATCATGAGTTTCCAATGACGTGGTTGCTAGGCCCGACGCCTATGGTTGGACTCAACATCGCCAGTCAAGGGCAGCCAATGCTTCTTCCTTTGCGTCTTTGCGCCTCTGCGGTTTGCTTCCTATTCTTCTTGCGGCAAGTTCCGGATCAGTGCTGGAGCGTATCGGCAGCTGGGGCCGCGAACATGAGCAAAAAATGCCGGGTGGGGAGAATGTTCATTGTTGCCTTGGTGCCGTCTCCCTTTCCATACCCTTTGTTTCAACAGTATACGGCCTAGAATTACTTCGGTGCGGTGCGTGCATTATAGCCAGCGTGGGGAGGTACAGAGATGATTGAGACAATCACAGGAACCGGAACAACCGCGGCGCCGTCCGCATTGAAATCCCAAGCCGAGGAACAGAAATCGCAGTTTCTACAATTACTGATCGCCCAGATCAAGGGACAAAACCCCTTGGACCCCATGGACGGGACAGCGTTCGTGGCCCAGCTCGCACAGTTCAGCAGTTTGGAAGAACTGATCAATATTCGAGAAGTAATGGAACAGGTCAACGAGACGCTGGTGAGCCAGTCTGAGGCTGCCTCGGACGTGAGTGAGCCCACAGTTTTTAGTGCATGAGCGATGCAGGACAATAAGAGATCTAAGGAGAGATAATGGGTATTAATACTTTTTCCACCGCACTGTCGGGTCTATCGACCAACACCCAGGGACTCAATGTCGTGGGTAACAATCTGGCCAACATGAACACCGTTGGTTTCAAGAGCACGAGTATCAATTTTACCGACGTCCTAGGTCAGACCGTCAGCAGCAGTGGGGGTACGAGTGGGCAGGTCGGACTCGGTGTCAGATCGGCCGCATCAGTACGAATTTTATCCAAGGTGGACTGGAAACCACCAACAACCCGACCGACGTGGCAATCCAGGGAAACGGATTCTTTGTTGTCAACAACGGGAAGGGCAACTTCTATACGCGTGCGGGCAACTTTTCAGTCGATGCCGACGGGCAACTGGTTGCCGCTACGGGACACGCGGTTCAAGGTTGGGTGCGCGATCCATCAACAGGGGTCATTGACACGTCGTCGAGTCTGGCCAACATACGGATTCCAGTCGCCACGGGAAGCGCCAATCCGACCGCCAATTTTGAATTGGCCTTTAATCTGGACGCTGCCGCGCTCGTCGGGACTAAGTTCGCGATGACGACTCAGCTCTATGATTCTCTTGGCAAGGCCCACCTGGCAACGATCTCCATGGTCAAGAATTCCATCACGGCAACCCAGACAGACTGGAAGTTTGATGTCACCGTTCCACATAAAGATTTTACCGGGATTGCTGCGACCAGTACGGACAATTACAGCCTGATAACCGGCGCTATCGCCACGGCGACTCCAGCGGCCGGCACCCTGGTGTTCGACACCAACGGAAAACTCGAGTCCGCCTACCTGGGCGGGACGGTCGTCGCGGCAGCAAACCTGGTGATTCCACCAACAGCCGTCACGCTTCCTACAATGGCCAACAGCGCGACGCTGGCACCAAACGGTCTGACCTGGAAACTTGTTGCCCCAAGCGGTGATCTGAACGCGACCGGCCTGGCAAGTCCGAGCAATGTAACACTGAGCAATCAGGATGGCGTGCCTCCGGGAGATATGAACTCGCTGGTCATTGGATCAGACGGCACGATCGCCGGAGTATTCAGCAACGGCCTGACGATCGACATTGCCAAGATGGCGCTCGCGGTGTTCAAGAACGAAAATGGTTTGGTTTCCTCGGGCAGCGGTCTTTTTGCCGAGTCCGTCGCTTCGGGCTCGTTGTTGCTCGGCACACCCGGTCAGAGGGCGAGGGCGTTTAGTCAGCGGGGCGCTCGAACTGTCGAACGTGGGCGGGCGAGTTCACGAAGATCATCACCTACCAGAGGGGCTACCAGGCTAACGCGCGAATGATTACCGCAACCGACGAGATCCTGCAGGAAACGATGAACCTGAAGCGGTAAGAAGAAGTGACAAGTGACAAGCCGCTTCCTCGGGCAGCGGTCTTTTTGCCGAGTCCGTCGCTTCGGGCTCGTTGTTGCTCGGCACACCCGGTCAGGGAGGGCGAGGGCGTTTAGTCAGCGGGGCGCTCGAACTGTCGAACGTCGATCTGGCGGGCGAGTTCACGAAGATCATCACCTACCAGAGGGGCTACCAGGCTAACGCGCGAATGATTACCGCAACCGACGAGATCCTGCAGGAAACGATGAACCTGAAGCGGTAAGAAGAAGTGACAAGTGACAAGCCGCTTCACTCGCTGAAGCGGCAGATGGACCGGTAGGGGTCGGCCAGAGCCGCGACACTAGTTGAAGCGGCAGATAGCCCGGCAGCCACAAAGCCGCGACACTAGTTGAAGCGGCAGATAGCCCGGCAGCCACAAAGCCGCGACACTAGCTGGAGCGGCAGATGGTCCGGCAGATAGTCGGGCAGATGTCCCGGCAGATGATCCTAAGAAACCCTGCTTGTCACTTGTTACTTTTAATTGGAGTTGTTAGGGTCGAAACCCATGACTGAAGACAACGCTCTCTCAACTGAGGAACTGGAGTACTTAAAGAAAGCGATACACGACCTGAACAACAAGATTGGCGTCATCCTGACATCGTCGGAACTGTTGCAGTTGGATGCGGCCGAAGGCAAGGCCAAGAGCCGTTACGAACTGATCGAGCAGAAGGCCTTGGACGCCCGGGAGATTCTCTCCCAGATGGCCCAGCGGTATTTCGATTAGCCCATTCCGGGTCAAGCCCTTGGCGCGTTCGGAGGTTTGTTGACGGTTTCTCTGTCAGCTTGCCGTCATTCCGGTTCTGCGGCTTGGACTCTGAAAGAACGTAACCTTCCTTTTACCAGCACTTTGCTGGATCTATTGAGACATCCCTAATGCTTGGCACATGGCGTGCATTTCCGTGTCTGCGGTAAACATGATTCACGGAGGCAACCTGTGTCAGAAGAAGAAAAGACCG
The DNA here is from genome assembly GCA_963664115.2 of Terriglobia bacterium. Classification (GTDB taxonomy): domain Bacteria; phylum Acidobacteriota; class Terriglobia; order 20CM-2-55-15; family 20CM-2-55-15. Next base: position 53,690 of record CAXWPJ010000009.1, on the reverse strand, counting down.
AAGCTGAAGGCCCGTCTAAAGGACTAAAGAGTTTCGTTCCACTGATCGCCAAGGCATTGGTGGGTGTGATCCTCGTTCTCGCGTCGAGTGCGGGCGGCGGTGTTGTGTCCTTTATGCTCATCAGCCGAAGCGGCGTCCTGCCTGCGGTGGCCGGCGAAGAAAATCTCGATGTCGATGAAGAGGCAGAGGCCCTGCGTTTGCTCATGGAGAATGGGGCTGTCGTCGATTTGGCGCCGTTCGTTGTAAATCTCGCGGATGTCGATTCGCCCCGATACCTGAGGGTGACTATCAGTCTGATGGTTGACGACAAGAATGCAGTGGAAGAAGTTATGGAGAATACCGCCGTCGCTTCCAAGACCCGCGATGTCATCTTACAGACGCTCAGTCGAAAAACGTCAGGAGAGATCATGGACGAGGAAGGAAAGAATAGCCTTCGCACCGAAATTCTCGAAAAACTCGGGCCCTATTACCACGAACCCAAAGTTGTTGACGTCATGTTCACGGAGTTCGTTATTCAGCTATGACCGGCGAAGAAGTCGTTCCACTCCCAACTCCTGCTCCTCCGGCGGTCATTTCAGCCCCTGACGCAGAGACAGAGCCTGTCGTGCCGATTGACGCTGAAGTGGCCGCAATGGCCACTTTGAAACGGTTCAAGGTGTTCGCGGACGTTCCGCTTCACCTGACATTTGAGATCGGGCGGTTGCAGATGCTGTTGAAGGAAATTCTGGGTCTCAAGCCCGGGGATGTTTTCCGTGTTGCAAAGGCGGCTGGTGAGCCCTTTGACATCTGTGCCAATGGGCAAACTGTAGCTCGGGGTGAAGTCATCGTTGTCGAGAACAGTTCGGGAGTCAGAGTTACAGAAGTGGTCAAGCTGTGAGTGTGGATTTATGCCCTACCTTCAAATTATAGGCGCGCTCGGTCTAATTGTTGGAGTGATGGTGTTCGGCCTGCAAATGCTCAAACGGTACGTGCCTTCTATCGCAGGGGCGACCAGTTTGACTGTAGTTGAACAGCTTCATCTTGGCGACCGGTGTCGTGTCATGGTTGTTAAGGTTCGTGACGAAGAGCTCCTGCTTGGGGTGACTCGAGAAACTGTTTCCATTCTCGAAAAACTTCCCAAATGAACTTCCTTCCTTCCCCAATCTTCCTAGCGCTTTTGCAGACGACGCCCAACATCAGCATCGACGTAGGTGGCAGCGACGGCCAGATTCAGATGAATCTGCCCGTGCAGATGTTGATCCTGCTCACTCTGTTAACTTTTCTGCCGTCTATCATCATCTCGCTGTCGTCATTCACTCGAATCATCATCGTTTTCCACTTTCTACGCCAGGCGCTTGGAACCCAGGAAGCTCCTTCGAACCAGATTCTGATCGGGCTGGCGCTGTTCTTGTCTTTTTTCGTCATGAATCCCACCCTGACCCAGATTTACGAAACGGCCTATGTGCCGTGGACAAACGGGGAGATTGAAGAGGTGGAGGCGATCGAAAACGGGGCTGCTTCACTTAAGACGTTCATGCTCAAGCATGCACGGGAAAAGGATTTGATGTTGTTCAACGAAATGTCGGGCGATGCGAGACCTTCCGGGCCGGAGGACCTGTCGATGAAGACGGTTATTCCGGCTTTCATCATTTCGGAAATCAAGACCGCTTTTCAGATCGGTTTCGTATTGTTTCTGCCCTTCCTGGTGATCGATATGGTCGTTGCGTCAGTGTTGTTATCGATGGGCATGATGCAGTTGCCGCCGGTCATGGTGTCGCTGCCCTTCAAGGTGTTGCTGTTCATCATGGTCGATGGATGGGGGTTGGTCATTTCGTCGCTGGTAAGCAGTTATGTCTGAAGAGCTCGTTATACGTCTCGCGACCCAGACGCTTCACACTGTTCTTCTCATGAGTGCCCCGATGTTGGGTGTGGGGCTAATCGTGGGAATAACCATCAGTCTTGCGCAGGTCATTACTTCGATACAGGACATGGCCCTGGCGTTCGTACCGCGCATCGTCGTGACCTTCCTGGTCTTCCTGGTCATTTTCCCCTGGATGATGGGCTACATGGTCTCTTTCACCGAGATGCTGCTGGGTTCGTTCGAACCCTACATCGCCTGACCCTCTCATGGGCGAAATCTTCGCGGTCCAGATTCCTTACTTTTATATAGTCCACGTCCTCGTGGTGGCGATCCGCGTCGGGGCGATGTTGTTGTTCTCCCCGATTTGGGGCAGTCCGGCTATACCCCGTCAGGTGAGAGTGCTTCTGGTCTTCGCCACCGCCGCCGGGTTAGCTCCGGTCATCCCCTTCAGTGAGGCTGCGTTGGAACATCCGGAACTGATCATACCCGGCGAGTTTTTTGTGGGTTTGCTGCTGGGGATGGGGATACGCATCGCGTTCGCAGTCTTGCATTTTGCCGGTCAGCTGGTGGGCTTCAGCATGGCCTTTTCCGCCGTTCAGGCGATCGATCCCCAGACACAGAACCGGTCCTCGCTCATGTCCGGTTACTTCACATTGATAGGTTACGCGGTCTTTCTGGCTGCCGATATGCACCACGAATTCCTTGTGGCGATGCAGGTCAGCTACGAAAGCTTTCCAATCGGGGGTGTGCCTCAAGTGGCCGACTGGTTCGACCTCCTCATGACCACGGCGGGCAACATCTTTATCGTGGGCTGGAAGATCGGCTTTCCGCTGTTCGTTGTGATTTTGCTCACTGACATGACCGTTGGTTTCCTCGCCCGGATGCAGCCCCAGTTCAACGCGATGATTCTTGCTCTGCCGCTCAAGATTCTCGTCGGACTCGTCGTCATGGGAGCGTCCCTGGTGGTATTCCCGGCGATCATGCGAGAGGTCGCTGCCTACGTAGTCTTCAAATGACATGGCTGGAAAAGACGATAAAACAGAGAAACCGACTTCTATAAGGCTCCGAAAGGCGCGTGAAGAGGGACAAGTTGCTTACTCTCAACAGGTGGCCTCGACGTTTTCACTTGCCGCGGCTGTTGTTACCCTGGCCTGGGTTCTCAGCTACCGGGGGGGGTTTCGGGGTCTTTTATCGCGCGTGCTCGAGACGGGGATTCTCGACGATCCTTCCCAATCCGCCCTGCTGGCTGTGATCAACGAGACCGGGATTTACTTCATGTTGTTGGTCGCGCCGATTCTGGCCGGTGCATGGTTCGGAGCCCTCGCCGGAAACGTCGTTCAGGGGCTGCCGAACATCGCCACGAAGGCACTCGAGCCGAAATGGGAAAAGCTGAATCCGGCCAAGGGTCTAGAAAAACTCAAAACGAAAGCCAACCCGGCGGAATGGGCACGCTTCCTCGTCCTTCTGGCCGCTCTCGTGACTGCCGTCTGGCAGGTCCTTACAGACCGTTGGGATGAATTGATGCTCACTCCGGGAATGGGCATCGAAGCGTCGAACGCGCTGCTTAGAGAGATTCTTATCCGGATTCTGACTTACGTCATCCTCACATTGCTTGTGTTGGCGATTGCAGACTTCTTCTACCAGAAGCATAAGCATGAGAAGGGTCTCAAGATGTCCAAGTCTGACGTCAAACAAGACAACAAGCATATGGAGGGTAACCCCGAGGTAAAGAACAAGATCCGATCGATCCAGCAGGCGCAGGCCAAGCAGAGAATGATGGCCGCGATTCAGGATGCAGACGTCATCATCACGAACCCCACGCACTTTGCCGTTGCGCTTGAGTACAAGCCGGATTTGATGGCCGCTCCGCGGATTGTTGCCAAGGGTCAGGATTCGTTGGCCGAGCGGATCAAAGAAGTGGGTCGGGAATATGACATCCCGCGCGTGGAAAACGTCCCCTTGGCCCGGTCTCTGTACTGGAGCGTGGACATCGGACAGGAGATTCCACTCAATTTGTATAAGGCGGTTGCCGAGGTCCTGGCATACGTCTTCAAGGTCCGTAAACGAATGAATAAAAGAGCTTAAGTTGCTCTTGATCTCCGTCGCAAAGTGAGTTCCCCGATGGGCTGCGGAAGGATGTGTCGGGTCGTTTGGACCGGGGCTTCAACTTGGCATCCCGGTTGCTTCAGTGAGAGTTTGAGGAAGTAAGAATATGGTCAAATCACAGGTAGCCATGCCGATCGCTGTCATCATAATTTTGACAGCGTTGTTGGTGCCACTGCCACCGGTGTTCCTGGATCTGCTCATTTCGGCCAACATTTCGCTGTCCGTTGTCGTTCTTCTTTCATCTGTCTACGTACTCAAACCGGTTCAGTTTTCGGCGTTTCCGTCGATCCTGTTGCTGACGACTCTATTCCGCCTGTCACTAAACATCGCCTCGACCCGGCTTATTCTTCTCAACGGAAGTCAGGGTTTCGCAGCAGCCGGGAACGTTATCGGTGCTTTCGGACAATTCGTTGTCGGAGGCAATTATGTCGTCGGCCTGATCATTTTCCTCGTCCTGATCATCATCCAGTACGTCGTCATCAACCACGGTGCCGTGCGCATTTCCGAAGTGACTGCACGATTCACCCTGGATGCTCTACCCGGTAAACAACTGTCAATCGACGCCGACCTCAACGCCGGAGTTATCGATCAGGAAGAAGCGCGTATACGGCGTAAGGAAGTCGGTCGGGAAGCTAGCTTTTATGGATCTATGGACGGTGCCATCCGATTCACGCAGCGTGATGCCATGGCATCCATCCTGATTACGTTGATCAATATCGTTGGGGGTCTGTTCATCGGCATGTTCCAGAACGGAATGGACGCGCTGGTGGCCCTGGAAACCTTCACGATTCTTACTATCGGTGACGGATTGGTCACCACGATTCCCTCGCTCCTGATCTCAATCGGTGGTGGTCTCATTACGACCCGCGCCGCCGCGGAAAAGAGTTTGGGCGAGGACGTCATCGGGCAGTTGTTTGAAAACCCGAAACCGGTTTTTTTCTCATGCGTGATCGTGGGCGGTCTGGGTCTGATACCTGGCTTGCCGACCATGGGTTTTCTCGTACTTGGAACCGTTCTAGGTGGGATTGCATTCTACGCCTGGAACAACGAAAAGCAGCGCTTGGCGGCACCTGCAATCGAAGCGCCGCCTCCGGAAGAGGGGACCGTGGAGAGGGCGACGGCCTTCCTCAAGATCGACAGCCTGGCTGTGGAGATTGGCTATGGACTGGTCGGATTAGTCGATGCCCAGGTGGGCGGCGATTTCTTAAGTCGTATCCGGTCGATCCGAAAGCAACTGGCCCAAGAACTGGGCATGATCGTGCCCCCTGTCAACGTCTCTGACAATCTCAAACTGGGTTCCAGAGAATACACAATCCTTCTCAAGGGTTCTGAGATTGGCCGCGGAGAATTGATGCTGGACCGCCTGATGGCGATCGATCCAGGGAGCACCACGGGAACAATCGACGGCACGCCGACTAAAGAACCGACCTTTGGATTATCCGCGTTCTGGATAAGCAAAGAAAATAAGGAACGGGCGCAACTGATGAATTACACGGTTGTGGACGCCTCGACGATTCTGGCCACGCATCTTACAGAGATGATACGGTCGCACGCCCATGAATTGATGGGTCGTCAGGAAGTTAAGACCCTGATCGATCACGTTGGAGAGACCCATCCAAAACTCGTTGAAGAGCTCGTACCCGCCACCCTTTCAGTCGGGGAGGTTCAGAAGGTTCTTCAGAGTCTCCTCCGTGAAAAGGTATCAATCCGCGACCTCGTAACGATTTTTGAGTCGCTTGCCGACTTCGGTGTACGCACGAAAGATGCCGCGACATTAACCGAGGTAGTTCGAGCTTCACTGAGCCGTTCGATCACAAAACCGTTGCTGAACGAAAGCGGCGAGTTGCCCGTGATTTCGCTTTCCCCGGATTGGGAAGAGAGGTTGAAGGGTTCCCTTATCCAGGACGAGTCGGGAGCATATCTGGCGCTGGATTCCAAGGGATTCGAAAATCTGGTTAAGGAAATCGGTGCAACCTGTCAGACCTTGACAACGTCTCAATGGACCTTGCTGTGCTCGAGCACCATCCGCTTCCATCTGCGGAAATTAATCGAAAGATTTATTCCACAGTTGACAGTTGTCTCGCCGAATGACATTCCGCCCAATCTGCAGATAGTGTCGCAAGGAGTTGTTGGACAATGAAGGTAAAAACATATCAAACAGGGACGATCCAGGAAGCCGTAGAGCATATCAAGCGCGACTTCGGTCCCGATGCGATGATCCTCGGTACCCGGCCTGTGACCACACGCAGACCCTGGGGTATTCGTCGCCAGAGATGGGAGGTTACCGCAGGGGTTAAAGAGGAGAGCGTCCCGACGCCGGTCGAAAGCCCTGCTGACAGGGTCGCGGCCGCGGTTCCAGATTCGGTGTCCATTTCACAGGACCCGGCATGGGCAAGCGATGACCCCGAGAACGGAGGCGACCCAGAAGCGCGGGTAGCCCGGTCGACGGACGTTGCCGGTGTTGCCATGTCGGAGTTCGAGGGCCCCTCCCGACTCATTCGGAATGCCGAGGCTCGAATAGAGGAAGTTCTCGAAGAGATCGACGAACTCAAGCGAGCCGTGCGCCAGCTCAGCCACGCGTTCCCCGGAGTTCCGGTCGGTCGCAGTCGCGGCGTCTATGCTGAATTGGTTGGCCAGGGAGTAGACCCGGAGCTTGCGGAACAGCTGATTGCCCGTGCGGGACGCACCAAGTCGGGAGCCGCAAAGTCCCGCGAAGCTGTTCGGGGGCTGTTGGCAAAAAGCCTGGCAATCGAAAGCCCCCTTGAGTTCGAGAGTAAGCAACCCATTCTCAGTGTTTTCGTAGGGCCGACCGGTGTCGGCAAGACAACAACCATCGCCAAACTTGCCGGACAGGCATCTGCACGTTACGGCAGAAACGTCGCGTTGATATCCACAGACATCCAACGCGTTGCCGGCCAGGAACACCTTTCCCGTTATGGACAGCTGCTGGATGTGCCCGTATTCGGAGCTGGCATTGGGGCGCTCAAACAGACGATCGGAAATCTCAAAGACTACGACTTGCTGTTGATCGACACGACCGGAGGCAGTCCTTCCGAGGTGAGTCAACTTCGGGGTTTGCGTGCCGCTCTGGCTGGAATGGACGCGCGCGTGCAATTGGTCATTGGCGCGACGACGAAGGCGGAAGACATCGCCAAAATTTACAAACGCTTCAACAAGTTGTCACCGCAGGCAGTGATTGTTACAAAGCTGGACGAAACCGAGACAAAGGGAGCCATCGTCGGCGAGTTGCTCGGATATCAATTACCTGTTTCTTTCGTAAGCGAAGGGCCGCACGTACCTGGCGACCTCATGCCAGCGAACGCTGCAGACCTGGCCCGAATGATGCTGCCACCCAGAAAGGGGCGTATCCCTCGCACAAAAAAGAAACAGTGAGCCTGTCTAATGCACTCAGATAAGGTACGGGGAAGTTTTTTATGAATGTCGTAGAACGAGAAGAGATGATCAATGATTCTCTGCCGCTGATCAATCACATCGCCCATCGTGTTGCAATGCGCTTGCCGCCGAGTGTCGAGATTTGCGACCTAGTTAACGCGGGTGTCATCGGGCTCCTGGATGCGGTTGAAAAGTTTGAACCTGAACGAGGCTTCAAATTCAAGACTTATGCGGAATTACGGATTCGAGGCGCCATTCTGGACAGCCTGCGCGATCTGGACTGGGCTCCGCGTTCGCTCAGGAAAAAAAGTAAAGACCTGGAAAAGGTTTACCGGGTTCTGGGCCAGCGCCTGGGTCGTCCGGCGACTGATGAGGAGGTCTGCCTGGAACTGGGTGAAGACATCGAGGACTTCCATGCGCTTGTTGACCAGCTTCATGGACTGACGATTGGTTCGTTTGAAGACATCGGTGACAACCGCGAGGACGGTTCCGGCGAAAGTTTTATCAATTACTACCCCGATGATGGCGAGAACGATCCCTACGAACAGTTCGAACGGGGTGAGCTGGGCAAGATGTTGGGCGGAGTGATCGACTCGCTGCCGGAGAGAGAGAGGCTTGTCCTGTCACTCTATTACTACGAAGAGTTCACGATGAAGGAGATCGGTGCGATGTTGGGTGTGAACGAGTCGCGCGTGTCGCAGATTCGCACCAAGGCCATGCTCCGTCTCCGCTCCAAAATGAAAAAAATGTCGCCCGGCGTCGAATCGGCGTTCCAACTTCTGAGTGAACGATGAAATCGAAGATACAGACTTATAACTACAAACGTCCTGACCGCATCTCGAAGAACCAGCTTCGATCGCTGCATTTTATCCACGATCGGTTTGCGAGGAGCATTTCCTCCGCTCTTTCCGCATACCTACGTAAAGTTGTCGAGATCAACCTCGACACGATCGACCAGATTAGCTATGCGGACTTCCTGGAGACGTTGTCGGATCCGACCTGTTATTCGTCGATCTCTCTGAAGCCGTTGGAAGGGTCTGCCGCGCTGGAGATTGTGCCGGAAGCCATCTTCTCCATCCTCGACCGCTTACTCGGCGGGTCCGGAGAATCAGTGGAAATAGAGCGCCCGATGACTGAAATCGAGCAGAACGTCGTTCAGCAAATTCTCAATCTGGTAGTGGATAACTTGCGTGAAGCCTGGCGGCAGATCTATCCGATCGAGTTCGACGTCACCGCCACCGAAACCCAACCGCACATGGTCCAGATCGTTTCTCCAAACGAGATGGTCGTCGTTTTCAGATTCCAGATGCGGACCTGCGATAAGACGACCAAGATCAGCCTGGCGTTTCCGACGCTCGTCCTCGAACCGATCATGCACATATTCGACAAGGAATGGTCCGGCCGAAGGAAGACTGCTGCGGGTTCAACGCTGGAGGAAAATATTGACAAGGTGCCAGTGAACGTTGCCATTGAAACTGGAGCGACATTTTATCCGATGCGATCGATACTCTCGCTTCAGGCAGGGGATACCTTGGTGCTGGAGCAGAGAAACGATTTGCCGGTCGTACTTAAAATCGCCGGCAAAGACAAGCTGAAAGCAACTGCGCGACTCGAAGAAAACAGCAAGTCATTCGAGATCATCGAAACTGCAACATCTGCCATGGGAGAAAGTTTCTAAATGGAAATTGAGCCTGAAGAAACAAAGCCAAAGGGTGTGGATGAGAATTTGGACGTCTTCATGGACCTCCAGTTGGCGGCTTCCATTCGATTTGGTGAGACCAATATGCTCCTTGAGGAGGTCATCAAGCTGGGAATCGGGTCAGTGATCGAACTTAATTCGAGCATCGACGAACCGGTCGATCTTGTTGTCAACGGCCGAGCGATCGCACGTGGCGAGGTGGTTGTCGTTGATGGATATTATGGAATCAGAATCACGGAGTTGAATAGTGACGACAAACGGCTTGTTAGTCTCGATCCCTCCTGAGGAGATCGGCATCTATCTGGCGCTGTGCCTGTGTGGCCTATCCATCATTTCGCTCGCATATTACGTGCGGCGGAAGTTTCAGCTCACCAGGGTTGCGCTCGGCGCGCTGAACAAGGAATGGCAAGACGCGGAGGCCAGTTTCTTCAATATCGCTGACGTGGCGCGCCAGCAAATCAGTAGTTTGAAAAGTGCTCCACTCAGCCCAGCTGTCGCACTGCCCGCTAATCGATCGGCGGTAGCAATCGACTTCGACCTGCGGAGCCGGGTTATTGCAATGGGGAAGCGTGGAAGAGAGGTTTCCGTGATTGCGCGCTCGGCGGGGCTGACTGAAGCAGAAGTCAACGTCTTGCTGGGTATGTCGCGGATCGAACGCGGCAAAATTGGCCAGGACCGTCCTTTTCTTCCTATCGGCAGGACTGCAGGACTTCTTTAGAGGAAATCATGCGGGCGACCTTCCGATTGCACCAAGTGTTAACAGGTGTGTGACTTATCGCGACCTGTGACGTTTTGTGCGGATTGGGTATCGATTGGTTCATAACTTGCAACGATGACACTGGGGCACCTGTTTCGAGATGGAGCCCGGATTTGAGCGTTTCTTATGAGTGATGCAATTTTTACAGCCTACGAGGCCCTGGAAGCGAGGATGCGGATTGTGGACATCATCGCCAACAACCTCGCCAATGTCGGGACGACAGGTTTCAAACGCGACTTCGGGCAAGTCCTGGAAGAGGTTGTCTCAGAAACAGAGACAAAGATCGAAGTGGTCAGTCTGGTGGACTTGACACCGGGGGTCCTCGTCACCACGAGCCGTGAACTAGACGCGGCGATCGATGGGCCGGGTTTCTTTCTCATGGAGACTGACAACGGCATCCGATATACCCGTAACGGGAGCTTTTTGGTAAACGCAGATGGTGAACTGGTGTTGAAAGACGGGCACCGGATTCTCGGCGACGGAGACACTCCGATTTTTGTGGGTCCGGGTCAGGTGAGAGTGCAGGACGGTGGTGATATTTCAGTTGACGGGAACGTCATTGGGACCCTGCGTATCGTCGAATTCGACGATACCCGTTACCTGAGAAAGGAAGGCCTGTTTCGTTACGAGTGGATCGGCGACCCGACGGGTGTCACAGATGTTCTTGATCCCAGGGTCAAGGGCGCTCACCTGGAGAAATCCAACGTCAATTCGGTCCGTGAAATGATTGAGTTGATGGGGGCGTTTCGAGAGTTCGAATCGGTATCGCAGACCTTGAGGTCCGTCACGACCGAAATGAATAAGCAACTGTTGGCAGAGATGGCAAGTTTAGTCTAGCGCCGGCAATTGAAGGTGTGGGTAGCGGAGACGAGGAACGAGCCCCCACGCCGTAAGCTTAGAAGTTAGTTTTCAAGGAGTTGTTCAATGTTAAGAGCGTTACACACCGCAGCGACGGGAATGCAGGCGCAGCAGATCAATATCGACACGATTGCGAACAACATCGCGAACATCAACACGACGGGATTCAAATCGGTTCGCGCAGAATTTCAGGACCTGCTTTATCAGGATCTGCGGCCGGCCGGGACGGCGTCTTCCTCTTCAACCGAATACCCGACGGGTTTGCAAATTGGACTGGGAACGATGCCCGTGGCAACGGCGCGGAACTTCGCACAGGGAGATTTCAGGCAGACCGACAGTCCTCTTGACCTTGTGATTTCCGGAAAGGGATTTTTCCAGATCACTTTACCCAGCGGTGAAACTGCTTACACGCGGGACGGATCTTTCCATGTCAATCAGCTCGGAAACGTTGTGACAGCGGAAGGGAATCCTTTGACGCCTGCCATTTCGATACCGGCTGAAGCTCAAAACGTTGTTGTCGGGTCTGACGGCACGGTTTCGGTGACCCAGGCCGGTCAGTCAGCAGCGACACCGATTGGAAACATTCAGATTGCAATGTTTCAGAATCCGGCGGGTTTGAGCGCGGTTGGACGCAACCTCCTGATGCCGTCCACAGCGTCCGGGCTCGCGACTGCGGGGAATCCGGGAACCAATGGGCTTGGGCTGCTTAACCAGGGTTTTCTGGAAATGTCCAATGTGAATGTTGTGGGGGAGATGGTGAACATGATCATCGCACAGCGCGCTTATGAGGTGAACTCGCGCGCCGTACGAGTTGCTGACGACATGCTTCAGCAGGTTAACAATCTGGTTCGGTAACTGATGGAGTCTTTAAGATGATTGCAATTGTATTGGCTCTTGTGTGTTGTTTAACGGCGCCGGCTGAAGTAAGTCTCGACAAGGACACGATCCTTCTCGGCGATCTCATTGAGTTCGCCGAAGGCGATCTGCGCTCTACCTTGCTGCTCGGCCAAGCTCCGAATCCGGGCCTCGCCAGGAGGATTCACGACTACGAAATTCTCGGCAAACTGCGTGTCAGTGGCCTGAGGATTGAAGACCTGGACCTGCCGGAGTCTGTCCTGGTCCGGCGACAATCGGTCCCATTGGATGTGGAGCGGGTCAGGGTTCTCGTTCAAGAACTCTTCAGTAGACGCTTTCCCGAGGCCCGCGTAGAGATTCAAGAAATGATCGTTCCGTCCATCGACGTAACGACCGCCGACGTTCAGATTTCCGGGACACTGCCAACGAATATCAACCCAGGGGGCCGGGTCTCAGTCCAGCTTGACATCCGTGGTGACGGCTTCGCCCGCTCCGCCTATGTTCAGACTCGGGTCCACGTCGAAACCCCCCAACCTGTGCTGGAACGCCCTGTCAGAGCGCACGCACGGGTACTTGAGGATGATGTCCAATGGAAATTCGCGCCCTTGAATGGCTCGGGTGAGGTGGTGCAATCGCTGGACCAGATTCGGGGAATGCTCGCCAAGCAGGATCTGGAACCGGGCCGGGTATTGACGACAAGCCAGCTCTATTCGCCTGTGCTGGTCCGCCGTGGCGATGCCGTCAATGTCGTCGCAGCGGTTGGTAACATCACCATATCCGCGATGATGAAGGCGCGATCTTCCGGCGAGTACGGTCAAACGATTATCGTCGAACATCTGAATGGATCGGGCCAGGCCACAGCCCGGGTGACCGGTCAAGGAACAGTCCAGGCACTGGTGGGTGGTCGATAGTGAAGCCAGCCATTGTCGTAGTGCTGTTGATAGCTCTGTCTGCACCGTTATATGGGACCGGCCAGGTCGAAGAGAGTGATCACAAGATTTCGCCGCTCGAAGAATATCTACGTCAGGCTAGGGTGAGCGGGAGAGAGCAGCCAGAGTCTGGCCCGTCGCTGTTTTCAGCTAACGCATCGAACCTGTTTCTTTTTGTGGATGTGAAGGCGCGGAATCTAAACGATATCGTAACGATTCAGATTCTTGAAAATTCGTCTGCTTCGAATTCGGCCAATACGTCAACGGACCGCGACGGAGAATCGAACGCTTCGGCGCCGTCGTTCTTCGGTTTGGAGCAAGGCGCTTCTGCGCTGAACTTTGCCAGTATTCTTCAGGGCCTTTCGGATCTGTCTTTTTCCGGTGAGGGAAGGACCTCACGGAGTGGAACGCTGACCGCTTCGCTCTCGGCGCGGGTTGTGGAAGTGTTACCCAACGGCGACCTGGTGCTCGAAGGATCCAAACTGGTCACCATCAACCGTGAAAGTCACATCCTGACTCTCCGGGGTGTGGTCCGGTCTCGCGACGTGAGCCCAAACAATCTGGTGCTTTCCAGCTCAATCGCGCACATGGAAGTGAAGTTCGATGGAAAAGGTGTCGTGACCGATGCTAACGAACCGGGCTTTTTTTACAAGTTGTTCCAACTGATTACGCCGTTTTAGTGGCTACTAATTATGAAAACTAAGGGTGAGCATATGTGGGTACGCACCATCGCGGTCGTTTTGTTGCTGAGTTTTGCAGGTCCGGCCCAGGCGGCAGGTTCGCGTCTCAAGGACATCAGCCATATCTCCGGTGTTCGCGGCAATTCGCTGGTTGGTTATGGCCTCGTAATCGGTCTGAACAAGACGGGCGACCGCCAGCAGACGTTTTTCACAAACCAGACCCTGATCAACATGCTGGAGCGCTTCGGTTTGACCTTGACCAACCCGGCAATACGGGTTGAGAACATCGCTGCGGTCATGGTTACAGCCGAACTGCCCGCCTTTTCCCGCACAGGATCGAGGATCGATGTCACGGTTTCTTCGATCGGGGACGCGACCAGTCTTCAGGGTGGCATCCTCCTCCGGACTCCACTGCTCGGACCCGATGGCAGTGTCTATGGCATGTCCCAGGGTCCACTGGTTCTCGGGGGCTTCTCTGCAGGGAACGACACAACCGGCGTCAGTGTCAATCATCCGACAGTTGGTCGCATACCGAACGGTGCGACAGTCGAGCGGACGGTCGTCACGGGGATGCCTGAAGTGGTGCAAACACTGGACTTGGTGCTTGACAGGGCAGACTTTACGACTGCCACGCGGGTCACTGATGCGCTCAACCAGGCCTTTGGTGGGACAATTGCTAAACCATTAGATTCGCGCTCAGTGCGACTGACGGTCCCGATAGATTATCAGCGTCGGCCGATCGAGTTCATTGCGGCTGTCGAAGCGGTTTCGGTCGAGATTGATACCCGGGCGCGAGTGGTCGTGAACGAGAGAACAGGGACCATTGTAATTGGAAGTGAGGTCCGAATATCGCCGGTGTCCATCGCCCACGGGAATCTGAGCATACAGATTGAAACAGATTTCGAGGTGTCTCAACCCCAGGGGTTTTCTCAAGGACAAACGGTAGTCGTCCCCGACCAGCAGGTTAACGCTGAAGAAGAGATTAGCGAGTTCGTAACGCTGGGCGAAGGCGCCACAGTACAAGATCTGATCGGAGCATTGAACGCGCTCGGTGTGACTCCGCGCGACACGATAGCCATTTTAGAGGTGCTTAAAGTGGCCGGCGCGCTGCAGGCCGATCTGGAAATTATTTAGAAGGAAAATGAATTTTTCAATACACAGTAGCGGCAGACACTGGGGACTGGGAAATCAACATTTCGAATCTCTCTGCCTCCCCGCCTCTGTGGTTAAAGAATAAGAGCGGATATGGATTTTGATATCAGCAGCATTTCCAGCCAACTCCAGTCTGGAGAGATGGGGCCCAAGGAGGTTGCCAGTCAGGTTCAGGCGATGTTCCTGGAGGTGCTGATCAAGAGTATGGAATCCAGTATCGAATCCGAAGGGGGTCTGTACGGAGATTCTTCAAGTTCAGAGATTTACAGAGGCATGCTGCGGCAGGAACTGGCCATAGCCATGTCACAAGACCTGGAAGGGCCGCTGGTCGAGCAACTGGAGCAAGCGATCCGGAATCAGTCATCCCAGGTTCAACTCAAGGTTGAACCCAATGTTCAACCCGTGGTTCAGCCCATGGTTCAACCCGCCGTTCAACGCTTGGCTCCGGCCGCAAAGGAAACACTCACCGAAGCACTTCCTGTCAACGGTAAGGTGAGTTCTCCGACGGGATGGCGTCGCGATCCCATCACGGACGAAATCCGTTACCACCGGGGAACCGACATTGCCGCGCCTAAAGGCACGCCGATCCAGGCCGTGAGCAGCGGACGTGTTGTCGAGAGCGGTAGGAAAGGTGGCTATGGGAATGCGGTGGTAGTCGAGTCTGATGATGGCCGCAAAATGTTGTATGCGCATAACTTAATCAATCATGTGCGGGTGGGTGACCGTGTGCGGCAGGGCGAGGTCATTGCCCAGGTCGGCTCAACCGGCCGGTCTACCGGACCGCATGTTCATTTTGAGGTGACGGAATGACTATTCCCTCACCGGAAAGGTTAAAGATGTGTGGCCCTTTTGCCGATCAGTTACGTAGAGGCAAATTGTGCCCGGGGTTTGAAACAAGGACGTTTCGACCAAATAGAGCTTCCATGGACGGTGAACCGGCCCACAGAGAGGGGCTCGGTTGGCGAAAACACGGCCGGAAGTATTTGCCAGGAGCTTGTTATGAGTATTGACGGAATTCACAGCACCAATCAGGGGATAAACGATCCCCTGTCCTTGGACAAGGCGCAGGAAGCGCGGCTCAAGGACGGGCCCGTCTCCAAGGAGCAGACCCCCAAGCCCACACAGGACGACTTGGTGGCCCTATCGTCGAAAGCCAAAGAAATAGGCCGGCTTTCGCAGCTGGCTGGGGAATCAAGCAGTGATCGCACTGCACGGATCAGCCAGATTCGAGAGGCGATTCAGAACGGCACTTATCACGTATCGGGAGAAGACATAGCGAACAAGATCATTGAGGCGCATAAGAAATAGTCGGGGATCGCGCTGGCCCCAGGAGTCAGAAAAGCCAAAGAGTGAGTGACGCCGCCCCTGGCGGCAGGTAATGCAGGCATTGGAATAGAGTGGGTGACCCACCGCTCCATATGTCGCGACAGACGAGAAGAGAGAACTGAGATGAATGAAGAACCTGGCACTCCCCTCAGTGGGAACGAACTGCTTGAGCGATTGCTTGAGCTGGAATCTGTAAAAAAGGAAGCGCTGATCGAGTTCGATGCGGACTCTTTCGAAACAGCCGCGGCCGAACAGACAAGTCTGGTTTCTCGAGGAACGCTGGACGAATCCGAACTGTCACGCGAGCGTGTCATTGCGTTCGGAGCGCAAACTCGCCTTAATCTTGCCCTTCTCCTGAATCTCATCTCAATTTCTCCCTACTTTAGATTAATGAAACAAGGCTATACCGCAGAGGGTATTTCAGAGAATGCCCCGCAGCGACGTGTGGTCGTTCAGGTATAAGAAATGTCTGGCGTTGCATCCATTATGAATTCGGCCCTCCGCTCCATGGAGACGGCGACGCAGGCACTCGCAGTTGCCTCCAATAACATCGCGAACGAGGGGACGCCGGGTTACGCAAGACAGCGCCTGATCGTGCAGCCGGCTCCGAACGAGGGCGACATGATGTTGACCGGTTCCGGTGTGGAAGCTGTGAGGATCGAAGCGATCAGAGACCTGCTGCTCGAGAACAGACTGAGAGATGAAATTTCGAGCGAAACGAGCTCTGATTTGCTTCATAGCAAGCTTCGTGATGTCGAGATTCTGTTTAACGACATTGCCGAAACCGGAATGCTTGGGGTGATCACGGAGTTTTTCAATTCTTTTCACGATCTCGCCCTAGATCCCGCATCGATCAATGCCCGCGAGCAGGTTCAGACTGCCGCTGAGAATCTGGCGCAGAGTTTTCAAACTCGAGGCGACCAACTCCGACAGATGCAGACCGTGGCTGACAAGGACCTCGTTAGTTACCTGGAAAACATCAACAGTCTCGCAAAGCGGATCGCGGGACTGGCAAAGGACATCCAGGTGCAGGAGGTCGGAGGTCAGAACGCCAATAGCCTCAGAAACCAACGCACGGCTTTGGTTAACGAGCTGTCCCAATACATCGGTGTAAACGAGTTGGAAGGGGCTGACGGCAACTATCGGCTCAGTATAGGCAGCACTCTGTTCGTGTTCGACGGTCAGACGGTCCCGTTAACGTGGGACACATCAGCAACCGGCGGTTTTGTATCAGTCAAGTTAGGATCAGTGGATGTCAGCAGTACCGTGACATCCGGTCGGGTCTTTGCTCAGCAGCAGATCCGCGACAAATTTGTTCCCGACTATATCAGCAAGCTGGATCAGCTTGCATACGAGATCACGACCGAGGTCAATGCGATTCATTCCGTTTCCTATGACCGTAGTGGAAACACGGGTGTCAACTTCTTCGATCCCCTGGCCTCGGCCAGCTCCGCCGCCCGGCTGATCAAATTGAACTCAGCGATTTCAACGGACCCGACGAAGATCGCCGCTGCCAAACTGGTGGCCGGCACCGACAACCAAGCCGCCACCGATATCGGGAATCTGACGCACAAGCAGGTTTTTACCGGGGGGTCGGTCATCGATCAATATCGCAGTCTCGTTTTTACGATCGGTAACGACACGACAAACGTCGGGGGAGAGCTGGACCACCATGCTGCGTTGCTGCATCAACTCAGGAATCGGCGCGATTCGATATCCGGAGTGTCGGCGGATGAAGAAACAATGGACATCCTGAGGTTTCAACGGGCGTATCAGGCGTCCGCATCATTGATTCGGATCGTTGATGAATTGTTGCAGACAATACTGTCGATGGTTGTCAGATGAGAGTTACTGAAAGCATGGCGATGCGAGACTTTCTGCGCAGTGTTGCGGGCACTCAGGAAAAGATGCTCGAAGCACAGAACAAGGTATCGACCGGACGTGGGATCCTGCGGCCCTCAGATAACCCCCGTGAGGTGTCTGACATTATTCGGCTCAACGCGGACAAGATCGAAGTCAGTCAATACGCGAGGAACGTGGAATTCGGGCGGTCCCGGCTTGAATTTACTGACACGGCTCTGGCGAGCCTGCAGGGCATGGTCGAACGAGTCCGTTTCCTGGCGTTGTCGGCCATCGGCAGTTCTATCGATAGCGACAGTTTCAGTGTTGAAGTCGAAGGCTTACGCGATCAGATCGTCGGGTCTGCCAATGCCGCGTTCCAGGGGCGGTTCATTTTTGGTGGAAGTGACGGGGAAACGCCTCCGTTTCAGAAGGATGCGGCAGGCGTTGTGACCTACAAGGGCAACTCCGACGTTGTCAAAGTGCAGACAGGACGGGCTTCGACTCTTCAAACCCAGATCCCGGGCAGCGAACTTTTCGGTACGGGAAATGATGTTTTTAAGTCTATGACGGACCTGATTGCGGCGATGAAGTCGGGTGTCAAGAGCGACATTGATGCCAAGCTGAAGCCCATCGTATCGGCATGGGAAGGTTTGTCCTTGAGTCGTAGCCGTGTGGGAAGTCTGATCAACGTTGCAGATTCAGCATCACAAGAAATGACCGCGCTCTCTTTGGCTCGAGAGAAGAATCTCGTTGACCTGGAGTCGGCCGATCTCACCGAGACGCTTAGCGAATTTCAGTCTTATCAGAGTGCTTTGCAGTCCACCCTGGCGGTTGGCGCCAGGATTTCGCAGCTATCGCTGCTTGATTACTTGAGGTAGGAAACCATGAAAGTTATCGAAACACCCGACTACGTAAGTCAGTCAGACATTCAAGGTCAGGAGACCATCATCCATTTTGAGGAAGGATTGATTGGTTATTCGGACTTTAAAAACTTCAACCTGCTGGAGAACGACTACCTGGCGCCCTTCCAACTGCTGCGTGCCGTTGATTCTTCTGACGTAGGGTTCCTGGTCCTGGATCCGACCAACCGCGTACCCGAGTATTGCCATCTGATCCCAAAGCGGGAGTGGGAGTCTATCGGCGTCACGGATCGAAACGATAGACTGGCCTTCGTCACTGTAATTCTCGGCCCGACGGCGGAGAAGAGCACGGGCAATTTCCAGGCGCCGTTGCTGGTCAACCACAAGGAAATGATCGGAAAGCAGATCATCCTGACCGATTCCGAATTTTCGGTTCGTCAGTCGCTCGTATCCTAGCCTGTAACTCCGATCGCCGGCTGGGGGACGCACCCTGTCAGAGGTCCACGCAGAGGCCGGTTCGGGGCAAGAACGGCTTGCTACCAGAGTACTTTGGGGCTATGATGCCGCGAGGGTAGTAATTACCGAAGGCGCCGGAGGCGCCTTTCGCACAGGCGGATATTGACCAAGGATGCTCGTTGTCACGCGAAAGAAAGACGAACGGCTGATCATCGGGAACGAGATCGAGATTCAGGTTCTCAGGATCGGTCGCGACAACGTTCGTATTGGCATAAAAGCACCGCCCCACATCTCCATTTACAGGCACGAAATCTACGAGGCGATCAAGAACCAGAACGTCTCCGCCGTCGAGTCCCAGATCCCGGACAAGGACATGCTCGAGAAGATCGCCGAAGGCCTGAAAGCCGAACCAAAGGCTGATAGCTAGGACATTCGGTCCATCCACACTCTTTTTTCCTCTTCCTAACTTTCCCTCTTCGACGCGCGACGATGGCCAAGGCACGAGCGTGAACGCAGTTCTTGTCACCCATAAGTCGTCACGCGGCATTGTTCATTTGCTATCATCAATCGATTGAGCCATATGCGAAATCGAGTCCTGTTGTTCGTTTCCGGTGCCTATCTGATCGCGACCAATCTCGTCTGGATCGCCTATGACACGCGACCGCCATTCTGGGATATGGCGGGTCACCAGAGCGCTGCACTCAGGATCTATGAGGCTTTTCGGACGACCTCCATTTTCGAAGCGCTGGGGTCCGTCGCGCTGGGTCTGACAGGATATTACCCGCCGCTGTATCAGGCTATCGTGGCACTGTTCTATGCCGTGTTCGGCAGGACAGCCGATGCAGCGCTTTGGGCTAACGTGTAGCTCGTCAGAGCATTTCGTCCAGACTTCACTGAAAAACTAAGAGACACTTTCGGGATCGAAACGATCTCAAGGAGGATCGGATGAGAGAGAAAGTGTCGGCAGAAGATCGAGTGCGCGAGATTCGTCGAAAGACGCGGAAGAAGTACTCGTCGGAAGAAAAGGTGCGGATTGTATTGGAAGGGCTGCCAGGCAGTATGGCATCGACGGATTCTGCTACCACTACTATTGGTTTTCCGGTACCCGCATATTGAATCGCCCCCTTGACGATATGTTGGATGACCCCTCAAGCGATATGCCGTTTTGCCTGTGCTGGGCGAACGAGAATTGGACCCGTCGTTGGGATGGCGCTGACGATGAAATTCTTATCGGACAAAAGCAATTACCGAACGATGACCTGGACTTCATCAAGAGTGTGTCCCCGTTTTTTAATGACCCTCGCTACATCCAACAGAACGGTGCGCCTTTCCTGATTGTTTACGAACCGCAGCGTCTGCCGGATCCTCGAAAGAGTGCGAGGGTCTGGCGGGAGCACTGTGAAAGCGTTGGTATCGGTGCAATCCACCTTTGCGCGGCCCTTACCAATGAGAACGAAGATTACGCCAGGTTCGGGTTTGACAGCGGAATTCAGTTCCCGCCCCATAATCACGACTGCGGGAACGTCAATGAACAGATTGATTTCTATACTCCTTTTCACGGCAACGTGGTGGAGTATGAAACCCTGGCCGAGGCCTATCTTGATCGCGAGTACCCGCATTCCAACGTATATCGCACTGTCGTTCCGTCATGGGACCAGACACCGCGTGTCGGATCAAGGGCATTCATTGCGCTGAACGGAACCCCCTCGAACTACGAATATTGGCTCGCCGAATCCATTCGCAGGACCACTCGAGATTTTCCGGGGGAGGAACGATTTGTCGAGTTATAACCGAATCTGGTGTTTGAGGGATTGAATAAGAGCGGCGTATCTGGTTGATTTGTTGTGACAAAACTTCAAAGCAACCATAGGAGATACGCCACTGTGAGCAAGAGTAACGTGAATGGACCGGAAGGTCGAGAAACGATTGAGGATCCAGTAACAGAACTACTACGAGTTGGGGCACAGCAACTGATCCAACGCGCAGTGGAAGCCGAATTGGCAGAGCTGCTATCCCAGCACGGTGGCCGGCGAACTGAGACAGGAAACGCCGGGGTGGTACGCAACGGTTATCTGCCGGAACGCGAACTGCAGACGGGATTGGGTCCGGTAACAGTCCAAATCCCGAAGGTCCGTGCCAAGACGGGCGAAGCTGTGACGTTCCGATCGGCCCTGGTACCACCGTACATTCGGAAGACGAAGTCGCTGGAAGCAGCGGTGCCGTGGTTGTATTTGAAAGGCGTTTCCAGCGGCGAGATGGGTGAGGCCCTAAAAGTTCTTGTCGGTCCCCAGGCGCAGGGTCTGTCGGCGAGCACGGTATCGCGGTTGAAACAGGTTTGGGGCGAACAGTACCGCCTCGGATGCGAGGAGCGTTTGGATGCAGATCGCTGGGTCTATGTCTGGGCCGACGGCATCTACAGCGGACTTCGGGCGGAACAAACCAAGTTGTGTGCATTGGTCGTGATCGGCGTGAATGAACGCGGAGAGAAGCGTTTCCTGGCGATCGAAGACGGTGTACGGGAATCGACACAGAGTTGGCGCGAGGTCTTGTTGAAGCTGAAGTCCCGTGGGATGAATGTTCCGAAGTTGGCCATCGGTGACGGTGCGATGGGGTTCTGGGCCGCACTGGAGGAAATCTATCCCGAGACACGTCAACAACGTTGCTGGATGCACAAAGTCATGAACGTCCTCAACTGCCTGCCCAAGTCGGTCCAGGCGAAGGCGAAACAGGCCCTGCACTCGATCTGGCAGGCCGAGACGAAGGCAGACGCCGAGAAGGCATTCGACTTGTTCATTGAAACCTATGAACCGAAGTATCCGAAAGCCACACTCTGCCTGCAGAAAGACAGAGAGGAACTGCTGGCCTTTTACGACTTTCCGGCCAAGCACTGGCAGAGCATCAGAACGACGAATCCCATTGAGTCGACCTTTGCCACCATTCGACACCGAACGAAGCGATCCAGAGGTTGCCTGACACGGGATGGCATGCTGCACATGATGTTCAAACTGGGCCAGTGCGCTGAGAACAATTGGCGACGATTACGAGGATTCGATGATCTGAGCAAGGTAATCATCGGAGTGAAATTCAACGATGGTGTCGAAGCGACACAAGTCGATCAGGCCGCCGCTTGAATCAATCTCCTAAACACCACTTTTGACAATAACTCAATGAACTCCCAACGGAGACTCCGCCGTTTGCAGTAGTCGTGGACACGATCTGCAAACGACTTTCGAGGCATACACAGAATTGTACTCGAACAAACATACGTACGTTCGAAAATCCGAATTGGCTGTGAGTCGTTTCTAGACATCAGATGGGTCTCTCATCAGCTGAGTCCATGATGGCCGTTCAGGTGCGAAGCTGAGGGATTCTGGGCCTATGTCCGTGACTGAGGCGAGTTGGCTAACTCACTTCAAGCGAGTTAGCCGGACATCGTCTACCCGAAATGAGCCACGATCCGATCTCGCTCCGCATACTGCCCCGCGTGCATCTCTCGGAATATCGAGCGTTTCAACTCGTTCAGTTCATTGCCGCCGACACTTGTTTCTATAAGACCAAGTGAAATAGGAGGGGGTGCTGGACGGAGCTTTGTTTCGTTGATCACGCCGAAAACACGCCACTGGTTCAAACGATATGTCTGACCCGCAACTCTATCTGTTTACTCATCAGATATTCGACAACCAAACGACGGTGACAATGTTCCGGTAGTTCTTCGCTGCATAATAGGCAGTCTCCGTTGAGCAAGAAGTCCCTGAACCTGTCCGCAACTGAACGCTTTCGCATTAAGTCCATGAAACCGTCTTCGTACACAGACCAGTCACCACCGTGTTTCTTGTATTCGTCGAGCAGCTTCTTGGTCGGCGCTAGGTCCGTTAGGTGCACATAGTCGATAGAGGCGATTTTCTTCAAGAAATACTGCAAATCGTTTCTTTTAGCGAACCCTGCTAACTGAGACACGTTATTCAGACGCACGTCCACAACGCGTTTCACCCCCGCCTCGATCATCTTAGTGAAAAAAACTTCGGCACTCTTCTTTGTGAAACCAATTGTATAAAGCTGCATTAGATCTGTTCCTGAGCGTTTGGGTTACTTCCAACATCGGGTCGGCGACTGTAGGCAATGCGTTTTCCCTGTACGTCGTATGCACGTTCTAGCAGCTCCTCATGTGTGGAAAACATGGACGGCTTCTCAAGGTGACAGATCCTCAGCAAGCGTCGCTCTAACTCTTTCTGTGTCTCAATCGAACCGTTCCCCAGGATGTGCGCTATTGGGACGTCGTGGTTTGCAAGTTGGCGACACACGAGAATCGCTCTATGACAAAAAAGCGGATCCTTTTCGGCGCAGAGCAATGCGATCGAATACTGTTGAAGGCCTTTTAATACACGCTGGATGCCGTCAAGGAAACGTGCGTTTTTCGCCACTCGCCCATACGACACTTGGTCGTCGACGTAGCACTCTGAGTCGGCGCTCCGCCCCCCGAGCTCTTCTCCAAGAAATACATACTCAATTCCGTCCCGGTCTAACGCTTCGGCAAGATTCTCGCGGTTGAACTGCGACACTCTTCGACTATAAGGATAAGACCGAACGTCCCCTACCGCAGTCACGTGATGCTTCGTGAGCTGCTTTAAGAGATGTTCAGTTTCGTGCGTGGAATGGCCAATCGTGAATAGTTGCATAGGATCAGATCGCGATTACACCGGCGACTAATTTGTAACATGAATTGTCGCCTTTGAACGGCATAGACAGACTTACGCAAACGAGATGATGCGAGCCGTCAAGCGGGTATCGCCCTTCCTTGCGCGGTTTATATTCCGAATGAATCAATGGATCTGTAATCGCGAGGATGTAAGAAGCGCCTTTGAAGTTGAATGCCGCCCGAACCTTTTTCTTCCTTGGGTACATACCTCCTCCCTCAGTCTGCACGCGGATCTCAAATTGTTCGGGCCGAATGAGCATCAGGGAATGGCTAAACTGAGCAGCCTCTTCTGCAGGAACGCGATCGTTTATCCCGTTGCCAGTGCTATGTCCGTTTATCCATAATTTGTCGAGATCGTCAATGGCATCCACGACAGTGTCGGTGTCGACGGTTCCCGATTGCCGCCATGGCCGCTCTGTGTCTATAACATGATTCTCAGTCTGAAATTCGACAGGCTTCGGTTCAACAAAATCTACCTGGAGGATGTCTAACAGACCCGCAATCCTTGTTCCTTCAATCATTACGTCTTGAAGGTTTAATCGGTCCTGATCAGGCCTAACTGGTCGAACCCACTCACTATAGCCGGCCTCACCAATGATTTTCCCCGCAACACATCGACCACCTTCCCTATAGGAATTTGCAAGGCACACGAGCTGAAGCGTGTATGGGGACATGGCTCCATTATATCGAAAGGATGTGGTAACTGAGCGTTTTGGTGCCGGCGCAGTAGAAATCGATCAACTACGAATGCCAGGTCCGATTTCATGAGTTCGATGACTGTGTTTCAGTTCTTGTCATATAGTTTCTTCGAGGGAATTTGCATTCGTTCAGTTCCTATCGTGAACGAAGAAACAGGAACCTGACGCAGGGAACTATGATTTAGTATCGAAGCGCTCAGTGACGATCAGGAAGGTCCTAGCTGGGGGCAATTGACAGAACAACTTTGTCGTTGAGCTTCTTCTTGGATCCGGTGATGTTGCGATCTGGAAAAAGCCTGCTTTCAGCGAAAACTAGCGACTCGATCATTACCCTATACTCCTTCTTCTTCCGTTGCAGGAAATAGAGGGGAATCACCTCCTCATAAATCTCTTGACGTGTCATGGGTTTTTCATGACTGCCTGGACGATAGCGTTCTTGATCTCAGCCTCAGGATTCCTTTCATAGCGCACTGGCGTTACGTCGAAGAGCAAGCCTGACTTGAACTGGTCGAAATACGGTCCTAGTGCGTTCAGAGCGATGTCATTCATCAATACGACCGCTTTGGGATTTCGTGTGCCAAACACCAGGTGATATTTGGCCAATTCGTTCCCAGGAAGCGCGATAGAATCTTTGTCATCTACATCATCGACGGGAATGGAACACGTATAATTGAAAGAAGTGCGAAGCTGATTTAGGTACTCGTCGACCACCGCGTCTTCCCGTTGAGTCTTATCAAGATTTGGATCAGTAACGATGTCGCGCCAGTAGTCACCACCCATCACACTGTTCACGGTTTCGATCTTTCCGCTGCGAACCTTTTCGGTAACTTCCGATGCCGTGTCGTTATAGCCCCAATTTCCGCTCAT
Source organism: Terriglobia bacterium (assembly GCA_963664115.2). Classification (GTDB taxonomy): domain Bacteria; phylum Acidobacteriota; class Terriglobia; order 20CM-2-55-15; family 20CM-2-55-15. The sequence continues at coordinate 28,676 of CAXWPJ010000009.1, read as the reverse complement.
TCGCATGAATGTTCGGAAACTGAAATTGATCAGAAGTTCCGTGCTTTGCTGCTTGTTTCTCTCGTAGATCTGCCGGACAGTATTGAAGCCAAGGTCCTTAATTCCGAAGGGGTCTAGGTAAAAAAACAGCGTGGATCCTGAGCCTATCTGTAGTGCACGCGTGAGAACTTCAGAAAAAGTTGAGAGTGGGTTCTCCGCGATGCCGTCCCGGATGTACTCGGACAAGTTTTCGCGCAACGCTCGTCGGTGAGCCGGATGGACATCCGCAAAGAGACAGCCGATCCCAACGTCGGCTCGGGTTGTTGCCTCTCTGATTGCCTTGCAAATAATGAGAGGTGATCCAGCAGATCCGTCGCCGAATCGTCCAGGGCCGGCGAACGCGTCGACGATGATGATTGGACGCCCTCGACGCGTGATGATCTTTAGGTAAGAGGTGACGTAGTCACCAATGATCTTGTCTTTGACTTTTGACCAGCGCCGCTTCGCTTGAAAAAAAGGCTGGATCTCGTCAGGATGAGTGCCGTATTCGGTCATTTGTGACTTTCCAGAAAACTGAAACCCCTGATGGGCTAGCCATAGACGACCGTGAACTCACCACAACTCTGCCGTTCTCATAATCCAACGACGTTTGACGCGACCTGCGCAAAGTCGTTGATCAATCGTCGTCTCGAGGCTGCATCTGGAAACGGACTAAGTCGTCGCTCAGGGAGTTCGTCGTCCGTCCGTCCATTCAATTCACGGCCGTTTTTGGCTTTCTGGAAACCGCCCCATTGCTTGAAAAAAAACGGGACACCGTCCCGCTCGCACTGCTTCCGAATCGATTCTACCCAATCCCTTTTCATCGTACGTGCACCGGCACCACTCTCACCGCCCACTATCACCCAATCGATCTTGCTTAGATCGATTGATCCAAGATCTGCAAGAAGCGGTTCGATCGACAAAAATCGGATGCCCACGCTCAGCTCTCGGAGTTCGTCTATGCGGGGCAATCCGAATTCTCTGTCTTCCACGCTTACGCCCCACCAGATGTGATCGGACCCTCTTGAATCGAAACGATCGCTGTTCAGGAAATCTCGCATTCGACCTGATCGTTTTGTCAGCACCTGGTAGGTGTGCCAATTGGCGAGTTTCATTACCTCAATTACAGATTCGATGTAGTCGTCTGGTACGCCGTCCTGAAATAAATCACTCATCGAGTTCACGAACACTGTCTTCGAAGAAGTCCATCTCAGGGGCTCCAATAGTTTCTCGGGAACGAACCTGAGATCGAACCCCTGTTCATACGCGTGTCCGGGGACGCCCCGGAAGCGTTCTGCGAACGTCTCTGCATAACAGTGCTTGCATCCAGGACTGATCTTGATGCATCCACGAACGGGGTTCCAAGTTGCATCGGTCCATTCGATCTTTGATGTGCTGGCCATTAATACCTCTTTGAATTCTAGACGACGATGAGGGGGGCTTGGCAAGTTAATTAGCCGAACATATGTTTGGCATTTCGTACTGTGCGCCGTTCGTGCTCCATAATTAGGAGGAAGAAGTCCGGAAAGACATCGATCCCGGTGCCAAAAACAGAAGCCATCGACGCTAAATAATCGGTTTACGAATGAGGGTTTATTTTCCAAACTGGACGTCGCGGATTCGATTGCTCCAGTCTCTCGCTTGAAACTTCGCCTCCCGTTTCTCGCCCGCCCAGCGACTCAAACTGACTCAATCTTTCACGTTTTCTGTTGGCGAAGAATCCGTGTAATGAATTGAAAAACTAAGGGTTTATCAAGAAATCACCCATTCCGCTGGGTGGTCTCAGAATCTAGTGGGGGCAACCCCGTGGAAGTTCGAATCTTCTTTTCGGCATAACGAGTTACGATCCCCGCTACATATATCTGACTGCAAAATCGGTGTATTGATCGAATATTTCCGACACAAGCTCATCAAATCCATCCACTCCGTAAGTCGATCGCGATTCAAGCAAAAGCAACATCCGCTTGCCGAGATCGTCAACTGCTTCGTCCGCTGACCCACCACATCAAGCAGGTTTAAACGTGTCCGCGGAGTTTAGGGTCTGATTGCGCTTGTCTGTTGTTGGCGTCCCCAGGGCGACGAAATGCTTGTGACAGGAGGAGAGCGGTCGCAGTAAATCTCCACGTTCGATCCAACGAACCTCTTTGGTTTCAGCACCGAAGCAGGGACAAGGGGCACCGAAAAATCAGTCGCCGCCGCCCCTGCCAAACATGCCGCAAGTTGAAAACAGATGCAACTCGTGTGCCGACTAGCGCTGGCGTTGCTGGGCAGTCCGACTTACCGGGTTCCCGTACACTGCGATCCAATCGACGGCGGTGTTTCCCTGGGTTCCATCGCCCGCGCCCGTCCTGAGATCGGTAAAGCCGATTTCGTCGACCATACTGAGGTCGAGGTCTGTCCTCCAGAGCGGCTCGCCGCCTCTGGCGCGGGCTTCGGCCATGGTCGTGGGGTCCACCTCCCGCCAGCGAAAGATATCGACAAGAAAGATCTCGTTTTCGTGGAAGTACGTTGAAAACTGCTCGACATAGTCCGAGACCCACATGCTTCCGTCCGCCAGCTTGACCACAGGCCGGAGCAGGTGCAGTCCTCGTCCCCGGACGCGCCAGCGGATCCGGGCCGTGTCCCGAAGGTCGAAGTAGTTGTTCCTGTCCTTCAGCATGACGGCCCAGCTTCCTTGTGCTACTCCGCTGTAGACCATGCTCGCCATCTCACCGGGATAGATATGGTCCTCTTCATAGCTCAGCCGGATCCCGAACGTTTCGCCGTCACCGGACTCGCCACCGGGTCCGTACATTTTGAGCTCAAGGTCCGGGTTCTCGATGCGTTCTTGAGTCAACGCCGCATGCCTGAATCCCTCCGACGGAAAGTCTTCACGGAAGAGCAGTGAAGTCCCGCTATAGGCCTTCCCGGGCCTCAGGTCCGGTTCCTGTTCCTGCGCAAAAACATTGAGGCCGAAGCCCAACACCACGACTACCGACACCATCAGAATTTCGATTCGCATCAAGTCCTCCCTTTTGGCTTTTTTCTAGGCATGGAATTCACCCGATATAGCGGACACCTGAGAAAGGGGTGATAATGCCCCGAAGAGGTGCTGGACATCGAAGAATCATAGGCGGCGCTTCAGTCGTACGCTACGACCCGATCAACGATTCGTGTCGCCGTAGACTCCCGGATCTCGAAATCCTTCGTTGAAGCCTTCCACCTCGTTAACGGGTGCGCAAATAGCCTCGGTAATACCGCCGAACAACCCGCCCCATCCGAAATAGTTGTGCCTTTCCGGAGCCATCCTTTCGAAACGCTTGGTGTTACCCACCCCATGGTTCGGTATACATCACCGGGTCAACCACGGTCATTTGAAGCTCGATCACGTCGACCTCCACCCGCTGGTAGCGTTCTTCGATTCGCGCGGAGAAGCTCTTCGGGCGTCCGTCAGATTCTGTGAGCCAGGCACGGTCCTCCAAACCAACCGTTGTGACAACCAGCGTGTCTCCCTGCCACTCCCCGACCGAATGTCCGTACCAGGCGGGCCCCAGATTTTCCAGGTTCTCGCCCGCCGGCACTGCCCGGCCATCCAGCCATATCTCACGCAAGACCCGGGTCCACTGGAACAGTTGCAGTAGCCGTCCTTCGGTGTTGGTAAACTCAACCGGTTCGGCGTCGAAGACTATGCGCGGAAAGCCCACAGGATTGCATTCGAAGGCGGGATCGTTGGATGCCGTCGGGTTGTCGGTTTCGTTGGCGGAAACGTTCTCCCTTTCCCTCGCTTGTCCCAGGGTCGTTAACGCTGGAACATCAGGACCAATTTCGCCTCCGTTCCTCCCCCTGAGATGCCAGAATCCCGAGAGATCCCGCGGGTCGAACCCAGCCGCCCCGCTTCCGTCGGATGATTGTGCCCCCTGCGGTGAGCGAACAGTTTCCGCGCGACCCGCCGCAAAGACAAAGAGAATGGACACAACGACAGCAGTCAAGAAAGCGAAACGGTTGCGCATCAGATACTCCTTACTCTTTGTAACCCCTCTTCCATATTCGGATTCACCCATCGAACACTAGTCGATGGGGTTCTCCCCGCGACGTCGCGACATGATTTCAGTGCCGTCTTCGAGGATCACAGCCAGGACAATGCCCGTCGGTGCACCGGCTCTGGATGGATTCACGATGGCGGTGATTTCCTGTCCGGGCCGCAGCGTATTCCGGTGATAGCCCTGTTCGGCCAGGGTATTGACACTGCTGTTCTCGAACGCCCACTTAACGACGTCGCCACTTTCGTTCTCCACGTCCATATAGACCAACACGTGCGGATTGCGCCAGGCCACTTCCGTGACTTTTCCATTCAAGGTGATCGGTGTCTCCATGCCGTAGACGTTTCCACGGCCATGATGCGCCGACAGCTCTACGACCCCAACCGACAGTCCCGCAAGCAGCATGACAACTACAAACAGCCTTTTCATCGCAACCTCCTGATTCTCGAATGTCATTGATGGCTCAGTTTACTATATTTCTAAGGTAGCGAAATTCCTGAAGATGGCGCATTCATGATCCCTCGCCCATTTAGCTAATAGTTCAGGTCTTGTCACCATGTGAGTGAATTGCGACATCCTCACCAGACGCCGTGTTCTATCCCGTGAAGCGACAATGAAAGGCGTCCATGGTCATGGCCCCGACTCATGGGGAACAAACGCGACAATCCGGAGCGGGCCACCGCTTCCCCCTTCGATTTTCATGGGAAGTGCGACTACGTAACTCCCCGTCGCCGGTAGCGCCGCGAGACTGGCTACATTTTCGAAGCCGGCGATGTTCTCCGCGTAGAAGATCACGTGCGCTCGGAAGTCAGATGACTGGCCGCGGTCGATGCTGGGGGTGTCGATTCCGACGGCGACAATCCTGCGGTTGTCTACGAGCCATTGTGCCGCTTCGGCGCCGATGCCGGGGAAGTGGAGCTCCGCGATCGCCTCTTCGCCGGTGAGGTCTGTGCCCAAATACGCGGTGCGGTTGTTCCACCGCTCGGCCCACCCCGTGCGGATCAAAATTATGGCTCCGTCAGGGATCGGTCCGTTTTCATCTTCCCACGCGGTGAGCTCGCCTATAGACACGAGGTGATCCGGGGTTACCGTTGCCGAGACGTCAATGACTGCTGCGGGTCCGATGAGGTCCGAGAGTGGGATTTGCTCGGTCGTAAGTTTGCCTTCGGCGAAGTGGATCGGTGCGTCCAGATGTGTTCCACCGTGTTCTGCCGACGAGAAGCGGTACGCCGCATAGAACCAGCCGCCCCCTGTCGGACCGAAGGCGAGCTCGTCGAGTTGAAACCCCTCCGTGTCGGTCGGCCAGTAGATCGTTGAGTCTGAAAAGGCGTGCGTGAGGTCAACCCACTGCCCGGCCGAACCGTCAAAGACGGCGCCGTAGTCCGCATCGGGCGGGCCGCAGCCGACGACCGCACCCAAAAGAACCAGCAACACAGTAGTGCGCATGAGATGACCTCCCTGAGTTGGATCGTGCCATTCTGCACGACTCGATATGCTCAGCCAACCGCGGAACTGAATTCGGATGGCCATCCACGAACACAACTCCCAATTGTTGCCCATATAAAGATTCAACTGTTCACGCGTTCTGATGGAAGAACGCTGGGGACTGAATTCTCGAAACTCAGTTTTTCTCCCTAAATGGAACTAAAGTTCTGCGGCCGCCAGGCCGATAACGGGAATTGAGGGGCCTATGCCCCGAAATCAGCCAGGTTTAATAAGTAGTAAATGGAGAAAATCACATGAGTTTTTCAGTGGTAACAAATATTTCGTCCATCACTGCTCGATCCATGTTGAGCGGCGCTCAGGCCAACGTTAGACAGGCGCTGCATCAGTTGACTTCAGGATCGCGCATCAACAGTTCAGCGGACGATGCGGCGGGCCTGGCCAGGGCCAACCGGTATCGATTGGACAACACGACTCATACCGTCGGGGTCCGGAACGCGAACGACGCGGGCAGCCAACTGCAGATTGAGGATGGAGCCCTAAACAACATTTCATCGTTAATGGATCGCGCGACGACACTGGCGGCTCAGGCTGCATCAGACACCTTCACCGGTGACCGGGCGATCCTGAATGAGGAGTTTCAGTCTGTCATGGCTGAAATTTCGAGGACCGCCTCTGCGGCAGATCTGGAGACCGGCGGGGCGAATCTGGACGTTCGCAAAGTCTTCGTCGGCAACACGCAAACCAATACCTCCGATAGCGTCAGCTACGTTGCTATCGCTGCGAATGACAGTGTAGACACGCAAGGACTGGGTCTCGACACCCAGGACATCCTGAGTCAGGACGGCGCTGCGGCGGCAATCTCGAAGCTTCAGGATGCATCGGGAACTCTCGGTACGGTTCAGGCCCGAACGGGAGCCGCGATGAACCGCTTGAGTTACGCCGCGTCTCAATCCCGGCGGGTTTCGGCCAGTTTACAAGCTTCCGAATCTCGAATTCGAGATGCCGACATTGCTGAGGCGATCGCCGAACTGACGAAAAACCGCATCCTGACCGATAGCGGCATAGCGGCCATGTCCTACGGGGAATTGTCTTCCGAATCTGTCCTGAAAGTTATCGGATAGGGGCGCAGGCGACCCTGCGTCATACATAGTCGGGGAATTGATCGGCACACAAGCAGGCCGGCAATCAGGCACGTTGAAAATGGGGAACGTGAAGCGGAATCCCCCGATAGATCCAACGGTTCGGTTAGCTTTGTTTAACTCGGATTAAGGATTTATTGGGGGAAACTCCGAGGAGCTTCGAGTCCTGTTTCCGGAATTGCAATTAACCTTCCCGCTAAGCCCCTCCACCCCTCATACCTTAGAAATCTCGATTCAGCTAAAGGCTGCGAATTCTGCATCTGAGGCTTACAGGTTGTCCCGCGACCACGGGAATGTTCTCAAGTGGATTCATTCCTTGCTCAGGTGGTAGACTGCGCTCGCCCAGCGCTTGCCGGCACTCAAGGAATACTGCATGGCTGGCGAGGCGGGCACCGCAAACTGATTCCGGCAGTTGGTTCTTCTCAATTGTTACTGAATGCGCGGCAAGGTCGTAGAGTGTCGCTGCCGCCGGAATTTAATCCGAGTACACATGAAGATTAGCCGCGATCGGATTCTTACCACCCACGTCGGAAGCCTTCCCCGCAGCGAGACCTTATCGGACCTTCTGCTCCAACGCGAGGCCGGTGAAGACGTCGATCCCGAGCGTCTCGCGGAGGAAATGGATCGTGGGGTTCGCCGTATTGTCGAAAAGCAGGCCGAAGCAGGAATCGACATCGGTAACGACGGCGAGCAGCAGCGTGTCGGCTTTCAGACTTACGTGCCCGGGCGCATGTCGGGTTTTGCCGGCGAATCCAACCGGCGTCCAGGACTCGACTATACGGAATTTCCGGAATTGGGCGAGACGCTGATGAGGCGCTTTCCAAAGCGCAGCAAGATGCAGAACGCGCCTGAAGCTCAAGGCGAGCTGAAGTACCTGGACACGGCGGCAATCAATCAGGAAATCGGTCGAGTTCTGGAGACGGCGAAGACGGCGGGCCGCTTTGAAGAGTGCTTCATGACTGCACCATCACCCGGCATTATCTCCTCGACCATGCTCAACGCTTATTACAACTCGCAGGAGGCCTATCTGGACGCCATCGCACGGGAAATGCGGCATGAATATCAGGCGATCCACAAGGCGGGGTTGGTCCTGCAGATTGACGCGCCTGATCTGGCGATGGACCGTGCCATGTTCTTTCGCGACTTGAACGATGCGGACTTCGTGAAAGCTGTGGAGCTGAACGTCGCGGCATTGAACAAGGGTCTGGAGGGCATTCCACCCGATAGGGTGCGTCTCCATTGCTGCTGGGGAAATTGGGACGGACCGCACATATTCGACGTTGCCCTGGATCTGTTGCTGCCGGTTCTCTATCAGGCAAATGTGGGAGCCCTGAGCATCGAGCTTGCGAATCCCAGGCACCAGCACGAGTACCAGGCAATCCGGCGGAATCCACTGCCGGACCTCATGGTGCTGATTCCCGGCGTTATCAACACCACGACCAACATTGTGGAACACCCCGAAGTTGTCGCACGTCGGCTTGAGGAGGCTGTGGGCGTCGTCGGGGATCGTGAGCGGATCATCGCCAGCACCGATTGCGGCTTTGGAACTTTTACAAATCGCGAGTGGGTGATTGAACCCTCGGTGTGGCTCAAGCTCAAGACGCTCCGTGAAGGGGCCGATCTCGCTTCGAAGCGGCTATTTGGTTAGATCAAGCGAAGCGACGGTTCAACCCGGACACGGAAACGCTTGTCGCATTTCAAATGACTCTGCGCCCGAAGAGGTAGGACCCACAAACCCACTGGCAATGAAATTATGATCGACATACGCAAGAGTGAAGAGCGAGGCGGCGCTGACCGTGGGTGGGTGAAGGGACTTTTCACGTTCTCATTCGCGGACTACAACGATCCGGAGCACACAGGATTTCGCTCCTTACGTGTGATGAATGAGGATCGCATCAGTCCCGGAAAAGGTTTCGGTCCCCACGCGCACCGGGACATGGAGATCATCAGTTACATCCTGCAAGGACATCTGGTGCATCGAGACAGCATGGGGGAGCGGCACACGATGGGGCCGAACGAGATCCAGCTCATGTCGGCCGGCAACGGGATTGTGCACAGCGAGTTCAACGCATCCGAAACCGAGCCGCTCCACATGATGCAGATCTGGATCGAGCCAAGATGCGAAGATTTGCCTCCGTCCTATCAGCAGATCGCATTTTCTCCCGAGGAAAAACGCGGAAGATTGCGCCTGTTGGCCGGGCCGGAAGCGAGTGTGGGCGAGGGGGCAGCAGTCATAAATCAAGACGCCCGAGTATTTGTTGGGGAAGTCGCGACAGGAGAATGCGTACGCCATGTGCTCGGTCCCGGACGTTACGCGTGGGTGCAGGTCGTGAGGGGGGAGAGCTCAGTGAACGGGCGAGTGCTCGGTGCGGGCGACGGCGCTGCCTGTGGCAGCGAAGAAGAGTTGTCGGTGGTCGGGAGAGGACCTGAGGGCGGGGAAGTCCTCGTGTTCGATTTACATTGAGGCGCATGACATGTCTCCGATCACAGTGATGATTGCTTTCTATTCGATCCGCGGTTCCACCGAGAGGCTTGCGACAGCTGCGGCTGTAGGCGCCGTGCAGGGTAGAGCCCGAATACGTTTGCGGCGCATGCCGGATGCGGGCTCCCTGGAAACAATTCGCGGGTTTCCCGAATTCAGAGAGTCTCTGGAGCGGATGAGAAAGGAATATGTCGGTCCCACGGAATCGGACGTGATCGCCTCGGACGCACTCGTGTTCGGAGTACCTGGAGATTTTGCGGCGGAGTCGGGGGAATGGAAGGGGTATCTGGACGTGCTTGCCCGGCTCGGGTCTCAAGGAAAGTTGCGTGGAAAGGTGGGCGTCGCACTTGGGAGCGAACCGGGACTTGCGGCCTTTTCAAGGGCGATTGCACCGCTGGCATTAGCTGCTCCGCGTTTGGGCGCCTCTCTCGCCGAGGAAGTCCCAAACGACGATGTCGCGCGTGCCATTGCCCTGGGTCGCCGGGTGGCCGCTGCGGCGCGGTCGCTCATAGATAGCACAGATTAATCAGAAGGAGTCGCAATATGCCGATCAAGATCGTGGATACCTTACTGCCGACCACCATGGTCGGATCCTTCTCCCCGGCCGGGCTGGTATAACTACGAACTCCTTGGACGCGACATTCGCGTCGCGTTCAAAGAAGTCGGGCACGAAGAGGCGTACAACGATGCCACCCAGGCGGTTATTCACGATCAGGAGGAAGCCGGCCTCGATATCATCACGGACGGACAGATGTCCTACGACGACTACGTCGGGGTGATCGGCTCGTTCTGCTGGTATATGTACGAGCGCATTCCCGGATTCCAGAACGCGAAGGAGATCCATCCGTCAGAGATCGGGGCTCCGGTGAGGACCAAAGAGATCGAGCTTCTTGCCGACTGGGGCGGCGTGGTTAATGACGGGCCGGTGTCGCGCGGTCCGATCCGGCTCGCGGACCTCTATAAGATAGGCAAAAAGTATGCCACGAAACCCATGAAGGTGTCCGTCGGTGCCGGGTCGGTCAACCTGGCGTGGCATGTCCACTTCCAGCACTACAAAAATGCCCGTGAGCTGAGTTTTGCCCTGGCACCCATTTTCAACGCCGAGATGAAAGACCTCGTTGCGGCTGGAGCGACCTACCTGCAGTTGGAGGACCTCGGGGCCTGGCTCCCCGTGTTCACAAACGACGAAAACGACTACGGTTGGATCGGGGACGTTATCGCAGAGTGTGTGGATGGGGTCGATGCCAAGGTGGCCTGGCATTTCTGCTTTGGTAATGCCTGGGGCAATGCCGTCGTTCCGAGCAACTATGCTACCGTCCTGCCCCATTTTTATGACGCTCCCGTGGATCAGTTCGTTCTGGACTTCGCGAATCGGGATAGGTCCGATATCGATTGTCTGAGTTCACTTCCTAAAGACAAGGAAGTCCAGATTGGGGTCATCGATATCCGTACCATGATGATCGAAACGCCCGAGCAGGTTGCGGACAGGATTCGTAGGGTGATCAAGGTCGTGCCGGCCGAACGCGTGTACTTAAGCACGGACTGCGGCATGAAGCCGCTTCCGCGTATCGTCGCGAGGATGAAGTTACAGGCGCTTGTCGCAGGTGCAAAGATCGTCCGGGAAGAACTCAACGGCAAGTCGTAACTTACGACTCCACTTTCAGCTTTCGAAGGAGGCTAGATATGCGAAACAGCATCTGGACCCTTTGTCTATTGGTGGCCGCCATGTGTGGCCAGGCAATGGGGCAGTCTGCCCCGGACGTGATCCGCAGGGCTGCGGCAGCGCTCGGAGGCGAGGACAGGATCCTCTCTGTCCGGACGCTCATGATCGAAGGCTATGGTCAGGCTGCAGCCCAGAACGGCGGCGCCAATGCCTCCGCTTCGGTGGATTCGCCCCAGGTGTGGACCAACATTCAGGCCTACGAAAAGACGATCGATCTGGTCAACAACCGTGTGCGTGTCCGTCAACGCACCCAGGCCTTTACCTCTGCCGCGACGCTCAGTCGGGGTCTGGAAAATTTCGTTACGACCCAGGTCCTGGATGGAGACCTGTCGTACACGGTCAACGAAGACGGAGAGGCCAGCCGCGGAGGGAACGCGGCCAACCTGCGTATCGAGATGCTGACGCACCCTGTCGTTCTCGTGCGCAAAGCGCTCGACCCGACGACCGTCGTCAACAATTTGCGGAACCAGGGGAACCAGCAGCTTGTCGACATCACGACTGAGGCAGGCGACCAATTTATCCTCGGCATCGACAGAGAGACCCAACTCCCGACATCGGTGCGGTGGATGGTCAGCAACGGTATGCTGGCCGACCTCGCGTATCAGACAGCCTTCACCGGATACATGCCAATCGACGGACTCCAGATGCCGTTTGGATTCAATACCGTCATCGACTTCAGGAACATCGTCTCCAGCAAGCTCTACGTCAACAGGAACACCGTGGATGCGCCCATCGATGATCTTTTGCCGCACCCCAGTTGGTAGTGTCGGCCCCACCGCCGGCCCCTTTCGTGCCAATGGTTGATGCGGAAGTCGTCGCAGATGGAATCTGGCTACTCCATGGTAATCGGGGGCACAACGGGATCGTATTTGAATTCGAGGATCATCTGACACTGTTCGAAGTGCCCGTGAATGAGGCGTGGACCCTTGCACTGATCGAAACCGCCCGGTCCCTGGTTCCGGATAAACCTCTCACTGAAGCCATCGTTTCCCATCACCATTTCGACCACTCGGGAGGGCTGCGAACGGCTATCGCCGAGGGCCTCACGATCATCGCTCATCGAGGAACCGAGGATATGTTTGCTGAGATCGCCGCCCGGCCCTCGACCATAGCTCCCGATCACCTCGGCCGAAACCCGGCGCCCTTCAAATTCGTGGGGATTGACGACCATCTCAAATTGGAAGATGACGCTATGGAGATCGATCTCTATCACATCATCGGGGACGACCACATGGCCGAAGCGCTGATGGCCTACGTACCTCGCGATCGAATTCTTGTGCAGGGAGATCTCTTTGACCTCTCGTGGCAGGGTTATTGGTGGCGGGACGTCTACGCTGACAACGTCGCACTCCGGAACCTGATGGTTGCGGATGTTCCCGTCCACGGTCCTGTCGTGCCGTACTCCCAGGTGCTCACGAGCCTTGAGGAGAAAATTGAAAGAACCCAGCAATTGTGCATGGAACCTGTCGGACAGTTTCTCCCAACCTGTCCGTTCCAGTAGCGGCGGTGCAGGGGGACGGAACAGGGACGGACACTTCGGTCGAAATGCAGCGTTCAGACTAAGACGCAGCAAGAAGGGTCCGTCCCTATCCTGAAGTGTCCGTCCCCTTAGAAATCCCCTCTCTTTCACGATGCCTGTGCGCGGCAACGGCAGGCGGTTTGTAATCAGTTCCAGTAATTTGGGCGACTCCAGTGATGGAAGTCTTCGTTGATTTCTTCCACTGGCAGGGTGTCTTCAACCAAAAAGTCGTCCTATATCTTAGGAGTCAGACTTAGGAATTCAAATCAAGCGTCCGAAACGGCTTTGGTGTTTTTCAACAACGGTTCAGCAGGTTTTCCGACTGTGCATTGTGGAACCGTTTAAGGCCCCCACCCCCTAAAGTGCCATCAATAACTATAATAAATATATTAATTAAGCTTGCCTTAGTTGTGGCCTGAGAGTAGTTTCGACTGATCCCTAGACGGAGGTTTCGGAAATGAGATCACAGCGTGGTATGGCGCTGATCACGGCCCTGATGCTGCTCGCATTTCTCACGGTCGTGGGCGGAGCACTCTTATCCAGCACGACGGTCGACCTTAAGATCGCCGATAACTACAAAACCAACGCACAGTTGTTGTTCCTCACCGAAGCCGGTCTCGATGCAGCCCGGGAAACGTTGAGGGTTTCGGCGAACGATCTGACCACGGATATGGTGGCGGCTGCCGGGACGGACACGACGCTGTCGGCATCGATGGACCTGGCCACGCTCCTGGCAACCGACGACCAGCCCCTCCTGCCATCTAGCCCGTCGAAATTAATGTAACGTAATTGCTTTTCCAACGTCAACAGCGACTGAGTCGAAGCCGGAGTACGACGGTACTCCGAACGACGGGCCAGACCCTCGACAATGGTTCCGGGCAAACCATAGGCGCCTACCATGTATTCATGCGCAACGATCCGGCGGAAGGTCAGACTGCGACAACGGATGCAAATGATGTCGTCACCCTGGTGAGTATCGGAACCATCGGCAACGCGACGCTGACGATAGCAGCCGACGTCAAGAAAGGAACCTTTCCGCCCATTCCGGCAGCGCTGACTCTCAACGGAGGCATCGGTTTGTTCGATGCCGCAAATTCGAATCTGTTCCGCGTGGATGGATTTGATTCGGCGGGTAGCGGCAACAACGAGAATGCTATCGGTGTCATTTCTGCGGGGGACGATACGACCGTAACCGGCGCCATTCCCGCAAATCGGGTTTCCAACTACACCGGTGATGGCGGTGCCACACCAGACGTCGAAGACGTCAGCACTGACCTTTCGACATCGCTGGAAACAGTGTCCGGGCTGGAGGACATCGTCTCCAGCATCTCGGACTCGGCCACAGACACCTACACGCCGGGCTTCGGAAGCTCGACTTCGATCGGTGACATCGGAAGTGCCAGCGACTACCGTGTTGTCGTCGTCAACGGCGATGCCACGTTCGGGCCCGGAACCGGCTACGGCATTCTGCTGGTACGGGGTGTCCTGACACTTTCGGGCAACTTCAATTGGAACGGCCTGGTTCTGGCGATCGGCCAGGGAGAAATGCACTGGAACGGTGGTGGGAACGGAGAGGTACAAGGAGGCGTGTTTATTGCGAAGACGCGCGACACGGCAACGATGTCCGAACCGCTGGGAGCCCTGCGGTCGACGCGGGGAGATATCATTGCCGACTTCAACGGCGGTGGCGGTGCAGGAATCATTTACAACACGAGCACGATCGCCAGTGCAAACAGTACGTTTCCGTATTACCCGATCGCGGTCTGGGAGTACTGAAATGCTGGCCGACGGACGTCTGAACACGGAGAAATCATGTCAGCGACAGCAACACAGACGGTCACAGGCGATGCCTTGCGAGGGGCGGAGGACCTACGGGAAGAGTTGGCCACAACCAGCAACCAACTCGTAGAACTCATGAAGCAATATCGCGACCCCGAGCGGAGTCTTGAAGAGAAGATAAGGTTGAACATCCGCCGCAGCGAGTTGGAGTCATACGCTGCCGGTTTGCGCTACGCCCTGGGCGGCGCTCCAAGGGAAGAGCGAGTCTAGACCCTGAACAAGCGTGATTGACGAGGAAATGATAGTGCAATAAGAGCGGAAGTACCCGAAATGCCCCGTCTCCGTGCGAAAAAAACCTTGAACAGATTCTTCGGAAAAGGAGGCATTTCAGATGAACGATTATACGCGCAAGAACATGAGGAACCGCAAGCGGCGAATCGAACGTCGGCTTGGGGACCGGCATTGGACGGATCAGGTAGAGCCGATGTTTTCGGCGAGCAACATTCAGTACGAGATGGGAGAGCGGACGCGGGGCACATCGGTTGGTGGTATCGGGACGATGCAACTGGTGGCGCGGCGGACCGGGCTGATCGAAGCCATCGACAAGGGCGTGCATGTGTTGAAGCGGCACCTGCCGTATCACGAGTCGGATCACGTGCTGAACATCGCCTACAACGCCTTGAGCGGAGGAACGTGCCTGGAAGACATCGAACTGCGGCGCAACGATGCGGTGTATCTGGATGCGCTGGGAGCGCAACGGATTCCGGATCCGACGACGGCGGGAGACTTCTGCCGGAGATTCGAGGCCGACGACGTGGAGTGTCTGATGGAGGCAACCAATCAAGTCCGGCTCGGAGTCTGGCGACAGCAACCGGCGGCGTTTTTCGAAGAAGCGGTGTTGGACGCGGACGGGACACTGGCCGAAACCACGGGGGAATGCAAGCAAGGGATGGACGTGGCCTACGACGGGACGTGGGGATATCACCCGCTGATGATCTCGCTGGCCAACACCGCCGAACCGCTGTATCTGGTCAATCGTAGCGGCAACCGGCCGTCGCATGAAGGAGCCGCGGTCCGGTTCGACCAAGCCATCGCATTGTGCCGGCATGCGGGGTTTCGCCAGATCCTGCTGCGCGGGGACACGGACTTCAGCCAGACCCGGCATCTGGACGGATGGGACGACCAGCAGGTGGGTTTCATATTCGGGATTGACGCGATGGCGAACCTGAAGGCCCGGGCCGATGAACTGGAGCCGCGCCAGTGGAAGCGCCTGGAACGGCCCGCGAAATACGACGTGGCGACCGAACCGCGCCAACGTCCCGACAACGTGAAGGAAGAGATCGTTCGGCAGCGCGGTTTCGACAATATCCGCTTGCAGGGTGAGGATGTGGCCGAGTTTCGGTATCGACCCGGAGCCTGCGATCGGGACTACCGTGTCGTCGTGGTGCGGAAGAATCTGTCGGTGGCCAAAGGAGAGCAGGTGTTGTTTGACGACATCCGGTACTTCTTCTACATTACCAACCGTTCGGATCCGGCCGACCAGATTGTGATGCGTGCCAATCAACGGTGCAATCAGGAGAATCTCATTGAGCAGTTGAAGAACGGCGTTCAGGCGTTGCGGATGCCGGTCGGAGATCAGACCAGCAACTGGGCCTACATGGTGATCGCGTCACTGGCCTGGACACTGAAAGCGTGGTTTGCATTGCTGCTTCCCGAAACCGGACGTTGGGGCCAAAAATATCAGGCTGAGAAGCAAACCGTGCTGCGCATGGAGTTCAAAACCTTCTTGAACGCTTTCATGCTTGTGCCGTGCCAACTCGTGCGCACCGGGCGGCGCATTCTGTTCCGGATCCTGGCCTGGAACCGGTGGTTGCCGGTCTTGTTCCGCGGGGTGGATGTGTTGCGTCAGCCTCTGCGATGTTGACCCGATCATGACTCTGAGCCCGGGCGATCGAGGTCCCGGTTTCTGTCAACCGTCCAACACCAGCGAGGCTGAACTGAAACAGATTCAACAGAAACTCGATACCTGGAACAGGCCATCCGGGAACGGGATTCTATGCCTCGAATTCTATCGGCGCGAACTGGGCCTCGGCGGACTGGTTATGCGCTTGTTTTGGGTCTAGTACACCCGTTGTGCGTAGGCCAGAAGTCGAGTCAAGGGTCGGGCATTGTCATGTGGGCCAGTTGGAGGCCAGTGTTAGCTTTCCGAGTATGAATTACTAGTTAGTCAAACGCCCTTTCGATTCTGTTGAACAGCAAGGTCAGGACTCGCTCCTGGCGTGTAATGATGCGGACGTCGACGGCCAGGCCGAGGCGGAGGCCCAGCGTGTCGGGGGCGATCAGGACCTGGAAGGCGCCGTTCGCGGACTCGGTAAACCGCACGTTCGGGCTGACGGCGAAGACGATGCCGTCTATGGTTTCCGAATCGTCAAGACGGAGACGGGCGGGATGGCCGGGCCGAAGGTCCGTGGCCTTGGCGTTTGGGACCCAGGCCTCGACGATGGGACGGACCGGTGTCGGGGCCAGCGTTGCGATCAGAGTGCCGGCGGCAATATGTTCTCCCGGATGTACTGTGGGCAGCAGGGTAATCTGGCCCGTAGACGGGCTGCGAATGAAGCGGCGCTCCGCTTCCTGATCGACTTGCTGTTGTCGTGACCGGAGTTCGGTCCGTTGGGCCTCGATCGGCACGGATTCCATCCGAAGGTCCTGTTGGAGTGATTCAAGTTCCGCATCGATCAAATTTTTCGTTTCCAGCAACGATTGCAAGGATGCGTCAGTGGGTTTCCGATAGAGGATTTCCAGGTGCTGGGCCTCGGCCAGATTGAAATCGTTCCGGAAGCGATCCGAAGTTTGCCGGGAGATGAGTCCTTCCGCGAACAATTGCTGGTTCCTCAAGTGTTCCTGGCGTGTCTGTTCCAGCCGAAGCGAGGCTGATTCCATTTGAGCCGCGTGTTCCCTGTGTCCTTGTTCCAGGACTTGACGGGCTGAGCGGATTTCCGTGTCGAGCTTTTCCAGTTCCAGAACGTGGATTCTGGCCGTGGTCGCGATCCTGCGATCGAGGTCCCGGAGTTGTTCCCCGGCGAGAGCGATTTGGTGTTCTATCGTTTCGCGTTCCAAACGGATCTGCTGGTTGTCCAACCGGACGACGATGTCACCTGTGTGAACTGCGTCGCCCTCCTCAACGTGGACGGCCTCGATGGTTCCGGCGACCTCGGAGGTGATTCGAACGACTTCGCCATCGGGCCGGACCAGGCCGGGTGCACGGACGACGACGTCCACTTCAGTGAAATAACTCCATGTGAGTGCAATGGCCAGGAGAGTGGCAAGGACGTAGACCGTCGCGCCCACCAGGCGGGGCTTTCCGCCGAGGTTAAGCTCAGTTCGCCAGCGCATAAGTGTTGCTGTCGATGGCAATCGTTCTGTGGGCGGGCAGTTCGTCGTGGGAGATTATGATCGTTGTGCGGTGGTCGCGTTTGCGCTGATCGATCAGTTCCCGGACTGCCTGTGTCGATGCCCGGTCGAGGTGATTGGTCGGTTCATCAAGAACCAGTATGGGCGGGTTGACAAGAATGGCCCGTGCCAGGAGCAAGCGCTGCCGTTCCCCACCCGATAGGGTAGTGCCGCGCTCGCCGACCAGCGAGTTGTAGCCCAGGGGTAGGTGTTCGATAAATGCGGCGGCTCCGGCCTGGGTCGCGGCCAGGCGGACTTCTGTAGGGGAAGCGTCCGCCCGGCCCAGGCGAATGTTGTCGGCGATGGAGACACTCAGTATGTGCCCGTCCTGGGAGACATAGCCCACCTGGCGGCGCAGACTCTCCAGGGTGTAATCGTTGACATCGATGGCATCAATTAAGACACGCCCACTGTGGGGTTTCAGAAACCGTCCCAGCGCCCGGGCAAGCGTTGTCTTGCCGCTACCGCTTGCGCCTACGATGCGGCAACATTCGCCGGGGTCAATGCGGAAGCTCTGATCTTTGATGACGGGCGGCCGGTTTCCATAGCCAAATGTCACGTTCTGAAATTCGATGGCACCTTCAATGGAACGTGCGACCTTCATCGATCTTTCCTGAGGTTCCCGATTTTCTTCGGGCTCTATTTCAAAAATTTCCCCAAGGCGTTCTCCAGCGACCAATGCGTCCTGTATGGATTGATTCGCATTGGCCAGTCGTTCGACGGGGCCAATAACGGTTCCCAACATCGTGAAGAGTGCCATGAGCTGACCGACGCTCAGACCACCGGCGAGGACTTCGCGCCCGCCGACCCACAGCAGCGTCAGGCTTGCCAGTCCGGTCAGAAACGTTGTTAAGGTGGAGGCGTGCAAGGCAAAGATCTCGGCCCGGAACGTGGCGTCGATCAACTCACCAAAGCGGACTTCGCCGCGAAGCCGCATGCGGTCTTCGGCCCGAAACGCCTTGACCGTATCGATGGCGCTGACGGCTTCTACGGTGTGCGACTCGAAGTGTGCGGCCCGCTCCATGGCCGTCCGCTGGGCGCGTTTCATAGGCCCCGTCAAACCATAGAGGACAACGACGAGCACTGGCAAAAGAGCGAGAGAAGCGATGGCCAGTTTCCAATGAAGGATGCACATGATGGTGGCGGTCAGAATCAAGGTGATGCCGTCGACGATGACGGCAAGGCCAGTCCCGCTGATCGCCAGGCGGATCTTCATCGCATCAGACAAGCGGGAGAGGATCTCGCCGGTCCGGCGGGTCCAGAAGAAATCAAGCGGCAGTCCCAGGACATGATGGTGGTATCCCAACACAATGTCCGCATCGATCCGGTGGCTGAGGTGGGCGAGGAGATAGGCTCGGAGGCCGTGGAACGCGACACGCGCACCCAGCACGAGCAGCATCCCAGGCCGAGCCAGTTTAAGGTGGGTTCGGCTCCAACAAGGAACACGAAGTCGACGAGGACTTGGATGAAGAAGGCTGAGGCGAGGCCGAGGATCGTCATGAGGACTGCCGCGAGCAGTGCATCCAGGAAGAGCTTTCGATGGTGGCCAACCAGGGACCACAGTTTCGAAAGCGAGGGCGTGGATAGATCCCGCAAGTTGAGGGTGGGTTTCAGAAGTACGAGTATCCCGGTCCAGTGCGCAGCGAATTCTTCGGGTGTGAGCTTGCGTACACCAAGGGCGGGGTCGCCGATCGTAATGCGCCGCGAGCTTTGTTTGAACAGGACGACGAAGTGGTTCCGCCCGTCTTCGGACCAGGGGGCGATGGCGGGGAGCGTGACCTCGGTGAGGCCTTCCGGGGTGGCGCGGACGCCACGGGCCTCGAAGCCCACTTCCTGGGCCGCCTGTATTAGCCCTGCGAGGTTTGTGCCCTGGCGGTCGGTTCCAGATTTTTCTCTGAGTCGAGCAATGGACTGACGTTTTCCATAATGCGCCGCCACCATCGCCAGACACGCGGGGCCACAGTCATTGGCGTCATGCTGGTGAATGATGGTGTATGCCACAGTGGGAGAAAGGGCAGTTGGGGGGCCATAGCTAAACGGCTCACACCATAGGACCAAGAATGGGAAAGACGCTTGATCGGCGATTTGTTTGTGTGGGTACGGGGAGATAAAGCGGGGAATTTAGAGCTTCAAGGCGAAGACATGAAGAGGTTCACCGCAAAGGCGCGAAGACGCAAAGAAGAAAGACGATTCTATATGGGGGAGGGGGAATCCGAATGGGAAACAAAGGGGGCGTCGATGCAAACGAAAAAGGGGGGGGGGCTAGAGGCGGTTTACGATGCGTTTGATTCCGTCTCTTGCTACTGGGACGTTGAAGTTGATCAGCAGACCTAATTTGCAGCCGGTCAACTTTAGGTACGTGAGCACTTGCGCGTCATGTACGGGCAGTAACGAGTGAACGGATTTGGTTTCGATTACGACTTCATCTGCGACGAGAAAGTCGATACGAAGGCGCTCTCTCAGATCTTGGTCTTTGTAGATGAGAGGGATTCTCTTTTCCCTTTCGAACCTGATTCTTCGAAGCCGGAACTCAATGTCGAGGCAGTCTTGATAAATCGACTCTAGTAGGCCCGGGCCTAAGATGCGGTGCACTTCAATTACGGCCCCAATGACCTTCCGTGACAAAGGGTTCTCATTCACCTTTGCGCCTTTGCGGTGAAAAATCGAAACGGATACAGCGACAACGAGCGGGCTGACGAGCAAGGCGAATGTCGCTAACAGAATGGGGTTGGCGGTGAGGGTTTCGAAGAGCTGCAGTCCGTTGGGGTAGTAGCGTTCGAGGAGGCGTTGGATGGGGAGGATGAAGACGAGAAGGAACCAGACGGGTATTTGCGAGGCCCAGGGCTTGTCTGAGATGACCGTTGTGGCCATGAAGACGGTTGCTAGTGAAAGGGCTGCGGCGTTGGTGATGTAGACGAGCCGAAGGTCTGGGACGAGCAGGCCAGGGACATTTACGGTGAAAAGGACCATTGAGTACAGGGAGACGAATTTGGCGAGGACAAGCTGTCGGGGCTCAATGGGAAGGCTGAGCAGAAACTCCAGTGTGCCTCGCTGGCGTTCGTTCAGGAAACAGAACTGGGCGTAGCCGAAACCGGCACCTGCGAGCAAGCCGGCCAGCAGACCTTTTGCGAAGTCGTCCGAACGGCCCGGAGCGAAGCGGACGCGCAGGGCGGGAACCATAAGACCCAGGGTCAGCGCGATCACGACATGACGCGCTTCGGCCCAGTCTTTACGCGCGATGTGGAACGCGAGATGTGGGAATCCTACCGACCGCATTCAAAAACACAGCCTCCAGTTGAGTTTCGTTGGTTTTGTCGAGCAGAACCTTAGTCGGCGCATACTCCAATACCTTGCCGTCGTTCAGCATCAGAACGGAATCGGCAATCCGGTCCAGATCGTCGGACACATGAGAGGACAGGACGATTCCCGTGCCGTCTTCTTGTGCGGAGCATCGGAGGAAATGGAGGATGTCGATTCGTATCAAGGGGTCCAGACCCGAGGTCGGTTCGTCCAGGATCAGTAGCTTTGGCCGATGGGCCACCGCTGCCAGAAGGCCCAGCTTCACCCGATTTCCTTTGGATAAGGTCCCGATAGTCCGGGCGGGAGTTATTCCGAACTGCTCCAGGAGTTCAAGGGCATGGCCCCAGTCCCAGGACGGATAGAAACCGGCCATGAACGCAAGGAATCGATCCACCGTCATCCAGTCATAGAACTTCAACGACTCGGGAAGGTAGCCCGCCCGTAGACGAATCCAGACCTGTTCCAGATGGGGTGTTCTGCCGAACACAGACACGCGCCCGGCGTCCGGACGCAGAAAGCCCCACAACAATCGCAGGAGGGTGGTTTTGCCCGCACCGTTAGGGCCCATGACACCGAGGATTTCCCCCGCTGAGAGATGAAGGTCGAGCGGTCCCAGGACAAAATCGTCGCTGCGCTTTTTGACGGCTTGTTCGAGTTGAAAGACGTCCATTGATTTAGTTTTGTGCGCGCATGGCACGCAGGTCCAGGTGGAATGCGAGGTGCGCCCATTCGAGCGCACCTAAGGGTTGAAGAGGTTGAATGCTTAGAACGGGGGACCGAAGATCAGGCCAAATCCGGCGATTCCTGCAATCGTCAGCAGTCCACCCGAACCGAGGAAGCCGGCAGCGAATCCCGTGCCGAGCAGGATTCCCCAGGTGGTTTCAAACCAGTCACCTCCACCAATTTGCTGGAGTTCCAATGCGGAAATGTCTTGGACGTGTGATGTCATTGTTCATTCCTCCTAGAAGAACATCGTTATGCCGCCAGTAAACAGGGCGCCCATACACAGAACGGGGTGACCGCTGATCCCGCAGCCTGCGCCTAAACCCCAGGTGGCCCCCGCAAAGAAATCGTGCCAATTCCAGTCACCGCCGACTGTTCCCATGAGCTCTGTGCTGCTGAGCGTTACAATTTGTCGATTCATTGTGTGTTGATCCTCCCAGATCGCGGACCGTGTGCCCGACTCAGACTGTTTCACGTGGGGTTCCATTCTTAGTCCGTCTTGAGATCAATGAGTTACGGCTCTGGCGGGCCTCAAAGTCGCTCGAAGCCCGACTTGTTAGTCGCGTCCGATCGAAACATTCGCACCAATTGCCGCCGTCCCCGGTAGAGGGCCATCTTGACCGCGGAGGGCGTCTTTCCATAAATCCGCGCGATCGAGGAAACCGAATAGCCTTCCATGTAAAACAGGTAGACCGATCCCCGGATGTCGCATCCAAGTCGCAGGATCCCGTTTCGCAATTGTTCGACACGACGTTTTCGATCGAGGTCGCGTTCGGCATCCGTGTCCTGGGCGGCCGGGTGCTGGAGTTCGTCCAGGGGGTCCCAACGGTCCCGCGCCCTGAGCCTCCAATGGTCAGCGACCGTGTCTTTGGCGATCTTCCATATGAGTGCCCGCGGATGCTCGACCTTCTTTCCTTCCGAAACGCCTTGAGCGTTCTGAGAAAGACTTCCTGCTCGAGATCCGGATCGCGCGTGCCATGGATCTTTCGGATTGCGCGACCGAGCTCTTCGAGAACCTCCGGGCTGCCTTGCTCCAATTTTTGAGTGACCTTTTCCATGTCTGCTCCGGCTGTAGTGTCATGATGCGAACAAAAATGATTGGACAAAGTGATGCGGTCGAACTCCTGCACTCAAAAATTCAAGCCGCTGCCAGAACTTCGAGTTCGGTTCTGATCCAGGGAGAGACCGGTACCGGAAAGGAATTGGTCGCACGTGCT
The DNA here is from genome assembly GCA_963664115.2 of Terriglobia bacterium. GTDB lineage: Bacteria > Acidobacteriota > Terriglobia > 20CM-2-55-15 > 20CM-2-55-15. Next base: position 5,861 of record CAXWPJ010000009.1, on the reverse strand, counting down.
ATTCACGATCAGTGCAGCCGCCGCCAGCGCCGGTTCGTGCCCATTGATTGCGGTGCCCTTCCGGAAGAACTGGTCGAAAGCGAACTGTTCGGCTACCGGCGTGGCGCCTTTACGACGGCCATCGGCGACAAACCCGGACTTTTTGAGCAAGCGAACCAGGGAACGCTCTTCCTGGATGAAATTGCGAATACTTCCAAACGATTCCAGGTGAAGTTTCTCCGCGTGCTTCAGGAGAAGCAGGTGCGTCGACTCGGTGACGTTGTCGACCGCCCGATCGACGCCCGCATAATCGCCGCCACCAACTGTGACCTTCGGTCGATGGCGCGTTCGGGTGATTTCCGCGAAGACCTCCTCTACCGTCTCAACGTATTTGCGATTGAAGTTCCCCCGCTTCGAAAGCGCCGGTCCGACATCCCGCTTCTGGTGCGTCATATCGTCGCATCGCTGAATGCCGACAGTGGAGAAGAGAGAACTCTGTCGCCCAATGCCATGGAAAAGTTGCTTGCCTATCATTACCCGGGAAACATTCGCGAACTGCAGAACGTCATTGAAAGCAGCTACTACATGTCGGAGACAGAAATTATTGCGCCGGATGCGATCACGCTGCCCACGGATGCCCTGGTTCGGGAACCTGTCGAGGCAGTCGTCGTCGACGATTTCTGGGAATCGGTCGCCCGGCCCTACACCGACCGTCTGATCACCAAGCGACAGGTCGAGGCCGTCATCCGGCGTGGCCTGGTTCAAACCCACGGTAGCTACAGAAAGGTCGTCCGACTCTTTAATATGCCCGACACCGATTACAAGCGATTCATGGACTTCCTGCGGCGCCACCGATGCAACGTCGATTTCAGGCCCTACCGCAGAAAAGAAAAAGAATGAACGCAGAGGCATGGATATGAAGAGGCAAGAAGTTTGAACCGCAAAGACGCAAAGGCGCAAAGGAAGACAAAGAAAAATGATTTTCAGAAAAGACAAACTGACTCTTCTCTCTTCCTTTGCGCCTTTGCGTCTCTGCGGTTAGGTCTCTTGCCTCCCCCGCTTTCTGTCTCGGGCCTAAACGGTACGGAATAACCGCACGATGAAACTGCCTTTCAACAGATGCTGGGTTTTTTCCACCAACTGGCGGTAAGCCATACTGGAGTGGTATTTCAGGCAGTCCTGCTGGGATTGCCAGAGCGTGAGCGAAATCGCCATCCGGCCTCCATCTTCGACCATGAAGTTCGCCGATTCGAACCCCGGTTCGTCGTGGAGCTTGGGAAGCACTTCTGACTCGTAGATCCGAACGAACTCTGAAACCTGATCTTCATGGATTGCTTCGCCGATCACCATGCGCGCGTACATTGCCGCGCTACCGGGAGTCTTCCGAATCCTCGATCCGTCGAGCAATGATCCTGTCCTTGATCTCGTCGTATTGCTCTGCCGACACGAGTTGACGTGAAAGCAACTGCCGTTTGTTGGCATACGGCCGATTTTCGATGATCCGCTGGGCGAGACCCTCGTCCTGAACGATGCCTTGGAGCGCAGCCAGGGGAGCCGAATTGATATCGATGACCATGGTGGTCGCAGACTGAGCTTCACTGCTCTGGGGCGCGATCGTGGCCATGGCGAACAGGAACGTGAAGAGGAGCGTCGCTGCAAATGCTTTTCGAAACATGAAACCTCCTTTGAGGTAATAGTGGTTGGATGTGTTTCCTCCCGGCGGCCCGCGAAACTGCGGCCCTTTCCATTTGTAAATACACAGCCTCGCCTTCTAACCGCCGAGAGGAATTTGGAGAATGAGTTCCGGCGAATCACGTCGGAGGCACCGGCCCTTCGGTTAATTGAGCCCCCAAGCCCGCCATCCACCGGAACGCTGACTAGAAGTGCACGGAGAGGTCCGTTGTTAACGCACTGAAATCAAACAGAGGGGAAGTGAAAGACCGCTAAAACCGCGACCCGCAAAGGCGCAGCTTTCGAGACTTCTTTAGGAAGAACTGAGAGGGGATTCACCGCGAAGGCGCAAAGACGCAAAGGAAGAAAATGAAAGAAAGACGGAAAGACTGCCTACGTTCTGCGCGACTTGAGCTGTCTGGGTTAGCAAGAATGCTGTTGAGAACCCATAGAGGTTCAGTCCGACGCAATTCACACAGACCAACCCATCTTCCTTTGCGCCTTTGCGGTGAAAGATTTTGTTTCGGTCTGAGTAATCTGCAGTTCAGCTGAAGCTAAAAGAAGTCGGAGACTTTCGCTTTGAAGCCTGGAAGGACAGAGTTTCCGTCGATGAGGTCGTCGCCCCGGAGTTGGCGGGTATCGGTCAACGAGCGGTACACCGTGACGGTTTCGGGCTGAGGGTCGACCAACCAGACCAGACACACACCGGATTCCAGGAACTCACCGATCTTGTCTGCGACATGCCGCATGTGGTCGCCCGGAGAAAGTACTTCGACCACGAGGTCGGGCACAGCCTCAAGAAATCGCTCAGCCGCCTCCCCGGCTGGGACCTTTTCGTTACGAACGAAAGTTACGTCCGGAGATCTCAAGTTGCCGTTGGGGAAGATAATGCCGAGGTCCGCGCCGCAGACAACGCCGATCGGTGAACCTTCCAGGAATCGTTTGATCAGGTAGCCGATCTGGACGGAGACTTGGCCGTGGCGGAACCCACCCGGGCTCACCAGAATCTCTCCGTCGACCAGCTCGTATTTACGCCCGTCTTCGGGAACGTTATAGAGATCGTCGATCGTCGCCGGCCCCTTGGTATCCATATGTGCCATTTTATCCCACTCGAAGTTAACAGAGTAATCATCGTCACCGACCCATCGACGACTGAGCATGTCATGGTCCTCCACTAAACTATTGAAACTGAATGGGCGTCTGACCCATAACCTCCGGGTCAACGACCCACTTTTTCCGGGCTTTCGAGACATTTAAGGGAAGAATTAAGAGGGGATTAACCGCAAAGGCGCAAAGATGCAAAGGAAGAAAAAGCAGGACGGGATAGCCTGCCTTCATCCCGCTCGACTGGAGTTATTCGGGTTAGCAAGAACGTCGTTGAGAACCCATAGAGTTGCGATCAGACGAAATCTACACAGACCATCCCATCTTCCTTTGCGTCTTTGCGCCTTTGCGGTGAAATCTTCGGCTTCTCTTCGACAGTTGTGCAGTTCAGGCAGAAACGTTCGCGGTGAGTATCGCAACAATCCGTTCAGCCGCTTTGCCGTCCCAGTATTCGGGTACGCGGGGTGTTTTCCAATTTCCGGCAAGAATCCTGTCTGCAGCTTCCCGAATACGGACCGGATCCGTCCCGACCAGTTCGTTCGTGCCTTCGGAGATTGTCACGGGGCGCTCGGTGTTTTGCCGGATCGTCAGACACGGGACGCCCAGAATCGTCGTTTCTTCCTGCAGGCCTCCTGAGTCGGTCAGGACCAGGCGGGCTCCCGACATCAAGTTGAGAAACTCAAGGTATCCCAGGGGGTCGGTCAGACGGACGCTGCCGTGGACCATCGCGTCGAGATCGAATTCCCGGATCCGTTGCGATGTACGCGGATGAATGGGGAAGATCACCGGGAGCGATGTCGAGATGTCCTGAACGGCGGTAAGAATTCCCTGAAGAACGGCCGGGTTGTCTACGTTTGACGGCCGGTGCAGGGTCATCAGAGCGTAGTCTGTGCCGTCGATTCCCAGCCCGGAGGCAACGTTGAGACCATCGGCCTTCCCCCGGTGCTTGAGAAGAGTGTCGATCATGACGTTTCCGACGAAGTGGATCTTCTCAGGGTTCACGCCTTCCCGCTTCAAGTTCTCGTCCGCCTCCCGGCTCGTCGTGAACAGATAGTCCGCCAACTGGTCCGTCACGATGCGATTTATCTCCTCGGGCATCCCGCGATCGAAACTGCGCAGGCCCGCTTCGACGTGCGCAACCGGTATGTTGAGCTTGGCCGCTACCAGGGTTGCCGCCATCGTCGAGTTGACGTCACCGACGACGATAACGAGGTCCGGGAGCTCCCGCGTACAGACCTTTTCGAATTCCATCATGATCCGGGCCGTCTGAACCGCGTGGGACGCCGATCCGACACCGAGATCGATATCGGGTGAGGAAATGGACAAATCCCGAAAGAATACGTCTGACATCTGTGTGTCGTAGTGTTGCCCGGTATGGACCAGCAAGTGGTTGATTCCAGAGACCCTGCTGCACTCGGCGACCAGGGGCGCGATCTTCATGAAGTTGGGCCGGGCGCCCGCGACGGAAATGATTCTCATGTTATAATTCTGAACGATTTCCAGCGCATTCGATGTCGTGAGGAATACATCCGTACGGGCAATCGCAGGAGACTATTATGGTGAATTTTGGATTCGGAATCATCCTTCTTCTTTCCCAGCTCCTGACTTTGGGAGGGGGACTGCCGCAGGTTATGGAAGCGAACTATTCTGACGATGCCATCGAAGCCGGCGCCGGCGGCGAGGTTGTCGTCTCGTTCGACGTCCTGGACGGATACGTGATCAACCGCGTGCCGGCGATCCAGTTGAAGCTGCAGCCTGTTGAAGGGTTGACGCACGATGCGGCCAAGCTGGAGTCGCCTCCAGAAGATCCGAAATCGACTGACGATTATTACGTGGACGTGCCCGCTTTTAATGTTGCCGTGGAAGCGGCCGTGGCGGGTGAGTATGAGATTCCAGGCGAACTCGTTTACTTCTTTTGTTCCAAATCCGACGGTTTTTGCTCGCGCCAGATCGTGGACGTTGTTGTTCCCGTGACGGCGGAGTAAGCTCCACGGTAAGCGGCCGAAAATTGAAGGACGCAGTGACGAGGTCATTGCGTCCTTTCCTCATTTTAGGATAAAAAGCGTGTCCACCAGACTCTCCGACCGTACCGTTGAGAAGTACCGGCCGAACATTCTAACGATAGCCAACCAGTTGACGCTCTTGAGGATCGTCTTTATCCCGGTGTTCATTATTCTCCTCGCTTATAACCGGCTGGGCTGGGCGCTGATCACCTTCTGCGTGGCCGCGGTGACCGATGGGATGGACGGGCTTATTGCACGTCACTTTCGGCAGAAAACATCCCTGGGCGCGATCCTGGATCCGATCGCTGACAAGTTGCTCATGAGTAGCTCCATCGTTGTGCTGTCACTACCCCAGATGGGGTTTGCGAACCCTATTCCGATCTGGCTTCTTCTACTGGTGATTTTTCGCGATGTGTTCATACTGCTTGGTGGATTGGCGTTCATCATTACTTACGGCTTTCGCGTTTTTCCACCCACGCTTGTCGGGAAAGCCAACACAGTGTTTCAATTCCTGACTGTGTTTGCCGTGCTCCTCTACAATTGGATCGGCGTCGAGGAGAGTGGGATATATTTTTTGTTCATCCTGACCGGTCTGCTCACCGTTGTCTCGGGTTTCCAGTACCTCGCCGTTGGCCGCAGGCTTCTCGAGCATTGAATGGCTGCGAAAAAGCAGTTTTCTTCAAGCGCCTACGTCCGTAAAGCCAACGATCAGGACCTCGCGCGTAAAATGTCGGCTCAGCATGAATACCGGCATGCCCCGCCCACGCATAAAGGCGTCTCGGCTCCCTTGCGGATTTTGGGAGTAGAACCCGAATCGCTGGCCGCGCGAATCGGGCTTCAGGCGGGTGACGAGATCGTAGAAGTCAACGGCACACCGCCCAAAGATGTCATCGACCTACAGTTCCAGATGGCGGTTTTTGATGCGCCTGTGTCGCTGCGGACCCAGCGGCAGACCCACGAATTCGTACGGGAAGAATGGGAAAGTCTTGGGGTTGAACTGGAGCCCATCGAGCCATGGGTGTGCGACAACGAATGCGTGTTCTGTTTCGTTCACCAGAACCGGCCCGACGCTCGCCGATCTCTTCGCATCAAAGACGAGGACTA
>CAXWPJ010000008.1:0-49273 GCA_963664115.2 Terriglobia bacterium | reverse complement strand
GATGCCTTACCCGACCTCGTGTCCCTGGCCAAACCACTGGGTGGGGGACTCCCGCTTGGTGCCACATTAATGAAGGAAGAAATCGCGGCGGCAATCGAACCGGGCCTCCACGGCTCAACGTTTGGAGGCGGGCCGTTGGCGTGCCGGTTGAGCCTGGAGATGCTCAAGGTCTTCGAAGACGAACGCATTTTGGAGCACGTCCGCGAGGTCGGTGACTATTTCCGCGAGCGACTCGAAGCATTGAGAGACCTGCCTGTGGTTGACGAGGTTCGGGGCGAAGGCCTTATGCTCGCCGTTCAATTGAAAGTGCCCGCTAAAGAACTCGTCAAGCAGTTGCTCGATGCGGGATTCATCACCAACGCTACAGACGAAACAGTCCTCCGGCTCCTGCCGCCGCTGATCATCCGAAAGAAACAGATCGACAAGTTCATTAAAGCTCTACGCCCTCTCTTGGAAAAATTGGATGACTGACGAAAGGCAAAAACTCTTTTCACCGCAAAGACGCAAAGACATTTTTCTCGGAAGCTGACTCGAAACCTTTGCGCCTTTGCGGTTCGTCATTCTTTCCGTTTGTAAATCCGTGGATGGATCCATGAAAGTCATAGAACAAACAATTGAGTTTCAGGGGCGGCGGATTGCCGTGCGGCGGGATCGGATCGTGGATGCCTCAGGTAGAGAGAAGACATACGAAGTTGTCGTCCATCCCGGTGCGGTATCCATCGTCGCGATGCTGTCATCGGACGAAGTCGTACTGATCAATCAATACAGGCATGCGACCGGCGAAGTAATTGTCGAAATTCCGGCGGGAACGCTGGAAAAAGATGAGGATCCGATCGACGCCGCCCGCCGCGAACTTGAAGAAGAGACCGGATACAGCGCGAAACGACTGGAACTTCGAGCCACCTATTACACAACGCCGGGTTTCAGCAATGAATTAATGTATCTCTATGAAGCAAGCGAGCTGACTTTAGCCAAGCAAAGTCTTGACGACGATGAATCCATCGAAGTTTCCGTGACCCACCGTGACCACGCGCTCCGGATGATTCAGGAAGGACGCATCCGGGATGCTAAGACCATTGTCGGATTGCTAATGCTGCTCGACTAGCAGCCCGTGGCAGAAGTGTCGAGGGCCGCGTTACGGCCAAACGGGGCCGGATTCTAGGAGGCGACGACGAGACAATGCTCATTCATTGGGAGGAGTTGGCGACAACGAAGGCGGCCCCGTTTCGTCGTAACCCTTTGGGCGCAGGGGGGGTCGGGCCACAGGCTTTGTCCCTCGTCGGTCACGATGCAAAGACGGCGCCAGCGGCCTCGGTTTCAGACCTCGGTGCCCGCTCCTCACTTCGCGCCTGCAACCCGAAGACCCCTGCGCGCGGCCCTCGACACTTCTGCCACGGGCTGCTAAACGCTGACCCATTCCTGGGGCGCACTCATTAAACATTCGCAACCGCCCTCGGTGATAACGAAGGTGTTTTCGACACCGGCGCCGCCAATACCTGGGTAAAACACTTTGGGTTCCATGGCCAGGACGACACCCGGCTCAAGCGGTTCATCGAATTGAGGCGCGATTACAGGAAACTCATCCAGTTCGAGCCCAACACCATGCGCGATAAAACGAACCTTATTGCTGCCCGCTCCCATGAAGTGAGGTGCGTAATCGGTGCCAGTCAGGCGTTCCTGGACTTTGGCGTAAATTTCGCTGGGGATGTTGCCCGGCTTCAGTTGCTCTTCCAACCAGGCATTCAATTCCAGGATAAACGTGTGCGTGTCGCGGACTTTCTCCGAAGGTTCCCCAAGCGAATATGCCCTGGAGCCGTCGGCGATGTATCCGCCACACCCCCCCACGATATCGACCATCACGGGTTCCCCGCGCACCAGGGGTTTCTCCCCCGCCATCAGCGGCACTGCCGGATAGAGGCCCCGCACTCCAACAGGCCCATCGAAACTGTGCGGATACGCGCTCGTGTCCCCAAAAGCAACCGCGCCATAGTGGATTTCCATGTTGAATCGGCGCACACGGGTGAAACCCTGATGCCCTTCCATTCGCATCACGTACTCGATCCGTGCGCCTAATTCGTACTCTTGCAGCCCTTCTCGAAGCTGTGTCGGAACGTCGAGAAACGCTTTGTCCACCATTCGGGCGGCCCGACGGATCTGCTCGATTTCGAATTCCGTCTTGACCGAACGGGCTTGCCGCAGAGATGGGGAGGCGTCTACGAACTCTCGATTGGGAAATGCCTTCGCGATCTGTCGATGCAAAGCCACCGGTACGACGTCGAATTCCAGGCCGAGAACTTCTCCCGGAGAAGAAATCAAATCCGGAAGCTCGGAATACTTCTTCAACGCAACAATATTCTTAAGTGCCGATTCCTTCCTAGCGCGAAAGAGACTCTTCCGAACCGCAAAGACGGGCTCGCCCTCAACGGGAAACCACAAAACACCGTCTTGGACCGTGCCGCTGAGATAAAACTGATCGACGTTCTGAAGCACGATCAGCCCATCACAGTCCATGAAACGACGGACGCGGGCCCACCGCCGTTCGAGTTCGTCTCTGGGAACATACTCCATCGAGGAAACCTCCAATCGAGCCGCAAGCGGTGCGAAGACAGCCGCCACATAAGCGATCGGATTTCAACACGAAGGCACGAAGGGAACGAAGCGGCACGAAGAAGACTGAAATATGAGTTTTCCTTCGTGTCTTCGTGTTGAATTCTTACACTCTACACTCACTCAGGCGTTCAAAGTCATACCTGAGCGCAGAATTATATACGGTAGCCAGGTCCCGCCTGTCCTATTTCAAGTGGACGCGACCGGTTTTCCTGATATGATTCCGGTGAACTTCGGATGAGGGAAAGCGGTGAGATGCCGCTACTGCCCCGCAACTGTAAGACGACAATTTCTCACGCAACAGCCACTGCCGCTAAGAAGCCGGCGGGAAGGCGCTATCCCGTACAGTGTCGTCGAGTCAGGAGACCTCCCGAGGGAATAACCTTTCGAGGGAGAGGAACCCATGCCTGCATTTTGCCTGTTGCGAATGCGCCTTCCGGCGCCTGTGAAAGCCAATCGCCTGCTTCTTGTCTTGTTGTCATTGATCGTGTTCGCGTGCGCGGCCCCACCTGACCCGATTTCTCAGAACGCCGCGCCTAAACGTGTTGTGTCACTCGTACCGACGGTTACAGAGACTCTTTTCGCTTTGGGCGCTGGAGATCGCATCGTGGGTGTCAGCGATTTCGACAATTTTCCACCCGAAGCAATGGAACGTCCGCGAGTAGGGGCCCTCATCAATCCTAACGTCGAGATAATATTCCAGCTGCAGCCTGACCTCGTGATCACATATGGAACGCAGGCTTTGCTCCAGGAGCGACTCGCAGCCGCTGGAATCCGCCAGTACCCTTTCGTTACCGGAAGCATCCAACACGTGCTGGAATCCATCCGGGCACTCGGAAGTGAGATGGGATTGCCCGAGGAAGGAATTAGTCTTGCCTCTGAAATCGCGGCGGCATTGGAGGACATTCGAGCCGAATCCGGCGAAAACCGTCCCAGGGTCCTCCTCGCGCACAGTCGCGAGGTCGGAACGATGGGTTCTTTCTATACCGGAGGAGCCCTGTCCTATTTCGATGAATTGATCGAGATCGCCGGCGGCCAAAATATATTCGGCGATGTGGATGAAAACACTTTCCAGCCTACCCTGGAAGAGGTCCTCAAACGCGCTCCTGAAGTCATCGTCGAATTGCTCCCGTCGGATTCAGATGGACGAGCCCGCATCGACCAGCGCCTGGCGGACTGGCAAACATTGGCAGCTGTCCCCGCCGTTCGCGACAGCCGCGTCTACGTCCTTGCGGGCGACCACCTTCTCCTGGTAGGCCCCCGCCTCCATCTGGCTGCGGCCGAAATCGCCGAAGCCATCCGGGGGCGATCCCTGACTTCGAACTAAAACTCCAACGCAGAGACGCAGAGTTCACAGAGATTTTAGGTTGTCAGGGATTCTCTTTGCCTAACTATCGTGGATTCTCAAATTGGGCCGCGATCCCAAGCAGCTGTGTAACGGGTCAATGTCAGCAAGCTAACCTGCTTTCTTCGCGCCTTCGCGCCTTTGCGGTGAAATTCTTAATCCTCAAGCTCCGTCGCCGCAGTCTGGATTAACTTCCAGGCGGCTTCGACATGTGCTTCGGTTGTCCGAATGTTTCCAACAGAAAAACGAAGAATGACGTCGCCGTTCAGATTCGTATGTGAAAGATAAATCGGCCCTCGACGATTCAGGCTTTCAAGAAGCTGTTCGTTCGCTTCGTTAGTCCCTTTCAGCCGGAAGCAGACCGTGCCGAATTGGACTGGCAACAGCAATCGGAAACGCGAATCGTCCTCGACCCATTCTCCAAACTGCCGGGCAAGTCGAATGTGTTCGCGGATGCGGCGGCGGAGACCGTCGACGCCAAAATACCGCACAACCATCCAGAACTTCAGGGATCGAAAGCGGCGGCCCAACTGGATCCCGTAATCCATATAGTTGGTGACGCTGGCCCCCTCCTGCGTTTGAAGATACTCCGGCGTCAGGCTGAACGCTCGCTTCAACATGTCGGGACGCCTGCAGAAAAGCGCGCTAAAATCGATGGGTGTAAACAACCACTTGTGCGGATTCATTACAAACGAATGGGCGTGCTCACATCCCGCCAGAATATTTCTCATTTCGGGCAGGATTGCCGCAGCGGCCGCGTAAGCCCCATCCACGTGAAGCCAAAGTCCATGCTTGTTGCAAACGCTCGCAATCGCTTCGACCGGATCAACGCTGGTCGTCGATGTCGTACCCACTGTTGCCGACACGCAGAATGGATGCCAGCCGTCCGCCTTGTCCCGCCCGATAGCCGCTTCTAACTCTACGGCATCCATTCTGAAGCGGTCGTCGACACCGATCTTACGGACTCCATTTCTACCGAGACCCAGCGCGATCCCGGCCTTTTCAACCGACGAATGGGCCTCCTGTGAGGTGTACATGCACAAACGTGGAGCGCCGACACCCCCCATACCGTCTTCACCAATATCCCTCTCCGAAATCGCCGCCCGAGCAGCGGCAATTGCATGAAACGTGGAAACTGAAGCTGTGTCATAAACCACACCAGTGAATGCATCGGAAAGACCCAACATTTGCCGTAGCCAGTTGAGAACCGCTTCTTCGAGTTCCGTCGCTGCGGGAGAAGTCCGCCATATCATCGCGTTCGTGTTGAACGCAGCCATCAACAACTCCCCCAAAATGCCGGGACCGGAGGCCGAACTGGGAAAGTATGCAAAGAAATTCGGACTGTTCCAATGCGTAACTCCGGGCAGAATTACTTTTTCCATATCCGAAAAGATGCGGTCCATTCCTTCGCCGGCATCAGGTGCCATATCGGGAATCTGCGCACGGATCGAGCCGGCACTCACATCAGGGGAGACCGTTCGTGTCTCCAAATCTGAGAGGTAGTCAGCGATCCAATCGATTGAACGGTGGCCCCACTCTCGGAATTCCTCCGGACTCATGTCCGTTAATTCAGGATTTTTCATTAGTCGTTCCCTTTGTTGGACGTTCGGCTTCCTTGAACTGCATTGGATGTCTTTCAATTCAGGACGGTAAGAGCCCGAGGAACGCGAAGCCGATCGGTTCGACGCTTGACGATCCTTCAGTATAAACCTTAGAATGGTTCCACACCCGTGCGCAGGTTTTATGCAAGATTTTGAAATAGGCGATCAGGTGGTTTATCCAAACCACGGGGTCGGCATTATCGAAAAGATTTCGAATCGCCTGGTTCAGGGGAAATTCGAACGATTTTATCTTCTAAGAATCTGCTCCAACGACATACTTGTCATGGTTCCAACTGCCAACGCACAATACGTGGGGTTGCGGCGAACGATCGACGGCAAGCAAGTGAGCCGGCTTTTTACATTTCTCTCCAACAAGGAATTCTTTTCGCAGCGGGACTGGAAAGACCGTTTTAAAGAAAACTCCGAAAAGATGCGGTCGGGTTCTATTTTTCACGTTGCCGAGGTATATAAGAATCTCGTTTACCTCAACAAGATCAAACCTCTGTCTTTCCGGGAAAAACGGATGCAGGACCGGGCACGTTTTCTGCTCGTGTCGGAATTGGCGTCGGTGATGAGCGTTCCGGAAGACGACATCGAAGGTAGGATCGACAAAACGGTCGATAAAGCCTGCGCCAAGGTCCCTGTCGCCTAGCCCACTCCGGGCTAACCTCTTATGCCTTCGATTTTTCTAATTATTCTCCTCTTTGTTTTTCTCCTGTTTTCGGGTCTGTTTTCTATGTCGGAAACAGCAGTCCTGTCCAGCAACAGGCATCGCATTCGTCACCTGGCTGCGGGCGGGAACAAACACGCTAAGAAGTTGGCAGAATGGCTTGACGCTCCACAAAAGTTGCTCGCTGCAATTTTGCTGGGGAACAATTTCGTCAATATCGGAGCGGCGACTGTGGCCGCAGCGATGGTTGCGCGCACCGTCGCCGAAGAGCAGCGCAATGTGTTTCTTATCCTGGAAACGGTCGCTTTGACGCTCATCGTTTTATTATTCTGCGAATTGGGGCCAAAAGCATTTGCGACACGCAGTCCCGAACGGACAAGTCTACGGCTTGTCGTGCCGATTGAATTCTGGATGCGGATCTCCTATCCAATTGCACGGTTGAGCATCAAGTTCGCAGGGCTTTTTTATAAAAGCGTGCGTGAAAACCAGCGCGCGCTGGCAGCATCAATATCTGACGTCGAACTCAAATCGATCATCAACGCCTATTCCCAGGATCGGCAAAAGATGCTCGAACGCGTTCTGGAATTCTCCGAGCGCCAGGTACGGGACGTGATGGTGCCGCGCATGAAGACGGTCTCGCTGGCGATTGAAACACCGATCGAAGAAGTTCTCCGGGTTGTGGAGACAACCCGGTTGACACGCTTTCCGGTCTACAAGGGAAGCCTCGACAACGTCCTCGGTATCGTCCACGGCAAAGATCTGATGCCTCACGTCCACTCGCAGAAAACGTTCCGCTTATCCCAACTACTACGAAAACCCGTTTTCATTCCCGATACTGCTCGACTGAACAACGCGATACGCGTTCTCCAATCAGCGCAAACACATCTGGGTATCGTTGTCGATGAACACGGCGGCGTCGAAGGTATCGTCACGCTGGAAGATTTGATCGAACAGATCGTTGGTGAGATTCAAGACGAACACGACATCGAAGTGGACGAGATCATACCTCAACCGAATGGAAGCTATGTGATCGACGCTGGAATTTCGGTCAGGGAACTCAATGAGAGACTCGAATCGAACGTACCTGAAAACGGATACTACGTGACACTCGGAGGGTTCATGATGATGAAGACCGGCCGGGTGCCACTTGAAGGAGATGCGGTCGAATGCGAAGGAAGTACTTACCAGGTGGAACAGATGGTTGGGCGCCGGATCATGCGTATCAGAATGACGCGTAGTGCTCCGATTGAAGTCGAGGATGGAGAGAACATCCAAGTCGCCCGGGACGCTTCATGAACAAGCGATACTGCGTAGAGAGAAAGTTCTTGACCTAAGCTCGGTGCCTCTGTGTTTGATGTCCTCTCCGCTATCGGTCGACCAGACCCTCCAATAACTCAAAGAAACCAGGGAACGAAATGTCCACGCAATCGGCGTCTTCGATTTCCACTCCAACGCGGGACAAAAGACCGGCAACTGCGAAGGCCATCGCGACGCGATGATCTCCGAATGAAGATACCGTGCCTCCTTGAATGACCTCTCCTCCCTTGACCAGCAGGCCATCGTCGAACTCTTCAACCACAACCCCGATTGACCGCAGGTTCGTCACCACAGCGTGGATCCGATCACTCTCCTTCAAGCGCAACTCACCCGCACCGCGAATTCGAATGCCCTCTGCGGCGGCGCCCAGCACAGCCAAGACGGGCAATTCGTCGATCAACCCCGCAATGGCTTCCGGCTGTATTTCAATCGGCCCCAAGCTAGAAGAGCGAACGCGTATATTGGCTACCGACTCTCCCCCATCGTTGCTCAAGGAATCCAATAAAACCCGACCCCCCAATCGTTCCAGAAGAGCCAGGTAAGCCGTTCGCGTCGGGTTGACCCCGACGCCGGTCAGGTGCAATTGAGACTCGGGCAGGGCCAGAGCAGCAGTGATGAAAAAAGCAGCCGAAGACAAGTCACCGGGTATCCGGACGCTGCGCCCGCGAAGCGGAACGCCTCCATCGATTTCGATTCGATCCCCGTCAGCACGCAGCCGTGCTCCCGCGGCCTCTAAAGCGATCTCGGTATGGTCCCGAGTCTGCACACTCTCGTATAGGGAAGTCGTCCCAGTGGCATGGAGCCCGGCCAGCAGAACGGCCGATTTCACCTGTGCGCTGGGCACAGGCAGATCGTAATCGATAGCCGTGAGAGGTTCGCCGTGGATCCGGAGTGGCAAATGCCCATCAGTGGTCTCAAGCCGGGCTCCAAAGCGTTCCAATGGCTGAACAATACGCGCCATCGGTCTTCGACTGAGAGACGAATCCCCCACGAGCGTGGATGAAAAGCGATGACCTGCAAGAACACCGGAGAGGAGACGCACGGTCGTCCCCGAGTTGCCGGCCTCAAGATCCCCCGATGCGGGCCCAAGGCCACCCAATCCGCGCCCTTCGATCCTCATTTTCCCGTCGTCCAATCGAACATTCACACTCAATTGCTTCAAACACGCAAGGGTGCTATGACAGTCCGCACCATCGGGAAAATTATCTGCTTCCGTCCAACCTTCCGAGATCGCGCCAATCAGGGCGGTCCGGTGGCCAATGGACTTATCTCCCGGCAATTCGAATTCGCCCCCGAGACACTTGGCCGGCAAAATCTGTATCGTCTTCATTGCTGTACGTTGATGCGGCTTCAAACCGTCCATCGGTTCGAACATTGCCACTTCAGAAGAGATTTTAAGAATATCACGCCAATTCAGCGTGGATTGAATCACACAAGCGCCTTAACAGCGTGGGTGACGTCGGAATCGTCCATTGACTTTTCAAAAACGCGAGTGTTAATAATCCAGAGATGGATTCAGAAGCTGCGTCTGTATTCGAGTTGACGGTGCCAAGCCGTATGGAGGAATTGGAGGCCGTGCAACAATTCGCCGAAAGCACAAGCGGAGCTTTCGGTTTGGATAAGGAACTCGCCTACTGGATCGAGTTGGCTATTAACGAATCTGCGATCAACGCCATACAACACGGCAATAATTCGGATGCTTCAAAAAACGTATCAATTCGCATCTCATCTGACGGAGAAGTGATAGAGATTGTCGTCGAGGATCAGGGCCCGGGCTTTGAACTATCCGACGTGCCGGATCCGACCGACGTCGAGAACCTGCTCAAACCCGGGGGTCGTGGACTACTCATAATTCAGTCGTTCATGGACACCGTTGAAGTCAGTCAGATCGACGGAAACGGAAGCCGCCTCCGAATGGTCAAAAACATCAAGGACGAAAAAATTTCATGAGCATGACGATCACCCAAAGGCAACTCGACGACGTCGTCATGCTGGACCTGGCAGGCCGCATCACGATCGGAGAAGGTGCGATCATATTGCGGGAACGGATTCAGAAAATGCTCAACGCAGGGGACAGGAAATTTCTGCTGAGCCTGGCCGATGTTGATTACATCGACAGTTCTGGATTAGGGGAATTGGTTTCGTCCTTCACCAAGGTCAAGAACCAGGACGGCGATCTCAAACTCCTGCAATTGACACGCCGGGTGCGGGACCTGATGCAAATCACTAAGCTGCTAACGGTCTTTGATGTCTACGATGATGAAGCGGAGGCGATCAACAGCTTTCGCTAAACACCCAGCCTGGGCGATAAGTTCGATATCGCCTGCGCGACACTTCTTCCTCGTCACTTTTCTTTCAGCGCTCGACGACAATGTTGGAGTCGACCAAAATTAGCCTCAACAACCGCCCCTCTTCATCCGTCGTCGCACGTAACCGAAGATTGCCGCTCTGCAGTTCGTAGGACCCTTCGCCCAATCGAACGATTTCGAGCGCCCCCAACGTCATCTGCTGAGGCACAAATACAGGCACGGTCCCCCCGGCTTCGCCGAGACGGTAAAGCACGAACATATAGTGATGGAAAAAATTGTCATCGACGATCATGCCACCCAAAGGAAATCTGACGTCGTACGGAGTTCTTCGACCGCTCTCCGTGTATTCGACTTCTGCAACTTGGCCCGCAATATCAACCTTCAGTACCTGGTCTCCTGAACGGTACTCATAGGTGATCGGATTGAAATTGTCATCCAATTCCATTCGGCTCCGGACGTCAACACGTTGACCGTTGACGTCCAACCGGGTGTGCCCGGTTGCGAGGAAGCCGCCTCCATTTCTCACGACAGAGAATTCCTCGGTACCCACTCTTTCACCTTCGACGCTGACTGTGAACCTGGAACTCTCGACTTGAAGCGGCAGGATCGCAAGCAGAATCAAAGAAACGATAGTCATAGCGAACTGACGATTTGAAAAACGCGGTTGGCAAGGGCCTTCGGGTTCAGGTTATCCGTGTTTACGGTCACAGACGCCATTCTATACGATGGCAGACGCTCCCGGTAAAGTTCAGCCATACGCAGTGCATTCGCAAACAGCGGACGGGCGCCATCGTCATCGATTCGATCCTGAATCGATTCCAACGCGGTCTCCAGATACACCGACAATCCGCTCTCCTCAACGTGCGCGCGATTGCCGGGATCAGCGTACGTTCCACCTCCGAGAGCCACCACCCGATTACGCAATCGAGATACTTCTCGAAGTTGTTCTGATTCAACACGGCGAAAGTGGGTTTCACCGGAATCCTCAAAAATGTCGGCTACGGATCGACCCTCCACACCTTGGATTTCAGTATCCAGATCAACGAAGGACCAACCCAGCAGCTCGGCCAGGAGACGTCCTACCGTCGTCTTGCCAGCCCCCATAAAACCGATAAGGTAGATTCGTTCGGCCATCAAACCCGATATTTGCATAAGATTACGCGGATTTAACGATTCAAACCGATGATCCGGACGGTCCCGTATCTGTTGTCTACTTCAATCTGTGAGTCTCTGGGAACCCGAACCCGCAAACTGGATCTGAAACGGCGGCTACGCGAGTCACTCAGATCGTCCCGGTTGGAATCAATCACGTAAGTACCGTCCCGTTGGTCGATCGTGAATTCTATGTCGGGCTCCAGACGTCCGGCTTCCTCACTGTCAATCGCACGAATTTTCAGCCGTACCTCAACCACGATTGCGTCCGCGTCCCCAGGTTCGACCTCAACCGAACCATACATGTTGTGGATTTCGATTCTCCCATCAGGGGCGGCTTCACTTTGGATTGTTCGCGAAAACTCGAAGCTCTCGCCAAGAATGTCGAACAGATCCAATTCCTGGTCCCGAATACCGAAAAAACTCAAATCAGAGCCCATGTGCGTGGCGGCTGTGAACGCGCTGCCGGCTAAGAGGACCAAGACCAGCAACACGACTTCAGCACCCGAAAATAGCGAGCGCTTCTCAGCCTTTAGCCGGTAGTAATCCAGGAGCTTGACCAGACCCCATCCGATGATGAGGACGGGCCAGTACTTGGACAATCCCTCCCAGATCGGGACGTCATAGCTCAGGCTGCGCAACAGCCCGACGACAGCGATAGAGATCAACATGACAGACCAAAAGACGATACCCGGTCCCGCGCGACGCATCATGATCTCTACTCTCTTCCCCCGGAAATTGCTGATTGCGGAGAACCACAGCCTCCCAAAACATTTTGACAAAGATTTCTCATGTCAGACTATCAGCTTCGTCGAAACGCCCGGCACACCGGCAGGCGGGGTCGTAAATGCGCCCATAGTGTTGGCGTACAAGAGTCTTCCATAGGCCCTGTTCGGCGCACAAACTCTGTCTTACCGCTTGCGCATCGCCTCACGTCAATCCTCACGGCGGCTCTACATCTTTCACTATAGAGAAACACGAGCCGGCACAGAAAAGTTTCGTAGCCGGTTCATTTTTTCTGCGATAATTCCCCGATATGAGCCGGAAACTATGGTTTTTATTAGGCTTCGCGGCTCTTATAACCGCAACATTGCTGCTGTTCCAACGAGATTTCGACTCCGTACTGTTCTTTGAAAGCTTTACAAAGGTCCGACCGGCCTGGGTACTTGCTTCTATTGTCGTTACGTTTATCACTTATGCGATCCGGGCCCTCCGATGGCAAGTCTTACTTATATCCCTAAAGCTGATCCGCTTGGGATCGCTGGTCATGGCAACCCTGCTCGGATTCGGCGCCATTTACGCGCTCGGGCGCGCCGGGGAGTTGGTTCGGCCTGTATGGATAGCGCGCAAGGAAGACATCTCTACGATCGGATCATTCGCCGCAATCGTTTTAGAGCGCGTCTTCGATCTGTTAATGCTGCTTCTACTACTCGCCCTCAGCCTCGCCTTCGTCCAACTCCCGATAGGAACGGAGGACTCGGTGTCACTGCTGGCGCGAGCAGCGTGGTTAATACTAGTAGTCGCTGGCTCGGCACTGGGCGCTTCGATCTTGTTCGAGAAATACGTGATGGTTGTCGCGAAGAAATTCGCAGGAAGACGGATTCGAAGGTATATGGAGACCTTCAGAGCGGGCCTCGCTGCAACCTCGAACCTTCGAAACCTGGGATTCGTTGCCGGCTACTCGCTGCTGTTGTGGCTTGTGATTGCGATACAATTCTGGTTCATGATAGTGGGCCTGAACTTCGATCTTCCGATCTCAGCAACAACGCTCATACTCGTCGGGTCGGCAATCGGATCAATCGCCCAGGTGCCCGGAATCGGGGGGGGATTTCAGGCTGCGTTCATCTTCTGCCTTACAACGTTTTTTCTGGTGCCGGTGGAAACTGCAATCGCAGCATCGCTCATCGCGTGGGTCATCACTTATACACCAACGCTACTCGTTGCTGCGATCTACATGATGTGGAAAGGCATCTCCGCTCACGAACTGGTGGCGCAGGAACCTGCTTGACGCGCTTGGGTTAGCTTATGAAATGTCCATTTTGCGGCCACCTGCACGACAAAGTCGTCGATTCCCGGGAAAGCAAAGAAGGGGAGGCGATTCGGCGGAGACGCCAATGTATCGGGTGTGGTCGCCGCTTTACGAGCTATGAGCGGATAGACGAAATTCCTTACATGGTCGTCAAGAAGGACGGTCGGCGTGAGCGTTTCGACCGCCAGAAGGTGCTTTCCGGATTGCTTCGGGCCTCGGAGCGACGTCCTGTCTCAATGATCCAACTCGAGGCGATCGCCGACAGAGCCGAGCTTCTGGCTCAGGAGTCTCCCGTGCGGGAAGTTTCCGCCGAAAGTGTTGGAGAGTCCATCATGGCGGGTTTGAAGAGCCTGGACAAAGTAGCCTATGTTCGATTCGCGTCCGTCTATCTCGATTTTAAGGATGTTCAGGAGTTCATGTCTGAGCTCGAGGATCTGCTCAAAGGCAGGGAGTGATGGCCTACTTCGATTTCGATCCCGAAGAACGGCTTCGCTCTTCGTGGACTCCAATCATCGATGTATACGAACGCCCCACTGAAATTATTGTCAGGGTGGAATTGCCCGGTGTGGACAAATCGGATGTTCGCCTGCGCTGGAGAAACAATGTACTAGAAATTACCGGAATCAAACGACATCAGAGCTCCGAGCAGGAAAGCTGCAGATACCTGTGTGTCGAGCGGCAGCACGGCCGATTCAGGAGAGACATCGCAATCAGCACGGCCATCGATTTCGGAAAATCAACGGCGGACCTCCGAAACGGGTTGCTACGCATCCGCCTCCCCAAGCTTGTCGACCGGGCTGAAGATTCGTTGATAACGATCGATTAGGTAGCGACCATTTTTAACGAGTAGAGGCACTTGACGAACAACGACACCAACGATGCCATGGAAATACTGAAAAACGAAAGCACCGACGATATTCGAGACGAACAGCAAGTAGCCATCCCCGAGATATTACCGGTTCTACCCTTACCTGACACGGTGGTTTTCCCCTACATGATCGTACCTCTATTCGTAAATCGGGAGCGGTCCGTTCAGGCCGTGGATCAGTCCCTCGCCGAAAACAGAATGATCCTTGTAGTGTCCCAGAAAGATCCTGAAGTGGACGAACCCAAACCAGAAGACCTCCACCCGGTCGGAACAGTCGCGTTGATCATGCGCATGCTGAAGCTTCCCGACGGGCGCGTGCGCATCCTGGTCCAAGGCTTTGCCCGGGCGAGTGTCGAGTATCTGCCCCGGACCGAGCCATTCTTGAAAGCGCACGTTTTCCCAGAACTCGAAATGCCCCCGAAGTCCGAGACTCTGGAACTGGAGGCTCTGATTCGGAGCGTCAAGTCTTCTCTAGAACAAGTGATTTCGTTGGGAAAGATGATTTCTCAGGACATCGCGGTCATCGCGGCAAATCTGGAAGACCCCGGCCGGCTCGCCGATCTGATCGCTTCGAATATGGATCTGAAGACAGAAGCCGCACAGGGGATACTTGAGATCATCGATCCCGTCGAGAGACTCCAGGAGGTCAACCAGTTACTGGGTAAGGAAATCGAAGTACTCCACATTCAGCACGACATCAGCACCCAGGCCAAGGGTGAAATCGACAGGACCCAACGGGAGTACTACCTGCGGCAGCAGATGAAGGCCATCCAGCAGGAACTGGGAGAAGGCACCGAGCTTTTCGAGGAAATCGAGCAATACCGCACACAGATTCGCGAGTGTGGCATGTCCGCTGAAGCTGCTGAGGAAGCAGAGCGGCAAGTCGGCCGCTTGGAACGCATGCACCCCGACGCGGCAGAAACCGCAACGCTAAGAAACTATTTGGACTCGATTGTGAGCCTGCCGTGGTCGAAGGCAACGGAAGACAATCTGAACCTTCGAAAGGCCCAGAAGATTCTCGACGAAGACCATTACGGACTGAAGAAAATTAAGGAACGGATTATCGAACACCTTGCTGTTCGGAAGTTGAAGAAGAAGACACGTGGCCCCATTCTGTGCTTCGCGGGCCCACCGGGAGTGGGTAAGACCTCGCTGGGACGTTCTATCGCCCGGGCACTGGGGCGCGAATTCGTCAGACTCAGTCTCGGGGGAGTCCACGACGAAGCTGAGATTCGGGGTCACCGGCGCACCTATGTTGGCGCCATGCCGGGACGCATCATCCAAAGCATCCAACAGGCGGGCACCAACAATCCTGTCTTCATGATGGACGAAGTCGACAAGATCGGCGCTGATTTCAGGGGTGATCCCTCGTCAGCCCTCCTGGAGGTGCTTGATCCCGAACAAAACTTTGCGTTCCGCGACAACTATCTCGGAGTCCCATTTGATCTTTCCAACGTGATGTTCATCACGACGGCGAACATGCTGGACACGATACAGCCTGCTTTCCGTGACCGCATGGAGGTCATTGCGCTCGGCGGGTATACAGAAGAGGAAAAAGTGGCCATCGCTCAAAGGCATCTGATCCCCAAACAAATCGAAGAACATGGCCTGACATCCAAGCATGCCGAATTCACCGAACCGGCCCTGCGATTGATTATCAGCGGCTACACGCACGAAGCTGGGCTGAGAAACCTCGAACGCGAGATCGCTAGCATCTGCCGCAAGATCGCCCGGCAGGTCGCCATGGGTAAAAAAACGAAACGACGCCTGACAGCACGGGAAGTCGATCGGTATCTGGGACGCCCGAAAGTGTTTCGCGACGCACTGCTGAAGAAGGACGTTGTTGGCGTTGCCACCGGACTGGCATGGACGGCTGCAGGTGGAGACATCTTATTTGTCGAATCGACGGCCATGAAGGGCAAAGGGACGCTCACACTCACGGGTCAATTGGGCGACGTCATGCGCGAGTCCGCTCAGGCCGCGATGAGCTATGCCCGCTCCAGGGCACGTATCTACGGTATTGACGAAGATTTCTTCGCATCGCATGACATCCACATTCACGTTCCGGAGGGTTCGATACCCAAGGACGGGCCCTCGGCGGGCGTCACGATGGCGACGTCGATCATATCTTTGCTCTCAGATCGACCGGTTCACCGCAACATAGCTATGACGGGGGAAATCACCCTACGTGGTGAAGTCCTTCCGGTGGGCGGAATCAAAGAAAAAGTTCTGGCTGCCATGCGGGCCGGTATTCGCACGGTCATACTTCCGAAACTCAACGAACGGGATCTCGAGGACATCAGCAAAACTCTGAAAGCCGACATGAACTTTATATTCGTAGAGAACGTCAAAGAGGTACTGGGCTACGCCATAGTTGACGACCGGGGGAGGACGTCCTCTCGGGGGGTCCCATCTACCACTCGAAAGACCAGGAAACCGCAAGGCAAGAAGCAGACCGCGAAGCAGAAAAAGAAACCAGGCTAGACAACTGTTGAAGCAAATGTACTCAGATCAAAGCGGCAGTTCTACTTATCTACCTCTGCGCTTCTGTGGTTAAGGTTCTGGAGTGTTTACCGAGAAACAACTCATCGAACGGATTCGGCGCCGTTTTGCTGAGTTATCAACAGGGATCGGTATCGGGGACGATGCCGCGGTTGTGGACTTGCCACCTGGATCTTCGACTGTCCTATGCGCTGACATGTTGGTCGAAGGGACGCACTTCCGCCGCTCGACCCATCCGGCCGATTCATTAGGCTTCAAGGCTATCGCAATCAACGTGAGTGACGTAGGCGCAATGGGAGCCGTGCCCGCCTTTGCCCTGCTCTCGCTGGCCGTGCCTTCAGATTTGGATACGCAATGGACTGAGGCTTTTTTCGACGGTATCGCCAAAGCCTGCGAGGCCTTTGATATTCACCTGGTCGGTGGTGACTCCTCGATGGCCGAGAAGATTTTCATCGACGTGTCCCTCATCGGTCATGTCCGACCCGGACACGCCGTCAGCCGTGGAGGCGCGCGACCCGGTGACGGCATCTACGTGACTGGATCTCTGGGCGGATCGGCACGAGGCCTCACACTGCTCGAGCATGGCAGTCCAGTTGATGATGTAAACGTGCGCCGGCACCTCTATCCAGTTCCCCGCCACAGGCTCGGTCAGGCGCTCGCGCCCCAGGTCACTGCAATGATCGACGTTAGCGATGGATTCTCTGTTGACCTGACACACATTCTCGAAGAATCGGGCGTTTCAGCCCGAATCGAGCCGTTCCGGATTCCACGCCATCCCGGAGTCGATATCGACATGGCTCTACATGGGGGTGAAGACTACGAACTAATCGTAACGGGCAGTGGCATCCCCGATCATTTTGAAAACATTCCCATCACTGCGGTCGGTCAAATCACGGATTCGAGCGGACCCCATCAGATTCACCTGGTGACGGATGCTGGCGAGGAAATTCTCGCCCCAAGGGGTTGGCAGCATTTCGCGTGACGACGCCGGACCATGCAGCACACCCCGGCCTCCTCCCGGCGGAGCCGAGGATAGTTGTACCCCCGCAGCCCGGGCGCAGTGCGGCCAGTCCCCTGACTGAGCTGATTCCCTGCGTGTGCTATCCTCAAATCATGTCGAATCCGGATCTTCTGAATCAAGCGGATAGCATTCTTCGTCCTGTTCTGCGCAAGCTGAGCACGATCTCCTGGCTGGAGGTGACCGGATGTTGTGCCGGACACGAGCCTGAAGACAGCGTATGGTTCGACTTGGAAGTGCGCGGAACATCCGGGATGGGCCGCATGATGGAACTGCTCCGGGTTCTCGACACGAAGCTGACGGGTACTGACTGCCGAACCGACTGTCTGGTCGACTACGGGGAGGAAAGCGACTCCCCCCCGGCACCGCACGGTTGGTTTTCGCTGACGATCGAGATTTTTTGGCCGGCCAAAGACGACTGGCGTCGCGGTCAGGCACTGATCGTCGAATCGCTGCTTTCGTCCGTTGAGGAATTTGGAGACAAAATCGACGCCAAGTTTGAACCCGAAGGCGCTATCAACTACTGCCCCTTCTGCGCATCGTCTTTCGTCCGCCTTGAAAGCTTCGAAGCGTCTGGACACCGTTATTGCTGCGGCGATTGCGAGTCGTCCTGGACGATGATCGAACCAACATTGTAAGAGGCCAACAGACAAGTTAGCGCCAAACAATCTCTAAGTGGATGGCTGGAGCTTGCTCTGTTGGAATCGTTCGAAAATGGAAACTGTTATCAAATTAGGAATCGTCGGGGGCAGTGGACTCTATGACATGGACGGCTTGACGGACGTCGACGAAGTCAGCGTTGGAACGCCCTTCGGCGCACCTTCCGACGCTTACCGCACAGGGTCCATCGGTGGACGTCGGGTCGCCTTTCTCGCACGCCATGGCAGGGGCCACACCGTCGCGCCGTCGGATATAAATTTCCGCGCAAACATATTCGGGTTCAAGAAACTCGGCGTGGAAAGAATCCTGTCGGCGAGCGCCGTCGGCTCCCTCAAAGAAGAACATCACCCCCTCGACATTCTCGTGCCGAATCAGTTTTTCGACCGAACCCGGACACGGAAATCCACTTTCTTCGGAGACGGACTCGTTGCGCACGTCAGCTTCGCCGACCCGATATGTCACGATTTGTCGGAAGCAGTGGTACATGCCGGAGCCCAGACCGGAATACCGGTAAAGCGCGGCGGCACATACTTGTGCATGGAAGGGCCGCAGTTCTCGACGAAAGCCGAATCGATGGTTTATCGAAGTTGGGGCATGGATATCATTGGCATGACGAACCTGCAGGAGGCCAAACTCGCCCGGGAAGCAGAGATCTGCTATACGACGATCGCGCTGGTCACCGATTACGATTGCTGGCACCCCCAGCACCACGCAGTAACCGTGAGTGAAATCATCGCAAACCTCCAAAAAAACGCCGTGCACGCCCAAGCGATCATTCGGGAAGCTGTAGAGCAAATGCCGGATGAGAGGACCTGCGCGTGCCAAGATGCCTTGCGCCACGCGCTGATAACGGATCCGGCCAAGATTCCGGACGAGACGAAGCAACGCTTGTCTTTGCTCATTGACAAGTACGTTTCATAGCACCCACATTTGCCTGTCTTCTTCACTAACGATTCAAGCCTGCGTTCCGGATGGCGCTTCGCGCTCTACATGACTGTATTCGCCGTGCTTTTGCTGGCCAACGGCGCCTTGATGTCCGTGTTGTTCAGGGATCCGTTCATCGCTCGAAACGACGTCGCCTTGCTGGGCATCAACGCCTTGGCACTGCTCGTCCCGGTCACCCTCACCCTCCTGTTCATGATCCGCTTCGTCGACCACGTTCCCGTGGCGACTTACGGAGTTAGCTTCCATGAATCATGGGTGAAGGACGTTGGAATTGGACTGGCGGTCTCCGCGTTGATGCTTGGGTTTTACAGCGGGTTCAGCGCTGCATTGGGAGGACTCAACATCGAGGCAACCCTCCGCGATAGCAATTTCTGGAGTCCGTGGATTCTAACTGTTCTCATTCTGACCGTATCCGCCGCCAACGAAGAACTCCTCTTTCGAGGGTACCCTCTCCAGGTGTTGATGGTGGCGATCGGGCCCTGGCCAGCAATGTTCGTTATGTCATTGCTGTTCGGTCTGGGCCATTACTTCAACCCGGATGCGACCTGGGTCGGGACACTCAATACCTTTCTTGCCGGTTTACTGCTGTGTTTGGCATACCTTCGGACCCGTTCCCTTTGGTTCCCCTACGGTATCCATATCGGCTGGAACCTTGCGATCGGGCCGATATTCGGGTTCCCTGTTTCCGGAATCACGATGCGATCGGTCTGGATAGGCGAGGGACAGGGAGCAGACTGGCTGATGGGCGGTGCGTACGGTCCGGAAGGCGGCATTCTGGGAACCGGGGTGATGCTCTCGGCTATCCTGGCCGTACTCTTGACCGGAAAAGTGAGCATCAGCCAGACGCAGCGTTCACTGCTCGACGCACATGCCGATACGGTCTACGCGGGCACGCCTTTCGGCTTTAGTTACGCGTGTAGGTCCGAGGGCCAGTTGCCCTGAGTCCGCCGGCGCGGATTACAACTTAAGCTATCATCTGTGGTTAACCTTGGAGACTTTCAATGTCATCGATATTAGTCGTCGGGTCGGTTGCTCTCGACTCTGTTAAGACTCCATTTGGAGAAGCTGAAGATGTCTTGGGCGGGTCCGCGACCTACTTCTCGGTTGCCGCCAGTTTCTTTTCCCAGGTCCGGGTCGTCGCCGTCGTCGGCACAGATTTCACCGAAGAGCTTGGGGCACCGTTCAGGCGCCACAACATCGATACATCCGGTTTGGTGCGTTCCGAAGGCGCGACTTTTCGCTGGAAGGGCGAGTACGGTTTAGATTTGAACGAAGCACACACGCTCGACACCCAACTCAACGTGTTCGAATCGTTCAAGCCGGACATACCGGATTCTTATAAAACATCAGAGTATGTGTTTCTTGGAAACATCGATCCGGAGTTGCAGCTCCAAGTCCTCGATCAGATCTCTCAGCCCAGAGTCGTGGCCTGTGACACTATGAATTTCTGGATCGACGGCAAGGTTGACGCTCTGAAAAAGACTCTCTCCAGAGTCGACATCCTGATTATCAACGATGGCGAAACGCGTATGTTGGCAGACGAACCCAACCTGGTACGAGCGGCAAACAAAATCCGCGCCATGGGCCCACGCATTCTGATCGTCAAACGCGGTGAATACGGCGTGCTGATGTTCAACGAAGAGTCCGTCTTCGGCGCGCCTGCGTTTCCCCTCGAAGAAGTTTATGATCCGACAGGAGCCGGTGACTCGTTTGCAGGTGGGTTCATGGGCCACCTCGCACAGTCCGGAAAGTTGGATGACGTCATTCTTCGCCAGTCCATCGTTTACGGGTCCGTCATGGCATCGTTCAACGTGGAAGAGTTCAGCCTGAACGGATTGGGGCGTCTGACCAGAACTGCCCTCGACGAACGGTTCCGACAGTTCAAGAGCTTGACCCATTTCGAAGCGATTTAGAACGATCATGAAACGAACAACAATGGACACGTCCGATGTGATCGAGTCGGAAACATTTATTGAAACACGGATGGGCGTGGAGTAGCGGAAAGTGTTGGCCTTTGTCAAAACTCAAGCGCTCGGAAACGATTTCTTGCTCGTCGAGCAACATCGCGTTACCGACACCAACTACGCGTCGCTCGCGCGCCGGATCTGTGACCGGCGGCTGGGCGTCGGCGCGGACGGACTGATCCTTTGGGACCCTGGTCCGGAGGCATTCCAACTCCGGATATTCAACATGGACGGCAGCGAAGCCGAATGTTCGGGAAACGGACTCCGTTGTGCGGCTGCATATCTACTGCAGTCCGGGAAAACCGGGGATGGTCGGATTCAGCTCCAGACCGTATCGGGCATTTACGTCCTGGAACAGGATGGAGACCGCTACGCAGCCGACATGGGGGTTCCAGCACTTGCACCCGAAGACATACCTTTCATTGCGCCAGAACCGCTTGAGCAAGTTGTGGACTTCACCGTGGAAATCGAGGGCAATCCTGTTTCGATCACGGCGTGTTCCACCGGAAACCCACATTGCTCCCTGTTTGTCGACGCCATCGAGGAAGAGGTGATCAATACGCTCGGTCCAAAACTCGAAGCACATCCCGCATTTCCGAACAGGACGAACGTAGAATTTATTCATGTTCGCAATCCGAAAGAAATAGAAGTTGCGTTCTGGGAACGGGGCGTCGGTCGAACTCCGGCCTCTGGGACCGGTTCCTGCGGTGCCGCGGTCGCAGCTATTCTCAACAAGCGCGCCGAACGCGTTGTGACAGTTCACACCCAATATGGAACGCTCGAAGTGGAGTGGAACGCCGACAGCAATCGCTTGAGGCTCGTCGCAACCGCAAACGTCGTTGCCGAGGGCGAATACCGGGGGGCATAGGGAAGGCATGTCAGGAGCGGGGACGGCCACTGCCCGCCCCATCATCGCCTGACGACCGCAATTCGATTGAAGTGAACACCCGCGATTCTGGGACTGACAAGCGTGCTTTTAATAAATGACTAAAACTCTCGAGCATCTTGACGTATTCATAGTCGGCGGCGGGCCCACCGGTCTGGCGGCTGCAATTGAAGCCCAACGATTCGACCTGAATTACGTCGTGGTCGAAAAGGGCTGTATTACAAATTCGATCTTCCACTTTCCGACGCAAATGATCTTTTTCACCACGCCCGAGCTCCTCGAAATCGGAAACATGCCCCTGGTCTGTGAACGGGAAAAATCCAACCGGAACGAGGCGCTGAAATATTACAGAAAGGTCGCCCAAGCTAAGGATTTGAACATCCACCAGTACGAAGAGGTACGGACCATCAGTCGAGAAGAGGACGCATTCAGAATTGAGACCGCTGCTGCCATCTATCGCGCCCGATGCGTCGTGATTGCGATCGGTTACTACGACAACCCGAACATGCTGGGGATACCCGGAGAAGACCTTCCACACGTCTCCCACTACTACACCGAAGCCCATCCCCATTTCGAACGGGATGTCGTCGTGATTGGGGGCCAGAATTCTGCCGCTGAGGCCGCGCTCGAACTCTACCGTGCCGGAGCCCGGGTCACGTTGATACACCGCAATAAAGAGTTGGGAAAGTCGCTTAAGTACTGGGTGGGACCCGATATCAAGAATCGCATTGCGCGGAAGGAAATCGCCGCTCATCTCGACACGGAGGTTGTGGAAATACTCCCGGGCCGTGTCCGCGCCCGGCAAAACTCAAGCGAGATAGAGCTGCCGGCCGATCAGGTCTTTGCCTTGACCGGGTATCATCCCAGCACCGTCTTCTACGACCAGTTGGGTGTCGAATACGACCCCGACATCCTCGTGCCGAGCTACGACCCCGATTCTTACGAAACCAACGTGCGCGGCGTATTTCTGGCAGGCTCAATCGTGGCCGGACGCCGGCATAGAGAAATATTCATCGAAAACGGACGTTTCCACGGCGAGATCGTCATGCAGACCATCGCCTCCCGCCTGGGGAAGGCGTAAGCGCAGGCCAGTTGGTTCCAAGAAGCTTTAACGCGGAGACGCTGAGATCGCGTGGACGCAAAGGTTCTTCTTCATAAGAAGACAAATAAACTCTGCGTCCTCTGCGCCTCTGCGATAAAAAACCAAAGGCGGCCAGGTTGGCCGCCTTCCTCACTCTATCAAGATGTGCCGGATTTATTCGCCGGCGGCTACGGGTTCGTAGGCAGCTACAGCATCGTCGTATTTTTCGTGGAGTTCGATCTCGAAGTAAGCCGCTACATCCGCAGCCGGATACATCGCGATCGCGTCCCATGCCATTCGCTCGCAGACGTTGACGCAGATCTTGCAGCCAATGCACTCATCGAAGCGAACCTGAACCGGTTCCATGACAACCCCGACGTATTCAGATCCATCGCGTGGGACGGTTTCGATGCAATCGACAGGACAGAACGGCACGCACGCTTCACAACCCGTGCAGTTGTCCGGATTCACGACGGCAAGGATCTTGGGAATTTTCTTCTTACGGGTGATCTTGCCCGGAGCTTCGGGAATGATTGCGGTCGGGTTCGTCTTCTTATTAATTTTAACGGCCATCTATCAATTCCTTCAATCGCGAAAGACCTATTGTATCTCGAAATTCCACGATCCGCTCGATCGCTTCACCAATTTGATTGTTGGGAGTAGAAGCCCCCGCAGTCAGTCCGATTGTTCGGGGGCCGGACCCGAGCCAATCAAAGGTCCGTGTCTCCGCGTTCGGGCCGGGCAGCTTGTGCCTGATCTCGCGCGCACTGAGGATAGCCGACGCGTCCTCAATATGAAACGCCTGGGTGAACTTCAAAGCAATGCGCGCCAAATTGTTAGTATTCGAACTGTTGTAGCCTCCGATGACGATCATCAGATCCGGAGGATCGGTTTCCATGGATCGAATAGCATCCTGTCTATCCTGCGTAGCGCTGCAAATCGTGTCAAACGCAATGAAGCAGTCTTCCAATGCGGCTTCCCCAGACCTGCGGGTCAGGGCATTCCGGAACAGTGCTGAAATCTCCAGCGACTCCGAGCTCAGCATCGTCGTCTGATTCGCCAGGCCGATCCGTTGGAGGTGTAGTTCCGGATCGAAGCCATCGGACATGGCCTGTTCGAAACGTTTCTGAAAATCAATCCGGTCACCACGGTCAACGAGATAGTCACAGACATAAGCGGCTTCATCCTTGTTGCGAACCACCAGGTAATGCGCATCCGGATTGAAGGTCGTTCTCGAAAACGTCGCGCGCGTCTCTTCGTGTTCGAATTTTCCGTGAATGATCGACGTCACGCCGTCTTTGGCATAGCGCTCTACGTTCTTCCACACGTTGAGTACCGACCCGCACGTGGTGTCGACTACAATGCAGCGCTTATCAGCCAGAATTTCCAGATCGGACCGTGGCACTCCAAACGCTGGAACGAGGACAACATCCTCAGGTGTCAGCCCCTCGTACCGGGCGACGCAGTCCGGCAGGAAACGAATACCAAGACGCTCCAACTTCTGGTTGACGTGCGGATTGTGAATGATCTCACCGGTCAGAAAAATGCGCCGGTCGGGAAACTTGGCAACCGTCTCGTAGGCGTATTCGACTGCGCGTTCGACGCCGTAGCAGAAGCCAAATTCTTCGGCAAGCAGAAACGTGAGGTCGCCGAGCACAAGACGAGAATGCTGGGCCCTCATCAGGTCGACGATGCGGCTCCGGTAGCTGTTCTGGAGTTCGGGGCGAACTTCCGAACCGAGGCCAAAGCCCTTCTGGAAGTACGTTTGAGGCATCAGTCTCCGATTGTAACACAGGGCCGATTGTGCAACTTTCGGGCTCCTGCCGCCCCTGTTCTCGCCACTATGACTGTAGAATAAGTAAGCGTTAGACGCTCCGACGGCTGGAGACAGCGACAATTTCAAATTGAGGACATTGAGATCTTGTCTGTTAGGAAAGCGACTATTACGGCCATTGCCCACTACCTTCCCGAAGGCCGTTTAACAAACCACGACTTCGAAAAGATGGTCGACACAACCGACCAATGGATTTTCGACCGCACCGGCATTCGAGAACGCCGAATCGTGGAAAAGGGAACGCCAACGAGCACTCTGGCCGAGGGCGCAGCCCGGGGAGTTTTGGAGCAAAGGGGTATCGGCGCCGACGAGATCGATCTCATCATTGTCGCCACGGTTACTCCAGATATGTTTTTCCCGTCCACGGCCTGCGTCCTGCAGGACAAAATCGGGGCGAAGAAGGCATGGGGATTCGATCTACTCGGAGCCTGTTCGGGCTTCATCTACGCGTTGACGACGGCCGCTCAGTTCATCGTTTCCGGGAAACACGAAAAAGTGCTCGTCGTGGGCGCGGATGTAATGAGCTCGATCATCGACTTTGAAGACCGGGCCACGTGTGTGTTGTTTGGCGACGGGGCGGGTGCGGTTCTGGTCGAAGCCTCTCATAGCGAAAATGGGATCCTCGATTCGATTCTGCGCAGCGACGGAAGTGGCGGGCAATTCCTGTACATGCCAGGAGGTGGAAGCCTAAACCCACCGACCGACGAAACGGTCAGCAAAAAGATGCACTATGTGCACCAGAACGGCAGGAACGTTTTCAAATTTGCAGTCAAGGGAATGGTCGAAGTATCGGAAGCGATACTGAGCCGAAACGGGCTGACCCATGAGGACCTCAAACTCTACGTGCCGCACCAGGCCAATTTGAGAATCATCCGGTCCGCCACTGAAAAGCTCCAACTCGACCCTTCAAAGGTGGCGATCAACATCGATCGGTATGCGAACACTACAGCCGGGACCATCCCCATTTGCCTTTCCGAAGCCGCCGAGTCCGGAACTATCAAGAGCGGCGATCTGCTGCTCCTCGCAAGTTTTGGAGCTGGATTTACATGGGGCAGTCTCCTCCTCCGCTGGGGGCCGTAGCCTGGCGGCGCAGCCATCGCCTTGGGCGTTGTTGCGCTCGATCAGCGATCCTCGACGTATCTGCCGATACGCCTGCGGTCACTTCACTCACGCGCCTAGCCCACGGCGCGTCTGCACCGCCCTTCTTGGATCCCGCAGTTCCGGCACACAATTCCACGCGCAGCCATCGTCGTGGGCGTTGTTGCTCTCCCTCAGCGATCCTCAACGTATCTGCCGATACGCCTGCGGTCGCTTCCCTCGCGCGCCTAACCCACGCAGCGTCTGCACCACCCCACACGCCTTCTCTCTCCTTGGACCCCGCTCTACCAGCGCTGAATTGTCCTTCTCTGGCTGATTTCATCGGGCATTCCAGGGAGATTTCTAGCCTCTACCTTCTAAATGGTGGGCTGGGTGGACTCTAAACCATTGCAAATATGGATGTTATTTTCTGGATTGGATTTATTTCAGGAAAAGTTGAAAAGACGTATTTTTGACAGGTGTGTCAAGTCTATTGGTATGTAAGGCGGAAACGAATAAAGCGATCCGGGCTTACCTGTTAAGAAACACTCTTTCGACACCGTCCCTGGCTGAGAAAGCAATCATAAACAGGAAGCTCGATAAAGCCCTCGGAAACGAGGGCTTTTTGCTTGCCCAAAACCAGAGACGTCATAAGCTGAGGGCCAGATCACAACAGAGCGATCCTCGCCCCTGCCCAAGCTTGAGAGCGTCTGGCAAGGCCCATCGCCACTGGCAGCGGTGAGGGAACCCATCCATCTCGGTTTCGACCAACTCCATGTTCAAAATATAGTTCGTCCTCTCCTGGCTTCCCCGGACAAGGACTTCAAGAGGCCTTAAATCGACTCCCAGTTTGTCGCGTCCAATCCTTTCGACCAGTGTTTCAAGGGTCTCACCCTGACGGTAGGTCCCGGCCGGTAAACCCCAGATTCCGGGCAGTTCGTCGTCATCGTCGGGCCTGCGAACCGTCAAGACATTGTCACCTTTGCGCACCAGCACGGCGACAGAGCGCTTAGTCCGCTTCGTGGGCGTAGCGTCAATCATTGGAACTAGACCTGCGTTTCGGAATCCGCCAACCATCCGCCAAACTGCCAAACATCCATCATCAGAGCCCTCCAGGAGGGCCGATCGGAACCATAGGCGGTTTGAAACCGCCATCCCAGATATTTCCATGGGGGAACCGGAAGGAAGGGGTACCGGAGATACCAGCGGGGGGGGACAATGCGGAAGTAATAGCGAACGAGCGCTACAGCGATCGCCAAGTGCCTCACGCCGCCCATGCTATCATAAACCCATGAAAATATTCGGCATTCTCCTGTCGATGTTCATCGTCATCCCGATTCTGGAATTCACTCTGCTCATCGAAATCGGGCGGCGTCTCGGCACAATCGACACGCTGCTGTTGATCTTTGGGACGGGCATCCTGGGGGCGTACCTCGCACGGCTCGAAGGATTCCGCATCTTCCATCGCATCCAGCGGAATTTGGCCTCGGGTACGATCCCGAGCGAGCAACTCTTTGACGGCCTTCTGGTCCTCATCGCGGGCCTTGTCCTGATCACCCCGGGACTGCTGACCGACATCGCGGGACTGCTCCTCCTGTTCCCACCGACACGCTATCCCATCAAACGTTTCATACTGGGTTACGTCCGGCGGAAAGTCCGGAACCGGTTATCCGGCCAGGGCATGCGGATTACTTTCTGAGATCAACAGGCGCTCCCTGGAAAATACTTCGTTAAGCTCCGGCTTTGGGAAAAACAGCAAAGCTCAGCAGTTTTCAGTAAACGCATTTAACTCCGTGAATGGCATATCCTTTGTTGACATTCGAAGTCCAATTTCCCAAGCTGGACGTTGCGGGTTTGATCCCCGTCTCCGGCTCTTTGCTGTGACAGGGATGGCTGTTCTTGATACAGCCACAGACATTTGCCTGGCGTCGATGGTCTACAACGACGTCTTTCCGCCGGCGCACACCCGCTGAACGAGTCGCTAAATATTTGTTGGGCAAAGCGGTGCTGAGAATGGGCGATGAAGGATACCTTATCGCTCCCAAGCTTTTCGAAAACACAATTAAGAGGAGTGAGTTCATGTTTGCGAGCCAGGATGTAGACCGAATTGTAAAAAGGATGACCCTTGCGCTTGGTGTACGGTGGGCCGTGTTGGCCCTGACGATATTTGCATTGGCGGCGTGTGGAGCTGCCGACATGCCCGAAGAACCTGTGGAGCCAGTAGCCGCGGCTCCAGTCGAGGACGTGACACCTCGTCTGGTCTGGATCTCTCCGGATGCCGGCGCTGAAGTGGGTACTCTCGCCCATCTCGAATTCGAAGCGGTGAACTATGAGATCGCGCCCGTGCCCGAGGGCACAGTGGAAACGCCCAGAGAGGGCATCGCGCATCACCATGTGGGCACGGCTGGGGAGTGCCTGGCGACGGGAACCATGATTCCCCAGAACAACCCGGAGTGGATTCACTTTGGAGACGGCTCGAACACGATCGACATGCAGTTGGAACCCGGCGAGTACACGTTCACGATTCAGGCGGGAAACGACCTGCACGAGGCGGTTGAGGGTCTCTGCGAGATGATCAGCTTCACCGTGGTCGCCGGGGCCGAGTAGGCACGAAGATCGCACTCATCCTGCCGTAAAGTCTGGGTTACCGGGAGCAAATTCCGGTGACCCAGGTCGGTCCCTTCCCGATCCGGGTCGCACCCCTGGTGCCCGGATTCCTTGTCTCTGAGTTTGACTACGAGTAAACTGGATCCGCCCTGCCTTTCCCCTTTCAAATTTCAATCCATGATCACCAAAACTTTGAGTGGTGCCGTTTACGGCATCGATGCTTCCCTGGTCGAAGTCGAAGTTAATATTTCACCCGGCGGTAACGGCGAATTCCAAATTGTGGGTCTTCCGGACGCCGCGATCCGCGAGTCACGCGCCCGTATCCATGCAGCGATTCGAAACAGTGGCTTTGAAGTTCCGTTCCGCAAAATCACCGTCAACCTCGCGCCCGCAGGTATCAGAAAGGAAGGAGCTGCCTTCGACCTCCCGATGGCTATTGGAGTGCTCAAGGGCACCGGAGCGATTCAAGCAGATGTCGGAAGACTCCTCATGGCCGGCGAGCTCTCTCTGGACGGACATCTCAGACCGGTAAAAAACTGCCTCTCACTCGCGTTGCTTGCGCGAACAACAGGATTTACGAAGCTGATCGTCCCGTTTGAAAACGCAAACGATGCGGCTGTAGCCGAAGGCGTGTCGGTGTATCCCATGCATACGCTCACTGAGGTCGCCGGTTTTCTCAACGGCACGGGAGAAGTTTCCGCACATTACGTGAACGCCGACCGCATGCTCGATCAGGAACCAGATCCGCTTGAAGATTTCAAGGATGTCCGAGGGCAACATCACGCAAAACGGGCTATCGAGGTGGCCGTCGCCGGAGGACACAACATTCTGATGATAGGCCCGCCCGGGTCGGGCAAAACGATGTTGGCCCGGCGAATTCCGTCGATCATGCCGCAAATGACCCTCGACGAAAATCTTGAGGTCACCCGGATCCATGCCGCGGGGGGACTCCTGCATCCTGGAGCGGGACTGCTCACCACCCGACCCTTCCGGGCTCCGCACCACAGCATTTCGAGAGCCGGCCTGGTTGGCGGAGGCACCATTCCCCGACCCGGCGAAGTCAGTCTGGCACACAACGGTGTCTTGTTTCTAGACGAATTGCCGGAATTTCCGCGGCACCTGCTGGAAGGACTCCGACAATCGCTGGAAGATTCATGCGTCTCGATCGCGCGGGTTCAGGCCACTCTGAGTTTCCCTGCATCGCTCGTCCTGGTGGGCGCAATGAATCCCTGTCACTGCGGTCAACTGGGAAACCCGTTGCACGAATGCCAGTGCACACCCAGACAGGTTCAGGCCTATCGTTCGCGAATTTCCGGTCCGCCGCTTCTCGACCGCATCGATCTGCACGTCGATGTTCCCGCGATACCCTACAAGGACATGTCGGGCGGGAAGGCTGCGGAAGCGTCTTTGGAAATAAGGAAAAGGATCGTTGGGGCACGGCACAGACAGTTCAGACGTCTGGGTGATTCTGGAAACTACGTGAACGCGCAGATGCAGCCCGATCAGGTGAGACTGCATTGCGGGTTGACGGAGGAGTGCGACCGGATGCTCGAAACTGCCGTTACCCGACTCGGCATTTCGGCACGTGGCTGGAACAGAATCCTCAAGGTGGCAAGAACGATTGCGGATCTTGACCGCGCCGACAACATTGCGCCTCCGCACATTGCCGAGGCCGTTCGTTACAGGAAACTGGATCGGGCGGGGCATTGTCAAGTTGACGCACCGCTGGCAGACTGAGCCGATGAAAAGTCGCCGATACGTAGATGTGCGGATTACAGACCAGCCACTTCGGGGTCTAGGACGCTGACTTCCCCTATCGGCCAAAAGCGGTCATTCCCAAACTACTCCAACGCCGCGAGCTTCGCGCTGGCGCACTCCAGCATGATGGACATGTAGCGGTCGAATGGCTCTTCGCCGATGAGCAAGGGGTGCGCTCCTTCCGGATACTGCTGGCGCAACTGCTCGTGAAATTCGAGCGTATTCATCGAGATCCCAGGGTGGGCGCCAAGTGCGGTCTCCGCCCTTAACGGCCCGGCGAAGTCGTCGAACACGTGCTTGAAGACCGCGAGCGATTCCTGAGTCGGCATCCCCGTGCCGCTCAAGAACAACACCGTGTGAGTGCGCCCCAGGTGCTTGACCGGTGCCAACATGGCCAGTGTGCCCGCCGTATGGCCGGGGGTGAGCGCCAGGGTGACCGTCGTGTCTCCCAGTGTCAGCTCCTGGCCATCGGTCACGACCATGTCCCGCGTCGGCCTCGGCCGCTCGTCGGAGAGCGCCAGATCCCAATCCGGGCCACTGATCAGGATCCGTGCTCCGTACGTTTCCTGGAGATAGGACGCCCCACCCACGTGGTCATTGTGACCATGCCCGATAACGATGTACTTGATCTGGGCGGGGTCGAGGCCCATCTTCTCGAGGCCCGGGACCAGCACGTCGCGGGCCTCGTCGGGGGAGTTGAGGGTATCCATCAGGATGAGGCCCTCGCTCGTTTCGATGGCCCAAGCGCCCACGTCGTTGAAGCCGATGTAATAGAGGTTCTCGAAAACCCGCACCGGTTCCATGACGTAGTCTTCGATCGGCGGCAGCCCAGCGTCCTGCCTCACCAGCGCAGCCCGCCGGGGACCCGTCGGCGAGCAGAATGACTCCGCTTCAGCGATCAGATCGGACCGGGCCAGCGCCATCGCCGCGCCGATGTGCTGTTGAGCCCCCTCGGATGCCGCCAGCGCCTCGGCAGTCGGAACGCGCGGCCTTTGAGCCCTGAGTCCTTGCGAGGCGGCTACTATGGTGAGAGCGACGGCCATTACGGCTAACACATTCCTGAACATCGAGCTTCCTCCTCCGGGCTCGGCCCCAACGCCAAGCGCCGACACGATCGATAGGCGTCCCCTGCGATTCGGGCCTGAGCCTATCGTTGTCACTGACAAACCTTCCTTCAATTGGTACTGTCAAATTAACGAAACCAACCTCCTTCCATCGAACGGGTCTCAACGCATAGGACCGCCGCGAATTCAGGCTCCGTCCCCGAATTCACCTTTCCCTAAGTTGACACTAACCTGCCGAGTGCGTTATTTCGGACGACCGAGGAAGCCCTGAGCGATCATGTTTATTCTGTAGATCGCTTTGGCGTTATTCCGCACACCCGCAGGAGTTCTGTACTCTTGGCCGTCCGGGCCGGTCATGCCTGCACCCTTCCCGTACAGCACCTTCTTGTCTGGTCCGGAAAACGCGCAGCTCGAAGCAGACCTTGGAAGAGGAATGGAGCCAAGGTGCTGTCCCAAGCGATCGAATACCTGAATGCCGGTATCGCCTGCGGAAACATAGAGACGGCCTTCAGAGTCGATGCACATACCGTCTCCCCTAGCGCCGCCTTCCAAAGTGGCAAAGGTTCGTTGATTACTAGTGGTCCCATCCGGCCGGGCATCGAAGGTCACGATCGTGTTGCCATTGGTTGAGTAGAGGATCGTTTCATCGCGACTCAGCGCCAGGCCGTTCGAGCTCACTTCATCGCCTGCAACCAGGCTGACTTCGCCGGCGGCGCTGAAGTAGTAAAGTCCCGGCGTATTGTCGTTGAAATAGGCGCCACCCTTCGAGTCAGCGACGACTTCGCCCATGCGCCAGAACGTCTGGTCTCCGAACTTGCTTGCCAGCGTCTCCCGCGTTGGCCATAGAACCACCAGTTCCGGTAGCTCACGACATTCCTCAGGATTTCCGCCCGGATCCGAACAGGTCCGCTCCACTCCCAGAACTCGACCATTGCTGTCGATAGCTACCGCTCCGGTCCCACGGGTGTCTCTGACAAAAATAGAAAATTGATCGTTCGTGTCCAGCATGCCGATTGTGCTGGGTTGTTCCTGCGCAAACAACAGGCCACCTTCTTCGGTTCCGATGATGCCGTCGGCGTTGTCGGGTCCTTGCCAGACGAGCGTCCATTGAGAGCCCGCCGCGATAACCCCGGGGATGGCGGTAACCATCACCTCTTTAACCGGTGTCGGTTGCCGGAAAGTACGCTGTCCTCCAGCGTTTCCTTGCCCAGCGACAGCAATCGTATCTGACACAAGAATCAATCCAAGCAAGGTACAAGCGATCGTGCCCGCAGTCTTAATTTTCATAAGTTCTCCAAGTGGCTTTCCCCGTGAGCGGGGTCGAAATCAGGATTCCCGATCTTCGTGCTGTGTCACAGAAACCTTCTGGTCCCAACTACAGTCAATTGTGTAAACAAGAGCCTCGCTTAAAATCATAACAATCGTGAAGTCCATGCACGATTTTTCTGCAGATATCCAGGAACTTCAATTCGATACCGATCATCATGCCGACCAGTGCCGCTTGCCGCGGTGTCTGAAAAACCAGCGGCCATCCCCGGCTTTGCAGGGATCGGGTTCCCGCCAGCACCCCTGAATTTTATACGCTGTCCCGACTTAATGCATAGGGACGTTACGTAAACTAGTCCCAAAACAAGCGCATAACCAGTCCGCCGAGGCCCAGTTCGCGCCGATAGAATTCGAGGCATAGAATCCCGTTCCCGGATGGCCTGTTCCAGGTATCGAGTTTCTGTTGAATCTGTTTCAGTTCAGCCTCGCTGGTGTTGGACGGTTGACAGAAACCGGGACCTCGATCGCCCGGGCTCAGAGTCATGATCGGGTCAACATCGCAGAGGCTGACGCAACACATCCACCCCGCGGAACAAGACCGGCAACCACCGGTTCC
This sequence comes from Terriglobia bacterium, assembly GCA_963664115.2. Taxonomy (GTDB): domain Bacteria; phylum Acidobacteriota; class Terriglobia; order 20CM-2-55-15; family 20CM-2-55-15. The sequence continues at coordinate 16,097 of CAXWPJ010000008.1, read as the reverse complement.
AGGCCAGGATCCGGAACAGAATGCGCCGCCCGGTGCGCACGAGTTGGCACGGCACAAGCATGAAAGCGTTCAAGAAGGTTTTGAACTCCATGCGCAGCACGGTTTGCTTCTCAGCCTGATATTTTTGGCCCCAACGTCCGGTTTCGGGAAGCAGCAATGCAAACCACGCTTTCAGTGTCCAGGCCAGTGACGCGATCACCATGTAGGCCCAGTTGCTGGTCTGATCTCCGACCGGCATCCGCAACGCCTGAACGCCGTTCTTCAACTGCTCAATGAGATTCTCCTGATTGCACCGTTGATTGGCACGCATCACAATCTGGTCGGCCGGATCCGAACGGTTGGTAATGTAGAAGAAGTACCGGATGTCGTCAAACAACACCTGCTCTCCTTTGGCCACCGACAGATTCTTCCGCACCACGACGACACGGTAGTCCCGATCGCAGGCTCCGGGTCGATACCGAAACTCGGCCACATCCTCACCCTGCAAGCGGATATTGTCGAAACCGCGCTGCCGAACGATCTCTTCCTTCACGTTGTCGGGACGTTGGCGCGGTTCGGTCGCCACGTCGTATTTCGCGGGCCGTTCCAGGCGCTTCCACTGGCGCGGCTCCAGTTCATCGGCCCGGGCCTTCAGGTTCGCCATCGCGTCAATCCCGAATATGAAACCCACCTGCTGGTCGTCCCATCCGTCCAGATGCCGGGTCTGGCTGAAGTCCGTGTCCCCGCGCAGCAGGATCTGGCGAAACCCCGCATGCCGGCACAATGCGATGGCTTGGTCGAACCGGACCGCGGCTCCTTCATGCGACGGCCGGTTGCCGCTACGATTGACCAGATACAGCGGTTCGGCGGTGTTGGCCAGCGAGATCATCAGCGGGTGATATCCCCACGTCCCGTCGTAGGCCACGTCCATCCCTTGCTTGCATTCCCCCGTGGTTTCGGCCAGTGTCCCGTCCGCGTCCAACACCGCTTCTTCGAAAAACGCCGCCGGTTGCTGTCGCCAGACTCCGAGCCGGACTTGATTGGTTGCCTCCATCAGACACTCCACGTCGTCGGCCTCGAATCTCCGGCAGAAGTCTCCCGCCGTCGTCGGATCCGGAATCCGTTGCGCTCCCAGCGCATCCAGATACACCGCATCGTTGCGCCGCAGTTCGATGTCTTCCAGGCACGTTCCTCCGCTCAAGGCGTTGTAGGCGATGTTCAGCACGTGATCCGACTCGTGATACGGCAGGTGCCGCTTCAACACATGCACGCCCTTGTCGATGGCTTCGATCAGCCCGGTCCGCCGCGCCACCAGTTGCATCGTCCCGATACCACCAACCGATGTGCCCCGCGTCCGCTCTCCCATCTCGTACTGAATGTTGCTCGCCGAAAACATCGGCTCTACCTGATCCGTCCAATGCCGGTCCCCAAGCCGACGTTCGATTCGCCGCTTGCGGTTCCTCATGTTCTTGCGCGTATAATCGTTCATCTGAAATGCCTCCTTTTCCGAAGAATCTGTTCAAGGTTTTTTTCGCACGGAGAGGGGGCATTTCGGGTACTTCCGCTCTTATTGCACTATCATTTCCTCGTCAATCACGCTTGTTCAGGGACTAGTGGTCCCCGTTAAACAGACTGTAACTTATCAAGATTTCGCCGGCCGCGCTGGACTTTAGCAAGGATGTCGGAAGCCGTTGCAGTCCAGATGAAGGGTTTCGGGTCTTCATTGTGACGAGCGAGGTAGTCCTCCACGGCCTGGATCAACTCGGGGACCGAGCGGAAAACGCCACGCCGGAGTCGTTGCTCGGACAGATCCCGGAAAAAGCGCTCGACCATGTTGAGCCACGACGCACTGGTTGGCGTGAAGTGCACATGAAAACGCTTGTTACGCTTGAGCCAGTTGACGACTTTCTGATGTTTGTGAGTCGCATAGTTGTCGCAAATAATGTGGATCTCCTTATCTTTCGGCATGGCGCGTTTGATCTGATTCAGAAACCGGATCCATTCCTGATGGCGATGCTTTGGCATGCAGGTTCCGATGACCGAACCGTCCAGGATGTTGAGCGCGGCGAAAAGCGTGGTTGTCCCGTTACGTTTGTAATCGTGGGTCATGGTGCCACACCGCCCCTTCTTCAGAGGTAACCCGGGTTGCGTGCGGTCCAGGGCCTGCATCTGGCTCTTCTCATCGCAGGACAAGACAATGGCGTTTTCCGGTGGGCTCAGATACAGACCGACCACATCCTCCAGCTTTTCGGCGAATCGTTTGTCGTTGGATAGTTTGAAGGTTCGTGACAGATGAGGCTTCAGTCCATGGACCCGCCAGATTTTCCCGACCGTGGACTCGCTCACGCCAACGGCCTTCGCCATCGAGGCCCGACTCCAGTGCGTCGCGTTCGGGGGCTTCTCTTCCAGTGTCTTCTTGACGATCCGGGCTCGCTTCCGGCGACTGATCGTGGGAATCCGTCCGCTTCGCGGCGCATCCTTTTCGATCCCAGCCAAGCCCTGTTCCACAAAACGATTGCGCCAGCGGCCCGCTTTCTGGCGCGTGATCTCCAAGCGGGCGGCGATCTCATAATTGTTCCGACCTTCAGCGGCCAGTAATACAATTCGGGATCGTTCCGCCAACCGGACCGATGTACTCCGGCTTCGACTCAGTCGCTCCAACTCCATCCGCTGCTTGTCATCCAATTCAATGGTCGGTGCTTTCCTCATTCTCTATTGGACGTTGGAAAGCTATTTTAGTTACATTACTTCGAGCGGGGTACACTAGCGCACGGCCATAGACGGCCGACTGCGATACGACGGTCCCCCCGAGATGCGGCCGACCGCCAGGAACTGCCACTGCAAATCGAACGGACGTTCCGGATCCCACTCCGGATCCCACAATTAAGCAATCGCGCGATCTATTGTCTGGAGATCGACCGGCGGGCCCAGAACTAACCGTGGTCGAGCACCCGAGCACGATACCACGGTAAATCGGACCCATTGCTGGACCCGGACTGGAAACCACGGCTTCAGGGACGGGCCTGGACCGACTGAAAATGTCCTGACAACGATCCCAAGCTGGATCTGGAGATTCAGGCAAACACGTTCCCGGGCGTACCCTGCAAACACGAAGCGTTTCTTAGAGAGATGGAACGTTTTTCCGGCCGCGTTCTCCGACAGCGGAAATCTGCAGCCAATCCGAAAGGGTCGGACTCAGATACAGATCTCTTTTCATCAAACGGCCCTCAACGGATATGATTGCTGTGAATTCGGTCTCCGTCACTTAACTAAGTCCCCTAATCGTTGGAGGATCAGTCGATGCGTAACAAGATTCTGGTTATCGCCCTGGCGGCCTTGGTCGGTGTAGGCGCCGCCACAGTGACTGCGTTTACTCAAGCGCAGCAAGCCCAACCGCCGCTTGCCATCACTGAAGTCGTTGACGGCCTGTACATGATCACAGGACCCGGAGGTAACATCGGTGTCCGCGTCACCGGCGACGGTGTCATCGTTATCGATGACAAGTTCGAACGGAACTACGACGAAATCATGACCAACATCCGAAGTGTCACGGATGAACCGGTCAAATATGTCCTGAACACGCACCACCATGGCGACCACACCGGCAGCAACGCCCAGTTCGCCGGCAATGCACCGGTGATCGCACACAAGAACGTGCGGGCCAACATCCTGAGAAACAGTCAGACCGGTCCACCGTCGATCATCTTTTCCAATGAGACCGCCGTTTTTGTCGGTGACGTGGAAGTCCAGGCACACCACATGGGCCGCGGTCACACCAATGGCGATTCGGTCATTTACTTCCCCGACCTCCGAGTCATCCACGGAGGCGATCTACTCAACACAGGAAACATCTTCATCGACTTCAATAACGGTGGAAGCTTCGTGGAATGGGTGGACACGCTCGACAGCATGCTGGAACTGGACTTCGTTACAGCCATTCCGGGACACGGCGCACTGCTGACCAAAGACGAAGTCCGGGTGTTTCGAAACAAGTTTGCCGCTCTCGAAACGCGCGCGAGAGAACTAATTTCTCAAGGTATGTCGTCAGATGAATTCCTCATCAGTCTCGAGAGTGAAGACTTGGGCTGGGATCTTTCCGGACGCGGCGGCCAGGGGCCACAGGGAATTTACGCGGAATTAACCCGGTCAATGGAATAACCGGAGTCAGGGGACGAGGTATAGATGACGGAGACCAAATTCGGGGCTGTCACCGCGTAAGGGATCTCACCAGATGAGGTCATATTGAATTAGGTCTCCGTCCCTTAGTTCCTAACCCCTGGTCTGTTTTATTTTTTTCTTCTTTGCTAGGTTCTGCCGCTCGCGCATTTCCTTGCCGTTTTTCGCCCACCACTTCCTCCGATGTTCGCGCTGTGCCCAGTCGGAGCACATTCTTGAGCAATACCACTGTCCAAGGTGGGCGGCGATGAAATAGGGAACTTTGTCGCAGTCAGTGCGTCTGCAGACTCGTATGCGTTCACTAGCAACTGAAAACAGATCCAAAAGCAAGAAGCGGTGAAGGTCTGCGGTTCGAAATGTGAGTTGCCCATCGACTAAACGAAATTCCTCACCCGGAAGCGTTCCGATGATAGGCATGGCTTTCTCTCTGCCTTTCGGCCATGCACTGATGACGCTCCAGGTATTCCGAAAACCGGTTTGGGCCGAGAGCCATTCCCTTATATCGACTTCGAAGGGTTTTTGCCGATCTGGAAACTGCCGATCCACCTCAGCAGTATCGGAAAGAGCGACCCCTCGCAAGGGCTTGATCCGTTCAAAGAAAGCCGTGTAGGTGGCTCCAAAATATTCTCGGACCCAATTCGGTTTCTCCTCGAAAAACAAAGGGCCGTACTTCTTTGTAAACTCGGCAACGCGTTCTGGATCGCTCGAACAACTGACAAACTCCTCTGCGATCACTCCTCTTCTTTCGAATTGGTGCGTCAGTAAAAGGTCTTCATCCGTCCACTCTCCGACGATCACTTCGTTCTTGATCTCGACGTTCTTGACGCCCGCAGGAGTGCAAAAGACGAGCCCGAGATCTGGTGTCCTCTTGGTCGGATCAGTAGTTAATTTCACGTCTAAGCTCTAGCATGGTCTGAAATGCAGTATTCGATAATAATAATATACTACCGTGGTCCGACGGGAGGCCATCCATTCGTGGGTCAGAATCAGAGTACCTCGATTTGCAGTAGCGAAATTTATAAACTAGGATCTAGCACGACATGAACCGCAGTAGTTATTTCTAATGATTTACTACTGCGATCTAACGATGGCGCTGGTATTTTTGATCCGGTGTTATTCAGGCTCGGATCGCAGTAGTGTAATCACGATATTACCTCTAGCAAGATTTGGATCGCAGTGGTCATGATCAACTTCACAATACTGCCCTACCTCTGGAGGCGATGGATTTCGTGAGTTCCCGCCAGCATGCACCGGATTGCAGTGGCTTATAAGACTTTATCACTACTGCAATCCAATTTAAGGAGCGATGGCTCTGAAGATCATCAGGAACTCTGAGGTTCGATCAAATCCGAAGACTGGTTCTTCGAACTGTTCACGGCCCGGGAGACCGGGTAAGCAGTGATCGCGTCCTCGGGATAGGGACACAGCAAATCCAGAGCATCGCCCTCCGGCAGGTCAGTATCGAGCCAGGTCACCAGTTGCCCACGCTCTAAGATGACCGGCATCCGCTCATGGATAGTCCGCATCACACGGTTGGCCTCCGTGGTCAGGATCACGTAGGCAGGCAGACCGTCGAATTCTTTCCAGATACCGGCAAATGCAAAGGGCTCCCCAGTCTTCAGCATTATCCTGAACGGCTGCTTACCGTCTTTCGTGGACTGCCACTCGTAAAATCCGTCAGCAACAATCAGGCATCTGCGCTTCTGGAAAGACTGCCGAAACGTCGGGCGTTGGTTGACAGTCTCTGATCGCGCGTTTATCAGGAGGCGGCTCGGATGTTTCCCCCAGGACGGCTTTATCCCCCACAACACAGAGACAATCTTTCCGGGCTCTGTGTCGAGAATAGCCGGAAGGTGCTGACCCGGGCTGGCGTTGTAGGACGGAATGTGGGTTTCAGAAAATTCAGCGCCGAAGTAGTCCTCTATGACTGCTTGCGCTGCAGAGGCGGTGTATCGGCCACACATGAACGTTGACTATAGCAGCTCATGATTGGTGCTATTCGACCATGGACGCAGTCGAGTCCCCCACTCAACGCACAGACGATCTGAACCTCGGAGCGAGGGTTCACGGTGAAGGACAGTTCTTTATGTTGTTCCGAGTCGACGAATATCTTGATGTGTTCCCGGATTCGGTCTTGCTCGTCAACAATCCGGAACCGAAGACCGGGGAAAGCGTCATCCAGAGAAAGGAACAGGTCGGCTAGGGTCTCTCCCTTGACTTCAACCACGCGCAAGCCCGCGGTGTAGGATCGCAGGGGCCCGGGTATGTGCACCTTCACTTTGGCCTTCTCAGGTGACACCGACGATTTCGACCGAATAGATTTCCGGCAGGTGGCGTGCGAGGCAATGCCACGAGTCTCCTTCGTTTCGACTGCCCCAGACCTCACCCGCAGTCGTCCCGAAATAGATGCCCATGCGTTTCTCTTCATCCCGGGCCATTGCCTGACGGAAAACCGTAAACCAGGCGTTCGACCGAGGCAGGCCCTTGTCCAAGCGCTTCCAGCTCTTTCCTCCGTTCACGGTACGATACAGCGCGGGCCGGCCCCCGGGACTCGTGCGCGGCCATACGGACGTCCCGTCCATGGGGAAAACCCACACACGATCGGGGTCTTGAGGATCGAGGAGGATGGGGAAGCCGATATCTCCGATCGTCTTCGGCATGCGTTCACCAATTCTCACCCAGCGGCCTTCCGCCCGGTCCATCCGGTAAATCCCACAATGATTCTGTTGATACAAGCGGTCGGGCTTGAGCGGGTGCAGTTGGAGGTTGTGCGGGTCGTGACCATATTCGGGATTGGGTGTGGGTATGAAGTCCGCCGTGCAACCCGCATTCAGCGGCCGCCAGTCGGCGCCGCCGTCGGTGGACTCGAACACGCCACCACTGGACATGCCGATATACATGTGGCTCGAATTTCGCGGATCAATCAAGATCGAATGCAATTTCGGCCCATCCGGCGTTCCGTCCTGACCGCCACCAACCCAGTCAAAATGCTTTCGATGTTCGTTGAACCCGCGAACGCCCTTCCAACTTCGACCGTCGTCTTCGGAGCGGAATAAGCCCTGAGGGGAAGAACCCGCATACCACACACCGGGATCGTTCACGTGGCCGGGTGTGAGCCAGAATACGTGGTTGACAGCACGGACCGGCTTCCCCCGGCCAGCTTTTGGAAACGCAGGCGGACGTTCGGCCTCTTGCCAGGAGCGACCGCGGTCGGTGGAACGAAATACCGTGGGTCCGAGGTGCCCGGTCCGGGCGGCGGCTAGCATGGTCTTCCGGTTCCTGGGATCCAAAACGAGGTGGTGAACGATATGTCCAAGGAACTGGGGACCCGAGACGGTCCACTTTCTACGCGAACGGTCTCCGCTCATGAAAAAAGCGCCTTTTCGTGTGCCGATGAGCAAACGAGTCAAGGACATCAGAAGTCTCCCTGAACGAGTTGGAATCGAGAGCCGCAGTCTATCATCGCCAAATATCGCTGAAAACCCTTCCCCGGTTGGTTGATCTCGTTGCGCGTGGGGCAGTAGTATTTGAAATCTATATAATTTGATCTGATTCGAAGTCGAAGCCGCATTCATCACCGAAGCGATCGGTACCCAGGTCGATATCACAGAGGGTTGAGCCGCAAGTTAAGAAGGAGGAAGGAGACCGTGGAATGGCACACACTCAAATGTTAAACGCTTTGAAGCCGCTGCTTTTCGTTTCCGTATTGGCCGCATTGACGCTCTCTGCACCCGCGGCTCAAGACACGCCGGCTTCCACCGAAGAGGCGTTCGAGCAGTTCTGGGCTGCCGGCTCTCCGGCCCGGGCCCAGGGTCTGGTCAACACCCTCGTCGACACCGGAGTGACCTTTGAAGAGGCATACGAACGGCTCTCACGCGGTCGCGAGTACCTTCCCCAAGCTACGGGTATTCTCGCGATGAACAACCGGACAGACGCAGGGATCGAACACTACTACTCGCTCAACGTCCCGGATAACTATGATCCGAACCAGCGATACCAGGTTCGGTTTCAACTCCATGGTGGTATCGGACGGCGGACCAGCAATCAACCCCGGGGTTCGGGCGAAATCAATTTACCGGGCGCCGAACAGATCTACGTCCTGCCCTACGCGTGGTTGGATGTCGCGTGGTGGAGCGGGGGCCAGGTCGCCATCATGAATGCCATAATCGACAAGCTGAAGCGCTCCTATAACATTGACGAGAACCGCATCGTGGTCTCCGGTGTTTCCGATGGGGGCACGGGAGCGTATTACGTCGGGATGCATGAGGTGACTCCCTATGCCAGCTTCCTCCCGCTCAACGGATTCATCATGGTGCTGGCCAACAGCCGGCTCGACGACGGCACATCGTTTCCAGCCAACATGCGCAACAAACCGTGGTTCGTTATCAACGGTGGCCAGGATCGTCTCTACCCGACGTCTACAGTGGAACCCTTCGTCAGGCACATGAGGAACAACGGAGTCCGAACCGCCTACCACCCTCAGCCCGATGCCGGGCACAATACGTCGTGGTGGCCCGAGATGAAGGATACCTTCGAGCAGTTTGTGGCTGACAATCCGCGAGACCCGCACCCGGATACTTTGTCCTGGGAAACCGCGGATCTGACTTACAACCGGGCGCACTGGCTGGTAATCGACGAGTTTCAGCCGCGAAGCCAGATGCAGACCGTGTCGCTCGAATCGGATCCGATCGGGCGCTTTCCAGCAAGTAGTGATCCTCTGTTTTCACGCACGATGCCTTCGGGCCATGTCGAGTTGGTACGGAACGGCAACACGGTACAGGCGACGACAACCGGAGTCGCTCGGTTCACTCTCCTGCTGTCGCCGGATCAATTCGACTTCAGCGTGCCCATCCGCGTCGTGGCTAATGGTGACACTGTGTTCGATGGGCGCTTGGAGCCCAACGTTCAAACATTGATGAAGTGGGCTGCCCGGGACAACGACAGAACGATGCTTTACGGAGCGGAACTCGAGATCGAACTGGATCGCTGAAGTCCGGCTCCTTCGCCGATTCCTTGATGATGCCACGCCGATTACCTTCCGCCCACCGACAAGGGCTTCGGGTGGCGTGAATAGATTCAGCAGTTCCATTCCGGAACAAATTGTTAATATGTCGTCTCGTTCATTCATTGAAGAGGTAAAGAAGGGGGCCTGATGAAACGCTATTATCTGGCGATCGCCGTTCTGGCAGTCGCATTCTCCACAGCCACGCCGACCTGGGCACGATCGGCACCATCGGCGCCGCCGGTACAGAGCGACTTCGTTCCCGTCACGGACGCGATGCTCGCAAATCCCGATCCGGGCGAATGGCTCACGTGGCGCCGAACACCCGACGGCTGGGGTTACAGCCCTCTGGATCAGATCAACCGGGACAACGTTGGAGATTTGCGCATGGTCTGGTCCCGCGGCATGTCCGACGGTATCCAGGAAGCGACGCCCCTCATCCACGACGGCGTGATGTACCTTCCGAACCCGAACGACGTCATTCAAGCCATGAATGCGGCCACCGGAGATCAGCTGTGGGAGTACCGCCGCGAATGGCCCGAAGATCTGACCGAATTCATCCGGGTTCCGGGAATCAAACGGAACCTGGCTATCTATGAAGACCGCATTATCGACACCAGCGGGGACTCCTACGTCTTTGCACTCGATGCCCAGACCGGCGCGTTGGAATGGGAAAACCAGATACTCGACTACCGGGTCAACTCAGCCCAGCATACCGGTGGCGTACTGATTGCCGACGGGAAGGTGCTCTCAGGCCGGAGTTGCCATGCTGAGGGCGGCCCCGAAGCCTGTGTCATCACTGCTCACGATGCACGAACCGGCGAGGAAATTTGGCGAACAGGAACAATTCCCCGGCCTGGAGAGCCTGGAGATGAGACCTGGGGCGATGTTCCCTACGAAAGACGGTGGCACGTCGGCACGTGGATGGTTCCCAGCTACGACGCCGAGTTGGGTCTCGCGTATTTCGGAACTTCGGTCACCTCACCCGCAGCTAAGTTTCTGATGGGTGACAACGACGACAAATACCTCTATCACAATTCGACTCTGGCGCTCGATGTCGACACGGGCGAAATCGTCTGGTACTACCAGCACATCGTCGACCACTGGGATCTCGACCATCCCTTTGAACGTTTGCTCATCGACACCGCGGTGGCGCCGGATGCGAACGCAGTCAGCTGGATCAACCCCAATATCCGGCCCGGTGAAACCCGGCGGGTCCTCACCGGAATCCCAGGCAAGACAGGCGTTGTTTACACGCTGGACCGGGAAACCGGCGAATTCCTCTGGGCACGGCCGACGATCAGTCAGACGGTCGTCGACGCAATCGATGGTGCAACCGGTGAAGTTAGAGTCAATCCGGAAATGCTCTTCACTGCTCCGGGCCAGCAACGGCTCGTATGCCCGAATGCGAACGGTGGCAAGAACTTCATGGCAGGCGCTTACAGTCCGCTCAACAACGTGATGTACTTCCCGCTGCAGAACACCTGCATGAACGCGACGTCGAACGAACCGGGACCGACCTTTGACTTTCTGGACGAACCGGGAAGCCGCCAGGAATCGCGCTACGGGATTCGTATGGAATCGATCATCGCACCGGGAACGACTAACATCGGAACAATAGAAGCCATTTCCGTCGAGACCGGTGAAACAGTCTGGAAGTACGAACAACGGGCCGGTACGACTTCGCTTGTGACGACGGGAGGGGGATTGTTGTTCGGTGGCGATACCAATGGACGGTTCCGTGCTTTCGATCAGTCAAGCGGAAAAGTCCTGTGGGAGGTCAACCTGGGCTCCCAGGTCACCGGTTATCCGATCAGCTATTCGGTCGAAGGCCGGCAGTTCATCGCTGTGAGCACAGGGAATGCCTTGGCGACGAGTGGCCTCAACCGACTCGCAAGAGAATTGTCTCCAAGCAGTACGAATAATATTTTCGTTTTCGCTTTACCCGAGTAGAAACAGGCGACTTCGCTGGTAGACTTACAGCTCCCGAAATACCAGTATCTAGAAGGAGATCAACATATGAAAAGAATCTACTTTGCTTTTGCTGCCATCGTGCTTCTATTCCTCGCCGTTCAACCGGGTGAGGCCCAGCGGGGTCAGGCTGCAGATCAACCCATGAGTTTTTTTGTCACCAGCGTAGGCTCCGGCAACGGCGCCGATCTGGGCGGCCTTGCAGGTGCGGACGCACACTGCCAGTCACTCGGCGAAGCCACCGGTTCGAACAAGACATGGCACGCATACCTGAGCACGACTGGCCCGGGTGGCGTCAACGCCCGTGACCGCATCGGCTCCGGTCCCTGGTATAACTCCAATAGCGAGATGATCGCTGGGAACGTCGCGGACCTCCACGGCGACGTTCAGCGTGACCGAAACAACCTGCACAAGGGAACCGCACTCAGCCAAACCGGTGACACGATCAACGGCCGGGGTGATCAGCCCAATCGGCACGACATACTGACGGGCTCGAACTCAGACGGGCGGGCCTCCGACATGACCTGCAATAACTGGACCAACAGCGGTGAAGGCAGCGCGCTGCTGGGCCACCATGACCGCAATGGCGGCGGCAACACCTCATGGAATTCCGCGCACGGGTCCAGAGGTTGCGGCCAGGAGGCACTTGTCGGCACGGGAGGCGCCGGGCTTTTCTACTGTTTCGCCATAGACTAGGAAACGTCGCGGACATGCACCAGTTTCTCGGAGGGCGAGGGCAGCGAAGCGCTCCAAGGCATTGGTAGCCCCTCCGAACGCAATTGTTGAGGGCCGATTGATACTTCGGCCCTCAACAAATCCACTCTCTCCTGAAGGGGGACGTACACTTCAGAATCGGTTCCTATTCTGAAGTGTACGTCTCCTATTGGACCGTTTATGAAGCTTTTATTGATTGCGTTGCTGGCAAGTATCGCGGTAACAGCATGCAGCGCACCCACACCAGAAGAGCCCACCGACAGCGAACAAAACGTTATCGCCCTGGCTCGGGAAATCCACGCCGCGACCCTCACAATCGACAGCCACAACGACATCCCGTTCAACTTTGCCACCGAAGAAGTCGACCCCGGCGTGCGCGGCGACCGGCAGGTCGATATTCCAAAGATGATAGCCGGCGGGCTCGACGCCGGGTTCTTTATCGTCTACGTCGGCCAGGGTGGGCGCGATGACACAGGTAACAGTTTCGCCAAAGAACAGGCGATGACGAAGTTCGATGCGATCCACAGGATGACAGACCAGATGTATCCCGACCAGAGCGAACTGGCGTATTCGAGCGAGGATGTCAGACGAATCGCAGCATCGGGTAAACGTGTTGCGGCTATAGGAATCGAAAACGGATGGGTAATCGGTCAGGACCTGGACCTGGTCGAGGAGTATCACACGCTGGGGGCCCGCTACATCACGCTCGCTCACAACGGGCACAACGATATCAGCGATTCGGCCAATCCAAATCCCGAGCTCGGCGATGAGGTGTCCGAACATGGAGGCATCAGTGCGTTCGGAGAAGAGGTGATCGCGGAGATGAACCGGGTGGGCATCATGGTGGACGTCTCGCACATCTCCAAGCAAGCGATGCTCGAGGCCTCCCGTCTCTCACAAGCCCCCGTGATCGCGTCACACTCCAGCGTCAAAGCCTTAGCCGATGTCTCCAGGAATATGGACGACGAGCAGTTGCTGGCGTTGAAAGAAAACGGCGGCGTGATTCAGACGGTCGCACTGGCCGATTTCGTCAAGGTCGATCCGGAACGTGACGCGGCGATAGCGACGCTTCGCGAAGAAGTCGACCTGCCCCGGGGTCCAATGACGCCCCAGCGCCTGGAAGGAATGTCCGCAACCGAACGCGCCGACTACGTTCAAAAAAGAACGGATTTCGACGCACAGATGACGGCCATCGACGCACAGTTTCCAGCGGCAAACGTTTCAGATTTCGTCGATCATATCGACTACGCCGTTAACCTGATCGGTATCGACCACGTCGGAATCAGTTCGGATTTCGACGGCGGTGGGGGAGTCGCCGGCTGGAACGATGCGAGTGAGACCTTCAACGTCACTCTTGAGTTGGTCCGCCGAGGCTACTCCCCCGAAGACATCGCCAAGCTGTGGGGGGAGAACCTGTTGCGTGTGTGGCAGGAAACGGAGCGGGTAGCCGCACAACTGCAGTAGCAAGGAACCTGCACTTCAGAATCTGTTCCAGGTTCTGAAGTGCAGGTTCCCTGGTTACTCCAACAGCTAGTTACCGACAGCCTGTAGAAAGACGTCGTGCGACCCCACCGATCCATGTACACCGGCGTGCGTGTCCACATCCAGGTTCAAGCGCTGAATGTTCCTATTGAGCGCCCGGATGTTGTTGCTCGCTCCCGGTATCCGCCCCGGGTTCGCCGGCGGCGAGTAGAGATCGGCATTTATCAGGATCTTCTCGGTCGGCAAGTAGGCCACGAGCATGTTTCCGTCGTGGTCGTTGCCGCCCAAGGCATAGACGTCAAGCGTTCGCCGGCCGTCACTGATCACGTACTTCTGGGTGACTCCTTCCATCGTCGGGGTCCGGTTTCCGCGAAACCAGGGATAGAGAGTCGAGAGCAGGTCCGGCTCCAGCGTCCGTGGTGAGGGATAGAAGAATACGTTCTCGTAGAAATCAAGATTCCCGGCGTGCGTCACGACTGTCGTGCCGCGCGCAACGTAGGTACGCAGTCCTCCCGAATGATCGAAGTGGTAGTGGGTGTTGACGACGTATTGAATCGGCTTGTTGGGAATCAGCCTCTCGATTTCCCGAATCACGCCGAGCGATCGCAGTTCGTCCTGGGGCGCTTCGACAACTGCGATGAAATCGCTGAATTCGACCGCAAAACTGTGGTGGCCCTGCCCGGCGACCTTCCAAACGCCTTCGGCGAGTTCCTGTGACTCAATGGTCACGGCAGACGGAGCGACGGCGGATCGAATGCTGTCCGGAACAGCGATCGCAGCGTCCGCGGGGTTCAGCGTCAGGTCATCCACTCGAACTTCCATCCAATTGTGACCCGGATTCAAACGTGGGTCACCCCGGTGCGAGTGCAGGAGATTCGGGAACATAACGCCACCGTAATCCTGGTAATCGGTGTAGCGGTGCTCGTGCACCATGTCGCCGAAGACCGCATTCGGGACCCAGGTCTGGACGCGTTCGACCAAATTGTCCGCGGTGATGGTCACGTTCACCCGAAATCTATCCAGCGCCGTAAACGAGACGATCGTTTTGGGCTGGCCTTCGAGCACCAATGGAGTGGCCGTCGCATCGTCGGCAGCCAGGGCGGCCTTGATCACCCCATGCGGGCTCAGCCAGATATCCAGCGTTCGTTCCTCAGGCGGAATGCCGGTGTTACTCGTCGCAAGGCGGGACATCAAGACAGGATCAGCGCCCCGGAGTACGTTCCATGTGTATTCACCGCTGACGTAGAATTCCTGGTCCCAATCGTCCACGACCGGTATGCCGCCGCCGCCTCGAGGAGCATGTTCTCCCTGGCGACGTGTGAGCTGTTCACCTGAGGCCCGGGTTTCATAGTCGATCGTTCGGGTGTAGGTCAAATCAGCCCGCGGCCAGTCTTCCTCAGAGGTGTACCCCTGTCCGACGGCCGCCAGCCAGCCCGTCCCGGTGTATCGGATCGCCTGCACTTCGTCGACCCCCATGGCCCTGGATGTCGCCCGCAGCAGGGTCATGGCATCCTGTGCCGTCGCCGTTCCCACAACGAGCGTGATCAGCCCAACCAGAGTCCAAAGTCTCAAGGCCATAATTTCCTCCCTCAGTCTAAAGATGCGGAGTGCGATTGTCCGATGGGAGGCGGGCAGATTCAACCTCTTTTCGGGGGGAAGGGCTCTCTGGTCGTATCAAGATCGACATCCGTTTCATCATTTACGGCACCCCGGGTGGGACGGCTGAATCGTGGAGGTTATACTCGCCCGGTGTTCGCTTCAGACGCAATCGCCAGAAACATGGGAGAAAGGCGTGCTATTGAATGCATTTGACCACTACCGCGATCTTGGATTGCTGATCGCACGACTGGGCTTCGGATTGGGATTCACATGGCTTCATGGCTTTCCCAAGCTCATGAGCGGGATGGACGGCATGGCCGATCGCGGCAGAGAACTGGCCCTTTTCGGCATCACCTTCGGGTACGAATGGTGGGGACTCCTGGCTGCGCTCATAGAGACCTTCGCTGGTCTCGCGATCGCCTTTGGACTATTCTTCCGCCTGGCGTCCCTCGGACTGCTGTCTGTGATGTTCGTCGCAACGGTGGCCAACTTCGCGGGCCGTGGTGATCCAGCTCACTCCTTCAAGAACGCGTGGCTGTTTGCGGGCCTCATATTAATCGGACCCGGCCGTTACAGCGTGGACGCGTTTCTCGAACGAAAGCGCCAGGGCAGGCATTGAATAACCATCCGGGCTTCCCTCAGGTGGCCCCGGTTCCGCCTACGCTTGAGGACGAGCGTGAGCGTCTGGCAGACTTTCTCTAGTACCAGGCCGACTGGCGGACTTCAATTTCACCGCCACCTTCAGCAACCAGTTCCGCGAACAAAGCCACGTCACTTTCGCCGTAGTGGTAGGGATACACAACCGCAGGTGCAAACTCGACGACGGCGCTGGCAGCCTGATCTTCCGTCATGGTGAACGGCAGGTTGAAACAGACGAACGCGACGTCGATGTTCTTGAGGGCTCGCATTTCCGGAATGTCTTCCGTGTCGCCGCTGACGTAAACTCGCTTTCCCCCGAGGGTCAAAACATATCCGTTGCCACGGCCGTTTTCATGGTATTGGAGTCTATCCTCGGTCAGGTTATACATTGGGATCGCCTCAACATTCACGCCAAGCACTGAGATCTCAGCCCCGTTGCTCAGAGTCTGGGCTTGAGCCGCCAGGCCTTCAGGCAATCCTTCCACAACGGCAGCGGGAGCTACGATCATGGTGTCCGCGGTTGTCACGGCTTCAA
>CAXWPJ010000007.1:0-104731 GCA_963664115.2 Terriglobia bacterium | reverse complement strand
AGATCGACGAAGTGACTTTCAAGGAAGATCGCAACACGATCCGCCTGGCTGCCCTGGAAATTCTGAACAAGTGGCTCAAGAAGGAAGAGGGTATGGACAAGATCGCCCGCGAGAAGATCGAGTCACAGACCCGTCCGATCCCGGAAGGCAGTGAGGAATGGGATATCCTCTATCGCAAGTACTACGAGGAAGAGCTTCGGACCATCATCGGCGCCAGCGCCCGCCCGGGTTCAATTTGACCCCACCTCACTGGAGAGAATAACCGCCTCGGCAATTTCGCGCATCGTCCGCCGGGTCTTCATGCTTTGCTTCCGCAGTCTGCGATAGGCTTCGTCCTCAGATAACGCAAGCTGCTGCTGGAGAACGCTTTTGGCGCGTTCGACGATCTTTCTTGCTTCCAGCGCAGCTTCCCTTTCCTGAATTTCCACTGCCAGGTTCGTGTTTTCAATGGCGAGAGCTGCCTGACCCGAGACCGTCGTAAGGACACGCATATCGTCATCCGAAAACACGCGCCCTTCATCCGAATAAACATTCACCACCCCGATCACAGTCCCTTTGGCGAGCATCGGTACTGAAACCAGCGAGCGCACCCCTTCTTTCTTTGCCAGTTCCGGATAAAGATAATCCGCCTCTTTCGTTACGTCTTTGACCATCAGGGCCTTACCCTGCTTCACGACTCGGGATATCAGGCTCTTCCCTATCTTCAGGTTGGGTTTCTTCCAGTACTCCTGACTCGAACACTTCGCCGCTTTCAAAACCAGTTCGTTCTTCTTTTGATTCACCAACATGATGGAGCAGACCCGTGCGGGCATCGTTTCACCCAGCATGTTCACGATCAGTTGGAGCATTTCGTCCAGATATTGACCGGAGGCTGCGATCTGGCTGACCTGAGAGAGAGTCGACAGCTGCATGTTGCGCCGCTTCGTCTCTTCGTACAAACGTGCGTTCTCGATGGCGCCTCCGACCTGGTGACCGATAATCGAAATCAATGTACGTTCCCGGTCTGTGTGGCGGTGGGACTTTCGGTGCTGGACGTTGATGACGCCGATTACTTTATCCGGAGCTACAATGATGGGAACCGAAAGGAAGGCGTCGTAGCGGTCCTCGGGAAGGTTGTTGAACACTTTGAAGCGTGGATCTTTACCGGCATTCTTATCGATCATGACCAGTTCGGCGTTCTCGGCCACCCACCCGGTAATGCCCTCTCCAACCTTTAGTGCGATCCTTCCGATCAGTCGTGGATGGGGGTTCTTGGATGCCCGCAAGAAGAGATACGGTTCGGACTCGTCCACCAGATAGAGCAGACAGGAATCGCAGCGGGTGACATCGACGACGAGGTCAATGATTTCCTTGAGGACCTGGTCCAGGTCTAAATTACAGCTGATCGACTGGCTGATCTCGTGGAGTATCCGGAGCTCCTGGCTGGCACGGTCCAGCGATTTACGGATAGTGTCAATGGAGTCCTTGCGAGGCATAAGCGATAGACGAAGAGGGTCGCACTTTTCTCCCGCGGGTGCAACGAGGGAGTTCGGGTGTGGGTGACCCTCCAGAGCTTCTATTCGTTCCCGGCGGCCTCCGCGGAGTTCAATCCTTGCGGAACGGGTGCATGCGCGGATGGTAAAGTGGAGACGTCATGAACTTTACTTACAGTGGAAACCGCATGTGGCGTCAGAGGGGTGATCGTTGGTGAATAAGGGGCGCCTGTTGGCGATCATAACTCTCCTGGGGTTTGGGGTGATCGTCGTGTGGTCCTACTGGAGCGGTGGCGTCATTGCCGTCCTGTTCAGTGTTGACGCGAGCTCGGCAGACAAGATCGAATCCATGCGGGCTTTCTTCAGCAGTTGGGGGCCTCTGGCGCCCCTGGCCTATGTTCTTCTCGTCGTTGCCGAATGCGTGATCGCGCCTATTCCGGGAGCGATTCTGTATCTGCCGGGCGGCGTGATTTTTGGTGGATTCTGGGGAGGTACGCTTGCGTTGATCGGCAACATCGTCGCCGCCGGAATTTGTTGCGAACTCATGCGGACGCTCGTGGGCCGTTCGTGGAGCAAGGATTTCTTTTCAACGGGCCGGCTCTTCGGTGTCAAAGATTTCATCCTCCGACACGGAGTACTCAGCATCGCCCTGTTGCGGGTGAACCCGCTCACTTCATCGGACATCGTCTCATACGCCGCCGGCCTGACACCGATTTCGACTTCTGCGGTGATGATCGGCACACTCTTTGGCATGGCGCCGCTCTGCTATATCCAGGCTTACCTCTCGGTGGAACTGTTCACTGCCTTTCCGTGGTTGGTCTGGCCATTGATTGCGGGCTGCGTCCTCTATGCGGTTCTGGCCGCAATGGCAATCTGGCGGTTGAAGGTCCCGCAGCTTGAAGAACCCAGTTGATGGTTCAGGAGCTCGCCTGATGCGTTTCAGCTCTTTCTGGATCTATCCGTTCGCGTCGTTGCTCCTGATTTATCTTGGCCAATCGCGTGAACCGGAGCGTTGGGTGGCGGACTACGTCATCATGATTCCTTTCGGGATCTTTCTCTGGACGCTGATCGAATACGGGCTCCATCGCTTCTTTTTTCACTGGAAACCCCAGAGCCGGGGCCTGGCCAACTTCGTTTCCGGATTCCATCTCGTCCATCACGGACGGCCCCGGGATCCGAAATGCATCCTGGCCCGGGCCCGAACCACACTGCCGCTTTCGGTAATCATTCTGGGACTCACCTATGGGGCGACCGGAAATACCACGACGACCACAGGCCTGGTGATGGGCGTGTGGGCGGGCTTTCTCTACTATGAATGGGTGCATTACCGTGTCCACACCAGCGGGTCCACCTTGGGTCTCAGCGGCCATCGAAGCCGCCACTTTCGGCATCACTTCGTCGACGAGACGAAGTGTTTTGGTGTGACCTCCCCGGTGTGGGATTTTGTATTCGGGACTTACTTGAAGGCGGAGAGTTGGGAGTAGTGGGTTGGGGGGGAGGTTTGCCGCTTAAGAGTTTCGTGCTGGCCGATCCAATCATCTTCTTACTCTAGACGCCTCGGCGACCGCCTCTTCAATTTGAAAGCCGTCCACCCGCACTGCCGAGCCAGTGCGGGTTATTTTTCGGGGAACTGCTTCACATTCCGTTGATCCCAATAAGCCTCTCCATCAGGATGATGGAGAGGGTCGCCGGTCGTTCGGCCCAACGCACATGGTGCGACAGAGACGGTCGGCCGTAAGAACGACCGAGCGAAATCTTATATCCCGCGCCTTTCGCTCACGATATTCGTGTGGGGCTAGAAGTTCGCTTTCGAACTCCGATGGCCTTCCAGGTCCGCGATGATTGTCCTATCTGAAACGGATGGAATCGAAGATCGTTCCGAAGGTTTCCTCGTAGTCACCGAAGGCGGCTTCAGGGGTTACCGCGATGAAGTAGTAGAACGCGCCATCAGGACTGAATACCGTAACGAGCCAGTCTCTTTCGGGACCTCCGAAGGGAGACTCCGATCCGATACCCACCGACATGGCATTCAAGCCATCCAGCCTTTCCCTTCGGTATCCCTGCCCGATGCGCATTGATGGATTCGCGCGACGCAAACTTGAGATGAGTTGGTCGGTCGCGTCCTCCAGTGTCAGTCGTCCTCGTCTGTTGGGGGTGGGTTCAAACGTTGAAATGAGGAGTCCGTATCCGAGGCCGTCGTTCTCTCCCCCGAATCCCCTCTCAGGCGCAAAGCTGAGCGAATCGGTGGACTCGTAAGCGGTCCAATTTACGGGGAAGATCAAGCGGAAGCTGTTCGTCTGGTAATTCTGGTATCGCCTCGATGGTGGTTCCGGTGGACGCCTTGGGGTGCGAGCTTCCCGCGCCCGCTCTCGCTCCCCTGGGGAAACTTCAGGGATGTCCGCGAGACGGGCTTTGACCCGGCGGAATCCGGAAAAATCGTCGAAGTAGGTGGCGGGGGGGGCACCGAGTCGTTCGATCTCGTCGGCCACGTTGCCCAAACGGTTGCCGGGATTCGGATGGCTCCTGAAAAATTCAGAGCCACCGCTACCGGCTTCGGCTTCCATCTTCTCGAAGAACTCGGTCATCCCTTTCGGGTCATAACCGGCATCGTAGAGAATCTGTGCTCCGAGCAAATCGGCCTGCCGCTCGGCATCCCTGGAAAACTTGAGAAAAATAGAGTTGGCTCCAAAGCCCACTCCCAACTGAGTCAAGATAGACCCCACACCGCCACCCCCACCAAAAAGCCCTCCCAAGAGCGCGAGCGGAGCTTGCGCAATGTAAGCTTTCGATGCCTGATTCGTTCCATGGCGTAGGGCCACGTGTCCGATCTCGTGCGCGATGACGCCCGCAACTTCAGCTTCCCGGTCAGCCGCCTCGAGGATGCCCCGGTGGATATAGATGAAGCCTCCCGGGAGAGCAAAGGCGTTGATGCTTGAATCGTTGACGAGAGTGAATTGATAGGTGTAAGGCTCGAACGGAGTGACCGTTGCGAGTTGCTGTCCCAGGCGATTGATGTATTCGCCCAGGAGGGCGTCGTCGATGAGATCGAGTTCCTGCTCGGCCTCGCTTGCGACCCGGCGGCCCATCTCAACATCTTCGTCGGGAGAGAATACGTTGAAACCCGGTTCGAGTTCGGTGCGCTGTGCCCACCCGGACGGAACCGATAGCGCGAGGAACATGAGCCATGTGGTGGCTCTGGAAATTTGAAATCGCATCATAGCCGGATGTTTCGTCAGAAGCGAACCTGATCTATTGGACCCCAAAACGTCCTTTATGACAGCAAAATAACGCAGAAACTGGCGCAGTGGCCGCGCCTGCGCTTCTCAGTGCACCACGGCCCGAGTCCAGGCAAAGGGGCGCCGGCCGGGACCCGGCTCTGTGCCTTGTCTCGGTGGGCGGGATCAGCGCGCTATTATAGACTTGAGAGCAATTTGAAACCGGCAGTCGGTTTTCAGGAAATACCAGACATATTTTGATTATAAATATATATTTAACATTGTGATGACACTATATATCTCAAGTATTACTTTCCCTGTGTGATCTGCTCGCGGAGGATCACGAGCCCGACTTCGCTTCCGAGTTCGTCATGGAAACTCTGCTGGAACTCCTTTCGCGCATTCGCTCTCTGGGTCCCCGAGAGGCTATCCGCTTTTCGGACGGCATTCGCACCGAGATCTGGACTTATCAGGAACTGGACCACGCCATCACGCGATTTGCGGGATACCTCAAACGAGAGGGCTTCGCACCCGGCGACCGTCTCCTTCTCTGGAGTGAAAACCGTCCGGAGTGGATTGCGGTTTTCTGGGCCTGCATCAGCCAGGGTGTTGTGGTCGTTCCGGTCGATGCGAGCGCGACCCCGAAACGGATCTCTCAGATTCAATCCGAGGCCGGTGCGCGATTACTGGTTCGTGGCCAGCTTACCGCCCCACCCCCTCAGGGAGCGGAAGACTTTCGGATTCAGGAACTCACAGATCTGCCTGTACCTTCTGACCGAAGCGGGCCTCCGATCAAGGGTGAAGACATCGTCCAGATCCTCTACACCTCGGGTACGACGGCAAAGCCCAGGGGCGTGGTGCACCGCCATCGCAACATCTGTTCCAATTTGACACCGATTGGTCGCGAGATCGACCGCTATCGGCATTGGGCGCGTCCCTTCCAGCCCGTCCGATTCCTGGACATGGTCCCACTGAGTCACATGTTCGGACAGTCAATGGGGATCTTCATCCCTGTACTGCTGGAAGGTGCAGTTGTTTTCATGACCGGTCTCCATCCCGCAGCGATTCGCCGCACGATTCGAAGCCAGGGGGTCTCGGTCCTTGTCACCGTCCCCCATGTTCTCGAAACCCTCCGATCCGATGTCGAACGACGGCACCCGGAAACAGGTCTCGACCCTACGAAAGCGCGTAGCGTTCCGGGCCGTTGGTGGCGGTATCGAAGAATACATCGGGAATTCGGGTGGAAATTCTGGTCCTTCATTGTGGGGGGCGCTTCGCTTGAAGTCAGTGTCGAGGAGTTCTGGTCTCGAATCGGCTTGTTGGTCATTCAGGGTTACGGACTGACAGAAACCAGTCCTGTCGTTACCGCCAATCATCCTCTCCGCGCACGACGTGGCACCATAGGCCGAAGCCTGGGCAATCAGGAAATTACTATCGCCGAGGATGGTGAAATACGGGTCCGGGGGCCCAGCGTCGTCGAGGAATACGTCCAAAGCGGATCGGGTGTCCGCCCGGTCACCGACTCGGACGGTTGGTTCCACACGGGCGACATTGGTGAAATCGATGCAGAAGGAAACCTGATCTACCGGGGCCGGAAGAAAGACATCATCGTCACCGCGGACGGTTTCAACGTCTACCCCGACGACGTCGAAGGGGTTCTCAATAAGATCAGTGGGGTCCGCGATAGCGTCGTGATTCCGGTCCCCGGCTCCCATGGTGAGGTTCCCCATGCCGTGCTGATCCTGGACAAACCGCTTAACAAACCGGCTTCGCTTATAGAGGCTGCAAATCGCCTCCTGGAGCCGGGACAGCGCATTCGGAGCTGCTCACTGTGGCCCGATGCGGACTTTCCCCGTACTCCGGCGACACTGAAAGTGCAACGGCGGCTGGTACGGGAAAGGGTAGGTGAGGCGGGGGCAGTTTCCGAACACACTCGCGACCCAGATCCATCCTCGCTCATCGAATCCATTGCTGGCTTGATCGGTCCCGGTGGGGGCCGACTCCGCCCGAACACGCATCTGAGCGAAGATCTGGGACTCTCGTCTCTGGAACGAATCGATCTGCTCACCGGACTCGAAGCCCGTTACGGCATCGAGCTCGACGAAACCGAGTTCTCAGAAGCTGTGACGCTTGCCGAAGTTGAAGCCCAGGTAGAAGCCGCCCGGGATGGAACGACACGCGTGGATGCAATGCCCATGAGACGCACAATCTCAGATTCCGCGCAAGCGATGTCCGATCTGTCCCCTTCGCGATGGTCGCGCAATCTGATAGTTCGGTCGATTCGCAGTCTCGTGCAAACAGCCCTGGTTCGCCCGCTTCTGGGAGTTTTTGTCAGGCTGAATGTCGAAGGACTGGAGTACCTCGAGGCGATCCGAGGGCCGGTATTGTTCGCATCCAACCACGCCAGCCATCTGGACACGCCTGTAATTCTCAAGGGGCTGGGGCGGCGTTGGCGGGGTCGAATCGCTCCAGCCGTACGGGAAGAATACTTTCGCCGGAGCTCCTCTGCCTTTTTCGGTCGTGTCGAACATTTTCTGGCATCGCTGACCTTCAACACCTACACCCTCCCGCAACAGTTGGGCCGGGTGAGGGAATCGCTACGCTATACGGGAGAGTTAGCCAGTTCGGGCTACTGCCCACTTATCTTTCCCGAAGGTAAGCGGACCGTCGATGGTTCCTTAGGCCCCCTACAGTACGGCGTCGGGTTTATGGCAGTGCGGCTCGAGATCCCTGTCGTACCGCTTCTGATCGAAGGCACGTTCGAGCTGCTTCCGGTGGGTGCGCATTGGCCGAAACGCGGAGAGGTATGGCTTAAGATCGGCACCCCGATCCGTCCGGAAGAAGACGAATCCTACGCGTCGTTCTCCCGTAGGCTCGAAGCAGCTCTGCGAGCAATGGCATGATACCTGGCGTATTATGCAGTGTATTACGCGGGCGAAGGAGACTGACCGTATGCAACTCGGGATAGTGGGTCTGGGGCGAATGGGGGCAGGAATCGCAGGGCGCCTCAGCGTAAAAGGTCATCAGGTGGTGGGCTTCGATTCAGATCCTGAGGTGAGAGCCCGACTTGGGGACACGGGGATCGAGACCGCATCGTCGGTGACCCAACTCATCGAAAGCCTCAACGAACCGCGCGCGATCTGGCTCATGGTGCCTGCGGGAAGTACGGTTGATGCAACGATAGCAGAGATCAGTGCACGATTAGGCAAGGATGGGATCCTGATCGATGGCGGCAACTCGAATTATAAGGACAGTATGCGACGCAGCCAGGCCCTTGCCCGGATCGGCGTCCGATTCCTCGACGTCGGGACAAGCGGCGGCATCTGGGGTGAGGCCGACGGATACTGTCTGATGATAGGCGGCGACGGGTCCGCAGTAGAACGCCTCGGCCCGATTTTTTCCGCGCTGGCCCCACGCCCGGACGCTGGATGGGGACGGGTTGGAGCTGCCGGTGCCGGTCACTTCGTCAAGATGATCCACAACGGGATCGAGTACGGCATGATGGCTGCCTATGCCGAGGGCTTTGCCTTGCTTGAGAAAAAAAGTGATTTCGAACTCGATCTGGCCGAGGTTGCGACCCTATGGAACAGTGGCAGTGTCGTTCGTTCCTGGCTCCTCGAACTCGTCGGCAAGGCCCTGACCGAGCATCCTTCGCTCGAAAATATCGGCTCGCGTGTCGAGGATTCCGGAGAAGGACGCTGGACCGTGGCTGAAGCCATTGACCTCGACGTTCCGGCTCCGATCATCACGCTTGCCCTGCTCTCAAGGCTGCAATCTCGCGATCAAGACGCGTTTTCGAACAGGCTCCTGGCCGCACTCCGTCACGAGTTCGGGGGACACGGGTTCGCGTCCAACGATTGATGCAGGCGAACCGCGCGACCATTCTGGCGGTGGACATCTCTTCAGGTGGTGTCTCGGCGGCTCTGTTCACACCCGGACTTCGGCCGATTCGACGGACCCGCTTCGATTGGACGTTCATTCCCGACTCCAGCGGGAGGCAAACGCTTTCGGCTTCCTTCGTTTGGGAACAGACGAGCGCCGCCATACGAACCTGCGTCTCGGGCACGGAAGCGCCCGATGCGATCACGCTGTCTTCGATGATGCACACGCTCGTCCTCACCGACCGGGAGGGCCTGGCCGTGTCCCCTGTCTACACATGGATGGATTCGGAACATCCCGAATTCGCAGACCACGTTGAAGGACGATTGGGGTGCGATTATTCGTTGAGGACCGGGGCCTATTTTCACCCCTCGTTCCCGGTATTCAAATTGGCACGTATCGGTCACGAGACTCCCGACGTTCTCGCCGAAACGCATCGCGTCCTTTCAGTCAAAGCATATGTCGGCGCCCAGTTGACGGGTCATTGGGCCGAAGACGTTTCAACCGCCTCCGCTTCGGGCTTGTTAAATCTGCACACCGGACGGTGGGACACGCTGACTCTGGATGCCCTCGGGATCGACCCCGCCAAGTTTCCTCCCGTGATTCAGCCCGGTGAAGCGATCGCTCCACTCTCTGAATCCGCGGCTCCGATGCTGGGGCTTCGGGCGGGTTTGCCCGTCATAGCCGGCGGCGGTGACGGGTTCCTCGCGACCCTGGGCTCGGGAGGTGATAGGCCTGAGCGAATCGCTATAACAGTGGGTACTACGGCCAGCGTTCGCCGCTTCGCGCCCGCGCCGTCCATGGAGGACAGTAGCGGTACGTTTTGCTATCGCTACGGACCGGAGCTGTTCCTCATCGGAGCCGCCAGTAACAATGGCGGGAACGTTCTGGATTGGGCACGCCAGGAACTCGGAGTGAGCACGTTCAGAGAGCCCCAGCAAGGGGAAGAGGTGCCCGTGTTCCTGCCGCATATCTATGGCGAACGCGCGCCCTTCTGGGATTCGACCCAACATGCACGTTGGATTCTCCCCGACTGCGGCGCAAATCTTGAGCTGTTAGGACGCTCGGTGCTTGAAGGTGTGGCTTTCCAGATCGGGGTTTACTATGAACGGGTCAGCGAGGTCTTGGGGCCCGACTCGGAAACCGCCGTCCTCTCCGGTAACGGGTTTCAGACACGGGAACTGGCCGTCATCCTGGCAGCGATCATTCCTGCCAGGGTCATTGAACCCCTCGAGCCGGGTTTGGCCACCTTGCGCGGGGCTGCCCGTTGCGGTTTCGAGGCTCTGGGCGTTACGACACGGGAGGCGAGCGAATCTTTACTGGCCACGGCCCGAACGATTGGTCCCGACCCCGACCGGGGACTCAGGCAGCGCTACGTCCATTTCAAACAGGCTTACTTCGACACGCAGCATGTGTCCAATTAGATTTCGAGCCCTTCACTGATACGGCGAGCCCACCCCAACGAATCCAGATAGTGGCTCCGAATCGTCATCGGTCGAAGATCTTTGTAACAGACACGATCCCACTCACCCCGCTCATAGGCGAGAACACACCGGAGCGCTTCGCCATAAGACCCTTCCAGATGTGTGAGCGCGGATCC
Organism: Terriglobia bacterium; assembly: GCA_963664115.2. Taxonomy (GTDB): domain Bacteria; phylum Acidobacteriota; class Terriglobia; order 20CM-2-55-15; family 20CM-2-55-15. The sequence goes on along the minus strand of CAXWPJ010000007.1, from coordinate 94,565 downwards.
AACTTCAGTCGAAACGGGTAGTTCCGTTAGAGCCTCTTCCATCGGACGATCCATCAGCGCGTCGAGCACCGACAAGAGACCGACGGTAAAGAAAGATTCTTTCGGGCGGTCGTTGGCCGAAGAGGCCAACCTTTCACACATGGCGGCACGTACGATTGCAGTGATCATGAGTTCCCGCGGTTTGTCCTCCATCTTGGAGAACATCAGCAGGCTGGCCCAGAGGCGGATTCGTTCCATTCCAATCAGTTTTGCGGCGTGGCTGATCGAGTCCACGGTCCGGTTCAGTCCAATGAAGGCGGAGTTCGCAAACCGCAACAGCTTGTAGCTGAGCGTAAGGTCGGTACTGATGGATTGCTCGAGCTCGTTCAGGCTGAGGGAGGGATCCTGGAGCTTGCCCAGGAGCCGCACCGCGGCCAGGCGGTTGACGGGGATATCTGTGCCTGTATTCTTCGGAGAACAAAAGAAGTATCCCTCATACATTTCGAAGTTTTGTTTTTTGCACATCTCGAACTGTTCGTAGGTATCGACGTTGTCCGCCAGCAGACGGACGCTGAGACCCGACAGCGCATTGACATGCTCCGCCAGTTCGTCATCCTTTAAGTCACGAACGTTGACCCGAACGATATCCACAACCGATCGGCTGGTTCCATTCAAAGACTGGAGCGTCGTGTTTCCAACCGCGATCTTGTATCCCATTCGGGACAACTCCGAGAGTCCATCCGTGAGCGCCGGGTCCGAGATGATTTCTGAGAGAACTTCCAATACGACCCGGTGCTTTGAAAGAGACAGGCAATAGCCGGCGATCACGGCTTCACGGGATACGTTCACGAAGGCCTGGTGGTCCCCAACAATCTGATCGAGGCCCACTTCGGAAAAAGTCCCCAGATCATCACGAAGCGTGTCCAGGTCGATCGCCGTTGGGAGAGGATTGCTGCGCTCACGCGGCTGTGAAATGAGCTCGTAAGCATGCACGCTCACGTTGGATCCGTATATCGGTTTTCGACTGACGTAGGTTTTTTCCATCGGCTCTTCCTGGCTCTAGGTTCTGGGTCGGGCCGCTTAGCTCACAGCCAATGAGCCAGCAATTCCTATAATTATTAGAATTATGACATGGCCCGAGTCAAGTCTCATCTCGAATCATCTAACGCTATGGGTCGGTCAGCCAGAGCAGGTCCGTTCTGAACGGCTGAAATTTAAGGAAACGTAACTCGCAAACACTTGAATTGACGGTGGGTCCTTTGCCTCGAGTGCCGCAATCGAACCAGGCTGCTACAGGAGACTGTCCACCTTGGCTGCAAGAATGAAATCACTCTCTGTGAGCCCGTCGATCTTATGCGTCCAGATTGAGACACCGACTCTGCCCCATGCCAGGTAGAGATCGGGATGGTGCCCCTGCTCTTCGGCCAGCGCTCCGACCCGGTTCACAAACTCCAAAGCCATCTTGAAGTCCGAAAACTCGAACTGTCTTTCGATATGATGATTCTCGATCACACTCCAGTTGTTGACCGCCCCAGCCAGCGGACGGATCTCCTCGGGTGTCAGCGGTGGGATGCCCCCGCGGCACGGCACGCAGGTCTTTTCTGAAAGTTCCATCAGTTCTCCTCGTTCTTTTAAGTTGGTCTGCTGTCCAGTATACCGGGCCGGTAAGCAAGATGGCGGAGATCGACGGGGCCAGGGACGGGGATCGATCCAATCGGGATGGTGTCGGGATCAAAGCTGGAGCAAGGCCGGGTCTACGGCAGGAAGCGTTCCTTTTCAGCCGCAGACGGCAGACGGCAGGTTTCGCGTTTACCAAACCAGCGGTAACGATTTTTCGCCACGCAGTCATAGACTGAATCACGCAAAGCAAGAGGAACGAGTCGCAACGGGCGCGCCAGGAACCATCCTCCACCGAGACGCGCGATGACTCGCAGCACCGCCTCCGACTTCACATGCGCCTGCTGACCGTCCCAGAAAACAATGCTTCGAAGCCTCTCCTCATGTCGCGTCGCCCCGACCCTGGCGGCGAAGGTTTCGCCCTGCAAAGGGGCAAATAGAAAATGGGCCTCGTGATCCCTTGCCAGCATGAAGTCCACGAAACGGTTGCAAAGACCACATACGCCGTCGAAGAAAACGATGGCGTCCCTCGATTCCAGATTCGCGGTTGGTGGACGAGTTCCCATATCCCTGCCCTTCATTCTCCGGGACAGACCCTTCGATGTGCAACTCTCGGCGGCCCCTCAATGGCGGCGATAAGGGATGAGGTCTCCACCCCGGCTCGCCCTTGGGTTTTTTGAACGGTCGGTGCAATTCCTTTTTTAAAAGACATCACGACTGCCCTGCTCGATCGGTTGACACCTCAGATCGAGAGTGTGATGCTTTGCCTCATGCGCAGGCGAAGGATTTTTGGCGCCCTGATGTTAATAATGGCCGCAATAATGCTGCCATGCACGCTGATGGGCCAAAGCTCAGACCTTTTATTTGGAACCTGGGAACTCGACGCTTCCGCGTCGTCACAAAGCTCGACGCGCTTTAAAAGGACGACGTGCTGGATCGAACCGTGGGAAGACGGTTTGAAAGTGACCTACGACGTGGTTGGCATCCGCGGCGGCGTTATCCATCTGGAGTGGACCGGAAAATTTGACGGGCAGGATTACGCTGTGCAGGGGGCGGATTATGTCCTGACGAACGCCTACACGCGGATTGACGCCCTGACCTACGACGTCGTCATCAAGGTCGACGGTGGCCGGGTTGCCAGGGCACGAACCGTCGTCTCCCCCGACGGCCGAACGCTCACGACGGTCACCACCGAGAGAAACGCTGCGGGGCAGGAAGTACACAGCATGGTGGTGTATGAGAAGCAATAGTGCCTTCGCAGACGTCACTAGGGATCCGGAGGTCGGACCCAACGGAAATGACTGTTGAGGAGCTGGAACGTGTCCGGTTCAAGGCGCCGGAGTTCCATGCGGATACTATAATCGTCCATGTCGCCTTCAAGGACCAGTCGATCATCCCCCCCGCGTTGGAAGATGAAGCTGGAGTTCCAGCTCCTGCTCTCACCCTTGCTCAGTACCAGAACGTTGCGGTTGAGGTCGATGGACACGCCGTAGCGGGAAAACGAATCATCGGTGCGTTGAAAGACCATGCTGGCTGGTTCGTCGAAAATCACACGGCGCCAGCGGCGATCGTAATCGTTGAGGACGGGTGCACGCACCTGGCCGTCGACGGAAAGTTCTTCCACGTCCCAGATCCCGTAGAGGGGCGAGCGCGGACTGCCCCCACCCCCTTGATACCAATAAATCCGGGTCACATTTGTGTAAACACCCAGCATATAGAGGCCGAATATCAGCTGGGCTGCGACCGCGATGCGCCGGGTGCGGCGCGTGGCGAAGATCTGGGGCCGGTCTGAAGCCGCAGCGGGGCGATTCCTTAAGAAGAAATCTCGAAGACGTGGAAACTGCGGCGCCAGCAGGAAGAGCGTCATCAGGATCAAATGGAACGAGACCAACTTTACGCCGACGTCATACAGCACATTGAAGGCGAAAATCTGTAGCATGGCGGCCAGCGTAATGAAGGCGCCCAGCAGGGTCGTACGTCCAACGAGCAGCAAGAGGCCCCCCGTCACTTCCACGACCCCTGTCAGAATTTGATACAGCGGAGACGCACCGATAAAAGTCCACAGCAGCCCCTGAATCGACACGCCACCTACCGGTGTGACCAGCGTAATCAGAGACGGGGTCGGGAATTGGACCGGAATCACTTTGGCGATTCCGTATTCGAACATCTGAGAGGCGATCGCCAGTCGAAGGAAGATGCGCATCCATTCATGAAGCATCACGTAGTTGTGGCGCCGGCGGTCGAGCGCGCACCAGAGGCCGGTGGCAGCGATGGAGACGGCCAGCACCCAGGCTGCCTGTACCCAGTAGAAATCGGTGTCCCAGCTGTTCCCCGTGTACTGGAGAGTTTCGGAGATGGCAAAGATATGCGCCCCGACCCAGAAAGTGACCTGGCGCAAGGGCCAGAGGATGCCCAGACCGCTGATCGATCGATCGGGCAGAAGGAGCAGGCCGCCCGCGATTTTTGTCGTAAGAGAAAATAGTGCGAAATAGATGAAGCAGAAGCGGAAGATCAGCCGCTCGACGAGCGTCCATTCCCCTGCCGACGACACAGGGTTTACGGATTCAGTCGGCGATTTGATGCGCATGGGCGGAAGCTAGCACCCGTCGGGACAGGAGTCAATTGGCGACGACCGAAGCCCGACCACCGGACGTTGATTTGGGGACGGATTACGATATGGCTTAGAATGGTGCGAGTTCGAAGGCGCCAAAACCAAGTTTCGACTTGGACGCCCCCATTTGAGGGTGTATAACACTCTAGAAACAGGGGTCTAGGGCCCCCAGCGAAAGTGGACCGGACTGCCTCAATCGCTTTCCCGATGAGAAGGCGGTTTTTGATTTTCAGGACAGAAATATGAACACCGATCCTCTTAGAATATGCTGCATGTGCGTGATTGCGATGGCCTTTGGGGTCGTCCCCACGTTTGCGCAGATGGATATTTCGGGGCAGTGGGCCCCCGTAATGGACGAAGACCGCGACGAGCGCGTCGGGGGCCCCGAACTGGGCGAATACATGGGGATGCCGATCAATGACGCGTCCCGGGCCAGGGCCGAGCTATGGGATTCCTCAATTCAGTCCCTGCCCGAGTGGCAGTGCCGGCCTCACGGTGTGGATTACATCACCCGCGGTCCGTCACGGCCATTCATTACCCCTGAAATCGATCCCGTCACGCGGAACATCGTCGCTTACCATTTTGAATGGTTACGTTCTGTCGACCGTCCCATCTATATGGATGGGCGCCCGCATCCCGGTCCGAACGAACCCCACGTCTGGGCCGGCTTTTCTACGGGCACCTGGGTGGGTGATGTCCTCCGGATCCATACGACGCACATCAAGGAGGACTACATTCGAAGAAACGGCCTGCCCAGGAGCGACCGTGCAGAGGTTGTGGAGTACCTGATCCGGAATGATGATGTCATGACCTGGACCACGATCACCTACGATCCGGTATACCTGGAGGAGCCCCTCATTCGAACAGGAGAATTCCAGTGGACCGCGAACCAGCAAGTCCCGCCCTATCCATGCACGGTGGTCACGGAGGTGGATCGGGAACCCGGGTTTGTACCGCACTACTATCCGGGAGAGAATCCCTATGCGCTCGAAGCTGCAGGCGTCTATGCGCTGCCGCTGGAGGCAACCCAGGGTGGACCGGAAACCATGTATCCCGAATTTAAAGAGCGCATCCGCGAATTAATGCCGGAGCGCTAGATCCATTTCTCGCTGTGATCAGCAAAGTTAAAGAATTACGGACTCCCGGCGCCGCCGGCCCCGGGGTGCCAGACTGTTTAGTCGCATGAGAATAATTTGGAGAGTGGAATGAACATTCAATGGTTAAAGCCCGGGACTTCCCCGAAACTATTGCCCGTCATACTGGCTTTGGTTTTGGGCGTCTTAGGCGTGGGGAGCGTCGCCAGTGCTCAGGAGAACCCGATCGACGTCGTTTGGGTGCGGGGCCCCATCTACATGCTCGCGGGCGCAGGTGGAAACATCATGGCCTCGATCGGTCCCGACGGCGTCTTGCTCGTGGATTCGGGAACGGCCGAAATGGCCGATGCAGTGTTGGAAACGATCGCTCAAATCCAGGTCATGCAGCTCGAGGGGCGCGCCTATGCCTGGGCCGGAATAGAAAACTGGGGTGCTGAAGGGCGTCTCTCGGTTCTCGCCTATCGGGATGGCTATGCACCGCCGAAGCCTGTTCGCTACATCCTCAACACCAGCGCAGATCCCGATCACTCAGGTGGAAACCAGATCATCAAGGACAGCGGAATCACCTATGTCGGCGGCAACGTTGCCGGATCGATCCAGGACGCCGGTGTCGGCGCTGCTATATATGCCCGTGAGGAAGTCCTCTTCCGGATGCTCGAGGACGGCCTTCCCTTTGAGATGTTTCCCACGGATACCTTCTACGGCGATTCGTACAAGCTCAGCCATTTCTTTAACGGTGATGGCGTAAAGATGGTCCACATGCCATCAAGCACGACAGACGCCACCGTCGTCTATTTCCCGCGTTCGGACATCATCGTGACCGGTGATTTCTTCTCGCATACGCGGTATCCGATTGTCGATCTCGAGAACGGCGGAAGTATCGATGGTGTGATCGATGCGCTGAATTGGGTGCTCGACACCGCGATTCCGGAGTTCCGGAGCGAGGGGGGAACGCTGGTCATCCCGGGTCATGGCCGCGTCAGCGATACGGCCGATGTGGGTTACTACAGGGACATGGTGACGATCGTTCGAAATAACATCCAGGAAATGATCAACCGGGGATGGACTCTGGATCAGGTCCTGGAGGAACGACCCACGAAGGCCTATGACGGCCTCTATGGCGACGACCGCACGTGGACGCCGACGGATTTTGTCACCGCTGTATATCGAAGTTTGGTGGAAGGGAGAGGGGAATAATATGAGTGATCGAAACATTACCTGGAGTCACCTTCTGGGAGGGCTTTTACTTGCGATCCTCTTGGTTGTCCCTTCGAATGCACTCGCGCAAAGAGGCCGTGGCCCCCAGGGCCCGGCACAAGAAATCGCTCCGATCGACCCTACCGGTTATTGGGTATCCGTAGTCACCGAAGGCTGGCGGCACCGGATGGTCGTTGCGAGTAAGGGCGACTACGAAAGTACCGCCATGACGCCTGCTGCCGAGGAAATTGCTGACGCCTGGGATCCCGATGCCGACGCCGCCGCCGGCGAAGAATGCCGATATTACGGTGCCGGAGGCGTCATGCGCATTCCCGGGCGCCTACACATCACCTGGGAGGACGAGAACACGCTCCGGATCGATACCGATGCCGGGACGCAAACCCGCATGCTCCACTTCGATCCTTCGGTTGAAGCGCCGGATGAAAACGCCTGGCAGGGTTTTTCCCGTGCGGAATGGACCCGTGCAGGCGGTGGCCGCGAGCCTGGTTCGGAACCGGCCGGCCGACTGAAGGTCGTCACTGACCATATGAACATGGGCTACCTCCGCCGCAATGGTGTTCCATACAGTAATCAGACAGTTATGACGGAGTACTTGTTCAGTTTTGATGAACCCAGTGTCGCTGGCTTCCCCGCTGATTCCTGGCTCGTGCTGACCGCGTTCTATGAGGACCCCCTCTACCTGACGCGGCGGTACATGCAAAGCACGCACTATAAGAAGGAGCCGAATGGTGCCAAGTGGAATCCGACACCGTGCTCAGCTTACGAGTAGGTATAGAAATCACTATGACGTGCTTGTTAGTACAGGAATTGCAAAGCAGAATAAGCGAATTGAGCGCTCACAGGAGGGTTAGATGAATAGGGTTATTTCTTTCCCGGGTCTGGTCATGGTCCTGGCCATTGGTATGTTTCTCAGCGATCCGGCGTTTGCCCAGATGGACATCTCAGGTCAATGGGGACCCGTCTTCGACGAGGACCGCGATGAGCGGGCCGGCGGTCCGGAACTCGGTGAATACATGGGGATGCCGATCAACGACGCGTCCCGGGCGAGAGCCGAACTCTGGGATTCGTCGATCCAGTCCCTGCCCGAGTGGCAGTGCCGCCCCCATGGGGTGGACTACATTACCCGGGGGCCTTCAGATCCCTTTATCACAGCGGAAATTGATCCTGTGACGCGGAATATCGTCGCGTACCACATGGAATGGTTGCGTTCGGTCGACCGCCCCGTCTACATGGACGGCCGCCCGCACCCGGGCCCGAACGAACCGCATACCTGGTCCGGATTTTCCACCGGTGAATGGGTTGGCGACGTCCTGCGGATTCACACCACGCACATCAAGGAAGACTACATTCGAAGAAACGGCCTGCCGCGAAGCGACAGGGCCGAAGTCGTCGAATACCTGATTCGGAATGACGACGTCATCACCTGGACCACGATCACCTACGATCCGATTTACCTGGAGGAGCCTCTCATTCGTACCGGCGAATTCCTTTGGGAACGGAATCAGCAGGTGCCGCCGTATCCGTGCACGGTGGTGACGGAGGTCGACCGGCCGGTCGGGTTTGTACCCCACTATTTCCCCGGGGAAAACCCCTATGCCCTGGAAGCCGCGGGCGTTTACTCGCTCCCACTCGAGGCCACCCAGGGCGGGCCGGAAACGATGTACCCGGAGTTCAAACAACGGATCCGGGAGCTGATGCCGGAACGGTAATCGTGGGCCGGTTTAAAGTGAAAAGGTCCGGCGCGCTTGTCCGGACTTTTTTCTTTATTGCGCCCGCCTGAATCCCGAGGTGAGCCCAGGTTATTTGGAACCTTGACAGTCGAGCCTCACCAGAGTAAAAACCCGAATAAGAAAAACTTTTCACTTTTATGCAGTTTCACTCAGTAGCTACCAGCTGCGCCTAAGGAGCAACATGCGACTTACTTTAATTCTGACTGTGTTTGTGGCCCTTCTGAGCCCTGGCCTGCTCGCGGCACAGGGCGGGCCCGCAACGACAAGCACCGAGCCCTTCAAGGTAGGAACGTTCGAGATCGACGGCGTTCCGCGGGTCGGCATTGTTCTGCGTGACAGCCTGATCGCCGACCTCAACGAGGCGAACGCGGCCCTGGAATCGAATCCCATGTACCCGTCGATTCCCATGCCGGCAGATATGCGGGAATTGATCAGCCGCTATGAATACGGCCTGAAGTTCCGGCTTTACGAAATCGTCAACGATCTCGTTCTCGACAACCAGCTGACCGGTAACGCCCGGCCGGACTTCGTCTACGAAGTCAGCGCGCTCCGGACACTGCCACCTATCATGTATCCCGGCAAGATCCTGAACGCCGCCGTCAATTTCTACAGCCATGTGGACGAGCAAGGAACACCCGAAGAACGCACAGAGGCGCGCCGCCAGCGGCGGGAAAACCGGGGAGTGCCCTATCTTTTCCTGAAGCCCTCTGAGGGGGCTGTGATCGGCAACGGCGACCCCGTCGTGCTGCCCTATGGCCGCACCCGAATCGACTGGGAGGTGGAACTCGCCACGGTGATCGGTCGTGCGGCAAAATACGTCACCGCAGACGAAGCCGAAGATTACATCTTCGGCTATATGGTCTCGCTTGACATCTCCGACCGGGGCGGAAGACCGCCCGGAGGGAATCCCTTGCAATCCGATTGGTTTGTCGGCAAAGGACACGACACGTTTTTGCCCACGGGTCCATGGATCATCCCGAAGGAGTTCTACGGCAATCCCATGGAAATTCTTCGGCAAACTCTAAGCATCGACGGCACTTCGATGCAGGAAGCCACCGGGGGTGACATGATTCACTCTCTCTGGGAATTGGTCGAATATGGTTCCTCTATCGTCACGCTTTTCCCGGGCGACGTGATCAACAACGGGACGTCGGGCGGCACCGGGGCGGGCACCGCGGTCCGCGGTGAGCAACGCTTCCTGCAAGCGGGCGAGGAGATCGTGGCCAGCATCGATGGAATCGGCACGTTGCGTTTGCCCGTGGTGGGCGAAGAAGCGCCGAGACCGGGCAGCGGCGCACGCCTGCCCCCGGGCGATAGCTATCGGGATTAAACGCGTCCCAGATGCCGGCCGGAGGAATCCCGGCCGGCATCTGTCCGTCTCTCGAGCTTCGATGGCCTTCCCTTGCGTTCAGAAAGTCATCCTAGAAGTAGTGCCCCGGCTTGAAATTCAGTCTCCGTCTAGGGGGGACTTCGCTCGGTCGTTCAAACGGCCATCCTGGCCGAACGACCGGCGTCCCTCTCCATCATCCTGATGGAGAGGCTTATGGGGCAAACCGACCTGTTGAAGCAGGCCCCGGAAAATCCGCAGCGGTCCCCCGCTGCGGATGGACGGCTTTTAAATTGAGGAGGCAGCAGCCGAGGCGTCAGTGCAAAAAGATGATTCGCTCCAGCTAGGAACGGACCTGTCTTTTTAAACTGAGGCACCACCATCCCATTAGCGAAAGAACACGAGATACCTCAGACGAGATATTTTTTCAACAATGGAAGCGGATAGGCTGTTCCCCGCCAGACGACGGTGCCACGCCAGAGCGTTTTTACGGTAGAAATCCACAACCCGGACAGAAGAATTCCTGCTCCCAGCGGGTGCGTCACAAAGTACAGGCGTGATTTGTTGAGTGGGCGGCCCAGGGGTCCGTAAGCGAGTGCGATGACGGCCAGAGCCACTGCCCCAGCTGAGCGTGCGGTGAAATCGCCCACGGTCACCGCAACGAAAGGAAAGATGCTCATCATTATGATTGCCACGCTGCCCAACGCCACGCGCACGAGACTGTAATCCACCCCCGCGAAAGCGTTCTTTTCGATACCCCGGAGGTATGCACCGACCCCGCCCTTCTGCCACCGCAGATGAACCCGACCGTCGGAGTCCATCGCATCCTGTCGGTAGCCGTGCTGCTTCACCAGCTTGCCCAGCTTGATATCGTCTGCGACCTCCATACGCAATCGTTCGTGTCCACCGATCGCTTCATAAGCGTTCCGCCGGATCAGGTTGAAGGCACCGACACCACAAAATTTCTTAGACCTCGGATCTTTTGCCTTCCAGGGCTGCATGTACACCCCGAAATAGAACCCGAACGTCATGACGAACGCGCTTTCGAGTAGTCCGTGGGTTCGAAGCGCAGGAAACAGGCAGAGATGGTCCAGACGCCTCATCCGGGCCGGCCACGCACGTCTGAGGCAGTCCGGTTCGAGCACGTCTGAGGCAGTCCGGTTCGAGCGAAGCGATCCAGAGGTTGCCTGACACGGGATGGCACGTCGGCATCAATAAAACACAGCCACTCACCAGAGCTCTGTTTGGAGCCTTCATGGAGCGCATGCGTCTTTCCGAGCCATTCCGGGGGTAGCGTTTCGATATCCACCACCTTGAGTCCCCCTAGCGTGCGGATGTATTCGGACGCAATCTGACCCGTGCCATCTCGTGACCGATCGTTGACCACCACGATTTCAAGCTCTGGATAATCCACGCGGGAGAGCCGGTCGAGAGTGTCGCCGATGCTGTCCGCTTCGTTGCGCGCGGCTATCACAAGCGATACGGATGGCAAGGGCCCTCCCGCGATACCGGGCCGAGCGCTGGCGCGGAGAAGTCCTTCGAAGCGCAGCCATCCCAAACCCAGGTAAACCCCCGCCCCCAGCCACAACAGAGCCACCACTTCCGCGGCAATACTCGTCATAGAGATCGAGGGCATAGGGATAGAGTACAATCCCTCCCCGAGGAGACGGACCCTTAAAATGGAGGTGTCAGGATCAAAGCACGCCTTTATCAAGTATCCGCCCCCTAAAGCTGGAAAGATGCGCTTGCGCGAGCTCACGGAGGACGCCGTTGAGAGACCGTGTCGCTGAGATAAGGACGCTTTATACGCGGGAGCTGCGCTCGGCGCTGCGTGAGCGCAATATCGTCATCAACAGCATCATCCTGCCTATTCTGCTCTATCCGGTCTTGCTGTGGCTGGGCTATTCGGGCATCTCCTTTGTCGCTGGCCAATCGGAGCGTCTGACGTCCCGAATTGTGTTGGCGGACCTGCCCGCCGAGCACGGTGCATTTCAAAATTTTCTCGAAAATCAGATATCAGTGGAAATCCTCTCCCTTGATTTCCCGGAGGACAGCCTCCGACGAGGGGACCTTGATGTTGCCATCGAGTTTATTCAAAGCCCGGGCACGGGAACCACGGACCTTAGAAATCTCGTCGACGATTTCCGGGTGCGCCTTCTCTACGACGGCTCGCGCAATCGCAGTCGCACCGCCGAGGCGCGGCTGAACGACTATCTTTCCGACTACCGCCAGCAGTATCTGCTCGAGCGCGTCCGGGACGCCGGCATCCGTGAGGCCACAATCCAGCATGTCTGGATCGAGCAGGAGAATCTGGCCACAGCGAACGAGATGGGCCGGTTCATTCTTGGACTGCTCGTTCCACTTCTAATGGTCATCATGCTTGTCGTGGGTGGCGTCTATCCCGCGATTGACGCGACTGCAGGCGAAAGGGAAAACGCGACATGGGAAACGTTGATGACGGTATCGAGCCGCCGCAGCAGCATCGTCATCGCAAAGTATCTGTACGTCGCCACGATGTCATTCACGGCCGGGATGCTCAACGTGATCGCGATCATGATTTCCCTCGGGGCCATACTGGCCCCCCTTGCCGGTGAGGACGCCTCAGGGCTCAGCTTCCGGCTTCCATTTGCCACGATCGTCGTACTGGTCCTGGGCGCGGCGCTCATGGCGCTCTTTGTCTCCGCCGGCATGATGATCCTGGCCTCTTTCGCCCGGACGTTTCGCGAAGGACAGGCTATGATCGGACCCTTCTATATTGCGATCCTGATCCCGGTGATGTTCCTTCAGGCTCCGGATCTCCACCTCACCGCGGAGCTGGCACTCGTCCCGGTAGTCAACGTCACCTTGATGTTCCGGGATGCGATCGAAGGGTTTTACAGCTGGCGTCTGATCGGCATCACGATGGCGGTCGAGGTCATGACGATCGCACTGGCGCTTTCACTGGCGCACAAAATTCTCTCTCATGAGGATTTTCTAACGGGTTCTCACGCGAGCAGTTTCGGACGCTTTTTCAAGACTGAAATTCTCCGGTGGGGCCGAAGACAGTGAGGGCGCATCCGACATGCCGTGGAGTTTTCCAATGCTGACCGTCTCGGTGGTCGATCTAGGGAAGACCTTCCACGACGAAGCGCGTGGAGCGGTGCGTGCAGTGGACGGCCTCAGTTTTGATGCCCGGAGTGGAGAGGTCCTGGGCTTGCTTGGTGCGAACGGTGCAGGAAAAACAACAATCCTGCGGATGCTTTCAACGATCATTGCACCCACGTCCGGAAGGGCATCGATCATGGGTCACGATGTGGTTCGGGCCCCCACCGAAGCGCGCCGGCACTTAGGCTTTTACTCTTCAACGACGGCCCTCTATCCAAGGCTGACGGCACGGGAGACGATAGCGTTTTTCGCCAGCATCAATCACTACCCGGCCCCAGATCTCGCCGATCGCGTCGGGTCACTCATCGAGCGTTTCAACCTTGCCGACTATGCCGATGCCCGCGTGGAAAAGCTCTCGTCAGGAATGAAACAGAAAGTTTCCATTGCCCGGACGCTGGCTCATGATCCCCCCGTTCTCATCTTCGACGAACCAACCGTGGGTCTTGATGTATTGAACGCCCTGGAGGTTCATCGGGAGATCAGGGAACTCCGGAACGAAGGAAAGACGATTTTGTTTTCAACGCATGTCATGAGCGAAGCCGAGAAGCTGTGTGACCGGATCGCGATCATTCACAAGGGCCGGATACTGATGTCCGGGACCCTGGAAGAACTCCGCGAAGCCACCGGGGAACACTATCTGGAAGATATTTTTATTCGTTATGTTCAGGGAGCGTGAAGCGTGGATTGGAAAATAATCCGGCTGATCTGGACTCTGGAACTGCGCACGCTCCTGCGCTCCCGTCGCATGATCGTTCTGTCAGTGCTGCTTCCAATTCTCGTCATGCCGCTGATGCTCATGGCGACCCGCTTCAGCACCGAGTTTCAGGAAGGCCAGCAATCCTCTCGTATATACAGCTACGCCATCACTGGGGATTGGTCCGATCCGGCACGCTTGCTGATCGAATCAGCTGCGAATGGACTCGAGAATGATCCCGATTCCGAACTTCAAGGTTTTCAGTACGAAGAGACCAGCGCTTCAGACCCGGTGGCGAGCGTTCGCTCAGGCGAGATCGATTTCTATCTGGAAACCTTCAGCCCGGAACGTGCCGACCTGGAGTGGGATCAAGATGTAGCCGAAGACACCGCTCCGCAGCCGACACCTCCCTGGCTCGAGCGACGGCTCGACGGCGTTCCGGGTGTCCGGATCAAGCTACCGGGCAATCGCGCCATCTCAGCGGCTGGCGCCCGGCAGATGGGGGCGCTCCTCGCATACGGACGCGGCATCGAGCTTGGGCGCGGCCTCCGGTCGCAGGGATTCGATTTCGAGCTCGCGAACGTACTCGCCTCGAGCGATGTCAATGTGGCTTCAGACGCCCAAACTTCCGGCTTGTTCATCGGACGGTTCCTGACTCTGCTTCTGTTCATCCTGACATTGACCGGCGGTTCCGTTGTGGCCATGGATATAATTGCCGGCGAGAAGGAACGGGGCACCCTGGAAACATTACTCACGACGGGGGCAGGTCGGGGAGAGATCGTTGTCGCAAAACAGCTCGTGATTCTGACGTCCGCTTTGGCAATCACGCTTCTCCAGATCGCGAATCTCTTTGTGTACACGCGGCTGGATTTCCTGCCCTTACCCGAGTCGTTCAGTTTCCAACTCAGCCTTGAAGACGCGGTCGCCATGCTCCTTACGTATCTTCCATTTGCTGTCTTGATCGCTGGCGCCCTCCTTCTGGTTTCCGCATACGCGAAGTCTTACAAGGAGGCCCAACTCTATTTCTTCCCGGTGTATCTGATCGGAATGTTTCCGGCGGCGGCAGGTGTGGTCGGCGATATCCCTCTGCGCTCGGCAATCGCTCTCATCCCCTTGGCCAATGTGAGTGTGGCGGTTCGGGACATTCTCAGTGGGCACACCGATTGGTGGCTGTTGGCAGCAGTCTTCGTGACGAACTCTGTCGCTGCCACTTGGCTGCTTCACTATTCGACCACGCTGCTTGGGGACGAACGGTTGGTCTCAGCAAAGCAGGAGCCGCATCCGGAGGGGTGGCATGGGTTGGGGGCGTTCCGATCGCAGCTCTGGCGCTGGTATGGTGTGATGTGGGCCGTGTTGTTCGTGGGCGCCGCCGTCGTACCGGTACTTTCCGATTTCCGGTTTCAGGCGCTGTTCAACGAAATTGTCATACTGGCCGGAGGATCCGTTCTGATTCTTCGCGTCTACAAGCTGAATGTACGGCGTGCATTGGCGTTGAGACGCGTCCGGTTCACCCTCTGGCCTGTGGTGGTTCTGTTGATTGGCCCTCTTCATCTGACAGCTGTTGTCGTGAACCGCTTCGCAAGTACGGTCTTTCCTCTGCCCCAGAGCTACCTCGAACAACTGGGCGAACAGTTTTCCTTCGATGGCGTGCCCCTATGGCAGATCTTTCTTCTCTTCGCCGTTTTGCCCGGAGTCTGCGAAGAAATCGCGTTTCGTGGTCCCCTGCTCTACGGACTGCGGCGCAGGTTTTCGATGCCGGTCCTGGCTGTCGTTGTGGGACTCATCTTCGGCTTCTTCCACTTCAGTCTTTCTCGCATCTTAACCACAGGCGTCCTGGGAATTGCCATCACCGCCGTTGCGTTGTTGACGGGGTCGATATTTCCCGGCATGGTCTTACATCTCGGAAACAATGCCCTTGCGCTTCTTCTGGCCCATTATGAGCTTCCTATCGATCAACTCCCAGGCCCGGTGTATGGCCTAGGAATCGTATCGGCGCTGGCTCTGCTTTGGGTTCTCTACCGCAATCGAACACCGTACCCGGAAGAATAAATAACTGTTGTTCGGTCACGGATAAACACGTCCGCCCACCTGTCGTGCGGTGATCCCGGTTCCGTGCCCTGGCATGTTTCACAGCTGCGCGTAATTCACCAGAACGAGAACAGATTGCTCCTGAATTGCTATAATAGGGACCTGTAAGACGGAAACAGGAGGCGTCACTTTATGGTGTTTTTTTCCCGTCGAGAGATCAACCGGATGCGGACTGGCAACATGCTGGGCGTGCTGCTGGCTCTGACGGTCCTGGTGAGCGTTGCGCGCGGCTTCTCCCAAAGAAACCAGATCGGGCAGTTTCTCTTTATCGTAATCGGCCTCGTCGCCCTGGCGACGATTGCCATCGCCCTGGTCCAGCTCTTCTCATATCGCGGATCCACGAAAGCCATACTCTTTCATCAAGACGACAAAATGATTATCGCGACGAACCATCTTCACGATGGCTACAGGCTTCGCTTCTTCCGTGACCTGCTCAACGACAACATCACTGCGTTTAGCGACGATGAAAGAGAGCAGTGGAGTGCTCTTAAGAGAGAGGGCTTCAATGCTGTTTTTAAGATCCATGGTGTTCGTAAGCCGTTTATTCTGCCGATGCTCTTCCTGGTTTTCGACGAGGTGTTCGTGTCCGATCACACGAATCGCTGGGACTATTTTGACTGCCGGAACACTTCAGAGCCGACCTACTCCCGGCGCGGCATCCGTCCGTTCAACGACGATTCCGTTCTGCCTGAAAGCAAGCGTCAGCCTGCCACCTAGTGTAGCCCGTCGAAATTAATGTAACGTAATTGCTTTTCCAACGTCAAATGTTGGTATGAGAAAAGCAGCAACGATTGAATTGGATAACGAACAGCGCAAGGAATTGAAACGACTGAGTCGAAGCCGGAGTACGACGGTACGGTTGGCAGAACGATCCCGAATTATCTTACTGGCCGACGAAGGGCTGAATAATCAGGATATCGCAGCCCGGCTGAAGATTACGCGCCAGAAGGCCGGGCGATGGCGCGATCGTTTTGTGCGACATGGACTGGCAGGGATCGAAAAGGACGCGCACCGAAGTGGACGAATTCCCTCGATCAGCGCCCGGAAGCGGGCCCGGATCGTGAAGAAGACGATTGAAGAGAAGCCCCCCAACGCGACGCATTGGAGCCGGTCTTTGATGGCGGCGGCGACCGGAGTCAGCGATGCGACAGTCGGAAGGATTTGGCGGGCCCATGGACTGAAGCCACATCTGTCACGCACATTCAAACTGTCCAACGACAAACAATTTGCCGAGAAGCTGGAGGATGTGGTCGGTCTGTATCTGAGTCCGCCGGAAAACGCCATCGTCTTATCCTGCGATGAGAAGAGCCAGATGCAGGCCCTGGATCGTACGCAACCCGGGTTACCTTTGAAGAAGGGGCGCGGTGGCACCATGACCCACGATTACAAGCGCAATGGAACGACCACGTTGTTCGCCGCGCTCAATACCCTGGACGGTTCAGTGATTGGGACCTGCATGCCCAAGCATCGGCATCAGGAGTGGATTCGGTTTCTCAATACAATCAAACGCTCCGTGCCCAAAGACAAGCAGATCCATATCATCTGCGACAACTATGCGACGCACAAACACCAGAAAGTCGTCAACTGGCTCAAGCGCAACTCACGATTTCATGTGCACTTCACGCCAACCAGCGCATCCTGGCTCAACATGGTTGAACGCTTCTTCCGGGATCTTTCTGAACAACGGCTTCGGCGTGGGGTATTCTGCTCTGTTCCGGAGTTAATAAGGGCCGTGGAAAACTACGTCGCCGGCCATAACCAGAATCCCAAGCCGTTTATCTGGACCGCTAAGGCTTCCGACATCCTTGAAAAAGTCCAACGCGCTCGCAAGAGCCTCAATAAGGT
This sequence comes from Terriglobia bacterium, assembly GCA_963664115.2. GTDB lineage: Bacteria > Acidobacteriota > Terriglobia > 20CM-2-55-15 > 20CM-2-55-15. The sequence continues at coordinate 77,218 of CAXWPJ010000007.1, read as the reverse complement.
ACAGTCTGTTTGACGGGGACCACTAGTACGCTCGGTTAGAATTCAGGTTTCTAACAGCTTCGTCCGCATCAGATCCAAGCATCTTCTTATTCTGAACGCCTCGGCTACCGCCTCTTTACAATGAAAGCCGTTTACCCGCAGCGTTCCTCGCTGCGGGTTCGTTCGAAGAACTGAATCAACATTTCTTCATCCCCAATAGACCTCGCAATCAGGATGATTGCGAGGCTCGCCGGTCGTTCGGACAGGATGTCCGATTGAACGACCGAGCGAAATCTTACGCCGTCAATTTCTGATTCAGAAGACTAATTTCTGGATCGGGCCCCGCCCCTCCGTCTAGAGCCAGCCCGTTCGATCGCTCCCGGGTTCGTCTTCAGGACCTTTCAAACCGGACCATAGACGCTCCAGGCCCGCTCCGATAACGCCACCGATCCAGTACCACTGCAGCGTCCCGGCCAGCAGAACGATCCCCGCGGTGAGCGCTACCGTAGTTCCAAAGCTGATACCCAGCCAGTCGAGGGCTCCGAAAACGCCCAGAAGAACCACCATAGCGGCCGTGTCACAGACCAGCAGCAAACTCCAGAACGGAGATTGGTTGAACAGGTAAGCATCAAAGGCCTGCGGGGTGCCGGCAATGTTGACGTGGAGTCGATAATCCATATAGGAGAACAGGAAAAATCCAGTGACAAGCAGAACGTGGGAAACGGCGGAGGCGAGCGCCACACGACGCCAGAATACCCGGCCGTTTATGGCCATCACGTTGAACCACAGCAAGAGGTGATAGATCCCAAACACCAGAAGCGGTGGAAGCAGGATGACTGCAAGTACGTAAATGATTTCCCCTTTCCCGGTGCGGTGCCCACGATTGACTGCGGCGAAGCGGGGCCAGTACAATCACGGTGCATTCCCGGCTAGTGTAACAGCCTACTTAGGAGCGATGAATGCAGAGAAAACCCCTCCTCGGCGTCATCGTCTGCCTTCTCGCCATTGCGGGGCCGGCCCGTGCCCACGATTTCTCGACAAGCTATTCCCTGATCGCAGCCGAAGGCCCCGAAGTCAGCGTGATGCTGACCTTCAGTGCGACTGATTTTCATGAAGGCCCCAGACTGGATCTCAACCAGGACGGCCGCGTCGACGCTGAAGAATTGGAGGTGGGTATCGACGCGCTGTTTGCCGCGATCGACGCCAACTATCAAGTCAGGGCCCCTGATCCTCCTCTGGAGACCGCGCTGACAGAGCACTTCCTTACGGCTGAAAACGTCGTTCGCCTGCGTGTGCTGCATACTTTTGACGCCGACGTTCGTGACCTCACCGTGGTCTCCACATTGGATCGTTTGACCCAGGAGAATCACAAGCATCTTCTGCAGATCGGCGAAGGGGATGCGGCCCGAACCGCAGTGCTCGACCGCGACTACCCCAGTATCGATATCGATTACGTGACAGGAATTCCCTTCTGGGTCACGATCCGCGACTTCGTGTTACTGGGGATCGAACACATCTTCACCGGCTACGATCACCTCGCGTTTCTACTTGCCCTGCTGTTGGCGACAACAACGCTTGTTTCACTCGCAAAAGTCGTCACATGCTTTACCCTGGGTCACAGCGTAACGCTGGTGCTGGCCACTCTCGGCGTTGTCGCCTTGCCGTCACGGCTTATTGAGAGCCTGATCGCATTGAGTATTGCCTACGTCGCTATCGAAAATTTTGTAGGCCGGACACTGGTTCATCGCTGGGTGGTGACGCTTCTGTTCGGTTTCGTCCATGGCTTTGGTTTTTCGAATGTCCTGAGAGATATGGGCCTGGGTCGGAGCCGACTGGCGATTTCCTTGTTTTCCTTTAATTTCGGCGTGGAGATCGGTCAACTTGTATTCGTGGCGATACTGTTCCCACTCTTGCTCTATGTCGGCCGGACCCGTTGGAAGGAACACGTGATGTCGCTGGCCTCGGTGGCGATCATGTGTCTGGGCTTTTACTGGTTCGTCTCACGGGCGTTTTTCGGGTAGATGCTCAGACTTAACGGGACCATGCGCGTCGTGACTTCTGCCTTCCGCCGCATACTTGCCTCTGTTTGCCGCATCACGCTGGCCACTGCCGTCGTCCTGGTGCTCTACGTGAAGGTCTTCGAACATCGACTCGTTTACTTTCCGGAGGCCGGACTCGTCCGCACCCCGCAGAGCGACTACGAAGACCTTTACTTCGAGACTGTTGACGGCGTCCGTCTCCACGGCTGGTGGCTTGCGACAGAGAGCCCGAACATCCTGATCGTCAGCCACGGAAACGGTGGCAACATTGGCTACCGGGCTGACATGGGAGAGTTTTTGCGGGAGGAACTCCACGTCAACATCTTTTTGTACGACTACCGGGGTTATGGACAGAGTGAGGGTTCCCCGTCAGAGGAAGGCACCTATTCTGACATTCAGGCGGCCTATCAGACGGCACGCGCCCGAGGGTTTCTCCCTGAAAACATCTACCTCATGGGTCAGTCACTGGGCACCGGCGTGAGCGTCGATCTAGCATCAAGAGAAACCATCGGCGGCATGATCCTCGAAGCCCCGTTCACCAGCGCCGGGGCCACCCTGCGTCACCACTTCCGGATACCCATTGATTGGTTGATTCAAACCTCGTACGATTCGCTTGCCAAGATCGAGCGTATCAACGCCCCACTCGCCGTTGTACACGCCCGGGGGGATCCGGTCGTTCCATACGCACTGGGCAATGCCCTCTTCGAGGCTGCCCCCGAACCGAAGCGCCTGTTCACGCTCGATGCTGCGCTTCACGAAGGCGCGATCATGGGATTGGGAGTGCAGCGTATGGGAGAGCTACGCGCGTTCATCTTTGAAAACGAGGCCCCGCGGAATTGAGACAGGCTATGACTAAAGACACGCTGTTTTTGATATCTATCTTTACCCTCTCGTGCCTTTCGGCACAGGCGGATCAAATCGTATTGACGAACGGAGACAGGCTCACAGGCACCATCATACGAGTGACGGAGGGCGGCATCGAGTTCGAATCGAATCTCATCGGCGTTGTTCATGCGCCGCTCGAAGCGATCGAGACCATCGTCTCCGATGCAGGCGTCACTGGAGCTTCGACCACGGACGCTGGAGCGATTCGCCCCGGGATGCCTTATGTGACCATGCTCGCGACGTCTCAGACCGAGACGAGTCCCGGTGTGGGAGGTCTGTGGACTGCGACCGTCGATGCGGCGCTCAGCCTGACCGACGGCAATGCGGATACCCGAAGCGTGAACGTCGGAACGCAAGCCGCCCGCACAACCGGACGTGACCGGACAAGCCTTTACTTCACATCGCTCTTTGCCAACAATTCGACCTCTGGAGAATCGGTGACGACAGCGAATGCGATCCGGGGAGGCGGGCGTTACGAGATTGACTTGAAGTCGCGCCTCTTCACCTTTGGCTTTTCCGATCTTGAATTCGACCGCTTTCAGGACCTCGATCTGCGTTTCGTCCTTGGAGGCGGTTTCGGACTCAACCTGGTCAACAGTCCGCGAAGCGAGTTTCAGGTTTTTGCAGGCGGTTCTTCCAATCAGGAGTATTTCGGATCCGGGCTCCGGAGGAAATCCGGAGAATCTGTTGCAGGCGAGGAGTGGACCTATCGGATTACAGACGACACGTCCTTCACCGAACGGCTGACGTTCTATTCGAACCTCAGCAACCTCGGGGAGTACCGTATGACCTTTGATTCCACGGCAACGACCCGACTAAACGATTGGCTCAGCTGGCAGGCGACGCTGAGCGACCGCTACTTGAGCAACCCCCGCGTCGGAAAACGGCCGAATGACCTGCTGTTCACGACAGGGATTCGGATCACGTTTGGAGACGGCAACACCGGAAATGCAGGTCCCAGCACCATCGCCCGCCGGTAGCGACGAAGAGCAAGCAGGAAGCTGAAGCACGGTCCATACGCTACGCTGTTTTTGTGCTGAAAAGGACGTGTGTTTCGATCGATTTGTTCGATAGAGTAGCCACTACGCTACCGCGCGGGAGGACACTATGAAACGTTCATGCCTAAATCGGAGTCATCGCTGTTCTGTTCGACACCTCGTTGACCCTACAAGCCCAGGGCGGTGGGGACGAACCACCGGACATTCAGATGGAGATGCCCTGGAGGGCGTGGGAATTTGGCTTCCGAGCCGGTTGGGCCGGTGTGCCGCGAGCGGAATTGGTCGCCGAGCCTTTCAAGATGTTCGACAACCTGTACTACGTCGGGCTTCAAAACAACTCTGTACTCCTGATCACGACGTCCGACGGTCTTATGCTCATCGACACCGCATACGGTGACACGGCCGATTTTGTGTTGGACAACATTCGCAAGCTCGGATTCGATCCCGCGAACATTAAGTACATTCTGATCAGTCATGGGCACCAAGATCATTTCGCCGGTGCGGGACGGATCAAACAGGTGGCACCCAATGCGCGCATCGGCGTGTCGGGCCCCGACTGGGATTACATCGAGGCCGGGGAGGGCCTCGCACAATGCTCTCTCCCTTGCATGAAGCTGACCCGGGATCTGGTGCTCAACGACAACGATATGATCACGCTGGGCGACACCTCGGTGAAAGTCCACACGACGCCTGGGCACAGCTACGGCGCGGTGGCATTCGAGATCCCGGCGCGCGCCAACGGGGAGACCTACCGGCTGGTCAACATGCGCCTGACTATCCGGGCGGCGAATACGCTTGAACTGAGCGAGCTGTACGCCGAGAGCATCGTAAAGCTGAAGCAGCGGGGCCCCTGGGATGGGATCCTCCCAGAGCACCCGTACACGCCGTTCCGGAACGGGCCGATTACAGCGAAGGATGTTTACCTGGGTTACCAGGAGCCGACTCCAGCCGGCCCGAATGCATCCGTTCAAGGACCGGCGTTCACGGATCAGTTTCTGGACGACATGTTGAAGGTCGCGAGAGAGAAGGTCGAATACTTCAGGGCCAACACGCCTTGACCGGGCTTCTTCATCCAAGGAGGACCATAGGGAGGACAATGATGAGGCGAAAGATGCTGGTCAGTTTTGCAGCGGGAGCAATGGCCTTGGTTATCGTCGTCGGCCACCACGACTGGCTCTGACCGCGGCCGCGCAAGTCGCGCCGCAAGTTCCGATATTCGAGGTGGATCCCACCTGGCCCGAGCTACCCAACAATTGGGTAATGGGCGTCGTGTCTGCGGTGGCAGTCGACCGACACGACAACGTATGGCTCCTAAATCGTTATCGCGTTGGCGTGCCGGAGAGCATGAAGGATAGCGTGGCCCCCCCGGTACTGCAGTTCGACGCGTCCGGAGCGTTTCTCCAGGCCTGGGGCGGCCAGGCCGGCGCCGAAGGGTACGAATGGCCGAATCAGGAGCATTGTCTGTTCGTGGACGAGGAGGATAATGTCTGGATCGGAGGGTCGTATGGCCGCCTTGACGCCCCCACGCCCCTCTCAGACGACATGCTGTTGAAGCTGACGACCCAGGGGGAGCTGGTGATGCAGATCGGTCGTCAAGGTCAGAGTACCGGCCCACTAGATATGGAGAACGTGCACGGAGCCGCCGACATCTTCGTCTATAGCAAGACGAATGAAGTATTCGTCGGCGATGAGGGCAACCTGCGCGTCATCGTGTTTGACGCCGACACGGGCGCGTTCAAGCGCATGTGGAGCGCCTTTGGTAACGTACCGACCGGCTCGCCAGCGCCCAGCGGCGACTCCCAGCAACCTCCGGTACCCGGCAGAGAAGGACCGCAGCAATTCGCGGCCACGCATTCGGTCAGGGTATCGAACGATGGCCTTGTGTATGTGGCGGATCGGGTCAACAGACGCATTCAGGTCTTCACCGTCGACGGGGAATACCTTACCCAGCTGTTCATCAACGGAAGTGGCCCGTCCAATCCCTCAGGACTCGCGTTCTCACGAGATCCCGAACAGCGGTTCATGTACGTGGCCGAAAACGAGACGGACCACGTCGTCGTCGTAGAGCGCAAGACCCTCAAAGTTCTGTATCAGTTCGGAAGAAAGAGCGCGATACCGGGGAGTCGGACGTCGGTCACCGCCACGTCGCCAGGCGAATTTCAGGGGGTCCACTATCTCGCTGTGGATTCAAGAGGCAATCTGTACACTTCGTCCGTCGACTCCGGCAACCGGGTTCAACGGTGGATATTCAAGGGATTGGGTCGACCCCCTCAACCGTAGCTGGGCCTTTGGCGGGCTGCAACAATGAAAGGAATGGGCGGTACAAGGCTCGAACTTGTGACCTTTCGGGTGTAAACCGAACGCTCTTCCAACTGAGCTAACCGCCCTGACCCTCTGATGATATGAGGCGAAGCGATTAGAAGGCAAGAGCGGTCCCCGCGCATTGCCGACGGAAACTCGTACTCGCCGGGGTCCGAATGCCGCGACTCACGATTTATCACGCCTGCAGTCCCCTGTATTATGGGAAAATGGGGTCAGAGCCCTATTTCCCTTATTTGTCCGTACAGTTATTCGTGTTAGTTAAATGGGGAAATAGGGCTCTGACCCCATTTTAATGCGATGAACACAGCTATACCGTTCGAAGTCTTCAGCGACTACGTCTGACCCTGGTGCTACCTCAGTACCGGGCGTATTGAACGACTGAAAAAGGCATTCGACATCACCATCCGCTGGGTGCACTTTCCCTTGCATCCGGAAACGCCTCCCGAAGGGCGGTCTTTGGAAGACATGTTTGCCGGAAGCGGTCGGGACATCGGCGCCATGAATGCACGCCTTAAAGGACTGGCGGATGCAGAGGGTTTGCCCTATGGCGTGCGGACACATACCTACAACAGCCGCCTGGCCCAGGAGTTGGGGTGTTGGGCCGAGACCCAGCCTGGAGGTGAGGCGATCCACGACGCGTTGTTCAGAACGTATTTTGTGGACGGAAAGAATATCGGGGAGCTCGGGATACTTGTCGCATTAGCCGAATCCGTCGGACTGTCTCCCGTTCGTGCTCGCGAGGTGCTCGAGGCACGCCACTTCCGGGATGCGGTCGATGCCGACTGGGCAAAATCCAGAACCCAGGGCGTGACGGGTGTGCCCACCTTCGCTGTAGATGGCCAGAAACTGGTCGGCGCGCATCCCTATGAAGCGCTGGAAGAGTTTCTAAAGCAATCGGGCGGCCGCGCTCGTATTTCTTGAGAAGATTCTGACCTACCAGCGGGGCTCGTCGCGCCGATAGCCCCCGCCCCCACCGCCCCCACCGCCGCCACCACCGCCACCGCGGTCCTCGCGGGGACGCGCTTCGTTTACCGTCAACGCGCGGCCTTCCAACTCGTACTGGTTGAATTTTTCGATGGCCTTGTCCGCATCTTCATCGCTGTTCATTTCGATGAACCCGAATCCCCTGTTGCGACCGGTTTCCCGATCGGTGATGATCCGGACCGACTCAACAGCGCCCATCTCGCCAAACAACTGTTCCAAGTCACCCTCAGTTGTCTGATAGGGCAGGTTTCCAACGTACAGTTTCTTACCCATGAATTCCTTCTCTTGCCTGTGGTCTGCGGACCGCTCGGTCCGGACCGGAATTTACCTTAGCCTGTTGTCATTCAAGAGATATTGCTCTTATTGCGAACGGACACGCTCATGTGAGGGTGAAACGCGGAAACATTCCAGTCGACACTCCGATGCGAGCCTGTTGGCGGGCTAATCTCTCACAAATCGCCACGAGCCTATCAGATTGACGGTGGCCGCACAAATTATTTGCTCGGCGCCTCTCACTGGGCCGTATTCGTTGCGATTTAACCGCCAAGGTTAAAAACGATTCCAGTCGTGACGTTCAGATTGGATCGCCATCCATTTGTGAACAACCCGCTCCCCATCGCAAGGCCTCCGACGTCCACACGAATGGCCATGCCGCCGTTCAAGTTGAAGTCGATCCCGCCGCCGTACCGGGCCGCCATTGTACTGAAGCCACCACCCGTTTGATTGCTGGTGTAATAACCCACGCCGATCCCGCCTGCAAGATACGGCGATATCCGCCCTTCAAGCACGTCACGGGCAATCAGCTTTGCACCGAAGGTGTTCGTGATCAGGGTCACGTCGTTGTTGAGCGCGTACGCACCCGTAAAGTTTTCGAGTCCAAGCCAACTCATAAGGTTGAACGTGGTGTGCATCGCGAAGCCGTGCACACGGTCGGTTGTTAACGACGTAGGGCCCGCGGGCTGGTCTTCGACACCGTAGTTGCCATAACCAAATGAAACGTCGAGTGATGAAAAGTCCTGAGCCGTGGCCGGCGAGGCCACGACGACAACTGCCAGTAGAACCAGAGCGATTCGTTTCACCATTGGATTTCCTTTATCCCTTCCCTGTGATTGACTGTTCGGGCCAGTACGAACAAGAAGTCCGAAAGTCGATTTAAATACTCGATGATGAGCGGATCCAGGGATGTTTCCTGACCCAGACTGACCACGCCGCGCTCCGCACGGCGGCAAACAGTCCGGGCGAGGTGTACCATAGCCCCAGCAGGCCCGCCCCCTGACAAAATAAATTTTTGAAGTTCTGGAAGCTCTGCCTCATAGCCGTCGATCCAGGCCTCCATGTTGGTCACCGACTCCTTTGCCAACCGGGCCTTGTCGGGATTCCCACCTTGGGCAGTGTTGATATTGTCCGAGTGCGGGTTGGCCAACTGAGCTCCCAGCGTCAGCAGTTGCCTCTGGATATCGTTCAACACCCCACAGATCGGTTCATCCTCGATAAAGGCCGCCGCGGCTCCCAATACCGAGGCCAGTTCGTCCACGTTTCCGTAGGCGGCAACACGGATATTGGACTTGGGAACGCGCGTGCCATCGAAGAGGCGGGTTTCTCCGCGGTCACCAAATTTTGTGTAGATCCGCATAGGACTTGTTCACCTCGACCGGTTCTCGCACGGACAGACATCACCGTCTTGGACGTAAAATGAAACGAATTGGTTAACCGGACATTGATAAATGCCAATCAGGATTGGCTTGTTTCGTAGGTCTTCTTGCTGATCGGATGCTTCTGGCCCCGGCGTCGGTAATGAATCATTTCGGCCACGATAGCCACCGCTATTTCTTCGGGTGCGATCGCTCCAATGTCCAGACCGATCGGCATGTGAACGCGTCCCAGTCTTTCCCCTGAGATGCCTTCGGACTCCAATTTGCGGACGACTGTTCGAATCTTTTTCTTGCTGCCGATCATTCCGATGTAATGCGCATCGGTGTCCACACCCCACCTCAGGACGCTCTCATCGTCCTGGTGTCCACGCGTCACAATGATGAGATAGGTGTTCTGGTCCGGTTCAATCCGGGGAAACGTATTTTCGAAGCTGTCGGCGAAAATGCGCTCCGCCTCAGGAAAACGGTCATCGTTCGCATAGAGCGGTCGATCGTCGACGACCCAACTCCTGAATCCGGCAACAGTCGCTATCTTCGACAACTGGACGGATATATGGCCGGCGCCAAAAATTACAATTCGCGGCACGGGAAGCACGGGCTCTACGAATATCTCCAATTTTTGCCCGCAGACGAGTCCACTGTCGGCCATCGGGTCATTGCTCAGGTCGAAGCGCAACACGCGGGATTTCTCATCCTTGATTGCTTCCTGAGCCGCAGCCCAGACATCCGCTTCAACCGCACCACCACCGACTGTCCCGAGGACAGAACCGTCTTCCCGGACCAACATCTTTCCGGATTGAAAGCTTGACACCCCAGCGCCCTGAACCTGGATGATCGTCGCCAGCGCTGCTCTCTGGCCCTTCTGGCGCAAGCTCACAAGTTCATCAAAAAGATCGACTTCCATCCCGCACAGTGTAGCAACAGTACCGGGAAGAGAGAAGTCGGAAAGGGACCGTTCACCTGGCCTCGTTGCCTGCCGGACCGACCCTCCGGAGTCACTTCATACCCGACACATACCGGTTTGACTTGACTTTCGGCGCCGTGATCTCTAGAATCCGACCGGTTTTTCCGTCCTGCAGATTGGATACAGTCTAATGCCGAAAACACAGATACCACAGACACTTACAGGCTTAGCCCGCGTTCTGGCGAAGCACGGTGAACGTGCGTCCGTCGTCGCCAGTGCCGACGCCACGAAGACTGTCTCCAACAGAGTGCTGATCAACGTCGGCCGCATTCGAGGGTTTGACAATGTGAGTTCCAGGGGCGCGAAAGTCAAAATCGGCGCCGGGGCCCATTTCGGGGAAGTCCTGAGGCAGGTCAAGGGAGAAAACGGTCTCTTGAAGCAGGCAATATCCATGATGGCCAACCCGCTTGTCCGAAACCGGGTCACTGTTTTTGCGGCGCTTTTGCTCGATTCGCACTACTTCGATCTGGCCACCGCACTGGTAAACCTGGGCGCCACGGTCCGCGTGCAGTCCCTTACGGGCAATCAAACGATACCGATCAAGGAATTTCTCATGGCTGCGGCCAGCGGCTTGAATCCGGGCGAGTTTCCCTCGTCTGTGGAATTCACGAAGCTTGATCCCAAGTGGCGCGTTGGTTTCTTCAGGGTCAATCCCGGAGGCGGACGACCGACAGTGTCCGCTTCTGTGAAGACACGGTTGCGGCGCAACGTGGTGATGGATTCGGAAATCATCGTGTCCAGTTCCACGGTCATCCCCGTACATGCGCCGGCAGCCTCACGGGCCCTGAACCGCAAGCCTCTGAACGACAAAAATGTGAAGATGGTCGCGGCAGTCGCCGCAGTCGAACTGCTGGAAATGGCAGAGTTGGAAGCAGACGCTTACGAACAAAGTTTGATCGAAGTCGCCGTCTCCCGGGCCATCCGACGCGTCAACGAAGCACCTATACCGGCATAACGGGGACCGGGCCTATCTCTTGAGAGCCGCGTACGGGCTCGCCTCGGTGTATAAGGCCCCGCACACCTGACATCGGAGCACATCCATGCCCTTGCCTGCAGCCTGGGCGATTTCAGGCTCGAGTTCCGTGATTCGCTTGAGTTTGCCACCACAGTAAGGTTTCTTGGGAGTGCTTCCAGCCTCGTTGCAAACGGTCTGTCGTGGTGATTTTTCCTTCACGTCTTAGCGATGCCTCCTGATCCAGACCGACCCCTGCCCCATGCTTACCCGATGTTGCGACGGCAGTATAGCAGGCAGCCCGGCATCGTCGGCATGTCGATACACTGCCGCAGCCCGGGTGCGTGCCTGGGACTGGTCGTTTTGCGAATTCGGAGACAGGCGAAGGAACACTTCCCTTCCACGTCGGAACAAGCTCATCCCCATTTGAGTTTCCCGCGCAACACATCGAAATAACTCTTCCCAAGGGGAGCGATCAGCTGGACTCGCTCCCGGGCGGCCCGAACCTCCAGCTTATCGCCACCTTCCAGCAACAAACCCACCTGACCGTCCACGGTTGCATAAACGCCCTCTTCACCTTGTGAATTAAAGATCACAACGATTCGAACGCCCTCGGGAAGTACGATCGGGCGGTTTGTCAAGGTGTGCGAACAGATCGGCGTCATGAGAACAGCGTTCAAATTCGGGTGGACGATCGGCCCGCCGGCGGAAAGATTGTAGGCCGTGGACCCTGTTGGAGTGGCGACGATCAAGCCATCAGCACGAAAGGTGGCCATGTACTCGTCATCCACTCTGACTTCCACTTCGATCATGCGGGCGGGCGTGCCCTTGTTGATGACGACGTCGTTCAACGCCCGGTGTGACGCGATCGGGCTTCCACCACGATTTTGCTTTACCTCGATCATCATCCGGCGCTCACTGACGAATTCGCCTGCCAGGACGCGTTCCAGATCCGTGTACAATTCCTGCATGGTCACGCCCGTGAGAAAACCCAGTCCGCCATAATTGATAGCGAGAATCGGTATCTCACGGCCAGCAAGAAGGCGGGCTCCCGCCAGCAGAGTTCCGTCGCCTCCCACAACAACGGCCAGATCGGGGCGATGGCCGAATTCCTCGTCGCTCACACCGGACGCGACCCGGCCGCTTTGCTGTGCAGTTTCAGCCTCCAAGAGGACCGTAACATTGCGTTCGGAAAACCAGTCGGTGAGTCGCGCGGCCACCTGGGCGACTTCGGGCGCACCCGGCTTCGTGATAATGCCAACAGTTTCAATCTTCATTGTCTTACCAACAGTACAAAAAACTCCCTGTTGCCTTCTTTTCCGGTAATCGAAGAAGGGCAGGTGGCGCGATGTCGTAAGCCGAGTTCTTCGGCCCGGGCAATCACCGCAGCGACGGCCTCATCGTGCAACACCGGGTCGGTCACAACGCCACCTCGGGGAACATGCGCTCTTCCGACTTCAAACTGCGGTTTGACCAGGGCGAGGCACCGTGCTCCCTCACCGAGTGTGGGGGAAACAGCGGGCAGGATCTTGTCCAGAGAGATGAATGAGACGTCCACGGTAACCAGATCCACAGGTTCGGGAATCCAGTGCGGTTCCATGTATCGCGCGTTGCCTTCGATCTGCGTCACGCGCGGGTCTGTCTGGAGCTTCCAATCCAGTTGAGTGGGGTCAACGTCGACAGCATACACGTGTTGCGCACCTCGGAGCAGGAGGCAATGCGTGAAGCCGCCCGTGGAAGAACCGATGTCGGCCGCAATCCAGCCTTTCGGGTTGATGCCTAAGGTTTCCAAGGCGCCATCGAGTTTGACTCCTCCTCGGCTCACGAAGGGATGTGGTGGACGTCGCAAGCGCACAGACGCGTGGCTATCCACACCCGTGCCCGCTTTTCGAACCGGCGTGTCTTCAACAAGCACGTCGCCCGCCATGATCAGTGCGCGCGCCCGTTCACGCGACTCGACCAGTCCGCGATCAACCAGAAGTTTATCGATACGCGTTTTCATCAATGGGAGCGTGTCTCCACGTAATCCGCAATTTCCACCAGCAACCCGGCGCCCTCACCGATTCGGGAGACACTCTCGGCCGCTTTCGCGGTCAATTCGCGAAGCATCCGCCGAGATTCTTCAATACCGTGAATCAGCGGATAGGTTGCCTTGCGTTGGTCGCGGTCCTTGCCGGGCGTCTTACCCAGATCTTCCCCTTTCCCGGTTTCGTCGAGAATGTCATCCGCGATCTGAAAAGCAAGACCGATGTGCTGACCGTACGCTCGAATCTGTTGCATTTCATCGGGACCGGCTTCACCGAGGTGAGCGCCGAGGACGATCGAAGCCTCGATCAGTGCCCCGGACTTGGAGCGATGGATCAAGTCGAGATGTTCGGACTCGACTGCCGTACCGGCCGCTTCGAGATCGAGCACCTGGCCAGCGATCATTCCTGTCGGTGTGCCGGCCGCTTGAGCGACCATGGCGCAGGCAGCAAGAATCTTCTCCGGAGAAAATCGCTCCGAACGCGCGATTGTTTCGAAGGCGAGCGTGAGCAATGCGTCCCCGGCCAATATTGCGATCGCCTCGCCGAATTTCCGGTGACAGGAAGGCATCCCGCGGCGGAAATCGTCATCATCCATGGACGGTAAGTCATCGTGAATCAGGGAATAGGTGTGCACTAATTCAAGCGATGCCGCAATGGGAAGAACGTTTTCCCAGTCGGAACGAAAGGCGGAATAGCCGGCAACGCAGAGTGCTGGACGCAGTCTCTTCCCACCCGCAAACACGCTATAGCGCATCGCGAGGTGAAGCTGTGTTGGAACTCGGGTTTCCGCAGGAAGTATGTGAAACAGAGTCTCTTCCACCGCAGGCACTGTCTGTTCGAAGAAAGATGTGACGTTGGCAGTCTTCACTCGTGCTCGTGCGGCGACTCCGCTCCCGCGTCAAACAGGACAGGTTTGACATCGCCGGCTGCGTCTTTGAGCAGGAGTTCAACACGGCGTTGGGCCTGCTCCAGCTTGCCATGACAGAAACGTGACAGGCGGATTCCCTCTTCAAAGAGCTCCAGTGCGTTTTCCAGGCCAAGCTCACCGTCTTCCAGTGAACCCACAATCTCTTCGAGGCGCCCGAGCGCGGCTTCAAATTCCTTCGGCGGATCCGTTGCGGCTTCAGTCATGGGACCAATTTTAGCCCATCGCAGATATAATTTGAAACGAGAGGCGTCGCTTGATTCCCGTTAGGCGAAGTTCCCCAAAGCCGGGCCAAGTTCAGCAATCGCCCTCTTTCTTGTGGTGGGCCAGGGGCGCTCCTCTTGTATTCTATGCGCAGCATGCGTCACATCTTGATTGTTTGGCTCAGCCTCAGCTTCATGATCACCGGGTGCCTGCCTGAGCCGGAACCTGCGATCGACGAGGCCACTGTCTTAAGAGACAACACTTCCCTGCGCGTCGACGCCAGTTCTGCATCGCGCACCATGTATACATTGTATGAGGGTGAACGGGTCGCAATCCTTGAGAAACGGGGCACATGGTACCGCGTTCGCGACCGCGATCAGCTAGAAGGCTGGATGGATGAGAGCACGATTCTTCGCGATCGCACGATGGCAGCGATGCAGATGAGTGTTTCCGAAGCCTCAACTCTGCCGATTCAGAACACGGCGCAGGCAAGCGAGGAAGTCAATTTAAGGCTCGCTCCCGGCCGTGACACCGACATCATCCGACGGCTGCGCCGTCGCACCGCGCTCCAGGTACTCGAACGCAGCACGACGGATCGACCTGAAAGCACCGCAACCGACGTTTGGTTCAAAGTACGTCCATCGGAGAATGAAATCGGTTGGGTCTATTCCCAGCTGATCGAATTCGATGCCCCCGAACCGCTGCTGCCGTTTATGGAGGGCCGTACCTACGTTGCGGTTCAGCAACTCCGTCAGGTCCAGGATCCTGTTGCAGGCCTTATCGATTGGTATGTCGTCGCCGAACGGCGCTCCGATGCCGCATCGGACATCGCGTATGACGGCATTCGAGTCTTCGTCTGGAACCTCGAAGAACATCAGTATGAAACGACACTCCGGCTTAGAAATCTCCGAGGTGTCTATCCGCTGGAGCGGACAGGAGAGGCGGACAATCCCGGATTCCGATTTCATGTTGCAGGACCTGAGGGCGATACGATTGCGCGCGAATTCGTGATGCGGCAAACGCTGCCGCGCGAAGTGCGAGAGTAAGGTCCGGGCGTCGTACCCTTCCTCAGATGTAAAACACCAGCAAGGCCTTGAAACCGTGCCTCCGGAATGCATCCGGTGGATCCACCCAATAATTCGGGTCCTGATATTCCGGTCGAGAACACAGACACTCCCCACAGTGCGGGCACCGCTTCGTTCTATGCCCGGACCGACAGGGGCACCATGGGGCGCCGAATACATCGAAGCGGGCACCGCATCTAAGGCAACGCACCCAATGGGGACTTGTTCTGTCCCCAGGGGTCAGGGTCCCGTGTGAAAACGCAGACATGGCCCTCACGAAGCACGTCGACCACCTTAGCCCAAAGCCATGCCGGCAGGCACATATGCGGAGGGCGAGCCTGACGGTCTCGCGATTCGCGACCGCAAAGGTACGCAGACTGCGACTAATGGATGCAGGGGGAACCTCGAGCGGCTCGGCTCACTCCGGCCGATCTGAATGGGCCACGAAAACGGTCTTTTTTAGGGGAAGGGTCTTCTTTGATAGGGGTGCCTGGGCCGGGGGAACACTTCGGACTGTTTCCAGGCGAACGGCCGTAGCCGCTTCCTGACGGTATTCCTTGAGTTTGTACTGGATTTTGCGAACGCTCATTTCAAGAATCTTCGCTGCCCGGCTTGTCGATCCGCCCGCTGCTTCAAGCGTACCTAAAATTGCTTCTTTTTCGACTTCCTGAATCGTTGATCCCATAACCATGACATCCGGGCCGGATCCGACAGGCTCGGGCAACGAAGGGAGGTCTTGATCACCGAGTACCGGGCCCTCTGCACCCGAGACGGCATGTCTGATCATGTCCTTCAATTCACGCACGTTTCCAGGCCAGTCATACTGCATCAGCCGTGCCAACGCTCCCGGTGACACCCCATTGAGCACCTTACCCTCGATGCGGGCTGCACTTCGGATATATTGGTCGATCAGAATCGGAATGTCTGATCGGTGCTGTCGCAGGGCGGGGACAGGAATCTGGATACTCTGTAAGCGATCGAAGAACTCCCGGTGAAAGCGACCTGCACGCACTCTCTCTTCGAGATTCTGGCTCGACGTCGCGATAATTCGAACGTTGAAAGTTCGGACAACCGGCCCGCCCACGTGGAGACTCCGCCGCGTCATGCATCGCAGTAACTTTTCCTGTGTCCGTCGCGGCAGGTTGCCAACTTCGTCGAGCAGCACGGTGCCACCCTCACACAACTCGAGACAACCGGCGTGTCGCTTGCCCGCAGTCTCTCCCTGTGGATCCCGGTAACCGAACAGTTCCCGATCGATTACCGATTCACTCAATCCCGAGCAGCCGAGACTCATGAAACGTGCCTGCTTGCGCTCGCTGTAACTATGGATCAACCGGCCGATCAATCGCTTGCCGGAACCCGCCTCTCCAAACAACGTCAGGTGGTCGTCCCGACTCGCAACCTGGTCCACAATTTTCAAGACGGTCTGGATCTCGGGACTGGACCCATAGATCTGGGCCGTGGCGTCTTCTGCCGTTTTTTCCCGGGAACGATCAAAGCGGGCTGCCGATTCTTTAACGGCCAGGGCGAGCTCCCAAGCCTCGACGGGTTTTCTGAGATACCCGGTGGCGCCTTTTTCCAGTGCCTCGCACGCGCGGAACATCGAGCTTTTACCCGCAAGCACAATGATGGTTCCCGCGAAGTCCGACTGTCGCAGATCGGCGATCAAGTCCAGGGCGTCTGCTCCGGTCGAGTCGAGGTCGGCGAGGATTAACTCGGGACATTCGTCCTGGATGCGCAACGCGGCACCCTCAAGAATCGAAGCGCTGACGCTTTTGACCCCGCACCCGGCGAGTGTTCCAGTCAGGACTTCTTCGAGTCGCTTGTCGCTGGCAAGAATCAGAACTTGAATTGTCGCTGTCGGCATCGTCAAACAAGTAATGGGGTGTGTCCCTGCGTGCGGGATAGAGGTCCGCCGAAGGGAGCGTCAGCTTCCTGCATGACGGGCTATTCAAAACGACTGCGCCTCAACCGTTCCCTATCACGTCCCCCATCACTCATTCGAAAGGGTTCGGTGGGCGCTCCGCCGCCGATTGGCCGCGTCGCACCTACTGCTCTAACGAAACCGGATACATCGATCGAGGTACTACGAAGGGAGAAAGTACGGATAAAAACTCGTGCCCCAACTCTTGCACTACTCGAATGCTGCTAAGACTGCAGTCAATCGACACAGCCATCCTACAACCGCAAGTTCATCAAATCAGCTTGGAACTTGTCGGGCCGGATGAAGCAACGGACCCCCTCGGGTCGCACCCAGCGTTTCGTGTCGCAGTGAACGCTGTCGAGACCGGAAGAGAGGAAAATCGTATCGATGGTTTCCGGAACAGGTTGCTTAGGGTATTACCTCGGCAGAGGAGAATCAAGCGGAATTAACGTCGCGATTGCATACAAAATGAGCGCACATAACAATAGCCAAACAAATTGCAACAATGGCAAGCAAAACTTTCAGGGAAAGCATTCCCAATCCTTCAAACAGAAGGCCAAAAAAAAGCAGCTGTCGCAATAAACGCATCATCACACCATGCTCGGATGAGCTCTCATTTCTCGTAATCGTCATCTTTGGGCCCTCACTGTAGTCGTATTTGTTCTGTATCACTAGAGATCGCTTCTTGAGAAACGGGACTCGGTCGCAACTGTCATTGCCGGAATGCAAGCGGTCGCTAAGCACGGCCCAATGCTTCGTCACGGACTCTGAGGACATCTGCTGCAGACTTGATATTCGCTGTCCACGATAGGCAAAGTTCCCGATGGTGCCATGGATTGATAACGCGGGTGCGTTGCTTAAGGGGGTGTCGGCCGGGATGGGTGGCACAAAAAAATCCCCGCGGCTCGGCCGCGGGGAGAGTAGGATGGTGGAGGAAATCTTTCTTTTAGACACCACTCACTGATAGAAGGCTACTCGTCCTTCCCAATGAAAGTCAATTAAATTAACGTCCTGCCGTATTTCTCCAGGCAGGCGCTTCGCTGGTCCGGTATCTGGTCCACTCGGATGGGATCGTTTTCCCTCCGGTCGAGCCGATATGTCGACTGCCTAACTCCTCTGTCTTGAAGCGAAAAGACCCATCCGGAGCTTTCCCACGAAACTGAGAATGACAGATGCCGCGAGCCTTTTCCAATGATTCCGTGTGCCGTTGTCGCCGCTTCCAGATTAGTCGCATTCGCAACCGCAACAGCCTCTGCGGCCGCCTTGCTGGCGATCATTACCGCGGCTTGGAGACGCATCCCCTGGTAATATCGGAACCGCTTCTCGAAACAGTCCTTCCAGCCGTTCGGTGCCAACGCCAGGATCAGGCAGAGCCCGATCAACAACGAAGCGTTCTGCATACTGCGCTTCCCCCTGACGACGACTCTAATTTGAAGTCCCTGCACGGTCGATTCTAGGTGTTTCTATTCGAAAGGATGCAAATAAATTCAAATCGGCTGATCCGAATCAAACGTTCGAGTGCTGCCCGACTGCTAGGCGTTCAGGTCGTTGATTATCTTTGTGATTTCCGGAACGATCTCGAAAAGATCGCCCACGATGCCGTACTGCGCTACCTTGAAAATTGGAGCATCCGCATCTTTGTTGATCGCAACGATGCATTGCGCGGTCTGCATGCCCACCAGATGCTGAATCGCTCCGGAAATGCCGATGGCGAAGTACAGCTTTGGAGACACTGTCTGACCGGAACTGCCGATCTGGTGTTCACGTGGCAACCATCCCGCGTCGACGACAGGCCGGGACGCCCCGACCGCGCCCCCCAATGCCTGAGCTAATTCGACGACAAGCGCCACATTCTCAGGAGCCTTGAGTCCCCGGCCTCCGGAAACTATGGTGGAAGCCGACCCAAAGTCGAGTGCGCCTGTGGCGGTCTCTTCCCTGCCGATCACCCTCTGGCGGATATGCACTTCCCCCAGTTCGATCGGAACCGTCTCCGGCCGGACCCTGTCTTCTTCAGCGACTTCGGAGACCGGAAACGCACCCGGCGCTATCGTCGCAAAATACGGCGCCTCCCCGCGGAGCGATACCCTCATGTGCATCTTCGCGTTAAAAATCTGGCGGGTCATAAACAACCGTTCGCCCTGCTTCTCAATATCCACGCAGGCCGCCACCAGGGGCCGCCTCAACTGCGCCGCCATTCGCGGAAGCAAATCCGGTCCGATACCCGCATGCCCCGCCATCACGAGATAGGGTCTTCGACTGTTCGGAATCCCTTTTGGCCCCGCGTCCGGTCCCCTCGTCAGGGCGTCGGTCACGGCCCCCAGCGCAGCGAGGTAGGCATCCGGGCTATAGGCGGAAAGCGCGGGATCATCCACGGTGAATACACGATCGATACCCAGGGCCCCGAGCTCTGGAACCAGTCCGTCCACCCCCGATCCGAGGACCACCGCCGCCACCGGTTCCTCGAGTTCCTGCCCGAGGCGCCGGGCCATGCCCAGTAATTCACGCGTCAGGGGCTTGAAGTTTTGGTTTTCGTGTTCCGTCAGTGCCAATATCACAAGAGCACACCTACAAGGCTTTTGCTTCTTTTCTCAATTTTTCAACCAGCCGGGCAGCCGCTTCCGCGGGGCTGCCGGAGATGATCTCTACATCGCCGGTTCGTTCAGGGACGAAGACAGCGGCGACCTCAACCATACTTCCGGACACACCCACCGCATCGTCTCCCAGCTCAAGATCTTCCAGGTCCCATTTCCGAAGTTCCTTTTTTTTGGCCGCCATTATTCCCTTCAGCGATGGATACCGTGGCTGATTGATCCCGTACTGCAGCGTCAAAACACAGGGGGATTCCAATTCGACCTCTTCGGTTATGCCACCTTCGAGCTCCCGTCTGACCCGAACGCGCCTCTCTTCCGGTGCCGCGTCCACGCTGATGACGACACTGGCGTGCGGCCATCCGAGTAACTCAGCCACCATCACTCCCGTCGTACCCGTGCCCAAATCATCGGATTGCACACCCGTGAGCACCAGGTCGGCTCCTCCGTCTTTGTCCACAGCCCGCGCGATGATCTGTGCCGTCACAAACTCGTCGGAACCTCGAAACCGCTTGTCAGAAAGAAAAATTGCCCGATCTGCGCCGGTGGCCAGTCCCTGGCGAAGTATCCGTAAGGTCGACTCCTGTCCCACGGAAAGGGCTATCACTTCCCCGCCGTGTTTTTCTTTGAGTGCCAGCGCTTCTTCGAGAGCATAGCTGTCCGCTTCGTTGAGGACGAAGCTCAGGTCTGTCTCTTGGATCCAGCTTTTACTTTCGTTTATGAGGAGGCGCGCGGTGGGATCGGGAACCAGTTTCATGCAGGTGACTATTTTCACCGTCATACTCCAACTTTCAGGCCCTTGGGCATCATCGCGTTCGGCCGACGTCGGGGTAGTTTAGCAATCAGGTGCGACAGGGCTGGACCCACAGCTTAGCTTTCGAAGCCTTTTAGATGCCATGCGTTCCATCTCAGTCGTTTGAGCTTGAGGATCTGATCGGACGGTAGGCACGCTCGATCCAGGGCTTGAAACCCAAACTCCACCAGAGCCTGGTGGCCGGTTCGTTAGCAGTCTCAAAGCTTGTCTCAAGCGCGGTCGCACCGCGTGCCCGGGCGCGTTCGATGACAAATTGCACCAAAGCGCTTGCGACCCCGTACCTGCGATGCACTTCCAGGACGTACACCACGTCGATCAGTCCAATCCGGCGCCGCTTGAGAATGGGGGGATCCGACTCCCACTCGCCAATGCGTCCCAGTACGAATCCAGCGAAATCGCCGTCCCGTTCTCCGACATAACCCAGGGACCGCCGGTCCCGAAATCGATCGTCCAGCCACTCGGTCAGCACCCGGTTTGCGTCGCTTCGCAGTGGCGCGTCCGGGAGGGAGACAAGCGCATAAGCGGACAACCAAAGCGAAGTAATCCGCTCGAAATCCGAAGGCTGCCAATCCCGAATAGCGATTCCCATAAGGAATGTCAGTATGTTACGTTATACCGGCTCGCATACGGTCCTCGATAGTCGATGTGGGGAGGGTGACGGGGACCACTGGTAGAAGATGCGGGTTCGGAACCGGCGCGAAAATGGAAATTCGGCTCCGCCGGGTCGAATTCGATTGGTATCGAACGAGGCAACGCGTCCCCGGCCCCACCTGGCGCGGCAGGAACGCTGGATGGCTGCAAGTACTAACCCGAACAAAGACATCTTTACGACCCACGAAGTCAGCAAGTTACTGCAGGTCAATCCCCGGTCTATGATCAACTGGATTGAGCAGGACTTGCTCAATTCCTATCGGACACCCGGGGGACATCGCCGCATCAGCCGGGAGGACTTGCTGGCTTTCCTGAGAAAGCACCAGATACCTGTCCCCGCGGCACTCACGGCAGAAAAGCTCAAGGTGCTGATCGTTGAAGACGAAGACAGTATCGTCAAGGTCCTGACGACCTTTTTCGAGCGGGAGGATGCATACGAGGTCAACGCCGCCTCAGATGGTATTACGGCCTTGATTGAAATCGGGCGCTCGCATCCGGACCTGATCGTCCTCGATATACTCATCCCCGGGGTGGATGGGCTCGAAGTCTGCCGTCGAATCAAGGAAAATCCAGCTAACCGCACCGCGATCATTGCGATCAGTGGACAACCGGAAGTTGAATCGAAGATTCTTCAGGCGGGAGCGGACTGTTTCTTACCCAAACCTCTTGATTTGGATCGGTTGCTGGAGGAGTCGAAACGCTTGTTGCGTATCCTGTGACCCCTGACCCCAGCCCTGTCATGCGGTAGAGCGGCCAGACGTAGTCCAAATCCTGTTTCGCGCCCGTAGTTCAGCTGGATAGAACGTCGGACTACGAATCCGAAGGTCAGAGGTTCGAATCCTCTCGGGCGTATTGAAAACAAAGAAGTTAGGCTGCCAAAGTGGCGGCCTTTTTCGTTTTCTCGCCTCTGGTTGCCATAGGTTGCCACGCTATGCCTGACCCAATAGTCCTCGAACTGCAGCGGGACGCCTTGAACCCATCCTTTTCAACGACAGAACTGCTCCGTAAGGCGAAGGTCGTCGCCTATAAGCTCAACCTCAAGCTTCAACAACTGGCAGGTGAACGGCGAGGGGTCAACTGTCTATTATAGGTCGAGGGAAGACTCTGACTGTTGCGGGGGCTCGTGGAGTGTTCAAAGTTGGGCGAGTGCATGAGGTCGCAGTTCTTCAGCCGCACGCGTTAGGCACGCGACGGTTTCAGTTGTCAGGAACGATTCCCTCTCGAGCGATATGAATTTCGAGCGACTTTTCGATTCCTTACGAATTCGCCAGGGATCCTCAGACCGAGCGCGTGCGAGAGCTGCGTTGACTGCGGCCACAGCCGTCGGCATCTTGGCGCCATTGCTTCCCTTTGGTGGAGTTGTCGGTTATCCGATTCTTCTCTTGTCAACCGTGGCCCATGAAATGGGCCACGGACTGACGGCAATGTTGGTTGGCCTGGAGTTCGATTCTTTCCGACTCTACGCTGACGGGTCCGGGGTAGCCATGATAGGAGGCGCCGCGGGCCGATTGAGCCGTGCGGCCACAGCGGCGGGCGGGCTCATTGGACCGGCAGTTGCAGGAGCATTCTTGTTTTGGTTGTCCGCCCGCGCGCGCCTTGCACAGATCGCGCTCATGGCATTCGGAGCATTAATGATTGCTGCCTGCGTCCTGGTCATACGCAACGTCTTTGGGTTTGCTTTCGTCGGAGCAGTGGGTGGAAGCCTGTTCTATGTGGGTAGACGCTTTGGTGCCGGAATCGCTCAGTTTACTGTCGCAGTCCTAGCCGTACAGATGGCACTCAGTGTTTTCTCGCGCGCGGACTATCTCTTCACCAAGACCGCGATGACTGGTGCCGGAGCTATGCCCTCCGACGTTGCACAGCTCGCAGATCTACTATTCTTGCCGTATTGGTTCTGGGGTGTTGTTTGTGGAGCAATCTCAGTGGGCGTTCTGGTGTTAGGACTATCCGCATTCTGGAAACGTTCTAAGGCGCAGTCACCGACCAAAGATCGCTAGCTCGAGATCCGAACCGGAGCGGGCCTGTGTGGCCCCATGCAGATGACGTGATCGCTCGCTTCGATCTTGTACGCATTCCCTGGGTTGAGCAGTGCCTCGCTGCCGCGTTGTATTCCCAATACAAGGTACCCTTTTCGTGAAAGATGTGCCTGCAGCTCAGAAAATTCCCAGTTTTGCATTTGTTCAACCGGAACGATGTAGACTTGTTGACCAAATCTGTTTGACATCAGTTCGTTGACGACGGCATGCATGCCAGGATCGCAAACCTCCTGAACCAAGAAGGACGATGCGAGACCGGACACGCAGACCACGCTGTCGCATCCCGATCGGCGCATCAGTCCCACACGCTCAGGGTCGAGGCATTCGGCGACCGTGAAGATGTTGGGGTTGATCGATTCGATTGTAAGGGCCGCGGCAAGAGTATGGTCATCGGCGCGCGATGGGTCCACTTCCGAGGCAAGAACGATCGCATAACGCGCCTTGTCGACGCATGCGCGCCGCAGGACACTTTCCCTCGATGGGTTGCCCTTCACAAAACGGACACCCAGTTTCCCCAGTTCGGGCGGCAGCTCGTCGAGGTGGTCATCGACCAACACTATTGCAAGGTCCTTTGTCTTGGAGTCCTCCCGCAGCTCCTTGACAATCTCTAGATTCCGGCCTTCACTTTGAAAATTCACTACGAGCACATGGGATTCAACGTGGAGATCTGTCATGCCTTTCAACTCCTTTGACCTCGACTCAATCAACGCAGTTGCCATCACCGAGAGCAAGTAGCCAAGGATGCCGATGCCGACAAACATCAGTGGAATCGCCACCAGGTAGCGACCGTAGGCGGTCGTTGGAAAATAGTCCCCGTATCCCACGGTCGTCATCGTAACGATCGACCACCAAATGGCATCGTTCCAGGACAGCTCGGGATCGGCAGCACCCTCGAAAAGTCTATAACCGACCGCACCCAGGGCGGTCAGGGCGGAAAACAAGAGGATTACCTTACGGATTTCGCCGTGTCTTTCCGGCCTGAAGCGCCGGAACCATTCCATAATCAACCTGAGCATGGTGATCGAGTCATCCCTTCACTGACGAACGCGAGCTTATCAATACCGCCAAATATAACCTATTGAGTTATGATTCTGATGAGCGCGCAATGTCGTCATTGAAAACCTGTCTTCGAGGGAGCTGATTGATTGGAACTGGCAACCCGCGTGATCCGCCTCATTCGAGCCCAGATCCACGCTGGCTCGAACGGACGGATTCACGCTGATCGGGCACGTGGACGCCAAAGGCAGACTCGGGCCCACGGGCCGGGCCACGGTAGCAGAAATATCGAATCTAACGCCCAGCGCATCGATCCGGAGTTGGCCGAACTCTATTCCAACCTGGAGGTGCCCTATGGTTCCAGCCTTGCCACGGTCCGGAAGGCATGGATACGGCTGTTACGGAAATACCACCCGGATCTGCATTCGAAAGATCTCGAGAAACTAAAAATAGCCGATGAACTGACGCAACGGTTGAACGGTGCTTACGAGCGGCTACGGAAGCGGTCCCAGAGCGAGACAAACAGACAGGAGAAGTAAACATGTCCGAGAACCTAGACTTGGTGAAGGGCTATCTGCTCGATATCGATCTCAAGATCGTCAGCGAGGATGAAGCCGAAGAGTTGATCGTGGTGGAGGATGAGGAGAATGGGATTCATAACCTGATCATTGACTGCGAACCCCCAATCGTCATCCTCGAACA
This sequence comes from Terriglobia bacterium, assembly GCA_963664115.2. Taxonomy (GTDB): domain Bacteria; phylum Acidobacteriota; class Terriglobia; order 20CM-2-55-15; family 20CM-2-55-15. The sequence continues at coordinate 52,512 of CAXWPJ010000007.1, read as the reverse complement.
ACTCATCATGGATGTCCCCGAGGATGCTGGAGATTTCTTCAAACGCCTCCTCCAGATGAACCGAACCATGGTACATGGAGCGTTTGTGCTCGATGACGAAGAAGGTAACCGTGTCCTTTTCCGCGATACCTTGCAACTGGAAAACCTGGATTGTAACGAGTTGGAAGGCTCCATCCGGTCGCTGGAGCTTGCCCTGGCCGAAAACGGCCCAGAGTTGCTGAAATTTAGTCACCGACAGTCGGGGGGAGCTGACAAATGAGTTTTTTTCAAAGAATTTTCAAAAACGTGCAGTCCCAGGCACATTCGGTCGCGGATAAGCTCGAAGACCCGATCAAGATGAGCGAGCAGGGAATTCGCGACCTGAAGAAAGACCTGCAGGGCTCTATGCAGAGTCTGGCGCAAGTTAAAGCGATCGCAATTCGTTTCAAGAAAGACTCGGACGACCAGAAAAAGCTTGCGAAGGATTACGAAAGAAAAGCGATGCTTCTTCTCCAGAAAATGAAGAGCGGGGATCTGCCCGAAGCTGACGCGGAACGTCTGGCAACTGAAGCCTTGACCAAGAAGGAGGAGGCTCTCCAACGCTCAGGTTCCTTAAAGAAGGATTACGAGCAGCAAAAATCCATGGGGGACCAGCTCCAGGCGAAGGTGGGAACGCTGAAGGAAACCATCAGCCGCTTCGAGACCGAGTTGGTGACCTTGAGAGCCCGTGCCAAGACGGCGACATCGATGCGGAAAATCAACCAGCAGATGTCGAACGCCGACTCCTCCAGTACGATTGCACTACTGGAAAGGATGAAGGACAAAGTGATAGAGGAGGAGTCGCTTGCCGAGGCTTACGGAGACATGACAGACGCGAGCGTCACCCTGGACCAGGAGATTGACAGAACCCTTGCGGTGCCCAGCTCGGCCGAGACCAGCGACTCGCTGGCTGAGCTCAAGAAGAAAATGGGCATCTGAGTATCATCCAGCAATGTCGTTCTTTACACGCCGTCGGTTCCTTCGCCTCTCCGCGACCGGCAGCCTTCTGGCGGTCGTGCCTTCGTGCTGGAATTCAGGCACTCCGCCTCCGAGGACCTTCAAAGTTCCGGGGCAAATCGTGGGGGGGGGCCAGCAGGCGGGGCATCTTCTGCGCGAACCCCACCCTCGCGATCGATTTCCCGAGCCTGATGCTCATACCTACGACGTCGCCATCGTCGGAGGTGGCGTTTCTGGACTGTGCGCAGCCTGGAAGCTGATGAAGGCCGGACTGGACAACTTTGTCCTGCTCGAACTGGAGCCCTGGCTTGGAGGCACCTCCGCGTCCGGAAGCGCAGAGGGCGCGGAATTCCCCTGGGCGGCACACTACATCAATATTCCGCCCGCGGAAGCGGATTGCGTCAAAGAAGTCCTGTCCGACCTGGGCATAATCGAAGGCTACGATGAGGCCGGACGGCCGAGGATTCCCGAACAACACATCCTGCGATGGCCCACCGAACGTGTCTTCATGGACGGAAGATGGATCGAATGGGATCTGCTCGCCGGGGCCTCAACCCAGGACCGCGAAGCCATACTTGCCTTTGAGGACGACATGCTGACCTGGACGCTTTACCGCGGTTTTGACGGCCGGCGCGCATTCGCACTCCCTCTCAGCTACAGCACCACGGACTCCCGGGTTCGTGATCTCGACAAGATTTCGATGGAAACCTACGTCCGCTCCAAAGGATGGAATTCGCCACGGTTGGATTGGATGATCAACTATGCTTGCCGGGACGATTACGGGAGCATGATGGCAACCGTGTCGGCCTGGGCCGGCATTCACTATTTCGCCTGCCGATACTACGACGAGCGGCTGTGGGACCAGTACCCTTCGGATACGTTGACGTGGCCCGCGGGAAACGGGTTTCTGGTACAACGCTTAGCCCAAGACCTGGACGACTCGCAATACCGGCTCGGATGCACGGTGCTTCGCATCGACAACATCGATAACGACAATCCCGGCGTTCGGGTCGGCTACTTCGATACACCGAGTGAGACATATCGCACTATTTCGGCCCGAACCGTGATCCATGCCTCCAAGCTCCACACCGCGCCTTTCCTGGTCGATGGATTGCCACGGCCCCAGGTAGAAGCGATCGAATCCTGTGATTACAGCCCATGGCTGACCGCCAGTATCCACGTGAGCGAGTTGCCCACAAACGCCGAAGTCTCGATCGCGTGGGACAATGTACTCCGCGACAGCCAATCCCTAGGCTACATTGTCGCTGATCATCAAACCCGACAGGTCTACAGAGACAACCCATCGATCCTGGTTTATTATCTCCCGTTCGTCGAGGACATCGACCTTGCTCGTAGAAAGCTCCTTGAAGAAGAACATCCGTACTGGGTCAACGTGATCATGCGGGACCTACTGTTGGCCCATCCGGACCTGGAGCGTGTCGTAGACCGCATCGACGTTTACCGGTGGGGTCACGCCATGATCCGGCCGAGGCCGGGACTCATATGGGGCCCAGAAAGCGTCACTCGGAGGGAGCCTTTCGGAAACGTGTATTTCGCCTCGTGTGACACGACAGGACTGCCGCTGTTCGAAGAAGCCTGTTTTTCCGGCATCCGGGCGGCCGAACAGGTCCTGGAGCGCCTCGGCAGGACATTCGAATCATCGATCAAGGGTCTATCCGGAGAGACGGGCGCAGTTCAATGAGCATCAGCAAGACACCTGACACCAATCTTACCCCCAACGAACTAGAGTTCGACGATGTCGGGTTGGGAGAAGAAAGGCTGTCGCGGCTGGGTCTGTTCCTGATACTCGCATCGATTTTCGTCGCCGCGGCGTGCGGAATCGTCTACGAGTTACTGGTCGGAAGTATCTCGTCGTATTTCCTGGGCAACAGCGTCCAACAGTACTCGCTGACGATCGGATTCTTTCTTTTCGCGATGGGCCTGGGCTCGTGGATCTCGAGGGCCGTTCACGGGAACTTGATCCGGCGGTTGGTGGCGTTGGAACTGTGGCTCGGGTTGTTCGGAGGTCTGACAGTTCCCGCTCTGTACCTCGCGAACGCCTACACCAGCGTCTACAAATACCTGATGCTGGTCATCATCCTGATCATCGGCACGCTCATCGGACTGGAGATCCCGCTCCTCACACGGATCCTGCGAAGACACGGATCGTTGCGGACGATCCTGTCGAATGTGCTTTCGGTCGATTACGTTGGCGCTCTGGTCGCCGCTGTTCTCTTCCCATTCTTTTGTTTGCCGGTTCTCGGGGCGTTTCATACATCACTCCTCGCCGGCGCCCTCAACGTTGCCGCTGGTTCGGCCATCCTTCTCGCCGTGTGGGCCCAAATATCGGCCGGAGACCGGGCACGACTCGTCGTCCAGGGCGTCCTGATTTCTACTGTGTTGGCTGTATTCGCAAGTCAAGCCCAGCCCCTGATGGATCGGTGGGAAGATTCCCTCTACGAAGGCCAGGTGGTTTTCAGCACGGAGACCGAATATCAGAAGATTGTGGTTACGCGCTGGAAGGATGAAACCCGGCTCTTTTTGAACGAGCATCTACAGTTCTCCTCAGTCGACGAGTACCGGTATCACGAAGCGCTGGTCCACCCTGCCATGGCGTTTTCGCATAGCCGGGCACGGGTTCTGGTCGTCGGCGGCGGTGACGGTCTCGCCGTTCGTGAAATCCTGCGGTATTCCGAGGTGGACGAGATCGAGCTGGTGGACCTCGATCCGGCCATGACGACGCTGGCCAGGCGCAATCTCTATTTTACCGACCTGAACCGGAACGCCCTGAGCCACCCCCGGGTCCGGGTGATTAACGAAGATGGGTTTAGTTTTCTGCAGAGGGAACACGAACCCTATTCGGTGGTGGTAATCGATCTTCCAGATCCGCGAGAAGAAGAGATCTCAAAACTGTTCTCGGTCGAAGCGTACAAGCTGATTCGTCGGCATCTGGCTCCCGGAGGAGTGGTAATTACTCAGGCGACGAGCCCTTACTACACGCGCCAGGCCTACTGGTGTATCGGCAAATCGATGGAAGAAGCGGATCTCGAGGTGCTCTCGTTTCACGCCTACGTACCTTCCTTCGGCGAATGGGGCTTTCATATCGGGTCCGAGGCACCGATCGATCCTGGCAGCGTTCAGTTTATGCCCGGGCTGCGTTACCTGAACAAGGAATTGTTCTTGGCCAATTTACATTTTGATGCGGACATGACCCGTGTTGAGGTCGAGCCTAATACCTTGGCACGACCGACTCTGGCGGGGTATTATCGGGACGATCTCGCTCGATGGTAGTCCGATGCTCCCTAGGGGGATGATGAAAGATGGGATGGAAAAAATGGTTTGGCCGTGGCCAAGACGATGCAGAATCCGACACGCAGGTGGACTTTGAACTGGGCGTTATGAAGGTTGGATATCTGGTCGATTACGATATGAAGACCTGGGAGGTCAAGGGGTACAATACCTACGACTACTCTGGAGTCGAGACCAGAGAATGGGTGCTCGAAACCTCCGACAAGGTCCTCTATCTGGAACGTGCGAGTGACGACGGGATCACCTGGACGCTGACAGAAAGCATTTCTATCAGCGAGATCTCCGAAGAAGTCATTGAACATACCCGCCGACATGAAGATCCACCTAAGACCTTGACCCGCAATGGGCGAAGCCATAGGCTGATGGAGAGCGGCGCAGGTCGGTTCCATGAAAACGCCGAGGGCCCGGGTAAAGACTTCATCAGTTGGACCTATTGTGACGATACAGGAAACAATGTACTGTTCGTCACGCAGTACGGAGAAAGGGATTTCAAGTCTGTCGTCGGCGAATATGTGGAAGAGTATCAGTTCACAAACATCCTGCCGAGTGGGGACGCTTAGGAACTACCATGAACAGAAATGATCCAAGGCGTCGAGAGATGCCCAGGCAGACAAGCGAGGAACGCTGGATCCAGGCAGGGATGGTCGCCGTCGTGGTACTGCTGGGATTCTGGGTAGTCGGCGGCTGGCTGTCGCGCAATGACCCGGTCCCAGAGTTGGCGCGACAGCTTGCCGAATATTCCGAGTATTCGATCATCGTGGACGATGTCGACGACGGATTTCTGCGGAACTCGATGACGCTCAAGAGCAGCTACCTGGTCGCTGAACCGATCGGAGAGAACCCCGACGAGGGCGAGGCGGCCGAGTTTGATGAACAGGTGAACACCTATTCGATCTCCGACCGTCTGGTGGACCGTTATGAGCGATCCATAGGTATGGTCGTGGCCGCAAAGAATGCGGATGGCACCTTGACCGGCTATGACCAGAGCCACCCGCCCTACTATCAGCATGTGGGTCGCAGCCAATACGGGTATTTTGGTGCCGGCGGTTTCTGGATTTTTTACGGGCAGTACGCGTTCATGAGGACCGCGTTGGGTGGGCACCGGATCAATCGGGGAGATTACGGCACCTACGTCGGCACGAGGAATCGCGGACAGCCCTACTACGGCCCTCAGACTGGAGGACGGCCCACCTTCGGCGCGAACGGTACGGCTACTGCCACAACGCGGCCATCTTTCTCTCAGAGGTATCAGGCCAAACAGGCGCGTTTTCAGGCCAGAGCAAGCAGTCGGGCGGTCTCAGGCGGGCGCAGCTTTGGAAAATGATCGCGATCGACGACACAACAGGAATTTCATTATGAGCAAACAGCCGGCCATTCTCGCTGTCGTACTTGGCTTAGCCGCTCCGGTATTCGCCGGACTGGGATTTACACTCTCTGCGCAAACTTCTACGCCGCAGTTGGTGCAGGTTTCTCTGGTAGATAATTTGTATCTAATCGGCGAATCCTTCGTTTATATCCTCGAAGCGTTTGTTCTCTTGTGGATCGCGAAATTCGCTTATTCCAGTCTATATCGGCGTGTGGAGTTGAATGCGGAACTCTTCACCCGGGACAATCAGGCGCTCGCAATCTCCACGGTGGGCTATTACTTCGGCATTCTGGTCGCTTTCGGTGGGGCGATTTCGGGCGAATCACAGGGTCTCGGAACAGACGTGGTTACGATCGCTATCTACGGTCTTTCTGCAATCGTCCTTATGCTTCTGGCGAGCTTCATGTGCGAAAAAATCCTTCTGCCTACATTCAACAACACCAAAGAGATTGTCCAAGATCGCAACCTCGGCGTGGGGTACGTCGAGGCCGGCGTATATATCGCCAACGGCCTGATCATTCTCCGTGCCACCGAGGGCGAATTAGGGGGAGCTTCTCCCGCGGCGAGCGCATTCAGCGCCATGGGTTCGGGCATGCTAGTCCTACTGGCTTTCTGGTTACTCGCCCAGGTGGTATTGGTGATCGCCGGACGACTGTACGAGTGGGTGACCCCATACAAGTTTCTTGAAGAACTGGAGAGAGATAACGCTGCGGTAGGCCTCGCGTTCGGAGGAGCGCTCATCGGAATCGGCAATGTCATCAGTGTGGCAGTCGGCGGCGATTTCACCGGCTGGACCGATAGCCTGATGCTGTTCGCGGTCGATGTCACATTTGGCTTCATCATGTTGTTCTTCGTCCACAAATTCACCGACATCTTACTGGCGCCGGGCGTCAAACTTGCCGACGAACAGACGCAGGAACATCCTAACATCGGCGCCGGCCTCCTCGAAGCGTTCGGCTACATCGGCGCTTCGATCCTGATCGTGTGGACCTTCTGAGGGTAGGCCAAATCCGGCCTCACCCCGAACATTTTCGGGTGATATCCCTCCGGATTAGGTTTTTCTGTCCGCGGGAATGCTCGCGCGAGGAGCGCGTGTCAGAGTCCGCACGTCGACTGATGTAGGACCCAGCTCTCGAACCAACGCGTCCATGACGGTGGATGGATCGATACCGCCGCAAGCGAAGATGTCGAGCGCGAGGTATTCCTGCTCGGGATAGGTATGAACGGCGGCATGGGATTCCGCCAAAAGGACCATCCCCGTAAATCCCGCACCACGCTCGACGAAGTGATGTTCCACGCTCCTGATGGAGTGAAAACCTGCCAGCGCCAACGCGTCGTTAAGAACATGCATGATCCGCTCACCATCACGCAGGAGGACAGGGGACAACCCCGTCATGTCGGCGATCAGATGTTGTCCAAGGACTTCTCCAGTTGCTTCTCCAAATTCTGACATCCTTTAGTTCATACCACACTTCGCGGGTTGTTTCCCACCGCGTGGAACGCTGAACCGAACGGTCGAAACCCGTGGGCCGTGAATTTGAAGCGACGCGGGTGTCCTCAAGACGTCTTTGTTGGATGGCTCCCCGCGCGCAAATTTCCATCATGGCCCGGAACAATACCGTTCCACTTTTGAGGCCGAAGATACGGATGCAGTCGACTAGCTACTCACCTCGCAACCTCTAGTCAGTCCTGCTGAATATATTTGCGGGAGAAAACAGACAGGAGAGTTACGCCTACTTGACAGAGGAATCCAGATGGCATTGTCAACTTGAGACCATACCTGCCACACTGATTGGATGAAAAGCGCCCAATCCCGCTACCACGGACACCGCTATCCCGCTGAAATCATCAGGCATGCAGTCTGGCTTTACTATCGATTCAGTCTCAGCTTTCGGGAAGTCGAGGATTTGCTGGCCGAGCGAGGAATCACCGTGTCCTACGAGACAATTCGCCGGTGGTGTGCGAAGTTCGGGCTCGACTATGCCAAGCGCCTGAAGCGACGACAAGGTCGACTCGGAGATACAGGGTTCCTCGACGAGGTCTTCGTGACGATCAACGGTCAACGGCAATACCTGTGGCGTGCCGTGGATCAAGACGGTGACGTGATCGATATCCTCGTTCAGTCGCGGCGCAACCGTCGTGCAGCGGAGCGCTTCTTTCGCAAACTCTTGAAAGGTCAAGGAAAGACTCCGCTGCGAATCGTCACCGATAAGTTGAAGAGTCACGGCGCAGCGCTCCGGACGATCATGCCTTCGACGAATCATGACACTGAACGTTACGCGAACAATCGAGCGGAAGCCTCACACCAACCTACCCGACAGCACGAACGGCAGATGAGGAAATTCAAGTCGCCTGCGCACGCTCAACGATTCCTCTATGTTCACGGTGTTGTTCTGAATCTTTTCCGCTTGGCCAGGCACAGACTAAAAGCAGTTCACCACCGCATGTTGAGGGCGCGTTCTTTTGCGACTTGGGAAGCGGTGACGGCAGCCTGATCAACTCGCGACCAAATGCCATCGGTTCGGCCGTTGGAAGATAAGTTGACAGAGCCCTCAGCAGGCATCCTTGCCAACGCGGGCTGTCAACGCGGGCTAGCGTTCCGGAGCCGAGGCGCTGGGAAGATTGTACTTCCGTGAGAGCGCATTGAGTTCTTCAACTTGCTTAATTTTCTGCGACATCTCCCGGTTCAGCGCCCCCTTTATTGCTTCGGTCCTATGTCCGGTCGCTTTCAATTCGACCAGTGTTCTGTCGATGGCGCCTAACGCAATGTCTACCATGCTGGGGACCTGACCCACGGTGATTCGAGCTGCTAGCATAGCGGCCGCCGTTGCCGGTAAATTTGCGCCACCGACGGTAGCCATCAGCGGCTTCGTGATCATGCCGGCAGCCTGTACGTAGTCTTCGGCCGTCGGCAATCCCAGCCACACAGCGTCAGCGCCGGCTTCGGCGTAAGCGGCGGCCCGGTCCAGCATCTCGTTGTACGAATTATTCGGAGTGGGCGCAAGACAGCGCACGATCAGGACCATGTCCGTACGCGCGTCGGCTGCTGCATGAATATTGTCGATCATGCGAGCCCTGGGGTGGACACCCGGAACGGCATAGGCCGTGGCGCGGTTGAGGGGCATTCGGTCATCGAAGGCCGCGCAGCCGATCCCACCGCGTTCAGCCTTTTGCGCGAGGCGGTAAATAGTGAGAGGCGTGGCGCCGAAGTCATCGAGATCCGCAAGGACAGGAATATCCACGTTCGCGGCGACAGTACTATCATATTCGATGATCTCGGACACCGTGACGATCGCCTGGTCCGGCATACCGGCCAGGGCTTGATTAGCGACACTGCTGCCGATAAACACTCCTTTGAAGCCGTGAGCCTCGATCAGACGAGCCGTAAGCGTGTCATAACCGTTCGGGCATATAAGCGGTTCCGGCCCATTCATCAACGCGCGAAAGCGCGCACCCATTGTTCTTGGCGCCGGTTGCCCCTGCGACTCAGGAACTGCTCCGCTCACCGCACGGGCCGTCGCCATCCAGCCCGAGGCCGCCAGTCCAGCGACCTTGACAAACTCGCGTCTGTTCGTTTTTTTAGCCATAATCACTCCTCAATAAGTTGTAGTAATCACGTTAATGTTCGTTGACAGTGGAGTGGCGTTGATCGCTCCCCGGTTAAAAGGTCGTACAAACATAGTGGCAAGCGCAGTGCCAACGTAAAGAGAACCGAAAGCAGTGATAGGCGGCCGACAAAAGGCCACTTCATCCGTGTCCCCACCGGCTTCACTGAGAACATATTGAATCCGCTTGTTCAGTTCTTCTTAAACATCGCGTTGCGTCCGAGGGTACCGCATTTAACAACATCTACCAACACGCCTGAAGACACCCAAAAACAGCCAAAAAGGGATGGGGTGTGACTTTGACGAGAAGGCGCATACTGTCAACGTATTAGCAGACAGTCTGAACGGAATTAAAACAGCTGAAAAGTTAGGGATTGAACTACGAATCCGAAGGTCAGAGCTTCGAATTCTCGCGGGCGTGTCCGAGCAGTTGAGCTTCTGAACTCGAAGCGACTTCCCCAGACCGTGTGGGCGCGTCCTCAGATGGGAAGTGATGAAGATTCCTGGTCGAATGCCGGAAAGGGCATCGGCGGAAACTCTGAGCGAATCCATACCGCGCCTTCTTCGCTGGCCTTGACCTTCGTTAACTGGTTCTCGATCACCTCGAGCGAGGCGATAATCTTGTCCAATTCACTCACTATTATGGCGTCCATGCCGGTCTCTCCCCTTAGGAGTATCGTCCGTATCGTTAATAGACAGATCGGCAACAGGGGACGCTTTCTTTAGAGCTGAAGGTGCTTTTGATTCGAGATGACGATGTTGGCCGCCGTCCGCGTTCCCTCGACATGGATTAGAAACATCGGTTGCACGGTGGTTTCGAATTGGTGGCGGACGCTTGCCCAAGTCCGGCCACGCTCGACACGATCCCGCTTGAGCCTCCGCCGCAAGCGCTCCACCGCGTCGCAATCCACGAAGATCCCAAAATCCAGCCATCCCTCCAGGCTTGAATGCAAGGCGAAGATGCCGTCCAGGATAATGACCCGGCACGGAGCGAACCATTCCGTACCGGACCGCACATGTTTTTTAAAATCGTAAACAGGCTTATGAATTCCAATACCTGAACGTAGAAACTTCAAGTGTCTTTTTAATAATGTGAAGTCCAGGGCCCCTGGCTCGTCGAAGTTGACATCGACCTGTTCGCCCACATCTGCGCGGCTATGGTAATACGCATCCATTTCAAGAATGCCCGAATCCGCAATCCCTTCCCTCAAAGCAAGGGAAACGCTCGTCTTTCCTGCACACGAGCCTCCCCCGATACCCACAACTACCGGTGGGTTCCGGTCTGCCCGCGCCCAACGGACGACTTCCCGCACCCCGTCCTCAATTGTCAGTCGCGACTGCCCCACCGCTTCAATCCTGATCCATCCCCGCAGGCCGGGTCCGGTCCCGCTTTTGCCGTGAACGCCGCTTCTTGTCCTCCAGCCGGCGTTCCTTAGCGGCCCGGCTCGCCCGGGTCTTTTTCCGGGGTCGTGCCACATGCAGCGCGGCCCCCAGAAGCTCGATCAGCCGTTCCTGTGCCCCAGCGCGGTTCATCTGTTGCGTCCTGTGCTTCTGGGATCGGACCTTGAGGATGCCCTCCTTGTTAATCCGGGCCGCCAGACGTTCGAGAATGCGTTGCCGCTGTAGGTCCGACAGACATGCGGCGTGGGCCACATCGAAACAAACGGTGACCCGAGTCCGAACGCGATTGACGTTCTGACCCCCGGGGCCGCTGCTGGTTCCCACACGGAATTCGAGTGCATCCTCCGGAATCCGCAGTTCGTCTCCGACTTCGATCACGGCCGACATCGCTGACTCACATATGCGGAACGGTTACAATGCACTGCAATCATGGCTGATGTCATCATACGAAAGGTTCAAGTCATTGTTTACTGCAGAGCGCCAGAGATCCAGGTCCTTCTTCTCCAGCGCCCGCCCGACCGGGGCGACATCTGGCAGCCTGTGACCGGAAAAATGGAGCCCGAAGACCGTAATTTCCTACATTCGGCCGCGCGCGAACTGGAAGAGGAAACAGGCATCACCGACGTTCTCCACTTTGTCGAGACCGGAGTCGAGTTTCATTTCGAGAAGGATGCAGCCGAAGTGAGGGAGCTCCTCGTCGGAGCCGAAGTCGAGCGATTCCATGCAGTGATTCTGTCTGATGAACACGTGGCTTATGCCTGGCTGCCGGCTCTGGAGGCTTCTGAACGGCTCTCTTGGAACACGAACCGCGAAGGACTTCAGATCGTCTTGTCGAGTGTCATTTAGTGGGGATGAGATGGACGATCGAGGCTTTGAATACGGCCGATATCCCGACACCCGGCGCCAGATTGAGGTCTCGGGCCGCCTGACGGGTTACGAGAGCGACCAGCTCGAATCCCACGTCCAGCACCACCTTCGTGAGTGTTCCCTGTGGGAAAACCGCACTCACCTTTCCGGAAAGATGGTTCCGTGCGCTGCTTCGGGGCGGTGGGCCTTGCTCGATCGTGACATCCTCTCCGCGAATGCAGACCCAGAAAGAATTATCCTCGCCGCCCGGGTCCACCGCCAGCAGTTCCCCTCGACCGACACGCAGCCGCACCACGCCATCGGCCCGATCGAGCATCCGGCCCGGGGCAACGGTGTCAACCCCCACTGCGGCAGCCACTTCCCGCCGTGCCGGTCGCGTGAACACCTCCTGGGGCGATCCTTTCTGGAGGAGTCTCCCGCGACTGAGAACCATCATTTCATCCCCGAGCGCCAGGGCGTCGATCCAGTCGTGGGTCACGACGAGGGCGGGGATTTCCAGCTGGGAGAGAAAGTTTCGGAGGTAGGACCGGACACTCTCTCGCGTTCTTTCGTCCAATGCCGCAAAAGGCTCGTCAAGCAAGAGAATTCTGGGTTCGCGTACTAGCACCCGGGCCAGGGCAACACGTTGCTGCTCACCACCGGAGAGTTCTCCGGGCCGGCGCCCTCGGAGGCCTTCAAGTCCCAGCCGGGAGCTGATTGCCTCGACCTTCTGGTGGCACTCAGAACGAGAAAAAGCACCCAAGCCAAAGGCGATGTTGCGCTCCACCGTGAGGTGGGGAAACAGGGCGAAGTCTTGAAACAGATAGCCAATGGGCCGCTTCTGAGGCCGCACCCAGTGCCGCGTACCGTGCTGGCTCCAGATTTCCTCTCCGTATCGAATACGGCCCCGGGTCGGCCTTTCCAGACCGGCAATACACCGTAGCAGCGTTGTCTTGCCTGCACCGGAGGGTCCGAAGACGATGGACACCTGAGGTGGGTTCGATGGGAGATCGAAATCCGCAGCAATCGTTGTGCCGTCCGAATAGCGTTTTTCGATGTTGACGTTTAGCGTCGGGGCGACAGTTGGCGTCGGACCCACCGTCCCCTCTACGTCCCGCACGTTTTGAGTGTTCATACGTTTCTACTCAAGGGGACGGACACTTCAGGAGAAATACAATCGCCAGGTCACCAAGTCGCATGAAGTGTCCGTCCCTCCTCCTACCAGAGGCCCCAGATCTTCCGGTTGATCGCGTAGACGGATGCAAGGACCGCAAAGGAAAAGACCAGCAGCACGAGGGCGGTTTGGTTTGCCGCGGAATAATTAAAGGCCTGCACTTCGTCGTAGATATCAATCGAAACAGTGCGAGTGACGCCTTCAATGTTGCCGCCCACCATCAGAACCACGCCGAATTCTCCGATGGTGTGCGCGAAACTGAGAACAAAACCCGTGACCAGGCCTCCGATAGACTGCGGCACGATGACTCGGCGGAACGTTCCGAATCGGGAGACACCCAGCAGCCACGAGGCTTCGAGCAAGCGCCGGTCCACCGCGGCAAACGCGGCAGCCATCGGTTGCACTGCGAAGGGAAAGCTGAACAGAGTCGAAGCCAGGACCAGGCCTTCAAACGTGAACGGAAACGGCTGTCCTGCGAACCGTTCGTACCATTGGCCCGCCGGACTTCTCGGCCCCATGGCGACGAGAATATAGAACCCCAACACGGTCGGCGGCAGGACGATCGGGAGTGCGACGAGAGCTTCGATGAGAAACTTCCACCGCCGTCTCGAATAGGCCAACCAGTACGCGGTGGGCAAACCGACAAACAGCAGAATGATGGACGTGGCCCCCGCCAGTTGCAGACTCGTCGCCAGTGCTGTGGTGTTCATGATTTTTCAATCCGATGGCAGCGAAAAACCATAGCGTTCGAGGACGATCCGGGCACTCTCGCTTTGCATCCAGGATGTGAAGGTCAGCGCCGCACCCAGCCTGCCCGTGCTCCGGGCATGAGGGAGGATGACGCCTCCTTGGGCCAACTGGGGATGGGCCTGGCTGGGGATCTCCCAGAAGCGTCCCGCCCGGCGCAAGGGGTCAGAGGACGCCAGAGAAAGAGCGATGATTGCGATCGACGCCGCGCCCGACTCCGCAAACTGGGCCGCCTGCGCGACATTTTCTGCCAGGACCAGGCGCCCGGAAACACTCTCCCAGAGCTGGTAATACTCCAGCGCGGACTGCGCAGCCCGCCCGTAAGGCGCGTGTCTGGGATTCGCAATAGACAGTTTCCCCATGTCTTCAGCGATTGCCGTCATCCCAAGCGACGTCGGGTCGGTAGAAGACCCGTTCCGTGCCCAGACCACGATCCGGCCGAAGGCATAAGCAAATAACGACCCCGCTTCGGTCAGACCGGATGCTGCCAGTTGCTCCGGGTAATTAATATCGGCGGACAAATAGACATCGAAGGGTGCCCCGTTCTGGATCTGTGTAAAGAAATTGCCCGAGGAACCCAGGGAAAGCCGCACTGTGTGTGGCGTGCTGGCCTCGAAATCCTCGATGATATCGCGTATGGCAAAGCTCAGGTCGGACGCGGCAGCGACCACAATATCCTCGGCGCCCGCCCGTGGCGGGCTCCACAAGCTGAGACACAGCAGCAACGTGGCCATGCGCTTCTTTGTGGACCGCATTAAGGGTGGGGGTTCAACCACGGATTATCATGACCTCGGTGGCTTTGATCAGTGCCGACGCCTCAACGCCCACACGAAGCCGCATCTCATCAGCGCCGGCCCGAGTAATTATGGACGTCACGATCTGCCCGCCCACATCGATCTGAATTTGTGACAAGAGCCCCTCGTGCCGCACGTCCACGACACGACCGCGTAATTTGTTGCGTCCACTGATTCTGGCCCCGTCCCCGCGTTTTCTTTTTTGGGATGGCCCGCGGGCCCCTTCACGGGAAATGCGATCGATCTCTGCGCGGGGTATGCGGTGATGACCTCCCGGCGTTGTCACCGACTGGAGTCGGCCCCGATAGATCCATTGCTTCAGCGTGGGATAGCTCACACCCAGTTCTTTTGCGGCTTCCGAGGGACGCAGTAATTCCATAGCGATATAATACTATTTAATATGGTTTAATACAGTTAGTTTTTAATCATATATACGATTATTGGTCTTTAGACGGGATCAGGCCGGCGGTCCGGAAGAGGATTCGGATTTCGGATTTTGTCCTCCAACCCTGACCTCTAAGGTTCCAGCCCGCATATGTTCCTTTCCGAAATTAGCAACTGAGTTATGATTGATCGCTCCCGGCAGCGGAAGGACAGCGAGGCGCCCTGGATGGGCGGTTCCCTACTAAATATGTTGAAGTCCCGCCCGGGGGGTGTGGAAGCGGTCACGCGGAGCCAGACCGGACAAGGAATGAAAGAAATCGATTCCAGCACTGATTGGCAAGCCGAACGCAATGAGCTTCAGATACAGATACAGAAGCTTGAGGCTGCGCTGATTGAGGCGAAGGAAGTGTCGCCGGGCAGCGGCTCAGGCGACCTCGGTTCGGAATACGCGGCCAAGCTGGGCGAGGCTGAGCAGGAACTCGAAGAATCTTCGGAGAAATGGCGGCAGGAACGCCGAAGGCTCAACGAAGAAATCGAGGATCTGGAGGTGGCACTCCGGAAGGCCCGAACGGAAAGTCGGGCCGCTGATGTCCAGGAAGCCGAAGTAACAGCGCGGGTTCAGAAAGTCGAAGCCCAGGCCAAACTGCGGGTTCAGGAAGCTTCGGCGGAGCGTGAACGACTCCAGCACAGTCTCGAGGGCATGAAAGAAGCGCTTGCCGATCAGGAATCCAGGATCGACCGGGCTGAACTCGACGCGATCCGCGAAGAGCTACTGACTCGAGTGGCTGAAACCGAGGATGCCCGAGGCCGACTCGAAGAAGAACTGGCCGCGTCCGGACTGGCGTGGGAAGAGGAGCGCGCTGCCCTGAAAGCACTCGTAGAAGAAACGAAACATACTGCGGGCGTGGCGGATCTCGAAGCCGATCTGAGAGAGAAGTTGACGGCAGAATACGAATGGAAATTGAAGGAACTGACTTTCCAGAAAGAGCAGCTGGAGCAAAAGCTCGCCGAATCCGGCCCCGCCTCCGCAACGTCGACCGCCTCTGGCGGAGAGTCCGGCACCGATATCGACGCGGAGATCGCGCGTGTCGACGTGCAGTTAAGCGAAGTCAAAGCGTTCATCGAAGACCCGAGTTCTGCCCTGTCGAAAGTGGTTCGAAAAAACGTGGAACGGGCAGAATTGGAAGGCTACCGCCGCGGCCTCCGGTTTCGGGGCGGCGAGATGCCCTCTGTATCAAGCTAAGATAAACGCCTGTCGAAACAGTTCAAGCCCATCGTGTGTGAGGCGGTGCACCTCAGGCGCGACCTTCCCGTTTGACCACGATAGGCCTTGTCTTCGCTTTTAACCAAGCAGTCAGTAACACCGCCCATGGCGGATCGGAACATGACCGGTTCCGCATTCAGCGAATCGGAAACCGCCGATGCCGCGGTCCGATTACTCTCGATGGACCCGACTGACGAGCCACCGAACTTCATCACTAGAATGGGGTCAGATTATTACCTGAGGTGAGTTCGATTGCGGCGGCAAGATCAATCGGGCGCTCTGATTTGAGCGCCCGAGTTGAAAACACTTACAAAAGGTTCCTGTGGATCGCCGAGCTGCTCCCGTGATGACTACGCAACAGCAGCGTCACCCGTATTCAATTCAGGAGCGTGGAGAAAGTTTCATTTACCGTTACATGGATGCCGGTTCAGGCGCGGCGAGCTTGGGCGAAATGCCTTCCGAAACTGTTCCCAACAAACGATAATTGCCAAGATTCATTAGCTCAAGCGACACGGCCTGAAGTCCAGCGCCTTTCCAGCAAAACTCTCGAGCCGTAACGCTCGACTCAGAGCGCTGGGCGCGAACGAATGCATGAAAGTCCTGTCGAGAACTGGTCCATGGGCGGTGGCCCACAAACCAAAGCTCGCGGGCCTCCCGCTTACGCTCCCACATCCCGATCGACTTCTTCCAAATCTGCAGGTCCTTGTGAAGTCGAAGGGCGGTGGCATGCAAGGAAACTTCAAAGTGAGTGGCGATTGCCTGCAAGTTAGCTGGCGTCTGCCCTTCGAGACTTCCTGCGTAGCGTCTTACCTCGCCTGCCGGCATCAATAGCTCAGCGGCCATCAGGTCGCACGTTCTCTCCAGACCCGAGTCATCTGTGCAGTTACGCGTGTTTCTGACGTGCTCTTCGAGAATCAAATGTCCGATTTCGTGAGCGAGTGTGAATCGTCGTCGCTTCAGAGGACTAAGCGAGTTTAGCCTGATTTCCAACTCATTTCCTGATTCGTATATACCACCATCGAAGGGCATCGGCTTCGAAGTAATACGTGCGATGCCTAAGCGGTAAGCGGCTTGTTCTAGAGATTCTCCAGCAGCTCTGTATTGGTCAACGGTCTTCTCAACAGCCTTACTCAGGTTCGCTTCGCCTGTACGTTTCAGGATGGACCGAACGTAGCGGTTAGTTCTGTCTTGTCTCATCGAACTTACCGTTCGGACATCTTCTGAAAGAGATCTTGGAAGTAGAGCTCGTTTGCCGAACTCTTCCCGCGAGCGGCGCGCAGGCCCCAACTGGATTCCTTAACTTGATCGCTGTGCATCATCCATACGAGCAACTGCTGAATGGAGGTAAATCCGGACCTCTCGACTACGCACTTCATCGTCTTGAAATTCTCAAGCTCGAGATTGCTATGGGTTTCTAGATCGATTCGGATTAGTTTCAGGTGCAGCCGGGCGTTATCCTCTTCGAAATGAAACTCGGTGGCAATCCGTCGGGCCTTCGAATACGGCTCGCGTGCCTTGGAAGGAATGCGTCGACTGCAGAGGTCGTCGCCATAGTGTTCCAAAGCTCGCAGCAGCAGGTCTGTGGGCGAAGGTTCAATCTGCTCAAGTAACCGAATGGCTTCCTGAAAAAACTGCTCGGCGGCCGGGTCCTGTTTCGCTTTAAACGTTTCGGCTACGAGGAGTTGGTACTCAGCTGCCAGTTGCTGGTCGTCTTGTTCTTCGATTTCGTGGTGGACGGTTTTTAGATGCCCGTGGGCAGCGTCGGGGCGCTGTTGGTTGATTTCCGACCTTGCCAATTCCAAAACTCTTCGAATGTGTGAGCTGTCTGAACTCAAGGCTAGCCTCCAAACCAGTCCGAGCAATGAATAGTCGGTTGAACTTTCGAACTCAGCACACTACGAACAGCCACTCGTCGAGCCACAATTGAGGCACTTGTAGCAGGCGCCGCTGCGGACCATCAGCGAACCACAGTCAAAACACACCGGCGCGTCCTGATCTTCGATGTCTACGAGCGCGCCAGCCCGGGCCGGTCCCGGTTGCTGGGCTTTGCTTTGGGGCGCCGGGCCTGATAGCGGTGACGGCCCCAATTTCACGCCGGGCGATTCTTCGATCTGAACACCCACCGCAGCGGCTTCCTCTGTCGTCAGAAAACGGGATGCCAGATAGCGGAAAATATAGTCCATGATCGATTTGGCATAGGGCACCTGGGGGTTGGACGTGAAACCGGAGGGTTCGAATCGTGTATGGGTGAACTTGTCCACAAGCACCTGCAGTGGCACGCCGTATTGCAGCGCCATCGAGCAGGAAGTCGCAAAGCTGTCCATCACCCCCGACAATGTCGACCCTTCCTTGGCCATCACGATGAAGATCTCGCCCGGCGCCCCGTCCTCATACATGCCTACGGTGATGTAGCCTTCATGACCCGCGATGTCGAACTTGTGTGTGATCGCGTGACGCTCGGCGGCAAGATGGCGGCGCACGGGCCGATCGCCCGCGCCACGTTCACGCGTATCGCTATCGGTGGTCGAGAGGGGCTGCGTGCGCTTTGAAGCGTCACGGTATATCGCCACCGACTTCAAGCCAAGCCGCCATCCTTCCGTGTAGGTTTCGGAAATTTCTTCTGCCGTCACGGATGAGGGCAAGTTGACCGTCTTTGAGATCGCTCCGGAAATAAAGGGCTGGACCGCGCCCATCATCCGCAGGTGGCCCATGTAGTGGATCGAGCGTTCACCGTTGGTCGGCTTAAACGCGCAATCGAACACCGGAAGATGTGCGTCAAGAAATTGCGGAGCCCCTTCGATCGTTCCGTTCTCATTGATGTAATCGACGATCTTTTTGACGTCGGGATCGTCGTAGCCCAACCGTTCCAATGCAAGGGGTATGGTGTTGTTGACGATTTTGATCGTCCCGCCACCGACAAGCTTTTTGTACTTGACCAGGGCGAGGTCCGGTTCTACTCCCGTGGTATCGCAGTCCATCATGAACCCGATCGTGCCGGTCGGCGCCAGTACAGACGCCTGGGCATTTCGATATCCCGTACGCTCTCCATGATCGACGGCATCGCACCAGACTTTCCACGCCGACTCGTACATTGCGCTGGGAACATTATTGCGATCAATTCCCTTCACCGAATCCCGGTGCATCCGCATCACTTCAAGAAAAGGCTCTGCGTTGGCCTTATATCCCGCAAACGGCCCGGCATCATCCGCGATCTTGGCTGAAGTCAGATAGGCCTGGCCCGTCATGATTGCCGTAATTGTCCCGGCGTAGTCGCGGCCCTGGTCGCTGTCGTAGGGGATACCCAGAGACATCAGCAGTGCTCCCAGGTTGGCGTAGCCCAGACCGAGAGGCCTGAAGTCGTGAGAGTTTTTCTCGATTCGGTCCGTGGGATAGCCGGCGTTAGAAACGATGATTTCCTGCGCCGTAATCGTTACAGCGACGGCCCACCGGAAAGATTTAATGTCAAAGCCGCCGTCGGGGAGCCGAAACTTCATGAGGTTCAGCGAAGCCAGGTTGCAGGCCGAATCGTCAAGAAACATGTATTCGGAACATGGGTTCGACGCTTTGATCGGTGCAGTGTTCTTGCATGTGTGCCAACGATTGATCGTTGTGTCGTACTGCATGCCCGGATCACCGCAGATGTGGGAGGAATCCGAAATCATCGCCATCAGCTCGCGCGCCTGGTAGGTATTCACGGGCTCACCCGTCGTCACGGCATGCGTCGTCCACTTGCCGTCGTTGACGACCGCTTCCATGAATTTATCGGTCACACGGACACTGTGGTTCGCATTCTGAAAGAAGATAGAAGAGTAGGCCTCCCCATCAATGCCACCGCTGTAACCCTGATCGAGTAAGACCCATGCCTTCTTTTCTTCGTTTGCTTTGCTGTTGATGAACTCGACGATATCCGGATGATCCATGTCCAGGATCACCATCTTGGCTGCCCTGCGGGTCTTTCCACCTGATTTGATGACTCCGGCAAAGGCATCAAAGCCCTTCATGAATGAGACTGGCCCGGAAGCGATGCCTCCGCCTGAAAGCGTTTCGATCGAGGAACGGATCGGTGACAGGTTGCTCCCGGCCCCCGATCCCCACTTGAACAACATCGCTTCGGTCTTGGCCAGATTCAGAATCGAGCCCATGGTGTCTTCCACTGAATTAATAAAGCACGCGGAGCACTGGGGTTTTGCTTCCACGCCGCAGTTGAACCACACCGGGGAATTAAAGGCGACCATCTGATTCAGCAGCAGGTGGGAAAGCTCGTCGTGAAAGATATCAGCGTCGGTTTCGGATGAGAAATAACCATCGGTGGCACCCCACTTCTTCATCGTTTGCGTCACGCGGGAGATGAGTTGCCTGACACTGGTCTCACGTTCCGGGGTGCCCTGGAGACCGTGAAAGTACTTGGATGCGACAATGTTGGTTGCCGTCTGCGACCAGTCTTTCGGAACCTCGACATCACGCTGTTCAAAGACGACGCCGCCGGTATCGCTTGAGATCGAAGCCGTGCGGTGCTCCCATTCCACTGCGTCGTAGGGCGAGACTGCGTCGCTGGAAAAATGACGTTCGAACTTAAGCCCCTTGTCGGTGGTTACATGCCCGTTTCCGTCCGTCATTGCCGCCTGTACCTCCTCCTGTATGCCCTGCCCTATCCCCTTGGTCCCCTGCTTCATTGTCTGTCCCCTCCGAAGTCTGAGCGTCGCCGGATGCGCCGGTGCGCTCCCAACCCTAGATTCGGTTAGGGACAGATTAGGTCTACCTTACGCCCATATCTTGTGGCATCGATAAAAATCTCCCCAATATGCGGGTGCCTCGTCGATTCCAGGGCCGTCCTGAACCCACGCTTTCAAGCCCTCGGGGAATTGCAAATGATTCAATTCAATAGGCCACGAATGCGGGCGATGCCTTCCAGGGCAGGTTTGTACTCCGAATTTTCCCGGACGGCCCGATGGTACTCTCCGAGAGCCCGCACCCACATCCGTTTCCCCTCGTAAACACGGCCGAGGTTTACATGGGGAAAACAATAGCTCTCATATCGTGGGGCTCGAAGCGCCTGATGAAACCAATCGATCGCTTCATCGATGTCCCCCCGCTGCATGAGATAGGCTCCGATGTCGTTGTAGGGGTTTCCGAAGGAAGGATCCACGCGAATCGCCTCGCGGCATTCCTCGATAGCGTCGTCGAGACGACCCTGCTGGCTATAGGTCCAGCCCAGAAATGTATGGGCTTCGGCGGTCGGGTGTGACGCGATCGATTGCTTATAGAGTGCGACCGCTCGGGAGAGTTCGCCGTTCATCTGGAGTCGGTAGGCTTGTCCGAGATCGTCTTCGGCCTGATGCCTTCGTGCCTCTTGGTCCATATTGAATTAAGGGTTGTGGGAGGAATTTTACAACTACACGAATTCGATACGCGGCGGCTTCGGAATCAAACCCGCCTTGTGGGCATCCCGCAGCAGGCGGCGAACAGCCTTACGTCCCTGGCCACCATAATCCAGGGAGAGTTCATTCACGTACATGCCGACAAAGCGATCGGCCCGTTGGGCGTCGAGCCCGCGCGCGAATTCGAGAGCGTATTCCATAGCTTCCGCCCGGTGATCCAAGCCGTACTTGATGCTCGCTCTGATGTCTTTCGAAATCTGCTTCATCAAGGTGGTGCCCAGATCGCGCCGCACGACATTTCCACCCAGGGGCAGGGGTAATCCCGTCTCATCATGCCACCATTCACCCAGGTCGATCACTTTGTGAAATCCAAGATCCCGATAGTTCAACTGCCCTTCGTGGATCAAAAGTCCGGCATCGAACTCCCCTTCGGGGAGCACATCCAGAATTTGGTCAAACGGCACGACTTCGTAAGTGACGTCTGGTGAAAAAAGTCGAAGCGTGAGAAAGGCTGTGGTCAAGGTGCCCGGAATCGCGATTTTTTTCCGGCCCAGGCGATCGCGCCGCAAAGGCTTGGCGGATACCAGCACGGGGCCATAGTTGGATCCCATACTCCCGCCGGAGCTGAGGACCGCGTATTTATCGGCCATGTACGCATAGGCATGGAATGAAACCGCGCTCACCTCAAACTCTCCGTTCATGGCCTTCTTGTTCAGTGTTTCGATGTCCGCGAGCGTGTGGTGGTAGCTTCGGTCTCCGGTATCGAGCTTGCGCGTCGCCATAGCGTAAAACATGAACGCGTCGTCAGAGTCGGGACTGTGAGCCACCTGGATTCTTTTCTTTTTCTTTCTCATTTCAGGAAAAGTTTTCCGTCTCCATTCCGTATCTCAGAGCGGCATATCCTAACATACGTTGAACTTGACAGCCCTTCACAAAGTCTGCGCGCCGGGATCCGATTTCCAGATGCGAACGCAGTTAAAGGGAGGCTATCGGTCTCTGGCCAGACCATGCCCAACGCGCCCATGACATTATCCGTCAAACAGCTTAACGGTATACGCAGTGCGACGATCAGTCATTTCCGGCGTCGCCTCGATTTGTTTGACGGTTCGCAGAGGACATTATCGATCAGGCGTGTATCTCCGATCCGGATCGCTGCCGCCACGCGTACCGGACCTGCAATCTCGTCTACGGCCCGCATGTCCTCAGGATTCACGATTTCGATATATTCGACCCTCACCAGCGGTTCGAATTCCAGAACTTTCAGTGCCGCGTTCTTGGGCAGAAGCGGATCCCGGTCGCCGTCCCCGATGCGTTGACGCGCGACACGCAATGCCCGATAGAGGACAGGTGCGATCTGGCGCTCTTCAGTGCTCAGGTATTCATTCCGCGAACTGATGGCCATTCCATCGGGATCGCGTTGGGTCGGGCCAGTCACGATGTCCACTGACAGGTTCATGTCGCGTGCCATCCGCGAGATCACGGCAAGCTGTTGCATGTCTTTTTCACCGAAGTAAGCCCGGTCCGGCCGCACGATGTTGAACAACTTCAGAACGGTAGTCGCAACGCCCTGAAAATGGCCTGGCCGGGATGCGCCGCACAAACCCTCGGCTTCTGGACCCACTTCAACAAGCGTAGGTGTTCCCGACGGATACATTTCTTCCTCAGAGGGCGCAAACAGCGCGTCGACACTGCGCCTTTCGCAGAAGAGCAGGTCAGCGTCAAAGCGCCTCGGGTAGTTCCTTAAATCTTCCGTGGGTCCAAACTGCAGCGAGTTGACAAACAGACTGACGATCACCGTCCCACATTCTTCTCGGGCCAGTTGAATCAGGCTTCCGTGCCCTTCGTGAAGTGCACCCATCGTGGGAACCAGCCCCAGGGGTTTATCCCCGAAGGGTGAGCTGTCAAGATACGTCCGGAGCTCTCGGGCGCTCCGAAACGCTTCTACGGTCATGGATTCCGCTCACCGAGCGTTTCGACGTGCTTTTTAGGGCTACCGGGTTTGGGAAAGCGGCCCGACCGGACATCATCGGCATAGGCTCCGGCGGCGTCCTTTACGGTTTGACTCAGGTTGGCGTACTGCTTGACGAATGAGGGAACAAACTGATCGAACAGACCCAGCATGTCGTAACTCACCAGCACCTGCCCGTCACAGCCGGGACCCGCGCCGATCCCTATCGTTGGGACAGCAACTGACGCGGTCACCCGCTCAGCAATTTCAGCAGGTATGGACTCCAGGACGATGGCGAAAGCACCTGCGCTCTCCAGGGCAATGGCATCCTCTATGAGCGTTTCCCCATCTTCCACCGTCTGGGCCTGAGGACGGAAGCCCCCGATCTGATGAACGGATTGAGGCGTTAATCCTAAATGTCCCATGACCGGGATGCCTGCGTCCCGGAGCCGGCGTGCCGCATCGAGGATCGCATGACCGCCTTCGATCTTAACCGCCGCTGCTCCGCCGTCCTGAATCAGCCGACCCGCATTCCGCAACGTTTCCGCTCGGTCGATCTGATAGGTCAGAAAAGGCAGGTCGGCCACCACCAGAGCACGCCGTGTGCCACGAACCACCGCTTTGCAGTGGTGGAGCATCATGTCGAGAGTCACCGGGACGGTGGTCTCATAGCCCATGACAACCATCCCGAGCGAGTCGCCGACAAGCAGGACATCAATACCGGCAACATCCAGGAGGCGTGCCATCGTGGCATCGTATGCGGTCAGCATCGTGATCTTTTCGCCATTGCTCTTCATGGCCACGAGATCAGGAACCCGAACGGGTTTCACCGTTGCTGGCATAGGATCCATCCTAGCAGATTCGGGCCCTCGCGCCCTACACGGGCGGACAGTAATGTCTCAGTTGAAAAACGCAGGTGATTTCGGACTTGATCGAATGATCTGCTTCCACCGACGCGTCAGCTTTGCTGCCTCCGCTGACGCCGAGGCTCCGCCTCTTTATTCTGAATGCGGTCCATCCGCACCGGGGGACCGCTGCGGATCTTCCGGGGACGGCTTTAACGGGTCAGTGTGCTTAATAGGCCCCGCCATCAGGATGATGGCGGGGGTCGCCGGTCGTTCGGACAGGATGTCCGATTGAACGACCGAGCGAAATCCCCCTCTCGGCCGCATATAAACTTTTCAACTGAGACACCACCGACTCAGCCGTGACTCACCGCTCCACTCGCGTTTCCCTCGATGAAACCAGCGTGTATGGAATGCCCTTCCAGACCAGACGGCGACCGACGATCGTGCGCAGAAAATTCCACTCGTAGAGCAAAGCAGTCAGAGGCGGAGAGAGCCGGTAAAACCAGCGATGACCGAGGAGCGAAATATCCTTGAGTACATGCGCGGCGGCCTGGAATCGCAAATCCGCCCGCACGATAGCCAGTCCATAAATGAGCACCCAGGGAAGGAACAACTTCCACTCACTGAACATCCGAAACGTGAGCCACAAAAACGTCGTATTGAAGAGCGTATAAGTCACCAGACCGAGCGTCCATATCTGCGGGGCATATACACGGGTGATCAGGATCTGCCGTGTGGTGAATTCCATCAATTGCCCCCATGTGCAGCGGTCGTTGGACGGAAGCAGACAGATCGGCACATAGACGATTCGAAGTCCGGCCCTGCGGACGGCGGTGGTCAGAGCATAATCATCGCTGAGAGCACCGTGCCACTGATCGAGAACCCGCGCACTTTCAAAAGTCACCCTCCGTATCGCGGTGGATCCTCCCCAAACGAAATTTCTCGAATGGGGTCCGAGAAACCCAACGACCGTCGCATTCCATGCCGACCGGACCCGCGTAGCCAGGCCCGGCCCAGAACCCACGTACCAGCGGTAACCCGTCGTGGCTCCGATCACCGGGTCTTCCAGCGGCGCGACCAGATGCCGCAACCAGTCGGACGGAAAGCGCACGTCCGCGTCGCAAAAAACAAAGGTGTCGCCGTCGTTGCCTCGGGTGAGGACCCCATGGATCAGGTTGTGGACCTTTTGCCCGCATTGGTGGGCATGACCTGCGACCAGCACTTCCCCGCGACTGGCAGACAGAATCGGAAACGCCGGATCCGTCTCTGAATCCACAATGAAGACGACCCGATAGGCGCTGTGGGTTTGCGTCAACAAGGAGTCGATGTTGGCCGCCAGGTCGATATCCGCATCTTTTACGGGACAGAAGACGACGACAGGCCGGTCGGCGACATGGGCGGCACTATAGGTTAAGGTATACTTTAAGTTTCGACGACCATCCCTTAGGGATATTATCCCTTGACTTATCGCTATAAATGACAGGATGTAGAGAACGATGTCCATTTTCAGACAGGGCGCCCTCGGCTGTCCCGAGACTGGCCCGGACTACTTCCAGAGTTGATGGAGGAGTCTGCGCCCCACGCCGGGATACTGCCCGCCGAGCGCGAAAGCAGCACCCTTAGCTAGCCTGTGATCGAGAACCCACCGCAGGATGGAACCCAAGGTTCGTTTCTGACGCCAGGTCTCGGCGCAGCCACGATCATAGGATTCCCTCATACCTGCATATGAAAGCCCGGCAACCAGTCCTTCGGAAACGATTTGGCCGGCCAAGCGTCCCGATTCGAGGGCGTGGCGGATGCCCTCACCACAAAACGGGTCGATCATTCCGGCGGCATCCCCGACGGCCAGGTATGGGCCCCGCGTCCGAGTGTATCCCACCGATCCGGTAACAATGCACCCTTCGCGGCCGAGGAATGCCGCGACGCGGGTTCTGTCCACCAGAAAACAGGTATTGACCCGGCCACCCTCGACGGACACCGAACCCCCGTAGCCGCCCGGAAAGAAAGAAAATTCAAGAGTGGAACCGAGGGAGCGCTGCTCATAGTACTGAACGCCAAATTCGGGACGAATCAACCTGCGGGTCAATCGGCTCAACTTCCCCGCGGCATCGATCACAACATCGGCGTCCAGGCGAAAACTTCGACCTTCGGGTGCGGTGCCGTGAACACGGAATCCCTTTTTCAAACGCTCTACGTTATTCACGAAATGTCGGGAACGGACACCCGCTGCCTCGGCCAGTATCTGGTCCAGGCGCTCCCGGGAAACTCCCAGACCGGCTGTATCAAATGGAATATCGATTTCGTTCTCACCCAGTCGGACGCGCGCGCGCCGCACCCGAACCGCACCTTCGGACCGCAGCCGGCGGAGAACACCCAGATCGTCCAAACACCGGATGGCGCCGGGGGACAGGAAGCCGCCACACACTTTCCGCCGAGGAAATTGATCCCGATCCAGGGCGCGGGCATCCACGCCAGCGCGAGAGAGGGCAATCGTCGCGGCAGCACCTGCGAGGCCACCGCCAATAATCAGAACCTGATGACGCTTGATTTCGCATGTCGTTTTTCCTTTCAATGCGTTGCTGATCCGGTGTCTTTTCGGTTGTTCTACTTGTCGACGACCAACACAAGACGATACGGGAAGCTGCGGTGCACCCGCCCCTCAAATCCGGCGCTGCGGGCGATGGCGATCAGTTCATCCGGCCGGAACGCACGGCGCACAGACAGCGGTCCGTCGTTTTGGACCATGGTGCTGCTGCCCAACAAGCGTGTCAGCGCGTAGATCGACCAGTACGCAGCCTGTGCCCGGTGTAAATCGTTGACGATTACCCGTCTGCGGGCAACGCGAAACATTCCGCGAAGGATTCGGCTGCAATCCGCGTCCGAGAGATGATGAAAAAACAACGATGCCGTCACGCAATCGAAGGTGTTATCGGCGAAAGGGAGGTTGAAGGCATCGCCGACTACGGGAAACGTTCTTTTGGCAAGGGAGAGGCCTGCGCTGTTCAAATCCAGGCCGACGACCTGCCATCGACCACTTTCGATCAAGCGATCGCCGATATCGCACGCTCCCGCTGCTACATCCAATACGAGGCCCCTGGCCGGAGCGGGCCTCTTCGTTCGAGGAGGCCCCTTCGTCGGAGGAGGAAGGAAACGCTGAACCGCGCGCACGCCGCCAAGATATCGGTTGATCGTTCCCAGTTCGTCATACGCCTTCAGAAATTCTTTCGGCCCAAGCGTCGGGTCATCCATCATCTCCGCAGTGTCGATTCTCTGCCCCAAGTCAGGCATCGTGATTCTTCAGGACGAGGGCCGAATTCTTGGACCCGAAACCGATGCAGTTGGCGAGGCCATAGCGCACTGCTCGCTTGCGTGCGGACAGTGGCGTGTAGTCAAGATCGCATTCCGAATCGGGATTGATGAGATTGAGCGTGGGTGGTATCAGCCCTTCATCCATTGCAAACAGTACCGCACTCACGCCCGCCGCACCGCTGGCTCCCTGTGGGTGGCCAAACACAGACTTCGAAGCGCTCATGGGTGTACGGAACGCCGCATCGCCCAGGCTGACCTTGAGCGCCCGTGTCTCTATTCGATCGTTAAGAACGGTAGAGGTTCCATGCAGGTTGACGTAGTCCAACTCCTCGGGCCGGACGCCGGCGTCTTCGAGAGCCAGTGTCATGGCCCGTGCGGGTTCCACGCCGGATTCATCGAGCCGCACCCGGTGGTAGGCATCGCAGGTAGATCCATATCCGGCCACCTCCGCATAGATCCGAGCCCCCCGTGCCTGCGCTGAACGCTCGCTCTCCAGAACATAAATCCAACTTCCCTCTCCCAGGACGAAGCCATCCCGGTCTTGGGAAAACGGCCGTGAGCCGGCTTCCGGATCCTCGTTCCATGACTGGGTCAGAACCCGCATCAGGCAGAATCCGGACAAAATGCCGGGTGCCAGGGGCGCGTCGGCCCCGCCGCTTATGACGACGTCGGTCTGACCACTCAGGATGGATTGACATGCATAGAAAATCGCGTCGGTGGAACTGGTGCATCCGGTTGACACGACGTGACTCGGTCCATGAAGCCCAAAGGCAATTGAGACCTCACTGCTGAGCGACCCGGTTGTTGAGGTGGGAATCGTATACACGCTGGCCTTTTTTAACTCCTCCCGGTAGTAATGGCCATACTGCCTCTCGGTAAACTCCAGGCCGCCACCTCCGCTGCCGAGGATGACACCCATCTGCTGCCGGGCACCTAAGGATAGACATGCGGGATCTAACTTGGCGTCTCGAAGCGCCAGACGTGTCGCTCCGATGGCGAGAACCGCGGCTCGCGATATGTGTCGTCGCTCTTTAGCGGACACGTTGTCGAAGGGATCAACGCCCCGAACTTCACCGGCGATCTGCACCGGGAAAGGCGAGGGATCGAATCTTTCGATCCGGCCCACGCCGCTCCTGCCTTCCCGAAAAGACGTCCAGAGGCATTCGCGGCTGTTTCCCGCAGGCGTCAGACAACCGAATCCACTGATCACAATGCCCTCGGGACGCAATTTTCTATGGCTGTTGAACGACACTTGAACTCCTGCTCTGGGTCGGTCTCCGCATCCCCGTGCCGGGTGAAGGTCAAGGATGACTGTGGGAGGGAATATACCTTAAAGTTCGATCAGGTTGATGCCGATACAGTGATCAGGATAGAGGGTTTTGTCATGGACTCGAACACAATCATACCGACCACCGCGATTCCGGTTCTTGGATCACTCCAACGAACCCAGCCATCAGACAACTCCGGACGGCGCCGACAACAAAACCCGAAACGCCGGAGAGTCAAAGCTAAGGCAAAGTATTCCAACGAAAAACTTTACACACCCGAGGGTCATGTCAAATCCGAGGAACAGGGTGTGAGGGTTGACGTTTCGGCCTGAAGTCTGGTCCAGATCTCTCCCACCACCGCATTCCCTTATCCACGCCACCCACCTTGTGCGAGACACCTGATTGACTTTTCCGGAGGCGTCCGCTAACGTACTGAGCGTGCGCCTGAACATCATCCGGAGTCACTGATGGGAGCTCATACCGTAGAAATCACAGACTCGAACTTCGAAGCCGAAGTTGAGAAATCCGACGTGCCCGTGCTCATCGATTTTTGGGCTGCGTGGTGTGGTCCATGCCGGGCCTTGGCACCCACGGTCGAAGAGATTGCTGAGGAATACCAGGGCAAGGTAAAGGTCGGCAAACTCGATGTGGACGCAAACAGCAGCCTGTCAGCGCGTTTTCAGATTCGAGGCATTCCGACGCTGCTCCTTTTCAAGGACGGTCAAGTCAAGGAACAACTCGTCGGCGCGGTGCCTAAGGACACGATTGTAGGCGCGATCTCGAAGCATCTCTCCTGAACGAACCTTTCCAGCGGAGTAATTAGTGGAACTACCAGTCCTAGATGCGCCAAGCTCTGCCCCGGCCGTCGAGAAGATTCGCTTCCGTGCGCTGCAGATCCGGGGGAAAATTCGCCGCTTCATTCGCTCCAACGTCTACACTCGCGACAACGATCAGCTCCTCGCGAGGCGACGCGGAGAATGCACCCGTTGCGGCGCCTGTTGCAAGATCCTGTTGAAGTGCCCTTTCCTCCAGGAAAGCGACGGGGAATTCAGTTGTGAAATCTACGGGGAACACTTCGCGCAATGCCGGGTTTTCCCTCTGGTCCCGCAAGACTTGAGAGAGATCGACGAGGACTGCGGCTACTATTTCGATGACGCGTAAGAGCCCTCCCGACCTATCCCTAACTTGATCTGACCATGGCGAACAACAAAAATCTTGCGGTCGTGGGTGCGCAGTGGGGTGACGAAGGCAAAGGCAAGATTATCGACATCCTCTCCGACAGCTTCGATGTCGTCGCTCGCTATCAGGGCGGTCACAACGCAGGCCACACAATCCGGATCGGCAGCCAGCGATTCATCCTCCACCTGATCCCCTCCGGAATTTTCCATTCCAAAATTCAGTGTGTTATCGGCAGCGGGGTCGTACTCGATCCCCTGGCATTGATCGAAGAGTGCGATGGACTGGCCGAAAGCGGCATCGAAACCGAAGGGCGTCTGTTTGTCTCCAACCGATGCCATTTGATCCTGCCCTACCACCGAGTATTGGAAGCCGCTCTGGAACTCCAGATGGGAGAGAGGAAAATTGGAACGACATCTCGTGGAATAGGGCCGGCCTATGAAGACAAGATGGCGCGGCGCGGCCTGCGGGTCTGCGACCTGATGAATCCTGAGCTTCTGGGCGACCGGATCCGGGAACAGGTCGAACAGAAGAACCGGACGCTGGAGGCACTGAACTATCCCCAGGAGATCGATCCCGAACCGATATGCGATGCGTACGCCGGCTATGCCGAGCGACTGCGTCCTCTGTTCGTCGATACGACGACACTGCTTAACAGAATGCTGGCGGACGGCAAGCGGATTCTGTTTGAAGGCGCTCAGGCCACCTTGCTCGATGTCGACCACGGCACCTTCCCATATGTGACCTCATCCAGCTCAACCGCATGCGGCATCCCCAGCGGCTTGGGGATCGCACCCAAGCACATTCATTCAGTCCTGGGCATCATGAAGGCCTACACCACGCGGGTCGGGGGTGGGCCGTTTCCAACCGAGGCCAACGGCACGATGGGTGAACGGCTGAGGGCCGAGGGGGACGAGTATGGTTCTACTACGGGACGGCCCAGGCGTTGCGGTTGGTTTGACGGGGCGGCCGCGCGGTATTCAGCGATGGTGAACGATATGGAGGCCATTGCCGTCACAAAGATCGACGTCCTGGACAGCTTCGAAGAAATCCCTGTCTGCGTGGGCTACACCTACAAAGGGTCGGCGATCGATGAGTTCCCGGCTGATGCCAACATCTTGGCCCAGGTCGAACCGGTCTATAAAAATTTTCCCGGGTGGCAAACCCCTATTGCGGGGACGCGCGAGTGGTCCGACCTTCCCGAAAAGACCCGCGACTACATCCGATTTCTTGCCGACTTCATGGAGCGCCCGGTCCGCCTGGTCTCGACAGGCCCGGAACGGGAAGAGACGCTCGAAGTACCTTGAGAGCGCCGGAGACAGACGCCCGCCATATTTTGTAACCATCCCCACGTGCCTTCCCTTGATTCCTGCGCTACGATAAGGAAGTTCAAACGACGGGCCGTTAGCTCAGTTGGCAGAGCATCTGCCTTTTAAGCAGAGGGTCGCCGGTTCGATCCCGGCACGGCTCATTTTAGGAATGAACAACTTGCGGTGGGGTACCTGCGGTGGGTGAGGACACTGTGTCAGTTTTTGTGTCACTTTGGAGAGCGGTATCGAGTGCTTGGATCGCCCGACTGCTATGGTCGGGGGACAGATGAGCGTACCGTTCCGTCATCGCCAGCGTCGCGTGACCAAGTAATTCCTGAACCGTTCTGATATCGACTCCTGCCATTACCAAATGACTGGCAAATGTGTGGCGTAAGTCGTGAAAGCGCACATCAGTGATTCCAGCCTTCCTGACCAGTCGTCCCCATGTATGGTGAATATCCCGATATGGGGCTCCGGGTTTAATCGGAGACGGAAATACGAATTCTCCTCCGAATCGTGAAGACAGTTTGGACAGCGCGGAAAATAACGTGTCGTCGATTGGAATCTTTCGTTGCTTCCCACTCTTCGCACTTCGCACCGTAATCAATCGGGATCGCAGATCCACGTCCGACCACTTGAGATTGAGTATTTCACCTCGCCTCATGCCGCTATGGAGGGCACACAGGAGGATTGGCCGGAACACGTCACTGGCTAATTCTAAGAGGCACTCGATCTCAACGGTCGTCAGGTATCGAACTCGCTTGGCTTCTTCCTCGGCTCTCTTGTCACGACTAATCGTATCCGTCGGATTGCCATCACACATTTTGCGCTTACAGCCCCAATTGAAGACAGCTTTGACCATTGTCAAATGCCGATTCCGAGTCGTAATGCTCCAGTCCTCGGACGACTGACGGTGGTTGAGAAACCTCTCAATCCGGGTACTGGTAATCTCCCGAACCGGCAAATTCCCGATACCGCGTTTCCAGATGTCGAGAAAGTTCCGAATGCCATTGGCCCGAAGCGTCCATCC
Organism: Terriglobia bacterium; assembly: GCA_963664115.2. Classification (GTDB taxonomy): domain Bacteria; phylum Acidobacteriota; class Terriglobia; order 20CM-2-55-15; family 20CM-2-55-15. The sequence continues at coordinate 20,380 of CAXWPJ010000007.1, read as the reverse complement.
GTGGCTTTCCCAGTAACCTTCGCAGAGTTCGTAGAAGGTGGCAGTGGAAACTTTTTTGACATCCAATTGCCGATTTTCTGCGACGAGAGTCCTCTTCTTGTCCAGTATCGCTTTGGCTAGTTTCTTCTCAGACGTACCCGTGCTCTCCCGGCAGATTCGACCGTTACGATCTGCGTAACGGATAAACCAGTTTGGAGAGCCAGGGCGCTTGAAGAGACCCTTAGCCTTTTGTTTCGGTTTTGACATTCATCTACCTCCTTTCTGCTACTGTTCAGATTTGAGGAGCAAGCACTCGACGGCCAACTCGACTACCTTCGGTGGTTTCAGATCACCGCGCTCCCAGCGAGCCACGGTGTTGGTCGCCACGCCGAGCTTGGCTGCAAGCCGTGCCTGGCTCACCCCGAGTTCCAGGCGCAGTCGCTTGATCCGTCTGGGCGAGCCTTTGACGATCTGTCGATGCTTACTCAATATACAAACAGTATACATATACGTTTCGTATAGTCTAGTTAATTCTGTAGAGGCAGCCGGGTAGTCCTACCCTGCCTTTTGCGCGCCTCCATCCATTCCCTGACTTCGTCGGCATCAAACCGAACGCAGGGCTTCTTTTTTCCTGTGCCAATGTTTATATGAGGAATGAAGTCCATGCGCGCCCACTCATAGACCGTGCTCACGGCAACATTGAGCAGCTTTGAAACCTCTTTGGCTTTCGCAAGCCTCTTGTCGATCGTTCTAATTGTTGCTGTCATAGCTTTTTAGCCTCGTCTTTTACGTCGCGGCAAGTTGCTTTTTAAATCACGACGGATTGTTAATGTTTAGGCGCCAGCGCTCGGCTGATGCCGCTTCTGATCATCATTGGCCTTCGAATCGATCCGACCGCAAGCCCCCCAGGCGCCACGCAAGGGACTCCTGGACTTCACCGTCCCTTTTTATACGTGCGCGCGTCTCGGTCTCGAATTTGGGTCCCATGTCGCTGCTTCGCTCCCGGCCCGTAAACGTACCCCCTTGGGTATGCTCTTCGGTCACTTGACCTGCCCTTTCAAGTAGCTAAACTCGAACGGCTTAGACGAACGGGCAAGATGGGTAGGATTTTCGGCTGAGAGATATGGTCACTGTCCTTAGATGACCTACGACACGAACGTCCTTCTTCTTTCTATATCTATATCTCTCTAAACCTACCCATCCTACCCACTACCAGAGACTCTTACAGTTCAGCGTTATGGCTGGGTCAGGTCCTGGGCAGGATCGTCTGCGTCTTGCCCTTTCAGCTTGATTCTCCAAACTTTCCGCTTGCTGTTGCCGCTGCCCCTCGATCCGGCTTCGACTGTAAATTCCGTTGAGCTCGCGACCTCAGACGCTATCCACTTCCCGGTATTGACAGCGTTCATATCAAACTTCAACCTAACGCCGTACCGACGTGCCGCGTCCAGAAGAAGCAGAGACAGCCGCTCTGAAGAGACCTCGACCGAATCGTCATCACGGACAATCGGACTGCCTGTGGGTTGGCCCAATATGCCTGGGCGTTCGCAGAGAATCCCCTCGATCACCTCGGCCAGCAGTGTCAACTCGATGGTCGTCTGCCCCAGGGTTGACTCTTCCTGTGCTCTCAGAGCTGCGAGAAAGCCCTGGAACTCGTTTTCCGGTTCGATGATCCCGGGAGCAACCCGATCGAACGCGCGCAAAAACAACAGGACAAATTTCTGGGCCATACTGGTGCGTTCGTTCGGCAGTCGCCCGTATTCAGTCAGAACAGGCAAGCCGTCCTCCTGCTCGATCTGGAGAGCAGACGCCAGCACGTCCAAGAGCAAACTGAGAAAGCTCGCCCTCAGAAGATCGATCTCGGTCTTCACAGTATCCTCACCTGGAAATTCTGGGTGGCCGTAGTTCTTGTCGAAGTTGAAGAGCCAGGTCCTGGACAGGAGCGGCGGATCGGTCGGGATGCGAATCGCCGTCAGAACGTAGATCGAGTTCACCGGACCAGAGTCCTCGACCTCAAACCCCGTCTCGGCCCGTCCCACAGTCCGATGCCTTGTCCCTGTCGACGATCGCCGAAGATGGTCACGGAGCCATTGTGGTGGCCTCTCGATGTCATCGAGCAGAACTAGAGGCTCGACGCTCCTTCGGAGCGCGGCCTGAGTCGCTGACTCCAATGATGGTTTGCCGTACAACAACCGTCCAAATCGGTCGGCTGTATAGCTCTTGCCCGAGCCCTGGGCACCCGCGAACTGAAATATCGGGCGCATGTCGAGTCGTTCCCGGATAAACGGCAAGAGCGCCAGAGCCAACGCCAAACCAACGCGACCCTCACTCAAGCGCTGCTGGTAATCGCTGAACAGTCTCAGAAACATCGTTGCGGTGTACTTCTTGTAATCAGAGTCGAGCTTGCTATATTTCCACGGCAGGCCGACCGGCTCCACGTAGTACCGCCCCTGGCTAGAGAATCCGACGCGCTCGACTTTGCCAGACCGTATCCTCAATACGGCGGTACCAGTCGAAGTAATCACAGTAGGCGTCGTGCTGATCTTTGGTTCGTTCTGTAGATAGAGCGCGAAATGACCGTAGTTCACTTTCTCTGCGTCGCTGGCCCCCAGCAATCGCAGACGATCGATCACGAATTTCGCTTTTTGCTGGGAATGGGTAAGTCCCGTGACCCCGTGAAGAACACGGTCCAGGTCGAGATTTCCGGGTCGCAACGCATACCGGAACTCGCTGCCGTCAGGACGCTCCTGAACCACGTACAGATCCCCATCCAGACGCAAGATACGGCCGTTCCTCTGATGGATTTCATTCAAAACCCGTTGCGCCAAACGATCCGGCGTTTTCTCCTCGTCGTCTTCTCCGTCGATCGACTTTTTCTTGGATTTCTTAGCTGTGTTCTTGTCGTCGGACTTTTGCTCATCGCTCTCAGGACGTTCAGGAACCAGAGTCACCTTTTCGGAGTCTGGCGGCGAGCTGCCGGTGGTTTCAAAGCCGTCCTTCTGGCCGTCGGCGTTTGTCTTGTGTTCGATCGTGGACGAAATGTTGTCGTTCATTACAGAACCTCCAATTTTGGTTGAGTGGACAGACCGGAACCCGCCCACAGGGTTTTGCACTCTTTCCTGCGAAAGCCACGGCACTCAGGACCGCTGATCTTCAAAGTGGGTCAGTCCGAAGTCCAACACCACAGCAGGGGTATCTGTCAGATCTGGGCGAATCGTCTTCGCCTTTTCGAAGGCTTCCAGAAGGATCATCGTCCTGTACTCAGCCAGGTCCGCCTCTGACGGCTTTCGCTCCCACTCGGCCTGAAACAGAGCGTCGAGGGATCCAAGTTCGGGAGATAGATAGACGTCAACATCATTTCCAGAAGACGTCGACCAATTCCCTATATAGCTATCTCTATTCACGATCATTTCTAATCTCCTTCACGTTGTTTCGCTCGCGTCTGACTTCATCGTTCAAAGCCGAACTTCAGTCGACTTTCAACGCAACGATTGATTTTGCGCTAAATTAATCATCTCATTAACACACTGAAAATACGGTCTTTAGAGGGTGTAAGAAGAGTGTAAGAAAGTCGTAGTTGTGTAAGGAGGTTGTAAAAAGGATTTAGTCGTCTGAATTTCGGATATTCAGGCCATAAAGCCCGGAAGAAGTCTTACGAACGAGGGCTTTCCACATGGCTGGATTGCTACGAAAACTGTCTATCAGCCGGCTTCCCGGCTTCTCTATCTTCTCCATGATGGTATAGCTCGCCAGATAGGGCTTTCCATCACAGTGGGCCTGGTAGAGCACCTTGACAATTTTCGCTCCCTGCGCCGTTGGCGCATAATCCTGGCCGTTCAAAGTGACCATTCTGAAGTCTTCGGAATGTGAAAAGGTCTCGGAGTTGGGCTGACCAGTCGAAGATTCGACGGGAGTCGCCACCTCGGCCGGGAGGGGTTCCATTTGGACAGGTGAGAAGACAGGTTTAGACGCCACACGAATCTGAGCAGCCCTTCGCCCACTCCTTATCCCTTCCTCTATGGAAGCCCACAAATGATTGTGAATCGTAGCCAGTTCTCTGCGTGTGTCGTCTGCGCTCAATAGGCCATCAGGATCGTCAATGGCTTCACCGTCCGAGATCAATGCTGATCTCATCCATACAGGCGCTTGCCAGTTCTGTGCAGCTCCTTCGTCGATTTCCAATGGATAGTTCGGGTCCTTCCAGAACAACGAAACCCAACGATCGGAGATCACATCAGCGACCCAGGCGATGACGTTCTTATGAGCGAACTCGCCGCCGGTCATGAAATCGACTACGTTTTCGTCCGAACCTGAAGATCCCGACTCCCCGATCAGGGCGTGTCCCAGACGAGGTTCCAAAAAAACCCTCAGCCTTGTTTCCGCTTTGCCGACAGGATCCAGGCCGATCTCATTGGGGTTTGAGATCATCAAATCCATGTACTGCTGGAAGGCGTCCTGAGCCCACGATTCGAGACGAGACGCCCATTCGTCGACGCGTTGGTCCAGAGCCTTCCGTCTTTGGTCGAACGCGAATTCTTTGACGGGAATCGCGGCGGGATGATTACGAGATTCGTTGAGTTGTTGGTCGAGCAAGGAATCCAGCGCGAACAGGCCGTCTCGTACGGCGTTGGTGCGATCATTCGACATAAGTATCGGGACCTATGATTGCAGGTAAGTTATTCGTATGGGAAGAGATTCTTGATCGGTACTTTAAACGCACTCGCCAGCTTGTTAAGCGTCTTTAGGGTCACATTCCGCTCACCGCTCTCTATCCGCTGGTAGTACCGATAATCAAAGCCGAAATCAGTCATGTCCTCTTGCGTCATGTCGCGCTCCGTACGGAGCTGGCGCAGACGCTGGCCCACGAGCCGCATCAGCTTCTTGTCGGTCATGATGACCGATGATTGACCGTGACTGCGTTAGTTGACCGCGGTACTATATGACCACCTTTCTACGGACATGCGTACAAGTATTGATCGGGCTGCGAGAAGCGTCATGAGGAATAGTTTGGGGGTAACGATGTCACGAACTTTTTTGTGGGTTGGCCTGATAGTGATCCTGTGTCCTCACCTGGCACGGGCCCAAGAGGACAAAACGGAAGAACTCGTTCGGCAGTGTGAACCTGTTTTGGTCGCAGAGGCGGCGGTACTGCGAGAGGATCGGCGCGAGGTATTTGCTGAGAATCAGTATGATATTGGCTACTGCACTGGCTTCTTTGCCGCAATTCTGGATGCCAACTTTATTTCTCAGCTAACTCTTGGCGAAAGTCTATTCTGTCTGCCAAACGGCATCTCGATTTCACAAATGGTAAAAATCTACGTCAGGTTTGCCGATGACCATCCCGAAACACTTCACGACAGAATTCCGATTACCATCGCCGTGGCCCTTGGGCAGGCGTTTCCATGTTTGGAATGACACTGTATCCGCTTGAAACCCCTTGACCGACCAGCACTTTCCACCTTCTAATAGTCATTAGCATCAGGAGTGGTTCGGTCGCGGCCGAACCCGGCAACCGGTACGGAGAGATACGGTGCCTTTGACGCCGAAAGCGTCAGATGTGCGAGACGACTCGAAACAACTCTCCAACACCAACCTTCGCCCTGCTCTGTGCAGGGCGTTCGTATTTTCGCCCTCCTGGTGCGTGTCGATTCTTTTCGAACTAGCCCAGGAGGTAACGATGCCGAAAATAAGAGTCTACGGAGTAACTGAAAACAACGCCCCGACCGATGTCGACTACTCCGGAATGTCGATCTGCTCGACGTGCTGCGAAATCAAAGGCCCGTGGCGATATCTGGATGACGGCTCGGGCGGCCACCGACAGAAGTGCGACTGCGACAGAAAATCGGGAACGCGCGCAAGAACCTGGCCGGGCTTCGATTTCAACACCACCATCGAGTCCTGTTATTGCTGCGGCCTCGAATTGCTGAGCAGTGGTTCGAGATGGGCGTTGTGGTTCTGCGGAGACTGCGTGACGAACGTGGTTGGCTTCAACAACCAGCACCAGGCGTACCTGATACCGATCGGAAGGCACTCGCTGCACGCCGGTGCTGGTCTAACAATCGACGAGATAACGGACAAAGCTAAAGTCGACGAATTTGCCAGGGGATGGGCCGGTACGGTCGGCGGGATCAAAGCACTCTCGATGTGGGCGCACCAGATCGTCGCGTCGAACCTCGACGCGTTCGGGTTCGACCGTCGGAACGACACCCCGCTGTCGGACTATCTGGCTGCAATCGCGCGACAACCGGTGGACAAGCACAGGGCTTTCACTCAGCTCTGTGAATTCATAGGAGGGCTGTCTTGATGGACTCTCGAATCACCGATTACGGCCTCGATCTCCTCACCCCCGGCCTGTCCGTAGACAACGCCCTCGTTCTGTTCAAGTCCGCATGCAACAAGCGTGACACCCTGTTCATCATCCCGTCGTGGTTCGACTGGCGAGAGGAACACCTGCGCTCACTCCTTGATGACCCGATCACCGCCGACCAGGCCCAGGCTCTGCGCGACACCGCCCTGGAAACCATTCACGTCGACGAGGTCCTGGTGTGGCTTGAGAACGACCCAATACCTTGGTCAGACTTCGTCGCCGAACAGAAACGCGTCAGAGACGAGCTGAACGCAATGTCGAAGGCCGAACACGACGCACAATTCAAGACCGAGTTCGAGGCAGCTCTCAAGCAGACACGCAGCAAACCCCGACCTACTCGACAAGTTCTGGGCGGCTGTGTCTGGAGCCGGGGCTGGGGCTGGCGAGATGACGAACCTTGGTTGTATAGTTGGGGAGGATCTTTGGGCGTGTAAGAAGTGTGGCCGGCGGTTCACGGCCCTAAACGCGCCTTATGAGTGATTCGTTTTCAGTGAATTAAAGAATGGGTCGAGATCCGTTTCCTGAAGGTCGTCAAGTGACATCTCAGCAGCAATTCTCCAATTATCGGCCTTGTTCCACGCTGGCTTAACATCTCTCAAAAGCTCAAACGGTTCGAGGCCTCGATACCCCTGACCCTTGACTCTCTTCACGGCACTCTCAGTCAGGTAGTTTTCGGTAGCCCGACTGTAGCCCGTCAGAGCATTTCGTACGAAATACCCTAAAAAACTAAGAGACACTTTTCTAATCAGAACGATCTGAAGGAGGATCGAATGAGTGAGAAAGTGTCGGCAGAGAATCGGGTACGAGAGATTCGTCGAAAGACGCGCAAGAAGTACTCGTCTGAGGAGAAAGTGCGGATCGTGTTGGAAGGGTTGCGAGGCGAAGAGAGCATCGCAGAACTGTGCCGACGCGAAGGGATTCCGTCAAATCTGTATTACCGGTGGAGCAAGGACTTCCTGGAGGCGGGGAAGAAACGGCTGGCTGGGGACACGAAGCGGGAAGCGACATCGAGCGAAGTCACCGAGTTGCGGCAGGAAAACGATCAGTTGAAGCAGGTCGTGGCCGAAATACTGCTAAAGAATCGTTTTCTGAAAAAAACGTTGAACGTAACGGACTCCGAGAGCATCGATATATGAGGCAATCGGGATCTGAGAAGCTGGAGACGATCCGAGTGGTGGAAGACTCGGAGTTGTCGGTGACAGCGACCCTCCGGGAGCTGGGCGTCCCCCGCAGCACGTTCTACGGTTGGTATCGACGATACAAAGAGCGTGGCGCAGCCGGCTTGTTAGATCGGCATTCCGGCCCCGGCTTCTGCTGGAACCGGATTCCGGGACCGGTGCGGGAACAGGTGGTCGAAACCGCGTTGAACCACCCGGAAGCCTCACCGCGGGAACTGGCCTGGCAGATCACCGACACCCAGGACTACTTCATCTCCGAATCCAGCGTGTATCGGATTCTGAAGAGATGCGACCTGATCACCAGTCCCGCATACATCGTGATGACGGCCAGCGATCACTTCCAGCAGCCAACCCGGCGTGTGAACGAACTCTGGCAAACTGATTTCACTTACTTCAGGGTCGTCGGTTGGGGTTGGTACTACCTGTCGACCGTGCTGGACGATTACTCTCGCTACATCATCGCCTGGAAGCTCTTTCAAACCATGGCCGCATCTGACGTTCAGGACACGCTGGACGTTGCACTACAGGCGACAGATGTCGGACAAGTACAAGTCCGGCACCGACCGCGATTGTTGAGCGACAACGGCCCCTGCTACGTATCGCACGAACTCAAAGACTATTTACAACGTCGTGGTATGGAACACACCCGGGGTGCGCCCTATCACCCGATGACACAGGGCAAGATCGAACGCTATCACCGTTCGATGAAGAACGTGGTCAAGTTGGAACACTACTATTATCCGTGGGAACTTGAGCAGGCGATCGCGCAATGGGTCGAACACTACAACCACCATCGGTATCACGAATCTCTGAACAACGTGACACCGGCTGACGTGTTCTTCGGGAGGGATCAGCAGATCCTTGCACGTCGTGACCAGATCAAAAGAAAAACGCTGGCTCGACGCAAAATCGAGAACCTTAGGATTGGAGTGGTATAACTTCAAAACCGTCTCTTAGCTAAATGGTCTTTTTGTCCGAATTATTCTGACGACGTACAACACACACTTTGAAACCCAGCTTCTTACAGAGGGCAACAAAAGCCTTTCGTTCAGCCGAGACGGGCCCACCGTCCTTGACGCGTTCGCTATCTATGAGAACCGCCACTTGGTCTGTGATTCGCTTCAACTCTGCCAGCTCATGCTGAACTTTGCCGTTTATCATTGAGCGGCCGCCGAGCTGAATCAGTACAATTTTGTGATCAAGTCCGTACTTCCGAAGGAACTGCTGTACGGTCTTAATGTCCGTCGGACCCTCTACCAAAAGAATCTGCTCACATCCGATTTCCTTGAACCCTGAATACCCCATCTCGCCGGCAAACTCAGCGTAGTTCGGTGTCTGCTCGAACGGCGTCACTACCACATGACCGTTCTCTCTCTTTAACGAATGGATTCTTTCTGATGCGGCTCGGGCCAAGCCAATCGAGTGAGTTGCGAAGACAACAATACCTTCGGTCGTGTAGCTCGCCAGAGTTGTCAGAAAATCTAGCTGCAAGCTCGGGTGCAGGTTCAATTCCGGTTCGTCAATCAAGATCATACTCGGCTGCTTGATTGCGGCATTAGCAAGTACGACAATGAATTGCGCCATACCAGCACCTAGTTCTTTCAGCTTGTAGGAAGCGCCATCTACCACCAACAGCAACGTCTTGAGAGGATTGGATGTATTGATCTCGAGACGCTTTAGTCCAAAGATTCTTTCGATGTCGCTGGAAACCTTCTGCATGCGCTCGCTTCGGTCGAGCTGTCCTCCGTTTTTCCATGCATCCCAAGTATTGACGAAGTCGGTCCCGATCGAGATATCGTAGTAGTCACCACTCGCCTCGGTTGTCGCGTTCCTGAACGGCCCAACGTACAGAGCGCCTTTTAGGCATCGAAATAAATCAAGAAAACCAGCAAACTTCACAAGCGGCCGCCCACTAGGATCTATAAAGGCCTGGTCAACTATTCCGAAACCCTCCCCTTTCTCACGAGCCCAAGAATTCTCTAGCTTCCAGAAAACATGTTCGCCGTCGCGCTTGATCACTATCTGAGCTTGATCTAATGCGGGGGTGCCGTTTTCGTCTGCATCGGCCGGCATAGATATGTCGATATGAATATCTCTGGGATTGGACTTACAAAAAATCTCAAGATCGTCTGAAACCCCTTGCGCGCCAAAGCTAATGTCTCTTGGCGATTGAAGCAAATCCTGCAAAGCCTCATTCTGGTCAAATATGTTCCGAATTTCATAGAACATCCTCAATGCTGAGGATTTTCCAGAATTGTTAGGTCCGACAAACGACGTAAAACCTGGCCCAATCCGGAAGGTCGCTGGCTTAGAATCTTCAAAGCAACGATAGTTCTTAACCGTGATAGCGGCTTCGATCATGTAAGTCACACACTCCGTGTACTAACGAAAGCCAATCCTACACTTATTCATCGAATTCAAAGTCACACTCGACCAGCTCACATCCACACACTCCGAAGGACACTACTTGTGAAACAGCAACCATGTCCGACCTGTGGCCGCCACGCGGATGTGCATGGCACAGTCTCGGTCCCTGAAATCTTAGAATACCTCGAAACCGACCGCTACATGCCCCTGACAGAAGCCGCGAAGTACCTCGGCCTGAGCCGCCGGACGCTCCAATCTCGACTCAAGGAGATCCGGCACTACCGGCCGGGCGGGAAGATCCTGGTCAAACGGTCGGATCTGGATCGGTGGATGGAACGGTATCGGCAGGAGCCGATCAGTAAGGACGAGATCGACGCTATTGTGGATAGTGTGATGCGGTCGCTTGCCGATCAATGAGCTTGGTTCGGCGGCAATCGATATATTCAAGGTACTGAGAACAAGGATCTTTACCCGTTTGACGTCTTTCTATACTGTAAGTTCACTGGGATTGTGGGCGCAGACCTGGAAATCATCTGAAGTAGCCCTCCCGCGCCACTCAAGGTAGTCGATCTCTTCGATCGAACGGCTCGGTGGCGATATCCGCGTGGAAGGAATAGAAAACCGTTCATGGCTCTAAAGAAATCTGAACTCTACAGCTCGCTCTGGAGTAGCTGCGACGAACTGCGTGGCGGCATGGACGCCTCTCAATACAAGGACTACGTCCTTGTCCTGCTCTTCATCAAATACGTCAGCGACAAATACGCCGGCGAGGCGTACGCCCCGATCGTCATTCCCGACGGCGCGAGCTTCAAGGATATGGTCGCGCTCAAGGGCACGAAGGACATCGGCGACGACATCAACAAAAAGATCGTTGGACCACTTGCAAAGGCCAACCAACAGCTTTCTCAGTCCGATTTTCCGGACTTCAACGACCCAACCAAACTCGGTGATGGCAAGGAGAAGGGTGGAACGGCTCACCAACCTGATCGCGATCTTTGAGAACCCCGCGCTCGACTTCTCGAAGAACCGTGCCGACGACGACGACATCTTGGGCGACGCCTACGAATATCTAATGCGGCACTTCGCCACCGAGAGCGGCAAGAGCAAGGGCCAGTTCTACACCCCCGCCGAAGTTAGCCGCATCATCGCGCAGATCGTCGGCATCCGAGAAGCGAAGACTAGCAGCGACACGACGGTCTACGATCCGACCTGCGGTTCAGGTTCGTTGCTACTCAAGGTAGGCGACGAGGCCAGCACCGACGTCACGATCTACGGGCAAGAAAAGGACGCCGCCACGAGCGGTCTCGCGCGGATGAACATGATCCTGCACGACAGCCCGACGGCTCTCATCAGGCAAGGTAATACGCTGACCGATCCGAAGTTCAAGGACGGCGACACGCTCAAGACGTTCGACTACGTCATCGCCAATCCGCCCTTTTCCGACAAACGCTGGAGCACGGGTCTCGATCCACTGAAGGATCCCTACGAACGCTTCACGCGGTTCGGCGTTCCACCGGCCAAACAGGGCGATTATGCCTACCTACTTCACATCGTTCGTTCGCTCAGAAGCACCGGAACGGGAGCTTGCGTTCTGCCGCACGGAGTGCTGTTCCGGGGCCATGCCGAAGAAGACATCCGCCGCAATCTGGTTCGCCGGGGCTACATCAAAGGAATCATTGGCCTACCGGCAAACCTGTTCTACGGCACCGGGATCCCAGCTTGCATCGTCGTCGTCGACAAACAGGACGCCCAAGCCCGTAAAGGTATCTTCATGGTCGACGCCAGCGCGAGTTTTATGAAGGACGGCCCCAAGAACCGACTCCGCTCTCAGGACATTCACAAGATAGTGGATGTCTTCGATAAGCAGCTCGAAGTCCCGAAGTACGCACGGATGGTCTCATTTGAGGAGATCGAGAAGAACGAGTTCAACCTCAATCTGCCGCGCTATATCGACAGTCAGACTCCCGAGGACCTCCAGGACATCGAAGGACATCTCCGCGGCGGTATCCCTGCTGATGATGTCGATGCGCTTGATCGCTACTGGAACGTTTGCCCTCAGCTACAGAAGGTCTTGTTCAAAGGAAACCGGCCTGGCTACCTCGACCTCGCCGTCGACAAGACAGCTATAAAGTCCGCCATTTACGAGCACCCGGAGTTCCCCGCCTTCATCGAAGGAATGAACACCCATTTCGCTGAGTGGCGGCAAAAGTCCGCCGGGACGCTCAAGGCGTTGGAAACCGGCTGCCATCCGAAGGAAACCATTGCCGCCCTCTCCGACGACCTCCTAGCTCATTACGGGAACAAGCCGCTGATCGATCCCTACGACGTTTACCAACGCCTCATGGACTACTGGGACGAGACCATGCAGGACGACTGTTACATCATTGCCGTTGACGGTTGGGCAGTCGAAACCTACCGTGTCCTGGAAAAGATCAAGAATGGCAAGAAGAAGGGGCAGGAGAAGGACGTTGGCTGGACCTGCGATCTGGTGCCAAAGCAACTCATAGTGAACCGCTATTTCCCCGATGCGCGGGACATCATTCGCGAGCACGAGGACGAATTAGAAACTCTCCAAGCAAGACTGACGGAGTTGGAAGAGGAACACGGCGGCGAAGAAGGCACACTCAATGGGGTGGATAACAAGACCGAAGCACTAAGTTCTTGGCATGAAGCACTTCTCAGCATATGGCAGTCCTCTAATGCGAAGACGTTTGAGCGATACATGCAGGCCGTGGTGGAGCGAGACGAAGCACGGCAAGGTCTGATGGAACTAACAGCCGAGCCGCACCTCGCGGCGCTTACCAATGCTAAAGGGAAAATTACCCAGAAAAGCCTCAACGCCCGTCTGAAAGCCTCAGACGACCCTGACGAACTTGCCCTGCTCGAACAGTACAAGGCAAGAACGGCCGAAGAAAAGAAAGCCAAGAAGGCCGTCTCGGACCTCTTAGCGAAAGAGACAACTTCTATCCGGAAACGACTCCAAGCGGAACCCAACGATGAAGACCTCGATGATCTGTGCGTGCTTGGTGCTTACCTCGAACAAACAGATGAAATTAGCGAGCAGAAAACGAAACTGAAACAAGCGGAGGCCAAACTTGATGCCAAAGCCTATGCCAAGTATCCCGAGCTGACGGAAGATGAAATCAAGACTCTAGTGGTCGACGACAAATGGCTCGATGCGCTCGATGCCACCATTCACAGCGAAATGGACCGAATCAGCCAGGCCCTCACAAAGCGCGTGAAGGAGTTGGCCGAACGCTACAAAACTCCGCTCCCGAAAATGGTCAACAAGATGACCGACCTAGAGCAGAAAGTCAACGGACACCTCACACGGATGGGTTTCTCATGGAAGTGAGGCCGGGCTACAAGCAGACCGAGGTGGGTGTGATTCCGAAGGAGTGGGAGGTACTGCGCGTACGTGATCTAGTCCGGTGCGCACGAGTTGGCACGGCACAAGCATGAAAGCGTTCAAGAAGGTTTTGAACTCCATGCGCAGCACGGTTTGCTTCTCAGCCTGATATTTTTGGCCCCAACGTCCGGTTTCGGGAAGCAGCAATGCAAACCACGCTTTCAGTGTCCAGGCCAGTGACGCGATCACCATGTAGGCCCAGTTGCTGGTCTGATCTCCGACCGGCATCCGCAACGCCTGAACGCCGTTCTTCAACTGCTCAATGAGATTCTCCTGATTGCACCGTTGATTGGCACGCATCACAATCTGGTCGGCCGGATCCGAACGGTTGGTAATGTAGAAGAAGTACCGGATGTCGTCAAACAACACCTGCTCTCCTTTGGCCACCGACAGATTCTTCCGCACCACGACGACACGGTAGTCCCGATCGCAGGCTCCGGGTCGATACCGAAACTCGGCCACATCCTCACCCTGCAAGCGGATATTGTCGAAACCGCGCTGCCGAACGATCTCTTCCTTCACGTTGTCGGGACGTTGGCGCGGTTCGGTCGCCACGTCGTATTTCGCGGGCCGTTCCAGGCGCTTCCACTGGCGCGGCTCCAGTTCATCGGCCCGGGCCTTCAGGTTCGCCATCGCGTCAATCCCGAATATGAAACCCACCTGCTGGTCGTCCCATCCGTCCAGATGCCGGGTCTGGCTGAAGTCCGTGTCCCCGCGCAGCAGGATCTGGCGAAACCCCGCATGCCGGCACAATGCGATGGCTTGGTCGAACCGGACCGCGGCTCCTTCATGCGACGGCCGGTTGCCGCTACGATTGACCAGATACAGCGGTTCGGCGGTGTTGGCCAGCGAGATCATCAGCGGGTGATATCCCCACGTCCCGTCGTAGGCCACGTCCATCCCTTGCTTGCATTCCCCCGTGGTTTCGGCCAGTGTCCCGTCCGCGTCCAACACCGCTTCTTCGAAAAACGCCGCCGGTTGCTGTCGCCAGACTCCGAGCCGGACTTGATTGGTTGCCTCCATCAGACACTCCACGTCGTCGGCCTCGAATCTCCGGCAGAAGTCTCCCGCCGTCGTCGGATCCGGAATCCGTTGCGCTCCCAGCGCATCCAGATACACCGCATCGTTGCGCCGCAGTTCGATGTCTTCCAGGCACGTTCCTCCGCTCAAGGCGTTGTAGGCGATGTTCAGCACGTGATCCGACTCGTGATACGGCAGGTGCCGCTTCAACACATGCACGCCCTTGTCGATGGCTTCGATCAGCCCGGTCCGCCGCGCCACCAGTTGCATCGTCCCGATACCACCAACCGATGTGCCCCGCGTCCGCTCTCCCATCTCGTACTGAATGTTGCTCGCCGAAAACATCGGCTCTACCTGATCCGTCCAATGCCGGTCCCCAAGCCGACGTTCGATTCGCCGCTTGCGGTTCCTCATGTTCTTGCGCGTATAATCGTTCATCTGAAATGCCTCCTTTTCCGAAGAATCTGTTCAAGGTTTTTTTCGCACGGAGAGGGGGCATTTCGGGTACTTCCGCTCTTATTGCACTATCATTTCCTCGTCAATCACGCTTGTTCAGGGTCTACTAGTGTCGCCGTGTTCGTCGGCTCCAACTAGTCCCAAAACAAGCGCATAACCAGTCCGCCGAGGCCCAGTTCGCGCCGATAGAATTCGAGGCATAGAATCCCGTTCCCGGATGGCCTGTTTGTTCTTTCCAGGTATCGAGTTTCTGTTGAATCTGTTTCAGTTCAGCCTCGCTGGTGTTGGACGGTCGTCGGGCGTTTTTAGTGAACCGACTGGCCTCACGGACTCCGCAAACACCTTCACCGCGGGACTCTCCGTCACTGCGATGCAGAAGTCTACGGCATGGCAAGCTTCGCCGATAATCCGACCGCCCCCGACCTCCATGTCTTGTTGCCAAGTTTCGGACGAAAGCGTGGGGGACACGAAGCGATACGAAACACTTAGCGGAGCTACGTCTTCAAAGTGACCTTTAATATGTGAAAGTGCTGGAGAAAACCGTCTATTAAATCCAACCAGGAGTGTTGGAGCCGAGGCTGGAAGACTATCCACCTCTTCAGAAAGGCGCGTGAGATCGCTGGATGTAATGCAGAGAGGCTTCTCGACGAAAACATGTTTCCCGGCCCCCAAAGCGCCGCTAACAAGATCCGCGTGGAGATCATGTCGAGTCAGAATGAGCACGGCATCGGTGTCTTTATCTGAAAATACTTCTTCAGCGTCAGCTGTTGCATATTCAAAACCGTACTTGTTCGCGACGTGGGATGCAGAGAGACCCTTTGCGGTACATATCCCTCGAAACTTCACTCCCTTGATTGACTTCAAATGCGGCAACATGACGAGACGGCCAAAATTTCCAGCACCGATCATGCTGACACGCAACCCGTCTCTAGTCCCAAAACAAGCGCATAACCAGTCCGCCGAGGCCCAGTTCGCGCCGATAGAATTCGAGGCATAGAATCCCGTTCCCGGATGGCCTGTTCCAGGTATCGAGTTTCTGTTGAATCTGTTTCAGTTCGGCCTCGCTGGTGTTGGACGGTTGACAGAAACCGGGACCTCGATCGCCCGGGCTCAGAGTCATGATCGGGTCAACATCGCAGAGGCTGACGCAACACATCCACCCCGCGGAACAAGACCGGCAACCACCGGTTCCAGGCCAGGATCCGGAACAGAATGCGCCGCCCGGTGCGCACGAGTTGGCACGGCACAAGCATGAAAGCGTTCAAGAAGGTTTTGAACTCCATGCGCAGCACGGTTTGCTTCTCAGCCTGATATTTTTGGCCCCAACGTCCGGTTTCGGGAAGCAGCAATGCAAACCACGCTTTCAGTGTCCAGGCCAGTGACGCGATCACCATGTAGGCCCAGTTGCTGGTCTGATCTCCGACCGGCATCCGCAACGCCTGAACGCCGTTCTTCAACTGCTCAATGAGATTCTCCTGATTGCACCGTTGATTGGCACGCATCACAATCTGGTCGGCCGGATCCGAACGGTTGGTAATGTAGAAGAAGTACCGGATGTCGTCAAACAACACCTGCTCTCCTTTGGCCACCGACAGATTCTTCCGCACCACGACGACACGGTAGTCCCGATCGCAGGCTCCGGGTCGATACCGAAACTCGGCCACATCCTCACCCTGCAAGCGGATATTGTCGAAACCGCGCTGCCGAACGATCTCTTCCTTCACGTTGTCGGGACGTTGGCGCGGTTCGGTCGCCACGTCGTATTTCGCGGGCCGTTCCAGGCGCTTCCACTGGCGCGGCTCCAGTTCATCGGCCCGGGCCTTCAGGTTCGCCATCGCGTCAATCCCGAATATGAAACCCACCTGCTGGTCGTCCCATCCGTCCAGATGCCGGGTCTGGCTGAAGTCCGTGTCCCCGCGCAGCAGGATCTGGCGAAACCCCGCATGCCGGCACAATGCGATGGCTTGGTCGAACCGGACCGCGGCTCCTTCATGCGACGGCCGGTTGCCGCTACGATTGACCAGATACAGCGGTTCGGCGGTGTTGGCCAGCGAGATCATCAGCGGGTGATATCCCCACGTCCCGTCGTAGGCCACGTCCATCCCTTGCTTGCATTCCCCCGTGGTTTCGGCCAGTGTCCCGTCCGCGTCCAACACCGCTTCTTCGAAAAACGCCGCCGGTTGCTGTCGCCAGACTCCGAGCCGGACTTGATTGGTTGCCTCCATCAGACACTCCACGTCGTCGGCCTCGAATCTCCGGCAGAAGTCTCCCGCCGTCGTCGGATCCGGAATCCGTTGCGCTCCCAGCGCATCCAGATACACCGCATCGTTGCGCCGCAGTTCGATGTCTTCCAGGCACGTTCCTCCGCTCAAGGCGTTGTAGGCGATGTTCAGCACGTGATCCGACTCGTGATACGGCAGGTGCCGCTTCAACACATGCACGCCCTTGTCGATGGCTTCGATCAGCCCGGTCCGCCGCGCCACCAGTTGCATCGTCCCGATACCACCAACCGATGTGCCCCGCGTCCGCTCTCCCATCTCGTACTGAATGTTGCTCGCCGAAAACATCGGCTCTACCTGATCCGTCCAATGCCGGTCCCCAAGCCGACGTTCGATTCGCCGCTTGCGGTTCCTCATGTTCTTGCGCGTATAATCGTTCATCTGAAATGCCTCCTTTTCCGAAGAATCTGTTCAAGGTTTTTTTCGCACGGAGAGGGGGCATTTCGGGTACTTCCGCTCTTATTGCACTATCATTTCCTCGTCAATCACGCTTGTTCAGGGTCTAGTAGTAGGCTTAGCCGTCTGCACCGTGCGGTTGAAGGGTTTCTTGGGTGGCGACGGAAACTCCAAGACGATTCCGAGATAGCGTTCGGTGCGATTTACCAGAAGATCGTACGCTTTGGCTGCATCCTCGACCGCGAATCTGTGCGTTGTGAGACGATCGACGCCGAGGTGCCTTGCGGCGATCTGGTCGAGAACGGCGTCCATGTTGCGCTGCGCCGTCCACCGCGCATAACCAATCGGATAATCCACGCCCTTGTCTTCATAGACTGGATCTCCGCGACCAGCGCCCAGGGAATGAGAAACGATAAAATTCAGCTCTTTGTCAAAAAAGGGGGGGCGTGGGATATTCAATCCCGCCGTTCCTACGAGAACGATGCGCGCTTTGGTCCGGCACGAGTCGGCAGCAAACTCGATCGGGCCGTTGCTGGTAGTCGCCGTAGCAATAATGACTGCATCCACGCCAAGGCCGCGAGAGAAGTTGTCGATAGCCTCGCTATGGAACTCAGAGGCCACCGTGTCGGCACCAAATCGCTTCGCCAGATCCGCCCGGGAAGCATCGAGGTCGATGGCAAACACCCGGCATCCTTGCGCTTTCAAGAGTCCAGTCGCTATCAATCCAATCAATCCGAGGCCAATCACCAGCACACTCTCACCCAGCGTGACCTTTGCCAAGCGAACACCCTGGAGCGCGATAGCGCCGATGCCTGCGTAGGAGGCCTGATCAGAAGGAACTCCGTCTGGAATCAGGGAACAAAGGTTCTGCCCAACAGCAACAACGCTCGCATGAGGAGCTGCAACAGCGACCCGGTCGCCGGGTTTGAACTTTCGAATAGCGGCGCCACAATCAAGGACAGTGCCCGCTGCGGAGTACCCCAGAGGCATCACATCATCCAGCTTCTCACGAACCTGCCGCAGTGTTGACGCTCCCTCTGTGCCAACGTAGGTGAGACACCTGCCTGAGCAATAATTAGTGAGCAAGGGCGGGAAGGCAGGTAACCTGTGTTGGTGATCAAAGCAGAACACGAGAACGAAGAATCGGGCGGAACGGAAGGAGCCCGTAGGGCGACTGGAGTTGCGCCCGAAGCGGCCGGACGGAACGGGGATGCCCCGGACCCGGAGGTTGCGGATAAGGCGACACGCCGTCGGTTCACCGCCGCGTATAAGAGGCGGATCGTGCGGGAGGCCGACAAGTGCACGAAGCCAGGCGAGGTGGGGGCGTTGCTGCGCAGGGAGGGCGTGTATTCGTCGAGCCTGAGCACCTGGCGGCGACAACACGATGCGGGCGAGCTCGCCGGTCGAGGGGCGAAGCGAGGACCGAAAGCGCAACCGAAGGATCCGCGGGATAAGCGCATTGCGCAACTGAAGCGGGAGACGCGGCGGCTCGAGAGAAAGCTGGAGCAAGCCGAAACGGTGATCGGCATCCAAAAAAAAGTTGCCTCGCTCCTGGGAATCCCCCTGAAGAGTCCGGACGACGAAGAGAACGACTGATGGAAGCGGCCGAGAAGTTCTCCGGCGAGTTGGGAACGGCGCCGGCATGTCGGGTCTTTGGCGTTCCGCGCGCGTCGCTCTACCGCCACCGGCGACGGGAAGCCACGCCCGCGGTGGAGCCGACACCTGCCGGATCGCATCGGGCGTTGAGCGGGGTGGAGCGCCAAGAGGTCCTCGACGTGTTGCATAGTGAGCGCTTCGTGGACCAGGCGCCCGCACAGGTCGCCGCGGCCCTGCTGGACGAGGAACGCTATCTGTGTTCGGTACGCACGATGTACCGGATTCTGGATGCGAATCAGGAGGTTCGCGAGCGGCGGAACCAACGGCGTCATCCCGTCTACGAGAAGCCGGAACTGTTGGCCACGGGACCGAATCAGGTTTGGAGTTGGGACATAACGAAGCTGAAGGGCCCGCGAAAGTGGACCTACTACTACTTGTACGTGATCTTGGACATCTTCAGCCGCCAGGCGGTGGGCTGGATGGTGGCCGACTGCGAATCTTCCGGCCTGGCCAAGAAACTGATTCGTGAAAGCTGTGACAAGCATCGGATCGAGCAGGATCAGCTGACTCTGCACGCGGATCGCGGGTCCTCGATGAAATCGAAGGTGGTGGCCTTACTGCTCTCGGATCTGGGGGTGACCAAGACCCATTCCCGACCGCATGTCTCCGATGACAACCCGTTCTCCGAGGCCCAGTTCAAAACGCTGAAGTATCGGCCGGACTTCCCGGAACGCTTTGGCTGCATCCAGGATGCCACGGCGTTCTGCCGCGACTTCTTCGGCTGGTACAACAACGTCCACTATCATTCGGGCCTGAACTGGCTGACACCGGCGATGGTCCATGACGGTCGCACCGGCCCCGTCGTCCAGCGACGCCAGCGTGCCTTGGATCGCGCTCGTCGCGAGCATCCAGAACGTTTTGTCGGCGCACCCAGGACGATCCTTGGACCGCCGGCAAAGGTGTGGATCAACCCACCTGCGGAGACGCAAGTGGTAGCTTAAATTCTGAACCCAGGTGTCTCAAACTTGTTGACATTCTCCGCTAGACCTTCTGTCCGGACCTTCTGCAGCACTCGCTTCACATGATCTGGTCGCTCCCTAGCTTTCCCCAGCAGTGACTTTCCAGTCAATTCCGTAATGTAACGTTCCGTCCCAGCTGAAATCACCGAGGCTTCGACTGCAACAAGCACCTGCTCCCGGACGATAACCGGAATGGGTATATCTACAACCTCCGTATGGCCTGTTCGAACGTTTTGCACGACTTGTTTCATAGACATCCGAACCAAAACGGTGATGTCCCCCCGCACGGGACGACCGTGTTCAGCTGAGTCACAGAA
>CAXWPJ010000006.1:0-367783 GCA_963664115.2 Terriglobia bacterium | reverse complement strand
CCCTCCTTTCCCTCAAAGCTAGCGAAGTTCCTCTACATACAATCAATTTCAAGGAAATTAAATGACTCAAAAAATGTACGTTGGTAATCTGTCGTTCCAATCGACAGAAGGCGATCTTGAGAGCCTGTTTGCGCAGGTCGGCGAGGTCGAATCAGTCCGCATTATTACAGACCGTGACACGGGCCGATCCCGGGGCTTCGGTTTTGTAGAAATGAGCGATGAGAATGCCGCAAAGGCTATTGAGCAGTTCAACGGAACCGAGTTGGACGGTCGCGAACTCACCGTTAATGAGGCAAGACCTCAGGTGCGGCGGGATGGCGGCGGAGGCGGAGGCGGCCGCTACTAGAATATTCCAGAACGACACGGCAGCGCTGCTGCCGTGTCGTTTCTCAACTCTCCGGCATCTCTCCCGTCAGAGTTCGCCTCTCGTCCCCTACAGACCCTTGTAGTCCGGTCCACCCCCCCCTTCAGGTGGGATCCAGTTGATGATCTGATAGGGGTCCATAATGTCGCAGGTCTTGCAGTGGACGCAATTGGAAGCAGCAATCGCGAGGCGGGACTGCCCGTCCTCGTTGGTTTCCATGCTATAGACCGCAGCCGGACAGAAATACTGACACGGATTTCCATACTCCTCGGTACAGCGGGTGTGGCACAGATCGGGCTCAAGAACCACAAGGTGAACAGGCTGATCTTCTTCGTGCGCGGTTCCCGAGTTGTAGACGTCGGTCAACTTATCGAACGTTAACATCTGATCGAATTTCACTTCACTGTTCGGATCATACGAAGCTGGGAAATCCGGTCGCATGCACATGCGCTTGTGTCCAGGTTCACTGGCATACCGGTTCGAGAGGCCCCGCCCTCGGGTCAACATCTGTAAACCGGCGTGAAGCAGGCCTCTCCAAAGTCCTTTGTTAAATCCCTGGTGAAAGTTACGTACTTTCCATAGCTCGTCTTTGATCCAGCTGTCTTTGACCAACACCTCAAACCGCTGCATTCGGGAAGCCGAGTAATCATTCGACCGCATCGCTTCCAACGCCGCCTCCGCAGCGAGCATTCCACTCTTCAGAGCGAGGTGGATGCCCTTCAATCGCATTGAATTGAGGAGCCCTCCGGAATCACCCACGATCATGCCACCGGCGAAATAACATTGAGGCATCGCCCAGTATCCACCCTCAGGGATGGCTTTAGCGCCGTAAGCAACGAGCCGGCCACCCTCGATCGCACTCCTTACAAGAGGATGTTCCTTGAACTGCTGAAACTTACGGTGAGGATCCAGGAGCGGATCCTGGTAGTCGAGACCTACAACGAGGCCAAGCGACACCTGGTCGCGATCCATGTTGTAGATGAACCCACCCCCAAATTCTTTTGACGCGAGCGGGAATCCCATGGTGTGAACGACCCGTCCCCGGTGCTCATCGGACCCGGGAACCTCCCACACTTCCTTGATCCCCACAGAGTAGACTTGTGGATTCCGGCCAACATCCAACCCGAAGCGTTCCACGAGCTGTTTTGTCAACGATCCCCGGGCGCCTTCGGCCAACACCGTCAATTTCGCGCGTATGTCGATACCTGGCTCGTAGTTCCCTTTCGCTTGGCCCTGACGATCAACGCCCTTGTCCCCGGTGCGGACGCCGACGACCTGACCGTTCTCAATCAACAATCCGGCCCCGGAAAAACCCGCAAATATATCGACATCGCTGTCTTCGACAAGCTCTGCCAACCAAAGGACAAACTTGTTCAACGAGATGATGTAGTTGCCCGCATTGCGAAGCGGCGGCGGGATGATCGGCAGGCCCAGTTTCCACTTCCGGGTCAAATAGTAAACATGGTCCTCTTCGACCTTACTTTCGACAGGAGCACCTTTCGTTAACCAGTCGGGCATGAGTTCGTCTATCCCGCGTGGATCGAATACCGCTCCGGATATGATGTGCGCTCCGATCTCTTTGCCTTTTTCGAGAACAGCGATCGAAGCGTCTTTCCGTCCGCTCCGATCCAGCAGTTGCCTCAGGTGGTAGGCCACCGCCAGCCCTGCGGGCCCGGCGCCCACGACAAGAACGTCGAACTCGATGATTTCACGTTCAGGAGACATGGAAGCAGGATAGCAAACCGGGAAAGCTCCGGAACAGAACGACCGAGTTTAGGTATCCGGCGTCGATTCCGCAGTCGTTAGTTGAAACGTTTAAAGAGAAGAGCGGCGTTGGTGCCACCAAATCCGAAAGAATTCGACAACACGTACTCGAGATTGGCATCCCGGCTTTCATTGGGAACGTAGTCCAGGTCGCAGTCGGGATCCGGATTTTCGTAATTGATCGTCGGCGGTATGACCTGGTCCTGGAGCGCAAGTACACTGATCCCGGCTTCGACGGCTCCCGCCGCACCCAAAAGGTGTCCGATCATAGACTTGGTCGAGCTGACTGGGATCCCTCCCGCACTGTCCCCGAACAAGCGTTTGATGGCCATCGTTTCCAGGCGGTCGTTAGGAGGTGTGGACGTGCCGTGGGCGTTAATGTAGCTAACTTTATCGGGCGAAACGTCCGCGCTCTTCAGAGCGTTCTGCATCACCCGGTAGCCACCATTTCCATCGTCCGATGGGAGCGTAATGTGAAAGGCATCGCCACTCATGCCATATCCGATAATTTCGGCAAGAATGGGAGCGCCGCGCTTCTTCGCCATTTCGAGCTCTTCCAGAATTAGAATCCCGGAACCTTCACCCATCACGAAACCGTCCCGCTCGAGATCGAAAGGTCGGGAGGCCCGTTCGGGCTCGTCATTACGACTGGAAAGAGCCCGCATGGCAGCAAATCCACCGATGCCCATCGGGGTAATTGCTGATTCAGAGCCCCCGGCAATCATGATGTCGGCACCGTCTCGACGGATCAACTCGTATGCATCGCCGACTGCATGCGCGCCCGAGGAACATGCCGTGCACGGTGCAGCGTTGGGACCTCTGGCTCCGAAGCGAATGGAAACCTGTCCGGCCGCCAGATTAATGATGCTGGATGGTATAAAAAACGGGGAGATCTTGCGCGGGCCGCCCCGTATGAGGTTGTAGTGTTCCCGCTCGATAATGTTAAATCCACCAATGCCGGAACCGATGAATACTCCGGATCTTTCGGAAAGCTCCGACGTTATTTCCAGACCTGACCGTTCCATCGCAAACGCGGAGGCGGCTATCGCACAATGGATAAACCTATCCATCTTCTTGACTTCTTTCTTCTCGATCCAGTTGAGAGGATCAAAACCACTCAGCTCTGCCGCGATCTTTGTGGAAAATTGTGTCGTGTCGAATTGGGTGATCTGAGTGACTCCGCTTCGACCCGCACGCAGACCTTCCCAGCTCGCATCTGTTCCGATACCGAGCGCGGTGACAAGTCCGACACCAGTGACAACGACTCTCCTCTCCAAGGTCAATAGCCTCCGAAACCGCTTACTTTTTGGGCCCGTGAGCTTCGATGTAATCTATCGCTTCCTTCACGGTGGTGATCTTTTCAGCGGCATCGTCTGGAATCTCAATCCCAAACCCCTCTTCCAGCGCCATGACCAACTCCACCGTATCCAGGGAATCTGCTCCCAGGTCATCGATGAACGAAGCCGTGGGTGTGACCTCCGATTCGTCGACACTCAACTGTTCGACGATTACCGCTTTGACTTTTTCTTCAACCGAAGAAGACATTTATACAACCTCCGTCTTTCAAATGATTCTCAATACGCACCTTAGAAGCGAGAAACTCGGAGCAGAACAACGAGGGCCCGATGAACCCGTGAAGTCCTCTTCACTGTAGAGTGTGCAGAGTGGCCAAGGCCTGGTCCAGCGAAGCCTCGTCCTCTGCGTTTAGCATTGTAACCGACTTTTCGATGGAACGAAGCAGCCCCGTCAGGACCTTACCCGGCCCAACTTCGATAAACGTGTCGACTCCCGAATCGAGAAGAAATCGCACGGTCTCATACCAACGGACCGGCCTGGAAGTCTGTCTCCGCACCGCCTCGCGTGCTTCGGAACCGGTCCGAACCTCCTCGGCGTCTACGTTCGTCACGATGGGAAACCGCAGGTCTCCGAAATCGATGCCATCCAGATCTTCAGACAGGCGCTTCTGGGCTGGCAGCATCAGCCTGCAATGGAATGGCGCACTCACCGGGAGTAGCAATGCTCTACGGGCACCGGCGCTCTTGGCCGCATCAATGGCTCGTTCGACGGCTGGCCGATGGCCGGCAATTACGATCTGGGTCAGCGAATTGAAATTGGCTGGCGTCACCACCTCCGATTCCTGGACGCGCTCGCAAACGGAGCGAACCTCATCGGAATCGAGTCCAAGTATTGCCGCCATCGCACCCTCGCCCACGGGAACGGCTTCCTGCATGTAACGTCCACGATTTCTCACCAGGGACACGGCACTCGCAAAATCGAGTGAGCCCGCAGCAACCAGGGCGCTGTACTCGCCAAGGCTATGCCCCGCGACAAAATCCGGCACGACACCGCGTTCCGATAGGACGCGGAAAGCCCCCACGGCGGTCGTCAATAGAGCCGGTTGCGTGTTTTCGGTAAGCTTCAGCTCTTCCTCGGGACCCTCAAAGCACAGCTTGGATATGGGAAAGCCCAGTGTCTTATCCGCTTCCCCGAACAGGGCGGCCACAGATGGAAAGCTCCCGGCCAGATCCCGGCCCATGCCTGCGTACTGGGCCCCTTGACCCGGAAACATGAGAGCGATTTTGCGGGATGCCATGTAAAGGATGTAAAGAAAAACGGCGGGTTGGCGTTAACTGATGACGCCGGAGCGATACACCTTAGTATCACTCTCGACGGCTTGTTCTGGATTGGAAGGGGCCGGCTTTGTCAGGCCTAGCTTATGAAACTCCCGCTCGAACTCTTCGTTGACATTTTGTTCGCAGAACTCGTGGGCCACTCGAATTGCGTTCTTTATCGCATTCGCGTTCGACCGTCCGTGACAGATGATGCCGATTCCCTTGATGCCCAGCAGTGGAGCGCCCCCGTATTCGGAATAGTCCATTCGGCGGCTGAATTGCTGAAACGCCTTCTGGGCGAGAATGTAACCGACCTTTGCCGAAAGCGTCCGCCGAAGCTCGTCCCCCAGCATTGTCGTTACAGTTTCTATGAGACCCTCACTCAACTTGAGTGCGACGTTTCCTATGAAACCGTCGCAGACGATGACATCAACCTCACCCTTGAAAATTTCTCTACCTTCGACGTTGCCAACAAAGTTCAGCGGAGCCTGTTTCAAAGTCTTGAAGACTTCCTTCGTCAGTTCATTCCCTTTCGAATCTTCCTCGCCGATGGACAACAATCCGATTCGCGGGCGGCGAATGCCGAATATGAAACGCGAATATATGTCCCCCATGATCGCGAACTGCACCAGATGTAAAGGTTTGCAATCAACATTCGCACCCACATCGAGCAGGATCGAGGGTTTTCCCTTCTGCGTCGGCAGAACGGTTGATAGGGCCGGCCGGTCCACCACCGAAAGCGAGCCTGCGACGACCTTGGTCGCCGCCATCACGGCGCCCGTGTTTCCGGCACTGACGACACCGGAAACGCGGCCCTCACTCATCAGGTTGGCGATGATACGAATTGAAGAATCTTTTTTCCGGCGGAGCGGGCTCATCGCAGATTCTTCCATACCAACAACCTCGCTGGCATGGTGGACATCGATGGACAGGCCGGAAGTCTCGTGGTTGCCGAGCGCCATTTCAATCGGTTTCGACTGGCCTACAAGCACGACATGAACGCCGTATTCGGCCGCGGCAAGCACGGCGCCTTCGACTTCCACTGCCGGAGCATGATCGCTCCCCATTGCGTCGACTGCGATTTTGATCACGGGATAGATTTATTCTTCGGCGGTCTCTATGACTTCACGGCCTTTGTAATAGCCACAGTGAGGACAGGCACGATGGGGCTGCCTTATCTCGTGACAGTTGGAGCATTCCGCAAGCGCGGGCAACGTCAAAGAGTCATGAGTGCGCCGTTTGTTCTTGCGCGATTTTGAATGTCTACGTTTTGGATTTGGCATGACTTAGTTATTAACTCCGACTCAACTGGGATTCTCCAACTGCTTCTTAAACTCTCTAAGAACTTCGAACGCCGGATTGATCCCCCGAAGGGAACATTCACAAGTATCTTCGTTCAGGTGGATTCCACAGACCGCACACAGTCCACGGCAATCCGCGCGACACAGCGGCTTCATTGGAAGCGCGAGCAACACCTGCTCCTGCATGATCTCGTTCAACGGCAACTCAGAACCGGTCACAAACGACGTCTGCGTTTCGGATTCTTTCAATTCGATGTCTTCGTGTTCGGCGTAGATCAGACTTTCGCGTTGCTGGAAGAACACGTCGAACTCTCTTCGAACCGCCTGTCGAACCGGATTGAGACACCTCACGCACTCCAGTTCCAGCTCGGTCACCACTTCTCCGGACAGGCGGAAATTGGAACCCTTCCGCTCTATGAATCCCGACCAGTCCAGCGGTTTGATCTGCCGAATTCCAATTTCGGCAAAATCCAACTCGCCGGGTGCCAGAGACCCTTCGAGAAGCAATCGCTCCGTAGGGAGATCAACCAGATCGATATTTACGGCGCCGGAAAAGCGCTGACGATCGGGAGAAGTCCTGGATTTCACGTTCACTCTACAAACCCCTGAAACGAAGCCCAGCCCGGTCAATCCCTGCTGATCTGTCGACACAACGCGATCAGGAGGGTTCCTCGGCGGATTCGACGAGCGTCAACCGTCTCAGCGCACGGTCCGCGTCCTCACGGTACGGCGAATTGGGATAATCGCCCACCACAGATTGGTAGTACGCTCGCGCCTCGTCGGGCATCGATGTTGCCTCATGGAGCCGTCCCAGTTCGTATAGAACTGCGCTCTTCGAATAGCCTCCTGAATCGGCTAGCTCCTGATAAACCTCGATCGCACGCTCCAAATTGTCCTGCTTCTTATAGGACTCCGCCAACGCGACACGCGCAACCTGGTTGACCATTTCGTCGCCCGATTCAACCAACTCGGTGAGGATCGCAATCGCCTGGTCGGAATCCCCCAGTCCTTCATGACTCAGACCGGCATAGTACCGGGCGATCTGGGCCGCAGGCTGATCGGGATGGTCGGCCTCAACACGGGCCGCTTCTACCAAAGTGGCCTGGAATCTTGACTCATCGGTGGTGTCTTCAGTGACTGTCGAGTAAATCCGGATGACTTCGGCCAGTGCGTTCTGGGCTGCTGCTTCGCGATTCGCCGCGGTCACGTTTAAGACGATGACAACCGTAATGCCGACCACCACAGCGCCCACTGCGATGGCGATGGGCTTTCCATGTTCCACAACATAGGTGGTCGACCGCTCCAGAACCGACGTGATCTCATCCTTCTGGACAATTTCTTTCCGAGTCAACCTCTTGCGTGCCAACGGACTGACCTCCTCGGCCTACAAACAACAGTTACCAGACTGCAATCGATTCCAAACCTATTGATTTTAAGCTAGCAATGGGACAAACACAAGCCAGGCTGACCGCGCCCGGGCTTTCCCATCTTTTCCAATTAACTGACTCATAATCTCAGTTCTCAAACGTCTAATTTATGACTCGGCCGACAAAACGAAACTGAAGCGACAGAGGGTAGGATGCAAAGGACCGGCAAGACCTGCGAACAACAAGGCTTCTATCGATCGAACGACTGCGGCTATGAAACCGAAATCCTTGAGGGACAAGAGTTTCCTGAGTGCCCGGTCCACGACCGGCCCGCAACTTGGACCCTCATCAAAGCGACGGTTCGAGCCCGAAAGCGGAGAGCGAAATCAGCACGATGACTGTTTAGCGATGACCCCGGAAGGACTCGAACCTCCGACCTCCGGTTCCCTCTTCCTCCACTCTCACGGATAGATTAGCCAGGGGATGCTTATTGCTTGCCCTCATCGCGCTCCAGCTTTATTGCCCTGACGAGGTATTCGAAAGCAATCTTAGACTTGACGAACACATCGACCGATTCCTCGTCCGTTTTCAAATCGAGAGCATCACTGAACAGGTCGCAGAGCGGGTCCAGTGGATCCTGAGCTCTTGACTCAAGGGGCGGGGACACCATCTTGGATACCCACTCGATTTTCTGCTTCGCACCGTTCGAACTTCTTACTTCTTCCCAGTCTCGCAGTTCCTCATCCGATGCGTCAGCGTTTCGAGCCGCTTCGGCGCCCTGTTCCAGCATGCCGTCCAGTGTATGTCCGACAACCCGGCGCAAGTAAGATACGGCTCCGATGCCGAAATTCGAGTTCCGGTTACTCAGCGCTTGCCGATAAAGTTTCAGGTCAGAATCCGACAGCAAGTTCGAAATTTCACGGGAAACATCGAGGAAGTAGTGAAGAGGCGGGTACTGGCCAATTTTCTGAAACAGACCACCCTCCTCCGTCAGATACCAGTAAAACGTAAAATAAACCTCTCGCCGATCGCAAACCTGGCACTTGTAGATAGCGTCGTGGGGTTCGGTGTTGAGGTAAATCCGACCCTCCGCGCCCACTCCGCCTCCCGTCCGTCTCCAACGCTGTTCGGTTTTGCAGGTCTTACAGGGAAGAATAATCTCTTGAGGGAGGACTCCGAAAGTCGCGTCCTCTGAGTCGAGGAAGTGCCTGTCCTGTTCGCTATATTCAAATCGTCTGTATAGAGGCCAGGACTGAAGCACTTCGATCAGCCCCTCCGTTAATTCACGAAAGACTTCAAGTCCGTCCGGCATCTGCTGCGTCATGAGTTCTCTATTAACTTCTGGCTCTTCATGGCCCCTTTTCCTTCTATATTCCGCATGACCCTGGGCGGACTCGAACCGCCGACCTCCGGTTTAGGAAACCGCTGCTCTATCCACCTGAGCTACAGGGCCGTATCGTAATTCTAGCAAGTTACGGAAACTTTTCGGGAGCGTCTGGGCCCCTTGTGCCCTCAATTGTGCCTAGACAGTCCCCGGAATTGGACGGGCCCGCGTCCATGCTAATCGGAGGTAACGCAATATGGTAACTTCCCACGAGACTTTGGCAAACCTACCGGCTCAGCTCTACAAATACTCCAGTCTCCAAGAAAAACGTGCGGACTGGATTGAACAACTGTTAGTCGACGGAAGGCTATATTTCCCCAGACCAGCTCAGTTCAACGATCCCCTTGATTGTCGCATTCCCCCAACCTTTGAAGCATCAGAGCTGAAGATGCTGACCCCGACCCAACCGAGCCACACTAACAGCCGAAACCACCCGTACCAGGTCGCAAACATACCCAAAGCCGTGGACAGAGGGAATTGCCAAATTCTGGACAGAGGCATACCGTTAAGCGTCACGTCGATGAGAGCATAGGGGCCTTAAAGGCAGGAAGGGTATGCGGTGAATCTCTTCAATCGAGCGGAGGGTTCGCGCTCCGGAATCCTAGGTCGTTATTGCAGGGTACTTGGCCGTCTTTTTCTCCTAAAAGAATTTCACTGTATACGAGAACCGGACGCCGCGCCCGATTTCCGGCGCGAGATCCTTGATGAAGCTCACGTGATTCCGGTACAGCGTATCGCCGATGTTGAAAACCGCCATGGCGAGGTGATGCGAGAAGTGCTGCCGGGGAATTGTGTGCGACGCTTTCAGGTTTGCGACGGTGTAGCCGGAGGTGGGTGTTTCGGTCGTGAAGACATCACGACGCGCGTCGGCCATCACGATCTCAGGCTTAATGCTCAAGCCGCCATAGACAATCTCCAAGCCGACGGTTCCGCGGAGGGGAGGGATGCGCGGAAGAGGCAGCGAGCTCTGCCTGAGTTTGGTATCCACCGAGTCCAGAGCTAGGTTGAACCAAAGGTTCTCATGAACTCCGATGTCTAGCCCCTGAACAAGCGTGATTGACGAGGAAATGATAGTGCAATAAGAGCGGAAGTACCCGAAATGCCCCCTCTCCGTGCGAAAAAAACCTTGAACAGATTCTTCGGAAAAGGAGGCATTTCAGATGAACGATTATACGCGCAAGAACATGAGGAACCGCAAGCGGCGAATCGAACGTCGGCTTGGGGACCGGCATTGGACGGATCAGGTAGAGCCGATGTTTTCGGCGAGCAACATTCAGTACGAGATGGGAGAGCGGACGCGGGGCACATCGGTTGGTGGTATCGGGACGATGCAACTGGTGGCGCGGCGGACCGGGCTGATCGAAGCCATCGACAAGGGCGTGCATGTGTTGAAGCGGCACCTGCCGTATCACGAGTCGGATCACGTGCTGAACATCGCCTACAACGCCTTGAGCGGAGGAACGTGCCTGGAAGACATCGAACTGCGGCGCAACGATGCGGTGTATCTGGATGCGCTGGGAGCGCAACGGATTCCGGATCCGACGACGGCGGGAGACTTCTGCCGGAGATTCGAGGCCGACGACGTGGAGTGTCTGATGGAGGCAACCAATCAAGTCCGGCTCGGAGTCTGGCGACAGCAACCGGCGGCGTTTTTCGAAGAAGCGGTGTTGGACGCGGACGGGACACTGGCCGAAACCACGGGGGAATGCAAGCAAGGGATGGACGTGGCCTACGACGGGACGTGGGGATATCACCCGCTGATGATCTCGCTGGCCAACACCGCCGAACCGCTGTATCTGGTCAATCGTAGCGGCAACCGGCCGTCGCATGAAGGAGCCGCGGTCCGGTTCGACCAAGCCATCGCATTGTGCCGGCATGCGGGGTTTCGCCAGATCCTGCTGCGCGGGGACACGGACTTCAGCCAGACCCGGCATCTGGACGGATGGGACGACCAGCAGGTGGGTTTCATATTCGGGATTGACGCGATGGCGAACCTGAAGGCCCGGGCCGATGAACTGGAGCCGCGCCAGTGGAAGCGCCTGGAACGGCCCGCGAAATACGACGTGGCGACCGAACCGCGCCAACGTCCCGACAACGTGAAGGAAGAGATCGTTCGGCAGCGCGGTTTCGACAATATCCGCTTGCAGGGTGAGGATGTGGCCGAGTTTCGGTATCGACCCGGAGCCTGCGATCGGGACTACCGTGTCGTCGTGGTGCGGAAGAATCTGTCGGTGGCCAAAGGAGAGCAGGTGTTGTTTGACGACATCCGGTACTTCTTCTACATTACCAACCGTTCGGATCCGGCCGACCAGATTGTGATGCGTGCCAATCAACGGTGCAATCAGGAGAATCTCATTGAGCAGTTGAAGAACGGCGTTCAGGCGTTGCGGATGCCGGTCGGAGATCAGACCAGCAACTGGGCCTACATGGTGATCGCGTCACTGGCCTGGACACTGAAAGCGTGGTTTGCATTGCTGCTTCCCGAAACCGGACGTTGGGGCCAAAAATATCAGGCTGAGAAGCAAACCGTGCTGCGCATGGAGTTCAAAACCTTCTTGAACGCTTTCATGCTTGTGCCGTGCCAACTCGTGCGCACCGGGCGGCGCATTCTGTTCCGGATCCTGGCCTGGAACCGGTGGTTGCCGGTCTTGTTCCGCGGGGTGGATGTGTTGCGTCAGCCTCTGCGATGTTGACCCGATCATGACTCTGAGCCCGGGCGATCGAGGTCCCGGTTTCTGTCAACCGTCCAACACCAGCGAGGCTGAACTGAAACAGATTCAACAGAAACTCGATACCTGGAACAGGCCATCCGGGAACGGGATTCTATGCCTCGAATTCTATCGGCGCGAACTGGGCCTCGGCGGACTGGTTATGCGCTTGTTTTGGGTCTAGCTTCAGCTCGATCCCGAGGAAACGCGCGTCACCCTGGCTATACTCGGCCTCCGTCAGTCCGTCTACGAACGCGCCGGTCGGGGCTAGGAAAACGAAGTCGTCGATATCGTAGTAGAAGACGTTGGCCTGGCCACGGACCCGGTCAGACTCCTGGCGAAGCGAGAAGTCGAATCCGTGTGAGCGCTCCCGCCGGAGATTCGGATCCCCGATCTCGAACGTCACGTTGCCCAGGTGCGGACCGAAATTGTACAGCTCTTCCAGAGCCGGGCTCCGGAACGAATCCGTATAGTTCGCGACGAACGCGCCTCCCTCCCACAGATCGAATCGCGCACCGATGCCACCGGAAAACCCGGTCAGACTCCGGTCGGAAAACCCGCCCACCTGCGGCTCGTACCGGTTGTAGTCCACCCGTCCACCGAACTGTAACTGGACGCGTTCGAAATCGATGTCCTGAAGCGTAAATACTCCAAAACCCGTCTGGTCGACCGGCGGCGTAATCGCTTCTTCTCCGGTGGCTTCGAACTGCCGTATCCGTCCGGAGACGCCGAAGCTACCGGAAAGCCGACCGTGCGTTCTCTGAGTAAACACGCCCCGGTAGAAAAGCTGCTGGTTTTCGAATGTCGTCCCGATTACCTGATCGCCACCTTTGAATATCTCCACCTCATCGTGGTTGTAATCGGAAAAGTTGACCGACAACCGAAATTCTTCCAACGCCGCACCCAGATCCCGGACTCCTATCGCAAAGTTGATGGTGTGCTGGCGCAGCGCGATGTTGACCGCGTCGAGTTCCTCTCCGCCGTCCCCTTCTTCCTCCCTTTCAAACGTGGTGACGAACGGAATCCCGTTCCGACCTTCCGTACCGCGGTAGCCGACGCTGGCAAACGCCCGGTCGCCGAACCACCCGAACCCGACCGATCCGTTGGTGATCCGGCTCCTGGAATCTTTGACGATCCCGATCGGTGTGTCGTAGTCACGGGTCCGCTGGCCGCCGCCGGCCCAGACGGCCCATCTGCCGACACCGTACTGCATGTTGAAGCTGCTGCCGGCCTGGCCGTTGGCGCTCCCGACCGAAGACGAAACCTGCCCGGTGAGACCCGTATGTGGCTGGTCGTGAAAAGACTGGTGGCTGCTGATCGCATTCACGACTCCGCCGATGGCATTGCTTCCGTAAAGCAGCGTCGCCGGTCCCTTCAGGATCTCAACGCGCTCCAGGTTGCTGACATCCACCGGCTCGGAATGGTCGCCTGACTGGGAACCGAGGGCGCCTACAGGCATGCTGTCCTGCATGACCAGGATGCGGTCGCCGTCGAACCCGCGGATGACGGGGCGGGCATTGCCCGAGCCGAAGCTCCGCTTGGAAACTCCCAACTGACCATCCAGCACCTCACCGAGAGAGGGCGCCATGGCCTCGGCCAGATCGAACGCGTCCAGGCTGGTCACCGATGGAACGGCTTCGAATGTCGTTTCTTCGCGGCCTCGCGCTGTGACAGTGATCTCCACCCTAATGGGAGAGAACCGCATCATGATGTCGAGAGTCCGGGTCTGTCCGCCGGTGACCTCGACGCCTTCGGCTGCGCCATCCAACAGCGACTGGAACGCCAGCACTTCATAGAAGCCGGCCGGCACGTCGTCGAATCGGTAGCGCCCATCCTCGTCGGTTTCGACGGTTCGGCCCAATCCGGTCACCACAACGGTCACACGGTGGGCCGGATCGCCAGTGGGAAGCGTAATGGTGCCCTCGATCGCGCCGCTGGTCTGCGCGATGGCGCCTCCGGCGAGGCTGCATACAAGGATCAAATAAATAGGAATAGAAATAAAGAAACTACGTTTCAAGGGGCCCTCCAATTGCAAATACAGAAATGCTTCCGACGCACGTGTCCGGATCAAGCGGACTGAATTTGGAATCAGAGGAGGGGCGGGCCTCGATCGAAGACCGAAAGCAGGGAGCGCACAGCGGCGGCTTCGGTGTCGGCAACCGCGCGTGCGAACGCTGGAACACGGTTTCCAGTCTGCCAAGGCACGCCAGGGCGTTCGAGTGGGCACAATAGTGATGCTTATGGTTTCGGCGGTCCGCGTGGCTGGAATCGAGAAGGGACGCACCGTCGCCAACCTGAATATGGTCGTGCAGCGAGAGATTTTGCGGGGCTACCTCGATGGGATGGAACACCTCGAGGGCCGACTGAATACCGAAGGCCAGCACGGCCGATAAGACCAGCAGGGCGACGGCTCTTCTCTGTAGCATGCTGAACATCACTTCATCAAGATATAGGGCATTGTCAACTTAACGTCCGAATGGCGGCCTGGTGCCAAACGGTCACAGGTTGTTCAGGCAACGCCCGGCTTCATCATAGAGAGGATCCCCGTGCGGCGGAACCGTAGCGTTTGTAATCATCGATCCAACTTCGCCTTAATATGCGCTCTGATCGCTGGATCGTCCATCCCGACAATGTTGTGACCAATCGCAACCTCTAGATGACCCCCCTCTTCGTCAACAAAGTCGACAGCCCAGATCCCGGGTTTCTTCCCTATCGGGATGATCGCGAAAATCTCTAGCCGCGAGTCGAGTTCATTGAGCACATCCGAGGCAAGACGTTCCACAGATTCGCGGGAAATTCGCAAAATGGTGTCGGGTGCCAGTCTGCCCGACTCCATCAGTGTGACCAACTTGTCCTTATGAACGCGGTACTCTTTCTTACCAACCTTGACATAATCATCACCATCGAGAACCACTTCAACGAATCGATTTCGCAACAGGACAATCGCGCGTTTTCGTCTTACCTCGACAGTCTCCATCACTTGCCTTCCTCTTGAGTCATTTACGTATGTCACTCACATGAATCTACAAACACTCACTTACCGCCCCAAAGTCTCTTTCTCCACAAAGCTCGGTCGTGAAGTCGCTATCAATACGCTGCCATGATGAGTTTGCCAAGGACACTAGCAACTCCCCAACCTGGAGCATCTTGGCAACGCAGCAAGGCGTGGTTCTCCCCAGGATGCGCTGGTTGGCGTGAAGTACATGAAATCGTGAGTTGACGACTTTCCCGCAGATGATATGGATCTGCTTGTCTTTGGGCACGATCCACCTGCCGCCAGAATCGGCCACGCCTCCTTTCGACACATCAATCTCTTCGGCAATCGCCGATTTAGAACTAATCCATAGAAGACCTCCGCACACTCAGAACCCAACCCGACGACTTATTGCGGCTGGTTGAGATACTTGAACAGCGCATTATCCGTCGTCAGAATCATGAGCGTATTGGGATCGATCGCGGTCTCGAAGGTCTCCATGCTCTTGGTGAATTCATAGAACCCACCATCCCGGCTGTAGGCATCCGCGTAAATGCGCGAGGCGTCAGCGTCAGCCACGCCTCGAGCTTCCTCGGCCTGCCGGTAGGCTTCCGACTGGATAGCCTGGAGGTCGCGTTCCCTCTCGCCCCGGATGCGCGCTGCTTCTCCTTCACCTTCTGAACGGTACTGTTGCGCAATTCGTTGCCGCTCAGCGATCATTCGCGCGAATACATCCTGTTGCACTTCTGCCACGTAATTGATCCGCTTGATCTGAAAATCGACGAGTTCGAGCCCGAGTTCGGCCAACCGTGGCGCAGCCGTCTCTCGAATACCCGCCGAGATGTCCGCCCTGCCGGTCGTGATTTCGTCGAGGATTCCGGTTTCCTCTTGATCGCCTTCGACCGTCTCGGGTTGCCGGTTGCTGGTCCGAACCACCTGGAGCAGATCGTTGCGGGCAATAGCGTTGCGCGTCTCGCCGTCCAGAATATCGTCCAGGCGCGACTGGGCCGTATTCTCATCCCCGCGGAGTCTTTCCAGATACATCAGGGGGTCACTGATCCTCCAGCGTGCATAGGCATCCACCCAGATGAACCGCTTGTCGCGGGTCGGCACCTGATTCGGTTCACCGTCCCATTCCAGAAAACGATTGTCGAAATAATTGGCCATCTGGATAAAGGGTATTTTGAACTTGAGACCCGGGGTCGTGATCGCTTCGCCGACGGGGTCGCCGAATTGCGTGATGATCACCTGCTGGGTTTCGTCCACGACAAAGAGTCCACTGCCGAGGAGAATCAATCCAACGATACCGGCCGATATCAATAGTGGAGCTTTGGCCATGCCTTTCATCAGTTGCCTCCTTGATTCAGAGAGTTGCTGGCGAGCCGGTTAGTAATTCCATCGAGGGGAAGCAACGGAAGAATGCCCTGGGCGTTGCTGTCGAGGATCACCTTGCCGGGAACACGGGCCATCATGGACGACATTGTTTCCAGGTACATCCGTCGGCGAGTCACTTCAGGAGCCTGGCGATACTCGTCATAGACGGCTATAAAGCGGGCGGCATCACCCTCTGCACGATTGACGCGGTTCACCGCGTACCCTTCCGCCTGAAGAATCGCCTGCTCGGCTTCACCCCGGGCTCTGGGGATGACGCTGTTGTAGTCGGTCAGCGCTTCGTTGATCAACTGGTCCCGTTGCTGCTGTGCCTGGTTCACCTCGTCCCAGGAAGGTTTCACCGGGTCCGGCGGATTGACGTCCTGCAACACAACCTGCTCGATCCGGATTCCGTTCTCATACTGATCGCTCAGCCTCTGCAGCCGGACTTGCGCAGTGACCTCGATGTCCTGCCTTCCGATCGTGAGAACCTCGGTAACCGTACGATCACCGACGACCTCTCGCATGACGGCTTCATTCATGTCACGGAATGTTTCCTCGACATTGCGCACTTTAAACAGGTAGTCGTAGACGTCGGCCACACGGTACTGGACGATCCACTCCACGACGGCCACGTTCAAGTCACCCGTCAACATCAACGACTCGTCGTTCAAGCCGACGGTCGTGAAATTACTCTGAACTCCCGCGGTAACAGTCCGGAAGCCGAACTCCTGCTTGAGCTGCCGCTGGACCGGCACTTTCTGAACCTGTTCGAGAAATGGGATCTTGAAGCGGAGTCCGGGATCCGTCGTCCGGACAAAGCGCCCCAGACGGAGCACGACTCCGGCCTCTTCGGGCGCAATCTGATACACGGCGCTCCAGACCATCGCCAACCCGAAAACAACCGCGGCAATGATCAGAACCGGCCTCGCCCCGAATTTTTTCGGGTCAAAGTCTGGGAGCTCGATGTCGTTATCAAGCACTCTGATTTTCATCTTAGAACCTCATTGAAAGAGGCGGGAACACGAGATAGCCCGTGTCGATCCCGACTCGGTTTGCCTGTCAAGAAAGTGTTCGCTTTTTCGAACTGGAGCGCAGACCTCTGTGCGCGACTTCCGACATCGCTCGAAGGGCCGCGCGGCAGAAATTTGTAGCCCACGACAAGTCCGACCGCCCCTGCAACCATAGAAGCGGCCAGCACGGTAAGTTTAGCGACGGCCAACGTTGAAGTATCGGAAAACGCCAGCGCGCCGATGAACAGCGCCATCGTGAAGCCAATGCCGGCGACACAGCCAACAACGAGTACACCGCTCCATGAAACACCGCGCGGCAACGACGCGAGACCGAGACGAACGGCCAGCCAACTGAAGGCGACGACCCCGAGCGGCTTACCGACAACCAAACCCAGGCCAACTCCCAGCATGACATCCATCGACTCGGACAAACCCTCGCCGAGGCCGCCAAGGGCAACGCCTGCGTTTGCTAGAGCAAACAGCGGCATGATCCCGAAGGCGACCCACGGATGAAGCGCGGCTTCAATACGGATTACCGGCGAGATCGCTTCACGGCGTGCGACGTTGGTTCGTGCGAGTTCAGGTAGGAGCTTGCGTGGGTCCTTCTCCGAAGCGACCTTCTTGCGCAAACTCTCCAGCGAATTCTCCGTTTCCGCAAGGAAGCCGTCATGGCCGAACCAAGCTCGCACGGGTGTGAGTAGCCCAAGGATCACGCCCGCAATCGTCGGGTGGATTCCGGCGTGTAGCATTCCGCTCCAAACCATGATGCCCGGTGCAACATAGATGAACGGATTCCGCAGACCGAATCGCTGCATGACAACGACTGTCACGACCCCAAGCGCAACGATCGCGAGACCACTCACCGCGACTCCGTTGGAATAGAACAGCGCGATGATGAGGATGGCTCCAATGTCGTCGATGATCGCCAAAGCGAGGAGCAACACACGTAACGACACCGGAACTCGTCGGCCGAGCAACGCGAGCACACCGACGGCGAAAGCGATGTCGGTGGCCATTGGTACTCCCCAACCGCTGACAGAAGGAGACTCGGCATTGAGCGAGATGTAGATCGCCGCCGGTACGAGCATCCCCCCGAACGCTGCGGCTACGGGCAACGCAGCACGCCGGAGCGTGGAAAGCTCACCTTCGAACAGCTCTCGCCGAACCTCCAAACCCACGACAAAGAAGAAGACCACCATGAGGATCTCATTGATCCAGAAATGGACGGTTCGCGTGAAGACGTGTTCGCCGAATCCCAAGGAGATGGAAGTGTGCAGCAGGTGCTCGTAGGTTGACGCCCACGGAGAGTTTGCCCAGACAAGGGCGATCACTGCCATGACCAGAAGGAGGATCCCACTCGCGGCCGTCACATGGAGAAACTTCTCCACCGGACGTGAGAGTTTGAGCGCAAGGCGGCGGGCTTGGGGGGACGCTTCGGGCGGCAAACTCTCGGGACCGTTGTCTTTCCTACTCATCATTCCGCCCCGTATTTCCGTCTCCAGAAACGCGAATCGCTTGACCACGCAGGTCCTCCGTGGCACCGTCAGAACCCAGGTGTTCCACGACACAACCGGCGACCTCGCCAGCGGCCGCAGTTTCAACGTCAATGACGTGTGTTGCTCCTGCTTTTTTCAGGAGACCAACATCAGCAGCGAAACGGGTCCGAGCAACAATGCGGAGCCCAGGTGCAACACTACGGCATGCCGCGATCGCACGGATTGTGGCGTCGTGGTCATTTATCGAAAGAACGATCATCCTGGCGCGTGGCGCGCCGACATGCTCCAGGACCTCTACGCTCGTCACGTCTCCGAAGTAGGCCGATGCCGCCTGTGGCGTTGCGCTGTTGACGTTGTCGATATTGAGATCGACGATGATGAAAGGAATGTCACGCACCTCGAGTGATCGGGCAATCGACTGACCTGTCAGGCCGTATCCTGCAATGATGACATGATGCCTGAGCGACTCGTCCGCATGTAGGTCGACTGCCATACGAATGCGAAACAGCCGGTTCACCAAACTCACTTTTCCAATGCCGCTGGCCAAACGAGGCCCGAGAGAGAGTGCGAACGGCGTACCGAGCATGGACAGGATTACAGCCACCGTGAGGTATTCAGAAAATAATGGGTCAAGCAGTCCGCTGCCATCAGCTGCACGGAGCAAGACAAACGAGAACTCGCCCACCTGACAGAGGGCGGCACCGGCTAGGATACACACTCGCAATGGCAGCTTCATGAGCTTGGCGGTAAGGAAGATAATTGCGAACTTGCCGAGAACGATGGCCAGAAAAAGACCAAGAATGGGGATCGCGTTCTGGATCACAGTCCGCACATCGAGAAGCATGCCTATGGAGACGAAAAAAGTGCTGGCAAGCACCTCACGCAATGGCAGAAGGTCGGAGAACGCCTGCTGTCTGTACTTACCGCTCGCAACCACCAATCCTGCGAGGAACGCGCCCAAGGCGAGCGAGACACCGGCGCGCGAAACTGCCCAAGCAATCCCTAGACCAACCAGGAAGACGGAGAGGACGAACAGGTCACGCTGTCGCGTGGCCGCGACGACATCGAATAGGCGGGGGACCACCCACTTGGCCACCGCCAACACTCCAGAGATAACGCCCACGGCTGTCAATAGCGCCAGAAGCGGGCTCGTCTCGCTTTCCTGCGTGTTCGCCAGCAACGGAATGACGAGGACCATCGGAACGACGCATAGATCCTGAAAAACGAGAATGCCGAGCGCAAGTCGCCCGTGCGGCGCCTCGAGCTCTCCCCGCGCCGACAAACCTCGCAGTACGATGGCTGTGCTGGAGATCGCAATAATGCAACCGATGAGCACTGCTGAGCGGATACTAATACCGAACACAGCACAGATGCCGACAACCACCAGAATGGTCGCGCCAACCTGGATGGAGCCACCAACCGCGATCGCGCTCCAGAGGCCGCGCATACGCTCCAACGATAGTTCGAGGCCGATGCCGAATAGCAACAGCACGACCCCCAATTCGGCGAGTATCTCTACATTCTGAATGTCCGCTACAAGGCCCAGCGCGTTTGGGCCGACCAGGGCTCCAGCAACAATGAATCCAGCGATGGAAGGAATTCCAAGACGTCGCAAAAGAACGACGGCAACCACGGCCGAGGCGAGGATGATAACGAACTCACCCAAGAAGGGCAGATCTGTCATCGCCCGTCTCCCTGATTCCTCATGGAAGCAATATCCAGGAGTTGTTGGTGACAGAGTCCTGGTTCGGTCCAGTCGCTCATGGGTTACTGTTTCCTTGCGAGAAATCGAAGCCCCACCGAAGCACCGCGATCGCAACGAGCGCGAGCCCCTCGAATCGTGACACGTGCCAGCCAGTACGCATGAAGAACAGCACGACCAACACCATCCCGCAGAGCGCGGCGAGGGAGATGCGTGCCATGACATCGATCTCCACCGGGCGAAGCATGCCAGCAAGTCCTAGAACCCCGAGCATGTTGAATATGTCACTTCCGACCAGATTGCCGGCGCTCAGTGAGTAGCGACCTTTGATGACGCCCGACAGGCTGGTGGCCATCTCCGGCGCAGATGTCCCGGCGGCGACGATGGTCACGCCAATGACCCACTCACTCACGCCGAAGCCCCTAGCGATTACGGTCGCGGACTCGACCAGAATGTGGGAGCCTCCGACGATGCAGACCAAGCCGACGATCAGCAGCGCGCTGTCCCGCAGCAGTGAGACATCGCTCTGGCCTTCCTGTTCGTGTCCTTCGGGACTGTCGTCTGCGCCCGCTCGACGGTGCTTGAACAGGTAGCCGAGGTAGACGCCCAGCAAGACGAACAGCACGACGCCGTCGTAACGATCCAGCCGGAGATCCCATCCGATCAGCCCGATGAGCAACAAGGAGGTTCCCCCGAGAACCGCGCCGTCGCGCCGCAGCATGGTGCGTTCCACTGGAATAGCACGGACGAGCGCACAGCCGCCGAGGATGAAGCCGAGGTTGAAGATGTTGGAGCCAACGATGTTGCCGACCGAGATATCGCCGTGTCCTTCGAAGGCGGCGATTAGCGTGACCGCTAACTCCGGCGCCGATGTGCCGAGGGCCACCACCGTAAGGCCGATGATGAGTTCCGAGACCGCTAATCGCTTGGCGATGCGTACGGCGGACTCCACGACACAGTGTGCGCCGAGTCCGAGCAAGGCGATGGTCGCGAGCGCGATCAGACCGTTGGCCCAAAGGGGAATACCATCGAGGCTTAGGAAATCACCCATGCGCCTCCCATTTCTGCGGCGGTTTCCAGCTCAAGCCAAAGGGCAGGCTGCTCGCCCGCCAAGATGTGCCAAGAGATGCTCAACTTGTCCTCCGAGTCTTGATTCCACCAGGTTTGTCTCGCCAATCCCATCGTCTGGCCCGGTCCGTATCCGATCCTTCGATGTCCCGCGGGGCTTCATGAATTACGAAGCAGTAACGAACTATTATTACAACGACTTATGACTTCAGTTTTTGCTCCCATTTGGCAACTCGGCGGACCACATGGTCCAAGTACCTTTGGGCATTCTCGGGGACAAAGATGAAGACATTTTCCCAAGTTGGTGCTCCCTCCCAGTCTTCGAAGCCAACCCACTTGGCGCGTGGTGGAAATTGGATTTCGTTTTCATCCAATGCCCTATGAAGCGTTCGGAGTGATTCCTCATCCATTCGCAACTGGCCAGTCAAAGGGTCAAGTACATTTGCGTTTTGCATTACTTGATATGTGAGGAGGTAGTGGTCTGGTGGTGGATTGCGAGCTTCTCTTTCGACGATCTGAGCATTCTTCATGACCTCATCTCCTCACCTGCGTCGATGATGTGGAGCATCCCCTCGTCGAGGCGGTAGAGCAGCGCAGCCACCGGTAGCCCCGGGTACTGTTGCCGAACGTGGTGCGCCTGGCCGAGGGCAAATTTCGCGGGGTCGCCGATCTCGAACCGTGGTGCGTACTCATCGAAGTGGAGCTCGGCAATGTGTCTCTCCCAGCCCGCACCATGGACCAGACCCTCGACGAGAGCGCTCCGCTGAGCTGCAAGACCGGACATGCCGCATTGGTCATGGCCGATGATGGCGATGGCCCGCACACGCCCGACAGTGATCGCAAAGGACATCTGGAAGTCGAGCCCACGAAAATTGGCTCCAGCGCTCCGCATGATGTACGCGAAGTTCTCAGGGATCCGGAGTCGCGAGCGGTGGTCCATACACATACCGACGAGCAGATCGGCCTGCGTGTAACGACGGTGGGGCCCACCACCCAAGTTGTGATAGACGAGCAGATCGGCGATCGCGGTGTCACGGTACATCGTGGGCACGTCACTTCGCTCGTGCACCGGCACCAGACGTGGGGTCGTGCTGTTCATGTCCTTACTGACCCTTCCCCCAGCCGAAGATCTCGAAGACAGTGAGGAATCCCTTCTTCTTATCCTTTTTAGGGCTTGCCGTGGACTGCCCCTCTTGTCGGATGTGCGCAGCGGCATGTGGTCGCTCCGGTTTGTAGGCGCTTTCGGACTCTTGGTAGAAGCGTTCGTGCTTATCGATCTCCTGTTGGGGATGGGCGATGAGCTTTTCAAGTTCACTGTGGTAGACCCATATGCCGCGACAGCGCTCGCAGATGTCGATCAGTACGTCGTTTCGATGGCGTTTGTGCAAGGTTTTGGTTTCGCATATTGGGCATTTCATGGCAGTCTCCTGTCCCGTCCCGATTTAACGAGACATCGATGCGTCTCTTCGTATATCTGGCCGATGTCTGTTCCACGATCTCGGCGGTTATCTCGAACCTGAAGCTCGAAAGTCTCGTGAGGGCCGCTTCCGTTGCCAGGGATAGGCGCGACCGCACGACGTCGAACGGGGAGATGCGGTCCGTGGCGACGAGGTAGTGGTGCGGGCCTGGATAGTAGATGTTGCGCAGCTTGCCACGGAAAGCGTGCCGCTTTCCCGCAATGTCTGAATGCCTCATGTCGCTGATGGTCCCTCCCCCGTTGGTTCGCTTGCTCTCCCGTCGCCCATGGATGTGAGTGCTTGCTTGAGCTTCCTCGCCACGGTTCGGCCGACACGGTCAGCCGCGCGATCGATAGCTGCGTGGAGGTCTGCGTCCGCCTGTTCGACGACAACCGTGGGGAGTCCGAAGAGGTGGACGCGGATGCGGCAGGTCTTGTCCACTCCACCCTTTGGCCCGTTCACGTCGACAAGCCTCACGTGAACACGTTCGACCCGGACCAAGATGCGCCCCAGAGCGAGGCGGATGCGCCGCTCGACATGGCCTCGCGCAGTGTCGGTCAGTTTCAGGCCTTTCGCTGAGAATTCAAGATGCATGCGTGCGATTCTCCGTGACGTGTGCTAATAGAAGTTTTACCCAAATCCATTTATTCGGTCTACTCGATAATTTGTAGTATATTGTCAGATATTATCGAATATAAGGAAGGAGCGATGGAGAACCTGAACTACCATCACTTGCGCTTGTTCTGGGCCGTCGCGCACGAAGGCAATCTCACGCGGGCCAGCGCAAAGTTGTACCTCAAGCCTCAGACTGTCAGCACACAGATTCGCGATCTTGAGGTGGCGATCGGAGAGAAGCTTTTCAGCCGCGCCGGCCGGGGCCTTGAAACCTCCGCCACGATCCGGTGACCTTGCCCAGGTAGTGCGACGGCCTTCTATCCCCTGCCGACGGCGATAACGCCGCTCTGGTGCCGTCGCGCTCTTCCCACAGCGCCAGGGCTTGCTCTAGGGCGTCTTCGGCGCTCTGAAACACTCGGGCTTCAATCGCATGCCGGAGAAAGGCTTCTTGTTGGTCCGCTGTAAACGGTATCTTCATGGTGTTGAGCTCCTAGGGACTGACGCGGCTCGTGTGACCCACATGATGCCTTTCCCTACTCCACCTGTCCGCAATTGATGGTTCTTAATGGCCTGTTCCTTGCGGACCGCTCTCCACATAAAGGCCGGATTGGTGTCATCCCCCTATTCCGTCGGCACAGTACGGTGCGATCAGGGAATCGCATCTCTCGGTGAGGCCTAATATATTCTCCCGGAGCAAGTACCGGAGCGACACCATGCCCTCGACCTTGCCGTCGCAAACGATCGGCAACCGGCGTACTCGACCCACAGCCATCGTACGGATCGCTTCTTCGATGGTTGCGTGTCTAGAAAGTTGCCGTGCTGGCATGGTCATGACTTGACGAATGGGCGTGGTCTTGGGGTCCCGGCTGCTAAATACCACGCGTCGCATGACGTCCCGTTCGCTAAGTACGCCCACCAGCAGGTCGTTCTTGACAACAAAAAGGCAACCGACGTTCTCCCGCTGCATCAATCCGATACCCTCAACGACGGTGGCATCGGCTTCGATTGTTATTGCGGGGACCCGAGCTAGGCGAAGAATGTTCATCGCTATCCTCCTAAGTTCACCTTGTGTCTCCTTCTCATTGGTCAGGTCTTCTCACTTTTGTCTTCGTCGATAAAGTAGAGCCTGTCGGTGCCATGCTTGTACAGCAGTGGCGCCACCGTGATTCTTGGATACTGCTGCCGAAGGTGGCGCGCCTGAGCGCA
The DNA here is from genome assembly GCA_963664115.2 of Terriglobia bacterium. Classification (GTDB taxonomy): domain Bacteria; phylum Acidobacteriota; class Terriglobia; order 20CM-2-55-15; family 20CM-2-55-15. The sequence continues at coordinate 343,381 of CAXWPJ010000006.1, read as the reverse complement.
GGCGAACTTTACGGGACCGCCAATCTCGAATCGGGGTGCACACTCCTGGAAGTGCAACTCGGCGACATGTCGCTCCCAGCCTGCCTTGATCAAGCCCGAGACGAAGGCGTCCCGCTGGGCGGCCAGGTCGTTCATACGGCACTGATCGTGGCCGACGACGGCGATTGCCCGCACGCCTCCCACCCCTACGGCAAAGGATATCTGGAACTCAAGACCACGAAAGTTGGCCCCGGCTGTCCGTATGACGTAGGCGAAGTCTTCCGGAATCCGAAGCCGTTTGCGGTAGTCCATGCACATGCCGACGAGCAGTTTGGCTTGGGAGGAGGGACGGTGACGATACGCCATACCTAGATTGTGGTAAGCGAGAAGATCGCTAATCGCCGAATCGCGATACGCGCTAGGCAAGTTGTCGAGCGCGGGCAGAATGGCTTTCATGGTTTTCACCTCATTGGATGGTCTCCCCAGGGTCGAGCATCGCCGTGAGCGTTCGATCTAGCTTCCTCGCCGCCGCACAATCGATAGCAGGTCGGATGTCGGCATCCATCTGCTGCACGACGATGGGTTCAATCTCAACAAGCTGAACGAGGATGCTACACGTATCGTCTAAGCCGCCCTTCGGACCGTTGTCGTCGCAAAGCTGGACGTGGAAGCGTTCGACAGCCCCGCATAAGTCCCCAGTGCGAATCAGATGCGCCGCTCGACACGGGCAAGTAGGCTTGGGTCAGGTCCATGCCGGTCGCAGATACTTCAAGTTGCTGCATGTTTGATCCCCCCATGGTCCTTAAATCAGAACAGAGACTGCACGTTCGAACAAGTCGATAATATGTAGTATATTGTCAGATATTATCGAATATAAGGAAGGAGCGATGGAGAACCTGAACTACCATCACTTGCGCTTGTTCTGGGCCGTCGCGCACGAAGGCAATCTCACGCGGGCCAGCGCAAAGTTGTACCTCAAGCCTCAGACTGTCAGCACGCAGATTCGCGATCTTGAGGTGGCGATCGGAGAGAAGCTTTTCAGCCGCGCCGGCCGGGGCCTAATTCTCACCGATGCCGGTCGCGTTGCCCTGGGATATGCCGACAAAATCTTCTCGGTCGGTCACGAACTTGTAGAGACGTTTCGGGGACAGTCGACTGGGCGTCCGCTCAGGCTCGTGGTAGGAGTGGCCGATGTCTTGCCGAAGCTAGTTGCCCACCGACTCATCGAGCCAGCACTTCACCTGGATGAGGAGGTCCGAATCATCTGCCGCGAGGGTCCGCCGGAGAAACTCCTGGCAGCCCTTGCCGTCCACGACGTCGATGTCGTGCTCTCTGACACCGCGATTCCGCCCGGTGTGAGTGTGCGGGCCTACAGCCATGAGCTTGGAACCTGCGGCGTCACATTCATGGCACGAGGTGATCTGGCGAGACACCTCCGAGCGGAATTTCCGAGATCGCTCGACGGCGCGCCTGTGCTCTTGCCCGGTGACAATGCCGTTCTACGTCGTGCGCTTGATGGCTGGTTTAGCGCACTAGAGGTTCGACCGGTGACCATTGGGGAGTTCGAGGACAGCGCACTGCTCAAAGTCTTCGGTCAGGCAGGTGCGGGATTCTTCACAGTGCCTTCGGTGATTGCGGACGAGGTTGCGCGACAGTACCAGGTCGAACCCATCGGGTCGACCGATGAGGTCAGCGAGCACTTCTACGCGATCTCTGTCGAGCGTCATGTTCAGCACCCGGCAGTGGTGGCGATCTGCGAGGCAGCCCGTTCCGAGTTGTGTACGTCGTCAGAGTAATTCGGACAGAAGCACTCCTGTGCGACGTAAGGACTAATCCCGGCGCTCGATCAAGCCGGCGTGAATCCGGGCAACGGTGTGCATGTATCCGCCTCCCCTGAATCGATCCTCCGCGGCGGTCCGCATGTAGGCAAGCCCGCCTTCCTCGTCCCCAAGCGCCTCGAGATAGAGACCGGCATAGAGATAGGCATAGAACTGTGCCAGGGGTACGTCGCCCCCGGCCCGCAACACCTCCGCAGGACTCAGGTCGCCGCTGAACATTTCGTAGATCTCACCCATCGGGATGCGTCGGTCGGGTCCCACAGGCAGCAGCGCAGACCGGGCTGCTTCGGGAGATTCGGAACGGGCCACACAGAGAAAATGCCAGGCTGCGTTTTCGACGTCGTTGGGGTTCACGGTGCGGTGCGATTCGAACTGGGCCCGGCAGTCCTCGTATCGACCGGCGTAGTAGAGGGCGATGCCGCGTTGCCAGAGCTGAGGGGCGATGCGAGGGACAAGCCTGGCCACAGCATCGAATCCCGCAACACTCTCGTCGATCCGGCCTGCCTCAAAATCGCTCATAGCCTGGGCGAGGATAACCTGCGGATCCTCAGGAGTCTGCGAGGCCATCGGAACAACAAATATGAATATCGCTAAAAATGGTCGAAACATTCTTGCCTTTCCTCGCGACCTTTCGCAGACAGAACCCGATCCGACGACATTGCGCTCTTCATCTCTTCACTGGAGGCCCAGATCGAACGAAGCGAGCGTGGTCTCATTCCGGACGTAGAGAAAGCCATTCGCAAGTGCGGGGTAGGCACGCACGGTTGCCGGAAGAAGTTGCGCGCGTGCAATCGGCTGAAACGCGTCAGGCGAAGCCTGAGCGAGGACGAGTTCGCCGCCCTCCCGGAGAATCAACACGCGGTCGCCTGCAAGAATGATGCTGCCCGCGCGAAACTGCTCTTCGCTCCACGCAACCTCTCCAGTCGTGAATTCAACAGCGCGGAGGCTAGGCCCGAACTCCTGACGGCCATGGTATCCATACAAGTACCCGTCGTAGTAAACGCTGGTCGCGTAATGATTTGTGAGTGCGTCGTTAGAGCTCCACAGCGGGTTGAGTTGTGCCCCATCCCAACGCAGCACTCCCGCACCGGGTCCGTACTCGGCAGACACGAAGATCAGATCGTCAACAACGACGGGTGACGCGGCGTTCACCGACGACGCCGAACGTGACCGCCACCGTTGACTGAACCTGACCTCTCCGGTCGCAGGATCGAGTCCAACCAGACCGTTGCGCGTCATGAAAACCGCATAGCGGCTCCCTGAAATTGTGGCGCCTACGGGAGATGAATAACTCGCGCCATCTTCTGTGGCCGTCCAGAGAACCTCTCCGGTTCCGGCGTCGAAGGCTACGACCCCGCCATCGGGACCGCCGATATTCGCAATGACTCTCCCATCCTCAACTAAGGGCGATCCGCCGGCGCCAAAAAAACTCTTGGCCACGCCGAAGCGCCCCATGGTGTCCGCACTCCAGACCCCCTGTCCCGTTTCAAGCTCGACAGCATGCAATTGTCCCTGGGCACCAAAGGTGTACACCACACCGTCGGCGACGACTGGAACAGCGCGGGGTCCCTCGTCAAAACCGAAATCGTCGCGGTAAGTCGTTGGATAGCTGTATTCCCACAGATTCGTTCCTGTCTGCGGATCGAGTGCTTCGACAACCTCACGATCCGACACCCGATGGAACAGGATGACGCGGCCATCCGCGACAACGGGCCCACTGAACCCTTCACCGACCTCCCGCCTCCAGACCAGCGGGGGACCCTCCGGTCCCCAGGTCTCAGACAACTCCGGGCCGCTGTAGACACCGTTCCGTTCCGGGCCGAAAAACTGCGGCCAGTCCTGGGCCGGAACTTCCAAGCCCATCGCGAGGACCATGATCGCGGACGCAGCCAACACTTTTCGCATTCTCTTCTTTCCTTCTATGTGATATTTCGACAGTGTACTAAACGACCCGTCATCCTGCGGAGAATCCGTCCTCCAAGTGGATAGATTCTCTTCAAAATTGACAGTGCACAGATGTTCCCCTACTACGCCCAGCCGTCGATACGGAGGTTTTTAAAATTGAACGTAGCGAAGACTTTCACGACACTTGCCGTCATCGTTGGACTGGCCACCTCCAGCGTATTTGCGCAGGAAGCCCCGAATTCCCGTACTGTCGCGAGAGACTTTGACGCGGAAATTCGGGACGCGCTGCAGTCGGCCAAATCTGCGGCCGGGTTCGAGTTCCTTGGAACCTTGACCCGGATTTGCCTTCTGCCTCAAAGTGGCGGACTCAACACATCTAACAACGTGCCGCGGTATGTAGCGGATCCCTCAAGTGTGCCTGCGCGGGAGATCTGGTACGCGGACTCCCGAAAGGTATTCGACAATCTGTACTTTGTCGGAGGAAAGCTGCACACGTCCTGGGCTCTGACCACGAGCGAAGGCATCATAATTATCGACACGATCTTCCCTTATAACTCGGAGGAGTTGATCGTGGGAGGCCTGGAACGGCTGGGTCTCGACCCCAACGACATCAGATACGTCATCATTTCCCACGCCCATGGTGACCACATCGGCGGGGCCAGGCTCCTGCAGGAGGGCTACGACGCCCGCGTCGTGATGGGTGGGCCTGACTGGGAGCTCGTCGAAACCTACCCCAATCGTTATGCGACCATGGCTCCAATGCGCGACATTGCCGCCACCGATGGCATGGAGATCACGCTGGGAGACACGACCATAACGGTCTGGGAAACCCCCGGCCATACCCCGGGCACGCTGTCTTACACCTTTACCGTGTTCGACGATGGGCGGCCCATCAACGTGGCCTATTCAGGCGGCACGGCCTTTAACTTCGTAAACAACACTCCGGACCCGGGCATCCGGAACTTCCAGTCCTATATCGAGTCGCAGCAGCACATCGCGGACCAGGCAGCGGCAACCGGCGCGAGCGTTCTCCTCTCGAACCACTCAGAGTTTGATAACGCCGTCAGCAAGAACAAAATGCTGGCGGGGCGCGGCGACGGGCCTCATCCCTACGAACTCGGGACGGAGTGGGTCGGGCGTTATTTCCAGGTCATGCAGGGTTGTGCCCGGGCGGCGCAGCTCAGGCTGGAGAAGGAATTGGCTGAGGCGACCCAACGCGAGTAAAAGGGGACATAGGGCTCTGACCCCATTTTCAGTACTGGATTAACGAAAATGTCTCGTAGCCGCTGAGCTTTTCCCTGCCGTTTAGAAACTCCAACTCCACGACGAACGTAAAGCCGGCAACAACACCACCCGCCTTCTCCACCAGTTCGCCTGCTGCTCTAGCTGTCCCACCGGTGGCCAGCAAGTCATCGGCGATGATGACCCGGCTTCCCTGGGGAAACGCCCCTTTGTGGATTTCAAGCGTGTCCGTACCGTATTCCAGATCGTAGCTCACCGCTTCGGTTTCTCCGGGTAGTTTCCCCGGCTTGCGGATCGGAATGAACCCGGCGTTGAGGTTGTAGGCCAGCGCCGGCGCGAATATAAAACCCCGGGCTTCGATACCCAGGACAAAGTCCGCCTGAATCGGGCGCGTCTGAAGCGTCAGGTAATCGATGAGCCGGCAAAAGCCGGGCCGGTGATTGAGCAGCGTCGTGATATCGTAAAAATTGATGCCGGGCTTCGGAAAGTCCGGTACTTCACGGATCAATTTCTTAAACTCATCCATTTGAATAGACCTCAGAGATTAAAGAATATTGAAGGCTGTAAATGGCTCCCAGAATTCAGGCTCGGACTCGGTAACCGCGTCCACACGGGAAGAGGCTGGCCCACGTTCCAGTTCCCGTCGAAAAGCAGCCAATGCCGCCGTTTCACCTTCAGCGAGGACCTCGACCTGGCCGCCAGGCAGGTTCTTCGCGAACCCCAGGATTTCGAGGCGCCGGGCCGCCACCGAAGCGAAGTAACGATAACCGACACCCTGGACAATGCCACTTATGGTAAAGGTTTTTCTGGAGGTAGAGGCCACTGTTCCGGTGAAGTCGAGTTCATAACGATGAGTTAAAAGTTAAGAAGGGATCCGATTGCCGCAGTCATCGCGATCCGCTCCTAACTCCTACCTTGGCATTCACTCGACCTGCTAGTGAGTAATTTCCAGCATCCGGTTCAACGAAACGCGAGCCCAACGGGCCACTTCGTCGGAAACCGAGATCTGGTTTATCACTCGATCTTCCAACAGGCTCTCCATTGACCAGAGCAGGTGCGAGGGATCAATACGGAACATCGTCGAGCAGAAGCACCCGCAATCATCAAGGGGAATGATGAATCGGTCCGGATTTTCGTTTCGCAGACGGTTGACCAGATGAATCTCCGTCCCGATCGCCCACTGGGTGCCCACAGGTGACTGCGTCACACACTTGATAATGTGCTCGGTGGAGCCCACCGCATCGGAAGCCTGAACAACGTCGAACTGGCACTCCGGATGGGCGATCACCCGGATATCGGGATACCGTTCGCGCACTCTCTCCACGTGTTCGGGCAGGAAACGCCCATGAACGGAACAATGGCCCTTCCAGAGGACGATGCGGCTCTCGATCAATTCCTCAGGGGTGTTTCCTCCGAGTTCCTCGTAAGGGTCCCACACCGACATCTCTTCCAGACGGATTCTCAGCTGATAGCCTGTGTTGCGGCCCAGATGCTGATCGGGAAGAAACAGGATCTTGTCCCCGCGCTCCAGAGCCCAACGCATTACAGCAGGCGCGTTCGAGGATGTGCAGACAGCACCATCATAACGCCCACAAAACGCTTTGATGTCGGCCGCAGAATTCATGTAGGTAATCGGAATGATAGTTTCAGACGTCAGTTTGCTGAGTTCGTCCCAACAGGTTTCCACCTGATCCAGAGCAGCCATGTCCGCCATCGAACAACCCGCACCGAGATCCGGCAGGATCACCTTCTGGTGGGAAGCACTCAATACGTCGGCGCTCTCGGCCATGAAATGGACGCCGCAGAACAGAATGTATTCAGCATCCTTCTGCTGGGAAGCCCATTGGGCAAGCTTGAACGAATCCCCCCGAAGGTCGGCAAACTTAATCACTTCGTCCCGTTGATAGTGGTGGCCGAGGATCACCAAGCGAGAACCCAGGCGCTCCCTGACTTCGCTGATTCGGCGATCGGTTTCGTCTTCGCTCAACCGTGTTAGATGTTCGGGCAGTAGTGTCTGAAACATGGTCCTCGGTACCGGCTCAATACCTTTACTAATTCAACTTAACACTCATGACTCAAAGGGCCACTAGAAGGAATCATTCATCATGCGTGACCCCTGATTTTATCGAAGCGATTGACAGGCTGTCAACCAGCCCAAACGAGTCAGATCCCTGAAAATCAATCTGTTACGGCGCTGTTACGTCGATCTTACGCCCGGTCTCGTCTGACGTTCTTCGCAGTTTGCTATCGGAGAAATTCCTAAAGTTCGGCGGTCGAACTGTCGATTACAGGATGGGGGAATAGCATGTCGACGGCCATTGACTTCAAGAGGCGCATCTATGCGCTTCGCGATCTGCCCACACTGCCGGTGGTTGCTCGCAAGATTCTTCTGGCGGCAGAAGACGAGCGGAGCAGCCATCAGACACTCGCAGCCATTGTGTCTCGTGACCAGAGCCTAACGGCGAAGGTACTAGGTTTGGCCAACTCTGCGTACTACGGACATCGGGCCGAGGTCCGCACTCTCAATCACGCGGTGTCAATCATAGGATCCACGATGCTGAAGCAGTTGTCGCTATGTGCATTCGTAGTGGATCGATGGAATTCGGGTGACGACAACCGAGCCGATTTCTGGAAGCACTCGATGGCCGTCGCCTATGCCACATCGTTTTTCGCCGAACGATCCGGGAACGCATCTCCGGATGAAGCCTTCTGCGTTGGCCTTCTCCACGACATTGGAGTGCTCGCCCTCGACACCGGATTTCCGAAAGAATACGAAAGAGTCCATGAAGTTTTGAGCAAGGAGGGTGGAACACGCGAGGCGGTCGAACGCACCCTGCTGGGTATCGACCATCTTCAGGCCGGTGTCTGGCTTGCTGAGCGCTGGCAACTGCCCGCATCCTTTGTCGCGGCCGTCGCCGATCACCACAGCGACCCTGTTGCAGGACCTGGAACCCATACTCTGGCCGGCATCGTACAGATGAGCGATCGAGTCGCAGCCTCACTTCAAATGGGATTGGACGGCGAGAATCCGGAATGCGACATCGGGGATTCGGAGGATTGGAACGCAGTCGCCGATCACCTCCGCGCGAAGGCGGAAGATATCGATAACTTCTTCAAGGTGGTTTAAGTAAGCACATGCACTATGATTCCGTTTCGCCATTGAGCGCCGCGCTCGAGAACGCCGATGCAGCTTTCCGTTCGAAAGTCGACGAGCTTTCTTTCGTCAGCCGCGTAGGTGAGGCGATCAGCCGTCACACCTCGACGCTCCAGCTGTCGGAAGAGTTGGTTGAAGTCATCGCGGAAGCAACTCTATCGAAGCATGCGCTCCTGTACCGTCGAAGCCTCGATGAACGCTACGAACTGCAGGCCACATCGAAAGTCTTCGGTGACACACGCTTCCCTGCCTCATTCGACCTCGCCGCAATTCCCGGTAACTTCACCGACAAGTCCGGACCGGTCGCTCTCCCGGATCTGGACGCTGAAAATCTGGACAACAGCCTGTGGCCCTTCCCCCGCACACTCCGATCATGGCTATTCATCCCGCTCCTCGCCCGTGACATGTGCCAGGCGCTACTGATTTTGGCCGATGAAAAACCCTCGTCGATTTCTCCAGCCATGGAACGTACGTTGATGATGGTCGCTCCCCAACTTTCCAGTGCACTCTCCAACATCGAACTCTATGAAGACTTGAAGGCATCGGAAGCGAAATACAGAACATTTGTGGAACGGATGCAGGATCCTGTCTACATCTGCACGAGGGACCTCCGTATCATCGATTCCAATCAAGCGACCGGCGCCTTTGGTCCGCCCCCTGAGCTGTGGACGGACCTTAAGGACCTTTTCGTGAATCCCGAAACTGCCACACGGTTCGAAAGGCGTGTCCGGAAAGACGGTTCGGTTCAAGACTTCGAAGCGGAATTTCGTTCCCGCAACGACGAACCCCTCATCGGACTGGTGAGCGCGGTCGCGGATTCAGTCCGGGTCTCAGTGATCGTGCGGGATATCACCGAGCAGAAGAAACTATCGCACCAACTGGCCCGCACCCAGAAAATGGAATCCATCGGAACACTTGCCAGTGGCATTGCGCACGACTTTAACAACATATTGGGAATCATATTGCCTACCGCCGAGTTACTTCAGTTGAGGGACACACCGGACAAGCGGAGTCGGCGCCTCGAAGCAATCGTGGACGCATCCAAGCGTGGCGCGCAGTTGACCGGGCAGCTTCTGGCAATGGCTCGAGATGAACCGCCTTCGGTTGAACCCTTACTCCTGAACGATGTAGTCCGGTCCGCCGAGCAACTGCTCAAAGAAACACTGGAACGCACGGTTCGCATCCGACTCGATCTTGCGGACACACTGCCGACGATCGAAGGCGATGAAGGCGAACTGACCCAGATGTTGATCAATTTCGCCGTCAATGCCCGCGACGCCATGGAGGGAGAAGGTTTGATTACGCTCCAGACACGAGCGGAAAACCAAGGAGTTCGACTCAGTGTGCGTGACACGGGGCCGGGTATCGAACCAGAAGTTCTGGACAAAATATTTGACCCGTTTTTCACGACGAAGGAACGCGGCCGAGGTACGGGCCTTGGCCTCAGCATGGCCTACGCCGCTGTTAAACGCCACGAAGGGACTATTGATGTGGAGACAAGCGCGGAGACCGGTACGGAGTTCCGTCTCTGGTTCCCCATGGCAAATAAAACGGTCAAGACATCCAATGCCGTCGAGTCGAAAATATCCGAGGGCAGGGAAACGATTCTGGTCGTGGACGATGAACCGCACTTGCTGGAACTGATGGAGATCTCTCTATCAGATCTTGGGTACCGCGTTCTAAAGGCCTCAAACGGGATCCAGGCCCTTGACCGGATGAATGCAGACGTCGATCTTGTGATCCTCGACATGATCATGCCGGTGATGGACGGCCTCACTGCGTTGAAGTCGATTCGACAGCTTCATCCCCATACTAAAGTGCTGGTTGCAACTGGCTATGCCGCTCCCGACAGACTGGCAGCCATCAAGACTCTTGGTATTGATGGAATCCTTCCCAAGCCCTTCCCCTTGAGCGAACTCACCGAGACTGTGCGCGAGATCCTTGACGGCATCGCCGCGTAACCCGTATTCTCTTTTGCACGTATTGTTTTTATAGAGAACGGAAATACTGATGGAGCAAGGCCTTTATGGGCAGTGATACTGACAAAGAAAAATGGCCATCCTATACCATGGTCGAGCCCAGAATGCGGAAAATCTATTTCCGCTTCTACCAGGACACCTACAAGAGTTCGGTGTTGGATCGCAAGACCAAGGAACTGATTGCGATCGCCGCATCTCTCGCAACCCATTGCGAAGGTTGTCTCGAAGGACATATCAAGAAGGCGCTCAAATGCGGGGCAACCCGCGAAGAACTGAGCGAGACGATTGCCATCACGATGGGCGTCAACGCAGCCGCGATTGTGGATTTGACCGACAAGGCTTCTGAAGCACTTCTCATCCGCCATTTCGACGATAGTGTTGAGCCAGAATCTGAAACCGGAGAGGAAGCCTCAGCACAGAAAGAGTAATAAGCCCGTGCGTAAACGCCATCTCGTTAACTTGGCCGTTGTTCTCCTGTGTCTTCCCGCCCTCGGCGGCCAACGTCCGGCTTTCCGCCAGAACTCGGATCGGGACATCAGCCCCGAGGAATCCCGGGTCCAGTACAAGACATTTTCGAGTGAGATCCTCGCCCGAGAAATACCCTACGGACTCTATTTACCTCCTTCCTACGAAGAAAACGACCAGGACTATCCCGTCGTGTTCTTCCTCCACGGAGCAAACGAGAACGAAAAACGATGGAGCACCCGCGGGCGCACCGACTTGATGCTCGACCAGATGATCGCAGATGGTGAGATCGGAGAGTTCATAGTCGCCATACCTTTCGGGGAAAACAGCTTCTACACCAACTCCGTGTCGGGCGAACGATGGGAAGACATGGTCACCGAAGAGTTCATGCCGATGATCGAAGCCGATCACCGGGCACTTGGAACGCGAGCAGGACGCGCGATCAGCGGCGTGTCCATGGGTGGCTATGGTGCATTGAAACTTGCGATGAAGAATCCCGGTCTGTTTGGCTCGGTCAGCGCGCACAGCGCGATGCTGCTGGATGACCTGGAAAGCACGATGATCCGCCCGGACCTACGGCAGCTATATCTCGCCCTCTTTGACGAAATATTCGGCGTATCGGAGAGCATGGCGTCCTGGAACGCGAATAACCCGCTGGGCATAGCCCGCGAAGTTGCCCTCGACGGCATGAAGATTTACTTCGACTGCGGCACCGAAGACCAGTACGGATTTTTCACCGGGGCCGAGCAGCTTCACGATATTCTCGATTCTCGAAGCATTGACCACGAATTCTATCTCTACCCCGGACGTCACGGGTGGGACTACGCACGAGAGCATACGGCGGCGTCGTTAAAGTTCCACTGGGACGCGTTCAACGGCGATTAGCCACTGCCTGGCAGGCCGTCGTTAGAGTCGGTCAAGCGATTCTTGTGCTCGCTTTGATCGTTTTCTTACGCTGAGACCTCAGCTACCGCCTCTTTTTTCTGAAAGCCGTCCACCCGGAGCGAAGAACGCCGCGGGTTCTTCAGGGCATTCACCATGGTTCCGGTTTTCCCCAAATGACCCCGTCGTCATTGATGACGACGGGGGACGCCGGTCGTTCGGTCCACGCGCCTGACGCGACAGAAATGGTCGAGGGAATGAACGACCGAGCGCGATCTTCTATCGGTATTCCCTTTAACCACGGCTCTCCCTTTCTGTCCCCTTCCAAGCCTCAGCAGGCCGTTATAATCAGCCCAATGGCCGGACCCATCACATTTGAGTTCCAGACCATCCCTCAAGAAGAAGTGCGGAGCCAGGGTGAGGCACTGCCATCGGTTCCCCGGCGCTCCGGAGTGTTCCGAATCTTCGACGTTCAGGGCAAGCTCATCCTACTTGAAAAGACCCACAACCTGGCCCATCGGATTGGCCGGTTCTATTCGGAGGCTCGCGAAGCACGGGCACTGGATCTTCGGGATATCACCGAAAGGGTTGAGTTCTGCCGGACCGACTCTCCGTTGGAGACCCTGTACCTCCTCCACTCCGAACGACGGCGTTGGTTTCCAGACACCTACCGCACGATGGGGACGCTTCCACGTTACTACCTGCTCAAGATCAACCGCCGGCAGCGTTTCCCGAGACTTTATGCCGCGCGCCAGATCAAGCGTGGCGTCGCCTATTTTGGTCCGTTCCAGCGGAGAAAAGACTTGGAACGATTCAAGGCGGTCGTGGAACGCACGTTCAGGATCCGGCCCTGCCACTACAACATACGCGGCAATGACCCCTACCCGGACTGCCTCTACTTCCAGATGCGCACTTGCTCCAAGCCCTGTAATGCGGATATCGGACGCAGGGCTTATCTGGAAGATATCGATGATGCCATTCGATTCGTACAAGGAGGGGAAACCGACACCCTCTCCCGCATGCTAGGTCGAATCGAGGAGCTCGCGGAAGAAACGCGCTTCGAAGAAGCGGAACGCTTGCGGCGCAAACTAGACCGCATCAAGCGGGCGCGAAAGGAGTACCGGGAGCCCTACCGGGACATCTGGAGTTTTGATTTTGTTGCGATCATGGAATCCGGATCGATACGCACAAAAAAGATCGCCCTCATTCTTGAAGGGCATATCGTCACCTTCGAAGAGCACAAAGTGGTCGACATCGAAGAAACACTCACCCTGATGACGCGAGCTCATCGATCGGTCAAGCCCAGAGCAGTCTCACCTGAGCGTCACTATGAAGAGTTCTGTCTCGTCTCGAGCTTTCTCCATCGTCGCTTAGAAAGCGTCCAGCTTGTTCCTCTGGGTGATCCAGCTGAAACGGCCGCCGAAATTGCGGGGAACCTTCAGAAGGCGAAAGAAAAAGCCAAACGCAGAGTCGCAAAGGGCGCAGAGACTGCGGAGGAAGGAAACGGTTAAATGTCGAACCGTTTGTCAGGGATTGACGGTTGTTTTCCGGGATATCGTCTCCAGCACAAACAACACCCCGACATTGGCTCCCAGTGCGGGAAGTACCGGATCGACGCCGGCGAGGGTGCCTGTGAACACGCCCGTGTCGAGCAGCAGTTTCCAGACCAGTGCTGTACCCAATCCAGCGATCATGCCGCCCAGAACGGCGCGTGAGGATGTCGCCGGGCGCAGGAGAGCGGCCAGCACGGCTGGTGTGAGGCTCGCACCGTAGAGGGTGTAGGCGTAGAGGGCCACGCTCAGGAACTCCTCCCACAAGAACGCCGGAAGCAGGGCGAACACGCCAAAGACAACCACCAGCACGCGCTGGGGAGCGGGTGAGGCGGTTTTCCCGGCCAGGTCCATCGCGGCGCTCGTCGAACATGCCAGAAGGTAGGAGTCGGCCGTAGAGATGATCACTGCAATGGCGGTGGCCGCCAGGAGGAGACCCACCAGGGGTGGAAATACCGTGAACGCCATCTCGATGATTGCATCTCCCGGGTTCGACAGAGGGGTGGGCAGCATGACACGGGCAAAGAGCGCAACGCCGATGATCGTGCTTTCCAGGACGAGCAAGCCGGCAAATGCTCCGAAGGCCGCACGCCGAGCCCCAGCAGGAGAGTTGGCCGCCATGAAGCGTTGATACATGTTGGCGTCTCCCAGTATCAAAAGGAAAGGCGGCAGCAGCAAACTGATCCAGCCGATCGCCCCGATACCAGCCGACGGCCGTAACATAGCCGCATCGAAGGGCTGCAGTTGGGGATTCCACCCGTTCCAGGCCAGTCCAAGCCCGACTAGCAGGCCTGCGCTCAACACGATACCGTTGACAACGTCGGTCAGCGCCACGCTGGTCAGACCCGCGAGCGCCGTGTAGAGGATTACGAAGGCCGCAAACGCGATTCGCAACGCGGTCTGATCGAGCCCCGGGAATATTCGTTCGGCCACTGCAGCCCCGGCCCGATATTGATAGGAAACGATCACAAGGTAGGCGAGAATCAGAGCCACCGCACCCAAGACCTGAGTCGGGCGGCCGAAACGCAGCCCGAGGATTTGAGGCACGGTCGATGCGGGAATTTCACGGACGCGCGGCGCAAGGTAGGCCAGCACCAGCATACCCAGAATACCGGAGAGCGGAAGGAAGAAACCCGCCACTCCATTCTGATAAGTAAATTCAGTGTTACCGAAAAGTGACCCGGTTCCAATCCAGGTTGCGATGAGTGTCCCCGCCAGAACGGGCGCCTCAATCCGACGCCCGCCCAGAGCGAAATCTTCAGCCGAACGGACCCTCCGGGCGTGCCACAACCCGATACCGGTCATGCCGATCAGAAACGCAGCTATAACTGGAAGTGCGAATTCCATTCAGGAACGGCTCTACTAAATAGCAAACTCCAGAGACCCACCCTACCGCACTTTCAACAGAGGATCTTTGCCCTGATTTCCAAACTGCCACGACAACGCGATGCCCACATTTCTGGTACTGGGTGACACAATCGGATTCCACGTGATGCGCCGACTCTGAGCCTGCCGGCGGGCGACTGTTCTCCCAACGACATAGCCCAAGGCCGCCCCAGCGACTACGTCGCTCAAGAAGTGTTTGTTGGCATCCAATCGGGACACAGCTACAAAGCTGGCCGTGGCATATGCCGCGAACGAAGCCGTTCTTCCGTAATGGTGATCCACGATCGTTGCAGCCGTGAAAGCCGCCGAACTGTGTCCGGATGGGAGAGACTGGGTGTTACTGCCACTGGGCCGTGTTCGGCCCACAGTGTGTTTGAAACCAAAAGTGATCAATCCGGTGAGCGCCGACGCTTGAGCCAGATCGTGGCTGAAGCGTCGAAACTTATCGTTCCCATAAAAATGGCTCACCGTCCAAAGCCCTCCAACCACGCCGAACACCACGCCGGCCCGACCCAACTGGTCGCCGAAAGTCCCTTCGAAGTTTCCGAATCGATCATCGCTCGCGAAATAGTCACGGACTCGTCCGTCAAGCGAATGCGTGCCTGAAATGGCAATCGCCCCTACGACCGTCGGGAAAAGGTTATCGCGTGAAAAAAGGCCTACAGAATTGGCTCCCAGCTCCGCTAAGAAGTTTCTCAAACTGGGACGATGACGCGTTTCTTCCGTCTTCAGGCAACTTCCAGGTGCGGGGGCTACCTCAGGGTCCTGTCCAGACAGATTGGCCGGTGCGAACGCAGTCAACAACAACACAATCAATACACTCGGGAATATGCCTCGATTAGTCAAAGTGCTCTCTAATTTCTAGCGATATTGGTGATGGGAGCTTGGCTGTCTTCCCGGAGAGTGCAGTGGAGGGGGCTGTCGAGATGTTGCTGGGGTTGAAGCAGTCTGTCGATGCATTGCTGGTCAACGGCGGATGGCAGTGTCGCTTCCGAGCGAAAGTCCACTTCGGCAGTGCAATTGCCGGTTCTTTTGGCGAACCAGGCTGTAAACGATATGACGTTATCGGTAAAGCGGTAAACACGGCGGCGGTTCTGGACTCGACGGGTGTCGCACTGTCGGTCGCGGCGTTCCGGAAGCTCGGCCCCGAGCTCCGGAAGCGTTTCAAGCGCCACACCCCGCCGGTTACATATATCGGAGCTGAAGACCCTCGCCCGTCCCGGCGAAAATCTCCCAGCTTGGATCGGTCTTAGTGAGACTGTTCCCCCGATGCATGCTTTGCCTACCTTCGGCCGTTGAGCTTGTGTAGGCTGATCTTCCGATTCAATGTGTTTCGGTGGATACCGAGCATCTCCGCAGCCCGGGTCTGATTGCCATTCGTCTTGCCCAGTGCGGTCTGTATAAATTTCTTTTCGAATTCGTCGCGGGCCTGCCCAAAAAGTATGCCGCGGTCGATCATTTCGGTGACGAGGGCTTCCAACTGCTTTTTCACAACATAGTTCCTACAGATTCACAGGTTTTCGCGCCACCATCGTTGGACTTCCTCATAACCGATCAAGAACTTAGCCTTCAACTCGAACGGTGTTACAACGGCTACGACTCGGGATCCTGAAAGAAAGTAAGGCGATAATTCTGAGTTTCTTACAACCTCGGACTGAATTTCGAACGACGTCATCCCCAGAAAAATTACGACACCGATCAACCATCCGCGCACAAGGCCGAAAGCACCGCCCAACAAGCGGTCGAACCATTCGATGTGCGCGAACTCAAAAAACCTATAAACGAGCCAAATCAGGGTGAAACCAACGATCAGTGTTCCCCCGAACAGGAGAGAGAATCCAAAGAATAAGGCAAGGTCTTCCGTCCTGACAACACCAAAGAAAATAGTTCCGATATCCCGGTAGAACCATGCGGCCAGAACAACTCCCACCACAACCGTAACGAGACCGAGGACCTCGCGGACAAAACCCCGCATGGCGCTCATAACGACCGAATAGAGAAGGATCGCAACCACAAGCCAGTCCAGGAGCGTCAGATTCAGAATCGAAATATCCATTGTTCGGTTCTAGATTTCGTCTTGTTCGAAGTTCAATCCTGTCAGCAGTCGGAACGCTTCGATGTACTTGCTGCCAGTCGCTTCAGCGATATCTGAAGGAAGTTCAGGAGCTGGCGGTTGTTTGTCCCAGCTGACACTTTCAAGGTAGTCCCGAACGAACTGTTTATCGAAAGAGAGTTGTGGTCGTCCAGGCATATATTCGGCGGCAGGCCAGAAACGGGACGAATCCGGCGTGAGCATTTCATCCACAATCGTAATGTTGCCGTCCACAAGGCCAAATTCGAACTTCGTGTCGCAGATAATAATGCCCCGCTCAGCAGCATAAGCTGCAGCCCGATTGTAGACGTCGATGGAGAGATCGCGGAGTCGATTGATCGTGTCGCGCCCTACAATATCAGCGGCCGTCTCTTCCGATATATTTTCGTCGTGCCCGGTGGCCGCCTTGGTAGCTGGAGTGAAGATGGGTTCAGAAAGCCTGTCGGATTCAGACAAATCCGAACCCAGCCTGATCCCACATACGGCGCCCGATTGCTTGTAATCTTTCCAGCCTGAGCCGGCGAGATAGCCACGCACAACGCATTCGATGGGAAACACATCAGCTCGCCGGACCAGCAACGAGCGGCCTTCTAATTGTTCCTTAAAGCCCCGTACTTCCTCCGGATATTCATCGACGTTGTCTGTGATGACGTGATTTGGAAGGACCTCTTTAAAGTAATCAAACCAGAAGAGCGACATCTGGGTCAGTACCCGGCCTTTGTTCGGGATCGCAGTCGGAAGAACAACGTCGAATGCCGACAGTCGGTCGGTCGCGATGAACAAAAGTGCACTTCCCAGATCGTAGATATCGCGAACTTTACCGCGCGAGTGAAACTTGAGACCGGAAAGGTCAGTCTGGATCAAAACCATCGGAATCATCCCTTTCAATCCACGGAACAGAAATGTACAACCCGTTTGAGAAACAAATGGTGGACGTACCGGCCAGCGTTGTCAATTCAATCTTACGGAAACGACTTTGGAAATTCCCGGCTCTTCCATCGTTACGCCGTAAAGCTGGTTCGCCGTCTCCATTGTGCGTTTGCTGTGCGTGATCACAATGAACTGTGTCTCATCGCTCATCACACGAATCAGTTTGGCAAACCTGTCGATATTGACATCGTCGAGTGGAGCGTCCACCTCATCAAGGACGCAAAACGGGCTGGGTTTGAATCGGAACAAAGCAATAACAACCGATAGGGCCGTGAGAGCTTTCTCTCCGCCCGAAAGAAGAAGAACGTTCTGCAGTTTCTTGCCCGGGGGTTGGGCCACGATCTCGATGCCGGCGTCAGACGTATCCCCGTCCTGGTCGACCAGTCGCAATTCTCCATGACCTCCACCGAAAAGATCGACGAACGCCTCGGTGAACCCTTTGTTGATCAGGTTGAAAGCCTCGCTGAACTGTTGCCGGCACACAGTATCGATCTCCTCAATCGCCAGCGTCGTGTCCCGGATCGAATCCAGCAGATCCTGCCGTTGGCCGGTAAGGAATTCAAAGCGTTCGGCGGCCTCTTCATACTCCTCCACGGCCATCATATTGACCGCTCCTATCGAATCGATCTTCCGACGCAACTCCTGATACTCGCTGTCGCGCTCTTCCAGTTCTTCCGGTGTCAGAGTCTCAAAGCTGTCGAGGCAGACCGACTCTATGTTTTCCCCCAGTTCACTGAAACAGAGACTTACCAGGTGTTTCAGATCGGCATCGATCTGCGTCTTTTCGATATCGAGTTGATTATGGCGGTCCTTCCACCCATCGAGCACGGCCCGTGCCTCGTCCCAACCTGTCTCGGCCTGGTGCAGATTGCTGCGAAGCGTTTCGAGTCCGCCGAGAACCCCGGAGATCTGGTCTTGGAGCTCTTCTACTCGAACACCGAGTTCTTCCTGCCGCAACTGGTCCGCTTCGATCGAAGCAAGCGCGACCGTTTTCTGTGCACCTGTACCCTCGATCTGTTCCTCCACTTGACGGCAACGGGCTTCGAGGTCCGACTCCTGTACCCGAAGCGCCGCAATATCGCGCGAGAGAGCCTCTTTTCGTTCCTCGAGCACCGCCAGTTGCGATCTGAATTCGGCAACAGCTAAAGATTGTGTCTCCAAATCGCTCCGCAGACGCCCGCTTTCCTCACTCTGGATCTGTAGCTGCTCATCGATCGCGGATTTCTCAGCGCGAACCGTCTCCAAACCGGTCCGCGCGCGGACCAGCGCATCTTCCAATTCCTTACGCTCTGCGGCAAAACGGCGGATTTCAGCCTGTGCCATCTCCAGGCGTTGCTGGGTTCTTTCAAGTTCGGCAGCCAGGCTCTGCTGCCCGTGGTCGAGCCCGAGTGCTTCCTTCTCAGCCTCCTGCAACTGGAGGGTCAATGCCTGCTTCGACTGGTCCAATCGCTCGATCCGCTCGCCGAGTTCTTCAGCCCTTTTGGAAGCGGCATGCGATTCCCTACGAGCTGCTTCCACACGGCGATCCAGATCACGTAATTCGCGCTTTAGAGAAAGTGGGCCGTGGCTGGAACGTTCACCCCAGCTGATCACACGGTCCCTGACAACTTCGCCGCTTCGGGCTACAAAGGTCTTACCCTGATGGCTGCCGGAGAGACGCCAGGCAATGGAGAGATCCTCTACGATGTAGGCATTTCGAACGTGGTTCTGGAAAAACTGCAGTCGCGAATCCAATCGGACGAGATCGACCACGGGCTTGGCGTCAGAAATGACCTCAGCCTCTCCGGAAGTCTCCGGTGAGGGATCGGCCACAAGGAAATCAAGCCGGCCACGAGTGGCTCCGCGTGCGATCGCCAAAGCCTTTTCGGCATGCAGCAGGTCCTCGACGACAACGTATTGGAGTTCGCTGTGGAACAAGTCTTCGACAACGGCTTCGTAGTCGGGTTCGACCTCGACGAAGTCGGCGACGATTCCCATCGGAGCCCACGACTCGTCCCTCACATGGTTAAAGAACTGCTGCACCGCTTCGGTGCCGTAGGCTCGGTCCAAAGATAACTCGCGTATCGTTTCGAGCCGATGACGCATCCCCTCCTCGCTTGACCGTGCTTCCCGGGCAGCTTGCTGTGCGAGGTCGTGCTCGGAGGAAACTTCCCGAAATTCAGATTCGACACGGTCACGTTCAAGGGCCAGGCGGCTGATCTCGGCCTGTGTTGAGGAATGTTGCCGTTGGGCGGCTTCAAGCTTTGCCCGGCACTCCTGGGTGGCCCGGAGAGCCTCTTCCTCTTCGCCCTTGACGCGGTCGACTTGCCCGTCTAAGCGTTGGGCCAAAGCTACCTTACCCGAAAGCTCGTTTCCGATTTTCGCCTCGCAACCGACGATATCGAAACGGCTGTTCCTGAGTCCGTCGATGGTCGCCTCGGTTTCGCTTCCAAGCCTCCCGGTCGCTTCCAGAGTGGCCTGCGCCCTCTCGTGGTTCGTCCGGGCTTCAACAAGGCTCTGATCCGCCTGACCCAACCTGGAAACACTTGCGGCGACTTCCTCCTGCCGGGTTTTAAGGTCCTCCATAACCCGGTCCTTCTCAGCAATCAACTCCCGAAGACGTTCATCGAGTGAACGCACCTGATCCTGAAAGCGTTCGATTCGCTGGTGAGCTTTTTCCAAATCCAACTTGGTGGCCACTTGAACTTCCCGGGCTTCATCGAGTCGCTTTTCTTCGGTTTCGACACCTTCGCGCGAACGATGCACCTGGCCGTCCAGTTCCCGGACCTTCGCTTCCAGGCGCTCGCCCTCGGATGAGATTCCCGCAAGAGCCAGATCAACGCGCGCCTGACCATCGATCAGCAACTCGGCTCGCGTCGAGAATACGGCACCAAGCACGTCCCTCATCCGCCGGCGGACCTGGCGATATCGCCGGGCCTTCCCTGACTGTCGCTTCAAGGAATTCCGCTGGCGCTCGACCTCTGAGAGGATGTCATTGACGCGGGACAGGTTGTTCCGGGCTGCTTGCAGTCGCGACTCAGCAAGCTTCCGCTTCGCCTTGAACTTGGTGACTCCGGCGGCTTCTTCAATGACCGTTCTACGCTCGGAAGGCCGCGCACTTAGAAGTTGACCAATCCGGCCCTGCTCGATGATCGCGTAGCTGTTGGGACCGAGTCCCGTGCCCAGAAACAGGTCCTGGATGTCGCGCAGGAGACACGGACGTCCGTTCAACAGGTACTGGCTCTCACCGGAACGAAACAGCCGGCGCTGAACCGTCATTTCCATGGGCCCGGGAGGGGGTCCACCGTTGCTGTGTGCGGGTGCGTCGTCGACCAGGCTTATCGTAACCTCCGCCATCCCCAGCGCAGAGCGGCGGTCCGTTCCGCTGAAGATGACGTCTTCCATTCGATCCCCACGCAAACTACGCGCGCGCTGCTCTCCCAGGACCCAGGCGATCGCGTCGGAGATGTTGCTCTTTCCACAACCGTTGGGACCCACGACGGCAGTGATACCGATATCATTGATGACGATTTCAGAACGCTCGTAAAAAGACTTGAACCCAAACAGTTCTATGCGGCGCAACTTCAGCATAAGTCAGACATATAGAGATACTCTTCGAGGCACAGGGCCTCGAAGGGAGTCGCTAAAACCCAAATTTCCGGTGCCTTCTCAGCATCTCATTCAGACAGACAGATCGGGTCCTTTTTCAGGCCTGAAGAACTTCCGGTCCAGAACAGGCGACGGAACTCGCGATAAATCTCCGGCTAAAGTTTACTGCCGAAGCTTTCCTGTCCGTTCATAGCGAGCCAAAGCGGAAAGCGCAGATATAATACCGAGCCATCTGATGAATTATCTAAAGCAATGGGTCGACCAGCCCCGGAGCGTCTGGCTTCGAAGAGCCATGTTCCAGATTCACCTCTGGACCGGACTGGGGATCGGGCTCTACATCGTGATGCTCAGCGTGACTGGAAGCATCCTCGTCTACAGCGCTGAGCTCATCAGCGTGCTGGAATCACCCATGCCCGAGTTTCAGCCCGATCGGGAGCCGATGTCGGTGGAAGAGATGACCATCGCCGCCCAACGGGCATATCCAGGATATGAGGTCACGAGAATCGGAAGGCGGGTGACACGGCGCCGACCCGTAATGTCCGTCAACCTGGCGTTGGGCGACGACATCAAGGAGCGTGTATTCAATCCCTACTCAGGGGAAGACCTCGGCGAAGCCTTCCCGGATAGCGTTCGCGCGATCTTCTGGCTCACAGAGCTGCACGATGACCTGCTGATGGGCTTCAACGGCCGCAGGATCAATGGCATCGGCAGTATTCTGGTCACGATACTAATCTTGACGGGAGCCGTCATCTGGTGGCCCGGACGGAAAAGAGTGCGCCGAAGTTTGGGGATACGGTGGCAATCGCGCTGGCCCCGGTTCAACTGGGATCTTCACAGTGCCTTGGGATTCTGGGTGTTCGCTCTGATGCTGCTCTGGGCCGTGTCGGGAGTTTACCTGGCTTTCCCGGATCCATTCCAAGCCGTTGTTGACGCCGTCTCCGAGCCGGATGACATTCTGGGAAATCGTCCCGGCGATGTCGTCCTTTTGTGGCTCACACGACTTCATTTCGGCCGCTTCCGGAACTCCCCCGTGCTCCAGGCCTTATGGGCCACGCTTGGACTCGTTCCTGCAGCAATGTTCGTAACCGGCGGCGTCATGTGGTGGAATCGGGTCCTCAGAAAGATCTCCGGAGGGCCAGCAGACGAGCCTCCGAAACGCGAGGCGCAAGGTCCTTAGCAACCCTGGGGTAAAAGTCGGTCGAGCGATTGGAGGACGGACAATTCAGCCGAAATACACTCGCCAGGCCACAATGTCGCATGAAGTGTCCGTCCACTTCCCATCATTTTCTTGTTTGTGCCCGTGCGCCTTTGCGGTGATTCCAAAGCGCTTAGTCGGTAATTACAGGCATTCTCGCGTGCTATAGTGGGGCGGCATGAAGATCTCAGCAAAGGACGAATACGCATGTTCGGCCGTGCTCGAATTGTCGCTCAACTACGATCCTGATTCACCGATCCGCGTCCAGGACATAGCCGAGCACCAGAACATACCCGCCAAATTTCTCTTTCAGATCATGCAGGTGCTCAAGCGGGTCGATATCGTTCGCAGCAAGAGGGGTACAGACGGCGGTTACGTGTTGGCGCGTCCTCCCGAGGAGATCACGATCGGCGATGTCATACAGAGCATCAGCGGTCCTTTTGTTCAGCTCTCGTGCCTGGAGTCCGGCAATTTCGAAAACGACTGTGACAGGGAAAGCACATGCCAGTTCAAACCTGTCTGGGCCGAGGTCGACTGCGCGATCGCTTCGGTCCTGAACGGAGTCACCTACGCCGACCTCGTACGGCAGCATCGAAGCCGGGAACGCCTCGTGATGTACCACATCTAACTCAGATAGATTCTTCCCGAGCTTGATGCGTCAGATCCTGCACGTGGACATGGACGCTTTTTATGCGTCTGTCGAGCAACTCGATCAACCCGAATACGCGGGCCGAGCTGTCATCGTGGGCGCCGACCCTAAAGCCGGAACCGGGCGGGGAGTCGTTGCCGCCTGTTCCTACGAAGCACGCCAATTCGGTATTCACTCCGCTCTTCCAATCAGCCACGCCTGGAGGCGCTGCCCGAACGGCGTTTATCTGCGCCCTCGGATGGTCCGCTACCAGGAGGTTTCCGTGGCCATCATGGGTATATTGCGCCGATATACGGACATGGTCGAACCCATCAGCATCGACGAGGCATTTCTCGACGTAAGCGGTTCCACAGCGCTGATGGGACCCGCCGAAGGGATCGCCCGCGAGGTCAAGGCCACCATAAAGAAAGAGACGGGTCTGACGGCTTCCGTCGGGGTGGCACCCAACAAGTTCCTGGCCAAAATCGCATCCGATCTGGATAAACCCGACGGGTTCGTTGTCGTCGGGAATACCGAAGTCGAGAGCTTTCTTGCCGCTCTTCCAGTTTCAAAGCTGTGGGGCGTCGGCCCAAAAACAGCCACCCGCCTCCGGAAGCTCGGCGTTCACACGATCGGAGAACTCGCCGCCATCGGGCGCGAGAAAATGATCGAAACGCTCGGTGCGTCCGGTGAGCACCTCTGGCACTTGGCTCGCGGTGAGGACGAACGGCCTGTCGTTTCGGCGTGGGAACCTAAATCCATCAGCAACGAGACAACATTCGAACACGATACGTCCGACAACGATCTTCTGTTGAAAACGCTGCGGGGGCTCTCAGACAAGGTCGCTGCCAGATTGCGCCGCCAGGGCTTCAAAACACGGACGATAAGCCTCAAACTGAGATATGCGAGCTTCACCACCTTCACCCGACAGAAATCGGTACCCGAGGCGCTCAACACAGGAAATGAAATCTTCGCGCTGATCCGGACGCTGTTCGAAAAGTTCCCTTTGGAGGAAAGCGTCCGGTTGATCGGCGTCGGAACCAGCAACCTGCTTCGGGCAAGCAACGATGAGGCACAACTCTCGCTTTTCGAAACCACCGAACAGGACGAACGATTGGCCCAGGCTCTGGACAAGATTAACGATCGATACGGAGACGGTTCGCTTCGAAGAGGGTCGGACCTGTCGTGATAAAATTCGTTGCCATATAGCCGGAAAAAACAGCCATCATGCGATACCTTTTTTTACTTCTGCTCCTCGGGCAGGACCCATCGTTTAAGTTCAGACACGGCCCGGCCAATTCCCGCTGACCCGCACGAGCTTCAGGCGGTGATCGAAACCGCCGTCGGCGAGGTTGTCATTGAGTTTTATCCTGACGCGGCGCCGGCCCACGTGGACCAGTTCATTCGACTCGTCGAAGAAGATTTCTATGACGGCACGACCTTCCACAGCATGGTGCCGACCGGCATCGTCCAGACCGGGGACCCCTACACCAAAGATCCGGACCGCACGACGGAGTACGGCGCCGGGGGATTTAACATGGGTCTGGAACTTGAGATCAGCGACATCGAATTTGTGTCGGGAACCGTCGTGGCAACGCTGCTCCCCGGTGAGCCTTCCAGCGCCGGCTCGCAGTTCTTTATTTGCATCGGTGATCAGCCTCAGTTCACCCGCCAATTCACGGCCTTTGCCCACGTGGTCGAAGGGCTGGAAGTCCTCGATGAAATCTCCATGACCCCAACCGACGAGGGACAGATCGCGCTTGAACGCGTTGAGATCCTCGACGTCAGGATCCGGGACATACCCCCGCCACCGGTGCCCCCGTTCAGTCAGGAAACCATCGAAGAACTGGGCGAATATCAGGCGGTGTTGGAAACTGCGTTCGGGAATATCACGCTGGAGTTCTTTCCGGAGGAAGCGCCCGACCACGTCAGACACTTCCTGCGCCTGGCATTTTTAGGCGTCTATGATCTGACGGCGTTCCACCGGGTGGCCCCTGGCTTCGTGATCCAGACGGGCGACCTGAATACTCGAACGGAACCCTACCCTCAGAACGCTGAACAGTTCGTGGTGCCCATTGCCGCAGAAATAAACGAGATTAAACACGTCGCAGGAATCGTCTCAATGGCGCGTGGCGAGGAAATCGATAGTGCCTTGACCTCGTTCTTCATCGTCCTGGACGATCAACCCGCCCTGGACAACTTCTATACCGTGTTTGGAAGAGTCACAGCGGGAATGGATGTCGTTGAACGTATCGCGGCCGTCGAAACGGATAACGAGAGCCCGCTCGAACGCATCGACGTCTACGCAGCGCGGGTGGAACGCAGGAACTGATCGCGGCCAACAATAAAGTCTTCGATAACCACGTCGGCCCCCGTCGCTAGGAGCGCCTCCACCGAGTAACTCCCGGTGGCAACCCCTATGGTCTGAAACCCTGCCTGCTTGCCGGCTTCGATGTCCTTTGGCGTGTCGCCGATGACGTATGTGTCGGCTCGGGCGACATCGACACTGCTCTCAGGGTTACCCCGCCGGGCCGCCTGGAGGACCAGTTCCCGGCGATCCTCAGCGTCGGAACCGAAGCCGCCGAACCCAAAGTACCCATTGAGCCCGCCGCGCTCCAGTTTGATCCGGGCACCCCGCTCCAGGTTTCCGGTCGCCAGCCCCAGGCGAACGTCCTCACGGGCACTGAATTCTTCGAGCAAGCGACCGATTCCCGGAAGAACGCGATAGCCGTCTGAATCGAAAACTTCCCGCTCCAGATATATCAAGTATTTGTCAAGGATATCCGCTGTAACATGCTGCAAATCCTTGATACTTTTCTGGTTATTTTGAGTAATGATTTCGCGGACGATGGCTGGGTCGGTCTTACCATGGGGCGTGATAGCTGCCATGGCTTCGGGGAAACCCAAAACCTCTTCAGTGGCTTGATTTAAGGCCCGTATGCCCGCACCTCCTGTGTTCACAAGCGTCAAATCCACATCGAACAGCAACATCTTCATGTTCGCTATTGTATGCAAATAAAGGGGACAAACGACCGAATCCCCAAACTCGCTCGGAACTCACCGCAATCTCATCAGCCCTGGGAATCAGCGATTCGGCCATTGAATCGTCTGTCCCCTCACCTCTTAATTTCGATATTTTAGTAACCCAGACCAGAAAATAAGTCGATACAGATATCAGGAAGAGCGACAACTTCGAAACCGGGGAGCGCCCGCACGTGATGCACACAACAGATGCCTACTGGACAGGATTTCCGGAAGGATTGGAAGGCATGGTGGAAGAACTGGCGGTTACCGGAAACAACCTATGGGAACTGTCGGCGGCCGTAATGCAGATGAAAGAATCCGCGTGCCCAATAAAGATATTGACCGTGCCTGCTCAGCGCGTCAAACAGACTGCGTTGATCTTTGAATCGCTGGGTGTGGAAGGCGTCGTTCGGGATCCCATGGGCCTCGTCGTAATCCCTGTAGCGGCTTCCAGTTAGCCCATCATAGTCTCTCCAAAGTCTTCAATAGGTTCGCAGCCCCGGGTGCCATTCCACCCACACTCGGAACAGCACAAATGGGACGTCCGAACACCTGATCTTGCCTTCACTCCGGTCTCTCTCTCACTCTCTAGACAGATCTGATGCCGTACGTCCGTTGCGGCCCATTGAGCGGCAAATCCACGACCCGAGTTTGCAGCGCACTCGTTTTGATTTATCCTTGGGGGAAATTCTAGGGACTGCCCCCTATTTCACAGAAGGAGCTGCGATGGAAACTGATCCGGTCTGCAAAATGCCAACCGACCCCGACATGGCGGAATTCAAATCCGAATACAAGGGCAAGGAGTATTACTTCTGCTCGTCCGCCTGTTACGACAAGTTCACTCGAAACCCCAAAGACTACATTTGAATGGAGGTCGGTCAGCCGCGCCGTTTCTCAAGAACCGAGCGCATCAAGATCAGCCTCGTTTCATGGATCGGCTACTGGGCGATCGCGTTGATCGGTCGCAGTCTGCGATGGCAGGCGACGGGCTTCGAACACCTCGAGGAAATCCAAAAAACGGGACGACGCGCCATATTCACGTGCTGGCACGGGCGCATATTCCCTGCCACGTGGCGCTGGAGACACAGGGGCATTGTCGTAATGACAAGCCTGAACCTCGACGGTGAAATCATCGCGGCGTGCATCCGGCGTCTTGGGTACGGGGCAGCCCGGGGCTCCAGCTCACGCGCAGGAGGCCCGGCTCTGGCCCAGATGGTTTGCGAAATCCGCAGCAATCATGATGTCGGCTTCACGATAGACGGCCCACGAGGTCCACGCTATGTCGCCAAGGCTGGCCCGATCATACTGGCCCGTAAAACGGGAGCTGGAATTTTCTGCTTTCACATAGCGTTGAAGCGTAAGATTCAACTCAGCAGCTGGGACCACTTCCAGATCCCGATGCCGTTCTCGCAGGCAATGCTATTTGCGGCACCCGCGATTTGGATACCCCCTGACGCCGACGAGTCTGCAGTCCGGGACTGGCACGTGCGAATGCAGAATGTTCTCGACGAACTCAGGAGGCGGGGGGAGGCTTGGGAACAGGAGGGCGAGGGCGATTGAACGTAGGCGGCACCGCCGTTTCGGGCAGAAGTCTTGCGCAATGCCGGAGCATTGTTGTACTTTAAATAGTCGGATACATGACAAAGTTGATCAATTTAAATCGGATTAAGAAGTATTCGGGCGATCGAGGAGCACTATGAGTCCCAATTTCAACGAATTACTCGCCGGTGTGAAGCAGGAAATTGAGGAGGTAACTCCTGAGGAAATAAACGCTAAACTCGACAGCAATAGGGATTTCACCCTGTTGGACGTCCGGGAAAAAGACGAGTGGGACCAAGGCCATATCGAAGGCGCCGAGTTTCTGCCGCGAGGCTTTCTGGAAGTCAAAGTCGAGAAGATGCTGTCGGACAAGGATCATCCCATCGTCGTTTACTGCGCCGGGGGTGTCCGGTCCGCGTTCGCGGCGAAGAGCCTGAATCAGCTTGGCTATTCCAAGGTTCAATCGCTGGCCGGCGGCATCCGTGATTGGAAAGACAAGGGCTTTAAGCTGGTCGTACCCGAAACCGTGGGAAAGGACCAGATGGCTCGCTACAGCCGTCATGTGCTGATTCCGGAAGTTGGAGAAAAAGGACAACTGAAGCTTCTTGCTAGCAAGGTCCTGCTGGTTGGAGCCGGGGGACTGGGTTCTTCAGCCGGGATCTACTTGGCAGCCTCCGGAGTGGGGACGATCGGCATCATCGACGACGACGTCGTGGACGAATCGAATCTCCAGCGGCAGATTCTGCATTGGACATCATCAATCGGTGTGCCGAAAACCGACTCTGCACGCCGGACTCTTTTCGAGGTGAATCCCGACGTTAAAGTCCCCACCCATAGCCTCAGGCTCGATGCCTCCAATGTGCTCGAAATCTTCAAGGAATACGATGTCATCGTCAGCGGATCGGATAACTTCTCTACGGCATATCTGGTCAACGATGCGGCTGTCATGCTCAACAAGCCCGTAGCCTATGGCAGCATCTTCCGGTTCGATGGACAGGTTTCGACATTCGTCCCCCACGAAGGGCCATGCTTCAGGTGTCTATATCCGGCAGCCGCCCCACCTGAGCTGGCTCCCAGCTGTGCGGAAGCCGGAGTCCTGGGTGTCCTTCCTGGAACGATAGGCGTTCTTCAGGCAACGGAAACCATAAAGCTCCTGCTCGGTATCGGGGAAACCCTCTCAGGCCGACTCCTGGTCTACGACGCTCTGGAAGCGACGTTCCGTCAAGTGAAAGTCCGCAAAGATCCGAAATGCACCACGTGTGGCGAAAACCCCCGAATCGATCTGGAGTCCATCGCTGATTTTGTCTGCGCGACGGGCTGAATACCGTGCCCCCTGGATAACGCAGGTGAAAGCCAATCGCATCGAAGTCGGCGAGTTCATTTACTGCGGATCTTCCTATCATCGATCTCAGCTCGGCATCCCCAAGGATGCCGGGCTGGTGCTTGAAGTCAAACGCAGCAACTACCGGATACTCTATGGCGGGGACAAATTCTGCTGGTTGCCCGAAGAAACTATTGTCAAGATCGACGGCAAAGTGGACACCACCACCTTCGCGGGTCGACTGCACTGGATCATCAAGCGCCTGGAAGCTCTGGATTGCGAACTGCTATCGGAAGCGGGTTTGCACCGGGCGACGTTCCGAATCGACCACATCGACCAGGACGTCGTGGACGACATTCGAAAGCTGCTGAAGACGGATTTTGTGGAGCTGAACATCGTACCCGAAGGAATGGCGTTCATGTTGGCCGAAATAACCTTCCGATCCTAAAAATGAAAATTTAAACGCAGAGACGCAAAGGTCGCTGAGGACGCAGATCAGAGAGAATTTAAAAAAACCTCTGCGTCTCCGCGCCTCTGCGTTAATTCCGAATTCTGATGCCTCTAGGAAGAGGCGACTTTCGCATTGACGGGATTATAGAGAGTGTCGCGCTGGATGGGGACGCAGCCGGCATCCCGGATCAACAGTTCAATCCGCTGCCGCGTCAACCCAAGGCTGGTCTCGCTTCCGGCACCGTGGATGATTCGCTCTTCTATGATCGTGCCGTCCAGATCATCGGCCCCGAAACGGAGGGCAATCTGAGCGAGTTCCGGTGTGATCGTTACCCAGTAGGCCTTAATGTGGGAGAAATTGTCGAGCATCAACCGGGCCAGGGCGATCGTCTTGAGGTCGTCGGTCCCCGTGGTTGGCGGCAACTGATCGTAGGCTGTGTTTTCCGGGTGAAAGGCGAGAGGAATAAAACAATTGAATCCCTGGGTTTCGTCCTGAAGTTCGCGCAATCTGACCAAATGATCGATCCTCTCGGGGATCGTCTCGACGTGGCCGTACAACATCGTGGCATTGGAGTGGACGCCCATTTTGTGAAGGGTTCGCGCGCACTCCAGCCAGCGTTCTCCTGACATCTTGTGGCCCGCAATCAGCGGACGGGCCCTCTCGGAAAAAATCTCGGCGCCACCTCCTGGACAACTCCCCAAGCCCGCCTCAAGAAGTTGTTCAATAACCCACTCCAGCCGTCTCCGCGTAATCTTGGCAAAGAAATCGAGCTCCACCATCGTGAACGCTTTCAGATGCACCGAAGGGAACCTTTCCCGGAGCCCCCGCAGTAAATCGAGATAGTAATCAAAGGACAGCGCAGGGTTGAGGCCGCCTACGATATGAAACTCCGTCACCGAATCGTTGTATTTCTGTGCCGCAAACCCGAAAACATTGTCCAGGGTCATCGCATAGCCACCTTCTTCGCCGGGCTTCCGCGCATACGCTCCCTGGCAAAGTTGGCAATCGATAACACAAATATTTGTATAGTTGATGTGGCGGTTCACGTTGTAGTAGGCGGCGTTCCCGTTCAAGCGAAGACGGACTAGATGCGCGAGCCGGCCGACTCCAAAAACATCATCGGACTCGTACAAAGTTACGCCGTCCTCGAAACTGAGCCGTTCCCCTCGCTCGACCTTCCCAATGATCGTGGAATCAATCATGAAGACGCAATTATACCAGCCTGATGGGAAAGAAAAACCTGCTGTGTATTACTTGGAAAAACGCAGTGGCGAGAAAGCAGACACCTCTGCATCAGGCGTGTCCCCTCGCGTCAGCGCATTTATGATTTTCGCGGTGACCGGCGTCAGGAGGATTCCATTTCTATAGTGGCCGAGAGCATAGAAGAGCCCATCGATTCCGGAAGCTCCGATGGCCGGAAGACCGTCTTCGGTCGCCGGACGCAGACCCGCCCACGTTTCCAGAATCGGATAGTTGCCGACGTCGGAAGACAGCCGTTGAGCATCGGCCAGCAATCCACTCAAACCCGCCGCCGTGGGCCGGCGGTCGAATCCACAATCTTCGTTCGTCGCACCGACAACGAGTTCTCCGTCCCTCCTCGGAACGAAATAAAGTCGACGCCATCGAATCAGGTGCCGGAACGTCCGACCCGGCATCTCGAGCGAGAGTATCTGTCCTTTCCGCGGCTTCATGTGAATCCTCGGACACATGCCATCAATCTCGGACGCCCATGCTCCGGCGGCCAGAATGACGGTCGGGGCAGCAAAGGTCTCGGAAACGGCCCGCACGCCCTCCACACGGTCCGCGGCCGAAACCACGGCTCGGACCGGAGTGTTTTCCAGAATCTCGACGCCGCGAATCGCACACGAGCGCCGAAGAGCCTCGATGAGTCTTCGGGGACGGATCTGATGATCACCCGGACAGAACATCGCCCCCTCGATCTCAAGGGTCAAACGGGGTTCCCGCCTCCGGACGTCGGCGGCAGAAAGCATGGTCGCGTCCAATCCAGACCGCTGCTGCCACTCACACCGATGCCGCAGGGACTCGTATTCCGGCGGGTCCGAAGCGAGGACTATCACGCCGTCGTCCTGGTATTCGATATCGATGCCGGTCTCATCGGACAGTTCCGCTGCAAAAGACCGGTACATGATCAGGCTTCGGAGGCTCAACCTCAATAACGCGTCGTCGGTATCGGCCTCGCTGTGCGGGCACAACATTCCCGCTGCCGCCCACGACGACTCCCGGCCGATCGAGCCCCGCTCGATCAGGAGAACGGATCGGTCCCCGGCCAAGCTGCGAGCCAGGGCCAGCCCAATCGCTCCACCGCCAACAACGATGACGTCGTAATTCATAGGCAGTCTCGTATCTTATCAGTTAGGAACTCGGGTGCATTTCGACGGCTTCTTTAACAGCCCACGAACGAAAAATAGCAGTGGTCTGGGACGGATAGGCAATGCCCTGTTCGACCCACACGGGCCCAACGTGGGAACCATGGTAACTTAGCTAATGCCCCCTCGCCGCTGTTGGGACCGGGCACAAGCGCGATCACCATGTTTCAAGCCGTAATCTTCGACTTCAATGGCGTCCTGGCCAACGACGAACCGATTCATCTGGAAGCCTTCCGAATCATCGCACGCGAAGAAGGACTTTCACTGACCGACACTGCATATTACGAACGATACCTGGCGCTCAACGACTGGGACTTGTTTCGCGCGCTATATGGTGACCACAACCTGGACCTGACCTCCGACACACTGCAAACGCTTGTGGCTCGCAAATCGAAAAGCTACTTCGGGCTCCTGGGCGAGAGGCACGTACTTTTCGAGGGCGCTGTGCGGGCGGTGCAAGCGGCAGCGGAGAGCTGTCCGCTGGGGATGGCCTCCGGTGCCCGAAGGGATGAAATCGACTGGATCCTCAAAGAGGGCGCCCTTGGGACCTACTTCTCCGTCATCGTGGCCGCCGAAGATGTCGACGCTGGAAAGCCAAGTCCCGAACCCTTCCTCAAAGCCACCGAGCTCTTAGGGGAACGCCACGGTCCGCTCGAGCCCCATCGGTGCCTGGCCGTGGAAGACTCCGTCGGAGGCATTCGGTCAGCGAAATCCGCGGGCCTTCGATGTCTTGCGCTGGAACATTCCTACGATCGGTCTCAACTGAGGGAAGCGGATTGGATTCTCGCATCGATTCAGGATTTTGAAAGTTGGTTCGAGGAGCGGTTGGCATGACGACACGATCCAGAGAGACATTTAAGGAGCTGATCACACTACCGGATCTAGGCATCCCTCTGGCCGAGGCCGCTCTGCTCCTGGCCTGTGAAGAGTACCCGCACCTGTCGCTGACCCCATATCTGGACGAACTCGATCGCATGGCTGATAGCGTAGAAAACAAAACGGCCACCGATTCTTCTCCAATAGAAACCATTGCGGCGATCAACCAGGTTCTCTTCCTCGATTACGGGTTTGAGGGTAATGCGGAAAAATACTACGACCCTCGCAACAGCTTCCTGAACGATGTCATCGAGCGGCGGAAGGGGATCCCCATCACCCTGTCGGCCATCTACATTGAGGTTGCCCGCCGCGTCGGTTTCAATATCGATGGAGTCGGAATGCCGGGCCACTTCCTGGTCAAGTACTTATCCCGAACCGAAGAAATTTTCGTCGATCCCTTTAACCAGGGAGCCATCCTCACACGCGACGACTGTCGTGGACTGCTTCCACCCGGACAACTCGAAACCGGTCGAAGCTCAGAACAGTGGCTGCGGCGGGTCACCAACCGCCATATCCTCACGCGCATGCTGGTCAACCTGAGGGCGATATACCTTCAAGCACAGACGTTCGACAAGGCCCTCGTGATTTTGGACCTGATGATACTGACCGAACCCGACACCCTGGAACTCTACAAAGAGCGCGGCCTTCTGCGTCTTCAGCTACGCCAGTTCAGGGGAGCTGCAAGCGATCTCAAGTGGTTTCTCAAGCACTCTGCCGACTCCGAGGACAACTCTAAAATAGAGTCGTACTTAAAAGATGTAAACCGTATCCGCGCGATGATGAACTGAACCCGTGACGAGTTTCATCAAACCCGCCTCTGGTGGGTGTCACCGAACGATAAATGACTGTTAACTCAGAGGCGCAGAGACGCAAAGGAATTTTTCTTTGCGGCCTCTGCGTCTCTGCGTTGTGTATTTCAGACGGTAGGGCAACACTAAGGGATGGAACGGAAATTACGGATAGGCGTCATGGGCTCCGGACAGTGTGACGCGGAAATTTCCAGAATCGCTGAAAGCGTGGGTCGCGGTATCGCTGAGCACGGTGCTGTGCTGATCTGTGGTGGTGGTGGCGGCGTGATGGAAGCCGCGGCCCGCGGTGGGGCAGAAGCCGGCGGTTTGGTCGTGGGTATCCTTCCCGACGACAACGACGGGCACGCAAACCGCTGGGTCGAACTCCCGATCGTTACGGGTATGGGCAACGCCCGGAACGCGATCAACGTCCTGACTGCACACGCTATCATAGCGATCGCAGGCGGTCCTGGGACCCTTTCGGAAATTGCCCTCGCCATCAAGGTGGGCACACCGGTCGTGGGGCTCCGCACATGGGACGCCGTCCGCAATGGAATCCGCTACGCGGAACCTGAATTTCAAGCTGTAGCGACACCCGAAGACGCAGTACGACTGGCACTTTCACTGGCGAAGGGTTGTGTCGAGGGTTCGTAAAGTCTGCCGCAAGCGGTTATAATCTCCATCTTGAAGACTCCCGCAATCAGATTTTCCTAGCGTATAAGTCCAAAAAACATTCTGGGACGCTACCAACCACGCCACTTACCAATGGAGTCGCTACAACTGTGAAAGAGTTCAACCCTCCGTTCCGAATCTTGTTGGGGCCTGGCCCGAGCGATGTCGACCCCCGTGTGCTCAAAGCCATGTCGCAGACCCTGGTCAGCCATCTGGATCCTGTTTTTCTGGACGTGATGGACGAAATCCAGAAAGGCCTCCGGGGTGTCTTTCAAGCGGAGAACCCCCTCACGCTGCCGGTCTCGGGAACAGGAACCGCAGGCATGGAAACGGCCATGGTCAACATGATCGAGCCAGGGGACGCCGTCCTCGTTTGCTCGGCTGGATTCTTCGCCGATCGCATGCTACAGATTGCGCACCGGGCAGGGGGGGAGGTCGAGATCGTAGAAGCCTCTCCGGGCGAGGCCGTCACCCCCGATCAATTACGCCAGGCCATCCAAAAAAAACGGCCGAAAGTCGTGGCCTTCGTCCATGTCGAAACTTCCACAGGTGTAGCACAGCCCATCGAACCCCTCGCACAATTGCTACGTGACGACGACATCATCACGATCGTGGACGCTGTAGCCTCGCTTGGAGGTCAACCCGTCGACGTGGCGACCAACGGACTCGACTTCGTATACAGCGGCAGCCAGAAGTGCCTGAGCTGTCCCCCGGGACTCGCTCCTGTTACGCTGTCGCCGAACGCGATTCGACAGCTGCGGTCGCGCAAAGAACCCGTTCAGAGCTGGTACCTGGATGTGTCCATGCTTGAAAAGTACTGGGGCAGCGATCGCCGCTATCATCACACGGCTCCGATTTCGATGAACTACGCGTTGCGGGAATCGTTACGGGTCATCGAAGAGGAAGGTCTCGCCAATCGCTTCGCGCGGCACCGGGAAAACCATCTCGCGCTTGTCGCGGGTCTGGAAGCGATGGGTCTGGAGATGTTTGCCAAAAGCGAGGTACGTGCCTGGACCGTAAACACCGTGAAGGTGCCCGACGGCATCGACGAAGCCGAGGTAAGGTCGAAGCTCCTCAAGCGTTACGGAATAGAAATCGTCGGCGGGCTAACCGATCTCAAGGGGAAGATCTGGAGGATCGGTTTGATGGGATATTCATCTCAACGCAACAACGTGCTGCTCCTGATCAACGGACTGGAAGAAATCCTTTCCGAGATGGGATTCAGCGCTTCCCCCGGCGCTGGAGTGCGGGCGGCTCTCGATTCCTACCAGGACGCTTCCTGATCCGGACATTTCTTGTACGTATGGAAATTTCTTAGCCGGGACCTACCGTCCTGAGTCTGGTTTCCCCATCAGAAGAGCAGTTCGTAATCTTCAACTATGAAATTTTTACGGTAGGCGTATCTGAAGACTGTAGGAACCGGAGTTGAAGACCAGCGCGCCTGTCTCGCCCTGCGTATAGAAACTCCGGATCTCGATCACATAGCGACCGGCAGGAAGGAACGTCGAGATCAACTCGGATTGTCCGTCCAGGCCCCGATCCGATCGGGCCAAAACTCGGCCCCCGGAATCCGTCAAGAACAGATCCAGATCGTTCGAGTTGGGGTTTTGGCCCTGGCCCAGGCCCGTAATGTCCAGACGAATGGAGACTGCACCGCCATCCACGTCGAAAACATAGTGGTGCGCAGATTGAGCCAGGTTGACACGCCCTCTTGAAAGCGAATCTACATCGCCGGTGACTGTGTCTGTGCCTCCCACCAAACGCGGAAAAGGATTCGACACACTGGGCAGGGCCGACGCGACATAGTCGATGGAACGCATCCGTGTGATCTGCTCAATTCCAGACGCCTCGAGAGGCAACAACGATGTCAGGCGATCCAGAAACGACGGGACGTAGACGAAGGTGTCATCACTCAACTGAAGAAAAGCTTCCCATATGACAGGAAGTGGAATCTCGATAGCATCCCCAGTATCCGGGGTCGAGTCTGCCAGGTCCCACAGAATCGAGTGGACCGAAAATTCACTCCAGTAGCCGGGTTGATCCCCGATGGGTACGTTTTCTTCCAGGTTATATTCCAGGACAGCCTCACCACCAAAACCCAGCGAGTCCCTGTAGATCGGACTGTTGCGAACCAAAGCGGAAAAGAAATTCGCCCAACCCTCCGACCAGGCCACTCTCGGATCGAGTGCGTCGCCAAGCACGTGGGGGCCGCCACGAGAATCATCTCTCGAGAATCTCGTTGCCAACAGGTGCGCATACTCGTGGAGAATTACGGAGTCATCAAACTCATCCGAATCCGTTGCGCGGTCTCCCAGAATGAACGCCGTGTTCGTTTCTGCGTTGAAGAACGTACCGCCAATCTGACCCTGGTCAGCGTCACCTGCGGTCGCAGTATTGTTCGGACTCCAGAAGATGCCCATGGTCGGCACCGGCAGATCCGAATCCATCGCCCTGAGAAAGGCGTTACCCTGTCGAATCACTTCCAGGATGTTAAAAGCGCCCGAAGTACGGTCCGCGTCCAGGGCAAGCAACACCGGAGCAGTCTCGACCTCTATACCTGCGCTGACTAAATAGAGGGCACCGCCGCTCGTGTTGTCCGCCACGGCCACTCCGGACTCAGACGATTGGCTCAGGGCACGTAATGCATACTCCGAACCGACAGGAACCAAAGCCCGGAAGTTCCCGTACCGGTCGGTACCCGCAACCGAGAACACTGCGCCGGTCAACTGGCTGAATACATCGACCCGCGCTTCACGAATCGGCACCATGACAGGTTGGGAGAGATCAAGGCCATCCGCCTCGAGATCGATTTTTTGGAAAAAAGCCCGTCCTCGCACTTCGCGTAAGGATTGCTGGTCGGACGGAAGCACGAGAATCGTATACGGCTCGGACTCGAGACCGTCCGAGGTTCGAATTTTGAAATCGACGAAACCGGCTTCAATATCCGGCACAACCACAGAAAGAATGGCAATGCCGGGTGCCAGTGAACGCGCACTCACCGGAAGGCCACCCAGGAGCAAGGTGTTAACATTGAGTAACTGCCCGCGGATACGCACGGTATCTCCAGACCGTACCTGCTCGGGTTCTATCGACGTGATTTCCGGCCGAAGCCCTGGGTCGCCGGAAAATCCGGCGGACAGTGTCTCCGCTCCGGCCGCAGCAAGAAAGCCATCTGTGGGGCCGACCATCAGAAGCCCGTAAGTGGAAGACGAAGACCTCAAGGTCAGGGTGCCTCCCTGATTCAAATCAATTCCGGGGAACAGTTCGCCGACAAGCCCTGTCATCTTGCTCTTCGCCGCAACAACGAACGAGGACCGGGCCAATGTATAACCATCCGCATCGATCGCCGAGATTTCGACATCGGCAGGAATCCCGGACGGATTGGTCACCACCAAAGCTGCAAACTGAGAATCGAGTACTTCCGACTGCGGATAGAAGACCTTGGCCTCGGACTCCACTTGTAGTGGATAGATCGTCCGATTCCGACCTTGTGACACGATCAGTCCACCTGCCAACGCGACGTTCGGGGATTCAATTTCGATCCAGCCGTCCACGGCCGGAACAAACAGAAGCCCGGTGAGTCGGCCGGCACCGATCGAAACAGATCCGTTGGCCGGGATCGCCAGGGCATGCCTGGGCGGCCGGCTCTGGGAAATATGGACGGGACCGCCTGATTGACTGAACAAGGTCGCGAACACGTTAATGGTTTGCCCTGTCGGATTGGACAATACGAGGGTCGACTCAAAGCCATTACCGATCACTACATGAGGTGCAACTCGAAACGCTGCTGCCAAGCCGCTTGCTGCCTGACCGTTGAGCAGCAACAGCGAATCGTCTGTGCTGATTTCCACCTGGGCCACAACGGC
The DNA here is from genome assembly GCA_963664115.2 of Terriglobia bacterium. Lineage (GTDB taxonomy): Bacteria > Acidobacteriota > Terriglobia > 20CM-2-55-15 > 20CM-2-55-15. The sequence goes on along the minus strand of CAXWPJ010000006.1, from coordinate 305,644 downwards.
TTGGCTCGAACTGATCCGCGCCCCCGCCCCTGAAGAGACCAAGCTGAAATCACTACCCGAAAAGGCCTCCAGCGCCACGGCAAAGCTCTCCGCAACGTTTCCCTGATTATCAAAGACCGTCACGTTTACGGCAGTTAGACTGTCAGACGGATTGACGACTCGCAAAACACGCAGCGCCTGTGGGTCCCCGCTCGGGATGACCACAAGCTGATCGGCCAGAGGAATGCCGGGTGCGATTTCCTCGAGGCTGGTGGCGAAGTCTCCTGTTTGGAGCCGGGCTGCCAAGCCCGACTGATCGCTGCTGACGCGAATCCACCCGGCCGCACCTGAGGTCGCAAAGACCGTGTCAATCCCCATCGACAGAATGCTGTCGGGTTCGACCCGGTAACGCACCGGATTGGCTGGAGCCCCGACCTGGGATCCGTCCAGCCCAATCAGCTCGAATTCGACTTCAGCCGTAGACTCCGACGGGTTGGTAACCGTGACATGCGAGGACCGACCGTCGCCCCCTCCGACACCGCCTCCCTCGCTCATAGAGACGCGCGGAAAATGGAACACAGACTGGGCCGCTACCGGCACGGACACACACGTGACCACCAGTAATGCGCACAACAGCCGCAGTAATGTGTTCATTTTGACCACAAATCACCTTCGAACAACGCTAACTTATTGAAAAAGTATAGCTTTTCGTTGCAAGGGATTGTCAAGCAGGTAGGCTGCCATCGAGGACTCTCCGTACCTTGTCGATGTCGGCAGGAACCTCGATCGGCAGGTTCCGGAGCGCAGGGTCGGTACCAGGAACCTTGCCCTGATGCAATTTCAATTTGAAGTCGACAAATTTCAGCCCATGGGCGGTGCTGATGACAACGATTCGAGCATCTTTCTCGATATCTCCAGATGCGATCAATTTTCTTGTAACTCCAATTGCAACACCAGTTTGAGGGTCATTGAAAAGCCCGAAACCGTCACCGAACACGGCTGCATCCCCCAACTCCGCCTCGCTCACCTGTCCGACGATGCCGTCACTGGCCTGAAGCGCCCGGACAGCCTTCGGAAAGCTGACCGGATTGCCGATCTGAATGGCAGTCGCCATCGTCGGACCCGCAACAATCGGCTCGAAACGTTCGAATCCCGATTGGTAGGCGCGAAACAAGGGATTTGCCATTTCCGTCTGCGCGCAGACGAGTCGGGGCAGACGATCAATTATTCCCAGATCTCTGGCCAGCATGAAACCCATACCGATCGCCGAAATGTTGCCGAGGTTGCCGCCGGGGACAACAACGTAATCGGGCACCTCCCATCTCAATTGCTGGATGATTTCCAGGCTGATCGTTTTCTGCCCTTCGACCCTCAAGGAGTTCATTGAGTTCGCCAGATATATCGAAGAGTCCTCAGTAATCTTCTGGACCAGTTCCATGCAACCGTCGAAATCGGTATCGAGCGACAGCGTCAGTGCGCCGTTTGAAATGGGCTGGATCAACTGTGGCAACGACACCTTGCCTTTGGGCAGGAATACTATGGACGGTATTCCTGCTGCCGCGCAGTATGCGGCCAAAGCTGCCGAGGTATCCCCGGTCGAAGCACACGCAACGGCACGGATCCGGGACCGGATCCGGTTGACCATGGACACAAGTACTGTCATACCAAGGTCCTTGAAGGAACCGGTATGCGAGGTGCCGCACTGCTTGACGAAAATCTCTCTCACCCCCAAAGCCCGAGCCATCCGCGGACTCGCGAGCATCGGCGTGTTCCCTTCGCCCAGCGAAACGATGTCTGCGTCTTTCACGATGGGGAGGACGAGTTCCTTCTGGGACCAGACACCGCCATCCGAGGCCAAGCGGGATGCAAGCAACTCCTTCCAGCGAACCGGCGTCACCGAGCGCAAGGCATCAAGGTCATGATGGACTTCCAGTAGTGAGTTGCAGGACGGGCAGCGGTAAACGATGTCTTCGAGCGAAATTCGCTCACCACAGCCGGCGAAACATTCGAACCACGCTGCGAACTTGGTTTCTGAAGCGGAGGAAGGAGTCATCAACTAGCCTCGTGACACCGGCGCTGTCTCAGTTGAAGCCGCGACAACTTCCGCAGACAACACTTCGCGTTCGAAAGCGAAGGTCAACACGTCTTCGATTGTCTTGATGTAACGGATCCGAACCGATGACAGAAGATCGTTCTGAATATCCTCCAGAACATTCTTTTCGTTTTCTGCCGGGAGCAAAAGCTCTTCCACTCCCGCACGCCGGGCGGCGAGAACCTTTTCCTTGATGCCGCCGACGGGAAGAACGTAACCGCTCAGAGTGATTTCACCGGTCATGGCCAACTTAGGGCGGACCGGTTCTCCAATGAGCGCGGAGACCAGCGCCGTTACCATCGTGACCCCTGCGGACGGTCCATCCTTCGGTATGGCCCCTGAAGGAACGTGGATATGAACATCGCGATCCTTGTAGAAATCCGACTCCAATCCCAAGCGCGCGGCCATCGAACGGACCCATGTCAGCGCAGCTTTGGTCGACTCCTGCATCACGTCACCCAGCTGACCCGTCACCGTCAGGTGACGGCCGCCGGGGGCCAGGTTCGCTTCTACAAACAAGACTTCGCCCCCTACCGGTGTCCAGGCCAATCCCACGGCGACACCGGGCCTCTTGACCCTCTCTTCGAGTTCCTCGGCCACTTTATACTTGGCCGCACCGAGCAAGCGGGCAACCACTTCCGGCGTGATGGCAGGGGCGGGCGACTTCCCTTCCAACTGTCGGCGCGCATATTTTCTGCAGATGTTGCCGATTTCCCTTTCGAGGTTCCGGACACCTGCCTCACGGGTGTAGTACCGGGCGACGTCCCGCAGCGCCGCTTCGGAAAACTCAATCTGATCGACTTTCAGGCCGTTTTCCTCCCGTTGGCGCGGAGCGAGATAATCCCGTGCGATAAGGACCTTCTCCTCCTCCGTGTATCCGGGCAACTCTATGGTCTCCATGCGATCACGGAGGGCGGAAGGAATTGTGTCGAGCACATTGGCTGTCGTGATGAAAAAGACGCGGGAAAGATCGAACTCGACATCCAGATAGTGGTCCCGGAAACTGGAGTTCTGTTCCGGGTCCAACACTTCAAGCAGAGCCGCGGCAGGATCACCCCGAAAGTCGGCGCCCAGTTTATCGATCTCATCGAGCATCAAAACCGGATCGCGGGCACCAGCGCGGCGTATACTCTGGATGATTTGACCTGGAAGCGCACCGATGTAAGTCCGCCTGTGCCCGCGAATCTCAGCTTCGTCCCGTATTCCACCTAACGACATACGGATAAAGCGGCGCCCTGTTGCCCGGGCGATGGACCGTCCCAGAGAAGTCTTCCCCACACCCGGAGGACCGACGAAACATAAGATCGGCGCCTTGCCTTCCGGACGTAGTTCCAACACCGCCAGATATTCGAGAATTCTTTCTTTGACTTTTTCCAGGGCGTGGTGGTCGCGATCGAGAATTTCCTTTGCGTGAACAATATCGGATTTTTCAGTCGTCAACACGTTCCAAGGAAGCGTCACTAACCAATCCAGATAAGTCCGTGTAACCGTGTAGTCGGCTGCAGCCGGAGACATCCGCCCCAGGCGGGTCAATTCGCGTTCTGCCTCCTTGGCCGCTTCTTCGGGAAGCTTTGCTTTCTCGATTTGCTCCCGCAACTCGTCTATTTCCCGTTGTGAATCGTCGGTCTCTCCCAACTCCTTCTGGATGGCCCTGAGCTGCTCGCGCAGAAAGTACTCCCTTTGTGATTTACCGACCTCTTCCTCCACCTGGCTCTGAATTTTTGTCCTCAGTTCCAGAACTTCGAGCTCCTTGGCGAGTTCGGTATTCAAATACTCCAGTCGCTCCCGCGCGCTGGTCAAGCCCAATACGAGCTGTTTTGAATCGACCGGGAGATTGGGCAGGTTCGTGGCGATGTAGTCGGCAAGCCGTCCGGATTCGTCGATGTTGATAACGAAGGTCTGCAGATCATCAGGAAGCTGCGGTGAGAGTCGGATCACGCGTTCAAACTGGCCCAGAACGCTTCTCCGAAGTGCCTGAAAATCCACCTCGGTTTCTTCTTCGGCGTCGTCGGAAAGCACTTCCAGCCGGGCCCTCAGGTAGGGTTCGAACTGCGTAAATTCGACGATTCGCATTCGGGCGATCGCCATAACAATTACAAACAGGTTCCCGTCGGGAGTCCGCATGACACGGTGGATGACCGATACCGTGCCCGTGTCGTAAAGATCTTCAGGCCCCGGGGCTTCCGTCGTCTTGTCGCGTTGTGTGAGCACCGCGAGCAGACCGTTGCTGTCCTGAACGTCGTTGACCAGTTCTACAGAACTTTCACGGCCGACCGTCAACGGCATCACTGCAGTCGGAAATATGACTGCGTCACGGAGAGGCAGGATAGGTAATTCGTCAGGAATCGACTCGATTTTTTCCTGAATGGCTTCGGGGTCCCCGAACTCGCTCTTCAAATTTGATTCCTTTCCAGTTCGACCGCGCGCCGAACACACGGCGAATGAATACGTTGTGATAGAATCCGCCGGTGTCGTCAGGCGCCGATTCACGCGGCAACTTCCAGTGGAAGGTAGCTGCAATCCTGTTCGGGATTCTGTTCCTGGGCGTTACCGACGCAGCACTGATCCCGCCACTGCTTCCATCAATAGCCGAAGATCTCAACACATCTCCCGGTCGTGCAGGAACCGTTGTAACGGTCTACGCACTCGCCGCAGCTGCATTCGCGCTGGTACTCGGCATGGCATCGGACCGTATCGGTCGTAAGCGCTTGATGTGTCTGGCTCTAGTGGTGTTCTCTACCGCATCGCTGCTCACCTACCAAAGCTCCTATTTTAGCACCTTGTTGGCGGCCCGCCTCCTGACCGGCCTTTCTGCCGGAACGCTATCGACACTGGCATTCTCATATGCGGGCGACCACTACCCGTACCAGCAACGCGGAAAAGCAATGGGCATCATATCGATGGCCTATTTCCTCGTGTTCGTTATCAGTATACCGGCCGGCACATTTGTCGCAGCCCGGTTCGACTGGAGGTGGGTATTTTTGGGACTCGCCGTAGCAGGAGCCTTGATAGCGTTCGTTGCCGTTTTGCTGCTACCGCCGGACCATCGTCGGCCTGGACCCGCATCGATCTCTAGTGCCCTGGCTCATTTCAGATTCAGCGACCGTGTCGCAGGAATGGGGGCGGCATTCTTGACTTCGGGAGCGCTCGTCGGTTTTCTTACGTATGTCGGCCTGTGGCTCGCGTCGGAAGGCATCGGTATCGAACGGATTGGGCTGTTGTTCATGGTGGCCGGAGTGGCTGCCACCTCGGCCGCACCTATTTCGGGCTGGCTCGCAGATCGAGTTGGTAAACGAGCCATGATCCTCGCCGCCAACGTTATTCTAGCTCCGCTGTTCCTCGTAGTGTCCAACCTGGAATGGGGATTGCTCCTTTTCCTGGCTGTCGGTGCGCTCAGCATCACCGCCGCCGCCCGCCAGGCGCCACTGCACGCGTTAACAACCGAACTTGTCGGGTCTGAGGTTCGCGGATCGTATATGGCTGTGCGCAACGCTGCTTCTCAGCTTGGAATCGCATTCGCCGCAACGGCTTCCGCCTGGGCGTTTGACCGGTCTGGATTCTCCAGCGTTGCCTGGATTGCCGCGATCATGACCCTCCTGATACTGCCGACCTGCAGGTGGTTGAAGGAGCCCGTTGCGAGTTAAAGGTTCAAAGTCAGGAGCGTGCCTTTCGTCCTGCCTTTAACTGTTAACTTCGTTTGTTCGTTACTACTCTCGACACGCCGGTCGGCTTTGCTATTCTTGCCGTATGCCCGCCAACTTGACACCCCAATATCTGGAAGCCGAAAAACGATTCAAAGCGGCCGAAAGTCCTCAGGGAAAGGTTGCGGCCCTCCAGGAAATGATGGCGATCATTCCGAAGCACAAGGGGACGGAAAAGATACGAGCGGAGCTCAAACGCAAACTATCCGTACTCAGGAAGGAAAGCACTCAAAAGAAGTCGACGGCAAGAAAAGATCCCTTCCACCTGGAGCGGGAGGGCGCCCGGCAGCTGGCCCTGGTCGGCGCGCCCAACGCCGGAAAGTCGAGCCTGGTGGCGTCCCTAACGCACGCAACACCTGAAATCGCCAACTATCCCTTCACGACGCGGGTACCCATCCCCGGAATGCTTGTCTTCGAAGAAGTCCGTCTGCAACTGGTGGACCTCCCCCCGGTTTCATTCGACCACATGGATTCGTGGGTACCACAGATAATCAGCAACGCCGACGGCGTACTCTGGATCAGCGACCTGTCCGACGATGCGGTACTCGACTGCATGGAATCAACTCTCGAAGTACTCAAGGAAGCCGGGATAGAACTCGGACAGAAAAAGACGATGATCGTAGGCAGCAAGATCGACACCCCGGGCGCTTCAGATCGGGAAGAAATCCTCAGGGAAATATACGGAGACGCCTATCCCATTGCCGGATTCTCCTCAGTTGAACACAGGCAGGATGGGATTGGAGAGATCAGCCGAAGGATCTACGAATTTCTGGAGCTCGTGCGCGTATACACCAAGGCGCCCGGTAAAAAAACAGAACGACGGGATCCCTTCGTGCTGGCACGCGGCAGCACGGTCCTTGATCTTGCCGGTGCGGTCCACCGGACACTGGCCAGCGACCTCAAATTCGCCAAGGTATGGGGTGAGGCCAAGGCGGATGGTCTCATGGTCGGCCGCGACTTCGTCCTCGACGACGGTGACATTGTCGAGTTGCATGCGTCATAATCATGCGGGGACCCGGACGCCATCCGGTCCGGCGCGGTTGATGTAGTGAGGGGTCGAACAGAGGGGCCCGACCGGTAATCCATCAACCATAGAACGCATCAAATGAAATCTACCTTAAGAGTCGCTCTACTGGCGTCGATCATCACGGCGGCACTTGTGTATGCCGCTCTTGAGTCACGCCCGGACCCGCCCTCACCCGTCAGCACGGCGGCAGACACGGACCCAACGGCGATCATCCCGCCAACACCCTTGACTCAGCCTTTGCCCGATCCGGAACCTGTATTGCCACCACCTCGGGTGGAAACCGTGGAACCTGATAGCGGCCTGTCTTTGGACGAGCGCAACAATATCGAAATCTACCAACGGTCGAGTCCTGGCGTCGTCAACATCACATCGACAACTGTCAGTTACGATTTCTTTCTGCGCCCCATTCCCGAGTCCGGCTCCGGCTCCGGAGTTGTTATCGACAGCCAGGGCCGTATCGTTACGAATTACCACGTCATCGAAAACGCGCAACGCCTGGAAGTCACCCTTTCAGACTTCAGCCGACACCCCGCACGGATCGTCGGCGTCGATCCCAGCAATGATCTCGCCGTGATACAGGTGGATACAAACGGTGTTCAATGGAGGCCGATACCCTTTGGTTCCTCCACGGGTCTGCAAGTCGGTCAGAAGGTCCTGGCTATCGGCAACCCCTTTGGCTTGGAAGGCACGTTGACTACCGGGGTTATCAGTTCTCTGGGCCGGTCCATAGAAGCGACCAACGGGCGGGTCATCGAAGGGATTATCCAGACCGACGCCGCCATCAACCCGGGCAACTCCGGAGGCCCCCTTCTCAATGCAGAGGGTGAAGTCATCGGTATCAACTCAGCGATCATTTCACCTTCCAGCATGGGTAGCGTAGGTATTGGATTCGCCGTTCCGGTGGAAACAGTCAACCGAGTCTCGAGCGACTTGATCACGTACGGACGTGTGCGGCGCGTCTACATCGGATTCGAAGGAATCAACCTGTCCGACTGGCAGGGACTGGCCGAGGTACTCAACCTTGCTACCAACTCGGGAGTACTCATAACGAACGTTTTGACGGGCAGCCCGGCGGCGGAGAGCGGCTTGATTGGCGCCAAAGGGAGTGTTCGAGTTGGAAACTACCTGATACCCGCCGGGGGGGACGTGGTAGTCTCCATCGACGGACGCAAAGTAACGTCGATGAACGATGTCAGCACGATTCTGGAACCACACCAGCCCGGAGCGCGGATTGAGCTCACCCTCCTTAGAAACGGGCAGCAAATCGATACCCATCTGACGCTTCAGGAAGAACCGGGTTAGCTGGTCCGTGATTTTCCCCCGAACGCGATACTGGTTCATCGGGCGACGGGTCGCGCTCATCTTCATCGCCGTCATCGTAGGTTATCGTTCATACGGCGACACTGTGGCAAACTGGTTTCGCGGCCCCGATCCGTCGATGGATATCGTGATCACACAAAGCGAGTTCCGGCCCGCCCCCGATGGCGACCGGCCGCTGTGGTTTATCGGTCTCCGAAACGAAAGTGCCTCGACGACCTACGATCAGATCGTCATGGAAGCCACTTACATGGATGCACTCGGGGCTACGACCGAGGTTGATCGAATCATTGTCAGTCAGAGGTTGGGGCCGGGAGAGCAACAAGACATCGGCAGTCTCGACCGAATACGGCGGGATCGGGCGACGACGGGCACCTTGCGAATTCTAGATGCTCAGGTAGTGGAATGACAGGCGCTCACTTCCGCGCATAGGCACTTTATGACCGAACGTAACGTAGCAATCCGCGTCGTGATGCTCCCCAAGGATACGAACCAACTGGGAACGATCTTCGGCGGTGTTATCTTGAGCCACCTGGATTTGGCGGGAAGCACTGAAGCGGGAAAAAACGCGGCGAAGAGGTTTGTGACAAAAGCGATGGAAAATGTCGAGTTTCTCGCACCCGTTTTCCTCGGCGACACCGTCACCTTCTACGCCACCACCGTGAAAATAGGAACAACATCCATCACGATCGACGTGGACGTCGAAGCGGAGCGTTCCGGGTCGGAAGGAAATCGCGAAACCGTCAAGGTGACGTCCGCCCGCGTTGTGTACGTCGCAGTCGATGAAAACGGCCGTTCTGTGCCGATTAAAGATAACTGAGAACTGTTAGACCGCAGCAAACGCCATGGCACCAACCCAGCCTTTGAACTCGAGTCCGGTCTTCTTGATCGATTCGATGAACTATATCTTCAGAGCCTACTACGGCATGCCCGACACCATCACTGCCCCATCCGGAATGAAAACCAACGCGATACTGGGCTATCTGCGTACACTTCTGAAAATCATCCGCGAACAGGCCCCCCCTTACATGGCAGCAGCTTTCGAGGGGGCTCATTCCTTCCGTCGAAAGATGTTCGCCGAATACAAAGCAAACCGTGAAGCGACTCCTGAAGATCTGAAAGTTCAATTCGGGTACTGCCGCCGTATTACAGAGGCCGTTGGCATTGCGTCGTTCGATATAGAGACTTACGAGGCCGATGACGTGATCGGCTCCCTTGCGGTCCGCATGGCGGAGGCGGGACATCCGGTGGTCATCGTTTCGGGTGACAAAGACCTCGCGCAATTGGTCGACGACCGGATTCACATTTATGACCTGGCCAAGAATGCCTGGCTGGACCCGGCCGCCGTAAAGACGAAGATGGGAGTCGAACCCGAACAGGTCCCCGACCTCCTGGCCCTGCTGGGTGATTCGGTAGACAACATTCCGGGAATCCGGGGTGTGGGAGGCAAGACTGCCGGAAAACTACTCTCGGTCTGCCGCACAATTGAAGATATTGCTGATGCGGATCTGGATCAATTGTCCTTCCGCGGAAAGGACGGGATACTCAAACGCATCCGCGAGAATATGGAGACGGCTCGAACAAGTCGCGAGTTGGCCCGTATTCGTTGCGACGTCGACATCGACATGACCCCCGATACGATCCGGTACCGAAAAGGCAGCCCGAACACAGTCATTCCTCTTTGCCGGGAACTGGGCTTCGATTCGCTTATCGACGATATACCTCTGCGCTACGATCAACCGGGGCTTTTCGATTGATCTCAGATGGGATCAATCGATCGGGCAGCCAGGCACCCTAACAAAAAGCCGTGCGCACTGTTGAGGTAGTCTTCGCTCTTGGACTCGAGCGTCAGTTTGACCCTATATTCCGGGTTGGTAAACGTCGGGTAGGAACCTAACAGCAGATCGGGATACTTGGCCAGGACTTCGTGTAGCACGTCAGCCACATGCCCTTCCTCCACGACCAGAAACACATCGCGGTTGAAAAACGGATCCTCGCGAAACCTCTCTTTGATGCTTTGGAACTTGGAGGCAAGAATTTCGGGCACTCCAGGAAAGATATAGACGTTCTCAACCACGATTACAGGAAACCACATCTGGTCGCCGCGGACCAGGGAAGCTCCCTCAGGAACGAGAGCCATGCGCAGCATGGTATCCGTCAGGTTGTCCTGATAGTATTCCCGGAGTGTGGTTTCCAGTTCGCTGCTGCGGCACACCTTACGTTCGAAGGCAGCCGCGATACCCTGGATCGTGACGTCATCATGGGTCGGGCCGACACCACCTGAACTGAACACGTAGTCAAAGTTCCGGGACGCGCTTCGAATTTCGTCTCCGATCGCCTGGATCTCGTCAGGGATCACGGACACCCTGCGGACATCAACGCCCAGGGTCCGAAGCTCTTTGAGGAAGTAGGTCGCGTTTTCATCCCGGGTGCGGCCAGACAGAATCTCGTTCCCGATGACAACGATTCCCGCTGTTTTTGACATGATATGGCTCAATATACCACGGCATCTGGACCCACCAATACGCGGTTGATTGTCGCCGCCAGCGACACCGACGCCAACCTGCTCTGGGCCACTCGAATGTTCGCCCCCGACCCGTTTATCTTCTTCATGAAAAACGGAAAGCGATACGTCGTGATGAATGATCTCGAGCTCGATCGGGCCCGAGAGCAGGCTACGGTTGACCACGTGCTCGCACGGAGCCCATACGTCGCGGGTTTACGTTCCCAGGGCATTCGATTCCCTACGACCGCGCACGTCGTTTCGGAAGTGTTCAAGGAATTCAAAATTCATCACGCCCGCGTTCCCTGGAACTTCCCGGTCTCGCTGGCTGACGAACTCCGCGGGTTGGGCATCGCCCTCACTGTGGAACCGGGAACTTTCTGGAACCAACGGGAGATCAAAACCCGGACGGAAATTCGTCACATCCGTGATTCGCTGCGTGCGGCTGAAGCCGGTATGGAGGCGGGAATCGCCGCGCTCCGGCGGACAAAAATATCCGGCAACGGCTATCTCAAACTGGACGGTACACGACTGACTTCCGAAATCTTAAGGTCCGTCATAAACACGACGATCATGGAACGCGGCTTTGTGCCGAGCCACACGATCGTATCTTCAGGAGAGCAGGCGGTCGATCCCCACAACGAAGGCAGCGGGCCGATTCGCGCCCACACGGCTATCATCATTGATATTTTCCCGAGGTCGCAAAAGAGTGGATACTTCGGTGATATGACCCGCACCGTCGTGCGCGGCCAGGCATCAGAAAGACTGAAACATGCCTATCACGCGGTCGCAGAGGCTCAGAAAATAGGCTTTAGGAAGATCCGCTCCCGGGTCAGCGCTTCCAAACTTCACCAAGACATCCTCAACTACTTCCGGAAGCAGGGTTTTGAGACCGGACTCCGCGATGGCCGCATGCAGGGGTTCTTTCACGGTACGGGCCACGGACTCGGCCTGGATGTCCATGAAGCTCCTTTTTTTGGACTCATAGCGCGTAACCGGTTTCGAAAACACCAGGTGGTGACGGTCGAACCCGGACTCTACTATGCGGGAATGGGCGGTGTGCGTCTGGAAGATGTCGTTTTGGTCAGCGACAGCGGATGCAAAAATCTGGTCCACTTCCCGAAGTTTCTCGAAATATGACCTTCCCGTATCATTCTAAGGCTGCCAGTTCCTGTAGTGGAAAAGTAGTCTGTTCTGGTGTGTTTTACTGCGGCCTGCTATATACTGCCGCTTCTTGACGGAGGGAGCGCTCAATGCGCGTTCGATTTTGGGGAGTACGCGGTTCGACACCAACCCCGCAGCGAGACAATCTGGAATATGGCGGTAATACGTCGTGTGTCGAAGTACGGACCGACAGCAACGAAATATTGATCTTTGACGGCGGCACCGGCATCCGTTTGCTGGGTAAGGCGCTGGAACAGGAGTTCGACGGATCACGCATTCGAGCCCGCGTATTCTTCAGCCATTTCCATATCGACCATATTCAAGGCCTCCCCTTCTTCACACCGCTCTATTCGAAAGAGAATCACTTCACGTTCTACTTTGCTGGACGACGCGACGCGAATCTCGTCATGGACGCGCTGGCCGGAATTATGGCAAACCCTTATTTCCCGGTCGACATGTCCAAACTGCCTTGCGTCCGGAACTACATCGACCTGGTGGAGGGAACATTCCGAGTCGCCGACACCACGATCCTTGTAAAGAAACTGAACCATCCGCAGGGTTGTGTGGGATACAGAATCACTCAGGGCGAAAAGGTGATCGCCTACTGTACCGACGTGGAGCGCGGTCCGGAGTGGAGCGAAAACAACTTCAGAGATCTGGCTCAAGATGCCGACTGCCTCATCGTAGACGCTCAATACACTCCAGAAGAATACCCCTCAAAAGAAGGTTGGGGCCACAGCACCTGGAAGCAATCTGTCGAGAGCGCTATCGAGGCCAATGCCAAGCAAATCGTGTTATTCCACCACGACCCTTACCACAACGACAGCGTAATCGACTCCATCCTCGGGGAAGCTTCCAAGCTCCATCCCAATGTGATCGCGGCTAAAGAAGGCCTCGAAGTTCCTGTCTGATAAAGTCCCTCTACGCTGCTTGGCTCTGGAATTCCCATCTCCTCAGCTATATAACAGTAGTCAATAATCATGGCCCTGAAATTCAAAGACTATTACGAAACTCTTGGCGTTGGGCGCGCGACGGGCGGTGACGAGATCAAGAAAGCGTACCGAAAACTTGCGCGTAAGTATCACCCGGACGTAAACCCGAACAACGCGGGCGCCGAAGAGAAATTCAAGGAAGTCCAGGAAGCCTACGAAGTCCTGTCCGACCCGGAAAAACGTAAGCGCTACGATCAACTCGGCGCTAACTGGAAGAACGGAGCTGAATTTACGCCACCACCCGGCTGGCAGGGTGGCGGGTTCCAAACCGATTTTGACATCAGCGACATCCTGGGTAGGGGGGGCGGCTCTGGCCGAGGCGGTTTCAGCGATTTCTTCGAATCAGTCTTCGGAAGGATGGGCGGAGGACCAGCCCCCGGCTCAGGCGCAGGACGCGCTCATACCCGAAGTGGACGGAGAAACCGCCCACAGGTGGAAACCGAACTGGCCCTGCCACTCGACGCAATGCATCGCGGTACCACGCGAAAGCTCAACCTCCGCGTCAACAGCAAGCAAAAGAGTGTCGACGTCCGGATACCGGCAGGGACGCGTGACGGAAGCCGTATCCGCCTGCCCGGGGGCAGCGTGGACGGCGGAGATCTTTACATTCGCCTGAAGATGGAACCGGGATCCCGATTTGAAGTGGATGGGGACAACACAGAGATCGAGGTGCCGATTACAGCGTGGGAGGCGGCGCTTGGCGCGACGATTGAGGTCCCCACGCTCGACGGCAAGGCAGACATTCAGTCGGAAGTCTCAAAAACTGCCGGAGATCGGATCCGGGAGCAACGTTCTCGCGTTCTTCAAGCCGCGTAATTGACGCGTGTCCTCGGTTAGACCATATCAAGGCTCGGTCCGATGAACCAACGACCGGCGACCCTCACCATCATCCTGATGCGCCCGGGGAGGGGTGTTGAAGCAGTCAAAGAAAACTACGTCCGCTTGAAGATTGTAGTTCCCCAGGATTTGAGCGATTCCGACCGGAAGCACTTCGAAAAACTCGCAAATACTTCGAAGTTCAAGCCGCGTAATTGACGCGTGTCCTCGGTTAGAAGGTCCCGATATAAGATTTCGCTCGGTCGTTCGATCAGACATCCTGTCTGAACGACCGGCGACCCTCACCATCATCCTGATGGCGAGGCCTATTGGGATCAACGGGGTGTTGAAGCAGTCCCAAAGAAAACCCGCAACGTTCCTCGCTGCGGGTGGACGGCTTTCATAGTAAAGAGGCGGTAGCCGAGGCGTCTAGTCTAAGAAGATGATCGGATGGGACCCGGACAAAACTGTTAATTACCAGCCTTCTACCCGATCAAACTCATTCCCATCTCCGCATCCTTATGGACAGAGTAATCTGTTAGCTCTTCAATACGGATGTGAAACAAATGGCAGTTCGGTTACGGTGGCTATCTCGGTCTTTCCATCGATGGACACTTCAACAGTGGTTCCCGCTTTGTCTGCGCCAAGCCGCACGTAGGCCAGCGCAATGGCAGACTTCAGGAAGGGCGAGTACACGCTACTCGTAATCCGACCCACGTCACGTCCGTCCCGACTCACACTCGAATTGGGTTGGGGCACTGCCGATCCTTCGAACCGCAGCCCGACGAAGTGACGGTTCACATGGCCGATGTACCGGATCTTGGCGACGACCTCCTGCCCGATGTAGCATCCCTTTTCGTAATCAATGCCCTTTCCTCCAAGTTCGGGCAAGGTCGTCCTGGAATCAACATCGACACCATAGGTAGGGATTCCTGCCTCTATCCGGACACACTCCCACAATGGCTCATCGCCGATCGCCGCACCGGCGGCGACAAGCGCGTTGCGGAGCGGGGACACGCTCGCAGTCGGGACGATCAGGTCATAACCCAGGTCGGCCCGAACGACCCTCACGGATCCGACCTCAGCGTGTGCAAATGGGGATTCAAGGTCAAGCGCACCACCGGACCAGTCACCCAGAAGAGACCGGGCGCCCTTTCCTGCGAGTCCCAAAACGCCGAAGTCTGAGGAGCGGTCGATTATTTCCGCATCTTCCATAATCAGCAGTTTGTCGAGCCCTTCGATACTGGCAAGGACGTTGTCTGCCTCCACTTCCAACCACAGCGTGTCTTCGCCTGCCAGCACCACCATTTGTGACAGCACCTTGCCCTGCGGACTTAGATGGGCGGCATAGCAACCCAGTCCTTCTTTGAGGCGCGCCACATCGTTGGACACCATCCCTTGCAACCAGGTGACGCGGTCGGGCCCCCTCAGTTCCACCAAGCCCATACGTCGGTCGAAGATCAGAGCTCCGTTATTCAGTCGTTCGTAAAGTGTGGAATTCAATTTCGTGTCCGCGCAGTTAACGTAATCCGACCTTCTTCCGGTTTGTTCGGGAAACTTTGACCGTCGGATTATGGCAGAAAAAAGAATTAGGGGCGGCAGGATCCGCCGCCCCACGAAGACCTTGACAGGAACCTACTCGCCAGCCGGCTCTTCACGCGCCGCCAAAGACGTCAAAGTATCGATGAAAGTTTGTGCGGGTTCCGGAATTGCGACATTACCATCAATCAGGAGCTCACGAGCATCCACTGCTCCACCATAAAGGCTTTCGTTCGCATCCGTATCCGGCTTCAAGACAGCGCCTTCCAACGATATACCGGCAAACAAACCGCGACTTCTCCCATAGGTCAGTATTTCCGCCCTCAGCGTCGCACTGGTCTCGGCCGATACCGTCCGGCCCTTCGGCCCCGCAGCGGCCGAAACGTCGGCGCCCAGAGTCACTTGATCCCTGAGGAGGTGGTCGATGCTGTCGGGCGTCACAAACAGCATCAGGACGTCGGTGGACTGGCCACCGATCTGGAATCCGAAGCTACCGCCACTGAGCGACAGCATCGAGGGTGAACCCCACGGCCCTGCCCCGCCATCCTTTCGGCAAACCACGAGCCCCCGGCCATAACGACCACCGAATCCGAACGCAGCGCGCTTTACAGCCGGAATCACACCTACACACTCAGATCGGCGAAGTAAATTTTGAGGAATACCGCCGTCGGGAGCATTGACGAGTGCCTCAAGAATCTGAGTCGATGCCCAGAATCGGTCGGCAACCTTCTCGTCCAATTGAGCACTGGCCGGCAGCGCCATAACAAACGTCATAGCAACCGTGATCGCAAGATATCGCATTAGGCCTCCTCGAAATCAGTTTAACGTGACACTACACCTATTGTGGCTCACACTAATACCTTACATGGAGGACGGATCCGGTCCTACCATGGAATGTGGGGATATACAATGCCGACGTTCAACCGGCGAGGATGGGAATGACGTGCTCCTGAATCGGTGTGCCGGTTACGACCGGACCGTCGGGAGACAGGTAGACGTCCACCTCGCTACGGACTCCGAAGTCGCCCCTCAGGTACACTCCGGGCTCGATTGAAAAGCAGGTACCTGTCATGAGTTTGCGGCTGTCCTGAGTTTCCAGATTGTCAATGTTGGCTCCGTTGCCGTGGTCCTCCTCGTGGATGGAATGGCCGGTACGATGTATGAAGTACTCCCCGTAACCTGCGCCGGTGATCGACGCCCGGGCCGCATCGTCGACTTCCCAGCCGTGGAGCGTCTCCTCTCGATAACGACTCTCGACCAACGCTATCGCTGCATCTCGACCTCCACGAACAACCTGAAAGATTTCTTCATGTTTCTCAGGGACAGATTCCCCAAGGTAACCGGTCCAGGTAATGTCTCCGTAGACAGCTCCCGTGTCGGGCCGCTTGGCCCATATGTCAATCAACATGAAATCGCCCGCTCGAATAGGAGCTCGATGCTCCGCGTCAGGCAAGTAGTGCGGGTCGGCACTGTTGGCGTTGATCGCAACGATCGGCCGGTCCGAAGATATCAATCCCCGTGCATCGTATTGCTGCCAGATGAACTCCTGCATATCGAATTCATTCGTGGCCACGCCATCCCGGATGCGCCGCGCCGTCTCGTTGAACGTAACGTCGACGATCTCGCGCAGATGGTTGACGGCGTATAAGTGCGTCTCCAACTGCGCGTCACTCCAAACGGCTTCAAATACCTGAACCAGATCAGCTGAGGAAACGACTTCAACACCAAAACTGCGGACCAACTCCACCGTCCCCGCATCCACACGCGAAACGTAAGGAATGGCGTTCAACGGCGAATACTGCATGGCCACGCGCGGCGCACCCGATACGGATTCCTTGAGATGTTCGTGGAGTTGCTGCCATGCCAAATAGGTCCGCTCTACCCCCGGAAGTGTGTCGAGAACGTGGGGCTCGATAATGTGAACAATTTTTTGGGGGTCTCCGGCGGCAGGAACAAAGTAGGCCCAGCGCCGGGTGGTGATCTGACGGCGATCCAGTTTCAGGATATTCTCAGCGATCGGATCGCTTCCACGAAAACAATAGAAAAGCCACCCGTCCAATCCCTCGGCTTTGAGCGCCTCCTGAAGAGTTTCGATCAGCTTTTCATTCATTGCAGTCTGTCCTTCATGTCTCGGCTCAGCGCCTACAGCTTAGGTGGCACGTCTGTGCGAATCTCTCACTCTGGCCGCTTGTTGAAAACATTCCTAAAGTCCGTCAGAATACCCCTTTTTACCCGTGTTCTGAGGAGATTATCTATGAATCGAGAGGATGTCAGTCAAGGGCTCAACCTCATTCCCGGCGACGTTTTTGTCCTGGCAGTCGCAGATCAGGAGCAGAAATCGGCCGTGTTGGCGTCGTTCGTCCAACAAGCCTGTTCTGAGGGACCCATGATCGGCGTAGCAGTGCGACATGCCCGTCCTGTCCGTCGATGATCGAAATCTCTGAATCTTTCGTCATCAGAATTATGGGTACCGACCGCAAGGACGGTTTCGAGCATTAGACCTTTCGCCGATGGCGCACAACAAACACTTCCTGAAAGGCAAAAACATCGCTCCCCCGGCGATCCAATCCGACACGTCTCTCGTCGCACTGATCGATCAAACCTTTAACGCCTATAATGCCGGTCGATTCCGCGAGGCCTGCCATCTCTTCACCGAACGGATGCTTGAGAATGACGTCGTGGTCGGCGTGAGTCTCTCGGGCGCAATGACACCGGCAGGATTGGGCATGGCTGCCATCGTTCCGCTGATGCGGGCAGGTTTCATCGACTGGATGGTGTCGACCGGCGCCAACCTGTATCACGACATCCACTTTGGCATTGGACTGGAAATGCACCGCGGGTCTCCAGACCTCGATGACCGCATACTGAGAAAAGAAGGCGTCGTTCGCATTTACGACATCCTGTTCGAATACGATGTCCTCGTGAAAACCGATAACTTCATAAAGAAAGTGGTTAGCGAACCCGAATTCCAGACCAGCATGAGCTCGGCCCAGTTTCATCACATGCTAGGGCGTTATGTCCTGGAGCGGGAGCGCGTACTCGGCATCAAAGACAAGTCCCTGGTGGCGACGGCCCACGAATGTGGTATTCCGATATATACCTCTTCACCCGGAGACAGTTCGATCGGAATGAACGTTGCGGCAAACGCGTTGCTGGGAAGCAAGTGTTCGATTGACGTGAATGCCGACGTCAACGAAACCGCCGGCATCGTCTACGCAGCGAAGCAAAAGAATCTAAAGAGCGCCACGCTCCTGATTGGCGGCGGCTCACCCAAGAACTTCATGTTACAGACCGAGCCGCAAATCCAGGAGGTTCTGGGACTCGAAGAAAAGGGACACGACTACTATCTGCAGTTCACCGACGCGCGCCCCGATACCGGGGGCCTGTCGGGCGCGACGCCGGCCGAAGCAGTGAGCTGGGGCAAGGTGGATCCGGACCGGCTACCCGACGCCGTCGTCTGTTACATCGATTCGACCATCGCGGTGCCACTCCTGACGGCCTACGCTTTAAACCGTCGAGGGCCGAGATCTCTCCGGAGGCTGTACGATCATCGAGAACCCATGGTGGAAAATCTGAGAACCATGTTCAAGAAACGATGGACCGAAGATTCCGATCCGCGAGACATCGACGAAGAGCGGGTTGGCGATTGACCGGGGCGCCGTCAATCCATCGAATACATCGTTAGGCCGGATAGCAATTTCGGGAAGAAATCTGTGGATTTCTGCGGCAGAACTTCCCCGGCAAGGGCGATGTCCCGGACCTGTTCTATGCGGGTTGCATTCAGCAGAAAACAGACCTGGGCCCTGCCCTCCTCAACCTCAGCGACGGCGGCCTCCAAGCCACGGACATATTGCAGATAGCTCTCTCCACGCACGTCTTCGTCTGAAACATCCAGGCACTTTCCCAGTATCAGATCATGAAGAATCACGACGTCGAGTTGAGACTGGGTCACTGAGACGCCAGGTAAAACAGCCTTGAAATCAAAACCATCCCGGAGTTCAAACACGGCAAAACGGTCTCCCCCTTGAGTCGCCATACCAATGGTCGGCCGAATGGCTCCGCCCTCCTCCAGACCTGTGGCCAGTTGACCCGCGTTCCCGACCTCCCGAACGTCGAAGTACTCCCGGACGCGGTCGACGAATTTGTCGGGATCATACGAAGCGAGGTTCGACACCACACGGTGGGTCGGCAGGATCGTCATGCCCGGACTCTCCATGTTCACCAGTGTCGTCATCAACCATTCGAAAGCTCCCGCGTCGTCCCTACCCGCTTCCGTCCTCTTCTCGTCACGGAATGCAAGCGCCGTTTCGTACCGATGGTGACCGTCGGCGATCGTGAGCTGTTTGTCCACCATCGCAGCCTGAATCGAACGAATCGCTTCAATATTGGACACTTGCCAGAGCATGTGCTCTACATCGTACTCATCACGAACCGTGATTTCGGGCGGATCGGCAGCCACGTCGTCGAGAACGGCATCGACTACCCTGGAGGGATCGGAATAAAGAAGAAATACCTGACCGAAGTGTGTCCGTGTGTGACGCAACAGTTCGAGTCTGTCCTGCTTGGGACCCGTTAGTGTCTGTTCGTGCGGAAAGACAATCTTGTTGGCGTAATCCTCCAAATGCGCCAAACAGATAAATCCCTTACGCGTTCGGAACCGATCACCCTCCGGGGTTCGGAAACGCTGGAAATACGCAAACAGGGACGGTTCCTCCACCTGCTCGATGATGCCTTCCTGACGCCAGGCCTTGAGTGTTTCTGAAGCTCTCTGATAAGGCGAAACATTCGGGTCCTGGTCCGGTTCTGATGCTGACCGGAGGATACGGACGAGGTTATTCGGATGCCGGGCTCGGTACCGGGCCTGCATTTCGGGACTGATCTTGTCGTAGGGTTGCGTGACCACCTGATCCACCCGAACCTGTTCGCTCGAATACCGAAGAGCTTTGAATGGACGAATCTGTGCCATAGAGAAGCCGCAGATTTTACCATGGCAATTCGGGGACGGTGGAGATTTCCGACTTGATCCTCTGGAAAGGGACGGACACTTCAGCCACAATACACTCGCCAGGTCACAATGTCGCATGAAGTGTCCGTCCCCTTCGAGTGCGTCCCGTTCCGCAAATCCCCTAAATTGGAACACCGACACCAAACTTGATACAGTGCCGCTGTCTGACCCCTACGTCGCAAAAGGGGGCCCTATCCATGCCGAGGAGTGCCTTGCCGTGACCGAATCCAAGAAGCTTCGTGTTGCCGTCGCCGGAACCTCCTTTGCCGGGGCGGTCCAGATACCCGTATTCCAATCTCATGCACGCACACAGGTTGTCGCGCTTTCCAGTGGACGCGCCGAGCGGGCCCGGGCGGTAGCTGCCGAGCATGGTGTCGGAGCCGCCTACACCGATTTCGAAGAGATGTTGGACAGCGAGCGTCCGGACCTGGTCAGCATTACGACGCCACCTCATCTCCACCACCCCATGGTTCTCTCGGCCGCGCGACGGGGAATCCACATCCTGTGCGAAAAACCCTTCGCCCTGAACAGCCCCGAAGCTGAAGCGATGCTTAAAGCAGCCGACGAAGCCGGCGTGATTGCCATGGTGGACTTCGAATTTCGCTATCTACCGGCGCGTACATTTCTCATGGATTTGCTTCGCCAAAACTACGTGGGTAAGATCCGGATGGTGGAATTTTCCGCACACTTCGGTTGGCGGTCCGATGCCCAGGATGTCGAATGGAACTGGTGGTCGGACGAGCGGCGTGGCGGTGGGCTTCTCGGAGCGGTCGGCTCTCACGCAGTCGATTCACTCCAGATGTGGATGGGCAAGCCGCGTCGCGTCATGTGCGATCTATCGACTTTCGTAAAGGAACGGGAGGGCCAGGCCGTTACGAGCGATGATGCGGCGGCGATGATCATCGAGTTTTCTTCCGGAGCGCAGGCTGTTCTCCACATGAGTGCAGTCGCCGGTGTCGAAATGTCACAGGTGGGGATTTACGGGAGCAAGGGACAACTCGTGATTCCGGACTATCGCGGACACTCCATTCTGGGCGGCAAGAGAAGCGCCCGGGCGGTGCAAGCTTTGGAGGTCCCGTCACGCTACCAGTTACCCAAAGAGGCCGGTCATTTTCTCCGTCCCCAGTTTCGTGCGCTTGTTGACTCGCTGGTCGACGCGATCGCAGGAGGGCACCCTTCACCCAACCCCAACTTCAAAGACGGTTTAATCAGCCAGCAGGTTCTTGATGCTGCGCGTGCTTCATCGAAGAAAGGCTGTTGGGTCGAACTTTGATCCGAGCAGTCCTCTTTGACGCAGTGGGTACGCTGTTCCACTCGCGCGGAACGATTGGAAAAATCTACGGAGGCGTCGCCGCCGCTTACGATTTTCACACCGATGCGAACGCGATCGACCAGGAATTCTTACGTCTGGTGAATGCCCGCGGAGTACCTATCGAAAAAGCCGAGTGGAAGTCCTTGGTAGGATCCGTGTTTGCCAATCTAGGGCCATTCCCGCGGTTCGACGCCTTCTTCGAGGAAGTCTACGAAGTTTTCAGATCCGACCAGGGTTGGCAATGCTACCCGGAAACAATTTCGGTACTCGAAACGTTGAAGAAAAATCAATACGGACTCGGCGTGGTTTCTAATTTCGATTCCCGACTCAGCGGGGTCCTCGACGACCTCAGGATTGCGCAATATTTCGATACCGTTGTCACAGCTCAGTCCTCCGGTTACTCCAAGCCGGACCAACGGATCTTCCTGGCAGCAGCCAAAGCGCTGGAAGTGGCACCGGCGGAAGCACTATTTGCGGGCGACGACGTCGAACAGGACTTTAACGGTGCGGCGGCGGCGGGCTTGTACAGCATTCTCGTGGATCGGTTCGCGCCAAAGTCCGCAGATGGGAAACCCCGCATTCAGGACCTTAGTGGCCTCCTCGGACTTCTTGACATCGCAGCTCAAGAATAGTCGAATGAATTTCATATACCTTTTGAAAACAATGGCTTATGCAGCCATGATCCCCTCGCAGACGGCCTCGGCCAAAGCCCTCCACACTTTGGGCTTGACCGCAGTACAGGCCATCACCTACTCTTGCTTATATACCCGACACTTTTGATCGGCGATGGTTTATGTCGGGAATATGATCGCGAGCCACAATCAAGAAAATGCAGGAAAAAAGAGGTGTAGAACCGGGCGTATACCGCCGCAGCTGAGAAGTCACGATGTTCAGGCTATCCAAAAGAACAGATTACGGGTTGATCGCGCTAAAACACCTGACTTTGAATACTGAGCAGTCCCACAGTGCTCCCGAAATCGCCCGCACCTATAACATCCCGTCAGAACTGTTGGCCAAGGTTCTTCAACGACTCGTTCGCAAGGGTTTGCTGCTATCCCATGCCGGCCCCACCGGCGGATACGCTCTGGCTCGGATGCCGAAATCAATCGGTGTCATCGAGGTTATTGAAGCGCTGGAGGGTCCAATCACGATGACCCCCTGCGAAGTTGACGATGACTGCGAGCAATTCCGATTGTGTTCGATCCGGGATCCTCTTCGCGGCATCAAGGAAAAAGTAATCCAGGTGTTGATGGAAACCACCATCCACGAACTGGCCGAGACCGAATTGCTTGAGATGAACGCTGACAAGACCGGGATAAGAATTCTGAAACCCCTGGAATTGGGAAGTCGAGACTAGGAGACACGAGGATGACGACTATAACTCAACCCATTTACATGGACAACCACGCGACAACGCCGGTCGATCCTCGGGTTCTGGAGGCAATGTTGCCGTACTTCGGCGAAAACTTCGGCAATGCAGCCAGCCGCAATCACAAGTTCGGCTGGGATGCCGAGGAGGCCGTGGATCGAGCGCGGCGACAGGTGGCGGCTCTGATCAACGCGAGCCCGAAAGAAATCGTCTTCACCAGTGGCGCAACTGAATCCGACAACCTGGCCCTGAAGGGTGTCGCCGAAATGTACAGCCAGAAAGGCGACCACGTCATCACCTGCGTTACGGAACACAAGGCAATCCTCGATAGTGCGAAGCACCTTGGAAAGAACGGGATACGCGTGACCCTCCTGCCCGTAGCCACGAATGGCCTGATCGATCTCGACGAGCTCAAGAGCGCCATTACCGATAAGACGATCCTGATATCGATTATGGCCGTTAACAACGAGGTGGGCGTCATTCAGGACATTCAGGAAATCGGCCGGATTGCCCGGGAGCACGGAGTTCTTTTCCATACCGATGCCGTGCAGGCCGCAGGCAAGATTCCTTTCGACGTCCAGGACTTGAATGTCGATATCGCCTCGCTGAGCGCGCACAAGATGTATGGCCCCAAAGGTGTTGGCGCGATATACGTACGCCGTAGAAATCCCCGCGTGCTGTTGAGCCCGATTATCGATGGTGGTGGCCACGAACGCGGAATGCGTTCGGGCACCTTAAACGTCCCCGGAATTGTAGGTTTCGGCAAAGCTGCAGAAATCGCGCAGGAAGAGCTGGAAGAGGAGTCCGTCCGGATTTTGGGGCTGCGCGAACGGTTGCGTCGCAAATTTGAGGAGAACCTGGACGAAGTCTTTATTAACGGTGATCCGGATCGGCGTGTACCCGGAAATCTCAACATGAGTTTCGCTTACGTGGAAGGCGAATCCTTGCTGATGGGACTCGAAGACATTGCCGTTTCTTCAGGATCCGCATGCACTTCCGCCAGCCTCGAACCCTCATATGTGCTCAAGGCGATGGGGGTCGGTGAGGAACTGGTGCACACGTCGATTCGTTTCGGAATCGGACGGTTCAATACCGAAGAGGAAGTCGACTATGTCGCTGAGAAAGTCACGCGGACCGTACGCCGGTTGCGGGAATTGTCGCCGCTCTATGAAATGGTCAAGGAAGGAATCGATCTGAGCACCGTTAACTGGTCGGGAGAATAAGGAGAAGATGACAGATGGCATATTCAGAAAAAGTTGTTGACCACTACAACAATCCTCGCAACGTAGGATCGTTTAAGAAGGATGAAGACGACGTCGGCACCGGGCTGGTTGGCGCTCCCGAATGCGGAGACGTGATGAAGTTGCAGATAAAGATCGATGAAGACAGCGGCGTCATCGAGGACGCGAAGTTCAAGACATTCGGTTGCGGTAGTGCGATCGCAAGCTCCAGCCTGGCAACGGAGTGGGTCAAGGGCAAGACGCTGGATGAGGCGCTCGCCATCAAGAATACCGAGATCGTTAAAGAGCTCAGTCTCCCTCCGGTCAAGATCCACTGCTCGGTGCTCGCCGAGGACGCGATCAAGGCTGCGATATCGGACTGGAAGACCAAGCATCCCGACAACGACAACGGGACAAAAGGCTAAGGTCTCAGAAGGTTAACGGTTATGGCGATTGAGCTCACAGATCGTGCGGTCGAAGCGATCAAGACGCTCCGGCAAAAGGAAGGGATTGATGCCGGTGGGCTGCGGGTGGGCGTCAAAGGCGGCGGTTGTTCCGGACTCTCATACAATCTGGGCTTCGAAACCGAAACGCGTAAAGGTGACAAGGTCTTTGAACGGGAAGACGTGCAGCTGTTCTGTGATTTGAAAAGCTATATCTACCTGAACAACACGGTTCTTGATTTTGACGACGGGCTGACAGGAAAGGGATTCGCCTTCATGAACCCCAACGCCAAAAATACATGCGGGTGCGGAGACTCCTTCTCTATTTGACAGCGCCCGCGTGTTCGATTTCAAAGGGCCGTTTAACAACGGCCCTTTTTTTCAGGTCCGGCAGCAATGAATTACTTCGAAGTGTTTAACCTAGAACCCGTACTGAACATCGATCTCGACAGTCTGGAAAGAAAGTTCCACACCTTGAGCCGGCAATACCATCCGGACTTTCACACTAGCTCACCACCGGAGGAACGCGAGCGCGCGCTGCGGATGACCGCTCTGTTGAACGATTCCTACAGAACGTTAAGAGAACCCAGCAAACGGGCCGAATACCTGGTCCGGTCCCAGGGTTTTGAGGTGGACTCCAGCAAGGTACCCCAGGCTTTGCTCGCCGAGGTTTTCGAGGTCAACGAAGAAATGGAACAGCTGCGGGCAGCCCGGGCAGCCGGAGATGACACGGACGCACTCGTCGAAGCGCTGGAAGGCTCCAGGGTACATATTTCCCGGATGCGGGAGGACTATGACCAGCGGCTTCAGGAGGCGTTCTCTAAATGGGACGGGTTGATATCGGATCCGGGCTCGGACGAGATGCGTAGAGAGCAATTGTCCAAACTGGCCGACATCCTTGCTCACTCCGCCTACATACGAAACATGGAACGGGACATAGAAAGCGAGGTGGCGCACTAATGGCGAGAATCGTAGGTATTGACCTCGGAACGACAAACAGCCTCGTGGCAGTAGCGGAGGACGGTACGCCCCGGATTATTGCAGGACCCGACGGGAGCCGCATGGTCCCGTCGGTGATTCATTTCGGCGCAGACCAATCCGTAAGCGTGGGAAACGCGGCCCTCGAGAAGATGTTTGACGATTCGGGCCACACTATATTTTCGATCAAGCGGTTCATGGGGAAAGGGATTGAGGATGTTAGGGATGACCTGTCTCTTCTCCCGTTCGAAGCTTCATCCGAGAGCGATAACATTATTCGGATAAACGCTGGGGGCCGGGCCTACACACCGCCTGAACTGTCGGCTTTCGTGCTTCGAGAACTCAAGGAACGCGCCGAATCTGATCTTGCGGAAGAAATCACGAACGTGGTCATTACGGTCCCGGCCTACTTTAACGACGCCCAGCGGCAAGCCACCAAAGATGCGGGGCGGATCGCAGGACTCGACGTCTTACGCATCGTCAATGAACCCACAGCTGCTTCATTGGCCTACGGACTCCAGGAGAAAAAACAGGGCATTATCGCTGTCTACGATTTCGGCGGCGGCACCTTTGATATCTCCATCCTCAAATTGACTGAAGGCATTTTCGAGGTTCTCTCCACCAGCGGCGACACACACCTCGGCGGAGACGACATCGACCAGGCACTGATCCGTATGGTACAGGAAGAAACGAAGGCAGAACTCGACAACCGGGGCCTCGGGGTGGTGCGCGCGGCCATGCGCAAAGCGAAAGAGGATCTTTCGGCGTCCGAAAAGACAGATATCGAGCTGCCAGAATTGAACTATTCGAGGGTATTGAGCCGTGATGAATTTGATGGACGCATTGCCGCAATCATCGAACGGACCCTCGTTCCCTGTCGCCAGGCTCTGAAAGACGCTGCTCTCGAGGCCAGGGCGATCGATGAGGTTGTGATGGTCGGGGGTTCGACGCGCGTCCCCCTGGTCCGGAGCCGAGTCGCGGAGCTCTTCGGACGGGCACTCCACACCGAACTGAACCCCGACGAGGTCGTAGCGCTGGGCGCCGCAGTACAGGCCGATATCCTATCCGGCAACCGCCGTGACACCTTGCTTCTGGACGTGTCGCCGCTCTCGCTGGGCATCGAAACGATCGGCGGTGTGATGTCTACGATCATTCCGCGAAATTCCACGGTCCCGGCCAGTGCAACCGAATCCTTTACGACGTACGTAGAGGGTCAGACCAACGTCAAGATTCACGTCTTACAAGGCGAAAGAGAGCTGGTCGAGGACTGCCGGAGCCTCGCGGAATTCGATCTCAAGAATATTCCGCCCATGCCCGCCGGACTGCCACGGATCGAGGTCAAATTCCTGATCGACGCGGACGGCATCCTGAACGTTTCAGCAATGGAAAAACGGACCGGCAAGTTCCAGTCCGTCGACATCAAGCCCACGTATGGACTTACGGATGAACAGGTTGAAACGATGATACTGGAGTCGTTCGAGCATGCAGAGGCAGACATAGACGTCCGACTGGTGATCGAAGCACGAAACGAGGCCCGAACGGTCCTGGACGCCTGCGAACGGAGTCGTGTGAACGAAGAGTACGTGCAGCTTCCCACGGAAGAAAAACAGGAAATTGAGACTGCGGTGGAGGCTCTCAGGGAAGCTATCAATACTGAAGATCACCAGGTCATACGGGACGCCATAGAGCAACTCAACGAAAAGACCATGCGGGTTGCAGAACTCATCATGACTGCCGCCATCGGCAAGGCGCTCAAGAATAAACGCGTCAGGGAAATCCAATGAAGAGACAACTGGACTGGACCGATACCGAAGACATCGCCCTCGCCTTGTGCGATCGCTTTCCCGAAACCGATCCACTCGGCGTCCGTTTCACCGATCTCCACCGTTGGACGACTGAACTGGAGGATTTCGCCGACGACCCGAAAGCATCCAATGAAAAGAAGCTCGAAGCGATACAAATGGCCTGGTACGAAGAGTGGCAGGATCGCCACTAAGGGGACGGACACTTCCCGCTACATCTTCGCCTGATGGCGCTATTTCGACTGAAGTGTCCGTCCCCTTCCGTCCCCTCCTGTCCCCGCCTATCGCCGGTCCCCTCTAACCTGCCCCAGTTGATTCCATCGCGCAAAAGCTCTCCGTGTGTAACCACGACCCTGCATAAACCGTATTAAATGAGTTATCTTGAAATCCTCACGGAGCCGTTATTCCAATGCACTGTTCGCGCTGCAACAACACACACTGGCAGGCAACCGCACTCCGGACATTCACCGATTACTTGGCCCTGGTGCTTCTCCGGCGACCATTTTCCTGCCTGAAGTGTGACCGGATACAGAATGGCGCTTTGTGGCTCAAGTCGGTCAGACCTCCACGAGAGCGCAAATGTCCCAAATGCGGCGGAGAAGCCCGCCGCTCGCGGCGACACGGACTCGAAAAAACCTTTCTTTTCTGGAAGGCTTATCGTTGCAAGGAGTGTAAAGAGCGGTTCCGCACCTTGAGCCTCCGGGGAACCTGAGTAACCGTTCTATTTCGGCTCTATTTCAGTTCTATTTCGACTTTGCCTCAAGTCGCTCCCGAACATAAGGCGTCATCATTCTGTCCACGACAGTAGGAAACAGGGCGTTGAACCAGACTAGCAACCGAGTTCTCCTGTAGGGATAGACTTCTGCACGCGGCCTGCGGATGCAACGCGCGATGGCCCGGGCCACGTCCCGGGCCGGTTGTACGTACCCGGCCGGAGAAAACTCCCCTTTCACGTCGCCTCTGCGCACAGCACCGAAAAATTCAGTCTCGGTTGCGACCGGATAGATCAGGCTTACGTGGATGCCCGCGTCCCTGAGTTCGACCCTCAGGGACTCGCTGATGCCTCCCAGTGCGAACTTCGAGGCGCAATAGATTCCCGACAGGGGCAATCCCCTCTTCCCGACCACCGACGACACGTTGATGATGTGTCCCCGCCCCTTGGCCTTCATGATGGGTAACACACGCTGTATGGCGATCACAGGCGCAGTAAAGTTCAGAGCGAGTATCTCGCCCATAACTTCCCGGGACATGTGCTCTACCGTCCCGTAGTAACCGACTCCGGCGTTGTTGATCAGGACGTCTATTCTCCCGTGACGCTCCAGAGCGCTGGCCATCATGCGGTCCACATTCTCGGAAACACTGAGATCGGCCGGAATGCTCATCGCAGCCCCGCCAGTTTGCCGGACTTCGGCCTCCAATGTTTCCAGGAGCTCAATGCGCCGGGCAACGAGGATCAGAGTGACTTCTGGGGAAGCGAGCTCGAGGGCAGTGGCACGTCCAATACCGGAGGATGCACCTGTGATCAGAACGACTTTCATAGGGTCCCAAGCCAGCGGTCCAACTGTAGTTCAGTCCGCTTCGATGCGATACTGAATCGTCACGGATGCACCCACCGACACCTCTCCAGGTGAAACGGGAGTGGGCGCACCCTGCTGAAGAGACAGGGCACGGCTCATCTCCATGACTGGCCTGCCGATCATAACGCCGCCTTCGTTGACGGACAGAATTGAAACAAGTGCTACGCCCAGCGCATCCGCGATGGCCTCGGCCTTGTCTCGCGCTTCACCTACGGCGTCCCTTAAAGCCGCCTGCCGGGAGGCACTGTCGTCCTGTAATTCGAACGACACACCCTCAAGTTGGTTGGCACCGGCACCCAGGGCCACATCGATGACCTCTCCAATCCTATCAAGCGCCTCAACGCGGACTGTGATGGTGTTGGCCGCACGGTAAGCAATGATAGCTGGCGGTTGGTTTCCGTCCGGACGCTGCCGTGAATACACCGGAGACAAGGTGAGGCGGGATGTTTGTACGTCACTTTCCTCAATGCCGGCAGCTCTGAGCGCGTTTATGATCCGGTTCACCACGCCGTTGACGCCGTCCTGCGCATCCTCGGCTGTCGACGCCTGTTCGACGACTCCCAACCGCACAACCGCAAGATCGGGAACGACGCGAACCTCCGCGCTTCCCTGAACCGTGAGGACGGAATCGGTGTCTGCCTCTGACTGTGCCCACAGTGGCGGGGACGCCATCAGGGAATAAACCAGAACCAACCTGAGCAAGCTCATGGAAGAACCTCCTTTGTTACGAACCACCCATAGCCGCCTGTGACACAGGCGGCTAAGATACTTCGACGCTCGAACGGCAGAAAGGGTTCGAATATGAAGAAACACGCGGTGTCCGGCAGTCGGGGAGATTACTCGAGGGCGCACATGGTGCTCTGTGGTTGCGTCTGCGTGCAGGCAATCAGTTCGTCCCGCCCATTCGTCAACAGAGCACACGCGTTGTTGCGACCCGTGTCGGTCGCTTCGTCAGCGCTTGTCCCTGAAGCGATGCGGCAGTCGACCCGTCCGTTGAACTGGATACAAACTTCACAGGTGACTGATGCGAGCCCCAGAGACGAATAGACGAGATACGCAAGAAAGCCGGCTCCCAGGATGAGAGGAATGGCAATTTTCAACGGCTTGGACATGATTTGAACATTGGGGGACGGACACTCCCTGTGGCATCTTGGCGCGGCGAGTGTATTTTGTTCGAGGTGTCCGTCCCCATCCTAACTTGGCGGTTCCGTTTCGTAGTCGGCGAAGCTCGCGTGGCGGCCTTCGAGAACAAACTTGGGCGGCAGGCGCAGATCCCACACCAGGCCCATCCAGCTGAGGATTTTCAGGACATAGTAGCTGGTATCGATTTCCCACCAGAAAAAGCCGTTGTTCGCCGTCGTTTCGTAGTAGTGGTGGTTGTTGTGCCATCCCTCTCCGCCGGTGACGAGCGCGATCAGCAATGAATTCCGACTCGTATCCGAGGTTTCATACCGCCGCCGTCCGTACAGATGCGTCAGCGAGTTCACAATGAACGTACCGTGAAAGAGAATGACTGTCGAAAGCAGGAAACCACCCACGAGTGCGCTCGAACCACCCACGAGGTAACAAACGGCCGCAAGCAGGATGGGCGGCACGAGATAGTGTTTGTCGACCCACCGGATCTCCGGATACTTCGCAAAATCCTCGATCACTTCGGACGGCGTTCGATTATATTTCGGACAAAGAATCCAGCCCATGTGGCTCCAGAAGAAGCCCTTCTTGGGAGAATGGATGTCTTCAGGCTGATCCGAATACCAGTGATGGTGACGATGGTATCCGGCCCACCAGAGCACACCTTTCTGGGACGCTGTGGCCCCACCGAAGGCGAACACAAACTGCATGACCCGACCCATTTTGTAGCCACGATGGGCGAAATATCGATGATAGCCGGCGGAAATAAAAAACATTCGGCCAATATATAACGCGACGCAAAGGGCCACGTCGACCCACCGGATGCCAGTCCAGATCAACAGGATCGGGCTGAGATGAATCAGGAAAAAAGGGATGGAGCCGACCCAGGCGATCCGCTCATCTTCTGCGAGGAGTACTGTTCGACTCATTTGGGAATGCCTTCCATTGTGTTTCTATCCAGCAGTTCCCCGGGCACATTTACTGCAGCTGCCGAAGAACACCAACTCTAACAAACAGAGTATTATAACACCGGGCTGATCCCAATCCGCCTCACAATTTCTGCGAATTCTGGGCTTTCTGCTCATTGCCATCGAGATCTGTTAACGTGAGTCCGCAGGTTGTGACCAAAGACATGGGCATGTATTCGAGCTATGTATTTCCCCGGATCCTGAACTTCGTCATGTCGGGCGAAAACTTCGATGAAGTGCGGCAACAAACCCTGGAAAACGTCCGCGGCGATACGCTTGAGATCGGTTTCGGAACCGGACTTAACTTGGGCCATTATCCGCCTTCTCTTGGACGACTCGTGGCGATTGATGTCAAGCCGGAGAATTGAAATTCGTAACGCCGGGAGAGCTCTTCCGCATCAACGACGGAGCAAAATCTTTTGTTGCGAACTTTTAACTCGGGATACTAATGAGGATTCATAGCGGCCATCTCAGGCAGAATGTCCGGTGAGGTCTCTACGCCAGAACAACTTTCCATGATCCGGCAAATCTCTCTGGTGTCCCGCTTCGAAGGCAGACCCCAGTCATCTCTGTAATGGAACACATCGAAAAGAGATGCCGCCCCAAAACGCCCGTCCAGAATCTCGATGTGGGCATCGGTCAACAATGCGGGATGAAATAGGCCGCAGGCCCGCGATACCGACAGCAGTTCCTTACGCAAGGTGTAGATATAGTTGGCCAGACGAGCGGACTTCAGCTGAGGATCCAATCCGCGAATGAGCCACTTGTTCTGCGTGGCAACTCCCGTGGGGCAATGACCGGTGTGGCATCGCTGGGCCTGTATACAACCGATGGACATCATCGCCTCTCGCCCGACGGCGATCATGTCGCAGCCCAGTGAAAACGCCAGGATGGCGGATTCGGGGAATCCCAGCCGACCGGACCCGATAAAAACCACACGATCCTGAATTCCAGCTTCCGCAAATTCGCGATACACACGGCTGAAACCCTGCTTGAAAGGAAGTGCGACGTGGTCGGTAAACACCAGAGGTCCGGCACCGGTTCCACCTTCGCCTCCATCAATCGTCAAAAAGTCTATCCCCCTGTTCGTCGTCGCCATCTGGCGAGTCAATGTTCGCCAAAAATTGGTTTCACCCACTGCCGATTTGATACCTACGGGCAATCCCGACTTGTCAGCCAAAAGCTCGACGAAGTCCAGCATGCTGTCCACATCGCCGAACGCGGAGTGGCGCGAGGGACTCGCGCACGTTTGACCGACCGGTATGCCACGTATAGCCGCGATTTCGGGAGAGACTTTCGCTCCCGGTAACACTCCGCCAAGGCCCGGCTTGGCGCCCTGGCTCAGTTTGATTTCGATGGCGCGAATCGGAGCAGAATGGACGGTTTCCAGGAACTGCTCCATGGAAAAACCTCCGCGCTCATCACGGCACCCGAAATAGCCGGTTCCGATCTGCCATATCAGTTCTCCACCCTTCTTGTGACACGGAGCCACTCCACCTTCCCCTGTGTTCTGAAGACATCCGGCCTCACGACTCCCCATGTTTAATGCTTCAACAGCCCGAGCGCTCAGAGAGCCGAAACTCATCCCGGATACGTTGACGATTGAGGCCGGACGAAAAGCTCTTTCCCTTCCCCGGGCGGCTCCCAAGACTTTGGCACACGGTGCGGGGTGGCTCGGGTCGTAAGCGGGATCCTCGGGATTCGGCGCGATCAGGGGGAACGCCGAGTGCTTGATGATCATGTAATTCGGCGACAACTCGAGTTCTTCGTCGGTACCGAAACCCCGATAGTTGTTCTGACCTTTAGAGGACGCATAAATCCAGGAGCGCTGGTCCCGGCTGAAAGGACGTTCCTCGTTATTACTTGTGACGATGTATTGCCGGAGTTCTGGGCCGACCGCTTCAAAGAGGTATCGGAAGTGACCAATGATGGGGAAATTGCGGAGCACGGCGTGCTTGCGCTGGATTAGATCGTAGCCGGTCACCGCCACGATAACGATCACAATAGTGGTGAGAATCCACAAACTACTGTGATGGTATGCTGCCCGACATCAGGGCGTCAATCGGCTTCGACAGTAAAAATGTGGGCTAGCTCGCCAATCTCAGTGGGGTGGATTGCTCCCCCAGGTTGGAAATCGTGTCGGGATGGGTGCGCCCGATCAACCGGCAGATTTCCTCACTCTCGACCCGGGATGGAAGACCCCAACCCTCGCGGTATCCGAACAGTTCAAACAGCGAGGACGTTCCGAAGCGGCCATCCAGGATTTCAACGTGCTCGTCGCTTAGAAATGCCGGATGCACGACCCCGCAGGCACCGGCCAGCGCGGCAATCTCCTTGCGCAGGGTACAAATGTAGTTTGCAAACCGGTCCGCCTTCAAGTTCGGGTCGAGTCCGCGCACCAGCCACTTGTTCTGCGTCGCAATACCGGCGGGACAGTGTCCGGTGTGGCATCGCTGTGCCTGAATACATCCGATGGCCATCATCGCCTCCCGCGCCACGGCAATCATGTCGCAACCCAGGGCAAAGGCAAAAACCGCTGATTCGGGGAATCCCAGTTTTCCCGAACCGATAAAGACAACATTTTCGTGAATACCCTGCTCTGCGAACTCCCGGTAGACCCGGCTGAAGCCGTTTTTGAACGGCAGGGCAACATGGTCGGCAAACACCATGGGTGCGGCGCCGGTTCCGCCTTCACCACCATCCACCGTGACGAAATCAACCCCACGTCCACCGGCGGCCATCTCCCCGGCCAGGGTCTTCCAAAAACCCAAGTCGCCGACCGCCGACTTGATACCCACGGGCAGGCCACTGACATCGGCGAGGGTCTCTACAAAATCCAACATGCTATCCACGTCCGTAAACACACTGTGTGCGTTCGGACTGGCACATGTCTGACCGGCGGGGACTCCCCTCGCGTTGGCAATGTCTTCGGTCACTTTTCTTCCTGGAAGGACACCGCCCAGTCCCGGCTTCGCACCTTGACTGAGTTTGATTTCGATGGCACGAATCGGATGTGCCGCTACCGTATCTCGAAACCGTTCCATCGAAAATCGGCCCTGCTTGTCTCGACATCCGAAGTAGCCGGTTCCGATCTGCCATATCAGTTCACCTCCGGACTGGTGAAAAGGAGACACGCCACCCTCCCCGGTGTTGTGCAAACACTCGGCTATTGCGGAACCCCGATTTAACGCTTCTATGGCCGCCCCACTCAAGGAGCCATAGCTCATACCGGATACGTTGACAATGGATGCGGGCCGAAATGCCTTGCGACGTCGGCGATGCCGGCCGAGCACCTTCGCCGAGGGGATGCGGTGACGCTCATCGTAACCGGGATCTCCTGGATAAATGCTTGGAAGCGGAAATGCCGAATGCTTGATTACGGTGTAGTTGGGGGAGAGTTCGAGTTCATCGTCGGTGCCAAATCCGGAATAGTTGTTCTCGCTTTTCGATGAAGCATAAATCCAGCTGCGTTGGTCCCGGCTGAAGGGGCGCTCTTCGTTATTGCTCGTGACGATGTACTGTCTCAGTTCCGGGCCAATGGCCTCGGACAGATATCGAAAGTGCCCGATGACGGGATAGTTCCGAAGAATGGCATGTTTCCGCTGAATCACGTCATAGACGATGACGCCCCCAAGGATCAAAGCCATAGCACACAGAACGATCCACATCTCAGTCTGTTGATCGTCGGCAAGAGGCTGGAACTTCAGTGGTTTTCAAAGCGAAAATGGCCGAGGATCAGAGAGGGCTGGGGGTGGATCGAGGTCCCGAATGGGGACTTATCCATTTGTAATCAATTAATTAAGGGGCATTGACCGGGTTCGGAGCGGACACCTTGCCCGCCTCTCTCAGTCGGCCAAAGCATCCGACAAACCCGGCACCTCGGTTGAGCCCGCGGGGACGGTGAACGCCGCCCCATCGAACGCGTCCCCGATCGGTTCGTAGGCACCCCCTAAATGTTCGGCCAGAAAGGCCTCCGCGACGGCATAGAACGCCTGGCGGTTTTCGGGCTTCGCAAATCCGTGGCCTTCCTCAGTAAAGAGCATGTAACTGACGGGAATTCCCTTCGCTTCCATGGCTGCCACGATCTGGTCGGATTCCGCCTGCTTGACCCGCGGGTCCTGCTTTCCCTGGGCGATCAGCAATGGCCGGCAAATCCTATCGACATGGAAAAGAGGCGAACGCGATTTCAAGAACTCGCGGCCCTCCGCGGTCGAATAGTCCCCTGTTCTCACTTTCATAATGGACATCAGTGGAACCCAATACGGCGGTGGATTTTCCATCAGGGTGATCAGGTTGGATGGCCCCACGATGTCTACCCCGCAGGCAAACACTTCGGGTGTGAACGTCAGCCCGACCAGGGTCGCATATCCACCGTAGCTGCCGCCCATAATCGCGACTTTTCCCTTCAGGGCGATCTTCTCGTCGACGGCCCAGTTGACGGCATCGATCAAGTCGTCGTGCATCGTCCCCGCCCATTCCCGATTCGCGCTGTTAATAAACTTCTTACCGAAACCGGTCGAGCCCCTGTAGTTCACCGACAGTACGGCGTAACCGCGATCGGCCAGCCACTGGTGCTGGGGATTGTAGCCCCAGTCGTCGCGTGCCCAGGGCCCTCCGTGAACCAGCAAAACCATAGGGACGGGCTGATCGGGACGGGCGCTGCCTCCCGAATCGCTGGAGGCCGGGAGAGACAGATAGCTGACCAGGCCAAGCCCGTCCCGCGCCGGGATGACCTCCGGGTGCATCTTTACCAGACCCAGATTCTCCAGTTCGGGCTGACTCGTGAAGAGGAATCGTGCTTCGCGCTGCCCTCGGTCGTACAGATAAAAATGAACTGGACCGGTGTCCATCGTGTACGCCACCGTCCACTGACTATCGTCGAGAGTGCGACTGGTGATTTTGAGCTCCCCATCAGCCACGCCTGTCAGATATTCGATGTCGGCCTCGATGGCCGGGTCCAGAACCCTCCACTCCTGTCTCGCATGGGTAAAGGTGACAGCCTGCACGTTTCTTTCCATAGGATGCACGATAGCGCCATCGATATCCGCCAACTCGCTTTCCGCCAAAAGTTCTTCCTGCCCCGACTCCAAATCCACTGCCTTGAGAGCGCTCTTGTCCCGCCCTCGACTGTCGAGCAGGTAGTAGCGATCTCCCGACTTATCAAACCCCATCGGATGCGTGGTCATTGCGTCCACGGGGTCGATCTTCGCAAACTCCTTCCATCCCTCCTTCGAATCCGGCTTCAGGTATAGGTGGCCGGCGTCAGGAGTGAAGGTCAGGGCGAAACGAACACGGTAGGCGTCGTCGCACATGAATCCTGCGAAACCGGGATTCTCCTGAACGAGCGTTCTTTTTCCGGTACCGATGTGAATTCGGTAGATATCGTGGAGGCGAGCGTCCCTTTCGTTGATGCCTACGAGAATTTCCTCAGGAAAGCGAGGGCTGACACCCTGAATTCGCGCGGCGATCTGACCGACAGGCGTCAGATCCACGATCTCTTCCGAATCCACGTCGACCCGGTAGATGTGCCAATCTTCATCACCGTCCGTGTCTTGTGAGTACAAGACATGCTGGTTGGTGTGTGCCCAAAAGAACGAGCGAATCCCGCGATGTGTGTCCTCGGTCACCGGACCCGCTGACTCAGGCGCATCCGTTGGCCCGACCCAGATATTGAGAACACCGTTTACCGGAGCGAGATACGCCAGGTGGCGTCCATCGGGGCTGATCCGCGCATGTGCTTTTCGAGGATTGCCAAAGAGTTGTTTTCGCGAAATCAAAGTTATTTGCTCCTGGAAAAAGGAAAGGACGACACAGCTTATAAGTTTTTTCCTGCAGGGGTCAAACAGGGGCACGCTAAGATAGTGGATACCGAGAGGAGCACACCATGACTTTGTTCAGCAAGAGTTTTGGCGAGTATGTCCAGTTTCAAAAGATACTGCTGACCGTAACAGCCGCGGTCGGACTGGCCCGTTTATTGCTGTCACTTGTGGGAGCATCCGCTATCGCGGAGTTCTTCAGCATGACGGCAATTAGCTTCGTCGCGGTCGTCTTATTTCCGGTTATGGTCCACAAGAAGGGTTTTGGCGCTTACACGCAGGTTCTCGTTCTTCTCTCCATCCAAATCGCCTTGGCCGCAGCCATCATAACCCTGGGGATCGCGATCGCTGTGGCGACGGGATCGGCCAATATATTCACAGGAGGCGAGGTGGGTCCGATCGGGGGTGAAATGACGCATGCAGCTTTCCATCTCATCGGTGGCCCCACAATTTTTGCTGCCATCCTCTGGCTACCCGCTTCAGTGGTGCTCTTTGTCACCCGACGCGTCGCACGGACTCCGGTAGAAGGATCATGAATCCTCGTCGGTCTTCTGCGTGCGGGTCCAGGCGGACTCCATAAGCTTCGAGGCGACTTCTCTATCCCGAATCCGGCCTCGGCGATAGACACGCCACAGCTGGTACATAGCGATCAAGAAACCGAAAACAAGGAACCCGAACCCAGTGAGCATCATGGACGTCATAACCGGTCAGAGAATCCCATTTAATCAGCCATCATCCCGAACGGTCACTTGCCTTGTTCGATCTCCTGACCGGGGACCGGAGGCTGATCGCTGGCCCGACGCTGGAAGCCTCACACTTACACGTCATCAAGCTTAAACAGCTTGATGGCGTTCGTACGACCGATCTTAACCCTGTCCGACTCGCTGATGCTGGTCACGTCGAACCAATCGGCCGCATCGCTGATTTCTTCGAAGGGATAGTCCGTCGAGAACAGCAAATGGTCACCCCCGACTTCAAGGAGGGCATCGATCAGCGTCTGCGTCCTGAAGTTTCCGGCGGTCGTGATGTGAAAGTTGGCCCGAAAATAGTCGCCCAATGGTTTCTTGGCAGGAATACCCTGCGGTGACTTCTTAATTCGATGGTCAACGCGCCAGATGCTGTAGGGTAATCCCTCACCGAGGTGGCCCAAAATGATGTTGAGACGCGGATGCTTGTCGAATATCCCACAGGCCATCAGACGCAAGGCATGAATAGACGTCTCGACACCGAATGACCAGGAAGGGCCCAGAAACCATGGATGGCCTTCATAGACTTGCTGGCGGCTAGCAATCGGGTCCCTGGGATGCAGATAGAACGGTACATCGAGGCTTTCCACCTCTTCCCAGAACGGCCAGTAACGCTCTTCATCCAGAAAGATCGCCGAGTCCTCTTCACCCACCTGCGAAAACCCGTTTACCAAGGCGCCTTTAAAGCCGAGTTCCTTCACGCATCGATTCAACTCTTCGATCGCGGCATCCGGGTCCTGCATCGGTAGAGATGCAAATCCCTGAAACCGGTCCGGTCTCTTCTGGACCTGCTCCGCCAGAACGTCATTCGCAATCCGGGCTACTTCGATGGCCCGTCCCACGTCGGGAATTGCCTGGATGGTCGGTGCGTTCAGGGACATAATCAGCATCTGGATGCCGTACTGATCCATCAGGCCGATGCGCTCCTCATGGAAGTCCAGCAATCGGCCCTTCAATTTGTTCCAATAGTCCGCGGGCATGAATTGCTTGGAGAAGTTCAAGGTCTCTTCTACCGCAAAATGCTCTTCCAGCCCTATCTTTCCTTCCATCGCGTGTCTCCAATCTGTTTGGTTCGTTCTTCTGTCCGGAACGTCGGGTAAACCCCCGCAGTATATTACACGCTGTCGTGTTCCCCATCCGCTAGACTGGGGGCCCAAAAGGTTATATCTTTTCTTATTCCCGCCTCCATGACGGCAGCTGGAACCCGTGTGGACGAGTAACAGGAGGACTTTGGAAGTGTTCAAGTACCTGGCGACTTTAGGTGCGATCGCAGTGGCTTCGATTTTGGTCCTGGCAACGCCCGCAGTGGCCGGCCAGAGTGTTCAAGCGTCTCCGCAAGATGCGGCTATGTGTGCGTCCATGCTCCGCGCCCTGGACCTGACGCTAACACAGGCGATGCTCGTACCCGCTTCAGGAGAGACACCCGAGTACTGCTATATCCAGGGCATCATCTCCGGAAGGATCCGCTTCCATATGCAACTTCCACTCCAGGCGAACTGGAACGGAAGGCTGCTCAACATCGGAGACGGCGGCAAGGATGGGGATTTGGACTGGGCGGATCACCGACTGGCGGAAGGATACGCCGTGGCGAACTCGAATACCGGCCATGACGCGGGAACCCATCCGGGTGCGTCGTTCGGTAGTGAAGATATGCCCTCCGTCATCGATTTCGGCTATCGTGCCATTCACCTGACGGCCAGTGCTTCGAAAACCGCGGTCCGTCGCTATTACAACCGTGCGCCCGAATACTCCTATTTTGAGGGTTGCTCCACGGGCGGACGGCAAGGGCTCATGGAAGCCCAGCGGTATCCGGCCGATTTCGACGGTATCGTCGCGGAGGCGCCCGTCTATGACTACCAAACACTCAACGCCGGCCATGTCTGGATGGCTCAGCAAGTCTTCAAGGACAACTTCGCCGCCAACCTGGCCTTTGACACCGACGGCGATGGGATTCCCGAAAGCCTGACGAAATCAGAAATATTGAGGGACACAGTCATCGACCAATGCGATGCCCTCGACGGCATAAGCGACGGCCTGCTGGCCGACCCGTCGAGCTGCAACTTTGATCCGGACCGCGATCTGGCCGAGTGGATGTGTCCGGCAGGCGTCGATGCGGACGATTGCATCACCCGGCCCCAACTTCAAACCATCAAAGATTTCTATCGGGGACCGGTCGACAGCAGCGGGGTTCAGATCACCAAGGGCCTGGCTTTGGGTTCCGAATACGGTTGGAGCCGCAACGTGTACGCCCACGAAGGCAACAACATGACGCCGTTCCGGCTCATATACGGACTCGATCACGTCAACTATCTGTTCTACGAAGAATCTCCAGGCGTTCCGATGCCAATTCGGAACGACATCACCCAGGTCCCGGACAAAACGGCCACGCCTCCGGAGTTTGCCTGGTGGGAGTTCGACATCGACGACCTCACGGCTGGAAAGGCCGACTTCATGATGTCGATTACGGATGCTAAGGATCCGGATTTGAACCGTTTCCTGAACCGCGAAAACGGCAAACTTCTCTTGTTGCACGGGTGGGGTGATTCAGAAGTGCAGCTGCAACCGACTCTGGATTATTACCGATCCGTAGTTTCTGAAACCTTCGGCGGGAACCTGGACGCCGCTCGTGAAAAAGCACGCTTCTTCATGGTGCCTGGCATGAGCCACTGTGGTGGGGGTCCCGGACTCGAATCGTTTGACCGTTTGGCTCCCCTGAGGGACTGGGTAGAAAACGGTAACGCGCCCGACTACCTCGTGGGAGAGCATCTCACCGATGGTGTCGTGGACAATCAGCGCAAGATCTGCCCTTATCCCGAACTGGCCACATATGCCGGTCCGGCGGGCGGGCAGAACGATAGAGCCAATTGGGTCGCAAGCAACTTCGAGTGCCGGTAGGAGGGAAGGGAGGGACGGACACTTCAGTCAAAATATAGCGTTCAGGCAATGATGCAGCAAGAAGTGTCCGTCCCCTCTCGGCCTCTCTCCCCATTACACCTCGTAGTCGATCATCACCCTTTCGCTACGCGCTTCTTTCACAAAGGGCTGAACCGCTTTGTGGGCAGGATGGGTGAGAAACGCTTCGAACGCCTCCCGGGACTCGAATTCAGAGTACAGGCCGGCATCCGCGGACTCCCCGGACCCGCGAAAATCGCAACCGACTTCAGCTTTTAGAAGCCCCGGCACGACTCCGACCAGAGCTTCCAGCTTTTCCTTGATCGCCGCCGCGTTCGCGTCCCTGCCCTGTCCGTTCGCCCTATCTTTCAGTTTCCAGATAACAATGTGTTTGACCATCCCGGCCCTCCTTCGTCAGCCGTTCAAACGAGACACGTCGATGTTACACGGACGCAGTTCCGTATGGATTGCCGGCCGCGACATACGCCTGATCGATGAGGCGCACTGCAAGATAACAGTCGCGGATACCCACTGGCGGCCGGTCCCCGGCAATCAAAGCCCCGACTATTTTTTCGAGGATCGATGGTGGATCAGGCAGAACCGGGAGCGTCTGGGAACCGGACTTTGTGTATAGCCGGACGGCGCTACCCTCCAGTTTCAAAATACCCTCCTGAAAATCGACCTTCATTTCCGCATCACGGCCGTCGGAAGGAAACACGTTGCCGACTTCGATCGTACCCAGTACACCCCGCCCGGTGCTCAGCATTACGGTGGCATAGTCTTCGACCGCTTGCTCGTGCGTGCTCCAACTGAGTTGCGCTCCGGTCACACCGATGTCTTCACTTTCCCCAGTCAAGTACACGAAGCAATCCAGCCCGTGGCCCCCGAGGTTGCGAAGACAACCACCATTGGAAAATTCAGGATCCAGCATCCAGCCCGAACCCCAGGGTGGATAGCGGGCCGAAGTCGGCCGGTTCAACCGGGAGTAGAAGTGCCGCATCGGACCGAGTGATCCATCGTCGAGAAATCTGCGGGCATGTTCGATCAAAGGAGAGTAACGCTGCTGGAACGGAACGGCTGCAAACCGGTCGGGAGCGTCCGCTTTGTCGACCGAACGCCGAAGTTGCTCCGCGTTGAAACCCGCCGGTTTTTCGATAATGAACGGCATCGGGCGATCCAGAAGATCCTCCGCGATCGCCGCCATTTTATCGTGTCTATCCAGAACCAAAACCAGATCGGGCCGGGTTTCGGAGAGCATGGCCTTGTAGCGGGTGAACATCGGAATACCACCACCCAGAGCCTCGACCCTGTGGGTCGCTATGCCGTTATCGTCGTCGTGAATGCCAACGATCTCCACTCCCGGCATTTTCTGCAACTGCGGCAGGTATGCCATGTCGTAAAGGGAGTGCCAATGGTTCACCCCGATCGCTGCGACACGCACGGTCATGCTGCCGAATAATTCCCCGATATGCCAATCGGCGCTGCTAATCCACCTTGCGGTGAAACAACAGCGCCGATGAATTGCGGACGCTGGACCCGCCGAACGATCACGGCGGACCCGTTCGCTGTTGGCCAGCTACGAGCTTGTTAAACCAGGAACCCTGCTTCCGGACCCAGGTAAGCAATCAACCGGCCCGATACCATGGCTCCAGTCCAACAGAAGAGCGAGACCCCCGCCAGGACCTTGCTTTCCATGGGTATGGCCCCCTCGTCTGCGTTGGCAAACACCCGTTTGTCCATCAGCCATATGGTTACCACAGCCGCCGTGACGAATAACATCTTCACCCAGAAAGTCGGGTTCAGCAGTAATGTCGACGCGCTGGCCAGAATGAGCATCAGCCCCGAAACAGCGTTCACTCCAAAACCGACCCACATCAGCGGGATCATCTGCGAAAGCGGCTTTAAAGGGATGCCCTTTGCAAAGCCGAGGACGCGCAAGTCAACTGCGGCGTTGATACCTACGAGGGATGCGAGGCCAACCGAGTGAAGGAACAGAACGCTGGGATAAGCCCACAAGGAGGGCGACTCGCGCACCCACGTTCCGAGAGAAGTCGTTTCAAGCCACAGCAAAAAATCCATATTAT
Source organism: Terriglobia bacterium (assembly GCA_963664115.2). GTDB lineage: Bacteria > Acidobacteriota > Terriglobia > 20CM-2-55-15 > 20CM-2-55-15. Next base: position 263,171 of record CAXWPJ010000006.1, on the reverse strand, counting down.
TTTATTCTTTCGTTAGTGTGTAAAATTCACAGCGAAACAGTTTCAGATGAGAGCGCAAGAAGAGCAGCTCAAAAAACGCGTTCACTTCAGATACTCCTCTACAGCCCAAAGAAGATTTAGACTCCAACCGGCAGGCTCCTGCCGGATGACTCCATGAACGCCTTAGTACTCAGTACAGGGCGTCGGATTCCAGTTCCGACCGTCGGATTCCTTCTTGAAGGTCAGCGTCCGCACGAAGGTCTGGGTCTGATAAGTCGGATCCTGAACAAAGGTCTGAACCAAGACGTACTGACTACCATCCGGTTCCACGATGGGGACAAAAAACTCGGTCATCACTGCGTCGCTACTATACGGGATTCCGTTCTTGAAGAGATACCCGGCCGAAAGGTTGGTTGTCACCACCTTCAGGTGTCCGCCCAATGGAATGTCGTTCATGGACACGCCGCCTCGCCCCGAGCCGCCGGAGGTCTCCCACCGAGCTACGGAATAGCCTTGCCGGGTCGGTTGCCCACCTGGCGATTCGGATTCTCCGAAAAAGAACTGCCGGGTCTGAGTTCCGGCATCCAGGTCGACTTGCAGTGTGTTGTCGTCGGCCCAATCGATGTGCAACCGGCCAGGCAAGCGCATGATACCCGCCGCACCATAGGTCATTAGACAGTCGTCTCCCGTCGGCGACGCCTCTTGGACCCAGGCGTCCGCCATACGGCGACCATCGGCATTTAGACGCACGAGATCGTAATCACCAACCTGCGCCGTGAACATACGATGACGCCAATCCTCGTTGACCAAAGACACCCAGTACCCTCCGAGATCGATCGGGGCCGCGTCTCTCGCACTCTGTGGCGCCTCACCGCCGCCTGTCTGGGCCGATGCATCCGGCACTCCCGCAACAAGTGCAATGACCACCACAACCGCCAACGCCAACAGAGCGGTCTTTGGTGGGACTCTGTGAATCATTCTTTCTCCTCCGGCACTCGGGCATCCTCCGGCACCCGAGCGGCGGGCATAATTCCACGGGGGGCCCATCGCCCTCTCATCTCTACTTTATCCAGAAAGATGTTGATCAAGATCTCTAAAACTAGTCGAAGTCCTCGCCTTCAAATCCCCATCCAAAATTGTCAGATGTCCGTCGAAGACTTCGCATCCGGATTCTATGATCCGCAGGATTGCGCCCCGGGTTACCGCTAATAATGACGTGGTCGCCGGGTCTCAGCGTGGAGCGGGTCACACCCCCGCCCGCCAACTGGCCGGCTCCACCCCATTCGACCCCGTAGCGAACGATCTCGCCATTTTCATCTGGAGCCATCACATGGACCCAGGAGTGCGGATTGCGGAAAAGGAACTGCACCAACTCCCCTTCGATCTCGACCAATTCATCTTCATCGTAGGTTGCGGTGAACGAATGGTGAGCGTAGGCAGCCACACCCGACACCAACATGGCAGCAAGCGCAAGGGCGATCAGTTTGAACTTCATCGGGTCTTCCTCCTAAAACAATGGCGGTCTCTTACATAAAATTAAAAGTGAGTTATCCGTAATATTCTGTATTCAGTTTATCTGCTCATTGAAACATCGATTGGTCGACATTTCTCAAATCATCGTCAGAACGTCGAAGGGTATGGTGCTAATCCCGGATACAGGATCGGCCCCGGGGTTTCGGTCAGGTTCCGGTACACAGCCTCAACAAAGTCGTCAGTCGTCCAAAAACCCGTGTCCGAGCCATAGCGGCCATCGTAACCCAGCGTGGGTTGTGCTGCCTTTATTTCTTCGAGCGACATGCCCCGGCTTATCATAATTTGAATATGGTCCCTGAGGATCGTCACCATATCCCGATAGTAGCCGACGTCGGCCGAATCGCTGATTCTTCCATGACCGGGAACGATCAAGGTGCCTCCTTCCATTCTGAATGATGCGATGGCCAGGTCGAGTATGTAGTTCAAGGAGTCGACGATACCGTTGACATGCCCCCCATGGTCCACATCGATGATCGGATAGCTCGTCGTCAAAAAAATATCTCCCGCAACGATGACGTCGGATCGCGGGAAGTGCACGAGGCTGTCGCCATCGGTATGGGCATTCGGCTGGTGAACCAAACGCACGCCCTCGCCGTTGAAGAAGTGGCTGAGTTTATAGAATTCTTTGTAGTACGTGTCCGTCGGCAGGCCGCGGAACGGAACGTCCATATCCACCATGTGGAAGAGCGTATTTTCATGCGCGTAGACCGCAGCACCGAAATCCGCGTCGTTGATGCTGCCCGCAACGTTACCCCCCGCGTAGGTTATTCCGGAAGCGGCAAGCGTTTGATTGCCGCCCGTGTGATCCGGGTGGTAGTGGGTGTTCATGATGTAACGAATCGGTTTCGGCGGCGCGCGGGTGTAGGTCGGCGTCGTCTTCAAACCCTCCGCTCCCCCGAAACGTGCGGGGGCCGGTGCGCTCCCAAAATCGAGTACCCGTTGCAGTTCCCCGATCGCGTCTAACAATGCCGGCGCCCGTGGTTCGAGGCCAGCATCCACTAACAGGACGCCGTCAGGGCCGAGGGAAGCAACGACGTTGCCACCGACTCCTCCAAACAACCAGATGTTGCCTTGCACATGGACGACTTCTATTTCGGCGTTCTGCTGGGCCGGTGCACGTTCCACCAGGCCAGCTCCTGCGAGCAGAGTGAGGGCAGCGCACATCAGCGCGATACGCAAACCGGCAGAGGTTTTCAAGGTGATTATCCTCATCGATGACTCCAACCTACTGTATTACAAGAGTTGTTCCCGAAATAGAAAGTTCCGCAGGCTTTCGAAACCTTTCGGGACTCACCGCATTCTGCCAGCCCCATAGTAACTATCGTTGCTGCGGCGGTGCCGGCTGATTTTGTTGCTGCTCGAACGCCGGCGTGTTTGATTCGAAGCGGCGCGCTTCCCAGCCGTTCTCTTTGATGACCTGCCGAAACTCAGGATACATCGTGATGGCTCCCTGCCGGCTGGCTTCGGCGGGTATACCGAGGTGTTCTTCGTGCTCTCCAAGATGCGGATTCTCACCCGGGAACCAGCTCGGCACATAGCCTTTGGGCCGGTCCACTTCCGTGACGATCGTACACGGATAAGGCGGTACTTGGGCGTTCGGGCGCCGAATATACTCCGTTGTTCGGACGAGCGGCTCAGTCAGGTAGTCGGGGTCGTATACGACCTTGGTCCAGGACAGAAAGTCCTCATTCCCAACCGACCGGAGGCTCAGGTATTCGGTCATAGTGGTTCGGTCGCCCTGAGGCGGGCCATTCCGCCGGACATAATCCTCTTTCATATGCGTCGTCGTCACTTTGAGCACATCGCCCTGCCACTCGCCGGTTGAGAAGCCCGACCAGGTATGCGGCGCTAACTCTGAGGGATGCCCGCGTCCGTCCATCCAGATTGGATTGTCGATTGAACGCAACCATTCGGTATGGAACGCAACGATTTCCCGGGATACAGGATCGACTTGCTTGAAAATTTTCAGAGCTGAAGGACCGCGTGTGATGTACGCGCCCGAGTGGGGACGACACTGCCATTCGGGCAGTGACTGGATCGAGGCGTCCCAACTGTCGGCTCTCCTGAACGCGGATGCGTTCATCGGAAGGCCTCCCGTATCTCCGTTGTAAGGATTGTGAAAGTTGTCTTCACTTCTGACAACCCTCCATTCGCCGGACAAATCCGTCTGCGCAAAGGCGGGCACGACAATCAGCATTGCACCCAGCAGAAGCGCTGGAGCGACAATCCTGGCCTGGCTGACTTTATCCATTTAATCCTCCGGTTCGGCGGTTGAGCTTCCGAATACGAGCGGCGTTTTCCCCCTTGGGGCGCGACACGATTCTCGGGTGACCTCTGCGCCTCAAAACAGCCGCTTTTATCCCGAAAACAGGCGCGACACCCCACTATCTACAGCCGCACATCCTTTGTCAAGAATTTGATTGCAAAAGTCTTAGCCCGCATTTCTCACGGGTTGTCGCCGCGAAGCGTCACAGTCACCATCAGGACACCTCGGGTGGGGCTAGGGCATTCGGAGCGCCCGGCTGTCTGTTCGGACACGACCGATTGGCTTCATCAAAATGGTACCAAAACGGCGTAAGGGCACGGCATCCTCGAATACGCGGACACCGTGCCCTATGGTCTTCGTTTTGCTGGGATCAGCAGGGGTGAAGCTTAGCTCTAGTCGAAGTCTTCGCCTTCAAATCCCCAACCAAAATTGTCGGACGTCCTCCGGAGACTCCGCATCCGGATTCTATGATCCGCAGGATTGCGCCCCGGGTTACCGCTAATAATGACGTGGTCGCCAGGCCTCAGCGTAGACCGGGTCACGCCGCCGCCCGCCAACTGGCCGGCTCCACCCCATTCGACGCCGTAGCGAACCAAATCGCCATTTTCATCCGGAGCCATCACATGGACCCAGGAGTGGGGATTGCGGAAAAGGAACTGCACCAACTCCCCTTCAATCTCGACCAATCCATCTTCATCGTAAGTCGCTGTGAAGGAGTGGTGGGCATAGGCCGCCACGCCCGATACCAATATTCCAGCGACAAGCAGAACAAGAATTTTAGATTTCATGAGTTCCCCCTCAAATCAGAGACTGTCCCTGTGACTCTATTGACTCCGCACACGAAGTGGCGGTGTCGTGTGCCGCTGAATTAAGCCTAGTCCCATGACATCCGACATTCAAGAGTCGTGAGGTGATTCGAACTCGTTACACGAGTGGCCCTGAAGGTAAGGCCGGAACACGGTAGGGTTCGAATGACCGTCAAGCGAGAATCGGGGCTTCTTCTCTCCACAAACCCAGGGCCTTCTGCGCCGCGCGGTCCGAGAAACTGAACAGGACTGCGCCCTCTTCAGTTTCATGGGTCACCCGATACCATGTCGGAACAACGAAGACGTCGTGCTCCTTCCACTCGTAGGTATGGTTGCCAATTGTCGTCCGCCCGCTGCCTTCGGTCGGGCAATATACCGTACCATCGGTCGACCGGTACGCTTCTCCTTTGAACCCGGGCGGCAGCAACTGAATGAATCCTGCGATCGACGGCATCGGGTACCCTCCGGTAGCTGGATTCACATACTGCAACTTCACGCCGTGACACTCATGGACCGGACCGTTCTTATAGAGCTGCTCAAGTACTTCGCGACTCCGTGAATAGGGGTAGTTAAAAATCGGCGCTGCCATAGATGACGACTTGTATTCGACAGGGAGAAGGTTGTTCCCGAAGCGTGTCAGGGCGTCGCCCTCGGTCTTGGTCACCGGATAGGTCAGCTCGGGCCAGGTCTCCGCGAAATTAACACCCAGCATATTGATAATCGGAACATCCAGACCGTCCATCCAGATGATAGGTTTGTCTCCGGGATTTCCGTGATCATGGAACGTCCAGGAAGGCGTGAGAACAAAATCACCCGGCTGCATCGTGCTTTTTTCGCCGTCGACCGATGTGTATCCACCGTCACCGTTCTCCAGTACGAATCGCAGGGCCGATGCGGTGTGACGATGGGACTGAGCAATTTCACCCGGCTGGACCAACTGGAGAGCGGCATACAGGCTCGTCGTGATCCACGGCTGACCATTCAGCCCGGGATTCTGCAACGACAGGACGCGGCGTTCGGCTTCCTCCGTCGTGATCAAGTCTCCGGCTTCCATCAGGAGGGGCCGGATGTCGTCGAAACGCCATATGGCCGGCACACAGGGAGTCGTGGGCGACGCTGTTAGTACATCCCCGAGAATTTCCCACAGTGGCACAATGTTTCTGGCCCCCAGCCTGTCGTAGAAATCCTTCAGTTCCTCTGTCGCTTCAGGCTTCTGAAAGGAAAAGGCCTGGGCCTTGAGTTCTTTCGATTCCTTCACGTTTTACACCCCTCCGACACGTAGAGGTCCCGCTGACAAGTGTCCTGTTTTCATCACGCGGCCCGCACGGCAACTTCCATGGATCCGATCTTTTCTATAGTCGCAACGATCGTGTCTCCCGGCACGATAGGACTGACCCCTTCCGGCGTCCCTGTAATAATGATGTCGCCGGGCTGCAGCGTGTAGAAAGACGACGCGTACTCGATAAGCTGGCGCACGTTGAGGATCATGAGCTTCGTATTGGAATCCTGTCGGACTTCACCGTTGACCGTAAGCTTCAGGTCGAGGTTGTTCGGGTCATCGATCTCGTCCGCAGTCACGATCCACGGACCCAGAACGGCGTAGCTGTCGGGAGATTTCCTGAGGCAACGTTCTTCCGGACCCCGAATCGTAAGGTCGAGGCCAATAGCATAACCGGCGACGTAATCGAGCGCATCCGCCGCTGCCACACTGTTCGCCGCTTTTCCCATCACCACGGCCAACTCCACTTCGTGATCGTTACGGCGGTCCAGTTTTCGCAAACCGATGCCCTCGCCCGGCCCCACCAGCGCGCTACAGGCCTTCAGAAACAGGCCGATCTTTTGGATCGGGGCCAGGTTGGCCGGGTTCCCAGAATTAATACCGGCATCGGCTTTGGCTTCGTCGATATGTTTCTGGTAGTTAACGGGCGCACCGACGATCTTGCTGGGATTCGCCACAGGGCTCAGGAGCTTCAGCCCTGCCAGATCCAGGAGAGGTGCATCCGCGGCAATGGCCTTTGCCTTTGCCGAAACCTTGTCGAGATTTACGATGAACTGATCGACTACGGGCAGTGGATACCGGTAATCGGGCAATACATCGAGCGCCGCAGTGACATCCCGCACCTGGGAACCTTCGACCAGACCGAGACGGTCCTCTCCAAAACGACAAAAACGCATTTCACACTCTCCTGACCACTCTTTGCTGAATTATAAGTTCCCGAAAGGATAGCAATTTTATGAAGGCGCCGACTCGGAGCACACTCGTATATTAGCGCGATTCGGCGACACTGTGCCACCCCCACCGGGGAACGTCGCGTGAGCTCTTGGGTGGGACGGACACTTCAGTCGAAACACCGCAATAAGGCCCAAATGTCAACGGAAGTGTCCGTCCCTTTCCAGCCCACGAAAAAGCGGCGGAGGCTGGGCCCCCGCCGCTCGATGACTGTTTGTAACTCTAAGTTAGAAGCCCAACTTCAGAGCGAACTGCAGAACCCGGGGATCGTCGGCACCCAAAGCCCGAGTCACACCAAAGTTCCTGCGGCCCACGCGGGCTTCCGGGCTGCCTGGACGGTAACTGTTCGTCAGGTTATAGGCCTCGAGCCGGAATTCCAGCGTCTCGGTCTCACCCAGATTGAACGTCCGGGCCAGCGCGACGTCGAAATCCCACTGCTTCGGTCCCCGGACGCTGCGACGGCCCAGGTTGCCGAATGTGCCCTTCGCAGCGTTCGAGAACGCTGCCGGGACCAGGTACTGCCCGTCCGGCCCGTCGTCCCCGGTCGTCGTGCCACCGTTGTAGTTCACGAGCTGGTTACCCGGGTTCACGCCGTTGCGCGCAAGATCCCGGGAACCGCTCCGAATGTTCAGATAGCTGCCCGAGTTCGCGCGGTAGATCACCGACAAACCCCAGTCCGAAGCGACCGCCCGGAGGCCGGCATTGGCAAACTCAGGCGAGCGGGCGATGGTCGTGAACGTGAAGTTGTGACGCCGGTCCTGCTGGCAGTTCCCGCGGCTGCGGCCCCGGTTGTCCGGGTCGTGATACACGTTGTCTCCATTGAAACCCGTCCCGCCAAATCCATCATCGTGATACGGAGAGATGCAGTGAGACCACGTGTAGTTGGTGTTGATATTGATGCCTGTAGCGGCGCGCCGCTGCATGCTGACGAGCAGCCCGTTGTAGCTGGACGTCCCGCCGCTGTGCGTGAGGCCAAGAGCTCCATAATTGAGTCCGTTAGCGGCGTCCACCAGGGACAGGATCCGCCGATTGTTGACATTGCCGTTCGTGGAGCAACTGCCTCCGCCTGTGTTCAGCGTGTAAGTTCCGGCCGGGATCATAACCCCCCCGGAATGGCTGACCGTACACGCTCCGTCCACCGGCGCACCCGGGAAGTAAATCGCCGGGTTCATCTGGGTGGCCCCCGCCATGTTGATGGTGTGGCTGCCCATGTACGTCGTCGACATCAGCCAGTCGCCCCCGACCTGCTGCTGCAGGGCCAGGTTCCAGTTCTGTGTCTGCGACGACCGGAGGTTATCTCCTATCGCCGACATGCGCGGGAACCGCGGGAACCCGATGTTGGGATCGGTGGTGTTCACCGGATGGGTCCGCCCACCGGGGAATGTCGCCCAGGGATCGGCCAGGGTCGCATTCGGAATCCTCACGTCCGCGCCGAACGGCGGCGTCAGGGAGGTCCACAGATGGAACTGCCCGTCGGGATAGTCATAACCGATCCCGCCGGATGCACGGATCGAAGTCCGGCCATCGCCGAACAGGTCCCATGCCAGACCGACCCGCGGTGCGAAATTCGCAACGAACGTGTCCCGGCCGCTCGTGCCCTGGAATCCGGAGTCGCCCACGAAGGACATACCCGCAGGCGCATTCACGAACACCGAGCTCTTGGTCCCGGCATCAAAGGCAGCCCGGGAGAACTTGACGATGCGGTCGTTCGTGATCGTCTCGGGATAATCGGGCTCCCAACGCACGCCGTAACTCATCGTCACATTGGGCGTCAGGCGCCAGGTGTCGGCCACATATAGTGCGCCGACCCACTTCTTCGACAGCGCCGTGTTCGGCGTCGCCTGCGTGAAGTCATTCGTCTGACCGATCATCAAGTCGGCCAGGCCCCAGCCGGTGTGGTTCCCTTCAAAGTCGAAGTTCCCGGCCGAGTTACAGTTGGCGTATCCGTTGGAGTCCAGCCGATTGAAATATCCGCCCAAACCCCACTGGTGGTCGCCGCGGGACAGACTCAGGTCGGAATTGATGCTGGCCGAGAACGTCTTAAACGGCGCCGGATTGGTCGTACAACCGCCCAGCGAGAAGCCGTCATCCGCGCCCATCCGTAAGAACTTCTCCACGTCGGGATACGTGTAGTAGTTGTTGACGCCCAGATCGACCCAGCTGAAGAATTCCGCGCCCAGACGTAAAATTTCGCTGTAGTTGACCGCCAGACGCGTCGACAACACCGTTGTCGGGTTGATCAGCCAGGTGTCACCCAACGTGATGGACTGCGCCATGTCATCCCAGCCAGCAACGGTGCTGGCCAGCGGATTGCCCGATATCGAATACGGGTTGGGTCGATCCGCGGTTGTGACCAGAACACGACCCAGGATGGAGTGGGAATCGGACATCTGATAGTCCACGCGGCTGACCAACTGCCAGTCGTTGTCCTGCAAAATGTTGCCGAACAGGAGACGGCCACAGTCGTCGGTCAGGTTGGTCGGCAGTCGACTCATGAGATTCATCGCGACCGGGCTGTACAAGGCCGGATCGATCTTGTTGCCACCGGTATAGCCGGACGCCGTCGTGCTATTTTCGAGCGTCGAGGACAGACTCGAAGTCGGCGGTCTGCATCCTGGGTCCAACATCTTGCTCCAGTCGCCTGTGGATAATGCATAGGGCGTCGGAAGGTAACGTTCCGTGGTCCCGGGATCCCGCCGCTGGATCGTGGCCTGGTAGCCGGTAAAGAAGAACAGCTTGTTCTGGGCGATCGGTCCGCCGATGGTCCCGCCGTACTGGTTCCTCTTCAGCGTACTGTTGCGTGCGGCGCCATACTCGCGGGCACCGAACAAGTCATTCCTTACGAACCAGAACAGGTTGCCGTGAAACTCGTTCGTTCCAGAGCGCGTGACGGCGTTGACGTTCGCGCCCGAGCGCAGTCCCTGCTGGGCCTGCAGCGCACTGGTTTCGATCTTGAACTCACCCAGCGCATCCGGGAACGGCAGCGGCAATGCCAGATTGTCGTACCAGTTGTTGTGGGGTGCCCCGTCCAACAGGTAGGCCACAGCGCCCTGCTGGCTGCCCGCAACCGAAATCTCCTGCTGCCCCGGCATGCTCCGCGAAGACGACGTCCCCGTCGACACCGCGGCACCTGAGAGCACGATCAACTCGGTCACGTTCCGGCCGTTCAAGGGCAGTTCCAGAATTCGTGCGCTTTCAATGAGCTCGCCGACACCCACCGTACGAGTCTCAACGAGGGCTGCATTGGCCTGAACCTCGATGGTCTGCGCCACCTGGCCAACCTGCAAGCTCACATTGATATTGGCCGAGTCATTGACTGCCAAAACGCCGGTCTGCACGAAGGTCTGGAAGCCCGGCAAGCTCACCTCCAACTGGTAGGCACCAATCGGAAGGCTCTGCAACGAATAGGCTCCGGTTTCGTTACTGACCACCGCACGGGTCACGCCCGTCGCGGTGTTCGTCACAGACACATCGACGCCCGGCAACAATGCGCCGGTGGCGTCTGAAATGGTTCCTGTAATCTGGGCTGTACCCTGCGCAAACATTGGCACGGATACAAGCGCGGTCATCAAGACCACACCCAGAAGACATGTAACTAGTCGCTTCATAGAGTTTTCCTCCACTCGAAACACACGAAAAAGGTTCAATCACTCGTAACTCCCCCATTATCAGTGAGGAGACGAGACTTAGTGCGAAATGCTATACCGCCGCAATGGGCGAGTCAACCTCTACTTTCCGGGACTCTTAGCCTCTCTTAAGCAGGCCATTTGGAGATGAAAGAGTGGTGGAAGCACCTTTCAAAATCCATCGCGATCTGCATTCGGAAGGCGCGCTCGATGAGCGCCCGCTCCAATGGGTGTGCCTGCTTTGATTCCTGACCTTCCGACCCCAATAAAACTAGCCAAATAACGCCGCAAACATCTTGAAAATAACAATTTACAGTGTCATTAAAATGCAGGGCTCCTCTTGAGAAATAAGCTAGGAGAAACCATAGATGGGGGTAGGCAGCCGGCAGGGTCCGCAGGCCGCTTCAAACCGCTCGCCTTTAAGGGTAGGGGCGTAACGCTCAGGAAATGGACGTCTACCCCGGTATCTGCTGGACAACGAGGTGGAAGAATTCAAGTTCCCCGTCGATGGCAGTGATGGCGCCCGACCCGGACGGGCCCCAATAAATGCCAATCCCCTTGGTCACATCATGATCCTTATTCTCCGGGTTGATGCTTCCCTTTCCGTCCATCAAATCAGATGAGTTGGTGTTCGTCCGAAGCGTCTGCGTTGAATGTCTCAGTCGGACGAGCATGCCGGCTAGCCCCAAAGTTCCCGGCTCGCGATCTTGGCACCCTCCGCCATGGCCTCCAGCTTTGCCCACATGACCGTGGGGTGGACCCTCTGATTGAATTCTTCCTGTGCGAAACCACAATCGCTGCCCGCGATGACGTTCTCCCGTCCGACGACACTGGCAAACCTGAGCAGGCGTTCGGCAATGAGCTTTGGATGCTCGACCAGGTTGGTGCTATGGCTGATCACGCCGGGCACCAGTATCTTACCCTCAGGCAGCTTCACGTCTTTCCAAACCTGCCATTCGTGTTCGTGGCGTACGTTGGCGGCTTCCAGCAGGTATGCGCCCGCCCGGACTTTCAAAACAAGGTCGACGATCTTTTCAAGCGGAACGTCGGTGACATGGGGACCCGGCCAGCTGCCCCAGCAGACATGGTAGCGAATACGGTCTTCCGGAATCCCCTCGAGCGCGTGGTTCAGCACCTCGACATGGCGTTCGACCCACGTGTAGTACTCCTCGAAACTCGCCGGCGGCACCATCCTGTCATAGGTCACCGCGGCGCGGGCATCGTCCACCTGCAGTAAGAAGCCGGCATCAACAATCGCGCGGTATTCGGTTCGCAAAGCCTCCGCCAGCGCAACAACACACTCTTCATCGTTCTTGTAATATTCGTTCTTGCGGTCCGGAATAGCGCTTGCCGGCGCCGCAACAGGCAGAAACGCCTCTGCGACATCCAGACCCACGATTGCCGCCTTGAGGTTACCGATATCGCGATTGAGTTCGTCCAGACCCGTGTACTCAATCGGCGCCACACACACGGCGTCGAACCGGGTCACAACCGACCACCTCCTGTCGTGGCTGCTCTCGAGGTCTTCGTAAAATTCCTTGAACAAGTGCCGTTCGGCTCCCCTGTCAAAGGGATTGCCACCGGCCTCGGCCGGACGCAATTCGATACCGCCCAGACGTTTCAGAGCGTACAGCGACCAACTCGTGGATTTGCCGAATTCGCCGTCGTTGACGACATCGATTCCGGCCTCAACCTGCCGGCTGACGACGCCGGTCACGGATTCGGCGAGCTGCTTCCGGTACACCCCCTCGTTGACGTTCCCCTGTTGGCGGGCGCGCGCAAACTCCGCCAGCACCGCGGGGCGAGTGAGGCTCCCCGTGTGGGTTGTCAGAAACCTGTTCTCGCTACGTTTCATATCGAATTCGGGTCAAATCCATCTCTGGTTGCCGCACTGAACTATAGACTGTCAGTTATCAGTAATCAACATGGGCTCCAAATTTGCCACACGACCGCTTTGATCCGGCCGCTGGGACGGAACAACGATTTGATATGATCTGTCGCCTATGAAACCTGATGAACCCCTGACCGGATCCTGGTTGTCCGTCATTGGCCTCAGACTGTCTGGTTTCTTTGAACGCTGGTTCCCGGATGCGTTTGCTCTGGCGCTTCTGGCAGTAGCCATCGTGTTCGCAGCGAGTCTACTGATCGGCAACTCGGTTGTTCAGACTGCTGTTTGGTTTGGCGCGGGTTTCTGGGACCTGGTCGCCTTCACGATGCAGATGACCTTGATCATCATCACCGGGTATACGGTGGCCACTTCACCCCCGGTGTTCGCCTTTATCCAACGGATAGCGGGCATACCGTGGGACGGAAAAAGCGCCGCGGCCTTCGTTGCCCTGTTTTCGATGCTCTCCTCCTGCCTCTCCTGGAGCTTCAGTCTGATTTTTAGCGGTCTCCTCGCTCGCGAAGTGACGCACCGCGTCCCCGGAGCGGACTATCGCGCTATTGGCGCCGCCGGCTATCTGGGCATTGGCAGCGTGTGGGCGCTAGGACTGACGTCCTCGGCGGCTCTGATCATGGCGGCACCCGACTCGCTGCCAGAGTCGATCTCCGACATCAGCGGCGTTATACCGCTCAGACAGACGATCGGGTTGTGGCAAAGCGTCTCCACTGCGGTCATCTTGATTGTCGTGTCGATGGTTATCGCCTACTACTCAGCTCCGGGCGAAAAACAGGCACGCAGCATGGAAGACATGGGGGTCACCTACACACCCGCTGCGTCCGAGGTGGTACGGCCTCAGAAAGCAGGCGAATGGCTGGAGTACAGCCCCTTCCTGACCGTCCTGATCTCGAGCATCGGAATCCTCTACCTGTTCACGGAAGTGAGCGCAAACGGCGCGGGTATCCTGCTGGAATTAAACCACTACATCTTCCTGTTTTTGATCGCCGGGCTCTTGCTGCACTGGCGGCCCGTTTCATTCATGCAGTCGGTCACGGGAGCGGTACCATCCGTGGCCGGAGTCCTCGTCCAGTACCCGCTCTACGCCGGCATGGTGAGGATCATGACCGAGTCGGGTCTGGCAGTACAGATGGCACAGTTCTTCGTCGCCGTTTCCACCCGGCACACCTTCCCGATTCTAGTGGGGATCTACTCGGCTTTCCTCGGCTTGTTCATACCGTCCGCAGGTGGAAAATGGCTGATCGAAGCGCCCTACGTTCTGGAGGCCGCAAAGTCCTTGGAAGTCCATCTGGGTTGGGTGGTCCAAACCTACAACGCGACCGAAGCACTGGCCAACCTGATCCATCCGTTCTGGATGTTGCCGCTGCTGGGAATCCTGGGCTTGAAGGCGAGGGACATCGTCGGCTACTCGATGATGCAGTTTGTCGTACACGTACCCATAGTTCTCTTCCTGGTATGGATATTCAACTACACGCTGGAGTACGTGGCGCCGGTTCTGCCTTAGGGCTGGGACGGGCACTTGGGGCGGGGCGGAGACTACATCACTTTTTCCGGATCTTTAATCGCTTCAACCAGGTCGTTGAGGAAGAGTGCGGCCTGAGCGCCATCGACCACACGATGGTCGCTCGATAATGTCATCGTCATGGTTGGACGGATGCCGGGTTGGCCATCGACGGGCACCACCCGGTCGGCAATGGCTCCGACCGCGAGTATTGCCGCCTGCGGCGGCACGATGATTGCTGTGAAAGCATCGATCGCGAACATCCCCAGGTTGCTGACCGTAAAATTCCCTCCGGTGATGTCTGCTGGACGCAGTTTACCCGCCCGGGCACGCTCGGCCAGGTCTCGGCGCCGCATTGCGATATCGCCCAGTTCCGCTGTGTTGGTTTCAGGAATCACCGGACTTACGACACCATCCTCCACGGCCATGGCGATGCAGACGTTGACCTCTGGATTTAAACGGATCCCCTTGCCCTCCCAACTCGCATTCATCTTGGGGTGCTTGACCAGTACCCTTCCGATCAAAGCAACCAGAATATCGGTGTGTGTTACCTTGATCTCCTTGTCTTTCTCGATACCCGGTCGAACTCTCGCACGGAAATCATTGAGTGCGACGGCGTCAACATCACGCGTCAGGAAAAAGTGGGGGGCCTGATTCCAACTCTGGGTGGTCCGCTCGGCCATCAGGCGAGCAACTGCACTGAGGGGCGCAGTAGCAGCGGTGGACTCCCCACCATCAGACGATGCAGACTCCCGGGCAGCGAGAACGTCCTCGCCGGTAATCGCACCGTCCGGGCCTGTTCCCTCAACGGTCGCGAGATCGACACCATGCTCTTTAGCAAGGCGTCGGGCCTTTGGAGATACCTTCCCGCCAGCACCCGTCTTTTTCTTCCGGCCAGCGGCAGAGGCCTTCGCCCCCGGAGGGTTTGAATCGGAACTCGATCGGGCCTTCTGAGACATGCTCCGTCCGGAAGTTGCCGATGCGGACTCCTTTGGCGGCTCTTCGCCGGGAGCGACGATCCATGCGATCGTCTCGCCGACCGGTATTTCGTCGCCTTCGGCGGCCTTGACTCCGGCGAGGACACCGTTGGCAAGAGCCTCTATTTCAACCGTTGCCTTGTCGGTCTCGATTTCCAGAAGCGGCTCGCCCTTGGTAACAGCGTCGCCTTCTTTTTTAAGCCACGAAACAATCGTGCCCGTTTCCTGCGCCATCTCGAGCGCAGGCATCACTACGTTTTTAGCCATAACCTCTACTTCTGTTTGTTGTAAGACGGAAGCCTTCAGTCTGTAACCCGCACTTACTCTGTTTTTGCGCTGTCTGCGATTATCTCCAGAACTGTCCCGCTTGCGGGAGGCGCGGGCTCAGGATGTGAATCAAGATTCCTGCCCTTCGGGCCCGAAGGGCAGTCGGATCAAACTGAAACGGCAATTACGGGCAGGTCTCATGCCCAGATTTCATCGTCCGTCGGAACCTTTTTGTCCGCGATCACCTTGCCGATTCGCGAAACGTTCATCAGGTGTTTGTAATCCAGATTTTCTGAAATTGAGTTGCCACCCCAGGAACCGCACCCGAGAGTGGTGGTTGCGGCGAAACCGTTGGTCAGTGAACCGCCGGCGGCGAAGGAACACGGTTGGTTCACAACCAGACGGCTTATGGGCAGTTCCAGACCGGCGTAGCGGATGTTGGCTTCGTTCCCGGAATGCAGGCCGGCAGAGTGCCCCGCACCTTCCACCAGAAGATTGGCTTTCGCCTTGGCAACAGCTTCCTTGAAATCCTTATAGGGAAGGATAGCAACTACAGGACAAAGTTTTTCCTTCGCCAGAACGTCCTCTGAGCCCGCGCCCCTGGCGGGGAGGAGGATGATACGGGCAGTTTCAGGCACATCGGCTCCCGCCAGCGCCCCGATTTCCCGGCAGGACTTGCCGACCACGTCCCTGTTGAGTTGACCGTCCGGAAACACGACATCCCGGAACTTCTGAACCACTGTTTCGTCTTCGGTGAACCACACCTTGCCCGTCGCCTCAAACGATTCCAGCGCTGCGGCGTATTTCTCATCCGGAACCAGGACGAACTGTTCGTGAGAGCAAATGATGCCGTTGTCGAAAGATGCGCCGGCGACGATCTTTTCTGTGGCGTCGGCGAGCTCCGCATCCTCATCCACGATCACAGGCACATTACCGGCTCCCACTCCAAAGGAAGGATTGCCCGAGGAGTAAGCGGCCTTCACCATGGCCCCGCCTCCGGTGGCGACGATCACATTCACCGCCTGCATCAGTTCCTGGGTTGCTTCAATCGATACGTGCGTCAAGGTCTGAACCAGGTGGTCCGGTCCACCGTTGTCTTTCACTACCTTCATGAAGGCCTCAGTCAGAACCTTGGTGCATTTCTGGGCCTTGGGATGGGGCGCAAAAATCACCGAGTTTCCGGTCTTGATGGCGAACATGGCGTTGCACATTGGCGTCACGATGGGATTGGTGATCGGTGTCACGGCTCCGACCACGCCCATGGGTTTGGCCACGAATATCATGTTGGCCTCGGAGTCCTCGCCAATGATGCCTCGGGACTTTTTGCCTTTCAGGCTGTTCCAGATAATGCGGGCCTTGCCTTTGTTCTTGAGAACTTTGTCGTCATAAACGCCGATTTCAGTCTCATCGACGGCAAGCCTCGCCAGCTCGGCGGCATTATCGTAAACATATTTACCAATGCCTTTGACGATCGCGTCCACTTTCTCCTGAGAAAATGATTCGAACTCTGCTTGCGCCACATGGGCTTGGGCCACAAGTTCTTGAACCTGCGTGTTTTCGACTGAAACGGGCTCTTGGATCATAGGTCCTCTCTCTCGACTTAGGATGAGGTGAGAATAGTTGAAAATTCCTTACGGATCAAGGGCTAGAGGCTCGAGCTCCACCGCGCCAATGCTGCCGCTCACACCCTTAATTTGAGCGGCTGGTACTGATCGAAAACCCCCCGGCTCTTGCTAACCGCAGAGTTCCTTCGCGGCCTCAAACACCATCTCTTCGGTCGGCACGGTCGCATCTTCCAGCGGAGGAGAAAACGGAATAGGAACATGCATCGCTCCTATTCTCTTTACGGGTGCTTCCAGATCAAAGAAAGCACCTTCCGCAATCACCGCAGCGAGCTCGGCCATGACGCCGTATCGCCCGTACCCTTCGTCCATGACGATTGCACGTGAGGTTTTCTTCACCGATTCCAGAATGGTCTGCTCATCGAGCGGCCACAGCGTGCGCGGATCGACCACTTCGGCGCTGATGTCGTGTTCTTCCAGCATATTAGCCGCACCCAATGCCACCTGTACCATGCTGCTGGTCGCCACAATCGTCAGGTCATCGCCTTCACGTTTAATGTCGGCCACACCCAAAGGAATCGTGTACTCCTCTTCAGGGACCGGACCTTTCAGCCCGTACATCATTTTGTCTTCGAAAATCACCACGGGATTGTCGTCCCGGATAGCGGTTTTCATCAGTCCCTTGGCATCGTAAGGCGTCGACGGCATGACAACCTTCAATCCCGGCACGTGACAGAACCATGCTTGCAGTGATTGCGAGTGCTGCGCCGCGGTCCGTCTGGTTGCGCCCAGTGTCGTCCGCATGACCATCGGAACTTTCCACTTGCCCCCCGACATGTAGTGGATCTTCGCGGCCTGGTTCGCCATCTGATCCATGGTGAGCCCAATGAAATCACCAAACATGATGTCCACCACCGGACGCAGACCCGTCATCGCAGCACCGACTGCGATTCCGGTAAAGCCCGGTTCCGATATTGGCGTATCCAGGATGCGCTCAGGCCCAAACTCATCGACCATACCGGTCAGGACCTTGAAGGCGGTTCCGGCCTCGGCTATATCTTCGCCGAGAATGAGAACAGTTGGATCGCGCCGTAATTCTTCGCTGAGCGCCTCGCGAACAGCGTCGCCCAGTGTGAGTTGACGTACTGCAGTTTGAGTTTCAGGCATAGACATCTTGATCCACCTCTTCGACAGCCGGGTAGGGGGCGTCCTTCGCAAACTGGACGGCCGCGTCGATTTCGCTCTGCACTTCAGCCTCGATCTGACTCAGACTGTTGCTATCGGCAATCTGTTCGGCTACCAACCACGCACCGAAATTCTTGATGGGATCGCGATTGGTTTTCCACTCCTTCTCTTCTTCCTTGGAACGATAATACGTACGATTGATATCGCCCACGTGATGCCCGTGGAAACGGTAGGTATCGGCAACCAGGTAGGACGGGCCCTCACCTTTGCGGGCTCGGTCCACAAGACCGTTTGTAATTTCGTAAACGGCGCGCACGTCCTGGCCGTCCACATGATGACCCGGCACTCCAAAAGCCGAGCCGCGTTCCAAGATGTTGCCCGCGAGCGTTTCGGAATTGTGCGTGTACTCGTTGTATAGATTGTTCTCGCAAACGTAGATAACGGGCAGCTTCCAGAGGGCGGCCATGTTCATGGCCTCGTAAAGCAATCCCTGTCCAAGTGCCCCGTCACCGAAGAAACAGACCGCAACCAGGTCTGTCCCGAGCCGCTTGGCCGAAAACGCCGCACCCGTTGCGATGCCAATGCTTCCACCGACAATGGCGTTGGCGCCCAGATTGCCCGTATCGGGGTCAGCGATGTGCATCGAACCGCCCTTCCCCTTGCAGTAGCCGGCTCGCTTGCCCAGTAATTCAGCGAACATCCGGTCCAGATCCGCTCCCTTCGCAACACAATGGCCGTGCCCACGGTGCGTACTGGTAATGTAGTCTTCCCTCCGAAGCGCTTCGCATACACCCACGGCAATTGCTTCCTCGCCCGAGTAAAGGTGTGCCAACCCCGGCATGATCGCTGCGGTGTAGAGCTCGTTCGCCGCATCCTCAAACAATCGGATTTTTTGCATGCCCCGATACATGCGAAGCCATTGTTCGACTTCAACCGCAGTGTGGGGATTCGCAGATTTTGTCATTCTGTAACTCCAGACATTCTTTCCAAGGTCTTAAAAACAACGGCGAAGTCCTGATCGGCGAACCCCATGCCTCTCGAAACTGTCATGAGGTCGTTCGCTGTCGAGGCCGTCGGCAAAACAGTGTCAAGCTCGCGACCAAGTTCCAGCGCGAGAAGCAAGTCCTTCTGCATCATGTTGACGTTGAACCAGGCTTGCTCCGGCATTTCGAGAACGAACGGTCCCCGGTACTGTATGAGCGCAGAACCCATGACGCTGTGGGTCAGGACATCGACGGCGGTCTTACGATCGACGCCGCTCTTCTCTGCAAGCAGGACCCCTTCAGCGAAAGCCACGATCTGCACTGCAACGCTGATGTTGGCCGCGAGTTTCATAGCCAGCGCACGGCCGTTTTCGCCGATATAAGTTGTCCGTGGGCCGATGTCCGCCAGGATCGCCTTCACCTTCTCGAAGGTTTCGGGCCGTCCACCGACCATCATCGAGAGCTTGCCATCCCGTAGCGTCTGTTGGCTGCCGGAAACAGGTACATCGACCATGTCGCCGCCCTTCTCTCGAGCACGTTCGGCTATCGCGACACTCACTCCGGGTTTGATCGTGCTCATCTCAATCAATATCTTGCCGGTGCTGAGTCCAGCCAGCAAGCCATCCGGTCCTTCCGCGATTTCCGTCACAGCCTTCGAATCGCTGACCATCGAGAGCGTCATATCGGACGCTTCGCAGACTTCACGGGGAGAATCGGCCCACGCCATGCCCAGATCAATCAACCACTTAGCCTTCGACTGTGTTCGATTGTAGCCCGTTACGGTATGGCCCTTCTCCATCAGACGCTTCACCATCAGGCCACCCATCTCGCCCAAACCTACATACCCAAGTTTCGCCATATTTCGATCACCCAATCAGAAGAATTTTCGGCCTGTCAAGCCGAGCTTCGCTTGTCACTATTTAATCCACACAGTCTTGAAGTTCGTAAATTCTCTTATACCACGGACACCGAGTTCTCGACCGTGACCGGACCCCTTGACGCCGCCAAGCGGCATCCGGAAATCCGTGCACACCATAGCCATGCTTAGTCCTTCGTTACGCTTACGCAAGGCGACAATAATAACTCATTCGCGAAGAGCAAATTTCTTCCGGACATCCCGAGCAACGCTCAAGCCATGACCCGGAACCTCGCGCGGTTCCATGAGACCGTTTGAACCAAGTTCAGGCCACCCCTCAAACAGAGGCTCCAGCAAGGGAAATTCTTCAAGCCATGTCACGGCCGGCGAAACGCTTGCCACATGCACGAAGAGACCCGGAAGAAAATGCGGGGACATCGACACGTCAAAGGCTTCAGCCAGGGTCGCGATCTCTAACGCGGGTGTCAATCCACCCGTCATCGAAAGGTCGGGCTGTATCAGTCCCACCAGACGTTCCGAAATGTACGGCAGGAACGCGGTGCGCCCCTGAAGGTGTTCGCCCGCAGCCAGCGCACTCAGGCCAGTTTCCGCCAACGAACGGTAACCGGCGAGGGCAGATGCAGGCAGCGGCTCTTCGACAAATAGAGCCCCATGGTCTCGAGCTTCGGCGAGCAAACGACGCGCACGGATGAGATCACATTTTTCGTTGGCATCGAACATCAATTCCGCGTCTGTAGGTAGAGCCGCCCTTACCGCTCCCATCAATGCTGCATCACCTGTGCCACCCCGCACCCTCGGCTTGACGGCTGAAAGGCCTCGTGCGGCATGGGCAGCCGCCGTCTCCGCTGCTTCGGCCGGGGACTGATCAGCCGTAAAACCGCCACTCCCATAGACGGGAACAGCGCGTGGTGCACCGCCCATGGCCACGCCCAAGGGCATCCCGCGTCGATTCGCTTCGAGGTCCCAGGCGGCGACGTCGATGGCCGCCAGCGCGACCATATTGGGCCCCAGACCGCCACGATTGAAACTGGCCGCTATGTGGCGCCAGAGGGCCTGTGGGGGCACACACGGCTGATTGAGGACAAGCCTTTCGATCACGGAGCGGGCCGCGGCCAGGACAACTTCCCCACCGACACCGTCGAGCACGTAAGAAAAACCCAGACCGGTCGCACCATCGGAGTCCCTCAGTTCGACCAATGCGACGTCGATTGCCGCAACACCCGATCCGCCCACGGGCTGATCCAGTTTGTAACGCAACAGAGTGGCTTCGGCCTGTTCGAAACGGGGCACTTTAGATCTCTTCAGTGAAAGTGGATGGCGGGATTTCTCTAAATTCCCGAAACACTATCGAAACAGTATGGCAACTCGCTCCCGGGGCCGGAAGCGCAACTGCAGATTATAACTTGTTGTGCCTTCAAGAGGAAGTGGCCCCCCGTTTTCAACGGCTGAGACCTGTCCCCTACCCGTCGCCGGTTGAACCTCGCTCGGCATTTGCGTCAGCTCACCCCATCCCATAATCTCTGAGAGTGGAGTGGAACCCCGAAGACTACGCTAACAACTCTCAGGCTCAACTTGCATGGGCTCGCGAGCTCATTGCGCGTCTCGATCTCGCAGGGGATGAAGCAGTACTCGACGTCGGGTGTGGGAATGGAGGCGTTACCACAGAACTTGCCCGGGCCCTGCCCGAGGGTTTCGTCCTTGGCATCGACAGCAGTGCGGCTTTCGTCAAATACGCCTCCGGTCACTATCGGTCCGATGGTTACCCCAACCTTGCATTTGAGCAGATGGATGCCCGCAAGCTTATTTCGGATCGGAGCTTTGACATCATTTTCTCTAACGCAGCTCTCCACTGGGTGGACGACCACCCGGCCTTTCTGGCGGGAGCAGCCCGCCTTCTAAAATCCCGCGGCACTCTCCTCGTTTCCTGTGGCGGCGAAGGCAATGCGGCCGGCATAGTGGACGCAATGGAAAAAGTGATCCACAAGAAACAGTGGCAAGAATATTTTTCGGAGTTCAAATTCTCCTACTATTTTCATTCAACCAACGACTATGAAACTTGGTTGCCTGCTGCGGGGTTCACCTCAACCCGTCTGAAGCTTGTCGAAAAAGATATGACTCACCAAGGACACGAGGGCCTCGCCGGATGGATCCGAACCACATGGATACCATACACACATCAGGTGCCGGAGAGACTGAGGGACGGGTTTATATCCGAATGCGTGAACGCGTATCTCGAACAGTACCCCCTGGATGACGCCGGAAAGAGCCATGTTAGGATGATCCGGCTTGAGGTCGAGGCAAACTTAAAGATGGAGGCACCTTAACCATGAGTCAGAAGAAAAACAGGCGAGACTTCATTCAATTGGGTGGAATCGCTGCGGCGATCGCCGCTCTCCCCCGCGTATCCGCGGCCAGTTTCGGACCGGTTCCGCAAACCGATGCCTCAGCATCGATGGGCGGACGGTTTCGCCAACTGCTCGGCAGAAACGATCCGTTCGAATGCATCGCGGTCTACGACGGTCAATCGGCGCGCCTCGTCAATATCGCGGGCTTCCCTTCTGTATTCGTGGGCGGGACAGCGGCCGGCATCGAGAACGGCTATCCGGACTGGGGCCTGACGTCCTTTACCGAACTCATCGAATATGCCTCACGCATCGTGGATCAGATCGACATTCCGATGCTCGCCGACGCCGACAACGGGGGAGGCAATCCGCTCACCGTGTACCGCACCACCCGCGCGTTTGAAAGAGCCGGGGTCGGGGCCGTGATGTTCGAGGATAGGATTCGTACCGAAAGAATCGGTCAAACCGCCGACGTCATTCCGACCGGGGAGATGGTGGATCGAATTCGCGCCGCCGTTGACGCGCGTTCCGAGATGGTGATCGTCGCCCGCTCGGATGCGCTTGCTGCGGGAAGATCTGAAGCGGAAGCGTTTGAACGCGGAGGGGCGTACGCCGAAGCGGGCGCCGAGGCATTGTTCCTGGGGGGCCTGCCTCTGGCTGGCAATCGGCGCGCAGCGGATGCCATCGATGTCGCCCTGATGGGACCGATGGGTGCCGGCACACCCATGTCGGACGCCGCCGAAGCTCGCGTCAAGATAGCCCTGTACGCAAATTTCCTGCAAAACATCGCGCAGGGAGCCATCTACAACGCGTTGGAAGAACTGAAAACAACGGGGACGATGGCGGAAACCAATGAGCAGAATACCCTGCCCCGTGAGATCGACCGGCAGATTACCCGAAACGACGAAATTCTGGAACGCGCGCGCGAATACAATGTCGCGCCCCAGGAATAGAACCTACTCGACTTCGGATCGAACCAAGGCGGCGCCGGCCACCATCGCCTGCATCTTTCCGAGGGCAGAGGCTCGTGGCAGATACTTCATGCCGCAGTCCGGCGCTACGATGATCCGATGTCTGTCTACGTGCGGCAAGGCCCGGCGGATCCGCTGGGCGACGACTTCGGCAGTCTCCACTTCGTCGGTCGAAAGGTCGATCACTCCCAAAATGATGGTCTTGCCAGGAAGAGTCTCAAGAACTCTACAGTCCAGCGAAGACTGCGCCGTCTCGATCGATATCTGATCTACATGTGCGTCCGCGAGTTCGGGCAGGAAGGAATAACCCTCCGGCCTCTCATGGATGATAGCTGCATAGCCGAAACAGAGATGGACGGCTGTCTTCCCCTTTACACCATCCAAGGCTCGATTTAGCACGTTCAATCCATACTTACGGGCCTTCTCCGGGCGGGCTTGCATATAGGGTTCGTCAATCTGGACGATGTCCGCTCCAGCTGCGAATAAGTCTTTAATTTCTTCGTTTACAGCTGCGGCGTAATCCAGCGCCATTACTTCCTGATCGTCGTAAAAGTCGTTCTGTGCCTGCTGCGACATCGTGTACGGGCCAGGCACGGTGACCTTCACCATACGATCGGTGTTGGCCCTTAAGAACTCTAGGTCACGCACCTGGACGGGATGTTTTCTGCGAATCTTCCCGGTTACGCGAGGGACGGGGTTCGCGTGGCCACTGCGGTCGAGCGCAGTCCCGGGGTTTTCTATGTCGACGCCTTCCAGCGCCGTTGCGAAACGGTTCGAGTAGCTCTCCCGCCGCATCTCGCCGTCAGTAATGATGTCGAGGCCCGCACGTTCCTGATCAAGAATGGCCAGCAGCGTCGCATCGTCCTGAGCCTCTTCAATCCACTGCGGATCCACACGCCAGAGCTCGGTGGCCCGGACGCGTGGTGGAAAACGCCCGGCCAGTTTCTCGCGGTCTATCAGCCAGTCCGGTTGCGCGTAAGATCCGACTAGAGATGCCGGTAACAGCGTCGAACCCGGCACGGTTCCTCCTTAAGCAGTGCAACTAAAAATGGGGATGGACACCCTTTTACCTAAAAGCGTAGCTGTCACCATCTCGAAGACTGTCGCTATGGCAGGGCAAAAACAACGACGGCCTCGGCGCCTTCCGGGCCGGGGTCGTCGACGTCGCCGCGCTGGCCGCCCGCCACAACAGCCACGTACTGCTTGCCGTCAACGGCATAGGAAATTGGAACTGAGTGGGCACTCATCACCAGAACTTGGGTCCAGAGTTCTTCACCCGTTCGGGTATCGAACGCGCGGAAGCGCCGGTCATTGCTGGCGCCTATGAACACCAGACCCCCGGCCGTGGATATCGGGCCCCCGAAATTCAGGCGTCCCGTCTGCTGCTTTTCGAGGGGAAGTTCCTCCGTGATGCCGAGAGGAACCCTCCAGGCGATGTCACCCGTGTTAGCGTCGACAGCCACCAACTCACCCCAGGGTGGTTTCTGGCAGGGCCACCCCATCTCACCGGCTCCGACGATGTTCCCACCCGAGTCCGGCGTGTTGTCGGACCACTGGAAGCGCGAAGTCCGTCCGACAATGCTGTTCCGCCGGTAGGGCACGCGCTCGCCTTCAGGGCTTCTCTCGATCCAACCAAAGCTGCCTTCGCTCATCGTGTTAACGATGACATAGCCCAAGGTCGGATCGGCCGTGTTTCCACCCCAGTTCGCGCCCCCCACTGATCCGGGGAAGATAACCGTAGAATAAGGAGGCGCACCTTCTTCACGGAACACATAGGGCGTAAACGGGCCGGCGTTGTAGAAGCCTCCGCTACGCTCCACCAACTCCGCACAGAAAGCGGCATGTTCAGCATTGGTGTCCTCAGCCGTCACCAGGTCTTCGGGACTGTAACTCACTCGAGCCAGTGGTGGCGGTTTCACCGGGACCGGTTGGGTCAGTGAAGCCTGATCTTCGGGAACCGAGGTCGGGGGCATGGGAACTTCTTCAATCCCGAAGACAGGTTCTCCCGTGACACGATTCAGAATGTACATGTAACCAGTCTTAGCGGTCTGCGCGAGGACGGGAACAATTTCTCCGTCCACGTTCACATCCAACAACGTGGGCGAAGATGGCAGGTCATAATCCCAGAGATCATGATGCACGGTCTGGTAGTGCCACAGCCTTTCGCCCGTTCGAATGTCCAGCGCAACGATCGAACCTGCAAACAGGTTGTCGCCGATGCGGTCTCCACCCCAGTAGTCAATCGGCCCTGCGGTCTCAAATACTGCGTAATAGATTCCGCGTTCCGGGTCCATGGTCGGAGCAAAGGCCCAACTGTAGGTGCCTGTCCGGTCCATCCAACTGTCTCCTTCCCATGTGTCGTTTCCAAACTCACCGGGTTGTGGAACCGAACGGAACTCCCAAACCAAGTCTCCCGTGACAGCATCAATGGTGCGGACGGCACCTGGAACGCCGTTGGTCCCCACGAGCAGCAGGTTTTCAAATACAGCGGGTACGCCGTTGTAAGCCTGGACCATGTCCACAATGCCACCGTCACCGAAATTCGCGGTAGGCTCACCGGTGAAGGCGCTCAACCCGATGAGCTGGCGGCCTGAGGTGACGTAGATCCGTGCGGCAGTGTCGCTATTTCCCGCCCAGTATGAAACGCCGCGCCGGGAAGGCGGGTCATCGATCGACATCTGATACTTCCAGATCTCCTCCCCTGTCGCCGCGTCCAGGGCAATGACAGCATCGGCAAGTGGCAGGAACATCACGCCGTCTACGACGATGGGTGTCGCCTCAGAGCCTCCGGTGAGACCTCCCGAGCTGGCAAGCCGACCTATATTGAAAGACCAAGCCTGGGCGAGGTCCCCGACGTTGTCCGTGTTGATTTCGCTCAACGGCGAATGGCGCGTACCGTACAGGTCATGGTTGTACATCGGCCAATCAGTGTTTTGCGCACGGCCCATGCCGGTTTCCGGGGCCATCAGCACGGCTGCCAGGGCCAGGGTCGTCGTCCATCGGATACTCATAAATGTTCTCCTTAGTATCGGGTCCTTACAGTTGCTGCTGAAGGAAAGAAATATAGCGGGTCGATCTTCTCTTATTGCTCTTTCAGAGGCTATCGTGCGGGTTGGCGGGCTCCGGCCCTCCGCAACATGACCACAATCTCCGTGTAACCACCGGCCAGAGCCGCCGCAAGGGCCTCACCCCCATTAGTGGTTCGGGAATCGACGGCGGCTCCGGAATCGAGGAGGCGCCGAGCCACTTCCGCATGCCCCCCGGATGCAGTCATCACCAAGGCCGTCCCTCCATCAACCGCAACCGCGTTGACGTCTGCACCCCCACGGAGCAGTCTGTCAAAACCGTCGATGTGTCCCTCCGACGCAGCCCACATCAACGCTGTAATACCATCTGCGTCAGCCGCGTTGACGTCGCCCCCCGCATCCAGGAGTATCTGGAGGACATCGGCATGACCTGCCAGGGCTGCCCCCATCAACGCCGTGCCCCCTCCGTTGTTTCGGATACTCAGGTCCGCGCCGCGATCAATCAGAACCCCCACAGCCTGGATGCGACCCTGAATCGCCGCAACCATGGATGCGGTCCATCCGTTGACATCCTTCCGGTTGACATCGGATCCGCCGTCGAGAAGGAGCTCGATTGTGCGCTGTTCGCCTCGCGAGGCCGCCCACAACAACGGCGTCGCCCCATTGAAGTCTTCAGAATCGACACTGGCGCCAGCGGCGAGCAGGACTTTAACGACTTCGTAGAGACCGTGGAAACCTGCCACCATCAGAGCCGTCGCACCGTTGTCATCAGCGGCATCGACATCAGCCCCGAGCTCGAGCAATGCCCTGAGTGAATCGATCCGGCCCTCGGCAACCAGTGGAATCAGCGCCGTCGCACCGTTGCCATCCCGGACCTCCAGATCAGCACCAGCCTCGGCCAGTAGCCGCATCGTATCGACGTGGCCTTCGAGACCAGTCAGAAGGAGTAGGGTGAAACCACTGGGATTCATCGTATTCACGTCGGCCCCTTCTTCAAGAAGTTGCCCGACCTCTGCAGTTTCTCCCCGAGTGGCGGCTTCGATAAGTCGTGTTTTGATGTTCGTGACAGGGTCCGCCACATCTGCCACAGGGGTGGGCAGTCCGGGTGGAGGCAGCTGGCGGGTCTGGGGTTCAGTGTGCCCGAATTGCACCCATGCGGTCATTATCAACGCAATCGAAAGGACTAATCCTTTCATCCGCCGAATCTCCTTCAGATTGGTCACAAACTGGGCAGGCGTCTGCATCTGAAGCTATCCTGCACGATCTATACGGCAAATCCAATAACGGAATCGTGAAGGGATGATTCAATCACAAGGACAGTGGAGTCTGTCGATAGTAACCATTTGAAGGGCGTGACCGACGGTTGCCTCAACTCCGAAAGGCGGCGTAAACTACGCCTTTAGAAGCCCTCACGGAATTATTACTTAACGAAAGGGACTCAATGATTGGGACAAATCGAATGTTCATGTTGCTACTCTTACTTGGATCGATCTCGCTTCCCGCCTCGGCATTTCCTGAGTTCCTCGATGACTATCTGGCCGATCCGATGCGGCGTCCCGGGATCGATGGTTGCAGCGTCTGCCATCAGGATCCTGGAGGCGGCGGACCCCGCAACGTCTTTGGTCGCGGTTTCGAGATCGCGGGATATTCAATAACTCCTGCACTGCGCCAGGAGTATCCCGACATGTTCCTCAGCGCGGCCACAGAATCAGCCCCTGGCACCCAGAGTCTGGGAGATCTTCCTCAGAACTTCAGCTTTTTCCTGACCAGCAATGGTCCCGGAAGGGGCGGTGATCTGGGGGACTGTCAGGTGCGGACGGACACTGCCAGTTGCTTACGGAAGGCGTGGGCGCAGGAAACAAAACGTGGCGGGCGTACCTGAGCATCACCAGTGAGACGGAACCTGTGGACGCGCGTGACCGGATTGGCCCGGGCCCCTGGTACAACGCTCGGGGCATCATGATCTCCAACAATATCGAGCAACTGCATTCGAGCAGCAATAACCTCAGGAAGGAGACAGCGTTAAACGAGCGCGGTGAAATCGTCAGCGGCGGCGGAGATGAGGTCAACCGCCACGACATCCTCACCGGTTCACGCCCGAATGGTACTGCGTGGCCGTGGGAATTGCTGGACCTGCTGAACATGGCCGACGCAGGGTATTCGTTAACGTGTGAAAGCTGGACCAACGGCGGTGAGGAAGGTCAGGCGATGCTGGGCCACCATGATCGCGATCAGTGGAACGCGGCCCACCCGTCCAGGGGATGCAGCCAGGAAAACCTGCAGGCGACCGGCGGCGACGGATTGTTCTACTGTTTCGCCATCGACTAAGGGGACGGACACTTCAGAAATCGATCCTGGAGTATCAGGGATTTATCCCGAACTCTGAAGTGTCCGTCCCCCCCTCGAACGCGGGCGCAACCTCTTCCATAAACTTGGCCATTTGCTCCTTTACCAACTGGTGGGGTTTATTGCCGACGTTGAAATAAAGGATGACCTCGGTAATTCCCGCAGCTTCGACTCGTTTAAGAGTTTCGATGGCCTTCGAAGATGGACCGATGAGAATCGATTTGTCCGTCAGGTCTTCCTTCTGCATGTTCTCGAGGATGTCGCAGATCTTCATGAAGTACTGCATTGTGGGCGGCATTTTCGCGGGATTCTTCGGGAAAGCAGGCAAGGCGCAGTTCTTGAAGTATGACATCTGAGCCTGCCGTCCAAACTCTTCCTCTTCGGGTGTGTCCGCGAAGTGGACAAAGTAGCTGCACAAGGTCCGCCCCGCGGTGCGGTCGTGACTCGCGCATTTTTCCCGATATATATCTACGGCCCGGTCGAGACCTCCGAATACCATCCCCGCGGCAAACGGTGCGTAGATGATGTTCAGGCCCCGTTTGGCAGCAATATCAACACTGGTTTCAGAGAAGCTCGCGATGAAGAAAGGAATCGGTTTCTGAAGCGGGTGCGGCGTGATCTGCATCTCCGGTATCTGGAAGTATTTTCCTTCGTGCGACCAGGGGCCGGGTGAGTTCCAGGCTTTCAGAATGACATCGATGGACTCGGAAAATATTTCTGCGGACTCCATAAACGGAGCCCCGAAGGGATCATACTCCCGCCTGTCGTAGCCGCGGCCCGCCGCGAAGTCCACGCGACCACCGGAAATCAAATCGATCGTGGCCCATTCTTCCGCAACATCGAGAGGGTGGTGCAATGGGAGTACGGCAACCGCAGGCGCGAGCCGGATATTCTTCGTTACCGGGACAATGCTGGCCAGCAAGGTACCCGGACGCGAATTGACTCCAAGAGAATCGAAGTGATGCTCTCCAATCCATGCCGAGTGCATACCCAATTGGTCGGCGTAGATCGCTTGCTCCCGAATCTCTGTAATGAACTGTTCAGGTGAACGGGGATTATTCGGGTACGCGTTGTCGCTTAAGGTGAAATATCCAAATTTCAAAGCGTCACCTTCATTCTTGAAACCAATCTTGAGACCAATCTTGAGACTTCAAATCGAATCCACAATGCACGGTCTCGGAATCGTACCAGACCCAGAGCACTCGGCTCGTAGCGCCAGCCACAAACAACAGAAGGTCCCTTGCCCAACGGCCAGGGACCTTCTTCGAGAAAATACTGTCGCAGAGAGTCAGCGGCTTAGTCGATAGCGAAGCAGTAGAACAGGCCGTCGCCGCCGGTCGCCTGCAAGTCGGCCTGACTGCAACTTCTCGAAGCATGGGCTGAATTCCAGGAACTACCATTGTCCCCCCCACCTTCGCGGTCATGGTGACCCAGCAGAGCGCTGCCCTCACCATTGCTGGTCCAATTGCTGCAATTCATGTCGACTGCCGCCATACCGTTTAACAGGGTTCCTGTAAGGATATCGTGGCGGTTGGGATCGTCTCCCCTGCCGTTGACGACTTCTCCTCTTTCATTCAGAGAGCCCATTTTACTAAGCCGGTTCCCGTCACTGTGCAAGTCGAGCACGCCCTGCGCAACGAGAAGCCCATTGGCGTTATACCAGGGGCCGCCGCCGACGCGGTCGCCTGCGTTGAGGGCGGGCTCTCCATCAAAGCTCGTGCTGAGGTATGCGCGCCAGGTCTTGTCTGCATGCCCTGCGGCGTCCGCAAGTGACTGGCAATGCGCGTCCGCGCCGGCCAACCCGCCCAGGTTGGCCCCATCGCCGGGACCTGTACTGGTAATGAAGAAGCTCATCGAATTCTCCGGCGTCTGGTCATCTTCCCCCCCGACCGCACCGCCCAACAGACTCACGACCTGCATTGTGGGTTCCAGCAAAGCGTTGGCCTCGTCTATCGCAAGAAACTCGACAACCATCAATTCATTGTCCGGGTCCGACAAGTAAATTTTGGAGACAACGTTCGGTTCCGAGATCGTGGGTGTGTTTCCGGTTTCCAACGTTGTGACCGTGAATCGGTCCGGATAATTCGCCCTCATCATCGGCGTGATCTGGAATCCTGCCTCAGCGAAGGTCAGACCGAATTCGTTTCGAGGACCGCCGCCTCCCGGATTCTCGTGACAAACCCCGCAGGTATCCAGCTCCACGTTCCGAAACGGATCACTCTGGAACTGCATGAAGAATTCCGGACGGGCTTCTACCGGTTGAGCCATCAGCCCGACTATAACGAGCAGCAATGAGGCTCCACTGATTCGAGTCATAAATCTCCTTATACCCAATTGTGATTTATATGCAGATGTAGCTATTCGAAACAGCCAATTTTATTCAACTTACACGGGTTGGCGCAAGACCTAAGGACTATGACTTTCGACAACCTCCAGGAGCCCTCTAACGGACTTCGGTGCCATCCTCCCGACGGATCGCCGCTCCACTTAACCCATAGGTCCCTGGCGCCTTGGACGGGTGCCCTCTCGCTTGAATGACATCGCCCTCCTGAAAGGTTTCCGTACTCCACCCTCGCTTTGCCAACACAGTTGCCGGGGCGAAACCGATCTCAAACACCCGGATCTCTCCATCCGCGTCAGGAGCCTGGACGTAAAGGACGGGATGCGGATTCCTGAAGAGCCACTGCTGGACGACACCCTCGATCTCCACCCACTGATCCTGATGGTAGAAGGCTGTCGTCGCGTGGTGGGCAAACCCGGGAAGAGCTGACAAACAGAGGCCGGTTAAAATCAGACCGGGAAAAAAGTATCGCATGCTATTAACCTCTTTTTATAGTCCAGCATTTGAGAATCAGGACCCTCTGTTTGACTCACTCGGGCTCTCCAGCCGGTGGAAATGCAGCGGGAAGGCGCACCCTGAACATGTCCGGATCTTCGTATTTTGAAGGAATAAACTGCGCCGGCTGTCTCGCCAGTTCTGGCAGGCAGGCATATGGAAGTATCAAGGGTTCGTCCTGGGGAACCCACTCAATGGCAAACTGGATCGGCCCGTTTAGAAAGACGGGATCTTCTGTCACCACCTCCGCCCTCATGTTTTCTCCATCCGACGAATAACTTTCAACGACGCACTTCAACGTGGAGGAACTTTCAACGACGCGCTTCAACGTGGAGGATGGCACGTTCGCCATGTCGTCCAGCCCGTGCGGATCGAAGGTGAACTTCGTCGTCTCAACGACAAGGTTTCCGTCCTCATATCGGCCGGTCGAGTATCCCTGCACTGTAAAGTCGTAGGGTTGCGGGTCCGGGTGTCCGTGACCCTCCAGCCAGACTGTCCGAATGATGTCGTCCTTCTCGTAAGTGAAGATGACGCGGTCTATCTGTTGCTCGATCTGAAT
The DNA here is from genome assembly GCA_963664115.2 of Terriglobia bacterium. GTDB lineage: Bacteria > Acidobacteriota > Terriglobia > 20CM-2-55-15 > 20CM-2-55-15. The sequence continues at coordinate 231,399 of CAXWPJ010000006.1, read as the reverse complement.
GGAATACGGGTCCGCCACAACAGACGGTGACGTCGCCGGCACACAATCGTACTTGGGTCCCGCGGCCTCGTCCCACGCGGCCATGAATCCTATCGCACGCGCTTTCAGTGGAATTTCGCTGAAGATGAAGGGGCAGGTCACGCCATTAGGCGTACAGTTATTTCTACCTCTCGACCAGATTCCGGTCAGATCCGGCACTCCGTTGGACGCGTCGGGCAGCTGTGCCGACAGCTGGATCGGCATACAACCCAGCAGAAGCAGGGCGAAAATCGAAAATCCCAACGCGGTTCGAACTCTTTGTCGCAGCAACCCTTCCCTCGTGCAGTTCATATTCTTGAAACTCCCTATGGGATCGAAAAATTCGGACGGAACCCAAGGCCTAACAGCCCGTGGCAGAAGTCTCAAGGGCTGCCAAAGAGGGCTCGTTGTAGTTTCTCAATCAGCGGACCCGATTGCCATCTTCGCGTGTAATTTCAGCGCCAGCCGCCATGCCATAGGTGCCCTGAGCGCGTGATGGGTGTCCTCTTGCGGCAATGTCCTGTCCCGGCAAAAACGTCTCGGTGTCCCAGCCCATCTTTGCCAGGACGGTCGCCGGGGCAAACTCGATCTGCCACGTGACGGGTTCGTCGTTCTCTCCGATGACTTCCAGGTAAAGAACGGGATGTGGATTCCTGAAGAGCCAGCGCTGGACAATCCCTTCAATTTCCACCCATTGATCCATATGGAACGCCGCGGCTTGAGAATGATGCGCCGCGGCAAGCGGCACACCGGATGGCAGCGTTGCCATTGTCAGAAGCACCGCCGCCAGCGCAAATGCCGATGACAGTCTCATTTTTACTACCCTCCTTTCGACATCACCATTCTGCCTTACGAGGGATTCCCGGCAGAGCGAGTCCAGTTTCAGCTCCTCGGCGGGCGTTCTCTCATTCAATCCTCTTCAGGTGCGGCCGCAGGCCGCGCAGGAAAGGCCGTCGACAAGTAGTCCAGGACCAGAGGCATTTCACGTTCCGACAGATCGGAACCGTTCACCAGCATCGCCTGTATGATGTATCCTCAGTCCTCCCGGCTCAACCGCTCGCTTTCCACCAGATCCAACTCATGGCATATGCACTTTCCACAATTTGCTGACCTCGCCTCAAGGCCTCAGCATCCGGAGCTGTCCCTTCTTGCAGCTTTCTCCCTGAGATCGCCGCTGGTTGCAGCGTCGAAGCTTCGACCCCTGAAACCGAAACGAGAGTTATTGTCAAAAGTGGTGTTTAGGAGATTGATTCAAGCGGCGGCCTGATCGACTTGTGTCGCTTCGACACCATCGTTGAATTTCACTCCGATGATTACCTTGCTCAGATCATCGAATCCTCGTAATCGTCGCCAATTGTTCTCAGCGCACTGGCCCAGTTTGAACATCATGTGCAGCATGCCATCCCGTGTCAGGCAACCTCTGGATCGCTTCGTTCGGTGTCGAATGGTGGCAAAGGTCGACTCAATGGGATTCGTCGTTCTGATGCTCTGCCAGTGCTTGGCCGGAAAGTCGTAAAAGGCCAGCAGTTCCTCTCTGTCTTTCTGCAGGCAGAGTGTGGCTTTCGGATACTTCGGTTCATAGGTTTCAATGAACAAGTCGAATGCCTTCTCGGCGTCTGCCTTCGTCTCGGCCTGCCAGATCGAGTGCAGGGCCTGTTTCGCCTTCGCCTGGACCGACTTGGGCAGGCAGTTGAGGACGTTCATGACTTTGTGCATCCAGCAACGTTGTTGACGTGTCTCGGGATAGATTTCCTCCAGTGCGGCCCAGAACCCCATCGCACCGTCACCGATGGCCAACTTCGGAACATTCATCCCACGGGACTTCAGCTTCAACAAGACCTCGCGCCAACTCTGTGTCGATTCCCGTACACCGTCTTCGATCGCCAGGAAACGCTTCTCTCCGCGTTCATTCACGCCGATCACGACCAATGCACACAACTTGGTTTGTTCCGCCCGAAGTCCGCTGTAGATGCCGTCGGCCCAGACATAGACCCAGCGATCTGCATCCAAACGCTCCTCGCATCCGAGGCGGTACTGTTCGCCCCAAACCTGTTTCAACCGCGATACCGTGCTCGCCGACAGACCCTGCGCCTGGGGACCGACAAGAACTTTTAGGGCCTCACCCATCTCGCCGCTGGAAACGCCTTTCAAATACAACCACGGCACCGCTGCTTCCAGCGACTTCGTCTTCCGAATGTACGGTGGTACCAGGGCCGATCGGAACGTCACAGCTTCGCCCGTCTTGGCACGGACCTTCGGGATTTGGACTGTTACCGGACCCAATCCCGTCTGCAGTTCGCGTTCCGGCAGATAACCGTTGCGTACCACCCCGGCGTTTCCTGTCTCAGTTCGCCGGCCACCGTGCTGGGATAGCAGCTCTGCCAATTCGGCTTCCACTGCGCGTTGGATCAGTTGCTGTGCCCCAACTCGTAGTAGTTCTGTTACTGGATCCTCAATCGTTTCTCGACCTTCCGGTCCATTCACGTTACTCTTGCTCACAGTGGCGTATCTCCTATGGTTGCTTTGAAGTTTTGTCACAACAAATCAACCAGATACGCCGCTCTTATTCAATCCCTCAAACACCAGATTCGGTTATAACTCCCGAAACGATCGCAGCACCCACAACCAGCATGAGCAATGCGCAAATTAACCTCGGGGCCGGCTTCCATCCGGCTCCAAATCTCCCCATCTTCTCCTCTCCTCTCCTCTTTCGGAATCACAAAACAGGCAATGTCGATACTGCATTCACAGGTATCTATCTATGATTGCTTGGATCGCAAGGGAAATCGACTCAGAAAAATTATTCGCGCACCCGAATGAGCAAATAACTCAAGCGGTACGCGAATCCAAGAAGGGTCGTATCAGAGGCGGTCCGTGTCGTGCGTGTACTAATTAACACACACGACACGTCCGAAATAACGACTAAGGGTCTAAGCGAGCCAGGCGAGTCGCGAGCAGAGCACGCGGAGTCTGCTCTTCCTCGTTTGCCAGGTTCACGTCGGCGCCCATCGCTGCCAGATAGTCCAGCAGATGCTCGTTACCCGCCCGAGCCGCGTAGTGCGCCGCAGTGTCACCGCTCCGGCCTTGAGCTGCATCAAGACTCGCGCCGTTGGAAAGCAACAACTTCACCAGGCCAAGTCTCTCAGGAGCTTGCGGTCCCAGAGCATTGTCATAACGACCGCGGGCTCTCATTCCGGCTGCGATCATCAAAGGAGTGGAACCGTCGCGGGCTCCTGCGGAAGCATTCGCGCCGTGAGCCAGAAGTAACTCTATCCCCTCGATGTCGGAGGACAGCATCGCTCTATACAAAGGCCTCGAACCTGCCAGAACGTTGACTCTTCCCTGCGCCTGACGTTCGGGCATCTCAGTCTGGTCGTGAACGCGACTGGGGTCGGCTCCCGCTGCCAGCAGCATTTCGATCACGTCCGTAGAATCGTAGTTCACGTCCTGTCTAGGAGGCGCCGGTCGATTCGTGTACGCCGGTGTATTGCGCGATTCAATTGCCGTGTAGAGAGCGCCATTGTCCACGTCGGCACCGGCCTCGATCAACATCGCTGCGAAATCCCAGTGGCCATTGATGATGGCCGCCTCCAGCGGGGATAATCCGTACAGCGTTTCCTGAACGTCCATATCTGCGCCTGCCGCGATCAAGACTGCACCGGCCGCATCCGCACCGCTACGCGCTGCGTAAAACAGTGATGATAAGCCGCCTGGAGGCCGATTCACTTCGGCGCCGCCGTTGCCGCTCACCAGTTCTTCGAACTCGATCAGTCTGGAAAGCTGATCGACGTTGGCACCCTCTTCGATCAGGAATGCCACCATCTCGGCATGGCCTTCGCTGGCCGCATACATGAGCGGCGTCTGCCCACGCCACTCTTCGCTAGTGTCTACCCCGCCACCATTCGTCAACAAGATGCGTACGGCCTCTACGTTACCGGTTCGAGCCGCGGTCATAACCGGAGTTTCACCGGTACCGAAGCCCGTGTTCGCCTGCGCACCCGCCCGGAGGAGCACCTGGATCAGCTCTGGGTTGGCGACGAGACTTGCTTCGTGAAGTGGCGTCACACCGTAACGGTTGCTCACCTCTGCCGCGGCACCTTCACTGAGAAGAAGTTCCACCATCTCCAGATCATTCCAGTGTGCCGCCCAGTGGAGAGCCGTCATCGTTTCACTGTCCTGTTCGGTCACGTCGGCACCCGCCGCGATTAGTTCACGGGCGGTCGCCATATCCTGATCCTTAACCGCTCGGACAAGATCAACGTTGCTACTCCGGATTTGGGCTGTCGCGCTGGTGACTGTGAGCGCCGTTACCAGCAACAGCCCTAACACTTGTCGGACACGCATACTCGAATACCTCCTCACTACCCCTTAAAAAATATCTAAAAATGCTGGTCTGAACCCTTCCGATGGAGGATCGGAGAAGGTCCAGACCCAAGCCACTGACCTTAACTTAACTAACGCTAACTAGACCCAAAACAAGCGCATAACCAGTCCGCCGAGGCCCAGTTCGCGCCGATAGAATTCGAGGCATAGAATCCCGTTCCCGGATGGCCTGTTCCAGGTATCGAGTTTCTGTTGAATCTGTTTCAGTTCAGCCTCGCTGGTGTTGGACGGTTGACAGAAACCGGGACCTCGATCGCCCGGGCTCAGAGTCATGATCGGGTCAACATCGCAGAGGCTGACGCAACACATCCACCCCGCGGAACAAGACCGGCAACCACCGGTTCCAGGCCAGGATCCGGAACAGAATGCGCCGCCCGGTGCGCACGAGTTGGCACGGCACAAGCATGAAAGCGTTCAAGAAGGTTTTGAACTCCATGCGCAGCACGGTTTGCTTCTCAGCCTGATATTTTTGGCCCCAACGTCCGGTTTCGGGAAGCAGCAATGCAAACCACGCTTTCAGTGTCCAGGCCAGTGACGCGATCACCATGTAGGCCCAGTTGCTGGTCTGATCTCCGACCGGCATCCGCAACGCCTGAACGCCGTTCTTCAACTGCTCAATGAGATTCTCCTGATTGCACCGTTGATTGGCACGCATCACAATCTGGTCGGCCGGATCCGAACGGTTGGTAATGTAGAAGAAGTACCGGATGTCGTCAAACAACACCTGCTCTCCTTTGGCCACCGACAGATTCTTCCGCACCACGACGACACGGTAGTCCCGATCGCAGGCTCCGGGTCGATACCGAAACTCGGCCACATCCTCACCCTGCAAGCGGATATTGTCGAAACCGCGCTGCCGAACGATCTCTTCCTTCACGTTGTCGGGACGTTGGCGCGGTTCGGTCGCCACGTCGTATTTCGCGGGCCGTTCCAGGCGCTTCCACTGGCGCGGCTCCAGTTCATCGGCCCGGGCCTTCAGGTTCGCCATCGCGTCAATCCCGAATATGAAACCCACCTGCTGGTCGTCCCATCCGTCCAGATGCCGGGTCTGGCTGAAGTCCGTGTCCCCGCGCAGCAGGATCTGGCGAAACCCCGCATGCCGGCACAATGCGATGGCTTGGTCGAACCGGACCGCGGCTCCTTCATGCGACGGCCGGTTGCCGCTACGATTGACCAGATACAGCGGTTCGGCGGTGTTGGCCAGCGAGATCATCAGCGGGTGATATCCCCACGTCCCGTCGTAGGCCACGTCCATCCCTTGCTTGCATTCCCCCGTGGTTTCGGCCAGTGTCCCGTCCGCGTCCAACACCGCTTCTTCGAAAAACGCCGCCGGTTGCTGTCGCCAGACTCCGAGCCGGACTTGATTGGTTGCCTCCATCAGACACTCCACGTCGTCGGCCTCGAATCTCCGGCAGAAGTCTCCCGCCGTCGTCGGATCCGGAATCCGTTGCGCTCCCAGCGCATCCAGATACACCGCATCGTTGCGCCGCAGTTCGATGTCTTCCAGGCACGTTCCTCCGCTCAAGGCGTTGTAGGCGATGTTCAGCACGTGATCCGACTCGTGATACGGCAGGTGCCGCTTCAACACATGCACGCCCTTGTCGATGGCTTCGATCAGCCCGGTCCGCCGCGCCACCAGTTGCATCGTCCCGATACCACCAACCGATGTGCCCCGCGTCCGCTCTCCCATCTCGTACTGAATGTTGCTCGCCGAAAACATCGGCTCTACCTGATCCGTCCAATGCCGGTCCCCAAGCCGACGTTCGATTCGCCGCTTGCGGTTCCTCATGTTCTTGCGCGTATAATCGTTCATCTGAAATGCCTCCTTTTCCGAAGAATCTGTTCAAGGTTTTTTTCGCACGGAGAGGGGGCATTTCGGGTACTTCCGCTCTTATTGCACTATCATTTCCTCGTCAATCACGCTTGTTCAGGGACTAGACGGAGAAATCGAATACCCCATCGCTCTCTTGCTCACCAATGCCGTAGGATTCCATTTCAGAACCCGAGCTCTGAATGAGCGCGAGATGGAGATTCGACATCTTTGTCATCGTGCTGAACTTCGGCACAAGCTCGTTGTCCCGCGTTTCAGCTTCAACGCCCGCCTTGATGTGGCGATTGCCGCCCAGCTTACCGCTGACAACAAATACCGGCAGGTTGACGTGATCATGGGCATTGGAGTTGCTCATGCCGCTTCCATACAGCAATGTGAAGTTGTCCAGGAGCGACGTCCCGTCGCCGGCCGGAATGGACTCCAATCGCGCCAGGAATTTCGCGACCCGTTGCACATGGTAAGCATCGACCTTGGCCTTCTTAGCCATCTGTTCCGGAACGAAGTTGTTGTGGGATATCGGGTGATGCCCATCAGCGACACCGATCTGCGGGTAGCTGCGTGTGCTCAACTCAGCAGACATCATGAAAGTGATGACACGAGTGAGGTCTCCCTGGTAAGCCAGAGCGCCCAGTTCCCACAACAGGTCGACGTGTTCTTCCCAGTTCTCGGGCACACCGACCGGAGTCGGCGGTGCTTCCAGGTTCGCTTCGCTGCGCTGCCGTTCGCCCTGGACAATTCGCCGCTCGATCTCGCGGACGTTTTCCAGATATTCGGCGAGCTTAGCCTGATCGCCAGCGCCCAGATCCCGCCGCAGATCGCTGATGCTCTCAGCAACCGTATCCAAGATACTGGTGCTCTGAATCAATCGCGCCTGCCGCGCTTCAGGAGTGGACTCGGAACCCCCGAACATCGTCTCGAACACGACACGCGGGTTGATCTCCATCGGGAGCGGCTGGGTGGGCGTCCGCCAGGACACTGTGCTCATGTAAGAACACAGGAAGTCTCCCGCGCAACTGCCCAGGTGACTGGAATGATCCTCGGTTGCAAACTCCAACGAGGGGAAGGTTGTATCCTGGCCGATTTGCTGCGCGATGACCTGATCCACAGTTGTGTTGAGCAGAATCGTGCTCCCGTGAGCCGGGAAGGCGCCACTCATGAAAGTCCCGCTGCTGGGAGAGTGTCCGTTGGCTCCAAGATTACGCAATCCTGATATAACGTTCACCTTGTCCCTGAAGGGCTCCAGCGATTTAAGGATGGGGGAGAACTCGAAGTCTTGACCCACTTGCGCAGGCATCCATTCCTTCATCACCGTCCCCATCGGGACATACACGAAGCCAAAGCGGTGCGGTATAGCCGCAGCCGTCTGTCCCAGTGCCGTCCGAGCCGGAACCATGGCTCCCAGGAATGGCAGAGCTACCGTCGCACCCATGCCGCGAAGGAAGGTGCGGCGCGAAAGATGCTTCTTCGTAATGAACATTAGATACTCCTCCTCTATCTTGCTTAGTTAGTTAAGGTCAGCGTTTTCAGCAATGGCTTCGTTACCTTCGGACTGGGCTACGCGCATCTGAAAAGGTGCACTGTTCACGATACCCATGACTAATGAAGAGATCCGGTAGTCCTCCCTAGCCGCATCCCTGACAACGGAACGGACGATCGGCATATCACTTGCCTCAAGCCCTCGACCCAAGCCGTAAGTCATCAACATTTCGACACCCGTTCGGACAAACTGTTCGGAACGGCTCACGATGGCATCCCGCAGCGCCACCGGACCATCGATGGTTCCAAGCCCCCGGAACACAGGGATCAGGCCCGATGGATCAATCTCCACTCCACCGTCGTCGGTTCGCCAGCGCCCGATCGCATCGAAGTTTTCGAGCGCAAGGCCGATCGGGTCCATATAGGCATGACACCCGAAACAGGCCGGGTTCGACCGGTGCTGTTCCATGCGTTCACGCATGGACAGTGGCACACCCGGTTCCTCGTCCAGCACCGGGACGTTCGGCGGTGGGGGTGGGGGCGGGGTTCCGAGGATGTTTGTCAGGACATACTTGCCACGTGTCACCGGATTAGTCCGGTTGGCATTCGCATTGATCAACTGGATGCTGCCCTGCCCCAACAATCCCTTCCGGTATTCCTGGGTCACCGGCACGCGACGCATCTGGTCACCGTAGATGCCCTCAACCCCATAGTGTTTAGCCAGGCGCTCATTCAAGAACGTATAGTCCGAGGTGAGCAACTCCACTATCGGCCGGTCTTCCCGGACCATGCTTTCAAAGAGCATCTCGGTTTCGCGCAGGAGCGATCTGCGGAGGTTGTCGTCAAAATCAGGAAAGATGTCCGCATCCGGGGAGGTACTTCTAACGTTTCTCAAATAGAGCCACTGACCGGCAAAATTCGCACCCAGCGCCGCCGAACGATCATCCACGAGCATGCGACGCACCTGCTGTTCAAGAACCTCCGGCTCCTGAAGGCGTCCGGTCATTGCAAGATCGATCAACTCATCGTCGGGGATGCTGCTCCACAGAAAGAAGGACAGTCGGGAGGCCATCTCCAGATCGCTGATCCGGTAAATCGAACCCGGCTCCACCCCTTCGGGGTCCCGTTCGAAACGGAACAGGAACTGAGGGCTGACCAGGATATAGGCGATGGCGGTCTGGATGGAGGTGTCAAAGGTTGCGCCCTTATCGATCTCAGCCCGATAGAACCCCATCACCGTGTCGGTTTCCTGCTGGCTCAAGGGTCGACGGTATGCCTTTCGCGCTATTGAGGTCAGAATGTCTCGAGCACACGCCGCCGCTTCGGTCTCCGCATTCGGATAACACGTAAAAATCGTCTGGCGGCTTGGCGAACTTCCGGGGCCCGTGATATTGAAAGGCCCTTCAATCGTGACCGATTCAAGCGCCGGGAGTCCCACGGGCGAAATCGGATCGATATGTTCCCGGAAAAATGGCTGGAGCACGTTCTGCGTGACCGCCGAACTCTTCTTGAGGAAAGCGACGCCCACTCGATGGGGACCCGCTTCAACCTGTATCCGCGTTTCGAAACGTTTATAGATTTCGGCAGCCGTCAAAGCCGGTCGCAGGTAGGCGGGTTCCTCATCCTGGAAACCTCCGAAGCGGACCAGTTTCACGCGCTCGCCGTCAAATGTCACCTCGAAATCGTGCTCTTGCTCCAGACCGCGCGTCACGTCAACCGTGTTTTCAAACAATACCGACTTGATCACGTATTCGCCATCCACCGGGAAGTTGTACTCGATGTACATCCCCCCGCGGGTACCGATGGGTAGTCCTTCGATATGGTCGTTTTGAGACAGGTCGGACGAATTCACGGAAGTGAAAAATGTCGGACTCATCGAGACGTCTCCAATCGCCGCTCCCGTTATCTTCCACGCTGTCGAGAGGTAGCGGTCCATCAACGCAGGGGACGTACCCATCACTTCGGCAATGTTATCGAAACCGAAAGCGTCGACGTCCGGAGGCAAAAATTCCGCTACATCGATATCCAGGCCGAGCAAGTCGCGAACCGCGTTTCCATACTCCGCTCTGTTGATACGATGCAGAGCCTTGGTTCCGGGATTTGGATTCCGAGCGGCCGCACGATCCAGTTCGTCGCTCAGAAAGCCCACAAGGGCTTCCAGGTCAGCGTCGTTGGGCGCAGGCATTCCCGGGGGTGGCATCATACGTCCGCCGAGCTTTCTGATGACCTTTTCCCAGACTTCCGCTTCCGCGGCAACATTCGAAAAATCGGTTTCCACTTCGTCCATCAACTGCGGCACCGGCACTAAGCTCGTTTGGTTGGCAAGCCCGCCACTGTGACAGGCGGCGCAATAGGTGTCCATCAACTGGGCGTACCCGGCCACTGTTTCTGCCGACGATTGTTGTGGTGCAGCCGTCAAATCCTGCTGGCCCGAAGTTGCGACGAAAACTACGGCGCAGCATGCCAACACCAAGACCAGAGCTTTCCCTTTCATCGACAAAAACCTCCTAAACTCCCTGCTCACCTAAACGGGTCAATCTCTGAAACCCGAGACGCCTCAGATCCTCGATAGATCGGGCACATTGATCGAGTCTCAATAATTTAGTATTGCTCGGAGCTATTTTGTTACACAGACGGGACTTAGGTCAAGTCATATGTCACTATATCCAAACTATTTTCGGCGTCGCGTGGGCAAATAATACTGGACAGGAAAGCAGAAAATAAAGTAGGCATCTGACGCACCCTGGACGGTCAATTTCGCAAGCAATCATGCTCCCGCCAGAGAACCGTAAACACTTAACTGAACAGCACTGATCGAAAAGGGGCTTCGGCACGGGACCTCGACCGTAGCTTTACTCTTGCTTATGTGTATTAGGCGAAGACGATGATAGCGGTGGATTGCCTATGAATCACCGGGCTTCGCACGAGCTCACGCCGGTCTGCAGCCTTCCCTTTACCACAGGCTTAAACCAATTTACATCAGGCATTTAAAGAGTCAGATGGCTCGACAAGCGTGGTTTCCCCTCTGGAGGTCTATCGGAGCCGCAACCCGCTGCTCAAGCGTGGAATTTCTGGCCGGGGCGGGACTCGGACGCGCACTGACACGGGGTCGGCTTTCGACGGATCTCATCGGAATACCGGGAAAACTTCGGAACGGAGAGCTGAAGACAGACTTTGAACGGCAGTCGTCCCACCGCTCGCCATTGTTCTGTCAGTGTCACCACGACAGAACTTTACCGTTCGGTAAAGGGTCGAGGGTACAAGCGGACTCCCTTGACCTCGAAGGCGCATCGGGTAGTAAAATACGAGAGTTCGTTTCGGCTGTGAAAACCACTGAGGATCTCCTCATGCAGAGAACTCACATCATCACGCTCCTGTGTGTCCTTTGCCTTGCACTCCCGGCCCCGTCTCTTTCACACGCTGGCCAGGGTCCCGGCGGCAGGGAGGGCGGGTCACGCTCTGTCGGCGCATCACGCCGAGACGCTCGGCCAAGGGGAGGAAGCATCTCGGGGCAAGTCATTTCGGACGGCAACCGTCGAATAGAACACCCGATCGCAGTGAACATGATGACTCGGGGAGTGGTCACCGACACGGTCTATACCGACGGCAACGGAAATTTCGTGTTCGATCAACCCAGGGGGGCCCCTGTTTTTGAGGTATCGATAAACGAACCTGGTTTCAAGCCCGGCATAGTCGAGGTGATGACGGGCTCCTTTGCTATGGGAGTCACAGTCATCGTTCTGGAAGCTGAGGACTCCGATGAAGATTCGCCCGGCAATCCGAATGCGATCGATTTGAGCGAGTTGCTCGCAGTCATTCCTGATGAGGCGGTTGAATTATTCGAACAAGCAGAAGAAGAATCGGAACAGGATGACCACGAAAAGGCCGCCGAACGTCTCGAAGAAGCCATAGAAATTGCGCCTGAATATTATCAGGCACAGAACACACTTGGCGTTGAGTACGAGAGGCTCGGCCGCACGGACGATGCGATCCGTCATTTTCTGATCGCAAAAGACTTAAGCCCGAATTCGGCCGCGCCCCTCGTAAGCCTCGGCGCAATCTACCTCCGGGACAACGACGTTCAGAATGCTGCTGGACAGCTGGAAGAAGGTAGAGCGAGTCTCGACCATGCGTTTAACTATCTGGTAGACGCCGTCGAACGCGACCCACTTTCGGAGTTTGCTCAATATTATCTGGGCGCCGCACACTACAGAGCCGGTGCGCTCGATGACGCCTTGGAGAGATTGAACCGGGCATTGGGGTTGAACAGACAGTTCCATGATGTGCGGATCATGCTGTACAACGTCTACCTTGGCCAGCGCGACTACGAGGCAGCGTTGGATCAACTCTCGACTTACCTTGAGTCATATCCCGACAGCCCACAGAGAGAAGCCATCGAACAGGCCAAAGCACAGCTCGAAGGGCAAGTGTCCGGTCCCTAGTTAAATCGATTTAAACGAACTAGAGGACGACTACTTTAAGAAAGCCGTGGACACTTGACAGTTGCCTTCGGGGACATCTAATCTGTGCGCTTGGTCAATACAAGTACTGGAGGAAATAAAGCGTCATGAGTATGAAAGGAGCCCTGGTGCCACACATGACTTCAATCTTATTGCTGATTGCATTGGTAGCCTTACCGGCCTCAGCCCAGGAGGAGGAGATTGAGTATGACGATAGACTCGTGGCCATGGCCGGGTCCGAAGCGGAATTCGACGCCGTCAATGCAATCGAAGCTGAAGAGAGCGTCATCAACCGTTTGACGTTATCCGATGCCTTCCTGACAGAGTATCCCGAAAGCGAAATGACGCATGACGTCCTGAGGTATCGGCTACAGACTTACGTCAACCTGGAAAACAACCAGGGAATGCTGACCGCCGGCGAGGCCTTTATAGCCGCCGAAAACGAATTCTTTCTTGCCAAAGTCATTAGCATCGACGACCCCGATGACACGGATGGCTTTACAGAATTTCAAATCCATCACTTCCAGAACATGACGTACGCCTTCCAATCCATGATGACCGCGAATAGTGGGCTCAACAGGGTTGATGAAGCCGCAAGATACGGTGATCTTGCCTTCGATGCGGCGAGCCAAACCTGGGACATACAGTCCCAGGCCATGGAAGTCGGTAGTCCCGAGTATCAGGAAGCGGACCAACGCCGGAATCAGGCTCAACTCTTCTTCCTCCAGAATGTCATGTCCGCGTACCAGGGCGCGAACAACGCGGAAAAGACGATAGAGTATGCGGAAAGGGCACTCAATATTGATCCGCAGAGCCTTGCAACGCTGATAACGATTTCCTCGGTCCTGGCGGAGCGGCCGCCTGAGGACGAAAGCCAACGCGAAGAGCACTTCGAGTCCGCGGAAGAATACGCCGAGCAGGCGCTCGACGTTCTGGAACACTTCCTGGACACCGCAGGAGGGCAGATTGGTGCCGAACAACGAGCGGACCTCCTCTCAGGCGCTCATGTCACACTCGGCACGGTGTACTTGAACCAGGAAGAATGGGGAGACGCCCAGGACGAGTTCGAAGAGGCCCTCGAATCGGTACCCACGGACGCCGTCGCGTACTTACGTCTGGGAATGGCGTATGCGCGGGACGAGGAAGCCGAGGATGCGATGGAAGCGCTGGCCCGTTCGATATTTCTGAACGGCCCCGATCAGGCCCGCGAGTTGCTTGAACAAATCTACGAAGCAAGAAACGACGGCCTCACCGGCATGGAAGCGTTCATTCAAAGCCAGGGAGAGGAACTCAATCGATAATATTTCGTGCAAGTCAAATAGAGAGCCCGGCAATGGTCGGGCTCTCTTTTTGTGAAAGACAGCTATACGGTTCGCTACCTACTAGGGAGCGTCCGTAAGGGATGGCAGGTTGGCGTGGGTGAGCGACGAGGGATGGCTATCGTAAATAACGAAAACCTGGTCACAGTACCGAAAGTGTTTCGACGGCACTGCATCGTCGCTCCCCACGCGCCTTTTATCGCCTCTCAAGTGGCTCTTGTCAAGCCTGTTTCAAAAGCTCAAAAACACTAAATATTTTTCATAAATCGTAAAGCTAAGAGAGGACAAGGAGTCCGTGGCAGACAGCCGGGAAAGTTACTCCTCGGCTCCGGCCCCACGGAGCACGCTGGCAACGTCGGTATGACTCAGTGAATCGGCGAGCATCAACGCCGTCGTTCCCTCCTCGTCCATGGCGTTTACGTCCGCTCCGGCGTCGATCAGGAACTGAATTTTCCCGGAATCCACGCCCAGTGCTGCGGCCATCAAAGCCGTAGACCCGGTCTCGTCTTTAGCGTTCGGGTCGGCTCCAGCTTCGATCAGCACTTCCACAGCGTTGCGGTTGCCTCTGTAAGCAAGCAACAACGCCGTGCGGCCTTGATTGTCCCGAAACTCCACGTCGGCGCTGGCCCCCAGGAGGAGCTTCACCTTTTCCGCAAAACCATTGAACGCCGCCCACATCAGCGCCGTCCAGCCATAGGAGTTTTCCTTATCGATTCCGGCGCCCTCTGCCAGGAGGACTGCGACGAGATCGAGGTCGTCCAAGAGCATGAGGGCAGTCCAACCGTTGACGTCCATCGCATCCAGGTCTGCTCCGGCATCCACGAGGACCCGTATAACGTCCCTATTGTTAGCGGACATCAAAGCCGTCCAACCGTTGTTATCGATCAGGTTTACCGCGGCACCGGCGCTGACCAACATTTGAAGGATGTTGCTGAAATCTCCAGCGGCTGCTTCAGATATCGCGGTTCCCAAACCGTTACCGAACAGGACCCTTGCATTAACCCGAGCTCCCCTGCCGAGCAAGTCGCCGACAAGTGAGGCCTCTCCCGCCCTGGCAGCACGGACCAACTCAACGTCAATACCGCCTCCATCCTGCTGCGGGAATCCCAGCGCGGGCGTCAGCATCAAGCAGAGCCAAACTGTAAGCAAGGTCTTCACGGTTTGATTACCCCTGAACGCGTCATTATTTTCATCTCAGTTGATCTCTTCGCCCGGATCCATACCCCGCCGGAAACCATTTGAAGGGCCTTCGAGTGTCCGTCACGAAGAGAAATACGATCGCCCCGGGCTTCATGAAAAGCCATCGCCCAGAGCATAGCGCAGGACACCCCTGTCCGACCTCTGAAGGTATTCATGAAAACTTGAAAACTCGCGAAGCTATCTACGCTCTGATCAATATTCCGGTCGTGGGCGAGTTTGCAACTGACAGAAAACAGGACCGTGATGTCCTTTTTGACTTGCGATCGAGGACGTCCGGGACTTCAACTGGTAATGAGGCACGTTTGACTTGAGACCATACGCATATCTATATCGAGCAGGGCTTGCGGGATTACTTCTATTCACGTTCCAAGGGATCGACTCAAATGACCTCGCCGCTCAATCCTCTTCGGTGCCGTTCACCGTCGGGGGCGGAGGCGCCGGATCTATAGCGACGGCCGGAAACGACGCATCGGTCTCGGTAGGCTATGCCGCAATCGAACCGGATGCTCTAAATGCAACTCCGTCCGGTGTGGCCATCTTCGGACTCCGGCAAAGCGGTGTTCTGATCAGCGAGGCTGGCGTTCCCGCATCGGCTCCGATTCTGTCGGGCCGCATCTATGCGGAGGTGAACGGGCCGATCAACACGGGGCTGGCCATGGCGAACCCCAACGCCCAGGAAGCGATCATCACGTATTATTTTTCCGACGAGACCCGCGCCAGCTTTGGAGAAAACCAAACAACCATACCGGCAGGTGGTCACATCGCAGCGTTTCTCAACGAAGAACCGTTCAACGCAGAATCACCAATCAGCGGGACTTTCACCTTCAGCTCGAACGTGCCGGTGGCTGCGGTCGCGCTACGCGGACTCACCAATGGCCGCTCGGAATTTCTGATGACAACGCTTCCGGTAAGCCCGCTCACAACCAGAACAGACGCAATCGTTTACTTCCCGCATTTTGCGGACGGAGAGGGATGGATCACCGAAGTCATCCTGGTCAATCCCACCGACGAATCGATTGCAGGCACGGTTCAGTTCTTCGAACCGGGGAGCGGATCGGTCGCAGCGCAACCGCTCTCCTTGACTGTCAACGATCAAACGGCTTCAACATTCAGCTATTCGATACCGGGCCGCAGCTCTCAGAAGCTCCAGACCGACGGCGCAGGCGCCACCACCCAGGTAGGCTCTGTACGGGTGTCGCCTTCAGCCAATACCGGAAAACCTGAGGGCCTGTCCGTAATTTCCTACCGCAATGGAACGGCAACGGTGAGCGAAACCGGAGTATCGGCTGCTTCGGTAGGCCAAGCATTCCGCCTTTTTGCGGAAGTAACCGGGGAAGATGCCGGTTCCATTCAGACGGGAATCGCGATCACGAATCCGTCGGGGGACAGCGTCGCCGTCAACTTCGAACTGCTGACCCCAGGCGGCGGCTCGACCGGACTGACCGGCACAACGACGATTGCGGGCAACGGGCAGCAAGCATTGTTCGTCAATCAGATCGAAGGGATGGAAGCACTGGCAACCCCTTTTGAGGGTGTCCTCCGTATATCGACAGTGGACCCAGCCAGACAAATCGCCGTCGTCGGCCTGCGGATTCGGACGAACGAACGGACCGAGTTTCTGATTACGACGACTCCGCTTGTCAACGAAGCGAATGCGGACGTGACTGAAGATCGCTTCTATCCCCACCTGGTTGATGGGAGCGGTTTTACGACGCAGTTCATCCAGCTCAGCGGTTCCACCGATCAAGCCATGATCGGCACTCTCGGGTTCTGGTCAAACTCGGGAGCCGCACTGGACCTGCCCCTAACGCCTTTTAATCCGGACAATATCACCTGGCAAAAGAACCCGACCTCCTGGTCGGCTTCCTCTACACCACCGAATTGCGAAAGCCCCTTGGTGTTGCCGGTCCCGATGTCACTATCGGGAGCCACATCGATTCTTTACCCAGGTCAGTCCCGTGGCGGAAATTACAAGGCCCATGGCGGGTTCCGTTTCGACGGCAACGGGCAGGGCAACGATGTCCAGGTCTTCGCTCCGCTCGACGCCGAACTCTTTCGCGCTTCACGGTATCTGGAAGGGGGTGCTGTGCAATACCTTTTCGACTTCGTGAACCCCTGCGGAATCATGTACCGATTTGATCATTTTCGTGTACTCAGTTCACGCCTTCAAGCTATTGCCAACTTGCTGCCTCAGGCTATGGAAGGGCAAAGCCAAACCACGAATCTCGCACCGGGCCAGACGGTCCGCGCCGGAGAAATCCTCGCCACAGAAATAGGGGGGGGCCGGAAATGTATTTTTCGACTGGGGTATCTACGATCTGCGATCGATGAACGCCGCAAGCAACGGCGCTACCTACCTGGCCGAGCACCCGGGCGAGCAGGCGCCCTACGCGATCTGCTGGCTGGAATTTCTCTCGCCCGCAAACACCACCATCGTTAATAGCCTGCCACCCGCTGACGGCGTGAGCGGGTCTATGAGCGACTACTGTAATTAATACGATTCTTCGATGGATACTTTGTGAGCGGACACGCTCAGACTGAACTGCTGCGCCGTAAGGCGGCCCTCAAGACTTTTGCTACAGGCTGGGACGCTACCGTCTGAAGAACGCCGGTCATCAGCTGCGCGTATCTTTGAAGGCACTGGAAGCGTTTCTCAGACTTTCCGGACTCCCGACATCCTGCCAGGAGTATGCGTCGGCCCGGTAGGCAACTATCCTGCAGTTACGGGAAGCGAGATTCAGATACGTGTCTCTTATGGAGAACGCACCCTCTTCAGTCATCATCGAAAGCAGGCGGGGTGAGACGACGTGGATGCCCGTGAAACCGAATGCCTGCGGATGCTCGACAGATCGAACACGCTTTTCTCGTCCGTCGGCGACGGACCTCCACCCGCAAAGCTCATCGTGTTCGTCGAAAAGCAGGTATCGGGACGATTCGTGACGCTGAACAGCCAGCGTGGCAAGCGCCTGATTCTCTATGTGAAATTGGACAACCCGCTCAAGGTCAATGGTGCTGAGGATGTCCACGTTGTGGAGAATAAACGGTTCGTCCAGCCGGTCCGTGTCGTCGAGAAAAAACCACGCCGCTTTTTTGAGGCCACCCCCAGTATCCAGCAGGACTTCCTCGCGAGACAGTGCGACACGCATGCCAAAATTCTCGTTCGCTTCGAGATAATCGGCAATCATCCCCGCGAAGTGATGCACGTTGACAATCACCTCGTCGACTCCGCATTGCCGCAGGCGTTCCAGCGCGATCTCGAGCAGGGTGCGACCCGACACTTCAACCAGTGCCTTGGGCCGGTTCTCCGTTAAAGGCCGCAGCCGGGTGCCGAGGCCGGCGGCCAGAATCATTGCTCTCTTCGCTTTCGTCGCTTTCGCTGCTGTCATGGGTTCAATCGTTCGGACGTGGACATTTTCTCGAACGTGTCTGTCAGGGCGGGTGTATCGATCGGGAGCTCAACATTGTCGAGCAACCAGCGAATGTTCTTGAGGGCATACGGGACGCTCTCCAGAAAAAGAGGCTTACGCTCGAAAAAGCCGCGGAAACCGTAGGCACCCAATGCCTGCATGATCCGGACGTAAACGTAGGCGTAGTAGTGGCGCATGAACGCCCTGCGGTCGAGTTCAATGAAACCGGAAAGCGCATCGAGATAGCCCGCGAGCAAGCGTCCGCGGAGAGGCTCGGGCAGATCCGCCTTGGCATCGTAGAGAAGAGAGGCGATGTCATACTGCAACGCACCCTTGCGACCGCCCTGGTAGTCGACAAAGAATGGATTCCCATCCCGAATCATGATGTTTCGGGATTGGAAGTCCCGGTAAAGAAAATAGTCTCGATCCGCCTCCAGCAGGAAATCCGTAAGGCGGTCGAAATCATCTTCCAGCGCCTGCTCGTTGAATCCAATGCCGGCGAGCTTCAGAAAATGATACTTGAAGTAGTTCAGGTCCCAGGTCATGGACTGGCGATCGAAGCTGTCCCGCGGATAGCATACGCCGTAGTCAAGATCACGGCCCGCCTCAACCTGAAAACGCGGCAATATCGCCGTGACCTTGTGATAGACATCAACCACTTCGGGTGCAAGGTCCTCACCCGCGCGATTCTCGGACAGGAACTCGAATAGCGTCGTGTCTCCCAGATCTTCTTCGAGATAGACGTTCTTTTCCAGATCTTCCGCGTAAATTTCCGGGACCGGCAAGCCGTGGGTGCGAAAGTGCCTGGAGAACTCCACAAACGCGACATTCTCTTCACGCACATCGTAGGAAACGCCGATCGCGCTTGTTCCGTCCGAAACAAGCCGAACGATTTTCCGGGCCGACGCACCGAGGCCCCCTTCGATCTGTTCCACTCGCTTGACGGGCGAAGAAAACCTCTGTTCGAAGAGCGTCTTCAGATCATCCATAGAAATCATAACTACCAGAAAGATAACAGAGAGAAATTCAGATGTCCGATGAGACGAGCCCCGATCCAAAGATCGACTACTGACTGGTCATTCATCGAGATCTTCGACCACAGGATAGTCGATCAGCTTGGCGATCCGTGCGGCCTCGTGTCGCGCCGTTGCGAGCTGGTGGCTGTCAAACTGTGCAAGCGTGGCCATGTTCATGGACGCCCATCGACTGAAGCGGTCGGCCTTGCCGGCCATTCCAGCAACGGTCTGAGCGAGAGCGAGTACGCGCGAATTCTGATATTGATTTCGTAGAGAGCCTTCCGCACGGTCCCCTTCCAGGCGCACGACGTAACAAGTCACAATGTCGTCCTCGGCCGAGGCGTATTCTTTGGTTACACACACCCGCGAATAGTCACCCAGTCGATGGGACTGTTCTTTTCTTCTCAGAAACCGAGACCAGGTCACGACGCTCATCTCGAGAGGATCAATCACGGACCCGGTTTTCGAAAAGGCAAAGAACGATCCGAAGGGAGCAAAACAAGCGCCAAAACCTACGAACAGGTAGGGCACATACCAGTCGCGATGGACAAATCCTTCAACAACAAGATAGTAAAGCGGTACCAGAGCGGTCCCGAGCCCGATCAGGCCGAGAACCATGCCGATATACCGTCCGCGGCCCGCACGATACTGTGCGAATTCGTAACGCATCACAGGTTTTTCATGGAGACATCTCCCGAAACAGCGGAAGCCAATGTCCTGGGAATGCCGTCTTCGAATCGAGAGGAGAGGGTCTGAACCGTCGAGCCCCAGGCTAGCCCGTCGGTTTCTGGACCATGTCAATCGTTGGGTACGATTTGAACACCCAGCGCAGAATTAACATGAGAAAAGTCGATATCAGGGCCGCCATCGCTGCCGCAAAAAAGATTTGCTCACTGGACCACTGCATTGCCATGAGCTGACCGCCGACTACCGGACCTACGATTGCACCAACACGTCCGATTCCCAGACACCAGCCAACGCCGGTTGACCGCATGTAAGTCGGATAGAATGTCGCGGCCATTGCGTTCAGAGCTGGTTGTCCACCGACCACACACCAGCCCGAGACGAAAACAACAACAGTCAAAAGCGGCACAACCAACAAAACCGACTGTGTGCCGATCAAGGCTATGCTCAGCGTGGCGAGGGCGAATGTGCCGATCAGAATCGGAATGAAATTGGTCTTCGCGATCAACCATGCCAAACCGAACGTCCCGATCACCCCGCCGACCTGCAATAGTGTCCCCACCAGGACTGCAGTCTGGGTGGAGTGGCCCGCTTCGCTGAGTACGGTCGGCAACCAACCCGCCAGGAAGAACAGATTCAACAGGTTCATGAAATTGACAATCCACAACAGGATCGTCACTTTGCCGCGACCTTCACTGAACAGGTGTCCGAGCGGCACGCCGCGTTTCTTCTCTTCCCGAACGACGTATTCCGTCTCGGAAGTGATCACCGTGGACGGGTCTACGCCTCTGAGCCATCGGCCAAGCTGTTCGGTCCGGTTTCCCCGGAGCACCAAAAATTGCAAGGACTCGGGCAACCAGAAAAACATCGCCAGAGCGAGACACAAGGGCGCTATGCCGCCAATATAGAAAACAGATCTCCAACCGAACATCGGTATCAGCGCAGCCGAAACAAAACCGCCTACAGCGGCTCCAGCGGTAAAACCCGCAGTAATGCACATGATCAAGGTGATCCGCTGACGCTTCGGGCTGTACTCGCCGATCAGGGCCGTCGCGTTGGGAACAATCGAACCCATGCCCACACCAGCCAGGAAACGGAGCGTCAGCAAGTCCCCAACGGAGGTGGCGCGCGCCGTCAGTATCGTCAGGACCCCAAAGATGATGGTTGAGATTACAAGGATGGGACGACGTCCGAAGCGATCGCCAGCCATTGTGAACAGCAGGGAGCCAAGCAATACTCCGAAGCTAGCTGAGCCCAGAATCGCGCCCATCTGACCCCTCTCTATGCCCAGCTCCGGACTGAGAACCGGCGCGACGTATCCCATCGCCTGAACGTCGAAACCCGCAAAGATCAGGCACAACGCACAAAGAACGAATAGCCGTGTCTGAAAAGTGCCTATACGGCTATTGTCGATAAGATCGGAAACATTAAGCTTCACTTCACGGTCCGTTTCGGTTTACCGCCGGAAACAATCCTGCAAATGTCCCTGCAACCCAACATCTTCTCTGTGTCGCCTGGAATTCGAAAGTGGAATTCTGTTTCCGGTAAACGCTTTCCCATCAACGCATCAGCCCCAGAGCAAGTAAGTCTCCGGATCAAAACGCACAGATGGTATCACGAAAGTCGGGGGTTCAATCGCCGACCGGCGCGGGGCCTAGACCTACATCGAAGCGGGGTCCGACCGCGGAACAAATCCTCTGTGTTTCGTCTTTGTCCTAGCAGGATCTTCGGGAATATTTAGAAATCCCGTTTGCTCGAGTTAGAGGCGACACCTCAGTTAAAGGAACGGTCACCCAAGACCTTGGAGTTCGAAACTCCAGCAGAGCAAATTGACGCTTGTTGCATCGACCGTTTGAGCTGTCAATACTGTCGGAAACATATTGAACTGGTACGCCCTCCCGTGAGATCAACAGTTAATCTCATCAAGCTGAGACCTCGGATCCCTCCGTACGGAATTGTCAAGTTGGCCTGCCGATGGCAGACTGAACCCATGAAATGCTCTCGATCCCCCTATCATGGACACCGATTCCCGCCCGAAATCATTAGCCACGCGGTCTGGCATTACTATCGGTTTTGCATGAGCTTTCGCGATGTAGAAGATCTCCTCGCGAAACGCGGGATCATCGTGACCTACGAAACTATCCGGCAATGGTGTCTGAAGTTCGGTCCGGAATACGCACGGAAACTGAAGCGACGACAAGGCCGTCTCGGCGACACGTGGTTCCTGGACGAAGTGTTCATCA
Organism: Terriglobia bacterium; assembly: GCA_963664115.2. GTDB lineage: Bacteria > Acidobacteriota > Terriglobia > 20CM-2-55-15 > 20CM-2-55-15. Next base: position 209,362 of record CAXWPJ010000006.1, on the reverse strand, counting down.
CGATCAACGGCAAGCGGCAATATCTCTGGCGTGCGGTCGATCAAGACGGAGATCTGATCGATATCCTCGTCCAATCCCGGCGTAACCGACGCGCGGCGGAACGCTTCTTTCTCAAGCTCTTGAAGGGCCAGGAGAAGGTTCCGTTTCGCCTCGTTACAGACAAGTTAAAGAGTTATGGCGCGGCGATCCGGACGATCATGCCTTCAGTCAACCATGATACCGGCCAGTACGCGAACAATCGAGCGGAAGTCTCACACCAACCGACCAGACAACGAGAACGGCAGATGAGAAGGTTCAAGTCGCCAGCGCAGAGTCAGCGATTCCTCTCTGTTCACGGTCTCATTCTGAATCTTTTCCGACTCTCTCGGCACCGGCTGAAAGCGGCGCGCCATAGGATGCTCCGAGAACGTTCTTTTGCGACCTGGAATTCGGTTACGGTAGGTTGACCGACCGATAAGGACCGGCCTCCTTCTCGGGCTTTGACGATCAACTTGACAGAACCATTAATTCTAAAAGTCGGGACGAGAGGATTTGAACCTCCGACCCCCCGGCCCCGAACCGGGTGCTCTACCAGACTGAGCCACGTCCCGCAAAAACAGTTCATTTTAGCATAGGGGTTTCCCCTTCCATGTGATTCAGCTCTTCGGCTTGAACGTCGCCGCACCAACAATGTCCGTCCACGTCGATAAGGGCTTGAAGTATCGAAATGCGGTCCGATCCAGCTGTAGTGGCGTCAGAGATGCATACCCTTCAGCCATGACGTCGATGTCTGAGGGGAAATCCTCGGCCTCGATATCGGAGTGATCGTGTAATTCCTCGTGCAACCAGAAGTACTCTTCGCCTCAAGGGTCCACATGTTCGACGAGCACGGTCTTCCCCACCTTTTCGCCCTGCCGGGTCAGGACCACTCCACCATTCCATCGGGTGGGCACGTTCAGGTTCAGGATGACACCCGGGGGCAAACCCTCGTCGAGAACCTTGTGCGCAAGAACGGCGGTATAGTCCGCAGTTGCCGCGTAATCGATATCATCGCTGTACTCGAGCGACACGGCAATTGAAGGAATTCCCTGCAGAGCACCCTCAAACGCGGCCGCAAGCGTTCCCGAATAAAGCACGCCATCGCCCACGTTCATTCCGCGGTTGATTCCTGAAACAAGGAGGTCGGGATCCGACTTAAGGATCCGGAGGCAGGCCAGAATCACGCAGTCTGCAGGTGTTCCGTCAACGGCAAACCGGTCGCCGCCGTGCCTGTGATACCTGAGCGGGCGGTTGAGCGTGATTGAGTGACTCGTCGCGCTCCTTTCGCGCTCCGGTGCCACGACCGTCGTACGCCCCAGATTTCCCAACGCACGTTCCAGTTCACCCAGCGCAGGTGAAGCAATGCCGTCGTCATTCGTAATGAGGATGCGTTTAGCCATAAAGTCGGCACGAATTCGGTCGAACCGAAAGACGTCGAACCGGAAGGAATCGGATACTGAAGGGATAATCGGGACGAGAGGATTTGAACCTCCGACCTCACCCACCCCAAGGGTGCGCGCTACCAAGCTGCGCCACGTCCCGTTCGGCTACATTAAGTTTTGCCGTCGAGCAATGTCAAGATGTCTTCGAGCCCCTGACTCACCTCTCGGAGGGCGTCTTCGGGTAGTGCCTCCGCGGGCTCACTGTTCCGTGACCGCAACCGTTTGCGGGCGCCGGCAATCGTATAACCTTTCTCGTAGAGGAGTTCCTTGATCGCCACAACGGTCTGAACGTCCTTCTTCCGATATACACGGTGACCAGAATCCGCTTTTTTCGGTGAGAGTGCGGGAAACTCGGATTCCCAAAAACGCAATACGTAGGCCTCAACACCGACAATGTCGGCGACCTCGCCAATCTTGAAATACAGCTTGTCCGGAATTTCAGGCTTGCTCAAGCGCCACTCCTTCTGCTCCCGCGTTGCTTAATTATAATCGGGGTTCCCCGGAATGCGAATCGATCACGGATACGATTTATGAGAAAACGCTCGAATGAGAAGTGTAATTTGTGTGAGGTATTCGCAAAAACCGCGAAAGTCGGCGGAGCTGTCCGAACCTGAGAAATATAACGGACTTTGACTTCCGATGGCAATCCTCCGCGTTCGAGCTTCACTTCTTTCAAAAACTGATTCAGTTCTGCGGTTGGAATCCGCCGTCGGCGCTGTTCGAATATTTCAGTTATGAGCCCGTAGAAACGTCCGACACGTTGGCCCGTCTTTGCTGAAACGAAAACGATGGGCGCATAGTCCAGAAACTTGAATCTCTCCCGAATCTTACGTTCAAAATCGGCGGTGATAGACGCATTTTTCTCCACGACGTCCCATTTGTTTACGGCAATGATCACACTGCGGCCGGACTCGTGCGCGTATCCCCCGATAGTCGCGTCGATCGCGGCAAGGGGCTCAATGCCGTCGACGAGAAGAATGGCGACGTCGCTCAACTCCAGATGCTTCCGGGCCATGATGATGCTCAATCGATCTGCAGTCTGTCGGGTACGGGACCGCTGACGGATTCCCGCGGTATCGACAAACCTGAATATCTGACCATCCTTCTCGATGACACTATCGATCGCGTCCCGCGTGGTTCCTGCGATGGGAGACACCATGGCCCGCTCTTCCTCAACAAGTGCGTTCAGCAAAGTCGATTTCCCCGCGTTCGGACGTCCAATGATCGCAATGCGGATCTCACCGATTTCTTCCGGAGCTTCGGGCGTCTTGGGCAAAATTCCGGCAATATCATCCAGGAGCTCGGTAAATCCGCGGCCGTGTTCGGCGGACAGTGGAAAGGTCTTGTCAAAGCCAAGGCGAGCAAACTCCCCAACATCGGCTTCCTGCTTGTCCGAATCCACTTTGTTGACGAGCAACATTACCGGACGTCCCACCTTCCGGAGCAGCTCCGCCAGATTTTCGTCCGCACCCGTTCGGCCCGCCCGGCCATCGACGACAAACAGCAAAAGAGACGCTGCTTCGATCGCTACTTGCGCCTGTTCGAAAATTTTCTGCGGAATTTCGGACTCTTCGCCTCCAACGATGCCTCCGGTATCGACGACCTCGAAAGACACTCCGTTCCAATCGAGCGAACCGTAGATTCGATCCCGAGTCATGCCCGGCTCATCGGAAACGATTGACCGGCGGCGGCCGATCAGCCGATTAAATATCGTCGACTTTCCAACGTTGGGGCGGCCGACAACAGCTACAAGAGGTATGACAGGCTTGTCCGGGGTAGCGATTTCGGAAGGCTTGGGCATACTCAACTCAAGGAACAGGGGCCCTCTGCCCACACGTCATGGGTCAGATTCGATGAGGTAGAAGTACCGGCGAACAGAGGGCTCTAGCAGCCACCGGCGATCGAGGGAAGGATTGAGATGGTGTCTCCCGGTCCAATTTCGGTGGCCAGGTCATTCTTGTCCTTAATATTGTCTTCGTTCACGTATACGTTAATGAAACGGCGGATCTGTCCGCTCCCATCAAAAATCCTCTCACCCAGCCCGGCGAATTCATCGTTGAGTTTGGTAAGAGCCTCTTCAACGGTTGCGGCCTCGACGGAAACCACTGCCTTTCCGGCCGTCAATGTTCTCAAGGGCGTAGGTATCTTAACGTTCACACTCATCCTCTGGGCGTCCTCCTGCTCGATCTATTCAATCTCCATCCGTTCTTCGTCGAATCGGTGTTCGGATTCGTTTAATTCCCAACTCTGAACCGGACCGATCTTCCCCTTCTCCACCGACCCAATCATATACGACCAACCCGGCCATGCGTGATCGGTGTCGAACTGGGAAGGCTGGGATGGATGGTCTGGATGTGAATGATAGATTCCGATAATATCCAGCGGTCCGTCTTCAAATTCCTTCTGGGCAGCCAACATGTCCCTGGGATCCAGTTCGTAGCGATCCACGGCCCGCTCGGTGTTGAGGTTCCCGCACCTGCGGGATGTGGCCGCACGTCTCATCCGGGAATCTATTGTACCGATAACCAAGCCGCAACATTCGTGGGGATAGGTCTCTTCCATGTGCGCATGGATCTGAGCCATTACACCTTCTGGAATTCGAAGCATTAAACCGGCCCACCAGCCATTCGCACACGACCTCTCAGCAAAAGAAATGCATGATAAACGGTATTTCCGCCCAAGCCAACCGGGGAGTGGTTGGGCACGGTTACTTGATTTTGCATCTCTTTAAAGAAACGACGGCTTTCAGTCCGCCGGACGAAGTGACCGTCCCGAACCTGCCTCGCGAGTATACACTTAGCTTTGATGAAGGATTTCTTTTCACCAAACGGTCTACTCTCCGAAAAGCTCGAAGACTACGAACCCCGGCCGTCCCAGGAGCGGATGGCGAAAATCGTTACCCAGGCGCTCGAAGGTTCCCACCACGCCATTGTCGAAGCCGGGACAGGGACGGGCAAGACATTGGCCTATCTGGCTCCCGCTCTGATGCATGGACAGAGACTCATGGTCTCCACCGGGACGAAAGCGCTTCAGGACCAGATATTCTACAAGGACATTCCGCTGCTCGAGCGGATCCTGGACAGGGAGATTCGGGCCGCATACTTGAAGGGCCGGAACAACTACCTTTGTAAGTTAAAACTGCATACCTCTTCCGAGGACGGACTCTTCACTCCGGTGGAACTGGACAAATTTGGCGAAATCAAGGCCTGGGCGCAGAAGACCGAAACGGGCGATCGGGCCGAACTCGATGGGATCTCGGATGACGATGAGCTCTGGGCGCGGCTTGACGCACGGCGGGACCGCTGCCTCGGCAGCCGCTGCGAAGAATTCGAAAGCTGCTTCTTGACGCGGATGCGGCAAAAGGCCATGGAATCGGACATCGTCGTCGTGAACCATCATCTGTTCTTCGCCGACCTTGCGATACGCGAGTCGGAGATGGCACAGATTCTGCCCGATTACACCGCCGTCATCTTCGACGAAGCCCACGAACTCGAAGATATAGCGACCGGCTATTTTGGTTTTCATGTCAGCAACTACCGCCTCCAGGAACTGGTTTTCGATGCAAGGTCTCTGGCCCAACAAGTGGAAGTTCAGATAGAGGGCCCCCTCAACGCACTAGGCCGAGCCTCGGATCACTTCTTCGGCCGCTTTATGCTTCTGCGAGATGGACGACATCCCCTGCCCGAATTGGACGAAATCGATCCGCTGATTGACGCACTCTCCGACGTCCGCCGCTGTTTCAAGAAACAATTGGATGTGAGTGGCGAGTGGGAAAATCTTTCACGTCGGTCTGGAGAAATATCCTCCGAACTGGAAGTGTTCAAAAACGGCAATCCGGACAACTATGTGTCGTGGCTCGACCGGAGGGGGCGGGGCGTCTTTCTGGAAGCATGCCCGATCGACGTGGCCCCTCTTCTTCGGGAGAGTCTCTTCGAAAAAATTCCCACATGCGTCCTGACATCAGCCACGCTGACAGTCGGGGGATCGACGGCTTACCTGCAGTCTCGCCTCGGGCTTCGAGACGTCCAGGGGGAAACCCTGTCTACCGAATTCGACTTTCAGAAACAGGCAGCACTCTATATACCCACCGATCTTCCCGATTACAGAAGCTCGGAATATCTGGGCAGAGCATCTGACGAAATTGAGAGCGTTCTTGCGGTCTCTGGGGGACGCGCATTCGTTCTCTTCACGAGCTACCAGCAAATGCAGGCCTGTTACAAAATACTGGCTCCAAGACTTCCCTACCCGACCCTGCTACAAGGGAAGACAAGCCGGAGCCGTTTACTCGAACAGTTCCGCAGCAAGGAAAACGCCGTATTATTTGCGACCTCGAGTTTCTGGCAGGGAATCGACGTCAAGGGGGATGCGCTCAGTTGCGTCATCGTCGACAAATTGCCTTTTCAGGTTCCCTCAGACCCTCTTGTACAGGCTCGAATTCGTCAAGTTGAGGCCGACGGCGGGAACGCCTTCTCGGACTATCAGGTTCCGGCAGCAATACTGAGATTGAAGCAGGGCTTCGGACGCCTGATCCGTTCGCGTACAGACCGCGGTATTCTCGCCATCCTCGATAGCCGCTTGAGGACCAAAGGGTATGGCAAATTGTTTCTGGCCAGCCTTCCCGATTACTTGATCGTCGATCGTGTGGAAGAGCTGGAAAAATTTCTTTCCGGCGGAGAGTCGGCCACAGTAGAAGAAACACACCTATGATGGCTTCACCGGCCAACACCGTGCAGGTCACGGAAATCTTCCATTCGATCCAGGGCGAGTCATCCCATGCGGGAAAGCCCTGTGTATTCGTCCGTCTGACAGGTTGCAGCCTTCGTTGTACGTACTGCGACACGGTGTATGCGTTCGGCGGCGGACGAGAGATGACCATTGGCCAAATTCTCACCGAAGCTTCCCGACATCCAACCCGGCTGGTTGAAATCACCGGTGGCGAGCCCATGGAACAGGCCGGCGTGTATCCGCTGATGCACTCCTTCCTTGAGGCGGGCTATACCGTGATGTTGGAAACCGGGGGTCACGTCGCTTTGGCTCTCGTTCCCAGCAAAGTAATCAAGATCATCGACGTAAAGTGCCCCGACAGCAGCGAAGGCGGAACTTTTGACGGACGGAACCTCGAATCGGTAACGAGCCACGATGAATTTAAGTTCGTGATTTCGTCGCGTCAAGACTATGAATGGTCGTGCGAATTCTACCGGCAACATCTCACCCACAAGCCCAACACCGTGCTGTTCTCACCGGCGCACGACCTGCTGCCGGCTCAGGAGCTTTCCCAGTGGGTTCTCTCAGACGGTCTCGATGTCCGTATCCAATTGCAAATCCACAAGTACATTTGGGGCGCAGGCCTGAGAGGTGTTTAAGTCCGAGTAAGTCACGCGTTCCTCTAGGTTTACGATTGCCGGGCAGTGCTACAGCAAGCCTTCTAATGCTTTGACTTTGGAGGCCCTGGAAAACTAAACTGAGGAGGGTTGGTCTAAATCCATATGACAGGAACAAGTCAGACCTTATCCGGTCCTCGAAGGGCCGTGGTTCTCATGAGTGGAGGACTCGACAGTTGTGTCACGACCGCGATCGCCCGCTCAGACCATCAGCTCTTCGGATTACACGCTAATTACGGGCAAAGAACCGAACAGCGGGAACTTGAAGCGTTTGAGGCTCAAGCAGATTATTTCGCTATCGAAGGACGGTTGATCGTTGACCTGGGTTATCTTGGAGCGATCGGCGGGTCGAGTTTGACGGACTCTGAGATCGCTATTCCGGAGGGAGATCTCGAGAATCGCAATATACCCAATACTTATGTTCCGTTCAGAAACGCCCACTTTCTCTCAGTCGCGGTCTCGTGGGCAGAGGTGATTGGTGCGGCAAAGATTTTCATCGGAGCCGTTGCGGAGGATAGTTCCGGGTACCCGGATTGCCGTCCTGAGTACTACGACGCGATGAATGCTCTCATTGATATCGGCACACGGCCCGCGACGACGATCGAAGTCGTGGCACCGCTGATCCGCATGGGGAAATCAGATATTATTAGTAAAGGTTTCGAGCTTGGGGCGCCTTTGGATAAAACCTGGTCTTGTTATGGTCATGAGAGCGCCGCGTGCGGCACATGCGACAGCTGCATGCTCCGGCTCCGGGCTTTTCACGAAGCAGACATGGCAGACCCGATCCCGTATGAGGCGAAACCCCAGTTTGCAGGTGTATAACAGATGGAGGTACTTATGAAAATTGCTTGTCGTGTCTTGCCACTGGCGCTGCTTGTCCTGGCCTTTGCGCTCCCATCGCAAGCGCAGACCGGCACCATTTTAGGTGAGGTGATCGATTTTGACGGTTCGCCACTGGTTGGCGCCGTTATGCTGATCGAACGCCAGGACATCAATCAAGAATTCGAAACGGAAACCGGGCCGGACGGCCGATACAGGATTGCCGTCCCGAGGGGAAGCTACAGGGTCACCCTGCAGGTTAACGGTTCCAACCTGACGTTCGTGGATGGTCTGAGCATCGATTCTGGTGAGGAAGAAGAAACGGACTTTAACTTGCCGGAATTGGCCGACACACCAGAAGCGCGGGCGGCGATGGAGGCGCGGGCACGCGCCGAAGCCACGTCGGCGGCGTTCGACGTAGGCCGGGCGGCTCTCGATGCAGGCAATTTTGAAGAGGCAATCGAACAATTCACCCTTGCGGTGGAAAACGACGACACGCAGCACGTCATCTTTGCGAACCTGGCGGGTGCTCTCGCGGGCGCGGGTCGACATACCGATGCCGCCGATGCCTATCAGAAAGCCATTCTTCTGGCTCCAGCCGAAGCGGGATACTACAACAATCTGGGTGTGGCCTACGGAAACGCCGGCCAGATCGACGAGGCGATCGAAGCGCTGGATCAGGCCGCGCAGTTGAGGCCTGAAATCGGTGGCGACGCCTATTACAACCTGGGCGTCCTGCTGACCAATACCGGACGGATGGCAGACGCTGCGGCGGCTTATGAGCGGGCCGTCACCCTGGACCCGACGAACGCAGAGGCCTACTACCAGATGGGAATTGCCTACTTCGGCGCCGCCACTACGATTCCAGATGCCATTCCGGCTTTCGAGAAATACCTGGAACTGGCACCTGACGGCCCCAATGCCGAGGCGGCCAGCGGCTTGCTCGCCGCGGCCCAAGCTTCGGCGGGTCAGTAGCCGGCACCGACTGAACATTCTTGAGGGAAGGGCTTTGAACCCTTCCCTCCATCCACCTTCAATGCTCAACTCAAAGAACATCCACATCGCACTGCTCGGAATCATCCTCGGTTCTGCATTCGCTTACGTATATGGCAGTTACCGGCTCGAATCCCGACGGCAGCTGGAAGCGGAAACCCTGGCCGGTTCGCCGAGGGCGGGGGTCGCCCCCGACCATCCGGAAATCACGGACCAGACCATGCTCGCCTTCTTCGCCGAAGCACTCGCAGCCAATCCAAACAACCCCGAACTCCTCAGCCGCTATGGGGATTATCTATTCGACCTCGGTCGATACACGGAATCGTCAGAGATCTTCAGTCAAGCGCTGGAGATCACTCCAGAAGATGTGGCGGTTCGAACGGCAATGGCAACTGCACTGTACGGTTCCGGACGTGTCGAAGATGCGATACTTGAATTTCAAAGGGCGCTCGAATCCGACCCGACCTATGCACTGGCCCTTCACAATCTTGCGCTGGCCTATCTCGATGGCAGAAACGATGTGGTTTCAGCACAGACTGCGCTGCGGCAAATTGAACTGATCGAGCCCACCTATGCCGGAATCGCTTCGATCCGCGAGCGAATAGCAGCCGCCGGGGGCAATCCAGTTACTCAATAGGTGGGCTTATGAGATTCCTCATCCGAGTCGCAGTGGTCTTCGTCATCGTCATGGCCGCGATTTCAGCGCTGCGCGGTATGTTTGGACCGGCCTCCGGGCAGAAATCAACCACAGGAGGAAGCTCTGGCGCGAGCAAGACCGGCAAACTCGTAAAAGATCCCGTCTGCGGTACTTACGTCAGCCAGGATCAATCTCTCACCATGACCCGCGGATCCGAAACCTTCCATTTTTGTTCCGAAGAGTGCCACGACAAATTTCTCGCCACCGGCACTTAAGATTCGGATTTTTTCACCGCCAAGGCGCTAAGACGCAAAGGAAGAGAAGGCAGAATGGGTTGCCAAAGCTCTTTCGTTGGAATCCAGTCAGCTCCCCAGTAACGGACCTATCCCTTCTCTTATTTCTTACTTTTTTCTTTGCGCCTTTGCGGTTAATAACGAACTAGCGATCTGTGGTCGGGTTCGTGGAGAGGGTTTTGGGGTCCAGCCAGTCACGGATGCCGTCACCCAACAGGTTGAGCGACAGGACCGTCGCCATCAGCAGGATGGATGGGAAAACAATCATGTGGGGCGCCTCAAACAGATGATTGCGGCCCTCGTTTAACATGGCGCCCCAGCTGGGAGTCGGGGGCGCAATGCCCAGACCAAGAAAACTCAGCGACGCTTCGGCCAGTATGGCGACCGCCATACCGACACTGACCTGGACCATGACAGGCTGAATGATATTGGGCAAGACATGCAGAAAGAAGACGCGGGGCCCCGAAGCACCGAGCGCACGGGCGGCTTCGACGAAATCCAATGTCTTCACCTTGAGGACTTGTCCCCGGGCGAGCCGGGCGAATCCAACCCATCCCATGGCAACCAGCGCCAGAATGATCCTGTCCAATCCGGGCCCCAAAAACGCAACCAGTGCTATGGCAAGGAGGATCCCAGGGAACGCCAGAAACGAATCGATTACGATGGACGTGATGAATGCATCGAAACGGCCGCCAAGGAAGCCCGCCACACCCCCGATCAAAACTCCAATCAGGCTGGATAACAGCACAACAGTTGCGCCCACCCGCATGCTGACACGTGTACCCAACAGGACACGTGAGAAAATATCCCGGCCCAGTTCGTCCGTTCCAAACAAGTGAGTGCGGGACGGACCCATCAGGCGGTCCGGAAGCTGCTGCAAACCGGGATCGTAGGGAACAAACCAGGGCGCGAAAATCGCCGTCAGAGAGATCAGCACGACAATCACCAGTCCCGCAAACGCCAGCTTATTCCGACGGAGAAGATCACTCATAACGGATTCGCGGATCCACAAGAGAATAAGCAAGGTCTGTCAGACGATTGATAACGATGTAAGTAAGGGCGATCGTGAGAATCGAGCCCTGCACCAAGGGATAGTCGCGCGCACTTATAGCTTGAAACAGCAGCTGGCCTATACCCGGCCAGGAAAATATTGTCTCGATGATGATGGCACCCGCCAGCAGGTTCCCCAGTTGGAGTCCCATTACGGTCAATACAGGGATGAGGCCGTTCTGAAGTGCGTGTTTAAACATCACACGTGTTTCGGATAGCCCCTTTGCTCTGGCGGTCCGCACGTAGTCCTGATGGATTTCTTCCAGCATCGACGCCCTGACCATCCGGGTCGTTATGGCAGCCATGACACCTCCCATCGTAAATGCCGGCAGGATCAAATGTGCCAGGCTCTCTCGACCGGAAACGGGTAACCATCCGAGTTCGATCGAGAACAACAGGATCATCAGGGGACCCAGGACAAAATTGGGAAGCGACAAGCCGATGAGCGTGAACATGCTGATCGAACGGTCGGCAATCCCCCCGCGACGAACGGCAGCCAGCACGCCCAGAGGCGCGGCAATCAGAAAGGAAAAGAGAACCGCTGTCAGAGCCAGCTGAATTGTCGCTGGATACCGCTCGGCAATGGATTCCACGACCGTTTCCTGATTTCTGAACGACACTCCCAGGTCACCCCGAAAAATCCCCGACATATAAGAAATGTACTGCTCCGGAATCGGACGGTCCAGTCCCAATTCCTGGCGCAACCGTTCCACTTCGGTGACTGCCGCACCTTCACCCAGCATCTGAGCCACGGGATCCCCCGGGACAAGGTGCACGAGCATGAATACCAGGGTGACGACAATCCAGACGACGGGGATGGTGAGTAGGAGTCGTCTAACAAGGAAGGCGATCATTTCCGGGCAGTATACACCGGCTTCAGAATGGACATTCTATCCGCGCGTCCAAAGACGCAACGCAAAGACGCTGTGACGCAAAAGGACGCAATAAACCCAGCTCTACGTTTTTGCGCCTCTCGTTTGGTAGAGACCTGCGGTGCCTTGGCCCCCATGGACCGCGCCGACACTAAGCGACTACAATAGTGAGTTGAACATTGGAGGACCCAAAGCATGAGTACGGTGGAAACAATGCAATTTCAGGCCGAGGCGAAGCAAGTCCTCGATCTGATGATCCACTCCCTTTATACGAACAAGGAAATCTTTCTAAGAGAACTCATTTCGAATGCATCGGACGCTCTGGACCGGCTTCGAGTCGATGCTCTAACGCAACCGAACCTGCTCGGCAAGGATGAACTCTTCGAAATCATTATCGAATCCGACAAGGAAGCCCGGACGCTCACCATCCACGACAGCGGCATCGGCATGAGCAGGGACGAGGTCGTCCAGAATATTGGAACGATCGCGAAATCGGGAACGCGGGAACTACTGGAAAGCCTGAAGGGCGGGACCAGTGAACTCACCGACAAACTCATCGGACAGTTTGGTGTCGGGTTCTATTCGTCTTTTATGGTGGCCGATAGTGTGTCGCTTGTGACGCGCCGGGCCGGAGAGGACAAGGCCACATTGTGGGAATCTTCCGGGGATGGGCAGTACAGTCTTTCGGAATCCGAAAAATTTCGCCGCGGCACCACGGTCACACTTCATCTCAAACCGGTCGATGCAGAAAGCGGAGTTGAGGACTTCGCCGAGGACTGGGTCATCAAGCGAATCGTGAAGCAGTACTCCGACTTCGTGACTTACCCGATCCACTATCGTCCGACCGGCAAGGAAGCGGACAAAAAGAAGGATACACCCGATTCAGGCCCGATCAACTCCATGAAACCGATTTGGACGCGGCCAGCCTCAGAGGTCACTGAAGATGAATACAAAGAGTTCTACAAACATATCAGCCGCGATTGGAACGATCCGTTGAAACACCTGTCGTTTAAGGCAGAGGGCCGTATCGAATATCAGGCTTTGCTCTATCTTCCGTCCCAAGCACCGATGGACATCTTCTTCGAAACGGGAAAATTTGGTCTTCAACTCTACGTTCGAAATGTCCTGATCATGGAGAACTGCGAGGATCTGCTGCCGCGGTACCTCCGCTTCGTCAAAGGCATGGTTGACTCTTCCGACCTACCGCTGAACATCTCGCGGCAGAGATTGCAGGAAGATCGGCACATCGCACAAATCAGGAAATGGCTCACGCGCAAGGTCATCGATGCGCTTGCGGATCTTTCCAAAAACAACAAGGGAGCCTACGACACGTTCTGGGAACATTTCGGACGGGTCCTAAAGGAAGGCGTCAGCTTTGACTTTGAAAACAAAGACCGGCTTACGCCCTTGATCCTGTTCGATTCCTCGCATGACCCCGAAAAGAAAACGACGCTCAATGAGTACGTGATGCGGATGAAGTCGGACCAGAAGGAGATCTTCTATCTGACCGGGGAGTCCCGCGAATCCATTGCAAACTCACCCCATCTGGAAGCTTTCAAAGAACGGGATGTGGAAGTGCTGTTCCTGAACGATCCGGTTGATGAACTGATGGTCCAGGCACTGACCGAATTCGACGAAAAAAAGCTGAAATCAATTGGGAAAGGAACGGTCGCGCTGGGAAGCGATGAGGAGCAGAACAAAGCTCGAAAAGACCTCAATGCCAAGCAGGTTGAATACGTGGATCTGATGGGCCTTCTCAAGAAGAAACTGGGAGCTCATATCACAGAGGTCCGGCTGACAAACCGCCTGACAGACTCTCCAGCCTGTCTGGTCGTTTCCGAAGAAGACTTCAGCCCCCAACTCGATCGGATATTGCGCGTACAACAGGGCCGGACGGAAAAGCAAAAGCGAATCATGGAATTGAACCCGGCTCATGAAATCGTCCAGAAGATGCAGTCAAGGGTTCAGGCGGACAAAGACGATCCGCTGATCGACGACTACGCCGAACTACTGCTGGGCTCCGCCTTGATTGCAGAAGGCTCCGCGCTCACCGACACCAAGAGGTTCACCCAGGCCCTCACTAAGCTGATGCAAGACAACGTCTAAGAATGATAGATCCCAAACAAGTGCGCTCGAATCCCGACCGACTCAAGGAAATCATTCGCCTGCGAAAGGTCGACCCGACCAACGCCGATGTCGACCGCTGGCTGGAACTCGACACAAAGCGCCGGGCACTCCAGACCGAAATCGACAAGCTGAACGCGGAGAAGAAGAAAATCGCGTCGCTGGGCAAGACCGATCCGACCGCGGCACGGGCCCGGGGACAGGAGTTGCGCGAACAATCCAGGAATCTGGAATCGCAGTTCACCGAGATCACGACTCAATGGACTGCGTGCATGGAATGGTTTCCCAACTGGATCGATCCCGAAATGCCGGAAGGTGCGGGCGAAGACGACAACGTCGAGGAGTGCGGGTGGATTCCCGGGCAGGGCTACCTCGATCCAAAGCAGTTGGGAAGGGCAAATCACTCCGCGGAGTTCATGCCACAAACACCCGTTCACGGTGGTAAAAACTCGTTCAAGCCCATGCACTACACGGAGTTGGGCGAAAGACTCGGTGGGGTCGATACGCTCCAGGGCGGGAAAGTCTCGGGCTCGCGTTTCGCATACATACTGGGAGACATTGCCGTCCTGCAAATGGCGATTCATCGGCTCCTGACCGACGAACTGCTCAATCGGAGCTATCAACCGATCGTGCCACCGCTTCTGGTGCGGGAACGTTCCCTGTATGGCACGTCACAATTCCCCGAGGGCCGCGATCAGGTTTACGAAATCAAGACGGACAACGTCGAAGAGCCCTTTCCGCTCTTTCTCGTGGGCTCTTCCGAGCCGGCCAATTTCAGTTACTTCATGGACCGGACGCTGGAAGAAGACGCTCTGCCAAGAAAGGTCTTCGCGGCGACTCCCTGTTTTCGTTCAGAGGCCGGCTCATGGGGCAAAGATGTCAAGGGCATCAAACGCGTACATCAGTTCGACAAAATCGAATTGAATGCGGTATGCACACCGGAACACTCGGGACAGATTTACGAAGAGTTCGGACAAATCAACCAGTGGCTGATGCAGCAGTTGGAACTACCCTATCGCATCGTCGACAAGTGCACCGGTGATGCCGGTTATTTGGCCAGCTACCGGCAACGGGACGTGGAGGTCTGGATGTCCGGATCCAGGGAGTTCATGGAGGTCATGACCGACACGAACGCATCGGAATACCAGTCCCGACGCCTCAATATCCGCTATCGTGGGACAGACGGCAATCTCCATTACTGTCACACGGTAAACGATACCGGCTGCGCCATGGGTCGCATGTTGATCGCCATCCTCGACAACTACCAGCAGGAAGACGGGTCGGTGAAGGTTCCAGCCGTTCTGCAGTCAATGATGCGAACCGACGTACTCCGGCCGGAGTAAGCTAGATCCTGCTGAATCATTTTGAAGCGGATCGAAAGAGTTCGGACCCCTGTCGATTTTTTTGAACCAAAAGGCAGGACACTTTGAAGCTTCGCATCTTCCAGATCGACGCATTCACCACAGATGTATTTGCTGGAAACCCCGCAGCGGTCTGTCCACTTGAGGACTGGCTGGAGGCGAGCCGGATGCAGGCGATTGCCAGGGAAAACAACCTGTCGGAAACGGCGTTCTTCGTACCCACGAAGGAAGGTTACGACCTCCGGTGGTTCACACCAACGACGGAAGTCGAACTCTGCGGTCATGCGACCCTGGCCTCGGGCTACGTTATCTTCAACTACCTCGAAGACGCGCCCGAAACAATCCGTTTCAGTACCCGAAGCGGCCCGCTGACGGTGGAACGGCGGGATGACCTGCTCGCCATGAATTTCCCCATGCGCACGCCTGAACGCTGCCTCACGCCGCCATCTGAGCTTGTGCACGGCCTCGGCCGGACAACGGAACAATTTCTGGCGTTTGGAGAAACCGAAGGCTCAGGCTATTACCTTGCCGTGTTTCAATCCGAAGAAGAGGTCCGCAGGCTCGTTCCAGATTTCTCTATGTTGGCTCAACTCGGCCCGATGATCGTCATCGTCACGGCCCCGGGGGAGAAGGCGGATTTCGTATCCCGATGTTTCGCCCCGAGCTTTGGTATCGATGAAGATCCTGTGACCGGCTCTACTCATTGCGTTCTGGCGCCGTACTGGGCTGGCCGATTGGGGAAGGAAAGCCTCCACGCCCAGCAAGTGTCGGCAAGAGGCGGGGAGCTATTCTGCGAGCTGCTCGAGAACCGCGTGTCCATCGCCGGCAATGCCGTCTGCTACCTCGAGGGCACAATCGACATATGATTCTCGAAAGACTGTCCCGTCGTCGGAAACCAAGCCCAGAAGTTCAAACGTTGCCGTGTCCGACTCTCATCCGGATTTCCGGAGTGGAACACTCCGACCTGTCAACTTTGTAGACAAACTACGTAGGAGTCCATCAATTTTGTAGACAGGTTCCGACTCGTTTCTGCCCCTGGCTCGCCTTCCAGGCCTCAAAATTCGATGCGACAATGAAGAACTTACGGCCGACCTGCATGATCGGAATCTCGTCTTCCTCAATGATTCTGCGGAAATGGCGAATAGAAAAGCCTGCCAAACGGGCTGCGGTCGATACGTCCATGAATGTTCTCGTTCTCACCTGTGATGTTCCCTGTTGCGCCATGTTGCACCTCCTGCCCTCTCTCTATGCAAGGGGAGTGCCATCCATGAACTTGAAGAAAGCAATAAACTTGATAGACAGAACAAATGTGAAGCGCAGGCGGGAAACAGAGTTTCTCTGAGCTTGTCGGACTAGAATTTCGATGATTACTGGCCGGCGTAAAGCGATTTGAGGACTGCTTTCTGGGCGTGAAGCCGGTTTTCTGCCTGCCCGAGGACGGCGGACCGTGGATGGTCGATCACTTCATCCGTCACAACGACGTTGCGCCGGACGGGCAGACAATGCATGAAGTAGGCGTTCGCAGAATCGTTCATCAGAGCCCCGTCGACCGTCCACTTGGAATGGGACTGTCTCAATTCCTGTTCCCCATCAGCAGAATCGTATCGGGACAGCGCGCCCCAGGACTTCGCGTAAACGATCTCCGCGTCTTTGAAAGCGGCTTTCTGGTCATGTGAGGTGCGTATCCGTCCACCCGCAGCCTGCGACAGTTCGGCCGCTTTCGTCGTGATCGATTCAGGCAGATCAAAACCCTCCGGATGGGTGACGGTCACGTCCATCCCCAACTGTGCGGCAGCCAGAAGGAGCGAATTGGGAACTGCCGTGGGTAGAGGGCGTGGGTGCGGCGCCCAGGTCAGTGTCAGGCGGCGCCCCTTGTGAGATCCCAGGAGTTCGCGAATGGTGAGCATGTCCGCCAGCGCCTGGCATGGATGGTAAAGTGCCGACTCCATGTTGAAGACCGGGACTTTCGCGTGTCTCCGAAACGCCTCGAACATCCGATCACCCAAATCCTCATCGGCAGACTTCCCTGCCGCCATCACTCTCAGACCCAGACCGGAGTAAAACCCAGAAAGGACGGGCACAGCCTCCTTGATGTGCTCCGCACTATCTCCGTCCATCCGCACTCCATCGCGCGTCTCGAGCCCATAGAACATGGAAGGTTCCAGCGTCGACACACCTCCACCCAACTGGCGTATGCCGACTTCAAAAGAACAGCGTGTCCGGAGTGAGGGGGCGAGGAACAGGAGCGCAAACTGGAGACCGTCCAGATCCTTTCCTAAGGGCTGCTTTTTGAATTGGGCCGCATCGTCGAGAAGGGATTCGACGGCTTCTACGGAAAGGTCGGCGAGATTGTAAAAGTGGTTCATGGCGTGAAGTTGCTAGATAGTTGGATTAGAAGTTCGTTGATTCAAAGTTTCGTTCGGATCCGAACAAATCATCCTATTACTCTGACGCCTCGGCTACCGCCTCGTTGTCCATTCGCAGCGAGGAACGCTGCGGGTTTTGTTGGGGAACTGCATCAACGTTTCTTTGTCCCCAATAAGCCTCGCCATCAGGATGATGGTGAGGGTCGCCCCTCGTTCGGCCCACGCGTGAATCGCGACAGAGATGGTCGGCCGGTTGAACGACCGAGCGAAATCTTCTGTCGCGATGTTTCACCCAAGGGCACCAGTTAGAGGGCAAGGTCATGAGCTGAGAATCGGTACTCACAACTACTAACTCCCTCTCAACCCTTAACCACCTTCCCAAATACTTCCAGAAAGTGTTCCCATTCATCCATGTTCATGGTCAACGGAGGCAGCAAGCGGATGGTTTCCCCCTGGGCGCACGTGCCCACCAGAATCCGCTCCTTGAGCAAACGGCCCGACAGCTCTTTCGCAGACACGGAACACTCGACACCGAGCAAATATCCCAAGCCCCGGACCTCACGGACAGCCTCGAGCTCCAGCAGTCGCGAAATGACCTGGGACGAATGGTCCCGGACCCGATCGACAAGTTTGCCTTTCTCGATTACCCGGTACGTCGCACATATCGCCGCCGCCGCCAGTGGATTGCCTCCGAACGTAGTCGCCTGATCACCGGGCTCGACGGTCCCGGCCACAAACTCATTTGCGATGACAACGCCGGCCGGCATGCCACCTGCAACACCTTTGGCTGTGGTGACGATGTCTGGCTCCACGCCCCAGTGCGTGCCTGCATACCACGCGCCTGTTCGTCCCGATCCAGTCTGCACCTCATCGAAAATGAGGCAGATCCCATGGTCGCTCGAGAACTCTCTCAATCGCCGGTAGTAGTCCGGCTCCGCCATGTACACTCCGGCCACACTCTGAATGGGCTCTACAATAATCGCTGAGACCTCGTCGGGATCTTCCATATCGAAAATGTCCGCCGAGCCAAACTCGAAGAACCGACTCCAGGCTTCGATATTTTCCGGAAAACGCTCACGCATCGCCGGGAAGCCCGTCGCGCTCAGTGCCCCGATCGTTCTGCCGTGGAACCCACGCTGCATTGACACGACTAGCCCGCGGCCGGTTGCCTTCCGTGCAATCTTCATCGCCGTCTCGTTAGCCTCGGCACCCGAATTACAGAAAAAGACCGAGTGCATGGACGGGTAGCTGTGTGTGACCAGCACCTCCGCAGCCTCAGCACGCACCGGGTTGTACACTGCGTTGGAATAGAACGTCAGCGTCTCAATCTGTCGCTGCATGTCGTGAACCCAGTCTGGATGCGAGTGACCGATGCTGCAGACCGCGTGTCCGCCATACAAATCGAGATATTCGTTTCCATCGTCATCGTAGACGCAGTTGCCCTTGCCTTTCACGATCGTCAAGGGCAAGCGTATGTTGCTATAGACCGGCAAGGTATAGGCGTCTTCCAATTGGGGGATGGACTGCGCGTTCTTCAAACAAAACCTCCTGGCCAATCCAAACCCTCCGTTTCGCCAAGCCCGAGTGCGCAGTTGAGATTCTGTATAGCCTGGCCGGCCGCACCCTTGCCCAGGTTGTCGATCGTCGAGAAGACAACTGCACCTCTCCCGGCTGCGCCATCGACTCCGACGACAGACCGGGGCGTCGTCTGTACGGACCTTAGATCGGGCGACCCCTCAACGACGTCGATGAGGGCCTCGGCGCCGTAAAACCCCTCATACACCTCGCGTACCGCAGCGGCTTCCTGAGCTGGCAGAAACAGTGTTGTGAATATTCCACGCACGATCGGGGCCGACTGTGACACGAACTGGAGTCGGATGTCCGGTCCGGAACCTCTGTTGAGAAACCACTCGACTTCCAGTAGATGCTGGTGCACCAGCGACCTGTAAGCCCGGACGTTCTGCGCACGTTCCGGGTGATGGGTCGTCGTGATAGCTTGACGCCCGGAACCGGAAGATCCCGTGATACCGGTCAGACACACGGGTTCCGACAAGAGACCGCTTTGGGCCAGGGGATACAAGAGCAGAAGCATTCCAGTTGCGAAACAACCCGGATTGGCGATCAGGCGCGCACCCGCCAGCGCTTTGCGCTGAACCTCGGTAAAGCCATAGACAAAACGCTCCAACAATTCAGGAGCCTGATGATCACGTCCGTAATAGCGGCGATAACCTTCAGCATCGGGAGTCCGGAAATCTCCTGCAAGATCGATGAAAACCGTTTCCGGATAAGCATCTACCAGTGAAGGTAAGACTTCCTGGGATTCATGGTGCGGGAGAGCCAGGAATACGGCTGCGACTTCGCCAAACCGGGTCTCGACCTCTTCCGCCTTAAGAAAACTTTGATTCACGAAGCCCTGGAGGTTCGGAAACACGTCGCCAACGGGCCGACCCGCGTCCCGGTTGGCCGTTGCCCATCGAAGCGACAGACGAGGATGCAGCGCAACATAGCGCATCAACTCCGCACCTATGTATCCTGAGGCACCGAGAACGCCGACACCGATATTGTCCCTAGCCTTAGCCATGTTGTTTCTTGGAACGGTTGACGGGTCGTTAGAGCCGTCGGTGAGAAGATCGGTGCTTCACAACGCTGTTCTCTTCCCATCCGATCATCCTATTTACTCTGACGCCTCGGCGACCGCCTCGTTGTCCACCCGCAGCGAGGAACGCTGCGGGTTTGTTTAAAGAACCGCATCAACGACCGAGCGAAATCTCAGCTCGTGGACGTTAGACCGAAGACACCAGAACCGACAAATCAGGAAACCTTGCGCTTCTTCAGCTTCAGGAGAGTCAAAACGACTTCCGCCATTCGGGCGGGATGTTTACAAGCGTTGATCGCGGGACGGTTGAACTCCGACTCCAGGTATTCGACACCCACAAGGTTGTCTGTCGCAGGCCCCGCAAACAGATCGATATCGAGTCCATGCTCCTGGGCAAATCGAAGACCTCCCCACGCACCGGCCAGGTCATTCGCACAAAATGCGTGCACATGAACGACATCACGAATCTCAGGATCAACCAGGACATCGATCACACCGTAATCGCCCACGATACCATCGCCCAATTCCAGAAGCATGACCTCGGGGTTGCCCGCCGCCAGCTCGGCGATCACGGCCTTCGCGGTATCGATCAGGACCGCCGCTTCCAGACCCGCCGTCGATGGGTAACCCGCATCCAGGAACGAAGCGGTCTCGACAGCGCCGTTATCTTCCATTGACAGCAGATCTCTCAAACATGCAACTCCGGTCAGCTTGCCCGCGGCCACACGAATGCCTTTTTTAGACAAAACCTGAACCAGTTCCGTCAGCAAACTCGTTTTCCCGCTCGCCATCGAGGTGCCGGATACGATCACGATCGGAGGGATAGCCATCCCGACAAGACTTGATACGTTCTTGATGGCATTGTCGCGAATGTTGGGAATCCGTCCGTCGATGATGGGCATTCCCAGAACTTCGCATGCCAGCGGGCCTTCCGGCTCCGGATCGGAGGAGGCCGAAGTACCCACCACGCCCCCGCGGTTCAATATGGCCAACCGGTCTCCAACTCTCACGCTCGACGGGACGTCGCCCACGTGTCCCCTCAGCGCCCGGCGGCGTCCAAGGGCGCCGACGATAACATCATCGCCGAACATTCGGATCATTCGGCCGTCCGACAGTTCGAGTTCTTGTCTGGCCCTACCGTCGGGCAAAACGCGAACTACGATCGCGTTTCCGGAAGTCGACTCGAGCTTGGAAGTAATCGATACAGTTCGGGGCAAGCCGACGCGACTCACCACTGATGCGATTTTATCTAACTGAATAGTCTCGGCCATCTTTCTCTACTGTATCGAATTACAAAAAACTACTCGGATCCTTTACCGGCGGCGCTTCGATGAAGTCGAGCCGGCACCGCAACAATTTTGCCGTACCCACGCGTGTCGGAACCGTCCCAGAGCTTCGGCATTTCACCGTACACCCCGCTGCCGGAGTCCATCATGCTGTGCGGGCTGCGGACACCGGTTACAGTGAAATGGCCGCGGTCCAGCCGGACGCGCGCCTCACCGGACACACGCTCCTGGGAGCTGTCGATCAGCGCTTCGATATCCCGCAGGGCCGGCTCAAAGGCCAGGCCCTCGTGCAACAGCTTTCCGTAGAACTCTGCCATCTGGTCTTTCCAGAAACGCTGCCACGACGTGGTTGTGATCTTCTCCAGTTCCCTGTGCGCTTTAATCAGCACGATAGCGGCGCCGGCCTCAAATGCGATACGTCCCTTGATCCCCAGGACCGTGTCACCGATATGAACATCCAGACCCACACGATGGCCGCGGCACTTGTTCCCAAGCACAGAAATCAGTTCCGGACCGGCATATGCGGTGTCGTCGATTTTTGTTGGAATACCTTTTTCAAATTCAATCGTAAGGTGCTCGGATTCAATCTCCTGCTCACTGTCGAGAACCAGATCGTATACATGGTCCGGAATCTCTGCCCAAGAGTCGTGTGTTTCCCCGCCCCCGATCGTCCCACCCCAAAGGCCTGTGTTGATCGAATACTTCCGTGTCGAATCAGGAATCTTGACTCCTCGTTCGGCCAGTTTCGAATACTCTTCCTCCCGGGTCAGCGTTTCGTCACGGACCGGCGAAATGATTTCCAGTGCCGGACAAAGCACCTGGAAGACGACGTCGAAACGAACCTGATCGTTACCAGCGCCTGTGGACCCGTGGGCAACGGCGGCGGCGCCCACGCGGATGGCATAGTCGGCTACCACCGACGCCTGCACGACACGCTCGGCCGCAACCGCCAGGGGGTATACCTGTCCCCGCAGAATATTTCCTTTGATCTGGTAGCTGACGTACTCGTCGAACACCTGTGCCCGCGCATCGACAGTGTGATGTTCCGCCGCCCCGAGCTGCTTGGCTCGCGCCTCCATTTCACTGAGCTCGGACGCGGAAAAACCACCGGTATCGACGGTGAGCGTAATCACCTCGAATCCCTGTTCCTGGAGATGCAGGACACAATACGAAGTATCCAACCCTCCTGAATACGCCAGGACGACTTTCTTCTTATCCGCCAAGAGTCACCTCGCGATTACCCGGGATCTGATGTTTCCGAAGCTGTTCGACAAGCTTCTTAACGCGATCAATTTCCTCGGCCACACGTCTGGGCGCGGTACCACCGACGACGTCCTTGCTCTCCAAAGCAGCCTCCAGCGTGATGGCTTCGAACAGGTCTTCGTCTACGCTGTCGGCCATGTCACCGGCAAGCTCCCGATAGTCCTCGATCGACAGCTCCGATAACGACACGACACGCTCTTCGGCCAGGCGGACAAGTTTGCCCGCAACCGAGTGCGCTTCACGAAAAGGCATTCCCTTGCGTGTGAAGTAGTCGGCAACCGAAATGGCCTCCAGATATCCTCCTCGAAGGGCGGACCCCGCCCGTTCGCGATTGACGCTTAACTTGCCCACGACGACCTCGAAGACCGGTATCAGCGCCGCTATGGTATCCACCGCGTCGAACGTACCTTCCTTGTCCTCCTGGAGATCCTTGTTGTAGGACAACGGCAGACCTTTCAACATCGAAACCGAAGCCACCAGATGTCCAAGCACACGCCCGCACTTCGCGCGCCCCAGCTCACACGCATCCGGATTCTTCTTTTGCGGAAGCATCGAACTGCCCGAAGACACGGATTCATCCAGTTCGACGAACCCGAATTCGCTGGACGACCAGAGGATGATGTCCTCGCTCAAGCGGGACACATGGACCAGAAACATGACCGCCGCGTGCAGAAAGTCACATACAAAATCCCGGTCGCTTACAGCGTCGAGAGAGTTATGCGTGAGACGTGAAAAACCGAGGTTTTCACGTAAGTATTCCCGGTCGATGCCAAACTGATTGCCGACGCAGGCACCCGCTCCAAGCACACAGGCATCGGCTTGATTCGCTGCCCAGAGCAGCCGCTCGTGATCTCTGAGAAACATTTCCGCGTACGCAAGGAAATGGTGAGCGAACAGGACCGGCTGCGCCCGCTGCAAATGTGTATAGGCCGGTATGACTACGTCGTAGTTCCGCTCGGCCGTCTCAGCGAGCGTGGTAACGAGGGACAACAGATCGGCTGCGATCCGCCGAGAGCGATCACGCAGGTAGAGCCTCAAATCCGTCGCTACCTGCTCGTTGCGACTGCGGCCCGTGTGAAGTTTGCCAGCCACAGGACCCACCGCATCGGCAAGCAAGGCCTCCACATTCATGTGAATGTCTTCGAGTTCTTCCGACAAGGGAAGTTCGCCTGACTCAATCCCCTTCCGCACTCCTTCCAGGCCTTCATCGATTTTTTGTGCCTCCTCATCGGAGAGAAGCCCGGAACCGGAGAGCGCACGAACCCACGCACGGCTCCCGTCGATGTCCTCGTGGAGCAAACGTTTATCGAAACCAATACTGGCGTTGAGGGCGCGAAAGTGAGGATTCATAGGCGCCGCAAACCGAGCGGCGCGCATCAGGCCGGCTCGTGCCCGATCGAGACACCCCCGGCGTGCCTGGCTGAGGAAATGAAAGTACCGTGGGTACCGGGTCCGCTGAGTTCCTCCAGAAGGGCGTGCGGCGTATGCCCATCCAGGATGTGGATCTGCTCCGTACCGGATTCGATAGTGCGGATGATGCTCTCAAGCTTCGGGAGCATCCCACCCGAAACGCTGCCGGTCTGTTTGAGTTCTCGGACAGCATCGACTGTAATATCTGGAATCCGGCTATTGCGATCGCCGACGTCGCGTAACAATCCGGGAACATCAGACATCACAACCAGTTTCTCTGCCCCGATGGCTATCGCAATTTCAGCGGCAACGGTATCGGCATTGATGTTGAGGACGGAACCGGCTTTATCCGATCCAAGAGAAGCAACGACAGGGACAAAACCCTGGTCGAGCAATACGTTCAATACGAACGGGTTCACCTGACGGATATCACCCACATGATCGAAGTCGATCAATTCTTCCTCGCCTGTTTCCGGATTAGTCCGCCAAACCGGAGCCCGACGCTCGGCGTCGACCAACTCACCATCAACACCACTCAACCCGATACCGGACACTCCGTGGCGGCGGAGAGCGGCTACGATATCCGTCGAGATCTCGCCGGCAAAAACCATTTTCGCCAGCTTCAGGGTGTTGTTATCCGTAATCCGGCGACCGTCGATTTTCTTAGTTTCCAGGCCAAGCCGCTCAGACATCTCCGACAACTGCGGACCGCCGCCA
The DNA here is from genome assembly GCA_963664115.2 of Terriglobia bacterium. GTDB lineage: Bacteria > Acidobacteriota > Terriglobia > 20CM-2-55-15 > 20CM-2-55-15. The sequence continues at coordinate 184,734 of CAXWPJ010000006.1, read as the reverse complement.
TGAACGACGACGACACGGACCCCAGCCTGACGGAGAATGGATAGATCGAAGGCGAGACTGTTGAGTGCCTCCGGGTCGGTCAGCGGCTGGCCGCCGAGCTTCACTACGAAACACGTATCGCGATATTTATCCAGAACGGGCCACGCTGCAGTTGTCGGAGATCTCTTCATAGTCCTGCTTCACACACCAAAATGAATATTCATCCTATACGAATGAATAATTATGCACTTTGGACTTCTATGAAGTCAAGCCTTTTGCTATATAATTTGTCGCAACGATGAGGAGCAAACGAGACCGCCAAAACTCTATTTTAGAACTGGTTCGGGAAAATCGCATCGGAAGCCAACACGTTCTGGCCAACGCGCTGCACCGAAACGGCATCGAGGTCTCCCAGGCCACTTTGTCACGGGATATTAAGGAACTCGGGCTGGTCAAGGCGGGCAGCGCTTATGTCGTGGGGCGGCCCGAGGCCCGCCGCACTTCAAAGCAAACCCTGCGTCGCGTCTTAAGAGATTATGTGGTCGCAATCGACAGCGTAGCGCCGCTGCTCGTGATCAGGACCACGACCGGCAGCGCCTCCACCGTTGCCGACGCTGTGGACAACGCAGGCTGGAGGGAAATCGTCGGCACGATTGCGGGGGACGACACCATCTTCGTCCTCTGCCGCTCAGCCGGTGATCTCAAAGAAACCCTGAAGCGAACTGAAGATCTGCGGTCCTAGGAGTCGGAGGTCAAAGTCGAATCCGGCTGTGCTAGGTGATGCGAACGGTTCGCTGCTGGGAGAAGATTTCGCTCGATCGTTCATTCAGACATCCTGTCTGAACGACCGCCGACCCTCGCAATCGTCCTGACTGCGAGGCCTAAAGGGCTGAACGACATTTTGAAGCAGGCACTGGAGGACCCGCACCGGCCCCCCGGTGCGGGTGGACAGCTTTCATAGTAAAGAGGCGGAGCCGAGGCGTCAGTGTAAGAAAATTATCTAACCGAGCACGATGATCGCTCGGCCGACTTTAGCCACGGGCTGCTAGTACTACTGTGTTACAAAATGACGAGCTTGTGTTAGCATTGGCACATGAGCGCCAAAACGAAGGCGCCAGGCACTCAGGAAGAACGTTTTGCGGCCTATATGGAACGCCTGGCGTCGGCCGCCGGACACGCCGACCGTCATGAACCGCTGAAGTGGTACTGCAAGGGATTGCTGCTGCCAATCAAGCGCAAGAGCGTGGAGCCGATGGCGGCGCGATTGGCTCCGGATAATGTGCGCCGAATGCATCAGTCGTTGCATCACCTGGTGGCGGATGCCCCCTGGGAGGATGCGGCCATATTGCGACAAGTCCGGGAGTCGACGTTGCCGGGGATGGAAGCGCACGGTCCGATTGAATCGTGGATTGTCGACGACACCGGATTCGTGAAGAAGGGGACCCACTCGGTAGGTGTGGCCCGGCAATACTGTGGACAGGTCGGCAAGCAGGAGAACTGCCGGGTGGCGGTCAGTCTGTCGGTAGCGACGGCGAAATCGAGTCTGCCCGTGGCATGGCGGCTGTACCTGCCGAAGCTTTGGGCGAACGATGCCGAACGCCGCAAGAAGACCGGTGTCCCCGACGCGGTTGGATTCCAGACCAAAATCGCGATTGCTCTGGACCAAATCCGACAGGCGATTGCGGACGGTGTGGGGACGGCTCCCGTGTTGGCCGATGCCGCCTACGGCAACGACAGTAAGTTTCGCGCGACGATTACCGCACTGGGGCTGCCTTATGTGGTTGGCATCCAATCCTCGACCTCGGTCTGGGAGCCCGGTCGGCAACCCCTGCCCAAGAAGTCGTGGACCGGCCAGGGGCGCCCGCCGACGCTGTTGAGGCGTCACAAGAAGCATCGTCCTGTTTCGGTCAAACAACTGGCTCTCTCCTTGCCTCGACAAAAATGGAAGAACGTGTCCTGGCGCGAAGGCACGGCCGACACGTTGCGCTCCCGCTTCGCCGCAATCCGGATTCGCACGGCTCATCGCGATCATGAGCGCCACGAGCCCCATCCGGAAGAATGGTTGTTGATCGAATGGCCCAAGACCGAATCCGAACCGGTTCAATACTGGCTCTCCAGTCTCGGGACCAATACCTCTCTTTCAAATCTGGTCTATCGGGCCAAGCATCGCTGGATCATCGAACGCGACTATCAGGAACTCAAGCAGGAACTCGGACTGGGCCATTACGAAGGTCGCGGCTGGCGTGGATTTCACCACCATGGCGCTTTATGCATCGCAGCTTATGGGTTCCTGGTCGCTGAGCGGAACCGTTTTTCCCCCTCTGCATTTGTCACGCATGTTGGACTATCCGTCCCCCAACTCCCCAGACACTTCAAACCCCGCGGAGCCCCGGATCCGGCCCGAGCGACATAATCCGTGCTCGATCGCCTCACTTCGCATTCGCATCGCACGATTCCTCATCCAGCAACTCCCGTGCTGTCCGCTCTGTGGGCCGCTTCGTTTGTAACACAGTAGTACTAGGTCACAGATTGTGTGGGAGACCGGAAACAGCTAGACAGGAACGCTGTCGATGATCGCCTGGAGCACCGTATCAGGATCGATCCTCTCGGCCTCGCCTTCAAAGTTCAGGATAATCCGGTGCCGCAGGGCAGGAAGTATGACGGCGCGAACGTCCTCGACCATCACCTCTTTCCGTCCGGCCAACAAGGCGCGTATCTTTCCCCCGACCACCAAAGCCTGTGAACCTCTGGGACTCGCGCCATAACGCAGGTATTGCTTGGTCAGTTTGTGAGCGTATTCGGTGGAGGGTTGGGTGGCCATGACGACCCGTATCGCATAATCCTGCACCGAATCGGGAATTGGCACCTCAAGAGCAATTTCCCGCATCTCGATGATCTTCGGTCCATCCCAGATCCGTTCTACTACAGGAGCTTCCGCCTGCGTCGTACGGTCCAGAATTTCGTGAATACTATCCATGTCCGGAAATCCCATTTTCAACTTCATGAAGAACCGGTCTACCTGGGCTTCAGGCAAAGGATAGGTTGCCTCCAACTCCAAGGGGTTCAGTGTTGCGAGTACGACGAACGGCAGATCCAGGGAATAGGTCTGATTGCCCACCGTCACGGTCTTCTCCTGCATGGCTTCCAACAGAGCCGATTGTGTCTTGGGAGTGGCGCGGTTGATCTCGTCGGCCAATACTACGTTAGCGAATACTGGTCCCGCCTGAAATTTGAGGAACTTCTCACCACTGTCACTCTCCTGAACGACATTTGTACCGACGATGTCGGCAGGCATGAGGTCAGGAGTGAACTGGATTCGTGAAGACGACAGGTGAAGGACATCACACAGAGTCAGTACCAGACACGTCTTTCCGACCCCGGGGACACCTTCCAATATGGCATGGCCGCGAGCGAGGATCGTAATCAACACTCCCTCAATGATCTCCTCGTAGCCGACAATCACTTTGGAGATCTCTGACTTGACCTTTTGAAATTCGGCCTGAAACTCCGCTATTTGCTCTTCCTTGATTTCCAGTACAGATTCTTCCACTCGCGTCCTCACTGTTTAGGGAAAGTGCTCCTACACCGTCTGCTGCGACCTTAGCAGGGCTGCTATTATAGCGATCTTTTGGCTTGGAGCGCGGGGATTCTGTCTAACGGCGGGCACTGAAAAAACGTCGGATCACCGATGGCTTATCGACGGAGGCGGCGGCCAACTCTTTCCTGAGGCTTGCAATCTCGCCCTCCAGAACACGCTGGGTCTTCTGCCACCGGACCTGTTCGGAGAGCAGCTTTCTCTCGAACTCGATCTCGACAACCCTCTTGCGGGATGCAAGTTCGGTTTCCATTCTTCACTCCCCGGACTGCACCCTCCGGTGTGTGTTGTGGGAGCGGGCTATCCACTCTACGATCTGGTTCTCCAAATCTTCGATGCGGGATTGGAAGTCTTTTTGCTCGGACTCCTTTGCCACTGCTTGCTCCTGACATTTGAGTTCAAGCTGCTGACTGTAACGAATGGTTTCTTCAAGACGCCGCCCGAGCCCATCCGTCTCTTTGACATCGGCCGATGAGCGGGCCAAGGCCTGACGAAACCTATCAATTTGATCACGCAGTTGCCGCCGTTCCCGTTCCCAGGAAACAGTTGCGGCTGTGAGTTTTCCCTCGGCTCGCCTCTGCTCGCTCTCTGCCCGGTCCAGCTTTGCCCTGAACTCGTTTGTCACCTGATTCAGGTCTTTTCCCGTGCCGCCTGAAAATAACGCCCCCAAATTCCCTTCATCCTCAGAAGACGGCATGGTCACCTCCTGGCAATATCGAAGCTGTTCGCCTGCCAATGCCTAAGGCACTGCAAGAACGGGACCAGAGTTTCAAACAACATCTAAATCCTAGAATCTATGAATGTTGATGGTGTAGCATAGGGAGCGCTCGATCCACCAAGTAGGTGGAAACAAGAGACAAGGAATAGGAAAGCGTAAGGAAAAGAAAGCGACTGCCTTGACTGCGGGACATCCCAAATCAACCGTATCAATCCCAACCCGGAACCGATGAAATCCGGCGCCATGAGACTGTCTGTTAGAATTCTGGCGCAGCGACGTGCCAGCTACCGGGATCTGTGGAGCGCTCGGTCGGGATCGTCGGTGTCGATGTCAAACGACCCGAAGCCATCGGGGTCCATAGGTAAGCCATGACGCCCAAGACATATGACTGATCCGAGCGTGTTGAGCATTTAAACTATGAGAGATGCCGAGAAACTGACCTGGCGGAAGGCCATGGATCCCTATGAGACTCCAGTTTTATGGAGAAGCGCGTGGCAAACGGCCAACACGCTCGTTCCATTCGCCGCACTTTGGTACCTGATGTATCTGAGCCTGGAAGTGTCCTACCTGCTCACACTGGGACTGGCCTTCCTCACCGCCGGCTTTCTAATTCGCAGTTTTGTAATTCTTCACGATTGCGGGCACGGTTCGTTTTTCAGATCTCAGAAGGCCAACAATTTCCTGGGCAGCATCATTGGTGTGCTGACGTTCACTCCATATCACTCCTGGACATACGAACACTCAATCCACCACGCAACATCCGGTGATCTCGACCGACGCAGCGTCGGGGACATCAAGACATGGACGGTGGATGAGTATCTGCGTGCGCCCATCTGGAAGCGGATGCGGTACCGTTTCTATCGCAATCCCATAGTCCTCTTCGCTGTGGGACCGGTGCTTCTTTTCCTGATTGGATACCGCCTTCCGCCCAGCAACGCCGTCAGGCGCCAACGGCGAAGCGTGATTCGAACGAATGTCGCAATAATCGGACTTGCAGCTTTGATCAGCTCCGTAATCGGCGTTAAAGAATATCTCTTGATCCAGTTGCCGATACTCATGATCAGCTCTTCAGCCGGGGTGTGGATGTTCTATATCCAACATCAATTTGAAGGGGTCTATTGGGAGCGGCATGGAAACTGGGATTACCTGACCGCAGCGCTGGAAGGCTCTTCGTTCTACAAACTGCCGAGCGTACTCCGATGGTTCACTGGCAACATCGGTTTTCACCACATCCATCACCTCGGGCCTCGGGTTCCAAACTATTTCCTGAAAAAGTGCTACGACGAGAACCCCCTATTTAGAAGCATCACCCCGATTACGCTATGGACCAGTTTGAGAGCGCTCTCCCTGCACCTATGGGATGAGAAGCGACGCGAGTTGGTCGGGTGGCGTCACCTCAAATCCCTCAGAGCGTCCCAAGTCCCTTGATCCACGTTCAGTGTTGTGACCAGAGCTGGGTGATCAGCTCCCCTCTAGTACTACTGTGTTACAAAATGACGAGCTTGTGTTAGCATTTGCACATGAGCGCCAAAACGAAGGCGCCAGGCACTCAGGAAGAACGTTTTGCGGCCTATATGGAACGCCTGGCGTCGGCCGCCGGACACGCCGACCGTCATGAACCGCTGAAGTGGTACTGCAAGGGATTGCTGCTGCCAATCAAGCGCAAGAGCGTGGAACCGATGGCGGCGCGATTGGCTCCGGATAATGTGCGCCAAATGCATCAGTCGCTGCATCACCTGGTGGCGGATGCCCCCTGGGAGGATGCGGCCATATTGCGACAAGTCCGGGAGTCGACGTTGCCGGGGATGGAAGCGCACGGTCCGATTGAATCGTGGATTGTCGACGACACCGGATTCGTGAAGAAGGGGACCCACTCGGTAGGTGTGGCCCGGCAATACTGTGGACAGGTCGGCAAGCAGGAGAACTGCCGGGTGGCGGTCAGTCTGTCGGTAGCGACGGCGAAATCGAGTCTGCCCGTGGCATGGCGGCTGTACCTGCCGAAGCTTTGGGCGAACGATGCCGAACGCCGCAAGAAGACCGGTGTCCCCGACGCGGTTGGATTCCAGACCAAGATTGCGATTGCTCTGGACCAAATCCGACAGGCGATTGCGGACGGTGTGGGGACGGCTCCCGTGTTGGCCGATGCCGCCTACGGCAACGACAGTAAGTTTCGCGCGACGATTACCGCACTGGGGCTGCCTTATGTGGTTGGCATCCAATCCTCGACCTCGGTCTGGGAGCCCGGTCGGCAACCCCTGCCCAAGAAGTCGTGGACCGGCCAGGGGCGCCCGCCGACGCTGTTGAGGCGTCACAAGAAGCATCGTCCTGTTTCGGTCAAACAACTGGCTCTCTCCTTGCCTCGACAAAAATGGAAGAACGTGTCCTGGCGCGAAGGCACGGCCGACACGTTGCGCTCCCGCTTCGCCGCAATCCGGATTCGCACGGCTCATCGCGATCATGAGCGCCACGAGCCCCATCCGGAAGAATGGTTGTTGATCGAATGGCCCAAGACCGAATCCGAACCGGTTCAATACTGGCTCTCCAGTCTCGGGACCAATACCTCTCTTTCAAATCTGGTCTATCGGGCCAAGCATCGCTGGATCATCGAACGCGACTATCAGGAACTCAAGCAGGAACTCGGACTGGGCCATTACGAAGGTCGCGGCTGGCGTGGATTTCACCACCATGGCGCTTTATGCATCGCAGCTTATGGGTTCCTGGTCGCTGAGCGGAACCGTTTTTCCCCCTCTGCATTTGTCACGCATGTTGGACTATCCGTCCCCCAACTCCCCAGACACTTCAAACCCCGCGGAGCCCCGGATCCGGCCCGAGCGACATAATCCGTGCTCGATCGCCTCACTTCGCATTCGCATCGCACGATTCCTCATCCAGCAACTCCCGTGCTGTCCGCTCTGTGGGCCGCTTCGTTTGTAACACAGTAGTACTAGCAGCCCGTGGCAGAAGTCTCGAGGGCCGCGTTACGGCCAAACGGGGCTGGATTTTAGGAGACGACGACGAGACAATGCTCATTCATTGGGAGGAGTCGGCGACAACGAAGACAGCCCCGTTTCGCCGTAACCCTGTGGGCGCAGGGGGGTTCGGGCCGCAGGCTTTGTCTCTCGTCGGTCACGATGTAAAGACGGCGCCAGCGGCCTCGGTTTCAGACCTCGGTGCCCGCTCCTCACTTCGCGCCCGCAACTCGAAGACCCCTGCGCGCGGTCCTCGAGACTTCTGCCACGGGCTGCTAACACAATACGCGATTAGAAATTGAGAAGGTGTTGATTCCGGGAAGACCGCATTACACAGTGGGCCCAGCACATGACTAAAAAGTTCATCTGGGGTGGATTCTTTGTGGGATCGGCCCTCGGGGGTTACCTGCCTGCGCTCTGGGGCGGAAGCGGGCTGTCGATGTCGGGAGTCGGGTTGTCGTTCGTCGGCGGAATCGCCGGAATCTGGCTGGGCTATCGGCTCAGTCGGTGAGGTCCACTGTCCCAGGCCATGCGCCCTGAAACAGTGGACAGGTCCAACTCAGCCACTCGACGTTCACGAATTCGAAACGCTCTCTTCGAATCGCGAACCTTTCGGTTTCACTGCGATGCCTGACTGGTCCATTGGGCGCTCATAGCCGCCCGGTCAAGTGCACTGCCGCGGAGATAGACCGAGTCGATTTGCCGCGTGTTGGTGATGTCATCGAGAGGATTGGCGTTCAGAACGATGAAGTCCGCACTCCTGCCCGTTTCCACCATACCAACGTCGTCGACTTGCATCAGCTCAGCCGCATTGCTCGTGGCGGCTACTATAACCTCAGCGGGCGTCATCCCCGCCGCTACCATGTCAACCATTTCAACATGCGGTGCCCAGTCCGTGCTGCCGTCGGTCCCCAAGGCGATCCGCACACCCGCCGCGTTCAGCCTGTCCAGATTGCGGGCCTGAATTCCCCAGAACTCTTGAGCCTCGGGCCGGTCCGTGGACGCTGCCTGGAGCCGCTCGACCTCTTCGGCGGGCAGCGTTCCACTCAGCCAGCTCATATCCACAGCGACTCCTCTGTCGGGCATATTCGGCACAAGGAAAAAATCAGGCCGTTCCTGGAACAGCTCAACGACCTCGTCGTCGATATCGCGGTCCCGGATTCCGTGGGCGAAGGCATCGAGACCTGCCCTGAGAAGGCCTTTCGCGTCTTCGAGCGTAAAGAGATGGGCTGTCACGCGAAGATTGGCACTGTGAGCCTCGTCGATAGCGGCGCCATAGAGGGCAGGACTTAATTTTTCATACATGCCGTTCCGGTCGTCAACCCAGAGCTTGACCATGTCAACCTGTCTCGCGGCCAGTTCCTGTATGGCCGTTCGGGCTTCATCTTCTGTAGTGACCCAGTAGGGGACCTCGGAGCGCCCCGGCTCTGGCGCGGTGATCCCCCGTCCCGCCGTGCGCAGCAGCGCGGCATTCGGAATCGGATTTTCCCGTACCTGCAACGCCACATCACCCTGATCCTGACCCAGACTCGTCACCATGCCAACGCCGTAGTACGCCAGGCGCTGCAGTTGTTCGACCATCTCGTCTCGGTCGCTCGAGATGTGCTTATGTGCGTCGACAATCGCCGGCATGACAGTCTTGCCGGTCAGATCCACACGATTGGCCCCTGCCGGCACGTTGAGCTGCCCCGTTTGACCCACCTGGGTGAATCGATCGTTCACGACAACGAATGCGGCATCCTCAATCGGCCCGCTCCCGTCACCGACAATGAGCCGCGCCCCTTCGAACACGGTGACGTCGTCCGTCTGTGGGGCTTCCACCGGTGTTGGCGCTGAACACGCCCCAACTAAAAATAGAGTGATCGAAATTAGACCCGCGATGCACGTCACACGGCGCATAGAAACCTCCAGCCTGATTTTGAATTGAAAATTGTTAACCCGAACTCACCCTTCTCGCCAAATGCAGACCCAAACGGCATTGCATTGCGAAAGCGAAAGTGGACTCTCGTCGAGCAGCCCGATCGTGACAAGGAGTCCACGGTGAAGAATAGGTCCATCGGTGGTCAGCGACAATCAAAATAACTCCTCCACTTGGCAATTAAATCGGCAGGGTTTTCCAGCCAGCGGGGAAAGTGCCGGTTAAACAACGCCATACGCGATCATGGCATCGGCAACCTTGACGAACCCTGCGATGTTCGCCCCGTTGACATAATTGATGTAGCCGTCTTTTTCGTATCCGAACCGGGCCGACCGTGCGTGGATATTGCGCATGATGTCCTGTAAACGCTGATCGACGTCTTCGCGGCTCCAGGAGATCCGTAGCGCATTCTGGCTTTGCTCGAGGCCGGACACGGCGACGCCTCCTGCGTTTGCTGCCTTTCCGGGTGCAATCGGGATTTTCGCCCCGACAAACGCTTCAATCGCTTCCCGGGTACAGGGCATGTTGGCGCCCTCGGCAATCGCCTGCAAGCCGTTTCCAATCAAGACCCGGGCGTCGTCCCCGTCCAGTTCGTTCTGTGTCGCACATGGAATCGCAATATCCGCCGGCACGCCCCATGGCCGGCGCTTTTCATAGAAGGTCGCTCGAGGAAACTGCTCGGCGTACTCGCCAATCCGACCGCGGCGGATCTCCTTCAGTCCTTTGAGCCATTCAAGCTTGTCGCCGTCAATCCCATCAGGGTCGTGAATGAATCCACCTGAATCGGACGCAGTCACGGGCCTCGCTCCCCGCTCGATCAGCTTTTCGATGGCATATAGCGACACATTACCGGAGCCGGAAACTACACAGGTCTTCCCCTCCACACTTTCTCCGCGATTCTCCATCATTTGCTCTACAAAATATATACATCCGTATCCGGTCGCTTCCTGTCGAATAAAACTCCCCCCAAAACTCAGACCCTTCCCGGTCAGAACGCCTGCAAATCGATTCTCGAGACGCTTGTACTGGCCGAAGAGGTAGCTGATCTCCCGTGGGCCGACACCGATATCCCCGGCCGGAACGTCGGTGTCTTCTCCGATGTAGCGGTGGAGCTCCGTCATCAGAGACTGGCAGAATCGCATGACCTCTCCGTCACTCTTGTCCTTGGGGTTGAAGTTCGAACCGCCCTTGGCGCCCCCCATTGGCAGACCGGTCAGACTGTTCTTGAACACCTGTTCGAATCCAAGGAACTTAAGAACGCTCAAGGTCACCGAAGGATGAAAACGGAGCCCGCCTTTGTATGGGCCAATCGCATTATTGAACTGAACGCGCCACCCACGGTTCGCACGAATACATCCTGCGTCATCCTGCCAGGTCACGCGAAAGATGATTATCCGATCCGGCTCGGTCATGCGTTCCACGATCTGCGCGTCACGATATTCAGGGTGCTCCAGGATGAACGGCGCCAGACTTTCGGCAACCTCCTGGACGGCCTGGTGAAACTCAGGCTCACCCGGATTGCGCCGAATCAAGCCCTTCATGAATTTATCCAGTTCGGATTGGGCTGCCTTGTTCATTCTTGGAGTCCTCCAGGTTTATGCCGGAGCGTCACGCACAAGGGGATGGACAATTTTTCCCTCGACTGCATTCGAAGTGTTAGCAAAATGCGGGTTGTCGCGGTCCGGCTCTGCTCTAAGTCTTCAATCATACGGCAGGAAAGCGCCCGACAGGGCCTCTGAACTGATCCGCCCCGCAGCCCGCGTTCGGATCTACGCCTAACTCAAACGACTATAGCGGAACCCCTTGCCTCAGCTCCGGTCCATTGCGACCGAGTCGTCATCCTCACGCGTCACAGCATCGGCCAGCACACAGATTACTCCTGGAGAACAATCGCGAGATTCCGCAAGGGCTCGGATTTGGGAGCTCACATCCGCTCCACCGTTGAGGAGCAGTTCCACGGCCTGGGCATTGTCGGCCCAAACCGCCCACGCGAGGGCTGACCAGCCACCATCGTCGCGGGAATCGGGATTCGCTCCCGAACGAATCAAGTAAGCCATGCTGGTGATGTCGCCCGTCTTGACAGCCGCAATCAGATCCCTATCAACGCCAACCTCCAGGGCAGATCCGGGAACGGCAGGCTGCCAGCGGCGCCAGGCAAACATGGCTCCGGCGCCCAGGATAACCATGAGCCCAGCAAACCACCCAGCGTTTCCATCGCGGACGAACACGAGGGGGAGAGGCCACCAACGCCACCAGAGTTCGGCATTGAGCGCGAGCTCTTCATAAGACGGAAAATCCATCGTTCGATACAGAATCGACGGATCGACGTCCTCCACTGAACGTCGCACTTCCTGTCTGAATCGATCGACTCCCAGTTCGGATTCCAGGAAGCGAAACACCCTTTCGTATTGCTCGTACTGCGGTGTCGGCTCGATACGCAGGAGGTCACCGGAAACGGGATCGACACTGATATGCGCCCGGCCGCGATCGCTATAGTGAATCGCCATTCCTTCGTGAAACCAGCGGGGAAACCCTTCAGGCGAAAGCTCGGTATTCAGCCGCGCGCTAAGGAACGCGTGGACGAGTTCGTGGGACAATGTCGCCGCCGAGGCCCCACCCCCGATCCCTCCCTGTCCGAAACTCCTGGAAGGCGATGTCAGGACGGCAATATATCGTGACGACATCGTCACGGCCTGAGTCTGAGGACTCTCGAATGCCCGCTGGATGTTCTCCGGCATCTGTTCACGGCTCCGGAAATATCGAACCAGAACCGACCCTTCGGGCGAAGCGAGTCCGAGCTCTTGGACCAACCGGCGTATCGCAGGATCCTCACTCGCCTGAAGATCGACCAACCGCAGCACGGAGCCTCGAGTGTTTACTTCGGATGGAGCAGCGAAGGAAAGGAACAATCGAAGGTGGTACCTCAGGTTGCGGACCCAGCCCAGAGAGCTTGCCGACACCGCCACCGAATCGAGGCAGGACAGCATCTCTCTGTAGTCGCTCACCCTGGCTTCAACCTCAACCCGGTTTCGTATCACCGGGTTCACGAGGTTTTGGAATCCGTGTTCGGCCTCCAACAATTCCGCGATGGAATCGCAGACATCCAACACATTCGGATCAGCAGGGCCCGATTGTGCGGCGCCTCGCAAAGGCATCACCCCGAGGCAGAGCAGGAGAAAACCGACTGCTGTTATCGATCGACAACAGATCATGAAACGCCTCCCGGTCAAGTGTAGCAGTCCGGGGCGAATCCAACTGGAAGTGCCCTGACCTTGGTCGGGAGAGATCATCAGGCTACAATGGCGCCCTGATGGCGGGGTAACGAGAGCCTTTACGGCGTTGATAGCGGGTTTTCGAAACGGGAGCACCGCAGTGGACACCGTGAAATACATTCACCGAGCAGGATATGACGCACAAGCGAATCGTTCTTAAGGTGCCGGGTCTCGAACATATGCACCCGATCCCGTTGGCGACACGCATGGGTTCACTGCTCGTGACCGGGCCCATCTCGGGAAAGGATCCGGAGACCGGCGAGACAGGGGTTGACCTTGAAAGCGAATGCGCGTTGATGTTCGCCAACCTGCCACGCATCATGGAAGCCGCCGGCGGGTCCATCGACGACATTATCAAGCTGTCGGTCTGGCTCGAAGGTGACGATAAGACCCACCTCAACAAAGAATGGCTCGCGATGTTCCCCGACGTCGAATCACGGCCTGTCCGCCATACGTTTCAGAATCAGGACCTCCCTCAGAATTACCGCGTTCAATGTGAAATCACTGCCGTCTTCGAAGACGCCAAGGAGTGACGGATGGCGCAAAGCTCGGGCACTGCGAAAAGTAATTCGGCCGCTTGGGGAATCCTAGGGGCGATCGCTGCCACGGCGGTGGTCTTGATCCTGCCCAACCCGGAGGGCTTACCCGTGGAGGGCCAGCGACTCGCGGCCCTGCTCGCCGGAATTCTGGTCTTGTGGGCGACCGAAGCGTTACCCATTGCCGTAACGGCACTGCTGGCCCTGATCTTCCAGCCGATCTTCGGATTAAGCACGCTCGGCGTGGCTTTCGGCAACTTCATAAGTCCTGTTTTCTTCTTCGTGCTGGTCATGTTTCTGATCTCCCTGGCCTGGGTTAAGACAGGACTCGCGCAAAGGTTCGCGCTTTGGATGATCTCTAAAGCGGGTACAGAATCGAAACGGGTTCTATATGTATTCGTGATCGGCAGTGGCGCAATATCTTTGACCATGTCGGACGTACCGAGCGCGGCTGTGTTTATGGCCATCGCGCTGGGCATCTTCGCGAAACTGGAATTGAAACCGGGATCTCAGTTTGCTAAATCCGTCATGCTGGGCATCCCTATCGGCGCGCTGATTGGAGGCATCGGCACTCCGGCCGGCAGTTCGATCAATATCCTGGGTCTCGTGATGATCGAACAGAACGGTGGGCCGCGCATACCCTTCCTTTCCTGGATGGCCATCGGGATCCCCATGGCCGTCATATTGTTGCCGATCGCCGCCTGGATCCTGGGCAAGTTCTTCCCGCCCGAGATCGCGTCTATTGGAACCCATGACGAAATAGAGGAAGAACGTCGCCAACTGGGACCCATCAGTCCGGGCGAATGGAAGGTTGTGGCTATTGTGGGGACCTTGATGGTTTTGTGGATTCTGAGCACCTGGGTACCGGCCCTCGACGTCACCCTGGTCGCAATGTGCGGCGGATGCGCAATGTTCTTACCCGGCATACGCTTGTTTTCCTGGCAGGAAGCTCAAGATGCAGTGGGTTGGGGCATCCTGGTCATGTTAGGCGGTGTGACCACACTGGGAGGAGCGTCGTCGAGCAGCGGCCTGGCGCGGTGGCTCGTCGATTCGGTCCTCGGCGGACTGGCCGACCTCCCCACACTCTGGATTCTCCTACTGATCAGTGCGTTCACCGTTGTCATTCACCTGATGCTGCCGATCAATCCCGTCATTATAGTGGTGATGATTCCTCCGATCATGCTCCTCGCAGAAGCTGCCGGAGCGAATCCCGCGCTCTACGCGCTTCCGGTTGCGTTCACGGCCTCGTGCTCGTTTCTTCTCCCGCTGGATGCCGTGCCCCTGATCACATACAGCAAGGGTTACTACAAGATGACGGATATGTTCCTGCCCGGGGCCATCATCAGCATCATCTGGGTGATCGTGATGACGGCGGCTATGACGCTTATCGCGCCCCTCGTCGGTGTTTTCTAGGCTGCAGATGGACTCTTGATATTGAATGTTGGGACAGACCGCCGAACCTCGAGCTGGACGGAAAGACATGGGATTGGGTGGGCTGTCCCCCACACTTAGGGACTGACGCTTGATACTCAACCTGGACTACGGCACAGCGGGCTTGAAGGTCGAACTTCCCGATGAACGGTGCACCGTCATCGAACCGCAAGATCGGCCCGGGGCGGCCCATCCAACCGATTTATTAATCGACGCCATCCGAACACCGGTCGCCGGTACCGCTCTTTCGGAACTTGTGCAAGCAGGTCAGCAGGTCGGTATTTCCGTCTGCGACATCACGCGGGCGCAGCCGCGGCAACTGATGCTGGAAGCTTTGTTTTCCGAAATGCCCGGAACCCGGCCTGAAGACATCACGCTGTTCATAGCCACCGGAACCCATCGGGCCAACACTCAGGATGAACTCGTCGCAATGCTTGGGGCGGAGATCGCTGCAAACTATCGCATCGTCTGCCACAATGCCCGGGACGATTCGGCCCTGATTCGTGCCGGAGAAACAGAGTCCGGTGTTCCGGTATTGTTGAACCGGCATTGGCTGGAGGCCGATTTCAGGATCACCACCGGCTTCGTCGAACCGCACTTCTTCGCGGGATTCAGCGGTGGACCCAAGATGGTGGCGCCGGGTCTGGCGGGACTGGAAACCGTGCTCCACCTCCATGACGCCTCCCGCATCGGGCATCCGAGCGCCACGTGGGGCATCACCGAGGGCAATCCCATACACGATGACGTTCGGGAGATTTCCGCAATGACAGGCGTCGATTTCGCTCTGGACGTCACGCTCAATCGCCGACAAGAAATTACGGCCGTTTTTGCCGGGAAACTTTTCGACGAGCATGCCGCTGCATGCCGCTGGGCGCAGTCTAATGCCATGCAAGCCGTCGATGCCCTCTTCGATGTGGTCGTCACGACTAACTCCGGCTATCCGCTCGATCAAAACCTGTACCAATCGGTCAAAGGCATGTCCGCGGCAGCGAAGATTGTAAAACCGGGAGGGACGATCATCTGCGCGGCGGAGTGTCGTGACGGTATCCCCGACCACGGCGCCTACGGAGAGATCCTGGCCTCGTGCCAATCCCCACAGGGAATGCTGGACAAGGTCACCGCAACCGGTTATCGACGACCGGATCAGTGGCAGGTCCAGGTCCAGGCTCAGATCCAGCTCAAGGCAAAGGTTCTTTTGAAATCCGACGGCCTGTCGGACTCCGCAATCCGGGCGGCACATTTCGAACCTGTCACCGACCTCGCCAAAGCCACTCACAATGCCTTAAGAGATGCGGGTGCCGGGTCCACTCTGTGTGTCCTGCCACAGGGCCCACAAACCATACCTTACTTGAATAACCGTTCCCCCGCCGCTGAGTCCTATTTAGGAACGAGCACTGCTGGTTTTGAGACCAGAAATCAATGACTTAGAGGCCGTAGAGGGCTGCGAGCAAGTCCCCGAACAGTTCAACTTTACCCTGCCATGATATGATTCTTTGGTAATGCAAATCCTCTCCAAGCCCATAGCCGGAATGCTTCTCCTGGGATTCCTGGGAGTGAACATATTTGTGACGCTCTGCGTTATGGGGGCTCCGGGGATGCCGACCTGCCCGATGCCAATGGAGGACTTCGAGGGGCCAGCGCTGGGTTCGAATCACGACTGCTGCCTGGCTTGTGTCGAAAGCGCGACCCTGCCGACGAACGTCGGCCTCAGCGCTCCTATAGGTCTTGCCATTCTCCCGTCGTCCAACCCAGTTTCCTTCTCGAATGAGATTCCGGCGTTCGAGTTCGACGAGGAATTACCACTCGTCTTAGCTACAGTTTCACCGCCCGTTTTTCTCCTGAATAGTACTTTCCTGATCTAGAACAGGCACTGACTGCCCTCTTGTTGTTCCGAATCTCTTTCTGTCTCAAGAAGTGAGGTTGGTGCCCTATGCCTGGTTTCTTTGCGTTATTAATTCTGTTTGCACAGCTTTCGCCGCCGATGTCCAACGATCTCGATGACTTGGTACGGATCGCGCTGCGGCAAAACCCCGAGATTCAAGCTGCCAGTCGGCGCTGGGAGGCAGCAACGGCGCGACCATCGCAGGCCCGTGCGCTCCCGAATCCGATTGTCAGCTTCGGATATTGGAACTCCGGCAGTCCGCTGCCCGGCACATCTCTCGGTGAGAATCCGATGAGTTTCGTAGAACCCATGGTCACCCAGCGTCTTCCTTTCCCTGGCAAACTCGGCTTGCGAGGGGAAATCGCTCGGGCGGAAGCCGACCGTGAGGGCCGGCTGTATGACGCGGTGAGGCTGCGGGTCATGAGCGAACTGAAGCGCGCGTACTTCGATCTCTACCACGTGGAACGGTCGATCGAAACCGTCGAGCAGAGCCGTGTGCTCCTGAACCGTTTCGTTAGTGTTGCAAGAAGCCGCTATGAGGTTGGGTCGGGACTGCAGCAGGATGTCCTGCGCGCGCAGGTGGAAGAGACGCTGCTGGAAGACCGGATGGCTGTCCTCACCGAGCAGGCCGGTTCGCTTGCGGCGCACATCAATCAGCTATTGCACCGGCCTCCGGATACATTGGTGCGCTCTGCTAGCGAACTGAGCCCGTCAATCCTCGACTATTCGTCTGAACAGCTTTACGCCGTTGCCGAAGAAGCCAATCCCATTCTCGATTCGCGCCGGCTCAATATTGATCGCGACGCCAGCGCTCTCCGGTTGGCTCGGAAGGAACATCTTCCAGACTTCGACGTGAAGGTCGGCCGCATGTTCATGGGCGCTTTCGATGATATGTGGGAGGTATCGATCTCGACCGACATCCCGCTGTTCTTCTGGCAAAAGGAACGGCGTGCGGTCGAACAGGCAGGATCGACGCTTCAAATGTCGCGAAACGAGTTCGAGGCGACAGGCCAGGCGCTCTTCCGCCAGGTGAGGGATCTGTACCTTCTGGTTGAGAGGACCGATCGTCTGGAAAGCCTGTATCGCGAAGCGGTCATTCCTCAAGCATCGTTGACGTTGGAGTCGTCGCTGACTGCCTATCGTGTCGGTGACATCGATTTCCTCGGTGTCCTGGACAACTGGTCGGCGCTGTTGGACTTCGAGGTCGAATACTACGCGCAACTCGTCGAACACGAGAAGGCGCTGGCCGGTCTCGAAGAACTGACGGGTCTCGAGTTGCTTCAGACTGGAGGTTCCGAATGACGGCGTTTCTGTTGTTTCTGTTGATGGCGCAGTCGGGCCCGACACCACCTGGATGGACTCTCGATGTGCGTCATGATCACATGTTTGGCGCGTGTGAGGGCCAACTGCTTATCTCCGAAGATTCGATTAGATACGAAACGTCGAACGATGATCACGCGCGTGATTGGAATTATCCAGAAGTGGAGTCGTTCGAGATCGTTTCGGCCAGCGAAATTCGTATTCACACCTATGAAAGCGATGGGATTCTCAAACTTTGGGGGGATAGAGCTTTCGCGTTTCGCCTGAACGACGATTCCCTCGATGGGGATGTGTACGCATATCTGGAAGCACGCAGTCTCCGACCCATTCGTACTCGGATAATCCCCGGCAACACTTCCGACACTGATAGCTCAAGTGGAACTTTCGCGGCCGCGGCGGACCAGGTCGTGCAAGAATTTCCAGTCCGCCATGACCATCTTTTCGGGGGCTGTCAGGGGATCATTGACGTCACGGAGAACAGGATCATCTACGTCACCGACAATCCAAACGATTCCCGCATCTGGCGCTTGGCCGACGTGGAATCGTTTGCATCAACTAACGAATTCGATCTGCGGATCTCGACCAGAGAGGAAACCTTCCATTTCGATCTGAAGATTCCCTTGAACAGGGATACATACCAACACATCTGGAACAAGGTTTACGAGCCTCAGATTCAGACCTATCGGGGGAGTATCCAATGAAACGCATTCTATTGAAGGCTGCAATGGTGGCGGTGGTGGCGGTGGCGGTGGGATCCGTCTACCTCTACCGCGATCTATATCGTCAGTATCTTTCGAGGGATGCCGCGTCCGAGCCGGGCGTGCCTGCGGATGCCGGGATGAGAGATTCCACCCCTCGAGGGACACGCGAGGACCCCTACGTCGGACAGGGCGTGATCCGTGACATCCAGATCGACGACCGTCAGCTCGCAATTGCTCATGAGCAGATCCCGGGTCTGATGGGCGCTATGACGATGACGTTTCCTGTGTCTGACGACGTAGAGCTCGAAGCCTTCACGGTTGACGATGGCATCGAGTTCCGGATAGAGACACTTGATGCCACCAACCCAGGAGAGAACACGATTCAGGTGTTTGCGATTTCGGGGGAGGCCACCCAGGGCACCGTCCCCACTCCGAATCAGGACCAGGCGATGTTTTTCGTTGATTCGGGCCGCCAGCAATTTATAGGCGTCCGGACGTCTCCGGTAAGGTATGAGACCTTCGATCGGACGCTGCGCACGATCGGAACCGTGGCGCTCGACGAGACACGAATGAGCGAAGTGCATCCCAAGGTCGCAGGTTGGATCGAGGAGTCTTTCGTGGATTTCCAGTACCAGCACGTCCAGAACGGCGACGCTCTGTTCACGTTGTACAGCCCCGAACTCGTTGCCACACAGGAGGAGTACCTGCTGGCCCTGCGGGGTCTGGACATGCTGGGCGAGAGCAGGTTTCCGTCCGTGGCATTGGGTGCCCAAGACCTGGTTCGGGCGGCGCGGCGGCGCCTGGAGCTGTGGGACATCACTCCCGAACAGATCGAGCAACTTGAGGAAGCTCGGGAACCATTCCGGACAATGACGATCTATTCACCATTCACGGGTCACGTCATGACCCGAAATGCCTTCCCAGGCCAGCACGTCACGCCGGAAACGAAACTCTATGAAATTGCGGACCACTCCGTCGTTTGGGTCAAGGCGGACGTGTACGAAAACGACATCGCGTGGGTGCGGACTGGACTGCGCGCCGTGATGCGAGTCCAGGCTCTCCCGGGACGCGAGTTCGCGGGCCGCGTAACTTTCATCGATCCGCATGTGAACGAACGTACGCGGACGCTGACGCTTCGTGTCGAGTTCGCGAATGCCGATCTCACGCTCAAGCCGGGAATGTACGCCGATGTCGAGTTAAGTGCGTCAATGGGACGCCGGCTGATGGTGCCCGAATCCGCGGTGTTGCCGACCGGGTTGCGGAACATCGTCTTCGTCGACCGCGGCGAGGGACGCATGGAAATCCGGAACGTTCAACTCGGAGCGAAGGTCAGTGATCACTTCGAGATACTTGGAGGTCTCGTCGAGGGCGAGCTTGTCGTGACTTCCGGTAACTTCCTGATCGACGCGGAAAGCAAGTTGCAGGCGGCGGAGCCCGTCTGGCAGGGCGAGAACCCGCAATGATAGAGCGTCTCATCGATTTCAGCGCCCGCCAGCGCTTCCTCGTCTTCGTACTGGTCGCGTTCGCTCTCGCGTGGGGGCTTTGGGCATTGGTGAACGTCCCTCTCGATGCAGTTCCCGACCTGTCCGACACGCAGGTAATCGTTTTTACTGAGTGGGCTGGACAAAGTCCGGATCTGGTCGAAGATCAGATCACCTACCCCATCGTCAGCTCGATGGTCGCGGCGCCCGAGGTCCAATTGGTACGGGGTCTGTCCGACTTTGGCTTTTCCTACGTATACATCATCTTCGAGGACGGAACCGACATTTACTGGGCACGTAGCCGGGTGATCGAATACCTCAGTAAGATTAGCGGTCAGCTTCCCGAAGGCGTCAATCCGGCACTCGGTCCTGACGCCACCGCTGTCGGTTGGGTGTTCCAGTACGCTCTGGTGGACGAGACCGGCCAGATGGACCTGCAGCAGCTGCGCAGTTTTCAGGATTGGACGCTGCGCTACGCCCTGGAGGCCGTGGACGGCGTCGCCGAGGTGGCCAGCGTCGGCGGGTTCGTGAAGCAGTACCAGGTGAATGTCGATCCGAATAAGCTCCTGGGCTACAACATCTCACTCAGCCAGGTCATCGACGCGATTCGGCGCAGCAACAGCGACGTGGGCGGCAGATCGTTGGAAATCGCGACGACCGAGTACATGGTGCGTGGCCGCGGCTATGTGAGTTCGACCCAGGATCTGGAACAGGTGCCGGTCCATGTGAGTCCGTCGGGAACCCCCATCCTCGTGCGGGACCTGGGCACCGTGCAACTCGGACCCGCCATGCGCCGTGGCGTCGCCGAACTCGATGGCCGCGGTGAAGCAGTTGGCGGTATTGTCGTGATGCGTTACGGCGAAGACGCGATCGACGTGATCAGGGGCGTCAAGCAACGCCTGGCTGAAATCGAGTCCACGCTGCCCGCCGGTGTTCGAATCGTCACAACCTACGACAGATCTGAACTGATCCTGCGCGCGATCGATACGCTTCGCAACGCCCTGACCCAAGAGATGGTCGTCGTCAGCATCGTCATCATCTTGTTCCTGCTCCATTTAGGCACGTCGCTGGTGGCGATTATCGTCCTCCCCATTGCCGTTGCCCTGTCGTTCATCCCGATGTACTACATGGGTCTGACCGCCAGCATCATGTCGTTGGGAGGGATTGCCGTTGCCATTGGTGCGATGGTCGACGCCTCGATCGTTCTGGTCGAGAACGCTCACAAGAGACTGAATCACTGGGAACGGGAGGGCCGGCCCGGCAAGCGAATTGAGGTCTTGATCTCATCCTTTCAGGAAGTGGGGCGAACGATCTTCTTTGCGCTGCTTGTGATTACCGTTTCTTTCTTGCCGGTTTTCACGCTCCAGGCTCAGGAGGGCCGCCTCTTCAAACCGCTCGCCTACACGAAAACATTTTCAATGGCCTTCGCCGCCATTCTGGCAGTCACCTTGGTTCCCGCCCTTGGGGTCCTCCTGATCCGGGGTCGCATTCGGTCCGAAGACAAGCACCCGATCAGCAGATTTCTGTTCTGGTTGTATACGCCGGTCTTAAACTTCGTGGTGCGCTTTCCCAAAACGGTCATCATAGTGGCCTTAGTTTTGGGCCTGTCGACCATTCCGGTATTCCAGCGTCTGGGATCCGAGTTCATGCCTCCCTTGAACGAGGGCTCAATTTTATTCATGCCGACGGCAGTTCCGGGTATGCCGATCGCCGAAGCCGGACGGATTCTTCAAATCCAGGACCGGATTCTCGCCGAGGCACCTGAAGTCGAACGAGTGTTTGGAAAGATCGGGCGAGCGACCACGTCGACCGATTCCGCGCCACTGAGCATGGCGGAAACAACCGTGTTGCTGAAAGACCAGAGCGAGTGGCGCACTGTGAGGGAGGACCGCTGGTACTCGGAAGGTGCTCCGGACTGGCTGCGGCCCCTGCTCAACCGGCTGTGGCCTGAAGAACGGCCGATGTCATGGGACGAGCTGATAGCAGAGCTCGACCCGCAAGTAAAGGTACCCGGCATGACCAATATCTGGTGGATGCCGATACAGACACGGACCGAGATGCTCAATACCGGGATCCGCAGCAACCTGGGGATCAAAGTCTTCGGCAGCGACCTCAATACCATCGAGAGTGTCGCACTCGATATCGAGAACGCGCTTGCCAACGTCGAAGGCACGCGCAGCGCGTTTGCGGACCGCGTAACCGGTGGATATTTCCTGGACTTCACGGTACGCCGTGGGGAGGCAGCACGCTACGGCCTTACTGTCCAGGATGTTCAGGACATCATTGAAACCGCAGTCGGCGGCAAGGATGTGTCGTACGCGATTGAGGGCAGGGAGCGATACCCCATCAACGTCCGTTACCTCCGGGAGCTTCGGGACGATCCCGACCGCCTGGGACAGCTGCTCGTTCCTACACCCTCGGGCGCTCAGATTCCCATATCGCTCGTGGCCGACATCACCTATACCACGGGCCCATCGATGATCCGGGACGAGAACGCGCAACTAGTCGGGTACGTGTTCGTGGACGTGAGTGACCCCGACTACGAAGGCTATGTCGAGCGGGCACAGCAGATCATCAGCAGGGAGGTCACGCTCCCGGCAGGATACCGGCTGGAGTGGGCAGGTCAGTATCAGTATCTGCAGCGAATGCGGGAGAGGCTCGGAGTCGTCATCCCGCTGACGTTGTTCCTCGTGTTCTTCCTCTTGTACATGAATTTTAGAGACTGGCGAAAAACTGTGATGCTCCTGATGGCGATACCCTTTTCCCTGATCGGCGGTTTCTGGCTTCTTTACCTGCTCGACTACAACCTGAGTATTGCTGTCTGGGTCGGGATGATCGCCCTGGCGGGACTGGCGGCAGAGACCGGGGCCGTCATGCTGCTGTACCTGGACCTGGCGTATGAGAAGGCGAAGGCTGTGGGACAGATGCGCAACTTTGTCGACCTGAAAGAAGCGATACACGAAGGTGCCGTCCGGCGCGTGCGTCCGAAAGTCATGGCGGTGGGCACAACGATGATCGGACTGATGCCAATCCTGTGGACCAGTACGACCGAGATCGGTGCCGATGTTATGAAGCGTGTTGCCGCGCCGATGGTTGGCGGGCTGGTGACCTCGTTCCTCCTCACATTGACAATTTATCCCGCGATCTTCGCGATCTGGAAGCGGGTGGAGATGGAGGGTTGGTCGGCGATTCTGACACATCCGGCCCTGCCGGAACCGATTGGCGTGACTAGGGAACCCGCCGTGTCTGGGGGTTGGAAGTGGGCGACAATCGGAAGTGGGCGTGCATCGGTCTTGGTTCTGTCGACAACATTGGGCCTGGCCTGGATGAACCGGCCCGCGGGCGACGATGTCCTTTCGGCCGCAATCATCCATACACAACAGCAGAATGAATTCGAGATTTACTTGCGGCACCCAGCGGGCGTGTTCCGCTCTGGAGCCAATGCGTTTGGCCTCCAGATCCTCGACGCGGCAACCGGCCAGCCGGTCGCTGCTTCCAATGTCAACGTCGAGCTCTTCATGCCGGCAATGGGAGCGATGCAGGCGATGCATGCGACTGCAGATGTGGTGCCCGCCGAGCCCGGGCAGTGGCGCGGCACGATTGACCTACCCATGGCGGGCGAGTGGCGTGTGACGGTTGGCTTCGACAGTCCAGCCGGAACTGCGGAGATCAATTTCCCAACAGCGGCACGGTGAGACTGGGCGACGTTATCAACTTAACATCCTCGAATCAAATTGACGGCCTTTGGATTCAGATTGATCAACTTTCTCCGACAAAGCATCGCTTCGGTCAGCGTTGATTAACTTGGCCATAAACCTTCAGATGCTGGTTTCCTGTATCACCTGTTCGAGCGAGGTGACGCCGTCCCGCACTTTCTGCAGCCCACTACCCCGTAGCGTGATCATCCCGTTCCGTTCGGCCGCTTCACGGATTTCGATGGCGGACGCACGTGAAAGAATCAACTTCCTGATGTCCTCATTGATCTCCATGACCTCATAGAGACCGACCCGGCCCTTGTAGCCCGAACCCCGACACTCGTCACAACCGCGCCCTTTCTGAGGCTTGATGGACTCCAGTTCTTGGTTCGCAAATCCGGCCTGACGCAGCACAGAGGATTCGACAGAAACGGTTTCGTTACAGGAGTTGCAGATGCGCCGGACGAGGCGTTGCGCGCAGATCAACTGCAGCGAAGATGCGATCAGGAAGGGTTCGATGTCCATGTTCACGAGCCGGTCAATTGCTGCAGGAGCACTGTTGGTGTGCACGGTGCTGAGTACCAGGTGACCTGTGAGCGAGGCCTTGATAGCCATATCGGCGGTCTCACGGTCTCGCATTTCCCCGATGAGAACGACGTCCGGATCCTGTCTCATGAACGATCGAAGCGCAGCCGCAAAGTTCATTCCAACCCGTTCATTGATCTGCACCTGGTTCACACCCTTCATCGTGAATTCGACCGGATCCTCGGCCGTCATGATGTTCACATTCGGCTGGTTGATTTGCGAGATCGCCGAGTACAGGGTGTTGGTCTTGCCACTTCCAGTCGGACCCGTCACCAGGATTAACCCGAACGGTTTGTGGATCGCCGTTTGAAATCGAGCGAGAGATTCATGATCCAATCCGAGGCCACCCATGTCGAACATGAGGTTGCCCTTGTCCAGCAACCGCATCACGATTTTCTCGCCAAAGAGCGTGGGTAGAATCGATACGCGGAAGTCCATTTCCTTTACACCATCACCCAGACGCACATTGAGCCGGATCCGGCCGTCCTGTGGAATCCTTCTCTCCGCAATGTCCAAACGCGCCATGATCTTCAGCCGCGATGTCAGAGCGTCCTTGATCGTGAGCGGTAAATTCATGACCGTCACGAGCTGACCATCAGTCCTGAATCGCAGCCTGAATTCCCGGTCATAGGGCTCCAGGTGGATGTCGCTGGCATGCCTCCTCACGGCGTCTACCAGAATCAGGTTCGCCAGATCGACGACGCGGTCCTCGCCGGACATGGATTCAAGCGCGTATACGTCGACGGCTTCGGGAGTTTCGTCGATGACCTCTACTGACGCCTCGCTCAGATCGGAGTGCAGGAGCCGGTCATAGACTTCACCATCAACGGCTTCCGTCCGGGGCAATTCCTCATCACCGGACTCCGGGGACGACTCATCGTAGAACCTCTGGATCTCGCGACGAATCTGCGATTCGGGCGCAACAAACACCTGAATTTCAAGTCCACTTGCGAACTTCAGCTCCTGAATGGCCGCAAGGTTGGATGGATCGAGCATCGCGACAAGGAGCGAGGTGCCGGTTCTGGATAGCGGTATCGCCTGACATTGTAGGGCGAGCTTCTTCGGAATTAGGAGAACCGTCTCTTTGTCCGGCTCCACCTGGTCCAGGTTGACGTAAGGAATTTTGTATTGTTCGGACAGTGTCTGAGCGAGGGTTTCTTCGTCGATCAAACCCATCTGGAGGAGACAGGTCCCGAGTCTGTTACCGGAGGACTTCTGGCGTTGCAACACGTCGCGGAGTTGCTCCTCGGTGATCAGTTTCCGGTCCAGCAAAATGTCGCCGATACGGAAGCCGGGAACTTTCCCGAAGCCGGCCGGTTGCGACGCTTGGATCTCGAAATTGGATTCCTGGGTGATTGGAACCTTATTTCTAGGCGTAGCCATACCTCTAATTCATCCTTCCGAAACACAGACGGACTGTATTTCGCCACTCGAAGCCGGTCCGGTCGTCTTTCAAATTCGTCTGGCCCAGATCGCTGGTCCTCTCTCGTCTAATCGGCCACTGGTCCGCAATGGATTACAGAAGAATCGGCGGCGGACAACTTAACATCGTCTCCTCGAGTTGAGGACGTTCGGATTCAGGCCGATACGCTGGGGTGACCTCTTTCAATATCGCCAGGGCATACTCAATAACCGGGATACCGGAATGTGGGCGAGCCGGCGCGTATTGGCCAGTCGAGCGATGATCGCCTCTTCAAGGCCGTCAAGGCACCGCTATACCCGCCAATCGCTCATTCCGCTGCCACAATACTTTTGTGCAGAACTTCGAACCTAATGTAGAATAAGCGGCTTGCGGGGCCAGTCCCCGTAAACAGCCGGCCAGCAAACCAAGACAAACTCGGTTCGTTCTATATGGAGGTTTCACCCAACGATGACACCCGCTGATGTACTTAAACTCATAAAAAAGGAAGACGTCGTATTCGTCGATCTTCGCTTCACCGACACCAAAGGTAAAGAACAGCACGTCACGGTGCCCGCTGGGGAGGTTGACAAGACCTTCCTAACGGGCGGAAAGATGTTCGACGGATCCTCGATTGCCGGCTGGAAGTTTATTAATGAATCGGACATGATCCTGATGCCCGATTCAGAGACGTCGGTCATTGACATTTTTGCAAAACACAAACAGCTCAACATTCGCTGCGACGTCGTCGAACCGCTGACTGGAGAGGGCTACGAGCGCTGCCCGCGTACCTGCGCCAAGCGAGCCCTCAAATACCTCAAGTCAACCGGGATCGCAGACAATGCGTTTTTCGGACCGGAAAATGAATTCTTCGTGTTCGACGACGTGAAGTACGGAGCGGAAATGCAGGGAGCGTTTTACGAAATCCACTCTAACGAAGCATCATGGGTTTCGGGTCATGATCTGCCCGGCGGCAATCTGGCCCACCGGCCCGGCGTAAAGGGGGGGTACTTTCCCGTTCCCCCGGTCGACTCGCTAAGCGATCTTCGCGGGGACATGTGCGTGGCGCTGAACGCCATGGGT
Source organism: Terriglobia bacterium (assembly GCA_963664115.2). GTDB lineage: Bacteria > Acidobacteriota > Terriglobia > 20CM-2-55-15 > 20CM-2-55-15. Next base: position 158,170 of record CAXWPJ010000006.1, on the reverse strand, counting down.
CTGGTATCCGAAGTACACCATCATGAGGTGGCGACCGCTGGCCAGGGCGAAATCGGTGTCGCCGCCGGATCTCTGGTCGATAAGGCGGACCAGATCCAGATATTGAAGTACGTCATTCACAACGTCGCGCATCAGGCTGGAAAAACGGCGACCTTCATGCCGAAACCGCTGGTTGGCGACAACGGGAATGGAATGCACGTCCACCAGTCACTGGTGAAAAAGGGCAAAAACGTGTTTGCGGGCAAGGAAGTCGGCGGCATTTCCAAGCTCGCCCTGTACTACATCGGGGGCGTCATTAAACATGCACGGGCCTTGAACGCTTTCACGAATGCGAGCACGAACAGCTACAAGCGGCTCGTGCCGGGCTTCGAAGCGCCAACGTTCCTGGTCTATTCAGCGCTCAATCGCTCGGCTGCTATCCGGATCCCCTTCGTTGCCAATCCGAACCAACGCCGCGTCGAAGTCCGGTTCCCGGATTCCACCGCAAACCCCTACTTTTGCTTCGTTGCCATGATGATGGCGGGCCTGGACGGCATTCAGAACAAGATCGATCCGGGCAAACCGATGGACAAGGATCTGTACGCGCTGACTGAGAAGGAAGAAGCGAAGCTGCCCACGGTCTGTTCGTCTCTGGACGACGCGCTGGAAGCTCTCGACAAAGATCGCAAATTCCTCACCCAGGGGGGCGTGATGACCGACGATCTGATCGACGCCTACATCGATTTGAAAATGGAAGAGGTCACTACGCTGAGACAATGGACCCACCCAATCGAGTTTCAGCAGTCCTACAGCTGCTGATCGCTTACTCAGCAGGTCAGAAAAGAAAGAGAGCGCGGTAGGAAACCCGCTCTCTTTCTTTTTGTATGATGAACAGCGTCGTCTGCACAGACCGTCGACCCACCTCTTTGCGGCAATGACTCAATGAAATACCTGGAGTTGCTCGGAGAATCACTAAGCCCCGATGGTACAGACCTGAAACTGACACGCCGCGACCGGGAGTACATCATTCTCGCAGGCGGGGAGAGTCTCATGTCGAGCCGCATGCACGGCTCAGAGGAGGCCCTGGCCACACTCGCCTGCCGCAGGGCGCGGACGATGGAGCAACCGTCGGTTCTCGTCGGAGGCCTCGGAATGAGCTTTACGCTGCGCGCGACGCTGGACCTGCTGCCACCCGACGCTTCGGTTGTTGTCGCAGAACTCGTACCCGCAGTTGTGGAATGGAACCATGGCGTGCTCGGCCCACTGACCAGCCACCCGCTCGATGACACGCGGGTCCAGGTTGACGTGAACGATGTCGCGGTCACGCTCAGCCGAGCTCCCGACCGCTTCGATGCCGTGCTACTCGACGTGGACAACGGCCCAAGCGCATTTGCCACATCCGGCAACAAGCGACTCTACGACGACGGAGGATTGGCCTCCGCCCACTCGGCCCTCAAAAGTGGCGGGGTGCTGGCGGTCTGGTCCGCCCGGGAAGATAGAAAGTTCGAGCAACGCCTTCGCTATGCAGGATTCAGGGTCGAAGTGGAGCAGGTTCGCGGCCGGGGGAAAAAAGGCGGGCCCCGCCATACCATCTTTTTAGCTCACAAGAGCTGAGAGCCTCGAGGAGAATTCGAGACCGCGGCCCGGTTCCGGGCCCGGCCGACACACTGTCCTCACTATTATTAGGCCTTCCAGACATGACGCGCCGTATCGACGACGCGCTCCAACTTCTTCCACTGGTCGTCTTCGGTCAGCAGATTGCCTTCCTTCATCGACGCAAATCCACACTGCGTACTGAGTGCCAAGTTGTCGAGTGGCACGTATCGAGACGCTTCTTTTATCCGAGAGACAATCGAGTCGGACGACTCCAAGTCGGGCACTTTACTCGAAAGAAGACCCAGAACGACGACCTTGTCGTCAGGAACAAAGCGCAGGGGTTCAAAGTTTCCGGAACGCTCGGATTCATATTCGAGCAGAAAAACGTCTACGTTAAGTTCGTTGAACAGCTTTTCGGCAATCGGATCGTAGCCACCTTCAGCGTACCATTGGCTTCTGTTGTTCCCGCGGCAGAGATGGATGGCCAGAGTAACACCCGCCTTCTTTGCACCTTCAAGGCAAGCGTTGTCGACCCGAATGGCTTCGTCCAGGGCTTGATCCGGATCGACGCCCATCTCGTTGGCGACGTAACGGCGCCATTTGGGGTCAATGTAATAGGTATAACGTGGAGCATCGATCTGAATGTAGGACACGCCCTCACGCGCCAGTGATTCGATCTCGGATCTAAAGATAGGGACGATATCCCACAGGAAATCCGAATACGTGGGATAGGCCGACTCGCTAAGCCCTTTCTTGTACATGATCGCCGGAAACTGGTTCGCAGTCGGCAACGTCATCTTAATGTCGCCCGGACTGTGCTGTTTCAGAAAGTCCAATTCGTCCTTCGCAAGACGCTTTGTTTGCTTGATGGGTTCGACGACGACACCGAGCAGAGGAATCGCCGACGCACCGCTCTTAGGGTCACCGGCTTCACTCTGCTTCCACTTCCGTTCGACGGTCCCGCGTGTGTCCAATCCTTCAACCGAATCATAGAAGTCGCCCATGAAACTGCTGCGGCGGAATTCTCCGTCGGTAAAAATCTCGAGACCGATGTCCTTCTGCCGCGCCAACACATGAAGAATGTGCTGATCCTCGATATCTTTGAGCTCGTCAGGGGAAATACCTGGATCCTCGCGCGCATCCAATAGTTGCGGAGGACGCAGGAAGCTGCCCACCTGATCGGCACGGTACTTGAAAGCCATATCTCTCCTTCGCTCTAATAAGACGGTCCCCCGGGGAGGGTGAGTCTCGGCGACAAATTGCGGATTCCAATGTTACTATTACTCCGGTCTGAATTGCAGCCTGGAGGTCGCTCCGAGCCACACACTGAACCCACCATTTTAAAGAGCAACTTTCTTCACATAGAAGGCAGGAATACGAATGCAAAATACAGGGCAGGTTCGCCCACATCCCTGGACCCAGCCGTGGTATCAAACCAACAACGGTGACGTTGCAGTTTTCATCTATCTCATATTGATTCATGCCTTAGCTGGAGTAGGACTCGTCCTGTTTCCTCTTCCCGGGTGGCCCGTCTTCCTGACAGCGCTCGCGATGACCGGTCTAGGAGGATTGGGAACCACCGTCGCCTATCACCGCGCGTTGTCTCATCGCGCCTTGCGGCTGAACCCGTTTGCGGAACAATTACTCATTTTCTTCGCAGTATTCAACGGTTCCGGTGTCCCCGGTACTTGGGTCGCCAATCACCGATATCACCACGCGCACTCAGATACAGTGGACGATGTATCCAGCCCCCGCTACGGTGGATTCTGGTGGGCCCATTTGCGATGTCTCTACCAGATACCGCAATGCAGTCTCAGCCGATGGTGTCCAGACCTGTTGGCCCCGCGCTATCGCTTCTGGCAACACATCCACATCCCCCTGATAGCCACATCGTTGACCTGCGGATGGTTTCTCTTTGGCTGGCCCGGACTGTTCTGGCTCGGCGGGATTCGGCTCGCCTATGCCCTGCACCTGCAGGCAGCCGTCAACAGCATCCTTCACATGAAAAAGGACATACCCATCGGAGAGGAATCGGCACGGAACATATGGTGGCTGGGGCCGCTGCAGCTGACAGCGTGGGGCGAAAACTGGCACGAAAACCACCACGCCTCTCCAAGCTCAGCATCGTTTGGCCGACACTTGTGGCAAATTGATTGCGGTTGGTATACGGTCCGTTTGCTGGAGAGCCTGGGGCTGGCCTCCGACGTCCGCCGGCGATGATGGGGGTGGTCGCTTAGTTCAGGGACGGAGGCGCAATTCTAAGAATCAGGTCTCCGTCCCGCACTATCTATTCTTCCCCATCCAGCAATTCGTAGATCCGCTGAACGGCTAAAGCATCAGCACCCGGGCCTTCAATCTGCGGGTATGCATTGCTGTGGACCGTCAGATCCACCATTGCCGCAGCATCTGGGGCCGAAACACCCTGCCCGTGAAGTTGGTTTGTCTGGGTCCAGAGGTCCGCCAGGTACGACCTGAAAGAAGCGACCTTGTCTTTCCCTGTAAAGGCCGCTCCATGCCCGGGCAGTACGGTATCGAAGTCCAGCTCGGCGACGGCGTCCAAGGCACCGATCCACTCGTCAACATACCCGTCTCCCATAAACGCGAGGCCCTCCACCAGCAGATCACCGCTGCACAGAATTCCCTCAGCAGGCAGGTAGACAAGAACGTCACCGCCCGTATGCGCACGGCCGACGAACAACAACTGGATCTCTCTGTCGCCTGCGAAGATCGTCATCTTTCGATCCAGCGTCAGGTTTGGCGGCGTGGGTCGGACCTCGGCAAGAGCATCGCGGTAGTTTTCCAGAACAAACAACCGCTCTTCCAGCTCGGCGCGGTCTGCTTCCGAAGCCCCGTCAACGTCGATTTGCAACTGTTCGATCTGTCCGGGAATGCCTGAAGTGAAGGTCTGAAACGTTCGCCCCTCCAGGGGATTCCCTTCCAGGGCCTCACGCGTGAAGCGATGGCCGATTACCTCGACGTCGTCGCCAAACACCTGGTTCCCATCCGCGTGATCGAAGTGATAGTGCGTGTTCACAACATAGCGGATCGGTTTGTCGGTAATGTTGAGGAGCTCTTCCTGGAGCACAAATGCGGCTGCGGGTGAGATGTGGGAATCCACCAGCATGACGTCCTCTTCATTAACGATTGCGACGGAATTCGCACCGGCGGTCAGCGACCCCGTACCCACGATATGGTAAACACCCTCGGCAATTTCATTAAACTGGAACGCCGGTCCGTTGTGCAGCGTCCCGGCTGGCACGGCGCTCCCTGCCGCGTCTCCATCAGGCGTCACCGGTTCGCCCGGCGCGCACGCGGACAGGCTGACTAACAGGACAGGTAACAAGAAACGGATTCGATCCATCACAACAACCTCCTGAGAATGGACGCCATTATATAATTTCGCTAACCCTTACGGGCGTTCTTTGTTGGCGAATCTGGCAGGTGGAACGCGAGAACGTGAAACACCTTTGCCTCGAACTCAAATTCACCGACCCACCGCATCCCTAGCTTGCGCCGGTGCGCTTCGATGGAACGCTGATTTTCGGCGGAAATGAATAGCACACCCACTTCGAACCGACCCGCGAGTTGTGCCAGACACTCACGAAAGAGACTTTCGAGGACTCCCTGACCACGAACGGCCCGGTCGACACAGACCGGGCCGTATACGTACGACCGGTATTCGTTGAGGAACCGCCCGTCGAAGCGAACCGAGTCGTAGCACTCGATCATCTTGGCGAGAATAGGAATCCTGGCACTCTCGCCGAGAGTGCTTCCCATCAGAAATCCTGCTAAAGACTGCCCCCGTTGTCCAACGACGATCGGAATACTGCGGTCGATTCGAATGATTTGCTCGGGCCCGAAATCGACAGAAAGGAAACCGTCCGCGCGTTCCGATTCGGAGAGCTTCCAGACCAGGTTTTCTTGAATAAGCCGCGTAATCTCGGGCAGGTCCGATTCCCGAAATCGACAAAAATGGATGGGCGTATCGATGGCGAACCTCTGACAGCCCTTTCATAGTACGTGTGGAGGGGCGCACGATCAACGTGAGTGTCACTGGAAACCAGGAGCGGAATGCTTCCCGCAAGGGGGACGAAATCACTGCATCATGGAGGCCCACCGGCCTTTAGGGTGAACGCTTTTTCAAGCCAGCGGGCCGCCAAAGGAGTAAGGTACTTTGCTACTCCTATTAACCGGAAATACGGGCAAATATGGTAATTGGTTACATAAATATATCGGTCGATTGACTGTCGTCGTTCCAGCCCAGCTCGAGGCCAGCACCGACTTCTACTAAGCGATTGATTTATAAGGATTGTTGTCGCGCGAGGCCAAATGAACTGTCCGGCTTACCGCTACTGTCGCCGAAGCTCTCCGGATCAACTCCCAATTGATCGAGCATAGACAGAAAGAGATTGGACATCGGAGTCATTTCCGGTGCAACGGTGTCGCGATTTCCTTGAGCTGTCCTGAGGCACCTCCTGCAAGTACGTGATTATCGATCCTGATTGACTGCTTTGAGTGAGCGGCGCCTTGATCTCAGGCAGTCGCAACTTACCAATCGATGGGTGTGTCCTCATGGAGGGTGACGATGTTGTCAATTCCGGAAAGACGGAAACCCCGATCCCAACGGAGACCTCCGCCGGTAAGTTCGAGTTTGACTACGTCCGGATTTCTCAGACCATCCGCCTCTTCCCATCCGTATCCGGGTTCCACGTGGTTGAGCATGAGCGCGATGACGTTTCCATGAGCACTGATCGCTATCGTGGAACAAGTTTCTTCCGTCACGATACGGCTTACCGCGCCAACGAATCGCCGTTGTGCGTCGAAAGAGTTTTCGCATCCCGGCAAGGCAAAGGAGAAATCCTGCCAGGACCGCAACCAGAGTTCCGGAAAGTCTTTTCGAACCCTGTCGGTGATCTTGCGCTCACGCAGGTCGGAATCCACAATGACCTCCAGTCCCTGACTTTTCGCAAACGAATCGATTGTGCTCAGTGTGCGAAGGTAGGGACTGGAATACATCCGGTCGATGTCGAGCGGCTCCAATAGAGGGCCAAGCTGGGCCGCCTGCTGCTGTCCACGCTCGCTCAGGGGCCAGTCCGCCTCCGCCACTTTAGATGAAGGGTGGCTTTGAGCATGGCGGATGAGATAAGCGGTTTTTCGAGTCATCGTGTCTCTTGAAGGATAGAACATAAGCCTGCGAGGGGCCATCACAGGCCTTTCGACTTGTTGTTCGCCCGGGCCCGCAATTTTTTATGGAAGAGTACAGTATACTTTTGCCCTGGAATCGGACCGATCGGACCGCGGATCGCTATATTTTTAGAAACAAAAAAAGGAGCATTGCATGAGCAGCGTCATCCCGGAAGAAATGAAAGACCTGTTGGATAAGCCAATCGTTGCGTCGCTTTCAACCGTGATGCCTGACGGCAGCCCGCAGGTCACGCCTGTCTGGTTCGACTACGACGGCAGCAATATCCGGATCAACTCCGCGAAAGGTCGGGTAAAAGACAAGAACATGCGCCGCGATCCCAGAGTCGCGATCGTCATGACCGAACCGACCAATCCCTATCGCTATTTGGAAGTCCGCGGACACGTCGAAACAATCGATGAATCCGCGGCGGACGCGCATATCGATTCACTGGCGAAGCGTTATATGGATCTCGACGCGTACCCGTTCCGAACTCCTGAAGAAGTGCGTGTCACCTACACCATCGTCCCCGAACGAACCACGCACATGAATCGATAAGCTATCCGTGGCCATCGTCGACGACTGCCGACCATAGAAACCTGATGCGATGACGACAAATCAGTCGACACCCATTCCGGACTTCCTTTATGGAACTGCATGGAAAGAAGACCGCACGCAGGCCCTCACCGAGCTTGCTCTCGGAGCGGGCTTCCGCGGTATAGACACCGCGAACCAGCGTCGGCACTACGTCGAAGCCGGAGTGGGGGCAGCCTTGGCTGCGGCGTATGGCGCAGACCTGGTCCGGCGCGAAAACCTATTCCTGCAATCGAAATTTACCTACCAGAGTGGTCAGGACCACCGGCTACCTTACGATCCGGCGGCGGGACTGTCCATTCAGGTCGCACAATCGATGGCCAGTTCGCTCGAGCATCTGGGCACGGACTACGTTGATTCCTACGTATTACACGGCCCCTCAGCCCACTATGGCTGGACCGATGCGGACGCTGAAGTCTGGACTGCGATGGTGGCCGAACGCGATGCGGGCCGAGCCCGACTCCTGGGCGTCAGCAATGTTTCACTGCTGCACCTTGAACAGATGACCGCCCTCCATGGCGAGGCTCCTCGATTCGTTCAGAACCGCTGTTATGCCATCCACGGATGGGACCGGGAAGTGCGCAGGTTTTGTAGTGAGCGAAACATCGTCTATCAGGGTTTTTCTCTCCTCACGGCCAATCCCGACATTCTCGGTCATCCCTTCATCAGAGAGATTGCCGCACGTGGCAACCATACACCGGCTCAAGTCGTGTTCCGATTCGCTCAGGCGATCGGGATGCTGCCGCTGACGGGCACCAGCGACACCCACCATATGAAACAGGACCTCGCAAGCCATGACCTCACGCTCACGGCTGAAGAAGTCGAAACGATCGAATCTCTGGCCGGTTGATCATCGCAAGGTCTGATCCCTCAACTCCTGGGGCCCCGTGCATTTTGCTTTCCTTAGGTCTACCTGCTCCTAAATGAATGGGTAAACATAGCCGATAAGATCAATGTGAGGTCTACTGACATTCGAGGTGTGTTCCGAGGATTTAACCGGAGGGGATGCGGGGACACACACCGGAATTTCAAGGACATGGAGCAGTGATGCGTGCCCTAAGAAAAGACGAAATCGAACCGGCCCTGGAGAACGTCATTCAAAGTGCCCGTGTAGTGCCTTTTAAGCCCGGTTTGCAGGCGTGGAGCCACCTCCGACTGGGACCGGATTCCGGCGACCTGATCGAACGTTTAAGACAACTGAACGAAGTCGGCGTGGCGCTCTCCACTGAAACCGATATCGCCCACCTGCTCGAGACGATACTGACCGCGGCGAAAAACACGACCCACGCAGACGGTGGAACGCTATATCGGGTGACGGAAGAGCGCACGCTTCGATTTGAGATCATGCGTACGGATTCTCTCAATATCGCGATGGGTGGCGGGGCAGGCCCGGAAATTCCTTTTGCTCCAATTCCCTTGTACGACGAGAACGAGAACCCGATTTATTCGAACGTCGTATCCTATGCCTACCACCACGATGCAACGCTGAACATCGCCGATGCCTACACCGAAGAAGGCTTCGATTTCTCCGGTACACGGGAATTCGACAGAAAGACGGGATACCGTTCGAAGTCATTCCTGACCGTGCCGATGAAAAACCATGAAAACGAAATCATCGGCGTCCTGCAGTTGTTGAACGCCAGAGATCGGGTAACGGATGATGTCGTGCCCTTCTCAGACGAGGACCAGGAGCTGGCCGAGTCGCTCGCGTCCCAGGCGGCGGTCGCGTTGACCAATCGCTTGCTGATCAATCGCCTGGAGAAACTATTCGAGTCCTTCATCAGCCTGGTGAATGGAGCGATCGATGAAAAGTCTCCGTACACGGGCAGACACTGCGACCGCGTACCACTGTTAACCATGATGCTGGCCGATGCTGTCGATGACTGCACTGAAGGTCCCCTCAGCGGCTTCGCCATGACTAAAGAAGATCGCTACGAACTGAAGATCGCCGGACTGCTGCATGATTGCGGCAAAGTTACCAGTCCAATACACGTCGTCGACAAGGCAACCAAGTTGGAAACGATCTACGATCGCATCAACACCATCGACACTCGATTTGAGGTGGTGCGCCGCGATGTTGAGATCTCGATGCTCCGCGCGAAACTTGAAAAGCTCGAAGACCGTCAGGAGGGTAATGATCAAAGCGCCGACCGCGATTTCGAAGTGCGCGTTGCCGAAATCGAGGAAGACCGCCAGTTCCTGCGTTTTTCGAATGTCGGTGGCGAGTTCATGAATCCCGAAGATGTCCGGCGGGTGATCCACATTTCCTCTAAATACTGCTGGAGGGATGTCGACGGTCGTCACAGTGACTTCCTGACTGAGAACGAAATTGAGAATCTGACGATCCGAGCGGGAACGCTGACCCAGGCCGAGCGCAAGATCATCAACTATCACATCGAGGCGACAAACCGGATGCTGGGGGCGCTGCCGTGGCCAAAGCACCTCAGCAACGTTGCCGAGTACGCGGGCGGTCACCACGAGCATATGGACGGGACCGGCTATCCACAAGGTCTCACACGCGAGCAGATGTCCGTGCAAGCACGTTGCATGGGAATCGCAGATGTCTTCGAGGCACTGACAGCCAAGGACCGTCCCTACAAGAAAGGCAAGACGCTCTCGGAATCGCTGGAGATTCTCGGCAAGCTAAAACTCAATGGTCATATCGATCCGGATCTCTTCGACGTCTTCATGTGGGAAAAGGTCTATCTGCGATACGCCCGAGAGTACCTGGATGCCTACCAGATCGATGAAGTGGACCTGTCGAAGGTTCCAGGCTACATCCCGCCACCTGCAACCGACTAAGCGGATGGGACCGGAAAGTGCACGCGTTTTGTAGTGAGCGAAACATCGTCTATCAGGGTTTTTCTCTCCTCACGGCCAATCCCGACATTCTCGGTCATCCCTTCATCAGAGAGGTTGCCGCACGTGGCAACCATACACCGGCTCAGGTCGTGTTCCGATTCGCTCAGGCGATCGGGATGCTGCCGCTGGCGGGCACCAGCGACACACACCATATGAAACAGGGCCTCGCAAGCCGTGACCTCACGCTCACGGCTGAAGAAGTCGAAACGATCGAATCTCTGGCCGGTTGATCATCGCAAGGTCTGATCCCTCGATCAATACTCTGCGTTTTCCCAACCCCAATTCCACTTGTACCTAAAGGAATGCCAAACACAGCCGATAAGGTCTCTATAACGTTCATAGACGGTCAAAGTGCGCGGCAAAGACTTAGCCGGATCGGTTGAGAGCAAACGCACTGGATATTCATTGACTTGGAGGAATCGTTGCGGCATTCCCGACCGCCATCGATCAGGCGTCCGTAGCCAGGATCAATTAGGACATGCGTGCACTAAGAAAAGACGAAATCGAAGCGGCATTGGAAAACGTCCGTGAAAGTGATGGTGTCGTGGGGTTCACGCCGCGTTTGCACCCGTGGAGTCACCTCGAAATTCCAGCGGATCCCGCCGACTTGAATGAACGTCGAAGACAAGTGATCGAGGTCGGCGTAGCGCTATCGGCGGAAACCAACATCGGCCACCTGTTCGAAACCATTCTGGCCGCGGCGAAGCACACAGCCCGCGCAGACAGTGGGACGATCTATCGGGTGACGGCGGAGCGCACGCTCAAGATCGGGATCATGCGTACCGATTCCCTCGACATCGCGATGTGTGGCACCTCGGGCCCGGAGATGCCTTCGGCTCCAATTCCCTTGTACGACAAAGACGACAACCCGATCGATTCGAACGTCGCAGCGTATGCCTATCACCACGACACCTCGCTGAACATCGCCGACGCCTACACCGATGAAGGTTTCGATTTTTCCCTCACTCGCGAGTTCGACAGAAGGACCGGATACCGTTCAAGCTCATTCCTGGTCGTCCCGATGAAAAACGACGAAAATGAAATCGTCGGCGTCCTCCAGCTGTCGAACGCCAGGCATCCGGTAATGGGTGAAGTCGTTCCCTTCTCAGACGAAGACCGGGAGTTGGCCGAATCCCTCGCGTCCCGGGCGGCGGTCAGACTGACCCATCTGTTACTGATCAACCGCCTGCAGGATCCATTTGAATCTTCCATCAGCCTGGTGAACGGAAACATCAGCCACAAGTCTCCGTACTGGCGGGCCCTGTAAGCGAACAAAAACCGTCGACTCCCGATTCGAGATGGTGCGACCTCTTCGCTGGCGAACCCGGCTGAGCCCAGGCGTTCAGTAGAACAAATGATCGCTTCAGACACTGACGAAACTAACAAGCAATGAACGTCTGACCTAGGTTAGATCCAATTCCATATACACTGCGCCTTCGATAGGGTTGTCGTAATAGGGATCCGTTTCACGGAAGCCGAGCGAGCGGTACAGTTTTCTTGCCGGTTTCATCGAAGCGAGCGTATCCAGCACCATAAGTCTGTAACCCAGTTTGCGCGCCTGCCCGATCGCAGCACCGGCCAAGGCCCGCCCCAAACCCTGTCCCTGAACGGAAGGACGCACGTAAAGCCGCTTCATCTCGCAGATTTCTCCTTCAAACCGACGCAGGCCGACGCAACCAACAATCAGTCCGAGCTGGGAGGCCAACAACAGACAGCCTGCAGGCGTAGCGTACATCTGTTCCAATTCTTCAAGCTCCCGGGCGAAGTTCTGAAAGCCCAGGTCGAGACCGATGCATTCCGCGTATTCCTCAAACAGCTTTCGCGCTTCGCAGAACTCATCCGGCGTCATTGCGTTTGTGATGACTGTCTGTATCAACCGTCTGATCCGTGTAAACCACTGGTTTTATTCTTGCTCTCAGCGTAAGCCCGACGCCTTGACTATTGATGTGCGGGTCTAACCAAGCGGCTCAGAAGCGGACGGGTAGTTGACCCGGCATCGAAATCAATTCAGGAAAGGGCGATCACTTCAAGAAAAGTTTTACCGTATCGCTCCAGTTTGGATTTCCCGACGCCTGAGATCTCGGCGAACTCGGCCTCGGAACTCGGCCGTTGCCGTACGAACTCGACCAGTGTTGCGTCATTGAACACGATGTATGCGGGCAGATTTTGAGCCTGGGCGATTTTCAGACGCTTGGATCGGAGTGCCTCGAAGAGAGCACGGTCCTCAGGTAACGCGATTTCGTAGGGGATCGCAGCCTTCCGTTCAGCCCTGGTTTTGGCTTTCGGTGCCGGCCGCCCGGCGTCCTTCCTCAGTGACACAGTCGCTTCTTCCCGTAAAACGGGCATGACCCGGTCGCGCGGACCCAGGCGCAACACATTGTGGTTCTCCAGATCGACGCGGATCATTCCGAGAGCCACCAATTGCCTCAAAATCCCCTGCCACTGCCTGTCCTTCAAATGATGGCCCATTCCGAAGACATTGAGCCGCTCATGCCGAAATCGTTGCACTTTCTCAGTATTCTTTCCGACAAGCACGTCAACGATGTGCCGGGTACCGAAAGACTCCCCGCAACGGTGAATTGCGGAGAGGACCAGCCGCGTTTCCCGACTCGCATCGATCAACTCCACCGGCTCCAGACAGGTATCGCAATTGCCACAGGGATCAATCTGTTCGCCGAAATATTCAAGCAGGACCTGACGCCGGCAACGCGGGGTTTCACAATAACCCAACAGAGCTTCGAGCTTCCTGTGTTCGACCCTCCGAACCGCTTCGGGCGCCGTCGACTCCTCCATCAGGCCCCGAAGCAACGCCAGGTCCTGGAGACCGTAGACCATGAAGGCGTCGGCACTCAGCCCATCACGCCCGGCCCGGCCAGTTTCCTGGTAGTAGGCCTCGAAGGACTTCGGCATGTCCATGTGGGCAACGAAACGCACGTCCGGCTTGTCGATGCCCATGCCGAAAGCGATGGTCGCGACAATCACGACTCCCTCTTCCATGATGAAGCGCTGATGATTGCGCGTCCGCGTTTGAGCATCGAGTCCCGCATGGTAAGGCAAGGCACGAACGCCCTCCTTTTCCAGGTAAACCGCCATTCGGTCCACACTCTTTCGACTCATCGCGTATACGATGCCCGCCTCGCCGGGATGCGCGGACTTGATGAATTCAAGTACCTGACGTTTCGGATTGTCTTTCGCTCGCACGCGGTAATGGATGTTTGGCCGGTTAAAGCTGGCGATGAATACCCGGGCCCGCTCTAGACGGAGCTGATCGACGATGTCGCGTCGCGTGACTTCGTCCGCAGTGGCTGTCAGCGCAATTCGGGGCACCGATGGGAAACGATCCGCAAGCATGGCAAGTTTTCGGTATTCGGTCCTGAAGTCGTGCCCCCACTGGCTGACACAGTGCGCCTCGTCGATTGCAAACAGCGCGATCTCCGAGCGGTCAAGCTGTTCCAGAAGACTGTCTGTGAGCAAACGTTCCGGAGACACATACAGGATTTCGAGTTCACCCGCGTCGATCGCCCCACGCGCGGCCTGGGAATCGGCGCGACCCAGGTTGGAGGTCAGAGCGACAGCACGTACACCGGACTGGCACAGTTGCGCCACCTGATCTTCCATCAAAGCGATCAGAGGTGAAATCACCACACCCATGCCGGGCAGACACAGCGCAGGCACCTGGTAGCAGATCGACTTCCCTCCCCCGGTGGGCATGAGGACAAGAGCATCACCTGAACCGACAATATGGTTGACGATTTCTTCCTGCAGACCGCGGAAACCGGCATGGCCGAATACACGGGCCAGAACCTCGTGAGGGCTTTGCTCGACCGGAAACGTTTTGGAGACGGCTTCTGACATCTTACGGAGTCATCATACTCCCCACAGTGGACTCCTCCGGACCCGGTGGCGGGGGCAGGGTGGAGGGTTCGCGGTGCCTTCAGAAAGGCCTATGTCCTGATTTCAAAAGGTCTTCAGCCTGAGGTACGATATTTTCCCTTGCCCGGGCCGCGCGTATTCACTAACAATATGAACGAACCAATGCTGATGCACCCCACAGCTTCCTGTCTCAAACAATGACACGCTCCTCACAAACTGCGATCGATCCATGTCGGAGCAAATCGCCACCAGGTTTCAAGTGAGTTCGGGACACCTTCTGTTTTTCTGCTCCGCAGCTGTAACACACCGGCACCTCCGAGCACTTCTGCTGTGCCTCCTGCTTTTCTCGACGGACGCTTTCGCGGTGGTCTCTCCCTCGCAGGATCAAGCGCGGCCCGGGGTCTACGCTCAGCAGGTCAGTCAGGCACCGTTGATCGATGGCCAGCTCGACGAAACCATATGGGAGGGAGCGTGTGGTATTTCCGATTTCTATCAGAAGGAACCGCTAGAAGGTCAGCAAGCCACCGAACCCACCCGCGTATGTATTGCCTACGACCAAGCCAATCTTTACGTAGGAGTGGAACTTCAAGATAGCGAACCGGATCGGATTCGGGCCAGCCAACTGCAGCGTGACAGCACTCTCGAGGGTGACGACACCTTCACGGTCATTCTCGATACATTCCATGATCATCGGAACGCTTTCCTGTTCCGCGTCAACCCACTCGGAACCCGGTTTGATGCCCTCATACGCAACGAGTCGGATCGCGTAAGCAGCGAGTGGGATGAGCAGTGGACCGAGGCCAGCGTCATTACCGGAAACGGGTGGACCGCCGAGTATTCGATCCCGTTCAAGATACTCCGGTTTTCGGCAGCGGCAGAACAGACATGGGGCATCAACTTCGAGCGGGTGATCAAGAGAAAAAACGAGTTTGTCTACTGGTCGGGGTGGAATCGTAACTTTCAGTTCAATCACGTCTCGCAAGCGGGGCACCTGGAAGGGCTGAGCGAAATCACACAGGAAGAACGTCTGCGCATACGTCCATACGTAGTCGCAGGCCTCAAGCGACTCGCCGCCGACAGGTCTAATGGAACGCAAAAAGTGTGGGATGTGGGTATCGATGACCTGAAGTTTGCGTTGACCTCAAACCTCACGGCTGACCTGGCGTTCAATCCGGATTTTGGACAGGTCGAAGTCGATGCACAGCAGGTCAACCTGACTCGCTTCAGCCTTTTCTTCCAGGAAAAACGGCAGTTCTTCATCGAAGGCGCCGATTCCTTGAAGATGAGAGTGAGTTTTCTTCATTTCGGGCCGCCTCCCCTGGAACTGTTTTACAGTCGGAGGATTGGCTTGTCTGAATCGGGCCAACCCATTTCGATTGTCGGGGGCGGCAAGCTGACAGGGAAAGTTGGAGGGTTCGACCTGGGCGTTCTTAACGTACAAACCGACGACTATCAGCAGCAGCCAGGCGAAAACTTCATGGTGGCACGGGTTCGCAAGGAGATCCTGGGTCGTTCCTATATCGGCACTATTTTTACGAACCGGCAGAGCCAGGGCGACGCCAACCGCCTGGCGGGTGTCGATGCAAACTTTGTCCTGAAAGACCATTTGACCCTGGGTGGTCTATTCGCAAAGTCATCCAGCACCGGGATCAGCGGCAAGCAAACGGCCCGTCAACTCGGAGTCCTGTGGCAGGACGCTTTGATTTCTGCGGGCGTCAATTACATCGACATCGACCCCGATTTCGATCCTGGAATCGGGTTTGCCCGGCGCCGGGATCGGATGATCGGAGCGCGGTTCTACGTCAGACCACGACCCGGCGGCGACCTCATCCGCAACTTCGAATTCAATCCGGACTTCGTTTACTTTCACGACGACGCGAACGTGCTCAAAAGCCGGACGACGCGACTGCAGCTGGCCGCTGTTTTTCAGAGTGGTGATCGGCTGCAATTCAATCTTCGGAACGATTTGGAACGTCTTTCCCGAGAGTTCCAGATCGGTCCCGGCGTGACCTTGCCGGTGGGAACCTATCAATGGAACGCGGCCAGCCTCAGCTTTCGCTCCTTCAACGGCAGAAGCTTTGCCGGTAGCGCCGGAGTGGACATCGGGAACTTTTACAACGGCACAAAGCGATCCTTGAACCTGGATAGCAACATACGGCCCAACGAAAATATCAACTTCATTCCCAGTTACAGATTCAACGCGATCGACTTACGCGAGGGCGCTTTCAACACCCATCTTGTCGGGATTCGTGCGAACGTTTCCTTTACCAACAATCTCCTGACATCGGCCTTTCTCCAGTACAACAGTTCAGGCGACCTGGCGGCGCTGCAACTGCGATTCAACTATATCTTCCGGACAATTGACAATTTCCATATCGTTTACAACGAGACCCGCTATACCGATGGTGTTTTTTCAGGCATCTCGGACCGCTCTCTCACGACAAAGATCACCTACTCGCTCCATCGATAGATTCAGGTCGTTTACAGCTGCTGGCAACCATGGAAAAGGCCGAATCAAGCGCACAATCGGAAGCGAACAGGACGGGGTTCCAAGCGCAACCAGCCTCGGCCCATGTGGAGCTCGGTTTGGACACGAAAAAAGGCGGGCCGCCTGGACCCGCCTCTGTTGTTGCGATCTAAAATTGGATCGACCGGACTCGAACCGACGATCTCCTGCCTGTCAATTCTTCACGCACACCTTCCAGACCTGCGCGAGGTAAGCGTGTCGTAATCCGTCTGTCACACCTGCAGGTCGCTAGCTCCCCGGCGTCATGATGTGGGCGTAGCTCGAACCTGCCTGCATGATCCAGGCACCGCCCTCGTTGGAATTTTCAGGCAGTCCGAGGGACTCGGTCGTGGCGCCTGGCACGGCAATGGTCGTGTGATTTCGGGCACTCGCCGCGTCATCGCCGTTCCTGGAGATGAACACCGAGCCGAACTCAGGAGCCACGCGGGTTCCGGCCTCTTCGGCGGCGCGATGTATCGCCTGTAGCTCTTCGTTGTTTGCGGCCTCATCCGCGAACCGCCGGTTCTGTGCTTCCCTGGGCAGGTTCCCTACGTTGGTGCAGTGCATCGCGAACGGCCGCCGTTGGTGTGGTTCCCCGGACCGGTCGAAGCAGACCATTGTGTTGGTGCCTTCCCTTATCGTTTCGTAAGTGTAGTCGGCGTTCCACTTGATGACCGCGGTCGCGTCGCGACCCCGGGCCGGCGCCGCCGAAAGCGCCCGTTCGATGATTTCCGCGTCCGATTGTGCGTACAGGCTTGTTGAAAACGTCAGCGAAGCGAGACCGAGAATGATGAGAATCATGCGTTTCATTGGATTACCCCCATGTCGAAACGTGTTTCGCGCGATCGGCCCCACGAAGGAACATGGGCCAAGAGCACATTTCAGTAAACGTCAGTAATAAGATGGACCGATTATAACTCGTAGCCGAGCGGGAGAGTCAAAACAAGAACACCCTGGCCATGAAAATTTTCTGCGCTGGAACTAGAATCTCATTCCAGGATCGTGCGGCGCGAAATCGCGTTGAAGGACCTCTGCGCTCCTCGCAATGGTTTTTAGACGCACAAATCGGCCGAGGGAAAACGACCCGTGACTATCTAAAAGGCGAGAGTTCCCAGGAATGGTGGTCGTCCTGTCGTCAACGTCCGAGAAGATGAATGATCAGGACTTGAACCTAAGAATCGGCTAGCGTTGCAGCTCCTCGGGTGGCATTGCGTTCCACATTCCCCAGAAATGCTTCCAAGAGCCATTTCGCTCTCTTCGCAATACGTTGATGAACTTTTTGGCTATTGGCACTGGCTCACCTCCATTCTTGGCTGTGAGAGGGCCAAACCACCCGCCGCGGAACAAGCCGCGTCACCGAAGATTTCGAACTCTCGGTGATCTGGAGATAGTGTCGCAGTCTAGTTAAAACTGTTCAAGCAGTCAGTCCGGAGCTCTCAGAAATCAGTCGGTGGAGGCGCGTTATTGCCGTCCCAATCTTTGACGGTTCCGTCTTGGGCTTTCAGAAATCCCAGAAGACAGCCGTTGGAGCCGTCCCTGTGATGATGGCAGCGCGCTTTGACAGTGTCGCCCGGTTTGAGGTAGTCGCGCGTCACTTCTATTCTTTCGAGCCCCGCGCGACCGGTTGCTTCCAAAGCCCACATTTGCGGATCGCCATTGGCGTCGATGACTTCCAGGTAGATCCAGGAGTGCGGGGCGATCAAGTGAAATTCCTTGACCACACCTTCAATATCAATAAACGTGTCGACGTAGTTGCCGTGGGAGTGGTGTGCCCACGCCGGCAAGGCGAGAGCAACGCCACAAATCGCCACAAGACCAAGACCTAGTTTGAAACGCATGCTTACCCTCCTCGTTGTCGATAGAATAACTTTTCGCGACTAGCGCTCCTGCCGCCCTTGACCTGCCTCAGGAGCGTCAATCCGGCCTTGACCCGGCCGAGTCGCTCGGTCCACACGGGGGGGTGGGGGGGATCCGTTGGAGTAGACGGCCTGATAGCGAAGCCCGATCCCGTTCTCGTCGAGCCATCCTAGCGATTGCTGAAAGATCCCCGGCTCTGGGTAACCCGCCGGCACGATTCCCTCCGCGATATATAGCTTGTTTTCGTGCATGTAGATCGACGCGAACGTACGGGATCTATCGGTGTTGTTGGTCAGGTGTAGCTGGTGCCCTTCCACGAGGTCGACAAAATTCCACATGTAGTGAGTCAACTCAACGTCCCGTTGCATTAACTGCCACGACGCATAGACAATCGCGCCGCGCACATCATTCCTCCAGTATCCCGCACCGGTGTTGGTTCCTCCCCTGCAGGGTTCGGCGCCGGGTGGGCAGGCCTCGGCTTTTTCTGTAAGTATCGGTTGGGCCTGGTTGTAATCGACCACCGTTACGGAATAGCGGCTCTGGCCTTGGGTGGCGCTGTAAACACGCGCCGGCAGATCGGCGCCATATTCCGATAGATAGGTGGTCTCAGATACGGTCGGTTCGCCTGGGAAATTGCACGTGAAGCGATCTTCCGGACTGGCAAACTCAATCCATTCCTGGGCGAACGAAGGCTCCGACATTGAGAGCACCAGGACTGCCCAAACAATTGGAATCAGGCGCATCATTCACCCCCTCCAGCGTCTTCAAAAAACTGCAAAAAAGAAGCAGGAATAATAGGCGAGAGCATAGACGAAACAAGCGGGGCGTGCAATGTTTAACGGGCTGCAACTGAGGAGAGACCGCTGGATCCAGTACCTCCGGGACTATCTGCCACCACCCACCGGAACCCCGGCACCGTCGCCAACGCCCCCACCGGTGCCAGCGATAGGCGGTACCGGGTACACGCCCATTCCGTGGTACGAGTTGGAATAAATCATCTGGTAACGAATCCTATTCCCATCGTTGTCAACCCACCCCATCGACTGCTGAAACAAGCCTGGCTCCGGGTATCCCTGCGGCACCGTGCCTTCCAGAATATACAGTTTGTTTTCATGCATCAGGATGTACGCAAAGGTGCGGGACTGGTCGGCGTTGTTGGTCAGGTGTATGGAGTGTCCTTCAACCATGTCCTGCCAGTCCCAAACCAGATTTGTGAGCGTGGCGTCCCGCTGAAGGAGCTTGGACGTCGCATACACGATCGCCCCCCGCTCATCCTGCTTCCAATACCCGGGCCCGATGGTGTCGGGGGCGTTTTCACGGCACTGGGCGTTGCCGGGGGGACACGTCTTGGAACGCTCGATACCCTGTCGTTCCAGATCGGTGTAATCGACAACTGTGACCGAGTAGTGCTCGGAGTCTCTGCCGGCGCTGTAAACACGCGCGGGAAGGATGTAGTCCATTTGCGACGTCCAGGTGGTCTCTCTCACCTCGGGCTGCCCCGGAAAGTTCACTCTAAAGCCGTCTTGCGTGTTGACATACTCCTCCCATTCCTGGGCGACTGCGGGTCCAGGCAGCAACAGCACCAAAGCGAAAACTAACGCGGTCATGCGCATGATCTCTCCCTCCCTTGCGGATAACCAATACTGCCACAAAAGGGCTCGGCCTTCGTAAATTCTTCTTGCCGACACGGGCAGCTGGGCGCTGATGCAAGATCGGAATGGCGCGACAAGATCCTGTATTACTCGGCTATCAACAGCGTCTATGCTCGTTACTTTGCTGTAGTGGGTGTCAATGCCATAGCGTACGCTGATTCTGACGCCTGATATTCTTTATAAATTCGACTACGGGTGAAATTTATTAGCAAGAAAAGCTCAACTGAGACACACGGATTTGTCAGTAGTTGAGAATCGGCCTAAATACAGAGGATTTTCAACTTCCGACACGATGATACAGGACTTGAGAATGAAAGAAGGGAGGTCGGACGGAAGAGAAGCGGACTTTTGGCTTGCTGAGCCGGACGCTGAAATTCTCAGTCTGATCCGTCTGTCCCGACCACCGCACCCGAGCGTCCAACGTTGGGGTTTGTTCGCCTCCGAAAGTCGGATCTGCTGATGAGGAGAGCTGCGAACCCGGGGAAGTATGCGATCGTCCAGGCGCCGAAGTGCACCGTGAAATCCCAACCCTGCGGATCGAAGGGAAACCAGATCCCCGAAACCAAGTAGAAGGCTGACCCGGCGGCAATTGCCGCAAGCCCACCCCGGGTCAACGCGAAGCGAAGCGCGACTCGCCGCACGTGAAGACTTTCGTGCAACACGCCGAGAGCTACCCATACACCGATCCAAAGCGGGAACATCACCGAATATCCCGCAAACGGAACGAACGCATAGAAACCCACCGACGCCAGTGCGCCGATCGCTGCCGCCCCGATGGCACCGGTCAAGGGCCGTCTGGCTGATGCGCCAAGAATGAGACCGACGCAGAGGAAGAGAATCCCGCCATGGATGACACCGTAGAACGCCGGATGTGGCCGCGGAAGAACGTCCGCCCAGAGAAAGTCCCCAAGCGTACTGACTCCGGCCATCATCAAAGCTGCTACGATCGAAGCTGTCACGCCGGGTTTCATGGAATAGATCACTCTATTGCATTTGGATAAGGTTCGCTTTCATTGGAGCGCGGGTCTGCTCGGGACTCATATACGCAGCAGTGCCCAGGATGATGCCCTGCTGAGTCGCAGCCAGACTGAGTGTCGGAGAGTTCGATACACTTGCGTCAACAGCATCCCCTTCAAACGCCTTCGCCAGTCCAAAGTCCAACACCTTCACTTTGCCATCAGGTGTGACTTTGATATTCGCGGGTTTGAGGTCCCTATGAATCACACCCTTCTCATGGGCAGCTTCGAGTGCTTCTGCAAATTGCAATGCGCGTTTGAGAGATTCCTCAACGGGAATCTCCCCACGCTCCAACTGATCGGCCACTGTGTCGCCTTCGACGAGTTCGAGAACGAGGAAGTGCGTGCCATTGTCTTCTTCAAACCCGTGAATGGCTGCAATGTTCGGATGATTTAGTGAGGCAAGCAGTTTGGCTTCACGTTCAAACCGTGCGAGCCGATCAGCATCCTTAGCAAACTCCTCGGGCAGAGTCTTGATCGCAACTTCACGCCCGAGCTTGGTATCCCGCGCACGCCACACTTCACCAATTCCACCCTTACCTAAGGGCGTTGAGATCTCGTAGTGGCCGAGTTTGGTGCCGGATTCCATGTTTGAAGTGTGTCGCTGAAAAACCGCGAAAAACTCGGTAAAGGATACTAAGGCAGGGAGTTAGACGCTATTAAATTCTCGATATTAAATTCTCGACGCCTGTTAAACGACATTCTCGGACACTGAGATCCCTGGGTCTAAAAACGAGAAGCCTCAACTACGTCTTTTGTGATTTGAATCAGTCACTTGGATGTACAACTGGCCAACCGGAAGCGTGGATTCGGCCCCTTCTACGGCGACTGAACGATATCCTGGCAAATACCAGATGATGCCATCTCCTGAGCAGAATTAGAGACAAGTAGAACCAACGAAATGCTATGGGTGAATTGTGTTATAGGACAGGCGCTCTTCCTGCGGCGCCAGACGTCAACCTCCCCGGATGGCTCGGTAGAGACCGCGGCCCTCGAGATTTCCGCTTCGGGAAATTAGGGCCACTCAACCGTCAGACTCGTCGCCCAGTCGGCTCCGACGAGCGATGCCACGAACTCAGCACTCACCGTGAGGGCAAGCGCACCGACGACCGATAGGGCAATGCCTGCCAGTACCGGGAATCCAAGCGCCTCGTGATCCCGATTCAGGATCCAACTGAAGATCACGCGAAACACGACCGACAATCTCTGCAACGGCACGACCACCGAAACCGGCGCGACAGCAAGAGCCATGTAGCGAAACATCTGTGAGAAAAACACAAGTATTCCGGAAGCGAGGAACCATTTTCCCGCAGTAGGATCGAGCTCCCGTATGTACGACGTGCCACCGGCGAACAGGACCAGAACAGCAACGACGATGGCCGCTGAGGAATACGATATGAGACCACCGGCCAGACTGTCGATCAGCCCGCCATCGGGGCCCAGACCCATCATGATTAACAACGGACTCGTACCATAACCCAACGCGCTGACCAAACCCCAGATTACGCCCTCACTATAGCTCGGGACAAAAGCTGACCCTGGACCAGCGATGTCCGACACCTTCCCCCGCCTGAGGGCAATGGCCGGGCCCGCCATGACGAGGACCAAACCAACAAGCTTCAGCGGTGTAAGGACCTCGTCCAACAAGCCGATGGCGAGGATCAGGGAAACGGGCACGCTCAGTTGTTGTATCGGAGCTGAGAGTGCTGCGCCAATGGCCCGGGTGGCCCGGTAGTTACCGTACCTGCCGATTACAAAATGGACCACGCCTGCGAGCGCCATCCAGGACCAACCCGGCAGTGCGAGTCGGGGGATTGCTTCAAAGCCACCAAACAGCAGGCAGGCCAACGCAAAAAGCGGTACGCCCAGCGGTACCGTAATGGCCATGGCATGCAGAACGCTGCCTGTAAGCACACCACGTCGCAGCGACGCGTTGTTCAAACCAAAGGTTGCCGCGGAGGCCAGGGCGAGGTAGACACCTAACAGAGGGAAATCCTCAGCGACGCACCCCGCCGGACATCACGGGGCGCACATGGCTTGTGTGGGGGTGTCAAGGCTTTTCGCCTCGCAACAATGCACTCACATACTCCGGTGTAAGCCTGCGGCCGGGCTCAAATTCGGGGGCATCCTCGATCTGTTCGAGATCGTTTAAGCCGCTATGCTTAAAAACTCGGTTGATCGACGAAATCAGTCGGGCGGGACGATCCGGGTTGGCGTTGAAGTGTTGATGGATGGTGTTTGGTGGAATGTAAACGACATCACCCGCCTCCCAGTCGAAGCGCTGAATCTCTTCCTGAGGCGTCCAGTGATAGTCGTCGGTTATCTCCACATCGCAGTCCTGGTGCAGATCATAACCATGGCCCTCCAGAACATACAGGCATTCTTCCGCCAGGTGGCGGTGCTTGCCGGACCGGCTTCGGGGCGGAATGATCTGCATGTAGGCGTCGACCGTTTCCATCCGTGTATTCATCTGTTCATTAATCAGATGTTTGAGTATGCCCTGGCGAGACATTTCCCAGGGCATCTCTGCCGGCGTTATTATTTTCTTACGTTTGGCGTTTCGCTCCGGTGCGGATTCAGCGTCGTCGAGCAGTTTCTGATAGAGAGCATCGTTCTCAACTCCCGCAAGCCAGACTGACGTTTCGCCCCAGGCCATGATCAGTAACCGCCCTTCGGGTGGTTGAAGTCGTCTTCTTCCTCCCGTGCGGAAAAGTTTTCCCCACCGGGCGCCGGGGTACTGGGACGGGGAACAACCTGCTTTTGAAACAGCATGTTCATAAACAGAAACATCGGCTTCGTCTTAATAACCAGTGCACGCGCCGGCTTCGTGTCGCTCCCGTTGAAGTGCTGGTGCACGCAATTGTTATGCACGATCGCAATGTCGCCAGCTTTCCAGTCATAACGTTGGCCATCATGAATTTCATAGCCTTCCCCATCGAGAATATAAAACGCCGCTTCGTTTACGTGACCGTGCTTCTGCGACCTGCCGCCAGGTCCGTACTCCTCCAGGTGCAAGTGAAACGCCTGGGTGATACCGTCCTTCGGTTCCACATAGTGGCGGCTGTAGGTTTGCGGACCGTCGACGAACTTGATGTTTTTGGCTTTCCGGACTCGCGGCATCGAGCGCAGGCGTTTCAGTTCCTCCCTCAGGTTATACTCACCCCGAATCGATCGAACAAAGATTCGATCTTTCTGACTGTGGTAGTTCCCGGGCGAGGGATCTGCGTCTGGGTTAGTGGAAGGATCTTTCATCGTTATTTTCGGGGAACCCTGACGTCAGCTGAAAGAAACGAGGATAGCAAAAATCAGTATTGCATGGATAACGTTCTGATCGACGATACACGCTTGTAATATACGGAAACCTTGCTGCATACTTTTCCGGGAATTGCGCAGGAGCGTTAAGCTCACTTGACACTTCGGGAGAAACCGATGGGACATGCCAGGATCGTGCACCGGATGATGGGATTGGGCCTGATTGTCGCACTCACTCTATGCGGATTGGCGTCCTGCCAGTCTGAGGACAACGGAGGGGAACCCAAAACGGGTGCCGCGGCTTTTTATGACGGCCGGAGTATTCGCTGGATAGTCCCTTACATCCCTGGCGGTGGATACGATGAATATGGGCGTCTCCTTGCGCCTTATATTGAAAATTATACCGGCGCGCGTGTAGACATCGTCAATCTACCCGGTGCCGGCGGCATGAGGGGTGTTAACGATTTATTTAACGCACCCAGTGACGGCCTGACGATCGGCATGATTAACGGCAGCGCCATGGTAACGAATGAAATCGCGGGGATTCAGGGTGCCGACTATGAGATCGCCGAGTTTGAGTTCCTCGGGCGTGTCGTGTCCGATCCAAGGGTCTTTGCCGTGTCCGTTGATAGCGGCTTCGAATCCATTGAAGAGATATGGCAATCCGGCAGCCAGCTCAAGATCGGCGCAACCGGCTTGGGCGGCAGCACGTATGTGGACGCCGTCATTACCAACGAGGCCTTCGATTTCCCGCTGGATGTCATCCACGGCTTCGATAGCTCGGCTGTGGTGAGACAGGCAATGCTCAGGGGCGATATCATCGGCACATGGGGATCCTGGGGTAGCGCTCTGGATGCAGTCGGCACGGGCAGGGATACGGTTGTTCTCCAGAGCGGCCAGCAAAGAATTCCAGAACTTCCCGATGTACCCACCACCTCTGAATTGGTCGACCAGACCGCTGATCCCGGGCGTACCCGGGCCATTCTCACGGCCTGGGCAAACCTGCATGCGGTCGGACGTCCGATCGCGGCACCCCCGGGTACGCCGCCCGACAGAGTTGAATTTTTGAGTGAAGCTTTCTACAACGCCCTCCATGATCCCGAATTGCTAGCGGACGCTGAAAGATCCGGACGGCCGATCAGCTATGCTTCAGCCGAGGAGATGCGGCAATTCGTTGTTGACGCAACCGTCATGCCGGATGAGATCAAGCAGTTGTTTGTCAGGGCGATCAAAGGCGAGCTGTAGTCGTCTCCTGACCGCAATGACCCGACACCTCGGTAGTGCATCAGTTTGAAATCCGCTTCTTGTATGGTCCGCGTGATCCCGGCTTCGGGGCGTTCGCGTCGATCAGCCCAACAATATCCTCAAACGTCCAAACTCGATCCGTCAAACCTGCTTCCATCGCTGGCGTCACTCGCAGGGTCTTATGTATCTTCAGGAAGTTGTAATAGACCGCGTACAAGGCAACCATCCACATGTGATTCTCAAACTTCTTCGAGAATCCGTTGGTCAGGCGAGTAAACCGCCGCATGTGCATCCGCATTGTCAAATTTTGGCGTTCGACGTGAGACGTTGAAATGTGCTTCGGGTCTGGGCGTCCCTCCCGCGCGTAACATCGTGTACCCGTGCATTCTGAAGGGCTGTACTTGCGTTCCGGACTGGCGGTCTTCGGTTCGCCGTAGAGCTTCACAAGTTGTGCGAAATCGACATCCGCACCGAAAGCGCCTTCAACTGCCACCAGGTATGCTTTAAGTCCGTCTGTGGTCAACTGGACGCGACCGGCGAGACGGTTCTTAACATCGTCCATGAACATCGCGGCATATTCGGTGTCTCGTCCACCTACCAGCCATGACACGATCAGCTTGCTGTCGCTGTCCAGCGCCGTCCACGTCCACGTATCACCAGCCCCGTCAGGGGCCTTTTTAGCCGTACCGACGTTCTTCTGTTTGGCGTAGGTGAAGCTCCAAATTTCATCGCACTGGACCCGTCTTGCTTTTACGTTCTGCACTCTTTCATCATGGAACGTAGCGCAAGAGCGACCCGAGTCTATCAGGATCTTATTAACGGTATTGAACGACACGTTTGCGATCCTGGAGACCGAACGCATGGAGTTTCCTTCGCACAGTAAGTGAAGGATTTGAGCGCGGGCGTTGGTGTCTAGCTTATTCATACTGACTATTATGCTTAAACCTATAAGCATTGTCAATGGTTTCATTCAATTTAATGAAAACAAAGGATATCTCAGTTTAGAGCTTGAGCTATGCACATTTCTCGATCTATAATGAGATCCGAAAATGTGACACCGCCCGAACTAAGGGGGTTTAAGTGAGTTCGATAGAAAGGATCATCATTTCGGAACCGATACAGGTGGAGCAGCGGCTCCGCGAATTGCAGTCAACCCTTAGCGGCGAGTTATTGCTCTCGGCGCTTGAGGCCGGGATGGCGGACCGGGCACGAACGACAGAGAATCATCCGGCAACCTATCGTGGCAGCGTCATGTACGGTGAATCGACGTGCCGCCTCCGAGAACTCGGGCTACCGCTCGGCTGGATTCGGGAATCGACCAAAAACTTCGAGACGCTGGTAGCTCCTGACGGCAGGATGGCTATCGTTGTCGCAAGCGGCGACGAGTGGACGGGAACCGCCAGCGTGGCGCGTCAGCCAACGACAAGACATGGAAAGGGGTTGGTCACTCGGCGCGTCGTTTACCGTAATCGACAAGCCGCCTTGGAATTCGTCAACTCCGCCGAACAAACCAACGCAGAAGTGTTTGCCCCAGATGACGATGGGCAGGACAAATACCAGTTGACGTGGTTTCTCCTCCACTGCCTCGTTGACGGTGAACTCCGGTCCGAACTTTCGCATCCGACGAAGATTGATGAAGCAGGAAAGATAACCGCGTGGTCAGAGCGGCTGATACTCGGGCGCATTCCGGGAAGTCCTGAAGTGATGCCCAGACCCGAAGACGAGCCAGTCGAGCCGATAGTCGAAGTTCGTCGCCGTGGCAACTGACACCATCTTCAATCCGGACCGGATGGAGTTGGCGCGAATGCGTCGCGGACTCACGAAGGTTTCTCTGGCGAAGCAGTCCGCAATAAGCCGCGAACGGCTCCACCGATTCATCACCGGAGAGGTCGAGCCCACCGAAGGCGAGATCGTGTCGCTTTCCGAAGTGCTACGTTTTCCAGTTTCGTTCTTCTATCGTGGAGACCTCGCAAAACTTGGATCCGCTTCATTCCGTGCGCTCAGCACGATGTCTGCCGCAGAGAAGGCTTCGGCATTTTCAGTAGCTGGGATTGCGTGGGAACTCAACAAGTGGATCGACGCGAAGTACCACCTTCCTGAGCCAGATATCCCGGACCTGTCCATGTACAAGCCCCCTGTCGCGGCGACGGTCCTGCGACAGTATTGGGGGATTGGTGAGCGGCCAATTGGTAATATGGTTCGCCTTCTGGAAGCGAAAGGCGTCCGGGTGTTTTCCCTGATCGAAAGGACCAGGAACGTCGATGCCTTCTCGCTCTGGGCAGATGATGTGCCGATGGTGTTCCTGAATACCATCAAGACTCCAGAGCACTCCCGCACTGATGCCGCTCATGAACTGGGCCATCTCGTGCTGCGCCACCACCACCGCAAGCAGGTAGGCCAACCCTTTGAAAGAGAGGCCCAGACATTCGCGGGAGTGTTTTTGGTTCCAGAGAAGAGCGCATTGGCGAACGTTGGGCGTCTGCGTGCTCCAACAGTTTCGACGCTCGCCTCAAAAAAGAAGATTTGGAAGGTATCGGTCTCTCTTCTAGCCCACCGTCTCCACACACTAGGGCTGATAACCGACTACTACTATCGCGGCATCTGCATTGAATTAAACAAGCACGGTAGATCGTGGGAGCCGGAAGGCATCGAACGCGAAACATCACAGGTGCTCGAAAGCGTTTTCGGCGACCTGAAGAAGAGTGGTGTTAAGAATGCAGACGTAGCGCGGGACCTCTGTGTCGGGACGGATGAGGTGGAGGGTCTGATATTCGGGTTGAGGAACGTAACGGCGATTTCCGGAAAGCACAGGCCCGACAGCAGGGAATCTAAAGAACTCCGGGACCAAATTCGGCCGCTCTAATTATCTTTGGCGTGCTCCTTCGCCCATCGCGCCTCTGCCGCCTTCTTGGCGATCTCACGGCGCTTGCGGGCTGACAGCTTCGACGCACGGACCTTACCGCCCTTCTTGCCACGGGCAATGGCGTCAGGGTCCTTCTCTTCTTCTTCAGCATCACCAGTTGCGATCTGCATCACGCGCACGGCATTCCCGACCACGTCGGCGGGTCGCTTCGTCTTGGGATTCTTTGCCATGCCTCTAAGCATATCGGAGGCGTGAAAGGATTTAACGTCTAATTTCAAACTGATGCACTACCGACACCTCTCGTTCCTTTACCTTGAACAGCATTCCCTGCTGACCTGAACCAGACCGCGCCCGTCGCCGAAGTCAGGACTACAGTTGCACCGCTTCACGGAGTACACTCGCCAATACTTTTTCCCTAAGCGGACCGGTCGCGAACGGCGGATGATTGACGGATAAGCGGCGATAATATGGGTATAGTCGACGGCCTTCTGAGCGGATTTCTACAGTCGATCAGCATCGAAGTGTTTCCCTACCTGCTGGCGGGTTCGCTGCTTGGGCTGATGATTGGCGTGATCCCGGGTCTCGGCGGCCATTTTGCAATGGCGATGGTGATCCCCTTCCTCTATTCACTGGATCCGGCGCCCGGCATCGCATTTCTGCTCGGCGCTCACGCAACGGTCGCTCAAGGCGGTGGACTGACCGCCATATTTTTCAGCACGCCGGGAACCGGCCAGAACGCGGCAACCCTGCTGGACGGTCCACCCATGAGAAACAAGGGCCTTGGGGCCATGGCAGCCGGGGCGGCTCTGACGGCTTGTTTTCTGGGCGCAACCTTTGGCGCCTTCACCCTGGCCCTGCTATTACCGGTGTTGCAACAGATCGTATTGTTCTTCGGCCCACCGGAGATTTTCGTGTTGGCGTTTTTGGCACTGACGTTTGTGGCGGTGCTGGGTAAGGAGGACCTTTCCCGTAGCCTTATTGCGGCGTTGGCCGGATTGCTGCTGGCAATGATTGGTCTCGACAACGTAACGAATCAGGAACGATTTACGTTCGGATTGCTTGAGTTGCGCGACGGGCTCGAACTCGTGCCGGTCATTCTCGGTTTGTTCGCCGTGGCGGAGATGTTCGAGCTCTGGGTTGGAGGAGGCACCTTGACCGGTGAAGGCCATCGCAGGCTCTCGGCCAGGGAAACTCAAAAGCAGATCTTTCAGGGAGTCATATCAGCATTCAAGCACTGGTGGCTGGTTCTGCGGTGCAGCGCAATCGGTGTCACGATGGGCTTGATTCCTGGCCTGGGCAGTGCTGCTGCCGCATTCATAGCCTACGGGCATGCGAAGCAATCCTCCAAAACCAAAGACACTTTCGGAAAGGGGAATATCGAAGGCGTCATAGGATCTGAAGCGGCAAACGACGCCGTGGAAGGCGGAGCGCTCGCCTCGACGATAGCGTTCGGCGTACCCGGAAGTTCTTCAATGGCCATTCTCCTGAGTGCACTCTTCGTTCTCGGGCAGGAAACCGGACTGAACATGGTGACCACGCGTGTCGATGTCGTCTTCATAATGATCTTTACGATAATTATCGGCAATTTCATCGGCATGGTCGGCGGCATGTTTCTTGTCAATCCTCTGAGCAGAGTAACGGGACTGCGGGGAGGAATCATGGTGCCGGTCCTCATCGCGATCGTCTTTACGGGCGCGTTCGCCGTCGGGCGATCTTGGTTTGACATTGGAGTCGCACTGGTTTTCGGTGTCATTGGCTACCTTATGAAAGAGTTGGATTACTCGAGGGCTGCGTTGCTGATTGGTTTCGTTCTCGGCTTTCCCGTCGAACGGAATCTCTACCTGGCACTTCAATTGTCCGGACCGTACTTCATCTTTGACCCAATTCCATTGACACTGACACTCATTATGATCCTGTTCCTCGGCTACAACGTATGGACGATCCTCCGGGATCGCAGACGGGCAGAGCCCCTGACACGATGACGGACGAAAAGCAGAAAACCGGGGCGGAGCGGGGCGGTCCTCGAAAGGCGGCGCTGGAGCTTTGCTTCGTCTCGTTTATCGGGATCGTCGTGAGCGCCGGGTTTGTGGTGGCCTTAAACTACGACATCGTCTCGGCCAGAGCGCCACTCTTCATAATGGTCCCGCTGCTGTTCCTTATTGCCGCGCAGTTGTTACAGACGAGAGCAGCCACCGAACAGGACGTTCTGCTGGCGGAACTATCGCGAGCCGTCCGCGGACAGAACAGAAAAGTTAACGTCGCCATCGGGTTTATCGCCTGGATGGCGCTGCTGCTGGCTTTGATCTTTGTTATGGGTCACTACGCAGGCATGGCAGCGTTCATGTTTGTCTTGTTGCGACTTGTCTCAAAGGAATCGACGCGCTTGTCGGTGTGTGTGACCGTTGGCGTGACGATCGTCGTTTATCTCCTCTTTGAACACGTTTTTAACATCGAGTTGTACCGCGGCCTCCTGTTCAGGTTGTTTGCCGGCTTTGATTTTTGATCATGGAGGTTCGCGAGCGCCCTCAGGCGAGGTTTCCGCTCCGAAGTTCGGGGGCATGCCGGTCAGGGGGTGAGAGGAGTGTGGAGGAACTTCAGGACGTGACGGGTACGTTGCTCGCGGTGCCGCCACTCCTTAGACATCTGCATCCATTCCAGGTAGTAAGAAGCCCTCACATGTCGGTGAAAGGCAGCCTCGTCCACAAACACCTCATACAGACAGATTGTCTGGGGATCTGCAGTGTCCTCGAGCACCTCATAGCGGACGCAGCCGGGCTCGCGGTTGCTCCGACCGGCGTGGAGACGAACGTTCCTCACGAAATCGTCGAGGTGGGGCGCTTTGATCTTGTTGATGCTGAAGACGACGTACATTAGCGGTCTCCCAAAAAAGAGCATTGCCTTGAGCCCATGCTGTGGGGCTCTTCAAAGAAGAGCGTTCCTCTCCGGGCGGCGTGTGATCCAGTAAAAGCGACCGTTCAGACAAACTCCGGCGACTGTCAGCCCGGCGATGAGGCCGATCCACATCGCCTGGGGTCCCATCGAACGCACAATCCCCAGGGTATATCCCAGGGGCAGGCCCAAGCCCCAGTACGCAATCAGCGTCATCACCATCGGGATCGTCGTGTCTTTCAGTCCGCGAAGCGCTCCCGCTCCGGCCACCTGAGCGCCATCCGAGATTTGAAAGATGGCGGCCATTAACAATAAATCCATGGCGATGGACCGGACCTCCGGATCGTCCGTATAAATTCCGACGATCCACTCAGGAAACAAGAACATGGTGGTAGCGGAGGCCGACATAAAGGCCAGAGCCAGGACGAGTCCGACAAAGGCCGAACGGCGTCCCGCCCCCTGAGAGCCGCGACCCACGGCCTGGCCGACTCTCACTGTAATGGCCATCGACAGGCCGAGAGGAATCATGAACGTGATCGACGCGAAATTGATCGCGATCTGGTGTCCGGCTACTGCATTAATTCCTAACGATCCCATCAGCAAGGCAACTGTAGCGAAGAGACTGGCCTCCAGAAACAGGCTGATCCCGATAGGCAGACCCAATACGAGTGTCTCGAGGAGGTCATCCCTGCGTGGCCAATCGAAGGAACGGAAGAGGTGAAACCGCTGGTAGTACGGCCCGACGAATACGTAGATCGTAAGCGACAGCAACATCATCCACATCACCAAGGCCGTGGCCCAACCGCATCCCACCGCACCCATCGCAGGCAAACCCAGGCGGCCATACATGAAAACGTAGTTTCCGCCAATGTTCGTCAGCAATCCGATCAGGCTGATCAGGAGGACGGGACGGGTCATTGACACGCCTTCACTGAAATGCCGCAGTACGATAAATCCACACATGGCGGGAAGACCCCAGGTGATCGCGTCCAGATATCCAAGGGTCGTCGG
Source organism: Terriglobia bacterium (assembly GCA_963664115.2). GTDB lineage: Bacteria > Acidobacteriota > Terriglobia > 20CM-2-55-15 > 20CM-2-55-15. The sequence goes on along the minus strand of CAXWPJ010000006.1, from coordinate 125,793 downwards.
AATGATCTCCTGCTCGATCTCCAACCAGGAAAAAAGGGGGTCGATCTGGCGGATGAAGACAAAGCACGCCAAGCCCAGTCCCTGACCGAGCCACAGCGCCTGCCGGACGAATCGGCCGATTTCCTCGTGCCTGCCGGCACCAAAGAGTTGAGAAACGGAAGCGGTAACGGCCATCAGGAGACCGATTACGAACAGCGCTGTCGTGGTCCAGATGCTGCTGCCCAGAGCCACCGCAGCCAGAGCCTGCGGGCTCAGATTGCCCGCCATAACGGTATCCACAAAGTTCATCGCGACGTGCGCCAACTGCGATCCAATGACCGGAAGCCCCAAGGTCAAGAGCTGACCCGCTTCCGTGCGCAGATCAGCAACACGCCAGGACACGCTCGCACCGGGACTTCCCGATTCATGCATCGATCTGTCCATGCCGAACAAACTACAGAGGATTCTTGGCGAAGACGAACTCCTCAACAGGGTTTCCTTCAATGAGGTGTTCGTTAATGATGCGTTCCAGCACCTCGGAAGTTGCCGAGTGGTACCACACGCCTTCGGGATAGACAACCGCGATCGGCCCCTGTCGACAGACTCTCAAGCAGTTCGCCTTTGTACGATAAACACAGGACTGAGCCCCTTGGAGGCCCAATTCCGCAAGCCGTTTCTTCAGGTAACTCCACGATTGATTGGTTTCATCCCTCGGGGCGCATTTTGGCGTCGTCTGGTCTGCACAAAGAAAGATATGACGTTGGATACTGCCGATTCCGAGTGTTCGGGCAACCTGGTCCAAGGAATCAACCGTCGTCACATCATTTTCCATCGGGGTATTTTAGCAGGAGGGTGGAGCCGGCAATTAGGCAGATTCTTCTGGCAGATAAATCCCGGGGGCGGATGTCGAATCTGATCTTGACTGAAACGCCGGCAGGCGGGCTGCAGGCAAGCAGGGCCTGGCCCGTTAAATCCGTGTAAGCGGTGGCCGCTTACCGGGCTTCGCGGAGCGCGTATTTGTAAGACGTCTCGGGTGCTTCGAGTCGTCCGCTTGCGACCAAAGAGTCCGCAGTCCGCTGAACGAGTTCTTGATAGTACCAGGCGACGAACTCGGCGAGCGCGCTGTACTTCGATGCCTCAATATCGGAGTGAATACTCAGGAAATTACTTCGCTGACTCTTTATGTAGGGCAGGAGATAGTCTCTCGAGAAAACACTGGTGAATACCCGCCAGCGTCTTGCATCCTCGGTTTCGTATACGGGGCCTTCCTGGGCCACAACATCGATCTGAATGCGAACATTTTCTTCAGCAACGGGACCGACCGAGAACACCTCGTGACGGCCGACACGGTCCGTCTGGCGCAGCAGGTAACTGCGGTTCTCTTCTCCTTCTACCATCCACGTGTAATATGTGTCGCCGCGCCTGGCCCGACGGGGCGCGCCCGGCAGCAGAGTCTTGTCGTCGAAGAGAACTTCGATCATTCCCCCTAAAAGGACGCCGCCGATAACGAGACGGTACATGTTCTGCGGCTCGGGGAACTCCTGGCCGGCTGTAAGCGACCTGTGGAAGGTCTCAATCTCATCCCAATGGTCTTCAATGATTTCTGTGAATTCCCTGGTGGAACGTTCCAGCAGCGGATCGATTGCCACCAGGTCTTGCTCAAAAAGCACTGGAAAACCCGGTCTCATGTCGAAGTCGGATCGGCCGCGGACTAATCCGGCAGTCTCCAGCTCATCCATTATCGTGAGGATGCGAAGGCGTGGTCGTTCGGTCTCGTTAATAAACTTGTCGACGGACCATCCCCTGTGAAGTCCGGAAATGAGCGTTCGGACGTCTTCTGAATCCAGACTCTCGATCGCCTCCGAAGACCAGGGCAGGAATCCGAAACCAAATTCCGCGTGCACTTCCGGACGCTCGACCGGTGTCTGCCCCTCAAGCGAATTCTGGCTCAAAGAAAGCAGGGCAAGCAGGCACAGAACATACCGAAAGGGGCTTATCCGTTTGTTGCGTTGGTTCATATTCAAGACGTTAGACGTTAGTTTAGCGCTAAGGTGTGGGTATACCTACCAGAATAAGGTCAACCCGAGTTGTATCGTCCTGGGTGAGCGCGCGACGAACAGCGCACCGAACTCCGGGGAATCAGCGAAATTCTGTGTCGCTGGCGGCGCGATGAAATTCGCGTGATTGAAAGCGTTGTAGAAATCGGCACGGAACTCCACCTGATATTGATCCGAAAGACGGAACATTCGTCTCAGAGCCAAATCTACGTTTGCCAGTCCGGGACCAATGATGACGTTCCGGCCACTATCACCGAACCTGCCCAGTTCTGGAATTTCGAAGGCCTCGGTATTGAAGAATCGGGACGGGCTGGGATTGTCGACCCGTGGATCCCCGATCAGATTCGGACGATTGACGATCGGGCTTCCCGTTCCGGCCACGTCAGAGCTGACAATCGCCGACAGGGGTGTGCCCGAACGAAACAGGCCAATGCCCTGCAGCTGCCACCCGTTAAGAAACGGCAGATCGAGCGTGCCTGTCAGTGAAAGGCGATGCTTGACGTGAAAATCGGCAAGTCCTTTCTCCGATTTCAGATCGTGGCTGTTCTGCGGAAGAATACTGATCAGCGTGGCATCATCGATCATCCGGGCAAATCGATACGTCCCGCCGAATCCCAGCCCACCTGTGAACCGTCGCACGACGCTGATGTCCGCAGCATGCGCTGTCGACGACGCGCTTGTCTCGAACTGGAAAATGTTTGCAAAGTCAGTGAACGGCCGCCGATCGTCCAAAGTGACTGCCGGTCCGGGCGTCGGCTGGTTCAGGTTCACCTGTCGGCGAAGATGCGTCCCTTTTTGTCCGATATAGCCGAGGCTTACGTCGTAGTCGGAAAACAGGGTGCGACTGATGAGGAGATTCCAGTGCTGGACATAAGGATTCCGGAGAGAAGGAGAGGCCGAAAACACACTTGGAGGTATCGAAGAAGTCGGATCTGTGAACACGCTCCCGAGGTCGAATCGAGGGAGAACAGGATCGTTATTTTCGACATCAAAACTGGCGAAAGGCGGGTTCAGACCGAGTAGGAACAAGCTGTCGCCGACCAACAGATTGTCGTAGAAAATCCCGTAGCCCGCACGAACCACAGTATCGGCCATAGGACTCCAGGCCAATCCAATCCGGGGGCTCCAGTTGTTGGCATCGACCGCATACAGTTGTTTCGGGCTCACCTTGAGCGCCCCTTGAGCGCTGAAATTTGCGACGCGCCCTCGAGCTTCGCTGAACGGCGTCTGATAGTCGTAGCGGAGCCCAATATTGATATCGAGGCCCGGGCGGGGACTCCACACGTGTTGCATGTAGAGTCCGCTGGTCCAGGTATCAAACTGACGGTCCGTGTCACCCTCAATGCGTACGGCGTTCGCGGGAAGGCCCAGCAAGAGGTTCGCGAAAGAGTTCTGTGAATAAGAATCCGCATTGAACTGAAACTGCCCCCGGCTGAACAGGTCTATGAACGCGTCGAAGTTGAAGTGTCGCAGGCTGCCGCCAACCTGAGTCGTCGCACGTCTATGAACCCAGGACACGCCGCTGGAAACTTCAAGAGTCCGGTTGCGCCTCTGCTGCGGCAAGTTGGTGGCCTGGCCCACATTGGAGAACCCGGTAATGATCACGGCCGGATACTCGGCCTTGCTCTGGATGCTGCGGGGTTGCTCGAGATATCCGAGGGAAAAACTGACTTGATGGACGAGAGCCGGGGAAAACACGTGGGCATTCGAAATTCTCAGAGTGTGCGTCTCGAGGGAATCCCGAACCCCGAAACCCGGCAGATTCGTAATTCCGGTGACGAAGTTGAACGGGTCATCCGTGGTGTCTCTGCTGTACTGGTACTCGAAAGAAGTTTCGTCGCTCACCGTGATCCTGTGATCGATGCGGACACCAAAGGCATCGGCCACTGTCCGAAGAGCACCCACAGTCCGGAAGTTCTGGATATCTTCACCGGCGACGTTCGGCCTGGGAAAGAGCGCCCCAAGAGTTGCCCCGACCGGATGGATACGGTCGGCCGGGATTCTATTACCGGGAAACGGAAAGCCGGTCTCCGGGTCCAGAATGGGCTCCACTAGAGAGGAAAAGTCACCGGTGATCCAGGCCGGGGGCGGAACAGTGGCCGCGCGGGTCACGGATTGCCGTATACGCAATCCCCAGTACCTGCCAAAAACAAACGTCCGCTCTGCCAATGGGCCTCCCAGCTCAAATCCGAAGAAGTGATACTTGAACGGTGGAATCGGCTCGTCGGGAAGGTCGAAGTAGTTACGGGCGTTGAGCGCGTCGTTGAGGTGAAAATAATAGGCGTTTCCACTGAACCTGGAACTACCGGGAGGAAGCGAGTCGTCTACACCCATATTGGACGTAAACTCCGCCGACAGCCGAGAGGGTTCGATCAAAGCTGTTGAGTTGGGAGAACTGGCAAAAACGCTGCCGGAAGCAGCGATCCACTGCTGGCTCGAACCCTCAGCGATACCGGATATATTGAGCCCGCCACGAAGACCGAAAAGCCGATCTGAACGGGGGAGATCCGCACGGGCCAATGGAGTCGATCCTTCGTTGAACTGGATCGGGTCCCGCAGCAGGAGTTCGACAAGCTCTACATCGGATTGATTTCCAGCCAGCAAGACAAAATCAATTTCATAGCTTTCCCCCGGAGTCAGGGAAACACTCGTCGTCCGCACTGTGCGGAAACCGGCCCGCCCCACCTCAAACCGGAACGGCTCCGCGATCTCAAAAGAGAAATTGCCGTCACTTCCAGTTACAGCTTCAAAAACACGGCCGTCAGCCAGAAGGAGGCGAACCTCGGCCATCTCAACAGGTGTTCCGGATGCCTCGGTGACTGTGCCACCGAGGTTGGCGAACTGATCTTGCGCCGTCAGACTGATGGGAGCAATCAGAAATAATAGAACGGAGATTACGGTGTGCCGTGCCAACGATGCGCTCGTCCCCAGCATGACAGAACTCCTGGCAACCTGCGGCCGGATCAGATTCGGACAGCTTTCGCGGTCAGAACGTTTTCAATATTTCTGACTTGATTGACGACGTCTTCGCTTATGGCAGCGTCGATCAACAAGAGAGCCAGGGCCGTTCCACCCTCGATCTCCCGGCCCAGATGCATACCCGCAATGTTGACCCCGCATTTCCCGAGTACCGTCCCGATGTCACCAATGACACCGGGCTTATCGTTGTTCGTCAAGAAAATCATGTGGCCACGCGGTACGACTTCCAGTTCGTAGCCATCCACCGCAACGATCCGCGGCAACTTGTCCGTGAACACCGTGCCCGACACACGGCGCGATTCCCTTTCGGTGCGGACTTCTATCTGCACCAGGCTCGTAAAGTTTTCCGGTACCTGCACACGTGTCTCTTCCAGCTTGATGCCTCTCTGTTGCGCAATTCGTGTGGCATTGATCAGGTTGATCTCTTCACCCAGAATTGGAGAAAGAAGCTTCCGCATAACGGTCGATGTTAGATATTCGAGGTTCATGTCGCACACTTCTCCCGAATACCGGATTGCAACGCTCTCCATAGGACCGTCCGCGATCTGAATGGCGAAGGTCGCGAGCCGTGTGACAAGGTCCACGAAATGCCTGTAGCGGTCGAGCTGCCCTGCATCGAGTTGAGGAAAATTCAGCGCACCGCGGATCGTATTCTTAATCAGATAATCTGCAATCTGGCGGCATATGTCTTCCGACACCTTGCGCTGGGCTTCGATTGTCGAGGCGCCGAGGTGCGGTGTCGCAATAAAATTGTCCAGGTCAAACAGGGGAGAATCCGTGTTCGGTTCCGAATCGAAGACGTCAAATGCGGCTCCTGCGACCTTACCCGAAGCAAGGGCATCGGCAAGATCGGCCTCGTTGATGATTCCGCCACGTGCGCAGTTGATGAGCCGAACACCGTCCTTCATACCCGCGATAACAGCACCATCGATCAGGTTTCGCGTTTCGGCGGTCAACGGTGTATGAACAGAGATGAAGTCGGCCTCGGCAAACAGCTCATCGAGTGCAACCAGTTGAAGTCCCGCAGCCTGTTCCGCGTCGGGTCGGATAAAAGGATCGTACGCCATCACAGTCATACCGATTCCCCGGGCCATGCGCGCCACTTCGCTTCCGATACGGCCCAGCCCGACCACACCCAGTGTTTTTGCTCTGAGTTCCACGCCTTTGAACAAGCTCTTGTCCCAAATTCCTTCTTTAAGCAGGCGGTATGCTTGTGGAATGTTGCGAGAGAGGGCGAACATCATCGCCACGGCGTGTTCCGCCGTCGTGGTGGAGGATCCACTCGGGGAGTTCATTACGATGACACCGCGTTCGGTAGCGGCATCGATATCGACATTATCGACTCCAACTCCGGCGCGGCCAATGACTTTCAAGCTCGGGGCCGCTTCGATCAATTCGCGATCGACCTGGGTGGCGCTACGAACGACGATGCCGTCTACTTCGGAAACAATTTCAAGTAGCTTCCGGCGCCCTGGTTTCGCTTCGAGAAGTGGCTCGATGATTTCAGTTTTACTCAGCAGGTCGACGCCGGCCTTGTCGATCCCATCAGTCAGCAGAACTTTAAAATTTGACATTTGTTTCAGAGCAATCTTTCGATGATATCGGGCGACTGAGTTTCGAGCGGAAAAGAGGTAAGTATAACATGTGTCTACGCTTGGGTTTCGGTATGCCCAAGCCGTCCGACGCCCTGTGTCGAGGTGAAGCATCATCAAGACAGCCGCATTGATTCCCGAATTCGCAAGCCAAGAGATTCAAGGGTCGATTCTGGGATGAGGCGCCTGTCCCCTTGCTAGACTGTTGCCGGGAGCGTCGCAATGGAGGCAACGACAAAATGGGTCCGTGTGGGTTCCGTCGAAGAGGTTCCCGAAGACGGGATGGGTCATGGCGTCACGATTGACGGACGGGACATCGCTCTTTTCCAGTGGGATCAGACCTTCTATGCGCTTGAAAATCTCTGTCCCCACCTGGGTTTTCCGCTGACGGAGGGTATTGCACAAGATGGTGTCATTATTTGTGGCTGGCACGGTTGGAGGGTCCGCCTCGAGGACGGAAGTTGCCAGGGAAAAACTCTGACTGCACCCACGTTTCCATGCGAAGTCCGGGGTGACGACTTATACCTGCAAATTCCAGCCCTGCCCTGAAACCCCTAGAAATTTACGCTCCGACCCACGCCTCGCTCCCTGGCCCGCTCATAAACCAGGGCTCCAAGGGCCACGTCTTCAAGACCCAGTCCAAGAGACTTAAAGAGCGTCCGCTCCTCGGACGTTTCGCGGCCGCACTGAGACCCCACTATATCTTTTAACTCGAGTACTTCATCCCAGTGCCTGCGGCCTGTAACCAGAACGGGCAGGAACTCTCCGCATTCAATCCGCGCCTGTTCGATCGAATCGACGACGAGTCTCTCCGAAGCGAGAACCAGATCCGCGTCCACTTCCCGGCGAAGCCACATGTTCCCTCCCGCCGCGTTGACGTGGGTCCCAGCCTCAACCCAGTCTCCAAACAGAACAGGTTCACGGCTGTTGGTTATCGTCGTTACGAGCCGGCTTTCCCGAACGGCATCTTCGGCAGAAACGGCAGGCTTCAATTCTGCCTTTACCTGCGGTGCCATCTTCTCTATGAATCGCTCCGCACGCTCCGGATGCCGGTTGACGATCCAGACGCGGTTGAGGTCCCGAACCGCATCCATTGCCAGCAATTGGCTCTGGGCCTGCCACCCGGCTCCGAATATAGTGGCCACCGTCACATCATCGGGTGCAAGGAATTCGGTCGCTATTCCGGTCGCCGCGCCGGTACGGATCTGCCCGAGGCGGTCCGCCTCCATGATCGACAGTTGCTCGCAAGTATTGGAGTCGAACAGGAAGAACATGAACTGCGACCGCGCTCGACTCGTCACGTAAGCTTTGTATCCGAAGTAACCTGGGATAGCGCCGGCCAGCATGTGCAGAAAAGCAGTGCCGGTTGCCAGTCGTTGTCGAGGGTTGGAAGTAGCTTCACCGGCAGCCTGTTGCCGGAAAGCGGTTCGAAGAACGCCGATCGCATCGGAAACCGACACCAGATCGGCGACCTCGTTGTCTTTAAGAAAAAGCGGCGTCACTTTGATTAGGGTTAGCGATCGAGTATTTCCAAACCGGTCCCGCGGGCGACAATCACCCGATCCGCCAGGTCGGAAAAAATTCCCGAGTCGACAACACCCGACACGGACTTCAATCGCCGTTCAACCATTGGGGGATCTATTATCGGCCCAAAGTGCCAGTCAACAACGAAATTCCCGTTGTCGGACACAAACGGCCGGCCCGACTCCATGACCCGAAGCCTGGGTTGGCCACCGATTGCGCCCAGCTGGTGCATCACGATGTCAGCCGCGAAAGGAACGACCTCCACGGGGACTGGCGAGCGGGTTCCGAGTTGGTCAACCAACTTACTGTCATCAACGACAATTACGAGTCGACGAGACGCAACTGCAACGATCTTCTCTCTCACCAGCGCACCACCCAGACCTTTAACCAGGTTGAGCTCGGGTGACACTTCGTCGGCCCCATCGACGGTAAGATCCAGCTCTTTCTGATCTTGAAACGTAACGATGGGAATACCGACCTCGAGTGCCAGCGTCTCCGACTGCGAAGAGGTCGCGATAGCGGTCACTTTCAGGCCGTCGCGCACGCGGTTGCCAAGTTCCCGAATGAAATGGGTCACGGTCGAACCCGTTCCCAAGCCCACGGCCATGCCATCGCCTACTTCGTCCAGCGCCGCTACGGCAGCCTTATATTTGAGCGAATCGTTCATAGTGTTCAACCGCGAAGATCCAGATATTCGTGTACCTGGGCTAGATCGGCTTCGTTTTCGACCAGGAGGTGGTACCGGCACTGGGCCGTCATCTCCAGATCCCGTTTCGAGTCTGAAACCACCAGGCTGCGTCTCGGATCGCCTCCGATTTCACTAAGCGCCGTTTCCGCGAGGCGCTTCTTTGATAGCGGGGAATCCAGATCGGCGGAAACGCGAATCCTCACTTCGGGACCGTCGATGAGTTCATTCGCGTAGATGCGGAGCGGTTCCCATTCGAACTCTGACTGGATTCGGCGGGCAACACATGAAAAACCTGACGAAATGATAATGGATTGAATGGACTGTTCCCTCAACCGAGCCACGATAGCGGGAAGATGCGGATTGATCTCAATTTCTTCCAACAACTCCTCGATCTGGGCCAGTTCCAGCCCCTTCCACAGCCCGAAATCGCGCCGGCAGAACTCTTCGTAGGAAATGCCGCCGGCCAACCACTGATCCAGAAACCCCGAGGCCACCTCATCCCAAAGTCCCAGGCGTTCGTGCACATAGCGCCACGGACTCGGAACGAGTGTCAGCGTGCCGTCCAGATCGAAAATGATCGTGTCGACCATAGCTATCCACTCAGGCCCGGCCGATCAAATTCAGGAACTCACTCCGCGTGTTCTGGTCATCCTTGAAGGCCCCCAACATGGAACTCGTGGCAGCCACCGAATGCTGTTTTTCTACACCGCGCATGATCATGCACAGATGCTGCGCCTCCACAACGACTCCGACGCCCCGGGGGCGTATCTTGTCGTTGATCGTCTCAGCAATTTGCATCGTCAAGCGCTCCTGAACCTGCAACCGGCGGGCGAACATGTCCACGAGGCGTGGGATCTTGCTCAAACCAATCACCTTGGAATCGGGCAAGTAAGCAACATGACACTTCCCAAAAAATGGAAGGAGATGATGCTCACACAAGCTGAATAATTCGATGTCCTTGACGATCACCATTTCATCGTAGGGAACTTCGAAGAGAGCACCGTTGAGGATCGCGTCGGCATCCTCCTTGTATCCGCTCGTCAGATAGCGCAGCGAGCTCTCGACGCGTTCGGGCGTCTTCTGCAGACCGTCGCGCGTCGGGTCCTCTCCGAGCTCCACCAATATCTTTCTAACCTCATCGATCACGTCATCGACCTCCACACCCTTAAACAAAAAAATGGCGGCCCTATCAAGGGCCGCCATTCTATACCTTAGCGCCTGAGTCCGCTACAGCGTCAATCCGCCTGGGGGATTTCCAGCGATCCCTGATGGCACATAAAACACTCGGCCTCGCGCCCGATACTCTCAAACTCCGGACTTTGGAAGAAGTTTTCGTTAAGGGACATCACCATACGTGCCATATTCCGGGCAGCAACCTTCGTCGGCAATTCGTCGGAGGCGAAATCTCCCTGGACATGGCACTCAATGCAGGACACGCCGCCCAGTTGCCGTGCCCAGGATTGCATCAGCCGCTGAATATCGCCGTCGGACATGTCGGTCAGCACCTGGATATTCGTGAAGTTGGACTGAGGTTCAGCCCCACTGACACCAGGGACTCCAATTCCACTCACCATCAACAGGCACGCCGCCCCCAATACCCAGAACAACTGCTTCCTCATTCGTAGCCTCCTCAATTATGAGCGCGATCGATCAAGTACGGACTCCAAAAGGAAATTGTATGGGATAGGCCGATCCGAATCAACCCGGGCGGCGCCAGAGGACTGTCTCTTTCCAATATCGAAGTCATTGTGCTATTAAATCGATATGCCGATCTACGAATACGGTTGCAGCAAATGCGACGAAGTCATTGAAAAAATTCAAAAATTCTCCGATCCTCTCCTCAAGATACATGAAGGATGCGGCGGAACCCTTACGAAGCTGATTTCCCAATCTTCATTCCAATTGAAGGGCTCTGGCTGGTACGTCACCGACTACGCAAAGAAGGATTCCAAGGGCGACGGTGAAGCCACTGATACCAAAAAGGACGAATCGAAATCCGATTCGAACAAGGACGGAGACAAAAAGGCCGACGGTGGCAAGACCGACTCGACCAGCTCATCTGACAAAAAAACGACTTCAAAGAAACCCACGAAGACCGGCTCGAACAGCGGTGCGAAAAAATAGGTGCCGCGCTTAAGACGGCTCGAGAAAATTACTGAGGCTCTTGAGGCAACGTATCCCGACGCGGATTGCGAACTGGATTTCACTACACCACTCCAACTCCTGGTCGCCACGATTCTTTCAGCGCAAAGCACGGACAAACGGGTCAACCTCGTCACACCCGCACTATTCAGAAAATACAGATCCGCGCGTGCGTTTGCCCGGGCCGAAGCGGGGCTTCTCGAAAAGATGGTCCATTCGACGGGTTTCTTCCGCAACAAGGCGAAACATATCCGTGAAGCGTCGAAGATTATCGACAGTAAACACGGCGGCCGGGTGCCAGAGGAAATGGACCAACTTCTGGAACTGCCCGGCGTGGCTCGCAAGACGGCCAACGTCGTCCTCGGTGTCGCGTTCGGCAAGGCCGAAGGAGTTGTCGTCGATACGCACGTTCAAAGACTCTCACGAAGATTGGGATTTTCCAGGGAATCGCGTCCAGACAAGATCGAACAGGACCTGATGCGCGTCATCGCGCGGGACAAGTGGATTCTGTTCAGTCATCTGTTGATCCACCATGGCCGGAGGGTCTGCGATGCCAAGAAGCCCGACTGCGCGAACTGCACGGTCGCGGAACTTTGCGAGTCCGAGGACAAACGGGTTTAAGAGGTCAACACGAAGACACGAAGATTCGGACGGAACTCCACCGCAAAGGCGCAAAGACGCAAAGGTCTCTTTTGTCGAATTGTTTAATCGCCCGGGGAGCGGGTGAAGAGTTCGACCATGTAGTCGTTCAGATTTCCGTACAGCAATCCCTGGAAACTCCACCGAAACTGTGGGTGGTCGATTTCCCGTTTGCTTAGGGTGAATCGATATTCGGGCGAGTGGACCCCTGACAGCTGCGAACGCACACACACATCAACACCGTTTACAGTTTCCGCTGCCGAAAACTCAAAGAAGGGATGCTCGTATTGTTCCAGTTCCAGAGCGACCTTTCTGATCAGGTCCATCAGCCCACCATAAAACCTTTGCGCCTTTGCGCCATTGCGGTTAACGCTTTCTGTGCCTCCTCGACTCTCGAAGCTTTCTGAAATTTTCTCTCGATTCGTTCTTTTCGGGCCTGGAGGCTCGCCCGGCGACGGTCCATCCATGACAGGCCTTCGGTCCGGTTCAGAGCCTGGTCGAGCACATTCGACGCGGCTTCCAGATCGCGGCCACGGTATTCATAGTAGAGCGCAGCACCTTCGTACCCGATAAAACTAAACTCTGAACGCGCGATCAGTTCCTCGCAGCTGTCCAGGGAACGCCTGTGTTCTCCAATCCTCCGATAGAGCACCGTCAAACGCTCCAGGATACGGACCCGAACTGCCGCAGGAAGTGGCGATTCCAATGCCATTTCATAACAACGCATGCTCTTCGAACAATCACTTGCTCTATCAAAAACCCGTCCGAGCGAATAAAGGTCCAGGGCCTCGTCAACAAGAACCGGATCACACACAACCTGGTCTGAGGCTTGAACCATTAGCGCAGCCAATGAAAATATATCGTAGACGTTGTGGGAAAAAACGCTGGTGATGATGCTCGCATCGGAAGACCGAAGATAATCGAAATACGCCCTGGGAATCATGGATCCGGGGATGTCAGGCCCACGCCCGAATCCGACAAGCTTCTCCTCCAGAGCTGTTAACCGGCAACTTCCCTGACTTGCTCGCCACAAACGGCGTGCTGTGAACAGCAGATCGAAGTGAGAAAGGTGCCGGAATGGAAGATCCAACCGTGACAAGACACAACGGTTTTCAACCAAGGGCAAATCAAACGCTTTTCCGTTGTAGGTCACGATCAGTTCGAATTGCTCAAGAAATTTACCCAGAGCCGACAGCATCGATGGCTCTTCATCGAAATCACGAATGAAATATTGAACAACCTGGAATCGATCGCCACGGAAGAAACCCAATCCTATCAAGAACGGACATGTTCCGGTGCCACCTTGGACCCCGGTCGTTTCGGTATCCAGAAAAACGATCCGCGCGCGGTCCAACTCCTTATGTGGGCACCGCGCCAGTTCGAGCAATACCGACAAATCGTCCAACGACATCCGATCCAGGCACACTTTTCCGTGATGGTGGGTGGCGGGATAGGAATTCGTGATGACGTAGTGCTTCCCGTTAGCCGTCGATTCGATGCGACCGTCGGGAAGCGAAGCTACAGCGACCTTGTTCCCGCTGTGAGCGCTATCGCGCTGGGGTTTCGGGCGTGGAGTATCCCCTAGAAATTTCAGTTGATCGGAAATCGAAAAACGAGTTGAAGGATTCTCAACTCGAAGGCGGTTCAGCGCCTTTCGGAACCGGGTCATTCCTCAGAGAACCGGCTGACAGCGGGGGCTTTCTGTGACGCTGTCCCACCGCACAGTGCGTCCAGAATGGCCAGAGACGGTTCTTTCGCTCCGGGAAACGGCCCCACACAGGATGGGCATCCTTCGTCACAGCCACAGGACCGAATCAAGTGCCGGGTTTCCTCGAGAACGCGCTCGCGAACCTCATAGAGCGGCCGGCTCAGTCCAATGCCTCCGGGGTAGTTGTCGTAAATGAAGATCGTGGGTTCATGCTCAACTTCGGACGCTTTCCGAAGAGCGGCTTCGGTGGTCGGAGTCGTTTCTTCGGCGCCGGTTTGAACCGAAGATCCCAGATCGCGGCGATCGCACATTAGAAAAACAGATGCGATCGCCGCCAATGCGTAGGCAACACCGTGTACTCCATCCAAACGGGCGGACGCCGATAAAGACAGCGGATCGTAAACACTTCGCGGAATCCGAATCCAGTAGGCCGTCGTATGCATCTCCTGGGTCGGCATGCTGAGTTCACCCGAACCGACGTTTTCCATCGTAGTGAACTTCAGCTTCTTGAAGCCCACGACCTGGTGCGCCACATGCACCTCTCCATGCTGATGGATTTTTTCCGTTTCAGCCGTATCCAGAACCCGAACGTGGGTGTAGGTAATCACATCAGTGTAATACTCGGAATCAACACGTTTGACATAGGCGCGCCGCTCGGGAATATCCAGGCTCCGGACGTAATACTGCTGCCCCTGATGCAGATAGATCGCCTTTTCATGCAGCGTTGTAAACGCGCTGGAGTAATCCACCTCGCCAATGATCCGGGCTTCCCCGCTCGTTTCCACCACGAGGAAATTGTCCGAACTGATACTCCGCATGGAAATCGAATCCGCGGGATAGGACTCGCTCGTCCAGTGCCACTTTTGCCCGGCCTTGTGGACGGAACCTTTCTCGGATAAGTATTCGAGGATCTCCCGAACATCGTGGACACCGAACAACTCATCCTCCCCGAAAGGCAATTCGAAGGTCGCGCACTGAAGATGGCTGATCAGGATGTGGATGTTTTCCGGGTTGATCAGTCCTGCTTCAGGCGACTGTTCCAGAAAATACTCCGGATGGTTGGCAATGTACTGGTCCAAGGGGGCACTCGAAGCCACAATGATGCCTATGGCGCTTCCGCTTCTTCGCCCGGCTCGCCCCATACGTTGCCAGGTCGATGCGACCGTTCCCGGATATCCGGCAAGAATCGCGACATCGAGACTTCCAATATCGATGCCCAGCTCAAGGGCATTGGTGGAAACGACGCCCCGGATGGCACCTTCCCTCAGACCACGCTCGATAGCCCGGCGCTCCCGGGGCAGATAACCCCCGCGATAGCCCACCACAAGGTCCTCTTTCCCGACCCCGGGACGCAAGTCCTCTTTGAGATAGCGGACCAGCACTTCGGTGATCAGCCTGCTGTTCGCAAAGACGATGGATCCTTTCGCCCGGCTGATAAACCCTGCCGCAATGCGCCGGGTTTCCTGAACGTATGAACGCCGAATGCCCAGATGCCGATTTACAACTGGAGGATTGTAGAAAAACAGATGCTTCTCACCTTCTGGCGCACCACTTGATTCGATCAACTCGAATTCTTTGCCGGTGAGCTTCTCGGCCAGCTCCCTGGGATTGGCTATCGTCGCTGAGGTGCAGATAAAGCGTGGGGCACTTCCGTAGAAGCGGCAAATCCGTTCCAGGCGACGAAACAGGTTGGCCAGATGGCTCCCGAACACGCCTCGATAGGTGTGCAGTTCGTCGACGATCACATATTCGAGGTTCTCAAAGAGGCGAGCCCATTTGGTGTGGTGGGGCAGAATCCCCTTGTGGAGCATGTCTGGATTGGTCAGTACGATGTGGCCCTTGGCACGAATCGCCTGGCGGGCGTCGGATGGCGTGTCGCCATCGTATGAATGAATGCTAATTTCACCAGGCAGAGCTTCCGACCACTGGATGAGATCATCGAGTTGATCATAGGTCAGTGCCTTGGTCGGAAACAGGTACATTGCCCGACTGTCCGGATTCTTGATGACGCTCTGTAATACGGGGATGTTGTAGCAAAGGGTCTTGCCCGAGGCTGTAGGCGTCACCACGACCGTGTTGCGGCCTTTGCAGGCATTTTCGTAGCACTCCACCTGGTGCGAATAGAGCCTGGAGATTCCACGCTCAACCATCACCCGGGTGAATCTCGAATCCAGCGAATCCGGCAGATCAACCCAACTCGCCTCGCGCGCCGGAATCCTGTGGTAACCGGTCACACATGGATTGTTCTGGAGCTGGACGAAAGGGTCGCCCTTGTCCCGGGAGGGTACCAACTCTTCCTTATCGAGCTGCTCTTTAAGCCGCACCTGGAGTTTAGAGCGCATAAGGCCCAAGATCGCCCAGTTCGAGGCCAGAACAGGTCCTTCTTTCAGCCACTAACGTTGTCGGATATGAGGTCTACCCGTATGATGGAGGGCGATCTCGCCCTATAACTTTGGAGGACCCAAGGCTGATGAAAGTTCAACTCCGCTATGATAATCCGCAGAAGGTCAAGACAGACCTTCTTGTGATCGTACTCGACAAGGAAACACGTCTACACGACCTGGGACGGTCTCCCCTGGCAGCGACCGTCGACGGCCTCCGGAGAAAGTTCAGGACGAAGCGGCAACGCCGGGAATACTTCGCCCCGCGTACGGGAAAGAGCGCGGCCACTCACCTTGCTGTATATTCCACGTCGCTCGACCCGGCATTCAACGTCTGGGAAAACCTCAAAACTTACGTGGCAAAGGCGATACACACCGCCCGCGATCATGGACTGCGACGGGTTTCGATCGTCATGAATACAGAAGCCGCCGCTCCTTTTGTTGGAAAGGCTGTGGAAGGGGCGATTCTGGGCGCGTATTGCTTTGACAGCTACAAGAAGGACAACAAAGAACGGCAAGATTTCTTCGACAAGATGAGAGTGGATCTGATCACCTTGAAATCGAACGATGAACAGAACCGGCGCTATCTCGACCGTTACACGACTGTCTCGGAAGCCGTCAACTACGCTCGGGATCTGATCAACGAGCCGGGATCGGTAGTCACGCCGGCGCGACTGGCCGAAGATGCTCGCGCAATTGCCAAAGAATCCAAGCTGGACGTCCGTATCTGGGACGCCAATCAATTAAAGAAGGAAGGCTTTAATGGCCTGATCGAGGTCGGTAAGGGCAGCGCCAATAAACCCAGGTTGATACGTCTGTCGTATCGCGCCAACGGATCACCTCACCGGTTGGCTCTCGTCGGTAAAGGTGTGACGTTCGACACGGGAGGCATCTCTCTGAAACCGCCTGACCGGATGTTCGAAATGAAGGGCGATATGTCGGGAGGCGCGGCGGTTCTGGCTGCGATGAAGGCGATCGGGAAACTGAAACCCAATGTGAACGTCGTGGGCATCGTTCCAGCGGCGGAAAACTCCCCGGACGGCGAAGCCCAGCGCCCCGGGGACATTTTCAGGGCGCGTAACGGCAAGACGATCATGGTCGACAACACAGACGCGGAAGGACGATTGATCCTGACCGACGGTCTCGCCCTGGCGGGGGATGAGGGCGCAACCCATATTGTCGACATCGCAACGCTCACCGGCGCTTGTGTTCGTGCACTGGGACAAAGTATCGCCGGCGTCATGGGCAATTCCCCGGAGCTCATTCGCGCCGTGACCGCCTCAGGCGAAAACCATGGAGAAAGCTTCTGGGAGCTGCCCCTTCCAGCGGAATACAAGGCCTTGCTCAACACGCCATATGCGGACATCAATAACATTGGAGGTGCGATGGCAGGCGCCTCGACTGCCGGCCTGTTTCTCCAGGAATTCGTACCTGAAAAAACCGCATGGGCCCACCTGGATATCGCCGGTCCGTTTATGAGAGACAAGGCCTGGAAATACTACGAAGCGGGCGGGATCGGTTTTGGCGCCAAGACTTTGATCGATCTGGCCGAACGCTTCGGCAACTACTTCGAATGAAGAGGGGCGAATGGCCAGCTCCCTACAGAAGAGCTTTGCAGAAAAGTCTTTACAAGCATCGTGTCTCCGAAACATAACAGTGCCCGTATTGGGAATAACTCTTATTAGGAGGACGAAACAGGATGGAACCTAAGGACACAATCAAAGGAATTGAACTCGACCTCGAACTTGAGATAGAAGAGCTGGAAGAGAAGATTGCCCCCGGCGAACTCGTTTGGCCCTTCCCCGGCGGGAAAGGCAAAGGCGGTGGAGGCCACGGCGGTCACTAAGCGTCGCAAATTAAGAAAAAGCCCCCGTCAGTCTGGCGGGGGCTTTTTTTAGTGCAGACCAAACAGGCCTTTTCCCTAGGCTCCGACCTTGATTTTCCAAGCAAATACAGCTAATTCAGACATCTCAACGCCTCATAACATTAATAACTATAATTACTTTATTTATATTAGATTAGGCGGATGTTTTAGGTATTTTTTTGCTTGTACTCACTCGTGTCGACCATGATATGCTTCCGCTCAGCGCAGGGCTCCCATGACGGGCAATCAAGCGTCGGACTCCTTTTCGGAGGGGTTCTGTTAGAGCGTGAATCTTAGGACGAACGCTCCGATAAGTATACTTACTGTCAGGAGGACAACAGGATGGAACCGAAGAATATCGAAGGATTCGAACTCGAACTCGAAATCAAAGTAGAAGAATTAGAAGAGCGCATTGCTCCCGGCGAACTTGTTTGGCCGTTCCCCGGTGGTAAAGGCAAAGGCGGCGGTGGCGGCCACGGCGGTCGCTAAAGCATTCCACGAATCCCCCATCATCTGATGGGGGATTCGTTCTTCACTTTAAAATGCAGCTTCGGCTGCATTTTTTTTTGCTCTATTCTAAGCGAGCCACAACAAGTCTGCCGTTGGTGGGCACTGAAGGTCTACGCTCAAAGTCTCCGGTGGGCCCCCGCCAATTCAGGCATAATCGAACAACAAGCGGCATGGGGGGACCGGCCGGCGTCCTAGTTCCTTACATCACGGCATAGCGTCCCTGTTAGTGCACTCTTAATTGTTTGCTTTTAGAGGGGCCGGTGGGCCCCATCCTATTTTAATGTATGAAACTCGGCATTACAGATCACATTGACTGCGCTCATTTCCTGCCTGGGCACCCCAAGTGCGGGCAGCTTCACGGTCATACTTACAAGGTCGAGATCATCATCGAAGGGGAGACCGGTCCGGGGGGCATGCTCCTCGACTTCGATCTGATGAAACAAGACCTGCGGGCCGTATTGAGCCTCTACGATCACACGTCCCTGAACGACTTTATCGAGTACCCTTCCGTTGAGAACATATGCGAGCTTCTACGAACCAAGCTGGCCGACAAGTTCACGTTTGCGTTCACTGTCCGGGTGTGGGAAGGCGAGGGCAAGTGGGCGGAGCTTTGATCAACCGGGATCCACATTAACCTATGTCACGAATTGACGCGCTAAAGGGTTTCCTCAAAGAAGACCCGAACGATTCGTTTTCCCGCTATGCGCTGGCAATGGAGCACATGAAGCTTGGCCAGCACGATGACGGGATTAAGGAATTTGAAACAGTTGTCCAGAACGATCCCGCCTATGTTGCCACTTATTACCAGCTCGGAAAGTTATATGAACGCGAGAGCTGCGTCCAGGAAGCCGTATCAACCTATCAAAAAGGGATCGCGGTCGCGACGCAGGCCGGAGACGGTCACACGCGGGATGAATTAACGGAAGCTTTGACGATGCTGGAGGGCACTCTCTGACGATCCGCGTATAATACGCGCCATGGGACGCAAGCGGATCAAAAAGAAAGAGGCCGTGCTTCCCTTCCGAGAAACCGTGGCCTACCGTTTCATCATGGTGGTGGCGGCGTTTATCCTGTTTGTCATCGCCTCGATCCAGATCATTCGATCGATTCAACTCGGCAGCACTCCAGCCATCGTCATATCTGCACTGCTGGCGGCAGCCACCGCTTTCTTCACCGTCTACAACCTCAAACAGATGCAGAACGCCAAAGTTCCGCGTCGGACTGCGCAAAGGATGAGACGGAATCGATGACCGACGAAAATTACTTTCGTTCTGAGAAAATTTGAGTGTCCGGCTTGTGATGTCTTGCTGGCGTAACGCCCGGCAAGTCGGGCACGGAACGTTGCAACTCGAATAACGTCAGCAGAAGCGCCATTGCGTGAGAGAAAAACCAGAACGGTGCAAACCAGGCGGCCGCACCCAGGCGGCGAGAGTAGCAAAAATAAGAGGTCGCCATGAGACTGTAGCTGAAAGCGGAAAAGTACAGGATTCCCATGCTGGCAAAGCCTCCCTGCCCTGCGAAGGTCCCGAATAGAATTCCAATCACAGAAACAATAGAGATGACCGCGCTGCCCAAAACGAATGCAAGCACTCGTCCGACGCTTAACGGGCCCGTATTGAGACTCGACATTATCGCCCGGATCGTCGCCTCGCGAGCGATCCAACCTGAACCGTCCCCTTGAAATGTCTTCAGCCCCTCGATCCTATAGCTCCAGAGAGTCCAGCCGGACTCGTTCAAAATACCAGGCAACTTGTTCATTTTGTTGATCAAGGCATGCGTATGGCCGTGAAGCAGCAAGAAGGGAGCGGAAAGACTCAGGCGGGTTGATTTTTCCCGGCCCCTGTCTACAACCGCGATCATTCGAACGAACCATTCCAGAGACGGCGCGAGGAGTTTCTGCCCGAGAGATCGGCACTCGATACCGGGAGATAGCGCCAAGGCCATAATGTCTTCGCTTCCTGAAAACTCCAGGACCGATTCCACAGCGCAGGGATCCAGAGTCACGTCCGAATCCACCACAAGAATCCAGGATCCCCGCACACTCGACTGGGCCTGATCCAGCGCACGGATCCGGGTTGTCTCGTCGTCGATCGAGAAACCTACCGGGATCAGTCGAACGGGAACTTGCGAACGGAGTCCGGCGAACTCACGCGCCAGACCTGCAAGGCTGGAGTCTTTCTCGTCGTAAATGATGAGCAACTCTATAAACGGGTAGGACTGGTCGAGAATCGATCCCAGACAGCGAAGGGCAGAGGCCACCTTGGGGCCAAGGGGTACGAGGACCGAAAGGACTCCATGTGCATCGGTCGAGCGAAGAGTGGCCAGGCGGGGCCGGCGGGTGAGAGCGAACCAACTCTCGAGAAAAATGGCGAGGGTGACGAGCGCTGATATCCAACAAACAAACAGCAAGGCATATTGGCCAGGGGCGGAAGTCATGCATCCTTTCTACGGGTGGTGCCGGTCCGCTGTCAAGCCGGGAAGTGAGAAGCGTGTCGCGTGACAGGCCCGTGCAAGACTTTATGAATTGACAGCTATGGGTTTCACGTCCGTACTCCGCTCTCGCAGCTATCGACGATTAAATAATTGGCTCCCGTCATCGGTAGTAGTGGCGGATTCGCTGATAGAGTTTGGCGGTCGCTTTGCAATCGGCGAGACAGTATTCGGCAATCTCGTCGATTCTTCCTTCCTTGAAGTACGCACCGACTTTGCTTCCGTCTATACCGTTCTTCGGAGAAGGCACTCCGAATATTTCGCAAAAGTATTCCAGAGTTCCTTTTTTGTAGCGATCGTAGTTGGTCAGCGTTTCGCGCACATCGAAGTGGCGGTCCGTAGAAAAACGTCGGGTGTCTAATAAGGCCTCTCTCGGGGCCATTACACCCAGAATGGCGCTTCGAATGTTGATGTACGGAAAATCGAAGGACTTTCCGTTGAAGGTAACAAACCGTGTGGGGCGAATCTGGGCCACGTCGGCCCAGAAATTCGCGAGCAGTTCGCGTTCATCACTCTGACAATACACACGCGAGCGATCGACCTCGAGCCAGTAGACACCGATGCAGACAATCCGGCCCGTACATGGGTCCAGTCCGAAACGGTCTACGATCTCCGCTTGCGCCTCGCCGTCATCAGTACCGTCAGTACCGGGGCTACCGAGAAGAATCTTCAGGGCACGTTCCGGGATCGCTTCCTTATCTTGTCCGACCGTCTCAATGTCGACGATCAAGGTGCTGAAACTGGCCACGCCCAATGGTAGCGAGGGCAGTGGTCAGATCGGGTCGAGTCAGGGTGTTTGTCCGGAATGGACCGGGCTCAGGGAATTATTTGCGCGCCGTCAGACCGCCATCCACGGTCAACACCTGACCGGTCACATAGTTGTCCGGTTCAAGGAACAGACCGATCGCGCGGGCAACATCCAGCGGAGCCCCGAATCGTGCTATGACTCCGCGTTCGATAAAAGGGTTGTACTTCCCGCTGGCAACACTCTTTTCGGCCATACCGGAGGTTGTGACGCCGGGGGCAACAACGTTAACGCGAACACCGTGAGACCCGCCCCACTGATGCGCCAGGATGCGCGCCGCATGGATGAGGGCCGCTTTGGGCGCCGCATAAGTCGTACTGCCCGGAAAGATCCCGACGGCTTGCATCGTGGACACAAAAACAATACTGGCATCGCCTCTTCCGATCCTGGCGGTGAAATCACGCGCCAGCAGAACCGGTGCCACGAAGTTGATTCGCGTCGCGGCCAGAAGATCCTCTTCGGTGGCCTCCTCGATCGGCACTCGAGCGGGCTCGCCGACTAAGGGAACCATTCCATACAGCGGACCCAGGGAAGACGCCTCGTCCATGAGCCGGACCCGAGTTTCCTCCTGTAACACATCACCTGCAACCACGGGGACAAACACTCCGTGTCGCGATTCGATGTCTGAGGCAATCTCACGAGCACGATCGACGTTCCGGAAACAACCCAGGATGGGTCGGGCGCCACGCTGGGCCAGGAAATCCGCCAGCACAGCTCCGAGTCCACCGGAGCCGCCCGCTAGAATAATGGTTCGTCCTGTCATCAGCTAGACGGATTAGAATTGTTAGAGAGTGCTACAAACGCATCAACACAGAGTCGACGAAACGCGGATCGATCACCGTACCCCTTAAAGGTTCGAGTTCCTCTCGCAGCGTATCGAGCCATTTCCCGGCAATCTCCTGAAGCTCTTCCGGCATATCCAATTTGGGGAAAACCAAACCCTCAGACACAAACCGCTCCAGGACTTTGGCTTCTATAGCACGCGGGGCGAACTCTCCAGACGTCGCCAGACATATGACGGCTGTGTTAAACGTCTTCCGAAGTGTCGTTTCGCTCACCGCGAACATTCTCAGGAAACCCTCCGATACGACCCGGATGTCGTCCATGCGCTTCCGCCCATTTCGCACATCCGCCACGTTCTGAAAGTTACGATACTGCCCGTCTTCCCATAAGAGCGGCTTGAACCGAAGCAGCCCATTGTAGAATTCCTGATCAGGGCTTTCGAGCAATTCGGCCTTAAATGAAGGGAACCTGGAAAGTTGCTCCGCGACGGCTCTCAAACCCGCCAATTGATCGAAACCAGTTTTGAAAACGTTTTGAATATGATTCGCAGTCAGCACGGCAGCCGCAGCGCCCGATTCTCCATCGGAAAGACATTCCAGACCGATCGTCAAATATTCCCGCATTTCACTAAGGGCTCCGCGTATACTCTCGACTTCCCCCAGATTGACGAGATTTGCAGACAGAATCCTGTTCCCCAACGCCGTCAACTCCTGTGCCAGGCGCTCCGATACGCTTGCTGGAACCGCCCCGAGAGCGGTCAAAAGATATCCACCTTCGGAAATCGAATCGGCGAAGACGGTGGGAAGAAACCGAGGTGCATCGTCCTCGTCCCAAACCTCATCGTCGTCTTCATCAGATCTGGGGCGGGCCATCGTTTCGCCCTGTTGGGGTCCGGCGTAAATGGACAGGGCTGTGTAGTAATCGACGAAACCGTCGACCTCCAGACGTCGTACTTTGTTCTGATAGGCAGTCTCTTCGAGCACGGTGCGTGTCGTGTAACGGACCCGTCGCAGAAGGCTATATCCCATATCCGGGGCGTGACGGAACAGCGCGTCGAGAATGAGGGAAGAGATGGTTGCCAACTCGCCCGTCTCGTCCTGGTGGATTGCAAAGCGATTGTCTGGAGTAAAAACGAGTTCTGTTTCCGGGGCTGGCTCGTCGCGCTCGAGTTCATAGATCGTAATCAAGTCTTTCAGAAATAACGCGATGACATTTTCGTCGATTCCCGACAGAGCACGTACTGTCTCGTCGGGGCCAACCTGAACGAAAGCCGCAATCCACTCCATGAAGGGCTTTCGGACAAAGCTGTCTTTTCTCCAGCAATCCAAATCAACAAAGCCACAGACCTGGCGCTCGGTCACCAGTGCCAGCAACGCGAGCGAATCGGCGAGGCCCACGGTTTTGATGGTGAAAAACAGCTGCTCAGACGAAGAGGATTGAACCAGCTCTACCGCGTTCGGACGAGCGAGAAACTCCTCGAGTTCGGCCTTATCGTGTATGCGGATACCCGGGCCGGTCAGCGGAGCCAGAACATCGTCGGACATGTCGACCACTGTAGCACGAGGCTTCGGCAACGGGCTGGGTGAGGGACCCTCTGCGCCAGGGAACGGCCTGTCGCGTAAAATACTAGGCATCCATGGAGTTGGACGGGCACATCATAGAGTTTCTCGAATCGGGCGCGCTCCGTCTTGGATATGTCCGGCGGCGGGAACAGAGAAAAATCCACGTCATCGACCAAAGAGGCCGCGAGTCCTCTGTGCCCGTGTCTCGGATTGTGGTTGTACACGCAGCCGTTCCCGAAGCGGAGTTTAAAGAGACCGCAGCATCAATTCAGGAACGCATCGATTCGCTTTGTAGGGACGTTGACGTCGAACTCCTGTGGGAATCCGTCCAGACAGAATCGAGGGAATTCGAACCGGCGGAGCTCGCCGAATCCTATTTCGGTGCTCCCTCTCCTGAATCTCAATCCGCAATTTTTCGTGGGCTTGCCGACGGAGGGTTGTTTTTTAAACGTAACGGTACCCGCTTCCAACCCCGGGCCAGGCTACAGGTTGATTCTCAGCGGCTCCGGATCGCGCGCGAACAGGAAAAGGAGGATTTTCGAAAGCACGTCGGCAACATTCTGAATCGCGCTATTCAGGAAGGCGCTCCACCCGACACCCACGACTGGAATTCCATATCCGAACGGCTCGAAATATGGCTCCGCCGGCAGGAGCGCGACGAAGTCGGAAGTGTCCTCGAACAGCTTGCCGGTGAATCGCGGGCCAAAGACATCGCCTACGATTTACTAGTTCAGTCGGGACGCATCGAGGCTTGGGAAGATCGCTTCCTCATCATTCATGGAGTATCCACATCGTTTCCCGCCGAAGTCGTCGAAGCTTCGCAGAAATTGGATCCGAGTACGGTGGGTGGGAGGCGGGAAGACTGGAGCGGTCGGCTCACGTTGGCAATTGACGACGATGCAACCGTAGAAGTGGACGACGCGTTGACCGTTACCGAAGACGCCGGAAATCTGACAGTCGGAATTCACATTGCGGACGTCAGCGCATTCGTAAACAAAGGGGACGCGCTCGACCGGGAAGCATTCAAAAGGTCTACCACCCTGTATCTGCCTAATGTATCAGTCACCATGTTTCCCCCACGTCTGTCGACCGATCTTGCCAGTCTCGTCAAAGGAGAACGCCGGCCGGCCTTCAGCGTCGAGGTCCGTTTCAATCGCGATAACGAGCTTGTCGATTCCCGTGTGTTTCGAACAACGGTTACGGTGACGGATCGACTGTCCTATGAATCTGCTGACCGATTGCTGGAAGAAAGAGATACGTCTCTCGTACGTCTCCACCAGATCGCCCTTCATCTTCAGGAACAACGCTCCGACCAGGGAGCACAAACGCATCGCCGTCCTGAAATCAAGATACGGGTCGATGACGGAGACATCAGCGTGCAACGCATCGAAGTGGACACCCCGGCCCGGCTTATTGTGAGTGAAATGATGATACTCGCTAACAGCCTTGCTGCAGACAGTGCAGCAACGACGGGTGTGCCGATAATCTTTCGCACGCAGGAAGCACCCGACTCTCCCCCGCCAGACATCGAAGGATTTCCCGAAGCGATTCAATTCGAGTTGTTGCGAAGAAGCTTCAAACGCTCCCGATTGTCCTTGTCGCCGGGTCCTCATTCCGGCCTTGGCCTGGGAGCCTACGCTCAGGTGTCTTCTCCAATCCGAAGATACGCCGACCTTGTCACTCAGAGACAGTTTGTCGCAGCAATCGAAGGAACGCCATTTCCATATGACAGAGACGAACTGCTCGTTATCATTACGTCTGCGGAAGCAGCAGAACTGGATATGCGCAGGTTGGAACAGACATCGACGATGTATTGGATTCTGACTCATCTTTCACAGGACAAAATGGATGAACCCATCGAGGCTTTAGTCATAGACGGAAAAGGAACCGTGGAACTGACCGACTACCTCATCCGAGGCAAAGTATCCGATGGGACTCGCTGGCAATTGGGCGATTCAATTACCGTAAAAATAGAGTCCATCGACCCCATCAGGGGTGACATTCGATTCCGGGCGTGTTCATGAGGAAATCGGGCGGCAAACATCTGATGCGGGCAAAACAACAGTTCGAGCGCGCGATGGCGGACAGCACAGAACTGTTTCAAACCTTGATTGACGATGTCGAATTCGGTATCGAATCGGATGACTTCCTCCTCCAGGAAATGGGGCGTCTGATTCAGGACGGCGAACCCTCGTTCGAGAACGACGATTTTCAATTCGTAATTAAGCAGGGCATCCGTCTCAACGTCAATCCCAACGTCGATCTCCGGGCACGACTGGCGGAATCTCTGCGCACGGCTTATCCGGACATGAAAGGCCCCCCACGCCGCGTCGCAGATACCGTCGTCGGCGCGATAGAGGATGTCGATTTTTCCTTGGACGTAGTTGGCACTGTCGTTCGCGCATACACAAACCAACTCCTGAAATCACTTGAGCATGACACCTACGACACTACGATTGATGCCGAAGCAAGAGGCTGGATCGCACAGTGGGCAGGGAATGCACTCGAGGGGACAACTCTGCTGGAACGGTTCTCTAAGCTTGGGTCGGGGGGTGTCCCCGCAGTTGCCGATCTGCTCTTCGATTCACTTGAAGACCCGGTGCGGGTCCAAACGGCTCTGGAGCTGCTGGCCGCAATACGTACCCCCGTTGCGGCACGAGTGCTCGCCTTCACAGTTTCGGAACCCCTTCTGGAAGAGCATCAGGAAGAGCGCGCCCGAGAAATCCTGAAGGAACTCTGGGCTCTGGCGCTGCCTTACGTTCTCTACAATCTGAGACGACATTTGCATGAAGATATCCCGTTTCGCTGGCTTGAACTTCTTATTGAAACCAACAACACGCGGGGCGTGGATCGCATTCTGGAAGAAGTTGTCGCCCACGCACGTTCTCGAAGCTATCGCGAAGACCTGTTGTCAGTCCTACCACTCCTGGATCGCTCGCGCGATCCAGGAGTGGTAGGCAAGGTGCTGAGGCTGATTACCCTAAACTCATTGCCCGAAGAGACTGTGGAATTTATCGAGGAATGGGTTGAAGGCTCATCATTGGCCGAAGAGGTGGAAGCGGCGCTGGAAAGATTGAAAAGCGGTAAAACAATTCTCGTCCGACAGAGAGACGACATCAACTCCTTTACGAGCGAACAGCCGGAAATCAGTATCTCCGAATTGCGTGACGACTGGAACGCTGCATACCACGAATCTCTGGGATGGCAACAGCGAAGCCAGTTTCCGCGAGGGCCCATAGAAACTCAATTTGAACACGAACTCGAAGAAGCGATGATAGAGCGGCTCTCGCTGAACCCCCGCCTGGAGGAATCCGCCTTGAGAGAACAGATCGAATCATTCCGGGAACGCTGGCTTGTAACATCCCGGGACAAGGTGATTCCGCTGGCCGCAATCTTCCTGGAACGTCAGAGGAGCACTCCCTGGTTGGAAGAAATTTACTGGAGCGAAATCAATACCTGGTACATCAAAACCGCTCAATATTTTGACGAGGGAAACAGGGACAAGGCACGGCACTATCTGGACATCATCCTCACAATCGAACCTGAATACCCGCTGGCACGTATGCTGGACGGAATAGTGCGCGGGGGCGGATGAGAACCTAAAAATCGCTACAGGATCTGAAGAAACCGCACTTGAGGCATTTCAATTTGCAGCTCTGGGAATCCATCGGAGAGTCGCAGTTCGGGCAGGTGCGCTCTATCCACTCCAGCTGGGACATCACGGTTTCATCGTTGTTCGATCGGTCGAAAGCCACCGATTGTACGGATTTAAAGGTAGCGGTCATCCTGCTGCTGATCATCCGGCTGTTCTTTAGTGAAGTAGTCCGCAAGATGACCCAATATAGCTGCAGCATCGCCGGGACGACCTTCAAAAGTGGTAATGCAGCGCGAACGGCGCCATCCTTTGCCGTGCTTTACGCCGACGATGATGTACTGATCGAAGAAGCCTGTATCTTTGAGGAAACGTACGGCGGATTCTGGAGTGAACTCGTTGGTGCGAAATTCGCACACACTGATCAGGTCACGCAACCGTTCTGATTGTTCGGGCTCAAACGTTTCCATGAAGGGCTCGAGTCCATGGACTTCACACCTCACGGGCGGCAAGCCATCCGAGGAAAGCGCTTCTAACTGGGCACGCACGAACTCACCCAGGGCACAATCCACAAATCCCTCGATCACCGGCCCAGTGCGGGGATGGGACAGCGAGAACACTTGTTCGCGTGGGACTACTTTCCCAGAATCACTGACCACCGCGAGAAGAGCGGCCTCCTCGAGCGTCGGAAAATGGAATGTAATCGGACGGATAGCGGTTCGGCGGTTACCAACGCCGGCATTAAAGACGGTGTTTCGGATCCGGAACCCTAACTGAACCATCGGCTTCCTCCCGTTTGCCTTTTTCATTTATCAGGGACTAAGCGGACAGATGGGGTCCAAACCGTTGAATTAAAGGGGGCGGACACTTCAGGAAAGGGACGGACACTTCAGACGAAACACACTGGCCAGGTCACAATATCGCATGAAGTGTCCGGCCCCTGGATGGAGCTTCAGGAGCGGAAGTTACTGGACGAGATAACCGTCCCGGGCACGCACCGTAACGGCACGATCTGGAACTTCTACCTCGATGGAGTGGAAACCGCTTTCTGCGGACGCGTGGTAGCCCAGGTAGTATTGGTGGCCCAACTCTTCACGTATATTTTCGAGGGCTTCAGGGATAGCCTGATCGGGTTCGAGCAGCACGACACGACCGCCGGTCATCGATGCAAGTCCATCCATGGTATAGGTGTCGATCAAAACCTTGGGGCCAATCCCGACGAAATACAGCAACACCATGTTGCTTTGCGCCGCCCGAACGACTTCGAGATAAGACGCCTGGCTTTGATTGTCGTTGCCGTCGGACAGTACGATCAGCGCCTTTCGCTCATGGCTGGCTTCGCGTGTCTTGGTGATACCTGAGGATAGTGCGTCGTAAAATACGGAAGTACCCCATGAACGCAAGCTCTTCAGTGCGCCTGGCAGCCGACTCACGTCTTCGTGCAGATCATGCACAACTGCAGCTTCGATCGCGAAAGACATCACGAAAATTTCATCCTCCGGTGTCAGACTCCGGGAAAATTCCTCGACTCCCGACTTGATCGAGGAAAGAATACTGGCAGAGCTACCGCTATTGTCAACGAGAACACCGAGGCTGCTCGATAGATCCGCAGTCGCCTCGAATATTTCGATAGCGCGTTCTTCACCGTCCTCCCTCACTCTGAAATCCTCGCGGCCCAGCCCTCCGACATAGCGTCCCTCTTCGTCCTGAACGGTCACGAAAACGTTCACCAGGTTGACATCGACCTTCAGAACGGACTGGAGAGGAATAATCAGTGGCAGGGTCAAGATGAGAATCGTGCGCAACATCAGTTTGAATACGTCTCCAGTGTCAGACGCTGGCGGTAAATGACCGTGTCCGTCGGGAAGATCCGGGCACCTTTATCAAGGACCCGTTGCGCCTGGGTAATCTGACCCGTTTGAGTATAAAGGTTGGCAAGGCGGGTGTAGATCTCGGCGTTTCTGTCCAGGGCATAAACACTGAGGAACTCGAGTAGGCGGATCGCGGCCTCAAACTCGTCCCGCCCCTCAAGAACCTCCGCAAGACGAAGTCGTGCCAAGTAGGAATACGGTTCCAGATCCAGAGCCCGTTCGTAAGCCGCCACCGATTCCTCCTCCCGGCCTCCAGCCGCTAGGTACTCACCCAACAGCTCCCAGTAAGTCGCAACAGCGTACGGTCCGGTCTTAATGAAACGTTCCATCCAGAGGGCAGCCTCATCCCACTGTCTGGACAGCGCGTAAAGCTCAGCAATTTTCTGAAGATAAACAGATCGGGAGGGATCAAGGACCACCCCTCGACGGTAACTCTCGATCGCCTGTCCTCGGTCTCCGCTCTCTTCATAGAACAGGGCCCAGAGCTCTTCTCGGTCAGCCTCAGAATCATCGGACTGACCGGCGCCTGAGGTCAGCTGATCCACAGCACGCAAGGACTCCTCTGCTTCGTCGTAGCGGCCGGCGCTGATGTTGAGACGTGCGGTCGCGAGATAAATACTGATCGCGCTGGATTCCTCCATTTCAGCAAGCTCACCGAGCCCCCGTGCAGCCAGCTGAACCTGCCCCCTTGCCAGCAATGGCTCCATCAGCGCTACGTAGACGCGCTCTCTGACAGCAGGGGGAAGACCTTCAGGCATCAGAGCCGATCTGTACTCGTTCAGTAACCGCACGTTCATATCCCACGTCTCTGAAAACAGATTTCGCGGAGCATTGAATTCAAGCACCGGCCTGTCGTCGGTATTCCGTGGGGCCCGTGCCACGAACTGTTCAACTTCCTCGCTGGACAAAGTGTAGGCAGCGAAGATTGCCAGAGGATCATCGAATCCAAGATGCTGCTCGAAGTCTTGCCTTACCGTTGCGTCGTTGGCCACAATGCGTTCCATACCCTCGGCTTCGAAATGAAGAGGTTGTCGACTCCCCAGCAAGATCAGGTCTCCCACGCCCATGTCCCACACTGAAACCTCTGGAAACTGCCTCTGAAATTCGCCAAGAACCATGCGGACGTCGTCGGGTGACATTTCATAGAGCTGCAACCACTGTGCGAACACTCCGTCCGGGGCCAGCCGGGAAGCAGCAAGCTCATAAAATTCCGCCGTAAACAGACTCCCGATACCCGCTATCCAGGGATTGGACGGTTCGGAAATAATAATGTCGTAGGATTGTGAACTCACGTTCAGGAAGTTCCGGGCATCTCCTTCTATGATGTTGACTTTAGGATCGTCGTAGCTTCTCCGGTTCATCGCGTCAAACCAGGGCGCGGCTCCGAGAACTGCAGGTTCGATCTCCACGCAGTCCACTCGCACCGTTTCTGGAAAGACTGCTGCCACACCGGCCGTGATGCCGCCGCCGTAACCGATAACCAGAATTTGCTCGGGCGAGGGGTGATGGAATCGGGGAAGATACCCGATCAGAAGTTGGGTGGTCATATCGTCGCCGTTGGACGCATCCACCTTCCCATTGGTCCTCAAACCGACGTAGTTGGCGCCTCGCCGCACCGATATATTCGCGTTCTTTCCCTCCTCGAAATAAACGACATCCGTGTCGGTATAGTGTTCCGACAACCGGAGTCCCGGACGGCTTTCGAACTGGCGCGCGTAGATAAGAACGCCTCGATCCAATGAACCTGGATCCCAGAACACCCCTCCCCTCATCGAGACAGTCGAAACGATCAACAGTCCGATAGCCGCCCATCGAGCTCGCGCCATGGAGCCGCGTGATTCGGCCAGCAACAGTACTGCGAGAGCCGAGTTCAAGAATAAGCCTGTCAAGATCGTTCTCTCCGTGCCAATCACGGGGACCAACAGAAACCCAGCTGCCAGAGAGCCGAAAATAGCGCCAACAGTGTTGACCGAATAGATGCTGCCGATGCTCCGTCCCAGGACCCGCATCCGGTTCGAATAGATCCCGACGCTGACAGGAAACGTAGCTCCCATGAAGAACGTTGCCAGAATCATCAAGGACATACACACAACGAACTGAACCGTTAAAACAGCAGGGAACGAATAGGAGAAAGCCCGAATCAACGCAACCAGCAGGTAGGGGGCCACCAGATACCCCACAAGAAACACCAAGCCTCCAAACGCGATGCCAAGCTGGAAGAGCCCAAGTGTTCGAATACTCGCCGACGGGAGAAAGTGGCTTGCCCATGCACTTCCAAGGCCGATTCCAACCAGAAAAGTGACGAGCATGATGGCAAACGCGTAGGTCGAACTCCCGATCATTGCCGAGAGCGCACGTGTCCACGCGACCTCGTAGGTCAGTGCAGCAAACCCGGACACCATCAGCGTCAGCAGAACCAGTCTGTCCTTCGCACGCAAATTCCCATATCCTGCATCGGCTACGCTTGCCTGTCCTTCCTCGACGATTGGTAGCGCCTCTTGACCCAGGTCTATTCGTATTGCCAGCAAGCCCAGTCCGACGTTGAGGGACGCGACCCATATCGTCGTGATTTGGTTTCCAAATCCTGGAATCAATATTAGTGCGGCGCCCAGCGTACCCAGTGCCGCACCGAAAGTGTTCAGGGCGTACAACCTGCCCAGCTTAGCCTCAACCTCGTTCGTGCGCCGCACGAAGAAACGCGACAGGACAGGAAGGGTTCCACCCATCAAGAACGTAGGAACCACCATGATGGCGAAGGACACAATGAATGGGAGGAAAACGTCTGCGCCCCACAGAGATGAGAGAGTTGGCGCAAGGCTCCAATAGACCTCTTGCATGGAGCGGAAAGCGACCGGGACCAGCAAGGCGGAGATACCGATAAGAATCTCCAGAACACCGTACATACGGAGCGGCCGGTCATATCGGTCGGCCATAGCACCGAGCAACCAACTGCCGAGTGCGAGGCCTGTCATGAAGGCCCCCAGAACCGTTGCAATCGAGAAGGAAGTGTTGCCAAAAACAAGTCCGGTGAGGCGAACCCAGATGACCTCATACACCAGACCGGTCGCGCCCGAGGCAAAGAATATCAAGTATAGGAGACGTGTCATGGCGGTTGCCTCAGTCAACTATGAATGAAACAGAAGTCGGTAGGATTCTTACACAGCTTGCTGAGATTCAAGCTGCGTTAATTCGTAATCGGCGGATGCCAGCCTGTGAATTATTTTCCAGCGGAAGAATGAGGGTGCAACTGCTCGTATGCGGAATGTTTTGGACGGTGATCGCCCGGGATCTGCACTTCTAGCCTGGATTTAAAAATACCGGCAACCTTAGTCGTCTTGGGCCGGCTCCGCTTGTATGGGCGGGGTTGGCTCCGTTGGTGCGGGTGGGGCCGGCTCCGTTGGTGCGGCTGGGGTCGGCTCCGTTGGTGCGGCTGGCGTCGACTCCGTTGGTGTGGGTGGGGTTGGCTCCGTTGGTGCGGCTGGGGTCGGCTCCGTTGGTGTGGGTGGGGTTGGCTCTGTTGGTGCGGCTGGGGTCGGCTCCGTTTGTGCTTTTGGGGTTCGCTGTGGCAGCAGCAAGACCTTCCCTGTAGTTTTTCGGCCTTCGAGAGCTTTGTGGGCTTCGGCGGCCTCCGCAAGCGGATACGTCTTCTCGATACGAAGCTTCAGATCCCCGGCCTTGTACCAACGAAAGAGGTCATTCGTCCGAGCAAAGAGTTCCTCACGGTTTGCACAATAGCTGAGCATAGTGGGCCGTGTCAGGAACAAGGCTTTCGGCCCCAGCGTGCCCACGCTGAACGCTTCGACCGGACCGCTGGACTGACCGTAAGAGACCATATAGCCCCGCGGGCGCAAACAATTCACACTTCCCTGAAATGTCGTTGCTCCGACCGAGTCGAATACGACGTCAACACCCGCACCATCGGTGAACCGCATGACTTCAGCCTCGAAATCCTGTTCGGTATAAAGGATCACTTCGTCAGCACCCGCTTCTCGTGCCAACGCTGCTTTTGCTTCGGTTGAGACCGTGCCGTAAACCGTCGCACCCCTCTTCTTGGCGATCTGAATCAGCAGGAGCCCCACGCCACCCGCGGCGGCATGGACGAGCGCCTTATGGCTCGATTTCAACGGAAACGTCGAATAGCAGAGGTAGTGGGCCGTCAATCCCTGGAGCATAATGGCGGCACCGGCACGCGCATCCATACCGCTGGGAAGGCGCACGAGCTTCCAGACGTCTACGGCTTGAAACTCCGCATAGGACCCGCGCGACATGGCGTAAGCAACACGGTCGCCCACTTTGACTTCCTTAACGCCCTCAGCAACAGCGGTAACGATTCCAGCGGCTTCAGAGCCGGGCACCAGGGGAGGCTCGACCCGATACAGCCCGGTCCGATGGTACACGTCTACAAAATTGACCCCGATCGCCTCGATTCGAACAACCGCCTGTCCCGCCTGCGCTTCGGGTTCCGGAACATCTTCGTAGCTAAGGACCTCAGGTCCTCCGTGTTGGTGCACACAAATCGCTTTCATAATGCCGTTACGTTAGGGTAATTCGCCTGCCGCGGTCAATGCCTTCTAAAACATTGCAATCCCTGCGTCCCGTTCAGTACAGTTCTTCACTATGCAAACCGACGGCATTTGGTCCAACATTTTCCGACTCGAACATGCGAAAGCGGGCATGTCGGAAATCCTCGAGAAGGTGCCGATTTTCCAGGATCTCAACGACAGTGAACTGCAAACACTGGAGACCATCGTTCACCCTCGAACTTACGGGGCCGGGGAGACGATATTTATTGAATCAGAACCCGGCGTCGGGCGGTGATGGCATCGCTAATCTGATCGCTTACGTCGCGCAGGGATTCTGAGCGTGTCACTTCGTCTATACGGAGCTGTCCCACAATGCCGTACTCATATACCTCTCACCAATATCGTTGAGCAGGGTAACGATCGTCCCTTCTCCGATGCGACGCCCTGTTTCGTAGACACCCTGCAGATAAGCCCCGGAAGATTGCCCAGCGAAGATGCCGTCACGAGCCATGAGCGCGCACATTTTTGCCGAGTCGTCGCTCGAAACCCGAACCTTGGTATCGACCACACGGGTATCGAGTATCTTGGGAATGATGTCGCCCGGAGCCTCTAGCGGTTTCAGCCCTTCGATGCCGGGAAAATCCTCTGGGATGATCTGCACGACTTCAATACCAGGATCCTCTTCCTTCAGCCGCTTCCCGACCCCAGTCAGCGTGCCGCCCGTGCCGACGCCCGTAACGAAGTGGGTAATCTTTCCATCCGTCTGCGCCAGGATTTCGGGTGCGGTTGTGTGATAGTGAGCCAGCCAGTTATGGTCATTGGAATACTGATCGCAGTGGAAATAGCGGTCGGATTCCGCTTGAGCGATTCGATGGCACTCGCGTAAAGCCTCGTCGTATCCCTCGATCGGGTCGGTCTCGATCAGCGTCGCGCCATGCGAACGGATCCTAAGCTTGCGCTCCTTGCTGGCATTCCCGGGAATGACGATGTGCACGGGAATCTTCATCATTGCGCCTATCATCGCGTAAGCGATCCCCGCATTACCGGAGCTGGAATCAAGAATTGCCCGGCCCTCGGTGAGTTCACCCGACATCACCGCTTCCAACATCATTCTGCGTACCGGTCTATCCTTCAGACTTCCACCTGGATTCGTGTACTCCGTCTTGGCGTAAATGCGGACGCCAGGGAGTTCCTCACGAAAACAAGTCAATTCAACCATCCGCGTGTTTCCGATCAGATCCAGGGCCGGATATCTCAGGTGGAGTTCCCTGTAACGCTCTTCTATGGGGATTGTTCGAGACAAGCTGGACGTCACAGACTCTCTCCAATCTAAAGACTAGACTTTAAGTCTACCGTAAAGTGACAATCCGTTGCGGGTGGGGCCCAGGGCGGTCTAATGGGCGGCGCGGGCGCGCGAGTCAGCGGACTTTCCCGGGAACATCGAAGGCCAGACCTTTACAAGCGTAAGCCACAATCGCTGTAGATGTCGACTGAGACGTCGCTGCAGATAGCGCTGTAAAAAGGGTGTCGCTCTGAGAGGGATACGCGCTTCATCATCAACGGGATACGGGCGTCTCTTGGCCAGTTGTTTTACGGTTTCCTGGTAAGCGAACACGTTGCAATGAACGCAACGCAGGAGCGGATCGTACACCTCAAGGACGGGAAGAAATAGGTGGTCAGCCGACTTACTGTACGTCGTCAGAATAATTCGGACAAAAAGACCATTTAGCTAAGAGACGGTTTTGAAGTTATACCACTCCAATCCTAAGGTTCTCGATTTTGCGTCGAGCCAGCGTTTTTCTTTTGATCTGGTCACGACGTGCAAGGATCTGCTGATCCCTCCCGAAGAACACGTCAGCCGGTGTCACGTTGTTCAGAGATTCGTGATACCGATGGTGGTTGTAGTGTTCGACCCATTGCGCGATCGCCTGCTCAAGTTCCCACGGATAATAGTAGTGTTCCAACTTGACCACGTTCTTCATCGAACGGTGATAGCGTTCGATCTTGCCCTGTGTCATCGGGTGATAGGGCGCACCCCGGGTGTGTTCCATACCACGACGTTGTAAATAGTCTTTGAGTTCGTGCGATACGTAGCAGGGGCCGTTGTCGCTCAACAATCGCGGTCGGTGCCGGACTTGTACTTGTCCGACATCTGTCGCCTGTAGTGCAACGTCCAGCGTGTCCTGAACGTCAGATGCGGCCATGGTTTGAAAGAGCTTCCAGGCGATGATGTAGCGAGAGTAATCGTCCAGCACGGTCGACAGGTAGTACCAACCCCAACCGACGACCCTGAAGTAAGTGAAATCAGTTTGCCAGAGTTCGTTCACACGCCGGGTTGGCTGCTGGAAGTGATCGCTGGCCGTCATCACGATGTATGCGGGACTGGTGATCAGGTCGCATCTCTTCAGAATCCGATACACGCTGGATTCGGAGATGAAGTAGTCCTGGGTGTCGGTGATCTGCCAGGCCAGTTCCCGCGGTGAGGCTTCCGGGTGGTTCAACGCGGTTTCGACCACCTGTTCCCGCACCGGTCCCGGAATCCGGTTCCAGCAGAAGCCGGGGCCGGAATGCCGATCTAACAAGCCGGCTGCGCCACGCTCTTTGTATCGTCGATACCAACCGTAGAACGTGCTGCGGGGGACGCCCAGCTCCCGGAGGGTCGCTGTCACCGACAACTCCGAGTCTTCCACCACTCGGATCGTCTCCAGCTTCTCAGATCCCGATTGCCTCATATATCGATGCTCTCGGAGTCCGTTACGTTCAACGTTTTTTTCAGAAAACGATTCTTTAGCAGTATTTCGGCCACGACCTGCTTCAACTGATCGTTTTCCTGCCGCAACTCGGTGACTTCGCTCGATGTCGCTTCCCGCTTCGTGTCCCCAGCCAGCCGTTTCTTCCCCGCCTCCAGGAAGTCCTTGCTCCACCGGTAATACAGATTTGACGGAATCCCTTCGCGTCGGCACAGTTCTGCGATGCTCTCTTCGCCTCGCAACCCTTCCAACACGATCCGCACTTTCTCCTCAGACGAGTACTTCTTGCGCGTCTTTCGACGAATCTCTCGTACCCGATTCTCTGCCGACACTTTCTCACTCATTCGATCCTCCTTCAGATCGTTCTGATTAGAAAAGTGTCTCTTAGTTTTTTAGGGTATTTCGTACGAAATGCTCTGACGGGCTACACCTACTATCGAATATAACATGAGAGAACTCCAATCGTAACGACGCTAATACATTTCAACACGAAGCTCTCGATGTCAACGGAGGAACACGAAGAACGAAAATCAGGGACTTCGTGATCTGCGTGCCTTCGTGTTTAAGCTCCGAATGTTTCGTCAATTTGGAGTGGTTCAGGTGAAGCGAAGGTCTTCCGCCGTTTCTGAGTTATCTAACGGAGGGGGTCTTCCGACGTTGACTGAAGGCGGGTCAGGAACAGAATCAGGTCGGACTTCGTGATGATATCGAAGCCGTTCTCCAACTGGACAAGGACGGCTGTCGTGTTCTGTTTCATGTGTTCGGCGACCATGTTGATCGAGGCCTCTTTTGGCAGGACCGGAAACGGCTCTTCCATATACTCGGCGACCGGTTTGTTACGTGCAGCCGGATCCGCGATCAGTGTATCCAGTATGCGGGCCTCGCTTATGCTTCCCAAAACACTGTCGCTTTCGAAGATGGGAATCTGAGATATGGCGTGTTCCCGCATCAGGCTGACTGCATCTTGAACGGACGTCGCCAAGGGAATTGAAAGTAGCCCCGCAACCCGGCGCTTCTTGCTTTCGACGACTTCACTCGCCCGGATGTTCAAGGTCTGTTCGAAGTACTGGTTCTCCCTCATCCAGTTGTCGTTGTAAATCTTACTCAGGTACCGCGTACCGGAATCCGCGATGATCACCACCATCAGCGCACTCTCGTCGAGCCTGCTGGCACACTCGAGCGCTATGTGGACGGCTGAGCCCGAAGAACCGCCGGCGAAAACGCCCTCCATCCGCGCCAGTTTGCGCGTCATTACAAATGAATCCTTGTCGGATACCGAATACATTTCATCAACCACTTCAAAGTCCAGGTTGAGCGGCTTCTCGTCCTGCCCGATGCCTTCCACCTTGTAAGGTTGGGGATCCGGTCGTACGCCGGTTCGAAACATCTCGACGAAGATCGAGCCCACGGGATCTACGCCAATAACACGAATGTCCGAATTCTTCTCCTTAAGAAAGCGGGCCGTACCACTGATCGTGCCCCCTGTGCCCACGCCAACAACCACGTGTGTTACTTTGCCCCCGGTTTGTTCCCAGATTTCCGGTCCCGTCGTCAGGTAATGGGCCTCGGTGTTGGACATGTTTGAATACTGGTCCGGAAATATACTGTTTGGAATTTCCCGGTTCAGACGACGTGCAACAGAATGGTAGCTCCGGGGATCGTTGTGTTCAACCTGAGTCGGGGTGACGATGACTTTCGCTCCCAGGGCCCTGAGCGCATCGATCTTCTCCTGACTCATCTTGTCCGGCATCGTGAAAATGCACTGGTACCCTTTGACAGCAGCCGCGAGCGCCAGGCCCATGCCGGTATTACCCGAGGTCCCTTCGATGATCGTGCCGCCTGGGGTGATCTGACCCTGTTTTTCTGCGTCCTCGAGCATCTGGATCCCTATACGATCCTTTACGCTACCTCCAGGATTCATGTATTCGAGCTTTGCCAGAATGGTGGGGGCGAGGCCGCGGCTTACCTTGTTCAGGCGAACCAGCGGCGTGTTGCCAATCACGGCGAGAATGTCTTCATGCCACATCAGGGAATTCGGGTCAAAGGCTGATCTTCCCGATGAACGGGAGAATTCAAACGTAGCGTGTCAGGAGAACAGGGCTCTGTACCTGTAAATCCCCTAACGCTTTGAGGCACCCTGCGCCTTACGCGATTTCCTCTTGGACTTGGCACGTGAAGGGGCCACTGTGACCTCGACACGATAACTGTCCAACGTCCGGGCCAGATCGGATTCGACACGTCGACGCAGTTTCTCCGGCGACAGGACAATTGCGGATGGACCGAAACTCAATATCCAGGCACTCAATTCAAATTCACCGCCCACATGGAGGTGCATCACGATTTCGCCGCCGCCCACCTCGCGCACTTCTTGTGAGGGGTGCCACAGGCGGGAACGCACGTAAGAGGCGACGTCCGGTTTGAATAGAATTTCGACGTCAAACGGGTCCTCTTTCACAAGACCGAACGAAGATTCAAGATAGGTTTCAACGGAAAAGTCCGACGGTTTCTCGAAGGTGTCCGCCAGTTTCTCAAGTTCCTCGATCCTTTCGACAGCGAAGGTGCGGATCTGATCGTATTCTTCCACGAATCCGAACAGGTAGAGGCCACCCCGAAAATACATCAAACGATAGGGGTGCACGGTGTAGGTCTTCCGCTTCTGGCTGTGGACTGAAAAATAGTCCATTCGTATGCGATGGTCCCCGCTCATCGCGTCCATCAGGGTTTGAACCGTTTGCTTGTGCGCTTCGAGATCCTTTGGCGCATCGGCACGGACAGATATCATCGAATCCAGGCTGTCGAAGAAGGCAATGTTCTTTTCCGGCAGTGCCCCTTCAATCTTCTTGAAGGCCGAATCGATGTCTTCCGAAAAGGGCGGTGCGGCCAAAGCTCCGACGACATTTCTACTGAAGTACAGCGCCGCCAACTCTGAAAGAGATAGGTTCGCTAAGGGAAGTCCCTTGTAATCTTCGGCCAGGCGCCAGTAGACCTTCCCATCATAGCGTTCGTCATAGAGAGGAAACCCTGCTTCCATAAGCGCCGCCAGATCCCGACGAATAGTCTTCGTCGAAACGGTGTGGCGCGAAGCCAGTTGGGGAATTGTGCTCCAGCGCGTGCTTTCGATCTGCTTGAGGATCGCCCACTGGCGAATCAACTGTGCGTTTCGTCCCATATCCAAACCTCCCCGCCGGATGCCGGTACTCCGGAGCGGGACTTCATCCTATTCGGAAATCCATGCTAGTCCCAAAACAAGCGCATAACCAGTCCGCCGAGGCCCAGTTCGCGCCGATAGAATTCGAGGCATAGAATCCCGTTCCCGGATGGCCTGTTCCAGGTATCGAGTTTCTGTTGAATCTGTTTCAGTTCAGCCTCGCTGGTGTTGGACGGTTGACAGAAACCGGGACCTCGATCGCCCGGGCTCAGAGTCATGATCGGGTCAACATCGCAGAGGCTGACGCAACACATCCACCCCGCGGAACAAGACCGGCAACCACCGGTTCCAGGCCAGGATCCGGAACAGAATGCGCCGCCCGGTGCGCACGAGTTGGCACGGCACAAGCATGAAAGCGTTCAAGAAGGTTTTGAACTCCATGCGCAGCACGGTTTGCTTCTCAGCCTGATATTTTTGGCCCCAACGTCCGGTTTCGGGAAGCAGCAATGCAAACCACGCTTTCAGTGTCCAGGCCAGTGACGCGATCACCATGTAGGCCCAGTTGCTGGTCTGATCTCCGACCGGCATCCGCAACGCCTGAACGCCGTTCTTCAACTGCTCAATGAGATTCTCCTGATTGCACCGTTGATTGGCACGCATCACAATCTGGTCGGCCGGATCCGAACGGTTGGTAATGTAGAAGAAGTACCGGATGTCGTCAAACAACACCTGCTCTCCTTTGGCCACCGACAGATTCTTCCGCACCACGACGACACGGTAGTCCCGATCGCAGGCTCCGGGTCGATACCGAAACTCGGCCACATCCTCACCCTGCAAGCGGATATTGTCGAAACCGCGCTGCCGAACGATCTCTTCCTTCACGTTGTCGGGACGTTGGCGCGGTTCGGTCGCCACGTCGTATTTCGCGGGCCGTTCCAGGCGCTTCCACTGGCGCGGCTCCAGTTCATCGGCCCGGGCCTTCAGGTTCGCCATCGCGTCAATCCCGAATATGAAACCCACCTGCTGGTCGTCCCATCCGTCCAGATGCCGGGTCTGGCTGAAGTCCGTGTCCCCGCGCAGCAGGATCTGGCGAAACCCCGCATGCCGGCACAATGCGATGGCTTGGTCGAACCGGACCGCGGCTCCTTCATGCGACGGCCGGTTGCCGCTACGATTGACCAGATACAGCGGTTCGGCGGTGTTGGCCAGCGAGATCATCAGCGGGTGATATCCCCACGTCCCGTCGTAGGCCACGTCCATCCCTTGCTTGCATTCCCCCGTGGTTTCGGCCAGTGTCCCGTCCGCGTCCAACACCGCTTCTTCGAAAAACGCCGCCGGTTGCTGTCGCCAGACTCCGAGCCGGACTTGATTGGTTGCCTCCATCAGACACTCCACGTCGTCGGCCTCGAATCTCCGGCAGAAGTCTCCCGCCGTCGTCGGATCCGGAATCCGTTGCGCTCCCAGCGCATCCAGATACACCGCATCGTTGCGCCGCAGTTCGATGTCTTCCAGGCACGTTCCTCCGCTCAAGGCGTTGTAGGCGATGTTCAGCACGTGATCCGACTCGTGATACGGCAGGTGCCGCTTCAACACATGCACGCCCTTGTCGATGGCTTCGATCAGCCCGGTCCGCCGCGCCACCAGTTGCATCGTCCCGATACCACCAACCGATGTGCCCCGCGTCCGCTCTCCCATCTCGTACTGAATGTTGCTCGCCGAAAACATCGGCTCTACCTGATCCGTCCAATGCCGGTCCCCAAGCCGACGTTCGATTCGCCGCTTGCGGTTCCTCATGTTCTTGCGCGTATAATCGTTCATCTGAAATGCCTCCTTTTCCGAAGAATCTGTTCAAGGTTTTTTTCGCACGGAGAGGGGGCATTTCGGGTACTTCCGCTCTTATTGCACTATCATTTCCTCGTCAATCACGCTTGTTCAGGGGCTAGGGCCGTGGAGTCATGAAGACAAGCAATACCAGATTGATTTCACTCTCATTTTTCACGCCGTGCTCTTCCCCCGGTCGCGCGATGATAGCATCCCCGGCAGTACACTCGCGTTCTTCTCCCGCGATGTGGAGCATCCCCCGCCCCTCAATCACATAGTAGATTTTGTCAGATTCGGAGTGGCTGTGAATTCGCTGGTGCTGTCCCGGTTGCAGGCAATACAGGTCACAGAAGTACCTCTCGGATCCGAAAAGAGGTACTTTCTGCATCTTGTCCCCGGAAAATCGGACCAAGGTGCGCGTGTCCTTGAACGTACCATCCTCGATCGCGACATCCTTGAAATTATCCCGGGCGTCCTTTGGGTCAGCCACGGAGCCTATTGTAGTGGATAGACCTTCGCGTCGGGCACAATTTCCTCAACGAGTTCCAGCAGGTGGGGGTGGCAGGTAAATAGCAGTACTTGGTGGGTCCTGGAAAGTTCGCGGACCGCTTCCACGGAACGCCGTGTCCTTTCCGGATCGAAGTTGACGAATATGTCATCGAATATCACTGGGAGTGGCTCCACATGCTGGGCATACTCCCGAACGAGAGCCAGCCGCATGGACAAATACAGCTGCTCGCCCGTCCCGCGACTCAGGTTCTCAGGCAAAACGCGGTTTCCCTCCCCCGACTCCACGAAAATATCGTCGCCGTCCAACCCAGCGACGACCCGACTCCATCGGCCTCCAGACATACAAGAGAAGAACTCGGAAGCGTGTCTGAGCACCTCAGGTTGCCGCTCCGTCTCGTATATGCGGCGTGTCTCGTCCAACAAAGTGCGGCAAAGCGTCAAGACAGCCCATTCCTCAGCAGCCTCATCAATCCCGGCCAGGATAGATTCCTGACGGAGCCGGGCGCGGGAACGCTCCTCGCTGCGGCCCAGGGCAGAGGTCCTTTCTTCCAGCCTTCCAGCCTCGGTCCGTGCCCGGCGCAGTTCTTCCTCGACACGTTCAAGTTCCGCAAGCGTTTTCCGGTAAGCCTCGGGATCAAACGCCTCGATATCCTGCGTTTCGGAATCGGTCTCAACCTCAATACCAGGCGTCCGTGCCAACTCATCGAAAAGCTGTTTTCGCTGGAAAAACACCTCCGCTCTCTTGAAAAAATCGCTTTCCGAAACGGTCCCCGCTTGCCTCAATAAAGACTGGATATCGGTTCCGTTTGCCTCAACCCTCCGGCGGATCCGGTCCCTCTGGCGCTCTTCGTTGACCAGGGTTTCGTCTATCGAGCGAATGCGGTCAGCCATTTCCGTCAATTCCTGAATTCTCAGGTTCTCTCTTTCCAGATCCACAAAGGACAAATCGCCCCGACCGCTCAACTCGACTATCGTCCGAAACACTCTCTGGGATTCGGCCTTCAGGCGTGACAGTTCGTCCTCCGCGGACCGCAGACGCCCCTCAGACGCCTGGAGCTCGCGGTTCACTGCCTCCGTCTTCTGCCCTCTCCGGTAGTACCAGACACCCACGAGTGCCAGGACAGCAACGACAAGGCCTCCAGCGATGTCCTGTCGGGCCAGAACCAGCCCGACCGCACCCGAGGCAACGATAGCCATGAATATAGCGGTGGCCAGAGGCGAAGGAGGCCGAGTTCGGTTGCGTCGCGACCGGATTCGAGACGACTCGCTTTGAAAGCCGTCCCGCTTTGCGACAGAATCGGCAACCCTCTCCTCGGCCAAGTCTCTGCGAGGCAACAGCGTCCGGAGCGAATCCACAGAACGGCTGCGGCGAATCAATTCCTGCGGTGTGTACCTGCACGCCAGCTCGAGGCGCTCTGCCCGTATCCTTTCCGTTTCGACCCGCTGGCTCTCGATCTCCTCGGCGAGCCCACGACCCTGATGCAACAGTAGATTCAGCCTCTCGACACCGCCGGGGGGAAAACTGTCGATTTCATCGAGTTGCCCCAACTCCGCTTCGATCTCAGCCCGTCTTCTCTGATTGGGTTCGGCTTCTCCGAGCTTCGTGTAACGGGCAATTCGCTTTCTGAGTGGTCCCAACTGTTGCTCAAACTGGTGGATTTCGGCATCGATCAAATCTCGTTGTTCGGCGGCAGCAAGGTAATCCTCAGGTTCACCGTCGGTGGCTTCCAACTCATCCCGAACCGATTCCAGCTCCCCCAGCGCGCGGTTAATCCTGGAATTCTGTCCGCGGGGAAGGAACAGCTTACTCCGACGCTCTTCGATGTCCTTCCACACTCGGCTCCAACGGCTGGCACCGACCCCCATGCCCGCCCCGGATATATGTGAAGCAACGTCACTTTCCTCGAGCGTTCGGAAGTGCTCCAATTCTTCCAATCCGAAAGCAAACACGTTGTGGTACAGCGTCCGCGTTGTACCTCCCAGCAAACGCTCAAGTACCTGCTCATCACTGCCCTCACCCCCGAATGATGCGACATCCGCTTCCGGGTCGCTCGAGCGAATCGTGACCTTTCCGCGAACATGACGGCCTGCCTTCCTTGCGACCTGAATCTTCTGTCCGCGGACAAGAACGTCGAGAATCCCTCCGTGGTTACCTCCCCGCAGCGGCTCATAACGGCGGGGGTGCGTACGCCGCTCAAAACCAAAGAGCATTGCGCGCACGAAACTCATCAACGTGGTCTTACCGGTTTCGTTGGGGCCGTGAAACACGTTCAGACTCGGAGACAGTTCCGACCAGCCACAGTCGTTCCAGACGCCAAACCCATCGAGATGAATGTCTGTGATCTTCATGAGAAA
The DNA here is from genome assembly GCA_963664115.2 of Terriglobia bacterium. Classification (GTDB taxonomy): domain Bacteria; phylum Acidobacteriota; class Terriglobia; order 20CM-2-55-15; family 20CM-2-55-15. Next base: position 81,520 of record CAXWPJ010000006.1, on the reverse strand, counting down.
ATCCTGCGAGCCAGATCTTTCAAGTTTTTTCAACACGAAGGTAACGAAGGGCACGAAGGAACACGAGGATTGGATTTTTTATGAACATTTTGCCTTCGTGATCTTCGTGTTGAAAATTCTTGCTCTCCAGGGAAGCGATTCCGCTAAGGAGTTAAGAGCAGGTCCACACCGAGACCACCCGCTTTTTCAATCCATTCGGCAAGACGTTCCGGGTCGGGAGCCTGCAGTCCCCGCTTCCTGAACAGCGGACCCAGACTCTCCCCAAGAGTGTCCCTGTAAGCGGAGTCTGCGCGGGCTCTTTCGACTAACCGGAGAAGATCGCCCACAAGCGGCTCGGTCTCCATCAGGCGTTCACGGTCGAGGGCAGGGCCGGTCACGATGCGTAGAGATTCGATATCGAATGTCGTCGCCAATTCCTGCTGCAGTTGCTCCCGGACACCGTCGCGCCCGAGATCGGTATGCAGGGCTCCGTTGCCGACGATGCGACAGCGAATAACCGTCGGACCCTCGAATTGCTCTTCAATCTGAGTGGCGCGCTCCCTCAATCCGTCTAAGAGACCGTCTACACGCGTGTGATCTGTGATGGAAACATCCAGGCCCGCCCACCGGACGACATCTGTTTCGACAAATTTCAAGTGGGTTCGACCGCTGGTATCGACATCCACCTGGAAGCAGCCTCTGGGGCCGGTTTCCCGCCCGTGGCGTCCCTGGGGGTTGCCCGGATACACAACGGCCGGTGCAGAGGAAAGAACCGCACGCGTATGAACGTGACCCAGGGCCCAATAGTCAAATCCGGAATCGGTGAGGTCAGTGATAGCGGCCGGCGCGTAGTCGGCGTGCCCGGACTGGTGTCCGACATTCGCATGCAGCATGGCAATTGAATAAACACCTTCCGGTGCCGGCTTAAACGACTTCGCCAGATTTTCCGTAACGCGTTCCTGCGTGTAGCTGATACCCGAGACCCGTGCGAGCTCACGCCCTCGGGAAATGACAGCCTGCTCCCGGACCTCACCGCCAAAAACACACACGTTCGGAGGCATTTTGAACTCACTCCCCCAACCGTTCAGCGGATCGTGGTTGCCATGTACGACGTAAGCACCGATGTCGTGTTCGGCCAGACGTTCCATCTGGCGGCGAAACTCGACAAGCGCACGCAAACTTCGATCGGAAGAGTCGTAAAGGTCCCCGGCCAGAAGCACGAAATCCGACTGCGACACTATTGCGTGCCCCACAATGCGGTCCAGGGCCTGGAACGTTGCCGAATGCAACAAATCCCTGAGGCGTGGCGAGCTTTGGGCCAAACCACGAAACGGGCTATCCAGATGCAGATCGGCTGCATGGATAAACCGGAACTTTTTCATATTATTAGTCTTACAGGAAAAGCCGGTCAGGACTGGTCCGGTCCGACAATACGCGAAATGTTACACTGGTGTCGGGACACAGATGGGCGCCGAATGCGCCCCTTTAAGACACCTTGAGAGTCAAAAGTATCGAGTTCTGAGGGGTGGCCTCGATTGCCCGCTCATAACGGTTAACTTCTTCGCACCCGCTTCCAGACAACTATGCGCACACTGATTCTTTTACGCCACGGCCAGAGCACGTGGAACGAAGCCAATCTTTTTACGGGTTGGACCGACGTCCCGCTTACGAGCAAGGGAGTGGAAGAGGCCCGCAAAGCTGGGCGCCTCATCAAAGCCGCCGAATATCCCGTCGATATGGCTTTTACCTCCGTGTTGAAGCGCGCGATAAAAACATTGTGGCTGGCCCTTGAGGAGATGGACCGCATGTGGATTCCGGTGGAACGTTCCTGGCGATTGAACGAAAGACACTACGGCAACCTTCAGGGCCTCAATAAGATGGAAACGGTCGAGAAGCACGGATCGGAGCAGGTACAGATCTGGCGACGCAGCTACGACGTTCCTCCACCGGCGCTGGAACCCGCCGACGATCGCAACCCGGGACGTGACGCCCGCTACCAGAGCCTGGGGCCCGAGGAAATCCCTCTCACCGAAAGCCTCAAGCTCACGGTTGATCGTGTCTTGCCTTACTGGCATGAAAGCGTCGTTCCGGAACTTGAGGCCGGGAAGCAAATCCTGATCGCTTCACACGGCAACAGCCTGCGCGCCCTGGTGAAGTATCTCGACGACGTCCCTGAAAAAGACATCGTCGACCTCAACATCCCAACTGGAATCCCGCTTGTCTATGAACTCGAGGACAATCTGAAGCCGATTCGGAGTTTCTATCTGGGGGACCCGGATGCGGTTCGAAAGGCCGCTCAGGCCGTGGCTGATCAGACCGCCACGGATCGCACGGCCTGAAGCAGATCAGATTTTGCCGTCGATTACGCGGATTACCCAGCTCGAAAAAGTAAAACCCGGAGGACTTCCTCCGGGTTTCTCGCTGAACGCTCGAAACGACTAATGGGCCGGCGCGCGGTCGGCTGCAAAAACGGGTGCACACCACTCGCGGTATTTCGCCTCGCGCCCACGCACGACTCGGTAAAACAGTTCCCTGAGGTCGCGCGTGAGTGGCCCCATCAGTCCCGAACCCACCGGACGATGATCGACTCTGGTAATCGCCGTCATCTGCATGCCGGTTCCGGCAAAGAAAGCCTCATCGGCAACAAGCAATTCGGTCCGGTCAACGGATCTTTCAACGACCTCCACACCCATTTCATCTGCCAACAACTGAATGAGTGTGCGGCGCACAATGCCTTCCAGAATGTTATCGGTAACGGGAGGCGTGATCACTTTCCCGTCCCTGACGAGAAAGACGTTCGCCGCAGAACCCTCTGAAATATGTCCGTCCGCGTTCAGAACGATGGCTTCATCGAAGCCGGACCGTTCGGCATCGGTCTTGACCAGCGCGGAATTGACATAAGTACCGGAGATCTTCCCTCTCGCAGGTATGGCGTTGTCGTCGACGCGTCTCCACGAGGAAACGGTCACGTGTGCCCCTTCATCGTTTTCGACATATAGGCCGAAGGGAATCGCAACGATGGATAGCTCAGCGTTCAAGTCTTGCAGACGCACTCCAATAATCTCGTCCGATACGAATCCTAGCGGGCGAATGTAGCAGTCCTGCCTGAAGTCTTCCTTCCGCAATAGCTCTCGGGTGGCTTCGACCAGATCCTCGAGCGCGTAGGGAAGCTCCATACATAGCAATTTCGCTGACTGTAGGAAGCGCCGGTAGTGATCCTCCGGACGGAAAATGAACAGTTGCTCTTCCTCATCGTTCCAGTAGCCGCGAAGTCCGCCAAAAACACCCGTCCCGTAATTCAGGGCGTGTGTCAGGACTCCAACCTTCGCTTCGCCGTAAGGAACGATGTGGCCTTTAAAGAACGCGTAATTCGGTATCGCCACTTCGTCTCCTTTAAATCTGATCGCGTGTGTACGCAACAATCAGCGATTACACCTCATCAGAGTAATCCTTCTAGTATGCACTAAGGACAGGCTTTACGGGCGAGATTAAAACTCAGCGCAGAGACGCGGAGGTCGCAGAGGATCTTTTTATAAGTGCTTCATTGCGGCCTCTGCGACCTCAGCGTCTCTCGGTTAAATCTTCCTGGCGGGTGCGTCGAGGTCCGTTCGAGTCACGCCGCACCAATCGTAGCGGTCCAGGGCAGGAAATGGCGATCAGTTGCGTTCTTCGCCTTCGATCGGAGCGACTCCTGTGGGTGAGCGATCCGCGTCGGTGAGGTTACCCAGCAATACCCTGGCACCTGTTTGGACCAGTGCCGTCGCGCTGGGTCCCTGAAAGAAGCTGTAGCCTTCCCGTGTGTCTTTCCAGGCCACGGGACCGCCCAGCTTGCGTCCAGCCTCCGCTGTCGCGTCCTTGATCCGGGTAACCAGCGCTTCGTATCCGGGATCTCCCTGTCGCAAGCCGGAAAAACTTCCCAGGTCGGAGCTGGCGGCAAACACGACGTCCACGCCCGGTATGTTGGCGATCTGATCGGCGATGGCTGCGCCAGCAGGGTTTTCTATCATGGCCACGATCATGATGTTGTCGTTAGCCGCCTGGCGATAACTCTGACCCCAAAGGGTTCTGTACTGCCCGCCTCCCTGGCTGCGCTTTCCAATAGGCGGATACTTCGCAAAAGTAATCGCATTCTCTACCTTCTCGACACTGTCCACCATGGGGATGATGATTCCCAGAGCTCCAATGTCGGTGGCTTTCTGGATATCCCCTTCAGTGGCATCGGGCACCCGAATGAAGGGAACGGCCGGTCCAGGGCAGACTCGGATCATGCGGGCGACATCCGTGTACGTCATAGGACTGTGCTGCATCTCGATCCAGAGGAAATCGAAACCCGCACTGGCCATCGCGCAGTAGATGTCAGGATCCGCTGTACTGATCGTGCCTCCAACGACCTGCTGGCCGCCGGCCAGCTTCTGCTTTACGGTGTTGAACATCGCTGCATCAGCTTCTTGCCCTTCGGCCTCGGCCACCGTGACCCCAATGACAATCATGGCGCATATCCAAACAGACAGACGTATTCGCCTCATAGCGTTTAACCTCGATGGAGAGTTGGAAACATAGTGTGCAATTCACGGGTCTGACACTTCAGTAGCACGTACATTGTGACTCGCAGCGACACCCCTCCGTGGGGTGTCAACGCCGTGAAACCGTATCCACAGCCCGGGCAATCTCTAATTGTTCAAATGGGCGCCTCGAAGATATGAAGCATTGTCTCCGAAGTCAAGAAACCTCGTACATGGCAGGAACAGTCACCGGGCAGGTCACCTCAATCCTCTTCAGAGTTCGGGTTGGTTGTCTTCGAGCGCCTTGTGGAAGACGGACAGGTGCCGGGTGGGCAAGGTCAAATGAAGCCACTCTCCGCTTCTCATGTGTATGCGTAACCGGGTTTCGTTTCGAGACGCAGATTCCTCGTCCAGGTCGATTATGTTTCTGTAAAGCGCTTTCCGAATGCCGAACCCTGTGCGTCCCGCCGTAACAAAGAACTCAGGATAAAGTCCCGCGAACTGGCGGATGATGAAAACGAAACCGAAAAAATAAATCACACTCGAAATCACGAAGCGCAGCGCGAAACTGAGAGGTTCGCCGGTGCCGCCGTCGTACATTCCATGTATGAACACGGTCACATTTGCGGTAATCAATCCAATCAGGAAAAAGTTCGCCCACCGAGGCCATTGGCCGTGCGACAACACGAGGGCTTGGGGCAGATCTGTAAGAATTCGAAAGACCCACAGAAGCGGAATGGTCGCTACGAATACGGCCATAGACAGAGCTGGAACCCACTGCGACATCAGAGTTAGATTCAGGACCCCGTGTTGGGAAAGGCCCACTCCCTCCATCCCCCGAGCATGGGAAAATACAAGCCCAGGCGGATAGTATGTGAGTCGATGTGCTGCATAGCTCGCGCGTAATTTTCCAACTGCGCGCGATAGCGCTCCTGCTCGTTATCCAGGAACGCCTCACGCCCACCACCTTCATGCGTACTGGTCTTGTAGTCGATGATCCATCGCGTCGGGCCGTCCACGAAAGTTCTATCTAATATGAAACGGCGCACCCGACCGTCAACGACGGTCGAAATCGCAAGCTCCCGGCTGTCATCCTCGTGAGCGGAAAGAATCCAGCGTCCTCGTTCATCGCTCACGACATGCTCGAGCGATCGAGTCACGCGACTGGCTGCCTCGGCAAGTTTGTCACCGTCCAGGCCCTCGGACTTGAGAGCGATCCGAAGCGATTCCTCACCCCAGCCCAGGCGGTCAGGAGCCGACATCTGTTGCAGGATGCGGTGCACAACGATTCCGACGCGACGCTGAAGTTCCGTGGCCCACATAAAAACCGGCTGATGGACCGCAGCCGCTTCAGGTTCGGTGTAGCTTGCGGCCGGTTTCCAGCGGATGTCTTCGGGCCCCGTAACGGGTTCCCAATCGATATGGAGGCGCCTCAAGGGGACGCCGCTCGGCACCGAGCCCCCGGAAACGTCCCCAATGGCTGTCCCGGGTCCCTTCCCCTTTAACACCTCGGCAAATTCCGCTTCAACCACCGGCCAAATCTTTCCTAACAAGGCCCGCCGATCGGGTGCTTCGAAGCCCGCCCCGTCCCGATCCAGCCGGACATGTCCCAGCAGGTGCAGGTGCGTTCGGGTCCGCGTCGCGGCCACATACAGCAGCCGCGTGCTCTCGTGATCGCTTTTCACTCCGTGAACCTTCCTCAGGTACTCATACACCGGGTCCCTGTCACCGCCCACCTCATGGACCGGCGCCAGCAGAAGACGGGGTTCGCCCGAATCCAGATACTCGAGCCACATCAGCAGACTTTGATCGTCCCCCCGTGTACGGCGCCCCAGGCCCGGCAGAATGACCGTATCGAATTCCAGCCCTTTTGCCTTGTGGATTGTGAGCAACTGCAGATCGTCACCGGCTTCGACATCGGGCGGAGCAAAAAGCCGCGCCACATCCTCGGCAAATTTTCTCTCGTTGCTAATGTCCATGCCGTCGAGGGACTGTTCAAGCAGATCCAGATAGGCTGCCCCGTCTTCAAGCTCGGTGCGACTGCCGAGACAGGCCGGACCGCCCAGGGCGATCCACACGCCCTCAACCCAGCGCCGCACCGGCAGCGTTCCTCGCCGCACTACGGCGTCGGAGAGTACAGGGATCACGCGTTCCAACCGGAATCTGCCATCCGATGACAGTCGCTCGACCCGGTCCGGGTTCTTGATGACATCCCATATCGTCGACGAAACATCGCCATGAACAAGAGACTCAAGATCGGCCAGCGTGAGGCCACACCAGGGGGCTCGAAGAACAGCCAGCCAGGCCACCCGGTCCGCCGGATGCGCCAGAGCGCGGGTCAGGGCCAGCAAGTCCTGAACGACCGGACGCTCTCCTAAAGCGTCGATCTCCACGGCGCGAAACTTCTTTCCTGCCCTCCGAAGAGACCGAACGATGCTGAACAGGTGAGAGCGTGAACGCACCAGGACGGCGAGGCTTCGGTCGGGGTTCGCGGTCTGAGAGTCTCTAATAACTTCAAGGACCCGTTCGGCTTCCGGTTCGGGATCGCTCTCAAAAAACGGGTGCATGCTGACAGCCCGGCCGCTGGCTTGGGGCTTAAACGGCACTGAAGGCGCGTAGGTCACCGCTCCGGTGTAAGTGTCCTCGCTATCGGGAAAAGCCTGAGCGAAGGTACCGTTCACCCACTCCACAATTCCCGCACTGGAACGGAAGTTCACCGAGAGCGTGATGGGTGTCAGAGCGATGGCTCCCATACCGTCGGTCCAGGCCCGCAGAAACAGGCCGACATCCGCTTCCCGAAAACCATAAATGGATTGCATCGGATCGCCAACAAGGAACAAGGTTCGACCGTCGCCGCTCTGCCACTCCCCGGTCAGCCGTCTCAGGAACTCGTACTGACTCTGGGATGTGTCCTGAAACTCGTCGACAAGCAAATGTTGGATGCGGCAATCGAGGGCAAAGGCGAGGTCGGTGGGATTGTCCTCCGTTCCCAGGGCGATGCGCGCCCCCATCGCAATCTCTGTGAAGTCCACTCGGCCCTCTGCCTGAAATACCAGCTGCAGCTGAGCGACGGCCACAGGCAGCAGGCGCATCAGGGCGCCCAACAAGTCCCATTGCGCCTCACCGAATCGAGGGGGCGGTAAGGACCTCAACTGGTGCAGCCTGTCCATCACTGCGGGATCAAGTTCGATCGCCTCCAGGCGATCCTTCCCCGCACGACCTGCATCGGTCGGGGGAAATCCCTGCGCCTTCGTCAGTCGAAGACGCCGTGTTCCCTTCCCCGTGAGAAACATCTCCGCGAGCCCCAACCAATGAGGCAGAGCGTCGAGGACAACACCGGGAAAGTCCGTAAGTTCGGCGCAGGCAGTCAGGACGCTCGAGCTTCCATCTCGTCGGAGGTTCTCCCCCGCAAACCGGACCAGCGCTATCGTCTCTCCCTTGAACTCGTCAGGAAACGAGTTTTCAAACTGCTTAAGATCGGCCTCGATCACTCCTGTGAGCGCCGACTCGATTGCGTTCCTAAGACCCGCGGAATCAACGTTGCCGACCACATGCCGTAACCACTGGTCGCGCCTCCCGAGCATCGTGGCAAGCAGTTTTTCGACCGTGCCAACGTTGTTGTCCAGGTGGGAGAGAAGCCTCGATAACGCACCGGACACCCGGTCGGGGGGCTCTTCGGAGTCCAGCATCGAAATCGTATCGCTGGCCGCCTGACGGTATAAGTGCGCCACGTCCGCTTCAGGCTGAGGTGCAGCGCCCATGCGGGACACCCAGGGCATTTGCCGAACGAGGGTCGCGCACAAGGCATCGATGGTCTGAATTCGAAGCCGCGCCGGATGCTCGGTCAAACGCCAATTGTAGGTGTCGTTGCGGGCGAGGGCCTTGACGGCAAGCGACCATGTATGTTTTTCGTGGGGCGAATCCGGCGCCGGCTCTGCCGCGGCATCGAGAGCTGCAATCACGCGGTAGCGCATTTCAGCCGCCGCTTTCCGCGTAAATGTAATGGCCACGATGGCTTCGGGTTGATCCACTCTCCCCAGCAAGTTCAGAAAGCGCTGGATCAGAAGTTCGGTCTTCCCGGACCCGGCCGGCGCCTGCACGATGAATGACCGGGAATATTCCAGTGCCCGACGCCGTTGGGCCTCGTCCTTCACAGGGTCCTGCACAGGGTCCTGCACACGGTCCTGGCCGCGCTCAGTCATTGCCACCCTCTGAGCGATCCGGACGAACATCGGCCGCTACTGAAGCGTCTTCGAATCGCCCGGCCTCGTTGATCCGGCAAAGGGTTGGAAGATCGCAGTACCGGCAGCTCTGGCGACGGTCTTTGGGATCGACGGTGGCTTTTCCGTTTCGAAAATCCTCGCCGAGTCGATTCAAGACCAAACTCCAACCGTCAATCGTGTCTTCCAATGAAAGCCCGCCACGGGATGGCTTGACGCCGGGCACGATGCCCTCGGAGTCGGTCGAACCCCGGAAGCCGACTTTACCGGTTTTGAGCCTCCCGAAAACCACGGCTGCGATGGGTGCATCGGTGGACACCGCATAGATCGGAAGTTGCGGATCGTCGGGGCGAGGTCCGTCCCAGTCTGAAGGGCTGCACTCACCGGTCTTGTAGTCGAGGATGACCAATTCCCCATCTTCGAGCCTATCCACGCGGTCCGCACGGATACGCAAGTCGACGCCCCCCACGTTCACACGGCGACTTTCTTCCTGTTCGACCACCGTAAAAGGCTGCCGTTGTTTCTCAAGGCTCAACCATTCTGTAAGGACACGCTCAAGGCGTGTTTGTTCGATGGCAGCGAAACGTCGTCTTCGCAGAGACTGCCGGCGTTCAGACAGGTCGTAAATTTCTGCGCCAACCGTCGTCCGGACCAAAGCCGCCAGACGGTCTTCTGTGGTAGCGAGCAACTCCTTGTGGGACCCCATTGAGTTCCAGATTCGCTCGAGAACGCGGTGCATCAGTTGACCCCGGTCGAGCGCACTCAATCCCGGCTCTGCGGACGCCATGGCTCTCGCTCCGAGTCGCAATGTCGCGAAGGCTTTAAAGGGACATGTCCCCTGAAGCTTGAACAGAGAGGTTCCCCCGCCGGCCCCGGCCTCGCCCCATGCAGGTCCGTCGTGATCTTCCAGTGTCTCGATCCGGGACGATCGCCAAAGCTGTTCCGCGTAGCGGGCGGAATCGGGCAGTCCCAGCTCGTCCACAGTCACTTCGGGCAATGAGCCAAATAGCGGGCTGACTCTCAGATCAGAGTCGTCCTCCCGTTCGGGATGGCTAACAACAATCGTGGGAGCACTCCCCAGCATCCGTCCTGTGAGAAGCTCGGTGAATTCCAGTTCACGCTCCGGCCCGGAATGCGGCAAATCGAGACCCCGTTGCAGACGAAACGGCAGGAAGGGATCGGGACCGCCCGGAGCGGGCCAGGCACCATCGTGCATGCCCATAATCCAGAGCCGATCAAACCTCAGACCCGCAGATTCAAACACGCCCAGGATCTGAACCGGCGCCGGATCGGACTCGGGCTGAAACTGGCGGCCCGACGCCAGACGGTGGAGCATCCCCACTGCAGCATCCAACGATATCGGGCCCGTAACACTGTCCAGGCCCGCGAGTTCGGAAAGCAGTTCGTTCCAGACCTCCATCGTCTGATACTCGGCGCTTTTGAGACTGCCGTCGCCGGGCCACCCGATCGCCGTAAGCAGACCGGACACGGAGGCGGCCCAGTCGCTGGGCATCTGGGCAGAAACCAGGCTCTTACATTTCTCCACCCACGCTCGGAGTTGGGTCGCTAATTGGGGAGACCGACACCCGACGTCATCATTGTCGGCCAGGCGCATCACTTCCACCGCCGAAACTGTAGGTTCCCTCAAAGCCCGCAGTTCCCTGTCCAGCACGGCTCTCTGAGTCCACTCCTGATCGGAGCCGCGAATGAAAGGGGATCGCAGAAACGGGCCGGCGGACTCGATAGGCATCTGTTCGGGATCCATCCCGAGAATCAGAAAGGTCGCGTCGATGATGGGATACTCAACCACAGGGAGTCCCATCGAAATGTTAAAGAGCCGACCCGGATCCAGGTCCGGCCGCAAGCGGCTCCGGGGATGGAACTCTTCCGCAAAAATACGCTCCACGCGGCTGCGGCATCCGTCGAGGTCGGGAACGATAACACCGATCCGAAATTCTGAAGCCTCCGCCTCCGGATCGCTCTCCAGTATGTGGCGGGCCCAGGCAGCGGCCCCACGGATCTCGCGCTCACTATCAATCAGCCCGATACGGACGGCATGGCCAGGGGAATCACACGGCTTGCGCTCCACGACTTCCCCACCACGGCGCGCAAGCGCATCGAACAGTCGCTTCTGGACGGGTGTCGGTTCGAAAAAACCAGCGATCTCGATGTGGTCGGGAACGTCGATGTCTCCCTCATCAATCCGGTCCGCTATAAACACCGCCAACTCGCCACTCGACAGCCAACGGTTCTCAAGACAGCGACGCGTAAACTCCCCGGCCCAGAGATGAAAGGCCTCGGAGTCGGAAGAATCGTTCCACTCCGGCGCGTCCAAGGGAAGGTTCCACCCGCAGCGAAGGTTCCATGCCTTGAGAGCGGCTTTCGCCGTAGCCGGCACTTCGAGAAGCAGATTGTTGGAAGCAGAACGAACGATGTCTTCCCAGATCGCGCTTTCCTCTAAAGGACGCAACAGCCGCAAACCCTTTGGCGTTAAACCGGAATAAGACGACGCCGTCCACAGCTCTGACAGCCATGCAGTCAACGGCAGGATGTGCGCGGTCGGCCACGATGAAAGGCCTGCGGCTATTTGTTCCCGATCGTATTCTCCGAGGAGTTCGCGGGACAGCCTAGTGGTTGCGGTGATGAGAGTCATAGGGGGATATCCGAGTTTGGAATGTCCCAACACCAAGGGAGGTCCCGTACGCTGCATTGGTCAACTCCAATCGAAGTCCATCGCTTGCAGCGCTATCGATGGGCGCTTTATTAGGGAAAAAGGAAGCCAAGCGGCATCCACCGGCAGTCAAGCAGTCATGTGTTCCCAGATCCAATCCGCGAATTCGTCCTCTGAAATCTGCCCGGCGGCAAGACCCATCATCTGGGTAACAACATCGGCATCCGTCGCCTGGAGATCGTGGCCGTTGATATCGAGAAAAGCTGCGATGGCAAGAAACGCGACCCGTTTGTTGCCGTCACTGTAAGGGTGACTCCTCACGAAAGCGAAGCCGTAGGCGGCGGCCAGGACGGCAAGGTCATTTTCCTCGCCGTAGTTCCACTTGTTCCGCCCCCGAGCCAGCGCGGACTCGAGCGCGTTCCGGTCGCGGATTCCGGCAAGGCCGCCATGTTCCCGAAGCTGGTCCGTGTGTACCGAATCGACGATTGTTCGATTCAGCCAGTGGGGCTCCCTCTGGCGCTTTACCACAGGTCACTTCGCCAATTGACGCAGAGCGTTGCGATACTTCTTCGCGGCTTTGGCGGCCGCACGTAGCGCCCGTTCTGTTTCCGGGTCATAGGGAGTGAGCAGGATGCCTTCTTCAGTCTCCAGGGCAAGCACACGGTCGCCCGGCTCAAGATGCAGGCGATCCGCCATATCTTTCGGCAACGTCGCACTCACTGAACCGCCTGCCTGTCGTAACTTTACTTCTCGAACCATGTTGCTCCTTAAATTGCCGTCCGTACGCACAGAGTAGCATATTTGTACTACTTCGAGACTCGCCTAACGTTCGCACAGACCACGGGAAGCCAATATAGATACCAGCGCATTGCCAGCATGCTTCTAATGTCGCGCTAAACCATACAAACATTGCTGTTTATCAACCAAAGACCGGGCTGCAGCCGTCGTTCAACTGATTCGAAAGCGGAAGCCGAACTTTTAAAGGTGGAAAGCGCAAATTGAAACCCGAAAGCGGAAACCTAAAGGTCGATTGTGAAAATCGAAGGTCACTTCAGAACTTCTGAAGGTCAATCGCGAACTTTGAAAGGTGACTTGTGAACTTAGAAAGCCATTTGCGAACTCTGAAGGGTGCTTTGCGAACTTTGAAAGCCATTTGCGAACTTTTGAAGGTGGAAAACAAAAACTGAAGCTCAAAAGCGATGTTTGAAGGTCAGAAGCGATGGGTGGAGGGCGGAAGGCGGGGGGCAGTGGCTGCAAATCGATCGGTGGGAGCTTTAATACGCAAGGGGAAGTCAGATGAAGGCCCGGTTTCGAAGGGATTCGGGCCGAAGGCCGACGAGCTGGCGTTATAATGCTCCGGGAGGTGCATACGATGAAGGGAGTAGAGTTCATAGTTGACGAAGGCGGGGAAAAGAAAGCTGCCGTAATCGATCTGAAGAAACATGCAGAGCTGTGGGAAGACTTCTATGATCGTGCAGTTGCCGAGTCCCGACAAAGCGAACCTCATGAATCCTTAGAATCCGTCAAAAAGCGCCTCTCCAAACGAACTCGTCGGCGATCACGTGGCTGACTGGTCGATCGTTTATGCTCGCTCAGCGAGAGAAGAACTCGAACAGCTGCCTGAATCCAACCGCAACAGAATCCTTAGAACAATCGAAAGGTTGGGAGCCAACACCCGACCGCGAGGAGTTCGGAAGCTCAAGGGAGCAACGGATTTGTGGCGGATTCGGATTGGTGACGACCGTCCGTGAGCTGCACTCATCCCGAATAATTAAGATGTGCATGCCTCAGAGATTCGGGGTAGGGTAGGCTGAATCGAGTAGAAATCAGGCGTTATTTAACTTGGTGGGCTGTCGTCCCTATCAACGAGACGGACCCGTCAGCGATACGGTGTCCCGAACTATGATGATGCTGGTCGAAACAAAGTCAGGAGGACGTATGGACCCGAAAGCAGTGGCTCTGACTGCACCTTCAAAGCGCAGCCGATTCGCACTGCGGGAGTTCCTCTGTGCGCTCACATGGTGCGCACTGGTGTTGGCGGGGTGCGCCCCAACCCCACCCACCCCGAGCCAGACCGACTCCGGCGCGATCCAGGCCGATCACTTCGTGGGGTCACGGCCGGAAACGGTCTCCTGGGGATGGTACCCTCTCGACAAAGCGCCCGTGTTGACCATCCAATCCGGGCAGACCGTTCGCATCGACACACTGACGCACGCGGGGTCCACGCAGAATGAGGAGCCCGTGGCCTACCTTTCGGCAATGGGCGTCGGGCAGGAAGAGATACACCAGGACGTACTGGACTTCTGGGCGTCTAGGGAGGGTCGTCCGAGAGAAGGGCGGAGCGGACACGTCATCACGGGTCCGATCTACATTGATGGCGCCGAGCCGGGCGACATGCTCGAGGTGCAGATCCTCGACATCGAGACCCGTGTGCCCTGGGGGATCAACAACACGAGTTCGACGGGTGGTGTCTTTTCGGACGGGTATCCGGGGGTTCGCCCGGACGACGCGCTACTGGACATCCCGGCCGGCACCCGGCATCTGATTCGGACCGGCGACGTGAACGGTGTCGCAGTCGCTCTTTTCTCGCCGGAAATTCACGTACCGCTCGCCCCATTCATGGGCATCATGGCGGTCGCGCCGGCGGACCCGGTTGTGGGTCAGCCCGGAGTGACGGTGCCGGGAGTGCAGAGCTCGAGGCCTCCGGGCCCGTTCGGCGGCAATCTGGACGTCAAGGATCTGAAGGCAGGAACAACACTCTATCTCCCGGTCTTCCAACCTGGCGCGCTGTTCTACACGGGAGACCCGCATGGTGTTCAGGGCGATGGCGAGGTGAGTGGCACCGCGGTGGAGCAGTCGCTGACCGGTGTATTCCGATTCGTCGTGCACAAGGGGACGACGATTTCGGGCCCGCGCGCGGAAACGGACACGCACTACATGATGATGGGGATCGACCTCGATCTCGATCGGGCGACGCGACACGCGACGTGGGAAGTCGTCGACTTCCTCGTCAAGGAGAAGGGGCTCACCCCGGCCAAGGCGCTCTCCCTCGCAAGCATCGCTGTCGATTTTCGCGTTGCTGAAGTCGTCGACCTCACGCAAGTCGTCGTGGGCCACATCCGCAAGGATTTGTTTCTTACCGAGTGAAGCCCCGTCAGTAGCCAGGTGCTGTCTCCCTCACTAGATCTTCTGCAGACACCTTTTCCTTCATTCGATCCTCCGATGCAGGAAAGTGTCTCTTAGTTTTTCAGTGGATGCTGTCCGAAATGCTCTGGTGGGCTACACAGCCGGTTCTGATCGAATTGCTCTGACGCGGCTCGCAAGAACGGCTACGCATTGCTGGCCGAGCTTATTCCGGCGTTGGTGGAATTGAAAGCGACGGCGTAGAGCGCGATCCACCCGGCCGTGGTGTGGCCAGGGATACAATTTCGGACCATCCTCAGCAGTCCGACATGTACCACCGGAAGCGCTCCGAATCACCTGCACCGGATGGCGCCGACTCTGTGGACAACCGGGTCCCAAGAGTATATTCTGCCGATACTCGGAACACTCAACAAGGAAACGACCGCAACAGAACGTCATTGTGCAAATGACGGAGGAAGATTTGATGCGCAGAATAACCTATGGCCTGATTTTTGTGTTTTTTATTAGCGTTGCCGGTATCGCTTTCGCGCAGCCGGCACAAGATGGTGGGGCAGAGTCACCAGAATCGGTCAGGCTGATTTTCCAGGAGACCTTCCAGGGGCAACAGCCGAACGCACCAACCCAGATCCCGCTTACGGAGCAGCACGGGACGAATGCCAACCTTGAGGTGAAACTCTACGGACCCGGCGCGAAAGCGGTCCCCGATCATGAGTCCGGACTCCTCCTGAACCAGGGGGCGGACGAAGCGCAACCCGGCAATACAATCAGCTATATCTGGTCGGGCGTCACCGAAGACCGTTGGGGCGTCATGCTGAAAGAAAGAAACAACTATCTCGACTTGCGGGGACCCGCCAAGATTCGATGGCGCACCCGGACCCGGAGCTTGCATCAGATTCGTCTCCTCGTAAAGCTCGCCGACGGGACCCTGTTGGCGGCAGACTACGTGGAACCCGAGTCGTCATATTGGCGTGAAACCGAATTCTACCTTGCCGACATTCCTCGCTGGCGCGCGCTGGACGAAACGCGGATGGCCGTATCCAGGGATTCCGACTGGAAGACGAATGTGGATTTAAGCCGCGTCGACGAAATCGGCTTCACCGACTTGATGCGAGGGGCAGGTCACGGGACGAACGGGAATGCCGGCCTCGACTGGATTGCGGTCTACGGGAATCCCGTAAGCCGCGATACCTCTCGGAACTAGTCGGTAGAGACCCGACAACGGTAATCAGGCCAAATTAGAATTCACGTTAGGAGTCCTGGATGCAAATTCGCTACGTGACTGTAGTGGTGGCTTTGGCCGGGCTGTGTTTCGGCCCCATAGCCGCCACACACGTCGCTGCGGCTCAACGCCCCATCCTCAACGCTATAGGGAACCTGCCCCGGGAATATTATGTCGACGTGACCTACAACGATTCTTATGATGCGCGGGATTTCTCGGGCATCTGGTTCCGGGTGGGTGGCGACTGGAGTCATGGCCCGCCCCGCACGAACCCGCCCCTGACGCCGGAAGGCCTGGCGCTGATGCAGACGCATCGCCCCACTCGCAGTTACCTGCCGGAAGTTACAGAAGCTGTCGCCAGCTACGAGGAAACAAACTATCCCGCAGCGACGTGTAACCCGAAAGGTTTTCCGGCGATCGTCGTCGATATCAACCATGACCATCACGAAGTGCTCGTGCTCCCGGATCGGATTCTGCAGGTCTGGCAAGAGGAACGCATGCTACGCGAAATCTGGATGGACGGGCGGGAACTGCCTTCGGGAGATAACCTGGCGAATATCGGACCGTCATGGATGGGCATGTCTGTGGGCAAATGGGAAGGAAACACTCTTGTCGTCGAGACGATCGCCCTCGACACCAGAGCCTGGCTCGATGCCTATGGTTTTCCGAAGAGCGATGAGGTTCGGTTCATCGAGCGGTATACGCGAACTGACGAAAAGACTCTCGAGCTTGAGATGATCATGTACGACCCGAAATACTACACCGCACCCTGGATATCCGACATAAAGGTCTGGAAAAAAGAAGCGCGGGACGCGCGTCCGGTGAACAACTTCGGATGGCACGGTTTGTTTTCAGGACTCAACGATTTGCTCTGCGCACCAATAAATCAGTTCGGAGGATTCGGCGGCGACTGAATTTAAGATTCCCAACGCGAGAACGGATGCAATCGGAGCCTATTAGCTACCGCGCTCCGAATGTCATCTGTCATCTCTGTTATCGCGGGACTGGTGTGCCCCACAGTTCAAAGTCGGATACTGCAATCCACCCTCCGGCCGGAGGGGCGGGTTGTTGTTCAACGGGGAGGCTTCGATCAGCCCAGGCACCGCTACCGGGAATCACATCGAAGTAACCCACTTCTTCAACCTGGCTCAGGTCTGGTTCAACCCAGGTTCCCCCCAAGGTAACGCCTCGAAGCGGATCCAGCCTGAGCCACCGGCAATCTCTGAACGAGATATCGACCTGATGCCAATCCGCAGTGGAGCCCTCAGCCTGATCTGCGATCAGTAATGTACCGTCCGCCAATTTAATGATGGGCCGCACGCGGTGGAAACCGGAAACAATGGTCGTGAGCCTTATCCGCGCTCTCCCTCTAAGGTCGAAATTGTTGTCCCTGTCGCGCAAGGTAAAGCCACAAGGTTCCCGGCACAATCCAAAGAACAGGCGAGGAAGGTATGCGTTCGTGCCAGTGGCGACGATGATGTCCCCTCCGTCTCCGTAAAGTTGGAGATCGACATTTGGAGTCGTCACCGCACTCTGAGTCAGAGACGACCGCATCTCGTTCTGCATCGTCATGCTGAACAGCCTTTGTGGGGCAGAGGGAGGTTGACCCGCGCCCCGCTGCGCCGCGTATGCCGGACCTGCGGTCAGTAAGAACAACAACATTGCGATCGCCGTGATGCCCATGGTCTTGCTCATGTTTGCCTCCTGAACTCATCCCCAATTGGTTCAACAGCGCTGCGGAGTATATGCAAATCGTCAAGAACGATCAAACATTCTTCACACCTTTCAACAATATGGTTGATCAGGAATCGAGCTTCAATTGAGAGCGTCGTGGTAAGGAGAGATCGATATTACGGAAATGTCGATTAGAATGATGTCAACTATGTCGGGCCGAATCATCCTCCTAACGTTGCTGATCCTGAACGCCCTTGTAGCTCACGGCCAGGATTGGCCCCAGTTCCGCGGTCCTGCGGGGCAGGGACACTCCTCAGAGAACGCGTTGCCGTTGGAATGGAGCGAGACGCAGAACGTGGGGTGGAAGATCACTGTCCCAGGACAAGGTTGGTCTTCCCCGGTTGTCGCCGATGGACGTGTCTGGGTGACAACGGCGATCGTCGATCAGGAAGCGGCATCGCTTCGAGCGATCGCCTTCGACGTCGAAACCGGAAAGGAAGTCGTCAACTCCGAAGTATTCCGGATGACGGATTCGACTCTGCTGAATTTAAAGAACAGCCACGCTTCTCCTACGCCCGTCGTGGAAGGCGATCGAGTCTATGTCCATTTCGGCGCCGAGGGCACAGCCGCCCTCACAACGTCTGGCGACATTGTCTGGACGACGCGCTTTCCCTACATATCGCAGCATGGTAACGGTGGATCCCCGATTCTGTACGGGGACCTGCTCATTATTAACTGTGACGGCTACGACGAGTCTTTTGTCGTGGCAGTGGATAAGAATACCGGTGAGGTCCGCTGGAAAAAGATGCGTCGGGAGCCATTCAGCCAGGCGTACTCGACCCCTCTCGTGATCCGTGTCGGAGACCGGGATCAAATTGTCAGCGTCGGTGCATTTCAGGCCGCGGCCTACGATCCGGAGTCGGGAGAGGAGATCTGGCGTATCGCTTATCCCCTCGACGGGTTTTCGAATGTCCCACGTCCGGTCTATGGCCATGGGCTCGTCTATATCGTTACCGGGTTCCAGCAGCCCTCATTGATGGCGGTGCGGGTGGACGGCACCGGCGACGTCAGCGAAACCCACGTCGAGTGGACGCGGCGGCGGTCCGTACCGTTTACACCTTCGCCGCTCCTCGTGGGCGAGGAACTCTACATCGTCAGTGATATCGGCGTGATCAGTTGTCTCGATGCCACCACCGGAGAACAATACTGGCAAGAGCGTGTCTTGGGTAATTATTCCGCTTCTCCGGTCTATGCCGACGGGCGAATTTACTTCCTGAGCGAAGAGGGCGTGACGACCGTCATTGCACCCGGGAAAGAGTTTCGCTCGCTCGCAACGAATACGATCGATGGTTGGACGCTTGCCTCGACGGCGATTGCAGGCGGTTCACTTTTCATTCGCAGCCACAGCCACTTGTACCGCATAAAGACACCCTAACCGACCTCAGTTGTGAGGTGCTCCGCTGATCGCTCGCCCTTCCGGATCGTGTGCCGATTTCAGGAAACTATCCCGTAACGATTCACATGATCCACCCATCGGGCTGAGGCCAATACCATCAAGGGTAGGTGACATAGAACTCCAGCGCTTCGGTCACTCCGCCGCCCGGCAAAGGCGTTTCCACCGCGATCAGGAACGTTCCAACCGCAGAAGTAAGAGAGGTGGGGAGCGTTGCCGAAAGCTCGGTCGAGCTTATCCACTGAGTGGGTACTCTCAATTCACCCCAGCGTACGACCGAGTTCGGATTAAAGTTCTGACCGAGTATCCGCAGCGTGACTTCGCTCCCCTGCACGGCCACAGGCGGCTGGACGTCGGATAGCGCGGGTACCGGGTTATACAGGTGCTTGGATTCCGGCCCATAACGCAGAAACGGGAACCGGTAGTCGCTGTGGAAGCTGGTGTCCATGATTTCTCCACCGCGGATTACGCTCTCTACGGTCTTGGCATTTTGGATGTTCTGGAGCGGATCGCTGCCCAGAATCACCAGATCCGCGAGTTTATTCTCCTCCACGGTTCCCAGTCTGTCGGCCAGCCCAAGAATTTCCGCTGCCCAAACGGTGGAGCTTTGGATGGCCTGCATCGGCGTGAGACCCGCGTCCACCAACAGCTCCATTTCGTGGTGCAGGCTAAGCCCCGGCGTGAGTGCGGCCGCTGTGTCGGTCCCCGAATAGATCTTACCGCCCGCCTGGACAAACCGCTTCAGGAACTCCTGCACTTTACGGTAGCCGTTGAGAAACTTATCCCTGTCGATCGCGGTCTGGGAGTCCGCCCAGTGGTACTGTCCCAGAAAAACCAGCCGTTCGCTGAGGGGTACGTACTGAAGGTCCTGTCGATTCAGGAGGCGCGTGTCTTCGAGCTCGTGCTCGCGCGCATGTTCGGTCAGGGCTTTCCATTCGAAGTGCAAGGTCGGGTTGATGAATACGTTGCGTTCAATCAGGTACTGGATCAGCTCGTCAAAGACGGCGGGCTCCATCCACTGGTACAGCAAACTGTTCTTGTGGCCCGCTTCGATGTTCATTCCCTCGACTGCGTTCAGGCCCTCCGGGCTTCGAATGGTGGAAAGCGCTATGCCCGTCATATGCTCCATTCCGTTGATTCCCCACCTGGCCGATTCGAAGGCATTCAAAGAGTGGGAAATGACAGAAATACCGGCGGTGCGGGCTTCGCGAGCGATCGGCGTAAAAATGTCCTCCGTGATGAACTCGCTCAGCTTCACGCAGTCCGATTTTTCTTTTAACTCGGCAACCGCCTGCCTGGCATCCTCGGGACCCCGCAGGATGGTAACGCCCCGGGATCGGATCGCAGGGCTCGTTTCGCCGGCACCACCTTCCACGAAATTTGCCGGACCACAGAAATAGAACCGCGGTCCGCGAATCTTCCCTTCGTTCAAGCCCTTCTTGACCGCCGTCAGCCAGGCAAGCGGATCCCCCAGGTCGTAGACTGAAGTCACACCGTAGGCCAAAAACAATTCGCCCATGTATCCACGGTAGTGGACATGGGAATCAATCAAACCGGGAATGATGAACTTTCCGCGCGCGTCGATGACCTCTGTGCCCGTCGGCGTATCCTCCGACGTGGGGTCCCCGGTCCAGACTCTGCTGATCCGATTCCCATCAATGAGGACATTCGCATTTTGCACCGCCGCGTTGCCCGTTCCATCAATCAGTGTGCCTCCCCGGATCAACAGCGTTGTGGCTTCCACCTCAGAAGACAACACGATTGCTTGACCCACCTGGACAGGTATCGCCGCTGCCAGGGTAATGGTGGCTGCGATCACGATGGCTACGCATGCCGAAGTCAGTGATCTTGTCATTAAGTTGTCCTCCACCAATCGAAATCGCTCACGATTCATGGTGTCAATAACAGTCTTTTACCAGCACCAAACCGCCTGGCGCCCTGGTACGGGTTTAATCGCGTGCCTGCACTGCCTGTGACCGCAGCAAAGCGATCGCAGCCCCACCCCAGCCACGCATGTGGCAGTTTCCTCAGACCTCCATTCGCTGATCTTTGCATCGGACGGCCTCTGCCGCTTTACTTGAAGAACCAACGAACGACGCTGTAGGTCGCAGCGGCCAGTTGCTTTGGCATCTCCAGATGGCCGTAGTGCGTCATGAGAGGATCCCAGACCATGAGACGAATCTTTGCATCGGGGTTCTTGGCGCGATACTCGTTCGCGAAGAACACTTCCACACTCTTCATGGGGTCCTCAGGCACCCAATGGTTGCGGTCATAGTGTGCGACAGTCCACACCATCTGCGTGTAGCCATCCATGCGCGTGTAATGAGTGGAAAAGAGATCCTTGCTCACGTCCTCGAGATTCACGCCCCATGGATTACCCGTCTTCTTGAGCAGGTTCTCGATCTCCACCTCGATTCGGCCTTTCTGATCGATACCCCCGCCGTGCTCGAGGTTCTGGATCTGCTGCTTGAAGTTGGCCCTCCGGCGTCCCTCCACCTCAAGCCACCGTTCCGCAATTTGATAATGAGACATTCCGGCTTCATACAGCGGATTCAGAAACCCGCTGTAGCCGCGGCTGTAAACCTCTGGGGTGCGACGGTCAAGGATATGGAGCGGTTTCGGTTGGTCCGCCACAGCGGCTATTCCAACGATGTCAGGATTCCGGGCTTCACGAACGCGATCGAGTCGCGCGGGTCCGCCGCTTCCCCAACCCAGATGGCGCCCCTTGAGGCGCGCCCGTAATTCCGGGTCGTCGTTCGCAAGCATCGCAATTTCACCCGAGGTCGAATGGCCAATGAGCAGGATGTCGCCTTCGGTGTGGTTCATGACAAGCGCTTTCACGCCCTGCATGATCAGGCTGTTCGTCAGGAGGGTGTTGCGGAGTTCGGATTCCTCCATGGGAAGATCCCGGTCGAGCAAGTAAGCCGGCTGACGGCGTATATCCTCGATCGCCTGGTCCCATCCTCCGTATTTAAAATTGCCGGGAATGGTCACGATCATCACGTTTAATTTCTGCGCCAGATACTGTGCCCAGCCGGGCCGGTTCTTCAGATCGACGTAGAACTCATACATGTTCGCGGCGCCGCCGTTCATGATGATGAGCCAGGGATAACTCCGGGCCTCGGGATCAAGACTCGTCAGCCGGAAGCCGCTAATGTCCCACTCCAGGTTGTAGCGTTCGTATCGCTCTACAATCCAATCGGCCCTGTAACCGAGTTGTTCGGGGGGGATTTCGGCCACATCCCGTGGATCGAACGCACCACCGGGAGCTTGGAGGGCAAGTTCGGTGACAGCCTGGCCACCGTCGGGCAGGTCGAACCCTTGACCGAGTGCGCGGAAATCCGCATCGGGTAGTGAAACGTACACGGCTTCAGGATCATCGAGCAGCGACCAAATTTTCTGTTCGATCTGGCGGTGGCTCAGATCGTTCTGAGCAGCGGGTGCAGGCTGAACCTCCAGAGCCAGGTGCGTCACAACCACGATAGCAAGTATGGAAATCATTTTTCGATTCATGAGTCATCTCTCCGTTTCAATCGGTCACGGGCTGCCAATTTTCTACCCCCAGAGCATAAACAAATTTGAGAGGCCCTGCCCAGATGAAAATGACGTGAAGGTTGGTCTCAAGCGATAGCTGTAACGCTTGACTCCGAAAGGAGATCACCTCGTCTTTCGTTCGTCCCAGTCGCAGATACATTAAATCAAGCCCTCCCCCGGATTCGGAAGCGACCCGAGACCTGATCAGTTGGACTCTGTCTCCGCTGATAATCGCGCCGCCGCGCACTCACCCACGACCGTGAGATGGCGAACGGGGCCCTCGGGATCCACAAACGGATGCGGGTCGCCCGGTGCGCGGAACCTCAGGGCATTGACCTTCTCTGGCGTCATGTCCTGCATGAAGTGGCTGCCCAGCACGACATCGGCACGCGCCTCGGCGACGACATCCCTGTAAGCCATCGCCGCATCCCTATAGGCGCCGAGCGCAGCGGCCTCATCCCGGAAGTACCGAGCGTTGAAATTCATACCGCCCCAGCTGGCGCCCAGATGCCACCGTTCTCCGTCCCTGAGCGGGATCAGCACCGAGATCGGACCCCGGGTATGGCCGGGCGTGAGGTGGAGTTCGACGGTCGTATCCCCGAGCGTGATCTCCATGCCGTCGGTGGCCACGATGTCCCGGCGGGGTTTGATGGCGTCGGCATTGCCATCCCCGTTAATCAAATCCCAATCCGTCTGGGACAGGACGATGCGCGCTCCGTACGCATCCTGAAGATGGCGGGCGCCCCCATAGTGATCGGTGTGGCCGTGGGAAACGATCACGTAGCGGATATCGGCCGGATCGAGGCCCAGTTTTCTCAGCCCGTTGTCGACGATCTCTTCGACGCTGTAATCGAAACCGGCGTCGTAGAGGATGATTCCATCTGAGGTGGTAAGCGCCCAGATGATTACTCCTTCAGCCACGCTGGGGGTCCGGGTCGGCAGGTAGTACACTGGCTCGCTATACCAAACCGAACGTGCTGGCGCACCGCTCTCGTCCCGCTCGGGGGCCGGCGCGGCGGGAGCAGGTGGAGGGCCGACGCAAATCAGGTCGTGGATCCAGGTAAAATCCTGTCCGGGTCGATAGGCGGCCCCCCTAGCAAGCTCCGCGTGGGACCGGGCATTTTCAGTCTGGAAGAGCCCAGCCTCTCCGCGTTGGGCCAAAGCCGGGACCCCGCCACCGAAGAAGAGCAAGACAGTCCAGATAAGAGTCCACACATCACGCTTCATCTTCTTGTCTCCCAGGCTCAACGCAAGATGCTTCTACTTTGCGCGCCCCTTGAAACCCTCGGCCAGCATACGCTCAGTGGTGTCCTGGCGCATTGAAAGCGCCATGGACGACTGCGATCTGCCAATCGTTGCCAACTCTCTTGAAGACCGTTGTGTTCAGGCCCATGATTTCCACCTCACCGCCCGTGAGCGTGTACTCGTAAGTTGCCCATGCTGCATCAGCGGTGTTGCCAATCCTCACGTTCGATACGCTAATGGTCCGTACCGGCGTCTGGTTGAACAGGACCCCGATGAACCCGAGGATCGTGCGCTTTCCGTTCATGATGTGACCGTCTTCGTCCAGCCACACGACGTCATCGGCGAGATGCTGTTCAAAATAGGTCATGTCGTGGCTGTTGTACGCGGTGACGCCAGCCTGGACAAGTTCCGGTCCCGGATCTTGGGCCAGCGCGGGTATCGTGGCGAAAGCCACAATCAGGAAAGAGGTCCAGAGTAATTTCTTCACGTCAGTGCTCCCTTAAGGTGTTTGATCAATCGATACTTGAAATCGTCATTACAAATCGATGCCGTCCGAGGTCAACTCCTCGGCAGAGGCCTCCCGGGCCAACGTTCCCGGCGGATTTTCGTACCAGCCCGGATCTTCGTAGCTCAAGATTCCGTCCCGGACCTTCAGAACGGTAAACATACCGCCCATGTCGATGGGATCGTGTTTTCCAGGCACGCCCTTCATCGCGATGCTGTTGTCGGGTACGGGCATCCCCATCTCGGCCATGCCGGCCATGCCGGTCTGCCCCATTGTCATATATCCGGGCAACAGCGAGCGGATGCGGGTGTCCAGTCCGTCGGGGTCCATTCCGATGACGTTTGGTCCTCCATGCCCCATCTGGTTCATGATGTGGTGCGTGAAATGGCAGTGCATCGCCCAGTCCCCAGGTGCGTCGGCAACGAACTCGATGTCCCGCGTCGAGCCTACGGGTACCAGGACGGTCGTTTCCGGCCACTGAGCCGTGTCCGCAATACGGCCCCCGTCGGTTCGGGTGACGTTGAAGGAGTAGCCGTGCAAGTGGATCGGATGGTTATCCATCGCGCTCAGGTTGCCGAATCGGATACGGATGCGCTGACCCGTAGCCACAACCAGCGGATCGGTCGCCGGAAAAGCCTTGCTGTTCAAGGTCAAGACGTTGAAATCGGTCATCTCGCGTGGGTCCGGACGGCGGGCGCCGATCGGAACGAACCATTCACTCAGCATGATGGCAAAGTCGCGGTCCACGACGTAGGGTGGATCCTGTTCGTGGACGACTAGCATGCCCATGAGTCCCATGCCCATCTGCGTCATCTCGTCAACGTGCGGGTGGTACATGAACGTTCCGGGATGCAAGACCGGAAATTCATACCTGAAAGTCTCTCCCGGACGGATATACGGCTGATTCAGACCGCCCACGCCATCCATGCCGTTGGGCAGAACGAGACCATGCCAGTGGACTGTCGTCGGTTCCGGCAGGCGGTTCGTGACGTAAATGCGAACCCGGTCACCCTCGACGGCTTCGATCGTCGGTCCGGGTGTTCGGCCGTTGTAACCCCAACACGGACTTTTCAGTCCGGGAGCGAATTCATGTTCCACCGGCTCGGCCCTCAGGTGGAAAACTTTCACGCCATCCACCAGCCGGTAAGGAAGAGAGGTGCCGTTGGGAGTGACGACCGGCCTGTAAGGGGCGTCTCCCGTGCCCAGGGAAGAAACAGTCGCTCCCGCCGTCTGCGCTCGCGCTTCGGCGATGCTCGAGGGGACGACGAGAAGAGCGCCGCCCGCGATCGCTGAGCCTGTCATAAACCTTCTTCGCGAAACCATTTCGAGTTCTCCTTGTGCCCCAGCGTCAGTCAGACATACCGATAACGTCACGCGTTGCCACCAGCCGTCCTGCCAGAATCTGGTCCAGCGTCGACCGGGCACGCCAATAGCTTCGTAGCGCTGTGACGTACTCCTGTCCCGTCCGGATCTGTTCACGCCGCGCCAGGAGCAACTGAAACACGCCACTCTGCATTGCGTTGTACTGCCTCTGAGTCTCACTGACGATCTGCTCCCACAACGGCAACAGGACATCCCGGTAATGCTCGGCCCGGCGAGTCGCGATCAGCAATTCGTTTCGTGATCGGCGGACGCCCGCTCGTATGCTCACCGCACGAGCCCGATATTGCTGTTCCAGCTGCCGCATCTGGGCTCGCGCCTCATCGACGCGTCCCTGGCCCCGATCGAAGAGGGGCACTTCGATGGAGATGACCGGCCCGGTCTGCCGAACACTATCTTCTCGCCCGACCCGTGCCCCGGCCCGCAATGAAGGGAGAAGTCCTTCTGCACGGGCGAGGTTGGCCATTCGCGCTGAGGCCGTATAACGGTATTCGAGACCGAGCAGGTCCAGACTGTCTTCGATGGCCCGCCCTTCCAGTGTTTCAACGGTTGGTAGCTCCACTTCAGGTTGCGGATCGTCGAGTCGTCCCGCCAATTGCCAGTCCGTTTCGGTCCCCGACAATCCCATCCACACGTTGAGTTCCTCACGATGGCCCAGTACCCCAGCCTCCGCGAGAGTGGCCTCGCTGCGAGCCTGCTCGTAGAAAGCGCGCTCGTTGGCCAGTTCCAGAGCTGTGATGTTGCCCGCGTCGTACAGGCGTTGGGCGGCGTCGTAAGACGCGGCCGCGACGTCGAGAACTGTCTGGTCCAGTTCCAGCAACTGTGCAGCCGCCTGGTAGTCATAAAATGCGTTACGTACTTCGTATGCGAACTCAAGCGCGGCGCCGCCGGTTTCGATACAAACCGCGTCCAGCCCGGCCCTAGCCACGCCCCGGCGTAGTGGTAGGAACATCAGGTTCGTCAGGTTGAGGGTCGCGGCGAAGCCGAAATCCGAACGGCGATTGTCGGCAAAGGAACCGATATCGCCATCGAACTCGATGTTGGGAGGAAGACTGGCATCGACAAGCTGGGCCCGCGCGATTCCAAGGTCTTCGAAGCGCGCCTGCAGGTCGGCGTTCTTCATGATAGCGATATCAACGGCCTGTTCAGGGCCGATGGGTTGCACCAGCAGATCGGTCACGATTTGATCGGCTACGGGATCGGGGGAAAGCTGCCGCCACTCGGCATCGAGGCCCGCCCGCTGTTGGAGCAGGACCGCGAGAGACCCAAATCCGGCATCACGCGGAGCGCAGGCTGCGAGGGCCCCAAGTAAAAGAAACAAGCCCGTCACTGGTCTAAATCTTCGCATCGTCGTGTCCTCACTATCGTGTTGGGCCGGAAGCCTCGTCCAGATCATCCGCGACGGCTTCGATGCTGAAGATCTGAAATCGGCCTTCCCGAAGACGTTCGATCTTGAAGACGACTTCTTCGCCGACTTCGAGGGCATCGTTCATCGCTTCCTGAGCCACAGGGAAGGTCATCGTCATCGCCATCATAAAGCCCGGAATCATCCCATGCTGGATCTGCAGTTGGCCTTCTGCCACGGCCTGTATCACTCCCTGTCCTTCGAAGGGCACTTCACGAGTTCCCTCAGGCGCGGGATCGTCACGTTGTTCGATCTCGCGATTTTCCGCTTCAGCCGTGGCGATCGGTTCTCCCGGTGGATACAGCCCTACGTTAGGGCGCAAAACAGGGCGCAAAACGGCGGCGGGTTCGCTCTCGACTCGCCCGCTCGGGGCATCGATGCGAGCGGGGTGATTTGGGGCCAGCTGCAGGGTTGTCGAGACACAGCCAGAGATCACGAGAGCGAGGGTCACTGTGGGGGTCAAAACTAACCACGTGCTCGGAATGTTCTGCATAAAAATCTCCTCTTGCTGTGTCCTTCAGAAAACGCTAGTCGCCGCTGATCACTACAGTCGGCGCCCTTTCGCCCATCCATTCCGCGGTGCTTCCATCCGCATGGGTTTGAACGACCTGCCACATGAGAGTGGTGGCGTCTCCAGGATTTCGCGCAGTGAAGCTGAATTGTTCAGCCTGGCCGGGAGCGATCGATCCACCGCTCCACACTACGCTGACAACTTCGCCCGCAGCGTTTGTTGTCGGTTCGATTGTCCAGCCGGTTTTGGACTCGAAGTCGGAGACCGTCATGCCCATAGGAAATTCGGCTTCGATCCGGACCGTGGCACTGTCTCGTTCGGTAGGAACCCGCATCGTGTAGGTTTCACTCCCGCCGGTGGAGGACTCCCTCGGGGCAATGGTCACGTGAGCGAATGCGCTTGCTACAAAAAAGAAGATTCCCAGCGTTGTTGCGAATGCTAGATACCTTGTGTTCGTTTTCATTAGTTTCTCCTCAGCGGATGCGGACCCCGCCGCTCCGCTAGTGAGGCGATGGGCATCGACAGGAAGATCAGCAGGATCCATCCCATGATCCGGAATTCGTTCACCAAAATGTCTTCGTCGGCAGTTTTCCTTACGCGCACGAACATGGTCGGAGCCTCGCTTTGGTTCGCAGCGCAGGGATAGAAAAGGTGTCCGTTCGAGCGGACAGTGCAACAGGGGATCAGATCAACAGGACGCAGATCTGGTGGGTCAGACTCTCTCTTCCAGGAGGCAACTGGAGGATTTTTCCGGAAGATAGTTGGGAACCGATCTTCGAGCTTGCTACAGACTCTGCCCACAAGACGGCCGTGTGTACGGCAGGCGTCGGGACCGTTAACTCAACGGACTCGACCTTGGCCGCTTGCGTGAAACAGCACCGCTCAACGGGCGCATCCCCTTCCTCGGCAGGCGCGCAGTGATCCGCCGGTGTAGCCGCCATCATCGCCACCATGTTGCATTGACAGATGGCCGCCGACAAAAGGGCTAAGGATATCACTCCCGTCAATGAAAAGGATTTATACATCGCTTGTCTTTAGACCCTACTCCAGATCTCGTCTTCGATTCAAATAATTTTCGCATGTGGGAAACCGGGCGCCGACAGAATTTACGCTTCAAATCACCTGGCCGGTCTCGGTTTATCGAACCGTACACGCGGGCTGACGAGACGACTCTCGACCCTGAAATAGTAATGTACGACCCGAGCAACAACGCCCCCATGGATTTACTCCATAGAAGGTCTGAAAACAGAAGCTCCTGACGCCCGTCCGGCGAACAATTCGGATGGCACGGATTGTTTTCGGGACTCAACGATTCGCTCCGCGCGCCGCTGAATCGGTTCGGAGGAGCCGGCGGTGACTGCATTTCAGCGGTCGCGCCAGTGATCGTGATCTCGAATGGAGGCGACGCTGATTACGAGCATCCACGGTATGTGGTGCTGGACCGCTGTGTGAACATAGAACAAGGCGGGCCGTTTGGACCCGCCAGAATTGTTGCGATGATCAATTTTTGTTCGCAGTTAGTTCGCAGTCAGCCGTTTTGCGCTAGAGTGAGCCAATGACCGCGTTTCGAAAAGCCCTGGACCGAATTCTCCGGGGCGCGTCTGATGCGAATGCGGACTTTGACGAGTTATGCGGCATCCTGAAGCAGATCGGTTGCGAAGAACGCATCCGCGGAATTCCTAACAATCACCTCATGTTGTTGGTTCTAAGGTGTTCTTGATTGGGCTTATGGGTTCTAATTCGGTGTGTTCGGCAATTTTTTGTTTGCAGTTTGTTCGCAGGGCGCTTGCTATAATCGCCGCCAGTGAGGTGCTGGTGAGCCGTGTCAAAGATCTGGAGAGTTGAGCCGAGCAACTTTCACCGCAAGCGTTGTTAAATTACCGAAAACAGTTGGCGTCGAAAGGATGCTGGCCGCTGCTAAGGGCACGCCCACAAACCAACCAGAATCTCGCCGACAACTCTTAGCCAATGCCCTTAGCTCGAGAAACACCGGATAACAGGAAGCCGAGCCCAACTGTCCTGAGGTAAGGAGATATCAGATGAATCGACCGATTTCAACGAGGTGGATGCCTCCGATGATCGCAATCGCCGCCTGCATCTTCATCACAGTCGGGCCCCTCGACGCCGAAGTGGCCGAAGTGAAGGAAGCGACGAAGACCATCGCGGGGACAACCCTGAGCTACAAGGTGGTGCTGCCGAACGGCTACGATCCGGCTCTGGCGTATCCCGGCATTCTCGTCTTCGGCGGCGGGCCGCAGACGATGAACACAGTGGATCGCGCGCTCGATCGGAACTTCCGCGCGGAGGCCGAGAAGCGGGGGTACATCGTTGTCGCGCCGGCCGCGCCGAACGGGGAGTTGTTTTTCCAGGGCGGGGAGCGTCTCATTCCGGAATTCCTCGATTTGATCATGGCCGAGTATCGGATCCAAGAGCGGAAGTTCCATATCGCGGGACCGTCCAACGGCGGGATCGCGGCATTCCACGTGGCAGCGGCCTATCCAAATTACTTCCTTTCGGTTACAGCCTTTCCCGGATACATGTGGCGACCCAGCAACGCCAAGCTCGATGCGATTTCGAATATGTGTGTGTTTTTGTACGTGGGCGAATTCGACCGGTACATGTGGCACAACGAAATGGAGAGGGAAGCCAACTACCTGAGTTCCAAAGGCACCCTTGCCCGTTACACCGTCGAGACGGGGCAGCCCCACGGCATCGAAACACTGAGGGGTGACCAGGCGGGTCGCCTGTTCGACGGGTTCGCAGAAACCGCGCAAGGCTGCAGCCGCTAGGAAGTCGAACTAGACCCACCCAAGGGGCGGGGGCTGCTAATGGGAGGAGATTGACCGATGCGGCCTGCGACTGTGTCGCTTCGACACCATCGTTGAATTTCACTCCGATGATTACCTTGCTCAGCTCGAATCCCGAATCGTCGCCAATTGTTCTCAGCGCACTGGTGTTTGAACATCCAGTGCAGCATGCCAAAGCGTGTCCGGCAACCTCTGGATCGCTTCGTTCACTGTTAATGGTGGCAAACGGTCGACTCAATGGGATTCGTCGTTCTGAATGCTCTGGTCACCTGAACACTTGGCCGGAAAGTCATAAAAGGCCAGCAGTTCCTTCTGTCTTTCTGCAGGCAGAGTGCGGCTTTCGGATACTTCGGTTCATAGGTTTCAATGAACAATCTGGTGCCTTGGGCTCGGCGTCTGAATCGTCTCGGCCTGCCATCGAGTGCAGGGCCTGTTTCGGCTTCGCCTGGACAACTTGGGCAGGCCACTTGAGGACGTTCATGACGTTTGTGCCGGAAGGTCCAGCAACGTTGTTGACGGTCCAGTAACAGATTTCCTCCAGTGCGGCCCAGAACCCCATCGCAACCGTCACCGATGCCAAATTCGGAACATTCGTATCCCACACGGGACTTCAGCTTCAACAAGACCTCGGCCAACTCTGTGGTCGATTCCCGTACACCGTCTTCGATCGCCAGGAAACGCTTCTCTCCGCGTTCATTCACGCCGATCACGACCAATGCACCGAACTTGGTTTGTTCCGCCCGAAGTCCGCTGTAGATGCCGTCGGCCCAGGCGGTAGACCCAGCGATCTGCATCCGGAAACGCTCCTCGCATCCGAGGCGGTACTGTTCGCCCCAAACCTGTTTCAACCGCGATACCGTGCTCGCCGACAGACCCTGCGCCCCAGGACCGACAAGAACTTTTAGGGCCTCACCCATCTCGCCGCTGGAAACAGCCTTTCAAATACGAACCACGGCACCGCTGCTTCCAGCGACTTCGTCTTCCGAATGTACGGTGGTACCAGGGCCGATCGGAACGTCACAGCTTCGCCCGTCTTGGCACGGACCAAGTTCGGGATTTGGACTGTTACCGGACCCAATCCCGTCTGCAGTTCGCGTTCCGGCAGATAACCGTTGCGGGAATACCACCCCGGCGTTTCCTGTCTTAGTTCGCCGGCCTGTGTCTGGGATAGCAGTTCCGAAGTGGCCAATTCGGCTTCCACTGCGTGCGTTGGGGTCAGTTGCTGTGCCGCCAACTCGTAGTAGTTCTGTTACTGGATCACTCAACAACGTTTCTCGACCTTCCGGTCCATGAACGTCACGTTACTCTTGCTCACAGTGGCGTATCTCCTAGGGTTGCTTTGAAGTTTTGTCGAACAAATCAACGCAGATACGCCGCTCTTATTCAATCCCTAAACCCAGATTCGGTTATAACTCGGGCGGGGGCTGCTAATGGGACCGACCGGACTTGAACCGATGACCCCCTGCGTGTGAATTCTTCACAAACACTTTATGTTGTTGGTTCTAAGGGGTTCTGGTTTGGGCTCAATACAGGTAATTCGGGGTGTTCGGCAGTATCTTGTTCGCAGTTTGTTCGCAGCCAGCTAGACTGCAATGTCCGGTAATTAGAGTACCGCTTGGGGTTTGCACTATTAATGATACTGGCAACGTTCAGAGAAATTTTGCGAATTACTGGTCACCTGAACACTCATCATCTGGAAACTCATATGCATCATCTACCTGCTGTAACACGCCGCGAACAACTTGGTGCACATCACTCCATTTATCATCACGAGTTTTTTCATTAAAGGTGAGAAAAATCCTCCTTCCATCTGCCCTAAACCCAAATTGACCTTGAACAGTAGCCAAAGGCAATCCCAAAGCCCCTTCAGGAGAACCATCAGGAGGTTGTGTGAGATCTCTTCTCACAGACAAAAGGTCATTTTTCATTATTGCGTCATAAATCTCCCCTTTTTGCACAGGCGTTAACCGCGCATAAAAAAAATAATCTTCAAAACATGGCAACGGAATTCTCCGCATATTTTCATTGCTATCGTAGCTATGCTCGGAACCCATGCTGCTTACAGAATAATAGAAAGAAAAATCCTCTGGAACAGGCTCTTGCGCCCTTGCAGTACCTGCCATAAGAACCGTGAGTAACGTTGCAGCAACTATGCCTCTCATAAGAAAATAAAAATTCCTCACTATTTAATATTTGTGCACAAAACCTTTAAGAATCACACCAGTTCCAACAGGTGCATGGTAAAAGAACTTTTTGTTGCATCAAAGGCATTTATCGAATGCAAGGGAAAGATCCTTATCATAAACGAATCAAAAAAATACGGCGGATAAGCGGAATAAGAAGGGTCTGAAGACGATCGGAGCGCGGACAGTGTCGCGGTATGGGTGTTATGTCGAGGGGCACGAAGCAGAACACCCGATTACTCCTCCCTAGTCGCCTTGTGTTTAGTAAAGCGCTTCCTTGGACTCGCTGTCGAGGCCGCTTGCGTGGTACAGCGCCAATCCGTGGATTTACACGGCTGCTCCAAACGACCATAAGGTGCTGTCTAGCAACTCGGAAGAGTTCCGATGGCCCTATAACGGCTTACCGAAAACTTGCCACCCCGCCTGAACCGAGTCTGCTTCCTTTGGGGCCTTCGTGCAACAGCCCTGTGGATCGATCGAAACTTGTTCGCATCCCGCGGTGGGGCGCGAACACGTCAATTAGAAGGTATTGACTATGCAGGGGTTAGGAATGGGACCGACCGGACTTGAACCGATGACTTCCTGCGTGTGAATTCTTCACAAACACCTTATGTTGTTGGTTCTAAGGGGTTCTGGTTTGGGGTCAATACAGCTAATTCGGGGTGTTTGGCGGTATCTTGTTCGCAGTTTGTTCGCAGTCTAGATTTCTCAACGTCCGAGAAGATGATTTCTCAGGACTTGAGAATGGATTTCAAGGATGTTGAGGCCATAGAACGCGGCTTTGCGGCGCCGGCAAGCGTTCCTTCAGTTCAACAGCACAAGGTGCTCCTGATAATACTTGGATACTGTGTCGTCAGGCAGACGGCTCTTCAAGTGTTTCTCAGTAAGGGAGGCGGGGCTGTCTCCGTCCATAGCGAAGATCGTTCCTCTGAAGCGGGTGTTGCGTGTACGTCGCTTTCGCTCCCGCAATGGGGATGGAAGGCAGTAGAATGCCCTCCAGATGTGGTAGCGACACGAAGGCATCACGGTGCGAATGTGTTTGAAATGGCAGATTTTCCTCTGAGCTTTGCCCGACGCGGAAAAGCCGGAGCTTCGTCCGAGCGTCGTTCGAGGGGCTCGAAAGGACACTGTCCCGCCGTCTTTGAATAAACGGCAAGCTTAGTTTTGCTTCAGGGCGGCGCGGAAGAGAATGGAGGGACGTAGAATGAAATCCAAGGGTGTGAACCGTCGTTGCTTTGTCGGGTCGGCGCTGGCCGGTGCGGCCGGCGTGCTGGCCGCCTCTCGATTCCAAGGGCCACTTGGCGCGAGTGCGCAACAACGAAGCCCCATCATGCGAAGAGCAGACCGCTATGAGGATTCGTTCATTTTTGAGCGTAGACCTTTTACGTGGCCGGGAGGTAAGACACTCGCGGTGTGGATTATTCCCAACGTTGAAGTGTGGCAGTTCGACTCACCGGCCGGTGCGGCGATATCTCCCAATACTAATAACCGGGTACCCGACGTTATCAACTATGCGTGGCGAGATTATGGAATCCGGGTAGGGCTGTGGAGAATTGCGGATGTGCTCGATGCGGCAGGAATCCGGGCAACGGTGGCGTTGAATTCCATGGTCTGCGAGGTGTTTCCCACAGCGGTTCAAGAGATGCAGAACCGAGGCTGGGAGTTCATGGGCCACGGAATCACGAATAGCTCGAACCTGGCGAACCTTCCCCTGGAGCAAGAACGGGAAGTGATCCGGACAACGCTGCGGACCATCGAGCAGGCGACCGGGAAGCGGCCGCGCGGCTGGCTAGGGCCGGGGCTCGTGGAAACTTTCAATACCCCCGATCTTCTCGCTGAAGAAG
The DNA here is from genome assembly GCA_963664115.2 of Terriglobia bacterium. GTDB lineage: Bacteria > Acidobacteriota > Terriglobia > 20CM-2-55-15 > 20CM-2-55-15. The sequence continues at coordinate 47,244 of CAXWPJ010000006.1, read as the reverse complement.
GAGTCGTCTACGTCGGCGATTGGAACATCGACGATCAGCCAATCGCCATGAGGGTGAATACCGGCCAGCTCTTCGCTGTTCCCTACGGCATGGAAATCAACGACATGTCGCTCCTCCTCCGCCACAACTATACCGGGGAACAATACTTTCAGGCACTCACGGACCAGTTTGACAGTCTTTACGCCGACAGCCAGAAAACGGCCCGCGTCATGGGGATTCCGCTCCATCCGTTCCTGACGGGACAGCCTCGTCGCACGCCTTACCTGGAAAGAGCGATTGCGCACTTTCAGCAGCACGATGGTGTCTGGTTTCCAACCGGGAGTGAGATTGTAGATGCCTATCAGCAGGTAATCGCGTAGAGGTCGGGCCCGCCGGCTCCGTTTCAGGATCCCAATGAGGACTAAGTCTCATGAGCCATCAACCACACGATAAACGGACGAATCCTTCAGTGATGACCCGGCGTCAGCTTCTCGAGCGGTTTGGCGCCGTGGGTGGTTCCTCCCTGGTCGTGGGCACCATGAATACATGGGGTCTGATGGGCGCTCCTTCCGGCCCTCGGCCGCTTTTGCAGGGGAGGCCGCCCGGGACACGGGTTGTTGTCCTGGGTGCGGGGTTGTCTGGTCTGACGGTTGGTTACGAGCTGGGGAAGCTGGGATACGACTACAGGATCCTCGAAGCCCGTGATCGGGTCGGCGGCCTCATGTGGACGCTCCGCCGTGGATCGGGGCACACCGAAGTCGGCGGGGAGCGGCAGGTCTGTCGATTCGACGAGGGGCAGTACTTCAACGCAGGCGCGTGGCGCATTCCGAATGCCGACAAGGGGATCTTGGGCTACTGCAAGGAGCTCGGCGTTCCACTGGAACTGTTCGTCAACTCGAGCGATGCAAACTACTTTTACGAAGAAGACCCCGAACGGGGACCGCTGTCGGGCAGGCGGGTCCGCCTGCGGGAGGTCAAGGCCGACCTGTGGGGCTCCACGACCGAGTTGCTCACGAAGGCGATGGAACAGGGTGCGATTGACCTCCCGCTCACGGAAGGAGACAAGAATCTGCTGGTTGAATTTCTGGTCCGGGCGGGATACCTGGATTCCGAAGATCACGTGTACCAGCCGCCCAACTCCCGCGGCTCTCAGGATCCCTACGATCTCGGCGCGCTGCTCCAGTCGGGGTTTGGAAGTCGCGTCCGATCGCTCGAAGCCGGAACCGGGGGACCCGACCCGCTATTTCAGCCCGTGGGCGGCATGATGGAGATCCCTCTGGCGTTCCAGCGTGCTCTCGGCGACCGGATCACACTGGAAGCCGAAGTGAAGACGATTCGCCAGACAGGCGATGGCGTTCGAGTAGTCTACCGAGAGACGAGAACCGGCACCGAGCGGGAGGAGACCGCCGATTACTGCGTCTGCTGCCTGCCGATGGCCGTCATGAAAGGAATCGACGCGAACCTGTCGGCCGAGATGACCCAGGCCGTGAATGACAGCCGTCACAGTACGAGCGCCAAGATGGGATTGCAGATGAGGCGGCGCTTCTGGGAAGAGGACGAGGGGATCTTCGGTGGGCACCTTTGGACACGGAGTCTCCAGCTCGGAGAGTTTTCCTACCCTTCGAACGACTTTTTTACCCAAAAGGGCGTTCTCCTCGGCTTTTACGGTAATGGCGAGATGGCGGATCTGGCGGACATGCCTCTCGAGGCCCGAATTGATCACGTGCTTACCTATGCGGGCAAGGTGCATCCTCAGATGCGCGAAGAATTCGAGAGCGCATACTGTGTTTGGTGGGAAAAAGTTCCGTACAGCCTGGGCGCCTACCACAGCACCCCGCGTGGAGCGCATCTGGAACAACTCAGCAAGGCCGATGGTCGGATCTATATGGGATGTGCGGGCGCCAGTTCGCGTCCGGCGTGGCTCGAAGGCGCCATCCAAGCTGCCTGGAGGACGGTCGAAATGTTGCACGAGAGGGTAATGCAGGAATAGTCGCCACAGTGTTCTTTCAGTTTTCGTAGAGCGTGCACTCTGGGCGCTCTGACGAGCCTACCTCCTCAGTTCGACTATCCGTTTTGGTTCGAATGCGACCTTCAACATTGCCGGATATACGCTGCGGGGCATAACTACAGTGATCTAGAACTCGATAGCAACGGAACATTCCGCAAATGCCAATTCTCAACGTCCGACAAGATGATTTAACAGGACTTGAGAATGGATTTCGGAGATGGACAGGTCTGCCATCCGACTCTGTTGGGATGGCATGATTCACGAGCCCATGCAGCGTTGACGTAGACAAAGATTGACATGCAGTACATTCTTCGTTTTCATGTGACCTACCTCAAGGGAATCGGAGGGAAAGACATGCTGGACCGAATTGCGACACGACGGAAACGGGTTAGAAGGAGGCTCCTCTTTGGTGGCCTTGCGATGGCTGGTGTCTTCTTTAGTTGGCCCGTCGTCGTGTCCGCTCACCATTCCGTTGCTGGTTACGTCGACGAAATCACTGAAGCGGTAGGCGAACTCCTGGCTTTAGAGTGGAGAAACCCACACATTAGAATCGCTGTAAAAACGATGAATACCAACGGTGAGGAAGAGATTCGGATCATGCATGGAAATTCTATTTATAACTTGCAGCGCCAAGGTATAACCCAAGACTTGTTCACAATAGGCGAGCGTGTGAGGGTGGCCGGTAGGAGATCGAGTCGCGACGAGCTGGACTTTCTCGCCACCAACATTTTGTTTACAGATGGGCGTGAGGTATTGCTCTGGCCAACCCAGCCTCGATGGTCGGAAGAGATACTTGGCGGTCGAGATTTGTTGGCTGAACGTGGGCTGAACGGCGACGGTGAGGGAATTTTTCGCGTCTGGAGTGTTCCACGTGGACGTGCTCGTCGAGTAGTTACCCACCTGCCCTTTCAGGAATCCGCGATTGCTGCAAGGGAGTCATGGGACATGTTCGACAATTTCGCGATCCGTTGCGAACCGGAAGGCATGCCGAGAATCATGACCAATCCGCATCCTTTCGAGTTCATCGATCATCGGGATCAGATTACGCTGAGGACCGAGTTTTACGACATTGAGCGGACGATCCATCTGAATCGATCCGAGCCCCCTCCCAACGAACCCGCTTCAAGGCTGGGTTACTCGGTAGGAGAATGGCAAGAGGGAACCCTGGTCGTTAGAACCAGTCGAATCAACTGGCCCTTCTTCGACACCATCGGTACGCCACAAAGCGAGGCAGTCGAAATCGTGGAACGGTTTACCGTGAGCAACGATCAGAGCCGCCTGGATTTCCAAATAACAGTAACTGACCCGCAAACCTTCACCGAACCCGCAACCATCGAGGGTTATTGGCTGGCTCTTGGAGATTCGATTCCGATCTACGATTGTCAAACGGATCAATGATGGAGGTGGGCTGAGGTCACGGCTTCGTGAGGAGGGCCACTTAACCCCCTGTAGAATTCTCAAGGTCCGAGAAGATGATTTATCAGGACTTGAAAACAGATTTCAGGCTTTTGAGGGGATAGAACGCCGCTTCACGGCACCGGCAGTAGCGTGTCCGAAGGCTAGAGAATATCCGAAGCATCAATCGGTCAGGAAGTGATACATGCCGAGGACGTTCTCGTCGACCCAATCGAAGTCCCCCCAGTGACTGTACTCTTCCATCTTGATGTCTCGTTGCATGTCCTCCAGTGTCTGGCCCGAAGCGATGCCGGCGGCAACCTCGTCTCGGAGTGTTTCGAAGTACTCTCGCCACGCTCTGACGTCTTCCCGGGTGCCCACCGGCCCGTGGCCTGTCGCAACGAACTCAAAGTCTGCCGCTAGCTCCTCCGTTTGACTGATAGCAGCCATCCACTCTTCGAACATCCCGAGTTCGTAGTCCATCTCCCTGTTCGGAAGCCGCCCGAACGAGACATAGTCGACGATCAACATCACGCTGTCGTCTGGAAAGGTGATCATGCTCGAGTCCTTCGAGTGATTCATCTCGCCAACCCAGGTCAGGTTCACCCGTTTTCCGCCCAAGTTGATCTGAAACTCGTCTGTATAGGTGATATCAGGAGGACGCACAAAGCTAATTGGTCCGCGCACAACCTCCGCGCCGCTGAGCACGCCGTCCTCGTTCGCGTCGAATCCTTCGAACTGGCTCTGGCTCGAGCCGGCGAAGCGCTGGAGGTCCGCAGGTGTCTCACTTTCCTCAACCACTCCGTTGCCGTTGGTATCCAGCGCCGCCACGGGCTCGTACTGCCCAACGACTTGCGAGAGCGTGGTAGACGCTGGCGGCATCGCCAGGTACGAGAGCATGTTGGCATGACCCACAAACCGGGCCGTATCCGCGAAGACGTCCCCGCCGGAGGCATGGTCCCAGTGGTAGTGGCTGTAGACGACGTATCTGACCGGGACCCCGAACCGAGCGGCGAACTCCTCCTTCAGCCACATCGAGAATTCAATGTTGATCGGATCCGCCAAGACGATGCCTTCCGGCGTGACCAGGAAGACGGTGCCGTGGTTGTTGCTCATAGCCCTGTAGACGCCGCCGGCGATGTGCTCAATCGTCCATCGCGTTGCCTCGGTGGGCGACGAACGCCTCAACTCAGGCGTCTGGCCAAAGCCCCCTGACGCGAGCACCAGCGCTGCGACCAAAACCGCCAGAATCACGCTTGTCGTACTGCTACGCATTCGCTTCTCCTTACTAGCATTTACTGGCCGCCTCGACTTCGGTTTGTTTATAGCGGAGAGTGACGGCAGTGAGGTACAGCCAGAACGTGAGGGCTAGAACGGCATACAGAGAATCCACATCGAGGCTTGTGAACGCACTTAGGAGCAGAGCTGCAACCCAAAACAACGACTATGGCTTTACGCATGCTTTCCACTGGCCACACCTCGGAGAAATCTTAGCACGCCTCACGCAACTCAACAGCGACTCCGCCCACCGCCTCGGTTCCAAGTTGTTGATTTTGGGGGATGACTCGGCAGGCTCGGTTGATGCCGGCCTAGGTTGTAAAAGTTCAACGTCCGAGAAGATGATTTCTCAGGACTTGACCAAGCAAATCTACGACACCGTCAGCGCTCTGATAGTTGTCAGACCCCGCTTGTTCCGCTTATCCGCTCAACATGGGCAAGTTCACCAACTGGCTGGACGCGGGGCGGGTCGTGCTGAACACGTTCCGGCTGTACGCCGAGTTCAACGGCACGCTGACGCCCATCACCGACAACGAGGCGTTGCGGGTGGCAACCGACGAGTACAACGCCATCGTGCGGGCAAGGGCATGAACGGTCAGCCCATACGCCGGACCACACCTTCGATCAGCTCACCATCGTCTGCTTCGCAGCCCAGTGGGTGGCGATGACGTCTGTCTGCTGACTGACAGGAAGCACATGTGCACTCTGGTGAAAAAGTATCCTCGATCGATCAACTTGCCAATGCCAGCAGAAGCTATTGCGGGTCAAGGGACGCCGCGTAAGCAACAAGGTACAGCAAGTCTTCCGTACTGAGATCGGCAACGACCGGCGTCATCAGCTCAGACCACAGTCCCTTACGCGTGCCCTGCTGCATGTCATACAACGCCCGCATGAGGTAACTGGCAGACCGACCCGCGATTCCAGGCAAGGGGCCGAGACCCTTCAGACCTGGACCGTGACAGATACTGCACTGCCCGGCCTCGGCCAATGCCCTACCCTTCTCGACCGCACCAACCGGAACATAAGCGATCCAGCCGGACCTCGGATTACGGTGCACCTCTGCGTGCTCGATATTCTCCGGGGTTTCAACGATACGCAGCCCGATCGGTTCAGTGCCCGACGTAGCAGCAGTAGCCTGGCACTCCGTGAAGATGTCGATTTCACAGTCCACTGGGAGATAAATGCCCCCCAGCGTGTAGCTCTCGAATACGGTGTCGGTCTCCACGACCCGGACCCATGGCCTCCAAGGCTGTGCGCCGAAGTACTCGGCAGCAGCAACGATCTCCTCTTCGGTCATGTTCTTCGCGATTTGGGTCATCGTCCGAGCGTTGTTCTTTCTCGGTTCTGAGCTATTCCTCAGATCGTTGCGAAAATCGTCCATCTGCTGGATGAAATACGAAACCGGTAAGCCCGCGACGCCAGCGTTCTCCGGGCGCCCTTGCCCATTGGGGTAGTGACAAAGCGCACACGCCCGCACGACAGCGCCCTCCTCTGCCGTCCGACCGTTCGCAACGATGTCAGGCATCGGCGTTGGATGGTCGTCGGGATACCAGTCGGCGGGAGAGCGACCGCGAATCTGGGTGGCCGTGAACGTCCGGTCAGTATCGGGCAAGCTGAAGACCGTCCCATCCTCTTCCGGACGGGGAGGACGCGGCCCCAATGGGATGCCATAGGCCCAATCAGGTCGCTCAGTCTGCACCAATGCTTGGCCGTTAGCCGATTGCTCGCTCTGGGCGCTCAATACGCCAACAACAACCACGGGCATCGCCAACAAGACAACGAAACCTAGAATTTTCTGCATGACGTCCCTCCCTCCTGCTACTCCTTGCTACACGGCACTCCGCAGAACCGCGACCGGCATTGACAGGTTGATCCTAGCACGGCCATCGAGTCCCGTCCGAAGTGTATCAGCCTCGTCCCGACCTTGCCGAGATCAGTCCCATGACCATGGCCCGTTCTCAACCCAAATTGCCTCGATCGCATCAGGCACGGTCATCCAGGTACTGTCAACTTACGGGTCCAAAGGTCGAACCTGTGCCAGATCGGCGCCGCTCGATCAGCCTACCGAGACCGCATTCCAAGTCGCAAAGGAACGGGCCCGAAGCATCTGGTGGTGAACCGCTTTTAGTCTGTGCCTTCCCAACGGGAAAAGATTCAGAACGACACCGTGAACTGAGAGGAAGAGTTGCGCCTGCCGTGGCGACTTGAACCGTCGCATCTGTCGCTCCCGTTGTCGGGTCGGTTGGTGTGGCCGTGCGGGCACTTCAAATCTGAGGATGTTGTGGACACTGTCCGGGGAGGTTGAGCGAGAAGCGTGAGGGTCCTGAGAACCCGTTGAAGCAGCAAACGAAAAGTCCGAGCGCCTTTAACAGCTCTTCGCGAAGGTCAATGTCCGAGAAGATGATTTATCAGGACTTTACCGCGAAAATCAGAGAATCGGCACCCGTTCTTTTAGTTCTTCAAACCAACGTCAGGCTGTTTTATACGTTCACGTTCGCAGCTCCAACGCTCACCTCGAAGATTACGGATTCTTCTGGTATGGAGATACCTTCGCCGCACTGTAATCAGAGCGATGCCCGCATTCAGATTCGCTGCAGGTGAGAAACAGCTGTGCCAGCGGCTCGAACGGACCGCGTCCTTCGGTTCGATCCAGACCGAACAAAATCGGCGAGTGGCATTTCGCACAAAGCACACTCAAGTACCATCGCTTCTCAGTCGATTTTGGAAATCGGGAAAACTGCATAAGCACACGGTTTTGGGGGATCGCGCAATTCTCAACGTCCGACAAGATGATTTCTCAGGACTTGAGAATCATTTTCACCTCTTTTGCCGGCCCCGCCAGCTGCAGCGGCTTGTTAGGCCCCAAACGTGGACCTCGACCACCCGTGGAGCCTGGAGCGCCAGCGGAAGGCCGTCCACTGCATCCCGTGTTAGGCAATATTATTTTGCCCAAACAAGTTCATTGAGAATCGATACTCTGAGTAGGGCATGGCTCCATCTGTCATATTCCGAGTATCCCCGAGTTATAACCGAATCTGGTGTTTGAGGGATTGAATAAGAGCGGCGTATCTGGTTGATTTGTTGTGACAAAACTTCAAAGCAACCATAGGAGATACGCCACTGTGAGCAAGAGTAACGTGAATGGACCGGAAGGTCGAGAAACGATTGAGGATCCAGTAACAGAACTACTACGAGTTGGGGCACAGCAACTGATCCAACGCGCAGTGGAAGCCGAATTGGCAGAGCTGCTATCCCAGCACGGTGGCCGGCGAACTGAGACAGGAAACGCCGGGGTGGTACGCAACGGTTATCTGCCGGAACGCGAACTGCAGACGGGATTGGGTCCGGTAACAGTCCAAATCCCGAAGGTCCGTGCCAAGACGGGCGAAGCTGTGACGTTCCGATCGGCCCTGGTACCACCGTACATTCGGAAGACGAAGTCGCTGGAAGCAGCGGTGCCGTGGTTGTATTTGAAAGGCGTTTCCAGCGGCGAGATGGGTGAGGCCCTAAAAGTTCTTGTCGGTCCCCAGGCGCAGGGTCTGTCGGCGAGCACGGTATCGCGGTTGAAACAGGTTTGGGGCGAACAGTACCGCCTCGGATGCGAGGAGCGTTTGGATGCAGATCGCTGGGTCTATGTCTGGGCCGACGGCATCTACAGCGGACTTCGGGCGGAACAAACCAAGTTGTGTGCATTGGTCGTGATCGGCGTGAATGAACGCGGAGAGAAGCGTTTCCTGGCGATCGAAGACGGTGTACGGGAATCGACACAGAGTTGGCGCGAGGTCTTGTTGAAGCTGAAGTCCCGTGGGATGAATGTTCCGAAGTTGGCCATCGGTGACGGTGCGATGGGGTTCTGGGCCGCACTGGAGGAAATCTATCCCGAGACACGTCAACAACGTTGCTGGATGCACAAAGTCATGAACGTCCTCAACTGCCTGCCCAAGTCGGTCCAGGCGAAGGCGAAACAGGCCCTGCACTCGATCTGGCAGGCCGAGACGAAGGCAGACGCCGAGAAGGCATTCGACTTGTTCATTGAAACCTATGAACCGAAGTATCCGAAAGCCACACTCTGCCTGCAGAAAGACAGAGAGGAACTGCTGGCCTTTTACGACTTTCCGGCCAAGCACTGGCAGAGCATCAGAACGACGAATCCCATTGAGTCGACCTTTGCCACCATTCGACACCGAACGAAGCGATCCAGAGGTTGCCTGACACGGGATGGCATGCTGCACATGATGTTCAAACTGGGCCAGTGCGCTGAGAACAATTGGCGACGATTACGAGGATTCGATGATCTGAGCAAGGTAATCATCGGAGTGAAATTCAACGATGGTGTCGAAGCGACACAAGTCGATCAGGCCGCCGCTTGAATCAATCTCCTAAACACCACTTTTGACAATAACTCAGTATCCCCTTTCGTGAAACCTAATTGCTGAAAGAACCTGTGTGCCCGTTGGAATCGCATGTCAGACCAAAACTCTACTGAGTGATAGCCTTCGCGCATCGACCAATCGATTGCCCATTTCATCAACCGCTTTCCGCAACCCGACCCACGCAACTCCTGCCGAAGGTACAGCCGTCTGAAGGTTATGACGCGATTCGCTAGGTCAAGCGGGAGTACGGCGTGCGTTCCTGCGATTTCGTCATTCCTTTCCAATATGACAAAATCCCCGCTTACCTGTCGGTAATATCCTTCAATATCAACTAGATCCTTGTCCGCTCCTTCTAGATAGATCTCGTCGCCGTACTCTCGATAGACGTCGGCTATGAGCGAAATTATCCGTGCGGAATCAGAGTTGTACGCTCGTCTGATCGTTTCGCAGTTCATCTGGCCTAACTACGATTATCTGGGACTCGATAAGAAATTTTCCCTTCTTTTTTCTCAACTTCCGACAAGATGATTTATCAGGACTTGACCTTGAAAATCAGGGAACCGGCACCCGTTCCTTCAGTTCCTCAAACCAGGGTCGATGTTGATTTGGGAGCGTAAAGCAGCAGCGGCGCTGGCGGTGGAATCAACGAGAGGGGAGCTCCAATCACCGGTTGACTTCCACGCGCTCGAGCAGCCAAGAGATCATCGTGTCCAAATAGTCCGGAGCGTACCTAGACCCTGAACAAGGGTGATTGACGAGGAAATGATAGTGCAATAAGAGCGGAAGTACCCGAAATGCCCCCTCTCCGTGCGAAAAAAACCTTGAACAGATTCTTCGGAAAAGGAGGCATTTCAGATGAACGATTATACGCGCAAGAACATGAGGAACCGCAAGCGGCGAATCGAACGTCGGCTTGGGGACCGGCATTGGACGGATCAGGTAGAGCCGATGTTTTCGGCGAGCAACATTCAGTACGAGATGGGAGAGCGGACGCGGGGCACATCGGTTGGTGGTATCGGGACGATGCAACTGGTGGCGCGGCGGACCGGGCTGATCGAAGCCATCGACAAGGGCGTGCATGTGTTGAAGCGGCACCTGCCGTATCACGAGTCGGATCACGTGCTGAACATCGCCTACAACGCCTTGAGCGGAGGAACGTGCCTGGAAGACATCGAACTGCGGCGCAACGATGCGGTGTATCTGGATGCGCTGGGAGCGCAACGGATTCCGGATCCGACGACGGCGGGAGACTTCTGCCGGAGATTCGAGGCCGACGACGTGGAGTGTCTGATGGAGGCAACCAATCAAGTCCGGCTCGGAGTCTGGCGACAGCAACCGGCGGCGTTTTTCGAAGAAGCGGTGTTGGACGCGGACGGGACACTGGCCGAAACCACGGGGGAATGCAAGCAAGGGATGGACGTGGCCTACGACGGGACGTGGGGATATCACCCGCTGATGATCTCGCTGGCCAACACCGCCGAACCGCTGTATCTGGTCAATCGTAGCGGCAACCGGCCGTCGCATGAAGGAGCCGCGGTCCGGTTCGACCAAGCCATCGCATTGTGCCGGCATGCGGGGTTTCGCCAGATCCTGCTGCGCGGGGACACGGACTTCAGCCAGACCCGGCATCTGGACGGATGGGACGACCAGCAGGTGGGTTTCATATTCGGGATTGACGCGATGGCGAACCTGAAGGCCCGGGCCGATGAACTGGAGCCGCGCCAGTGGAAGCGCCTGGAACGGCCCGCGAAATACGACGTGGCGACCGAACCGCGCCAACGTCCCGACAACGTGAAGGAAGAGATCGTTCGGCAGCGCGGTTTCGACAATATCCGCTTGCAGGGTGAGGATGTGGCCGAGTTTCGGTATCGACCCGGAGCCTGCGATCGGGACTACCGTGTCGTCGTGGTGCGGAAGAATCTGTCGGTGGCCAAAGGAGAGCAGGTGTTGTTTGACGACATCCGGTACTTCTTCTACATTACCAACCGTTCGGATCCGGCCGACCAGATTGTGATGCGTGCCAATCAACGGTGCAATCAGGAGAATCTCATTGAGCAGTTGAAGAACGGCGTTCAGGCGTTGCGGATGCCGGTCGGAGATCAGACCAGCAACTGGGCCTACATGGTGATCGCGTCACTGGCCTGGACACTGAAAGCGTGGTTTGCATTGCTGCTTCCCGAAACCGGACGTTGGGGCCAAAAATATCAGGCTGAGAAGCAAACCGTGCTGCGCATGGAGTTCAAAACCTTCTTGAACGCTTTCATGCTTGTGCCGTGCCAACTCGTGCGCACCGGGCGGCGCATTCTGTTCCGGATCCTGGCCTGGAACCGGTGGTTGCCGGTCTTGTTCCGCGGGGTGGATGTGTTGCGTCAGCCTCTGCGATGTTGACCCGATCATGACTCTGAGCCCGGGCGATCGAGGTCCCGGTTTCTGTCAACCGTCCAACACCAGCGAGGCTGAACTGAAACAGATTCAACAGAAACTCGATACCTGGAACAGGCCATCCGGGAACGGGATTCTATGCCTCGAATTCTATCGGCGCGAACTGGGCCTCGGCGGACTGGTTATGCGCTTGTTTTGGGCCTAGAACGGGCGGCTCTGCTGCCCTCCTGGAAACCCATCCCGTGACCAGTGTTCGGGAGGACCCGGATCGTAAAGTCAGGGTGTTCGCCCTCACGTAACATCTGTTCGAGCACTGAGCGATTGGGATCAACGGTTACCGCCTCGTCTAACTCGCCGAAGATGGCGAGCACGGGGCGAGTGAGCTGCCGGAGTGCCGGGCGAGGATCGTAGGTAGAATCGCCCTGCGCGCTCTCCCAGAACGGATGATCCTCGGTCGTTGCACCTGCGGTTCCAATCTGAGTTTCGGGAAACCATCTCGTCCCACGCGCTCGCTCGATGGCTTCGCGGAGCACGGACCAATTGTTGCGGGTCATAAGGAACTCGGCTTCGAGTTTCATGAAGGCGACTGCCTCCTCGATTTCGTTTTCCGAGAATTGCAGGCCACGCAGGATGGGTAACATGATGTATGGAGTTCGCTCCGCCTGCGAGATCGCCGGGGAAGCCGTGAGAATGAGGAAAGCAACATCCTTGGAGCGGGAAGCGGCAAGCGGGGTCACCAGGCCACCGAAGCTCGTGGTAAAGATGCCAACCTGGCCGGGGTCGATGTCGCTACGACCTTGGAGCAGCTGGACGGCAGCGAGCGCGTCGTCTGCGTGGTCGGAGATGGATGTTTGCTGCCAGTCACCTTCCGATCCCCCCGTCCCGCGCTTGTCGTAGACCAGCGCAGCGATCCCGTGGCGAGCGAAGACGTCGGCCACGATTAAGTAATCGGCGTTTCGAGTACGGTTACCCCAGCCATGGACGAGTACGATGGCGGGGTGGGGACCTCTGCCTTCGGGAACTGTCAAGCGGCCGGCCAAGTCAACGTCACCATTTCGGAAGCGGACTTCCTCGTCGCGGTACACGGTGGCCCTGGGGACAAAGCGTTCCGGCTCGCCTCGGTCGCGCCAGCGTATGCCGATCACTTCGGCTTCTGCGTTGCTGACGAATTCGAGGGTCCGTTCGATCGGGGTGGGGACGAAGGTGGTCGGGCCGGCGAAGAATGTGTTGTCGGAGGAAGGGTAGAGGAAGCGACTGTTGCCAGACTCGTCCATATAGAAGAGCCGGGTGCGGTCGAATCCATAGGGCGCCTGAGGGCTCAGATAATCGTTCCTGCGCACGAAGATAAGCTGGTTCGGGGCAATCTCGTAGGCTCCTTCATAGCGGCCGAAGAAGGCGGGATCGTATTGGGCTTGAGACCGGGTCCGCGTAAGATCGAAAGAGCCTTCTTGAACGCCCGAGCGGACCATCCCGACCAAAGAATCGCCCTGGAGCTGTCCCTCAAAGGGGAATACTTCGGTGCCGAGCGTGAGAACGAAGCGGACCACGGATTCGTCGTGGTTCAGATCGCGTAGGGCCGAGCCTTGCGGGCTCGCCGGGTTTACGGCGGCGAGGACGATTTGAAGTTGCTCTCCTTCAGCAACAACGTCGAAACGGAGATAGCCTGAGATTTCCCCAATCTGAAAGCCGCCCACCCACTCCCCTTCGAGGGCACTGCTCGCCGTTTGTGCTATGAACGGCATGAGGTTGGTATAGGGCCTCGGCAAGCGCACCAGCCGCGAGGCGCGGCCCCCCGGTCCGCCGACACTGAGGCCAAGCACGGCAAGGCCACCGGTCTTGAGTAAAGCGCGTCTCTGCATCAGAACTCCGTATGTCCAAACCCCCAATGTCGCCTTGTGCGAACATGGAAGGGGTTCCAGATAATAGGCAAAATAAGAGCACTTTCGCAATGAAGATTAGGGAAGATTCGGGCGAGCGTGTGGCGATTCCGTCGCTTGCTATAAGCTCGCTTTATAGGGCGTAGAGCACCGGGAAATCCGTTCGCGTCGCCCACTTCTCCCATTCCACCCTTACCGAGGGCAGACAGGATCTCGTAGTGGCCGAGTTGTGTGCCTGATTCCATCGTTTTAGTGTGCGTCGAAACGAACCGTGAAAAACTCGGCAAACGATACTAGAGGTGGGGTTTGTTGGCAATCAGAAGGTCAATTCCTTATAAACGACGATGGCGGACAGTGAGATTCGATGCGTTTATTTTCGCTTGCCTGGAACGCAATTGGACCCGTCAGTCCTTCGTTTGCCACTTCGCCTTGCGCTCGTTCCCCGTACTGCGTAGAGTCAGTGGTGCTTTGGAGGTGAGCGGAGATGGCGACAACCGATCGTAATATCCTTGAATATGCCCTGAAGGGGCTTGCGGCGGAGCGTGACCTGCTTGAGTCCCAGATTACCAAGCTTCGTGCTCGACTTGCCGACATGATCGCGCCACGGAGCCGCCGGCGTGCCCGCCGAGCGGGCAAGGCTGCTAAGAAGAAGCGGCAGCGCGCAATGAAGGGTGTGAAGCGTGAGGTCACCAAAAAGGCGACGGCTGTAACGAAGCAGGCGACGAGGGTCGTTAAGAAGAAGGCCGCGTCGGCGAAGAAGGCAGCAAAGAAGATGAGCGAGGCACAGCGCAAAGCCCTGTCGCAGAAGATGAAGGCCGTTTGGGCTCGTAGAAAGAAGGCCGGTGGATAGCCCCTCATCCCACAACGGGATCGTTCCCTGAGAATCCCGAAGAAGGAACCTATGGAATCGGCACCCTTTCCTTCAGTTCTTCAAACCAGTTCAGGACGACGACGATCTCTAACCGGACAGCTTCGTCAACCGTCAGCCAGGAACCGTTGTCCTGTCTGCACCGACTAGTTTCCGGAGGTACTGCGGCTTACGAGGTTCCCGGAAACTTCGATCCAGTCAACGCCGCTGTTTCCCCCCGTCCCAAAACCGGCCCCTCTCATCAAGTCGGTGAAGCCGACCTCGTCGACACGGCTTAAGTCTACATTCATTTTCCACGCGGAATCTCCAGATACAGCCATCCGCGTTTCATCCAGCGCCCGCCAGCGAGGGATGTCGACAAGGTAGAACTCAGTTTCACGCCAATATGACGTTTCAGGCTCTACATAGTCTGCCGCCAACATGGTCCCGTCGGCGAGCTTTACGACAAGGCGAAGCTGATGCAAGTTCCTAGCCCGGGTGCGCCATCGAATCTTGGCGGGTCCCCGCAGGTCGAAATAATTGTTGCGATCTCTCAGCATGACGCCCCAACGATCTTCCGTGGCGCCCGACCAAACATAGCCGACGCTCTCTCCCGGTCGCGCTGCGTCTTCCGCCTGCTGCAGGAGGAGTCCGGACTCATGGTCGGGGGCCGCTTTCGCACCGGGCCCGTACAGTTTCAACTCCAGATTGACATTCGTCCCGTGCTGCTCTGTAAGCGGAATCCGGGACGCCACGTCGTTCGGCTGTTGCCCTTGGAAGTCCTCCCGGAAAAGCAGCCTCACTGATTCTGGCGACTCTGCTGCAGGCTCTTGCGCGGGCTGCGCGAAGGTGAGCCCGGCTACGCCCATAAGAAACACGGAAAGCAGGATATAGGTTGTTCTTCGCATCAAATCTCCCTCCGTCATTTGCCCAATGACGCTCTGCAACGTCCGTTACCGTGTTGTGCGTTTCGAGTGTCGGCAGCATATACGCTTGAGACCCGCATGTCCACGGAACGGACTCTGTCCGGTGCAGGTGATCCGGAGTCCTCCCGACTGGCCACGACGGCGGCGGACGGGGGTAGGGGCTGCGACAGGAAGTCGCTTTGGTCTGAGGTCCGCTGATCGGTCACATTTTGGCTGCCCGACTTCAATCACCTAGAACTCAACGACAACGCGATTTTGCCAATTCTCAACGTCCGACAAGATGATTTCTCAGGACTTGAACTCGCAAATCAGGGAACCGGCACCCGTTCCTTCAGTTCTTCAAACCAGACTTCATGAGTGCGGCTCACCCCGAATGATGAAAATAAGCATTTTCGCGCTCTCGATACTGCTGAAGAAGCCCCGAAATGCCTGGACTGATTCTAAAGGGCTTACGTCATATTTTCGTAACAGTTCAGGACGATGTTGCGCGGGACGGCAGGCCCGGAGGTCGGCAATCTTGCGGATCGCTTCCGGCGACCCGTTACTCGGGGTGAAATTCCCCGTGTCTCCTCAACCCCTTCTGGTCTCTATCGCGATCACGGCGCACCCAGGCCCGCAGGATCTCGAACTCTGGAGTTGAAGTCATCGACCTCGTTCATCGGCGCGCAGATTCCGTCTATAATCCCGGAGAACAAGCCCGACCACCCAAAGAACGTGTAACTCTCGGCAGGCTGCCGCTCGAAAATCTTCGTGTCGGACACCCAAGGCTCTGTGTAGTACTTCGGGTCATACATCGTAATTTGTAGCTCTATCGTATCGGCGTCGATCCTCCTGTAGCGCTCTTCAAATCGTGCTTCGGAGCTCTTCGGAAAACCGAAGATATCGACCCACGCTCTATCATCAAGACCGACCGTGTGGACAACCAGGGTGTCTCCCTGCCATTCGCCAACCGAGAGTCCGTACCACGCCAGCCCCAGGTTATCAAGGTTCTCACCCGAAGGCACTTCTCGCCCGTCCAGCCAGACTTCGCGCATCCTGTTTTCCCAGTTGAAGATTTGCAGAAGCCGCCTCTCAAGGTGAGCGAATTCGACGAGCTCCGGATCGAGAAGGAGGCGAGGAAAACCCTGCGGATTACACTCCATCATGGGATCGTTTGAAAGCGCAGGTACAACGGCCCTCGCGCGGCCGGGATGTTCCCCGTTCAGCGGGTCGCCTAATGGGATTCCGCGGGCAGGTCTGTTGTCGTCGAGCCTTGCCTCACCTTCCGGCGTCATGGGAGGAATATCCGCGCTAAGGCCACGGTCTCCGCCCCGCCGCATATAGATTCCCGAAAAATCACGTGGATCGAATTGACTCGCAGCTCCCTCGGTTCCCGGTTCTTGTTCCTCCGGGTGGCCGGAGAACGCTGGCGACGGAAGAAAAAGTACCCACAGCAGCACGCCCACGAAAAGATTCGGCATTCTGATCCTCCTACGCAACTCTCTGCGTCGCGTCCTCAATTTTTAGTTTCTAGGAGGAGCGCCCGCCTGTCTCCTCTGGAGTATTTTGCTCCCGTCGGCAAGTATGACATCTACCGTAAGCCCAACGGGCGCGCCTGATTTCGAAGGATGGCCAACGACGGTGACTTCTTGGCCAGGCTGCAACGTATTCCTGTGATACCCCTGCCTGGCTAGACCCTGAACAAGCGTGATTGACGAGGAAATGATAGTGCAATAAGAGCGGAAGTACCCGAAATGCCCCCTCTCCGTGCGAAAAAAACCTTGAACAGATTCTTCGGAAAAGGAGGCATTTCAGATGAACGATTATACGCGCAAGAACATGAGGAACCGCAAGCGGCGAATCGAACGTCGGCTTGGGGACCGGCATTGGACGGATCAGGTAGAGCCGATGTTTTCGGCGAGCAACATTCAGTACGAGATGGGAGAGCGGACGCGGGGCACATCGGTTGGTGGTATCGGGACGATGCAACTGGTGGCGCGGCGGACCGGGCTGATCGAAGCCATCGACAAGGGCGTGCATGTGTTGAAGCGGCACCTGCCGTATCACGAGTCGGATCACGTGCTGAACATCGCCTACAACGCCTTGAGCGGAGGAACGTGCCTGGAAGACATCGAACTGCGGCGCAACGATGCGGTGTATCTGGATGCGCTGGGAGCGCAACGGATTCCGGATCCGACGACGGCGGGAGACTTCTGCCGGAGATTCGAGGCCGACGACGTGGAGTGTCTGATGGAGGCAACCAATCAAGTCCGGCTCGGAGTCTGGCGACAGCAACCGGCGGCGTTTTTCGAAGAAGCGGTGTTGGACGCGGACGGGACACTGGCCGAAACCACGGGGGAATGCAAGCAAGGGATGGACGTGGCCTACGACGGGACGTGGGGATATCACCCGCTGATGATCTCGCTGGCCAACACCGCCGAACCGCTGTATCTGGTCAATCGTAGCGGCAACCGGCCGTCGCATGAAGGAGCCGCGGTCCGGTTCGACCAAGCCATCGCATTGTGCCGGCATGCGGGGTTTCGCCAGATCCTGCTGCGCGGGGACACGGACTTCAGCCAGACCCGGCATCTGGACGGATGGGACGACCAGCAGGTGGGTTTCATATTCGGGATTGACGCGATGGCGAACCTGAAGGCCCGGGCCGATGAACTGGAGCCGCGCCAGTGGAAGCGCCTGGAACGGCCCGCGAAATACGACGTGGCGACCGAACCGCGCCAACGTCCCGACAACGTGAAGGAAGAGATCGTTCGG
This sequence comes from Terriglobia bacterium, assembly GCA_963664115.2. Taxonomy (GTDB): domain Bacteria; phylum Acidobacteriota; class Terriglobia; order 20CM-2-55-15; family 20CM-2-55-15. The sequence continues at coordinate 29,428 of CAXWPJ010000006.1, read as the reverse complement.
CAGCGCGGTTTCGACAATATCCGCTTGCAGGGTGAGGATGTGGCCGAGTTTCGGTATCGACCCGGAGCCTGCGATCGGGACTACCGTGTCGTCGTGGTGCGGAAGAATCTGTCGGTGGCCAAAGGAGAGCAGGTGTTGTTTGACGACATCCGGTACTTCTTCTACATTACCAACCGTTCGGATCCGGCCGACCAGATTGTGATGCGTGCCAATCAACGGTGCAATCAGGAGAATCTCATTGAGCAGTTGAAGAACGGCGTTCAGGCGTTGCGGATGCCGGTCGGAGATCAGACCAGCAACTGGGCCTACATGGTGATCGCGTCACTGGCCTGGACACTGAAAGCGTGGTTTGCATTGCTGCTTCCCGAAACCGGACGTTGGGGCCAAAAATATCAGGCTGAGAAGCAAACCGTGCTGCGCATGGAGTTCAAAACCTTCTTGAACGCTTTCATGCTTGTGCCGTGCCAACTCGTGCGCACCGGGCGGCGCATTCTGTTCCGGATCCTGGCCTGGAACCGGTGGTTGCCGGTCTTGTTCCGCGGGGTGGATGTGTTGCGTCAGCCTCTGCGATGTTGACCCGATCATGACTCTGAGCCCGGGCGATCGAGGTCCCGGTTTCTGTCAACCGTCCAACACCAGCGAGGCTGAACTGAAACAGATTCAACAGAAACTCGATACCTGGAACAGGCCATCCGGGAACGGGATTCTATGCCTCGAATTCTATCGGCGCGAACTGGGCCTCGGCGGACTGGTTATGCGCTTGTTTTGGGACTAGAGGACGGTTTTTCGGTTATTCGCCAAGAGTTTGGGTTCGATCTGACCGACTATCTGAGGCAGACACCCGGAGCGCCTGTGAAGTCGCTGGACGAGATCGTGGAAAAGGGACTTTATCATTACTCGCTTGAAAACGGGCTTCGCTTGACGATGGAGGTTGAGAGTCTCGATACTGACGAGTACCGCGAAGCGATTGCGAAACGGGATGAGGTTCGCCAAGCCGTAGTCGAATTGATGGACGAGCACGCGCTGGACGCCTTGGTCTACCCGACGATTCGACGAACCGCTGCGCCTATTGGTACCCAGCAGGCAGGGAGTAACTGTCGGCTGAGTGCTACCTCTGGGCTGCCCGCCCTCACGGTGCCGGCTGGATTCGCGGAAGATGGGATGCCTGTCGGATTGGAGTTGCTCGGGCGGGAGTTCGCCGAACCCAAGTTAATAACGCTGGCGTACGCGTATGAGCAGGCGACTCGTCATCGAAGTCCGCCGGTCACTACACCGAGCTTGGTGCATCCGCCGGAACCTTTAACGTTCGAAGTGGAGACAGCGAGAGCAGAGGAGACAACGCCCACGGAAATCGGCCCGAGTGCCCTAAGTCGCTTCACATTAGACTGGTATACGTTGAACCTAGAGTATTCAATGTCGGTTGCTGGAGTTCTTGACGCGGAGGTCTTGGGTTCTCACATTCACCGTGGCACGCTTGATGAGCCCGGTCCGATGATCCATCTACTCGGAGGGAGAGGGGAAGCCGGCGCATCGGGTACGATTAAGCTCTCTGCAGAGGATCTCCAGGACTTGCTTCAGGGGAATCTTTACGTTGATGTGCACACGACCGGCTACGTGGAAGGTGTACGTAGTCAACTGATCGAACCGGATGAATGAGTAGCGCGTGGGCAGCTTCGATGAAAGAGCTGAAGCAATGGGTGCCGGTCCCGTGATCGCAAGAATACTCGCCCCTCACGAGATGAGCTAAGTCTGAAGGAGTCAATTGTGCTAAATCGAACCGCCATTATCCTGTCCTCACTCGCCCTGATTTTCTGTGTTTCCTCTGCACTGTCTCAGTCGGCATCACCCAGTGCCACTTATGTTGCCCCCAGCGGCACCGTTCTGCGCGTCCTGCTTGATGAAAGCAATCTTGGAACGAGTGAAATCGAAGTCGGCGAGATGGTCTTCCAGGCAGGAACCGAATCGATCTCTCATGCCCACGGTTCATTGGAGATCTTCTACGTCGTTGAGGGAGTTCTCGAACACATAGTCAACGGCATCAGTCATATCCTAACGCCGGGAATGGCAGGCTTCGTCCATGCTGGTGACGAAGTCGTTCACAAGGTTCCGGGAGATCAGCCGACCAAGACTCTGGTGATCTGGGTACCGGGCGGGGAGTCGGCTGGAATTCGCGCAAGTTGGAGGCGGGAGCCGGAACCGTAGGTGCCATCGAGTTATCCCGTTTGAAGAACTGAAGGAACGGGTGCCGGTTCCGCAGATGACCGTGAAAACGATTCTCAAGTCCTGAGAAATCATCTTCTCGGACGTTGAGAATTGGATTTCACCACTTTTCGGGACCAATCACCACAGCTAGTGACCATATGAGCCTATCCAGCGCGACCCCTATTCTTAGAATCTTCGACGAAGCAAAAGCGAAGGAATTCTATGGCTCTTACTTGGGGTTTTCCGTGGACTGGGAGCATCGGTTTGGTGATGAGTTCCCTCTGTACATGCAACTGTCCAAAGATAACTGCGTCCTTCATCTTTCCGAACACCACGGCGACGGGACGCCAGGGAGCGCGATTCGCATCGAAACTGATGACGTTGGTGCTTTGAATCAAGAACTACTGGACAAGGCCTATCGATACGTGAAGCCAAGCGTCGAAGAGAAACCGTGGAACACAAAAGAGATGACGATCACCGATCCGTTTGGCAATCGATTGATCTTTTTCGAGAACGAATAGCCCTGAAATCCGTTCTCAAGTCCTGAGAAATCATCTTCTCGGACGTTGAACTCCAGACTGGTACTCTCTTCAGTAATGCCTACCGGTAAACCTTGGCTACCTGAGCATATCGTGATGCCAGATGCGGCCGTTCGTCTGATCGAAAGCCAATTCCCGGAGCTTCGACCTGCGCATATCCAACTTCTAGGTGAGGGTTGGGACAATACGGCCTACGTAGTGAACAGGACTTGGGTTTTCCGGTTTCCTCGCCGAGAGATAGCGGTGGAACTGCTGCAGACGGAAACTCGCGTCCTTCCTCGAATTGCAGCTCAGTTGCCTTTCCCTATCCCAGTACCAAGATGGGTTGGTAAGCCAACACAAGAGTATGATTGGCCGTTTGCGGGCTATCGCTTTCTTCCAGGCACCACGGCACTGAGTGTTGGATTGACGCGAGAGCAGAGGAAGGAACTTGCTGCTCCCTTAGCGAATTTCTTAGCAACTCTACATGCCATTGATCCGGGAGATCTGGAAATTCCGGGAGATAAATTTGGCCGAGCTGACATGGGAAAACGTATTCCACAGTTGCTCTCAAGTCTTCTGACGATTCGAGGAAAGGGATTGGTTGCTGACGTTTCACCTTGGGAACGGATCGTTGAACAGATGTCATCGGACTTTCAACCGCGGTTGAACACATTGTCACACGGCGATTTTTCAGCGGAGCATATCCTTGTGGACAACTTTGGACTGCCAAGCGGCGTGATTGACTGGGGCGACATCCACCTAGGAAGCCCCAGTATGGATTTGGCTATTGCGTTCGGTTTTCTGCCACCCGAGGGTCGCGAAGTATTTTGGGATAGCTATGGAGCCGTCGAAAAGCCGATCCAAATCATAGCGCGATTTCGTGCTCTCCACGCCGCCGTCATCGGTGTCCTATATGGCGATGATATTGGCGACACTGCTCTCCTGCGCGAGAGCTTATTGGGGATGGACTTCGCGATAGAGTCGTGACCGAGACAATTCCTAGAACTAGACTACGGGAAGTCAGTCCGCGAGTTATTGTCAAAAGTGGTGTTTAGGAGATTGATTCAAGCGGCGGCCTGATCGACTTGTGTCGCTTCGACACCATCGTTGAATTTCACTCCGATGATTACCTTGCTCAGATCATCGAATCCTCGTAATCGTCGCCAATTGTTCTCAGCGCACTGGCCCAGTTTGAACATCATGTGCAGCATGCCATCCCGTGTCAGGCAACCTCTGGATCGCTTCGTTCGGTGTCGAATGGTGGCAAAGGTCGACTCAATGGGATTCGTCGTTCTGATGCTCTGCCAGTGCTTGGCCGGAAAGTCGTAAAAGGCCAGCAGTTCCTCTCTGTCTTTCTGCAGGCAGAGTGTGGCTTTCGGATACTTCGGTTCATAGGTTTCAATGAACAAGTCGAATGCCTTCTCGGCGTCTGCCTTCGTCTCGGCCTGCCAGATCGAGTGCAGGGCCTGTTTCGCCTTCGCCTGGACCGACTTGGGCAGGCAGTTGAGGACGTTCATGACTTTGTGCATCCAGCAACGTTGTTGACGTGTCTCGGGATAGATTTCCTCCAGTGCGGCCCAGAACCCCATCGCACCGTCACCGATGGCCAACTTCGGAACATTCATCCCACGGGACTTCAGCTTCAACAAGACCTCGCGCCAACTCTGTGTCGATTCCCGTACACCGTCTTCGATCGCCAGGAAACGCTTCTCTCCGCGTTCATTCACGCCGATCACGACCAATGCACACAACTTGGTTTGTTCCGCCCGAAGTCCGCTGTAGATGCCGTCGGCCCAGACATAGACCCAGCGATCTGCATCCAAACGCTCCTCGCATCCGAGGCGGTACTGTTCGCCCCAAACCTGTTTCAACCGCGATACCGTGCTCGCCGACAGACCCTGCGCCTGGGGACCGACAAGAACTTTTAGGGCCTCACCCATCTCGCCGCTGGAAACGCCTTTCAAATACAACCACGGCACCGCTGCTTCCAGCGACTTCGTCTTCCGAATGTACGGTGGTACCAGGGCCGATCGGAACGTCACAGCTTCGCCCGTCTTGGCACGGACCTTCGGGATTTGGACTGTTACCGGACCCAATCCCGTCTGCAGTTCGCGTTCCGGCAGATAACCGTTGCGTACCACCCCGGCGTTTCCTGTCTCAGTTCGCCGGCCACCGTGCTGGGATAGCAGCTCTGCCAATTCGGCTTCCACTGCGCGTTGGATCAGTTGCTGTGCCCCAACTCGTAGTAGTTCTGTTACTGGATCCTCAATCGTTTCTCGACCTTCCGGTCCATTCACGTTACTCTTGCTCACAGTGGCGTATCTCCTATGGTTGCTTTGAAGTTTTGTCACAACAAATCAACCAGATACGCCGCTCTTATTCAATCCCTCAAACACCAGATTCGGTTATAACTCTCAGTCCGCACGGTAGATGATCTAACCGCTCAAGTCCTGAGAAATCATCTTCTCGGACGTTGAGAATTGGCAGCGCCGGGCAGAAACAACCGAGTCCGTCGAGTCATCCCCTAAAACCAACAACTTAGAGCCGAGGCGGTGGGGCGAGTCGCTATCGAGGCGGACGAGGTGTGTGGCTCGGTTGCGTCGGTGGTTTCACCAGCCTGTGGCACGTCCCCATCGCGGCCATTACTCTTCCTGATAGACCCACGCACCAACCAACGATGCAACTGGTATTTCAACGACAGTCCAGATCCAGTGCACCAGCACACCGCCGATAGGAATCAGGTCGAACCTGAGCAAAGCGGCATAAGGCACAAGGTCGATCGAGATCCAGTAGAACATTCCGCCAAGGATGGCCGTCGTTGAGCCCGCGCCGAATCGAGGACGGAGCGCTGCGTATAGCCAGACGATCAATATGCCCAGTGCTGCGGAGTAGACCGCCAAGAAAACGAGCCCCTCCGTCTGGCCAAGGCCCTGTAGACCATGGCTCTCAATAAATCCAACGATCTGTTCTCTCAGCACTAGAATCCGTGCAGCCGTGCTAACGAATACGATCACACCGGCCAGTAATCCCCCCAGCACAACACGTCCTGTTTTGATGGAACTCATGTCGTGGCCCTCCTCGACGGCGGTTGGTAAATTGTGGCTACGTTACCCGATCTTTGCGTTGGGGCATAATCATTTGCACTAGTCGGATCGGCAGGCGCGAGAGGGTGCCCCAGACGCCCTAGTTGACCCAGCATTTCCACTCCATTCTATATTTACTTACAGAACTTCACCGGGATAGAGATTGTTAGGGCAACTGGGTCACTTGAGGCAGATCGGGTGTGCCCTATGGTTCAGGCTGGCTGGGCTCTGCTAGCATGACGGTCAGAGTCTGAGAAGGGCACGTGTCAATGAAGAGAACGAACCGCGACTACTGGAACGCCACAAGCGATGGCTACCAAGATGCTCATGGGGACAGTCTCTCCGCAACAGCGTTGGCTTGGGGTGTGTGGCGAATCCCTGAATCTGAACTGGGGATTCTTGGAGCCGTCAAAGGGGTCGATATTCTTGAACTTGGTTGCGGAGCTGCTCAGTGGTCGATTGCTCTTGATGAAGTCGGTGCACAAGTTGTAGGGATCGACTTTTCGGAGCGACAGCTGAAACATGCCCGAAAGAGTTCGGAGGTTATTCCCCTAGTGCAAGGTAGTGCCGAGTCTCTGCCTTTTAACGCTGAATCATTCGACATTGTCTTCTGTGATCACGGCGCGACAACTTTTTCGCCGCCCGAACTGACAGTTGCAGAGGCGTCGCGGGTGCTCAGGCCCAGTGGTATTTTCGCGTTTAGCATGTCGAGTCCGATTCGCGACATTTGTTGGGACGCGAACGAGGACAGAGTTTCGTCACAACTCGCTGCTGATTACTTTGGTCTGCACGCCATAGAGGATGGTGACCAAACGTGCTACCAGCTGCCCTACGGTGGGTGGATTCGACTGTTTCGTCAACACGCCCTTCAGGTTGAGGATCTTGTCGAACTACGAGCACCGAATAATGCCGAAACTACCTATTCGGATTTTGTGCCGAGGTCGTGGGCCGAGCGGTGGCCTGCTGAAAACATCTGGAAGCTCAGGAAGCTCGCCATCTGAAGCATGCCCCTCCAGATCTACGTCGATGCCTACGCAGGCTACCGAGCCAACGAGCGGCCCAAGCAGATTACGCTCGACGACGAAATCCATGAAAATCGATCTTCACATAATCGTCTTGTGTGCTCTTGAACCCCTCTTCAACTCGCCGAAAGGAACTGAGAATACCCCCTCTTCGCCAAGCAATCGACGCCTGAGGCGAAGAAAATCGACGAGTGGAATCTCTCCCGACAGAATCACCATCAAGTCATGTCCGCTCATGGCGAAGAAGGTAGCCTGTTTTCCACGGACGATGGCCTGTGAAGCATCTTGGCTCATTCCATTCAGTGCGATGAGCAGTCCCCGAGTGTACGCGGACTTACCTTCAATCTTTCCTCTGAAAACTAGGAGTTCTGACTCTGGCACCGGTTGTTGTACCCATTTTGCCTTAAGCATGTAGACTTCGTGATCCAATTCAAATGAGCCATCTATCTGCTCACCGAGGACCCGAAAAGGCTTGCGTGGTGCGAGGTCAGATGCTTCAAAAAGCTTGTTGAGCAATCGTTCTAACTCGAAACCTGCAGCATTTCTATCGACCATCGTGCAGAGTTCTAAGAGTTGGTTCTTCAGCTGTTCAAGCTCTTCGTTTCGCCGATCTCGCACAGTTGCTTGGGTTTTCTCCCGGCGAATCGCTTCCTCAAACAATTCCTTAGCTCGATCACCAGAGTCATATGACAGCGAGACGAGGAGATCGGGATCCCAAAGCTCTGGGAACTTGAATCCAACTTCGAGGATTAGTCCGTTTAGTGACTTAATTTCCTCTGATCTAACCGGATTGCCCTTTTTTTGCCGATAGGCAATGCCTTGATTGACAATTTCTAGGATGAGCCGCTGGAAGTAACCTCGATCATTTTCGAGCGTACGTCTAATCAAAGTAGCGATTGCCGCGGTCTTGCTTCCACCGGGCCAGTTGTCTCCAACTCCAGCCTTGGCTGCAACGGAGGCAAACGTGACGTGATTCTTCCATTTGCGATTGCCGGAGCCAGGCAGAAAGTCATACAGCAATTCCGCCATGGCAGCGAGAGCGACCGATTCTTTGGGTGTTAGGGGCACACTCCACCTCAGACCCGGCTGCACGCACGGGCGACGTACGCCGAGGCATGCCTGCGAAGCGTTGCAGACAGATAACAAACATTCTGTCGGACAGGTGGACAAGTCAGGGGATTTCGCCGGCATTACTTGTGGTGAGCAGCGTGAAGCCGCCGTGTCCGAGAGCACAGGATGGTCGCGTCATTCGGCGGATCTTGATCGACCGGCAGGATCTGGATGCGTTTATTGACCGGAACAACGAGACAATGGGTTGAGCTTTAGACAAGAGGCGTAGTCTGCGTCACGTTCATGCCACCGCTCCGTGATACCCTGCCAGCAAGGATTCCCGCCGAAAATACGTCTTCTTTGGAGAGTGCGTTGGGGAATGCTCTTAATTTGGAGGGGGACGTGCGTCAAAAAGATATTCTGAACAGTCGTGAATAAGGTGATGAAAGTCAAAGTGGACCGAATATGGCCAACTGCCATTTCATTTGTGTTGATCTGGCATTTGTCGATCACACCTGCATTGGCAGCTCAGACTCAATATCCATTACTGAACGAGTCACGTCAGATCGCAGCAGGGACGTTTGTAGAGCTTAACTTTGAGGTTGGCTCAGATGTCGGAGCGAGACTCGTGGGTAGCGTCAGTGCACAGGGAGGCGCAGGTAACGACATTCGCCTGTGGGTCCTTTCTGAAGATGAACGAGCCCAGTGGGCACCGGGGCGACCAGTGCTTGCCCCTACCTATTATTCTGGCCAACTAAGTGTGATCAATCTCGACGTACCACTAGAAGAAGGCCAGTATTATGTCCTTCTCGACAATACCTTTTCGATTTTTTCCACGAAAACTGTAGCCGCGAATCTGGCAGTTCTTGTAGGCCCTCCATCAATTGCGAGTGTGACAACAGACTTTCAAGAAGACACGACGGCCGGTGAGCCATGCGAGACGGCTCTGGTGCTCTCCATCGGCGATCTGAAAGGCTTGGCTCATATTGGTGTAATTCAGGCGTTGAAGGATCGGGGAATCGAGATCAACTGCATCTTCGGGAACAGCATGGGTTCGTTGGTCGGCGAGTTATTGTCAAAAGTGGTGTTTAGGAGATTGATTCAAGCGGCGGCCTGATCGACTTGTGTCGCTTCGACACCATCGTTGAATTTCACTCCGATGATTACCTTGCTCAGATCATCGAATCCTCGTAATCGTCGCCAATTGTTCTCAGCGCACTGGCCCAGTTTGAACATCATGTGCAGCATGCCATCCCGTGTCAGGCAACCTCTGGATCGCTTCGTTCGGTGTCGAATGGTGGCAAAGGTCGACTCAATGGGATTCGTCGTTCTGATGCTCTGCCAGTGCTTGGCCGGAAAGTCGTAAAAGGCCAGCAGTTCCTCTCTGTCTTTCTGCAGGCAGAGTGTGGCTTTCGGATACTTCGGTTCATAGGTTTCAATGAACAAGTCGAATGCCTTCTCGGCGTCTGCCTTCGTCTCGGCCTGCCAGATCGAGTGCAGGGCCTGTTTCGCCTTCGCCTGGACCGACTTGGGCAGGCAGTTGAGGACGTTCATGACTTTGTGCATCCAGCAACGTTGTTGACGTGTCTCGGGATAGATTTCCTCCAGTGCGGCCCAGAACCCCATCGCACCGTCACCGATGGCCAACTTCGGAACATTCATCCCACGGGACTTCAGCTTCAACAAGACCTCGCGCCAACTCTGTGTCGATTCCCGTACACCGTCTTCGATCGCCAGGAAACGCTTCTCTCCGCGTTCATTCACGCCGATCACGACCAATGCACACAACTTGGTTTGTTCCGCCCGAAGTCCGCTGTAGATGCCGTCGGCCCAGACATAGACCCAGCGATCTGCATCCAAACGCTCCTCGCATCCGAGGCGGTACTGTTCGCCCCAAACCTGTTTCAACCGCGATACCGTGCTCGCCGACAGACCCTGCGCCTGGGGACCGACAAGAACTTTTAGGGCCTCACCCATCTCGCCGCTGGAAACGCCTTTCAAATACAACCACGGCACCGCTGCTTCCAGCGACTTCGTCTTCCGAATGTACGGTGGTACCAGGGCCGATCGGAACGTCACAGCTTCGCCCGTCTTGGCACGGACCTTCGGGATTTGGACTGTTACCGGACCCAATCCCGTCTGCAGTTCGCGTTCCGGCAGATAACCGTTGCGTACCACCCCGGCGTTTCCTGTCTCAGTTCGCCGGCCACCGTGCTGGGATAGCAGCTCTGCCAATTCGGCTTCCACTGCGCGTTGGATCAGTTGCTGTGCCCCAACTCGTAGTAGTTCTGTTACTGGATCCTCAATCGTTTCTCGACCTTCCGGTCCATTCACGTTACTCTTGCTCACAGTGGCGTATCTCCTATGGTTGCTTTGAAGTTTTGTCACAACAAATCAACCAGATACGCCGCTCTTATTCAATCCCTCAAACACCAGATTCGGTTATAACTCACCATTCTGGCATAGGAACCCAAGGCATATCCTTCGTGAACGTGTAACGCGTGCCGTTAAAGTGTCTACTCGGTGGAGCGACGACATGAACCCCCGCATAGGTGGAGCCGGACGACATCCTTAACCCTCCTTGCGTAGGTCAAACTGTACGCTCGAATCGTCGATGAGCTGGAGCCAGCCCGGAGGTAGCAATAGGACTGATCTGCCGTCCGCTCCAAAGCCCAAATCGAACCCGGGTTTATGAAGTGGCTGGTCCCCATGATCTGCTCGAAGTCCTGAAAAGGATGATACCTGAGGGGCGGTCGAAAGCGTCGTCCCTGATGAAAATTTTTCGATCTCGCGTCTCTCCCCATCTGGATACTGGAACCAAAAATGACGGCCGCCATTCCGAGCTCCAGGCCGCATCGATAGCTTTGAAATCGTAAGAGTTGTTCCTCGTCGTCGAGATGGAAGCGCCGCCCAACTAAAGTGTCTACTTGACGACATCCCCCATGGCCCGTAGAGTCAAACCTGAAAGAGGGGCGCGGCTTTTTATGTCCTCCCCATCTCCTTAGGAGACTCTTCACCTCCGTGATTGAGTTATAACCGAATCCTCGGCGTATCTGGTGGTTGTGACGCAACCATAGGAGATCGCCACTGTGAGAAGAGTAACGTGAATGGATTTTCGGAAGGTCGAGATTGAGCACAGAACTGATTAAAAGCTGCTATCCGAATCTGCCGGGGTTGAGGTTCTGCCGGATCACTCGAACCTGATTGGGAAGCCAGACGGGCGAAGCTGTTCATCGAAGAAATTTGAAGCGGCGTCCATCTGGTTGATTTGTTGTGACAAAACGGGCGGAACAAACCAAGTTCAAAGAAGCGTTTCCTGGCCATCGAAGACGGTGTACGGGACCATTGAAGCTGAAGTCCCGTGGGATGAGGAGATACGCCGCTGTGAGCAAGAGTAACACTCGATCTGGCAGGCCGAGACGAAGGCAGACGCCGAGAAGGCATTCGACTTGTTCATTGAAACCTATGAACCGAAGTATCCGAAAGCCACACTCTGAATGCTGGCCTTTTACGACTTTCCGGCCAACCGGCAGAGATCAGAGGTCCAGAGGTTGCCTGACACGGGATGGCATGCTGCACATGAGGGCCAACGACGATTACGAGGATTCGATGATCTGAGCAAGGTAATCATCGGAGTGAAATTCAACGAAGCGACACAAGTCGATCAGGCCGCCGCTTGAATCAATCTCCTAAGTCCGTGATTGAGTTATAACCGAATCTGGTGTTTGAGGGATTGAGAAAAAGCGGCGTATCTGGTTGATTTGTTGTGACAAAACTTCAAAGCAACCAAAGGAGATACGCCGCTGTGAGCAAGAGTAACGTGAATGGACCGGAAGGTCGAGAAACGATTGGAGATCCGGTGACCGAGCTATTACGAGTTGGAGCGCAGCAACTGATCCAGCAGACCGTGGAAGCCGAATTGGCAGAACTGCTATCCCAGCACGGTGGCCGGCGAACTGAGACAGGAAACGCCGGGGTGGTACGCAACGGTTATCTGCCGGAACGCGAACTGCAGACGGGATTGGGTCCGGTAACAGTCCAAATCCCGAAGGTCCGTGCCAAGACGGGCGAAGCTGTGACGTTCCGATCGGCCCTGGTACCACCGTACATTCGGAAGACGAAGTCGCTGGAAGCAGCGGTGCCGTGGTTGTATTTGAAAGGCGTTTCCAGCGGCGAGATGGGTGAGGCCCTAAAAGTTCTTGTCGGTCCCCAGGCGCAGGGTCTGTCGGCGAGCACGGTATCGCGGTTGAAACAGTCCTGGGCCGAGCAGTACCGCCGTGGAAGCGAGGAGCGTTTGGATGCAGATCGCTGGGTCTATGTCTGGGCCGACGGCATCTACAGCGGACTTCGGGCGGAACAAAGCAAGTTGTGCGCATTGGTCGTGATCGGCGTGAATGAACGCGGAGAGAAGCGTTTTCTGGCGATCGAGGATGGTATCCGGGAATCGACACAGAGTTGGCGTGAGGTCTTGTTGAAGCTGAAGTCACGTGGAATGAATATCCCGGAGTTGGCCATCGGTGACGGTGCGATGGGGTTCTGGGCCGCACTGGAAGAGATCTATCCCAAGACACGCCAACAACGCTGCTGGATGCACAAAGTCATGAACGTGCTCAACTGCCTGCCCAAGTCGGCCCAGCCGAAGGCAAAGCAGGCCTTGCACTCGATCTGGCAGGCCGAGACAAAGGCGGACGCCGAGAAGGCATTCGACCTGTTCATTGAAACCTATGAGCCGAAGTATCCGAAAGCCACTCTCTGCCTCCAGAAAGACAGAGAAGAACTGCTGGCCTTCTTCGACTTCCCGGCCAAGCACTGGCAGAGCATCCGAACGACGAATCCCATCGAGTCGACCTTTGCCACCATTCGCCACCGGACCAAGCGATCCAGGGGGTGCCTGACACGGGACGGCATGTTGCACATGATGTTCAAACTCGGCCAATGTGCCCAGAAGAACTGGCGACGATTACGAGGGTTCGATGATCTGGCCAAGGTGATTACTGGAGTGAAATTCAACGATGGAATCGAAGTGACAAACGTCGATCAGGCCGCCGCTTGAATCAATCTTCCAAACACCACTTTTGACAATAACTCTTGGGTTTCAGACTTATGCCCTAATCCTCTTCGCGGTTCGTACTGGGCTACGGATGGGAGAACTATTCGGGCTTCAGTGGTCAGATCTAGATTTGGACTCCCGATTCGTTGAGGTCCGTCGAAATATCGTAAGGGGGCGGACTGGAACGCCGAAAAGCGGCTACCTTCGTCGAGTAGACTTATCTAACCAGTTAGTAAAGGCGTTGATGGATCTGCAACGCCGGAGGAAAGAGGAATACTTTAAATTAGGCGAAGACATGCCTGAGTGGGTCTTTATCAACGGAGAAGGCCGACCGCTTGATCAAAACAATTTGAGGAATCGAATCTTCTACCGGGTGCTCGACTCGGCAGGTCTGCGGCGCGTTCGCTTCCACGACTTAAGGCATTCCTTTGCAAGTCTGTTACTCCAACAAGGTGAATCTCTTGCGTATGTGAAGGAACAGCTTGGGCACGAATCCATTAAGATGACCGTGGATATTTACGGCCATCTGATTCCGGGCACCAACAAGCAGGCCGTGGACCGGCTCGACGATGTCGGGGCGGTGAACTTTTAGAACAGTCGGACAGTGTGAGTGCCGGGGAGTCCGGCTCGAAACCTACTCGCCCCAAAGATCGGACTCCCCACAGATCCCCCCACAGGCGAATAGTCGCGGGTTCGCTCGCCTACGTAAGTTGTCTGTTATCAAGTACGCCCAGAGGGATTCGAACCCCCGACCTACGGATTCGAAGTCCGACGCTCTATCCAGCTGAGCTATGGGCGCGTGCGACTGATTCTAACAGATTAGAACGGATTTCGGCAGGAGGGACAGGCTCCGAAAGCGTCATTGTGCCCGGATTTGTGCTCATCGCGAGGGCATCGTCAGGTTAACTCCCTGCGCGACACGATGCCGTCCGGCTATATAGCTCTCGTCGCAGGCCCCCTGAATCGTTTCTGCTTATCGTGCGAACTCAATCCTCCGGATACTTGTCTCCCGGATAGGCGAATATGACTTCCCTTCTGGCCACGTCAGGATCGCAGTCATACCAGCGCGGGTTCGGCCCCCCCGCCTCGCGGCTCAAGTGGAACGAGTACTTGAACGGCCGCGTCAGGAACGTGGGGTCTTCAAGAGTAACGATCAGCCTCAAGTGGTCGTCATCGATGATTTGATAGCGCTCGGTGAGCTTCTTCCGCACCGAAGACGCCATATGGAGATGATCGTCCATGCCGTCCGGATCGAACGTGAAGTTGGTCGTTTCAACAACCAGGTCGTCCCCGTCAAACCGGCCGATCGAGTGGCCCTGCTGAAACAAGAATTTTGACGGCGGGTGTCCGCGTCCATCCATCCATATGTCCCGGGTAATCTGGTCCGCCGGGTCCGGATGTTGAAACACGAGCTTGTCCAAATATCCCCATATATGCACCCCACTGTCGAACACTGTCGGAATGCTCACATTCGCGCACTCGGCCAGCACCGGCGACGCCCGGTGGTCCGCAAACACCAGCCACGCCTCTCCGCGTTTGTTCAACGGGAGTTGGTCGACCGGCATCGCGCAGTTCAACAGTTTTTCGCCATAGTCTCCCAGACGGCCGCCACAGTTGCCGCGGTCCTCACTGGCGGGACCTTCGGCACCCCTTCCGATCCCCGTACCCCAGCTCCCGATAAACGAAAAGGACTTGTCGAACTGCTCATCGCTCTGGGCGGCCAAAACCGGAGGCCCAAACAGAATCATCAACGTTAGGAAGCCGCCGACCGCAATCTGGTTCCATCCTCGGTTCTGGCCAGTCACTCTAGCCTTCCTGACACCTGTCATTGGCATCCTCCTAAAGCACGCGGATTCATTCGCAGCTCAGAACGCTCGTCCTCAGATCCGAGGATCAAGCATCTAGAGAACCCCTCCGGCCTGTTCCACGCTCGTCCTACAGGCCGGAGGCCAAAGCGTCGACAGAGCCCGTCTCAAATGGCGTACTTCAAACCGAACCTGCATGATTCGCGGGTCATTGACCGACGTGATCCTCCAAAAACGGCTGTTCTCACCGGGTTTCGGCATTGTTGCGTTGGCCGCCGGCTGTCCGTCGTCGCGCAGCCATACCTGAACCAGTCCTTTTCTACTCTCGGAAGTCCCGTTGAGCTTGATAGCACTCGACCAGGACGGTGAAAAAACGGTCGACAGCGTCTCGGTTGACAAACGAATGGGGCTCTCCCTCGTATTCAAAGAACAAGCCGCCATATGTGTCTTCTACATCTCGCGTTGCAGTCGGATTCATGATTCTCCACACGCGCGCCTTCTCCTGAATGTTCCCGTGGCTGTATGTCGGCGTGAGGATCGTGTCGGCTCCGGCCTCGGCGGCAATTTCCTTGAACCGCCGTGTCGAATCCACCCAGGTGTTCATCATAGTCACGCCGTCCGGAAAATACCGGACTCCCTGCCGGCCGATCGAGATGTCCGCGCCGCCCCAGAAGGCGGCCACGTGCCGGTCCTCGTCCGAAGTCACACTCCGCCTGTTCCACAGCGGTTCGATAATCATCGAAAGCGTGCCCGGTGTCTGCCCCGGAGTCACGTAGAACGTGATCGTGACGTCCCCCAGCGTCAGTGCCTGGCCGTCGGTGACCACCATGTCCCTCGTCGGCTTGAGCTCCTGTGGATTGTTGTCGCCGGCCACGACCTCCCAGGCCGCCTCCGACATCACAACACGCGCCGACGGGTAAGCTCTCTGGAGAACGCTCGCGCCGGAATAGCGGTCGATGAGAGCATCCGAGACGATGATGTACCTGAGGTTCTCGGGTTCGACACCGAACCTGAGCAGGTTCAGGACCAAGTCTTCGCTGTTGTAGTCGAAGCCCGGGTCGATAACGACGACCCCTTCTGAGGTGTTGACGGCATACACCGGGTAATCCTGTGCGCCTATAGAATAGAGATTGTCGAAAAGCCTCACCGGCCGTAGGTACCATTCCGACCACGACATCTCCACACTCCGGTCCTGCTGCCGGATCTGATCCGGCAGTGTGGGTTCGGCGCACATCTGGTCGAACAATCCGTCGAAAACGTGAAACGGCTGTAAGGGATTTTCGACGGCCGGCCGCACCGCGGCCCTGGCCGCCGGCACATGCACTTCGACCTCACCGGCCTGTGCGTTGGCGTCCGTGACGATCCCGCTCACACACAGGAATACGCCACACACTGCAGGCGCCAGATAGCCTCTCATGGCACTCTCCTTATCGTTCGAAATAGATTCTTGAAGAACGTCCAAACGATCATAATCGGAGGGTGTCGGCCGGGTCAAAGATAGTATCTGCGCTAATCAATTCGTTCCTTTGCCAACGGGTGCGTTGTCGGCGCGGATTCTCGGCCCAGGGTCTGCCAAGCCTGAGGCGTCTCGTTCCTGGTCGCGTGTGGAACGAGCCAGGCACGATACTTCTCGACCGGGTCCCGAAGTCGCAAAAATGCCGTCTAGAATCCTTCCTGAACCACGATTGGGCCGGTGATCGATCTATGGTAAGGAGATTTTCTCCGGCTTGGTGCCACTGGATCCACAACCGCAAGAGCGGCACGCGGCGTGAAAACGTTGGGAGCGTCTCGAGAACACCGCTCGGCTTTCCCTCCATTTCCACAACGCCGTCGGCGATACGTTTAGCCCTCAGCCGGCAGGTGTGCACGGTGGTGGCGCCGAGCAGAAGCGTCTAAGCGATGGTGAACGCCTGTGCCAGACTGTGTTTCCCTGCGTTCCGCAAGGTCAACGATACCGTATACCATCATATGGAATAGCGACTTAGCGACTGGCTTGATATCAGCCGCCTCCCAGCATTCAACGAAAAATCGCCATCTGGCCCCAACCCATTAACAAACTGCTTGACGGTAAAAGTGCTTGAAGCTAAACGAATTGACCCGTATATTAGGGCCAATTCGCCCATTTGAAAACCGAGCAAGTGCAGGAGGGACATTTAAACATGAAACCCGCGCAATTCTCCGTAATGATTCTGGCTGTAATGGTCATGGTGATTTTGTCTTGGCCGTTTGCCGCCACTGCACAGCAAGACGCAAGCCCGCCGCAAGTGGATCAGGACCGCATTGAAGAGGCGCACGCCCCGCTGTTTTCCGGTCAGGATGAGGCCCTGGATGCGGGCCGGTTGACGGAATCTGTGGCTTCGTCGTTGCCGGACACAGGGGCTTCCTATGAGCCCATAGCTCTAAATAATTTCGTCGACGAATTCGTCTTCGGAAAGATGGAACGCGACAATGTTCCACATGCGCCTCTGGCGGGTGATGCAAAGTTTCTGCGAAGGGCGTACCTGGATCTGACAGGCCTTTTGCCGACGATAGATGAGGCCCGTTCGTTCCTAGCAAACACCGATCCGAATAAGCGCGACGCGCTGATCGACACGCTGATCGACACAGAGGCATTCGCGGATCAGTGGGCATATCATTACGGGGAACTGTTCAGAACGGACGACGCCCGTTTTCACCTTTGGACAAAGCAATGGCTCAGGGTCGACCGGCCCTATAACGAAGTCTTTTATGACATCGTTACGCCGACCACCAAGTATGCGGGGGGGCTCCCGGCGGCGATGTACTTTGATCCCACCACCTACACGAACACTCGCTGCATCTTTATTACCGATAGCGACCATCAAAAAGCTTTTAACCGTCTGGACTGGATGGATGAGGTCACCTCGGATCTTTCGCGCGTTTTTCTTGGCCTTACGGTGGACTGCATTTCCTGCCATAACGGCGCGGGTCACACCGACACCGTGAATCTTTGGTTGACGGACAAGAGGAGATCCGACTTCCATCAGCAGTCGGCCATCTTTGGAAATCTGCGGCTCACGGCATCCGGTGGCTTCCAGAATGGTGCCCCCACGTTCGACGACGGGGCGCCGGGATATAACACCGCGGACGACGGAGCTTACTATACCCCGTCAGAGATGCGTTTCCCGCGTGATGGCAGAACCTACGAACCGGCCTTCCTGTTGACTGGAGAAACGCCAGCGCCCGGTGAGAATCCCCGTAAGTTTTTCGGAAGGGTAGCGCCCCAGCATATCCAATTCGCGCGCGCGGCGGTCAACATCATTTGGAAGAAGTTGATGGCGGTGGGTCTGGTCGAGCCCTACGATGGTTTTGATTTGCTGCGTCTGGATCCGAACAATCCGCCACCGGAGCCGTGGACCATTCAGCCGACCAATCCTGAATTGCTGGAGGCGCTGGCCGAAGATTTCCGCACGAACAACTTCAGCGTGAAACGCATGATCCGGACCATTATGAAATCGAACGCCTATCAACTCGATACGAGCTTTGAAGGGGAATGGGTGGATGCCTATATCCCATATCATGCGCGCAAGTTCGCTCGGATTTTGACGGGCCCGGAGGCGGTCGATATCGTGGCACAGGCCACCGATACGTCGGCCACGTTCGAGATGGAGCAGTATGGAGAGTCCCAGAGGTACGTCAAAGAGCTGACCAATCCCGCAAACACGAGGACCAACCGGAATCCGGAAAATAGGGAAGTCTTTGCGTTCATGCAGGCGTATTACCAGACCGAGCGCGCCCTGCCACCGGCCGATAAGAGTCGGGCCAGTCCGGTGCAGGCAATGATGATGATGGGTTCGCCCGTGATCACCAGCCGGGTGGACGCCCGAGGGGAGACGCGAGTCGCCAGCCTGGTGAACTCCAACAAAACAGATGATGAAATCATCGAGGAACTGGTCCTGTCGAGCATGTCACGCTTGCCCACAGTCGATGAGCTGGTATTGGGGAAGCGTTTTATTGCAGAGAAAGGCAGGCGCGATGGTGTTGAGGCCATCCAGTGGGTGCTGCTGAATAGTACAGAGTTCTTACTGAATCACTAAGGCATTTAACGTTTGCAGCGAGGAGAACAAGGAATGCGAAAACGAATAGGGGATTTGACCCGCCGCGATTTGCTGAAATTGTTCGGTGTGGGCGTGGGCGCGTCGCTTGCTGGCCAAGTCGCGTCGCCGCGCAAGGTTCGAGCCGCACAAGGTTCGAGGGTGACGCCACGAGGGTCGGCGCGCAATTGTATTGTGATTCAAAATGGAGGCGCCCCGAGTCCGTGGGAGACCTTCGACTTCAAGGAAACGAAGTGGACGGCGGATGATCTGGATATTCAGCGGGTAAATTCGGAAGTCGTTCTGTCGAAAACCCTCTTCCCCCGTGCCCATGAAACCTGGGCGCCACGAGCCTCCTTTGTTCGTTCAATGAGGGGAGGCGCGTTGGTTCACTTCCCGGCCCAGTACCACCAACAGGCCGGTCGCGCACTGAACACCGCAATCGTCCGGGAGGTTCCGGCATTGGGCAGCGTCGTCGCGAGTGAGCTCGATTCCGAGCGTCGAGAGTCCGACACGTTTCCCACGTTTGTCAGTCTCGACTTGTGGAACATTCGGTGTGCGCCATTGGGATCTGGAATGTTGCATCCTCGCTTTGCGGGACTGGACCTCAACACAACCAGCGTATTCGATGCCTTCGGTGGCGATGGTCCGGAGAGCAATTCGAAGTTGGCGGAACGCTGGGAGGCGCTGAACCGATGGTCAGAGGTTTCCAACCCAGGGGGCAACGACCGGTTTGGCCCGAAGAACGAAGAATACCAGGCCTCCTATGACTACGGCATCGAGGTCTTACTGGATCCACGGTTTAAGACAGCACTCAACCTGACCGATGAGGAGAAGACGCGGTACGGCGTGGATGTCGATGGCGGGAACACGAAGCTGGGCCTGGGAATGCTCCTGGCGCGGAATCTGCTGGCCGCCGATGCGGGTACGCGAATGCTGTGGGTGGCCAACGGCTACAATGGCAGAAACGGGGTATTTGATAACCATTCGGGCCTGTACAAGAGGGGCGTCCCGGCATCAGCCCAGGCACAACCGATATATACAAGCGTCCCCAGGTTTGATCTAGCGTTCTCGGCCCTGGTTGAAGACCTTCTGGCCATGCCCGGCCATGAACCTGGAAAGACGATGTTAGATGAAACCCTGATAGTCGTCACCCAGGAATTCGGACGCACACCAGAAATGAACTCTGCCGGCGGCCGTGACCATTTCGGCCCCCTGTTTACGAATGTGTTTCTGGGAGGCGGCGTCCAGGAGGGACGGGTGATCGGCAAGACGGACGGAACCGGCGAGAATTTGATCGAAACGGGTTGGCAACATCGAGAACAACCAATGATGGATCACGTCACGTCGACAATCTATTCGGCTTTGGGCATCGATTACAGCAAGGTATTCGAAGACACGCCATCGGGACGCGTCTTCGAACTCCAGCAAACCGCCCCGCTCGGGGGTCCGGCGTTTATTCCTCGGACGGAGATCCACGAGTTGTTTGTATGAACAGACTGATAGTGTTCGCGATCCTGTGTTCCGTTTGCGCCGCGTTGCCAATCGCGGCGCAAACGGGGGCACCGGAAGGCATGGTGCAGATTCCCGCCGGCGAGTTCTGGATGGGCCGTGCCCACGCCATCGATAATGATGCGGACGATAACTTGCCGCGGGTCTGGCGGGATGACAGGCCCGCCAACCTGGTTTATTTGGACGCCTTCTACATTGATCAATACGAGGTAGGAAACGCGGACTATGCCCGGTTTCTGGAAGCGACGGGCGCTCAGGCGCCGTGGCACTGGCCCGAAGGCGAAATCGCTGAGGGTCAAGAACGGCAAGCTGTTTCCAACGTCAACTGGTTCGAGGCGGACGCCTACTGCCAGGCGGCAGGCAAACGTCTCCCCACCGAAGCGGAATGGGAGAAGGGGGTACGAGGCGGGCGAGATCGGGAAATTTACGCATGGGACGGTGGCGTCGTTGCGGACGAGTATCGCCCAACTTTCGAAGCCGGCGGGCCGGCAGCTGTTTCCCTTAACAAGGCCGCGGCCGTCGGATCATATCCACCCAACGGTTATGGTCTCTACGACATGATCGGTAACGTGATCGAATGGACCAATGACTGGTATGACCGCGGTTACTATGCTTTCATGCCGAAAACCAATCCACAGGGACCCGACGACGGTCTATACAAAAGCACTCGTGGCGGTGGTTGGGCGGAAGGCCGGGGCTCAAAGTTGGCGAATTATTACCGCAACTTCAGTGATCCTGATCTCCGTGGCTCCACGATAGGCTTCCGCTGCGCACAGTAAGAAGAACAACCAAAAAACCTCAGGACGTAGCGTTATGCGTTGGGTGATTGTTTCAATATTGATCACACTCCTTTCCGTATCTGGGTCTCAGGCTCAGACTTCAACAGAACCTCCACCTGCCGAGCCTGTGCTCGACCCCACCCTGCTGGGCCAGGAATGGGTGGATCGACTGAATGCGCTCGGCGACTGGCACATAACTATGGATGGAAGGGAAGAAGGAATCGACCAAGTGGTCGATGCTTTTATGGAGCCCTTAGATCCCGATGTGCTTGTGGAGGTACCGCCCCACGATGAAAAACAGATTGGACCCGTTATGCTTATCGGCACCCGGCAGGTGCGGCAATGGGCCGATAAGTTTGCGAGATCTAATGTCGAGATCAGCTACTATCTGAAACGTCAGACCGAGAAGGAAGTCGAAGGAGAACGAATGGTCTATTCCAAGGTGTTGCCTTGGGGCGGACTGGGTATTTCGTTCCCTATCATCGCAGACTATGCTGTTCGTGAGGATCGTCGAAGGTTTATGGAAGTGGGAGCCGTGTTCCTGCAGTATGGAGAGGATGGAAAGATCCAGCGCTTCCGTCTTATGCAAGCCGAAAAAGAGGAGGTTCTTGACGATTAGTTTTCAGTTAGGGATTGATAAGGAAACCGTAGACGGATTGGCGGCATCCTCAGCAATCGCAGCCGCCCATGTCCGCCCCGCGGGAGATCACTCGGGCATCAACTCGTCGATCATCCCGTCGATCGAGTTCGTGCTCGCTCGGCCCCCCTCCTGCCAGCCGTACTCGTCGCTTTCCAGCACTCCCACGATCTCTTCTTTAGTCTTGTTGTCACGGAGCATCTGCGTCACTCGCCATCGTATCGACGCGATCTGCGCTCGCCACCGCGTGAAGCCCTCGCGGTCGGTCACGGGCCCGTGTCCTGGCACCACGGTGTCGAAATTCAGCCCCAGGGCAGAGTCACCCACCTTCTCCCGACCCGCGAAGCTCCCTCCAGTATTGTAGTCAATATAGAATGCGAAGGTGGGCGACCCGGTCGTGTTTTCACCCCGCCCGTTCCCCGTGTTAAAGCAATCGCCACTGGAAAGCACCCTCACGGCCGGAAAGTAAACGAAGCTGTCACCATCGGTGTGGCATGGCCCGAAATGGTAAACGATCGCCTCTTTTCCGCCCAGGTTGATCGTCATCTGATCGGCATAGGTCATTTCAGGCAGGCCCGGTTGATTGTTACGGACCATTGCCGCCGCTGCGTTTTCATGAGCGACGAGTACGGTCGACGCGGGCATACTTGCGTTTCCGCCGCTGTGGTCCCCATGCGGGTGTGTATTGATGACGTATTTCACCGGCTGGTCCCGTAAAGGATCGCAGTGCCGCCTGAAGCTGGTCGTAAGTGCGATCGAACTTATCGTCGACCAGAATCAGGCCTTCATCGGTCACGTACACGGAAACGTTGCTGCCCTCACCCTGGATGACGTAGAAATCGTCCGCGATCTCTAAGACCGGAAGTGGACCCGAATTCTGCGGATTCTCGGCCGCGGCGTCCTGGTCTTGAGCGAAAAAAGCCGTACAAAGGACCAGGGCGGTCAGCACCACCACGCGAGTTCTCATTGAAGCACCTCCAGAAATGGTGTGTCATCGTTGTCTCAGCCGAAGCGCAGAGACCCACCCCACCACAACAATTATGTATGGGGGCGATGGTGGGGAGCATTGCACGAATGCCTGTTGGATTGCACCACTCGATTCGATTCCGTCCAGGGATCCGTCTGCGTCTCTCTTTCGTTTGGCCCATGGAAGAGCAAAAAGTGTCTTCAACCCCTTTTACGATAAATTGAATAACTACAGGTCACCGCAAAATTTCTTGACAGCACAGAACGCCGCCCGTAGGCTTCACCCGAGTACAGTAGTTTCCAACGCCAGCAAGAATTATGGAGGAACTGATGTCGCGCACATTACGGTTCGCGGTGGTTCTAGCGTTTGCGGTGTTCTGTTTCGCCGTCACCCCTGCTCTGGCCCACCATTATCACGGGCTGAGCTTCGACCCCACGAAGAAGATCACGCTGTCGGGGACGGTGACGCGGGTGGAGTTCAGGAATCCGCACATCCGCTTTGATATCAATGTCGTGGATGAGAATGGACAGGTCGCAAGCTGGTCGGTCCAAGGCTCTCCTCTGAACGTCGCATTTCGACGCGGATGGCGGGCGGATGACATGCAGCCGGGCGACCGCGTCACGGTCACGGATGCGAATATGTCGAGGGACGGGTCGGCGCGCATCGACGGCGGCACAGTGACTTTTGCCGACGGTCGAGAAGTATTGAGTGGAACCGCGACCGATTACGCAGGGTCGGGAAACGATTAGGATAATTTCGCAGGTTCCGTTGGGCTGAAGGCGGCGGGTTGCAGGTGGGCGTTTCTCCTCGATTCCGACGCATAATCGGCAGATCCGCTTGCAGCACGCCTTGAGGAGAGATCCAATTATGGGACAGCACTCCCCCCTGAATCTGATATCTGCAGTCGGGGTCATACTTGGCGTTTTGATCGCGGCGCCAGTGACGACCGCGGCTCAAGTCAGACCCTGGTCATCGTTCCAGGCTGACGCCGGCCTTGCCTCGACTACCCATATTGACTGGAATCAAACTCCCGACTACCTCTATCACATGGAGGAGTGGGATGGAGTCTTCCCGAAGGAAACGGGTCCTCGAGACTTTCGGGGCATTTGGAGAGGCCAGGGCGGGCGGCCCTGGGACGTCAGCGATCTGCGCCGAGGAAGAGAGATCGGCATCTTTGACGGCGGGGGGCGGTGGTCTCCAGACGGACATTACCGCCAGCCTGCTGCCGGGTGAGGAAATCGTGCTCACCGAATACGGCGCTGAAAGGTACAGAAACATGGATATATCCGAGGGGCCGGCCATGCGTTGCCTGCCCTATGGTCCGGTCAGAGTCATGCTTCAGGCGGACCCGAAGGAGTATATCCAAAACGATAAACAGTTGTTGATGCTCACCGAGCTGCAGGCCGCGTTTCGACAGATCCATCTGGATGGCCGTGATCATCCCGCGGAAGGCTTTGATCTTCGAGCCTGGTGGGGACATTCGGTTGGCCACTGGGAGGAAAACACACTGGTGATCGAGACCATCGGTGTCAATGACCGGGTGTGGATAGACTTCGGCGGCTTGGAGAACAGCAACCAGTTGCACCTGGTCGAACGGCTCCGCAAGCTCGATGACAACACGCTGCTCTGGGCGGTAACGGTCACGGATCCGGTCTATTTTCAGAAGCCGTTCACGGCCGAGCGATTTCTCTATCGGGTGCATCCCGACGACGCGCCCCGGCTGCTGCCGGGAATCTGTCACGACGGAGAAACGGATTTTGCGCATCGGCAACCTACTCCGCCGATACGCCACCGCGTTCCCCCCACGATGCCCGACTCCCGCTGAGTCCGCTGGCCTGTTTGGCGCGAATCGGGCGCGAATCGAAGGAAGCGCCAAAGGGCTTCGTTCGTAAAAGGTCATCCTCTCCCGGTTCCAACTTTACAGAGACCGAACGCGGGCTGGCGAGGGGCAGGACGCACGACCCGACTTGGCAGAAGCCTTGATCTGAACTCGGCCTTGGGGATCGAGCCGAGTGGCTGGCAACAGAGGCCGGACCGAACTACTCTGCGAAGAAGGGCATCAAACGGCCACAGAACATGACCACGATCCAGAGTACGAGCGAACTCGCGGCAATCAGCTTCGCGGGTGGGGGCGCATCCTCTCCCGGCTTCAGTTCCTTAACTCGACGAAACACGCCCGTGACATAGAACAGCAGCACGTTGGCACCGGCAAGAGCGATGAACCCCATCTTCGCGAGAAACACCGGATTGCCGATGTATGCGCGGGGCAGGCAGACAAAAAACAGCGTGCCCGTTATCAGATTCACGGCGAAACCCAAAACCCCCCACGGAATCAGGGCGTGCAGCGAGCCGATGTCGACCGCCTTCCCGAGCCCCAACATGCGCATATCGAACGTGCCGATCACGCCGACCAGGAGGGCTAATCCGATAAAATGGAGAATCTCCGACGTTGGCCAAAACCACGGATTGTCCCGCAGGAATTGCGAAAGCGCGCTTTGCTCGACAATGCTCAGAAAAGAATCCATGGCGGATCTTCCTTAAGTATCACCTGTGACTCGGCACACAGTCTACTGAGGGTGCTATCCACCGAAGTATGCGAGCAAGCGCCCGGTGACGATGGCGCCGGTCCAACAAACCAACGAAGCGAGGGCCAATAACCTGGTGGGTACCATAGAAATTTCATCGAGAGACGGATCGCGCAATCTATTTCTGATCAGATAGACAGCCACTACAGCCAAAGCGATGAAAACGAGCTTGAGATAAAAGAATGGGTCCGTCAACCTCACGGTAGCGAAGGCGATAGTGAGCAACACTCCCGATGCCGCATTGATCCAAAACCCAACCCACATGATCGGGTAGTAGGCTTCCATGGATGCCATGGAAGCCGGACGTTTGCGAGATCCGAATCCCAGGACCCGCAGATCGATGGTTGCGGAAACGCCCACTAAAAACGCCAATCCCACCGTGTGCAGTGCAAGAATCGTTGGAAAAGCCAATAGTGAGGGCGATTGGCGCACCCAAACTCCAAGTGCCGTGGACTCGATCGAAACCAGTAGGTCCATATTTACCCGTTCAGTTGCCGGCTCGCTTTGCTAAGCTTCCCGGTCTCATGCCTTAGGGCCGAGCCTATTGCGACTGAACATGTAGTCTATACACCACCGGGATCTGGCCTGTTGACGGACAGCCGAGGGAGTTTCTCCTCGGCGACCGATGGAACCTGTACCGAGCCCCGGGCCGGGGGCCGCTGCCTCAACATCACGGCATCACTGGCTGGATGCGGTGATGGGGCACCCAGATCATCGGGGTCTCGGCGCCCATTTCAAAATCATGGCAGATCTTCGGCCGGAGTTCGTTCACTTCGTCCCGATACAGAAACCGTTCGAACGTCCATGGTTTCTGGTAGTAGACCGGATCGTTGACTGTGACGGCCCAGAGCATCGTGTTGTCGTCAAGTTTGCGGAAACGGTCGATCAAGTGTAACTGGTTGCTGGCCGGCAGACCTGCGCTGTCGATCCAGACGCGGTCGTTGACGCCGAAGGTTTCGACAACCAACGTATCTCCCTCCCAACGGCCGACGGATTGCCCATTCCAAGCGGCGAATGCCACCCCAAGTTCAGAGTGGGGGCGTCCATCCATGAAAATCTGTCGCACGACCTCAGTGTGCATCTCGGCGAGGATCACGATTTGATCCTCCGTCATGACGAATTCCTTTGGGGAATTGTTACTCAGCGGCCGGATGGGACCGTATGGAATGCAATCCGATCTCGGCCCATAGGAAGCGACAACTTCTCGATATAACTCGGCACCAAGTGGGGTTAGAACGATTTCCTCGCCCGGCAGCAGATCGGGGGTCACATCGAGTCCGCTGGAACCCGGTCTGCCGGACTGGATGTTGCTCAGCGAAGAGGGGTCTCCTGCTCGAGCCAGGTTTTAGCTGGGCTGAGGCAGGCGTTTCATCCGGCCGGCCGCGCCGCATGTCTTCCAGGCCCTGGCGCGGGGGCTGCCCCCGCCATACGCCACTAAAGTCCCGGGGGCCGGTATCTTTCGGGAATACTCCATCCTCTTCCCGCATGTAATGAAGATAGTCGGGCGTTTGATTCCAGTCGATGTCGGCCGTTGAAGCCAGGCTTTCCTGGGTTTCGAATGATGTCCAGGGTTCTATTGTAGATTGGGCCGTAGTTTGAGCCCAGGACCAGGATTCCTTCGCCGCGGCAGGCAGGTGCGTTAGAAGCAGACCCCCCAATACGGATACCACCATAAAGGTTGAGAGCCTGAAGCGCGTCATAGTGTATCCCTCCTGGCGTTCCTTATTAGAGTTCCCGTAGCCAGACCCATTGAATGCTCTCTTGCGATGACCCAATATCTAAGGGCGGCGATATCGCCTCGGGGTTTAGCGCGCGGGATGCGGTGCATTGAAACATGTTTAGCTGACGACTTGCAAAATAAAAACGGATAACCAGATGTGAGCCGCCCCAGGGTGTACGGCACACGGCCCGACCCAAGAGTCCGCTCTTGCCACGCAAAGGAGGCCATCGCCTTATGGATCGAGACAGCGAAGGCACACGGCGACCTGGTTCCGCATCCGTTGCCACGTGGGTTCTCACTGAAATACCTTCAGGATGAAGGTTGTGTTTTCCAGTCTCCGAGGAAGTTTGTATCAGACCCACCATCTCTTTCAATTCTATTGACATGCGAAATCGGCATGTTAGCCTACCCGTATATCGATTCCAAACACTTGTAGAATCTATGCGGATGTGGTTTTCGGGGGCGCTGCGTCCGCTGAAGACGGCAGCAAATCCCTAAGAGTGGAGGTCAACTTTCATGAAGCGAACAATTCTTGCACTGTCTGTTGGAGCATGCCTGCTCCTCAGCGGCCCTAACCTTTGGGCACAGGCTTCGGCACAGATCAACGGATCGGTCACCGACACGACGGGCGCGGTCCTGCCTGGCGTCGAGATCACCGTGACGCAGACCGAAACGGGTATCGGGCGAACCGTCCTGAGCAATGAGACGGGTGCCTACGTTCTGGTAAACCTGCCTCTCGGCCCCTATCGGTTGGAAGGGGGATTGCCGGGTTTCCAGACATTCGTGGAGACCGGCACCCTGCAGGTCAACGACAGACGCGTGTCCAATGTCGTGCTTGAAGTGGGGCAGGTAACGCAGACGATAGAAGTGCAGGCCAACGCCGCGCTGGTCGAAACACGGAACGTCGCGATCGGGCAGCTTATCGAAAACGAGCGTATCCTGGCGCTGCCCCTGGACGGGCGCAACATTCAGAGTCTGATCACATTGAACGGTGCAGCCGTCGATATGGGGGACAGCGGCAACCGCTTCTTCCCCGGGTCGCGGTTCGTCTCCCTCGGAGGAGCACCGCAAGGATTCGGCGTAGACTACACGATGGACGGCGCCCAGCACCTGAACTATGCCACCGGCATCAGCATGCCGACACCGTTTCCGAACGCCACACAGGAGTTCAAAGTGGAGTCGAGCGGCCTGACTGCCGATCGTGGTAAGGCCGCCTCGGTGGGAGTGGTGACCAAGTCGGGCACGAACGCGTATCACGGCGATGTCTTCTGGTTCGTCCGCAACGATCTGTTCAATGCCCGGAACTATTTTTCGTCCGTGGGCAGCACCCTGAAACGGAACCAGTTCGGTGGCACGGTCGGCGGACCCGTGATTCAGAACAAGCTGTTCTTTTTCGGAGGGTACCAGGGGACGACGATCCGCCAGGATCCGGGCGACGAGCGGCAGTTTATTCCGACGGCGGCGGTGCTGGCCGGGGACTTCAGGGCCCTCAGCTCACCAGCGTGCAATGGGGGGCGTCAGGTGACGCTGGGAGCGCCGTTCGTTGACAATCAGATCGATCCCGCGCTGTTCAGCCAGCGGCCGTCAACATCGCCAACCGTTTGTTGGCCAATGCGCCAGCGCCGCAGGACGAGTGTGGTGAGGTGACCTACGGTGCCCGGGTCCCGGAGGACCGCCAGGAGTACATCGCCAAGGTGGACTATCAGGTGACACCCAGCCATTCGTTGTTCGGCCGGATGCTGATCAGCGGCATCCAAATAGGCCATCCGTACGAACAGGATCCCGACAACATACTGCTGTCTAACGACGCGGGCTACGACAACCTGGCGCAGTCTTGGGCATTCGGCTCCACCTATTTGCTCGGCGCCAACAGCGTAAACTCTTTCCGCTTTGCGTACAATCGGTCGGCCAACCGCCGCGTCGGTTCCGTGATGGGGTTCAGCTACTGCGACGTTGGCGTGAAGATGTACTGCGGCTATGACCCGACGCATATCGGCCGTTTGCGGGTCAGCGGGGCGTTTACGATCGGCGCAACGACCGGATCGGGCGACGACGAGAATACCTACTTCCCGCAGGCCTATCAGTTCAGCGACGACGTCAGTTGGGTCCGGGGCAGCCACCAGTTTTCGTTCGGCACCGGATACACCTATGCCAAGTTCGGTTCGGTGAATCACTTCGCTTCCGCTGCCCAGGTCGATATGGATTCGATGGCGGATTTCTTTTTGGGCCAAACCGACGATTTTTTCATGGGCACGCCGGCCGAGCTCTCCATTAACCAGAACTTCTTCTCCCTCTACGGAGCGGACGCCTGGCAGGCCACGCCCAATCTTACGGTGAGTTACGGCCTGCGGTGGGAGCCCTATCTGGCTCAGAACGTTCCCCTTGCGAACGTTTACACCTTCGAAATCGACCGGTTCCGGGCGGGACAGAAGAGCAGCGTCTT
>CAXWPJ010000005.1:0-354249 GCA_963664115.2 Terriglobia bacterium | reverse complement strand
AGACATCGGTCAACGAGATGACCTCCTCCCGGGTGCTGCCGGGTTCAATCTGCCCAGGCCAGCGCGCGAAGAACGGCACGCGATGACCCCCCTCCCAAATATCGGCCTTGGTCCCTCGATACACGTGATTCGCAGTGTGATTGCCCGCCCGATACGCCTGGATCGTCGAATCATCCGTGTGGTCCCTGTCCTCAAGCCCGTCCAGACGGGACATGAAGGACCCATTGTCGGAGGTGACAATCAACAGCGTGTTGTCGTCGACACCGGCTTGGTCCAGGGCGCTCATCACGTCGCCCACGGCTGCGTCGACCTGTACGATGAAGTCCCCGTACGGGCCCAATTCGGTCGTTCCTTCGAACCGCTGGGCCGGCCAGACCGGCTTGTGCGGGGCCGTCAAGGGCAGATACAGCAGAAATGGGCTCCCGTCCGACGCCTGCCGCTGGATAAACCCCGTGGCCTGCCGGATCAGTTCATCGAGCACATCAGCGGGATCGAAATCCGACGCCAACTCGCCGGCTCTCATGTAACGCGGAAATTCCATCCCGGACTGTTGCCCCAGCGGAAATCCCGTGATCTCGCCGTCACGGATATAGACATACGGGGGGAAGTCCAAGGAAGCCGGGATGATGTAGGACTCGTCGAATCCGTGCGTGTGCGGTCCGTCGTCAATGGGCTCCTCGAAGTCGAATTCGCCCAAGGCATTCTTCGCAAAACCGAGGCCCAGGTGCCACTTTCCAATCACTGCGGTGCGGTACCCGGTGGCTCCGAGAAAGGAGCCGAGCGTTTCGCGATTCGGAGCGATCAGGGGCCCGTCGTAACCGTCCAGGACTCCCCGGGTCAGTCGTGTCCGCCACGCATAGCGGCCGGTCAACAGGCCGTAGCGCGTCGCGGTGCAAACCGCCGACGGCGAATGCGCGTCCAGAAACGCCATACCCTGTCCTGCCAGGGTATCCAGGTTCGGCGTCGGGATTTGGGACTGTGAGTTCAGATAGCCGACATCGCCGTAGCCAAGGTCGTCGGCCAGGACGATGACGATGTTCGGCGCCCGCGCAGCGTCCTTGTCCTGCGCCGGCGCCCGCATCGGCATGATCGCCGCCAGGACAGCGAGCGCCAGCAGCAGTCCCGCCGCCGCACGTCCGGCGAGGCCGGTCAGGCACGGAAGGGCGGGGGAACCGCCCGGTCCGCCCCGCGCGTCCGCCGGCCCCGTGCATCCCGCCATGTCTGCCCACTCGCCACGGGCCCGGTCGTGACCGACCCGAGCGGCCCGATGCGTCGTCCTGACTATTGCCATGTACCCGCCTCCCAACGTTCCGGAGGGGACGCTTCGAACCCCGTGCGTTCCGGCGCAGCGCCCCGCGCACACGGCGCCGTCCGTCGAGGTGACCGAAATCCTCTACGCGGCCTGAAACCCATCTAACATCGCCTGCATTTTTCTCGCCATGGTTTTTCTTCCTACTCGGTCCTCATTCCAAATCAGGTTCGAGTCAGAATCTCAGGCCATTCCGATCAAGCCTATCCGCTTTTCCATGGTGTCGAGGAAGGACGGGTCGTAGTCCTCATCGACGTGGTTGTTGTTCCAGAGGCCGGAGCGGCGGACGCGCCACCGGTCGCTGGAATGGCCGAGCCAGCCAGGCGACGGCGGATCCAGCGCCGGTTCGCGATAGCCGCTCAGAAGCGCAATGGCGTTGCGCTCGATCGTTTCGCGTTCGCTTCTCGGGCCGGGTTCGTCTCCGACGTTAAGCCACAGAAATGGCATGGCACGGATATGGTGGCTGACCCTCGCTTCGAGTTCCGCCTCCGCCAGCTTGACACCGGACCGGTCGAGACGGAGCCGCCGCGCCGCTGCGCCTGGATCGCCGCCTACGCCCCAGGATGGCGGCAGATCGATGCCCTGCTGCTGCGCCAGCCGTTTCCACAGCGTGCTCCGGCTCCCGGCCTTCAACCCATGGGTTCCGACCCGCACGACCCTCAATCCTTCGCCCGATCTGGAGCGCGATTCCCCGGCTTCGCAGAAGAAGTAGACCCCGCGATTCGGCCAATGCATGCCGCCGATGTAATCGGCAAGCACGCGCTTCCCGCCGATGCGGCCTTCGAGCCGCTCGAGCAGGTCGTAGAAGCGCAGCATGTCGGCGAGGTGGTCAGCCATGAAGACAGGCGCCGAGGCACGCCGTTCCTTCACGCGCATCGTGTTCAGGGTCTTTTCGTAGGGCTGGATTTCTTCTTCCGGATGAACCAAGCCGTACTGCGCCGACAAGATGCGCCACTGACAGCCCGTCTTCTCCACACAGGCCCTCGCCTTTCGAAACCAGTCGGAGCATTGCCGACGCGGGCACCGCCCCTTTGGTCTTCACGCAGGAGACCAGAAACAGTCGGTTACCGTTGCTTCTAAACATCGTGAATGCGAGGACAGGACTCGGACGCGCACCCTGAAATCCGGCACCAACATGTACGCCGATGGCGAAGCCGTACCGCAGGACGATGCCGAAGCGGCCCGCCCGGTCCTGATCCAATGACAAAATCGGATGACGTTAGTGACGACGCGGACAAGACGACATTGTTGGACAGATTGCCTATTCCACGTCGAAATACCCTTCGTCTATCCGTTTGATCTCGTAGCGCATTTTCAGGCGTACGCCGATGTCGTGCTTGACCATCAGACGCCCCAATTCGTCACCGTCGATCAGGACAATGCGTTTCGGACTCCGCGCCACATAGTCCCGAGCCGCCTTGGTGAAACTGGAGGTAGTGACGAACACCCCCTTCATCGCGCCGGCCGCATCGATCGCCCCGGCGAAGTTGCGCAGGGCGCTTTCGCCCACGGTGTTGCCATCAGCATATTTTTTGGCCTGAAGATAAACCTCGTCCAGACCGAGCGCGTCTTCCCGGATCGTGCCATCGATTCCACCGTCGCCCGAACCCCCGGTCACCTGGCCCATCGCATCGTCGCCGTCGCCATAGCCCATGGCGATCATCAGGTCCACCACCACCTGTTCGAGAAACGCAGGGTCCGCCTGGCGAACCCGGTCCAGAACATCCGCCTCTAGCTCCTGGCTCAGTTGTCTGGCAGCGTGATCTAACGCTTCCTCCGGTGGCGGTGGGATCGGCGGCGGCTCGGATGGCTCTTGGGCCAGCAGCTGCGCGCCTTCCTCAGTCAACCGATAGACGGCGGGACGGACCCTTTCCACCAAGCCCTCGCGTTTTCTTTGGTTTGTTGCGTGTTTGATCCGAACCCGGAACAGCGGGGCCTTGCCGCCAGGATTCGTTTTCAGCAAATCTTCAGTGTTCAATCCCAGTGCGGCGGCAACTCGCGATCGCACCTCGGAGAGCGGTGTCTCTGCACCGTCGGCCAGCGCCTTGAGAACCGGGAGCATGAGTTCTGCAGTGCTGGGTATGGATGAGTGCGGGATTGGAGTGTTTTTGCCATCCATTGGTCTCTTGTCCTTGTTCAACTTGCCTTATGTTGTGGTTCTTCCCGGAGCATGCGCGATCGATCATCGGCTTCAATCGATATCAGGATCGGATTCCATCCCGAAAACCACACCAGACGGCTCCTAACGGCATCGGGTCAGCATCCTGCGGCATTTCGTCGGACTATTCTGGCAACAACTCCCAGCCGAAGTTCGGCATCTTAGGGAAAGGGAAGTCCTCGCTGCTCTGTCCCACTGCCTGCAGGAGCCGCCTGTCACCCTCGCTCGGTTCAACCTGAACGAAATTCCCATCAGAAGCACCCAGCGTGGCCAACATGAATGTCTTGTCGATCTGACTGGCGAGCAGACGGCCCTCTACAAACTGGCGGACCAATTGGTGAACCTTCCCATATTCTTCCTTGCTGGGTGAAAACCGGGCTTTCTCGCCGGGTTTCTTGGCCTCGATGAACATGAAGTAGTTCGCCGATTCGATGAGCAGGTCCACTTCGGCGTTAGCGACCGGACCCAGCATCTTCTCGATCGTTGGTTTCTTCTGGTCTGATGGGTGACCCGCCCACTTGAAAATCCGCTCATCCACGGCCTTGATGGGTATGTTGTCCCGGCCTTTCGCGAAATAGAATAGAGGGTGAACACTT
The DNA here is from genome assembly GCA_963664115.2 of Terriglobia bacterium. Lineage (GTDB taxonomy): Bacteria > Acidobacteriota > Terriglobia > 20CM-2-55-15 > 20CM-2-55-15. The sequence continues at coordinate 350,186 of CAXWPJ010000005.1, read as the reverse complement.
GCCTCCCATCTGAACGGGTCGCAGAGCCACTCATTGTGTCTATACGCAGCCAGAACACCCTGGACTAGGGATTGGGCACTGTCGGCGTCCCCGGATTGCCACGGGCGCAGTCTGCGGATCAGAATGGAAGGTTCCATCTGATCCTTGCCTATGAGTTGATAGCTGTCGTTATGCATCCCACGGGTCCGGGAACATGAACCGCCCCATAGTAAAGGCCGCCTGCGCACCGTTTTCTGATCTGTTCTTAAAGTCCCCCGCTAAAACCTTAATCCCCATCGCACGATACCTCCCATTGTTCAGGATCGATCCGAACGCGAACCCCGCCGTCCAATCGTAGGGGAAAGCTCGCTGCGCAAGCAGGACAGCCCCGCTAGGGCTACCCGTAGCAAAGCCACCCTCAAGCTAAAGAATATTAACGCAAGGGTGGTGGGGATACATCGGATCATGGCCGTGCGGACCTGATTCGGAATGAAGGCCGAGTTATAAGAAAAGCCATGCAGAAGGACGCGTTGACGAGACGTCGGGACCGGAGACCGGCAGGGTTCTGTCAGGAAGAAACGCTCATTATGACCGAACAGTTTAGTAGCATGGAATGTGACGCATTCCATGCTCCTTATCTGTCATATAAAATACTAGAAGCCGTGTTCCATGGTCAGGCCGTGAAAACCGTTGCCTATTTGAGGGTCTCGGCTTCCGCATCGACGATTTCATCGAGGCGACCGCCTCTGGACAGCGTTGTTGCATGGATCACCCGGTACTGCGCCTTATCAAACTTGTGCCGTCGCGCTGCGTTGAACTTATGTGGCATCCAAGTTATCCCCGGTGTTGAAAAACCCAATAACAAGGCATCCTTCGGGATGATCCATGCAACAAGGTCCACCGGATACGAAATGCTTTGACGGTCTGCAACCCAGAGGGTAATCTTTCAAAAGTTCTACAAACAGCCCTGAATAGGAAAAGAAAAGGTGCTCGGGTTCAGGCCCAACGTCTGAGGGCGCTCCTTAGAACAGGACCGGGACCGGGAGAGGGCATGACAAGCTTTGCATGACGTGTGGATATACAGGATGTAGGCGCTGGGCAGAACGAATGGGTGCCTAACAACGGATGGCGAATGATTGCTTAACAATGAGAGGAAAGTGGGAGGAGGTTGCCAGATGAGATATCTAAGATCAGCCCTGACTCGTAAGATTCTTGTCTCGGCGCTGACACTGACGATTTGTTCGCTGATCCCGGCAACACTGTTCAGTCAAACTACGAGCCAGATCAACGGCCGGGTTGCGGATCAGACCGGCGCCCTATTACCCGGCGTGGACGTGACGCTGACGCGGACGGAAACGGGCACAGTACGTGGCGCTGTGACGAATGAAATCGGAATCTACACATTCCCGAACCTGAATCCGGGCCAATACCGAGTGGAGGCTGCCATCCCGGGCTTTCAAACATTCGTGCAGACCAATATTGTGTTGCGAGTCGGCGGCAACATTACGATCGATCCGGTGCTCGAGGTCGGCGACATCACCCAGTCGATCGAAGTTCAGGCCAACGAGGAGACGCAGGTGGAGTTGCGCAGCATTGCCATCTCCGAGGTGATCGAGACCGAGCGAATTCTCGAGCTGCCTTTGGCGGCCCGCGACGTCACGTCGCTGATCACGCTGTCAGGCGTCGGCGCGGTGATCCTGGGGGGAAAGGGCACAGGAATGGGCAGGGCTCCCGGAGCGTCTAACACAGCGATGGATACGGGCGTAACGATCTCTGTGGCCGGCCAGCGGGGGCTGGGCAGCACGCAGTACCTGCTGGACGGCGCCGTGGCCAACAACCGCCTCGACGGGTCGAACATGCCGTTGCCGTTCCCGGAAGCGCTCTCCGAATTCCGGGTGTCCACTGGCACGCAGCAGGCCGCGACCGGACGGTCTGCGGGAGCCCAGGTGAGCCAAGCGATCACGTCGGGGACGAACGCGTTTCACGGCAACCTGTTCTGGTTCGTGCGCAACGAGGCGTTCAACGCCAAGGAAGTGGACGCCGCGAGAAAAAATCAGTTGAAACGGAACCAGTTCGGCGGAACGGTCGGCGGGCCGATTCTGAGCGACAAGGCGTTCTTCTTTTATGGCTACCAGGGCACGAAATTACGCGACGAGCCGTCCTCCAGCCTCTCCATCCTGCCCACGCCTGCGATGTTGAACGGCGACTTCAGAACGTTCAACCAGTGTTTCAATCCGAGCTGGTCCGACCCGGACTTTGCCGACGGTTTCGTGGACCCGGCGCGCTTCAGCCCAGCGGCCTTGAAGATCTCCAGACGGCTGCCCCAGACCGCGGACCCGTGCGGGGAGATCCGGACGGGCACGCGGACCGTAGAGGATAATTGGCAGAGCGTGGCGCGGCTCGACTGGCAGGCCACCGGGAACCAATCGTACTTCGTCGATTGGGTGGTTACGAAGGACACCGCGCCGCTGACCGCGGACCCGGATAATCTGCTGACGACCGCCGGGGCGCGGCTTGCTGCCAACCGCGTCGATCACATCATCACCTCCGGCACCTGGGTGGTCAACCCCAACCTGGTCACGAGCTCTCGCTTCTCCTACCTGCGCCTCGATACGCACGGCGATGCAGCCAGGTTTTTCTCACCCAGGGACGTCGGTATCGACGCCCATACGTTGGTCGACGGCATAATGGACTTAGGAGTCAGCGGCTTTTTCGATATCGGCTGCCGTACGTGCAAGCGCGACGCGTTCCAGCAGCAGATCCAGTTCGGCAACGACACGAGCTGGATTGCCGGGGCTCACCAGCTCAGTTTCGGCTTCATCTGGACACGCGACTGGATGAACCGGGCCGCGTTTTCCCGGGCTATTCCGGACATCACCATCCGTAGCTCTAACACGGGCAACGCTATGGGGGATTTTCTGACGGGCCAGATCAATCAGATCCGGCAGGGCGCGCGAAGCCAGCTGAACCCGCACCAGAACTACATCAGCTTTTATGGTCAGGACTCCTGGAGCGTCACCCCCCGCTTGACGCTGAACCTCGGCCTCCGGTGGGAGCCGTACTTGCCGTTTGTCTGGGATCCCGGAGAAGGCATCTTCGGCGGCGTCCGCGTCTACAGGTTCTCCCGGGAGGGTTTCTTTGCCGGTGAGAAGAGCGTCGTGTTTCCGAACGCGCCGGCCGGCTTCACGTATACGCGCCAACAAATGGCCGACGGGCCGGCCGATTTCGACGGCCGCTCGCCGAACAAGGAAAAATGGGCCCTGTTCGCGCCGCGCGTCGGTCTGGCCTGGGACCCGTTCGGCGATGGCCGGACCTCGATCCGGGCCAGCTACGGCATCTCTTACGACACCGTGCCCATGGCCAATCAGGGTAGCGCGAACAACGTCGCGCCCTGGTCGGGGGGCACGGAATACCGGCGCGGGACCTTAGACGATCCATACCTGGATTTCCCCGGAGGGAACCCGTTTCCGTTCGACTTCCGCGAGGATCCCAAGTTCTTAGAGGGTTCGGTCTTCACGCCATATCCAGGCGACGGGGACCTGGGCCAGCCGACCGTACAGTCCTGGAATCTCTCGGTGCAGCGTGAGCTCGCCGCCAACGTGCGCCTTTCGGTGACCTACTTGGGCAGTCAGACCACCCATCTGTGGGAGACCGAGACCCAGAACCCCGTGATCTTGTTCCCGGGACGGTCCGACTCGGATGGGAACTGCTTTGCCGAGGGCTTCGCGCTCAACGTGCGCAGGGCGAACACCACCTGCTCGACGAGCCGTAACCTGGACGCCCGGCGGGAGTTGCTCCTTTGGGCGCAGGCCAACGGCACGCCGCAGCATATTGCGGACGCGGAACGGTTCGCGCCGATCGATGTCATCCGATCCGCCGCCACGTCGAACTATCACGGTCTATCGACTTCGCTCCGGGGGGCGGTGGCCAGCATCAACTTGAACGCCAATTATACCTGGGGGCACTGTATCAGCGACGGGTCCAATGGCATAGCCAACATACAACCCAACGAGGCTCCCATCCGGCCGAACACCCGGGACCGCTCCAACTGCAACCTGACGGACCGGCGGCACATCTTCAACCTGACCGGCGTCTACGCGCTGCCCACCTTCTTCACCACTCCCTTTCTGCGGGCGGTGGCCTCGGATTGGAGCCTAGCCATCATCGGCCGGGTCTCTTCTGGACATCCTTTGAGCATCGTTACCGGCACGGATCGAGCCTTGAATGGCCTGGGGGGCCGCGGGTCCGCGAATCAACCGGTGGATCAGCTGCTTGATGACGTCAAGCTGGACACGTCGGGCGATTTAGGATCCCAATTCCTGAACAAGGCGGCGTTCGCCCAACCGTCCCTGGGAACGATCGGCAACATGGGGTTCCGTTCCGTTCGAGGCGTCAAAACATGGGCGATCGACGGGGCGGTGACGCGGACGTTCCAACTGCCGTTCATTGGTGAAGGGCACCTGTTCCAGCTCCGGGCCGAGGCTTTCAACCTCTTCAACAGCACCCGGCCGATGAATCCCAGCACCAACTTCCGGAGCGGAACATTCGGACGGATCACGAACGTTGAAGACCCGCGCATCATGCAGTTCGCGTTGAAGTACGCGTTCTAAGCGGCGGAGGGATTTCAACTCGAGATTACGAAGAGATGCTTGCTATTCATCGTCTTTCTCGCGGCCTCGATGGGTGGCGCCATCGAGGCCGCCCGAGAGGGGCGGTGTTGACCTCACAGGGCCCTACGAGGTCGTTCCAAACTGGCTCGAGCCAACCGATGAAGGCTGGACGACCTTCCTGACCGGCGTGACGGCCGAGAGCGCTGACCGAATCTTCATCTTATTAGTAACAGGCCCCACCGGGGTCGGCTGGAACCACGGAATTCGACGCTGCCGTCCCCGGCTCCAAACGGGATGACCTGCTCTTCACCGTCGATCGAAACGGGCGGGTCATCGATCAGTGGTCTCAGTGGTAGTACCACCTCTTCAACTATCCGCATGCCGTGAGGATCAATCCGTACGATCCTGACGGGCACATTTGGGTCGTGAATCGCGAAGCCCACCAGATTTTCAAGTTTACAAACGACGGAGATCGTCTGGTGTTGACGCTAGGCGAGCGCGGCGGGAGCATTTCGCTGGGCTGCCGAGATCGTGTTTCTGCCTGACGCTACGTTCTTCGTCGCCGATGGCTATCGGAACCGGCGAAAATGCCCGAAGTGCCTTCAGAAGGTTGCGGAGAAGACGGCAGTTCCGTTCCCTCAATTGTTCAGCAGCGGAATCCTCTCAGCTGGAACCGGCTCAGGCAGCGTCTGTAGAAAAGCGTAAATGTCGGCCAGTTCCTGATCCGTCACAACCCTGCTGGTGTAAAGCGGCATCACGCCGGCGGGCTGGCGGACATATCGTGCGAAACCTGAAAACGAGAAAGTAGGCGGACCAATTGGCCCTCCGGGGCCGCCGTGAGCGGCGTAGCCGTGGCATTGATAGCATCCATAGCCAACGAAAATCTTCTTGCCGTTTTCAGCGTCTCCGCGGGGCGCGTCGACTGGAGCCTGTGCCGCAGTCAGCCCACCCAACGCGGGGGTCATAATTAGGGCCAGAATCAGAAAGATCGTGAGGCGCATAGCAAGCGGTCTCCCTTCTTCATTTTCCTATCGCGGTTGCGTTACAACGTCCACCAGTGCAGTTTCGCCGAGTTCGACGCGTTCCACTGCACGCTCCAAAGCCGCTCCAAGGTCGTTTGGGTTAGTAATCGGTCCTTCGCTATACACGCCCATGCCTCGCACCAACGTCGCGTAATCGATGTTGGGGTCGGTAATGACATTGCCGATCCCGGCATTGGTAATGCCCCGTTGACGCCAATTGGCCATGCGCTGGATATGCATGACCTCCTGATGATATGCGCGGTTGTTGCGCATGACGAGCAACATCGGAATGCGATGATGCACGGCGGTCCAGAGAGCCCCCGGCGCATACATCAGGTCGCCGTCGGTCTGAACGCCGACGCAAAAACGTCCATGCTTCCGGTGAGCGAGCGCGGCCCCCACAGCAATCGGCAGTCGGCTGCCTAAGGCTGCTCCGTCGTTCCTCCCGGTATTGTCTATCGTCTGAGCGTTGTTGCATGGATCGGGGCGGAGATGGAATTCGCCCTTTCCCAAGCCGTAGCGTCAGGCGGTGCGTTCGAACACAGGCCGTCCGAGTGCGGTCATGGTGTTCAGGACTTTCTGGCCGAGCTGGATCTCCGTGATTTGCCTGGAGAAGCTGCGGGATTTGAGCTTGGGGCCGATGACGCTCTTCCAACGGCCGATCTGCGTTTCTATCCGGCTGCGCTGGTTGTACCCTGTGGCCACTTGCCAGGCCATGCGGCCGTTGCTGCGGATCTGAGCAATATGGCGATCCCGAACGGTTGGATCCCGCGCCGATTGCGGGCGGATCACGGCGTTCTTTGGCGGCGGTATAACCACATCCAGGGTCTCCCCATACCGTTCCCTCAGCAGATCCCTTGTGGACGCTCCATCATAGGCGCCGTCCGCCAGAAAGCCAGTGACAGGGGCATCGAGTTGATCCAAGAGCCCGGGTAATGCAGTGCTGTCTCCCACGTCATCGTGAGTCAGATTGGCGCAAACAATCGTACCGCGATGGAGGTCCAGTCCGAGGTGGAGTTTGCGCCAGCGGCGGCGTATTCCCCTGGTTTTATGCTTCTGCGCGAGCCATTCCCCTTCGCCGAAGATCTTGAGGCCGGTACTGTCCACCACCAGATGGACAGGCACAGATCCGGCTTGCCTCATCACCTGAACGATGCTCAGGCCGTTTGCACGACGCGACAGTGTGGAGTAATCCGGCACCCGTATATCCAGCTCCATGAGCGTGCCGATGGAACCCATCAGCCCTTGCGTTTGTCGCAACCCAAGCCGATACGCCGTGCGCAGCGTCAGGCATGTCTCGATCGCCAGATCCGAGTATCTCCGCTGGCCACCCCGCGACGTGCGGCGCGGCGCGCTCCACACACTTTGAGCCTCATCACTGACCCAAATCGTCAGATCACCCCGCTGGCGCAGGATCTCGTTATATTCTGCCCAGTGGATCACCCGGTACTGCGCCTTATCAAACTTGTGCCGTCGCGCTGCGTTGAACTTATGTGGCATCCAGGTTATCCCCTGTGTTGAAAAACACGATGATAAGGCATCCTTCGGGATGATCCATGCAACAACGCTCCACGGATGAGGACCCCATACCGCCGGAACCGGGCGAAGACGAAACGATCATCGATGGCTCAAATGGGATGCCTCCGACACCCGACGGGCCGGAGATGAGCAAGGTTTATGTAGACGGGGTGGGCGCAACCATTGTCGCGGAAAGGGTGGAATACCTGGACGAGAACGGAAAGCTTGTCACCGAGTCCCTGCGCGACTTCACCAAGAGGGCACTCAGGAAGCGATTTTCAAGCCTCGACGATTTCTTGAGGCGCTGGAAGGGAACACAACGCAAACAGTTGATTATCGAAGAGTTGGAGGCCGAGGGCTTGGACCTCGGCGTTATCAGCGCAGAATTGGGCAAAGATCTGGATCCCTTCGACCTGATCTGCCATGTCGCCTTCGACGCCAAACCATTAACCCGGAGCGAGCGCGCGGAAAATGTCAAGAAACGAGATGTATTCAGCAAATACGGGGATCCGGCCCGCGCCGTACTCGACGCTCTGCTCGCCAAGTACGCCGACGAAGGGGTGCTCAACCTGGAGGACACCAACGTGCTGCGCATCCCGCCTTTCACCGAACTCGGCACTCCTGTTCAGCTTATCCAGGCCTTTGGCGGACATGAGGGTTTCGTCGCGGCCGCCCATGACCTTCAATCCGCTCTCTATCGGGAGATCGTCTAACCCATGTCCGTCCGCAACCTCGTCAAATCCATCCAGAACATCATGCGCCAGGACACCGGTGTCGACGGCGATGCCCAACGCATCAGCCAGCTGTGCTGGATGTTCTTCCTCAAGATCATCGACGATCAGGACCAGGAACTGGAGTTGATGCGGCCCGGCTACGCGTCGCCGATCCCCGCGCGCTATCAATGGCGTGCCTGGGCGGCCGATCCCGAGGGCATCACCGGCGAGGCACTACTTGCCTTCGTCGACGAAGACCTGTTCCCGTCCCTGAAAGCTCTTCAGGTGACCGGCCGCTCCGGGGATCGCCGCCGCGTCGTGCGGGCCGTGTTCGAGGATGCCTACAACTACATGAAATCCGGCCAGTTGATGCGGCAGGTGGTCAACAAGATCAACGAAGTCGACTTCAACAACCTGAGCGAACGCCAGCATTTCGGCGACATCTACGAACAGATCCTCAACGACCTGCAATCGGCGGGCAATGCCGGTGAGTACTACACGCCCCGCGCCGTCACTGCCTTCATGGTCGATCGCATCGATCCCAAGCCTGGCGAGACCCTGTTCGACCCTGCCTGCGGCACCGGCGGCTTCCTGACCTGTTCTTTGCGTCACATGCGCGACCGCTACGTGAAGCGGCCCGAGGATGAGCAGACGATGCAGGCAGCCCTGCGCGCCGTGGAGAAGAAGCAGCTTCCGCATATGCTTTGCGTCACCAACATGCTGCTGTACGGCATTGAGGACCCGGGCTTTGTCCGTCACGACAACACTCTGGCCCGGCCCTATATCGGCTGGGGGCAACAGGACCGGGTCGATATCGTGCTCACCAACCCGCCCTTCGGCGGCAAGGAGGAGGACGGTATCGAGAGCAATTTCCCGCAACACTTCCGGACCAAGGAAACAGCGGATCTGTTCCTCGCCCTGATCGTCCGCCTGTTGAAGCCGACCGGTCGCGCGGCTGTGGTCCTGCCCGATGGATCGCTGTTCGGCGAGGGTGTCAAAACCCGGCTGAAAGAGCACCTGATGGAGGAGTGCAACCTCCACACCATCGTGCGTCTGCCGAATTCCGTATTCCGTCCCTACGCCTCAATCGGCACCAACCTGCTGTTCTTCGAGAAGGGTGAGCCGACCGGGGACATCTGGTTTTACGAACATCTCGTGCCTGAGGGCCAGAAGGCCTACTCCATGACCCGGCCGATCCGGTTGGAACATTTGCAGGGCTGCATCGACTGGTGGGGCGGGGCGGATCGCGAAGGACGGAAGGAGACTGAGCGCGCCTGGAGGGTGACGGCCGACGAGATCAAGGCACGCGGCTACAACCTCGACATCAAGAACCCGCATACGCAAGACGACGACCACGGTGACCCAGAAGAACTTCTGGAGAAACTAAACGCCGCTGAGGCCGAAACGGCAGCCTTGCGTGACCGTTTGAAGGCAATCCTGGCCGAGGCGCTCATGCGATGAACGCCGACCGCCTGCTGGGCCATTACGAACGAATCGCCGACGCGCCTGATGCGATTGCGCGATTGCGCCGCTTCATTCTCGACCTGGCCGTGCGCGGCAAGCTGGTGCCGCAGGATCCGAAGGACGAACCGGCAGCGGAACTGCTGAAGCGGATCGCGGCGGAGAAGGCGCGATTGGTGAAGGCAGGAGAGATTAAGAAACCGAAAGCTCTGCCAGAGATGTTGGACGACGAACCGCCTTTTCTATTGCCCCCAAAGTGGCGATGGAGTCAGATTGCCGAAATTGGGATTATCAATCCGCGGAACGATGCGCCAGAAGACCTGACGGCGTCATTTGTTCCAATGCGAATGATTCCAGCTGGATACGGTCTTGAAAATCAGCACCAATCCCGGCCATGGGCCGAGATTAAGAAGGGCTATACCCATTTCGCAGAAGGCGATGTGGGATTAGCCAAGATCACACCGTGCTTTGAGAACGGAAAATCAACGGTCTTCAGAGAATTAACTGGAGAGTTGGGCAGTGGCACAACCGAGTTGCACATTGTTCGCCCCCTCTTCGTCAATCCGGATTACACCATTGTCTTCCTCAAGTGCCCACACTTCATTGAGACGGGCATCCCTAGAATGACCGGTACCGCTGGCCAGAAGCGGGTGCCCATCGAATATTTTGCGAACTCGCCATTCCCCCTCCCGCCCCTCGCCGAACAGCACCGCATCGTTGCCAAGGTCGATGAACTGATGGCACTCTGCGACCGACTGGAGAAGGCACGGGCGGAGCGGGAGGCGACGCGGGACCGGATGGCGACGGCGAGCCTCATCCGCCTCAATGATCCCGATCCCGACCCGGTGGTATTCCGGAACCAAGCCGCCTTCGCCATCGAAAACCTCACCCCACTCACCACCCGCCGCGACCAGATCAAGGCTCTGCGCCAGACCATCCTCAACCTCGCCGTGCGCGGCAAGCTGGTGCCGCAGGATCCGAACGACGAACCGGCGTCGGAATTTTTGAAGCGAATCGCGGTGGAGAAGGCGCGACGCGCGAAGACGGGCGAGGTCAGGGAAAAAGCTCCAATCCTGAGCGTTAGACCCTTCGAATCGGATTCTCCGATTCCAGCGGCATGGGCTTCCGTCAAGCTGGTTGAACTCTCAAATATTGTTATGGGACAGAGCCCTTCGGGTGAGACATATAACACTGATGGCGAGGGCGTGCCGTTGATCAACGGGCCAGTTGAGTTCAGTGACGGACCGTTCGGTCTGACGGTTGCCAACCAGTACACGACAGCACCTACCAAAGTTTGTGACAAAGGCGATTTCCTCATGTGCGTTCGCGGTTCGACCACTGGACGCTCGAACATAGCTGCCTTTGACGCTTGTATAGGGCGGGGAGTGGCGGCGATCCAGCCGCTGTTCGGTGATGGCTTTGTCCGGCTTTTCCTCTGGAGCATGCGCAAGCGAATAATCAACATGGGAAGAGGGGTTGCATTTCCTAGCATTACCCGAAAACAGCTGGAAAACCTCCTCGTTCCCCGAAAAGGATCCCACCCCTCGCCGAGCAGCACCGCATCGTCGCCAAAGTCGATGAACTGATGGCGCTCTGCGACCGTCTGGAGAAAAAACTTGCAGGCGGTGACGACACCCGCCGCCGCCTGCTTGATGTTCTGCTGCATGAGGTGTTGGTGATGGGATCGGACCGGAAGTCCGTGGCCTGACGACCTGCTTGGTGACTGCGGGGTGGTCAAGATCATCATCGGTTCGAAGGGAGTTGCGTTCCAGCGAAGCGATGTCGGAGGGAAGCCCGAGTAGCGCTTCGTGCACCGATGCCGGCACAAGACGTTGTGAAGCCATTGGCGCGTCCCCAAAACGATGGTTCCGGTTTCGAGACGGTTTAGAATAAAGAGACTAATAAAGAGACGGCCTCGAACCCCTTGAAGGGAACTCAAAGTATGCACATGGAAACCGTCCTGAAATCGAACGATATTGAGACGGTGGCGCCGACCCGCGTCGGCGACACCCTGGGTTACGCTCGCGTCTCGACCCACGACCAGAACCCCGACGCCCAGCGCGACCGGCTCATTGAGGCGGGCGCCATTCGCGTCTTCACCGACATCGTCTCGGGTAAGCGCTTCGACCGGCCTGCCCTGGCCGAACTCATCGATCACGCCCGACCCGGTGACCGCCTCTGCATCATTCGCCTCGACCGCCTCGGACGCTCACTCAGGGAACTACTCGAAACCGTCGACGATCTCAAGACCCGCGGCATCCACCTGGTCAGCCTCGAGGAGCGCCTCGACACCTCGTCCGCGGCCGGCGAACTCGTGTTCCACGTCTTCGGCTCCATCGCGCACTTCGAACGCCGACTCATCTCCGAGCGTACCCGCGACGGCATCGCCGCAGCCAGGAAACGCGGGCGAACACCAGGCCGACCGCCGCTCGACCCCGAGACGGTTTCCGCCGCTCAGAAACTCATCGTGGGCGGATTGTCACCCGCTCGGGCGCAAAACAGCTCGGCATTGGCAGGGCAACGGCTTACAGAATCGCAAAGACAGTGCGTTGAAGCCGAAACCGAGGCCCTTCGGTCCTTTAGAGTAATTCTACGAACAAACCTTGCGATGCCCCCTAACACTGAAGGCAATGCCAACCGGGACGGCGAGGCCGGTGATCTTCACTGCCTGGACCTATTAACCGAAGGGGTGGGCCAAATCAAACGATCAGAAGTGGGCCATTTCGAGTGGACAAAGCCACCAACCTTCGTCTTGATCACTTTCTCTGCTTGAGTCATTGTCGTCGTCTCTATTTCCCCGTTCCGGGATCTAAAGACTCCGACTATCGTAAAGGCGTGTCAGACCAGGTGTGAGCTAATGGACTTGATGCGATTTTCCAGATCGCCGCGGGGGCAATAGAAGTCTTCATAGAGCGCCCGGGCCAGGCCGTGCCGCCTCAGGCCGGGTGGCCGAGAGGTGGGCGCTTTCGGTCAATCGAAACCTGCCTCTCTTACATGCCTACGCCTCAATACCGGACCTAGTGGTCCCCGTTAAACAGACTGTAACTTATCAAGATTTCGCCGGCCGCGCTGGACTTTAGCAAGGATGTCGGAAGCCGTTGCAGTCCAGATGAAGGGTTTCGGGTCTTCATTGTGACGAGCGAGGTAGTCCTCCACGGCCTGGATCAACTCGGGGACCGAGCGGAAAACGCCACGCCGGAGTCGTTGCTCGGACAGATCCCGGAAAAAGCGCTCGACCATGTTGAGCCACGACGCACTGGTTGGCGTGAAGTGCACATGAAAACGCTTGTTACGCTTGAGCCAGTTGACGACTTTCTGATGTTTGTGAGTCGCATAGTTGTCGCAAATAATGTGGATCTCCTTATCTTTCGGCATGGCGCGTTTGATCTGATTCAGAAACCGGATCCATTCCTGATGGCGATGCTTTGGCATGCAGGTTCCGATGACCGAACCGTCCAGGATGTTGAGCGCGGCGAAAAGCGTGGTTGTCCCGTTACGTTTGTAATCGTGGGTCATGGTGCCACACCGCCCCTTCTTCAGAGGTAACCCGGGTTGCGTGCGGTCCAGGGCCTGCATCTGGCTCTTCTCATCGCAGGACAAGACAATGGCGTTTTCCGGTGGGCTCAGATACAGACCGACCACATCCTCCAGCTTTTCGGCGAATCGTTTGTCGTTGGATAGTTTGAAGGTTCGTGACAGATGAGGCTTCAGTCCATGGACCCGCCAGATTTTCCCGACCGTGGACTCGCTCACGCCAACGGCCTTCGCCATCGAGGCCCGACTCCAGTGCGTCGCGTTCGGGGGCTTCTCTTCCAGTGTCTTCTTGACGATCCGGGCTCGCTTCCGGCGACTGATCGTGGGAATCCGTCCGCTTCGCGGCGCATCCTTTTCGATCCCAGCCAAGCCCTGTTCCACAAAACGATTGCGCCAGCGGCCCGCTTTCTGGCGCGTGATCTCCAAGCGGGCGGCGATCTCATAATTGTTCCGACCTTCAGCGGCCAGTAATACAATTCGGGATCGTTCCGCCAACCGGACCGATGTACTCCGGCTTCGACTCAGTCGCTCCAACTCCATCCGCTGCTTGTCATCCAATTCAATGGTCGGTGCTTTCCTCATTCTCTATTGGACGTTGGAAAGCTATTTTAGTTAGATTACTTCGAGCGGGGTACACTAGGAGTCTGCGCGGCAGAGCGCAAAGAACTCGGATTGATTGGGATTTGAGAGGGTCTTCGGAGGAGAACCGACCGATTCTTCCGATACGACGAATTCAGAGTTGTACGGACACCCCCCAATTGGCCGTGTATCGGGTCTGCCGGGTTGCGGTTTTCCGGATTATGCCCATTCGATCTTCCCATTCATCCGTCGTAAGTTCACCGCCAGAGTGACCAGATTCCACTCCCCGGTCACGTTGTCCAAACCGCGTAGACTGAACTGTCGGAATCCGAGCACCGACTTGATCCACCCGAAGGGCGGCTCACCAATGTGCTTTCGGGCCCGGTAGCGGTCACGCCCACGCCTGGTTTTCATCTTTCTCATCATCCGACCAACAGCGGTGTCTTTGGGTGGGAGTGGGGCACGGGCGAGATCCTTCTCGCGACCCATCGCCACATACCCGTCAATCTGACGTTGTTCCAACATCCCCAGATTTGACTCGGATCGATATCCCGCATCGGCCAGTACGCGGTCGGGACGCTCCCCCAGATTGTCGCTCAACGCATCCAGCGTGGGTTCCAACTGCCCCACATCCGATGCATTGTCAGTCACCGTTGTTGCCACGATGATCCGGGCCTGGAAATCCACCACCGCTTGCGCGTTGTAGCATTGCTGGAACCCTTCGGTGGAGGTCTTCATGATCCGGCTTTCCGGGTCGGTGAAGTTGTCCTGGGCCGTAGGTTTAGGTTCCCCCATGGGACGTTTGAATGGCTTCTTTCCGCATCCGGGTTTGTGATCTTTGGTGTTCCGTCCCGCTTCCTTGTCCGCGGCCATCTGACGTTCTTCGAGCCGCTTCATGGCCGCCTGTATCGTGGCCAATCGCTTCTTGCGGGTCGACAACCCCTCGGGCAGTTCGTCTCCGCGCCGGTCCTTGCCGTATCGCTGGTCTTCGTCCTCATCGGTCGCCTCGGCCCGGTTCAACAGATCCCGAATCTGTTCACCCAATTCGGTCTCCTGCTTCTTCATCCGTTCATAGCTCATCGCTTTGCGTTTGCTTGCATTCGCCCGCATCTTGGTCCCGTCCACCGCCACGGTTCCCATCTTCACCAGTCCCGCTTCCCGCGCCATCATCACCACTTGCACAAACAGGTTTCCGAACTCCTCAAGATGCAGTTTGCGAAAATCCGAGATCGTTCGGTGCGCCGGAAAGTTCTCCGCTCCCAACATCCGGAACGCCACGTCGTCGGTCAACTTCGCCGCGATCTTCCTGGACGAGAACACTCCGGTCGCGTACCCATAAATCAGCACCTTCACCATCATCCGCGGATCAAACGCCTGATTGCCCGGACCGTCGGTTCCATACCGCTGTTCGAACGCGCTCAAATCCATCGCGTCCACCACGTCCGATATGAAGTACGACAGGTGATCTTCGGCCAACCAATCTCTCAACGACGGTGGTATCAGCAGTGTTTGTTCTGGGCGATAAGTCCGATAGGTTCGTGCCATGACCTATCTTCGATCTTTATCCGCCCAATTTCCGTCCTTCTGCCGCGCAGACTCCTAGGTTTCGGTATTCATGGAAGCATCCTTTTGGACGGTGAGGTGGCCTCGGTTAGTCGGACAGTCTGGCGGTTCATTTAAGGTGTATTCCGGTTGTCGCTCATACCGCCAGAATCTTCCTGGATAGATCTTTCTGCCGCCTGTGGTAGGCCTCGGCCGGGGGTTGCCCATCGAGCGCCGAGTGCGGCCTTTCGGTGTTGTAAAAGCCGACCCACTCGTCGATGACACGCCGGGCCTCGAAGCCGTCGGCAAGGTCGTGCAGATAGACAGCCTCGTATTTGAGCGAGCGCCACAGTCGCTCGATGAAGATGTTGTCCATGCAACGGCCCCGGCCGTCCATCGAGATACGGACACCGGCCGCCTGCAAGCGCCCGGTGAAGGCGGAACCGGTGAACTGGATGTGTTACAACTTTCAAAAAACAGCAAGAGAGGGACTGGTTGGATCGACCGAGCTCCGTCTCATGCGGCCACCTCGAACAGCTTGTTGATGAACTGAATCTGTCGCCGAACATCCGGACCGCTCACCCACCGCGCCTGCCTCTTCCGGATCATGTACATGGCCTCGTATCTCTGGATCGTTCGCCGCGCTGCGTGGAATTCACGGAAGCCCTGCTTGGCCTTCACGCGTCGTTTGATCGCTCGATGATCCTGCTCCAGGATGTTGTTCAAGTATTGAACAGGCCGGTGGCGGCAACAGCGTCGCAGGATTCCTTCCTGCTTCACTCCTGACATCGCCGCCCCATAGAGGCGTGCCGGGTCCGTGTTGATGACGCGGGGCTGCGGATGCGACGGATCCGTCAGCGCCTTGCCCAACAGGCGTTGGGCCGCAGCGGCATCGCGCAACCCCGAGAGCACGAAGTCGATCGTGGCGCCAGTGGAATCGATGGCGCGGTAGAGGTAGCACCAGCGATCCTTGACACGAACGTCGGTCTCATCGACACGCCAACATTTGTGGGTTACCTTGAGATGACGGCGCAACCGCGCCGCCAGTTCGGGACCGTAGCGCTGGACCCAGCGCCAGATTGTCGTGTGGTCTGCCTCGAGACCGCGCTCGCCGAGGAGCTCTTCGACATCGCGCAACGAGAGCGAGTATCGCAGGTACCAGCGCGCGGCGCAAAGAATCACCTCGGGCTCGGTTTGTCGCCACTTGAAGATCGCCGGCCGGATTGTCTTTTTCATGATTGCTTCAGGTTACCAGCCACCGTCGGCCAAAGTTGCAACACAACCTATAAGCAGGGCGTGACGACTATGGCAGCACTGACACCGTTGGCGTATGGGTGTTATGTCAACCCGTGCGCGGGAGAAGGATGGCGCGCGATACAGGGAAGTGATTGCTGCAAAGCCTCCCGTGGGGTCGATCGCGAGACGGGTTTGGAGATTGAAAAGCGAAGGCAGCGAGAGACGACGGAACCGGAACCCGTTCCCTGAGTTCTCCAATCGACACCGCCAGAAGGCGCGCCGGTGTCCGAAATCCGATGCCCGATACAAGATGGGCCGGCACCGGCCCATCCCGCAGCCATTTCAATGCATTGCCAGCAGATCCGGTATCCAGGCGCCCCAATCGACAGACCGTCGGGTCTCCGTGTGTTGACAATGATCCCCACCCCACCATAATTGATCGTTTGGGCCCGCGTTCGAGGGCTTAGTGTCTGAAAGGCGGCATCGCGCACCGGCCACCGTCAATCTTTGGAAGTTGCGATCGGGAACTATGCTCGTCGTGAAACATAGGACATGCGCTGTGGCTGTTCTGGTCACCGTGGGGATAGTTCTGCCCCCTTATGCGGTGAGTCAGCGGACGGCGGCTGAGGGTTCCGGGCCCGTGCTGAATCCCCTCGTCCGGCGGATCGCACCGCCCCCCGTTCAGCAGGTGCCCCCTGGCAGCGCATCGACGTCGCCGCTTGAGCGCCGTTCGATGGAGGCCATACGGATGGCGCCCGACGAATCGATCACACTGGACGGATCGCTGGATGAAGACGTCTGGATGCGCGCCGTGCCGGCGACCAACTTTATGCAGCGCGATCCCGACAACGGCCAGCCCGCCACCGAGCAGACGGAAGTGCGTTTCGTCTACGACGCCGACAGACTCTACATGGGGGTCACGCTGTTCGATTCAGAACCGGATCAGCTGATTTCCTACCAGATGGAGCGGGATGGATTCCTGCCCTCCGACGACAAGCTGCAGTGGGCAATCGACACCTTCAATGATGGCCAGAGCGCCTATTGGTGGGAGATGAACCCGCTGGGTTCGATGGCCGACTCTTTGAGAGGTCCGAACAATACGAACAACCGGGAGTGGGACGGGATCTGGGACGCGCGCTCCGCGCGCAGCGACATTGGCTGGACACTTGAAATCGAAGTCCCGTTTCGCACGATGAACTTCAATCCGAACAGCGAGGGGTGGGGCGTCAACTTCCAGCGGACGGTCGCGCGCAAAAACGAAGTGAGCCTGTGGATGGGGTGGCTGCGCAACCAGGGGCTGAACAGGATGAGCAATGCGGGCCTGCTGACCGGTATCGAAAACGTGACCCAGGGCCGCGGTCTCGACATCAAGCCCTACCTGGTGGGCACATCCGAGTCATTCCCCGGTCGGGGTGAAGCCACCGCCCAGAACAGTGCCGACGTCGGCGTCGATTTCTTCTACAACATCACGCCGAGTCTCCGCGCGAATCTGACGGTGAACACAGACTTTGCTCAGGCCGAGGTCGACGCACGCCAGATCAACCTCACCCGATTCTCGTTGCTGTTTCCCGAACAGCGTGATTTCTTCCTCGACGGCGCGCTCTTCTTTGACTTTGCGACTGGGGGTGACCGGGCTCTGATTCCTTTTCAGAGCCGCCGGATCGGACTCGACGAAGAGAACCGGCCGCAACGGATCAACTTCGGCGGCAAACTGACTGGACAGGCCGGCGCTTTCGACATCGGCGTCCTGCAGGTCCAGACCGGTGACGAGACCCGGGAGGTCCACGGCGGTTCGCCCGGGGAGGACTTCAGCCTCGTGCGCATCAGGCGGCGGATGTTCAGAGAGTCCTACCTCGGCGGCATATACACGCTCCGTCGCACCCGCGGTGGCAACGCCGACAACCGTCAGACCATCGGCTTCGACATGCATCTGTCCACCTCCACGTTCCTTGGCTCCGATAACCTGAGCGCGACCGGCTATTTCCTGCACACGACGAATCCCATCGATACCGTTGGCAACAACCGCGCCTTTGGCGCTGTACTCGCCTATCCAAACGATCCGCTCAGCCTTCAGCTTGGGTACAGAGAGATTCAGGACAACTACGACGCTGCGATTGGATTCAATCGCCGAACCGGTTTTCGAAGCCTCACCCCGGAATTTACCTTTGCTCCCCGGCCGCGCCAGCATCCATGGATCCGCCGCTTCAATTTCGGAACACGGATGGACGTGTTTCTGGACCCGGTCGACAACCGGTTGCTGACCCGGGAGGTCGACATTACCGCGATCGAAGTCGAAACACACCGGCAGGATTCGATTGAGTTTCACGTCCTCCCGACCTACGAACTGCTCGACCGAGATTTCAGAATCGCGCCTGAAGTGACGCTCCCTGCCGGCCGGGACTACGGTTTTACCCGCTATCGCATCCAGGGACGGACGACCAGCCGCCGACCCGTCGCCCTGTCGCCGCAGGTGGAGTGGGGCAAGTTCTTCTCGGGCGACCGCTTGCGACTCAACATGACGGTCAACTACCGCGCTGCGCCCGGAAAGATGTTCACCTTCACGAGTGAGTGGAACCGAGTGTCGCTGGCGGAAGGGCAGTTCTACACCAAGTTGTACCGCGCAATCGTGGAAACGCAGTTCAACCCCAGAATCACGCTCGTAAACAACCTGCAGTACGACACGCAGAGCGCCGTCATCGGCTGGCAATCGCGCTTTCGGTGGATCATCCGCCCGGGCAGCGATTTGTATTTCGTCTACATCCACAACTGGCTGGACGATCCTGTGACCGGTGAGACCTACACCCTCGACCGCCGACTGTCTTCGAAGATCATGTACACCCACAGGTTCTGACGGTTTGACCGGAGGTGGCTGTTAGACTCCGCATCCGGGAGGCCAGGCTGGTGTGACCCCATTTGCAATCAAAGACTCAGACTGTAGGTCGAGGTTGCGGTCAACCAAATCCCCACATTGACGGTCCGGCAAACAAAAACCATGTAGAGCCTCGCCGGCGCGTGTGGCACGGGCGGCGATATGCTGCACTGGAGGATCGGTCAGGGAGGCCAGCCCCGCCAAATGCCACGGCCCGGAGCAAGAAGATACTGACCGGACCCAGCCCGAGCTGAACTATCACTGCTGCTTTGACGTTAGAACCGGGTTCTTAGGCCAACGCTGACAACCTGCGACTCCAGTAAATTCTGGTAGACCGCCGTAAAGCCTTGACCGTCGATCTCACGTTCCACCGCAAAATCGTTGAAGATATCGCTGAAGGTGAAAACCACATCGGCGCGTTCATTCATGATGGGCCAAGTGGCGGCCAGATCGAGCGACGAGCGTGCGCGCTCCCGGCCCTGGGGCACGTTCCTGGCAGCGTAGTGGATGTAGCTCAACTGGAGTTCCCCCGCGCGGGGCAGCCGGAACTGATTATTGATGGTGAAATCCCAGGTATCGTCTCTCGAAGCGGCGAGCGTGAACGGCCGCGGTGTCGGGAAGAGCAAGGTGGTCTCCAGGGCTTCGATGTCGTTGGTGAACCAGTTGACGCTTCCGGATAGACGCCATGGGGGGGGGGGGGTGATCTGCTGTTCCACGATCACTTCGATCCCGGTCTGTGTGGAGTTTCCGGCGTTCTCGAAGATCCTGTTTACGATGTCGTAGTCCGGGTTGGTGTCGTCGATGGCGAAAACGCGCTGGAACGCATCTGCGATATCCCTGTGGTAGAGGGCCGTGTTGACGGAACCGCCGTCCCATGATCGTCCGAAGCCGACCTCAAACACGTTGGTCAACTGCGGCCGGAGAAACGGGTTGCCCACTTTGAGCAGTTCCGGATCGTCGTACTTTGGAAAGATGCGCAGCTCAGGCTCTCCCGGTCGATCGATGCGCCGGTTGTAGGCGGCGATCAGCTGATTCCCCTCGCCCAACCGGTAGGTGAACTTGACGTTGGGAAAGACCTCGAAGTAGTCGTACGCGTCGCTGCCTTCGTAGTAAATGTTCTCGTCCGGGATCGTGTAGGCGACGTTGGTCTGCTCGATGCGGACTCCGGCCTCCAGTGAGTAGGAATTCTTTACCTGGACCAGGTTGGCGTAGGTGGCGTAGATGTCCTCGTCCCAGTCAGAGAAGTCGCCAAGACCTTCATAGATCACGCTCTGCACGCCCCGGTCGACGGTGTAGGTGATCGGCAGCCAGCGTGCCTGGAGCTTCGTGCCCAACTCCAGCCGACCGCTCGCCAGCGGGCGGATGTAGTCGATGCCGAGCGGGAGAGTGTTCTCTTCGGCGACGAGATGGGTCATGTCCGTACCCACCCGAACCCTGGATTCCTCGTTGAGAAAGTACGCCTCGTCCTCCCATCCACGCGTGTATTGGAGATTGATGTTCAGCTCATGGCCCGGTGTCGGAAATGCGTGCTTGAAATCGAAGTTGATGTTGGCGAAGCCGGTATCTTCCTCTTCCTGCCAGAACCAGAATCGCTCGCGTTCGCCGGTGGAGCCCAAGATGAAGGGGACCTGCGCGCGGTCGGTATGTGTTTCGAAGTCGTAAATCCCCGAAATCGAAAACGTGTTGGAGTTGTCGGCGATGAAGTCCGAGCCCGCCCGGACGATGTAGTGCGTCTGCTCGCGGTTCTCCGGCACTTGGGACTCGATGACGCGACCGTCGTCATAGAAGCGGGTCGTGAACTCGTTGTTCGGCAGATCGTCCTGCAGGAGGACTTCGGTCTGGACGAAGCTGCGGACGCCTTCGGTGTTGTAGTTCAGGCTTACGCTGGGCGTGATCTTCCCGTTGTTCGAAAAGCTGCCGAGATCAGTCGGCAGATCGGGACGCTGCTTGGAGAACTGGCCGATGCCGACAGACAGGCCAAGATCTCCCGACAGGCCGAGTTCCGTTTCCGTTCTATAGATGATATTGATGATTCCGGCCATTCCGGCGGCGTCAAAGCTCGCCGAAGGATTGTGGATGATTTCGATCGCTTCCACATTGGCGGCGGACACGCTGTCGAGGCCGCGTTGACTTCCAAATCCGGTCAGGCTCGACTGCCTGCCGTCAACAAGGATGGAGACCTGGTCGCTACCACGAAGCGCGACTCTGCCATCTTGGTCGATCGTCACACCCGGAAGGTTCCTCATCGCATCGAGCAGCGATCCCGTCGACTGGGTTGGTCCTTCGTCGAGCCGGAACAGCTCGGTGTTTATGCCGGCCACCCGGATCGCCTCTGCCGTGACCGTAATCTCCTGCTCGACCACCTGACGCACGAGGCCGATATCCCCCAGGTCGTAAGACGGGTTGAGTTCGGAGACCAGCACGTTGGCCTCGGCGGGGAAAAACCCGGGAAACGAGATCTCGATCGTGTAGTTGCCGGGCGCCAGACCCTCGATCAGGAAGCGGCCGTCTTCTCCAGCAAGCACACCCGACAGAGGCTCTCCCGTGGGGTTCTCGATGAGCACGGTCGCGAAGCCGACCGCCGACCCGTTGGCGCCGTCCAGAATGCGGCCGGCAACAATTGCCGTCCCCTCCTGTGCGAAAGAGGCCGTCGGCAGCAACAACAGGACGAAAATCACCCATAAGTGCCTTTCGATTCTCTGTCTTGGGGTAGCGACCACATGGTCGCCGGATAGCGCGCGAGGGGAGAAGAAAGAGATGACACTATACATATTAATCAGTTTAATCAGTAGATCCATTGGATACACACCTGTCAAGCGAATGGTGGTAGCACGCTTGTAAACGCCGTCTCTCGGACTGCCACCGGGCGGCGCCGCGCACGAGACAAAGCGGTCTTGGACACAGTTCACATAGGTGGTTCAGCGGTCATGCAGGAAGGTGGAATGACTGCACTCGTGGCTGCCTCCATCCGGACAGGCGATCGGTCTCCCGGACGCGCCGGTGGGAGCTGCCGGCGAGATTCCGGGGGCTGTCCTGGAATTTACTAATCGGTAGCGAAACAGTACAGGAGTCCATCACCGCCCGAACCACGGAGTGCGTCCTGGCTGCACCCCCTGGAAGCGTGGGCGGAATTCCACGATGTGTTGCCGCCGCCACTGCGATCATGGTGACCGACCATCGCACTGCCTTCACCGGATGTGTTGCAACTTTCAAAAAACAGCAAGAGAGCGACTGGTTGGATCGACCGAGCTCCGTCTCATGCAGCCACCTCGAACAGCTGGTTGATGCACTGAATCTGTCGCCGAACTTCCGAACCGCTCACCCACCGCGCCTGCCCCTTCCGGATCATGTGGTCGAGTCGCCCCGGGGAATTTCACCCCGAGGACCGGGTCGCCAGAGGCGGTCACCCGCCTCCGGCTCCCACAGAACGTAGCGTGCGGATTTCCCGCACCACGCTCTTCAGAAACGGATTCACAACACAGCAAGAGACTGGAACTCCCGATACGGAAGCGCCAGCTTGGGCCGCTGCAACGGAAAGCGCGTCTTAATCCGGTTGAATACCTCCCACCGGACGTAACCAGCGCGACTCCGGCTGCTCAGCATCTTGCGCCAGTAACGCTCCACGACCCGAGCAACGTGCTGGAGGGCCCGGAAGTTTCCGGCGATGCCGTAGTAGGCGTAGTGACCACGCAAGACCCGATTCAGATTCTGAACCTGCTCCCGGACCGGCAAGTGACGCATTCGTCTCATCAGATCGCGTAGATGGGCCAGACTGCGTTGAAGTCGAGACTTCTCAGTGCGCAATCCCACCCGGAAATTGCCTTTGCGATTCTGCGAGCAGTACAGGGTCATGCCCAGAAAGTAGATCGTTTCTGGACGTTTTCTCCCGTGCTTGCCCGCATCCCGCTGAGCAAAGCGACCGAATTCAACGAGCTTTGTCTTTGTCGGTTCCAGAACCAGCCCAAACTTTCCCAATCGCTTGCGCAGCACGTTCTGAAAACGAAGCGCATCGTCCCAATATTGGAAACACACCACAAAGTCGTCGATGTACCGCACCAGATAGGCTTCACCTTTCAGGTGTGGCCGGACCATCCGGTCAAACCACAGGTCGAGCACATAGTGCAGGTACAGATTGCTCAGCAGAACGCTGATCGACCCACCCTGTGGGGTTCCCTCATCGTTGGGATGCAATTCTCCGTCTTCGAACACCCCCGCCTTCAACCATCGTCGAATCAGGCTGATGATCCGCGGATCTCCGACTCGATGCTCCACAAAGCGGAGTAGCCATCCATGGTCTAAACTCCCGAAAAAGTTCTTCAGGTCTGCCTCCAACACCCAACTCACCTTGCGCCCAGCAATCACCTCATGCAGGGTTGCCAGTGCATAGTGCGCACCCAGCCCAGGCCGACCACCAAAAGAACAAGGCAAGAAGTCCTGTTCGTAGATGGCTGTCAGCACCTCGGCCACGCTGCGCTGAAGGGCCCGATCTTGAACACAAGGCACGCCCAGGGGACGTTTCTCCTGTTTGCCGGGCTTGGGGATATACACTCGCCGAATCGGCGGTGCGCGATATCCCTTCCGGTGTACCGATTCGAGCATCGGCTCCACCCAGTCCCCGAATTCTTCCTTCGCCTCCGGCACTCTCTGGCCATCACATCCGGGAGCAGAGTTCCGTGGAATCGCACAAAGGCTCTTCCACACCCTCTCTCGGGTGACATGATGCGCCAGCGATGTGAACCGGAGCTTGGGTTCACTCCGAGCTTTCGCTGCTATTTGTTCCAGTTTCGTTTCCATGACTGGCAGTTCCTCTCGTTGTATAGAGGGCCGAATCCTCCCATTGAATGGAGCCCCTGTTTCCCTTGAACAATTCCTCTTCCGCTGACCGCTTCCCCATGTGATCGGTTCTCCCGACCTCGGAGTACTATCAGTCAGTCTGACTTCCGCCAGGCCTTCGGGTTGTCCTCACGTTGTGGGCTTGTCCAACCCTACAAGCTCCGCTTGAGCCTGACGGATCTCCCTTGTTCCCATGAAATCTCTCAGTTATATGCCGGCGGTACGAACCCCGGAAGCACCCCAGAACGCTTGCCATTGCACGCCCTGCGATTCCGCCTTCCCCATAGAGAGACAAGGTCGGCTACTTCAACCACGATCGATTTCGGGGCTATCTTTCCGTTCACTTGCGTTCCGGCCTACTCCCTCCCTGTCTACGCTTCGCAGTGACCGTTACCGGCCCCCACGCAAGACTCGGTTCGTGGCTGCGGGCTAAGCTTTGCCACGGGCGCCATTTCAGGCGACTAGACTTCATGCGCTTTCAAGGCGCAACTCTCACAGAACCGTGCGTGAGCCTCTCAACTCACACGGCTCTTGCCAGCCATTCGCCGACCACCTCTCGATGGTAGGCCGACGCCCGCAGAATCCGGCTCCTCCCGCTTGCGCGGCTGGCCTGTTCTAAAGAGCGAGCTGGCTCATCCCCTTCGCTCCACTCTCATTACAAGAGCTTCAGCACTACTACTGGATGATCCGTCCCTGAACTCCGCATCCGTACTCTCGCCCTCGTGGTTCTTCCACTTGTGGCTTCTCCGTTAGCATCGGAGTTCAGGTTCCCACGTTCCGCTCAACCGCCTCATGGCAAGCTCAGGCCGCCTCTCATGAGCGTTGTTGCATGGATCATCCCGAAGGATGCCTTATCATCGTGTTTTTCAACACAGGGGATAACCTGGATGCCACATAAGTTCAACGCAGCGCGACGGCACAAGTTTGATAAGGCGCAGTACCGGGTGATCAACTGGGCAGAATATAACGAGAGCCTGCGCCAGCGGGGTGATCTGACGATTTGGGTCAGTGATGAGGCTCAAAGTGTGTGGAGCGCGCCGCGCCGCACGTCACGGGGTGGCCAGTGGAGATACTCGGATCTGGCGATCGAGACATGCCTGACGCTGCGCACGGCGTATCGGCTGGGGTTGCGACAGACTCAGGGACTTATGGGATCCATCGGCACGCTCATGGGGCTGGATATACGGGTGCCGGATTACTCCACACTGTCGCGTCGTGCAAACGGCTTGAGCATCGCTCAGGCGGTGAGGCAAGCCGGGTCTGTGCCTGTCCATCGGGTGGTGGACAGTACCGGCCTCAAGATCTTCGGAGAAGGAGAATGGCTCGCGCAGAAGCATAAAACCAGGGGAATACGCCGCCGCTGGCGCAAACTCCACCTCGGACTGGACCTGGCCAGCGGTGCGATTGTTTGCGCCAATCTGACTCACGATGACGCTGGAGACAGCACCGCCTTACCCGGGCTCCTGGATCAACTCGATGCCCCTGTCACGGGCTTTCTGGCGGACGGTGCCTATGATGGAGCGTCCACACGGGATCTGCTGAGGGAACGGTATGGGGAGACCCTGGATGTGGTTATACCGCCGCCAAAGAACGCAGTGACCCGACCGCAATCGGCGCGGGATCCAACCGTTAGGGATCGCCATATTGCCCAGATCCGCAGCAACGGCCGCATGGCCTGGCAGGCGGCCACAGGGTACAACCAGCGCAGCCGGATAGAAACGCAGATCGGCCGTTGGAAGAGCGTGATCGGCCCCAGACTCAAATCCCGCAGCTTCTCCAGGCAAATCACGGAAATCAAGGTCGGCCAGAAAGTTCTGAACACAATGACCGCACTCGGACGGCCTGTGTTCGAACGCACCGCCTGACGCTACCGCTTGGGAAAGGGCGAATTCCATCTCCGCCCCGATCCATGCAACAACGCGCCACCAATGCGAGACCGTCGGTAAAGTGCTCCTGTACGAATGTGACGAGCGCGTCGTAGTCCATCTTTGTACTCAATCTCTGGACCGCCTCAAAAGCAGGTACCGATGTCAGATCCACCAGAAATCAATTTGGATGCAATATGCTAGCATAGCGTTGGCACGTGTACCGTGGAAGGAGAGAAGGCTTGGGTAATCTGACTGTCCGTAATCTTGACGATTGGGTGATCGCGGGGCTCAAGGCTGAGGCTAAGGCGAACGAGCGATCGCTGGAGGGAGAGGTCCGCCATGTGCTGACGCAACGGGTGGGGCGCCGTAAACACATCGCCGATTTTCGCGAGCGAACGCGGCAGATCGCAGCCATGACTGCTGATACGTCCCAAACCGACAGCGTCACGCTGTTGCGCGAAGATCGGGATCGGTGAAGCTGACCGTCGACGCCAGCGTCGTCATCAAGTGGTTCGTGACCGAGCCCCAGTGTGAGGAGGCGCGGCAGTTGCTGGGTGATCAGCTCGATCTGCACGCCCCCGATATTCTGCTGGCTGAGTTCGCGAACACCATCTGGAAAAAGGTCCGGCGAGGCGAAATCTCGGACGCGCAGCCGTACTTTGACGAACTCGCGAGTCTTCCAGAGATCGTCACACTTCATTCCGGCAGCGACCTCATCGAGCGTGCCGCGCAGCTCGCCGTGACGATCGACCATCCGGTGTATGACTGTCTCTACTTGGCATGCGCCGAGGTGACGGCATCGGTGGTAATCACCGCTGACCAAAAACTAGTTAACCGGGCCAACAAGCGTTTGCCCAGTCTCAAGGTTCGCTACATTGGAGCGCTCGGAATCGCAGGGTAGACGCGGTCGTTTGACCCATGAGGATGTGCTATTGCTCTCGGTACGGTTTGCAGGGATTCGCACGCTCGGCACCCTTGGTCGCGAGCACAGTGCGGATTGCTGCACCCAGATCTACAGTCTCTTCTGCACGTTCGTCCGGTATCCGTCCGGCGGGAGAGGCACGTGACGATTGGTCGGAAGTCGCTGACAGGTGCCGGCGCTGGGTCACCCATGGGGCAGGATGTGAAGGCCGCTCTGGATTGGTTGCGTAGAAGGAGCGCCGCAATGATTTTAGCCAACGACCGACCAGAACGCTCCACAGATCTTCATGGCACTAACCTACATGGGTGCTGATTTCCATGAGGCAGAATTTGGAAACGGAGACCTGCGCGGCGCGGTTCTGAGGAGGAGCCAACCTAGAGGGAAGGATGCTGAATGGTGCGAATCTCTCGAAGGGGGGTTCTGGTGCAGACAGGCAAGAGGATTGGCGATAATGGAATATGGCGCATCGCAAAACTGAACGGAATCCGCTATTTGCCGGACGTTGGTTCGAAGACGACATCATTCTCCTCTGCCTTCGCTGGTATTTTCGCTTCAAACTGAGCTACCGGGACATGGTCGCGATTTTAGGTGAGCGGGGGTTGCCGATTTCGCGCACCACGATCTTGCGTTGGGGCGTTCGCTATGCCGAAACCTGCGAAAAGCGCTGGCGCCGATTCGAGCGACCGGTGGGTGGGAGTTGGCGGGTTGATGAAACGTTTATCAAGGTGCGGGGCCAGTGGATGTATCTCTACCGCGCCGTGGATGGACAGGGCAACACCGTGGAGTTCTATCTGAGTCGGACACGTGGCATCGCGGCGGCGAAGGCCTTCTTTCGCAAGGCACTGAAGCATCATCGGGAACCACACAGCATCACCCTGGATGGGCACCAGCCGAGCCATAGCGCGCTGCGGCGCATGGGAATGAACGGGGAGTTCAACTTCCGGGGGCGGAACCCGGTGAGAATTCGTTGCTGTCAATACCTGAACAACGTTGTGGAGCAGGACCACCGCCGGGTGAAGGGGCGCTTGCGCCCGATGTTGGGATTCAAGACGTTCTGCAATGCGCGACGTGTCATTATCGGCATCGAGCTGGCGCAGAAGATTCACAAACGTCAGTTCGCAATTCCGGTCCCATGGCAGTCGAATCCCGCCGTGATCTGGCGTCACGTCATGGCAGCATAGTCCGCATCGCCGCAGCGCACGCCTAGTCTTATCGCTCTGACAATCCTATCTGCACCAGAATCAGCCATGACGCGAAAGGCACCGCCCAGTATCGTCAGCGGCCGCGGGACGGGTTCATCGGTCATGTTGCACCCCTCGCATTCATATCAGCCGGAATAAACTTTTTGGCCTCCCGGCGGTTGAAAGTGTACATTGATTGACATCCTATGCGGGCACTGTCAAGTTGACGGGAATTCACTCTTTTTCGACGCGGAATCAATTCTAGCCAGGACGACAAAGAAGCGACGTAGCTGGCACGTCAATCAGTGGAACCTCCAGGAAAGCAGTTAGCTTGACAGTACCTACTAAACTGTTCTGTCATAACGTCCCTTTTCTCTGGATAGTAAAGTAAGAAGTCGCAAGGCCGGTTGGGTCTGCCATTCGAAGACGGAACCCGAGGCGCTCAGGCATGTTCCAGATGTTCAAGCCAGGTATCGACACCGCGGTAAAGCTCGTTCTGACAGCCACATTGTTCGCAGGCACGACAGGAACGGCGTTCTCTCAGCAGAGGTTGATGCCTGAAACCGCGGCGGCGTTCGACCGGTTTATCGACCGCGTTGAGCAGTCAATGGCCCGGCGCCACGATGGCGCGTCTGTTTTCTTGTGGCTGGCAGAGGATCAAACCCGTCTGGATGCCGCCGAGGCTGGGGAACTGGTTATCGAAAGGCTCGTCGGCGATGCCGGCCTGGACGATGCCATGATCCACAACTGGATCGGCGGGATGTTCATTCCCGACGTGACGATCAACGATGTTCTGACCGTCTTCCTGGACTACGACAAATATCCCGATATATATCCCGGCGTCATCGAGAGCAGGCTGCTTGGAGGCGACGGCAATTCGAACAACATCTACCAACGGTTGCGCCGCGAGGATATCGTGCTGGACACGTGGCACGAGGCAGGCTATCGAATGCTCGATGGAAGGCGGGCCATCGCCTCGTCCAGGTCCACCGAGATTCGGGAAGTCCGGAACGCGGGGGAATCCAATGAAGAGCTTCTGCCGGAGGGAGAAGGCCTGGGGTACATGTGGCGGATTTACGTGTACTGGCGCCTGGAGCAGCGGCAGGACGGAGTGTTCGCTGAATGCCACTCCATCTCCCTGAGCCGAAATGTCCCGTTCCTGCTCCGATGGATCGTGACGCCTTTCGTTCGCAGGATCCCGCGGCAGGGATTAGAACGGTCTCTCGAGGCCACAAGAGTCGAGGCACGGAAAGTCGCGGAAGCCTCCGCCGCCATCGCAGCCCCAGCGGTGAACTGAATATGCCGCGATTCACGGTTCAAGCCTCCGTCGCACATCGCATGGCCGTCGCACCGGCGGCGAGCGGCCGGGTTCAGGACCGCAGTCGCTCCAGCGAAGAGCTTCCGAGGCTGGTCGAACGCTGGCCCCGCAAGCGGGTTCATCTGCTGAGCCGGGCCGTGACGTGCGCGGTCGTCGCAGGCTCGCTGGGCAGTCTTCTCTACACGCCCCAAGGTGCGTGGGCCTACACATTGGACGTGCTTTGCCGCACATACCTAGTGTTCGCAGGCACGGTGATGGCTCACGAAGGGACTCACGGGCTGTTGGGCCGAACAAGGGCGGCCAATCTCTGGTGGGCGCGGCTTGCCCTGCTCCCCAGCATGGTCCCCTACACGAACTTTCGCAGAACGCACCTGCTGCATCATCGCTTTACCAATCTGGAGGACAAGGATCCCGATCACTTCGTCAAACCCAGGCGCGACTGGGAACTGCCTCTGCGGGCGATCGGAATGCCGCACCACTGGTTCTTCTGGTTACTGAGGCGGGATGCGATCGATCGATACCACGTCGTGAACCTGCTTCTGAACTACGCCGGCATTGCCCTTGTTTACGCTGTCTTTCTCAACATCGTCGGCCCGGCACGGCTCTTCTGGGGAATGTTCCCGACATTGATTCTGGTATCTCTCCTGCTCTGGTATCCATTCGCCTACATGACCCACGCGGGCTTCTCGACCGGCCCCGCACGAACGCGTTCGCACGACTATTACGGGCATTTCATGTTCTGGTTCTCGCTGGGACTGTCCCTTCATCGCGTTCATCACATGCGTCCACACCTTGCCTGGATCGAGTTGAGACAGTTCGTTCGGAAGGATCCGGTTCGCGGTTTTCGATTGTTCCCCCGGCGTCACATCGAGACCCGGACGAATACCGGCGTCGCCTGTTGATGTCCAGCGGAGATCTCGGCACGCTCGATCTGGTATGCCGCGCGATGGACAGCCGGCTGCGCCCGTTGGACTATGCCCTGCTTCTTCATTTCCAACATGCGCCCGACGGCGCACGGTTGCGGAAAGGCGCGCTCAGCGCCCGCAACTTGTATCCCTCGACCGGTTCCTCGGTCGCGGGAAGGAAATGGCGGCGGCTGGAAGCCCCCCAACACGGCTTGACCGTCGCCGAAGGCGGCAACACGGACGGCGCCATCCGGGAATTCCTTCGAGTTCCATTTCGCCTGGACCGGGAGACGCCGGTTCGCCAGTTGTTGATCCAGGGCAAGAACAGTCCCGCCCGTCTTGTCACTCGCATGCATCACGCCGCGGGGGATCTGCTCAGCACGCTGATGTGGGTCCGTCACCAGTTGCGAGTCGCTTCGGGCCGGGACCGGTTCGTGGAGCATATGGCGCCTTTCGAGCCCCTCAGGTTGCGCCAACCCGCCGTGCGCGCATCGAAGACCCCTTCGGCGTACAGGGGACGATGCCACCCGATCCGGACGCGCAAGGCGCCGCTCTCGCCCGAACGCAATTGGACGACGTTGAGAATCCGGGCTTCGGAGTTCCTGGGACTTTCACGGAGCAGAGAAGGCTTTACATATAACGACGTCCTGCTCGTCTGCGCGCTGGATACGTTGCACTGGTGGAACAGCCAGCACGGCACAACCGGGCGGAAAACGGGCGTGTGGTTACCGATGAACATCCGCGAAGACGCGTTCAGAGGATTCGGGAACGGGACGAGCCGGATTCGCGTGTATCGCCGTTTCGCCGGCGACGACACCCTTCAATCGAAATGCCGCCAGATCCGAAGCCAGATCGACTGGTCCCGCCGGCACGGAGAGTGGGCCGTTCCAAAAAGACACATCCTGACCCGCTGGCCCTTCCCGGCTTCGGTCCCCCTGTTGAGGGGATACCTGAACCGCCCCTGGGCCGACATGGGGAGCGCGGCGCTGACCCACGTCCAACAGTGGCACGGACAGATGGATGAAGAATTCGCGGGCGTCCTGGGCATGGAGGTAATCGGAGCGCTGCACATGCGCCACGCCCTGATGATGGCCGCGGTGACGCATTCGGGACAGACCTGGATGACGCTGACCTACGATCCGGCTCTGCTGGAGGAGGAGGACGTGGCAGGCATTGGCCAACGGTTGGAGCACGCGCTGTCTGTCGCCGCACGGGATCTGTGATGCGTGCCTGGATCAACGATGCGCTTCGGGCCGCCATCGGCATCTCGCTACGTATCGCGGGGGCTCTGTTTCAACTTCGCCACCGCTGGCGAATCCGTAATTTCGGGTCGTTCCAGGCACGGCTTCAACGACGATACTGCATCCGGCGCGCAACGCCGCTCGCCGACAGTATCGGCTTGCCGGCCGGAGACCGGGCCGATGCCCGGCATGGACCTCGGAGCCCCCGGTTGGCGAAGACTTCCGGATCGACAGGCCAACCCAAGGAGATTCCTTACACGAACGCACGGCTTCGTGAAGTCCGGTTCACCTTCATCGACGTATTCCTTCGGTGTTTCTGGAGTCTGGATGTCGCCCGGACGAGCCTTTATGTTTTCGGTTCGCTGGACAACGACGAATCCCTGACCGCGCTGCTTCTGGAAGAAACGCGGAGCCCTTCCCGGCTCGAGGTCTTGCAGGCGCCGTATCGCGTCGAGCGGCATCCCGCGCTTCAAGGTTTGAGGGACCGCTACGCAACGAGCGCGATTCGCTTGTGGATTGTGAGTTTGTCCAACCCGGGGGTCCTCTACAGCACCAATCCGTCGACGCTCTCGACGTTCCTTGACGAACTGAACCGGAACTGGCAGGAAAGCTCGGCACTGGTCCGGGACTACGTGCGCAAATCGCACACGTTTCCGGCCCCGATCCACAGGATCGTCCGGCGGCTGGTTTCGCGAGGCAGCCGGGAACGCCTGGAACGGATCGCGGCCAGCCCCGAATTCCTGCCAATTGAAGAGTGGGCGCCGGGAGTCGACACGTATGTCTCCTGGACCGGCGGCTATGTCGCACCGTTTCTGGAACGTGTGCGGACCTATCTTCCAGCGCCGCGCTATCGTCTGGTCCCCATGTATTCGATGTCGACGGAAACCGTCGAAACGATTACCCATTTCGACCGGGATGGAATCGCCTTCCTTCCGGTGGCGCCTGGCGTGTTCTATGAATTCCTCGATGACGACGCCTCGCAGAGTCCGGAGAACCTGCAACCCGCCAGCCGTCTGCGAAAAGGAAAGGCGTACCGGATGGTGGTCAGCCACCCGTACGGCGCGCGCCGTTATCGGACCGGAGATGTCTTTCTGGTCAAGGAATGGGTGGGAGAATTGCCGGATCTTCGCTTTCTGCGGCGCTGGGGGCTCGGGTACTCCTTCACCGGCGAGAAACTGACGGGCGAACAGTTGGCCGAAGCATACGGGAAGATCCGCGGCGACTACCCCGCGATGGACGGCGCGGACTTTCTGACGTGCTTTCCGTCCCAGCCCGATACGGATCCGATACCCCACTACAAACTGACGCTCATTCGCGGCGACGGGTTGCCGGGGTGCGTACTGCCGGGAATTACGGAACGGTGCGACCGGTTGCTCGCCGAGTTGAACACGGAGTACCGGAACAAGAGGGAAAGCCGGCGTCTAGGGCCGGTCCGGTTTCAACAGATGAACGCGAGCGAATTCCGCCGGCGAATGGCCGCCGGTCCGGCGCCGCACGACCTTGACGCGCAGTTCAAGTTTCTACCGCTGTATCCCTGCCTGTGGGAGTCGCTCGATCAACCTTGAAAGGACAGCGGAAGGACGACAAGGGGGACGGCGCGCCCCCGTCAGACCCACCCGGCCGGGTCCAGGATGAAATATCCCTTGTCCTTGACAGGTTGCAGAAACGGGGTTTGCCAAAAGAACTCGAGGTGTTCCACGCTGAAACGGCTCTCCAGGTAACTGCCGGGCAGGGCGGCGGACAGAATGCGCGCGGATTCGGGCAGATGGTACCAGGGAATCTCCGGGGCCACGTGATGCGGGATGTGAATGTTGATATTGCACCAGAGGTACTCCACCCACTTCGGAAATCGAACGTCGAAGGTGGAAGCCATCTGGCTGCGCGCCGGCTCCCAACCGTCGGCAGTGTAGATCAGACTCCGGGAATTCGCATGCTGGATCGTGATGATAAACGATCCGGTCAGCATCGCGACCGCCGCCGGCACGCCATGATACTTGAGCATGCCCCAGAACCCGGCCGATAGCCACAGTCCGCCGTAGATCAGGACAACCGATCCGCACATCCACAGATTGGATCGCCGCAACGGCTTCTTCCATGTCCGCCACTCCTCGGAGGTCAGCATGGACCGCAGATTGACGGCGCGGCGTAGCGTGTTCCACACGATCCAGATGAGCATACCGAAGGGCAGCCGGTACCCCAACCGCACCAGAGCCGTGTGCCGGCCGGACGATGACCGAACCTCCGCACGTGTTCTCAGGTTGGCGGACCAGTCGACTTCCTGGCCTTGAAGCTGCGTGTGGCGATGGTGATGGTCGTGGGTGATTTGCCACGCGACCAGACTGTTCCCCAGGGGGGACATGCAGAGATGTCCAATCAGGGTATTGACCCACTTCCGGTTCGAGAAGGACCCGTGGCCGCAATCGTGGCCCAGCGCAAACAGTCCCACCAGGACCCAGCCGTAGAAAATCCATACCCCGGCCAGGGCGGGCGCCTGCCAGAGCAAGGGCACGCCGCCCTCCACGTCCAGGAGGCTGAGAAGCCCGAGGCAGATTCCAGCCATTGCGAGGACACGACTCAAGGCACGCCAGGACGCAGTCACGTTCGGCGTCCGCAGCCGAAGGGGGAGAGTTCGCCGGAGTTCAACCAGGGAGAGCGGCGCCTCGCGTAACCGGGCGTCGACCAGGCACGGTGTCAGGCCCTTGCGGTTCCCGGACGATTCCGGTGTCACGGCTGGACGGCGACCTCGACCTTCTTTCGCCAGGCGACGTACCACTGTGCCATCTTGACCCAATCCATCAGACCGCCCGCGCTCATGGCCTTGAAGAGTTGTTTCTGGAGTTCCAGCGCATCGTCGACGGACAGGCGGAACGCGCGCTGCGGCGTCCCGTGGAACCCCGGCACGACGACCCACTCCCCGTCCACGTAGAACCAACTGAAGCGGGCGTCTCCTTCCTCTTCGGGATCGGGGGATGCGAGGAGGACGTGAATGAGGTTCTTCCCTGAAACGATCTTTCGCAGCTTGCTGTTCGACATCAACGGATTGCGCAGCAGACTGTTCGAACCCGTCTGGCGCGCCGCTATCAGGGTCCGTGCAATCCGGAAGCGTTCCAGGGGATCGATGGTCCCCCGGGCAACCCGATCGGCCAACCGTTCCGCCTGGTACGCGTGGATATCGATGGCGAGGCTGGCGGAATCGTCCCCGGCGGCACCGGCGAATTCGATACGGTCCCCGTGGTGGGCGCACACGATCCGTTCGCCGGTATCGATGACATGGACGATCACGCGATCGAAGAGTCCGGCGAACATCTGCACGATTTCCCCGTTCGGATCGAGACCCTTCCAGAGGTCGAGCACGGATCCAGAGCCCCTGGCGGATTTCCAGGTGCCGTCATCCTTCAACGCGATGGGTTCCCCTTCGGGAGTGACGATGACTTTCATGAATGCCTCGAATTCAGGCTGACCCAATGCGTTCGTCAATCCCGGCGACGGAATTCACGGGGCTACCGAACGGCCGGAGTTCCTTGCCAGCAGCGTATAGAGTTCCCCGAAGGAACGAAAGTCCTTTCGAAGTATGATTGACGGACAGCCCGCGGCAGCCGCCCCGGCGCCGTCCGTGTCCACCCTGTCGCCGATATGGAGCATGCACTCGGGCGCCAGACCGAAATCTTCAAGTACCCTTGCGAACGGCGCCGGACTCGGTTTAAGGAATCCCATACGCTCACCGACGTACACGGCGTCGAAGTATTCCTCGAGGCCCAGGCCTTGCAGTTTGTAATCCGACTCGTAGTCGGTGAGGATAACCTGGGCACGAACCCGTCCTTGAAAGTGGCGGAGCAGTGCCTTCACCCCCGGCCTTGGACCCAGAGATGCAATCGCAGGCGCCCACCATCTGCTCTCGAGTTCGCGGCGCCTGCCGGAATCGGCATGGACTCGGACCGGATTTCTCGCATCGGCCCGGGCCCGTTCAACGCGCCGCCAGAGTTCCCGCAGTTCGGCGAGTTCTCGAATTGGGTCCAGCCCGCGCCTTCGAATCGCCGCATTCGCTGCGCGCATCCCCACATGCCACGCGGCGCGGCGGGTCGAGTACAGGGTCCCGTCGACGTCCCAACTGACGACCTGGATAGAATTCATGTGGAAAAGCTTCGACGCGGCGGAAAAGATCATCAGTGTTACCTTGTTGGAATCATGCGGCGAACGCTGCCACTCGCGCGGGAGTTCAATCCCCGGAATGTTGCCGATCCCGCCAGGAACGGAGCAATGGACTGGACGGCATTCAACGAACGCCTCGATCGACTTCTGGCATCGGACTGGCGGCGCGTCAACGAGGGGACATCCTTCGGCCTGTCGCGCCGGCTTCTGCGACTTGCCCTTGCCTGCGCCCAGCAGAAGCGTAACTCGATTCTGGACTTCAGGGGCAAGATACGCGCTTTTTCTCGAATGGACATTCGTCCGAACCCCGACATCGTGTTCTTTGGCGCGGAAGCCGGCTGGGAAGCGGCTATGATCCAGGCCTTGTTCGGCAGTGGCGGCAAGGTCCTTCTGATCGACAGGGATCTCGTGGCCTACGAACGTTTTATGAAAGCCCCCGCCATGGTTCGCGTGCGGGCGCCCCGCGGATGGAAGGATCCCTGGATCGTCCTGCGCCGCGACCTGTCCAGGATTGAATACCTTCGGCAGGATTTCTTCGCCGTGGAAAGACCGGCGGGTTTCGATGTTGGAATCGATTGGGGCCTGATCGAGCACTACGAAGACGCGGCGAAACCCACCGTACTCGACCTTTTCAGGGGATTCCTGAAGCCCGGAGGCCTTCAAATCAGTAGCTGTCCCCGCGACTGCCTGGCCGTACGCCTCTTCTATCGCGCTTTTTCGGACGAACTGAACTGGGGCTACCGGGAACTGATGACCTTGGATGAACTGAGCGCCCATCTGACAAGGGCCGGTTACAGGATCGAGGCCAGCTTCACTCTGACCGCCCACAATGTCGTGGCGTGCAGGAGCATCCCGTGATGGAGAGCGTTGTTGCATGGATCGGGGCGGAGATGGAATCCGCCCTTTCCCAAGCGGTAGCGTCAGGCGATGCGTTCGAACACAGGCCGTCCGAGTGCGGTCATTGTGTTCAGAACTTTCTGGCCGACCTTGATTTCCGTGATCTGCCTGGAGAAGCTGCGGGATTTGAGCTTGGGGCCGATGACACCCTTCCAACGGCCGATCTGCGTTTCTATCCGGCTGCGCTGGTTGTACCCTGTGGCCGCCTGCCAGGCCATGCGGCCGTTGCTGCGGATCTGGGCAATATGGCGATCCCTAACGGTTGGATCCCGCGCCGATTGCGGTCGGGTCACTGCGTTCTTTGGCGGCGGTATAACCACATCCAGGGTCTCCCCATACCGTTCCCTCAGCAGATCCCGTGTGGACGCTCCATCATAGGCACCGTCCGCCAGAAAGCCCGTGACAGGGGCATCGAGTTGATCCAGGAGCCCGGGTAAGGCGGTGCTGTCTCCAGCGTCATCGTGAGTCAGATTGGCGCAAACAATCGCACCGCTGGCCAGGTCCAGTCCGAGGTGGAGTTTGCGCCAGCGGCGGCGTATTCCCCTGGTTTTATGCTTCTGCGCGAGCCATTCTCCTTCTCCGAAGATCTTGAGGCCGGTACTGTCCACCACCCGATGGACAGGCACAGACCCGGCTTGCCTCACCGCCTGAGCGATGCTCAAGCCGTTTGCACGACGCGACAGTGTGGAGTAATCCGGCACCCGTATATCCAGCCCCATGAGCGTGCCGATGGATCCCATAAGTCCCTGAGTCTGTCGCAACCCCAGCCGATACGCCGTGCGCAGCGTCAGGCATGTCTCGATCGC
Organism: Terriglobia bacterium; assembly: GCA_963664115.2. Classification (GTDB taxonomy): domain Bacteria; phylum Acidobacteriota; class Terriglobia; order 20CM-2-55-15; family 20CM-2-55-15. The sequence goes on along the minus strand of CAXWPJ010000005.1, from coordinate 313,003 downwards.
CAGATCCGAGTATCTCCACTGGCCACCCCGTGACGTGCGGCGCGGCGCGCTCCACACACTTTGAGCCTCATCACTGACCCAAATCGTCAGATCACCCCGCTGGCGCAGGCTCTCGTTATATTCTGCCCAGTTGATCACCCGGTACTGCGCCTTATCAAACTTGTGCCGTCGCGCTGCGTTGAACTTATGTGGCATCCAGGTTATCCCCTGTGTTGAAAAACACGATGATAAGGCATCCTTCGGGATGATCCATGCAACAAGGTTATGGAAAGGGACAGATCGAAGACATGATCTCGATCCGTGAGCGCCCGGCTTCAGTCGAAGATCGTGCGGTCCCCGGTCACTGGGAAGGGGATCTGATCGCCGGATCGAGGCACACCTACATCGCCACTCTGGTCGAACGTCACTCGCGTTATGTGATGCTGGCGAAGGTTCCCAACAAGAAGACCGAAACTGTTGTCAACGCGCTCATCGAACAGGCGCATCAACTACCGACGCAACTCTACAAATCACTGACCTGGGATCGCGGTCTGGAAATGGCGGATCACAAGCGGTTTACCCTGGCGACAAACATTGCCGTCTATTTCTGCGACCCACGGAGTCCATGGCAGCGCGGATCGAATGAGAACACCAATGGTCTGCTTCGATACTACTTTCCCAAAAGGACGAATCTGTCGCTACACTCACAGGAACATTTGGACGCGGTTGCTCGGCAACTCAACGAGCGGCCACGCAAGACGCTGGAGTTCGCAACTCCGGCAGAAACATTTAATGCATGTGTTGCATCGACCGGTTGAGCCGGCATCCTTTATGATGTCGCAAGCACGGCGGCAGCGGCCTCTCCCCCCCTAACGGACCAACAGTCCAGATCCTTGTCGGCACGGATTCCGCGGCGCGACTGCTGCTCTTCAGATGTAACCCTGATGGTGTTCGTGATTCTAGTGCGGCAGTCAACATGGTGGGATCAGCGGTGTGTACTCGAGGTAATCCAATCGCAACATCGGGTAAGCATGGAATGAAACAAACACTCCCGGCTGGCTCGGCGGCGAGTTCACCGTTCAGTTCAGAACGGGGAATCTAATTGTCGTTTCAGAACTGAATATTGAGTCGGTCGGTGAGCATTTCAGGGGAAACCACTTGGGGGGCCAGATTGGAACCATGTCTGTGAATCGCGCAGTTTAGAGCCCCCGAGGCATAGGGTAGCGCGTCTCGTTCGCATCCACGCCTTTAGCACCGACAAATACGTGCTGTCGATGATATGCAAGATATTTCGCAGTTTGACCACTCGGTTTCCGTTCGAGTTTACGTGCTGTCAGTCCAAGGCGATTCCTTTCGCCAGCATCCACTCGCTTTGAAATCAGCAGCGTACCGCCCGATTCAAAAGTGATAAGCCCCGCATCGAAGAGTGCGTCCAGCGTAGCAATGAGTGGAAGACCGTTATTCGGATCGAGTCGTTCCTGGTCAGTAGAGCTCCGCCATGGCTTGATGTGTGACGCACGGATCGCATCGCGGATTTTCGACCCGGTCACGCAGCACCGGGAACCCCAGAGTTTCATCACCTCACTTCTAAATCTACCCTGACCAACCCGGGCGTGGGTCAGGGCCTCCTTTGTTGTAGTATCTGCACGTCCTGCCAGGATCGACTTCAGGTCGGGCACAAGGGATTTATACGCGGTGCGGATTGCCGCGATCTCTGCCACTGGCACCCGATCAATAATCCGCGCATAGACACCATTGTCGTCTTCAATAAGCTCACCAAACTTCAGTAAAACCCCGTGGTTGAAGCCCGCGATCGACCGGGGCAGGAGTGGCCGTGGATTCTTCGCCTCACATACAACACCGTAGCCTTCCGCATCGTTTCGCAACTCCTCCATGTGCCGTTTACGTTCAGGTAAGCCGGGAGATTTACGCTTCCAATGTGCCCCCAAGACGAGAACGCGGTCGCTGCTCTCCTCGTCGCTTCTATCGATGTCGTCCGCCCACACCCGTAAAAATAACTGGTTCGTGTCGGGATTGTAGGCACCCCACGACCATCGTGGGTTAGTCAGGTTGGCGCCAAGCGTATTCCGAAAGAAATCGCCAATCTTGCGTTTCATGCGGACTAGCTCAAGTATTTCCTGCTCCGTATTAATTCTTCGCCCAACTTCTGTGATCGTCCAAATATCTCTCGATATATCGTCGATGGCACGGACAAACTTGAGACGGGATCGCGCCTTGGAAGCGAGACGATCAAATTGGGATTGTGTGCCGTCTTTGTACAGAACAGCCAAAATCTCGTCGGGTAGCGCCAGATCCGCGGCCACCCGCTCGGAAAGCTCCTGAATGGAGGCGGAACCACCCCGTTCTTCCAATGCCTTGAGGGTTGGCCAAAGCAACTCATAGTGTGTTGGCATCTGGCGCTTTGTCATGGATTGTTCTCCGCGTGTCAAAATGGGTGAGGACAGTGTTTATTCGTTCAAGCTGTTTGTGCAGCCTCGGAGGAAGATCTCTTGTCCTTCTTTACTACAGAACACGACAAATGCAGCGAGCACTGCCGGTTCATTGACCGACATGTACTCTGCATCGGTGTGGGGGTCGCTTGTGCAAGTCAATCTCTGGTCATCCTTCGAATACAGTTCAACCGAGGTATCGCATGGGTGATACTCGCATTTGAACTCGCGCATGAACTTCCCTGGTTCTTTGCCCATAGCAGGAATTCTATTCTCAGCTGACACTCACAGGCTGGTCGGACTCATGATTGTGATGTGCACGACCTAGTCGTACAAATGATGTTGCTATTGTAAAGGTTCTAGGAGTGCCTCATAAGGGGTTCGGCCACCGAAGGCGCGATGGGGTCGAGTGAGGTTGTAGCAGCGTTCCCATTCGGCCAGTTTCTTGTTCAGATCGACATCGTCGACGTAGTCGAGTAACGGATAGAATTCTTCCTGATCGGTCCGATCGGAGCGTTCGACCTTGCCGTTGAGCTGTGAAGAGCGCGGCTTGATGTAGACATGGCGAATGCCGTTGTCTTCGACATACCAGTGGAACTTGGCCTGGAATTCGTGCCCGCGGTCGGTCCGGATGCTCTGCACACGAAACGGGAATTTCTCAAGCACATGCTCAACGAAGCCAATGGCGTTTTTCTGATTATGGCGGAGGTAAACCTTTAGGGCACGGATGCGCGTGGCATCGTTGATCGCCGTGTATTGTTAACGTTTGATCGGGCTGTTGTTCCTCCCGACAAAGCTGAGAAACTTGACGTCTACCTGTACGTGATGGCCGGGAATCTGCTTGTTGTAACGCTTTGTGTGGACGGCGAGACGATACCGTTCGTCGTGGTCGACCGTCGTGGCCAGGAGGTCACCATCATGATCATTGCCGGACTGGAGGAGACCTTCGACCGCTGACGGAGGCGGCGTTAGCAACATCGCCCAGCGAGGATTCTGGTGCAGATAGGATTGTCGGAGCGATAAGCCCGGGAGTGCTCTTGATTGCGATTTCGTTGGTGGTTTCACCGGAAACTATAGCCTGCAGCAATTTAGCTCTCGAAAAGCCATCGTCTCCATAAGGCTTTCTTCAGACTGAAACAGCGAGAACGCATTTATGTTAGACCTGTCGAGTGATTTCAAAACCTTCAGACGCTCCGCCGCAGGAAGGTTGAACTTCCAAATGACGTCCATGTTGGAATCGCCCCGCCCGAATGCCATCAGGAATGGATCCGGTTTCTGAATCACGTTCATGCGGCACAAAGCGCCATTCGCTCTTCTCATTTTGCACGCAATATGTGTATTCGCACTGCTGAAGGAAGTGGATTCTGGTGCAGATAGGATTGTCAGAGCGATAAGACTAGGAGTGCGCTGCGGCGATGCGGACTATGCTGCCATGACGTGACGCCAGATCACTGCGGGAGTCGATTGCCATGGGACCGGAATTGCGAACTGGCGTTTGTGAATCTTCTGCGCCAACTCGATGCCGATAATCACGCGTCGCGCATTGTAGAACGTCTTGAATCCCAACATCGGGCGCAAGCGCCCCTTCACCCGGCGGTGGTCCTGCTCCACAACGTTGTTCAGATACTGACAGCAACGAATCGTCACCATGTTCCGCCCCCGGAAGTTGAACTCACCGTTCATTCCCATGCGCCGCAGCGCGCTATGGCTCGGCTGGTGGCCATCCAAGGTGATGCTGTGTGGCTCCCGATGATGCTTCAGTGCCTTCGGAAAGAAGGCCTTCGCCGCCGCGATGCCACGTGTTCGACTGAGATAGAACTCCACGGTGTTGCCCTGTCCGTCCACGGCGCGGTACAGATACATCCACTGGCCCCGCACCTTGATAAACGTTTCATCAACCCGCCAACTCCCACCCACCGGTCGCTCGAATCGGCGCCAGCGCTTTTCACACGTGTCCGCATAGCGAACGACCCAACGCAAGATCGTGGTGTGCGAAATCGATACACCCCGCTCACCTAAAATCTCAACCAGGTCCCGGTAACTCAGTTTGAATCGAAAATACCAGCGAAGGCAGAGGAGAATGATGTCGTCTTCGAACCAACGTCCGGCAAATAGGGGATTCCGTTCAGTTTTGCGATGCGCCATATCCCATTATCGCCAAGTCCCTTCGCTATCTGCACCAGAACCCCGCCGGCTGTCGATGTCGGTGACCTTCAACATCGAAGCTTCTCTTCGGCGGGCACCGGTGCCGTAGAGCACCATCAGGATCGCCCGGTGCATCGGTGTCACGGCCGACTGGATCAACTGCCCGACTTCATCTGGACTCAGAATCGTCGGCAGTTTCCGGGCCGTCTTGGGAAATGGCAGGTCATCGATGGCCAGATCGGCTCGGCGCAACACCTTCTTGTAGAGAAAGCGCAACGCGGAGATCCGAGCCTCCACCGTCTTGGGGGCCAGCTTCTGCTTCCGCAACATGTGCAGCTGGAACCGTCGCAGTTCCTCGCCTCCCGCATCGGCGGGAGACTTGCCCAGGTATTGGCGAAACTGCTCGAACGTGATCATGTAGCTGCGAATCGTTCCAGGCGCATAGTTGCGTCGCCGGAGTTCATCCAGCAGTCGTTTTCGTAGTGGGGTCATAAGCCACCTCCTTATGACCCCACTGTATGGGAAGGGATCTATCTACAGGACGCAGACTCCGAGCGCCTGCGGCTTAGTTCAAAGGACCTTATCATCCAATGGAATGACCGCTGATCCACCCCCGAACCCGTCGGCTATCCGCCGTGCCGTCACCGCACCGCCGGTGGAGCGGAGCCGCGAGGGACGGCTCCCTGCCCTGCTGGCGCCCGACCCCGACGACGCACGGCACGGCATCGCCGATCTGCGCGAGGTCGAGTCGGTCCACATGGCGGCCTCCGTCGAAGAACTGCAAAGCCGGATGGCAGCGCCTTCGGTCAAACTCCATCTCCCCAGAATCCGGATGCTCTTCGACTGGCTCGTCGTCGCCCTGGTCCTGCCCACCAACCCCGCCAGCGCGGCGTGCGGGCCGAAACACTCAGTCAGATTGTTGGAACACAACCTGGGCTTACCATTGTGCCTCTTTCGCTGGGATTACAACCTCGAGTAGGATCTCGGAAGCGAACCAGTAAGACCTTTCCTAAAACGCACGGAAGAAAGATTAAAATTGCAGAGTCCTTCCGCCACCAGCCAACTGTTCAGTCACCGATGGCGGCGTACTGTCATACTGGCAATCTGGCTTTTGTCCCCCTTGTTCTCAAGCTCCTGGAGCGCCATTTGAATTGCATTCTCTACGATCAGTGATTTGGAAACGCTAGACCGTCCTGGAGTTCCAGCCAGCCGACGCAGCCTCATCCAGGCTTCATCAATTGCTTCTATAGTTTCAGGAGAAAAATAGTACGTCGCCTTAACAGCTTTTAGATCACCAGCAGGCTGTCTTGCTGGGAAGCCAGTATGATGTCTCATCGACATACTGTCTCGCTGTTTTCTTGGCTTGGTTGACTTTGACACAGGTTCCGGCTCTTTCCCCAACAATGCTCCCATGATATCGGGCGTGGTTTTACGCTCTGCCATTTTGAATCCTCTCGGTAAGCCTTTGGTAGTCTTGAGCCCCCACTGATTTTGGGGCGTATTCAAAAATCGTCTGACTGTGGCCTGGGGCCTCAGCTAGACGTACGTTATAGCGGATTGGTGGGCAGAGTTTGTCTCCACAGTAGGCTTCAAGTTGAGCAAAGATCTCTGCTGATTTCTTCACTCGCCGGTCGAAAAAGGTAGGCAGTACATACTGAAGTGTGATGGCTGGATTGTATTTCTGGATTGAATCAATATTGCCAATGAACTCAACGAGTCCTTGGATCGCGAGGATCTCCAGGGAAACGGGGGCTAAAACCTCAGTTGCATAGAACAAAACATTGACTGTCAAGGGGTCCCAGCCGGGAGCCGTATCGAAAATAACGAAGTCGTACTGACCTTCTATAGATTCAAGAACCTCGGTAAGTGTCCGCTCAGACCCGAAATCCTTCCTAGCGATAAGCCGACGGATGCCAGCTAGCGCTCTACCGCCAGCCAACAAATAGAGATTTGGTCTGGCTTCAACCACCGCCGTCTCAGGCTTCGTAGCTTGAGAAATGACCTCTGCAAGTCCATGCTCGGGCTTCAGTCCGAGCATTTGACCAGCCTGTCCTTGACTGTCAGCATCAATCAGAAGGACACGTGCCCCTTGCAGCGCTAGGCCGGCTGCCAGGTTCACTGCTGTGGTCGTCTTGCCAGTCCCCCCCTTTGTGATGCTTACGGCGAGCTTTCTCATGAGAACTGCCTGCCATTGTAACATCATGCCGTTGTGCTGCTATACCAGCACAGCTCTTCTTTTTTGTCGGCGATACGTGTGTGCAACTTTGAACGGGCCGCGACGGGGATCGCCCTGCCGCCTGCGCCGCGCACTCCTGATCTTATCCTTCCGACAATCCTATCTGCACCAGAACCCGACGCGATGAAGCTGCAGGCCGTATCCGTCGTGACCTTGCGGAGGGAGTTGCGATGGCAAAGCCACAGCATGGCGGGCTTGAAGCAGCAAATCGACGAATTGAGTCAGCAGATCACGAAATTGACAGCGCACTACAAAACGATCGTTGACGGCTACACGCAGCTGAGCTGACGGATTTCGGACACCTCCCAGGTTCGAATCGTCGGCTCCGCTCGGGGACCCGGAGCATCGCATCGCGAGTGGCACGCTGCTCCGGAGTTGGCAGAGCACTCAGGAGACACCACAAGGCTTCACAGCCCGGTTTCGTGCGGACGAGACAGGTCGCTCAAGGACGATGACACCGGGAAGTAGGCTCTTTACCTTCTGCCAGACGAGCCGTCGCTCGGTCGAAGAGAACACTGGGCCGCTCGGCCCTCAGCATAGCTCGGGTATAGAGCCTAGCAAAGGGGCTGAAACGATTCGCCTGGATCGCTAGAAGATTGGAGCCGTACCGCTTCTCGATACCAAAAAGGCGACGGGGGTGAACCCGCCGCCGTAAGGTGCGGCCGTTTATACGGCTTCGCTGTCCTCTGCCGCGCTGGCCGCCTCGGCGTTGCGCTCGGCGATGAGCGTGTGCGCCTGGTCGGCGACCTTGGCGAGAGTGAGCAGGTTCTTGAAGCCGAAGCTCTGCCTGGTCTTCCACTGACCCTCGTCTCGGTAGATGCGCGAAAAGGTGACGTTATGCCGGGTGATGCCCCCGACCTCGTTTTCCCAAATGGTCGCCTTGACGGCTCCGATCCTGAGTTCCCCCGCGGGTTTTGAGTTACTCGCCATTGATTGAATCCTCCTGGTTTAAGGGTTTGGAGCGTGTGTCGCTCACCCGGAACAGACGGCACCGACCAAACCCGGCCAGGGGGTCCGTCGCTAGCTGCGGGGTGGCAGGGAATCACCGGCCAAAGAGCAGGGGCCGTGACAGACGCCCCCGGGGCGAGCGGCGCGGTCTGGCCGCGGTCCCTGCGCCGGTCCCCGCCGGAGCAAGCAAGGCTACGGGAAAATGGCGAGACAACATTCGGCGCGGTGGATCGCGGGCCAGTCAGAGCGAACAACGGAAAACCGGGGCGATCTCGCGGGCGGCCACCCGGCACCACGAGCCGCCCGAAGCGGCGACCCAGGGACCGTTGGTGCGGCCGTACTCTTTGCGATGGCCGGCATGTGTGCGCCGCAAGAAACAGAGCCTCCAGGAGCCGATGGGTTCCTGCACCGATTCCTGGCTCCGTATTATTATGCTTAACCCATCCGCGCACGGCGGGTGCAAATCGGCCGGGTCACCGGACAGTACTTCCTCGCGGACAGAGCTTCTGATTTTGACTATACATTCCTGGAGACTTATTCGACGGGGGCAGGGAATCATAGCGAAATGGACCTGAAGACGATCGCGCTAGACTCGACGCCGGCGGTGGCCGAACGTAAGGAGTTCAACCGTGGTTATACAACGACGGGCTGCGTGGGGAGTCGGCCGCCGCAGACACTGGAAAAGAATATTGAACGGATACCGTTGGGACGGTGGATGGTTTGGCTACTGGGCGGGCCGGAATGAAGCTTCTGGACAACCCGGGCATTGTCCAAGTCCAAATGGGCGATGATGGAGACAGGCTGATGAACGGACGGGAATATCCAGGCGATCAAGGCTCGGAGATCGAGATTCTGGCGGCCGGATCTGGAACACATTTAAGGAGAAGAAATGCCGAATACCGATAAAGAACTTTCCCTGCTTACGGCAGAGGAAAAGAAGCTGCTGGAGCAGCAGAAAAATGAGCGGGATGCGCTCAAGAAAAGACTCGCTGCGGTCAAGAAACAGATCCGGGAGGAACAGCGCAAACTGAATGAACGCCGCGCGGCACTGGTAGGTCACTGCATGATGCAGAAATTCAGTTCGGACCCTGAAGCGAAAGAGGCCGTGCTGCAGGATCTCGATGGCTTCCTGTCGAAGCCGGAGGACCGGGAACTGTTCGGACTACTCCCAAAATAGACTCCTGCAAGAAAAAGATCCTGAAACTTTTCCGGAGTCTTTCCCGATTCCAAGATCGCCTGGCTTATGCGTCAGTCGTGTGGGTGAAGTTATTGCCCATGGCTCCGGCGTGATACCAGAGCGGCAAATCCATTTTGGGGCTGTGGATGCAGTTTCCGGGCCGGGGTGGCACAACAAGAAGGCAGGGCACTGAATGGCATCGTCTGCCCTTGGAGATCCAGTAAAGCGGGTATATACCGTCCCTGGGTGTTCTTGGCGGTGAACTGCCCAGGGCAGGGAACTCCTTGCCGGGAAACTGATCGCTGGGAAATGTCGAATCCGAGTTTCAGTAGCTCTCTATGGATTCTGAGCACAATCCTTTTCTGATTTTTCACAACCCCCGTCGTGCTTAATACATGATTCTTAAATATTTGTTCTTAATATATGTACAGTAGGGGTGTTTGGGGCAGGAAAACCCTATGAAAACACAGGAGAACTGTGGAAATTTCACTGCGAAGAGATCCAATGAAGATCATATTGTCATTTTGTGTCTCTATTCGTTCTCGCGCTCCTACAGTCCTAGCAGGGAGCCTTGGAATGTTCGGATTACCGGAGAAGGAGAGGGAACTGAAGCGACGGAACGGATGGTGTAGTTGTGAGTTATAACCGAATCTGGTGTTTGAGGGATTGAATAAGAGCGGCGTATCTGGTTGATTTGTTGTGACAAAACTTCAAAGCAACCATAGGAGATACGCCACTGTGAGCAAGAGTAACGTGAATGGACCGGAAGGTCGAGAAACGATTGAGGATCCAGTAACAGAACTACTACGAGTTGGGGCACAGCAACTGATCCAACGCGCAGTGGAAGCCGAATTGGCAGAGCTGCTATCCCAGCACGGTGGCCGGCGAACTGAGACAGGAAACGCCGGGGTGGTACGCAACGGTTATCTGCCGGAACGCGAACTGCAGACGGGATTGGGTCCGGTAACAGTCCAAATCCCGAAGGTCCGTGCCAAGACGGGCGAAGCTGTGACGTTCCGATCGGCCCTGGTACCACCGTACATTCGGAAGACGAAGTCGCTGGAAGCAGCGGTGCCGTGGTTGTATTTGAAAGGCGTTTCCAGCGGCGAGATGGGTGAGGCCCTAAAAGTTCTTGTCGGTCCCCAGGCGCAGGGTCTGTCGGCGAGCACGGTATCGCGGTTGAAACAGGTTTGGGGCGAACAGTACCGCCTCGGATGCGAGGAGCGTTTGGATGCAGATCGCTGGGTCTATGTCTGGGCCGACGGCATCTACAGCGGACTTCGGGCGGAACAAACCAAGTTGTGTGCATTGGTCGTGATCGGCGTGAATGAACGCGGAGAGAAGCGTTTCCTGGCGATCGAAGACGGTGTACGGGAATCGACACAGAGTTGGCGCGAGGTCTTGTTGAAGCTGAAGTCCCGTGGGATGAATGTTCCGAAGTTGGCCATCGGTGACGGTGCGATGGGGTTCTGGGCCGCACTGGAGGAAATCTATCCCGAGACACGTCAACAACGTTGCTGGATGCACAAAGTCATGAACGTCCTCAACTGCCTGCCCAAGTCGGTCCAGGCGAAGGCGAAACAGGCCCTGCACTCGATCTGGCAGGCCGAGACGAAGGCAGACGCCGAGAAGGCATTCGACTTGTTCATTGAAACCTATGAACCGAAGTATCCGAAAGCCACACTCTGCCTGCAGAAAGACAGAGAGGAACTGCTGGCCTTTTACGACTTTCCGGCCAAGCACTGGCAGAGCATCAGAACGACGAATCCCATTGAGTCGACCTTTGCCACCATTCGACACCGAACGAAGCGATCCAGAGGTTGCCTGACACGGGATGGCATGCTGCACATGATGTTCAAACTGGGCCAGTGCGCTGAGAACAATTGGCGACGATTACGAGGATTCGATGATCTGAGCAAGGTAATCATCGGAGTGAAATTCAACGATGGTGTCGAAGCGACACAAGTCGATCAGGCCGCCGCTTGAATCAATCTCCTAAACACCACTTTTGACAATAACTCGTGGGGTCTTTTGTGTACGCACACAGCCGCGCACGTTGGTGGCGAAAACTCGGTCAACATTCGGAGTTGTGACCGTCCTCAAGCGATTGAATCACCGCTGCCTAAGCAACTCGAAGAGCCTAGTCGTGAGTTCTGTTCCGGTAGAGCCGCGCACGTCGTTCGCAGCGGGAAAACGCCTAGTCTGGACGGTAGTCGTTCGCATGTCACGGTGCAAGAGTTTCAAAGATCCAGACTCAAGGAGAAATATGTATTCGTATACCGGCAACAACGCTTGTGACCTCACGTGGGTTGGGGGCGATCCGCTCGGCTGCGCTCCTGTCTTTCTCTGCATTCTGCCGGTGAAATGCCACCGCAACTTAGGCCATCAGACAGCGCCCCGAACAATCCACCTAAAGTAGTGCCTTGCTGTCGCTCTATCCGAGTGGCCTCTGGGATAGGGTGTCTTGCTAGAATCACCTCCGCTTCAAGCGCCGAATCGACTATTTCAAGCCGAGGCCTACTTTGTTCCGCGTTCCAGCCCGAAATCTCGCGTTCAAGATTCCTGAAAACGTCAACGTCGAGTCCGACCGACAGATGCACGCGGAGAGAATCGCTGGGGAAATTAGGCGGTCCACTGGCTATCGTAACAGGTACTCCGGACAGCGAAGGCAATCGGCTTCCTATTAGATCCAACTCGTCGGGGCTCTGAAGCGACAGTACTAGCAGAATGACTGATAGCATTTGGTTCCTCCTTCCCAATTGCATACAGCTTGGGCTATAGCCTATGGTGTGAATATAGGCTATAGCCAATGCTGGGCGCATGTCCAACGACATTTGTGTCGCGTTCGGCAAACGCCTACGGCAACTCCGCAAGAAGCAGAGCTGGTCGCAGGAAGAACTCGCGTATCGTGTCGGAATGGATGTCAGCTACTTGAGCGAATTAGAGAACGGAAAGAAGGAACCCTGCCTGATCAAGATGAGTGACTTGGCGGGAGGACTCGGCACCGACCTGTCCAAGCTGCTGCGGGATCTCTAGAAAAACAGAAACTCGACAGCAGTCGTTCGCCATCGAAACCGCGACTTCCCAACCCCACTTCCCGCGATAAACCAACCGCGCGCGTAGTCCAAGCCCTCTCCTGCCGTGCTTTGCCATCTAGCACCCGACCTGCAACCACAGTCACATGCCAATCGCTCTAATCGCAATCAGCAAAGCCACAGCCCTCCAGGTACAGAGTCAGATCCTCGGCTGTGAACAATGTGCGGACGAAGCTGAGATACCGCTGTGCTGGCTATTGGATGATGCGACGGGGCGGGATGGGACGACGACTGACTACTTGCTGTCAGAGGCCGCGAAGTGCCCGAAGTGTATGGGCGAGGTTAGCGAGAAGACGTTGGTGGAGTGGTGTAATTCAAGCTACCACCTTCCCAGTTCCCTTGACTCCGTTCCGGCCCGTCCATAGAATCCGCACATGGAAATCACGCTCAGCACTCACGTTGAACAGTTGGAAGAAAGGATCGCACCTGCAGCACCAATCTGTGTTCTTGTAGTCGCGGGCGAGGGAATACCTGCGATCATAGGCGGTTGTGGTGACGATGGCAGTGGCGTACCCCCGAACGTTGTAATCATAAGACCGGACGGCTCAATCATCACGCCAACGGCGTGCATTGATCCTAACTAAAGCTAAGTAATGGAACTCGAACTAAGCACTCACATCGAGGAACTGGAACAGCGTATAGCACCTAGTCCCAAAACAAGCGCATAACCAGTCCGCCGAGGCCCAGTTCGCGCCGATAGAATTCGAGGCATAGAATCCCGTTCCCGGATGGCCTGTTCCAGGTATCGAGTTTCTGTTGAATCTGTTTCAGTTCAGCCTCGCTGGTGTTGGACGGTTGACAGAAACCGGGACCTCGATCGCCCGGGCTCAGAGTCATGATCGGGTCAACATCGCAGAGGCTGACGCAACACATCCACCCCGCGGAACAAGACCGGCAACCACCGGTTCCAGGCCAGGATCCGGAACAGAATGCGCCGCCCGGTGCGCACGAGTTGGCACGGCACAAGCATGAAAGCGTTCAAGAAGGTTTTGAACTCCATGCGCAGCACGGTTTGCTTCTCAGCCTGATATTTTTGGCCCCAACGTCCGGTTTCGGGAAGCAGCAATGCAAACCACGCTTTCAGTGTCCAGGCCAGTGACGCGATCACCATGTAGGCCCAGTTGCTGGTCTGATCTCCGACCGGCATCCGCAACGCCTGAACGCCGTTCTTCAACTGCTCAATGAGATTCTCCTGATTGCACCGTTGATTGGCACGCATCACAATCTGGTCGGCCGGATCCGAACGGTTGGTAATGTAGAAGAAGTACCGGATGTCGTCAAACAACACCTGCTCTCCTTTGGCCACCGACAGATTCTTCCGCACCACGACGACACGGTAGTCCCGATCGCAGGCTCCGGGTCGATACCGAAACTCGGCCACATCCTCACCCTGCAAGCGGATATTGTCGAAACCGCGCTGCCGAACGATCTCTTCCTTCACGTTGTCGGGACGTTGGCGCGGTTCGGTCGCCACGTCGTATTTCGCGGGCCGTTCCAGGCGCTTCCACTGGCGCGGCTCCAGTTCATCGGCCCGGGCCTTCAGGTTCGCCATCGCGTCAATCCCGAATATGAAACCCACCTGCTGGTCGTCCCATCCGTCCAGATGCCGGGTCTGGCTGAAGTCCGTGTCCCCGCGCAGCAGGATCTGGCGAAACCCCGCATGCCGGCACAATGCGATGGCTTGGTCGAACCGGACCGCGGCTCCTTCATGCGACGGCCGGTTGCCGCTACGATTGACCAGATACAGCGGTTCGGCGGTGTTGGCCAGCGAGATCATCAGCGGGTGATATCCCCACGTCCCGTCGTAGGCCACGTCCATCCCTTGCTTGCATTCCCCCGTGGTTTCGGCCAGTGTCCCGTCCGCGTCCAACACCGCTTCTTCGAAAAACGCCGCCGGTTGCTGTCGCCAGACTCCGAGCCGGACTTGATTGGTTGCCTCCATCAGACACTCCACGTCGTCGGCCTCGAATCTCCGGCAGAAGTCTCCCGCCGTCGTCGGATCCGGAATCCGTTGCGCTCCCAGCGCATCCAGATACACCGCATCGTTGCGCCGCAGTTCGATGTCTTCCAGGCACGTTCCTCCGCTCAAGGCGTTGTAGGCGATGTTCAGCACGTGATCCGACTCGTGATACGGCAGGTGCCGCTTCAACACATGCACGCCCTTGTCGATGGCTTCGATCAGCCCGGTCCGCCGCGCCACCAGTTGCATCGTCCCGATACCACCAACCGATGTGCCCCGCGTCCGCTCTCCCATCTCGTACTGAATGTTGCTCGCCGAAAACATCGGCTCTACCTGATCCGTCCAATGCCGGTCCCCAAGCCGACGTTCGATTCGCCGCTTGCGGTTCCTCATGTTCTTGCGCGTATAATCGTTCATCTGAAATGCCTCCTTTTCCGAAGAATCTGTTCAAGGTTTTTTTCGCACGGAGAGGGGGCATTTCGGGTACTTCCGCTCTTATTGCACTATCATTTCCTCGTCAATCACGCTTGTTCAGGGCCTAGTACGGGCCCGATAACCTGCTTGACCGTTAATGCCGGAGAGGGAATGACCACCGACGGTTGTATCGGCAGTCCGCTGCCCCAGCCGTGGATCATCATCAACAAGCATGATGGTACGTGGTTCGCGCCGAATATCCGCTTCCTGTAGTGGAGGATCAATGGAACTCAGCACGAACATTGAAGAGTTAGAAGACCGCATCGCACCGGGTCAGGCACCTTTCTGTATTGCAGTGACTGCAGGCGCAGGAGCCGAGTTTGACAGTGGCGAGGTGTGCAACGGCAGCGACGAACGGACGCCTCCAGAAATCATCCTCAATGGTGAACTAATTCGTCATCCGTAGATAACCTGCCCGCTACCGGCCTTTTGCCTGTCGTTCCTCGATACGCCCCCAATGAGCTATATTCCCTTCGATTTCAACGGGATACTGCCACAACCGAAGCTCGACAATTCTCAACGTCCGACAAGGTCGTTTCTCAGGACTTGAGAATTTGTTAGCACCTAACTCCCTGCCTTAGTATTCTTTACCGAGTTTTTCACGGTAATTTCGGCTACACACTTTAAACATGGAAACCGGCACCAAACTCGGCCACTACGAGATCTCAACGCTCTTAGGTAAGGGCGGGCTGGGTGAGGTGTGGCGTGCGCGGGATACGAAGCTGGGGCGAGAAGTTGCTATTAAGACGCTGCCTGAAGAGTTTGCGAAGGACGCAGATCGGCTTTCTCGATTTGAACGTGAAGCGAAACTCCTTGCATCTCTAAATCATCCCAACATAGCCGCAGAGTTATTGTCAAAAGTGGTGTTTAGGAGATTGATTCAAGCGGCGGCCTGATCGACTTGTGTCGCTTCGACACCATCGTTGAATTTCACTCCGATGATTACCTTGCTCAGATCATCGAATCCTCGTAATCGTCGCCAATTGTTCTCAGCGCACTGGCCCAGTTTGAACATCATGTGCAGCATGCCATCCCGTGTCAGGCAACCTCTGGATCGCTTCGTTCGGTGTCGAATGGTGGCAAAGGTCGACTCAATGGGATTCGTCGTTCTGATGCTCTGCCAGTGCTTGGCCGGAAAGTCGTAAAAGGCCAGCAGTTCCTCTCTGTCTTTCTGCAGGCAGAGTGTGGCTTTCGGATACTTCGGTTCATAGGTTTCAATGAACAAGTCGAATGCCTTCTCGGCGTCTGCCTTCGTCTCGGCCTGCCAGATCGAGTGCAGGGCCTGTTTCGCCTTCGCCTGGACCGACTTGGGCAGGCAGTTGAGGACGTTCATGACTTTGTGCATCCAGCAACGTTGTTGACGTGTCTCGGGATAGATTTCCTCCAGTGCGGCCCAGAACCCCATCGCACCGTCACCGATGGCCAACTTCGGAACATTCATCCCACGGGACTTCAGCTTCAACAAGACCTCGCGCCAACTCTGTGTCGATTCCCGTACACCGTCTTCGATCGCCAGGAAACGCTTCTCTCCGCGTTCATTCACGCCGATCACGACCAATGCACACAACTTGGTTTGTTCCGCCCGAAGTCCGCTGTAGATGCCGTCGGCCCAGACATAGACCCAGCGATCTGCATCCAAACGCTCCTCGCATCCGAGGCGGTACTGTTCGCCCCAAACCTGTTTCAACCGCGATACCGTGCTCGCCGACAGACCCTGCGCCTGGGGACCGACAAGAACTTTTAGGGCCTCACCCATCTCGCCGCTGGAAACGCCTTTCAAATACAACCACGGCACCGCTGCTTCCAGCGACTTCGTCTTCCGAATGTACGGTGGTACCAGGGCCGATCGGAACGTCACAGCTTCGCCCGTCTTGGCACGGACCTTCGGGATTTGGACTGTTACCGGACCCAATCCCGTCTGCAGTTCGCGTTCCGGCAGATAACCGTTGCGTACCACCCCGGCGTTTCCTGTCTCAGTTCGCCGGCCACCGTGCTGGGATAGCAGCTCTGCCAATTCGGCTTCCACTGCGCGTTGGATCAGTTGCTGTGCCCCAACTCGTAGTAGTTCTGTTACTGGATCCTCAATCGTTTCTCGACCTTCCGGTCCATTCACGTTACTCTTGCTCACAGTGGCGTATCTCCTATGGTTGCTTTGAAGTTTTGTCACAACAAATCAACCAGATACGCCGCTCTTATTCAATCCCTCAAACACCAGATTCGGTTATAACTCATAGCCGCAATCTACGGACTGGAAGAATCGAACGGTACTCGATTCCTAGTTCTGGAATTGGTCGAAGGCGACACCTTAGCAGACCGCCTCAACCGTGGTCCCATCCCTGTTGAAGATTCACTCAAGATGGCTCTTCAGATCGCCGATGCCCTCAAAGCAGCCCACGACAAAGGTGTCATCCATAGGGATCTCAAGCCTCTGAACATCAAGGTCACCGACGACGACAAGGTAAAGGTGCTCGACTTTGGTTTAGCTAAAGCGTTCGCCGGTGATGAGGCCGAGGCTACGGTGTCGAACTCGCCGACGTTGAGCATGGCCGCGACGCAGCAAGGTGTCATCTTAGGCACTGCGGCGTACATGTCGCCAGAACAAGCCAAGGGTCGAACAGTCGATAAGCGGACCGACGTGTGGGCGTTTGGTTGTGTCCTGTTTGAGATGCTGACAGGGGGGCAGTCCTTCGGTGCTTCGGACGTTACCGAGTCTCTCGCAGCGGTGATCCGTTCTGAACCCGAATGGGACACGCTGCCCGCAAATCTCCATCCACGACTTCGAGAAGCAGTGGAACGGTGCCTTGAAAAGCCCGTCGCGGAACGGTTCCAAGACATTGGCGATGTGAGGGTAGATATTAAGAAGGTGTTGGCCGATCCGAGTGGTGTCATGGCCCATCCGGTTGCCGAAGTTCTGCATAGAACTCCGTCGTCAAAACTGCCGTGGGTTGCAGCAGTTCTTTTTGGAGTCATCGCGGGCATGGCAGGATGGAACCTGAGGCCGCCACCCGAACCTGGTCAAGTCATTCGGTTCCCGTTCGTCCTGCCTGAAGCGCAACAATTCTCGAGCCCTGCAGGCAACGTAGTATCCCTTTCAGCGAACGGTAGTAGACTGGTCTATCTCGCGAACGGCCAGCTCCACTTACTCAACCTAAGTGAAATGGCGTCACGACCAATTCGAGGTGCAGACGAACCGCTCGCGACCCAGCCGGTGTTGTCACCTGATGGAGAGTCCGTCGTCTACTTCAACAGGGACATGCGTGCCGTAAGGAGAATCCCCGTAATCGGCGGAACTGCAGTTACGGTCTGGGAAGAAGGCGATATAGGTGGTAATCCCAGGACCATGAGTTGGACTGCAAACGACGACACACTCCTGTTTTCCCAGCCCGACGGAATTGTACAGATTCCATCAAACGGAGGCACACCTGAAGTCCTAGTCCCTGAACAAGCGTGATTGACGAGGAAATGATAGTGCAATAAGAGCGGAAGTACCCGAAATGCCCCCTCTCCGTGCGAAAAAAACCTTGGACAGATTCTTCGGAAAAGGAGGCATTTCAGATGAACGATTATACGCGCAAGAACATGAGGAACCGCAAGCGGCGAATCGAACGTCGGCTTGGGGACCGGCATTGGACGGATCAGGTAGAGCCGATGTTTTCGGCGAGCAACATTCAGTACGAGATGGGAGAGCGGACGCGGGGCACATCGGTTGGTGGTATCGGGACGATGCAACTGGTGGCGCGGCGGACCGGGCTGATCGAAGCCATCGACAAGGGCGTGCATGTGTTGAAGCGGCACCTGCCGTATCACGAGTCGGATCACGTGCTGAACATCGCCTACAACGCCTTGAGCGGAGGAACGTGCCTGGAAGACATCGAACTGCGGCGCAACGATGCGGTGTATCTGGATGCGCTGGGAGCGCAACGGATTCCGGATCCGACGACGGCGGGAGACTTCTGCCGAAGATTCGAGGCCGACGACGTGGAGTGTCTGATGGAGGCAACCAATCAAGTCCGGCTCGGAGTCTGGCGACAGCAACCGGCGGCGTTTTTCGAAGAAGCGGTGTTGGACGCGGACGGGACACTGGCCGAAACCACGGGGGAATGCAAGCAAGGGATGGACGTGGCCTACGACGGGACGTGGGGATATCACCCGCTGATGATCTCGCTGGCCAACACCGCCGAACCGCTGTATCTGGTCAATCGTAGCGGCAACCGGCCGTCGCATGAAGGAGCCGCGGTCCGGTTCGACCAAGCCATCGCATTGTGCCGGCATGCGGGGTTTCGCCAGATCCTGCTGCGCGGGGACACGGACTTCAGCCAGACCCGGCATCTGGACGGATGGGACGACCAGCAGGTGGGTTTCATATTCGGGATTGACGCGATGGCGAACCTGAAGGCCCGGGCCGATGAACTGGAGCCGCGCCAGTGGAAGCGCCTGGAACGGCCCGCGAAATACGACGTGGCGACCGAACCGCGCCAACGTCCCGACAACGTGAAGGAAGAGATCGTTCGGCAGCGCGGTTTCGACAATATCCGCTTGCAGGGTGAGGATGTGGCCGAGTTTCGGTATCGACCCGGAGCCTGCGATCGGGACTACCGTGTCGTCGTGGTGCGGAAGAATCTGTCGGTGGCCAAAGGAGAGCAGGTGTTGTTTGACGACATCCGGTACTTCTTCTACATTACCAACCGTTCGGATCCGGCCGACCAGATTGTGATGCGTGCCAATCAACGGTGCAATCAGGAGAATCTCATTGAGCAGTTGAAGAACGGCGTTCAGGCGTTGCGGATGCCGGTCGGAGATCAGACCAGCAACTGGGCCTACATGGTGATCGCGTCACTGGCCTGGACACTGAAAGCGTGGTTTGCATTGCTGCTTCCCGAAACCGGACGTTGGGGCCAAAAATATCAGGCTGAGAAGCAAACCGTGCTGCGCATGGAGTTCAAAACCTTCTTGAACGCTTTCATGCTTGTGCCGTGCCAACTCGTGCGCACCGGGCGGCGCATTCTGTTCCGGATCCTGGCCTGGAACCGGTGGTTGCCGGTCTTGTTCCGCGGGGTGGATGTGTTGCGTCAGCCTCTGCGATGTTGACCCGATCATGACTCTGAGCCCGGGCGATCGAGGTCCCGGTTTCTGTCAACCGTCCAACACCAGCGAGGCTGAACTGAAACAGATTCAACAGAAACTCGATACCTGGAACAGGCCATCCGGGAACGGGATTCTATGCCTCGAATTCTATCGGCGCGAACTGGGCCTCGGCGGACTGGTTATGCGCTTGTTTTGGGCCTAGTTGCAGCCCAGGATGACGAAGAGTTTGGCAGTCCGCAGATATTACCTGGTGGGGACTGGGTGCTGTCTTCGGTGAAACTCGGCGATGGAACTTGGGACGAAGCGCAGATTGCTGTCCATAACTTGGATTCTAACGAACGAAAGGTGATCTTGGAGGGAGGCAGCGCCCCACGATACCTACCCAGTGGGCACATCGTGTATGCGCAGGCAAATTCCCTTTTTGCGTTCCCGTTTGATCTGGAAAGTCTTGAACGCACCGGAGGCTCCGTTTCTATTGTTGAAGGAGTCCAGCGTTCGAGTAACGGTATCTGGGACACTGCGAATTACCTCGTTTCGGACAATGGAACGCTTGCTTATGTGGTGGGAGGAACCCAAGCGGCAATCATCCAGAGGAGCCTGGTGACGGTGGATCTCGAAGGAAACGCTATTCCCTTGACGGACGAACTGAGAGATTACTTCCGCCTTCGCCTGTCCCCTGACGGAAGCCGTGTCGCCGCCGAAGTTTCGACCGCCGGGGGGGGCGGTCTCACCACTCACATTTGGATTGTTGATATTGAGAACGGGTTGGGAAGGCAATTGACGTTTGAGGGGACAAATAACCAATACCCGACCTGGACCGCCAACAGCCAGACGGTCGTGTTTCAGAGAGACCTCTCTGCGCTCTACCAGAAAGCCGCTGACGGAAGCGGTGAGGCTGAGTTGCTCTTTCAGAGTGAAGTTCGGCCACGGCCAACGGATGTCTCCTCTGATGGTGTCTTAGCATTTTACGAGGAAGTAGTTGAGGGACGCGTAGGCGGAGACATCTGGACCCTTCAACTTGAAGATAGTTCGGCGTCGGAGCATCTGGCCACGCCCGCAAACGAAAGAATGGCGATGTTCTCCCCTGACGGTCAGTGGCTAGCGTATCGTTCAGATGAGTCCGGTCTGGATGAAGTCTATGTGAGGCCGTATCCTCAGGGCACGCAACGACTCGTTTCTGATGGTGGCGGCACGGCACCGATTTGGGCGAGAGACGGGAGCGAGTTGTACTACCGGAGTTTATCTGGGAATCTCATGGCCGTACCGATTCAGACCAGTCCCACTTTCGTGCTTGGTAGACAGCGTGAGTTGTTCCCAGTCGCTGGATTCCGCATGTCTGGCAATGTCTCGGGATACGACATCGACGGCGCAGGTGAAGGATTCATCATGGTGTCGGAGGGAGAGATCTCGGATGGTAGTTCATCCCGCCCCCAAATCAACATCGTCCTCAACTGGTTTGAAGAACTGAAGGAACGGGTTCCGATTCCCTGATTTTCGAGGTCAAGTCCCGATAAATCATCTTCGCGGAAGTTGAGAATTGAAATCATCCCTTTACGCAGGGGGACTAGGGACTTGGAAGCTTTCGACCGCGTCTTCGGCGAAGTTGCTTTCTTTCATTGTGCCTTTGTAGGGCCAAGTGCAGGTAACTAGTCCCTGGTCTTCTTTGAGGGAGATCACAGTCATGACTGGACGAACGGAGGCTAAACGAATTTTGTCGCCAATAGGCTGAACTTTGTCGCCAATTTTGAATTTCATAGTGCAATCAGGATAACAAAACGGCAGCAAAATGGGCACGGACATCCAGGCGGCCCGACAGGGCTTGCTGAAGTTCATAACGAAGAAGGGCGGCTCGATCCCCATGCGGGATCTCCACACCCATAGCCTGGTCTTTTATCAGGCTGGGCATCAGGCTTTCTCGCAACTCATGGAGGGTCTCGTTGCGGACGAGTACGTCACCGTCGACCATGACGCCGGGATGTTTCAGCTCACAGACAAGGGACGGGCGTTCCTCGAAAGCCAAGGCTCCTAGCCCCCGTTCTCAGGTTTGGGCAAACAATATGAGAGCCCGCCAGCCAACGTGCCAACTGAGTCTGGCAAAGTCTGGTTTTCGCGTAAAGAACGAGGTGTACGAAGACCTTTGATGTTGGCTAACCCGTGCGTGAAGCTAGCAGGCCGTGAACAATCCGCGTAAAGCATCCCAGAAGGAAATCTCCGACAAGGATCTGTGCTTGGGATTCGACGGGACCCCTGTAAGTCTCCTCTTGATGAATGTAGAACAAGATTCAGAATCCGTAACGCGTGTTCACGGCATTTCAATCTTGATGTCGTCGTCCTCAACCACAACGTTGTACGCGGGAACGCCCGTGGAAGCGGGCGGGCCGATCGCGGCACCTGTTCTTATGTCAAACTTGGCCCTGTGCAAGGGACAGGTTACCGTCATTGAATCGACCTGTCCGTCGGCAAGAGTTCCTCCGCGGTGCGTGCACGTACCGCCAATCGCAAAGTAATTGCCCTCGACGTTGAACAAGGCCACCTGTTGGCCCCCAACGTCTACAGCAACGCACTGGCCCGGTGAGACGTCACCCTTACTCGCTACCGTCTGCAGTTCACTCATATCGTTATTGCCCTCCTCGTTTGTGAGCAAGATCGCCTGGCCCCCCCCCCCCCCCCCCCCCCGGATCAATCGAGAAAGAGGGTCGGCCAGGCATGGGAGCGCTTGCCCTTGACGGAGAGATTACGCGCGCACCCACCGGAATTATATCTGCGGACTGCTCAGAAACCTCTCTGTTTTCTACCACGAAAGCTAGTCTAAGCTACTGATTCTAAGTAGGAATACTGTGCGCGTGTGGTAACTCAGAAGCAAGCGCATTTGGTTTTTCAAGAGCGGCGTTTTACCAACTAGGGTCGGGTTGTAGTTCGGAGAGATCAAGGCCGCGAGACAATTGGCTTCCTCACCGAATTTGGTTTGGTCGACAGGTTTTCATTGTTTGGATGCTTAGCCTTCCAGTCCGAGATAGCTCCCTTGATCGCATCCTCAGCCAGGACCGAGCAGTGGATCTTGACAGGAGGTAGACTGAGTTCTTTGACGATCTCGGTATTCTTGATCGTGAGCGCCTCATCCAGTGTCTTTCCCTTTACCCACTCCGTCGCCAAACTGGAGCTGGCGATCGCGCTGCCACAACCGAACGTCTTGAACTTGGCATCCTCGATGATGCCGCTGTCTTCATCAACCTTAATCTGCAATTTCATCACATCCCCACACTCGGGGGCACCCACCAGTCCGGTGCCAACGTTGTCCTCATCCCTCTTGAACGAACCGACGTTGCGCGGGTTATTGTAGTGGTCGACAACTTTATCTGAATATGCCATCGCTCGATCCTCAACGCTTAGGTACTGAATGACTCGCCGCAACCGCAAGTACCTGTGGCGTTCGGGTTGTTGAATTTGAAGCCGGCACCCTGGAGACCATCGACATAGTCGATTTCCGCACCGGCCACCTGGAGCAAACTCGCGCGATCGATGAAGACCTTTAGGCCGTCGAAATCGAGAACTTGATCCGTATCCTCGTTCCATGTCTTGTCGAAACCCATCCGGTAGGAATAACCCGAACATCCACCACCGACCACCTGAATTCGCAAACCGGCGTACCCCTCGCCCTGGTCGGCCAGAATCTCCTTTACCTTGTCTTCCGCCTTCTTGGTGAGCGTAATTACCGTCGACTCTGTTACTGCCATTGGACTCCCCTTCTCTTTTCCAGCTTCGGGTCCCCTTCTAGACGGGGTTTCTCAACTTCCGCCAATACCGTTCGTCAACTTTCTTAGTGCGCATCGAAAGTTTTCTCCATCAGAATATTTTATCACCGACGCTGCACGACTGGTAATAAATTCGCGGCTGTGACAACGTGGAAGAACGGGAAACCCGGTAGGCTTTCCAGCGCTCCGAAAAACGAACGTCCTCAACTGGTTTGAGGAACTGGAGGAACGGGTGCCAGTGCCCTAGGTGACCTTGAAAATGATTCTCAAGTCCTGACAAATCATCTTCTCGGACCTTGAGAATCGAAACCACCACTTTCCGCTAAGGCGACCAACCTTCGATTGGGAGTTATAACCGAATCTGGTGTTTGAGGGATTGAATAAGAGCGGCGTATCTGGTTGATTTGTTGTGACAAAACTTCAAAGCAACCATAGGAGATACGCCACTGTGAGCAAGAGTAACGTGAATGGACCGGAAGGTCGAGAAACGATTGAGGATCCAGTAACAGAACTACTACGAGTTGGGGCACAGCAACTGATCCAACGCGCAGTGGAAGCCGAATTGGCAGAGCTGCTATCCCAGCACGGTGGCCGGCGAACTGAGACAGGAAACGCCGGGGTGGTACGCAACGGTTATCTGCCGGAACGCGAACTGCAGACGGGATTGGGTCCGGTAACAGTCCAAATCCCGAAGGTCCGTGCCAAGACGGGCGAAGCTGTGACGTTCCGATCGGCCCTGGTACCACCGTACATTCGGAAGACGAAGTCGCTGGAAGCAGCGGTGCCGTGGTTGTATTTGAAAGGCGTTTCCAGCGGCGAGATGGGTGAGGCCCTAAAAGTTCTTGTCGGTCCCCAGGCGCAGGGTCTGTCGGCGAGCACGGTATCGCGGTTGAAACAGGTTTGGGGCGAACAGTACCGCCTCGGATGCGAGGAGCGTTTGGATGCAGATCGCTGGGTCTATGTCTGGGCCGACGGCATCTACAGCGGACTTCGGGCGGAACAAACCAAGTTGTGTGCATTGGTCGTGATCGGCGTGAATGAACGCGGAGAGAAGCGTTTCCTGGCGATCGAAGACGGTGTACGGGAATCGACACAGAGTTGGCGCGAGGTCTTGTTGAAGCTGAAGTCCCGTGGGATGAATGTTCCGAAGTTGGCCATCGGTGACGGTGCGATGGGGTTCTGGGCCGCACTGGAGGAAATCTATCCCGAGACACGTCAACAACGTTGCTGGATGCACAAAGTCATGAACGTCCTCAACTGCCTGCCCAAGTCGGTCCAGGCGAAGGCGAAACAGGCCCTGCACTCGATCTGGCAGGCCGAGACGAAGGCAGACGCCGAGAAGGCATTCGACTTGTTCATTGAAACCTATGAACCGAAGTATCCGAAAGCCACACTCTGCCTGCAGAAAGACAGAGAGGAACTGCTGGCCTTTTACGACTTTCCGGCCAAGCACTGGCAGAGCATCAGAACGACGAATCCCATTGAGTCGACCTTTGCCACCATTCGACACCGAACGAAGCGATCCAGAGGTTGCCTGACACGGGATGGCATGCTGCACATGATGTTCAAACTGGGCCAGTGCGCTGAGAACAATTGGCGACGATTACGAGGATTCGATGATCTGAGCAAGGTAATCATCGGAGTGAAATTCAACGATGGTGTCGAAGCGACACAAGTCGATCAGGCCGCCGCTTGAATCAATCTCCTAAACACCACTTTTGACAATAACTCCCACCAGGCTCACTGCATGGCTTATCGATTCCACCTCACGCTGTAAGCCGATATAGGCGGAGTTGGCGAACACTAGCAACTTGAAGGCCAAGGGCAGGTCTTGGCTAATCATTTCTCCCAGTTCTTGAACGTTAATCTCAAGATCTCCTAGGCCTGCCAACAACCGCATCGTAGCCAAGCGGTTGAGCGACAAATTTCCACCTGTGACCTGGGGCTTGCAGAAGAAATAGCCCTGAAAGTAATCGAAGCCCACATCACGAGCGAATTCAAAATCGTCTTGAGTTTCCACGTGATCCGCTAAAAACTTGGATTTAACTTTCTTGAGGGTTTCTAGACGGTTCCCGATGGCCGGCCTTCCGAGATCTGCAAAATCGAGCTTGATGATGTCCGCTATTGAGGCTAATGGGTAGTCGCTCCTCCGTATGAGCGAATCTGCTATTGCAACTTGATAGCCGTCTTTCGAAAGCCTTGCGAGTGACTGGAAGAGGGCCTCATCTGGATCCATGCCCTCTTGCACTTCTACAACAATGCGTTGCCTGGGAAGCGCCTGGCAATGGCCTCTAACAGCGGTTCCCCAGGGCACACTGATGAGCGCAGGCGTGTCGGCCACGAGTGAGTTATTGTCAAAAGTGGTGTTTAGGAGATTGATTCAAGCGGCGGCCTGATCGACTTGTGTCGCTTCGACACCATCGTTGAATTTCACTCCGATGATTACCTTGCTCAGATCATCGAATCCTCGTAATCGTCGCCAATTGTTCTCAGCGCACTGGCCCAGTTTGAACATCATGTGCAGCATGCCATCCCGTGTCAGGCAACCTCTGGATCGCTTCGTTCGGTGTCGAATGGTGGCAAAGGTCGACTCAATGGGATTCGTCGTTCTGATGCTCTGCCAGTGCTTGGCCGGAAAGTCGTAAAAGGCCAGCAGTTCCTCTCTGTCTTTCTGCAGGCAGAGTGTGGCTTTCGGATACTTCGGTTCATAGGTTTCAATGAACAAGTCGAATGCCTTCTCGGCGTCTGCCTTCGTCTCGGCCTGCCAGATCGAGTGCAGGGCCTGTTTCGCCTTCGCCTGGACCGACTTGGGCAGGCAGTTGAGGACGTTCATGACTTTGTGCATCCAGCAACGTTGTTGACGTGTCTCGGGATAGATTTCCTCCAGTGCGGCCCAGAACCCCATCGCACCGTCACCGATGGCCAACTTCGGAACATTCATCCCACGGGACTTCAGCTTCAACAAGACCTCGCGCCAACTCTGTGTCGATTCCCGTACACCGTCTTCGATCGCCAGGAAACGCTTCTCTCCGCGTTCATTCACGCCGATCACGACCAATGCACACAACTTGGTTTGTTCCGCCCGAAGTCCGCTGTAGATGCCGTCGGCCCAGACATAGACCCAGCGATCTGCATCCAAACGCTCCTCGCATCCGAGGCGGTACTGTTCGCCCCAAACCTGTTTCAACCGCGATACCGTGCTCGCCGACAGACCCTGCGCCTGGGGACCGACAAGAACTTTTAGGGCCTCACCCATCTCGCCGCTGGAAACGCCTTTCAAATACAACCACGGCACCGCTGCTTCCAGCGACTTCGTCTTCCGAATGTACGGTGGTACCAGGGCCGATCGGAACGTCACAGCTTCGCCCGTCTTGGCACGGACCTTCGGGATTTGGACTGTTACCGGACCCAATCCCGTCTGCAGTTCGCGTTCCGGCAGATAACCGTTGCGTACCACCCCGGCGTTTCCTGTCTCAGTTCGCCGGCCACCGTGCTGGGATAGCAGCTCTGCCAATTCGGCTTCCACTGCGCGTTGGATCAGTTGCTGTGCCCCAACTCGTAGTAGTTCTGTTACTGGATCCTCAATCGTTTCTCGACCTTCCGGTCCATTCACGTTACTCTTGCTCACAGTGGCGTATCTCCTATGGTTGCTTTGAAGTTTTGTCACAACAAATCAACCAGATACGCCGCTCTTATTCAATCCCTCAAACACCAGATTCGGTTATAACTCGCCAGAAAGGCGACGCCACCGAAAGTTCCCAGCCAACCCTCCATTCCGAAGTTGACTGAGAACAACGTGCGAACCGGCTTCTTCGAGCACGATCAGGTCCAATCTGTCATAGCTCACCTGCCCGAACGGTTGAAGCCGGTAGTCAGGTTTGCATACACCACTGGGTGGAGACGATCAGAAATAGTCAATTTAGAATGGTGCCGAGTGGACTTCATCGGACGGGGAAGTATCCGCCTCGACACTGGAACTACTAAGAATCGTCAAGGACGTGAAATCCCCATGGTCCGTGAGTTGCGCGAAGTCCTTGATGCCCAGCGAGCTCTGGCGAATGCGATCCAGCTTAAAACAGGCAAGATCATTCCATGGGTGTTTTTCTACACTGATGGGAAGTTCGTTGGAAATCGCGTGGGTGATTTCAGGAAGGCTTGGGGTGTTGCCTGTATGAAGGCTGGTTTGCCTGTGACGGCAGTGTATAAACGCGATAAACAGGGGCAGGTCGTCGTCCACACACTCGGACCAAAGAAAGGCCAGCCAGTGATCGAGAAGGTCAAAGCTGACAGCGTGTTTCACGATTTCCGGCGCACGGCAGTCCGCAACCTGGAGCGGTCTGGCATTCCACGGAAGGTTGCTATGCAGCTCACCGGTCACAAGACTGAGAGCGTCTATCAGCGTTACGATATCGTCAGTGAGTCCGACTTGCTTATCGCAGCCGAATGGTTGGATGGGCACGGTTTAGGCAAAGAAACAGCATTTTCAGCCTCTCGCCCGACCTCTGCTACTTCGTAAATTGTTCACCTGAAAAGGGTGAGCGAAGGGACTTGAACCCTCGACCACTGGAGCCACAATCCAGCGCTCTACCAACTGAGCTACGCTCACCGTAAGGTGGAGATCGGGAACGGGGTAATCGGTCTCCGATGAACCCCGTCCCCGATCTACCAGCTTACATCAATGATTCCATGATTTCCTGAAGTGCTTCCCGGCTGGGTTGTGTTTCTTCCTGGGTCAGAGTCGCAAGCGGACGGTCGACGGTATTGAGCTGGCTGATGAAGTCATCGCCTTCTTCGTTGATGTAAACCAGGCCAGTCAGCAACTCGCGCTGATCGGTCGCCTCTGTCAACATTCTCAGAGCCCCGATCTTGTCCGTTGGGCTGTATCCCTGGTGCAGCTTCCGCAACTTCAGATGCGACCCGTCGTGCAGTGAGACGTCAACGGATTCACCCTCTTCGAATTCCACATTGATCTGCTCGAAAAACGGCACGAACGAGAGTTCATGCAGCAATTCGTCGTGCGCCTTGGCGAAAGGGTAGCTCTTGGTCGATCCTTCGTGATTGTTGAAGGTCACACAGGGACTGACGATGTCGAGCATCGCCGTCCCGCGGTGTCCGATGGCTCCCTTGAGCAGGGAAATCAGTTGCTTGGGATCGCCCGCAAAGGAGCGGGCAACAAAGTTGCAACCCAGTTCGATCGACAGGGCACACACATCGATCGCGGGCAACTCGTTCACGCTGCCGCCCTTGGCTTTGGAGCCGTAGTCAGCCGTTGCTGAAAACTGCCCCTTCGTCAGTCCGTACACACCGTTGTTTTCGACGATGTAGATCATCGGCACGTTACGGCGAAGCATGTGGCAGAACTGTCCCAGACCGATCGAAGCGCTATCGCCGTCACCGCTGACTCCGACGGCAATCAGATCCTTGTTCCCCAGAACCGCTCCGGTACCGACGGACGGCATCCGACCGTGAACCGCGTTTATCCCGTGAGACTGGTTCAGGAAATACGCCGGGGTCTTGCTGGAGCAGCCGATACCACTGAGCTTGGCCAGCCGATGAGGTTCGACGCCATACTCCCAGAACGCCCGGATAATCTGGCTCGTGATCGCATCGTGGCCGCATCCCGCGCAGAGGGTCGAATCGCCCCCTTTATAGTCGGCCATCGGCAGACCGATGCGGTTTACTTTGCCTCCGGACGGAGGTTTGATCGTCGTAGAAGACATTGCTAGAGCGCCTCCTTCTGCTGTTCTCGGTTCTCGTTCGCCGTCAAGTTATTTGTGATGAATCGAGCGTCAATCGGAATTCCCGTGTAATGGAGTATGTTTCGGATCTTCGCTATTCGATCTGTGGACATTTCCATCCGCATCAAACTCGCCATCTGGGCATCCCTGTTCTGCTCGACGACGTAAACGCGATCGCAGCGGTCGAAAAACTCGTCCAGGTGCGATGTGAACGGAAGCGCCCGAAGCCGGTAGTAGTGGGTCTTTAGATCGTATTCCTTTTCGAGTTGGTCCCTTGATTCCGCCGCCGCCATGTCTGTGGTGCCAAAGGCGAGGATGCCGATTCGGGATCCATCGACATAGTCGATTATGGGTTCCGGTACGTGCTTTCTGGCGGTGTCGTATTTGCGTGCCAGCCTATCCACGTTGTTCTGATAGTCGTCGGCGCGTTCGCTGTAGGTGGCCTGCGCGTCGTGCCCGCTGCCGCGGGTAAAGTAGGATGCAAGGGGATGCTTTGTTCCCGGCAGTGTCCGGTAGGGAATTCCGTCACCGTCGACGTCATCGTATCGCCCAAAGCTCCCGACCCGGTCCAGGTCTTCCTTGCTCAAGACTTTCCCGCGATCCAGTTTTACTTCGGGAAATTCAATGGGGTCCGACATCCAATTGTTCATTCCCAGGTCCAGGTCGCTCATGATGAAGACCGGAGTCTGGAATCGTTCTGTAAGGTCGAATGCATCCATAGACATCGAAAAACATTCCTTGATGCTGGCGGGAATCAGAACGATGTGTTTCGTATCGCCATGTGAGAGAAAAACAAGCGAGAAGATATCCGACTGCTGTGTTCGAGTCGGCAGTCCTGTACTGGGACCGACACGGGTGATGTCAAAAATAACGACGGGGATTTCGGCATAGTAGGCGAAGCCGGTGAACTCGGCCATCAACGAGATTCCAGGTCCGGAGGTGGAGGTCATCGACCGGGCTCCAACCCATCCAGCGCCGATCGCCATTCCTACCGCAGCAAGTTCGTCTTCGGCCTGTACGATCGCGTACGTCGCCTTGCCATCGTCCTCGTGACGGTACTTTCCCATATAACCGATCAGGCTTTCACATACCGACGACGACGGAGTGATCGGGTACCAGGTCGCCACGGTGACGCCGGCGAACATTGCCCCGAGAGCGCAAGCCGCATTGCCGTCAATAATGATCTTACCGGCCGTTTTGTCCATGCGTTCGCAAAGGAATGGATCCAGTTTCCGGATGTTCTCTTTCGCGTACTGGACGCCGATCTCGATCGCCTTCAGGTTCAACTCGATCGCTTTCTTCTTGCCTTTGAACTGCTTGGCGATAGCTTTGTCGATTTCCTGTGGATCGATGGAGATCAATTCGCCGACTACGCCCACGTAAAGCATGTTGGCGAGAAGCTTGCGCAAGCGCGAATCACTTGAAATTTCCGTAGCAAGTTTCGCGAAAGGTACCGGATAGAAGATCAAATCGTCTCGTAGCGACGACAGCCCCAACTTTTCCTCGTAGACGACGACTCTTCCCGGATCCAGTCCCATGACGTCCTCCGCGGCTGTCTGGGCGTTCATTGCGATCAGGAAGTCGAGCTCTTTGCAGCGAGCGGTCCAGCCGTCTTTGTTAACCCGAATGGTGAACCAGGTGGGTAGGCCGGCAATGTTGGAGGGGAATAGGTTTTTTCCGCTGACGGGGATTCCCATCTGGAAAATCGATCGCATCAGGATAGTGTTGGCCGACTGGCTACCCGACCCATTGACTGTAGCGATCTGAATGCTGAAATCGTTTGTTACCGGATCCGGGCCCCTACCACCTTCCTCGTCCAGCACCGCTGCATCAGAGGATTGCTGTGACACGTCGTCTCCTTTCTTCACTGTCGAGTCGGGACGCCACGCAAAGCGTGCGTTACACAAACAAATAACTATAACATGGAAGACACGGTCATCGCCGCCGCAGTCTGATGACTCAAAAGGCAGAAAACGCGGGTTTTGGAGGGTATTCCGAACGAGGTGGACTCGACTCTGGAATGCACCCCGCCCTGCAGGATCTGCCATCAAACTCCGGATACGCCCGGCAGGATTCGAACCTGCGACCTACGGCTTAGAAGGAGTATAGGAGAAATAAGAGGCCTCGGCCCGAGAATGATCGGGGAAACAGCGCCGACTCCGAGGCCCAGCCCTCGCGAATACGCTCGACAGGGCAACCTGAAGAGCCCAAGAGGACGTTAATTCCTCAAAAATGGCCTCTGATGGGGTCAAGTCGGAACGATCCCGAGCCCCGAGGCGACCACCATTGGAGATATGAACACACGAATCCTGTCGAAACGACCCCAGGTGAAAAGTTGCCTTACGGTCGTAACCATCCCCTCAGCGATTCAGAGTTTCATGCCCATTCCAATTGTGGGTTGCCGCCGGGTACGGCCGGCGCAACAGGGGGAGCGCGGGACGGCAGGCCGAGGCAGTCCAGGATTTTGAGAATGGCATCCGGCGATTGGATCGCGGAGAGGATCTTCATCGGGCCGCAGCATTGAGGACATTCCAGGACATCGATGGCGAACACGCGACGCATCATCTGGGACCAACAATAGTTGCGGGGCTGGGGAACCGGTGGGCGGCCTGACCGCTCGGCCGTCGGATCGTGGGAACACATCCCCTCGGTCTCATCGGTGTCGGGTGTCACAGGAACGATCTGGGGTCTCCACTTCGCCGCCGGTGCCAGCACACCGTGATAGCGAACGAGATGAAACCGGGGAGGGGGGACTAATGCAGCGAGCTTTTCAATCAGTTCCAACCCGTCGAGAATGATGTGGGTCGTGCCGTTGGACCACGGTCGCTTCAGCCGGTAAGCAAGCCGACCATCGGAACGTCGGGACAGGCGTTCGGTGGCCAGCGGCCCCCGCCCGGTGTACCGGCACAAACGTTCCAAACCCCGCCGGTCCGAGGCCGCGACTGCGACGTTCGCGTGGAGGCTGAAGCCACCCACGTTGGCACACCGGGGTCCAGTCAGGACTTCCCGATAACGCGCCTCCACCCGACTCCCGGCAACCTGGACGCGCTCACCCGCATGCGAGCCCGTGGCAATCCGGCCCATCACTGAAGCGCCATAGAGCGCCGCCAGCAACGGTTCGTCCTGTGCCAGCGAATCGACCTGTTCCGGATCGGCCTCCGGACCCAGGCCCCGTCGCTCCAACAGGCAGCGCACCCGGTCGGCGATGCGGCCGGCGACCTCGACGACGTCAGCACCATCCGGGGCGGCCAGGGCGTGGAACCGGGGATGCCCGTCCGGGTCGTCGGCATAGACGCCCTCGAACGCAAGCATGTGAAAGTGGAGGTGAAGATTCAGGCTGCCACCAAATCTTTGAACAAACGTGACTGCGCCGCACTGGCTGTCGGGGATTCCTTCCTCCTCCCGAGCGCGGCGGCGGAGTGATCCGAACACGGCTCGGGCAAGAATCTGAAGGACATCCCGGACCAGAGACTTGTCGTAGGCCAGCCGGTAGCGCAAGGCGAATGGCACCGACAGGACCCACTGCCGGACCCCGACTTCGGGAAAGACAAGATCCACCAGATGGGCGGCCGTGTCAGCCATCCGCCGGCCCGTACAGGACGGGCAGAAGCCGCGGCCTTTACACGAGAATGGAAGCAGTCGGTCCGCCCCACACGCATCGCAATGCACCCGCAAGAAACCATGCGCCAACACCCCGCATTCCAGGAAGCTTCGAAACTCCCGCTCGACAAATCCGGGCACGGGCCGATCCCGTTCGGCCTGACGCGACAGAAATGTCTCGAGATGGTCCGCGATTACGCAATAGAGGAGAGTCTGTTACGGACGACGTGGCTGGTAGGTAGCGGCAAGGCCCATGCCCCTCGCCCAGAAGCATGTGACCGGCCACTATGGAAAGAGCAATTCGACAAGGGTTCCGCCAGCGGCCGATTTGGATGAATCCGAGATCTTCGAGATAAGCCCAGCCGTCTTTTGTCCTGTTTTTCGCAACATTACGATCGCCCACCTTGGCCTGCTTTTCCCCACGCGCAAAGGCCGGATTCAGGACGCGTTCTTCGGGCTCCTGAAAAGGCTAGGCAAACTGCGGCGAATGAGCTGAGCGGCATCAACAAAAAAGAGTTTCGGGATTCCTAATAAGCTCTCTGGGGGCCGTAGTCGGTGTTGCGCGATGTCGTTTGCATGAGGCTTTACTTCTGATCAGTCTTATATGGGAGTAGGACGATTTTGTAAACCGAAGCCTGCCGGTTGTTTATACGTTTTTCGAAGGGCTTTCCGATCCCAACGCTCGAGAAATCCGCTCCGAGTCGTTTGACGAACAGCCGAAATAGGGGAGTTCTTCAATTTTCGCCAAATTCGTTTGCCAGGAATTGACAGTTTCATTACGTTCAACTCCTTTATTTGCTCATATGTACTGAGTTTTCTCGAACAATGTCCTACGAATAGATGAGGGTACCCGAAAGGCGGAGTGGAGATCAGCCGCGACGGCCTGCCCGCGCGCGCGGGTATACATAACACCCGCACTACGACAATGCCAGCGCTGACATAGTCGTCAGACCCTGCTTATATCGCTTATCCGCCCATGTCATCGCGTGGGATATCAGGCCGGATGGTCTCGTGCGTAACCGGCGCGACTTCGGCACGCTGCAAGGCCGGAGCAGTCGGGACAACGGTCTGGGTGGAATCAAGACCTAGGCGGACGGTATGACCATCGACGACGAAGACCGACTCCACGTCGCTACCGGTGCCGGTGTCGAAATATTGAGCCCACAGGGCCAGCATGTCCGTACGATTCCGGTAAGGTGTCCACCCAGAGACTGTCAGAATGTTGAATCCAGCGGCCCCGCAAAAAAGACCCTGTACATCGCAGGTGCGGGTTCCCTCTACAAAATCGATATGCTCGTCCATGGGTTTACAGGACGCGCTAAGTAGCGAGAAGCGGGATCTCCGGGCTATTCAGCGGATCAGAACGAGCTGAACGGTATCCATAGCATTCGTGTGCACGGCCATTGAGACTTCCGCCGCGGAACGTCAGGGCCACTCAACCCTCAAATTCGCCGCCGACTTCACCCCTAAATGGCGCTTCGAAAAACGTTCAGAGCCCTCGAAGCGACGCCAGCCTCAGTTCAGACGCGTCACTCCCCTTTAGCCTGTCTGCCCTGTAGCTGCGCGAATTTCTGTGCCACCAGGAAGTGCAACCAGCTCAGCCTCAGTTCAGACGCGTCACTCCCCTTTAGCCTGTCTGCCCTGTAGCTGCGCGAATTTCTGTGCCACCAGGAAGTGCAACCACCCGGTTTCATTTCATCTATGTCTTCCGCAAATTGGATCAACAATTTGGAATAACAGACTGGCCTTTTCAGTCCGCTTCGATCAATATGTGACGATCATTGATTGATGCGCGACAGGGACGTCGAACTGAGCCCGATAGTACGTCGGATACTTGAAAGTTGACGCTATGAGTATTCAAGGCTATCGATGGCCTAAGGCATTTCGTTCCGACATCCACATGGTGTGGCCCGCGGCAGGTATCCTGGCGTGGCCTTCCCTGGACCTACTCCTGGAAGTCAAAAAAGCGGGGATCTGGCGAACGTTGCGCGGGAGTGGCGAACCTTACGGTTTCACACCCAGGTTTCTCGGCGCAGCGGCTGGCCAGCATTACACGGGATTCAACATTTCGGTTGAAGTGAATGAAGGCAAGGGGGAGATCACCGGACCCCGACCGGCCGATCCTCCGCCAAGCTTCCTGATAGCCATCACCGGTCTGAGCGATTCAGGGGGGACAGCGATCGTCCCTTCAATCCGAATCCATGTGCATGACGCGGTAAGCGCAGTCTGGCTCACTCCGGAACTGCTCACGGTCCGGGGCGACGATTCCGGGAAGCGCCTGTCGGTACTCGCGGAGTTCGCCGACGGGGCCGATCGAACCGTAGCCGACATCAGCGGTCTGGACGGACTCGTCTGGAATGTCGTCAGCGTCGGGGCCTATCTGGACATCGATCCCCTTTCCGGAGAGATGACAGCGGGACCTCCTGACTCCTCGGAAGGCACAACAATCGAACGCGTCGGAGTTACGCTTCCCGCAACCTTCGGCGGCCTGGACGCGGAGACCGATATCCTGATTGGCGAATCATGGAGCGCGCTTGGGCAGGCCTCCTATGCCGACATTCTCGAAGACGGACCTGCCGCGATCCCTGGCGAGGACCGGCAGGATTTGATCGACAATTACACGAACATTCTGTTCCTGCCAAGTGGCTTTCTCGATTCCGAGGAACATCTCTTTAGGGACTTCGCACGCCAAGTTGTTCGCCGACTGCAGCGGAGGTCCATTACCAATCCCTTTAACCGACTGAAGGATTCCGTCAACTATTGGGCGGCTTTCATCCCGTCATCCACGTTAGCCACGTCCTGCTTGTACGAGATGGTGCCCGCCGCTGGCCCCGGAGGGGTAGCGGTCGGCGGGGAGTGTTTCCGGGAACCCTTTCGAGGGGCTTTTAACGACCCGGCTCAGATGTCAAAGCTGTTTCTCATCGCTGGTTTTCCGATGTCGGGCGATGCCGCAAGGAGTTTTGCCGCGAAGGATGCCGATTTTCGGAATTGGTACGGAGGCTACTACACATTAATCGGCACGAATGCCGACGTATACGAAGCGTGGAGGGACATGTCCGAACACTTTGCCCTAAACGAAGAAGATACGCTGTTCGGCTTGGCGCATGGGCAAAGACCCCAGGGGGCGGATTACGGCACCCCACGCGGTATTGGCTGGGATGATTTTCGAATGAGCCGGGAGACTCTGGACAATTTCCTGTCACAGCTGACCGACGATTCAGGGAACGATCTCGGGCAACACTTTGTATTCGATTCAGCAACGAACACGTATGGAAAGGATTACAACTACGTGATCGTTCTCTGCGACCGTGTCCGCCACGGCGGGCAGCGAACCGGAAGTCAGGACGATCCCTCGCGGACCGACCTGATCGCGTTGTCCTTCTCAAGGGAACCCAAGCCGGCGATTCAGGCCGGTGATCCTGCCGGAACATTGGCACGCGAACTGGCAACGGTCGCCGCTCCTACGGCAAAGGTTTC
The DNA here is from genome assembly GCA_963664115.2 of Terriglobia bacterium. GTDB lineage: Bacteria > Acidobacteriota > Terriglobia > 20CM-2-55-15 > 20CM-2-55-15. The sequence continues at coordinate 276,887 of CAXWPJ010000005.1, read as the reverse complement.
GAATCACGTTCATGCGGTGACCGCACACGAACTGTCGCACGCCATATTTCTCGGCGATGAATACGGTGGCGACAGCACTGTAATGGCGGCAGACGTGATTATGGCGGCTGAAATCCAGGAGCGCTATACGAACCTGATCCACAGGTCAGATCTGTTGGATGCCGGTCAAATCAGCGGGGATAAAATTAAGTGGCGGTGGCCCCGGATTCTCAAGGCCGCACGTCTAATCGCCGACGTGATCCAGGACGGCGCCCGGTATAAGCTCACCGTCCAGTCCGACCATGTCCTTCAGTTTGCCGTTGGCGAAGAGGTCTATTTGCGCGGACAGCATCTGACAAAAGTGGGGTTGCCCCCTGCCAATTACACTGCGGCTCATACGTATGTCAGCAGCAAACTGGAGATCCAGGAGGTCGCCGGCGACTCCGAAGAGGGAATACTTTTCGTCAGTGTGTCTGCCGGACAGCCGCCTTTCAGCCATCTCGATTGGACCAGTGGGGGTGTCGTCTTGTCTCCCCAGCCGGCGTCGGCCGCTGAGTACAACGCCGCCACCTACCCTTTCGCCGAGATTCTGCCCAAGGCAGTCCGGGACCACATCAACGCCAATCACCAGCCGCTGAACGTCGATCTGGGCGCCGTCGCGGCCTATGACTGCAGCCAGAATCCGCGTAGAATTCTGTGGCCTCACGCATCCAACCTTCCTGCGGGAATTCCGGGCGGCAAGAAGCAGGCGTGGATTACAGGTCTGTCCGAGGGCGGACGTGAGGCGAACTGCAACATCTATCACGCAGCCGGAATCTGCCAGATGCGTTCGCACACGGTCCCGACTGCCGTCATCGTTAACGGTGCGCTCGCGGTTCCTCCGTTCACCGGGACCATATACAGGTATTGCCACGTTTGCAGGTACACAATCGTCGACACAATTGATCCGAAAGTTCACTCGCTGATCAACAGCGACTACGACGACCTCTATTTCTAAAAGACATGACTGACCGGAGCAAAGGCACTGAAGAGCTGATCGGCACTCACCTCGCGCTCGCGCTCCGGCCGCTGAAGGATGGGACGTCCAGCTTGCGGTCGTTCCAGCGGCTCATGTTCCAGCTGGGCTGGGCGGTAAACGAACAGCCCACGGCGTTCTCGGATCTCGGCAACCAAGTCAGCGACTTGGTTGATATCGTCGAGGGCTTTGACCCTGAAACTCCGCCGACCGAGTCCGAAGTACTGGACCTCCTCGCAACCGTTGCGGATATCTACACGACAATCCGATCTCTGGACTCATCCTCGGTTCCCTCGACCGTGGATACGACTCAGTTCCTGGAGGAGGTACCCGAACGCCTTTTCGATCTACTGCTCGTCCGTTATCTCTACGCCGCTCTGCCCGCGCTTGCAGCAATCCTGGAAGCGCTGGACATTATCGACGTCGAAGATGTCCCGTCCGACGGCGGCCGTCCCGCCTATAACCTGTTGCATTTTCACTGGGATTCGATCCCTAAGATTGTCTCTGATCCCCTGTCTCTGATCCGCGAAGTTTTCGAATGGAATTCTGACGCATTTGATCTCGATCGCCTCGCCGGACTCCTGGTGGAGTTCTTTAACGGACTGGGTTTTCCCGTGTCTCTGGAAGGCGTGTCTGAAGACCTTGCCAACGCGTTTCAGGGGGACATCGGCGACCGTGCCGGCAATATTGATTCGTTGGTCCGAATTACCTTGCTCAGTGAACCGGTTGGAAACAATCGTCTTGAGCTCTCGCTCATAATCATGGGAATTCCCGGCGAAGCCGGGAAAATGCCTGGAATCATAATCCAGCCTGAGCTCCCCGACTCGGCCGACGCGACAATCGAACTCGGTAATGATCTGACCCTATCGCTGCGAGCCGGTCTGGACACCAGTGCTCTGTTCGGAGTCATCATTCGGCCCGACAGCGTTGAAGTGAAATACCCCTTCCGCAACGATCTGGAATTTCCTGACGCCGGTTTCGGGGCAACGATCGCATACCAGCCGGAAACACCGGTCGTCGTCCTGGGACGCAGTGATCAGAGCCACCTGCAATTGAAGGGAGCCTCCTTCACGCTAGACGTCGACTATGTCGGAAACGATCTGGATGTGCTCGTCGGACTCGACACTGAGGGGTTCGCGGCGATGCTCCAGGGAGGTGAAACCGACAGTTTCTTTCAAAAGATCATCGGGGATGGCGACACAACCATCGATATTCCGCTCGGATTGGAGTGGTCCTTGAGTGGAGGAATCCGGCTAAAGGGCGGCGGTGGATTCGAAGTCGCAGTGTATCCCCACCTCGAAATCGGCCCAATCATCGTGGACACAGTTCGAATCCGGGCCAATGCCAGCACCGATGGCGATCCGATAATCACAACCTCGGTGGGTGTTGTTCTCACCGGGGAGCTCGGACCGCTAGTCTTCACCATTGACGATATCGGACTCGCACTGGATGCGGATTTCAGCGGGGGCAACGCCGGGCCGCTCGACCTCAGCCTCGGATTCAATCCTCCCAACGGTATTGGCCTGGCCATCGATTCGCAGGGATTCTCCGGGGGCGGATTCCTCTATCTCGACGTAGACAACGGCCGCTACATGGGTGGTCTCGAACTGAAATTTCAGGACACGCTGTCGCTGGCGGCCATCGGGATCCTCGACACTCAACTGCCCAGTGGTGAAGACGGCTTCTCGCTGCTGATAAGCATCTCTGCGGAGTTTCCGGCGATCCAACTGGGCTTTGGTTTCACGCTCAACGGTGTAGGTGGGTTGCTCGGCCTGAACCGGACGATGGAATTGGACATTCTTCGCGAGCGGGTCAAGACGGGTGCCACCGACCACATCCTGTTCCCGACCAACATTGTCGCTAACGCCGATCAGATCATCGCTGACCTGTCAGACATCTTCCCTGTTTTCGAAAATCAGTTCGTATTCGGTCCGATGGCCAAGCTTGGGTGGGGGACGCCGTCACTCATTACTGCGGAAATCGGCCTCCTGATCGAAGTGCCCGACCCATTCCAGGTTGCGATCCTGGGAGTCTTGAAAGCGGCGTTCCCGGACGAGGACGGGGGAATTGTGGTCATCAAGGTCGCGTTCCTCGGGACGATCGACCTCGAAGCCGGACTGATTTCGTTCGACGCGTCCATCTACGATTCCAAGCTCGTTACCTTTACTTTGAGCGGAGACATGGCCGTCCGGTTGGCGTGGGGTTCAGAACCCAACATGCTGTTGGCGGTTGGGGGATTCCATCCGTCCTACGATCCGCCACCGCTCAGCCTGCCGGATCTGGCCCGGCTCACCGTGAGCCTGGTGAGTGGCAACAATCCTCGCATCACTCTGGAAGCGTATCTCGCCGTTACTTCCAATACAGTGCAGGTGGGTTCGCGGGCCGAGATCTACGCCGAAGCCTGGAAGATCTACGTATACGGTACTGTCGGGTTTGACGCCCTGTTCCAGTTCTCACCGTTCTATTTCATCATCACCGCTTCGGCCATGATGGAAGTGGGTATGGGAAACAAGGTGCTGATGAGTGTCAGCCTTGTATTGAATCTTGAAGGCCCGACTCCATGGAAGGCCAATGGAACGGCATCATTCAAGGTACTGGGCATCAAAGTCGAAGTCTCCTTCCAGAAGACGTTTGGCCAGAGCAAAGACACTTCGTTGCCTGACGTTCCGGTGCTGCCCTTGCTGGTGGAAGCTCTCGAACACCCGGGCAATTGGATTGCCGAGTTGCCTTCGCGCACCAGTCAGTGGGTGACGCTCAAGGATGCGGGCGATGACGGACTCGTCGCGCATCCAGCGGGCATGCTCACCCTCAGCCAGAAAGTCGTTCCGCTGGAGTTCACCCTCGTCACGTTCGGCAACCAGAAACCGTCCGACGCCTCTTATTTCGAGATCGCGCGAGTGACCAGCAACACTGAAGAGCTGGACACCAGCGACGTCACCGAATACTTTGCACCCGCCCAGTACGAGAACATGACCGACTCTGAGAAGATCTCGCGGCCGTCGTTCGAGCGGATGAACAGCGGCGTGCAGATCGAGTCGGGAACAGAACTGTCGGCCGGTGGAATGGTCAGCCGTGATGTCGAGTACGAGGCCATCTACATCGACACCAACTATCTGCGGCTGTTTGCGGGCAAGCTCAGCCAGCTGTCTGACGTCTTCAAGTCGCTGATCCGCGGCGGATCCGTCGCGAAGGCGAGCTACTCGTATCAGAAGACCAAACTGTCGGCGCTGGCCACCGAAAGAATTGAGGTTGCTCACGAAGAGTTTACGGTCGTGACCTCGGCCCACCTCACGCCCTACGACGCCGAATCGACGCGGGGCAGCGAGGCCGAGGCCCGCAACTATATGGATCGATTGATCGCACAGAATCCGAATCTCGCCTCCGAGATCGACGTGGTGGCGAACTACGAGGTCGATGCGGCATGAGCGACGACACCATTGCCCGCTACAGTTTCCTGCCCTGGTTGCGGCAGGGAATCGCAAATACGATGCAAGCCGCGACCGGACTTCGCGTCACCGTGGGGTTGACCGTCGACGTGGAAACGGACAATTCCGCCGTCAGTGCGACCGTTAATCAGGAAGTCGAACTCTACGGTCCGGGCGACATTACGGGATTGAACAGCGACGTGGTCATTCGGACCGAACCCAGAAACTGGATTACGGATTTCGAACCCAATTACTTTCCGTTCGTCGAATTCTACGAAGAAGATCTGCCCTGGCGTTACTCACCTCAAACTGCGGAAGATGCGGGCAACCGCCTGACACCATGGCTTGCGTTGGTGGTCCTCAAGGAGGACGAGTTCACCGACACCGCCCTATCCTCCGATTCAACGCTGACTGCAATTACGGTCGAAAACGCTGAGTCGGTGTTCCCATCACACCAGCAGCTATTCGCCTGGACCCACGTTCACGTCAACGAGGATTTGGGCAACGATGGCGCGCGGACGACCGAAGAGGCCATCCTCGCTCTGGGTGACGCGTTGGAATCCAATCCGGATCTGGCCTACAGCCGACTAATGTGTCCCCGGCAGATGGACGCCGAAACTGGCTACCACGCGTTTGTGATTCCGAGCTTTGAAATTGGACGCAAGACCGGTCTCGGAATTGAACTGGATCCATCGCTAGACACGGCCGTTGAACCCGCGTGGGGAAGTTCGAACCAGGAAGTCTTCCCCGTTTACTACCGCTGGTATTTCCGGACGGGTCAGACCGGCGATTTCGAGTATCTGGTCCGGCAACTCAAACCCCACGTCATGCCGCCGGAAGTGGGCATCCGCAACATGGACGTCCAGAATCCCGGATCGGGTTTGGAAGGAATCGACATCACCGACGGCGTACTCGGACTTGAAGGCGCTCTGATCTCGCCGCAGGCCGAACGGACCGAATGGCCCGAGGGCACCGCTCCAGATTCATGGCAGGTGGCAGTTGCCGACCGTGTGAACCTGGCCGACACTTATACCTCCCAAGAAGGGTTCGCGGGTGATCCCATCGTCACGTCTCCGCTCTACGCCCGCTGGCACGCGCTGGTGTCGACGCTCACGGCGGGAACCGCCAACTGGGTTCACGAACTGAATCTGGATCCGCGACGTCGCGTGGGTTCCGGCCTCGGGACGCGGGTGGTCGGGAAGCATCAGGAGCAGTACGTCAATGAAGCGTGGAAACAGGTGGGTGACATTCTGGAGGCAAACAAGATCATTGGACGGGCCCAGCTATCGAAATTCGGAAGCTTAGCGCTCTATGAGCGCAATCTGATTCCACTTTCCACAAGTGCGTGCCTCAACCTGAGTACTGCCGTCCACCGGCGAACACTGTCGAGCCGGGCGGGGGATGATTTGACTGCGCGAACGACCGTCGCAGATACCATTGCACACAGCAGCGTTCCAGGGGCGGTGTTCAACCCGGCCTTCCGAAAGATTACCCGGCCGCGTGGCCCGGTGATCCGCGCCGTCGATCCGGATGGAGATCGGAAACCGGCCAACATCCCGGCGCGCGTCGCGGAAGGCGAGATCACAGCAACGCCACGCAAGACCGCCCCTGACAGCGCCGTCACATTCGACGATTTCGCCCGGGCGATCGTACCGCAACCCGATTCAGGAGGGCTGGGTGAGATCGTCGGGCACCCGCTCTTCGTCTGGCTGGCGATCATGATGTTGGGGGTCGCTATCGTCCTTCTGATTCTGGGATTGATCCCCGGCGTGCTTGCCGCGCTGATCGGAGCCATCGCAGGTGTGGGCTTCTACCTTCGGTCCCGCTTCGGCCCGTCCCCGGAAACGGCCGCACCCGCAGGAGACACGCTGGAGGAAGACAGCCTCACGGTCGAGGCAGTCGAAGCGCTGCCCGAGGCCCCAGGATTCAGGATCGTACCGGCCGGGGGCGCCGCCCCGCCTCTGTCAACCACCGGCAGTGACAGTCCGGACGCAGAACGCTTTAAGATGGCGCTCAACGACCTGCACCTGGTATTCGAACAACAGGCGGCGATCGCGTCAGGAATCGGCCCGGACCTCGATCTCAAACTCGCGCAAAACGACATTCTCGCGGCCGTGAATCCAAACACCGCCATCCCGAAACGTACGGCAAGTCGATTGCGACTGAGCCCCGGGAAACGAAGTCAACTACTGGAGACTTTTCAGCCTGCTATGGCATACCCCGAGTTCCCGTATCCGATGTATGAGCCCTTGCGCGATCTGTCTGCTGAACTTCTTGTGCCGAACATCAATCAGGTGAAGCAGAACACGATCTCCCTGCTGGAGACCAATCAGCCGTTCATCGAGTCCTACATGGTCGGTCTGAACCACGAAATGGGACGCGAGCTGCTATGGCGCGAGTATCCTACCGATCAGCGCGGATCCTATTTCCGCCAGTTCTGGGACGTTGAGGACTACGTGAATTCTAATCCGACGCTCACCGAAGCAGAACTAGAGGAGAAGCTCCGCGATATTCCTCCCATCGACGAGTGGAGCCGCTCGTCGAGCCTGGGCGATCACAACAACCGCGAGGCGTACGGAGATGAGGCGCAACTGGTACTCGTATTTCGCGGAGACCTGCTCAAACGCTATCCAACCACTGTGGTGTACGCACAACGCGCTGAATGGCAACGGGACGAGGCGGGAGCCATCGATCGCGCCAAGGCCCGAACAATGGACACCACCGAAGGACAGGAGCGGTACCCGCTGTATTCGGCGAGGGTCGAACCCGACATCGCCTTTCTGGGTTTCGATCTGACGGCCGAGGAAGTGAAAGGCGGCACTGGCGAAAATCCGGACGACGATCCGGGATGGTACTTCGTGCTGAAGGAGAGACCCGGTGAGCCCAGGTTCGGATTTGATAGCGCGACCGACGACGCGTCGTCCACGGCGACCACCTGGGACGACCTGGCATGGAGCCATGTCACCGTAAGCAACGGTCACGCCCAGGTTGACGACGACGTGCTGGCCAGTGTTTCCGGATCGGACAACCCGGATGGTGTTGAATGGTCGTCGCGTTCCCAGGCTCACGAAGTCGCCCACATTACCTACCAGGACCCGGTGCTGGTAGCGGTACATGCCGCAAAGATGCTGGCATAGGTCGATCCAGGGAGTAGCCCCACGTGTCAGAGTTCGAACAGATTCAATCCGGACTTGCCCGCCTCCGGGCGGAACGGAGGCGGAGCGAAGAACGTCTCAGGGCGGTGATGCTGCGGCGGAGAGCCCTTGATGCTAAGGCGCCAGCGGGCGAAGAAGAGACCGGCCCGAATGAACTTGATTCGCAGCTTGCCGACGCGAAGCGGGCCTACGATGAGGCCCGGCTTGCAGAACTGGAGCAATCCGTCGCACTGACCGACACTTCGCCCATGGAGCAGGTGGAGCAACTCGACGACTCCATTCCGTTCCTGCTCTTCCCCGTCCGGATCGAAACTCGTTTCATGGAACGGAAGGCGCCGGGTTCGCGCGACACCCGGCACCAGTTATGGGTTCGGTTTTACCCCGACGACATACAGATCGACACGCATGAACCGCAGCTGACCGAAAGCGAAGTTCGAGATGCCCGGACCTACTGGAACGAAGTATGGAAGTCCGGACCATCCGAAGTAGGCCGCCTGGGAGCGTGGCGAGCGCTGGTCGACAGCATCGGTCCGAATCGGGCGACCTGGGTCGTCGAGGCATATGTGCCGCTGAACAGTAACGACATCTTAAACGCGACAACCGCCGAAGACCCCCTGCTGAACCCCACTGGTTACTGGCCCGATTACGAAGCCAAGCCGGACGCATGGAGCCGACCCCCGGTGGCGCGGCTGATGCCCGACCGGTTCGTCGTTTCGGCATACATCGGAGGCCGGAAAGTAGTCGAAGTAACAGGCAATCTCATAGCGGACCCGCTCGTCGTCGGAATGGACCCGGACCCCGTGGACGATGACCAGTCAATTGAGGTTGAGGGCGACGCGATCCGCGTTTCGGCAGACATGCAATGGATGGTCGACTTCGACGAGGCCGTGCGGGCCGGCATGGGCGTCCGGATCGATATCACCGATGAGCAGGCCCGGAGCGGCTTCGACCGGCTGCTGGTGCTGGGCCTGCGACTCTCCGACGACTCGGATACCGCCGGAGCAGCGGTTGAATCATTACTCAAGGCCCACCGTCATTCTCCCGGCGGTTTCAGCCTGGTACCGGTCGGTACGCCAACCAACAACACATCTGAGTCGGAATCCGGTTTCAGCACCTTTGAATCCGGCGCCGAAACCAGCTTCGATCTGATGGCCCACGGGCAGTTCTCAGAGACGGATGATTGGAAGTCGAAATCCGACGGCCAACGATTAGCCGAATGGCTCGGGATCGCATCAGGAACGCTCGCGCATGTGGAGCACAGTGGGGGCACGGATGCACGCGACGCCCGCGCAATGAACACGGCGCTGTGGCCGGCCACGCTCGGCTACTTCATGGAAGAAATGATGGCTCGGGTCATCAGCGCCGAGGACCGCGCTGACACGCGCGACTTCTTCATCCAGTATGTTTCCGGACGTGGCCCGGCATCCGCGATACGCATCGGTACCCAACCCTACGGCATCCTTCCAGCCACGGCGTGGTCCCGACTCACCCTCCCATCCGATCAGAATGTCGCAGACGAGTCATTCGAAGACCGACTGAAGTCGATTCTCGACGGTATGAGTCGCGACTGGGAATCGATGGCGGCAGACGTGTCCTACACCGGAAAAGATGGAGATCCGTACGAGACGCTGCTCGACATCATCGGACTGCACGCGTCAACAGCAGAGATTCACCAGAGGACTGCCGTCGGCGCCGAGTACCTCACCAACTATCTCAACCTGGGAAGCCGCCACCTCACGGCGCTCCACCTGATGGGATACTGGTCCAGTCAGGGTCAGCGAGCGCTGGCAGCTCTCGGATACGCGCCCGACGCGCTCCCGGAGATCTTCGAAAAGACGTTCTTTGCCGGATCGACCCTTTTGGACGGGCCTGTTGTAGACGACGTTCCCCTCTCGGAGTCGGACCCCATACGAACCTATTCCGCCGACGGTCAGAATTACATTCGATGGATTTTGGATTCGAGCCTGGACGCGATCCGTTCCGAAGATTTTGGCCCGGACCACGAGGCTCCGACGGCGCTGCTGTACCTGCTTCTGCGCCATGCCGCGATGCTTTCCTACTGGGACGGAGCAATGCTCCTGCATGCAGGTTCGGGAAACCTGGACTCGGGAGACCGAAAAGAAACCGAGTTGCTTCATATTTCGACCGGTGACGAGACGCTGGGCAAGTGGGACTATCTCTACACACCGAATTCCGTGGTGACCGGCGACACCGCATCGACTCTCGCAACGTACCTAGACCCTGAACAAGCGTGATTGACGAGGAAATGATAGTGCAATAAGAGCGGAAGTACCCGAAATGCCCCCTCTCCGTGCGAAAAAAACCTTGAACAGATTCTTCGGAAAAGGAGGCATTTCAGATGAACGATTATACGCGCAAGAACATGAGGAACCGCAAGCGGCGAATCGAACGTCGGCTTGGGGACCGGCATTGGACGGATCAGGTAGAGCCGATGTTTTCGGCGAGCAACATTCAGTACGAGATGGGAGAGCGGACGCGGGGCACATCGGTTGGTGGTATCGGGACGATGCAACTGGTGGCGCGGCGGACCGGGCTGATCGAAGCCATCGACAAGGGCGTGCATGTGTTGAAGCGGCACCTGCCGTATCACGAGTCGGATCACGTGCTGAACATCGCCTACAACGCCTTGAGCGGAGGAACGTGCCTGGAAGACATCGAACTGCGGCGCAACGATGCGGTGTATCTGGATGCGCTGGGAGCGCAACGGATTCCGGATCCGACGACGGCGGGAGACTTCTGCCGGAGATTCGAGGCCGACGACGTGGAGTGTCTGATGGAGGCAACCAATCAAGTCCGGCTCGGAGTCTGGCGACAGCAACCGGCGGCGTTTTTCGAAGAAGCGGTGTTGGACGCGGACGGGACACTGGCCGAAACCACGGGGGAATGCAAGCAAGGGATGGACGTGGCCTACGACGGGACGTGGGGATATCACCCGCTGATGATCTCGCTGGCCAACACCGCCGAACCGCTGTATCTGGTCAATCGTAGCGGCAACCGGCCGTCGCATGAAGGAGCCGCGGTCCGGTTCGACCAAGCCATCGCATTGTGCCGGCATGCGGGGTTTCGCCAGATCCTGCTGCGCGGGGACACGGACTTCAGCCAGACCCGGCATCTGGACGGATGGGACGACCAGCAGGTGGGTTTCATATTCGGGATTGACGCGATGGCGAACCTGAAGGCCCGGGCCGATGAACTGGAGCCGCGCCAGTGGAAGCGCCTGGAACGGCCCGCGAAATACGACGTGGCGACCGAACCGCGCCAACGTCCCGACAACGTGAAGGAAGAGATCGTTCGGCAGCGCGGTTTCGACAATATCCGCTTGCAGGGTGAGGATGTGGCCGAGTTTCGGTATCGACCCGGAGCCTGCGATCGGGACTACCGTGTCGTCGTGGTGCGGAAGAATCTGTCGGTGGCCAAAGGAGAGCAGGTGTTGTTTGACGACATCCGGTACTTCTTCTACATTACCAACCGTTCGGATCCGGCCGACCAGATTGTGATGCGTGCCAATCAACGGTGCAATCAGGAGAATCTCATTGAGCAGTTGAAGAACGGCGTTCAGGCGTTGCGGATGCCGGTCGGAGATCAGACCAGCAACTGGGCCTACATGGTGATCGCGTCACTGGCCTGGACACTGAAAGCGTGGTTTGCATTGCTGCTTCCCGAAACCGGACGTTGGGGCCAAAAATATCAGGCTGAGAAGCAAACCGTGCTGCGCATGGAGTTCAAAACCTTCTTGAACGCTTTCATGCTTGTGCCGTGCCAACTCGTGCGCACCGGGCGGCGCATTCTGTTCCGGATCCTGGCCTGGAACCGGTGGTTGCCGGTCTTGTTCCGCGGGGTGGATGTGTTGCGTCAGCCTCTGCGATGTTGACCCGATCATGACTCTGAGCCCGGGCGATCGAGGTCCCGGTTTCTGTCAACCGTCCAACACCAGCGAGGCTGAACTGAAACAGATTCAACAGAAACTCGATACCTGGAACAGGCCATCCGGGAACGGGATTCTATGCCTCGAATTCTATCGGCGCGAACTGGGCCTCGGCGGACTGGTTATGCGCTTGTTTTGGGCCTAGACGGATACAAGAACGGGACCGTGGGGGAACCGTTTGCGGATCTCAAGGAGTTCCAGGCGGTTCAGGCTTCGCTCGGACTGCTGGCAGACCTACCAACCGCGCGGCTGGAACGGGCGTTCACCGAACACCTCGACCTCGCCAGCTATAGGCTCGATGCATGGAAACAGGGACTGATTCACAAAAAACTCGAATCATTGCGATTCCGGCAGGATCCTGGCGAGAACATGGAAACCTTGCGCGACGGGATCTATGTCGGCGCATTCGGGTGGCTTGAAGACCTCCGGCCATCGAAGACCGTTCGTGAGAATGTGTCGCCCGAGGACGTCCCTGAAGCCTTTGGGCCGGGAACATCTCCGCTGCAGCGGAACGACGGCAACGCCGGATTCATCCACGGTCCGTCTCTGAATCACGCCGTCACCGCCGCCGTGCTCCGCAATGCTTACCTGACCCATTCCGGAGAGACCGATGCGGATTTGATGTCGGTCAATCTCTCGTCGGAACGGGTCCGCACGGCCCTGTGGCTGATTGAAGGTATCCGTCAGGGGCAGGGTCTGGCTGAACTGCTGGGCTATCAGTTCGAGCGGGGACTCCATGATCGACACGAAATGGCGGAAGTCGACAAGTTCATCTATCCGCTCCGCAAGGCATTTCCCCTGGTCGCGGACCGGCTGAAGCGATCGGGCCCGGACGTGCCGATCACGGCCCTAGAGTCCAGCAACGTCATGAACGGCGTAGCCCTGATCGATCACATTCAGTCCGTAGGGACCGCCACATACCCGTTCGACCGGACCGATCTGGAGAACGCGACTTCAGACGAAGCAGCGACGATCAACGCCGAAGTCGACCGCCTCCGCGATGCCCTAGACGCGGTGGGCGATCTGGGCATGGCCGAAAGCGTCTACCAACTGGTCCAGGGCAACTCTGAGCGGGCAGCGGCGGTGACTGATGCCTTGAGCAACGGACATGTCCCACCGATTCCCGAGATCGTCGACACGCCGCGGAGCGGCTTTAGCCTCACTCATCGGTGTCTGCTCCTGTTCGACCCGGCCGCGGATGGCGGCGACCCGGCGAACAATCCGTGGCATGCCTACGGGGTCGCCCACACGCCGCGGTCTGCGGCCGAACCCGGAGTCAATCTATGGCTCGCAACGGTGTTGCCCGAACCTGACCGGATCGTCGTGCGTGCACAGTGGAGCACGGACGGCGGTTCAACGCAGAGTGCCCGCGACGTTCGCATCACCGACCTCGGGTTCCAGCCTATCGATCTGGTGCACATCCTTGGTCTTGGTGCGCGCGCGGCGGCCGTAGGAACCGAAATGGACGACCGGATCGCGTACTTCGTGCGGCAAGCGGAGGCTATCGGCGACAGCACAAATGTCGAAGTGATCTCGACCGAACGGGACGAAAGCTGGGCGGCCAAGGACGTCACACTATTTGAATTGACTCCTCTGCTGGAACCACTTCGGGCGATCGTCACCGAGCCACGGGCTCTGGGCGGAATGGATCTTATCCTGCCCGGAGACGACACCGACGATGCCGGATACTCCAGCGGACGCGACTCCGACGAGTTCGCGACCCGCGCCAGGGCCCTCCGGGATACGCTGTCGGCCCTCCACGACACGCTTCAGTCCGCACGCGTCGCGCTGGAGGCGGGGTCTGACGAGGACGAAGCGATTACAGACGCCGTTCGAGACGCTATGGTCCCGCTCGCAGCGTTTGCAGTTCCCAAGGCCATTCCCCAGAGCGCTGTGGGAGCGTCAGCAACTATTCGCACCAACCTGATCGCGCAAGCCAACCGGGTCCTGACTACTGTCGAGTCAAAGTTGGAATCCTGTGACGCAACCCTGGGCTCGATATCCTCGGACATGACGATCGATCAGACAGTGAACCTTTTAGCCGATGCGTCCGGCGCGTTGCTGGGAGCTGATTTCACAATGCTGCCCGTGTTTAGTCCAAACAACCCGGGTGCTCTCGTCGAGTCCTTTGCATCGAGCGAATATCTGGTGAACTCAGCACCGCCGCCACTGCCGGTCGAGGACTGGCTGAACGGCGTGGCACGCGTACGGGGGCGAATGGCGCTGTGGGAGCAAACGGCACTGATGAGCGACAACTTTGACCGGCGTGCACTTCAGCTGGATCCGGTCCAACTACCCTACCAAGAAAATGACGCCTGGCTGGCGATTGAGTTTCCGGATGACTACGCGCTGTCGGGCGAGAAGCTGGTTCTGGCGGTCCACCAGGGATCGGCCTTTGAGGCGCCTCGGCCCATGAAAGGCGTCGTTCTGGACGAGTGGGTGGAGGTGGTTCCCGGCAACGAAGAAACCACTGGCGTCGCCTTCCATTACGACCAGCCGAATGCGGAGGCACCCCAGACAATGCTGCTGGTTGTCCCTCCCGCGCAAACTGGATCGTGGAAATGGCATGACCTGACCGACGCACTGTCCGAAACGCTAGACATGGCAAAACAGCGCGGTGTTGAACCCGCCCACGTGGACCGGTCCAACTACGCGCAATTGTTGCCCGCCGTACTGGTGGCATTCACCACCGCGGCGATGACAATATCCACCCGCCTCACCTCCAACCTGGGCAGCACGTTTCCCGGAAACGGGGAGGATCTCTAACATGGCCAGGAATATTTCCAGCACGCTGCGCGAACATTGGAAGCCGGGGATCGTTTCGTGGAATCGCATCGAGGGCCGTCCCCGAAAGGGAGATTTTGACAGGACGCTGCGAGCCGAGGTGAGGGATGCCCTGTGGATGCTGACCCGGCAGTGGCAGTTCGGTGAGTTCAGGGGAGAGGATGCAGGGTCACCGGTCTTTGCCAGAACCCAAGTTCAAACCACGCGGCTCACACGCTATAAGGGCCAGGACGAAGCAACTAGCGGCATGGATTCGAGCATTCCGCTTGAGGCCCGGGTCGAACAGCAGACAGCCCCTCTGGATCTGGCCGAGCGGTTACAACTGGGCCGCTACTGGCTGAATCTAATCCGCCAATCGCTGAATCACGGGCGACTCTCGAAGGATTTCCGAGCCGACTACATCGCCAGATATCCGATCACGACACCGGACGCGGACGCCGACCACGCATTGGTCCATGCCCATTCAAGAGTCGCGCAATGGTTTGCGGCGACCACAGGGCGCAGCATGGATGGAGACGCTTTCCGGACCCTCGTCGAAGCCGGCGGTTCAGCAGCCGACGGCATCACAGTTTCGGAACCATCCGATCAAACCGAACTCGATGCTCAACGGGATCTGTTTCTGGATCGGGTGGGCCATCGCTACCAGGAACCCTCGGGCGACGAAAAAAACGACTGGATTCCCGAACAACTGGAATACTCGTTCGCCTGCTCGGCTCCTAAACCCGACGGTGGGGAAACCGTCCTGACCGCCGACGGCTACCCCGGTGGCCGGCTCGACTGGTATTCCTTCAACATCGATTCCGAAGTAGGCGTACTCGGCGCCGGCGAGGACCACTCGAGCGTCGTCAAAGAGGAAACGCTCAGCTTCATTCCGGCCCCAATTCAGTTTCCGGGAATGCCGAACCCGCGATGGTGGGAATTTGAAAACGGGAATGTCGATTTTGGGAACATCGATGCCCACACGACCGACACCGCTAAGCTGTTGCTGACCGAATTCAGTCTCCTCTACGGAAACGACTGGTTCCTGATTCCATTCCGACTGGCAACGGGAAGCCTCGCCCTTATTACCGGGTTCGAAGTAACGAACAACTTCGGAGAACGGACATGGATTGAGGCTGCCGGACGCGGCAGAGACGACGACTGGCAACGATGGGCCCTTTACACGCTCAGCGTCAACGGCGTCGATGCTGCCGATACCCGGCTATTCCTTCCAGCGGCCACCCATAAGACGCAGAATGGCGACAAGTTGGAGGAAGTCCAGTTCATACGCGATGAGATGGCCAACTTGGTATGGGGGATCGAGTCCGTAGTACCCCTAGAAATCGGCCGCGGAACGCCAGGGCACAAGGCTGCTCTCGATGTGAGGCATTACTTTGAGTCCATCACTCCGAAGGACATTGATGATTCTGCGCTCCAGGACAACGACGCTCAGATACGGTATCTGGCTCAGACCAGTGTTCCGGAAAATTGGATTCCGCTGATCCCGGTCCATGTCGATGGCAACACCAGGAAGACCCAACTCCAGCGGTCGGCGATGTTGCGGTACCTTGACGGAGTCTCGGCGGCGGACCCGATCGCTGGCCGAACCCGGATCATTTCCGCACCCCCACCACCCTCCTACGTCCACGAAGAAGAAGTGCCACGCACTGGCATCCGCGTTCGGAAGGCGTTCCGCCGATGTCGGTGGCATGGCGGTCGCACCTCGGTCTGGGCCGGAATCGACAAACGTGCTGGACGCGGGGAACGGTCCAGCGGCCTCCGATTCGATCAGATTCAGGCAAAGCGGAACCCGGCAAAGGAGGATGTGGAATCCGATGATTCGGACCTTTAGATCGATCTCAAACTGCGTGTGCGGTTAGATTGCGGTACGGTGCGCTCGATACGTATCTTGCCGTGAAGGTTGATGACAATCAGGTTGGCATTTGTTGTTTGAGCGAAATCGCAAACGCATTAGCGTCAACCCAATCGCGCGGGTTCAGTCCGCTACTCTTCGAGGTTGCGAACCTCAATTCCAAATAGACTTGCGAACTGCCAGGACAATACGCCGAACTGAGTCTCATCGATGATGAGGCCCTTCAACTCCTCCGGCTTTATGCCAATGCCTTCTATTCGAGAGCCACGAAGATCCGCTCCGGCTAATTTCGTTCCGGAGAATTGAACGTTCCTGAGGTCGCACTCCCAAAACACCGATCCTCTCAGATCGGCTCCCTGGAAGTCAGCATCGAGGGCGACGCAATTGACGAAGTAAACGTCCTTGAATGAAGAGAAACGGAAATTGCTCAGCTCCAGGGTGCATCCCTGAAACAGCGTATGCCGAATCGAAGCGCTCGTCAGGTCGACACCTGTGAGCCGGCAATCGAGAAACTCCGTCCGAAAAATCGAAGCCTCGTTCCAGTTGCTGTTGGCGAGCTTGCAGCCGTCGAGCCGAACGTCGGTCAATTCCAGCTTCTAAATGGAGTAGCACCGCTTCAAATGGCACTGTCACCAAAGGAACGCTCTGTACCGGGCGACTCTTCCATCCCTACCTTACCGAATGTGTCGCCCGACTGGGGCTGGATCTCAAGACGGTCGTTGTGGAGAACCGGTTCTGGGGCTCCGGGATCAATGTGGCCGGGTTGTTGACGGGCAGTGATTTCGTAGCGGCCCTCAAGGACAAGGTCTATGGCGACTTCGTCGTTCTGCCATCGGAGGCCATGATTGGTGAGGAAGGCCTTTTTCTAGACGATATGACTCTCGCTGACGTGGAAAGCGATCTGGGTGTCCGGGTCCTCCGTTCCGGCTACAGCGCCACCGAATTCCTGGAAGTGCTTAGATCAGAAGCAGCAGGATGATTTTTTACCGCAAAGGCGCAAAGGCGCAAAGAAGAATAAGATGAGTATAGGAGAAATAAGAGCCCTCGGCCCGAGAATGATCGGGGAAACAGCGCCGACTCCGAGGCCCAGCCCTCGCGAATACGCTCGACAGGGCAACCTGAAGAGCCCAAGAGGACGTTAATTCCTCAAAAATGGCCTCTGGCACGTGTTCACTGTTGCGGGCAACGCCGCCGCTTCTGGCGCGGAGCATTTCGTTGGTCTTGAGTTAGCGGTAGTCCGAAATGACCTCAAACGTTTCGCTGCTGCGGAGTGATGCACGGACGTCGTGAATCAAATCCAGAAGCTCCGGGTCAACGACTTCGATGTCACCTGTTCGAAAGTCCGACAGGAACTCATTGATCTCCGTGAGTGCGGAATCCGTGCCCTCCCCATTAATGGTATACGTAACGTCCAGCGTCTCGCGGGTATGGGTGTGATAGAACGAGAGTCGGCGTTCATCGATCGTGGACGCGCTATTGACGGGCGCGGGCAGACCGGCGGTGAATACCGCAGCCAGCACCGCCCATGCAGCGGACCAATAACTGTCCAGATTACGTCGCATCAAGCCGGTATTATGCCGCGATACGAAAACCCCGAAGATGCGGAAGTCACAGAAATCAAGGAAACTCGAATGACCGCTACGGCATTGAACTTTAAGCGCAGGGCACAGTGGGATTTCCTCCTATGGCTCGCCCTGGCGCCGCTGACGCCACTCCTTCCAGCAATCGCTCAGGACAGTGCCGTCGTATTGATGTACCACCGCTTCGGCGAGGATCGACTCCCGTCGACCAATATCCGCGTCGATCAGTTCGAGGCGCATCTGGAGCACCTGGACTCCTCCGGGTATGAAGTCATTCCGCTGGCTGAGGTCCTGGCCGCCGTCAACGAAGGCGCTTCGCTCCCGGAGCATGCGGTTGCCATCACCATCGACGACGCCTACCGGTCGGTGCACGACGTCGCCTACCCGCTGCTCCAGGCACACGGCTTCCCCTTCACGGTGTTCGTCGCCGCCGATCCCGTAGACGAGGGTCTGACCGGCTACATGACCTGGGAGCAGATGCGTAGCATGGCAACGAACGGCGCGACCTTCGCGAATCACGGCGCTACCCACCGCTCGGTGATCGAACGGGAGGTCGGGGAGACCGAGGCCGACTGGCTGGCGAGGGTGCGTGCGGATGTGGAAAGAGGCGGGCGGCGTCTGGCCGATGAGCTGGAGCCGTTGACCGGCGCCTTCGCCTATCCGTATGGCGAGTTCGACACCGCTACCGGCAATCTACTGCAGGAACTGGGCTACGTGAGCTTCGGGCAGCACTCCGGGCCGGCCGGTCCTCACAGCGACGATCGGGCTCTGCCCCGCTACCCCATGGCCGAGGCGTTCGGTGATATCGACCAATTCCGCACCAAGGCGGCGAGCCTTCCCATGCCGGTGTTGCAGGTCGAACCTTGGGACCCGGTAACGAGCTCGACCCGACCCACCATAAAAATCACGCTCGGAGAAACGAACGCCCGTCTCGGTGAGCTCGCCTGTTTCGTGAGTGGGCAGGGGCGCGTCGATGTAGACTGGCAGGAAGACGCCCGGCGCTTTATCGTCGGACCCGAGAATTCATTAACCCCGGGGCGCCATCGCGTCAATTGCACGGCACCGCGAAACGACGGCCGTTACCTGTGGTTCAGCCACCCGTGGATCGTCCAGCCATAACAAGGAGAAGCTCGATACATAGTCTGTCGCTCGCTCAGCTTCGAGCGGTTCGTCGAAGACGCCCCTTGCACTGCGAACACCGGTTGTTTTACTTATCCGTACTGTCCGACAGTACAAATGCCGGTACAAGCCCCCTTCCCCACCGAAGAGATGTTGCGCCAAGACTTTCAAAATAAAAGTACGCCCGGCAGGATTCGAACCTGCGACCTACGGCTTAGAAGGCCGGTGCTCTATCCAACTGAGCTACGGGCGCTGACCGAGAGAATTTTAGCACGGGCTGCTGTTCCTAACTCCGCTCTGAGCTTCCGCTTACGGGCGTTTCGGCGGTGTGCGGGAAGGCCCTGATTCGGCAAGACGCGAGGTTAAACTTTTCTTGAGCTACGGCGTCAAACACCATAGTTCGGTCTGATGCAGGTGACAGGAGCTGTTTCGACAGCACATAAGGCCATCTTTTGGAGGGATTTCCGATGAAAACAGGTCTGAAGTACGGAATCTTTGTAGCGCTATTCATGGCGCTTGCGGTCACGGGTTATTCGGACACGCTGCTTCTCAAAAACGGAGACCGGATCAGCGGCTATTACGAGGGCGGATCCTCACGGGTGATTCAGTTCAGGACCGACGCGGGCGTAGAAGAATATGACCTGCTGTCGATAGCCGGGATCGAGTTTGGAGGCGACATCGTTCAATCGAGACCCACCGTGGCTACCCGTCCTGTTCTGGATAGACGGGAAGAAGCCGAAGTAGTTGTCGACGTCGACACGCCTTCCGAGCCGCCGGTGCGCTTGCAGTCACGCGAAGAACTGGGCAACCGTCCGGCAGCCGAACCAGCAGCCAACACCGCATGGACGATCCCAAGCGGATCCAGTCTCCTGATTCGTTTGATTGACAGTATCGATAGCGAGACCGATACGGTGGGACAGTCGTTCACGGCCAGGCTTGCGGAACCCCTGATGGTCGAAAGTATCGAGGTCGCGCCACTGGGTTCGGACGTTCGAGGCCGCATCGTCGAAGTTCGGGGAGCGGGGCGCGTCAGGGGATCCGCCGAATTACAGCTCGAGTTGAGCCAGATCGTCGTGAACGGGATTCCGTATGCATTGACCACCGCTGAGTATTCCGAGGTGGCTGAGGGCCGCGGTGAAGAGACCGCAACGCGGGTCGGTACGGCGGCCGGACTCGGAGCGCTCATCGGATTGATCGCCGGAGGCGGCAAGGGCGCCGCGATCGGTGCCGGAGTCGGTGCCGGTGCCGCCGGTGCCGTCCAGGTGATGACCAAAGGCGAGCGCCTGAACATTCCTGCCGAAACCCTGCTCGGGTTCACACTGCGCCAGCCTTTAATAATTGCTGCGCGGTAGCAGCCTGTCGTTGGGAGAAGATTTCGCTCGGTCGTTCAAACGGCTGACCAAAGCTGTCGCGTTCCACGCGTGGGCCGAACGACCGGCGACCCTCGCTATCATCCTGATGGCGAGGCTTAATTGGAATTACGGAATGTTCAAACAGTGTCCCCAACATAACCCGCAGCGTTCCTCGCTGCGGGTGAACAACGAGGCGGAAGCCGAGGCGTTTAGAGTAATAAGATGATCGGACCGGTCCCGAACGAAATTACAAGGCAGGTAGCGGACTGGTAATTCAGGACGTTGGATGCACGGCAGCGTTAGGTCCTCCCCCATCCCTTCTCCCGTGCGCTTTCCCCACTTTGAACTACTCCGCGACGGCTTCCCCAGCGGCCTCTTTCGCGGGTATACCGAGCCGTCTGAAGGCAATAGGGAAGAGCAGGCTGGAGAGGACGGCTACAAGGATGACGCTGGCGCTTTCCATATCGTTCAGGGCGCCGAGTTCCAGACCGAGAGCGGAAATGGCGACGAGCAAAGTCAGGGGCGTTGCCAGAAGCAGAGACGCTCCCGCAATTTGCCGTGGACCGAAATGCATGCTGGCCAGTACGGTTGAGGCGACGACTTTGACCAGCAGTGACAAGATGAGTATCTGGCCCATCAGCGGGTAGATATCCCGATTCCCGAGCGCGCCCAGATTAAAGCTAACACCGACGTAGATAAAAAATACGGGGATAAAGAAACCATGACCGACGCCAGCCAGTTTGGTTTCCAGAATCCCTTTCTCACGAAAAACGAAAGAGAACAACGCTCCGGCCAGAAAGGCCCCAAGGATTGCTTCCACACCGAGAAGTTCTGATACTGCGACAAACGCGATCATCAGCGCCAGGCCGGCGCGGACGCCAACTTCAGAAGGGTCTTCGATATCGATCATTCTCGAGAACTGTGATGGGAACCACCAGACCAAAAGGCGCAGCGTCCTCAGGACCAGATAGGCGACGGCGAATACCGCGATAAGGCGAATCAACTCTCCGATGAAGGCGAAGCCGAAGCCGAAGCGGAATACGATGTTGTACAGCGTTGCGATGATGATCGTCCCGAACTCGCCGATCGATCCGACAAGGATAACCGTCTGACCGAAATCGGATCGTGCGGCGCCTGTTTCCCTTAGCGTTACCAGGACGAGGCCAATGGAGGTTGCCCCGAGCACGATTCCCCAAAAAGGGGACCAGCCCATACGGACAGCGGCCAGAAAGGCCAGTCCAATCGTGAGGGAGGCAACACCGAGGCTCAGCCAGAGTACGCGCCCGCCCTTGCGCTCCAGGTTCGCAAAATCCAACTCCAGTCCGGCCAGGAACATCAGGAAAGCGAAGCCGAACTCCGCGAGAAATCCAAAGAATTCTGTTTCAGCAACCACGCCCAGGACAAAGGGACCGACCAACATTCCGAACGCAATTTCGCCAACGGCAGCGGGCACACCCACGCGTCCGCTCAACAGCGGGACCACGAAGGCTCCAAGCGAAATAACCAGCAGGGTGATGGCTTGAGTGATGTCCATGCGGATCGATTCAGGTTGGAAGCACGATGGTTGTGATCGGTGCCCGGCGCAACAGATGCTGGCTCACGTCGGGATTGAAGAACGATGGCTTCCGTTCTTTCCCATGAGCCAGTACCAACAGGTTGAAATCGTTCGAAATGTTGACGATTTCCTCTACCGGGTTACCTTCACGATGCAGCTGCTCAACTTCCAGACGATAGAGGTTCGCAAGATGCGTGATCTTTTCCAGGGCTGCCTTTTGGTCTTCGATCGCGCGTCCGCCGACGACGAATCTGGGAGCCGTTACCGTGGCGATCGTGACGCTTGCTTCGTAGATTCGGGCCAGATCGAACGCAAGCCGCGCTACGTCCATTGATGCTTCGGCTTCGGTTATCGGAAGCAGGATCTTGCGATAAGGATCACTGCCGCGCAGGATTGCCATTGGAGAGTCCATCTGCTTGAAAATGGACGCCAGTGCAGTCCGGCGCAGACCCAGGCGTTCCAGGAATCGAAATCGTTCGTCAGGAACGACGAGAAATCCACAGTCATGCGTGACGACATGCTTTGCGGCAACGCTGCCGTAGTCGCCAAAGACTGCCAGCGTTGACGACTCGATGCCGTGTTCCTGAAGCGTTCGCTCCAACGCTTCTTCGAGACCCGGTTCATGGGGCCAAAACAGGACTTCGACGCCGCGTGCCCGGCTGTGGCCCAGCACATAGCCCAGTTCACCGACGATGTGCCCGAAGTCCAGGGCACTTTCGGTGAGCACCATGACGTTGGAACCGAACTCCAGGGGAAACTCCGGCTCGCCGAGTCTGAAGAACTGCCCGATCGACGGCAGGATTTCCTTTTCACCGATCAGAACCACGCGATCCTCGGCCTCGATTCGTGTCGATCCCGTGGGAACCACCAGTAAGTCGTTTCGGTAGATCGCACCGACATGCCATCGCCGTGAGCGGACAGAAGACAGCGGCCGCCCTATCATCGGAGAGGAGGGAAGGACGCTCACCTCGACCACTTCACCGCGCGCTTCCGCCGCAGTGAGGGACGTACCGACTCCATGCAGTACCTGGTGCTCCAGGCTGACGGCCGCGGCATAGGATGGCGTCACAAAATCAATCCCGGCCTGCCCGTATCGGTCCCGTTCGGCAAAGCTGACGACAGCCGCGTACAAGTTGGATTTGTCGAAGTCCTCTCGAGCCAGGCGGCAGACTTCCAGGTTGGTCGGGTCGCGGTCGGTTACTGCGACGACGTAATCGACCTGGGTAATGCCGGCCTGTTCCAGTACGAGGCGGCTCGTCCCGTCTCCGACCGTCGTGTGAACCTGCTCGGAATCGACGTCGTCCGCAAGACGTTCCAGTTTTTCTGGATCGATATCAACGATAGCAACGGGCCAGACCGGGGCCAGACGACGCAGCAGCTCCCGCCCAGTGGTCCCGGCTCCAACGATCAGGATTCTGGCTTCGCTTTTAGAGTCGGCTAGTTTCATAAGCTCGAGGGTGGGGACGGCAACCTTGTCGTCCAACAATTATACGACGCGAGTGGTTCCGACATGGTGGGAGCTTTCGAGGTGGAGAGGGTGAAACGGTGACGGAGCCGGAATCCGCAGAACGCGGGTTCGGGCTCCGTTCCCAATTTCTTTTAGAAGCCCGGGACCTTCCCGGCCTTCTTGTAGCAGTGGAATACGATGTGCCATCCCAGCGCAATCATGAACAGCCAGAACACCCAGTAGAGGTCGGAGGGAATTCCCAGATTTCCTCCCGCGAAAAAGGTCGTGTGTTGCCCGAGCATGGCCCACAGCAGCGGCAGCGACATGTAGGTATTGTGCTTGGACCGTAGTCCGGCAAGTTTGACCAGATCACCGTCTGGCGCTTCGCCGTTCTTGATCGCGCGTATGATTTTTTGCTGCGCCGGCCAGATACGGACCCAGACGTTGAACGCCATCGCCGTGCCAAACACGACTCCGGTATGAATCAAGGTCCCACGGAAGCTGAATTCGCCGAGATAGACGAACAGCGCGACCACGACGGAGAGCAGCAGAAAGGTCACTATCACCGCGGCCCGCACGTTGCCAGCGATACTTGTTTTCCAGAGACCGTCGTATACGAAGACGGCGAGGAAGGAGACCGCGATCATGATGATCGGGCCGGCCGACCAGGTCGCGCCTGTGGCCAGCGTCTGTTCGCCCATGTAATAGACCAGACCCAGCAGGAGCACGCCAGTGATCCACGTCCATGCCGCTCCCCAGCGGAACCAGTACAGTGCCCGTGGCATCAGTTCGGGAACGACAGCTTTCTTGGTCGGGCCGTCAAGCTTGGCCGCCATCGGGCCGTTGACCCAGTTGAAGAAGTAGAGGTGCCCAATCCAGATGATTCCTACGAAGACATGCATCCATCGGAAAATTGCCTCCAATCCGCTCATCGTCCCTCCTCTGGTTCAGTACTCGTGACGGACTCCAATCTGTGGGCTGTGCGACCTGATTTGCCAACCAGGCGCCTGATCAGATTTCGATGGGTTGCACTCGGTGCCACCGTTTCGAAGCCGGCCATGCGGGTTGCCCGTGCGAATCGCAGATCGAGACCGCCGTCGTCTGGTTTTAAGATCGTGAAGTGTTTTTGGGGTCCGGCCCCCACTAAATCACAGCATCTTCAAAATAAGGGCTCGACCGTACCACATCCCTTCCGAAATTGAAACTGGCTGGACGGGCTCGTTTCAGACGGTATCCGGGAGCGTATTGCGAACCAGAACCCTTAATAAAACCAGGGCCGGCAGAGCAACGAAGAAGGTTGTCAGAAAGAAAAAAGGCCAGCCCATTATTTCGGCCATCCCACCTGCCGGAGCCGCACCGACGTCTCGGGTAAACGCCCACAGCGAGGACAGCAGGGCATACTGAGTCGCTGAGAAATTGTGGTTGCAGAGACGCATCAGGAAGGCCAGGAATGCTGCGGTGCCGAGACCGGAACAGAAATTTTCAACAGTGATCGTGAGGATCATCAGCGGGTAGTGGTGTCCTGCCTGGGCGAGGATCATATATAGAAGGTTGGTTCCTGCCTGAAGCAGGCCGAAAATCCAGAGCGCGCGCAAGATTTCCATTCGGCTCAACAGTGCCCCGCCAGCCAGGGCTCCGACGATGGAGGCGCTTAAGCCGACCACTCCCTGAACCAACCCGATTTCAGTCTGCGTGAAACCTGTTTGGAGCAAGAAGGGCGTCGTCATGTTCGTGATCAGGGCGTCTCCCAGTTTATAGAGCGCGATAAACGACAACACGAGGACAGCGGGGCCGGCGCCGAATCGTTTCCAGAATTCGGAGAACGGTGCGCGGACCGCTTCGCTGAGAGAGGCCGGTGGCTGGCCCGGGTTCTCGGGTTCGGGAGCACGGAGGGAAGCCATCAGGCCGACGAGCATGAAAGCGGCCATGATGAGGTAAACACGAGGCCATGATGTGTAGTCGGCGAGGATAAAAGCACCGCCACCGGTAAGAATAAGGGCAATGCGGTATCCCAGCGCCGTGATGCCCGCGCCGGCGCCCATTTCGTGGGGATCAAGGACGTCGGTCCGGTAGGCGTCGACTGCGATGTCCTGTGTGGCACTCAGAAACGCGATGATGAGGGCTAGAATGGCTATGAAAGAGATGCTGGTCCCGGGCCGTCCGAAGGCCATTGATGCGATGGCCCCCAACAGCAGAAGCTGGGACAGGGCCATCCATCCGCGCCGGCGTCCAAGACCTGAAAACGTAAAGCGGTCCAATATGGGCGACCACAGGAACTTCACTGCATACGGCAAGCCGACAAGGCTCAGTAGTCCGACCGTCGTCAGGGGGACGCCCTCCAGTGTCAACCAGGCCTGCAGCGGCCCCCTGGTGAGATAAAAGGGCATGCCTGAGGAAAAGCTCAGGAGGAGCAGGAAGCCCATTTTCCGGTTCCGGAAGACCTGAATCAGAGAGGATTGCGGCGTCATCAGTGGAAATAGTTACACAAGGCAGGGGCCGGAACGGGGGAATGATTTGCACATGCGAATATTTTCCTTCTCTGTGAATGTCCTGCGTGAACACAAATCCTGAAACGAAATCATATTCTTGGTGTCCGAATGAATACTATGGGCTTTGCAGTTGGTAGGTTGTCGGAATGATAGTGATAAAATGACTGTCAGGTTGCTCGATAACCGAGCGAGGTGATTTTGTTCCAGACGCACTCAATAATGTTGAGACGCCCAGGTTTTCTGATCCTGACCGGACTCCTGTCCGCTTCGCTGGTTTGTGCCCAGACGCCAGTCTCAAACTCCAATCAAGAAGATCCTGATCCGGCCCGCATTGAAGGCTACGTTGTTAAGAGCGGTACCGGAGAGCCACTCTCCAAGGCGCGCATCGTGTTGCGTTCCATCGAGGGCCGTGAACCGGTCTTCGGTGCGGTGACCGATGCCGGTGGCGGGTTCCTGCTCACCAACATCCAGGCGGGAAGTTACCGGCTGCACATCGAGCGTGACGGGTATGTCGACCAGGAGTATGGTCAGGTCAGTACCAATCGTCCGGGAACGGTATTGGTTCTTGTCCCCGGTCAGCAGGTTCAGGATGTCCTTGTCAGTCTGATTCCAACGGGAACGATTTCAGGACGTGTGTTTGACGAGGATGGGGAGCCGATCGTCGGTGCGAGCGTGCGTGCGTTCCGCTACGAATATGGCGCAGAGGGGAGAGTTCTTTCTCCTGTGCGCCAGACTCAGACCAATGATCTGGGGGAATACCGGCTCTATTGGCTGACGCTAGGCGAATACTACATCAGCGCGACGTTCGAGGCCCGCTTCCGGGCCGCCTCGAGGTTGCGGGAATCCTTTCTGGCAGGACGGCCGCCGGCGCTGGAGCTGCGAGAAGGCCTCCTGGTGGACCTGGCCGCGTCGGACCCCATGGAGGAAATTTACGTCGATACCTATTACCCCGGCACCCATGATCCTGTGACTGCGTCACCGCTGACAGTTACGCCTGCATCGGAAGTGCGCGCCGTAGATTTTACGGTTCTGCCGACGCGCGCCGTTGTCCTCAGTGGGGCTGTGGTCGGACCGTTCTCCGAACAGGAGAGTCTGGTCCCGACCGTCACGATCGCCCAAAGGAACAGTGCCGTTGCGGCAGGCCGTTTTGCGTTTCGTGGTGGCGGGCGTGGGGGACGCGGCGGTGGGGGCGTGAATTCTGATGGCACGTTCGAGCTTGCGGGTGTTGTTCCGGGTTCTTACACATTGGTTGCCATGGTGCGTTCGCGCCAGGACCGTGGTCGCGGGGGCGGCGGCGTTCGAATGGCAGGTTTTCTGGATATCGAAGTGGGTGCTGATGATGTTCGGGGACTCATCATTCCTGTTCGTCAGAATGTCCCGGTGACCGGACGCGTTCTTGTGGACCAGAGCGCCAGCGAGATTAACGTTTCCCGTATGCGGGTACGTCTGCGGGCCACCGAGAACCTCCCCGTAGGATCACCGAATGGGAGGGTGGCCGATGACGGAACTTTCGCCATCGACAACGTGAGTCAGACTAACCACAGGGTGTCGCTCACCGGCTTACCCGATGGCGCTTACCTCGCCGCGGCGGTTATCGGCGGACGCGACGTCCTGGGCGAGGGTATTCAAGTCACAGCCGATCTTGGGCCGATTGAATTCTGGGTCAGCGGAGCCGGGGGGACGCTGGACGGGACCGTTCGGATCCGATCCGACCAGACATATACGGGGGCTCAAGTCGTTTTGATCCCGGAAGACCCGGAACGGAACGATCTTTATAAAGTTGCCAGCGCTGACCAATATGGACGGTTTACTTTGACCGGTATTGCTCCTGGAAATTACCGCGTCTTCGCTTGGGAAGACGCCCCCGCTGGTGCGTTCCAGGACCCGGGCTTTGTCGACCTTTACGAAGACTTTGGTGAGCGCATCGAGATCGAACAAGCCAGCCAGTCGCAAATTCAACCCCAACTCATTCCATCCGTCCCCTAAGCAACATTAATCGTGTACTCAAAGGCGATATGACTAAAATTGTTCAAGCGAGAGGAGCCACTACGGCATGAAAAAATCAATGGTGTTTTTGAGCCTGATTCTAAGTGTGGCCGCCTATGCCGTCGCACAATCCAATATGACTACGACTGACTCAGGACTCCAATATATTGATCACACAGTGGGTGACGGCACCGAGGCTGTTGCCGGCGTCACGGTCCAGGTTCATTACACCGGCTGGCTTTGGGTGGATGGCGCCCGCGCGGCCAAGTTCGACAGTTCCGTGGACCGCGGCCAGCCCTTCGAGTTCAGACTCGGAGCGGGTAGCGTGATCGGTGGCTGGGACGAAGGTGTCGTCGGCATGAAGATCGGTGGAAAACGCGAGCTGATTATCCCGCCCGATCTCGGTTACGGCAGTCGGGGTGCGGGGGGCGTGATACCGCCGAACGCGACTCTGAACTTCGAAGTCGAGCTGTTCGGCATCCTCTAACGATCAGCACAAGTCTCATGGTAAGGCGCACTCTGGCAGGTGCGCCTTTTTGCGTGTAGTAATCCGATTTATCGACGCTTATGAGGGGTTTCGAAACGTGTTATCGTGGTCGGCATGAAGCATGTGGTCCGGCAGTACGACGTCGAACAAGGTGCTTTGGAGGTGCAGTACATTGAAGAAAATTTTCCGGAATTCAGAAACAAAAAAACTGTAGACGAAATCATGGAGCGCCTCTCCGACAGGGAATGTCTGATACTGCTTTCCATGGCTCGGCTATCGGAAGACGACGATGAGCTGATTCCTGTCGCGTTCAAGGTCGGCCACGAACTTCGCGAGTTTGAAACCCAGGCCAAACTCGTCGATTTGGTCAGTCAGATTTCCGGATGCGTGCAGTTTCCCGATCGAAAAATTTTTTACAGCTGGATTGGCGGCACGCGAAAGGACTGGCGGGGTCAGGGGCACTACCGCGCGCTCACCGAACAGCAGGAGGAATGGGCGCACCAGCACGGCTATCACGAGTTTGTCGTCAAGACGAAAAACAAGTTCTACCCGCTGCGGTCGACCCTGGATCATTTGCAATTCAACGTGGTCAAACTGCAGCCGGACCTGGACGACCATCGGGAATCCAAACTGTACCTGAGCAAGCGGATCGGCGCCGAATTGCTGCGGACGCACCAGACCGAACGCATGATCGAGAGCGGCCAGTGACCGACGATTCTTCCTATTCCTTTAAGTCAAGAAATCCTCTTTAACATCGTTTAACACACCCTTTCTTTGAATCGTTTGTCCAATTGAGAAGTGACAGGCCCCACCCGTACTGAGACCCCAATGCGGGTGCTGACCCTCACTTGCGAGGGCTGAATTGCAGGATGCAGTCAGTCCATGAATCCGAACCTGGACAACACGATTTAGAAGGAGACTCAGTGATGAATTTTAAAATTATAGGACTAACGACTTTGTGTTTTGCTCTGGCTTTGCCCGTCCTTGCACAGGGACCTCGAGGACGCCGAGGTGACTTTGACCCTCCTGAGGGTGTGAGTGATGGCGAGCGGAGGGGAGGGGGAGAACGGAATCCTCTCGAAAGACTCACAACGGCTCTGGAATTAACTCCATCGCAGGTGGCGAGCGCCGAGGCCTTGTTCGAACAGCGTCAGGCCACACAGGAGGCATTTCAGGTCCAGATAAACTCGGCTCGCGAAGCCCTTCGGGCGGCCACCGATAGCGGAGATCCGACGGTCATCGGAAATGCGGTTCTGGCTCATCGCGAACTGCAGGAGCAGCTACGTGCGATCAATGAGGAATTCATGGCTGAGTTCCGGAGCTTGCTGACCTTGAACCAGCAGGAAAAACTCGACAGCATCGAGGCGTTCCGTGGCGGCGCTTCGGGTCGTGGCGACGGCTCAGGTCGCGGCGATGGTCCCCGCGGCGGTCGGGGTGGCGATTCCCCGAGGCCTCGCCCCGGCCGGTAAATACTACGGACAGTTTCGGGGTGGCGCGTCCACCCCGGAATGTCTACGGTTGTGTCGCAGCATCGTTTCAGGAATCGGTGTGTCACTCTGCTTCTCAGCCGTCAAAGCGGTAACCTTGTCCCCGAACGGTTGTGATGTAGCGTGGTGATTTCGGGTTCGGCTCAATCTTTTGTCTCAGCCAAGCAATATGCACGTCAACTGTTCTCGTGAAGGGTATCGATCGGTAACCCCAAACTTCCGTCAGCAGCGCTTCCCGAGAAACGACCTCGCCCCGATGACGCACCAGATAGCGCAGCAGTCGGGATTCCTGTTCCGTCAGGTTGGTTGCTGTCGCGCTGCCGATCAATCGATTCCTGGCGAAGTCGATTTGAACTTCCCCGAATTCATAGGACATCAGGTCACTACCGGTATCTTTGCAGGTGCGGCGCAATAGAGCTTCGATTCTGGCAAGAAGCTCTTCCGCTTCGAAAGGCTTGGTCAGGTAGTCGTCGGCGCCGGATCGGAGCCCCTCCACTTTGTCTCCAAGTTCATCGCGGGCTGTCAACATGATGATGGGAGTGTTGATTCCCCGCTTGCGAAGCGTGTCCGAAATTTCGAATCCGTCCATGGACGGGAGCATCACGTCCAGCACTATGAGATCGTGGGCTTCCTTGCAAGCAGCATCCAGCGCAAGAGCACCATCGGCGCGAGTTTCGACTTGATATCCCTCCGCGTGCAGCAGGTCCACCAGGGTGCGTGCCAGAGCTGCTTCGTCTTCGACCAGGAGAACGCGTCGTCGTGGGTCGGCTACTACGGCATTCAAAGCACTGCTCCTGTCGAAATCGCATTTTCGATCGGTGGCGCCACAGGTATGTGCAGCGTAAACCGCGTCTTGCCCGCTTGACTCGATACCGTGACTTTGCCGTTCTGGCCCTCGATCATTTTTCGAACCAAACTCAGCCCCAGACCGCTTCCGGGTGTTTGACCGATCTGTCGGCCGCGATAAAAAGGTTCGAATATGTGCTGGATGTCGGAGGAATCGATCGTTGTTCCTGAGTTGCTCACGCTGAGCTGCACTCGATTCGTCCGGGTGTCTGGATGCGCCTCGATTACGACAGTCCCATCCCCGGCTCCGTACTTGAGTGCATTCACGATGAGATTTCCCAGTGAGTGCGTCAGAGCGGTCTCATCAGCAAGGACACAGGGCAGCGTCGGAGCAATATCGATCGAGACTTTCTGCTGCGCCGCGTCCGATGACGCAAACGTGACGCCGAGCGTTCGCTCGATCACCCGGCCGATGTCCACCCGACGCAGTTCGTAGTGGCGACGGCCCGATTCGGTCTGAGCAAACTCTATGGTCTGGTCCACCATCTGAGAGAGTCGTCTGCCCTCGTCCTTCACCATCATTGCGTATTCGCGGATTTCTTCAGGTTTGCTCACGACGCCGGACGCGATGTTGTGTGCCGCCGTGCGTATCGTGGTAAGCGGAGTTCTTATTTCGTGAGATATTCCTGCCGCGAATTCCATTTGGAGTCGGCCGATGGAACGGAGCCGTTCAGCCCACACGATTGTCATGATCGCCGACACGCCGAGCAGTGCCAGGATTCCAAGTCCAACAAACAGGTTGCGCCGTCGAAGAGTCGATACGGCACTCTCGAGTGAACCCGCCTGATGCTGAGCGACCAACTGCCATGAAGCTCCGAACAGGGTAAAGGGAATTGCCTGAGGACCGAGGCGCCGGCCCGGGCCCCGGCCCTCGGACCTTGGATCGCGATTCGTGAGGCGTCCGGGTGGAATCCTGCGACCTCGGCCCCGTTGGGGGGCCAGGGTCGCCAGGCCACCGGGTCCGAGCGGTTCGGAAGCGAACGCGGTGACGGCCAGGTCGGGCGAGGCCA
The DNA here is from genome assembly GCA_963664115.2 of Terriglobia bacterium. Classification (GTDB taxonomy): domain Bacteria; phylum Acidobacteriota; class Terriglobia; order 20CM-2-55-15; family 20CM-2-55-15. Next base: position 245,373 of record CAXWPJ010000005.1, on the reverse strand, counting down.
TTCCGTTTCGGGATAACGTTTCTTCGGATCGGAATACGACCCGGTCAGATCGGTCCGATTCGAACACGACGACTTTGTAATCCCGTGCATCGAAGTGTGTGACCACTGTGGCTGGGAGCAACTCGGCTGCGAGGACATCGCTGTCGATTTCAATCAAGGTCCAGCCCGCGAGCGTCCGCTGAATGTTCCCGATCAATAAATCGGCTGCCCTGACGAGTGGCACCAGGACCCAGACCGAATCACTGTCACCGGAAACAGAAGCCAGGTCACGAAACGCGTTCGGTCGGGAATCAAATGGCGTTCCAGAAGAATCCGCGCGCTGAAAGTCCGTGATTCGATCGAGACGAAGCTTCAGGCCATCCATCGACTTCGGCCACTCCGTCGTGTCCAGGGACCCGATCTCCGGATCAAATCGACCGAGGACCAGTTCGCCTGCCGAGTTCAATTCGGAAATAAAGACCGACCGTACGATGTCGGGGTAGGCGGCGGTGCTATTCCAGTGTTCCAGGCTTCGGGAAAGCTGCGCTTCCAAGGGGTCAGTTTCCGTAGTGGCCTGAAGCTGGAAATTCGAGGCGACGTCGGAGAATTCCCGGAAAATGTCTTCAACGAAGCGGCGCGCTGCATTGCCCAGACCCTCCTCCAGCCGCTCGCGCTCGGCCGCGCTCACCTGACCAATCCACCGGTATTGAAGAAAGGCCAATACCGGAAGGAGAAGGCACAACACGCCAATCAGGACGAATGACAGAGACAGCCTGGGCCGGGTAGTTCGATTCGTCTTCATGAGTTGAACCGCACACATTGGTACGGTTTTTCGGTTAGACAGGATGCGACACGGAAAGGTTTAGTCTCGGCAAGGATTAGTGTCATTCATACGACGGCTGTGTGACATATGAGTGGTGAGTACAACGGTGTGGGGAACTCTGTGCTACGAGTGGACTGGTGTCCTGAATTGGAAGTTCCTCACATAAGATTTCGCTCGGTCGTTCAAACGGCCGGCCATCTCTGTCGCGCCGAGCGCGTTGGGCCGAACGACCGGCGACCCTCTCCATCATCCTGATGGAGAGGCGTATTGGGGATTAAGAATTGTTGATGCAGTTCTTTAATCAAACCCGCACCGGTCCGACGGTGCGGGTGAACAACGAGGCGGTAGCCGAGGCGTTCAGAGTAAGAATATTATCTCCGAGTTCCGACGACATCCTATGTGGCGAACTCCCAACTCTAGCCCCTGAACAAGCGTGATTGACGAGGAAATGATAGTGCAATAAGAGCGGAAGTACCCGAAATGCCCCCTCTCCGTGCGAAAAAAACCTTGAACAGATTCTTCGGAAAAGGAGGCATTTCAGATGAACGATTATACGCGCAAGAACATGAGGAACCGCAAGCGGCGAATCGAACGTCGGCTTGGGGACCGGCATTGGACGGATCAGGTAGAGCCGATGTTTTCGGCGAGCAACATTCAGTACGAGATGGGAGAGCGGACGCGGGGCACATCGGTTGGTGGTATCGGGACGATGCAACTGGTGGCGCGGCGGACCGGGCTGATCGAAGCCATCGACAAGGGCGTGCATGTGTTGAAGCGGCACCTGCCGTATCACGAGTCGGATCACGTGCTGAACATCGCCTACAACGCCTTGAGCGGAGGAACGTGCCTGGAAGACATCGAACTGCGGCGCAACGATGCGGTGTATCTGGATGCGCTGGGAGCGCAACGGATTCCGGATCCGACGACGGCGGGAGACTTCTGCCGGAGATTCGAGGCCGACGACGTGGAGTGTCTGATGGAGGCAACCAATCAAGTCCGGCTCGGAGTCTGGCGACAGCAACCGGCGGCGTTTTTCGAAGAAGCGGTGTTGGACGCGGACGGGACACTGGCCGAAACCACGGGGGAATGCAAGCAAGGGATGGACGTGGCCTACGACGGGACGTGGGGATATCACCCGCTGATGATCTCGCTGGCCAACACCGCCGAACCGCTGTATCTGGTCAATCGTAGCGGCAACCGGCCGTCGCATGAAGGAGCCGCGGTCCGGTTCGACCAAGCCATCGCATTGTGCCGGCATGCGGGGTTTCGCCAGATCCTGCTGCGCGGGGACACGGACTTCAGCCAGACCCGGCATCTGGACGGATGGGACGACCAGCAGGTGGGTTTCATATTCGGGATTGACGCGATGGCGAACCTGAAGGCCCGGGCCGATGAACTGGAGCCGCGCCAGTGGAAGCGCCTGGAACGGCCCGCGAAATACGACGTGGCGACCGAACCGCGCCAACGTCCCGACAACGTGAAGGAAGAGATCGTTCGGCAGCGCGGTTTCGACAATATCCGCTTGCAGGGTGAGGATGTGGCCGAGTTTCGGTATCGACCCGGAGCCTGCGATCGGGACTACCGTGTCGTCGTGGTGCGGAAGAATCTGTCGGTGGCCAAAGGAGAGCAGGTGTTGTTTGACGACATCCGGTACTTCTTCTACATTACCAACCGTTCGGATCCGGCCGACCAGATTGTGATGCGTGCCAATCAACGGTGCAATCAGGAGAATCTCATTGAGCAGTTGAAGAACGGCGTTCAGGCGTTGCGGATGCCGGTCGGAGATCAGACCAGCAACTGGGCCTACATGGTGATCGCGTCACTGGCCTGGACACTGAAAGCGTGGTTTGCATTGCTGCTTCCCGAAACCGGACGTTGGGGCCAAAAATATCAGGCTGAGAAGCAAACCGTGCTGCGCATGGAGTTCAAAACCTTCTTGAACGCTTTCATGCTTGTGCCGTGCCAACTCGTGCGCACCGGGCGGCGCATTCTGTTCCGGATCCTGGCCTGGAACCGGTGGTTGCCGGTCTTGTTCCGCGGGGTGGATGTGTTGCGTCAGCCTCTGCGATGTTGACCCGATCATGACTCTGAGCCCGGGCGATCGAGGTCCCGGTTTCTGTCAACCGTCCAACACCAGCGAGGCTGAACTGAAACAGATTCAACAGAAACTCGATACCTGGAACAGGCCATCCGGGAACGGGATTCTATGCCTCGAATTCTATCGGCGCGAACTGGGCCTCGGCGGACTGGTTATGCGCTTGTTTTGGGTCTAGCTACGATCCGCCCCCGATCACTTCACGGAGAGTTCGATCAAACTGATCGGGAGAACAATCCCGGACAACACGTTCCAGGGCCTGGCCTCGTATTTTTTCCCAGAGAGCCGGGTTCGTGTACAACTCGATTGAGCGTTCGGCGAGGTGCTCGGCCGTGTCGCCGACCAGTAATTCCTCGCCATCGGTCCAACCCAGTTGCTGGGCAAGCAACGGAGTTGCGACGACGGGAATTCCGTGGGCCGCGGCTTCATGTATTTTATGCGGGACACCGGCTGAAAAACGCGTCGGCGCAATGAATATCCGCTTGTCCGCGTATAGAGAACGAAGTTCCTTGCGGGGACCCATGATTTGAAATGCGTCGGACGCCATGGACCAAATGCGATCGGATTCATTGATGCCGACGACTGTGAGCGACACGTCTTCCAAGACGAGGCGGATTTTGGGTAGAATTTCTTCACCGAGCCAGATCACCGCATCCCCATTCGGGCTCGCATCCGTGTGAACGGCGCCGACAAACAGAATGCCGGACCTTTCGCTAAACCGTTCCGGTGTGGGGTCGACGTCGAGTGCGTGACCCAGAACATGGACATGCCGAACCCCATCGCCGCGAAAGGCGCGTGCCTCGGCTTCCGATACAGAAACGACAGTTTGCGCTGACTGTGCCAGTTTGATTTCCTTAACGACCAGCTCCTGGTGTTTCCGGACTTCTTCGGAGTTTCCCGGGATTTCGTGTTTTCGCACTTCACGTGCGGCAAAGATAGCCTCTGCATCATAGACAAGCCGTGTTTTGGAAAACCACTCCGGGTGTTGTTCCAGATGCAATGCCAGTTTTTCCATGTTGTGGGGACGGCTCACAAGGATGACGTCGTAGAAATTACGACGTCCCTCCAGAAACCCTTGAAGGCCCCCTTCACCACTGTGCAGCATGATCTCCACTTCACGAGGCACATCTCGGTAAGCCTGATCCCAATCCTCATCGATGACCGCGGTCGGATACATCGTCACGAAATGACTCCATTCAACGAGGCGCGTGAGCATTCGGTGTGCCCGGGGAAATCCGGATCCAAGGTAGGGGTGGGGTACGCGATCGTCGATTACCAAGATCCGTTGCTTGGGCTTTCCTGCGGTTCTCGCATACAGAACGTTCGCGTCACTTTCGGAACGGAATGTGTCAACCCGAGCCTGATTCCTCTCGACAAATAATTGGCGATGCTGCGTCTGAAGTTGGGATGCTTCGTCCGGACTGCGCGATGCGAATTCGTAATGAAGAATCGAGGCGCCCGGTTCGAAGACCACGCGATAGCCTGCATCCCAAAGTCGCACGCAGTAGTCTGTTTCTTCGTAATACGCCGGGCTGAATACGTCGTCGAAGCCTTCAAGTTTGTCGAAGAGATCTTTTCGCATGAGTAACAACGCACCGGAACAGTAGTCGACGTCTCTCCGGAACATATACGGAGGGGCCAGAGGATCGTCTCCCCGGCCGTAGCCGAAGCAGGCACCGTTGTTCCAAATGATGCTCCCCGCTTCCTGAAGTTTTCCGTCCAGGAAGACGATCTTTCCTCCGACGGCTCCGATGTCAGGCGAACTTTCAATCGTGGCCGCCAAGGTGTCGATCGCTCCCGGTAATAAGATTGCGTCGTTGTTCAAAAGCAATAGATGGGACCCGCGGGCCCGGGCGGCGCCTTGATTGACTGCATGTATGAAATAGAGGTTCTCGTCGTTCCGATAGAATCGAGCGCCATCGACTCTGTCAAACAGTGCAGTGGTTCGATCCGTCGACCCGTTATCGATGACGATGAGTTCAAATCCGATTTGGGCTCGTTCGGCCAGAGAACGAAGGCAGGGAAGCGTTAATTCCGCTCGATTGCAGACGACCAGGATGACGGAGACACGCGGTTCTTCGGTCGTCGGGATGACTAACCTTGACCCTGAGGCCAGAAACTCCTCCAGAACGATGTTCGAGGACTGCGCGAATCCCTTCTTGAAGTCCACGCCGCCACCGGCTGACTTTGACGCTGGGGCATTGATCTTCGAGATCCGGTTGGGCGGCCCTCCACCCTCGCCTCGGGCAAGATGGCGGATTCGGGACGCGATCGAACGCAGTGATTGGGTCCATCTCCAAGAGCGAGAGCGGAGAATGCCGTCGAGCACTCCTTCCTGTTCGGCAATCCGCAGATCCTTGCGCGCTAACTGTTGTTCAAGCGTGCGGACACGGTCCTGATCGGTGCTGGAGTGTTTCGATGACATTGAATTGCGTTCGACCGAACCGAGAATAGTGCCGGTCTGCGGTGACGTCAAGGCTGGGCAGAGCCGACCCGTCTGAACCTTGAAACAGAATTTCGTGAACGCGTCGTCTAGCGGAGAGCGGTCTCGACCGCCGCGTGAGGGCCGACGGGATCACCTTCTTGAACCCCCGCTCGATCAGTATCGTGCGAGATGATCCGGCGGACAATATGATCCTCTACGATTCTGTAAATGTCCCGGAGGTGGCGGCCCCGGCCTTCCCCCGGATTGCTGGACGAGGTCGTGACGACAACCAGGTCCAGATCCGGCACGAGAAAAACAAACTGTCCACCATAACCCCAGGCGTAGAAGGTTGCGTGACCTGCCATCTGACGAATCCACCAGCCATAGCCGTAGAACCGGCCTCTCTCGCGCGGAGACGGCGTGCGCGCGACGAAGGAAGCCTCCACCCATTGCTCGGACACCACCTGACGGCCGTTAGCCCGGCCTCCGTTCAGATACATCCGTCCGAAAGTCATCAGCTGCTTCGGCGTCATCGTCATATCATTGCCGCCAAAATAAATACCCTGGGGGTCGCGTGGCCACTGGGCCAGGGAAAAACCCATGGGTTTTGCGAGAAAGTCGCGTGCGAACTGCCAGGTACTCGTGCCTGTCAACCGTGTCAGGATCGCAGACAGCAGATGCGTATTGCCGGTGCTGTAGTCCATCCGCGTGCCCGGTGTGCGGATGAGCGTCTGGTTGAGCGCGAATCGTACCCAGTTCGAGCTCAGGACCCAGGCTCCGTAGTTGCGGTTGCTCGTCGTTTCCAGTCCGGACCGCATGGTCAGGAGATCTTCGATCGTGATCGCGCGCTTTCGTCGGTTGTCTTCGCCGGCGAGTAAATCCGGGAAGTAACCGCCGATAGGCTGTGTCACGTCTTTGATGATTCCCCGGTCGAGAGCGATGCCGACCAAAGCAGACACCACGCTCTTCGATGCGGACTTGATGTTCGTGAGGTTTGTAGGTCGCGTGCTGTTGAAATACTGTTCGACGAGCAACTCTCCATTCCAGTTGATCAGGAGACTGTGCAAGCGGGGTAGGCTGGCGGCTGCATCAAGAACCTCGTCAAACGATATTGCAGCCGTCGTTTGACCCGGCTGTGTCGGCCCCGCTGATGCGGGCATAGCCAGAAGGACCCAGAGGGCGAGTGTCGTGATTGTGCGGAGGGGGATGAGCGCCGGCCTCGAATTGCTGAGAGTCATGGTCCACGAATTCTACCAAACTTTCGATTCATGTGACTTTATCCATTACGGCTTCGCTCACGATCACCGTCAGAGCCCGGACCGGTAAAAAGCGTCGAAGTTTCCTTCCAAAATGTGGTAGAAATGCGTGGGCTCTCACGTCTTGTTAGTCCGTTGGGGAACGCTTTAACAAGAACCTGAATGGAGAACTTCACAGTGACATTGTCAATGTCGACGGTACTGGTCGTCGACGACGATGCGGCGATCGTTTGGCTGCTCTCAGAGATGCTTTCTGGCATGGGGTATTCCGTGATCGGATCCGAAGACCCGATGGAAGCGATGACAATCCTGGGGGACACGACGAAGGCTATCGATGTCCTCATTAGCGACTATCACATGGATGAAATGAGCGGTGCTCAGCTTGCGCGATGCGGGTTCCGTGAGGCACCGACTCTGAAGTTCGTCCTGATGTCGGGGGATCCCGCCGCTCTGAACAGGGTCCGGCAGGAAGATTTGTTTCTGGCCAAACCCTTCGATTTAGACCAGGTGCAGCAGATGATGGGCCGGGTCGATTCTGTCACCTGGCCCCGTCCCTTCCGGGACCGCCGCCAGGTCACTGATCCCCACTAGTAAAATGGGGTCAGAGCCCTATTTACCGAATTAATAGACTCGGAATTTTAAATAGGGAATATAGGGCTCTGACCCCATTTTTCAAAGATATGAAGGAACTTTCGCACAGGAAGGATCGGACGGCTCGAAAATTCGTTTTCGGGTTCGTCGTACTGGTCGTCTTTGTCCCCGTTGTCGGAGGGGCTCTGGGGCAGCTGCCCTACGAAAGCGAATATCCGGTCATCGAATATGCGACGCGACAGCCGTCCAATGCCATCGCTCGGCTTCAACGGGAAATCGATGCCGGAGAGGCGAAGCTTACCTTTGACGCGGAGAACGGTTATCTGGTCTCACTGCTGGACCAACTGGACATCGATGTCTCCTCCCAGATGCTTGTATTTTCAAAGACCAGTTTTCAAGTCGATCGTATCGCTCCGGAAACACCGCGTGCGCTCTACTTCAACGATAGCGTCTATGTCGGATGGTTGCAGAACGGGGACGTGATGGAAATTTCTGCGATGGATCCTGATCTCGGTATCGTTTTCTATACATTAGATCAGGCCGGGGACACCACGCCTCGGTTCCAACGCCAGACCGCTCTGTGCCTGCGCTGCCATGACACCTATTCCCTCTCAGGGGGTGGTGTCCCCCGTCATCTGGTGGGCTCCGGTTTTACGGATCAGTACGGAGGATTCGCTTCCCACGAGGGTTGGCATCTGACGACCTATCAAAGTCCGATCGAAGAGCGCTGGGGCGGGTGGTACGTTACCGGGACGCATGGCGCCCAGCGTCACATGGGCAACATCATCGTGAACAACGCCGCCGACCCGGCGGAATTCGATCTGGAACGGGGTGCCAACGTGTCCGACCTCGGTGAATGGCTTGACACCGGGCCGTACCTGGGCGAAGGCAGCGACATCGTCGCTCTGTTGGTGCTCGAACATCAGGCCAGCGTGCAGAGCGTGATCGTCCGTGTGAATTTCGAAACTCGAAAAGCGCTTGGTAACGAAGACGAACGAAACGCTCAATTGGGACGGGAGCGAGATTTTATTTCTGCCGAGACCCGGGCGCTTGTTCAGGATTGGACGGAACCGCTCGTCGGTGCATTGTTAATGGTTGCGGAAGCACCTTTGGACGGATCTATCGCTGGAACCTCGGGGTTTGCCGAGCAGTTCTCCAACCGGGGACCCCCCGACAGCAAAGGACGTTCTTTACGTCAGCTGGATCTCAACGACCGTATGTTCCGATATCCTCTCAGCTACGTCATCTACTCCGACGCTTTCGACGGTCTGCCCGTCATGGTCAAAGAGTATGTGTACCAGCGGCTTGCGGCGGTGCTCCAGGGTGAGGACGAAAGTGAGGCCTTTACTCACCTGTCTCAGGCCGACCGCAGGGCGATCCTTGAGATCCTTCAGGAGACCAAAGCCGATTTCGCACGATCGTTGGGTGGTTAGCAACTCATTCTCGAGGTTTTCCGTTTTGAAGCCGACAGCAATTTTCAGAGTTGGGCTCTGTGGGGTCCTGAGCCTGGGGTGCGTCTCCATGGCCGGGGCTCAAACGAACCCCGACTTCGGTGTTGAGACTCACCGTTTGGACAATGGGATGAGGATCATTGTCCAGGAAGATCATTCCATCCCCAGCGTCGCCCTCTATATTTTCTACACGATTGGGTCCCGTAACGAGCGGCCGGGAACCACAGGCCTGTCACACTTTTTCGAACACATGATGTTCAATGGCTCTGAAAATTTCGGTCCCGGCATGTTCGACGAAATCATGGAGGCAGCCGGTGGTTCGAATAATGCGTACACCTCACGGGATGTCACGGTGTACCAGGACAGGTTTCCGCCTTCCGCGCTCGAAACCGTCTTCCGATTGGAAGTGGACCGTATACAGAACCTGAGTATTAACGAGCGGATGGTTGCATCCGAACGGGGTGTCGTGGCCTCTGAGCGCCGGACGTCCGTGGAGGCGAACAATAGATCAATCCTGAGGGAACAACTCATGGCGGCAGCCTTTACAGCGCATCCCTACCAGTGGCCCGTTGTCGGTTGGATGGTCGACATAGAAAACTGGACGATGGAAGATCTGGCGAAGCATTTCGAGATCGGTTATTCCCCGGCGAACGCGACGATGGTGGTGGTGGGGGACGTCGATGCAGCTCGGTTCATCGAACTGGCCGAAAATAGTGTCGGATCCATATCCTCGCGGGGCTTGCCGCCACCTGTGACCACGCGTGAACCCGAGCAGAGGGGAGAGCGCCGTGTCGTTGTGACCAAGCCGGCACGACTGCCGTTGCTAATGATGGGATTCCACGTGCCCGAATCGAGACACGCGGACTACTATCCGCTCCAGATGCTCGAGACGATTCTCTTCGATGGCGAGAGCTCGCGGATGTATCGGCGGATCGTGGATGCGGATCAACTGGCACTCTCAGTCGACGCTTCATACGGCCTTGCACTCGATCCAACGTTGTTTCGAATCGAAGCGATGCCCAGAGAAGGTGTCTCGCCTGAGGCCGTGGAAAGTGCGATCTATGAAGAGTTGAATCGTTTGAAGGACGTTCTCGTGGCGGACGAAGAGCTTGAAAAGGCCAGAAACATACGCCTGGCGAGCTTCTACCGTGGCTTGAAAACCCTCAACGGCAAGGCCAACGCCCTGGGCAACTACGATGTGTTTTTCGGGGACTACCGCCGCTTGTTTCGAACTCCTGAGGATTACTCCGGGGTGAGCGCAGAGGACCTCAGACGTGTCGCACGCGAGTATTTCACCCAGGCCAATCGGACCGTGGCCACATTGATTCCGGAGGCCGAAGAATGAGGTCCGCGCGACTCGCATTCCCGACCGTTGCCATGTTCCTGGCCCTGAAGGTTCTGAACGTCGGTGCAATCGTCTACGCCCAAAGTCCGGATACCCTGGCGCTTCCGCCCTACAACACCGTGGAACTGGACAACGGCATGACGCTCCTGTTGATGGAACACCATGAGCTTCCGATTGTCAGCTTGAGTTTTATCGTGAAGACGGGATCGGTTGCCGATCCAGTCGGTAAAGAAGGCGTGGCCACGCTTGTCGGAGATCTGTTGCGGAAGGGTACGTTGTCGCGCTCTTCTGATCAGATTTCGACTCAGCTCGATTTCATCGGGGCGCGGTTCAATGTCAGTGCGGGCCTCGACTATACGTCGGGAAGCGCGGAGTTTCTCACGAAGGACCTGACGAAAGGCATCGAATTGCTGGCCGACATGGTCCGCAATCCAACGTTTGTGCCCGAAGAGGTCGACAAGCTGATAGCGCAGCATCGGGACGGGCTGCGGTCTGTGAAGGACCGTGCGAACCGGGTCATCGGATCCTATTTCAAGGCATATTTGTTCGGAAATCATCCTTACGGCCGGCCTGTGGCCGGCGATGAAGATTCGATTGGATCTATTTCCCGTGACGACGTTCAGACCTTCCACGAAAGCTATTTCACTCCAGAAAACACAATCCTGGCTGCGGTCGGTGATTTTTCAATGGCCGAAATGCAGGAATTGGTCGAGGAGCATTTTGCAACTTGGCCCCGGCGTACGACGCCCGTTGTTGCGATCGATGCGCCGCGCCCGGTGACGGAGGCCCGTGTGCTTCTTGTCGACAAACCGGATTCCACGCAGACGTATTTTTACATCGGCAATCTGGGTGTGAACCGTACGCATCCCGATCGTGTCCCGATCGGAGTCGTCAATACGTTCTTCGGCGGCCGCTTCACCTCGCGTCTTAATACAGCCTTGCGTGTGGAGTCCGGATTGACTTACGGCGCAGGCTCCCGCTTTGAGTTGCTCCAGGAAGCGGGGCCCTTCCTGATTTCCTCGTATACAAGGAACGACACCACGGAAGAAGCAATCGACATGGCGCTTCGAGTGTTGGAGGAGCTTCACGAAGAGGGCATCCCCCCCATCGAACTCGAGTCGGTGAAGACCTACATCAAGGGGCAGTTCCCGACCCGCATCGAGACCTCGGACCGGCTTGCATCAACCATTGCGCAACTGGAATTTTACGGGCTCGATGCGGCCGACATCGACAACTACTACGCCGAGGTTGACGCGGTATCGATGGAGGACGTACGCAGGGTCGTTCAGCAATATTTTCCTTTAGACGATCTCGTTTTCGTTCTCGTTGGAAAAGCTTCGGACGTCGATTCCGTAGTTCGGAAGTACGCGCCGATCCTGGACACGAAATCGATCAGCGATCCCGGTTATTAGCGAAAGAGAACAGGGTAGGGGCAGAACGCGCCTACCCGGACTCTCCGGATTAGCCCTTTCGGGCAGTCATTGATTACGGCGCACCTCTCACCTCGGGTGGTCTATAGGGGATGTACTTCACCAGACGCCGGCGTGCGACCTCACCGGCATAGATGTTGCCGTCGAAATCCACCCCAAGAAACTCGATCCCGGCTCCCACGTCTTCGTCGTGCTGCGGAATGAAATGCGTCACCCAGGCCTGCGCTGTCTTGAGGTCTCCGATCCGTACGCCTTTCTCCCACCCCAGGTTGCTCCGCCAGTTGTCCGGGGGGCCCGTGCGGACGCTACCGGACAGGCCATCGCCCGCGTAGAGGATGTCGTTGCGATCGATGAACAGACCGCTGGGCTTGCCAAAATGTGTCCATATATAAAGGAGCGTGCCCTCCGGGTCGAACACCTGGATACGGCTGTTACCGCGATCGGCGACATAGACCCGGCCCTGGGAATCCATTTTGATGTCATGCGGATCGCTGAAACGGGCCGCCTCCTTGCTCTCGGAGCCGACGCCCCCGCCGACTGCGACGAGAAAAGCCCCGTCGCTGTTGAACCGGACGATGCGGTTGTTACCGCCGCGGTGTCCGTCGGCCACCCAGATGTCTCCGTTGGGCGCCACTACGACTCCGGAGGGCCCGTTGAAATGGTCGGGGCCATCGCCCCAGACTCCGGCCTCGCCCAATCGCATGACGACCTCGCCCTGCTGATTGAGCTTGAGAACCTGATGCCCGATGCCCATGCTCTCGCCCAGCGTGGCCCGGTCGTCCCCATGAGACCCCCCCTCGGTCACCCAGAGGAAACCCTCATGGTCGAGGAAGAAGCCGTGGGGGAAGGCGAAGAGCCCGGCTCCGAAGCTGTCGACGAGGTTCCCCTCAAGATCGAACTTCATTATCGGATTCAGATCGGTTCCGGCACACTGGTTCGCGCCGCAGCGGTCGAGTATCCACAGGTGCTGGCCATCGGGATCGGGAAAGACGCCGCTCACCGTCCCCATTTCTCTGCCATCGGGAAGTTGCGCCCAATCGAAGGTGACGCGGTATGGGTTTGTAGTCGACTGGGCTTGGATTTGACTCCCCCCGATCACACCCAGTGCGATGGAGCCGACTACCAGAAGCAAAACCACTCGAAATACGCGCGGCATGGTGATCTCCTTTGAAAACGTTTACTGAGGAAAACTGTATACGGTTCCCGTGCCACGAATTATCAGGTTTTCACTATGAGATCAAGCTTCATCACGTTGACCGTAAATGTTGCGTTGCTCGATATTGCCAATGCTCCGCCGGCGTTCTACACTGTCGCTGTCCCCATCAGCGTACATGTCGAAAGCTTGGTTGAAGGGGTCCAACGTCGGGGAGGATAGAGACTATGATAAGGGTACAACGCATCGTTTTCGCCGCTTTCTTGGGGGTCCTGGGTATCGCCGCATGTGAAGGACCGGCGCCCGAGGGCGAACAGGGGGAAGGGGCCATACTTCTCGACCAGGCCGGTGCCATCGACCGGCTCGTTGAACGTTCCGGGCTCCGGGTGCCTTCGGGCAGTGCGGCTCCGAGTTTCGTCGTCGATCCAGGCTGGCCGAAACCTCTGCCCAACAACTGGCGTATCAGCCAGGTGGGTGGAATCGCAGTCGACGGCAACGACAACATCTGGGTCTATCACCGGCCCCGGGCACTGGAGTCCAGCGCCGCCGCCGGACTGGGCGTGGCCGGGACAAACGACGCTGGTGTGAGCGTGGACGGGCTGGGCAATCCCAGGGTTTTCGCCGAACAGACTTCGGGCTGTTGCGTTCCAGCGCCATCAGTCCTGAAGTTCGACCAGGCAGGCAATCTGCTCGATGCCTGGGGCGGTCCTTCGGATCCCGGCTTTCTCGAGGAGAACTGCCGGGAAGCAGACGGCTGCTTCTGGCCGGGTCGCGAGCACGGAATCTTCGTCGACCACAACGACTTCGTCTATATCTCCGGGAACGGACAGAACTTCACTGGACAGTTTCCGTGGGCGGCCACCTACGGGGATGATTCGCACATCCTGAAGTTCACCGCAGACGGGGAGTTCATCTACCAGATCGGATACGCCGGCATGGAAGGTCCCGACAGCGAGGACATCGACGGCGGCCCCAATCAAACGCCGCAGCCCTATCTGGTGGCGGACATGAGCGTGGATCCGGAGACCAACCGTTTGTACATCGCCGACGGCTATGGAAACCGGCGCATTCTGATCGTGGATGCCGGGACGGGGCAGTACGTCGGTCACTTCGGCGCCTACGGACAGAACCCGGTGGACGACCCGGACGGTACCGATATTGATCCCTATGACGCCGGCCCCTGGGCCGCTGACTATCAGGCGGGCGACCTGACCCCCCTGTTTTTCAGAAGCCCCCTGCACTGTACGAGCCTCAGTGTGGATGGACTGTTGTATGCCTGCGACCGCGGTAACAACCGCATTCAGATCTTCGACGTAAACGCAGTCGGAGGAGAGTGCAGCAACCCCGATGCAGAACCCGGACAGTGCGGTTTCGTGGGAGAGATTCCGATCGCGCCACACACGGCGAGTGGTACAGCGGTTTCAGCCGCGCTCTCCACCGATCCAGGACAGACCTGCCTTTACGTTGGAGATCTGGCCAACGGCACATTTTACGTCATCGACCGGGAGAACCTCACCGAGTTGGATAGGATCGGCCGATCCGGACGGCAGATCGGTGAGTTCCATTGGATACACGCCCTGGCCGTCGATTCGGCGGGGAACGTTTACACGGGCGAAGTCGACTCCGGACAGCGAATCCAGAAGTTCCTGCGCTATGGGGCGACCGGCTGCAGTGGCGGGGGTAACCCGGAAGTCGGGCTCTACAGTCTGAACCGTTAAACCGTGTGAACCCTTGACGCCTCCTCTAACAGCCCGTGGCAGAAGTGGCATATTTTGAGCCGGAATTCACAGGAGTGTTCCGGGAAGGATCGGCTGCGAAATCGTTTCGGGAGCGGTGACGATCGAAAGAGAGCGTTGCATAGTGGCTCCAGAGCAGTATCAGGGTGAACAAGGCAGTGACATGCTGGCCCTGAAGGCCTCGCGGTGTGCCATTCCCGAAATTGTTCCGAAGAATCAGGCTCAGATTCAACGCAGCGTACTGAATCAGAACACGCTTGAGAATGTTGTCGCGATGTCGCAGGTGAACCCGACGCATTGCGCCAGTTTCCAGCGTGTGCGCAAACGGTTGTTCCAACATCAGTCCCCGCTGTCGGAGTAACCGCTTGCCCCGCTCACCCCGGATCCGCCGCCGGTTCGCATAGACGGCCTTTTGTTCGTCGGGCTTGCCTTTCCAGTTGCGCCGGCCCCGGTCCGGCTCCGAGATGTAGCTGCGCATATTGAGGTCCCTGAAACCGGTCAGCGTATCGTTACTGTGATATCCCTTATCGGCCACGATTTCGGAGAGGCAATCATCCCGCAACTTCGATTCAGGATCGGCCGCCAGTGTCTCCATCTGACGAGCCGCTTCGATCATCGTCTCTTTGATCGTCGTCGTGTCGCCCTGGTCGGTGCCCTGCACGGTGACTGCCAGGATGGCCCCGGTCTTCATGTCGGCGGCATGTGCGACCTTGTGCGCCAGATCAGTCCGGCCGTCCTTCATCTTCGTGATTCGCGCGTCCGGGTCGTGGGGATGTTCCCACTCTTTGTTCGATCCCTTCTTCGTGCGCTTTCGGTCCAGCCGGGCCCGCTCGGCCTGGGTCGGAGTCTCAATGCCCGACGCCTGCGCCAGCCGTGTCAGGAACTCGTTGTAGGCTTCTCCGGTATCCCGTCTCACGATCGTTCGCATCGCCGCATTCGCCTCCAGCGTCGATGCATCCACGCCCACCGTCTTCCCATCGATCAGGCCCTCACTGGCCAACACGCCCAACATCCACGAAAAAACCTTTCCATGCGTTTCCAGATCGATCAGCCGTCGGGTTCGCGACACCGTCGAATGATCCGCCACCGCGTCGCTCAGTCCCAATCCCAGAAATTCCCGCAAGCTCAGAGAATCGGCACACCGCCATGCGATTCCCCGCTCCGAATCGATCCCTTCAAAGTAGCCGACCAGCAGCATCCGAAAATACCTGCCCGGTGCCAGGCTCGGCCGACCCATCACTGCGGCGTAGAACTTCTCGCAGGCATCCTCGACGAACCGGTCGAAATTCGTCTCATTCAGGATTCGGTTCACCCGTTCATAGAACACGTGGCCCGCGGTTCGCGGCAACTCCGCCGTCGCCACCCACAACGTCTCCTGTCGGTCCTTTCTTCGTCCCATTCCCATAGCGCGGTCTCCTTACCTCAATGTTCCTCGCGATATGGTCGCATCCGGTCCTTCTTCTAAATACTATGAAACTGACTTTCACCACGGGCTGCTAAGGGGACGGACACTTCATACAACGTCGTGGCTCGGCGAGTGTATTTAGTTTGAAGTGCCTGTCCCCTTTCTCCCCCGTTGTCGCCGCTCCCTGACTGACTCGAGGTGTTCCTTGAGTGGTTCGGGCATCCGGAAAAACACGAGTCCTGCGCCCAGCAGTCCCATCCCTCCGATGACAAGCGATCCGGCAGCCAGGGAAGCCAGAGCCGTATCCGCCGAAACGATTGCCGGACCGATTGCGTTGCCGACATCTCCCAGGGTTCGCCAGACACCAAGAAATTCGGCGCGGCCACGGGATGGCGAAAAATCGGCACCAAGTGTCATGATGATTCCACTGCCCAGGCCGTTGCCGAACCCCAGCACCAGTCCAACCAGCGCCATGGCGAGGAAGCTCGAGGTCATCGGGAGAAGGATGAATCCGGCGGCCATGATGGATATGCACGGGATGGCCACGAACTTCCGGCCGAAGCGATCGGATGCCGACCCGGCCGGGTAGAACAGAAGCATATCGATCCCTGAGGAGATGCCGAAGATCACCGCCACCAAAGCGGCATCCAGGCCGATGTATTCGCCCCAGAGCGGGAGTGCTGCCTCACGCGCCGATCGCAGCATGCCGACCGAGAGTGCCGCCGCACCGGCGGTGGCGAACACGCTTGCATGTTCCGACAGTATGGCCCGGAAACGCACCGGAACCTCTTCCGGCATGTGCGGGACGGAGTGGGGATCGGGCACCAGCAGCAGGACCAGCCAGCCAGCGACGGCAAACACCATATGCAGGTAGAACGTTCCGTTAATGCCGACAACTGCGATCAAGATAGCGCCAAGGAAGGGTCCTATGAAGTTTCCGATCCGGTTCATGCCACCCATCGTCGATAGCGCGCGCCCTCGCAAATGGAGTGGCATGACATCGGTGACGTAGGCGAGTCGGGCCAGCAGCCAGACCGACCAGCCGCTGCCCATCAGAAATATGAAAACGCCGAATGCGATAGTGTTGGGGCTCCACACCGCGCCGAGGAGAGACAGGATGAGCACTCCGGTCCCCATGGACATGGCGCGCCGTACTCCCAGCCGACCGATGATCATGCCTGCGGGAATGTCCGAAGCCATGGCACCGATCCCGCGCATCGCCACGATTACGGCGGCCGCCGGTATCGAGGCGCCCACATCGCGTGCCGCCAGCGCCAGGATGGGAATCACGGCGCCCTGCCCGACGGCGAACAGGAAGGTCGGCGCGTAGACCGTCATGGCTAGAGAACGAAGCGGAGCTCCGGGCCTGGGGAGGGGATTGTCGTTCATCGGTGTGACTTCACTCTCTCGTGTCCACTATGGTTCGTCGGTTGGATAGTCGGTCGTGCAGTACACAGCTGCTTCGCCCTCGACGGGTGAACGTGTGCACGCGTCATTGGCAGTTACGGGCAGTCGCCCGTAGTCGGGTTCGAATCCGGCATTGCATTCTATCAATTCAAAGAATACAGCGTCTTCCGAACGCCTTAGGTTTAGCGTAGCAGTCCGTGGCAGAAGTCTCGAGAGCCGCGCAGGGGGTTCGGGCCTCAGGCTTTGTCCCTCGTCGGTCACGATGAAAAGACATCGCTCCGCTCCTCAGTTCGCGTCTGCAACTCGAAGATCCCTAGTACTACTGTGTTACAAAATGACGAGCTTGTGTTAGCATTGGCACATGAGCGCCAAAACGAAGGCGCCAGGCACTCAGGAAGAACGTTTTGCGGCCTATATGGAACGCCTGGCGTCGGCCGCCGGACACGCCGACCGTCATGAACCGCTGAAGTGGTACTGCAAGGGATTGCTGCTGCCAATCAAGCGCAAGAGCGTGGAGCCGATGGCGGCGCGATTGGCTCCGGATAATGTGCGCCGAATGCATCAGTCGTTGCATCACCTGGTGGCGGATGCCCCCTGGGAGGATGCGGCCATATTGCGACAAGTCCGGGAGTCGACGTTGCCGGGGATGGAAGCGCACGGTCCGATTGAATCGTGGATTGTCGACGACACCGGATTCGTGAAGAAGGGGACCCACTCGGTAGGTGTGGCCCGGCAATACTGTGGACAGGTCGGCAAGCAGGAGAACTGCCGGGTGGCGGTCAGTCTGTCGGTAGCGACGGCGAAATCGAGTCTGCCCGTGGCATGGCGGCTGTACCTGCCGAAGCTTTGGGCGAACGATGCCGAACGCCGCAAGAAGACCGGTGTCCCCGACGCGGTTGGATTCCAGACCAAAATCGCGATTGCTCTGGACCAAATCCGACAGGCGATTGCGGACGGTGTGGGGACGGCTCCCGTGTTGGCCGATGCCGCCTACGGCAACGACAGTAAGTTTCGCGCGACGATTACCGCACTGGGGCTGCCTTATGTGGTTGGCATCCAATCCTCGACCTCGGTCTGGGAGCCCGGTCGGCAACCCCTGCCCAAGAAGTCGTGGACCGGCCAGGGGCGCCCGCCGACGCTGTTGAGGCGTCACAAGAAGCATCGTCCTGTTTCGGTCAAACAACTGGCTCTCTCCTTGCCTCGACAAAAATGGAAGAACGTGTCCTGGCGCGAAGGCACGGCCGACACGTTGCGCTCCCGCTTCGCCGCAATCCGGATTCGCACGGCTCATCGCGATCATGAGCGCCACGAGCCCCATCCGGAAGAATGGTTGTTGATCGAATGGCCCAAGACCGAATCCGAACCGGTTCAATACTGGCTCTCCAGTCTCGAGACCAATACCTCTCTTTCAAATCTGGTCTATCGGGCCAAGCATCGCTGGATCATCGAACGCGACTATCAGGAACTCAAGCAGGAACTCGGACTGGGCCATTACGAAGGTCGCGGCTGGCGTGGATTTCACCACCATGGCGCTTTATGCATCGCAGCTTATGGGTTCCTGGTCGCTGAGCGGAACCGTTTTTCCCCCTCTGCATTTGTCACGCATGTTGGACTATCCGTCCCCCAACTCCCCAGACACTTCAAACCCCGCGGAGCCCCGGATCCGGCCCGAGCGACATAATCCGTGCTCGATTGCCACACTTCGCGTTCGCATCGCACGATTCCTCATCCAGCAGCTCCCGTGCTGTCCGCTCTGTGGGCCGCTTCGTTTGTAACACAGTAGTACTAGCAGCCCGTGGCAGAAGTCTCAAGGGCCGCGTTACGGCGAAACAGAGCGGTCTTCGTTGCTGTCGATTCCTCCCAATGAACGAGCAGTGTTTCGAAGAATTGAAGGAGAGGATGCTAGGCCAATCACTTTTTCACCTACGGTATGCACTGGATCCGGCCAAGGCGATTCTAAGCGGATGCGTCAATGAGTGTAGATTCTACCGTCCAGTCGCAGAGGCGCGATCCGCTTCCAGCTTATCGAGGTATTGTTGCTCAAATGTCCGGACGTAGTCCCGGTATCCCTGCGGGTCGATAAACGGATTGGCACTGAGGCCTTTTGCCCTGGCGATGGCCTTCTCGGGTAGACGGAACCAACTTCCGTGTACTGCCAGGAACACATCGGCGGACAGGCTCTTCAAAGTGCGGAAGGCTTTGCGAAAGTCCTCGGAAATCTGCGGGTATGCCGGGTTTCCGACCAGGGTTTCATTCGGGTTGGGTCGCACGCCGCCGGCAATCACGACGTTGTAGCCCAGGCCACCGTCTTCGGTGACCATGGTCCAGGTGGTGCAACCTTTTGTATGACCGGGCGTTAGGTGTGCCGTCAGGGTGACGCCGCCGAGAGTGACTGAGTCGCCATCTTCGAGGATGTGGTCCGCCTCAAGCGGATCCCACAACTGGCGGCCGTCACTCCGGAAATCGCTCCGTCCCCCGTCCGCCATCACCGCTGCGCCTTCCTCCGACATATAGACTTCGGCCCCGGTCAGCTCCTTCATCAGCTTGTGGCCGGCCATATGGTCGGTGTGGGCGTGGCTGTTGAGCAATATCTTGATGTCCTCGACGCGGAATCCCAGCGCCTCCACGTTGTCACGAATACGTGGAACGCTATCCTCGAATACGCTGTCGATCAGGATGTGGCCTTCCGGTGTCGTAATCAGAAAGGAAGTCGCATCGGAACGATCCGTTCCGCTCTCAGAAACGGGCCCGACGAAGTAGATGTTGCCGATGACATGAAACGGCTGGGTCGGGATAGCACGGGAATTGGGGCCTGGCGGTCCTTGCGCCGCGGCAAGCGCCCCCGGCAGCACCAGGAGCACCATGGCAGCGGCCAGCATGACGGTCAGTTTTGAAACCAAAGAAACAACACGCCGCTTACGAGCCGGGTACCACCTGGACCTCATTGGACATCTCCCTTCATAATTCCCGGCTGCCTGAGATCGCGTGGCAGTCGAATTCAGTGCGACGACTGTATTTCCAAGCCCCGTTCATGTCAACCTTTCGAGGTTTAGGTTGACAATGACGGGAGTACAGTTAAAAACATAGGGGGCAAAAATGAACGCTCCAAGTGTGTTCCCAGATTGTGTGTTCCCAGATTCGGGTCACCTCACCTCGTCCACTTTCCGGTTTGTAACCTGATTGCTCGACGAACAACAGAATGAAACCCAAGGGGGGGAGTATCGATGGCCGGTACGAACGACTTA
This sequence comes from Terriglobia bacterium, assembly GCA_963664115.2. Taxonomy (GTDB): domain Bacteria; phylum Acidobacteriota; class Terriglobia; order 20CM-2-55-15; family 20CM-2-55-15. Next base: position 225,032 of record CAXWPJ010000005.1, on the reverse strand, counting down.
AAGATCCGCGAAAACCTTAGGGAGTCCTACTCCGATGTCTATACACCGGTGGCACTGGACGCCCTGTCGGCGCTGGCTGATGTGAACCGGCAGCGTCTGGACGTCATGACTGCGCGCATTGAGCGGCGGCAGAGAAGGGCTCGCGATCACGAGCACATAGGCTTCCTGGACCCCCAATCGATGGTCGGGGGCAGCGATTTGACAGTGCAGAACGCACGCGAGGGAAATTTCGAGGGGTCCGAGATCCCGGACGACCTCGCTCGGCAGTGGATACAGGGCACCGGGCCGGCGGCCAAGCCACGCGCAGCGATAGAAAGCAGCATCCGCAATGTCGCCTATGCCCTCCTCTCCGGTGCGGACGGATGGATGTTCGACGGCGAGGATGCCCTCGGGCAGGTCTCGACCATGTCGCTCGACAACCAAAGGAATCTCAAGTTGGCCTTTGCCAGGGACACTATCTTTCTCGATGCGGCCGAGCAGGTCGCTCGAAGCATGAACGACTGGGCCCGTGAGTTCTTCGGCCGCACTATCATCGACAGCTGGGAGAAGCAGCTCGATTTGACTACGAAGATCTTCCGGGCACGGGGCCTCCACCTCGACGACCGCCATGTATGCTGCGGGGACGGAACCGGATTCTCGGCTTCCATCGTCGACACCGTGCTCTACGTGGTGAACAACCACGAACGCCTTCGTCAGGCTGGAGCGACTATCGTTCTGTATCTGCCGAAGATTCAAACTGCCGCAGAGGCCGCCGTCTGGAACAGCCTGCTGACCCGGCTCGAACAACACCTGGGCCTGGGGGTCGGGGCCATCAAGGTCTATGTCCTAGTCGAGCAGGTCGAAGCCTGCTTTCAGTTGATGGAGATCCGTGCGGCTCTGGGCACTCACTTCATCGGTTACAACACGGGTCGATGGGACTACATCAACAGCGTCTCCGACGCCATGGAGTGGTCGCCCGACTTCCTCAACCCGAACATCGATGCGATCGTCATGACCTATGGCTACATGCGGATCTACGAGGATCGTGTCCGCCGCGCTGTCGCCACCCCCGACCGCAACGGTCGTCATGCCCTGTGGCAGGGCGGGATGGAGCCGAACATTCCGGTCGGGACTGAAGCGGGCGTCGAAGCCAGCATGAAGAAGGCCGTTGCCGGTGCAGAACGCGAAGAAAGGGAAGGGGCGAGCGGCAAGTGGGTCGCCCACTGGAAGATGGTCCACATCGTCAGACCGGTATGGGGAAAAGTGGGGAAGCTGAACCAGACGGACCGCCAGTTTCCGCCTCTGACTTACACCGAAGAGGACGCGGAAGGCCTGTTCATGCTCGAACCGGCGCCGCGGACCATTCGCGGGACACGGGACCTGATCAGTGTGGGGCTGCAGTACGGCAACGCTTTCGGCCGGGGTTTTCAGGCGGCAGCACTCAAGCCGGCCGACTTCTTTGAGAACGATGACGTCCTTTACCTGATGGAAGATATGGCCACGGGCGAAATCCGGCTCAGCATCCTCTGGGAGTGGCTCCACAAGGGGGCCCGCCTCACTGAAGACGACAGCGAAACAGGTGTTCAGGCGGGAGATACCTTCACGGAGGATCTATTCCGTCGGATTTTGAATGAGGAGTACGAAAAGTTGCGCGGCGCGAGCACCCGCAACGTCCACGACGATTCGAAAGGCACGACGCTTCCGATTGCACGGGCGACGGTGGAAACCTACGTAAGCGATGCGATCAAGACGCCCTGGTACGTCGACCTGCTGAACATCAACCTGGACAACCACGACCTCGAAACCGCGAAGAAGCGCATCTCCATGTACATCGACGCGTTTCGCTCCACGGGCGAGCGCATCACGCGCAACCTCGACTTCGATGTTTCATAGGTTTCAGGCGCCGAACAACGTTATCCCGAATACCCGGGCCATGATGAGAATGAAGCTCATAGCAGCGAACACGGCCATGCTGATCCAACTGAACCAGGTTGCGAAAGTCGATGGATAGAAAACACGGTCTTTCTTGGGTATGACGGCGAAGCAGTAATAAAGGTTGAGGAAGAAAATGACGGGCGCGACAAAGAACGCCAGGGCCGAAGCGACGAGGACAAGCCAGACGGGTCGTGGCACTCCCGCGATCAGGGAACTCGCGGCAATCAGTGAAAAGAACATCGTGATCCGATAGATGTTGTATTCGGAATACCATCGCCGCCGGTGCTCCGGCCCCAGTGCTTCACCTGAAACCCCCTGGAGTCCGGCCGTTGACCGGAAGAGGTTGCGGCAACAGGCCCCGACGACCCTCGGCCACCCGTCGAAGTAGTTGAGAGCAGTCGAGAAGGTCGCCGCGAATGCTCCGATCATGAACACGACCATCATGGATGGGCCGACGCTGTCGCTGAAGACCCGTCCGATCTCGCCGATGACGGCGTTCCCCTCCACGGGGTTGGGATAGAGCCACACCGCGGCAAGCAGGAGGAAGATACACGCGAGGAAGAACGAGATGACGTGCCCGGCGCGGAAGTCCCACAGGCCGATGCGAAACCACCGGCGACAGTATTCCAGGGCGTGGGGAGAGAGCACTCCGGTGTCCACGGTGAGGTCCTCCTTCGACGAAACGAAGGGGTCGAAGGTGGGCACCTTGCCTTCTTTTTCCAGAGTCTCCCGGATGGCTCCCATGCCGACACGCTTCGCCTTGCCCCATTCCGAGGCCTGGAGAGATACGTCGATACCGGTGGGCAGCAAGCCCAGGAACGCGGCGATGACGAGCCAGGAACCCCCCGGAATCTGAACGACAAAGAAATTCCCCATCGCCGACAGGGGGGCCGGTTCCACCAGATATACGCCGACGCTGGCCAGAACCAGCATCCCGGCGAAAACTTTCGACACAATTTCTAAAGCCTGGTAGCGCCCGGTCAACAGAACAGCGATGGACACGATTCCAAGGCCGAACGCGAATACCGAAATCGGAAATACCAGCCCCAGGTATTCCGAGAAAAAGTAAAACAACACCGCGGCGGCTGCGACGAGTCGCCCCGCCTGGCCGATGACGCACTGGATCAATGTCGTCAGGAGAACGTACCAGAGGGGCCATTTCTTCCAGGCCGTCGAATAGGCGTCCAGCATGCTGCGGCCGGTCGCGTGTGTGAAGCGGAACGCCATTTCAAACCCGTAATACTTAAAGATGTAGGCGACGGGAATACACCAGAGCAGGGCGTAGCCAAAGCGGCCCCCCGCAGCCGGCGCCGTGATCAGGTGGCTGGTTCCGATCCCGGTCATCATCAGAATCATCCCGGGGCCGAAGTGCTTCAATAGTCCCCGGATCGATGTGCTCGGGAGAGGCAGCTTTTCAAACGGATCGTTTTCGGGCATTTTCTTTGCGGATTTTAACAGATGGTTTGCCGAAACCGGGGATGAGATTCCAATTCACTGTCTTCGTTGGACGAGTAGTTTCGCCGTAGCGTAAACCGCACGCGTATACGGGGTCTCTACTCCGACACGTTCGAGTTCGAGGGCCGGTAAGCTGGCGCCTTCAGCCTGCCGCGCGATTCTTTCCAAGCCGGGCGTCCACCAACCGAACGATCTCATCCAGCGTGTCCGACTGCTGTCCCTGCCCTTGGGCAATCCGTCGAACCAGGCAGTCGACGCGTTCGATGTGTTCCGCTCCGCCAAACAGCGCGCGTGCCGCGGAAGACGGACTGGCCAGGCCTTCGGCCGCCTTGGCGTATTTCTCGAAAGGCACGAGGTCTCCGTCCCCGGCTCCCAAGCCGGTACAGAGTTTCCACACCCAGCTGTAAACCTCTCTCGACTTGTCCACGCTCCCGTGCACCGCGTCCCGGATCGGGATCATTTCTTCGGCCTTGATGCAACGGTAGTTGCCGGCGACCAACATGGGCCACTTGGCCAGCGGCACGAAGATGGATTCGTGCACCTTGAGCTTCACAGGAATTTCGATTGCGCCATCACCCGGATCGAAGCGCGCAGCTGCGATATCGGTTTCCAGGTTCCGAAGAATGTCGGTGGGTGCTTCGTCCCCAAAGCGGGCGGCCTTGAAGTTGGTGGGCAGACCCACCTGGAGTACATTCTTTGGCTCGTTCGGAGGGCGAAACGCCTGGGGATCGGGACTCGCCAGCGAGGTCAGGCCGGGCTCGAATCCTTCCCAGACGGAGGGGTCCGCGTAGCATGACTTGAGTGTCTCGGTCGAAAGTCCGGGAATCCGTTCCAGATAGGGCAGTGGCGGCATGTTCATGATCGCCAGAGCCGGCACGCGCGCCGCCGCCACACGGACCATCAGTTCCTTGACGCCCGTGGATCCATACTGGGCTTCCTGCATCCCCAGAACGACCAGGTCGAATTGGCCCGGGTCGACGCCATCGGGCGGGGTCGCGGAAAGTGTGCCCCCCAGCCCGTTCGATGAAACCTCAACCAGTGAATCCCGCCCACGAACAGGGAAACGCACTACGGTCCCTTCGTTGTTGATCAACTCGGCAGTGGGTTTGGTGCAGACCAGGGTCGCACTGTGACCCGCCATCAACAGCTTGGTGCTGAACAGTGAGCCGTAGGAGGCGCCCAGAATAAGTACCTTGTATTTCAAAACTAGAGTCTCCCCGGTTTAGATCGCGCCCTGCTCGCGAGCGGCTTCGATGTCTTTGTCGTCCAGGTCCAGGACGGTCCTGAGGACTTCGTCGGTGTGTTCGCCCAGCAAAGGTGCGCGCTGGACATCGGCGGGTGAATCCGACAGCTTGATCGGGCTGCCGACGGTGAGATACTTGCCGCGCTCCGGATGGTCCACTTCCACAACCGTGCCGGTGGCCCGCAAGGCCGGCTCCACGGCCAGTTCTTCCATTGAAAGGATAGGGCCACAGGGCACATTCAGGGCATTGAGGGTGGACATCACCTCCATCTTATCCATGGTCATGGTCCACTTTTCGATTTCCGCGAACACGTGGTCCATTCTTGGGGTGCGTGCCTCAGGCGTGTTGAAGTCCGGATCCTCCAGCCAGTTCTCATGACCGATCACCTTGGCTAGTGCCGGGAAGGCCTGTGCCTGCGTGATCACGTAGGTGTAGGCGTCCGGATCGGTCTCCCAGCCCTTGCACTTGACGACCCAGCCCGGGTGGCCTCCACCGGATGCGTTTCCCGCGCGCGGTACCGCGTCTCCGAACGTGCCGTTGGGGTATTGCGGGTATTCCTTCAAGGGTCCGTGCTTCAGCCGCTGCTGGTCGCGCAGTTTCACCCGGCAGAGGTTCAGCACCGCATCCTGCATGGCGCAGACCACGCGTTGGCCGCGCCCGCTCTTCTCGCGATGCAGCAGGGCGGCCAGAATGCCCGCGACCAGATGTATGCCCGTACCCGAGTCGCCGATCTGTGCACCGGTGACCAAGGGCACACGGTCGATCTCGCCGGTTGTCGACGCCGCCCCACCCGTGCACTGGGCGACGTTTTCGTACACCTTGCAATCCTCGAATGGCCCGGGACCGAATCCCTTTACGGATGCGTAGATCATACGGGGATTGATTTCCTGGATTTTCTCCCACGGAAAGCCCATACGATCGATGGCTCCCGGTGCGAAGTTTTCCACCATCACGTCGCATTTTTCGATCAGCTTCGCGAATATCTTGTTGCCTGCTTCGGTCTTGGGGTTCAGCGTCACGCTGCGCTTGTTGGCGTTCAGCATCGTGAAGTAGAGGCTGTCGACGTCAGGAATGTCCCTCAGCTGGCCGCGCGTGGCATCGCCCGCACCCGGCCGCTCGATCTTGATGACGTCGGCACCGAACCACGCCAGAATCTGGGTGCAGGTCGGTCCCGACTGCACGTGTGTCATATCCAGGATCCGAACACCCTCCAGAGCTTTTCCCATGACTATCCTCTTCTTATCGTTCTAACGATGTTGTAGTTATGCGTTCCCGACCGCCCCGGCGAGGCCGGGACCCATCAGGGCGAAACTCCAATTCTAACCCACGGAGGGCGATTCGGAAACTGCCTGGCCCTAGCAGCCCGTGGCCCCGGAGTCGACAGTACCGGCTGATTTGATGCGTGCAGTCCTTTTGATCTCGTTTGACCTCAAGTCGATTTCAAGGCGCTTAGTTTAGAGATGTTCATTTTGGCGAGAATAGAAACGATGAGTGCGACTGCAAACAAGACAGAGAAGAAATAAAGCGTGCCGGAATAGCTGCCTGTCGCTTCCCGCACACGGGAAACAATCATCGGACCCGCCAGGCCGGCCGCGGCCCATGCGGTCAGGGTATTGCCATGAACGGCACTCAATTCTTTGGCGCTAAACATGTCACCCAGATAAGCGGGAACCGTGGCAAAACCACCGCCGTAACAGAGCAAAATGACATAAACCATAAGTTGAAAGACGCCCGCGTTGGTCGTTTGTGCCAGGACTACGAAGGCGACAATTTGAATAACGAAGAACAAGGAATATGTAATCGGCCGTCCGATGATGTCCGAGAAGGATGCCCATCCGATTCGACCTAAGCCATTGAACAAGCCCATCAATCCGACCATCGAAGCCGCCCCCAGGGCGGTCATGCCCGCTACGTCCTGCGCCATTGGCGAGGCAACCGAAATCAAGGCGATCCCACAGGTCACATTGATAAATAACATCAGCCACATGAAGTAAAAGCGAATCGTAAAGAGTGCTTCCCGGGCTGTGAGTTGCGCCAGATCCTGGGGTTTATTGCGTCGGGCGGCCGCTTTGTTTTCCTTATCAACAGGAGGTGCGGGGTCCCAATCCTCCGGTGGGGCTTCGAGATAGCTCGCCGAAGAAAACATGATTGCAAAATACACACAACCCAATACATAGAAGGTGTTCGAAAGCCCGATAAGATCAAATAAATAGGCCATCAAGGGACCAAAAATCAACGAGGCAAAGCCGAACCCCATGATGGCCATCCCCGTAGCCAGACCGCGGCGATAGGGAAACCATTTCACAAGTGTAGAAACGGGAGTGATATAGCCAATCCCCAGACCAATGCCTCCTAAAGCGCCGTAAGAGAAGATAAACATCCACAGAGATGCAAGGTGGATGGCGACACCTGTGCCTATAATTCCCAGGCCATAGCAACACGCTGCCATGCGTCCTGACCATCGAGGCCCTCTGGTCTCGACTAAGAAACCCAGAAAGGCGGCCGACAGACCCAAAAATAAAATGGCCACGCTGAAAGCGGTCGTCACATCACTCGGTTCCCAGCCCAGAAGCGCGTTGATGGGATTGGTCATTACGCTATACGCGTAAACAGAACCAATGGATATGTGAATGCCAACTGCCGAAGCAGCGATGAGCCATCTGTTTTTCAGTTTTGCCATTTTATTTGGATGCGAGCGCTGAAGGCGAAGTCGTGAATTATGATAGTTCAATTTACAGGTCAGCGCTTACAACCGAGGAGTTCTCTCTTCTTTAATCCATGGATCGATCAATAATATTCTGCTGTGCAGTGAACATGTTAGGTCATCCGGAACTCCCTGGGACACGCTGTTCCAGCGTACAATCGCCGCATGGTCCTGGTAGACGGCAACAACGTAATGGGCCAGCGTGTCGGTTGGCACCGCGACAAACCGGCGGCCCAGCGACGGCTACTTCTGGAGCTTGCTGCAATGACCCGGCAGCAGGGCATGGTCGTGACGGTTGTGTTTGATGGTAAACCCCTGGACGGGATCCGTGACGGGGGTGAGGTGGACGGCGTCAAAGTTTACTTCGCGCGTCCCGGATCGGATGCGGATGAACGCATTGTCGAGTTGGCACAGGATGTGACTGAACCCGAACAAGTACTTGCCGTCACTTCAGACAGGGAATTAAGCGACCGTCTGCAGTCTCTTGGACTGAGGACGATGCGGTCGGGTCGCTTTCGCAGCCGGCTGGAGGAACTCTCAGGGACTTCGAGTTACTGAGCCGGCTGCGTGCTCGGTCCTCGAGACTTCTGCCACGGGCTGCTAGTACTACTGTGTTACAAAATGACGAGCTTGTGTTAGCATTTGCACATGAGCGCCAAAACGAAGGCGCCAGGCACTCAGGAAGAACGTTTTGCGGCCTATATGGAACGCCTGGCGTCGGCCGCCGGACACGCCGACCGTCATGAACCGCTGAAGTGGTACTGCAAGGGATTGCTGCTGCCAATCAAGCGCAAGAGCGTGGAGCCGATGGCGGCGCGATTGGCTCCGGATAATGTGCGCCGAATGCATCAGTCGTTGCATCACCTGGTGGCGGATGCCCCCTGGGAGGATGCGGCCATATTGCGACAAGTCCGGGAGTCGACGTTGCCGGGGATGGAAGCGCACGGTCCGATTGAATCGTGGATTGTCGACGACACCGGATTCGTGAAGAAGGGGACCCACTCGGTAGGTGTGGCCCGGCAATACTGTGGACAGGTCGGCAAGCAGGAGAACTGCCGGGTGGCGGTCAGTCTGTCGGTAGCGACGGCGAAATCGAGTCTGCCCGTGGCATGGCGGCTGTACCTGCCGAAGCTTTGGGCGAACGATGCCGAACGCCGCAAGAAGACCGGTGTCCCCGACGCGGTTGGATTCCAGACCAAGATTGCGATTGCTCTGGACCAAATCCGACAGGCGATTGCGGACGGTGTGGGGACGGCTCCCGTGTTGGCCGATGCCGCCTACGGCAACGACAGTAAGTTTCGCGCGACGATTACCGCACTGGGGCTGCCTTATGTGGTTGGCATCCAATCCTCGACCTCGGTCTGGGAGCCCGGTCGGCAACCCCTGCCCAAGAAGTCGTGGACCGGCCAGGGGCGCCCGCCGACGCTGTTGAGGCGTCACAAGAAGCATCGTCCTGTTTCGGTCAAACAACTGGCTCTCTCCTTGCCTCGACAAAAATGGAAGAACGTGTCCTGGCGCGAAGGCACGGCCGACACGTTGCGCTCCCGCTTCGCCGCAATCCGGATTCGCACGGCTCATCGCGATCATGAGCGCCACGAGCCCCATCCGGAAGAATGGTTGTTGATCGAATGGCCCAAGACCGAATCCGAACCGGTTCAATACTGGCTCTCCAGTCTCGGGACCAATACCTCTCTTTCAAATCTGGTCTATCGGGCCAAGCATCGCTGGATCATCGAACGCGACTATCAGGAACTCAAGCAGGAACTCGGACTGGGCCATTACGAAGGTCGCGGCTGGCGTGGATTTCACCACCATGGCGCTTTATGCATCGCAGCTTATGGGTTCCTGGTCGCTGAGCGGAACCGTTTTTCCCCCTCTGCATTTGTCACGCATGTTGGACTATCCGTCCCCCAACTCCCCAGACACTTCAAACCCCGCGGAGCCCCGGATCCGGCCCGAGCGACATAATCCGTGCTCGATTGCCACACTTCGCGTTCGCATCGCACGATTCCTCATCCAGCAGCTCCCGTGCTGTCCGTTCTGTGGGCCACTCCGTTTATAACACAGTAGTACTAGGGCGCAGTCCCTTGCTGTTCTTCTACTGTTGTTCTGCCAGCTCCCTTGAAACGTCATCGTACAAACGGCTGTAAACGCGCTCTACCGTATTGCCCGTGGTGGGCGACTTGGATTCGCTGGAGAAACGCGCATCGAACTCTCTTGACGGACGCGCCTCGGTGATCTCCTCGAGCGTCATGCCCCGGGCTATCATGTCGCGGAAACGCTCGTGAATCGTATTTATGGCCTCCAGTACTCCGCTCAGTTCCTCTCTGGGCGAGAGCTGGCCGTGGCCGGGAACGAAAATAGTTTCTGGGGTGGTCATATCGAGCGCCATGCTGTAAATATCTTTGAAATTCTCGATCGTCCCGCCAACGGCGGGATTCAGGGACGGATAGTCTGTCCGATACACGTCACCAAAGGACCACACGTCGGATCCGCTGAAGTAAACGGCCGCATCGCCGTCCGTGTGCGAGGGCAATAAGGGCACGAAGAGGATTTCCTCTCCGTTGAAGTGAAACGACATCGGTTCCGTCGATGTGATCACAGGCAGTCCGCCCGGAAGATCCGATCCGCTGCTGTCTCCGATCAGTGCCCTGCGCAGGTTGGGCTGGGTGACGATCACCGCGCCCTCCCGGGCAAAGTTTTCGTTGTTGCCGGCGTGGTCCACGTGAGAGTGCGTATTGACCACGAAGCGGATGGGTCCATCCGAGATTCGCCGGATCAAGGTCATGATCTCGTCGTATAAGACGGGGAAATTCGTGTCGACGATGAATATCCCATCGTCGCCCGCCATGACCGTCATGTTTCCACCTGCTCCGGCAATCACGTACACCTGGCCGGCAACATGGCGGACGATTACCTCGATCGCCGCCACCGCCTCGGGATCGTTGACCCGGCTGTTGAATCCGCGTATGTCGGGAATCGGACCTCCAGTCGGAATCACTTCCTGGGGAAGGGCGGCGCTGCAGGACAGAAGAGCGCACACCGCCCCCAACGTCACATATGTCATAGCTCTTTTCATCGGAGTCACCTCTATGTGTAGCGTATCGAACAGTGAAAAATCTTCGTAAAAGATATTAAACGAGAGGGTCAGACGCAACCAAACTCTCAAGTCCTGGCAAAAGATCTAACCGGACACTCGGAAACCCCCGTATTTCAAGCCATTCTCAACAAGATTTGTCAGGGTTTGAGCATGGCTTTCGTTCTGGATCCGGTCTTCTTGATTCGCTCAGCTAGAGGCTCGTGGCTGAACCCTAGGACTGCATGGCGCCGGAATAGAGGTGTACGCCTATCGGCCCAACGATGGTCAAGGCCTCTTACCGAATCGGGAACAACGTGAGGTCGCGCAACGCGACCTCTTCCGGCGTTCCGTTGAGGTCAATGAGTGCGCCGTTCAACTCGAGAAGCAATCCCCGCGACATCTCGAGCGTGTGTTCGTCAGGCTGGTATCGAGTGCCCCGCGGATAGTCAACGAAAGGAGTCCGAGTCTGCTCGATGTGCGTGCCCAGGATGTGGGCAACGGGTCGGTCCCGGGTGAAATCTACGAGCCGCTGGTTGCTCTCGACGAAGGCGCGGAAGTTGTTGTAGCCCACGTAGAGCCGGCCCGGGTAGAGGCTGTCTCCGGTCAGGAGCACCCCCGTCGCCCGGTCATACAGCGCGATACTCGCCCCGTCGTGTCCCGGAATGGGAATCACGTCCAGCACGCGGTCGCCAAGATCAATCTGACCCGTATCCGACGGCCAGTTCTCAATTCCAAAGGCAACTTGGATATCGCCGACAGCAGCGGCCACGACTGCGACACCAGGAAGGTTGTCGAACCCCCGATCACCGGCCACATGATCGCCGTGAGAGTGCGAGTGAACGACGGTCAGGGGAATCGGGCTGTCCTTGCCGTTTCGTTCAGACCATTGCTCCACGAGCGGCAGGACGAGGGCCGCGGTATCCGCATCACCGGCACCGGTGTCCTCAAGCAAGGCCCGCTCCTCACCAAATATCAGGTACAGGAAGGGCTTCTCATAGTGGATGCAGCCGGACTGTCGGAGGATATAGAAGTCAGGGTTGTACGCGTGTACCTGCCAGCGGGGCATGTCGGTGCAGTCTGGTCCGCCGGTTCTCCAGCCCTCGGGCAACGTTCCCAACTCAAGATCAGAACGGATCTCGATGTCGGGCAAAGCGAACTGTGACAGGGCGGCGTTAGGCCCTGCGGCCAGAACGGCCGTGGTGCGCGCTGCATCCGAACCAGCCGCTCCATCTGCTTGATCCTCCACCTGACATCCCATGGTGGCCAGCCAGAGCAGGTTGAGCGCAACCGCGGTGCGACAAATCTTGATGTTCATCTCCACCTCTCGTGTCGTCTGCTTGATTACAATGATCCAGGGCTGGATCAACCGCTGACTCTGCCATCAACGATCCAATGTTCAACCACCGACAATATGATTCGTTGTCACCTTGAACTCGAAATCACGGAAAGGGCACACCTTCCTTCAGTTCTTCAAACCAGTTCAGGAGCGATGTGACGAGCTTCCTTTCTGCAATTGGCGGGTCCTGGGTCGATCAGTCCTGATCAGCGTCGGCGTCGTAGACGATGCGTCCTCCTACAATCGTCATCAGGGGTTGGATGTCCTTGATCTCGTCGGCTGGAATCGTCAGGTAATCGCGGTCCAGAACTAGCAGATCCGCCAGCTTGCCGGGTTGGATTGAACCCAGATTGTTTTCCTGAAACACCAGGTAGGCATTTTCGCGCGTGTGGGCGATCAAGGCTTCTTCGCGGCCGATTGTCTGCCTGAGGACCTCGGTGCCGCCTACCATCTTCCCGGTCACAGCCCACCAGAGGGTCGTGAACGGCCGGTACTGATTCACCTCGAACGTGTCGCTTCCCAGGCCCCACACGATCCCGCTGTTCTCGATGAGCGCCAGCGGCGGCATATCGTAGGAACGGTCGCCATGCGCACGGTTGAAGATCTGGCCCATGACGGTCGGCCGCGTATGTACCGCGAGGTACATCCCGAGATCCTTCATGCGCTCGATGTGTGAGGCGTTCACCTGGTCAACATGAGCCAAAGCCCAGCGCAGATTCCGTATGGGGTACTCTTGGTTAATCAGCTCGATCTGGTCGAGAAATCCGGTAATCGTGTTCTCGATCGTGGCGTGTACGTGCAGCGGTAATCCAGCACGGGCAACTTCAGTCGCGACGCGTCGCCACTGGAAAAGCTGCTCGGGTGTTGGATTGGTTGTGCGTGCCAGCATGCTGTCGTGCAGCGGGCGGTATACGCTTTCTCCGTAGGCGGTCAGATCCACCCAGTTGTCGCCCTGGAACGGTTTCAACTCGGCGATCTGCGGCAGAAGGCGATCCACCTGGGCTGGGGTGCCGGACGCTCCCGTCGGCAGAAAACAGAAGAACCGCATATTGAGCCGACCCTCATCTGCAAATTGCCGGAACCTGTCTATGAGGTTCGCGGGGCAGGGACCGCCGGCCGTGGTAAGACCCGCTCGGTTCATATCGCGGATCATTGCCAGGCTGCTGGATTCGAACAATTCTTCTGGCGGCGCGGGACGCGCTCGTCCGACTTGGTTGATGCCCTCAGCTTCGATCACGCCTGTCGGTCTTCCGCCATCATCGCGCACGATCCATGGAGCGTTCATCTCATTCAACCCGATGGCCTCTATAGCGCGGCTGTTGAGATAAGTGTGGGAGCGTGTGTACTGCAACAGTACCGGGTTGTCGGGAGCAACCCGGTCCAACTCGTCGCGTGTGAAATGACTCACGTCGTCTGTGAATTGATCCGTCGCCCAACCGCCCAGTGTGAAAACCCATTCGCCCGGACCCAGATCGATTGCCCGCCCGCGTATCATCTCGAGCGCTTCGGTCCGCGATTCCACCCCATCCAGACGCAGTTCCAACTGCCAGATCGGACCTTCTTCCATGATGTGAGCATGGTTATCGATCAGGCCGGGAATAACGGTACGCCCTCCGAGATCGATCGTTCGGGTATTGGGCCCGGCCAGTCGCGCGACTTCCTGATTCGTGCCGACTCCCACGATACGTTCGCCCCCGATAGCCACCGCTTCTGCGATCGTGAAGCGGTCATCTACAGTAACGACCTTTCCGTTGGACAGAACCAGATCCGGAGCCTGATCCTGTGCATGAGCCATTGATGCAGCAACGGAACTTGCGAACAGAACAAGAGCCACTGTCGTTTTCCAGTTCAAATGTTTCACAGTACCTCTCCTTAAAAAATCGAGCGATTGTTCGTAATGGTCGAGTTTGGTGCCAGATTCCATGTTCGAAGTGTGTCGCTAAATGAACAGTTAAATTCTCGGTAAAAGATACTAGAGGAGTAATTTAGGCGCTATCAAATTCTCAGGTCCTGGCAAACGACCTTCTTGATGACGTTGAAAATCCCCAGAAATTTGCCCGATTCTCAATGTCCGAGAAGGGAATTTTTCAAGACTTGAGATCGCAAATCAGGGCACCGGGACCCGCGCCATCGACGTCTGCGACCATCAGCCGGTCGTTCGTGGCGCTGCCCCGCCTCCCTGCGAAAGGGACAGTCCGTCGGCTATAATTGCGAGTGAAGAAGGAGGTTTGACATGCCCACCGAACATCAGTGCCAATGCAAATGCTGCGAAAATTGCGACTGTGGACCGGAAGGTTGTTCCTGCACATGTGAGGGCGAACCATCCCGGTGCCACTGCACATGTGTGTGCTGCGCAAAGCCTTGATTCCTTGCTCGCGGAACTACCGGAAGGTAGGGTCAACTTAACCTGATTGGGTCACAATTTCTGACGGAAGTCGGCGCCTCATGCCCGGAGATCGTCGTGTTTTCATCTCGTCCAGCATCGTAAGGAGTTAGCCAACACCGCTTCCATCTGCGCGTTGCCAATAAATACCCCACGTCCCGTCTCTGTTTGAAGCAAAAGTCATGCGTTCACTATCCGGGGTCCATATGGGACATTTGTTATTGCCTCGCGACTGGGCGGTTCGATGCCGCCTTCCGGCGTCTCGGCTACATTTGTTATTGCCTCGCGACTGGGCGGTTCGATGCCGCCTTCCGGCGTCTCGGCTAGTTCTTCACGTATCGCAATGAATCGCTCACCATTCGATTACACGCGATAGCTTTTACCCGGATCTGCCGAGACCTGAGGCCGGTCCGTGACGGCTTCCCGGTTCCTTACCTGGAAACTAGCCTCCAACCGGACTGCGGCAGGACATTTCGTACCCGATAATGCATTGTTTAGCATCCCCTTCCCTTCGCCTTCCGGCGCGACCGGTTCGGCTGGGACAGCTCGTTTCTCCCTGTCACTGATTGGTCAGACGTGATCTTCTTTCGTCTGGCGCCCAATTGTGAGAGACCTGAAGCACAGCTATACTAGTCCCAAAACAAGCGCATAACCAGTCCGCCGAGGCCCAGTTCGCGCCGATAGAATTCGAGGCATAGAATCCCGTTCCCGGATGGCCTGTTCCAGGTATCGAGTTTCTGTTGAATCTGTTTCAGTTCAGCCTCGCTGGTGTTGGACGGTTGACAGAAACCGGGACCTCGATCGCCCGGGCTCAGAGTCATGATCGGGTCAACATCGCAGAGGCTGACGCAACACATCCACCCCGCGGAACAAGACCGGCAACCACCGGTTCCAGGCCAGGATCCGGAACAGAATGCGCCGCCCGGTGCGCACGAGTTGGCACGGCACAAGCATGAAAGCGTTCAAGAAGGTTTTGAACTCCATGCGCAGCACGGTTTGCTTCTCAGCCTGATATTTTTGGCCCCAACGTCCGGTTTCGGGAAGCAGCAATGCAAACCACGCTTTCAGTGTCCAGGCCAGTGACGCGATCACCATGTAGGCCCAGTTGCTGGTCTGATCTCCGACCGGCATCCGCAACGCCTGAACGCCGTTCTTCAACTGCTCAATGAGATTCTCCTGATTGCACCGTTGATTGGCACGCATCACAATCTGGTCGGCCGGATCCGAACGGTTGGTAATGTAGAAGAAGTACCGGATGTCGTCAAACAACACCTGCTCTCCTTTGGCCACCGACAGATTCTTCCGCACCACGACGACACGGTAGTCCCGATCGCAGGCTCCGGGTCGATACCGAAACTCGGCCACATCCTCACCCTGCAAGCGGATATTGTCGAAACCGCGCTGCCGAACGATCTCTTCCTTCACGTTGTCGGGACGTTGGCGCGGTTCGGTCGCCACGTCGTATTTCGCGGGCCGTTCCAGGCGCTTCCACTGGCGCGGCTCCAGTTCATCGGCCCGGGCCTTCAGGTTCGCCATCGCGTCAATCCCGAATATGAAACCCACCTGCTGGTCGTCCCATCCGTCCAGATGCCGGGTCTGGCTGAAGTCCGTGTCCCCGCGCAGCAGGATCTGGCGAAACCCCGCATGCCGGCACAATGCGATGGCTTGGTCGAACCGGACCGCGGCTCCTTCATGCGACGGCCGGTTGCCGCTACGATTGACCAGATACAGCGGTTCGGCGGTGTTGGCCAGCGAGATCATCAGCGGGTGATATCCCCACGTCCCGTCGTAGGCCACGTCCATCCCTTGCTTGCATTCCCCCGTGGTTTCGGCCAGTGTCCCGTCCGCGTCCAACACCGCTTCTTCGAAAAACGCCGCCGGTTGCTGTCGCCAGACTCCGAGCCGGACTTGATTGGTTGCCTCCATCAGACACTCCACGTCGTCGGCCTCGAATCTCCGGCAGAAGTCTCCCGCCGTCGTCGGATCCGGAATCCGTTGCGCTCCCAGCGCATCCAGATACACCGCATCGTTGCGCCGCAGTTCGATGTCTTCCAGGCACGTTCCTCCGCTCAAGGCGTTGTAGGCGATGTTCAGCACGTGATCCGACTCGTGATACGGCAGGTGCCGCTTCAACACATGCACGCCCTTGTCGATGGCTTCGATCAGCCCGGTCCGCCGCGCCACCAGTTGCATCGTCCCGATACCACCAACCGATGTGCCCCGCGTCCGCTCTCCCATCTCGTACTGAATGTTGCTCGCCGAAAACATCGGCTCTACCTGATCCGTCCAATGCCGGTCCCCAAGCCGACGTTCGATTCGCCGCTTGCGGTTCCTCATGTTCTTGCGCGTATAATCGTTCATCTGAAATGCCTCCTTTTCCGAAGAATCTGTTCAAGGTTTTTTTCGCACGGAGAGGGGGCATTTCGGGTACTTCCGCTCTTATTGCACTATCATTTCCTCGTCAATCACGCTTGTTCAGGGACTAGCTACTCATCTCAAGCGCATAACCAGTCCGCCGAGGCCCAGTTCGCCGAAGAATTCGAGGCATAGAATCCCGTTCCCGGATGGCCTGTTCCAGGTATCGAGTTTCTGTTGAATCTGTTTCAGTTCAGCCTCGCTGGTGTTGGACGGTTGACAGAAACCGGGACCTCGATCGCCCGGGCTCAAGTCATGATCGGGTCAACATCGCAGAGGCGACGCAACACATCCACCCCGCGGAACAAGACCGGCAACCACCGGTTCCAGGCCAGGATCCGGAACAGAATGCGCCGCCCGGTGCGCACGAGTTGGCACGGCACAAGCATGAAAGCGTTCAAGAAGGTTTTGAACTCCATGCGCAGCACGGTTTGCTTCTCAGCCTGATATTTTTGGCCCCAACGTCCGGTTTCGGGAAGCAGCAATGCAAACCACGCTTTCAGTGTCCAGGCCAGTGACGCGATCACCATGTAGGCCCAGTTGCTGGTCTGATCTCCGACCGGCATCCGCAACGCCTGAACGCCGTTCTTCAACTGCTCAATGAGTTCTCCTGATTGCACCGTTGATTGGCACGCATCACAATCTGATCGGCCGGATCCGAACGGTTGGTAATGTAGCCAAGTACCGGATTCGTCAAACAACACCTGCTCTCCTTTGGCCACCGACAGATTCTTCCGCACCACGACGACACGGTAGTCCCGATCGCAGGCTCCGGGTCGATACCGAAACTCGGCCACATCCTCACCCTGCAAGCGGATATTGTCGAAACCGCGCTGCCGAACGATCTCTTCCTTCACGTTGTCGGGACGTTGGCGCGGTTCGGTCGCCACGTCGTATTTCGCGGGCCGTTCCAGGCGCTTCCACTGGCGCGGCTCCAGTTCATCGGCCCGGGCCTTCAGGTTCGCCATCGCGTCAATCCCGAATATGAAACCCACCTGCTGGTCGTCCCATCCGTCCAGATGCCGGGTCTGGCTGAAGTCCGTGTCCCCGCGCAGCAGGATCTGGCGAAACCCCGCATGCCGGCACAATGCGATGGCTTGGTCGAACCGGACCGCGGCTCCTTCATGCGACGGCCGGTTGCCGCTACGATTGACCAGATACAGCGGTTCGGCGGTGTTGGCCAGCGAGATCATCAGCGGGTGATATCCCCACGTCCCGTCGTAGGCCACGTCCATCCCTTGCTTGCATTCCCCCGTGGTTTCGGCCAGTGTCCCGTCCGCGTCCAACACCGCTTCTTCGAAAAACGCCGCCGGTTGCTGTCGCCAGACTCCGAGCCGGACTTGATTGGTTGCCTCCATCAGACACTCCACGTCGTCGGCCTCGAATCTCCGGCAGAAGTCTCCCGCCGTCGTCGGATCCGGAATCCGTTGCGCTCCCAGCGCATCCAGATACACCGCATCGTTGCGCCGCAGTTCGATGTCTTCCAGGCACGTTCCTCCGCTCAAGGCGTTGTAGGCGATGTTCAGCACGTGATCCGACTCGTGATACGGCAGGTGCCGCTTCAACACATGCACGCCCTTGTCGATGGCTTCGATCAGCCCGGTCCGCCGCGCCACCAGTTGCATCGTCCCGATACCACCAACCGATGTGCCCCGCGTCCGCTCTCCCATCTCGTACTGAATGTTGCTCGCCGAAAACATCGGCTCTACCTGATCCGTCCAATGCCGGTCCCCAAGCCGACGTTCGATTCGCCGCTTGCGGTTCCTCATGTTCTTGCGCGTATAATCGTTCATCTGAAATGCCTCCTTTTCCGAAGAATCTGTCCAAGGTTTTTTTCGCACGGAGAGGGGCATTTCGGGTACTTCCGCTCTTATTGCACTATCATTTCCTCGTCAATCACGCTTGTTCAGGGACTAGCTACTCATCTCGTAACTTCTAGTCAGTCCTGCTGAATGCATTTTGCCGAAGAAAGCTGACGGGAGAGCTGCGCCTACTTGACAGAGGAGTCCAGATACAGGACTTGAGCCGTCATCTCTGTCTCCGCCGACTTCCCCGAAGCCGACTTTTGGGTCGTTAATGCCCATTCCTAAACGCTAGGCGACAAGGGAGGAGTAATCCGCTGCCTCATTCTGAATGCACTTTTCCGTATAGGCGACTTACCAAGCATTTAAAATCGACCCAGATGCCCAGCACCGGACTATTTGGGAGTTTCAGGGAAATTGGGCGTCCGGCAGCCACATGTCAGTCGATTCTTGGATCGCAGATGACGTCCTCCCCCGCGTGCGTTGCGGACAAGGCATTCGAAAATCGTTACAGATAGTTGGATTGATCATCCCAGGTTTGACAGGTTGGCTTCAGGCCGCCGACACCGTTCTGTCCATTGTTCGATCCAGTTCGGCACCACGTTGATCCCGGGCCGGGGTCAATCGGGTTCCTCTCCATCCGGTTCCTCAATGCCGCCCGATCGGCGTATCTCTCGTTGAGTGCTTCGCCACTTCCGTTCTTCAATCCGATCCCTCGCATCATCCTTGCGCTTGCGAAGCGTTTCGAGTTCTTTTCGCATCGTGCGGAGACTGTCGAGTCGTCCGGCGTCGAGCCGGCCAGCCGCAATGGCTCCGGTGACGGCACAGCCGGGTTCATCGTCATGGGCGCAGTCACGATACCGGCAAGCAATCGCCAGCCGCGTAATATCGTCGAAGTCCTGGCTGAGCCCGTCATCGTTTGCCCAGAGCTGGAGTTCTCGTATACCCGGGCTGTCAATGAGCAATGCTCCCCCTGGAATCTGGAATAGCTCCCGATGGGTCGTGGTGTGCTGTCCCCGGTCGTTGTGTGAGCCGACGCTGCGCGTCGTCTGCCGGGCTTCACCCAGCATTAAGTTGATCAGCGTCGATTTGCCGACGCCAGACGAGCCCACCAGAACGGCCGTGTGTCGGGGGCGGAGCAGTGCGCGAACTTCATCGAGTCCGAAACCTTCCAGACAACTCGCTGCGACGACAGGGCCGCCCATCATGAGGGTTTCGATCTCGTTTCGCCGCGCTTCGAAACCGGGTTCGACGTCCACTTTGTTGAGGACGACCGCCGGCTTCGCCCCGCTGGCCCGCACAGTGGACAGATAGCGTTCGAGTCTCGATTTGCTGAAGTCCCGGTCCAGTCCCATCACGACGATAACCGTATCGACGTTCGCCGCTACAACCTGTTCCCGCGTCCGTTTACCGGAGACTTTGCGTGACAGCTTGGTGAGACGGGGAAGGACGTTCTCGATCCGGCCCTCCCGAACAGCGACCCAGTCGCCAATCGTTGGGAGCCCGGCAGGGGACGCTTTGTGGCGCAGCGTCCCCGAGACCGAGGTATCCGATTCGCCGTGTTCGGTAACGACCCGCTGAAATGCCCCGCGCGACACGATAACGCGTGCCGGCTCGAGCTCAGGGGCTAAGCCTCCGAGCGCTCTTGCGAAAAACGGTGAGAAGCCGAAATCGTCTAGAGACAGTCGTATGACCTCGAAAGAAAGTAGGATATCGGGACCGGTTCGTTCATCGGTCGGTGTCTTTCACGAGCTCTTCCGGTAGTGTCCGGATCGCAGTTTCAGGTCCTATGTTCGCGTCGCTATCGCCAGACCTGACCCATGACGCCTTTTTCGAGGATGGAAAGAATCTCGTGGCGTGCGGGTGTCCTGTCCGGCTCTATCATTTGTAAATCAAACTACATGTTGGGTTTAATAGCAATCGAAGAGTCACCTGGCCGTATAATCGCGTATGCGGAAATGTGAATCGTATCCAAGGCCCCAACAGTTCAAGCCTCATCATCGCAACGATTACTCCTCAGTAACGCTGTAGCGTTTACCGATCCAAATTCAACGCCCCAGAAGGCGGCTTCTGGCAACCAGTTCTAGTTTTGGAACGAGTGGGTTGGAAGCAATGGTTGGAATCAACGAATTCTCAATGTCCGAGAAGATGATTTGTCAGGACTTGAGAATCATTTTCACGCTCATTTAGGGGACTGGCACTCATTCTTTCAGTTCCTCGAACCTCTAAAGCGAATTAGGCAGAAAAATGTCACGAGTCGCCTACGCCGTGACCCACTAATTCACTGGAGCACTCTCCGCATTGGCAGGCCGCCCGATTTCGGAACGGATGAGGCCCGTCTCGTCATAATAAAAGTGGGCCCAAGACTCCTCCTCCGGGCGGGCAACTATCTCATATCCGGTCTCCGTTTCAGAGATGTGGTAACGATACGGTCCCTGTGAATTTGCAGCATCCTCAATGTTCACCAACCCCGCCTCGGTTAATTCTTCGACGCTTGGGTAGCGCCGGTTCCTAACAAAGTACGTCACTGCAGCCGTATTCAGGATTCTCAGGACAGTCACAGCCGATGCCTCGCCTTCCGATCGCATCTCTCCCAACGCCCCTTCAGCCAATTGATCGGCGTTCAGGTTAACGGAACGACCCTCCTCAGAACTCGAACAACCCAACAACAGAAGTATCCCGACGATGGCCGCGCAGAGCCTCAAATACCCCATTACAGACCTCCCTCGGAAGCGTCCCCGCACGCGCTAGCCGAGCTTTTTGGTGACCTCGCAATGTGCGACAGCCTTGCCCTCAAGGAACCGGCACCCGTTCCTTCAGTTCTTCAAACCAATTGAGGACGATGTTGGTTTCGTTCGGACGTGCCGAATTAATCCGGACCTCAGTCATCGTCCGGATTCCAGTGAGCATCAGTGTAACCGGCGAGGCTTAGCCTTCAGGCACCGTATGGATGGAAAACTGCCAGTGCGCGATCTCCCAATTGTTACCGGACCTTTGGAAGACCAGAGTCATGAAACCCATTCTTGTTTCGTCACCCTGCTCGAAAGTGTAGTTCAGCGAGCCCCACGCTACGTCCCCGGCATTCGACCCTGTAATGTCTGAAGCAACGAGACGCGGTGCAGGGGTAGCCGAGAGTCGTCCGCCCAGAATGCGCATCAACAGGGGTTTGCCGGTCAGCGTGTGTCCGTCCTCATCGAGAACGACGGCATCGTTTGCCAGCGTTCTGTCGAAATAGGCTGTGTCCTGGCTGTTGTAGGCCATCAAAAATTGTTGGATGAGATTGGAGGAGGTTGCCGATGCAGAGGGTCCCTCAGCCTGCCGGGACTCCGCGATGCTTGTGAGCATCCCCAGCATGAGCGCTGACAGTAATAGTTGCTTCATCACATTTCCTTTCTCCGGCGCCGCTTCCGATCACCGGCTGTTAGGGGTTCACTTAAGATGGCGACGAGTCGATTCAGGATCGAAACCTGGATCAGGTCAACGTTTCCTGACTGGCCTATCGGGCTTCGAGCCTGGTGTCTGGGTGGCTCACCACCTCGTTATCGAGTGGCAAAGACACGCGTCCTCCCACTCACATCGAAAGCGATCACATCATAGGGCACCGCTGGTCGGCCAGGGACTTCCATGCCGGGTGAGCCCACGGGCATGCCAGGCACCGCAAGGCCTGCAATTTGCGGACGCTCACTTAGTAGACGGTCGATCACGTCGGCTGGTACATGTCCTTCAATGACATAACCTTCAACAAACGCCGTGTGGCATCCTGCCAGTACAGGAGTCACACCGTTGCGTTCCTTTATGGTTTGAAGGTTTGCCACATCCTGAACTCGCACTGGAAAACCATAGTTCGTCAGATGCGTGACCCACGCACCACAACAACCTCAGCTAGGCGACTTGAAGACGGCAATGACCGGCTTGGGTTCTTGTGACAGAGCAGTCTGAAGCCGCAGACCCAGGAGCGCTCCGACAGCGAGACCTCGCTTTAAAAGTGACCGTCTTGAAATGGACATCTGGAAATCCCCCATAGGGTGTTTGCGGGTATGGGCATGCCATTGCTTCGATGCTTCAGGCAGGCCTCCGCGTCCTCGGATCTCTCGTCGTGGCTTACTCGACAGAAGTTCGTCCACGCCTCCGTTTGCTCATCAGGCGTGGCGGATAAAAGCTTCATAGAGAATATTAATTAATGTACACGGAAGCTATCGAAATATCAGTGCCGCTAAACAATGTGGAACGGTTCGCAGAATTTCTCAACGTCCGCGAAGATGATTTATCAGGACTTGACCTCGCAAATCAGGGAACCGGCACGCGTTCCTTCAGTTCGGTGGCGCAGGCGATGGCCGTTGTTGACAGTGTGATCGAATCTTGCAGGCGTAACGGTGTGCTGGTTGTCGTTACGATCGCGGTTGTCGATCGTGCCGGTACACTCGGGAGAAGCGCAGATGACCCCTTCCGCCACCCGAACTGAAGGTGGCTGCGGGAGATTTTGGATCGGTTAGCAGATACCTTGGCCGAGAAACCGCGGGCCTACCCAAACGCGTCGGCAAACGCCTGCCGCTGCTTGACGCTCCCCAGCATGATCAACTTTGCGCCCGGCTCCAGTCGCATCGAAGAGTGAAGCTTCGTCACCAGCTGCGCATTCTGGCCAACCGCGACCACGCTCAGCCCAGTTCGCGAGCCGATGCCAGTTTCCGCAAGCATCTTGCCCTGCAGAGAAGGGGGGAGGTCCACCGTAAATAGGTCGACACCTTCCCCCAAGATGACGAGCTCATGGCCTTGCAGCACCGAAAAGACAGCTTCCACTCCCAGCGTCGAGTAGCTCAACACGAAATCTGCGCCCGCCCGATGGATCGCTTCGAGGTTTCTCTCGTGCGTAATCCGGCTGACGATCCGTAGATCTGGCTTGAGTCGCCTGCAGTACACGGCTAGGTACACGTTCATGGCGTCATCATTCGTGGTCAGCAGCACTGAGGGAGCGTTCTGCAGGCCCGCCCTCATCAGGGCCTCCCGATCAGCAGCGTCACCCACGAAATGCTGATCGCAGATGCCCGCGAGTTTGTCGTGTGCCCGATCGTCGCGTTCGAGCACGTGCACGGGAACACCTTTCCGCTTGAGGGCACGCGTCGCAGCGCGTCCCACCTTGCCACCGCCAATGACCAAAACTGGCTCATCGCGCACATCGGGGCGGTGGAGGAGGCCATTCAACTCGCCGATCTGCTCCGGCACGCCGACCACGACGACGACACTCTGATCGACGATCTGGGTATCGGGAAACGCCGGTCGTAGCCGGCCGCGCTGCCAGACGCCGACGATGTTCAAGCCCATCGTCTCTCGCATTCGCGTCTCGCGCACGTTCCGTCCGGCGAGCTGGGTATTGTGCGCTGGGAACTCGGCGATCTGCAGTCCCTTGAACTCCCCGATTACGTCCGCGTGGCCCTGTCCGCCACTGATGCGATTGGCGAGGTATTCACCCAGACGCTGTTTCAGAGCAAGCACATGCGTGGCACCACTGAGCTCCAAAATGTCGATTGAGTCCTGATTCTCGACGAACGCGACGACCGGGACATCCGTGGTGACCTCACGTACAGTTAGGGTGAGGTTCGTGTTGGTCGTGTCCTCTCGGTTAGCAAGCACCAGCCGGGCCTGCTGAACATTGACCCCTTCGTAGGTTAGCCGGTTGTCGATGTCGCCCGTGACGACGGAGATACCCTGGCTGAGCATCTGCGCCGCAACGGTTGGATCCGGCTCGATCACGCAGTACGGAATCGCCTCGGGGCGCAGCCGCTCAATCAAACCGGCGGCGATTTCGTCGTGACGACTGATGATCACGTGCTCTCTTACCGAAGGTCGAAGCCGCCTCGGTGCTCTGAGTCTCACCTGGGCTTCGAGCCATGGCGCATAGAAGAAGCGGATGAAGGTGAAGGGGAGTACAACGAGGAGCAGGACGACGCCTGACAGTAAGACGAAGACGCTGAAAAGGCGGCCAATATCAGTGGCGAATGTAATGTCACCAAATCCGAGGGTCGTCATGGTGACGAGCGTCCAGTAGATGCCCGTCATCCAGGAGTGTGACTGGTCCTCCACGCCAATCATAATCAGCTGAAAGATCAGGGCGTAGGTAAGAACGATAGCGAAGAGAAAGGCGAGGTAGCGGAGTAAGGTCAAGAGGTTCCGGCGCATCTCGCCTTTGCTGAAGACATGCGAGAATTGGCTGTTGAAAAGCTTCATCGGTCGGCGTCTCTCGCAAACTCTTCAGACACCGTCTTGATGGCAACTTCACGTCCCAGCTTCGTATCTCTCGTACGCCAAACTTCTCCCATTCCACCCTTACCCAAGAGCGTTGAGATCTCGTAGTGGCCGAGTTGTGTGGTTGATTCCATCGTTTTAGTGTGCGTCGAAACGAACCGTGAAAAACTCGGCAAACGATACTAGAGGTGGGAGTTGTAAGCAATCAGAAGGTCAGGTCCTGAGAAACGACCTTGTCGGACAGTGAGAATTAGTCGGCCTCGCAAGTCACGTTCTAACCACCTGGTGGCTTCTAGAATCCTTTTGCAATGTATATTTTAAAGGGATTCGACCACGATCAAGGTGCTCTTCAGGGCCCAGATGATCATCTTAGACCTCCCGTTGTCTCATTGAGATACTCATGCTTCGAAGCTGGGTGAAAAATCTTATCTTCCGCTTGTGAGCGGATGGTTTGTTGTATTTCGGGAACGCTTTACGGTTTCAGAATGGTGTTGCCACCTTTCAAGATCTGGGAGCAACCTTGAGGCATGCTGATTTAAGTTTCGAAACGTCTGATTTGAGTGAGTCGGATTCGCAAATACGTTTCAGGAATGGCGATGAAGTTTTGATAGATGAGAAATTGCTTTCGAAATGCCAAAGCCGCCTACCGCAGTTCAATTTTTGACTTTTAAGGTTCTGTCCTCGGGTTTCAAAAGTCGCTGCAAACTTGCCAGCAGAACCAGGAGAGTCTCGTCTTGTATGCTGCCGGTTTCGATTCTTGTGATGCGTAAAAGTTTTGCGCTGTGTCGTTGTAGCGCGGGGCATTCGCCCGATTGTGAGCGAGAATTCACACCTGAGGGTGACGTGGCGCTTTCGACAGGAGGAATCGACCACCCATAGATCGGAACGGAGCACCCACACTTCGTATTCGAGCTTAGGAGAGATCGGAAGCCACCCTATCCACCAACGCCCTTCTCTCGGTTCAAGATTTGGAATTTCTTTCAGGTGTGACGGAATCCCCTGAGCATCAAGTTGAACACAGTTTGTCGCTCTCCCTTCCAAGGTCTTACTGAGGAGAACTCTAGGTCCTTGAACGAATCGAGGAGGCCCACTTCGCAGTCGCTGCACGCTGTAAAGCCATCACGATATGCTGACTGACACAAAGGGCAGAACATTGCAGGAATGTGTACTGATTAGCGTCTACAAATGAACTTCCGTCTAAGGCTGTGGGCCGCTTGAAACCCCACGAGGATGGCGGCGCTTGCCCCACGGGGGAGACCTTGCCAGAGATAATCAATGCCGTCTCATATATTGAGCCAAACCCCTAAAGAATTGGACGGCTCCAAATAGATCGGGGCAGTCAGAAGCCTGTCCTCTTCTCTCGGTGGTGTTTCGGAATATGGCAGTTTCTGAGGTGTTTCGATTCAGTCAGTTTCCTCCCAGGAACCGAACCAGAACAAAAATCCCCACCATTGAAACGGCGACAGCGAGCTTCGCCACGGCACCGGCCACAAGGCCGAGAGCCGCCCCTACGCCCGCACGGCCTGCCGCCAGTGGATCGCGCTGTGCAGTTAATTCACCAATGACGGCACCGACGAACGGCCCCAAGAGTATGCCAAGAATGCCGAAGAAGAGGCCCACGACAGCACCGATTGACGCCCCAGCGATAGCTCTTTTAGAACCGCCGAACTGGTCCGTTCCGAGGGCGGTCGCCGCAAAGTCCAGAAGGTAAGTGGACATTGCCAGCAGACCGAGCAAGATCAAGGTGCCCCACCCGACGTATGCAAAATTCTCAGCCCATGCCGCGGCAAACAGGCCGGCAAAGAGAAGGACGGCACCAGGCAGCAACGGCAGCACCAGGCCCGCAAAGCCCGCAACCGTCAACACGAAAGCCAAAAACCACAGAACTATCTCGAAACCCATAAGAGCTGACAATTTTAGTCCATAACTCGATCGTAATCGGAAGCGAGACATCCGGCACTTTTCCAAGACGCAGAAATTCCGGAAGCTATAGACTTTAATCGCTCGTGTAGAAAGCCTGAACGTCCACCCTATGGAGACCGGATACCTCCGTTAATTTAATGGATCTACCGCTCAGACACGTATGGCAACCGGCACGCCTGCCCTCGAATCAACTCGTGATAGTTCTCCATGGACGTGGTGATTTGGCAGAAGGCTTTCTCTGGTTGCAGAAGGCACTGACCATCGACTCTCTAGATTTTCTCCTGCTCACCGCACCCACTCCCTACGGGATAGGCTATAGCTGGTACGACCTGCCACCGGATCAACTACCCGGGATTATTGAATCCCAAACTCTGCTCGGCGAGGTGCTGTCGGAGACCGAACGCAACGGCTATGCACCCGAGCAAACATTCCTGTTTGGATTTTCGCAAGGCTGTCTCATGACTCTCGAATTTGGAGCGCGGCACACCCGTCGACTGGGGGAATATATCGGAATCAGTGGTTACGCCTACGATCCTGAAGCTCTGCTGCGAGAACTCAACCCTGAAGTAAATCAAGGAGACTGGCTCATAACGCACGGAATTGAAGATGAGATACTACCCGTCGAGAGAACGAGGGCACAGATCCAGCAACTCAATGCCGGGGGTTTCAGCGTGGATTACCGGGAATTCACGAAGACACATACGATTGATGTCGAACGAGAACTACCAGAGATTCGTGAGTGGATGACTTCCCGTTGCCACACATAGAGTCTGGAAGAACGGATCAACGCTGCGACGTTTATCGGGAGTGGTCGTCGAGTTAAACCTGGACGGGTCTCCCGATGCTCGGTGCGGCCCCGCAGGCGATCCAGTATAATCGGGTCTGGAGGTTGGACATGATGAACAAGATGGGAGTGTTCGCACTTGGAGCGATCGGGATCCTCGTGGCCGCCAGCCCATTGTTTGCGCATCACCGATGGCCGGTCAATCGTTCGACAGAAGTCACGGTGCAGGGGACAGTGACGGCCTACGCGTGGGGCAATCCGCACGTGATGATCGGGCTCGACGTACAGTCCGACGACGGCAGGGTCGAGGGCTGGCAAGTCGGAGGTCCCAGTATTAATCGGATGGCGGCGAACGGCTGGGACAGGGATACCTTGAAGGCAGGAGACGTCATCAC
Source organism: Terriglobia bacterium (assembly GCA_963664115.2). Classification (GTDB taxonomy): domain Bacteria; phylum Acidobacteriota; class Terriglobia; order 20CM-2-55-15; family 20CM-2-55-15. Next base: position 197,358 of record CAXWPJ010000005.1, on the reverse strand, counting down.
GGGCATCGGATTTCGCTTCACGGATGGGTCCATGATTCTGAGGTTGGAAAGAGTCATGACGCCCGACGGGAGAGAACTGCTCCTCTACGGCAGCCAGTAGGTGTGTCCGCTATCGCAGCCACTGATCGCTGAAAGACATCAGGTAAGCCGCAACCAACGGATGTCAGCACCAGACCGGTAACGAGTCGTCGCCTGGCGTTCAAAATGGTCAAAAGCATCCAGGGACCCAGAAGTCGGCTTCCGATGGAAACTGAGATCACCCATCGTGTCGGAAGTTGAAGTTTGGCCACACACACCCTAAGGACGCAATCGAATTAGAGTTTCAGTGACCCGAAATCCCACCTGTCGTTATATCTTGCCAGAATTTCACGGTTCAGTTAGGAACCCGCTATAACGATGGAAACCGGCTCCAGAGTCGGCCACTACGAAGTCCTCGTCCTCCCTGGCAAAGTAGGGCTCGTCCTCCGCGGCAAAGGAGGGGCAAAGGAGGGACCCAGCAGCTGCGTCGGGACGTCGACGTGACCCGCCGCTCTATCGAGCGCGACCGCGTCAAGGGTTCGCCCTAGGACCGAAAACAACACTGGAGAGCAACACGATGGAACAGCAGAACTACATCGACGGCGCCTGGGTCCCCGCAGCGGATGGGCAGACCTTCGAGCAGCGCAATCCGGCCGACCTCGGACAGGTGACCGGAATCTGGCCCAAGGGCACCCGCGATGACGCCAGGAAGGCGATCGAGTCTGCGCACGCGGCTTTCCCCGAATGGGCCGGGATCGGTGTTTTCCAGAGGGCGGAGTATCTGTCGCGGGCGGTGGCGGTGCTGAAGGGCAGGACGGAGGCAATCGCGGCGACGCTGACGGCGGAAAATGGCAAGTCCCTGGCCGAGGCGCTGACCGAGGTGCGGTCGGCGGTGCGCGAGATGGAGTATCAGATCGCTCAGGGAGTGACGATGTGCGGCGAGACCGTGCCCTCGGCGCAGAAGGGGGTCTTCGCCTATAGCCTGCGGCGGCCCTTGGGGGTGGCGTCGATTATCAGCCCGTGGAATTTTCCGTTTAACGTGCCGGGCCGCAAGTGCACACCCGCGCTGATCAGCGGCAATACCATCGTCTTTAAGCCCGCCAGCCTGACACCAGGCGCGGGCAAAGCCTTTGTCGATGTATTTGTCGAAGCCGGCCTGCCGCCAGGGGTGCTGAATTTCGTCTGCGGCGGGGGCAGTACGGTCGGGGACGAGATGATCACCCATCCGCTGGTGCAGTCGGTGTCCTTTACGGGATCGACGGGAGTCGGCAAGGGGATACAGCAGAGCGTGGCCCAGACGCTGATCCGCACCCAGCTGGAGATGGGCGGCAAAAATCCGGCGGTGATATTAGAAGACGCCGACCTCGACAAGGCGGCGGATGCAGTGGTCACAGCGGCCTATGCCTGCGCCGGGCAGTGGTGCACGTCGACGAGCCGGGCGATCGTGATCGAGGAGGTGGCGGAGGTCTTTACCAAAAAGGTGCTGGAGCGGGTGCGGGCGATCCGGGTGGGTGACGGTCGCGGGGATGTCGATATGGGGCCGGTGTGCGGTTCGGACCAACTGGAGACGATTATGGGCTATATCGACATCGGGCAGGGCGAGGGGGCCGAGCTGGTCGAGGGGGGACAGCGGCTGACCGACAGTGGCCTGGACCGGGGGTGTTTTGTCGCGCCGACGGTTTTCGCCGGAGTCAAATCGGAGATGCGGATCGCACAGGAGGAGATCTTCGGGCCGGTGTTGAGCGTGATGGCGGCGCGGAATTTTGATGAAGCACTGGAGATAGCCAACCAGGTGGAGTTTGGGCTGACGTCATCGATTTTCACCAGAGATATATCGCGCGCGTTTCAGTTTCTGGACCAGAGCGAGGTGGGCTTGACGCACGTGAACATGATGACGGCCTATCGCGAGCCGCAGTTGTCCTTTGGCGGGGTGAAGTCGTCGGGTCACGGGATCCCCGAGTCGGGCAAAACCGGTATCGAATTTTTTACCGAACACAAGGTGGCTTTTATCAACTATCTCTAATGCTTGTTCCCCGACGAGTTCGATCAGGCGAACGCGGCGCTATCTCCCGGCTGGCGCCGAGCGGCCTGTGAGTCCAGTCAGTCCGGTCAATATGAATCGACCACCATCCGTTTCCCAGCTCATGGTGTTCACTCTATGGGTCGTGCAGTAAGGAAGGGGCCATCGGGAGTCCAGCCTCTCAAATCTCCGTTCGTGGCGATCAGATAGTAACCACCGCCACGTTCGTCCTCGTAGTCGAATCGTGTGTTACGCGGTAATGAGGTTTCGATCATTTCGGCCGTTTCGGAACTGCCGTCCCCGTCCGTGACTTCCATAAATACGAGGCCGTCTTCCCAATATATCGTGATCCTGCTACCGGCGGGACCGTCTTCGAGCCAGGTACCGATCGCTTCTCGTTGGGCCCGAGGGTCGGCGCCATCGGGTGACTCCGTCTCCACTGTCTCCGCGCACGAGGTCAGAGCCACGAGCGCAAGGGCGATAATGAAGGACAATCTGATCTTTAATCGCATCTTCATCTCCTGCTCATATCGTCGGGTATGCCCGAAGAAAACGGGACTCAAATTACTTACTCTCGAAATATGGACGTCCTGCCTATTCAAATATAGCTAGGATTTTTAAACAAGCAGAGTCTCACTTGAGGACAGCCCGGGGTGGCATCACTGCGCACGGGGTCACTGCAATGCTTAGTCGGGTGGTCGCGCAGACCCTGCCCCGAATGCGCGCAGGACCCAGTAGACGTACCACCGGCGGAAGCGGTTCATGCCATCGGCCTTGCAGATCCCGCGAAGGATCTTGTCTGCAGCCTTCCTGTCGCGCTTGTGATCGAGAACTCGAAGGCGCATGAGCTGGTAGAGAGCGTCGTGAACGAGCGAGCCACGCATGAAGCTCCGGGTGTCGATCGAAGGGCCGCTCGGACCGTCCCAGGCGTAGGAAGCGCGGATTTCAAGATCACCCGCGAGGTCAATTTTCAGGTACACGTTGCCGCCGTCCCCACCTGTAATCCCGGTTGAGTGGGAATAGTCCTCGGTGAGCTTGTACTTGTACTTGTCGCCAGGGTTCTTTACGTAGCAAATGCCGTGATGGCGAATTTCGTCTGGCATCATCCCTCCTTGAACTGGGTGTAGCGAAGCACAGTCGGGCCTGGAAGGAGCTTTATCTTGCTTAACTGATCAGACTTTCCGTCGCGAGTATAGCGTGGGAAAGCTCGGATGGCGGAAAGGCTGAGGTCGGACGACATTTTGTCAGAGGCTGCAATGTGCCCGAAGTGCTTACGGGAGCTTTCGGAGAAGACAATAGCGTGGTGGTCGGAGCGATCCCTCAACCCTCAACTGACGGTAGTCCTGTTCGCGTTTGAGCGGCGATGCCTGTGAAAGCCGGTTCACATTCAAACAACGACAGCCGGCTGACAATCACTTGACAACCGCTTAGACTTAGGTGTGGAATGGCTGTAGTTTTTCATCGTAAATATTCGTGCGCTAGGAGGCGTCAATGAGAATTCAGCGTGTTTGGGCCACGGCGGTGCTTGTGTTGATGTCGGTCGTCATTTTGGGCGGTCTGGCTTCAGCGCACCATGGCCGTGCGGGGATCTACGATACCGACAGGCGCATTGAGATGGACGGGGTTGTTTCGGAATGGAGATGGCGCAACCCGCATACTTACCTCGTTTGGGATGTCACCGACGACCAGGGTAAGGTCGTGGGGTGGACTGGCGAAATGTCTTCCACCACCTCGATGATGAGCGAGGGGCTGAGTAGAAGAACCTTCCAGGCCGGACAGGAAGGTACGTTCACGATAATCCCAGCCACCGCGGGGACGCCTCAAGGTGAACTGATCAAGGTGGTGCTGACGGATGGCACCGTCCTGGTCGATCGGGAGCCAGGGGATTAGCATTTAAGGTTAGTGATGGACCCTAGCATCACGAAGTAACATCACGGAGTAGCATCACGGAGTAGCATCACGGAGTAAAGGAAATGCGACACTGCATCATAGGTTTGATCGCTGTACTGGTAGGCGTCATCGTTTTACCGGCAGTCACCACCGCCCAGGATCTGTATCCCGGGTGGTTGACCTGCCCAAATTGCCAGACGAACGACAATAGAACGGAGTTACGCTCAGAGACGGCGGACCTGCCATTCAATCCCGGTGACCTGACGGGGATATGGGGCCAAAACCGAATTCAACTCAACCGCAATGCGCCTCCCATGACACCGGACGGACAGGCGAGGTACGACGCCACGAGGGCCGACGAAACCGCCGGCGGACAGGCGCTTTCGAATTCGAAAGACGGCATGCTGATCTGTGATCCTATGGGCTGGCCTCGCATGTTCACGTACAACTACGGTTTCGAGTTCGCCGAGATGCCTGACAGGCTGGTCCAGTTCCTTGAGTGGGGCCACACCTTTCGGACGATCTGGACCGATGGTCGCGAACTCCCCGAAGATCCGGATCCACGGTGGATGGGATACTCGGTCGGCCAGTGGGAGGGGGACACGTTCGTCGTCCAGTCCAGCGGTTTTGACGAGCGTTCCTGGCTTACCGAGAATAGACAGGATCGTCGATTCGGATACACGCACAGTGATGCGTTGCGTACAGAGGAGCGCTACAGACGTGTGGACTACAACACGATCGAAGTGACACTGACGATCACCGATCCGAAGACCTTCACCCAGCCGTGGGTGACCGCTGGAAACCTCCTGCGGAGCCCCGGAACCGAAATCGGGGAGTACTTCTGCGTACCATCCGACTCGTTCGACTATATCGAGCAGGTTTTGAGACCCGCGATCGGCCCCGAAGCCCAGGGCATTGATGTCGGAACCAGCGGCAATTAAAATCTCTGGAGATTACTCACTCCCATTTGGGAGCCCGAGACGGGGAGTTCGAATCGCCCCACCCGATTTTTAGAACAGATACTTAAGGCCGCATTCCTGCGGCCTTTTTATTTGCCATCGAGTTCCGGGTCAGGCTCTGGGTAACAGTGGGGGGAATTCCAGGACACGCCCAAACAATGGCGCCCTGCCGTACCCACTTGCGCGATGTCTCGATATCTCGATTGCTGTCTTCGGGCCGTTTTACGACTTAAAACAATTCGTTCGCCAGGACTCGAGACTTTTCTTGCGAATAACTTCCACCTGCAGGTATATTGAGCCAGATTTTCAGGCTTCAGTCAGCGACACACTGGATCGATGGCGTCGGGCCCCAAACTCGGTCACGACACCATCCTTTCACTCAGGGCGGCAAGAGCGCCCTGTGGCGTGCGCGGGTTAGGAAACGTGGGGACGACACGGCGATCAAAACGCTTCCCGGAGAATTGGCCTGGGATTCAGTTCGTCTCGTTCAACAAGGAGCATAGATGATGTTCAGGAAAAGGAACCCAAGTGTCATCGGTCTCATCGTAGCTGTTTTGCTGGCTGCCGGCTGCTCGGGGCAACCATCGGCTGATGTCGTGGCAAGTCCGGGGGGCCACAGCGGAATTCTCCAGGGCGTGGTCACGGATGCGTCCGGTCAACCTCTCGCCGGAGCTTTCGTGAAACTAAAAAACGCCGAACGACGCCTGACCTTTATGTTCATCAGCCAGGACGCGGGCCGTTACACGGCCAATCAGCTTCCTGCGGGAAGCTATGTCGTGCAGGGTGTCGGAAACGACTTTGAGAGCGTATGGTCCGCCCCGGTAGACGTATCGGGACAAGAGGCGACCCAGATGGATCTGGCGCTCACCGTTGGGCGGGCACCCGACCTGCCAGCTGCCTGGCCACGAAGAGTACCTGAGCACATGGCAACGGCGGGCAGTCTCCCGGAAGGGCACGGCAAGGAAATTATCATGACGCGCTGCACCGGCTGTCATTCGGAAACAAGTGTGATCTCCAGGCGAGTCGATCGCGAAACCTGGGAATCCACGATCACCGAAATGCGCGGGGAAATGGTCGGCGTCGACCTTCCTGATATGACCGAGGAGGAGGTCGCCGTCTTACTGGATTATCTGACCGCGAACCTGCCGCCGATGCCGGCACCGGATCCGAACAGCCGCTTGCTGCGGACTCTCATGCAGGGCGAGGCCGCAAATTACCGCGTCGTGCAATACGATGTCGAGAATGTAGGAGTGGAAAACCACGACGTCGCAGTAGACCCCTGGGGCGTTGGCTGGGCCAACCAGCGTACGGGGGGCAAGATCAGCCGTTTCGATCCCGTCACCTACGAATACAGCGAAATCGGCCCACCTTTGTACACCGCCGAGCGCGCACGTCCCGGCAATCTGCAGATCAGCAAGGACGGCATCATGTGGTTGGCCGATCCCTTCGAAACGCGCTGGCTGAGCTACGACATCGCGGCCGAGGAATGGACCGACTGGCCCTTTCCGAGCGAGGAAATCCGCGGACCGGTCCAGGGGAACAGCATGGTGGTGCATCCAGACGGATCGATCTGGTCCTCCGGCCCGGGCGCTGCCAGGAGGCTGGATCCCGCCACCGGTGAATGGAGCGCGTGGGACACGCCGACCTGGACTGCGACCCAGGAGAATCCCGGTGGTTACGGCATAACGGTCGCCGGCGACGGACGGGTCTGGGTCGCCGAAAACCTGGTGGACCGCTTGGCCCGCTTCGACGGAAAGACCGGCGAGGTCGTTGAGTTTGAAATCCCGGTGGAGGGTACAAGCTATCCTCGCCGGATGGACTATGACCCGGAAGGCAATGTCTGGGTCGGGTTGTGGGGAGCCGGAAAGATACTGAAGATCGATTACAAGACGGACGCGATGACTGTCATCGATCCCCCGATTCCGTATAACGGTGCCTACTCGATCGACTTTGACGAGCAGAACAACCTGCTCTGGGTGACCCTGCACACGGTGGATATAATCGCGCGCTACAATCCCAGAACCGAAGAATGGCTGATGTTGCCGCTGCCACAGGCAGAAACGGATGTGAGACGCGTGGAAGTCGATCAGAACAATCCGAACCGTATCTGGTGGAGTAGCACCGCCTTCAACGCCAGAATCGGATACGTGGAACTGTTGGACAGCAATCCGTAGAGAAACGGGAAAGCAGACCACCCATCGGGCGCGATAATTGAAGCTTGATCAAGGAGAAACAAAGGAGAAACGAATGATGCATCGGATCCAAAGTCTTGTTTTTCTGGGTGCCTTTGTGGGTGCTTTGATGTTGTCCCCGGGCCAGGGCCAGGGCCAGGACCCCGGCACAGTAACGCCCGAGGAGTTCCTCAGCTGGAAGACGGAGTTCAAAAACTGGGGCCGGTGGGGACCGGAGGACCAAAAGGGTATGACCAACCTGATCACGCCCGAGAAAGTCCGGAGCGCGGTGGATCTAGTGGAGAACGGCATCGCTATCTCGCTGGCCCACGCCGTGCCGCAAGAGGCTGCAGCCGATGTGAACGAGAACGGGCTGTTCTACCGGACGACCAACCGGATCGGCCCGATCGGCACCAGCGATACCTACCGTGTGAGCTACCACGGCCTCACGGTGTCGCACATGGACACCTGGTGCCACCGCTTCTTCGACGGCGAAATGTACAACGGCATACCTGTCGCAGGCAACATCACCGAGGAAGAGGGCTGCAAGGAAGGCAGCGTGATGAACTGGAAGGACGGCGTCACGACCCGCGCGGTGCTTTACGACATTCCGCAGCTGAAGGGAGTCGAATGGATAGATCCAGCAACGCCTATCACGCGAGCGGATCTGGAAGCCTGGGAAGAGATGTCGGGTGTCCGGGCGGGCCCGGGGGACGTGGTCCTGCTCTACGTCGGACGTTGGAAACGGCGGGCGCAGATGGGCGCATGGCGCGGTGAGGTTCCGGGGTACTACGTCGATACTGTCCCCTGGATCAGGGAGCGCGAGCCCGCCTTCATCGCGCATGACTTCAACATCGACTGGGCCCCGAGACCTGGATGGGGCGAGGCAGAGGGTATTCGCGGAGGCCCGATCCACGAAGCGGTGCTGCACTGGATGGGGATCAACATCCTGGAGTGTCTCGACCTCGAACGCGCGGTCGAGACGGCCAGAGAACTGAATCGATACGAGTTCATGATCACGTGGGCCCCGCTTCCGGTAGAGGGCGGGAGTGGTTCGCCGGTGAACCCCCTGGCGATATTCTGATCACCTCGATTCGAGGACGCGACTTACCGTAACTGCACTTTCACAATCTGTGATGGCGGCCGGTAAGAAGGAATCCAGAAGGTCGGCCGGTCGGTTCCGCTTTCGACCGTCAGATCACGGACTTCGTAAGGCCCAGGCATCATATATTCCGTAACGCCCTCGGTTTGCATGTCGATCCGAAAGATTCGACTGCTGTAGAAATCCGTTGTCCAAACGAACTGGTGTTCGTTGTCGACGGAGGTCGAGTATGGCGCCGCATGCGGCGGGGCAAAAGCCTCCGTGCCGGGAATCAACGGGAACTCTTTGATCTCGCCCGTGTTGGGATCGAAGCGGGCCACCCGGCCCGCGTAATAGAGTGCGACCCACAGGCGGTCCTGCGCGTCAATCTCGCCGCGCCGGGGACCGGATTCCGGAGTTGGCGTGGGAAACTCCGAGTAGGTCTTCGTTTCGGGATCGAACACTCCGATCTTGGCGTTGCGCCAGATATTGTTGAGCCCTCTGGCGGCGTTCTCCGCGCCCTACACGGCAACCGCAGTCGCCACGCCGGACCCGGCCGCATCGCTTGACATCCTCCAGGCCGCGTACTCAAACTAGCAGCATGGCGCAGAAAAAAAAGCGTAAACCCGTGGAACGAGAGCGAAGGAATGCCTCAGACCGCAGGTCCGAAGTCGCCGAGCGGCTGGATGAAGAAAAGATGCGCCAACTCGCTCCAGTGGCAACACTCGCGGCCACGAATCAGGAATCGTCTGCTATGCCCGCACAGCCGACCCTGGGCGATTTCTTCGAGATGCGCTTCGGCGCTGCCAGCAACCATTGCCTGCAAAGCGCTGAGCGAGCTCTTGAGAACGGCGCACCGGAAGAAGCAGTTTTTGCGTGCCTGATTCATGACACTGGAATGGTATTGAAGAAACCGGACCACGGTTTCTGGGCCGAAGCCTTATATCGACCGTATGTATCGGACCGGGTGGCCTTCTCCATCCGCTATCATCAGTCGCTTCGCTTCTATCGGGCTCCCGACTACGGATATGAGTACCCCGCACTGTATACGGAACTCTTCGGCCCGGACTACGTGCCGGAACCTTATATCCAGGCCGAGTACGATCACGCCAGGAACCACCGATGGTACGATCACGCGATGCAAATCGTCGTGAACGACGACTACAGCTTCGACCCGGACGCCCATCCGACGATCGCGCCATTTCTCGACATCATCGGCCGCCACTTCAAACAGCCAAAGGAAGGCCTTGGCTGGGACAACTCGCCGAGCAGCTTCATGTGGCGCACGATAATCAACCCGAACAGACCGCTATAAGTTGACCGCAGGGCTCGAAGCGCCGGAGTTTGAGTGACGCGGTGTGAAACTTCGGTTACACCCCGGGCGCTCACGACACACCCCCTGCCCCAGGTTCTGAATTTCCAGTATTTCTTTGCATATAGCCAACCTATAGGAGAAAATCACCGAAAACAGGCATAGCACCGCTGGGCCGATAACGGCAGGGACGGAAATGCCAGAGGAGTGTTTGTTGTTGAGGACCGAGACGAAGCGTTTTTGGCGGAGGACGTCCGCGTTCATGGCCGGCGCCGCAATCGCCGTGGCTCTATCCAGCACTGCGGCCTCCCAGCCCCAGACGGCAAGCCCTCCGGCAGTGTCGTCAGCTACTCCCCAGGCCCTCATCGACCAGTATTGCCTGACCTGCCACAGCCAGGCGCTCCAAACGGCTGGACTCGATCTCGAGAGTCTGGATGTTGCGAACCCGGGCTCCAACGCCGAGGTTTGGGAGAAAGTCATCGCCAAGCTGAGGGCCGCCTCGATGCCGCCGCCACAGAGTCCGCGTCCCGATCCGGATACGTACCGCGAGGTGGCAAACTTATTGGAGCTCGAAATCGACCGCGCGTCGGAGGCCAGGCCAAATCCGGGCAGAATCGGCGCGGTCCATCGTCTCAATCGCGTGGAATACAACAACGCGATACGCGATCTGCTCGCGCTCGACATCGATGTCACGCCCCTGCTGCCCGGGGACGAGACAGCGGACGGCAGTTTCGACAACTTCGCGGACAGCCTCACAATTTCGACGGCCCACCTGGAACGATACATGTCGGTGGCCCGTCAGGTGACGCGGCTCGCGACAGGTCTTCCCCCAGCAAACCCGACACTTGAAACCTTCGAGATTCCTTTACACGTTTTGCAGAACGACAGGGAGAGCGAAGATCTGCCTCTCGGGTCTCGTGGCGGTATGGCGATACGCTACAACTTTCCAGTCGATGGCGAGTACCTGATCAAGGTCAATCTCCAGCGGCAGTATCAATCTTATCTGAAGGGCATGGGATGGCCGCAGCAACTCGATCTGCGTATCGATGGCGCACTGCTCGAACGGTTCACCGTCGGAGGCCAGGCACAGGGCAGGCCGGCCGCCGCCAGTTTCGCAGGCGCCGGTGAAGTCGGCTACGACGGGGATTCCGAATGGGAAGAGTACATGCAGACAATCGGAGACGCTGACCTCGAGGTTCGTGTCCCGGTGGAAGCGGGCCCCCATGTTGTCGGCGTGTCGTTCGTCAGGGAGCTGTGGGAACCGGAAGGTCTCCCGCAACCATTGCAAAGAGGGAGAGTTATCGGGAACGACCAGGTATACATGGGTTACGGCAACGTGGGCTCGGTCCAGATCGGCAGTGCTTACGAGAATTCGATACCCGCCCGGGACACGCCCAGCCGCCGCGCTATCTTCGTGTGTCAGCCCGAGCCTGCCGCCAATGCGGTGAATGTCGCCGAAGAACGGGCCTGCGCGACGACGATCCTTTCAAGAATGGCACGGCTCGCTTATCGCCGGCCCGTGACGGATCCGGATGTCGGAACGCTGCTCGAGTTCTTTGATCGGGGCAGAAATTCCGGTGGGAGTTTTGACGCTGGAATTCAATTCGCGCTCGAACGACTGCTCGTGGATCCGGACTTTCTCCTGCGTGTTTATCGGGATCCACCGTCAGGGGAACAAGAGACGTATAGCTTGAGCGGAATCGAGCTGGCCTCGCGCTTGTCATTCTTCCTGTGGAGCAGCAGTCCGGATGAGCGCCTGCTCACTTTGGCCGAGGAGGGACGGCTGAGCAATCCGCTGACCCTGGAACAGGAAGCGCGGCGCATGCTGGCCGATCCGCGTGCCACCAACACGCTGGTCGACGATTTTGCTGCACAGTGGCTGAACCTGCGCCGCGTTGCGGAAGTGGTGGTTGACCCGGCAGTTTATCCCCAGTATGACCTGAGTCTTTTGCAGGGATTCCAACGAGAGACGGAACTGTTTGTGGCCAGCACCATAGAAGAGGACCGGAGCGTTGGGGATCTTCTGGACGCGGACTATACCTTCGTTAACGAACGGCTCGCGCGGCACTACGGGATTGAGCGGGTGTACGGAAGCCGTTTCCGACGCGTTACCCTCCCCAACCACGACGAGCGAGGCGGTTTGCTCGCCCAGGGAGCGCTGCTGGCAACAACATCGTACCCGGACCGCACATCGCCGGTTTTGCGTGGCAAATGGCTGTTGGACAACATTCTGGCCCTGCCTGTGCCGCCGCCCCCTGCCGGAGTCCCCGCCCTGGAGGACTCCGCGCCCGCGGTTGTACCCACGGGGATACGCGAGCGGCTCGCCCAACACCGGGAGAATCCCTCGTGCAACACCTGCCATTCACTCATCGACCCGCTCGGGTTCGCTCTGGAAAATTTTGATGTCATTGGGGGCTGGCGGACCTTTGACGAATCGGGCCAGGAGATCGATGCCACGGCGACGACGGTGAGCGGCCGACAGGTTGAAGGGCTCTCCGGACTGCGGGCGCTGCTGCTCGATGAACCCGAGGCGTTTCCCCGCACCGTCACCAAGAAACTTATGGCCTACGCTCTCGGCCGAAGACTCGAGTACTACGATCAGCCGACAGTAAGAAAAATCGTTCGCGATGCGGCGGAGAGTGACTACCGCTGGTCGTCACTGATTCTGGGGATAGTCCGAAGTCCCGCTTTTTTGATGCGGACCGTAGCAGATGAGTCTAATGTAGCAATGATCATCGATCCATAATCAATTAGAATTGTTGAAGAGAGGCAACTCGTATGTTCATCACTAAGAAATCGATATCCCGGCGAACGGTATTACGCGGCATGGGCGCAACAATCGCGCTGCCCTTTCTCGAAGCGATGGTTCCCGCGTCGGCCAACGCGCAGGAGGCCGCGAAACCGGTCAAACGGTTTCAGGCGTTTTATGTGCCCAATGGCATGGCCATGCCCCACTGGTCACCCGAAGGCGAGGGACGCAACTTCCGACTCTCACCCATTCTGGAGCCGCTGGCACCGTTCAGGGATCAGATGCTCGTGTTGAGCGGCATCAACGCGAACTGGAACTACATCCACGCGGGTGCTTCCGGCTCATTTCTGACCGGCACGGCACAGGGCGGAACAAACGAGGTCGAAATCATCGCGGACACGTCGATCGACCAGTTGTTGGCACGGCAATTTTCCAGAGAGACACAGGTGGGATCGCTCGAGCTTTCGATGGATGCCCCGAGCAACGCGGGGGCGTGCACAGGCAACCTGAGCTGCGTCTACACGCACACGCTCTCGTGGCGCAGCCCGACCCAGCCCTTGCCGATGGAGTGGAATCCACGTGTGGTGTTCGAGCGCCTGTTTGGCGATACCGGCAGTACCGAACGAAGCGCACGCCAGGAGAGATTCGAGCAGCACAAGAGCATATTGGATTCGGTGAACGAGAAGCTGACGAGTCTCAAGAACGATCTCGGACCGGGAGACCAGACCAAGGTCAACGAGTACACCGATGCGGTTCGGGACGTCGAACGGCGCATTCAGAGAGCTGAGGAACAGAGCGACATCGAGCTGCCGACACTCGAGCAGCCTCAAGGCGCGCCTCCTGTCTTCGAAGATCACCTGGCGCTGATGCTGGACCTGCAGCTCATCGCTTTTCAATCGGACCTGACCCGCGTCATTTCATTCATGATCGGCAAAGAACAGAACGCGCGCCCCTATCCTCAAATCGGCGTGCCGGAGGCGCACCATCCCTTGTCGCATCACAACGATGTTCCCGAAGTGATCGCCAGGCTGGCTATCATCAACCGTTATCACACCGAGCTGTTCTCCAATTATCTGGCCAGGCTCCGTGCGACGCCTGACGGGGACGGTTCCCTGCTCGATCACATGATGATCCTCTATGGCTCGGGGATCTCCAACAGCGCGGACCACTCGGGCAACAACCTGCCGCTTCTGGTGATGGGCGGTGGATCGGGCCGGCTCCAGGGCGGCCGGCACCTCAAGTATTCCGAGTCGGACTCTCCGACGATAGCCAACCTGCTCCTCTCGCTGATGGACAAGATGGACGTGCCCGTCGAGCGCGTCGGCGGCAGCACCGGCAAGCTCTCGCTGGATACGCTCTCGGGGGTTTAGCTACGGGAGATTGAACGAACCATGCGGGTCATTTCTAAACTAGTGCGTCTCACGCCATTCGGGCTCGCCGCCTGCCTTATTTTCGCAGGGGCCGCAGGCGCTATTTTCGCAGGGGCCGCAGGCCTTATGGTTACGGAGGCCGCAGGCGCTGCCGCGATTGGCCCGCCGCTGGTCGACGCGGTCAGGAACGGAGACACCGAATCGCTTCGCGCCTTACTCGCACAAGGAGCGGACCCCAACCTGGGGGAAGCAGATGGTACGACCGCCCTTGTTTGGGCCAGCTACCGGGATGATGGGGTGAGCGCCGACCTGCTGATTCAGGCGGGCGCGGACGTGAACCGGGGGAACGATCTCGGCGCGACGCCGCTCTGGGCCGCCAGTCAAAACGGAAGCGAGACGATGGTCGGACGGTTGTTGGAGGCCGGAGCCGATCCGAACGCAGCACTTCTGCTTGGCGAGACTCCGATCATGGTCGCTTCCCGTTCCGGCAATCGGGTCGTCGTCGAACAACTGATTGCCGAAGGCGGGGACGTGAACGCGCGGGCCGCACGCGATCAAACGGCGCTCATGTGGGCGGCGGCGCAGAAGCATCCCGATGTCGTCGAGGTGCTGCTGGTGCACGGCGCCGACGTTCATGCCCGCTCCGAGGTCTGGAGTCAGATCATGGCGGTGGTGCCCCACACTTACTACAACCGGGATATCCCGCACGGGGGCGACACCGCGTTGATGTTTGCCGCGCGCGGCGGAGCGCTGGCTTCCGCCAGGGCTCTTGTGGCTGAGGGCGCGAATGTGAACGATGCCGACGCCTGGAGCGTCAGCGCGGTGTCCCTTGCCGCGCACTCCGGCTTCACGGAACTCGTTGGATTCCTCCTTGAAGCCGGAGCCGATCCGAACGCTGCCGGGCCCGGCTTTACGGCCCTGCATAACGCGATAATGCATCGCGATGAACGGATGGTGAGCGAGCTGCTCGCCCACGGTGCCGACCGGAGCGCCCCACTGACGACATGGACGCCCTCTCGGCGAGCGTCGCTGGATTTCAGTTTTGACCCCGAGTTGGTTGGAGCGTCGCCCCTCTGGCTCGCCGCGGCTTTCAGCAGCCCGGCGGTCATGCGTCTCCTGCTTAGCCATGGCGCCGATCCGCTGTTCGTGCAGCAGGGCTCACACATGCTGGTGGACGTCAGGGGATCTCGGCTTCAGGAAAGTACCACCGTCACGACGGTTCTGATGGCCGCGCTGGGAATGGGTGGCGGCCGAGCGTGGCTCCAGCCCGAGCCGAGCCAAAAAGAAGCCCCCGCACTCGAAGCCGTAACGTTGGCCGTCGAGCTGGGAGTGGATGTCAATGCGACCAACACCGAGGGCCGCACAGCGCTGGATGCTGCGACGAATCTCGAGTACGAAACTGTTGTAGCTTTTCTCGTCGAGAACGGCGCGGTACGCGGAACCGGGCCCGAGGAGACCCCTTAGTAAGAGTCCCCCCGCTACGCGTCAGAATCGATTCCCGATCCGGCCGTTCGGAGCCCGTTCTTTGACGACCCGGCAAGCGGCCGCCTCAGCTTGATCGACCCGCACCGATCGGGCACCACTCCGACCTTTAGACCCTAAGTAGAGATTACCTGCACTCTCACTGCGAAGTCTGGCCGGTCCACTGTGCCCTCAAGCCGTCACGGTCGACTGCGTCCCCGCGGAGATAGACCGCGTTGATCAGCCGCGTATTGGTGATGTCGTCGAGAGGATTGGCGTCCAGCACGATGAAATCCGCGCTCTTGCCCGCGGCTACGGTGCCGACGGCGGTAAGTTCCAGGAACTCCGCCGCGTTGCTGGTCGCAGCCACAATGACGTCTGCCGGCGTCATCCCCGCCGCCACCATGTCCACCATTTCGACATGCGCCCTCCAGGCGGGACTGCCGTCCGTTCCCAAGGCGATTTTTACGCCCTCCGCGTGGAGTCGTGCCAGATTGCGCGCCTGAATTCCGAATGTTTCCTGGGCCTCGGGCCGGTCCGTAGCCCCCGCCTGAAGCCGCTCGACCTCATCGGCGGGCAGCGTTTCACTCAACCAGCCCATGTCCACCGCCACGCCTCGATCGGCCATGTTCGGCACGAGGACGAAATTCGGGCGCTCCCGAATCAGCGCGACGAATTCATCGTCGACGTCCCGGTCTCGAACACCGTGAGCAAAGGCATCCAGACCCGCCCGCAGCAGCCCCTTCGCATCCTCGAGCGCAAAGATATGGGCTGTAGTGCGAAGGTTGTGACTGTGAGCCTCATCGATGATGGCGCCGTAGAGGTCCGGGCTTAACTTCTGGTGCGTGCCGCCCCTATCGTCAACCCAGAGCTTGACCAGGTCGACCTGCCTCTCGGCCAGCTCCTGGACGGCCGCCCGGGCCTCGTCTTCGCTCGTAACCCAGTAGGCCTCCTCGGTGCGTCCCGGCTCCGGCGCCGTAATCCCGAATCCTGCGGTGAGCGATCGCGCGGCGTTGGGAATCGTTTCCTCCCGCACCTGGAACGCCAGATCGCCGACATCATGGCCGAGACTCATGGCCACACCAATGCCGTAGTACGCCATCCGCTGCAGCTGATCGACCAAGTCTTCGCGATTGTTCGCCAGGTGCTTGTGCGTGTCGATAATCGCCGGCATGACGGTCTTGCCGGTCAGGTCCACCCTCTGGGCTCCGGCCGGAACGTTGAGCTGTCCACTTGCACCCACCGCGGTGAATTGACCGTTCTGAACGACGAATGCGGCATCCTCGATCGGGCCGCTACCGTCCCCGACAATGAGGCGTGCACCCTCGAACACCGTAACCGGGTCCGCGGGCGGCGTCTCAACCGTAGCCGGAGTGGAACATGCCGTCGCCAAAAAGAGAGTGATAGCAATCAGAACCGCAATGAACCTTGCATGGCGCATAGAACCTCCTACCTGAAACTGGAAATGCCGATTGTCAGCAGACCTTCACGCTGCTGGCAAGGGCGCTGTCAGATTAAGCTGTCTGGTGGCGTTTTCGCATCCCGCCACCACTTCTAAATCGTTGATTCCTGTTCTCGACTTCAGCAGACTCCGTGCCGCAAGCGGTCGGATTCACCTCAACCTGACAGTGCCGAAAAGAGGCTGAACCCGATTGTTCAGTTGCGTCAGGAGCCTATCGGTTGCGCGGCGTTCCCCCCAACCGGCGGTACTCCTCATATCTCTCGTCGCTTTGGTTCAGATAGGTGCCCCACGGGCGAGCATCCGTGGCGTCCCAATAGAGGGGATCGCCCGGAAGACGCTCGTTGAGGAAGCCCCGCTCGTCCATGAAGACCTTGGCCGAGGGCCCGTTGGTGTCGGTGCAACTATTAAAGAGCGGCCTCAGCTCGGGACGGGTCTCAGGGTCGAGCTCAAAATTGAGCTTCGAGTGTGTGGGCCCGACAAAGACCTCGGAATCGTAGAGCGTAATCTCGCCTTCGATGATATCGCCTACGCGCCTGTAGCGCTCGACGGTCTCCAAAGTGTCGGTGAATTCAGACAGACCGCCCTTCCATCCCCTGACCTGGTTGGTGTGCACGATGAGTGCATCGCCGTTCCAGAAGCCGATCGATTCGCCGTGCCATTTGGGATACTGAAAATCTTCGGCGGTGTGTCCGCTTTCGTCGGTGTAAATCCACCGGATGTAATTCCCCCCATTCCCCGCACCCAGTGTCCACACTCTTTCGGGCGTGACGATGAACTCCTCGACACTCGTAACCGAAGACATAAAGCCACCGGGAAGACAGATGGCGCCTGCGCTCCAGATGCGCCCCTCAGACCGGGCCTTTACATCCTGAACAAAATACTCCTGGTATTGCGGCGTCAGCATTGCGGCGACCGAGCTTGCCGGATTCCGCCCGCCGCTCAACCCGCCGCCCCCGCCAGACCAGCGGCCGCTCCAATCGGGAATCGTCGCTGTCGTATGTTTTGTGCCGCCGTCCGCCTCGTCGAGCCACGCCTGATAGTGCTCCCTCGCGCTCCTGTAGGGATATGGGCTCGACAGGTCCAAAGTGCCGACCTGGCCCGTACCTTCCGAGCCGTACAACCGGGCGCTCGCCTGCTGGCCCGAGCCGCTCCCCTGGCTGTCAAGGTCCAAGGCCATGCCCCTGAGCTGACCCACGGTATTGTTTCGGTAGTACGCCGGATCTGTCCAATGCTCGCGGTCCTGGCGAAAGTCCTCGGTGGTAAAAATGTCCTGTGCCACCGCCGGTGTGCCTGTAGTCAGGCCGATGAGCAGCACAGCCAATGAAACCGTCGCCGTCATACTTGCTCTCACGACTATTCCTCCCGTCTGAATTTACGTTCGCGTCATTTGTGTCGCACTCGAAACGTGCTACTGGTACGTCGTCCCGTCGGCGGCGACTACCGTCGTGTAGCTGCCGCCTGGACGTCCGTCCCTCAGCGGATGCATGTTCACCGTGATCACGTCACCCGGTTTGAAGGTATTGATCCCGATGCCGCGGCGTATCATGTTCGGAAGGTTTGACATCTCGATCCAGTAATTCACCGTTTCGCCATTCTCTTCCTCGACGTCGACATAGAGAAAGACATGCGGGTTGCGGAACGACATCTCCGTCACCGTCCCGGTAACGTTCACTTCCTGGTTGTAATTGAACATTGCATGCGAATGGTGCGACAGTGCCGGCGCCGCAAATCCGCATGCCATCCCAGCCGCAAGTAACGCTATCCACATTAGATTTCTCATCTGTGCATCCTCCGTCTTATTTCTGGTCAAGTGCCGAGGCCCCTAAGGGGCCGTTCGGCGCATCACGCAAATACTAGATTTGCCTCGCATGGCTGTCGCATTTCGCCGGGTCGTCGGGGGCGGATTATGAGCCTCACTGGGAAGTGTTGACCCTTGCTGCAAGAAAGTCCACAACCTTCGTGCGCGCTTGGCGCGCTCCGGGTCCCCATACATGTCAGAATCGGGCGTAAAACCGTCGAGGGGCAACCCGCAAGCGAGTCGGGCGGGCTCTATACTATAGAAAGTATTTTCACGGTTAAAGGTAGGAAGTGAGCCCGCCTGTTACAGGAATAGTCTGACTTTCCTGTCCCTTTGTCAACCGGACACGACATGCCCCACTGCTGTGAGCAACTGGAGTCAGGGCTGCGGGTGAGGCGGAGTCACACCTTACTTTGTTGATGGCTCCACCTTGGGGTCGCTTTCGCCCGGTGCTATTCCGACACCGTGCATTCGTAAGGTTCGACTCGTACATCCGGGAGCCACAGCCAGTACTTTTCGAGCACGACCGGCTCGGTGAAGGTTGCCGGATCTGTCAAGGTCATGGTGTAGTCCAGGCGGCTGCCATCCGCGCTGGGAGTGAAGCGCTCCACCAGATCCGCGGCATCGCTCTGGGGTATGCCGAGGACGACGTTGAAGTAGCCCCAGCTGATACCGCTTGTTGCTACAACCAGGGTCCGGTCCTCCCAGTGGCCAACTGAGTGGCCCAAATGCGTGGCAGGCTGTTCCGCTATTTCGGGTTCAGCATCCAGGTGGATCGTGCGAATCGTGTCGTATTCTTCGAGCCGGAGCAGAATCGCCTGATCCTGTTCGACAAACTCCATCGGATAGGGTTGCTCCATGATGGTCGGCATGCCTTTGGGGGCACAGTTGAGAATCGGGCTGTCGTCTACCGGGTCGTAGGCCGCAACTGCAGTCCGGGACTCAGCTGTTAAGGGATAGCTCGCGTTCCAGAATCCAAGTCCGGAGCGACGTGGTCCAAGCGGCGTACTCCATACACGGAAGATACCACTGGCCGGATCCGAGCCGTCGCCCGAGTCAGCGAACCAGGTTTCAGAGCTGCCAATCGTTTCGCCGTCCCAGCGCGGTTCCGATCCGGGGCTCATCAGGACTTCTTCCGCGCCCGGCAACAGCAGGTTACGGGCATACAGTTGATTTCCGCTTTGTCGTCCCGGATTACCCGCCACCCGAACCCGTTCTCCGACCCTGAAAACATCACTTGAGACGTCCATACGCCGCAAAATACTCACCGAGTTCGATTGAATTTGCCAGAGCTCTTCTCGGCCGTTACCTTCCCTGACTCCAACCGTGAACAGCACGTGAGGATTGCGCCAACGGACCGCCGTAATGATTCCTTCCACTTCGATGATCTGACTGACATCGAAAGTCGCTCCAACGCTATGGTGCGCGTAATTCGTACCAGGAACGCACAGAAGACCAAGAAGTAACAAAACAGCTCTTCTATTTATCATTACAACCCCTTCGCAAAAGATCATGCAATACTCCGATCTGACGCTGGGCTGCACCAATCCTCGAGAACAGCCCGGCGTCAGCGGGTATGGCTGACGGTTTTGCCGAAGCGCAATAGATCTTGCGCCCCAGGATGACTCGGATCAAGTTATTCTGGGACCATACTGCATCAGCACATTTTTAATTGCAAAGTAGCTATATTCGAATCTCAAATCTGACAAGTCGTCTTGTCGGAAATCGAAAAACCCCCGTATTCAGACTCTTTCTGAACTTCCGACGATGTCGTTTAAGAGGGGCGAGACTTTTCTTGCGTATAAACCTCTCCTGTAGTTAGATTTATCCACATTTTCGCGCTTCAC
Organism: Terriglobia bacterium; assembly: GCA_963664115.2. Classification (GTDB taxonomy): domain Bacteria; phylum Acidobacteriota; class Terriglobia; order 20CM-2-55-15; family 20CM-2-55-15. The sequence continues at coordinate 177,220 of CAXWPJ010000005.1, read as the reverse complement.
TTCGGGACACAGGAAAACAAAGAAATTCAGGCTCGCACCGATCGCATCGAAATAAGAAACAAATACGGAGGAGACTCAGCATGAACGCCAAAACCATTGTAGAGAAAGTCTGCTTGATGCTGCTGGCGATACTCGTTCCAACTTTGACGCTACCGGGATCAGCGAATGCCCAGGACGCGGGGGCCGTTTCACGGGAGTACCTGACTTTGGATTGGACGGAGGGTCGGGCATTCTCTCCCGCCGTTGCGACCGAGGGGGGCAAGACAGTCTGGCTCGCGGGCGTAACGGCGACGGAAGATGCGGACGGGAATTCGATTATGGGAGACTTCGAGGCGCAGACCCACGAGATTTTCAGAGTGATCGAGGAGAGGCTGGCGACATTTGGCGGTACGCTGGCCGACATCGTGACAATGACGGTCTACATCGGTGATACGCGCTATGGAGATCCGTTCATCGACATACGAGCGACGAAGTTCGAACCCGGACACTATCCGTCGAGCGCGTTGATTACCGTCGTGGGCTTCGCGCGTCCGGGCATGCTGCTGGAGGTCAAGGCGACCGCGGTTGTCGGCGGCAGCTAAAGTTGGATCCGTTTCAATACGAGCGGGATCGATCCCGCTCGTAAACCGCCCGGCCCCGAATCAAAGTTGTCCTGAGCGGGTTTGAAGAACTGAAGGAAGGGGTGCCGGTGCCATAAAGATAAAGGAGAGAGCAATGCGCTGGTATGTCTATGTTGCACATTTTTTTGGCGGGGCCTTTTTCGTAAACGCGCTGCCACACTTCATTAACGGCCTCTCGGGCCGTCCGTTTCCGACCCCGTTTGCTTCGCCACCGGGTCAGGGCGAGTCGGGTGCGTTGGTTAATGTCCTCTGGGCCGCTCTCAATCTGATCGTCGCATACATGCTCATTTCCCGTGTTGGAGCGTTTGAGCTTCGCCGGACGCGTGACGTCCTCCTGGTCGGAGCCGGAGGGCTGTTCATCGCGATCATGTTGTCCCAGGCATTCGGGAGCATTTACGGCGGTTAGTGTTGGCTGTCAACACGACCCGTTGTAGAAATGGCCGGCCAGGCCACTACACGATCCGGTCTGCTCTCGGCAAGGACGAGGTGGGTGCAGGCTCTGCCAGCAGTTTTCTCAGAGCATGCTGCACTTTGACGACAGATTCCTGGAAAGCAAAACCATCAAACGATTGGATATTGAAAATGAAATATGTCTCCCGGCTTGTGCTTTTGACAGCATTCTTAGGGCTGACGAGCGCGTCAGCAGAGGCTTTTCAACAAACCCACGATCTGGAGGTGACTCCGGAACGGGTTCACTGGGGCTACTACGACGGCAGCCTGCCTCCGGTGCTGACGATCGCATCCGGCGACACCGTTCGCGTGGAAACGCTTCTGGCCGGGGGGCTGGGACGGCTTCGACTCTCCGGCGCCCCCGAAGATGAAATACCGGAGGCACTGAAAGTGGTCGAGGACGCCATACAGGATCGAGGTCCGGGCGCCCATCCGATGACGGGCCCGATCTACGTTGCGGGGGCCGAGCCCGGAGATGTGCTCGAGGTGCAGATCCTGGGCTTCGAGTTCCTCCATCCTTTCGGCGTGAGTGCTTTTGTGCCGGGAGCGGGAACGCTCCCGGACGATTTCCCCTACACAGAGTTGAAATTCACACGCTTCGATCCCGAAACCGGCACGGTGGACTTCGCTCCGGGCATCACGCTCCAACTCGCCCCCTTTTTTGGTTCCATCGGCGTCGGCCCGCACCCGATTCTCGGCCGTATCAATACCAACCCGCCGGGCCACCATGTGGGCAACCTCGACAACAAGGACCTCGTCGCAGGCTCGACGCTGTACCTGCCGGTCCATGTCCCCGGCGCCCTGATCTCGTTCGGCGACGGCCACGCTTTACAGGGCGACGGTGAAGTCGCGCTGACGGCCCTGGAGACTTCCCTGCGCGGGACGGTCCGTATCATTCTGCACAAGGACCTCTCGCTCACGCGGCCGCGGGCGGAAACGCCCACCCACTTCATCACGATGGGATTGCACCCGGACCTGGATACGGCGGCACAGATGGCCACGCGCGAAATGATCGATTTCCTGGTTACCGAAAAGGGACTGGAACGAGGGACCGCCTACATCCTCTGTTCACTGGCCATGGACCTGGCCGTGACGCAGCTTGTGGACGGGACCAAGGGCATCCACGCGAAGATCGCGAAGTCGATCTTCGATTAGGCCGGGGCCCACGCCAGGGGGCAATCCGGAAAGCCTCGTCTCTGCATCCGGTTTAACTCTGAACCGTGTCTTGCGGCGGTTTTTTGCGCACGACTGTAGAAAAATCTGGTTACAATCGGGCTCTCTCACTGGTGAGGGCGTCGGACCTTGTCTCATCGTCTCATCCCCGGTCCGTAGGAAATTGATGGAATGACGTCGATTAGTGCCCCAACAATAAACTCGAACCCTGGAAACAGCTGATGGCAACCCTCGCGTCGCATGCAGCGGCATTGTTCGCCCAACAGCGGAAATATCTTTTTGACTGCGTGCAGCCTCTGTATGATGAGCCTCTCGCTCTCGATGAGGGTTCCGGCAGCTGGGTGAAAGACGTCGACGGCGAAGAATACCTGGATCTCTTTGCGGGCATCCTGACGACCTCGTTGGGGCACTGCCATCCCGCTGTGGTGTCGGCGGTGCAGGAGCAGGTGTCGCGACTGGGCCATGTCTCGACCCTGTATGTGACAGCGAAACAGGTAGAAGCGGCGCGGCGTCTCGGGGCGATCACCCCCGGGAACCTCAACCGTACCTTCTTCACCAACAGCGGAAGCGAAGCGATCGAGACGGCGCTGATCGCTGCGCGATTGCACACGGGTCGCAGTGAAATCGTGGCCCTGCGCCACGGGTACCATGGCCGGACCCCCACTTCATTAACGGCCCAGGCACCGTGGCGGCCATTGCCGAGTAACGTGGCGGGCATCAGCCATGCCCTGGCGCCCTACCCTTACCGTGCGGCCTTCGGCGATGTGTCCGATGAGGCCCTGGTCGAGATCTACGCCAACGATCTCATCGAGGTCATCGAGACCACGACCAATGGACAGCCCGCCGCTTTTATCGCCGAGACCCTGCTGGGCGTCGGTGGCTACATAGTCCCGCCGCCCGGGTATTTCAAACGAATGGCCGAAGTGATCCGATCTTACGGAGGGCTCTTCATCTCGGACGAAGTCCAGACCGGCTTTGGCCGCACGGGGGATCACTGGTTCGGGGTCGAGCATTGGGACGTGATTCCAGACATCCTGGTCGTAGCGAAAGGGGTCGCCGGGGGTCTGCCGGTCGGGGCCACGATAACCACGGATGCGGTCGCCGGCAGTTGGCAGGGTAAAAGCATTTCCACCTTCGGTGGAAATCCTGTTTGCATGGCCGCGATGGCGGCCGTGTTGGATGTGATGCGGGCGGAGAACGTCCCGGTCCGTGCCCGGGAGAGAGGTGATCAACTGCGCCGGGGTCTGGAAACGATAGCAGCCGAATACCCTTGGATCGGAGAGGTCCGGGGCATGGGGCTGATGCAGGCTCTGGAGCTGGTGCGAGATCCGTCGACGAAGGAGCCCGCCCCGGATCTGGCCAAAGCCTTGCTCCACCGGAGCAAGGATGAGCGACTCCTCGTTGGCATCGGCGGCCTCTATGGGCAGGTCATCCGCCTGGGTCCGTCGTTGCTGATTTCGGAGGACGAGATCGACGAGGCGCTCGGGCGGTTTTCCCGCGCATGCACGGCGGTGGACAACGCGGAACGATGATCGCAGGTCTTCCCTTCCCCACGTGGATCCTGATGGCAGCGGCGACCTTGCTGGGCCTGATCCTGGTTCTGGTTAATTACAGAATCCACTCAAGGGCCGAAGGTCCCGACACCGGCCACGGACGAGGACAGAGCGACGATGGCTGAAGCTGAGGTGATCGGGGTCCTCATCGTCTACTTCATGATCCTCATCGGAATCGGATGGTGGGCGAGCCGGGATACGAAGTCGGTCGCCGGCTACTATCTCGCCGATAAGACTCTTCCATCCTGGGTCATCGCTTTTTCGGCCAACACCACGGGTGAGAGCGCCTGGCTCCTGCTGGGCCTGACCGGGATGGGCTACATGGTCGGCTTTCACGCCCTGTGGATCGTTCTCGGTGAGGTGTTGGGCGTGGCCCTCGCCTGGTCCGTTGTGGCCCGTCCCTTTAAGACACTCACGGATCGCTATGACGCGATCACGGTTCCCGACTACCTGAGCGATCGATTCGGGGACCGTAGCCACACGATTCGTGTGGTCAGCGCCATCATCATCCTTACGATGGTGGGCGCCTACACGGCGGCCCAGCTCACTGCGTCGGGCAAAGCCTTCTCATCCTTCGTGGGGACGAGCTACGAAGGGGGTGTCGTCATCGGCGCCATCGTGATTCTCCTCTACACTTCAATCGGTGGGTTCAAGGCGGTTGCCTACAGCGACCTTGTGCAAGGCGTGCTCATGTTTGCTAGCCTGCTGCTGCTTCCGATCGTCGGGATCTGGCAAGCAGGCGGATGGCGCGAGCTCATGGGCGGCATCGCCGCAATAGATCCGGCGCTGCTGACTCCAATGGGTAGCTATGGATTGTCCGTTGCTGGAGTCGCGAGTGCCATCGGCTTCGCAGGAATCGGTCTGGCTTTCCTGGGAGCGCCGCAGTTGCTGACGCGATTCATGTCGGCCCGGGACCGGGTTCAGATTCTCAGGGCCGGTCCGATCGCCGTCGTTTGCATTGTCGTGTTCGATATCGGCGCCGTGTTGACGGGGATCGCCGGTCGTTTTCTCTTCCCGGGTCTGGAGGATCCGGAAACAGTTCTGCCTGTCATGTCCACGACGCTCTTCCCGCCTGTCCTGACCGGAATCATACTCGTGGTAGTTCTGGCCGCCATCATGTCGACTGTGGACTCGCTGCTGATCCTGGCCTCCTCGGCGGTGGTCAGAGACGTCGTTCAGCAGGTTTTTAAACCCGATCTTTCCGATCTTAAACTTGCTGCGCTCGGAAAAGCGGTGACCATTCTCATCGGTCTGGGCGGTCTGATCACCGCGCTCGGGGAGAGTCGAACGATCTTCTGGTTTGTCCTGTTTGCCTGGTCGGGTCTGGCGTCGGCATTTACACCCGTGGTTCTCTGCTCGTTGTTCTGGAAGCGCACCACCAGGGCGGGGGCCATCTGGGGCATGATCGCAGGATTCATCACAACCGTGGTCTGGGTGTTGATCTTCAAAGAGCGATTCTACGACCTGTACGAGATGATCCCCGGATTCGGGGCCGGCTTTCTCGTCACGATAGCGGTGAGTCTCGGGACGGAACCGCCGCCGGGGGCGGATGCCGATTTGGACGCGGTTCGCCGTGTTGTGGGCGGACCGTTTTCACCGGCCCCATCCCGGGGCGTCGATGACCACTTGATCTTCGAGGGTGAGAGAAAATGACAGTAGCAGCCATTTCGAAGTGGTGAGCTGACCGGCGAGGGAGACGCTATCGGGCCAGGTCTATAGAGCGATAGCGGGGTCGATCCTCCCGATCACCCTGTGAAATCTATTCCCGACGCCTCCCAGTCCTCGTCGGGAACCTTGACATTTCATTGATTCCAATCCACCCATTCTATAGACTTCCTCCAGCTTTTTGACGTTTCGTTCTGACACGCGGGTATTCATGAAATTCCCCACCCCAAGGGTTCACTGCGACAGCCGCTTTCCACTGGGTCAGCATGGAGTGTGTGGGGCCCTCGTTTGAGGCCGTTTATGTTTCAGCTCGGGAGAAAGGTATGAAGAAGATCTGGGTGATTGTGTGTTGCGCTCTGTTCGCCACTTTCAGCGCTCGAATCGTAGCTCAGCGAAACTTCGATGACATCGAGATCCGGACGACGTCTTTGACAGGTCCGATCCACGTTATCGAAGGGAGTGGCGGGAACATCGGTGTGTCGGCAGGAGAGGATGGAATCCTTATTGTGGACGACCAGTTTGCCCCTCTTGCGCCGAGGATCGAGTCCGCGCTCTCCGATATCAGCGAAGGAAACCTCCGCTTTGTCGTGAACACGCATTTCCATGGGGACCACACAGGCGGCAATGAGTTTTTCGGCAGTCTGGCCCCGATTATCGCGCATAGCAATGTGCGGCGGCGTCTTCTGGATCAACCTCAAGGTGCGTGGCCGACGATCACGATCGATGATGACGTGTCATTGCACCTGAACGGTGAAGAAATCCGGCTCGTGCACTATCCGACCGGACACACGGATGGCGACGTCATCGTTTTCTTTACCGGGTCCAACGTCGTTCACATGGGTGATCACTTCTGGGTGGAAACCTTTCCGTTCATCGATATCGACGGAGGCGGAAACGCGATCGGTTACACCGACAATATCGGCGACGTTCTCAGCCAGGTCGCTCCTGACGCCAGAATCATTCCGGGACACGGGCCGGCAAGGGCGGATGTCGACGACCTGCGACGTTTTCACCGCATGCTCGAAGAATCCATTGAAATGGTAAGAGAAAAGCATTCCGCCGGACGGAGCTCGGAACAGATTCAGGAGGAAGGGGTACTCGCGGCTTACGCCTCTTGGTCCGGAAACGGGGAGCGCTTCCTCGACAGCATCTACAGAAGCCTGGAGTAGCAACAATGAACGCGGAGACACGTGCTCCGGACTACGTGGGTCCAAACCCCGTGGAATTACCATAGCCCTGTATGCGCTCTCGCTTAGATCAGATGCCGCCGGCCGAATAACCTGGGCTACGGTCGAACTGTGGCCTCTATGGTCAGCAATCAGTTCGAGATCACCTGCCCAGGCCTGTTGCGCTTAATCGCAGCGGACCGAAACAGCCAGGCCGATCCGACCCACAGAGCGACGAAGAACCCGTTCAGCATCAATATCTCCCCCGGCGAGGTCACCGGGTGACCCAACCCGGCGACCAGCGCGATCACGGCGACCAAGGACTGAGCGAGCGCCGTCGCGAACAACGCGCGTGTCATTCCATGTGGCTGGAAGTGCGCGATGATGGCACCGATGAGACCCACGGCGAGCACCCCGCCGTACATCAAGTTAGCGACGTTGTCCTCATCCCCGATGATGCCTACGGCACCGTTCACCCAGAAGAGAAGGAATGCCCCCGCAAGCGCAAGGCCGACGGCAGATCGGTACGTGGTATCGACTCTACCTGTTCGCATGAGCTTGCCTCCGTTGTTGATGATTGATGAGGGTGATGGTGGGGTTCCAGAGCGGTATAACCCCCTGTGAGTCACCTTCCGCGCCGAAACGAAGCCCACAGCAGATATGGATTGCCCGATTGATTGGTAATTCGCCTTGCGCAGGGAATGGCGAACCCTATCGCCACTGCCATTAGAACTGTCCGCGGATTTCAACCGCGACAGACCGGTTTAGCGGCCCGTCCAACTCCGCGAAGATGATCGACTGCCAGGTTCCGCGCTCGATCTGGCCGTCGCGCACAGGCAACGATACAGATGAACCAAGAAGCAACGCTCGCAGATGGGCCGCGGCGTTGCCCCGCTGACAATCGGAGTATCGGGGATCGTTGTGCCTCCAGTCCTTTCCGTCCGGCACCAGCAACTCGAAGAGCCGCTGACAGTCCGCCAGTAAAGCTTCCTGCCACTCGTTGAGGAATACGGCCGCGGTTGTGTGCATGGACCGAACCGTCACGGTGCCGGAACCGATACCACTGGCCTTGACAGCGGCCTCAACCCGCGAGGTAAGGTCGTGGAACTCCACCCTCTGGCTAGTGACGACGCTGAGTCGATTGGATCGTCCGTTGGTCCGTTTGGCCGCACCCGAGCCGTCGGTCGCAGTGCCCGAGCTGTTGCGTGCGATGGGAGAAATCTGTTGCATAATTGAAAAGTCCTTTCTTAACTTGCGGGTTCAGCCGACTGAGCTGACCACGTCCCTTTCCCTCGCTCGTCAGAAATCGGCGCGTACTCCGCCCCTCATACGAGACGTAGGACGCTGGGAACCGGGTCAGCAAGAGCGCCGAACCTCCGTTCGCGCCGGCGAAACTCGGCCAGCGCTTCGCGCAGTTCGGTTTCCCCAAAGTCCGGCCACATCGTTTTAGTGAACAGGATCTCGGCATCAGCGCACTCAGGGCCGAACAGGTCACTCAGCCTCTGTTCCCCACCCGTACGAATCAACAAATCGACAGGCGGAACGATCGTGTCGTGGGATGTTTCCCTGACGGCTCTCCTGAGCGAACCCCCCTCGAACGCGGTGTCGGCACAGAGGGCCTGGACGGCCCGCACCACGGTGTCTCGAGCGGAGTAGTCAATGGCGAGCCGGAGACAAAGGTTCCGAGAGTTCGCGGTAATGCTTTCCACGTCTTCAATGGCCTCTCGAAGAGACGCACCGAGGCGGTCCCGCCTCCCAAACACCTTCACGCGGATTCCGTGTTTCACACATGCGGAGGCTTCCCCGTTCAGGAAATCGAGGAACAGGTCCATCAGACGGCCGGTTTCCACCCTGGGACGCTTCCAGTTGTTCGCTGAAAAGGCATAGAGAGTCAGCACTCCGATTCCAAGGTCCAGCGCGCCGCCCACGGTGCGCCGTAGGGCCTGGGCTCCCTCCAGATGCCCTACTGCCCGGGGCTGGCCGCGACGTTCGGCCCAGCGGCCGTTGCCGTCCATGATGATGGCCAGATGAGGCGCATGGAAGACGCTTGTTAAAGTACGTTGTAGTGTAAAGTCTATTGGCAATTTTCTACTCCACCCGCCGTGCGGAAGCGATCAAGGCTTCCATGTGAGTCAGATAGCGCTCGAGCGCGCGGCGTCCTTTCGCAGTCAGTCTGTAGGTTGTCTTGGGTACGCGCCGATCGAAGCCCTTCTTGCAGTCGACATACTGCGCTTCCTCCAACTTGCGGCAATGGACGCTCAGATTCCCATCCGTCAGATCAAGAAGCTTCTTGAGTTCGCTGAAAGAAAGTCGGGTGGTAGCGGCCAGCGCGCTGACGATCGCCAGGCGAGTCCGCTCATGAATCAGGCGGTCCAGATCCAGTGCTTCTCGTCCATCGAATCGGCGCACAAGCCGTGGGGGATGCGCCTGGGTGTGTGCTTCCCCTTTGCGAGGCTTTCGAACCGCCTCCGATCTAGCCACCGTACCTCCAGGTGATGATCACTCCGAACACGATGTGCAACCCGCCGAATCCGAAAGCGAGCAGGGCGTCGTGCAGAGTCGAGGGTAGGAACAAGGCCAACGTGCCCAGGAGCATGAAGAGCAGACCCATTATCGGCACAATCCGGATCGAAAACGCACCGCCCGTTGCGATGCCGCATCCGTACAGAAGTAACCACATGCCGGGAATCACCCAATTGAACTGCTCGGCCCCCGCCACCGCCGCTGTGAGAACACCCGCGGCTAAGAACGGCGGCGCCATTCCGAGCGCAAAATTTCGGATCGGGCGCAAAGTAGCTGGTGTCTCCAGCCCTCGGACCTTGGGAAGCGTTGTTGCAATCGCGATCAGAATGGCCACGGCGGCTTCAGCAAGCCATATGCCAAGCCATCCGGTGAACTCCGCTTGACCCGAAGCGATCCAGGAGGCAGCAACCGCGGTTACCCCGATCAGAATAGCTCCGCGGCCGGAGAGAGACGTGAACACGGCGGAGCGCTCCATCGTCTGCCGGATGAAGCGTAGGTTGGCTACCGCGCGGACGTCCAAACCCACGGGCACCTCTACGCCGGACGGACCCTGATGCGATGCTTCCATGACCTCGAAGCTAAAGCAGCGTCTTCCTGATGTCAAGTACTTTGCATAGTAAAGTACAAAGCCGTTCGTTTTCGCCTGCCGCCGACTGAAAGCGCGAACGCGTAGTGGGGCCGACAAACCCGCGCGAAAGGCACTGGTCTGAAGAACTGAAGGAACGGGTGCCGGTGCGATAGCGGTGGGCTGTCTTCCATGTGTTCGCTTCTGAATTCGATTCTCGACGTCCTACAAGTCCCTTCTGGCTATACTGGATCGTCAAGCAAATCCGTTGCAGGTCATAGGAAGTTCACATGGACAACAAACGACCCCAAGTGGCGATTGGCCACGTTGTGATGCATGTGTCGGACGTCGGGAAGAGTAGAAAGTTCTACCTGAAGCTGGGCCTTCGCAAAGTAGTGGCAGAACCTGGCATGTCGATCCTTGAATTGCTCGGAGGGACTCACCTAATGCTCATCGACGATGAAGGAACGAAGCAGGCCTTACCAGCCTCACGAATCGGGGCGCAGGAAGGGTTCGAGTTGATGGTCAGTGGCACCTCTCGTGATGATCTTGAAGCCTATCGAGAGCGACTTGTCGGTAAGGGCCTTAAACCCGGACCAGTTGATGAGGGACCCTACGGACATTACATATTCGAGATCACCGATCCCGATGAGAAGACGATCACCGTATATTCGAGTCACGCCACCGGCCCGTCATGACAATCCCGAAGACGCACAATCCAATTATTAAAAGCCTCCCTTGCTTCAATTCGGATTGAAACGACTTGGACGGGGGCCAGTGCCGTGATTGAGGGCTCAAGTCCTGACAAATCAAATTGTCGGTAGTCGAGACCGGCTATTCCTGCGAATTTCCAAACTTTGGACGGCCTGCTGTCAGTGATTGCGCAGTGTCTGAAGTGCTTTGAGGGAGGCACTGGGTAGACGCTTGTCTAGCGAAGCTGATACTGACACTGTAAAGGCCGTTACCTACTTTTTACTGAAGGTGTGGGACAGTGCCTCGCCCGCAACGTCGTATTGGTGTTGCCAGCATGTGAAAAGACCTTCAGTTGCCCGGAGATATTCAACTCCCAGACCAACGGCCTGTTCGTACAACCAGCTAGCAGGGGATGTACGTTTTATGGCAGGTCGATCCTCCACTCAGTCAGGATCGTCAAGATATTTATTGCCAATCCGGACCATAAAATGACAATTGCAATCAGTCCTAGCACCAGCAATACGTTGTCTTTTGTAGCGGTCGTCATGGTATTGGCCCCATCTTTTGGTCGGTACATTTAGATCACCGACTGCTGACAGATACCGCAAAACTGCAGTTCCACATCAGGATACTCAGCAACGTGCTCCCCCAGCCAGCAAAACACCGGCTATTCGTTTCTGGCAAGAAGATCAGGTGAATAACCATCTTCTTGCAGATCGTGCATTCGATGCCCTCTTTCAGTCCCGTTTCTCAGCTCCGGCAATCGCGTTCATGAGGTCTACATTCAGAATCGGACCAGATACGAAAACTTCGCGAAGAATTGGCGACCATCGTTAATGAATCCATGTTCCGTTCGGACGATCCTCGAACCCGTCGACGTTGGGACCAGATCGATATTCTGCGCGTTGCCGTTGTAGCCCACGTAGAGTGCCGTCCAGGCGTTGAGTTGGTAAGAGAAGAGAACATCGGTGTTGATGTTCTTTCGTTTTTCCAGGCTCGTGAATTCGGGATTCACCAGCACGGAATCGTATTGAAGGATGAACCGGATCGCCAGTTCACGCGTGAACTGCCAATTCCAACGCGAACGGATAATGTGGTCATTGAAGATCGTCGCGCCTGTTTGCCGGTCGGCAAGCCTGGTAAAAAAATAGCGGTTGGCGATGCTCAGCCGGGTAAGCGGTCGCACTGTGAGCGCAAGGTCCGTCGAGGACCAGGTTTGCATTGAAGCTTCCTGACCAACAGCGGGGCTGTGGTTCACGTCGTTGCCCCTGAAGTGTCGACCCTCAAACTCGATTTCAGGAATGAAGCTGGTTCTGAAAACGCCGCCGATGGTGTGTCGATCGAATTCGCGGTCGGCCGCTACCTGTGCTTCTTCCGGGCGCAGCCTCACGTGTTCGGATTTGTACTCGAGGTCGAAAAATGTCTGACCGACGAACTCCCAGCCTAATACCGGATTGTAGAACGTTTCCAGACCTTTCCCGTCACGGTCCGTGATCCGGCTGAGCGTCAAGCCCGGTGTCATGGAAATCCAATAGCTGCCCTCAGGACGGAAGGCATAACTCGATTGCCCGGTGATGTCCCGAATGTCCCGCCTGGGATTGAACCCTGTCAGCGTCACGAATCCCGCGCTACGTTCCGAATATTTCAGGTCAACATTGAACTGCCGTCCGTCTCTGTTGAGTTGAACGTCATAGGCGGGTCCGGATCGGCGTGTATCGTCACTGAAGTGCGTTCGGCTCGTTACAGCCTGCAACTGCGTTCTCCAGTTCTCACTCAGCTTGAGTCGAGCATCCACCCCACCCACACGATTGAATGTGTTTTCGAAACTCCGGTCTGTGAATATAAACCCGACTGTCGACTGATTGAAGATATCGCGGTTGATGCGAAGAATCCCGAAGCGCGCCCTCTTGCCCGACAAGGGATCGTCTTCCGCTACTCTTTTCCCGGGGGATTGCTCATCTGCGACGAGCGCACCAATCGCATAAGAACCCACCTTGCCGGTAAATCGAGCGCCAAACTGAGGGTCGGCGATTCGGCGCGTGAATACAAGATCCATCGGAGTCTGAAAGAAACTTGCGTTTTCGAGGAAGAAAGGTCGTTTTTCCGGGAAAAACACCTCGAAACACTGATTCGTGGTGATCTGAGGCTCATCCGATTCAATCTGGCTGAAATCAGGATTGATCGCGATGTCCGTAACCAGGCTGTCTCGGAAGACCAGCTTCGCGTTCAGGCCGGCATCCGTGGCAGCGCGGTCGGCAAAGAAAAGAGTTATTGTCAAAAGTGGTGTTTAGGAGATTGATTCAAGCGGCGGCCTGATCGACTTGTGTCGCTTCGACACCATCGTTGAATTTCACTCCGATGATTACCTTGCTCAGATCATCGAATCCTCGTAATCGTCGCCAATTGTTCTCAGCGCACTGGCCCAGTTTGAACATCATGTGCAGCATGCCATCCCGTGTCAGGCAACCTCTGGATCGCTTCGTTCGGTGTCGAATGGTGGCAAAGGTCGACTCAATGGGATTCGTCGTTCTGATGCTCTGCCAGTGCTTGGCCGGAAAGTCGTAAAAGGCCAGCAGTTCCTCTCTGTCTTTCTGCAGGCAGAGTGTGGCTTTCGGATACTTCGGTTCATAGGTTTCAATGAACAAGTCGAATGCCTTCTCGGCGTCTGCCTTCGTCTCGGCCTGCCAGATCGAGTGCAGGGCCTGTTTCGCCTTCGCCTGGACCGACTTGGGCAGGCAGTTGAGGACGTTCATGACTTTGTGCATCCAGCAACGTTGTTGACGTGTCTCGGGATAGATTTCCTCCAGTGCGGCCCAGAACCCCATCGCACCGTCACCGATGGCCAACTTCGGAACATTCATCCCACGGGACTTCAGCTTCAACAAGACCTCGCGCCAACTCTGTGTCGATTCCCGTACACCGTCTTCGATCGCCAGGAAACGCTTCTCTCCGCGTTCATTCACGCCGATCACGACCAATGCACACAACTTGGTTTGTTCCGCCCGAAGTCCGCTGTAGATGCCGTCGGCCCAGACATAGACCCAGCGATCTGCATCCAAACGCTCCTCGCATCCGAGGCGGTACTGTTCGCCCCAAACCTGTTTCAACCGCGATACCGTGCTCGCCGACAGACCCTGCGCCTGGGGACCGACAAGAACTTTTAGGGCCTCACCCATCTCGCCGCTGGAAACGCCTTTCAAATACAACCACGGCACCGCTGCTTCCAGCGACTTCGTCTTCCGAATGTACGGTGGTACCAGGGCCGATCGGAACGTCACAGCTTCGCCCGTCTTGGCACGGACCTTCGGGATTTGGACTGTTACCGGACCCAATCCCGTCTGCAGTTCGCGTTCCGGCAGATAACCGTTGCGTACCACCCCGGCGTTTCCTGTCTCAGTTCGCCGGCCACCGTGCTGGGATAGCAGCTCTGCCAATTCGGCTTCCACTGCGCGTTGGATCAGTTGCTGTGCCCCAACTCGTAGTAGTTCTGTTACTGGATCCTCAATCGTTTCTCGACCTTCCGGTCCATTCACGTTACTCTTGCTCACAGTGGCGTATCTCCTATGGTTGCTTTGAAGTTTTGTCACAACAAATCAACCAGATACGCCGCTCTTATTCAATCCCTCAAACACCAGATTCGGTTATAACTCCAAAGAAAAAAGGCCGGGCAGGATCGCGCTGATCGATCGTGCGAAACGAACGGATCCCCGCAAACGGCAACAGCTGGATGCTGGGACCCGATGAAATGCCATCGAGACCCTCCAGGGTCGCGGCTTGATTCAGGCGGCCTTCGATACGGCTGGAATACCGCGGCCAGTAGGATTGCTCATTCAGGCGGGGTATGTTGCGTCCGAAGATGATCCCCCACTGCTGGTTCTGCTCCGAGGAAAAGCGGAGGCTCTGGAAGGGTATGGCCATCAATACGACGTAACCGAATTCCGTCAGGGCGCCTTCAGAATAGTAGAGCGTGTCGAAATTGGCATCGTTTTGCCCGCCCTCAGTCCAGAACGCATCCCACTGTACGCCCAGAGCGGAGGAGCTGAACACATACGCGTTACGCCTGTCGTGAAACGTGTCCAGAACAATGTGAACCCAGTCATCACTTCCGTTGTCGCCACGCGGACTCATGCGGGCGCGCACCGCTTCCGGGTCGTCGTCAAAGCAACGGAATACAGCATAGAAATTGAGATCGTCGTACCCGACATAGACGTCCGTCCCCTGTGTCGCCGGTTCACCATCTCTCGGTATGCGTTGAACGAAGTCCGACACCCGTGCCATGCGTCCGGCGAGATCCGCGGGAACTTCCATTTCTAGAAAACCTTCAAGTGGCGGCGGGCTGTTGAGACGCGGGATATTGAGCACGGGGGGAGGCACATCCTGCGCCGGACTCACCGAGGGAAACATCAGAAGAGAAACGAGGACGGCGAGACGAAGTCGAAGCAGGCGCCGCAACGTAAGGAACGCAATCGGAAACCGCGATGTAAAGAAGCGAACCATCCGTAAGATGCGCCCTAGTCCCTGAACAAGCGTGATTGACGAGGAAATGATAGTGCAATAAGAGCGGAAGTACCCGAAATGCCCCCTCTCCGTGCGAAAAAAACCTTGAACAGATTCTTCGGAAAAGGAGGCATTTCAGATGAACGATTATACGCGCAAGAACATGAGGAACCGCAAGCGGCGAATCGAACGTCGGCTTGGGGACCGGCATTGGACGGATCAGGTAGAGCCGATGTTTTCGGCGAGCAACATTCAGTACGAGATGGGAGAGCGGACGCGGGGCACATCGGTTGGTGGTATCGGGACGATGCAACTGGTGGCGCGGCGGACCGGGCTGATCGAAGCCATCGACAAGGGCGTGCATGTGTTGAAGCGGCACCTGCCGTATCACGAGTCGGATCACGTGCTGAACATCGCCTACAACGCCTTGAGCGGAGGAACGTGCCTGGAAGACATCGAACTGCGGCGCAACGATGCGGTGTATCTGGATGCGCTGGGAGCGCAACGGATTCCGGATCCGACGACGGCGGGAGACTTCTGCCGGAGATTCGAGGCCGACGACGTGGAGTGTCTGATGGAGGCAACCAATCAAGTCCGGCTCGGAGTCTGGCGACAGCAACCGGCGGCGTTTTTCGAAGAAGCGGTGTTGGACGCGGACGGGACACTGGCCGAAACCACGGGGGAATGCAAGCAAGGGATGGACGTGGCCTACGACGGGACGTGGGGATATCACCCGCTGATGATCTCGCTGGCCAACACCGCCGAACCGCTGTATCTGGTCAATCGTAGCGGCAACCGGCCGTCGCATGAAGGAGCCGCGGTCCGGTTCGACCAAGCCATCGCATTGTGCCGGCATGCGGGGTTTCGCCAGATCCTGCTGCGCGGGGACACGGACTTCAGCCAGACCCGGCATCTGGACGGATGGGACGACCAGCAGGTGGGTTTCATATTCGGGATTGACGCGATGGCGAACCTGAAGGCCCGGGCCGATGAACTGGAGCCGCGCCAGTGGAAGCGCCTGGAACGGCCCGCGAAATACGACGTGGCGACCGAACCGCGCCAACGTCCCGACAACGTGAAGGAAGAGATCGTTCGGCAGCGCGGTTTCGACAATATCCGCTTGCAGGGTGAGGATGTGGCCGAGTTTCGGTATCGACCCGGAGCCTGCGATCGGGACTACCGTGTCGTCGTGGTGCGGAAGAATCTGTCGGTGGCCAAAGGAGAGCAGGTGTTGTTTGACGACATCCGGTACTTCTTCTACATTACCAACCGTTCGGATCCGGCCGACCAGATTGTGATGCGTGCCAATCAACGGTGCAATCAGGAGAATCTCATTGAGCAGTTGAAGAACGGCGTTCAGGCGTTGCGGATGCCGGTCGGAGATCAGACCAGCAACTGGGCCTACATGGTGATCGCGTCACTGGCCTGGACACTGAAAGCGTGGTTTGCATTGCTGCTTCCCGAAACCGGACGTTGGGGCCAAAAATATCAGGCTGAGAAGCAAACCGTGCTGCGCATGGAGTTCAAAACCTTCTTGAACGCTTTCATGCTTGTGCCGTGCCAACTCGTGCGCACCGGGCGGCGCATTCTGTTCCGGATCCTGGCCTGGAACCGGTGGTTGCCGGTCTTGTTCCGCGGGGTGGATGTGTTGCGTCAGCCTCTGCGATGTTGACCCGATCATGACTCTGAGCCCGGGCGATCGAGGTCCCGGTTTCTGTCAACCGTCCAACACCAGCGAGGCTGAACTGAAACAGTGTACGTCGTCAGAATAATTCGGACAAAAAGACCATTTAGCTAAGAGACGGTTTTGAAGTTATACCACTCCAATCCTAAGGTTCTCGATTTTGCGTCGAGCCAGCGTTTTTCTTTTGATCTGGTCACGACGTGCAAGGATCTGCTGATCCCTCCCGAAGAACACGTCAGCCGGTGTCACGTTGTTCAGAGATTCGTGATACCGATGGTGGTTGTAGTGTTCGACCCATTGCGCGATCGCCTGCTCAAGTTCCCACGGATAATAGTAGTGTTCCAACTTGACCACGTTCTTCATCGAACGGTGATAGCGTTCGATCTTGCCCTGTGTCATCGGGTGATAGGGCGCACCCCGGGTGTGTTCCATACCACGACGTTGTAAATAGTCTTTGAGTTCGTGCGATACGTAGCAGGGGCCGTTGTCGCTCAACAATCGCGGTCGGTGCCGGACTTGTACTTGTCCGACATCTGTCGCCTGTAGTGCAACGTCCAGCGTGTCCTGAACGTCAGATGCGGCCATGGTTTGAAAGAGCTTCCAGGCGATGATGTAGCGAGAGTAATCGTCCAGCACGGTCGACAGGTAGTACCAACCCCAACCGACGACCCTGAAGTAAGTGAAATCAGTTTGCCAGAGTTCGTTCACACGCCGGGTTGGCTGCTGGAAGTGATCGCTGGCCGTCATCACGATGTATGCGGGACTGGTGATCAGGTCGCATCTCTTCAGAATCCGATACACGCTGGATTCGGAGATGAAGTAGTCCTGGGTGTCGGTGATCTGCCAGGCCAGTTCCCGCGGTGAGGCTTCCGGGTGGTTCAACGCGGTTTCGACCACCTGTTCCCGCACCGGTCCCGGAATCCGGTTCCAGCAGAAGCCGGGGCCGGAATGCCGATCTAACAAGCCGGCTGCGCCACGCTCTTTGTATCGTCGATACCAACCGTAGAACGTGCTGCGGGGGACGCCCAGCTCCCGGAGGGTCGCTGTCACCGACAACTCCGAGTCTTCCACCACTCGGATCGTCTCCAGCTTCTCAGATCCCGATTGCCTCATATATCGATGCTCTCGGAGTCCGTTACGTTCAACGTTTTTTTCAGAAAACGATTCTTTAGCAGTATTTCGGCCACGACCTGCTTCAACTGATCGTTTTCCTGCCGCAACTCGGTGACTTCGCTCGATGTCGCTTCCCGCTTCGTGTCCCCAGCCAGCCGTTTCTTCCCCGCCTCCAGGAAGTCCTTGCTCCACCGGTAATACAGATTTGACGGAATCCCTTCGCGTCGGCACAGTTCTGCGATGCTCTCTTCGCCTCGCAACCCTTCCAACACGATCCGCACTTTCTCCTCAGACGAGTACTTCTTGCGCGTCTTTCGACGAATCTCTCGTACCCGATTCTCTGCCGACACTTTCTCACTCATTCGATCCTCCTTCAGATCGTTCTGATTAGAAAAGTGTCTCTTAGTTTTTTAGGGTATTTCGTACGAAATGCTCTGACGGGCTACACTCGTTGGCCAGTAGGCGAACGTCGCGACCAAGGACAAGAAAATCACCTTACACTCACAGGAGGCCGTACATGGCCACAGATGTCTCGTGGATGCTGGAGCTGAACATTCAGCCGGGAAGCGAGGAGGACTTCCGAGCTCTCTTAGCAGAGATGGTCAAAACCACGGAAGCGAACGAACCTAGCACGCTGAATTACGAGTGGAGTACAAGTGCGGACGGCAAGCTGT
Organism: Terriglobia bacterium; assembly: GCA_963664115.2. GTDB lineage: Bacteria > Acidobacteriota > Terriglobia > 20CM-2-55-15 > 20CM-2-55-15. The sequence goes on along the minus strand of CAXWPJ010000005.1, from coordinate 158,844 downwards.
GCCACATTTACGAGCGATATGCTGACTCTGCAGCGGTGATGACTCATCTCGGCACCTTCAGTGAGAGGTTTGCCGAGCGCTCTCTAAAGGTATTGAAACCCGTCCGTTTGGTTGTATACGGCTCACCGAACGCGACGGTTAAAGAAGCGTTGGCCGGATTCGACCCTGTTTACATGTCGCCTGTGGGTGGCTTCAGCCGGTAGGACTACAGCGCCATTCACGTCCTTGCGAGACCGACGGTTGAACAGAAGCGCACGTTTTCGGCGCATTACTCGCCACTTGGCGACTTATCGTTACTAATCCGGCGTTATTTCAGTTCCTAGGCACTTCTCCGCGAATTCTCAATGTCCGAGAAGATGATTTATCAGGACTTGACCTCGAAAATCAGGGAACAGGCACCCGCTCCTTCAGTTCTTCAAGCCAGTTCAGGACCACGATGATCTCGCCCCCGCGTGAGTCGTTCTCTGATTCGCGAATCATGAGAAAACGTTCGCCATCCGGCGCGATGTCGTAAGTGTGGGAACGGAATCCAGAGGATCGCAGGTAAGGACCGGAGAACAGCTCTCTCTGCTGCGTTGCCACGAAGGCCGGAGTCGTCTCGACCGAGGCCGCCATCACTCTACTCCCTTGGCGGTAGTAGATTTCAGTTCCGTTGGGGGACCATATAGGTTCTTCTCCTCCCGCTCGGGACACGCGCCATGGCCCTCCATCTGCGACGTTAGGAAACGGCCTGACCAAGATCTCTGGTTGGCCTAACTCGTCGGACGAATAGACCATCCAGCGACCGTCTGGGGAGATTTGCGCGTGTCGCTCTCCTGAATCTGAGTCAAGGAGTGCCTGCGGATTGGGTTCGCCAGCCAGCGAAAGCTGTCTGATGTCCCAGTCCGTCTCCGGCCTCACCGCGTACACCAGCGTCTCTCCGCCCGGCGAGACAGAGGACAGCAACGGAAATGATAAAACATCAAATGTCGCGATGCTCTCTGCTTGATTCGTGCCGTCCGCACGTCGCCGAAAGACCGTAAACACCCCCTCCGGGTCGGAAAGGAACACCACGTGTTGCCCATCCGGCATCCACAACGGCTGCATGTCGGCTGTCGTCGGATCGAAGGTGAATGGCGTTGTTGTTTCTCCCACCACGTCGTGCAGCCACAAATCTTCCCGAGACTCCGGACCGTGAACAACAAGAGCGACTCTCATCCCATTGGGCGAAATCTGTACACCGCCGTAGGCGAGTGTCTCGCCTTGAAGAGGCTCTTCACTCCCCGCGCGATCGACCCATACCAACGCCCTTGCGCCGTCACCCATGTCCGCCGGGATGTAGGTCATCGCTCCGCTCTCAGCGAGGGCGAATTGCACCGCGCCACCGCCCTCTATTCGAACCCCCTCAAGCACCGGAAGTGCATTGCCGGTAATCTCGAGTCGGGACTCATCGAACGGGACCGCCCACAACGATGCGCCAGTCTGCGCGTAGAGAAGATGACCCGTTGGCGAGTAACGAGGGAAGAAGCCGTTACCGAGCACCTTTCTCTCTCCGGTCTGCAGAGATACCACTGCAATCTGGGCCGTGTCCAGCGAACCTGACCAGATCGTGAATAGCACCGCGTCACCAGCAGGCAGGAACGCGGGCTCGTCGTGATATATCTCACCGGCTTGCAGCCTGGTCAGCTGCTCCGGAGCGCCTCCCGTCAACGATAGCCGCGAGAGTGCGAGCGTGTTGGAATCTGAAAACACGATCGTCTGATCGGGACCCCAGGTGCTACCAAAGCCACCACATTCGCAGATCGTTGTCGGCGATTCTCCTGCCAAAGAAACCCTCTTCAGACCGTCGGGACTCCCGAATGCAAGCCACTGGCCATCAGGCGAAAAGAAAGGAAATTGAGCATCCTCCGAGCCGCGGATCGGTACGGCTTCAAGTCCGTTTATGGGACGACGGTACAGTTGGTCTCCCTCCTCAGTAAAGGCTCTGTAGACGAGTTCCTGACCGTCGGGAGACAGCGCGAGAAGATGCCCCACCCTTGGGGGGAGCTCACCACTGACATCGATTGCAAAACGTGCCGCAGTCTGGTTCGACGAAGCTGGTCCTGACGACCAACTGGCGACAACCGCAATCAGGAGCGCAACCCCCGTGACAACCCACGGCACTTTCGACTGCGGTGCTGCGTGAGCAACCCCACCAACCGACTGGACGAGGAGGCCGCTCGGATCGGCCAGCACCTTCTCGATGTCCACTTTTACATCGCCGATGTCCTGGAAACGCGTTGCGACTCGCTTGTCGAGGCACCGTTCCACCACTTCCCGAAGTCGTGGATGAAGATTAGGGGGCAGAGTGTCCCACTCCGGCTGCAGGCTGATCACGGCCGAGAGAGACTCCGCCACATCGGACTTACCGAAGGACTAACGGCCTGTGAGCATTTCATAGAGGACACAGCCGAACGCGAATATGTCCGTGCGTTTGTCAACTGCGCGGCCCTTGGCTTGTTCAGGGCTCATATAGGCGGCGGTGCCGAGGATCATTCCTTGCTGCGTAGCCGCCATACTCAGCGTTGGCGAGTTCGATACGCTTGCGTCGACCTCATCACCGGCAAACGCTTTAGCTAATCCAAAGTCGAGCACCTTCACATTGTCGTCGTCGGTGACTTTGATGTTCAGAGGTTTCAGGTCGCGGTGGATGACACCCTTGTCGTGAGCCGCTTTGAGGGCATCGGCGATCTGAAGCGCAATCTTCAGCGATTCTTCAACGGGAATCGCACCACGCTTTATCTGATCAGCCAGCGTGGCGCCCTCGACCAGCTCAAGAACTAAGAAGCGCGTGCCTTCGTGTTCCTCCAGTCCGTATATCGCCGCAATGTTCGGGTGATTCAACGAGGCAAGCAATTTCGCTTCACGTTCAAATCGTGCGAGACAGTCTGCGTCCTTAGCGAACTCTTCAGGCAGCGTCTTAATCGCAACTTCGCGCCCGAGTTTCGTGTCCCGCGCACGCCACACTTCACCCATTCCACCCTTACCCAAGAGTGCCAGGATCTCGTAGTGAGCCAGTTTGGTGCCAGATTCCATGATCTGAGTGTGCCGTTTGAGAAGCTGTGAAAATCTTTGTAAAGAATACTAAGGGAGGAAGTTAGGTGCTATCAAATTCTCAAGTCCTGAGAAACGACATTGTCGGACCTTGAGAATTGCTGCTTGCTATCAGAGGCTTTAAGGTCAATTTTTGCTTATAGTTGGGGCATTTGGCGATCCTCGGCAGCGCAAAGACCTTGCTTTGAGGGTACGTCCCTATTTGGCCATTGGCTGTCCCCTCGGCTGACAGGGCTGACGCTACTGACGATGGATTACATACTCTCTTCTGTTCAGAGAGAGAAGGAATAAGAGAGGGGGGGGGTAGCGATAGTTGCCAACAGACCGTCAGCCTCGTCAGTCGCGTCAGCCCTCATGAAAGTCTGAATGTAATTGTTTCGGACCTTCACGTCCTAGTCAGGTCTTGCTTGCTCATACGAAAGTTCTTGAGGGTTTCGCTACCAATAGATACTGTCTGATCCGCGTCCACCTTGAACCCCCACTTCTCGAAAAATGGACGTGCTGTCACGCTGACTTCGGCGGACAAAGAGTCAGTCCCTTGAGCAATAGCAGCCTCGTGAATCTTCTTCATGAGCAACGAGCCGACACCTTGCCTAGCGACTGTAGGTGACACAAAAAAGTGGTCGATGTATCCGTCTGATTGGAGATCTGCGTACCCAATGATGTCGCCATCACATTCGGCGACGAAAGGCGCAATACCTTGCATGCGCTGGGCCCACTTAGCCGGATCAATATCTCTTGGTGCCCCCGCATCGAGTTGTTCGGGGGCGTAATCGGCAGACGAGGTTTCGTGGACCGCTGAAAAGAACACCGTCCATAACGCAGCTTCGTCACCCTCCATGAACGGTCTGATTAGCATCGCATTTACATCCACAAGACGCTTGCTCATAATGAGGCTCTTGTAGTTCACGACAGGCCGATGGTCGATCTCTTCCACGAATCTGAATCCACGTTTGGAGTAATACTCGATGAGACGAGTGGCGTTTTCGGATGTGTCGAACGCCAGTTCGTTTGCTCCACTCTCCCGAGCTGTCCGCTCCACTAAATTCAGCATCCGACTGCCGATGCCCTGACCCTGCAAGCGCGGCTCGACTCCAAATTGGCCAAAATACGCAACATCGGGACGGCTATACCAACGAGATTTGTCACTGCCCTCGAACACCACTGGATACTTGAACGTCACGCTGCCAACTATCTTCCCGTCCAGAATGGCGACGTAACATTGTCCGTTCGCGATTCTTTTCCTTGTCTGATCCTCAGTCTGATGAGTCGCAAAGTAACGCATGCCATCATCGGCTAATGGCTTGTAGGCCCGGTGAAGTAGCTCCGTCAGTTCCGTGATCGAATCCGAGTCGTCGATCAGGCGAATCTTAATGTCATCGATTTCCATGGAAACTAAGCGTGACCCTTATCATGAACCTCAGTGTCGGGCGTTTTGCCCCCAGCGGCAAGCAAATCGGACAGGACGTGATTCTCAGTGCTGAGCGTGTGCCGACGCGAAACTTTTTACATGCCGATTTTTGACTCAATTTTTTTGAAAACCATAGAGCGTCTAATCTAATTAATGATCCAAATCACGTAACCGGACAATAAGACGCGGGTTAGGGGCTTGCGTGGATCGGAGCGAGCCGATTAGGTCCGGTGCGTGGGGTTGGTGAGGTCGGCGTGTGGGGAGATTTGGGGGGAGTATGGGGTAGGATGGAGTAACACCGACTCATACGACACCCAGCTAAAGTGTTGACGGTATAATAGAATATCAGTCTGTGATATCTGGTATAAGCGTCTTAAGATAACTTCGAATCCGTAGGTCGGGGGTTCGAATCCCTCTGGGCGTATTCGTTGGCTGCAACGGTCGGACTTGAAATCGAGAATTTTTTTGCAGATCCCGGTCTCCTCACCCGGAGAAATAAACGGAGCAATACAATGAACGTCGTGCTCCGGCCCGCCACCCTCGACGATGCTCCTGTTTGCGGCGACATCTGCTATGAGGCGTTCAGATCGGTTGCCGAAACGCACAATTTCCCATCCGATTGGCGCTCGCCTGAAGACGCGACTGACGCGATAACCGCCATCCTGTCCCATCCAGGCTTCTACGGAGTGGTTGCTGAGGGCGAGGGCCGGGTGGTCGGCAGTTGCTTCCTGGACGAACGTTCAAGCGTCGTCGGCCTCGGACCCGTCACTGTGGATCCGACCCTTCAGGCCGGCTCGATCGGTCGGCGCTTGATCGAACATTCCCTGAACCGCGTTGACCAACAAAGCAAAGACGGGGTTCGACTCGTACAAGCGGCCTACAACAACCAATCTCTGTCCCTGTACGCGAAAATGGGATTCGAAGTCCGGGAACATCTAGCCAATATGCAGGGCATGCCGATCGGTCTGGAATTGCCCGGGTACAGGGTCCGGCCTGTTCTGGAAAACGAGGTCAACGCCTGCAACGAAATCTGTCGCCGTTCCTACGGATACGATCGAAGCCGGGAACTTGGGGAGGCGATCGCCGCTGGAACTGCCCATCTGGTCGAGCACGACGATCGAGTTCTGGGTTACACGACTGGTATTGGCTTCCGGGGTCACACCGTAGCGGAAACGAACGAAGCACTGAAGGCGCTGATCGGAGCTGCGGGGGAGTTCGCCGGCACCGGTTTCCTCTTGCCGAGCCGAAACGGGGAAGTGTTTCGCTGGTGCCTTTCTAAAGGCCTTCGAATCGTACAGCAGATGACATACATGAGCCTCGGTCTGTATAAAGAACCGGCGGGCCCATTTCTGCCTTCAATACTCGCCTGACGCCAGGCGACCAGGCTTCGGGCCCTTCGTCGCTTCGGGGCGGGCCAGGTTCATTCAAAATCAGCGAACCCAACCTGTAAGGTGTAACGGCCCAGCCGAACGCGCGGGATACTGCATCCAATTGTTAGCCGGCCAAGGCTACGCGTCGACTGGACCGTTTACCGTTTACCCGATCGCCGCCGACCCTCGTTCGCCGGTCCGGATTCGGATACTGTCGGGCAGATCTAGGACAAAAACCTTCCCGTCGCCGATATTCCCTGTTCGAGCTCCTTTAATGATGGCTTCCACCGTGGGCTCGACAAAGTCGTCGTTAACGGCAATTTCGATTTTCACCTTCTTTAAGAGGTTAATCGTATGAATGACACCACGATAGGCCTCCTCGTATCCCTTCTGCTCGCCTGCCCCGACGGCATTTGATACCGTCATCTTGTGAATGTCCGCATCAAACAACGCCTGTTTCACATCGGGGAGCTTGTGGGGCTGGATCAATGCAACAACTAATTTCATTTCACACCTTCCATCGGATTAAAGCTTTGGTTCTAGTCTCGGATCAGATGCTGTCGCGACTAATCGGTTGTGAGTATCTGGAAGCCCGAATACGCCTCCATACCATGCTCCCCGATATCCAGTCCTTTCTGTTCCTCATCCGCTGACACACGAAGGCCCATGACCGCCTTGATTACGCTAAAGATCACCAGAGCTGAAATAAACGTCACAACGCCGTAAGCCGCGATGCCGATGAGCTGGGTCACAACACTGTGATCGGCACTGAAGATGCCTACAGCCAGCGTGCCCCACATACCGCACACCAGGTGCACCGAGATCGCACCCACGGGATCGTCGATCTTGAGCTTGGAATCGATCGTGATAACCGCCAGCACAACAAGCACGCCAGCCACCAATCCGATGATCACTGCAGACATCACCGAAACCGAATCGGCGCCTGCGGTGATACCGACCAGACCTGCCAGAGCGCCATTGAGCGCCATGGAAAGATCCGGTTTCTTCTGCACGATCTGGGAAGTCATATACGACGCGACGATACCTGCTGCTGCGGCCAGGCAGGTGGTTACGAGCGTGAAGGACACAGGTCCGGGATCGGCAGACAGTACTGAACCGCCGTTGAATCCGAACCAACCCATCCAAAGCAGGAACACACCGATCGTCGCCAGAGGCATGTTGGAACCCGGTAACGCACGCACTTCGTTTCCGTAGTACTTACCGAGTCTGGGTCCAAGCAGCAGCGCGCCTGCTAGGGCACCCCAGCCTCCAACCGAGTGAACCAGGGTCGACCCGGCAAAGTCATAGAATCCCATCTGATCCAGCCAGCCGCCGCCCCACTTCCAACTACCGACCCAGGGATAGACGAAGCCCACGAACACAACTGTAAACACAAGGAAGCTGGGTAACTTGATCCGGCCCGCAACGGCTCCCGAAACAATCGTGGCTCCGGTCGCCGCGAACATTCCCTGGAAGAGAAAATCAGTCCAATACGTGTAATTCCCGTCGGCGTATCCGATGAGTGTTCCAGCAGCGTCTGCCGCGGTGGTTAGGACCTTATCGCCGCCAAGTCCCAACCAACCATTAAACTCTCCGGGATACATGAGGTTAAAACCAATGATGGCGTAGGTCAGAAGACCGATCGCTACGATCATTATGTTCTTGAACAGGATGTTCACTGTGTTTTTCGCCTGCACAAGACCCGATTCCAGGCAGGCGAAACCCAAATGCATGATGAACACCAGGAATGTGGCCACCATCATCCAGGTGTTGTTCACCACGAACATCGCTTCGTCGGCGGTCGCTTGCGCATGGGCCAGGGAGCTCATGCAGGCCACGACAGCCATCAGCAATATCAATCTACCGGTCCAACGCTTGATAAACATGTGCCTCCTTCTCGTTCTTACGATTGCCTCTTACGAGATGGATTAATTAAAAACTCCAACTACGTGAGTGGTCTCGATACGCCTTCGGATCGAGACCGAGAACTTCAACTAGAAACTCAGGCTGAGATTGAAACCGCCCCAGACCGTAGTCCCATCATCTGGGCCCGTATACTGACTGGCCCGTATTTCGTCACCGATCAAACCGCTGACGGTTAACCACACACCCGCGGACCAGTTGTCGTTGATTGTGAACGGAAGGCTTGCTGTCAAACTCCCGTCGTGGGCTCCGGCCTTGTCGAGCCCGCTGTAGTAGAACTTTGTAAAGCCCCCGTTTGCGAAGCCGAGCGAAGCCGACACGTCGAAACTGCTAACGACATCGTTGTCTATGGGGAAGGAGTGTCCCGCACCCAACAGGAAATAAAGGCCCGTGTCGCCGCCTCTTGCGCTGGTTTCATCCACGTCGACATAGAGGGTTATGTTCGGAGCGAGCGGAACGGTATCGAAGCTGAGGGCCCCATAAATTTCAGTAGTCGTCGCGAATCTCTCCGGAAACGTATAGATGATCGCGCCGGCTCCTACTGAAACCGCCTCGAACGAATAGTCGTAGGAAAACGTGTAATCAATTTCGGTGAAATGGCCTTTCAGACCGGCGTTCCTGCCTGCGCGTGGATCACCGTCATTGAAGTCATTAAACGAAGTCAGGTCCATACTGCCCCACGCGTTGAACGCAAATCCTTCGATACCCAGGGTCATCGAAGGCTGGAGGCTCGGGTCGTCCGTCAATCTCTGGCCCCGCCAGACGTAACTGCTGACCACGGCGACGTCTCCTGAAGCCGAGTAAATAGAGTCTTGCGCTGTGGCCGTCCCCACTACACAGCCGCCGAGCAGAAGCAATCCCAGGGTTCGTGTCCAAATCTTAGCTCTCATTAGATTTCCCTCAACCGACGGGTCAATCGACCGTCGAAATAGTTGCGTGACAAAAACACTTAGTTGAAACAAAAAAAACGCCCACCACGCCCGCAATTCCGGGTGTGAATGGACGCCTTTGTCGGGTGAAGACAGCAATGTCTCGTAAACAAAAAAAGCCCTCGGGGGCAACCCTCCCGAAGACTTCATCGTCTACACAAACGATACTCCGTTGTATCTTTGTCGCCCCCTATTATGAAGATGTCGGTCCGAGTGTCAACCCCAAATATCCCAAGCGGCGACTTTCAATGCCAAGTGACGGGCCCATCACTGACAAAAATCGGTGCCACGCTTGCCGGTCCGGGTGAACGGAACCGAGAACTAAGCGGCGAGCCCGTGCGTTCAGGTTCAGTCGATGATCCGATGGAACAGTGACTAAACCTTTGCACATCGAACTTCTGCCTCCGAGTGCCCGGTCTAAGCTCCCAGCCAGAGACGCAGGAAGGCTCCCACAGCGTAGGCCAATCCCGCGGCAATTCCGCCTGTCATGAGTGTCACAGTCCCCGACCGAAGGGGTGAGGAATCCAGGACAATCCCCTTCAACACGCCAACTGCCAGAAAAGCGAAACCTGTCAGCCCGACGCTGATCACAAACTGACCCTGCAGGTCCCCTCCCAGAACAAGGAAGGGGAGCAGGGGAAGAAAGCCGCACGCCCCGAACGCGCCGAATGTAGCGAGAGCTTCCTTGAAAGGCGACGGGTGCGATACAGGCAGTCCCCATTCTTCAGCCACCATCGTGTCCACCCACAGGCGGCGGTCACTGGTAATCACGGCTACGGCGTTCTCCAGAGACTCCCCGCTAAGCCCTTTACGTTCCAGGATCACGCGGACTTCTTCCCTCTCGCCTTCCGGCACCCTGTCGATATGATCGTTTTCGACGCGGCGCGCCATCTCGATCCGCTGGACCTGACTCTCGGTGGCATGGTAGTTGCCCACAGCCATGCTGAAGCCGTCCGCCAGCAGGTTTGCCAGACCCAATACGATGATCACGGATTCGGAGAGTCCGCCGCCCACCGATGCGGCCACGATCGCAAACGTCGTCACGGACCCGTCGATCGCTCCCAGCACTGCGCTGGCGACGTACGTTGGAACGGGGGCTCTCCAATCGCTCGCGAATCGCATCGGGATGATGCTGACGCTCGAGGTCAAGCTCCGAGGTCATCTAAATCTGTCCATCTCGACCGGGTCCCGACGCCGGCCCCAATTTCCTGGCAGCGGATCGAAGATCCCTGCACACGCCGCATGGCAGGCGGAGCATCGCCCACTTTCGTCCAGGTTCCACTCGTGGAGTTCGTACCAGTCACGACCGATGAGCTTGCCCCCGCAAGCGTGGCAATAGGTCGTGTCAGATTGAACGTCGTGAATGTTTCCCGTGTAGACATACCGCAAACCGTTTCCGATCGCGATCCGGCGTGCGCGCATAAGGGTTTCCCTGGGAGTCGGACCACGATCCAGGAGCTTCCAGTCCGGATGAAACGCCGAAAAGTGCAGCGGTGTGTCCACTCCGAGATGGTCCACCACCCAAGCAGTCATCTGGTCCAGTTCGTCATCACCATCGTTCTCACCAGGAATGAGCAGGTCCGTCAGTTCGACCCAGACATCCGTCTCCCGCTTCAGGTAAAGAAGCGTCTCGAGCACCGGGTCCAGGTGTCCCGCACAGATCTTTGAATAAAAACTCTCCGTGAAGGCCTTCAGGTCAACGTTCGCCGCGTCTATATACTCGAAGAATTCCTTACGGGGCTCGGCGGCAATGTATCCGGCCGTCACAGCGACGGTCCGTATACCCCTCTTCCTGCATTCGCGCGCGACGTCGATCGCATACTCCATAAAGATGACGGGATCGTTGTAGGTAAACGCGACACTCCGGCAACCCTCCGATTCCGCCGCACGGGCGATCGCCGCGGGAGACGCTTCGACGGTAAGGGTGTCGAACTCACGCGACTTGCTGATGTCCCAGTTCTGGCAGAACCGGCAACCCAGATTGCAGCCGGCGGTACCGAAGGAAAGAACCGACGTGCCCGGCAGGAAGTGATTTAACGGTTTCTTCTCGATGGGATCAATCGCGAAACCACTGGAACGACCGTATGTCGTCAGAACGATCTGATCCTCGTGACGCGCACGCACAAAACAGAATCCCCGTTGCCCCTCCCCCAAGCGGCAGAATCGCGGACAGACATCGCACTGGACACGACCATCTTCAACAACATGCCAGTACTTGGTGGCAACCCGGCTCTTTCGAAGCTCAGGGCTTTGTTCGAGCTCAGGGCTGTCTGCAAGTTCGCCGTTCATTTCCGTCCACTCATGCGCGTCCACCCGTCATCGTTTTCCAAGGTCTTCCAGATTCTAATTCGACCGCAGCTTTACAGAAAGCGTAGGGGATCCTGCGGTTTCGAGGGGCAAGGGATCGTCTTGACGCAAGTTTCCCCAATCCCTAGACTGAAGCTGTCCGCGCCCGTAGCTCAGCTGGATAGAGTGCTGGTCTCCGAAACCAGAGGTCACAGGTTCAAATCCTGTCGGGCGTATTCAGGGCCGCAGCCAAGCGGCCCTTTTTATTCGCCTTGCGAAAAATACGTCTCTCATTGCGGCTGGTTGAGATACTTGAACAGCGCATTATCCGTCGTCAGAATCATGAGCGTATTGGGATCGATCGCGGTCTCGAAGGTCTCCATGCTCTTGGTGAATTCATAGAACCCACCATCCCGGCTGTAGGCATCCGCGTAAATGCGCGAGGCGTCAGCGTCAGCCACGCCTCGAGCTTCCTCGGCCTGCCGGTAGGCTTCCGACTGGATAGCCTGGAGGTCGCGTTCCCTCTCGCCCCGGATGCGCGCTGCTTCTCCTTCACCTTCTGAACGGTACTGTTGCGCAATTCGTTGCCGCTCAGCGATCATTCGCGCGAATACATCCTGTTGCACTTCTGCCACGTAATTGATCCGCTTGATCTGAAAATCGACGAGTTCGAGCCCGAGTTCGGCCAACCGTGGCGCAGCCGTCTCTCGAATACCCGCCGAGATGTCCGCCCTGCCGGTCGTGATTTCGTCGAGGATTCCGGTTTCCTCTTGATCGCCTTCGACCGTCTCGGGTTGCCGGTTGCTGGTCCGAACCACCTGGAGCAGATCGTTGCGGGCAATAGCGTTGCGCGTCTCGCCGTCCAGAATATCGTCCAGGCGCGACTGGGCCGTATTCTCATCCCCGCGGAGTCTTTCCAGATACATCAGGGGGTCACTGATCCTCCAGCGTGCATAGGCATCCACCCAGATGAACCGCTTGTCGCGGGTCGGCACCTGATTCGGTTCACCGTCCCATTCCAGAAAACGATTGTCGAAATAATTGGCCATCTGGATAAAGGGTATTTTGAACTTGAGACCCGGGGTCGTGATCGCTTCGCCGACGGGGTCGCCGAATTGCGTGATGATCACCTGCTGGGTTTCGTCCACGACAAAGAGTCCACTGCCGAGGAGAATCAATCCAACGATACCGGCCGATATCAATAGTGGAGCTTTGGCCATGCCTTTCATCAGTTGCCTCCTTGATTCAGAGAGTTGCTGGCGAGCCGGTTAGTAATTCCATCGAGGGGAAGCAACGGAAGAATGCCCTGGGCGTTGCTGTCGAGGATCACCTTGCCGGGAACACGGGCCATCATGGACGACATTGTTTCCAGGTACATCCGTCGGCGAGTCACTTCAGGAGCCTGGCGATACTCGTCATAGACGGCTATAAAGCGGGCGGCATCACCCTCTGCACGATTGACGCGGTTCACCGCGTACCCTTCCGCCTGAAGAATCGCCTGCTCGGCTTCACCCCGGGCTCTGGGGATGACGCTGTTGTAGTCGGTCAGCGCTTCGTTGATCAACTGGTCCCGTTGCTGCTGTGCCTGGTTCACCTCGTCCCAGGAAGGTTTCACCGGGTCCGGCGGATTGACGTCCTGCAACACAACCTGCTCGATCCGGATTCCGTTCTCATACTGATCGCTCAGCCTCTGCAGCCGGACTTGCGCAGTGACCTCGATGTCCTGCCTTCCGATCGTGAGAACCTCGGTAACCGTACGATCACCGACGACCTCTCGCATGACGGCTTCATTCATGTCACGGAATGTTTCCTCGACATTGCGCACTTTAAACAGGTAGTCGTAGACGTCGGCCACACGGTACTGGACGATCCACTCCACGACGGCCACGTTCAAGTCACCCGTCAACATCAACGACTCGTCGTTCAAGCCGACGGTCGTGAAATTACTCTGAACTCCCGCGGTAACAGTCCGGAAGCCGAACTCCTGCTTGAGCTGCCGCTGGACCGGCACTTTCTGAACCTGTTCGAGAAATGGGATCTTGAAGCGGAGTCCGGGATCCGTCGTCCGGACAAAGCGCCCCAGACGGAGCACGACTCCGGCCTCTTCGGGCGCAATCTGATACACGGCGCTCCAGACCATCGCCAGCCCGAAAACAATCGCGGCAATGATCAGAACCGGCCTCGCCCCGAATTTTTTCGGGTCAAAGTCTGGGAGCTCGATGTCGTTATCAAGCACTCTGATTTTCATCTTAGAACCTCGTTAAAAGAGACGGGAGCACGAGACAACACGTGTGGGACCCGTCCCGGTTTGCCTGTCAGAGAAGGAAGTAGCGCGCAGAGGTCTGTGCGCAAGAACAAGAGGAAGTTGAAAGGAAACAGGACACATCTGAGGATAGTCGACCCTATGCTGTGGCGCAACTTAATGAAGGGGGCTTAATGAAGGGGGCGCATTCGCAGGCGGGACGAATCAAGCGGCCGAACGGACTCGTCCGACGCACGGGAGCATCGATTGGTGACACAACAGGCGGGTCTTGGTCCTGGCAGGGCGAGACGGGTTCCATTGCCCCACCCACTCTTCCCTACTTACTCTTACCCTATTCTTACTCAGTCCTCCGGATACTTATCTCCAGGGTAAGCGAAAAGAACCTCGTTTCTGGCAACCTCGGGATCGCAGGCACGCCAACCCGTCCGCGGCCCTCCCTCGAGTCTGTTCAAGACGTACGCGTAGGTGAACGGCCGGGTCAGGAACACTGGATCTTCCAGTGTGATGATGAGTCGCAGATTGTCATCGTCGATGATGCGGTAGCGCTCGGTCACTCTCTTCCGCACCGAAGAGGCCATGTGGAGATGATCATCGATACCATCCGGATCGAATGTGAAGTTGGTGGTTTCGACAACCAGATCGTCTCCGTCCCACCAGCCGATCGAATCCCCGTGCTGGAAGAGCTTTCGAGCCTCCGGGTGTCCGCGACCATCCATCCAGATGGTCCGGCCAACGATTGTCCCCGCCTCAGCGGGATGCTGAAACTCCAATCGGTTCGGATATCCGGATATGTAGACCCCACCGGCCACCAGGCCTGGCACGGCCACCTCCGCACACTCGGCCAGCGCCGGTGAGGCGCGTTGATCTGCGAACTCGAGCCACGCTTCCCCCCGCAGATTCAAAGGGAGTTGGTCAACCGGCAACGAGCAGTTGAGCAGCTTTTCACCGTAGTCTCCCAGGCGGCCGCCGCAATTCCCGCGATCCTGACCGTCGGGGTTCCCGATCCCGGTATCCCAGTTTCCGATAAACAAAAAGGACTTATCGAACTGCTCAACGCTTTGGGCCCCCAGCGTCGCCCCCCCTAACACGATTATCAGTACCAGGAAACCGCAGGTGGCTCCTACCCTCAGTGCGCTCGCCATTGGCATACTCCTAAAATTGCCCCGCATCGTAAACTTCCAACCTCAACATAGTCAAATCTTTTGGCCAGGGATGGAATTATAATCGGCCTGGCTATCGATCATGTTATATTCCGCGCCAAATTTATGAACCCAGAGCCATTTCATTGTTACGGAGGTAGGCTATGAAACACCCGTCCTCACCGATGCGCTTCATCGCGATCGGATTCCGGGCCGTCCTGTTCTTGACGCTGGCTGTCGGCTGTACTCCCGGAGCCCCCGAGGCGGAGAATCCACCCGATGTCGCTGCAGTTCCTGAAGCCCAGGTATTCGAGACGACGGAGTACCAGATTCGTGTCGTCACGGTCGCCGACGGTCTGTCCTACCCGTATTCCATGGCCTTTCTGCCCGACGGGGACATGCTCTTTACGGAGATGGAAGGCCGCTTACGCCTCATTCGTGACGGCGAGCTAGAGCAGGAGCCCATCGGCGGTGTGCCGGAAGTGAATCACACCGGCGCCTCACAGGGCTTGATGGACGTTAAGCTTCATCCGAACTTTGCAGAAAACAACCTGGTGTATCTCACCTACAACATATCCGGCGCAGACGGCACCACGATGGCCCTGGGTCGCGGTACGTTTGACGGGACGACGCTGAACGACTTCGAGGAATTGTTCGTGGCGGACGCGTGGGCCATGACAATGGGACGTCAGAACTCGCGGATCGTATTCGCTCCGGACGACATGTTGTACATGACGGTCAGCGTTGGGGGCGGAGGTCCCCAGACCGTGCGCGCCCAACAAATGAACGACCACGCGGGTAAGATCCTGCGTCTCAACGACGACGGCACTCCTGCGCCCGGTAATCCTTTTGTGGGCCGCGACGGATTCCGTCCTGAAATATTCACCATTGGACATCAGAACGTGCACGGTCTGGTCGTTCATCCCGAAACCGGGGAGGTCTGGGACCTGGAACACGGCGACGAGGCCAACATCCTCACACCCGGCGGCAACTATGGTTGGCCCTACACCTCGGTGGGCGGGTCCGGCAGCGCTGCCGGCGGGACTCCGGTCCCCATACTGCCCCGGCCCGAGGGAGTTGAACTGACGGAGGGAGAAATCATCTGGCGCACTCCAGACATCCATCCAACTGGAATGATGTTCTACACTGGGGACCGGTTCCCCGAATGGACGGGCAGTCTCTTCGTGGGCGGGCTGGCAACCCAGCAGCTTCATCGCGTCGCATTCAGCCCGGACGGAACGGATGTTCGCGAAAACCTGTTCAGCGCTATTGGCGAATGGCTCCGCGACGTGCGGCAGGGTCCCGATGGTCTGATCTACTTCACCAGCTACAGTCACCCTGATGCTGCTGGGCAGATTCGCCGGATCGAACCGATGGAGTAGTGGAGGTCTGTTTTGTTCAGGCCCTGGAAATTCGAGTGACCACATTTTTGAATGACGCCATTGACGGAGGGTTTCGATGAAAAAGTTTATGTGTGTGACATGCGTCGTGTTCGGGTTGGGTGCATCTGCTTTCGCCCAGACTACGAACAGCAACTACACGGCCACCATCTTTGGGGCGCCCCACGTGAACACGGCGGGAGGCGAGAGGTCCGATACGAGGTCGATAGCGGCCGATGGCAAGGGATCGATACTCGTGTTGAAACGCTCGGATCCGCAAGTCCTGATTTTCAACCGCGAGGGAGAACTCCAGGACTCCTGGGGCGAGGGTTTGTTTCTCGACTCGCACAACATCGATGTCGACCATGAAGGCTTCGTCTGGATCGGAGACAGAAGTGGCCAGATGATCTACAAATTCACCATGGACGGGCAGCAGGTCATGGCGCTTGGCACGAAAGGCGTCGCGGGCAACAACAGTTCGCCCGACGCGTTCAATCGCGCAAGTGACGTTGCCGTAGCTCCGAATGGCGATATCTTTGTCGCGGACGGTTACAGGAACAACCGGATCGTACATTTTTCGAGCGAGGGAGCCTTCATTAAGGTGATCGGTGGCGTTGCCGGAAAGGAACCGGGCGAATTTGAAGAGATCCATGGGGTCCAGATTGACTCGCGAGGTCGCCTGATCGTTTTGGATGGTCATTCCAACGAGCCACGTATTCAGGTTTGGGATCAAAACGGCACGTTTATCGAAGAGTGGCCCGATCTGGACCTCATCATGGGATCCGGCTTCACGATGGATGCTGACGATACGGTTTACGTCGGTGATACCGACGGGGAGAGGATCAAGGTCGTGAAAGACGGGCGGACAATTGAGGTGATCGGCGGTCTCGAAGCCCGGCCACACAATATTACTTTGGATCCAGAAACCGGCGCGTTGTACCTGGCTGACACCGGGACGCTCGGCGGGAAAATCAAAAAAATTATCAGGAAGTAGGCGCTTGGGTTGGAGCAACAGCAATCGGTCCAATCGCATGCGATTTGTGTCACAGAGAGCGTAGCCAAGTAAGGTGCTGATGAGGTGCAATCTGATATAATTCGCCTCCGAAACCAACACGAATCAGCAAGCACGCAGTTCGCCTGAGGGCGCGAGAAGTCAAAGGAGTCAATAAAAATGAAGGGCCATCTGGTACCGATGTTCTGCACTGTCCTGCTTCTGAGTGGCTTGAACCGAAGTCAGGCGCTCGGCCAGGCCGGTGCGGCTGAGTCTCATGTCGCCGCGGCCAGGGCCGCAGCGTACGCCCCCGGACAGGATTTCACCTGGATATTCGATGGGCTTTGCAGGGAGCCGGCCCCTCCCCGGCCTGCACCCGCCGCCCAAGCGACACCCGCTCCAACTCCGGCGCCGACCACGCGCACAATACCGCCGCGCGAGGACTGGTACGAGGCCCCCGCGCAACTGTTTGACAACCTCTACTACGTCGGCAGCTATTTGCAGTCAATGTGGGCGGTGACGACTTCGGAAGGCATTATCCTGCACGACACGGCCTTCGATTACATGGCTGAAGCGCAGATCACGGAGGGACTCACCCAACTGGGTCTGGATCCGGCTGATATCAAGTACGTCATTGTGGCGCACGCCCACGGCGACCATTATCTGGGTGCCAAATATCTCCAGGATACTTACGGCGCACGCATCATCATGTCGGAGGCGGACTGGGACGTGATGGCCAATGACAACAACGCTGCGGAGCTCAAGCCCAGAAAAGACATGATCGCCACCGATGGTATGGAACTGACGCTCGGGGATACGACGCTGACTCTCTACGTCACACCCGGTCACACTCCGGGCACGATATCGACGCTGGTTCCACTCAAAGATGGAGACCGATGGCATCTTGGCAGCCTTTGGGGCGGGAACGGCTTCGGCTACCGGCATTTCTCAGAGCGCGCTGATGCTCTGCGAACCTACAGTGCCTCGGCCAAACGTTTTCGGGACATAACGGCACGGGCTCGCGCTGATGTTTATCTGTCGAGCCACACGAACCACGACCGGACGCTGGACAAAATCAACGCAGTCAACTTTCGTTTACCAGGCGACGCGCATCCCTTTGTCAGCAGCGAAGCCGTCAGGCGCCATCTGACGGTGGTCGGCGAATGTGCCGATGCGCAACTGGCCTGGCTGGCAAACGCGCCCGATTAAGAAAGCTAAGGAGAAGATCCCACCGAACCCCGCACGGAGGGACCGTGCGGGGAAATGACGAACGACATCCAACCCTGCCCGGTTAGCAGGCCCTTGCATATAGAGTCAGAAGCACATCGAATCAGGCAACGACGACCACACTGAGTTCCTTCCCTCACATCAGCCGCGCACTTCAGACAGGACACTAAGCGACACAGCCAGAGTCTTTAACCCTGAGTTGAAGAATGCGATCGGGAAGGGAGCGAGTCTTGCAAAAACGCAACTAACGGCGGGACGAACCGGCCAAATCGCCAAATCACAGTGTCCAATTCGGCCTTGAGCTATTCGAAGTACAACGCTCTTCCCGCTCTAGGCTTCACCAAGAATCAAACTCTGCGAGTAAGCCCCCTCTACTCGGCCTCAAAGCCGAGCAATGAGGGGGCTTACAGTACAGGAACTGATTAGTCGCCACCGAAAGGATTGGACGCCGATCCGTCGCCATTGATCGGTGCACACAGTAGATCGACGAGACTGGGGTATACCCCGTACCAGCCGAAATTGTTGACCGCTATCGCATCGGACGGCTCCAACGTCCATGTCTTGGTGTCGGAAACCCAATCTTCTGTGTAGTAGGCTGAATCAATCAGCGTGGCTACCATTTCCAATGTATCCCCACGCCGGGTGTAGCGCTCGATTAAGCGGGCGTCTTCACTCTTCGGGTATCCGTATATGTCGACCCAGGCCCGGGGATCCAGTCCCACCGTCTCGACAACGAGGGTGTCGCCTTCCCAGTGCCCCACCGACATGCCATACCAGGAAGGTCCGAGGTTCAGGAGGTCATCGCCTGACGGGACCGCCCGACCGTCGAACCAGATTTCTCGAGGCAAGCGCTCTTCCTGCCAGAGCTGAATGATTCTGTTATCGAGTTGAACCACTTCGTGATGATCATGCGCCGTATCGACGACCATCTGGGGCAGGCCTTTCGGATTACATTGCATGGCCGGGTCGTTCGATAGCTTGAAGTCGGCGCCGTTCTCATCTCCCCCCACCCGCTCCAGATGCAGAGGATGTCGGGGCCGAGTCGGCACGTTCTTCATGAGCGCCTCTACACCGTCCGGCGTCAGGTCCGGGGCGCTTCCCGGCGGGCCAAAACCACAATCGCCTTCGTCGCGGTACCAGATCCCCGAAAAGTCACGGGCATCTCCGCTTTGCGGTTCCATACATTCCGCCGCAGCCACCGGAGCAAATGTCGTCAGGAATGCACCAGGAACCACCAGGAGGGAAGCTGAACCCACCACGGTGCCTAGAAAACTCATTAAACGATTTCGCATTTGGGACTCCTTAAATCAACTCTTCCAATTTCTTACAATCAAAATATCTAGGCGCACGATCCATACGCCTTAAGCTTTGCGATTCCGCTGCTAGTTAACTGATTGCCGGGTGTCGCCAAGCGGATTGAGCCTCCCGGGCGTTTCGTCGGACACCCCTCGCAGGAAGATCTGCGTACCGTCTTCCAGGGTGACGCCCCTGTTAAGCCCGCACGTTCGGTCCATGGTGCACGGATTCATTACAACGTCTATTTCCATTCCGGGCCGCAAAGTGGCCCGGCCGTAGCCCAGGCGCGCGAGCGTGCTGACGTTGCTGTGCTCGAGAACCCAGGTGACCACCTCGCCGCTATCGTCCGTCACATCGACCAGGAACGCGATGTGGGGATTGCGCCACCGCACCTCTTTCACAATACCGTGAATCTCGTGCGTCCCGTCTGTCTCATAAGTATTCCCGCGGCCGTGATGGGCGAGCAGGGGTTCTGCACCTATCGACCCGACCGTGACAACGAAGGCGAATCCCAACAGTGCAATTACAGTACGTTTCATTTCTCTCTCCTTCACTCGTGAAGTCCGATGTCCGGAAATTTCTAAACTGATAAAATGGCGATTAGAAGTGCGACTCGCTCGAGTGGCCTACGCCAGTTCACAGTGTGACATCGGTCTTCCTGAGATTCAATGCGAAGTCATGCTAGTATCCTCGATCTTTATGTGTCAATTGATATGTTTGCACCAATTCTATAATCCTCAAACCGCATCTGAACTCTTGCCGCGCAATACAGGATGGGGATGCGCCCGACAGGGTGATGGAATCCGGTATGGCTCAAGCTGGGAAAGGCCGGACATCCATTTTCAAGCTCTGTTCGCTTTTTCTTCGTGCACGGGAAGAAAACAGAGAGGGGCCAAGACTACTCCCCTGCTCTCCGCGCCAATTGGGCACTCATGCATTCACTGATCACCGTCAAGTAGCGGCCGACGGCATTCCTGTCCACATAGGGATGGGGCTCACCCGGCCCGCGCGCGCGCAAAGCGCGGTTTTTCAAATCTGATTGATCGTGGTGCGAACGTGTCGCCAGAAGGACATCGGCTCCGGCCCGCGCCGCTATGTCCCGAAACCGGGAGGTCGATGCCTGCCAGGTTGCTATGGCCTCTTCTTCACTTGAAAAATAGTGAAGCCCTTCCTCCAGAAAGTTCCAATCCCGACCTCCAACCAGCGCACCCAGATGCCGTTGGTTGCCGTCCCTCAGGGGTTTGAGCCTCGCGGGAACATATTCGGTCTCTTCTAACGAGGATCGAAAGCGAGCCCGGGCCGTGGCCCGGCGTGACCTGCACGGTCAGCGTCGTATCGCCGAGAGTCAGTTTCTGCCCGTCCATCAACACTATGTCTTTCCTGGGTTTGAGCCTCGCGGGAACATATTCGGTCTCTTCTATGATGTTCCAATCGGCTTCGGACAGCAGGATGCGCGAACCATAACGGTCCTGAAACAGTTTGGCTGCCCCATAGTGCAAGTCGTGTGGCGCAAGGATGACGACATATTCGACATCGGCCGGATCGAGACCTATGAACTGCAGTCCTTCGACAACGCCTTCCATGGAGTAGTCTTTGCCCGAATTGAGCAGGATAATTCCTTCAGACGTTGTCACCGCCCACACATGGAAAATGGTCCCGACGTTGTACAGGTTGTCGAACACCTTCACCGGCTCCATGTACCATTCGGAACGCTCCGGAATCGGCCGGGCGTTGAAATCTGCAGGTTCGCCCGGTGTTGGCAAACCCTGTGTACCCGGCTCACGCTCGGCACAAACAGCAGTAAAGGTGCCCGTGAAATCGTGCAGTCCCGGGTCGAATGCCGCAGTTCTGGCGGCGGCTACATGAACGTCGGCGGATTGGGCCGTCGCCCGAGTCACGG
This sequence comes from Terriglobia bacterium, assembly GCA_963664115.2. GTDB lineage: Bacteria > Acidobacteriota > Terriglobia > 20CM-2-55-15 > 20CM-2-55-15. The sequence continues at coordinate 137,658 of CAXWPJ010000005.1, read as the reverse complement.
TTGGGCTGGCTGCAAGGAACACACTCAAGAAAATCGGTATCCGATAGCAGCTCATGGGTGTCTCCTTCTGACGTAGCAGCTCATGGGTGTCTCCTTCTGACGTTGTGGTGACGTAACATTTCTAGCGATTGTGTTAAGCGGAGGGTAGCAGACCCATACAGTCAACCGACACAAAATTGACCGGTGGTCCTGCAGCCTTCGCCTGCGTTCACGATTCGGTCCAAGCGGTAGTATAGTGTTCCAAAATTTGGATATCGCCACACCGGCCGGCAACGTTTAGGAGCAGCAAATGAATTCACGGGAATGGGAACAGATGGTACGCGGCATGGACCGGCGGGCTTTCCTGAAACGGAGCGCTCTCGCCGCGGGAGTTCTGATGGGGGGCGGCCTTGCCGGATGCAGCCCGGCTGGCGGTGATGTCGGGGGTGATACCGCGGCCGAGGCAATCGCGGATACAGCCTCAGGAAGAGTCCGCGGCCTTTTCGATAACGGCGTTTACAGCTTCAAGGGATTGCCCTACGGCGCTTCGACGGCGGGCCCCGGCCGTTTCATGTCCCCTGCGAAACCGGCCCCATGGACCGGCGTGCGTGAGGCCTTGGAATGGGGACCGCGTTCGCCTCAGATACGGGCCGAGGGTGACCGAATCATTCCCGCGGCGGTGCCCTTGAACCCGGGCGAGGCGATGAGCGAGGACTGTCTGATGCTGAACGTCTGGACGCCGGCGACGAACGACGGGACGCGGCGGCCAGTCATGGTGTGGTTTCACGGAGGCGGTTATTCCCGAGGCGCAGGGTCCTGGGACAACTACGACGGGACGGCTCTGGCCGGCAAGAAGGACGTCGTCGCCGTTACCGTCAACCATCGCCTGAACATCTTCGGCTTCCTCCACCTGTCTGAAATCGGCGGGGATAAATACGCAGAGTCGAGCAACGTCGGCATGAAAGATCTCGTCGCCGCTCTGGAATGGGTGCGGGACAACATCGAGAACTTCGGCGGCGACCCCTCAAACGTCACGATCATGGGTCAGTCCGGTGGTGCAGGCAAAGTCAGCACGCTGATGGGAATGCCTGCGGCCCGCGGCCTGTTCCACAAAGCCGTCGTGATGAGCGGATCCGCAGTGCGGAGCGGCTCAGCCAGCGACGCGGCCGTGGGCGCGGAGGCTGTCCTCGGCCATCTGGGACTGGACAGGAACCGGATCGGCGAAATCCAGAACTTACCCGTCGCACAATTGCTCGATCTGACGATTACTCCAGGGGCCGTGCCGTTCCGTCTGGGTCCCGTAGCGGACGGATCATCACTGCCGACACACGTTTTCGACCCTGAGGCCAGCGAACTCTGTGCCGACATCCCGCTCCTGATCGGATCCACCGAGACCGAGGTCACCTGGGACGCGGAAATGAACTACGACGAACTCGACGAAGCGGGCCTTCAAAGACGCCTTCAGGAGACCCTGAGAGTCGACGCTTCAACGGCCGGGGACGTGGCTGCCATATTCCGAAAGAACAGGCCTGCGGCGAGCAACCTCGAGCTCTATTTAATTGCGGCCTCCGATGCCGGCGGCGCCCGCCTGGGCACCGATCTCGAAATGGAACGCAAGAGAATGCAAGGCGGGGCACCGGTATACCGATACTACTTCCAGTGGTATTCGCCGGTCAGCGGCGGGACTATCCGGGCTGCACACACGATGGATATTCCCTTTGCCCTCGACACCGCAAGCCAGTCACCATCGATGGTCGGTACGGGCCCCGAGGTCCAGCCACTTGCCGACAAGATGAGCGCGGCCTGGGCGGCGTTTGCAAGGACAGGCAATCCGAATACTGAAATGTTGTCCGATTGGCCGGCCTTCGATCTCGACTCGCGCTCAACGATGATCTTCAACAACGAGTGCCGGCAAGTGAACGATCCCTACAACGAGGAACGACAGGCCATCGCAATTGCACTGGCAAACCGTAGGCCAAGAGGAGCTTGATCCGGGGCGACGTCTGTAAAGAGGAGCAGTGTAAGCCCTATCTCTGTTTTGGCCGGGCATAGCTCGCACCTACTGAGTCGGATCGGAATTCAGGTGATCGGCTTGCGCGGACCGCACGCTTAGCAGAGCGACCCTTACTGGTGGCTTAAGGCTTCTTCGATCAACCGGATCGCGCGCGAAGGGTTGTAGACACCGCACGGGCAGAAACGAGTCAGAGTGGCCACGGCCTGGGCCGGAGTCCGCCGGCCTTCCCGCACCATGTCGATCATCTTCTGCGCCAGGTTGAAGGAAACCATTCCGTGGCCACACATCGTGGCCAGTTCGAGAATCTGACCCCGCGGCAGACGGTCATTCGGGTCTGTAAACCCGAGCGAGTACTCCACGCTGTGACGTGGGATGCCACACTGAAGGCCCGCTTGCCTGGCACCGTCTACGGAGGTGCTGATGTTGATCGAGAGCCCCATATCTTGGTCGATAACATCGCGGAGGCAGGCCACGGCCTTCTCACGCGAGTCGAACACGGCAGCCGCGGTTCCACTTTTTGTCACGCCTTCGACGACACCTTCAAAGTCAGGATCGATATCCCGTCTCCAGTGAACGGTAGGGTTGAGGTTGCTCGAGGGGCGATAGCTGCTCTGACCGGAGGCACCGATGTTCGACGGATCGTGCCGAATACAAATCTTCAGAAAGCTTTTGAGCTTCCTTATGGCCCCCACATCATTCTTGCCCCTCGACGGCATGGCGAAAATGATGTAGTCGTCCCGGAAGCTGTCTGCCTTACCGGACCGATGCAAGGTGTTGGTCACCCTGACCCTCCCTAAGCTCGAGGTTGGTGATCCGCCCCAGACCCATGTTGGTCTTGGCACGTTCGAAGCGATAGCCGAGTTCTTCGAGCAGCGGTGCCAGTCGAGGATCTTCTCCGGTTTCGTCGCACCGTGTGGACACACCGACAGCGATGACTGTGTCGATCTGTTTCGCCACATCCGAAACCGTGTGGAGCACTGTCTTCACTTCCGCGAGTGGTGTTTTGATCTCGACGATGGCTGAGAGAATCTTCTCGTTGAGCAGATCCTCTTGGAGCGCACCGCTAGCCTGATCGATCATCAAATGCGTAATCGGGTTACTTGCTTCGAAAGCGACTCCGATACGGGCCAACGCCAGCGTCATCGATTGGATCTGGTGGAATCGGACACCGATTCCGGGTCGACCGAACTCGATGACGTAGCCGACTTCGTTAACGCCTATCCGATGCGCGACATCGTTGGTCTTAACCTCCTCCGTTCCCCGTCCCGCGATCCCGGTGGATTTGTGCTCGACGACGGGGTCGCTGAACACACGGCGGGCAATCCGAGGCCATTCCAGATCTTCCATCACAAACGCTCCGGTCGGACACACGTCCGGCTCCGGATCAAATCGGAATCGAAATAGCTTAGCGAGCCCGCGCACCGCGCGGACCAGGGTCGGATTCAGATGCTCCTGGCTCATTCCGCGGTAGCACGATCCGCACTCAACGCACTCGTCGTAGTCGATCTTGGCGCGGTTCGCCACTGTGTCGACATAGATTGCACTCATCGGACACACAGTCACGCAATTCGCACAGGCCACACACTTTTTAGGATCGATCTGCATGCAACAGAATTCCTCTATGAGCGCCGAGTATAGCACCCGGAATTTTCATTATTGCAGCACAGAACATCTTCGAAAATGCAGAGCGAACATTAGAATGGTTTTGAGAAAAGGAAGGAGTTAGAAAGGTGATGTTTTCAAAGTGGCGTTAGCGGAAGGATAGGTGCTCTCGGGCACAAGAAAAACCTCGCCCAGGCGATCCAGCCGGATACCCGGACGAGGTATTTTCGGAGGTTCCTGTTATCGGCTCAGCGAGTCTCGCTTCGGTATTCACCGTCGAGAATCTTCGTGCCATCCTTCCAGAGCGAACCGAGAACGGCAAAAGGCTCGCCGGAATTTGCGATCCGAGCCTCGACCCTGACCGCGTCGCCCGCCTTGAAGGTGTTTCGATTCAGCCCTGCCGCAATCATCGAGGTAACAGCAGACAATTCGCCTCTCCAGGTTTCTGTCTTGCCATTTTCGTCCGTCACGTCGAACGCGAGTTGAACGTGCGGGTTTCTCCACGTGAAACCGACCACAACGCCCTCAAGCGTTACATCTTCTTCGCTATAGGCAGACCGGGCGTGGTGCGCCAGAGCCACGCTACCGAGCATGGAAGAGACCGCCACGACAACTGCCAGAACCACCAATCCTCGTCGAATATCCACAACAAACCTCCTGTAAGTAAATACCATTACTTTACATACCTCATATAAGCACCGGGACCACTGACCTGTCAACAATTTAACCGGTTGCGCAGATGCAGGGGTCAACGGAGCCATCGCACCTGGCTGTCAGTCACTTTCGCTGAAATCTTCGTTAAACGCGTCCGACTCTGTCGGCACACAAAAATGCTCCCACAGTTCCGCGCCTGGAACCAGCACGATGCTGGCGGTCGGCGTTACCCACGGTTCGGTATAAACCATCGGATCGGTTATCGTCAGGTCAGCTTCGAGCGTTCCGTAGGTGTCGCGGGTGTAACGTTCCACGACGCGCATCTCTTCGGAGTGGGGGTAGCCGCCGCCAGGCATGCCGTCACGGGCGGGGGTTCTCTCGATCCACGAGCGCTCATCAAAGCCGGTGGACTCGATAACGAAGGTGTCCTCTTCCCAGTGCCCGATGCTCCACCCCAGCCAATTCGGGACCGGGGCAAACTCGGGAAGCCTCCGCCCATCCGTCCAGATGGTGCGCCAGGTGTGATCCAATTCCCAGAACTGGAGCACCCTGTCGGGCAGCATCACAAACTCAAACCCGTAGTTGTAGTTATACAGCCGTGGGTTGCCGAGCGGATTACAGTTCAGCAGGGAGTAGTCTTTCTCAGAGCCCTGATTGTAGCGGAGCCTGCCGTTCGCAGGCATCACTCCCAGGGTTTGCTCGTGGAGCTCCTGTCCGTAAGCTGTAAACGGAGGCGCGTTGTTCCTGAAGGCCCCGCCTACGCCGTTAAAACCCCAGACGCCCGTGAGATCACGCCGGTCGTATTCCGTTATCTCGTCGATTCTGTTTGCTTCCCAGGCTTCGGCTCTGGCCGCATTGTTCTGGCAGCGCGGGCAGGGCCTCCAGCCGTCGCTGTCGACTTGCGCATGAACCGTCTGGGACAGCGCGGCCGACAGGCACAGGACCGACACCACAGCCACGATCCAGGCAGCGATTCGATTTTGCATTGTAGTTAAACCCCCATTTTTCTTCGCGCCAGAGTGAGTGCGCCGGAAACTTATGATGGCGCGGCGCCATCAGGCCCGCCCCGTGAAACGCCGTCCGCACGGGAACTGTCGCTGGCGATCCCTGCCAACCTGCTCCAGCGTACATTATTAACGCCACCCGTGAATGTCGTTTCGGTCGATGCACACCGGTTGCATCGTGGACGCGAGTAACGAACCTAGAAATTTAGCTGGACCACGCTGAACTGTCAACGGATTATATTCTCCTTAAATTCTTCGAGAGACAACAGCGACGCACTGATTCTTCAAGATGGGCCGTCGCCGGGAACCCTTTTCTTCGTCCATGAATTCGGAGGTCTGCGGTCCGTCCAACCACTGCCGTTTACCGGGCCCAGAAAATTCAGCATGGGAGGCAGACCACGAACAGGATTCTCGCCCGACCCAGGACCGTATCGCGAAAATATTGACCGCTTAATAGGCAGGTGATAATGTTCTTGGCACTGTAGTTTCGTGACTGAAAACAAGCAATCATCACCAGTGAGGTAGCTCATGCGATTTCCTGCAAGCCTCGTCGTCCTACTGGCCGTTGTTGCAGGCTGTACGGCAACGGATCAGGTGGCGACCAACTCAGTGCCTTCGAGCGCAGTTCTGAACGAAGACACAATCTGGGATCCGGATGCGGTGTTCATTGGAACCCAGGAAATGGGTAATGTACCGGCGGACGTGTTCGATTCGGTCGACGTTGCCGGCATTCGCAAACAGCGGGACCAGTGGGCTGAAGCTTTTGCCGCGGGGGATGGGGAAACAGTCCAGTTCATGTTCACCTATGACGCCCACTTGCAGTTGCCGGAGCATTCGGATTTGCCCGACACGAAAGCGGGTGATTCCCTGCTGTCCGCATCCGAGGTGTTCGATAAATTCACGGCGGAACTGGTGTTCGATGAAGAGTCGGAAGCCTACTCATCGGTCGGAGGATTTCGAAACGAGTTCGACAAGCTGCCCTGGGTGACTTTCAAATCGGATTATGCCCTGTCTCTCACGCCCAAGAGCGGTGGTGACACAGTTGAGCAGAACGGCCGGTTCATCAGCAAATTCCGCCGGCAAGCCGACGATTCGCTGCGGGTCGTACGTGGCCCGGGTATTGGCGATCAGGCACCGGACTTTGCCCTGAACCGGATGAGTGGCGGCAAAGAACTCCAGCTGTCCTCATTGTGGAACAGGCCTACAGTTCTAATCTTCGGGAGTTACACCTGAGGCCCCTTCGTAGCCGGTGTCGGTGACACCGAAGATTGGTATCAAGAGTATAAGGATGAGGCTAATTTCCTGATGGTCTACATCGAAGAGGCCCATCCGGGCAACATCGTCGGTGGCCTCCAGGTCAACCAGACAGAAACCTATGACCAGCGGGAAGCGGTCGCGGAGCTCTGTACGACGAGCCTCGATCTGAGTTTTCCGACGGTTCTCGACAAGCTTGACAACGCGGTTGAGATTACTTACGCCGCTTTCCCCGATCGCATTTACGTCCTCGATTCCGATGGTGTCGTGCGTCACAAGACGCTTCCCGGCCCGCAGGGTTGGGATACGGCCGGACCCATGGCGACACTAGATCGACTGTTGGGTAAAACTCCCGTTTCAGACTAATAGAGAGGACGGCCCAGCCGTTCTCTCAGCGACTGACTCTGGGAAAATGGTCTGATCTTCGCTGAAACCCAATTGCTTTGGGTTTCAGCGTTCCCCATCCTGACGTATAACTCCTTTTTCATCAGCTTGATGCCCGGCATCTCCGGTCCAAAGCGATTCCCGCCTCGAACGGCGTCTATGGGCCCCACAGAAAATTGAAATAGACCTCTTCCCGCGCCACCTTAGTTTGGGTTGCACACCATACCCCGGTGGGGTATAGTTTTCCGAAGTTTCGTGTAAATGTAGTGCAGTGAGATTGATGGGATGCCTGTCAAGCAGGAGAGCGTGCCACTCGCCAAATAAGAGTGGCCGCGATCCAGCTTGCTCTCTCAGTGGAGGAGATATTAATGAAGTGTAGATTCAGTAGTCTATTCAGTATTTCGCTGGTTCTGGCTTTCAGCTGTGTCACGGTATGGGCGCAGGCGACGGCTCAAATCGGTGGTACCGTGACCGATGCCACCGGCGCCTTAATACCTGGCGTGGAGGTGACCGCTACCAAAACCGACACCGGTGCCCCCCGAACGGTCGTGACGAACGAAACCGGCTCCTATATTCTGCCGGCCCTGCCATTGGGTCCGTATCAGCTGGAAGCGGTTTTGCCGGGATTTCAGACGTTCCTGCAGACCGGAATTGTCCTGCAGGTCAACGCCACTCCGGTCATCAACGTGGTGTTGGAAGTGGGACAGGTGACGCAGACCATTGAAGTTCAGGCCAACGCCGCGCTTGTGGAAACGCGGGCGATCGGCGTGGGGGAGATCATCGAGAATGAGCGGATTCTGGAACTCCCACTCAATGGGCGTTCGGTGGTGGAGTTGATCGCCCTGGCGGGCGGCGTCGCCCCGGCGGCAACGCTGACGGGCAGTCGTAGAGACCCCTTTGCCAGGGGTAATGTGTCGGTCGCCGGCGGGCTGAACTCCGCACTGAATTACACACTGGATGGGGCGAACCACAACAACCCCTTCCAGGGCTCCTACCTGTCGATGCCGTTTCCCGACGCGATGCAGGAGTTCAAGGTCGAGACCAGCGCCACGTCGGCCACCGGGGGCGTGAAATCCGCCGGCACCGTGAGCTTGGTGACGAAATCCGGAACGAACCAGTTCCATGGCAATTTGTTCGAGTTTGTGAGGAATGGCAAGTTCAACGCTCGGGGCGCTTTCGAGAAAGAGCGCGACACCATCAAGCGCAACCAGTTTGGCGGCACGATCGGCGGGCCCATTGTCCCGAACAAGCTCTTCTTCTTTGCGGGCTACCAGGGGACGCGGATCCGGCAGGACCCTGCGGCAGAATTTGCGTTTGTGCCCACCCAGGCAATGCTGGCCGGCGATTTCAGGGACTTCGCCGGGGCCGGATGCAACCGGCGTGCGGTGACACTTGATGCACCGTTCGTCAACAATCAGATCGACCCGGCTTTGTTCAGCCCTGCCGCTGTCAAGTTCGCGTCGTTTCTGCAGTCGTCGAACGATCCCTGCGGCGAGGTCAGCTACGGCAATCCCCTGCACGACGACTTTGAGGCGGTCATCGGCCGGCTCGACTATCAGGTGACCAACAACCACTCGTTGTTTGCCCGGTATTTGTATGAATCCCGTCTTGTGCCGACCGGCTTCGACCTGAACCAGAACCTGTTCAGTGTGAACAACGGGGCGGACGCGCAGGTCCAGGCCTTTACGCTGGGGAGCACCTATCTGTTTGGCGCCAACATCGTCAATTCATTCCGCATCACGGGCAATGATCTGGACGGCGGCAAGACCGGCCCGGACTTTTCGAACTGCAATTGCGGCAACGGGTTGCTGGGAATCAAGTCATTTTTTATGTTGCCGGAAACTCCCAACATTGATGTCGACGGTGGGTTCGATGTGGGTACCGCGGTAGGGCCCATGGTGATGAACATGTTCGCGTTCAACGATGATGTGAGCGTCATCAGCGGGGACCATCAGTTGGGCTTCGGCGTGTCGTCGGCCTGGTGGTGGATCGACTCGGCTTCAACCGCCAACAATTCCGCGCCGTTTACGTTCAACGGCCAAACGACGGGTTTGGGGTTGGCGGACTTTCTCCTGGGAAGGGCATCCCGACTCCGAATCGGCGCCCCGATCGAGCAGCACAACCGGTCCAAGTACTTCAACATGTACTTCGCCGATACCTGGCGGATGACTCAGAATCTGACGTTGAATTACGGCGTGCGGTGGGAGCCCTTCTTCCCGCAGGTCAACACGGACGGCACCTCGATTCACTTCAGCGCGGCGGATATGCTAGCGGGCGTCCAGACCGCCCGCTTTATCAACGCGCCGCCGGGCCTGTCCTTCGACGGGGACCCCGGGTTCCCGGACGGCCAGGGGCAGAACAATCAGTGGAAGAATTTCTCCCCGCGCGTCGGGCTCGCGTGGGACGTCAACGGAGACGGCCGCACTTCGGTTCGGGCGTCGTTGGGAACCTTCTATGACTATCCGGCCGCGATCTACCAGCGGAGCTTGACGACCGTGCCACCCTGGAACAACCGGATTCAATTGGACGATATCGATTGGGAGGACCCCTGGGCGGACCACCCCGGCGGAGATCCGGGCTTGGTGCCCTTCGGTGGGGGCGTTCCCGTTGATCTACCATGGACCAATAACGGCATCGCCACGGCCATGGATTTCGACACGCCGAACATGAAGGTGGCCCAGTGGAACCTGAGCGTCCAGAGACAGTTTGGAAACGACTGGATGGTACAGGCGAACTACATCGGCAACACCACACGTCATCTGTGGGGCACGCAGCATATCAATCCTGTGATTTTCGTTCCAGGTAATGGCGACGCCAACGGAAACTGCTTTTTGAACGGGGCGACCGTTAATTTCACGGTCAGGCCGGGCAGGGAATGCTCCTCGAGAACCACGTCCAATCGCATAGATCGGCGCATGCTGGCGATCTTCCCGGTGGTACCCAAGAGTATCTCGGAGAAGTACGGCATCATAGGCCGGATCGACAGCGGGGGCACGGCCAGCTATAACGGTCTGGTCCTCTCGGTTCAGCGACGCCCTGTGAGCGGCATCTCCTTCAATGCAAACTACACCTGGTCCCATTGCATCACCGACCCGCAGCAGGACGTTGTGAACGGTGGCAACGCGGATAACGGTTGGATTGATGCGAACAACCGCAGGTTCGGCCGTGGCGACTGCTCGGTTGCGGCCCGGGACACGCGGCATCTTTTCAATCTGTCCGGAGTGGCCGCGACGCCGCAGTTCAACAACCGGGCGCTGCAGGTCCTCGCATCCGGCTGGCAGCTGTCGCCCATCCTCAGGATCAACACGGGTCGAGCGTTAACCGTGACGAACCGCCGGGACCCCGCGCGGAACTTCATGCGCGACCAACGCCCCAATGTGGTGTTGGATAATGTCTATGGGGACAAGAACGACCCTAAGAACTATCTCAACCCCGACGCGTTTGAGACGCCGGCACTCGGTACACTGGGCAATCTGGGCGCGGGCGCCGTTCGGGCCCCGGGCAGGTGGGGACTCGACGTGGCGCTGTCAAGATCGTTCCAGCTGACGGAAGCGCAGCGGCTTGAAATCCGGGCCGAAGCGTTCAACCTGACCAACAGCACGCGGTTCGACGCTCCGCAGGTGCGCCACGACAGAAGCAACACCTTCGGCCAAATTCGGGGGGCAGAGGACCCTCGGATCATGCAATTCGCTCTGAAGTTCATCTTCTAAACCGGAGCGAAAAACACCTGTTCGATAGGCTGGCCCTGGGTCGTGAGACCCGGGGCCAGTTTCACGTTTAGGGAACACTGAGTCCAAACTGTATATGCGATCTATGCCCTCACGAAACCGACCGGTAAACTCTTTTTCCCGGAGACGACTCTTCAGATCTCAGGATTCGATTTTGGGACCAATCACAGCGTCGCCGCCTCACTCAAAAAAGCCCCGTTGAACCGTCTAGAAGAACGAGAGGATCGTTAAAGGGGTTCCAGGGCGTATAAAGGACGGAATTTCTCTTGACGCCCCAGCTCACACACATGATGATGGCCACATTAATTTGTGCCTGACGACCCGCGAGTATTCTTCCGGGAATGGATGCATGTCGCGACCGGCCAAACTACATTGAGAAAAAGCCGCACTCTATAAATCACAGTTCAACCGCTCTCGACAGCAAGCGACCGGCAGCCGGCACGAGGGACTTGGAGGATCTATGAAATTGAACGCAATGCTCGCAATCGTCTGGTGTGTCTTAGGCTCAAACGTCACATTCGGCGCGGTTGCCGCACCCCAGGACGAGACGCTCCCCAGAGATGTGACAGTGACAGGGATCCCCGGCATTATCGCCGCAGGGACCGAATGGCAGCAGGCCTGGCAAGGAACCGATAACGCGGACGGTCTCCTCGGTCTTCCCGATGGCAGTCTTTTGTTTGCGCAGGAACAGACCAGCACGATCCGCAAACTGGACGCGCGGGACTTCGACTCCGCCTACGTCAGGGACACACATGGAGGCGGTTCGGTTTCGATGGACTCACAGGGCCGCCTTATCGCGGCACAAAGGACGTGCACGGACCCCGGAAGAGGGGACCTGCCGTGCACGGAACCAGGCATGATCTCCATCATCTATCCGGAAAACCAGCGAAAGGTCCTGGCAGACAGCCATCAGGGCGAGGGACTTGGACGACCCAATGATCTCGTGGCAGCAGGCAACGGCGCGGTGTACTTCAGCTCAGGCGCACCCTACCAGATCAAGCCCGGAGGCGAGGTCATCAATCTGGGTGAGGATATCCGCTCGAATGGGATCATGCTGAGCCCGGACGAGCGTACGCTCTATGTCACGAACCGCGAGGTTATCGTGGCATTTGACATCGGGACCGACGGCGCGGTCGGTGATAGACACAACTTCGTGAGTCTGCCCAGCGGCAACGGCGACGGCATGGTGGTCGATTCGACCGGTCGACTCTACGTGGCGACCCAGGCCACCGGGATCCACGTATTCAGCCCGGAAGGCGGGCACCTCGGGACCATTCCTACGCCGCGGAACGTCGCCAGCCTCGCATTTTCCGGACCCGGAAAAAGTATGCTCTATGCCACTGGCCGAGGCGGTCTTGCCCCTAATGGGAAGGAACTGCTCCTGGCCGACGGCTACAGAAACAATACGAAGACGATCTATAAGATCCAGATGCTGGCCACCGGTTATATGGGCCGCGCGAAGTAGCCCTTCTCTTCTCAACTGTAGGTGCGGGCATTTCGTAGCATGGGCCCTGCCGTCCTGCGGCCAGTACAACCTGCTCGAGCGCACAACAAGTCCTAAAGCTGTGCGGTCATAGGCCGCACCTACAGAATGACTTCAGAATCGTGCTCCCACGATACGGATCGTAATATCGAAAACGGCTACGGCAGAGCGTTGTATCGGGCGGCGCGTTCGAGAATTGCTTCCGCGTTTTCCATTTGCCTGGTGACCTCGCGGGGCAATCGGTGGGCGTCATATGTTGCGTCAACTTTTCCCGTTGTCCTCAATTCGGTGAGGGCCTGATTGTAAGCCGCCAGGGCGATGTCCTGCATCATCGAGGTAAAGAAAAGGACCTGAACTCCCGCATCCCTCGCCGAGGCGACATCCATCCCCGGGCCGATTTGAGCCAACAGGGGTTTGGGAAGCGCGGCGGCTATCCGTCGCGTGGTTTCGATCGGCTGCACCCCGGGGTAGAGGATGGCGTCGGCACCGGCCTCCGCGTAAGCCACACCCCGTTCGATGGCCTCTTCCATTGAGCGATCCGCCCCCAGAGCGTCGGAACGGGCAATGATCGCGAGATCGGAACGCGCATCCACGGCAGCGTGTATCCGGTCGACCATTTTGTCGGTAGCAATGACGTCCCCGCTCTGCCCGATCCGTTCGATCCGGATCCTATCCTCGAACATCACGCCCCCGAGCCCCGCTCTTTCGAATGCTTGCGTCGTGCGATAGACGGTCAAGGGGTTTCCTCCGCCGTTGTCAGCATCCCCAAGCACCGGAATATTGACGTTCTCGGCGATTCGGGAAGCAAAGTCGAGCAACTCTGTCACCGTCGTCAGGCCCCAGTCCGGAAGCCCATTCTCCAGAGCGGTGAGGGAACCGCCAAGAAAAATCGACTCGAAGCCTGCGATTTCAACCAACCGCGCCGAAGGGCCGTCGAAACAGTTGAGGCAGTAGAACGGTTCCGGTTGTTGGAGCATCTGCCGGAATCTTCCGCCCATCGAAGTTGTCGCGGCCGTTGCCTGCGCAGGCGTAGCGCTGGAGACGGAAGGTGCGGCTGCCATCATTCCCGTAGCTGCGATACCGGCCGTGCGTACAAACTCACGCCGACTCGTTTTATTTGACATAAAAATCTCCTGTATCCGCGGAACAGTGCGCGAACTCTTAGACGTCCGTTGTTATTCGATGGGGGCATCCTAGCATGGCGCGGGCCATCCTTTGCCGCGTTTCTGAAGCACATGATCGATAGAAGTGATCGCACCCAAGCCGACGAAAGGCTCGGAGTGAGGGGGCATGTCTCGATCAGGACAGAGCCCTGGACGGATCAAGAAACACGGGGCCAGGATTTGGATGCCGGCTCCATTTATGATAACCAGTTGCAGGCACAGCCGCCCTCGCATGGCGTTTCGAAAGGAACTCCGAATGAAAGAATCCCAAGAAAAGAGATCCCGCCGCTGGATTGCATTCGTATACCTCGGCCTACTCGTGCTGGTCATTCCATGGTACTGGCCTGGGGGTGATGTACGGCAGGTATTGGGATTTCCCCTGTGGTCGCTGGCGACGCTGGGTGCGGTATTTGCGACCTCTCTTTTTACAGCCTGGGTCTATTGGACCAGTGACGACACGAACTGATGTTCGACGTTCTACCATTCGGCATCGGTGCGTGGTTTTTCGTCGCCATCTATCTGTGCTCCCTGATATTGATCGGCTGGTTCGGTTACAACGCACGCCGCGAAGATACCCTTCGGGATTTCTACCTCGGAGGCCAGGGTTTCGGCTTCTTTGTTCTCTTCCTGACGCTGTACGCGACACAGTACAGCGGCAACACAATATTCGGGGTAGCCGGCGCGACCTACAGAGAAGGTTTCGGCTGGCTCATCGCCGTCCACTACATGCTGGCGATGATCGTCTGCTATCTGATCTTTGCACCCAAGCTGCACACCTTGGCGCGCGCGCGGGGATATGTAACACCAGTGGATTTCGTGCGGGAGCGTTTCGGGTCCCCACCCCTTTCGCTGCTGGCCTCTATCGTGATGATCGTAGCCCTGAACAACTATCTCCTGGCACAACTGATGACAATGGGGCGGGTCCTCCAGGGCTTTGCCGGACCGTATGGCGATGTGGCTTACAACTACGGCGTGCTCGGCCTGACACTGATCATGGTGATTTATGGAACTCTGGGCGGCATCCGCGCTATCGCATGGACGGACGTCCTTCAGGGCGGCGTGTTGATGCTGGGGTTCTTGGTCTTGCTGGCGATGCTGATCCAGCAGTTCGGCCCGCTGTCGGCGGCGACAGAAGCCATTGCGACCTCGGCGAACGTCGCGCGGATAGCGCCACCCGATGCGGACATGCAGCGTCAGTGGCTCAGCTACATCCTCATTGTTGGCTTGGGTGGAGCACTCTATCCCCACGCGATCCAACGGATTTATGCCGCAAAATCGAAACGGGTGTTGAACCGCAGCATGGCCGTCATGGCCTTTCTGCCATTTACAACTGCGCTGATCGCAGTTGTCGCCGGAATCTACGCACTGGCCTACATCCCGGGACTGGAAGGTGCTGCGACCGACCAGGCGATGGCCCGCGTCCTGCGTGTTGTTCAGGAAAGCTCCGCTCTCGGTTACGGACTCGTCGTCCTGATCTTCAGTGCCGTACTGGCTGCGCTCATGTCGACAGCGGACTCGGCAATGCTCTCGATATCTTCAATGTTTACTAAGGACATTTATAGCGTCCATTTCAGCCCGACTGCGCCGGAGTCCGGACTCACCCGGATCGGAAAACGTTGTTCCTGGGCTGTCCTCGCCGCACTGGCCGTACTGGCCATTCTTCTGAAAGACCAGACTTCCCTGATCACGCTGATCGATCGTAAGTTCGACGTGCTGGTTCAGCTCGTTCCGGCGTTCATGATCGGCATCCATTGGCCGGGCTTGAAGACGGGACCGACACTGACCGGACTGGTCGCGGGATTGATTGTGGCCTTATCTCTCGCATTCGGACCTTTCGATTTTGTCGTGGGAGGCAAGGTGTGGGGTTTTCACCCCGGCCTGTACGGTTTAGCGGTAAACCTCGCGATCGCCGTCGGGGGATCGCTGTCTCCAAGAAAATCTTGATTCTGCTCGTTCGGTTCCCGGATTAAGGCGCCGGTTCAATCCGCATCAGACGACCCTCGGCTTCATCAGTCACAAAGTAGATCAGGCCATCAGGCCCTTCCCTTGCATCACGGACCCGGGTTCCAATATCGAACAGCGGTTCGCGGATTTCGCCCGACGCAGGCACGCTGGTGTCGGGAGGATCCTCGGTGAAAGTGATGCGCTGCACCTGCTGTCCAGCCAGACCGCTCACAAAGAGATCGCCCTTCCACTCGGGAAAAGTATCTCCAGTGTAAAAGAACATTCCGGAAACATTGATCCCCGGATTCCAGTACATGTACGGTGCGGTCAGTTCAACTCCCTCGGGCGCAGGCGTCTCACTCGGACCTCGGGTTGAAACGTAAGGCCACCCATGGTTGAGGCCGGGGCGCGCGATATTGAATTCGTCTCCGTGCTCGTTTGTCCAGACTTCGCCTGTTTCCGGGTGGACCGTCATCCCATGGATGTCGCGATGCCCGTAGGCAAAGATTTCGTCACGGTAGCCCTCACGACCCACGAAAGGATTATCACTGGGAACAGTGCCGTCGTCATGGAGCCGCAGGAGCTTGCCGGCATGGTCAGTCGTATCCTGGGCACGCATCGGCTCATTCCGCTCAGCAGTCGAAAAATACAACATACCGTCCGGCGTGAACCGGATGTAGGAAGAGAGATGCCCGTCGGCCATCGCCCATGCGTCGGCGACGAAAATGTCCTTCACGTCCCTAAGCTGATTCCCGTCCAGAGTGCCCCGAGCCACGGCCGGGGTCGCTCCGAGTTCACCGGCTTTGTCATAGGTGAAATAGATCCACTGGTTTTCCTCGAAATCGGGATGGAGAATGACGTCCATCAACCCGCCGCGACCGGGAACGTAATACACCTCCGGGACGCCGGCGATCGACTCCGGCTCCAACATCCCGTTGCGAACGTAGCGCAGCCGGCCTTCCAGTTCGGTCAGAAGCATCGTGCCGTCGGGCAGGAACGCCAGGCCGTAGGGATAGGTCAGACCCTCGGCGAGTGTTACGACACGGATTGAGTAATCTTCGGTCTCGAACAAGCGCACGCCCGAATCTGCAACCGCGTCCGGAGCAGGCTCTGAGGTGACAGCGTCGGAGGCGCACCCCCCCGTCAGCGTCAGGACCAGAACGGTCGTAAAAAGAGGGGCACAAAAGCGTCTGCCTGGAAGCGCATACTTCATCACATAACTCCTTATTAGCTCAACAAACACAGGCATCCCAAGGTGTGGTGGATTCAGGCGACAGGTATATCACAGCCTAAAGGGCGCGACAAAGTCTGGACACCCCATCGTCTCCATCCTGGCGCTCACTCGCTGCCGATGTAGGGCAGCCACCGTCCCAGGAATATTACACCGACCCAGAAGACAATCGAACTCGCCGCTAATACCCTGGTCAGTCGGGGAGGGTTGTCGTCCGGCCCCAGGGCCCACCCTTCGTCATAAACGGTAAGGTAGAGAAAGTTGACGCCAGCGAGCAGCAGTAGGACCATCTTCCATTGAAATGCGGGGTTCGCAACGTACTGAGCATGGTTTGCGACGAAGAACAGCATTCCGGTTACCACATTGATGACGAAACCAACGATCACCCACGGCAACATTTGATGGAGGGCCGCGAACGAAACGCCCTTGATCACTCCGAGCAATCTCAAGTTGACGAGCAATACAACGCCAAACAGGATACAAAGCCCCACGAAATGGAAGATCTCGTTGATCGGCCACACCCATGGGTTGTCGAACACGAACGCCGACGCGATCGCTGCAGTCTGGAGCCATGCCGCTTCAGGCCCCGCTACCGAGTCCGGCCGAATTTCCGGATGATTGATCTCACCACCCAGGTTGGCAGCTCTTGCCATCAGCCCCACGGTCACCGCTGAAAGAAGCAGGACGGCCGGCATGTTCCAATTAACGAAATTCGAAAGCCGGCGAAACTGCCACAGCACCAACCAGGAGACCAACCCGGTAAGCCCCATAAATACGAACGCCAGCAGCGCGGCGTCCTCGTGCGCTTCAATCGTGGCTTCCGAAATGTCCGGCGCACCTTCAAGTATCAGCTGAGCAGCATTTCCACTCAGGTAGGCAGGTATCGACACGAGCGCAATTACGACGAAAACGCCGAGGCTGGCGCGTTTCAGGTCCTCGCTCTTCCAGACAAGCGCCACCAGAAAGAGTCCAAAACCCACAACAGTCCCGATGGTCGGGAAGTGATTGAGCAGAACGTGCAAATGTGCCAGGTTCATATCTAGATTTCTACACGCGCCGGCCAGCTGCGGCGCCCCAGAAGAGGATCGTCAACGCTGGCTTACGCTTATTGAATGAACTCATTGATGTACGCCATGAGGCGTGCAGCCCCAATAGCGACAAACCAGGCCCCCAGCGACGACGCCGCCAACACCTTGCCACGCATCCCGACCCGGCCCTCATCGACAGGACCTGCATCGGCAGAATTTTTCCGGGACACCACGTTCCGGAGCAGCACCAGGCATACGACGGCGAACGCGACGCAAACGAGTTTCACAAAAAAGGCCGGATTCGAGAAATGCCTTGTGGCATCCGCGGCGAATAGCAGAGCACCCGTCGCAGCGTTCAGCGCGAACCCCGCCCACATGAGGGGGTAGGCTCTGACCAGGGCCCGCAACGGAATTCCAGGAGCAAAACCGAGCAGCCGGAAATCCAGTGCCACGCTGAGACCGACGAGCACGCTCAGGCCAAGCGTGTGCAAAAAGAGAACGAGAGGATATCCCGTGAGCGTCCCGCCTTCGCGGATCCACGCGGGCAAGCTACTCTGTTCCAGCAGGATAAAAAATGATTCCATCTATTTTTATCTGGAGGTACTACTTAGGAGCGACAACGAGACCTGATGCACCCTCAGGTTTGTGTCGCCTTCAAAGAACGGTCATTGGAAACCATAAGCCGCTACAAGGCAAGTATGCGAAAGAAAAACGAGATCCGCGGTGATGGAGTGCGGGGCGGGGTTCCCGCACTGCATCCCACAGTTTCGGAGCGCGCTCCCGGCCCACGATTCGAAGCACGTTCTCCAATAACGCTACTCAGTCCTCCATGCCAGCTGCGCCTTATAGCATTCAAGAAGAACTGTGAAATATCGGTCAACCGCATCTGCGTTAACGAAAGAATGAGGCTCCCCCTCTAATCTCTGCACCTCGGCAAGGATCCCGTCGGGATTTCCACCGCCCGATTCGTCGGGATTCATGATCCGCCAGGCGCGCATCTTTTCAAGCATATTGGCGTGCCTCACGGTCTGGGTGAGAATCGTGTCCACACCGGCCTCTGCCACAATATTCTTAAAGCGCTCGGTGGATGCGACCCAGGTCTCCATCATCGTGACTCCATCCGGGAAATACCGGACCCCCTGTCGCCCGATGGTGATGTCGGTGCCACCCCAGAAAACAGCCACATGGCGATCGTCGTCTGAATTCACGCTCTTTTGATTCCAGAGCGGCTCAATGATCATCGACAGCGTACCCGGAGTATGGCCGGGCGTGACGTAGAGCGTGACGGTGGTCTCCCCGAGCGTCAACCGCATGCCGTCGGTTGCCACCATGTCCCGTGTCGGTTTCAGTTCCGCCGGATTGTTGTCGTTTTCGACAACCTCCCAATCCGCTTCGGACATCACGATCCTTGCGGATGGGTACGACTTCTGGAGAACACTGGCTCCAAAAAATCTATCGTCATGACCGTGGCTGACAACGATGTACTTGATGTCTTCGGGATCGAGGCCAAACTGGAGCAGGCCGAGGACTAATTCTTCGCTGCTGTAGTGGTAACTGGTGTCGATGACGATAATCCCCTCGGAGGTGTTGACCGCAAACACACCCGCCCCGCTCGTACCGATAAAATACAGGTTGTCAAAAATGATAGCCGGTGGTTGATACCAGTCTTCGCGTGGCCGTACGGCCGTTCGGTCCTGCTGGCGCATCGCATCCGGCAGCGTAGGTTCCGCGCACATCTGGTCATGCAGACGGTCGAAAACATGAAAGGGTTGCAGCGGATTTTCAACACTCGGTGCGACAGCAGCACGGGCTGCTGCGACATGGGTCTGGGCGTCGTCGGATTGGGCGTTCGCAGTCCGAGCCCAACCGAACAACAGCAAAACACTGCACAGCGCAGGTGCCAGATAGCGTGTCATAGCCTCTCTCCTCGTAGTATGGATTCGAGTCTCATCGGTCGTCGCCGTAAAAACCAGCCGGTCGCGGGGGTTCGCTTACAGAAAGAAGCCTGACCCGATAGTCTCAGGCGGCGCATTCGGGTTCAAATCCAGACTCTATCTATCAGGTCAATTCTCCGGATACTTGTCGCCGGGATAGGCGTATATTACTTCGTTCCTTGCCACCGCAGGGTCGCAGGCGCGCCAAGCGGTATTGGGGCCCCCGGACTGCTTGTTCAGGACATAAGCGTACTTGAAGGGCCGCGTCAGAAAAGTCGGATCTTCCAGAATGATTACGAGCCTCAGGTTGTTCTCATCAATAATCTGATAGCGCTCGGTGATCTTCTTTCGCACAGAAGAGGCCATATGAAGGTGATCATCGATGCCGTCCGGATCAAATGTGAAGTTGGTCGCTTCAACAACGAGATCATCTCCATCCCACCAGCCTATGGAATGCCCGTGTTGGAAGAGCTTTCTGGCCTCCGGGTGCCCGCGCCCATCCATCCAGATGTGCCGGGTAATCAGGCCCGATGGGTCCCCGTGCTGAAACTCCAATCGGTCGGGATATCCAGAGATATAGACCCCACTGCCCAACAAGGCCGGGACGGCCACCTCCGCGCACTCCGACAGGGCCGGTGATGCACGGTGGTCTATGAACTTCAGCCATGCCTCTCCTCGCTTGTTTAACGGGAGTTGGTCGACAGGCAGGGAACAGTTCAACAATTTTTCGCCGTAGTCTCCGAGACGGCCGCCGCAATTTCCGCGATCCTGACCATCAGGATTTCCGACCCCGGCATCCCAGTTACCTATGTAAGGGAAAGACTTGAAGAACTGTTCGTCAGTCTGGGCCGCGAGGTCTGGGGTTCCAGTTCCAAACAAAAGCACCAGACACAAGAAGGCGCCCGCTATTGGCGCCTTCAACTCTCCATTGCCCGTCGCCGTCTCCGTGATCGCACGCGTCGTCATTCTTACTCCTGAATTACTCCCGGCCAAAGCGCTGAGTTTTTCCCAGACGCAGGGGACGGCGCGTTGTGTCGTCTAAGTCCTTTGCTTAGCTTGAGCTCTACTGTTCCGGTACCCCGGGACACCCTCCCAGACACACGATCTTTCCATCCGGAAAAGTCACCACTCCAGCCGCCATAGCCGTCGCGCCTTCCCTCCGGGCAGGGTTGCCTTCGATCTTGACCGTATGGCCGATAAAGTCCTCAGGCCTCCAACCGTCGCGCCTTCCCTCCGGGCAGGGTTGCCTTCGATCTTGACCGTATGGCCGATAAAGTCCTCAGGCCTCCAACCGGCCCTTCTCGCGTTCACCGCTCCGGTTCTCGCCGTAATCCGCCAGAGTGCGATCGTGCCATCCGGCTCGGTGACCTCGACCATCATCTCCGAATGCGGACTGACGAGCTTGAACGACTTCACGAGACCCTCGATTTCGACCGTCCCCTCCATGGAAAAAAACGTGTTGAACGAGTGGTGCGCCGACGCCGGGGAACTCAGCGTCATGAGAACAACGGCCGATACTAAAGAAACAAGAAGCTTCATGGTTACAACCCCCCTTTTCCTGCTAGGCAAATTCATGCACTTTCATACGATTGCTGTTTTCGACGGATCGTAGTCTTGCCAGCAAGTTCGGTCAAGCGTAAAAGAACCCGATCCGCATCATTTCATAATAACTTGCTGTTAGGCTTCTGGACACCTTTTAGCTTGGATTTTCAAGATCACCATACCCTGCGTCCGCAGTCGGGACCCGCCCGTTGCAGGGGAGTCAGAATGGGTTAATCGGGGAATCCCCCGCGACTCTTGGATTCCGGACGAAAGTCGCTGTAGAATCCGGGTTCAATACGCGAATAAGCGACTCGAAGGAGGGCAATGTGCACACACGAATTCTGATCATCAGTCTGGCGGCGATTCTAGGGGCCGGTTTCGCGGCCGTTACCGGAGCGATGGAGCAGGGGAACCCGCAGCTCACAATTGCAGAGGTCACGGACAATCTCTACAACATCGTGGGCAGCGGTGGAAACGTCGCGGTTCTGGTAACGACTGAGGGCGTCATTTTGATCGACGACAAGTTCGAGCAAAACTACGACGCGATCATGGAAAACGTCAGAAGTGTCACAGACGAGCCCGTCCGGTACGTGATCAACACGCACTATCACGCCGATCACAGCGGGGGAAATTCAAGGTTCCTCTCCGTCGCCGAGGTGATTTCTACACGGAATGCACGAACCAACATCCTTGAAAACAAACAGTCCAATGCCCCACCGGGAATCGTTCCCGCACGCCTGGCCTTCACTGAAGAAATGTCTATATTCCTGGGTGGTCAAGAAGTGCGTGCCCGGCACTTCGGCCGTGGCCATACCAATAGTGATGCCATCATCTACTTCCCGGCACAGCGAACCGTTCACATGGGCGACATGATGGCCGGCACAACGCCCCTGATCGATTACAACGGTGGCGGCAGCATCGTCGAATGGTCCAGCAGTGTCGAAGCGATGCTCGAGGAATTCGACTTCGACACCGTAATCCCGGGCCACGGTACGGTCACCGACCCTGCAGGCCTTCAAACATACAGGGAAAACGTAGTCGTGTTGCGGGACCGCGTGACGGGCCTGATACGGGAGGGCAGAACGCAGGAAGAAATCGGCAGAATTCTGGGTATGGAATATCCCGCATACACCCCCGACAGCTTGCAGATGCAATGGGGTCTTCCCGGATTCATGACGGAATTGAGATAGTCGGAAGGTGTGGCTAACGCGAGAGGCCTCGGTCAGAAGTTCACGACACAAGATATTGCTCGGTCGTTAAATCGGCCATCCTGGCCAAACGACGGGCGACCCTCGCCATCATCCTGATGGGGAGGCCCAGGGGGTCCGTCCGTTGTTCGAGCAGACCCTGGAACGACCTCGCAAACAATCGGAATTAACACAATCGTTCCGGGTAGCCCGCGGGCGCAATCCGATCCCGGGGGAAGGCCTCCTGACGAATCCCCCTGTCAGATATTCAGCTATACTGCTTAATTTGTTTCGTGACCCCAGCCCTCACATACTGCAACGGAGAGAGATGAACAGCACTAGTCAGAAGATCATTTACACGCACACCGACGAGGCACCGGCGCTAGCGACGTACTCATTCCTTCCGATTGTCAGGGCCTTTGCGGGGGCGTGCGACGTCGTCGTCGAAACCCGGGATATTTCGCTCGCGGGTCGGATCATCGCCAGCTTCCCCGAAGAGCTGACCGAGGAACAGCGCGTATCGGACGCTCTGGCGGAATTGGGCGAGCTGGTCGGCAAGCCCGAGGCCAACATCATCAAGCTACCGAACATCAGTGCATCGATGCCCCAGTTAAAGGCCGCGATCGCAGAACTCCAGGCGCAGGGTTACAGGCTCCCTGACTACCCCGACGCGCCCGCAAACGAGGACGAGAAGCAGGTCAAGGCCCGCTACGACCGGGTCAAAGGCAGTGCCGTCAACCCCGTTCTGAGGGAAGGAAACTCCGACCGACGGGCGCCGAAGTCTGTGAAGCAGTACGCCCGGAACAACCCTCACCCGATGGGTGCGTGGTCGTCGGACTCGAAAACCCACGTCGCCCACATGAAGAGCGGCGACTTCCTCTCGAACGAAAAGTCGACGACCCTCGGTGAAGACGGGAACGTGCGGATCGAACTCGTCGCCGCGGACGGGGCAGTTACCGTACTGAAAGAGCAGACAAAGGTCCTCAAAGGAGAAGTCATCGATGCAACGACGATGAGCATCCGGGCGCTCAGGGAATTCCTGGATGCCGAGATGAAGGACGCAGCCAGGCAGGGTGTGCTCTTTTCACTGCACCTGAAAGCTACGATGATGAAAGTCTCAGACCCCGTCATTTTCGGTCACGCCGTCAAGGTCTTCTTCAAGGACGTCTTCGAAAAGCACGGTAGAGTGTTCGACGATTTGAACTTCAACGCGAACAACGGACTCGGCAACCTCCTTGAGGTGATACAGGGTCTACCCGAGGCGAAGCGCGAGGAGATCGAGACCGACATCCAGGCTGCATATGAAAGCCGTCCCGACCTCGCGATGGTGAACTCCGACAAAGGCATCACCAACCTCCACGTGCCCAGCGATATCATTATCGACGCTTCGATGCCTGCGATGATCCGGACGTCCGGTCGAATGTGGAACAAGAACGGAAACGAAGAGGACGTCAAGGCGGCAATACCGGACAGCAGCTACGCCGGCGTATACCAGGAAGTGATCTCCTTCTGTAAGGAGCACGGCGCCTTCGACCCCACCACGATGGGCACTGTCCCCAACGTGGGCCTTATGGCGCAAAAAGCTGAGGAGTACGGGTCCCACGACAAAACCTTCGAGGTACACGCATCCGGAGTGGTGCGCGTCGTTGACGCTTCGGGCACGACGCTGCTCGAACACCCTGTGGAAGCGGGTGACATCTGGCGCATGTGCCAGACCAAAGATGCCCCGATCAAGGACTGGGTGAAGCTCGCCGTTAACCGCGCCCGGGCAAGCGGTGCACCGGCCGTCTTCTGGCTGGATGCAAGCCGCGCGCACGACGCCGAGTTGATCAAGAAAGTAAAGGCGTATCTCCCAAACCATGACACGAGCGGTCTTCAGATAGAGATCATGGCTCCCGTCGAGGCTACGCGCTTCACGCTCAAACGCGTCAAAGCGGGAGAGGACACGATCTCGGTGACAGGAAACGTTCTCCGAGATTACCTGACCGACCTGTTCCCTATTCTTGAGGTGGGCACCAGCGCAAAGATGCTCTCGATCGTACCGCTGATGAACGGTGGCTTCATGCTCGAAACGGGTGCGGGCGGGTCAGCGCCCAAGCACGTCCAGCAGTTCGCCAAGGAGAACCACCTGCGGTGGGACTCCCTGGGTGAGTTCCTTGCTCTCGCGGTTGCGCTTGAACTCCTGGGCCAGGCGACTGGGAATCCTCGCGCGAAGGCGATGGGCGCAGCGCTGGAGCTAGCCACAGCCAAGCTGCTTGAAAACCGTAAGTCGCCATCACGCAAGGTCAACGAACTCGACAACCGCGGGAGCCACTTCTACATCACGATGTACTGGGCCGAGGCGCTGGCCCAACAAAGCGAGGATCCAGAGCTCCAGACGCGCTTTGCTCCACTGGCCATGAAGCTCGCCGACAACGAAGCGCAGATCGTAGAGGAAATGAACAGCGTTCAGGATCAGCCGATGGACATCGGCGGTTACTATGCTCCCAACCCGGAACTCGCCTCCATGGCGATGCGTCCGAGTCCCACGTTTAACGAAGCGTTGGCGGCGTTCGCCTGACAAGCAGACATCGGCGTCTCTTCAAAGTTTGGCGACGGAGACCGAATTGCACTGTTGGCGAAAATCTGCAGGCCTGTCGCATCAACAATCGATCTCCGTCACCAGGTCAAGAGCTCAACAGCAGCAAAATCAGAGACGTCATGCCCATGCCCAGGGCCGTCAGAGTCAAGGCATGCTTGACATAGGGTTCGATAAAGCCGCGCGTCATTATGTATGCCGCCAGGCGACCACCGATCAGGGTCATCAGCACGCCCACACACACCATGGGCACAAGCACGTAATCGAGCATGAATAAGAAAATGATCACGGTCTGGCTGAGGACAGCAACGGCCTGCATCATCACGCCCACGGCAATGGCCTGCTTTGCGGACGCCGGGTAATACTTCATGATGTGGGAACAACTCAGCCCCCATATTCCCACTGCAGTCGTAACATTAAGCAGGGCGCCGACGGTGATCCACGGATAGATCCTCCAGTCCACGGTTAGTGGTCTGGCCTGCTCGATCCCAGGGTCGTCCCCCCGCCGATCCTTGATCTCATTCCACAACAACTTCGCAACATAAAACGAAACGAGCGCGGACGCGGCCTTCATGGCAGAAAGCAGGGGTCCCGAGGGCAGGCGTGTTATCGCCAGGAGAAACAACAGCGAAAAGAACACGCTCGAACCGCAGGCGCACAATGCCATCGCCACCAGTTGGGATCGGTCGACCCGTGCAAACTCACCCTGCCTGTACCAGCCATAAGCGCCACTTGTCATGCCGGTACACTGAACGATGACGGCGAGTGTGAGCGCCGAAAAACCGCTAATGCCAAAGATCAGCCCGAGCATGGGATTGAACACGATCCCGCCACCGACAGCCGTGGCACTGGCAATCATCGCGCCACCGACGAACATCAGCGTCGCCAGAAGGGCCTCTATCGAATTGAACAAACGAAATGGATTCAGTCCCGTGATCACGAAGACGAGGGGCACCCAGATCAGACAGGCGATCAGGATATAAATAGAAGCGGGCACAAGCTCAGCCCGACGGCTTTGTTCCTGAACGCTCGTCGCCTGAGTCGAGACCATGGGGTTCTCAAGGAAGTGGGTTGATGGGAAGGCTAACTGTCCTCACTTTCGCTCAAACGGCGACAACGGGATCGGGCATCTTATTGGTCTCTAACTAACTCGCCGGCTTTATCTATTCCTCTGTCGTAGCCATCGTTATCGTAAAGTCACCCAACACATCATCGTGACCCCAAGTTCCGGAAATTGTGTTGCCGTCCAGTGTCCCTTCCATCACATAGTGCAGCGTTCCGCGAAAAGTTTCTGCGTCGGCCTCCATCGTTATATTGTTCGTAGCAGGATCGAAGGCCGCACTCGTCAAATCGACAGCATTCGGTCCTGGATTCACCTGACCGCTCAACGTGGCACCATCCCAAGCCAACTCGACGACGACGGCGTTACGATCAGTAGGCGAGGGGCCCCAATCACCCGTCCACGTTCCGCTCAACACAACATCCCCAACCACCGGTTCAGCGGCTGCGGGTTCCGGTTGAGGCGCGGGCACAGGCTCGGGCTCCGCGGCACAAGCAGACATCAAAAGCAAAACCAAGGTCAAACACACACAGTACGGTTTCAATCTCATAACTTTCTCCCCGGAGCTGAGATTAATGGCATCAAAGCCCCCGACATTTTGACTGTTGGAATTTCCGCAATCAGAGGATCTTCACTGATCCGCAGGGAACTGCCCTGCTCGTTCACAAACTCGCCAACCATTATATATCACCTCGGACACACCGGTAAAAGCCAACCGGATTGGCCAAATTCGCCATGAGAATGATCGATTCTGGAACGACAGCTCGATCGATCTGCCTCAGGGAACCTCGAACCAGATCCCCTGCCCCACTCCGATGCAATCACCGGACTCTGAGAACAGGGCCGTACCGGTATGGTGCTTCCGACCTTCACGACGGAACTCCCAGCCGATCACGACATGAGGCTCACCGATAGTCGCACTCTCGAACAGTTCCACGGAGAGTTCTCCGAGAAGAACGCCGTCTTTCTCCGGTTCGGGAAACGCGAACCCTCCCGGACAATCGAGCACGGACCAAAGAAATACGGGATTCACATGGATTCCGTCTGAAGCCAGCGATGGGTCCGGCCGCCAGAGGGAAGCTACCATTTCCCGTCCCGGAACCGGGCCCGCAAAGACCCTGAGTCCTCCCTTTGCCTGTTCAGGACCGCAAACAAAACAGGTCGTGTAACGATGGAATTTGAATCCAATATAGGCACGCGAAGCCGCCTCCGCCTCCCGAATCGTCGGGGGTTCGGGAACCTCAAGCTCCAGTTTGCCAGGCCACGCCTCGGCGATCAAATCGCCATCTCGAACCATGGACACACCCGAATCGCTTCGCCTGACCTCGAATGCAACATCCAAGGGCGGCGGCACCCGGAGTCGAACCCGGGCCGGGCCTTCAATAAATTGGGCAAGCCGACCGCAGGTATAGCCCCCGTTGGCTGAACCTTCGGGCCCATTAAATCGGTGTTCGATGATGATCGTGGGTGTTTTCATGTCGGCTTACTCCTAACCCCTGAAAATAAATCGTGGATCAACGCGATCTGCCGCTTGAACCGGATCCCATCTTTCCAGCATCTTATGACCCGTTCTCCCCTGCAACGATCGATCTCGTATCCCGATACGCTACGATAATCTCAAAGAAACGACGACCGCGGAGTTGATATTCCCTCACTTAGTCGATACCGGAGGATGGACCCCTCAATTCATGATGTTTGGCGGTGTCGCGGGCCAGTATTCGTCGAGGTCGATGACCTTCGTCTCACCCTCTGGCAAGGGCTTGGGCCTCGTCGTCCGGTAGCAGCGGCCCCGAGCCCATCGCGCACGGGATTTAACTTGTCTTAGATACAATAACTTATTCATTGCAAAAGCGTTCGATCGAGTTCAACCCGCTTGGTCTGAGATGACAGAGACCCCCTCATCTGGTAAACTGGTCCGGTTTTGTGCGACCCTGCATACCCTGAGCGGCTGAAATTATCGAAGACTAAGGGGTCAGACTCGGCTTTCAAGCAGAGGAACGATGATTCGAATCCAGTACGGCTCACGGTTTGGAATACAATGAGCGGCAGTTGAAGCACGGGAGTTCACGACCCTACCCGTGTACTGCGTACAGAGTTGTCGTCAAGGTTGATATTAGGATCGAGGTACGGTGAGAACCCACGTTACGAACCAAACCTTGTCGCACGATAGTGTGCATCGACGAAGGAGATTTTGAATGAGTCGGACTCTTGCAATCGCGATTGGCGGAGCGGCTGGCCAGGGGGTGGCCACCCCGGGCAATATCTTTGCCCGCATCCTCGTCCGGCGGGGCCTGCATCTGAACGCATACAACGCCTATCAGTCCCTCATCCGGGGCGGTCATACCCTGCTCACAATACGCACCGGGGTGGATCCTGTGACGAGCTTCGGCGACAAGATCGATATGTTGATTCCTCTCAATCAGGACACCATGGATCGCCATCTGAAGCTCATGGGCCCCGGGACCGCTGTCATTTACAACGGAGATGCAATCCAACCGCAGGATGCGGCTGATGGAGTTCAACTCTGCCCCCTTCCTGTAAAGGAACTCACCAACGACAGCCGCAACAAGCTAGCGCAGAACACGCTCGCTCTAGGCGCTGCCCTCAACATGATGGGCGTCAGTTTTCAGCCGCTGGCAGATGTTTTGACAACCCAGTTCGAACGGAAGGGAGAGGCCGTTGTAAAGGAAAACGTCGACGTCGCACGGGCGGGCTATGACCACGCATCGAAAAACTTTCAGCCCCTTGAGGAACCCCTGCCGATGACAGAAAACCCCAAGGCCATGCTGACGGGGAATATGGCTCTTGGAATGGGCGGTGCGGCAGCCGGAGTGAAATTTTACTGCGCCTATCCGATGAGCCCGGCCACGGGTGTCCTCCACTGGATGGCTACACACGCCCGTGAGGCGGGAATTATGGTGCGACAGGTCGAGGATGAGATCGGCGTCATCAACATGGCAATCGGCGCGGCCCACACTGGAGTGCGGGCGATGTGCGCGACCTCTGGCGGTGGCTTCGCCTTGATGACCGAAGGCCTGGGCATGTCGGCCATGATGGAAACTCCTGTTGTGGTGATCGACGTGCAGCGCGCGGGCCCTTCCACGGGAGTTCCGACAAAAACCGAGCAAGGCGATCTCTGGCAGATGCTTGGGGCCGGTCACGGTGATTATCCCAGGGTCATCGCCGCACCGACGGATGTTCTGGACTGTTTCAAAATCGTGCCTGAGATCTTCAACCTGACAGATCGGTTCCAGTGTCCCGGAATCATCCTTGGCGACCTGCTACTCTCAGAAGGCACCGGGAGTGTGGAGCCCGCAGAACTCGACTTCGACGTGGAAATCGATCGCGGAGAGTTGATCATGTCCAGCACAGGCTCCAATGGCTACAAACGGTACGCCCTCACCGAAAACGGGGTCTCTCCCCGCGCCGTACCGGGTGTGCCCCACCACATTCACACCGCCGCAACTGATGAACACGACGAAGATGGAACGTTGATCAGCGACGAGTTCACCGACCCAACTAAGCGGCGAAACATGATGGACAAGCGTCAGCGGAAAGTGCAAGGAATCGAGGCCGCGGTCCAACCGCCCGAGCTGATCGGAGAGCCGGGAGCCGACGTGACTCTTGTCGGGTGGGGTTCCACCCAGGGCGTCATCCAAGAAGCGATCGAGCTGCTCAAGGAAGAAGGAATCTCGGCAAACCAGTTACAGATCCGATGGCTGGTTCCCCTGCACGGAGATGCCATCGTGGAGATCCTCGGGTCAGAGAAGCACCCCATCATTGTCGAGAACAACTACAGCGGCCAGTTTGCACGATACCTGCGGAGCGAAACCAGTTATGTCGCCGACGGCCACATTCGCAAGTACGATGGGGAACCCTTCATGCCCCATCACATCGTAGAAAGCGTGAAGGAACAACTCACGGGTAAGACGAATTTGTCCGTACCAACGCACGAAATAAAGGTTTGAGGAGGACGATGTGACGACCACGATAGAACCCGAGGGTAGGCTGACCGTCAAGGATTTCAAGGGACCGGTCGATCCCGACTGGTGTGCAGGCTGCGGCGATTTTGGAGTCCTGTCTTCTCTTCAAAAGGCTCTTGTCGAACTCCAAATCCAACCGCACAACGTGGTCACGGTTAGCGGAATCGGCTGCTCTTCCAACTTGCCCGGCTTTATCGAAACCTACGGCATGCATACACTGCACGGGCGGTCGCTGGCTGTCGCCACAGGAGTGAAAATGGCGAATCACGACCTGCGTGTCGTGGTAACCGGCGGAGACGGAGACGGGTTTGGTATCGGCGGCAACCACTTCATTCACACGATGCGCCGCAACGTGGACCTCGTCTACCTGGTCATGGACAACCAGATATACGGACTCACCACCGGCCAGACATCGCCCACCAGCCGCATCGGCATGAAGACCAAGAGCGCGCCGTCCGGTAACATCGAAGAACCCATCAACCCGGTCGCGCTGGCGTTGGTATCCGGAGCGACTTTTGTCGCCCGCGCCTTCAGTGGGGCGCCAAAACAACTGGTCGACCTCATCAAACAGGCCTTCGAGCATAAGGGATTCGCCTTTATCGACATTTTCAGTCCGTGCGTGACTTACAACCACGACAACACCTATAACTGGTTCCGAGAGCGCGTGAAGAAGCTCGAAGACGAGGAAAGCTACGATCCAACGGACTGGCATGATGCGATGCGACGATCGTTGATCTGGGGCGACGAGATATTCATCGGAAAGTTTTTCCAGCGGACTGACCTTCCCTCGCTCGATCAGGCCGAACCGGTACTTGCCGCAGGGGGGCCCCTGGCTCACCGACCGCTCCAGATTGATGCCGAAGTGACGCGGCAATTTGTTGCCGAGCTGATGTAGAGACTTTTCGACAGCAGTATCCAGAATCCGATCATTTTTTGAAACTGACGCGCGGGCTCCGCAGATTGTCCGCCCGCATCGGGGGACCGGCGCGGATATTATCAATGCGCTTCAACGTCCCCAGTCCGTATCCGCCCCGTCATCTTGATGATTACAGGGGGTAGAGGTCGTTCGGCCATGGATGGCCGTATGAGCTGTCCTGCAGTGTTCAAAAAAGCCCACTACCCAAATTCACTGTCATTTGACCCCACGAAAGCATTCATATACCGTGCCGTTGGGCACCGGGATGAAGAAAACCCTCAGAATCACACTGGCCCTCGGAATCGCCTGGCTGACATCGGGCTGTGAACGGACCCCTGTTGCGGCCTCGCAACCGGAAGCAACTTATCAAAGAGCCAACGAACCCGAGCAAAGGGACAAGCCCTACGTTCTACTGATTTCCCTCGACGGGTATCGCCACGACTACACCGACATGTACAACGTGCCGAACCTCAGGCGTCTCGCCGAAGAGGGCGTCCGGGCCGAAAGTCTCATCCCGGGATATCCATCGGAAACGTTTCCCAATCACTATGGAATCGCGACCGGAATGTATCCGGGCAGGCACGGAATCGTCGCCAACGACTTCTTCGACCGCGCACGGGGGGAGAGGTACAGCCTGGGGAACATCGAAACCGTCGAAGACGGTTCCTGGTATGGCGGCACTCCGCTCTGGGTGGCAGCGGAACAACAGGGAATGGTCGCGGCAAGCTACTTTTGGGTCGGCTCGGAAGCCGACGTCCAAGGCGTACGGCCCACCTACTACCACCGCTATGACGGCTCGGTGCCACACGGGGAACGCATCGAATCGGTTCTGGAGTGGCTTTCATACCCGAGTGAATACCGGCCGCACCTGATCACACTCTACTTTTCCGCAATCGACTCCGCGGGCCACGCATCGGGAACGACCTCGTCCGAACTGCAGGGAGCGATCGAACGCCTCGACAGTCAGCTCGGTTCGCTATTCGATCGCATCGAAACTCTTGATATCGACCTCAACGTTTTTGTCGTTTCCGATCATGGCATGGTCGATCTCGATCCGGAGAAAATCGTGTACCTGGATGACCTCGTCGATTTAAGCGGCGTGCGTATCATCGGTTCGGGTGCCCATAGCTTCCTCTACATCGATGATGCAGAGCGGGGCACCAAGCTTTATTCCGATCTGAAAAATCAGGAAGACAATTTCCGGGTTTACCGGAGGGAAGACACTCCGGATTACTGGCATTTCACTCATGAACGGGTCGGGGATCTAGTTGTCGAGGCTCAGGCTCCCTACGCTATTCGCTTGAGACAAATGACGGGAGATTTATCCGCGGCCGCGCATGGCTACGACCCGCGTCGATTCCCCGAAATGCAGGGCATCTTTTATGCAAGAGGTCCGGCACTCATCGAGGAAACCGAGATCCCGAGTTTTGAGAACGTGCACATTTACCCTCTCATCATGGAACTTCTTGGGCTGGGGATCCCCGAAGAGATCGACGGTGACCTCAGCGTGCTCAAGGGCATCCTCCGGAATACGGACTGACGCGTCCTGGCGCCTTCCCGGTTGGCCGCATGCTAGAATCGCCAGTGAGATAGCAAAATCATGCGCACGCCGGACAACGACGAGCCGTCTAATAAAGACCATTCTCGGGAAACATCCAACTCGACGACCCCCGTCGATTTCATTCGATCGCGAATCGCTCAAGACCTCCAAGACGGGAAGAATGGAGGTAAGGTTCACACCCGTTTTCCGCCTGAGCCCAACGGCTATCTACACATCGGCCATGCCAAGGCCATCTGCCTGAACTTCGGTGTCGCGGCCGAATATGAGGGCTTGTGCAATCTCCGCTTCGATGACACGAATCCGACCAGGGAAGAGTCGGAGTACGAGGAGGCGATTCAGCGTGACGTCCGCTGGTTGGGATTCGACTGGGAAGACCGTCTCTACTACGCATCGGACTACTTTGAACAACTCTACGACTTTGCGGTCGAGCTCATCAAGAAGGACAAAGCCTACGTTTGTAGCTTGAGCCCAGAGCAAACACGGGAATACAGGGGAACGCTGACCGAAGCCGGAAAGAACAGTCCTTATCGCGATCGATCTGTAGAAGAGAACCTTGACCTCTTTCGCCGCATGCGGGAGGGCACGTTCACCGACGGTGAGCACGTATTGCGGGCGAAAATCGATATGGCATCGGGGAACCTCAACATGCGGGACCCGACGATATACCGAATCCGGCATGCGGCGCACTTCAGAGCCGGCGGGGAGTGGTGCATTTATCCGATGTACGACTTCACTCACTGCCTGTCGGATTCGATGGAAGGCATCACCCATTCCCTTTGTACGCTGGAATTTGAAGACCACCGACCCCTGTATGACTGGTTTCTGAACCAACTGAAACTCGATTGCCACCCCCAGCAGATCGAGTTCGCGCGGGGAAACCTCAGCTATACAGTCACGAGCAAACGTAAGCTCCTGCGGCTCGTCGAAGAAGGTCACGTCGATGGGTGGGACGATCCGCGCATGCCGACGATCAGCGGAATGCGTCGGCGCGGTTACACGCCTGAAGCCATTCGCAACTTCTGGGGACGGATCGGTGTAGCCAAGCGCGACAACACCATCAATTTGGCTCAACTGGAACACGCGATCCGGGAAGATCTCAATCACCGATCGCCCCGTGTGATGGCAGTCCTGAATCCGGTACGAGTGGTGATCGACAACTATCCCGAGGATCAGGTCGAGGAACTCGACGCCATCAACAATCCTGAAGATGAAAGTATGGGGACACGGAAGGTTCCATTCTCAAAAGTCCTCTACATCGAACGCGAAGATTTCATGGAAGATCCGCCTCGGAAGTTCTTCCGCTTGGCTCCGGGGCGCGAAGTCCGTCTCCGCTACGGTTACTTGATCACATGCGCCGATGTAATCAAAGATCCCGACGGCAAGATCATAGAACTCCATTGCACTTACGACCCCTTAACACGGGGGGGAACCACTCCTGACGGCCGTCGGGTAAAAGCAACCCTCCATTGGGTTTCCGCCTCATACGCAATAGCAGCCGAAGTGCGTCTCTATGACCGGCTGTTTACGAAGGAAGACCCTGAAGAGGGAGAGGACGCAAATATTACGGCCTGTATCAATCCAGAGTCGTTCACGGTAGTGAATACGTGCAAGCTAGAGCCCACGCTAGCTAAGGCAAGACCCGGAGATCGATTTCAGTTTGAACGTCTGGGTTATTTCGCCGTGGACACCGATTCAGTGCCGGGTTCGCTCGTCTTCAATCGAACCGTTACGCTGCGAGACACTTGGGCCAGAATTGAGAAAGCTAAGAAACGATCTTAGCCAACGCATCAACCCATCCTGTATCACATATCCGAAATCCGGCTGCTGGATAACTGTATTTCCTACTTGAATATGGAAATTTTGTCCATTAGCATGCCAGTCCGCGCAAATTTTGCAGACCGCTTCAGTGCGGCTCCTCGATTTCGGTCTGACTAGCGGAACCGGAATTCTTTTCAGACAGATTCTTTTCAGACAGATATGAAGAACGGCACCCAGGCTATGAATGATCCCGATCGCTGGGCCGGTTCGCTGGCTCTCGTTCGCGCCACTATCGATGCCCTTGAGAGCCCGATCGCGGTGGTCGACTCGGAAGGGAAGGTCCTCCTGGTAAACGAGAGTTGGGAGAGCAACCCTTCGATACGAGTGGACAACATAAGAACCGCAACAGACCGAATCATCTCTGCGAACAACTGGGACGTCGACGCCGAAGAGGCCAAGCCATTCGCCATCTCCCTGGATAGGGTTTTATCGGGTCAGCACGGAGAGTGTCGCTTGCGGGCCGAGGCCAGTGGTTCCCTTCGGGAGCAGACTTTGATTCGTGCCCGGCGCCTAAGTGTCGGTCAGGCTGCGGCCATATTCGTTGTCGAATCCGGCGCCGGATCAGGCAGCAAGAATTCGACAGCAAATAAAGAGATCCGGCCACCGGTGGCGTTTTTCCAATGCGACCTGAAAGGCGAGATTGTCGGATGGAGCGCAAGCGCTGAAGACATTTTCGGTACAAGCGAACGAGGTACCGTCGGACGGCACATTTCGTTCTTTTTCGCTCGCAAGGCTCCGCAGTTTCCGGGTCAAGAAATAGTCGCGGCCCTCAGCAACGGGGAAAGGAAACAATTCGAACTGCGAATGAAAAGACAGGACGAAAGATTCTTTGGCGGGACACTACTGCTGGCCATGCCGTCGGGAGGCGATGGCTCACTTATTCACTGCCAAGTCTGGCTGACATCGGAACGCCAGAGGAGTGTCGGTGTCCTGCGCCGGAGCGAAGAACGCCTGCGATACGCATTGGAAGCCGCATCGGACGGCCTCTGGGACTGGGATCTCAAAACGGACGACATCGTCTTCAGCGCGCGTGTTTCCGAAATCTTCGAAGAAACAACACGCAGGGACGATGCTCGCTCGGGCCACACCGCGATGTGGAAATCTCGAATCCACCCCGATGACGACGACGCACGCCAACGTCTACTCCAACTACACCTGGAAGGTCACACGCCTGCGTTCGAGTCCGAATACCGCATCCGAACAGAACTCGGAAAGTGGAAATGGGTGGTCGTGAGAGGGCGTGTAACAGAGAGGAACTCAAAGAGAGAGCCTGTTCGCATGATCGGAACTATCACCGATATCTCGGAACGCAAGTTCGCACAGGAAGCGCTTCAACGTTCTGAGGAGCAATACAGGAGCTTGTTCGAGTACGCCAGTGACGCCGTTGTTCTCTTCGACCCGGAAACCGGCCGCGTTCGGGATGTGAACGAGAAAGCGGAGCAACTCCTTGGATATTCTTCCAACGAACTGCGCAAGATGGTGGTCCGTGACCTCCATCCCTCCGATCAGTGGGACCGGGTGGAAAGCGCACTGACCCAGTCGCGCACCGGCAACAGCAGCTTGTACGAAATCGATGGCCAAACACGCGACGGTAAACGCATTCCTTTGGAGGCCAACACTCGCCTGATCAGTTACGGCGGCCAACAGGTGTATCAGAGTTTTATGCGGGACATCAGCGAGCGGCGGGCTCTTGAACAGCAGCTCCGTCAATCGCAAAAGATGGAAACGGTCGGCCGACTCGCGGGTGGCATAGCCCACGATTTCAACAACCTGTTAACCGCAATTCAAGGCTACACGGCCCTGCTACAGTCGGCTCTTCCTGAGGGTAGTGAAGAGCGGGAAATGACCGAAGAAGTATTCAGCGCCGTCCAACGGGCCAGCCGCCTCACCATGCAGCTGCTGACATTCAGTCGTCATGAGATACCGAATCCCCTGCCGCTCGACTTAAATTTGATCGTGGACGAATTGGAGAAGATGCTTCGAAGGTTGATCGGAGAGCATGTCGAGTTGGAACCGTCGCTCAGTCCAACGCTCGGACAGATTGAAGGAGACCGAAGTCGCATCGAACAGGTCATTACGAACCTGGTCATCAACGCAGCTGACGCCATGCCCGACGGCGGCAGCCTCACGATTCGAACCGAAAACGTCCACATCGATCACGATGAGGCTCACCAACCCACCGCCCCGAAAGAAGGAAGCTATGCGCTACTTACGGTAAAGGACGAAGGTCAGGGGATGGATGCGGATACGCTGTCTCAAATCTTCGAACCCTTCTTCACAACCAAACCGCGCGGTAGCGGCACGGGATTGGGGCTCGCGACCGTATATGGCATCGTCAAACAGAGCGACGGTCATATCAGTGTAGATAGTGAGCCGGGCAAAGGGACAACGTTCCGAATCTACCTGCCAATTCGCGCATCAAGGAGAGAGGTCCCGGTAAAAGATTACGTCGTCGATGCACCCCGACGGGGCAAGGAAACCGTGCTCATCGTCGAGGATGAACCGGCTGTCCGGCGACTGACACGTCGATTTCTGGAAGCCAGCGGATACAAGGTTATTGAGGCATCCGATGTAGGCGATGCAATCCGCATGGCAGAAGATGACTCCGAAACGATCGACCTCCTGCTTACGGACGTGATCATGCCGGAACTGAGCGGCCCCGAGCTCGCAAAGCGTCTGAGGGCCCTCGTTCCCACGCTGAAAGTGCTCTACATGTCTGGCTACCCGGGTGAGTTCATCGCCCGGCACGGGCTCCCCGACACGGAAATGGACTATCTCCAGAAACCCTTCAGTCAGGAAACCTTGACTGGCAGGATGCGCGAAGTCCTGGACGCCTAGGTCCCCCGGGCGCAACTAGGAGGCAGTGTTGGAATCGACGGTTCTCTCGACAGGGGCGGCAACGACGAAGAAGGCACGGGGAACGCCCCATTCAGAAGGGTCCAGCCCAGATCGACACTCGAATTCGATCCCATCGGGGGAATCCATGTCTGCGGCTGTCCGGTCATCTCCGTTCTCCACAAGGCCTTGGTCTGAGGACTCTTCGGCGGCATCTCTCTGAAGACGAAACTGTACGACCCGGCTCATACCTCTAGATCGGTAGAAGCGCCCTCCAGCATTAGCGATTCTGGAGGTCCTCGTCGCTCTGTGACCTCGGTCTAACTAATTGAGGCCGACTAACATACGTTCTGAATGCCCTGAGGGGAGGGCAGGGAGGGCGCACCCGTGTCGTCCGTTAGCTCGGACGGTTCGGAAGCGATCAAACTGTAGGGCCGGTTGTTTGCAAGGTCCAATGTGTCCACAAAGGCGGCGGACGGTTCTCTGACAAACGTGAGCCTCTGGGTCTCTTCGTCGAGATCCGCCCGGATAACGTCTCCCAACTCAATCTGGTCGGTGGCAATCAAGTTGGATAACGGAAACACCAGATTACGTTCGATCACTCTCTTGAGGTGTCGGGCGCCGTATCGGAGATCCGTCCCTTCCTCGACGAAGTAGTTCTTAACACGGTCAGAGCAGTGAAGGATGAATTGCCTGTCCGCCTGTGATTCGAGTACTCGCCTTCGAACGTCATCCAGTTCCAGCTCCACAATCTCTTTGAGATGGTCTTGTGTCAAAGTCCGGAACACGACAACCTTATCGATCCTGTTCATGAACTCGGGAGTGAACTTCTTGCGGGCAACCGTAGTCGCGGTTCTGTAAATCTTCTCGTCGATCAGGGTGAGATCCTCATGCTCGGCGGGGTTACTCGCGAACCCAATTCCGCCTTCCATCAGGGCACTCATCTCAGCCGCACCCAGATTCGACGTCATCAAGACCAGTGTACTGGAAAAATCCACCTGGCGATTGTCACCGAGTGTCAGCGTCCCCTTGTCGAGAACGCCCAACAAAAGCTGCCAGAGGGCATCGTCTGCCTTCTCGATTTCATCAAACAAGACAAAACTGAGCTTAAGTTCATCCGTATGGTGTTGATCGAGGGCCTCTTGAGTCAGCAACGGTGGAGTCTCCCGATGTCCGAGGTATCCCGGCGGAGATCCGATTAGCTTGGCTATCTCGTGACTGTGCTGAAACTCTGCACAATCAATCTTTATGAACGCGCGCGGGCTGCCGAAAAGGATGTCTGCAGCGGCTTCTACGACTCGGGTCTTGCCCGACCCTGTGGGGCCAAGAAACAACATGGTACCGACCGGTCGACCGGGCATGTTCATCCCGGCTAGAAAGACCTGGTACATGTTTACCATCCGACGTACAGCGCGGTCCTGGCCGATCACCTGAGATCGAAGCCGTTGCTCGAACTCGAGGAGCTCAGGACTGCGCGCCTCCGGATCGAGGACCACGGGTTGAGGTTTACTTGCGCTATTCATCTGACCCCAACTGACGGATTAAGCATAGAGCAATCGCTCAGACGTGTTGCGGTTCCGGCTCGAGCAGCGACTCCACCGCATTAACGGCAGTTCCCGTTAATTGGGTCGGGGTGGCCTGCGGGACTTCACACGGTTCCAGATCGACAGCCAAAGCGATCTCATCTCTCAACCACGCGGCGAAACCGTCCAGCGCCAGTTTGCCGTCTAGGGATTTCCAAATGCTGCCGTTTGCCGCATCGTTGATCGCTTCGCTGTCCGTCACTGAGAGTCCCAGAGCCTCGCCCGGATCGGATACTTGGTGGTTGGTCTGACGATTGATGAACAGCGTCGCCGCAATCGGGTCGAATGCCTCAGCGATCTCCCCTGACTTCAGGAAACCCCGGATCTGACCGTTTTCGACATATTTCCAATTAAAAACGTCCTGCGTTTTCCGAAATTCACTCAGAAACTCAATGGCTATCATGTGACCTCCCAGACCACCTGTGTTGATCTCTCCCGCGTCGTCCATGGTCGTTCAAGCAGTTCGAATGCCAGTTTCGGGCGACCAACGTTGCCGACGGACCCAAGCTCAATCCCTTATAGTGGAGCTACTTAGGGATGAACTAAGCGAATCGACCTCCAAACCCAGTGTCAAAAATCCGAACCCTGCGTCAGGCCTTTGGTTCACGCCCTACAATTACTTGACGGACGAATCCCATATTCGTATGTGAAACTTGAGAAAATAAAAATCCGCCAGCATGACAACACTATAAATTGACGAGCTCAGAAGTAGATGAGCAAGGCTGAACGTCGACCAAACGCAGTTCACCTGAAGATCGCCCACGATTCGAACGATCATCAACTCAGGCCGTCGCTCGCACAGACCCATGACCGAGCCGCGCAGCGACCAGCTCCTTTTAAGTTATTCCCTTGACAACATTAGACTTGTAAACCTATAGTGGTTTGAGTTGTAAGGGATTTGCGCCCGCCTGTTTTACACCTCGTTCAGTCTCGGTTTCCCTAACCAGTCGTGGCTGTGTTTTCGATCTGGTTTGCTGGCCGCGCGTGTTAGCGCTGCAGTAAACTAATGATTGGAGACGAGTGCCCCGGTGCGGTCAAGTGCCGCCTGGGGTATGCGCATTGCTGCGGGTGGTGGTCAGACGTCGGATCTCGTTTTTGAATTATGGCAGACAACAGAACAGGACAGCAGTTGATTCGGGCCGGTCTGATTTCCGAAGACCAGCTCGAATTTGCACTCGCCGAGCAGGCGCGCGGCGGTGACAGGCTCGGCGTCGTGATGCGTCGCCTGAATCTGGTCACCGAGGACGCAATGACGCGCGTCCTGGCCGAAGCCGCTGGAATCGAGTACATCAGTCTCCGCCTCCAATCCATCGACCCCACCATCATCGAATCGATTCCAGAGCAATACGCGCGAGACAAAAAGTTGTTCCCGGTCTCGTCCGATGAAGGATCGATTACCGTCGCGATGGCTGATCCCCTCGACGTCGGTGCGGTCGACGACGTCGGACGGATGACTGCACAGTTCGTCAAAGTTGTGTCTTCAAGCGAATTCGACATCCTAACGACCATCGACAAGTACTACGGCGCCGGACGTGAAACCGAAGACATCGAAAATTTAATCAAGGAAGCCACAAGCCAGGCTGACGCTGCCGGAAGTGACACCCGCGAAGATCTGGCTATGGTCGCTCCTGTCGTCAAGTTGATCGACACTATCATCATCGATGGCGTTCGGAAGCGCGCGACCGACATACATTTCGAACCCGAAAAAAACATGATGCGCATCCGTTTTCGAGTG
Source organism: Terriglobia bacterium (assembly GCA_963664115.2). GTDB lineage: Bacteria > Acidobacteriota > Terriglobia > 20CM-2-55-15 > 20CM-2-55-15. Next base: position 97,458 of record CAXWPJ010000005.1, on the reverse strand, counting down.
GACGGCGTACTCCACCAGGGCCCCTATATTCCCAAGAAACTTGAACGGGCAGTCCTTTCCCGCATCAAGATCATGGGAAATCTCAACATCTCCGAATCGCGCCTCCCTCAGGACGGTAAGGCCACGATCGAAATCTATAGCAAGCCGATCGATCTTCGAATCGGCACGTTCCCCACGATCTTTGGTGAAAACATCGTTCTGCGCGTCTTAAACAAAGAACAACTGACGATCGGCCTGGAAAAGCTCGGCTTTTCCGAAGCAAACCTGGAGCGCCTGGTTGAGGCAATCGAGCATCCCAACGGGATCGTTCTGGTGACGGGTCCGACGGGTTCGGGAAAAACGACGACACTTTATGCGGCGCTGCTCAGAATTAGCACACCGGAACGGAAAATCATTACACTGGAAGACCCGGTCGAATATGAGCTTCCTCTGATTCGTCAATCGCAGATCAACGTCCGCGCGGGATTAACGTACGCGGCCGGGCTCCGGGCAATCTTGAGGCAGGATCCCGACACCGTGCTGGTCGGTGAGATGCGCGACAACGAGACGGTAGACACGGCGATCCGGGCAGCTTTGACCGGCTTGCTGGTGTTCAGCACGCTGCATACGAACGACGCCGCATCGACGGTTCCCCGACTGCTGGACATGGGAGTGGAACCCTATCTGGTGGCGTCTTCAGTGGTCGGCATCATCGCCCAACGTCTGGTCCGGCAGATCTGTGAATTCTGCCGCGAACCGACAGAGCCCGATCCCCGACTCCTGCGGCGCATGAGCGCTCCAAAAGCCGAATTCTTCAAAGGCGCTGGATGCAGCAATTGTGAAAACACCGGATATCGAGGCCGAACAGCGGTTTCGGAAGTCATGCTGATGAACGAACATATCCGAAAGGCCATCATGGATCAGGCCGCCGCCAGCGAAGTTCACAAGCTGGCGAGAGAAGAGGGCATGATTACCATGCAGGAAGATGGACTGGCGCAGGCCCGGAAAGGGCTTACGACGATCGACGAAATAGCGCGCTCGGTGTAGACGAACATGGAATTTGAATACAGAGCGAAAGATGAAGGCGGACGAACAGTTACAGGGGTTCTGGAAGCCGACGACGAAGATATCCTCGCCGATCTGCTTGACGCACAGAATCTGTTCCTGATCCAAGCCGGACCGGCAAAAAAGAAAGAGGAAAGCGGGCGTCTCTTCGAAAGGATTAAGACCCGAGACGTCCTGAATTTCACCTCGGATATGGCAACCATGCTCTCAGTCGGTATTTCACTCACAGCCACGCTCTGGGATCTGGCGGAAGGCGCTGACAAGGTCAAGATGAAGCTCGTCATCAGCGACATGCTTGCGAGTGTCGAAGCAGGTTCAAGTATGTCCGCCGCATTCGGACGCCACCCCGAGGTGTTTGACGACGTGTATGTCAGCATTATCCAGGCGGGAGAGGACTCCGGAAACCTCGACCGGGTTCTGGCTGATCTCGCAAATTTCCTGGAGTGGAAGGGAGACCTCCGGAGAGACATCACTCAGGCATTGATCTACCCGATCATGGTGCTTTCCGCTGTAGGAGGACTGGTGGTCCTGCTCGCGACTGTCGTGTTCCCCCAGTTTTCAAACGTTCTCAGCCAGGCACGCGGCCCCATGCCCTTGCCGACTCAGATCCTGTTCACATTAAGCGAATTACTGGTGGGTTACTGGTGGCTGCTCATCGGCATGGTCGTCATGATTGGCTTCGGATTCTTTTTCTGGCGTCGCACCGATGCAGGCGAACTCCGAATCGATGGATGGATGCTCAAGATTCCAATTTTTGGTGTGCTCGTGCGTGACATCGCCTTGTCCCGCTTCTGCCATTTTTTCCAGATCCTTTTCAACGCCGGCGTCGATATTTCCCAAACCCTTCAGATTCTCCAAACGGTGGTTGGCAACCGGGTCCTGGGTAACGCGACAGCTGTGATTCGGAACGAGATACGGGCTGGAGAATCGATCGCGAAATCGCTGACGGCCACGGGCCATCCGCCAATGGTAATTCGGGTATTTCGAGTTGGAGAAACCAGTGGCCAATTGGATACTTCCCTGGCGAGGATCTGCGTTTACTACGATAAAGAAATTCCAGCCACGATCAAGCGCGTGTTTGCAACGATGGAACCCTTGCTCTACGTGTTTCTCGCTTGTGTAGTGTTGACAGTGGCTCTTGCAATCTATCTACCGCTCTACCAGATGATGCAGAGCTTTCAAGGCTAGCTTATGGCAAACAGGGTCCTCGGAATCGAATTCTCGCCGGAGAGCATCAAGCTCGTTGAGGTGGGTTATGGCCGGCGACTGAAGGTTTACAACTTCGCCATAATCGATAATCGCGCCATCGACCCCGGAAGAAGGTTGGACCAGCTCAACCACACACTGCAGGTACGCGGCTTCGAGGCGAAAGAAGCAGTGGTGGCCTCGAACGGCGTGCAGGTCGAACATCGGTTGCTGACCCTGCCGCCGCTGTCGGGAAGAGAGCTTCGATTCGTCATGCAGCGCGAGGCCAAGAAGTCGGCTCCAGCGGGCGTTACTGAAACCTTTTCTGACTTCGAAATCCTGAGAGCCAAGGAAGAACTTGGCATCAAGAAACGCCAGATACTGCTGGTCACTGCGGCAACCAATATCGTCACTGAGGCCCAGGAATTCTTTGGCGGCTCCAACCTCAAACTCCAGAAGGTTACAACCGTCGGTGAAGCACTGCTTAACCTGGTCAAGCACATCGGGTACTGGAAGAACGACGTCGTCAAGACGATCGTTCATTTCGGCGTCGGCAGTGTTCACGTCCTCTTCATTCAAGAAGGCGCGATGCTGCTCTGCCGTGACATACCCATCAGTTTTAAGGATGTCGAACCCGAGCAGCAGTTCGATCGCTTGATGACCGAAATCAAGCGCTCGACGCTGTACTTCCGGCAGAATTTCCCCCAGGGCCAGATCGACGAGATGTTGTTTTCGGGAGAAAGCGACATGATCGGCTCGATGGTCTCCAAAGTGAAATCAGAACTGGGAATCGAGACCAACGTCCTGCGATTCGACGACAATCTGGACCCATCCGCATTCAAGGGCGAATGGGAGGAGTTTCGTTTCCACATACCTTCACTGGCGCCGGCTTTCGGCGTAGCGTGGCGCGCTTCCACCGACGAAGGCCTGAACCTGATTCCCGGAAAGGCGGGAACGAAAGAAGGGCCACCCGCGTATAAGAAGCTGGTCAAAATCGCCGCGATGTTGGCCATGGGTATCCTGCTGCTTTTCGGGATTCGCTACGTCACCGGATCACGTCAACTGACGGCCCAGCAGCTGGACATTGACGCATCGATCGTTGCCTTGGAGCCGGTGCTGTCTGAAGGAGCGGCCGGCGACGCAGATCGCAGTCTTGCCGGCACACGTGCTTCCTTCATGGGCCGGATGGCGTCAGAGGTTGATTGGCAGGAAACGCTACGCAGTTTGAGTCTTATCGTCCCGGACACCGCCGTTTTTGAAACGATACAGATCGTAAGTGGTGATACCAATGCTCTGGTGGTTACCGGCTATCTCAGAGGAGCCCAGGGACAAACGAATGCCGATTTTTCGCGCTTTTTCGACGACCTTCGAAGCCTGGAGCATTTTACGTCCGTCGAGCTGAGCAAACCCTTGAACGTCACGTACGAAGACGTGCAAGCTCCCGAGGACGCGGACTCGACGTTCAACCCTGTCATTGCAAGCCGCGTCACATTTGAGGTTCGATGCCTTTTAAAATCAAAGCTCTAGAAGGACTCGACATGCATGTTGTTGGCTACGGAGCTGCGATTGTCCTCTCGATCGCGGGTGTCGTCATGCTGACATTGCAGATGGGAAAGCTGGAAGCGGCCGCAACTGAAGGGCAGGACGAACTGGCCGGGATGGAGCGGCAAGCGGAAGCCATCGTGCTCCCCACAGATGAGGAACGCGCCCGGTGGTCAACAGACCAAAATCTTATGGCAAGCATGCTTTTGGCCGACGCGGAAATTCCCGCTCTGCTTCAGGACGTGACGCGGCTGGCAACCTTGAACCAGTTGGGCCGTTTCGAGCTGGCTACTGAAGAATTCGTGATCGCAGATGGCGCGGAACTGTCGCCGGACCAAGCCTTGATGCAATCCGTCGGAATTCTGCGGCACATAACCGTCACCGTAGGTTTCAGTGCGGACTATCGCAACGTGGCAGAGTTCGTGCGTGATGTTGGGAATCTTCCCAGACTCGTGGAATTCGTTTCTGTACAACTGACCCGTCAGCCATCGACGATCTCCGTGACGATGTCTTTCCGTGTCTACCAAAGCGAGACAGCGGCATGAGCGAGAAAGCCAAACAAATGCTCATTCTGTTCGCGGGCGCCATTGCTGTATCCGGTGTAATCACGCTACAGGTGCGTCGCTCGCGGCCGACAGCCCCGATCGTGACTCAGCAAGCTGAAACGGTCGGGCAGAGGGCAGCGACCGCTCCGCCTGCACTTGCACCGGCACCCGTTGCGGCACCAACAATCGCTACCGGACTGACACCCGCAGTAGTTGCGCCACTTACAATAGCTGCCGGACTGACACCCGCACCGGCGATCGTGGGTGATGCAACACTGCCAGAACAGCTAGCCGTGCTGCCCGCAGGCGCATGGGGGCGAAATCCTTTCCTTACCCCTGAGGAAATCGCGGCGCTGGCTCCGCAACCACTAATACCGGAAATCATAAATCTGCCGGAACCGATTCTGGCGCCACTGCCCGAGCAGGTACGCGTCCTGCCCCAATACACGGTTTCGGTAATCGTTGCAGGTGAAGAGGGTGCTTGGGCCGTTGTCGATTCCCGCGTTGTCCGGCTCGGGGACCGGCTCGGGGAAGAGACTGTCAGCCAAATCAACGATCAAGGGGTCGTACTCGAAAGGGCCGGTGAAACCCGACAGGTGCGGATCAACAGATCCGATATCCTGGCGCCCAGATAACCCCGAGGGAGTAAGCGATGCAGGCGATGACCATAGCTTTGGCACTTTTCATACAGCAGCCGGGGCTTCCGCGAGAGCTCAACATTTCACAGATCGTGACGCCCGGTGGTGCGGTTGCCAGCGTGGCCACTCCGGGTGTACAGGATCGGGTTCCGGGACCGGGCCAGCAACTTCCGGCCGTGCAACTCGAACTGGAGCAGGATGCCGGAACGAACCCTTTCGACGTGCTCATGGTCGCGGCGGACCTCCGTCAAGTGCTCAATGCACTGGCACAGGCCAACGGCCTGAGCCTTGTGATGGATCCGGCCATCGCGGACACCGTAGACGCCGACCTCCGCGGCGTAAACCTGGAAGAAGCGCTTGCGGTGATTCTGGATCCACGGGGATTGGAGTATCAGATCGATGGGGAACTCCTAAGAGTGAACATGCCCCAGTTGGAAACGCGAACCTTCGAGTTCGACTACATCACAACCGAACGAACGGTCAGCCGGTCTCTTTCGGCCAGCGCTTCGGCCGGAGGCGGGGGCACCACAGGGGGCACTGGAGGGGCCAACATTGGCGGCGGCGGGGGCGGCAATTCGAGCACATCGATTTCAGGAACGGAGAGCACAAGTCTCCTGACTGATATCGAAACGGACCTGGCCACACTGATATCGCCCGAAGGCCGGATCATCTACAACAAACTTGCCGGGCTGATCTTCGTCACCGATTACAGGCCCTATCTGGACGCGATAGGAACGTATCTGGAACTGATACAGAACGCCGTCAACCGGCAGGTTGTGATTGAGGCCAGAATCATCGAGGTGAAGCTCAATGACAATTATCGTGCCGGTGTTGATTGGTCGGCGATCCTGGGTACAACGGGGACTCTGACCCAGAGTCTCGGGTCGGCTATCCAGAACGGTTTCAACTTCAACGTGACTCACGGCGACTTCGACGCCCTGATTCAAACGCTTTCGACACGCGGAGAAGTCAACGTCCTCTCAGCTTCCAGTATCTCGACGCTCAACAACCAGCCGGCCGTGTTCCGCACCGGAACGCAGGACGTGTTCTTTACGACAACGAGTCAGTTGGATCCGGACACCGGGCGTACCATTTCCACGACAACGACTCCGGCCACGATCAACGAAGGTGTCGTCCTGGACGTGACACCGCAAATCAGCTCCGATGGGATTATCACGATGAACATTCATCCGACCATCACGGAACGTACCGGACAGGCGACGTCGCCTGATGGGACCACGGTTCCTATCGTCGATGTACGTGAAACCGATACGGTGTTGCGGGTCAGGGAAGGAGACACCATTTTCATTGCCGGATTCATCTCGGACCGCACGCTCAAGGCGGAGACAAAGGTACCCATTCTCGGCGATATTCCACTGATTGGAAAATTATTCAGGAGCGTTGAGTTGGAAACCCGAAAGACCGATATGGTGATTCTGCTGACTCCGACGATCACCACGGTTCAGAGCGCGGCCGACTACGCGCGACAGCGATTGGAGAACCAGGCAGAGCTGCGGGAAACTTTGGACTGAAACCTGAAAAGCGCTTCGCCCTCAGCGACCGAGCTGAGGGCGGGTAGCTGAAACCTTCATGTACGAAGAACACTACGGACTGATTGAACCACCGTTCAGCCTGACACCCGACCCCAAGTACTTCTATAGAAGTGAAGGCCATACGCGTGCTTTCGAACTCCTGCAGTATGGCATCGAGCGTCGCGAAGGGTTCATGCTCGTCTACGGGGATATCGGAACCGGCAAGACCACGCTATGTCGAACGGTCCTCGGTGCCACCGACAAGGATGTCTCTACAGCTCTCCTGTTGAACCCGTTTCTGTCGGAGACCGACCTGATCAAGGCGATCCTGGAGGATCTCAACGTCAAACTTCCGGGAAGAAAAGATGCTCAGGGAAGTCTCAGCACGCGGGATCTCATCAATATTTTAAATGGTTTCCTTCTGAAAACTCTCGAGTCGGGTGGACGGGCCGTCGTCCTGATTGATGAAGCCCATAACATTCCTATGGGAACGCTCGAACAGATCCGCATTCTATCGAATCTGGAAACGCACAAGGAAAAATTACTGCAGATTGTCCTGGTCGGCCAGCTCAACCTTATCGACCTTCTCTCCCAGCCCAGTTTGAGGCAACTGTTCCAGAGGGTTTCCATCAAGTGTGAACTATCGCCGTTGTCCGAGCCGGAATCCGCTGATTACATCCGGCATCGCCTATCTGTGGCGGGCGGGAGTCCGACGAGAGTCTCATTTGACCTCTCGGCGACTCGAAAAATCTACGAGTATTCGGGAGGCGTGCCTCGATTGATCAACCTGATTGCCGACCGATCGCTGCTCGCAGGCATGGCTCTGGGATCGACGACGATTGACGGAGACGTAGCCCGTCGTGCGATCGACAACTTACAGTTGAGTAAGTCGGGAACGTCTTCGGAAGGGTGGAACCGTTTGAGAGAAATTGTGCCGGTCAAGAAAACTGTTTTCGTTGTAGGTATTTCCATTCTTGTGGCAATCGTTGTCGTTGCCTTGATTACCGGATTCGGAGCAAACTAGGCGAATCAATGAGTCTGATACTGGACGCACTGCGAAAAGCCAAGAGCCTTGCCGGAGGATCGGCGCCCCAGCGTGCGCCGGCGTTTCTGAAGAGCTTTGGCTTTGAGGGAGAAAAGGCCGAACCGAAAAAGTCAAAGAAGATTCTAACGACTTATGTGCTCCCGATTGTAATTATCTCGACTGTCCTGGCAAGCGGCGTAATCGTCTACATCCGATGGACGGGTGCCTCTTCGATGGAGGAACAGGCCCAGTTACTCGAAGCCGGCAATCTGCTCCTTCCTGGTAACGATGATGTGAGTGCGTTGAATGATCTTGACGTGGACATCGCTCCTCAAGAGACCGATGCAGTCGAATCAACCGATGCGAACGTTGCCGGTACAGAACCGGAGGCCGAATCTGAAATCCCGAGCGAGATTGAAACTGCCGTTACATCACCGGAACCCCCAATACCCAACACCGCGGAGGAAACTCCGCTCCCGCCTCCGGTACCGGAACCTGTAGTGTCTGAGCTTGCACCGCCCGCAGAGTCTGAGGCACCCTCGTTAGAGGAAGCGCCGAACGATGGAGCTTTCACGGAATTGGTGGAAACGGCGCCTCCGCCGTCTGTCGGGGTCGGAGCCGTGGAAGAAACTACACCGGACGAAACACCCGTGGAGTCAGCCGCCGAAGCGCCCCCGGAGCCTTCCGACCTCCAGATCAATAGTTCCGCAGGAGATCCTTTCGAGCTGGCGCTCTTCTACCATCAGAGCGGTGACTATCTCAAAGCCCTGGAGTACTACAACCAGATGCTGGACCAAAACCCTATGAACAAATCGGTCCACAATAATCTGGGGCTCATGTATATGTCGATGGCCAACAACCCGGAAGCCATACGCTCATTCAATACGGCGATTCGCATCGACCCCCGCTACGACAAGGCCTACAACAATCTGGGTACGGTCCTGATGGAAGACGGCCAGGACGCGGGCGCGACACGAGCATTCGAACGGGCTCTGGAGTTGAATCCGCAGAACGGCGTGGCGATGACCAACCTTGCGATCCTGAGCCGGCGTGCGGGCGACATTGAAGAAGCGAAGTTTCGATACCTCAGCGCTCTTCAAGTCCAACCCTCGAGCGCGGAAACGCATTACAATTTAGCGGTACTTTACGAAGAAGAACGCGAGAACGCCAGCGCGGTTGAGCATTACAGGTTATTTCTGGAACTGGGAGCAAACCGTTTCCCTGACTTCGTGGAGTCGGTCGAACAGAAAATCCAGGACTTATCCTTCCAACAGAATTCGTCCCCTCAGGCGGGGCCTTGAACCTTTCCTTTTCCCTCCTGCTTGGCACGGCCGGAGGCCTGGCGGGTTGGGTGATCTACCACTTCGTCGATCGCTACAGCGATCGGTTCTTCCAATATGAACAGACGACGACCATTGCTGCGTCAGTACTTGTCCTGATGGGACTGGGCCTCCGCTTCGGGTCCGATCCAGGACTCACATACACGTATGGCGCCTTTTCTCTGGTCCTCGTCGGCGTAACGCTATTCGATTTTCGCACCCACGAAATTCCTCTCCGGGTCACGGTTCCGGGCACCGCCGCAGCGTTAATTTTGGGCAGTCTAGTTCTGCCTAACGGGTTCATGCGGACTCTGTTGGGCTTACTCTTCGGTGCCGGCATATTAGTTGTCACGACGCTCGTGGAAGCTGCGAGGAAAAAGGAAGTGGGCGGTGGTGATTGGAAATACGCCGCGATGATTGGAGCCTTTCTTGGCTGGCCCGACGTCGTCACTGCCCTGGTCCTGACAGGGGCGTTCGGCATAGCCGGAGCCCTGGCTCTGAAGGCCCTGGGCGTCCCCGCTCGCCCGATCGCCCTCGGGCCCTGGTTAAGTGCCGGGGCCGTCTCGACCCTCCTGATTCGCTAGCCAATCCCTCTGAATCCCGGGGTCCCGCCCAGAGGGTCCGCGGCAGAATGCATCGAAGGGCTTGCGTCGAACGCCCTGGAACTGCAAACTGTTAGTTCTGAACGGGTAACCTTTGACCGACAATCATGACGAAATCCCGATACCGCTTCCGTCTCATATTGAGCATCCCGGTCATCGTCGCGTGTTTCACCCTGGCGGCAGGCTTCCTGCCGTTGAACATACTCGACTCTGAAATCGGCCTGATCAGTGGCGGCGAGGAGCTGGCACCGCTCCTGATCAATCTCAAGATCGCGGTGCTCTTTATTGCGCTGGTGGCTTCAGGAATCGCTTTCGCGATCTCCCGATACATCATCGCTCCGGTTGAAGAGATCATCGGCACGATGCGGGAACTCAACCCGAACCCATCAGACGAAGACATGCAGATGGCTAACGACGAGATCACCTCGCTCTCAAACCTGTACAACCAGACCTTCGTTCCTTTAAAGGGCTACCTGCGCTCTGCTGATCTCTTCATGCAAATGAGTGAAGGCATCGTCAGCCTGAATAGAGACAGGTCCGTGGCCTTTCTGAACTCGCCGGTTGAAGAATTACTGGGCATCCGAAAAGAGGATTACCTGGGAAAGAGCTATACCGAACTGTTTCCTGGATCGGCAAGAAATTTCCAGGTGCTCAAAATTGTCGACGACGCGCTCACCCAGAATTCGTTCCAGACCCGGGACATCATTATCTCAACTCGATCCGGTCGAGATGTTTACGTCAGGGCAACAGCATCACCGGCGAAAAGCAAAGGGAAAGAGGCGATCGGAGTCGTGATCATGATCCGCGACATCGAAGGGTTTTCCCGGCTTAGAGATCAACTCCGCAAGATCGACGTCCTGGCGTCGCTAGGAAGCACGATCAGCGGAATGGCCCACGAAGTCCGAACGCCTCTCGGTTACATCCGAAGCCTCGCTGAATTAACAGCGGAGGACCTCCCTCCGGACGCACCGCAGCAGGAATACCTTAAGACAATCGTGCCCTCGATCGAACGGCTGAATACAATGGTCGAAGATATCCTTTCCTACGCCTCGGTTCAGGTCGATACATCGAAGATCGAAGACCCCGTCACAATAGTTCGAGAAGCGATCGCATACTCACGAAACTCGTTAATCGAACGAGAGGTAAAGCTGATCGAGGAGTACCCGGACGATCGGTACGTAGTCCGGGGTGATCGGAGCAAATTGATCGAAGTTTTCACCGGCATGTTCAAGAACGCGTGTGAGGCCACTCCTCAGGAAGGAACGATCACGGTTCGGGTGCGCCCCGTGCACTTTCTCCACCCGAGTGAACCCGGACAGACAACGGTGATGATCGAATTCCACAATCAGGGATCCTACATTCCAGCCGAAAACATCGAGAAGCTTTTCGTCCCGTTTTTTACGACGAAAAAGGAAGGCACAGGTCTGGGACTTGCGATTGCGAAACAGTTGATCGAAGCCCATGAGGGGACGATTCATGTCGAAAGCGACCCGTCGAGCGGTACTCTGTTCCGAGTGCTGCTCCCTTCAGGCCTTCATTCGGTCGAAGCCAAAAGCGAATTGGACGCGGCAACTCCATGACATTGCGGCAGACAGAGAGCTAAGAACCCGACAGCTATTTTGAAGCGATGCAAGAATCCGTCCTCATAGTCGACGACGAGCAAGTGTCCCGTTTCGTGCTTCAGGAAGCGCTCACGAAACGCGGGTACGCCGTGTCGCAAGCCGAAGACGCGGAAGAAGGCCTCAGGAAGTTCAAGCAGCGCCCGTCCGACCTGATCCTGCTCGATATCCAACTGCCCGGCATCAGCGGTATCGAAGCGATTTCCAAATTCAAGGAAATCGATCCGTCGGTCGTGATTCTCATGATCACGGCCCTGAGCTCAAAAGAGATGGCCATCGAAGCGATCAAGCGCGGAGCCTATGACTTCTTCGGCAAGCCCTACAAGATGGAAGAGATGGAGATCGTCGTCAGACGCTCCCTCGAGCGCCGACAACTCGAGCGCGATCTGAAAACTCTGCGGGATCAGATCAGCGATACCTTCCATGTCCAGAACATCATCGGAAAAAGCGGTGCCATCGAGGAAGTTCTCCGCTTGATCAGTCGAGTCGCCGATACGACCGCAACCGTCCTGATCTGGGGTGAAACCGGTACAGGCAAGGAGTTGATCGCACAAGCGATACACCAGAACAGCCCGCGTGCTGCAAATGCTATGGTCAAACTCAACTGCGCCGGCATTCCCGAGGGACTGCTGGAGAGCGAGTTGTTCGGCTTTGAGAAGGGCGCGTTCACGGGCGCAACGGAGCGCAAGATCGGAAAGTTCGAGATGGCGGATCAGGGCACGATCTTCCTCGATGAAATCGGGGACATGAACCTTCAGGCACAGGCCAAAATCTTGCGTATATTGCAGGAAATGGAATTCGAGCGGCTGGGCGGGACCAAACCCATTTCGATTGATGTCCGTGTGATTGCGGCGACCAACAAAGATCTCTCAGAATCCGTTCAAGAACAGGCCTTCCGCGAAGATCTGTTCCACCGATTGAACCTGTTCTCCGTGCGCATGCCGGCCTTGAGGGAACGCATCGAAGACATCCCCATCCTGGCCGAGCATTTTCTGGAAGGAGCCAATTCCAGTTTTGGGCGGGGGGTCAGGGCGATCTCCTCAGATGCGATGAACCAACTGATAGAGTACCGTTGGCCCGGGAACATCCGCGAGCTCAAGAATACGGTCGAGCGTGCGGTACTGCTCGCCGATGGCGAGATACTCAGCTCGAAGTCACTCCCACCCCACATCAGCAAGCAGGTGGACGACAGGCCTTCGGCCGCCGCACCGACGACGACACAGGACCTGAACGAAACCGTCAAAAACGTCGAGCGTCAGCTGATTCTGGATGCCCTGGAGCGTTCCGATGGTGTCCAGCGGAAGGCTGCCAAGGTGCTGGGAATCACCGAACGCGTCCTCTGGTACAAGGTAAAGAAATACGAGATCAAGGTCAGCGAAGAAGCTCCTTCTGAATCCACCGACGCCTGAACGTCCACCCATTTTCCAGAAATAACTGATATTAAGCTATTAATCCGTGTGGTGCGTCGTGATTGATTAGGTTACTGACTGAGACATGTCGTGACGATAGAAGAATCGTAGGTTCCAACGAATTGTGTAGATTGTACATGGGAAATCAACAGTTTTGGTAGAGCCGAAAGACCGGCAGTATTTTATTTATCAACGATTTAACCATTGGCAAGACGATTGCAAAGGTATCGCCGAGGATCAGTTATGAAGCCCGTAAACTCATTAAGAAGCAATCGCGGAGTCGCCACTTCTCTCATTGAGACAGTGCTGGTGATTTCGGTAACGGCCATTCTGGCCAGTATCGCGATGATTCCCGCTCTGGGTGGAATGGACGACGCGAAGATTGCAAAGGCTTTCAGCGACACCGAATTTATCGGTATCGCGATTCACAATTTCGCTCAGGACATAATGGCACCCCCCGCGTTCAAGTCCGGGCAGGCGACATCACCGATCGACGATATCTTTTACGTCCTTGAAACTGATGGAGAAGACGCAACGGACTCCACGAGTACCTGGCCAACCGACACGGACGAAATTGACTTACTTGAAAACCACCTGGTGATGAACCAGCCCGATGTCACGGCGCCGGCTTATCCAAGGCAGGGTGATATTTCGTTCGACCGGCAGAGAGGGTGGAATGGGCCATACTTGTCCCAGCTGCCGAGTTCCGACCCGTGGGGTGACAAATATCTCGCGAACGTCCAGTTTCTTACGCCCCAGGGCGTCGAAGCTATCCGCAATGACCCGGTGAATCCCTTAGTGGTTCCGACCGGGACACGCGTAGCGGTTGTGGTGCTCTCGCCGGGACCCAACCGTACACTTGAAACAGATTTTGCTCAGCTTCACGATGTGTTCCGCACCGGCGGGGACGACATCATTTTTAGGATCCAGTGATATGAAGACACCTAAGATCTTTAACACTCAATTGGAAGGGAGAACGCAAATGAAGGCTAACAAAGGTTTTACACTAATCGAACTCGCGGTCGTTCTGGCCATAATCGCGGTCCTGGCTGCTATCCTGACGCCCCTGGTCACCAGCTATATTGACCAGGCGCGGACGACCCGAGCGTCAGCCGATGTCCGGGCCATCGCCCAGTCCTATCAGTTGCACGTGAGGGACACCGGGGAATACCCGATATTCACAGACGCTGCTGCTGCGGCCACCGGTACTACAGCTGACAAGGAATACTTTGCCAGCCAAACCGCGGACGAGCCTGCACTGGCAACAGGGGGGGGAGCCCCCAATGGCTGGACGAACTATACTGTGGCCGGAACGTCGGCGAGTATCGATGAGTTCCTGAACCAGAACAAATTGACCTTGCCTACGAATAACCCTGGAGGCGGGCGTGTCGCCTACCGCGGACCGTACCTGGATCTGACGGGAGCCCTCGATCCCTGGGGTAACGCTTATATCGTCACCGCCCTCAACCTGGTCGACGATGCGGCCAACATGGGATTTGTTCTCTCGGCAGGACCGGACGGGCTTATCGACACCGATGACGACCAGGTTTCGGAGGCAGAGACATTGACACCGGGCAACGATGACATCGTCTCTCGAATTCGCTGACGGACACGAATTGGAGGTGAGCGGACGAAGATCCGCCACCTCCAGAATAAAAGACCGATACATAATCTCGTCGGGGAATGGGGACTCTAGCAAGGACAGGAGATTCTCAAATGTCTAATAAAGAATTGAACAACAAGGGTTTCACGCTCATCGAGCTGGCAGTGGTCCTGGCCATTATCGCAATCCTCGCGGCCGTTCTCACTCCGATGGTAACCGGCTATATCGACCAGGCCCGCGAAACACGGGCACAGTCCGACGTTCGAGCGATAGCCACGGCTATCCTGGGTTACCAGCGAGATACGTCCAGATTCCCCGTGTACAACAATATCTCTGACGCGAATTCAGACGTCCTTGGTGCCGACGATGAGTTATTGTCAAAAGTGGTGTTTAGGAGATTGATTCAAGCGGCGGCCTGATCGACTTGTGTCGCTTCGACACCATCGTTGAATTTCACTCCGATGATTACCTTGCTCAGATCATCGAATCCTCGTAATCGTCGCCAATTGTTCTCAGCGCACTGGCCCAGTTTGAACATCATGTGCAGCATGCCATCCCGTGTCAGGCAACCTCTGGATCGCTTCGTTCGGTGTCGAATGGTGGCAAAGGTCGACTCAATGGGATTCGTCGTTCTGATGCTCTGCCAGTGCTTGGCCGGAAAGTCGTAAAAGGCCAGCAGTTCCTCTCTGTCTTTCTGCAGGCAGAGTGTGGCTTTCGGATACTTCGGTTCATAGGTTTCAATGAACAAGTCGAATGCCTTCTCGGCGTCTGCCTTCGTCTCGGCCTGCCAGATCGAGTGCAGGGCCTGTTTCGCCTTCGCCTGGACCGACTTGGGCAGGCAGTTGAGGACGTTCATGACTTTGTGCATCCAGCAACGTTGTTGACGTGTCTCGGGATAGATTTCCTCCAGTGCGGCCCAGAACCCCATCGCACCGTCACCGATGGCCAACTTCGGAACATTCATCCCACGGGACTTCAGCTTCAACAAGACCTCGCGCCAACTCTGTGTCGATTCCCGTACACCGTCTTCGATCGCCAGGAAACGCTTCTCTCCGCGTTCATTCACGCCGATCACGACCAATGCACACAACTTGGTTTGTTCCGCCCGAAGTCCGCTGTAGATGCCGTCGGCCCAGACATAGACCCAGCGATCTGCATCCAAACGCTCCTCGCATCCGAGGCGGTACTGTTCGCCCCAAACCTGTTTCAACCGCGATACCGTGCTCGCCGACAGACCCTGCGCCTGGGGACCGACAAGAACTTTTAGGGCCTCACCCATCTCGCCGCTGGAAACGCCTTTCAAATACAACCACGGCACCGCTGCTTCCAGCGACTTCGTCTTCCGAATGTACGGTGGTACCAGGGCCGATCGGAACGTCACAGCTTCGCCCGTCTTGGCACGGACCTTCGGGATTTGGACTGTTACCGGACCCAATCCCGTCTGCAGTTCGCGTTCCGGCAGATAACCGTTGCGTACCACCCCGGCGTTTCCTGTCTCAGTTCGCCGGCCACCGTGCTGGGATAGCAGCTCTGCCAATTCGGCTTCCACTGCGCGTTGGATCAGTTGCTGTGCCCCAACTCGTAGTAGTTCTGTTACTGGATCCTCAATCGTTTCTCGACCTTCCGGTCCATTCACGTTACTCTTGCTCACAGTGGCGTATCTCCTATGGTTGCTTTGAAGTTTTGTCACAACAAATCAACCAGATACGCCGCTCTTATTCAATCCCTCAAACACCAGATTCGGTTATAACTCGCCGACGATCTCTTCGGACCGGGAGATGAACCGACCCTGAGTAGTTGGACGGTGGGGGGGACCGGGACTCTGGACACCTTCCTCAACCAAAATCTGCTCACCCTGCCGACGAGCGCACGGGGAGGCCGCGTGGCTTACCGTGGTCCGTACATCGATCTCGGGGCAGATCCCTGGGGCAATTACTACCTCGTGACGGCATTCGCCCTGTCTCGTGCTGGAACCGCACAACACTCATTCGTGCTTTCGGCCGGACCGAACGCAACGATCGAAACAACCCGGGGTCAAGCCAACAACGTCGCGTTCGCTGTTGGTGGGGATGATATAGCTCAGCGGATTCGATAAACAGTTTCTTCTTGCCCAGACAGCAGGTCCTGAGCACTCCCCTTCCGTGCTCAGGGCCCTATTTTTCAGACCGGTCAGGCCGATTAAGGCAGATTGCTACGCATCACACCTTCAATACGATATGATCCGTTCCACACGCGCAACTAGCTGATTATCTTCTTCCACCAGGACTTGCCGCTTCCCAGTTGAATCTGCGCCATAAGGGTGTTGATTGCCAACGACAGCGCCTCCGCGGATTGGGGCGCCTCCAGCGACGCCGTGCAATCGGCAGCACCGGCATCGAGCATGTCCTGGGCCTCAGCTATCGTCCCGCAGTTCACCACGATCACCTTTGTCCCGAGAGCACTGCAGGCCCGAACTTGTTCCGGCACGCTCGACAGGGATGTCGCCAGCAGAGTGAAGTCCAGTATCGTCACTGAGGGCACTTGCCAGTGGACCTGCTTGAGGAGTGCGTCCAGGCGGCAACGCATAGCGGTAGTATTATTGACTTCCAGCATTGTCTGGAGCGTTTCCCAAGCGGCGTCTTCGGCTGCTACGAGGATTCGCTCCTCTCCGGACTGCGCGATGATCTTCATCGTCGACTCCAGGACCCTGGAGCCCATCCCGCGCAGTTCTTCCAGCATTTCTTCGGGGGAGGAATAACGCTTAGAACGATCCGCTATCGCGCGGGCAACGATCTTCACGAAGTTGGGGTCGGTGTAGGGCGGTAGAGTCTTCAGGTCGACCGGGAACTCTCCGCCGAGCATCTTGTAGAGGACGACGCCCGCCGAGTAGACATCAATTGAAGCGTCGAACTTCCCGGAAGTCACCTCGGGAGCGATGTAGCCGGACGTGCCGGCGGTCATTGTGGAAGTCCGGCCGGTGGACTCCATCGCATGAGCAATACCGAAATCCGTCAGGATCCCGTCCGTCCCTTTGGCCAGCAGGATGTTCTGGGGCTTGACGTCGCGGTGGATGACTTCCCGGGAATGGGCATGTGCAATGCCCAACAGAAGCTCTTCCATCAGCGAGATCGTCTGCCCCGGCTGGAGTGGATCCCCATTGAGCGTGTTCATGTAGGTCTGGAGGCTCCCGTGCTCGATATAGGGCATGACGATGCACAGGCCTTCTTCGTCCACGAAAGCATCGATAATGCTCATGATGTAGGGGCAGGGTTGCAGCTGACGCAGGACCTGGGCCTCGCGGCTGTAAAAGGAATAGGCGTCTTCCGGAAGCATCTTGATGGCCACGACATCCTTCGTTTCTTCATGACGGGCCTTGAAGACCTTGCCGTAGCCACCCTCTCCGATCATTTTCTCAATGAAGTACTTATCGCCGATCAATCGGCCCTTGCCGACTGTCTCGTCCTCTTTGACAGCACTATCGGAAACGATCTTGGACTTCTTTTTTTCTTTGAGTTCGAGCTTCTGCGTGAGGATTTCGAACAGCTCTATGGTTCCCGTCTTGCCGTGGAAGTCCGCTTTCCCGACAAAGCGGCATATGAACTTCGGATTGTCGCTGAGGATGTCGATCATGGACCGGGAAATCAGGATCTGATCCGGCTGCCCCACACCCGCCATCCTTGAGGCCTGATTGACGGTGTCTCCAAACAGGTCTTTGTTGCGGACGATTACCGGACCCATGTGAAAAGCAGCCCTGAGGTGCATCTCCTCGTCCTTTGACCTGTCCTCATTGTCAACCGCTACGGCCAGCATGATCTCCTGTGCGGCCAGCCCGGCCTGCTCGGCTTCCTCGAAGTAGGCCATCACGGCGTCACCGATGGTTTTGACAACAGTCCCACCCTGGCCTTCGATGATAGGAAACACCATGTCCTCGTGGCGGGCAACCAGTTCTACACCGGCTTCTTCGCCGTGCTTGTCGCAGTACTCGGTATAGCTGACGATGTCGCTGAACATCACGACGACTTCGCGCTTGGTCGAGCCTGTTTTCTGGGCCGAACTCTCTGTCATAACCTTATTAACGGCAAGTATAGTGCCTCAGATGCGTGGAATGAAATCAGCCTGAATTTTCTAGAATTACTGCCAAGATTCAACAGATTTCGTGATCCGGACCCCCCGATATCTACCATTTCCGTAGATTTGGCGAAGCGGTTCGAGATATCTACCCTTATATATCAATGACATAGAGTTAGGGCCCGTTATGGCATACGAGCTGCTTTAAGCTTGTCTACGGAGGCGAATCATGAAACAAGAAAACAACAACAGAACGGAAACGAGAGTGAACGGCGGATGGAGCCTGATCGAGTTGGTTGTCGTGCTGGCGATCATCGCCATCCTGGCAGCCATTATCACGCCGATGATCAACAGCTACGTCGACCGCGCTCGCAATAACACCGCCCAGAACGATATTCGAAACATCGCGGCCGCCATCCTGTCCTTCAACACCGACACCCGCGCCTAGCCTATCTATGCGAGCTCGTCTGATATTCCCAACGGTACTGTACCTGACGCGATGGAAACCACAGACGGTGACGTCGCTGCCCGCGCGAACGGGATTTCCGACGCATGGGTTGGATTTATAACGACCAGTAACGGGTCTATCACTGGGATCGTAAACGAGAACTCCCTCACCCTCACCACCTCCGGGCCACGCGCTTGGAACGGCCCGTACATGGCCGACATCGACACGGATCCGTGGGGCACCAAGTATTATTTTAACGGGGCCGATTTGGCGCCGTCGGGAGGAGCCAACGCAGCGTTCGTTCTCTCCGCAGGACCCGACAAGACCATTGACACGGTGTTCACACAGACAAGGACCGGGACGTTCACGGTCGGCAACGACGACATCGTCCAACGTATTCGCTGACGAGTCGGCGAAAGAATGTGGAATCGCCTCCGACAGATTCCGATTAGTACGCAGACCACTTAGGAAAGGGCCCGAGCACAATAGCTTGCGGCCCTTTTGTCTTGCAGCGATAATAACAGGGTGATGTTCGTGGGGAACTTACACATCTTAAAGTCCAGGGGTGTCTCCCTGCTCGAAGTTGCGGTAACTGTCGCCATCCTGTCTCTGATAACATCCGGCGCTTTCTCTCTCCTGACACAACCCTTCGCTGCTGAAAACGAAGAAGAAACGCGAGGTAAACTGCTGGCCTTCAAACGCGCGATTACAGGTGAATCACGCATGATCACAGGTCAGTCACGGACCGACTTTGGTTTCCTTGGAGATACGGGGAATCTTCCGGCTTCGCTGGAGGATCTCTGGATCCTGGGCGCACAGCCCGTGTTTACTTATGACACGAGCGTCAAACTAGGCGCGGGTTGGGCGGGACCCTATATTCAGGTACCTCCGCTCGAGTTGTTTGATGACATCAAGCGAGACGCCTGGGGTACCGAGATTCAATATGTGATTGGCACGGAAATCAGCGCGGGTACGGGACAAACTGTACGTGCAAAACTGATCAGTTACGGCCCCGACACCTCCGCCGGTGGCGGCGACGACCTCACGGTAGAAATTTACGAAACGGAATTGCTCTCTGAAGTCGTCGGTTTCGTTCGGGACGCTGTCGGGAACCCGCTTCCCGGCGTGACAGCGACCCTGAAATTCCCGTTCAATTCCATCACGAGCAGTGCAACATTGCAAACGGATTCGGCGGGGGCATTTACCTTCACGGATGTGACGTTCGGAAACAGGAGTCTGGTCATCGAACCCAATCTGGTCTATGTCCAGGACACGGCCGTGACGACGGGCGGCCAGTCCAACGACGTCGAGTTCGTCATACAGAATTTTTCCTCCAGTGACGCGACCTTCACGAGCTTGACGCTCCTGCATCCCGACCAGCCGGCGTTCTACGAACGGCTCCGTGTAGACAACAGCAACGTCTTCACAGATACCTCGGACCGCGTCGGCAGTGGTGAAACCGTAGTCTTTTCGACTCAGACAGCCATTGGTACCGGTTCGATTGCGGGCGGCACGATCCCCGTTCGCCTCCAGTCCCCTTTTACTCTCACGCCCAATCAGGACATCGGCGAAGCCGCCCGGCGCGGCGGCACGGTCCGGATTCAGGTACAGGACTTCAAGGATGCAGAAACCGGGGCAGCAGGAAACGTCGACATGACGGGAATCACATTTCAGGCAACCTTCTCGGACGGTTCTGTCGCGATCTTCACGACGGTGCGCCAATGAAAATGAAGAGACTGAAGACAAACCAAACCAAGGGTTTCAGCCTTATCGAAGCTGTATTCACACTGGCGATCATCGCGATTTTCGCGGTCGGACTGGTCAGCGTTTCCGATGCTGCGTTCGACATGGTGAACCGCGACTTCACGAGCGACCAGATTCGCGAACTGGAACGTGCGATCAGCGGCGACCCTGTCATTGTTGTCAATGATGCAAGATCGTCCTTCGGCTACGTCGGCGATATGGGAGGCCCGCCCGCGGCACTTGAAGACCTCTGGATCAAAGGCGTCCAACCGGACTTCAGTTTCGATACGACCAAGAAAACAGGCGCCGGTTGGAATGGGCCCTATCTGGAAACCCAGGTGGCCGAGTCTTTGGCAGATCTGGGACGGGACGCATGGGGAACGGATTTCTTCTACGACAACACTGCGTTTCTGGATACGGATTTCGGAGCCAACGTCAACGCAAAGCTCATCTCCTTCGGCGGCGACCAGATTGCCGGCGGCAACGACGACATCACGCTGCATTTCTTCGACACAACGACAGCTTCACGAGTTCAGGGATTTGTTCGCGACGATGCCGACAACGGCGTCCCGGGCGTCGGCATCACGGTGAACTATCCGCAGAGTGGGGTCTTGACTTCCTCCACGGCACAAACGAACAACTTCGGATTTTACGCCTTTACGGGAATTCCTTTCGGGAACCGCTCAATCACCGTGGAACCCCGTCTGGTTCTGGCTCCGGACACTGCGATCGTGACGGGAAACAACAACGACAGCGTTGAGTTTGTCGTCAAGAATTTTGCCGCGACCGATACGGATATCACTTCAATATCGATCGATATCAACGTCGTACCTCCTGCGTACTTCGATACTTTGCGCGTGGGGAACACGAACGTCTTCAGTTCCAGCAACCCACGATTCGCCAGCGGCGACACCGCGAATTTTTCGGCCGAAACTATCGACGGGACGGGACTGGTGGCCGAATCGCTGCCGATCCGCATCCAGTCCTCAATCACGGACATCAACGACGTTATCGTAGGAGACATCGGCCGCGGCAGCTCGCTGACGATCGAAATGCAGGATTTTGTAGACGTGTTAACCGGTAATGGGACGGCAGTGGACATGACGGGAGTCACTTTCGTCGTCACATTCAGTGACGGTTCGGTGGTCGTCGTCGTGCCGACGGATCCAACACCATGAAGCAGGACACTCATCGAGCATGGACGGGTGAGCGCGGTGTAAGTTTGCTGGAGGTGGCTCTTTCACTGGCTGTCATCGCAGTTCTCGCCTTCAGCTTCGGCTTTGCTGTCCCGATGACGATGGAAGAGAACCGGTCGAAGCTCGCCAAAGAACAGATCACGCGTGTGAAACAAGCATTGATCGGCGAACCCTCGACTGTTCGTACCGGACAGGAAAATGTGACCCGTTTTGGTTATATGGCTGATATGGGCGGTTTCCCCTCCGCTCTCGTGGATCTCGTCGAAATCGGAACGCAGGCCGAATACGCCTGTAGCCCGTCAGAGCATTTCGTACGAAATACCCTAAAAAACTAAGAGACACTTTTCTAATCAGAACGATCTGAAGGAGGATCGAATGAGTGAGAAAGTGTCGGCAGAGAATCGGGTACGAGAGATTCGTCGAAAGACGCGCAAGAAGTACTCGTCTGAGGAGAAAGTGCGGATCGTGTTGGAAGGGTTGCGAGGCGAAGAGAGCATCGCAGAACTGTGCCGACGCGAAGGGATTCCGTCAAATCTGTATTACCGGTGGAGCAAGGACTTCCTGGAGGCGGGGAAGAAACGGCTGGCTGGGGACACGAAGCGGGAAGCGACATCGAGCGAAGTCACCGAGTTGCGGCAGGAAAACGATCAGTTGAAGCAGGTCGTGGCCGAAATACTGCTAAAGAATCGTTTTCTGAAAAAAACGTTGAACGTAACGGACTCCGAGAGCATCGATATATGAGGCAATCGGGATCTGAGAAGCTGGAGACGATCCGAGTGGTGGAAGACTCGGAGTTGTCGGTGACAGCGACCCTCCGGGAGCTGGGCGTCCCCCGCAGCACGTTCTACGGTTGGTATCGACGATACAAAGAGCGTGGCGCAGCCGGCTTGTTAGATCGGCATTCCGGCCCCGGCTTCTGCTGGAACCGGATTCCGGGACCGGTGCGGGAACAGGTGGTCGAAACCGCGTTGAACCACCCGGAAGCCTCACCGCGGGAACTGGCCTGGCAGATCACCGACACCCAGGACTACTTCATCTCCGAATCCAGCGTGTATCGGATTCTGAAGAGATGCGACCTGATCACCAGTCCCGCATACATCGTGATGACGGCCAGCGATCACTTCCAGCAGCCAACCCGGCGTGTGAACGAACTCTGGCAAACTGATTTCACTTACTTCAGGGTCGTCGGTTGGGGTTGGTACTACCTGTCGACCGTGCTGGACGATTACTCTCGCTACATCATCGCCTGGAAGCTCTTTCAAACCATGGCCGCATCTGACGTTCAGGACACGCTGGACGTTGCACTACAGGCGACAGATGTCGGACAAGTACAAGTCCGGCACCGACCGCGATTGTTGAGCGACAACGGCCCCTGCTACGTATCGCACGAACTCAAAGACTATTTACAACGTCGTGGTATGGAACACACCCGGGGTGCGCCCTATCACCCGATGACACAGGGCAAGATCGAACGCTATCACCGTTCGATGAAGAACGTGGTCAAGTTGGAACACTACTATTATCCGTGGGAACTTGAGCAGGCGATCGCGCAATGGGTCGAACACTACAACCACCATCGGTATCACGAATCTCTGAACAACGTGACACCGGCTGACGTGTTCTTCGGGAGGGATCAGCAGATCCTTGCACGTCGTGACCAGATCAAAAGAAAAACGCTGGCTCGACGCAAAATCGAGAACCTTAGGATTGGAGTGGTATAACTTCAAAACCGTCTCTTAGCTAAATGGTCTTTTTGTCCGAATTATTCTGACGACGTACACCTATAGTAGTACTCGCAAAGTTGTTGACCACGGAATGGCCCATCTACGAATTTGGTGGACACTTAGAAACATGAGAGCTTTATATTCATACACTTACGCTCTGGCACCCAGCGTGCATAAGAATGGCTTACGGAACAGATCAGCAGAAGGAGCTGGGACATGAAAGCAGCAAAAACAGAAATTGCAAGAACGATCAAAAAGCTGATTAAAGGGACACGAGGCGTCGCAACATCGCTGATCGAAGCAACAGCAACTGTAGCCGTGGGTGCGGTACTCGCCGGCGTCGCTGTCGGTAGTGCGATCGATGCGATCAACGACTCCAAGATTCAGGCAGCCATCGCCGACGTCTCGGTGATCGGACAGGGTGTGATCACGTTCTATAAGGACAGCTCGTTTTTTCCGTTGTTCAAAGTGGGTAACAATACGGGCCCGGGCGACCTTTTTTTTGACAACCTTGTCTCACAGAACGGAACGTATCCTACAGTCGAATCGAGTGTTTCAGGGTGGGAAGGCGTCCCAAGTGGCACCGGTATCCCTAGCTATGCGGGCGGATCTGGCCGATTCGGCCATCGGCTCGTAACGACTGACGACTCCATCGAAGGGCACCTCGTGACAAATAATCTCGACCGTCGGAGCGACGACTTCTTGGTTGACACAGATTTCCTTGGTGATGAAAGTTACCCACTTAGAGGCTCGGTTCCGGGTGACCCGCAACGTGGCTGGTCCGGACCCTACATCGCTACTATGTCAAGTACCGATCCCTGGGGCAACAAGTATATGATCAATGTTCGAATGCTACACGTCGGGTTCTTTGAGAGCGGCTTGGGAGCAAGCTTGATACTAGGGACCGAGGTGCTTCCCGAAATCGCCGTAGTCGTCATCTCGGCAGGACCCAACCGGGCGCTTGAAACTTCTGCCTCGCAACAAGGCGCCGCCTTCACAGTGTTGGGCGATGACATCGTTTTCCGAATCAAGTAATCCTTTTACCCATACAGCAAACGTGCTTAAGGCCTGGGACTATGTCCCAGGCCTATTTTTTTAATTGGGGTCAGAGCCCTATTTCCCCAATTTCACGTTACATTTATTCCCGTTATTAAAATGGGGAAATAGGGCTCTGACCCCAATTAAATCTTGTCGGCTTCGACGCGGATCAAAACCGCCTTTTCCGAGACGCTCGGTAGCTGATCAATTTCGGACAGGGCTTCCTGAACGTCGCGTTCGATGGCCGTGTGCGTCATCACCACCAAGGGAACAGGGCTGCCGGTTTCACGTCTTTTCTGGATGACCGATTCAATGCTGATGTCATGCCGGCCGAGGATGCCGGAGATCTGGGACAGGACGCCCGGTTGATCGTCCACCATGAAACGGAGGTAATAGAGGCTGGAAACGGATTCGATGGGCTTAATGTTGCCCTCACCGCCGTCAGGGGGCAACAGCGAGGGCGAGCGCGACTCGCCGGTGGTTCCGATCTCGCGGGAGATATCCATAATGTCGCTGACCACCGCGCTGGCGGTCGGCATTTCTCCCGCACCCTTTCCATAAAGCATCAAGTCCCCGACAGCATCGCCTACAATTTCGATCGCATTGTAGACACCTCCAACTTGAGCAATGGGATGGGAGTCCGGAATCATCGTCGGGTGTACACGGGCTTCGACCGCACCGTCCGATGACTTGGCAATGGCCAACAATTTCAAGGTGTAGCCGAACTCGCGTCCGAAATCGATGTCGATCGGACTGATGTCAGTTATCCCTTCGGTATAGATATCACTGAGGTTTGCAGTGACTCCAAAGGCCAGATTGACCAGAATTGCAAGCTTGTGAGCCGCATCGATCCCGCCAACATCGAAGGTCGGATCGGCTTCGGCATAACCGGCACGCTGCGCTTCATCAAGAACATCGTCGAAAGACCTTTCCTGTTCGCGCATCGTCGTGAGGATGTAATTTGAAGTCCCATTGATGATTCCATAGATGGACAGGATACGGTTGGCGGCAAGGGCCTCGCGGATCGTTTTGATGATGGGAATGCCGCCGGCAACACTGGCTTCGAACCCCAGGTTGACACCAGCCGTGCGGGCCGCATGTCTGATTTCTGCCCCGTGCCCGGCCAATAGAGCCTTGTTCGCCGACACCAGATGTTTGCCGCCGGCGATCGCCGCCAGTCCCAAATCACGCGCAATATCTTCCCCACCAATGAGTTCCACCACGATATCAATGTCAGGATCCTGGACCACTTCGAACGGGTCCGTCGTCAGGACGCCATCCGGGACGACCACGGCCCGCGCTTTGCTCGCGTCCCGAACAGCGATACGCTTGACCTCAAGAGGCACGCCGATCCGCCGTTCGATCAAAGCCGCGTTTGTTTCGAGGATGCGGACGACGCCGGTCCCTACGGTTCCGAGGCCTAGGATTCCCAATCGAATGCTCTTGCTCATCTGATTAATTTAGCGCGGAATCGATTGAAACGGTTGAAATAATGAAGGCTGGAGATCTGGCTGTAACAGACGGGAACGACTCAGGCAGTGCGGCGTACGAGACGCTTCCACCAGGGTCGCTTGTGATAATCGGAGTAGCCGAGGCATGCGACGATCGAGGCTTCCATAGAATTGAGATCAAACGGTTTCAGAACGTAGTCGAAAGCTCCTATGCTTAATGTCTGTTTGGCGATCTCCCGATCCGTCACCGCGGTCATCATGATCACGTCGGGATGAGCCGACCCCATCATGATCTGCCGCAACGCTTCGAGGCCCCCCATCCGCGGCATGCTCACATCGAGCAACACGAGACGCAGCAATGGATCCTTAGCCACGAACTCTACGGCTTCCCTGCCGTCCCTGGCGGCAAACACTCTGTAGCCGCAGCTGCCCAGGTAGTCCACCAACGTGGCCCGCATGCCCTCTTCATCATCCACCACGAGAATCCGCGTGAGGTCTCCTCCAAGTCGAACAGCCGAACCGTCGCTCAGTGAGGACCGTATCGCACCCACCAGTCCATCCAGACCGGCGGCCTTATCCAAGGTGAGTTCGACACCGACATCCACCACGCGTTCTCGCACCTCATCGCTATCGACAAGCGCCACGATCCGCGCCGGCTTCAATCCGCTCCGGACTTGATCCATGAACTCGAACCCTCCAGCAACCGTGGGGTCCACGATGATCAGATCCGGCCGATGTTGTTCGAACAATCGCGTGGCTTCCGCGACTGACGCCGCCCCGAACATCGCGAGATCTTCGCCGTCCAGCGAACGCACCAGGAGATCAACGAGGATCTTTTCCTTGTTAACAACCAGGACTATAGCTCGGTCAGACATTGGACCATCCTTGACGTGCGATCGACCAAACGTACTTCAATGACACGAAAATCACGGCGAACCCCATCAACAAAATTCCGAACGTTACGTGCGCTCTGTATCGCACCGGTATGAACCGGCGCGCCCGGTTACGTGCATCCTGCGCGTCTCCACGCTCTCGAAAACCCTCTGCGGCCAACTCCGCTTCATCTTCCTGGCCGAGTCGCGAATAGGCCATCTGGAGCCCTCGCCACCCCGCGATCGCTTCTGGATCGAGTTGGTTCAAGGTCTCGAAGGCCTCGATCGCCAGTTCAGGCTGATCCGTTGCCAAGAACCAGTTACCCTGCACTTGTTGAAACGCGGGCTCATCGGAACCAATATCCCGGACCTGTTCCAGTACTTCGCCCGCAGATTCCACGTCGCCCATTGCCATCTGGGCGGTGACGAGATTGAGTGCAACGGTCAAGCGCCCGGGCTCTGAATAGTACTCGTTGAAAAACTCCAGATTTCTCTGGCCCTGTTCAAGAGCTTCGATCGACCGTCTGAGCTGTCCGGTCGTTCCGTAATGCACCGCAAGGTACGACAGGGCGTGAGCATTGTTCGGAAACCGTTCCCGATGGGCCTCGAAAAACGGTATTTCCGAATTCCACTCCGCACTTCGTTCGAATGTCCGCGCTCCCAACGCCAGAATCAAAGCGACGCTCATCACGGCGATCAACGGCCGGGGTCGTGTAGCCAGGAGCGAACCTATCGCCATGGCAAGCCCGCCGAACGCGCCGTAGACCCGGTGCTCAAAAAACGTATCCGGCAACGGCAACAAGGTCACGGGGAGCAACAGGACGAAGAACGTCACGATCCCGAACCCTATTGTTGGATATCGGTTCAGCAATAGAAATCCTGTAGCCAGAAACGACAAAACAACAGACCAGGCTCCTACCACGGGCCAGGATAAACCTGTCGCCAGCGGAAAGTCGTAGAGCAGATATTGTTCGGCCGGATATATGACCAGTTGGAGATGCTTCAGCAGCACCAAGCCCTGGGTCAGCCAATACTGCCCTAAGGGCACCGATGTCAGCGTCGTTGCCGATCCGCGAAAGGCCGTCCACGCCGGCCATGCCAAAACCGCTCCAAGGGGAATTAAGTACAGGAAACGCCTGTCCCACCCCCACTTACGGAAAAAAGTGAATTCCATCAGCAAGATCCACGCGGGCAGGACGACAGCGATTTCCTTGGTCAGCCCCGCCCCGACTCCGAAGACGACCGCACCTACGATCCATCCCCACCCACCGCTGCGCCTGAATCTCGCGTAAGCCCCGGCCGAAGAGAACATGAACAGGACTGCGAGCGACTCAAAGCGCTGGGTCACGTACATTACGGGCTGACTGACGATGGGATGGACCAGGAATAGAAAACCAGCCGCGTAACTCGCTGACACGTTTCGGGTCAGTTCGCGTGTCAGACCGAACAGAACCATCGACGCCAGAATATGAACGAAGAGGTTGGCAAGCCGGAAGTAAAAACTGGGCAACCAATGAAACAGCAGCCCAAAAGCGTCTGCCGTCAAAGCACTCAAATAAAAGGAGAAATATCCCAGCGGCCGCGTCGCCCCCAGGTTTACACCGTTCCTGGCTGTCTCGAGCACCCCGTTGTCGTCCAGATAGAAGGGCGCTTGTAGGCCGTGGCCGTAAAGAACAAACGCCACCGGCACTGCAGCTATCAGGAAGAGACGCATCAGATTACTAAAGATTTTAACCGAAAGCGCCGAAGTAACAATTATGAAGAGCCAGGCCCCCGACCACAGTAAACAGCGCTCCGTTTTCCGATTGCCTGTAGGCGCCGCCGAGCCCGTGTACCTGCTCTTCAGCATCGACGCAGTGAACATCGACCCGATGGTCGATGAGCTCGGAGCCGGCGGAGCCCGCTTCTTCGCGGCGAACCACTACCACAGCTTCTACAAAGATCAGGTTCTTGGACCGGCCGTGCTGGTTCTCCCCGACATTGGCATGCCAGTGGTCTATCCTGTCGTCAGGTGGTTGAACTACCCGACGATCGGTGTTGAGTTTGCCGGCATTGATGAAAAGCAACGGGAGATGGTGTTCCGGTTCATGTTCCGGACTGAACGCAAAATCGTCCAGATAGAAAAAAATAAATCGGTCGACGATAGGCTTAAATAGCTCTTTCACCGATCGGCTTCCTCAAGCTTTCGCACGGCCCAACTCGCATGAGACCGTACCGTCTCGTCGGAATGACCGAGAAACCGCTCGACCTTCTTCCGAAACCTGCCTAAACCCGAGTTGCCGGCCACGACCATCAGGTTGCGGATCAGTCCCCCGACTTTGGCACGCTTCATGGCCGTGCCGCGGATCAGATCGCGCCAACCGTCATCGTCCAAATCCAGAAGGTGGTCCAGACTCGGCCAGAACAGTTCAGGCCTCGATCCCAGCGTGTTCTCATCAGCCAGAGGTGCGCGCTTGTTCCACGGGCACACATCCTGGCAGATGTCACAACCAAAGAGGTGATGACCCATGCCTTCCCTCAACGACTCCGGTATTGCACCGCGAAGTTCGATGGTCAGATACGAAATACATTTACGGCTGTCCAGGACGTAGGGTTCCACGATAGCGTCCGTCGGACAGGCGTCGATACACCGCGTGCAACTGCCGCATCGGTCCGGTCGAGGTGTATCGTAAGCCAATTCGAGCTCAGTCAAAATGCAACCCAGAAAGATCCAGGAGCCTACCTGCTGATCGATAATGCAGGTGTTCTTACCGAACCAGCCCACTCCGGCATACTTGGCAAACACCCTTTCAAGGAGTGGCCCCGTGTCGACGTACAGTCGCGTCTTCGCCCCGGTTTCCTGACCGATCCACCCGGCCAGGCGCTTCAGGCGTTTCCCGAGCACCTTGTGGTAGTCCTCACCCCACGCGTAGCGGGACACCCACCCACGTCCTGAATCGGAGGACGTCAACGGACGGTCGGTGTGATAGTTCAAGGCGCAAACGACGACCGATCGGGCGCCCGGAAGGAGCGGGGACGGGTCCAGCCGCGTCCGGGCACCCTGGGCGAGGTAGTGCATTTCACCCGCGTATCCTTTGGCCAGCCACTCGGGATAGAACTCGGCCTCCGGTGACGGGCCCAGAGGGGCAACACCGGCGAGTTCAAATCCGAGTTCCCGGGCTTTTGCTTTGATCTGGTCGGAATCCATCGTGTCGTTTGAACGTTCCATCTGGGCGGTGCGCGTTGCTTTTGGGCCTACCTGAACATTCCGTTATGCCTAATAGGCCTCGCCATCAAGAAAATGGCGAGGGTCGCCGTTCGATCAGACAGGATGTCTGATCGAACGACCGAGCGAAATCTTATCTCACAAACTTCGAGGCCCGTACGCTCGACACAAGTAACAGAAGTCGACAACGAGCCCTACGCTATGCCCCGGCATGGCGACCCTTGAAGGACAACACGTCTTCCACGGACTGCGTGTTCAGGACGTCTCCCGGGCCGAGCCAGCCCCTTTGTGCCGTTGCAACTCCATAGGGCAGGTTCTGAAGATTTTCGGCGTTGTGAGAGTCGGTGCTGATAATGACACGGACGCCGGATTCCCGGGCCTTCCTGCAGAGCACGTCGTTCAAGTCCAATCGGTAATAATGGGCATTGACCTCCAAACACGTCCCTGCGCGGGCCGCTTCCACCATGACCGCGTCGAAATCCAGTTCGAATGAATCGCGGTCTCCGATCAAACGCCCCGTGGGATGGCCGATCACCCGGACATGCGGATTCCGGATGGCGCGAACCACACGCTGTGTCATTGTTTCTATGTCCTGCCGAAACCCGGAGTGGACCGATGCCACGACAAAATCCAGCTGCGCGAGTATTTCATCCGGATAATCCAAGGTGCCGTCGGCACGAATATCGACTTCCGTGCCAGTGAGGACGCGAAAATCAGGCAGTTTTCTATCCAACTCGTGAATCTCCTGGACATGCCTGAGCAGATCTTCGTTGGACAATCCACCGGCAACGCCCAGTGACTTGCTATGGTCCGTAATCGCAACGTAGCTGTAACCCTGACCGCGGGCGGCCTCCACCATAGCCGCTGTCGATAGCGCACCGTCACTCCACGTTGTGTGCATGTGCAGATCGCCCTGGATGTCTTCGGACGAAACCAGTTCGGGGAGGCTTCCTTCCAGAGCGGCTTCAATCTCTCCCCTGTCCTCGCGCAACACAGGGGGTATCCATGGAAGATCGAGGGCCTCGTAAATGTCTGCTTCCTCACGTGCGGCAACCGCTGTGTCCGCAGAGTCATACAGTCCGTACTCGTTCAGCTTGAGACCGCGCTTGAGGGCCCGTTCGCGCAGACGGATATTGTGTTCCTTCGATCCGGTGAAGTACGCTAGCGCGGCGCCCCAGCTGTCAAGATCGACGACGCGCAAGTCCACCTGCAGGTCGTCGGCTATGAGAACGGAGGTTTTGGTTTCGCCGCTGACGAGCACACGCTCGACCATTGGCAACCCGGTGAATTCCCTCATGATCTTCTGAGGATTGGGCGCGGCGGCAAGAATGTCGATATCGTGAACGGTCTCACGCATGCGGCGGAGGCTGCCCGCGTAAGCGACCTGCTCGGTCAAGGGAGAGAGTATCTCGCAAATGTCTTTCGCCAGTGGCAGAGAGCGGCCCAAGAGGAACAATCCCTTTCGTCGCTTGTAGAGTCCAATACCGCTGACGATGTTCTCAAGCGTTTTCTTCTTGATACCCGGAACCGTAAGCAGCTCTTCAGATAAGGCAAGCTTCTCCAGATCTTCGACACTGGACACGCCGGTGTGATCGAAGATCGCGCGGGCGGTTTTGGGGCCGATCGTCGGAATCGTGACGATGCTCACCAATCCGATGGGGAGTTCCCGCTTCAGGTCTTCGAATGCTCGAATCCGTCTTGTCTGAATGTACTCGACAATCTTAGCTGCCAGATCCTTGCCGATGCCTGAAATGTCCTTCAGGGCATCTCGTTTGGCGATTTCTTCAACGTTGTCGGTCAACACTTCCAGACTGGAACGCGCATTTCTATAGGCACGCACCCGGAACGGATTCGCTCCTTTGATTTCGAGCAAGTCGGCCATGTTTCCGAAGATGGAGGCGATCTCGAGGTTCTTCACGCTTCGAAGATATCACGGCGCGTGGGTCAGCTGAGGGTGGTCGGGCAGGATGTCTTTTCAACACAAAGGCACGAAGGAAACGAAGATAGACGAATAAGACGGGTCTGAATGCAGAGTAACGCCTTAAACGCTCATAACCGAGACTTCTGAAAGTCCGCGTAATCCGCAACTCCTATCCCAAATCTTGAATCCGTACAAAAAAAGACGGCGGTCCGAAGACCGCCGTCCCTTCAACACGGTGAAGGAATATTCAAGCAGTAGTAGTTACGAGCGTTTTCAGTCGACTAACAAGTTCTTTCGAAATTCGGACAACCTCCATGCCATCGCAGGCATCGGTTTGACAGGCCTGCCCCCTGGTCTCCTCTTCTCCACGCCGGATCGTCACAGTGCAGTTCTTGCAGGTGCCGTTCCAGCAGAATCGACCGTAGGAAATCGTTTCGGGTGAAGCATATTGGAAGCCTCTCAACAGCGTATTGCTCTCGGGCACTTCGATCTGACGCCCCATCACGCCGAGCGTCAGTAGTTTTTTAAAGTCACCGTAAAGTTCCGAGTACATCGCACATCCTTTCAACCGATATTCCAGGCTGTCTAACAACTTTATCGGTCGCTGTAGAGGAAACTTTAGGGAAAAGACAGAAAATTTAGCTGGCGAGTGGAACCAGGAGAACTCCCAGAAATACATAAGCCAGCCAACCTGTCAGGCATACCGCAATCGCGCGCCAGGTGCTCGTATAGTCCAGGGCCTGCCGGACAGCAACCACGAAAGGTAACGAGCATCCATATAAGAACGGCTAAGTCGATGAAGATCCCCAGGACGGGAATCAGGGCAAAAATACGGAACATGCCCGGCGCCACAGAAAACCCCGTGGTACGGAGCACCTGGCCCCAAGTGCTCTCGGTGTCGGGCGTAGGCAAGATGTGCGTACCGATAAAGTGGGTCAGACCGGCCCATATAAGCCAACCGAGCAACGAGACCGCCGTTCCCGCAACAAGTCCACCAACACCGAAAGGCAAACCGATACCGATGCCTGCCGCCAAACTCGCCAGAACGACGACGCCCATGGCCTGTCCGGTCGCCGAAGAATCCGCCTCGACCTCTTCGTAGAGATCCACATCCACGAGCATTGCACCCTTAGATTCTTTCCGAAAAACTCCGCATGTCCGGAGGATATCATGGATAGAAAACGACCCGCGGAGGCCAGGGCGAGGCTTAAATTCTTTATTTCACGTGAAATAACAAACCACCGGAGAACGGACCACTCCCGGCCCCCGGTTTGACAATATAAGCGTCGAGCCTTTAAATTGAATGGTTGCATGTTTCGTGTTTGCCGACGCATTGCGGGTGCAGTAATGACACGGAGTTTCCTTACCCGCTTTTATCTGACAGACGGTAGCGCTTGCTCAGTTGGCCCGAATCCGAAGGAGTGGAATCTATGGCGAGACAATCCAGACCGACCTTCCAGAAACGCTTGAAGGAAAAGGCCCGTCAGGAAAAAAGGCGCGAGAAAGAACAGCGACGCTTCGATTCCAAGGAACGCAAGACCGACGCCGGCCCCCGGTCCCTCGACGGCGAAGACCCGGATATCGCAGGCATCCGGCCCGGCCCACAGGCTATTCCGGAAGAGTGGCAGCCTTTCATGCCGGAAGAAGAAGAGAAGGCAGAAGAATCCGAAGAGAGCGCTAAGTCTGACGCATAACAAACCATTGGACGTCGCTCGATGCCAAGCATCGGACGACGCGTCCAGCTTCACACTCGGACAACCCTTGGCCGCCCACGGTCTATAGCTCCCGTTCTTCTTTACCTTTACCGTCCGTTTTCAACTCGTCTCGTCCCTTCCACGGCCCAGAATCGTTTGTTATGATTGGCCGCGGCGGGCCCTTAGCTCAATTGGCAGAGCAACTGACTCTTAATCAGTAGGTTCGCGGTTCGATTCCGCGAGGGCTCACTTTATAAATCAATGACTTAGCTCGAGGACGGCCCCGAGCATTTTTGTTCGGAGTAACACCTGGAGTAACATCGACCATAGCAGAACACAGGGTAGGACATATCAGCGAGAATCCACTGAAAGACAAGAAGCACTTTCTGAGCAGAACGGTCGAAATGAGGATCGGACGGGAAAGAACGCGTTTATGAACGTCTGGAAAGTCCAGCCCGACAGCCCTCAAAGTCACACGGAATTTCACGGTCCCAGTTCGTGTCAAAATAGAACTTCTAGAACCGTTCACACATGCCGAGTATCACTCAAGAAGAACTTCAGGAGTATCTGCACTCTCTACTCGACAAACTGGATCAGGAAGAAAGAGAACGCTACCTGGACCGGCGCTTCGAATCAGTGACGGATCTTGGGAGGATCTCCGTTGACGAACTAAGGTTTCGGGGAATCTTCCGCGAGCAATCACCAGATCTAGACGCGATTCTGAAGAATTCCCGGACGGTCCTAATTGGCGAACCGGGTTCCGGCAAGACCGTAATCACGCTGGAAGCTGCCAAACGCTTGGCTCTTGCAGCTTCTCCTAGCGCAGTGCCTGTGCGCGCTACCCTCCGAGGTTACAGTGGTGACTTGAGCGGCGTGCTCTACAGTTCCACAGACGAGCACATTCTTGCTGCAGACAATCTGAAGCGGGTCTACCTCCTTGACGGCCTCGATGAGCTCCAAGCTGACTCTGTCGACACGTTCAGAACGGATCTCGAACAGCTCTTGCTTCAGGACAGGAATGCTGATTTCATCCTCACGTCGAGACAGGCGTTCCTCGAGAATAGGCCTTCACTCGTTCCGGCTAACAGCATAGTCCTTCGAATACTCCCTTTCAGCGAGTCAGATATCCGCGGCTACGCGAGCTCCCATCAGGTCGACCCCGGTGTCTTCTGGGCTGAACTCGTTGCTCATAATTTGACAGACGATGCTGGTATTCCGTTTGTGCTCTCGTGTCTCGTCGAACGGTATCGGAATGTGGGCCGTCTTGACCCCCTGAAAAGCGACAATCTTGACTTCGTCGTCACTCGATTGATCGAGAGTAGGCCGGCTATCTCCCGCACGCAGCAGCAGCGTGCTCTGAGAATGCTCGCGATTGCCATGGAAACTTACTCGCGAAACGAGCTGACGGTTGAGGAAGCCACGAGCGTCCTCACGAATGCCATGGCAATATCCGAAGAGAAAGCGCAAACGATTCTCAGTGAACTTGACCAGTCCATTCTCCTGAGAACTTCCACAGGCATTGGTTTCCAGCTCGCGTCCTACGGCGAGTTCCTCGCGGCCCGGGAACTCGAGAATCAGTCTATGGAACGCGTTCGTCAGTTGGCCTTCCTGGACGGCCAGCCAAATGACTCCTGGACGAACACGATCAGCTACCTGGCAGTGTAGCCCGTCAGAGCATTTCGCACAGAATCCGCTGAAAAACTAAGAGACACTTTTCTAATCAGAACGATCTGAAGGAGGATCGAATGAGTGAGAAAGTGTCGGCAGAGAATCGGGTACGGGAGATTCGTCGGAAGACGAGGAAGAAGTACTCGTCGGAAGAGAAAGTGCGGATTGTGTTGGAAGGACTGCGAGGTGAAGAGAGCATCGCAGCGCTGTGCCGACGCGAAGGGATTCCATCGAATTTGTATTACCGGTGGAGCAAGGACTTCCTGGAGGCAGGCAAGAAGAGACTGGCTGGGGACACGAAGCGGGAAGCCACGTCGAGCGAAGTCACTGAGTTGCGGCAGGAAAACGATCAGTTGAAGCAGGTCGTGGCCGAAATACTGCTAAAGAATCGTTTTCTGAAAAAAACGTTGAACGTAACGGACTCCGAGAGCATCGATATATGAGGCAATCGGGATCTGAGAAGCTGGAGACGATCCGAGTGGTGGAAGACTCGGAGTTGTCGGTGACAGCGACCCTCCGGGAGCTGGGCGTCCCCCGCAGCACGTTCTACGGTTGGTATCGACGATACAAAGAGCGTGGCGCAGCCGGCTTGTTAGATCGGCATTCCGGCCCCGGCTTCTGCTGGAACCGGATTCCGGGACCGGTGCGGGAACAGGTGGTCGAAACCGCGTTGAACCACCCGGAAGCCTCACCGCGGGAACTGGCCTGGCAGATCACCGACACCCAGGACTACTTCATCTCCGAATCCAGCGTGTATCGGATTCTGAAGAGATGCGACCTGATCACCAGTCCCGCATACATCGTGATGACGGCCAGCGATCACTTCCAGCAGCCAACCCGGCGTGTGAACGAACTCTGGCAAACTGATTTCACTTACTTCAGGGTCGTCGGTTGGGGTTGGTACTACCTGTCGACCGTGCTGGACGATTACTCTCGCTACATCATCGCCTGGAAGCTCTTTCAAACCATGGCCGCATCTGACGTTCAGGACACGCTGGACGTTGCACTACAGGCGACAGATGTCGGACAAGTACAAGTCCGGCACCGACCGCGATTGTTGAGCGACAACGGCCCCTGCTACGTATCGCACGAACTCAAAGACTATTTACAACGTCGTGGTATGGAACACACCCGGGGTGCGCCCTATCACCCGATGACACAGGGCAAGATCGAACGCTATCACCGTTCGATGAAGAACGTGGTCAAGTTGGAACACTACTATTATCCGTGGGAACTTGAGCAGGCGATCGCGCAATGGGTCGAACACTACAACCACCATCGGTATCACGAATCTCTGAACTGTACGTCGTCAGAATAATTCGGACAAAAAGACCATTTAGCTAAGAGACGGTTTTGAAGTTATACCACTCCAATCCTAAGGTTCTCGATTTTGCGTCGAGCCAGCGTTTTTCTTTTGATCTGGTCACGACGTGCAAGGATCTGCTGATCCCTCCCGAAGAACACGTCAGCCGGTGTCACGTTGTTCAGAGATTCGTGATACCGATGGTGGTTGTAGTGTTCGACCCATTGCGCGATCGCCTGCTCAAGTTCCCACGGATAATAGTAGTGTTCCAACTTGACCACGTTCTTCATCGAACGGTGATAGCGTTCGATCTTGCCCTGTGTCATCGGGTGATAGGGCGCACCCCGGGTGTGTTCCATACCACGACGTTGTAAATAGTCTTTGAGTTCGTGCGATACGTAGCAGGGGCCGTTGTCGCTCAACAATCGCGGTCGGTGCCGGACTTGTACTTGTCCGACATCTGTCGCCTGTAGTGCAACGTCCAGCGTGTCCTGAACGTCAGATGCGGCCATGGTTTGAAAGAGCTTCCAGGCGATGATGTAGCGAGAGTAATCGTCCAGCACGGTCGACAGGTAGTACCAACCCCAACCGACGACCCTGAAGTAAGTGAAATCAGTTTGCCAGAGTTCGTTCACACGCCGGGTTGGCTGCTGGAAGTGATCGCTGGCCGTCATCACGATGTATGCGGGACTGGTGATCAGGTCGCATCTCTTCAGAATCCGATACACGCTGGATTCGGAGATGAAGTAGTCCTGGGTGTCGGTGATCTGCCAGGCCAGTTCCCGCGGTGAGGCTTCCGGGTGGTTCAACGCGGTTTCGACCACCTGTTCCCGCACCGGTCCCGGAATCCGGTTCCAGCAGAAGCCGGGGCCGGAATGCCGATCTAACAAGCCGGCTGCGCCACGCTCTTTGTATCGTCGATACCAACCGTAGAACGTGCTGCGGGGGACGCCCAGCTCCCGGAGGGTCGCTGTCACCGACAACTCCGAGTCTTCCACCACTCGGATCGTCTCCAGCTTCTCAGATCCCGATTGCCTCATATATCGATGCTCTCGGAGTCCGTTACGTTCAACGTTTTTTTCAGAAAACGATTCTTTAGCAGTATTTCGGCCACGACCTGCTTCAACTGATCGTTTTCCTGCCGCAACTCAGTGACTTCGCTCGACGTGGCTTCCCGCTTCGTGTCCCCAGCCAGTCTCTTCTTGCCTGCCTCCAGGAAGTCCTTGCTCCACCGGTAATACAAATTCGATGGAATCCCTTCGCGTCGGCACAGCGCTGCGATGCTCTCTTCCCCTCGCAGTCCTTCCAACACAATCCGCACTTTCTCTTCCGACGAGTACTTCTTCCTCGTCTTCCGACGAATTTCCCGTACCCGATTCTCTGCCGACACTTTCTCACTCATTCGATCCTCCTTCAGATCGTTCTGATTAGAAAAGTGTCTCTTAGTTTTTCAGCGGATTCTGTGCGAAATGCTCTGACGGGCTACAGGCGGGGACGAACGACCTGCTTCACGGCACCGGCACCCGTTCCTTCAGTTCTTCAAACCAGTTGAGGACGATGTTGATCTGCGGCTGGGCCAGCCGGTTCTGGTCCAGAGCGACTCCCGCGACGAGTCGCTCACCCGACCACATTGGCGCATCTGGGTCCCGGCTAAAGCCTCCGGGTAACGACCCCCAATCCCATTTTCAGCTCAGCCCGCGGTGAGGTAGTTGTAAACCTCGAAGAACTGGATCACAGGTGCAGCGGGAACCCCCACCGCTTGGGAGATCGGTCCAATCTTCTCTTCTGCGAACTTCTCGAAAACCTCACGGGACTCCCAAACATCGGTGGCACGCAGGCCGTTCTCCGTCTTCGTCACCCAATGGAACAAACTACCCGGTCCGCCCGGTCCTCGGTGGGTTAAGCCCATCTTTTCTAAGATCTGGTCGTATTGTTCTATTGTTGCGCCCTCGAAATCAAGCTGAACTCCGACTGCCATGATGATCTCCTTGCTCGCGTGTAAACGCGGGCGACTAATTGCATCTGTTTAGAAATCGACAGTAACCTACATCTGCTAACAAAACTAATTCTCAACTTCCGCGAAGATGATTTATCAGGACTTGACCCGGGAAGATTCGGAGGAAATGCTGGGATGTTCGGGGACACTTAGGACACTCTCTTCCGAAAACCTAGCCGTCTGGATGGCTCCATGATAGGGTTCCCGCCAAGGAGCAGATCATGGATGAATTCATCGAGTTGGATGTACGGATAGAGGATCTGGAGGAGCGGATTGCCCCTTCAATGCCCGTGTGCATTCTGATTACCGTGGGTGAAGGTGTGATTGTTAGTTCTGGGGCAGACTGTTCGGATGGTGCGCCATTGACTCCGAAAATATTTATTGAAAGAAATGGCGTCACTTTTATACCTCCAACGCCATAGACGCTGGCCCAAAGCTGGGCCAGAACCGATCCGGTTGGGTAATTCCTAATCAAGCGGCGGTTATCTATCTCCCAGGATTTCCTCCCACGTCCATATGTGGTCCGTGATATCCACTTCCATCGCGGGCTTGACCCTCAATGTCTGGTGAATTCGACCGAAATTGTACCAGGCAAAGTGCAGGCTGACTGAGGTTGCAGTTTGCGTGCCGAAAAGCAAAGCACGGCATGCGAGTGGCTTGACTTCAAAGTGGGGGCCCATCGCTTGGGACTCCGGCGACCCCTGGGTCGTTCGGCTTCTGAATTTTTCCGGGGGAATTCTGCTCGCCAATTCTCAACGTCCGAGAAGATGATTTATCGGGACTTGGGAATTGAGGTCGGACGCCCATCGCCTCGTGCACGCAGCGTGAACCGGTCCCAAGGGACTGGTTCCTCTGGTTCAGAACCTTCGAAGTACTCATCGCGACGCCAGACCCGGTAGGCTGGATCTCTCATGATGAGAAAAGCAGCCAACCCAAGAGCCTCAACCCGTCACGACGATGTCAAGTTGGACAAAGCTCTCCCTGAGGGGCCGGAAAACGATTGGCTTTGTCGTCCATTGGGTATCTGGTAGTCTTGCGACATCCGTCATTGATCCTGACTTAACACGGGGGAGAATCCATGAAGCGCTACTTGCCGTCCGTGCTCTCGATCCTGCTTGCAGGCGGTTGGATTTCGACTGAATCGAACGCGCAGACCGGTACACCGGAAAGTCATGAGGCCGCAGCCAAGGCTGCGGCATACTCACCTGGAAATGATTTCACCTGGATATTCGACAGGAATTGCGGAGAGTTCTCTAGAAACGTCATCAATGCGTCCGCTCGGCCGCCTGCGGCGCCGACGGCTGCGCGGCCCCCCCGAACGATTCCACCGCGCGAACTATGGTACGAACCGCCACATAAAATATTCGACAACCTTTATTACATCGGTAGCAATGAGATGACTCTTGCTGACGGATCGTACATCCAAGGCCTAGCGATGTGGGCGGTGACGACTTCGGAAGGAATTATTCTCCACGATACGGCCTACGACTATATGGTCGAGGACGAAATCGTCGACGGACTGCGACAGATGGGGCTTGATGCGGCCGACATCAAGTACGTCATTATTGCCCACGGCCATTCCGACCACTATTACGGAGCTAAGACGCTCCAGGACAGGTACGGAGCGCGCATCATCATGTCTGAGGCCGATTGGAATCTCGTAGCCAACGACAACAGTCCGCCAGAGTTGAAGCCCAGGAAAGACATGGTGGCCACGGACGGGATGGAACTGACGCTGGGTGATACCACCGTAACGCTCTATATCACGCCTGGTCACACCCCGGGGACGATATCGACCTTGATTCCACTCAAGGATGGAGACCGCTGGCATTTGGGAAGCATCTGGGGAGGTAATTCCATGGGGGTCCGGTACTGGCCGGAGCGTTCAGAGGGCCTAGCAATCTATAGCGCCTCGGCGCGGCGTTTTCGAGACATCGCACTAAGGGCCCGCGTTGATGTCTTTCTGGCCAGTCATACGAACCATGACAATACCTTGGCCAAGGTCAACGGTCTCCGATTTCGGAACCCGGGCGAACCGCACCCCTTCGTTGACTCAGAAGCCGTCCAGCGTCATCTGACCGTCGTCGGTGAGTGCGCCGAGGCACAGCTGGGTTGGTTCCTGGAATCGTCACAGTAGCCTCCCCCTCGTGGGGGTACTGTGAAATTAGCTGGCGCAAGGCAGAAAAAGACCGGGAAGGCAAACCTCACGCTGTGGTTACGGCTGCCCACGTCGAGAAGGATCGTGTGCGCAACATTCGATAGTGAGCCGACCTGAGTCGGTGTCGTGCCAGTCTAAAGAGATTCTGAACGACTCCGTGAACGTGCAAGAAGCGCTGAGCCTGATCCGGCGACTTGAAGCATCGCATTTGTCGCTCGCGTTGTCGCGTTGGCTGGTGTGACACCTCGGCCCAATTGTTCGCATATTGGCGGGAATCATGGGTGATCAGGGGCGTGAGTTCGCGATGTGCGACACGGTAGCTGCCCAGCTTGTCGGTCACGAGACGGAATGGTTCCTTTCCCTGATGCTTTAACAGCTTCCGAAAGAATCTCCGCGCCGCACGCCCATCCCGACGGGGCTGTAACAAAAATATCGATCACATCACCGTCTTGATCCACGGCACGCCAGAGATATTGCCTTTCACCGTTAATCGTGACGAAGACCTCGTCCAGGTGCCATGTGTCACCGAGACGCCCCTGGCGTCGTTTCAATCGACGCGCATACTGAGCTCCGAACTTGACGGACCACTGGCGGATCGATTCGTAGGTCACGTTCACGCCGCGCTCAGCGAGCAGATCCTCGACATTCCGGAAACTCAGACTGAATCGGTAGTAGAGCCAGACAGCATGGCTGATAATCTCTGGAGGAAATCGGTGCCTGATGTAGCGGGATCGTCGCGTCTTCATCCCGTCAGTCTGCACGCT
Organism: Terriglobia bacterium; assembly: GCA_963664115.2. Classification (GTDB taxonomy): domain Bacteria; phylum Acidobacteriota; class Terriglobia; order 20CM-2-55-15; family 20CM-2-55-15. The sequence continues at coordinate 56,168 of CAXWPJ010000005.1, read as the reverse complement.
GGGGACATAACCTGACAATGCCCTGGCAATGTATAATACCGTTGAGTGCTGCGTCCCGAAGTTTGGAATTCACAGGCTGGAAGCCTATGTTACGGCGCACGAGGCCAACAAGGATGATCCGGTAGGAATTGGTCGGATATGAATTCACGGAGAATCAGACATGTTTGAGACACCGAAAACGAACCGCACCTTGATACGGACGGTGCTCGGTATCACGATGGTCAGCCTGTCCCTGGTCCTACTTTCGTCGGCGTTGGACCCAGAGAAGGGGCAGCCCGGCAACGAGGCCGGGCTCAACGGCTATCAACCGCTTTCGGAAGGGCGGGTGGGCAGCGCTAGCACCGCTTCGGCTGCCGCAGCGGGTCAGAGGCAGGCTGGACTCCTCATGTCGGGAGTTGGGGGCGCCCGAGCGTTCCCATTGCAGGAACCATCTCGGACGGTGCGGCTCAGAAGGGATCCCGTACGGGTTATCCGAGATTCGAGTCCCAGCTTTAGCGGCGTCTCCGTGGACGCGGACCGCAACGAGGTGGTGGCGGCCGACGAAAACCTGCACCAGATCCTGGTGTATGACCGAACGGCGAATACGCCGCCCAATGCGGCGTTGACTGAACCAAAGCGGATCTTGGGTGGAGACCAAACGGAGATTGAGTTCGTGTGCGGTCTGTATGTCGATCCGCTCTCGGGAGACATTTACGCCACCCATGCCGATACCGCCGCTAAAATGCTGGTTTTCTCCCGCGATCAGGAAGGGAATGTGCCGCCTGCGCGCCAACTGAACACGGGTTATTCGACCAGAGGGCGTGGAATCGCCGTGGATGATGAGAATCAGGAGCTCTTCCTGACCAGCCAGCACAACAGCGCAGTTGTGGTGTTCCGCAAGCTCGCGTCAGGGGATGAGCCGCCGATCCGGTTGCTGCAAGGTGACCGAACCCGCCTGGCCAACCCTCACGGGATCGCCGTCGATAAAGGGCATGACCTGATCTATGTAACGAACCACGGGCACGTGTCCAGCAGATCGGCTGAAGGAGCCGATGCGAATGACCTGGAGCCGACTCGACCGTTAGGACGCAACATGGCGGTACCCGGGTCGGGGAGATTTTTGCCCCCGGCCATCACAGTCCACGAGCGCTCCGCCAGCGGCGATGCGCCGCCAGTGCGAGTCATCGTAGGACCGAAGACACAGTTGAACTGGCCCTCTGGTATCGGTGTGGATGAGCGTCGCGGCGAGTTGTATGTTGCCAACGACACCGGGCAATCAATCCTGGTGTTCACGTCCGACGCGGATGGCGATGTGGCGCCAATTCGAGTGTTGAAGGGGCCACAAACGATGCTGGACAGCCCCGTCGGCTTGTTTCTGGACATCAAGAACGAAGAGCTCTGGGTGGCCAACTACGGTAATAATTCGCTGACCGTTTTCGAGCTGGGGGCCGAAGGTGACACTCCCCCCCTTCGCATGATCCGCAGCGCCCCGGCGGGACAAAGGGCCTTGATGATCGGCAATCCGGGAGCTCTGGCGTACGACACGAAGAGGGAGGCTATTCTAGTGCCCAACTGAGTGGCCCACCCGCAAATTGCGGCTTTCGCCAGGTTGGCGGATGGAGCAGCTGCCCCGATGCGCAGAATCGAAGGACAGTCGACACTACTGGGCCGAACGATGCACGGCATCGAATACGATGAGGTGAACGACGAGGTTGTGGTGCCGCAACAGTTTGCCCAGGCGATCATGACGTTTCGGGGCGGAGCCGATGGAGCAGAGCCTCCACTGCGAGTGATTCAAGGCAGCCGGACTCAGCTGCGTCGGCCCGACAAGATGGTGGTCGATCCGGTTAACAACGAAATCCTGGTTCCCGACTCAGGTAGAATCCTGGTCTTCCCGCGGGAGGCGAATGGCAATGTGGCGCCGATCCGTATTCTGGAGGGAGCCCAGGGGCAGGTTGCGGTCGATACCCTCAACGATCTGCTGGTCACTGGGGGCAACCGCGGCATATTCATCTTTGAGCGTACTGCCGAAGGCAATGCGCAGCCCCTCAGGTCCATCCGGGGGGCGAAGGCGGAGCTGTCAGGTCTCAGAGCGCTTCGTGTTTTCCCACCGCGCGGTTTGATTTTTGCGGCCATCCGAGGACCGGACGACAAGGCGCCACATGTGGGCGTCTGGGACATCCACGAAGACGATGGCAACATTGAACCGCGCTGGACTTTTGCCGGACCCGGTGAGGTACTCGTTAAGCCCTTTGGCATGGCGCTGGACCCGAAGAACCAGACGGTCATAGTGTCCGACATGAAGCAGAACGCAGTGTTGAGTTTCCACGTGCCGGAGCTGTTCTAGGAGTTTTCGGCCGGTCCCGCCTGACTGCCAAATGATCAAGGGGGGCATGAGTTCGCACCCATCGCTGGGGTGGCGATCTCATTATTCCCCTTACACATCGGCTTCTAGCCCCTCTCGCCACTAACCTAAGCAAAGATATTTGAAATTTGGTCCGGTCGTAGCGCTGCCATCCTGGCGGCAACCGGTAACCCTGAGCCAATGGCATGCCATGGCGCTGGCAGTACAAGCGCTGAACCCGGATTGACATAACACCCATACGACGACACTGACAGCGCTGCCATAGTCGTCAGACACTGCTTATACCGCTGATCCGCAGCTTGGCTTCACGTTCAAACCGGGCGAGTCGATCTGAATCCTTCGCAAACTCTGCAGGAAGAGTCTTGATCGCAACTTCGCGCCCGAGCTTGGTATCACGAGCACGCCACACTTCACCCATTCCACCCTTACCTAAAAGCGTTGAGATCTCGTAATGACCGAGTTTGGTGCCAGATTCCATGTTTAAAGTGTGTCGCTGAAAAAGCTGCGAAAAACTCTGCAAAGGATACTAAGGCAGGAACTTAGGCGCTATTAAATTCTCAAGTCCTGAGAAACGACATTCTCGGACCTTGAGAATCGCCGGCGTGACAAGCCCTCTATTTCAGTGTTTTGCCTTGTTTTCCAGAAAATCTGCCTCCCTTGTTCAATTTGAAATGGAGGCACGACTATGAAAAGAGAAACGGATAAGAAGCGGAAAAAGTCACGGATGAAGACGACCCTCAAGCTGCCAGACCTTGAACAATCCAGGGCCGCGGTCTTGGCTTCACTGGCGTCAGAAAGTTCACAAAGATCATATCGACGAGCAATTGACGAATTCATACGATGGTATTGTTCAGAGCCCCGCCTTGCTTTCAACCGGACTGTTGTTCGACGATACAAAACCTATCTGAAGGAAAGAAACCTCGCCGCTTCGACCATCAATGTGCACCTGGCTGCTGTTCGCCGTTTGGCGCATGAGGCTTCGGATTGCGGACTCCTGAGTCCCGAGTTGGCAGCGGGAATCCAGCATGTCAAGGGAGCAAAATCAAAGGGACGAATCATAGGCAACTGGCTCACGGCCGAGCAAGGGCGGACCTTATTAACTGGCTTCAAGTCTGACGACCTCCGGGGCCTTCGAGATCGCGCGATCGTTGCCGTACTCCTCGGATGTGGTTTAAGACGATCTGAGTTGGTAGATCTGCGAGTCGAGAATTTGCAGGTCCGGGAAGACCACTGGATCATTGCGGATCTTATCGGCAAAGGTCGACGCGTTAGAACCGTGCCAATGCCGGACTGGGTCAAAGCTGCATTGGACAACTGGACACGGTCGGCCGGAATTAGTGCTGGAAGAATTTTTCGCAGAGTGAACCGTTATGGAGGTGTCTGGGGTGACGGTCTGTCTGGAAAAGTCGTCTGGCGAATTATCAAGCAAGTTGCAAAGCGATCGGAGATCAGCCAACTTGCCCCACACGATCTGCGTCGGACCTGCGCTCGGTTGTGCTACCAGGCCGGGGGCGAGATTGAGCAGATTCAGTTCCTGCTGGGTCATTCCTCAGTGTTGACGACGGAACGCTACCTGGGCTGCAAACAGAAACTGCGTCATGCAGTAAATGATCGGTTGGGTCTGGAAGGCGCATAGCCATTCACCGGAAAATAGGCGAAGCCACACATTCTTAAGAGAGTTAGAGAGCCTTATATACGGCCGTGCTGTGTCGAGCTGCCAATCAAAGTCTCAAGGTCCGAGAATGTCGTTTCTCAGGACTTGAGAATTTAATAGCGCCTAACTTCCTGCCTTAGTATCCTTTGCAGAGTTTTTCACTGTATTTCAGCGACACACTATAACGATGGAATCTGGCACCAAACTGGGCCACTACGAGATCGGCACACTCCTCGGCAAAGGTGGTATGGGAGAAGTGTGGCGTGCTCGTGACACGAAGCTCGGGCGTAAAGTGGCGATCAAGACCCTGCCAGCCCCCTTGCTCAAGCGTTGGAATCGTCACATACCCACACCTGCTTTGTTGCCAAAAGTCTTCACATTCGCCCATACGCTTGACTTTGATTATCGGTCCTCTGATAATCGCGCCAATATTCAAGTACATAAGGGTTCTCCCATTGGAGGTTGAGCAATGGCTAAAACTTTTCGCGACGGGAAAGGTTGGCGACTTCAGCTCGTCTTAGCGGGATTGATCGTCTGGATGGCTCAAGCCGTTCTAATCGATAGCGGCGACGTTGCCGGGGTTGCGTCTGCGGCCGTGACGGCGGTGCAGGGCCAGGAGGACAGGACGCCGGTGGTGATTGAGCGACCTCCGCTGCGTTTCATCCGAGATCCGAATCCGGCGTTTAGCGCCGTGGCCGTCAATTCCGAAAACAACATGCTGGTGGTCACGGACGAGAATTTGTTTCAGATCCTGGAGTATGACAGTCGCGAAGATACGCCGCCTCAAGCCCGTTTCACAGAACCCCGACGTGTCATTTCGGGAACCAACACAAAAGCCGAAATGATGTGTGGGGTCTACATTGACCCGGTGACCCTGGACATCTATGTGCTCAACAATGATACGCAGCGTTGGTTGCCGGTTTTTTCGACAGACGCCCGGGGCAACGTCGCGCCGGATCGGTTCCTGGCAAGCATTCGTGGATTCTCCGTTGCCGCGGACGAAGTACGGCAGGAGTTGTTCGTCGTGAATCAGAGCGGTTACGTGCATGTGTTCCGCAAGCAGGCCGAAGGTGAAGAACAACCACTTCGGACTCTCGAAGGACCGGATACGCAACTGGAAGATCCGCACGGGATTGCCCTGGACACGACAAACAATCTCATGTACGTGAGCAATTTCGGCAATGCTCAAAACCTGAATCCGGAGACCGGTGAAACCTATGGCAGCTTTGAGCTGCCATCAATCACCGTGTATCCCCTGAACGCTTCAGGAAATACGGCACCTCTTCGGACTATCGAAGGACCTCGAACGTTAATGAATTGGCCTTCACACATGGCACTGCACAATGAAAGGCAGGAACTGTTTGTGGCCAATGATGCCGACAGCTCCATACTGATATTCGACGCCTCGGCCGAAGGCGATGTGGCTCCGATCCGCGTCATCGCGGGACCCAATACCGGAATCCAACATCCTCCTGGTATTGCGCTGGATGAACGACTGGACGAGTTGTTTGTGGCGAGCATGGGAACCCCCTCGGTTACGGTTTTCCCGGTGACGGCCAATGGGGATGTCGAACCCATTAGAACGATTCGAGGAGCGCCAGTAGGGACGGAGAGCCTCATGATCGGCAATCCCGGAGCCGTTGGCTACGACAGCAGACGGGGACAGATCCTGGTGCCCAACTGAGTGGCGCATCCGCAGATTGCGATGTTCGCCAGGTTGGCGGACGGAGGAGAAACACCGGTCCGAACACTCTATGGACAGGCCAGCAGGCTGTCCCGCACCATGCATGACATACGCTACGACGCGGTCAACGATGAAATCGTTGTACCTGTCCCTTATGGAGAGGCCATACTGACGTTCGCCGGAGGAGCCGATGGACAGGAGTCGCCCATTCGCACTATCCAGGGCCCCAGAACCGGGCCGATCAGCGACCGGCTGGACGTGGACAACATTCACGATGAGATTTTCACCTACACCAACGACAGTATTAAGGTCTATCCGCGCGAAGCCAACGGTGACGTTGCACCGATTCGAGTGATCAAGGGCCCGGACACCAGGTTGGGGAGACTTCATGCGATTGCCGTGGATCCGATCAACGATCTTCTGGTCGTCGGAACACAGAGCAACTTCGGAACCTATAGGGCCAGCATAGGGAGAAGTGACTCGGAGACAGGCGCAATCCTGGTGTTTAACCGGACGGACGAAGGAAACGTAGCGCCACGGGCTGTTATCCGCGGTCCGAAGTCGGAAATTATCCGGATCAACCAGATGCAGATGTATCCCCAGCGGAGGCTGATCATTGCCGCGATGCCAGGGATTCAAGATCAAATGGAACCGGAGGAAGCGTTTATAGGCGTCTGGAGTTACGATGATAACGGGGATGTTCCTCCGATTTGGAAAATCCCTGTGGGCCCTACAACCCAGCTCAAGAAGCCTTTCGGAGTGGTTCTGAACCCGGAAGATCAGGAAGTGATCGTCTCCGACATGCGCAATCAGGGTATTCTGGTGTTTTCAGTACCGGAGATCTTCTGAGAATTGATGTTTCTCCCACCAGCGGGCGGATCTGGATACAGGAGGAACAGCAGTCCTTCAAGATCGCCCTGGCGGGGCGGGTGCCACGACGAGGGCTGAACTGTTGTTTCCGCATGCGGCTAGACGACCGTTGATTCTCTTTATTGGCATAGGAGGACAGTCTTGCTTGGGCGTGGTGGGATCCTTCTACCAGAGCGGAACGCTGCTTGAGCTGAACCTTCAGTAATCAACATCGTCCTGAACTGGTTTGAAGAACTGAAGGAACGGGTGCCGGTGCCCTGATTTTCGAGGTCAAGTCCTGTATCTGGACTCCTCTGTCAAGTAGGCGCAGCTCTCCCGTCAGCTTTCTTCGGCAAAATGCATTCAGCAGGACTGACTAGAAGTTACGAGGTGAGTAGCTAGTCGACTGCACCCGTATCTTCGGCCTCAAAAGTGGAACTGTATTGTTCCAGGCCATGATGGAAATTTGCGCGCGGGGAGCCAACCGATAAAATAACGGCCTCTAAGGGCCAAAGGACTTGTCGGCGTTGCCCCGCGCCGGTCTGACCGGTACGCCATCATCTCGAACCTCATCGCAGCTCGCTGAAAAGATATTCCGACTGTTTCGGGTCAGGCCGCCTGATACCGGGCCTGATGGTCACAGTCACGGTTCCAAACCGCCCACACGCGACGCGCCAACTTGTTGGCCAGTGCAACGATTGCCTTGTTGTGTCCGCGGAACTCGTGTTTCTGGAGACCCCATTGCTGGAGAGGTGTCGGTGTGGCGCCCTCTCGATGGGCACTCCACAACAGGGAACGGCCCCCATGAACCAACAGCATCCGGAGGTAACGATCGCCTTGCTTACTGATCCGGCCCATGCGTCGCTGGTTGCCACTGGAATGTTCCCGGGGTGTGAGTCCCAGATAACTGGCAAAATGGCGGGACGTTCGGAATCGTTTGATGTTTCCAACAAACCCCACCATTGCCGTTGCCGTTAACAGGCCGATGCCGGGAATCGACGTCAGACGCGCGACCTCAGGCATCTGCCGAGCCAGCGTCTTCAACTCTTGTTCCACCGATCGCATGCGAGATTCCAATTCACGGATCTCGCCACACACCTGGTGAAACATCTCCCGAACGACACTGGGGATGACGACATCTGCATCTTCGATCAGCTCCATTACCCCCGGCACCAGATGATCCGCTCCGGTCGGGATCACGTAGCCAAACTCCCGTAACAACCCCCGCACCGTATTGATCCGTGCGGTTCGGGTTCGCATCCACGCCGAACGGATTCGATGCAATGAGGTCAGTTGCTGTTGGGCCAGGGTTTTGACCGGCACTGGATGAATATCGCTGTCACGATAGGCTTCCAACAATCCTTTCACATCCGTACGGTCGGTCTTGTTGCGCCTGACGTAGGGCGTCACATACTGCGGCGAGATCAGAACGACCGTGTGTCCCAGTTCCCGGATCTTCCGACCCCAGTAATGGGCGGATCCGCAGGCTTCCATCACCACGGTCGCCAGCTCCTGGTTCGCAAAGAACCCCAGAAACTTTGCCCGACTTAAACGATAGGTTTTCTCTACATGCCCGGGGCGATCTGAAACACCAATTTGAAAAACATTCTTTGCCAGATCCACTGCTATCGTTCTATTCTTCATCTCGGACTCCTTTTTGTTCACACGTACACGTGTTTCGCCCGCTTTATTGCGAGGCTCAAAATGACTTTGGCACTTCGATGCCGACTCAGTCATCAAAGAGGAGTCCATACCATCAATAAATCATCTTCTCGGACGTTGAGAATCACCCAAGAAAAGCGAGTTGACAACTTTCTTGCTTATCAATCATGCCTGTAGTTGAATTTGCGAAGATTTTCGAGGCTCACTTCCGTCCAACTTTGTTACGGTGTAGGTGATGACCAAGCAGAACACTCTTGCAGGAATGAAACGACTGATACGGCGGGCAATAATAAGACTATCCTTCGCTGTCTGCTCAGCGCTTCCGCTGATGGTGCTGTCGACGACCCTGACCAACGCCGCCGCGACTCAGGATGTTGCTGAAGCCCAGAACGTCGAGTTCGTTGGTCACCATGACTTACAGGGCCGTGAGTCGCTCCAGGTAACGGCAAAAGGGGATGAAGCCAACGGCGAGTGGGTGTACGTAGGGCATTCGGAGAACGCCTGGGACGAGACCCAACGCTTCAACCCCATCACCAGCCAAATGGAATGGAACGGGACTTCGATACTGAACGTCTCCGATCCAGCCAATCCGGAATTGGTCTGGCACATACCGAATACTCTCAGCGCCAACTCCCGCTCGACTTCAGTCGTGTATGACTACGCTTTCGATTCCAATCCCCTGGGGAGAGACTACCTGATACGAAATTCCCAGGGAGAGGGGTTTGCGAAGTTTCAGATCTTCGATATCACTTCTAGAGACACGGATCCGTCTCAGATTCGCTTGGTCGCAGAGATCACGGGAACACCGGAAGATTCCTGTGGGCAGGGGTGCGGCGGATTGCTAGCGTCCGTGCACAAAGGCTGGTGGTCGCCCGAGACTGGCCTGTACTACAGCGCAGCCAACGAACCGGGTTTTCGCAACGGAAACCATCTAGTGATTTTCGATCTCACCGATCCCGCGAACCCTGATTTCGTTGGGCGGGCTTGGTTGCCGGGGCAAAGAACGAGCGAACCTGAGACTTCAAATGGGAACAACTGGCACCATCCCATCGTGGACGAACAGAACAACAGGGTCTACGGAGCCTATTTGGGTGGAGGAGACGTCGTTTCCTTTGATATCGAGGATCCGTCCAATCCTGAGCTGGTTTGGCGTATCGATACCGAGCCACCGGGAAGAGGAACCCACACTGTAGCACCCATATTCTATGATGACGTCCCCAACTTCGGGCGAGATTCCTTTCCGAGGGCGTATGCCTTGGTTGCGGATGAAGCCACTAATCCGGATATAGGGTGTGCCGATCCCGTCAGAACGAAGATCTACATGTTCGACATGACGCATGCCGACGAAACGGGCGTCCCCTACCCGGTGGATACGTGGCAGGTTCCGGATGCTGGTTTCTGCGAGAAGGGAGGTCGTTTCGGACCTCATCAATTTGCGGAGACGATCAATGGAGTGCTTAACAGATTCGACGATAAAATCGCTTACGTTCCCTACTTCAATGCAGGGTTAAGGGTCGTCGATGTCTCGGATCCTTACAACATGATTGAAGTCGGCTATTACATTCCCAGCCCGAATGAGAACTCCCACCCCATCCAACCCGGCCAGCCGACCGTTATCCAGATCAACGACGTGGCCATCGATCATCTAGGGCTGCTCTATGCGTCCGATAGAGTAGGTGCCGGTCTTTTTATTCTGAGGCGAGAGTAGTACAGCACGTCCTGAATCGGTTTGAAGAACTGAAGGAGCGGGTGCCGGTGCCCTAGTGGTCCCCGTTAAACAGACTGTAACTTATCAAGATTTCGCCGGCCGCGCTGGACTTTAGCAAGGATGTCGGAAGCCGTTGCAGTCCAGATGAAGGGTTTCGGGTCTTCATTGTGACGAGCGAGGTAGTCCTCCACGGCCTGGATCAACTCGGGGACCGAGCGGAAAACGCCACGCCGGAGTCGTTGCTCGGACAGATCCCGGAAAAAGCGCTCGACCATGTTGAGCCACGACGCACTGGTTGGCGTGAAGTGCACATGAAAACGCTTGTTACGCTTGAGCCAGTTGACGACTTTCTGATGTTTGTGAGTCGCATAGTTGTCGCAAATAATGTGGATCTCCTTATCTTTCGGCATGGCGCGTTTGATCTGATTCAGAAACCGGATCCATTCCTGATGGCGATGCTTTGGCATGCAGGTTCCGATGACCGAACCGTCCAGGATGTTGAGCGCGGCGAAAAGCGTGGTTGTCCCGTTACGTTTGTAATCGTGGGTCATGGTGCCACACCGCCCCTTCTTCAGAGGTAACCCGGGTTGCGTGCGGTCCAGGGCCTGCATCTGGCTCTTCTCATCGCAGGACAAGACAATGGCGTTTTCCGGTGGGCTCAGATACAGACCGACCACATCCTCCAGCTTTTCGGCGAATCGTTTGTCGTTGGATAGTTTGAAGGTTCGTGACAGATGAGGCTTCAGTCCATGGACCCGCCAGATTTTCCCGACCGTGGACTCGCTCACGCCAACGGCCTTCGCCATCGAGGCCCGACTCCAGTGCGTCGCGTTCGGGGGCTTCTCTTCCAGTGTCTTCTTGACGATCCGGGCTCGCTTCCGGCGACTGATCGTGGGAATCCGTCCGCTTCGCGGCGCATCCTTTTCGATCCCAGCCAAGCCCTGTTCCACAAAACGATTGCGCCAGCGGCCCGCTTTCTGGCGCGTGATCTCCAAGCGGGCGGCGATCTCATAATTGTTCCGACCTTCAGCGGCCAGTAATACAATTCGGGATCGTTCCGCCAACCGGACCGATGTACTCCGGCTTCGACTCAGTCGCTCCAACTCCATCCGCTGCTTGTCATCCAATTCAATGGTCGGTGCTTTCCTCATTCTCTATTGGACGTTGGAAAGCTATTTTAGTTACATTACTTCGAGCGGGGTACACTAGGTCGTGAAGTCGCTATCAAAACGCTGCCCGAGGAATTTGCACAGGACGGCGACCGCGTAGCTCGTTTCCGTAGAGAAGCACAGCTACTTGCGTCTCTCAATCATCCCAACATCGCAGCAATCTACGGACTGGAAGAACACGAGGGTACGGGGTTCCTTGTGCTCGAACTCGTCGAAGGCCCCACCCTGGGCGATCGCATCAAGCAGGGCGCGATTCCAGTTGAAGAGTCTCTGAAGCTCGCGTTGCAAATTGCAGAAGCTCTCGAAGCAGCACACGAAAATGGTGTCATTCACCGAGACCTGAAACCGGACAACATCAAGGTGACTCCCGACGGCAAAGTGAAGGTGCTGGACTTCGGTTTAGCCAAGGCATTTTCAGGAGACTCCGATGTAAACCTTTCCAAATCACCAACCCTAAGTATGCAGGCCACGCAAGAAGGAATCATTCTGGGTACTGCAGCGTACATGTCGCCGGAGCAAGCACGAGGGCGAGAAGTCGATAACCGCACGGATGTGTGGGCTTTCGGTTGTGTCCTATTTGAGATGTTGACTGGACATTCCGTCTTTGCAGGTGATGACGTTTCCCTCACCTTGGCTCGGGTGCTAGAGAGACAGCCGGAGTTTGCGGCTCTACCTCCGAACCTCCATCCAAGGATTGGCGAGTTGTTGGAGCGCTGCTTGGAGAAAGAAGCGAAGAATCGATACCACGCCATTGCCGACGCACGAGTGGACGTTCAAAAAGTTTTGGCTGATCCCGCCGGAGTTTGAACATCAGTCGTGCCCGTGTCAGCCCGTTATTGAGGTTGTCCAACTGCCTTCGTCTCGGCCTGCCAGATCGAGTGCAGGGCCTGTTTCGCCTTCGCCTGGACCGACAGGCATCGTTCAGACTTCGGTTGGATCGGGATAGATTTCGTTGATCGTGGCCAACTTCGGAACATGGGACTTCGCTTCAGACCTCGCGCCAGTGTCGACCCGTACACCGTCTTCGGCGGAAACGCTTCTCTCCGCGTTCATGCCGATCACGACCAATGCACACAACTTGGTTTGTTCCGCCCGAAGTCCGCTGTAGATGCCGTCGGCCCAGACATGACCCAGCGATCTGCATCCAAACGCTCCTCGTCCGAGGCGGTACTGTTCGCCCCAAACCTGTTTCAACCGCGATACCGTGCTCGCCGACAGACCCTGCGCCTGGGGACCGACAAGAACTTTTAGGGCCTCACCCATCTCGCCGCTGGAAACGCCTTTCAAATACAACCACGGCACCGCTGCTTCCAGCGACTTCGTCTTCCGAATGTACGGTGGTACCAGGGCCGATCGGAACGTCACAGCTTCGCCCGTCTTGGCACGGACCTTCGGGATTTGGACTGTTACCGGACCCAATCCCGTCTGCAGTTCGCGTTCCGGCAGATAACCGTTGCGTACCACCCCGGCGTTTCCTGTCTCAGTTCGCCGGCCACCGTGCTGGGATAGCAGCTCTGCCAATTCGGCTTCCACTGCGCGTTGGATCAGTTGCTGTGCCCCAACTCGTAGTAGTTCTGTTACTGGATCCTCAATCGTTTCTCGACCTTCCGGTCCATTCACGTTACTCTTGCTCACAGTGGCGTATCTCCTATGGTTGCTTTGAAGTTTTGTCACAACAAATCAACCAGATACGCCGCTCTTATTCAATCCCTCAAACACCAGATTCGGTTATAACTCTTGTTGGAGCGCTGCTTGGAGAAAGAAGCGAAGAATCGATACCACGCCATTGCCGACGCACGAGTGGACGTTCAAAAAGTTTTGGCTGATCCCGCCGGAGTAGTCGTGCAGCCCGTTATTGAGGTTGTCCAAGCGCCACAATCCAGACTTCGGTGGATCGCGTTGATCGTTTTGGTCGCAGCAGTCACCGGTTTGGCGGCATGGAGCCTAAAGCCCGTGCCACTGCCCGAGTCCGGTTCCGTCACTCGCTTCCCGTTTCTGTTACCGGAAGGGCAGCAGTTCTCGAGGCCGGAACTCTCGATGGTCGCGCTGTCACCGGACGGGATGCGGATGGCGTATGTCGCGAACGGCCAACTGCATCTCCGAGACTTCAACCAAACCGACTCCCTACCTGTTCCTGGCACAGATGAACCCGACGGTGGCCCTGCGACGCCGGTCTTCTCCCCGGATGGTGAGTGGCTGGCCTACATACACGTGCTGAGTCCCACCGAGAGTCTCCTGAAGCGAGTGCCGGTGTCTGGAGGGACGCCGGTGACGGTTTTTGAGTCGGGCTTCCAGATCGGTCTGTCCTGGCCCACACCTGAAACGATGGTGTTTGCCCACCAAGATGGCATTCTTCGCATTCCAGCGAATGGGGGGGCGCCTGAGGTGCTCGTGACGAGAGGGGAGGATGAGATGTTCGACAGTCCGCAGATTCTGCCCGGTGGCGAGCAGGTACTGTTTACACGAACTCTCGAGGATCCTGCGAACGCGGTCGGCGCTTTTGGAGACGCCGCCCAGATTGTCGTGCAGTCAATCAGTGGCAGCGAGCGCACTCTGGTCTGGGACGGCGGCGGAGCAGCACGGTATCTGCCGACGGGTCACATCGTGTACGCGCAGGGCAACACGCTGTTCGCCTCCGTGTTCGACCTTGACACACTTACAATCGCCGGCGGGGCCGTGCCGCTCGTCGAGGGCACACGGCGATCCACGAACCTTGGCAGCGACACCGCCCAGTATGCTGTTTCCGAAGCAGGCACTCTCGCCTATCTTCCAGGCGATACAGGGAGCGGAGGAGTTGCTCTTGCTCTTGTAAACCGAGACGGGACTCAGGAAATCCTCGACGTACCTCTGCAAGATTATGTCGGTCCACGTCTGTCCCCTGACGGCACGCGCCTAGCTGTAGAAGCCAGGAGTGAAGGTGGGAGTGCGATTTTTGTCTATGACCTATCTGGAAGTACGGCCATGCGTCGGCTGACCCAGACTTCGGAAGGCAGCAACGGTTTCCCTCTCTGGACGCCTGATAGTGAGCGCGTGACGTTCACGTCCGACAGAGACGGGGTGCAGGGCATTTATTGGCAGTCCGCAGATGGGACTGACGTGGCAGAGGCGCTGTTCTTAGCGGAAGAAGACACCTACCTTCTTCCAACTGGGTGGTCTCCTGATGGACGTACTCTTATCTTTACGCAAGGACGCACACCTTTGTTTGTGCAAGATGGTGGTATCTGGACGCTGTCGCTCGATGGCGGGGCGGAAGCGGAGCCAACACTCTTTTATGACGACCCCGATACCGCCCAGTTGGGTGCTACATTCTCACCAGATGGAAACTGGATTGCCTACCGCTCCGATGAGGCTGGTGCCGCCGGTGACGTCTATGTGCAGCCCTTCCCACCAACGGGTCGGACATATCGCGTCACGGAAGCCTCCGTTAACATTTTTGGACCGCTGTGGTCAGCGGACGGCACTGAACTGTTCTATCAATTGATGAATGGGATAACGGCGGTCGATGTCGCAACAACAGAGGGATTTCAAAATGGACCCGAGCGATCCCTTGCAATACAGGGTTTCCTCGCCTCTCGTCCGTACCGAGACTACGATGTAACGATTTCTAGTCCCAAAACAAGCGCCCAGATCCGCCGAGGCCCAGTTCGCGCCGATAGAATTCGAGGCATAGAATCCCGTTCCCGGATGGCCTGTTCCAGGTATCGAGTTTCTGTTGAATCTGGCCAGTTCAGCCTCGCTGGTGTTGGACGGTTGACAGAAACCGGGACCTCGATCGCCCGGGCTCAGAGTCATGATCGGGTCAACATCGTCCAACACATCCACCCCGCGGAACAAGACCGGCAACCACCGGTTCCAGGCCAGGATCCGGAACAGAATGCGCCGCCCGGTGCGCACGAGTTGACGGCACAAGATGACGTTCAAGAAGGTTTTGAACGCGCAGCACGGTTTGCCTCAGCCTGATATTTTTGCCCCAACGTCCGGTTTCGGGAAGCAGCAATGCAAACCACGCTTTCAGTGTCCAAGTGACCTGAGGCCCAGTTGCTGGTCCACCGGCTCCGCAAGCCTGAACGCCGTTCTTCAACTGGCTCCTGATTGCACCGTTCACGCATCACAATCTGGTCGGCCGGATCCGAACGGTTGGTAATGTAGAAGAAGTACCGGATGTCGTCAAACAACACCTGCTCTCCTTTGGCCACCGACAGATTCTTCCGCACACGACGACACGGTAGTCCCGATCGCAGGCTCCGAAATACCGAAACTCGGCCACATCCTGCAAGCGGATATTGTCGAAACCGCGCTGCCGAACGATCTCTTCCTTCACGTTGTCGTCGCACGTCGTATTTCGCGGGCCGTTCCAGGCGCTTCCACTGGCGCGGCTCCAGTTCATCGGCCCGGGCCTTCAGGTTCGCCATCGCGTCAATCCCGAATATGAAACCCACCTGGATCCGTCCAGAGCCGGGTCTGGCTGAAGTCCGTGTCCCCGCGCAGCAGGAAGCATGCCGGCACAATCAGAACCGGACCGCGGCTCCTTCATGCGACGGCCGGTTGCCGCTACGATTGACCAGATACAGCGGTTCGGCGGTGTTGGCCAGCGAGATCATCAGCGGGTGATATCCCCACGTCCCGTCGTAGGCCACGTCCATCCCTTGCTTGCATTCCCCCGTGGTTTCGGCCAGTGTCCCGTCCGCGTCCAACACCGCTTCTTCGAAAAACGCCGCCGGTTGCTGTCGCCAGACTCCGAGCCGGACTTGATTGGTTGCCTCCATCAGACACTCCACGTCGTCGGCCTCGAATCTCCGGCAGAAGTCTCCCGCCGTCGTCGGATCCGGAATCCGTTGCGCTCCCAGCGCATCCAGATACACCGCATCGTTGCGCCGCAGTTCGATGTCTTCCAGGCACGTTCCTCCGCTCAAGGCGTTGTAGGCGATGTTCAGCACGTGATCCGACTCGTGATACGGCAGGTGCCGCTTCAACACATGCACGCCCTTGTCGATGGCTTCGATCAGCCCGGTCCGCCGCGCCACCAGTTGCATCGTCCCGATACCACCAACCGATGTGCCCCGCGTCCGCTCTCCCATCTCGTACTGAATGTTGCTCGCCGAAAACATCGGCTCTACCTGATCCGTCCAATGCCGGTCCCCAAGCCGACGTTCGATTCGCCGCTTGCGGTTCCTCATGTTCTTGCGCGTATAATCGTTCATCTGAAATGCCTCCTTTTCCGAAGAATCTGTCCAAGGTTTTTTTCGCACGGAGAGGGGGCATTTCGGGTACTTCCGCTCTTATTGCACTATCATTTCCTCGTCAATCACGCTTGTTCAGGGTCTAGTGGCGTTACCTGAAGGCCAAACGGACTTAGCGGCCTCTCCCCAAATCAACATCGTCCTTAACTGGTTTGAAGAACTGAAGGAACGGGTGCCGGTGCCCTGAAATCCATTCTCAAGTCCTGAGTGCGTCCAGCTAAGGCTGGCATGTTCAGTGGGATAGAGCCCCACCAGAGTAAGAGTCAGAGACTCTGTAACTTGGGTCGCATCCGTGGAGGAAACGAAGCGGATGAAGCCGATCGACAAAGCCATCAGAAAGGATGGTGAGTGAGTCACCGGGCCGCAACGCAAGTGAACCTAGAGGTGGCCTCGAAATGAGTAGATCCGGAGGCCGAGCCTTCTTGGGACGGGCGAAGGCAGCATGATATGTCGCAATCTGACCGAAGCGGCTTGTCACTCCGGCGGGGTGATTAGGGGCAGCACGGTGACAAGGACATGCCGAGCAACTGGAGAAACCGTCCTCGTCCCATCGAGAAATCGGTGGAGCAGGAGCGATCGTATAACCGGCACAACCGGAAAGTCGGGAGCAGACGAGACGGTGGCGGCCGGGTCCGTAGTAGCGATGAAGCGGAGTAACGCCCGTGGAGCCAAGGGGCCCTGCTGTACATGAGGTCGAAACCAAGACGGGAGGCAGGGGTGAAATGACAAATGCGCCCATTAGTCTGCAAGACCTGAGGCGACGACTATACGTCAAGGCGAAGGCCGAACCGGCCTGGCGCTTTTGGGGGTTGTATATCCACGTGGTAAAGCGAGAAACGCTTCAGGAAGCGTACCGGTTGGCAAAGGCCAACGACGGTGCCCCGGGAATCGATGGGGTAACGTTTGACGCCGTTGAGGCCGCAGGCGTGGAAGGGTTTCTCGACCAGCTTCGAGAGGAGCTGATCGAACGTAGATATCGACCCGGACGGCTCCGGAAGGTGGGGATACCCAAGGAGGGGGGCAAGCAACGGATGCTTTCGATCCCATCGATCCGGGACCGGGTGGTTCAGGGTGCATTGAAGCTGATCCTGGAACCAATCTTTGAAGCAGACTTTCAACCCGGATCCTTCGGCTATCGACCGAAGAAGACCGCACACGCTGCCATCGGGCGCGTTTCCAGAGCCATCGTTGAGGGTAAGACCGACGTGATCGATCTCGATCTGCGACGCTACTTCGACACGGTGAAACACCCCATCGTTTTAGCGAAAGTCGCCGAGAGAGTCCGCGATCCGGAGGTGCTTGGACTCCTGAAATGGATGCTGAAGGCGTCAGGGAAGCAGGGTGTGCCGCAAGGTGGGGTGATTTCGCCGCTGCTCAGTAACATCTATCTCAATGATGTCGATCGGATGTTAGAGCGGGCTAAGCAAGTTACCCGGAACCGGCAGCGGGAGTGTATCGAGTACGCCAGGTATGCCGATGACATGGTGGTCCTGGTGGATGCGCATCCGCGGTATCAGTGGCTTCGGCAGGTTGTCGAGAAGCGACTTCGGGAAGAGTTGGCGAAGATTCAGGTGGAAGTGAATGCGGAGAAGAGCCGACGGGTGGACCTGACGCGGGGAGAGAGCTTTGGATTTCTCGGCTTTGAGTTCCGGCGCGTTCGTAGTCGCCGGGGACGATGGATGGCATTGCGGACGCCGAAGTTAGCAAAGCGGACCGCGTTGCTCCGTCGACTCAATCAGATATTCAAGCGTACGCAGTCCCAGCCGCTCCATCGGGTGATCGAGCAGATCAATCCGATCCTGCGCGGGTGGGTGCGTTACTTTGCGTTTGGTCACTCCAGCGGATGCTTCCAGTTCATTCGCGCCTGGGTTGAAAAGAAGATCCGGTCCCACCGGGCCCGAGCCAGTCAGCGTCGCGGTTTCGGATGGAAGCGGTGGAGTGCAGCTTGGCTGTATGGGACGGTGGGGTTGTTCAATGCCTACCGTGTGTCCTATTCCTGCCATTCTGCATAGTCGCTTTCACTCGACAGGTCTCATAACCCTTGAGGCGAAGTGTGCAGGAGCGCGTAGTGCGGGAAATCCGCACGCTGCGTGCGAAGTGGCGGGCGCTGGAAACGGAGCTACGGCCACTCCTAAACGGGCACGAAGGCGGAAACGCCGGATACAGCCAAGGAGTGGCCTACGGGTTACCGCACCAGTGCTCGACCCTACGAAATCATCTTCGCGGACCTTGAGAATTTCCGTTTTCGCCCGATTCTCAACATCCAAGGGAATCATTTCTCTTCGTTTGCTTCTAAACCCCGCATTTCGTATCTTGTAGCAGGTTTCCGTGGTTCGTTTCGACACACGCTGAAACAATGGAATCCGGAGCTGCAACGTGCCTGACTTTGTGAGACGGACTATCTGCTACGCCCTTCTTGGGATGCTGTTTGAGGGGCCCGCCCGCAGTCAGGGCGTGACTGGTTCCGATGTCCCCATTGTCGTTGACTACGAAGCGGCCCGCTTGGAGCGCGTCATCACAGCAGTCGGAATGACCGAAGAGATTTCCATTGACGGCCTTCTGGACGAGGCGGCCTGGGACCTGGCGACTCCGGCCACAAACTTTGTTCAACGGCGGCCCAACCCGGGTGCTCCTTCCCTGGAACGCACCGAGGCCCGGTTCTTATTTGATGAAGACAATCTTTATGTCGGTGTCTTCTGCTATGACTCCGATCCTGGGAACATCGTGGTCAACGAACTCGAGGAAGACTTCGGTTACCTGAGCGGGGATGTCTTCACCATCGCTATCGACAGTCTCCACAATCTGCAGTCGAGCGTTCTGTTTACAACCAATCCCGCTGGCGCCAAGGCCGATTTCCAGGTCGGCCTGACCGGATTCAATACCGATTGGGATGGCGTGTGGGACGTCCAGGTTACCCAGAACTCCGAAGGATGGGTCGCAGAGTTCGTGATCCCGTTCAAGACGCTCCGATTTTCCAGCGCCACAATCCAGGAGTGGGGAATCAACATGAATCGCAACATTCTTCGGATCAACGAAGAGAGCGATTGGACCCCGATTCCGATTCGGTGGGACCTCTCTCGTGTGTCGCAGTACGGGACCCTCGAGGGCCTCGAGAACATCCGCCCGGGACGTAATCTGAAGATAACGCCGTTCGTGACTGCCGGCGTGACCCAGGTCCGCCCCGCGAACGACCCCTTCGGAGACTTCGACACAGATCCCGACTACGACGGTGGCTTGGACCTGAAGTACAGTCTGACGTCGTCACTTACGCTCGACGCCACGTATCGTACAGACTTTGCGCAGGTGGAAGTCGATCAGCAACAGGTCAATCTGACGCGCTTCAACCTCTTCTTTCCGGAGAAACGCGATTTTTTCCTCGAGAATTCGGGGACGTTCAACTTTGGAGCCGGAAATAACCTGGTTCCGTTTTTCAGCAGACGTATCGGGCTGAGCAGTCAGGGAACACCGATACCGATCGTCGGTGGCGCCCGTGTGACCGGACAGGCAGGACCCTATGACATCGGTTTTCTCGTCATGAAAACTGAAAGTCAGGGCCAGACGGCATCCACCGAATATGTGGTCGGGCGGCTCAAGAGAAGGTTTCTGACCAACTCATGGGTGGGTGGCCTGTTGACGGACCGGGAGTCGTCTCGGGATGGGGACTACAACCGCGTCTATGGCGTCGACACACACTTACAGTTCGATCGTCTCGAGTTGGATTCCTTCCTGCTTCGAAGCGACACGGCGGGGTTGTCCGACCTCAATCAGGCGCGGCAGTTCGAGGCCCGGTGGCGCGACGACGAGTTGATCCTGGTTGCGAGTTACAACGAGATCCAGACGAATTTCAATCCTGAAGTAGGGTTCGTAAGGCGCGGAGACAACACACATTACAGCGGGGAAGTTTCCTGGAACCCGCTGTTCGAAACCAGTCCCGTATTCAGGAACCTGGTGATCGGTACGACGTTCGATTATTACGAGGATGGCGAGATCGAACAGATCGAAACACGTGAAGAGCGCGTGAACCTGGGCCTTCGGTTCGAAAACAACGGTTCCGCTGACCTCAGCATCGTTCAGACGTTTGATCGATTGAGGGATGTGTTTCCGATACATCAAAGCGTCTCCATTCCCGAAGGTGACTACCGATATCTCAGCTATTCGGCCGAAGCTTCGAGCAATCCCTCGGGAAAGATCAGCGGGAACGGAACTGTGGAATGGGGTGAGTTCTGGAGCGGTCGCCGCCGCTCGTTTACCGGGGGTGTGAGTTGGAAGCCGAACATCCATTTCAGGTTGGATGTGGACTACACGCGCAACCAGGTGAGGTTGACCCAAGGGCGTTTTAGCTCGGACCTGGTGGGGGCCCGTTTCCTGTATGCGTTCAGCCCACGTGCGTTTGTCAATGCGTTCATTCAGTACAACGCGGACACGAATCAGGTGAGCTCAAACATCCGCTTCAACCTCACCCATCACCCGTTGAGCGATCTCTTCCTCGTTTACAACGAACTGCGCGATACCAGCAACGGTCAACTGCTCGGGCGAGGCATCGTGTTCAAGTTGACGAATCTTTTTAACTTCTAGAAGATGGGGATGGGTCGCGTCTTTCAAACGCGGACCTGCCGGACTCAAGACGCTTATTGCCCATGGCCTTTGTGCGTAGATAGAATTATTTGGATTTCGACCGTCTCAGCCTGAAATGTGCAGGGTGAACGCTACTTCACAGTCCATACAGTCCAGCACCAGGGTCATGAGATGGATGAAAAAAGAATACCGCTGTCGATGGGTGATTGCCCAAAAGACGGCTGCAATGGCAGGCCGAGCCCTCAGTACACGGATCTTCAATGGCGATGGTTCGTAGATGTCGGAAATGTCCCTTTCCGCTGCATCCTGTGCGACAAAAAATGCAACCTCAATCTGACCGACGAACAGAAGGCCAGCATCCTCAACCGCCTGGAACAGATTTCACATTGATTGCAGGCCAGCAATGACAGGCCTGTTTGAATTAAAAGAAGCGGTCGATCAGCTTCAGGAACGTGGTTACAAGATAGGGCCCATTGTTCTCGGTCCAGATTCAAAAATCGAGGTTGACGGTAAGATGTATTCACCTGACGACGTAATCCGTCTGGCAAAGGAACTACCAACTCAATCTTAGGACACTACCGAAGCGGCGGCTTTCTGGACATTTGGCAACTCTGCCGATTTTCCAGAAACGACCGCTGAAACGGTTTTCTCATCACACCCGACAGCCTTTGCTATTTCAGCGCCGGTCCAGCACGCCATCCACATCTCGAAGATTCGGCGGTCGCGTGCGGCATGGATGCCGGTTCCGAGACGCGGCCTGTGATTTCTTTGCAGCGGAAGTCCGTCGAGATTATGGGAAGTGCTCGATTTTGTTCGATCTTTGAGTAAGAATCCCAACCAACTCGATGCTAGCCTCCAAGAAGAATTTGTGCCGAATGTACCAGCCATAGCGCCATTTTTATTGAAATACGTGACGGTCAGGCGCACAGTTTCAGGTGGAGGTGGATTATGCGAAAAGTCGTAATAGTTTTCGCCGTAATCGTCCTTTTCCTCTTCTTTACTCGCTCCGCAGGTCGGTCCACTGGGCCGGGGGTTGCTTTTCCTTCGTCACCGTCAAATTCAGGAATATAATTCCGGGTGGGCGCACTCTCACCTCTGTCAAGGATTAGTGCTCCCGTGCCTGGCTGACCCTCTCGCCTTGGCCGGCTGGTCGGCTGGGCCCCTATTTCCGCATCCTGGGAGGGAATGTGGACAGCCGCGATGTCAGACGACCGATGTTTCGCACTGGCGAACTTTGCACCCAAGCCGGCATCTACTCCTCGAACGATTGCGACTACGAAATCATGATGCTCCAAGGAGAGTCGTTCCCCGAGTGTCCGCTTCACAGCAAGCACGTTGAGTGGACATTCGTCCGCAAAGAAGCCTCCTAATGCTTTTACTTGCCGCTCTTCCCTGATTGGAGCGTGCAGTATCGCTCCCACACGTTACGACCGGAAGATGGATCGATGGCATGGCCGGGATCTATGTACTTTTCCTCTCGCTTCAAAAGCCTTGCGACTTGGGCTTTCACTGCCTCAAATTCACGTACGCATTCCTGCCGCAGCAAAGTCTGCCGATCCATAGAAATTCTCGTTATCTGTGCCTTCCGTGCTTCTTCGTGATTTCCCGCTGGACTCTCTAACGATTTTCTGCCAGGTAAGCGTTGATGAAACTGTCCACAAGGTCTGCCACGTAGTTTCGCACACCGCCTTCAACTCTCGCACTTCCGGCGAGGCCGGTCAGAGAGAGCGACCACGTCCCGGCGAAGATTGTAATATCGGAGTCTCTAACGAGGCTCACTGGCTGTATGACCTGTGCTGTCACAGAAAACACTGCCAGGTAAGCGTTGATGAAACTGTCCACAAGGTCTGCCACGTAGTTTCGCACACCGCCTTCAACTCTCGCACTTCCGGCGAGGCCGGTCAGAGAGAGCGACCACGTCCCGGCGAAGATTGTAATATCGGAGTCTCTAACGAGGCTCACTGGCTGTATGACCTGTGCTGTCACAGAAAACACATAAAGCCCGGTCTGATCGGGACCGGCGAAACCATTGACATTTATGGCAAGGAAGGCCATCCCGGAAGAGGTGACTCGAATACCGTCCCTCCTCAACCGGAGCTCGACGTCAGTCTGTAACTGGTTTTTGTTGAGGCCGGTTTCCTCGAGTTCAAGGTTGAGATCAACAACTACGGCGAACTCGTCTAGTCCGCGCAGCGTTGCCCTCGCATCCTGTGTGTCTCCAGCCTGGCGAACCGTGGCCGTGGTCGGCTGCGAAGAAAGCACCACTAGGAAGAGAATTGGTAGGATTTGCTTCATTGGTCCTCCGTGTATCGACCCAATGCTAGTCTCCCATCCTCAGAGCGGGCGAACCGGCACGGACAATGTAATTACAAACAAGTTCTGTCCCGGCGAACTCGTCGAGCGTTGCCCTCGCATCTGCCTCCAGCCTGGCGAACCGTGGCCGTGGTCGGCTGCGATCTACCCAGCTAGTCTCCCATCCTCAGAGCGGGGCAACAACTGTCCCGCAGCACATCTAAGTCGACCTGTGCGAGACCGCTTCTCACAGCGGCCTCTGTGTTTTGTGGAGACTGTCGACCAGTGATGTGAATGATTTACTCGGCACATTTTATACCTCTAGCGAACCGGCACGGACAATGTAATTATGCTGCTCGATGAGCGGCATAGTTTCCTAACTGATTATGCGACTTGGGTTAAAGAGTGTCGATTCGCTCCCGAGTAACGCCGTTTCGTTTACTGATCCAATCTCAACCCCCGAGAAGTCGGCTTCGGGGAAACTGAGACGTGCTTAGACCATCAGTCCGGTCGCCAACTAACTGGAAATCGAAGCTATCCCGAAAAGCCTTCCTGCCAGGGGGTTCCCCCAGGCAGCTGACAAATCTAGGCTTACCGCTCTTGGCAATTGGGGCGCGATTGCTTATGAAGAGCTTTGTTCGTTACCAATGCACTACCATTGTGCCGGATCCTGCTGGTAAAACTCTCGGAGCTGTTCGTAAAGTTCCCGGTGCCGTTGCCGCAAGTCGCGGGGGCGTTCGAAGAAGCATTCGGTCGCAACGGCGAAGAACTCCGAGGGGCTCTCGGCACCGTATGGGTCGAGCACTGTGCGGCAGCCACTATCGGCGGCGTCCCGGAGCGCTTCGTATTCGTGCTGGAACACCTCCACCCAGTCCCGCCACTGGTCCCGGGTTTTCAGAACCGGTGTGCCGTCGGCCTCGCCGGATTCGTCGTCGAGTTGGTGGGCGAATTCATGGAATACGAGACTTTCGCCGTCCTTCTGGCCGGCCGCGCCCCGCTGGACGTCTTCCCAGGACAGGACCATCGCCCCCCGGTACCAGGATTCGCCTTCGCGGATCTCGGTGCCTTCTTCGACCAGGTAGTCGCCCAGATGACGTTCGTTCGGTGCTTCGTAGGCGTGGGGGTAAACGAGGATGCTTTCCAGCTGCGGGTAGTAATTGCTGTCGCGGTGCAGCAGCAGAATTGAGGCATAGGCGGCGATCGTGACCCGTATGCGATCGGTGAGCTCCAAACCTCCACAGCCTTCGAAGCGCTTCTCGCCGAGAAAAACCTGTATGTGCCCACGAAGCTCGGCGCGATCCGCGTCGGGGAGCCGACGGTAGATAGGCAGAGCTTCAAGCTCGGCGTTCCAAGCCGCCGGGAACGGTCGGGCCCGGATCCTTTCCCGTCGCCGATCTCGAAACCAGCCGAACATCCGAGCGTTTACCTCATGAATTCGAGAGCGGAGACCGAATTCAACGTAATCGTATCCGTTGAGGCCGCTTCGGCGGAAAAAGATTTCCGCCTGAATCTGAGAATCTGACGCTGCGGCTCGCGTGATTGGCGCATGCTCAAAAGACCTGTTCGGATCCTCAGTAACCGAACAAGTCGTTGCGTGAACCTGCTGTTGGAGTTCGCGCAGCCTACGCAGTTAGGAACCTACGCCGCAAATCAAGCCGCCTAAATACTACGTATATTCCAACAAAGGTACGTAAACTCTCAGAGGATTTTCCATAAGTTGTTATAAATTACTTAGACACCAAGGCATCTATCCCTCGTATCGACGTGGTGACTAAAATCGCACCCGGGAATCGAAAAAGACGAAGATAAGCACCTCGGAGGTGGCCCTCATGTCCGCTGCAGACAAGAGCTACGTATGTGGGACCACCCGCCACCCCTTGAGGTACGCGACGGTGGGCGAAGTGCTGGACGAAGCCGTCCGCCCGCTGGGGCGAACGCGAAGCGGTCGTGGTGCGCGACCAGGGCGTCCGCTGGAGTTATCGGCAGCTGGGGGCGGCCGCAGATCGGTTCGCCGCCGGGCTCTTGAAGCTGGGCCTCCGACCCGGAGACCGAGTCGGGGTCTGATCCCCCAATAACATCCAGTGGATCGTCAACTCCAGGGCGTCCCTGGAGTTATCGGCAGCTGGGGGCGGCCGCAGATCGGTTCGCCGCCGGGCTCTTGAAGCTGGGCCTCCGACCCGGAGACCGAGTCGGGGTCTGATCCCCCAATAACATCCAGTGGATCGTCACCCAGTTTGCCACGGCCAAGGCAGGTCTGATATTGGTCAACCTGAATCCTGCCTACCGCCGGATCATCACTGGTTGCGACCTTGGGTGCTATCGACACCGATTACCCGCGATAAACGCCGAAGTGTTTATCGATTCTTCCCACTACTGAGTAATCGACTCTTCGTAGAGACGAGAATTCTTGCAAGCCTCCGCTGTGAGTAATCGTTTCTGGGCCGCTTAATCTCAATCCGTAACGAACGACCCACGTCTGGTAACTCAGGTGATCGAACAATCTCCATTCTGCAGATTCATCGTCATCGTGAATGTGCTGTGGCTGTTTCGGTCCCTCCCCATTTCTATGCCAATGAGTACTCACCTTTTTTCAGATCTATGCTGATCTTTAGTGGAATTTTCGCAAACGCATGGCGCGCAGTAAGATCGTCTGTTGTATTGTGACCACGCCCTGATAGTAACTCTTGAGAACATCCAGGGAATGGTGGGTGGTGTCGACCCGGAAAGCACTCCAGACCAACAGGAATACGAGCCTCATTTGAAATTGGCGATCAAGTGGGGATGGCTTGAACCCGTCACCGGCAAACTGGACACCTACGAGCGAAAGGTTGGCAGGACTCGATGGCAGAATCTCGCTGATCAAATAATCAAGGCTATTGAACAGAGCAAATAGCCCGAATACCACACCTACCACCCCAGTCACGGCTTTCCACTTCTCTCAATATTCATATATAGACCCAGAACCTGACATATAGCCGGGATAGAGAAGGGGTGACTGGTGTGACACCTATGGCACGGGAGAGCTTGCCAAGCAGAAGCGATTGGACAGGTCCGCGTTTGTCTGTGAGGATAGCGGTAATCAATGACCAACCGAAACACAAAGGCCGCGCGGGAGTATCACGACGCAACAAAACATTCGCAGTCGAGCGTTCGGAGCAATGCTCATTGGATGGATTGGTCGAATAAGCCCATTCCGTTCAAGGAACCGATTCCGTATCCCAAACTGGAACCGATCCGGCTGGATCCGTCGATTGCCAGGACCGGGGTTCCGGCGCTCCAGGCAGTGTCGACAACCGAGTTCGACACGGCAACCGAAACTGTTCCGGACCTGAAACAACTGAGCCAGTTGCTGTACTTTTCAGCAGGCGTCACCAAGAAAGTCGATTACCCGGGTGGTACACAGTACTTCCGCGCCGCATCCTGCACGGGAGCGCTCTATGAGATCGAGTTGTACATCGTATGCAGCGATCTTGAAGGGCTAAGCGCAGGCGTATACCAGTTCGGTCCGGGCGACTTTGGCCTGCGACGACTGCGCGAAGGGGATTTTCGAAGTGTGCTGTTCCAGGCAAGCGGGAACGATCCGGCAGTGGTTCGGGCTCCTGTGATCATGATCTGCACTGGCACTTACTGGCGGAACGCCTGGAAGTATCAGGCTCGAACGTATCGTCATTTCGGCTGGGATAACGGCACGATCCTTGCGAACACGTTGGCCGTTGCGGATGCTCTCGGTCTCACGGCACAAGTGACGTGTGGCTTTGTCGACTCTGAGGTCAATCGTTTGCTAGACCTCGATACGGAACGAGAAGTGGTATTTTCGATGATCCCTCTGGGTTTTGGGTCCGCTTCTCCCGGAACGTCTCGAAGGGAAGTCACGCCACTGAACCTCGACACGGTGCCTCTTTCAAAGAGCGAGGTGCAATACCCTGAGATGAACCGAATACACCAGGCGTCGTCGCTTGAGACTGTAGATGACGTTGCGGCGTGGAGCGGGAGTATTCCGGTCGCCCCGAGACCGTCTTTAGAAAACAGAGCCGTTTCTCTCTTGCCGCTGTCTGACAGTCAGATCCCCCACGACAGCATCGAAAGCGTGATCCTCAGACGCGGATCGACACGGCAGTTCGCGCGGGTATCGTTGACGATGGAACAGCTCTCGACCATGCTCTACCGCGCGACGCGTGGCATTCGCGCGGACTTTCTGACTCCTTTCGGGTCATCCTTGAATGACATTTATCTGATCGTGAACGCGGTGGACGGAATCCAACCCGGTTCCTATACGTACCACCCCAAAGAGAACAAGCTAGAACTCTTAAAACAAGGTGATTTCCGAGGCATGGCCGCACACCTGGGTTTGGACCAACCGCTCCCCGGCGACGCCAGTGTTGCGGTCTTCTTTCTAGCAGACCTCGGGCCGATCTTAGAACGGTTCGGGAATCGCGGATACCGTGCCGTTCAGCTCGAAGCCGGAATCCTCGGTGGAAAACTCTATCTGGCTGCCTACGCCCAGCGTCTCGGCGCTACGGGGCTCACATTCTACGACGACGAGGTGGTCGAGTTCTTTTCACCCCACGCCTCCGGTAAGAGTGCAATCTTTCTGATGGCACTGGGCAAAAGCGTCAAGCGCACCTGATTCTGAGTAAGGGTGGATGCCACCCGTGTCATGGGTGTCACGGCGTTTCTATTCCGTTCAATACCCCATGACATGCCAATATTCCGACATATAGCCGGGGTAGAGAAGGGGTGACTGGGGTGGCAGAGCCAGTTTCTCAGATTTTCATTCCTATATGGGCTAAGAAACTGAGAAGCTGGGAGTATTGAAGGTGATGGAACCAACAGTCGGAGTCCCATGTCTGGCGCCTGGCCCCTCCCCTCGTCGGTTCAGTATTCAGCAAGCGTAGATGTGAATGTAGACCTGGAAGATTCTCTGCTGATTATTCGACTGCTTCTTCATCTGCAAACCGTAGACCACATTTCCTACAAACCCACCGGTCCTCCCCGATCATACACCCGCCGTTCACCATTTCCCCGGCGCCAGCGACAGCCGCCCAGACCTCATCGAGTAGCCCGTAGCTGACCGGGATCATATAGCCTTCCGGGTCGCAGTTCGGGCACTCGGGCCGAGGCTGGTTGCGTGCTTCCTTGAGAGCGGCCTCGAACTCTACCTTGAACCGGGCGTCGTGTTCGGCCTTCGACATCGCGTCTAGACCCTCTCTGACGCGTTTCTGTTCGGCGGCGAACTCTGACCAGCGCAGCGGGTCGTTCTCAAGCCAGACAAGGACCTCGTCGACGTGAATGGTTTCTAGCACGGTCTCGCGCAGGGCCTGGGCATGGTCGGCAGTGATCGGGTCATCCAGGAGGGTGCGTAGTCGCGCCTCGCGCCAGTCGAACCACGACGGCGTGATGAAGAGCGTGTCGCGTTTGTTGCATGCGGACTTGAACAGAACGAGGGCGTTGTCTACGGACAGGCCGGGTGTGAGGAGGTCGAGGTCGTAGTCGGTGATGCGAGTGTCCATCAAGACAGCCCTCCTATGAATTCACAGAGCTGAGTGAAAGCCCTGTGCTTGTCCACCGGTTGTCGCGCGATTGCAGCCAGATAGTCCGACAGCGGGGTGTCGTTCCGACGGTCGAAGCCGAACGCGTCGAGGTTCGACGCGACGATCTGGTGGGCCCACATCGAGAGTGCTTTGATCCCGCCGACCGTACCGGCCCATCCCCTGGCAAACTCGTCGACTTTAGCTTTATTCGTTATCTCGTCGATTGTTAGACCAGCGCCTGCGTGCAGCGAATGCCTTCCGATCGGTATCAGGTACGCCTGGTGCTGGTTGTTGAAGCCAACCACGTTCGTCACGCAGTCTCCGCAGAATCACAACGCCCATCTCGAACCACTGCTCAGCAATTCGAGGCCGCAGCAATAACAGGACTCGATGGTGGTGTTGAAATCGAAGCCCGGCCAGGTTCTTGCGCGCGTTCCCGATTTTCTGTCGCAGTCGCACTTCTGCCGGTGGCCGCCCGAGCCGTCATCCAGATATCGCCACGGGCCTTTGATTTCGCAGCACGTCGAGCAGATCGACATTTTGGAGTAGTCGACATCGGTCGGGGCGTTGTTTTCAGTTACTCCGTAGACTCTTATTTTCGGCATCGTTACCTCCTGGGCTAGATCGAAATGATTCGACACGCACCAGGAGGGCGAAAATACGAACGCCCTGCACAGGGCAGGGCGACGGTTGGTGTTGGAGAGTTGTTTCGAGTCGTCTCGCACATCTGACGCTTTCGGCGTCAAAGGCACCGTGTCTCTCCGTACCGGTTGCCGGGTTCGGTAAGTACCGAACCACTCCTGATGCTAAGGATTATTAGAAGGTCGAAGGACTGCGGCGGTCAAGTTCTTTCGTCATGGGGGTTCGAAAAACTAGCTGAAAATGAACCGTAATAAAGTTAATTCTCCGTCCGGGCCGACTACAGTGGTCTGGAGCAACACCGCCACTAAACATGATACGAACACGTAGGAATACATAGAAATTCGGTAGACTCTGAGAGCAACGGGCGCGCCGACATTCGTCATGTGCTCCTCTTCAAATTCTGTTTCGGACATCACCTTCAGGCCCGAGTGAACTGACGTTAGCCAAATGACCAAGAGTAGAAACGGGACGTACTCGAAATATGCCATCAAACTTCCGGATGCGATGCCCAGCAGGACCATTACAGGCAATTTCCCCCAGCTATTCTTTGTCCAGGCATGCACAACGGTCGGTACCGCGAGGTGAAATATGGCGAAAAAGAGAGCCGTTTGAATCAGCCATTTGATGAATCCGCTAATCAGCTCCACCACTCATCTCCTGTCGACCTGTGACTTTGAGGCTCGGGTGGCAGGTCAAGACCGTGCTTGCTGATGGGTTCGTCCATAAGGATGTCGTCCTTTATCCCTTCGAATTCTTCTCGAAGACGGTTCCGCACTTCTGACACGTCGAATAACCGATCCATTGTTCGAACCCGCAGGAGGAACAAAAAATATAGTCCTTAGTCGACGCCGGAGGATTTTTTTCGTCCTCGTGTGAGAGTCGTGTGAGATTCGTCACGCCTGTTAGGTTTCCTGCGCTGGCTCGACCATGACAAGACTAGAAAGGAAATAGCGCCAACAGCCGTCGGATTTTCGGCGAGAAAGAGTTCCGCTATGAAAAGCACTCCGACCACTCCTCCCGCCGACAGGCGATGAAGTGGTCTGAAGATGATGGCAAAGCGCAAGACCAGGGCCGGTACCAAGAGAAGCGCGACGAGCAACATGAGAGGTTTCCAGTAGTTTTCAGAAGGTCTGCGAGTGCTAGTGACTATAGTCCCTAACGATTATAGTCGGCAAGCTTTACGCTCGCCCGATGCAGCCGCCCCTAGCCGTGGCACGCCAGTTTGGTGGTGCCGTCCGCGCTCAGCGTCTCAAGCTAGAGATGAGTCAGCAGGGTCTGGCCGACGCCTGCGGTCTGGACATCAGCTATGTGGGCGGCATCGAGCGAGGGCAGAGGAATCCGACGCTGGGTGTGATGCATAGTTTGGCGTCGGTGCTGGGAGTACGGTTGTCGGAATTGATCAGGAAGGCCAAGCTGTAGTCATATGACCTGCTGTGAAAAAGACCGTCCAGTGAACGCTCCCTGATTCTACTCACCCCCTCGACTACTCTAGCCTTTGACTATTCAATCGTCTCAAGAGTAGTCCTTTCGTATACCATCCAGCGAAGGATCGGACCGATGCCAACGCGAAGTGACCTCGCACAGAGCCGTGCCTTAGAGGCTATCGAGCAAAGTCAAACGAACTTCCAGGTGTTATGGCACCAGGCAGAACTCAGAGCAATGCTCGCTCTTCAACGAGCCGCTCCGTATGAAAAGAGAGCCGTCTTTAAAAAGCACCTCAAGTTGTGGATGAGGATCGTCGGGAATCACGCGGCAAGGGTGTTCAAGGACTTTTTGGGGACCGCACCGCAGAGGCTTCACGATCCCGATCGCACCATTGATTGGGCCTACGACAAAACCGTCGACCTTCTGAAGTTCCACCTGGGGGATCCGCCCCACCAGTTCGGCACTGCCGACGCCCATGTCGACAACTGGCGGGAAGACGGTGGCCGAGCCTTCAAGGATGTAGTTCACTGGGTTGCCGCCGTGACGGGATCCCGAATTGATCTCGACAGTCAGATCGCGAGTTGGCGTGCCCCCGCGTGGCTAGATGAGGAAAATGGGCAAGTCGATGACAAAGGGCGTTTGGGTAAGGAGTCAACAGAGTTGTTGACGGCGGAAGTTCATTTTCGCATTTGGGGAGTGGTTGGCGAGCGGTTGCAGCGAGCGAGAGGACAGGCCTTGATCGATATCGCGGCACAGCACTCCGATTACAAGAAGAAATCAGGCCGCCTTCCGCCACTAACCGAAACACAGAAGAATGTCCGGTATGCCATCAGAAAGGGCTGGGAAGGCCGAAAATTCGCAGAGAAGCTCGACCAGCGGAGGACGCCACCGTTGGCCTCATGGAAAGAGTGGTGGCCGGGGTCGTGGGTCGCTGCGTACAAAGACAAACGACACCGGCACAACATTTACTCGCTGAAAACGAAGGAGCGCCAGCGGATGGAGCGGAATCGTCGCTGACGCCCGTCATACTGCCTTTCCGCTTCTTCGCTTCTTACTGAACGCCAGACAGCTAGCCGCGCTGATTCTTCCAGGACCTCCTAAAGTACAGAGAATAGTAGTTGATAGCTGGAACCTACTAGCCTCGCCTGAATGGTGCGTAAACATAACTAACTAAAGTGTTTACGGGTCGTCTAAATATTTCGAACACGCAAAGATCGAGCATCCGACGATGGCGAAAAGAGTGACTTTCACGCATTGACCTCGCGCTGGTTGGTCGGTGCAACAGTAAACGATCCGGTGGCCCGCCCGCCGGCACAATGAGAGGAAAAATACACATGCAAAGCAAGAACAGATCTTTCGAATCGAATGAGGCAGATCTGGATGCCTACGAGGTTTCCGGAACCTCTCCGACAGTGGAGGACGAGGGTTCTATCCCTTCTCTCCGCAAACTCGATACCGGCGACTACGTTACCTGTTGGATCGATGACGACGGGACAACTTGGTGCCGATCGTTTCGAGATGAACCCGGGCTCGAGGATCGATACGTAGGGTTCTTCGACAACCTAATTGACATGGACATCTGTCAGGACTGTTTCGACCGACACCGACCGTGGCTAACGCAAGTCAAACGTCGGTTGGGTTAACTAAATAAGTATCTGCTCGGCCAATCCCGGGCAGATGCACTTCAAAGAGGACATAGCGATGATCAAACCAATCGATGCTTTCAATACGTCGGGGACTTCACCGACAGCGGACCAAGGAGTTAGATTTTGACATCAAAACTGATAACCGTGGATGTCGAGGAGTTCCTCAAACGGGACTTTTCCGACGAACCCGAAATAGAGATAGACACTTCAGACCCAAACGATCTGTGGTTGCCGGATGACGGCCGATATCCTGTTCGGCTCAAGTACAACGGGACAAGAACGAGAGAGGCCAGAAAGACCTCCAAGAAGTACATCGAGGTCTATCTAGAAGCCACAGTTGTCCGTGCTCTGGGACGGTCGAACCAGAACATAGTAGGTCGCTGTCTGTACGACCGTGTCACGACGATCCCTTATCGCTGGAACGGCCAGAAGTTGACCGGAATTTCGCGCCTGCTCGATGCGCTCGGCGTCGATCGAAGGTCGCTGAGGTCACCCAAGTCTCTCGTCAAGGGACTTGTGAAGGCCCTTGAATCAGAACCGCTCGTCATGATCGACACCCAGTGGCAAGCCTATTCAAGGGAAGCCCGGAAGGTCGTCCGCAGAGCGATGTCAACCTTTCCGAAGGGCAAAGACGGGAAACCGATTCCGAAGATCGAATTCGATTTTGAACGAATCAAGGCCCAAGCACGGATTGTTCAGTTTGGACGTCCGAGTGAGGCCGATATTCAACGAGTGCGTCAGCCCGGCAACGTGGAGTCAGGATCTGATGGAAATCGGACATTAACTTCCACATCGAAGGACAGTAGAAATGACAAGTCAGAAGAATAGCAACCCGGAACCAACCGAGAGTCACGAGCCACACCTGAGTGCCAGTGGGACGTCACCAACAAACAACTCTAAGGATTCTGTCGCTACAGAACGAGTCCAGCCTGCCTCTGAAGACGGACCCAATAACTCTCTCCCAGTTACAACAAGCAAATCAGGCGCACTGTCGCGAACCATCACTGCCATCATCCCGGCAGACGATTGGTGCTCGATACGCGGCCTCCCTTTAAATGGAAACTTAGAAACCTGGAGCGAACCGCTTGTCGGATGGGCTTTGGTTTCGGAGTCCGATGGAACGCAAAGAATCGTAGGTTTGTCCCCGACAGGTCTGGCTGACGAACAGTACTACCTGCTCGGTTACGAGAACGATCCAGATTCAACAACGCTGAAGCGGTTCAAACGAGAATTCTATTTGTCGACCGAAGATTCGAACGACGAGTCCGCGGCCGAAGGAGGTGCAGAGTGAAAGCATCTCCAACAAACACTACAACACCCACGTTCCCAGACTCTGTAATTACCGGACTCTCCAAAGAGTTCGTAGACATCTTTACGCCGACGACCGAATCTCCGCGCGAGTTCCTCTGGTCGGCGTTCGTGACCGCGTTCGGCGCGTTGATGTCGCCGTACGTTGAGCGCGGAAATGGGACCCAAGCACAACCCCGGCTCTACACCTGCAACATCGGACCTTCAGGTTTCGGACGCAAATCGACCGCCGCGAAGAGAGCGGTAGAGGTTATACGAGGGGCTGTCGACCCGACCGATTTGACCTTCGTCGATGGATTCGGATCGTCGGAAGGCATTCTTCGGGCAATCATTAGTGCTCCGTCTAATGCCTCGACGAAGGTCTGCGTGATCTATCTAGACGAACTCGAAGTGCTGTTCAGGAAGGCCAAAGTTTCGGGCACCGCCGGTGTGGTGCCGTTGCAGGTCCTTTACGAAAGCAACAGCTACTCAAATGTCGTCCAACAAAACAGTGTCGTTATCACGGACGCCCACCTCGCCATGCTCGCGAACTCCACGACCGATCGCTTCTCGGATCTTTGGACGGCAGACGACGTCGACAGCGGGTTTCTCTCGCGTTGGACGCTGGTATACGGTGAACCGACGACCCGCCTGCCGAACCCTCCGTTGCCCGATCAGGTGCGATTGGATGCATTGACGGAGAAGCTAAGGGGTTTCATCGAGAAGGTCCAAACGGAAGCTCAAGCAGCCACCGACGGGAAGATTCGAGTTCGCTTTGCTGGCACCCATGCGGAGCGGCTTTGGGCCAAGTTCTA
This sequence comes from Terriglobia bacterium, assembly GCA_963664115.2. Lineage (GTDB taxonomy): Bacteria > Acidobacteriota > Terriglobia > 20CM-2-55-15 > 20CM-2-55-15. Next base: position 21,645 of record CAXWPJ010000005.1, on the reverse strand, counting down.
CATGGAAGAGATCAAGACCGACGAAGCTGTCTTCAATCGGATCGACGGAATCGGCGAACGATTGATGGTCATCCTCACCCTCCTCCAAGACGACCGCGTGATCCGTGCCAAAACAGTTCGTGCGGTGATTGAGTTCCTGCGTTACCAAGTCGACATTCGACGGCGGTGGTTTCCCGGGATCGCCAACAATCCCGTCGCTGCGCTCCAGCAGAAGATCATGAAGGCGTTAACTGCCGTGAGCGGACCGCAGACGTACCGTCACCTTTACAGGAAGGTTCACGCCGAGCGAGAAGGCACAGAATTTTTTGGCAGGGCGCTGAACGGACTCGAGGAGGCGGGAGAAATTGGTCGGCCCGTCGATTCCAAGACCTACTGGCTACGAGGTGAAGAACAAAGGAAGGCAAGCTGATGCGTCCCCAACGCCGTCCCCATTGCCGTGGGGACGCCTATCGGATTGATGCAAAAGGGGATGCGGTGTTTGTCACCAGTCCCCAGCTTGTGTGTGTCTGTTTATCTGTTTAGATCTAACTCTGTAATTGTTCTTAAATCTGAACCTATTTAAGAACTACTGATTAAGAGATCAAGAATTATAAAAAATGATTAGTAAAAGAAGATGAACATTCATACACACAGTCCCTCGCGTGGGGACTTGGGGACAAACGACCTTTCTCGCATGGAATCATGAGGTTCCGTGTCCCCACGCAACTGGGGACGCGTTGGGGCCCCTCGGGACAGTCAGACGCGCGTGTTTTCTTTCTACGCCGAAGCAGCGAGATGGGACCCAAATTCGAGACCGACACGCGAGCACGCATAATAAATGAAATCAAAGTCCAGGAGTCCCTTGGCGTGGCGCCTGGGGGTCCTTGCGGTCGGATAAGTTCGAAGGAGAAGGATGTTCAGAGGCGGCGTCAGTCGAGCGCTGGCGCCTAAACAAATAACAATCCGTCGTGATTTAATTTAGAAGCAACTTGCTGCGACGAAAAAGAAGAGGCTAAAAAGCTATGACAGCAACAATTAGAACGATCGACAAGAGGCTTGCGAAAGCCAATGAGGTTTCGAAGCTGCTCAATGTTGCCGTGAGCACCGTCTATGAGTGGGCGCGCATGGACTTCATTCCTCATATAAACATTGGCACAGGGAAAAAGAAACCATGCGTTCGGTTCGACGCCGACGAAGTCAGGGAATGGATGGAGGCGCGCAAAAGGCAGGGTAGGACTACCCGGGTGCCTCTACAGAATTAACTAGACTATACGAAACGTATATGTATACTATCTGTATATTTAGTAAGCATCGACAGATCGTCAAAGGCTCGCCCAGACGGATCAAGCGACTGCGCCTGGAACTCGGGGTGAGCCAGGCGAGGCTTGCCGACAAGCTCGGCGTGGCGACCAACACCGTGGCCCGTTGGGAGCGCGGCGATCTCAAACCGCCGAAGGTTGTCGATTTGGCAGTCGAGTGCTTGTTACTCAAGTCTGGACAGCAATAGAAAGGAGGTAGATGAATGTCAAAACCGACCCGAAAAATTAAGGGCCTCTTCCAGCGTCCTGGATCGCCGCACTGGTGGATTCGTTACGCTGATCAAAGCGGAGACATCCGTCGGTAGAGCACGGGCACAACTGAGAAGAAGTTAGCGAGGGCGATACTGGATAAGCGTAAGACTCAGGTTGCTGAGAACCGGCAACTGGACGTAAAGAAGGTTTCCAAGGTGGCGTTCCATGAACTCTGTGAACGTTTTTGGGATAGACGTGGCAGACATGTGCGGTTCAACGGGCTTGAATCAATGGTCAACATCTGGAAGGACTATTTTGGCAATAAGCCGCTGAAGGATATGAATCAGGAGGACATCGAGGCTTTCCTGAATTGCAGGACAGATGAACTCAACATCGCCGCATCCACCAGAAACCGTCATCTCGCAATGCTCAAATCAATGTTCAACAGGGGTGTGAAGTGGGGCCTTATTGATCAGAACCCTGCGGCTTCTGTGGAGAAGCTTCGGGAACCCACTGGAAGGACAAGGTACTTGGAACAAGATGAGATCGAGTGCTTGCTTACAACAGCGAGTAATCAGTTCCGCCCTATCCTCTTAACAGCCCTGCACAGTGGCATGAGACGGGGTGAGCTGCTGAATCTCAAATGGTCGGAAGTCGATTTTAGGAATCGCATCATTGTCGTGAGTGAGTCCAAAAGCGGCAAGTCTCGAAAGATCCCAATGAACGATACGTTGCACGAAACTTTGAAAGTCCATCCCTCACGATTTCAAAGGGGTTATGTCTTTCCTTCACGCGTCAAACCAGGCCGCCCGATGGTCGACTTCAATCCGGTTTTTCGCAGATTGGTTGAGAAAGCAGGCATCGCCGACCTGAGATTCCACGACTTACGACACACCTTCGCCAGTCATCTGGTGATGAGTGGAGTGGATATCCGGACCGTCCAGGAACTGCTTGGACATGCCAGTCTCACCATGACGATGCGTTATGCCCACCTGAGCCCAGACCACAACACTCGTTCCATCAAAACCCTCGATACTGCCTACCGAACTGACACAAAAACTGCACAGCGGCAAAACGAAGGCTCACTGAACCGATCTAAGTTGTTGAAATAGAAAGTGAGCCCTCGCGGAATCGAACCGCGAACCTACTGATTAAGAGTAATCGATTCCTGAATTCTGTTGAAACCTCCTGAAACGCTAACGCTCTACTATCTATTGTATTTAAACGTATTACGGCTCTCAATCGGCTTCTATGTATTTCACCAAGTTTCCATGATACTGTTACTCCAGTGTTACTCCAAGAGCGTTTGGAGATGCCTCGGAGGAGATTTGGAATATGGCGAAGCTCAACCTAACCGCAAGGTCTGTCGCGGCCTTGAAACCCAAGCCAGAGCGGGTCTATTACTTCGATACCAATCTGCCAGGATTCTGTATCAGCGTAACGACGAAAGGCGTTAAGACCTTTTCGGTCATGTATCGCCACGGGAGGAGACTGAGGCGGTACACGATCGGGACCACCGATCGCTGGTCACTTGTAGCTGCGAGAGACGAGGCTCGTGATGCGTTGCGCGCTGCAGCGAAAGGAGAAGATCCCGCAGCCCAGAAGAAGGAAGAGCGAACAGCTGAGACCTTTGGCGAACTTGCCGCTGACTACATGGAGCGTTGGGCGAAGAAACGGAAGAAAAGCTGGCGAGAAGACCAGCGGATTATTAATCGATATTTCCTGCCACGTTTTGAGCATATCCGTGCCGCAGATGTGAAACGTCGGGACGTTCGCGCGATGCTCGAAGAGATGGGTGAGACCGTCATGGCCAACCGCGTTCTCGCCTGCATGCGGAAGATCTACAACTGGGCCATCGGTGTGGATCTGGTCGATAGCAATCCTTGCTTAAACATTCCAAAGCCGGCTCGAGACACGTCCAGGACCAGAGTTCTGTCGGAAAACGAAATCAAGAAGATCTGGAACGGCATCGAGCAGGAGCCCTTGCTCATGTCCTCGATGTACAAGCTTCGGTTCTTCACGGCTCAAAGGGGCGGGGAAGTGGCGTCAATGCGCTGGGTCGACATCGCAGAAGAGGAAGACCAAGTGTGGTGGACGATCCCTGCTGAGGTCGCGAAGAACGGACGATCACATCGGGTCCCGATAACCGACGGTTCCTTACGGATCTTAGAGACTCTTCGACGGGAGCAATCGATTTTAAGGAATGAGACCAAGCGCGAATCCCCGTTCGTTTTCTATGCGCCCCGAGGAAAGGGGCACATCAAAGAGTTGCAGAAAGCCGCTCAGCGCATCCGCCAGAATGCCAAGCTTGAGGAGGATGACAATGGAGTCAACGATTTTCGCGCCCACGATCTGCGACGGACCGCTGCCTCGTATATGACTAGCATGGGAATACCCCGTCTCGTTGTTGGTCGTATCTTGAACCATGCAGAACCTGGAGTGACTGCCGTTTACGATCGGCACAGCTACGATCAAGAGAAGAGAGAAGCACTTGAACTGTGGGCCTGTCGGCTAGTAGGCATCGTCGCATGAGCTGCAAGAACTGCCCGTTGCGATAGATCGGATGTGCGTTTGAAGAAACACCTGCTGTAGACGATCCTCCTCGGTAATTCAGAGCTTCCCCCCTTTACTAGACGAAGTTGCAAAAGTTGATATTTTTCGAGTTGTCTTTGGGATACAAGTATGTCTCGAGGCGAGCAGCCCACGTGCTAAATCGTTGTGGAGCTCTGAGTCGAACGAAACACCATTTAACCTTAATAAAGGAATCACTATGGACAGCCCCATAACCATTCTGACCGAGCATCGCGAGGTAATGGATCCGCCGTCGCAGATTCTTCAGCACAATGTCGTACGCCAATCTCTGCTCAGAATATTGCGATTAGAAGATGAGCAAATTGGTGGCTTGTTCAAGAAGTGGCATTCCAATCGCTCAAAGTGTGTTGCTCGTATGATCAAGCGTTCCGTTAAAGATGCTCATGACTCTGACGATTGGACTGATATATGTGACGCTGTCATACGTGGTCTTCCTGATGAATTTACAGCGCTCTTTGAAGACATCGGTGGTGTCTTGAGGGACAAATTCGGAGAGCGGTGGTCGTATTTCACCGCGGACTTGGTCGGCCGGTTCGTCAATGAAGTGGACGATAAAATGCACGGAATAGAGCCGAATGAAATCACGATGGAAGGGAAAATGATTTCGTCAGCCATGTGGCCCGAGCGAGGCGCGTCTCATTTGACAGAGCAGGAAATTAGGAAGATATTCCATCAACGAAAACCGCGCAATGGAGGTGATGAGCTGGAGAGAGCTGCCCGATGGTTGTACGATCTCTATTTTGGGGGCCGAAGGCTAGCAGACATAGCCCGAGAAAATCACAAGAACAGGAGCCATCGCAGAACGTTCGGCCGTTACGGCTGCGACTGTCGGTCACTAGTCCCTGAACAAGCGTGATTGACGAGGAAATGATAGTGCAATAAGAGCGGAAGTACCCGAAATGCCCCGTCTCCGTGCGAAAAAAACCTTGAACAGATTCTTCGGAAAAGGAGGCATTTCAGATGAACGATTATACGCGCAAGAACATGAGGAACCGCAAGCGGCGAATCGAACGTCGGCTTGGGGACCGGCATTGGACGGATCAGGTAGAGCCGATGTTTTCGGCGAGCAACATTCAGTACGAGATGGGAGAGCGGACGCGGGGCACATCGGTTGGTGGTATCGGGACGATGCAACTGGTGGCGCGGCGGACCGGGCTGATCGAAGCCATCGACAAGGGCGTGCATGTGTTGAAGCGGCACCTGCCGTATCACGAGTCGGATCACGTGCTGAACATCGCCTACAACGCCTTGAGCGGAGGAACGTGCCTGGAAGACATCGAACTGCGGCGCAACGATGCGGTGTATCTGGATGCGCTGGGAGCGCAACGGATTCCGGATCCGACGACGGCGGGAGACTTCTGCCGGAGATTCGAGGCCGACGACGTGGAGTGTCTGATGGAGGCAACCAATCAAGTCCGGCTCGGAGTCTGGCGACAGCAACCGGCGGCGTTTTTCGAAGAAGCGGTGTTGGACGCGGACGGGACACTGGCCGAAACCACGGGGGAATGCAAGCAAGGGATGGACGTGGCCTACGACGGGACGTGGGGATATCACCCGCTGATGATCTCGCTGGCCAACACCGCCGAACCGCTGTATCTGGTCAATCGTAGCGGCAACCGGCCGTCGCATGAAGGAGCCGCGGTCCGGTTCGACCAAGCCATCGCATTGTGCCGGCATGCGGGGTTTCGCCAGATCCTGCTGCGCGGGGACACGGACTTCAGCCAGACCCGGCATCTGGACGGATGGGACGACCAGCAGGTGGGTTTCATATTCGGGATTGACGCGATGGCGAACCTGAAGGCCCGGGCCGATGAACTGGAGCCGCGCCAGTGGAAGCGCCTGGAACGGCCCGCGAAATACGACGTGGCGACCGAACCGCGCCAACGTCCCGACAACGTGAAGGAAGAGATCGTTCGGCAGCGCGGTTTCGACAATATCCGCTTGCAGGGTGAGGATGTGGCCGAGTTTCGGTATCGACCCGGAGCCTGCGATCGGGACTACCGTGTCGTCGTGGTGCGGAAGAATCTGTCGGTGGCCAAAGGAGAGCAGGTGTTGTTTGACGACATCCGGTACTTCTTCTACATTACCAACCGTTCGGATCCGGCCGACCAGATTGTGATGCGTGCCAATCAACGGTGCAATCAGGAGAATCTCATTGAGCAGTTGAAGAACGGCGTTCAGGCGTTGCGGATGCCGGTCGGAGATCAGACCAGCAACTGGGCCTACATGGTGATCGCGTCACTGGCCTGGACACTGAAAGCGTGGTTTGCATTGCTGCTTCCCGAAACCGGACGTTGGGGCCAAAAATATCAGGCTGAGAAGCAAACCGTGCTGCGCATGGAGTTCAAAACCTTCTTGAACGCTTTCATGCTTGTGCCGTGCCAACTCGTGCGCACCGGGCGGCGCATTCTGTTCCGGATCCTGGCCTGGAACCGGTGGTTGCCGGTCTTGTTCCGCGGGGTGGATGTGTTGCGTCAGCCTCTGCGATGTTGACCCGATCATGACTCTGAGCCCGGGCGATCGAGGTCCCGGTTTCTGTCAACCGTCCAACACCAGCGAGGCTGAACTGAAACAGATTCAACAGAAACTCGATACCTGGAACAGGCCATCCGGGAACGGGATTCTATGCCTCGAATTCTATCGGCGCGAACTGGGCCTCGGCGGACTGGTTATGCGCTTGTTTTGGGACTAGTAAGAGACGGCCTGAAAACAGCGGAAACCCTTCTAGACGTGTCTGTGTTGATGTCCCGCAACGAATTCGAAGCGATTTGTCAATTGAATGAGCAGCTGAGAACTCTCCCCTGGAGGGAAGGTTAAAGCACTCAATTTTCCCCCCGTTTATCGAATTGCCGTTGGTCGATATTCTTTAAATATGAAATTTCGACCAATCGCACCGCGCGCAACCAAGCAGATCTGTCAACTTCTTTCCCCTCGTGAAGTGGAACACACGCCCGGCGTGAGCCGGGCCACCTTCAATTCAACGGCGGATGGATGCGGAAATTCTTTCGTTGAAGATCTCGAAGCCGCGTTATCTCAAAAGCAAGAACAGGCTAACCATCAGCAGCGCGAGTCCTCTGCTGAGGAGATTCGGAATGGCCAATAGAAAGCCGATCGTTACGGAAGTCGAGCCTCTTATCAAGCATGAGTCCGCAGAGTTGGAGTTCTTGTCCTGGAGAACCGAGCGGCTTCAGTTTCTATCCATCAGCAAGGTTTGCGAATTAACGAATCTTAGTAAGCCCACCTTGTGGCGCCTTCGCAGAAGTCCAGCCTCACGATTTCCACATCCCATCAGTCTGTCGCCCGGGCGTGTCGTCTTCTCGCGCGCAGAAATTGAGGAATGGCTCCGGGGCCGTATGGCGGAGGGGCGAGTATGACTACAAGAACCATATTCGATCAGTTGAAGCTCTTGATAGTCAACGGTTACATATTGATCCGGTTAGGCTATCTGTCGAAAAGGCCTCTCGACAAGAGGTGGACCACTGTCGCTGGTCTGACCGAAGTCGAAGCACGTGAACACTTAGAAGTCCGTGGCTGGAATGTGGGGGTGCGACTACGTCCAATCGATTTCGTCATTGACGTCGATCCGAGAAATTTCCCAGAGGGGCGGGACTCCTTTGAGGAACTCAAAAAACGGTGTGGCCTAGACTTCGAAGAATGTCCACGGGTTAACACCCCGGGTGGAGGATTTCATTTGTACCTTTCGATTCCCGAGGGGGAGGTAGTGTCGCGATCGCTGAAAGATCTCCCTGGAATTGATTTCCTGTCCTTTGGTGCGCAAGTCGTGGCTTCCGGAAGCGTGGGACCAAAAGGGAAGCTGTACGAGTGGGATTCACTAGGCGGGAATTTCCCTGCTCCTCAGGTGCCTGAAAGCCTTCTCTTGCTGATCAGGAAAGGGAGTTCCGGCGGGAAAGGACGTCTTGGTGGCAAGAAACTCAGTCGTGCGGAGTGGACTCCCGAACAGCTTGAGGAAGCGCTAAACGGATTGGACGTTTGTGAATTTCGCGAGCACGACGATTGGTTTCGACTCATGGCCGCAGCACACGAAGCCACCCGGGGGCAAGGTGAATCAGTGTTCAATGCGTGGTCGACTTCAGATCCAGAGTATCGAAACGCAGCTTCGAAAAATCAGACACGCTGGCGCTCGCTGAAGGCGGGCCGTCCAGACAACATCGGTGCGGGTACCCTGCGGAAGATCCTTCTTGAGCATGGCGTGACCGATGTTCCTGGGCTTCCGGTTACTGGCTCCGACGGTAAGCCGCTGATTCTCGATCCTCAGGATCCCATGCCCAGTGCCCGTAAATTCGTCGAGCACCACTACCTAGTGGACGGCATCCAAGCGTTGCACTATCAGGCCGGAGTGTTCTATCGCTACCGTCGGCAGGAAGGTGTCTATGAGGAGGTGGACGAAAACACAATTAAGGCCGCGATCTACTTATTCCTAGAGGTATCTGAATGCATAACGAAAGATGGACTTCAGCCGTTCAGACCGACTCGTAACAAGGCTGGGAACGTCTTGGAATCGTTAAAAGCAGTCTGTCATCTGCCATCTTCACCTCCGGCACCCTGTTGGCTGGAATCATCCCAATTAGATCCATTAGATATCATAGCGGAGTTATAACCGAATCTGGTGTTTGAGGGATTGAATAAGAGCGGCGTATCTGGTTGATTTGTTGTGACAAAACTTCAAAGCAACCATAGGAGATACGCCACTGTGAGCAAGAGTAACGTGAATGGACCGGAAGGTCGAGAAACGATTGAGGATCCAGTAACAGAACTACTACGAGTTGGGGCACAGCAACTGATCCAACGCGCAGTGGAAGCCGAATTGGCAGAGCTGCTATCCCAGCACGGTGGCCGGCGAACTGAGACAGGAAACGCCGGGGTGGTACGCAACGGTTATCTGCCGGAACGCGAACTGCAGACGGGATTGGGTCCGGTAACAGTCCAAATCCCGAAGGTCCGTGCCAAGACGGGCGAAGCTGTGACGTTCCGATCGGCCCTGGTACCACCGTACATTCGGAAGACGAAGTCGCTGGAAGCAGCGGTGCCGTGGTTGTATTTGAAAGGCGTTTCCAGCGGCGAGATGGGTGAGGCCCTAAAAGTTCTTGTCGGTCCCCAGGCGCAGGGTCTGTCGGCGAGCACGGTATCGCGGTTGAAACAGGTTTGGGGCGAACAGTACCGCCTCGGATGCGAGGAGCGTTTGGATGCAGATCGCTGGGTCTATGTCTGGGCCGACGGCATCTACAGCGGACTTCGGGCGGAACAAACCAAGTTGTGTGCATTGGTCGTGATCGGCGTGAATGAACGCGGAGAGAAGCGTTTCCTGGCGATCGAAGACGGTGTACGGGAATCGACACAGAGTTGGCGCGAGGTCTTGTTGAAGCTGAAGTCCCGTGGGATGAATGTTCCGAAGTTGGCCATCGGTGACGGTGCGATGGGGTTCTGGGCCGCACTGGAGGAAATCTATCCCGAGACACGTCAACAACGTTGCTGGATGCACAAAGTCATGAACGTCCTCAACTGCCTGCCCAAGTCGGTCCAGGCGAAGGCGAAACAGGCCCTGCACTCGATCTGGCAGGCCGAGACGAAGGCAGACGCCGAGAAGGCATTCGACTTGTTCATTGAAACCTATGAACCGAAGTATCCGAAAGCCACACTCTGCCTGCAGAAAGACAGAGAGGAACTGCTGGCCTTTTACGACTTTCCGGCCAAGCACTGGCAGAGCATCAGAACGACGAATCCCATTGAGTCGACCTTTGCCACCATTCGACACCGAACGAAGCGATCCAGAGGTTGCCTGACACGGGATGGCATGCTGCACATGATGTTCAAACTGGGCCAGTGCGCTGAGAACAATTGGCGACGATTACGAGGATTCGATGATCTGAGCAAGGTAATCATCGGAGTGAAATTCAACGATGGTGTCGAAGCGACACAAGTCGATCAGGCCGCCGCTTGAATCAATCTCCTAAACACCACTTTTGACAATAACTCAAACACGAAAGCCAAAAGCCAGAGAACGATCTCGAGACTCATAAGCTCTGACAATTCTAGCTATATACCCCTTTTCGTGGCCAGAAACGTCCCACTAACTTCGAAAATGCGAAGTCGAAATTCATAACAAGGTGGTTAGGACCCCCTGTACATAGAAAACAAACCTTAATGGGACCCAAATCGAAAGGGACTCCTAGACCCTTAGTCAGGAATGGGCGCCGATTTTTCAGTCCGGAATTTCTAGGTGGGAATTCTCAACGTCCGGGAAGATGACTTGAACTCGAAAATTAAGGCACCGGCACCCGTTCCTTCAGTTCTTCAAACCAGTTCAGGGCGATGTTGATTCGGGGGCGGGCAGGTTCGCCGGATTCGGTCTGGTCTGAGGGGAAGACCATGATGAATCGCTCGCCGTTAGGAGTGATGTCGTAGTCCACAGAACCCTGGAAGACCAGGAAACTCTCAATCGGCAGGACGCGCTGGTTGCCCCACTCCGGTGTGCCTTCGAGTGAGATGTCCACAGCCATTAAGTTCGGGGACCGCGCTCCTGCTGCAAGCCCAGCAATCGTCTGAGCATTCCGCCGGTAGAAGAGTTCCCGCCCGTCACGGGACCACATGGGAGCGGACCCGCCGTCCTGGGTCAGTCTGAATTCGGTCCCCGTGGTTGGAAACGGCTCCATAAAGAGTTGTCCGCCTTCGCCGTCCACGTTCCTGCGATACACCAGCCATCGCCCGTCCGGCGAAAAAGCAGGACTACCAGCATTAGAATAACCAGGATGAACGCTCCCCCCCGCGAAAACTTCCGTGACGGCACCATCATCGAGGGAAAATATCCATACGCCCTCGCTGGCAATTGATGATCCCCTTGTGAACGCAAGAGTCTGACCATCGGTGGCCCATGAGTCCGGCCTTGGCTCCAGCCCTTCTTCGGGCTCGGTCAGCGGCTCCGCGACGCCACTGAGGTCGGCCAGTTGCCAGTAGATTCTTACCTGGCCGTCCCGATCCGAGGCAAACGTCAATCGTTCACCATCAGGAGTCCAGATGGGATGACTGTTGTTCCCTTCTCCCGTCATTTGTCTCATCTGCGTGCTACCGTCGAGATCGTAAACCCAGATGTCGCTGTCGCCACTGGCGTCGACGGCTTCAACCGCCAGGCGCGTCCCGTCGGGCGATATTTGCGGTTGGCGATAAGGCCGTGGCGGGACGGGGAGTGGTTCCCGCGCTCCGTTTCGATCCACCCATGCAAGAACCGCATTGGCAACAGCGTCTGATCCTGCCCCTGGGACGTAGATAAGCGATCCCGATTCGGACACTGCATATTGCGGCGGTCCCCCCCGAACCCCTTCGACTAGGGGAACTGGCCCACCCGTTACCTCCAGCGCCCCTAGGTCAAACGGAAGGGCGAAAAGCGCACCCCCTTGGAAATAGATGATATGCCCTGTGGAAACATATCGAGGGTGCTCTCCTGGGAACAATAACTGCGGTTCTTCTGAATCGAGTGATTGCACCCCAACCTGCCCAGCGGCGATCCCGAAAAGGACGGCATTTCCATCGGGTAGAAGGTGTGGATACACAACAATGGGCCCTTCATCCAAATTCGGAATGAGCAGTTCTGGCTCTCCCCCGTTCGCAGACACACGCATGATCCCTTCTGACCCGCCGTACAAGATCGCATCATCCACATCCCAACTAATGCCAGAGGGTCTGACCGCAATCTCGGCTAACGACACTGGGGCACCGCCAACAGTGGCAATCTTCTTCAGTTGAGTGTCCGTTACAGACCAGTAAGCTAACCATTCACCGTCAGGCGAGAAAGTCGGATTGTCGAGCGTGGCCTCCGTTCCGGAAATGACCCTGGACTCTAGTTCGTCAATAGAGCGCAAATACAGCCCCCCCGTTGCGTTGTAGACGAATCTGCTGCCATCAGAAGAAAATGTAAGGACTGGTCGCGCCGTTTGTCTAAAGTTGCGGACTTCTGGAAGTACATATTCTGATCGGCTGACAGGACGTGGGTCGGATGGCTTCAAGTTCCAGACGGCAACACCAGCGATTACCAATCCCACAGCGAATACAGCAACCGACGGTAGTTTCGACTGCGGTCTCGGTTGAGCAAGCCCCGCGACGGGCTGCGTCAATGCGACACCCGGTTCAGCCACGGCCTTCTGAATCTCCAAACGCGCTTCGTCAATGCCGTGGTGTCGGTCTTTGGACTCTTTCTCTAAGCAGCGTTCCAGAAGAAACCGAATGCGTGGATGCAGGTTTGGAGGCAGACGTTTCCATTCAGGCTCACGGGCGACCAACGCCGCAATCACGTCCGTGACAGTCCGCCCGGTCCACGTCTTTTCCCCAGTGAGCGTCTCAAACAACACGCAACCAAACGCCCAGATGTCGGCACGATTGTCCGTCGTCTCGCCCCGTGCCTGTTCGGGCGACATATATGCCGCTGTACCCAATATGATTCCTTGCTGGGTCGCAGCCATGCTCAGCGTGGGTGAATTCGACACGCTGACATCGGATTCATCTCCCGCAAACGCCTTAGCGAGACCAAAGTCCAACACCTTCACTTTCCCGTCGGGCGTGACTTTGATGTTGGCTGGTTTCAGGTCTCTATGGATGACGCCTTTTTCGTGCGCAGCTTCCAACGCTTCAGTAATCTGGAGGGCTAGTTTGAGGGAGTCCTCTACAGGTATCGCACCACGTTTCAACCGATCAGCAAGCGTGTCGCCTTCAACAAGCTCCATGACAAGGAAGTGTGTTCCGTTGTCTTCTTCAAAACCGTGAATGGCTGCAATGTTTGGGTGATTCAGCGACGCTAAGAGTTTAGCTTCACGCTCGAACCGTGCTAGACGATCCGCATCCTGTGCGAACTCTTCAGGCAACGTCTTGATGGCGACTTCACGACCGAGCTTTGTATCCTTCGCACGCCACACTTCTCCCATGCCGCCTTTACCAAGCGGGGACAGAATTTCGTAGTGCGCAAGTTTCGTGCCTGATTCCATAATTACGGGCTGCTAGAACAGTGTTTAGAAGGCTGGGGGCAGTCTATAGAAGGAGTGGGACAGCAGGCAATGAATTCTCAAGGTCCGAGAAGATGATTTCTCAGGACTCGACCTTCAAAATCAGGGAACCGGCACGCGCTCATTCAGTTCTTCAAACTAGTCTTGAACTGCCTCAACCCGGTCTCCGATCTTGAACGGGCAGTCTGCCGGGTTTTGCCTTCAGATCAAATTCTCGCATTGCCTCCGCTAACAACCGTGTCAGCGTGTCATCTTCAAACGTGATGCCATTTGCGAGTTCTTTCACCCGGACTGAGAGACGGCGATATCCCCAAATGCAGCGTCGTTTGGTTTCCTCCCACCCTTCGCGTTGGTAGTAGAAAGGCACATTGATGTCGAAAAAAGAAATACTATCTGCGTCTTTAAGGAGATCCGAACTCAGATCACCTCCGACTTCATGACGTATTACCAACCGACATGCCTCGTCCTTGGTGGGCTGATCGACACCGCATTCGTCCAGGATGGTTCGCAGAATCCTTGCCCCGTTGCGTGCATGAGCGGCCTTGAATGCGTCATAGTCACCGAAATCGCCGCGCCGCACTTTTCGGTCCTCTATAGCCCGATCAATATCATGACTGAGAGCGGCGATCTGCAACGCCTGCCCGGCCTTGGGATCAAGCCTTAACAGCCACTCCAGCGTGTTTTCTGCATGGCGGGGATCTTCCGGGATCTTGGAGCCGGCGATCGTCGCACGGACTCTTCGCTTAGCACATTCTATGCTATTCATGGTCCCGACAAATAACGAGGCGGCGTATTGTTTCCATGTTCATCACCGTAGCAATGACCACCAACGTCAAAGTAACCTGGTTCAACAGTGCACCGAGAAGAATTAGCAAGACCCGGACATCGCGACCCAAACGGAATCCTTTACCCTGGCGGATGCGGTCCTGCATGAGGCCGTCGTATTTGTCCGCCGTATAGCTCACCATGAAGGAACCGATAATCGCCATAAATCCGATCAGCAGGACGAGGCTATTTGTACTGGCTGCATAGGCGTGCCAGGTGAGACCCAAAAGCAGCAAGGCGTCCGCATAGCGGTCCAGCACGGCATCGAACCACCCGCCGTAAGAGCTCTCCTGGAACTTGAGCCGCGCAATTTCGCCATCGCAACCGTCGATGACCGAGGCGAACTGCGCCAGAAACCCACCAATCACCAGGGCGGGATATCCGCCCAGTGCGAACAAGCTGGCCGCCAGCACAGAAAAGAGGAAAGAAAAGAGCGAAATTTGATTGGGGGTGACACTGTAGTTGACCAATCGCCGAGAAAGCCTTGCGGACAGCGGTCGGTTCAAGTACCGCGAGACGGGACCGTCGCTGGGTTTGTCCCGTAAGTTGGCCAGCAGAGCGTGTTCACCTTTGGTGAAGGATTTAGGATCATCGACATCGATCCAAAATCGACCACTAACATCGACCGCTTTGGCCCGGCCTTCCGTAGCGAGAATCTGCACTGCCCCAGACAGGCTCGTATCGCCGGATTCCTCCGCGCAACGCTCCAGGGCTCCAAAAATCGCGGGAGTGGATAAGAAGATGCCGGTGTCGAAGCCATTGAAATCCGTCAGACTCTTTCCGATATTTTCGATCTGACTACCTACGGTCTTCACCCGGGTGACATCGTCCAGATCGATGAGGGAATTATGAGTGTTCCGGTCCACACCGAGCGCGATTTCGCCATCGGCTACAGAAAGATCCAGCAGTTTCCGGACAATGGACGGGTCAAACAGATGGTCTGCCATCGTCATTAGGAAGGGTTCATGCAAACATTCCCGGGCTCTGAGCACCGAAAGGCCGTTCTCCTTCTCCCAAGCCTCGTTGACTATGCAGGTGATGGGAATGCCCGAGCGGCCGCTCAGATCATCTAAGAAACTACAAATCCGGTCGCCGTGATATCCGGTAACCACCAAAAACTCATCTGCCCCGGCCCTCCGAGAAGAGCGAATGACACGTTCGATCAGGGGAACCCCCAAAATTGGAATGAGGGGTTTGGTATCACCGTTCGGCTGTAGCCGACTGCCTTTCCCGGCCGCGATGATTAAACACTTCATGTTCACCCCTCGTACCAAATTAAGAACCACGTATTGCGACGTGACGATAATCGGAAGAACGCCGAAACCGGCGGGACGGATCTCACTGCGGTCCGCCCTGATTGCGGTATGGGACACTTGTCCCCTTTGCTGTCGGTGACTGCCGAGGTCCCCGGACTATTTCTCCGGGACGCTCCTAGGTAGGTTCGCCGCGTTGGTATTGCTTTGCGACGACAGACGCCACGTCAGAATAGAGTCCCACAGCGGGTGACGTCAAGCACGCTTGTGAGTGCAGTGATGGAATCACCCGGCAGAGTCCCAGTGCGCGGGGCTTAAACCTCCTAGGCTGGTCGATGGAACTTTTGTCGCACCCCACTAGCCCCAAAACAAGCGCATAACCAGTCCGCCGAGGCCCAGTTCGCGCCGATAGAATTCGAGGCATAGAATCCCGTTCCCGGATGGCCTGTTCCAGGTATCGAGTTTCTGTTGAATCTGTTTCAGTTCAGCCTCGCTGGTGTTGGACGGTTGACAGAAACCGGGACCTCGATCGCCCGGGCTCAGAGTCATGATCGGGTCAACATCGCAGAGGCTGACGCAACACATCCACCCCGCGGAACAAGACCGGCAACCACCGGTTCCAGGCCAGGATCCGGAACAGAATGCGCCGCCCGGTGCGCACGAGTTGGCACGGCACAAGCATGAAAGCGTTCAAGAAGGTTTTGAACTCCATGCGCAGCACGGTTTGCTTCTCAGCCTGATATTTTTGGCCCCAACGTCCGGTTTCGGGAAGCAGCAATGCAAACCACGCTTTCAGTGTCCAGGCCAGTGACGCGATCACCATGTAGGCCCAGTTGCTGGTCTGATCTCCGACCGGCATCCGCAACGCCTGAACGCCGTTCTTCAACTGCTCAATGAGATTCTCCTGATTGCACCGTTGATTGGCACGCATCACAATCTGGTCGGCCGGATCCGAACGGTTGGTAATGTAGAAGAAGTACCGGATGTCGTCAAACAACACCTGCTCTCCTTTGGCCACCGACAGATTCTTCCGCACCACGACGACACGGTAGTCCCGATCGCAGGCTCCGGGTCGATACCGAAACTCGGCCACATCCTCACCCTGCAAGCGGATATTGTCGAAACCGCGCTGCCGAACGATCTCTTCCTTCACGTTGTCGGGACGTTGGCGCGGTTCGGTCGCCACGTCGTATTTCGCGGGCCGTTCCAGGCGCTTCCACTGGCGCGGCTCCAGTTCATCGGCCCGGGCCTTCAGGTTCGCCATCGCGTCAATCCCGAATATGAAACCCACCTGCTGGTCGTCCCATCCGTCCAGATGCCGGGTCTGGCTGAAGTCCGTGTCCCCGCGCAGCAGGATCTGGCGAAACCCCGCATGCCGGCACAATGCGATGGCTTGGTCGAACCGGACCGCGGCTCCTTCATGCGACGGCCGGTTGCCGCTACGATTGACCAGATACAGCGGTTCGGCGGTGTTGGCCAGCGAGATCATCAGCGGGTGATATCCCCACGTCCCGTCGTAGGCCACGTCCATCCCTTGCTTGCATTCCCCCGTGGTTTCGGCCAGTGTCCCGTCCGCGTCCAACACCGCTTCTTCGAAAAACGCCGCCGGTTGCTGTCGCCAGACTCCGAGCCGGACTTGATTGGTTGCCTCCATCAGACACTCCACGTCGTCGGCCTCGAATCTCCGGCAGAAGTCTCCCGCCGTCGTCGGATCCGGAATCCGTTGCGCTCCCAGCGCATCCAGATACACCGCATCGTTGCGCCGCAGTTCGATGTCTTCCAGGCACGTTCCTCCGCTCAAGGCGTTGTAGGCGATGTTCAGCACGTGATCCGACTCGTGATACGGCAGGTGCCGCTTCAACACATGCACGCCCTTGTCGATGGCTTCGATCAGCCCGGTCCGCCGCGCCACCAGTTGCATCGTCCCGATACCACCAACCGATGTGCCCCGCGTCCGCTCTCCCATCTCGTACTGAATGTTGCTCGCCGAAAACATCGGCTCTACCTGATCCGTCCAATGCCGGTCCCCAAGCCGACGTTCGATTCGCCGCTTGCGGTTCCTCATGTTCTTGCGCGTATAATCGTTCATCTGAAATGCCTCCTTTTCCGAAGAATCTGTTCAAGGTTTTTTTCGCACGGAGACGGGGCATTTCGGGTACTTCCGCTCTTATTGCACTATCATTTCCTCGTCAATCACGCTTGTTCAGGGACTAGATCCGGAAGCGAGGCATCTGCGTCGGTTTCAAGAGGAACCGGATTGATGGCGAGAAAGCGCTGGCCGTTTGGAGACACGTCGTAGGTCCGACCCTCATCTGCCTTGAAGTACAGCCACTTAAACAGCTCTAGAGGATTTTGGGCGTCAAACGCAGGGTCCATCTCAACAGGTACGGCTATATATATAAGGAGGGCAGGTCCGGCTGCCAGGTAAAACAGCTTCTGTCCATCACCTAACCATAGAGGAAAAACTCCACCGGCGTTTGAAACCTTCAACCGCCCATCGTCCACTTTCCGAAACCGTTGGACATGGATCTTGGGTTGACCCGATTCATTGTACTGATGCGCCACCCAACTTCGGTCGGGTGATAATTGGACATTGGTCTCGGTGAATTCACTCCGCAACAGCAATTCGGGTTCGGAGTCTTCCTCACTTGAGGTCATGCGCCGCTGTCTCTATGGAATTCTGACCGGAAGATATTGTAGGCTTGGATCCAAGGGAAAAGATGGGCGGAAGCGCCCGGAGGCAGTATGGTGACACTCAGGAGTCGGTTTGCACCAAATAGGAGAAGGTTATCGACGTGATTAAAGAGCGGCCCAATGGTCTCGACGATTACGGCGTCTCCGAGCTGTTTAGGGTTCGGCCATGCCAGTAGGTTCATCAACTCCGCAACCAACTGGCTGCACTAGATCGGATTCGGCGCGAATCCGTTTCCAAGGCTGGCAGCATCGGAAGATCCATGATTGCCCCATCCGTGCAGAGGGGAATCTATAGGCCATTTCGATAGTTCGATTGCAAGCTGGCGACGGCTGTCGAACTTGGCTGCGGTCACGTGTCAGGAAGAAGACCTGTTGGACGAGGCCCTTCAGGCGTCAGCAATGAAAATCTTGGCGGAATCGGCCACCAGTGATTGAGGGAACGGGCAGTAGCTTTCGTTCCGGCATATCGGGAGGCTTCATACGCATGGCAGCGAGTTCAAAAAATAGCGACACACAGCCGATGATCGAGGCCAAGGAGCTGACGAAATACTTTGGTCCGTTCGTCGCGATCGAAAACATTTCGTTCACGATCCCGCGGGGACAAATTGTTGCGTTCCTGGGTCCTAATGGAGCCGGCAAGTCTACGGCCATGAAGATTCTGACCGGTTACATGGCTCCTAGCCGAGGACGCGCATTGATTGCCGGCCACGATGTTCATACGAGTCGGATTGAGGCCTTACAACGGCTTGGATACCTGCCAGAAAACGGCCCTCTATATCTCGACATGACACCCCTGGAACTGCTCCGATTTTTCGGGCAAGCGCGGGGGCTGATCTCTCCGGACCTTGAACGTCGGATCAACGTCGTTGCGTTACGCTATTCGCTCGATACAGTGCTCGACAAACCGATCGGCAAGCTATCGAAGGGGTATCGCCAGCGTGTCGGCTTGGCACAGGCCTTGATTCACGACCCTGATGTCCTGATTCTGGACGAACCCACGGTCGGGTTGGACCCCAACCAACTGCGTATCTTCCGGGAAAACATCATTGAACTCGGACGAACGACAACGATTCTCATATCCACGCACATCCTGCAGGAAGTCGACGCCGTTGCTGACCGTGTGCTGTTCATCAACGACGGGAGGTTGATTTTCGACGGCGGTCTGGAGGAGCTCAAGAAAGACGGTTCACTCGAAGAACCTTTCTACCGGATGACGACTCTTCCGCCGAACGACGCGCCGTCGAATCAGGCGGGTAAAAACGCTTAGGTAAACCAAGGAGAGGCAGAACATGTCCAGCAAGCTTCACGGAGGTTTTATCCTCGCCCTGGTCAGGCGGGACCTGTGGAAGTACTTTACCAATCCCACCGGCTACGTTGTCATTACGCTGTTCATTTTCCTGAGCGCGGCTGGCGCGTTCTGGCAAGACCGGTTTTTCCAGGCCAATCTCGCCAATCTCGATCAACTGAACATGGTATTCCCGTACCTTCTGGTGTTCTTCATCCCGGCGTTGACGATGGCTGTCTGGTCGGAGGAAAAGAAGCAGTCCACCGATGAACTCCTGCTCACGCTGCCGGCAACGAGTCTGGATGTGGTGGCCGGAAAGTACCTGGCCGTGCTCGCCATATATAGCGTCTCGCTGATTCTCTCGCTGAGCAACGTCCTCGTTCTCTTCTGGCTGGGCTCCCCGGACTTGGGATTGATGTTCGGCAATTACATGGGGTACTGGCTGGTTGGTGCGGCGATGATCGGTGTCGGCATGTTGGCATCGCTTCTTACAACGAACGCGACCGTGGCGTTCGTTGCAGGAGCAGCGTTTTCGGCCGTGTTGGCATTTGGCCCACTTGCGATCTCGTTCAGCGAGTCTCTGAGCCGATGGATCGTTCCGCTCAGCGTTGGAGGACATTTTGAGGATTTTGCACGGGGAATCGTAAGCCTTTCTGGACTTCTGTATTTCTTTTCGCTTGGTGCACTGGCTCTCTACTTCAATGTCCTCCTGCTCGACAGCCGTCATTGGCCCCACCGTGTCGATGGACTGCCGATGTGGGGTCACCATGCGCTCCGGGCGACGGCCCTCATCGTTGCCGTGGTGGCTGTCAACACCGTCATCGGTCGTGGCGCGATCCGTCTGGATGTCACCGCCGAACGACTCCATTCCCTGAGTGACGAGACACGGAGTCTCATCGCCGAAATTCCTGAGGACAGGCCGGTCTTTATCCAGGCTTATGTGAGCCCGGAAGTTCCTGAACAGTATGTTCAGGCTCGCGAAAACTTGATCGGGCTGCTTCGTGAAGTCGACTCGATTGCAGGTTCCCGCGTCCAGGTTCTGATCGAAGAAACGGAACCGTTTACACAGGAAGCGAGGGATGCGAGAGAGAAGTTCGGAATCACTCCACGACAGGTGCCCACACTGACCAGCGCCCGATCGAGCCTTGCTGATGTATTTCTCGGTGTGGCTTTCACCTCCGGCGCGAGGGAACAGGTCATTCCGTTCCTCGATCGTGGTCTTTCGCCCGAATACGAACTGACCCGCAGCATTCGTGTGGTCGCACAAACCGAACGCAAGAAAGTCGGGATCGTTGATACTGGTTTGCGAATCATGGGTGGAATCGATTTCCAGACGATGCAGAACTCGACGGAGTGGTCGGTCGTGGCCGAGTTGAGGAAGCAGTACGAGATCGTCACGGTCATGCCCGACGGGCCCATCAACGACGATCTCGATGCGATTCTGGTGATCCTGCCATCGTCGCTGCCACAGGAGGAAATGGACCAGGTCCGCGCCTATATCGAAACCGGGAAACCCGCGCTCCTGTTGGTGGATCCCCTGCCTATAGTCAATGTGGGGCTGGCGCCCTCCGAGCAGGGAGGCAATACGAATCCATTCTCAGGCAATACGGGCCCGCCGCCGCAAGAAAAGGGAAACATCCAGGGTTTCCTGACTGCCCTTGGAGTCAACTGGAATTCGGGGGAAATAGTTTGGGACTCCTACAACCCGCATCCCGATCTGGCCCATCTGGCCCCGGAGATCGTGTTTGTCGGTCCGGGTAACGAGAACGAACTAACGTTCGACCGCGAAAATCTGAGCAGCTCACAACTGCAGGAGTTGGTTCTGCTCTACCCGGGCCATATCAGCGAAGCTTCGAATTCGGGATTCGACTTCCATCCGCTCGTGCGAACCGGCTTTCAATCCGGTTTGCTTCCCTACGTCCAGATTGTCCAGAGGACTCTATTCGGAATGCGGATTAACCCGAACGCGCCACACCGGCCTGACGGGCGCGATTTCGTTCTCGCCGCCCACATTCGCGGCACCGAAGCCATACCCGAAGACGAGGCAGAAGTTAGGGAGCAAAACGCAGCCAGCGACACCACAGAGCCTTCGACCGACACCCGGGAAATCAACGTGATCGTTGTCGCCGACATCGACTTTGTCTCCGAACAGTTCTTTCAGATACGCCAGCAAGCACCGGCAGACCTGAGCTTTGACAATGTCACGTTCTTCCTGAACGCGATGGATCTTCTGACCGACGATACGGCGTTCATTTCATTGCGGAGCAAACGGGCCCGCCACCGGACGCTGGAACGGGTTGAGGCGCAGGTTCGTGGCTTCCTTGACGACAGGGTGGCCGGTGAAGAGCAGGCCGAATCGGACGCACAGCTTGCACTTGAAGAAGCCCAGCAAACACTCAGCGATCGGGTTGGGGCGGTCGCACAACGGACGGATCTGGATGCCCAGACAAAGCAGATCATGGCCCGCAACCTCCAGGAAGTCGAAAACCGACGCTTCG
>CAXWPJ010000004.1:0-189458 GCA_963664115.2 Terriglobia bacterium | reverse complement strand
TATGAAACCCACCTGCTGGTCGTCCCATCCGTCCAGATGCCGGGTCTGGCTGAAGTCCGTGTCCCCGCGCAGCAGGATCTGGCGAAACCCCGCATGCCGGCACAATGCGATGGCTTGGTCGAACCGGACCGCGGCTCCTTCATGCGACGGCCGGTTGCCGCTACGATTGACCAGATACAGCGGTTCGGCGGTGTTGGCCAGCGAGATCATCAGCGGGTGATATCCCCACGTCCCGTCGTAGGCCACGTCCATCCCTTGCTTGCATTCCCCCGTGGTTTCGGCCAGTGTCCCGTCCGCGTCCAACACCGCTTCTTCGAAAAACGCCGCCGGTTGCTGTCGCCAGACTCCGAGCCGGACTTGATTGGTTGCCTCCATCAGACACTCCACGTCGTCGGCCTCGAATCTCCGGCAGAAGTCTCCCGCCGTCGTCGGATCCGGAATCCGTTGCGCTCCCAGCGCATCCAGATACACCGCATCGTTGCGCCGCAGTTCGATGTCTTCCAGGCACGTTCCTCCGCTCAAGGCGTTGTAGGCGATGTTCAGCACGTGATCCGACTCGTGATACGGCAGGTGCCGCTTCAACACATGCACGCCCTTGTCGATGGCTTCGATCAGCCCGGTCCGCCGCGCCACCAGTTGCATCGTCCCGATACCACCAACCGATGTGCCCCGCGTCCGCTCTCCCATCTCGTACTGAATGTTGCTCGCCGAAAACATCGGCTCTACCTGATCCGTCCAATGCCGGTCCCCAAGCCGACGTTCGATTCGCCGCTTGCGGTTCCTCATGTTCTTGCGCGTATAATCGTTCATCTGAAATGCCTCCTTTTCCGAAGAATCTGTTCAAGGTTTTTTTCGCACGGAGAGGGGGCATTTCGGGTACTTCCGCTCTTATTGCACTATCATTTCCTCGTCAATCACGCTTGTTCAGGGACTAGTGGCGGTCCATGCATCCGGGTATGCGTCGTCGTCCTCGCTCAGTCTCGTCGACGTATTTAGCAATACGCCTCCGTCGCCTTCGCTCGGACTCCTCGCCTACACGGCGACTGACCGCCGCCGGCTTTTACGGTTGCAAGTGCTTCTGTAGTACGGTGAAGCAATGCCGACGATTCAAGGCATCCCCGGACCGCATCGATTTTATTTCTATAGCTTTGACTGCAACGAGCCGGAACACGTTCATGTCAGGAGAGACAAGATGGTCTGCAAGTTTTGGCTGGAACCGGTCGAATTGGCCCACAATAATGGATATTCAGCTCGGGAACTCAATCGGATTCGTGCCATGATCCAGGAAGAGCTAACATGGATCAAGGAGGTATGGGGTGAGCACTGCGGTTAATGTAGACGCCAGGGTTCGGGACGTCTCCGTCACAGACGAAGCGATCACGTTCCACTTGGTTGATGGCCGGGTGATCGGTGTGCCATTAGCGTGGTCGTGGAGATTAAGCGACGCGACGCCGGACGAGCGCAAAAACTTTGAGATTCTGGGTGACGGTCAGGGCGTTCACTGGTCTGATGTAGACGAGGATCTCAGTGTAGACGGTATGTTCCACGGCATTCCCGCCAAGCGTGCGAAGCACTAATCCCAAAAAACTCGGCTAACAACCGATCAGAATCGGCAGCTGCGGCGGGTTCGTTCGCACTTGTGATGCGTGGCTGCGGTCCCAGCTCCCTCGTGTCCCGTTCGCCGGACTTGGCTTCACAGTCACAACCTGAGTTGACCGATCTGTAAATCGTGACGATTTGACGCGATCAAGTCCGAGTTGTTCGAACGGAGTGAGGAGAAGGAATTGTGCAGGCAGAGAGAGACACACCAATGATCAGAAAGTGTGCTGTCTTCGCAAGCGCCATCGAGACCGATCTCTTCGTTTTCGAACCGCCAGAGCAGCCCTTAGCTAGGATTTGTCCGATAGCTCGGGACTGGTCGCAAAACATGGGAGACCGGAACTGGGTCGAGGTGCTGATCACAGTGTTTGTGAGCTACTTCGATGCCTTACCGGCCGACAGGCGGGGTGAGGCATTCCTTGGTATTGCTCTTGAGAGCCTGGGAAATGCGTTTCCGTGTCGGGTGATCCCACGGCAGCCTGAGCCATAGTTCTCGACATCCTTATTCGTTGACTGTGTATGCATAAATAATACAGACTTATACATATGAGAACGACATTGAATATCGATGATGCCTTGATGGAGAAGGCGGCTAGACTGACCGGCACGTCTGAGAAGACAGCTTTAGTTCGGCAAGGGTTGGAAGCGCTGATCGCTCTGGAAAGCGCACGTCGACTGGCAGCATTGGGTGCGACTGAGAAAAATCTCCGACCGATGCCCAGGCGACGGCCACGGCTAGCATAATGACGCTGGTCGATACCTCAGTGTGGATTGACCATCTGAGGCACGGTAACAAGCAACTGGCCGCACTCCTCGACCGAGGTGATGTCTGTTGCCATCGCTTCGTGATCGGTGAATTAGCCTGCGGTAGGATTCGAAATCGCAATGAGCTCTTGGGTCTATTAAGGGCTTTGCCAGAGGCACCGATTGCTGAGCACGAGGAAGTTTTGAGCTTTATCGATGAACAGAAACTTTCGGGTCGCGGTTTGGGATGGATCGACGTGCATTTGCTTGCCTCCGCACTCCTCGAACCCTGCAAGATGTGGACTCTCAATAAAGCACTCAGAGCAGCAGCGACTGAACTGAAACTCGTTTCAAATTGATGACGAGCTATTACATGGCTGCTCCCGTCGTCGGCTAGCTTAATTGAATTCCGTCTGCACGCGTCACTGCAGGTGTAACCGCCATCCTACTTCGAATAGAGACCGTTAACCGCTATCTGCGGTTTTATGGTTCCGAACATACCTTTGCATCTTTGTGCCTTCGCGGTGAAATCCGGCTCCGGCCTAATCCAGGTAGAAAATGAGCCCTGCCGAGGCTTCAGCGTTGTGAAATGCGCCTCCGGCGGCGAATACCGTTGCGTTCGGGTCGGTCGATTCACGTGCGAAGCCGAAGGATGGAGTTCGGGATATAAAGCCCTTACCGTCGACGCGAAAGCCGATTCGGTCACTGATTTTTGCTTTCAGCCCGATGCCGTAGTTGAAGGCCAGTTCGCTTGAATTGTCAATCCCACCCAGGTTGCCCCGCAAGGGATCGCGGGCGATCGCTTTCGCTTCGTCCGTGGGCCGGTACAGCGTTCCGCCAATACCGAAGCTCAAGAACGGCCGGACAGGCAGACTCTCATCGGCATCAATGTAGTAGAGAGTGTTGATCGCGAACTGATGGACTTGCATTCCCAGTTCCAGGTCTGCGGCGGACGGGTTCACTGTGATGAATCGCGCCTCGTTAGACTCGAAGCTGTAAACAAACTCTTCTCCCCAATGGCCCGAGTTGGCAACGTTAACCCGCACTCCGCCGCGGTACCCCTGGTTGAAGGTGAATTCCTGCTGGATCGGCGTGACCGACTGAGGCGGCCCCACTTCGTACGCGTTGCTGCTGTGCCAGGAACCACCAAAAAAGACGTTTAATTCGAGGTCTCCCGCACTCTGAGAAAGAGCGGGACGGGCGGTGAGGAGGATTCCGATCAAGAGAACACCTAAAGAGAGCCTACGCAGAGTTATAACCGAATACGCATGCGTCAACCTCTACCATGCACAGGTAACCTGTCCACGGATTTCCAGGCGCTCGACCGGTAAATGACCGTGCATGGCCATTGAAACATTAACGGAAAGGACTCGCTAAAGTCAAACAAACTTAGGCGCTCTATGGGAGTTTTGGGAGGTGCCGTTTGGGGCCGACGGATCTACACGGATTCGGGCGGAACAGTTGTGTGCATTGGTCGTGATCGGCGTGAATGAACGCAAGAAGCGTTTCCTGGCGATCGAACTGTACGGGAATCGATTGGCGCGAGGTCTTGTTGAAGCTGAAGTTGGGATTGTTCCGAAGTTGGCCATCGGTGACGGTGCGATTGGGCCGCACTGGAGGAAATCTATCCCGAGACACGTTTGCTGGATGCACAAAGTCAACGTCCTCAACTGCCTGCCCAAGTCGGTCCAGGCGAAGGCGAAACAGGCCCTGCGGCAGGCCGAGACGAAGGCAGACGCCGAGAAGGCATTCGACTTGTTCATTGAAACCTATGAACCGATATCCGAAAGCCACACTCTGCCTGCATGCTGGCCTTTTACGACTTTCCGGCCAAGCACTGGCAGAGCATCAGAACGATCCCATTGAGTCGACCTTTGCCACCATTCGGAACGCGATCCAGAGATTGCGACATGGCCTGTGATGTTCAAACTGGGCCAGTGCGCTGAGAACGAGGATTCGATGATCTGAGCATCCGTATGTTGGGCGGTCGAATCCTGTGGGTGACTAAGATTATGAGGCGATGGACTGTTCTGGCCGTGTTCTTTCTGTGGGCGACCCAGCCGTTGACCGCGCAAGAGCTTTATGAGGCGATGGACTGTTCTGGCCGTGTTCTTTCTGTGGGCGACCCAGCCGTGAGTTTTTCCCGGTGGACGAACTTCGCGAAGGCATGCGCGGAATCGGACGCACAGTCTTCCACGGGACAACGATCGAGGAGTTCGACGTCGAAATCCTCGGCGTACTCAAGAATTCATCGCCGAAACAGGACATGGTTCTGGCGCGCCTCTCAGGCGGCCCTCTGGCCCAGACGGGCGTGATGCAGGGAATGAGCGGTAGCCCGGTGTATATCGATGGCCGGCTCCTGGGAGCGGTAGCCTTTGGATTTGCTTCATCGACGGATCCGATTGCCGGTATTCAGCCCATCTCCCAGATGGTCAGCATTCTGGATCAGGCCGACGGGGCCGATACCCAATCTCTCGCGGCGGCGACACTTCCGAGGGAGGGTGTTCGGAGCTATATGAACCGTGTGATGACGGGATCGGGCGCGGGCAATTTTGCGGCAAGCTATTTGCTGCCCGAGTCCTGGACCGAGTCTGCGGCCGCGGCTTCGATCGAGGCCAACGGACTGCAGCCCATCCGCACGCCCCTGTTTCTCTCGGGCGTATCTCCCGTTGCAGTGAGAGAGTTTTCGGGCGTATTTGAAGCCTTTGGATTCACATCCTCTCAAGGGGGTGGAACCGGCAGTGCTGCCTCGATTGCCGGAGTGGCAGGCGGTGCAATACTGCCAGGCGCTTCGATCAATGCCGAGCTTGTAAGGGGAGATATCAGCGTCAGCGCCAACGGTACCGTCACGCACGTAGACGGCGACAAGGTGTATGCGTTTGGACACCCCTTCCAGTCCACCGGTCCCACCGATCTTCCTATGTCGCGCGGTTACGTCATTGCGTTACTGCCGAATCGGGTGACTTCGTTCAAGCTTGCCGTTCCCCTTGATACCGTCGGCAACTTTCAACAGGACCGGTCCACGGGGATTTTTGGCCGTCTGGGCCAGGCCGCGAGCATGATCCCTGTCAGTGTGGAGCTACAGACTTCCCGAAACGGAGTCGAGCGATACGAGTATGAAGTGATCGACGACCGGTTCATGACGCCGCTCATGATGAACATGACCCTGTTCAGTCTGATCCTGGCGACGGAGCGAAGTCTTGGAGATTTGACGCTCGAAGTCAGCGGGACGATCAAACTCCAAGATGGCCAGGAGGTGGCGATCGACACCGCCTTCGCAGGTGCACTGAATGCGCCGGTTCAGGCGACATTAGCGACGGTGGCGCCGATCAGTTACCTGCTGTCAGGCGGATTCGAAGCTCTTGAGATTGAATCGATCGAACTTGAAGTCAGGTCGACCGATCGTCGTCGGAGTGCCCGTCTCGACGCAGTCAGCGTTGACCGCACCGAGGTTCGCGCCGGTGACAGCGTCACGATGGAGGCAAGGCTTAGAACTCCCGACGGGAACGAGATCGTCGAGCAGTATCGGGTCGTTATCCCTCAGGGTCTGGCGCCGGGCCGTGTACTACTGACCATCGGTGACGGAGTCTCCATGACGGCCTCCGACCTCCAGCGCGCGCCATCGGCACCGCCGAACGATCTCGAGCAGGTTATCCGTGAGCTGAACGAACTGAGAAAGACGGATCGTCTGTACGTGAAAATCTTCAGTACGAATCCCGGAGCCGTGATTGACGGAGAAGAACTTCCATCGTTGCCGCCTTCCATGATGGCGATACTCAATTCGGGGCGTTCCTCCGACAGCAACACGTCCGGGACGCAGCTCTCACCCGTGAGCGAGTTCGAACTGCGACCTTCGGATTTGGTGATTCAGGGGCAACTATCGCTCAGTTTGACGATCGTCCGGTAAGACGGTTTCGATTCGAGACAAGACATAGAAGACACCGATGAAGAAAATCTTCTGGCTGCTACCCATCGCGCTTGTTCTCCCTGCACTTGCCGTTATCCCTCAGTTCTGGGAGACCCGGACCTACGACCAGTTCCGAAGGGGTGACTTGACGGGTCTGTCGGTGACCGGCGACGGTCAACTGATGCTTGCGCCGAGCTTCGATCTCGTGTTCGGCACTCCCGACCCAATCATATTCAGCGCGGTAACAGATCGTGCGGGAAACGTGTATTTGGGGACGGGGCACGACGGGAAGGTTTACAAAGTTGATGATGGCGGGAATGGGAGCGTTTTAGCCGACCTGGAAGAACTCGACGTTCTGGCCCTCGCTCTCGGCGACGACAATTCCCTGTTTGCGGCGACGTCTCCCAACGGCAAGGTATATCGGATTACCTCGGATGGCGACACCAACGTGTTCTTTGAACCTGAGGCCCGCTACATCTGGTCTATGGTTTTTGATCGTGAAGGGCGTTTGCTGGTGGCCACCGGTGACGAAGGTGTGATTTACCGCGTCGATGACGACGGTGAGAGCGAGATCTTCTACGACAGCGAGGAAACCCACATCATCACGATGGCGCTGGATCGAGCCGGGAACGTGATTGCCGGTGGAGATCCCAAAGGCTACGTCTATAAAATATCTGAGGATGGCCAACCTTTTGTTCTCTATGACTCCGGGATGAGGGAAGTGCGATCCGTGGTGGTCGCTGATGATGGAACTATCTACGCGGCTGTGCTCGATTCGCCCGACGGCCCGGGTCTGGGCGGCCCCGACCGTTCCCTAACCCAGGGAAGAGGACAGGGTCCTACGGTTTCGATTACGGTCGGAGCAGAGCAGGGTGCCTTTGCCGAGCAAAACGGGAACGGGCAGGGGAACACAGGAGCGGCGAACGCCGGAGGACGCGGTCGAGGCAATGCCCGGGTCGGGGGCGGTAACGCAGACGACGGCGCTCAGAGCGTGATCCTCCAGATAACGCCTGAGGGCGCAGTGAGCCATATCTGGGAGTCGGACGACGAAATGGTGTTCGCCTTACTACCGGGCCCTGACCGCCTCCTGTTTTCCACAGGCACCGAAGGGCGTATTTATTCCCTCCAGACACCAGAACTCCCCACACTCCTGTTGGAGTCCACTGAAGAGCAGACAACCCGCCTGCTCGCACGCGGAGACCGAATTTTTGCAACGTCCTCCAATGCCGGGAAGCTTTTTGAGATTGGTGATACAGCAGCCGCGTCGGGATCCTACGAGTCCATCGTCAGGGACACGGGAGCGATTTCGAGTTGGGGCAAGGCCAGTTGGACTGGGGACGGTGTCGAGATTCTAACCCGCAGTGGAAACACCGAAAGTCCCGATCAAACCTGGTCGGACTGGGCCGCACTGACGGTGGATGGAGGTGTGACCAGCCCCCGAGCTCGCTTTGTTCAGTGGCGGGCTGTGTTGACCTCCAACGGGAACGAAAACCCGAAGTTGTCTTCAGTAACGCTCCCTTACCTGCAGCAGAATTTCCGTCCTGAGGTAAGCGAAATCAATGTCCTTCGTCCGGGCATCGCGCTGCAGGCGCTGCCCACGGGCAACAATAACACCGTCACAGGCAATGCGATCAACCGGGGTGGAGTCTCCGGTCGTGTTTTGCCGACCACGCCCAGACCGAATGCGCGAAATGTATTGCGGCCGGGAGCACAGTCGCTTCGGTGGACTGCCCGGGACGAGAACAACGACGTCCTGATTTATTCCCTTCTCTACCGCGCAGGCAATGAAGGAGAGTGGAAGGAACTCGAAACCGATATCACGGAGTCCTACTACACCGTTCGGCCGGATACCCTGCCCGACGGGACCTATGTGTTTCGAGTTGTCGCCAGTGATGTCGGGTCGAATCCGCCCGGGCGGGCGCTGACGGGCCAGATGGAAACGCGCCCGTTTGCAATGGACAACACCCCACCGGGAGTCACAGTAGAACAGCGGGGGCTGGAAGGGGGCCAGGTGAATCTTCACGTCGATGCAAGTGACGAAACCTCTACGCTGAAGCAGGCCGAGGTGTCTGTCGACGCAGGGCAATGGCGACCGGTCTTTCCAGTGGATGGGATCGTTGATTCGCAGTCGGAGATTTTCGAGTTTTCATCTCTCGAGCTGGATTCGGGGGAACATGTCGTTGCGTTTCGAATCTATGATCAAAATGACAACGTGGGTATCGGGAAGGCGATCGTTCAGATTCCATGACGACGAATCGGAGATCGGACGTCTAACACTGTTATGTCTCTAACAACAAGTCGAGGAACCATGAGGAATCTTCGAATCATTCTGGTTTGTTTTCTCTTCACACTACCGGGTGCCGCCCAGGTACTGGTTCCCTCATCGGTCGACTCGGACCGTCCGCAAATAGACGTTGAGTCCTATTCCATAGAGGCAACGATCGATCCCTTTGAAAGGGAGTTGATTGCTTCAGCCGTAATTCGTTTCGTCCAGTTGGACCGGCAAGCGTATGCCGTGTTTGATCTGGACCGGAACATGAGAGTTATCGACGTCTATCTCGGAGAAGAGGAGCCGCTACCGGTGCGTTTCCGTCAGTTCGACATCGACTCCACGCTGGAAATCGACCTGAGCGATCTGGGTCAATTCGACCAGCCTTATATTCGTGTGGAGTATGCAGGCCAATTCAGGCCCCAGGACGGCCGTAGCGCTGATCCGATTCTGGCCCGGATCAGCGCGGACTCCGCGTTCTTTCTTGACGAAGCCAAGTGGTATCCGATGAACGGCGTCGGCCAGGATGCGGCCATCATGAATCTTGATCTGACTCTGCCGTCCGACTGGCAGGTCGCCAGTGCGCTTTCCGAGGTGGATTCCACCCCGCCGGACTTTGTCACAGGAACGATCGAAGTAGCCCTCCGGGGCACCGAGCCCTCTTTCTGGGGAACACTGGCAGCGGGTCCGTACGAATCGATATCAGCGCCTGCCCCAGTCTCTTCCGCCGTCGGGTCGGAAAGTGGCGTTCGAATAGAAGCCCTTGTCTTCGAAGACGCCGTGGAAGCCGCCCGCGAGATGATCACGGCTGCGGTGGGGATGTTTGATTTTTATACAGAGACCTTCGGTGAATCGGTGACGCCTGCGTTCCGAATCGTAGAGATCGACGGAGCGAACTGGGTTTCTAGATCGGTACCGGGAATGCTCCTGCTGCCGGCTGATTCGATTCGATCCGACTTTGATCCCTGGGAGTTGGCGCAGTATGTGGCAAACCAGTGGTTTCCACTGAAATATGCTGTCAGTGATCCGGAAGCCGACGCCTGGTTGGGCGAGGGCATGGCTATCTTTTCCAGCTTATTTTATTTCGAAGAAACCCTGCCGCTCGGTGATGCGGACGAGTACGTCGAGCGAACGCTCGTGAAAGCGCTCAGTTACGAAGGGGGTCTGGCACTGGATTCGGTGGGCAGCCTAGACAGGGACTCCGCCGAGTACCGTTCCCTTGCAGGTTTCAAGGGCGGTTTCGTTTTCCGGATGTTGCGCGACGTGATGGGAGAAGATGCCTTCCGGGCAATGTTGGACGAATTTCCAACGACCTTCGCTGATAGAGAATTTTCGACCGAGAATCTCCTGGACGTGACCTCGCAAGCGGCTGGGGAGGACCTGACGTATTTCTTCGATCAATGGATCAACGCTGCCGGTATTCCCGAATTCACACGGGACTACACAGTTTTCCGGACGCCGGAAGGCTTCAAGATCATGGGGCAGATCAATCAGGACCTCGATCTGTTTCGTATGCCGATCCAAGTCGAAGTCCTGACGGATGGAGAATCCGAATTCCATGAGACCTGGGTTTCCGGACCGTCCAGCGACCTCGATCTCATTACGGAACGCAAGCCCGGATTGATCGTGATCGACCCTCAGATGCGGGTTCTGAGACTGTCCCCGGAAATCCGGGTGGCCGTGAGCGTCAGCCGGGGCGAGGATTTTGCGAATACCGGGGACTACAACAGGGCTATCGACGAGTACCAGGTGGCGATCGATGAGGATAGATTGAGCTCTTTTGCCTACTTCAGGATGGGCGAAGCCCTCTTCGAACTGGGTAACTTGCAGGCCGGCGCGAACGTATTTCGTGAAGCGCTGAACGGCGATCTGGAACCCCGCTGGGTTGAGGTGTGGGCCTATGTCAACCTGGGCAAGATCTATGACATCCGGGGGCAGCGGGAACGCGCCGTCACCGAGTACCAGAAAGCCGTCAATACCAGCGACGACGCCTACGGTGCACAGGGCGAAGCCGAACAGTATATTGCCAACCCATTCCGGCGTTCGGGCAGCCCGTCAGTTGACTAGGTTTTTTCACGGACATTACCCGCCGGCGCTTACTCCACCCGTGCACTCTCGACTACCCTGCGGATTGTCAGACCCTGAACGATAATCGAAAAAGCGACCACGCCGTAAGTGATAGCAACGATCGCATCCCGTTCCGGACCCTCCGGTAAAGAGAGAGCCAGGGCCACTGAAATTCCACCCCTCAGGCCACCCCAGGTCAGGATCAGGATGGCACGCTTGCTGAATTCACGAAACAAGCTCAAAAACCGAATGGGTAATCCGACAGAAACGAACCGTGACAACAAGACGATCGGGATGGCCATGAGCATTGCTTCCAGGTAGTCCAACCGGAACGTCATGTCGACGACTACCAATCCGATGAGGACGAACAGTATCGCGTTTAAGAGTTCGTCGATCAGTTCCCAGAACGAATCCAGGTGCTCCCGTGTCGTTTCCGACATTGCGAAGCGTCGTCCATGGTTGCCGATAAGCAAACCGATGACGACAACCGCGATCGGGCCGGAAGCGTGGAGCACACTGGCCAGCCGGTAGCCACCCATCACCAGTGCCAGCGTGATAAGGATCTCGACCTGATACTGATCTGTCTTCTTCAGCATCCGGTAGGCCGGGTATCCGAGCGCCAGTCCGATCACCGCGCCTCCGAGCGCTTCGCCGACAAAAAGAGTCGCGATGGCTGGCAGGGATGCCTCACCACTGAGGGCCACATCGAGAAGTACGAGAAAGACAACAATGCCGACGCCGTCGTTGAACAAGGACTCCCCGATCATTTTGGTTTCGAGAGTCTTGGGCGCTCGCGCAAGCTTCATGATGCCGACTACGGCTATGGGATCCGTCGGTGAAATTAGTGCGCCGAAAAGGAGACAGTAGATGTAGGACAGCTCAAGACCCACCAACCGGAAGGCGTAATAGCTAGCCGTCCCGACGATAAATGTAGAAAGGACGACTCCCGCCGAGGCCAGAATCGCGATGATCCCTTTTTGTTTGAGGAGATCGTCGAGATTCACATGAAGAGCGCCCGCGAACAGCAGGAAGCTCAGCATGCCCTGCATGAGGGCAATGTTGAAATCGATGCCCTGAACGAAGGCGCGCGCCTCTCCCGCCAAACCGATTCCCAGTGAGTTCAATAGAACCAGGGCCAGGGACATCGCGAGCGCGATGATCATCAACCCAATCTTTATAGGGAGTTCCAGGACGCGGTGATTGATGTATCCGAACAGCGCGGACAAACAAACGAGCAGAGTAATGGTGTTGATAAAATTCAAGCTTCAGCCTCAAATGACGCCGACCCTTAGCCAAGTCACCTGGTTCTCAGGTCACCGAACTAAGACTTTACACCAGACACCCGGATCTTGAGCTCCGACGATGCCATTCGGACACCGACAGTTTTCTTGCGTATAAGCCTGCCGGCTAGTTAAACTTGCTCGACTTCTGATCCACTAACTGGCAGGTCTGCCTCACCTTTCAGGTGAGCCCACCTTCAGAAGAATCGAATCGGTTCTGCTCGGATGGAGGCGGAGGGCAGGTCTCTTAGCCAGATTGGCCAGATAGGAGTCCAACACTTTCCAGGGAGACGGTTATGAATGTTCGCGTCCTTGCAGCCTGGATGATTTGCCTGTCCGTTGGTATGTCAGCTGGGCCGCTGCAGGCTCGACAGGATGGTGCCACGCTTTTTGGAACCTATTGCGCGACTTGTCATCAGTCGGCCGCTGGCGCCGAAGCGCCCGGCCCCGAGCTCGATGTTCTGAGGCAGATGGCACCGGAACACATTCTGGAAGTTATGAAGACGGGTACGATGAGAGCTCAGGCTTCTGAACGGAGCCGCGCCGAGCGGCGTATTCTGGCCGAATACCTGTCGGGTCAAGCCTTCGGGACCGTCCCCCTCGATCTGATCCCCCAGTCTGCATATTGCGGTGACGACGTTGCTCGGTTCAGTAACACTCCGGCGGGTCCGGCCTGGAACGGTTGGGGTGGAACCCTGACAAACACACGCTTTCAGCCAGCGGATTCCGCGGGTCTGAGCACGGAAGATGTTCCGCGCTTGAGCCTGAAATGGGCGTTCGGATACCCCGGGGCCACCTCAGGCGGCACACAGCCCGTGATCGTTGGCGGTCGTTTGTATGTGGGCACAGCTGAGGGTGATGTCTTTTCGCTTGATGCCGAGACTGGCTGTGTTCACTGGATGTTCCAGACTGAGGCCGGTGTCCGGAGCGCCGTCAGCGTCGGACCCTCTGAGGGCGGTGCGCTTCGGGCATACTTTGGAGACCAGGCGGCGAATGTATATGGAGTGGATGCAGAAACCGGTACGTTGTTATGGAAGAGGAGAATCGATGACCATCCACGGGCCGTGGTTACGGGCGCGCCGGCTCTCCACGCCGGCCGTTTGTACGTGCCGGTTTCTTCGCGGGTGGAGTCCCAGGTCCGCAACCCGAATTATCCCTGTTGTCGGTTTCGGGGGAGTATGGTCGCGATGGACGCGGCAAACGGAAACGTGTTGTGGAAGACGTACACGATTCCGGATGCGGCGCAACCGATCGGCAAGAACAGCATCGGAACCCAGCTCTGGGGTCCCTCAGGAGTGCCGATCTGGACTGCTCCAACCATCGACGAGGAACGGAATTTGTTATATGCGAGCACTGGAAATAATTATTCCATACCAGCGACCAACACTTCCGATGCCATCCTGGCCTTCGATATGGAAACCGGAGAGATTCGGTGGATCCGGCAGGTTGTGGAAGACGACATCTGGAACTCGAGTTGCCGGGCCGTCGGTCGCGATCCCTTCGTTTGTCCGGATCCCGAAGCGCCGGACACGGACTTCGCGAACTCTCCGATTCTTGTCGATCTGAATGGACAGCAGGTGCTTATGGCGGGAAATAAGTTGGGCATGGTCTATGCCTTTGATCCCGATGACGAAGGAAGAATCATTTGGCAGGAATCGACCGGCAAAGGCACCACCAGCGGCGGCATTATGTGGGGGCCTGCCGTCGATGGCGAAAACGTCTATGCGGCGAACAACTACTTCAACACCTCAGAACCCGAATCGACGGGCGGAATCATGGCCTTCGATCTTCGAAGCGGGCGTACGCTTTGGTCTGTGCGGCCTCTGTCATGTGCAGATCGGACGCCCTGCAAACCTTCCCATGCAGCTGCAGTCACCGCGATTCCGGGGGTTCTTTTTTCCGCAACCATGGACGGCCGATTGCGGGCATTGTCGACCGAGGATGGCAGGACTCTCTGGGAGTACGACACCGCGCGGGACTTCTCGACAGTGAACCTCGTAGCTGCCAACGGAGGTTCCATGAGCAACGCCGGCGTGACAGTTGTGGGTGGAATGGTGTTTACGAACTCCGGCTATTCCCATCACGGGGGTATCATCCCCGGAAACGTCTTGCTGGCTTTCTCTGTGGAATGACGCCGCTAGACTGAGATTGACCAATGTTTTGCGGCCCTGTGCCGCTAGTGGAGGCTCGTTGTGAGAAAGCTAAGCATGTGCGTCTTCTTGATTGCCGTTTGCGGCCTGCACTTGTCCTTCGCCCAGACACCCGCCGTAGGCTCAGTGGAAAGACTTGACCCGGCGCTGGACGCGATTGTCTCTTCCGACGCGACAGTAGAGGTGCTTAAGGGCGACTATTTCGGAAACGCTGAAGGGCCATTGTGGATCGATGATGGCCCATCTGGGTACCTGCTGTTCAGCGATATCAGTGCGAACGTCATTTACAAATGGGAGCCTGTTGGGGAGTTATCCGTGTTCATTGAGCGCACTGGTTTGAACGATGTCACCGACAGAGCGAGTCTGCCCCACACGGCCGGGTACATCGGGGGCTTCAACGGACGTTTCTATCCCGTCTCGTTCGGTTCGAATGGTGTTGCCCTGGATACGGAAGGCCGGATTCTGTGGACCGCACAAGGAGATCGATCTGTCAAACGGCTCGAAGAAGACGGTACACGCACCATTCTGGCGGATCATTACCAAGGCAGTCGACTCAACCGCCCCAATGACCTCGTTGTGCGCTCAGATGGGTGGGTTTACTTCACCGATCCCCATTCGACCAACCCCGGGTCGGGAAACGTACTGCCTAGCAGTTTGTATCGCGTCCGGGATGGCAACTTAGAGCTGCTTGCCGATGACATTGGCCCCAACGGCCTTACGTTTTCACCTGACGAGCTATATCTGTATGTGACCAACGCGGGCACGATCGTTCGTTACAGCGTCTCCGCCGATGGCAGCTTGAGTGATCGGACAGACTTCAGTCCGACACGATGCGACGGCATGAAGGTGGATGTGAACGGGAACCTTTACTGCGCGAGCGAAGCAAATGGCGGCGTAGTGATCATCTCGCCGGAGGGCGAACGCCTGGGCATCATCCTCACCCCTCACGATGGAGATGGACCAACAAATATCGGTTTCGGCGGCCCCGACAGCCAGACCCTCTACATCACGATCAAGAGAACCTTGGCTCGAATTCGACTCAACGTGGCCGGTTTCCGTCCCAACTCCTAGGACAAGAGTTGCAGGTCAGGACGACCCACAGGTCTTAGGCCCAAAGGAAAACAGGAACGATGAGGCCAATCCATTGGCGGCCCGTATTGATCGCCGCATTCGGAGCAGAGGCGGCGATGTTGCTAATCCTGATCCCCATTACTTTCACAGGGATTAGCGAGACAACTCTCAATATCACGGTTTCCTTGGTTTGCTTATTTTTAGCCTTCGCGTTCGGCCTGTGGTCGGCGCGGAAAGTCGACGCCGACTTTGTCCTGCATGGATCACTAGTCGGCGTAATCGCTGCCTTGATCTATATGGTTATCCTTCGGGATCCCACGGTGTATGCCGCGGCGAACGCCCTGAAAATCGTTGGAGGTGCAGCGGGTGGGTTCATCGCCGAGCGCCGGAAGAAACCGGTAGCAGAATCGCGTCCATAGTCTGAAACCGTTGTGGCGTCATGAGATGCTTGATGGCACTGCTGGCGTCCTCGATTTGCGAACTCGACTCTCCCGCAATCCTGTTGCCTTTAGCTGTTAGGCAACCGAGACAGAGGGCCTTCTCAAACGGCGACAAGCCCGCAGGGGACTTGAGCTTCTGATTGCCAACAAACCGCACCTCTAGTATGGTTTAGCGAGTTGTCCTGTAATCCTCCTATGGGACTTTGAGCTGCTTGCGGTCGCTGGAAAACGAAGATGGACATCACCAACAAGACTCGCGTGCCTCTGAGCGTTCCCTTACCCGGCGGGAAACGGCTGTTTCTCGCACCCGGGAAGACGGGGCAGGTGTCGCACAAAGCTCTCGAACACCCACCGCTTGTAAAACTTATCGAAGCCGGCGACATCGAAACAGCGGGTGGAGGGCCGAAACGCAAGGATGGGGGTGCGGGGAATGTCGGGGCGTCTCACGGCTCCCGCCATGGCGGAAGCACTGCCAAGCGCCAATCCGGTGACCGTTGAAGCTCTGCTCCGACGCGCCAGGCCGTGAAAATGCTAAGCAGTGCTGAATTCAAGCACTGAAGGAGCATGGCTATGGTTCATCCAGTTCTACGGAATACACTTGTCGGCAGGATGTGATGACAGAAGCTATCGCAACGAACTGCCCCTACTGCGGTGAAGCTGTTGAACTAACCGTCGATGCGGGGGGCGGTAGACGACAGGGTTACGTGGAGGATTGTTCTGTGTGCTGTCGGCCCTGGGAAGTAGAGGTTGTCGGCGATCCGGGAGGCGACTGGAGTGTGACGCTCCGAACCTCGGACGAGTAGCGTCATCGTTGCCGACGTTTCACTCAGTTGCGAAACAGCAGCTAAGTGCCAACCAGAAGTGGAAACGAACATGATCGAGTCGAAAAAGACTTTGCTGCTTCCCATCGACGGCTTAGATCATGTCGGACCGCTGCCGGATGAAGTGCAGCAGGTCACTGTTTTCTCGGCCGGTGTCGTCACCGGCGCGAGAAATCCAGACGGCGCTGAAGCGTTGATTCGATACCTGTCCTTTCCAGTTATTGCCGACGCCATCATCGAGAGCGGCCTGCAACCCGTCCTGTCGCAGTGACAGCTCTGCGCCTGCCAAGTCTACGGTTTCGTGGGTTGCCCCCATTTGCACCTGCGGGTTCTGCGCGCAGTTAATTCACCCCACCCCATCCAGTTTCCGTCCTACCAGAGGGACTCGATCACGGGTGAAGCTGCGACGCCTGAGACCTTGCAACTCCCGAGCCACTTCACGAAATCCGGGAACTCGCTCCAATGACCCATGGCTTGCTCAAAGTGGTCCGTCACTCCGGCCTCGCTCTCGTAAATCTCGTGGAGCACGAAGATGGTGTTCCCGGTCGGGGCGGAACTCGTATCCAGTGGGTTGGAAAGCTCGGGCGCCTTGGACACGTTGTAAGTGAGTAGGGCTTTGTCGCCACTGCGATGATGCGACGATTCCATCCAGGGCCCGTGGCTTTCAAAAATGCGGTCGCCCTCGGCTACCTGGTCTGGCGGGGCAGAAATTACATAGGTGAGCTGAGTTTTTCCAACATGTGCCATTTGTTTCTCCTTGATGAAAGTGATCGAAGTTATTGAAATCTGAAGGGCGGGACTCGATTTTAATTATCTTGCTTGACGTCTACGGCTCCACAAGTGTCGCCGTGTAGGACTCCACAAGTGTCGCCGTGTAGGACTCCACAAGTGACGTTTACGGCTCCACAAGTGTCGCCGTTCATGGCGCGCAAACAAGTGACGCCGTCAGTAGCTCATCCTGAATTTAAGGCTCCGCACTCTCCCTTACTCGATCTGGTAGTTGGGGGCTTCCTTGGTGATGAAGACGTCGTGGACGTGGCTCTCTTTCAGCGAAGCGTCGGTAATCTTCATGAAGCGGCTCTTGACCTGGAGTTCCTCGATCGTGTTGCAACCACAGTAACCCATTCCCGAGCGTAGCCCTCCAACGAGTTGGTGGACCATCGAAGACAGCGGTCCCTTGTGGGTGACCCGTCCCTCGACGCCCTCTGGAACGAGTTTTGCAGGCTGTTCCCTGTCCTGCGCATAGCGGTCGCTGCTGCCGTCCTGCATCGCTCCTATCGATCCCATGCCCCTGTAGGATTTGTAGGTCCGGCCCTGGTAGAGAATCACCTCTCCCGGACTTTCATCGGTGCCGGCGAAGAGCGATCCGATCATGACCGTGTCGGCGCCTGCCGCGATAGCTTTTGTGACGTCGCCTGAGAACTTTATGCCACCATCGGCAATGAGTGGTATGTTGCGTTCCGCACAAACAGTTTTGCATTCCATGATCGCGCTGATTTGTGGCACACCGACTCCGCTCACAACGCGGGTCGTGCAAATCGAACCTGGACCGATGCCTATCTTGACCGCATCCACTCCGGCGTCGATGAGATCGGCCGCGGCCTCTGAGGACGCGATGTTGCCCGCCACAAGACCTGTTTCCGGATATGCCTTTTTTACCGCCCCTATAGCGGCGATGACCC
The DNA here is from genome assembly GCA_963664115.2 of Terriglobia bacterium. Classification (GTDB taxonomy): domain Bacteria; phylum Acidobacteriota; class Terriglobia; order 20CM-2-55-15; family 20CM-2-55-15. The sequence continues at coordinate 171,428 of CAXWPJ010000004.1, read as the reverse complement.
GAGAGGAGTGCCCGTGGGCCGTATCGATGACGATGATATCGACCTTGGCGTCAACGAGCGCAGCCGCCCGCTCCATGAAGTCGCCGGTCGCTCCGATCGCAGCGCCTACCCGGAGTCGACCGTGTTCGTCCTTAGCCGATATGGGATATTTGATTTTCTTCGTGATGTCCTTGACCGTGATGAGTCCCTTTAAAGTCTGCTTATCATCCACGACGAGGACTTTTTCGATACGATGCTCGTGGAGTATTTGTTGGGCCTCGTCGAGAGTCGTTCCCACCGGTACCGTGATGAGATTGTCCTTGGTCATCGCTTCGCGAATGGGAAGATGAAAGCGATCCTCAAAGCGCAGGTCTCTGTTGGTGAGGATGCCGACCAGGCGTCCCCGCTCGGTCACGGGCACACCTGAGATTTTGTACTTCGCCATCAGGTCGACGGCGTCCTGAATTCTGTCGTCGGGTGACATCGTGATCGGATCGACGATCATGCCGCTTTCAGACCGTTTGACCTTGTCGACTTCGGAAGCCTGCATTTCTATCGACATGTTCCTGTGCACAATGCCGATACCCCCCTGTTGGGCAAGGGCGATCGCCAGGCGCGAGTCCGTAACCGTGTCCATGGCGGCGCTGGCGATGGGAATGTTCAGTGAAATTCGATTGGTCAATCGCGTACGGGTCTGGACTTCGCTGGGCAGGACGTCCGATTTCATGGGAATGATCAGGACGTCGTCAAAAGTGTATGTTTCAGGAAATTTCTGCTCGTTCAAGCGGCCACCCCACAGCACTTTTTATATTTTTTACCACTTCCACATGGACAAGGATCGTTTCGGCCCACCTTGGCGGTACCCCTTCTGACCGGTTTCTTAGGGCCGGCCTCGCCGCCTTGATTCGACGTTACGAATTGTTGCCGTTTCCGCCGGCGTTCCAATTGTTCGGCCTGCTTCTGCTGATCGACCGGTTGAAGAAGGAACAGGAAGCGGATCCCGTCTTCTTCGATCCTGTCCATCAGGCCTCCGAAAAGATCAAAAGATTCCTTTTTGTACTCCATGAGGGGGTTCCGTTGTCCGTATCCCCTCAGGCCAATACCCTCTTTAAGGTGATCCATCGCAAGCAGGTGGTCTTTCCATTGAGAATCGACGATCTGCAACATCAGCATCCGTTCGTGGAACCGCATCGCTTCGGAGCTGATGATGTGTTCCTTTTCGTCGTATTTATTGTGCGAAACCTCAAGGAGTGCTTTTTCCACTTCCTCAGAGGACAGATCATCCGGATTGATTCCCTCTGCCTTGAAATCGAACGCGTACTGACGGAGCACGGCTTTCCGGAGGCCCTCCAGATCCCATTCTCCGGGATGGATTTCTTCCGATGCGAACTGTGACACCAGCGACCCCATGATGTCGTCGGCTATCGAACGGATGTGTTCCTTCTGATCCGGCTCTTCCAACAGTTGTTTGCGCAGGCAGTAGATGGCTTCCCTCTGCTTGTTCATCACGTCGTCGTATTCAAGCACATGTTTGCGGGCTGCGAAGTTCTGGCCTTCCACCCGCTTTTGGGCGCTCTCGATTTGCTTGGAGACCATCTTGGACTCGATCGGGACACCTTCGTCCATTCCCAGACGCTGCATGATCCCGGAAATCCGTTCAGCGGCGAAGATGCGCATCAGGTCGTCTTCGAGCGAGACGAAGAAGCGCGAAGAACCCGGATCGCCCTGGCGTCCGGACCGGCCGCGTAACTGGTTGTCGATACGTCGTGCCTCGTGGCGCTCGGTGCCAATGATATGAAGGCCGTCCAAGGACACGACCTCTTCGTGTTCGGCCTCGACCGCGGGCCGGACTTTCTCGAGTGCGTCCGCCATCTGTTCCCGCGTCGCCTCGTCCGGGTTGACGTTGGCTTTGCGCAGTACATCGCGAGCGAGAAAGTCGGGGTTGCCGCCCAGCAAGATGTCCGTTCCGCGCCCGGCCATGTTCGTGGCGATTGTGACCGCCCCTTTGCGTCCGGCCTGGGCGACGATTTCGGCCTCCTTTGCGTGATACTTTGCGTTCAGAACGATGTGTTTGATCCTCTTCCGCTTGAGCATCGAGCTGAGCTTCTCTGATTTGTCGATGGTGATCGTGCCGACCAGTACGGGCTGTCCGGTTTTATTAAGTTCCTGAACCTCCTCGATCACGGCGTTGAATTTCTCGCGCTCGGTCCGGTAGATAATGTCGGGAAATTCGATGCGCCCAAGCTCGCAGTTGGTTGGAATTACCAGGACATCGAGGTTGTAAATGTTTCCGAATTCCTCGGCTTCGGTTTCCGCCGTTCCCGTCATACCGGCGAGCTTGTCGTACATCCGGAAATAGTTCTGGAAGGTGATCGACGCGAGGGTTTGATTCTCCTGCTGGATCTTGAGACCTTCTTTCGCTTCCACCGCCTGGTGCAATCCGTCGCTCCACCTGCGGCCCGGCATCAATCGTCCCGTGAACTCGTCCACGATCTGGACGTCTCCGTCTTTGACCACGTAGTCAACGTCGCGCTTGAACAGAGAGTGGGCCTTCAAGCTCTGGTTGATGTGGTGGAGGATGTCCATGTTGGATGGATCGTAGAGGTTTGCCACCGATAGCAGGCCTTCAGCGCTCTGGACCCCTTCTTCAGTGAGGGTCGCCGTCCGGTGCTTTTCATCGATCTGGAAGTCGATGTCCCGTCGCAGGCGCGGTATGACCTTGTCGATGCGGTAGTACTTGTCGGTCGCCTCATCACTCGGACCCGATATGATCAATGGCGTCCGTGCTTCATCGATAAGGATCGAGTCCACCTCGTCGACGACCGCGAAGTTGTGCCCCCTCTGGACCAGTTGGGACACGTCGAACTTCATGTTGTCGCGCAGGTAGTCGAAACCGAATTCGTTGTTAGTCCCGTAGGTAATGTCGGCCCCGTAAGCGGCTCGACGTACTTTCTCGTCTATCCCGTGCTTGATTACTCCGACTTCAAGCCCGAGGAAACGATAGATTCGGCCCATCCACTCCGCATCGCGGTGGGCGAGGTAGTCGTTGACCGTCACGACGTGGATGCCTTTGCCGCCGAGACCGTTGAGGTAGGCGGGAAGCGTGGCGACGAGGGTTTTGCCTTCCCCCGTTTTCATTTCGGCTATCCGGCCGGTGTGCAGTGCGTAGCCGCCGACCAACTGCACGTCGTAGTGACGCATGCCCAGTATGCGCTTGCCCGTTTCGCGTCCGACGGCGAAGGCTTCAGGAAGCAGGTCTTCCAGCGAGGCGCCCTGATCGATTTTTTCCCTGAGTTCCGGAGTTTTGGCCTGGAGTTGAGCGTCTGTGAGACCCGACAGGGAGGGTTCCAGTTCGTTGACTGCGGCAACGACTGGCTGGATCTTTTTCAGTTCGCGGTCGTTGCGAGAGCCGACGAACTTTTTAACGAGATTGCCAAGCATCCTTAAGGATAGCCTGAATCGAAACGCTACGGTAGAGGGAGAGCGAAGGAAACAGAGGGATTCGTCGAAAAAATCACCCTGGTCCGATTATTTGGAGTTGATCGATCAGTCCGCGATTGCAGACGTTGCGACGGGGAGGTAGTTGCGGGGATTGAGTGGGCGGTCATTCACGCGCACTTCATAGTGGAGATGCGGTCCTGTGGTGCGACCCGAGTTGCCAACGTAGCCGATCACATCGCCCTTCCGCACCCGCTCACCGACTTCCGATTCGAAGCGGGACAGGTGGCCGAAACGTGTCGTAATGCCACCACCGTGATCGACCACGATCAGGTTCCCGTAGTTCGCCTGCCGTCGGGCGAAAACGACCCTGCCATCCGCCGGTGTCCGGACGACCGTGCCGTAGAGTGCGCCGATGTCGAGTGCACGGTGTAGCTCAGTCGCGCCCGTAAACGGATCACGCCGGCGCCCATAGGCGCTTCGAATTGGTCCGGCGACAGGCCACATGGATGGTGTCGACAGCAGTTTGCCCGCCCGCAATGTAGCGATCTGTTCGACGAAGCGGAGTTGGTCTTCCAGATCCAGAGTCCGGTCGCGCGCAATTTCTAGATTGTTGCGAACCGTCAGGCTGGCGATCATGGCCGACGTGGGATAGTCTTCCAGGGCTCCGCCGATTCCTCCACCCTCCAGCAGGCCGAAGCGCTGGTTCCAGGTATCGGTCAGCATCATTTCCTGGATATCGTCGGAGAGTTTTTCCAGTCCCTTAATCTTGGTGTTGAGCTGGCGGGTCGCTACTTCGAGGTTCTGGTTCTCCACCTTGAGTTCCGTGTTTTGGGCACGGAGCTGGTTATAGTCAGCGGATTGGAGTCCCATGCGTGCATAGTTGAATCCAAGGCCAACGATGGTAAAGAATCCAACCAGTAACAGACATGCCACTGCGTAGACGGCAGAGAGGGGAATGCGAAACTTGTGAAGCCCCGAACTGGCATTCGGGACGATGATTAACGTATAAGAATTCTTGGCCATCTATGTTTTATCAGCCAGCCTGGGGCCCCTACAGGAACAGGGATGCCGAGGCGCTGTCTACAGCTATGATTTCTAACGACTTACCCGCAAGCAAGAAGCACAGATCGTAACAAAGGCCCTTAGAGATGGTCAAGTCAAAATTTTTCAAGCGTTTATCTCTGGGTTTGGCCGGGCTGGCTCTGGCGTCATTGATGCTGTCGCTCTTGGGCTGGATTCCCTCAAATCTCGTCGAGAGTCTTTACGCGAGAAGGGTTTATCCCCTGGTCTCGTCGCTGATGGGTTTCTTCGGTCGGGCCGTGGGCTTTTCCTGGCTGGACCTACTGGTTCCGCTCGCGATTTTAGGTGCCCCCTACCTTCTCTATCGGAGGAAGTTTCTTCGTCTGTTGGGTTTGTTCTCGGCCGGGTACCTCCTCTTCTTTTGGACATGGGGGATCAACTACCACCGGCCGCCTTTGTTGACCAAGTTGGATTTCAGTGCCGAGCGCGTGAACGTCGAATCCATAGCCGATCTCACCGAGGAGGCGGCGGCCGCACTCAACGATTTGTACGCCGTGCGCTCCACAGCTGCCTTCGGCGATGCCCGGCTGGAGGCGGAAGCCGCCGCCCGCGTGGGTGCCGTCGTTCGAGAACTTGACGGTACATCCTGGCCGTCGGGTTCGGGCGTTAAATCTTCGTGGGTGCTCGATCCGTTCTTTCGTGCTGCCGGTGTCGAGGGAATGTTTAATCCCTTCGGGCATGAGGCCATCGTCACCCGAGGGCTCTTATCGTTCGAGATGCCCATGGTCGCGTTGCACGAGTTGGCACATGTCCATGGCTACCCACACGAAGGCGACGCCAACTTCGTTGCTCTGATGGCTGCGCTGGGCTCTTCCGACACGGCGTTCCGCTATAGCGGCTGGTTGACGCTCTGGTTCTATCTCCGGTCATCCGAATCAGATTTGCTCCTTGAACAAGGGCCACGGAGCGATGTCGAAGCCGTGTATGCCCGGATCGCGGGTCAACGCATCGACTGGGTGAGTCGCACGCAGAACCGGAGCCTGGATCTGTTCTTGAGGGCCAATCAAGTTGAGGGAGGTGTCCGCAGCTACGCCGAGATCGTCAATCTTGCGGCTGGAACCCGTCCCTTCTGGGACCGTTTTGCGGAATGACGATTGAATCCGGATCGCTGATTCTCACCAGAGTCGACGTTCGACGTATCCGTAAAAGTTGTTTTCACCGCCGTTGGTGTCGCGGCCGTAGAGAATGGTGAAAGCGCTGGTCGGTGTTTCAAAGCGCAGCCCCGCGCCGACATCGTTGAGCCATTCACCTTGGCGGAATACCCGTTGCCGATCGAACGTCTTTGCGGAATCAAAGAAGCCCAGGGCTTTGACCTCAATGAAAGGAATGCTGAGGGTATTAAACAGCGGGATTGTGACCAGTCGATGTTCGATGTCGGTATTGAGTAGAACGAAGTCCGTGCCCATCGGTGCATTGCCGTAGCGGCCACCATCCGATGCCACGTGCCCCCGCAGGCGGTAGTCAGTCAAACTGGTCAGTCCCAGGATGAAATAGTGATCGACCGGCAGATCACCACGGGAGGTGCCGCCCGTCACGGACCAGTCGAATACTGTTCGGGCATTCTCGGTGATGTGGAAGCGATTCGCGATCTCGACCGAACCTCCACTGAAGTTGAAATCCCCGAGCAAAGAATCACGTGCCAGGAATCCCTTGGCCCGAAGCTTATTGTTGTAACGTCCGTCGACAGTGTTGAGGATCATGTCGAAATCGAGCATGCCGGAATTTCTCTCATCCATTCCCAGTACGGCGATGCTTCCGGTGGAGTCACGGTTCCTGTATTCGAAACCCAGGTCTATTTCGACTTGGTGCACTGGCGTTAACTTGAGGTCGATGCCTACGCTGTTGACCTTGTAATCGAAGGTCGCCTCAGCTGCGAACGCGTCCCGGATCGACGGGGAAAGATCCCATCGCTCCGACCGCCACGTGTCCCAAAACTCGATGATCGGCAGTGTGGGTAGTGGGAGGGGAACGATCAGTTCGCCCTGGAGTCTGCGCCTGTCATCATCCCATCGAAAATTGGATCTCCAGCTGATTCCGGAAAAACCGATATTCCAAAGGTCCAGATAAGTGGTTTCGATTGGCAGTCCACGCACGAGGTCAATAAGAATCTCCGTCGGTGTGTTGGTCCGGTTCGACGTTCGCACGATCGCGTTGTAAAGATCATCGGGACCGGAGGGTTCCACATCGAGTCCGACGTTGGAGAACAGCCGACTCCTGAACAGCCGGGCCTGTGTGGTTTTCCACGCATCATAGGCGAGGATGTCCCCGGGCCCGAAAGTCAATGCGTGCCCGACGGTCCAATGGATTAATTGCGGCGAGAAGTTTTCAAGCACCTCTTCGATCCGGGGTCGACCGACCCGGTTCCAGATATCGAGTGCCGCTCGAACGTTGCCGGTGGAAAGCCGAAGCGAAGCCAGCAGGTCGGACGCGTATGCGTCATTGGCGTCGATAGACAGTGCCCGATTGAGGGCCTCGACCGCAGCTTCCATATCCCCGTTCGCCAGATGAACACCGGCCGCTTCGTTGTGAAAGCGTGTATCGTTCGGATAGAGGCGCGCCGCCTCGCCGAACAGCTCCAGGGCTCGATCGTTTTGAGAAAGGTTGGCGTGGGCCAGACCCAGATACAGGTAAGCATCCGGAGTCGGATTTTCCGCGACCACAGGCGTGAGGATTTCAACCGCCTCGAGATGTTCCTCGGCAGCGATCGCCTGGCGAGCTTGATCCACCTGCGAGAGCGCAGGCTGCGCGATCAACATGAAAAGCAGTAGCAAGCCCGGGGACCCACATCGCGTGACGCATGCCTCTCCGACACAGCCGGTTATCGACGGGCGCACTGGGGCGTGGGTCCCATGACTTCTATTGCCACTGTCCTTATGCATGCGATTGATTATAATTTCCTGATGCAGTACTTCCGGTGTTTTCTTCTCATCCTCGTTTCAACCCTTGTCTCAGTCGCTCCTCTCAGCGCTGATGACTTCACTCTTTTTGGCGGATTCAATCACCCGGGCAGCGTCACTCTGGGCGATTTCTCGACCGTTGTTTCCGGAACCGCCGGACAGCTCCTGACCGACGCGAAGGACTTCGGCGTTTTCGGAGCCCGATTGAATCGATCCAACGCGGCCGTCGGTTTCGAACATACCCTGGCGTTCAGCCCCAACTTTCTGGACAGTCGGGCGAACGCTTTGATCTACAACACTAACGTGCTTGTCCAGCCTCCTGCCGTCGCCATTCAACCCTACGCTACGGCCGGGATCGGAGTGGTTCGGGCTGGAGGGAGCGGACCCGCTGCCTTCGGCACGAAGTTCAGCGTCAACTATGGAGCGGGTATCAAGGCGTCGGTGTTTGGCCCCTGGGGCGTGCGTTTGGATGTCCGCGGATATGCGATCCGGGGTGTCGAGGATAAATACCTCAAGGTGTGGGAGTCGAGCGTGGGCTTGTTCTTTGCCTTTTAGGGGAAGAGGACGGACACTTCATGAAATTTGTGGCCTGGCGAGTGTGTTTCGGCTGAAGCGTCCGTCCCCTTCGTTAAACACCGAACTGCTAAGCGAGGACACTGATTGCATATGAAAACTCACCGGTTCAAATGGATCACCGCGATCGCCGTGACTGCGTTGTTATGCGTGGCGGCGCAGTCTCGGGATCGTTTGGAGACCGATGTCCGGTGGTTGTCCGATCCGGCGCGTGAAGGCCGGGCCTCGGAGAGTCGGGGAGCTCGGGCCACGGCGGACTACGTGTTCGAGCAGTTCCGTTCCATGGGTCTCGACACCCAATTCCAGGACATCGACCCCGACACTCGAAACGTCATCGGACGATCGGGCACCGCCTCGCGGCATATTGTCATTGGCGCGCACTACGACGGGCAGGGAAGGGGGTTCCCCTCGGCCAGTGATAACGCGGCCGGGATTGCCGTGATGCTGGAATTGGCGCGCTCTCTCAGCGATGCCGATCTGGGCGTGTCACTGATTTTTATTGCCTTCGATGACGAAGAACGCGGTTTGTTTGGGTCCCGGCACTACGTCGCCAATCCGATTCTGCCCCTGGACGATGCCCTGGCTGTTGTCGTTATGGACACCATGGGTCGGAGTTTCATCGATCTGGAGCGCTGGACCTTGATCGTGCTGGGCACCGAGTTCGCGCCCGAGCTTGGCGAGATTGTGGGCCTCAGAGGCGGTTCCGAACTCGTGTTTCTCGGAACCGATCTGGTGGGTCCACGGAGTGACTTTGCACCCTTTGCCGTCGCACAGGTTCCTTACCTGTTTTTCTCAAATGCCACGCATGAGGACTACCACGGCCGGGATGACACACCCGATCGCTTGCGCTATGACCGTCTCGATGCCGATGGAGAGACGATCCGGCAGGTGATCGCAGACATCGCCGCCCTCGATGCGCCACCCCGATATTTGGAAACACCCGACTATCCGGACAGTGAGGCAAGCGCTTTGGTTTCTTTGATGGATACGATAGCGAGCGAGCGCAGCGATCTGTCGAGTGCCTACGCCGTGCTGTTTGGTGACCTGAGAGAGCGCTTGTCCGCAACACCGTCACGTGCGGATCTAAGACTGGCGACCTCGGTTCTGCTGGCTATTGCGACGCCAAGAGTGTCGTCGTTCTCGCTGTCTTCCCTGATCGGACCCTTTTATGAGGCAGACGGGAAGTCCGATGAGGCTCTCGCCGCTTACGAGGAGGCCCTCCGGTGGACACAGAATCCCTTCTCTCGCAGCACCCTCGAAGACAAAATTCAATCCCTCGATTAAGGACGGATCCCACCGACGGTGGGGAGTCCTGCACGACGGTGTTAAGAACCAAAGGCTTCCTGCTCTTCCGCACAATTTATGCGATGTCTGTATGTTGGAGCTCTTTCTATGATTCAAACACCAGCGGGAAATTGGGTTTTCTGTCCTAAAATCGCAGTTGTCTTCGAACTTTAAACGTTTTTAAATGTGCGTATTAGAATGTTTCAATCAAATGGTTCAAGCGATTGATTGAATTGTTTGATTGAAACCTGCTACGTTTGAATCGTCATGGCCGACACCAAAGAACAGATTCTCGATGCCGCCGAATCTCTATTTGCCGAACACGGCATCGGGGCGGTGCCGCTGCGGCGCATCATCGTTGCAGCAGACGTCAACTCAGCGGCGATCCACTACCACTTCGGTTCGAAAGAAGAACTGGTACGGGCCGTCTTTCGGCGGCGTTTTGATCCGATCAATCGGGCACGTATTGAACTACTCAATCAAGTCGAGCAGGGCGCTGTCAAAGGACAGCCCTCGGTTGAGGCCGTGCTATACGCAATGGTCGCACCGCCGTTCCGCTTGGATCTCAGTGTGCAGTATCGAAGACTTGCAGGCCGGCTCTTCACCGAACGGTCCGGCTACATGGAAGTCATATTCAACGATCTCTTCAGAGAAGTGGAGCAGCGTTTCAATGAGGCGCTGGCGAATGCCTTACCGGATCTTCCTAACAAAGAGAGGTCCTGGCGCACGTTCATGGCCTTTGGTTCCATGATTTTCATTCTGAGAGAGCAGGAGTGGATTGGAAAAGCGAGCGGCGGACTCTGTGTTGTCGAAGACCCCGAAGGCACGATAGCGCGACTGGTTCAGTTCATGGCGGCCGGCCTGAAAGCTCCCGTGCCCGACCCGGTCGAAGAACGTGTGCCCGTGGAGAGGAGTTCCAGATGAGGCGGTGGCAAAGTCTTATTTTACTGCTTGCGATGGTCGTTGCTGTCGGATGTGCGAAGAGCATTCCGACGCCTCAACACGATCTGCGCGTCACGGCCCCCGAGGAGTGGACTGGCGGCGAACTGGACACGGAGATTCCTTATCAGGACTGGTGGACTTATTTCGAGGACGCTGATCTCGACCGCGCCATCGCCGAAGCGCTCGAGGGAAACCACGATCTCCGTGCCGCCGCGGCGCGGATAGCGACAGCCCGCGCGGATGCGGTCATTGCCGGAGCGGGTTTGTTGTCCGACACAAACCTTACCGCAGGCCGCAGTCAGCAACGGCAGAACTTCATCGGCTTCCCGATCCCGGGGAGTGAATCCAACGTATTGAGCTCGACTTCCACAAACTACACGGTGCGCTTGAACGCGAGCTGGGAGCCGGATCTTTGGGGACGGATCCTGTCCGGTGAGCTTGCGGCGGTAACGAACACGCGGACACGGTATGCCGATCTCGCGGCCGCGCGCCTTTCGCTGACGGGTCAGGTGGCCAGGGCCTGGTTCGCTGCGGTCGAGGCCCAGCGGCAAGTCGAGTTGGCTGAGATTTCGCTTGAGAGCTATCGCGTTTCCGCCCAGCGGGTACAGGCGCGGTTCCAGAGCGGTTTGCGTCCTTCCCTGGATTTGCGTCTGGCCCTGACCGAAGCGGCGACGGCCGAAGCCACACTTGAGCAGCGTCTCGAACAGCGCGAGCGTGCCCGGCGGGCTTTGGAGGCACTGATGGGCCGGTATCCCTCCGGCGGATATGCATTGATTTCCGATCTGCCCGAGTTGCCGACCTCCGTTCCCGGAGCACTTCCGTCCGAGTTGGTCCATCGCCGTCCGGATTTGATTTCCCTTGAATTGCAGGTGCTGGCTGCCGATACGCGCGTGGCACAGGCACAGGCGGACCTGCGACCGCGATTCAGCCTGACTTCGGGAACTGGGACCTCCAGCAACGACCTGATCAGCCTTCTCGATCACGATCTCTTCGTTTGGAATTTTGTTGGCAATCTCGTCCAACCCTTGTTCAACAACGGCCGTCTGAAGGCGACCGTGGATCGGAGCCAGAGTACGGTCGACGAACTGTTGGCCAGCTATGAGAGCCGAATGCTTCAGTCGTATCAGGAAGTCGAGTCCGCACTGGCATCTGAAGAGATTCTCTTCCGGAGGGAACGGGCGATGGAGGAGGCCGTACGCCAGTCCCTGGCAGCACAGGACCTGGCCGAAGAACGTTATCGCCTGGGGCTGACGGACATAATCACGGTGCTTTCCGCACAACGCACGGCCTACAACTCTGAAAGCCAGCTGCTGGCGCTGCGGCGTGCGCGTCTCGACAATCGAGTCGATCTTCATCTGGCGCTGGGCGGAGGCTTCGACAGCGGAGATGTTCCCTCAGCTTTGGACGTGATGGCCGTGGCCAAATTCGAAGGTGAATCCGATTGATTAAACGATTACTCAGAATTGTGTTGCCGATGGCGGTGGTCGCCGGCGCCGGATATGCGGGCTGGACGATGATTCAGAACCGGCCGATTCCCGAAACACGCGTCGTTGAAGTATCGCTTCCCCTAGTCGAGACGATGGAGGTGTCCTATTCCAACGTGAGGTTGCGAGTGAGAGCTGAAGGCACGGTGGCTCCGCGGACGGAGACCGAGTTCGTTCCCGAGGTGTTTGGGCGTGTAATGGAAATATCTTCGTCATTGGCAGTGGGCGGATTCTTCGAAGAAGGAGACGTATTACTCCGACTCGATTCCCGCGAGTACGAATTCGCCGTGACGCGTTCTCGATCGGCGATCGCCCAGGCGGCGTTGCGCTTGGAAACCGAGCGTCAGGAAGCGGTGGTTGCGATGGGAGAATGGGAGTTGCTGGGTGCGGGTCGGCCAACGCCGTTGGCAATGCGTGAACCGCAAATCGCGGAGGCCGAGGCTGCTCTGGCTTCCGCCGAGGCTGCCCTTCAACAGGCGGAGTACGACCTGGAACGGACGATCGTGCGTGCTCCGTATGCCGGACGCGTCCGTTCCAAGCGCGTCGACGTGGGGCAGTTCGTTCAACGCGGAATTTCCGTAGCCACGCTCTACTCAGTCGACGCAGCGGAAATCCGGCTCCCGATTCCGGACAGCGAACTGCAGTTCGTCGATTTGCCCCTCGCCTATCGTGGCGAGAATGGATCCGAGTCAGTCGCTGGACCCGAAGTCATCCTACGGGCTCGATTTGCCGGCCAGGAACACGAGTGGCGGGGACGGATCGTGCGCACTGAAGGAGAGATCGATCCGCGCACGCGCATGGTGCACGCGATTGCCCGTGTTGAAGATCCCTATGCCCGAAGCGAAGAGCGCCTCCGTCCACCGCTCGCGCTCGGTATGTTTGTGGAGGCCGAGATTCTGGGACGACCTTCCGGACGTGTAGCCATTCTTCCGCGATCGGTTCTGCGGGGGGCAGATCAGGTTCTGACTGTAGACGAAGCCGGTGTGTTGCGTTTTCAACAGGTGGAGATCTTCCGTTTGGAGCGGGACCGGGTTCTGGTGCGATCCGGCCTGACCGATGGCGATCACATCGTGGTGTCTCCCCTGGAGAACGCGGTCAACGGAATGCGTGTCCGTGTGATCGAAGGCTTGCCTGCCGAGGAAACGGTCGGAGAGAAGGGAACCGCGGTCATGGGTTCGATAGAGGAGTAGTCGATGAAATCGCTGATCGCGTGGTTTGCAAATAACGGTGTCGTCGCCAACCTTCTGATGTTCATCATCATCATTCTGGGTGTGATGGGAATTTTCTCCGTTAATCAGGAAGTTTTTCCGGAGTTTGAAGCCCAAATGATCTCGGTTTCGGTGCCCTATCGGGGGGCGGCACCTGAAGAGGTCGAGGAAGCGGTTTCAGTTCGACTCGAGGAATCGATCCAGGGCCTGGAAGGGGTGAAACGGATTACGTCGACGTCTTCCGAAGGCTCCGCGTCCCTGATGGTTGAGGTTGAGACCGGCTACGACACCCGAGAAGTCCTCGATGACGTCAAGGCCCGGGTTGACGCGATCTCTACGTTCCCGCTGGAGACCGAAGAGCCCATTGTTCAAGAGGTGTTGATCCGGAGGCAGGTGATCAACGTCTCAGTATACGGGGACACGGGTGAACTGAACCTCAGACTTCTCGGCGAACGGGTTCGGGATGAACTTCTGGCGCTGGACGGCATCAGTCAAGCCGACCTGAAAAGCATTCGACCTTACGAGATCGCGATCGAGGTGTCCGAGGACGCCCTAAGACGCTATGGCTTGACCTTCGACGATGTCGCGCAGGCGGTCCGGCGGTCGTCAATAGATCTCCCCGGAGGTTCGGTCAACTCCGATACCGGAGAAATCCTTCTGCGCACTGAAGGACAAGCCTACATTGGCGAAGAATATGAAGACCTCTCGCTGCTGGCACGGCCAGATGGCAGCCGCCTGAGACTGGGCGACGTGGCGACGGTGATCGATGGCTTTGAAGAGACGGACCAGTGGTCGAGGTTCGACGGCCAACCTGCGGTCATGGTCCAGGTGTTTCGTGTGGGGGATGAAAACGCTCCGGATGTGTCTCGGACCGTTCGTGACTATGTTCAAGAGGTGAGTAATGTCCTGCCTCCGGGCGTTTCAATCGCGACCTGGGAGGACACCTCCGAGATGCTGGAAGACCGCACCAACATGCTCCTGCGCAACGGCTTTACAGGACTTTTGCTCGTTTTCGTCGTATTGGCGCTTTTCCTGCGTTTGCGGTTGGCAATCTGGGTGGCGATCGGTATTCCTGTTGCGTTTCTCGGCGCGGTGTCGACGATGCAGTTCACGGGCATGACGATCAACATGATGACCTTGTTTTCGTTCATCCTGGTTTTGGGAATCGTCGTCGACGACGCCATTATCATCGCCGAGCGGATCCACTACCGTCAGGACGAATACGGGGAGGGCTTGAAAGGTGCAATCGTTGGAACCCAGGAGGTGGCGATTCCTGTCATATTCGGAGTTCTGACGACAATTGCAGCTTTTTCTCCATTCATGATGGTTTCCGGCATGATGGGCAATTTTACACGGGCCATTCCCTTGATCGTCATTCCGGTCCTGCTGTTTTCACTCGTCGAATCCCAACTCGTACTGCCCTACCATCTCTCACATCAGGGACCGAAACCCCGCGATAAGAAACGGAACCTGCTCGCGCGGGCGTGGAATGGTTTCTTCGACGGCTTTACTCATATGTTGGAGTGGTTCGTTCGCGTGATTTATACCCCCGTTCTGGGGCAGGCGATCGAGTGGCGCTACCTGACCGCATCGATAGCTGTGGCCGCGCTGGTCCTGACCCTTGGGTTGATCTTTGGCGGCAAGATCGATTACGTCTTCATGCCCGACATGGATTCCGACAACGTCATCGTGGCGCTGACGATGCCGGAGGAAACTCCCGCCGAAGTCACAGCCCGGGCGATAGAAAATATCGAGCGAGCGGCGCTCGAGTTAGGAGCGGACCTGGAGACTGAATACGGTTATCCGCTTTTCCGGCACGTGCTCTCGAGCGTAGGAGAGCGTCCGTCGGCGGCCCAGAATCCGATGGGGGGTGGTGTGGCACGGTCGCAGGCCTACCTTGGGGAACTCAACATCGAGCTCATAACGGGAGATATCCGTCCCCTCTCCAGTGCTCAGATTGGCAGCCGTCTTCGAGAGCGAGTCGCGCCGATTCCCGGCGTCGTGGAACTGGCTTACAACACGGACTTGATGACCGGTGCGGGGAAGCCCATTGATGTCCAGTTGGCCGGACCGGATGTCGATGAACTGCGCCGGGTGGCGGCTGAAGTCAGAGCCCGGTTGGCGGAATATCCGGGTGTGATCGACATCACGGACTCTTTTCGCGGCGGCAAACCGGAAATCGAATTGACCATTCAACCCAGTGCGGAATCTCTCGGCTTGTCTCTCCAGGATCTGGGCCGGCAGGTTCGCCAGGGTTTTTTTGGCGAAGAAGCCCAGCGGATTCAGCGGGGCCGGGACGATGTCCGCGTCATGGTCCGCTATCCGGCCGAAGAGCGTGAGTCCATCGGCGATCTGGAACATATGAGGATACGAACACCGGACGGTGGACAGGTGCCCTTTGCTACGGTTGCGAATGCGGAGATCGGGCGCGGGTTCTCCAGCATCCGGCGCGTGGATCGACAGCGGGCAATCAACGTGACGGCCGGCGTGGACGAGGAAGTGGGCAATGCCAACACGATCCTCTTCGATTTTTCGGTCAACCACATGCCCGAAATTCTGGAGGATCATCCACAGGTGACCTATTCCCTTGAAGGCGAGCAGCAGGCGGAGGGTGAGTTTGTCGATGGCCTGACCCGTGGATTTCTAGTTGCGCTCTTCGTGATCTTTGCGTTGATGGCTATTCCGTTTAAGTCTTACGTGCAGCCTTTGATTGTAATGTCTGCGATTCCGTTCGGCCTGATCGGTGCCGTGATCGGCCATGTCGTCCTCGGTTTTACGCTGAACTTCATGTCGATGCTGGGGATGGTCGCCGTCGCTGGTGTGGTCGTTAACGACAGTCTCGTCCTGGTTCATTTCATCAATCGCCAGGTGAGTAAGCATGGGTCTTTGAAGGACGCAGTGCGTGAGGCGGGCGCGGCTCGATTCCGGCCGATTCTGCTGACTTCATTGACAACAACCGCCGGTGTCACGCCCTTGATGCTTGAAACCAGTCTTCAGGCCCAGTTCATGATCCCGATGGCTGTGGCGATGGCATCGGGCGTCCTGTTTGCCACCGTAATCACGCTGCTTCTGGTACCGTCCCTCTACCTGATCCTGGAAGATTTTAGAGGCCTCTTCGGTTTCCGGAGTCACTTGTCACCGGAAGCGGCGCTGGAATCTCCGGTTTCCGGTGACTAGTGCCGGGGTTTTTCCCAATCACACGCGATCGGTCATCGCAGCTACCGAGAGCCGCTGGCTGCTACGGTGGTCATTGCATCGAAGGTGCAGCACGAGGTTGTCCTCCAGCCAGATGCGACGACCCTCGCGGGCTATTTCAGTAAGGGCCAGGTCAGGAAATGTCGTGAGAAGGACCCCTTGCACTAATGCGAGGTAATCCACCTCCTGCATGAAGACATGGTTCGGTTCGACGAAAAACGAGGCGATCCCTCGCCCGCTGATCGATTGGAGTTCCATCTTTGGCCAGATGTGAACGATGGTTGTGGATTCACGATCACCGGAGTCAGCGAGGCCTCTTCAGTCAATCGGTGAACACGGCGGACGTCCACTTCATGGTCCGTTGTGTTGTCGATCACGACCCGCGTCTGCGCGAAGACAGGCAACCCAAGAAATAGCATGGTGATGGGGAGCAAGAGTTTCATGGTCCTATCCTCCCTAAAGTATCTTTTGGCCCGCTTTTTCTGCTTGGAGAGAAGCAAGCGACCAGCCATTCCGGGACTGACTGAAAATAAAGTACAAGTGAAAGCCGGGTGGCCCCTTAGAGACGGAGCACCGTCACGAAAACGCTCCCTAACGTCCTCGTTTTGACGCTACCTAGACTCCAGCGCCAGGCTCCGATTAACGAGAGATAGACCCGAATCGTCATATCGCATCCAGGCGGGTATCTCTGGGTAAACGTATCGTGAAACGGGCTCATCGGGCTTTGGCCCCTTTTTCCTTTGTTGATGTTTGTGGGCGGTGACGAGAACCCGGCGGTCTACGCCGTCGCTGTCGCCGGGGTTAACAGTGGCAGTGGCAGGTCGCCGTCCTGTCGGAGTTATTGTCAAAAGTGGTGTTTAGGAGATTGATTCAAGCGGCGGCCTGATCGACTTGTGTCGCTTCGACACCATCGTTGAATTTCACTCCGATGATTACCTTGCTCAGATCATCGAATCCTCGTAATCGTCGCCAATTGTTCTCAGCGCACTGGCCCAGTTTGAACATCATGTGCAGCATGCCATCCCGTGTCAGGCAACCTCTGGATCGCTTCGTTCGGTGTCGAATGGTGGCAAAGGTCGACTCAATGGGATTCGTCGTTCTGATGCTCTGCCAGTGCTTGGCCGGAAAGTCGTAAAAGGCCAGCAGTTCCTCTCTGTCTTTCTGCAGGCAGAGTGTGGCTTTCGGATACTTCGGTTCATAGGTTTCAATGAACAAGTCGAATGCCTTCTCGGCGTCTGCCTTCGTCTCGGCCTGCCAGATCGAGTGCAGGGCCTGTTTCGCCTTCGCCTGGACCGACTTGGGCAGGCAGTTGAGGACGTTCATGACTTTGTGCATCCAGCAACGTTGTTGACGTGTCTCGGGATAGATTTCCTCCAGTGCGGCCCAGAACCCCATCGCACCGTCACCGATGGCCAACTTCGGAACATTCATCCCACGGGACTTCAGCTTCAACAAGACCTCGCGCCAACTCTGTGTCGATTCCCGTACACCGTCTTCGATCGCCAGGAAACGCTTCTCTCCGCGTTCATTCACGCCGATCACGACCAATGCACACAACTTGGTTTGTTCCGCCCGAAGTCCGCTGTAGATGCCGTCGGCCCAGACATAGACCCAGCGATCTGCATCCAAACGCTCCTCGCATCCGAGGCGGTACTGTTCGCCCCAAACCTGTTTCAACCGCGATACCGTGCTCGCCGACAGACCCTGCGCCTGGGGACCGACAAGAACTTTTAGGGCCTCACCCATCTCGCCGCTGGAAACGCCTTTCAAATACAACCACGGCACCGCTGCTTCCAGCGACTTCGTCTTCCGAATGTACGGTGGTACCAGGGCCGATCGGAACGTCACAGCTTCGCCCGTCTTGGCACGGACCTTCGGGATTTGGACTGTTACCGGACCCAATCCCGTCTGCAGTTCGCGTTCCGGCAGATAACCGTTGCGTACCACCCCGGCGTTTCCTGTCTCAGTTCGCCGGCCACCGTGCTGGGATAGCAGCTCTGCCAATTCGGCTTCCACTGCGCGTTGGATCAGTTGCTGTGCCCCAACTCGTAGTAGTTCTGTTACTGGATCCTCAATCGTTTCTCGACCTTCCGGTCCATTCACGTTACTCTTGCTCACAGTGGCGTATCTCCTATGGTTGCTTTGAAGTTTTGTCACAACAAATCAACCAGATACGCCGCTCTTATTCAATCCCTCAAACACCAGATTCGGTTATAACTCGTCCTGTCGAAGCCACAGGGAAGCGGGTCTCTTCGCTCTTTAGGACATCAGTTTGATTACACAGGGTCAGAGACCTCAGCGAAAGGGGTTGACACCCTACTCGACGCGGTCTACGATCGGACAAAATTGAGGAGTCCACTCATGCGTTGGACGCCCAAAAGCTCTTTTGCTCAAGGAACTTACGGGTATCGTTCGGACCCTCACCTATGAAGTAATCAGGAGGATCGATGAAAGACTATCGGATTGGACTGTTCTGCGCCGCCGTCGCCCTCGTGGGCCTGTCACTCGCTGTTGGAACGCTGTCCGCACACCACGGCCGAGGCCAGACCTACGATGGGGATCAGGAGTTGTCGGTCGATGGGACGGTGACGGAATTCTCGTGGCGTAACCCTCATGTGACGCTTTTTCTGGACTCGGTTGACGCGGACGGTAAGGTCGTCGGCTGGGGTTTCGAGAGCAGCAACGTGAGCACGATGTCCCGGCAAGGCTGGAGCAGAAATATTTTTAAGCCCGGTCAGGAGGTTAGTGTTACCTACAATCCCGCGCGTTCGGGTGCCCCGGTCGGCATTCTCAGGAATGTCACGCTTTCGGATGGCACAATTGTGAATTCACGGGGCAACGCCAACACCATCGATTAACCGGGTATTCTGTGCACAGGACGCACAGAACCAGTTCGGGGACTTCAGACCTAATACATAGCTAAGGAGTTTAGGAGATGCGAAATCGGTCGATGGTGTCCGTGTGGACATCGGTGTTCGTCATTGCGCTGGCAGCCTTTGGGCTGGCTCACCCGTCGTTGGGCGAGCAACAGTCGGGGGAGTTTGATCCGCGTGATCTATCCGGCTACTGGATGGGGGATACTCCTCGAAACAACGACCCACCTCCTCTGACGCCGGCTGGCGTTGCAATGATGGAAGGGCGTGTTCCCGACTATCTCACCACTCTGCCCAACGAAAGCAACGACCCCATGTACATGTGCAATCCTCAGGGTTTTCCCAGGCTCGTTTGGGAGGAGAATGAACCCATAGAATTCATTCACACCGCAGACAGGGTGATCCAACACTTCCAGTGGGAGCGAACGCTACGCGAGCTCTGGATGGATGGGCGGGAACTGCCCTCGGGGGAGAACCTCGATAACCTGGGGCCGACCTGGTACGGACACTCGGTTGCCGCGTGGGAGGGCGACACGCTAGTCGTCCAGACAACAGGTCTCGACGAAAGAGCGTGGATCGACGAATTTGCCAATCCAACGGGTTTCGATGCCCTGATAGAAGAGCGGTACACACGGACCGGCGTCAACACGATAGAGGGTCGAGTGGTTGTCAATGACCCCAAGAATTACACCGCGCCCTGGGTGCAAGAGCCCACCATCTTCACCCGCATGCGACCCCAGGACGTGAGCTTTTTCGGCTGGACAGGCTTGTTTTCAGGCGTCACGGAGGCGATTTGCGCGCCGATGAACGAACTGGATGAATACAATCGCAGAATTCGTGATCCGAGTCTCGGCATAGGCAACTGATCCGGATCACGGGCCGGTTTCGTATTCTGCCTCGACTTCAAGAAAACCCGCTGCAGAAGGATTGGTGACTTCGGGGAGATATCCGTTCGTGAAGAACTCGTACTCGCCTTCCGGAACTGATGATTCCCGGCCGAGCCTGAGATAGTAGGTCCGGTCACCACCCACAAGCATCGCTTCGCCGTCAGGAAACCACGTCGCGTTTTGGGACTTCCGTGCATTGAGCAACTTGATGGATCCCGATGCCCCGATGCGTATGCGGGTGTTCTCGGGGGTGAGGGTGGCTGCGCTCGGTTCGCCCGCCAGTCGAACTGTGATTGCTCTCAGCGCCCGTGAATCGTCTCCGTATTCAAGGGAAAAGAAATTGCCGTCGTCAGGAAAGACGCCGTCCCATTCCAGCTGCACGGCTACGAATATCTCTTCAGGCTCGGTCGGTGGATCTCCGAAGGAAGACCCGGCGTGGGAGATTTCGATGTCTGCCCTCGGTTTGCCCTCCCAGAGAAGCATTGCCCCTGGAAAACCGCAGGGCGCCTCGTCTTCCCGCCGCGTCAGCGCCTCAAGCGTGCAGACACGAACCCCCGTAAGCGCTTCAACATTCACCGGTTCCATCGGAATACGAATGGCCCGTCCATTGGGAACCCGGCACCAGAATCGCGCGGGAGGAGACTCCGTCAACCGGATGCTCGAACTACAGGGTCCATTGAAACCGGAACGGTATATCGTTCTGGACGTGTCCTGGGACACGGCCTTAGGCGGCCCCAGGACAAAAACCAGAATGAGCATCAAGGCCGATCGTTTGAACATCAAGTTCACCTCGAGGGAGTTGAAGATTGAAGTTTATATTGTAAAGACACTCGTGTCTTCGGGTGGAAGTTTTTCATATAACCCGGACACGAAGCGCACCCGGTGATCGGGACGGGGAAGCGCGACGTACCAGGTCGTTATGCTCATCGAAATCGCAAAGAGGCTGCCTGTTCAGGCAACTGTATCAGAGAGTGGTTGTCTTCACGGAAAATCCGGGATTGTGCCGGCTCAGGACTTCTAAACTACCGGTTGGAAATGTGTTCGAGCGCTTCGGCGACTACATCGTAGATGAAGTGCAATTCGTCGGGCTGTATGACGTAGGGCGGCAGGATATAGATGATGTTTCCGAGAGGCCGCAGCAGGACACCGTGGTTTATGAAAAAGTCGTAAAGCACAGGTCGGACGTCGGACAGATAACCCGGATCATCCGTTTCCAACTCGAGTGCGGCGACGGTGCCGATCATGCGCGTGTCACCGACGAGGGGACTTTCCCCCAACAAGGGGAGTCGTTCCCGGTGAATACGTTCGATGGTTCGGATCCGTTCGAAGACGGGCTCGGATTCAAAGATCTCGAGGTTCGCCAGAGCTGCCGCGCAACCCAGGGGGTTGCCGGCGTAGGAGTGGCCATGAAAGAACGTACGCATGCGGTCTGTGGCGAGAAAGGCCGCGTACACCTCCTCAGAACAGAGCGTTGCCGAAAACGGGAGATACCCACCCGTCAATCCCTTCGAGAGGCACATGATGTCGGGCGTCACCCCGGCGAGTTCGGAGGCGAACATCGCACCTGTTCTTCCGAAACCGGTTAACACTTCGTCGGCGATCAACAGGACGCCGTGTTCGCGGCACAACTGGCCAATCCGTTCCAGGAATTCGGGAGGATGCATGATCATACCGCCCGCGCCCTGGAGGAGGGGTTCGACGATGACAGCGGCGACGGTGCTTGCCTGCTGTTCCAACAGTGTTTGTATCGATGCCACACATTCGATCGAACAACTTTCCCGTTTGAGTCCCACCGGGCACCGGTAGCAATAAGCCGAATGTGCATGTTGGACTTCAAAGCACATGTGGTTAAACGCTTCAGTGAAGGGTGATTCCGCGCTGACCGACATCGCGCCGACCGTGTCGCCATGATAGGAATGTTCGAGAGCAATGATGTTCTTTCGTTGGCCTGCGCCGCGGTTTTTCCAGTATTGGACGGCCATTTTTAACGCTACCTCGACCGCGGTGGATCCGTTATCAGAGAAGAAAATGTGAGACAAGCCTTCAGGCGTTACGCTCCGGAGTTTGCAGGCGAGCCGTTCGGCGGGTTCGTGTGTAAATCCGGCGAAGATGACATGTTCCAGTTCCCGGGCCTGTTTCGCGATCGCCGCGCTGATACGTGGATGCGCATGCCCGTGAGTGTTGACCCACCAGGAGGAAATCCCGTCCAGAAGCCGCCGGCCGTCTTCGGTGTACAGATACACACCCTCGGCTCTCTTAATGCGGATAGGCTCTGGATCGAGCGATTCCTGCGTGTACGGGTGCCAGATGTGGAGTGGTTTATCCATTGAAGGCCGCCCGGTCGAAGTGGTTCCGAAACGCACTGTGCAGAGTAGTCCGATCGATTGTCCCCAGGATTGGTATCCACCCGACTACGGCAACGTCGCCGTAATGTTCGATGGCTTTCCTGTTTTCGACGTTTTCCTCACCGATCATGACGACTCCGACCAGATTCAGATTTGCATGGCGGACGGTGTTGACTGTAAGGAGGGTGTGGTTGATTGTACCCAGTCCCGTATGGCTCGCGACCACGACATCGGCATCGACTTGCCCGATCAGGTCGAGCATCAGGTCCTTCTCATTGATCGGTACGAGCACACCACCCGCGCCTTCGATGATCAGCCGCTTGGTAACTTCGGGCTTCCGTAACGCGGACAGGGCTATCCTGACGCCGGCGTTCTGCGCAGCCAGGTGCGGCGAAACAGGTGGATCGAATACAAACGCTTCCACCGGAGCGTCTCCTTCGTCAAGGCCTGCCCAGCGAACCACGGATTCGCGATCGGTTTCTTCGTCTCCTCCTAGCCGGCCCGTCTGAATCGGCTTCCAGTAGGCCGCGTCGAGGCCAGTGGCGAGCGTTGCCGAGAGAACGGTCTTGCCGATCCCGGTGTCGGTTCCGGTTACGAACAAGTCTCTCACCGGATTCGATCACTATCACGTCGACAACGCGTCATCGCATCCACCAGGCCATCGATGGCATCCGGCGGGAGGTCGGCGGTAACGGACAGTCGCAGCCGTGCGGTGCCTTCAGCAACCGAAGGCGTGCGGATGGCCCGCACCTCGAAGCCTTCGTCCCGCATCCGTTGGGCCGTGTCGAGCGCTCTCTCATTGCTTCCGAGCAGAACCGGGACAATTTGAGTATTGCTATTCCCCGAGTCGAAACCGGCGTTTTTGAGACCCTCGCGCAAGCTTTCTGACATCGCGCTGAGCCGGGCACGCGCGTCTTGGGCGGCAGCTCCGAGTTTGATTCCAGCCCCGACTTGAGCAGCCATATATGGCGGCAGACCAGTCGTGTATATGAAAGGACGTGCGTTGTTGGTCAGATACTCTTTTAGTGTCCTTGATCCGGCGACGAAAGCTCCTGAAGCGGCCAGCGCCTTTCCGCAGGTGTGAATGCTGGCGATGATCGCGTCGGACCGATCGGACAGAGCGATGAGGCCGCGTCCGTCGGGACCCACAACACCCGTCGCGTGTGCTTCGTCAACGATCAAACCCGCGTCATACTTTTCGGCCAGGCTGACAAGCTGATCGATAGGCGCGCGATCGCCATCCATGCTGAATATGCTCTCGACAACAATGAAACGCTCGTCGCCACGGCTGTCGTTGCTGCGGAGAGCGTCTTCGAGGAAATCCAGATCGAGGTGAGGAAAGATGACCTTCCGGCAACCGGCCAATCGGATGCCATCAATCAGGCTGGCGTGATTCGCTGCATCGGAGAAGACGGTGTCCTCGGCGCGCACTATCGCCGTGAGCAGTCCGATGTTGGCCGCATAGCCGGAATTGAAAAACAGCGCGGCTTCGACCCCAACGTATTGGCTGAATCCTTCTTCGAGCTTTTCCCATGCTCCCACGTGGCCGGAAAGCAGACGCGATCCGGTTGAGGCAACGCGGTCCGAAGCTTCGACGGCGGATTGGACGGCGGCGGCCATCGCCGGGTGACGGGAGAGACCCAGATAGTCGTTCGAAGAAAATTGGAATCCACTCCCGACTTCCGGGTAGCGGTAAAGGTAGTGTGACCGTAGCGACGTCAGCTCTGCTTCGAGTCGATGGAGTGTCTTTCGTTCTGCTAACTTACGCGTCATGACCCGTTGAAATGAGATCCAGGTCTTCAAGCAGCTGCGCGTCTTCAGAGCGATCGGGGTTTGGAGTCGTGAGCAGTCGATCACCCACGAAGATCGAATTGGCACCGGCCAGGAAGCAGAGCGTGACGCATTCCCTGTTGAGAGATCGTCGTCCAGCACTCAATCGAACCCGGGATCGGGGCATCAGGATGCGTGCTGTGGCGATCGTCCGGACCAGAACGAAGGGATCGATCGATTCGGTGGGTGTGAGTGGTGTTCCTTCGACCTGCACCAGCACGTTGACGGGAACACTCTCCGGGTGTGGATCGAGGCCGGCGAGTTGGTGCAGCAGGCCCACGCGATCTTCGTCCGTTTCTCCCATACCGACGATGCCGCCTGAGCAAACCGTAACGCCGGCCTTGCGTACCGCGGCCAGCGTATCGAGCCTATCCTGGTAGCTTCGGGTTGTGATGATTTTTTCGTAATACTCGGGAGACGTATCGAGGTTGTGATTGTAGGCATGGAGTCCCGCATCGGCAAGTCTGCTCGCCTGCGATTCGCTGAGCATGCCCAGCGTGCAACACACCTCCAGTCCGGTCTGAGCAACCCCACGTACCATTGCGAGGACGTTTTCAAACTCCGGACCGTCTTTGATTTCCCGCCAGGCGGCTCCCATGCAAAAGCGCTGTACACCTTCCTTTTTCGCCTCGCGCGCTGCCTGGATCACGTGGTCCACATCAAGCAATGCCTGGCCCTCGACGTCCGTTTCGTAGTGTGCGCTTTGGGGGCAATATGCACAGTCTTCCGGACACCCTCCGGTCTTGATCGAAATCAACTTGCAGAGCTGGACGTCCCGGGGATTGTGGTATCGCAGGTGAACCTGGTGCGCCTGGCCGATGAGATCCAGTAAGGGTTGCCCGTATATGGCTGCAATTTCCGGGCGTGTCCAGTTATGACGAACGTCGGCGGCTGTTTGTGTTGTCGACATGGATAATCCTGGCAATTCTGTTCGAGAAGCGAATTATACCGGATTGTGATCGCGACTGCATTCGGACCGCGCTCGGCCGGTTTCCAGAATGGATTTGATCCGAACGGTGTCTCTCGTGTACGGTGAAGACGACTGAAGGGGAGTAGGTCGCCGACTCGCGACGTTGTAAGGCGGATCGGTCCGGTAGATCGTCAACACGGTCGTTCTCAAAACGATCCGGTCCACCGGCGGGGAGATGTCCCGGAGCAAGACCTTCTGCGGAGATGCCGCGGAGGGTCTTTTTTTTTGGAGGAACGTCTCTCCTTGAAGTGAGATTCCGAGCTTATGTCAAACGTTCAACTCTTTCCGGTGGCCGAGTACTGGTCGCTATACCTGGCCTTCATGGTGGGTGTCGTCCTGGTCCTTTTGATCGACCTGGGGATCTTTCACAAGGAAGCCCATGTAGTGTCGATGAAGGAGGCTGGAGTATGGGTTTCCATATGGGTTTCACTTGCCCTGTTGTTCAACTTCGGGCTGTACCAGTTCTCGCTGTGGAAGTTTGGAATGGATGCTCGCCTTCTGGCGATTCCTGGTTTCGACCCCGGCGCTGAAGCCTGGCGCGTGGCTCTGGAGTTTCTGACAGGTTATGTTGTCGAGGAATCCTTGTCGGTCGACAACATCTTCGTTTTCGTCGTCGTCTTCAAGTACTTCGGTATACCGGCCCGCTACCAGCATCGCGTCCTGTTCTACGGCATCATGGGCGCCTTTATCTTCCGCAGCTCATTTATCGTGGCTGGGTCAGTCCTGATGCAGTACCAGTCCATCGTATATCTGTTCGGGGTCTTCCTGATTTTTACGGGAATTCGTCTTGCGTACGCTCCGGAAGGGAAAGTCGAGCCTGAGAAGAACACACTCATACGGATCTTCCGCCGCTTTGTGCCGGTCACGCCGTCTTTCCATGGTCAAAAATTCTTCGTACGCTTGGATGGTGTCCTGTACGGGACGCCCCTTGTGGTTGCGCTCATTTTTCTGGAAGCGACCGACATTGTCTTTGCTGTGGATTCGGTGCCGGCCGTTTTTGCAATTTCTAGTGAGCCGCTGATCGTCTTCACCTCGAATCTGTCGGCCATCCTCGGGCTGCGCTCCATCTATTTTCTACTCGCCGGCGCGCTCGACAAGTTCCACCTTCTCAAGTATGGCCTGGCCGTCGTTCTGGTCTTTGTCGGTCTGAAGATGGTTTGGTTGAACGATCTCTATGACGGTCACTTCCCAATCGGCGTGTCGCTGGGATTCATCGCCGGCGTTCTGGCCCTGTCCACAATCGCGTCGCTACTCTGGCCCCGGAAGGAAACGGAAGATGTGACAAGTGATGAGTGACGAGAAGGAAGAGGGAAATTCAACGCAAAGGCGCAAAGACGCAAAGGAAGAAAGAGAAAGAAATAAGATAGTTTGTCTACCTCTCGTCCGTACCGAATGCCTTGGCTTAGAAAACGGCCATGGAAACCCATTGAACTTCGCTAGGCACCACTCTACACAGCCCAGGGTTTCTCCGACCTTTCCGTCTTTGCGCCTTTGCGGTGAAATTCTTTCTTCTCTTCAGTTACAGACTAATACCAGGGGGCAGGCGTAGAGGCGGGTTTCTTTTCGATGACGTAGTCGGCCATCTCCCGGAGTCGTTCCCAACTGGTCGCGGTTCCCGCCCAGCAGTGGCCGGCACCGATACCGTATTCGAAGTAGCCTGCGTAGTGTGGGTCCGTGGTGGTCGCCATCCACTCTTCGAGCATCTTCGTGGAATTGTTTAAATAGAAGTTGTCCATGGTGCCTGTGTAGATGTGCAGCTTGTCGATGAGTTTTCTTCCTATCGCGGTCCAGTTCTGCTCGAGGTAGTAACGCAGGTCGTAGTTGTCGCGCCAGTATGCGGCAACGTCGGGATCGATCTCACCTGTGAGTTTGTCGAATAGAGGTTTGAAATACCCATCTTCGCCGAGGGGTCCGTATACGGCGGACCATGCATCGAGCTGTTCGCCGGAGCGGCCTCTCGTTCCACTGACCAATTCAAAGTGATTGCGCTGTTCGGAGGTCAAGCGTATCTCGCCGTTGGTTTCCCGTGTGTTCGGCGTGGGCACCCGGCGTCCGCCCTGCTGTCTGTAGTAAGCGTTCGTATCCTCGTAGATATTGATGCCCTCGACGTCGTGAAAATCCACGGGGTCGGGACAATAGGCCCAGGTGCCACCAAAGAAGTCCGGGTGAAAGATCTGTAGTGCCAGGGCTTCCCAACCGCCTGTGGACCCGCCGGTCAATATTCGGGCCCAGGGTTCGGTGATCACTCGAAAACGCTGTTCTATTTCCGGAATGAGTTCGCCCATGATTGCGTCACCGTAGGGGCCGACGTTCGCAGAATTCACTGCGTAGGAGTCGTCAAAATAGGGCGTGGGATGTTGGAAGGTGACGACGATCATGCGGGGGAAATCATCCGACGTCCACGCGTCATACAGCCGGCGCCCTGGGGCAAACCCCATCGGCGCATTCAGTGAAAAGTGGTCCTGCTCGTAAACCACAGGGTAGGACATTGTGTTCTCGTCGTAGTCGGGCGGCAGGAGAACTGTTGCGCCGAGGTAAATCGGCCGTCCCCAGAACTCCGAGAGCGTCGGACTTTGGAAACGCAGGCGCCGGACCCACTCCGTATCATCCGGTATCTCAACTGGAGGAATTACGCGGTTCGCTTCCAACCGGAACACGCCTCCGGCCGCAGGGTCGATCGTCACGCGCTGCGGAACGCTGTAGAGATTGCCTGGCGAGCGATTCCAACGTTGCCCCTCCCATCTGTCGTCGTGCATCCAGACGACATGGCCGTCGGCCCTCTGAAATTCCGAATAAATACTGACGAAGGCCTGTATGAAATAGTCGCCTGGAGGGATGTCGCTGAGGTTCGCGACCGGCGTGCCGAGGTCGTCCTCGTCGACAACGGCCACGGTGCCCGGTGGCAGGCTTTCAACATCAGTTCCGAAAAATGGAATGCCAGTGCGGCCCACCTGCAGATAGGGGCTGCGCGGATTATTTGGGGAGAACATGACGTACACGCGTCCGGTGATCGGCTCGGATCGCAGCGACTCGGGCACAGAGATTTCGAATCGCAGTCGGGTCTGGGCCGACGACTCCGGCGAGGTCCACAGGTTGAGAAATAGAATCGCCGCAAGAAGGCGTAGCAGCCGTCGATTTCGCCGACTCTGTTCCATAGTCTTCATTATACGTCCAGCGCCCTGACCTCACCTATCCCTTAGCCGGCGGGCGTTAGTCGGCGCGCGCCGAAATGATATGATCGGTCCTGAATAGTGCACCGGCCGGTCCGTTATCGGAGTGTTGGGGATCCTTCATTGAAACCCAAAGAACCTGAAAACGAACATCCTGACAGCCTAGCCTCGGTCGAGCAGGCAGCCAAAACATTTCGGGCGCTGCTTCACCACGCCAATGATCTTGTGTACGCCGTGTCCATCGATCCGGATGAGCGTACCTGGCAATTGGAATTCCTGAGCGACCGCATTTTCGATTTCAGTGGCTGTCGGGCTGAAGAGTTCATTCAGGGAGGTCCCCTGGGAACTGGCGGCCCATTCGGTCTCGCAAACCCCGAAGAGCATCCGTTCGAGTTGGTGCATCCGGAAGACATGGACAAGGTGATGCGTGAAACCCGACTGCTGACTGAAGGTGAGAGGGTCGTTCGAGAATACCGCATGCGCAACAAAACTACGGGTGAGTACCGATGGGTCGAAGATCGGTCCGAACCCGAACGTAACAGTGCGGGACGCGTTATCGGCATCTGGGGAATCGTTCGGGACCTCACCGAACGGAAGCAACTCGAGCAGCAACTGTTTCAGTCACAAAAAATGGAGGCCGTAGGGCGGCTGGCTGGAGGAATTGCTCACGATTTCAACAACATCTTGACGGTGATCCTCGGCTTGACCGAAACGCTCATTCAGGATTTGTCCGCAATCGATGACACTGGCACCTTGAGAGAAGACGCCCGAACCGTTCGAAAAGAGGCGGTGCGCGCGGCGGCGCTGACGCAGCAGTTGTTGGCGTTCAGCCGGAAGCAATTGTTACAACCGCGGGCCATGAGTCTGGGTCGCGTTGTCGAAGACATGCAGGCGATGTTTGAGCGACTGATCGGAGAGGACATTGAGATGTGGATCCAACCGGGTGAATCCTCGACGGTCCAGGCAAACCCCGCACAGATCCAGCAGGTGCTGTTGAATCTGGTCGTCAATGCGCGGGAGGCGATGCCCGAAGGCGGTCGATTGATCATAGAAACCGCTAACGTGGAACTGGATGAGGACTATGCCCAGGGGCGCGTGGGCGTCCGGCCCGGCCCGTACGTCATGTTGTCGGTTAGTGACACGGGCGTCGGGATGGATTTGGAAACACTGCGGCAGGCCTTTGATCCTTTCTTTACAACCCGGGTCGGCGGCACTGGTCTGGGTTTGTCGACGGTCTATGGAATAGTCAAACAGAGCGGCGGCAACGTTTGGGCCTACAGCGAGCTCGAGAAAGGTACGACGGTCAAAGTTTATCTCCCGAGGGTCGATCAACCCGAAAGTGTGGATCGGCGGTCGAACTCGGAATCCGATGACGGGCTTCACGGAACCGAGACCGTCCTGGTTGTAGAGGATGAGGCCGGTGTTCGTGCTCTGATGCGGAAAACACTGGAGTTCTACGGCTATGATGTCATGGATGCTGCGGATGGTCTGGAGGCCTGCAAGCTAGCCGAAAGTTTCGCCGAGCCCATTGACCTGCTCCTGACAGACCTCGTCATGCCGCACATGAGTGGTCTGGAGTTGGCGCGCCGAATCCGTGAGGACCGCCCTGAGATCCAGATACTCTATACATCGGGCTACACCGAGGGCTTCATCAAGCAGGACCGTGATCGCGAAGAACTCGGCAATGCCCTGATCGAAAAGCCCTTCACCCGGACCAGTCTTGCGCGACGCGTCCGCGACCTGCTTTCAGCCAGAGCTTGAAATTGGTCGACACTATATTTTTCTGGCATCGAATGATGTCATCCAAGGATCACATGTGATTGTTCAGGTCACGCAAGATAAAGAAGTTTTCTACACGGTTGAAGGAACGGGCCCCGAGATTCTCTTCCTGCATGGCGCAGCTTCCGATTCCGACACTTTGGCGCCACTGATCAACGAGCTTTCCGGCAGCCACCGTTGCATAGCTTTAGATCGATTGGGATACCGGCGTTCGACACGACTCGATGCGAACACGAGCGTCGAAGAACAGGCAAATTCTGTTCACGCGGTTCTCGACGAAGCCGCATCCGGGCCCGTGTGGGTGTTCGGGCATTCCTCCGGCGGCATCGTCGCCCTGGGGTACGCGAGTCTCTTCGCCGATCGCGTTCGCGGATTGGTTCTCATGGAACCGGCCGTGTACGCTATGTATCCCGATAATGCGATCCCTCCCCCACTCAAAAAAATGAAGGAGGAAATCGTCCCCTTGTTTCAGGGCGGTGATATCGAAGGTGGGATCAAGAAATTCATGGACCACCTTGAGCTCTTACACGACACCAAGGTCGAACTCGCCCGCATGCCCTCGGAGAAAGGCATAGACAACTGGCTACCGCTCCGAAACGAACTCGATTTTGCGCTCCGTTGGCCCCGATCGAGGTCCGATCTACTGCAGTTGAACCAACCGACACTGGTAATCAAAGGAGGGCGAACGCCCCCGCTCCTCGAAGGCGCCTCCGCGATTCTAGCCGCGGCCTTACCCAGTGCTCAGTTGTTAACGTTGGACGATTGCGACCATCTGGCTCCTCTCATCAGACCCGACCTGGTTGCGCAGCAGATTTCCAGCTTCATCAACTCGCACCAGGGCTAAAAAGGGGTCAGAGCCCTATATTCCTATTTTCCAAATCGTGTAATCATCATTAGTTGATCGACTCGACAACCTTTCCCAGAAACGGGTCGATAGCGCCACCCTGTATCCAGCGGGCGACAATCACCAGGTCGTTCACCGGATCTACATACACCAGGTTGGTTCCGGATCCCCGGTGGGCATATGCTTCGTCCGGAGCACTCGGGTAGGTCTTTCTTCCATCCTCTCCAGGGCCGTTCAGGAAGTAATTCATAAACCCGTATCCGGGGTTCGGCGTCGACGGAGTTGTGGCCATGTCGAACCACTCTTCCGGCAGCAACTGCTCGCCCTTCCAGTTTCCGCGACGGAGGGTAAACATCCCTAAGCGAGCCTGGTCACGCGCACTTAAGAACATGCCCCCACCCCAGTGACCGCCACCGCTCACGATCTGGATTCTTTCGCCATCTTGGGTGATCCAGGAATTTTCGTATCCGTGCCAACGCCAGGTGTTCGACGCGCCAATCGGATCCATGACCCTTCGCCTGAGCACGTTCGGGAGCGGCTCCCGCCACACCTGAGTTGCGAGCAAAGCCAAGAGGTTTACGCGCGTGTCATTGTATTCGTAGACCGTTCCCGGTTCCGGCCGGTCCATATCGAGCCAGGCCGATCTATCCTCCGCCGGGCGGTCGGCCCAGTCCGGTTTGCCCCAGAGCGTGCCGCGCCAGGCGCTGTTCTGCTGCAGGAGATTGCGCCAGGTGATCTTCCGGTTGTGCTCGTCTTCAAACAGCGTCACCGGTTCGTGGGAATAGCTGTCTCCGCTGAGATTCCGTTCGCCGTCACCTTCGGGCAGCAGGACGGGCGCCATATAGGGCGCAACGGTATCGTCAATGTCGTCGATCAGGCCATCTGCCCACGCCAGCCCCACGGTCGTGGACAGAAAGCTCTTGGATACAGAATGAGTCATGTCCACTCTGTATGGGTCACCCCACTCGGTAACAATGTAACCGTTGCGGATGATGATACCGGCGGCATCTCCCCGCGTTCGAAACGGGCCGATGGGCTCACTATGGGGTTCACGGCCGAAGGCGAGTTGCTGTGAGAGTGCCATATCGTGTGTTCCCGGAGTCTCACCGTCGATGGCCATCTGAACGGCCTCCTCGACCAGCGTCGCATTCATGCCGACTTCTGCAGGACGCCGCGTTTCCCAGTTGTGTCGCTCCGGCGTGTACTGCGCGCCCGCACCCAGGGGTAAGAGCAACGTGACCAAAACCAGTACCGAGGGGACGACCCTTCTCTGGCGAACTTCAATCATCAGAGTCTCCTTCCAGGACATTGGAACGGGAAAACGGGGGCACAATTGTTCTCACCCTGTGATACTCCTCCTTCGGACCTACGAGTTCGCGTGCGTCAAGATGTCGGCGTGGACCTGACCCGATTCCGGGCGATCACGGGGCCGTAATTCTCTCGCGATGCGCAGGATTTATGCAGTATAAGCCCAAATAGCCGAAGCTCGGTCGCATACGAAGTTGGATGGACATGTAGCGGTCCCCAAATCGAAGTCCTGCGCGGTTGCGTTCACCCTATGCATCCATCTTATTCATCGAAGATGAACGGTGGAAGTTAGCGATTCGGACGTGTTCAATTCGTCCGGTTCGCCGGCAAGGCCTTGGTGCGCGTTTCATTGACGCGGCGGCTCGAAACTTTATAAGCTTGCCGTCACCTCAACCGATTCGGTGGGTTCTAACCCGTCAAGCCCTAACAGCCGCTACGGTATCGAGTTATCGTGCGTCTGTTTAATTAGGAAATAAGGGCTCTGACCCCTTTTTAGACGGAGGTCTTGATGCGTATGCGGAAATGGAAGGCGAGACCCGTGGGGCGGTGGGCACTGCTCGTTTTGATGCTGGCTGCCATGGCATCGAACGGTGCCGGTCAAAGTGCTTCAGAATCTGAGGTCTCCCGCGCGCTTGATGGCGCCATCGATATCCACGTCCATGCTTTTCCGGATGACCGGGCGCGGTCCGTCGACGGGGTCGAAGCCGCGGAGTTGGCTCTCTCAGCCGGAATGCGGGCCATCGTACTGAAGAACCACTACGTTTCGACGGCAGGTCTCGCCTACATCGTCCGCCGGCAGGTTTCCGGCATCGAAGTGTTCGGCGGCATCGACCTGAACCTCACGGTCGGCGGCATCAACCCGGCGGCTGTGGAGTACATGACGCGGGTTTCCGGAGGCTGGGGACGCTTCGTCTGGATGCCGACCTTCGATTCGGAGAATCAGGTACGGTTTTCCGAAGAGGACAGGCCGTTCGTGAGCGTGTCACGCGGGGGCGAATTGTTGCCTGAAGTAGAGGAAGTCATCGCGCTCATCGCCGAACACGACCTGATACTCGCCACCGGTCACTCGGCCGCAGAAGAAGGCCTGATGTTATTGCGTGAGGGACGCCGCCAGCGCGTCGGGCGCATGGTCGTCACTCATGCGATGAATGCACCGATCCTTATGGATATCGGCCAGATGCAGGAAGCGGCCCGGCTGGGCGCGTTCATCGAGTTCGTCGGAAGCTCCATGAGGACCCCCGACGCTCGGGAGCGCGTCGATCGCTTTGCGGATGCCATCCGGAGGATCGGTCCGGAATTCTGCATTCTTTCTTCAGACCTCGGGCAGGCGGAAAACGAGTTGCCGCCCGACGGTTTCGCGGATTTCCTCATCGCCTTGCAGTCAAGGGGCTTTACCGAAGCTGAAATCGTTCAGATGTCGAAGGAGAACCCGGCAAGATTGCTGGGGCTTCCTTAATCAGACCTTAAGCCTTCGAAGAGGAATCTCTGAACCCGCTTTCCCTGCGTTTCGGCCGTGTAGATGTTGCCACTCGAATCCACGGCGATGCTGTGCACATGGTGAAATTGTCCCGCATAGCGTCCCTGACGTCCGAAACGGCCCACCACGTCCAGGCTGTCCCGCTCTAAAATCCAGACATGATTGTTGACGCCGTCGGCAACATACAGGAAGCGTTCACCTGGATCTGAGCTGAGGTCTACATCGTATGCCGTGCCGTTGCCAAGCGTCTCCCGGCGGATGAACGATTCCTTAACGAAGGTGCCGTCGGACCTGAATTCCTGAACGCGATTGTTGAGACGATCGCTGGCGTACACACGTCCGTCTTTCGAGAGAATGATTCCGTGTACCAGATTGAACTGGCGGGGACCGGGCCCTTCTGGAACTATGGTTCGTGGCGCTCCGTCCTCGGGTTCG
Organism: Terriglobia bacterium; assembly: GCA_963664115.2. GTDB lineage: Bacteria > Acidobacteriota > Terriglobia > 20CM-2-55-15 > 20CM-2-55-15. The sequence continues at coordinate 137,427 of CAXWPJ010000004.1, read as the reverse complement.
GAGCCGTAAGCGCCCCAGTGTCTTTTGTACTCGCCGCTATCGGCGTCGAAGACGATCACGCGTCGATTCTGATATCCGTCGGAAACAAAAACCTCGTTGTCCGCTTCGGACACCTGCATTTTCGAAGGTCGATTCAGGTTTCCAGTGTCGTTGCTTCCCGCGCTCTGTCCCGGTTGGCCGATCTGGAGCAGGAACTCCCCACTCCGGGTGAACTTCAGAATATGGTGGTCGCTTGCGCCATTTCCTCCGATCCAGACGTTGTCCCTATCATCCACGTAGATCCCGTGCTCGTTTTCCGGCCAGTCGTAGCCTTCGCCTGTGCCGCCCCATGCCTGGACGAGATTTCCTTCCTGGTCGAACTCCATCACCGGCGGAGCCGGTCGACAACAGTCACCGACGGGCGGGTCTGCCAGCAGATAGGTCTCGTCTTCGCCGAGGGTGCGGGGGCGTTGGATAACCCAGATGTGGTCGTCCGAATCCACAGTGATTCCGGCGAACTCCCCGAAGGTCCAATCGTTCGGTAGCGGTTTGGGCCAGTAAGGATCCACGGCGAATGTCGGAACTTCAGCACGCGGCTGCTGCGCTTCAAGGGCCGCAGTCGGGATCCAGGTCAGCAATGCCAAAGCGATCGCGGTTCTTGCCGTCGTCATGGTGATCTCCTGTGAACTAATGCAGAGGCGTGGCTTCGATCTTGACTGCTGCGCCCACAAATTCCGGTTCCCGAATGCGGTCGACCAGTTCCCGTGTCGCGGCGGTCGGCGGCGGGAAAAACCGCGTGAGTCCCAGAGTGACTGCGAAGTTCAGCATCATGCCCACTGTGCCGATTCCCTGGGGGTCGATACCGGAAGGGAGCAGTCCGAAAGTCCAGCGATCCATTCCAAAGAAGACCGTCGCGATGATGTAAAAGGCCGTAAAGGAAATTCCGGTCATCATACCCGCAACGGCGGGTACGGTGCCCACGCGTTTGCTGAAGATGCCCAGAACAATGGCCGGAAAGAAGCTGGCCGCGGCCAGCCCGAAGGCAAAGGCAACGACCTGGCTGACGAAACCGGGTGGATAGATGCCGAATATTCCGGCAATGACGACGGCGATGCCGATGACCGCGCGTCCCACCAGTAGCCGTTGGGCTTCGGTGGCGCCGGGTCGGAGAATTCGGAAATAGAGATCGTGGGCGACGCTGGATGAGATCACCAGCAGGAGGCCGCTGGCTGTTGAAAGCGCTGCGGCCAGCCCGCCGGCCGCGACCAGAGCGACGATCCAGTTGGCCAGCCCGGCCATTTCGGGCGTCGCCAGGACGATGATGTCCCGATCCGGCCCCGACAAACCGGCGGTTCTCAACGCGATCCGTCCGTCTTCGCCCTCGGCGCCTGCGGTGTCCAGCCACTGCTGATGTTCCGCTCTCAGCGATGCCAGTTGCGCTGCCGGAATCGTCCCGTTTCGAAACACTTCGTTGTCCGCACCCGCGGCGTAGCGGAACCTCCCGTCGCCGTCATCCAACCATAGAATCAAGCCGGTCCTTTCCCAGTTCTCGAACCACTCCGGCAATTGCTCGGCGGTTCGGCCGTTCAGGCTGTCGATCATGAAGTAACGCGCGAACGCCGCGGTTGCCGGCGCAGTGAGGTAGAGCATCGAGATAAAGAACAGTGCCCAGAATGCACTCCATCGCGCGGCCTTAACCGACTTCACTGTGTAGAAGCGGACGATCACGTGTGGCAGTCCGGCCGTGCCGACCATCAGGGCCAGAGTGACGAGAAAGACGTTGGCTTTGTCCCAACCGCCGACAAAGGTGTCCGTGTAGGCGGCAAAGCCTAGATCGGTCTGAATCTGATTGAGGCGTTCCAGCAGGTATACGCCGGATCCATCGAGTCCCTCAACGAGTTCACCTCCGAGACCGACTTGCGGAAAAAAATCTCCGGTGAGTCGAATACTGATCGCGATGGCGGGTATCAGGAAAGCCGTGATCAGGACCCAGTATTGGACAACCTGCGTCCAGGTAATCCCTTTCATGCCACCAAGAGTTGCGTACACAAACACGATCGCCATGCCGATGACGACGCCGACGTTGATATCCACCTCCAGAAAACGGCTGAAGACCACTCCTACGCCGCGCATCTGTCCCGCGACGTAAGTAAACGAAACGAAGATCGCGCAGACCACTGCCGCCATCCGGGCCACGTTGGACTCGTACCGGTCGCCTATAAAATCCGGTACCGTGTAGTGCCCGAACTTTCTCAGATACGGCGCGATCAGGAGAGCCAATAGCACGAACCCTCCGGTCCAGCCCATGAGGTAAACGCCACCCGCATATCCCATCGTCGAGATCAACCCGGCCATGGAAATGTAGGACGCGGCGCTCATCCAGTCCGCCGCGGTCGCCATCCCGTTCGCGACCGAGGGCACGCCCTGTCCGGCGACATAGAAGCCCTTTGTGTCTCGAACGCGGCTCAGCCAGGCGATGGTCAGGTAGAGGCTGAAGGTGAGTCCGACGAAGATGTAGGTCCAGGTTTGTACGCTCACCCCTTACCCCCATCGCCGCTCTGCTCGATCTCCCGGTGGTGCTCGGCGTCGAGGCGGTTCATCAAAAGGCAATAGACGAGGATGATGAGGACGAACGCGATGATGCTGCCCTGTTGTGCAAACCAGAAGCCGAGAGGAAATCCCGTTCCCGGCAGTGTGTAGGCGTTCAAGCGGTCGGCAAAGAGAACACCTGCCCCCAGACCGGCCAATGCCCAAACAAAGATAAGCGTCGCCATGATCCGGAGGTTGCGGCGCCAGTACCCCTGGGGTCCTGTTGCGGCACCGGACTTCGTCGATTGGGATCGAGAGCTCATTATGGATGGTTAAAGCGCTGCGATTCTATCGGAGGCGCCAAGCGAGGTCAACGCGGCACCACCCAGCTCCGCATTTTTAGCTGAACCTTCGGGGTTTGATCGTTGCGTTTCCCCGCCGTCCGCCTGCTACCCCTGTGTGTTACCAAGGATGCTCCCTTCCGTCCCAGGTCCAGAAGCGACCGTGTTCAGCCGGTGTCAGGCGATCAATGACGTCGATGATCCCGCGTGCGCTTTCCTCTGTTCCGAGCGGAGCATTGGATCCGCCCATGTCCGTGCGGACCCAGCCCGGGTGCATGACGATTGCGATCAGACCGTCCCGGGCCCATTCCGGCGCCCTCTCGCGGAAAGCATCGTTCAACGCGGCTTTCGAGTCTCCATATGTGCCCAGACTGCGGGTACTGCCGCGGCGCGCGCCGAGCTGGCTCGTCATCAGGACAACCTTCTTCTGCGTGCCGCGCCCGAGGGCAGACAACAGTGCTTCTGTTACCTCGAGCGGCGCCTCGGCGTTGATCTGCACGACTTCTTCAGGGGGGAGGATGTCGTCCTGGACGCCCGCGTTGTGGATGAGCACATCGATGCCTTCGTCGCTCACCGCCGAGGCCACAACCGCAATGTGATTCCCATCGCGGACGTCGAGTTCATGCAAGACGACATCACCGGCGATCCGTCCCAGCGCCCCCGGATTATCCGGCGTTCGGGTGGTCGCATGCATGCGCCAGCGGGCTTGGGCATATTGTCTGGCGAGTTCGAGCCCGATTCCCCGGCTTGCACCCACGATCATTACAGTCGGCATGAGCTGTACTCCTTACGGTCACGTTCGTCCGCGTCCTCTACGAACGACAATCACCGACCGGACACACGCATCGACGCGTTCTGAGCGCGGGCTTCCCGATATCTGTCGCGGACTGGGAAGCCGCTACGGCAGGAGAACAGAGCGATTCAACCAGAGGATGTTGTCCCAACTCAGCAATCTCTCCGTGCCGTCGAACAGCGCGGCAAAGCTGCCGCCACCCGCGCTGAAGGAGAACGCCGTCACTCTGTCGGGAGGATTGGTCGTCACGTTGCGCATGACATCCAGTACCTGTTCCTGTCTCGAAATCTGAAAGAAGTCCGGATCTTTCGCAGAGTAAAACTTCGTGTCTCTGGGGGGCGTTTGTTGCCGATGCCTCGCTCGTACTCGATGTGCATCTCCAGATGTTCGCCGGTGGCGGCGGCAAGCATCCAGTCCTGCGAGTCCAGGATCGGGCCCGATCCGCTGTCGGTGGTGGTGCGTTCCATCATGTGCGTGGTCGCCAACAGATACACACCGAACGGTCCGGGTGCATCCGAGGGGTCTTCAGTCAGCCCGCCAATGACGAGTTGAACGTTCTCCCCTGCGGGATTCGTCACAGGAGCAGCGATGTACACCAGCCGGTTCGACCCGGTCCCAACCGGTCTTCCATCCGGACCGTTAATCGTCATTCGATCCACAAAAATCGCGCGCAAATTCGCATCCTTCGCATTTCCCTGGGTCGACACATTAAGCGTCCAGCCTGCCGGAATATAAGGCATGAGCGCGGCATCGGGAACCTGGAGATCCAGCTGGAACCGGGCTTCGCCACTGTACTCGATCAGGGTCTGGGCGTTGGCGTATCCCGTCAACCCAATCAGTGTTCCCAGGGTCAGCAGCGTTCGAACCGTTCGAAGAGAATTGCGGATGGACATATTCTATCCTCCTGTTTGTTCCATGCTACGGTATCTGGCCCGTTCGGGCAAAAGCCGCGCGTGGTCAGACTCGTCGACCTACCGACTTTGCTTTATGAACCGCTTTGTCGAAGGACTCGGGTTGACGCCGATTCCGGATCAGTTCGAAATGGAAGCCAAGATGATCAAGGATGGGGGTTACGCGGGCATGCTGGATGGCTTTGGCATTAAGTAGGCTCGGTGGTCGCAAGGTGCGAAGCCAGTCACTCCGGCGTCACGGCTCGGGCCAGACGGAATCCGTAATCCGTATACCGGTACTCGGGCGGGAGGCTGCTCCGCTGTGCGGCCCGCGACCCTTTCACGGCGTGTCGCCAGGATCCACCCTTTGAAACACGGCGGCTGCCGGACTCCGGTCCCACTGGATTCATTTCCGGGGAGACCCCGTAGTAGTCGGGGCCGTACCAGTCTTCGCACCATTCGTGGACGTTGTCGCCCATATTGAACAGGCCATAGCCGTTGGCTGCGGCCGTGGCCACCGGGCGAGGACCGGTCCATTCGCCTTGAAAATATTCGAGTGATTCAGGCGCCTCGTGGCCCCAGGCGTAAGGGTTGTCATCGGCGCCTCCCCTGCACGCCTTCTCCCACTCCGCCTCCCTCGGCAATCGATAAGCAGTGCCCTCTCGCTTGGATAACCACTCGCAATAAGCAACGGCGTCAAACCAGTTCACACCGACGACGGGCTGATTCGGGTCGGCAAAGGCCGGCTCTGTCCATCCCCGTGGCGCGGGCTGGCCGGTGACATCAAGAAAGATTGCATACTCCCGTCGCGTCAGCGGGGTTTGCGCGATCTCGAAGGCGTCGGTAAAAACTCGGTGCCGCGGAGCCTCCCAGGGCTGGTGGTGGTTGGAGCCCATCTGGAACCAGCCTTCCGGAACGCGGATCATAGATGCCGCAGGGGGTGTTTCACCTTGTCCGGCCTTGATGCGCATAATGAAGATATTCGAGACTTCGCGAAAGAACTCTTGAAGCGAAAGTCAAAGAGCCTCCGTGTTTCACGTGTAGGTCAAATGACGACAAAGGGTGCCGCTGAGAAGCAGAGGCTCAGAACCTCTAACGCAGATTCTCCGCTACTGAGTCCAAACCCGCCTGAACACACCTAGAATCTGCGCCCATTCCTGCACCGGAAGCCCCGATACCGCCGATCACTTCCTCGCCGACACGGATCGGAAGACCCCCCTGCTGGCCCGCCATGTCGGGTAGCATCAATTGCAACTGCGCGCCTGTGTCGCCAGCTTCCAGGCGTTCGCCGAAGGTCGCAGATGGGCGGCGAAACGTCATTGCGGCATAGGCCTTGCGGAAGCTGTTCATGAAGGTATGCACTCCGGAATCCCCGCCGCGATAGGCTACGAGAGTATCGCCGGCGGCGTCCACGACATGAACGGAAACACTGAATCCTAATGCCGCGCAGGTTTCGGTTGTCACATCAGCCATTTGCTTGGCAAGCGGGACCGGGAGAACATGACGGACCGGTAACTGCGCCAAGGCTGGCAACGCCCAAGCGCTAGTGAAAACGATAGCGGCAAGATGAAATACGATTTTTGCCATGATCCCTCCATTTGCAGACACATTTCAGCGAAAATATTCGATTCGAATATTCGGTTTGCGCATGATACATGCTTTTTTGTCCGCAGCCCGATGAAGCGACTGTCGGAACGCAAGCACCGGAGAGGCGCGGAACCGAGGGGCGTTACAGGGCGCAGGTTCGGAATCCAGCCACGATGTTGCGGCGATGCCTGATGAAGAAATTTCGCCAGGTATTGCGGATCATCTTAGAACGCGACGCGAATCCTCCACCGCGAAGGACAGGTTTCTGTCCGAAGTACGGCAGAGAGTATTCCTTGTAGGGGTCCGGTGTGAAACCCGGGTAGGGTTCCAGGTAACTGTCGGTCCACTCCCAGATGTTGCCGATCATTTGGCGGCAACCAAAGACGCTGTCCCCTTGCGGATAGGCACTCACGTCCACGACTCCCAGATGACTCCAATCCAGGTTGGCGCGGTCGGGATCTGGAAGATCCTCCCCCCACGGGAACCGGCGCTTCTCATAACCTGAAGCAGCCACTTCCCACTCGGCCTCGGTTGGAAGCCTGCGGCCGGCCCAAGCGCAATACGCCTGGGCCTCAAACCAGTTGATGTGAACGACGGGATCGTTCGGCCGCAGCCGAAAGGTCTCGTCGAATCTGCTCTGTACCCATCCTTCGTCCGACTCTTGCCAGAACAGCGGATGGGTCGCATTCAGACGGCGGCGCCATTCCGACCCGTGCTTCCCCCAGAACTTCCTCACTCCGTATCCACCATCCTTCACGAACGCAAGGAACTCCTCGTTTGTCACGGGTGCATTGGCAATGCGGAACGGCTTGATTTCGACCTCGTGCATCCACTTTTCGTTGTCGAAGACAAAAAAATCATCCTTCGAAGCGCCGAGTGAATACTTTCCACCTGGGATTTCCACGTCCTTCGGCACGAATTTAGGGTCGGGACTAACGGCCCGTTCTTCGAACTTCGGCCTGGGGTATCCCAGCGTATGCCGCACCATGCAGAGATTTTCCGAATGCATGTACTCGTGCTGGGCAACCATCCAGTAGAAGTGCGTCTCTTGTTCGTTCGGTTCGCGTTCCCTCAACCGGTCGAAGCAGCGCTCGAGGACCGTCTGTAGGTAATCCAAGGTCTCTACCCGGGTCGGAAAGCGGTGATCCCAACGAAGCTTGTATGTGATATTGAACGAATCGTAGACGGCATCTCCGTTGTCGAGGATGGGTTTCGCTTTTCCGAGATTCCGGAGGATCCAGTACTCCTGAAACCATCCCACGTGCCCCAGTTCCCAGATCGGCGGCTCGATGCCGTGTTCCTTCGGACCGAGCAACTGCTCATCAGAAAGATCGGTGAAAAGGCTCAACTCCCGCGTGCGCGCTTCGCGCAAATTCTCGATAAGCTCCTCGGCCGTCATCGGACCGAATAGTACACGATTCCAGACCCCTCTTCGAATCGTCACACTCATTCCGACGCTTGGGAGGGAGGGAGAAGGGCTTTCGGTGTCTGCCAAACGGTGAAAGAGGACCTCGGCAAAAAATGCGAAAAGCAGTCGTTGATCCGTCAATCGGCAGGGAGTCGTCTGCCGTTGGCTAACGCAGAACAAGCTACACTTCTTCGCGGAATCGAGATAGAATCCTGCGCTGATGGGTAATCGAATTTATCGCCATACCTTCTCAGGATTCACATGAGTCCGTTTCCGCGGCGCCAGTTCGTAGGCGTCGTCGCCCCTTATCCGTAAACATCTTCAATCTCAGTATCTCGTTTGATCTGTCGTGGGTTGAGCCCTAGGCGGCTGGGAAGGATATTCCTTTTATTTGATTTACGGAATCTTAGGAGAAGAGAAGAACCATGCTTGAAACAGCAAATATCCATAGGCTGCTGTCGGCGATCGTCCTTGTTGTCTGTGTGTGCGCCGGTTGTGCCGGACAAGTCGACGAACCGCTGCCGGTGTTGCGGTTCTCGGGGATACCGGATCAGAACACGACCGAGTTGGCCGCACGATTCCTGCCGCTGTCCGACTATCTCGCTAGAGAGCTCGGCGTGGTGGTGGAATACGTACCGACCCGCGACTATCAGGCCACCGTCGAGACCTTTCGCAACGGCGACATCCTGTTGGGTTGGTTCGGGGGTCTGACCGGCTTGCAGGCGCGTGCCGCGGTGGACGGTTCCTCCGCGATCGCCCAAGGCGATATCGACCCGGAATACTATTCCTACTTTATTGCGAATAAGAGGACGGGGCTCGGGGCCTCCGATGAATTTCCGGCGGAAATCGGCGCGTACAGTTTTACCTTTGGTAGCGAGAGTTCCACATCCGGTAGACTGATGCCCGAGTATTTCATTCGGGAGGCGACAGGGCAGTCACCGGAGGAATTCTTTGCCAATCCCGTTGGCTTTTCCGGAAGTCACGACCGGGCGGCGGAACTGGTCGAAAGCGGTCAGTATGATGTGGGCGTTTTGAATTATCTTGTTTATGAGCGGCGAGTCGAGGATGGAACCACCGATCCCGACGTCGCCGGAATCATCTGGCAGACTCCCACGTTCGTGGATTACCACTGGGTGGCGCACCCCCGACTCGATGAAATCTTTGGAGAGGGTTTTACCGGAAGGCTCCAAGAGACGCTGGTCGGTATCACCGATTCGAATCTGCTCGCAGCCCTGCCGAGAGATAGACTCATTCCGGCCGATGATCAGGATTACGACCAACTGCGAGCCGTAGCGGAGCAACTTGGAATGCTGCGTTGACAGAGAGTAACGGTCAAAGCCTGTCGCTCAACGGTGTTTCGGTCGACTACGGATCCGTGTCGGCGCTCCGTAATGTCGATTTCGAAGTGGGGCGGGCCGAATGTGTTGGATTGGTCGGCTTGAGTGGCGCCGGAAAGACGACCCTGCTCGGGCTGTTCAACGGAATGGTGCGGCCCACCCGGGGCCACGTGCGTACGCTCGGAGCCCGCCTCGACACGCTTTCCCATGGAGGTTTGCGGACGTTGCGGACGAGCGTCGGCTTCGTGCACCAGGGACTCCACCTGGTGCCCAATCTGAACGTGCTTCAGAACGTGCTGATGGGGAGGCTCGGCCAGATCTCCATGACACGGGCTCTGGTCCTGCTCACACTTCCTTCCCGGAAAACCCTCGGGGAAGTCCACGACCTGCTGGAAAGGGTGGGCATCGGTGACAAGCTCTACGAGCGTGTGGACCGCCTTTCCGGTGGTGAGCGCCAGAGGGTGGCTATAGCCCGCGCCCTTTTTCAGAAACCACAAATCCTTCTGGCGGACGAACCAGTTTCGAGCGTCGATCCTGCCCGGGCGCGGTCTGTCCTTGAACTGCTGACCAGCCTGGCCCGCGAAGAGGGCCTCACGCTCTGCGTGAGTCTGCACAACCTGGATCTGGCTCGCGAGTTTTTCCCTCGCCTTGTAGGGATGAAGGCCGGACGCCTCGCCTTTGACAAGCCGGTGTCTGCGATAGCGGAAGATAAGTTTCAGTCCTTGTTCCAGCTATGACGACCCATCCGGCAGCGATCCCTCGGTTTCCCGAACTTAGGCCGAAGATACCCCAGGCGTCCCGCGCTGGCCGGGCTCGGCCCGGAATCTTAATCGTCATCACTGCGCTCGCGGTGTGGGCCTTCTGGCAACTGGAACTGCGGCCCTCGGATCTCATCGGGTCGTCTTCGAGCCTCCAGTTGACGGGCGAGTTCTTCGCTCGCGCATTGTCGCCTGCCCTCAATTACGAGGCACCCAATTTGCCGTCCGGTCTCATCCCTCTCCCCTTACGAGCGCTGCAGGCTGGGGTGACTACCGTGATCTTTGCGTCGGCGGCGATGAGCCTGGCTGTCCCACTTGCGCTGCTGCTGGGCTTCCTGGCGTCCAGTTCATGGTGGAGCCAGGACCCGTCCGGCGGGCGTTCGAGACTGCGGCGATTGGCAAGCACGAGCGTTCGGCCTCTCCTCTACGGAACCACCCGGGTGCTGATCGCCGTCATGCGTTCCGTTCACGAATTGCTGTGGGCTGTGTTTCTGCTGGCGGGGTTCGGTCTGGTCAACGTCAATGCCGTCATCGCGCTGGCGATACCTTTCGCGGGTGTGCTGGCAAAGATCTTCTCGGAAATCATCGACGAGACACCTCCCGATACCGCCTACGCGTTGCGTGGCGCCGGAGCGTTGCCTTCCCAGGTGTTCGTGTTCGCACTGCTACCGCGCGCGTTCCCGGATATGGTTGCGTATACGTTCTACAGGTTCGAATGCGCGCTGCGTTCCTCGGCCGTGCTGGGTTTCTTCGGTTTCCCCACGCTGGGTTTCTTCATTGCGGCTTCATTTGAGAATCTCTACTACGGCGAGGTCTGGACTTATCTCTATGCACTGTTCCTGCTGATTGTAGTGGTGGAATGGTGGAGTGGAATTATCCGGAGGTGGTTCGTCCCTTGAGTCCTCGAACACAACATTCGGAAACACTGGCTCGGCTCCGGCGTGCGCGGCCAAGGAACTGGGGAGCAGGTGCGAGTGCGGTTCTGTTAATGATTCTCGGAGTCGGGTCCTGGTTGGTCGGGGACTTCGGAGCCTCCGAACTGTTGTCTGCCCGACGCGTGTCGAACCTCATCAATTTCGCCAGGCAACTCGTTCCTTTTCCGTTGCAGTCTGCAGGTTTCGATCCGGGTCTGCTGTTCGATTGGCTTGTCGAAATGATGTGGTCGAGAGGTTTCGAGGCCGCCCTCAACACCTTGGCAATTTCGATCGCGGCCATCTTTCTGGCCGGTTGTGGCGGAGTGATCTTGTCCGTGTTCGGGGCACGCACGCTCGTGACCGAATCCCCCTTCCTTCCGTCCTTGCGCCGGACTATCTGGCCGATGCGATTGCCATGGGTTGGTGTGATGGCAGGATGCCGGTTCTTCATGATTTTCTCGCGCTCCATTCCCGAGTACATCTGGGCGTTTTTGTTTCTGGCGATGCTGGGTCCTGTGGCCTGGCCACTGGTTCTGGCGCTGGCGCTTCACAACACGGGAATACTCGGCCGTCTGGGCGCCGAAGTGCTGGAGAACACCGAGTCGCCTCCACTGGTGGCGCTTCGTGCGCTCGGGGCGACGCGTGCGCAGTTGGTGTTTTCCGGAGTGTTTCCACTCGCTTTCTCGCGATTCCTGCTGTTCTTCCTCTATCGGTGGGAAACCTGCGTTCGCGAAGCAACCGTGCTGGGCATGCTGGGGATTTCCTCGCTCGGATTCTGGATCCAGGACGCCCGAGCCCGAAACAATTACGACGAGATGTTTTTCTTCATCGTCCTCGGCGGCACCCTGGTTCTGATTGGGGACTTGCTCTCGGCCGTCACGCGGGGGTGGGTGCGCCGGCAGAGTTGAGTGCAATTGCACGGCCGAAAGCGGCGCCGTCTACGGCACCGACGCCAGTTTTTCTTTGTCACACTCCACCCGGTGCGTTTATCCTGCTTGAAAGGTCATGAGATTTACGCTTGCATTCTTCGCCGTTGTACTTGCGCTCTTTCTTGGTGCCTGGCCTGTGTCTGCCAAGAGCCAGAGAGATGAAGGGCGACTGGTCGATAACAGAAGAGGAACCGCGACGAGGCTCCCGAACTTCAGTGAGAATCAGCAGGGCTTGGTTGATGCGATGTCGGACGAGTTCTATGCGGCCCGCACTGAGACCTCTGACCCCGGTATGCAGCTCCTCCTGAAAGAAACGGAAGCATTTGCCTTACAAATTGAAGCGCTTTATTACGCTTCGGTTTCCGAGGATTTGTCGCACGAGGAGTTGGACGAACGGTCAAACGACATAGAAGAAACAACCCATCGGCTAACTGACCTGGTCAACGCTGGATCCGAGCCTCCTCAGATCAATGTGGCTCCACTTCCAGCCGAGGAATACGATGTGCGAATAGGGCGCCTGGTAAATCTGAGTCGCCGCCTGATCCCCAACATCCTTTTTCTCGTGGGTGCGGACGCCGTTAATCTAGATCTGTTGAACCAGATCCGCGACGACCTAGCCATCACTGGGGCGCTAAGCGCCGCACTTCCAGAATCCACATTTTAAGTCATGGATCCGCTCAGGTGTGTCGACCGTCAGGGGTTCTTGATAAGGCCTCCAGGCGTGAGGCCGCTGGGTACCCGGGCGGGGATGCTCCGGTCAAAATCGGGGTCGGTCAGCGCTTCGAGGAACGCAACGATGTCAGCCATCTCGCGTTCGTTCATGTCGTCCACGCGGCGGAAGCGGCGATCAAGGCGGGCCAAGCCGTTCGCCTGTTGCCGCCGGCCGGCGTTGGATATGTTCGGGTTCTCGGAACGGCCATTGTCGTAAAAGACCAACACATCCTCAAGCGTCCCCAGTGTGCCGTTGTGCATATACGGCGCCGTGAGCGCGATGTTGCGAAGCGTCGGCGTCCGAAAACGGAACCGGCCGTCACCTGTATCCGGGGCTTCCAGCAGCGGGTGCTCGGCGACGCCTTCCGCGTGCAGACCGAAGTCGGAGAACATCACCCCGTCGTGACACCGGTCGCAGCCTACATCGTCGAACGCTTCCATACCGCGTCGTTGCGCAGCCGTCAGGGCAGTCGTGTCCCCCGAACGGTAGCGGTCGAATGGGCTGTTCATCGCGGTGAGTGTTCGCTCGAACGCTGCGATCGCCGCACCGATGCGTGGTGCGGTGACAGACGCGGGTGTTCCGAACGCGCTCTCGAACAGCGCGACGTACTCCGGAATTTCCTCGAGCCGCGCCACAACTGTGTCGAGCGCTGCATCCTCCGGATACGCGCTGCCGCGCATCTCCTCAAAGGCTTTGATCGGCTCCAGGGCCTGCAGCTCCAGGCTGCGCACGCGGTTGTCCCAGAACATAGGAGCGTTCGCCTGATTGACCGAAGCCACCGTACCGTCGAACAATTGACGCCGCCGCCGATTGTCATCCAAGCCGTTGAAGCCCACGTTGAGGACGGTAGGAGAGTTCCGCCTGGTCATCGGAATCATCCCGCCTGTCGTATCGGTCCGCTCTGGCCCCAGTCCTGCTGAGCCGGTGCCGAGTGAGAGCGGACGACCGTCGGCATAGGCAAAATCCGGGTGGTGGCAGGACACACAGGCGATGTCACGGCTGCCCGACAGGATCGGATCCCAGAACAGGAGCCGTCCGAGTTCCTCGATGGCCGTCCGCGCAACGGGTTCGTTGCTTTCCTGCGCGGAGACAGGCAGGACCATCCGGATCGCGCCGCCGCCGAGGAGTGTAATCGCGCTAACCAGGAGAAAGATGTGGACCTTCATTGCGTGCTCCTTCACGTTTTGGATATCTGGGGAGTCTAGCAAAACGGATGGATGACGGGTTAAGGAAATCGCAGCGACCGCGAAGGGGATTTACCTTGCGGCCCTGTCGGGTGTATCGTGCGTGATATTGTCCGTTGTTTCGACCAGAGCAATTTGGGTCCGCGAAGGTCTCAAAGGGACTCCACCTGATTCAACGAGCTATGCCAGGAGATATCAAATGACACGTATTTTTGGAAAAAGAGTGACTTGTCGGAAGCGAGGCTGGAACGGGCGTTCCGTCGGGAGCTTTCTGCTTGGGAGCTTTCTACTCGGGAGCTTCCTGCTATGGATGCTGATGTTCGTGCCGCCAGGTCTGGCCGCACAAAGCTTTGAGCAATTTGATAAGTCCTTTACCCTTATTGGGAACTGGGATACGCGGATCAGAAATCCCGATGACGAGGAACGTGGCAACTGCGGCGGCCGTCTGGGAGACTACGGTGAAAAACTGCTGAATTGCTCGATTCCGACCGACCAGCTTCCGTTGAACAGCAGGGCGGAGGCCTGGCTTGAGTTCGCTGACCACCGTATGTCGCCGACACTGGCCGAGTGTGCCCTTCCGACCATTCCGACGATATTCGGCGCGGGGGTCTATATTTGGTCGTTTCCGGACCATCTGATATTCCAGTATTCGGACAATGCAGTGGGCCTGATCACCCGGGAAATATGGATGGACGGACGCGGGCATCCGCAGGCCCGATTCTTGTTTCAGAATGGGCATTCGATCGGTTGGTGGGACGGAGACGACCTGATTGTCGAATCCACCAATTTTACTTTCGATCCCGATGGCATGGACGATCACCTTCATATGGCGACATCGGTACGGAAGAAAGTGACCGAGCGCTATCAGATCGTCGATGAAAACATCTTGAGGCTCATCATCACCCTGGAAGACCCGACGTTCCTGACGCGGCCGTTCAAGTACGCCTTCTCCCTCTATAGAAGTCCGGGGGGGATCGAGCCCGCATGGGAAAACTGCGATCCGGAGGCTTCCAGAAATGAGGTGTACTTCGCCTATCCGGGAGCAAAGTATGGAGCAGATTGACGTCAACAATGAAATTCAAACGACAAGGAGACGGCCATGAGAGGCTATCTGGTGCCAGCATTGTGCGGCGTGTTGCTTTGTGTGACTGGGATGGTGACTGACGCGAACGGACAGGACGCTGACGTCGGGTCACATGTGGCGGCAGCGAGGGCTGCGATTCGACCCAGCGTCGAAAATCCCCTGCAGCCGTATCACACTTTCGACCGCTTGTTCGACCAGATGTGCGCGGAACCCACGTTGCCGGATCAGATGCGGCAGCAGGACCGAACCGCCACTCGGGAGCGCGACGACTGGTATATTCCGCCCACGGACTTGTTCGACAATCTGTATTTCATTGGCACGCAGACCCATGGAGTTTATGCCGTCAACACAGCCGAAGGGATCATCATTATCGACACGGGCTTCCACTACAACAGCGAAGAGATGGTTTGGGGTCTGCTGAAGTTTGGTATCGATCCCGAAAACATCCGTTACATCGTCGTTTCGCACGCCCATGACGATCGCTATTTCGGGGCGAGAGCTCTCCAGGAAGCCTATCCGTCAGCACGAGTAGTGATGTCGGAAGCGGATTGGGATGTCGTGGCGCGGGATAACAATCCCACTGAACTCAAGCCCACAAAAGACATGGTCGTGACCGACGGTGAGCAGTTGACGCTCGGTGAAGTCACGATAACGTTCTATGTCACTCCGGGGCATACGCCGGGGACGCTCTCAATGATTATTGAGCCACTCTGGAACAGGTACACGGTCAAATCGGACGAGGAGCGGCACGTGGCTGCTTTCTGGGGCGGTACCGACATCTCGATCGGCCGGCAGGGAGTCGAGTATTTTCCCGACAGCGTGACGATGATGAACACCTGGGTCGAATCGGCACGGCGTTTCAGGGACATCGTGGCTGAGGCCGGGGTCGACACAATCCTCACTCAGACCTTAAGGCACGGCAATTTGAGGGAAAAGATGCGTACCTGGAGACTCATGAATCCCGATCAATCCAATGGCGTGCTCGAAGCCACTCGACGGGAAGGCGAACCGCACCCTTTCGTCAGCCGCGATGCGGTCAGCCGATATTTTACAGTCCTCCTCGAGTGTTATGAAGCTCAACTGGCTTGGAGAAATTAGGCTGAGGAGTGGTTCTCCATAGAGCGGGCAAAGAGTCGGCGAAGGCCGCGCGTAAGCGCGGCCTTCGGTCGTTACGACGTTTGGCGCGACGCCGTTTTAATCAATGGCGAAGCAGTAAAACAGGAAACCGGTGCCGCCGTCAGCTTGATTGCAGCTCCGGATCGGATGCGCCCCGTTCCAGGACGAAAAACCGACGCTGCCATCACGGTCACTATGTCCGATCATGGCCCAGTGATCGCTGTCGTTGCTGGCCCAGTTTCCACAAGTCATCGTGTGATCGTCGAAGTCCAGCATGTCCATCATGGGAAAGGGAAACGCTGTCCCGTCGGGCTGCGAGCCGGTCAGTATGTCGTGGTTGGAAACTTCCTCGCCTCGCTCGGTCAAGGATGTGCGCCCCGTGACGTTGGAGCTGTCGGAGTGCAAATCCTCGATGTTGTCGGCAACTTTGATACCTGTGGGGCTGTACCACGGCCCATTTCCGATGCGATCGCGAGCGTTTATCGTCACGGCCCTCTGACTCTGGCTCAGGTAGGCGACCCAGGTCTTGTTCCCGGCGCCCACGGCCGCGGCTAGTTGCTGGCAGTGAGCATCGGCACCGATGAGGCCGCCGAGATTTCCTCCATCGCCCGAGCCTACGCTCGTCACAAAAAAGCTCATGCTCGTGTCTTGCGCAAGCCCCGGTGAATTGACCAACACCAGGAGCAGGACTGCGGCAACAACCATTTGAAAGTTCTTCATTGGAGACTCCTTGTTATTTCTTTCTCAACTACAGTTTCTGCGCCGGCCGACCCGCCTGTGACAACGAAATCAGAGTGTCCGCCGAATCGGTCCTCCCTGATCTGAGATCCCAAAACGAAACGTACCTAACGCACACCCGGCGATGTTTCACCAGAATCCGGAACGAGCATGCGGATCATCCCGTCCTGCCTTGATGTGAGAAAGAGCTCGCCATCGCGGCTACGGCTGATGTGCAGGTCGGCGCGTGTGGCGGAGGCGCCATTCCTTGCTTCAACCAGATCCCGGAACGTCACGTAGATCCGGTCGCCGTTCGAATTACGCGAATAGAGCTGGATCTCCTCGACCGGGGCTACGGTCCCTGGAATGCCGTCATCAGCCGCCTTCATCGCAGCAAGATCGGCCGCGAAGAGACGGCCTCGTTGGAGATCGCCAAACACGAACTTGCCCCGCAGTGCCTCGATGACACCGTAGTAAGCGAACCCACCCGACACGGCCCGGCCGTCGCTGTGGTCGTAGATTGCCACCGGATAGGTGAATTCGTCCTCTCTTTGACCGTTATGAACTTCCTCGGGTAGAGAGAACAACTGATTGAGCGCTCCGCCGGGTCGGGTGACGCCGTTCTCGAAGTAGCCCTCCCGCCGCATCCAGCCATAGTTCTCGCCTTCGCGGACGATGTTGATTTCCTCGATGTGGTTCATTCCGATGTCCGACGCGAACATCGTTCCATCGGTGAGATCCCACGAAAGCCGGTGGGCGTTCCGGAATCCATAGGCGTAAATCTCGCCCAGCGTGTTCGGATCGTCGTCCGCAGCGAACGTGTTAATTGACGGAATCGTGTAATCGCCAAGTCCTTTCATTCCGCCCGATACGGTGGGACTGCGCGGATCGATCCGCAAAATGGCGCCGACTACCGTATCCAGGCGCTGCACCTGGCTGGGATTGTTCGCGTTTGGCCCGGCGCCGTTACTGAATCCCAGATCGCTACCGCTTGTGTAGAGCAAGGCGTAATCCGCGTCGCCGGGCATTGATGTCGGATTGAACCCCACATAGCCGAAGGGGTGGGTGAGGCTGTCGACTACGTGAGCCACACGGAGCAGTTCACGCCGGGCGCCCTCGAAGGTGTTGGATGCCGGGTTCGTCGCGCGCCACTCCGTGATCACGTTGTAGCGGGTCACATCGGATGTTGTAAAACCTGGCGGGATGAAATCTGCCGTGGCGGGATTGCCCATCGCGCGCTCGCCGTGGACGGTGTAAAACAATCCGTTCCGCGCGAATTCCGGATGGAAGGCGAATCCGATAAAGCCACTCTCCAGCCTACTGTAGTCGGTAAAGGGAAAGACTTCGCCGACGTTCGCGTAGATGTCGGGTTGGTCTTCGCGATCAAGGAGGTACAGAAATCCACGAGAATCGTTGACGAAGCGGCGGCCGTCCGGAAGGTCACGGACGAAACTAACGCGCGCCCATCCCGCAGGATTCACGTCCTGTTCGGGGGGACGCATCCCGCGCGACTCCGGTAGGCGCACGACATCCCTGATCTCGACCATGAGGCCACGTTTTTCAACCGGATCTGGGATCGGATTCGTGATCTGTAGAGGCATCGCACCCGCGGGGGCGAAAGTCAGTGAGACAAAAATGACGAGCAGTATCCAAACGCGCATAAATCCTCCTGTTGTCGTGCCTTTTCCCGAAGCTGAATCTAATCACAGGATAGGCTTGAGACCAAACTGAATGTCGATGCCCGGAGCGCGGGGCATTCCTGAAAGTTGAGATTCACTCTGGGCTGTAGTGGCCGCGAAACGGTCACGCTTAGATTACCAGTATGCGTTCTGTTCGTTCTTTAAACGAGTTCAGGCCGGCGATCGCCCGGTGCGGATCGCGTCAAATGTTGCGAACAATCGTCACGGGTCGTCTCAGCGTAGGGGTGTCTGCGAACACCGTTGAATTGCGGCGACCAACTCCTGTGAACTCCCGCCGTCAAACTGTTCACGGATGGTCTCAGCGGTGTCGAAGCTCATGTGGACGCCACTTTCATCGATTTGGACCATTCCTGTCCAGGAGCCGTTGAGGGCGTAGCGAGGGATGCCAGGCACATCGGGGAGATGGGTTTCCCTCTCTTCGGTAAGAAAAAGGATGTAGTGCTCCCCGGGTTGCATCAGGTCGTACTGATACGGCAATTGTATGAACTGAGGGAGCACTCCTCCTTTTTGAGAGATCACGACCTGTCGGATCGATTCGGGTCCCTTAAGCAACCGGTCGAGGGACAATATCGCATCTGTTTCGAGATATCTGAGATTCTCGGTTGGAGCGAGAAGCGACTGCACATGAGCCTCGACGATCAGTTCCGAAGAGTCGCACAGTTCCTCAAAGGATACGGGCACATCGCCAAGAGCCAGTGTCAAGCCGGAGGTGAAAACACCTATTGTCGACGGCGGGGGCGGTGGCGGTGGCACCAGGCCGGACCCACGGGGCTCTGTAATTGCTTGGTTGATACCCCGAGATACCGCGCTCTGACGGAAAATCTTCCGGTAAACCATGGGTACGTCCACCGGAATCGTCAGTGTATTGCCTTCCAGAGCGCCTTCGAAAAGGGGCGTATCCACCTCAGACATGAAGATTATGCGTGTCCCCTCCTGTAGATAGTTTCCGCCACCCGAGCTTTCACTATTTTCGAAGCCACCGCCTCCGATGTTGCGGTACAGAGTCCGCCACGTAAAAGTGCCGTCCGCCTCAAGTATTACCGATCCCCCTATGACTTCTTGCCGCCGGGATCCGTTCTCTGAGACGACAGCCGGAAGAGCTTGTGAGTTTGCACTGGCGAGAATGTACTGCCCTACAGCAATGGGTATAGGCCTGGGTGTCTCCTGAGCGGCATGCACGTTTCCTGCGGATACCACTATGACTGCGGCTAGGGTCAGGAGGCGAAAACCGATACCGAATAAACTGACGATCGTCCTCATCGTAATTGAGATTCTCATCGCTAAACTCCCATGGGACGGTCAGGCCCCACTTGAACGTAATCCCTGATCTTCAATGACACAATCGCATGTCCAATGTTCAGGCAGTCGACGTGCCGGAACATTTCTTTCGAGCACCCCCCGGGGGCACTGTTCACATAAGAACTGAGTCTCTGTTTTCAAAATTGAAACCCGATTGCGACAGTCGTTCGGAGGTGGAGTTCCCAGCCGACCCTCAATTCCGGTGCGATGTAAACCCTGTCGGTCAGGAAGACACGCATTCCCCCTCCCGCGGTGAACGCGCCTTCGTTTGAGGTGAAGGTTCCCCGAGGAAACTCGTCCCTGTGTTGGAACAGACCACCGCCGGCGACCAGATACGGATTCAGGCGAGGCGGTCCATTAGCGCTGGTGGGCAGCAGGTCGAAACTCAGGTTCCCGGTAAGCATGAAGATGCGGATGTCTCCGGGTCCCGCCATGTAAACAACTTCAGGCCCTACGGCCAGCCGCGGCGTCAGGTAGAACCTTGCTCCACCACCGAGTACTCCATGGTGTTTGGTGCTGTTGTCGACAAACCCTGCCCATCCCAGGGAGGTCTCCAAAGCGAGGGCAGGTCGTTCTTGAGCAGAGGCATCAGAGGGCGGCCAGAGAAGTATCGAGACGAAGGCCATGATGGCAACACGGGCGAAACTCGCCATCGGTCCGCTGTTCTGGAACAACCTTTGGCAAGTCAGCGATTGTGACAATATGCTTTTGTCGGTCAGTTCGATCATTGGGTCTCTCCTTCCTTCAAGGTTGAAGGCTTTACTTTTGAAAACTTGCCTGTGGCCGTTGTTTTTGGTCCCCTGCGGCGCTTCAGTCGCTGATGTGTGTCACCGGATTGGAAGTTGGCAAATGAGAATCGCCAAATCGCTCCCTCATCGAGCGAAGCGTCCGATTCATCGACTCTCTTGCCACGCGCTCAATCAGGGGACGAACGAACAGCGTAATGAAAGTAGGAATCGAACGGCTCAATGTCAACGATTCGCACTCGACCAGTACGCCACCGTCCGCCTCTTGGTAGCGCCAGTACGAGTTCAGCCGCCACAGGAATCCGCGATCACTGCCGGGCGGTTTCTCTCGCTCGTTTGGTATTCCGGCCGAGCTAAGTTCGGCAATTTTGGTCGCGATGGTGCGACTCGAAGCCTATCCTGTGCCATGCCTGCGGTAATCGACACGGTGTTCGGTGTTGTAGGTCACGGTGATGAACTTCGAGCGCACCAGTTTGAGGAAGATGCGGAGGGAATCTCCATCTCGACCGAGGACTCTCGACTCGAGGACGTCTTCTTGTTCATGAGGTTGGGCATCGGGGTTTTGGACCACTGCGAGAACGTCGTCGAGCGTGACTGCTGGTATGAATACGACACCTCTCCAGTGGTGGATCATGCCGCCTGGAATCGCGATGTCTGTCCCGTCCGGGGGCGTTGTGCTCATTTTCCGAACCAGGAGCTGGCCTGAGAGAACGACTTCGCGATCCGCCCGAGCCTCGGTGGGTGACTGAAACTCCTGCACCAGGAAACCTTCTCCTGAACGGAGTTCTTCCCCGATCCGAGCTTCAGTCAGAAGGACATATTCGTTCCAAGCCTGGATAGTGTCAGCCCTCAATCCCTGCGCCTGAAGCGGCGTCAAAAGTCCAACGATGGCGGACGCACACAGACTGATGCAGATACATAAGCGCTTCGATCCTCTAGGAAAGCGAGACATGACGATCCCTCCTGTGTCGAATCTTGTTCGTGAATTTTCGTGTGTTGTCAGTGAGGCCGAAATAGCGGGAAAAGCAAATACGATACGGTTGCACACGACGAAGTTCACGAGTGAACACGCCCCGATACACACGAGGTTGGCGAAGACCGGCTCCAGTTGTACGCTTGCTACGAGAACCCACATGAGTCCCATATTGCCGACTATGGATACGGTCCCCGTGATGAATTGGAAACGCAGCATGGAACCCGTCGACCATCGGAGTTGGGCGGTGTGCGCCGGCCAGGTCCAATTCACATGCCAGACGAAGTTGTGCAGCAGTGCTGCTTCCACCGACAGAAACGTCGCCAGGAGGTAGTGCAAGTTGAGTAGATGCACGCCGCCAGCGAGCGTGGCAACCTGGATTGCCATACCCATCGCGCCAACAACGTTGAACTTCAACCAGCGCATCACACCCTCTCTCTTCGGTACAACACCACGGTGTTGCGCGCGACCGAGCCAAGCAGTACCAATGCCATAACGGCACCCGCAACCAGTCCCGCTGCATCAAAGAAGCGTTGTTCAAAACCAAGGACGCTCACCGTGGGTCGACCCCAGGCGACGACGTTCCCCACGCCGAGCAATATCCTCAGTTCCGTGGGGCCGAATATCCAGAACGAAAGCTGAAAGACGCCCAGGGAATACGCCGCCAGGTACAGGTTGATCGAGAGCAGCAGATGGATGATGAGAAGGGCTGCGGCAAGCGCTGGAGTCATATAGCCCGACAGTGCCAGGCCTCCGAGTAAGAAGAGGACACCGAAAGAGTCGGCCATGTGATCGACATAGAAGCCGTAGCGCGGCCGCTCCTGGCTTCGAACCCGGGCGAGTGTCCCATCCAGGCTATCTCCGAACCAGTTCACGACGAGCCAGGCGTTCACCACCAGGAGAGCTGGTGACCACCATTGGGCTGCCGCGTATGACAACCCGGCCATGAACATCGACGCCAAAGCGAGCAGTGTGAGGTGGTCCGGCCCAACCCACCGCGGCATGCGTTTGGCCAGCCACACCAGGCATTGTTTTTCTACGTCCGCCAGCAGACTTCCGTGCTGGCGCTCCATCTGGCTCGACGCTGAATTCGAACGACTCATGAAAATACCTCCTCGGGCTAAATCGCTTCCAGATTCGGAATCCGCCCCTTCGGCGGCCTCGAATCAGCGACCATCCTGGGGCAGGGGAGCCGAAGCTTCAATGCACCCGAGATCGATCCTTGGTGGACCGTGTGTGGATCCCCTATGAAGCGTTTATGTACAGCTAACTAATTGATTTAATAGTGGTTGCTGTCGCCTGAAGAACGGTGTGCTATAAAGAGGGCGCTTCTTCGACCTCTTTCATGCAAGAACCGGAATGGATCAGAATAAACAGCCAAGACATCTCCGCTTCGATTCTTTCGAACTTGATCTTGAAACAGGTGAACTCAGCAAAAAAGGACAGCGTCTGCGCTTACAGGATCAGCCAGCACGGCTGCTCGTCCTTCTGGCCGAACGCGCGGGCAAACTGGTCACGCGGGCGGAAATTCAAGAAGCGCTTTGGGGAGAGGACGAGTTTGTAGAGTTCGATCATGCCATCAACACCGCGGTCAAGAAGATCCGCGCGGTTCTGGACGATGATGTCGAACATCCACGCCTGGTCGAAACGTTACCCCGCAAAGGCTATCGCTTTATCGGATCGGTCGAGCCTGTTTCCATCGACGTCGTGGCGGATGCCCGTCATTCGGCTCAGCCAGACATCAGCGAGCTTGAGGAGGGCTCGCCCAGAGCCGGCAGCAATAGTGCTGCCAGCAACGGAGCCAGCAACAATACTGTCAGGCCTCCTGCGCCCATGGACTTCGTTGAAGCCGAAGGAGCCTTGCTGTCTACCGGCGTCGCGCGTGTTCTGTTCATTGTGATCCAGGCCGGCTACCTGGCCTTGTACTGTTCGACGCTGTACTACATCGGTCGCTTGGGCGAAGTCTTCAGTACTTTCGGAGTGAGGGTGCCGGACCCGATTCTGTCGCTGATCATGGTCACTGCGATGTGCGGCATCGCAGTGCGTTTGTACCTGGTGTCGTCGGTGGGTCTGTCACATCCGGGGGCGGGCCTGCAATTTCGGCGGCTCTTTCCAGTCTTACTTTTCCTCGATGGCCTCTGGGCCGCGTCCCCCCTGCTGGCGGCGCTGCGTATAGGCTTTGGTCTGTCGCTGGCGGCCGTGGCCGGCTTGGCTTATCTGCCCTTTTCTCAGCGGACTCTCATGCGGAACATTTATCGCACTCTCCGCTAAGAGGTGCGGAGAAGTCGGCGACCCGCCGGGGCGAGCGGGACTTGGGAACGGGTTTCAAGGTAGAACGGCATACTACGGCGCGGGCACCCGCCACGGAATGTGGCAGCTACCGCGGTTTGAACTGTCGTCTACGGCGAATCAACGCATCGACACTGTAGCGGCCGGGCCCGAGCACGACCAGCAGTAAAGCCGACGCAAAGAACACACTGGCGTGATGGCGCGGGAAAAGCTCTCCGGTAAACAACAGCAGGAAACTGATCATGCCCAGCATCGTGGCGTTAACGGTAGCCGGCACGCGTCCGAATAGCCCAATCATGAGGAGGATGCCGAAGGTCACTTCCAGCCAGGGCCAGGCATAGCCGAAGGGCGCTGCGAACCATGGAGGCAAGATAGCGGCACGGTTCTGGAAACCATCAATCGTGATAAACGTTCCCGGCCCGCTGCCGAATTCGGCTACCACCTTCTCCCATCCCGCCGACAAGATATATCCACCCAGAGTCAGGCGGCTCAGCAGGAGAAAAGGATGCAGCAGCCGGGTCGTTGGCAGCGCATCGGGGTCCGCAACCGCCGTCGACTCCCGCCCGGCTGTCCCGATTACAGGACTCTCGTCGATATCGACGCTTTTGGTCACTTGCCCAAGCTCCTATTTCGAACTTCCGCGCGAGTTTCGATCCGGTGAACTTGCCATAGTCGGGCTCAAAAGTCATCAAGAAGTGGGAGATAGGTTCCGTCCGCCACGGCTGTTTCGAGGAAGGCTCGGCGCGACACGGTCCCGGAATCCATTCCGTCCCGCAACGAGCGTAACAGTCAAATGGCCGGTCCACTTTTGCGGTTGCACGCCCTATTTCGTCGAACGTATCCTTACATGCCATCAAAAACCTAGGTAAGCAGGGTGACCGCACTCATTTAACAGGTCGCGAATATGCCGCCGCCCGCTGGGGGAACTATGACATCGAAGTGGATACTGACCATTGCTGTGTGCCTTCTTGTTTCGATGGTCCTATTGGGTCAGGACCAGGCACCGAATTTACCACCGGCTCCGGCAAATCCGCGCCCGCCGTCAATATCGTCTCCGGACCACCCGGAGCTGCCCGCTCTGATTGCGAGTTGCACGATCCCGCCTCCGCCCCGCGGTGGTGGCCGCGGTGGGGCCGCTCCACCTGCTCCTCCCGCGCGTGTTCCCGCCCGGCCTCAGGGGCCCAGAGCTTACACGGTGACGGAAATTCCGGGAGTCATTGCCGCCGGGCAACAATGGAAGTTCCTCTGGCAGGAGGCGGGCAACAATGGCGACGGCATCGTAGGCACCGACGATGGGGGCCTGCTGATCGCGCAAAACGACAACAGTGAAGTCCTGAGACTCGATCAAGACGGGAATACTGCGGTTGTCTACGGAGACACGCGTACCGGGGGCTCGCTGTCGATCAACTCGAACGGTGACGTTTTTATCGTGCAAAGAGCTCTCAGAAGCGCAATCTTTCAGGTGGCACCGGTTCGCAGAGTTCTCGCGGATCGTTATCAGGGCGATGTGCTCGATTGCGTCGGCGGGAATCCCAACGATGTAACCGCCAACAGCAAGGGTGGTGCCTACTTCACCCAGGGCGGGGTCTATCATGCCGACCCGAACGGTGTGGTCACGAAGTACGGCGAGGAGATCAGACCGAACGGGATCGTTCTCAGCGCGAATGAACAGATCCTTTACGTGACAAACCGTCAGACGCTTGCCGCTTTCGATGTTCGGCCTGACGGCTCGCTCACCAACCAACGCGAGTTCGCCACACTCGACGGCGGCGGCAACGGCGACGGCCTCGCTATTGACTTTGCAGGGCGCATCTACGTCACGTCCAATCCGGGCGTTCAGGTGATCAGCCCCGACGGGGAGTATCTGGGGATTATTCCGACGCCGCGTGGAGTCATCAGTGTGGCCTTCGGTGGAAACGACAAGAGAACTCTTTTCGTTCTCGCGCGTGGCGCAATTGATGCCGACGGTAATGAAGTCCGTAACGCGGCGCAGGTCTATTCGATAGCGATGACAACCCAGGGTTATAGGGGTCGAGCCAAGTAAGTCCTGTGTCTCAAGGCTTCACGCCGGTTCAGGACGGTGTTGATTCGGAGGCTGGGATTTAAGTTTGCTTGTCTCGAACTCCACTCATCTTCGCGATACCGACGACGCATCGGCACCATTTGAAGCTATGATCCGCCTTTAGCCACACGCTGCCGGGGCATTAGTAGGCAGGAGGCGGTTGGCTGAATCTCGCGGAATCGATCGGGACGTTAAATTCCACCTCGGTCAGTGTAGATTCGATCATTCCCGTCGTCCATGACTCCGACCAGAAGAACGGCACCATGACCCCGTCGACCTCGCGGTAATCGGTGTATTCGATCATGCTTGTCACCGGGCCCACGGCGGTCTCCGTCCAGTACACAACCTTAGTCAACAGCCCGGACTCGTCGAAATAGAAGTTGACCGGAAGCTCAGCGCCTTGGACGCCCTGGGCGACCGTGAAGGTCTCATCGCCGACGAAAACGAAGCTGACCACCCACCGGCTGAAGTTTTCCCGGATTCGAGCCGGAAAGGACAACAGCGCGCCGATGCGGTCGCCGTAAAGATTGCCGCCAGAGTTGGGGATCAAGGGAACCGGCATATCAGGGTTGGAATTCCACCCGTTTTCCCCGTCATAAACGCGGTAGTGGTCTCCCGAGGCCTTGTGGAAAATACGCGTGCGTCTGTCCGGAGCTTGAGCATAGAGTTCAAAAGGAGTGTCGATATGGCCGGTTTCGAAACCCGCATACGTCCCCCGGATAACGACGTTCTCGATACTTTCCACGGCTTCGGCCCCGCCAATGGCCTCAATATAGGTATCAAAAACTTCCTCGACTGACGGTGCAAGAGGAGTCGGGTACAAGGTCATCGAATTCGGATTCTCGACAAGACCGTACTGCAGAGCAAGATCAGGCGCGGCCTCCGGAATCGAGGTAGCGCGATGACACGTGAAGCACGTTACTCTTTGCGCGCCCCCGAACTGAGTGTTGTTGATATCGTTCACCATCCGAATCATGCCCCGGGCGATACGTATCTGGTCTGTTTCCTCGGCGAAGGCGTCCCAATTCTCGAGGGCCCCGATGACGTGGCAATCGACGCAGTCCTTGGTGAGCGAAGCTGCGAACATCCCCATCGTGTTCCAAAACTCGTCCACAGTGAGCCCTGTGAGAACCTGGATATTATTGAATACATCGTCCGCCATCGGGGGGGTCTGCTGCGGCGGTTGCGTGGGTTCGACTGCAGACGCAAGTGGCACCATGCATGCGATCACCATTACCACCGCGCCAAGTACAATTGGTCTGTCTCCGAATTTCATGATGTATTTACCCCCTTACGGTACGCGAGGCGCCCGAATCCGACCACGACTGGCCACGCCCTTAAACGGGCTCGATTGCCTCCGTTTATCCTTAGATTAATAAGCCAAAAAGTTGCCGGTCGAGTATAAAGTCGGATGCTCGGACGATCAATCGTATTCTCTGGGCGGTCGAATCGGCGAATGCCCTCACGGCTCCCTGGACGGGCTTTCTCCTGCCCACCGCAACCTTGAGTTGATCGGTAAGACGAGTTGATCGATAAGACAGCGCTTCAAGCGAAAGTAGACGCCCTTCGTTGTTCCTTCCAGGGAACGACTTCGGGACCCGAGCACCAGGATTGATTCTTCGCGTTGAAAGGATATGGGTGAATCACACGCCCATAGAGAAGCTGGGGCTTCCGATGACCACCACAGTGGGGGTTTGACAAGCGCCTTCTATGAAAACGGGCCGTCGGATGCGGCCCCTTACAGCAAAAGGAGCGGTCAGAACCGCTCCTTTGTAGGTGGAATCAGGGCACTACCGATTGATGCCAACCGCTCAAGCGGCGACGAATTACTGGCCCTATCGCTCCGGCGCGAACGTCCGGATGTACTCTAGCGCTTGAGAGGGGATGCAGAGCTGCTCTTCAAATTCCTGGTCCTCGTCCCAGTTCAAGGTTTCCGTGATTGTCACGAACGGTTCCGTGTAGTTCATGGGATCGTTAATGGTCATCGTGACTTCCAAACTATCGTGGTCGACCCGGTGATAACGTTCCTCTATCTGCGCGTTCGTGCTGATCGGGTGACCTTGCTCGTCGGCCCAGATGTCTTCGTGGAAACCCGTGGAGTTGACGACGAAGGTGTAGTCGTCCTCCCACCGCCCCACCGAGTAGCCGTTATAGCGTGGATCGGGAGCGCCATCTTCGTAGGTTCCCACGTTCGTTGGGAGTTCCCGTCCGTCGGTCCAGATCTCGCGCCAATGCCGCATGTACTGCATCAGCATCACCATCCTGTCCGGCATCTCGGCAAACGCAGTCCCACGGAGCTCATAGACGACGTTACGCGGAAATCCCAGGGGATCGCACACGCGATAGCCGTCATTCGATTCAGCGACCGAGCCGGCGCGCGGCCCGCTGAAAGGCAGGTGCGCATCGAACTGTTCCTGTCCAAACCCGGTCATTTCAGCGAACTGAGCGTCGAAATTCACCCGGCCCTCCCAGACTCCGGTCAAGTCGCGGACCGGCGCCGGTTCCTGGGCCGTCAGGTAAGGCGACAGGCTGAGAAACAGAATTACAAAGAAATACACAGTGCTGGAACGCATGATCATGTCGGGTTCTCCAGCTTATCTCGCGGCGCCGCGGCGATTGAATTCCGTGCCATCCGGCAAGACAACGCGGAACAGGTGACCGCGTTTGGTCCCGTCCATCGCCGGTTGAAGGGCAACGTCGATGACATCGCCGGGCTTTACGGCGTTTCTCAACCAGCCCATGCGCGACAGAGCCGACGGGCTCCCCGTTTCCGAGTTCCAACGGCTCACGGTGCCGTTCTCATCGGTCACGTCGAATGCAATGCGAGTGTGTGGATTCGTCCAGGCCACACTGACAATCGTCACATTTTCAAACGCAACCTCCGCTGAGCTTTCGTATATTGCACCGAACGCGTGGTGCGCGTATGACGCCGTCACGCCCACCGACAGGGCGAG
The DNA here is from genome assembly GCA_963664115.2 of Terriglobia bacterium. Lineage (GTDB taxonomy): Bacteria > Acidobacteriota > Terriglobia > 20CM-2-55-15 > 20CM-2-55-15. Next base: position 109,126 of record CAXWPJ010000004.1, on the reverse strand, counting down.
CAGCGCGACCATCAGGGCTACTCCGATTGTTTTCATCTGTCCTCCTCGACCTTTTGAGGGTACTTACTGATGACCATCAGGGCGGTCAAAATAATATTTACAGAGCGATACTATTCCGCCGCCACCGTTGATGTCAACGATGTCGACGCCAGAGGTCCGAGCCCCGGCAGGTGAATCACTCTGTCTACTGCTCCGGCGCGAACGTCCGCATGTACTCGATCGCTTCCGAAGGGATGCAGAATTGCTCTTCGAACTCCTGGTCCGGGTCCCAACTGATGACCTGTTTCATCCCCACGAACGGCTCCGTATAGGCTACAGGATCATCGATTGTCACGGTGATTTCCAGACTATCGTGGTCGATGCGGCGATAGCGTTCTTCTATCCGCGCGCTCACGCTCCGCGGGTGACCTTCCGGATCACTCCAGGGCGCTTCATGGAATCCCGTGGAATTGACGACAAAGGTGGAGTCATCCACCCACCGGCCCACGGCGTAGCCTAAGTAGGCCGGGTCGGGAGCGCCGTCTTCGTAGGTCCCCACGTTCGTTGGGAGTTCGCGTCCGTCTGTCCAGATCTCGCGCCATGTACGCTGGTACTGGAACAGCATCAACATTTTGTTGGGCATCTCGAAAAACTCCACACCGCGGAGTTCGTAAAAGATACTGCGGGGAAATCCCAGCGGATCGCACATGCGGAAGCCGTCGTTCGAATCGGACACCGCAACCGCTCTCGGCCCGCGAAACGGCCGGGCCGCGTCGAACCGCTCTTGTCCCCACTCGGTCATTTCGGGGACCGGCTCCAGGCGCATGACCGCGCCGCCATTCCACACGCCGTTCAGATCGCGGACCGGTGCGGGCTCCTGGGCAGCTCCGTAGGGCGACAGGCTGAGAAACAGAACTGCAAAGAAGCACACACTATTCGAACGCCTGATCATGTCGGATGCCTCCGCCTAATTCCCGATGCCGGTGCGATCAAACACCGTACCATTGGCTAAAGTCACTTTGGCCAGATGACCGCGCGGCGTCTCGTCCGTCGCGGGATTCACCTCAACGTCGATTACATCGCCGGGTTTCACGGCGTTTCTCAACCAACCCATACGCGACAGCGCCGATGGGCTCCCCGTTTCCGTATTCCAACGTGTGATCTCGCCGTTCTCGTCGGTGACATCGAACGCAATTCTCGTGTGCGGATTCGTCCAGGCCACGCTGACAATCGTTACGTCTTCAAACGCAACCTCTCTTGAAGTTTCGTAGATCGCAGCGAACGCGTGGTGTGCGTGAGACACCATCACACCCACCGACAGACTCAACAACGTGGCAAGGATGGTTAACTTGATGTTCATGTTGATCTCTCCCTTTCCCCCTCTTCCACATTTTCCCCGACGAACGACGCTCTCAGTTCCCGTTGCCGAGAAGGCTGAGGGTTGTCGCTTTGAACCGTTAAACATTTTACAAACGATACTAGAGGAGTGATTTAGAAGCAAATAAACTCTCGACTCCTGACAAACGCCCATCGCGCCAACTGAGAACAAGCCCGCATCGGCGTTCTTCACTGTCCTGCATCGCGAATTGTCGGGCGTTGACCTCGCAAAACTAAGGTAGGGAAACCCCTTCCTTCGAGTCTTCATCCCGCCATTGTGGGGTGTGGGGCTTTCACCTGACAATTACCCGCCAGACAGCGTGTCATCGTCGGTCAGTCCTCGGGATATTTGTTTCCGGGATAGGCAAAAATGACTTCGTTTCGGGAAACCTCGGGATCACAGGCGTCCCAGTCCGGCGCTGGTCCGTTCGCCCGTTTGTTCAAGATGTAGGCATACTTAAACGGTCGCGTCAGAAAAGTGGGGTCTTCCAGGATGATAATGAGCCTGAGCGTGTTTTCATCGATCCCCTGGTAGCGTTCGGTGACTTTCTTTCGGACCGAAGACGCCATATGGAGGTGGTCGTCGATGCCGTCGGGGTCGAAGGTGAAGTTGGTGGTTTCGACGACCAGGTCTTCGCCGTCCCACCAGCCGATTGAATGGCCATGCTGGAAAAGGTGCCGGGCTTCCGGGTGACCACGCCCATCCATCCAAATGGTCCGGGTGGTCAGGCGAATGGAATGTTGAAACACCAATCGGTTCGGATATCCGGAGATGTGCATGGTGCTGCCCAACAATCCCGGAATGGCCACGTCCGCGCATTCGGCCAGGGCGGGCGACGCCTGGTGGTCCACGAACTCCAGCCAGGCCTCTCCCCGGCGGTTCAACGGAAGCTGGTCCACCGGCAAGGAGCAGTTGATCAGCTTTTCGCCGTAGTCTCCAAGTCGCCCCCCGCAATTGCCCCGATCCTGACCGTCGGGATTGTCGGCCCCGTTGTCCCAGCTTCCGATATACGGAAAAGACTTGTCGAACTGCTCGTTACTTTGTGCCGACAGATTCTCTGGAGCAAAGACAAGCAACGCGACTAAGAAAACGACCGCCAGGGCCGAGGTCCATCCTCGCCTTTGAGTTATACCTACTGCACCCATAAGCCTCAATCGAGATAACCGCATCGGTGCGGTACAGGCCGCGAAAACAGCTTTACCAGCGAACAATAAAAACAATCCACACGCATCGCATATTGATGGGTGAACCGACGGGGCGTGTAATCTGGCCGGGTCATTCAATGGAGAGTCTACACATGTGATTCTCATTCCCGCAAGCATCGCGTGAACATCCGTCGGTAGCACACTAGGTGTCTGTTGGTGCCGGATTCCATGTTTAAAGTGTGTCGCTGATCGAACCTTGAAAAACTCGGTAGGCAATACTAAGAAGGGGAATTGGGCGCTATTAAATTCTCAAGTCCAGAGAAACGATGATTTGTTTGGCCTTGAGAATGGATTTCAGCGGTGGGCAGGAGTGGACGGTTCACTTCGTGGCACTGTCTGAATGCGGCGCCAGAATGGCCGGATTTCAGTTTTACTGACAGGACCCTCCCCATGGTGTGGTATGCGGGGCACCGTGTACTATAGGGCGGAACATGAGCGAAGAGAAGCCGAAACAAAAGGTTAAATACTCCAACGCGATGATCGAAGCCAAGGTGCTGGTACACCGGCACAGGCACCGACTGATGCTTGGTTTGGGCCTCATGCTGATCAACAGGATGCTGGGTCTGGTCATGCCGGCATCGACCAAGTACGTCATTGACGAGGTGATCGGCAACGGACGGACCGAACTGCTGGTGAGGGTGGCCTTTGCCGTCGCTTGCGCCATCTTTTTGCAAGCGATTACGACGTTCGCGTTATCGCAAATTATGGGTGTGGCCGCGCAGCGGGCGATCACCGAGATGCGCAAACGCCTGTTCGAACGTATCAGCCGGTTGCCTGTCGGTTACTTCGACTCCATGAAAACGGGCGAGATGATTTCACGAATCATGACCGACGCCGAGGGTATCCGCAATCTGGTCGGTACGGGGCTTGTGCAACTGACGGGTGGCGTTCTGACGGCCGTGCTGGCATTAGGGGTGTTGTTCTATCTGAATTGGCATCTCACGTTGATCACCATGGCGGTGTTGGGGCTATTCGGCGCAGTGCTGGCGGTCACTTTCAAGCGCTTGCGTCCCCTGTTTCGGATGCGGGGCCAGTTGATGGCGGATGTTACGGGGCGGTTGTCGGAGTCCTTGGCGGGCGTTCGGGTCATCAAAACGTACACGGCAGAACGGCGCGAGGATCTGGTGTTTGCCCGGCATGTTCACAAGCTATTCCGGAACATCGCCAAGTCGCTGACCGGCACGTCATTTGTGATGGCGTTTTCCTCCGCTGTTATAGGCACGATCGGCCTGGTGATCTTTATAGTTGGAGGACAAGCCGTTGTGCGCGGCGACATGACGTTGGGCGACCTGATCATGTACGTCGCTTTCACGGGCACCATGGCGATGCCCGTGGTGCAGTTGGCCAACATTGGGACGCAGATCACCGAAGCGTTCGCCGGGCTGGACCGCATCCAGGAAATCATGGCGATGCGGACCGAGGACGACGAAGACGCCGAACGCTCTCCATTGGGTGAGCTGAGAGGCGACATAGAGTTCCAGGGCGTGTGGTTCGAGTATGAAGAGGGCGTGCCCGTCCTCAAGAACGTGTCCTTTGTCGCTCCGGCTGGATCGACGACTGCCCTGGTGGGTTCGAGTGGCTCTGGAAAGAGCACGCTCATCAGCCTTGTGCTGAACTTCAATCAGCCACAGGAAGGCCACGTGATGATCGACGGCAGGGATCTATCGGGCCTTAAGTTGCGTGAGTACCGCACACTCCTTGGCGCGGTTTTTCAGGATAACTTCCTGTTCGATGGAACGATAGGCGAGAACGTTGCTTTCGCAAATCCGTCGGCGAACAAGGAAGAAGTCGTTAGCGCTTGCCGCATCGCCCATTGTGCGGAGTTCATCGACCGTTTTGAGAACGGCTACAATACGATCGTCGGCGAACGAGGCGTAAAGCTCTCCGGTGGCCAGCGGCAGCGGGTCGCCATCGCCCGAGCGGTTCTAGCCGATCCCCGCATTCTCATTCTCGACGAAGCCACATCCAGTCTCGATTCAGAGAGCGAAGCGATGATCCAGGACGGTCTGCGGGCACTGCGACGGGGCCGCACAAGCTTCGTCATCGCTCACAGATTGTCAACGATTCGCAGTGCTGATCAGATATTGGTGTTGGAGGGCGGGGAGATTGTCGAGCGCGGCAGTCACGACAAGCTCATGGCACTCAACGGTCGATATAGAGAGCTGCACGACAGGCAGTATCAGTTCGAAACGAACCAGTTCATCAATCCCGGCGAGGACTTCACGCCCGAGCAGGAAGAACCGACGCCAGCGGGTCGGCGGGGATAGGCGGATGCGTGTGCATGAAGGGTTTGCACTCGATTCGAACAAGCTATTGGAACGGAAAGGCTGCTTGCCTTCAGTTCTCTGACTGCAAACTCCCTTGCGCCTGCCCTGCGGGTAGCGAATTGTCGTTTGAATCCTGGACTTTTTTACCTCTGGGGTTTTTTAACTTCCGACAAGAGGGATTTTTCGGGTCTCGAGAATGGGTTCCAGCCTCGGCCAGGGACGGGCGACGTGCTTCACGCCACCGGCAAGTGTGGATTATTGATTGACCTGAGTTTCCGGAACGAGCCGAGCTTGACCTGCGCGGGTTGGCTCCAGAATTCCTTCGGCATCATTCAGAAAGTACCACTCATCACCGAGTTTTATGTGGCGATTGCCTTCGGCGCAGACGTACTCGACCCAGACGATGTCTTCGGTGACGTGGCTGTAGTGCTGATTGATCGTCCAGGGTCCGGTAAAGGCATCGTCGATTGTGGTCACTCTGTCTTCCATCGTGTTCTCATCAACGCGGCGGATCTCTTCCAGCACCACCGTCTGGTTATTTTCGTGCAGAACCACGCCTGTGGAATCAATGGAACGGGGTCCTTTGATGCCACGCGTTTCGATTGAAAGCATGTCATAGACACCATCAATATCTTCATCGTGCCACTCGCCAATCGAATACCCGTTGAATTCCGGCAATATATAGTCGGGCCAGGCGCGCCCATCTGTGTAAATGCGACGTACCTGACTCTCCCAGTCGGCAATGATGTGGGTCATGTCAGGAGTGACAATAATCTCCATCGGGAAACTCATTTTCATTACCCTGGGCATACCTGGCGGCAGGCACGTCGCAGGTGGATCACCGGCCAGAACGCCATTGCTGCGCAGCTCCAGGTTCTCTTCGTAGATTGCCTGGTATTCCTCGGTCAAGGGCGCAGGCCCCGCTTCCGTGTATCCTTCCGGGGGCCAGTTCAGACTGCCGATGCGTTGCCATTGTCCTCCCCAGTCAGGATATGTGGCGAAAGCAGCCGTGCCCGATGTACTTTCCTGTTGTGCACATGAGATAGCAGTCACCATAGCGAAGATGATCACGATCAAGAGCCTACTCATGTTGTTGATTCCGCCCTCTGTCAGCATAAACATGCTTATCACCCACTTAGTCATCAGCGCTTGGATCGACAGGCGTACCATCTTCCCAACGAGGATCACTGTAGTTGCCGCCGGGGACGCCGCTACGTAGCGGTCGGACTCTAACAATGATTTTATCCTCCGACTGTAGTGTCATCGGTGTCCAGCCGCGGCGAAACAGGACGCTGGTGTTGCTACCTTCCAGAATCCAGATCGAGGTGTCTCCGCTCTCGTCGGTCACTTCAAGCATGATGATGCAATGAGGATTGATGAACCTCCATTCAACCACCGTGCCACTGAGCTCAATAGGATTGTCGGAATCATAAATCGTAGTGGAATGGTGGGCTGACGCCGTATCGACACAAACAGCCAGCAACAGGGTGGCCGTAGCAAAAAGAGTTAACGCGCGTGCTGTGTTCATAGCCAGTCTCCTCAACCGGGCGTGGACGACCCTGTCAGACGCTGGCGCTTGAACCTCCAGCAGAACGACTGAACGCTGGTATTGCATCGGCCGGTTGAGCTGGCATGATATCTCGTCGATCGAGAAACCATAAACGGAAATCCGCGGAACGAGCAACCACCTTGGTTTGATTTCTTTAGCTATGCATGCGCGGCAAAACATCGCCGGTATCGATGATTTTCGCCTCTTCAACAGCTAAAACATCGAGACGTTGGCGAACCGCGTCTTCAGAGCCATACATATTGGCGAGCCGCACATAGACGCTATGGTGGCGGGCTTCGGATTCAAAGAGGCTGTCGTAGAACTTAGCCAGAGTTCTATCCTTGAGGTTCTCACCGAGCAGGCTGAAGCGTTCACAAGATCGCGCTTCGATCAAGGCTGGAACGAGCAAGCGATCGATTGCGCGCTCGGGTTCTGACTTGCGGACAAGAGCGTTCAGCTTCCGCCCGTACTCGGTCGGCTTGTTGCGACGCAGCGGAATCCCGCGTTGCTTTAGAAGCTCCAGGACCATGTGAAAATGTTCGAGCTCTTCGTTGACGATCACCGTCATCTCGCGGCAGAGTTCTTCGTTGACCACGTAGGCAAAAATCAGGTTCATCGCGTTGCCGGCCGCTTTCTTCTCGCAGTGAGCGTGGTCGATTAGCACTGCGTCAAGGTGGGATTCGACCTGCTCGAGCCAGCGAGTCGACGATGCTGATTTGAGATTTAGCATTACCGATGATCAGAGTAGCCCGTGGCCGATACTGACCACGGGCTGCAGTACGCGACAAGCGGAGTTATAGGACTTGAGAAAGGATTGCAGGGTTTTGGGCCTACGGCATCGGTAGCAAACGCTCTTGATCCAGAGCCAGTTGCACGTCGAATGTTTTGACCGTGATGGCCACGAAGCTGTAGTACCCCATCAGGCCGGCAAGATTCATCACACCCTGCTCGCCGAACAACTCCAGTGCATTCGCAAATGTCTCCGCACTCAGTTTCTCACTACCAAGCACCTGGCGGCCAAATTCGATGATTGTGGTTTCCGCATCGCCCACTCCGGCTGGACTCCGGCGGTGTTTCACGATTTCGATGATCTCGTCATCGAGACCCGCCTCTGTGGCGTTGCCCTCATGCTGCGTCCATACGTACTGGCTATTAACTTCCCGGGCCGTCGTGAGAATCGCAAGTTCGGTGAGGCGTTGGTCGAATTGCGTGCCAAACCTCAGGTATGTGCTCGCGGGGAAAATGTGCTCGGCCATCTGTGGCGAGTACATCCACATGCCGACGGGTCCCCGGAGGCCATCGGCGTACCGGCTTTCAGGATTGACGATGATGTCGAAGACGCGTTGTCCGTATGCATCGAGATCACGTGCACGATCGAGGGTGGGCAGCCGCGCCATGGAATCTTCGATGATGTCGGCCGGCAGCATCACCGGCTCCTGTGCGGTCAGGTTCACCCCTGCGCTGACCGGTTCAGCAACTGAGGTTGCTGGCGTGCTTTCGACCGTGCACGCGGCGAGGCCGGCAACCGCGACACACATCACAATGATCAAACAATGGGACGACTTCATGTCATACCTCCCGGGAGGGGACGGACACTTCACAATCGGGGACCGATTCTGAAGTGTCCGTCCCCTTTTAGCGGCCGGGCTGCCATTCGGCCCGGCGCTCAGCGGCTTCCGCAATCTCGTCGGGCGACATTTCGGCTGCGATGGTATCCCGCATCTCGATGCGGCTCGTTCGCTCGGCGCCTCCCGAGGACCCCGCGGCGAGATCGACCCACATGTGAGCCCGGACGTTGTCCTGCCTCACACCCTCGCCCGCGAAGTACATTGTTCCCAGTTCATACTGGGCCGCGGTATGCCCCTGTTCGGCCGCCCTTTCAATCCACTCGGCAGCGTCGTCCAGATCCACGGAGACGCCTTCGCCCCGTCGATACATCGTGCCAATATTGAACTGAGCTGTCGCATTGTCGGATCCCTGGCGGTACAGTTCCATCGCCTTTTCAAAGTCCAACTCGATACCGAGGCCGTTGTGATAGAGACCTGCGAGGGTCAGTATCGCGCCCAGGCTGCCCTGGTCCGCGGCCAGGCCGAACCACTTGGCGGCCTCTTCGTAATCCAGTTCCCAGTCAGCACTGCTCCGCGTGAAAACGCTTCCCATAAAAGTCTGTGCGTCCACATCACCCGATTCAGCCGGGGCACGCAGCCACCTGGCGGCTTCGGCATAATCACGAGGCACGCCGTTCCCGTCGTGGTACAGGAGACCCAGTCTCAGCTGCGAAAGCAAGTCACCCTGTTCGGCCGCCATCAAAAACCATATTGCGGCTTCTTCGGTATCAACCCCAACTAACTCAGTCCTCCTGGGGTCCCTGGGATCGTCTCCTGTGAGGTAAAGCAACCCGAGCATACGCTGCGACACGATGTCACCCCTCCCGGCCTGCCGAGCTAATTGCTGGATTTCATTGGCGCCGACGTCAGTCAGGACTCGAAGGTCGAACTGCTGATCCGCACTTTGAACGGTCTCGCTGGCTTGAGCCGTTCCGGTCAATAGAACGAGTATCGTAAGCGGCAATGAAAGGTGTTTGGCTTTCACAAAAGTTTCCTCCCGTAAACTGGAGATATCAATTCGGCCTCAGCATACCCGTTTGATCTCCATGCGCAAATTAAAAAACCACCCAGAAGGAGGTACACTTCAGAGCCGGAAGGTGATTGTGACGCTGGGCCCTCCCAGATAGTGGTAATGTCGCTGATGATTGAAGAAAATGCAGAACTCCTTTACAAGTGAATATCTGACTGACGTCCGGGACCGTATGGGCAAGATGAAAGCCCTGGCAGAGGCGGCATTGGATCAGGTCAGTGACGCGGACTTGTTCACAACGCTGGATGCGGAATCCAACAGCATCGCTCTGCTTCTGAAGCATCTGGCCGGAAACATGCAGACGCGCTGGGACGGATTTCCCCAGGAAGGTGAGAGCGAATCATCTAAACGCAACCGCGATGCGGAGTTTGAGATCGGCGACGGGGATACGAAACCCGCGCTGTTGGAAAGGTGGGAGGGCGGGTGGGGGCGTACTTTTGAAGTGCTTGAACGTCTGACTGAAGACGACATGAATAAATCCGTCGTGCTCCGAGGGGAATCCATGTCGGTGACCTCCGCGATCAATCGGCAGTTTACGCACTACGCCTATCACGTTGGGCAGATTGTGTTCCTCGCGAAGCACCTATGCTCGGGTCAGTGGCAGTCGCTGAGTATTCCGCGCGGAGAGAGTGACCGGTTCACAGCTGCAATGCGCAAGATGCACGAAGCCTGACCTCAGATCCCGTCAATTCGGGCGCTGGGGGTGTACAGGCCGTATCTTTCTCAATTAAAGTCCGCAGTCCTGTCTTTTTTGTTAAGAACTCCATGAAAGAAAAGATTTGTGCAAGCGGGGACGTGGTCGGGTTCATCACCCAGGACAGTTTCGATTTTCCGGATGAAGCCCTCCATCTGGCGAAGCGCTGCATTATTGACGGACTCGGAGTGATGCTGGCGGGTTCGACCACTCGCGGCAGCGGGATCATTTGCGACTACATCCACGGTTGCGAAGGCACAGGCCAATCCACGGTGCTGGGTGCGGCACCATTTCAGACGAACGCGGCATCGGCGGCCCTGGCCAACGGCGCCAGCGGACACGCACTAGATTGGGACGACACGCAGTTGTCGACGAGTGCCGACCGAATTTTCGGATTGATGACCCATCCGACGATTCCTCCTCTGGCTGCCGCGCTGGCGCTGGGCGAACGGGATGGGGTGTCCGGGGCGCGGTTCCTTGAGGCCTTCCTGGTTGGGTTCGAAGTGGAGTGCAAGATCGCTGAAGCCATCGATCCGGGTCATTACAAGAAAGGATTTCATTCCTCCGGTACGATTGGCGCTTTCGGTGCGATGGCAACTGCCGCGAAATTGCTCGGCCTCGATGCGACCGCGACGTCTCATGCGCTGGCGATCGTGGCCAGCTTGTCCGCCGGAATCCGCGTCAACTTTGGAACGATGACGAAGCCGCTTCATGTTGGCCGCGCGGCCCAGAACGGTGTTACGGCAGCAGAATTGGCTTTGAAGGGGTTCACCGGCGGCGACGATGGTCTGGACGGTCCTTGGGGGTTTTTCCAGATCTTCAGCTTCGGTGCAGGCTTTGATCCTGAGCGGATTGTCGGCGCCCTTGGCAACCCGTACACGATCGTGACTCCGGGCGTTTCCATCAAACCGTACCCCTGCGGTGTGCTTGGACATCCCAGCATGGATGCCATGCGGAAGCTTGTCATCGACAACGACGTAAAGCCCGAAAATATCCGCGCCATCCGTCTTCGCGCCGGTTCGAATATCCTGAACCCACTCCGGTACCCGATCGCACATACGGAACTGGAAGCAAAGTTCTGCCCGGCCTTCATGCTTTCGAGTATTGCGCTACGACGCAGGGCCGGAGTCCATGAATTTACTGACGCCTTCGTCCAGAGCGCTGAGGTTCAGGAGATGATGGCCCGGGTTCGAACAATCCTCGATCCGGACATCGAAGCCTTGGGATTCGAGAAGATCCGGAGCACCGTCGAGGTGGATCTGGAAGACGGGACCCATCTGGTGCAGGAAGCGGCCCAACAGTACAGGGGCGGACCCGACATGCCTTTTACGCGCGAAGATTTGCACGAAAAATTTTCTGAATGTGCCGGACTGGTTCTTACCGAGCGAGCGGCACACGATACGCTCAGCGTTGCGGAATCGATCGAAGACGTTTCCAATATCAACGCGCTCATAGCTCTTCTCACTCCCGATTCGGAGAGTGCGTCGTCGACGGTTGAGAAGCGATGAATCTGGCATGGATTTCGATAGGCGCGCTGGTGCTCGCCGTTGGGTTGAGCTGTACGACGGCTGTCAACGTGGGCGTGCTCGCCATGGCCTTGGCCTGGCTGATCGGAGTCTACCTCGGTGGCATGTCGGTTGGCACCGTTCTGGAAGGCTATCCGACAACCCTGCTGGTCACGTTGATCGGGGTAACTCTGCTGTTCAGTGTTGCCAACAGTAACGGCACTTTGACCCGCATGACCGCACGCGCGGTGCGCGTATGCCGCGGCAACGCCGGCATGCTGCCGGTCATGTTCTTTTTCCTCGGTATGATCGTGGCGACGATAGGTCCTGGTGGTACGCCGACCGCTGCCTTGATTGCGCCGCCGGCGATGGCAATCGCTGCCCGTGCGGGTATCTCACCCTTTCTCATGGCCATCATGGCCGGCAACGGAGCGTTGGCGGGAACACTTTCGCCGTTCGCACCCACAGGTATTGTTGCCAACGGCGTCATGGAACGTATCGGTCTGGGCGGTGTTGAGTGGTACACGTACGGGTACAACGCGTTCGCACACGCCCTCGTCGCCTTTGCCGGGTTTGCTCTGTTCGGCGGACTACGCCTATTCAGAAAAGGCAGCACCGAGGCTGTGGTGGATCACGAAAGTAGCGAGATGGAAACGAAACACTGGCTTACCTTGACGGGTATCGGGATTTTCGTCATCGCCGTGGCCGGTTTCGGTTCGCATGTCGGTATGACGGGTCTGACGATTGCGGTGATACTGGTGCTGCTTCGAACCGTGGACGAGCGCCAGGCCATTCAAGGGATTCCCTGGGGTGTGATTCTGATGGTGACGGGCGTCACCGTCCTGGTGTCAATACTGGAGCGGACGGAAGGTATGGCCCTGTTCACAAATGCGTTGGCCGGCATCTCTACGCCGGGCACTCTGGCGCCAATCGTGGCTTTCGGCTCAGGTGTTGTATCAGTTTACAGCAGTACTTCCGGCGTGGTATTGCCTGCCTTTCTGCCCCTGGTTCCCGGCCTGACTGCGACTGTGGGCAACATTGATCCGCTGCCGATCGCGTGGTCTATGAACGTGGGTGCCAGCCTCGTTGATATGTCGTCGCTCTCGACAGTGGGTGCACTGTTTCTAGCCGCTACGCCTGCCGGTACCGACACGCGGCAGATGTTCAATTCGCTGCTCGCGTGGGGTCTGTCGATGTCTATCGTCGGCGCCCTCCTCTGCTGGCTGCTTTTCCTCTGACCGCGGACGTATGCGCGTCGCAATACTCGACGATATACATCAGGCCTATGAGGTGACCGACGGCGTTCGCCGGCTGCGCGAACGTGTGGAGGTGCGTATCTTCACCCGACCTTTTGGTGAGCCCTCTGTCCTCAGTGGTTTCGATGCCCTGGTTGCGAACAGGGAGCGTACGCGTTTTACGCGTGAACTGTTTGAACAGCTTCCGGATCTCCGGATCATCGCGCAGACCGGCACACACGTGAATCACATCGATCTCCCCGCGGCCGCCGAGCGCGGCATCGTGGTAGGAAAAGCGGCAGCAGGACATTCTTACGGAGCAGTCGAGCTTACAGTCGGGTTAATGATCGCGGTAATGCGGCAGATACCTGCGCATGACCATGCCGTGCGTAGCGGAGAGTGGTCGACCCCTCTGACACCGGCGCTGCACGGCAAGACGCTCGGTATTGTCGGCTTCGGAAGGATTGGACAGCATGTGGCCGGGGTGTGCCGATTATTGGGAATGCGCGTGCTCGCCTGGGGGCCCCGGTTGACTGACGCCCTCGCTAAGGAAGCGGACGTCGAATTCCAAGCTCTCGATGATCTCTTAGCGATTGCGGACGTCGTATCCGTTCATGCCGCTCTTACACCCGAGTCACGCGGTCTGATTGACAGCCGACGTGTCGGCTTGATGAAAGCTTCCGCGTATCTGATCAATACCGCACGTGGACCCATCGTGGAAGAAGCCGCGCTGGTCGAGGCCCTGGCCGAAGGACGCATCGCAGGTGCCGGTCTCGATGTTTTCGATCAAGAACCGCTGCCGGCCAGTCACCCACTGACCCGCCTTTCGAACGTCGTCCTGACGCCCCACATGGGTTGGACGACGGACTTCAGATACGGACTGTTCGCCCAGGGGGCGGCCGATTTGTTGCTGGCCTATCTGGATGGCGAAGACGTGCCGCGGTTCACGGCTTAAATTCTGTCACGTGCCCAGTTTCCATGCTCCGGACGTTCCTTTTCGTGACTGACGCCGGATTCAGTCGCTTGTCCCCGGGCTTGCCCCCGTGTATTCCAGAATGAAGAGCCCTGAGCCCGTGCGGTCTGAAGCATAGGCCAGGCCGCGGTGATCGAGATCGACGTCATCGATCTGAATAACGATCGGTTGGTCTTCCACGATGGGATGTGTATTTTCGTTGGGTTCCGGAATGTAGTAGCCGATCTCTCGCAGATTGTAAGGATCGGAAAGATCCAGGACGCGCACACCGGCGTTGAAGTAGGCAATCCAGGCCATTTTGTCTTCGAAGCGATTGATGCTCCCGTTCACGGTCTCGGCCGACTGGTGCGGTCCGAAGCGTCCACCCTTGTTGCAGAAATCGTCAACGGGTACCTGCCAGGTCGAAACCGGAAACGGATTCGTCTCGTGGGTAATATCGAACATGTAGGACTTCGCCCGAACACCGCCCGGGCATGGTGAGATGTCAGCGCCCCCGGCCTCGTCCACAACCAGGGCGTAGGTTCTGGGCAGCGCGTCTCCCATGAAGTTCGGAACATCGTTGTACACGATGGGCGACACTGTGTGTGGGCCCCGCCCCGGGGGTGAGGTGTCGATCATCCAGACGAGTGTCGGGTTCGTGGGATCGGAAATGTCCCAAGATGCCGTATGTCCGGCTTCGCGGAAACCGGCATAGATCCGGTTGTTCTCTTCATCGACGATGGGGTGGTGTGCGTACTGACCTTCAAAGCCTGCCTCACCATCCTTCTGGCCGGGCACCCAGGCCCTTCCCAGAAATACAGGGTTTCGAGGTTCGCCGAGATCCCAGATCTGGATGAGGGCCCCACCGAATCCGGGTTCGGCCGCCGCGGAATAGAAGTAGCCGGTTTCGGGGGACCACCATCCTTTGTGCGCCCTCTGGATGAAGTTTCCTCCACAACCCGGCCCACAGGAGTTCTCCGGAGTTCCCGTAATTTCTGAGACAAGAGAGATCTGGGACGGGTCCGTGTCACGGGATGTGATGTCGAAGATCTGAAATTTCAGATCGGTTCCCGCCTCGGAGTTTCGAATCAGGTAGTCCCGGCCGGAGCCGTCGAAATCATAGTCGTAGACCACAGACACTCCGCGAGAGTTCGCGTTGACATCGTTCGGGATGTGCCACACCAACTGTGGGTTCGCGGGATCAGAGATCTCGAGGATCGACGTGCCGTTCCACTCCATCTGCTCAGTGATCGGATTGAAGCGTTGCTCGCCGTCGTAATAGCTTTCGTGATGGCCGACATAAACCCAGTTCCCGTTGGCTTCGTCCGACTTGGTAACGACTACGAGAGACTCGCGTCCCTGAAGGTCGTTGTAGCCAACGAGCCTTATATTCCTGGCCTCCGCCTCCCCTTCGGGGACAGTCGTGTCTCCGGAGGCGGGATCTTCGGTTGAACACGACCAAAGGGAACACAGAAGCGCCCCAGCGAAAAACATCGTCAGCATGCGGACGCTTGCGGGGCGTCTCGAATCAGTCATGTTACGGCCTCCGTTGTTTGAAAACTGGCCAGATGTTACGAAGCGATGTTGTGGGAGTCAAGGGGAGGCGAGCGGACGTACACACCGAAATTGGTTTTTCACTCTGAAGTTAGGACTCGACAGTTTGTCTCGGGCTTGATCGCTTTGGGGGAGCTTTTCGTCATTCGGCCAGCCCGTTTTGCCCTCAATCCACTTTCCCTCTGCGACTAATTTCCTACATCCAGACGGTTTAGTCCCGCAACGTCGATGACGCGTGAATTGCTTCATACCGGGCTATGTTCACTTGTGGCGCAGTCCTCCCCACATCAACCTTTTCGATTGTTGTTCCCCGCAAGCGCCGGCTCGGCGTTTGCCGGCCTGGGAACAAGGTGGTCCGAAATGATCCCAGTGGAGAACAACGGAATACGCTATCGAGAGCCTGAGCTGGATGAGTTCGAGAGCTCTTCTACGAACATAGACCGCACCTACAGGAAAAATCTGTTTTCCCTAGGAATTTCGGATCAGCGAGTACCGTGGGTCGGCGGCGAGGCACTCTGCTTCTGGAAGGCCGAGCTCTTTGCGAACGATGTTGGTCCCCAACACGAGCGACACCATCTTGTAGGACGCGTGCCGGCGGCTCATGCCTTCACGGCCCATACCGCAGTCGGAGCAGATAACGAGACGTTCTGCGGGGACGTGTTGGAGTGCGAGGCGAATGAGATCAGCCACTTCGTCGGGCGATTCGATCTGGAGCGTGTGATGATCGATGACGCCGATACCCACCTTACATTCCAGTGAAATCTTTGCCGATGGCCTCGAGGTCGATCGCACCGGAACTTTTCGTTTCGAACGTGATTACGTCGGCATCCACCTGATTCAATATCTCAAGGGCGGGTTTGTAGGACTGCACCGTAGGGAACATGCGCTGTTGGGATGGGTTTCCCCAACAGGTGTGACACCATACCTCCGTCTTATCCCGCAATCCCTTCACGGTGTTGTTAAACACTTTGAGCATGAATTCGGGATTGATGACATCGTCGATGATGCCGCGGGCTGCCAACAGGTGGATCTGGGGCTCCTCCATCTGAATGACCGGACAACCTGCGTCGGCGAGATCATGCAATTCCTCGTTGAAAGCATCGCTGAGCGCCATAATGCGTGACGGCAGGTCCTTGTAGTGCTCATCCTGAACCGCAAACGCGACCAGTTCGGGCGTAACCGTCCCGAACTTAACCGGCTTCGTGGTCAGACGCTGCGCCGCTTTCCATATTTCGGTGTACTGCATCTCGCCGCGTTTCACGGGCCCGACGATTTTCGGCATGACGCGCGCTTCCAGATAGTCATGGAGTATGTGTCCGCGGGGAAAGGCGATGCCTCCCGCATCGGCCCTCGCCAATTCCGGATGCGTCGCTTCGAAGCCCGACATATGGTGCGGCGGATAGCTCGTCCAACTCTGACCGCCGACGTCCTGATCGAAGCGGCAGTCCCCGTCTGTACAGATGTCCAGCCCAGCGATTTCCTGATCCCGCAAGTGAACAGAGAGCGCATCGACGTATTGTTCCCGGAACTTGGAATTCACCATGGCGTCCAGAAACGACCGGGTTCCCAGATCTTCAGTTTGCCAGCTCGGGCGCGGCAGTGAGCCGATGATGGTTGTGGGCAGGGTTTGCCCAGCGCTTGCGATCAACACGGTCCCTTCTCCTGTTCAGGTGACTTTCTCAATTTGTCCCGAGGAAGCTGAGCGTACGACCGCTTCTGTGACGGCCGCTCCGTGAATCATTTGATCTACGGGGATCGCGAACTCCGACCCGTTGCCGGCAGCTTCGGCAAATGATTCCAGGGCGGCCCGCGTGACGTCAAGAGCTTCGGCCTCCCACACTTCCGGTGCGCCCTTGGCCGGTTGGAACTTGCACGTTCCGAATAATCGCGTGCGCCTTTCTTCCGACGACGCGCCCGCCACGTGCGTCATCCCTTCCAATCGGACCCACCCTTTCGAACCGAAGACCTGAAAACTAAATCCAGGGCCCGTAGCTGTCACGGTTCCCAGATAACCCGACATCCCATCTGCCATGCGGAACAAAATCGACGTCGTGTCGTCGCTGTCAATTTCGACCACGCGCCTGAAGCTCTGGCAAAAGACGCTCTCGATCGGGCCACATAGATCGATCATCCCGTCGATCGCGTGCACGCCCATCGGTGTGAGTCCACCGCAGGGTGTTTCATTCCGTTGGGCGCGCCACTGACTGGGTTTGAGCAACAGGGCATTGGAAAAGGTCATTGTGGCCTCAACGTGCATGACGGTTCCCAGTTCACCGCTACGGATGCGTTCCCGGAGTTTGATCATCTCAGGATGGAAACGGCGGTTGTATCCGAGGCCCAAAGTGACACCGGCTTTCTCAACAGCAGCGACAGCGGATGCGGCGTCGTCCCGGGTGAGTGCGAAGGGCTTCTCACAGAAAACGTGTTTTCCCGCCCCAGCCGCGGCGATCACCTGCGAGGCGTGGACGGAATGTGGCGTGGCCAGCACGATGGCATCAAGATTCGAATCTGTCAGGAGTGTATCCAGGCTATCAGCGAGTTGGAATTCCTGATCCTTTGCAAACGCCTCCACTTCGGGTGACACCGTGCGTGTTGCACCCGCGGTGAAGCGGATCGTATCGCTCTTACCCTGGACCGACTCTACCAGTGTCTTGCCCCACCAACCGAGGCCCACAATTGCCGCGTTGATCATTTGAGGTATCTCCCGACAGGGGTTTTTCCCGTCCGTTCAGCGAAAGTCCGCCCGGACTCCTACTCCAGTTGTCCGCGCACCCATTCCAGTTCGCGGCAGACATAGTCGACGATGTCGCCCGTTTTCAAATGCGCCGGCAGCACGTCCCAGGTATAGGTTTCGATTTCGAGTTGACGCGACAATGGATTTGCCTTGTGGAAGGCCAGAGCATCCTCGATCGCAAAACGGGTGGTGCGGAACGCTCCGAGGTCGTCAAGGAAGACAGGGACGTGGATGTGGGTGCGCCATTCCCGCGGTCCCGGGTCTGTTTTCCATGCCTCAAACGCGTCTTCCAGATTCAGAAAACGATTGAAGCGGCCGTCCTTCTTTTCGATCGTCTGCGTGAGATAAATGGTGTCGGCGTAGCGGGCCAGCTCATCGACTGCTTCCTGGTTCACTTCGGGAACGTACACGGCTGCCGCTTCCTGAAGCTTGAAAATCGGAATGCCTGCATCGACGAGCTTCTGAAGGGACACGGAAATGTCTTCGTATGCGACTGCCTGGTGGCAGATATCGAAGACGATACCGATATGTCGACGCAAAGCGACGTGCGCTTCCGATATTGGAATGCCGGCCAGCCCGGCAACGGTTGCCGCAGCACGGCCCGAGTAGAGATGATCGGTGAAATAATCGATCGTCTCGTCGGTGGTTTCCAGGAAGCAAAACGGTTCCGGTTCGAGCGCGAGGCCTACCGCGCGCCCGGTGCGCGCTTCGAGTTCCACAAGGTGCGCGCCAACACGGAGGACATGCTCGGTGAAGCTTGCCACGACATCAGGGCCGGTTACGCGCGGTTTGAAACCCAAAGGCGCGCTCTGAATCGACGGCGATGTCCCTTCCGGCGCTACGTCTCCAAGAACCTCGGCAACGTTGATCGTGTACTGGGTGCGCTCCTCTGAACGCCAGTCCGGTTCGTAAACCTGCGCTTTCACGATCGTTCCTTTGAACGGTCCATACGGGAAGGCGTTTACCGTGTAGAGGTACATGTCGTTGTCGGATAGAAATTTCTTGAGACTCTCGCGTGCGGCCTGATCGCGAACCAGCGTTTCCGCTGATGAGGCTGAAAGCCGCAGGGAGATTCCAAAGGTTTCCTTGGGCGCGAACCTTTCCTTTACTTGGGGGACATACCTTATGAGACTGGCCCACATTTCTTCCCAGGTGTCGCCGGGATGGACGAGAGTCGAATACGTGAGATGGCCGAGGCCATTACCGAGATCCATGGTTTTATCCGTAAATGACGATCGGTCTGAATATCAACGATGCCGGAGCGCGAAGGTGATTTCGCAAATATTGATTGTTCCACCCGTTTGCCGCGCTATCGAACGCCCATTGCGTGTTAGGTCCAGAGGTGATAAATCGAAGCCCAACATAGCGTACAGAGTAACCCGAATTGCGGTACACTCCATGAGATTCTGGGCAGATTGTTGAGCCGCCCATTCATAGGACTGTCTATGCCTTCATAGGGGAATTGGAGATGAAAGCGTGAACGCAGGAATCCTAATTGCCGTCCTGGTCTATGAGGTGGCCATCATCCTGGGGATCGGTCTCTGGCTAGCGAAGCGGAGCGCATCGCAAACCCGTCAGGATGGCGATTTCGCCCTCGCCGGGCGCGGCTTGCCCGTCCCCGTGGTCGCAATCACATTAGCGCTTACCGTTCTCGGTACGGCCCACATACTGGGCATCTTCGAACTGGCCTGGACTCTGGGTGCGGTTGCCATCTGGTTCAGCATTGCCCACGTCATCTTACTGGTGATGGTGTGTCTGTCGACGGGTCTGTGGGTACGGCGACTGGGACTGACGACCTTACCCGAGATCCTCGAACTTCTTTACGGGCGGGGAACGCGGCTTCTGGTCTCGTGCACGATGGCCGGCGTCGTCTTCGGCATCCTTACGCTTGAGACTCAGGGAATAGGCATCATCATCGCATCCATGACTGGTTGGAGCATCCGTAACGGCGCAGTCGTCGGGGCAATTCTCGGTATCTTCTATGTCGTATTTGCCGGGATGAGGGAAGTGGGCTGGCTGAACCTGGTCAATGCCATAGTGATGTACGTGGGATTGATACTGGCAACCATCTTTCTGGCGTTCAGGCTGCCCGGCGGCAACTATGACTCTGTTGCGAATTTTTACAACTCCTCCGGCAACGAATTCATGCTCAGCATTTACGGCACGCCCGAGATCTTTTTCAGTTTTGCGCTGGGTACCACGATTGCGGTCGTGTTCAGTCAGGGCATCAGCCAGATGTTGATGCAGCCGTGCATGGCGGCAGAGAGTGAGCGGACGATTCGCAAAGCCCTGTGGATCGCTGCTCCCGTGAACGGCATCTTCGGTATTTTCGCTGTGGTCATCGGGCTGACTGCCAAGACCGTCCCGGAGTTCGCGGAGTTGGGTCCGAAAGTGGCGGCGACTGCGATGCTGGTGAACTATCTGCCGCAGTGGTTGGCTGCGCTGCTCCTGGCGTCATTTCTGGCGGCAATACTCTCCACTTTTGCCATGACCAGCCTCGCGCCCGCGACCATCTTCGGTGTCGATATCTATAAGAATCTCTTCCGGCCTCAGGCCAGCGAGAATGAGATGGCGCGGGTGATACGCATCACCATCGTCGTCCTGGCTGTCATCGCCGTGAGCGTAGCTGCGTTCCTTCCACCAATTCTGGCCGCCATAAACTGGCTGTTCTCGTGGCTGGTGCCCGTGTTTTGGGTGGTCGTATTCGGCCTGTTCTGGAAGCGCAACAGCGCGATTGCCGTATGGACGCTACTGCTTGCTTGGGCGGCGAATTCAGCATGGTCTTTCACTGCCTTGCCGCAAATGTTGAACATGGCTAACGTCCCCAACGCCTACGTCACACTCGCAGTGACTTTCGCTCTTGGTATCGTCGGAAACCTCGTCACCCGGGGCCAACCGGGCTATTTCAAGTCGGAGGAATATCGATCCCGGTTCGGCAGCTCACCCTCTGTGTCAACCTAGGTGAGACACCTGGCTGAACGTTGATCAGTGGCAGAACGGGACAGAAGGTTAAGCGGAGTGGGTGATCAAACGACAGGGAGACAGCCAAAGCCGTTTGGAACGGTCAGAGCCCCGCAGCATAAAGAGAGTTTGGTGTGATGCGGAGGGAAGAAACGGGAGACCGACATATAGAATTCCGATAGAGCGTCGCGTCGCCGGCCGAATGCCCGGGTAAGAGCGCCGGATCGCAGGCGAGGCGGACAAACTCAGGACGCCAGGAGTAATCATCAATGTTCTGGAGCATCTTTGTCGACAGCATAGTTCTAATGCTCGCGATTCTTGCCGTAGGCTGGGTCATCGCCTATCTGATGGATCGCCGGGATCGCGGTCAAATCAACGAGCAGTAATCGAACACGGAGAAGACGATGGAAGAAATCGTTGTAACGAGACTGTGGATGGCGGGTGTTGTGGCCATTATGGCCATCTTTGGGGCCATCGCCCTGGTCGGTTATCTCCGTCAGGGTAAATAAAGAAGGCTCGAGCGATACTTAATTGCCAGACGATCGCGTAATCCATTTCTGATTTTTTATCTGCGGTATGTTGTTTGCCATCTGCGTCAGCGGGTACCGCCAACACCTCATGTGGAGGGGCGGTGTCTGGGTGTCTCCGCAGTGAAAAGTGACACGTTCACCCGGCATCATTGCTCGAGGAACCTGAACACGGGCGATATCAACGAATACATTGTGCTCTAGATCGATTGTATGCACGAACGACAGTTGTCGAGCTAGACAATCTAATTTGAGATCATCACGAGAGGGACATCATGAAGGTAGGATTCATTGGCTTGGGCCGCATGGGTACAGCGATTGCCGGCCGTGTATTGAATGGCGGTCACGACTTGACTGTTTACAACCGCACGCGCTCGAAGGCGGACGAACTCGAAAAGAGCGGCGCTACGGTTGCCAACTCCATAGCGGATGCCTGCACCGGCATGGAAGTCGTTATCACGATGCTGGCCGACGATGCCGCACTCGATGAAGTTGCCCACAGCGGCATCCTCGACTCGCTGCCGAAAGGCGCCATACACGTGCCCATGGGCACGCACGGTGTGACCGCAATGACGGCGCTCGATGAGGCCCACGAACAGGCCGGACAAGTATTGGTGGCCACACCGGTGCTTGGCCGTCCCGATGCCGCCGCCGCGGGCCAGCTCGGCCTGGTGCCGGCCGGACCTGCAGATGCGATCGCCAGGCTCGCGCCGTTGTACGAAGCCATCGGCAGGCGGACATTCGCCGCCGGCACGAATCCTGCTGGCGCTGCATCGGTCAAGTTAGCGAACAATATGGTGCTTGGCTGCGCGATCGAAGCGATGGGCGAGGGCTTTGCATTGACGCGAAAGCACGGCGTGGATCCGGCCGTTTTCAACGAGGTGCTGACCGATGGCTTATTCGCAGCACCGGCTTATAAGGTGTACGGCAGTATCATCGCAAACGAGTCTTACGATCAAGTCGGCTTTACGACCGTGCTGGGATTGAAGGACGCGAATCTAATGTTGGCCGCGGGCCAGGCGGCGAACGTTCCCTTACCGAGCTGCAACGTTTATCGCGACCGGTTGATCGGTGCAATCGCTCATGGCGAAGGCGAGCTCGATTGGGCGGTCATTGCGCGCGATCAAGCCAGATCGAGCGGCATTGAATGAACGTCGCTTGTCGGTAACCCGGAAGGACCTTCGGATAACCCGTATGGGTTCCGATTAACCTGAATTTGCGGAAGAAAGTAGTTTCTGCAATGTTCAATCTCAAGGAGCAGAAAAAATGCACTATATCGTTTATTGCAACGACAAACCGAACCATGTTGAGAAGCGTCTTGCGAACTATGAGGCTCATAAAGCGTATCTGATGACGAAGCCGATCAAGTTCTTGTTATCGGGTCCTATCGTTGAAGAAGGTAGCCAGGATACGATGGTCGGAAGCTTCTTTCTTGTAGAGGCAAATAACATCGAGGAAGTTCAGGAATTCAATAACAATGACCCGTTTAAGGCCGCAGATATCTGGGAAACGATTACCATCAGGCCCTTTAAGCTTCGTGTGAACAACATGACCGGCGAAGAGTCAGGTGCCTGAATCGGATTGATGACGGTATTCTTGAGCCTCTGACCCAAACCCGGCGTGTAAACGTCTCTGGTCTTAGCCCCCACCCGCAATAGGGTTGTGGTTTGAGACATCCAGGGTTTGATACGTCTCTGTAACGATACGGCCCGCAATAGTGCGGGCCGTATCGCGTCCATTCGAGCCCTGCCGTGGCCACTCGGCCTGTCATCCGAAGCGCCCGGATCCAATAGAACTGCCCCGGCCGGCCCCTTCACGTTGTGAGATGAGATTCTTAATCGACGCGAACGGACGATTCGACATGACGCGGGATGAGGTATCAATGAATCGTTCTATTATTTGCACGATGACTGCGCAATTGTCTTTCGAGAAAATGGCGTTTATTTTCAAGTCGGAAATGAATTCCAATCCAGTGGTACAGGCCACTAGTCCCTGAACAAGCGTGATTGACGAGGAAATGATAGTGCAATAAGAGCGGAAGTACCCGAAATGCCCCCTCTCCGTGCGAAAAAAACCTTGAACAGATTCTTCGGAAAAGGAGGCATTTCAGATGAACGATTATACGCGCAAGAACATGAGGAACCGCAAGCGGCGAATCGAACGTCGGCTTGGGGACCGGCATTGGACGGATCAGGTAGAGCCGATGTTTTCGGCGAGCAACATTCAGTACGAGATGGGAGAGCGGACGCGGGGCACATCGGTTGGTGGTATCGGGACGATGCAACTGGTGGCGCGGCGGACCGGGCTGATCGAAGCCATCGACAAGGGCGTGCATGTGTTGAAGCGGCACCTGCCGTATCACGAGTCGGATCACGTGCTGAACATCGCCTACAACGCCTTGAGCGGAGGAACGTGCCTGGAAGACATCGAACTGCGGCGCAACGATGCGGTGTATCTGGATGCGCTGGGAGCGCAACGGATTCCGGATCCGACGACGGCGGGAGACTTCTGCCGGAGATTCGAGGCCGACGACGTGGAGTGTCTGATGGAGGCAACCAATCAAGTCCGGCTCGGAGTCTGGCGACAGCAACCGGCGGCGTTTTTCGAAGAAGCGGTGTTGGACGCGGACGGGACACTGGCCGAAACCACGGGGGAATGCAAGCAAGGGATGGACGTGGCCTACGACGGGACGTGGGGATATCACCCGCTGATGATCTCGCTGGCCAACACCGCCGAACCGCTGTATCTGGTCAATCGTAGCGGCAACCGGCCGTCGCATGAAGGAGCCGCGGTCCGGTTCGACCAAGCCATCGCATTGTGCCGGCATGCGGGGTTTCGCCAGATCCTGCTGCGCGGGGACACGGACTTCAGCCAGACCCGGCATCTGGACGGATGGGACGACCAGCAGGTGGGTTTCATATTCGGGATTGACGCGATGGCGAACCTGAAGGCCCGGGCCGATGAACTGGAGCCGCGCCAGTGGAAGCGCCTGGAACGGCCCGCGAAATACGACGTGGCGACCGAACCGCGCCAACGTCCCGACAACGTGAAGGAAGAGATCGTTCGGCAGCGCGGTTTCGACAATATCCGCTTGCAGGGTGAGGATGTGGCCGAGTTTCGGTATCGACCCGGAGCCTGCGATCGGGACTACCGTGTCGTCGTGGTGCGGAAGAATCTGTCGGTGGCCAAAGGAGAGCAGGTGTTGTTTGACGACATCCGGTACTTCTTCTACATTACCAACCGTTCGGATCCGGCCGACCAGATTGTGATGCGTGCCAATCAACGGTGCAATCAGGAGAATCTCATTGAGCAGTTGAAGAACGGCGTTCAGGCGTTGCGGATGCCGGTCGGAGATCAGACCAGCAACTGGGCCTACATGGTGATCGCGTCACTGGCCTGGACACTGAAAGCGTGGTTTGCATTGCTGCTTCCCGAAACCGGACGTTGGGGCCAAAAATATCAGGCTGAGAAGCAAACCGTGCTGCGCATGGAGTTCAAAACCTTCTTGAACGCTTTCATGCTTGTGCCGTGCCAACTCGTGCGCACCGGGCGGCGCATTCTGTTCCGGATCCTGGCCTGGAACCGGTGGTTGCCGGTCTTGTTCCGCGGGGTGGATGTGTTGCGTCAGCCTCTGCGATGTTGACCCGATCATGACTCTGAGCCCGGGCGATCGAGGGCCCGGTTTCTGTCAACCGTCCAACACCAGCGAGGCTGAACTGAAACAGATTCAACAGAAACTCGATACCTGGAACAGGCCATCCGGGAACGGGATTCTATGCCTCGAATTCTATCGGCGCGAACTGGGCCTCGGCGGACTGGTTATGCGCTTGTTTTGGGACTAGATCGAAAAAGTGAGAAAACATGGAAGTCTTAGTAGACATCGGCCGCGTTTTATATGGTGGAGTTCTGGTGATTCTTGGATTGAACAACTATCTCAAACTGGAGAAGAAAATCCATCTTGCCGAGACCAAAGGTATCCCCTTTCCCAAAGCAAGCGTGATCATATCGACAGCCATCATTACGTTGGGTGGATTCTTGATCATGATCAATTTCTGGATCGGGTTCGGAGTCTTGTGTGTCTGGGTGTTCCTGATTCCCGCGACAATTAAAGTACACAATTTCTGGACACTGGAAGCAGGAGTCAACAGAGAAATCGATATGCTTAATTTCATCAAGAACATCGCTCTGCTGGGAGCGTCTCTTGCCATGCTGGCACCGTCCTAGAACAGACCTACTTCGAAGCGTGCGATTTTGCTTTCTCGATAGATAGAGTAAGTAAATTTGCTGATAGTATGATGTACTCTCGTCCACATGTTGCCCTCGGTTAGGGCAATAGCGTTGTGTCCAATAATTGAATTATTGAAATGTTTTGGTTCCGATTATTCAACTCACGGCTAGAGGAAAGGTAGGAGAAAAATGGCGAACAAACAGAAAATCGGTTGGATAGGCTTGGGAAAGATGGGTGATCCCATGTCCAAGAATTTGATCAAGGCAGGATACCCGGTGACCGTTTGGAATCGGACGGCAGGTAAAACAGCGGCCTTAGCCGAGGCCGGCGCTCAAGTTGCGGATTCCATAAAGGACGTGGTTGCGGAATCTGACGTAATTATTTCCATGATTTCTGACGATCCCGTCCTGGAAGCTGTTTCTATCGGGGCAGGCGGTGCATTTGAAGCAGCGAGGAAGGGGACCATTTTCATCGATATGAGCACCGTTTCGCCGGTGGCTTCAGCTCGCGTTGCCGAGGGTGCCGAAAAAGCGGGACTGCAGTACTTGCGTGCGCCTGTGTCGGGAAGTACGGCCTTAGCAACAGCCGGGACCTTGACAATTTTTGCATCCGGTCCCAAGGATGCGTATGACGCGTGTGTCGATATTTTTGGATCGATGGGGCAGAAATCCTTCCATGTAGGCGCTGCTGAAGAAGCCAGGGTTTTGAAGCTCGTCTTGAACATGATGGTGGGCATGACTTCGGCCATGGTAGGAGAAGCCCTCACGTTCGGCAAGAAAGGCGGCATGGACTGGGAGCAGATGATCGAAATTGTGGGTAACAGTGTGGTCGCGTCACCGCTGGTTGCTTATAAAGCCCAGGCGTTAAAGGATAGGAATTTCGCTCCGGCATTCACGGCAGCGCAAATGGCCAAAGATTTTGATATTGCCCTGGACACCGCTAGTGAAAACAATGCGCCCATGCCGATGACCTCTATGGTTAAACAGGGCTATGAAAGTATGAAGGCCAAGGGAAAAGGAGATCTCGACTTTTTTGCCTATCTAACTGAATTGGAGGATATGGCCGGGATCGGATCATGATCGAGCTTAACCCGATGGCCTGGATTGAAATGGATGATCGAATCCCAATTTATGTGGTCCAGGCTTGTGTATAAGACGGAGTTCTGTCTGAATCCGGTATCTGGCCTTGGATCTTGCACGGCATAGCCATCCGGAACCGGCACGATCCCGTTTAAGGTTTTAGCCATCGGTGTAATGGACAACAGAACATTCAATCAGATACCGCCCGCCAAACTCGGATTGATGAAGGCCCCCCGAGGGGGCCTCGATCAGACGAAGAGGGCTGAAGCTCTTCCAGAATGAATTGCTCCTGTCTCTCCTCCTCTGCCTCGTGGTTGTGAAGGTACTTTGCGGATGTACGTTCGGATCATCCCAGGGCCGAGGCCAGCCAGATTTCGAAATACAAGCAGGTGGTCCCTTTACTTTTCAACGTTCCAGATTTCCTCGATTTCAGTGCCCGCATTTCTGATGATCTTTGCAATCGGGCAGAACCGCTGGAGATCTGATTTGAGTTGCTCCATTTCCTCATCGGATGCGGGCGTCTTCACGTTGATAGTTAGCTGAATTTTCGGGTACGGCACTTCTATCTCTTCGAGGAGTTGGGTTCCACGTCTGTCGAACGTCGCTTCGGCATCGATCGACACGGTCTCGTATTGAATCCCCAGATTTTTTGCACACTTGTTGCTGATGACGTTGGTGCACGCGATGAGAGCCGACAGCAGGGTTTCAGTCGGAGTGGGTCCCGTGTTGCCTCCCCCGCGTTCCGGCGGCTCATCGATGACGGAGCCGACGTCCCGGACGGATATCTCGGTTCGGGTGTGCGTGGCGCATTTGCCGTGAACCCTCTGAATAACCGTGCTTTTCGGTTTGCCCTTCATGTTTTCTCTTTCGCCTCGTTCTGTCTCGTCTCACCCTCGGGCAGCGCCCCAGTTACTGAGCCGGTCTTTCCTCAATGATCCGACGCAGTTCCTGCTGACGTTCCCGTGTAATGGGGTATCTCCACATCAGGAAAATCACCACGGCATAGGCAGCCATGGGCAACGTTACGATCAGGTAACGAATGCGTTGGAGCGCCTCCGCGCTGTTTTCGGCTCCGAGCGCAGGGTCGAACCCGAAGATGGCGAGAAACGTAAACCCGATAAAAACAGCTAAGCCGGAAGCGGCCTTGCTGGAAAACTGAAGCAGTGCATAGTAGAGCCCCATCCGATCGGAACCGGTATTAACGCTGTCTTCATCAGATACGTCCGCCATCATGGAGCGTGGCAGGAACTCGTTTGCCGAGGTGTTGACCCCGATCAGCAGGAAGACAAGCGCGGTCATCACCAACTGCCCGGGAGGAAGAATCAAAAGAAGAATCGGAGCCAGAGCGCCGAACATGACCGCCACCTGTACGGTCTTATGTTTGCTCCACACCTCTGAGAGCTTGACCCACAGAGGTAGACACAGGAGACCTCCCACGATTAGAAAGAGGAGAATGGAACCCACCTGGTCTTCCAGTCCCAAGGTGAAAGATACAAAGAATACGAAGAGTCCTTGCACAAAATAAGTCGAAAAAGTGAGCAGCGCGTTGGCGATCATCAGTCGGAACAGCGCTGCAGTCCTAAGAACGATGGCAATACTTTTCCAACTTATGGCCGGCTGCCGCTTGAAGGGTGGTTCGCTGATACTCATCAGACAGATCAGCACTGCTACTGGAAGGCTGAAGACTAGAAAAAGACCGATCGCAGCCGTTCGTTCTTCATAGCTGGGAGCGCCCATACGCTCCATCGCGGCCGGGATAAGGCTGACCACAACCGCACCAGCGATGATCGCCAGTTGCAGCATCGCGGTGATTCGCGACCTGCGGTCGTAGTCGCCCGAAAGCTCCAGCGCCCAGGCCGTGTGGCTTACCGTGGAAAGTGTCCACCCGACGTACATGATGATCAACCAGCCCGCGAAGTAGACGTAGCCCGCCGTTTCCGGAGGCAGGTAGAGTCGGTAGAGCGACAACATCAGAATGGGCACCGATAATACGAGCCATGGCCGTCGTCGGCCCCATCGGGTTTCCAATCGATCGGCCGCAAGTCCGAAGATCGGATCGGTCACCGTGTCAAAGAGCTTTGCGACAAGAAAGACGCCGCCCACAGCGGCGGCGCCCAATCCTCGGAATTCGGCATAGAGAGGAGGAAGGAAGACGAACAGTGCCGTCAGGGTCGCGTTGAGCGGCATGGCGGGAAGCGCGAACCCAGCCATCCTGAGTGGATTCGGCCTCGACTCAACCACTGGTATGCCTCCAGGAAACGATAAAGGGGACGCACACTTCAGAATTCAGCAGATCTCACTCGTTAGGTCGTTCAAAAATTGAAGTGTGCGTCCCCTTTTGGTACCTACTAATTCATCGAGTTGTACATGCCCTCGATATTCAGGGGCAGCCATTGCTCATAATTGGCCCAATCCGAATAGGCTTCCATCGTTATGGATGCCTGCATCTCTTCCAAAGACGAACCGGCCGCCATTCCCTCGGCAACAGCGTCGTATAGATCGACATGATACTGCCGATACTCGGCGAGATCGTCCGTTGAACCCACAACACCGTGAGCGGGGATGACAAACTCGGCGCCGAGTGCTTCGACTGCGCTCATTTCACCTGTCCACAGTTCGTGATCGTAGCCGCCCATTGTCTGGAACGGAAGCCGTCCCAGGCTAATGAAGTCGACGACAAAAACGGCGCTCTCTTCGGGGAAGTGCAGCACCGACATGTTGGCGGAATGAGCCGTGCCCGGATGAATCATCTCAACACTCTTGCCTCCGAGTGTTACGGTCCGGCTGTCCGAATATGTATCTGTCGGTGGATAAACGTCGCCGACCGGACCCCGCGCGATTTCCCCACCGCTCAACATGCCATTTTCATCGGCGTCAAACAGTGCGAAATTGTTCTGGAAGTTGCCGGTGGCCTCGGACGGTTCGATCTCTCCGTTTCCATTGGCATCGAGTTCTGCGACGTTCGCCGGGAGATCCATCTCGGCTGGCGCGGCCAGCGCGTCGGTCATGTTCTCGTGACCGATGAACTCTGCCGTGTCAGCAAAGACTTCTCCGCCGGAAGCATGGTCCCAATCCGTGTGACTGTAGAGCACGTAACGGACAGGCTGAGCAAAGCGCTCTTCAATTTCTGCCTTGAGATATGTCGCGAAGTCCCGGTTGATCGGGTCCGACATGATGATGCCTTCTTCGGTGACCAGGAACACCGTGTGGTGGTTGTTGTTCTGTGCTCGATACAGATCTCCCGTAATATTAACGATGCTTCGAGCCGGTCCGTCTGGCTCGGCCGGAGCCGGGGCCTCCGCTTCCGCTTCCGCTTCCGGTTCTGGTTCGGCCATGGGTGCGCAAGCAGACAAAGTCAGCGCAAGCGGCACAATGCAGAGACAAATAAAGATTCGTTTCATCGGGTTCTCCTTGGATCAATAGGTTCAGAAATTTACGGGTATCCTACCCCCACCCAAAGAAGGTGTCAAACCGCAGCTCTGTTTCGTATACGCGTCCGTTGGATCCAGCCAGGCTGGCTGCTAGGGTTCAGGCATCAGGGTGACGCGAATCCTGTTTTCCAGGTTCAGGTATTGCTGCGCGTCTTCCTGAATTGAAACGGGCGTAAGGGCTTCTGCAGACGCGGGATATGAGCGGATGCTGGCGCCCGGGTCAGCGTCCCGTTGATAGTCGCTGACGAGCTGACCCAGCAGAGTCCTGTTTTCCTGAAATCCGGTTTCAAATGACCGGAGCAGGGCTTGACGGACATCAGAAACCAGATCATCGTCGGGCGGGGCACTCTTGAGATCTTCGATTCCGTCGAAAACGGCCTGGACAAGCTCATCCGTGCGTTCCGGGTCGGACCCGAACGTAATGGTGAACGTGTAGCTTTCAACAGGTTGCCAGGTCATATTGGCTCTAACGTTGATGCTGTAGGTGCCACCGAGTTCTTCCCTCATGCGATCTCTCAGGCGTGTCTCCAGTACCATCGCCATCGCCCGAATTCCGGTCCGTTCAGCCTGGTCTTCGTAATTGAAAGGGCCGGTGAATGCGATACGCGTCTGGCTTCGGGGTTCGATACCCCCGTACACGGTTTCGGCGAAGACGCCAGTTGGCGCCCTCAGACCGAGATCCCGCCAAGTTTCGCTCCGGCCTGTCGAGGGCAGAGCTCCCAGATAGCGTTCCACCAGCGGCCGCATGACGTCAAAATCGATGTTGCCGACGAAGACGAAAGTGTAATCGCTGGCGTCGGAGAAGCGGTCCTCATAGAAGGACAGTGATTGGTATAAGTCCGTGTCATCAAGTATTGCAACCGTTGGTGGGCGATACCGTGGATGGTCTTGTGTGATGATGCGGTTGTAGGCATCGCTGAACGCCGTTGCCGGATTCGAGTCTCGATTCGCGAGGGCTTGCCGCGTCTGGGCTTCCCACAGTTCATACAGGGTGTCATCAGCACGCGGCGCAGTGAACCGCAAGTAGATCAACTGGAACATCGTTTCCAGGTCCGTGGTGGACGCGTTGCCACTGACACCCTCGTCGTAGCTGGAGATGAACGGGCGAACGTTCGCGAGCTTGCCCGTGAGCACCTTCTGTAAATCGATTGCGTTGAATTCTCCAACTCCACCGTTCGAGATCAGTGTTGTCGCTGTGCTTGCGGGGATATAGTCAGCTTCACTGGCCAGCGACGTTCCTCCCGGGCTCGAACCGCGGAACACGATCTGGTCTTCGTCGAAGTCTGTCGGCTTCAGGGCGACGCGCACGCCGTTGGCAAGATCCCACTCGGTAATGCCCCCTTCGATCATGCGCGTAGCGACGATCTCCGATCCTTCGGGGACTGTAGCCAGTAGGGGCGCGTCGCTGACAGTGTCCACATAGGCGGTGATCTCAAGATCACCAACTGCAGTGAGGACAGCCGTCAGAGCTGCTTCACTTGGCATCGCCAAGCCTTCTTTCTCTGGACCTGAAACAACAACAACGCGGTTGGCGTCGCGGATCCAATCTTGACCGATCCCGTTGACTTCATCGATAGCAATTTCGGGGATGAAGCGCTGGTGCAGTTGGTATTCGTATTCGATGCCGGGAATTGACTCGCCGCTGAGGAAGGCTCGGGTGTACTCGCGTGCGAAGGCTCCAGAATCGCGGTTGTCCCGATTCGTATAGCTGCGCTCCATTCCACGCAGAAGGTTTGTCTTTTGTCTTTCAAGTTCAGACTCGGTGAATCCGAATCGCGCGACACGTTCCGCTTCTGTGAACAGCGACTCCAAACCTCTTTCGATACTGTTCTCAAGAACCGAAGCGCTCAAGAAATACGCGCCCACCGGGCGAATCAACTGGCCCTGGTTTGATGATCCCCGCACAAACGGTGGATTGGGTTGCCTGGCGATCTCCGCAAAGCGATTGTTGAGCATGCTGTTGTAGAGCCGTTCCACAATCCGCTGCCTGTAGCCGCCAATTGTCCAATCGGTTGCCGGCGGCATCTTGTGATAGACTTGGACGCTCGTCCGAGGCATTTCCGGGTCCGTCGCGATCGAAAACAGCGTCTCAGCATGGTCTGGAACACCGTATGTGGGACGCTCTCGAGAGTTCGGCGGGTTTCGCAGATCTTCAAAATGTTGACGCGTCAGCGCCTCGATCTCGGATGCGTCGAAGTCGCCAACCGCAATGACAGCCATCAGATCGGGCCGATACCAGTCCCGGTAGAAGCGACCCAAGGCCTCGTGGTCGAAGTTTTCCAGACTTTCCAGTGTGCCGATCGGAAGGCGTTCCGCGTAACGCGATCCATTAAAGATGACCGGAAATTGGAGGTCGCGTAAACGTGAGCCGGCGCCTTGACCCAGCCGCCATTCCTCAATGACGACTCCGCGCTCCATGTCGATCTCTTCGGGGTCGAGTGTCAGACCGTGCGCCCAATCTTCCAGAATCTGGAAAGCCGTTTCCATGTACACGGGATTGTCGGTCGGCAGTTCCAGTTGGTAGTTCGTTTCATCGAAAGAGGTGGAGGCGTTGACGCCCGGGCCCAAGCGCATGCCGATGGATTCCATGAAACCGATCAATTCCTGCTTTTCGAAGTTGTCGGTTCCGTTGAAGGCCATGTGTTCCAGAAAATGCGCCAGTCCGAGTTGGTCGTCGTCTTCAAGGATCGATCCCGCGTTGACTACAAGTCGCAATTCCGCCCGGTTTTCCGGTTCCTGGTTTTCACGAATGAAGTAGCGCAGGCCGTTGGCGAATTCTCCAGTCCTGACGGCTGGGCTGATCGGAGCGGGTTGATCCAGAGGAACTGTCAGCGCATCTTCGGGGTTCGCCCTCCCAAGCGTCGCTTCCTGAGCGATGAGCCCGGATGTTGGGAATGCCAGTGGATGCGTTGCCAGCAGGCAAAAGAGGATAGCGATGCGGATTGGGTATCTCATTAAGAAGCTCCTTTTGAATCGAGTCAGATCCGTCTAAAAAGTGTGGATGTGACCTGGCCCTCAAGACTTGTGCCACGGGCTGCCTATGGCCCTGAGCTTGCCGCGGCTACTTCCTCCATGGAACCGCTCAACGAAAAAAGCCAGACACTGTCGCCTCGAGTGGATCGTGCGAAATTGTTACCCGCGGAATACGCAACGACATACTGTTGCCCTTCATATTCGAAGCTGCTCACCGACGAATTCATTCCGGCGCCCGTCTGGAACTCCCAGAGCAACGATCCGTCGCTCGAGTCCAGCGCGGTCAAGCGACCATCGTTGCGACCGAGGAAGATCAATCCTCCTGCCGTAGCCAGTGATCCACTGTAGCAGCGGTCCCGCAACCGTTGTTGCCAGACGATCGTGTTGGTGTGCATGTCCATGGCAGCGAACACGCCGGAAACATGGTAAGGAATAGACCCGAACTCCCCACCCACAAATTGTTCGCCTTGCACGGGAGGCAGCTCGTTATCGGTGGTCCCACCACTGAAGAACGACATGCGGTCGGTTGCACAGATGTAGAGATAGCCCGTCTCGGGATCGTAGGCACTGCCTGCCCAGTTGGCGCCGCCGCTATGACTCGGCTTGACGACAACCCCGTCGTCGAAGAAGGGTGTGAATATGCGTCCCTGATTCACGAGCGGGGGATAGCCTTCCGGTGCGATATCAACCTGCTGCGGAACGAAGGCATCCCCGATCGGGTAAGGTTGGGTCGCTGAGGTGGCTTGCCGGGGCTCCTGTGGCACCGGACGCTCTTCGATGCCGATCAGAGGCTCACCGGTCTCACGGTCCAGGATGTAGACCCAGCCCGTCTTGCTGGCCTCTGCCAACGCTTGCCTCATCTCACCGTTGATCTCGAGATCGAAAAGCACGACCGGATTCGGGGCATCGTAATCCCAGATGTCATGGTGGACTTGCTGGAAATGCCAGCGGTACTCACCCGATCTTGCATCGACCGCGACGATGGAGGTCGCGAACAGGTTGTCGCCTGGCCGTATGCTGCCGTTGAAGTCCGGGCCTGGGTTGCCCGTCGAGAAGTAGATCAGGTCGAGTGCCGGGTCAACGGCCGGTGTCTGCCAGACCGTCGCGCCACCGTAAAGATAGACGTCACTGTTGGCGGGCCAGGTGTCGTGCCCGAACTCACCGGGACCCGGAACGGTATAGAACGTCCAAACGAGGGAGCCATCCGCTACATCGTAGGCTTTCACCCGCCCGCGAACGCCGTACTCCGCACCCGCGAAACCCGTAATCACCAGTCCATCGTAGTAGAGTGGCGCGCTGGTGATGCTGAACCCCTCTTCCCAGCGTTCCGCCTGCGTCGACCAGAGGACCGCGCCCGTGCTTTGGTCCAGTGCCACCAGTTTGCCGTCCAACTGGCCGACAAAGACTTTCCCTTCGCCCAGGCCCAGGCCGCGGCTGGTCCAGCCGCAACAGATGGTATCGATGGTCTGGTCCAGGTTGGCTGCGTAGTTCCACAACAGGTCGCCGGTGTCCACGGAAATGGCAAACACGTCATTGGCGCCGGTCACGACATAGACCACACCGTCGTACACGAGCGGTTGGGCCTCGCCGGAGTACTTGGCGCCCACGCCGGATCCACCGAGCCGCGTGCGTGAGACGCCCTTCAGTTCGCTTACGGTGTCGCGGTTGATCTGATCGAGGGGTGAGTACCGTTGGTTGTAGACGTTGCCTCCGTTCGTGACCCAGTCCTCTGTGGGTAGCTCGATTAACCGGTCGCCGGAGAAAGCGGGAGCGGGCGAGGCCTGAGAACCAGCACCCTGAGTGGGCTGGACCGAGACGAGGCCAATGCAACCGAGGACCACGCCTAATCCGAGTGATTCTTTAGTCAGAAATCTTCGAAGCTTCCGGTGTAGTAGTTGAGACATCTTTAGACTCCGCTTGTCTTGGCGCTCCGGATCCCTTGAGCGCATGTGCTTATGTTTTCGTCAGTCATTCTGCTTTCGGATTCTCTTCAGGATCAGATCTTTTCTAGCGCGCTCCCAACCTCGACCGATCCGGATGAGATGACTCGTGCGTATAGGCCGCGCAGTCGCATTCCGATGCCTGCCTCGGAATTGACAAACCTCAAAGCGTCTGCACCGAATCGCTTCGAGAATTTCAAGCATCCGCGGTGAGGTTTGGACATGATCTCGAGGGTGGCCGTGCCCACACGTAATTGTTGGCCGACCTTGAGATTCGTTTTGCTGAGGTCCATGTCTGCAAAGAACTGATCTCCCGCCAGGGCCTGGCGTTCCTTTTCATCGGCAAGCAATTCGATCATACGCGTGTTCATGATCGTAATTTGAGTTGCTGAGTTGGAATTTTCGTCATGACTCCGGCTCGCCCAGTTGTCTCCATGCACTCCAAGTTTGGGGCTGACTTCGCACTCGCTGAGCAAGACCCGCTCGTTCGTTCGTGGCCGGATAACGATTCCGGTAATCTTTCCACCATCTTTTGGGCATTCGCTGAGCCAGGCGAGTTTGCTCTCCAGTTCCGCGGTGGTCGGGTGATTCACTTTCGAGGATCCTCATCCGCCCGTACCATTGCGAGCACCATTTTGAATTGTGTCAGGGCGACAACGGCGTGCGGTGTGCGCGCTGGCATGACAAGGGCGTCTCCGACGCCCAGTTCATGTGGTATGCCTGAAAGAGTGATCCGAGCCTTTCCAACAACCAGGTACACGAAGGCGTCGTAAGGAACTTTGTGTTCACTCAACTCCTGTCCCTCATCGAAGGCGAAAACGGTGACCGAGCCGTCGGGTTGTTTGATGAGCGTTCGGCTGACGACGGAACCATCCTGATACTCGACCAAGTTCGCCAGCATTGATGGCTGTGTGGGTGTGTTGCCTGCAGACATTGGTTAGGCGTACTAGCTGTGACGGCTGACGAAACGACCCATACGTTCGAGTGCCTCTTCGATGTCTGCGACGCTGACAGCATAGCAACAACGGACGAAGCCTTCGCCGGACGGGCCGAATGCATTGCCAGGCACGACAGCCACCTGGTTTTCGATCAGAAGCTGTTCGGCAAACTCTTCCGACGTCAAGCCCGTAGAACGGATGGACGGGAAGGCATAGAAAGCGCCCTGTGGTTCATTCGGCTCAAGGCCTATCTTTTCCAGGCCGTCGAGCAGCAACTTGCGGCGTTGGCCGTAGGCTTCGAGCATTTGCTGTACATCCGGTTCGCCGTGGCGCAAGGCCTCTACAGCAGCGGCCTGAGCAGAGGTTGGCGCACACATCAGTGTGTACTGATGAATTTTCATCATGGCTGCTATGAGATCGGGGGGTGCGCACACGTAGCCGAGCCGCCAGCCCGTCATCGCGAACGCTTTGGAAAAGCCTCCAACGGTGATCGTGCGATCGTTCATTCCGGCTAGGGAAGCAAAGGGTACAAAAGGTTCTTCGGCGTATACAAGCCTGTCGTAAATCTCATCGGAGACGACGAGGAGATCGTTCTCTTCGGCCACCTCTGCGATGGCTTCGAGAGTCTTCCGATCCAGCAACGCTCCCGTCGGATTTGAAGGATTGTTCAGCAGAAGCAGTCGGCTCCGATCGGTGAGGTGTGCGGCGATGTCTCCCCCCTGGAGGCAAAACCCATCCTCCACTCGCGTCGGGACCGTCCGGGACACGCCGCCGGCTAGCTGGATGATAGGGGAATACGCCACGTAACCGGGGTCTGCGCTGACGACTTCGTCTCCGGGGTTGAGTGTGGCGCGCATGACGAGGTCGATCGCTTCGCTCGCACCCACGGTAATCAGAATTTCGCACTCCGGATCGTATCGCAGGCCGTACAAACGCTCCAGGTAAGCGGCAACCTCGCTTCGGAGTTCCATCGTCCCCAGGTTCGACGTGTAGTAGGTCTGACCGGCTTCTACCGAATAGATAGCGGCTTCGCGCACGTGCCAGGGCGTGACAAAGTCCGGCTCGCCCACGCCGAGAGAGATAATGCCGTCCGTAGAGACGATCAGATCGAAGAAGCGTCGGAGACCCGAGGCGGGAATGTCCTGAACGATTTGGGAAATCCTTTGTTTCCGACGCGGCTTGCCGGGTTTGCCTCTCGAAGAAAACGGTATGGGTCGCTTGGCCATCGTTAACGCTCTCTACAGCGACAAGGGCAGACGCCCGTCCTCGCCGTTTTCGCCCGCGATAAGGGTCCCGTCTTCTTTGTATCGCTTCAGGATGAAGTGCGTGTGCGTTCCCTGGACCGCGTCCATTCCCGACAGTTTGCTGGAGACAAAATTCGAAATTTCGTAGATGCTCTTGCCCACAACCTGTACCAGGAGATCATAATCCCCTGAGACCAGGTGCATGGACCGCACTTCAGGAAACCGGGCGATGCGGGTGGCCAGCGCATTGAAGCCAACATCCCGTTGGGGAGTCATTCGCACCTCGATCAAGGCCGCTACAGGGCCCTCACCGGCCTTGTCCCAGTCCACTTGAGTTTTATAGGAGAGAATCCTGCGATCTTCTTCTGCCTCTTTTATGAGACGGCGGACTTCGTCCACAGAACGACCGGTCATCGTGGCGATCCGCTCGGAAGACGCGCGCGCGTCTTCTTCGAGGATGCGGAGTATGTCTTCCATCAGGTCACTAGAGTATCGATGTGTACCAGAAAGGGTCAACGAGAGAATCAGTACGGCGGTCGCTGATTCGAACCGGCCGGGGCCGTTTGTGACCGCACACGGCAGAGAAGTTTGCGGTCATAGGCCATACCCGCAGAAGATATCTGCGGGTATAATCTGGGTAATTCGTTATTCAGTGGAGTTTGTGATGCAAATGCCTGGTTTGAAAGTACGTGGGTGCCTTGTCCTGGCGGTGTGCCTGCTGTCTTCCCCGACTGCACGAGCCGTCCAGGGGCCACGTGAGGGACGGCCCCCGTTCGTTAGGCAGGACGCGGCCGAGAAGATTTCTGAGCATGTCTGGGTCATTTCCGATGACAATGTCCGGTTCGTACCGAACGTTGGGATCATCGTTGGCGAGGGTGCGACGCTCGTCGTGGACACGGGTTTGGGAGAGCGCAATGGTCAGATCGTGCTCGGCGAAATAGCGAAGCTCAGCTCGAACGAAGACATCTATGTAGTGGCGACACATTATCACCCTGAACACGCAGGTGGGGGTTCGGCCTTTCCGGCGAGTGCCCAGTTCGTTGTATCCGAGGCCCAGGAGAGAGACCTCGACGAACTGGCCGCGGGAATTTCCGAACGGTTCGCGGGGTTTTCTCCCATCATGGGAGAACTGCTCGAAGGCGTGCGGTACCGTCGCGGGGACCTCATGTTCGAACGGGAGCATACGATCGACCTGGGCGGTGTGACGGTGCGGTTCATGTCTCTGGGTCCGACGCACACACGCGGTGACACAGCGATCTTCGTAGAAGAAGATGGTGTTCTGTTTGCCGGAGACATCGTGATGAACCGCACCTTTCTTTCATTCAACTCCGGCTCCAGTGGCGCAACATGGGTCGATGTGCTCGACCGATTTAAGGAGCTGAATCCCACGACTATTGTGCCCAGCCACGGCGCTATAGGCGGCGGGGCTTTAGTCGATGCTCAGCGGACGGTTGTCGCAGCCATTACTGAAAGGGCTCGCGAACTCAAGGCCGAAGGGCAGTCTGTGGAACAGGCCGCCACATCGCTGACGCTTGAGTTTGAGGCTGCATACCCGGACTGGAGCGCCCCCAACCGGATTGGCGCCGCGGTCCGCGCGATTTGGGCCGAATTGCCCTGAGAATCGTTTCGAACCGGAAACTCGCCACGCCTTCCGGTTCGACACCTTAGTAAGTCATTTGATTTAATATATTTAACTCATCCGACGGTACCGGCAGGGCTTCGGTGTCTCAGGTATTATAGTTTTTATCCTTATTCGCCTAAAGATCTCAATTCCGTTTTCCGATACGTACACTAGCGCCCCGATAGGGAATGAGCTATACGGAGAATTGCCGAAGATCATAAACCTGTCGATTTGAATTCGCAAGAAATCGAGAAACCGCTGGCGCAGACTGGACTCTCGACCGAACTCTTCACACGTCCCGACTCTCAAAATCTCACCTCCTCTTCACCAGTAACTGAAAAGAAGCCGTGTTCCGTTCCATCGAGTTCCGACGGCCGTCGGGCATAATGTTGTGGTCCCTAGAATTCAGAAGATCAATTGACCTGCTATCAGGAGAAACAAATGTTAAAGACGGGCGATGACGTTGACAGTTGGTGTGGTGCATGCAAGCTCATTTTGGCGCACACGATCGAAGCCATCGTCGCCGATAGCCCAGCGCGAGTGCATTGCAACACTTGCAAAGCGCAACATAAATACAGACCTCATAAACCAAGTAAAGTTTCCAAGAACGTGCGCCAGCGCAAAGCTCGGACGAGCAGTTATGAAAAGCTCTTGAACGGAAAAGACATTTCGCTCGCCAAGCGTTATTCCACTAGCGACAGTTACGTGCTGGATGACGTCGTGGAGCACCCAAGCTTTGGAGTCGGCGTGACGACGACAATCAAAGATGGCAACAAGATCGAGGTAGTCTTCGAGAATGGCATGAAGACGCTCGTCCATCGACGATGACTCGGTGTGATCTCATTGCGTCAAACCGCACTGCCTCATATCAACGTCGTCCTCAACTGGTTTGAACAACTGAAGGAACGGGCGCCTGTCCCCTAACAGCCCGTGGCAGAAGTGGCATATTTTGAGCCGGAATTCACAGGAGTGTTCCGGGAAGGATCGGCTGCGAAATCGTTTCGGGAGCGGTGACGATCGAAAGAGAGCGTTGCATAGTGGCTCCAGAGCAGTATCAGGGTGAACAAGGCAGTGACATGCTGGCCCTGAAGGCCTCGCGGTGTGCCATTCCCGAAATTGTTCCGAAGAATCAGACTCAGATTCAACGCAGCGTACTGAATCAGAACACGCTTGAGAATGTTGTCGCGATGTCGCAGGTGAACCCGACGCATTGCGCCAGTTTCCAGCGTGTGCGCAAACGGTTGTTCCAACATCAGTCCCCGCTGTCGGAGTAACCGCTTGCCCCGCTCACCCCGGATCCGCCGCCGGTTCGCATAGACGGCCTTTTGTTCGTCGGGCTTGCCTTTCCAGTTGCGCCGGCCCCGGTCCGGCTCCGAGATGTAGCTGCGCATATTGAGGTCCCTGAAACCGGTCAGCGTATCGTTACTGTGATATCCCTTATCGGCCACGATTTCGGAGAGGCAATCATCCCGCAACTTCGATTCAGGATCGGCCGCCAGTGTCTCCATCTGACGAGCCGCTTCGATCATCGTCTCTTTGATCGTCGTCGTGTCGCCCTGGTCGGTGCCCTGCACGGTGACTGCCAGGATGGCCCCGGTCTTCATGTCGGCGGCATGTGCGACCTTGTGCGCCAGATCAGTCCGGCCGTCCTTCATCTTCGTGATTCGCGCGTCCGGGTCGTGGGGATGTTCCCACTCTTTGTTCGATCCCTTCTTCGTGCGCTTTCGGTCCAGCCGGGCCCGCTCGGCCTGGGTCGGAGTCTCAATGCCCGACGCCTGCGCCAGCCGTGTCAGGAACTCGTTGTAGGCTTCTCCGGTATCCCGTCTCACGATCGTTCGCATCGCCGCATTCGCCTCCAGCGTCGATGCATCCACGCCCACCGTCTTCCCATCGATCAGGCCCTCACTGGCCAACACGCCCAACATCCACGAAAAAACCTTTCCATGCGTTTCCAGATCGATCAGCCGTCGGGTTCGCGACACCGTCGAATGATCCGCCACCGCGTCGCTCAGTCCCAATCCCAGAAATTCCCGCAAGCTCAGAGAATCGGCACACCGCCATGCGATTCCCCGCTCCGAATCGATCCCTTCAAAGTAGCCGACCAGCAGCATCCGAAAATACCTGCCCGGTGCCAGGCTCGGCCGACCCATCACTGCGGCGTAGAACTTCTCGCAGGCATCCTCGACGAACCGGTCGAAATTCGTCTCATTCAGGATTCGGTTCACCCGTTCATAGAACACGTGGCCCGCGGTTCGCGGCAACTCCGCCGTCGCCACCCACAACGTCTCCTGTCGGTCCTTTCTTCGTCCCATTCCCATAGCGCGGTCTCCTTACCTCAATGTTCCTCGCGATATGGTCGCATCCGGTCCTTCTTCTAAATACTATGAAACCGACTTTCACCACGGGCTGCTAGTACTACTGTGTTACAAACGAAGCGGCCCACAGAGCGGACAGCACGGGAGTTGCTGGATGAGGAATCGTGCGATGCGAATGCGAAGTGTGGCAATCGAGCACGGATTATGTCGCTCGGGCCGGATCCGGGGCTCCGCGGGGTTTGAAGTGTCTGGGGAGTTGGGGGACGGATAGTCCAACATGCGTGACAAATGCAGAGGGGGAAAAACGGTTCCGCTCAGCGACCAGGAACCCATAAGCTGCGATGCATAAAGCGCCATGGTGGTGAAATCCACGCCAGCCGCGATCTTCGTAATGGCCCAGTCCGAGTTCCTGCTTGAGTTCCTGATAGTCGCGTTCGATGATCCAGCGATGCTTGGCCCGATAGACCAGATTTGAAAGAGAGGTATTGGTCCCGAGACTGGAGAGCCAGTATTGAACCGGTTCGGATTCGGTCTTGGGCCATTCGATCAACAACCATTCTTCCGGATGGGGCTCGTGGCGCTCATGATCGCGATGAGCCGTGCGAATCCGGATTGCGGCGAAGCGGGAGCGCAACGTGTCGGCCGTGCCTTCGCGCCAGGACACGTTCTTCCATTTTTGTCGAGGCAAGGAGAGAGCCGGTAGTGCATCAGTTTGAAATTAGACGTTAAATCCTTTCACGCCTCCGATATGCTTAGAGGCATGGCAAAGAATCCCAAGACGAAGCGACCCGCCGACGTGGTCGGGAATGCCGTGCGCGTGATGCAGATCGCAACTGGTGATGCTGAAGAAGAAGAGAAGGACCCTGACGCCATTGCCCGTGGCAAGAAGGGCGGTAAGGTCCGTGCGTCGAAGCTGTCAGCCCGCAAGCGCCGTGAGATCGCCAAGAAGGCGGCAGAGGCGCGATGGGCGAAGGAGCACGCCAAAGATAATTAGAGCGGCCGAATTTGGTCCCGGAGTTCTTTAGATTCCCTGCTGTCGGGCCTGTGCTTTCCGGAAATCGCCGTTACGTTCCTCAACCCGAATATCAGACCCTCCACCTCATCCGTCCCGACACAGAGGTCCCGCGCTACGTCTGCATTCTTAACACCACTCTTCTTCAGGTCGCCGAAAACGCTTTCGAGCACCTGTGATGTTTCGCGTTCGATGCCTTCCGGCTCCCACGATCTACCGTGCTTGTTTAATTCAATGCAGATGCCGCGATAGTAGTAGTCGGTTATCAGCCCTAGTGTGTGGAGACGGTGGGCTAGAAGAGAGACCGATACCTTCCAAATCTTCTTTTTTGAGGCGAGCGTCGAAACTGTTGGAGCACGCAGACGCCCAACGTTCGCCAATGCGCTCTTCTCTGGAACCAAAAACACTCCCGCGAATGTCTGGGCCTCTCTTTCAAAGGGTTGGCCTACCTGCTTGCGGTGGTGGTGGCGCAGCACGAGATGGCCCAGTTCATGAGCGGCATCAGTGCGGGAGTGCTCTGGAGTCTTGATGGTATTCAGGAACACCATCGGCACATCATCTGCCCAGAGCGAGAAGGCATCGACGTTCCTGGTCCTTTCGATCAGGGAAAACACCCGGACGCCTTTCGCTTCCAGAAGGCGAACCATATTACCAATTGGCCGCTCACCAATCCCCCAATACTGTCGCAGGACCGTCGCCGCGACAGGGGGCTTGTACATGGACAGGTCCGGGATATCTGGCTCAGGAAGGTGGTACTTCGCGTCGATCCACTTGTTGAGTTCCCACGCAATCCCAGCTACTGAAAATGCCGAAGCCTTCTCTGCGGCAGACATCGTGCTGAGCGCACGGAATGAAGCGGATCCAAGTTTTGCGAGGTCTCCACGATAGAAGAACGAAACTGGAAAACGTAGCACTTCGGAAAGCGACACGATCTCGCCTTCGGTGGGCTCGACCTCTCCGGTGATGAATCGGTGGAGCCGTTCGCGGCTTATTGCGGACTGCTTCGCCAGAGAAACCTTCGTGAGTCCGCGACGCATTCGCGCCAACTCCATCCGGTCCGGATTGAAGATGGTGTCAGTTGCCACGGCGACGAACTTCGACTATCGGCTCGACTGGCTCGTCTTCGGGTCTGGGCATCACTTCAGGACTTCCCGGAATGCGCCCGAGTATCAGCCGCTCTGACCACGCGGTTATCTTTCCTGCTTCATCAATCTTCGTCGGATGCGAAAGTTCGGACCGGAGTTCACCGTCAACGAGGCAGTGGAGGAGAAACCACGTCAACTGGTATTTGTCCTGCCCATCGTCATCTGGGGCAAACACTTCTGCGTTGGTTTGTTCGGCGGAGTTGACGAATTCCAAGGCGGCTTGTCGATTACGGTAAACGACGCGCCGAGTGACCAACCCCTTTCCATGTCTTGTCGTTGGCTGACGCGCCACGCTGGCGGTTCCCGTCCACTCGTCGCCGCTTGCGACAACGATAGCCATCCTGCCGTCAGGAGCTACCAGCGTCTCGAAGTTTTTGGTCGATTCCCGAATCCAGCCGAGCGGTAGCCCGAGTTCTCGGAGGCGGCACGTCGATTCACCGTACATGACGCTGCCACGATAGGTTGCCGGATGATTCTCTGTCGTTCGTGCCCGGTCCGCCATCCCGGCCTCAAGCGCCGAGAGCAATAACTCGCCGCTAAGGGTTGACTGCAATTCGCGGAGCCGCTGCTCCACCTGTATCGGTTCCGAAATGATGATCCTTTCTATCGAACTCACTTAAACCCCCTTAGTTCGGGCGGTGTCACATTTTCGGATCTCATTATAGATCGAGAAATGTGCATAGCTCAAGCTCTAAACTGAGATATCCTTTGTTTTCATTAAATTGAATGAAACCATTGACAATGCTTATAGGTTTAAGCATAATAGTCAGTATGAATAAGCTAGACACCAACGCCCGCGCTCAAATCCTTCACTTACTGTGCGAAGGAAACTCCATGCGTTCGGTCTCCAGGATCGCAAACGTGTCGTTCAATACCGTTAATAAGATCCTGATAGACTCGGGTCGCTCTTGCGCTACGTTCCATGATGAAAGAGTGCAGAACGTAAAAGCAAGACGGGTCCAGTG
The DNA here is from genome assembly GCA_963664115.2 of Terriglobia bacterium. Taxonomy (GTDB): domain Bacteria; phylum Acidobacteriota; class Terriglobia; order 20CM-2-55-15; family 20CM-2-55-15. The sequence goes on along the minus strand of CAXWPJ010000004.1, from coordinate 65,058 downwards.
CGATGAAATTTGGAGCTTCACCTACGCCAAACAGAAGAACGTCGGTACGGCTAAAAAGGCCCCTGACGGGGCTGGTGATACGTGGACGTGGACGGCGCTGGACAGCGACAGCAAGCTGATCGTGTCATGGCTGGTAGGTGGACGAGACACCGAATATGCCGCGATGTTCATGGACGATGTTAAGAACCGTCTCGCCGGTCGCGTCCAGTTGACCACAGACGGACTTAAAGCATACCTGGTGGCAGTTGAAGGCGCTTTCGGTGCGGATGTCGATTTCGCACAACTTGTGAAGCTCTACGGCGAACCGAAGACCGCCAGTCCGGAACGCAAGTACAGCCCTTCAGAATGCACGGGTACACGATGTTACGCGCGGGAGGGACGCCCAGACCCGAAGCACATTTCAACGTCTCACGTCGAACGCCAAAATTTGACAATGCGGATGCACATGCGGCGGTTTACTCGCCTGACCAACGGATTCTCGAAGAAGTTTGAGAATCACATGTGGATGGTTGCCTTGTACGCGGTCTATTACAACTTCCTGAAGATACATAAGACCCTGCGAGTGACGCCAGCGATGGAAGCAGGTTTGACGGATCGAGTTTGGACGTTTGAGGATATTGTTGGGCTGATCGACGCGAACGCCCCGAAGCCGGGATCACGCGGACCATACAAGAAGCGGATTTCAAACTGATGCACTACCAGAGAGCCAGTTGTTTGACCGAAACAGGACGATGCTTCTTGTGACGCCTCAACAGCGTCGGCGGGCGCCCCTGGCCGGTCCACGACTTCTTGGGCAGGGGTTGCCGACCGGGCTCCCAGACCGAGGTCGAGGATTGGATGCCAACCACATAAGGCAGCCCCAGTGCGGTAATCGTCGCGCGAAACTTACTGTCGTTGCCGTAGGCGGCATCGGCCAACACGGGAGCCGTCCCCACACCGTCCGCAATCGCCTGTCGGATTTGGTCCAGAGCAATCGCAATCTTGGTCTGGAATCCAACCGCGTCGGGGACACCGGTCTTCTTGCGGCGTTCGGCATCGTTCGCCCAAAGCTTCGGCAGGTACAGCCGCCATGCCACGGGCAGACTCGATTTCGCCGTCGCTACCGACAGACTGACCGCCACCCGGCAGTTCTCCTGCTTGCCGACCTGTCCACAGTATTGCCGGGCCACACCTACCGAGTGGGTCCCCTTCTTCACGAATCCGGTGTCGTCGACAATCCACGATTCAATCGGACCGTGCGCTTCCATCCCCGGCAACGTCGACTCCCGGACTTGTCGCAATATGGCCGCATCCTCCCAGGGGGCATCCGCCACCAGGTGATGCAGCGACTGATGCATTTGGCGCACATTATCCGGAGCCAATCGCGCCGCCATCGGCTCCACGCTCTTGCGCTTGATTGGCAGCAGCAATCCCTTGCAGTACCACTTCAGCGGTTCATGACGGTCGGCGTGTCCGGCGGCCGACGCCAGGCGTTCCATATAGGCCGCAAAACGTTCTTCCTGAGTGCCTGGCGCCTTCGTTTTGGCGCTCATGTGCCAATGCTAACACAAGCTCGTCATTTTGTAACACAGTAGTACTAGTTTCGTATCCCGCGCACGCCACACTTCTCCCATGCCTCCCTTCCCAAGGAGTGTGCTGATCTCGTAGTGGCCGAGTTTGGTGCCAGATTCCATGTTTAAAGTGTGTCGCTGAAATAACCGTGAAAACTCGGTAAAAGATACTAGAGGAGTGGGTTAGGTGCTATCAAATTCTCAACGCCTGTTAAACGAGGTGATCTCAACAGATCGATGCAACACTGTACCTAAAAGGAGGAGGTGGAGTGTATGCGTAAGAAACGACGGAAGAAACAGAGTAAAGACCGGGTGCGGCGAGGCTACACACTCGCCGATATAGACGAGGTGTGGATTCGCTGGCAGCGGGGAGAGAGTCTGAAAGCGATCGGACGTGTGTTCGGAAAGGAGGGCTCTTCGGTTTATGGTCAGATCGCACCGTATGGTGGAATCTGTCCCAGGACACGATGCCGCTCTAAGCGGGCGCTGACCCTCGCCGAGCGTGAAGAGATTTCCCGAGGCATTGCCGCCAAGGGATCGATCCGTTCAATTGCCGAGTCGCTGTCGCGTACACCCTCCACAGTCAGTCGGGAGATCGGTCGCAATGGGGGCTATGATAACTATCGAGCGTTGGAGGCGGATGAACGCGCATGGGAACGGGCTCACCGCCCGAAGAGATGTCGACTGATCCGCTATCCCAGCTTACGCGGGATCGTCGAAGAGAAGCTCCGGGAGGATTGGGCACCGCGACAAATTGCGGGTTGGCTGAAACGCGAATATCCAGACGACGAGTCACTTTACGTGTCACACGAAACGATCTATCGCAGCCTTTTCATCCAGGCCCGCGGGGCTCTGAAGAAAGAACTGACACAGCATCTACGGACCAAACGCACGATTCGCCGGTCCCAGCATGCCAGTCGCAAAGGCCGGGGTGGCGGGCAGATCCCGGATCTGATATCGATCCGTGAGCGCCCGGCTTCGGTTGAAGATCGCGCGGTCCCCGGACACTGGGAAGGGGATCTCATAGCGGGTTCGAACAACACCTACATTGCGACATTGGTCGAACGTTTCTCCCGGTACGTGATGCGGGTGAAGGTTCCGAATAAGGAAACCGAAACCGTCATCAACGCGCTGATCGAACACGCAGACAAACTCCCGACCGAACTCTATAAAACACTGACCTGGGATCGCGGATTGGAAATGGCCAATCACAAACGGTTCACTCTGGCCACCGACATTGCCGTTTACTTTTGCGATCCGAGGAGTCCCTGGCAACGGGGTTCGAACGAAAACACGAACGGTTTGCTCCGACAGTATTTTCCTAAAGGGACGGATTTGTCGGTTCACTCACAGGAGCATTTGGATATGATCGCAAGGAAGCTCAACGGGCGACCCCGTGAGACGCTGGACTTCGCTAATCCGGCAGAGACATTAAACGCAGGTGTTGCATCGACCGGTTGATCTGAATGACATTGTCGGACGTTGAGAATCACTGGAGTTCAACAAAGGACTTCTTACTAAATGTTTGCTGATACTTCGGGCGTTTGACTCGTTCCGCGACTCTCTGCAGATGAAGGCGCAACCAGTGGTTCGGTTTCTCTTCTTGTTCTGAACGCCTCGGCTGCGCAGCTTCTTCTTGAACGCAACAGGGATGGTCGGCCGATTCGACAATCGGGAGAAATCTTATGTTGCGAACTTTTAACTCAGGCCACTACGCCATTGCGGCCAGAAGCGTGCGCTCCACCAAGGTCTGGGCCACGTCCACCTTGTAGGCGTTCATGCTCATTGGACGCGCCACGGTGCGGATCTGTGCCGCCGCGGCCCTGGCATTGCTTGTGACATCCATGCCCTGAAGTTGATTCTCGATCACCGTGGCCCGATAGGGCACGGGTGCCACACCGCCGAGGACCAGGCGACCGTCGTTCCAGGTGCCGCCTGCCTCGGTAAACGCAGTGGCAACCGAAATGATGGCAAAGTCGTAAACCTGACGATTTTTCAGTTTCGACCACGCCTGCCGTGTACCCGGTGCCGGGGTCGGAATAAACACGTTGACCATCAGCTCGTTTTCCTCAAGGATGTTCTCCTTCAGGATGTTTTCTCTCGGAGTGACAAAGTAGTCGTCGAAAGCCACCTGGCGTTCACCGTTGGGACCCGCGATCGTGGCCTGGGCGTTGAGAGCCAGCAAGGCCATCGCCGTGTCTGAAGGATGCACGATGAAGCACTGATCGTTTCCGATGATCGCGTGGTACCGATTGTCGCCACCCACTGAATAACAGATATCGCCACCCTTCTTCAGGCAGTTGAATTCCCGCCCTCTGAAGAACCAGCAACGCGGCCGCTGGTTGATGTTGCCGCCGAGCGTTGCAAAATTCCGAATCAGCGGAGAAGCCACGCTTTCCGTCGCCTCCGTCAAAAGAGGAAACGTTTCTCTCAAAACCTCAGACTCGATGATCTCCGACAGTGTCGTGTTGGCTCCAATAGTGGCGCCACCCGCGTCGGCTGTAATGCCTTTCAGCTGTGGAATCATCGTGACGTCGACCAGGGCGTCCGGCATCGGCATGCCATCTCCCTGGACCCAGTCTTTCATAACACCAGACACGAGATCACTGCCGCCGGCCAGCACCTTGCCCCTGGAACCGAGTCTGTTCAAGGTATCAACGGCTTCGCTTACACTGGTGGGTTCGTATAGTTCAAAGCTATTCATCGCTGTTACCTCACGTTCCTGAGTTCGGTCAGTAGTTTGTCGCGCGAAAGCGGCATGCTGTCCATCCACACACCGACCGCGTTATAGACGGCCGCGGCCACCGCCGGAGCCCCAGGCGCCATCGGTGGCTCGCCTATTCCGTGCGCGCCGAACACTCCGTATGCCTTGGGATGCTCGATCAGAATGACTTCGATCTCGTCCGGTACGTCCAGAATACTCGGTGCCCTGTAGTCCAGCATGTTGGGGTTCACCGGAATGCCCGTCGATGTATCTACGAGCAGTTCCTCCCCGAGAACGGCACCCAGCGCCATGACGACGCCCCCTTCAATCTGCTGCTCAAGCGCAAAGGGATTGATCGCCCGTCCCACGTCGTGACCCGCCACGTAACGGGTAACCGTCACGGTGCCCGTCAGCGTATCGACCTCGACTTCGACAGCGTGCGACGCCCACGCGGTGCGCTGCCAGTCGGTGTCCTGTCTGTAAACCGCCCGTCCCAGAATCGAGAAACCGGCGCTCTGGACGACTGCGCTCATTGCCAGGCTCGTGGACGGGTCCGCCGTCATGAAGACCTGTCCGTCGCGAATGTCGAGATCGTCCGGGCTGACCTGGATCTGCTCGTTGCGACGGGCGGCATCGCTGACGAGCCGGTCGGCAGCGTACCTGAGGATTTGGTTCTTGGCGTCGATGGCCGCTTCATACATGCCGCGACCGCCGGTATTGGTCTGTCGACTTCCGGTCGAACTTCCAGTGTCGGTCGTGTTGTCCGTATCGACATAGGTCGCGATACTGACGGTCTCGAACGGAACGCCGAGCGCCTCGGCCGCGATCATGGCCATTTGGGTCCGCTGTCCCGGTCCGATTTCAGTCGAGCCCGAGACACATTGAACGCTGCCGTCCGTATTCACAATGACCTGACCTGTGGCCGGATTGGTTCCACCGCCGTGACTGCAGCAATGCGCGGCGATACCAATGCCGTGGTAGATACCTGGGCTGAGCTCCCGCGCGCGGGACGGGTGCCAGGTTTGCTGCCATCCGATGCGGTCTCTGACAGAGGTGATGCAGTCGCGAATACCTGGATTGCTGAAGGGTCTGCCCGTATCGGGGTTTCCGGTTTCATTCAGGTTCAGGAGCCGGAAATCGACCGGATCCATGCCGATTGCGTCCGCCGCACGCTCGACCATCATCTCCAACGCAAATGTTCCGTTGGGATGGCTGACGCATCGGTAGGGACCGGACCTGAAGCTGTTGGTAAACACGTCAGTCGCTTCGAGCCGGAGGTTCGGGATGTTGTAGAGATGCTGCATCCCATACCAGGCACCGTTTGCGCCCCCGCCTCTCTGAGCACCGACGTTCGCGTAAACGCGGAATTGTCCGGATTGGATTGTCCCGTCCCGGTTCACGCCCATCCGCATTTCGTTACGGAACTGCGGCCGATGCGTCCGCGTGATGAAGTCCTCTTCGCGTGTGTACATTGTCTTTACCGGACGACCCGTGATCCTGGACAAAATGGCCGTATGGACTTCGCTGAGGTCAACCCCCGCACGATAGCCGTACCCCGAACCCATGTAGCCGGGCTGGATGACGCGGATGTGGTTGACGGGAATCTTCAGAGCCCGGGAAAGACCGGCGCGGGCCCCGTGCGCATGCTGCGTGGTGTAGTACACGATGAGACGGTCCTGATCCCAATACATCAGGGAGTTCGTCATTTCCAACGCCAAATGCTGTTCTGTGGATTTCTCGATAACCGCGTTCAGCGTTGTATCGGCCCGAGCGCCATCGGGGTCCCCCCGCAGCAGCGCCGGCGTGACCGATATGATCGTGCCGTCTTCGGCGTTATCCCACTGCTGCAAGGCAAAAGGGCTGGTCCCTTCCATCATGCCCAGCATGGCGGGAAGAACCTCGTAATCTACGTCGATCTCCCGGATCGCTTCGTCGGCGATATGCTCGCTTTCTGCCGCGACAACCGCGATCGGCGCCCCGACCTGAAAAACTTCTTCGTTGAACAGGTAACGTTCCGGCGGGCTGCCACCCAGACGGACGTCGGAATACTCCGGTGGCAGATTGAAACGGTGCAGGACAGCAACGACGCCTGGGATCTGTTCCGCCCGGTCGGTCCGGACAGCGGCGATCCTGGCGTGGGGATAGCGGCTCCGGAGCGTTCGAGTGTAGAGCGTTCCGGGCATCTGCATATGCTGGACGTATTTCCCGAGTTCGGTAACGACACCCAAGCCATGGAGGCGGGGTATTCGTCGTCCGATCACCTGGAAATCCTGTGCCGCCCCCGCCTGGGGGGGTGGCGGTGGTGGTGGCGTCCGGGGCGATGGAACGTTCAGGGCTCCCGCATATTGCTCGATCACGGGTTCGACCAACTCCGGGTATTCGCCGATGAGTTCGTTCCACTCCGGATTCGTCGACAAACTATTCCATTCGTCATCGGAAAGGCTGGCCGCATACGCCGGATCCTGTGCGATTCGCAGGGCATCCAAATCTCTGTTCATATCACTTCTCCTTGTCTACGGCTAACTACGGCGTTACGGGAGAGCCGAGCTCTTCCAATATCTGGCGGACCCGCGCTTCGTCAAGCACAGTGGGATTCCAGATAGGCGTTATCGTACGCTCGGTTCCGGACACACCCAGTATTCCCGGTCGCCCACCGAATTCCAGAGCCAGGTCATCGTAGTCTTCGATCGTTCCCATGGCCGTGACGAAGCTGAACTGCCTCGATTCGCTACCCCCGGCTGCTACCTGAGGTATTTCCGGCTCTTCGAGGGCGGTCGGCGCCGCCGAGTAAGTAATCTGCTCACCGCGCATGTCGGCTGCGGCCTTCTGAACAGTCGTCAGGATCTTCGTATATTCACCGCAGCGGCAGATGTTTCCGGCAAGTGCTTCCTTGATTTCCTGGGTTGTCGGGTTGGGATTGCTTTCAAGGAGGGCGTAGGTGGCCATGATGAAGCCCCGCGTGCATATGCCGCATTGAAACCCGCCCTCATACCAAAATGCCTTCTGAATCGGGTGCAGCCCGGCCACTCCCGGTCCGGTGGCAAGCCCTGCCACTGTGCGTATGACCTGACCCCGGCCGGAACGGGCCGTCAATACAGCACAACCGTTCACCGCCCTCCCATCCATCAGGATCGTGCACGCACCGCACTGAGCGCGGTCGCAGCCCAGGTTGGAGTTGGACAGTCCCAAACGCTTGTTCATGGTTTCCCACAGGCTTTCGCGGACGTCCACCGTTGCGTCGTGTTCGGCTCCATCAACGTTCAGGGTGACTCTGCGCGACCGTATGGGATCGATGGGATCCGATTGCTTTGGCGCCGCCTCAGCGGGTTCGGAAATAAGCGTTGACGCGAATCCGGCACCGCTCATTACACCGACCGCGACCGCCCCTGCATTACCGCGAATCAGAAAGTCACGTCGCGTGATCGGGGGCCGGGACGGCTTCGGGTCAGATGATCCGGGTTGCTGCCGTTCGTTCGATACAGTTGGATTGGGGTCCTTACCTTCTGCCATTGAGTCTCCTATTTGACCCGCGGTCGCCACTACATCGGACGCCGGCGGCCAAGGGATGCTTCACCGTCACGGCAAGCTTTTCTCATGGAACCTTGGGTTGAAGCCCCTGATTTTATGCTGGCTGGCGCGCGTGGTCAACTTGCGAATGACCGGGGGTTGCCTCATGTTTGCTCAGGCATTGGTCTGGACCGCTGAGACGGATTGGAACGCACACTTCATATATTCCATAACCTGGGAACAAAAAAGCCGAATTGTGAAGTGTCCGTCCCCTTTGTGTTCTAAAAAGGATGCAGCCGAGAAAGGACCGATAGCGACTGATTTCCCTTGGCTGCGGCTACGGCTGACGGGCAGGAGTTGAGGCGGCGTGAGCGGCCTGCACCCGTTCAACCGCACCGACTACGAGATTGAAATATGAATCCAGAACGCACCAATCCGGCACGGGATCATGATTGTCGCGCAGCCTGCAAAATCCCTGCTCGTCCTGGGTCTCACACTTCGCGCAAACCTTTTGGCGTAACACATCTGCGTACGGACCGATAGAACCACTCTGGACACCGGATACCACGTCCACCACTTCGCCCAGATGTGCGAACAGGGCGCAATTGCCTGAGTTCTCGTGAACACATCGGCCGGGTTTCCCGTCGTCGTTAATAAAGGACACGCACACGCGGCAGATGGCTTCACGCATCTCTTCCTTATATTCGTCAATTTGAATTGGAGTCATCGGCTTGCCCTCCCAAAGCCGGCAGGTGACCCTGAGTGCGGACACACGCATGGCTACTGCTACTCCTTTACTTCCTCCAACGTACTTCCTGCAGGTTGGGTTCCGAAGCGCGTTCGGTTTGCATATGGGAAACAACTGATACAAAAGGTTTTGACCGTTCGGCTCAGCCCTATTCACTGATGCCGCAGTGCGGGGCTTGCCAGGACTTGGACAAAGTGTCAGTCGCAGATTAGTGGTATGAAAGAAACTGCTGAAAACCCGAAAACATTTGAGAGAAGCAGACGCCCGCCACTTCAAATCGTCCCGGCTTCCCGCCAACGGGCAAGGTCGTCCAGGGGGTGGCCAAGGAGTTCACCGTAGATCTCTTCGTTGTGAGATCCCAGGGCTACACCGGGCCACCTCACGCCTCCGGGCGTTTCCGACAGCTTTGGAAAGACGTTCTGCATATGGAGGTTCTCGAAGGCTTCGTGTTCGACTTTGACGATCGCCTCGCGCGCGCGGTAGTGCTCGCAAGACAACATCTCAGGAGGCGTGTAGATCTTCCCGGCCGGGACACTGAACTTGTCCATCAGCTCCTGCAACTCATCGGTCGTCAAGGTCTGTGTCCATTCGTTGATGAGTGCGTCGAGCTCGACTTGATTCTCGCCACGCGCGATGTGGGTTGCGAAGCGAGGGTCACTGGCAAGCTCTTCGCGGTCCATCGCTGCCACAAGACGACTCCAGACGCTATCCTGGTTGGCCCCAATCAGCAGCTCACCGTCTTTGGTCGTGTATACGTTGGAGGGGGCAAGCTTTGGGATCATGGATCCGGAGCGCTTTCGCACATGCCCCGCCTCGGTGTATTCGGGAACCGTGGATTCCATCATCGCGAGGACTGATTCGTAGATGGCCGAATCGACAACCTGACCTTGGCCGGTCTTCTCTCTATGGTGCAGCGCCATCATCGCCCCCAGGCAACCGAAGGTTCCCGCCAGCGAATCCCCAATCGACAAACCGGCGCGGCTCGGCGGTCGGTCCGGATATCCCATCAGCGCCCGCATGCCACCCATCGCCTCGCCGATCCCGCCGTAACCGGCCTGCTTCGCATAGGGGCCAGTCTGCCCGAATCCCGACACGCGAATCATTATGAGTCGCGGGTTGATGCCGCGGAGTTCCTCCCAACCCAGACCCCATTTCTCCATCGTTCCGGGACGGAAGTTTTCGAGCAGAAAATCACTCGCCCCAACCAGCTCCTTAAGGATTTCCTGGCCCTCCGAGACACGGAGGTTCAGTGTGATCGACTTCTTGTTGCGGCCAATGACCGGCCACCAGACAGGCTTTCCCCGGCCCCAGCCCCGCATCGGGTCACCGTCGCCAGGGGCTTCAACTTTGATGACTTCAGCCCCGTGATCGGCCATGAGCTGACCGCAGAACGGACCGGCGATCAAGTGGCCAAGTTCAATCGTCCTCAGATCTTTCAGGGCCCCTGGCTCGCCATGCTGATGCTTATTTTCAGTCATCCCTCAACCATCCCTCAACCAAGCCTTTCGACCACCACACGAACCCCGCACCGACATTCCTTATTGACCCACGGACCTCCGGTATCATTATTATTCTATACGTCACCCGAAACCAGACACGGGCGCGATCTCCACAATGACACAGGCCGAAGACAAGCCTCGAAGCCGGATACAGATATGTGAAGTCGGGCCGCGTGACGGGCTGCAGAACGAAACGACGATGGTTTCGACCGAGGAGAAACTCGCCTTGATCGCGCGCGCCATCGATGCCGGAATTCGCCGCTTGGAAGTCGCCAGCTTCGTGCATCCGAAGAGGGTTCCGCAAATGGCCGACGCCGAAGCAGTCGTGGACGGCGTAGAGCCCCGCAGCGACGTCTGCTACATCGGACTGGTCCTCAACATGAAAGGGTACGAACGCGCTCGGGAGACAAGGATAAACGAGATTGGTACGGTTGTCTGCGCGACCGATACCTTCGCGCAAAAGAACCAGGGCCAGGCAACGTGGCAGGAGAGCATGGAAGTGGCCGCAGACATTATTCGCCTCGCCACACGTGACGGCCGGTCCGCGCAAGCAACGATCGGTTTGTCTTGTGGCTGCCCTTTCGAGGGTGAGGTGGATCCGGGCCGTGTCGTGGAGATCGCGAAGACCGTTGCCGATGCGGGTGCGGTGGACATCGCCATCGCGGACACGATCGGCGTCGGCGTCCCGAACCAGGTACGGGATTTGTTCGACCGGGTTCACGACGCGGTCGGTGATCTCCCCTTGCGCGCGCACTTTCACAACACACGCAACACGGGAATCGCTAACGCCTGGGCGGCAGTAGAAGCAGGCGCCAAAACCATAGATGCGTCAATCGGGGGCCTGGGTGGGTGCCCGTTCGCTCCGCGCGCCACAGGCAATGTAGCGACTGAAGACCTCGTCTATATGCTGGGTCGCGCCGGCGTAGAAACGGGCACTGATCTTGCCAAGCTCATCGAACTGGCCCATTGGGCAGGGAGCCTCCTGGGGCAACCTGCCGCGTCAATGGTCTCCAAAGCCGGCGGATTTCCGTCTTGACGGCAAAAGAGGAACCCGGTTTCCGCTCGTTGACCAGAATGAAACTTTGCCAGAGTCGTTCACATTCAGTCGAACGACGCTGGCACAGGTCCCTCGTCCACCCCTCATGAATTCTGAACCATCGTGGTATCGTGGCGGACCGTCAATCACCAAGAAGGAGTCCTGATGTCGTCTACTCTCCGTCTATTGCTTCTGCTAAGTCTCGCTTGTGCACTGCCAGCCTGCGCCACGACGCCCTCCGGGCTTTCCGGCCAGACGGCCTCTGGTGTTCTGGAAACCGAAGACCAGAAAATCCTGTATGCGCTCGGCCACGCTCTGGGTCAGAGCGTCACGAACGCCAACTTCTCGGACGAGGAGCTCTCATTCGTGCAGATGGGCTTAGCCGATATGGTTCTGGGACGCGATTCGCAGATTGACTTTGACGAATATACCCCGCAAATGCAGGCTTTCATGGACGAACGGTTGCAGGCCTCGGCCGATACAGAATTGACTGCATCGCTGGCCTTCGTCGAGCAACAAGCGGCGGTTGAAGGAGCGGTCCGGACGGACTCGGGACTGGTCATTCAGGAAATGACAGCCGGGGACGGCGCCAGTCCGACGCCTGAGGACACCGTCACCGTGCACTACCACGGCACTCTGAGGGATGGCACGGTCTTCGACAGCTCGGTGGACCGCGGCGAACCGGCCACCTTTCCTTTGAGCGGGGTTATTCCGTGCTGGACTGAAGGCTTGCAGCACATTCAGGTGGGCGGCCAGAGCCGCCTGATCTGCCCTCCGGACATTGCCTACGGCCCGACGGGCCCTCCGGGCATTCCGGGTAACGCGGCCCTGATGTTCGAAGTCGAGTTGCTCGAAATTGCCCCTTAAAAGGCGGAAGTGGCCATTCCGGCACATTCGATTTGATACCGATACCCCACACTTGAAACCACAGTCACAGGGGTTCCACAGCTCTCGTCCAACTGGCACTGGGAGTGGGGGCAAATGCTTCTTGACAAAACAGTTACCGCAGAACTAACATTCGCCGAGAAGTCATAATCTAGCGGCTGAAAGAGCGCATTGCAAACTCTCGAAGTCGGGAGTGGGAACATAGCGCCGGATGACAGAACGCATAGTTAGCCGAGCCGCCGTCTTCATGAAATTCGTAATACACGTATCTCGTGTTGCAAAGCATCAGCAGGAGGACTTGAAATGAAACGTTCGATCATGGCCGTCGTGGCCATCGGGTTCCTGGCGGTGTCTATTCCAGCCCTGGCGCACCATTCGTTCACAAACTTCTGGGATCTGGATCAGACCAGCAACATCACGGGCGTGGTGAAGTCGCTCAGGCTGGTAAACCCGCACTGCGAACTGATTGTCACTGTCACCGACGATAACGGCGTGGAAACCGATTGGTACGTCACATCAAGAGGCACCGGCAGTGCGATTATGCGGGCAGGCTGGACTGCGGACACGTTGCCAATCGGCATGACGGTCACGGTTGATGGTAGCCCACCCCGACGACGAGGTTCCCCCGCGATCGTCGCCGGAAAAATTACACGTTCTGACGGCTCCGAAGTCTGGTTCGGTGGTGGTGGTGGCATTCCCCAGGGATGATCGCCATGACATGACAGGTAATCGAAACAATTACAGAACGACTGCGGCGCTCAGATAACACCGAGCGCCGCGAGCGTTTCATGGAACGAATCATAGGCAACAGGAGAAGTTTGATCATGGCATCAATCGGTAGGAAAGCGAATCAGGGAAGACGTATCGCGTGGTTCCTCAGTGCCTCGATGGCGCTCATGATAGTTGTAGGCGTGGGAGAGCTTCCTGGGCAGAGCGTCAACGTTGGGGAGCTTTTCGCGCAGCCCGCCGGCGCGCTGCCCCCCGAAGCCTATAGCTTCATCGGAAGCTGGAGCCGGGACGGCCAGTCGTATTCGAGGGGCGACTGCGGCTTTCTGGTAGACCAGAACGGCCTTCCCCGGAATAACTGCGCAGTGATCGTCGACGATATGGCTTTGAACGAGAGGGCTCTCGCCTGGATTGAGTACTTCGACGAGATCCAGTCACCGCTCTACTCGTGCGGTGCGAACACGATACCCACGCTTCTGGGAGACGTCCTGAAATTCAATATCCAACTGAAAAGGGACCACCTTTTTATCTATTACGAAATGGGCGGAGTCGAACGCAAGGTCTGGATCGATGGGCGGCCCCATCCGCCTGAGGGTGAGCAGTTCTACCAGGGACACTCGATCGGCCGCTTCGTAGATGACGGTCTGGTTATCCACAGCGCCAACTACACCTTCGATCCGAGCGGGTTCGACGACCACGGACACATCGCCACGTCAGTTGAAAAGCAAGTCACCGAGTACTACACGTTCACTAACCCGAACAGGGTGGATATCGAAATCACGGTGGACGATCCCCAGTTCTTGACCCAACCCTATACCTTCCATCATTACTGGGTCAAAACCGACGAAGCGATGGACTCCCACTGGGAGTGTGACGCCGACTCCACACGCCGCGAAGTGTATTTCGCAAATGAGTCGAAGTATGACGACGACGTTCGCAATCCCCCACGCATCGGAGGCAACGACGACTAAGACAACTGGATAGACGTTTTACCAAGTACGGCTGTCGGGGCCTTTATCAGGCCTCGACGTCGATCGAACCCGCCTCGAACACCCACTCCCCATCCGCACCCGCATCTACCACGACATGCGCTCCGGTGGAAATCTCACCTTGAAGGATCTTCATCGATAGTGGATTTGCGACGAGCCGCTGGATTGCGCGCTTGAGTGGCCTTGCACCGAATGTGGGGTCGTAACCTTCACGAAAAAGGGCTTCGCGCGCGCTCGAGGTCAACTCCAACGTAATCTTCTTTTCCTCAAGATGCTTTCTCAGAATGGCAAGCTGAATGTCGATGATCTGGACAATCTCCTCGCTACCGAGCGAATGAAAGCGAACGATGTCGTCAATGCGGTTCAGGAACTCGGGCTTGAACTGCGCGCCCAGCGCCTGCCGGACATCAGCTTCGGCACCGGACACGGCGAAGTTGGACGTCATGATGAGGACGGTGTTCTTGAAATCCACCGTGCGGCCCTTTCCGTCAGTCAGTCGGCCGTCATCGAAGATCTGGAGCAGGATGTTCCACACATCGGGATGTGCTTTTTCGATTTCGTCGAGCAGGACGACAGCGTATGGCCGCCGCCGGACACTTTCTGTGAGCTGTCCACCTTCTTCGTAGCCGACGTAGCCCGGAGGCGCGCCAATCAAGCGGGACACCGAATGCTTTTCCATGTACTCGCTCATATCGAGGCGAACGATGTTGCGTTCGTCATCGAAGAGGAATTCGGCCACAGCGCGGGCGGTTTCGGTCTTTCCCACTCCAGTGGGTCCAAGGAACAGAAACACTCCGATCGGCTGGTCTGTGTCCTGCAGACCGGCGCGTGCGCGGCGGATGGCATTGGCCACGGCGCCCAGGCCTTCTCTCTGACCAACGACACGCTCTTCCAGCAGGTCTTCCATCTGGACAAGTTTCTGCATCTCGCTTTCGAGCATCTTGCTGACGGGAATCCCCGTCCACTTCGCAACGATGCGCGCAACGTCTTCTTCGTCGACTTCTTCCTTGAGCATCCGCTCGTCGGGCCCCTGATCGGCCAGGCGCTGGTTGGCGTCTTCGATTTGCTTTTCCAGTTCGTGAACGCGTCCGTAACGGATTTCGGCCACCCGGCTCAAATCACCTTCGCGCTCGGCTTGCTGTTCTTCGATCCGCGTCTGCTCGAGTTGCTCTTTGAGCGATCGGATGGACTGAATACCTTCCTTCTCGGACTGCCATCGCGCTTTCATGCGCGTGGCCTGTTCGCTGAGGTCACCGAGTTCCTTTTCCAACTCGACCAAACGATCCAAGGACGCACGATCCCTTTCCTTGCTCAAAGCCTGACGCTCGATCTCCAAGCCCACGATCGCGCGTTCGGTGGTGTCGATCTCCACCGGCATCGAGTCGATCTGCATCCGCAGGCTGGCGGCGGCCTCGTCGATCAAATCGATGGCCTTGTCGGGTAGAAACCGGTCTGTGATGTAGCGATTCGATAAGAGCGCGGCGGCCAGAATGGCCGAGTCCTTGATCCTTACGCCATGGTGGACTTCGTAGCGTTCTTTCAATCCGCGCAAGATTGAGATGGTGTCTTCGGGGTTGGGCTCGCCGACCTGTACTTTCTGGAAGCGGCGTTCCAGCGCTTTGTCCCGCTCGATGTACTTCTGATATTCGTTGAGCGTCGTCGCGCCGATACAGCGCAGCTCACCGCGAGCCAGTGCGGGCTTGAGCATGTTGGACGCATCCATGGAACCCTCTCCGCCGCCTGCGCCTACGAGTGTGTGAAGTTCGTCTATAAACAGAACCACCTGTCCGGCCGCCTCGTCTATTTCTTTCAAGACCGCTTTTAATCGGTCTTCAAACTCACCCCGATATTTCGTCCCCGCGATCATCGAACCCAGGTCGAGCGATACGAGCCGTTTGTTTTTCAAGGATTCGGGAACATCACCGCCAACGATGCGCTGTGCCAGACCCTCGGCGATGGCAGTCTTGCCGACTCCGGGTTCGCCGATGAGAACGGGATTGTTCTTGGTGCGACGCGACAGCACCTGTACCACGCGTCGTATCTCTTCATCCCGTCCAATGACGGGATCGAGCTTGCCCCCACGCGCCAGTTCGGTCAGGTCGTGAGAGTAGCGCTCCAGGGCCTGATACTTTTCTTCAGGATTCGGATCGGTAATCTTCTGCGAACCCCGGATGGACACCAGAACTTTGAGGATCGCGTCCTTCGTAACTCCGTGGGCCTCGAGTAATCGGGATACAGCTTCATCGGTCGCGCCTGTCATGGCAATGAGCAGGTGTTCGGTGCTGACGTATTCGTCTTTGAATTGTGCGGCTTCGGTTTCCGCCGCCTGGAGAATGTTTCCAAGCTGGGGGGAGAGTTGGACTTCGGCCGGGGCGCCCAGGCGCGCAAGGCCGGCGACGGCATCGGCCATGCCCTGAGCCAATTTAGAAACGTCGGTGCCGAGCTTCTGAAGGACAGCAAGCACGACACCGTCTTTCTGTTCGATTAACGCCCAGAGCAGATGTTCCGGCCCCAACTGCGAATGCCGGTGCTCGGTGGCATGCCCCTGGGCCGAGTGGAGCGCCTCCTGCGCTTTCTGGGTAAATCTATCAAAACGAATCATAGTATTCGGCCTCGGTCAGCTTTCGATCTTGATTTGCTTTGGCTTCGCCTTCTGCGTTTTCGGAAGAGCGATCGTCAATACGCCTTCCTTGTAGTCGGCCCGGATCTTCGCGTCGTCCACAACGGCCGGAATCGAGAAGGATCGGCTGAATCCGCCATAAGCACGCTCGATGCGGTGATAGTTTTCGTCCTTGTCCTCCTTCTCGAACTCGCGGTTTCCCCTAAGCGTGAGCACGTTGTTCTCCAGATTCAGCTCGATATCCTTTCGGTCCATTCCTGGAAGCTCTGCCTTGACGACGATCTCCACGTCGGTTTCGTGAATGTCGACGGCGGGACTCCACGCGGTGGTGCTCGAAGCGTCTTCAGACCTCGATCCGCGGTTTGCATCCTCGAAGAGCCGATTCATCCTGTCCTGCAAGGTATTGAGGTCTCGAAAGGGATCCCATCGAATGACTGCCATCATCATGTCCTCCTCTAAAAGTTAGTCTCCACATATAATAAAACCTGAGTCGTTTAATGTCAATATAGAAAATTACCGATGAGTCCTCACCCTGAGCTATCCGGTATGTTATTTGAAATGATATACTTATATTATTCAATCAGTAAATCGTCGCCAAGCCGCCGAATCAAAGATGGACCCTGACAAGACTGATAATAGCTCGGATAGCGTGCGGACCCCCATGTCGCTGGCCGATTACGAATACGATTTACCGAGCAATCGTATCGCCGAAACGCCCGCACGCCCACGGGACCGGTCCCGATTGCTGGTGGTGAACCGGACTCGCAGAACCTGGACAGATTCGACGTTTGACGTATTGGCAACCCACCTCAAACAGGGCGACCTGCTGGTTCTGAACAACACCCGAGTTTTGAAAGCCCGCCTCTTCGGTACCCTGGAGCGCACCGGCCGGAGTGTCGAACTACTGTTCGCCGACCCAATCGACCGACACTCCTGGGAAGCACTACTTCATCCGGGCCGCCGTGTTCGCGAGGGCGATCGGATCGCCCTGGAGAACAATGTTGCTCTCGAAGTGGGTGAACGGGGGGTGCATGGGCTTCGGACTCTTTCGCTGATCGATACTTCCGGGCCAACGATTCTCGAAATTCTTGAAAGAGACGGTCACCTGCCTTTACCGCCCTATATGGATCGGGATGACCGGTCTGCGGACGAAACCGACTACCAGACCGTTTACGCCAACCGAGACGGCGCCATCGCCGCACCCACGGCTGGCTTGCACTTCTCCCACAGCGTATTTGCATCGCTCGAAGCCGCTGGCATTCGAACTGCAGAGCTGACATTGCATGTCGGTATCGGCACTTTCATACCGGTGCGCACCGATGACCCGGCCCAACACCAGCTGAAAGCCGAGCGGTTCGAAATCTCTGAATCGGCCGCGGAACAGTTGAACGAGGCGCGAGCCGAAGGCCGGCGCATTATCGCCGTGGGCACGACCACAACGCGCACGCTCGAACACATCTTGGCGAAACACGACCGATTCCGTGCGGGGACCGGGCAAACCGACCTCTACATTCTTCCCGGTCACCGATTCGCCGCCGTCGATGGCCTGTTGACAAACTTCCACCTGCCACGCTCTACCCTGCTCCTGCTGGTTTCAGCCTTTGCCTCCCGAGAACTGGTTCTTGACACCTACCAACATGCAATCGTTCACGGCTATCGCTTCTACAGTTACGGCGACTGCACACTGTTTCTCTGAACCACAAAAATTCGCCCGAACTTACTGCCGAAACTGAAGACGCACGACTTTGAACGGATGCATTCCGTGTGAGTCGATGGGAAAATCCGTATTGAGTTGACACCTTTGGAGCCTAAGATATAATGCGGCGGTCCACACTTTACGGCTAAAAAAGACGAAGAAAAGAGCGGTCTGCTGAAACCGAATCTCCTCGACAGCCCACCTTTTCGTACGCCGTTCGGCCGGACAAGAAACAGTTACATAAGTAAAAGGAGTGTAGAGCCATGAGTAAGGAAATAGGCAAGGTCAAGTGGTTCAACAATAAAAAGGGTTTCGGTTTCATTGAACGGGCCAGCGGTGGGGACGTGTTTGTCCACTATTCGGCGATCGAGTCCGAGGGGTACCGGACCTTGAAAGAAGGCGAAGACGTCGAATTCACCATCACGGAAGGACCCAAAGGCTTTCAGGCCGAAAACGTGACTTTGCCCGAATAGACGGCTCAAATTCTGTTTCTACCAGAAAACAAGACCCTGCGAAGCGATTCGCAGGGTCTTCTTGTTATATAAGGTAAAGAGATGTCAGCGCTTTACAGCCTGCGGACCGAACTGGAGTTCTCGAACCAGACCCAACACGGCATCAATTACGTCGTCGTGAAGGATCCGGTGACGAATCGCTATCTGCGCTTCACCGAGAACCAGGGCATCATTCTCGAACTGATCCGCGAGCCGATCGATCTGGAATCGCTGGCGAAGGCCGCCGCGGCCCGCTTCGGCGTGCCCGTCAAGGCCAAATCGCTCGAGGGCCTGATCCACTCCCTTGAACAGAAGCAACTGCTCGACACACCCCAGGTCCTCGAAGAGATCGCCGAATACAAGGCTAGAAAATCGAAAGACCAAAACCTTCTGTACTACCAGCTCTTTTCCCTCGATGCCGAACGCGTCTTCGAATGGCTGTTTCCCAAGGTCCGCTGGTGCTTCACTCCGACGTTCCACGTCTTCGCGGTCCTGATCATCCTCACCGGATTCTTCATCAGCTTTTCCAACGGCAACCGACTGGGTAACCAGATGACGTCGTTGATCAGCGTGTATGGCTTCCTGATGATCTGGATGGTCGTAGTGTGCGTGGTGACCTTGCACGAATTTGCGCACGGTCTGACCTGCCGTTACTTCGGTGGCAAAGTGCGTAAGCTGGGTTTCATGCTGATCTACTTTGCCCCGGCCCTTTTCTGCGACGTCAGCGATTCGTGGATGTTTCCCAAGCGACGGGACAGGATGTGGGTGACGTTTGCAGGCGGCTACTTCCAGCTGGTGATATGGGGCCTGGCGCTCATCGTCTGGCGCATTGCGGCGGAAGACACCCTCATCGGCCAGATCGCGCTGATCATTATCTTGTTCGCCGGACTCCGAACGCTGTTCAACTTCAATCCCCTGATCAAGCTGGACGGCTACTACATACTGAGCGACTACCTGGAGATCCCAAACCTCCGCGCCAAAGCCTTTCAGGCCGTCCACGCCTGGATCGCGGGCAAGGCCGAACCCTTGCTCACCGGTGCTCACCGCCGGGCCCTGCTCCTCTACGGCGGGATATCGCTGACCTTTTCAACGTTACTGCTTACGGTGGTTTACGTTAACATCTTCATACTGGCCACCTCGTACTTCGCTTTTGCCGGGTTGGTCGGCTTTGTTATGTTTTCAGGTCTCACCATCAAGCGCACCGCCACCGAACCCGTCGCAGGGGCGAAGGCCCTGGTGGCACGGGCCGCTTTCAAGAAATACCGCAACCTGGGAATCGCCTTTGTGCTTTTGCTGGCGACCTTTGTCATCCCGTGGGAGCTGAGGATTGCGTCGGACTTCCGCATCCTTCCGCGACAGGAGGCCGTCGTCCGTTCGGAGACTGAGGGCACCGTGGCTGAAATCATGGTCCGTGAAGGCAGCCGCGTCGAGGCAGGCGACGTCATCGCCGTGCTGTACGACTTTGACAAGGATCGCGATCTCTCTCTCATCAATGGCCAGCTGGAACAGAAGCAGGCCGAGCTGGCGCTCTTGGTGGCCGGGCCGCGGGCCGAAGAAGTGGACCGCGCAGAACGGTTGGTGGCCACGAAAGAAACCGAGCTGACCAACGTCCGGCGCAACCTACAGCAACGTACCCAGCTGGAGCAAGGCCTGGTGCGCGAACAGACGGAACTGCGCCTGGCTGAGATTGAATTTGGCCGAACGCGCGATCTGTTCGAAGAGGGGCTGGGCCCGCGTGTCGACATGGAGAAAGCCGAAACGGAGTTCGAAATTCAGAGGAGTGCGGTGGCCGAAACCGCCACTTCGCTCGACATCCTGACCGAATCCAACGACCGCGAAGAAGACCTCAAGGAGCGGGAGCTGGCTGAGTCCCGGAGTGCGTTAGTTCTCCTGAGGGCCGGATTCAGGTCCGAAGAAATCCAGCAACGGCAAGCCGAAGTCCGGACGCTGGAATCTCAGCGAAAGATCCTGGACGAGGAGGTCAAGAAGAGCACGATCCGCGCCCCGATCTCGGGAACCGTCGTCACGCCGTTCGTCGAACGCCTGTTGCACAGTCACCTCTTGCCCGGCGACGAGCTGGCCCGGATCGTGGATGTGGACCGCGTTTCTGCCGAGATGCTGGTTCCGGAAAAGGAAATGGCCGACGTCCACCCCGGCAGCCCGGTCATGCTGAAGGTCCGGTCCTATCCCGCGCGCGACTTCCAAGGACGCGTGGACTTTATCGCACCAGTAGCGGAAACCATCGGCACCGAACGGTTCGTCAAGGTCCGCACTGAGCTGCCTAATGAGGACGCGGCACTGAAAGCCGAAATGACCGGGGTGGCAAAGGTTCATGCCGAGTTATAACCGAATCTGGTGTTTGAGGGATTGAATAAGAGCGGCGTATCTGGTTGATTTGTTGTGACAAAACTTCAAAGCAACCATAGGAGATACGCCACTGTGAGCAAGAGTAACGTGAATGGACCGGAAGGTCGAGAAACGATTGAGGATCCAGTAACAGAACTACTACGAGTTGGGGCACAGCAACTGATCCAACGCGCAGTGGAAGCCGAATTGGCAGAGCTGCTATCCCAGCACGGTGGCCGGCGAACTGAGACAGGAAACGCCGGGGTGGTACGCAACGGTTATCTGCCGGAACGCGAACTGCAGACGGGATTGGGTCCGGTAACAGTCCAAATCCCGAAGGTCCGTGCCAAGACGGGCGAAGCTGTGACGTTCCGATCGGCCCTGGTACCACCGTACATTCGGAAGACGAAGTCGCTGGAAGCAGCGGTGCCGTGGTTGTATTTGAAAGGCGTTTCCAGCGGCGAGATGGGTGAGGCCCTAAAAGTTCTTGTCGGTCCCCAGGCGCAGGGTCTGTCGGCGAGCACGGTATCGCGGTTGAAACAGGTTTGGGGCGAACAGTACCGCCTCGGATGCGAGGAGCGTTTGGATGCAGATCGCTGGGTCTATGTCTGGGCCGACGGCATCTACAGCGGACTTCGGGCGGAACAAACCAAGTTGTGTGCATTGGTCGTGATCGGCGTGAATGAACGCGGAGAGAAGCGTTTCCTGGCGATCGAAGACGGTGTACGGGAATCGACACAGAGTTGGCGCGAGGTCTTGTTGAAGCTGAAGTCCCGTGGGATGAATGTTCCGAAGTTGGCCATCGGTGACGGTGCGATGGGGTTCTGGGCCGCACTGGAGGAAATCTATCCCGAGACACGTCAACAACGTTGCTGGATGCACAAAGTCATGAACGTCCTCAACTGCCTGCCCAAGTCGGTCCAGGCGAAGGCGAAACAGGCCCTGCACTCGATCTGGCAGGCCGAGACGAAGGCAGACGCCGAGAAGGCATTCGACTTGTTCATTGAAACCTATGAACCGAAGTATCCGAAAGCCACACTCTGCCTGCAGAAAGACAGAGAGGAACTGCTGGCCTTTTACGACTTTCCGGCCAAGCACTGGCAGAGCATCAGAACGACGAATCCCATTGAGTCGACCTTTGCCACCATTCGACACCGAACGAAGCGATCCAGAGGTTGCCTGACACGGGATGGCATGCTGCACATGATGTTCAAACTGGGCCAGTGCGCTGAGAACAATTGGCGACGATTACGAGGATTCGATGATCTGAGCAAGGTAATCATCGGAGTGAAATTCAACGATGGTGTCGAAGCGACACAAGTCGATCAGGCCGCCGCTTGAATCAATCTCCTAAACACCACTTTTGACAATAACTCCCATGATCGCGGGGACCGGCGCAGTTCTGGCGTTTGTGGGTGTGGTCGAAGGCGCGGCGATAATTGCTCTTCTATCGGCAATCGCTGGGTATATTCTGGGTGCTTCAACCCGGAATCGAAATTAGGACACTACCAAAAATGGCGATGCCAACGGTCGCAATGATCGGAAGAATCCCCCAGCGATGGAAGCGGGACTCACTGATCACGTTTGGACGCTGAACGAATTGATCGAGAGCTAAAAAGCCCAACAGGTAGCGTTCGGCCCAATTCTAGCCACAATTAGTAGCACCGAACAAACATCGGGTATAATGCAAAAGGTCCCCCTGCCAGGGGACCTTTGAAAATCCGTCGAGGTTGACGGGAGATGGTAATTAGACTCTCCCATCATAGCGCCGTATGCGTGATCCCGTCAATCTCTTCTCTACCCGAAGTTCGCCCGGATCGCGCTGTGGTCTTAGTGCGGATGGGCTTTAATTAGGAAGACAGGAAAATGAAACCTTATGAAGTTACTTACGATCTAAGAAAACCCGGACAGAACTATGATGGTCTGATTGAACGGCTACAGCAATTGAAGGCTGTTCGAGTGGAGCAATCCACATGGCTAATGAGAAGCACTTCGCTTGCGCTTGATATAGCCAACGACCTGATGAGGTTTATGGACAAGAACGACAGGCTTCTTGTCGCCGAGATCGTGCCGTCCAACACGGCATGGTACAACCTGCTGGTTACTAGTGATCAGATCAATCAGAAGCTCGCTTCCTGATTCGATCCGAAGGCCAGCGGGGGCTTCGGTCTTCGCTGGCCTGAAATCTTCGATGTTGTAAACATTCATTGAGTGTCTTATATCACAAGGGCCAATCTAGCGGACCATCACCGAGATTTCCCCCGATCTAGGCCCAAAACAAGCGCATAACCAGTCCGCCGAGGCCCAGTTCGCGCCGATAGAATTCGAGGCATAGAATCCCGTTCCCGGATGGCCTGTTCCAGGTATCGAGTTTCTGTTGAATCTGTTTCAGTTCAGCCTCGCTGGTGTTGGACGGTTGACAGAAACCGGGACCTCGATCGCCCGGGCTCAGAGTCATGATCGGGTCAACATCGCAGAGGCTGACGCAACACATCCACCCCGCGGAACAAGACCGGCAACCACCGGTTCCAGGCCAGGATCCGGAACAGAATGCGCCGCCCGGTGCGCACGAGTTGGCACGGCACAAGCATGAAAGCGTTCAAGAAGGTTTTGAACTCCATGCGCAGCACGGTTTGCTTCTCAGCCTGATATTTTTGGCCCCAACGTCCGGTTTCGGGAAGCAGCAATGCAAACCACGCTTTCAGTGTCCAGGCCAGTGACGCGATCACCATGTAGGCCCAGTTGCTGGTCTGATCTCCGACCGGCATCCGCAACGCCTGAACGCCGTTCTTCAACTGCTCAATGAGATTCTCCTGATTGCACCGTTGATTGGCACGCATCACAATCTGGTCGGCCGGATCCGAACGGTTGGTAATGTAGAAGAAGTACCGGATGTCGTCAAACAACACCTGCTCTCCTTTGGCCACCGACAGATTCTTCCGCACCACGACGACACGGTAGTCCCGATCGCAGGCTCCGGGTCGATACCGAAACTCGGCCACATCCTCACCCTGCAAGCGGATATTGTCGAAACCGCGCTGCCGAACGATCTCTTCCTTCACGTTGTCGGGACGTTGGCGCGGTTCGGTCGCCACGTCGTATTTCGCGGGCCGTTCCAGGCGCTTCCACTGGCGCGGCTCCAGTTCATCGGCCCGGGCCTTCAGGTTCGCCATCGCGTCAATCCCGAATATGAAACCCACCTGCTGGTCGTCCCATCCGTCCAGATGCCGGGTCTGGCTGAAGTCCGTGTCCCCGCGCAGCAGGATCTGGCGAAACCCCGCATGCCGGCACAATGCGATGGCTTGGTCGAACCGGACCGCGGCTCCTTCATGCGACGGCCGGTTGCCGCTACGATTGACCAGATACAGCGGTTCGGCGGTGTTGGCCAGCGAGATCATCAGCGGGTGATATCCCCACGTCCCGTCGTAGGCCACGTCCATCCCTTGCTTGCATTCCCCCGTGGTTTCGGCCAGTGTCCCGTCCGCGTCCAACACCGCTTCTTCGAAAAACGCCGCCGGTTGCTGTCGCCAGACTCCGAGCCGGACTTGATTGGTTGCCTCCATCAGACACTCCACGTCGTCGGCCTCGAATCTCCGGCAGAAGTCTCCCGCCGTCGTCGGATCCGGAATCCGTTGCGCTCCCAGCGCATCCAGATACACCGCATCGTTGCGCCGCAGTTCGATGTCTTCCAGGCACGTTCCTCCGCTCAAGGCGTTGTAGGCGATGTTCAGCACGTGATCCGACTCGTGATACGGCAGGTGCCGCTTCAACACATGCACGCCCTTGTCGATGGCTTCGATCAGCCCGGTCCGCCGCGCCACCAGTTGCATCGTCCCGATACCACCAACCGATGTGCCCCGCGTCCGCTCTCCCATCTCGTACTGAATGTTGCTCGCCGAAAACATCGGCTCTACCTGATCCGTCCAATGCCGGTCCCCAAGCCGACGTTCGATTCGCCGCTTGCGGTTCCTCATGTTCTTGCGCGTATAATCGTTCATCTGAAATGCCTCCTTTTCCGAAGAATCTGTTCAAGGTTTTTTTCGCACGGAGAGGGGGCATTTCGGGTACTTCCGCTCTTATTGCACTATCATTTCCTCGTCAATCACGCTTGTTCAGGGCCTAGACTCGCTCTTCCCTTGGAGCGCCGCCCAGGGCGTAGCGCAAACCGGCAGCGTATGACTCCAACTCGCTGCGGCGGATGTTCAACCTTATCTTCTCTTCAAGACTCCGCTCGGGGTCGCGATATTGCTTCATGAGTTCTACGAGTTGGTTGCTGGTTGTGGCCAACTCTTCCCGTAGGTCCTCCGCCCCTCGCAAGGCATCGCCTGTGACCGTCTGTGTTGCTGTCGCTGACATGATTTCTCCGTGTTCAGACGTCCGTCGGCCAGCATTTCAGTACTCCCAGACCGCAATCGGGTCATACGGAAACGTGTTGTTTGCACTGGCGATCGTGCTCGTGTTGTAAATGATTCCTGCACCGCCACCGCCGTTGAAGTCGGCAATGATATCTCCCCTCGTCGTCCGCAGGGCTCCCAGCGGTTCGGACATCGTTGCCGTGTCGCGCGTCTTCGCAATAAACACGCCTCCTTGTACCTCTCCGTTCCCACCACCGTTCCAGTGCATTTCTCCCTGGCCGATCGCCAGAACCAGGCCGTTCCAATTGAAGTTGCCCGAAAGTGTCAGGACACCCCGTACCAGCAGAATGCCGTAGCCGGTTCCGGGCCCGAACGTGGCATCGCCGTTGACGACGACAACACGGTAGTCGCTGGCACTTCCGATGTCACCGATCGAAGTCGAGCTTCCGAAGCCCGGCGTGTAGGTGTCTGTGGCCGAGTCCGAGATGCTGGAGACGATGTCCTCCAGCCCGGACACTGTTTCCAGCGATGTCGAAAGGTCAGTGCTGACGTCTTCGACGTCTGGTGTGGCACCGCCATCACCGGTGTAGTTGGAAACCCGATTTGCGGGAATGGCGCCGGTTACGGTCGTATCGTCCCCCGCAGAAATGACACCGATAGCATTCTCGTTGTTGCCGCTACCCGCCGAATCAAATCCATCCACGCGGAACAGATTCGAATTTGCGGCATCGAACAAACCGATGCCTCCGTTGAGAGTCAGCGCTGCCGGAATGGGCGGAAAGGTTCCTTTCTTGACGTCGGCTGCTATCGTCAGCGTCGCGTTGCCGATGGTTCCGATACTCACCAGGGTGACGACATCATTTGCATCCGTTGTCGCAGTCTGACCTTCCGCCGGATCGTTGCGCATGAATACATGGTAGGCGCCTATGGTTTGCCCGGAACCATTGTCGAGGGTCTGGCCCGTCGTTCGGAGGCTGTTGCTAGATGGCAGGAGGGGCTGGTCGTCGGTTGCCAGGAGCGTGGCCAGGTCCATCGATGCGGACAGCGTCGTGTCCGTCCCGGCAGCCGCCACCATATCCGTGGTCAGATCGTTCGCCGAAACCCTCAACGTTTCCCGGGCTGCATCGAGACCGGCTTCGGTGAGGAACAACAACTGTGCGTTGGTTTTGTAGTTATCGGCGATCTTAAGGTCGACCGTCGTGCTGGATAAGAGTGCTCCGCCCACGACCGTGAGAAATGCGAGCAGCATCAGGGCCGTGATCAGCGCCATACCACGCTGTGATCTCATTTCCGAAACCTCCGTCTAGGGATCAGTCGAAACTACTCTCAGGCCACAACTAAGGCAAGCTTAATTAATATATTTATTATAGTTATTGATGGCACTTTAGGGGGTGGGGGCCTTAAACGGTTCCACAATGCACAGTCGGAAAACCTGCTGAACCGTTGTTGAAAAACACCAAAGCCGTTTCAGACGCTTGATTTGAATTCCTAAGTCTTATTCCTAAGATATAGGACGACTTTTTGGTTGAAGACACCCTGCCAGTGGAAGAAATCAACGAAGACTTCCATCACTGGAGTCGCCCAAATTACTGGAACTGATTACAAACCGCCTGCCGTTGCCGCGCACAGGCATCGTGAAAGAGAGGGGATTTCTAAGGGGACGGACACTTCAGGATAGGGACGGACCCTTCTTACTGCGTCTTAGTCTGAACGCTGCATTTCGACCGAAGTGTCCGTCCCTGTTCCGTCCCCCTGCACCGCCGCTGCTGGAACGGACAGGTTGGGAGAAACTGTCCGACAGGTTCCATGCACAATTGCTGGGTTCTTTCAATTTTCTCCTCAAGGCTCGTGAGCACCTGGGAGTACGGCACGACAGGACCGTGGACGGGAACATCCGCAACCATCAGGTTCCGGAGTGCGACGTTGTCAGCGTAGACGTCCCGCCACCAATAACCCTGCCACGAGAGGTCAAAGAGATCTCCCTGCACAAGAATTCGATCGCGAGGTACGTAGGCCATCAGCGCTTCGGCCATGTGGTCGTCCCCGATGATGTGATAGAGATCGATCTCCATAGCGTCATCTTCCAATTTGAGATGGTCGTCAATCCCCACGAATTTGAAGGGCGCCGGGTTTCGGCCGAGGTGATCGGGAGCTATGGTCGAGGGCCGGGCGGCGATCTCAGCAAACATATCCTCGGTTCCTCGATGAGCGATGATCGTGAGGCCCTCGGCGATAGCCGTTCGCAGCCCTCCCGAGTGGTCGAAATGGTGATGGGAAACGATGGCTTCAGTGAGAGGTTTATCCGGAACCAGGGACCGGGCGGTTTCGATCAGTGCAAGGGTCCACGCCTCATTCACGGGCACTTCGAACAGTGTCAGATGATCCTCGAATTCAAATACGATCCCGTTGTGCCCCCGATTACCATGGAGTAGCCAGATTCCATCTGCGACGACTTCCGCATCAACCATTGGCACGAAAGGGGCCGGCGGTGGGGCCGACACTACCAACTGGGGTGCGGCAAAAGATCATCGATGGGCGCATCCACGGTGTTCCTGTTGACGTAGAGCTTGCTGGAGACGATGTTCCTGAAGTCGATGACGGTATTGAATCCAAACGGCATCTGGAGTCCGTCGATTGGCATGTATCCGGTGAAGGCTGTCTGATACGCGAGGTCGGCCAGCATACCGTTGCTGACCATCCACCGCACCGATGTCGGGAGTTGGGTCTCTCTGTCGATGCCGAGGATAAATTGGTCGCCTGCCTCAGTCGTGATGTCGACAAGCTGCTGGTTCCCCTGGTTCCGCAAATTGTTGACGACGGTCGTCGGGTCGAGCGCTTTGCGCACGAGAACGACAGGGTGCGTCAGCATCTCGATACGCAGGTTGGCCGCGTTCCCTCCGCGGCTGGCCTCTCCGTCTTCGTTGACCGTGTACGACAGGTCTCCATCCAGGACCTGGGTCGTAACGAAATTTTCCAGACCCCGACTGAGCGTCGCGGCAGAGGTAAAGGCCTGGGTGCGTTGACGGACACGCACACGGTTGTTGACCAGATCGATCGTCTTTTCGTAGGCCTGAATGTTGGTCCACACCTGGGGCGAATCCACCGAAGCGGAGGCATTGGCGCCGCCGTTCTGGGCTGCAGCCTGACCATAGCCTTCGATCATGAGCGTCCGGACAGAGAGGATCCTGTCCTCGCCTCCGAGCGCTGCCGCAGCCCTGCGGATCACGTCCGGGGCAGACTGCCCCATTGCCTGGCCACACATGGCGGCCACCAATAGACAAAGGGTCCAGATGCTGTTTCGCATATCTAGCCTCCTTCGAAAGCTGAAAGTGGAGTCGTAAGTTACGACTTGCCGTTGAGTTCTTCCCGGACGATCTTTGCACCTGCGACAAGCGCCTGTAACTTCATCCTCGCGACGATACGCGGAAGCGGCTTCATGCCGCAGTCCGTGCTTAAGTACACGCGTTCGGCCGGCACGACCTTGATCACCCTACGAATCCTGTCCGCAACCTGCTCGGGCGTTTCGATCATCATGGTACGGATATCGATGACCCCAATCTGGACTTCCTTGTCTTTAGGAAGTGAACTCAGACAATCGATATCGGACCTATCCCGATTCGCGAAGTCCAGAACGAACTGATCCACGGGAGCGTCATAAAAATGGGGCAGGACGGTAGCATAGTTGCTCGGAACGACGGCATTGCCCCAGGCATTACCAAAGCAGAAATGCCAGGCCACCTTGGCATCGACCCCATCCACACACTCTGCGATAACGTCCCCGATCCAACCGTAGTCGTTTTCGTCGTTTGTGAACACGGGGAGCCAGGCCCCGAGGTCCTCCAACTGCAGGTAGGTCGCTCCAGCCGCAACGAGGTCTTTCATCTCGGCGTTGAAAATGGGTGCCAGGGCAAAACTCAGCTCACGGGCATTTTTGTAGTGCTGGAAGTGGACATGCCACGCCAGGTTGACCGACCCGGCACCGACGGACACCTTCATGGGTTTCGTGGCATACTTTTTGCCTATCTTATAGAGGTCCGCGAGCCGGATCGGACCGCGCGACACCGGCCCGTCATTAACCACGCCGCCCCAGTCGGCAAGAAGCTCGATCTCTTTGGTCCTCACCGGAGCCCCGATCTCTGACGGATGGATCTCCTTCGCGTTCTGGAATCCGGGAATGCGCTCGTACATATACCAGCAGAACGAGCCGATCACCCCGACGTAGTCGTCGTAGGACATCTGTCCGTCCGTGATGATATCGAGGCCGGCTTCCTCCTGATCGTGAATAACCGCCTGGGTGGCATCGTTGTACGCCTCTTCGTGCCCGACTTCTTTGAACGCGACGCGAATGTCGCGTCCAAGGAGTTCGTAGTTATACCAGCCCGGCCGGGGAGAAGGATCCGACCATGGTGGTCGGCAGTAAGGTATCCACGATCTTGATCGGCATATTGCGACTCCTTCTGATTAATCTGTGCTATCTATGAGCGACCGCGCCGCAGCGGCCACCCGGCGACCCAGGGCAATGGCACGCGCGACATCGTCGTTTGGGACTTCCTCGGCGAGAGAGGCGCCCAAACGCGGAGCAGCTAATGCCAGCGGTGCAATCGCCCTTGAAAAGGCCGCAAGTCCCGGTTCGCTCCCAAGTGCGACGCCCACCTTTCCACGCAACTTTCCTTGAGACCCGAGCCGGGCAAGCACGTCCAGATACCCCTTCCATTCCCCCGACTCCGCCGCAAAATCTCCAGGTACTCCGAACACGAGTGCGTCCGAGGCGATCACGTCCGATTCCGTGGGACCGACATATTCCTTTCTCATCCGCTCCAGAGACTCTCTGAATTCGGGAAACCCGCGAATTGTTTCCAGGGAGCCCGCATCCGGCATGCGCCGCAAACGTATTCGGGCTCTACCCTGCACGGCGCCTACAGCCGCAGCTGTCGCAAGCCTCTCGGTGGAACCGCGGATCGAATAGAAAGCAATCATCACTGTGATCGGAGACATGTCATGCGCCTCAATGTAAATCGAACACGAGGACTTCCCCGCCCTCAGGTCCTCTCCCGACCACCGACAACTCTTCTTCGCTGCCACAGGCAGCGCCGTCGCCCGCACCGAGCACTCGCCCGTTCACTGAGCTCTCCCCCCTCACGACCTGCACCCACGCGTAACGTCCGGGACCGAGCACATGGCGTACGCATTCTCCTGTCGCGACTTCCCCAACAAATACTCGGGCGTCTTGATTTATGACTGCTGCCCCCTCGCCCACACTCGCTTCCGGCCCGGCCAACAGGCGCAATCTTCCGCGTTTTTCCTCGGGAGAAAATGCGATCTGCTGATAGGACGGAGGCAAATCTTCGCATCTTGGCTCGATCCAGATCTGCATCATGTGGAGCGGCTCGGTTTCGGATGCGTTGAACTCGCTGTGCACAATCCCGTTGCCGGCCGACATGAGCTGGATCTCGTTCGGCCCCATCGTGTGCCGCTCCCCCATGCTGTCTCGATGCACCAGATGTCCTTGCAGGATGTAACTGATGATCTCCATGTCCCGGTGCGCGTGGGGACCGAAACCTTTTCCGGGACTGATGCGATCCTCATTCATCACACGTAAGGAGCGAAATCCTGTGTGCTCCGGATCGTTGTAGTCCGCGAATGAGAACGTGAAAAGTCCCTTCACCCACCCACGGTCAGCGCCGCCTCGCTCTTCACTCTTGCGTATGTCGATCATAATTTCATTGCCAGTGGGTTTGTGGGTCCTACCTCTTCGGGCGCAGAGTCATTTGAAATGCGACAAGCGTTTCCGTGTCCGGGTTGAACCGTCGCTTCGCTTGATCTAACCAAATAGCCGCTTCGAAGCGAGATCGGCCCCTTCACGGAGCGTCTTGAGCTTGAGCCACACCGAGGGTTCAATCACCCACTCGCGATTTGTAAAAGTTCCAAAGCCGCAATCGGTGCTGGCGATGATCCGCTCACGATCCCCGACGACGCCCACAGCCTCCTCAAGCCGACGTGCGACAACTTCGGGGTGTTCCACAATGTTGGTCGTGGTGTTGATAACGCCGGGAATCAGCACCATGAGGTCCGGCAGTGGATTCCGCCGGATTGCCTGGTACTCGTGCTGGTGCCTGGGATTCGCAAGCTCGATGCTCAGGGCTCCCACATTTGCCTGATAGAGAACCGGCAGCAACAGATCCAGGGCAACGTCGAATATGTGCGGTCCGTCCCAATTTCCCCAGCAGCAATGGAGACGCACCCTATCGGGTGGAATGCCCTCCAGACCCTTGTTCAATGCCGCGACGTTCAGCTCCACAGCTTTCACGAAGTCCGCATCGTTCAAGTCGCGAAAGAACATGGCACGGTCCATCGCCAGATCAGGCGCGTCAATCTGCAGGACCAACCCGGCCTTGTGGATCGCCTGATATTCATGCCGCATTTCCCGTGCGATGGCGTCCAGATAGGCCTCCTGCGAGTCGTAATAAGCGTTGAGCATGGTCGAGGAGATAATGCCGGGTGATGGTGCAGTCATGAAGCACTCTTCAAAGCGGCCCGCCGTCTTCGCCGTCTCCAGAACTCGACCGATTTCCTGATTGATTGCCGCCGTGTCCAGGTACTTCAGCTCGCCTTGAGCTTCAGGCGCGTTCTGCATCTTGCTGCGCTTTGGAAAGCGCCTCATCAGCGTCTCGCCCAATTCCGGAAATTCCGTATAGTCGAGTCCTGGACGCCGGTTGGATTCGCCGGCAAAACCCGACATGCGCCCGGGCACGTAAGTCTGAAAGCCGACACGCTGCTGCTCGCCGTCGTTACCGATGTCGATTCCTGCTTCGACCTGCTTTTCGACAATACGGCGAACCCCACGATCCATTTCCTCCGCGAGACGCTCGGGATCGACGTCTTCACCGGCCTCGCGTTGGAGCAGAAGGTCCGATAAGGTCTCGCTTCGGGGAAGGCTTCCGACGTGGGTGGTAAGAATCCGATCGCGGCTAATCTTCATGTGTACTCGGATTAAATTCCGGCGGCAGCGACACTCTACGACCTTGCCGCGCATTCAGTAACAATTGAGAAGAACCAGCTGCCGGAATCAGTTCGCGGTGCCCGCCTCACCAGCCATGCAGTATTCCTTGAGTGCCGGCAAGCGCTGGGCGAGCGCAGTCTACCACCTGAGCAAGGAATGAATCCACTTGAGAACATTCCCGTGGTCGCGGGACAACCTGTAAGCCTCAGATGCAGAATTCGCAGCCTTTAGCTGAATCGAGATTTCTAAGGTATGAGGGGTGGAGGGGCTTAGCGGGAAGGTTAATTGCAATTCCGGAAACAGGACTCGAAGCTCCTCGGAGTTTCCCCCAATAAATCCTTAATCCGAGTTAAACAAAGCTAACCGAACCGTTGGATCTATCGGGGGATTCCGCTTCACGTTCCCCATTTTCAACGTGCCTGATTGCCGGCCTGCTTGTGTGCCGATCAATTCCCCGACTATGTATGACGCAGGGTCGCCTGCGCCCCTATCCGATAACTTTCAGGACAGATTCGGAAGACAATTCCCCGTAGGACATGGCCGCTATGCCGCTATCGGTCAGGATGCGGTTTTTCGTCAGTTCGGCGATCGCCTCAGCAATGTCGGCATCTCGAATTCGAGATTCGGAAGCTTGTAAACTGGCCGAAACCCGCTGGGATTGAGACGCGGCGTAACTCAAGCGGTTCATCGCGGCTCCCGTTCGGGCCTGAACCGTACCGAGAGTTCCCGATGCATCCTGAAGCTTCGAGATTGCCGCCGCAGCGCCGTCCTGACTCAGGATGTCCTGGGTGTCGAGACCCAGTCCTTGCGTGTCTACACTGTCATTCGCAGCGATAGCAACGTAGCTGACGCTATCGGAGGTATTGGTTTGCGTGTTGCCGACGAAGACTTTGCGAACGTCCAGATTCGCCCCGCCGGTCTCCAGACCTGCCGCAGAGGCGGTCCTCGAAATTTCAGCCATGACAGACTGAAACTCCTCATTCAGGATCGCCCGGTCACCGGTGAAGGTGTCTGATGCAGCCTGAGCCGCCAGTGTCGTCGCGCGATCCATTAACGATGAAATGTTGTTTAGGGCTCCATCCTCAATCTGCAGTTGGCTGCCCGCGTCGTTCGCGTTCCGGACCCCGACGGTATGAGTCGTGTTGTCCAATCGATACCGGTTGGCCCTGGCCAGGCCCGCCGCATCGTCCGCTGAACTGTTGATGCGCGATCCTGAAGTCAACTGATGCAGCGCCTGTCTAACGTTGGCCTGAGCGCCGCTCAACATGGATCGAGCAGTGATGGACGAAATATTTGTTACCACTGAAAAACTCATGTGATTTTCTCCATTTACTACTTATTAAAGACCTTGTTGCATGGATCATCCCGAAGGATGTCTAATCATGGTGTTTTTCAACACTGGGGATAACTTAGATGCCACATAAGTTCAACGCAGCCCGACGGCACAAGTTTGATAAGGCGCAGTATCGGGTGATCAACTGGGCGGAATATAACGAGAGCCTGCGCCAGCGGGGTGATCTGACGATCTGGGTCAGTGAGGAGGCTCAAAGTGTGTGGAGCGCGCCGCGCCGCACGTCACGGGGTGGCCAGTGGAGATACTCGGATTTGGCGATCGAGACATGCCTGACGCTACGCACGGCGTATCGGCTGGGGTTGCGACAAACGCAGGGGCTGATGGGTTCCATCGGCACGCTCATGGGGCTGGATATACAGGTGCCGGATTACTCCACACTGTCACGTCGCGCAAACGGCTTGAACATCGCTCAGGCGATGAGGCAAGCCGGGTCTGTGGCTGTCCATCTGGTGGTGGACAGTACCGGCCTCAAGATCTTCGGCGAGGGGGAATGGCTCGCACAGAAGCATAAAATCAAGGGAATACGCCGCCGCTGGCGCAAACTCCACCTCGGACTGGACCTGGCGAACGGTGCGATTGTTTGCGCCGATCTGACTGACGATGACGTTGGAGACAGCACCGCCTTGCCCGGGCTTCTGGATCAACTGGATGCCCCGGTCACGGGCTTTCTGGCTGACGGCGCCTATGATGGGGCGTCTACACGGGATCTGCTGAGGGAACGGTATGGGGAGACCCTGGATGTGGTTATACCGCCGCCAAAGAACGCAGTGATCCGTCCGCAATCGGCGCGGGGTCCAACCGTTCGGGATCGCCATATTGCCCAGATCCGCAGCAATGGCCGTATGGCCTGGCAGGCGGCCACAGGGTACAACCAGCGCAGCCGGATAGAAACGCAGATCGGCCGTTGGAAGAGCGTCATCGGCCCCAAGCTCAAATCCCGCAGCTTCTCCAGGCAAATCACGGAGATCCAGGTCGGCCAGAAAGTCCTGAACACAATGACCGCACTCGGACGGCCTGTGTTCGAACGTATCGCCTGACGCTACCGCTTGGGAAAGGGCGAATTCCATCTCCGCCCCGATCCATGCAACAACGCTATGCTGAGAGGGTTCCTGGTGATCCCGATGGCGCAGCTGATTGCTGAAACTGTTCAGGTAGCACCACGATCGA
The DNA here is from genome assembly GCA_963664115.2 of Terriglobia bacterium. Lineage (GTDB taxonomy): Bacteria > Acidobacteriota > Terriglobia > 20CM-2-55-15 > 20CM-2-55-15. The sequence continues at coordinate 30,385 of CAXWPJ010000004.1, read as the reverse complement.
CACTTCCGCCGATCGTGGCCTTCGTGTTGGACGGAGTCATCACTTGGATTGGTTCCCGCCTGGTTCGAAAACCGGGCGGGAACTCGCGCTTAACTAAATCACTCCATATTAGAAGTAATACTTCAGGGCGAACTGCATGATTCTCGGATCTTCCGCCCTGGTCACCTGCCCGAAGGTGTTACTGTCGAAGTCGTTCTGCGGATTTCTGAACCGAGTTCCGTTTAAGATGTTGAAAGCCTCGGCCCGGAGCTCGATCCGCTGCGCTTCTGTCAACTGGAACGATCGCGAAAGCGACACGTCGAACTGCCAGGTCCCGGGACCCCGGATATTGCTCCGACCCAAATTCCCGAAGGTGCCTGCCGCCGGTCTTTCGAATGCTGCCGGATTGAGATAATTGCCCGCCGTTTTGTCGCCGAACGGGTTGTCCAGAATCAGATTCACGCGTTGTGGCTCAGAGTCCGTCAACGACGGATCCGTGTCCGTTTCCACCGACATGAAGGCTCCCGACAACACCCGGATAATCGAGGAAAACTGCCAGCCCGATGCCAGCGCGCGGGCCGTCGGATTGGAGAACTCGGGGCTTGCCATCACCACGGACGTATTGAAGAGATGCCGCCGGTCGTCGCCCGTGTCCACGCAGTTGCCGCGGTCATAGGCCCGGTTGTTGGGCTGGATCAAGCCGCCGCCACCGTGACTGCTATGGATGTTAAACAGCCACGGATCGCTGATGCAATGGGACCAGGTATAGTTCACGTTCAGCGTCACTCCACCCGTCGCCCGTCGCTGCACCGACAGCAGCATGCCGTTGTAGCTGGCCGTGCCGCCCGTGTCGATTTTGCCCAAGTTGCCGAATTTGTCGCCGACGCCCGGCTCCGGATATTTCAACTGAAGCCGCCTGCGATCGTCGGTGTTGCTCGACGTGGAACAAGTCCTGTCCGGTCCACCCGCAGCAAAGACGAAGCCCTCAGCCTGGCAGTTCCCGTTCGCGTCAGAATTCCCCGGGAAAAAGACCGGTCTGTTCTGTGCCTGGTTCGTATAGACGTGAATCGTGTTGCTGCCCAGATAACTGGCCGAGACCAGCCAGTCCGTCCCGAGCTGGTGCTGGACACTCAGATTCCACCGGTACACCTGTGTGTTCGCAGTGTTTGGATCGACGTCGATGAAGTTGCTGTACTGGGGCCACGGCGTGTCTACAGCAATATATGGACCTCCCGCTCGTGGGAAAGGATCGCCTCCCGGACGCGTGGCCCACGGATTTACGAAGTCCACCCTCGAAACCCGTAGCGACGGGTTAAACGGGCCCGACGTCGTCAGGCCTGAGAGAAACCCCGTGTGCGGATAGTCATAGGATGAGCCTGCTGAAACGCGGATCGACGTGCGCCCATCCCCGTTGACGTCGAATGCGAATCCCAGCCGCGGCGAGAAGTTCGCCCATTTCTTGTCCATGCCGGCTTGCCCACCGGTGAACTGCGGGTCGTCATGAAACAGTACTCCCGGCGGCGCATCGCTAAACCGAACCGTCTGTAATCCCGCCTCGAGCCAATCCTCCTGGAACTGGGCCGCGGCCAAGTCCTTGTTTTTCAGGGGAAGAAATGGCTCCCAGCGCACACCGTAGTTTACGGTCAACCGCGGCGTGGCCTGCCAGGTATCGCCGAAATATGTGGCGAAGAATTGTCCGATCTTATGCTGCTGAGAGCCGGTGCCGCCCGAAACTCTGTCGACTTGTCCGGTGAAGAAATCGCCCCATCCCAATCCGGTCCGCCGGTTCCTGAACCGGAGGGAAAAGGTCCCGGCGGTGGAATAGGAGTTGCCCTGCCAGTAGGCCGCTTGCACACCCATGGCCAGTTGATGGCTCCCAGTGACGATGCTCAGATCGTCGTTCAGCGAAAAGACGGCCACCTTCGTCGGACCCGTGGAATTTGAGCCATCCGGCGCCAAGCCGCTAGGACCCAGCCCGCCGCTAATGCTGTAGGTCGGGTTGTGCGCGATGAACACGTTCGCGTTGACCCCTATATCCTCCGGCCCGAGCGCAGCATCGGCGTTCTCGGCAGGGAACTTTCCGGCCAGAAGCCGACTTGAGTGCAGTCGGATGGCGTGGACGATGTTCGAGCCGAACAGGGTGGTACTTCCGACGGTCACCGAATGGGCCCGGCCGAACACCGATGGCTCCAGGGCGTTCATGACGTTACCGTCGATGTTGTAGGGCGAGGGCCGATCCAGAAAATCATACAAGTACCGGCCGAAGACCGAGTGATTATCACTCAACTGGTAGTCGACCCGTGTGATGAATTGGTGACCGTCTTCGGGGCGGGGGGCCCCATAAATTAGTCTTCCGCACGGGTCGGTCGACGAGGGGAGCTTGTTCGCCAGGTTCACGGCCGGTGGGCTGAACAGCGCCGGGTCGATCTGGTTGTCGACGAACGGCGCGCGCAACGTAATCTCTCGGCCCCTGTTGCAGGCGGCGGAAGAGAGCGCTCTGAAGTCCCCCGCCATCATCGCGGCGGTCGGCACGAAACCGAGGGTGTCGGATGGGTCCTGGCGCAAGGTCGTGCCCTGGTAGCCCCCGAAAAAGAAGAGTCTGTTCTGGACGACGGGGCCGCCGATGGTGCCGCCGAACTGGTTCCGCTTGATGCTGTCTCTTTTTGTCGCGAAAAAGTTCCGCGCGTTAAATTTCCCGTTCCGCACAAACTCGAACAGGTTCCCGTGGTACTCGTTCGTCCCCGATTGCGTCACCAGGGTCACCGATCCCCCCGACTTTCCGCCTTTCGCGGCACCCGTTGCGCCCGTTTCGACCTTGAACTCCTGCAGCGCGTCGGGGAAGGGCAGCGTCATATACCCCTGCGTGTACGGGTTCTGGTGATACGCTCCGTCCAGCGTGTATTGCACGCCCGTATGCAGCCCGCCGGCGACCGAGACGTTGGATTTTGTGAATGGCGCCCGGCCTCGATTGCCATCCAGCGTCGGGGCCGTTGTGGCCGCCCCGAAGAGCGCTACCAACTCGTTGACGGCACGTCCGTTCAGCGGCAACTCCAGGATCCGCTCATTCTCGATCACCTGGCTGATACCCAAGGCCCGGGTCTCCACCATCGCCGCGTTGGCCTGGACCTCGATGGTCTGCGCCACCTGGCCGACTTCCAACGCAATGTTGATGGCCGGACTGCTGCCGACCTGCAGGACAATGCCCGACTGGACAAAGGTCTGGAAGCCGGGCAAGGTCGCCGTCAGTTGATGGGGACCCAAGGGAAGATTGGGCAGAATGTAGGAACCTGTTTCATTGGTCACAACGATCCGCGACACCCCCGTGTCGGTTTGCGTCGTCGAGATTTCCACGCCGGGCAACAGGGCGCCCGTGGCGTCGGTCACCCTGCCGCTAATTTCAGCCGTGCCCTGCGCCCAGACATCGGTGCAGAGGCACACGGAAGCGAGTAGAGCAATCGATAGATACCTCCAAAATCCCTTCATTTTTATCCTCCTTCAACGTAAACCATTAAAGCGAGCGAGACGAATGCGTTAAGCGTTCCTCGTCGTATCGCCGGGAGTCGGAATTAACTGCCTTTTTGAATCTTTTTCTGCGCGCTGCGTATCCAGCGCTTAATCCTCTAACAATGTCCTGCTAGATTATAGTAGATCGGTGGATCGCAGGCGTCAACTGATCCACTCAACATTCTGGTGTGGGAGATGCCGGATTTCGCTCTGCAGAAGTTTTGACGGGGTGCTAACGGTAATGTGGATTGCATCATCGGACGATTGTGTCGGGTCTCGTATGCGCAGCTGTGATGCACACCTGCGCCGCCTCATCACCAACCGTCGCAATCGCTCCAGGCCTGTCCCCCCGCTCTGATGTCTCCAAAAAAATTTAGCCTTCCCCATCTCGAGGAAGGCCAAATTGAATCAGAACAGCCCGACTGACAGGTCATTCCATCTTAGAAGAAATACTTCAACGCGAACTGCATGATCCTCGGGTCGTCCGCGTTGAATATACGGCCAAACGAACTGCTGCTTGATAAACGTGCTGACGGGTTGTTCAGGCGCACGGAGTTGGTCACGTTGAAGGCCTCCGCTCGAAATTCCAGCCTCTGATCTTCACCGAACTCGAAGCTCCGCGATAGGGCGATGTCCAAGCCCCAGGAGCCGGGACCGTGAACGTTGCCCCGGCCCAGATTTCCATGCGTACCCAGAGCCGCTTGGGCGAACGCGTCGCCATTGAGATAGTTCCTCGAAGTCTTGTCGCCATACACGTCGCCCCCGACCAGATCGGGACGTTGGTAGCTCCGACCGGAAATACCAGTCAACGCCCTGTCCCGACCGCTTGTTATATTGATCGGCCCCCCTGAGAGAATTCTGAGGATGGGCGACAATCTCCAGTTGGACGCCACGGCCCGGAGACCGGGGCTCGAAAACTGCGGCGATTCAATCACCCCCGACAAATTGAACAGATGCCGCCGGTCGGAACCGAACTCCCTGCAATCGCCCCGGTCCAGGCTCCGGTTGTCCGGATTCTGGTAGCTTTGAGAACCCAGCGTACCGGTCTGGATTCCGCCCGGATCGGTGATGCAATGCGACCACGTGTAGTTCGCGTTGAGGTTGACGCCAGTCGCGGCCCGCCGCTGAATGTTGAGGAGTAAACCGTTGTAGCTGGCCGTTGCACCCCAGTCGACGCGTTGCAGCTGTCCGTAAAATTGTCCCTTCTCCGGATCCGCCAGGGTCAGCACGCGCCGCTGGCGGGTGTTGCGCGTTGAGGAGCATGCGCGGCCCGGGCTCACCGTAAATGGGACGACCTGGCCGTTGTGGGTGCAGTTCCCGTTCGCGTCCCCGACGCCCGGAATGAACACCGCGGGGTTGATCTGTACGGACGCCGGAAGATTGATCGTGTGGTTTCCCAGATAAGTCCCCGACAAAAGCCAATCCCCAATTTGTCTCTGGAGGCTCAGGCTCCACTGGTCCACGCGCATGTTCTGACTGGTCCACGCGCATGTTCTGCATGTCATAGTCGAGGCTTGTCGCAGTAGGGCCGAGCGGCCATTCCGCCAAATGGGGGGGGGTAATCGCTGTTAACACCCCGTGCGGATGGAAACGGGAACGGATCTCCCCCGGGAAAGCCTGCCCACGGATCTTCGAAATCCACCCGTCTTCGCTCAAGCCGCGTCGCCCATGGTATGGCGTTCGCCAGGCCGACCAGGAAGCGCGCGTTGATGGTGTCGTAAAACGTTCCCCCGGACACCCGCAGCGACGTGCGGCCGTCGCCTGTGACATCCCAGGCCAGTCCGAAGCGCGGCGAAAAATTCCACAGTAACCTTTCGTAACCGTAGGAGCCCGGATATCCCGCGTCCCCCTGGAAGAATATACCCGGCGGTGATTTGTCGAACTGCGTTGACTTGACGCCGGCGTCGAACGCATCCCGGTCGAAATGGCTGCCGCTGGGATCGTTGTTACGGATGGGTAAATGTGGCGCCCAGCGGAGACCGTAGTCGAAGGTCAAACGCGGAGCCACATTCCAGACATCGGTGAAATAAAACGCGACATTCGTTTGAGCCTTGATCTGGTCCGAGAACGTGCCCATCCTGAACCTTTTCAACCTGCCCTGTCAGGAAATCCCCCATTCCCAAGCCGGTCGAGTCGCCGTCGAACTCAAACCGCGTCTTGGCATAGGCATTGGCATACGAGTTCATAAACCAGCCCGTCCATTGCCCGCCGAACGTCATCTGGTGGTTGCCCCTCAGCGTGCTGAGATCGTTGCTGACCGCGAAAACAGCCGTCTTGGCCGGACCCGCTCCGCTCCAACCCGTGCTCCACCCGTCATCGACGGCGAAATTCGGACCGTCCGGCAGGTAAGCGAATGCCTTGATCCCAAGATGGGCCGGACCGACGCCATCTTCCGCCGTAAAGTTGGGACGGATTTTGCCGCCCGCGACGCGATTCGCTGTCAGCCGGAGAGAGTTCACCGTGTCGGGACCGATCAGATAGGTGTCACCGAACGTGAAATGCTGGGCCAGGCCATTTACGGCATTCGCCGCGCTCCCGCTGATGAGCAGGCTCCCGGTGAGGTCGAAGGGGGCGGGATTGTCGAGCCAATCCACGATATACCGGCCGAATATCGAATGACTGTCGCTCCTTTGATAGTCGATTCGGCCGATGGCCTGGTGCGCATCTTCCTTCTCGGGAATGCCGTATTTGACTTCGCCGCATTCATTAAACGGCGTCGGCAGTTTGTTGGCGAACAGTACCGCCCCACGGCTGAACAGCGCCGGATCGATCCGGTTGTCGACGAACGGCGCGTCCATGGTAATCGCCCGGCGGTTGCATGCCGCGGACGCGATCGCCGTAAAGTCGCCCGCCATCATCGCCGGCGTGGGAACAAACGCGGTTCGGTCCGATGGATCCTGGCGGAAGGTCGTGCCCTGATAGGCGGCGAAGAAAAACAGCTGATTCTCCATAATCGGCCCGCCAATCGTTCCGCCAAACTGGTTCCGCTTGATCGAGTCGCGCGAGGCCGCAAACACGTTCCGGGCATTGAATTTACCGTTGCGCACAAACCAAAACGTGTTCCCGTGAAACTCGTTCGTGCCCGATTTCGTCACCATCTGCACCGAACCCGAAGACCTCTCCCCGACGCTCTCGGCGCCGACGACGCCGCTTTCGACCTTGAACTCCTGGAGAGCATCGGGAAACGGCATCGACAGATACCCCCCGAAGGCCGGATTGTTGTGATAGGCGCCGTCCAGGGAGTAATTCAATGAGGCGGCCATACCGCCCGCCACCGAAATATTCCCCTTGCTGAAGGGATCCCGGCCACCCGTGCCATTGAGGATAGGTGCAGGCGTCGCCGCGCCGGAAAGCGCGACCAGCTCCACCAGCGCCCGTCCGTCCAACGGCAGTTCCAATACACGGGCGTTCTCCATTATCGAAGCAACGCTGACGTTCCGCGTTTCCACCATCGCCGCGTTGGCGGTCACCTCGATGGTCTGCGCCACCTGGCCGACCTCCAGAGCGATATTGACGACCGAACTGTTGCCGACCTGCAGCACAAAGCCCGTCTGGACAAAGGTCTGGAAGCCGGGCAGCGTCGCCGTCAGTCGATAGGGACCCAATGGAAGACTGGACAGAACGTAGGATCCCGTTTCATTGGTCACGACGATCCGCGACGCCTCCCTGTCGGTTTGCGTCGCCGTCACTTCCACGCCGGGCAACAGCGCCCCCGTCACGTCCGTTACCCTGCCGCTGATCTGAGCCGTCGCCTGCGCCCAGACCACGCTACAGGCCAAAGCAGCAACTATCAGTACGCCTAACACGGAGCTAAACGTCTGCCTCATTTTTCTTGCCTCCTGTGAAAACCCACAGTAATTCGATTACTTCTGTTCTATCGTCTATTTTATTGAATTCGTGCAGTCGGCAAGGTGAACCGACACCATTCCAAGTGATGCATCTGCCGGACGACCAGATCCAAACTTTGCCCCTCCGAAAAAAGGGTAGACCGAACGATTTTGCCGATAAATAGAGTAACGCTTGAGTATCACGTCCCCCACCAGAAAGTTAATACGCATAACCGGAGGGTAATGGTCTGCTAGATTGTTGACCTGATCAGCTTTCGTTCATTTTCATCCTCTTGATAATTTCCTTCGCCAGATGTCGAAATTGGGATGCTGCTTCGTCCACCTGCGAATAATATCCCGGGTTCACGATACCTCGAAGTTTACCGATTGCCAGACCCGAGGTTTGAGCCTGCAGCGCTAAACTGTGAAAATTCTTAACAACGCCAACCTTGTTCCCCGAGGCAGGCAGGAGTGTCTTGTCGACATCGCCCAAGTCCTCGATGATTCTAGATTTGACTCTTGTCGCTATCTTGCTTTCCCAGTACTCATGTGGCTTGGTGGCATTTCTTCCAGAGGAAACCTTGTACGCTGATGTGATGTAGCCGAGGTAATGTAGTTGTGTGCGTCAAGTTCTGCAAAAAGTATTTCCGAAACATTCAGTTCTTATTTGTCGCCGTCGGGCCTGTGGGAATGTGGGAAAGCTGAGTGTTCTTGGCGAAGCTTTTCCAAGGCTCAGAGGGAATCCGTGTCTTTTGCGGATTTCCTCTGAGGCGTCATTTCCATCAGGCCTCTGTGGCTCTTTCTTTTTGGTTCTTTTTATTCCTTTTGCTCCTTAGAAAGTGTTCCACCGCGGTTCTTAGCCCGAGGATGCCCTGTAATCGACGATCGGCTTCGAAGCCGATCCTTGGGTCGGCCCGTTTTGACGCGCTGAGACGGCCGGCGTCTGACGGTGCCAGTCCTTTTTGTGTTCCTTCAACAGATCCATGTTCAAATAACGGATCGCTTCGATCCAGTTCTCGTGCGTCTCGGTGGTCAGCGCTCGAATCAAACGCAGACAGCTGGCCGCGTTGGGAAATATCCGCACCACGCGCGTTCGCCGCTTGATCTCTTCGTTGAGCCGCTCCAGCATATTGGTGGATTTCATATGCTTGTGATGCTGAAGCGGCAGTGTGTAGAAGCTCAGCGTCTCGTCGATGCTGTCTTCGACCCAGTTGCAGAGTTTTCGATATTTCTGCCCCCACTTGTTCAACCATGCGGCCAGATCCTGCAGCGCTTCCTGAACGTTCCGTCGGTCGTAGAGCCAACGCAGTTCCTGGAGGCAATCGTCATCGCCTTTGCGCGGTAGATAATCCAATGCGTTTCTCAGAAAGTGAACGTAGCAGCGCTGCCAGATCGCTTCCGGAAGGACTTCTGCGATGGCTTTCTTCAACCCCGGATGATCGTCGGTCACGCCGCACTCCACGCCGCACAGGCCGCGTTGTTTCAAGTTCAACAGGAGCTCCCGCCAACTGGTCGTGCTTTCCCGCCCCGCCAGTTCCACGGCCAAGACACAGCGCCGGCCGTCCCAGTTGATTCCGATCGCCACCAGGACCGCTCGACTCCGGATGACCCCGTCTTGGCGCACCTTCTCGTAGCGCGCATCCAGAATCAGGTACGGGTATTCTTCCTCCAATCCTCGCGTTGCAAACTTTTTCAGCTCCGTGTCCAGTGTCTTATTAATCCGGCTGATCGTACTGGCCGAAAACGAATGCCCGCATAATTCTTCGGTGATGGCTTTGACCTTGCGCGTCGACACGCCCTGTACGTACATCTCGGCCAAGCTGGCCACCCAGGCTTTCTCGCTGCGTTGGTAGCGTTCAAACACTTCCGTGCTGAACCGGCCCGCTCGGTCCTGCGGCACGCGCAGCTCCAGCTTGCCCACTCGCGTGACCAGATCCCGCTCGTAATACCCACTCCGATATCCGGTGCGACCTCCTGTTCGTTCACTCTTGACCGCGCCCACGGTCTGTTCCATCTCCGCCTCGAGAATTTCCTGAACCATCTCCTGCATGACGCTTTTCAGCAGATCCTTTTCCTCTCCTAACAGTTCTTTCCAATCCACGCCCTTTCGCTTAATCTTAGTTCGGGCCATCGGTTCATCTCCTTCGTTTCAAAGTTGTTGGTTACCAACTTTTCGGAGATACCTTGGCCCCTTCCTATTTCAGGGCCTTTTTGCAGAAACTCTGAAACATAACCCAGCGGGATACGGGCGGAAGGAAAACAACGAGTGGAGCGACGGTCTCCGGAGGGTCGATATCCCATTGTCGACCCCGGAGGATTGCCGGCGGGAGTATGCCCTCGCCAGCGAAGACGAGGTTGTCCATGAGCGCACACTCTGCGCCGGCGCACCCGGGAAGGGGATCAACAGCGGGGACAGCGGGAGTCCGCTTCTGGTGTCGACCCCGGACGGATGGGCCCAGGTGGGCGTCGCTTCGATCCTGGGGCGGTCGGCGGAATCGGGCGTCCCGGTCGTTTCCGTCTACACCCGTGTCGGGTCCATCCACGACTGGATCCGTCAGTTTGTTCCTCTGGACGATGCACCCATGACTACAAACAATCAGTACAATGAAGCCCTTTACTTCCCGATCATCGCCTCTGTCGAAGGTATCGGCACCGAACTCGTGATCTCCAATGCGCGGGGAATGGCAAGCGGCTCCGCAGAGATTAGATTCTTTGACCTCGACGGCACCCGTGTTGATCTTCTCGAGAACGAAGACTACACCATGGGTGAGTAGCCCGGAGGAATCGCACCTCCAGGACCGGGTCGCCGGAGGCGGTCACCCGCCTCCGGCTCCCACAGAACGTAGCGTGCGGATTTCCCGCACTACGCTCTTCAGAAACGGATTCACAACACAGCAAGAGACTGGAACTCCCGATACGGAAGCGCCAGCTTGGGCCGCTGCAACGGAAAGCGCGTCTTAATCCGGTTGAATACCTCCCACCGGACGTAACCAGCGCGACTCCGGCTGCTCAGCATCTTGCGCCAGTAACGCTCCACGACCCGAGCAACGTGCTGGAGGGCCCGGAAGTTTCCGGCGATGCCGTAGTAGGCGTAGTGACCACGCAAGACCCGATTCAGATTCTGAACCTGCTCCCGGACCGGCAAGTGACGCATTCGTCTCATCAGATCGCGTAGATGGGCCAGACTGCGTTGAAGTCGAGACTTCTCAGTGCGCAATCCCACCCGGAAATTGCCTTTGCGATTCTGCGAGCAGTACAGGGTCATGCCCAGAAAGTAGATCGTTTCTGGACGTTTTCTCCCGTGCTTGCCCGCATCCCGCTGAGCAAAGCGACCGAATTCAACGAGCTTTGTCTTTGTCGGTTCCAGAACCAGCCCAAACTTTCCCAATCGCTTGCGCAGCACGTTCTGAAAACGAAGCGCATCGTCCCAATATTGGAAACACACCACAAAGTCGTCGATGTACCGCACCAGATAGGCTTCACCTTTCAGGTGTGGCCGGACCATCCGGTCAAACCACAGGTCGAGCACATAGTGCAGGTACAGATTGCTCAGCAGAACGCTGATCGACCCACCCTGTGGGGTTCCCTCATCGTTGGGATGCAATTCTCCGTCTTCGAACACCCCCGCCTTCAACCATCGTCGAATCAGGCTGATGATCCGCGGATCTCCGACTCGATGCTCCACAAAGCGGAGTAGCCATCCATGGTCTAAACTCCCGAAAAAGTTCTTCAGGTCTGCCTCCAACACCCAACTCACCTTGCGCCCAGCAATCACCTCATGCAGGGTTGCCAGTGCATAGTGCGCACCCAGCCCAGGCCGACCACCAAAAGAACAAGGCAAGAAGTCCTGTTCGTAGATGGCTGTCAGCACCTCGGCCACGCTGCGCTGAAGGGCCCGATCTTGAACACAAGGCACGCCCAGGGGACGTTTCTCCTGTTTGCCGGGCTTGGGGATATACACTCGCCGAATCGGCGGTGCGCGATATCCCTTCCGGTGTACCGATTCGAGCATCGGCTCCACCCAGTCCCCGAATTCTTCCTTCGCCTCCGGCACTCTCTGGCCATCACATCCGGGAGCAGAGTTCCGTGGAATCGCACAAAGGCTCTTCCACACCCTCTCTCGGGTGACATGATGCGCCAGCGATGTGAACCGGAGCTTGGGTTCACTCCGAGCTTTCGCTGCTATTTGTTCCAGTTTCGTTTCCATGACTGGCAGTTCCTCTCGTTGTATAGAGGGCCGAATCCTCCCATTGAATGGAGCCCATGTTTCCCTTGAACAATTCCTCTTCCGCTGACCGCTTCCCCATGTGATCGGTTCTCCCGACCTCGGAGTACTATCAGTCAGTCTGACTTCCGCCAGGCCTTCGGGTTGTCCTCACGTTGTGGGCTTGTCCAACCCTACAAGCTCCGCTTGAGCCTGACGGATCTCCCTTGTTCCCATGAAATCTCTCAGTTATATGCCGGCGGTACGAACCCCGGAAGCACCCCAGAACGCTTGCCATTGCACGCCCTGCGATTCCGCCTTCCCCATAGAGAGACAAGGTCGGCTACTTCAACCACGATCGATTTCGGGGCTATCTTTCCGTTCACTTGCGTTCCGGCCTACTCCCTCCCTGTCTACGCTTCGCAGTGACCGTTACCGGCCCCCACGCAAGACTCGGTTCGTGGCTGCGGGCTAAGCTTTGCCACGGGCGCCATTTCAGGCGACTAGACTTCATGCGCTTTCAAGGCGCAACCCTCTTAGAACCGGACGTGAACCTCTCAGCTCATCCGGCTCCCATTGTCCCAACCGACGGTACGAAGCCAGCCCGCCAGTGCGGGAACAAGCCCGGCTGGCGGTGCGCAACCCCTCCAACCCAATGGAGTGAACGGCGCCGATGACCTCGCAACCTCTTGAACTTCCGCATGGCCCACCGTGCCAACGCCCGATTCAGGTGGTCGGCGACGGGTCGAAACGCGGACGGATGAAACCGACAGTAGTAGTTCATCCACCCCTGAATGATTGGCCCAAACATTCGAGCCAGATCTTCGATCGACTTGTCGCTCTTCAGCTGTAACCGCCACCCACGCACGGTCTGCCGCATGGCCTTGGCAGCCACACGGCTCAGTGCCGGGGTGAAGTTCACAAAGACACGACCGTATCGGTCCTTTGAACGCCTCGGCCGAAACGTATAGCCGAGGAAGTCGAACTGGATGGACTCATGCTCGTCCTGCCGGTGGATATCCCTGCAGTAAACCACTTTGGACTTATCGGAATGAAGCTCCAATCCGCAGTCCCTCAACCGACACTCCAACCGTTCTCGGATGTATGCGGCCTGCTTGAGACTGCGGCAATGGATCAGTCCGTCATCGGCGTATCTGCAGAAAGGCATGCTGGGAAAGTGAGTTGCCATCCACCGGTCGAACGCATAGTGAAGGAACAGGTTTGAAAGCAGCGGCGAAACGACTCCGCCTTGCGGAGTCCCCCGCTCGCGCCTGCATAACCTCCCGTCCTCTGTATGCAACGGCGCAGTCAGCCAGCGCTCCACGTACAACAGTACCCACTTGCAGTCCGTATAATGTCGAACCGCCTTCATCAAGAGTTGGTGATCGATATTGTCAAACAGACCCCGGACATCAAACTCCAGCACCCAATCATGCCACCAGCAGCGCTGGCGGGTTACCGCCAATGCCTGATGCGCCGATTTGCCGGGCCGATAGCCGTAGGAATCCTCATGGAAATGAGGATCAATCTGAGGCTCCAGAACACTCTTTACCACCGTCTGCGCAATCCGATCCGAGATGGTGGGAATCCCGAGCGTCCGCTCGCCTCCCGACTTCTTTGGAATCGCAACGGCCTTGACCGAGGGTGGAAAATAACTCCCCGAGGCCATCCGATTCCAGATCCGATACAGGTTGTTCCCGAGCTCTTCCTCAAACTCTGCAAGGGATTGCTCGTCCACGCCTGCAGCGCCCCCATTGGCCTTAACCTGCTTGTATGCCTCCCACACAAGCTGCTTCGGAATGTCAAACGACTTTGCTGTTGTCATTCGCTCCTCCCCTCTCGGGTTGACGATGATTCCAGCAAGACAATCGGACCCCTTTGCTCCAGATCCATTACAGACCCTTCATCGCTATTACGGGTCCGTCCGCCCCCGCGCTGCGCTTCGGTACTCCGACCTTGAGAGGGCTTCTCTTGGCCATCTCCCTTGACATCACAGTCGCAGGTTCCTGCAGTTCCGCACAAGAGCCCGGATCGAACTCGCGCCATCTCTATGCCGGACACCGCCCACCCAGTAAACAGGTTTCCGATAGGCTCATCCCGGAGGAACATCACCTCTCCGGTTTTGATGTCATCTAAGGCACTTTCGACACTTGAATAATGGTTCACTGGTGTTCGCCTTCTCGATCCATACCTGACGCGTTATTCACGCCTTTTCCCTGACGCTCACGACGAGGATTCGCCGCTCAGGGTGGTTTGAGGCCAGCCCCTGCAGGCCGGCCCCGGAGGGCCATAGTCCTCCATCTCTCATGCAGCTTCTCCCGCGTCTTTCAGTTCATCCTGAACCTCCATTCGCGTTGCTGTAGCACACTTCAATCTGACGCCCTATGGGACGTTGACGTTTTCGCTGCCACCGAACGCTTACGATTTCCTCGGATCGGCCAGAGTACTTTCTGAGTCACTATTGTCCGGATTGTCCGGTTTTGCGCGATTCAGCATTGCAGGCCTCGGAACCGCCGGCATCGCCGCAACACAGGACAAAAAGGCGTGGATGGTGCCATATCGGGCGGGTCCGTTCAGAACTGGACTGGCTCTCCGTAATGCCGAAGACAGTGAGATTTCGGTGTTCGTCGACCTAAGAAATGCAGAGGGATATGGAATGCAAGGCAATCGGATACGGATTCCGACAAACGGATCTCGGTCACTGTTCCTGGATGAGTTGTTTCCGTGGTATTTTTCCGGTCAGGAGTTCACTGGGCAAGTCCTGATCCAAACTGGCCCGAAAGATACAAAGACCTTCTCGGTCGGTGCACTTGAGTTCGGGCCGGACGATTTCAGTGCCGTTCCGATCCGCTAGATGGTTGGCTTTTGATATACTTGTGCTGGTAAAAGCAGAAGGCCCGCTTTCGTAGAGCGGGCCTTCTGGAAAATCGAACCTGAATGGATCAGGTAGAGTGCGAATAACAACCACTTCCACTGTATCTGATTCCCTTCAAAACACGCAAGGGCGAAGTGTGCCTAGCAACGAGGGATTACCACGCCCACGATCACCCACATAATGACGACCCGAAACCCGGCACATGCCGATATGGATCACTCAATTTACAAACTAATCGCTGTGAACGGAAAGACTGTCCACGAGGCGTTGGAGGAGATGTTCCAATTCGATGACGAGGTGACTTCTGAAATGAACCACTTTTGTGAGGGTGCAGACTAAGGGCACTGAACTGGGATCAACAGACTAACGGACCATCACCAACCGGAGAGACACAAGGCGTCTATGAGTCGGCATCGGGCCCGCACCGCCGGAATGATTTGCGATAGCCATTGCGAGTCTGGGCCTGGACATTCAGACCACAGTCAAGCACACGGGACTCGTCGGCAAGCTTCGCCCCGACCAGCCCGGCCCGGTAGTGGTGGGGCGCCGACATGGAACCATGGCCCGGGAGCTGCCAGCTCGAACACGCAAGGAGAAGAGAACGATATTGATTCTGCCGCAACTGTGACCTAAGATCCCTTTGAATCAATCCCTTGTTGTTTGGGTTGGGGAGCGTGCCGATGCTGAGGAGATGGTGGAAACAATGCCTTCCCGGGCGGATGGTTTGGACCTGCCTCGTTTCTGGTGTGCTCCTTGTCTTGTTCCCCCCGATACCCCTTGCCGCGGAGAGGCAGAACCCCGTTCCCGATCTGGAGGACATGCGGGTTCGGACCCTGACCAAAGCTATGGAAATGAGAGTCGGGAGCCGGGCGGCGCGCCGGTTCGAAAGGGAGATCGAGATTGTTACAGATGTTGCCGTACAGGAATACGTGGACCGTATCGCCCAGCGTCTTGCAAGCCAATCGGACGTCACGGTTCCGGTCACAATAAAGGTCGTCGATGCCACGGAAGTGAACGCCGTCTCGTTTCCGGGCGGTTTTCTTTACGTCAGCAGCGGTTTGATTCTCGCAGTGGACGACGAAGCCGAAATTGCCGGGGTGGTGGCGCATGAGATCGCCCACGTCGTGGCGCGGGACGGTTTGAGGAACGATGCAGATCCCATCGTCTTACTATCTCCCAAAGGCGACGGACTGAACGTGTTTGAAGGCTATCGCACCACGACGCTGACTCCTTCTCGATCGCTTCGTGAAATAGACGCCGACCAACGTGCAATGCAGTACATGCAGAAGGCGGGTTACGATCCGAAGTCGCTGCTTGCGTTTTTGGAAAAGATGCAAGCAGAGGAGACGATCGAGCAGTGGGAAACTCCCGCAATATTTCTAAGTCACCCGGCTACCGCCGAGCGCATCCGCTTGGTTCAAGAGCGAATAAGTGCTGGCCCCGGCACAAACGATCCACACGCCCGTGCAATGGACGCGCTTCGGGAAATCAAAGCACGGCTGATGCAACAGGAAACAAGTCGACCCCGGCCTGATTAGTCCCGTTTCTGTTGGTCCCCACGCTACTTCCATTGCGACCTTGCCGGACCGGCTCCCCCGTCAAGTCAACATTACCGTCTTTGAAGGCCCCGGCTGCCATCTTCCCATTTGCACCACCCACTTGCGTCCCAACGAATCTAAGGTCGAAGGCGCAACCGGCTCCCACTGGAAAATGTTCACTTTCCATGTCTCTCTCTTGCGTAACCGTATATTTTCGTGTAGCGTGCGGTTTTGGGAATAGACATCATGGTCGGTAATACTGTAGTCGGCCCGACTAATCAGAACGTATAGGTAGGCACAACATGAATCGGTACATTGCTTTAGTTATGATCGTTCTTGCAGGGCTCTTGGCGGGCGCCACCTCATTCGCCCAGGGTCGGAACCATGACGTGATTATGAGGGATATTCGGACAGCCTACCGCAGCCTCGGCGAGAATCTGGAGGCGAACGAACAATCGGCGGCCGTTGATAATGCGACCCAATTGGAAGGATTCTTCCGGGAAATTGAGGCGTTTTGGACCCGCCTGGAAACCCAGGACGCGATGGGTCTCGCAAGCGAGGCGGCGGACGCTGCCTCCACCGTCGCCGCGAGGACCGGCGAAGCGGATTTTGAAGGAGCCCAGGCCCCATATGAAGCTATCGGAGCCACCTGCGGCAGCTGTCACAACGCGCACCGGGAGACAATAGAGGGCGGGTTCCTTATCAGGCCATAGACGTCTAACGCGGCGGCACCGGGTTTCGCTGCGCATGCCGGGACCGAATCGCTGACGGTTCCTCCCGAATCCCAGACTGAAATCTATTCCTCCACAACCTCCTCTTTCTCCGTCTGGAAAATGCGGAAGCGCTGGATTCTTCCATTCTCGCCATACTCCAGGAACACGGCCCCCACCTCCCAAAACCTTCGACGATCCGCACGCGCACGATAGTCTAAGTAGATCGGGAACGAAACACCCAGTCCGCCCCAAGGCAACTGCTTGGAGTAAACCATCCGTTCTCCTTCGACTTCCCCCGCGGTCTGGCGTTTCAGGCTATAAACGACGTTTACGTGCGATCTCGCAAACTTCGCGGCCCACAGCCCGACCTGCTCGGTGCCGATAAGCATCACGGGGCCAATCTGGTTTTCATCGTGCGGCGGGACTTCCACAAGCACATCGGGAGCCAGAAGATCGAGAAATCCATCGACAACTTCGTCAAGTCCCTGTTCCCTTCCATCCATGGTCAGGCGCCAGTCGTCGAGCGTATTGATCCGATCCACCCATTCCTGCCCCAGCAGAGTGGGGTCGGGTTCCGTCTGGGCGGGTGGCGGCTCAGTTGGAGTCTGGGCCTGGGATACAGATACGGAAAGGATGGTGGTCAAGATTGAAAGAGCTATCCAACGCATAGAAGTGCTACTTACCCAGGTCCTTCTTACCGTGCGCAACGGAAACCTATAGTGAGAGAACGTTGTTCAGGATCACTATAATTGCGGTAATGATTCGCCAACTTTGAGCCGCGGCCTTCCGCCCAACCACCGCCTCGAATACTTCTGTATACACCGTCGGCTGGCCCTGGTGGATTGCTTTTCGGGATGAAAGCATAGTAACCGCGGTCATACCAGTCAGCGGTCCACTCCATAACGTTACCGATCATGTCGTAGAGACCATAATCGTTGGGCGGATATGATCCGACCTCTGCGGCCTGGTTTAGGGAGACAGCTGCCGGCCCGCCGGCTTCGAACTGGGGTCGATATTCGTCTGCGGCAACAGCACCATCCCATGCGTAAATTTTCCGATCCAGTCCCCCTCGCACCGCCTTCTCCCATTCCGCTTCGGTGGGGAGACGTTTGCCACCCGCCTCGCAATAGGCGGTGGCCTCGAACCAGTTGACGTTGGAAACGGCTTGCCGCTCCTGGCCCTCTCGGAAGCGGCCTTCGGGCCAGTGCCACGGCGCCTGGGCGGCCGTCGCTTCCAGATACCGGGCATAGTCCGCGTTCGTCACCTCGTATCTGTCAATGTAGAAGGCGTCCAAATAAACCAGGTTGGCCGGCCTGTCATCCCGGAAGGCGCGGGGCTGGTTATCCTCCGCATCGTTATCGTTGGCATAGGCGCGGCCCAACCAAAATTCGCCAGCGGGAATCTCCAACATGCCGTCCGGCGCTGCTGTTTGCGCCGCGACTGGCATCGCGGCGCAAACGCAACACAGGATCGTGAGCACTATTGACTTACTCATACTCATACAAACAGCTCGTTGATCTCCGTCCGAGGAATAAACCTCGGCCCCCCGAGCGGAGCCGTTTGCTGGTATTCGTATGCGCGTCCCGATGGCGTGTCTGGGATTACCTTGCTGTAATCGATCCCTAGAGCCGAATAGATTGTCGACACCACGTGATCCATCATCGGTTGTTCCCTGAATTCCCAACCGGTATCGACCACCACTCCGCCGACTTCGTCCGTCTTGCCGATAATCCGGCCCCCCTGGACGCCGCCGCCCATAAACACATTCGTGAACACGTCGCCCCAATGGTCACGGCCGCCGGCTGGGTTCATTTCCGGTGTGCGTCCGAATTCCTGGCTGATGACAATCAGCGTTTCATCGAACATCGACTTTCCAGGTTCACGGCCGGGCATGACCAACAGATCTTCAACCAGGGCCGAGAACGCTCGATCGAACCTCGGCGCGCTGTCGTAGATTGGCAGTGACTCTCTCGATGGAGGTACGCCTCGGGCGTAAAGACCCGAATGGTTATCAAATATCCCGTTTCGACCATTGTAGCCGTTGGCGACCCATAAGAATCGCGCGCCGGCGTCCGCGGCCAGTAGATTCCGCGCCAAGAGTATCCCCAGGCCCAGCTTCGTCAACCCGAAATCCTGATTCACCCCGTACCGCTCCTTGTCCTCCTCGGTCAGGGCGAGCGCTTCCTTAAACCGTGGATCCAGCAAGACCTGGATGCCATAGTCATAGGAAGCCTGGTACTCTTCGCTTTTCGGACCGTACTGGTTGATGCCATCACCGGTCACTTCGGTCCACCGGTTCAGGGCCTCCCAGCGTTCCTCCAAAACTACATTTTCCTGCGCGTCACTCCCGCCGCCGAAGCTATCGAATACGCTGTTCGTGTTGAGGTCCATTCCCGCAAAGCGAGACGGCAACATTCCAGATCCCATCGGGGGACAGCGGATGTTCCACAGATCGGTACTGATAAATCCGGGAAACGTGTCGGAGTCTCGTCGCTCGGGCTCAAGTTCTTTCGCGACGACGCAGCCGAAAGCCGGGATCTCCCGGACAATTGCGGGGTTCATCGCGCGACCCGCCTGTTGATAGTACTGGGCCGGGAAGTGAACCAGGCCGCCGGACCTCATCGAACGAACCAGGGAGGCCCGCGGCGCCCACACTTCATGGGCCCGGGGGAAGAGGGTTTTCGACAAAACGAAATCCGAATTGACCTGCTGGATATCCAGATCAGACGCCGTCCATTTCGTTTCCTTGAAATCGAAGGTCTCCATCGGACTGGGAGCGCCGCCATTTTGGATCACAATTACGTTGCGTGCCGACCCTCGTGGCGTCACAGCGCCTTGCGCGGCCCGAATCTGGCGCGGCAACGTGACTTGCCCAGCGATCGACGCGCCAAAACCCACGCCGAATAATTTCAGCAGATCGCGGCGGCTCATATCCTTTATTCGTTGTCTCATCCTTTTTTTCTCCTCACGCTACATTGGGCTAATTTGTTTCCCCACCCGACGACCGCAACATCAACCGTCTTTGTAATGGCTGAGCCGTCCTATCGGGCTTAAACAATCGCTCGTGTCTGGATGGGCCTCTCGTCAATGATTCAGCAAAAACTCCGGATTATTCAGCAGCACCCACTGAAAGGTCTCCATAGCCTCGCTCCTGCCCTTTTCTTCAATAAAATGCCTCGCCACCTCGATCTCATCGGCGGTGGGAAAGCGGGACAGACTCGTCAGGACCAGATCCTCGATGATTTCATCGTCCGATTTTCCGGACTTCAATAAGGCCGCAACGCGCGTGTCTGCTTCAGCAACCACCCGGGTCGTAACCACGGGTGAACTCATCATCATCATCGCTTGTATTGGACTGGCCATACTCTTGTCGCCCGGTGGCAGGGCGCGCTCAGACTGGTAATACGCCTGCATGAACGCAAAGACATCCCTGTTTTCAGTACGCTGGTCAATCCTCATGTTTGCGGGATTGGTCAACTCTTTGATGTACCTTCGGGGCACTCCATACTGCTCCATGTCGAAGGTAGCCGAGGTGCCGGTGGCCTGCGCCACGATATCGGCCGCCTCCGGACCCGTCAAGATACGGGCGAAACGCCGCGCATGATATGGAATATACCCGTCCAGCCATTCCCCCTCGAAGGTGGTGGAAAGTTGATAGGCGTTGGACTTCATAATAGTCTTGATCACATTGTGAATCCGGAAGCCGTTTGCGCGAAAGTCCTCAGCCAGCGCCTCCAGCAATTCAGGATTAGTCGGCTGAAGGGTCCACGGCTCCGGTGGCGGATTGTTCGGATCCAGACGCAGCAGATCAAAACCATCGTAGGGCTCGACCAAACCAATCACCATCAACTTCTTCCAAATAATGTTGACCGCCGCGCGCGAGAACTGGATATGCTGCGGCGCGATCCTGCCCAGGGCTTTACGGGGATCCTCGCCGGGCTCGGGGGTTTCACCGGTCAACAGGAAAGCTGGTTCGTAGTTTTGGCCATCGCGCGGGAAACGATTCTCTGCCGGAGTCCAGTAGGGCGCGTCATCTCCGGTGTTATATCCGTCTTCCAAGCCGTCAATCGAGGGGCTGCCATTCTGGAAGCCACCGCTGGATACGAGCCGCGTCTGTCCAAAGAAGGCCGCCTGCTGGTGGAAGTCGGATCTCCTCTTGGTGGTCAACCAGAGATTCACGGTGTCGGTGTGACCCGCCCCGTTATGGCAGGAAATACAGTCCGTCGTCAGGCCAAGAAACACGCGCGAAAGATCCGACGTGACCTCATCCGTCCAGTCCAGACGGTTAAAACCTTTCAAATGGTCGCTATCGGTAATAAAGATGCAGCGGGTGTTCGTGTAGCCGGTGGGATCGTAGTACATCCCCGCCGGGATTCCGCCCATATACTTTGTGGTCGGAGTCAGGATGTCATAGAAGACTTCGCTTAAGGGCCGGTCCACCCTGATCCATTCCTTTGTCCACAGGTGAAAGCGAGCGTCGTCTGTTCTGAACAGTTCCCCATAGTTATACGCCCACTGATCCACGAATTCCTCTGTGCCGACCAGGGAGTCGATAACCTTGTCGCGCTTATTCGGATCGGCGTCCGCTATGAAGGAACGGATCTCATCCGCGTTCGGCAAAAAACCTGTCGCATCCAGGTAGGCCCTTCGTAGAAACTCCGTATCACCCGACAGGGGCGCACGGGGAATACCGTCCCGCTCCATCCTTCCGAAGATGTGTTCATCGACGTAATTCTTTCGAGCTATTGGCGTACTGGAAACCCCGCCGCGCTGCAATGCCGCAGCCACGGCTTCCGTCAGCCGGCTGGCCTCCAGGGCTGCATCCTGAGGCGAATACAGGGCACCATGTGCGTCTTCGATGACATTGTCATCTATGGCGGGCTGGCTTGGCTGCTCTTGCTGGGGCAGTTGTGCATACAAGACGAGCGTCAAACCGAACACCATCGTTATTACTAGAGCTAAGCTTGCTGATTTCACCTTTTAAATCCTCCCCGATTTTCGACGGCTGAGTTGAGCACGATTCAGTCAGGTATACGGAGCTTCGAGTATGTTATTGGATTGCCTCGCTGACCGTCAAGCGATTTCCTCTGTATGTTTGGAATCAACCCTTTAACTCAGGGTGAGAGGCTGTCGGGTTGATAGACTATCAAGTGCCGGCACGCGTGTCGGAATCGAGAGTCCTCGGGCTGCGCTTCACCCATCGAACCGCCGGAATGATTATCGTCGGGTTTGGAACTTCTCGAAACTCCGCGCCAATCGCCCCATCCTGAAACTGCCCAAGTCGCGTCGCTACCGGCTCACTCCCGATGGTTGCCACATTTGCCTCGTTTATCTGAAGCTGTTTGCAAACACCTACTCGCCTCTGACCAGCGGCATTCTCAAACCCTTTGAATTCGACTACGCCCCGAAACCAAAGACAGTAATCGCGGTCGGCTCTAGCGCGCACTCGTGCACGCTATGGATCATCTCGACCACGCAGTCGGCATCACAGCCGCATGAGATCAAAACGATGAACGCAATGAGCACAAAACTCTCGTTCGAGTGCGGATACGCATCGATCACAATTGCAACCGCGAATCCGTTCTCGGTCAACCCTGTGCGAGTCCGCCCGCGGGGGTTTATCTGTTGGCATTACATTCTGTCCCAATGTGCCGGTTGACAGGCTCCCAAGCGTGAGGTATCCCTCAATGTCGGTTTTTTAGAAGACGAGCATGTGGAGAGTTTAATGCAATTGTTTCGACTTGGATTCATCTGTATCTGTTATCTCTGCTTGACTGGGTCGGCTTTCGGACAGCTTACCGCGCGAAATCCCGTCGACGAGTTGAAGGATCAGGTGACACAGGCGCTGATCGATGCAGAGGTGCCGTTTTCACCCGATCAGGAGCGGGACTTCGCACTGCTCATTGAAGAAGAGCGCCAGGCTGCGGAGAACCTTTTCGGCGAAACGTGGGATTTCAGCCAGGGGCCGCCCCAGGGCGAGGAGAGCGACCAGGCCCTGGCCGGCATCCGCTGGATGTACGACGCGTTGAAGGACGAGTTTCCCGCCTACATGACCGACGCGCAGAGATCCGCATGGGAGAGTTACCAGAGCGATCACGACACGACATTTTACGTGGAGGAGGCTTCCCCCGACGACAGTGCTCAGAGCGGAAGAATTCAACAGATCCGCGTGACTAACAACGCTTTCAATGTCGAAACCGCTACCGCGAACGGAAATCGGGGCCTGCATGAACGGGGCGCGAAAACAGAAGTGATCGAGCGCGGCGGTGTCGGAGCCTTCCACGGCAATTTTGCATCGACATTTCAGGACGAAAAATTTAACGCTCGAAACCCCTTCGCCAGTAACAAGCCACCGTACTATGAACGGACGATCGCCGGGAATATCAGCGGCCCCATCATTCAGGATCGACTCACTCTAAGCTTTACTGTCAGCGACAATAAACAGGAAAACGTCGGCACTGTTCAGGCGGAAACACCGACCGGCCCGTTTTCTCTGGGCATCACACGACCCACATTAAATCGGTCCTATGACCTCAAGAACGTGCTGCAGCTCGCCGATACTCATACGATGAATATCGGTCTCCGATACGCCACCAGAGACAGTAACAACGAAAACGTCGGTGACTTCGCCTTGCCCGAACGCGCATCGCGCACGCGGACACAGGACTACGAGGTCGATCTCCGCGAAATCTGGACCCTGTCCGAGAGAACCGTCCATGACCTCCGCTTTAAATGGCGAAAAGATCGTAGCGAGACCAACCCCGCCAGCAATGCGACAACGATCATTGTCAAAGACGCGTTTACCGGTGGCGGGGCGCAGAACAAGCGCCGGGTGGATGGGAATGAGTACGAATTGTCCAATCTGGTTTACTTTGCCGGGGACAACCTGACCATGAGGGTCGGATTTCAGATGTTGCACCGGAGGGAACGCTTGTTCTCGGAAGAGAACTTCTTCGGCGAATTCACGTTTTCCGACCTTGACAGTTTCCGCGCCGGAACGCCGCTACAGTATCGGGTCACGTGTTGTGATCCTTTGTTCAAATTAAATCACACACAAGCCAGCCTTTTTTCTCAGAACGATTTCAGACTGTCAAACACGTTCACGCTGATGCTGGGTGTGCGCTACCAGATACAGTCAAACATTCGCGATCGGAACAATGTGGATCCACGGATCGGCTTTGCGTACGCGCTCGGAAATGAGACTGTCATCCGGGGAGGTTTCGGATTTTTTACCCAGCGGGTCGGTTTCAACACAATTGCGAATAACCGCCTCGATGGAAATCGAGTATACGAAATCCAGATCGACAATCCAGGTTGGCCCGACCCTTTCGCCTCAGGGAGCATCAGGCCTCGGGCTCGCCGTCAGGTCGACCCGGAAATAAAAATGCCGTATTACCCGGTAGGACAGATAAGCGTCGAACGCAGTTTACCCAACAATCTTTTTGTGACCCTGGGTTACGAGTTCGTTCGAGCGATCCGGCCGACCCGAACCCGGGACATCAATGCGCCGTTGCCGGAAACGGGCATCCGGCCTAATCCCCTTGAAGGCCAGGTTCTTCAATACCAGAGTAGCGGCTTGTCAACGTATCATCATTTGAGAGCTTCAATGCGGCAGCGTTTCAGCATCTTCGTTGTCACTGCAAGCTACTGGTACATGCACGGGCAGAGTGACCAGGAAGATCGGAGAGGGCGCGGCGGGGTGTGGGTGCCTGTCGACAGCTATGACCTCCGTAAAGAATGGGGCAATACAGAAGATCCGCGCCACACCTTCAATGCAAGCGTTAATGCCAGGTTGCCACTGGATGTCTACTTGACGACAGTAATCGAAGCACAGAGCGGCCGTTTTTACACCATCAGGACGGGGAAGGACGACAACGGGGATGGAGTGAGTAATGACCGGCCCCCAGGCGTTGTCAAGAATAGCGAGGTCGGACCGAACTATTTCGACGTTGGCTTCAACTTCTCGAAGGCATTCGAGTTGAACACTGCCGCCGGGTCCACCGGGCCTCAATTGAACGTCTTCGCGAATTTGAGCAACGCTTTCAACGTGCAGCATCCAGGATTGCCCAGCGGGGTCGTGACTTCACCGTTCTTCATGCGGTCCTTTAACGCGACCTCACCGCGCACAATCGAAGTCGGAATGAGATTCCAGTTTTAGGGTTGACGCTGGATTATGTCGACGAATGCGTGCGACCCCTTCCCGAAGTCTGCCCGGGCATCGCACAACCGGGAGTAGCGATAGCTAACCCGCATTTCTCACAAGCTGTCTGCTGCAGCGCCGCATCCATCCGCCAGGACTGCGTTGCGCTTGGTCGGGCTCCTCAACGTACTGTCAAGTGCGCTTCGATCGCCCTCCCGGCGCCCGCCTTGTCCTGCCAGTGTCTGCGACGCTTCGCGACGACAACTCGTGAGAAATGCGGGCTAATCCCCAGCGCAAAAAGGATGCCGCATCGCCAACAATGACGTCGATTCGCGAGTGAAAGAGCCATAGGCGGCCTGCTGCGTGTACCGACTCTGACAGCAGGCACTCGATATCAGTCCCACCGAGCCGCCCCGTCACTATCTTCGGAAGTGTCAAGTGCATCGGCTGCATTTGCCCTCATCGGCTCCATGAGTGCAAACTCGCCACTGCTTCTGTTGTCGCGCGAATCGCCCTGCTCCGCTTTGTCTGTGTGAAGACCCTCGGAGCAGCTATTACTGCGATTCCAGAAACCAGCCCAACTGCGCATCGGCGCACTCACCGACGACGGTTAGATGACGCCTGACGGCTTCGGCGTTGACGAAGGGGTGCGGCTCGCCCGGGTTCCGAAATCGTAGACCGTTGACCTTGGCCAAGGTGTCGTCATGGTTCGTATGACTGGCCAGAAAAACGTCCGCGCGGGCCCTTGCTGTGATCTCCCGAAAGCGCTGCGCCTCGGCAGCATAGATTCGTAGACCCTCTGTACGCTCCGTCCAGTAGCGGACCCCCATGGAGTTGCCTCCCCAGATGCTTCCCAGATGCCAGCGGTCTCCGTCCTTGAGTGGGATCAAGGTCGATATCGTACCCGGCGTGTGACCCGGCGTGACGTAGAGCGTCAGGGTGGTATCACCCAGCGTCAATTCCATCCCATCGGTAGCCACCATGTCTTTCCTGGGCTTCAGCCCTGGCGGACTATTGTCGTTGGCCACGAGATTCCAATCGGCCTCAGACATGATGATGCGCGCTCCGTACCTGTCCTGAAGCGTCTTAGCTCCCCAGTAATGGTCGGAATGGGCCTGGGAAATAATGACGTACTTGATGTCGGCCGCATCGAGCCCCATCTGCCGCAGTCCGTCGACGATTTGGTCCTCGACCATATAGTCGTACGCCGTATCGTGCAGAATAATTCCTTCCGAAGTCGTCACCGCCCACATCGCCAGGCCTTGGATGTACCTTCCGTCGGCAAGAGACATCTCATGGCTACCGAGGTAATAAAGGTTGTCGAATATTTTATGAGGCGGTTCATACCATAGTTCGCGCGGTGGAATCGTTCGGGGGGCCGGCGCAACCGTCGCCTCCGCGGGGGCCCGCTCGGGCGTGTTGATGACGTTTCTAGAGAACTCTCCGCAATTCCTGTCGAATATCCAGGTGAAATCAAATCCAGGCGTGTATGCCGCAGCCCTGGCCGCGGCCTCATGATTTTCCGGCGTGTTGGTCTGTGCCCTTGACTCAGTCAGACTCCACCCGACTGCCAGCAGGACGGAGAGTAGGGACGGCAAGTGACGCTTCATGGTTCCTCCCGAGTGTGAATTCAGGTTCGATGACGTGTTCCGCAAGACTATCAGAAACTTGATGAACACGTTACGCTTTGTACCCACAGTCACTGACAGGAAATATGGAGCAAGGTCAACCGCTCGCAATTCGTTTCCCGTACATCAGTCCGACACTATACCCGACAGCCGGCGTCTTTAAACCATGCCTCATCATGATTTGGGAAGAGGACGCGAGGAGCAGCGAGACAAAGCAATCGGCCGCGAAGAATCGGCTCTCGAGGAGACATCAACAGAGGGCGGGTCGCACTATTCCAACGATCATGCTGTGATGCACACGGCTCAATCCATTGTTGAACGAAGCAGAGCCGGAAGGACTTCCGGCTCTGATGCTTCAAAGATTCAGATATTACGAGTCAGCCCCCTCAGCCGGCTGTGGGGCCGGTTGAAGGGGTGGCTATGCACTTGACTCAATTTTCAGCCAGACTAGCCTACATATGGTGGTCACACATGAAACGGGCTAACCACAAGATATTGCGGTGGTTCCGTCAGAGCCAATCCGGGGGTGAAATAGAGACACGCGCCGTGGCGGTCGGTGCGCCGAAAGTGATGTGGCCTTTGATCTCATGGGCGACCACGCGGTGCTTTTTCGGTCTCCTGCGGAGTAGCGCATCTAGGGGACACAGGAAACCAAACCGGAGCCAGCGAGCGATTTCTTGGGCATCCCAGTCGGAGGAAAAGGTATCCCAGTATTGGGCAAGGACATCCGAAAAGGGTTTCACGGCGACAGATTTCGAGTTCATTAGCTGGTTCTGCTGTTGCTGTGACCGAGGGGCGAAGCCTTCAGCTTCGCCCCTCAATCAGTTTGTTTTCAATACCACTATATCTTGTAAGCCGTCCCACACAATATGTTGTGGTGATTTTCAGAATAGTGAGTCAAGTACATAATCACCGTTGAAGGGGACCTAGGAGTCTGCGCGGCAGAAGAAAGGCGGCACTACATATCGACGCTAAGCGCTGTATACCCAGAACATACTGTGGACCTAATGGCCTAAAAACGTTCTGCCGCGCAAGACTCCTAGGGGAACTGATTAATCACCACCGAAAGGATTGGACGCCGATCCGTCGGCATTGATCGGTGCACACAGTAGATCGACGAGACTGGGGTATACCCCGTACCAGCCGAAATTGTTGACCGCTATCGCATCGGACGGCTCCAACGTCCATGTCTTGGTGTCGGAAACCCAATCTTCTGTGTAGTAGGCTGAATCAATCAGCGTGGCTACCATTTCCAATGTATCCCCACGCCGGGTGTAGCGCTCGATTAAGCGGGCGTCTTCACTCTTCGGGTATCCGTATATGTCGACCCAGGCTCGGGGATCCAGTCCCACCGTCTCGACAACGAGGGTGTCGCCTTCCCAGTGCCCCACCGACATGCCATACCAGGAAGGTCCGAGGTTCAGGAGGTCATCGCCTGACGGGACCGCCCGACCGTCGAACCAGATTTCTCGAGGCAAGCGCTCTTCCTGCCAGAGCTGAATGATTCTGTTATCGAGTTGAACCACTTCGTGATGATCATGCGCCGTATCGACGACCATCTGGGGCAGGCCTTTCGGATTACATTGCATGGCCGGGTCGTTCGATAGCTTGAAGTCGGCGCCGTTCTCATCTCCCCCCACCCGCTCCAGATGCAGAGGATGTCGGGGCCGAGTCGGCACGTTCTTCATGAGCGCCTCTACACCGTCCGGCGTCAGGTCCGGGGCGCTTCCCGGCGGGCCAAAACCACAATCGCCTTCGTCGCGGTACCAGATCCCCGAAAAGTCACGGGCATCTCCGCTTTGCGGTTCCATACATTCCGCCGCAGCCACCGGAGCAAATGTCGTCAGGAATGCACCAGGAACCACCAGGAGGGAAGCTGAACCCACCACGGTGCCTAGAAAACTCATTAAACGATTTCGCATTTGGGACTCCTTAAATCAACTCTTCCAATTTCTTACAATCAAAATATCTAGGCGCACGATCCATACGCCTTAAGCTTTGCGATTCCGCTGCTAGTTAACTGATTGCCGGGTGTCGCCAAGCGGATTGAGCCTCCCGGGCGTTTCGTCGGACACCCCTCGCAGGAAGATCTGCGTACCGTCTTCCAGGGTGACGCCCCTGTTAAGCCCGCACGTTCGGTCCATGGTGCACGGATTCATTACAACGTCTATTTCCATTCCGGGCCGCAAAGTGGCCCGGCCGTAGCCCAGGCGCGCGAGCGTGCTGACGTTGCTGTGCTCGAGAACCCAGGTGACCACCTCGCCGCTATCGTCCGTCACATCGACCAGGAACGCGATGTGGGGATTGCGCCACCGCACCTCTTTCACAATACCGTGAATCTCGTGCGTCCCGTCTGTCTCATAAGTATTCCCGCGGCCGTGATGGGCGAGCAGGGGTTCTGCACCTATCGACCCGACCGTGACAACGAAGGCGAATCCCAACAGTGCAATTACAGTACGTTTCATTTCTCTCTCCTTCACTCGTGAAGTCCGATGTCCGGAAATTTCTAAACTGATAAAATGGCGATTAGAAGTGCGACTCGCTCGAGTGGCCTACGCCAGTTCACAGTGTGACATCGGTCTTCCTGAGATTCAATGCGAAGTCATGCTAGTATCCTCGATCTTTATGTGTCAATTGATATGTTTGCACCAATTAGCGTTGTTGCATGGATCGGGGCGGAGATGGAATTCGCCCTTTCCCATGCGGTAGCGTCAGGCGATGCGTTCGAACACAGGCCGTCCGAGTGCGGTCATTGTGTTCAGAACTTTCTGGCCGACCTGGATCTCCGTGATCTGCCTGGAGAAGCTGCGGGATTTGAGCTTGGGGCCGATGACACCCTTCCAACGGCCGATCTGTGTTTCTATCCGGCTGCGCTGGTTGTACCCTGTGGCCACTTGCCAGGCCATGCGGCCGTTGCTGCGGATCTGGGCAATATGGCGATCCCGAACGGTTGGATCCCGCGCCGATTGCGGTCGGGTCACTGCGTTCTTTGGCGGCGGTATAACCACATCCAGGGTCTCCCCATACCGTTCCCTCAGCAGATCCCGTGTAGCCGCTCCATCATAGGCACCGTCAGCCAGAAAGCCCGTGACCGGGGCATCGAGTTGATCCAGGAGCCCGGGTAAGGCGGTGCTGTCTCCAACGTCATCGTGAGTCAGATTGGCGCAAACAATCGCGCCGCTGGCCAGGTCCAGTCCGAGGTGGAGTTTGCGCCAGCGGCGGCGTATTCCCCTGGTTTTATGCTTCTGCGCGAGCCATTCTCCTTCTCCGAAGATCTTGAGGCCGGTACTGTCCACCACCAGATGGACAGGCACAGACCCGCCTTGCCTCACCGCCTGAGCGATGCTCAAACCGTTTGCGCGACGCGACAGTGTGGAGTAATCCGGCACCCGTATATCCAGACCCATGAGCGTACCGATCGAACCCATCAGCCCCTGCGTTTGTCGCAACCCCAGCCGATACGCCGTGCGCAGCGTCAGGCATGTCTCGATCGCCAGATCCGAGTATCTCCACTGGCCACCCCGTGACGTGCGGCGCGGCGCACTCCACACACTTTGAGCCTCATCACTGACCCAAATCGTCAGATCACCCCGCTGGCGCAGGCTCTCGTTATATTCTGCCCAGTGGATCGCCCGGTACTGCGCCTTATCAAACTTGTGCCGTCGCGCTGCGTTGAACTTATGTGGCATCTAGGTTATCCCCAGTGTTGAAAAACACGATGATAAGGCATCCTTCGGGATGATCCATGCAACAAGGTCATCGTCAGCAGGGCGTCGTGAAGGCAAGAGTCCAACCTACTAGTCCCTGAACAAGCGTGATTGACGAGGAAATGATAGTGCAATAAGAGCGGAAGTACCCGAAATGCCCCGTCTCCGTGCGAAAAAAACCTTGGACAGATTCTTCGGAAAAGGAGGCATTTCAGATGAACGATTATACGCGCAAGAACATGAGGAACCGCAAGCGGCGAATCGAACGTC
>CAXWPJ010000003.1:0-9401 GCA_963664115.2 Terriglobia bacterium | reverse complement strand
CCCGCCGTTACCGGTATCGATCAGAAGCGATTCGCCGGAAGGTGAAACAAAGAGCGTCGCGTTCCCTCCTTCTACGTCGATCACGTAAATATCCAGTGTGTCGCCCGCGGGCGTTTGGGCTCCGGCTCCGGTGACAGTCAGGAGTAAAGTGATGACGGTTGCCAACGATGTACGCATGGTGAAGCTACCTCGATGAAATCTCAGTTCGGATTAATTGAGCGCGCTGATCGAAACTAAAACTATAGGATGCCTGCGCGCGAACGTACGCCTTTCGACTTCGAGAAATGGAACCTCCACGGTAGTGGATCCCGAATCACAAGCGCCTTCGAGTCAATGATGCTTGATCGTTCCCAGGAAGCCCCAGATCGTCCACACGGCAATCGCCCCCAGCGTGACGAAATTCAGTACCTTGGAAAGGTGTCCATCAGAACCCTCCCTGCAAAACCATGGTACGCCCCGTAAAGGTCCTCTTGCCAGCAAAAGCACCGTGAAGCTGGCCTCATGCTCAGAGTTCTTTTTTCAGCCTGTAGTCCAATAGTGCAGCGGTTGGCAACAACGGATTGACCGGGCGTGATCAGGAACAGCGATATGGAAACGTTGCGCAAAGGCCGTTGGCCGCACTCAAAGTAGATGAGCTTCTCCGGGACGACAAATCTGTTTCGCGTCTACGACTTCTAGGGGTATGATGTCGGGACGCAATTCTTGAGTTATAACCGAATCTGGTGTTTGAGGGATTGAATAAGAGCGGCGTATCTGGTTGATTTGTTGTGACAAAACTTCAAAGCAACCATAGGAGATACGCCACTGTGAGCAAGAGTAACGTGAATGGACCGGAAGGTCGAGAAACGATTGAGGATCCAGTAACAGAACTACTACGAGTTGGGGCACAGCAACGTGATCCAGACGCGCAGTCCGGAAGCCGAATTGGCAGAGCTGACTATCCCAGCACGGTGGCCGGCGAACTGGAGACAGTGAAACGCCGGATGTGGTACGCAACGGTTATCTGCCGGAACGCGAACTGCAGACGGGATTGGGTCCGGTCAACAGTCACAAATGCCCTTAAGGTCCGTGCCAAGACGGGCGAAGCTGTGAACGTTCCGATCGGCCCTGGTACCACCGTACATTCGGAAGACGAAGTCGCTGGAAGCAGCGGTGCCGCAGGTTGTATTTGAAAGGCGTTTCCAGCGGCAGAGATGGGTGAGGCCCTAAAAGTTCTTGTCGGTGACCCAGGCGCAGGGTCTGTCTTGGCGAGCACGGTATCGCGGTGTGAAACAGGTCTTGGGGCGAACAGTACCGCCATCGGATGCGAGGAGCGTTTGGATGCAGATTCGCTGGGTCTATGTCTGGGCCGACGTGCATCTACAGCGGACTTCGGGCGGAACAAACCAAGTTGTCAGTGCATTGGTCGTGATCGGACCGTGAATGAACGCGGAGAGAAGCGTTTCCTGGCGATCCGAAGACGGTGTACGGGAATCGACACAGAGTTGGCGCGAGGTCTTGTTGAAGCTGAAGTCCCGTGGGATGAATGTTCCGAAGTTGGCCATCGGTGACGGTGCGATGGGGTTCTGGGCCGCACTGGAGGAAATCTATTGATGGTATGGACTCCTCTTTGATGACTGAGTCGGCATCGAAGTGCCACAGTCATTTTGAGCCTCGCAATAAAGCGGGCGAAACACGTGAGTGTGAACAAAAAGGAGTCCGAGATGAAGAATAAGACGATTGCAGTCGATCTGGCAAAGAATGTTTTCCAAATTGGTGTTTCAGATCGCCCCGGTCATGT
Organism: Terriglobia bacterium; assembly: GCA_963664115.2. Classification (GTDB taxonomy): domain Bacteria; phylum Acidobacteriota; class Terriglobia; order 20CM-2-55-15; family 20CM-2-55-15. Next base: position 7,621 of record CAXWPJ010000003.1, on the reverse strand, counting down.
AGAGAAAACCTATCGTTTAAGTCGGGCAAAGTTTCTGGGGTTCTTTGCGAACCAGGAGCTGGCGACCGTGGTGATGGAAGCCTGCGGATCCGCCCATTACTGGGGCCGGAAGATCCGGGAACTGGGACACACGGTCGTTCTGATCTCGCCGCAGTATGTGACGCCCTACGTCAGGCGCAACAAGACCGACCGTACGGATGTGAAGGGATTGTTGGAAGCCTATCGCGACAGCGATATTCATCCGGTCCCGATCAAGACGCTGGCCCAACAGCAACTGACCTCATTGCATCGAATCCGTTCGACGTGGATGCGAACCCGAACCGCACGGATCAATACGGTGCGGGGGTTGTTACGGGAGTTTGGTTACGTGATCCCGACCGGAGCGGATCATCTGGTGCCGGGGGTAATGGAGCTGATCGAAGATGCAGATGTCGTCATCCCCAGTGTCGTTCGGGAGATGTTTCACCAGGTGTGTGGCGAGATCCGTGAATTGGAATCTCGCCCACGATCGGTGGAACAAGAGTTGAAGACGCTGGCTCGGCAGATGCCCGAACATCGCGCGTCTGACGTCGATTCCCGGCATCGGCCTGTTAACGGCAACGGCAATGGTGGGGTTTGTTGGAAACATCAAACGATTCCGAACGTCCCGCCATTTTGCCAGTTATCTGGGACTCACACCCCGGGAACATTCCAGTGGCAACCGGCGACGCATGGGCCGGATCAGTAAGCAAGGTGATCGTTACCTCCGGATGCTGTTGGTTCATGGGGGCCGTTCCCTGTTGTGGAGTGCCCATCGAGAGGGCGCCACACCGACACCTCTCCAGCAATGGGGCCTCCAGAAACACGAATTCAGCGGACACAACAAGGCGATCGTTGCACTGGCCAACAAGTTGGCGCGTCGCGTGTGGGCGGTTTGGAACCGTGACTGTGACCATCAGGCCCGGTATCAGGCGGCCTGACCCGGAACAGTCGGAATATCTTTTCAGCGAGCTGCGATGAGGTTCGAGATGATGGCGTACCGGTCAGACCGGCGCGGGGCAACGCCGACAAGTCCTTTGGCCCTTAGAGGCCGTTATTTTATCGGTTGGCTCCCCGCGCGCAAATTTCCATCATGGCCCGGAACAATACAGTTCCACTTTTGAGGCCGAAGATACGGGTGCAGTCGACTAGCTACTCCCCTCGCAACTTCTAGTCAGTCCTGCTGAATGCATTTTGCCGAAGAAAGCTGACGGGAGAGCTGCGCCTACTTGACAGAGGAGTCCAGATACAGGACTTGAGAATTTGATAGCGCCTAACTCCCTCCGCTAGTATCCTTTACCGAGTTTTTCACGGTAATTTCGGCTACACACTTTAAACATGGAATCTGGCACCAAACTCGGCCATTACGAAGTCCTCTCCGCCATTGGCGGCCATTGAGTAAAAATGAAGCTATTCTACAGCCACCTCCATGCACTAAAGTTTCTGAAGGTTCAAGCTGACACGTTACATCGTGCCGTCAACAACAACTGGATACGAGAAATGCGGTTTGGTCCACATGGGGAAGGGCACTTCTTTCTGCGCTCTGATCTGGTTGACTTCCGAGAGAAATACAGGAGTGGATACTTCGATCCAGCGGCGAAGCTCAGAAGGAAGCAGGAGGCACGTGAACTTAGAGCACGTGGTGGAGACTGAAGATCCAGCAGGTTCTAGGAACAGATAATCACGGTCCTGAACTGCTTTGAAGAACTGAAGGAACGGGTGCAGGTGCCCTGATTTTCGAGGTCAAGTCCTGAGAAATCATCTTCTCGGACGTTGAGAATCCTGCTCGTGGAGTAAAGAGCCCACATAATTGTGCTTCCCTCTACTCGTGATAGCCTGCCTGCAAGGATTTCCTCTAGAAATACTTCTGCTCTGATAAGTGCGTTGGGGAACGCTCGTCTCTTGGAACGAACGTGCACATGGACATCGACGACATCGAAATCGGTCAAATCGTGACCGTAATTGGGGAGACTACCAATACCAGGATTAGCGTCGAGGAAATTGACCGGGACAAGAGACTCGTTACCTGTTCGTGGTTCGGGGGGCCGAGCGGAGAAGCCCGCCAAATCAATAGTGTTGATCGGAATTGAAGCGGCGCCGAATGTCGCAGGACGTGATCAACTACCGCGACAATTTCAAATCAATAGTGTTGATCGGAATTGAAGCGGCGCCGAATGTCGCAGGACGTGCCGATCGGTTCGGGGGGCCGAGCGGAGAAGCCCGCCAGGGAAATCAATAGTGTTGATCGGAATTGAAGCGGCGCCGAATGTCGCAGGACGTGCCGATCAGTGACTACCGCGACAATTTCGATAACAGAATTTGAAGGGAGCGGCCGGTGTGAAGCCGCGATGGCGGCGCTATGGATAAAGTATGTTTTCAGACCTCGCTGGAGAGCGAAACTGGGGGTCGATGCGGAGTTGAGACGGGAGGTTTAAAGCGGATCGTGGGAGTCGGGCGTCGAGATTTGTGGTGCATTGAAAGCGGATTCGACTCTGTAGACGCACGGGTGGGACGGCCTGCGCGAGCAGGTCCGCGTGGTGGGGTTGTTCGCACCTCGCTAGGAGGTATCGAAAGCGGCGCATAGTCGGAGTCCGGGTCTGAAGGCAATCTGGATAGCGGTGAGACGTTCCCGCACCGTTATGGGAGCGTGACAGTCGGGACATCGCCAATTCGGCTCGGTTGAGGACACCGAGTCTCCGGTTGATGAGGGCACCCACCGGAGTAGTTGCCGGCACGATTCAAGCGAAGCCTTGCGCTGGAAGTTGGCCATAAAGCCAAAGTGACGGATGCGGACGAACCCCTTCGGCAAAACATGAGACAGGAAGCGGCGGATGAACTCGTCGACGGGGAGATCCATGATGCGTGGTGTGCCACCCGCCTTGCGATCGATCCATCGAAACTGAATGTGTTTGCCGTCGAATGCAACCAGTCGGTGGTTGGAGATCGCCACACGATGGGTATAGCGGCCCAGATAGCGGAGGACCTGTGTGGGACCGCCAAAGGGCGGTTTGGTATAGACGACCCAGGGGTGAATGTGAAGTCCTCGAATCCAGGCACGGAACCGGGTTGGATCTTCCAGGGCCTGAAGCTTGGGCGGGAAACGGATCTGGCCGGAGGCGGCGAGGTCTTTGAGCCCATCGATGAACTTGCCGCGAAACACAGAGCGCAGTACGCGGCGTGGGAGTAAGAATCGTTCGGAGGTCGCTCTCCATTGGGTGTGATCGGAATTGAGTCCGCCGCCGGGAACGACACAATGGATGTGGGGATGGAAGACTAAGGTCTGCGTCCAGGTGTGAAGGATGGCAAAGAAGCCGATCTGTGCACCGAGCCGTTTCGGGTTGGCAGCCACTTCAATCAGGGTATCGGCGACGGAACGGAACAACAGGTTGTAGAGTGCGACGGGATTGGCGCGGATCAAGGTGTTCAGTTTATGCGGGAGCGTGAACACGACATGGAAGTAAGCAACGGGAAGTAGCTCGGCTTCGCGTGCGGTAAGCCAACGCGTCCGGGCCTGATTCTGGCACTTGGGACAGTGGCGGTTGCGGCAGGAGTTGTAGGACAGGCCCCAGTCTTTGCCGCATCCGGAACAGGCGTCGATGTGGCCACCCAGTGCGGCGGTCCGGCAACGGGTGATGGCCCGGATCACTTTGAGTTGTTGGAAGCTGGCCCAATGCCACCGGAGAAAGCCGGCAGCGGCGGTGCGGAAAACGTCAGCCAGTTCCACCCCCGGGCGCGTCATGATCGGGATTCCTTTCCTGTAAGGCGATCGAAGTCGGGCAGTGGGATCGCATCGGGAGAGTCCTCCAGATGCGGGTTCCCCAGATGGACATAGAGCGTGGTGGTTTCCAGGTGAGTATGGCCAAGCAGGCGCTGAATCGTGGTTAGATCGACACCGGCTTCGTGCCAGTGGGTCGCGCGGCTGTGGCGCAGGGTGTGGGGGGAGACGTGCTTGGTGATACCGGCATCACCGACACCCGCGCGCAGTGTGGACCACACCGTTTTCGAGGTGATGGGCCGGTCGGTGTGGTTGTGATACCGGCCTCCGGGAAATAGATAGTCTGGAGGACGCAGCCATCGCCAGTAGGCGCGTAAGGTCTCCAACAACGGGGTATCGATCGGCAGGTCGCGGTCGCGTTGGCCTTTGCCCTGTCGTACATGGATCATCATCCGCGGGCTGTCGATGTCAGCGACCTTCAACTGGCAGAGCTCGCTGCGTCTGAGGGCGGTCGCATACAAGGTGCGCAGCAGCGTGTATTGGAACAGGTTCTGGGTCGCTTCCAGCAGACGGACCACTTCTTCCCGGCTTAGAACGGTGGGGAGCTGTTTCGGACGCTTGGGATTGAGCAGGTTCAGTTCCGGCAGTGGGCGTCCGAGCGTCATTCCAAAAAAGAAACGCAGTGCGGAGATGTGACCAGCCACGGTCTGGATCGCCAGTTGCCGTTCCTGAATCAAGTGGAGGTGATACTGACGGAGATGTTCGGCGCCGAGTTGATCCGGTGGCGTGTTGAAGTGGAGCGCGAAATCTTCTACTGCACGGATGTAGCTTCGGATAGTATTCTCTGAATAGTTGCGCCGCTGGAGTTCTTCCAGCATGCGCTGTCTTAAGTGGGTCATCGGATTGATTCTCCTTTTGACCCACTTTACGTTTGTGCTGTTACCTCCAGTTCATTTACGCGCAGCGTCCGCGTGCCGCAGCCGACAGGCGCAGGCCGCTACCGTTCAAATCATCTTGTCGGACGTTGAGAAATGGATGCACAACTCTGCGGTAAGCTGACATCAGTCTGCCACGAGCGCTGAGGGCCGAAATGCGGCAACAGAAATGGAAGCCGCCCATGCATTGAGGAGAGGGATTCTGGATGTCGATGTAGACGCTTATTCTTATGCGGAGAAATATTACAATGCGGTAAGGGGTGCGTGGCACCCAAGATCGAGATCCTTTGTGAGGTGATAATGAACGGTTTTCTGGTGGCGGCAGCCCTAACCTTCGCCGTAGTGGGTGTTACCGTCGAGCGGGCGGTGCAGGCGGATCGGTCCGCGAAGGACGGCGTCTATACGACTGTGCAGGCCAATCAGGGCAAGACCTTGTACGATGAACAGTGCGAATCATGTCATGGCACCATGCAGTCGGTGACCCCCGACCTGGCGCCTCTGCTCAACGATTACGCATTTCAGACAACGTGGAGAGACCGTTCACTGGCCGAATTTTTCGAAAGAATCCGCGATACTATGCCCCAAGACGCCGCCGGATCGCTATCGCCCGAACAGTTAGTCGAACTCATTGCCTATATCCTGAGCGCCAACCAGTTGCCGCCTGGCGACGTGGCCCTTCCCCAAGACACCGAAATACTGATGCACATCCGTCTGGATGCCGGACTGCCGTGATGGAGATTAAGGAGGGGTCAGAACCGCCCCGCCCCGTGAACCCGACGGCGAACAATCCGTAATGCAGATTGCCAGCGGGATGCTCCGGGGCGAACCGGCCTGTCTTGCAGTGGGTTTGTTGCCTACTCGGGCACCACCAGCGTCGCGTTGCGCTTCGGTACCTGCCCGCCAGTCTTGATCTCAGTCACCACCTTCACAGCCTGGATATCGAGCACGGCCACGCTATTCGACCCAGCGAGGGAGATATAGGCAAACCGACTGTCGGGCGTGATCGTGACCCAGTTCGGGGAGTGCCCGACCTCGACGCTCCCGACCAGCGTCAGGTCAGGGAGCGAATAGACGTAAACACTGCTATTCAGACTGCTGTTGGCGACCAAGTACTGGTTGTCTGGCGTGACTCCTATGCCGTGCGCGGTATTGCCTCCGTGACCGGGTGTCCTCTTATCAGGAGTCAGTTCGGGATACTCAATCCGGGCGCTTTCGCTGCGCGTCTCAAAATCCAGAACGCCAAAACCGTTGAAGTTGGTGAGCTGGGCGTATATCCGTCTCGTCGAGCCATCGGGGTTGGTGTCGAACGTCATCGGACGTATACCCAGGTCGAAGTACTGCGTCCACACCGGCATGTCGGTCTGGGTATCGACCACGGTGAGATTCCGTGCGCCGATCATGCCAGCGACTGCGTACTTCCCATCGGGGGTCACGTAGACGTTGTGCACGCCCCCGTGGACAGAGATCGTCCTGATCTTCGTCTGCGACGCTGTATCAATTACATCCAGCGCGCCTGGGGCCCGCGCGATGGCCACATAGACCTTGCGACCATCAGGAGTAATCGCGATGTTGTTGGGATGATCTGTGAGTGGGATCTTCTTGGTCACTGCCCACTTCGTGGTGTCGATGACATCAACGGTAGTATCAGCCTCATTGGTAACGTAGATCCAATTCCCGTCTGGCGAAGCCACGGCCCCGTGGGCCCGCTCAATGCCAGGGACCTCCGCCACGATCTCATTCGTTGCCGGATCGATGATGTGGACGGAGTCGCCGGCGCTGTTCGTCTGAATGATCAAAACCCTATCCGCAGCCGCCAACGGTACCGTGAGAACCAAAATCGCGAGCACCGGCAGATAACGCCTCAGCCCTTTTAAAGTAGTCATGGTTTTGAAAGCTCCTTTGTTCGCGCCATTTCGAAGATACGTTACCTTGTTTCCCCGCGTACCCACGCAGCGATCGTCTGGAAGTCCGGGTCGTCCTGGGACGTAAACTGCCTGCCGCCATTGTGGAACTCGTCACCCCCGGCGGCGGGCTCCAGCGGATGCATCAGCAGCCGGCTCTCGGTCGGCTGGCCGGGCGTCACCAGGCGCATTATCCGATCGAAGTTGCTGCGCGCCTCCTCTTCAGTCCAGGTCGTCGCGCCCTGTGAGAGCGGCTCGAGAAACGCACTGTTCCCCTCGCCCTCATGGCACACGACGCAGCGGGTAAACCCGGGCCTTTGGGCCAGGAAGATCGGCTGCACCTGAGTCTCGAAGAACTCGAAATTCAGGCTCGCCGTGGACGAAGCAGCGGGCTGCTGAGCCCCCAGCCCAGTCATCGCCCACAAGACGAGAGTCGTCACCCAAAAGATTGGCATCAGAGCACCTCTCCTTCCTAACCTTTCCGACAGGTTACACAATTGACCAAACGTTTTCGCCATGCTACCACCCTTGAGGGCGACCCGGAAACCCGAAAGGGCCTGCGCAACAAGAGAAATCTCTGACGCGCTTGCTCAGGAAACCCGATCTCTCGGGCCCGCGTGTCCTCAACCTTACTGGGTAAGCGCAAGCTCACGGATGCTGGTTTGAAGAACTGAAAGTACGGATCCCGGTTGCGGAAACGACCGTGAACATGATTCTCAAGCCCTGAGAAATCATCTTGTCGAAGGTTGAGATTCGGATGTACCAGTCATCCGGGAGACCTTGCGGATAAGCGGAATAAGCAGGGTCTGACGACTATGGCAGCGCTGTCAACGTCGTCGTATGGGTGTTATGTCAACCCGCGCGCGGCCAGAGGCCGCGGCGCGGCCGACTGCCGTCCCGTCGACTGGGCGTCTTTTCGCAGTCATTATCGCGCTGAGCCCTCTTATTTCGCCGATACTCAGTTGATTCATCGTGCCGCGCAAAGGCGAGTGATGTAGTGTTTCCTCATGCTTCGATCAATTGCAAATTGGTTTCGCAACGACAGAGAGGGC
>CAXWPJ010000002.1:0-1101190 GCA_963664115.2 Terriglobia bacterium | reverse complement strand
GGGAAGCCCAATGAAGAAAGGCCTCCTTTACCTTCGCTGGACAGGTCTGGGACAGACATCGGCGGAGGACCTCTCCTTCCTCACGGAACACGCGGCTCCGACAGACCGGGCAGGTCTCCGGCATCTTGAACGTCCGCCGATCGGGCGCCGGGGAGACCACCTTAACCACTTTGGGAATCACATCCCCACCGCGTTCGATCAAAACGCGGTCGCCGATGGACACGCCCAGCCGTTCGATCTCGTCTTCGTTGTGCAGGGATGCGTTGCGGATCGTGACTCCGCCCACCTCCACGGCTTCGAGTTCAGCCACCGGTGTCAGGGCGCCGGTCCGTCCGACTTGCACGCGGATGTCCACCAGGCGCGTCGTCGCCTGCCTTGCGGGGAACTTGGCCGCGATCGCCCACCGGGGAGCTTTCGTCGTCGCTCCGAGTTTTTCCTGAAGAGACGTGGCATCCACCTTCACGACGAGCCCATCGATCTCGTAATCCAGTTCCTCGCGCTCGGACTCCCATCGCTCATAAAAGGCGATGACCGCATCGAGCGAGCGGGTTCGAACACAATTCGGATTGATCTTGAATCCCAGGCCGGAAAGTCGTTCGAGGTCTTCTGCCTGAGACCTTCCACGGGGCAGGATCGTATAGGCAAAAAAGTCGAGCGGGCGCTCAGCCACCAGGGCCGGGTCGACCTGGCGCAGCGAACCGGCTGCGGCATTCCTCGGATTCGCAAACCTGGGCAGTTCAGCACTATCTCTCTCTTCGTTCAGACGCAAGAATGTGTCCCGGCCCAGAAATACCTCCCCACGCACCTCGATCGAAACCGGTTCCCGCAACCGCAACGGAATGGTCCGGATCGTGCGAACATTCGCCGTTACGATCTCGCCGCTGTGTCCATCACCCCGTGTGACACCTGTCTCCAAACGTCCGTCGTGGTATACAAGATTCACGCTCAAACCATCGATCTTCAGCTCGACGATGTAATCGATCTCGTCTCTTGACACGCGTTCCCGGACACGCCGATCCCAGTCCTTGAGCTCTTCGAACGAATACGCGTTATCGAGGCTCAGCATAGGCTGCCGAAAGGTATGACTTGGAAAGCTGCCACTCACCTGCTCTCCAACGCGCTGTGTCGGGGAGTCCGGCGTGATCAACTCCGGGTGCGCCTGTTCCAGTCTCTGGAGTTCCCTTACGATCTGGTCGAACTCATAGTCGGAGACCGTGGGTTCGTTCTGGACGAAATAGCGGTATTCGTGCCCCCGAATCTCATCGCGCAACTCTTCAATGCGTGTGCCCGGTGTCTCCATTTTCGCAGGCTGTATTTATACCTCAACTTGGGGTCACGCGGGGTCTCTCCTGGAGGCGGATCGTACTGGATCCATTGTGGATCCGGGGATTTTCCAAGGCCAGATTTCCCTGTTGGAATTCGTTCCCACGCCGATAAGAAAGGGTATGACCACGGTTCTTGATTTGGCTCGGGAAATCCGACACCACATCATCAGTCATTCCACCGGTCGACTGGAAATCAGGTATTCACAGTGTCTCCGATCTGTGGATTTCTCCAATGGAACGATTGTTTCCGCACGAGACGTGGTACTTCCCTGCTTTGAAGAGGCGCCATTGGCGTTCTCGTTCCGCCGGATGGACATACCGCCTCCGAACACGCTACAAAGTGGCGCGGCGCTTCTCGTCGAAGCGATGGAATCAATGAACGATCGAACGCTCCAGAGGGTTTGGGAACCTTATAAAAACTGGACCGTATTATTTCCCGAAGACCCGGAAATCCATGACACGCAAGTTTCAACCCTCCTGGAAAAAGGCGGGGAGCGCTCGAGAAGCATGCTCCATCTTGCTGTTTCCGGCGCACTGACGCTGGGACCTCCGGTCGCAAAGTCCATGGATGAGGAAATCGAAGAGATTCGGTCCGCCACCGCACGCAACGACTACTGGCAGGTTCTGACCATTGCCCGGAGCGCGTCATCTGAAGAAGTAAAGAAGGCCTTCCGGAAGCGGGTCCGGCAATTTCATCCAGACCGTTGGTACTCATCCCACGATCGCGTTCTTAAGGATCGCGTCGAAGCCGCTTTTCGGGATGTCCGCTATTGCTATGAACAGGCCATCCAGGCTGTCGGGCGACGCCTTGCGGCCGTCACGACTCCGCCTCTTCGGGAGAAAATCAAACCCAGCGTCACGAGAGTGGCCTGGGGACGGCCACCGAATTCATACTCTCAACCCGTATCACACCACACTCCGGAAACAACCGCCTCGCGACCCGGATCCAAGGTTGCCATCTATACGGCGTTCGGGAAGACGGGCGACCCGGGCGGTGACAGCCTGTTCCGGAAGATGTTTGAAAAGATCATTGACGCCGCCTGATCCGGGCGCGACATCCACATTACATCCACACGCGGTCCAGTGGGTCACTGGCAGTCCAACAAAAAGCCCCCGACCGTTGACGGTCGGGGGCTCGATTGCAATCGGTGGAAACTCTAATACATTCCGCCCATGCCACCCATACCGCCTGGAGGCATTGCCGGCGCGCCACCCGCAGCAGCTTCTTCCGGAAGATCAGAAACGAGAGCTTCGGTGGTCAGCATCAGAGAAGCGATAGAAGCCGCATTCTGAAGCGCCGTCCGTGTAACCTTGGCGGGATCCAGAATACCGGCCTTGATCATGTCGGTGTAATCTTCCGTATCGGCATCGAAGCCGTAATTCGCCTCTTTCGATTCTTTGACCTTGCCCACAACGACGGCGCCTTCATGACCGGCGTTTTGAACGATCATCCGGATGGGTTCTTCCAGAGCGCGTTTCACGATGTTCACGCCGATCTGTTCGTCACCCTCCAGATCCAACTTCTCTAACGCACCTAAACACCGAATAAACGCGACACCACCGCCCGGGACGATGCCTTCTTCGACGGCAGCTCGTGTGGCATGCATCGCATCTTCCACGCGCGCTTTCTTTTCCTTCATTTCGGTCTCTGTCGCGGCGCCCACTTTGATGACCGCAACACCGCCCACCAGTTTGGCCAGGCGTTCCTGAAGTTTTTCCCGATCGTAGTCTGAGGAGGTGTCTTCGACCTGGACCCGGATCTGCTTGACGCGGCCCTGTATGGCATCACTCGACCCGTCGCCTTCGATGATCGTGGTGTTGTCCTTATCGATGGTCACCTTCTTGGCACTTCCCAGGTCGTCGAGCTGAATGTTTTCCAGCTTAATGCCCAGATCCTCGGTAATCGACCGGCCACCGGTCAGAATCGCGATGTCATCGAGCATGGCCTTACGGCGATCGCCAAAACCGGGAGCCTTGACCGCAGCCACCTGAAGAGTCCCCCTCAGCTTATTGACGACGAGAGTCGCCAGGGCTTCGCCTTCGATGTCTTCAGCGATGATAAGCAGCGGGCGGCTCAACTTAGCCACCTGTTCCAGCGTTGGGAGGAGGTCTTTCATGCTGCTGATTTTCTTTTCATGAATAAGAATCAGGCAGTTTTCCAGAACCGCTTCCATCCGTTCCGGATCGGTCACAAAATAGGCCGACAAGTACCCACGATCGAACTGCATGCCCTCAACGACGTCGAGCGACGTTTCCATAGTCTTGGCTTCTTCGACCGTGATCACTCCGTCTTTGCCGACCTTCTCCATCGCGTCGGCGATGATATTCCCGATCGTTGAATCATTGTTCGCCGAAACCGTGGCGACCTGCGCGATCATTTCGCCCTTCTTCACTTCCGTCGACAGACTTTGGATCTGCTCCACGGCCGAGACCACAGCAGCTTCGATACCGCGTTTGATAGCCATCGGGTTGGCGCCTGCTGCAACGGTTTTCACACCTTCGCGGTAGATTGCCTGTGCCAGGAGGGTTGCGGTTGTAGTCCCGTCACCGGCTACGTCGCTCGTTTTGGAGGCGACTTCTTTGACCATCTGCGCGCCCATGTTCTCGACGGCATCTTCCAGCTCGATTTCCTTCGCAACGGTCACGCCATCCTTTGTGATCAGAGGAGAGCCGAACTTCTTGTCGAGCACAACGTTGCGGCCTTTCGGTCCCAAAGTTACTTTGACCGCTTCGGCCAGAGCGTTCACGCCACGCAGGATCGCCTGACGGGAGTCTTCACCATGTATAATCTGCTTAGCCATCTTTAATATATCCTCCTACTTCTTAGCCTTTTTTGCCTGCTTGGCCGCAGAAGTAATACCCAGGACTTCCTCTTCGCGAAGGATCAGGTACTCCTCATCGTCCAACTTGATTTCTGTCCCCGAATACTTTCCGAACAGGACCCGGTCTCCAGCCTGAAGTTCCAACGGCAGGATTGTCCCGTCTTCAAGTCTCTTGCCGTTCCCAACGGCCACAACTTCCCCTTCCTGGGGTTTCTCTTTTGCCGAATCCGGAATGATGATCCCTCCGCGGATTGACTCCTGTTCTTCGATGCGCTTGATCAGCACGCGGTCGTGCAACGGTCGCATGTTCATCTATCTATTCTCCTAAGTTCTTAAGAAGCTTGAGTCTGAAGTGTTAGCACTCAACAAGGGTGAGTGCTAATAATATGTGAGCCTGTCCGTGCTGTCAATGGCAGCTCTGGGACCGTGGGCCGCCCCCAGGGGAGAAGCGGGAAAGGATGGAGGCATTGCCGCAGAATTTGCGCAAGCCTGGGCGAACGTCGGCTTGATCCGGTCGCTCGGAGATTCGTTCCCCCGGAGATCAGGTACCCTGGACGAGTGCCCCCAGTCGGGACTTGATCAAGAGTTCGAGTTCGCCGCGGTCGAAGTAAGTGCCCCCGCAATTGGGACAGCTATCGACACGAACAACTTTTTCAAGAACTTCCTCTTCGAGAGCCGTGCCGCATTTGGGACACGTCATCCAGTACGCCTCGCCTTTGTGTTTTTCTTCCATTTCCTTCTTGCGGGCGTTTGCAGCGTCCCGCATCTTCGCTATCAGTTCCTGATCCTTCTTGAAGAAATACTCGTCTTCCTTGCTGTAACCGAGTTGTCGCATCTCATCTCTAATATCCAATTGGATCGAAGCCTCGTAGTCTTTAAGGAATCGTGAATCGTGGCCTGGTCCTACCGTTACCGATTTCGAGCACCGCCTGATAAACCAACCTCACAACCCTCTCCAGTTTCTCGTAGTTGATCTTGTCAGCGGTATCGTTCGGCGTGTGATAGTCCGGATGAAGCCCGCCGAATATGAAAAGTGCAGGTATTCTCGCCGACAGGAACGACCAGTGGTCGCTCCGGCGTAGCAGGTTCTGCGCCCCATAGTCGTACCGGAAGCGCAACTCCAATCCGACACCGGCATTCGCGCCTTCGACTACAGCCCGCAAATCGGGACTGAACACCGAGCCGAGGAGATTGATCATGTTTCCGTTGTCCGAAGCACGTTCTCTCAGAAATCCTTCCGATTCGTTGGGTCCGTGCTCTTCGTTCCGGCCGATCATGTCGAGCTGGAACATGGCCACGGTGTCCTCGATCGGGACAACGGGATCCTGAACGTAATGCCGGCTACCCAACATTCCCTTTTCCTCACCCGCCCATGCCGACAGGAGAACACTCCGTCCCGGACGGTCGCCACCGGACAACGCTTCAGCCAGTTCCAACAACGCGGTCGTGCCAGAGGCATCGTCGTCCGCGCCGTTCCAGATCCGGCCATTGTCTTCGCCGACATGGTCGTAATGGGCGCCGACAACTATGGCCTCGTCTTCAAGCTCTGGATTGGAGCCTTCGATTCGGGCGATTACGTTGCGCGCCACATACCCATCCCTGTCGAAGTCGACGCGTAGGGTCGCCGTGAGGGAAAGCGGCGCCGATTGTGACTGGAGGGTCTCGTTAATTTCTGATTGACGGGAACCCAGGTCCGGAACCAGGCGCTGGGCCGCGCCACGCGCAACCACGGCGATCGGAATCTGAGGATCCCCAGCGCCCGGGGCTACTCGCATCAGGCTTCTGCGCGGAGGAAGGTCCGGCCGAAGCGTATCCGCCCAAAACCGAATGGGTGTCAAGCTTCTTTGCTCGGGTCCCTGAACGATCACGAGACCCACGGCTCCAGCTTGTTCGACGTTCCGCGCTTTGTCGGGGATACTCGAGAAGTCCCGATCGGTCAGGGCATTGAACGGCGAATCGGGATCGTCCCCGCGAGGCACACCGTCCAGGGCAACGGCAATCCGACCATCCAGATTCATGTCCGCCAGATCATCATAGTCGAAATCAGGCGCCCGGATTCCGTAGCCCACAAAGACCATCGAAGCTGAAACAGCCCCGTCCACCGACCCCGGAAACGGGAGAAAGTCCGATCGAACGTTGAGTCGAACATCCGGGTCTCCGGAGAGAATCAAGGCGTTATCGGGGCCCACACTCAGACGCTCGATTTCAAATTCCTGGAAATAGCCATTCCCTCCGGCAGGAGTCAGGCCGTTCTCTTCGAAAACTTCCGCAATGTAGTCGGCCGCTGCGTCCAGTTCGGGTGTGCCGTTGCCGCGTCCCCGAAATTCATCAGAAGCCAGATGGGACAACTTGGCGCGCAGTTCATCTATCCGGATCGATTCGAGACCGTAATCCTGCAGTGGAGACTGGGCGGAAACAGCAATACCGACAACAATGGCGAGAGCGCTCGCACATAAGGCCAGTCCCCAAGCCAGGGGAACCGATCGCCCATTCGTAGCTCTACGAAGACAGGTCAGAACCTTTATCCGAAGATTCGTAAGCATATGCTTTCTGCTTCATTCGAAGACGAAAATCGTCTCCTTTCATGTCAATGGTCTTGCACATTTCATAAAGGCGCGAACGCATTCGATCTCCGACTCGATCCACCAGAGCATCGCCGACACCTTTCTTCGCATTTTCATTCTCAGCATGGTCTGGGAAATTCGTCGTGAGAATAGTGGTTTTGTTATCGTTGTAACGATGGTTGAGAACAAAACCGACCGTATCGAGAACCCATGAAGAGGGTTTTTGACCACCCAATTCGTCCAGGACAAGAACTTCTGTATCGAGTACCGGTGACATCAAAGAAAACTCGGATATGTTTGAAACTTTGTTGTATGAGAGTTGGATTTCCTTGAGCAGTTCGGGGAAGGTCCGAAACAGGCAGGCCGCCGCTTTCTCGCGCATCAACCGCTTGATAATTCCCACGACCAGATGGGTCTTACCCACGCCCGGCTTGCCCACGAACAGCAATCCGATGAGGGGAGGCGCCGACACCCCATATTCCTCCACAAACCGTTCTGAAGCGAGCTTTGCCTGCTCAACTGAACGCGTGGTCAAGCCAGGAACAATTTCGAAGTTGCTCAATTCGCAATCGGCATACCTCAGAGGAATCCGGGCTTCTTCCAGGATTCGGCCCATGCGAGATCGCTTCGTACATTCACACCGGGCAACCCCGGACACACCACCGTTTTCAACTTGCTGCCATCCTGTGTTCTGGCACAGCGGACACCTTGCATCATTCGCCATTGTCAGATTCTAACACTCCTGTGAATCACGCGAGGTGCGCAGAGTTTACAGGGGCTCACCGCCAATTTTCTTTGCGCCTTTGCGGTGAAAAGTCTTTGGACGGATACGGCGCCGGACCCCTAGTCCCTGAACAAGCGTGATTGACGAGGAAATGATAGTGCAATAAGAGCGGAAGTACCCGAAATGCCCCCTCTCCGTGCGAAAAAAACCTTGAACAGATTCTTCGGAAAAGGAGGCATTTCAGATGAACGATTATACGCGCAAGAACATGAGGAACCGCAAGCGGCGAATCGAACGTCGGCTTGGGGACCGGCATTGGACGGATCAGGTAGAGCCGATGTTTTCGGCGAGCAACATTCAGTACGAGATGGGAGAGCGGACGCGGGGCACATCGGTTGGTGGTATCGGGACGATGCAACTGGTGGCGCGGCGGACCGGGCTGATCGAAGCCATCGACAAGGGCGTGCATGTGTTGAAGCGGCACCTGCCGTATCACGAGTCGGATCACGTGCTGAACATCGCCTACAACGCCTTGAGCGGAGGAACGTGCCTGGAAGACATCGAACTGCGGCGCAACGATGCGGTGTATCTGGATGCGCTGGGAGCGCAACGGATTCCGGATCCGACGACGGCGGGAGACTTCTGCCGGAGATTCGAGGCCGACGACGTGGAGTGTCTGATGGAGGCAACCAATCAAGTCCGGCTCGGAGTCTGGCGACAGCAACCGGCGGCGTTTTTCGAAGAAGCGGTGTTGGACGCGGACGGGACACTGGCCGAAACCACGGGGGAATGCAAGCAAGGGATGGACGTGGCCTACGACGGGACGTGGGGATATCACCCGCTGATGATCTCGCTGGCCAACACCGCCGAACCGCTGTATCTGGTCAATCGTAGCGGCAACCGGCCGTCGCATGAAGGAGCCGCGGTCCGGTTCGACCAAGCCATCGCATTGTGCCGGCATGCGGGGTTTCGCCAGATCCTGCTGCGCGGGGACACGGACTTCAGCCAGACCCGGCATCTGGACGGATGGGACGACCAGCAGGTGGGTTTCATATTCGGGATTGACGCGATGGCGAACCTGAAGGCCCGGGCCGATGAACTGGAGCCGCGCCAGTGGAAGCGCCTGGAACGGCCCGCGAAATACGACGTGGCGACCGAACCGCGCCAACGTCCCGACAACGTGAAGGAAGAGATCGTTCGGCAGCGCGGTTTCGACAATATCCGCTTGCAGGGTGAGGATGTGGCCGAGTTTCGGTATCGACCCGGAGCCTGCGATCGGGACTACCGTGTCGTCGTGGTGCGGAAGAATCTGTCGGTGGCCAAAGGAGAGCAGGTGTTGTTTGACGACATCCGGTACTTCTTCTACATTACCAACCGTTCGGATCCGGCCGACCAGATTGTGATGCGTGCCAATCAACGGTGCAATCAGGAGAATCTCATTGAGCAGTTGAAGAACGGCGTTCAGGCGTTGCGGATGCCGGTCGGAGATCAGACCAGCAACTGGGCCTACATGGTGATCGCGTCACTGGCCTGGACACTGAAAGCGTGGTTTGCATTGCTGCTTCCCGAAACCGGACGTTGGGGCCAAAAATATCAGGCTGAGAAGCAAACCGTGCTGCGCATGGAGTTCAAAACCTTCTTGAACGCTTTCATGCTTGTGCCGTGCCAACTCGTGCGCACCGGGCGGCGCATTCTGTTCCGGATCCTGGCCTGGAACCGGTGGTTGCCGGTCTTGTTCCGCGGGGTGGATGTGTTGCGTCAGCCTCTGCGATGTTGACCCGATCATGACTCTGAGCCCGGGCGATCGAGGTCCCGGTTTCTGTCAACCGTCCAACACCAGCGAGGCTGAACTGAAACAGATTCAACAGAAACTCGATACCTGGAACAGGCCATCCGGGAACGGGATTCTATGCCTCGAATTCTATCGGCGCGAACTGGGCCTCGGCGGACTGGTTATGCGCTTGTTTTGGGACTAGTTGAGGTAGCCGCGCAGCTGCTGCGCCCTTTGGGACCGGCGGAGTTTTTCCAGAGCCCGTGCCTGGATCTGGCGAATGCGCTCCCTCGAAAGGTTCAGCGCTTCACCCAATTCGGCCAGCGTCTGCGGCGTGTCGTCGGCGAGGCCGAAACGCCGCTCGACAATCATTCGCTCCTTGTCATCCAGCTGATCCAGCAACTGTCGAAGCTGACGCTCAAATGATTGCGCCATCAGCGCTTTGTCCAGGGGCGCAATGTTTGGATCGGCGATCAGATCCTGCATCTGAAAATCACTGTCTTCACCCAGAGGGGTGCTCAGGGATACCTCTGCGGGAACGGCTTCTATCATGCGGCGGACATCGGGTTCCCGCATTTCGAGCTGTTCAGATATCTCTCGGACGCTGGGTCCGTGTCCCAGTTCCTGAGTCAGACGGCGAACTTTGGTCTGAAACCGATAGAGCTCATGCTTAAATTTGGGGGGAATACTGAACACCCGGCCGAAGTGCGCGATCGCGGCAAGGATTGCCTGACGCACCCACCAGCTGGCGTAAGTAATGAAGCGAACGTCACGATCGGGATCGAAACGGCGGGCGGCTTCGATGAGACCCAGGTTACCCTCGTTGATCAACTCATGCATGGGGTAGCCCGAACGCGCATATTTTTTTGCCATCGAAACGACGAAGCGAAGATTCGACTCAATCAATTTCTGGAACGCGGGTTCGTTACCTCCCCGCGCCTCGATGGCAATCGACTTTTCCTCTAAAGGGCTGAGTTGCGGAAAAACGGAAATCTCCCGCAGATACATTCCGAGGCTGTCGGCGGGAACAGATTTTGCAACACTGCCTGACTTCATCGACTGGTCCTGCGTTTCACGGGCACAACATGGGCGGGACGAACCCGGACCAGTGCGTGCTGGATCTTCTGCTCCATTTCTGGGGATCGATTCGAGAGCTGCTCCTCGACAAACTTGATGAAACCGGACATTTCGGCCTGCATCTCCTCCATTCGCTGCCTCATGTTCAAAATCACTTCAACCCCTGCGAGGTTTACGCCAAGGTCCCGGGTCAGGCTCAGAATCAACTCCAGGCGCTCCAAATCTTCAGCAGTGTAAAGACGGGTATTGCCGTCCGACCGCGAAGGCTTCAGCAGCCCTTCCCGCTCATACATGCGTAGCGTTTGCGGGTGGATGCTGTAGGTTTCGGCAACCGCACTGATCATGTGCGCGGCTTTTGCCTTGTTCTTACTGCCCACGAGTCTGGAGGTCCTTTCGAGGGTCAATCTGATCGAGTTGAGCCAATTCGCGCAGTATCTCTTTCGAGCGTTCGTCAACAACCCTGGGAACAATCACCCTAACCTCGACGTACTGGTCCCCACGAACACCGTCGCCCCTCAACGAAGGGGCCCCTTTTCCGCGAAGCCGGAGAACCTGAGCGCTCTGGGTCCGGGGGGGAATCTTCAGCATGGCCGATCCCTCGATGGTGGGAACCTCGATCTTGGCTCCCAAAGCAGCCTCACTGACAGTTACCGGAACTGTGCAGTGGATATTGTCACCCACACGTCTGAAGAAAGGATCCTGAGCTACGTTCGTAACAACATAGAGATTGCCCAACTCGTTAGTCCTGTTATCGATGTTGCCCTGTCCTCGGAAACACACCCGAGATCCTGTACTCACTCCCGGAGGAATTTCGACCTGTATCCGTTCGCTTCGTGCAGCCCGGCCTTCGCCACCACAGACAGAACACGCGACAGCGACTCGACCGCTGCCTTCGCACTGCGGACAGGTCATGGAGAATCGCAGGTGCCCTTTGGCGCGAATCCACTCGCCGCTTCCCCTGCAGTCTCCGCAGTCGTACTCCATCGAACCTGCTGCGCGTCCCGACCCGTGACATGGGTCACAGGGACGCTTCCGGTAGACGTTGATCGTCGTCTCAACACCCTGGATCGATTCACCAAAAGTCAAGGAAACCTGAGACTCGATGTCGTTCGTCGCATCCGGACGGCGAGCCCGGCGGGCACGTGTGAAGAAATCGTCAAACAGGTCGGAGAAATCTGACTTTTCAGCGCTGGCTGATGGGTCAAACTCCCGGTACGAGACACCCCATCGGGCCTGGGTTCGGCTTTCCAGAACGCCCTCGGCGTAGTAGCCGTGTGCGTCATAGAAACCGCGTTTGTCGGGATCACTCAGAACGTCATACGCTTCAGAAATGCCCTTAAAATGCTCTTCAGCAGCGTGATCACCGGGATTGATATCGGGATGATACTTTCGGGCCAGCCTTCGGTAAGCTCTCTTAATTTCGTTTACCGAAGCGCCCCGGAGCAGGCCAAGAATGACATAGAGTTCCATTGTTCTAGGCAGTTAAAAGTCAGAAGCTGAGAGTTAAAGCTTAGCGCCCTCACCTGTCCAACCAAACACTCCTGACTCATAACTATTGCTTATTCCTTGCTATCCCCTCCGTCGACGTCCACATACTCCGCGTCAATTACGTCATCATCGGGCGCCGGATCCCCGGCACTTTCGGTGCCCGGGTCAGCGCCGTCTCCGGACGCGGCTTCCGCCTCCTTGCTATACATAGCCTCGGCAATCTTGTGAGAGGCCTGCGTGAGCGCTTCCACGGCACTGTTGATACGGTCGGAGTCGCCGTCCTCAACCGCCGTCTTACAGTCTGCAATTGCTGCCTCGGCGGATTTGACGTCTTCTTCAGACAGCTTGTCCTTCTGTTCTGAGATCAATTTCTCGGTTTGATAGATCAGCGAATCTGCCCGGTTTCTGGCCTCGATCTCCTCGGCCTTCTTCTTGTCGTCCTCCGCGTGGGCTTCAGCATCTTTGACCATATCGTCGATCTCATCCTTGCCGAGACCACTGGAAGAGGTGATCGTTATCTTCTGCTCCTTCCCGGTGCCCGTGTCTTTGGCCGAAACGTTGACAATACCGTTGGCGTCGATGTCAAAAGTGACGTCGATCTGTGGAATACCGCGGGGCGCCGCGGGAATACCAACAAGGTGGAATCGGCCCAGAGTCCGGTTGTCCTTCGCCATCGGACGTTCACCCTGAAGCACATGGATCTCAACGGAGGTCTGGCTGTCGGCTGCTGTGGAAAAAACCTCGCTCTTGCGCGTCGGGATCGTCGTATTGCGTTCGATCAGCTGGGTAAAGACTCCACCCAGGGTTTCAATACCCAGGGACAGCGGCGTCACGTCCAGCAGCAACACGTCTTTGACTTCGCCGCCGAGAACTCCAGCCTGAATCGCAGCTCCAACTGCAACGACCTCATCCGGGTTTACACCCTTGTGCGGATCGCGTTCGAACAGCTCCTTGACAATGGCCTGAACCCGCGGGATGCGTGTGGAACCGCCCACCAGCACGACCTCATTGATGTCGGAAGGTTTGAGTCCGGCGTCTTTCAAAGCTTGCTTGCACGGGCCGACCGTCCTCTGAAGCAGGTCCTCGATCAACGATTCCAACTTTGAGCGCGTCAACTTTTGGTTGAGGTGCTTGGGGCCGGTTGCATCGGCCGTAATGAAAGGTAGAGTGATTTCTGTTTCCTGAGTCGACGACAGCTCGCACTTGGCCTTTTCAGCGGCCTCCTTCAAACGCTGAAGTGCCATCTTGTCTCCGGAGAGCGGATCACTGCCTTCGTCCTTCTTGTACTCGGCAATCAGCCAGTCGATGATGACCTGGTCGACGTTGTCACCACCCAAATGCGTATCGCCGTTGGTGGACTTGACTTCTACAACGCCCTCACCCACCTCGAGAATAGAGATGTCGAAGGTACCGCCACCAAAGTCGTACACTGCGATGGTTTCATCGCCTTTCTTGTCGAGTCCGTAAGCTAAAGCGGCCGCAGTAGGTTCGTTGATGATCCTAAGCACTTCGAGGCCCGCGACCTTTCCGGCGTCTTTCGTGGCCTGCCGCTGCGAATCATTGAAGTAGGCGGGAACCGTAATGACCGCTTGCTCGACCTCTTGCCCCAGGTAATCCTCTGCAGCCGTCTTCAGCTTCTGAAGAATCATCGCCGAAATCTCAGGCGGTGAATATTGCTTGCCGTTGGCTTTGATGCGCACATCGTTTTTTGCATCGACAACGTCATAGGGAACCATCTTCATTTCTTCATTGACCTCGTCCCGGCGACGCCCCATGAAACGCTTGATCGAATAGATGGTGTTATCGGGGTTGGTTACGGCCTGTCGTTTGGCTACCTGACCGACCAAACGTTCACCGTCCTTGCTGAAGGCCACAACCGACGGCGTCGTCCGGCCGCCTTCCTGATTGGAAATAACGACGGGCTCTCCACCCTCCATGACGGCAACCACCGAGTTCGTCGTCCCCAGGTCAATCCCAACAATCTTGCTCATCTGACTTCCTCCTCAGCTCTGCAAAAATCTTTCTGGACCTCTTTAATCTCTATTCGAGGGTAAAATTATAGAACCTGAGCGTGTTAGTGTCAATTATTTCTTATACCTAATATATAAACTTTTCGTTAGGGGTGCCATTAACCCGTTGATTAAAGGGAATTGATCCGAAAAACGGAGAATTCTTAGGAATGGGATCGCTCGGGGGCCACCCCGAAACGCAGGCCTGGCGAGAACTTCAATCGGCGAGACGATCGGAATAGATACCCTGAACTCGCTGGACGTATGAGGTTCCTTCACCCGGCCCGGTCACGCCCAGGTAACGCAGGACGCCATCCCAAAGGCCATGTCTGCGGGTGTAGTCCTTCAGGATCCGGGTACCCATATCGATATTGTCCTCGAGCCGGAACAAGTTGATCCCCTGGGCTTCGGCGAGAAGGCCCCATGTGGGAACGTGAATTTGCATTATTCCGACGGCATCGCGCTCTGAAATGGCAAAGGGATCACCGCTGCTTTCAACCACAAGTATGCTGGCGACGAGGAAGGGATCCACATCGTGCTTTCGGGCACTCGTGACCACAGCGCGCGCGATACGGGCCCGCTGCGCGCTATCCACCCGTGAATGGCGGCCAAGAACGTCTTCGATGGCATAGACCGCGGGGTCTGAAACCGTGGGGACTGCTTCTTCACCAGCCTGAACAGTTGCCGCAGCCGGATCGCTGCGGTCTGAAACCTCTATAGAAGTTGTCGACGGAAAGAACGAAATCAGAAAAGCGACCGTGACTGTATAGGCCAGCAGCCTAAGATAAAAAGACGGACGTCCCATACAGACGATGCGGTGTGTCAGGTACTTCCTGTTCCACCCGGCTTCCATCCCACGACACCGTTCACAAAAAGCAATAGGTCGCATCCGCCCTCCTTGGACATAGCACCCCCACCCGGAATCGGACATCGGGCAGCGAAGACCTCAATCTTCCTAATTATAGTTCATGATCACTGGCCCTCAGCCGTTTTGCAAGAGAAAGAAATGCGCGTCGCCTTGCGGGGCCGAACACGCAATTCTGTGTCTATACACTTAAAATCAAGGGTTTAGCCTGGAATGGAATTCACATCCGAGGCCCTTCAAAATGAATCATTTGGCGAACCAGACCCATGGACGATCGGCTCCGAGCCAGAATCATTTTTTAGCGGGGGCTCTGTACCATGAAGTCCGCGAAAGCTGTTTAGACGTGAAACGGGGCGGTTTCCGGTTCCGTATCCACTGCCGCTGACTGGTCAAGCGATTATCGACACGGTATGATAATCCGCTCTTTCTCGAACCAAAGCGTCTTCCTGGAAAGGTACCTCTTAAATGTCATTGGACTTACGTTACTACCGACACCCAACAATTGCGGGAGATCACATCGTCTTTGTGATGGAAGACGATCTATGGTCCGTACCTGTGGAGGGTGGAACCGCAAGACGCCTGACCTCCAATCCAGGGGTATCCACCTTCCCTGCGCTTGCCCCTGACGGCAAATCCGTTGCGTTTACAGGCCGGGATGATGGCCCGGCAGAAGTCTATGTCATGGATGCGGAAGGCGGCCCGCCCCGGCGGCTCACGTGGATGGGAGCCTTTACCCAGGTCGTGGGATGGAGCTCAGACGGTAAGAATGTCCTTGCAGCAAGCGACTGGCGTCAGCCTTTCGTCGGCATGATGCACCTTGTCGCCGTCCCACGATCGGGCGGCACGCCCCAGGCACAAAACTATGGCCCAGCCAGAGCCATTTCTTTCAGCACCGAATTACCTGGAACGGTGATTGGAAGAAACTCAGGCGATCCCGCCCGATGGAAGCGATACCGCGGCGGCACGGCCGGAACTCTCTGGGTCGACCGCGGCAACGACGGTAATTTCTCTCCACTGATTCAACTTGAGGGAAACCTGGCCGGCCCGATGTGGATCGGTCGCCGCATCTACTTCCTGTCAGACCACGAAGGGCACGGCAACCTTTACTCCTGCACGCCGACAGGCCGGAGCTTGGTGCGGCATACCGACCATAGGGAATTCTACGTCCGCTTTCCAAGAACCGACGGCCACTTGATCGTCTACCATGCCGGCGCTGATATTCACGTTTTTGATCCTGCCAGGAACACATCGAGAAAAATCGACATACGTATCCGTAGCACCCATAGCCAACGCAACCGCAAGTTCGTCAGTGCGGAACGGTACCTGGAATCCTTTGACCTTCATCCCAAGGGCCACACACTGGCCTCGATTCACCGCGGCGGACTCTTCGCTATGGGCCTCTGGACTGGTGCTCCCCTTCGATTGGGCACCGTCTCGGGTGTGCGTTACCGGCTCGGTTCGTGGCTTCCAGACGGCAAACACATCGTCGCAGTGACCGACGAAGCCGGAGAGGAATCGCTCATCGTATTTTGCCCCGGTGGTTCCAAATCACCCCGGCTCATCCGCGGAGATTTCGGACGGCCCATCGATCTATACGTCGCTCCTGGAAACGCGATCAAGAAAACGGAGAGTAAATCCTCAGATTCAAAGAAGGCAACCAAGGCCTCAAAAAAACAAGAGCGATCCCAACCCGACATCAACAGGCTGGTCCTGACAAATCACCGGCAGGAAGTCATCTGGGTCGATCTCGACTCGGGACGATCGCGGGTGCTCGACATCAGCCGGTACCATCGAATCAGCGGCGTCGCCTGGTCTCCGGACTCCAACTGGATCGCCTATGGCCATTCCTCCGCTGAACACACCAGTGCCATCAGACTGTGCAAGGTCGATACAGCTAAGATCGTTACGATTACGCGGGAGGATTTCTCCGACGGATATCCCAGCTTTGATCCCGACGGAAAGTATCTCTATTTCATCTCGGGACGGACCTACAACCCGGTATATGACAATCTCTACTTCGATCTTGGTTTTCCGCTGGGTATGCGGCCGTACCTGGTCACTCTGAAACAAGACACACCCTCACCGTTTGCGCGCGGAACGGCGACGCCTCGGGCGCCCGGCGGGACCGGCGACTCGAACGCAGATGGGTCGAAGGACACAAAAGAAGTATTTCGAATCGATCTCGACAACATCGAGGATCGAATCGTAGCGTTCCCCGTGCCTGAAGGGCGGTACGGTGGAATCCTGGGTGCCCGCGGACGCGCCCTCTACTCGAAGTACCCCATTGTCGGAAGCCTCAGTAACGATACGGACACGAACCCTGACTCGAAGGGAATCCTCGAGTTTTGGGCTTTCGACAACAACAAATCAGGCCGGGTTTCCGACAAGGTAAGCGACTTCACACTATCGTTGGACGCCCGTGTCCTTGGAATTCGATGCGGCAACCGGGTCCGGGCAGTGGCTGCGGAGTTCAAGGACGATTCCGAAAAGACCAAGGACGAATGTTCCCGGGAAACCGGCTGGGTCGATTTGGATCGAATTCCCGTGTCGGTGAATCCGACCGAAGAATGGCGGCAGATGTACGCTGAGGCCTGGCGCCTTCAGAAAGAACACTTCTGGAGGGCCGACATGTCAGGGGTGGACTGGGAAATGGTTCGCGCTCGTTATCTGCCTCTGGTGGACAGGGTCGGAACACGGGGGGAATTCTCTGATCTGATGTGGGAGATGCAGGGAGAGTTAGGAACCTCCCATTGCTACGAAATGGGTGGCGATTACAGGCCGCGCCCCAACTGGCGCCAGGGATTTCTCGGTGCTGATCTCGATTTCAACAAGAAAACGGGGAAGTGGCATGTGCAAAGGATTCCGAAAGGCGATTCCTGGGATGCGGTATACGCCTCACCGCTGGCCGCGCCCGGGCTCAACTTAGAGTCCGGTGATGAGATCCTTCAAGTGGACGGCGAAACCGTAAACAGTGCGATTTCTCCGTATGAGCGACTGGTTAACATGGCTGACCGTGACGTGCAAATTACTGTGCGGCGTCGAAGAGGAAAGCGGCGCTCCACCGAAACGGTCACGGTGAAAACGCTTCACGAGGAAAGCTCGCTCCGGTATCGAGACTGGGTAGAGGCGAATCGAAATATCGTCCACGAAAGAACTGAAGGCCGTGTCGGTTATATCCACATACCGGACATGAGCCCGTTCGGTTACTCGGAGTTCCATCGATACTACGGTCCGGAATCAGACCGGGACGGGCTGATCGTCGACGTTCGATTCAACCGTGGCGGACACGTCTCTCCCCTGCTTCTTGAAAAATTGACGCGCCGCAGGATTGGCTACGATGTGAGCCGGTGGGGGGAACCCATACCGTACCCCTATGCCTCGCCGATGGGGCCGATGGTGGCCCTGACGAACGAATATGCGGGCTCCGACGGCGACATTTTTTCACACTCTTTTAAGCTCTTCGGCCTCGGCCCCCTGATCGGCAAGCGCACCTGGGGCGGGGTGGTCGGTATCTGGCCACGCCACTCGCTCGTCGACGGAACGGTGACGACACAACCCGAATTTTCTTTCTGGTTTGAGGACGTCGGATACGGCGTCGAAAACTATGGAACCGATCCGGACATTGAGATCGACAACCGGCCCCAGGACTACGCCGGGGGAATCGACCGACAGTTGGAGAAAGCACTGACGACGATTCGAGGGATACTCCGTAAGACCTCGCAGAAGAAACCAAATCTGAAGATCTCGAGATGAGAGAGCCGCGGTCAACGCCTGCCGAACCCGAGCAACAAGGCATGTATATATAGAGTCAAAACTACCTGGGATTTCTGGGATTGTTGGAACTGCAATTCCAAGGTTTCCCAAATCAGCGATTCGGGCTAAGATCACGACAGCTAACCAAACAATTCATTCCGTTTGTCGAACCAATTCGACCAACCTTCAACTGTTGGAGGGATCTATGGCAGAAAGAACCACACGTCGACAGTTTTTGAAGTTTGCGAGCGTCGGTGGAACCGCAATGGGTATTGGGAGTTTGACGTTTCTTGCGAAACTGCCACCGGTCTCCGCCCAGGAGGCGACCCTGGACCCAACTCTGGTGAAACTCGACGACGGCATCGAGCCACTGGTCCGCTTGATCGAGGACACTCCGAGGTCGGATCTCTTGGAACAGGTGGCTCAGCGAATTCACCAAGGAGTGAGCTACCAGCAGGTGGTGACGGCCTTGTTTCTTGCGGCCATCCGCAATCTGAAGCCGCGTCCCGGCGTGGGATTCAAGTTCCATGCAGTCCTGGTGGTGAACGCAGCGCATATGGCAAGCCTCGCCTCGCCGGATAGCGATCGCTGGTTGCCCGTATTCTGGGCCCTCGATGAGTTCAAGGATTCTCAGGCGGAGGAACAGAACCAGACCGGCTGGCGCATGGCACCGGTCGACGAAAACACCGTGCCCCCCGCGCACCGGGCGAAGGAAGCCTTCGTCGAGGCGATGGAGAGCTGGGATGAAGAAATGGCAGATGGCGCCGTAGCCGGGCTCGCGCGATCGGCAGGGGCCAACGAGATCTATGACCTCTTCTACCGTTTCGGGAGCCGTGATTTTCGCTCGATTGGCCACAAAGCAATTTTCGTGGCCAACAGTTGGCGGACCCTCCAGTTCATCGGCTGGCAACATGCTGAGCCGGTCTTACGCTCGTTGGCCTTTGCCCTTTTGTCCCACGATCTCCCGGACACCACCCCGGCCCTCAGTGACGATGCAGCCGACCGACCCTGGCGGCGAAACCAGGAGTTAGCCGCTGGATTGGGATCGGAGTGGATGAGTGGAAGACTCGATGAGGGTGCGACTGGCGCAATGCTGGCCGTTCTCCATGAGGGATCCAACGACGACGCATGCGACATGGCGGCGGAGCTGATCGGACGCGGTGAATCGCCGCAGTCCGTCTGGGATGCACTCTTTGTCGGCGCCGGTGAACTGATGATGCGACAGCCGGGAATCGTCGCGGTACACGCGGTAACTTCCACGAACGCTCTGCGCTATGCCTTCCAGGCCTGCGGCGATGAAAACACGAGAAAGCGTCTCCTCCTTCAAAACTGCGCCTTCCTGCCAATGTTCCGGGAGACCCTAAGGGGAACGCTTCCCGATATTGCAATCGATGACGTGTAACCGCTGGCGATCACGGAATCCTCTGGGGCGATCGAAGAAATTTTCAGCGATATGAGCACAGACCGGATGAATGCAGCGAGAAAAGTTCGCGGCTACTTGAATGACGGCGGTGACGTGCGGAATCTGATGAACGCTGCGCGGCGATTGATCTTTTTGAAGGGGAGCAACGCTCACGATTACAAGTTCAGTGCTGCGGTGCTGGAAGATTATTTTAACGTCAGCCCTCGATGGCGTGACCAGTTTCTGGCAACAAGCGCTTTCTTTCTCAGGGGCAGTGGCGATCAAGACAATTCCTTGGTCGAGAGGACGCGCGCCGCGTTGCGGTCGTAAGTTGTAATCGGAGAGTGGGTTGAATCTGGCGCTAGTTCATCCTGCCGCTAACGTGGCGCCCACCGATGAAGTGCGTGAAGTACATCTTGACCAAGGGATGTTCAATAGGGCGTCCAGTGTGATCCGGTTGGAGGTTGCGGTCAGCCACGTAAGTCTGATGTGCAGCCCCGTCTGGCAATACGTGATACCAGGGACGATCCTTCGGCGGTCTCGAACGCGCCACGGTTTCGTACCACTCGTCGGTGCCCTCGAATCGCGGAGTTACGCCGATAACCACACCACGGTAGTCGAATAGCTCGTGTCGAACGAGGTCGCCAATCGAGAAACGGACACTTGACCTTGTCTCTGAATCACTCATCTGATCGGCCCTAACTTCGGCATCGGCACATCCAGAGCATTCTGATTTAACCTCAACACGGCAATATTGGAGTGTTTGGCGGCATCGTGGTTGCTGTTTATTCCCAGTTTACAATTTTCAACTTCCCGCGAGATGACTTGGACAATTATCCGATCACAGCGCGGAGAGCCATGGAGCATTGAGTATGTGAAGCACAGGAACAACAACCACGGCTGCCACCCCACGTCCTCCAAACGAACGGTCACTGCGCGAATGATGCCAATAGTATCAACAGCCGGCTGCAACCACGCACATTTCAACAAACCATCAAACTGAAGCTGGAACTCCTACTGACGCTACGCCGGCGCTACGGCAGATAACTCGTGAGAAAGGTGGGCTAAATTCGGAATCGGCCCTGCGGAGGATCAAGACGGTCCATGCTCACATTCAGGTCATACTCAGGATTGCTTGTATGCGACCTTTCGGCCAGAAGACCGATTTTGATTTGATCTCGCAATCATCGTTCGTTAGGCTAGATCAGCCGCCGCAATGGTTGGGTGGCCAAGGAGGTATCCAGATGTTCCGGACTTTACAAACCGCCTTTCTTGTTTTCTGCTTCGCCGCTTCTGCATTCGCACACCACTCGAGGACCGCGGTGTACCGCACGGAGGACCCGCCGATTACGATCATGGGATCCGTGACGCGGGTGGAGTGGAATAATCCACATATATGGTTCTATATGGATGTGGTCGATGAGGCCGGGAACGTCACCAATTGGGAAGTGGAACTCGCCGGGGGTTCAAATCCGTCCAGACTGTTCCGGCGAGGCTGGCCGCCGGGTTCGTTGAAGGTTGGGGATGTGGTGACGGTCACAGCCGCTATCGCGAGAAACGATTCCTTGAACCGCGTCTCAAGCAACTCCGTGATCATGCCGGACGGCAGACAGTTAGGTCGCTAGCCTCACCCTGCCCAGTCCTGAAAGAAAGACGAAATGAGTTGATGGGGTGGCGCCGCGCACGCCACACCCCACCCATTCCACCCTTACTAAAGAGCGTTGAGATCTCGTCGTGTCCGAGTTTCATAGTGGATTTCAACGTTAGCTTCGGCACGCTTCTCAATGGCACAGACCTGAGCGAACCCAGCCTGTAAAAAGTTAAGACGACGCATAGCAAAGCCTCTGCGACACCGCTGGCCCCCAGGGTTGCGGTTCCATGACTTGAGACATACAATCATCACGGAACTCGCTGAAATGGGAGTTCCTGACCATGTTATGGAGTCGATTACGGGTCACCTGTCTCGCCGGACGCTGGAGCACTATTCTCACGTCCGGCTTCAGGCCAAACGAGAAGCCCTTGAAGAGCTGGACGCTCGGAGGGCTGAGGCGACCGAAAAGGATGCGGTTGCCGAGTCAATTCAGTAGGTTAACCATGAGTGATGTCACAATTCACGACACAATCGACGCTGAAGAGGTCTTGCTCAATCTGCTAACCTATTGACTGCGAATCATTTGGAGAGATGTCCGAGAGGCTGAAGGAGCACGCTTGGAAAGCGTGTGTGGGGGTAACCTCACCGTGGGTTCGAATCCCACTCTCTCCGCTGGCAGCCCGGGGCTGGAAAATTCGGGACGGGTCGTAATTCCCAACAACTCACACGTTGTTTCCGTAGCAACGATTTAAGGGAATGAGGCACTGTCGGAAAACTTCCACGCTGGAATATCAGGCTCAAGGGGGGCTGTGCAATTGGCGCTCGCGAATCCCGCCAGATCCGGAAGGAAGCAACGGTAGTGGGTTACCCGATGTGACACAGTATCCCCCCGGGCCTGGCCCACACGATCGCGACCGACCGCAACACACCCGATGAAATACCAAGTTATCGCACGAAAATTCAGACCACAGGTTTTTGAAGAAGTAGTCGGGCAGAGGCCGATCGTCCAGACGCTCAAGAACGCGATCGAGATGGATCGCATCGGTCACGCATACCTTTTCTGCGGGCCCCGGGGTGTGGGTAAAACGACCACGGCCCGGCTGCTCGCCAAAGCTTTGAACTGCGGTCAAGGCCCCACTGCGACACCCTGCAACGAGTGTCCCTCCTGTCAGGAAATCTCGCTTGGTCGGTCAATCGATGTGTTGGAAATCGATGCGGCTTCGAACACCGGTGTCGACAACATTCGGGAACTGAGAGATAACGCGCGCTACGCACCATCCAGGGATCGTTTCAAGATCTATATCGTTGATGAAGTCCACATGCTCTCAACGTCGGCATTCAACGCACTCTTGAAGATCCTGGAAGAACCTCCCGAACACATTGTGTTTATTCTTGCCACGACAGAAAGGCACAAGTTACCCGCCACAATTATTTCCCGCTGCCAACAGTTCGTCTTTCGGACGATTCCCCCAAAGGAAACATTAGAGCACCTCCGAAAAATCGCGAAAATTGAAGGGATCACGATAGGTGAGGGCGCACTCGATTACGTTGTCAAGGCGGCCGAAGGCAGCATGCGGGACGCGCAGTCGCTGCTTGACCAGATCATCGCGTTCGGGGGTCAGGAAATAAACGATGAAGACGTGCGGGACGTGTTGGGTTTTATTCCATCCGACCTCCTGGACCAGGCGGTCGAAGGACTCATAGAACGAAACTCCAAGGGACTTCTGGATGTCGTTCAGACCGTCGCCGATCAAGGCCTCAACCTTCAGCAGTTCGTACGGGAGCTTCTGTCGCGCGTTCGGGATATGCTTCTTGCGAAACTGGAAATCGGCGAAAGGATTCTGGCCGGTAGCGAGGAACGGAACCGAATCACATCCCAGTCCGAACAGTTTTCGGAACAGGACCTGATTCGATTCTGCGACATGCTCCTGCGTCTTGAGAGTGATTTGCGCTGGACTTCAGAGCCAAGATTCCACCTCGAGATCGGATGCATCAAGCTCGCCAAGGTCGGACAACTTCGAGACATCGAAGAAGTCATTCGAGATCTCGCCGCGGGTCGGACGCCATCGGGTTCGAAAACCACGTCCGAAGCTAAACGGCCCGCACCTCCGCCACCAGGGCGACCCTCGTCTTCGGAAGCACCAAAGAAAACGACACTTGCCAGCGAAAACCGGCCTATGCGCAAGGCGACGGCAATCGAGGCACCGCCTCCCGAGGGCAAGAAAGCGAGTGCGGCTGTGTCGAGCCCCGCCCCTGGGACGGACCGATCTGACCTGGGGCCGGCCCCCCCGCCAACGCTCCCGTTCGCCGAGACGTACCGCCAGAGAATCAAACAGAAGTCGGAAACAACGAGTCTCTACCTCGAAGGAGTAACAAGCATTCGACAAGACCAGGATCTCATCCAGATACAGGTTCCGAGCCCGAGCGTCCGGACCGCCCTCCAAAGCCCGGAACACTTTCAGGTTCTCGAGACTGTCGCCAGTGAACTGCTGGGCAGACCAGCCTCGGTATCACTTATAATGAGCCCGGCTTCCAAAGGTCCGGTAGAAACCGACGAGGATAGCCCACTCAAAGAATCGGTCGAGAAAGAAACACTCGTCCAAACCTTCCTTGATGTCTTCCGCGGTGAAATCGCCCACGTGAAGAGCGCGAAGAAGCCGGATGAACCATAAGGAGTCACTCGATGAAGAATATGCAGCAGATGATGAAGCAGGCTCAGCAAATGCAGGAGCAGTTGCAGAAGCAGCTTGAACAAACTGTCGTCGAAGCCAGTGCGGGCGGCGAGATGGTATCGGTGAAGATGAACGGCAATAAACAGCTCCTTTCTGTGGAAATCGATCCCGAAGTACTCAGCGGCGGAGACCGGGAGATGCTCCAGGATCTGATCGTGGCCGCAGTCAACGAAGCCGCCCGTCGGGTGGACGAAGCGATGGCCGGCCAGTTGGGAAATCTGGCATCCGGTTTGAACATCCCAGGGCTCTAATGGGTAATCTTGCAGAACCGGTCACCCGGCTCATCGAAAACTTCAGAAAACTCCCGGGTGTCGGCACCAAGTCGGCTCAGCGAATGGCCTTCCACATCCTCAAGATGGAAGATGCTGAAGCCGAGCAACTGGCAAGCTCCATCGTAGATATGAAGCACTCGATCCGCCATTGCACGACCTGCAACAACCTCACCGATATCGATCCCTGTCGTTTCTGTACGCACCCCAATCGAACAGATCACCTCCTGTGTGTCGTCGAAGAATCCCAAAACATTCTTTCGGTCGAAAACACACACGAATTCAACGGACGCTATCACGTATTGATGGGCGCAATATCCCCATTGAAAGGTATCGGACCCGACCAGCTGACAGTTCGATCTTTGATCGAGCGTCTTCAGTCGGGATCGGTTGAGGAGATCATCATCGCGACAAATCCGAACGTAGAGGGAGAGACGACGGCGTTGTACTTATCCAAACTGATCAAGCCGCTTGGAATTCGTGTGACCCGACTGGCGATGGGACTTCCCGTGGGCGGGGACCTGGACTATGCAGACTCTGTCACGATGACGAAGGCATTAGAAGGCAGAAGAGAACTTTAGCAGTAACAAGCACCGTTCCGCTCCTCACCCGTCGCTTCTTAAGAACTGTCGTCCCAAGTTAGAAATTTTCGCCACAAGATTTCGCTCGGTCGTTCATTCAGACTTCCTGTCCGAACGACCGGCGACCCTCGCCATCATCCTGATGGCGAGGCCTGTAGGGATTGACACAACATCGAATTCGGCCCTAAAACGACCCGCACCCGTCCGGCGGTACAGGTGGACGGCTTTCAGAATAAAGAGGTGGTAGCCGAGGCGTCGGACTAAGAAGATAGTCGGGCCGGATCAGGACGGAACGATTGAACAACGAATTTTGGGCCGAGAACACTAGAAAGGAATTAAATCCTCAAATTCGTGAATTCGGTCGCGCATTTTCTTCTCAATTCCGTGGCGCAGTGTAATTGAAGAACTGGCACATCCCTCGCAGGCACCGACCAGTTTAACTCTTATCGAATGCCCGATGATGTCGACGAGCTCAATATCACCACCATCTGCATGCAGTCCCGGACGCACCTGATCCAGCACGATCTCGACTTTCGTTCTGAAATCAGCACCGTCGGGGAAGCTCACTCCCTCGTCGGAGCGAGGATCCAGGCTCCGACTGGCCAGAAAGTCCGCATCAACACCAAATATTTTTGATAGGAGTCCCATGATTAGCTCGCGGTCGAAGCAATCATGTCGGCAAATACGTCCTCGGCATGATAAGAACTTCGCACCAGGGGGCCTGAAAACACCCATCGGATACCCAGATCCTGGCCGATTGTTCGAAACTCATCGAATTCGGCAGGCGTGTAATAGTTTTGAATTTCCGCGTGTTTCGACGTCGGCCTCAAGTATTGGCCGATTGTCAAAATGTCCACACCTACCCGAACGGCATCGGTCATGAGGTCAACCACTTCGTCCTTCCGTTCTCCGAGACCCACCATTATGCCGGTCTTCACAAACCTGGTGCTACCCAAACCGCGGGCGTCGGCCAACAGTCCCAACGACCGGCGATAATCCGACTTGAAACGAACTTTAGGGTAGAGACGTTCGACCGTTTCGATATTGTGAGAAAAAATATCGGGGCCGGAATTCATCACAATCTCAAGAGCCTCGAGAGAACCCGCAAAATCCGGAGTCAGCAATTCAATTTTCACCATCGGATCAAGACGGCGAATGGCATGGACGGTCTCGGCAAACATCCGAGCACCGCCGTCATCGAGATCGTCACGGTCCACCGACGTGATTACCGCATGTTTAAGCCGGAGGTCCTTAACCGCGGCAGCAACCCGCGCGGGTTCCGATTCGTCCAACCCGACCGGTTGACCGGACTGCACCGCACAGTATGCACAGGCACGGGTACAGATATCCCCGAGGATCATGAAGGTGGCCGTTCGGTGCTGTCCCCAGCACTCGGCTATATTGGGACAGCGGGCGTCTTCACACACAGTGTTCAAGCGATGGACGCGAAGAACGTCACGAACCTCGAAGTACTCTTCCCCGCTCGGAATACGAACCTTCAACCAATCTGGATGCCGTCCCATGAGCCATCAGTATACAGCGTCTATTCGGGAAAAACGCGGGACGACTGCTGCCACTATGGCCGTTTAAACTCTCAACGGCAAGTCGGATATTGAGTCCCGCGATGGGATTAACGATCCGGCTGACAACCCCAGGATGATCCCGTCTAAGGACTCAGGTCATCTGAGTAGTGACCGTGCGTGACTGACTGTAACGTACGTTCCTGGAAGAAGGTGGCCGACGTGATGGTCACCGATCACGTTCAGAAACGGCTTAAAGATGCAGCCTCAAACCCCGCCATGCGAGGGGAGCAGGACGTTGAAGAACTTCTGAAGGTATTTAACCGCTACTACCGTTAGGGTGGGCACCAGCCTGCATCCCTCCCTGCCGCAGTGTGAGATCTAAGAATTTCTTTCCTTAAAGAGTCACGCACTCTCCCGGGCAAGTGCAGCTATTACCATCAGTAGATATCAAAACGCTCCGAAACAAGGGTCGGATCTCCCTGGATTCGAATGTCCTTCTTGCTCTCTTCTTCCAGCTCTGTGAAATCCACAAATTCTCCGCTCTTCAGAGCTTTCGCGATGTCCGGGCTCACGCGAACCGTCAATTCGTCGCCCTCGGCCTGACCGAGCATCTTCCTCACTTCTTGCTGAATTTCGTAACACACGGTTTCGACGCCTTTGACAAAGCCTGCACCGGAACAGCGCGGGCAAGAAGTTCCCATGATCCTTTCCAGTGACGGTTGAGTTCTCTTTCTGGTGATGGCAACCAATCCGAAATCATTAAACTGAAGAATCTTCGACGGAGATCTATCCTTTTGCAATTCTTCTTCGAGGGCTTGCATCACCCGCTGACGGCTCTTTCGCTCTTCCATGTCGATGAAATCGACAACAATGATTCCTCCCAGATTCCGTAAACGCACCTGTCGCACAATCTCATGTACAGCATCCATGTTGGTACGGACGATGGTGTCCTCGAGGCGGTTGGACTTCCCGACGAACTTCCCGGTATTAACGTCGATCGCAACCAAGGCCTCCGTCTGGTTGACCACGATGTAGCCACCCGATTTAAGCCAAACTTTCGCTCGCATCGCTTTATCGACTTCCTGCTGTACGCCATACTCTTCGAAGATTGCGTTGTCCTTCAGGTGCAAGCGCACTCGAGTCACAAGCGACGGCTGGAAGCGGCTCACGAATTCCAGTACTTTCGTGTACTCTGCCTCGGTATCCAAACGGATGGCTTTGAATTCGTCGGAAAGCTGATCCCTCAGGACACGATGAACAAGGTTCAAATCGCTATGGATCAGAGCGGGGGCACTGGAAGAGTCACTCTTCTCGCGAATCTCACTCCATAAATTTGCCAGAAAGCGCAAATCCTGAACGAATTCCTTCTCGTCCCGCCCCTCGGCTGCCGTGCGAACTATAAAGCCACCCGGCAGTCCGTTTCGATTCTCGGCGATAAGCTTTCTCAAACGCGAGCGCTCGTCCTCGGAAGATATCTTTCTGGAAACCCCGATGTGATCTACCGTCGGCATATAGACGACATAGCGGCCTGGCAAGGCAACATGCGAGGTGATCCTAGCCCCTTTCTTCCCAAGTGGCTCCTTTGAAACCTGGACCAGGATCTCCTGTCCCTCTTTCAACAAATCGGAAATAGTAGGCAACTTTGATGAAGAATCCGTACGGCCGCTTTCCGACTTTTCCGGAGTGCGCCTTCTCGGTCGTCGGACCGGCGGCTTCCTGGAAAACTGTCCCTTCTTAGGGCGGTCGGATATTCGGGCCTGCCGCTTCTCTCCCTGCTCTGTGTCTTCACTCTGTATATTTCCGTCCGGGGCATCTGCGTCCACGGTGGATTCGTCCCCGGGGCTCTGCTCCAAACCGGCTTCCCTCACCCCTTGATTGCCATTGGGAACAGCAGCGTCGTTGGATTGCGGTGTGGACTCGGGTACATCGGACTCGATCGCTTCGCTGTCCTCAGCCTTTGAGGGGACAGACTTCCCCTTGTACTTGGCCAGCGATTCGCCGGGCAAAAGACTCAAGGTCCCGGGACCACTTTCATCGGATCTGGATTCGTACGACGGCATGCGCGGCTTCCGGTCGCGCCTCTCAGGACGCCTTCTCGAACTCCCTCGATCAGAGCTTCTTGTTTCAGATCTGCGGGGCTCAGGTCTTTTCGTCTCAGAATTTTCAGCCTCAGTTTTTTTCGCCTCAGGACCTATCGTCTCAGAAATTCCGTCCCCCGCTTCTTTCGCCGGGGACTCGACACTGGAAGACGCCCTGTCTCTGGCCTCATTGCCTGGAGAAACCTCTGCACCGGGGTCTGCCTTACCGGGTCTTTCTTTGGGTCGCTCTTTCGGCTTTTCGGTCTTGGCCGCGCGGCCCGCCCGGCTCGTCCGGCTCGAACTCGCCCGACGGGATGAGTCGCCCGCTTTAAACGCCTCATCTTCGGCGGTCGAGACGATCCGGTCGTACTCGTCCATGTCTTCGAGAAAGTCCGAAACGTAGAGGAAGGCGTCGCGTTCGAGGCCGATGTCGACAAAAGCCGACTGCATCCCGGGAAGGACCTTCGTAACACGCCCTTTATATATATTTCCCGCGATACCCTGCGCCCGATGGCGCTCGATCAGGAATTCGACAACTTCGTCATCTTCAAGAACTGCGACTCTCGTTTCTTGTGGAATTGTGGAAATGATCAGTTCTTTCCGCATCAATACTCCTACGCCCATCGTTATCGGCACACAGGGGTATTCCTCGACGCGGATGCGCGAGCGCGCACGTTGAAAGTGTCATGGAAACTCCTGGCCCGGAGGAGCTAACCCGGTCATTCAGATCCACAAAATGTCGATTCAGTCAGAGAGGCCAGAAGAGATTTCAAAGCATTCGGAAGCAACGCTGCCGATTTTCGCAAAGCGCAGGGGTCAACCCCGTTGCCAACCCTTCAGCCAGTCGCGAAACAATTGCGTCTCACAAACGTCCGCCGCGTGCGGGGCACGCTGTCGGAGGCTCTCTCTGTTCGAAACATCACCGATCAAACAACGCGAGTCACAGCTCAACTCATACGCCGTAACGTCACGGGCAAAAACTTTTGTATATAACTTAGGCCGGATGACGAAAGATCTATCCAAGACCTCAGGATCACCTCGACCGGGAAGCGTGTCTTTCAAAAGGACACGCCCACAACATCAAACATTTTTTCGGCTGTGGTATCGAACGCCCCTCCGAAACATCTCCACTTCGGAGAAAGCTGGCACCGAATCCACGTTTGTCTACTCCGGAGATTCAGACTCCGGTCTACTTAACGTCTTATTTAGTTCTTTAGGAAGTTATCAGATCTCCCGAACACCGGTCACTAATATATTCGAAGGGCTTTGACCGATGCCGCTCGCTAAACATTTATTAAACAAGCAGTTGGAGTCAGACGGCACCCGATCAGACCGACCCTCTTTCCCAGCGAGACTATAGCACGATCCAGCATTTAATTAACGTAACGGCAGCGCCGCACGCTAACGATCAGTCCGAGTCCGATGAAGGCCGTCAGAACAGACGAACCTCCATAGCTCAAAAACGGCAACGGAATGCCGGTGATGGGCATGAATCCGATCACCATGCCAACGTTCACCAAGATGTGAAATACGAACATACCCCCGACACCCAGGACGATAAACAAGCCCAGGGTATCTCCAGGCAAAAGCGTCAACGAAAGCGTTCTAAACACCAAAGCCAACAGGAGCGCAAGCGTGACGCACACGCCTACGAATCCCATTTCCTCGGCTACGACAGAGAAAATGAAATCAGTGTGCCGCGTCGGCAGAAACCCCAACTGGTTCTGGCTGCCCTGGAAAAGTCCGGTCCCCCAGAGACCACCCGCACCAATGGCGATCTTTGACTGAATTACCTGATATCCGCTTCCCAGGGGATCGCTTTCAGGTTGCACAAAAGTAAGAATCCTATCTTTCTGGTAGTCCTCCAGAGCTGCCCAGGTCACGGGTAGAAGAAAAATTACTATCAGGACACCGGAGATCAAGGCGGCGGGACGCACGCCACGCACGAAAAGGCCGAAGGCCAGAATCGGCACGAACGTTAAAGCCGTTCCCAGATCGGGCTGGGCAACCACCAGCAGCACAGGGGCACCGCAAATCGCGCAGGCGCCAAGAATCTGGGGCAGCGTTAAGTACCTTTTTTGGATTTCCGAAAGAAATCGCGCCAGCGCAACGATAACCACCAACTTCGCCAATTCTGAAGGTTGCAAGCCGAACGATCCGATACCGAACCAACTTCGCGATCCCGCGACCGTGCTTCCAAACAAGAGAACACCAACCAGCAGGCACATGGCACCCACGTAAATCAAGACTATGTGCTCGGCAAGAATGTGGTAGTCGACGGAGGCCACAACAAAGCAAACTCCTACGCCGGCGACCAACCAGACCAGTTGGCGCAGGAAGAAACTCGCAGAATCCATATTCAGAGTGGAACTGTATATCTCGATCAGACCGATCGTCCCCAGCGCAATGGCCACCGACAGTAAGAACCAGTCAAAATCCTGCCAGAACCGCCTGCTTGTGAGGGCATCTATCATCGAGCAATCGAGGTTTCAGTATTAAGCCCGGCTATGTCGTTGACGTCGCCTTGAGTAAAGAGCCCACCTTTCTTATCGAAATAGACCTGCATGACGGCCTGCGAGACCGGCGCCGCGGCTGCCCCACCGCCTCCACCGTTCTCGACGAATACACCCACCACAATCTCCGGATCGTCGTAAGGGGCAAACCCGACGAACCAAGCGTGATCTTGCAGATCCGGCCGACTTGGATCCACATCCTTGGCCACCACCTGTGCTGTGCCTGTCTTCCCGCCAACCTCGAAGCCTCTGACCCGGGCTCTGGTTCCGGTGCCGCGGTCGTTGACGGCGCCCCAAAGAGCTTCTCTTATAGTGTCCACGGTCCCCTCACCGATTGCGTATTCTTCTGTCCGGAGACCCGACGTCTCAATGCCGAGCGGAGCCACAAATTCCGGATCCGCCAGGTGTGGCTGGACCAGTTTTCCGCCCACGACCAGACCACCGATCGCCCACGTCAGCTGCAGCGGTGTCACGCTCACAGGGCCCTGGCCGATACTGACCGATATCGTTTCGCCCGGAAACCAGCGGGTATTGGAAGTGCTTTGTTTCCATTTCTCCGAAGGAATTAAACCTGCGTCTTCTCCGGGCAAATCGATTCCGGTCTTGCGGCCCAGGCCCATCATCACGGCGTATCGCGAAATACGCTCGATCCCCAAGCGATCACCCACGTTGTAGAAAAAGACGTTGCAGGATTCGACGAGGGCGTGGCGCACATCCATGGCTCCATGACCGCCTCCACGCCAGCAGTCGAATCGATTACCGTAGAAGACAGCATGGCCGGGGCAAAACAATGTTTCCTCAAAACCAATTTCCTCTTCCTCCAGCCCCGCTGCCGCCATGAAGATCTTGAAGACCGAACCTGGTGAGTACCTGTTCTGGATAGCCCTGTTCTGAAGAGGCTTTCGGGGATCTGACAGAAGCATGTCCCACTCGTGCTGGCGAATCCCTTGAGCGAACAGCGAGGGATCGAACGCAGGTCGACTGACCAAAGCAAGAACTTCCCCCGTCTTTGGAATGATAGCAACGGCAACGCCCGTTCGATCTCCCAGCGCCTCTTCAGCGGCAAGCTGCAAATCAAGGTCTAATGTCGTTACCAGATCCTTGCCCGGAATCGGCTGCACTTCGCCTAGAAGCCCCATTTCGCGACCGAAAGTGTTGACGATCACCCGGCGAATTCCATCCTCTCCCTGGAGCAAGCTATCGTATTGCCGCTCCAGGCCGGACTGACCCA
This sequence comes from Terriglobia bacterium, assembly GCA_963664115.2. Taxonomy (GTDB): domain Bacteria; phylum Acidobacteriota; class Terriglobia; order 20CM-2-55-15; family 20CM-2-55-15. Next base: position 1,068,872 of record CAXWPJ010000002.1, on the reverse strand, counting down.
CTACATCTCCGGATTCGATCTCGACAAATTCTCCGCTCTCCAGCTGACTCCGGGTGATCTCTCCCACATATCCGATCAAGTGAGCCGCCACTTCCCCCCGCTCGTACCTGCGTCGTGGGCTCAACTCCAAACTGATCTCCGAGAGTTCGTACTTCCGCGCTTCGACAAAGGCCGTTTCATCCACGGACAGATCTTCGGCCAGCAGTATCGGTTCATATTCCGGTTCGTCCAGATAAGGCTCGATCCGGCTCAATAATTCTGCCGCGCTGAGTTCAATTCCCGGCGCCAGCAAGTCTATGGTTTCTTCGACGCTGCGCGCACTGTTCTCTCGTGTCAGAATCAGGTTGAAGGAGGGACGGCTGTCGGCAATGATTCGGTATTCTCGATCATAGATCCGACCACGTGGCGCCGCGAGCGGTATGTCGCGGATGCGATTCCGCTCCGCCAGTTGTTGATAATATGGGGATCGTGCGATCTGATGATTCCAAAAGCCGAACGTCAGGACGCCAAAGGCGAGCAAGACCAAGCCAAGGATAATGGTGACTCTCGAGTTCAGGAGTTCAAGTTCGTTACGCTGCAACATTGACGAATCGGCTCCGATAGCCAAAAAGTATCAAACCGAACAAAGCGTTAAATACGGCGGAGAGGACCCAAAACCCCAGCGCAGGCCCCGCGACCACCGTCGCACCTGGAGACACTAGAAAACTCAGCATGCCCTTTAACGCCAAGTCGAGAAACGTGAACAAAATCAGGGCCAGAACACGTATGATCGGTTGATCTACATCGAATTTCGAACTTGCTGAAGCAGCCAGAAAGCCGATCAGGGTCTTGGTGAATCCGTTCATCCCCACGGCCGCGCCGGACAACGAGTCCTGCATCAGACCCAGCACACTGCCTATAGCAATGGATCCAGATGGCCGCGCCATGGTGAAACCATAATAGACAGAGTAGATTAGGGGCAAATCGAAATAGCTGAATACCCGGAATTTCAGCGACAGTATACCTTGAGCGACCACGATCGAAACAAGGATAAGCGCAAATTTTGCGAGGGTTCGAAAAGTCCCGTAGCGGTTGATGGCGTGATCCATTGATGGAACCCGTCAGGGAATTCGAGAACCGGTCCGCACGTCCTCTTCAAGTTCTTCAAACAGCTGGGTCGTTCCAGGAGCGAAAATCAGGCACAAGACCTCTTCGAGCCGGCTAATATCCGCAGCGGGATCCACGCGGGCTGTTTTCATCAGGTCCCGGTCCGGCCCGTTGGCCGCAACAATTCCGACCAGGAGGCCTTTCGGGTAAATCTGATCGGTTCCCGAGGTAATGACCCGCTCGCCGGGCAAAAGTTCGATGTGGTCGTCGATATGTTCCAACTCCAGGTAGCGCGTACCGTCTCCGCGGACAATGCCTTGAAGCCGACTCGATTGAGCGATAACGCCCACGGCGCTCTCCGGATCGGACACGACTTGAACGATCGATGCGAAAAGTCCAGCGTGAATGATCCGCCCCACGATGCCATCCGGCGTTATCACCGGGGAGTTGTTGTGCAGGCCGTGCCTCCTGCCTTTATCGATCGTGACCGTTTGTCGGGAAGTCGTCGTATCCCGTCCGATCACACGTGCAGCGACACGCTCTGCACCGACGAGGGGATCCAGATCCAGCAAGCGCCGGAGACGGTCGGCCTCGCCGACTGCCTCGCGATTTTGTTCCATCTCCATTCCCAACTGAGAAAGCTCAGCCTTCAGGCGTTCGTTCTCGCGTCGCGTGTCCAGAAGGGCAAAATAGTTATTCCAGATCGAGCCGACCCCATAAAAAGTCACGTCGAACAATTTTTCGATCGGAGTCAGGCCCGCCAGAATCACCGTGCGCACGATGCCGGTCTCACTTCCACCGCCAGCCGGTAGAGTGACCATCAGGGTGTGCCCGAATAGCACGGCACAGAGCACCAGCCAAACGGTTCTGTTGGATCCGGATGTCATCAACTCAAAGCAATCTTACGCAAGAGCACGAAATCGCTCAGCATTTTCGAAGTACCCATGACGACGCTGTCGAGAGGGTTCTCAGCTAAAGTTACAGGAAGCCCCGTTTCCTGTCCAATGCGCTCGTCCAAATTGCGGATCAAACCACCGCCTCCAGCGAGAACGATTCCCCGGTCCGCAATGTCGGAAGACAACTCGGGAGGCGTCCGTTCCAGGACGATGCGAATGGAATTGACGAGGACCTTGATACATTCATCGAGCGCTTCCCGAATTTCCTCGTCGGAGATGGTGATGCTCTTAGGGACACCGGCCATCAGATCCCGGCCCTTGATTTCCATGCTTCGTGGTTCTTCGAGAGGATAGGCCGACCCGATTTCAATCTTCACCCGTTCCGCCGTGCGCTCACCAATCAACAGGTTGTACTTCCGCTTGATGAACTGAATGATCGCTTCGTCCATTTCATTTCCGGCGATCTTGTCGGACCGGCTGTGCACGATACCGGAGAGGGATATCACCGCGATTTCAGTCGTGCCTCCTCCAATGTCGACGATCATGTTCCCCGAGGGTTCGGTAACGGGTAGACCTGCACCGATCGCTGCGGCCATGGCCTGTTCGACGAGGTGAACCTCGCTCGCCTTGGCCCGGTATGCCGAATCCTGCACGGCGCGTTTTTCAACTTGCGTGATCCCAGCCGGCACACCGATGACGATACGCGGATGTACGAGCACCTTTCTTCCGTGAGCTTTCTGGATGAAGTAGGTGAGCATCTTCTCGGTCACCGTAAAATCCGCAATGACACCGTCTTTCATCGGGCGAATGGCAACAATGTTGCCAGGCGTGCGACCCAGCATGTCCTTGGCCTCTTTGCCGACCGCTTCGACCTGATTCGTTATCTTGTTGATGGCCACGATTGAGGGTTCGTTCACGACGATGCCGCGGCCTTTGGCAAAGACAAGTGTGTTGGCAGTTCCCAGGTCGATTGCCAGATCGCTGGAAAACAGGCTGAATACGGAGCGAAAATTCATGGATTCCCTTTCGGCAACTCAATCACGCATTTTTTGCGGCAAGAGTTCAGAAGCCGTCCTATCATACTGAAAATGAAACGCTAATTGCCAGACTCATTCCACCCACCGGCTACGAGAATCGGAATCTATTCCCGATGCATTCGGAACGAATGCGGGGAACACGTGCTTACACTGACGCCGAGATTTCGCCTCTTTGTGCTGAATGCCGTCCATCCGCACTGGCAATGGGACGGACACTTCACGGAAAGTTTTGGCCTGACGAATGAATTTCGTCTGAAGTGTCCGTCCCCTTCCGCATAATGTTCCTTAAGGTGGAAGCCATCGGGGCTGTTTTGATAGCATAACGGGTCGGATCTTATTAATTTGGAGGAGTTCGATGCTCGCTTTCTTTCGACGTCAGAAATGGTTGTGGGTTGTCTTGATCGCCGTGTTTAGCTTCGCGCTCGTCGTGGGACTCGTCCCGATGGGGCAGCTGGGCCATGTCCACTTCACGACGGATATCGCCCGCGTCGGCACTGAAGCCGTCTCCGCAAGTGAATTCCAGACCTCCTATTACGACGCAGTAAACCAGATGGGAGCCGGCGTGACGCCAGAGATATTGGCAGCGATCGGCTTCGAGACGCAGGTCATCGACCAATTGGTCAACCAGCACAGCATGATTGCCGAGGCCAAGCGACTGGGACTCAACGTGTCCGGTCCTGAGATTGAGCGAGCTATCCTGGAAAATCCCTCTTTTCAGGAAAATGGTGCGTTCATAGGTCTGTCCCGATATCAGGACCTTCTCATCCAGAACGGCTACACCGTTGTGGATTTTGAAAACCAGATCCGGAACGAAATTCTGATGGCCAAGCTGTACAACTATCTCACCGCCGCAGCCGCGGTGTCGGATGAAGACGTCGAAACCGAGTACCGTTATCAGAACGAACGGGTGCAACTCGATTTCCTCGTATTGGATGGCCCTTCACTCGAAAGCCAGGTGGTTGTGACCGACGAGGAACTTGAGCAGTTCTATCAAACGAACGTCGCCCGTTACTCCATACCCGAGAAGCGCAACAGCCGCTACGTGTACATTGATACCCTCCAGATTCAGAGCGAAGTCGAAGTCGCCGAAGACGAGGTACTGGCGTACTACGAAGAGCGCGAGCAGGAATATCTGATACCCCCCAGTGTCGGAGCCCAGCACATCCTGTTCCGAACCCAGGACGCGACCGAGGATGAGATCGAAGCCATCCGGGAAAGAGCCCTGGAAGTACTTGATCGCGCCAACTCCGGCGAGGATTTCGGAGATCTGGCCAGGGAATTTTCAGAAGACACCTCGGCATCGGCCGGCGGAGACCTGGGCACCTTCGGCCCCGGGCAGATGGTCCCTGAATTCGAGATCGCGGCATTCGCTCTGGGTGAAGGCGCGACTAGCGACCTCGTCGAAACTCAGTTTGGAATTCACATCATACGCGTCAACGAGAAGCAAGAGGGTCGGGCGCGACCTCTGGAAGATGTGCGCGCCACAATCGAAACAGCCCTGAAATCCGAAGAGGCGGCCACCCAGGCAGCCGCGGTGAGTCAGCGGGTTGCCGTCGCCCTGGCGACAAATAGCGATCTCGAAGCGGTTGCCGAGGCCCATGGTGCCGAGGTCCGGGAAACCGGTCTGGTGGCTCAAGGTGAGGGCATAGGCGGTTTGCTGGATGCGGTTGAATTGGAGAGCCGAATTTTTACCATGGCACTAGACGAGATCGGTACAGCGATACCGGTCAGTAATGGGTATGTCGTGCCGACGGTCGTCGAGATCGAACCGGAGCGTATTGCGACCTTCGAAGAAGCTATCGATCAGGCGCGTAGTGAATTGACGAGCGAGAGAGCGAACGAACTGGCAACGGAAAGAGCAATCGAAGTCCGCGAGTTGGTGGATGACGGCCAGTCGCTGGTGCAGCTCGGGGCGGCACTCGGACTGGAAGTACAAACCAGTGACTTGATTACGCGGGACGGAACCATCGACGCGTTCGGATCGACATCAGAACTGGATGATCAAATTTTTAACCTGGAACCCGACATACTGGGCACGCCGGTCACCATTGCCGGAAAGACAATCGTTTTTTCCGTAACCCAACGGGAAGACATCATCCTCGAAGCGATGCAGCTCGCCTTTGAAGATCTCAGAGAAGAACTTCTGGTAGCAAAACGGAACCAACTCTTCGATTCCTACGGACAGGATGTCCGTGTCCGCATGGAAGCGGACGGTGACATCGAGATCGACGAAGCTCTTGTGGAAGAAATTCTGAGCGGAACGGGCCACTTCATATAGCAGCCCGTGGCAGAATTATCGAGGGTCGCGGGCATGGATCTTCGGGTTGCAGGCGCGAAGTGAGAAGCGGCCACCGAAACCAGGGAAGGTTACTGCATCTTCCAGAAAGCGATTCCGGAAGCCTGCCGACCCACGTCGAGGGTTGCCGCCAGTTCGAGCGTTTCCAGGTCGATGACGTCCAGAGCTCCAGGCTCTCCCGCCGTACCCTCAACGGACACGAAGGCGTATTTGGAGTCCGGACTGACGACCACTCCGTGGGTTACGCCCCTCGAATTATCGAGGCGGGCCAGTTCCCTACCTTCCCGCAGATCCCAAATCCCGGTGGAACCATCGGTCTTATATGTCACCACCATCAGCCTTCCATCGCCGGTCACATCAATGTTGTACGGCCCCCGGCCGGTTTCGAAAGTCTCCACAACCTCCCAGCGCTCAAGGTCGACTACCTTGATCTGGTCGCTACCGTTGCAGGCTACGTATACGAATTGGCCTCCCGGACCCGGATGCACCCAGGTTGGGCGGTCCAGGGCCACGGACATTCCCGACCCCGTGTCCGGCATGGGCATCTGAGAACGACCTTGTACGGCGTCTGGAACAGATTTGCTGGAGAGGGAGAGGCGGCGCAGGACCTCAAAACGAAACGCATCAGTTTCAACCAGTTCGTCGGTCATCATCATGACCGAATACTGACGGTTTCCGCCCCGGCTCAGCCGTGAACCGTGGGGCATGATCCCCACTTCAACATCGGCCACTTCCGTCATGGTCTCAGTTTCGACAATCGAAATCGTGCTCGGCTTCATTTCGCCATGGAGGTCGAAATTGACGACATACAGTAAGCCTGTGCTGGCAGCGATATCCAAGGTGGCGGGAAACATACCCACCTCCACGGAGCCGACAAGATCATCGGATCCGGTACGGTACTTATATACCGACCCGTAGGGATTACCGTGGGCCAGGGAAAGATACCAGTGATCGCCATCCGGCGACACACGCAGACCGTGAGGACCTTCGATTTCTGTCGGCCAGACGCCCACAGGAATTATCTTCTCGACTGTTGCACCCGCCGCATCGAAACGAACCAGAGCCACCTCATCGTCGGATTCGGCGGCAACATATAGCCAGTAACTGGTGTCGGGTATGTTCTGGGCGTCGAGCGTGGGGCAAAACAGCAGCAACGATACGACGGTACAGGTGAGGCCGATGTGTCTCATTGCCGTTCGAGCTGTCGTTTTCTTAGTCGTCTTCCTCGTCTTCATCGGTAAGCCGCACAGCCCAGAGGCCGCTGTTGAAATCGGAGAAATAAATCAGCCCCTTGTGCGGTTGGGCCCCCCAGACCATGGCCTCGTTCTTGACATACCCTTCAGCGTCGTTCGAATAGAAGGAGGCAATCTCACGTCCCTGCTTGTAGAGATCTCCCATCAGCTCGCCGGATAGGTCCACGATTCGCAACCCACCGTTGTAAAAAGCCGCGTATAGGATGTCGTCTTCGATCCACAGATTGTGCGAGCCCGCCTCTGGGACCTCGTACCGCGCAACTTCCACCGGATTTTCAAAATCGCTGAAGTCCACGATGTGCATGTAGCCTGCGGCGCGGTTCGGACCATCGGGATCCATGCCGTCCGGAAAGATTTCGTCCCCGGTGATGACGTAGAACTTACCGGTCGACTCGCTCCGGAACGGGAACGCAGCATGCGTCGCACCTTGTGGGTCGGCGTAAGAGGCAAATTGGACCGGTCGGTCTGCCCTGCCACCCGCAATTCCATTGCCCACATCGACGAGAACGACTCCGTCCCGCCAATTTGACGAATAAGCAATACCATCCTCGATCCACACATCGTGGATCGAATGTCCGCCCGTATCGAGTTCGAACCGCGCCACGCGAAACGGAGCACCCGGTTCGGCAATGTTGATGACGTCGTAACGACGCCCGTTGTTGACAGCGTAGACGTGGTTTTCGTAGATGAAGGTATTGTGGACGCCACCGGTCAACTCTTCGTCGAACTCAGACAATCGCACGACTTCATTCGGATTGGAAACATCGAGCAGTATGATTCCGTTTCGTCGATTCGATGCACCCTCGCGGCTGATCACCGCAATTTTCCCATCTTCGGACACTTTCACGTCATTCACGGTGCGGGCATCGACCTGGACCAAATCGATCATCGACATGTTGGCCGGGTCCGTCACATCCCATACGTAAGCGTGCCCTTCGGCACGCCAGGTCCCCGTCATCGCGTAATCCCGGCCATCTTCTCCTTCCCAGATCCATAGATCGCTCGTGTGCCGGTCACGCACAGGAGCGTGTCCAACAACGGTGAGGCTTTTCTGAACGTCTCGGGGTTCAATCTCAACCGTAGCGGCAGCGAACAGTCCTCCGGCGTTGGCAACAACTGTGTACTGTCCGGGAAGTTCTGCGACAAAGCGCCCATCATCGGCAACTTGACCGGACGACGACGCTGCAGGGTTTTCAACATCCGGATGTGTCTGAATGGAATAGAAGATCGGCAGATCGTCGACAATCCGCCCCTGCCGGTCCCGTGCCCTCGCCTCGAATCGGACAACGTCTCCCGTGCGCGCAGATTCCTGGTCCGGAACCAACTCGACGGAAACAGCCGGATTCGCCACGACGGTGAGGGTCAATTCTGTCTCGACTCCCTCCGCTTCAACTTTGAGTGCTGCCGTTCCGGGACGTAATGGCGTCACGTTGCCGAACCGATCGACGCCGACGATCTCAGGATCGCTCGTCGAAAACGTCAAACGCTGCTCAGGACGAATTGTGTCAGTTGTATCGTAGACCTCGACTCGGCTGCGAATAAGGCTGCCTGTATAGAGTCTTGAGGGAACACCACTGATTTCTAAGCGAGCGAGCGAAGGCAGGGGAACGGTTACTCTGACTTGAAGCCTGATTGATCGGTCGCCGCCGTTTTGATCTCCTTCTTCCTCATCGCGAGGCACCATGGCGACGATGGTGTACTCCCCGGGCTGGTACGCTTCGACTTCACCCTGGTTACTTACGCCGACGTTCCTTCGGGACCGGCTGATAAAGACGATCGGCGCTTCGACCGGATTGCCGTCGTCGTCGAGTGCGGTTGCCGTGAGCGTCGTTTTTTCACCCACTTGGAGCGTCAGCGAGGCCGGGGTGACTTCTATTGACGTGATGCTATTGGAAACCTGTTCTTGCGTTCGTGCGATCGAGTTCGGTGCTATCCCGATCAGAACCGCACTCAAAACGGCTACCCTTGCCTGAAGCCTGACTCGTCTCATCGTGGTTCTCCCTGGGATAGCGCGGCAGAAGTCGTGTGCGTAAAAGTGTCGTACTGGTCCGATCCGATCATCTTCTTACTCCGAAAGCACGGGTTGCCAGGCACTGCTTCAACATTCCGTCAAGCCTTACAGGCCAGGGTAGTCAGGTGTCAGTGCGGGACTTACTATACCCCGATGATTTCTACCAACTCCTTCACCGCCGCTGCGGAATTCTGCAGCTCGGCCCGCTCCTCCAGTGTGAGTTCGATCTGGATGATCTCCTCGATACCCGCTTCCCCGAGCTTGACCGGAACACCCACGTATAAATCGTTGATTCCGTATTCTCCCTCCAGATACGCCGCACAGGGAAGTATTTTCTTCTTGTCGTGCACTATAGCTTCCACCATCTCTACGATGGCGGCTCCCGGCGCATACCAAGCGCTGGTCTTTAAGAGCCCGACGATCTCGGCACCGCCTTTGCGGGTCCGATCCACCAGTCGTTCAATAGCGTCGGCCGGGAGCAACTCGGTGATCGGGATACCTGAAACGGTCGAATAGCGAGGCAAGGGAACCATGGTGTCTCCGTGCCCTCCGAGGACAAAGGCGTGTACGTTGTCGACAGAAACATTGAGCTCCAGGGAGATAAACGCACGGAAACGCGCGGAATCTAATACCCCTGCCATTCCCATGACTCGATTCCTGGGAAACCCGCTCGCCCGAAACGCAGTCTGCACCATAGCGTCTAGAGGATTGCTGACGACAATCAGGATGCTGTCGGGCGATCGCTGTACAACCTGTTCGGTCACACTCTTGACGATGTTGTAGTTGGTCTTGAGCAAATCGTCCCGGCTCATTCCGGGCTTGCGGGGTATGCCGGCCGTGATGACGATAACGTCGGAGTCAGCAGTATCGTCATAAGCGTTGGTGCCTGTTATGCGTGAGTCGTACCCTTCTACGGGTCCCGACTCGGTTAGATCGAGCGCCTTTCCCTGGGGTACACCTTCAACGATGTCCACGAGAACGACGTCCCCGAGATGTTTCTCTACGACGAGTTGAGCGGCGGTGGCTCCAACATTACCGGCTCCAACTACTGTAATCTTATTTCTTGGCATTACACGTTCTCCACAATTGCCTGAGCGAACTCGGACGTCTTAAATTTCGTTGCTATAAACCTCACCCAATCGGGGACTCCCGCTCGGCTGAACTGCGACTAAACCGGCCTCCGTCCAATAAGAGATGTGATGAAGACGCTGCTCCAAAATCGGCGCGAATTAAGTAAGGAGCGGCGGCGGTCGGTAGTACGAACACGGAAAGGGGAAACTAACATGTGCCCGAAGAGAATGTCAATTGACACACTTAAGGCATCTCTGCTAGCGTCCGAGCGTTTGGATTGCCCGATCCGCCCGGACAGTAATGCCCGAACAATTCCATCATTGCGACAGATGATCTTGAGGTTCTCAACTTGTTTGTAGCGAAAGAAATCTTCCTAACCAAAGGTGTCGGGCGACATCGGGAAAAACTCCCGAGTTTCGAAATGGCGCTCCGGGATGCGGGACTGGCGCCGTACAATCTTGTATATGTTTCCAGTATCTTCCCTCCAAACTGCAAGCTGATCTCCAGGGCCCAGGGGCAGAAACAACTTTATCCAGGACAGATCGTTTTTTCGGTCGTCAGTTCGAATGCAACTAAAGAGCCCCATCGTCTCATCGCGGCTTCAATCGGTGTCGCTATTCCGACTGACCGCAGCGCGTACGGCTATCTTTCCGAACACCATTCCTTCGGAGAAAAAGAAGGTGTTGCGGGCGACTATGCCGAAGATCTTGCAGCCGAAATGTTGGCAACCACCTTGGGGGTCGAGTTCGATCCTGACCGCAGCTGGGACGAAAAGAGAGAACTGTGGCGAATTTCCAATAAGATAGTCAAAAGCACGAGCATCACGAAAACCGCAGTTGGCAACAAGAACGGCCTCTGGACAACCGTCGTTACCGGTGCGATTTTCATCCCGGACCCTCCTTACCAGCCATAACCATGAGTGAGCCACCCACAGGCTCGAGCCGGTTCCTGGACCTCCCGGAGAGCCTTGCCGATTATGCACAGAGCAAGGCCGTCGTATGGCCGGTGCCGTACGAGCGGACCACGAGTTGGCAGAGGGGCACGCGGAGAGCTCCTCAAGCCATCCTGAATGCCTCCGCCTACGTCGAGCTATATGACGACGAACTCGATTGGGAACCATCGAGTATCGGGATTCATACTCTGGAAGTCACCGACCCCTCGTTGCAGGATGAAACCGAGGGGATCAACCTGCTTTACGAACGTGCCCGCCAGTATATGGGTGACGACAAGTTCGTACTGACGCTGGGAGGCGAGCACACCCTATCCACTCCTGTGGTTCGCGCCGCCAGGGGAAAATATCCGGACCTGTCCGTCCTGCAGATCGATGCGCATGCCGACCTCCGGGACACCTACGACGGCACACCCTATAGCCATGCCTGCGTCATGCGCCGCATCGTGGAGGTCTGTCCGGCGGTTCAGGTGGGTATCCGTTCGATCTCGAAAGAGGAAATCGAAGAAACAAGAAATCTCCCGACACAAATCTTCTTTGCGCGAGACATCGCAAAATCTCCAGATTGGATTGACCGGGCGGTCGATGCCTTGAGCGACTCGGTCTACATCACGATCGATGTCGACGGACTGGATCCCTCCATCGTCCCGTCAACGGGAACCCCCGAACCGGGAGGGCTCGATTGGCAGACTCTTCTGGATTTGCTGGGAGCGGTTGGCCGGAGCAAGAAAATCGTGGGTGCCGATATCGTCGAGTTGTTGCCAAGAGATGGGTTTCATGCAGCGGATTTTCTATGCGCTAAACTTGCCTACAAGATAATCGCTTACGCTTTCAACTCGCAACGCGATCGACCCTCAGCCCGTCACTGATTCCTCGCAGATACTAATCCCCACCGGCCGTCGCCGGTACGGTGACCGGGAGCCGGTCTTTTCTGAACCGCAGGACAGCCTCGACAGACAGCCAGAGACTCAACACAAAAATGCAAGCCGCCACGGTCGTCAGCAGGATCTGACCACCGTTGTAATAGAGCTGCAGGTTATAGACCATCGCCGTCACGGTCACGCACATCATGAAGATCATCGGAACGAGGGTGTACCAGTAGTTTCGTCTTTGCTGCCGCAGGTACACGGTTACGGTGAATAGCGTTAACGCTGCCATCACCTGGTTCGTACTTCCGAACAGGGCCCACAGGGCCAATCCTGCTGATTGACCATCAACCTGAAAGAAAGCGAAGAACGCGATTAAGACAACCGCGATCAAGGATCCTACGTAACGGTTAGTCAACTGCGGGACTCCAAAGGAATGCCCAATCTCTCCAATGTTGTAGCGAAGCAATCGCGTTCCCGAATCCACCGTCGTCAGTGCGAAAGATACGGCGACGAGGGCAATGAAAGCCTGTGCGATCTCCATCGGCACTCCCAAACGTGAAACGAACAGGGCAGCGCCATCGATAAACGCACGCATCGTTGTCGCCAGTCCCGAGGCTGCGGTCCAACTCGAATAATGGTCACTCCAGGACTCCACCGTCCGAAATCCTGCCGTCGTCGCCAGAACCGCCATGAGTCCCAGCATGGATTCGCCAATCATTGCTCCGTAGCCCACTGCAACCGCGTCCGTTTCCTTATCGATCTGTTTAGACGTCGTCCCGGAAGACACCAGAGCATGAAAACCGGAGGCCGCGCCGCAGGCGATGATGATAAAGACGAAAGGAAATATCGGTGGCGCGCCCGCCGGACTCGCATCCACCATTGGAGCCACAAAGGCGGGCCGAAGAACAAAAAAGCCGATGTAGGCCGCGCCCAGTCCCAAATACAACAGAAGCGAATTCAGATAATCCCGAGGCTGCAACAGAAGCCACACCGGCAATACAGAAGCGGCAAATGCGTAAATCAAGAGCAGGAAGATCCAATTCGTCCGTGCGACATCCGGAGTTCCGATATTCAACGCTACGGCGACCGACGCTAGCATCAACACAAAACCGATGGACGTCGTCCATCCGATCTTCGCGGATCGTTTGTAAACCAACCATCCGATCACGACGGCGATACCCATTAGGGAAAACGTCGGGAACACCGTCTGCGGATAAAAGCTCGACGTAAACAGATCGGCAACGATTCCGACAAAAACGCCCATGACCAGGCACAAAAGGAAAAGGATGATAATCAGGAAGAGAGTTTTCGCCCGCGGTCCGATAAGATCCTCGGCCACCTTACCGATACTGAGACCCCTATTGCGCATTGAAACAACGATCGCGCTGAAGTCGTGAACGGCTCCGATCAGAACCGTTCCCAGGACGACCCACAGCATTGCCGGCAGCCAGCCCCAGATGACGGCTATGGCAGGGCCCAGCATCGGAGCCAAACCTGCAATCGACGCGAAATGGTGGCCGAAGAGAACTACCTTTCTGGATGGGACATAGTCCACACCGTCAGACATGGTGTGGGCCGGGGTCTGCCGAGTGGGGTCCAGCTTAAAGATGTGCCGGCCGAGATGGCGGGCATAGAATCGGTAGAACAGTATATAAGCGATGAAGCACAGGACCGCCGCGACTACAGGTTGCATAGCTCCATTCCTCCTTTAAACATCCCCGCAAAGACGCCCCTTCTTTTACACTTCACCGAAATTTCTGTCAACCGAGCTTCTGTTTATCGGAAGAACAAGAGGACTATGGTCGGAATCGCAATAATGGCCACGATGTCCACGACGATGCCGTATCGAATCATCTTCGTGATCGGAACCTTACCCGAAGAATAGACTATGGCGTTGGCGGGTGTGGAAACCGGAAGTATTACAGCGACTGAAGCGGTAAGACTGGCGGCGAGAGTTGGAGGAATAGGGTCCACTCCTGCAGCCTGTGCAATCGAAATAATCACTGGAATGGCAATAGTCGCGGCCGCGGTGTTGGACATTGTTTCCGAAAGGATGGTCGTGAAAATAGCGGACGCGAAAGTTAGCGTGATCACCGATCCGACGGGCACCACCCCCGTAATTCCCAGTCCGAACGCTTCCGCCAGGCCCGTCGATGACGCCATCTGTCCCAAAGCGAGGCCGCCACCGAACAGCAGAATGGTTCCCCAATCGATGTTCGCTGCCTGCTTCCAAGTAATCGTGGACCGTTGGGTCTCATTCACCGGCATCAGGAATAGCAATGTGGCGCCGACAATCGCGGCGACCGAAATTGGCACTGCTGAAGACAATGCCGCCGCAACCGGGTGATCCGTTCCAAGTACGATCCCCAGAATTCCGGGAACAACCCAGAGTGTCACCGTTACCAGAAATGCGATCAGGACGTTTTTTTCACCATTTTTCCAGGGCCCGAGTGCCGCCATGCGTTCTCGAATGATCTCATCGGCTCCCGGAATTTCTCGAACTCCACTACGACCCAGCCAATTCATGTAAATGACCAGGAAGCCAACCATGAAGACGGAAGCCGGAACGGCAAAGAACATCCATTGGACGAAAGAAATTTCCGTTCCGGTGAATTCGCGGAGCATTCCCGCCGCGATCACGTTCGGCGGCGTCCCAACAATTGTTGCCATACCGCCCAATGAGCACCCGTAGGCCGTAGCCAACATCAGCGCCGTCCCATATCGTGGACTTATGTTGGACTCCGACTCCATAAACGCCAGCAAGGACAATCCGATAGGCAGAAGCATAGCGGCGGTGGCGGTATTGCTCATCCATGCTGAAATAAACGCTGCGATACAGCCGTACGCGATCAGGATGCGGGTGGGACGGGCTCCAATCACCTTCCAGGACATCACACCGTAGGCGATTCTTTCGTTGAGCCTATGGACGAAGATCGCCTGTGCCAGGATAAAGCTTCCGATGAACAGAAGTATCAGGGGATCGGCGAACGGTGCGTAAGCCTGGCGGGCCGGAGCAACCCCGAGAACGATTGCGAGAGTCGGGCCGAGCAAAGCCGTAACGGGCAGAGGGATGGCCTCGGTCACCCACAGCGTGATTACTGCGACCATTACGGCGGCCAAACGGTGGGCCTCAACTGATAGACCGGGCAGAGGCAGAACCAGCATCAGTCCGAAGAGGGCCGGCGTCAGAACGAGACCGATCTTTCGACGGAGACGATCCACGGTCAAGGTTGTCTCAACGCTACCGATGCCTGATTCTCCATTCCCGTCCGCCATAGCGACGGTGTATCACACCGGTCGACGTTCAGTCGAACGGGCTGCGCACCGATCGAAACATATGAGGGTCACAGACCAACCATCTTCGAATACACAGATCGTGCTACGGAGGCTTCTTCAGTACCCTTGATAATCGCGCGGCCATCGCGGAACAGCGTCAGTTCGTAAGGCGGGTTCTCACATTTGAGCAGGAAGTCGTTCGACCGGACCGGGCCATAGAGTTCGAGGTTCTTGCCCATCGCCGAAAGATCCAGTTCGGCCCGCTCGCTCGGTATGACCTGGACTGCGTTCCTGCCGCAAAGACTGATCGTTCTCATCGCTCGGGAATTAAGGTAATCCAACTGCCCTCCAGAACATAGAGGACACTCGCTTTGCAGGACCTTGGACAGCGGCAGCGTTTGAAACTTGAGACTCCATATGTCGATGGAAACCAATCTCGTGTTGCCACTCTCGGCTTGTCCGGTCAGAAATCGAAGCGCATGTGCGACCGCGATGGAGGCAATCGCGCCCGTTACTGGTGCGATGACGCCGGCCGTGTCACATGTCGGACCAGACCCTGCGGCCGGTAGCGTATCCATCAGGCATCGCAAGCACGGCCCATCGGGCAATACCGGCATCACCAGGCCGTAGCTTCCGACGGCCGCTGCGTAAATCCAGGGTGTACGCGCCTGGCGGCAGGCGTCGTTCAGCACGAACCGGGTTTCAAAGTTGTCCAGCCCGTCCATCACAAGATCGAGATCCGTTATCAACTCTTCGGCGTTGGAAGGATTGAGATCCTCCACGATGGCATCCAGGCGAACGGTGGAATTAACCCTCCGGAGTTTTTCCTCGGACGCAACAGCTTTTGGCAAGCTCCTGTGGGCATCCGATTCGTCGTATAGGGTCTGTCTCTGGAGATTGGAAAGCTCAACGAAATCCCTGTCGATTAGGCGGACATAGCCCACGCCTGCTCGTACGAGTTGATCCGCCACGACGGTTCCAAGGGCGCCCAAACCGACGATGCCTACCCGCGCCTCCAATAGGCGCGTCTGCCCGGATTCACCGATGGGCTCGAATCGAATCTGACGTGAGTAACGTTCATCCATCGGCGAGATCCAATTCTCTGATGATAGCTTTGTAAATAGCGCCGACCAGCGGTTCGGTTTGCATCCGGATCGCCGCGGACAGAGCTTCCGCGAAGGCCTCTTCCTGCGCCGGAAGGACCGCGAACGGGGGATATCCGGCACGAATAAGGAAGAAACTAGAGAACACGACGGCCGCGGTTCGGTTACCAAAATCGAATGGCCAGATATCCACGAGCCGGGTCAAAACGAGACCGGCCTGCTCAATCGCGTGAATCTCCAGAAAGCTATCGGCTGAAAGCCAACGTTCAAAGTTGTCTAGAGCCCGATCGATAAATTCCGGTTCCGGACAATCCTGCCCACTGAACATTGCAGGTACGGACGATTGACGCAACTGACCCGCACCCGGTCGCGGATGAAAAAGGACACGGTGAATATGAAGCAGTCCGGACTTTCCAGGGTCCGTCATCACGGATCGTGCTTGAGCGACATCTCCTATTTCGCCGCGTCCGCTGATGGCCTCATCAAAGCGTGCAAGCGACGGTTCGAGA
This sequence comes from Terriglobia bacterium, assembly GCA_963664115.2. Taxonomy (GTDB): domain Bacteria; phylum Acidobacteriota; class Terriglobia; order 20CM-2-55-15; family 20CM-2-55-15. The sequence goes on along the minus strand of CAXWPJ010000002.1, from coordinate 1,052,516 downwards.
TCGAGATTCTCGATACGGTCAAGATCCGGGAAACGTTGGGAGCGGCGAAAGTCGGCGTCAGGGACGATTGGAAGATCGTGGGTCATAGTCGTTTAGAAGTGAGGCCTGTTTCTCCACGCAGCCTATCGGTCGCGCACCGCCTGCCGCGCTTCCCTGACCGTTCATTAGCCTGGGGCCCACCGTCCCTGCTCGGACCCTCACGATCACGAGTGCACCAACGCTTTCCTTGACCCGAAATTCAGGGAACGCAACTGCCGGGCCAGTACCCCCACGCAGCCTATCGGTCGCGCACCGCCTGCCGCGCTTCCTTATCAATCGTCTTGCGGCGTTCTGTTTCCCGTTTGTCGTAAGTTTTCTTGCCCTTCGCCAGGGCAATCTCGCACTTGATGCGGCCATTCTTCAGATACATCTTCAATGGAACAAGAGTCAATCCACGTTCGGTTGTTTTTCCGATCAGCTTTCGGATCTCCGCACGGTTCATAAGCAGTTTCCGCGCCCGCATCGGGTCGTGATTGGAAATGTTGCCATGGGAGAAGTGGCTGATGTGACAGTTCATGAGCCACACTTCCCCTGCCCGGACCACAGCGTAGGCATCCCTTAAATTGACGCGTCCTTCGCGGGCGGACTTCACCTCGGTACCTGTCAAGACCAGTCCCGCTTCGAATTTATTGAGAAACTCGTAATTGTGAGACGCTTTCCGGTTGACCGCAAGAACCGGACCGCTCACGGCCGGGATCGGTTGGGGAACGCGGGCTGAGGATTCTTAAAATCGAGAATCGCAGGGGATGTGTTACCGAAAAGGTCAGACTGCGTTGAACCAGGCTGAGCTCCGTTCGCCGGGAGTCCGTTTGTTGTCGGGAACACGGACCGGCCATCGGTGGTGACTGGCGGCGCAACTGAACCCGCTCCGGCGCCCGCAGGAAATCCCTGGCCGGGACCGGCGAGCGGCATCGTGGGTTGCGCGTTGGCTCTCGGATTCACCAGAGGTCCAAAGGGCGTCTGAATAATGGCGGGCTGCGCGGGGGCACCCTGACCTCGGTTCGCGTTTGGGGCGGGTTCCACGCGGGACGACTGAAACGGATTGGCTGCCGCAACCGGCGGTTGCACTGGAACGAAGGGTTGTCCAGGTGCCTGGACTGGATCGTTTACGGGAGCGGGCACGCCACCGGCACTTGCCGCTAATGTCCCGGCCACGGCTGTGACCACGATCCGTCGCTGTTCCAAGACGACATAATCCAGAGGAAGGCCTTCAAATATTTTTGTCACGGCCTGCGCCAGGTCCAGTGATTGAAACTGAACGCTGACATTTCGATTCACTAATTCAGTGGGTACGGTGGATTCGGTACCGGCAGCGCGATCGAACAAACTCAAGAGACGACCCAAGCCCACCGCCTCAGCATCAATCGAAATCTCTCCATCAACCACCAGGATACTCAGGCCATCCACCTGAACCGCACTCGCATCCGAAGGCAAGGCAACGAGCATTGCCATCAACATTGCCAAACACGCCAGCGATCTCATCGATCCTCCCGCCCATCACGGACCACGCTTAAAAGTCGGAACAACCCCATTATAGCGCCCCTTTTCCCAACAGAACGACTGGAATAGTTTTGATCAGAATCTTTAAATCCAAAAGCAAAGACCAGTTGTCTATGTATTTGAGGTCGAGTCTCATCCACTCGTCGAAGCCGACCTGATTGCGGCCGGTGATCTGCCAGAGACAGGTCATGCCCGGTTTCATGCTGAGACGCCGTCGCTGCCATCGCTTGTAGCGCTCGACTTCCTGAGGCAATGGGGGGCGGGGACCGACAAGGCTCATGTCGCCTTTAAGTACGTTATACAGCTGGGGCACTTCATCGATGCTGAAACGCCGCAAAATCTTCCCGATCGGAGTAATACGGGGATCGAGGGACGACTTGAAGACCGGACCGTCCATTTCATTGATGGATTCCAGTTCAACGCGCCGCTGTTCGGCATCGTCGATCATGGACCGGAATTTATACATGATGAAGGGACGGCCATGAAGTCCCGACCGTCGTTGGCTAAACAATACGGGGCCGGTGCTGGTCAGCTTGATCGCCAACACCGTTGCTCCTATCAGCGGCAGAGTGAGGATTCCAATAATGATAGACAGCGCCACATCCATCAGGCGGCGAACGAAAAGCAGCGACTCATCCGAGGGCGTCGGACTGAAGGTCAGCAGCGAGAAACCGTCGAGCTTATCGAAATCCATGTGGGCGATCGAATGCGGAAACAGGTTCAAGACAATCCGGGCCGTAATCCCGAGTTCCTCACACAACAGGAAGAGTTCTTCGAGGGGATCCAGGCGTTGACGGTCAACGACGAAGATCAAGTCGTCTATACCCCCGCTTTCGATGATTTCTCGGGCCCTCTCTTCAGGGAAAACGCCGATCGGTTTGAGACCCCAGGACGCATGGTTCGCTATCGATTGCGCAAACGACGCCGCAGCCGGACCTTCTCCGATAATGGCGACGTGGCGGAGGGACGTCCAATTCCAGCCGCGAAGGGCATAAAGGACCAGACGATAGGAAACGAGAACCCCATAATTGATAACCAGAGTAAACAATGCGATCAGTCGGCTCGTGGCCTCATGGTTCAGGAGGAAAAGTACGGCCACCATAACAACCCAGGCCAAACCAATCGCTTTGGAGAGCTGAACGAGCTGGTCTTTGAGCTGGAGAAACCTCGACGAATACACCCGGAACGCGGGAAGCAAGACAGCCCAAATGGGAAGTATCAACGCCAACATCCAGATGTACACCCCGACCGGCATCACGGTAGAACCTTCGATCTCGAAAGAGGCGCGGAGTACGTAGGCGAGAAAGAAACTGGCCCCCGTCAGACCGAGGTCGGCCAAAAAGAGGTTCAAGGCCACTATCTTCTGTCGTTGCTCAATCATTCGTGCCAAACCCACCGACCGAATGTTGACACCGGAGGAAGATTCCCCCGTTCGAGCGGCTTGGGTTGAGTCTCTATATTACTGAATTAGCGAACACCACCATGAACAGACTTTCTATAAACATCATGAAATTCACACGTCCACGTCGATCCGCAGGTCCGGCGGGAACTCTCATCACCTTCCTGGCAGTCTTGCTGGTCACAGCGGGATGCGCCGCCGGCCGCGGGGCCTATCGTCAGGGCATCGAAGCAGAGGTCTTACGAAACTACGAAGAAGCACTCACCCACTATGAAGAGGCACTCAGTGAAGATCCTGGGGAGATCGAATATAGGTTGAAGGTGGAACAGGCGCGCTTTGCCGCCGCGTTTCAACATTTTGAGAACGGTCGGAGAGCGTTGGAAGCAGGAGAGTTGGAGACAGCGATAGCCGAGTTCATGCGCGCCATAGAACTCGATCCGACTCACGACCTTGCCCGTGTCGAACTGGAGAGGGCGGAAGTTTTGATGCAATCGGAAGCGACGAATGTCCCCAGCGCTGCCGAGGAATTCGAAGTCCGTAAAGAACTCGCCAGGACGGATCCGAACCTCGATCTTCAGCTCTCACCGGAGATATCCACTATTTCGTTCAGGATCACCCAGGAGGCTCAGGCAATTTACGAGACGATAGCCGAACTTTCCGGCCTCAACGTCATTTTCGACCCCGACTTCCGGTCCACCCAGATATCGGTGGAGTTGAACGACATCTCTGTTTACGACGCTCTCGACATATTGGGACTCCAGACCCGGACGTTCTGGACACCGATTAACCAGAACACGTTCATCGTCTCGCCAGACAACCAGCAGAAGCGGCGGGACTATGAGCACCACATCCTCAAAACAATCTACCTGACCAACAGCGTGAACCCGACCGACATCACCGAGGCCATCACGGCGATTCGAACGCTGCTGAACGTACGCTTCATAGCCCAAAGCACGTCGATGAACGCCATCATCATCCGGGACACGCCCGGTCGGGTGGCGATCGCAGAAAAAATCATCGATGACATCGACAAGAGCAAACCGGAAATCCTCGTCGAAGCAACGGTTCTCGAAGTGGATAGAAACACGCTTCGGGAACTCGGCATACTCCCGCCGCAGGGAACGAGTATCGGACTGGCCGACACCGGGCTCGTCGGGGGCGAAGGACCCGCCGCGAGCGCGAGAAATCAAGTAAACCTTAGGGATCTCAACAACCTGAACTCGGGTAGTTTCAACATAGTCATTCCTGACGGTATAGCTAGGTTCCTGGAAAGTGATTCCCGAACGCGCTTGGTTCAAAACCCGAGCGTGCGGGCTACAGATGGTCAGTTGGCGACCATCCGCATCGGTTCCCGTGTACCTGTCGCCCAAGGCAGCTTCCAGCCGGCTTTTGTTGGCGCCACGGGAACGCCCGTCGTTCAGTTTCAATACATCGATGTCGGCGTGAACATGGACATCACGCCACGCGTCCTGCTGAATCGGGAGATCTCGATGCAGGTCGTCGTACAGATACAGGCAACCGCGGGAAACAATATAATCAGCGGGGTATCTTTGCCCGTATTCACGAACCGGGAAATCACCCATGAAATCCGCCTGAGCGAGGGAGAAACCAACATTCTGGGTGGCTTGATCACCAACATCGAAACTGTGGCACGTTCCGGGATCCCGGGGCTGAGCAAGATACCTATTCTGGGACGCCTGTTCTCTACCGAGACGGCTCAACAGGACCAGACCGAGATCATCATCCTGCTGACACCGCATATCGTGAAGATGCCCAATATCAGTGACAGGAACCTTCGAGGACTCCTTGTCGGGACGGAAACCAATACACGCTTTCTCGGAATTCCAGGTGTGGACGGTGAAGCAATCGAAGCGGACAGTCTCCTACTCGCACCCGAACCGGAACCCGCCCCAGACCTGGAAGTCGGAGACGACCGCCTCAGCTTTGATGTGCCGGTCGTTATGCTGGAAACCGGCGCACGCACCCAACTTGGGATCTTCATTGACACACCGAACATGACCGGTGCGGACTTCACGATCGAGTTCGATCCGGCAATGGTCGCACTCCGGCAGATAAGCGACGGCGGGTTTCTAAGCCAGGACGGCGGCAGCATCGCCCTGGTCCAGAATATCGACAGTGATCAGGGTCGTGCTCGGGTCACCATCGAACGGCCGAACCTGGCTGACGCGGTGGAAGGCCAGGGTCAAATCCTGGAACTGACGCTGGAGATCCTTGCCGGCGGAACGTCCGCACTGCGTATCCGCGATGTTGTAATCCGTTCCACGGGAACACCTCCGCGGGCCGCTCCCGCCACCGAGATCCGAATAACCACACCGTGAGGGGGCACCGCCAACACGGGTTTTCTCTGATCGAGTTGATCGTCACGGTGACGCTCATCGCTATCATCGCGGGTTTGGCTGTCCCACTCGCCCGAAACTCCATCCGGCGCCAGCAGGAAGTCGAGTTGCGGCGGGCCCTTCGGGAAATGCGGGTGGCTATCGATCGATTCAAGGAAGCATCCGATCTTGGATTGATCGAAATCACTCTGGGTACTGAGGGATACCCCGAGGGCCTGGAACTTCTGGTCGAGGGCGTGGATCAGATCGGCGCAGTAGACAGGAGGTTAAGATTTCTCAGGCGAATTCTCGTTGACCCTATGACAAACTCCACCGAATGGGGTTTGCGCTCCTACCAGGACGATCCAGAGTCCAATTCATGGGGAGGCGAAAACGTCTTCGACGTCTACACACGATCCAATGCGCTGGCTCTCGACGGCAGCGTGTACTCGGAGTGGTAGATTGAACCGAACGCGCGGCTTCACGTTGCTGGAACTGATGATCGTCCTGACGATCATCGCCATCCTGGCTTCGATTGCCGTTCCGATGTACCAGGCGACGATCCTCCGGGCAAAAGAAGCGGTCCTCAAGGAAAACCTCCACTCTATCCGCTCCGTCATCGATCAGTACACCGCCGACAAGCGAACCGCGCCGCAATCTCTTGAAGACCTGATCGCGGCAGGTTACCTGCGTGAAGTTCCTGAAGATCCGATCACCGATTCACGAACGACATGGCAAGTCGAGTTCGGCTCGACGGCGATGGTTCCCGATCAACTCGATACGGGTGTAGTGGATGTCCGCAGCGGCGCCCCTGCCCTTTCGACAGAAGGCACGCCTTATAGCGAGTGGTAAATCGGGGTCGGAGTTCCTGACTTGTTTTCCCGTCTACATCCCTAAGGCTTTGAGGACCTGCTCATCGTCCCGCCACTTCTTTCTGACCTTGACGTGCAGTTCAAGATGCACTCTCCTGTCGAGCAGGGATTCGATTTCTCGTCGGGCTGAAGTGCCGACCTCTTTGATCACCTGTCCCCCGCGGCCGATGACAATCTTCTTTTGCGACTCGCGTTCGACAAAGATCGACGCGAAGATCTGGAGCCTGCCTTCACCCTCCTCAAATCGTTCAATAGCGATCGCGGTGGCATGCGGCAACTCTTCACGCGTCATGAGAATCAATTTTTCGCGGATGACTTCTGATACCAGGAACCTTTCCGGCTGGTCGGTCGGTTGCTCTTTCGGATAGTACAGTGGACCTTCCGGCAGGCATTTATAGATTTCCTTTTTCAAAACATCCACGCCATCACCGGTCTTTGCCGATATGGGAACGATGAGGTCGAAGTCGACGGCCTCGCTGTAGCGTGTGATCTGCGGCAGCAACTGACGCTTGGGAATCTTGTCGATCTTGTTCAGCAAGAGATAACGCCGGGTATGGACTTTCCGAATCAGGTCGAGGGCGAACTCGTCGCCGTGACCGTGGCTGGCCGACGCATCCACGATCAACATGACAATGTCGATGTGCTTGAGCGAATCGAGCATGAACCGCATCATGCGTTCGTTCAGTCGATGGAGCGGCTTGTGAATTCCAGGTGTGTCGAGAAATACGATCTGGCCTTCAGCATCGGTCACGATGCCGCGAACAACGTTGCGTGTGGTCTGCGGCCGGGGAGTAACGATCGATATTTTCTGGCCGACCAGCCGGTTGAGCAGCGTTGACTTTCCCGAGTTCGGGCGTCCAACGATGGAGACGAAACCTGATTTTAAAGTAGCGTCAGCCATCTCATCCCGATTTCGAAGCGAGTGTGCTTATCCGCAAGCTCCGAACCTTCCGTCGATCCGCATCCACGACTTCGATTGCGAGCGCGTCATGCCGGATCCGTTCGCCGGACAAGGGCAAGCGCCCGAAAAGTTCCACCACGGCACCGCTGACGGTGGTGCACTCGGTGTCCGGAAAGGCGGTGAGGCCGAGCCGTGTGTCCAACACATCCAGTTCGGTTGTGCCTGGCACAAGATAGCTTCCCCGACCTTCGTCCAGAAGCTTGGCACTGCCAGAACCCGGGCTGTCGCTGATTTCACCCACGATTTCCTCGAGCAGGTCTTCAATCGTTATGAGCCCCGAGATGCCCCCATATTCGTCGACGACAAGCACCAGTTGTTGTCCATTGCTCCTCATTTCCTCGAGTAAATCGTCGATCGGTTTGGTCTCGGGAACGAAGTGTACGGGTTGGAGGAAGGGGCGCAGGCTGTCCGGCGCTCCACCACTTCTGTTCAAACGCAACAGGTCCCGTTCGTGAATAAACCCTTCGATGTTGTCCAGTTCGTCCCGGTACACAGGCATCCGTGAGTGTTTGCTCGACAGTATTTGACCAACGAACCTGTCAAAATCCCATGCGACCTCGGCCGCGGTGATTTGAGTTCTCGGCGTCATGACTTCCAGGGCTACTTTGTCTCCAAACTGGACGATCGATTGAATCATGGCACCTTCATCCTGTTCGAGAATTCCCTCTTCCTGACCGGCATCGATAAATGCCTGGATTTCCTCTTCGGATGCCTCTTCTTCCTCCTCGGCTTCAATCTCGTCCCATTGGTGGAAGCGATTCAGCATCGCGGTGATGAGCCGGGCGATAGGCCGAAGAACGAAATAAGGAACGGCAAGTACGGGAATGAGGCGCTCGAGCACGTCTGCCGGGCTTCGAAGGGCTATAGCTCTGGGAACCAACTGCCTGAAAGCCAGGACTATGATCAACGTCGTTGCCGCCGCCAGCGGCAAAGCCGCGAAAAACGGCAGCGGATAACTTAGGAACGTCCCGGTTAAGAGAACGGCGAGCGCTATGAGCAGAGTCTGAATCGTGATGTGAACGGCCATCAACACTTCGGCCCGCGCCTCTTCAAGCGCCTCTGTCAATTGGCGCTGCCGCCCCTCCCGGTGTTCTGTAATGCGCCGCAATGCTATCTTGTTCACGGCGGCAAGTGCGAAGTCGAGAACCGACATCACCAGCAGTCCCAGGACCAGGGTCGCGGCTATAAATAGTTCCAGTTCGATCAACATTGGAATCTACGACGCAGGCGGATTTCTAAGGCTCTCATCTGGCCATCGTCAATTTCGTGGTCAAATCCCATCAAGTGCAGCAATCCATGCAGGGCGAGTCGTCTGATGTTGCTTTCCAAAGTCAAAACCCTCGACCGTCCGGCCTGATCGTAAGCAGTCTCGACAGAGATGAGAACGTCGCCCAGATATGGCGGGTCTCCCGGAAACGAAAGAACGTCTGTGGCCTTGTCCTGTCCTCTGTATTCCCGGTTGTATCGATGAATCACCCTGTCACTGATTAGAACGACTGAAAAGGGTGCGTCCGGGGACAGGTCCGCAACAAGCCGAGACAGGAAGTCCAGTATTCGGGGGCGATCAACCGGATGCTTTCGTTGCCGGTTTATCAAGAGAAAGGGTTCGGATTCTCCAAGATCGGACGACCCGGGGGATGCACCGCCGGAAGCTATTGCCGACGTCATCAGCCCGCCTCGACCTTGGCTTCCGGCGATCTGAACTCCAGCGAACCCTGACCCGCACCATTATCGGCGCCGAACTCCTCGTAAGCCCGCACGATATCCGCAATCAAACGGTGGCGAACCACATCGCGTCCGTCGAACGACACAAAGACGATGCCCTCGATTCCCGACAGCACTTGCCGTGCTTCGATTAACCCGGACCGTTTCCCGAAGGGCAAGTCGACTTGCGTGACGTCCCCATTGATCACTGCCTTGGAGGACCGTCCGATTCGAGTCAAAAACATCTTCATTTGCTCGGGCGTCGTGTTCTGCGCCTCATCGAGAATGACGAAAGCATCGTCCAGGGTTCGCCCCCGCATGAAAGCAATCGGGGCGATTTCGATCACACGGCGGTCGAGATACCGTTCGACCCGTTCGGTGTCCAGCAAGTCATAGAGGGCGTCATAGAGCGGACGCAGGTAAGGATCGACCTTTTCTTCCAGAGTCCCCGGAAGGAATCCCAGCCGCTCACCGGCCTCAACCGCCGGCCGCGTCAGGACTATACGGCTGACGCGCTTTGCCAGAAGTTCCCGTACAGCCATACTGACGGCCAGATAGGTCTTGCCGGTCCCGGCCGGACCCACACCAAAGACCATGTCATATCGGTCAATGGCTTCCATATAGATCTTTTGATTGAGCGTCTTCGGTGAAACGTTCCGCTTCCCGATTTGAAACTGGCGGGGTTCGCTAACCACCTGGCGCAGGGTGACGGAATTGTCTTCCGAGACTATCCGAATGACGGATTTCAAGTCCTCTTCGGAAAGCTTCACGCCCTCAGCCCGAACTCTGGCGTAGTCCTGAATGATACTGTCCACGAGTCTGACATCGGCATCGTCGCCTTCCACGGTCAAATTGTGTTCCGCAATACGGACCTCGACACCGAGCACGGATTCCAAATACTTAATGTTGCTGTCGTAAGTACCGAACAGGTCGGCGACACCTTCGCCGATGGGGATGGTCTTTTTCATTCTTGGCGAGTTATGTTTCTGGCACGAATTATATCATGCGGATCGAAGAGAACAGGCCGTCTCTGGAAGGCCGTAGCGGAAAGCCTTGTTGGTGTCTTTCCAACAGCCGAGCCTCTGGGGTCCATGAGGAAGCGACTTCGGAAGCGACTCCAGCATCCCCTAAGCTTCCGCCCCTGCATTGACTGAAAAGAGTGCAGACTGCTACCATACGGGGTTTGAGGTGATCCATAGATGGCAAACCATGCATCCGCACTCAAGCGGAACAGGCAGAATCAAAGTCGACGGCTCATTAATCAGATGAACCGCCAGAAATTGAAGACCCAACTCAAGAAGCTGAGAACGGCGATCTCAGACGGCAAGAATGACGAGGCCCGGACCGTGCTGCGGAAGACCTTCAGCCTGATCGACAAGTCCGTACAAAAAGGCGTGATTAAGGCCAACACGGCCCGGCGCTACAAGTCCAGAATGAACCGTCGCGCCAACGCCATAGCCGCTTAAAAGCTCTCTTGATGCCGCTTTGCAATCCCCTGTGAAGCCAGGTCGGGTCCGTCCGCTGTCACCGCATCAGTTTCCACAGCATCGCGTCAAAATAGAGTTCCGGATGTGGGGAGGAGGTCTTAAACGCCCGATCCGCCCGGAGGAGTACGGCGAAACCTTCAACGACGTGTTCCAACTGGAATTGCCTGCACGCGTTGACGAGGGTAGCCGCTTTCCAGGGGGGTATTGAGGCCGCCTTGGCAATGTCGCCAGATGGAACTCGCCCCTCCAGCACCTTTCCCACGAATATCTGCCGCCAGACCCGAACGATCCTGGACAGGATCAGGACAGGAACGACGCCTTCGTCGATCATCGCACCCACCACACGCACGGCCCGGGAGTAGTCGCCGCCTAAAAAGGCATCGTCGAGTTCGAACGGGCCGAATTGTTCCGAACGCAGGATCAACTGGTCAACGTCCAGGATTTCCGGCGGACGGGCTCCGCGCAGATAGATCGTCAGCTTCTCCATTTCCGCATGGAGCGTCTGGAGTTCCGTCCCCAGATTGTCGACCAGATATCGCGCGACATCAGCAGACACACCGTAGCCCTCACGCAGCCAGCGAACCGTGTCTCCAGCCCGTAGAGGGTCAATTTCGATTACGGGAATCGCCGGCTTTGCGCGGATAATTGAACGCCGGGATTGCACCACCAGGACTATCTTCAGCCAGGACTGAGGCAGTTCTCCGATGCGCCCGATGTCTTCCAGTCTTTTCTTTGTAATCTTGCCGGCGTTTGTAACCAGTATCGCTCGCGACGGACCGAACAGCGGCGGGCTCAGGGCCGACTCCATCAGCTCAGATGAATCGATGGATTCGAATTCCTTTACGGTCCGCTTCTCAAAATCCCACGTCCCTCCGAAGATGCGGGCCCACGTCGTCTTGGATTCCTCGACTAGAAAGTCGTCCTCGCAAGCGAACACGTAGACATGGCTGGGATTTGAGGGCGTGTGTTGCCGAAATTGGGAAAACTTCACGGGTTCCGGCTCGCGTAATTGAGCGACGCGACCAGTGAAGACGCAAATTGACCGGCCAGACGATCGATTGCGGCAGAGTCCTCAGGAACAAACTCTACCGAGTTGTTCGAAAGCTCGAATACCTCGCTGAACGTCCATCTGTCGTTTTGAAACAGGATGCTGCCGTCGGCGGTATCGGTCACTCGGACACTCAGCGCAACGGCAACAGTGTAGGCCGTACCACGCCCCTGGTCGGTGAAAATGATCGGAATCGAGGTAACGTCCAGGACTTCGCCTGCGACAATGACATCGCCATTCCCAGCCGGTGTCACCCGATAGCGCGTCCGCCGAATGAGTTCGCGGCGTACGGCGTCAGTCAACTGCTGTTCGATCCTGAAGTCCGTTGTGAGGTTTCGAAAAACAGGAACGGCCAGGGTCCGCCCTGCACCTGAATCAACACGCTCTCCGGCCAAGCGATAGCCACATCCCGCAATCAATCCTACCAACAGTAAGACAGCCAATCCCGTGCGGAATTTCCCCGTTAGCATGGTCGGCTCAGTGTAACATGCGAGTCAGGGACCTTTTGATCCCGGTATTGACGCGTGACTCGATCAGAAAAAATCTGGCGTAACGGTGAACTCATCGATTGGGAAAGTGCCCAAATTCACGTGCTTTCGCATGTCGTCCACTACGGCTCGGCCTGCTTCGAGGGCATCCGTTGCTATAAAACCCCTGCGGGTTCGGTAGTGTTCAGGTTGGACGCTCATATTCGCAGATTAATAAACTCTGCAAAAATTTACAGGCTCGATATGGCCTACCACGAATCGGCTTTATCCGAAGCGGTTCTGGAGACGATTCGCGCTAATAAACTGGAGGCCTGCTATATCCGCCCCATCGTTCTGCGAGGGTACGGGCATCTGGGTATCGACCCGGCTGGAATCCCGATCGACACCTATATCGCGGTGTGGGAGTGGGGCTCATATCTCGGACAGGAAGCGTTGGAGACCGGAGTGGATGTTTGCGTGTCCACCTGGTCCCGATCCGCGGCAAACTCGTCTCCGGCGACCGCAAAGGCAGCGGGCCACTATCTGAATTCACAGCTCATCAAGATCGAAGCCGTAACAAACGGGTACGCTGAGGGCATCGCCCTGGACACAGACGGTTTTGTGAGCGAAGGCAGCGGTGAGAACATCTTTCTGGTCCGTGATGGCATCCTTTACACACCCGCCGTCGCCCAGTCCGTTCTGGCCGGAATCACTCGCGACTCGGTCCTGGCGATCTCGAAGGAATCTGGATTGACGGTTCGGGAGCAGGCAATTCCCCGCGAATGGCTGTATATCGCCGACGAATTGTTCTTCACCGGAACCGCGGCCGAAATCACTCCCGTTCGATCCGTCGACCGCATTGAAGTCGGCACGGGCAAGCGAGGCCCGGTGACCGAACAGATCCAATCTCGATTTTTCGATATCGTCAGCGGAAACGGTCCAGCGCCCGCGGGCTGGCTGACCCCCGTAGGCTGACCTGCTCGAACGGCAGTGACACGGGTTCAGACATCCTTAACCCGGGTCACCCATCTCAGTTTCATGAAGGAAATATACGGCCACGCCCTGAAACTGCTGGCAGGCCGTGACTACAGCACTCACCGACTATGCCTTAAGCTGGAACAACGGTTCGAAACCGTTCCCGAAGAAGTGATCGAACGCTTAAGGTTGGAGGGTTTCCTCGATGACCGCCGCTTCGCTGAAAACTTCGTAAGGAGTCGTACACGCCGGGGCCGACTACAGCTCGAAGCCGACCTCGAGCGCCACGGCGTTCCTGCAGACGTTATTCGGGAAGTTATAGAAAGTGAGAATTGGCCTACAGCCCGGGAAATCCTGAGGGCTAAAATGAAGAGTTCGAAGCTCGACTCCCCCCTTCGAAAGAAGGATGCGGCTCGTCTTTCGAGGTCCATGGAACGTCTTGGATATGATGCGGAGGAGATTCTCCGTGAGATGGAAGAGTTTCTATGAACAGCGTCGAAGTCCGGCAAAAGTTTCTGACGTTTTTTGAGAACCGCGGTCACACACGCGTATCCAGTTCGTCGCTGATACCCGCCGAGGATCCCACACTCCTTTTCGTGAACGCAGGCATGAACCAGTTCAAGGACGTTTTCCTGGGGTTGGACACCAGGGATTACTCCCGTGGGGTCAGCGCTCAGAAATGCGTCCGCGCCGGTGGCAAACACAACGATCTGGACAACGTCGGGCACACGAGCCGACACCTCACGTTCTTTGAGATGCTGGGCAACTTCTCGTTTGGAGACTACTTCAAGAAAGAAGCGGTGGAATTCGCGTGGGAACTCCTGACCCAGGAATTCGCTTTGCCCCCCGAAAAACTGTGGGTCACTGTGTTCCGGGAGGACGACGAAGCTGCGAATTTGTGGAACGATCACGTCGGAGTGGCCTCAGAACGCATCGTTCGGATGGACGAAAAGGACAACTTCTGGCAGATGGGCGAGACCGGACCATGCGGCCCCTGTTCAGAACTCTACTACGACTTCGGGGCCGGGGGGAGCGAACGAAACCACACCGACTGCGAATTCCCCTGCGAGTGCGGACGATACGTCGAGATTTGGAATCTGGTCTTCATGCAGTTCGACCGGAACCAGAGCGGTGATTTGAACCCGCTCCCACGACCATCCATCGATACGGGCATGGGACTGGAGCGCATGGCTTCGGTCTTGCAGGACAAGATCAGCGTTTTCGACACAGACTTGTTGCGCTCGCTGATCGATCGTGGGGGCGAACTGTTCGGTGTGCGATACGGGGAGTCACCCTCGAACGATGTGTCACTGAGAATCATTGCCGACCACGTTCGGTCCGCAACATTTCTTATCAGTGACGGCATCATTCCGTCCAACGAGGGTCGAGGATACGTACTGCGGAAGATCATGCGCCGCGGGATTCGACAAGGCACCATCCTCGGTCACAAAGAACCGTTTCTCCACACCATGACCGGACATGTCGTGGAGCTGATGCAGGACGCCTATCCCGATCTGGTCAACAGCCGTGAATACGTGTCCCGGGTTGTCGAAAGTGAGGAACGGCGTTTTTCAGCCACAGTATCCGTGGCTGTGGGCAAGCTGGAGGAAATAGCGGAAAAGACGCTTGCCGCAGGAAGCGATGTCATCGCCGGCCAGGAGGTGTTCAGGCTGTACGACACCTTCGGGCTGCCGCTGGATTTCATTCGAGAGATATCGGAAGAAAAGGCCCTGGGTCTCGATGCCGACGGTTTCAACGCGGCGTTGGAAAAGCAGAAAAAACGGGCGAAAGAGAGCTGGAAAGGCAGTCAAAGGACGTCGGCGGCTTACGAAAAGTTCCTCACAGAGGGCGGGACCACATTTCTCGGATATGACACGACCGAAGGCCGGGCCCGTGTGTTGGGGATTGTCCGTGGCAACGAGTCCATCCAGACGGTGGAAGGCAAGGGCGGGGAGGCGGAGGTCATTCTGTCGGAAACCCCCTTCTACGCCGAATCCGGGGGGCAGGTCGGCGACATCGGGGGTTTGACTTCTCCGAATGGGGCCGTCCGGGTGGTCGACACCATTTCACCCGCGCACGGGCTCACAGTCCACCGCGTGGAGGTTGAAGTCGGAAAACTCTCGGTGGGTGAAGAGGTTGAAGCCCGGGTCGATGCCCCGCGGAGGAAACGAATCGCAGCCAACCACACCGGAACCCACCTGCTCCATGCCGCACTACGGAGTGCCCTGGGCGTGCATGTCAAGCAAGCAGGCTCATTGGTGGCCCCGAACCGCCTGCGATTCGATTACACGCACTACGCCGCGCTCGGTAGAGCTGAGATCGAGGACATCGAAGGAAACATCAACCGCGTCATCCTTGAGAATCACCCGGTCGGGACCGAAATCATGGAGCTCAACGCGGCTGTCGAATCGGGGGCCATTGCTTTCTTTGGTGAGAAATATCAGCAAAAAGTACGTGTCGTTTCGGTGCCTGGGGTTAGCAGCGAGCTCTGCGGCGGGACGCACACGACACGGACCGGCGACATCGGTCTGTTCAAAATCGTTTCGGAGGGCAGCATCGCCTCCGGAATCCGCCGCCTCGAAGCGGTCACGGGTCAGGGCAGCTATGAACGGCTCGGTGAAGACGAACAGCTCCTCGATGCGCTGACGGAGCGGCTCAAGACACCGCGCTCCGAGCTGGCACGAACCATCGAGAAGATTCTCGATCAGCAAAAGCAGACTGAAACTGAGTTAGCAGGCCTGAAGCGCAAAGGTGCCAATTCCAGGCTCGACGATCTGCTCCAGGCTGAAAACACAGTATCGGGCGTCCGTGTCGTGTCTCAGAAGGTAGACGGGGTCGACGCGGCGCTGATGCGCGAATTGGCTGAAAACCTGCGTCGGAAAATGGGTTCAGGCATCGTGGTCCTCGGCATGGCCTCCGACGGAAAAGCAACGCTGGTGACTTCAGTATCGGAAGACCTGCA
The DNA here is from genome assembly GCA_963664115.2 of Terriglobia bacterium. GTDB lineage: Bacteria > Acidobacteriota > Terriglobia > 20CM-2-55-15 > 20CM-2-55-15. The sequence goes on along the minus strand of CAXWPJ010000002.1, from coordinate 1,036,766 downwards.
AGGCCAACTCCACGCTGGAACGATCATCAAGCAGGTGGCCGCTCTGGTCGGAGGCAGCGGTGGAGGCCGAGCTGACTTCGCCCAAGCCGGGGGCAAAGAACCCGGAAAGCTGGATCAGGCTTTACAAGAAGTGTACAATATCGTGGGAGATTTGGTGGGCTAGACCACCGTCTGTAGTGGTTATGCATAACATTCGATGGCTTTTCGCGATCGGTCTGACCGTTGCTGCCCTGAGCGTTGCCGAGGAGGCCTGGGGACAGAACCGTATTTCAGCAATTGTCAGCACCGACGGAAAGATCGTGTTCACGAACCTAGCCATTAACAGCCGAACCGCCATCGAGCCCACGACAGCTGTTCGAAACCCAACGACATTACCCGGTCGGATTGCAGCCTCCAATCCTGCCAATCCACTGGACTCCCTTATCGACAGTATCTCGGCCAGACACGGAGTCGATGCGACGCTGGTTCGGTCAGTAATAGAAATTGAATCCAATTTCAATAGGCGCGCTGTCTCCCCAAAGGGGGCGATGGGACTGATGCAACTGATTCCGGCAACAGGCGCACGATTTGGAGTCCGCGATTTCTTCGATCCGGCTCAAAACATAGACGGCGGTGTCCGCTATTTAAGACTCCTGTTGGAGATGTTCCAGGGGAACCTTGATTTGTCGCTGGCCGCATACAACTCAGGTGAAAACCGTGTGGCACGACTGGGTCGAATACCTAACATACCGGAAACCCAGGACTACGTCCGAAAGGTAAAGTCTGCCTACAGCCGTCGTGGCGGCCAGAGCGGGAGGATCCAATCCGTTGCCGATGTTCTGCCTCCAGCTCGGGCGATTCCCGAACCGGCCGCCAACGCGCCCAGCCAGGCCGCAGTGCAAGCGCCGGCGAGCCGGGCAATTTCAACCACGGTCGATGACCGCGGAGTATTGCGTTTCTCGAACGTCGAGTAGCGATCGCCTGTGATTATAAACCCCCGACCACCGGAGCGAGTGCGACTGTCCAAGCTCTTCTCGGTGCTGTTGGCAGGGCTGCTCTCTGCAACTGCTGCCTGGTCGCAATCCCCTTTGCGAGCCCAGGCAGTCGAGGCCTACCAGACGGCGCAGAAAGAGGAAATAGCTCTCAAAGAAAAACCCGCCGCAGATCGATCCCGAGCCGAAATTTTGCGGGTGATTCGGCTTTATGAGCGCGTCTACCTGATCACACCTCACACCGGCTACGCAGACGACTCCCTTGTCAATATCGCAGCGCTCTATGAAGAAATCCAAGATCCGAAAGATGCGATCACGACGCTTCGATTCCTGATCCGGGAATATCCTTCGTCCCGATTTCTGCCCACTGCCCGTACTGACATCGAGCGCATGAACCGCCGGAATGAAGAGACAGTCGAAGCGGCTCGAGTCGTCTCCGAGGACAGGGCCGAGCCCGCTCAATCGCCGGAGACAGTTTCCATAGAAAACATCCGTTACTGGGAGTCACTGAAATCGGTGCGGGTGGTCGTCGATATGATTGGAGAACCAGCCTTTACCAGGGGTGAGGTTCAAGACCCGCCGCGGGTTTTCATCGACCTGGCGAACTCTCGGGTCGGGGCATCGCTTGAGAAACGCGCCCTGCCGGTCGCATCGGTCATGCTGGAGAACATCCGCGTGGGCCAGTACGACTCGGATACCGTCCGCGTTGTCCTCGACCTGGTTCAGCTGAGCAACGTGACAACCTTCACGCTTCGTGATCCCAATCGGCTGGTCATCGACGTTCTGGGCGCCACCGGCCAACCCGCAGCAGAGGAGCCGCTGCCAGCGCCGGAACCTGAGCCCGAAGCGACCGCTGTCGCGGCTGAAACCCGACCTGCGGCTGGGGCGGAACTCACCGAGGCAAGCGAGGAGCGCACGCTAAGGTTGGCGCAACCGACGGAAAACGGAGACCATTCCCTCATTCGCAGCCTGGGATTGAAGGTAGCGCGTGTTGTTATCGATCCGGGCCATGGTGGGCGCGATACGGGAACGATCGGTCCAAGTGGGCTCACTGAAAAGGACCTGGTTCTCGATATTGCACGTCGTCTCAAAGAGCGGATCGAAGCAGAGCTGGACGCAGAAGTCGTCCTGACACGCGAAAACGATTCCTTTGTACCGCTGGAAACCCGAACGGCCATGGCGAATCAGGCAGAAGCAGACCTGTTTCTATCCATACACGCCAACGCTAGTAACAGTCAGTCTATCCGAGGATTTGAAACCTACTTCCTCAATTTCGCGACCACCCGCGAGGGTTCGGAAATCGCCGCGCGTGAAAACGCGGCTTCCGCTCAGTCGATTTCTGAACTCCAGGATATTGTCAGCAAGATCATGCTTCGGGACAAGGTGGATGAATCGAGAGAATTCGCTACCCATGTGCAACGGGCACTGGCGACCACGCCCGACTTCGGGAGAGACCGGGGCGTGAAGCAGGCTCCGTTTGTGGTGCTGATCGGCGCCAACATGCCTTCGATCCTCGCTGAAGTCTCCTTCATCAGCAATCCCGACGACGAACGTCTGCTCAAAGGGGCAGAACGCCGGGAACAAATTACCGATGCTCTCTTTGAAGGTGTAAAATCGTACTCGGACACCCTGAGCGGCTTCGAGACGGCCCAGGCTCGGGACTGAATTCTTACAGCCTGAGGACAACCCTCGGTGGCCGTGCCACAGGCTGTTAAACCTACGATGACCTCCAGTTTCCTATTAAATCTAGCAAAGACTGTTGCGGCCATTCTTTTGATCTCCGTTCACGTCGCGGCCCAGAACCGGGAAACTCTTATCAGCTTGATACTGGAGGATCCTGCCTGGAGCCTCGAAGCCGAACCCATCGAGTTCACTACCGGCGATGTCGAAATCCTGGTCGGGGATAATGTCTCAAGCGTCCTCGATTTCGGCCTGATTGGAGCTTCTCAGGTGGGACTCACTTCGAACGATGGGAGGGTGGAAATCACGCTCTTCGAAATGAACGACTCCACGGCTTCTTATGGTCTCTTCGCGTTGGAGCGTGATTGGCAGGGGCCGGGCTTCGAGCCGGCGGTCGTCGGAGCTGAGAGCTATCGCACAAACAATATGCTCGTTCTCTGGCAATCCAGTTACGTGGTCCGACTGGAAGGCGCGCCCCAGCTCATGGATGCCATGGGCAAGATAATCGCCGACAACATTATCGGTCGATCGAGAAAGGCCCCCGTGTCGCTGCTCTTACCGGCGGAAGGCCGGGTCACAGAGTCTGAGAAATATATCCTGACATCGGCTGCTTTCGAGACCCTCACAGGCCTCGATCCTGCCGCGCTCGGCTTTGACAACAGCGTGGAAGTCGCCCTTGCCGATTACATACAGCCGAGCGGTCGAGGACAACTCGCCATGTTGCTCTATCCGACACAACAACTGGCGCGGCGGCATTCTGAAGCTTGGCTTCAAACCTTCGACGGTAATTTGCCCAATGGGAGATCCGGGCCTCTCTTTGCCATACTCATCAATAGCGACAGCGACGATCTGTCTGAGGCCATCATGTCGGCTCTCAGTTATCAATCGGAGGTGACGTGGACGGAGACGCTTCCGGATCCTCTGACGCTGCCCGAAATGATTCTGACCATCTTCGAATTCATAGCAGTTGCGCTGGCTTTTACGGTGGTCTTCAGCGTGCTATTCGTCAGTTTCCGTATCTACATGATAAATCACCACCCGGGTCTCATTTTCAGTGGTCCGGACGAACTGGAATTCATACAACTTAAGCTAAATCAATCGCTTACACGAAAAGAACTCAATCCGGAACCGCCCGAATCCGCACAACCCGAATAAACGCAACGCCTTCTGTCATTAGAAATGATTTATGTTGACAAGCTCCAACCCCCTATTTAAATTATGGGTGCATTGGAGCTTTCTATCCCTTTCTGAGGGGTAGATCCTTTTTCTCTTTACAACTCTTGCTCACCCTTTGGGTGAGCATTTTTTTGCCAACGTAGCTCAGCTGGTAGAGCAACTGATTCGTAATCAGTAGGTCAGCGGTTCAATTCCGCTCGTTGGCTTTTAATTTCAATCACTTAAATCAATAAGACAACCGCGCAAATTTTGCGTCGTACGGGCAGGGCGGCCCAGATCCCTCCCAGTTATTAATAAAAATTTTGTTATTCAGGGGAACAGAGACGCTTCAGGATGCCTCGGAAATCGTCTTCTCGTAGAGATCCGCGTAACGTTTGACGATCTTTTCGTGGCAAAAATCGCGCTGGGCATGATCGCGGCCGGATTTTCCCATTTTCTGACGGAGTTCTCTGTCGCCAAGGAGCGATGTCCCCGCCTCGGCCATAGAGTCGATGTCACCCACATCGAACAGAAACCCGTCCGATCCATCCTCCACAACTTCGCTCAGGCCTCCTACTCGGGTCGCGATCACGGGAACCTCCGATGCCATGGCCTCCAGCGCAACCAGACCGAACGACTCCTGTTCGCTAGGCAACACCAAAACATCTGAGATCGACAGCAACTGCTCCATGTCAGAACTCTTGCCCAGGAAGAGCACATCGTCGGGAATTCCATGCACTTCGGCCAGCCACTCTGCGTTCGGCCGCTCGGGACCGTCCCCGACCATCAGGAGCTTGGCCTTCTGCTTCCGTCGTAAACGGCTGAACAACTCGATCACGTCTGCCGTCCGTTTGACCGGTCTGAAGTTCGAAATATGGATCATCAATCCTTCATCTTCGGCGGCAAACCTGGCGCGAAACTTTGAGTCGAACGATTTCCGGAAGACGTCACAGTTGACGAAGTTCGGTATGACCTCAATCGCCCGCTTCGTGTCGAACTCCCGAACTGTTCGCTCCTTCAGGTATTCGGAGACCGCCGTCACCGCATCACTCTCGTTGATCCCGAAGCGGGTGATCGGCAAATAAGATCGATCGTTCCCCACCAAGGTGATGTCGGTACCGTGGAGTGTCGTCACAAACGGAATTTCTCTGTCGGTGGACATCTTCTTCGCCAGATAAGCACTGATAGAGTGCGGAATAGCGTAATGCACGTGCAGGATGTCCAACTGAGACCTGCTCATCACTTCCGCCATTTTTGTCGCCAGGACCAGATCATACGGGGGATATTCGAATAGCGGATACGACAGGACCTCGACTTCGTGGAAGTGAATTCTGTCACTTTCCCTGAGGCGAATCGGAAGCGCATAACTTATGAAGTGGACCTCATGGCCCAACGCGGCCATTTCCCTGCCCAATTCCGTGCCCACGACTCCACTGCCGCCGTAAGTCGGGTAGCAGGTAATACCAATCTTCATATGGCGTCTGAGGGTCGGCTGAATGACTCTCTTGATGATCTCATGTCGCTATCCTGCGCCGGGTTTCTCCCCACGAAGCTCGCTTCCTGGGGTTAAAGGCGGCCGAATAATTATCGTGCTCGGTTTGATCGTTTTCTTACTCTGACGTCTCGGCTACCGCCTCTTCGTTCTGAAGGCCGTCCACCCGCACCGTCGGAACGCTGCGGGTTATTTCTAAGCACGGCATAAAGATTCCGTAATTCCCAATAAGCCTCTCCATCACGGATGATGGAGAGGGTCGCCGGTCGTTCAGACCACGCGTGGAACGCGACAGAGATGGTCATCTGAGCGAACGACCGAGCGAAATCATATTTCGCGGACTTCTAACCGCGGACTCCTACAATTCAACCACCTGGTGCACCGAGCCGTCGAGTTCCAAAGCCCTATCCATCATCGGAACGAGATTCAAGCCATAGCGACCGAGAAACGTCGTCACGTTCACCACACGTTCCTGTACTTTCTCGTCGGGAAACAAACGGGTTGTCAGTGTTTTCAGATGTCTCTCCAGAACTGCGTCACGTCGTGACTCACCCTTTACAAACCGCGCATGCAAGGTATCGACCTGGTGCATGATCTTTTGAACGGCGTTGTCCAGGGCTCCACCCAGAGTGGGATCCACGCCCTCCAGAACCGGGCGTAGACGAGCCATCTCATCGGACATGCGTTGACGTGCGTCACGGAAGACCTCCGCCCCGGAACCTGAGGACACCGCGCTCATTCTCAGGCTATCCATACCCTGAAATACGTCTGCGATGCTGAAATCATATTTCTTCATGACGCGTGCCACCGGAGGCTCGACCAACGTAGCCGTAATCCTCGGGAAGATCGGGGGCATCGGCTTCCCTATGCACTCATAAACGGATCCTGCCTGGGCCATGTAGGCGATCTCAGCCGGCCCACCCACGTAAGCGGTCGTCGGAAACAGCGAATCCTGTACGAGTGGCCGCAGAAGCACGTTCGGACTCAAGCTCAGAGAAGCCATCTCGTCTCCTGGCCCCAATGGCTCTCTGGCACGGCCGCGATAGGCAAATAACCCCGTAAAGCTTTCGTCGACTCTCACCTGCTCCGCGTAACCCGCCTCCGCAATTTTCCGGCCCCGTGCCAGAAGTGCCGAACGAACCGCAGCTACCTGACTCGCTAAAGTCCCGAGGACATCCTTTGCCAGCTCCCGCAAACCCGAATCGAGTGGATCCACCAGTATCAACCCGGAATCCTTGAACAGGCGGGCCATCATCCGGGCGTAGGCATCAACCGGAGACGCGTCCGGACAATACGCGTCTTCGACAAGCGTCCGCACCTCGTCCTGATGCTCCGAAGGCGGGAGGAAGCTGAAACACTCGTCGATCGCTTCCTGGATGGAGGAACCAAAGCGGAGCCATCCGACCGGTGTCGGGGCGCCATCACCCAATTGGGTCGTGACCCTCCCGAGCGTCGAGTCCTCGCTTAGAATTCCGGCCCATTCGATCTCTTCGTGATCGTGATCTTCTGCCGCGATCCAAAATACAGGTACAGCCTCAACACCCCGTTCGACCAGCGCCCTGGCAAGCTTGACGGCAGTCAGGGCTTTCAGGATCGAGTACATGGGGCCGGTGAAGAGTCCGGCCTGCTGGCCAGTAACGACGGCTACGGCACCCGATCGCAGCCGCTCGATCGAGTCTATGTCCAGGCCCCACCTTCTGTGCCCCGCTTCCAGAGCCGCAGTCAGGCTGTCCCGACGGGTGGCATCAATAGTGGGTGCAGACTCGCGTGCGAAAGCCGCGACAGCGTCCAACGAGTGATCGTAGGAGAAGAACTGACGGGCGCGATCCGAACCCTGAATGTAGTCCAGAAACAGCGCAGATACGGACGGCATAGCTTCGAGCGGGAGGTGCATATGGCGTTATGTCATTATAATTTAGCTGCTTACGCCAGTATAACGGGGCACCCAATCACATCGCACATATGTCTTGTGAATCCCTCAAAGTACAACGCGCAGACTGCTGCCGCGGGCTGCTAGTGGCCTGTACCACCCAAATCGGGACCAGCGCCGATGGGTCTTGCTGGCGAGATCGAGGCGCGAGACGGAAATCGATGTTTTTGCATCGAGGACGGCTCGTAACGAAGATATCGTCGGCAACCCCCATCGGCCCAAAGGGTTCCCGCGAATCGGCATTGCCTTCGTTGTCGTCAACTCCTCGGAATGCAGGGACATTGCCTCGTCGCTGTGACGTCGAGTCGTCGCCAAGTCGTCTCCTGGAATCCAGCGCCGTTTGGCCCGAACGCTGGTCCCGATTTTGGTGTACAGGCCACTACACGAATCGTTTGAGAAAAACTGCCAGTCCCTCAACACCGGTGACGAACTCATCTGCGTCAGTGCCGCTCGACTGGTTTCGGAGGTCTTCTTCGACACGGGCCAAGTTGGACAGCGCATCAAACTTGATCTCGATACTGTGTAGCGCGCGTCTCGCCCCGGTCATGGCTCTGTAGTGGCTGGCTAACCGCAATGCGGGGTAATAGAACAATACGTTCGGACCCGGAATGGGCACCAGCACCCAGAAAAACATCGCAGCAACTGTCGTCAGGGCCCCGTCGACGATGAGCCACGCCGTGTGCTTGATGATCTGCGCACGCAGAAGATCCCGAAACTGCGATTCCGGATTGGAGCTTGGAGCGTGCAGGATACGCAACGAGCGCGGGCAGTTAAGCGCCTTGATCATCCGTTCGAGCGGGTCGATCCTATCTTCAAGTTTCTGATAGTAGCGGTATCCCCCCCGCGTCACCCGACCGACCCAACGGATGAGGAAATTTCGATTCCTCATCATCCGGCGAATAAAGCGGCGGAATCGATTGCTCTCCGTGGCGGCGCACAGCTCAAGTGAACTGCGCGGCAAAAACAGCGCGGGTCGATGCCGTGGCGTGCGGATCATATACAGCTCGACCGCAGGCACGGCTGCAGTAACAACGGACGAACTCCACTCATGCTGCTGCTGGGACACTTCCAACAATGCGTCTCTTGGCACCTTCCGCCCCATCCTTCGGCCACGGCAGACCGCAGCACACGTTATTCAACCCTACAGTTTACGCAATTCCGTGCTCTCGAACCACCATCCTGACATACCTAGTCCCTGAACAAGCGTGATTGACGAGGAAATGATAGTGCAATAAGAGCGGAAGTACCCGAAATGCCCCCTCTCCGTGCGAAAAAAACCTTGAACAGATTCTTCGGAAAAGGAGGCATTTCAGATGAACGATTATACGCGCAAGAACATGAGGAACCGCAAGCGGCGAATCGAACGTCGGCTTGGGGACCGGCATTGGACGGATCAGGTAGAGCCGATGTTTTCGGCGAGCAACATTCAGTACGAGATGGGAGAGCGGACGCGGGGCACATCGGTTGGTGGTATCGGGACGATGCAACTGGTGGCGCGGCGGACCGGGCTGATCGAAGCCATCGACAAGGGCGTGCATGTGTTGAAGCGGCACCTGCCGTATCACGAGTCGGATCACGTGCTGAACATCGCCTACAACGCCTTGAGCGGAGGAACGTGCCTGGAAGACATCGAACTGCGGCGCAACGATGCGGTGTATCTGGATGCGCTGGGAGCGCAACGGATTCCGGATCCGACGACGGCGGGAGACTTCTGCCGGAGATTCGAGGCCGACGACGTGGAGTGTCTGATGGAGGCAACCAATCAAGTCCGGCTCGGAGTCTGGCGACAGCAACCGGCGGCGTTTTTCGAAGAAGCGGTGTTGGACGCGGACGGGACACTGGCCGAAACCACGGGGGAATGCAAGCAAGGGATGGACGTGGCCTACGACGGGACGTGGGGATATCACCCGCTGATGATCTCGCTGGCCAACACCGCCGAACCGCTGTATCTGGTCAATCGTAGCGGCAACCGGCCGTCGCATGAAGGAGCCGCGGTCCGGTTCGACCAAGCCATCGCATTGTGCCGGCATGCGGGGTTTCGCCAGATCCTGCTGCGCGGGGACACGGACTTCAGCCAGACCCGGCATCTGGACGGATGGGACGACCAGCAGGTGGGTTTCATATTCGGGATTGACGCGATGGCGAACCTGAAGGCCCGGGCCGATGAACTGGAGCCGCGCCAGTGGAAGCGCCTGGAACGGCCCGCGAAATACGACGTGGCGACCGAACCGCGCCAACGTCCCGACAACGTGAAGGAAGAGATCGTTCGGCAGCGCGGTTTCGACAATATCCGCTTGCAGGGTGAGGATGTGGCCGAGTTTCGGTATCGACCCGGAGCCTGCGATCGGGACTACCGTGTCGTCGTGGTGCGGAAGAATCTGTCGGTGGCCAAAGGAGAGCAGGTGTTGTTTGACGACATCCGGTACTTCTTCTACATTACCAACCGTTCGGATCCGGCCGACCAGATTGTGATGCGTGCCAATCAACGGTGCAATCAGGAGAATCTCATTGAGCAGTTGAAGAACGGCGTTCAGGCGTTGCGGATGCCGGTCGGAGATCAGACCAGCAACTGGGCCTACATGGTGATCGCGTCACTGGCCTGGACACTGAAAGCGTGGTTTGCATTGCTGCTTCCCGAAACCGGACGTTGGGGCCAAAAATATCAGGCTGAGAAGCAAACCGTGCTGCGCATGGAGTTCAAAACCTTCTTGAACGCTTTCATGCTTGTGCCGTGCCAACTCGTGCGCACCGGGCGGCGCATTCTGTTCCGGATCCTGGCCTGGAACCGGTGGTTGCCGGTCTTGTTCCGCGGGGTGGATGTGTTGCGTCAGCCTCTGCGATGTTGACCCGATCATGACTCTGAGCCCGGGCGATCGAGGTCCCGGTTTCTGTCAACCGTCCAACACCAGCGAGGCTGAACTGAAACAGATTCAACAGAAACTCGATACCTGGAACAGGCCATCCGGGAACGGGATTCTATGCCTCGAATTCTATCGGCGCGAACTGGGCCTCGGCGGACTGGTTATGCGCTTGTTTTGGGACTAGTAGACGGTTCTAATGGCTTATCGGCACCCGCGCACCGATTCCGAAGTTCGGCGCTTGCTCGGCCCCCGGTTCGATCCAATCATCTTTGATCTCTGAACGTGCGGACCGCTACGAGTCATTCTGGAGCCCGCTTCAACAGTATTTAAGCGATCCACGAGGTCCTAAACGCCTTCGATCTCGGCCAGTCTATCCAGATACTTTTCCGTCCGCGCCTCAATTGATCCATGACCGATCAGATCCGAAATCACCGCTACCGAGTTTGCGCCGGCCGCAAATACCTCTCCCAGGTGTTCCAGTCGGATACCCCCGATAGCAATGACCGGCCGGTCAACCGCTTCACAGATCTCAGCGAGGCACTCCAAGCCAAGCACCTTTGCGTGATCTTTTTTCGTAGATGTCTCGAAAACGGGACCGACGGCGATATAGTCCACAGGTTCGGCAAGGGCAGCCTGGACTTGAGATACGTTGTGTGTGGAAACGCCAACCACGCTCTCGCTGTCGAGGATTGCCCGCGCCATAGACGGACGGAGATCGCCCTGACCGACATGGACACCCGCCGCACCCGCAATTGCCGCGACATCGGCCCGATCATTCACGATGACCATTCCGGAAGGCGGAGCCTCCCGCACGATCCGAACGGCTTGTTCCAGAAGTTGTCCAGACGCGGCTTGCTTGTTACGAATCTGTACGAGTAGGGCGCCACCTCGGAATAGACGGCGGGAAATGTCAATTGGATCGCCGAAGGCCGCATCGGCGATGGCGTAGAGCGGGGGGGGCCGCTTCATGCAGGCTTGCTAACCCCGGTGCCGGGGGCGAGGATACCGGTCTGTTCGAGAAAAGCCGTGGACATGTCCCCGGCCTTGAAACGCGGGTCAGCCAGGATCTTCAAATGGAGGGGTATCGTTGTTTGAACGCCTTCGACGATAAACGTCCTCAATGCCCGGTCCATCCGGCGCAGTGCTTCGTCCCTACTCGCTGCAAGAGCGATCACCTTGGCGATCAGCGAATCGTAATAGGGCGGCACCACGTATTCCGCGTATGCAGCCGTATCAACGCGCACACCGGGCCCTCCCGGAGGGTGCCACGAGGTTATTTTCCCTGGAGAGGGCCGATGAGTAAACGGATCTTCGGCGTTGATCCGGCATTCAATCGCATGACCCCGGAAATGAACGTCCTCCTGGCGGTGGCGCAAGACCTCGCCCGCAGCAACCTGGATCTGTTCGCGGATCAGATCGACACCTGTAACGATTTCGGTCACACCGTGCTCGACCTGTATCCTCGCGTTCATCTCCATGAAATAGAAATTCATGTCTCCGTCGACGAGAAACTCCATCGTCCCGACACTCGTGTAGCCGAGTTCCTTAACTGCAGCCACGACCCGGGACCCGATCTTGTGCCGTAGCGCATCATCAATGATTACCGACGGAGCCTCTTCCAGCAGTTTCTGATGCCGGCGCTGAATCGAACACTCTCTCTCACCAAGATGAATCACGTTGCCGTGTTCGTCGGCCAGAATCTGAAACTCGATATGGCGGGCCTTCTCGACAAATTTCTCCAAATAGCACGCGTCCGAACCAAAGCCCGCCAGGGCCTCGGCTCGCGCGGTCCCCAATGACCCTGCCATGTCGGAGGGCTCTCTCACAATCCGCATTCCCCGGCCTCCACCACCGGCCACAGCCTTGATAATGACGGGATACCCGATCTCATCCGCAATTGCCAGAGCCTCGTCGGAGTCCTTAACTGGATCCGAGCTTCCCGGGAGCACCTCCAAGCCGATCCGGGAGATTGCCGACCGCGCACGGGCCTTGTCGCCCATCATCCGGATACTGAGCGGAGACGGACCGATAAACTTGATCCCGCACTCCTCACACACCTCGGCAAAATGGGCGTCTTCGGCAAGGAAACCGTAACCGGGATGTATAGCGTCTGCGTTGGAGAGCTCGGCGGCGCTGATCACGCTGGGAATATTGAGGTAACTTTCCACACTACGAGCCGGCCCGATACATACGGCCTCATCGGCGAATCGAACATGAAGGGCATCCCTGTCCGCCTCGGAGTACACGGCAACCGTCCCGAGACCGAGTTCCTTACATGCAAACATGACTCGGAGTGCGATCTCTCCTCTGTTGGCAATCAGTATTTTCCTGAACATCGGGATTGGAGACCTCAGATCAGACGATCAGCGCGGGCGGATGGCGAACAGTCGCTCACCATATTCAACAGGTTGGCCATTCTCGACAGGAATACTGACGATCTCTCCGGCAACCTCGGATTCGATTTCGTTCATCAACTTCATCGCCTCGACGATGCAAACGACACTACCCTTTTCGACGAAATCCCCTACTTTTACAAAAGGTTCCGTGTCCGGGTTGGGCGCCCGGTAGAACGTTCCTACCATGGGGGAGGCCACGAAAAATACTCCCGCCCCATCAGCCGCCGCTGGGGTATCTGCGGAAGGCTGATTGAGAACCCTGGCAGCGGCACCCTGGGGATGCGGAACGTCGAAACTCTGCGTCGGCTTCCGAGCGCTCCCGGCTTTCCGGACCTTCAGACGTACGCCCGCTTTCTCGACCTCAAGTTCTTCGATGTTATCGTTCGTTGAAACGATTTCTATGAGTTCTTTCAGCTCTTTGAAGTTCATGACAATCGGAAGAGTATAGCATTGGACCGAACGGCACTTGTAGCACCGTAGATCAACGCCGTGCTCCTACCCTGGAGCTTTCTCAAACTGTGGCCGGAGTTCCCAGGCAGCTCTTCTGAGCAGATACCGGGCGAAACCAAGACGGAGTTCCGGCTCTCCCGCCAGGATCAGAAAACTTTCTCCCGCAACACGCCGTGCGAGGACCAGGGACCGGTCCGCGGTCCATGACATTTCGGTAAGCTGGCCCGCGGCGGTGTCTTCGGAGGTGTGCTGTGCAATGCGAAGGATCGTGGCGAACTCGGACAGCGTGTCCGGATTGAGCGTGGAATCGCCGGTCAACTGTTCGACGACTCCGCCATCCAGGCTTACGAGAGCGAGCGCCCGAAAACCCGCGAGCTGCTTACGTACGCTTTCAAACACTTCTTGGAAGAGAGGACTAGGCACCTGATCGACCTGTTCGAACCTGTTCCGGATGACAATCCTTACGCTCGAAGGCGGAGGACCCTCACCCGGATAGAGGATCGCCTGTTTCCAATTACTGAGCGAAGAGCTGGGAGGACTCCTCCGATGTCGTTGCCGACAGGAACTCCAGCGGGTTCGCCGGCTTGATGCGCGCCGTAATGAAGAACAACAGTTCGCTCGTGCTCTTGATCACCTGCGCACTCTTGAACAGATTCCCCAGCACGGGGATGTTGCCCAGCCCGGGGACCTGACTGACGTTGACGGAATCGTTGTCGAGCAGAATTCCTCCGATCACGGCGGTTCCGCCATCGGGTATGAGAACCTGCGTTGTGGCCTGCTGTGAGGAAACCGAGGGGATGCCGTTGACGGATCGCCCGAATTCCGGGCTGCTGTTCTCGATGGCCACCGTCAGCAAAATCGTCCCGGCTTCCGTTATCTGTGGCGTCACGGTCAAACTGAGAGAAAAGTCGACGAAGGTGACCGTAATCGTGTTGTTCACATTGGTCTGAACGGGTATCTGAGTGCCCTGGGAAACAGTCGCTGATTGATTGTTCTGCGTCGTAATTCTGGGCCGGGACAACAGTTTTGCGGTACCTCTGGCCTCGGCTGCCTGAATAATCGTGTCTAACAAGATGTCGCCGCCCGCACCGAGCAGGAACGACAGTCCGGACGTCCCCCCAGCCGGAAAATCGGAAATAAGCGGGAGGGCTCCACCCACGTTCACACTGGGCACAGGCGTCCGGGCGAAGGGACTTCCCGAGCCCGGGAGACCCGTAACAGCGTTCTGACTGTTGTTGCCAATCAGAAGACCGATCTGGGTACCGAGATCTCTGGAGAACGACTTGCTCGCTGAAAGAAGGCGGGCTTCGATTTCCACCTGCTGGGACGGAGTGTCGAGGAACGAAACGAGAGATCCCACACGTCCAAACTGGCTTGGGATGTCGGTGATAATCAGCGCATTGCGGCGCGGGTCGGTAATGATCGTGCCTCGCGGCGACAACAGGTCCTGAACGATGGCCGACACCGTTGCCGACTGCGTGTAGCTCAATATGTAGGTCTCGGTCATCAGCGGCGCATTCAATGCCTGTGCTTCACGCAACAGGCGCGCTGCATCTTCTTCGGCCTGCAGGGTGGCGCGCGTGGCGACCCTCAGAATATTCCCCTCCAACTCATAACCCAGGCTGTTGTTCCGGAGCACCAAATCGAGAGCTTGATCCCAGGGCACGGCGCGTAACAGCAAGGTCACGGTGCCGTTGACCGCAGGATCCAAGACCACGTTCAAACCGCTGATGTCTCCGATTAATCGGAAGAAATCCTGCAGGTCCAGATCTCTAAAATCAAACGTAGCAATCTCACCGGTGTACTGCGGCGTTGGGGAAGGCTCGACGGTCTGACTCAAGAACGCTGACGGGGGTGGGGCAGCTGCGATCCCGGCAACAGGAACGGTTTCGGCGGGGGCCTCGGCGTTAGATCGAGGAGGCACACCTGCCGTTTCAAGCCGGGCCAGGGATCCCGGATCGACGCCGGCAGGGGCGGGAGATCCCAGCGCTTCCACAACGATAGCTGCTGGGGCCACACCAATCTCAAACTCTGCGCGCTCCGATATCGAGGCTAAGAGACCTTGGCCTAGCGATACCGTTTCCACTGCCGGCGTCAAAACCGGCGCGGCTATGGGAACCAGAGACGCTTCTCGGTCATCATCCGCAGCAAATTCTGCTATCTCAAGGGTGCCGTCTCCAACAGCAACCACCTCGGCCACTTCAAGCGCATCAATGACTTCATGGGCGACTTCATGGACGTCGACCGCAGGCAAGACTCTCGGTATCGTCTCCGTTTCCGTCGGCTCATAGGTCGCCAGAATCAGAGAAGCGTCGGCAGAAGGTCCAGGCTCGATCGGAGTGTCCTCTGTGGGGAGGTTCGCCAGACCCTCGCCCGAGTCTGTACCGGGTGCCTGCACTGCCCGATCGTCGTTCACACCGAAACGCACACGAACTTGACCCGCGCCATCATCAATGACCTCATAGGGTATTTCTTCCTCCAGGTCAAATACGAGACGCGTCACTTCGCGCTTGTCATCAGTGAACAAAGACGCCCGGACCCGGTCGACGCCGGCATGACCCACTTCCTTGTTCAGAAATCCCAAGGCATTCCGCGCGTTGTGGAAGTCGACAACGAGACGCGGCCCTTCCAGGTCAAAGTACGTGTACCGGACCCACTCGGTCGCGTTGATGGTGAACTCGACCCCTTCTTCGGCCGGAGCCACAACCAGCGTTTCAACCGCTATGGAATCGTCTGAAATCTGCCCCAGGGTCATGGTTGACAGGACCAAGAGAACGCTCGCTGCAGTGGTTGTTTTAGTGAAGACAGTCATCACTTATTCTCCTGGCGTCGCGTTTAACGTTCGCACGACTTCCTCTCGTTGTTCGGGTTCGGGTTGACCTCCGAGAGGCTTTACTTCGAATATGATTGCGTTGGGGCTGATCTCTTTGACCACCGCGTCGAACAGTTCATCCCCTGCCCGAGCAAAGAACGTCCGATTGTTGGGAGCCAGCACAACCACGACGTTCATCGACGGCTCTTCCGAGGTCACCACTCCAACCAGCAGGGCTTCGTTTAACAGCACACCCGGAAGGCCCAAAGGGCGCACCGACGGCACCAATGACAGAGGGTCGACTGCCTGTGGTGGTGGTGGCACCGGATTCACGAAAGGATCCCGTCGACCGCGCGGGTCGTATCGATAGCCTTCTGGAATCGCCAATGGCGGCGGCGCGGGCTCTTCTTCTTCCTCTACCGCAACATCAGGCGCATCTTGAAGCAGCATCGTCGGAGGAGCAGTTTTCCCCTCCGCGACCGGCACGACGACCGGAACAAGAGCCCATATGAGTAACCATTTATAGCTCATGGTCCGTTCCCCGCCGGCGGCTCCTCTTCGCGATATACAAATGTCGTCGCGGTAAAGGTAGCGGACACCGACGATGTGAGGCCACCTCCGGCCGCAGTCATCTGAAGCCCGGTGATGTTCACGATTCGCTCCAGATCCCGAATTCTATCCAGATACAGACCCATGTTGTGGTACGTGGCTTCAACCTGCATATCGATCGGCCACTCTGAGTAAAACTCGTTGTCCACGGTCGCCCGTGGCGATACCCGCAGGATCCTCAGAGACGATTCTGTCGCGGCTTGCTGGACCTGGCGCAGAATCTGGTCGGTCTCCCGTTCCAGCGGCAAAATGGGCTTCAGGGCGTCAAGTTGCACCTGCAACGCTTCAGATTCCTCACGGATCTCGGCCAATTGCTGCTGTCTGGCTAGGGCGGCCGCAACATCCTGATTGAGTTGGGTCAGTTGGGCGTTCTGGGCCACGACGGTGGCCTCGATCGGGCTCAGGAACTGATACCAGAACAAACCGAGGATGACTCCCGAAGCACCCACTACGATGAGGGCCTGGTAGTACCAGCGCAAATTCTGAAAGTCACTGTAGTTGACAGCCATAAACCGTATTCAAACCCGCATCCACTAATTGGATTCGGGTTCGGGGTTCTCTCCTTCGCCTGCGCCTTCGGACTCCTCAGCCACTGCTTCTTCAACTGTCAGCGGTGGCGGCAAGAAATCACAGCTCATCTGGAATGTAAATGTTCCGGCCGTGTCCTGGGCGTTCACAAGATTGATGTTGCCGAAATAGCCCGTGTCTTCGAGACTGGATACGAAATCTGCTATCGCGATTACAGATGTCCCGACACCCGCCATCGTGATCACCGTGTCATTTAGCTGGACCTGCTCCAACCATACGTATTCCGTCGGCGTAATGGCCTCGCTCAAACGATCCAGCAGAAGAACGGGACTAACCTGATCCCTCTGCAGTCCTTCGATCGTCATGATCCGGTTTGCTAATTCTTCTCTCCGGGCTTCGAAAGCCGCGTCTTCATCGATGACGGACTGAAGCTGGGCCAACTGGCCTTCCGCGGACGCAATCCGAATCGCAAGATCCGCAGTTTCAGAGTTGAGGCCCGAATACCAGGTGTAGCCATAAAGGGCGGTTCCCAGGATGATCACAACCCACAGGACAGGAAGCGCATTGGCCGGCAGCTGAATGCTGAGGCCCTTGCGGCCCGCTGCCTTCTTAGGAGCTCCGGATAGGTTCACGCGGATCATGCGTCAAAACCTCTTAAAGCCAAACCGAGTGCGACCGTCACAGCCGGGCCTACCTCTTGAATCCCGGTACCCACCTTCGAACCCACCGTAACGGCCTTAAACGGATCTATAATCTCGGTCGTATAACCGAAAGCCGTTTGAATCTTTTCGACTAAACCCGCCGCGCTGGCCGTGCCTCCGGCCAGATAGACGGCCGAAATCGTCTCGTCCGGATAGGTCTCCTTGAAGAAATCGAAAGTCTTCTGAACCTCCATGGTCAACATGTCGGTAATCGAATCCAGCAGCGGGGCGACCATGTCGGCATCGTACATCCCAACCTGCTTTCCAAACTTCAAGTCTTCGGCTTCCTCGTAGCTGAGTTGCAGCTCTTTCTGCAAGATGTCGGTATATTGGCTTCCACCCACGGACACATCCCGAATAAACAGGGGCATGCCGCCCTTCGTAATATTGATGTTGGTCAGCGACGCCCCGATATTGAGCAGCGCGATCGTCTGATCAGGATCCGGATTGTAGTTGACCTCGAAGGCGTTCTGCAGCGCAAAGGCATCAATATCAACAATTTCTGCGGAATGACCGGCCATCGTAACGACGTTGGTATTGTTCTCGATCTGGTCCTTTCTTGGCAGCGACCAGAAGAACCTCAAGGCCCTCGTCCTCGCCTTCGGACGGGCCTATCACTTCGTAGTCGAGGTTGACGTCTGTGATTTCAAAGGGAATGTACTCGTCGGCACCGAACTGTATCGAGCTCTCGACTTCTTCGGCGCTATCCACAGGAAGCACAACACGTTTGACGATCACCGAGTGCCCGGACACGCTGGTCACCACGGCCTTGCTCTTGAAGCCACCCATGGTGAACGCCGCTTTTATGGCCTCCGACACCGCCCCCGAGTCGGTGATCGCTCCATCGACGACCGCATCCGGCCCGAGCGTATGGCGCGCAAAACCTACGATTTCGTAGCCACTCTTGGATTTGGACAGCTCGATCGCTTTGATCGAGCTCGAACCGATGTCGAGTCCAACAAGTGCCTTACTCTTACCAAACATACGTCAATCGTTCCTTCATCGGCGGCTTAGCGCCGTGTCTTCTGACCGGGTCTCACCAGAGAACTTGGCCCGCGTTCGCTCTTCTTTTCCATCCACCGGTCCAGCAAGTCCTTCTTGAATCGCCACCGATTTCCGAGCTTGAACGCAGGAATCTTGTCCTCGCCCAGATACTTGTAAAGGGTATCTGGGGAGACCCCTAAATATTGCGAGGCTTCTCGCAGAGTCATAACCTCTTTTAATCGTTCCATTTTGACCTCTAGCCCGCATTTCTCATGAATGATGCCGGGAACTGTATTTTGGAGACAGAATAGGGTTCGTGAGCGGTGCGGCGCGAGTAAAGGCACCGGCTCAACTGAGAAATGGGCGCTTCGGGACTGTCGTTCATGACAACGGTACTGTGAAAGCGGATTTCGGAGACAGCTATCCCTACCGAGGCCGGAAGGTCGTGATGTTCGGGGGAGGCGTTTAACAGCGCAGAGGAATTTTCTGAAGGTTCGCGTAGATCTGAGCAAACACGTTGGCATAGGGATAACCACCGGCCATCCGAATCCAGACCCGGCGGACGGTGACATGGATCTGCGCTCCGATCTTGAGTAGCTTCAGGCGGATGGTGGTGCACTGCGCACGCGCGAATTGGGTACCTTGCAATCCGAGCCGCCGCAAGGCCTGCATCAACATGTACGCGACCGATGAGAAGTAGAGTCGGAGTTGATTGGCGCGCATGGTGGCCGTGCTGGTCCGGTCGGCAAACAATCCGAGCTGTTGCTCTTTGATCCGGTTTTCCATGTCCCCACGAGCACAGTAGATCTGTTCATAGATCTGCTGTGGGGTGGGTTGGCCTTTCGGTAACGAGGTAACGATAAACCGCGGGTTGGCGCCCTTGGCCAGATGTTCGGCCTTGCCAATGACGCGTCGCTCTCGGGTCCAGCTGTCCAGGGTCCGATACTGAAACGTCTTAAAGACGCGCGCCGACTTTCCGGTCCTGTCGAATCGCTGCTTCGCTTTCTCCATCGGAGTTTCAATCGCGCGGAGCAGCCGCTTGTTCTTCGCCAGTCCGATCACGTAATCGACACGGTGCTGGGCCTCGCACCAGCTCAGGATCTCATCGCGGCAGAAACCCGAGTCGGCCCGAATCACAATCTGGACTCGGGGCCACTTCTGTCGAATCTGGCCCACGATCCGTTCCAGCTCTTCGACCGATCCGGCCGCACCATCGATGTCGGAGGGTCGCAGCCGGGCACAGAGCAGAAACTCCCCACAGAAGATATACAGCGGTAGATAACAATAGTGCCGGTAGTAGCCGTGAAAGAAGCGCCCTTCCTGATTCCCGTGAATCGGATCGTCGGTCGCATCCAGGTCCAGAATGATCTGCCGTGGGGCTCGCCGATGGGCTTGGAGAAACACGTCCACCATCAACCGATCGATCGCCCCTTCGTTCCGGCCGATCTTTTTGTAGGGATGGTTGGCCGCACCCTCGGTCGACAGCTCCAGCCGGTTCAGCGTGCTCTTGCCCGCCAGCGCCTTGCCTCGATCCCGCGCCTGCTTCCGACCTCGTCCCTTCGGATCGGTCTCATCCACCATCACGGCCAGGACCGGATCGGAACGCAGTTCATCGTGGTCGTTCAGATCCTCATAGCCCAGGCACAGTCCGTACACCCGTTGCCCCACCAGTTGTTCGATGCGGTGTTCCACAAATCGTGGATCCCGATGATCCTGGAAACATCCGGCAAACTGTTTCACAATGCCGGTCCGTTTCTCCACCTCCCGCAGCAGCAAACCGCCACCGTCGGAACTGATGTCTCCACCGTCGAATTGACCGCGTACTTCGCGTGAACCCAAAGCGTGAAATTGAACCGTTTCTGTTTTACACTCTGTCATGACAAAGGCCGCCTCCGTCTTGGTTTGAAAGTTTCTCGACAAAACCTTCTATGCCAGACAGGGCGGCCTTTTTCGGTCCTTTACCGTCGTACTCTGTTTCGATTTATCTCAGATCTCTTGAGAAATCCGGGCTAGATCTCCCGGGGGTTGCCTATTTCAACGCCGAGTCGCCCTGATGTCAAGGGAATTTTGGGGTGTTTTGACCTTTTTCAGGCCGGTTGTTTCCGGTTTTCTGCCTGTTTTATGTGTGCATAACAGGCCTTTCTTGACGCGAATCATGCACATACGCGCATTATTTGCGCTTAGGAATTAGACCTGGGAGGGGTTTCGGAGGCGATCGACCAGCTCCCTGACTTTTCGCTCGATCAGGTCCCGGACCTCGCGGAATTGGTCAGGTTGCATGGATTTCGGGTCGGGAATGTCCCAATCGGCCCGATGCCGGGCCTTCACGAAGGGACACCGATCGCCGCAGCCCATAGCAATGAGCCAATCGTATTCCACGTCCGGAACGTCACTCAGGGATTTGGAGCGGTGAGTCCCCAAGTCGTAGCCAATCTCCCCCATGGCGGCAATGGCACGGGCGTTCACCTCCCCTCCCGGTTCCGAGCCCGCACTGTAGGAAGCCACATCATCGCCGCCGTGGATCCGGGCAAAAGCCTCGGCCATCTGGCTTCGATTGGAGTTTTCGATGCAAACGAACAGGATCTGGTGCGAGGCGCTTTGGCCACCCATGGAAGACTCCGAGCCAGACTTTCGAATTACAAGGTGCGTCGAAGGGCGCGTGCCATCTCGCGAAGTTCTTCCAGCCCTCCCGCGATCAGATACGGCAGCGATGCTTCCACTATCAGATCTTCAACCTCGACGGAGGGTTCAGTCTCTTCTGTGAGGAGTTCGACGAAATGCTGGAGTTTGGGCTGTATTCCATTGACCATTGACAGGAGCAGGGTGAGCCGGGCTTCCATGCTGGAGTTCTCATCCACCGGTTCGAGAATGACCCAGAGGTCGTCTGTGTTTCCACGCACTCTCGGAGAGATGAATTGCACAAAGGAAATCAGATCGCCCGCCATGTCTTCCAGGTCTTCGGCCTTCTCATCCACGAGATTCAATTCCTCCCGCGTCATGTTCGGATGGACACGAAAAGAAATCAGTTCACCGCTGATCTCGTAGAATTCAAAGGTGTCCTCGACGAAAGAATCGATCCTCTGCTGGAAATAGATTTCTTCGGCCCGGCGCTGCAATTCATCTAAGGGATTGGGGCGCTGGGAGAGGGATGAGGGCACGAACCCACAGAGCAGAGCAGCCAGCACGAATAGGGTCAAGTTTCGGATTCCCACGCTTCCTCCAGAGAAAAGGCTTCTGACGACGAAGTTAAATTATCAAAATGTCACCTATAAAGGCCAGATTTGAATGCAGTCCTTAAATTTTTCGCGTAATATCCCGGATTCGATGCTCCGAGTTTCACGAATCATAAAATTCGCGACCTTCGCATTTCCACTCTGGGTCCTCCTGGCCAGCGTCGCGGCACTCTACCGGCCAGAGGTGTTTACCTGGTTCAGCGGTGTTCTCATTACCCTCGCTCTCGGCGCGACCATGATGTCTATGGGCCTGACCTTGGAGATTAACGACTTCCGCCGGGTCGCGTTGCGGCCGCGCTTGATCGGCCTGGGTGTGGCTCTGCAGTACATAGTGATGCCGTTTCTTGGTTGGGGCATCGCTCGAGTGATGGAGCTGCCGACTCCATTCGCTGTCGGCTTGATTCTGGTGTCGTGTTGTCCGGGCGGAGTCGCATCGAACGTAATTTCGTATCTGGCGCTTGCCGACGTGCCCCTTTCGGTTTCAATGACGGCGGTGTCCACATCACTCTCGGTCCTGATGACCCCCACTCTCACGGCAATGTATGCCAGCAGCCGGGTGGATGTTCCCGCAGCCGGTCTTCTCTTCGGCACGCTGCAGGTCGTCATCGTCCCGGTCGTGGCAGGTCTGACCCTCAGACGATATGCACCCGGACTGACTCACAAAATACTTCCGGTGGCGCCATTAGTATCGGTCGTATTGATCACGATGATCGTCGCTTCGATAATCGGAGCCAGCCGGGCTGCCATCATCGAGTCCGGCTCGCTGCTGATCGGAGCCGTGTTCGCACTGCATGTCTGCGGGTTCGGCCTCGGCTACATTCTGACCCGCGCCTTATCCCCAAACGTGGTCTCGGCCCGCACGGTCGCGATCGAAGTCGGCATGCAGAACTCCGGCTTGGGGGTTGTGCTGGCCGGAGCGAACTTCGTCAATCCTCTCGTCGCGGTTCCCAGTGCCATTTCCAGTCTCTTCCATTCTTTGATCGGCAGTGTTCTGGCGGGTTACTGGCGCGCATCCTCAGCCCGTAACACGGTTCCCTCTGAAACAGTTGTGCTCGAAGCAGAGGTGGCCGGGAAGAAGTGACCGAGACCCGGGATCAGCGACCCGCATGCGGAGAGAAACCTGCCCTCTCTTTAATAGAGGAGTCGTAACGCGCCTATTCAAGAATCTCGGCGAGGGCGCCCTCGAGCTTCGGATATTGAAACTCGAATCCTGACTGGGTCGCCATGGTCGGAACCACTCGCTGTGACGCCAGCAAAACGATGGCAAATTCACCGAGGGCGAGCCTGAGAATCAATCCGGGTGCCGGAAAGAGCGCCGGGCGGCGGAGGGTGCCCGCCAGCGCGGCCGTGAAATCTCTGTTCGTGACCGGGTTGGGAGAAACCCCGTTCACTGCACCCCGCATATCCTTATGGTCCACCGCATGCAGCATCAGGCTGATCAGGTCTGTGATATGAATCCATGGCATCCACTGCCTTCCGTTCCCCAAACGGCCGCCTAAGCCCAACTTGAAGGGCGGCAACATCGAGGCCAATGCCCCACCTCCCGCGCCGAGAACGATGCCCGTCCGCACTGTGACGACGCGAATCCCGTGATCCGCCGCTCGCAAGGCTTCCCGTTCCCAGGCCTGACAGACTTCGGCGAGGAAGGATCCGTCAGCGCTGGACGTTTCGTCCAGGATTTCTTCTCCCCCATCACCGTAATACCCCACGGCCGAAGCACTCACGAGACAGGACGGTCGTTTTTCCATGGCGGCAAGGGCATCGACAAGGTGGCGGGTGCCGTCGACCCTGCTCGAACGGATTCTGGATTTCTTCGCTCGAGTCCAACGGCCTTTGGCCACGGGATCACCGGCAAGATGAAATATTGTGTCTACGCCCTCGAATGCAGCCACTCGAGGCGGACCCGCAGCGGGCTCCCAGGCCATGGTCCGCACTCCGAGTCCGCGTGCAGCAGCGCCATCGGGGTTGCGGGTCAGCGCCACTGGCGCGTCGAGGCGCTTGATGAGCTCTTGCCCGATGAATCCGGTCGCACCTGTGACCAGCGCTTTCATTTCCCTGTCCTCCCTCCGAACCATTCTATTCTGTCTGTTGTGGGCCTCTCCACTAGTCCCTGAACAAGCGTGATTGACGAGGAAATGATAGTGCAATAAGAGCGGAAGTACCCGAAATGCCCCCTCTCCGTGCGAAAAAAACCTTGAACAGATTCTTCGGAAAAGGAGGCATTTCAGATGAACGATTATACGCGCAAGAACATGAGGAACCGCAAGCGGCGAATCGAACGTCGGCTTGGGGACCGGCATTGGACGGATCAGGTAGAGCCGATGTTTTCGGCGAGCAACATTCAGTACGAGATGGGAGAGCGGACGCGGGGCACATCGGTTGGTGGTATCGGGACGATGCAACTGGTGGCGCGGCGGACCGGGCTGATCGAAGCCATCGACAAGGGCGTGCATGTGTTGAAGCGGCACCTGCCGTATCACGAGTCGGATCACGTGCTGAACATCGCCTACAACGCCTTGAGCGGAGGAACGTGCCTGGAAGACATCGAACTGCGGCGCAACGATGCGGTGTATCTGGATGCGCTGGGAGCGCAACGGATTCCGGATCCGACGACGGCGGGAGACTTCTGCCGGAGATTCGAGGCCGACGACGTGGAGTGTCTGATGGAGGCAACCAATCAAGTCCGGCTCGGAGTCTGGCGACAGCAACCGGCGGCGTTTTTCGAAGAAGCGGTGTTGGACGCGGACGGGACACTGGCCGAAACCACGGGGGAATGCAAGCAAGGGATGGACGTGGCCTACGACGGGACGTGGGGATATCACCCGCTGATGATCTCGCTGGCCAACACCGCCGAACCGCTGTATCTGGTCAATCGTAGCGGCAACCGGCCGTCGCATGAAGGAGCCGCGGTCCGGTTCGACCAAGCCATCGCATTGTGCCGGCATGCGGGGTTTCGCCAGATCCTGCTGCGCGGGGACACGGACTTCAGCCAGACCCGGCATCTGGACGGATGGGACGACCAGCAGGTGGGTTTCATATTCGGGATTGACGCGATGGCGAACCTGAAGGCCCGGGCCGATGAACTGGAGCCGCGCCAGTGGAAGCGCCTGGAACGGCCCGCGAAATACGACGTGGCGACCGAACCGCGCCAACGTCCCGACAACGTGAAGGAAGAGATCGTTCGGCAGCGCGG
Organism: Terriglobia bacterium; assembly: GCA_963664115.2. GTDB lineage: Bacteria > Acidobacteriota > Terriglobia > 20CM-2-55-15 > 20CM-2-55-15. The sequence goes on along the minus strand of CAXWPJ010000002.1, from coordinate 1,011,771 downwards.
TTTCGACAATATCCGCTTGCAGGGTGAGGATGTGGCCGAGTTTCGGTATCGACCCGGAGCCTGCGATCGGGACTACCGTGTCGTCGTGGTGCGGAAGAATCTGTCGGTGGCCAAAGGAGAGCAGGTGTTGTTTGACGACATCCGGTACTTCTTCTACATTACCAACCGTTCGGATCCGGCCGACCAGATTGTGATGCGTGCCAATCAACGGTGCAATCAGGAGAATCTCATTGAGCAGTTGAAGAACGGCGTTCAGGCGTTGCGGATGCCGGTCGGAGATCAGACCAGCAACTGGGCCTACATGGTGATCGCGTCACTGGCCTGGACACTGAAAGCGTGGTTTGCATTGCTGCTTCCCGAAACCGGACGTTGGGGCCAAAAATATCAGGCTGAGAAGCAAACCGTGCTGCGCATGGAGTTCAAAACCTTCTTGAACGCTTTCATGCTTGTGCCGTGCCAACTCGTGCGCACCGGGCGGCGCATTCTGTTCCGGATCCTGGCCTGGAACCGGTGGTTGCCGGTCTTGTTCCGCGGGGTGGATGTGTTGCGTCAGCCTCTGCGATGTTGACCCGATCATGACTCTGAGCCCGGGCGATCGAGGTCCCGGTTTCTGTCAACCGTCCAACACCAGCGAGGCTGAACTGAAACAGATTCAACAGAAACTCGATACCTGGAACAGGCCATCCGGGAACGGGATTCTATGCCTCGAATTCTATCGGCGCGAACTGGGCCTCGGCGGACTGGTTATGCGCTTGTTTTGGGACTAGGATAGCGAATCCTATGTTACCCAGGCTATTTTCTGCACGAAACACGATCCACAGGAAATGCCATAGAATTAGGAAAACTTGTCGGAGGAAAGAAATGAACTACTACGGTACAAAAGAATTGGCGGCCAGCATTCGAACCGTCCGTCAGAATACGATTCAGATCGCGGAAGACATTCCGGACGAACAGTACGGCTATCAGGCCGGGCCCCAGACCCGGACGGTTGAGAAGCTACTCACACACATTGCACTCTCCTACAGCTTCTGGCATCAGATCAACGCCGTCGAGCGTAGAACGACGCTTGAGGGTTACGATTTCCGCGGCACTATGGAGAAACTCGGAGCGGAGGAGGCACAGTCGCGAACCAAGGATGAGGTGATCGATCTGCTCAAGAAAAACGGTGAAATCTGGGCACAGTTTGTCGAGAGCGTGTCCGAAGAGTTCCTTGGAGAGTCCGTTGAAATGCCGGAAGGCGCAACGCCGCCCGCGAAAAGCAGATTCGAGATATTGCTCTCGGTCAAAGAGCACGAGATGCATCATCGAGGCCAACTCATGCTGATCGAACGCATGATCGGTATCGTGCCACACCTGACCCGCCGAATGCAGGAGCGAATGGCCCAGGCAGCGAAGGCGTCGTCATAGACCATCTTGAACTTCTCTTGACTGGAAAACGACCGAAACCGGACGCGGGAAAAAATTACCGAAGGCCGTCTTCGACTGAGTTCAACCGAAAGGAAAAATCGGTTATTCAACAACACCGAACGCCCCTTCAGGTCCAAAAATATCTGCGTTCGTTGCCCTACAACTGGGAACCGCACACCCTGAGAACCTTTCGGGAAGTCGTGCGGTCTGGCAGCGCCAACTGTATTGAGGCCGCACTTTCCGCGGCAACGATCATGGAGCAACATGGCCACCCGCCCCTGCTGCTCGATCTGGAATCAGTCGACTATCTGGACCATGTGCTGTTCCTGTTCAGCGTCAGGGGAATGTGGGGAACCATTGCGAAATCCCGGGACGTGGGACTGCACGGACGTAAACCGGTCTTTCGAACGATTCGGCAACTGGCACTCAGTTATGTCGATCCCTACGTCGACGGCTCAGGGCGGATCATCGCTTACGGAGTCGCTGACCTCAGGGAATTTACCCGGAGCAATTGGAGGCTTTCGAAACGGAACGTGTGGGCAGTCGAACGGCTCTTGATCGATATGCCGCATGCGGCGCTCAAGACGTCGATTCGGCGCCACGAGCAAATGCTCAAGAAATTTCTCGAGTTTAAGAAAGACCACCCGAACACACCTTTCAAGGCCTACAAAGATCGCGACAAGTGGATGTGAGCGAGCTTCCAGGAAAACTGCTCTGAATATTGGAAAACGAACACCCACTGCGTTTGCCATACATAACAACTTCCTATCTAATTGTCGGACCTGAACGACGGAAAAACCCATGACATCTCGAAAACGAACAGTGTTGGTCATAATCCTGTTTCCCATCTTCGTCTGCTTGCTCATTACAGTGCTGGAGCCGGTGGCAACGAAAGGATGGCTGGGTCCTGTGCCCGCCCGGAATCTTGAAGACGGATTCGACGCAGGCGCTCTCTTTTATACGGAAGTGAATCTGGAAGAACTCCGCAGGCCTGAGGCGGCAAACGCCGGGCATCTATCGAGGGATATGCGATGAGTTGGCTCAAGGAATTCGTAACGCGAGAGGACTGGTGGTCGGTGTGGATCGGTTTCGCGCTCCTGGCGTCGGTTTTCGCGGGCATGGTTTCCTACGTTCCAGGAATTCCCCAGTGGTCTTCACCCCTGTCGGGACTTCCCGCATCGCTGATCCTTCCACTGGTTCTTTTGATGCTCGGAGCGGGTGCACTGACAACGATAGCCGTCGGGACGCTCGGAGATAACACCGGCGCTTACATCCGCGCTTTTCCAGCAGTGTTCGTCCTGGCGACAGTCTCCTTCTATATCGCAGCCAATGAAGTGCTCGCAGCCTTTGGCCTGGGATACGCCTTATGGGCCCTGGTCCTTGGCCTGATCATCAGTAATATCATCGGAACCCCGGACTGGTTGCGGCCTGGGGTTCGAACAGAGCTCTTCATCAAGATAGGCTTGGTCCTGTTGGGCGCCGAGGTCATCTTCGGTAGAATTCTGGAGCTGGGTCAGTACGGTTTGATCGTGGCCTGGGGTGTGACGCCCGTCGTCTTGCTTTCGATGTTCTGGCTCGGATTTCGCCGATTCGGACTCTCACCGTCCTTCGCGATGGTCATAGCGGCGGCGACCTCGGTTTGCGGTGTATCGGCGGCGATCGCTGTGGCCGGCGCCTGTCGCGCTCGAAAAGAAGAACTGACGCTGGCGGTCGGGATGACGCTGATATTCACGGTCCTGATGATGGTGGGTATGCCTTTCCTCGCGCAGGCCCTCAATCTGGACCCGATCGTCGCCGGTGCATGGATCGGAGGCACGGTGGATTCAACGGGAGCCGTTGTAGCGGCAGGACAGATTCTCGGCGATGACGCGATGCAGACCGCTGCCGTGGTGAAGATGATTCAGAATATCCTGATCGGCATCATCGCTTTCGGCGTGGCTCTATATTGGGTCGCTCGCATCGAACCCGGCTCAGGCGGCCGGCCTCAGCTCGGTGAAATCTGGAACCGCTTTCCGAAGTTCGTTCTGGGTTTCATCGGAGCCTCTTTCATTGTTTCGTTCTTCCTCGTACCACTGCTGGGCGGCGATGCAGTCGACCGGGCGATCGACGTCACCAGTGACTACCGAAGCTGGTTCTTTTGTCTGGCTTTCCTTTCGATCGGCCTGGAGTCAGATTTTCGACAGCTCGGAAAACAAATGGGCAGTGGAAAACCTCTGTTGCTCTACCTGGCGGGGCAGACATTGAATGTTCTGCTGACACTGCTCGTGGTCTGGATCGTCTTTTCCGGCCTGATCTTCCCGCGACCGGAGTTCTAACGACCTTCGAGAACCGCAGCTACGATATCGCTCCTGGTGGAACGGAACGGGTCAGACTACACCTCTTTCTCGGGTCATCACGAGAAGCTGCGCACAAAGAACGCGATGGTCACACCGACGCTGATCACCGTGATCAGAGCGCGAACGAACCTAGGATTCAACCGCCGGGCTACGCGCGCCCCGAAGTAACCTCCGGTAATCGCCGCGGCCAACATCACCAAGGTCTCCGTCCACGACACGCGGCCGGCCGAGATGAAAATGACAACGGCGGCAGCGTTCATCAAACCTGCAAGCAGGGTTTTGTTCGCGTTCAGCATTCGGAGGTCGGAGAATCCGAACAGTCCCCAGAATGACAGCAATATCAGGCCGACGGCCCCACCAAAATAGCCCCCATAGATAGCCGCAACAAACTGCACGGCAAGGAACACGGGAGCGTTCAGTTTGATTTCCCGTTGAAGTTTCAAGCGAAGGTAGGGACCGAACGCAAAAGCCAGGGTCGCCACCAGCAGAAGCCATGGAATGATGAAATCGAAAGCGGTTTCAGGAAGGGACAGCAGCAAGGTGGCTCCGAGGGTGCCTCCGGCTACGCTCATTAAAGCCATCGCCTTGAAACCAAGGTCTCCAAAATTCTTACGATCTTTCCGGTAAGCCCACGCGCTGGCGAAAGAAGCTGGAAACAGGACCACCGTGCTGGACGCGTTCGCGACGACCGGCGGCACGCCAATGAACACAAGCGCCGGAAAGGTTAGAAAGGACCCCCCTCCCGCCACCGCGTTCATGGTCCCCGCAATCAGAGCAGCAACAATGATCAGTACATAGTCCAAGCAGCAACTCCCAACGAACAGATGGTCAATGAAGATAACTCAGTTGCGACGCTGAGTTGGCACCGCACGAATAAAGATTTCGCTCGGTCGTTCAATCGGCCATCCTGGCCGAACGACCGGCGACCCTCTCCATCATCCTGATGGAGAGGCTTGTTGGGGATTGACGTAATTGAAGTCTTGTCCGTAACAAAACCCGCACCGGTCCGACGGTGCGGGTGAACAACGAGGCGGAAGCCGAGGCGTTAAGAGTAATTAAATGATCGGATGGGCAAGAACGAATTCATCAAAAACCGAACTTCTAACCATGGGCTCCAGTATCCCGAATTATTAGTACACGAACTAACGAACCGCTCCGGGTTTCCCGGAAAGGAATTTATTATCGATTTGAGGATTCCCTCCGTTCAGACTGCCGGGTCCCTATTCGTTGCGTAACACGATCTTGCCCATCTGGCTGAAGTTCTCCATCAATTTGTGCGCCGCCACGGCCTCATCCATGGCAAAGACCTGATGGATAATCGGTTGGGTCTTATTCGCAGCGATAAACTGCATCATCGCAGCAAATTCTTTCGGTGAACCCATGGTCGTGCCCTGAATACGGATATGTCGAAAAAACAGCTTCGCCATTTCCAGTCCGGTGGAGGCATTACCCAGCGTTGCGCCAAAGAACACATACCGGCCGCCGCCGTTCAGTGTGTCCAGCAAGACGTTGATGCCGTCTCCACCGGCGCTGTCGACGATCACATCGAAGCCGCCGGACAGCCTCCGAAGCTCCTTCGTGAATTCTTCCTGGCGATAGACCACACCACCGCTCACACCCATTGCTTTCGCCTTGTCAATCTTCCCTTCACTCCCACTGGTGACATAAACTTCCCCACCGCGGGCCAGGGCCCACTGGATGGCGAAAGTCGACACACCGCTTCCGGCGGCTGTCACCAGAACTTTCTGGCCCGGTTCCACTTCTGCATGCGTCACCACTGCGCGCCAGGATGTGAGACCCGCCAGGGGAACGGCGGCTGCCTGTTCCCAGGATAAGTGTCCCGGTTTGGCATACACATCGCTCGCCGGAACACAGATATACTCTGCAAAGGTGCCCTGATCGGGCATTCCCAAGACCCGAAAATCAGGCCCGAACTTGCGTGGACTGTCGCCCCACGCCCGTGCCGGGTAGACCACGACTTCCCTTCCGATTGCAGACATATCCCCGCCTTCGCCAACAGCATCAACCACACCGGCTCCGTCGGAGCCTGCAGTGATGGGATAGGTCATTCCGGGATACCGGCCGATCGTGATCCAGTAGTCACGCCGATTCAGTGCCGAGGCTTTGAGTTTGACCCGTACCTCACCCGGGCCCGCTTGAGGCGTATCGATTTCCTCGATTCTCAGACTTTCCGGGCCACCTTTTTCATGTAAAACGACCGCCTTCATTTTTTCTCTCCCTTGTCATATCTAGCCATTGAAGCTCTGAAGGGTCTGACTCGCAAATAGATTACTACGCCTGTTCACCGCGGATCATGTTGGTTCGCCGGCGTGATAGCCGTGACATCGAGGGCAAGAGCCAAGCTGCGGTCCCACGGCACAAGGCTGTGAACCTGGCGTTCTCTATTAGGAAATGTTGTGCTTTTTCTTGAATTCAGCCCAGTGTTCCTTGAGGTGGATAAACTCTTCGTAGGTCTTCGTCATTAGGAAGGGATTGGTGGCGATCTCGTTGCCAATCGTAGACGAGGGTTGCACCCCATAGTCGTGCCCTGGCCATACCTCAGTATATGGGTCGAGATGCATCAATCGATGCAGGCTGTCCCACTGCTGGCGTGGGTCGCTTCGAGGAAAATGTGGACCGGTACCACCGACCTTTCCGACGAAAAGAATATCGCCGGTCAGCAATTTGTTCTCTACCAGCACGCACACTACAGGGATGCGGGGTACTTTCGTGCAGAACTTCCGGCGCCGCGGTGCGTTCGACAAGGTAGCCATTGCCGGCAATATGATCCGGATGCGAATGCGTGCTGATGATATAGCAGAGTTCCATCCCGTGATGTTGCACTCTTTCCAAAACGCGCTCGGGCGCATAAGACGCGTCGACTATGGCCACTCGTTTGCTATTCCCGTCGCCGATCAGGTAAGCCAGGTTCCGGTCACCGTCCACCCGGATCTGTTCGAAAATCATCCTGTTAAATCTCCCTCGATTCTTGGCTGAAATAATTTTGAACCCGTGTTCTTACGTAACTTCAATATACGGTGCCCCAGACATCGACATACAGACAAGCCCTGATCCGTTCAGCTCCTGATATTTTCGGGCGGATGTTCGCCTGGAACACGGTCAACTTCCGACAGGATGATCGATCAGGCGCTGAGAATCATTCTCATGGTAATTTACGGAACCGGCAGCCGTACCCTCAGTTCTGCAAACCAGTTCACGACGATGTTGATCTGGGGGCGTGTTGATTCACCACCAGCCCGACCTCGGTCGGCGGGAAAGCGGTTTCCGTAGACGGATCGAAACGGGCATGCAGTATCAGTTCTAGGAAACTTCGATTCTTGCGACAACCGATTTAAAGGCGGGGGTGCCTGAACGGGCATCGATCCGTTTGGGAACAAGCGTGTTCGCTTCCGGATAGTACATGGCCAGGTTACCCGGCCGGATATCGACGATCGCCACTGTGACTTCCAGATCCCCTGCTTCGGTGATCACCCGCACGCGCTTGCCTTCCCGCACTCCAAGCCGCCGTGCATCGGCATCGGCCAGCATGACGACGTCACGCCGGGAATTACCCCGGTAGAGATCTTCTTCCTCGTAGACAACCGTGTTGAACTGCCCTTCCGAACGCAGGGTCATCAACCGGAATTCGTCACTCTTCATCTCAAGATCCGGCAATGCAGTGACGTGGAACGTTGCCTTCCCCCCCGAGGTCTCAAAGGTCGGCTGGTGAAACGTTCGCCCACCGATCTGAAACTCCCCTCCGTCGGGTTCGTCGATCCGTCTGATCGCCTCATAGCCCGACACGGTCTGGGATATCGCGTGACGCAATTGCCGGTGCGAACGCAACGCGGACCAATCGAAGCGGTCCGGGGGCAGGATCCGCTCGGCCAGGGAAGCAATGATCTCCACTTCCGAACGCATTTCCGGCGAAAGCGCGGGGCTACCGCCCTCAGAAAGCCGAACGAGATTGAACATGGACTCCTGGGTGGTCGTCTGGATTTCTTCATCACGCGCCAGTGCCGGCAGAATCAGAACCGTCCGGGAGCGACCATGGACGTGGCCTTCGTTCAGCTTCGTGGAAACATGCACTGTCGTTTGGATCTTGGCGAGGGCTCGCCCCGCCCAACTTCGATCCGGATTACTGGCAAACAGGTTACCTCCCAGCAGAAAAGCAGAGCGAATCTCCCCTTTTGCCGCAGCCTCGATCGAATGGAATGTGTCCATCCCGGGCTCGGGAATCGGCCCAAGGTCATAAAGCTTCTCGAGCTTTTCGGCAAACCCCTTCTTCAATGCGGGGGTAACACCGACCGATCCGACACCTTGAACATTCGAATGCCCCCGGATCGGCAAGAGGCCGCTACCGGGCTGGCCCAACCAGCCCCGCGCCAGTGCCAGGTTAGCCAGTCCAAGAACGTTGTCGACACCGTTGCTGTGATGCGTCAACCCCATCGCCCAGCAAAAAATACCGCGTCGTGCCCGAACCAGCAGTTCAGTAGCGGACGCTATTTCCTCCCTGGACACACCACTGACACCACACAGGTCTTCCCAGGATGTCGTCTCGATATCTTGACGGACGTCGGCCCATCCTTCCGTGTAGCGCTGGACGTATTCGTTTTCCAAACCGCCCTTCTCGATCACTCCCTTCAAGAAAGCCTTGAACAGTGCGACGTCGGAGCCAACGTGCGGCTGCAGGTACAGGTCCGAGATCGCGGATCCGAAGAGCATGCTTCGCCAGTCCGAAGGCACACGGAATCGCACGAGACCGAGTTCGCGCAGAGGGTTGACCACGATCACCTTGCCGCCTCGCCGCTTCAGATTGACCAGTTGCGTCATCAGACGGGGATGATTGCTCGGAGGATTCGCCCCCGCGATCACTACGAGGTCAGCGCGTTCCAGGTCTTCAAGAACCACTGACGCAGTTCCGGATCCATATACACCGGCGAGGGCGGCGCCCGACGCGTTATGGCAATAGCAGGAACAGTTGTTGATGTTTCCCGTCCCATAGGCACGGGCAACCAACTGCATGAGAAAGGCGGCTTCGTTACTCGATCGGCCCGAGGAGTAGAAAAAGACTTCCTCAGGCGACGCTTCTCGAAACGCGGCCCCGGCCATGTCGAGAGCGTCGTCCCAACCGATACGACTGAAATGGGTGTCGCCCTCCCGGGCGATCATCGGGAACCCGATGCGCCCCATGCGCTCGAGTTCCAACGACGTGAACTTCTCGAGCCGTGACAGGGGATGGCTCTCGAGTTGCCCGACGCTGATCGGCGCCTGCATGTCTCCGGCTTGGGCCTGCAGAGATTTTTTGCAAATTTCGGGAAAGTGGCCAGCCTCATTGACCATTCCACCCGTCTGTCCACCCATCCCCAGAGCGCAGGTTTTACAAACGTTCCGCTTCCGAAGACGGCTGTATAATTTGAGGAAGCCGCCGGCCTGGCGGCCCATGCGGAGGGAATAACGAACCGCGGCCCATCCTCCAGCGGCTGAAACCTTAGGTTGTGCCATCGTGCCTCACCGCTGCAGCGCCACGTCGAAAGCCAAGTACCCAGAGACAACCAAAGAAGGCGAGCGTTTCAGGGGTCGGAGCAATCCGGCCCCTAATTATTTCGCGACCCGCCACCTGAATGGAGGCGTGAAAAGGTGCGCGCGCCTCGTCAAGTGCAGTTGCTTGTTACACGCCTATTTACCCAATATGCGCATCACTCGCTACTTCGCCCCACGCATCGACACGCCAAGGGCTTTGAACATACCGCGTGCACGATCAAGATCTGCAAGTGTCTGTTGACGGGCCCCCTCATCATGGAGTTCAGAAAGCAACTGCTCAAGAGCATGCGCCTCTTCCATACTCTCGGCTAGCTTCTTCGCCTCAGCTTCTCCAATTTCATCCTGTACCGTGGTAGCCAGGCTGCGGGCATGGTAAAGCATTTCCTCGCAAGTGCCGTGCGGAATCATCCCTTGACTCAGCGACTCATGGGCATCTTTAAGGGTCTTACTCAATTGCATGAAGTAGTCCGCAATCCTGTCGCGGCGCTCTCTCCGAGCCTGATCCAGTTGATCCTTCAGGCCCGTGAGCTTCAGCGCGATTTCCAGAATCGTTCCGATGATCATTGATTCGTGCTCCTTCCCAAGGACACAGTGGCTCGCTATGCGAGCCGTCTAACATTGAGAAACCGGCATCGGACACGTCTAACTCTACTGCGCCTTGCGATCTAATCAATACACTGGCAATTGTGGCTCTATAAAGGTTGTGATGCTGCCTCTGGGTATCTTATACCTAGTGTACCCCGCTCGAAGTAATGTAACTAAAATAGCTTTCCAACGTCCAATAGAGAATGAGGAAAGCACCGACCATTGAATTGGATGACAAGCAGCGGATGGAGTTGGAGCGACTGAGTCGAAGCCGGAGTACATCGGTCCGGTTGGCGGAACGATCCCGAATTGTATTACTGGCCGCTGAAGGTCGGAACAATTATGAGATCGCCGCCCGCTTGGAGATCACGCGCCAGAAAGCGGGCCGCTGGCGCAATCGTTTTGTGGAACAGGGCTTGGCTGGGATCGAAAAGGATGCGCCGCGAAGCGGACGGATTCCCACGATCAGTCGCCGGAAGCGAGCCCGGATCGTCAAGAAGACACTGGAAGAGAAGCCCCCGAACGCGACGCACTGGAGTCGGGCCTCGATGGCGAAGGCCGTTGGCGTGAGCGAGTCCACGGTCGGGAAAATCTGGCGGGTCCATGGACTGAAGCCTCATCTGTCACGAACCTTCAAACTATCCAACGACAAACGATTCGCCGAAAAGCTGGAGGATGTGGTCGGTCTGTATCTGAGCCCACCGGAAAACGCCATTGTCTTGTCCTGCGATGAGAAGAGCCAGATGCAGGCCCTGGACCGCACGCAACCCGGGTTACCTCTGAAGAAGGGGCGGTGTGGCACCATGACCCACGATTACAAACGTAACGGGACAACCACGCTTTTCGCCGCGCTCAACATCCTGGACGGTTCGGTCATCGGAACCTGCATGCCAAAGCATCGCCATCAGGAATGGATCCGGTTTCTGAATCAGATCAAACGCGCCATGCCGAAAGATAAGGAGATCCACATTATTTGCGACAACTATGCGACTCACAAACATCAGAAAGTCGTCAACTGGCTCAAGCGTAACAAGCGTTTTCATGTGCACTTCACGCCAACCAGTGCGTCGTGGCTCAACATGGTCGAGCGCTTTTTCCGGGATCTGTCCGAGCAACGACTCCGGCGTGGCGTTTTCCGCTCGGTCCCCGAGTTGATCCAGGCCGTGGAGGACTACCTCGCTCGTCACAATGAAGACCCGAAACCCTTCATCTGGACTGCAACGGCTTCCGACATCCTTGCTAAAGTCCAGCGCGGCCGGCGAAATCTTGATAAGTTACAGTCTGTTTAACGGGGACCACTAGGCACCTAACCGAGCCGCACCCGACGCAGGCGAGTCACGCACCTTGCCTGCCTCGACAGCAACTCGGGTCACTGCCTCGGCTCAAAGTCGTTGGATTTAAGGAATGACTCGACGGACTCAGATGATTCTGGGCTACCTGCCAATTCTCAAGGTCCGACAAGATTTGTCAGGACTTGCCGAAATACTGAGTATCGAGGACTTCGCTTGGGTTCCCTGAAAACAACTTGCGGGAACTCGCATTCGGTTCCGCCTGTAACGGACTGCGAGTTCCCGTGTTTCCTGAAATTAGTTTTTCGTCGTGAAGACGGCCGCGACTCAGTCCGTGGCGAAGCAAAGAAACAGGCCGCCGCCGCCGGTGGCCTGCAGCTGAGCCTGACTGCAACCAGCCGATTGGTGCGCTGCGTTCCACGAGGCATTGCCCCCGCCGAAGCGGTCCGTGTGCCCGAGCATCGCGCTGCCGTCGCCGCTACTCGTCCAGTTGTTGCACGTGTGGTCGTCGGCGTCCGGGAAGAACGCCATGCCGTCTCCCATCGAGCCCGTCAGAAGGTCGTGCTGATTCGGGGTGTCGCCAACGCCATTGATTTGATCGCCGTTTTGGTCGACCGCAGTGGCCTTTGTGATGGTGCGGTTGTACAAGTGCAGGTCGTCAGCATCGGCTGCAATGAGCACGCCGTGCGCGTTGTACCAGGGGCCATTGCCAATACGCTGGCGGGCGCTCTCACCGCGGCCTCCTTCGGCTTCGGTGCTCAAATAAGCGCGCCAGGTCCGGTTGCCTGCGCCGGCAGCCGCGGCGAGTGCCTGGCAGTGGGCGTCTGCGCCGGCCAGTCCGCCGAGGTCGGCCCCGTTACCCGATCCCTCGCTTGTGACGAAAAAACTCATCCGTGTGTCCTGAGCCTCGAGGGTCAATGAGCAAGAGAGAGTTGCGATAATCGATAGTGCAAGAAAAAGTCTCATTGTTTTCTCCGTATTGTTAAGTATCCGTGGTTAGGTGCCAGATTCCGTCGCTTTAGTGTGTTGCTGATTGAACCCTGAAAAAGTTGGTAAAGAATACTAACTAAGGGAGGGGTTTGTAAGCAATCAGTAGGTCAACGCCTGGCTGTAGGCCAATTCTCAACCCCCGGCAAAAGGATTGTCAGGACTTGAGAGCCGGGTTGCGGCGCCCGCCCGATTCAGTTCGGGCGCGTCACCCGCCTTTCGCCTCCCTGCCCTGGCGCTGCGACAATTTCTGTGCCATCAGGGAGCACCACCAGCTCGGGATTCAGCGCATATATTTCTTCCGCGAGTGCTCTCGGTCCAGCGACAGTCACCTCCATGCCCGTGGCGAAGGTCGCGTCCGTGATCCCGAGTCTCCTCATGTTGAGCACGTTCGTGAACTGCATCAGCCATTCGACCTTCTCAGAGTCCGGGTCCGTCACCTCGACCATCAGGATCGGATGCGGGTTCAAGAACGACCACCGGGTGACGACTCCACGAATCTCCACAATTTGATCCCGATCGAAGAACACCGCGGCAGAATGATGGGCATCGGCGCGATCGATCGGCAACAGCAGTCCGACAGCCGCAAGAGCACCTACCAGGAACGTCGCTATACTCGATTTCATCATCTCCCTCATCCGCCTTACGCTCCACCAAAGGGACCCTCGGCTATGGCACGCCGTATTGCGGGGTCAGGAAGGGCAGCACCGTGTGCGAGTTCTCGATATCGCACGCAAACTCCAGCCATTCCTCGTCTGTCCGATCCCAAGCGTAACGGAATCGATTCGGCTCCAGGATCATGAGGGGATCTTCGGTGACGACCTCGACGCGAAGACGACCCTCGTCGAGCCAGTATCGCTCACTCACTGTCTTCCGCTGCGAGGACGCAATCGTGGGGGACCCGTCGCTGAATCCATGCGGGTCGTAGGTAAACTTGGTCGTCTCGACGACGAGCTCTGCGCCTTCGTACCGGCCAATCGAGTAACCCTGAAGAAAGTACTCGCCCACACTCGGCGCCGGATGGCCATACCCTTCCAACCAGACCGTTCGAACAACGTCGTCCTTCTCGAACATCAACAGCACCCGGTCAGCCTGCTGTTGGATCTGAAAGTTGTAGGAGTCGGTCACGATACGGGGCATCGTCGCTGCCACGCAGTCGTACTTGGGATAGGCACGTTCATCCAACACGCCTCTCAAGGCCTCCGCCCTCGCGTTCAACCGCAAGGGAGTCAGCACCTCACGCCGTTCTGCCCGCTTCCAGATCCCGGACAGATCGGGGACCTCAGAAGAGGCACTCGGAGCCTGAGCGTTAGCTGCGAACGGCCCGGTCCCCACGAACATGAGGGCACCGACAGCGGCCGCCTCAAACACTCGACGCCGCAAAGGATTTGCGTTTGCAGACCTCATCGATCCTCTCCCTATTCCGGTAGTCTCTCCCCGACACACACAAGCTGGGCGCCGCGCCTCGTTGGCTCCGAGATTAGGATACAGCCGGGGCTCCGTCATGTCAGCCATTTCTTCGACCGAGCGGCGGAATGAACCGCGGCCCCCTCGCGCGGTCGTTGGGAATTGGGCGGGACCTGAGATTCCGCTTCCGCATCGGGTAGAAACGCGTGTGCAACCAATAGACCTAAGATGGAACTCCGCTATAGGTCGCACCTGCTGGGGTTCCGCACTGCGCGATCGTTGGCTCCATTGGCTCCATGGAAATACTCATTTTTCTGTTCTCGGCCCGGAAGCCTATTTGAGTAGAATAGCGGGAGAATTCTGAAATCATTTCGGGCCAGTCCGGGTCACCCCCGCCCAACTCGAGAAAGAGGCGGGTCGACCCTTGGGGGATTTACATGAAAATTAAGGACAAACGGTGGCAGCGGTCGGTGACCTGCAAGTGGCTCATCCCGGCACTCGGCGTGCTGGTTATTGCGCCTGCGGCGGTCTTGTCCCAGGGACCGGGAGTCGAGAACGGGCAGTGGTCCTACATCGGCGGGGACGCCTGGCACACCCGCTACACCCAGGCGAGTGAAATCGATGCCACCAACTTCGAGAACCTGGAGGTCGTCTGGGAGTGGACCGCGGCGAGTTTCGGCTCAAGCACCCCGCGGTCAACGCCCACCTACGTCGACGGTAAGTTGATCACGGTCACCGGCGAGCGCCGGCATGTCGTGGCTCTTGATCCCGAGACGGGAGAGCTTCTCTGGAGTTATTCTGAGCCGATGACCGCGCGCTACGAGTACTCCATGCGAAAGGGTTACGGAAAGGGAATCGCGTACGGTGAGGTCGACGGCCGCGGCGTCGTATTTCTTGCGACACCCGCGTTTTTCCTCCACGCCATCGATGCCGAGACCGGCCTGCACCTCGAGAACTGGGGCACGAGGATACCGCTGGCGGGCTTCCCGGAGACGGGCGTCGTGGATCTGCTGCCACCCCTCATCGCGGATTGGGACCGGTGGCTGGAGCACGGCGAAGAGTACGATCCTTACTACGGTATCCCTCTAGAGCTGGGCTACATCACGGCGTCTTCCCCGCCCATCGTTGTGAACGGCACCGTCATCGTGGGGAACTCCGCGGAGCAGGGGTATAACCAGACCCGCATCGAGAACGTTCCCGGCGACATCCTCGCCTTCGATGCGCGGACCGGCCAGTTCAAGTGGAAGTTCCACGTCATTCCGCGACCGGGTGAGTTGGGACACGAGACGTGGGAGAACGATGCCTGGCAGTGGACGGGCGATGTCTCTTCCTGGGCGCCGCTGTCGGCCGATCCGGAGCTCGGATTGGTCTACGTTCCGACGAATGGCCCCACCATCGATTACTATGGCGGGTTCCATCCCGGAGATAACTTATTTGGCACGAGCCTGATCGCCCTCGACGTCGAGACCGGTAACCGGGCCTGGCATTTCCAGCTGGTCCACCACGACATCTGGAACTACGACACCCCGACGGCGCCGATACTGATGGACGTGGCGGTCGACGGCGGTGTGATCCCCGGCGTCTTCCAGGTCACCAAGCAGTCATTCGTCTACGCTTTCAACCGGGAGACCGGTGAGCCGATCTGGCCCATCGAGGAACTGCCGGTACCTCAATCCCGGGTGCCCGGTGAGCAGCTCTCTCGTACACAACCGTTCCCGACCAAACCGGCGCCGTTCGACATCCAGGGGAGAACCGAGGAACAGCTCATTGACTATACGCCCGAGATCAAACGCAGGGCGATGGAAGTGGCGCTCGAGAACAACCTGTTCGTCCCGCTGTTCGACCCGCCGACCTATGTCGGCGACTTGGAACTGGTAGTGCCGGCCCGGGCGTGTCCGGGCGGGGGCGGCGGCGCGAACATTACCGGACCGCCTGTCGCAGATCCGGTGGCGGGCGTGATCTTTATCAACTCCCAAAGCGCATGCTCCACGATCCATCTCGCACCGGCGTCGGACTCCCCATTGGACGGACCCGCGCAGACGGGGACTACCCACTCCGACTATTCGCGAGCGATCGACGTGGAAGCCCCGCCCAGAACGGAGACCCTGGATGGCCTCTCAATCTGGAGGGGGCCGGTCGGGCGGATCACGGCGATCGATATGAATACAGGTGAGCATCTCTGGGTGATTCCTCACGGGGATGCGCCTCGAGAGCAACAGGAGCTGATTCGGAATCACCCATTGCTCCAGGGGATCGAGGATGTTCCGACGAACCCCGGCCGCCTCGGTCAGGCCGCGATGTTGACAACGCCTACGCTACTCCTTGCTTCAGGCCAGACCAGCGATGGCACACCGCACTTGTTCGCGATCGACAAGCAGACCGGGGAGCGTGTCGGGGCTGTGGAGATACCGGACGTTTCTCGGTACGGCATGTCGAGTTGGGTCCACGAAGGAAGACAGTACGTCATCGTCCAGCTCGAAAACGGTCTGGCGGCGATGGCGTTGCGCTGATCCAATCGGGGGCGGATTGAAATCAGAAACGAACGGGAATTCTCAGGATTTGATGTTAGGGAAGGCTGGCGGGCCCATCGGTCCGCCGTGCACCGGGTCCGGCCGGACTCGAGACTTGAAGGAGAAGAAAAATGAGTGACATGCGATGGTTGTTCCTCACCCGATGCGGCGTGGCGCTCCTGGCCACGGCGTCCATGATGCTGGCCGCGTGCGCCCCTAATCCGCCGTCTGAGCCGGAGATAGGGATAGGATCCGAGTCGACCGCGACCTCGAGTGACTTCGTCGACCGGCAGCTACCGAACCCCACGGGTGAAGTGATGCTGAACTGGGCACCGCTTCCGGAGGGTCGGGAGTGGGGATCGACGGCCGGCATCGACATCGGTCCCGATGGGCATATCTGGACCTACGACCGCTGCGGCGGGCTGGCGCTGGCAGGCGGTTGCGAGGAGAATCCCGATCGGGATCCGATCTTCAAGGTCAACAAGGACACCGGCGAGATGTTGACGAGCTTTGGCGCAGGGCTGTTCGTGCTCCCGCATGGGCTCCACGTCGATGCGGAGGGCAACGTCTGGGTTACCGACTCCCAAGGCAACGAGGCCGGGACGAAGGGGCATCAGGTCATCAAGTTCAGCCCGGACGGCGAGGTGCTCTTGCGCCTGGGGACGGCGGGACAACCGGGCAGCGGTCCGGGTCAGCTTAACGAGCCGTGCGACGTGATCACCGCGCCGAACGGTGACATCTTCGTCGCCGACGGACACAGCGGCCAGAGTCCGGATCCGCCTCCGGGCTCCACGGGGCGCATCCTGAAATTTGACAGGGAGGGCAACTTCATTACGGCGTGGGGCGAGCTCGGTTTCAGGCCAGGCCAGTTCCGCACGCCGCACGCGCTGGAGTTCGACTCGCAAGGTCGACTGTATGTGGCCGACCGCGGCAATCATCGGATTCAAATCTTCAGCCAGGACGGCGACCTGCTCGACACGTACCTGGAGTTCAGCCGGGTCAGCGGGCTGTTCATCACGGACGACGACACGCTCTACGCGATCGATTCGGAATCCGACGCCCAGCGCCATCCGGGATGGCGCACCGGGGTGCGGATCGGTCCCGCGGGCGAGGACCGCGTGACGGCGTTCGTGCCGCCACACGCCCACGACACACGCGTGTTGCAGGGCGTGGCCGGCGAAGGCGTGGCGGTCGACGCCGACGGCAACATCTACGCCGCAGAAGGTCCTGGATCGCGTCCGGTCGCCGGCGGTGGCATCACGAAGTACGTGGCCCGGTAGGCCACGCACGCACTTCCTGAGCCGAGACAGCATTCACGAACGGGTCCGCATCGAACCCGGAGGGGACTTCAAAGCAGGTAAATGAAAGCGGGGACACTCGACCGGGGTTTCCGTGCACCACATGAATATCACTGTCCGTGGGTGGCGAGTGGGACTTGGACTCTCCTTTAGTGGAGGTGACAGAAAGTTCCATGACACTGCTCAGGCAAATCGCGGAAACAAACGCAAGGCGTTGCCGCGATCTATCGCCGCTTGCTCGCTGTCGCTAAACATTTGACTGTCATAGCGAGCTTCCAACATGTCCTTAGTCGCGACTTCGGGGCAATAGGGCCAATCGCTACCAAACAAAATCCGCTCCGGAGCAGCGACTTCTTTAAGGGCCCCCAAACTTTGACGGCCGGCAGACATGGCCGTGTCGTACCAGAATCGACGTAGCTCAGTAAGAACGATTTCAGGCGTCAGCGACTGCCCGTGCCGAGTCATGAAAGGTGACGGGTACTGAGTATCCCACGGGGCCTCGGTCATCATCCTGGCTGCGATGTGCGCCACACGCCAGGCGACATAAGGCAATGTACCGCCTCCGTGGGACAAGATGAAACGGATGTTTGGGAACCGTTCCAGGACGTCGAAGAAAAGGAGGTTCAGTGCCGCGCGGGTGGTATCGAACAGGAACTCCACGAGAAAGTTGCCGATACCGGAACTGATACCCTCGCGAATCATTTTTGTGGAAGGGTGATTGGTCGGGTGGATGAAGACTACCGCTGAACGCTGGTTCAGCAACAGGTCCAGGATCGGATCGAATTCGGGCGAGCCCGGGTACCGGCCATCGTAGCTGGCGAAAAATCCAACCCCGTCCAGCTTCAAGGTATCGAGTGCATATTCTGCCTCGAGGCATGCTCCTTCCACGTCGGGCAGGGGGATGGCCGCAAACGCCCCGAATCGCTTAGGATGCGATGAGATGTAAGAGGCGAATTCTTCGTTGATTCGACGCGCGAGGACTCGCGCCTTCCGGTCGTCTCCCAGGTGAACCCCTGGTATGGAAATCGAGAGTATGGCGGACGATTTCGAATAGTTGTCGAGATATTCAAGAGCCAGATCCACGGACCATTCCGGTGTGAGTATGATCCCGCCTATTGACTGGATCGCTCCGAGGTAGGCGGGAGTCACAGCGTGATTGTGTACGTCAATTCGCCCGATCTGATTCGTCGTCATGCAAAACTCTCCCGAAAATATGACCCGGATCATAAATGCGTCCCAGGCCTTACAGAATTGCCGGCCTTTACACGAAAGGCGCCAACAGAATATGAAGCCGGTTCGCACTCACAACTAGGGCAAACGTAGCATACAGTCCAATCTTGATCATTTGCCTCGGCTGTTTAAGACGGATGTGAATCCTCTCATGAAAAGCCGACGCGGGATTCGTGTGCTCGGGCCCGTGCGATTCTGCGTGTCGGGCGCGGTTGCTCGTCTTAAGTCCGCCGTTCTAACACCTGCAACTCGACACAACACTCTAACGGAGCAATTGCAGGACGGACTGAGACGACGAGTTTGCCTGAGACAGCGCGGCTAAGCCGCTCTGGGTCAGGATATTGAACTTCGTCAACGATGCCGCTTCTTCCGCAATGTTGGCATCACGGATTCGGGATTCCGAAGCCCGAACACTCACCGACATCGTCTGCGCCTGAGAGATGGCGAAACTCAATCGGTTCATTGCCGCACCCACTCGACCCTGTACCGTACCGAGAGTGCCGATTGCGGTCTGAATAGTTGAGATGGCGGTGGCAGCATTCGCCTGACTGGTAATGCTCTCCGCGTTGACTCCCAGACCCGTGGCGTCGGCCGCAGTGGTCAGAGCGAACGATACGTAGGTGACCGTTGCCGTAGTGCTGGTTTGTGTGTTGCCCACGAAAACCGACCGTGCGTTCAGGTTCGCGTTACCGGTCTCGATACCCGCGGCTGTAGCGTTTCTGGTGATTTCCGAAAGAACCGACTGGAACTCGGAATCCAGCGTGGACCGGGAACCGGTAAAGGTGTCCGATGCGGCCTGGCTGGCCAGAGTCAGGGCCCGGTCCAGCGACGAAGAAATGTTGTTGAGTGCGCCGTCTTCGATCTGCAGCTTGCTGATGGCATCGTTCGCACTCCGGATACCGATTGTCAGACCGGTGTTGTCCAACTTGTGCCGGTTGGCCACGGCGAGGCCGGCGGCGGCGTCAGCTGCACTGTTGATACGCAGCCCCGACGTCAGTCGCGCCAGGGTCCGCTGCAAACCCATCTGGGTGCTGTCCAAAGTGGCCTGTGCGTTAATTGACGAAAGATTCGTAACTACATGAAAAGCTCATGGGATCCTCCTTAGAATGTTTAAAGTGTGATCCTCCTTGATCCAAACAGGTTCTGTAGCCCCGTCCGAACATCCGTGTTCTTGTTGCACTCTCGGTATCGGAAGGTGTCCGCTGCAGTCTTTAGCGCCGCACAGGATTGCAACATTTCATGACAATTCAGAGCATGGATCCGACGTGTCGATTCCTTAGCCTTAATGCCTATTGTTCATGTCGACGGGCTTGCCCTCCGTACGGCTTCCATCCTTCAGCAGAACGCCCGGCCCGAGGAAAACGAACTCGGGAATTTCGTTCTTCCCTTTCAGCAGATTAGCTATGGACAACCCCCTAAGAAGTGGGGTACAAAAAGTCATTCTCTTCGGGGCAACCGTAATGCGACATCCCCTGCATCTGCTGAGTGTGCTCGTCATGGCCGCCTGCCTGTTAGCGGCCGCGCCGGCATCGGCGTATCACTCGTTTGCAGCCGAGTTCGACGCATCGAACTGCGGCGAGTTCACCGGCACGCTGACCGATGTCGACTGGGAAAATCCGCACGCGTACTTCTTCATCGAGAGAAAAGACGCGAACCCCGAGCAATTCCAGAAGCTGTTCGACCAGGAAATGAATCGAAACCGCTGAGGTGAGTTGGATATGAAGCTAACACTGATACCGTCGCTCGTCCTGCTGTCCGGCCTTGCTGCCCACCCGCAGGGCCGGCCGCAGATTCCACCGCCGACCGAACTCGTCGCGCCGGCCATCGCCGGCGTGGTTGCTGGCGGCACGCCGATCGAAGTGGTCCAGGCCGGATTTCGGCGGACCGAAGGTCCTGTGGGCATGCCGGACGGGAGCCTCCTCTTCTCCGACGCCGACCGCATTACGAGGATCGACGGGGACGGCAACGTATCCACCTTCGTCGAGCCCTCCAACGCGGCGAATGCGGTGGGGTTCGACCCGCAGGGCCGCCTGATTTCCGTGCAGCGCCCGCCGGGGAACGAGAAGGTCGGCGTGCTGTATCCGCCGGGCAGCGAAACCGTACTGGCGGACAGTTTCGAGGGGAAGCCGTTCAGTCGTCTCAATGACCTCGTGGTGGGTGCGCGCGGCGACGTCTACTTCACGGACCAGGAGGGGATCTACTACCTGCCCCCGGATGGCGGCCAGGTGACCAGGGTCGAGCAACGCATTGCCAGTCCGAATGGTGTGCTGCTGAGCCCGGACGAGAAGACGCTCTACGCCAACGACAAGGACGGCGAGTATCTGCTGGCGTTCGACGTGGCGCCGGACGGCACGCTGGCAAATCGGCGTCAGTTCGCGAAGTACCAGAGCGTCACCGTGCCGGGACACCAGGACCGGTTGCTGGCGGAGGACAACGGGGCGGACGGTCTGGCGGTCGACAGCGCGGGGCGCCTCTACGTGGCGACGAACGTGGGTGTCGAAGTGTTCAGCCCGCAGGGAGAACATCTGGGCGTCATTCCGGCCGTCTGGGGAGGCGAGAGCTTCAACCTGAGAAAGCCCCAGAACGTCGCGTTTGCCGGTCCGGACAGGAGGACCCTCTACATAGTCGGTGCCGGAGCGGTATTCAAGATACAGACCCTTGCGCAGGGACTGAGCACCCGCGCGAAGTAGCCTCACGAGATTCGAACGATGCGCATATTCATTGCTTTGGTGGCTGCGGGTTGCACGACGGTGACGGTCGGTGGCGTACTTCGGGCCCGGACGGACATCCCTGCCTGGGCGTACGCGGTCGCGGCCTACGTGTCGTCGCGAATGCCATGTGCGGTGCCCGGTCGGCACCGGGATGGCGGTTGATGAATCCGGGTCCTCAGTCTGCAGTTCGATCTGAAGGAGTCAAAGGCGACATGCGTATCGTGATCGGGGGCCTGCTTGGTGCAGTGCTCCTGCTGACGGGAATGGTCAGCGCCGCCCTTGCGCAACGGGAGGAGGCGCGGCCGCCCAGGCTGAAGCTCACAAGCACTGCCTTCCGCGATGCCGGTCCGCTGCCATTGGCGTACACCTGTTACGCCGAAGGCGGCAATGCCGTCTCGCCCCCGCTGCAGTGGAACTTCGCGCCGGAGGACACGGCAAGCTTCACGTTCATGGTGGTCGCGCCCGACAATCACCAAGGCGGAAGTCTGACTCAAGCATTCTTCTGGGTACGCTGGAACATCCCGGCCGGCACGACCGAACTCCCGCAGAATGTGCCGCTTGGCGCCGAGCTGCCGGATGGCAGCCGCCAGGTCGAAGGCCGCGGGATTGTGGGATACCGGGCGCCGTGCGCGCCGCCGGGCGTAGGCGCCCTCCACTATCAATTCAAGCTGTATGCGCTCGACCAGATGCTGACGCTCCCAGCGAATGCGACCCGGGAGGACGTGCTGAACGCCATCGATGGCCACATCGTGGGTGCCAGCAGCTACTACGGTACGATCGGGCGCTCCGCGGACAGACAGTGAGCCGCACACGGGCGGATCGAGCGTGCGCTTCGCGTCCGAGCGGAAATATCCGAGCGTCATCTGTTGTATGTGACGGGCCCACTGAACGTGTCGTTGCTGGAATCCCCGGCGGCCTGCCCCCGCGCGCGGGTTGACATAACACCCATAAGACTGCACTGTCAGCGCTGCCATAGTCGTCAGCCCCTGCTTATATCGCTTATCCGCTCCTACTCAATCATTCTGTTTCTGAACGGAGGAAGTAAGAAATTCATCTTGAGTAGCGTCAGCCTTGTCAGCGACGCCAATCGGATGGTCTTCCCCCGATGAGAAAAGTGTTTCTTAGTCTTTCAGTGAATTCTGTGCGAAATGCTCTGACGGGCTACACCCTGCGTGATTGTATTCGGCCGATTTTCGGGGCGTGAAGCGGCTTCACCCGGATAGTAGGAGAGTAATAGCATTATTAAAGGTTAGGGTGTATCTTGCTTTTGACAGCCTCACATTCTTGTTTGTTAAAGATGCGATTGTGACTCAGGCTGCGACTCTGACGCTTAAGACATACGAGGCGCGAGACAAAACTCGGAAGGAGAAGATCGATGGAGAAATCCAGAAAAGGCTCCCTTAATCGCCGTGGCTTTCTGAAAGGCGCTGCCGTTGGGGCTGCCGCTGGGGCAGCAGGCATGGTTGTAGAGACTCCGAACGCAAAGGCTGAACCGGCCGGTCAGCTGCAGCGGGGTGCGGCCCCACCCCCATCACCTGCACAGTTGGCGGCTGAAACGGAACCGGTTTCTCAGCAAATCGATGTTCTGCGTACGATCGACGATCCCGGTTCGGATTTCATGGTGGATGTCATCAAATCTCTGGGCTTTGAGTATGTCGCTTCGATGCCAGGCTCGAGTTTCCGTGGACTGCAAGAGTCATTCATCAACTATGGGGGAAACCAGGCTCCCGAGTGGTTGACATGCCTCCACGAGGAATCCTCGATTGCCATAGCCGACGGGTATTTCAGAGTCGAAGGCAAGCCCATGTTGGCCATAGCGCACGGAACGGTCGGTCTGCAGCACGCGGCGATGACCATCTACCATGCCTTCTGCGCTCACACTCCTGTGTTCATCATTCTTGGAAACCACCTCGATGCCACTGGCCGACGACCGGGCGTGGAGTGGAATCACAGCGTCCAGGATGCGACAGCTATGGTTCGCGACTATATCAAGTGGGATGACACGCCGCATTCGCTTCAACATTTCGCCGAGTCGGCGGTACGGGCTTACAAGATTGGGATGACGGTCCCGACGGCGCCAACAGTACTGGTCGCGGATGGCCACCTGCAGGAGGCTCCAATCGAGGACCGATCCCGCTTACATATTCCGAAGCTGACACGGACAAGCCCGCCAGCCGGTGACCCGGGAGCAGTGGCTGAGGTGGCCCAGTTGCTGGTGGGGGCGGAAAACCCCGTGATCGTCGGCGGAAATGTGGCCCGCTCACAGCAGGGAATGGATTTGATGGTCGAACTCGCAGAGACGCTCCAGGTGCCGGTGCGGGGATACAGTCGCAATATGCCCAGTCGCCATCCCCTGAGCGGAGGTGGTGCAATCGGGGCGGCGGACGTGATCCTGGGCATGCAGGTGGAAGATTTGTGGGGCACTGTTCACAATATGCGTGATCTGCCGGAGAAGACTTTCAGCCGAAGGACGCAACCTGGGACCAAGCTGATCAGCATCGATTCAAATGACCTGTTCATTAAGAGTAACTACCAGGACTTCCAGCGCTACGCGGAGGTGGATCTTGCCATCGCTGCTGACGCCGAGGCGACTCTCCCATCGTTGATTGAAGCCTGCAAACGGTTGATCACCGGTGACCGGAGGCGGGTATTTGAGGAGAGAGGAAAGACACTGAGTGCGGCCAAGGACAGGGCATTGGCCGGGGCGCGAACCCAAGCGGCCAGCGGCTGGGACGCCAGCCCAGTCAGCACTGCGCGATTGTGGGCTGAGTTATGGGAGGTGGTTCGTAACAAGGACTGGGCTTTGGTCAATGGCGGAAGTCCCCCCTTGTGGAATTTCGAGCATTACCACCAGACGATAGAAAATGTCGGGTCAAACGGCGCTGCAGCCGTAGGCGCACGGCTGCCGATTGCCGTTGGGGCCGCGCTCGCTCACCGGAAATACGGGCGTTTTTGCGTCGCCTTTCAGACCGACGGCGACCTGATGTGCGCGCCGGGAGCCCTCTGGACCGCCGTGCATCACCGCATTCCGATGCTGTTCCTGATGCACAACAACCGGGCATATCATCAGGAGGTCATGCATCTGCAGCGCATGGCCAATTGGCGCCAGCGGGCCATTAACACGGCCGGGATCGGCAACGACATTTCCGATCCGGACATCGACTACGCGACGGTGGCGCGAGGCATGGGACTCTATGGGGAGGGACCGATCAGCGACCCAAGCGAAGTTGGACCGGCCTTGCGGCGTGCAGTGGAGCGCGTCGAAAATGGTGAGACTGCACTGGTGGACGTCGTGTCTCAACCCCGGTAGAAAATGAAGAAAGGAGAATTCGCTGCCATGCGCTTCACGATCTTTCTGATCCTGGCAACAGTGATGATTTCCGTATTGGGTGGAATGAGTGCGGCGCAAGCTCCGGACACCGCACCGCGCGGAGACGCCGAAAACGGCAAGGAGATTTTCGCCAGCTATGGATGCTATTCATGCCACGGCTACGCCGCTCACGGCGGCCCGGGCGGGAGAATCGGTCCGTCTCCTTATACGTTTTCGGGGTTCTCCGCATATGTCCGCCAGCCCGCTGGCGTGATGCCGCTCTACACCAGCCGGGTTGTGACAGATCAGGAACTGGCCGACATATACGCTTTTCTACAGTCGCTGCCTCGGCCGGTTCCAGCTGAGAGTATTCCGCTGTTGAACAATTGATTGAACCCAAGCGCACCCACCAATAACCTGCCGGTCTCGAAGAAGATCGAGATGCGACTTTTCGTGGAGCGTTGAGTTCGCGCGCTGGCCTGCGGCCGCGCGCGGGTTGACATAACACCCCAATTACGACATTCCCGCCCTGCGTCTTGCCACCCGTTGCCCCAAACCCCGCTTGTTTTACTGATCCGCGAACCAGAGTGGTAGCCAGGTGAACCCGCGGGCAGTTGAGTCGCGGATCGCTTAATTCCAGCAATGACTCGAAGGATGAAATGGATCTAAATATCAATAATTTTCGTGGCTGATTCGTCATTCGACACCCGCCCGGTGGGCCTGTGATACCGAACTGGTCTGGCCTGACCCTAGGGATGCGGGATTGATCAGTGACCGCGGGCGAGGGCCTCAGAACCTGTGGGTGTAAAGAACCTTTGTAGACAGTCGGCGGTCCAGTGTGTAGGTCTGACCCGTCATCGGATCGTCCAGCCAGTTGTGGATGTAGACGAAATAGAAATCGCTGCCAGGTCGCACAATCCACCGAAAGCGCGACTGCCATCCGATGACCCCGCTCTGCGTGTCGTACTGTACGTTGTTGACGAGCGAGATCCTGGGGTTGAATTGCGTTTCGGCAAGCGCGCGGTACAACTTGGTGTAGTGCTGCCCCTGGGCCAGCGATACGCGATTCCACTCACTCGTGAAGGAGAACATCTGTCCGGGCGCAGCGCGGTAGTTGACCGTCGTGTTGAGTCGCAACCGGTCACCTGAGAAGAATTTGCCCCACTCAACCAGCGGTGACACGGAGACGGGGCGGCGGCTGCTCGTCCGTCCCTGAATGCGGTAGCGGGTGAAGCTGTACTCCTGGCCGGCAGGAAGCGTTACGTCAGGCGTTATGTTGAAATCTCGATCTAGCAGTTCATAGGTCGGGAGGACGTGAAACTCGATCCTGTCCTGCCTGTGTGTCTCGATCTCCAGCGCCTTGATGTCGACTTCCCGGGTCAACAAGCGGTTGTCGACCGGGTCGAGGAACACATCCATTGATGTCCCGAAATTGAACCGTCGGATCCATGGATGCTGACTCGGCCGCGGCGCGAGGTTTATCTGCGGTTTGATGTTTCGGAAAGCGGTTCGACGATTGAATCCGATCGCTGCATCGTAGTTCTCCTGGATCTCCCTGTACTCGATCTGCAGGTTCAGCGGATCGTTCGGATATGCGAGTACCCCGCCAAAGGCTGAGCTCTTGCCGACGGTGTTGAGGGGGTTTGTCGTGTGCAGGAAATAGCCGGTCGCGCTCAGGTTGTCGGAGCCACGGAAGGTGGATGTCGCCAGCCGCAGGTCGAGGCCGATCGTCTGGCGGTCGCCAATGTCGCCGCCACGAGTGTGACGCATCGTATACAACCCGCCCAGGTAGGATTCGCGGAACATCCGCCGCTTGATGCGCACGACGGTGAAGTCCTCTCCAAGGGAACCGCCTTCTTCGTCTTTGGTTTCGTCACCGGTCTGGACCTGCAGGACGCCGATATCGAAAGCCCCGGACTGCCCGGTCAGTTTGCCGCCGAAGTTGATCCGCTGCGGCCTGTTCTCTTCGTCGAGACCTATCCGGCGGCTTTGAAAAGGAATCAGAGACTGGCTATCTCCGGCCGCGAAATCGAAGAACAGCGCGCCGTCGAGGAAGAAATCACGCTGTTCCGGAAACAGCAGCGAGAAACGGGTGAGGTTGAGTTGGCGCGCGTCGACCTCGGCCTGAGCAAAGTCGGTGTTCACTGTGAGATTAGCTCGCAGGCTCGGCGTGATGTTGTAGAAGAGATCGACACCGGCCTGCACGTCATTCGCGGTGGCTCGGTCACCGCGACCCGGAAAGGACTCGGAGGTGCCCACCAGGTACGGCTTAATGTCGAGGCCACGACCCTGGGTCACATCCTGGATGCCGGTGAGCAGACCGGCATTACTCATCCTGTTCAAGCCCTGGTTGCGCAGCCAGCCCATCCAGAGGCTCACTTCGTTCTTACGGGCGATCACCCGTTGAAAATTGACACCCCACCCTTCGCTGTTGGGGTTGAAATTCATCGTACGAAACGGGACTTCGATTTCGAGGGTCCATCCAATATCGCTACGGGTCGAGCGGGCGTCCCAGATCCCATCCCACCGCCGGTTGTTCGTATTGTTCGCGCCCCGCAGCGCGTCGGCCATCGAACCCAGCGGGTTCATCTCCCACCAATAGGCGCTCTGGCCATCATTGAAGGTGTCGATCGCCCATTGCAGCTTGTCGTCGGCCGGAAGGTTCCCGTCCCGTCTCATCTGGTAGTAAATCAGCTTGTCCGGCTCCGAATCGAACAGCGTGACCCCCATGTAGAGCTTGTCGGCGTCGTAGACGAAACGCACTTCTGTCTGCTCGGTGGCGGGTTCGCCGTTGTCCGGATCGCGCTGAATGAAGTTGGTCGCCGGTACGGCGCGCAGCCAGACGTCTTCATCCAGACGTCCATCCAGCGTGATCGATTCGTCGGTGGCCATCCGGACAGCCGCCATCGAGCGGCGGTCACCGGGCGAGGTCGAAGCGCTGCCCTCCGGCACCTGCTGCACGGGGGGTGGGGCGATCCGTCGCAGGATGGGACTCGGGGTCTGCCCCGAAACCTGAGCCGAGGTTCCCTGCCCCTGGGCGAGGGGAAACCGAATGCCCCCCAGGGTGAGGACGAGAGCCACGACGCATGTCAGAGTTTTCAAGACCACCCTGGAAGTCGTTGGCGGCCTTGAGAGATTGACCGTGGCCGGGGTGGATGCCGCTCTTCGGACGCAACTCCCGCTACTGAACATGACCGGTCCGCTTGAGGGAGGCGGGGTTCGGGTCATCGTAAAGGCGTCGAGTATGCCGGCAACGACTGTCGTCTCCGATTGCCGCTTCACACGAGTGCTTTCAACCCTGTAATTATCTTGTCCAGGGTGATCGTGTGCTCGCGGATCCGGACCTCACAGGCGTTATAGATGGCATTCGATGATCCTGTCACGTTAGGAAAAGTCCGTACATATATGAGGACTGATTCTGCATGATCTCAGAAGAAGAATCAATGACTTAGAGATGAGGGGCGGCGGCGAGAACGCCACCAAACAGCTTAACGTGACCCTGCCCTTATGGGGACGCGCCTGGCGTGAAACCGAATCCAGAATCTGGCAAGGGCGGACGACGATGAAAGGTTACCAAAAAAGAGACCTGCTGGACGATCACTCGCGAGTAACGCCGAAGCGTATATCCATGTTCTTCCAACTCCTGAGTCGCAGACTCTTGGTAGAAGTGCTGCCAATGTCCCTGAAGTCGGCTTCTGGCACCAGTCCTAGCTTTTAGAACGAGTGGGTTGGAAGCAATGGTTGGAATCAACAAATTCTCAATGTCCGACAAGATGATTTATCAGGACTTGAACTCGAAAATCAGGGCACCGGCACCCGTTCTTTCAGTTCTTCAAACCAGTTCAGGACGGTGTTGATGGGTGGAGGTCCTGCCTCGCCGCTGTTTTCAGTCGCAGCGTCCTGGAGCATGAGAAACCGCTGGCCGTCGGCCGTCACGTCGTACTGCGGATGAATTGAATCAAAGACGTAGTTTCCCTGTAAGACCTCCCTTGACGTGCCCATCGTCAACGTCGGTTCGGTCGTGACCGACACTGCCATCACACGATCGCCAGCGAGGTTCCGATAGAACAACTCGCCGTTTGTAGCCCAGACTGGCTCTCGGCCGCCGCCCACGGATACTGTCTCCTGACCACCCGGTCCTGGATACGGCTGGATGTAGATTTCTCGCTGGCCGGTTTCGATCGGTTCCACAATGCCATCGCGGTCCACTGAGACTAGCCCCAAAACAAGCGCATAACCAGTCCGCCGAGGCCCAGTTCGCGCCGATAGAATTCGAGGCATAGAATCCCGTTCCCGGATGGCCTGTTCCAGGTATCGAGTTTCTGTTGAATCTGTTTCAGTTCAGCCTCGCTGGTGTTGGACGGTTGACAGAAACCGGGACCTCGATCGCCCGGGCTCAGAGTCATGATCGGGTCAACATCGCAGAGGCTGACGCAACACATCCACCCCGCGGAACAAGACCGGCAACCACCGGTTCCAGGCCAGGATCCGGAACAGAATGCGCCGCCCGGTGCGCACGAGTTGGCACGGCACAAGCATGAAAGCGTTCAAGAAGGTTTTGAACTCCATGCGCAGCACGGTTTGCTTCTCAGCCTGATATTTTTGGCCCCAACGTCCGGTTTCGGGAAGCAGCAATGCAAACCACGCTTTCAGTGTCCAGGCCAGTGACGCGATCACCATGTAGGCCCAGTTGCTGGTCTGATCTCCGACCGGCATCCGCAACGCCTGAACGCCGTTCTTCAACTGCTCAATGAGATTCTCCTGATTGCACCGTTGATTGGCACGCATCACAATCTGGTCGGCCGGATCCGAACGGTTGGTAATGTAGAAGAAGTACCGGATGTCGTCAAACAACACCTGCTCTCCTTTGGCCACCGACAGATTCTTCCGCACCACGACGACACGGTAGTCCCGATCGCAGGCTCCGGGTCGATACCGAAACTCGGCCACATCCTCACCCTGCAAGCGGATATTGTCGAAACCGCGCTGCCGAACGATCTCTTCCTTCACGTTGTCGGGACGTTGGCGCGGTTCGGTCGCCACGTCGTATTTCGCGGGCCGTTCCAGGCGCTTCCACTGGCGCGGCTCCAGTTCATCGGCCCGGGCCTTCAGGTTCGCCATCGCGTCAATC
This sequence comes from Terriglobia bacterium, assembly GCA_963664115.2. GTDB lineage: Bacteria > Acidobacteriota > Terriglobia > 20CM-2-55-15 > 20CM-2-55-15. The sequence continues at coordinate 982,026 of CAXWPJ010000002.1, read as the reverse complement.
CCGAATATGAAACCCACCTGCTGGTCGTCCCATCCGTCCAGATGCCGGGTCTGGCTGAAGTCCGTGTCCCCGCGCAGCAGGATCTGGCGAAACCCCGCATGCCGGCACAATGCGATGGCTTGGTCGAACCGGACCGCGGCTCCTTCATGCGACGGCCGGTTGCCGCTACGATTGACCAGATACAGCGGTTCGGCGGTGTTGGCCAGCGAGATCATCAGCGGGTGATATCCCCACGTCCCGTCGTAGGCCACGTCCATCCCTTGCTTGCATTCCCCCGTGGTTTCGGCCAGTGTCCCGTCCGCGTCCAACACCGCTTCTTCGAAAAACGCCGCCGGTTGCTGTCGCCAGACTCCGAGCCGGACTTGATTGGTTGCCTCCATCAGACACTCCACGTCGTCGGCCTCGAATCTCCGGCAGAAGTCTCCCGCCGTCGTCGGATCCGGAATCCGTTGCGCTCCCAGCGCATCCAGATACACCGCATCGTTGCGCCGCAGTTCGATGTCTTCCAGGCACGTTCCTCCGCTCAAGGCGTTGTAGGCGATGTTCAGCACGTGATCCGACTCGTGATACGGCAGGTGCCGCTTCAACACATGCACGCCCTTGTCGATGGCTTCGATCAGCCCGGTCCGCCGCGCCACCAGTTGCATCGTCCCGATACCACCAACCGATGTGCCCCGCGTCCGCTCTCCCATCTCGTACTGAATGTTGCTCGCCGAAAACATCGGCTCTACCTGATCCGTCCAATGCCGGTCCCCAAGCCGACGTTCGATTCGCCGCTTGCGGTTCCTCATGTTCTTGCGCGTATAATCGTTCATCTGAAATGCCTCCTTTTCCGAAGAATCTGTTCAAGGTTTTTTTCGCACGGAGAGGGGGCATTTCGGGTACTTCCGCTCTTATTGCACTATCATTTCCTCGTCAATCACGCTTGTTCAGGGTCTAGGGCCAGCAGGCCGATAGAAGGCTGTTCCCTGCCCTGCATCCTTTCATCGGCCTTTCATCGGCTCAATACGAGCGGACATCCGTCTAGGGAGACGACACGTTCAATTCTTCTAACGCTTCTCGAAGATCCTCCAGGCTCTGACCGGCATCGGCCAAGCGTCCCTCAGAGGTGAAGCGTTGGTAATCGGCAAGAGCCTGACTTGCGCGCTGGATCAACGCGGCGGGCGCGGCTGCCTCTGTGAGTGTAAGGACCGGCGGGAGTTCATCCAGACCGGTTTCGGTTATCTCGACCGCCGCATCGGGAGTAAAGGTGAAACTGCGATCGAGAAGGTTGGTCAGCGCCTCTTCAAAGGAGGCTCCGTAAGCCATGCGGTCCTGAGTAGCGAGCACGACGATGCGGAGTTCGGGCATGGGGCTGCGTTCCGCCTGTAGGAATATCGGCGCGACAAACAGGAGCGTGTCGTCGAGGGGAATGACCAGCAGGTTCCCGCGGAGGACGGTGGATCCCTGCTGGTTCCACAGGCTCAACTGCGAAGACAGTTCCGGGTCCTGATCGATCCGGGCCTCGATCTGCAACGGACCATCCACGAAGCGGGTCTTGGGAAACTGGTACGCTCTCAACTTGCCGTACTGTTCCCCGTCGCTGCGCGCGGCCATCCAGCCGATCAGGTTGTTCCGGTTCGAAGGCGTAAACGGGAGTATGGATACAAACTCCACGTCCTCTTCGCCGGGGAAACGGAGCAGAACGAAATAGGGTTCGATCTCGTCGGATCCCGCCTGCGACCGCCCTTGCTGAGCAACGGTCCAGAGATCTTCCCGGTTATAGAAAACCTGTGTGTCTTCGACGTGATACGTCGCGTAGACCAGGGCCTGGATGCTGAACATCAGTTCGGGATAGCGGACATGGGCCGCGAGGTGAGCCGGCATTTCGTCGGCGTTCAGGAAGAGATCGGGAAAGGTATTGCTGTACGCCTGAATGACGGGATCCTCGGGTTCGAACACATAGAAGCGCGTCGTCCCGTCGTAGGCGTTGATGATGACTTTAACGCTGTTACGGATGTAGTTGACGGGTTGTCCGCGAAAGAGGATTTGCCTGGAATAGGGGTAGGAATCGGCCACTGTAAACGCGTCGATCATCCAATACAGGCCACCATCTTCACCGACAACGATGTAGGCGTCATCATCGTAGATCAGGAACGGAGCGATGCGGCTGATGCGATCCCGGATATTACGGCGCATCAACAATTCGCTGTCCGCGGTCACGTCCTGGGCAAAGGGTAGCGTTGTCAACTCGCCTGTCTGGTAGGCCAGGATCACCCGCCGGAGCATCGATCCTACCCGAATACCGGCGGTTGCTTCGTAGGTCGAATAATTGTTGCTGTCCCCTTCCGGGTAGTTGAACTCCTGCTGCCGGGTCTTGACGTAGACGGGCCAGTTCGTCAGTTCGCCAAAGTAGATTTCGGGTCGTTCGAGTCGGATCGACGGGATCGTACTTACCACCGGCATGTCGCGCAGGACCAGTTCGGGAAGTCCTTCGTTCGTGAAACGGCTGACCGGATTCATAGTCACGCCGTAACCGTGGGTAAAGATCAATCGCTCGTTGATCCAATTACTCGAACCGGCCGGCAGGTTTGTCAGGTTCAGCTCACGGGTCGCCAGCATCATCGAGCGCTTTTCCCCGTCGATGACATACCGGTCGACATCCACGTCGGCAAAATCGTAGTACGTGCGGATCTCCTGAATCTGTTGCAGGGTGGACTGCAGGGCTCGCCAATCCCAGAGCCGGACGTTGTCCAGGGTCTGGGCGTGCGATTCAGGATCGAACATTCCGGTGACCGCAGGGTCAAACGGAATAGTCTCCACTTCGCTCAACCCGAAAGCCTGGCGCGTATGTTCGATGTTGTGGGCGATATAAGGCGTTTCCCGAACCAGTTCGTTCGGTCGAACCACGAAATTTGTAACGTAGCCAGGAACCAACACCCAGGCAAATACATAGACGAGGACCGGTAAGCCGGCCGCGATGGCGATATTCCGTACCTGGCAAGCCTGGACATTGTAGGCACTGACGGCTGCGCCAACCAATAGCGCGCCGGTGAGGATCCACAAGCCGGGAATGATGGCGTTGTCGTCCACGTAGGTGACCCCTGAAATCAGCGGGTGCTCCTGGTAGAGCAAGTGAAAGCGGTACAGGTACGCGCGGGTTGCCAGGGCCAGGAAGGTCAGTGCCAGCCCTGCTGACAAGCCGCGAAATCTCTTCGATTCGTCCAGCGCGGCAACCAACAGAGCAGCCAGCAGGGTGATGACGCTGATCGAGATGAACCACGAGGATAGCGATTCCAGTGCGGGGAGAACGAAGAGGTAGAAGTTCAGATCCTGGCCCAGAATTGGATCCACCACCGCTGAGGGTGCCGGCCTGTTCAGAAACAGCGCGTAAACAGACCAGTTGATACTGTATGCAAGCCCGAAGAGCAAGCCGAACACGAGCGCGACCGCGGCGGCCACTCTCCGGAAAAACTCCGGTGGTGGGATGACCAGAGTTTCCCCGCCAAATTCGATTACCGATCGGCTTTCGCCTTTGCCCGGAGACAGGAACGAAAGCAGAACCCAGAGCGACCCGCCCGTCGCCAGCGCGAACAGGGCGAAGGTACCCCACTGCATTGCCAGCCTGTACCAATAGACCGACTCGTAGCCGACGCTCTCATACCAGAGAGTTTCGACGTAGATCGATATCGCCTGGTTTCCCAGGAAGATGAGAACGACGGCAGCAAATAGCTTGTAGACGACGCTGGCTCCCGGGGGCAGTTGGAATTTTGTTGGACGCGGTACTTGAGACATAACTAAACAGGGTACACGGATTAGGGGAGATTACGTGTATTTAGACCCGAATTTCGTGGGTCCCCGTGTGTTTCCTAATTGGAAAATCCTCCAATGGGGCATGTTCTAATAGGCATGGAAAAAGTGACCCGGTCGGTGGCCTTTTAGCTGCGACCAGGATCGGAGGTACTGATCGTGAAACGTTTCTTACTTCTTTTGCCAGGCCCGATGCAGATTCCGGCCCGTGTGGCAAAGGCCGGGGAGAGGCCGCTGTTTGCTCACCGGTCGCCCGAGTACATGCAGTTCAGGGCCCGCCTGGAATCCCGTGTCCAGCCTCTCTTTGGTACCTCATCCGACATTCTGTTCCTTTCCAGTCCCGGCACTGGTGCGATGGAATCGGCCATTGTGAACATGAACTCTCCTGGAGACGAGATCATCGTGATGATCGGTGGGGTGTTTGCCGAACGCTGGGCAGCGATCGGCGAAGCATTCGGCCTCAAGGCGCATCAAGCGGAAACGGATTGGCGACACGGGCCTTCCCTCGACGATGTTCGCCGGGCGATGGATCGCTGGCCGGACGCCTCAGTCGTCTACGTCACGTGGAGCGAGAGCTCCACCGGGGTCCTCATCGAGCTTGACGCGATTGGACAGGCTGTGCGGGACCAAAACAAGTGGCTCGTTGCCGATGCTGTGTCGGGCCTCGCAATCTCACCACTGGATATGGATGGTTGGAATATTGACGCTGTCGTGGTCGGCTCACAAAAGGGCCTGATGTTACCACCCGGCCTGGGACTCGTCGCCGTGGGCTCCCGCGCCTGGGAGCGGTCGAAGACGGCGCTGTCACCCCGCTTCACATGGGACTGGTCTTCCTACCTCGCCAAGGTTCCCGTCACTCCGCCTCTCTCCCTGATGCACCAGCTGGATGCGGCACTCGACTGGATTGACGAGATGGGTCCCGGGGGTGTCTACAAACGACGTGCTGCAGTGGCCGAGCGCATTCGCGGCCTTGTCGAAGGAAACGGCCTGGAGGTTTACGCAAAACGGCCCGGCAACGGTATCACCGGATGCATCGCCCCTCCGTCGTTCGACATCCAGCGTGTTATCGAGCGATTACGGGATGAGTATTCCATCGTGATCGCAGGCGCACCTGGGAAGTTGAACGGTAAGATCTTCCGCATTGGTCACGTCGGCCACCTGACCGATGAGGAAATCGACTATTTTGCTCAGAGTTTCGAAAAGGCCTTAGCCTCAGAGGGCTAGAGCTGAGGACCTCATCTGTCCGCCAGGTAGTTCAATCTTGAGTTGGCGCGCAGGATTTGCGCCAGGCGATGGTTCCAGAAAAGACGGTGCCGGAAGAGAAAGAGTAAGGAGGCTCTTGCGATGGCTAAGACATTAGAAGTCGTCCAATCGATTACCGGTGAGGGCGAACTTCACCAGGGAGATGAATGCCTGGGGAGTGTCGTCTACGGATTTAACTCCTCGGCCTTTTCCGATTCGGCATCCGATCTCGCGCAGTCAAACGATGTGCGTGCGGATATCAGAGTCGAAAGCGAAATCGATCTGTGGGCTCTGCTTCAAGAGAATGCCGATCTCACCCTCCATCTGAACAATGGCCGACAGTGGCCTTGCCGGGTCGGGCTCATCATCGATTTGCTCTTGGGTAAGCGTGCAAGTTTGGTGAGCCGACCAGTCAGCTAGGTGATCGCCCCTTCATCGGGCATCTTTGAAACTGCACGGTCGTAGTATCCTCCAGAGACCGTGTCCAACGCCAAGCACTCCGTCAGCCAGTGGCTGTGGGTATTCCTCGGCCTGACGCTAGGGCTGGGGCTCATTTTCATCGGGTTCGGGGGGCGCTCCCCATTCGGCGAAACCTCAAGGACCCGTGTTCAAGTCCAGATCACGCGGACGGAATTTGCCGCGTTGATCGAAGATCTCTCCGAGCCCGAGGGTTATTTCGACACTGACAACTTCATCTCCAACGAAACGTCCTATATGCACGTCGTTCCAAGCCTGCGGGAGAATGTGCTCACAGGTGGTGCCTACATTGGAGTGGGTCCGGATCAGAACTTCACATACATCGTCCATGCCCAGCCTTCGATTGCCATCATTGCCGACATCCGGCGGCAGAACATGTTGCAGCATCTCCTGTTCAAAGTTCTGATCGAGGAAGCCCGGGACCGGCACGACTTTCTCTGTCAACTCTTGTCAAGGAATTGCGCTCCGCAAGAAGGCGAGACTGAGTTTGCAGACATGCTGTTCGCTGTGAGAACGGCCTCTCCCGATCCGGGTTTGTTCGACCGCAACATCGAAAACGTTATTCGGGTTCTCGGTGAGGATTATGAATTGTCGCTGACCGGGTTGGATCTCGAACGGATCGAGTACGTTTACCGCTCGTTTTTTGAGGCCGGTCTCGGAATGCGGTTTTCCACACTGGGACGGCCAAGACCCGGCTACCCGACGTTTGAGGAGTTGATCCGCGAGACCGACGTGGACGGTCAGTACCAGAACTACCTGTCGGATGACACGCTGTTTTCCCGATTGCAGCAGCTTCAAAGAGAAAACCGCATTATTCCGATTGTAGGAGATTTTGCCGGGCTGCATGCCCTGCGAGCGGCGGCAACGTTTTTGGAGGCAAAGGGTCTGGAGGTGTCTGTTTTTTACACGTCCAACGTCGAGTTCTACTTATTCGATTTACCCGAGTGGCGCGACTATGTGGCCAACGTGCGTGCCTTCGGGTTCACCGATGACGCGGTCTTTATCCGATCCTACTTCCCGACCTTTGGCCGGCCCCATCCACAAAACCTGCCGGACCACCGTCCCACGAGCCTAATCCAACATGTGGCAGGGTTCCTCGACGATGCCCGGGATGGGCGGCATCAGAGCTATTGGGACATCGTCGCCCGCAATCTCATTCCGCACTAACTGGCTTGGCCCCCTAGCTTCGAGAGGTTTTCGAAGTATCGGGCGAACATCCGGATTCCACCGGCGGTTTGACGCCAGTCAAAGTTCTCGTTGGCGGAGTGGTAGCCGTGTTCGGGGAGGCTGAGACCCAGAAAGAGAATCGGCGCTTTCAGGTAATCGCGCATTGTGACGACGGCGCCTATGGACCCACCCTCGCGAACCGGGGCGGGATTGCGTCCGAAGGCGCTCCGCATGGCCTCGCTGGCCGCTTCGGCGTAGGGGCCCGTCGGGCTTCCCAGAAAAGGGGCCAGCGTCGAGTCCAGTTCCACCCGAACGTCCGGGTTTTGTTCCTGCATGAACGACTTTACTAACTCAAACTGTTTCTCCGGGGACTGGTCGGGCACCAGACGCATACTGATCTTCGCTTCGGCGCGTGGAGGAATCGAGGTTTTGACGCCGGGTCCGCTATAGCCCCCGACGATGCCATGCACCTCGAATGTTGGCCGCGTCCACACGCGCCGCACCAGTGCCTCGGCCCCTGTTGATTTCATTCTTGTTAAGCCGTGGGCTTCACGGAACACTTCCGGGTCGAAGCCCGAATCGAGAAATCCTTGAATTTCCTCCTCGTCCACGGGAAGGACGTTTTCGTAAAAACCGGGTATGTTGATCTGCTGTGTTTCAAGGTCATAGCAGTCCGCAATCAATGTGCAGAGTTCGGTCAGTGGATTCCGGGCTGCGCCTCCTGTCAGACCTGAATGAACGTCCCGGGTGCCCGTTTCCAGATAGACACGGATCGAAAGGAGGCCGCGCAAACCGAAGGGGATGGCGGGCCGGTCCCTGGAAATCCAAATCGTGTCGGATATGACAACGGAGTCTGTCTTCAGACCGGTGCGCTGGTTTTTGATGAAATCCTCGAAGTTGGGGCTGCCGATTTCTTCCTCGAATTCCCAGATGAACTGGACGTTCAGCGGTGTGCCGTTTTCAATGGAGTAGCGGGCGCCCATCAGAGCAGCCAACGCGGGCCCTTTGTCATCGGTCGTGCCACGCCCGATGTAGGTGTCCGATTCGATCTGCATCTGGAACGGGGTACTTTTCCATTCCGGTTCGTTTGCCGGTTGAACATCGAGGTGGTTGTAGACCGTTACGGTAGGGTGGGCAGGGTCGGTTTCAAACCTGCCCCAGACGACAGGGTTGCCAGGTGTCTGAACCACATCAGCCTGGGCGCCGAGCTGGCGAAGATACCCAACGGCAGCGTCGACCCCTCTATCGATATCGGACCGATGGTCCGGGGACACGCTAATCGTCGGTATTTCTACCCACTCCCGGAGCTTCGCTTCGAATTCCCCGCGAACGGATTCGACATAAGAATCAAGAGCCTTGGGCATGAGCGTTCGTTGGGCGCATCTTACTTCAAGAGTTATTGGTGTTCAACCGCCGTGCTCTGTTTGAGGCACGGCTCTTCGAGTATTGAACTAATTACGGCACGACTCAATCCGCGTTATCATGACAGCATGTCGCTACGAGATGATGCTGCGGACTATTTCATGGAGTTGCAGGACCGCATTACGGAGACCTTGTCGCGGATCGATGGTCAGCCGTTTCGTGAGGATCTCTGGGAACGGGATGGTGGTGGTGGCGGTCGCACACGAGTTCTCGAAGAAGGCCAGGTCTTCGAGAAGGGGGGTGTCAGTTTCTCCCGCGTTCACGGAAATCTTCCTGAAGAATTCGCCGACGAGATTCCGCTGGGAGAAGGCACCGAGTTCTTTGCCGCTGGCCTGTCCCTGGTGATTCACCCTCGCAACCCGCGAGTTCCGATTGTCCACGCGAATTTTCGATATCTGGAAAAGGGCGATGCCGCGTGGTTTGGCGGAGGTACGGATTTGACGCCGTGCTATCCCGACCCGGCGGACTGTAAGCACTTTCACGAGACCTTGAAGTCGGCATGTGACGGCCACGATGGGGAATACTATCCGCGTTTCAAGAAGTGGTGTGACGAATACTTTACGATTCGTCACAGGAGCGAGATGCGTGGCATTGGGGGCGTTTTCTTTGACTATCTCCAAGGGGATTTGAATGAGATATTCTCCTTCGTGCGATCGGTGGGAAACGCTTTTCTGCCTGCATACACACCGATCGTGGAAAAGCAGCGAGATGTGGCTTACGGAGAGCGTGAGACAGAGTTCCAGGCGTTACGACGCGGGCGCTATGCGGAGTTCAATCTGGTATACGACCGCGGAACGATCTTCGGGTTGAAAACTCGAGGTCGTACCGAATCCATATTGATGAGTCTTCCGCCGATGGCCCGTTGGGTTTATGACTACCATCCGGAGTCCGGCAGCGTCGAAGACGCAGCGATGACTTATTTCCAACCACGGGATTGGGCCTGATGTTTTGTAGATACTGTGGCGCTTCGATTCAGTCAGACAGCGAATACTGCTCAAAGTGTGGGAAACGCCTCTCAACCGCGACCCCGCCACGGACCCAGGCTCTGGTTCGAATGTTGCGGCTGGAAAGCCCGTATCCGTATGCGGGCGTGCTCTTCATTCTTTTCCTGGTATGGATCGTCCAACCGCGCCAGTCCAATGTTGATTACTCCCAGATCCATCTCGAACTTGAACTCGAGGGCGAGTCCGGAAGGCCCGAGGAAAATATCTTCTGGCATCATTTAAGTCTCATCGTGGAAAATGTATCGACGGCACCTGTTCGAGAAATACCGGTGGAGTTTCGAGTCCGCATAGAACCTGAACGAACCGGAGAAGTCGTATCGGATTTTCTGGGCCGCCGCCTTGTAATCCATCGGAACGGGGAGTCCCTGCCCCTCCTAATCGTACTGACGGATATCGTTGAAGCCCAGCAAAAGCGACGTTACACGATCGATGGAATTGTCACCATGACACCCCCGGCAGACGTGATCTATGAGGTGCTTGCCGAAGGTACGGATGAAGTTCTGGCGAGCCTTCAAGCGACGATCGAGCGAGAAACTCCTGATATAAATGCACCGGTGGCGAGCCTTAGGTGAGTGAAAAGCGATGAACCGGTGGGCAAAGCGTCTGCTGTTGTCCATCCTGGCCATCATTGTGCTGGTCCCCTTGGTCGTCATACCCGTCGGCGGTTCCTTTCTGATCACCAATAGCCGATTCCGCTTTCCGGAACCCGACCCGATCGTCCCTGAGGCGGTCGGGCTGTCGGTAAGCGACGTGGAATTCAGCGCGCCCGATGGTGTTCGGCTTCGAGCGTGGTGGGACCCCGGAGAGAGTGACCAACCCGCAATCGTTTTCGTGCACGGCTTGAACCGGTCGCGCCAGGAATTGCTGGTGCGCGCGGGTGAGGCCCGCCAGCGTGGCTATGGGACGCTCCTGCTCGAATATCGGAATCATGGCGAAAGCGGCGACGCCTACACGACCTTAGGTATCGATGAAAGTCAGGATGTCTGTGCCGGAGCTCAGTTCATCGAGATGCTTTCCCCTGGAAGGGAGAAGATTTTTTGGGGGGTATCGCTGGGAGGATCGACCGCCCTGCTGGGAGCGGCGCAGTGCAGAGCGGTGGGCGCGGTGGTTTCCGATAGCGCGTTTCTTTCTTTTGAAGAAACCGTCTCCCATCACGTCGGTCTCATATTCCGTTTGCCCGAGTTTCCCGTTGCGACTCTGCTGATTTTCCTGACACGGATGCGGATGGGATTCGAACTCGAGGATGGCGATGTCGAGCGTGCGGTGGCAGCCCTTCCGGAAGTGCCGGTGTTGTTCATTGCCGGGAGTGAGGATCGCCGGATGCCGCGCGATCGGGCCCAGCGCTTGTACGAGGCTTCGGCGAATCCCTTGAGCGAGGTTCTCATCATCGAAGGGGCGGGTCATGGACGCGCGTTCAGCCAGGCTCCGAAGCTGTATCTGGATACGGTTTTTGAGTTTCTCAGCGCGGCATTCCCCAGTGCGGGGTTGAAGCCCTGACGTTTAGCGAGGGGTATACTTGTGTCGCATTGGACGCTGGGCTCGGTTGAATAGCTGAAGCGAAAGAGGACATATCCACTTCATGAGTCATGTGACGGTATTGGCGGGCGGGGGCGGGGCGGTGAAGTTCCTCGTGGGTCTGGTCGATGTCATTCCGGAAGAGGACATTCACGTCATTGTCAACGTTGCCGATGATTATGAAATGTGGGGCCTCCACATCAGTCCGGACATCGACCGTATCCTCTATTCGCTGGCCGGCGAAGTGGATCCCTATCGGGGATGGGATCGGCCGAATGAAACGTACAACTGCCAGGATACGATACGGAAATTAGGTTTAAGGTCGAAGACGCGGATCGGTGACCATGAGATGGCCACACAACTCGTACGGTCCAAGCTGTTGAACGCGGGGGCCACGCTTGACGAGGTGACTTCTGAGTTGGCGGATCGTTTTGGTATCGGAATCCGCATCATTCCCGCAAGCAACGACCGCGTCTGCAGCCGCATTCATCACTCGGAAGGAACGTGGTCGCTTGCCCAGTACCTGGCTCGTGATGAAACGTCGAACCTGGCCACAGGGGTTAGCTATGAGGGAGCGGAAACAGCGCTGGCGCCGGAGGGCGTGATTGCATCGATTATGGAAGCGTCCCGGGTCATAGTGGCACCCAGCGATCCGGTTCTCAGTATCGGCCCCATTCTCGCAGTTGCTGGAATTCGGGATGCCCTGTCCCGAACCGAGGCCGGAGTGCTTGCGATCAGTCCCGTGATCGGTTCTCAAGCGGTTTCCGGTGATGAGGGGCAACTGATGACCGTAACCGGTTCGACCGACGTGTCCGTTCGCAGCGTCGCTGAACGCTATCAAAGCTTCATGGGTGATATCGTGATCCACACGAGCGATCTGGGGAGTCTTGAAGCCCTGCGTGAGCTCGGTGTCGGGGTGTGGGTGGAAAACATACTGATCAACAACCTGGTAGATTCCACACGGCTCGCGAGCCGAGTCACCAACGCGGAACGTTCCATAACCCGTCCCAGCCCACCCAATTACAGCTCACAAAGCGGCTAGGGCCTGTGGTCGATAGCTCAGATCGAGAGCTGAGATCGGAGCCCGGCTACATTTTGTACTTGCCCAGGTCCTCGTCGTTCTGGTCGAGCCAACGTTTCAGGTCTTCGTTGGTAATGTTACGCTCGAGGTTGCTCGCCTGACCCTTGGAGCTCTGCAATACCTCGTCTTCCACCAGAATCGGGCAATCGATTCGAAGAGCCAGCGCCAGCGCATCGCTTGGGCGGGAATCGATAGAGATAAGCCGGCCGTCACTGTCGATCCATATCACCGCGTAGAAGGTGTCGTCCTGGATCGTTGTTACGACAACCTTCTGGACGTGGCTGTCCAGGCCGATCAGCACGTTCTTCAGAAGGTCGTGCGTCATCGGGCGCGGCGTGACTACTTTTTCTATTTCCAGAGCAATCGCGTTGGCCTCGGAAACGCCGACCCAAATGGGGAGTATGGCGTTGCCCGTCGCCTCCTTGAGGATCACGATAGGCATATTGGTGATGGGATCCATCATCAGACCCCTTATTTTCATTTCGATTTCCAAGATCAACCTCTGGGGGCAACGGGTCCAGGTCCAGTTTTACCTGACAGTTTCGGCCTGCGGGCGCACCCGCGGTTCGGCAAAACGAGTGGCCGGACCGGTACCGGGCAATTGCGCTTCTTCGCAATGTATATCCTTAGTCACCGAAATTGCAAATCATTGCCTTTTTAACAATTCACGGACATGCCGTCGGGCGGCGTCGCTGACATTCGGACCGCTCATCATCCGGGCCAACTCCTCAATACGCCCGTCGCCGCCGATCGCTTCCACGCGTGTCACTGTGCGCCCATCCACTACGAGTTTTTCGATTCGGGCATGTTGATCAGCGAAGCGGGCGATCTGGGCCAGGTGTGTGACGCAGAGCACCTGATAGGTGCCAGAAAGCAGTTTCAGCTTTCGACCGACTGTTTCGGCTGCTTCACCTCCGATCCCCGCGTCAATCTCATCGAACACGAGCGTGCGGTCCGTGTCCTCGCCCACCAACACAGTCCTCAGCGCGAGCATGGCGCGCGAAAGCTCCCCTCCAGAGGCGATCTCAGCCAGGAGTCCGGCGGGTTCTCCCGCGTTTGGTTTCAGAAGCAGCGCAGGCGCGTCAATGCCCGTGGCCCGTCCCGGGTCGAGGGTGGCCCAATCGATTCTGAACTCGGCATCGGGCATGGCCAGCGATTGGATTTCAGAAGTGACAGATTTTGCGAAACCGGCGGAGGTGGTCCGCCGGCGTTGGCTGAGCTCCTCGGCCGCTTTCTGGTATTGGGTTCTCAGTTTCTCCAGTTGTTCTTTAATTTCAATCCGTTTGCTATCCCGAAGACCTATATTGTCCAGTTCCTGGCTTACCGTTTCCAAGTGTGTGAGCAGCTCAGGTCCGTACTTCCGGTGTAGCCGCTCCAGTTCTGCCAGGCGGGCCTGGAGTTGCTCCAGTTCCCCAGGGTCGACCTCGAGTTTGTTCAGATAATCTCGGAGGGTATACGCAAGATCTTCGACAAGAGTCCGTACCGTCGTGGCCTGTTCCGCGATATCCGCCAGGCGCTTGTCGTCGGTTCCAGCGTCGCGGATACTCCGTTCGACCGAGGCGAACTGAGCCAGGATCGAGGCGTCTGCTTCGTAAAGTGCCTCGTACCCTCCCGAAGCGGCCTCAAGCAGCTTTCCTGAATGTGCGAGAATCCGGACCTTTTCTCCCAAGCGGTCGGATTCTCCCTTCGTGGGCTGTACCCGGTCGATTTCCTCACGTTGGAAGCGCAATAGATCCGCACGCTGCAGGAGTTCCGATTCATCCTGTTCGAGGACGGCCTGTTCGTCCTCCAGCGACCGGATCGCGTCATAGAGTGTGTGAACCCGCTCCCGGAGCGATTCCGCCTTTGCAGCGTGGTCGATTATTGCGAGTTGTTTGGAGGTGTCGAGCAGCGTCTGTTGCTCGTGTTGGCCGTGAATATCGACCAGGTACGGGGCAATCGTGCGCAAGGCCGTCACAGTGCTGGGTTGGCTATTAATGAACACGCGATTCCGGTTGTCGGCCGAGATCTCGCGCCGGAGAACCAGTTCGTCTTCCGGGTCGATACCGATTCGAGCGAGGTCCAAAGTACCCGATGGTTGGAAAACGGCTTCGACGATGGCGCGGCTTTCGCCGCTTCGGATGGTGTCGGCCGACGCTTTGGCACCCGCGATCAGGGCTAGTGCATCAACGATCAACGATTTACCTGCACCGGTTTCGCCGGAAAGAAGATTAAATCCGCTCTCAAACTCGATTTCGAGTTCGTCGATCAGAGCGAAATGCCGGACGCGAAGCAAGCGAAGCATAGGGCTCGGTTATATGCCAATGACCCATAGGATTCAATGGCCAATGGTGGGGTCTTACGCGCCCGGTTCAGACTTTAGAGCTCGGGGGCATCGAAGCAGCGTGTGGATTGACCAGGGACTGCCGCTCCATGTTCGTTTTCCACACATTAGGCAGGACACTCGAGCGGAAGTTGGTTTCTTTATTGGTGAGGGCGCGTCTGTTATTTTTGTGGAGCAAGCCGGAGAGCCATCCCGCTTGGTGAGGAGGGACTAACTTGGTCGATCCAGCATTTCCCGCTGTGTGGATTCTTCAGGGCGGGGCCGACATTATGGCGTTGCTCGGGACCACCGGGCTCATTTCACGCATCGTCCTGTTGATCTTATTGATGTTCTCGATCGGCTCCTGGGCTGTGATTCTCTCCAAACTTCTCCTGTTCAGAAAAATCCGTCAGGAATCGGAAGCCTTTTGGCAGGTCTTCGAGAAAGCACAGAGTTTGCCCGAGATTCGTGGCGCACGCGAAACGCTGCGGTTTACGCCGCTCATGCCCGTTTTTGAAGCGGGGTACGAGATGATCGACCCTGCCGCTGCGGCTGCGGGCCACACGGTGCAGACACAAGTGGCAACGATCACGATGGTCGAACGCGTGCTTCACCGTGCGGCGGCGGCGCAGATGTCTCTGTTGGAATCCCGGATGATTCTACTGGCGACGACGGCGGCAGTGACACCCTTCATCGGACTATTCGGGACTGTTTGGGGTGTCATGGGGTCCTTTGCTGGCCTTGGGAACAACACTGTGACGACGCTGAACGCGGTGGGCCCCGGGATTGCCGAAGCTCTCATCGCGACCGCAGCCGGCCTTTTTGCAGCAATACCGGCGGTTGTAGCCTACAATTTGTTTGTGGCAGAAATCAGGCGCCTGGGGGGCCAGATGGATGACTTGCAGGCCGAATTGTTGGCCATCGCCGAAAGAAACGGCCTCGATGCGTAGTTTCGGCGATCAAATCGGTGATGGGAGCGTAAGCTGATGGCGTTCACAACAGGTAACGGCAGGACACAAACCGAACTTTCGGAGATCAACATGATCCCGTTTATCGATATAATGTTGGTATTAATGATCATATTTATGGTCACCGCTCCGGTGATCCAGTCCGGTATCGAAGTGAATGTTCCGCGGACCGAAATTGTGCAGGAACTGGCCGAAGAACGGCTCGTTGTCTCGATCGATCGCGAACAGGGACTGTATCTCCAGAGCGATTCGATTAACATCAACGAGCTGGTGCCGGCGATTCAGGCGCGTCTTCTTGACCCCGCCCGCAGAAGCATTTATTTGAGAGCCGATACATCCGTGCCCTGGGGAACGATTGCTGTCGTGATGGAACGGTTGAATCAGGCGGGAATAGAAAACATCAGCGTCGTCACTCAGCCGCTGGATGCACCCGGACAATGAAGAAAAGTCCAGAACAATTTGGTGGCGGATTGCTCATGTCAACCGGATTGCACGCTCTGTTGGCGATCGTCATGTTCGTATTGCCGGGAGTATTCCCTGCTTACGGAATTGCGGGCTGGGGATCGGAAGACGGTGGCGGAGAAGGTGTGAGTGTGGAGATCGTTTCCAACATCTCAGGAATTCCACTTCCCGCGCCGGCGGTGGTGAATGAGACCGCTGCCGCCAACGAGTCGGCTGGTTTTTTTGAGTCCGAGCCCGCCCCCGCTCCCGAAGAGACGGTAGCGACCGAGGTGCCCGCTCCCGAAGCTGAACCCGTGCCCGAGACCCTCGCTCCTGTGGAAACGACCCCGCCCCCTGCGAGGCCTGCGCCGCCCGACGAGCCCGATCCGCCTTCCACGCCGGACAATGCGGTGCCTTTTGGCGAGGGAGGACTTCCGGCTATTAACTACGGCGAGTTCGCCGCGGGTGACGGCACCGGCGCGATTGCGGTGGGTGATGGCGCGTTTGGCGAACGCTATGGTCGCTACGTAGAATCGATAACCCGAAGGGTTTCCGAAAACTGGCTGCAATCCATGATTGCAGGCAACGTGCGCCAGGCGCCGCGAATTTACGTGAGCTTCGACATCCTGCGTGACGGAACGATCATAAACGAACAGATCGAAGAGAGCAGCGGGATCCCGTCCCTCGACCGGTCGGCGATGCGGGCCATCTTCGCATCCAATCCCCTGGCACCTTTGCCAGGAGACTTCAGAGGCCGGAGCGTCAACGTGAGGTTCTGGTTTGAGTACAGGCGATGATTAAGACTGCGTGGGTTTTCCCCTTATTTTTTTTCCTGGCGCTGGGAACACTGCTTTCCCAGCAAGCGCGAATCGAAACCGGCACGCGCACGGGTGCGACCTCCATCCGCTTGGCGCTGCCCGAATTCCCATCCACGTCCACCGATACGGAGTCCCCTGAGGCTCTGGCCAATGCCGCTTTGGCGGCGGCATTCAATGAGACGCTCTGGAACGATATCGATTTCTCAGGCGTCATTTCACTCATCAGCCCCAACTTCTATCCGCTCGGAACTTTCGGAAATCCGGGCGACATCAATCCCGACGAGTGGACTTCGAACGCCGTCGATGCTCAATTCATGGCGTTTGGGAATACCTCGATCAGCCAGAACCAGTTCGTCCTCGAAGCGCGGCTCTGGGATTTGCGAACCCGCGTGGAAGATCGCGAGTTGGAGGGCCGGCGCTATCGCGGTGAATTGAACGAGCGGTCTGTCCGCTTGATTGCCCATCAATTCGCCGACTTGATCATCCAGACCCTGGGTGGTGGCATTCGGGGTGTGGCGCAGACGAAGATTGCCTTCGAGTCGGACCGGGTCGGTGGGGACGGCGAAGTGGTCCGGGAAATCTTTGTGATGGACTATGACGGGGCCAACGATTACCAGTTGACGACCCTGCGGTCGCTGGCTGTCACGCCGAGCTGGTCTCCCGATGGCACGATGATAGGCTATACCAGTTATGCCCGCGACAAAGCAGACATCGCGGTCATATCGCCCGTCGATCGCCGTGGATTTCAATTTTCTACGGTATCGGGAACGACGACCACACCCGCATGGTCACCCGACGGCAATCGCATAGCGTTTTCCTCGAGTATGGGCGAAGTCCGTGGCGTGCCTGATATGGAACTATATGTGTCTGACGTGCGCGGAGAAAACCGGCGCCGATTGACAAATTCGAGAGGCGTTGATATTTCTCCGGTATGGAATCCGAGCACTGGCAGGGAGATCGCGTTCGTATCGGACCGAAATGGCCCTCCGCAACTCTACATTATGGACGCGGAAGGTGGTAACGTAAGGCGGATTGTCGAGGGTGGGGGCAACGCCGGAGGGCCGGCATGGTCGCCCGACGGTCTGACGATCGCGTTCCACTGGCAGCGCAGGGGGGCGCCTTTTGACATATATATTTATGACCTTGTAACTGATCGAGCCGTGCAGTTAACCCGCGGTGTGGGCAACAATGAGAGTCCGAGTTGGTCGCCCGATGGCCGACATCTGGTGTTTGAATCCAGCCGCGGCGGTTCCCGGCAGATATATTCGATGTTGGCTGACGGAACAAAAGTGAGACGATTGACAAGCCAGGGAAACAATGTAAATCCCTCATGGTCTGGTTACATGGGACAATGAGCGTCGATTTTCTCAAACGAGATCACAAGTGAGATCACAAGGAGACTTGTACCAATGAAACTTGGAAAGCCATCCGGAATTGGTAGATCCGACTTCCGAGTCGGTGGGGCCGCCCAAAGCGGTAAGAGCGGGCGGTGCGGTTTACCTTCGAAGTATGCCGTCCTCCTCGTATTGGTGGGTTTGTTTTCGTTCTCCTGCGGGAGAGCCGCCACTGCGCCGCCACCACCTCCAGCTGAAGAGGCTGCTCCGCCACCGCCTCCTCCGGCTCCGGCGGTGACCCTCAGCGCTGCACCCGCATCGATTGAACAGGGTGAGTCGACCACTTTGGAGTGGTCAGCGCGTAATTCGAACACCGTACGAATCGAACCTGGGATCGGTGGGGTTCCAGCGTCGGGTACGCGTTCCATCAGCCCGAATTCTTCGGTGACCTACACAGCAACGGCGATGGGCCCGGGAGGCACGTCGACCGATACTGTCCGTGTCACCGTCAACGCCGCGCCGCCACCCGCCGCTCCACCCGTTCCGGATAGTCCGGAACCGACGGTTGAGGAGCTTTTCAACACGACCGTTCAGCCCATCTATTTCGACTATGACCAGGCGGAACTTCGTCCCGATCAAGTGAGTCAACTGCAGAGCAACGTCCGCTTCCTTGCGCAAAATGGAGGCGTTCAGTTCACGGCCAGTGGCCATGCCGATGACCGGGGTAGTCAGGAATACAACATTGGGCTGGGTGACCGTCGTGCGAATGCCGTTCGGCAATATTTGATTGAGCAGGGTATTGCTCAGGGAAGAATCAATACGGTGAGCTTCGGAGAGGACCGTCCGACATGCACGGATGCGACCGAAGGCTGCTACCAGCGGAATCGCCGCGTTGAATTCGTCCTGCGTTAGCACGCCCGCTGTTCAAATTCCGACCTTTGTATGGGACCGGCTCCGTGCCGGTTCCGTTCCTTCGAGGAGCATATGATGAGGAAGCTGCTTTTCGTCGCTGTTTTTGCGTTGTTGTCATCCGGCGTGTCCTACGGTCAGCGACAGGAAATTATCCAGTTGCAGGCTGACATCATCCGCTTGACACAGCAGGTTGCAGAAATTCAAAACAGCCTGGACGATCGCAACACCACACTGCAGGGACTTGTCGAGCAGCTCTTCGATCGCGTCGTTCCGCTTGCTGACGCGGTAGAGCGCATATCGGACTCTATCGACGACATGAGGGCCGGTACCGATCGATTGAGCGGTGAGATGCGGTTACTGGTCTCCAATCTTGGTGATGATGTCGAGATCATGGATCGAACCCTCGCGGACATTCGCGGGGAAATGAACTCTGTTTCCCAGCAACTGACCACATTAAACACCACAACTACAGAGCTGGAATCTCCAGAAGGATTGATGCGGCTGGCCTTTGCGGACCTGCTGGCCGGTAACTACGAGCTGGCGATCGAGGGGTTCAGAGAGTTTATAGACACTTTTTCCACAAGTCCACGTGCCTCAGAGGCCCAGCTCTATATTGGAGATGCTTACTTCAATCAGGAAGCTTTCGAGCAGGCCATTATTGAATATGATTTTCTCTTGCAGAAGTACCCGGAGAGCGATAAAACTGTTACTGCCCTGTTCAAGAAAGGTCTTGCCCTCTCCGCGATGAACCAGACTCAGGATGCGTTGACGTTTCTCCGTCAGGTAGTTTCAGACTATCCCGACAGCAGCGAAGCGGTCAGTGCCGCGCAGGAGATCGACTCGCTTGCCGGTCAATAACAACATGCTACGGTTCGGGCGAGACGAGGAGTAGCTATGGCTAAATCTGTAAACAAAGTGACCTTGATCGGACGTCTGGGTCGCGACCCTGAACTGAAGTACACCGCGAGCGGTACCGCTTATTGCCGCTTCTCCATGGCGACGGACGACTCCTGGACCGACCGCAATTCGGGAGAACGTCAGGAGCGCACGGAGTGGCACAACATCGTCGCCTGGGAACGGTTGGCTGAGATTTGCGGGCAATATCTGGCGAAGGGACGGATGGTATACATCGAAGGGAGCATTTCTTCACGCCAGTGGGAAGATAAGGAAGGCAACAAACGCACATCCTTCGATATCCGAGCCCGGGACATGGTTTTGCTGGGGTCCCCGGGCGGTGGGGACGGCGCCCGCCGCGAAGCTGAAAAACCGGCCGCGGAAGCTGAAAAACCGGCCGCGGAAGCTGTTGCGATCACCGACGACGACATTCCATTCTGATCCTGAAACCCACTTACAGAGGGGCCTCCCAAGGCCTCTTTTCTATATTCCGGATTCACATCCAAAAGTAAAGACTCCACCATGGCTAGCAATACCTTTGACATCGTTTCCAAAGTCGATCTTGAAGAAGTGCTCAACGCCGTCGGACAAGCGAGAAAAGAAGTGGCCAACCGCTTTGACCTGAAAGGGTCCGGCTCGACCATCGAGTTGGACCAGAAGGAGCACAAACTCGTTTTAGTCAGTGTTGATGACTACAAGCTGAAAGCAGTCTACGACGTGCTCGAACAGAAACTGGTCCGGCGAAAAGTTCCCTTGAAGGGGCTCACTCCACGTGAAGTTCAGCCGGCTGCCGGATCGACAGTTCGCCAGGAGATCGCGATACAGAACGGGATTCCTATCGAGAAGTGCCGCGAGATCGTCAAGAAGATAAAGCAGAGCAAGATCAAGGTACAGGCGTCCATTCAAGAGGATCTTATACGCGTCAGTGGCAAGAGCCGCGATGCTCTCCAGGAGGTTATCGCGCTGATCAAGGAAGATGACTTTGGAATAAACATCGAGTTTACGAATTACAGAACGAACTAGACCCTGAACAAGCGTGATTGACGAGGAAATGATAGTGCAATAAGAGCGGAAGTACCCGAAATGCCCCCTCTCCGTGCGAAAAAAACCTTGAACAGATTCTTCGGAAAAGGAGGCATTTCAGATGAACGATTATACGCGCAAGAACATGAGGAACCGCAAGCGGCGAATCGAACGTCGGCTTGGGGACCGGCATTGGACGGATCAGGTAGAGCCGATGTTTTCGGCGAGCAACATTCAGTACGAGATGGGAGAGCGGACGCGGGGCACATCGGTTGGTGATATCGGGACGATGCAACTGGTGGCGCGGCGGACCGGGCTGATCGAAGCCATCGACAAGGGCGTGCATGTGTTGAAGCGGCACCTGCCGTATCACGAGTCGGATCACGTGCTGAACATCGCCTACAACGCCTTGAGCGGAGGAACGTGCCTGGAAGACATCGAACTGCGGCGCAACGATGCGGTGTATCTGGATGCGCTGGGAGCGCAACGGATTCCGGATCCGACGACGGCGGGAGACTTCTGCCGGAGATTCGAGGCCGACGACGTGGAGTGTCTGATGGAGGCAACCAATCAAGTCCGGCTCGGAGTCTGGCGACAGCAACCGGCGGCGTTTTTCGAAGAAGCGGTGTTGGACGCGGACGGGACACTGGCCGAAACCACGGGGGAATGCAAGCAAGGGATGGACGTGGCCTACGACGGGACGTGGGGATATCACCCGCTGATGATCTCGCTGGCCAACACCGCCGAACCGCTGTATCTGGTCAATCGTAGCGGCAACCGGCCGTCGCATGAAGGAGCCGCGGTCCGGTTCGACCAAGCCATCGCATTGTGCCGGCATGCGGGGTTTCGCCAGATCCTGCTGCGCGGGGACACGGACTTCAGCCAGACCCGGCATCTGGACGGATGGGACGACCAGCAGGTGGGTTTCATATTCGGGATTGACGCGATGGCGAACCTGAAGGCCCGGGCCGATGAACTGGAGCCGCGCCAGTGGAAGCGCCTGGAACGGCCCGCGAAATACGACGTGGCGACCGAACCGCGCCAACGTCCCGACAACGTGAAGGAAGAGATCGTTCGGCAGCGCGGTTTCGACAATATCCGCTTGCAGGGTGAGGATGTGGCCGAGTTTCGGTATCGACCCGGAGCCTGCGATCGGGACTACCGTGTCGTCGTGGTGCGGAAGAATCTGTCGGTGGCCAAAGGAGAGCAGGTGTTGTTTGACGACATCCGGTACTTCTTCTACATTACCAACCGTTCGGATCCGGCCGACCAGATTGTGATGCGTGCCAATCAACGGTGCAATCAGGAGAATCTCATTGAGCAGTTGAAGAACGGCGTTCAGGCGTTGCGGATGCCGGTCGGAGATCAGACCAGCAACTGGGCCTACATGGTGATCGCGTCACTGGCCTGGACACTGAAAGCGTGGTTTGCATTGCTGCTTCCCGAAACCGGACGTTGGGGCCAAAAATATCAGGCTGAGAAGCAAACCGTGCTGCGCATGGAGTTCAAAACCTTCTTGAACGCTTTCATGCTTGTGCCGTGCCAACTCGTGCGCACCGGGCGGCGCATTCTGTTCCGGATCCTGGCCTGGAACCGGTGGTTGCCGGTCTTGTTCCGCGGGGTGGATGTGTTGCGTCAGCCTCTGCGATGTTGACCCGATCATGACTCTGAGCCCGGGCGATCGAGGTCCCGGTTTCTGTCAACCGTCCAACACCAGCGAGGCTGAACTGAAACAGATTCAACAGAAACTCGATACCTGGAACAGGCCATCCGGGAACGGGATTCTATGCCTCGAATTCTATCGGCGCGAACTGGGCCTCGGCGGACTGGTTATGCGCTTGTTTTGGGACTAGTGAGTGTCCGTTCCCTAAACTCTAATCGAGAAGGGCGTGAAGTTGGTATCGTGGTCGTAATAGTCTTCGTGTTCGGCCTTTTTCAGGAAGCCGATAATCTTATAGGTGAACGGTGTGACCATCGCCTCCCAAACTACCTTTATCACGTGGAGCCTATCGTAGTTTGACACAAGAACCTGGACCAACAGGTCGTTGGACCAGACCCTAGAGAACGCGACCGGATAGAAAACGGCTGAATCCACTCCCTCACCGACTATCGTGGAGCCTATCGTACGAAACCAGAGATAGCGCCCCTCGGTTTGAATTTTCATTTTCGCGAGTACGTACGAGTTCGCAAGCTCTCCCACAAAAAACGCCGTGATCGAGGCAAATACGATTCGAGGCGTTTGACCAAAAACGGTCTGGTAGGCCGGCTGGTCGGGCCAGTCGATTGCCGGTGGAAGCCAGACGACGACGAAACTCATGATCGAGGCGAATAGGAGGGCCCCGAAACCAGCCCATACCACCTTACGCGCACGGGCGTATCCGTACACCTCCGTCAGCACGTCATTAAAGATATAGCTGATTGGAAAGAACAGGACGCCGGCTCCAAACGTGAAGCCCCCGATCGAGGCGACCTTTGCCGCGCCAATAACGTTGGAACAAATCAGGATGGTGACGAACGCCGCCATAACCAGGTCGTAGTACTTGTAACGTCCCCCGCCTGGTGGTGGCTGTGACTGCTTTGCGACGGGCATAGAGGTTCAGGCGCTGGGAGTCGCCCGGCTTTAATTGCGCACGATGCGCGCCACCAAGTCCGGGCGAAATCGGGCGAGAAGGCGAAAGCCCATGAGGATTGCGAACGAACCCACATATCCTGCCGGTGCAAGCTCGATTACTTTACCGATCCACAGATAGTGAAGCACACCGGCGATGACACTCACGTAAATCAGCTGATGTATCAGGCGCCAGCGTCGGCCTCCGAGTCGGACTATCCATTTCTTTGTGGAAGTTACCGCTAGCGGGATCATTATGACGAAAGCGGTAAAGCCCGCTGTGATGAAGGGCCGCTCGGGGATATCCGCGAAAACGGCAACCATGTCGAAGAAGTGGTCCAGCCAGATGTAAATCGTGAAGTGCGCCACGGCATAGAAAAAAGCGAAGAGGCCGAGCATGCGCCGAAATCGAATGAGTTCCTTGAACCCTGTAATCCGCCGAACGGGACTGATGGCAAGCGTGGCTAAAAGAAAGCGCAGCGCCCAGCGACCCGTTGTGTGTGTAATGTCTTCGACTGGGTTAAAGCTGAGGTTCCCGGCAAAAAAATTCCAGGCGAGAAGGGGTAGCGGTAAAAAGCAGAGCAAGAAAACGGTGGGCTTCACGACCCACTTCAGGAATCGGGTCCTGCTCATGTTTCGGCCACGACTCAATAATTTCTGCGAAGGTCCAGGTCGGTGTACATTTGCGCCACGTGTTCGGTATAGCCGTTAAACATCAGCGTCTCTCTGCGGAGCACTTCGCCGATCCGACGCTCCCGGCCCTGACTCCACCTCGGATGATCGACGTTCGGATTAACGTTGGCGTAGAATCCATACTCATTAGACGCCTGTTGTTGCCACGTATTGAACGGCTGGTCTTCGACAAAACTAATTTTGACGATAGACTTGACCCCCTTGAAACCGTACTTCCAGGGGACGACGAGGCGAATCGGCGCTCCGTTCTGGTTCGGTCCTTCCTTGCCATAGACGCCAACGGCCATCAACGTCAGCGGGTTCATAGCCTCGTCCATGCGCAGGCCCTCAACGTACGGCCAGTCCAGAACATAGCCGAAGAGTCCACGCCTCTGCCCAGGCATCTGTTCGGTATCGACGAGAGTCTCCATGCGGATGTAACGAGCGCTAGGTAAGGGATCGAGTTTGTTGATCAGATCCGCAAGCGGAAAGCCGTACCATGGAATGACCATGGACCATCCCTCGACGCAGCGCATCCGATAGATTCTATCCTCCAGCGCGAAGCCACCGATGAGATCGTCGAGGTCATAGGTGGCGGGGTTCGCGACCAGGCCGTCGACTTCAACAGTCCAGGGTCTTGGCCGAAGCGTATGGGCGTTCCGTGCCGGATCTTCCTTGGCGGTGCCGAATTCGTAGAAATTGTTGTATCCGGTGACCGCATCTTCCGGCGTTATTTCTTCGTCGGTGTCAAACTCTCCAAGTTGAGGCGCCGCAGCGACCGTGCCCGGGGCGGTGCATCCCGATCCCATGACTGCCGCGCCCGCCGACGCCAGGGTGGCCCAGCTGGCGGTCTTCAGAAACTGGCGACGGTTTCGATATAGTTTTTCGTCCGTTATTTCCGACGACTTTATGTCCGCGGGTCGTTTGATGAGCATGTCCTCTCCTCGAAGAAATGATGTCTCTCTATTCTAGCATTCGGTAGTTCGAGGCCGGACACACAATTCGATCCGACTACAAGTTCCGGCTGGCCTGGGGCGATAAATCGACGGGTGACTCGGTTTGAAGTTCACTCTCCGGCTCCGCACTACCGAAGCCATGGGATGCGCCGCCACACCTGAGGGGATCTGCTAACGTCGATGTCCATAACGATTGTTTCAACACACGGGAATCCCGCAAGGCGCCAAGCAGCTCCAGACGGCTAAGGAGAGATTGAGGCCAATCCAGTAACTGACTTCCCTATTGTGGCTCCCGTGTTTTTCTGGGATGATCGCTGGGATGGACTCCAGGTGATACATCGGGTCGATGACGCCGTGAGAGTCGAAAGCTGCTCAACGAAAAGGAGAAGTTTTGATGTCTGACATTTTCGCTGCTCTCGGCACCGGAGCTCTGGTTCTGTTGCCCGTCGTTATTCTGGTTGTCATCGCGGGAATCGCTGCTGTGAAACGCGGTGAGGAAACCAGCCACCACTAGTCCTCATTGTTTTTCCTGTTGAACCCGGCCGCACCCTCTTAGCTCGATTCACTCTCCGAACGCGCCCATTTTCCGGAACTTCTGATATCGCGATTCCAACAGCGGTTCTGTGTCCAACCGGGCCAGCTCATCGAGTTGCGACCGAAGGATTTTTGAAATTTCCGAGGCCATGGCTTCCGGGTCGTTCTGCGCACCTCCGATCGGCTCTGGAACGATTGCGTCGATCAGCTGCAGCTTCTTCAGATTTTCCGGCGTGAGTCGGAGCGCTTCAGCAGCCTCCGCTGCGTGTTGTTGATCTCGCCAGAGAATTGCTGAACAGCTTTCGGGAGCGATGACCGAATAGACAGAAAACTCCAGCATGTTGACGCGGTCTCCAAGGCCGATCGCCAGGGCACCGCCCGAACCGCCTTCCCCAGTAACGGTGGCGATAATGGGGACTCGGAGGCCCGACATCTCCCGAAGGTTGAACGCGATCGCTTCGGCTTGTCCCCGCTCTTCGGCATCAATCCCGGGGTAGGCGCCCGGTGTGTCGATAAACGTGAGAATAGGCCGGCCAAACTTCTCGGCGAGCTTCATCACCCGAAAAGCTTTGCGATAGCCTTCAGGCTTCGGCATTCCGAAGTTTCGATATAGCTTCCCCTTGGTGCCCCGCCCCTTTTCTTGCCCCACCAGGCAGACGGGTTGTCCTTGAAATAGCGCAAAGCCAGTCACAATAGCGGGGTCGTCGCCGAATTTGCGATCGCCGTGCCATTCCTCAAACTCTTCAAACAGGAGCGGAACATAATCGAGGAAGTACGGGCGTTTGGGGTGGCGAGCGAGCTGAACCTTGTCGTAAGCGGTCATCCTGTCGAGCAGTTCCTGCCGCAGCCGGTTTAACTGTGACTCAAGCTGCTCGATTCGATCGCCTGTTCCCCGGTCTTCAGGGAGTTTGGCAAGGGCGTCGAGTTCGTGTTCCAGATCTCGAATCGCACCGTCTTTGTCGGGTGCCGGGCTCATCTACTGCACTTTACTGTATCCGGGCCGCAAATTCCTTCGACAAAATCGACGAATTCACGATCAGGGAGGACCTTCAGATATGGGTTGGGCCGGACAAAGACGGTATATCGATTTTTATAACGGATCTCAAAGACGAGTTCGGCCTGTCCGGTCTTTTTTTCGACCATAGGGAGCAGTCGTGCGGCCAGATCGCCTGGCGCGGCCGTGCCGTCGATGGCAATGGTTACCGTAGTGCTCAATTGTTCGTGAGCGCGGTCGATAGAATATATGTCCGTGGCCAGAAGCCGTACTGAGGACTCGTCGCTGTCGAGTTTTGCTTGAACGATCACAGGAGCGTCGCTCGTCAATATGGACTGGGTCCTGGCAAAGGTGTCCGGGAATACGAGGACCTCGATGACACCTTCAAGGTCTTCCAAAAGGATCACACCCATGCGGTTCCCCTTTTTCGTCCGCATCGATCGTGTCTGGGCGATGACGCCACCGATGATGATCTCCGAACCCGCGGTCTTTTTCGACAGGCTACCCGTCGTAGCGTTCGCGTATGCCGCGAGTTCCGCCTGGTGCTGTCGGAGGGGATGACCCGTAATGTAGAAACCCAGGGTTTCTTTTTCGTGGACCAATTTCAGGGCCTCAGGCCACGGGTCAGTCGGCACCATGATGGATGCATCGGTTTCGGGTTCAGCGATGAGCGCAAAGAGGCCGCCCTGACCCACTGCGACCTCGTGCTGGGTTCTTTGTCCCCGCTCAATCGTCCGGTCGATGTTGTTGTACACCGTTGCTCGATCCAGTCCGAGGCTATCGAACGCGCCGGCCTTGATAAGGCTTTCCATGACGCGCTTGTTGACTGTCCTGAGATCGACGCGTTCTGAGAAGTCGAGCACAGAGGCGAAGGGCTTGCGTGCTGCGATGGATCGGATGGCCGTTTCACCGACGTTCTTAATAGCCGCCAGGCCAAAGCGGATGCCATCGGGAGTCGGCGTGAAATTGACATCGCTGGTATTGATGTCGGGCGGCAGGATAGCGATGTTCATCTGCCGGCATTCGTTGATGTACTTGACGACTTTGTCTGTATTGCCCCGCTCACTGGTGAGGACCGCCGCCATGAAGTAATAAGGATAGTGCGCCTTGAGGTAGCCCGTGCGGTAGGCCAGCAGAGCGTACGCGGCCGAGTGGGATTTGTTGAAGCCATAGCCAGCGAACTGTTCCATGAGGTCAAATATCTTCGTTACTTTCTTGGAATCCTTGAAATCTTTTGCCTGGGCCCCCTCGGCGAACTTTTGTCGATGGGCGGCCATTTCGCTGGCCTTTTTCTTGCCCATCGCCCGCCGCAGGAGATCAGCCTCTCCCAATGAATATCCGGCGAGCGAATTGGCGATCTGCATGACCTGTTCCTGATAAACGATGACGCCGTATGTTTCTTCCAGGATCGGCTTAAGTTCCGGAAGCTCAAATTCGATCTTCTTGGTTCCGTGTTTCCGTTTGATGAAGTCATCGATCATGCCCCCGCCTATGGGTCCCGGGCGGTAGAGTGCGTTCAAGGCTGTCAGGTGCTCGATGCTGGAGGGTTTGAAGCGCCGCAGAATATCTTTCATTCCGGAGCTTTCAAACTGAAAGACACCGCTGGTCAGACCGTTAGCGAACAGATCGTATGTCTTTTCGTCGTCAAGCGGGATCTCGTCTATCTTCAGATCCAGAGACTCCGACGCGCGGAGCATTTTGAGGGTGTCGTCGATAACCGTCAAAGTCGTCAGCGCGAGAAAATCCATTTTCAATAACCCGAGGCTCTCGACGTCGGTCATCGGGTACATGGTCATAATCTCGTCTTTGCTTGATTTGTAAAGCGGGACGAGTTCGGTAAGCGGTCGAGGCGATATGACGACTCCGGCAGCGTGCATGGACGCATGTCGCGCCAGGCCTTCAAGTTTCTTGGCAACGGTGACGATATCTCTGACACGCTCGTCGCGTTCGACTAATGTTCTGAAGTCTTTGTTCTGTTCCAGAGCGCGCTCGAGGGTGATGTTGAGTTCCGCAGGGATCATCTTGGCCAGCCGATCCACCTCCGAATAAGGCATTTGCATGCCCCTGCCCGTGTCCCGGATGACGCCCCTTGCCGCCATGGTGCCAAAGGTGATGATCTGCGACACATTTTCGCGTCCGTACTTGCGCGTGACGTAATCGATAACGTCGGATCGCCGGTTCATGCAGAAATCAATGTCGATATCCGGCAGCGTGACTCTTTCGGGATTCAGGAAGCGCTCAAAGAGCAGTCCATAGTGGAGCGGGTCGAGGTCGGTAATCCGCATGCAGTAGGACACAAGACTTCCTGCGGCGGATCCGCGGCCGGGGCCGACGGGTATTTCGTTTTCGCGTGAGTAACGGATCAGGTCCCAAACGATGAGGAAATAACCGGAGTACCGCATGCCCTGGATGATGGAAATCTCATCCTGGAGGCGGCACTCGTATTCCTCGATCGGGTGCTTCAGCTCTCCCGAATCAGCGAGTTCCTTCAGATGTTCCAATCGCTCTCCAAAGCCATCCCTCACGACCTTGTCGAAATAGGAGTCGACAGTGAATCCCGGCGGCACGTCGAAATCAGGAAACGGGTTGTCGATCGGTTGGAGTTCGAGGTTGCAGCGATCGGCTATTGCCGCGGTCCGGCTCAACAGCTCCGGATAATCACCAAACACCTGGGCCATTTCATCGTGGGATTTGAAATAGAACTGGTCCGTATAGAACTTCATCCGGTTGGGATCGTTGACCGTTTTTCCCGTCTGAATGCAAAGCAACACGTCGTGTGCTCTGGCGTCATCCTGGCACATGTAGTGGCAGTCGTTCGTTGCCACTGCCGGAATGCCGGTGCGGTCGGCAATTCGCAGCATATCCGGGATGATCTGGCGTTGTTTGGACAGACCCTGGTCCTGAACCTCCAAGAAGAATCGGTCCGGACCAAATATGTCGTACAGTTCGCTGGCGGCCTCTTCCGCGACATCGTAACGATTCGCGAGTAAGTTGGCGGATACCTCTCCATTCAGGCAACCCGAGAGGCCAATCAGCCCTTCGCTATGAGCGGCTAGAAGTTCTTTATCAATCCGCGGCTTGTAGTAAAAACCTTCCAGGTAGCCGGAGGAAACCAGCTTGATCAGATTCTGGTAACCGCGGGCGTTTTCGCAAAGAAGAATGAGGTGGTGGGGCCGTGCTGTTCGTGGGTCGCGATCGTGGCGTGAGGTCTTCGAAACGTACATTTCGCAGCCAATGATGGGTTTGACGCCCTTTTTCTTAGCGGCTTCGTAGAAGCCCACGGCTCCGAACAGGTTTCCGTGATCGGTAACAGCGACTGCGGGCATGCCGTATTCAGCAGCCTTGGACACCAGTTGGTCGTGGTCACAAGCGCCGTCAAGCAGGCTGAAGCCCGAGTGCAGATGTAGATGGACAAATTCAGACATCGACTAAAAACCTAAACGCAGAGACGCTGAGACTCAGAGTTCGCAAATAAAAAAACATTGTTCTCTGCGCCTCCACGTCTCGGCGTTGAATCCGAAACTCTGCGGCATGACTCTTTATTCCCATTCGATCGTTGCGGGGGGTTTCGAGGTGATGTCATAGACTACCCGGTTGACGCCGCGCACTTCGTTGACGATCCGGTTCGCAATCGTTCCAAGCACATCGTAGGGCAGGCGCACCCAATCGGCTGTCATGCCGTCGGTGCTGGACACGGCACGGATCGCAACCGTGTATTCGTAGGTCCGGAGGTCCCCCATCACACCCACACTCTTGATCGGAAGCAGGACGGCGAAGGATTGCCATATTTTCCGGTAAAGACCTGCAGTTTTGATCTCGGTCATGAGAATGTCGTCGGCCTCCTGTAGGATCCGGATGTTTTCCGGAGTCACTTCGCCCATGATGCGGATGGCCAATCCAGGTCCGGGAGAGGGCTGCCGCCAAACCAACTCATCGGATAGACCGAGTTCTGTTCCCAGTTCCCGTACCTCGTCCTTGAATAACTCCCGCAAAGGCTCAATCAGCTTCAAATCCATGTGTTCGGGCAAACCCCCAACATTGTGATGGGATTTGATCGTAGCCGAAGGACCGCGAACCGACACGGATTCAATCACATCAGGGTATAGAGTGCCCTGCACGAGGAAATCTACTGATTCCAGGCTGCGCGCCTCTTCTTCAAAGACTCGAATGAATTCGTTACCGATGAGCTTCCGCTTCTTTTCTGGGTCGACCACACCTGAGAGCAGATTCAGAAACCTTTCAGACGCATCGATACCGCGCACGTTCAGATGCAGGTTGTTTCGAAGGTTTTCGAGGACCTTCCCAAATTCGTTCTTTCGAAGAAATCCGGTGTTCACGAAGATGCCCACCAGATTGTCGCCGATGGCGCGTGCAACCAGCGATGCGGCGACGGTAGAGTCCACACCGCCGCTTATGGCACAGATCACCTGAGCGTCACCGACCTCGTCCCGGACGCGCCCGATCTCTGCTTCAAGAAATGAACCCAGCGACCAGGTTCCGGAACAGTGGCAGATATCGAACACGAAGCGGCGGAGCAATTCGGTGCCGTTTTCCGTGTGAGCCACTTCGGGATGGAACTGGACTCCGAATATCTCTCTTTCAGAACATTCCATCGCGGCCATGGTGGTGTCGGTTTGCGCGGTGACCCGAAACCCCGGGGGAGGCTCGAGAATCCTGTCACCGTGACTCATCCAAACTTTCTGAATGCCGTCAAGAAGGGCTGAGGTTCCGATCTTTTTGAGAGTGCCATGACCGTATTCTCTTTCGTGGGCCGGTTCGACTTGCCCGCCAAGGTCCTTGGCGATCAGCTGCATTCCGTAACAGACGCCGAGGATGGGAATACCCAACTCAAAAAGCGCGGGATCGCACCCCGGGGCATCGTCTTCATAGACCGAACTGGGTCCGCCGGAAAGAATGATTCCTTTTGGCCGACGTCTGCGGAGTTGTTCGAGGGGAGTGTGGAAAGGAAGAATTTCCGAATAGACATGAGTCTCACGTATCCGTCGGCCAATCAGCTGCGTGTATTGCGAGCCGAAGTCGAGGACAAGGATTTCCTCAGAGGTCACTTGCATGTTCGGCGGCAGCTCCGTACCGGATATCCAGGTGCATTAAGCCCACGGCGGAATAACGCACCAGAAGCATATAGCTGTGGTTTACGCTAAGAACGCTGGTGAGCAAGACCCCGACGATAAGCAGACCGCCAGGAGATCCAAGCCAATGCATGACCAGGGCACTTGCCGCCAGGACCCCCAAAACAACCCCAGCTTCCACGAGCGCGAGGACGAGAACGATTCCGACAACGCGGTACAGATCCAGTCCTAAGACCTCCATTGCGTCACTGCGCATGAGGGTCTCGACTGTCATCAGGCCGAATGCCAGCAGAACTAAAATCCCAAGCCCCGCAAGCGCGGCCCAGCGAACGTCGGGCCAGATCTGCCCCCATTCTGCCATTGGCGTCGTCAGGAGTGGTCCCAGGGCAATCAGAGCTGCTAAGAGTGTTCCAAGGCCCAGCGTCGTGCGCCGTATCAGGCCCACCCAGAGGTAGCGCAGGAAGTGTTCGGCGGCGTCTCTCACAAAAGTTCGATCGGTCAGTGGCAGGAGACCTCCCCGCACAAAAGCTTCGAGCAGGACCCAGCTCCCGAAACACAACACGGCCGCCACAGCAAAGGTTTCCACAAGAGCCGATCCGTTTGTTATGACGGACTGAATGAGGGTCAGCGCTACCAGCGTTGGCGCTCCACTCTGGAGTGCGAGAACATTGTTATTCGTGAGTTGAACTCCGGAAGCGTACCAGGCTCCGGCAACGCCGAAGATGGCAACCGTGAGAGCAAACCAGGCCAACTTGGCGATCATGTCGAGGATGACGAGGTGTGGCCTCCGGTTCGCAAAAACGACTCCATGCCGCACGTAGTCGAGGGCCGAACTCACGTTTCCAGCAGCGTCAACTTGCATTCAGGTGCAGCCTTCTTTGAAAGCAGGCCCGGCAGCTCTTTTCCAAGGGGCTCATTTGAAATGACGACTGCTACGCGGCTCACTGCGTACGCATTGGGATGGGACATCACGAAAAATCTCCGCGTGATTCCGCCTGGGGTTTGGGGTGTTCCCGGGAACGGGCCAGTCCACGCGCGACCGTCTGGGAGACTCTTGATACCGGTCCCGACGCCATGTAGGTCGTGGTGATGATCAGCAGGACGATCTCGGAGTAGAACACAACGAGTCCGATCAACATGGCCGTCCCGGCTAAGGCGCTTCGGGGCAGGGGTTTCTTCATATGGACTTCTTTGAAGCTGGGGTAGCGAATGGTGCTGATCATCAGGAAAGCCAGTGTGGCAACGAGCAGACACCACAACAAAGCCGAGCCGATTTGAGTCACGGGAGATTTCTGGAAATGGACAATAGCGGCTACCACGCCCGCTGCAGCCGGGATCGGCATCCCGACGAAATCCCGTTTCGGTTTTGCAACGTCGTTCACTCTGTGCGCCAGTACGTTGAATCGAGCCAGACGCAGGGTGCCTGCAATCAGAAAACCGAAGGTCGCCAGCCACCCGAACTTGTAAACGTCTTGCGCAATATCGGCCGGGAGTCCTTGGAGTGAGCTGATGCCCCAATTCAGTGCCAGCACCGATGGGGCCACTCCGAATGTCAGGAGATCGGCGAGCGAATCCAACTCCACACCGAAATCGCTGCTGGTGTTCGTCATTCGCGCGATGCGTCCGTCGAGCATATCGAGGACGGCGCCGACACCGATTGCGATCGCAGCGAAGTCATAGTTGCCCTGCAGGCTGGACGCCACCGAGTAGTACCCGCAGAACATATTGCCGATCGTGAAGAGGCTGGGAATGATCGACAGGCCGGTCCGGACACGGGGGCGGTCACGAAAACGCTTGCGAGATCCTGGAGTGACTTTCATCCTGGCTAGTAGCTCCTCTATGCCCTTACAACACCGATCTGTGAACTTCCCCCGCTAACCCGGTCGCCAACCTGAACTTGTAGCTCCACACCTTCCGGCAGGAGCAGATCCGCGCGGGAACCGAATCGGATCAGTCCAAATTTTTCTCCACGCCCTACGCTGTCTCCAGCCTTTTTCCAACACACGATCCGTCGCGCCACAAGGCCCGCTATCTGAGAACACTCGATTCGGATGCCCTCACCTTGGATTATCAGACGATTCTGTTCGTTTTCGACGCTTGCCAGGTCGTTAAATGCTGCTCTGTATTTTCCCTTCCGATATCGAATTTCTGTGATTGCCCCTTCGATGGGCGATCGGTTCACGTGCACGTCAAAAATCGACAGAAAAATGCTGACACGCGTGGCCTCGCCCTCTTTTTGTATCCTAACGACTCTACCATCGGCAGGAGACACAATGATACCGGCACCGGCGGGAATCCGACGGTGGGGATCGCGAAAAAAGAAGGCGACGAAAGCTGCGAGCCCGACGAGCACCCCTGCCGCCACCATCCATTCGAGCCAGAAGGCAATTCCAGCGGCTGCTGCCAACGGCACGAGGAAGTAAATTGCGTCCTTTACCATGGAGGGTTTACCATACGCAGTTCATACAAGCACATGGAATCCGCCCAACTCAATCGATTTCCAGAAGAGGATCTCCGAGGCCTCTGTGTGCTTGACATCGGTTGCGGAGAACATAAGATCCCGGGAGCCATCGGAATGGACATCAATCCGCGAACGGCTGCGGACGTCATTCACGATCTCGACGACATTCCGTACCCGTTTCCGGATAACCGTTTTGATGAAGTCGTGGGGCGTCATGTCATCGAACATGTCGCAAACCCCACTGCCGTGGTTTGCGAACTCCATCGCATCACCCGTCCCGGGGGCCTGGTCCGTTTGGTGGCCCCGCACTGGACCAATCCTGATTTCGCAAGCGACCTCACACACCGCAATCACCTCAACAGTTATTCGTTTCGAAATTTTACGGACGAGTCCGCGGTGTTTGCTTTCTACACCGACGTGCGTTTCCGCCTGCGTCGCTGTCGTGTCACAGTGCTCAATGTCTGGAAGGCTCTGGGCGTGGAGTTTCTAATCAACCTGGACCAGCGCTATCCGGGTCTTCGCTTCTTGCGAAAGTTCTGGGAGCAATACCTCAACGCCTTGATGCGTGGCAAGGAAATCCATTTCGAATTGGAAGTCGTGAAATCCGACACCGATAACGACAGAAACTGAGGCCGGACCCACGACGCTGCCACCCTCAAATGGAGTTCCCGGGGCCGACCTCCCCCACCGCAGCGTCCTCAGCCCCCGCGACATCGTATCGGGCTGCTAAACCAAAAGGTATCGATACAATAAATAGAAACAACATCAGGACTTCAGAATCTCCAAAGTTATATTCGAAAAGCCCCGCGACCAGAAAACCCGTGAGCGCAGCGAGGGCCGACAGGGCCATAAATCGTAGCGTCGGGTCTCGGGTTCCTTTCAGGCGCAACAAACCTTTGAATAACTCGACGAAAAACCAGACAAACGCAATTAGACAGATCAAGCCCCGTTCTGCGGCGATTTGAAGCAGATTGTTGTGCATGTGCCCATAGTAGAACGTGTCCAGATTCTCCTCATCGTAATAGCCGACGAATTCCGTGGCAATCCTCTGTGGACCGACGCCGAATAAGGGGTGGTCGCGCACCATCTGTATCCCGGTCTCGATCAAGGCAAGCCGGCCGACGTCGGGGCCGAATCCCTTTTCCACGCTCATAGCCAATCGGTGGTAGATGAGGGGCGCACTGGCTAGAATTACCAATACTACAGGGATAGTGAGTTTAATCAATGTGTTGCGTGGAATTGTTAAGGCGATAGTTGAAATTCCGACGATGGCTCCAATCCAGACACTCCGCGTAAAACTGCTTACAATTCCGATGCCGACAATCGACAGGGGGAAGATCCAGCGGTGGCCCATGATGGCCAGGGCGGGCACTGCTCCACACCATATGAGCAGTTGTTCTCCGCTGTAAGTCATCCAGTGACCCATGAATCCGCTCGCCCGCGCCAGGACCGTGGGGTCGTCTGCGAGAGCCCCGGTTGAAAGATATTCTCGATAGCCTAGTCCAAACTGAACAGTCGCCAGCGTTGCGCTTATTGCCGCTACGATGATCAGCAGCCCATAAGAAAGTTTGGCCCGTCTGGGTGTGGTGACAAAATTGGCTGCCAGAATGCCCATTGAAAAAAGGACGAATTTTCTGATCGCCGGAGCGCCGACTCCGGGATCCATGGACATGCCCAGTGATAGAAGTGTGGCTGCCATGAATCCGATCAACGCCAGGCTGTAGGGCGGTAGGCGCACAGGTTTGGGACGAAAAACGATCCACACGAGACAGGCCAGGGCGAGTAAGGACTGCGATACACGGATAGAAAGCAGAACCGTGGTCGCGCTTGCTAGGGTTAAGCCAAAAATCCACCCTTCACTTCTCTCTTTCATGAAGCGAAGATTCTATTCGATAAGTAGAGATTTACGCAGATTAACCCAAACCGCACGGTTTCGATTCGTGCGAACTGAATGGCCCAATCTGCGTATGAGGGTTACTGGAGAGCCGTTTGTGTCTGACGGTATCCCTGAATCATGCGGTTCATTTGATCCTTCAGACGCAGTTTCTTCTTCTTGATATCGACTTCTTCGAGTTGATCCTGGCCCGTTACATGGGCACGGTCATTGAGTTCACTCAGCCTTTCTTCGTAGGACTGATGTT
The DNA here is from genome assembly GCA_963664115.2 of Terriglobia bacterium. Taxonomy (GTDB): domain Bacteria; phylum Acidobacteriota; class Terriglobia; order 20CM-2-55-15; family 20CM-2-55-15. The sequence continues at coordinate 946,181 of CAXWPJ010000002.1, read as the reverse complement.
CCTCCGCGAGGCGACGAAAATCCGGATCATTTGAGAGTAGATGGTCTTTGATCTCCTCGTCTTTAGTCAACAAGGCGCTCCTCCTGCGTTGTGGAAGGTTAACGTATGGACTCCGCCACCGTAACACACGTTTATTTGGCGATTCAAGAAATTGGGAAAGTGACCCGTATATGAATCTTCGGGGTTACCTTGAAGGATTCGACCGCTTTGCTCGCCTCCGGCGCCGGATTGCTGATTCCTTCTAGAGTAGGAGTTTCCGTCCCACTGTGGACCTTCGCTAAGAGTCTTAGGAAAACCAGATGCCCGCCGCAATAGGGGGCGCCGAAACCATTGCCTTCAGGGGTGATCGCCCAGTCACAACTGATCAGACGATGAAGTCGACGAAGACCTGGATTCGGAAGGGGGTCATTTTCGGCGAAACTTGCTGCCCACTTCCCAGATCACCACAAAAAAGGTCAAGACGACCACGCCGATGAAAAGCCCCAGGCGCCAAAGTGTTTCTGGCCACGTTTCGTGGTTATACGACAAGGCAGCGCTCACCAAACCCAAGAGAATTGGGAAAGAGGATCAGATAGATGCGGCTGAAGAATACGTCGTGACCATCCCGAACCACCCGTACGGGGTCATTAGGCCGAACACCGAGTCGCGATCTAAGGTCGTTGTCGATGAAAATTGGTGGCAAATCCGCGCCTTCCGAACCGCTCCTCAATCGATGGAGCCGAAGATCTTTGACAGGGTCCGGGTAGCGGTCGGGTTCGTTTTCGAATTGCGATCTGCGTTCCGTTAGGGCGTTATCCGCAATGACGAGACCCCGGGCATGAGCTCTACTGGTAGTCGAACTGATGGCGATCGTAGAACCTGGTTCGGCCCCGATCAACTCAAACGTTGATTGAGGCATCCGAGCGACATCGGCTTCCATGTCTTCGAAGGTCGCCAGGTAAACTCTCATGATCTGGGGCTGCGTGCCGACGAGGCGTTCGAGAGACCAATATATGAAGCTGCTGCGTCTTCGTTTGTTTAGACGGTAGAGTCCGATCCAGTCGCCGGGTCTCACTCCGATAGCGGTTCGAATCTTCTGGTCGAGTGCGACTTCGTGATCCAGTAGCGCCCGTTTCCGGTTGTCGGAGTCCGGGAACGGTAATGCGGTCGCCAGTACGCGAAACTCGCGTCGGAGGTGCCACGCTGCTACCGCGATCAATTCCCGATCTCTAATTCCCTCCCGTCCCTTGAACCGGGCTTCCGGCAGGTGGATGATGAACTCGCGCTGGGTGTTTTCACGGTTTTGTGTGGGGATGAGTCGAAACGGTTCAGCAAACTGTTTTACTTTGCCTTCAAATTTGAACTGAGCATTCTCGCGCTGATCGGCATAGTTCTTCCGACATTCACTCTTGAATGCCTCGAAAGCTTGATTTGCTACTTTGGACACGTGAACGGGCTCGATGTGACTGGTCTCAGAGAGGTAGTCCTGAATCTGTTTCTGAGTGATACGAGGGAAAGCTTGATTGAGTCCAATCGCGATTACGCTCAGATAGGCGTCGGAAGGCTGATTGAACTCAAGGGGTTCCGCTGAGGTGAAACTCAACACGGGTTCACTGTTTCTTGTGCCCAGCAGAACGATGCGCCGGTACCAGCCATTCGGCATGAGGCCCGGTTCGATCGTGAAACAGCTATCGGGCTCAGCCTTTCGCAGTTTCATCTCGGTCTGTTTGATGAGTTTTTCCCGGCAATCGCTCTCGTCCTTCGGATTGCCGCCGTTTTCCTGCATGAAAACGTCGATGAACTGCTCCAACGTAATTTGATATAGCCGACACTTCGTTTCGGGTCCGGCCTCAACATCCGGCTTGTTGATGAATGCGACTCCGCCATCGCCCCATTTCTGGCTCGCTTTGGCGAAATGGAGTTTCCATTTCGTAGTTGAGACGCGAATATCCGGAGGAGAATTGGAGTTTAATGCGCCCGGATTTCCTTCGGTTGCGCCGTCCGGGCTCCCGCCCTTCAAATAGCACATGAATCGTTCTTCCCGAAGGTTCGAGCCATAGCACGCGTACCAGACAATTGTGCGTTTACTCACAGGCTAGGACTCCCATACGGTTGATTCACTGAGTAGCTTGCTCGCTGAGTGTTGAACGACGTAATCGAGCGGATCGCTTCCATCTTTGAAACTGGATGCCGGCTATTTCGAGTCGAATGTCTGAAAGAGCCAGTCTCGGTGCGCGTCAATCATCACGACTTACAGCCTCAAATCCCGCTCCATGATATGCGCGTCTTCGAGTGGGTTGGAGTAATAGTTGAGGCGGTCACCGGCAATACTGAAGCCAAATCGCTTATAGAACTTTATGGCGCCGTGGTTGGATTTTCGGACCTCAAGCATCAGCTTGCGGGCCTCCTCGGTGCGGGACCAGTCCATGACTTGCTGAATTAGAGAGGTTCCGACTCCGAGGCGGGCATGGCTGTTGTCGACGGCAATGTTGTAGATTTCGCAAACACGGTCCGCGATATGAAATATTACAAAGCCCGCTATTTCAATCTTTCCATCCGCCTGTTCGGTTTCAGCGACCAGGCTGCGTGTAAAAGTGTCCTCTTCGATCAGGCGTTGGTAGGCGTCGAGTGACCAGTGAGACAGATGCACCCAGGATCGCTCGATCTCGACGATCCGATCGATGTCTTCGCTGTGTGCAACGCGCACGTTGACGGAGATGGCTTTCATCGCTCGTTTGAACGCGATTGGTTCACTTGCGCGTCTTCATTACAGCATCGGGGGGCCGTACATAGAGGGGTTCCAGCGGTTCCCTGCTCGCGGTGACACTGATTTCAGCGACGGCAGTTGCCAGATAGGGACTCACCGGTATCACTTCCCATTCGGAGTGCTCCCCGATGCCAGGTTTAATGATACCGACACCGCTGCCACAAAATACGACGGGTTCGGCGGGCAGCGTGGACAACCATTGGGCGGGTTTTAGCACGGTCGGCGCGCGCAATTCAATCAGTTCTTCACCCTGACGGCGATATAAAGCGCTGTATATTTCGCTCCGCCGTGCGTTGAGAACCGGAGATATCAAGGCGTTTTCTTTCTTGACCTGCCAGGCAGCCGCAGCCAGCGTGGATACACCGGCGGAGGCTTTCTTCCGGGCAAACGCAAAACCCTCCATGGCAGCCAGACCAACGCGAAGTCCCGTAAAAGAGCCCGGGCCCCGCGCGGCCGCAAAAATATCGATTTCGTTCAGGGTCAATTCAATTTGCTGGAAAAGAAACTCGATCGAGCGAAACAGCCGCTCTGAGTGTTGTATGGAATTCGCCAGGCGGATTTCTCCGAGGACCATCCCGCCCGAGAGCACGGCGATGCTGCCGGAATCAGAACTTGTATCCACCGACAGTAGGTTCACGGCTTTGCTCATCGTCTGTTTTTGTCGCTCATCATCGCTCATTGCCCTCGCCCGAGCCGATCATCTTAGTACTTTGTCGCCTCGGCTCGCGTCTTTACTCTGAAAGCGCCCCACCCGCAGCGAGGAAGGCCGCGGGTTGGTTTAAAGAACTGCATGAACATTGCGCAATTCCCCAGCGGCATCTCCGTCGGGATGGTGGAGAGGGTCGCCGGTCGTTCGGCCCAACGCGCATGGTGCGACAGAGACGCTCGGCCGTCTGAACGACCGAGCGAAATCCAATATCGCGAACTTTCACCCCAGTATCCCCTTAAAGCCCGAATCGTGGGAGGGCTGGATCAGACCTCGCGAATGGCCGCCAGATCTTGCCGTATTATAGTGGCTGCCCGGGGATGCGATCCGTCCGGAAAATTATTCTATGGCAAAGAAACCTGAGATGACCCCGATGATGCGGCAGTACCACCGCATCAAGGAGGAAGTGCCCGACACGCTGCTCCTGTTTCGTCTCGGAGACTTTTACGAACTTTTTTATGAAGACGCAGTGACCGCTGCCGGCGAATTGGAAATTACCCTGACCGCGCGGCATAAAGACAGCGGCTCCCCGGTACCGATGTGTGGTGTCCCGCATCATGCCGCCGATGGTTACATCGCCAAACTTCTTAGAAAGGGTTACAAAGTCGCCGTTTGTGACCAGACGGAACCGCCAAAGAAAGGCGTTAAGCTCGTGCCCCGCGCCCTCACCCGGATTATCACTCCGGGGACGGTGACGGATCTAACACTTCTGAAATCGGGTGAGAACAATTTTTTGATGGGTCTCGCATTGGGGAACGACGCTGGGGACGATGCTCTCGGCGTTGCTTTCCTGGATCTCTCGACGGGTGAATTTCGAGCGTTCCAGCGCCAGGAAGAGGATAGATGGGACCGCCTGTGGTTGGACATCGACCACTTCGCACCTAAGGAAGTCGTATTTCCCAGGTCTCAGGAAGAGCGAATTCCGGAAATCGACCATTGCATTGCCACACCCATCGACGACTGGACGTTTGACGAAGACGCGGCCACACGGGCCCTCAAGGAGCAATTCGGAACGACCAGCCTGGAGGGCTTTGGCTGTTCCGGCCAGGGATTGGCCATCGCTGCGGCCGGAGGCCTCATTTATTACGCTCGGCAGACGCAGAAGACGGCCCTGGAGCACATTACCGGCCTGCGATGCGACACGCGGTCGGACTACATGGTGCTCGATTCCTCCTCGATTCGAAATCTGGAGCTCCTGGAATCCGTGAGCGGAGGCCGTCCCGGCGACACGCTCCTCGGAGTCGTCGACCGGACTCGGACGGGAATGGGTGCGCGACTGCTCCGTCATTGGATGATCCGCCCTTCTGTGGATGAAGGAGAAATCGTTCGGCGCCAGGATGCGGTGGAAGAACTGGTGTCTTCAACGACGCTTCTGGATGCAACACGGGCGTCATTCCATGGCATGGCGGACATCGAGCGATTGCTCAGCAAGGTCGTCCTGGGAACCGCGACTCCCCGTGACATCGTGGCGCTGCGTGCTGCGTTCGAGAAACTACCCGGTCTCGGAACTGCAATCGGAAAAATACACTCGGATCTTTTCCGGGAGCTGGCCGCGACGCTTGATCCACTTGAGGACCTCTACGAACTTCTGGCGGTGTCGATCGAGGATGAGCCGGCTGTGAGCTTTGCCGACGGGGGCGTGATTCGTGACGGTTTTGATACGGCGTTGGATGAGCTGCGGGCGATCTCCAGAGACAGCAAGGCCTATCTTGCAAGCCTCGAGGTACGTGAAAAGGAACGTACGGGGATCGCGTCGCTCAAGGTGCGCTTCAACCGGGTTTTCGGTTACTACATCGAGATTTCAAAGGCCAACCTGCATTTGGCGCCCGATGACTACGTGCGGAAGCAGACGCTTGTGGGTGGGGAACGTTTCGTTACTGAAGAACTCAAGAAATATGAAGAGAAGATCCTGACCGCCGAAGAGCGCATGGTTGTGCTGGAGAAAGAGCTGTTTCAGGGAATCCGGGACACGCTGGCGGGGGGCGCAGCCAGGATACAGGGGTCTGCAGCAATCGTTTCCCAGTGCGACTGTCTGACGGGCCTCGCTGTCCTGGCACGTGATCTCAACTACCGGCGCCCGGAAATATCCAGGGACGGATCGCTACTGATCAAAGGAGGCCGTCATCCTGTCTTAGAGGCGCTTGCGGCGGAACATCGAGCGGAACGTTTTGTCCCGAACGACCTGTTCATGGACCGCGATCAGAGCCGGATCCACATCATCACCGGTCCGAACATGGGCGGAAAATCGACCTATCTCAGACAGAGTGCGCTGATTGTCATCCTGGCCCAGATGGGATCCTTTGTACCCGCGCAGTTTGCCCGGTGTCCGGTCGTGGATCGGATATTTACGCGAATCGGGGCCTCGGACGATCTCGCTCGGGGGCGCTCTACGTTCATGGTTGAAATGACCGAGGCGGCTATCATTCTCAATGCGGCCACTTCAGAGAGCCTCGTGATCCTGGACGAAGTCGGACGCGGTACGGCCACCTTTGACGGGCTTTCCATTGCCTGGGCTGTTATCGAACACCTTCAGTCTCATGTTGGTGCTAAGACTTTATTTGCAACGCATTACCATGAGTTGACGGAGTTGGCCGACCTGCTCCCAGGGGTAGCAAACTTCCATGTGACGGTCACCGAATCCGAGAACAGGATTATATTCCTGCGCAAAATAGAAGCTGGAGCTGCGGACCGCAGCTACGGCATTGAAGTGGCCCGCCTTGCAGGACTTCCCTCCTCCGTGCTGGACCGCGCCCGGGAGATTCTGAAAAAACATGAGGAAACTGAGCGTGAGTTGTCGGATAATCTTACGGTTCGTGCCAGACGAACGAAACGTATTGTTATCAATCAGCTGTCGCTCTTTTCTCCGGAGGAGGAAGCGTTGCGGGCCCGTTTGCGTGATGTGGACGTAGAACTCACATCCCCGATGGAGGCCCTCAAGCTACTCGCTGACCTCAAGGATACGATCGACCTGGACTGAGTTGGGCTTGGGCGTCCGATTCCGGGGGATCAGAACTCTGGTCTTAGAGCGCGCTGGTGAAGTGCGCAGGATGAAGGACATAGCACGCCTCACATTAGAAGAACGCGTCGGCCAGCTTTTCATGGTGGGTTTCCAGGGCCCGGCACCGGACGCTGAGAGCGAACGCGTTCTCGAAAAGATCCGTCCGGGCGGGATCATCTGTTCCCAGCGAAACATCGAGAGTCTGGATCAAATCTACGCACTCAACCTCCGCTTTCAAAGCCGGGCCAACCTTCCGCCACTCCTCGCCATCGAACAGGAAGGCGGCGCATTGGATCGCCTGAAGCACGTGGTTGCCCCGATCCCATCCGTAGCGGATCTTGCCGATCTCGGTATCCCTGCTGTTCGTGCCGGGGCCCGATTGCTGGGATCCGAACTGGAGGCAGCGGGTTTCAACATCAATCTTACGCCCGCTCTGGATCTTGGATTACCGGGCTCGGTCGTACGCGAGCGGACGCTGGGTGCAAGCGCTGCCGAGGTGGGTCGTCTGGCCCGGGTCGTCATCGACGAGTTCGAGAAAAAGCGAATCCTGACTTGCGCACGACACTTTCCCGGTCTGGGGGGCGCGCAGAGGGATCCTCACTTCGTGTTGCCGCGAATCGAGCGGAGCCGCAGGGAAATTCTGGCGGAAGATGTGGTTCCCTTCAATGATCTATCGGAACGTTTGGACTTGATCATGGTTTCACATGGACACTATCCGTCGCTTGGAGACATCCGTCCCCTGCCGGCCTCGCTATCCCACCGGGTCGTGGACGGTTTGCTTCGTGAGACCGTGGGCTTCGAGGGCGTCGTGATGACGGACGATCTGACGATGGGTGCAGTGACGTCGATCGGGCTCACGCCGAAGACATTCCTCAAGGCGGTTCAGGCGGGAAACGACATGGTTATGTTTTCGCAGACAACGCCTCTGCTCGAAGAAGCGTTTGACCACATCGTGGCTACAGCCCGGTCTGACGCCAAATTGCGGAAGCGGATTGATCGGTCCATCGAGCGCATCCTGCACCTCAAGGGGAAGATCGAATTTGCGCCGCTGAGAAACCGGCCCCATGCCAGGCCCCGCCTCATACGCCAGATCGAGCGGCTGAAGCAATCCATTCCTATCGTCGAACGTGTGCATGTGAGATAGGGGCAGTTATGAGTTAAAAGTTTAGGGTGACGCTCTAACTCTTAACTCTCCTTTGCCGCTGCAGTGCTACCATAACGCCTATGTTCGGAGGCTTCCGCGACGCCATCGTTCTCTTGCTCTGCCTTCCCGTTCTCGTCGCATGCTCTAACGGCCCGACATCTCCGGAAATCGTAACGCTCGCGCTGGACAGCCCTCCCACCAACCTCGATCCACGCATCGGAGTGGACGCGTATTCGGAGCGGCTGGCCCAACTCCTTTTTAATTCCCTGGTTCGCAAAGGCGAAAATTCCGACATTCTACCGGACCTGGCGGAAACTTGGGAGATACCCGACCCCACGACCTACATATTTCATCTCAGAGGGAATGTCCGGTTTCACGACGGAAGCGAACTGACCGCGGATGACGTCGTATACACCTTCAAGAGCATCCTGGACGGCACAGTACAGACTTCAAAGGTCGGTGCTTACCGCCTGGTGGACACAATAGAGGCCCTGGATCCGCAGACGGTGCGGTTCACCCTGACCGAGCCCTATGCCCCGTTTCTCTGGAACCTTGCCCTCCCCGCGATTGGGATCGTGCCCGAGGGCGCGGGGAGTGACTTTTCGGACCAGCCCATCGGAAGCGGACCCTTTGTTTTCGATCACTACATCCGCGATAGTGAAATCGTACTCCGATCGAATCGGGACTACTTCGGCGAACCGCCAAAACTGGATGCGGTCCGTTTCAAGATCGTGCCTGACGCGGTTGTCCGCGCCCTCGAATTGCGAAAAGGGACTGTAGATATTGCCTTGAACGTTCTGCCGGCGGACATGATCGAAGCTCTTCGCCAAGAGCCACATCTGGAGGTGCTCAACAGTGAGGGTACCAACGCCCAGTACCTGGCCTTTAATCTGGAGGATCCCTTGTTTTCGGATGTCCGGGTACGGCGAGCGATCGCCCATGCCGTCGATCGCGAGGCGATCGTCAAATATCTGTGGCGAAACCAGGCTCGATTGTCGGATTCCCTTCTCCCACCGGAAAACTGGGCCTACTCTTCCGATGTCAGCCGCTATGACTATGACCCGGAACTTGCGAGATCCATCCTGGACGACGCCGGGTACGACCAGATCAGTTTTACTTATCGCACGTCCACGGATCCACTCGGTCTGTTGGTAGCCGCGGTTCTGCAGCAACAGTTTAAGGATCTCGGCATCGATATGCGGATCCGCTCCAATGAGTTCGCGACGTTTTTTTCCGACGTTCTATCGGGAAACTTTCAGATGTATTCCCTGAGATGGATCGGTGGCAACAACGATCCCGATATTTTTGATTTTGTCTTTCATTCAGACATGTTTCCCCCGAACGGGGCGAACCGTGGACACTATCGCAATCCGGAGGTCGACCGCTGGATCGAGTTGGCACGCAGGGAGACCGATACGGAAATAAGGAAGGCGTATTACGCCGACATCCAGAAGACCCTGTCCGATGACTTGCCGTATGTAAATCTCTACTACACGAACAACGTTGCCGTAGTGAACGAAAGGATCGAAGGTATGAAGCTCTACCTTGCGGGAGACTACGAGTTTCTCACAGAAATCCGGGTTCGAGAATCCTCCGAGTAGCCTCACCAGGACCTAAGCTAGTGGTCCCCGTTAAACAGACTGTAACTTATCAAGATTTCGCCGGCCGCGCTGGACTTTAGCAAGGATGTCGGAAGCCGTTGCAGTCCAGATGAAGGGTTTCGGGTCTTCATTGTGACGAGCGAGGTAGTCCTCCACGGCCTGGATCAACTCGGGGACCGAGCGGAAAACGCCACGCCGGAGTCGTTGCTCGGACAGATCCCGGAAAAAGCGCTCGACCATGTTGAGCCACGACGCACTGGTTGGCGTGAAGTGCACATGAAAACGCTTGTTACGCTTGAGCCAGTTGACGACTTTCTGATGTTTGTGAGTCGCATAGTTGTCGCAAATAATGTGGATCTCCTTATCTTTCGGCATGGCGCGTTTGATCTGATTCAGAAACCGGATCCATTCCTGATGGCGATGCTTTGGCATGCAGGTTCCGATGACCGAACCGTCCAGGATGTTGAGCGCGGCGAAAAGCGTGGTTGTCCCGTTACGTTTGTAATCGTGGGTCATGGTGCCACACCGCCCCTTCTTCAGAGGTAACCCGGGTTGCGTGCGGTCCAGGGCCTGCATCTGGCTCTTCTCATCGCAGGACAAGACAATGGCGTTTTCCGGTGGGCTCAGATACAGACCGACCACATCCTCCAGCTTTTCGGCGAATCGTTTGTCGTTGGATAGTTTGAAGGTTCGTGACAGATGAGGCTTCAGTCCATGGACCCGCCAGATTTTCCCGACCGTGGACTCGCTCACGCCAACGGCCTTCGCCATCGAGGCCCGACTCCAGTGCGTCGCGTTCGGGGGCTTCTCTTCCAGTGTCTTCTTGACGATCCGGGCTCGCTTCCGGCGACTGATCGTGGGAATCCGTCCGCTTCGCGGCGCATCCTTTTCGATCCCAGCCAAGCCCTGTTCCACAAAACGATTGCGCCAGCGGCCCGCTTTCTGGCGCGTGATCTCCAAGCGGGCGGCGATCTCATAATTGTTCCGACCTTCAGCGGCCAGTAATACAATTCGGGATCGTTCCGCCAACCGGACCGATGTACTCCGGCTTCGACTCAGTCGCTCCAACTCCATCCGCTGCTTGTCATCCAATTCAATGGTCGGTGCTTTCCTCATTCTCTATTGGACGTTGGAAAGCTATTTTAGTTACATTACTTCGAGCGGGGTACACTAGCGTTACCCATCCAGGAGCGAGTGCCGCAGAGTTCACTCCGGCCCGAAAAACCGGAGCCCCTCATCGTTGGCCTGCGCTCGAAGTCACTCCAGATTGCGCCGAGTTATAACCGAATCTGGTGTTTGAGGGATTGAATAAGAGCGGCGTATCTGGTTGATTTGTTGTGACAAAACTTCAAAGCAACCATAGGAGATACGCCACTGTGAGCAAGAGTAACGTGAATGGACCGGAAGGTCGAGAAACGATTGAGGATCCAGTAACAGAACTACTACGAGTTGGGGCACAGCAACTGATCCAACGCGCAGTGGAAGCCGAATTGGCAGAGCTGCTATCCCAGCACGGTGGCCGGCGAACTGAGACAGGAAACGCCGGGGTGGTACGCAACGGTTATCTGCCGGAACGCGAACTGCAGACGGGATTGGGTCCGGTAACAGTCCAAATCCCGAAGGTCCGTGCCAAGACGGGCGAAGCTGTGACGTTCCGATCGGCCCTGGTACCACCGTACATTCGGAAGACGAAGTCGCTGGAAGCAGCGGTGCCGTGGTTGTATTTGAAAGGCGTTTCCAGCGGCGAGATGGGTGAGGCCCTAAAAGTTCTTGTCGGTCCCCAGGCGCAGGGTCTGTCGGCGAGCACGGTATCGCGGTTGAAACAGGTTTGGGGCGAACAGTACCGCCTCGGATGCGAGGAGCGTTTGGATGCAGATCGCTGGGTCTATGTCTGGGCCGACGGCATCTACAGCGGACTTCGGGCGGAACAAACCAAGTTGTGTGCATTGGTCGTGATCGGCGTGAATGAACGCGGAGAGAAGCGTTTCCTGGCGATCGAAGACGGTGTACGGGAATCGACACAGAGTTGGCGCGAGGTCTTGTTGAAGCTGAAGTCCCGTGGGATGAATGTTCCGAAGTTGGCCATCGGTGACGGTGCGATGGGGTTCTGGGCCGCACTGGAGGAAATCTATCCCGAGACACGTCAACAACGTTGCTGGATGCACAAAGTCATGAACGTCCTCAACTGCCTGCCCAAGTCGGTCCAGGCGAAGGCGAAACAGGCCCTGCACTCGATCTGGCAGGCCGAGACGAAGGCAGACGCCGAGAAGGCATTCGACTTGTTCATTGAAACCTATGAACCGAAGTATCCGAAAGCCACACTCTGCCTGCAGAAAGACAGAGAGGAACTGCTGGCCTTTTACGACTTTCCGGCCAAGCACTGGCAGAGCATCAGAACGACGAATCCCATTGAGTCGACCTTTGCCACCATTCGACACCGAACGAAGCGATCCAGAGGTTGCCTGACACGGGATGGCATGCTGCACATGATGTTCAAACTGGGCCAGTGCGCTGAGAACAATTGGCGACGATTACGAGGATTCGATGATCTGAGCAAGGTAATCATCGGAGTGAAATTCAACGATGGTGTCGAAGCGACACAAGTCGATCAGGCCGCCGCTTGAATCAATCTCCTAAACACCACTTTTGACAATAACTCGATTGCGCCTGATTGGATCCTGAAGTGGCATTTACTTTCGACCATCGGGAAGCGATTTCCAAATAACCTCATTTGTGAAGGAGAAACCCATGGGATTGAAACGATCGGGTCGAAGGGGATTCCTAAAAAGCGGCGCCATGTTGGCCGGTGGTTTGACCTTGGGAGCGGTAAGGCCCGCGAGAGGCCAGCTACGGGACCCTGAAACGTTCATCACGGGTAGTGAGGAACTGATCGCCTATGGACAGCGCTCCCGTTTCCAGACCGCGGTACGCACATCGCATGGCAGAAGGGGTTCGCCCGATGCCTTTGGAAAGGTTATGCACATGGCGACTCCGCTCCAGGATTCGGTGGGGGTGATCACGCCATCCGCGCTCCACTATGTGGGGACCACGCGTGGCTCCTACATTCCGGACATCGATCCCCAGGAGCATCGGCTCATGATCCACGGCATGGTGGACCGTCCGCTGACCTTCACCATGGAGGATCTGAAGCGCCTCCCTTCCGTCACCCGCCTTCATTTCATCGAGTGCGCGGCGAACCGTCCGAATGCCGCGTATACATCAATTCAGGATTCGCACGGGATGACCAGTTGCGCCGAATGGACCGGAGTGCTCCTGTCTGTGCTGCTCAGGGAGGCCGGCGTGAAAGCCGCGGCGTCCTGGATCGTTGCGGAAGGGATAGAGGAAGTGAAGGGAGCGTCGAGCATTCCGATGGCGAAGGCCATGGACGACACTCTGGTGTGCTACGGCATGAACGGCGAGGCGGTGCGTCCCCAGCAAGGTTATCCGCTGCGGTTGATGGTTCCCGGCTTCGAAGGAATCTTTCATACGAAGTATCTGAGGCGAATCAAGGCGGTGGACCAGTACTACATGACCTACAACGACTACGGGCATCTTCGACGCGAGGCTGAAAACGCTGCCTTGGGTTACCAGATCGGACCGAAATCGGTCATCACCTTTCCCTGCGCGGGACAGCAGTTGCCCGGTCGCGAATTCTACCAGATCAGCGGCCTGGCCTGGTCCGGTGGGGGCACCATAGGCAGGGTGGAGGTATCCACCGACGGCGGCCGACGCTGGACAGACGCCCAGATTCACGGAACGGCATATCGCATGGCCCATACCCGGTTCAGCCTCAACTGGAATTGGGACGGATCAGAGACCGAGCTCCTTTCGCGCTGCACGGACGAACGGGGCCAGATTCAACCATCGCGAGCCCAGGTCGCCGCGTTCTTTAACGTGCCCCTGGATCCGTCATACAGGGTCCCGGGCCAGGACAATAGCATTCAGACCTGGAGAATCGCCAGCGATGGGAGCGTTCACAATGCGTACTCTTAGGCTTCTCCCGATTGTCTTGCTGCTGGGGGGCTCCGCGCTGGCGCAGTCGCCCACCTACGGTGTGGGAAGCACTCCGAGCGAAGAGGAAATCCGTGCCTGGGATATCTCCATCAGTCCTACGGGAGAGGAACTCCCGCCGGGGCGCGGAACATCGGAGGAAGGTGCGCTGGTCTATCAGCGTCAGGGGTGCTTTATATGCCACGGGGCGACAGCGACGGGGATTGGCGAAGCTCCCACTCTGGTAAAAGCCGAAGGGGGGCCAGATGTCGACCCCTGGGACTTGGGGCGAGTACTGCCGTTCCGCGCGCCGTACGCGACGACGGTATGGGACTACATCAATCGCGCCATGCCTCTCTACAGTGAGGGAACTCACCGCCGATGAGGTCTACGCGCTGACGGCCTTTCTGCTCAACATAAACGGTGTCATCCCGGAGGACGCGGTAATGGACGCCCAGAGTCTGCCGCGGGTGAAGATGCCAAACCGCGATGCATGGGAGCCCCTACCGGATTGGAAGCCTGGAATGCCAAGGTTTGAAGGCTACCCCTACTAGACCCTCGTCAGGCGCTGTAAAGTTAACCGGCGTACGCAAAATGCCGGCGACTGTCAGTATCAGGCTGCGGTCACCGCCGCCCATACGACGAGACACTGCGCTCGTAGCATCCGCTGATGACCAGTCCGTGGCCGGCGCCTGCCCAGTCGAAAGAGATTCTGGACGAACCCGTGAGATGCTGGAGTTCGCAACTTCGACAGAGACACTAAACGCAAGTGTTCGATCGACCGGTTGATCCGGCAGGATTGTTCAGGACTTGAGAGTCATTTTCAGCGGTAGACAGCGACGGCTTTCTGGTGTTTGTGCGTCGCATAGTTGTCGCAGATGATATGGATCTGCTTGTCTTTGGGCACGGAGCGTTTGATTGTATTGAGAAACCGAATCCACTCCTGATGCCGATGCTTGGGCATGCAGGTCCCAATCACTGAACGTGTCTTAGCAGGATAAGACAACTCAGATACAGACCGACCAAACGGCAAATTGTTTGTCGTTGGATACTCGCGTTGGGGGGCTTCTCTTCAACGGATTGAGAAAGTTGCAAGTTGCGTCGGCGTCGTAATAAAAACGTAAGTCTCGTCTTCGCGTGATAGTAAGATTACCTGAATAATCTAGGAACAGTCGTCTTTAGGAGTGGCTGCGCAACCGAGAGCTGCTCACATTACTTTAAGGACTTCACGATCAAGGGGAGTTTCGATGGCGAAATCTGCGGCATTTTTGATGGGCATTCTGGCCCTGGCAGTTGTCGTGGGGCCGCTGGAGGCACATCACGGCCGTGGGAACACCTATGACATGGAGACCGAACTGACACTGAAGGGCACAGTGTCCGAAGTGTCCTGGCGCAATCCTCACGTCGTGATTTATATAGAGGCGGAAGACGAGGATGGCAATGTCGTCACCTGGGGTTTTGAGAACGCCGGAGTCGCCCGGTTGGCCCGTCTGGGCTATGGTCGGAATACGCTGAAGGTTGGCCAGGAAATCACCGTTGTAGTGAATCCTTCCGCTGCGGGCGCACCCACGGCTGTTGTGGTGGAAGTTATTCTAGAAGATGGCTCCATCATCATGTCGCGACGTCGCGGTGGAAATCCTTTAGATTAGCCGAGACACACGGCGATTCGGGTCCCGATCGTTATGAAGCCACGTTTTGCGGTCACGGCCAGAACCGTACAGGAGATTTAAAAAATATGATGAGTCGTCTCCTAAACTGCGTCATGGTGTCGGCCCTGGTTCTTTCGTTCGGGTTACTGTCCGACGTGTCCGGCCAGGAGCCGGCGTCAGGCGACTTCGACCGGCGAGATTTCTCGGGGATTTACCTTTTAGACGACTCAGTCAGCGAATTTGCGAGTTTTGGCCCGGATACCCGGCCCCAACTGACTCCACGTGCCATGGAGATCGTACGGAACCGTATTCCAGTGCCTGGCACGGCGGCCCGAAGTCATCCTCTGTCACCGGATGTTTCCTACCCGCATGAATCCAATAGCCCCGAATACCAGTGCAATCCATTGGGTTTTCCTAAGATCCTCAAAAATGGTGAGCAAGTAGAATTCCTCATGTTTCCCGACAGGATGTTGCAGGTCTTCCAGTGGGAGCACCGAATACGATACATCTGGCTGGACGGCCGGGAGTTGCCATCAGGCGAGAACCTCGACAACCTTGGTCCAGCCTGGTATGGACATTCCGTCGGCCGTTGGGAGGGAGACACGCTTGTCGTGAACACCGTTGGCGTGGATGAGAGGGCCTGGCTGGACCGGCCGGGTCATCCACGCAGTCTGTACGGACGGATCGAAGAGCGCTACAGACGCGTCGACTCCGATGCGATCGAGTTGGAATTGACGCTTTATGATCCGCTGAACTACACGGCCCCCTGGCCCGGAGCGCCTAAAACCTTCCACCGTGAGTCGCCCGAAAACTATACCTTCTATGGATGGCCTGGGTTGTTCTCCGGAGTGACAGAATCCATCTGCGCTCCGATGGACGAGGTGGATACATACAACGAAGGGTTTCGAAATCCTGGAGCCCTGGGGCCCGGCGAGTAAACGCGGCTTTGAGGGTGTGAGCGATTCGGAGAACAAGCATCTGCGAGTCTTCAACCTGGATGGCCCCAGGCTGTAAACGATAACCTTCCCCGTACACTTCGGACACGTAGCTGTCTCGGTTGCCGCCACCGTCAATTGGCGCCGACGAATTTCCCCACACGATAGGCGGTAATCAAAAGCACTTCTCGAAGGCTGTACCATGCCCGGCTGGAGCGCGACGTTTCAATCAGGCTGTCCGGTGCCGGTGACACCCGCGTCCCGACCCCGTTGTCTTCGAAGATCTCGCTGACACGGTGCAGATGGAAACCGTCACTGACGATAAGAGCTGTTCTCCATCCATTGGATTGCATTAAACGAACCACCGCAAGAACGGTGTCATATGTCGTGCCGCTTCCCTGCTCGGTGATGATCTGGGACGGATCGACGCCGGATTCCGATAAATATTCTGTCGCGACGTGGGCTTCGGAAAAGTTCGGATCGGGTCCGAAACTTCCAGTGGTGACGATTACGTTGGCATGGCCTTCTTCAAACAGCTTCAGGGCGTGGTCGAGTCGAGCCCGAAATACTGGGGATGGTCGTCCATTGTATTGTGCTGCGCCAAGTACGACGATTGCGTCGGCCGGACCCGCTTCGTCGGTCGATGCAACCCCCCGGACCTGTAAATAAGTGAGTGCTGTGTAGGCAGCGATGAAAAAGAGGGTGCCTCCCACGACAAGCACGATCCGGCCCAGGCGCGCGCTCTTCATGAGCTTTGCCTCTGAAGGCGGCCATCGAAAAACCGGACAAGCGTTTGATAGCTGATGGGGCCTTCTCTCAGGAGGACGGGCTGATCTCCGCTCAGGTCCAGGACCGTAGAGGCCGGCGAAGCTTTTAATTTGCCTCCGTCGATGACAACATCGATTCCTTCGCCCAACTGCTCGAGCGCCTCACGAGCCGATCGAATGTCCGCTTGTCCACTGCGGTTCGCACTCGTGCCGGTCACAGGTGAACCGAAAGTCTCGATCAGCTGCTGCGCTACGGAAGAGGCAGGCCAACGCACTCCGATCGTTCCGGTACCGGCGGTGACGCCGTCGGGCAGATGGTCCTGGGCGCCGGTTACAAGCGTGAGCGGACCCGGCCAGAAAGCGGCCGCCAGGTCTTCGAAAACGGGATTGGGCAGAGAGACCGTCCGTGCCATTTCGATTGAGTCCAGGAGCAGGAGTAAGGGTTTCGCCCTGCTACGGCCCTTGAGCGTGAAAAGCCGCTCCACTGCCTCTGAATTCGCAGGATTCACCGCAAGCCCGTAGACCGAATCCGTTGGAAAGCAGAGGACGCCTCCCGTTTCAAGCGTGTGTGCGATATCGGCCAGAGTGGTAGGGTCTAGCTGATCCGCGCTGATTTCGCGTGTCATTTCAGGAAGTAAACAGTTATGAGCTGAAAATTAATGGCTCTCAACTCTGACTCTTAACTCTTATAACTCATAATCGCACCGGCCCTGCCATAATACGACTGTCATGAGCCGGGAACCGATTGGTAAGCACAATCCAAGACTCGCCCAGATTCGCCGGGCCTTTCGAGAAGGCGGGCTGACCGAGGATGGATTGCTCCCCATCGAAGGTCCGCGTCTACTGGATGAGGTGTCCACGAGCGGAGTGGAGGTGCAGGAACTTTTCGTTCGGGAAGGCGAAGTCTGCGATCTTCAGGCCGCCCGAAGTTATACGGTCGCCCCTCCCGTATTTCGATCCCTGGGTGCGACCCGAGAACCCCAGGGTGTGATCGCACTGGTACGCCCCCCGACATTCTCACTCGAAACGATGCTTGGCGGGCCTCGGGTTCTGCTCATTGTATTGTGCGGCATTCAGGATCCCGGAAACGTGGGTAACATCCTGCGGATTGCAGAAGCGTTTCAGGCGAGCGGCTGCATCGCGACCGGAGGTACGGCCAGCCAGTATAACGACAAGGTGGTTCGGGCAAGCGCCGGAAGTCTGTTCCGTTTGCCGCATATGTGGGGTGTCGATTTCCAAAGGGCCATCGATCAAATCAAATCCAGCGGTGCCCGCATCGTCGGTACGACTGCGGCGTCCGATCGTTCGATTGCGGACGAGGACTGGCGCCGGCCTACTGCGATACTATTGGGCAACGAAGGTGCGGGTTTGAGCATGGAAGAACTCTCGGCCTGCGACAGCATCGTTCGGATTCCGCATGCCGGGGCCGTAGGTTCACTCAACGCCGCCACCGCGGCGGGCATCGTCCTATACGAGGCCGCACGCTGCCGCGGCTTTGAGGACAACTGATTCATGGACTCCCTGTTCGAAGACCCCCACGCCGCTCCGGAAACCGAACGTGTGCCCCTGGCTGAGCGGATGCGTCCCCGAACTCTGGCGGAATTCGTGGGCCAGGAACATCTGCTCGGACCCGGAAAAGCGCTCAGAGCTGCCATAGAGCGCGATGAAACTCCCTCGATGATACTGTGGGGTCCTCCCGGTGTCGGCAAGACATCGCTCGCCCGGATCGTTGCGCATCGAACGCAATCGGCATTTTTGAGTTTCAGCGCTGTACTGTCCGGAATAAAGGAAATCCGCGAGATCATGGCAGCGGCCGAGGCTGCCCATAAACGTGGGCGTCAGACCACTCTGTTTGTTGACGAGATTCACCGTTTCAACAAAGCCCAGCAGGATGCCTTCCTGCCCTATGTCGAGAAAGGGAGCATCACCCTGATCGGGGCAACGACGGAAAACCCTTCATTCGAAGTGATCGCCGCCCTGCTTTCCCGCGTACGTGTTTTTGTTCTGGAAGCCCTCAAGGACGAGCAAATCGCCGCACTGATCCAACGTGCTGTAAGGCTTTGCGATCTGTTGATCGCCCCCGATGCGGTATCCGCGATCGTCGGCCTGTCCAATGGCGACGCCCGTGCGGCGTGCAACATACTTGAGATGGCTGCGCAGTCTGTCGCGTCTGGGGTTGAGATTTCCAGAGACGTGATTCAGGAGGTGGCACAGAGGAAAGTGCTTCGCTACGACAAAGGGGGTGAGGAGCACTACAACATCATTTCCGCTCTGCACAAATCCATTCGGAACTCAGATGCCGACGCTGGCCTGTACTGGCTTGCGCGGATGCTGGAAGCCGGTGAGGATCCTCTCTATGTGGCGCGGCGTCTGGTTCGATTCGCCTCCGAAGACGTCGGTCTGGCTGATCCGCATGCCCTGGGACTTGCCCTGGACGCGAAGGATTCGATCCATTTTCTTGGAATGCCGGAAGGCGGGTTGGCGTTGGCGGAATGTGTGATCTATCTGGCAGCAGCTCCGAAGTCAAATTCGGTATACACCGCATACGCTGGGGCCATGGAAGCGGTTCGCAACAGCCGCGCCGAGCCCGTGCCGCTTCATTTGAGGAACGCCCCAACGCGTTTGATGAAGAATCTCCGCTATGGCGAAGGCTACCGCTATGCGCACGATACCGAGGAGGGGGTGGCGGACATGGAATGTCTGCCTGAGAACCTGAGAGCGCACCGTTACTATCGCGGCAGGAAGGTGGGGGCGGAATCCGAGCTTGTCCGGCGGCTTGAAGCGTTTCGGCGCCGCGCTAATAAAATAGATAAATCAATATAGATCTATAGTTTACTCATTAAATTCTATGTGTTCCTTGAGGATGCATCGATTCATGACAACGGCCAACCCGGCCTCCCTGGCCCGCGCGGCCGCGGACTCATCGCTGACACCCTCCTGCATCCAGATGCATCGGGCGCCGTTTTGGATCGCCGATTCGACGATCTCCCCCACGAATTCCGACCGCCGGAATACATTGACGATTTCCACGGCCTCAGGAATTTCGCTCAAGTGAGCATAGGACTTCTCTCCCAGTACCTCCCGCTCGTTGGGGTTGACCGGGATGATGCGGTACCCGTTTGCCTGCATATACCGGCTGACACCGTAACTGGGCCTTGCTTCGCGTGACGAAAGCCCGATGACAGCAATCGTGCGATAGGCCGCGAGTATCTCTTGTGGGGTCACGATCGCTTCCCCACTGCTGTCTTGCGCCGAGTTTTCCGCACCAACCGGGCCGCCGGCTTCCGTGCGGCGGGCTTGTCTCCATATCGACGATAAAACTTATCCACCTCACTCTGGGTCAAGTGGCGCCATACACCGGATTCAAGCTTACTGTCCTCAAGGAAACCGATGCGCGTCCGCCGTAATTTCAGGACGGAGTGACCGATGGCTTCGAACATCCTCCGAATTTGCCGGTTCCGTCCTTGAAGGAGGGTGATTTCATACCAGGTGTTGGCCCCGATCCGAAAAATCCGGATGTCACATGGTGCGGTGCGTGTGTCTGTCAGGCGGATCCCCTTCCTGAGACGGTCGAGTGCTGATTCTGTCGGAGTTCCGGAAACTTTCACACGGTATACCTTTTCGGCGCCCCCCGCACGGGTCATGAAGTGAGTGAACTCTCCGTCGTTGGTCAGAATCAGAAGACCTTCCGAGGCGTAGTCGAGGCGGCCTACCGGATAGACCTTATTGCGCAGACGGGCATCGATCAGGTCGATGACGGTGCGCCTGCCGCGGGTATCATTGCGTGTCGAGAGGACACCCTTGGGCTTGTGAAGGAGAATGTAGAGGGGTAAGCCGGGTCGGCGCAAGCGCTTGCCATCCAGGGTAATCACGTCGATCACGGGATCGGCCTGAACACCCATCTCACTTACAATCTTCCCGTTGACCCGAACCCGTCCCTCCAGGATCATCTTTTCGGCATTGCGGCGGGACGCCACACCCGCATGGGCCAGAATTTTCTGTAATCGATCCGGCATCGTATTTATTTTAGCGGATGGACTACTTTAAGGAAACGCACGGCAGGGACCCGACCGCTCAGCCGGCGGCATCTTCTGTGGCATCTTCACCCTCGGACGATTCGGACAACTCGCTTGCCTCAGTTTCCGCAGTGTCCTCAGGCATTTCAGAGTCGAGGGGAAGTTCAGCTTGCTCCGCGGAGTGCTCGGATTTGATCAGCTCTTCGAACTCTTCCATGCTGGGCAGGTCGTCGAGGTTGTTGAGACCAAAGTGGATCAGGAAATTGCGCGAGGTCTTGTACAGAATGGGGCGGCCGACCACGTCCTTACGTCCGGCTGCGGTCACCAGTTTTCGGTCCAGTAAAGTTTTGATCACACCAGCGGCGTGAACACCACGCACTTCCTGGATCTCAGGCACCGTAATGGGTTGTCTGTACGCAATCACCGCCAGAGTTTCCAGCGCAGCCATGGAAAGCCGGGTCGGGGGGACCAGGCTTCGGGCGAACTTCTTCAGGACTTCGTGGTGTTCCGGCTTCGTTGAGAAGCGATAGCCGCCGGCCACTTCGCGAACCTCGATGCCGTGGGTCGTGGCCTGAAATCGCTCCAGAAGAGCCTTGAGTTCATCGCCCAGCGCCTGACGCGTTACCTCCGGCAGTGCCTTTTGAATTTGTTCGGGTCGAACGGGCTCGTCGGCGAGGTAGATGATCGCCTCAAGCAAGGCTGAAAGATTGGGATCGCTCATACTTCGGGTTCGATCGGAGGTGGATGTCTCCGAATGCGTCCTTCTGGCCGATTTTAATCGCACGGATCCGGGCAAGCTCCAGGAGTGCCAGAAACGCCGTTATCAGTGCCTTTCTTGTCGAAAACCTTTCCATGAGGTTCATAAATGGAAGACCGGAGGGAGCGGTGTCGAGCTGCCCCAGGATCAGGGTTGCCATCTCTTCGATCGTGAACTCTTCCCGGTTGATGTCTATGGACGGTCGTTCTTCATGTCGCTTCAGTACATCGCGAAAAACTGCCAGCATGTCGAAAAGTGTCGCGGTAACCTGGGGTTCGAGCTCGCTCCCTTTGATGTCCAGTCCGCCGGGTCGCGTCCATGTGGATTTTTCGACAAGCTCCCTCTGGTATAGCATCTCCGCGGCATTCTTGAATTTTTCGTGTTCGAGCAGTCTTCGAACCAGTTCTGCCCGAGGATCTTCCTCTTCTTCCGGAAGCGCATCCGGGTCGAGAGGCAGCAGCAACCGTGATTTTATGTAGATCAACTGCGCCGCGATGAGCAGAAACTCGGAAGCGACATCCACATTCATTTCCTTCATCAGGTGGAGGTAGTCCAGATACTGTGCGGTCACCTCGGCGATGGGGATGTCGTAGATATCGAGTTTCTGTCGGCGGATGAGGTCCAGCAGGAGGTCCAGGGGGCCTTCATAGAGATCGAGCGTGATTTTTAATTCTTGCGCCATTTGGGGCGTTCGGTGTCAACAGTTGAAAGTTAAGAGCATGCTTCCCCAAGGGATGATTCTTAATTAATAACTTTTAACTCACTACTGACTCTCTACTTCAGCTTCATCGCGTCCCGGACTTCAGCCATGGTTGCGCCCGCTACCGACTGCGCCCTCTCCCTCCCGTGTTCCAAAACATCGAGGACTTCCTGCGGGTTCTCCTCGTAATGGACGCGACGTTCATAAATCGGTCCGAGTTTCTCTTGATAGTTCTCAAAAAGCCAACCCTTACATTCCACACAGCCTATCCCTGCGCTGCGACAACCTTGGTCCACATCCTGCAGCATTTTTTCGTCGGAAAACACCTTATGCAGGTCGAACACGGGACAGAGCTCCGGGTTTCCAGCATCCGACCGCCGCTTGCGCGCAGGGTCCGTCATCATCGTCAGGAGCGACTTTTTGACGACTTCGGGCGGGTCGCCCAGCCCAATCGTGTTGCCGTAACTCTTGCTCATCTTTCGACCGTCCGTTCCGGGCAGCTTTGGCGTGGCGGTCAACAGTGCCTTGGGTTCCGGGAATACCTTGGTGAAGATCCGATTGAATCGGCGGGCAATTTCCCGCGTCAGTTCGACATGGGCCACCTGATCCTCTCCCACCGGTACTGCGACGGCTTTGTAAAGCAGGATGTCTGCCGACTGAAGCACGGGATACCCCAGGAATCCGTAGGTGTTGATGTCGTGATCGATATTTTCCTGCAGTTCCTTGTATGAGGGCACCCGTTCGAGCCATCCCAAAGGCGTCACCATCGAGAAGAGCAGGTGCAGCTCGGCGTGTTCGGGCACGCTGGACTGAAGAAAGATTGTCGTTCGCTCCGGGTCCAGTCCGGCCGCGAGATAGTCGATCACCACCTGGATCGCGTTTTCGCGGAAGTCCGCGCCGCTCTCGTAGTCGGTGGTGAGCGCGTGCCAGTCGGCAACGAAACAGAAGCTGTCATATTCGTCCTGGAGGCGCACCCAGTTTTCAAGTGCCCCCACGTAGTTCCCCAGATGCAAGCGCCCGGTCGGCCGCATCCCGCTGAGAACTCTTTTCTTTGCCATAGAGCGTGTCAGAAGACGAGGAAGGACTGTACGAACCCGATCACGGGACTGAACAGGTATCCGGGAATGCCCAGATAGAGCATTCCGATCAGAATGATAAAACCGTAGCTCTGCAAGGCATCGTAGGTCTGGGATAGTGAGTGAGGGAGCAGGCCTGAAAGGACCGCAGCCCCATCGAGCGGTGCCACTGGAATCATGTTGAATATCGCCAGAATCAGGTTGATCATCACGCCAAAGTACGCCATGGAGAGGAGCAGAACGAGAATCCCGTCACCGGACGCCACACCGCGCACGACCTGATTGAGCAGCAATTCCATAGACGCAGATGTAGATTTCATGAACCCCAGCACCAGGAGGAGGCCGCCGGCCATCAGCAGGTTGGCGACCGGACCCGCGGCGGCAACCAGCATATAGTCACGCTTTGGATTATTTAAGCGGGCTGTATTGACGGGAACGGGTTTGGCCCAACCGAAGATGATGCCGCCAAACATGAAACCCATGAGCGGGAACAGAAATGTTCCGAAGAAATCCGCATGCACCAGCGGATTGATCGAGATCCGGCCAAGATGCCGTGCGGTCGGGTCGCCCAGCCGGTCTGCCGTCCACGCATGGGCCGACTCATGAACGCTAAGAGACACCAGCAGCACGACAAGCGACGACACCAGTGAAACGAGATCGATACCCATATCAAATTTATGCTAGCACACACAGTGTGTCAGGCACGCTAACTGCTGCTATAATTTGAACATGCACGTTGTGCTGCTGAGGGTCGCTCTGGCCTTCTATTCCGTGGGCTTGCTGCATGCGGTTGTTTCTGTTCTCAGCAGGAAGTACACGTTTTTTCGCGCAAGCCTCTACGCAGTCGTCGCAGGTTTCGTCTGCCAGGCGATCTCGATTATTCTGCGCGCGAGCGAACTCAATTACATGCCGCTGACTCAGCGTTACGAGGCCTTCTCGTTTTTCGCCGTCCTCGGAGCTATGGGATACCTCATTGCCTACGCCCGATATCGGATCACGACGCTGAGCATATTTGTCTTCCCGGTGATTTTTATCCTCACGTTCATTGCGAACGTTGCATACGACCCGTCGAGTTCGATACCTCCTGTGATCCAGAGCAATTGGATTTACGTTCACACGCCTCTGATTTTTCTGGGATACGCGGCTCTGTTTATTTGTTTTGCAGGCTCCACGATGTACCTGATTCAGGAACGTGAGTTGAAATCGAAGCACCACTCTCTTTTTTACTACCGACTGCCTTCGCTGGAAATCTGCGATGACCTCTCGTACCGTTCGCTGGCGATCGGTTTTCCGCTCATCACACTCGGCATTGTTTCAGGCGCCCTCTGGGCCCAGTCGGCCTGGGGTACGCTTTGGGGCGCTGATTTGAAAATCCTCTTGTCTTTCTTCACGTGGCTCATCTATTTGCTGCTGATTCATTACCGGTTTATTGCAGGATGGCGGGGTAAGAGAGCGGCTTACCTCGCGATCGCCGGATTTGTCAGTGTCCTGGTGTCGTTTCTCGGAGCCAATTATTTCGGAGGACTGCACTCGTTCACGCAATGAACCGTCGCAAGACCCGAGCGACGGCGCGGACAGTATCGGTCGAATTCTATGCAACTGGCACTCGTTGGATTGAGTCACAAGACGGCCCCGGTCGAAGTCCGGGAACGGCTTGCGTTCGAAAACGGAGATATGAGCGACGCGCTCCGGTCCCTGGTGTCACGCGACGGGATTTCAGAAGCCATGATCCTATCGACCTGTAATCGGGTCGAGGTTCTCGTCGAAGCCTCAGATGAAGCACCGGCTCGCGATTTTCTCTCTTCTTACCATCGCGTGCCCTCCGAAAGCATCGTCAAGCACCTCTACACTCTCCGGAACAACGACGTCATTCGGCACGTCTTCCGCGTCGCCTCCAGCCTGGATTCAATGATTGTGGGTGAACCGCAGATCCTCGGACAGATCAAAGAAGCCTACCGGGTTGCCCAAGATGCCGGCACCGTTGGTGTGCACATCGGTTCGGTGATGGATCGTGCGTTCGTTGTTGCCAAGAAAGTTCGGACCGAAACCGGCATCGCACGATCCGCGGTGTCGGTGAGTTTCGCAGCCGTCGAACTTGCCCGGAAAATCTTCGGTAATCTTCAGGGCAAGAGCGTGATGATCATTGGCGCCAGCAAGATGGGAGAGTTGTCGGCCAAGCATCTGAAGCGTGCCGGAGTTTCCACGGTCCTGGTGACCAATCGCACCTTCGAACGCGCGGTAGAGATGGCTCAGGTATTTGATGGTGCCGCCGTTCCTTTTGAACACCTCAACGATCACATCGATCGGGCCGACATCGTCATCAGTTCAACTGGAGCGTCCCACTTCGTCATCACCAAACTTCAAGCCGAAAGCATCATTCGCCAGCGAAAAAACCGGCCCATCTTTTTCATCGACATCGCCGTCCCGCGGGACATCGATCCCGCTGTGAACAAGATCGATAACGTTTTCCTCTACGACATCGACGACCTCCAGCAGGTGGTTGACGAAAACATCAAAGAGCGGATGAGCGAAGCGGTGCGGGCCGAAGCTTTGGTTGATGACGAGGTGCGTGCTTTCCGCTCGAAGCTGCGTTCCCGCGAGGTCGTTCCGACGATCGTCGAGCTTCGGGAAACTCTCGAGAAACTCCGTCGAGATGAAATCGAGCGGAACCGCAAGCATCTGGCCCCCATGAATCCGGAGCAGCGGGAAGCTCTGGAACGCATCACCCAATCCATGATCAACAAGATCCTGCACCACCCGATCATGCAACTCAAAGACATGGCCCATCAACACGATGGACCTGAGTACATCAAATTCGTCCGAAAGATTTTCAATGTCAAAGACCGGTAAGGGGCTCAGGCTCGGTACGAGGGGCAGCGCTCTGGCATTGTGGCAGGCAAATTGGACACAGTCCGAATTGGAACGTCGCGTTACCGGTCTTCAAGTTGCGATTCTTCCGATCAAGACGACCGGCGACCGCATTCAGGACGTGCCTCTGGCACAGGTTGGTGGAAAAGGTCTCTTTACAAAGGAACTGGATGAGGCGCTGCTTGATGGACGGATTGATTTCGCAGTGCACAGTTTGAAGGACCTGCCCTTTGCCCTTCCCGAAGGCACGGTCCTTTCGACGGTCACCGAGCGGGAGGACCCCCGCGACGCACTTGTATCGAAAGGAACGCGTCTCGCGGACATGCCGAACGGTGCGCGAATCGGGACCAGCAGTCTTCGCCGTCAGGCCCAGCTGCGGCGTGGGTTTCCCGCTCTGGAAGTTCTGCCGCTGAGAGGAAACGTGGATACGCGGCTCAGGAAACTGGATTCAGGCGAGTTTGAAGGCATCATTCTGGCCGCTGCGGGTTTGAAAAGGCTCGGGTACAAGGAACGCGTCACAGAGTACCTTGAACGCGACGTCATGCTGTCCGCCGTCGCACAAGGTGCGCTGGGACTGGTCTGCCGTAGCGAGGATCGTCAGACACACGAAACGCTTCAGGTTCTGGAACACCCCGACACCCATGCGGTCGTCGTAGCCGAGCGGGCCCTGATGGCGAGTTTGGAGGGGAGTTGTCAGGTTCCGATTGCAGGATATGCCCACATCGATGGAGATGAGATCGTACTCGAAGGCCTCATCGCGAGTCTGGATGGCGCGAAAGTGATTGCTGATACGGTGCGCGGTCCTCGATCCAATCCCTCAGAAATCGGAGAGGAACTGGGCCGGAAACTTCGTGGGGCCGGTGCAGAGGATGTTCTCGAAGAGATCCGCCGGCATGGGGCTTGAAGGCAAAACTGTTCTTGTTACCCGCGCCCCTGCACAGAGCCGGGAACTTCGGAAGTTGCTCGGAGTTCACGGCGCGAAAGCGATCACGATCCCCACGATAACAATCGGTCCACCGGAGACCTGGGATCCGGCCGATGCCAGCATCAAACGCCTCGCCGATTTCGATTGGATTATTTTCACGAGTGCCAACGCCGTCGATGCTTTTCTCGATCGTGCCGGCACAATGCCTGCCGCAAAGATTGCAGCAGTGGGCTCACAGACTGCTCGCCGACTTCAGGAAAGAGAGATCGAGGTCCATCTCCTTCCGGAGGACTTCCGGGCCGAAGGCCTTATCAAGAGCTTTCCAGATGACTTGAGCGGCTTGGCGATCCTGTTGCCCCGGGCTCAGTCGGGCAACAATTTGCTTCCAGACACACTCCAGGAACGTGGCGCACAGGTGGAGATCGTCCCTGTTTATAGAAACGAGATACCGAGTACAGGTGGCGACGCACTCCGCGCTCTTCTGGAGGCAGGGTCGATCGACTGCGTTACCGTGACGAGTGGTTCGACTGTGCGAAACCTGATTCAGATGCTGGACGTCCGGAATCCTCTGGAGTGGCTCCGCAAACCCGCGATTGCCGTAATCGGCCCCGTCACGCGCGATACCGCTATTGCACTCGGCCTCCACGTTGACATCGAACCCACCACCGCAAGCATCCCCGCCCTCGTCGATGCCATCTGCGAGCATTTTAAGACTTCCTGATCAGTCTGCGTCTCTCCCTGAGGCCAAGCCTCTGCGGCGCTTTTTTGCGAAGTGACGCACCGCGCGAATCCTTGCCACGAGAGCTCGGTTGGGCCGCCCGAAGGTATCGTCCGAAGATTATTAACGTCCGGAAATGCCCGGCTAATTCGGAATCAGTTCGAAGTACCGGTTGTTCACACAGACCCAATCCAGCAATGCGGTGTCCGGCAACAAGTCCCAGCCGAATGAAGCCGTCCATTCCTCCGGATACGCTTGAGGGTCGTCGATCGTGATTTCGACCTCCATGTGACCGAAGTCGACCCGGCGAAACCGTTCGATCAGGTGCAGGGCGTCGCTGTGCGGATGGCCGGAGTCGTCGAGCCATGTAAGTTCGTGGAGACCGATGGTGTCGACGACCAGGGTATCGCCCTCCCACCTCCCGACGGAATAGCCGAACCAGGCCGGCTCTCTCACGTCCGGAAGAGGGCGGCCGTCAGTGTAAATCTCGCGGTAGGAGTGATAGGCCTCAAACAGCATCACAAGCTGTCCGGGGTTCTGGATGACCTTCCTCGGTGTGCGGTGCGTATCAAAATCGGTCACGCTGTGCGGGAGGCATCCTGCACTGGGGCGGTCTCGACCGTTGTTTGCCAGACGCTCTCCATACAGTTGCTCAGCCCAAGGCTCCATGCGAATCTCGATGTCCGCAGCGAGGTTGTTAAGATACCTCCCCGTGGGCGTGACCCAGATTCCGGAGAGATCCGGCGTCCCATCCGCGGTCCGCGGCGCGGGCGCTCCGAGATTGGGCGTGCCATCGGGCAGGCGCGGTATGCCCGGTGTCGGATAGTTGAGCCACTGTGCCTCGGCCGTCGAAATCCCCAGCAACGAGGCCACCAGGCCCGCTGCAACAGCCAGCTTCGTCTTCATGAGTCCCTCCCAGTCAGCGATCTAAACCGTGCGCGCTCAAACGATGCGCACATGGTTATGTAACGCAAAATCCCTCCGGTTCAAAGAACGCAGAGAGATGTTTCAACTTCCGACAAGACGAGTCGCCGTCGGTCGCTGGCCGGTGGTGAACCGGCTTTGGTGTCGGATTCCATGTTTAAAGTGTGCCGTTGAAAGAAGTGGCCCCCAAAATTAGGACAGCGTTATAAGGTGGACTCTGCATAGATGAGAGGACCTAACGACGATGGCGAAACGACGGAATTTTTCAGCAGATTTCAAAGCGAAGGTAGCGCTGGCCGCGATGCGTGGCGACGGCACGATGGCCGAATTGGCGGCGCGGTACAAGATCCATCCGAACATGATCACGAAGTGGAAGCGTGATGCGCTTGATAGCGTTAAAGAAGGATTCCAGCGAGGCCGGGATCCATCGGCCCGGAACCACGAGGACGAGATCAAAGACCTGCAGGCCAAGATCGGTGAACTGGTCGTGGAACGGGATTTTTTAGCACGAGCCTTCAATCGATGAGCTTGGGTCGAAGGCGCAAGGTGGTCGAACCGGGCCATGAGCAGCTCAGTGTGGTCCGGCAATGCGACTTGATCGGGTTGAGCCGTTCGAGTTGGTACTATCGGCCACGGGGTGAGAGTGATCGCAATCTGGACCTGATGCGCGTGATCGACGAGGCGTATCTGAAGATGCCCTGGTATGGGTCCAGGCAGATGACGCGTCATCTGAAACGTCTCGGCTACGATGTGGGCCGGAAGCGGGTACGCCGACTAATGCGGTTGATGGGGCTGCGCTCGGTGGCACCGCAGACGTCCCGGAGAAACCCGGCTCATCCGGTGTACCCATATCTACTCAACGACATTGCCGTGGAGCGGGCGAATCAAGCGTGGTCTACCGACGTGACGTATATCCCGATGGCGCACGGATTCTTATATCTGGTCGCGATCATGGACTGGCATACGCGGAAGGTGTTGTCCTGGCGGCTGTCCAACACCCAGGACACGACGTTTTGCCTTGAAGCCCTCGACGAGGCGATCGAGGAATACGGCAGTCCGGAAATCTTCAACACCGATCAGGGCAGCCAGTTCACCAGCAAGGCCTGGACCGACCGACTTAAAGAACGAGGTATCCGGATCTCCATGGACGGCAAGGGGCAATGGATCGACAACGTTTTCATCGAACGCCTATGGCGCTCGATCAAATACGAATGCGTTTAT
This sequence comes from Terriglobia bacterium, assembly GCA_963664115.2. GTDB lineage: Bacteria > Acidobacteriota > Terriglobia > 20CM-2-55-15 > 20CM-2-55-15. The sequence goes on along the minus strand of CAXWPJ010000002.1, from coordinate 916,440 downwards.
CTAAACGCCTTCAGTGACTTCAAAGATGCCCGGCACCACATAGGTGTCTGGATGAACTATTACAATAACGACCGCCCGCATTCCAAACTCGACGATCTCACGCCGAGCGAAGCCTACGCGGGAACACGGCCACTGACCTCGGCAGCATAAACATGAACCGCGGAATCCACCTTAAATTGGCTGCCAAGCTGTCCAACGTATGGGGTCCACCTCTGAACTAGCCCTGAACAATTCGGTAAAGAATACTAAGGGAGAGAATTGGGCGCTATTAAATTCTCCGGTCCTGAGAAACGACATCGTAGGAAGTTGAGAAATGGGCCAAATATTGGGGTTTTTCGACTTCCCACATCTTAATTTTCAGGAGTTGAGAATCATTTCTCATATCGTCAGACTCCCATAGTTTCAAACTAAATTGGCGGGAATCTTACCTGGCTGCGATACAGATTCGGAAATCCGCACCCGCAAATTTTTCGCATCTTGTCGAAGAACTTGGTGTCGTCCCTTCAACTTTGATCTATATTCTATAGGGATACAGGGTTGCAGATGTTTTTATAAGGTCCCGTTGAAGCAGGCAATCGAGCAGCTTCCAGACGGGGTCACCGTGGATGTCGAGAGCCGCTAGACCCTGAACAAGCGTGATTGACGAGGAAATGATAGTGCAATAAGAGCGGAAGTACCCGAAATGCCCCCTCTCCGTGCGAAAAAAACCTTGAACAGATTCTTCGGAAAAGGAGGCATTTCAGATGAACGATTATACGCGCAAGAACATGAGGAACCGCAAGCGGCGAATCGAACGTCGGCTTGGGGACCGGCATTGGACGGATCAGGTAGAGCCGATGTTTTCGGCGAGCAACATTCAGTACGAGATGGGAGAGCGGACGCGGGGCACATCGGTTGGTGGTATCGGGACGATGCAACTGGTGGCGCGGCGGACCGGGCTGATCGAAGCCATCGACAAGGGCGTGCATGTGTTGAAGCGGCACCTGCCGTATCACGAGTCGGATCACGTGCTGAACATCGCCTACAACGCCTTGAGCGGAGGAACGTGCCTGGAAGACATCGAACTGCGGCGCAACGATGCGGTGTATCTGGATGCGCTGGGAGCGCAACGGATTCCGGATCCGACGACGGCGGGAGACTTCTGCCGGAGATTCGAGGCCGACGACGTGGAGTGTCTGATGGAGGCAACCAATCAAGTCCGGCTCGGAGTCTGGCGACAGCAACCGGCGGCGTTTTTCGAAGAAGCGGTGTTGGACGCGGACGGGACACTGGCCGAAACCACGGGGGAATGCAAGCAAGGGATGGACGTGGCCTACGACGGGACGTGGGGATATCACCCGCTGATGATCTCGCTGGCCAACACCGCCGAACCGCTGTATCTGGTCAATCGTAGCGGCAACCGGCCGTCGCATGAAGGAGCCGCGGTCCGGTTCGACCAAGCCATCGCATTGTGCCGGCATGCGGGGTTTCGCCAGATCCTGCTGCGCGGGGACACGGACTTCAGCCAGACCCGGCATCTGGACGGATGGGACGACCAGCAGGTGGGTTTCATATTCGGGATTGACGCGATGGCGAACCTGAAGGCCCGGGCCGATGAACTGGAGCCGCGCCAGTGGAAGCGCCTGGAACGGCCCGCGAAATACGACGTGGCGACCGAACCGCGCCAACGTCCCGACAACGTGAAGGAAGAGATCGTTCGGCAGCGCGGTTTCGACAATATCCGCTTGCAGGGTGAGGATGTGGCCGAGTTTCGGTATCGACCCGGAGCCTGCGATCGGGACTACCGTGTCGTCGTGGTGCGGAAGAATCTGTCGGTGGCCAAAGGAGAGCAGGTGTTGTTTGACGACATCCGGTACTTCTTCTACATTACCAACCGTTCGGATCCGGCCGACCAGATTGTGATGCGTGCCAATCAACGGTGCAATCAGGAGAATCTCATTGAGCAGTTGAAGAACGGCGTTCAGGCGTTGCGGATGCCGGTCGGAGATCAGACCAGCAACTGGGCCTACATGGTGATCGCGTCACTGGCCTGGACACTGAAAGCGTGGTTTGCATTGCTGCTTCCCGAAACCGGACGTTGGGGCCAAAAATATCAGGCTGAGAAGCAAACCGTGCTGCGCATGGAGTTCAAAACCTTCTTGAACGCTTTCATGCTTGTGCCGTGCCAACTCGTGCGCACCGGGCGGCGCATTCTGTTCCGGATCCTGGCCTGGAACCGGTGGTTGCCGGTCTTGTTCCGCGGGGTGGATGTGTTGCGTCAGCCTCTGCGATGTTGACCCGATCATGACTCTGAGCCCGGGCGATCGAGGTCCCGGTTTCTGTCAACCGTCCAACACCAGCGAGGCTGAACTGAAACAGATTCAACAGAAACTCGATACCTGGAACAGGCCATCCGGGAACGGGATTCTATGCCTCGAATTCTATCGGCGCGAACTGGGCCTCGGCGGACTGGTTATGCGCTTGTTTTGGGCCTAGTCACGACCTGCGCCTACTACGCCCGCAACGATCGGTTTGTCTTCAAGTCGATCAATCAGTTTGTGAAGGTGCTGACCAGTGTCCCACTTTTTCTTGGGCTGGATCTCTATTCGCCGACCTTGTGCAACATGTTCTTCTTTCGAGCGTATCGCGGCATGCATCGGGACCGGCTCGTAGGACTCGCGGACGATCTCTTCGAGGTCACATTGAAACCTTCGATTTACACCCATTCTGAAGCTCTGGTCCGTCAGACCCGAAAACTGGGCTACCGCACTGTCCTCGTTACCGGGGCCCTCGACTTCACGGTCCGGCCCATCGCCTTGCATTTGGGTGTCGACGACGTGATCTGCAACCGCCTTGAGTTCAAGAAGCACATCGCTACAGGAAGAGTTCTTGCCCCGTTAGTGGCGGAGACCGCGAAAGCCACGATCATAATGGCCTACGCGGAATTGGAGAATCTCGATCTAAATGCATGCTGCGCATTCTCTGACAGCACATCAGACATTCCCATGCTGACGGCTACAGGAAATCCAGTCGCGACCAACCCCACGCGCCGGCTGCGTCGATTCGCGAAGGGCAAACAGTGGCCCATCATTAGCCTCAGCGGTTCGGACCAAGCTGACGATTTCAACCCGTTCCCACCGTTTCTCGGGTCCGGCCCGCAAGCGATGGAAGCGACCCAGACACCCATATGAGCGACGAAGGCCAACTCTCCTCGTGGCGTTTTGACCCTGTCCAGGGTCAATACGTCCCTACCGACACCAGACGCCCTCGAGGTACCGGAGAAATCTCTGCCATCGATCAATTCCGAAGTAAAACGATTCTTTTGCTGGGTGGGACGGGATTCGTCGGGAAAGTCCTGCTGGCCATGATGCTGGACCGATTCCCGGAACTGAGGCACCTCATCATACAGGTCAGGCCTAAAAAGAACGTCTCGGGTGAACAGCGTTTCCTCAACGAAATACTCAAATCCCCTCCCCTTCAGGCGATTGTGGAACGCATAGGTGTGGACTCGATCCGGCACCGCACCTCCATTGTAGAAGGCGATCTGAGCGCCCCCATGTGTGGCATCCGGGCCGAGCAACTGGCCGCACTCACCGACACGGTAGACGTCGTCATCAATTCGGCGGGGTTGGTGGAGTTCGATCCACCGCTAAACGAATCTCTCATCACGAACGTATACGGCATCCAAAATCTGATCGAACTGGTACAGGTGCTCGATGCCAAACTCGTCCATATCTCGACCTGCTACGTCGGAGGCAAGAAGAGTGGCCGTATTCCGGAAGATACACCGATCGTCGGTTACTACCCCGGACGCGAAGGGCCCGAAGACCGTCGATTCGACGTCACGCGTGAACTCGAGTGGTGCGAACAATTCATCGGAGAAACCGAAGACAAAATATTGCTCCGGGACGGCGGTATGGAGCGGGCGGAGCACTGGGGATGGATCAATACCTACACCTATGCGAAAAGCATGGGCGAACAGCTCATCGCCCGCACAGAGGGTTTGAAGTACTGCATCGTGCGACCTGCGATCGTCGAATCCTCGCTCGCGTTCCCATTTCCCGGTTGGAATGAGGGAATGACAACGTCGGCGCCCCTGGTCCTGATGGGCGGTGAAGGGGTCAAAGCGTGGCCGGTCAGGAAGGACGGATCGCTGGAGATTATTCCGGTCGACCTGATAGCCGCCGGCATCCTCATCGCGACGGCTGCGGTGCTGGCCGACCGCGGTGAGACGGTGTACCACCTGGCGACAGCTGCCGACAATCCCATCATGCTGCCGCGTCTGGTCGGATTTCTGGGAACAAATTCCCGTTACAAGCACAAACACAAGACAAGCGGCAACAAGCTTGCCAATGTCTGGAAGGCCTACGTCGAAACCGAAGTCGTAAGCGTTTCCCAACTGGCGGCAAGCCGCAAGCGAGTACGTTGGGGGCTGGACTTGATCCAGGCGACGTTCAACTTCTTGAAGGTGATTCTCGGATCACGCATCATGAACTCCTATTTGCGGAACCTGAGAATCACGCGTCGGCAACTGCGACAGCAGGAACAAACTCTGGATAAATTCCTTCCTTTCATGGTGCATAACAGCTTCATTTTCGAAACCGGAAACATTCGGCGCGCCTACAACTTGCTTACACCAAAAGACCAGGAACGCCTTCAGTGGACTCCTGAAGATATCGATTGGGCCGACTACTGGGTCAATATCCACACCAAGGGCATTGAACGGTGGATTCGCCCCATGTTCGCCAAGCAGATGAAGGCCCTGGAGCAGTCCATCAACATCCCTGTTTCATGAAACGTCTGTTCCGATTAAACGCATTCTGGTCACGGGCGCTACAGGATTGTTGGTCGCCATGTGATCGACTCTCTCCTTGAACAATCCATAGAAAGATTCAGGGACCGACGGCTGCGCCCCCAGTGCCGCGTCGCTTCACCATAAGAGAACAACGCGAGGATCGAAACGATCAGGGGTGACAATCTCGACAGACAGATCGTTAACACCGTGGCCTTTCTCCGAACGAACAGTTGATGCAAAGCGATGGACAACCCGTAGCCGTTATCGTCAATCCGCAATCCGCCAACGGAAAGACCGGCCGCAACTGGAGCAGAATCCAGGCCAAGCTCGCACTGGCATGTCCTCGAATTGACGTGATGCAGACCGAATCCGCCGGACATACGATCGAGTTGTCCGAGGAAGCCGTTCGATCGGGCTACAGCACGATAATCATAGTAGGCGGAGACGGGACACTGAACGAAACCGTCAACGGAATCCTGTCGGAAGGTGCTCCGAATACCACCGTGACTCTGGGACTCATTCCCCAGGGAACGGGTTCGGACTTCCGTCGAACCGTAAATCTGCCTCTTAGTGAAGACGAGGCCATCGGCGTTATCGATCGTGGCGAGACCGCTGTTCTTGATGCCATGCGCGTTGTTTTTCAGGATACGACGGGCGCGAACCGAACCCGGTACGCGCTCAATATTACGAGCTTCGGCATGGGTGGGGCGGTTGCGGAACGAGCCAACCGCTCGTCCAAGCCTTTGGGAGGTAGGGCGGCTTTCTTAACGGCAACGGCAATTACAGGTCTCGGCTTCAGGGGGAATGACGTATCAATTCAGGCAGACGGCGGCGAATGGCGCAAATTCCGAATCGCGAACGTTGCCGTTGGAAACGGCCAGTACCACGGGGCCGGAATGCACATCTGTCCGCGGGCCATTCCGAACGACGGATTCCTCGACGTGACGCTGATCGAAAAGCTTTCGCTTTTGGAAATCATCCGAAATAGCCGCATCCTCTTCAATGGGCAGATCTATGACCACCCGAAAATCCACCACAGCCGTGTGAAACAGCTGGCGGCAAAATCCCCGCATACGACCAGAATCGAAATCGACGGCGAACCTTTGGGACAACTCCCTCTGGAAATTACCGTTCTCCCCACCGCCATCCGCATGTTCGTTCCGTGAAGAGAAAGGAAGAATGAACCGCAAAGGCGCAAAGGCGCAAAGACGCAAAGGGATCTTGGCTGGGTGGAGCTTCGGTTTACCTGACGTTAAGGGTTCCGACAGCTTTCTTGCGAAACCAAAAATCCTGCTGATAAGAAGTGTAGGCAGCCATTCTTCCTTTGCGTCTTTGCGGTGAAAAGTCTTTCTCTTACTTGAATAGCTGGCGGATGTTGGGGGAATGGCGGAGGATGACGATGGCGAGGGCGAGGAAGGCGAAGGCCCCCGCTTCGCTACCGCGCAGTGTCAGGATCGTCCCCGCGATTACCGACATCGTCGTCATGGACGAGATGGCGCCTTCCTGAGCCCACCCCATTCTCCGGCCGAACAGGCGGAGAGTCGGGTAGAGGATCAGGCAAATACCTGTGATCTGGACGTCCAGATACAGCAAGGCGCCTGCCATCGTAGCGACACCTTTTCCACCTTTGAATTTCAAAAACGGTGTCCAACAGTGCCCTCCCACCGCGGCGAGTCCGAGACTCCAGCGAAACCAGACAGGATCAGAAACGGCAGATAATATCGCGACTGCGGCGGCGCCCTTGGATAGGTCTCCAATCAGCGCGAAGACAGCCCGCGAGCGGGAAGATACGCGAAGGACGTTATTGAAGCCAGGATTTTGGGAACCGGCTCTCGTAATATCGATGCCCGTCCCCCAGACCGCAATCACCGCAAAGGGAACGGCCCCCAGGAGGAAACTGGCAAGAATCTTTAGAACGACGAGCCAAGGAAGCATCACTTAAGTTCCAGAAAGGCAACCCTTCAGACTTTACCTTCGTGTTGTTACAATTGAGGTTTCACGCGTTGCCGCAACTCCGGATGCCCTTTCGAGTGAGCTGCGGGACGCCTTTCCGAGAGAGGCTGCGGGCCGCGTTTCCGAGAGAGAATGATACGCTACTACGCATCAGCCGGTCTTCAATTAGTCGGGCTCATTGTCACGATGGAAGCACTCCTGATTTACTTTGGAGACATGGGACCCATGTTGCAAACGGCGGCCATCGGCGCCAGCCTGTTCTATGCGGGCCGCTTTCTCCGGCCCAAGGACGATTAGATTGACCCGCTATTATCGAGGCAATTACGGCGGACGCCCTGCCTACGCGTCCATAAGCGGTGGCGGCCTGACGAAAGCGATCAAGATCATCCTGATCATCTGCGCGGCTGTCTATGTGCTTCAGACCCTGGGCGGAAGGGCCTTCCAGATATCGCTCATTAGCAGCTTCGGCCTGACGCCTGCAGCCGTCATTGGCAGCCTTGCCGTCTGGCAGCTCGTCACCTACATTTTCCTTCACGGCGGCTTCTTCCACATTCTGTTCAATATGTTCGCGTTGTGGATGTTCGGCAGAGAACTGGAGAGCGTCTGGGGAACACGTGAGTTTGTAAAATTTTTCTTCATCTGTGGGATCGGTGCGGGTATATCGAGCGTTGTAGCTAGCCCGGGTTCGACGATCCCCACGATCGGTGCCTCTGGATCTATTTACGGCATCCTGCTCGCCTACGGCCTACTGTTTCCAAATCGAGAGATGCTTCTCATTCCTTTTATGATCCCGGTGAAAGTGAAGTACTACGTCATGTTCATCGGAGGCATGGCCTTCCTGGCATCATTCTCTGGGGGAAGCGGTGGTGGAGTGGCTCACGTCGCCCACCTTGGAGGCATGATATTCGGCTACCTCTACCTCAGAGGGGGCCTCTCTACCCGCAAATTCCGCGAATACTACGACCGATGGAAACGCGAGAGATTGCGCCGCAAGTTTGAAGTCTATTACAACCGCAGGCAGGAACAGAGAGACCGTGACAATGACGACCCCGGGAGTCGCTGGAAAAACTGACCGCTACCGGACATACAACCATTGGCTGCAGGGGCGGTTTGGTGAACGTGTCCACAAGGTCATCGTAGACGCGGGTTTCACATGCCCCAACCGGGACGGCACGGTAGCGGTGGGTGGATGTACCTACTGCAACAACAGCTCGTTCCGCCCTCCGCTCGCCATAAAGACGGCACCAATCCACGAACAGGTTGCCAAGGGAATCGCCTACCTGCGCAAGAGGATCGGAGCCCGCAAATTCATCGTCTACTTTCAGCCGTTCTCAAATACTTACGCCGACACCCATTACCTGCGCGCGCTGTACACCGAGGCGCTGGAACATCCTGATGTCGTCGGTCTGGCGATAGGGACACGGCCCGATTGCGTGGACGAAGCAAAGATAGAAATGATCGACACGATCGCCCAGAAGACCTTGGTCTCACTGGAATTCGGTGTGGAGTCAATCTACGACGACACTCTTCAGAGAATCAATCGGGGGCATGACTACAGCGCGTTCATCCGTGCGATGGAGCTCACACGCGGCCGGGCATTTCATACCGCCGCACACCTGATTCTGGGCTTTCCATGGGAAACCCGCGATCAATGGCTCTCTATGGCGGATGAAATGTCGCGAGTCGGCATTGATTCCCTCAAAATTCATCATCTGCACATTGTGCGCGGCACGGCGATGGCTCGAGAATACCTTGAGCAGCCCTTCCCTCTGATGAGCTTCGAGGAATATCTTGATTTGATCTGCGAATTCGTAGAGCGCCTCAAACCTTCTATCGTCATCGAGCGACTTTTCGGTGAAGCACCCCTCAGCTTACTCGTCGCCCCCGACTGGGGCAAGACGCGCAACGAAGTCATGCTGGGTATACGGCGACGCATGGACGAGTTGAATGTCATTCAGGGTGCCAAGTGCCAGCCTGTCAATGGAAGGGTCAGCCCTGAACGGTATCGTTCACCATCCGGACGGCTATCTGTTGGTGATAGGCAGCGGAAATATTTACAAAATGCCTATGGACGATCCAGCTGAAACGCGACAGGTGAATCTAGCCGAACCCGTGGCCGGCCCCGACGGACTCGTATGGGCGGCGGACGCACGCTTGGCTATCGTATTCAATAGCGGTGCCGGTGTCGTGGCGTTGACGAATAACGACGGATGGATGTCGGGGGAAGTGGCCGGCGTTGCAACGTACGAAGGGCAATCGACGACGGGAGCGGCCGTAGGCGATTATATCTACGTTGTCCATCGCCAATTCGGGGATCAAGACCCCCCGATGATCGACCGAATCACATTCGAGTAACAGAATCGCAGGGGAGCGGCAATCGAGCTGCGGTAACGCCTCGGCATCTGATAAACTGTCGCGCACCGCCCTCTTGTATTAGAATTGGCCCCTTGAGTCTGGACAACACACCTCCCCGCCCCATCGCCGCCGAGAGCGCTGATGACGACGGCTCCCTGATATTTCCCGAAACGCCAGCTGCGGACGACGCGAGTGAAGCTGAAAGCCTTGATGTCTGGGGATTTCGCGACACCCGTTTTGATTTCAATGAGAACGGTCACGTCGTCATCCGTGGAACCCGATATGAGCTCAGTGGACAGGAGTTGCCGCGGTTTTTGCCCTGGGTGAGAAAGGTCCTCGGTGTGGATGTCGACCCCAAAGAATTCAACGCCCCAAACTACCCCCCCACCATTCCGCCGCCGCGGAGCGCTCCAGGGTTTCTGTCCGCGATCGGTGAGTTCCTGAAGGCGGATCAAATCGAATCCAGCGGTGAAGTACGGCTGCGGCACGGACACGGCCACACCCAGGAAGAAATGTATGCCATCAAGTATGCCGATTTGGGTCGCATCCCGGATCTCGTGGTGTACCCGCAAGACGAGGATCAGGTCGCAAGCCTGGTCGACGCCGCGAAGAGGCACGATGTTTCGCTGATCCCCTATGGCGGTGGCACAAACGTGACCGATGCCCTTCGCTGTCGAGAGGACGAGCAGCGCACTATCGTCTCAGTCGACATGAGCCGCTTGAACCGGGTCGTCTGGGTCGATCGCAAGAACATGATGGCCTGCGTCGAGGCGGGAGCCCCGGGGCGTCGCATCGTGGCGGAACTGGAAAAGTACGGTGTCACGATGGGCCACGAACCCGACAGCGTCGAATTTTCCACGCTCGGCGGTTGGATTGCGACCAATGCCAGCGGCATGAAGAAGAATCGGTACGGCAATATTGAAGACATAGTGCTCGATGTGAAGGTTGCGACGGCTTCCGGCGCTCTTGAGCGGACGGGCGTGTCGCCGCGTGAGTCGGTCGGTTCCGACCTGCGTCAATTGATGTTCGGTTCGGAAGGCACGCTTGGAATCATTACTTCAGCAATCGTGAAGATATTCAGCTTGCCGGACAAGCAGGAGTATGGATCGGTCCTGTTCCCGACCTTCGAAGACGGATTCGGCTTCATGTACGACCTGGCGCGCGAAGCCACCCCTCCAGCCAGTGTGCGTCTGGTGGACAACCTTCAGTTTCAGTTCGGACTTGCATTGAAGCCGGCAGCCGGGGCAGCCGGAATAGCGGTGTTGAAGAGCAGAGCGCAACGATTCTACGTTACCCGGATCAAAGGGTTTCAGCCTGAGAAGATGGTGGCATGCACGCTTGTGTTTGAAGGCTCTCGTTCGGAAGTGTCTCAGCAGCAGCGCGATCTCTATCGAATCGCCACCCGTCATGGGGGAATGGCGGCCGGTAGCGAGAACGGCAGGCGCGGCTATCAGCTGACGTTCAGCATCGCATACATCCGTGACTTTCTCATGAGTTACTACGTTATCGCAGAGTCTTTCGAGACCTCCGTGTCCTGGAGCGGTGCGCTCGGGCTTATCGACAACGTGAAACGGCGCCTCATCGACGAGTACGAGGGCCGGGGATTACCCGGCAAGCCCTACGTCACCGCGCGCGTAACACAGGTCTACCGCACCGGGGTCTGCATTTATTTCTACTTCGGCTTCTACTACAAGGGGATTCCCGATCCGCAGAAGATCTATCTCGAATTGGAGGACGCCGCACGCGACGAAATTTTGAAGGCCGGTGGGTCTCTGTCGCACCATCATGGGGTGGGCAAACTCCGGCAGGCATACCTGCCGCGAATCATGTCTGAGACGGCGCTTCAATGGAAACGCGAGCTGAAGAAGACTCTGGATCCTTCGAACCTTTTCGGCGCGGGTAATCAAGATCCGGAGATTCGATGAGTGCGGATTCGAAGTGGGCGGTTATCACAGGTGCTTCGTCCGGGATCGGGAAAGCGCTGGCCTCTGAGTTCGCGGCCGGGGGCTTCAATCTGTTTCTCACGGGCCGGAACGAGGTAGCTCTGGCCGAAGTCGCCGCCGAATGTGCCCGCAGACACAGTGTCGAAACCGAAGTCGTTCCCGCAGACTTGTCCACCCGAGAGGGTGTCGAGAGCCTGGTCGCCGCGCTCGGGTCCAAACCCTACACTTACGAGGTGCTGGTCAATAACGCAGGCTTTGGCATCCAGGGCTCGTTCGCTTCGACCTCAATTGACGAGAATATCGACCTCCTGAATGTACAGCTCACGGCCACGCTGACACTCACCCGGACGGTGTTGCCCGCCATGATCTCACGCGGCAGGGGACGGCTTCTGTTCGTGGCGTCCGTATACTCTTTCTCTCCGGTCCCACTACAGTCCGTGTATGCGGCCTCGAAAGCGTTCTTGCTTTCGTTCTCGTCTTCTCTGGCCAACGAGTTGAGGAAGACGGGCGTGACCGTGACCCTATTTTGCCCCGGTGTCACACAGACCGAGTTTCGTTCCCGCGCAGGTATTTCGGAAAGAAACAGCCGCTCGGGCATGACGGCCGAGGCCGCTGGCCGAGTGGCCTACGTCGAGACTCTCCGCGGAACGCACATCGTCGTTCCTGGATTCTTCAACCGCATTTTCGTTTTTGTCGTCCGACTTCTTCCCGCGGCTTGGATCCCGGCTCTGGTCCGATTCATTAATCGGCGGCGAGGTCAGGGTCTGGTGTAACATTCGAATTTTGAGGTCGCAGTAGATTGGACACGGAAAAACATAAAAAGGCGGCGTTTTTCGATCTGGACGGCACTCTGCTGTCGTGTAATCTCGTCATGACGTATGCCTACTATGCCCGAAACGACAGGTCGATCCTGAAATCGATCTTCAAGTTTCTGAACGTGCTTATAAAGGTCCCGATATTCTTCGTTCTGGATCTCTATTCGCGAAAGTCTTTCAATGTGTTCTTGTTCCGGGCCTACCGGGGAATGCACCGGGACCGCCTCATCGGCCTGGCCGACGATCTATTTGAAGTCACTCTTAAGCCTTCCATTTATGCGGGATCGGAAGCCCTGGTCCGCCGGACCCGCGAACTGGGTTACCGCAACGTCCTGGTCACCGGTGACCTGGATTTCACGGTGCGCCCGATCGCTCTGCAGCTCGGATTTGACGAGATCATCTGCAATCGCCTGGAGTTCCTGGATCACGTAGCCACGGGCAAAGTCCTTCCGCGACTGGTCGTGGGAGACGAAAAGGCCGCCATCATTCGCTTGTATGCCAAGGCCGAAGATCTGGACCTGAAGGCTTCATGCGCATTCTCGGACAGTTCGGCCGACATTCCGATGCTATCTCAGACCGGGCATCCCGTGGCAACGAATCCAACGAACCGCCTCCGTCGGGCTGCGAAGGCTCGCGGTTGGCCGATCATTACTCTGAATGCAACGGGCGAGAACGGTGCCTCCAACGATTTACCCGAGTTCCTTCGGTGTGATCCGACCCACTCCTGATCGCTTCCATTCCATCAAAAGCGAGCCCAGTGCGTGCGCAGGGGGCCCTGCCAGAACTTCAACGTACTTGAAACGACTCACATCCTGCGGCGGTGATTAAGGTATAACGGGATCGATGAGAGCCTAAAGATCGGCGAGATCTTCAGGAAGCTCCGAATTCCTGCAAGTAGAGATCTTCAACACGAAGGCACGAAGATCACAAAGTAATCATTCTTCAGAAAATAGAATTCTTCGTGACCCTTCGTTGAACTTCGTTGTCTTCGTGTTAACAAAAAGACGAACTAATTCATCTGGACGACAATCGCGTCGACGTTGTCTTCGCGTTTGAGCAAATCCTGGATGAAGCGGGCTTCCCTGAGCAGGGATCGTCCGATACGGACTTTGTAGAGGGGGCTGTCGCCCGTTGGACGATCCACGTATATGCCGGTGTACTTGGGTTCGAATCGACGCCTCACCTCTTGCGCGGCTTGCTCGCTGCCGAACGCACCGAGTTGGATGACGTAAAACACATCCTCGGTGATGGCGCGCCCGCCGGTCGCTGCTGGGGCCTCTTTGATGATCTCCAAGCGCACTGGAGCGACGCCGGACCGGATCATGTCGATCTCGCGCGCGGCTCCTTCGGAAAGGTCGATCAGACGCCCACCCACGAAGGGGCCACGATCGTTGATCCGAACGTCAACCTTCCTCCTGTTCAACTGATTCTCGACACGAACCCAGGTGTTGAATGGTAAGGTCCGGTGTGCCGCGGTCATTTTGTTCTTGTCGAAGGTCTCGCCGTTGGCCGTCGCCCGGCCATGGTAGGGATCTCCGTAATAACTTGCACGGCCATCGACTGCCGCGCCCTCAGAGGATGCCATCACGACACCCGGATTGGGGATGGGACCCGGGAGCTGCACTTGAGCGCGCTTCGCACACGCCGAGGTCATCGCGATCAAGATCATCATGATCAGAAGTCGCCGCATCGTCTTCCTTCATACCATGAGTGAATGGATGTACACAATAACTTCGACAATCCGTTCCATATAACACCCATAGATTGTGCTTTCCGTCGAACTGATGGTCGACTTCGGGGGACGATTCCTCCGGTGATCGGACATGGTAGAATCTCGAAGCAGAAACTAGCAAAACTTATGGTCCTAGCACTTTTAACCAGTTCATTGATGGGAATCGCCAGCCTCACGGTCACGGTTTACCTGGGCTTCGCCATAGACGGCCGGATCGGACTGGGGCAACACTTTCTATTTGCCCTCTTTGCAACATTCGTCACGATTTTGGCGCAGTGTATGTCGATGTTTTACTTCATCGGTACCGCCAAGCAGGCAAAGGATCTCCTCGGTTCACATCCTCAGGCTCCTGAATTCATCCGTCGAACGCGGGAGTTTAAATCCCGGGTTTTTCCTCCGGCAACCATGGCCATTCTTTTCACGATGGCCGCATGGATAATCGGCGGTGGCGTCGATACGCGGGTGCTACCGGTCTGGATACACACGATCCTCGCTGTTGCCGCACTGAGCGGCAACGCCTACGCCTTCGTTCGTGAAGTCCAGTACATGACGAAGAACAATATTCTGTTGGACGAAGTCGCTGTGTTGATCGGGGACCTTCCCCAGACCGAGTAAAGCAGTGCCTATGGGCATCGGGAGCATGTGGGCACGCCTCCTCTACCCGGCACGTATGCCCGTATCCACGGGTGAACTGACAAACGAGGAACTCGAAGCCTGGATAGAAGCAACCGAAGAGTCTTACTTCAAATCACAGGACCAGGCGTTTGTCGAACGCGCCCGGAGTCTCGGTGTGGATGCCGGCATGGTGCTCGATGTAGGCAGCCGTCTCGGGCTGGTCGCAATGAAAATTCTCTGGGACGCAGAGGGCCTTCTTTGTATGGGTGTTTATCGAAGCCTTCAAATGGCGGAGACCGCGCGGCAAACCGCCGAAGAATGGAAGCTGGGCGAGCGGATGTTTTTTCAGGTAGGAGAGCCCGCTCAAATGAAATTCAAGACGGCTTACTTCGACATGGTTGTCTCTGACGGAGCCCTCCACGGATTCGAACATCCAACGAAAACATTGAGGGAGATTCATCGAGTAACCAAGCCGACAGGGGCGATCTTGATCCGGGAACTGCGAAGGCCGAACCGCTTCAATATCTCCCGCCACCTCAGCCGACACGGATCAAATTACGACGAACGCTTACGGAGTCGCTTCGAAGCGGGAGTGAGGGCGGGATTTACACCCTTCGAGTTTGGTGCTTTTGCCCGGGCTGCAGGAATAGAACGCGCCCGAGTCGTCGCTGAGGAAACACACGTCATTCTGGAGCGTCCGGGAGCAAACGATCCGGATTCATGGCTTCGAGAGCGGGAAAAATATATGTAGATGAAGGTGACACGTGGTGCGTGACGAGCGGAGGCGTCTTCCCTCGTGCGTGTCACACTTCACGTATCACTCATCACTTCTTAAGATGCGTATCGTCATCATCGGGGGCAACGCAGCAGGAATGTCCGCGGCCTCGCGCGCCAAGCGCCTCGATCCTCGTCTGGACATCACTGTACTGGAAAGGAGCCCGTTCATCTCCTACAGCACTTGCGGAATCCCCTATTTCATGGCCGATGAGGTGGGGTCCGACGATCTGGTGACGTTCACGCCTGCAAGCCTCAAACAAAAGCGCGATATTGAGGCCCACGTCCATGCTCATGTCGAAGCCGTCCATCCGTCCAGAAAGCGCGTGGAAGTACGTCGCGCAGACACTGGAGAAACGTTGACCTTTCCCTTCGACCGCCTACTGCTGTCGACAGGAGTCCGTCCCTCGCATCCCGACATACCTGGAACGTCCCTGGAAAACGTATTTTCCATCACCTCACTCGACGACGCGGTTCGAATCCGACCTTCGCTCGATAGGGCCCGGACGGTTGCGATCGTTGGCGGAGGCTATGTAGGACTCGAAATGGCCGAAGCTCTTCGGAAGCTGAAGAAGTCAGTGACGATCTTCGAGCAACGCACACACATCATGGGTAGCATCGACCCGGACATGGCCCGGATTGTCGAATACGAGTTACTGCGGCATGGGGTGAAGCTTCGTACTGGAATCCCGGTCGAAGCGCTCATCGGCGAAGCAGAACACGTGACGGGCGTCAAGACTCGAGGATCCTCGGGCGCTTCCCCGGCGGATGCCGTGATGTTGGACACCGGTGTCGTACCCAACGTGGAATTATCCCGCGAAGCGGGTGTCAGTCTGGGTGCGACCGGGGGAATCGCCGTGAATGAATATATGGAGACCAGTGTCCCGAGTATTTTTGCGGCAGGAAACTGTGCTGAAGCATATTGCATATTGAGGCGCCGTCCCATTCTGCATCACATCGGAACCGTAGCTGCCAAACAAGGGCGTGTTGTGGGAGACAACCTTACGGGTAAGCGGACAAAGTTCTCGGGCACCGTCGGCACCACTATTCTCAAGGTGTTCGACCTTGCGATCGGGCGCGTAGGTCTGACCTCGAATGAAGCTTCAGCAGAACGGATGCGAACGGTGTCGGTTCGGATCGAGGCTCTGGACCGGGCGGCATATTCACCCGGAGCCGGTAAGATATGGATCAAATTGATCGCAGATTCCGACAGCCGAAGGTTGATCGGCGCTCAATCAATCGGCTACGGAGATGTGTCTAAACGTATCGACGTTGCAGCCACCGCGATCATGTCGTCAATGACGGTCAGGGAGATCTCCCAACTCGATCTCTCCTACACACCCCCGTACGGTAGCCTGTGGGATCCGCTGTTGGTAGCGGCACATACGCTTCTCAAAAAAATGTAAGGCTCTTTGATGTGCCTGCCGGCGCCTTCGTCGTGATAATATTCTCTGCCAGTAGACGGTCTTTAATGAGGACGAAACTTTTCTTCGGAGATAAGAGCGCATGATGGCACGCTTCCGCTGGCTCGTTCTTTTCCTGATCGTTTCATCGACCTTCAACAATTTATCTGTCGCCCAGATACCCGGATTCCCTGAAGACGGACTCAGTGATCGCATCGAGTTCTGGGAAAAGGTGTTCACGGTATACGGTGAAGACGACCTCATCATCCACGATGCCCAGCGGGTGGACCTGATCTATGCAGTCGTCGATGAACGGTCGAGACGCTCCGGAGTGCAGTCGGTCCGGAACCTGTTGAGCGAAGTTCGAAGCAAGATATCAAGCCCGAACCAACTCACCACCGAGGCACGACGCCTCTACGACATGATTGAGGCCGATGGCGTGCGCATGCGGGCAGGGGATATTGCCGTCCTCCAGGGGCGCATCCATGTTCAGCGCGGCATCAAGGAACGTTTTCGGGCCGGCATCATCCGCTCCGGAAGATACCTCAGCTATTTCGAGGAAGTGTTCGAAAGCGAGAGCGTACCGACCGTCATCACACTGCTGCCTCTGGTTGAATCATCGTTCCAAAACGAAGCACGCTCCCACGCAGGTGCAGCGGGAATCTGGCAGTTTATGCCGTCTACAGGCAGACAGTTCATGCGCGTTACGCGCGGACGGGACGATCGTTTGAACCCCGCCATTGCAACACGGTCGGCAGCCAGACTGCTCAGGGGAAACTATGAAGTACTGCAGTCCTGGCCCCTGGCCATCAGCGCATACAACCATGGGCGAGCGGGTATGGCGCGGGCACGACGCGCCCATGGTTCGGATATGGCCACGATCGTCGGCAATTACAGCAGCCGGACTTTCGGATACGCATCCAAGAATTTATACGCCGAATTTATAGCGGCTGTAAACGTCTACAACAACTACGAGGTCCATTTCGGACCAATCGCCCTGGACAGCCCCATGGACTTCACTGCTCCGGCAACGCGCATCGCCCGGGCACCGTTGAACGGAACCGGGGGACAAACCTACCGTGTCCGTTCGGGAGACACCCTCGGGACCATCGCAGTTCGCCACGGCATCACGATCGATAGACTCATGAACCTCAATAGCCTGCCGACAGACTTGATCTTTACGGGTGAAACACTCGTCGTGGCGGCCCTTGACGGCGCAGATGCAGCGGAAGTGGCCGCTAACGGTGAGTACCGTGTTCGCCTTGGCGATAATACCCTCTCTGAAATTGCCGAGTTGTTCGGTATGAGGCTTCAGGAGTTGATAAATCTGAACGGGCTCCGCGGCAGCACCATATACGCCGGACAAATACTTATTGTGAGATGAGGCCAGTTGAAAGTTGAGAGTTAAGAAAGATCTCACCATTAACTATTAACCTTTCACCCTCTACGCCTTCCTAATCCCCCATAAAAAACGGCGGCCCGAAGACCGCCGAACAGGAGTTGTTGTTTGGACGGAAACTCGTGTGCGCGACTAGACCCTGAACAAGCGTGATTGACGAGGAAATGATAGTGCAATAAGAGCGGAAGTACCCGAAATGCCCCCTCTCCGTGCGAAAAAAACCTTGAACAGATTCTTCGGAAAAGGAGGCATTTCAGATGAACGATTATACGCGCAAGAACATGAGGAACCGCAAGCGGCGAATCGAACGTCGGCTTGGGGACCGGCATTGGACGGATCAGGTAGAGCCGATGTTTTCGGCGAGCAACATTCAGTACGAGATGGGAGAGCGGACGCGGGGCACATCGGTTGGTGGTATCGGGACGATGCAACTGGTGGCGCGGCGGACCGGGCTGATCGAAGCCATCGACAAGGGCGTGCATGTGTTGAAGCGGCACCTGCCGTATCACGAGTCGGATCACGTGCTGAACATCGCCTACAACGCCTTGAGCGGAGGAACGTGCCTGGAAGACATCGAACTGCGGCGCAACGATGCGGTGTATCTGGATGCGCTGGGAGCGCAACGGATTCCGGATCCGACGACGGCGGGAGACTTCTGCCGGAGATTCGAGGCCGACGACGTGGAGTGTCTGATGGAGGCAACCAATCAAGTCCGGCTCGGAGTCTGGCGACAGCAACCGGCGGCGTTTTTCGAAGAAGCGGTGTTGGACGCGGACGGGACACTGGCCGAAACCACGGGGGAATGCAAGCAAGGGATGGACGTGGCCTACGACGGGACGTGGGGATATCACCCGCTGATGATCTCGCTGGCCAACACCGCCGAACCGCTGTATCTGGTCAATCGTAGCGGCAACCGGCCGTCGCATGAAGGAGCCGCGGTCCGGTTCGACCAAGCCATCGCATTGTGCCGGCATGCGGGGTTTCGCCAGATCCTGCTGCGCGGGGACACGGACTTCAGCCAGACCCGGCATCTGGACGGATGGGACGACCAGCAGGTGGGTTTCATATTCGGGATTGACGCGATGGCGAACCTGAAGGCCCGGGCCGATGAACTGGAGCCGCGCCAGTGGAAGCGCCTGGAACGGCCCGCGAAATACGACGTGGCGACCGAACCGCGCCAACGTCCCGACAACGTGAAGGAAGAGATCGTTCGGCAGCGCGGTTTCGACAATATCCGCTTGCAGGGTGAGGATGTGGCCGAGTTTCGGTATCGACCCGGAGCCTGCGATCGGGACTACCGTGTCGTCGTGGTGCGGAAGAATCTGTCGGTGGCCAAAGGAGAGCAGGTGTTGTTTGACGACATCCGGTACTTCTTCTACATTACCAACCGTTCGGATCCGGCCGACCAGATTGTGATGCGTGCCAATCAACGGTGCAATCAGGAGAATCTCATTGAGCAGTTGAAGAACGGCGTTCAGGCGTTGCGGATGCCGGTCGGAGATCAGACCAGCAACTGGGCCTACATGGTGATCGCGTCACTGGCCTGGACACTGAAAGCGTGGTTTGCATTGCTGCTTCCCGAAACCGGACGTTGGGGCCAAAAATATCAGGCTGAGAAGCAAACCGTGCTGCGCATGGAGTTCAAAACCTTCTTGAACGCTTTCATGCTTGTGCCGTGCCAACTCGTGCGCACCGGGCGGCGCATTCTGTTCCGGATCCTGGCCTGGAACCGGTGGTTGCCGGTCTTGTTCCGCGGGGTGGATGTGTTGCGTCAGCCTCTGCGATGTTGACCCGATCATGACTCTGAGCCCGGGCGATCGAGGTCCCGGTTTCTGTCAACCGTCCAACACCAGCGAGGCTGAACTGAAACAGATTCAACAGAAACTCGATACCTGGAACAGGCCATCCGGGAACGGGATTCTATGCCTCGAATTCTATCGGCGCGAACTGGGCCTCGGCGGACTGGTTATGCGCTTGTTTTGGGACTAGTGGCCTGTACCACCCAAATCGGGACCAGCGTTCGGGCCAAACGGCGCTGGATTCTAGGAGTCAGCGACGAGGAAATGTCCCTTCATTCCGAGGAGCTGACGACAACGAAGGCAATGCCGTTTCGCCCGAACCCTTTGGGCCGATGGGGGTTGCCGGCGACATCTTCGTTACGAGCCGTCGCCGATGCGCTTACATCGACTTCCGTTTCGCGCCTCGATCTCGTCGGCAAGACCCATCGGCGCTGGCCCCGATTTGGGTAGTACAGGTCACTAGCGCGTCATCCGCGGTTCAATTCACGAAGCGATTGCCCAGAGCGGGGGTCAGACCCGCAGCAACCACCTGGTTGCGTCCTCTGGCTTTGGCGGAATAAAGCGCTTGATCAGCCTGATCGATGAATGCCTCTGGAGTGTCATCAGGCGAGAACGAAGCAATCCCGCAACTGAAGGACACCCGGATGTCCTCGCGACCGTCGAGCGACAGATCGATTCGGTCCAGCTTGGCTTTGACGCGATCGAAGAATATTTCGGCTCGTTGTGAATCGGTGTCCGGCAAGATGACGGAGAACTCATCCCCGCCAATCCGGCACAGGACGTCCTCCTGGCGCAGGTTCACCCTCAGGAAATGCGAGAAGAATTTGAGGACCTGATCGCCTGCCCGGTGTCCGATTTGATCGTTTATCTCTTTGAAATAATCCAAATCAACCAGCGACAGACCGAGCGGCTGCTGGCTCCGGCGAGCCCGTGCCATCTCCTGGAGGAGACGCTCGTGATAAAACCGCCGGTTAGGGATCTCGGTCAGTACATCGGTATAGGCATAATCCTTATATACGCGGAGCTGCTCAACCTCGGCCTCAAGGAGTTGGTTCTTGCGTTCCAGTTCAGCGAGTCTGACCTGATCCCCCGTTTCCCTGTTTGTACCCGCTAGACTCATTCGAACGCAGCCTCCATGATCTGGCTACCTTAGGAATGCACATCCTTCGCCAAATCGAAACAGACTTACGCTCAATCACTTCCGTTTCAAGAGGACGGGCAAAACGTGCCCGGTAGGCAGAATCGGCAGGCTCATAACCCTACCTTCGGATTAGCGTCTACCCGACTGGGTTAACTGCCGGGAACTGGGTCTGACGCCACATTTTTCTCACCGCCCTCGATGTGAACGACGCGCTGGGGGAAGGGAATCTCGACTTGGTTCCGACGAAACTCGGCGTCAATCGCATAGTTGAGCTCGCTTCTGAGCTTCAAGTGTCCCGGAGGGTCGTCGCTCCAAACCAACAGCTCGAAGTTCAACGAGGAATCCCCAAACTCGTTGAATCGGACTTCCGGTGCCGGATGCTTCAGGACATGGTCGGTACTGGCGGCAACCTCTTCAAGAATGCGGGTGACCCGTTCCACGTCGGAACCATAAGCCACGCCCACCGGCACATGAACTCTGATGGTGGGATCACCGTACGACCAGTTGGTGACCGTCTGATTGATGAACTGGGAATTGGGAACAATGATCGCAATGTTGTCGTTCGTTACGATGGTGGTGGATCGAAAATGGATGTCGGCGACGTTTCCCTCGACGTTCTCGACGGTAATGCGGTCGTGGATGCGGATGGGCTGTTCGAGCAAGAGCACAAGTCCAGACACGAAGTTGGAAACGACGTTCTGAAGACCGAATCCGATGCCGATGCCGAGTCCGCCGGCAACGACCGCCAGAGCCGTCAGATCGATGTTGAGCAGGTCCAGCGCAACGATTATTCCAATCACCCACACCGCGTACCCGGTAATTCGAAGAATCACGTATCGCGGTGCCGGTTCGACGCTCGTCAAAACGTGCTCGCTGAGAAGGCGACGCGTACTCCGCGAAGCGTAGCGGGTAATCAGGAGAGTGAGCGTAAAAAGGAGGATATGCTTCGCCGTTATAGCGCTCCCACCAATCACGACGACCTGAAAATTCAGGATCTGGTTCAGGGTCTCTATCCATTCCATTGATGCTCTCCTGTTTTCGCGACAACCCGCTTTGTGCTCGGGCTCAGTACCGACTCATCATATGACGTGGATATTCTAAACCGATTGAGTTTTGCCATCGCTCAGGGTCAGCCGCCTGTCAGCTTGGCTGACTTTGGTGTTACGTGGCTTCGAGCCTCCCCCGTGTCGATTCGAGCTGACCTGCTGCGTCCACTGTCGCACTCGCTTTGGCCAGGCCGAACGGTGGCATGCCGCTGTATACGCACTCGTACTCGCCAGCGCGCACCTGGTACGTCTCGTGCCAAATGCCCATATCCCCGCGACTACCGCCGACACGCTTGTTAAAATCAACCCAGGCAGGCCAATGATGCTGGTCCCGATCCCGAGCATAGGCCTCAAGATGCGCAAAGGATCGCCAATACTGCACGATGACACCGAAACTCGCGATATGCCCGAGGAAACCCGACTCGGGGCGTTGCTCAAGTTCGTGAATCATCCTCGGCATGCTCTTCAACATTGGAAGCCACTTGTGCAGCTTCCATGGCTTGTTGATCCTCATGCCAATCAGGAATACGACGAAGTCACCCTCAATATTGGCCGTTACACGCTTTGAAATCACTTGTGCCATGGATTCATCCAATCTGGAGAAAGTTGCAATCGGGTCAAGTAACGATCTGGAACTCGACAAATCCGAAACACGGCTCGATTCACAGGCTCACACACGCCCATGAACGACGAAGGTCAGGATCATTGGGGAGATAGCTATTGACCCGCTGAATCGCCAGCCGAATCCGCTTCTGAACTGGAAACCATCACAAAGCGCCACTGCGAGTCATCGCATAGAGAACGAAGTCGAGGCCGAGTTTGAGCGCTTCGGCCGACGGCTCGACCGGATACCGGGCGTTGTCGATGAACTCCCAGAAATCACCCACGTCGTTGTTGTAGCAGATGATCATTGACAGTCCCCCCCGGCCATCGGGAAAGCCAAAGAATATCGATTTGACCCCGGTCATCGGATGAACCGCGTTGAGGCTGTTGATGTCGTAGAGCGTGTGGAAAATCGTATGGCTATTATCGAGGTTGACAATCTCCCGGTCCGGAAATACCCGCCGGAGGTTCGACCTGAGATTCTCGAACTCACGAGGCCCCTGACCCTGTCCGCCGAAATCGTCCACCATGACGAATCCGCCGCGGTCGATGTATGCCCGCAAGTTCAGAACCTCCGCGTCGGTCAGCAACATCTCGCCGGGTTCAGAGACATAGCTGAAGGGATACTGGAATATCTCGGGACTACCGAGCTCGACGATTCGATAGGAAGTGTTTTCGACATCGATCAGCGAGGTTTCCTTCATGACCTGAAGGATATGCTGCTCGGCGACGGGATAGTCATGGGACCAACCGTCTCCACGGTAAGGCCCGTTCCCATAACGCCAGCGGGCGAAGATGAACTCTGTCTGGGGTGGCTCGTTCTGCTGGATGAAGTTGAAACCTCTGAAGCGGCGACCGCCCTGACTGAAGCGGCCATATGCAAGGGGGCCAACGGAAACAGCGGCAAGAACGGCAATAGCAATAAGAACCCCAAACCGTCGGCGCAAAGTGAGCATGGCCGTATTCTGTTACGAATCAACGCAGGGTTCAAGCGAAACACTCCCAGGTGCTTCGACTGTGATGCCGGATACACGCACAAGCGCGTCCGTCAGACAATTGAGCCCACTGGACTTTTCAACATCGATGTCTCATGCCGCACCTCGAGATTTTGAGTGCCAGAAAAAGCTGACTGCAATGGAATTGTCGGTATAACATGGGCGTGTTAGCTGGAAAGCCAAACAAACCAGAGCTCCGTTATCATGACGGATATCGATTTTGGGAGAATCACCAGGAGGATAGCAATGACGCGCCTGATTCCAATCATCGCGGTGGCGTTCAGCCTGCTAATGCCCTACTCTTCCTTCGCGCAGAGCTGGACGGGGTATGTCAATCAGCAGGACTTCTTCACCGTCAATTTTCCGGGTGAACCGGAAGTGCGCGATATCACCTTCGAATCGGAGTATTCCATCTCCTTGCCGGGCCGCGTTTATAGCCACGAGAATGGCTCGACTCGCTACTCGATCACCGTGATCGATTACACCGACCTCGAAGCGAAGCATGCCGAGCGAGCCGCAAAATGCCGGGCTGAGGGAGGCGATGGGGACCTTTGCGTCAACCGCTGGAGCACTGATTTGCGGGCCGCGATCGTCTATGTGACCTGGCCTTTTTTTCAAAGGGATGGCGAGGTTACGCATTTGTCGTACTATCAGGCGGACCGCGTTGAAGGACAAGCGTTGCAGCTCACCAACACCGATGGGTCCCGAACCTACGCTTCGATCAATATGCACGAAGAC
Organism: Terriglobia bacterium; assembly: GCA_963664115.2. GTDB lineage: Bacteria > Acidobacteriota > Terriglobia > 20CM-2-55-15 > 20CM-2-55-15. The sequence continues at coordinate 892,355 of CAXWPJ010000002.1, read as the reverse complement.
CGTCTCTATATCCTGGAGGGCACCGTGCCCGCGGGTTCAGCCCCGCCGATGCTGTTCCAGCAATCCCTGGGATTCATTGATGAGGAGGGCAATGGAGTTCGATACGAGTCCCCATACACCAACGGATTTCCCGCACCCCCACGTGCCCGATAAGGGTCGGCCGGGAGACTCGACAGCGATATGATGCTTGATTCTTTAGGATGATGTTTAAACCATGATTTCGAACACATATGAGGTGAGGATGCAGCTCAAATGCTTAAGCCGGATAGCGATCGGCGCCATGATCTTGGCCGTACCTGCTGCGGCACACCATTCCCACAACGCCTACGACCAGTCGGCGTGGACTACTTATGAGGGCACCATTCAGGAAATACACTTGATCAACCCGCATTCCTGGATCTATATGGAGATGGAGAACGATGAAGGGGAGACCACAGTGTGGGCTCTGGAAGCCGGTGGTCCTAACGGGATCTTGGAAGGCGGAGTCGGCCGCGAGGACCTCCGTTCGGGTGATGCGGTCCGAGTGCGATGTCATAAACTCAGGGACGGTTCCCCCGGCTGTCTCCTGGGCTTCGTGACGCCCATGCACGGTGACACGGAACGCGGCCACGGTGTCGAGAGGCAGTGGGACTAGTTCCTGCGACCCCTACAACTCACTGTAAATTTTCCCCAACTGCGCCGGTGCGGCTATTTATTAGCATGGAGCCTACCGGCGCTCGACGGGTCCTCTCGGGCGTGAGCGCAAAAATAGCAGAAGCTGTGCGGTCATAGACCACACCTGCGGAAGCTACGAATCATGATTAAACACAAACGTGCCTACTACGAGATTTCTTCCCGCCAATCCGGCGTGTGGCGGCTTGCGGCTGTCGTTCTCGCCATCATCACCGGTGTCGCAGGCTGCACCCAGAATCAAGACGCGCCTCTTGCTCCCGTCCTCTTTGAACATGTGCTGCCCGAAGGACAGGGGTTCACGTTCACAGACCGTCCCGTTGTGGCCCTCTCTCCTGACGGTTCCAGAATCGTGTACGTCGCCAATCAACAGCTGTACCTCAAAACGACGGATGGTGTCGGGTCAAACCCGATTTCGGGAACGGACGACCTTCCGAGGGTCCCATTTTTCTCGCCGGATGGTGACTGGATCGGCTATTGGTCTGGAATTGATCGCCAGCTCAAGAAGATTGCCGTCAGCGGTGGCACCTCTGTGACGATCTCGGGTGCAGAGGAGCCTTATTTCGGTGCTCCGGTTTGGGGAAGCGATGACACGATCGTGTGGGGGCAGGGCGAGGGCATCATGAGAGTTTCCGTGAATGGCGGTACTCCGGAGGTGCTGATCGGGGGGGAGAGCGACCTTATAAACCCCCAGATTCTGCCCGATGGAGAATCGGTGCTTTTTCATGTGGGCGACGCGGATGCAGGACAGGTTGCGATCCAATCGCTCGAATCCGGGGACAGGAAGCTCTTGTTCCCAGGCACAGGCCCCCGGTATGTCTCCACCGGACACATTGTCTATGCCGTCGATGATGTGCTGTTCGCGGTGGCGTTCGATCTGATCACCATGGAAGTTGCGGGAGCTCCCGTGGTGATCGTCGACGGTGTGCGGCCAGGACCGCCGCAATACGCAGTATCAGACTCCGGAGCACTGGCGTTTGTTCCAGGTCGGGTAGGGGGTGGAAACACGCTTGTCTGGGTGGACCGACAGGGGAACGTGGAACCGCTCGGAACACCGGCGCGTAATTACTCATTTCCCCGCGTGTCGCCGAATGGGAACAGCGTGCTCGTCCGCATTGGTGATGACCTCTGGTTGTTCGATATAGACCGGCGGGAACTTGACCGCGTGACTCTTGGGGCGAGGGCGAATCTACCGATCTGGTCGTCGGACGGACAATACGCAAGCTATCGATCAATACGGGAAGGCACCGGGAACATGTTCTGGACAAGGGCGGACGGGAGCGGCGCTGAGGAGCAGTTGACACGGGGAGACTTCACGCAGCAGAACCCCTCATCCTGGTCACGAGACGGCCAGCTTCTGGCCTTTTATCAAATTCCCGGCGTCGGCGGATCGGGGGATCGTGACCTCTGGGTCATGCCACTGGATGGCAATCGGGAACCCCGCCCCATCCTTCAAACGCCATTCAATGAAGCAGCGCCGAACTTTTCGCCTGACGGGGGCTGGCTGGCGTATGTCTCAAACGAGACTGGCTCCAACGAAATCTTTGTGCGGCCGTTTCCCGGCCCCGGGAACAAATGGCAGATCTCGACCGAAGGTGGTGGTGGCCCCATCTGGGCACAAAACGGACGGGAATTGTTTTACATGAATGACAACCAGTTGATGGCGGTGAACATCGAGACAGATCCCGACTTCAGCGCGGGCACTCCGAGGCGTCTATTTGAAGACCGTTTCCGACCCAGCACAGGGAACGTTGCTTCCTACAACCCGGCCCCAGACGGTGAGCGATTTGTGATGATCCAGGACGCCACAAGCTCAGACATCGAGGCACAGGCAGACCAGATCAACGTCATCGGGAACTGGTTTGAGGAACTCCAGGAAGGGGTGCCAGCGGGATAGGCTTCCCCGCTTGTGCGAGCTCAACTCCCGATTGATCCCCAGAGTGAAAGTTGAAAACCCTTTCGGCGAGACCAGGCATTTCAAAGAACACGATCCGCGATCCTCGAACCGGATGAGTCCTGACAATCGGATCGGGTAAGGAGCTTCAATAATGCAAATTCGTTCTACAAGCTCAATCGCTCCCGTATTCGCTGCGCTGTTCTTTTTGTTGGCAGGGTTCGGGGAGGCCATGTCGCTTTCAGAAAAGGAATCCGCGGGTCCGGAAGCCCTTGCACAACAATTTGATCCGCACGATTTGACTGGACTCTGGGTAAGGACCGACCCGGACGCTACTGCCGCGGTTCGAGGGCGTTTCCGCACGGATTGGATCGGCCCGGCAGCGAGTATGCCTCCCCTGACCCCAGAGGGCGTGGCAAAAATGGGCGGGCGTGTGGGAACAAACGATCTCCCCCTGCCGGTGTTTTCAAACGATCCGAAGTTTAAGTGCAATCCGAGTGGCTTTCCCCGGATCCTCTACACCAGTGCCTACCCATTCGAATTCGCCGGGCTCGAGGGGAGGCTGTTGCAACTGTTTCAGTGGGAGCGGGTCCTGCGTGAAGTCTGGATGGACGGGCGCGACCTGCCCTCAGGTGAGAACCTCGATAATCTTGGGCCGGCATGGTATGGACACTCCGTTGCCGAGTGGGAAGGCGACACCCTTGTCGTCAACACGGTTGGCCTGGATGATAGAGCGTGGCTCGATGGTCAGGGTCATCCTTTGAGTTTGCAAACACGGATCGAAGAGCGATGGGATCGGATTGACGCCGATACCCTCGAGGTTCAGTTGACCCTTCATGATTCGACAATGTATACCGCGCCGTGGGTGGGTGACCGCAAAACCTACACGCGAATGTCGCGCGAAGACGCGACCTTTTTTGGATGGTATGGTTTGTTTTCCGGTGTTTGGGAATCAATCTGCGCACCGATGAACGAGGTGGACGATCACACCACCCGATTCATGGTGCCTGGAAGCTTTGGTGTGGATCCTTAGTTTCGCTGTTCCACGTTCTCCAACTTCAGCTGCGGGCATTTCTTGGCGTTTCACAGCACATCTTGGCATTTAAGGGTAGGGTCCTTCGGTCGGTCCCCCCTGGTCGCCGCCATAAGTCGGCGATGCCGGGATTCGTGAGCGTGGAGCCGTTTCCCTTATCGCTCTTTCATAGTGGATGGGATGTATAGTAGGCGAACGCAGGAGAAAACCAATGGAAGCTAATTTGAAAAGTAGCCTGTCGTCTCTTAGGACGTTTTTTATGTGGGGAGCGTTCTTAAGCGTATTGCTCTCGGCTTCCGACCTGTCGGCGATGCCGGCACCTGGGCAGGCACCGCTGTGCGACGCCACGTTTTCGGACAGGGATCTGGTGGCTATGGCAGCGCCGAGTCGGGTCACAGGGAGCGCTCAAACCACTACGCATAACCCGACGGAGTCGGACGCGGTGACGACTTCAACAGGGGTATTGACGATTACGCCTATCATCCACGCCAGCCTGATGCTGGAGTTCTGCGGCAGGACGATCCACGTGGATCCGACGGGTGATTATTCCGGGATGAGAAAGGCGGACCTGATCCTGATCACCGATACTCACGGCGATCACTTCGGGCCATTGACGGTGGCCGATCTTTATAAGGAAGCTACAGTAATCGTGGCGCCTGAGGCAGTGGCCCGCAGGATAGCGGCCGGCGCCGCGGGAGGAAATGCCGTCGTGATCGATCGACGGGAGAATGAAGCAGCCACGATCGAAGACGTTCAGGTCCTGGCGAACGGCGACTCGATAAGGGTGGATCTTCAGGGAATTGATATCGGAATCGAAGCCGTTGCGGCTTACAACCTGCAGACCGGTCCGCAAGCCCGGCTCATGCATCCCCGTGGTCGCGGGAACGGATATGTCCTGACATTTGCAGATACCCGGGTTTTCGTGTCGGGAGATACCGAATGCGTCCCTGAAATCAGGCAGCTCCAGGATATTGACATCGCTTTCCTGCCCGCGGATCCGTTCTCCACGATGACTGCCCCGGCGTCGGCCGAATGTGTCAAAGCTTTTGGACCGGCCACCGTGTACCCATATCATTACATCAGTCAGGATCTCCAGGAATTTGTAGATGCTCTCAGTAGCGAAGACGTGGAGGTTCGCTTGAGGTCCTGGTACCGGTGAGCCGGTAGAGAAATGAAAAGGTACTGAAACTTTAAGATCAGGAGGTTCCCATGAAGAGAGCGCTTCCATTATGTATGTTGCTGTGGGTGCTGTTGATCAGCTCCCCTCCGCTGTTCGCGCATCACGGCAGGGGGCAGATGTTTGACATGCAGCACGAGGTCACCTTGACGGGAAGGGTGTCGGAAGTGGGTTGGCGCAATCCGCACGTCGTCATCTATATGGACGTGGTGGGCGATAACGGTGAAGTGGTCACCTGGGGATTCGAAAACGCCAGCGTCAGCACGCTGGCCCGTGAGGGCTACAACAGGAATACGCTGAAGATAGGACAGGACATAACCGCAATCGTGAATCCCTCGGCTGCAGGCGCGCCTTTGGGCATTGTGGTGGTCGTTATTCTTGAAGACGGCACAGAAATAATGTCCCGCCGCAGCGGGGAAAACCCCGTCGATTAGTTCAGACGGTTCAAAGAACACCCACTCGTGATCTCACGAACCGCGATCCAGAAACCGGATGAGTGCGGTGAGGTCGGATCGGACAAGGAGCTTCAAAGATGCGAATTCGTTCGACAAGCTCAATGACTGCCGTAGGGGCCGCGCTATTCTTTTTGTCGGCAGGGTTTGGGAGAGCCGTCCCGCTTTCGAAAACCGAACCCGCGCCTCGTGAAACAGCTGCGATACAAAGCGACACACATGATCTGTCCGGACTCTGGGTCAGGACTGGAGGCGGTGGGGGGATAGGCCCGTCACCGGGTATGCCACCCCTGACGAGGGAAGGTATTGAAAAAATGAGCGGGCGTGTGGGCACCGGTGACGTCCCTTTGCCGGTGTATTCGAACGACCCGAAATACCGGTGCAATCCGAGTGGTTTTCCACGGATCCTTTACACCGGCACCTACCCCTTTGAATTCGCCCACCTTGAGGGGAGGATACTGCAACTGTTTCAGTGGGAACGGGTCCTGCGCGAAGTCTGGCTGGACGGACGCGATCTCCCTACAGGCGAGAACCTCGACAATCTTGGGCCGGCTTGGTACGGGCACTCCGTTGCCGAATGGGAAGGAGAGATCCTTGTCGTCAATACAGTGGGTCTTGACGATAGAGCGTGGCTCGATGGTCAGGGTCATCCTGTGAGTTTGCAAACACGGATCGAAGAGCGATGGGAGCGGATCGACGCCGATACGCTGGAGGTTCAACTGACGCTTCATGATCCGGCACTGTATACCGCACCCTGGGTGGGTAACCGCAAGACCTTCTCGCGAATGCCTCCCGAGGACGTGACGTTCTTTGGATGGTCGGGGTTGTTCTCTGGCGTCTGGGAATCGATCTGCGCACCGATGAACGAAGTGGATGATCACAATACCCGATTCTTGCTTCCTGGAAGCCTTGGCGTGGATCCTTAGCCCGCATTTCTCAAAAGTATTTCATGACGATTTTTATTCGGCGGTCGGACGGTCAATCCGCACCCGAAACCGCTGCTTGAGGACACGTGATCATGAAGAACGGCTTACAGGGAAGGGTTGGGTGGCTGAAGAAAGCGCTACCGTGTCTGGTCGTGATGGCTTGCGTCGGGTTGATCCCGCGATGGAGTATCTCCTCCCAGCTTGGGTCTGAGGTCGGGATTGACGCGGATGATGTTGGCGGCGGCGTCCTGGGAGCGACGGGACCCGAGGCCGGTGTTTGGGTCATCGCTGAAACGACGGATCTAGAGACGTTGTTCCGGGAGATCGTGGTCACCGACGATCAAGGACGGTATCTGCTTCCAGATCTGCCAGACGCAACTTACAGGATCTGGGTGCGTGGATACGGACTCGTGGATTCGGAACCGGTCGAGGCAAGGCCCGGTGAGACATTAGCACTGACCGCGGTACTGGCACCGGACCCTCAAGCTGCGGCTGAGTACTATCCACCCCACTATTGGTTTTCCCTGATCCAGGTTCCTCCAGAATACACGTTCCCGCTGGGTGAGCATGAGAACTAGGCCGAATGGGTTTCGGCCGTCAAACAGTGCAACACCTGTCACGCCCTGGGCGCTGCCAGCATCCGCAAGCTTTCGCCTCAGTTGCTTGCGGAGCATGAAACGTCCCTGGCTGCATGGGACAGGCGCGTCAGATCGGGGCAGATCGGTTCACGAATGGGGGGGCAGTTCGATGGTTTTGGCCGGGAGTTGGGGTTAAAGATGTTTTCGGACTGGACGGACCGAATCGCAGGGGGTGAGCTCCCGCCCATCCCACCGCGACCGCAGGGACTGGAACGGAACGTGGTGCTCTCGATGTGGGAAGTCTCAACCGAGACGCCGTTCATGCACGACATCGCCACGACCGACAAACGGAATCCTCAGGTGAACGGTCAGGGAATGGTTTATGGGGTTGATTTCCACCATGGCACACTCGTAATCCTCGACCCCAATGAACATACCTGGGAATCGATGACGATTCCGACGCTCGTGGACACAAGCGAAATGAGAACCTTCACGCCCCTGGAGATGGATACGCCTTCACCCTATTGGGGCGACGAAGTGCTTTTCGCGGACCACCAGAACCCAAACAACCTTATGCTGGATCAGAACGGAAGGGTTTGGATGGCCACTGCCGTTCGCGGCAGGCAGAATCCCGCATGGTGTCGTGAAGGCTCCGATAACGCATTCGCTCAGCTCTTCCCTCTCGAAGCCAGCACCCGGCACGCCGCATACTATGACCCTGACACGGAAACAATCACGCCCATCGGTACTTGTTTCCGCACCCATCACGTTCGATTCGCCGATGACGCAGACAACACAGCCTATTTCAATGGTCTCGGTGATCAGGACGCCACGATCGGTTGGATCAACACGCGACTTCTGGACGAAACAGGTGACTCCCAGCAGGCCCAAGGTTGGTGCCAGGCTTACTTTGACATCAACGGTGATGGGCGAACCGATCCCAGCGTTGATGTGAAACTCCGGGGGAGCCTCTACAGCGTCATTGAAAATCCGGTAGACGGGACGATTTGGGCTGCAGCACCCGGAATTCCAGGGAAGATATTCCGCTTCAACATTCGTGATAAGGATGTACCGGAGTCCTGCACCGCAGAAGTCTATGAACTTCCTTTTGACGAGCCCAGCGCCCCAGAAAAACACAGCTATTTCCCTCGTGGCATCGATGCCGACACGAACGGACTGATCTGGACAGCTCTGGTGAGTGGTCACCTCGCCAGCTTCGACCGGAACAAGTGCAACGTGCTGACTGGCGAGGCGGCGGCGGCGGGGCGACACTGCCCCGAAGGCTGGACGCTATATCCCGCGCCAGGCCCCAGACTCAAAGGGGATGCAACCGGTAAAGCAGATTTTTTTTACTACAACTGGTCGGACCAGAAAAATGTTTTCGGTCTCGGAGAAAACACGCAGTTCGCGGCGGGTTCCGCGTCAGACTCGATCCAGGTCCTACGGCCCGATACAGGAGAGTGGATCACGTTACAGGTTCCATACCCTCTGAACGGATTCAACCCGCGGGGTCTCGACGGTCGGATTGACGATCCGGAGGCGGGTTGGAAGGGACGCGGGCTGTGGGCGGTGAACGGAACACGGGCTTCCTGGCTTGCAGAAACCGGACAGGGAACGCGGGCCGGTATCGTGCAATTTCGACTGCGCCCGAACCCTCTGGCGAAGTGAGGGGCCCCAGCTGTTCAGGTCTGTTCCTGCCCAGACAAAGTCCACCGGCTCTGAAAATCGCCCGCCTTACCTTGCTCCCCACGCTCGAAAAGCTCGAGTCCGGGGGTGCATCGCAGGACTATGTCGCCACCCGCCCGGGGGTACTGGCGTCTTTCGAAATCTAACTAGCACGGTTCTTGTACCTTCGTCGCTTTTTTGGAACTTCAGTTGCTTTGAGCAACGAAACGACCTCTTCAATAGCCCAAACAGACGAACGTCAGGAGAGTCTTCGTCGATAACCGAACGACACCGGTCACCAGGATTATGAGCGGCAGTCCTTGTGGGACCGCTTGACCGGGAAGAATCAATCGCTCCGGGCTGTCACCGTACATCACGTGTCCTGGTAGTGTGTGGCAAACGAACCCGGAGTGCCTTCCATGCCTGCCTCAACTGACATTCTTGGCTTCACCCGGAATGGCTCGGGCCACAGCCCTACTGCAATTGATCGGCGATTGCCGCCACACCGGCCATGGCGCAGGCTTCGTCGGCAGGCTGACCGCCGACCGCACCAGACACGCCGACCGCACCGATGGGTTCCTCACCGATCATGATCGGCACGCCACCGCCCAGGGGAATCACGTCCGCCAGTTCACGCTGGCCGGCTCGGGTAGAATCACCGGCCGTCCGAGCTGCCCATTCCAGGGACGGCCGCCGGAAGGTGCGCGCCGTATAGGCCTTGCGCCGGGCCAGATCGAGATTGTGAGGCGAGGCCGTATCGCCAGCGAGCATCAAGCGAGGCTGGCCCCCACGATCGACGACCGCAACTGTAACGACGACCAGAGTGCCGTCACGCCCGCACGACGCGAGCACTCCCTCAACGACGGCCATCGCTTGGGCCGCCGAGATATTTCGTTGCATCAGGGCCTGGGCATGTGCGGGAGCAGACGCCACGACAAAAGACACTGTGGTAAGAATGACCGACACCAGAATGGGAATGACAGTCGAGGAAAACGACATTCGAGACATAGCAACCCTCCGTTGATCTCACGCGCTGTTTACAGTTTTCAGGTCGAGCGAACAGGTCGGAGCGGCGGGGCGGCTCCGATCACAGTCAGACTCAATCGACCTCGCTCAGTTTAGACCAGGCGCTATTGTAGCTGATTGGAGATCGCCGCCACACCCGAGGCCGGAATGCGAGTCTGCCCTCCGACTAACGCAAACCACTCTCGATCGAGTGTCTCATCGAAATGCCGTCACGGCGCGCCTGGGTCAGCCACCCCAATGCGGACTCTTTGCATTCGCTAATGACCGTGAGGTGACGCCAGACCTCATCGGAGCTGACAAAAGGATGGGGGTCGCCCGATTATATCAAACGCGAATTCGGTGACCCGATGCCCTTTGGACCGTCTGGAATGACGAAAACTTCAGAGATACCTCAACTCTGATAGTGTTATCGTATTCCCGTAAACGAACCCGAACCCAGGAGGTCGAGTTCAATGTCTGAGTCAAACCCACAAACTGCATCACGCAAACGCATCGCGCAGGGGACTCTCGGTGCCGCCATCGTTGCTGTGCTTGTTTTGGTCACCACCGTATTGCCGGCCGAATACGGCATCGATCCGACCGGGATCGGGGAAGCGTTCGGACTGACAGTGCTGAACCAACCCGTACGAACCCTGGAGATTATCGATGTAACAGGCGGTAACGAAAGCGTTCGGGAAGTTGAAATACCCGATTTCGGAGACCCGGTCCCGCTGCCCAACCCTGGGATTCACCAGGATGAAGAGGGACCTTCAAATACCGATACCCTCGCTGTCGTAATCCCGCCAGAAGGGGAAACCGAGATCAAGACTGTGCTGCGGGCGGGGAAAGTGATCACGTATTCGTGGCAGGTCGATCAGGGCTCGGTTTATTCAGATTTTCATGGTCACGACCCCGCGGTAGGCAACCAGTTCTGGGTGCGTTACAGAGAGCACCAGGAAGGCTCGGGTCACGCCGGTTCCCTGGTCGCGCCCTTCGATGGCGAGCACGGCTGGTATTGGGTCAACCTCACTGAATCTCCAGTGACGGTCACACTCACCGTTGAAGGTTTCTACGATGACATCATCGATTACGGCATTTTCTAGCGCTCGGGCCACTGTCCTTTAGGCCTCTGCTTACGTTACGTGGCTGAGGTCACCAGAAACCAACCGGACCGGAGCCAAGGCTGACTTCACTGTCCCCAAGCGACGATCGGTTGGTAGACCGTTCCCGCGGGCGAAAGCTCGAATCAATCCGCAAGCAGATACAACTCGTGGCAACCCGTGCAGGGTGCCAGGATGTCCTCACTCAGGTCGAATATTCTTTCCACGTGCCGGTCGCCCGCAGCCACAAGCGATGCCTCGCCAGCCTCGATCAAGGCACGGGAGGCCTCCACCCGTCGATGGGCTTTGTGCGTGATCGAAATATCACATCGGAAGGAAAAGGCAGGCTGCGGAATTTCGCCTTCCTCGACACCCATCTGTTGATGGCAGCTTCACTCTTTTTCAAGTTGAGGGATGGTACGATGGTCGTCCCGGGCAGAACGCGCCGGAACCCATTATGACGAAGCCGCCCGGACGATCCCATCGAACCGCCCATGTTCTCTTGTCGACGCTCATCGCACTCCTGTTGGGTTCGAACCCGCTGACGGTGAGAGCGCAAGAGAACCCGGGACAGAACAATGAATATCGTTACCCTGTGACATTTGTCGAGACTCCTCCCACCGTCGACGGCGACCTGTCCGATCCTGCCTGGGAGCAGGCAGACGTCATGGGACAATTTACACAGCTGGAACCCGATTCGGGCGCTCCATCCACGGAGCGGACCGAGGTGCGCCTCGTCTACGACTCGGAGTCTCTTTATATCAGCGTCTACTGTTACGATTCCGATCCCGACGGGATCGTCCGAAACACCCTGGGCTACAGGGACGATGACGTGTACAGGAAAGACGACGCCGTCCGTATTGCTTTGGATACGTTTCACGATCACCGGCGAGCCTATGTGTTTTCGATCAACCCGCTCGGAACCAAGCAGGACACGCAGATCGACAACAACACGTGGAATCAGAGCTGGGATGCGGTAACCGACGTTCGAACCCAGATTCACGCAGACGGATGGAGCGTGGAATTCCGCATTCCGTTCCGTGCTTTTCGGTTTCCAGCCGGGGGCGGAGGCACCTGGGGTTTCAACATTCAGAGGGTGATCCAACGCAAGAACGAGACATCGAGTTGGGCGCCGATGCCTCCCAGTTTTTCTCTCACCCGCGCAGATACCTACGGCCATCTTGACGGAATGTCCGGGATTGGGGCCGCTCGCAACATACAAGTTATTCCCTACGGCTTGATCGGGGGCACCCGATCGAGGGGCGTCAACGGTGCGGAGTCCGAGCTGGAGGGAGGAGCGGATCTGAAAATGTCAGTCAGTTCCTCTCTATCGCTCGATCTGACCTACAACACAAATTTCGCTCAAGTGGAGGTCGACGACCAGCAGGTCAACCTGACGCGTTTCTCCCTGTTCCTTCCGGAAAAACGGGAGTTCTTCCTGGAGAACGCGCAGCTGTTCAATTTCGGGCTCAATCAGGATACCCAGCTTTTCTTCAGCCGCCGTATCGGGCTTGTAAACGGGCAGGCCATCCCGATTTTGGGCGGGGCCCGTCTCAGTGGGAAGGTCGGGGCTTTCGACGTGGGCGTGCTCACTACGCAAACAGAGAACCACCCAGCATCTCCCAGCGCGAATCTGAGCACCGGACGCATCCGCTGGAACATAGGCGCTCGGTCCTACATCGGAGGTATGTTCACCTCGGCTTCTTCCGATATCGGGTCCAACCGCGCATTCGGCCAGGACGCTCTTATCTGGTTGGGAAACAATCTTCGGGCCGAAGGTTTTATCGCTGTTGTCGACGATGAGAAAAAGGACGAACGGCCGGTCTCCTTCTCCGGCGCCCTGACCTACGACCAGGACCTGTGGGAGGCCAGCTTCCGCACGCTTTCGGTGGAAGAAGGCTTCGATCCCGCCATGGGCTTTGTTCGCCGGGACAACATTCGGCGGCAAACAGGGAGGTTGCGACGCAGCTGGCGCTTGAACCGGAGCTGGGCCCGGAAGGTGAATTTCTCCACCGACCTGAGCTACCTGACCGATCAGGAAAACGTACTGGACACGCGTCGATGGCTGTTTGAAACATCCAATGAGCTGGACTCAGGCGACGTGATTCGCTTTCGGGTTTCGCGCGACTTCGAGCGGATCCTCGCCGAGGACGGAACCTTCGTCCTCAATGCCCGGGATAACGTGGTGGTTCCTCCCGGCGACTACAACTTCAACCGATGGGGCATTGGATACCAGGGCTTCGATGGCCGCGCGCTGGTGCCGGGCGTTGAATTTGCACGGGGAGAGTTCTACGGAGGCAATCGGACTGCACTGGGCCTTTCAGGAGTATGGCGCGCCTCGCCTCACCTCGAAATACAGGGGGACTACGAGTTCAACGACATCTCCCTGCCGGAAGGGGCTTTCGCCGCCCACCTGTGGCGGGCCCGGCTCAAAGTGCCATTCACCGCCCGCGCCACTGCCGAAGCCTTTTTCCAATGGAACGACTTGACCCAGCAGGGCGACAAGGAGCTCAGTACCCAGATCCGATTCCATCTGATCTACGGACTCGACAGCAATCTGTTCGTGGTCTTTACCGACCAACACCGGAATCGCGGATTGGGACTCGTCGAAAGAGATCAAGCCGTCCAGATCAAGACGACGTACCGGTTCTACTGGTAGAGTGCGGGCGGTCTGAATCGGGATTGTGAACGCCGGTCCCACAACCGCCTTCGAGACGACACTGGATCCTAATCAGAAAGGCGATGGATGAGGAATAGTGGCCTGCCTGGCGATTATCGGGCAAATCGTCGGTTGTCGATTCCGTATTTGCGAACCTTGTAGTTGAGGATGCGGGCGGTTGTGCCGAGAAGCCGCGCGGCCTGAGCGCGGTTTCCTTGCGTCGACTTCAGCGAATCCAGAAGAATGTCCCTCTCATAGGCCTCCACAGCTTCGGATAGCGAAAGACTTGGCATTGTTCCCGAAGCCTGCGCGGTCTGCAGCGTCGGCGGCAGGTGATGGCCATGAATGACGCCGCCGTCGCCGCAAACCAAAACGGCGCGCTCGATCACGTTCTCCAATTCCCTGACGTTTCCAGGCCAGTGATAGCTCATGAACATGTCGATGGCCGCAGTCGATATGCGGCGAATCCCTTTCTTGTGGTCCTTGGAACATTTTTGCAGAAAGTGATCCGCCAACAACAACAGATCGGTCTTACGTTCCCGTAAGGGAGGCACAGCGATTGAAAAAACGTTAAGCCGATAGTAGAGATCTTCGCGGAACGTGCCGTCTGCGATCGCCTGCTCAAGATCTTTATTCGTCGCCGCAATGAGCCGGACATTGACCCGAATCGTTTCGGTACCACCCAGGCGCTCAAATTCCCGTTCCTGCAGCGCCCGCAGCAGTTTCACCTGTGTTGCGACTTTAATTTCACCGATTTCGTCCAGGAAAAGTGTGCCGCCCTCGGCAAGTTCGAAGCGGCCCTTCTTGCGCGCGGAGGCGCCGGTAAATGCGCCTCGCTCGTAACCAAATAACTCGGACTCGATCAAAGTTTCAGGCAGAGCTGCGCAATTGACTTTGATGAAGGGCTTTTCCGCCCGAGGGGAGTTGTAGTGAATCGCGTGCGCGATCAGTTCCTTGCCGGTGCCGGACTCTCCCCGAATCACGACCGTGGTTTTTGTATGCGCGACCTGGGCCACTTGTTCATACACCTGGCGCATCGCGCCGGTCGTGCCAATGATCCCCGAGAATTCGTATTTCTCTTTCAGTTCCTCAAGCAGGTGAGTATTCTCGTCCTTCAAACGACGGCGCTCTTCATCGACCAGGTGATCGGCTTTGATCGCCTGAGCCATCATCGCCGCCGCCACTTTAAGACAGTTCAACTCTGAGTCGTAATCCCGGCTTTCGGCATACTTCAGGTCCACACCGAGCGCGCCAACGGAACGTCCGTTGACGAAAATTGGGACACACAGATAGGTGAGTTCCTTCTTGTGCAGATCCTGGCGTTGACCTGCCCGGTTTAAAAAGGTAGGCTCGCGACTCACTTGGGGAACCACGATAGGCTTCCCGCTTTCAACCACGCGTCCCATGATCCCCTCGCCCAGCCGGTATCGCGCCGCCCTCCCTGCGGCACTCAGGCCACTTGAGGCCTCAATCTGAATCTCGCCGGACTTACTGTTTAAGAGCGTGACCGCGCCACGCATGGCGCCTCGCCTGCGTTCCAGAACCTCCAGAACACCCTCGAAAGCCCTCGCCGGGGACAGCGCCGCAGAAAGCGCATCTCCAATCTCGACGAGCGCTTCGAGCTGTTCAGCGCCCGATCGACCCATCGTTCTACCGTCCGACAAACGTGTACTCAAATCCTGATCCCGCATACGAAAACAGCAAAAAAAAACGCCCAGGGCGCGTCAAGAAACTACGCACCATGGACGACAATGTCCGAGAGAGCCGGCCCCGATGCCAAGTAGTGCGACCACCGCTGTCACACCAACCCTCTCAATAAACGACTTACATTATCCGGTCGATGCCCGAACGTTGTCAACGCCATCTATTCGCTCGCCTAGAATCCGCGGCGGCGATCTGTCCAGGGCATTACGCCTCTGCACCTGCCGAAACGATATCGAGCCGCGCTGCTATTTCCTTCCGGACAGCCACTTCATCTGCTTCGCTGAATCGTACCCACAGCGACAGCGTCGAAACAAGGGCGACGCTGGCGCCCAGAATCAGCATGGCCGTCGGCCAGGCCAGATTCGGGTTCCGGAACAGGAATCCTGCGGCCACCGCGCCCGCGTTGCCTCCCGCACCGACTATACCGGCGACCGAACCCAGAGCGCGCTTGTTGACGAAAGGTACGACCGAGTATGTTGCGCCATTCGACATCTGTACACAGAGGGCCGTCAAGACCATGGCGCCCACTGCCAGCGGAAGCAATGTCATTCGAGAGAACAGGATTAGCGCCAAACCTTCCATGAAGAGAATGACGCCCATGAATCGAACGCGCCCCTTCAAGCCCCAGCGGCCGCCACACTTGTCTCCGATAAATCCACCCAGCGTCCGCGTGAAGATGTTCATCCCGCCGAACAGTGCGGCGACGAGTCCGGCGTTCTGGAGGCTCAGGCCGAAGTAGTCAAAATAATAGAGGGCCGCGATGTTGCTCATTGTCAGCTCGACTCCGAAACACGCTCCGTAGATCGCAAACAGTGCCCAAACACGAGTGTCCCTTGCAGCTTGCCAAAAGGTACTGTTGGCTGAGCTCGAAGGCGCCATTCGCTTGCGTGCCCGCAGGTCGGCGTAGTTTCCATCGGGTGAATCCGATGTGAGCTTCCAGTAGAAGACTGCGGCGATGAGGAGCGTCATGCCCGGAATTATCATTGCAATCCGCCAGCCGGCAGATTCTGCCGCCACAAACGTCAGGGTTATCGACAGGATCAGCGGCATAAGCGCTTGCGTGAAGCCGGCCCCGAGGTTGCCCCATCCGGCGGTCGTCGCGTTGGCTGTGCCCACGACATTTGGTGCAAACATTACCGACGTGTGGTACTGGGTGATCACAAACGATGCTCCAATCGCGCCAATTGCGAGGCGGAACAACAAAAACGATTCGTAGCTATTGGACAACCCAATGCCCATAACGGGAATCGATCCCAACACCAGAAGGTAGGTGTACGCTTTCCGAGGCCCGATCTTGTCGCACAGCCATCCCATAAAAATCCGGCCGAATACCGTTATCAAGACGGACGCGATGACCGTATTGCCGACCTGCTCCCGCGTCAGGTTCAGGTCTTCCCGGACAACGGCCATGAGCGGGGCAATGCCGAACCAACCGAAGAAACACAGAAAGAACGCGAGCCAGGTCATATGAAAAGTCCGCATCGGGATCGTACCGAAGCCGAACAAATCTATTCGCGTCGCCTTGTTCTTGAAATCCACCGAGGTGTCTCTAGTCCACGCCAACCAAAATGTCGCCGTCGTTGTTGATCTCTACAGGGAATGACTTCACTCGGCCGCAACCGTGTCCAACCCCCGCCCCTGTTTCCAGGTCGAAGCCACAGGCGTGGAGCGGGCAGACGATGGTCCGGTTGCCGATGGTTCCGTCGGCGAGGGGTCCACTCTTGTGGGGACATCTGGCATCCGTCACGAACACGTCACCGTTACGCACTCGAAAGACGGCAATCGACAGATCGCCAAACCGAACAGACCGGCCTTCACCCGGCGGAATCCGCGCGGCAGGTCCGAGGTTGAGGACCAAGTTTCCAGGCGTTGGCGCCGTTATTTTCATAAGGCCACCCCCGC
Organism: Terriglobia bacterium; assembly: GCA_963664115.2. Lineage (GTDB taxonomy): Bacteria > Acidobacteriota > Terriglobia > 20CM-2-55-15 > 20CM-2-55-15. The sequence continues at coordinate 875,591 of CAXWPJ010000002.1, read as the reverse complement.
TTCGATGGATACCAGCTCTTCAGAAAACTGCAGGGGGTGAACCGGATCCGCGCCTTCGGCCCATGGGTCGGTGTAGGCCGCGGCAGCCGCGTCGATATCCCGATCCAGGCGCTCTGCTATGGCCTCGTCGTCGTTGATCAAAATCCGCCGCAGTGCTTCGATGCCAATCCTTTCAACAAAGCCATAAGTCCGTTCCAGATATTTGGCGTTTTCGCGGTAGTACTGGAGAAAGCGTCCCGTATATTTCAAAACATCCTCATGATTGTCGACGACGCACAGGAGATCGCCCTTGCGAACGCTCGAGCCAGCCGCACCACCGACATAGATCTCCCAGCGCCCTCCCTCGATGGCGACCACACCCAGGTCCTTGGTCGTCGACTCGGCGCAGTTGCGCGGACACGCCGACGCCGCCATCTTGACCTTGTGGGGTGTCTCCATGCCCTGAAACTTTCTTTCGATCTCTATCCCAAGTTTCGTGCTGTTTCCAAGGCCGAAGCGGCAAAACTCCTCGCCCACACACGTTTTCACGGTTCGAACTGCCTTCGTATACGCATGACCCGACCGCATGCCCAGGTCTCGCCAAACGTCGGGGAGCTGCGCCTTCGAAACGCCGAGCAGGTCGATGCGTTGTCCGCCGGTGATCTTCACCATGGGGACCGCATACTTTTCGGCAACGTCGGCAATGGTCCGGAGCTGGCTGGGCGTGACGACGCCACCCAGGATTCTCGGGACTACACTGAACATCCCGTCGTTCTGAATGTTTGCGTGGACACGATCGTTGATAAAACGCGCATCACGTTCGTCGTCGTATCCGGTACCCCAGACGATCTTCAGCAACGATGCCAGTCCAATCTTGCTCTTGGCATCACCTCCACCCCCGGCAAGCGCATCTAGAACGGCAGATACACTCCGGAGGTTTCCTTTTCTGATGGCTTGAATCAAATCGGGCTTACCGAGAGCAATGGCTGGAACGTAGTAATGAACCGAAGGGTCTTCCGTAAGGGGAGCGTCCGATGCCGCTTCGAGAAGAGCCTGCACCTGCGTCTTGCAAGAACCGCATCCGGTTCCGGCTTTGGTGGTATCGCAGACCGCACCGAGGGAGTTGTGGCCAGACTTGACAGCCTCCAGGATCGCGCCTTTAGACACACCGTTGCAGTTACAAATCTGGAACGAATCGGGCACATCCTCGACCTTAGCAATCCCAGGAGTTTCAGCCGCGGCTGGAAACAGCAGATCGGCCCGCTCTTCGGGAAGTTCACCCGCGCGGTGAAACGCCTCCAGAAGCCGTGGACTGCCGAGAGAGTCACCCAGAAGAATCGCGCCGACGAGCTTTCCGTCCCGGACAACGACCTTCTTGTATACCCCGGCGGTGGGGTTCGAAAACGTAAGGACCTCATCGCTTTCGCTGGCGGCCTCTTTTTCTCCAATGGCCAGCAGATCCACTCCCATGACTTTCAACTTGGTGGAGGTAGAGGAGCCTTCGTATGTGGCCGTCGGATTCGATCCGCCGAGACGGGCGGCCAGGATTGCCGCCTGTTCCCAGGTCGGAGCGACGAGTCCATAGGTCTTTCCCCGGTGCTGGGCACACTCGCCAATCGCGTAAATCGCAGGGTCCGTCACCGAAGCCAGGTCGTCACCCACTACGATTCCACGTTCGACTGCGAGGTCCGCCCGAGCGGCGAGTTGCGTGTTTGACCGGATGCCGGCACTGATCACCAGCATGTCGCAGGGTTCAACGTTGCCGTCGCTGAGAACCACGCCTTCAACGTGTCCATCACCCAGAGCCATGCTGACCGAGATCCCGGCGTGAACATGAATTCCGATTTCCTCAAGAGTTCGTGTCAGTATGGCGCCGGCCCCGGCATCCAGCTGAACCGCCATGGGGTGGGGAGCAAGTTCGACCACGTGCACTTCAAGACCGAGGTTCAGGAGACCGCGAGCCGCTTCCAATCCGAGCAAACCACCACCAATCACGACGGCCCTCTTTGCCGTCTTGGCGAACTTCATTATTTCCAGAGAGTCGTCCAGGGTCCGGAAGACAAAGACACCCTCTTTGAACACACCGGTATCGCTGGCTATCCCCTGTGTTGGCGGAATGAACGGTCGCGAACCGGTAGCAAACACGAGGTGATCGTATGCTTCCTCGATTCCGCCGGCTCCAGACACTGTTTTCGATTCCCTGGCTATCGACTCCACACGGACTCCGGCATGCAACCGGATGTTGTTTTCCGCGTACCATCGAAGCGGATTCATGAAAATGTCCTTGGGCTCGTGCGTGCCCGCGAGAACGTTCGAAAGCAGGATTCGGTTGTAGTTACCGTAAGGCTCGTCGCCGAACATGACGATGTCGTAGCGTGCGTCACCGTTACAGGCGAGAAGTTCCTCCACAAATCGCGCCCCCCCCATTCCGTTTCCGATTACGACGACTCTTTCTTTAGGCTTCATGATCGGTCCTTTCCGGAAGCCCCTCGATACGAGCGGCACAGATTTTGAATTCGGGCATGCGGCTCGTGCGGTCGAGCGCTGGATTGGTCAGACGGTTCGCGGACTCTGTGTCGGCCCAATGGAAGGGTGCGAAGATCGTATCTTCTCGGATCGCGGTCGACAGCTTTGCGCGGAACGTCGCACAACCCCGACGCGTTGCGACCTGGACCCTTTCACCATCCGATATGTGATAGCGAAGGGCGAGAATGGGATGGAGTTCGAGTGTTGCCACAGGCTCCATTTCCACAAGCCGGGTCTGGCGACGGGTCTGGGTGCCGCTCTGGTAGTGCGCCATCACGCGGCCGGTCGTCAGGTAAATGGGGTACTCCGCATCTGGCACTTCGGCCGGAGAGCGGTGGCGTATGGCGTGAAAGCGGGCGCGGCCGGAAACCGTGAAGAATCCCGGAGGCGGTAGGAAACTGTCACCGTCGACGACCGCGTTTCCGAAGAGCCGAGGCGTTCCGGGATGACTCTCGGAAGGGCATGGCCAGTAGATGCCTGCATTAATTCGAATCTTCTCGTAAGTGATGCCGCTGTAGTCAGCGATACCCCCGGAACTGGCGCGCCGCAATTCGGAGAAGATAGCTTCGGTATCGGTGTATTCAAAGTAGCGGCCCTTACCCAACCTGCGTGCCAGTTCGCAAACAATGTCGGTGTCGCTCAACACACCGTCGGGAACTCGTGCCCCTTGCTGCCGTAAGATGACGCGCCCTTCGAGGTTGGTCATCGTTCCTTCTTCTTCAGCCCACTGAGTGGTGGGGAGCACGACGTTCGCCATTGACGCAGTCTCGGAAACAAAGAAATCGGAGACGGCCATGAAGTTGAGAGACTTCAGGCGCTCTTCCACGTGCAGGCCGTTTGGTGCGGACACTGCAGGATTGGTGCCGATGACCATCAGCATCCGCACCCCGTCATCAGTTCCGGCCTGGTCCAACATTTCGTAGGCGGAGACACCCGCACCGGGAATCGTGTCCTCGGCAACGCCCCACACCGACGCCATGTGCCGTCGGGCTGTGGGATCGCTGATGTTGCGATAGCCGGGAAGTTGGTCAGCTTTTTGACCGTGCTCGCGTCCACCCTGCCCGTTACCCTGACCGGTGAGACACCCGTAGCCACCGTTGGGTTTTCCGACCTGTCCCAAAGCCAAGGCGATGTTAATAAACGCCAGCGTGTTGTTCACGCCCTGAGACTGCTGCTCGATCCCGCGGCCTGTCAGTACCATCACAGTCCCGGCTGAACCCAACATGTCGGCAGCTTCAATGAGATGTGCTTCGGGGACTCCGGTGACGCGCTCGACATGCTCGGGCCAGTAAGCCGCCACCGACGCCTTCACATCGTCGAAGCCTTCGGTGCGGTCTTCGATATAACCAACGTCGATCGTTCGATTCCGAATCAGGAGATGCAGCAGGCCGTTTGCAAGAGCCGCGTCGGTTCCGGGAACGTTCTTCAGATGCAGCGTTGCCGTTTCAGCCGTCGGCGTTTTGCGGGGATCGGAAACGATCAGTCGGCCACCGTTGCCCAGCTGCGCCTCGAAATACTGCATGATCGGCGGCATCGTCTCGGCCAGATTCGAACCGGCCAAAAGGATAACGTCGGCTTTGGCGATGTCCTGAACGGGAAACGGAAGACCGCGGTCAATGCCAAAGGCGCGATTTGACGCCGCAGCAGCGGAAGAAAAACGTCCGTTATAATCAATATTGGCGGTTCCCAGCCCCACGCGGGCAAATTTCCCAAGAAGATAGGCCTTCTCATTGGTCAGCGAGCCGCCGCCCAAGATGCCCACAGCATCAGGTCCGTATCGTCTCTGCGTGTCACGGATTGCTTCAACCACAAGGCCCAGAGCGTTCTCCCAGGAAACGGGTACAAGGTCGCCCTGACGATTCCGGGCCAGAGGGGTTTTGAGCCTGTCGGGGTGGGCCAGGGTCTCTGCGGCGGTCCATCCTTTAATGCAAAGCGCTCCATTGTTGACTGGGAAATGATCGTTCCCGCGAATCTCCGGGCCGGGCCCGGCCGCGCCTAAGTGCATCCCACACTGCAATGCACAGTAGGGACAGTGCGTAGCAATCCACGGTATCGGGTCTTCATTGTCCGTGGTTGGTGCGGGGCTGACGTGAGTCGTCATGACCCTTAGCTAATGCAAGGGGCATGCCACTGAGCGGGAACTACTGCAAGTGATTGGATCTCAAGGGCAGGGCGCGATTCGTACAGTTACAACGGAACGGTTTGAACCGACAGGAATGTGTGACGTCGCTACGAATCCGACAATTTCGTATCCATTCGTATCGAGGCGCTCAGTTAACGTCCATCAGAACTGGAATCACGAAAGGGCTGGCGTTGAGGTCAATCAATCCGTTATGAGTGGGGGTTCGGAGAGTTGCCCGTCCGAAGTTCCAGGCACTCATCGCCCGCATGTACTGCTCCAGATGATCAGGGTCGCGATGTGGCTTGTCGAATATCTGCGGACCCGAACCTTTGTCCTCGTTCTGGGGACGGCCGGTCTACAAGGTCTGGGTGAGCCCTGCCCAGAAAGGAAACAAGCGACTGTCGGCGATTTCCAAATAATCGGCCATATATTTGGATATGCCTGTTGATTTCAGTTCCGTATTCGTTGAATTTGGCGAGGAAGCACCCAGCAGACGGCGACGAGTCCGCTTTGGGGGGGCAACATAGTTCGTTCTTTCTTTGATTTAAAAAATATGGCGCTTTATGATGCCCGGGAGGGATCTTCCGGACAGCTTGAGAAGGGTCCTCAACTTGAGAAGGGTCCTCAAAAGGAGGCAAAGTTTCGTGAAGAAAACTGAGAAAAGTGCTTTCGGGAGATTATGCAGCACACGTTGGTGGGATGATAGCGTCCCCATCATTCTCCGAGTTGTACACCTCAATCCCAGACAGTAGCCTGTTCAACACCTCACAGAACGCCTCGGGTTTTTCCCATTGCGAGAAATTCAGAACGTTGGCCTTCTTGACCTGACCGCGCATCACTGAAGACCACGCAGAGGTCTTCCAGGAATCGTCCAACGCGATCGGATACAAGACGTGCCGACCCAAGTCTTTTTCCAACTCCCGTGCCTTCCTGGCTTCAATTTTCACCCAATCCTTTTCCACGGAGCGTTCTGAAAGAACGAGCAGAACCGTGGGATTGTCTCGCATAGCTCGACTAACGATCTTGTCGAGTGGGCCTGCTGGCTCTTCGTGTGCGTCCCGCCAAGACAGAATCCGTCTCTCTTTGAATGAATCCTGAAGATGGTCTGCGAATTTTGCGTCCCAGTGCGAATAGGAAATGAACAAGTTTGTAGGGATTATCCGCGATTCCGAACGCAGTGCGTCGACTCGAAAGACGATCTCTGTGATTTCCCGTGGCGTCAACTTTGGGTTCAGCAACTTCGCCGACTCGACCTGCCAGTCGTGAAGGCCACAACCGCGGGTAAACTCCGTCGGCAATTCGCCTGATTTAATGAGGGTCCTGTGATCCAACGTGCAAGGAAAAACATGCTTACACGCACTCAGACCTTCCGTGTCCACCAGCCGGGTATTGCTGAAGATCGTTTCCCCCAGAAGTGCGTATTCCAGTTTCGTCCCGCACAGGTCTGCCCCTACCAGCTTCGTATCGACCAGGTTGGCGCCGGTGAGGTTCGCGCCGGTGAGATCCGCGCGACTGAGGTCCGCGCCGGTGAGGTTCGCGTGGTACAGCTTCGCTGCTTCGAGGTTGGCGCGACTGAGGTCCGCGTCGCTGAGGTCCGCGTCGTATAGCTTCGCCGCATTGAGCTTCGCTTCGCTGAGGTTCGCGTGGTGCAGCTTCGCTGCTTCGAGATTCGCGCGGCTGAGGTTCGCGTGACTGAGGTTTGCGCGATATAGCTTCGCCTTGAAGAGGTTCGCGTCCCTGAGGTTCAGCAGACCCCCCGGATGCTTCCACCGCCACCTATTCAAAGCCCCGACTCCTTGTTTCAGAACTTCGAGATGTTTTTCGTTGGCCATAGTTTCCTCAACCTAAATTGATTGGAAATGGGCTCATCCGGATGGCGACCAAAGGAAAAACGGTAGGAGCACACTACCGCTTCGAAATGTTGGTCCTCTTTTTTAATACCGACGGGTTTCTGTGGCCCTGTCTAACCGTCTGTACTTTTTTTATCGGTCGACCGACTCAGAACATTTAGTGATAATTGTAGAGATAAATGAAAAATCGTTAGCGTTGATCGGAATCGGCGCGGCGCGAAACTGGGCAGGACTTGAGAAGTGTTCCTACCGCGACAATTTCGATAACGGAATTTGAGAAAAAGACGAGTTTCAATGATGCTCGGGCCAGAGCCGAGTTCTGCGATTATCGGGTCGGGTCGAGGACTCTCAGTCCTGCAAGATTCGACTGAGTGCGTGGATTTCTGCTAAGTTCTCCTGCATTCTAACGAACTCGTCGATTGGAATGCTGCCATCTGTAACCGTCAATATTGTTCCCAATATCTGTTCCGCCATCGGTTTGATCTGCACTAACCTGCGTCTTACAGTTTCCTCGGCCGCTTCTGCAACCTCGATTGGTTCCGTGTCAAACTTCCACTTCAAGAACTTGATCATGTCGTCGGTAACATTCTCCAAATCATCCGCCCGCTTCTCAAATTCTCGGCGCACCGATCGGTCTGAAACCGAATCATACTGACCAATCCAGTCTTCTTTCCCGAGTTCTGAAAACTTCTCTACGTTTTCCTCAAAACGCTCTTGTTGAAGCTGTGCATACCGGGCCCTTCCAGCGGGTGTGAACCAATAATTGAAAGTCAGATTGAACCCTCTGTCCACTGAAGTATCTTCGTAATCCAGCCCGTTTCTTCTACCGAATGGACTGATTCCTCCCAGGCGGGCAACAGCCTCCAGGTCCATCTCCGCAAAAATTCGTGCGGCTACGTTTAAGTCAGCCATGCGTTCCATTTCCCGGATTCTCTGTTGCCTAGCGGCAGCGTTCCTTTCCATTCGTGTCTGATTCTGAGCATGAACAGACAGCGTGCTTACAGGGAGGAACAAGGCCAGTGCTATGGATGTGATCGTGGCTTTCATCGGCTTCAAAGGGGCTTCAAAAGAGCATAGACATGTGGATATTGGATCGTAAAGAAAAATCGGCTACCGTCGATCTTATCCTAGCAGGCGGTCGGTCTCGACCCTGAAAATGATTTTAAAGCCCTGACATATCATCGTGTCGGGCGTTGACATTTCATTGCTTCCCGGCCCGTTCGTTATATAGACTCTCTCCAACCTATTTCACGTTCCGTTTAGACAGACCAATTCGATCGAATCCAGCACTATGGGTTGCGGAGATGTCGGGTCGGTGACTGCGAGGTCGAACAACAGTTTGGAAATGCTGCCAGGAGCCGAGACGTTCTGGCAGGAGTCAGAACTTTTTTGGAGGGTGCTATGGCACGAAGTCTATTATTCCTGATTATTTTATCGACCCTCATGGTCCTGCCCGCATCGGCCCAGGATGCCACCCAAGCCCTGGAGGCCGCGTCAGCGGCTATGGGCGCGGGTAATCTGAATTCCATCCAGTACTCTGGGACTGACGGATGGGTCGGAGCAGTGGGCCAGAGTTTCGCACCGGGGGAGAACTACCCGCGGGTTGAGCTGACCCGCTACATGCGAACCATTGACTACGAAGCACCGTCCTCAAAAGAGGAAGTCACTGTGATCCAGGGGGACTATCCAGCCCGCGGTGGCGGGCGAATGCCGATCCAGGGAGAACGGCAGCGGACATCCGTGATCAGCGGCAACTATGCCTGGGACATGCAGGGCAGCAATTCGAATCCTGCACCAGGGGCTGCGGAGATTCGGCAACTCGACATCTGGCTCACACCCCACGGTTTTCTCAAAGCAGCGATGGCAGCTGGAAACGCAAGCGCAATTTCACGAACGGAATTTGATGGGGTGACTGGTGTCAGCCGGAAAATGACCATTGTTTCCTTTACAGCGCTCGGAAAGTACCGGGTCAGTGGCCAGATCAATGACGAGAATCTCGTTGAAAACGTGCAAACATGGATTCCCGATCCCGTCCTCGGGGACATGCTGTACGAACACCGCTACCGCGATTACCGGGATTACGATGGCGTGAAATTTCCCGCTGACATTCATGTGCACCGAGGGAATCGATATCTGGATGACGGCCATGATTTTTACGAGGTCGATGTGAGCAACGTGCAGGTGAACCCAAGCGTGGCCGCTCTCACGATCCCTGACGGGGTGGCCCAGGCCACCGTCCCACCTGTCCGCGTAGAATCGCGACTCTTGGCGGACGGCGTCTGGTTGGTTGGCGGTGGATCGCACAACAGCGTGGCCGTCGAGTTCAGCGATTTCGTGGTCGTTGTCGAGGCTCCCCTGAACGAGGGACGATCTCTCGCGGTGATCGCGGAAGTGAACAGGCTCGTTCCCGACAAGTCGATTCGCTACGTCGTGAATACACACCACCACGCTGACCATTCGGGTGGACTTCGCACCTACTTGACCGAAGCCGCGACCGTCGTAACGCACGAGGGCAATCGTGAATACTACGAAAAAGTGGTCTTCTATCCGTCACCTCGGACGCTGGAACCCGACAGGTTGGCCCTGTACCCGATACGAACCACATTTGGAGGATCGGCCACTCTGCAAACGGTGACGGACAAGTACGTGTTGAGCGACGGAACACGGACGATGGACCTTTACGCCATGCAGGGTCTCGATCACAACGCAAACATGTTGATTGCCTATCTCCCGACGGAGAAGATTGTAGTGAACGCAGACCTTTACTCGCCGCCGGCACCGGGGGCGCAGCCTCCGTCCGCCAACGCGAACATGCGGAGTCTGTATGAGAACATCCAGCGTCTGAATCTGGATGTGGAGCGTCATGTCGGCATACACGGGCAGGCAGGAAATCACACGGACTTCATGAGGATCGTTGGCGGAGACTAAATCGACGGAGACTAAATCGACATGGTTAAGGGCGCTGTGTGCGACCCCTCGCGAAATGAGTGAGTTTCAGGAGGTGAATGGTGTATTCGAAACGTTATGAGATTCGAAACAATCGTAGTACGAGGCGGTCCCGGACCTTATTTCGGGCAGTGCTTTTCATACCGCTGGCGTTCTCTGCCGTGCTGGGGTTCGCCCAGGGCGGGGAGCGGGGCCCCGATGGACGGCGTATCAGCGAAAAAGTGACGCCTTTCAAGATCGTCGGAAACATTCATTACGTCGGTGGGACGGATATGACAGTGTTCCTGATCACGACGCCCGAAGGTCACATTCTGATCGACAGCACCTACGAGCGGGACGCTCCCTGGATCCGTCAGAATGTGGAAGAGTTGGGTTTCAACATGAGCGACATCGAAATTATGCTGAACTCCCACGCTCACGCGGACCACATTGAAGCGCATGTCCTGATGAAAGAACTCACCGGCGCGCAGGTGGTGATGTCGGAAGCCGACGGCGCAACTCTGGCCGAAGGCGGCGGGGTGGGCACCGATGGAAGAACGCGCTACCAGCCGGTGCAACCGGATCGCATCATCCGCACCGGTGACACAGTGACGCTCGGCGGCACGACCCTGACGGCTCACGTCTTTCCCGGCCACACCCGCGGCGCAACAACGTGGACAATGATGGTGGAAGATGGCGGCCAGGACTACACCTTCGTGTTCTGGGGCGGCATTGGAGGAGTCCGGCAGCCATTCGTGAACAACGCCGACTGGCCCACCATCGCCGAAGACTATGCCGACACGCTGCGGAGAGCGAGGCAACTGTCCTGCGATTTCTTCACAGAGGGACACACGGAAGGCTTTGGATTAATTGACAAGATGAACCGCCTGCTCGAGGGCGAGCAACCGAATCCCTTCTATGCGCCGCAAGAATGCCGGGAGAGTCTCGAACAACGGGAACGCGATTTTCAAGCACAGCTTGCCAGGGAACGCGCCGAGGCGGGCCGCTGACGGGGCCTGTGTGTGCAGCGCCAGCGATGCTCCGTGAGCTAATAAATCCCCTGGTCGGGAGTCGACGAATCGTTGCTTCCAACCCGCTCGTTCTATAAACTTTCTCCAGTTTCTCACTTTACGAACGAGAGCCGTGGGGTGGAGAGTTCTGGCCCTTGCGAAAGGCACAACACTCGTCCCCAGTAACTGAACCGACGCACTCGATTCGGGGCAGGGGAGAAGTGACGCCCGCAACAGACACGTGACTTGCTCCCCCGAAACAGCTGGATCGATGTACCTTGGCCCAGCGGGGCGACAGCAAAAAGGAGATCTGACATGACGATGAGAACAATGGTGGGTTTCGGCATTGTAGCCGTCCTCGGCGCGGTGCTGGTGGCTGCATCGCCGGTCGGGATGAGCGCTGGCCAAGTCACGCCCCAGGCGGTCGACATCGACAATGACGACCTCGGTGGCGTTGTCACGGGCGCGAACGGGCCGGAAGCGGGTGTGTGGGTGATCGCGGAAACCATGGATCTACCCACCAAGTTCGTCAAGATCGTGGTCACCGATGACCAGGGTCGCTACCTGTTGCCTGACCTTCCGAATGCGGATTACAGCGTCTGGGTACGTGGCTACGGCTTGGTGGATTCGCCAAAGATTCAGACCGCGCCGGGCCGGATCGTGAACCTGACCTCGGTGCAGGCGCCGGATGCTCGTGCGGCGGCGGAATACTATCCGGCCGGTTACTGGTTTTCTCTGCTCCAGCCGCCGGACAAGAGCGAGTTCCCCGGCACCGGGCCCGATGGCAACGGCATTTCGATGAATATCAGAAGCCAGGCCGAATGGCTTAGGTATGTGAAGTCGGGTGGCTGCATGGCCTGTCATCAACTGGGCAACAAGGCGACCCGCGAGATACCGGACAGCCTCGGCACTTTTGATTCCTCAGTGGCCGCTTGGGACCGGCGTATACAGTCCGGACAGGCTGGCGGCGGGATGAACAACGGCGTTAACCGGCTTGGCCGAGGGCGGGCGCTCGAGATGTTCGCGGACTGGACCGACCGCATCGGGGCCGGCGAGCTGCCCACCCAACCACCCCGACCCCAAGGCGAGGAACGCAACATCGTCATCACTCAGTGGGACTGGGCCGACCCGACCGACTACCTCCATGACCAGGTCGCGACCGACAGGCGTAACCCCACGGTCAATGCCTACGGACCCATATACGGAGCGCTTGAACTCAGCGCGGACTATCTCCCCATTCTGGATCCGGTGACCCACACTGCAAGCCGGGCGGCCTTGACAGTCCGCGACCCGGAGACACCGGCGACATCGCCAAGGATGCCTGAGCCTTCGCCGTACTGGGGCGATGAGGTTCTCTGGGACAGCAAGAACAACGTCCACAATCCGATGATCGACGAGAAAGGCCAGGTCTGGATCACCTCGTCGGTGCGCCCCTCCGATAATCCGGACTTTTGCAGGGAAGGATCGGATCATCCGTCGGCCGAGTTGTTCCCGCTCGAGGGCGCCCGACGGCACCTCGCCATGTACAACCAGGAAACTGAACAGCTCACCCATATCAGTACTTGTTTCGGCACACACCACCTGATGTTCGCCGAGGACGCCGACAACACGCTCTGGACCAGCGGTGGCGGCCAGGTCGTCGGTTGGTTGAACACCCGGATGTTCGAGGAGACCGGCGATGAGCAGAGGTCGCAGGGCTGGACCGCCCTGATCATGGACACGAACGGCAACGGCCGGAGAGACGCGTATGTAGAACCCGACGAAGCGCCCGATCCCGCCAAGGACACGCGATTCGGCCGGGCCTTCTACGCCGTTTCCCCGGCACCCGACGGCTCGGTCTGGGGAACGGCCCTCGACTTTCCAGGCGCTGTCGTACGGCTGGATCCGGGGACGAACCCGCCGGAGACCGCGCTCGCGGAAGTGTACGAGCTGCCCCTGGACAGCCCGGAAGTCCCCGTTCAGGGATTTTCACCCCGTGGAGGAGACGTGGACCGCAACGGTGTCTATTGGGCCGCTCTGGCCAGCGGACATCTTGCCAGTTTTGATCGTCGCAAATGCGAGGGACCGCTAAACGGGCCGGCGGCGACCGGGCAACACTGTCCGGAAGGGTGGACCTTCTATACGGAGCCTCTACCGCAAATGAAGGGGGTCACGGATTCCGGGAGCGCCGAGTCCAGCTATTACACCTGGGTCGATCAGTTCGATACGCTCGGGCTGGGCGCAAACGTGCCGATCAACACGGGCAATGCGTCCGGAGGACTACTGGCGCTCAAGGACGGCGAATGGGTCATTCTTCGCGTCCCTTATCCCTTAGGGTTCTATACAAAATGGATGGATGGGCGTATCGACGATCCGAACATCGGCTGGAAAGGCAAGGGACTCTGGTCGACCGTGAGCACCCGGACACCCTTCCACATGGAGGGCGGCAAAGGGACGACGAGCAAAGTGATGCACTTCCAGCTTCGTCCCGACCCACTCGCCAAATAAGGCGGGTTGTCACAGTCGAGACCGGAAATTCGCGCTCAAGGCTTTGTCCGGCGATTTAGCTGCATACGAACGTCGTTCAATTTGGAGAACGTCGATTACAGCTTGAGTGGGCCTGGGTTGGGCGACTGATTCTCAAGTTCAGACAAGGTTTATGGGTCCCCGGCACGGCTGCCCATTCCTGACAAGCAATCGCTGCCGGAGGAACCAGCATCGGAGTCAAGGGCATGCTCGTAGCAGCGAAGACGCTGACGCTGACGGCCATCGATCTGTTCGAGGACTCGACACTTCTGGAACGTGCCACATCCGAATATCGGCAGAGGGTCAGCCCGGATTTTATCTATAGTCCGTTACTCGGCGATCGGCCGCCACAACTCGATTATCGGGTGAACTGAGTGCGCAACAGTGACATACGGCTTAGCCATTTCAGCGCTTATTTCATTCATCAAAAAATGATCTAAATGTTTTTGAGATGTGGCCTTTGTGTTGGCTGAATGCCTCTGGGGTAGGGCGGGGTAACATCCGGCGGGAATGAAAGACTTAAAAAGTGCCAATACGTATTGAAGTTGCCTGGCGAGTATCACTGAAACCTATAGCGGCTCGCTATCTCAGGATCGCAGTCGAACCGCAATAACTCGAACCCCGGCGCATAGTCCCATTCCACACTACCGGTCATCGGTTCCGCCAGGTACTCAGGATCCTCAACAGAGAAGGTGAGGGTAAGCCGAGTCGCGTCTGGGCTCAGCTCATATCTTTCAATGACATGCTTCTGCGCTCCGGAGGGTGCACCCGGAAGATTGGCTGTCCGATTGCCTGTCCGATGGTCCTCAAAAAGCGTCGTGTCAACGACGAGTACGTCGTCCTCCCACCAGCCGATCGAATGGCCCTGGTTGCTACGCACGCCGTTGGCGGGATGTCCGCGTCCGTCCATATACACGACCCGGTCGACCCTGAAGAACTCACTCCGAATTGTCACGGTATCGTCGCCCACTTCGATTTCGTTCAAATAAGGTAAGACATGAAGAAACGGCGCTGGGTGCGGGACACAGTTTGCTGCCGGGCTGTCCAATTCGCTAAAGGCTGCATCCGCGACCCTGCCCTTTTCGGTCAACACGCCATCAATGGCCGGCCTTCGGCTGAATCCCCGCATGGCGTCCCACACGCCCGAGAGACTGGAGGCAGGTGACGCAGTTTCTACGCCGCTTGATCGTGGTGTCAAGACGACACCATTTTCAGTTGCCACGGATATGAGTAAGGCATGGTTCCGTTGAGCATTCCTGTCGGGATGGGCACGCAAGGTGATCCGGTCCCCAGGCGTCAACGATTCCGCAGTCCAACCATTCCGGATCAAGATTGACGTTGGATCTGTTTCAACGAGCCACTCCAGTGCTTCACCCGCATCGTTCGTGATCTCGACGCCGAAATAGACGTGCGGGTTTCCCCAGTCGACTCGACTCACCCTGCCCTGGATGGCCACGACTGATGCCATATTAAAACTTGCAGGGCTGTGATGCGCAGATGCAGAAAAGGCGCACAGAATGTTCACGGCGATAAGCGGCAATATCAATCTCATGATCCATTTCCCTCGGGACTGGAGTTGTTCTTTAAGCGAATCTAACACGTTCAAAAAATTGCAGCGTAGGAACCTGGCATGGCGTTCGGCGCCTCGTGTGCAGGGGGAAGCGAACATCCCAACCAATGGCGCAACTAAGGCCCAACACTCGGCGGTCGACAAATGCCGGCCTTTGGGCCGGCGGCATGGATTCAAACTGGAGACACTTTGCGCTCGCACAAAGTCAACATCGTGCAGGTCTGATTTGAAGCACCGAAGCAAGGGCTGGGATAACCATGGATCAAATACAATTATTGAGACTTTTCTTGCGTATAAATCCCATCTGTAGTTAGATTTAGCCTGATTTTCACAGTTGCTTTCGACACGCACTATAACGACCGGAATCCGGTACCAGACTCGGACATGACGAGACGCAGTCCTAACCGCGGAAAGAGTGGCATGGGAGAAAGGCGAACGGCAAAGGACACGAAACCCGGTCGTGAAGTCTCTATCGGGAACTCTCCAAGCGTCCGGGCGCAGACCCTCAGCGTCGGGGCCGGATAGAGCGTGGGACCCAGGCTGTGAGCTGACTGAACCACCGGCCACCCGCGCGTTCTTTGAAGTTAATGGACGTGATGGGATCGGTTGGCCAGGTATTGGATCTTTAGAATTTGCGCGAATTTCATATCCCCGGCTGCTAAGGAGAGGCCTCATGCTACGACTGCCCAAAACTGTATTGATAACGTCCCTCCTGCTTTCGCTTACAGCCTGTGCGGATGATCCCGGTATTGGGTTGTTCAGAGCTGCTGAAAATGGCGACACGAACGCTGTCCAGGCCCTGCTCGATGCCGGGGCCGACGTGAATGCGAGAAGCGAAAATGGCGTGACAACATTAATGTTTGCTGCGCTTGGCGGTCACACCGAAACCCTCCAGACCTTGCTCGATGCCGGGGCCGACGCGAATGCGAGAAGCGACAATGGCGTGACAGCCTTGACGAATGCGGCAGGTGGCGGTCACACCGAAACCCTCCAAGCCCTGCTCGATTCCGGGGCCGATGTGAATGCGAGAGTCGGCCTGGAAATGACCGTCTTGATGAACGCGGCAGCTGGCGGTCACACTGAAACCCTCCAAGCCCTGCTCGGTGCGGGAGCCGACGTGAATGCAACAGGCAACACGGGGGCGACAGCCTTGATGGATGCGGTAGGTGGCGGTCACACCGAAACCGTTCAAGCTCTGCTCGATGCCGGGGTCGACGTGAATGCAACAGGCAATAGTGGCGCGACAGCCTTGATGAATGCGGCAGGTGGCGGTTATACCGAAACCCTGCAAGCTTTGCTCGATGCAGGGGCTGATGTGAACGCACGACTCAACAATGGCCGGACCGCTTTGGGTTTCGCCGACGAGAGATACTACGACGATATCGTAGACATATTGATGGCCGCTGGCGCGGAACCCGAACCATAAAGACGAGACCTGTCGCAGCTGGCCATCGGGCGGTCACCCTGCGTCTTTCTCGTTTTCACAAATATTTTCAATCAACTCTGTATCAGGCCAAAGGTCAAAGGCCAAATTGACCAACCACGGTCTTGTGTACAATTCGGGATCGTCGAACGTGATTTCGAGATCCATGTGCCCGAAGTCCCGACGCCGAAACCGCTCCGTCGTCTTCAACGACTCACTGTGAGGCAAGCCGCTATCGTCCATCCATGTCCTGTCGTTGAAGCCCATCGTCTCGACAACAAAAGTGTCACCGTCCCAGCGCCCCAGGGAATAGCCGAACCAGGTCGGCTGCGGATCGTTCTGAGGAAAGGATCGGCCGTCCGTATGAATCTGTCTGTAGTTGGTGAATGCCTCGAAGAGAATGATAGCGAGGTTCTCAGTTTGCACGATCTTCATAGGTCCGCCGTACAACATCGCATCCGGGATCCCATGGGGCAGGCACCGCTCGGATGGCCTTCCACCTCCCAGGTTATCCGTGCGTTCCTGATAAAGGGCGGCCCCTTCAGGTCGCAAGGGGATCTCCTCGTCCTGCGGCAGGAAATACTCCATTCGACCAGGAAGGCGCGCCGGGTTTTCGAGCGGCGTGTTGATACCCCGGACTCTCCTCCAAATGCCGGTCAGATCAGGTCGGCCGCCATCGGTGGTCGGCGCCGGGGCCGTCAGATCTGGTGCCCCGTCAGAGGTGCGGGGCGTGTCCGGCAGGGGGAGACTGATCCACTGAGCAGAAAGGCCGATCGGCCACGCCATGACCAGGATCACTGCCACCATCGTCTGCGCTCTCAAACGTCTACGAGCACTTGGAGATAGTCGCATCATCGTCACTCCTTGGCCGCAACGAGCGGCTCAATTCGAAATCATGCTGAACTACAAATTCGTCAGGTGCGTGAAAATTCTCGACAGGAGTTCCCGGCACTTGACCAAGCGGAGTTGTTTCTCTTCAGTGTACGTCTTGTGGAGAGCGTTCTTAGAATGCGGCCAGTGCCGAACCCGCTAGTTGTTTGGGTTTTGGCCGGCAAATAGAGTTTGACCCGTCGAAAGCGTGACGGTCTGGCCAGCCCCGTTGAAGCTGCCATTCCTTGCTCGGGAGCCGACTACGGTAACCACGTCGCCTACCTGCAGTGTGTTGCGGTTCCAACCTTGACGCATCAAACCGTTGGGGCCACCCATCTCCAAACCCCAGTTTTCGATCTCGCCACGCTCGTTCTCAACGTCAATGTAGAACCAGATGTGGGGGTTCATCCACTCGACCTTGGTCACGGTCCCAGTCAGATTAATCGGGTCGTTGGCATCAAATACCGCAGCAAAAGAGTGGTGTCCGTTAACGGGGACACCTCCGGCAAATATTCCAAACAGTATGATTCCCACAACTTTCATTTTCATCAGCACCCCTCCGAAATTCGGGAAGATCAGCGACGCGCCGTTGTCTCTCCCGGTCCACCGGGTTCGCCTGAGCGCCAGATAATACGGCAAAGGTACGGGACCGTGAATCTCAGGCAGGATAATCCCGCCAGATGGACTGTGACAAGGAAAATGGGTGCCCGTGCCGTAAGGAGCCATTCATTTCTTCGATTTCGGGTGAAATCTAAGTCCCCAAACCGGATTTCGGCAAGGGAAAGCCAAAGGAGAACGGCGACACTTGTGGAGCCGTAGATGACACTTGTGGAGCCGTCGATGTCGCTTGTGGAGCCGTCGATGTCACTTGTGGAGCCGTCAACGTCATAAATGGGAATATAGGGCTCTGACCCCTATTCAGATAGAGCGGGTGATGGCGGCGATCGTTTCGTCGATGTCGGCCTCGGTGTGGACGGTCGAGATGAATGCCGCTTCAAATTGTGAGGGGGGCCAATAGATGCCTTCGACCAGCATCTTGCGGAAGAATACCTCGAAGCGGCTCGTGTCGGCGGCACTGGCCGAGGGGAAATCGCTTACCGCCTGGTCTGCGAAGAAGAGCGTCAGCATGGAACCCACGCGATTCACCTGGACGCGCGCGCCCCGTTCGACCGAGGTTGCGTTAATGCCGCGTTCCAGGCGAGAACCCAGCGATTCCAATTTCTCATAGGAGTCTCCGGATCCCAGACCGCGCAAGGTCTCCAGTCCGGCGGCAACCGCCAGGGGGTTACCCGACAGCGTTCCAGCCTGGTAGACGGGTCCCACCGGCGCCACCCGATTCATGATGTCCTCACGGCCACCGTAGGCTCCGACGGGCAAGCCCCCACCGATGATCTTCCCGAGCGTCGTCAGATCCGGCCGGATGCCGTAAAGGTTCTGCGCACCACCTGGCGACAAGCGGAAACCCGTCATGACCTCATCAAAAATAAGGATTGTGCCCGAGGCTGTCGTGAGTTCCCGAAGCAGCTCAAGAAAACCATTCGCCGGTGGCACACAGCCCATATTGCCCGCAACCGGTTCTACGATCACGCACGCGATCTCGTCGCCCACACGTCCAAACAGGTCCTTGATACCGCTGGGGTCGTTGTATGCCCCAACCAGTGTCAATTCAGCCAATGCGGCAGGAACGCCGGGACTGTCCGGCAACCCCAGGGTCAGGACACCGGAGCCGGCTTTCACCAGCAGGCTGTCGCCATGTCCGTGGTAGCACCCTTCGAACTTCAGAATCTTGTCTCTCCCGGTAAATCCCCGCGCGAGGCGGATCGCACTCATCGTTGCTTCGGTTCCTGAATTGACGAGCCGCACCTTTTCGATCGACGGAAACATGCCGCAGATCAGCTCGGCCAGCTCCACCTCCAGCTCCGTGGGCGCACCGAATGACGTGCCCATCTCATCGATGACCCGTCGGAGACGTTCAGTAACCGCCTTGGACCGGTGCCCGTCGATCAGCGGGCCCCAGGACCCGATGTAGTCGATATAGGATCGACCGTCGACATCCCAAATACGGGAGCCTTCCCCTTTCTGAATAAAAACAGGATTGCCGCCAACGGCCTTGAACGCCCGAACCGGTGAATTGACGCCTCCGGGTATCACGCGTTCCGCCCGTTTGAACAGTGTTTCGGATTTGCTCATTTCATTAATTATCTTCGATAGTTTCGACAGAGAATTCTAAGCACAGAGGCTTGGAGGCAGCGTGCAGAAGTTGAGAGTTAAGAATTTCCTGGCACCTCGGCGTCACACATCACTTCCCTCCCAACATTCCGGCAAGTTCCGCCGCGTAATACGTGATGATGACGTCTGCCCCCGCGCGTTTGATTGCGGTGATGGATTCCAGGATGATTTTTTCGCGATCGATCCAGCCGTTTGCAGCAGCCGCTTCAATCATCGAATATTCACCGCTCACTTGAAACGCTGCGATGGGCGCGTTGAAAGCATTCCGCGCACGGTGGATGACATCGAGGTAAGCCATAGCCGGTTTGACCATGACGATGTCCGCGCCCTCTTCGAGATCCATCTCAATTTCCCGAAGTGCCTCCCGGACGTTCGGAGGGTCCATCTGGTAACCGCGCCGGTCACCGAACTGCGGCGTGGAACCCGCGGCTTCACGGAAGGGGCCATAGAAGGCCGAACAGTACTTGGCCGCGTAGGACATGATCGGGATGTGATCGAGTTGGGCCCCATCCAATTTAGACCGAATCGCCCCCACCCTGCCGTCCATCATGTCGGAAGGCGCGACCATGTCGGCCCCAGCACGGACTTGGCTCAGCGCCGTTTTCGCCAGCAGTTCGAGGGAGGCGTCGTTTTCCACAACCCCGTCACGAATAACACCGCAGTGGCCGTGGTCCGTGTACTCACACAAGCACACATCCCCGACAAGAATGAGTTCTTCGACGCTTTTTCTGATCTCTCTGAGCGCCTGCTGTACGATCCCGTTCTCGTCGTAGGCCCCGCCCCCGACAGCGTCCTTGGACTCCGGAATCCCGAAGAGCATGAGGCCGCCAATTCCTGACTGCTCCACCTCGCGTGCAATTTCCACCGCTTGATCAACCGACACGTTGTACTGACCCGGCATCGACGGAATTTCGTTCCGCACACCTGTACCCGGACAAACAAAAATGGGATAGATGAGTTCCTCCGGGCTCAGTCGTGTTTCCTGAACCAGAGACCGCAGGCGATCCTTGCGCCTCAACCGGCGCATGCGATGAAGGGGAAACGGCATGGTTGATCGTGGCTCTTAGAACAGGCTGTCCTGTCCAAGATTGCCTATTGCTCCAAGATCTTTCAGGGAAAAAGAAAACCGGAAACGACTTTCCCGGCGAGGACCCAGGTCGAACTGCATGAACGCAAGGTGCAATCCGTAGCAGTCGGTATTATAGCTAAGCTGTGCAGTCGAGGCCTGCAAAATTGATTGGTCGACATTGTAAGCGAAGCTGACAGCGCCGTTTAACCCCAAACGATTCGAATCACCGAATCCCACGGTCGCTCGGATCTGATTATTCGGCAACTGAACCAGACTTCTTCGAGTAAAAAAATAAGCGACGTTGTAGAACGAGGGACCCGCCTGGTAGCGCCCGATAACACCGGCACTTCGAAACTGCCTCCGAACAGTGTCGTAGTCGATTTGCAGATCCGTACTGGTTCCGGCGCGCGGCGAAAAACGGAGCAGGGATACCAGAGGAGAAAATCGCCGTGCTTCGTCTGCAAAACCAAAACCCGTCAAATCCAGAAGCGGTTCCAGAGCGGTGTCACGCCCCGGCACCAGCGCGCCCCCAAAGGTCGGGTTGGCATAATATTTCTGCGTCAAAGTCCAGCTGAGAACCTCTCGGTTCGTGAAAAACCGATTGGAAATTCCATAGCGAACTTCGTTCGTATCGACAAACAAATCCGTGTCGTCAATCAACAGCGTATTGCCAAAATCGTCGACACCGCTGACGTAGCGATACTCGACATGAGGCTCGATCACATGCATCCAATTGCCGTATCGCTTTTCCAATTGCGGCCCACTAAACACGAAACCGTAGTCGACAGCAAGGCGATTCAGGGCGTCGCGTTGATCCCCAACGTTCCGCTTGTCTGAATAGAACGTTTCTCGAATGCCAAGTTGGTGGCTCCAACTAAACGCCGCACCACGCAAGATCGGCACTTCAACTCTCGGGTGGATGTCCACACGTCCGACTAACGCCGAGCTCGTGACCGCTGCATCGCGACGATGCAAACCCGACACGCTGCCGTCAAAGCTGAAGTACAACGGTAGATTCCCTACCGGACGGGCATGCACGGCCATCTCCAGCGAGGGGAGCTTGCGAATAATCGCCGTGGGCTGGTCAACAAAGAAGGTTCCCTGCCGCGCATAAAGAAAGTTGTAAGTTACGCCGGAGGTGTTGTAGGTAGCGAACGCACGCGAGCGCTCCGTTGGAGAGGAGATCACATCAAATCCTTCCTCAAATACCTGGCGGAACACGAAGGAACTGACGAGGTTCAGATCAGCGACGACGCGCAAGTCGTTACGTTCGGTATAGGCCAGAATCCGGGCACTCTTCCCACCCTGGTCTTTGCGGTCATCGGCAAAAAAGCCGTCGATCTCAATCCGGGATCGCTCGTTGGGAACCGCGCGAAACCGAGCTGCGCCGGCCAGACCACGCAAGGTGAAATACTCGCCGGTCACAGTGAGGTCGGCACTGCGGTTGATGACATAATAAAATGACTCACTGACGCTCCGTCCTTTCGTTGTCGAGGTGGAAGTCTGAGGTGTGAGGAAACCGGAGGAACGCGGCTGGCTTGCCACAGGCGCGCTAAGGTAAGGCATATAAAAGACCGGAACACCCTTAATTCTCAACACCGAATTGACGGCCTTCACGTTTGAATCCGGGTCGATCGTCGTCCGCGGTGTGTGGAACTCCCATCCAGGATTCCCTTCGTCGTCGCATGTGGTAACGGTCGCATCGAAAAGCTCATACCGGCCGTCTTCCAAGCGGTGAGCCTCAGCCGCCTGAATCAGGTAACTGGGACCCAGTTCACCCGTAGCTTCAGTCAAGACACCCGCCATCGTGTCCATATTGATTTCAAGATGCCGACCGGCCAGTCTTTCCTCGCCACGCACGAATGTCACGCCGTCTGAGGCTTCCAGCATCTGAGTGGACTCGTCGTAAACGATCGTATCCGCCTCTACCCGCATATCCCGGAACGTGACGACGACATCACCGGCATAGGTCACGACGCTGCCTGTGCGATCGAGTCTATCGGCACTAACGACGAGTTCGTCCTGCTGAGGTGCGATCAGAAGAACGGCTAATATCCATACATGCATTGCTTAAAGGGGACGTACACTTCAGAATTGCTTCCCGATTCTGAAGTGTACGTCCCTCTCAGTTAAATCACATTCGACTGCCTGTCGCAAGAACCGTGATAAAATTCAGCCGAATGCAACGGAAAGGTGGCAGGACGGTCATCGACCTATCTAAGATCCAGCCTGGACTGGACTTCGATGACAAAAACTACGCCGCCGAATTCACCCTCCCCGAATACCAACGCGGTCTGCTCCTCTCCCGAACTTACGCGATGCTGATCGATCTGGTGATTGTTTTCGGGCTCTACCTGATCTTCCTGATCTCGACTGCCTCTGAAATGCCGGCGTCGACTCCCCTGAACCGCCGAATCCTGGGAATCTTTTGTACCGCCTACTTGATCTTTCTGGTTGTCTACTTCTTCCTGTTCATGTTGAGTATGAGCCAGACGACTGGCATGCGCATCCACGGTCTGGTCGCGGTCAACCGTAACGGGGACCGCTTGGACCCCACCGAAGCATTTCTTAGAAGCTTCGGTTACCTGATTTCAGTCGTTCCGCTCCTTTTCGGATTTCTGTGGGCGTTCATCGACCCCGAACACCTGACGTGGGCCGACAAGGTCTCTACCACCTTCGTCAAACGCATCTGACTGCCTCGGTTAAAATAAGCAGATGGAAAACTTCGCGCTCATAGCGCTGGTCGAGGAACTAAAAACCGTAACGGACGGGATGGTCATACGGCGTATCGTACAACACCACCGCAACGTGTTCCTGCTGCAGACCCGGTCCGTCAGGATACCGGCGTTGAAACTGTCAATCGATGCGCGAAATCCTATTATTTATGTTTCCGGAGAACGCCCACCGGTCGAAGCAGTCACGACGGATTTCCTTATGATTCTTCGGAAGCACCTGGTTACGGCTCAGCTTCTTGAAATAGACAAGCCATTATCTGAACGCATTGTTGAATTGAAGTTTAAAACGGCCCTCCCGGCCCAGGAACTGCAAATTGTCTATCTTGTCGCAGAACTGCTGCCGAATTCCCCTAACCTTTTCCTCCTGGACCGGGCCCGCAACATTCTGGGTTCTGCCCTCGCTCCGCGTTCCCAGCGTGGAATGGGTGAATATGACGAGTACGCTTATCCGAAAACCGACAAGACGGATCTCGCCTTAACGCGTGAAGACGAGTGTTCCTGGTTTAACGAAACTGACTTTGCGAAGGATCCGAAGAACTGGCTCATTCGTAACGTTGCAGGAATCGGACCGCTATTAGCGGCGGAAATCCTCCATCGCCAGGCTGCTTCGAAGAACGCATTACCCGAAGAATTGAAAGCTATGATCGAAGATCTCCTCAAACCGGCATCGACGGCATGGGCTTACTCTCTGAAACCCCTCAGTGTCATCCTGGAGCGCAACGACGTCGAAGCGTTGCGAAGGGTAATCCTCAGTCCGATCGAACTGGAATCCCTGGCGCGAAAAACCCACGGGGTCCAGACCTATCCCGGCATGCTGGAGGCCACACGGATCGTCTCGGATGAACTGGAGTCACGGATTCTGATGGAACAGGCGAAGTCACCGCGGAAAAGACGGATTCGAGATAGCCTGCGGCGTCTGGGGCAAAAGCACGAACGACTGCTTGATCGACAACGGCTCTACAGCGAGGCCGAAGAACTTCGGACCCGCGCCCAGATGCTGGTGGCCAGCGGCGGCGATATGGATCGCCATCACGAAAGCGTTGAAGTTACCGACTACTTCGGCGACGACCCCCAATCGCGGACTATCGAACTCGATCCCTCCAAAACGCTACGCGAGAACGTCAACAAGTTGTTCAAACGGCATAAGAAGGCCGGACGCGGCATGGAGATGGTCCGCATGCAATTGTCGAAACTGGAAGTCACCAAAGCGCGGCTCGAAGCCGAAGCCGACCGATTGCAGTCGGTGGGTACCTGGGACGCATTGACAGCATTGACTGGCGGAGCGGATGCGCCTCGATCAGGCCCGGGTTCAAAGAAGGCTCCTCGCCCGGGCGCCCGCAGGCGACGCGCGATACAGATGGACGGCCACGAAGTTCTCGTCGGGCGCAACAGCCGCGAGAACGACGAATTGACGTTCAAAGTCGCGACTGGAGATGATTTCTGGTTCCATGTCGCCGGCTACACGGGCTCCCACGTCATCGTCAGGAACCCAGCCAAAGACACCGAACTGGAATCGTCGATTCTAATTCGCGCCGCGCAGTTAGCGGCATACTACTCACAAGCGCGGAACTCCAACAAAGTGGAGGTACACTACACGCGGCGCAAGTTCGTGTCGAAACCCAAGAAGGCGAAACCGGGCCTCGTGCGACTGCGAGAATTCAAGACCGTCACTGTTGAACCTCGCAATTGGACTCACGTCATTCCAGACTCCGGAGACGTCCCGGCTGTGGGGGTGAAAGAGTAAGGGACCACACACGATGGACACAGACCACTCACAGCCCCAACCCGAAGATTCGGCGGTTCCTGTCACAAGGCGACCGCTTCGTCTGTCGGTTCTGTTATTTGTCGGCATCCTGGTCGCAGGATCGACGGCGCTTGGTTTTTATTATTACTATGTGTACAGCCCTCCCCTGATCGCCGCCGAAATTTTTATGGACGCAATGGAGGCCCAGAGCCGTGAGCTACTGCGATCTCACGTCCTCATCCGTGTCGGCGACGACTCCGATGATCTGCGAGAACCGACAGAAGTCGAGATTGAGGTCTTGTTGACGGACAGGTTTGAACGGGGCCGGATACTTGATCAAAGGCGCCGGGAAGGTAGTACCCGCACCTACAATTCTCTGGTTTATCGGGAACCGGACGGCCAGGTCTATGCCCTTCTCGTCACCGAGTTTGAGGGTAGCTACCACGTCGTCGTGCCGGACACCCCGATGAGCGATCGGCAACTCTATCTGTGGGATTACGTTTGGACGAACTGAATGCTTTCCGATATACTTTTTCGTGTAGCTAACTTGTCCATTCACGCTGCCCCAAGGTCTGCGGAGCCTGAAGGATAGAACCGGAGGATCCCCATGTTTAGATTGGGTTTACCGGAGCTGGTGGTCCTTTTGATCATCATCTTCTTCTTGTTCGGCGCGAAACGCTTGCCGGAAATGGGAAAGGGTATCGGCGAAGGCATCAAGAACTTCAAGAGGTCCATAAAGGGCGACGACTCTGAAGACCCGCCGTCGAAAACAGAAGCGTAGGCAGCGACCCTCTGCAGTTTACCACTGGCTTTAAACTGGATTTATGTTGTAATCGGGCGCTCAATCGCATCGCTTTTTTTTGCGCGGATTGCACGTATTCGTGGAATTGAACCACCGATTACACGGACTTATCTGTCTTCGACCTCTCCGGAATCCGTTCTAATCCGTTTCATCCTCGTTACAATATCTTCCGACTCGCTCCAACACGTCGCGTGACGCGCACCCTGTCCAGATATTCCAATAAGGGAATCGCATATTTGCGAGAAACGCCGATCAGGTCTTTAAATTCTCCGACACCCAGGCTGGGATTGGATGCCTTAAGGGCGCGCAGTTTCCGCACGACCTCATCAATCACGCCCCGGTCGACAACCAGGTCGTCGCTGACCTTCACCAAGGTCCCATCCTGGATCATCAAACGCAGTATCTTCCAGGCTTTCGGGGAATTCAGGCGGAGTTTGGCTATGACCTCTTCGGCAGTGGCAACCTGGAAACCGTTTCGCCGGAATTCGGCGGCCAGACTCTCGCGAATTTTAATTTCCTCGGCTTCCAGAGTCACCACACGTCCGAACACGTGGACGAGTTCCTGCGCGAGCGTAATTTTCTCGCGGCGCTTGAGGTCCTCCAAGACCGCCTGGAAAACAAGATTGGAGCCACGTCTGAACAGGCGATTCCTCAGTTCTTCCCGCGATACGCCTCGGGCTAGAGGCTGGGCCTTGTGAAATTCAGCAACGAAAGCCAAAACCTGCGACGCCACTTCGTCAAACGCTGCCCCGGACACCACCGTGGGAGGGGTGTCGGAGAGAAAACGCACAGCGCCGGCAACGGCCAGGCTATCGAGATGTTCCCGGATTGTGACCGCAGCGATTCCACCCTTCCTGACAAGATCCGGAAGCGTACTGGCTCCCAGCCCAGCATCGTCAATGAGGACCATGAGTCGATCTTCGAGCGTCCCGTCCTTAAAGGTTCCCAAACGCGCGGTAATGCGAATGTCTCGCAGCCGATGCTTCTTCGGATCGACTTCCAGAATTTCACCGCCTCCGATCGTAATCATGGGCGAATACTGTCGCACTATAAAACGGTCTCCGGGAAAGGCAGCGACAGGTTCTTCAAGTCGTATCTGGACCATGCAGTTGCCACCGGGCTCGAGGCTATCGCCCTCTAGAAGCGAGACATAACCCATGATCTCCGCCGTCCCCACATGAAATCGAATGCGTCTCCTTCGGGTGATCGGTCCTGCGGCCGATGAAAGCAGGTCGAGATGACAGTCGAACATCGAGGCCGCCCGAAGCGCGCCCGGTTCTGTCAAAACCATGCCACGATTCACGTCCCGAACGTCGACACCCTGAAGATTGATCGCAGTTCTCTGCCCGGCCTCGGCAGCGTCCACGACATGGCCATGAACCTGCAAGCCTCGAATGCGCGCCATGCTACCGGACGGCAACAACTGGACTTCATCTTCCTTCCGGATCGATCCTGAGATCAGCGTTCCGGTCACGACGGTTCCGAAGCCCTTCATCGTGAAACAACGGTCCACCGGAAGGCGGAAGATCTGTGAGGTGTCTTTCGGCCCCACCTCGGCCGCCACTTGCCGCAGAGTTTCAATCAGTTCGGTTTTTCCTTCCCCGGTACGCGCACTCATCCGAACTACCGGTGAACCGTCGAGAAACGTGTGCTCCAGATACTCCCGGACTTCCAGTTCCACGAGATCGGCAATTTCTTTATCAACAGTATCGACCTTGGTAATCACCGTCAGTCCACAGGGCACGTGGAGCAACGAGCAAATGTCCATATGCTCCCGGGTCTGGGGCATGATGGATTCGTCCGCCGCCACCACGAGCATCACGACATCGATGCCGCCGATACCGGCGAGCATGTTCTTGATGAATTTTTCGTGACCGGGCACATCGACAAAACCCACCTGCGTCGTTTCGTCCAGGTCGAGATTCGCAAAACCGATATCGATGGTGATGCCGCGTTCCTTCTCTTCTTTGAGGCGGTCGGCGTCGATACCTGTCAGGCATTGGACCAGCGCCGTCTTACCGTGGTCGATATGCCCGGCCGTACCTACGATGATGTGTGGCATATGATTCCGTGACGTGTCAGCAAATCGTAGGTCAGCGGCAGGGGCAATCCCATAACATTCGCGTAATTACCCTCGATTCTTGGGATGAAAACGGAAGCGAATCCCTGAATGCCATAAGCTCCGGCTTTGTCGAGAACTTCTTCGCGAAGGATGTAGTCGTCGATCATCTCCGAATCCAGATCGCTGAACCAGACCCGCGTTTCTTCCAGCCCTTCATGCCGCGTGTTCCTGGCCATGTGGACTGTCGACACAGCGGTATAAACATTATGCCCGCGACCAGACAGCATTCGAAGCATCCGCCGGGCGTCATCCACGTCGTCGGGTTTGCCCAGAATTTTACCGTCCAGAGACACGATCGTATCGGCTGAGAGCACCACGGCATCCGGAATCTGGCCCGCAATGTCTTCACCCTTCTCTCGAGCCGTACGAGTGACGAAGTCCAGGTCGGACTCACTCGGGCGCGGAGTTTCGTCCACATTAGAGGAAACGATTTCGAAAGGAACGGCCAGCAATCCCAACAACTCCTGGCGTCGCGGGGATTCCGACGCCAGGACAAGACGCAGCTTCGGCATGGACGGATTCTAACACGCTGTCGGCAGGCATGCGGATCAGCAGCAGGGCGGACAAACCCGCAGAAACTTACTTCAATTTGTTCTTGAGGTCCGCCAGCATCGCGACGAATATGGGACTGCAAAACTCCGCAGTTTCCTGATCTTTACCGCGCCACCTGGACGACCGCTCAACGTAGGATGTATCGGCGATCGGGGACACTCATAGTAAACCGAAATACCCATCCACTTCGTTCACCGGGGATGGCGCGACCCGCAAGTGGCGAGGTCCAATCGCGACCGCCCACGACGAGCGCATGGTGAAACCTTCACAACTGCGCCTTTTCTCCAAGGATCCTCATGGGCGAGAGCTGGCGTCTCCGAGGGAACTTGCCCAAGCCGTGTTGTTGAATGTGTGCCATCGCCTCGTCCACGGAATCAGTAAAACACAACAGGTCCAAATCGCCCGAACTGATCGTGCCCTCGTCGACCATCGAATCGAGCATGTCCCGCAGCCGGCTCCAATAGGACACGCCCATCACGATAACGGGAAAATTCAAAATCTTTCCCGTCTGGATCAGGGTAAGGGTTTCGAAGCATTCGTCCATCGTGCCGAAGCCGCCCGGGAGGATCACGAACGCATAGGAATACTTCAGCATCAAAACCTTGCGCACGAAGAAGTATCTGAAAGTAACGGAACGGTTCATGTAGGGATTGACACCCTGTTCCACGGGTAAACGGATTTCGCAACCAACCGATCGGCCGCCCGCTTCTGCCGCACCCCGATTGGCCGCTTCCATAATGCCGGGTCCTCCACCCGTCATGACGGTAAGGCCCAAACCCACGACGCCGGATCCAACCTGACGCCCCATTTCATAGTACGGGTGGTCTGGCTCGAAACGGGCACTGCCGAAGACCGTTACGCAGGGACCCACGAAGTGCAGCGTGCGGAATCCCCGGATAAACTCCCAGAGCACCCGCAGCGCAAACATCAGTTCTCCTGTTCGGGTCTGCGGGCCCTCAAGAAACACACGGTCATCCATAGCAAACTTTGCTTTGCTCGGTGTCGAATCAACTGGTTCTTTCATCGCATTCCTCTGTATCAGACCGACTGCTGCCATTCCTTGAGGGCAAAATAGACTGCAAACACTGCGATGATCGGGCGACTCATCTGCCACGCAGCCACCGCAATAATTCCCGCTGTCACGAGTGAAAGACCCGACGCCAGGGAGTATCCAAGGTCACGACCAACACCGCTGAGAAGATCGCGCGCCACCTGTCCGCCGTCGAGAGGCCATATCGGCAACAGGTTAACCAGACTCCAGACGACATTGATCTGGACCAAGTGAAAATAAAGCGCTCCAACCAGACCGCTCGAAGTCGAACCCATAAGTGGAATCGTCAAGTAGGCCAACAGAGCCAATAGAAAACCAGCCGTGGGACCGCTGAAAGCGACGACCCCGTGGCGCCAGCCTGTGAGAGGTGCAGCGTGGGTCTCCGGAATCGTGAGGCCCCCCATGCTGTAAAGAACGACGCGTGAACGCCGCCCGAAAAACAGCGCGCTGGAAACATGCCCCAACTCATGCACAAGAATGGACACAAACACCACCCCCACCCACAGGAGCTGTTCCACCAGCGGCAGAGTCCATCCCAACGCAAACACGATGATCCAAAACATGGGATGGACACGAACGCGAATTGCCGAGAAACCGAAGCGCAGGTCGAGGCGGGACGAGGGGGGTTCCGAAAACATGGGTATAGGTTAACCCGCCCGAACATCGGAAGACGCGAATCAATAGAATGAACGGGAGAATTCGGCTTAAGAAATACTTCTTACTCGTAGCGCAAAGCGTCGATCGGGTCCAAGCCTGCGGCTTTGTGTGCCGGGTAGTAGCCGAAGAAGACACCGACTGCCGCTGCGAATCCGAACGAAATTGATACCGAAGCCAGGGACACGAGGGTCGACCATCCCAGGAATTCGCCAACGGCGTAAGACAAGCCACTTCCCAGCAGCACACCAATCAGGCCGCCGGCCATGCTGAGGATAATGGACTCGGCCAGAAACTGAAGCCGGATGTATCCCGGTCGGGAGCCGACGGCCATTCGGATACCAATCTCCCGGGTTCTCTCGGTGACCGAAACCAGCATGATGTTCATGATCCCGATGCCGCCAACAAGGAGGGAAATCGCAGCAATACTTCCCAGCAACAGCGTCATGATCAAAGTGGTCTGTTCGGCAGCGTCCGCGATCTCGGTCAGGTTGCCGATTCTGAAATCGTCTTCCTGCCCCTGCCTGATGTTGTGGCGTTGTCGGAGCAGTTCCGTGATCAAGGTTTCGGCAACGGGCGCTGCGCTCTGACTGACGGTCCGGAGCATGACCTGGTTGATCCGGGGGATGGACTGACCCAACAGTTTCTTCTGTGTTGCCGTGTAAGGCATCAAAACCGTATCGTCCTGGTCCTGCCCCATCCCGGTCTGACCTCGTTCCTCAAGCACCCCGATTACGCGGAACGGAAGATTTCGCAGACGCACAGTCTGCCCGATCGGAGTCACTCCTTCAAAGAGAGCGTCGGCAACGGACTTCCCGATGACAATGACCCTGGAAGCAGCAACGATGTCGACTTCAGTAAAGAACTCCCCGTCGGCGATCGCCCAATCACGGATCCCCGGGTACTGCTCATTGGTACCCTGCACGCGGGCAAACCAGTTCTGATTTCCGAAAACCAACTGGCCGTTCGCACTGACAATCGGAGTTGCCGCCTGAACAATCGGGATCTCCTCCAAAATTGCGTTAACGTCCCCAGCAGTGAGTCTTCCACCCTGGTCGGTACTGAGCCGAGCGCCTCCGACGCCGCGATTTCCACTGGGAAACACGTACATGACGTTGGTTCCCATGCTCTGCATCTGGTCCTGGACCATGGCTTGCGCACCCTGTCCGATGGAAACCAGAGCGATAACTGCGCCGACGCCGATGATAATGCCCAGCATCGTGAGGGCGGAACGCATCTTGTTGCGTCCCAGCGCCCTGAATGCAATTCGAATTATCGCTATCGATCTCATTCTTCGAAGTCCTCATCGTCGTCCGGAAGCTCGAGCAACACCGTCCCCGCATTGCGGCGATTTTCTACCGGGTAATCTTTACGTACCCGGCCATCCTGAAACAAGAGCACGCGCTTCCCATAACCGGCAATATCGGTCTCATGAGTCACCAGGATGATCGTCATGCTTCGCTCATCGTTCAATTTCTGAAACACGGCCATCAACTCAATCGAAGTCCGCGAGTCCAACGCGCCGGTCGGCTCGTCGGCGAGGATGATCGCAGGATTATTCACCAGAGCACGTGCAATAGCCACACGCTGCTGCTGTCCACCGGAGAGCTGATTGGGCAGATTCTTTTCTTTGTCAGACAGTCCGACGATCGCGAGAGCTTCTCGAGCACGCTCAGTCCGCTCGCGAGCCCCCACCCCCGCATAGATCAACGGCAGTTCGACGTTCTCGATCGCCGAAGTGCGGGACACCAGATTGAAACTCTGGAACACAAACCCGACTTTCTGGTTTCTGATATCCGCCAGATTGGCCCGGGAGACTTCGGCGACGTCCACGCCGTCGATCATGTAAGATCCACGAGTCGCATGATCCAAGCACCCGATGATGTTCATCATCGTGGATTTGCCGGAACCCGACGGTCCCATGATTGCGACGAACTCCCCACGCCCGACCGCGAGAGACACGCCGCGCAAAGCATGGACCTCGATGTCGCCCATCGTATAGACCTTGTGGACTCGGTCCAGGCGGATAACGGCATCGTTTTTCGATTTACTGTCGAAGGAATCCTTTCCCACTGCCGGTGCTGAAACAGACGACATTTAACCGAAACCTCTTTTAACGAATTCGAAATCCGCCGCCCGGAAATCCGCCGCCGAATCCCCTGCCCCGGGTCTGAGGCCTATCTTGCGTATCCGCCACTTGCGATGAATCACCGATGATCAGGGCGTCACCCACTTCGAGTTCGCCCGCAATAACTTCGGTCCGGGACCCGTCGGTTATTCCCAACATGACGTTGCGCATCTGGGGAATGCTCTCGGCATTCAAAACCCAAACACGGCCCGGGCGTGGGCGGGGCGGCGTAACTTCCTGGAACTGAAGCTTCTCGCCCACATCCCAGAGCTGACCCGGTGCCGCAACCGGAGCAGCGATCCCCAGCGCAGTTGACGCGCCCCCACCCGGAAAACCACCGCTCGGTCCACCTTGATTACCACGTCCTTCCGCACGGCCACGGCCGCTTCGGGGACCGGCGCCCCCGCCACCGGCAAAACCACGGTCGAGGTTTTCCTGGAAACCCTGTCGCCTTCCGGGCGTGACTTCCACCGCAGAGGGACCCGTTTCAGCAGGGGCAGGCTCGGGTACGGGGACGACGTTAGCCACAACATCAAAACCACGGCCCGGACCCCCATCCCCGCCTCGGCCAGCACCACCACGCGTCAATTGCAGTTCGGCGGGATCGACGTCGGGCGGGTTGTAACGTAAAGCCGCGTTGGAAATACCCAGGGCGTTTTCGCGGCGGTCAACGGTTACAGTAATATTCGCCGTCATGCCCGGCTTCAATTTCAGATCCTGATTGGAAACACCCACGATGACGTTGTAGGCCACCACGTTTTGAACGGTCTGCGGATTGAGACGGATCTCCTCGATCCGCCCACGAAATCGCTCGTTTGGAAACGCATCGACGGTAAATTCCACTCCGTTACTCTGGGCCAGTTTCCCGATATCGGCTTCATCGATGCTGGCGTTTACCCGCATCCGGCCAAGGTCGTTGGCAATCATGAACAGCGTCGGCGCCGACATGCTCGCCGCAACAGTCTGTCCCACGTCGACTTCGCGAGAAATGACAACACCGTCTACGGGCGACATGATGTCGGTGTACTCCAGATTGATTTCGGCACGGTTCACATCGGCTTCAGCCTGGACCACCTGAGCGAAAGCCTGTTCCAGGCCTGCCTGTCGCGAGATTATTTGCGCTTCGGCCTGCTCGATGGCAGCGGCGGATTGAGCCAGACGCGCCGCTGCAGCCTGGGCTGTCGCCCGGGAATTTTCCAGATCCGTCTGCGAAAGCAAGTCGGTTTCGGCCAGTTCCTCCGAGCGCCCATAGAGGACTGCAGCTCTTTCAGATTCAACCCGTGATGCTTCGAGACTCGCCAACGAACTCTCAAGACTGGCGCGGGCGTTGGTCAGATCGGCTTCGGCGGTGCGTACACGGGCCTCGGCCGAAACCAGACTGGCCTTGGAATTCTCCAGCTGGGCCTCGAAGTTCCGCGGGTCGAGCTTGGCCAATAGCTGGCCGGCGCTGACAACGGAATTAAAGTCGGCGTATAAGGTCTGTATCTGACCGGACACCTGAGATCCCACCTGCACGGTAAGAACGGCCTCGACGGTGCCTGTCGCGCTGACCGTGTTCTGGATCACGCCCCGCGCTACCTCAGCAGTGAAGAATTCGTACTCTGTGTCGTCTTCGCCGAACAGGGTGAAAAACACAGTGCCGAGAACGGCACCTGCCAGGAGAACGCTTATTGTGACTTTCAAGCTCGTTTTCATGGTCCGGGGGAATCCTTGGTAAATTGGTACCGGGCTCAGCCTTTGACTCTTCCCAGGACCTCTCGTTTGTTAAGAGAGTGTAAAAGGAATTTTGTCTGGCCGTCTTTTCTAAACCTATACGAACAAAGGATATTGAAAGTTACCATAACAGATTGAATGATAGGCCCAAAAATGTTCCTCTAATAGCTTGCCCATTCCGGGGAAGGACGCTTCACATATCAACTCTGATCGGAAAACCGGGGCTTGGATTAAAACCTTAAGTGTCCGTCCCCTTTTCTGAGGAGACAGCCGTTATGTTTATCGCAATGAACCGTTTCCGGATCGCACCGGGACACGAACAGGATTTCGAAGACCTCTGGAAAAACCGCGAATCGTATCTGGACCAGGTTGCTGGTTTCCGGGAATTCAGCCTCCTGAAAGGACCGGCGGACGAAAATGCCACCCTCTATGCGTCGCACTCCACGTGGGACTCCCACCAGGCGTTCGAGGACTGGACCGATTCCGAAGCTTTTAAGAAAGCTCATGGACAGGCTCGTGCGCCGGAAGGCACCTACCTCGGTCACCCTCAATTTGAAGGATTCGAGGTCATCCTTCAGTAGTTAGGCCTGTGGGCATGTCCCCGGTGTCGCTGGGCCCACTCCTGAATTCGCTGGCGTGGGCAGCAAGTATCCGGAAGGAGAGCTGTGGGTTCCATGTTTTAATTCAGCTTCGTTTTACCCGTTTTACGCCCACCCGGCCCTGACACTCCGGTGTGCCCCGCGATGAGGCCGATACAGCATGACGAGCCCCAATGTCAGAGTCGATATCGAGGAACTGATCGATAGCCGCCAATGGAGCGAGCTCAAGGCCGCCGTAGCCGAATGGCCAGCACCCGAGCTGGCTGAACTGGTTCTGGAACGGGACAGCCCTGACCGTCTGTTGCTCTTTCGTTTGCTCACACGAAACCTCTCGGGGGAGGTTTTTTCGCACCTCGATTCCGAAGCCCAGAACGCCCTTCTGGGAGAACTCAATAGCGATGAAATTCGGCGTCTGATTACCAACCTAGAGCCGGACGACCGGACACACCTGTTCGAGGAATTACCGGACCGCGTCGTTCAGCGTTTGCTCAACCTGTTGAACCCGGCCGACCTCAAGGCTGCGCGTCTCCTCCTGAGCTATCCGGATGAAAGCGTCGGCCGCCTGATGACGCCGGAGTACGTTGCCATACGGCCCGACTGGACCATTGAGCAGGCTCTCGGACACATCCGGGTGCGGGGGCGCGACCGTGAAGTGGTCACAACCATCTACGTCACGGATACGCATTGGAAGTTTCTCGACGCGGTGGAGCTGCCGCGACTGATCCTCGCAGAACCCGATGAAACGGTCGAAAAGATACTCGAACACGAAGCCGTCTCTCTATCCCCGTACGACGACCGTGAGGAAGCCGTTCGAAAGATGAGCAAGTACGACTTGTTCGTGCTGCCGGTAGTGGGTGCGGACGATGTCCTGATCGGCATCGTTACAGCCGATGATGTCCTCGACGTTGCCGAAGAGGAAGCGACCGAAGACTTCCAGCTATCCGCCGCGGTCGAACCCCTGAAGATCAGCTATTCGGAAGCCGGGGTTCTTTCGCTTTTCAGGAAACGGATTCCGTGGCTGTTGGCGCTGGTCGTGGTCAACCTCGGAGCGGCCGGCGTGATCGCTGCGTACGAAGACACTCTTGCGGCACTGATCTCACTGGCCTTCTTCATACCCTTGCTGATGGGAAGCGGCGGTAACGCGGGCGCTCAGTCGGCTACGCTCGTGGTGAGGGCTCTGGCAACAGGAGACCTTGATCGCTCCCAATGGTTGCCCACACTCCTGAAGGAAGTCGCGGTTGGCGCGACACTCGGGGCAACCATGAGCGTGGCTGCGTGGCTGCTCGGCCTGTTTCAGGGCGGCGGGGAAGTGGCCGTCGTGGTCGCGTTGGCGATGTTTCTGATCGTTCTCGCGTCCAACCTGATCGGCGTCATCGTACCGTTTCTGCTCAACCGGGTCGGCATCGACCCCGCAGTGGCCGGCAGTCCGCTGATCACCTCGGTGGCCGACATTGCCGGTCTGGCTATCTATTTTGCGATCGCATCCTGGGTACTGGGAGCGTTCGTTCCCGTGGCATAGCTCCACAACCGGCACAGGATCCACGTCTCCTCGTGCGCCGAAATCAGAAAGAAATCCCGACTTGGATTCAGACCCATCGGTACGAATACTGGCGGTGGGGGACGGCATGAGATATCTTGGTTATGACAATAGCCAATAGCCTTTGAACCGAACCACGGTAGGAGCGTCCATTCTCATGAAGCGAGCCACGTGCGGATTATTTCTACTTTCATTTTGCGTCACGTCCCTTGTGAGCTGTGCGAGTTCGGTGGAACCGGTCCCGACTGAACCCGTCACTATTCCGGAACTGGGTGAGCTCGAGTTGCCTCAGATCGCGGCTGCTCCCGATGGCGGACTGCTCATGGCGTGGACCGTGAGAAGGGAGGGTGGCTTTTTCGAGGGCTTCGACCTTTTCGTCAGCACGACCGAGGACAACACCTTCTCCGAACCCGTCCAGGTGAATGGCGCTGACGTGCCCCTCCATTCGATTCCGATCGACGAAATGCGGCCCGCTGTTGCGTTTGGACCCGATGGAGCGGTCGCCCTCGCATGGACCGACGAATTCTTCGACATCCGCGTCGCGACGTCTTCCGATGGTGGAAAAAGCTTCGCCCCTTCCCTGCGCTTGAATCAGGATGAGGGGGATGCGCTGCAGGAGTTTCCCGATATTGCGTTCGGCCCCGACGGTGTGCTTCACGCGGTCTGGCTGGATCCGAGGATTGCAGAAGAAGGTCTGGAGGAACCGGCGGACCTCTATTACGCTCGAGTCACAGACGGTGTGGTCACTGAACGGAACCTCACCGAATCGCAGGAAAGTTCCGTATGCGGCTGCTGTCTTCCCAACATTAACGTCGCATCCGACGGCAGTCTGGCGGTTGCCTTCAGAAATACAACCCCAACGGGCTACCGCGATCCCTCCAGAGTAGTCGCTGGTCCTGACGGACAGTTTGGAGAGCCGACACCGGTGAGCCCGCCGATATGGCAGATCGAGGCCTGCCCCATAGCCGGACCGATCGCCGTCGACGACATGACGCTCTGGTTTGACGGATCGACCGGACAGAAGCGGCTCCTTTCGGCCTGGGATCCGGGCCAGATGCCCGATGTCGTTCTGGAGGACTCCGACGAACGGTTTCTGGACTACCCCCCCCGACCTGTCTCAGGAACGCCCGCTCAAACGACAATGCTGTTGGTGCCGGCACAACCCGCAGGATACCTCTTGAATCGTGAGGGGCGCGCGTGGAATGTCGTAGCAGACGATCTGCCCGCTTGGGCCACCAGCGCGGTCTTTTACGAGGGCCGTCTATATCTGGTTGGGACCGACGTTGGCGCGTTCCAGTCCGAAACACGGGACTTTCAAATCCCTGACTAGCTGCGCGTGGCAACAGACTCGGGGGTTCTGCCCGGGAGTGCCACCGGTCCAGGTGCGAGGCGGCACGCTTCTGAAAAACGAACCTGCCGTCGTTTCAGTTATTTTGACTACCCTTCCCTGAATACAGGCACTCGTCATATATACTTTCAGTATTGTGAAGAAGTTCGTTGCGATTGCCCTGCTTCTGGCCGTGTTCGCCCCCGAGGCCAGGCCCGACGGAGGGGACGAGACCGCCGAGTTCACGTTCGCGCGGGTCCAGTTCAACATGACTTTCGAAGCAATCTTCGATCGCGAAGCGCCCTGGCATCACGACTACCCGTATGCTGAGGATCTCTATCTCGGGCTAGTCGAGGAATACACCGGCGTTCAAACCTCGCCTGAGGCGTATCAGATCGTTCAACTCGACAGCGAGGATATTTTTCGTTATCCCTTCCTTTACTTTTCCGAACCGGGTTTCATGGATCTGACCGATGCCGAAGAGGCGAACCTCCGCGAATACTTCGAGCGGGGCGGATTTGCAATGTTCGACGACTTCCGGGGCGTCGACCTCGACCACCTGAGGGGGCAGATGAAGAAGCTGTTTCCCAGACGCGAGATGTTTCGGCTCGAGATCCTGGAATCGATGTTCAGTGCGTTCTTCGACATCGATTCCCTTCAGATGGATCCCCCGTACACGGATAATCGTTTCAGCGGATTCCCCGAGTTCTGGAGCATGCGGGACGAGAGCGGCCGCCTGATAATGGTCGCCAACCAGAACAACGATCTGGGTGAGTTCTGGGAAGGACTCGACAGGGGCGACGCGTCGCTCGAATCCTCAGCCAAAGCCGTCCGGCTCGGTGTGAACTACCTGATCTACGCGATGACGCATTGATCGCGATTGCACCGAACGGCGTGGTTTCTCGAACGCTGGCGGAAGTGGCCGAGGGACCCGAAAGGCGGGTCGCTGAACGAACCCGGGCCAAGGTTAGCGAGCATTCGAAAATAAATATGTGACTGGCTCTCCAGCCGCACGCTCGGGCAATCCACTCCATTTCGATTTGACTAGACTGCACTTTGAATTCCGATGAGAATGTTCCACATGCGATCGCTCCACAGGTCTGTTCTTCTTCTGATCCTGCTCCTCACCGCGGGAGCCGCCCTCGCCCAGTTCGGCGGACGTTTTCGTGGTTTCCGGCTGTACCAGAACGATCCTCCCGACACGGAGTTCATCTTCGCGCGGTGGCAGCCCCGAGATGGAAACGGCGGCTGGGCGCACGACTACCCCGCTGCTGAAGAGCACATCAATCAGGTCATGCGCGAAGCCACCGGGGTGAATGTCGACGCGATGTCCTACCGGATCGTAGATATCGCAAGCGATGAAATCTTCGACTACCCATTCGGATACATTTCGGAACCGGGAACGATGTGGCTTACGGACCTGGAAGTGAATAACTTCCGCGAGTACGTCGACCGAGGCGGAATCGTCATGCTCGACGATTTCGACGGCCAGCGACACTTCCAGATCATGTACGAACAGATGAAGCGTGTCTTCCCCGACCAGGAAATGCAAGTGATGGGAGACAACCACCCCCTGCTCCACACCTATTACGACATCAACAGCCTCTATGTTCAGTCGCCCTACAACTACGGCGCGCCTCCGGTGTTCTACAGCTTCGAAGACGAGTGGGGCAACCTCCAGGTCATCATCTGCTTCAACAACGATGTGGGGGATTTCTGGGAACATATCGACAACGGGAGATTTCCCCTTGCCCCCACGACCGAAGCCCTGCGCCTGGGTATCAACATCGTGGTCTACGCGATGACGCACTGACCCAGCGACCTGATGAAGCCTATCAACCTTGTTATCTCCCTCTGTTTGCTCCTCACGCTGATTCCATTCCTGTCCCCAACCGCCGCAGGTGCCGGCGCACAGGGCAGCCAGCAGATGGTCGAACCCTTCAAGATCTTCGACAACCTCTATTACATCGGAATGGACTGGGTCAGCGCCTATCTGGTAAGCACGAGCGATGGCCTGATCATGCTGGATTCGCTATACGGCGCGTTTGCGAACGGGGCGATCGAGAACGTCCGCAAGCTTGGCTTCGACCCGGCCGACGTCCAGTATGTCATCGCAACGCACGGCCACGGCGATCACGCCGGTGGTGTGGGGACGGTCCAACGGGCATCCGGTGCGCGCATCGGAATGGCCGCCGGCGATTGGGCAATGGTCGGGGGCGTCGAGGAGGACATCGTAATCGAAGACGGTGACTCGATCACACTCGGAGACACGACTCTGCAGTTTTATGTGACCCCAGGTCACACACCTGGTGTCGTGTCGATCGAGTTCGACGTGCGGGACGGAGACCAAAGCTACAAGGCTTTCATGTTCGGCGGAATGGGACTGAACTTCAGCGGCGTAGACCGGACCGAAATGTATCTGGACAGCGTCGGCAGGGTTCGCGCAATGGAGGGCGTCGAAGTCAACCTTACGAACCATCCCGGACCTGCGAGGATCTTCGAACGAGCGGCACAGTTGGAAGAGCGGAATCCGGGCGACCCCCATCCCTTCGTAGCTCCGGACGACTTCACCGAATGGATGCGTCAACTCCAGGTGAACGCAGAAGAAAAACTTGCAGAAGAACGGCGCGTCGGCGGACGTTAAGGTAGCGTGCTAAAACAGGTGTTCGCTGCTTAACCGTTTCTTTCGCATCCGATCGGATCATCTCCTTACTCTCAACGCCTCGGCTCCGCGTCTTTACTCTGAAAGCGGTTCACCCGCAACGCCGAGCCGCTGCGGGTTATTTTTGGGACCAGTTTTGAAGTTCCGGTTGTCCCGACAGGCCTCGCCATCAGGATGATGGTGAGGGTCGCCTGTCGTTCGGCCCAACGCGCTTGACGCGACAGAGGTGGTCGGCGTTTGAACGACCGAGCGAAATCCCCCCGCCCGGTCGCTGACTGAATTTCAGACTGAGGCGCTGCCGTAATTGCGGCTTTGTTCCCCCGCTTAAACCCCCGCCGCCCGCAGCGCTTCCCGTACCCGGGCATCCCTGAAGGGAACCCGACGGACACGGACGCCGGTCGCATCGAAAATCGCGTTGGCGACTGCGGCGATCATGGGCTTGAGTGAGGCCTCTCCCGCACCGTAGTGAGGCATGTCAGCCCGGTCCGGGTTGGGATCCCCGTTCACAAGGACGACGTCGATCTGCTCGGGAGCGTCCGAGTGCCTGAGCGTGGGATGCGTGATCCAGTCCACGCTGGTCACTTTTTGCGTATCGAACTGCACTTCCTCACAAAGCGCGCGGCTCAAACCGTAAAGAAGGTTGCCCTCTACCGTGTTACGCAAACCGACGGGATTGATCACCAGTCCACAGTCATGAGCGCAAACGATTCGTTTCACCCAAACGTGACCGGTTTCGCGATCAACCTCGACCTCGGCGATGTCAGCAATGATAGTTGAACTGCGATAACAGTACGCGATGCCGCGGCCAGTAAGAATCCTTCCGGTGCCGAGCGGCTTCGGCGAAACACGCGTGTCCCAACCAAAAGCGGCCGCGGCCTCTTGAATGACGGTAATCGAGCGCGTCCGTCTGTACGCGTCGTCTTCGGTGTCATCGGCGAGAAGCTTCAATCGGAATTCGACTGGATCGGCCTGCGCCGCCATCGCCAGCTCGTCGATGAAGGATTCACCTGCAAAGGTTATCTGCGGCCCATTAGGATCCCTCAGGTTTCCGGTACGCAACGGCGTCTCAAAGGACACGGGGAGCGGCACAACGTGAGTTTCGCGTCGCCGGTTGGGGATGACGTACATTTCGGTGGGCACGTTCGCGCCGCCGGGTGCAATCCGCTCAGGCCGGATGCCCATGAGCTGGGCGATCAGCACCGTGTCGGGCTGGTTGTAACCCACGTGGGCGTAGTCAGTGACCCGGGCACGGTATTCCAACGCGGTCACGTTGCCTTCCCCGTCCAGTCCACCGCGCAGTTGGAATGTAAACGCGGGGCCTTTGGTATCCCAGGCCGTTTCCTCGTCCCGCATCCACTGGACTCGAACCGGTCGGCCGATCTCCTTGGCCAGATAAGCCGCCTCAAAACCCGCATCATCCGCGGCCGTACGACCGTAAAGCTGGGGTCCATCCATCCAGACGACGCGGACCTGGTCCCGCGGCATATCGAGAAATTCAGCGACACCGTTTCGTAGACCGTAGGCTTTCATGTCATTGGAATAGATCGTCATCTGGCCGTTTGACGGGTCGGCGAGAGCATGCGCGGGACCGATGGCGGTGTGTCCCTGGTACGGCACTTCGTATGCCGCCTCGACAACCTGGGCAGCGCCCGCTAACGCTTCGTCCGGATTCCCTTCTACATTTGGAGTCCTGGTCTGGGTCAGGGACGAGGGCTCGGTGTTGCGTATGTAATTAAACAGGTTTTCCGACCCCGGAAGCGGCGCGCTCTCCGGGTTCTCCCAGGTCACCTGCAGCCGCCGGGCCGCCAGGATCGCCTCCTGTTCCTCTTCACAGATAACCGCAACGTAGTTGCCCCGGCTCACGACCTGGACGAATCCCGGGATGTCTGCGACCGATGATTCGTCGATGCTGACAAGCGTGGCACCCACCACGGGCGGCCTGACGTTTCGCGCATGAACCATGCCGGGAAGACTCACGCCTACGGCCCATTTGCCTGTGCCGTCTACTTTGGGAGGGACGTCATAACGTGCCATTGACTGGCCGACAATCTTGAAATCCTGCACCGACTTCAGCGGTGCCACGCCGGCCGTATCATTAATTCTGTCGCCGGTCAGCATCACATTGAAACGGTTGCCGCCAATCAGATCCCCGTAGGTCACACTCCTGGAGGCATCGGCTCCTGCAGTGATCACACCCTCGCTGACCTCGAGCTGATCCACTGGCACTCCAAAGCGCTCGGAGGCCAGCTCCAGCAGGACTCGACGGGCTTCGGCGGCCACCCGCCGCATCGGCCAGCCGTCAGTCTGGATAGCATCGGAACCACCCGACCCACCCTGATCGACGGTCGAGTCGGTTTGACCCATGATGAGGTCGGTCTGATCAAACGCGATATCCAACTCATCGCACATCATCTGTCTGAGCGCAGTACCGGTCCCCTGTCCCCCATCCGTTTTTCCGACGTAAAAAGTCGCCGTGCTGTCTTCATGGATGACAATCCAGGAGTCGAGTTGGTGGAAGTCAGGATCGATATAGGGACCCGCAGCCTGTGGGGCCGCAGCCTGGCCGGACCGAGTGGCGAGCCCGCCGGCACCCGTTACGGCCACGGTGCTCATGCTCACGACAAACAGGCCCGAAGTCTTCAGAAAGTTTCTTCGGGACGTCGTTGACTTGGTCCGCTCCAACGTTTCTTCGACTTCTTTTGGGACATTTGTGAAGGCTGTCATGCGACCACCTCCTTGCTCGAACCCGATTCATTGGCCGCAATTGCTCTGGCGGCACGCTTGATCGCAGCCTGGATCCGGTAGTACGTCATGCAGCGGCACAGCGTGTCGTTCATCCACTCCCGGATCTCCGTATCGCTCGGGTTGGGATTGCGATCGAGCAGCACCTTCGCAGTCATCATCTGTCCGTTCTGACAGAAGCCGCATTGAGGTACCTGCTCGTCAATCCAGGCCTGCTGTACAGGATGCAGCTCTCCGTTTTCTGCGAGTCCTTCAAGGGTGGTGATCTCCCGGTCTCCGGCCATGACGGACGTCTGCGTGATGCAGGACCGAACGGCCTCACCATCGACAATCACAGTGCATGACCCGCATTGCCCCAATCCGCAACCAAAGCGTGGGCCTTCGAAACCGAGTGCATTGCGCAGGACATAGAGCAAGGGAGTCGATGTATCGACATCCACAGTGTGTTCCTCGCCGTTCACCTTCAAAGTAATGATGCTCATCTTTTCTCCTTACAGATTAGGATAGGCCGGCAAAGCGGCAAGAAACGAGTGCCGACGATGGCCGCAGGTAGTCGATCATAACGACAAAAGTCGCGAGACGCACGCAATACAATAGGTGCAAACCAGAAAACATAGGGACCACCGCATGGGAGGAAGCAGGATTCTCAAGAGAAACCGAACAACGCGTTGCGCCTTCATCTGCAGAGAGTCGCGGAACTCGCCAAACGCCCCGATTGACTGCGAGTTCTGTCATGAGCTCTGGTTCGGCCAGGCGATCATGTCGGCGTGTCCGACGATCAACTCGGATCGGCCGCTCTCGA
Source organism: Terriglobia bacterium (assembly GCA_963664115.2). Lineage (GTDB taxonomy): Bacteria > Acidobacteriota > Terriglobia > 20CM-2-55-15 > 20CM-2-55-15. The sequence continues at coordinate 832,343 of CAXWPJ010000002.1, read as the reverse complement.
TGTGGACCAGGCGTCGCTCACGCCACTTCTGCAACTGGGATGCCCGATCGGGGTCGATTTCGCTTGCGGCGTCGAACCAATCCTCGAGCAGGGCCCGCTGCAGCCCCTGGTGGGCACATTTGACCCGCCAATCGCTCGCCTCACTGCGGGTGCGGTAGCCACAGTCCTCAAAAATCTCGGCGGCCCTCCGCGATGCACTGGGACCGAGTGCCGGACCGAAGCCCTTGTTTCCCAGCTGGTGTCTATTGAACAGCTCACGCACGTTACCATCTTCCGGTTCCGCCGGATCGCAGTTTATGCGCCCGTCGTAGCTCAGGGTGAACCACACGGATGCTCCGGCATTTATCGAGCGCTGGGCCAATCGCGCCAGCCAGTCTTCCGACACCAGGTCGAGCAGGGCGGAAGCAGTAAGCAGACATCGCTTTGGTAATACCACGCGATCCAGTTCCGTTGCGAGATCGATGGCCACGCAGCGGATATGGCACTCGAACCGGGTCGCACGAACGATCAGCCCGCCCTCGCTTTCGAAGACACGCGCGCCGGACGAATCTGCCCAGATCCGCATCCGGTCACCCAGGGCATCGAGTAGCAACGGATCCCCCTCGGCCAACAGCCAGTCCTGGGAGCCGCCGAGCAGCGGTGCCAGGTAACGCAGGTTGGCGCCCGTGCCGGCGCCGAGATCGACGACGTGAATTGGTAGATCCCGCGATTCGATTGGGCGAACTGCTTGCGCAACAATCGCCGCAAGTTCAGCGGACCGCGATGCAACATCGAGCGGTTCGCGCAGGCAGAGCCATTCGTCTGAAAAACTGTTCACGACTCGCTGCTCACGAGATCCTCGAGCGCGGCCCCAAACTGCCTCGAGGCCTGGCTCCAGGTCGGCAGCAGCTTGCGTGCTGCCAGCGCGTTCGAAGCCAGCCGCCGGCGCGTATCCGGGTCGTCCATGAGCTTTGCCAATGCTTGTGCCAGCGCCCGGTAATCTCCCGGGGGCACGAGCACGCCCGCATTCGCGGGCACGGTCTCGGGGATCGCGCCAGCCAGAGTGCTGACGACCGGTATGCCACGCGCGATGGCCTCAGCCAGCGCCATGCCGTAACCTTCCAGATGAGAGGCGAGCACGAACACGTCGCAGCGTGCGTACTGGCGTTCAAGCTCCCCTCGATCGACTTCCCCGAGCAAGCTGATTCTCGGGCCGAGTCCTAGCCGGTCGATCTGCCGGCGCAAGCCATCGGCGGTCGAAGGGTCACGGGTCAGGCTACCCGCGCAGTAGAGATGCCATGGCCGGTCGCCAAGCTGCGCCAGGGCATCGAACAGCACATCGTGACCTTTGCGCGGCGTCAAAGTCGCGACGCAAAGAAGGTTCAACGATGTTTCGCCGGCCGCGTCGCGGTTCGGAATATCCGTTCGAGCTTTCTGTCTTTCCGGGCCGCCCGGCATGGCATCCACACCCGGCGACACCACACGGATGCGATCAGCCGCGACGCCGTACTCGCCGAGCTTGCGCGATGTCCACGGACTCGTCACGACCACTCGCCGTACGAACGTGAGCGAAGCGCGTTCCGATGCCAGGAAGACGCGCGCTGTTTCCCCGTCCAGGCCGGTCTCCAGGGCAACGGGATGATGAATCAAGGCGACCAGACAGAGGCGCTCCGCTTCCGCCTCCAACAGTCCCGACAAGCCCCCGAGCGCCAGGCTGTCGATGACGACGATTTGCCCGTCCGGAATACCGGCGAGTACGCCGCGGGCATGATCCAACGCCGGAGCCGTCGGTTGCGGAAAACTCGCATCCAGAGAATACATGTCGACGTGCCAGCCCAGGCGGCCCAGACCATAGACGATGCGCCGGTCGTAGATGTAGCCTCCGGTCTGGGTCTCGGGATCACCGGGTACCAGTAGGATCAGGGCGCCGGCGGGACGATTGGTCGCAGACGCTTTCTTGGGATTGGACACTAGTCCTGGTCCGTCAGTTCGTTCTCGTATGCCGCCCATGCGATGTGTGATTCGTGCAGGGTTACGCGCATCGAAATCAGTCCACGCGCACCGTCGCCGAGTTCACCACCCCGAATCCGTTCCGCCAGGCGATCGAAAACGATGCGTGCGAGAAACTCTGTCGTCGTGTTTCGGCCGGTCAAGGCGGGCTCCTCATCGAGGTTACGGTAGTTGAGCTTTGACAGCACGGAATCGAGCGCCTGGCCTGCCAGACCGATGTCGACGACGACGCCGTTTTCGTCGAGTTTCGGTCTGCGCAATTCAACGTCGACGACATACGTCGCGCCGTGAAGACTTTGAGCGGGACCGAACACATCGCCGTCGAAACTGTGCGCAATCATGAAGTGGTCACGAACGCAGATGCTATACATGAAAATCCTCTATGCGACGGGCTGCGCGTGGCCTGTACCACCCAAATCGGGACCAGCGTTCGGGCCAAACGGCGTTGGATTCTAGGAGTCGGCGACGAGTAAATGCTCCTACATTGCGAGGAGCTGACGACAACGAAGACAATGCCGTTTCGCCACAACCCTTTGGGCCGATGGGGGTTGCAGTCGATATCTTTGTTGCGAGCCGTCGTCGATGTGAAGACATCGACTTCCGTCTCGCGCCTCGATCTCGCCGGCAAGACCCATCGGCGCTGGTCCCGATTTGGGTGGTACAGGTCACTGATAGACGATCCGATGGCACAATGTTCGCCCGGGTGCCATCGCGAGCGTTTGCATGAGCTTCGGCAGCTCGTCGAAATTGCTTTCACCCGTGATCAATGCGTCCAGCGCGGAATCGCTGAGCAGTCGGAGAACGAACTCCATGCGGCGTCTCGGAGTCCACCGGCCCCGCTGGACCGGGGCGATGGCACTGACTTGCGATGCGCGCAAACTCAGGCGTCGACTGTGGAAAGCCTCTCCCAGTGCCACCGCGGGCCGACAGTTTCCATACCAGCTCAACTCGATGACCTTCGCCTCGAAACCCGCGAGACCGAAAGCGGTGGAAAGACCCTCCTCGGTCGCGCTGGTGTGAATGACCAGATCGGCCTCAGCAGTTGCGTGCTGGGGCGATCGAAAACCGACACCCAGAGCGGCGGCGACGCTTGCTTTGTCGGGATCGATGTCGATCAGTTCGACACTACAGCCCGGAATCTTTGCGACCAGCCACGAAACGAGACACCCGAGCGTACCGGCGCCGACGATGGCAACGCGGTCACCAATTTTCGGGACCGCATCCCACAAACTGTTGACCGCACTTTCGAGGTTGGCCGCGAGCACCGCGCGTTGGGCAGGCACGTCGGCCGGCACCGGATACACGGCTTCGGCCGGCACAACGTAGCGAGTCTGATGTGGAAAGAGACAGAAAACGACACGGCCCCGCAGTCCGGGCGGTCCCTGTTCCACGTGCCCGACATTGTTATATCCATACTTGACCGGCGAAGGAAAATCGCCGGCCTGAAACGGCGCCCGCATCCGTCCGAACTCGCTTGCCGGTACCGCACCGTTAAAGACAAGGGCTTCAGTGCCACGACTGATGCCGCTGTACAGCGTCCGGACCAGAACTTCCTGGCTGGTCGGTTCCCTCAAAGTCTCGGCACGGATTTCGCCCGAGCCCGGTCCGACGACCCAGAACGAGCGCGCATCATCGCTGGCATTGGACATCACGTTTTTCTCTTGGTGGCGGCCGATACTTGCTGCATGAAACAATAGATGCAAGTATTCTTCGAAATCTGGAATTCAAGAACTATTGAAAGGTACGCGCTAGAAAGGTCCATTTACAGGTCTTCTACACTATACGAAAGGCAGGGTTGTACAAGAACAGAAAAGGACTTCTCCTCGGTCATGTCGATCTTGGCTAACAGGGTTCATCGCCAGTTCACAGCGGCACAAAATGCCCGTTGGAGCGTCGCGGTCTGCTTGATCGCAACAACGGGATTTGCCTGGACCGTGGGGTGGCTCCTCGATCTCGGCAGACTCTTCCCCCTCAAAGCAATCCTGATTTTCGGTTTCGGCGCCACGCTGATCCTGGCGCTTGCCGAGAAGCACCTGGTCTCGGATAGGTTCGGAATGGCAAACCGTGTGACGCTGGCGCGCGCCGCGATGGCCGCGATGTTGCTTGCGCTGATCGGTGAAAGGGCAAGCTCCGCGGAAGCCTGGTTTGCAGTGATCCTCGCATCGCTTGTTATCACTATGGACGGTGTCGACGGCTGGCTTGCACGTAGTCGAGGTGACACGAGCGATTTTGGGGCACGTTTCGACATGGAAACCGACGCGTTGCTGATCTTCGGCATGGCCGCACTGGTGTGGCAGTACGGCAAAGCCGGACCCTGGATTCTTGCGGCCGGACTGATGCGCTACGTGTTCGTCGCATCGAGCTATCTGCTGCCGTGGATGAAGCGCACGTTGCCGAAACGTCGAGGGCGGCAGATGATCTGCGTCGTGGCTGCACTATCGTTGACCGTCTGCCTCGCTCCACCGCTCCTGCCGCCGACCAGCGATGTCGTCGCGTTGGCCGGACTCGCGCTAATGAGCAGTTCGTTTGCCATCGATATCGCCTGGCTAGCGCGCGTCGCCCGCCGTCCATCGCTGAAATAATATCGGACTCGAACTCTTTGTTCGGTTCCGTCGAGAGGCGGACCCGTCTAAGCCAGAGCGATCACCTCACAGTTATTCACGGGGGAGAGCCGCAGTTCATCTTCCCAGGACTTCCCATAGAAATTCGCCCGCAGCATCTTGATCACTTCGTTGTGGGCCACGACGAGAACCCTCTGACCGGCATGGCGATTCTGGATGCTCCGAAGAGCGTCTCCCGCCCGTGTCCACAGACGCGCGTAGTCTTCCACGCCAGGTGAATCGATGACGTAGCGAAAATCATCCAACACGATTATGTTGCTGGCGTGTAGAGGGATGTCGGCGACCGGTCTTCCGGTGAGCACTCCATAATCTCTCTCGATGAGGTCCGACTCCACATGAATTTCCGCAATACCTAGGTTCTCGGAGATTATTGAAGCCGTCTCGCTCGCTCGTTGGAGTGGTGAGGTGTAAACGCAATTGATTACCTCCGATCGAAGCTGCTCGGCCACGGCCAGCGCCTGGGTTCTCCCCAGGTCAGTCAGGGGAGTATCTCGTCTGCCGTTGATCAGAGAACGAGAATTATCCAGATCCTGGCCATGACGGACGAGAAAGAGCCTGGCTGAAGTTTGCTTTTCTGAACTCACCCGTCGAGCCCGGGCATGGCCAGAGGGCTGCGAATCATATGGACCACTAGCATGAGATGTTCAATGTACTGCACTATACTTCCGGAGAACAGCCGCTCGCCCCGCGGATGACAACTCGCAAACGGGGCTTAAAGATCGGAACAATTGACGGATGTACGTGTTTGTGTTTAGCTCGGACGCGGGTTAGGTGCCCGTCCCCAGGTTTTTCGTAAACGTCTTCATGGCCTCGGTGGCATCCACGCCTCCGCAGGTGTGCGCTGAAGGCGCGAACTGCACTTTTTGAAACTGGCTATTGTTCATTGGATATGAAAGTAGATCTCGGAACAACCACAGGGGACACGATTCACCGATCAGGGTCGGCCCGTATCCCGACGGCCTTAGGTGAATTTACCGTTACCGTATACCGGGACGGGGAAGGTAAGGAGCACCTCGCGGTCCGCATGGGTGAGCTGGACGGCTCGCCGCCACTGGTTCGCATCCATTCCGAATGCCTGACCGGGGACGTGTTCGGCTCGATACGCTGCGATTGCGGGGAACAGTTGCAGGCCGCGCTGGACTACATATCCGAGGAAGGCCGCGGTCTGCTCCTGTACCTGAGGCAGGAGGGGAGGGGCATCGGACTGACCAACAAGATCCGTGCCTATGCTTTGCAGGACGAGGGGATGGATACTGTGGAAGCGAACCTGCATCTGGGATTCCCCGCGGACGTGCGGAGCTACGCGCACGCTGCCGCGATGATGAACGACCAGGGAGTCTACTCCGTTCGACTTGCGACCAACAACCCCGAGAAGGTAAAAGCGCTGGAGGCATTTGGCATCCGTGTGGTTGAACGGGCGCGACACTACATTCCACCGCGACCGGAAAATTACGCATACCTTCAGACGAAAGCGTCCAAAATGGGCCATCTCCTCAGCCCGTTGCCCGCCATCGCCACCCCCGCAGGTGAAGTTCTCACGAACCATGCCGCTGGGACCATTTCCATTGAAACTGCGCCCGAGCCCGACAACGGCGGCGTAGTGTCCCGACTGCGCGCCAGCCTGCGGCAAGGGGAGGCGCTTCCTCACCCGGATGCAGTGCCGTCGGTGACATTGAGCTACGCCCAGAGCCTCGATGGGGCGATCGCAGCCGAGGCCGGCAAACCGCTCCAGCTCAGCAACCCCGAATCGCAAGCCCTGACGCACCGACTGCGTTCAATGCACGATGCGATCCTGGTCGGAATCAACACACTGTTGTCGGACGACCCGCGCCTGACGGTTCGCCTCGTTGCCGGAAAGAACCCACAGCCGGTCGTTCTCGACTCACACCTGCGCTCACCTCTCGAGGCCAGACTCTTGAGCCCTCCATGCGTGCCGCCGATTATCGCGACAACGGAACAGGCGAGCGCTCTTCGAGAAACACGGCTGCGGGCGCGCGGAGCCGACGTCGTCCGCCTGTCTTCCAACCCCAATGGCCGGGTCGATCTCCACATGTTACTGCGGCATCTTTATGAGCTGGGTATCCGCTCATTGATGGTCGAGGGGGGGGCGGGAGTCATCACGGACTTCGTGGCCTGCCATCTGGTTGACCGGATGATCATCACGATTGTCCCTCAGTTCGTCGACAGTCTGACAGCCGTCAAACCCTCGCTGCCGATGACTCCGGGCAACGGCAGATTGACAAACGTGCACCACGAGTCTTTCGCCGGCGACCTCGTCCTCTACGCGGATGTGGAAAAGCCGGCCTCCAATTCGATGGCGACTGACCGCACGGAAAAGCAGCCCTCGACCGCAACTTCTTCTTCACTCGCCTGCAGGCTGGTTGAAACACGCGGCCTCGGTCAACGGCCTTAGATTGGTGACCGCGCCCTCGCATTGGGCCAGTACGGGGGCCGGATGGGGCGAACAACCGGCTTGACGCACCACCACCGCTCGGTCTGAGGCCGGTGTCTATGTTCGACTTACTCCGCTAAGGTTCACCTAGCTCGGATGAGCGAGCCGGAGTCGGGCGTAGACGTCACCAGACAACGCGCCGCCCGCGCCTTCGTCCAGCCAATCTGCGATGCCCTCGCTCCTCACCCAACCGTCAAACACGAATTCCCTGCCCTCGCCGGCAATGGCGTTGAATTCATAAGTCCCGAGCTGGCCGAGCCGATGAATACAGGCCACCGCCACCTCCAGGCCGCCGGAGACGAACTCCACCGACACGCCGGGTATCGGGTAACTCAGTCCGGCGAGGACCTCGGCCTCGTATCCCTCCACATCAATCTTGCAGAAGCGCGGGAGGCCGTGGATCTCGATGAGGGCATCCAGTGTAATGACAGGGACCTCCACCGCGTCCTCCCAACGGACCCGCCCGAAGCCGGGGTTGGCCTCCGGAAGCTTCCGCCGCCAGGTCTCGGCCAGTGTGGATACGGAGGGTGTTCGCCTGCTGATGGCCAAGCGGGCGGTTCCCGCAGCGCCCCCCACCGCCTCAGCCCGCACGATGATACTGTCGTTCCGTCCCACGAGTCGCCGGAGCCAGGGCACGACCTGGGGCTGGGGCTCCAGCGCCACCACTCGGGCACCCAGGGCCGCGAATGCGACCGAACGATCGCCCAGGTGTGCACCCACATCGAAGACCAGGTCCCCCACTCCCACGAACGGGCGATAGAGCCGGCGCAGCTTCTTCTGACGACCGGGACGCCAGTAGACGATCAGGGATCGAAGTAACCCGAGCCATTCAGAGCACGACACGTCGAATCGATCAGCCCGTATCCGCGGCTTCTTCGGGCACCGGTGCGGTTAACGTTTCCCCACCCGCGGCGGATTTGCTGAAAGCCCGTACGAACCAATCACGAAAGGCATCCATGCCCGGCCCCGGCCGGTCCGGGTCAGGAAGCGCCCCGCTCTGGAACCCCCAGTCCAGAAAGGGCTGCACCAGTCCCGGATCACGGCTGATGACGTGGACGGGCACGGCTGGACTGGCATCATCACCGATGATCAACGGCGCCGCCTGGTGATCGCCGAGCACGATGAGCAAGGTTCCCTCGTCGACGTAGCGCTCGGCGTAACTGGCCATCGTGTGGATCGCATAGTCCACCGAGAGCGCATAGTGCTCGCGGACGCGATCCATGTCCCGCCACAGCTCATCCGGATGCTCCCCGGCGTTTTCCCAGGGCGCGAAGACCGATCCATCGCCGATGCTGTCCCAGTCATCCAGTACGGGCAGGATCGGCGTCCAGGGTGCGTGACTGCTGATCAAGCCAAGCTCGGCGAACACGGGTCTGGTGTCGGCGTCATCAGTGGTGAGAATCGCACGTTCCAGAAAGGACCAGGTGTACTGATCCGGCATCGTGACCCAGTTCAAGGCTGGCCCCGCGTAATCGATATTGCGAAGGGCAAAGATCTGGTCGTAGCCCAAGCGCTCCCCCTCCGGCCACGCCAGCGTGATCGCCGGCATCAGGGCAACAGTGCGATGGCCGGCACGGCGGAAATCGTCGATCAGCGTCCCCCGGCCGCTGGCCAGCATCAGGTCATAGCGCAACTGATTATCCAGCCACAACCCGCTGAACAACGACCCGTGCGACAGCCAGGACTCGCCGCCCCGGGTCGGTGCTACCAACGTGCCGGTGGCCAAGTGCAGACCGGCGTCCGCCATACGAGTGTCCAGGACATCCAACCGGGGCAGGATTACGGGCGAAAAGCGAGGATCGTAGAGAGCCGACACCCCATAGGATTCGATGAAGGCCAGCACTACATCATGGCCGACCAGCTTTCCGAGGAACCCACCCACTCCGGCGTAGCCGTCGGGAACGACGGCCAGTTCGGCGGTGAACCGCTCCGCTTCCTCCAACATCCGAAAGAAACCCCGAGTCTGATCCGTGGCGATCCCCACCGCAGGTAAGGTGATCCGTTCACTGAGCACGGGCATCTGTTCACCCGCCAGGCCAACTCCGAAGAGAGCGATCAGTGCCACGCCCGCGATCCGAGTGCCCGATTTCGACGAATGGATCTCGACGGACTGCAACAGGTAGGCTAGGATGAGGACCGAGACAGCAGCACCCAGCGCCAAGCCCACCATGAGTAGAACCGCCACAGCCGGGCCCAGCGCCCCGTTCAGCAGCTTGTAGACCGCGCTCACCAGATGCACATCAAGGTAGAGATTCAACCCCCGGCCCAGGCTCTGCCGGGCCACGGCATCCGCGAATGCCACGACGCTCAGCAACACCAGGAAGGTGCCGGTGCCCGCTGCCAGCGCCGCACGCGGGCGCCGGCGCGGCAGCAAAAGGAACACCCCGACCACCAGCAACGACTCGATAGCGATCCAGCCCGGTCCCAGACTGCCCGTCAGCAGCCACTGCGGAGCAAGCAACAAGCCGTTGAGGAGCAACAGGACAAACGGCAAGCCCAGGATCTTTGCTGGAACACTCATCTTCATAGTTACCGCTCCCGGGAATTCGCGAATACCCTCGCGCGCCGGTTCCTCATCGCTCCCTTGTCGCTGTCCTTAGTACTCGCCGCGGCATGCAACCCCGCCCTCGAGCAGAACACAACAGTATCCCAGTCCGACCGAGACACCAACCCGGGCCCAACCGAGGATCCGTTCGCAAGCGAATCATCTAGCTCCCTGCTCGCGCCCCTGACGCCAGCAACGCTGTTCGAGCACGTCACCGAGCGGGCCCGTAGCCTGGCCGAGATCCCATACGTGCCCCCGGAGGCCGTTCTGCCGGCAGCGCTCGAGCGCATGGATTATGAGCAGTACCGGTCAATCCGCTTCCGTCCCGAGGCCGCCCTGTGGCATAACGAAACGCCCTTCGAGGTACAGCTGTTTCATCCGGGATCTCTCTACCGGGAGCCGGTCCGGATTCACCTGGTGCACGAACAGCAGATCGCGGCGCTTAGCTTCGACAAGAACCGGTTCCGCTACGACGGCCGTGCGGCATCGATTGCCGACATCGTCGGCCCCGAACTAGCTTACGCTGGATTCCGGATACACTACCCGCTTAACAGCACCGCCATCAAGGACGAGGTCGTGGCATTCCTCGGTGCCTCCTACTTCCGCCTGCTGGGGCAGGGGCATGTCTATGGGCTGTCCTCGCGAGGCCTGGCTGTCGATGTCGCCCTGGAAAGCGGTGAGGAATTCCCCTCATTCCGCGAGTTTTGGTTGGTCCGACCGGGACCGGAAGCGACGACACTCACCTTCTACGCCCTGCTCGACAGCCCGTCGGTGACGGGTGCTTATCGCTTCGATCTCGAACCGGGCGCCCCCACGACACTGGAGGTCGATGCCCGCCTGTTTGCGCGACACGATGTCGCCAAGCTCGGTGTGGCACCCCTGAGCAGCATGTTTCTTTACGGTCCGGACCGGACGCCGCCATTTGATGACTTCCGCCCCCAGGTGCACGACTCGGATGGCTTGCTGATGCACACCGCTGCCGGCGAGTGGATCTGGCGGCCGCTCGGCAACGGACCAGGACTTCAGGTAACGTCGTTGCGCGATGACACCCCAAAGGGCTTCGGCCTGGTGCAACGGGACCGGGATTTCGACAACTACCTCGACCTCGAGACCAGCTACCATCGCCGTCCCAGCGAATGGGTCACCCTCGGAGAGGGCGATTGGGGCAGCGGCGGCGTCGAACTGCTGACCATCCCTACCGATTCCGAGTTCAACGACAACATCGCCGCCTACTGGGTCCCCGACCAACCGTTCATGGCCGGCGATGAACGGCGCTACCGCTACCGCCTGATGACATTCGACAGCCGACTCGAAGCCCAGAGGCTCGCTGCGGTAGAACGCACGCGCATCGGCCGGGATGCTCTTCCCGGTCAGAGCGCCTCATCGCCGCCGAGCCAGCGCCGGATCATCGTCGACTTCAGCGGTGGTGATTTGTCCTCCTTCGAGAACACGCAGCCGGTCGAAGCTCAGCTGGAGACCTCCGCCGGTCAGACTTCCGATCTGAGAGTCCAGCCATTGCCGGACGGGAGGGGATGGCGTGCCGCTTTCCGGCTTGCTCCAGAGGGCAATCGACCCGCCGACATGCGGCTCTACCTGACGCTGGATGGCCGTAGTCTGACGGAAACCTGGAGCTATGTGTGGTATCCCGATCGTGTCCAGTAGCATGCCGAGTCTGAACCCGGGGAAGCATGCAGGCAGCATCCGTCCGCCGCTGCCGCGGCTGCGCCGCCGGCTGTTCTTCGGCCTGGTAGGCGGCACGGCCCTGATCGGTATCCGCATGATGATTGACATCGTACGGTACGCCGGCATCAACGCCCTGGAGATCGTCGTTCTGGTGCTGTTTGCGGTGACCTTCAGTTGGATTTCCATCTCTTTCTGGAACGCTGTAATCGGCTTCGCCCTGATGGTGCTCGGACGCGATCCACTGTCACTCGGTCCGGCGACGGCCCGAAAGCTTGATGGAGGGATCGCCGGTCGCACCGCTCTGGTCATGCCGGCCCACAACGAAGACCCCGAACGGATTATGAGCGGCCTGGCCGTCGTGCTGCGCTCGCTGGCTTGTACCGGTCACGGTGAACAGTTCGACCTGCACTTGCTGAGCGATACGACCGATCCGCAGATCGCTCGTGCAGAAGAGACTGCATGGACGACCTTGCGGCAGGAACTGGGCCGTTCGACCGGCCTTTACTACCGCCGCCGACACGCCAACATCGGTCGTAAGGCCGGCAACATTGCAGACTTCTGTGAACGCTGGGGCGCGGACTACGATTTCATGGTGGTGCTGGATGCCGACAGCGTCATGACCGGGCCAACCTTGGTCGAACTGGTGCGTACGATGGAGGCCAACCCCGGCATCGGCCTGATCCAGACGGTGCCGATGCCTGTCCGCCGGGACACGCTGTTCGGCCGATTGGTGCAGTTCGCCGGCTGCATCTACGGTCCGATGCTCGCGACCGGCCAGAGTTTCTGGCAAACCGATGCGGCCAACTACTGGGGCCACAACGCCATTATCCGGGTCGGGCCATTTGTTGAGCACTGCACCCTGCCGGTACTCCCGGGCAATCCCCCGCTCGGTGGCGCTGTCCTGAGCCATGACTTCGTCGAGGCGGCCCTGATGCGTCGTGCCGGCTGGGCTGTCTACCTGCTGCCGTCCATCGGTGGCAGTTATGAAGAAGTCCCTGCCAACATTCTGGACTACGCCAAGCGCGACCGCCGCTGGACCCAGGGGAGCCTACAGCACCTGCGACTGTTGCGGACCCGTGGACTGCACCCGTTGAGCCGACTGCATTTTCTGCTCGGGGCGCTGGGCTACATCGCGTCGTTGCTGTGGCTGCTGATGCTGCTCGCCAGTACAGCCCATATTGTGCTGCCATCATTCGGCATTGCGGCATTTCTTGGCGGGGGTTCACTGTTTCCGGATTGGTCGAGTCCCTCGCCGACGGCGAGCCAGATCGTCCCGCTGCTGGGCGTGACCATCGGCCTGTTGTTCGTGCCCAAGCTACTTGGGGTGATTCTCACGCTTGCCGGTGATCGGCGGCCATTCGGCGGAACCGGGCGCCTCTTGCTCAGCGCCCTGCTGGAAATGCTGTTCGCGGTCGTGATCGCACCTGTGATGATGATGTATCACAGCCGCTTCATCGTGAGCGTGCTCAGTGGCCATGACATCCGTTGGGAACCTGCAGTGCGCGAAGCGCGAGTGGTCCCGTGGCTGGGCGCCTGGCGTAGCGCTCGAGGAATCACGGCGTTCGGGCTTGGCTGGGCGGGACTGACGCTGTACTGCAGCCCGACCTTCTTCCTGTGGCTGACACCGATCTTTACGGGCTTGCTCCTGGCCGCTCCGCTGGTTCGGGGGACCAGCAGCCGGGCGCTGGGTCAATGGACCCGCCAACGTGGGCTCTTCCTCGTGCCTTCCGAGACGGCGGCCCCTCCGGAGCTCGAGGCGTCACCCGAAGGCATCGTCCGATTATCGGAGCAGCCGGCGGACTGACAAAATTCAACCCACCTGTCCCGACATCGCTGACACCCTCAGTAGGTCAAATTTATTCGGTCAGAAACCCGACATCCCCGGCCACCAATCGCTTCCGCAGGCTCGCGGGCAGTAACCGGGCCAAGGTCGTGTCAGTTGCCCATTGAACCAAACCAAGATGAAATGCGGTTTCATTGTAATAAGCAGCACCGCAACGATTTGCGATCGGTTCGTGTTGGTCAAACCATTGCCGGTATGGATTTCGTTTTAAATAGGAATAGCAATCGCCGAGAAACGACTCGTCCGGGTTCTCAAGACAGCCCGAACCCTGCAAGCGTCAACACACCGAGAACTATCATCGCGAAACCGGCAACACGCCCCCCGGCCTCACCCAAAGGAAGGACCTTTTCCAACAGAACAAAGACACTGATGAGGGCGATCCAGAGCAGGTTCATGACGCCGCCCAGAAACAAGAGCCCCATCAGAACCCAGCAACAACCCAGACAATAGGCGCCGTGCACCATACCCATAAGGAGAGCTCCGGTCCAACCTTTCCGCCAGTGCCGGGAAAAGAAATGAGCGGGTGCCCGGCAATGCGTAAGGCAACTGTTCTTGATCGGCGTGAGTTGATAGCCACCAGCGGCGATAAGAAGGCCTGCACCCAGGAACGGGCTGCGAGATACCATCATCGGTGAAAGCATTGCTGTTTGATCCAGGGCCCACTGGGCGAGGGACGCGGCGGCACTGAACAGGCACCACATGCCGATGTAACCCGCTACGAAAACAGAGGTCGGGGCCAGAGGGCTCAGCTGGGCGGCCGCTTTCCGGGCGACGGACGCGTAGAGAAGCGTCATGGGGACGGCCGTCGGCACCATCATGGCGACCATCATGACCGCCCACATGAGGAACATGAGCAGGAAATCCACACCCGTCCACGGGCGTATCGCCATGATTTCGGACATGGCTGACATCGGCATCCCGTCCATGTTTGAGGCCAGAATAAACAGATAGATCCAGGACAGGATGGTGATGCCCGCCAGACCGGTGAGGATGGCCCACCGGTCACGGCGCGGCAACTTTTGGCGGTCGGGCTCCGTCATCTATGAACGAATGACGCCATCCTGATTCATATGGAGCACGTTGAACTGGGCGTAGCTGTCGGATAAATCCAGTTCGATGCCGGTTCGAACCTTTGATGTCCCGTTGCCCATTTCTGCGTAGGTGTATTCGAAACCGTTGGGCAGGTGGATCCGGGAACGGGACTCCGAACCATCAACGGGACTGGTGATCGGTGTCCCAATCGAATCAATCTTCCCTTCCACCTTCAACTGGGCTCTCCGCGCATCGATGTCAATCGAGAGTTCGATCGCGGCAACGATAGGCTCCAGGACCTCGGACATCGTGCTGTTGTACACGAAGAAATGCGTGGCTCCCGGTGCCGTGGATTCGCCGTGGATGATCTTGCGGATAGCTTCCCGCTGAGCTTCGTCAGCCCGTTCATCAATGATCGCCTGTTGCTTCCCATTCCCTTCAATGATTTCACCAGGCCAGTAAACCACCAGAGCCCAACGCAAGCCGTCCAACTTCGTATCGTTGAAATAGCCTTCATCGATTTGTCCACCGACCACAGCTTCGCAGTTGCCGTGAGTGCTTGGAGCACTGAACTGGCACGGACATCCCCAATTACAATTGCAATTTCCGTATTCACTGCCTCGAATCATCCACTTGTCCGACATCAGATACTCCCTTGAATGCGTGCTATAAGGTCCGACGATTGTACCGCTATTAAATCACTTCCGCACCCCGAGACCGCACTGGCACCGAGGGCACGGAATGCCTCACACGGATAGAAGGAGTACGATACATCCGTTAAAATTGACAACGGCAACGCCACATTTTGACAGGAGCGACATATGAGTGAACAACCGATCGTCGGGGCTGTCATTGCCGATGTCGGAGGCGCGTTTGCAGCCGGGCTGGGGTACATCGGGGATCGACTCGGCCTGTTCAAGATCGTTGCCGCAAACGGACCGGCTTCGAGTGAGGCAATCGCCACCCAAGCGGGTCTCAACGAACGCTACGTGAGGGAATGGCTCAAGGCCATGGTCAGTGCTGGCTACGTCGAACACGACAGTGCCGATGACCTGTATTCGATGACGGAAGAGCAACGCTCGGTCCTGGCTGATGAAGGGTCGCCCGTCTTTGGGGCAGGCGCGTTTCAGTTCGCGTTGCCATCGCTACTCCAGACCGAAGCTCTGATTGAGGTCTTTCGAAATGGCGGCGGTATTTCGTACGCAGAACTCGGAGAAGAAATTCCTGAGGCGATCGACCGCATGCATCGTCCGTGGTTCGACCACCAGCTGACGTCCCTGTGGCTGGGAGCGGCGGGGAACCTTCAGGAGCGATTGGAGACCGGAATCCGAGTTCTCGACGTCGGCTGCGGCCTGGGACGCTCCACCGTGGCCCTCGCCCACGCCTACCCCCTTTCAAAGATTGTCGGAATCGATCCGCATCGGAAAAGCATCGCAAGGGCGCGGGACCTTGCGGTTGAAAGAAAGCTCAGCAACGTGGAGTTTCGAGTCGTCCGTCTCGAGGACATGCCTCGAGGGGACCGCTTCGACCTCGTCTTGGCCATCGACTGCATCCACGACATGCCCGATCCGGCAGGCGAGCTCCAAAACATTCGAAAGTTACTCAATGAAAACGGAATCCTGTTCTGGTCTGAACCCACAGGATCTCACGAACCCATGGCAAACCGCGATCCGGTTGGAAAAATGCGTGCAAACCTCAGCCCCTATCATTGCCTGACCGTGTCATTGGCAACAGGAGGCGCCGGACTGGGCACGATCATCGGCGAGACCGGAGCTCGGGCCCTGGCATCGGAAGCCGGCTTCAAACACTTTGAGAAACTGGATATCGCGAGCGCAATGCAACAGTTCTTCATGGTCGGGGACGGCGACAGGATTCCGCCTCGGGCCAGAATTGATTAACTTAAGGTGCCAGAATCCGGTCTCTGTCCTCAAATTCTGTCAGTTTTCCGCCAGAAATAACTCCGATCACTCTATGCTCGACAAACCCTGCTCTGCCTAAACCCATGAAAGTAAAATAATATTCATAGCGGCTATAGCTATTATAGTTTTGGAGGCTCAAATGCTCCTCGTTTCTTCGAGTTTGTCTGCCACCGAACAACCGAGAGAAGCCCAATGGTCGACGCACAAATCACACTAGAGCTCCAGCACGAAGGGCGATCCGGTAACTTCGATCTCGACTTGCAGGAATGGGACGGCTCGACGATAGAAATCGGGTTCACTGATCGTCTATACGACAACACCGGTACCATCCTCTTCAACGGCAAGACCTCGAACGCAATCATCACGACCCACACCCCCTATACAGGCAGCCTCGCCGAACCGGGAGCTCACGATCGGTACTTCGGCTTCATTTTGAGCGCGTTTACCAACGCCCTGACCTTCGGATGGTCACCCGAACCCACTCAAATGGTGAGCTACGACGAGTCCTATCACCAGGACAACGACTACACCAAAGGGTCTCCTCGGGAAATTGAAATCAAGACCATCCAGGCAACCATTATCAAAGAGCTGGCTAACCCTGGCAAATGCGTCATCGCAGGATGCTCGAACGGTGAACTGGTCCGGCAATGCCGGAACCAAGGTATGGACGCCCACGGTTTCGACATTATTCCCAATCTGCGCGACATCGCGTTCGAGGAAGTCCGCGACTACCTCCGTGTCGGATCACTCACCGATATTCCTTTCGATGCGAGCGATGGATTCGACACGCTGATCGCGATTGACGTCCTGGAACACATCCCCGAACGGGACATTTCCGCCATGGTGGAACAATGGACCCTGCTGGGCCTTCAAAAGCTGGTGTTGCTGATTAACCTGAACCAATTCTGGTATCCCGGACACATCACACTGCGTCCGATATCCTGGTGGGCCGAACAGTGGAGATCTCGTTTCAGGCTCAGCCAGACGCTGCGCAGATTGGAACACCTGCCACTGGTTTACAGCAATAGCGGGCTCTACAATCAGCAGTGGACCGTCTGGGAACAGGTGTTGATGTAGGCCACTCCCGGGAACAATGTTTTTTGTTCGTTCGCGGTGATCCCCACAGAAGAAAAGATCCTGCGTTCCAGTTCCGGTTGAATGCTCCGTCTCGTCACACAGAACTTGTGAACTAGCCTCCCGCTTCCTCTGGTCGATCACCCCACACACAAGTCAGCTCCGGACTCCGCACGGCGGCCCGGATTCGAGACGGTTGCAATCCGCGCTGATTCCAGCAAAGATTCTCACTGCCAATGACATCCATTCACGGCGTTTCCAAAATTCTGGCAATTCGTCTTTCGGGAATCGGCGATGTCATCCTGATGATGCCGGCTCTCGCCGAACTCAAGCGCGCCTTCCCCAACGCCCGACTGACGCTGATCACGGGAAGCCAGTGTGCATCCATCGCCGCATTGTGTCCCACCATCGACGCGGTCGTTCCGATTGACCGTAAGGCCCTCAAGAACAAACCCAAGCTCAAGGCCATGCGTGAGATCTACAACCTGATACGAAAGGTTCGCGACGAGGGTTTTGACCTGGTGGTCGATTTTCACAGCCTGCGGGAAACGAACCTCATGACCTGGCTCTCCGGTGCACGCTATCGTGCGGGCTTGAAACGATCCCAGCGTGGGTACCTGCCCTTTTGTTTCAATCTGGAACCCGCGGTGCAGAACGAAACGCTCCACATGGTGGATACCTTCCGAGCCGTCGCTCAAAGCGTTGTGGGCGTCTCAGCTTCCGCCGGTGAGGACGGACCCTACATCCAGGTGGGGCACGGGGCAGAAGGCCTTGCCGCTCAACTCAAGGGCCCCGGTCCCAGAGTTGCGCTCAACGTCGGGGCGTCGAGACCCCCCCGTCGATGGCCCGCAGCCCGATTCTCGAAAGTGGCTTCTCATGCAGTCAGCCGCTTGGGCGCTTCGGTACTGGTGATCGGCGGGGCGGCCGAAGAAGAAGAATCCCTCGCTCGGAAGGTTCAAGCCGGAGCGGAGAATCCGGCCCGGGTGCATCTCGCGAATGGCTTGAGTTTTCCGGAGATCGCGGCCCTGATCGACTCCGTGGATCTGCTCGTGAGCAACGACACGGGACCGATGCACATCGGGCCGGCGCTGGGCGTACCTACGATCGGGATATTCGCCGGCGGTTCACCGCATCACTACCGTCCCTCCGGTGGGCTGGATCGATGCATACAGGGGAACTCGATGGAAGAGATAGAAGTCGAGGCGGTGACCGGCGCCATGGAAGAAATCTGGAAGAAGCTCGACGTTGTTTGAACCCGACGGTTTTAACGGAACGACGTCTTCAGCCGATGGTGCTATGATGCGCCGAAAACGGGCGGGAGATAACGATGATTTATAAAGTGAGGGCCAGGTACCGGGCAGAAAAAGCCCCTGAGTTCTATCAGAAACTCACTGATGGGACGATTGAAAACCAGAGACCGGACGGTCAGGAAATCCTGGCATCCATGGAGAGGGCAAAGATCACAAATTCGGACACGATCGAGTGGTATGAGACCTGTTATTGCGCGACACCCTTAGCGCACGAAAGATCCACCGTCTACGACTTCTATCTAACAGACATGAATGCCGTCGAAGTCGATGACTATGGAACCCCGGAAGGTGCGTCCTTCTGGGCTTTCCTTGTGGATGTTTCGGCGCCGGGTTAGCCAGGGATTTTGGGAACCGGCCGATGAGAGTTGTAACACCAAACAGTTGACTTCAGGTTCAGACCGGCAGTGTCTTGAGATCGATAACAAATCGGTAGCGGACATCTCCCTTGAGAGTGCGTTCGTACGCCTCATTCACATCCGTGATGGGAATCACTTCAACATCCGATGTGATCCCGTTGTCCCCACAGTAGTCGAGCATCTCCTGGGTTTCACGAATCCCGCCTATGAGCGAACCCGCAAGCCTGCGGCGAGCAAAAATCAATGGGCCGGCACTGACGTGGGCAGCCTCTGGGGGCGCGCCCAAAAGCACCATGGTTCCATCGCGGATCAACATGCCGATATAGGGATTCAGATCGTGAGATGCGGAAACCGCGTCGATGACAAGACGAAAGCGGTTGGCCAGCGGAGTAGGGTCCAGGTCTTTCGTGACTAGGAATTCGCTTGCACCCAAGCGGCGCGCGTCATCTTCTTTCGACGCCGACGTACTGAAAACCGTGACTTCCGCACCCATGGACGATGCCAGCTTGACCGCCATGTGACCGAGCCCGCCAAGCCCGACAACGCCAACGCGATCTCCTTTTTCAACGCCAAAGTGTTTGAGCGGCGAATAGGTCGTGACACCTGCACACAGCAGGGGAGCGGCTCCGGCCGGATCAAGACCCGGCGGCACACGGAGCACGTAGTTCTGATCCACGACAATCTCGGAAGAGTACCCTCCGAGAGTCCGTGTCTTACCGTCCTTTTCGATCGCATTGTAGGTCCACACGGGAGGGACCACGCAGTACTCTGCTCCATCCCATCCCGACAGCTTTCACACTCGCGGCAGGAGTCCACGAAGCAGCCGACACCGGCCAGATCGCCCTCCCTGAAGCTCTGGACATTACTACCGACACCCCCGACGCGGCCGACGATCTCATGACCGGGTACCATCGGATACGCCGCAGTTTGCCAGTCGTTCCGAGTCTGGTGGATGTCGGTATGGCAGATACCGCAGTACAAGATCTCAATCAGGACGTCGTCTGGACCTGGATCCCGTCTCTCAAAATTGAAAGGCTCGAGTTTGGCATCCGGCCCCTGGGTCGCGTATCCGCGGGTCGCTCGCATGTAGGGCCACTCCTCTATCCAGTTCGTTTAAGGCATTCGATCCCAATCGCCGCATCCAATTCAATCTGAAATCCGGAACGAGTCTATAGAACAGCAAAGCCGGAGGCAATCGAGAACCCGCTCGATTAAAGGGGAGGCAGCTCTTTCGAAAGGTGAAGTGTTGGAAGGAGCTATCCCGGGAACGACAGGTTCCCGGGACTCCAGATTCAGGCTAGGTTTCCCTTGGCGCACCACCCAGGGCGTAGCGCAAACCGGCCGCGTACGACTCCAACTCGTTGCGTCGGATGTTTAATCGTATCTTCTGTTCAAGCCTCCGCCTGGGGTCGCGATATTGCTCCATGAGGAGGGCGAGTTGGCTACTGGTTTTACTTAACTCTTCCCGCAGGTCCCCGGCTCCCCGCAAAATACCGCCTCTGGCCGTCTGTGTTGCGGTCACTGACATGAGTTCCTCCCGATTCAGACGTCCGTCGGCCAGCATTTCAGTATTCCCAGACCGCAATCGGGTCATACGGAAACGTGCTGTTGGCATTTGCGATCGTGCTCGTGTTGTAAACGATTCCGGCACCGCCACCGCCGTTGAAGTCGGCAATGATATCTCCCCTCGTCGTCCGCAGCGCTCCCAGCGGTACGGACGCCGTTGCCGTGTCGCGCGTCTTCGCAATAAACAGGCCACCCTGTATCTCACCCAGCCCACCACCGTTCCAGTGCATTTCTCCCTGGCCGATCACCAAGACCAGACCATTCCAATTGAAGTTGCCGGAAAATGTCAGGACACCCCGTACCAACAGAACACCGTAGCCGGTACCTGGCCCGAACGTGGCGTCGCCGTTGACGACGACAACGCGGTCGTCACTCGAACTTCCGATGTTGCCGATCGAAGTCGAGTTTCCAAAGCCCGGCGTGTAGGTATCTGTGGCCGATTCCGACATGCTGGAAACAAGGTCCTCCAGACCGGATACTGTTTCCAGCATTCCAGATAGGTCGGTGCTGATGTCTTCAACGTCAGGTGTGACACCGCCGTCACCGGTGTAGTTCGCAACATTCACCGGCGGAATGGCGTTCGTCACCGTAGTGTCGTCCGCGGAAGAGATGACACCAATAGCATTCTCGTTGTTGCCGCTACCCGCCGAATCAAATCCATCCACTCGGAACAGATTCGAATTCGCCGCATCAAACAAGCCGATGCCTCCATTGAGAGTCAACGCTGCCGGAATGGGCGGGAAAGTTCCCTTCTTGACGTCGGCTGCTATCGTCAGCGTCGCGTTGCCAATGGTTCCTATACTCACCAAGGTGACGACATCGTTAGAATCGCTTGTCGCAGTCTGGCCGTCCGCCGGATCGTTGCGCACGAAAACGTGGTAAGTGCCGATCGCTTGCCCCGAACCATCGTCAAGGGTCTGGCCCGTCGTTCGGAGGCTGCCCTCGGATGGAAGGAGCGGCTGGTCGTCGGTCGCCAGGAGTGTGGCCAGGTCCATCGATACCGCCAACGTCGTGTCCACCCCGGCAGCCGTCGCCATGTCCGTGGACAGGTCGTTCGCCGAAGCCCTCAACGTTTCTCGCCCTACATTGAGTCCGGCTTCAGTGAGGTACAAGAGCTTCGCGTTGGTCTCATAGTTCTCGGCGATCATGAGGTCGACCGTCGTGCTGGATAAGAGTGCGCCGCCCACGACCGTGAGGAAAGCAAGCATCATCAGAGCCGTGATCAGGGCCATTCCACGCTGTGATCTCATTTCCAGATCCTCCTTTTGGGAATGAGTCGAAGCTATGCCCGGGCCACAGCGAATACAAGCTTAATAATTATAATTCCTATATTAAATAAATATGTGCCCGGGATTCGAGCTCTGAAAGAATCCACCCTCCACAGTCAGAGAACCTTGTAAATCGTTAGATACACAGGCTAAAGTTATCCTGGATGCCTGAGCAAGAGGAAAGCTTCCCTATCGAAGCGTCAACGACAGTCGCCGCATTGCTGGAGCGATATCCCGAACTGGAAGATGTATTGATCGGGGTGGCGCCGGCCTTCGCCAAACTGAAAAACCCCCTGCTCCGACGAAGCGTCGCCAAGGTAGCCTCGATAAGGCATGCTGCGGCCGTCGCTCATGTCCCCCTCGTCGCACTCGTCAACACTCTCCGGTCGGCTGTGGGACAGGAACTACTGGATCCCGCTGATGCAGTCGACGCGCCATCTTATTTTTCGGAGCGACCCGAGTGGTTCGATCCTGAAAAGGTGATGGTGTCGATCGACGAAATCAAAGATCGGGTCGAAGACAGCATGCCCCTGGTACGCATCAACGAAAAGTCCCATCAACTGAAGTCGTCCGAAATACTGGAACTGATTTCCAACCACCTGCCGGCGCCGGGCATAGACATCATGAAAAAGAAAGGATTTCTCGTTTGGTGTGTGGAAGAGCGACCCGGCCTGATCCGGACCTATTTCCAGAAGCCTTGACGGGGAGGGAGGTCCGGCCTCTGCCGGGCAAACGGACAGATCGGGAGAAATGGAACCTGGAACCCGAGCAGAACCCCACGGTGGGGGTTCGAGTGGACTTCAAACTAGACCCAAAACAAGCGCATAACCAGTCCGCCGAGGCCCAGTTCGCGCCGATAGAATTCGAGGCATAGAATCCCGTTCCGGATGGCCTGTTCCAGGTATCGAGTTTCTGTTGAATCTGTTTCAGTTCAGCCTCGCTGGTGTTGGACGGTTGACAGAAACCGGGACCTCGATCGCCCGGGCTCAGAGTCATGATCGGGTCAACATCGCAGAGGCTGACGCAACACATCCACCCCGCGGAACAAGACCGGCAACCACCGGTTCCAGGCCAGGATCCGGAACAGAATGCGCCGCCCGGTGCGCACGAGTTGGCACGGCACAAGCATGAAAGCGTTCAAGAAGGTTTTGAACTCCATGCGCAGCACGGTTTGCTTCTCAGCCTGATATTTTTGGCCCCAACGTCCGGTTTCGGGAAGCAGCAATGCAAACCACGCTTTCAGTGTCCAGGCCAGTGACGCGATCACCATGTAGGCCCAGTTGCTGGTCTGATCTCCGACCGGCATCCGCAACGCCTGAACGCCGTTCTTCAACTGCTCAATGAGATTCTCCTGATTGCACCGTTGATTGGCACGCATCACAATCTGGTCGGCCGGATCCGAACGGTTGGTAATGTAGAAGAAGTACCGGATGTCGTCAAACAACACCTGCTCTCCTTTGGCCACCGACAGATTCTTCCGCACCACGACGACACGGTAGTCCCGATCGCAGGCTCCGGGTCGATACCGAAACTCGGCCACATCCTCACCCTGCAAGCGGATATTGTCGAAACCGCGCTGCCGAACGATCTCTTCCTTCACGTTGTCGGGACGTTGGCGCGGTTCGGTCGCCACGTCGTATTTCGCGGGCCGTTCCAGGCGCTTCCACTGGCGCGGCTCCAGTTCATCGGCCCGGGCCTTCAGGTTCGCCATCGCGTCAATCCCGAATATGAAACCCACCTGCTGGTCGTCCCATCCGTCCAGATGCCGGGTCTGGCTGAAGTCCGTGTCCCCGCGCAGCAGGATCTGGCGAAACCCCGCATGCCGGCACAATGCGATGGCTTGGTCGAACCGGACCGCGGCTCCTTCATGCGACGGCCGGTTGCCGCTACGATTGACCAGATACAGCGGTTCGGCGGTGTTGGCCAGCGAGATCATCAGCGGGTGATATCCCCACGTCCCGTCGTAGGCCACGTCCATCCCTTGCTTGCATTCCCCCGTGGTTTCGGCCAGTGTCCCGTCCGCGTCCAACACCGCTTCTTCGAAAAACGCCGCCGGTTGCTGTCGCCAGACTCCGAGCCGGACTTGATTGGTTGCCTCCATCAGACACTCCACGTCGTCGGCCTCGAATCTCCGGCAGAAGTCTCCCGCCGTCGTCGGATCCGGAATCCGTTGCGCTCCCAGCGCATCCAGATACACCGCATCGTTGCGCCGCAGTTCGATGTCTTCCAGGCACGTTCCTCCGCTCAAGGCGTTGTAGGCGATGTTCAGCACGTGATCCGACTCGTGATACGGCAGGTGCCGCTTCAACACATGCACGCCCTTGTCGATGGCTTCGATCAGCCCGGTCCGCCGCGCCACCAGTTGCATCGTCCCGATACCACCAACCGATGTGCCCCGCGTCCGCTCTCCCATCTCGTACTGAATGTTGCTCGCCGAAAACATCGGCTCTACCTGATCCGTCCAATGCCGGTCCCCAAGCCGACGTTCGATTCGCCGCTTGCGGTTCCTCATGTTCTTGCGCGTATAATCGTTCATCTGAAATGCCTCCTTTTCCGAAGAATCTGTTCAAGGTTTTTTTCGCACGGAGAGGGGGCATTTCGGGTACTTCCGCTCTTATTGCACTATCATTTCCTCGTCAATCACGCTTGTTCAGGGGCTAGCGTCCGCTGGAGGCCGCCTGCCCCGACACTCAAGTAGGCGAGGGTGCCATCCTGTGAGACGCTGAAGTTGGCAACGCCGTTAGGTTTGGTCAGCACGTTCTCCAGAACGGGGCCGGGCTCGCCTCGCGGAACTTAGCCACTCGCAGCGCCCTAGGGAATCCTTGCCTCGGTAGGAAAGCGGGGTCGAACAGTAGTTTTCGAGCGATCGACGCCCCTGTCCGATCGTGTGCTGCGCCGAGCCGTGCAGGAAGTATCTCGGTTAGGGCAGTAACGCTGTGTTCTCCCTAACGACGAGGCACAGAAGTTACCTCCATGAGCGATGTCGACAGAGCAAAAAAATATCGCGGTTCGACCCCTATTCTTCCTGTAACATAAACAACCATAAATCCGTGATGGCTCGTATAAAACTCGCTAGACGTCTTATCGGCATTTCTTGTGCCGTCGGTATCGTTTCGGTTGCCACCGTTTCGGTTGCCACCACCGTCTTTTCCCAACGCGCGAACCAGGGCGCGCCGCTTCCCGAACAGCAGTGGGCCGTCGTCGAGAGCTACTGCGTCGTTTGCCACAACACCGACGTTCGCGCCGGCGGCATCATGTTCGACCAGCTCACCGCAGAGTCCGTGCCCGAGAACGCCGAGATCTTCGAGACCGCCGTGCACAAATTGCGCGGGCGCCTCATGCCGCCGCCCGGCAATCGCCAGCCCACGCAGCAGGAAATCGACGCGCTGGTTAGCTGGCTCGAGAGCTCCATCGACGAGAGCAGCGAGGCGCCCGTGGCGGGCCACGTCCCCGTCCAGCGCTTGAACCGAACCGAGTATGCCAATGCCGTGAAGGATCTCCTGGCTGTGGAGATCGATCCCGAGGAGTACCTGCCAGCCGAGATCGAGGTCGAAGGCTTCAGCAACATCGCTTCGGCGTTGACCGTGTCGCCCGCCTTCCTGGAGCAGTACATCAGTGTCGCGCGAGCGGTCTCGCGCATGGCAGTAGGCGATCCGGTGCCGCAGGTCGCCAGCGCCAATTTCCCCCCACCTAGCGGCGACCAGGAAGGCTATGTGGACGGCATGCCGCTCGGCACGCGGGGCGGCACGAGCTTCGAGTACACGTTCCCGGCGGACGGGGAGTACCGCATCAATATCATGGACCTCGATGTCGGGGTCTACCCACGGGCGATCGAGAACGAGACAACGGTGGTTGTGCTGATCGATCGCGCTGAGGTCTTCCGGGAAAAGATCGGCGGCGAAGCGGATCGCGCGTTCGTGGATCTCGGCGGCGGTGCACCGGCGGGAGCGGAGCTCATGGAGCGGTTTGCCAACATCCCCGTGCAGGTGACGGCCGGTGTCCACGAAGTCGTGGTGACTTTCATCGAGCGCTCCCGGGTGGCAACCGACGACCCGATTCTCGGCGGTTCCCAGTATCCCGGGTGGGCTATCGTCGGGTACCTGCGTCTGCCGCGCCTGATCGGCGGCATCGAGGTCGTGGGGCCGTACGCGGCGACGGGCCCCACCCGCACACCGGGCCGGGAGAAGATATTCATCTGTGAGCCCGAGGTCCCCGAGCGCGAGCGCGCCTGCGCCGAGCGCATCACCGCGGATCTCGCTCGGCGTGCCTTCCGCCGGCCCGTCACTACGGAGGATATCGACCGGCTGATGGCCTTCTACGACGCCGGCCATGAAGGACCCAGCGGATTCGACGCCGGAATCGAACAGATGGTGACCGCGGTGCTGGTGAGCCCGGATTTTCTCTATCGCGGAATCGCCCCACCGCCCGATACCCAAGACGCGAAATTCCATGCGCTGAGCGATCTGGAGCTGGCCTCGCGCCTGTCTTTCTTCTTGTGGAGCCAGGGGCCCGACGATGAGCTGCTCGAGCTCGCGAACTCGGGCGAGCTCGGACGTCCCGACGTGCTGGACACCCAGGTGCGGCGTATGCTGGCCGCTGGGCGGGCCGAGACGCTGGTGACTAATTTCGCGCTCCGCTGGCTCAACCTCGATGAGATCGACGACTTCGAGTGGGACCGGCAACTCTTCCCCGAATTCAGCCCCGAGCTGCGCGAGGATTTCGCGACCGAGATCGACCTCTTCCTGCGCAGCATCCTGCTGGAAGACGAGAACGTGCAGGAGCTGTTAGCGGCCGAGCATACGTTCCTCAATGAAAGGCTGGCCGAACACTACGGCATCACATCGGTGCGCGGCGCGCAGTTCCGGCGCGTAATCCTCGAGGACGAGGCCCGCCGAGGGCTCCTCGGCAAGGGCGCCGTGCTGTTGCGCACGTCATATGGCGACCGGACTTCGCCGGTGTTGCGCGGCGCCTGGGTGCTCGAGAAGCTGGTCGGCACGCCGCCGTCGCCGCCGCCGCCGAACGTGGAGACGGATCTGACCACGCCGGAGGGCGAGCAGCCGAAGACCATTCGTGCCCGGCTCGAGGAGCATCGCAGCAATCCGAGCTGTAACTCTTGCCACGGTGTGATCGACCCCTACGGGATGGCGCTAGAGAACTTCACCGTCACCGGCCAGTGGCGGGACGTCGATTGGCGTGCCGATGCGCCTATCGACGCGAGCACGGTCCTGCCCGGCGGTAGGCCGATCGAAGGTCCGGCGGACCTGCACCGAGCCCTGCTCGGCCGCCCCGACCAGTTCGTCCAGGCGCTGACGGAGAAGCTCATGATGTACGCGCTCGGTCGGGAGCTCGAGTATCAT
Organism: Terriglobia bacterium; assembly: GCA_963664115.2. Classification (GTDB taxonomy): domain Bacteria; phylum Acidobacteriota; class Terriglobia; order 20CM-2-55-15; family 20CM-2-55-15. The sequence continues at coordinate 805,328 of CAXWPJ010000002.1, read as the reverse complement.
GACATGCCGCAGATCCGGGCGATCGTGAGGGCGGCGGCCGAGGATGATTACCGGTTCTCGTCGATCGTGGCGGGAATTGTATCGAGCGATGCATTCCGCATGCAGGCGCTGGGGGAGTGAAGGCCATGTATCTGACCAAAAAACATCTTTCTCGCAGGACGGTGCTCAAGGGCTTGGGCGTGTCCATCGGGCTGCCGTTGCTTGATGCGATGATCCCGGCCGCCACCGCGCTCGCGCAGACCGCCGCCGCACCGAAGCTGCGGGCGGGCTTCTTCTACATTCCCCACGGCGCGATCCTGTGGAACACGCCCCATGGGCCGGACATGGATAACTGGACCCCGAGCGGCGCGGGCGCGGATTTTAAGCTCAGCCCGATTCTCGAGCCGCTCGAGGACTACAAGCACGTCGTGACTTCGTTCTCCAATCTCGAGAACAAGGCCAGCGCCGACTCCGTGCACAACTACAACCCGGCGACCTGGCTCAGTGGTATCAAGCCCGATCTCGAAGCGCCCGGTCCCAGCATGTCGGCGACGATCGACCAGATCATTGCCGGCCACATCGGCCAGGAGACTGCGCTACCGTCGATGGAGGTCTGCTCGGAGGGTAACATGCAGCCGGTCGCGTGCGGCGGCGGGTACGGCTGCCTCTACAGCTCCACGCTGTCGTACCAGAATGCAAGCTCGCCCCTGCCGATGGAGTTCAACCCGCGCAAGGTTATCGCACAGTTGTTCGGTGAAGGCGCTACACCCCAAGAGCGCGTGGCCATCATCAGGCAGAAACGGAGCATGCTCGATCTCATCGCCGAGCGTACCCGGGCGCTGCAACGGGACCTGGGTCCGGGCGACAAAGCGATTCTCGACGGCTACCTGGACACGGTGCGAGAGATCGAACGGAGGGTCGAACTTGCCGAGACCCGTGATCTCTCGGGCGTGGAGGTGCCCGAAGCGCCGCTGGGCGAGCTAGATTCGTTCGACGAGCAGGTGCGGTTGATGTTCGATCTGATCGCGATTGCCTATCAGGCCGATCTCACGCGCGTGGCCTCCTACATCATGGTCGCCGAAGGCACGAACCGGACCTACAATCACATCGGCGTGCCGGACTCCTTCCATCCCCTGTCACATCACGCCAACAATCTCGATCGGATGCACAAGCTGGTCAGGGTCCAGCGCTATCACGTGGAGCGCTTCGCGGATTTCGTCGCGAAGCTCGCCGGGATACCCGACGGCGAAGGCACGCTGCTGGACAACTCCATGTTGCTCTACGGCTCCAACATGGCCAACAGCGACCTGCACAACAATCATCCGGTGCCGAACATCCTGGTCGGCGGTGGCGCCGGCGCGCTCAATGGGGGACAGCAGATCGAGCTGCCCGAACGCACGACGGTTTCGAATCTGCACCTCACGCTGCTGAACAAGGCGGGCCTGGAGATGGAGAGCTTCGGGGACAGCACCGGCGAGATCGCCGGAGTCTGATCGCCCGGCTCACCGACCATGAACCGCAGGGTAATATTGAAAGGTGCGTTAGGCGGCGTCGCGGGTCTGACCCTGACGCCCTTCGCCCGCTACGGTTTCTCCCAAGAGAGCCCCGCCATCGTCCCGGTGAGCGGCGGTTTCGTCATGCTCACCGGCGCCGGGGGCAATATCCTGGTGCGGCCCTCGAGCGCCGGTCAGGTGCTGGTGGACAGCGGTGGGGCCGCATTCACCGACGCGGTGCTTCGGAGCCTGGGCGAGCTGGCTGGCGCAGGCCGGGTCGAGACCGTGTTCAACACGCACTGGCACCTGGAGCAGGTGGGCGGGAACCTTGCCCTCGGGCAGTCGGGGGCGACGATCATCGCTCACGAGAAGACCCGGGCGCATCTGGCGACGGATTATTACCTGCGGGACGAGGATCGGTACGAGAAAGCGCTGCCCGCGGAGGCTCACCCGACCGAGACCTTTTTCGACGGTGGCGAGGCCCTCGCCGGCGACGAGCGGGTCGAGTACGGCCACCTGCTCGAGGCCCACACCGACGGCGACATCTATGTATTCTTCCGTGACGCGAACGTGCTGGCCGTGGGTGATGCCGTCTCGCCGCTCAGGGATCCGGTGCTCGACTGGTTCGGCGGCGGCTGGCTGGGTGGGCGCGTCGATGCGCAGGAAAAACTTTTGGAAGTCAGCGATGAGGAGACGCGGATCGTGCCGAGCTACGGTCCGGTGGTGGGCCGCGCCGAGCTACAGGCCGAGTGCGACATGACGCGCGTGCTCTTCGATCGCATGCTAGAGCTCGTCAGGAAGGGCATGAGCGCCGAAGACATGCTCGATGCAGGACTCATGGAGGGTCTGTATCGGACCTTCGACGACCCGTTCAGGTTCGCTTATGACGCCCATAAGGGCTATTGGGCGCATCACAATTCCCTCGCACCGAATCTGCTCTGATGGGTATCGTTATGAAGCACGCAGTACTCGCAGTCGTTTTTTGGCTCGCAGCCCCCGGCACTGCCGCCGCCGCTGACACCCTCGCCGGTCTGATCCAGGCCGGGGATCGCGACACCGCGCTCGAGATGATCGCCGCGGGCGCCGACGTGAACGCAGCCCAGGGAGACGGTACCACGCCGCTGCACTGGGCAATCTACAAGATCGACCGGGACCTTACCCGCGCGCTGCTCGAGCGCGGGGCGCAGCCCGATGTCATTAATAACTACGGCTCGAGCCCCTTAGCGGAGGCCGTGAAGGTTGCCGATGACCGCCTGGTCGAAATGCTGCTTGATGCGGGCGCCGACGTGGAGGTGGCTAACCAAGAGGGCCAGACGGCCCTGATGCTGGCCGCGCGCGCGGGTTCCTTGGACGTTGCCGGGCTGCTGGTCGGCCACGGTGCCGATGTCAATGCACGAGAGACATGGCGCGGGCAGACGGCGCTGATGTGGGCGGCGGACGCGGGCTCAGTCGAGCTGACGCAATTTCTCATCGACCACGGGGCGGACGTCAATACCCGCGCGCTGGCCAACGACTGGCCGAGCCAGATGACCGCCGAGCCGCGCAACCAGTATCGCCCCACCGGCGGCCTGACACCGTTGCTATATGCGGCGCGCTCGGGATGCAAGGGCTGCGTGGAAGCGCTTCTGGACGCCGGTGCGGATCCCAACCAACCGAACCCCGACGGCGTGACGCCGCTGATCGTGGCCATGGACAATTTCGCATTCGACACGGCAAGGCTCCTGTTCGAACGCGGCGCCAATCCGCATGTCTGGGATTGGTGGAGCCGCACCCCGCTGCACACGGCGATCGATATGAATACTTACAGTCTGGATGCCTACGCCGAACGCACCGGGCCGCCCATCGTGACGGAGGAGACCACCGCGTTCGAGCTCGCACGACTGTTTCTGGACACTGGCGTCAACCCCAATCCTCAGTTGAACATGCACCGGCCCGGGCGCGGCGGCAACGCCGGCCGCTTCGCCGACGAGATCATAACCACCGGTGCCACCCCTCTGCTGAGGGCCGCCGCGGGACAAGACAGCGAGGCCGTGCGGCTGTTGCTGGATTACGGAGGGCGTGTCAACCTGCCCAACGTGATGGGCGTGACGCCGCTGATAGGCGCCGCGGGGCTGGGCATGGAACCCGGACCGCGCTTCAATCCCAGCGCCGATGATGTGGAGGATCGGGCGATCGCGACACTCGAAATGCTCTTGGCGGTCGGCGCCGACGTGAATGCGCGGATCACCGACGTCAAAGGCAGGACCGCGCGCATGGGGCGTTCCACCACGCTGCCGGAGCGGGGCGGGCAGAGCGCGTTATTCGGCGCGGTGCAATGGGCCTGGCCCCGCGTGGTCCAGTATCTGATCGATCACGGCGCGGAAGTGGACATCGTGGACGACCTCGGCGTGTCGCCGCTCGACGCGGCTTTGGGGCGCGCCGGCAGCGCCGACAATCGGCCCTCCGACGAGGTCGCCGAGATACTCCAGACGGCAATCGACAAGTAGAATGCAGGATTAGCGGTGAGTCTTGTGCCTGCTGAGAGCGACATTTAGGTGCACTGTCTGTTTCTAGGGAAAAACTCGATAAACAATACTAAATACTAAAGGTGGAGGTTGTAAGCAATCAGAAGGTCAAGGCCCGAGAAACGACCTTGTGGAACATTGAGAAAAGCCTGAAAAATGGGGTTTTCAACGTCCGGGAATGGGATTTGTCGTCACCTCACAAGCCTTCTGGATCGACGCCTTCCATGAACCTGGCCCCGAGCGCTTCGCGGTCGACTTCAGTTCCCCGCAGATAAACCTGATCGATAAGGCGAGTGTTGTTGATGTCATCCAGGGGATCCGCGTCGAGCACCACGAACGAAGCGTTTTTGCCCTCCGCAACCATCCCGAGATCCTCCAGCCCAAGTATCCCGGCGTTCACGCTCGTAGCCGCCATGATCGCCTCCATCGGGCTGAGCCCGCAGCTGACCATGTCTCTCATTTCAGTATGTGCGGTCCAGGCGACGCTTGTGCCCGAGTCGGTTCCCATGCCGATAATCATTCCGGCCTCGTGATTCTTTGCGAGATTGCGGCACTGAAGCGCAAACAGTGGGTCTGGATCGGGAGGTCCTGCATTCTGCGAACTCTCAATCTGCTCGCGCATCCTTTCGATTTCGAAAGGAGGCAGCGTCTGGGCCAGCCAGGGCAGGTCGGCGATAGTCAGGGTATTACCTGGAAGGTTCGGAATCGTCCAGACCTCCGGGTATTCCCGGACCAGAGCCAGGTATTCCTCGTCGACGTCGCGGTCGCGGACCGTGTGAGCGAAGCCGTCAATCCCGGCCCGAAGGAGATCCTTTGCATCGGCCAGGGCGCTCGTCGTTCCCAGGTGTGAAACGACCCGCATCTGGCGGGAGTGCGCTTCGTCGATGATCGCCCGATACACCCCGGGCTCGACCTTGGGCACCGAGCCACCCCGATCATCCACCCATATCTTCACGAGTTCCACGCCGAGACCGTCTAGCTCTTCTACCGCCGCCCGTCCCTCGTCTTCGTTGATCGCACCCCGCGGAATCCCGAGGCGATAGCCGGCCTGTGGGCCCGCCATGGGCGTGGCCGCGATTCCGCGACCGGAAGTGAGGAAGCGTGCCGCGTTCGGGATCACAGCCCCCCGCAGCCCGAATGCCAGCTCCTCGTCGAACTCGAGACCGAGGCTCATCGTGGCGGCGACGCCGTGGTACGCGGTCCGTTCGAGGTGCTCGACGAGGTTTTCCCGGGTGTAGTTGTCTTTGCTGTCGGTTCCGTCCTTGATGTTCGTGAGTCCGATGTGTTGGTGCGCATCGATCAGCGCGGGGATCACGAACTTGCCGGACAGGTTGACACGCACGGCGCCTTCCGGCGGCTCGGCCTCACCCTGTCGCCCCACCCAGGTAAAGGTGTCGCCCTCGACAAGGAAGGCGGAGTTCTCGACCGGCACGCTTCCATCCCCCACGATCAATCGGGCGCCTTCGAACCACATCGCGTCAACCGACGCTGGGGGTGCCTCCCCGCCAGGCGAACAGGCGACGACACAGAACAGAAGCAAGCAGGCAAAGCGTGACATCTCGCCCTCCGTGAATGTTAGGAAAGTAGTGTCCTGATTTAAAAATCGTTAGGGTGTCCTGGGAAGTGAAGCAGAAAGAGCTCGAAGTTACAAGGGGCCGGGTTTGGGCGCAAGCAGAAGATCAGATCCGCGATAACGGACTTGGGTGCCCCCTCGATCCGGAAAAATCTCTTGACGGTGCAGTCTCGAGGAACAATCATGATGGGTCGATTCATGCGGTTTGAGGCATGGCGGCATCCGTAAGGAGTGTGCGCTTAACCGGGGACGGACGTTTCGGACGAAGACGGATGTTTCCAGGTTTAAGTCGCCGAGTAACGCAAGAGGACGTTCATGAAATCGAAAACATTGATCGTGATGATGGGGTGCATTTGCGGGTCGATTGTTGCCCTTGCCCAGGCCAGCCCGGCCCAGCAGCCGCAGACGCAGACGCGGGAGAGTCTGGCCCATGGGGTGACGATAACAGAGATCCCTGGAGTAATCGCTGGGGGGTGAGATGGGAACAGGTGTGGCAGGGGCTCGACAACGCCGACGGCCTCGTCGGGATGGCGGACGGGAGCGTACTGTTCGCACAGGAACAGGCCAGCATTATCCGAAAACTGGACACCAATGACTACGACTCCGCGTTCGTCCTGAACACGGAAGGTGCCGGTGCCGTCACGATCGACTACAAAGGCCGCCTCGTGGCCGCGCAGAAAACCTGCACGGATTCCGGCAGGGGCAATCTGCCCTGCAACGTGCCCACAAAGATCGGCATCGTTTATCCCGAAAACGAACGCCGGGTCATCGCCGATAACTACGAGGGAACCCCACTCACACGGCCGAGCGAAGCCGTCGTCGACAGGAACGATACAGTTTATTTCACCGACGGCCTGGCTTATTACATCAAGCCCGGCGGTCGGACGATCCGAATCAGCGACACGATCCGCGCCAGCGGAATCATGCTGAGTCCGGATGAAACAACCCTCTATATAGGCAGCGGCTCCCTGGTCCACGCTTTCGACATCCAGGCCGACGGAACGGTCGGCAACGGGCGGGAATTCGCGACGCTCCCCGACGGGAACGGCAACGCCATGGCGGTCGACAACGAAGGCCGTCTCTATGTCACCGGGAATAACGGCGTTCGCGTATTCAGCCCCGAAGGTGGATACCTCGGCACCATTCCCACGCCGCGCGGCGTCGTCAACGCTGCATTCGCGGGACCCGAAAAGATGACACTCTACGTGGTTGGCAGGGGAGCACTGGCTCCTAATGGCAGAGATTATGAGCTTGTGGAGGGTTTCCGGAACAACGGCAAAACGATCTACAAGATTCCCATGGTGGCCCGAGGCTACCCGGGTCGGTCGAAATAGAACGGACGCGGCTTCGACCCTGCCCGCAGTGCATAACTTTGAACTTCAGTCTCCGGGCCGGGGGGCTTTTTTCGCTCGGTCGTTCAATCGGACATCCTGTCGGAACGACCGGCGAGCCTCACGATCATCCTGATTGTGAGGCCTCTTCGGTATATCGACCTGTTCCAGCCCCACGCTCGGTTTCAAACCGTGCACGACTTACGTTACTTGGCGCGGCCTTTGAAACCCTCCGCAAGCATTGAGATCCTGTACATCGACCTTGCATCGCCGCTGTCACCGCCTGGAAGATCGTTGCCGCGGCCGATGACGTAGAGCGTCTTCTTGTCCGGTCCGGCAAAGGCCAGAGTCGTCGTAGGCCGGGGTATGGGAATGAGTCCCAGGAACTGTCCCTGGGGGCTGAAGACCTGAACGCCAGCCTGGCCGGCGACATAGAGCCGTCCCGTGCCGTCGACTGCCAGGCCGTCCTGTCCGCCTTCCGGCTGCACGAAGGGGCGGCGGTTTCCGATACCCCCGTCCGGGGCAACATCGTAGGCCAGGATGCCGGCCTCTCGATTGGTCACGTAGAGGGTGCTCTCATCCGGACTCAGCGTGATGCCGTTTGCGCCGTCGATGTCGTCGGCGACGCGGTTGAGTCTGCCGCCTGCGTTGAGGTAGTAGACCGAGGCGTTGCGGCCCTCGGTGATATACACACCCCCTTTCTGGTCTGCGATGATATCGCTCAGCCGCCCGAGCGGCTCACCTTCGTAGCTGTCCGCCAGGACTCTGCGTTCGGGAACCAGGACCCTCACCTGGGGCATTCTTCTCTCTACAGAAATGAGGCGGCCCATCGCGTCGAACGCGAGTCCACCGGCTTCGTTCGTGTCTTCCAGGTAGGGCGTGACTGTTCCGTCCGCGTTGAACCTGCCGATCCTATCCGCTCGCTGCTCGGGCAGCAGGAGCGTTCCGTCCGGTTCGCTGATGAGACCATCCGCTGCCTGCAATCCTTTCCAGACATGTTCGACCCTCACACCGGCAGCGACGACCCCCGGGATGCTCCGAGTCGTGACCGGCGTCTCCGCCTGCGGCCCCTGTGCCGCAGTCACCGAGCTAAACATCAGGGTCGACCCCAGAACACATCCGATAATCGTGAATACAGTCTTCGATTTCATAATTTCTCCAATCCCGCGCGCGCGGGGAAAAACCAGCGATATGAATGCCAAGAACACATGCAGACGTCATCTGCATCAGCGGCATCGTCGAGAATCCCAGATGAGACCTCTACTTTGCCCGCCCCTGGAATCCTTCGGCCAGCATGGGAATCTTGTATATGGTCTTCGAATTATTGCGAACACCCTCAGGGGTTTCAAAATTCCGTTCTCTGAAGACGTCAACGGCCCCGCTACCTACAATATAAAGGGTCTTCTTCTCGGGTCCGGCGAAGGCAACGGTTATGGGACGGCGCGGCGTCGGAATCATTCCGAGATGCTCTCCCTCCGGGCTCAGCACATGGACACCCAGGTTTCCGGTTACGTAGACCCGGCCTTCGGCATCGATGGTCATCCCGTCACCGCCGCCATCTCCATCGAGTGTGCCGAAATCACGGCGGTTGCGCACCGACCCATCCGGCTGCACATCGAAAGCGACGACGACCTCGCGGTTGGTCACGTACAAGGTTCGTTCGTCCCGGCTGAGCGTAATCCCGTTTGAACGGATATCACCGGCCGCAGCAACCGTGATCACTTCGCCGTCCGGACTGGCGTAGTAGGCGCCTCCGACCGTGAAGTACGCGCCGCCCCTGCGATCGACAACCAGGTCGTTGAGCCGGCCAAACGCGTCGCCGTTTGAAAACCTGTCCACCCGGACCTCGTAATCCGGAGCCAGGACACTGAGTTTCGGCGCTACGCTGCATTCAATTTCGGCAGGTCGCCCCGGGTCCGTGCAACCCCGCTGTACAGCAAGCAGACGGCCCTCGGAATCAATGGCGATGGATCCGGCGTGACCGGTGCCCTCCATGTAAACCGAGGTGCTGTCGTCGGGCGCGAGCCTGCGCACTCGGCTGGGCTGTTCCTGAGCAAACAGAAGGCTGCCGTCGGGGGCACCGACAATTCCGTCCGCATTGTCATAGCCGTCCCAGGCCAGCGTCCACTCGGCTCCGGAAGCGACAACGCCAGCAATCGCCCGGACAAGCCATTCCCTTTCGCCCGGTCGCACTTCCTGTGCCTGGGCCTGGGCCAGAACGAGCGCGGCCCCGACAAGACACGATACCCCAACAAGCACTGTTCTCGATTTCATAAGCTCTCCAAACCCGCACCCTGAGCATAAGGTGCGAGAGGCAATCCGAATCCTTGCCCGAATCATCAGTAAACAACTTCGCCAAGAAGCTGTGTGCCCATGATCATCTTCGGGGCTTGGAGCGTCAAGAGGTTTTGCCGGTTCCGGGTCAAGCGGGACCGACTCGGGCTTAGACAAAACCCTGTCATCTCGTTAGAATCGATGAAGTCTTTGATTCTGCACGCCTTCGATGCGAATAATGTATTTACGTCAACTGGTTCTATGTCTTGTTCTGGCGACCCTGCCCGCCCACGCGCAGTTGGTCACCCAGAATCCGCTTGACCAGCTCAAAGAGCAACTCTCCCGAGTCCTGGCTGAAGCAGGCGTTCCTTTTACCCCGGCACAGGAAGGCCAGGTGACCCTGCTCGTTGAGGAACAACGCCAGGCCTCGGAGAGTCTCTTCGGGGACATCATGGATTTCAGCGATGGAATACCGGAGGGAGCGGAGCGTGACCGCGCTCTTGCAAGTATCCAGTGGATCCATGATGCCTTCCGGGCCAAGCTCTCCGATTACCTGACAATCGATCAAAGGGCCGCGGTCGAAGAGTTCGAGTCTCAAGGTGGAACACTCGCAGCAACGATCGACGGTGCGGAAGAAGCCGGCACCGAGGTCAGCCAGATTCAGCAGATCCGCGTCACGAACAATACGTTCAATGTCGAGAACGGACGGTCGGGAAGCAACGGGCCTCAGGGGGGCCAGCGGACCGAAGTCATCGAACGTGGCGGATCGGGCGCCTTCCACGGAAATTTTATCGCGGAATTCGAAGACGATGCCTTAAACGCCCGCAACCCGACTGCGGATAACAAACCTGAGTCTCGCGAACGCGCCATCAGTGGAAACATCAGTGGTCCCGTCATTCAAGACCGCCTCACCGCCAGCTTCTCCATCGACAACAACAGGCAGGAAAACGTGGGGAGTGTGGTTGCACAGACGCTGGAGGGGCCGTTTACGCTCGGCATTACACGACCCCGTGTCTCGAAGAATTACGAAGCGGAAGGCATTCTTCAGCTCAACGAGGCGAATTCCCTTCATTTTGGCGTAGAGTACGATTCCGAATCGGAAGAAAACAACGGTATCGGCCGTTTCACCTTGCCTGAACGCGGTTCCAATTCGTCCGAACAAAGTGTCGGCTTCGACTTGCGGCAGATCACTGTCTTCTCTGACAACACAGTTCACGAGACCAGCTTTTCATGGAACGACCAATCCAATGAAACGATTCCCATCACGACGGGACAGGCGATCAACGTCCTGGACGCTTTCAATGGCGGTGGCGGTCAGAATCGCAATGAACTCGACGCCACGAGCATGCAGTTCAAAAACCTTCTCTATTACGAAGGCTCCCGTCTGAGGCTGAGAGCGGGGAGCAAGATAGACTATTGGGATGAAAATTCTATACAGCAAAGTAATTTTGAAGGCCGGTTTACCTTCTCGGATCTGGACAAATTCCGGAGCGGCCAACCCGAGCAGTACGATGTCAACGTGGGTGATCCTGGATTCGAACAAACCCAAGTCGACAGTGAATTTTTCGTCCAGAGTGATTTGCGGCTGAGCAACCGTTTTACCCTGAACCTCGGCCTGCTCTACTCGACGCAGAACAATCTCAACGACCGCAACGATTTCGATCCCCGTTTGGGATTTGCGTATGCGGTGGGAAACTCGACCGTCGTCCGGGGTGGCACAGGACTCTTTCATCAGCGGCTCAACCACTGGGAGTTTCGGAGGGTCTTGCAAGAGGATGGAACACGTCAACACCGGATTCGAATTTCGGATCCGGGCTGGCCGGATCCCTACCAGGCGGGTGATCTTGAAGCTATTCCGCCTCCCTCGCGTCGCGTCCTCGCACCGGACTTCCTCTCCGGTTACTACTTCAGTTCGCTGATCTCGGTTGAGCAGAGCCTGCCAGCCAACCTCTTCCTGACAGTGAGTTTCGACTACAACCGAGGCCTCAAGATGCGCCGTATGCGCAACACCAACGCCCCCCTGCCCGGAACGCTCAGCGACGAACATCCCGACGGCATCCGGCCTGTTCCCGAAGAAGGTGACATTCTCCAACTGGAATCGAGCGGACTATCCATACACAAGAATTTCAAAGTCCGATTGCGACAACGTTTCAGCATCTTCAACATCAACGTCGACTACAGCGGTAACGTGGGCCATAGCGACGGCGACGGAAGACGGCTTCCTGCAAACAGCTACGATCTTCGAGGGGACTGGGGCCGTGCGGGCCTGAGACAGACACACCGCCTCAACGCGAGCGTCAACTCGAGGTTGCCGTGGGATGTCTATCTAACAACTGTGGTCAACTTCACGAGCGGCGACATGTACTCGATCACGACGGGTAAGGACAACAACAGGGACGGTGAGTTCACAGACCGGCCCGCTCTCGCTACCGACCTCACCCGACCCGGTGTTGTCATAACAGATTTCGGGGCCTTTGATCTGGATCCCGAGCCGGGACAGGCCATCCTCGTCCGCAACAGCGAAACCGGTCCAAATTCGCTGACTTGGGGGTTCAATCTGTCGAAAGCACTTGAATTGGCTGGCAGATCCCGGGTCAGCGTCTTCGCCAATCTGAGCAACGCCTTCAACATGACCAACCTGGGCACTCCGAGTGGCACCTTAAGCTCGAAAAACTTCGGGCTCTCCACCAGCGCCAGTTCGCCACGGCGAATCCAGGCCGGCATGCGGTATCAGTTTTGAAGGGACGTGAAGGGGACGGACACTTCATGCGAAATTGGGGCGTGACGAGTATATTTCGGCTGAAGTGGCCGTTCCCTTCACGTCCCCTTCTGTAAGACATCCCACCGGCAACATCCACCTGACTTGCTATATTCATTAATTTTCGGGATTTGTGTCCCCCCAGTCTGCGGCGATTTCGAATTTCCTTAACCCGAAATTTGGATTCCGGAACGCACGAAGCAGTAGCATGGGCAGGCCGGGTGAAACTCTCGCACGAGGGTTGGTGAATCTTCGGGCACCCTCTCTTAACGACGTGGAAACACATTCATTGCGAAACGATAGTCGGCGCTGGCCCGTCGTGCTCGCGGGAAACGCGCTCGTCCGAATCGCGGGCGGGGCCGGCGGCGTTCTGGTTGGACTCTACTTTGCCGACCTCGGAAATCAAGGTCAGGACGTGAACGCGGCGATCGTGGGCCTCCTCGGTGCGGTGGCCTACGGTGCGGAACTGATCGGGGCACTGCCGATGGGGATTCTTGCAGACCGTCTGTCTCCCCGCTTCCTGATGATTGGAAGCGGCCTGCTTGGTGCAGCCGGGATGGGCCTGCTGGGAGTGGCCCGCTCAGTACCAGCATTCTTCGTTGCCCGTAGCGTCGACGGAAGCGCATGGGCGGCCAGCTCACCGGCTATCCTAGCCTACCTGACAGACCTGACCGAAGACGGGCTTAACATGCGTGGCCGCGTGATGGCTCTGTTTGAACTGACTCTCCTGGCAGGCCTTGCCCTTGGAGCCCCGATCGGTGCGGGTCTCTGGCAGCTTTTGGGAACGGGCGCATTTGTCGCGATGGCCGGCATATATCTGGCGAGTTCAGCCACCTTCTGGTTTGGCGCGGAAACGGCCGAATCCCGGAGCACGGTCGAAGCGTTCGAAGGACTGAGACGGGCACTGGGAGACCCCTCGATCAGGATGCTTGCACCCGCATGGATCGCGATCAATGCGATCGTGGGTCTCTGGTTGGGCCCGATGGTCACTTTCCTTCTCACGCTGCGACAGGAAAGTACGCAGTATTTGAACGGATTGTTCGCGGACAACCCGGAACAGGTCGGCTGGGTGTTTCTTGGATACGCCCTCGTGTTTGCGATCGGCGTGACGATCTGGAGTTTCTTTCTCGACCGCGTCGATAGAAAAACAGTTCTCGTGGCCGGATTGACGGCAACACTGGTCGTGTGTGCAGGGCTATATGTCTTGAATCATACTCCCGCGTTGGGAAACGCCCCACGGCTGGGACTACTGGTGTTTCTGGCTGCGGCGGTGATGGTTGAGAGCGGGTTCACGCCGGGAGCTCTGGCCCTGCTTGCAGATATCGTCGGGGGTGCGGCCGGTCGCGGGGCAACGATGGGAATATATTCGGCACTGCTTGGTGTCGGAGCGCTGCTGGGCGCTCTGATCGGAAGTGTTCTCGGAGCGGCGTTCGGGGTGGACGGATTGATACACGGGACCGTGGCGCTGGTCGTAGTGGCGCTGGTAACCATTCGTAATCTTCCGGAGAGGGACTCACTTTGATGGAATCACCATTCGACCTTGTAATCGTCGGTGCGGGATCGGGCGGAATAACGGCAGCGAATTTTGCCGCGAAGCTGGGAGCGAGAACAGCTCTGGTCGAAAAAGACCGCATCGGAGGCGACTGCACCTGGACGGGCTGTGTCCCGAGCAAAGCGCTGCTCAAAGCCGCCAAGGTCGCGCACGAGGCGCGCACGGCGTCACATTACGGTATAACCGTGTCCCCTCCAACTGTCGATATGAGCCAGGTGAAGCGCTACGTGAGCGCAGCCATCCGTCAGGTTTACCAGTACGAGACACCCGAAACGTTCCAGGAGGCTGGTGTCGCAGTCATTCAAGCCGCGGCCGAGTTCGTGGATGAGGAAACTCTGCTGGCCGGTGACCGGCTCCTCAAGGCGAAAGCGTTTCTGATCACGACCGGCGCCCGTCCGATGCTGCCACCTATTCCGGGCTTGGAGAAAACCCCATTCATCACATACGAACAGGTCTTCGACATCGACCGCCTTCCCAAAACCATGGCGATCATCGGCGCCGGACCGATCGGCGTCGAGTTGGCCCAGGCCTACCAGCGGCTGGGTTCCCAGGTCACGATAATCGACGTCGCGCTCTTGCCGAGAGAAGAGCCTGAAGCGCGAGAGCTCATGCTGGAAGTTCTCCGAGGTGAGGGCATTCGATTTCTGGAAGGCCTGGCAACCCGGGTTTATCATGACGGTAGCTACGTGATCATAGATACACCGTCGGGCCAGAACCGGTCGGAACTGCTACTGGTAGCCACAGGCCGCGCCCCAAACCTGGAGACACTCGGCCTGGACAAAGCCGGCGTCCGGCACACCCCGAAGGGCATCGAGGTCGACGACCAACTGCGCACCAGTGTCAAACACATATACGCGGCGGGCGACGTCACGGGTGGGGTTCAGTTCACACACTTTGCGGCATGGCAGGGATTCCAGGCAGTTCGCAATGCCCTGCTTCCCGGCCACAGCTCCGGATTCACCTCTATCGTGCCATGGGTCACATACACGGATCCTGAGATAGCGCATATTGGCTTGAGCGAGGGAGAAGCTCGAAATCAATTCGGCAACGCGGTCCGGGTGCACCGCCGGGGAATGAGCCATGTCGATCGCGCCGTCTGCGAAAACGATATTCGAGGTTTTCTCAAAGTCGTTACAGGGGCCGACGACATCATTCTGGGTGCAACGATCGTGGCGGGGCGGGCCGGCGAAGTCATCACGGAGTTCGTCATTGCGATCGAGAGGAAGCTGCGCCTCAGAGACTTGGCCGCTACGATGCACCCCTATCCAACGTATTCAACTGCCGTGGGGCAACTCGCTGCGGACGTCGCCGTCGAACAGACACTCACCGGCACTAAGGGAAAAGTGATCCGGGGAATTTCAAAACTGTTGCGGTGATACAGCCCGCTGGAGGAACGATGGCAAAACAGGTTTCGCCTTCCGAAACACCAAAGAAGAAAGACGCCGACTACATCTTCTACGAACTCACACGCAGCATCTGTCCGGAATGCCGCAAGGTGATCGATGCCCAGATCCTGTTGCGCAACAACAAGGTCTACATGCGCAAACGCTGCCCGGAATGTGGGCCCTTTGAGGGATTGGTATACGGCGACGCCCAGATGTATGTCGCCCAGAGCAAGTACAACAAGCCCGGCACTATTCCCTTGGCTTTCGGAACGGACATTCAGGACGGATGCCCTCATGATTGTGGTCTGTGTCCGGATCACCAGCAGCATGCATGTCTCGGAATCATAGAAGTAAACAGCGCCTGCAATATGAGCTGCCCGCTCTGCTTCTCCGAAGCCGGTCCCGGCTTCAGCCTCACTCTGGAAGAGGTTGAGGGAATGCTGGACGACTTTGTTCGTACCGAGGGCGACCCCGAAGTCGTCCAGTTTTCCGGCGGGGAGCCGACGATTCATCCGCAGATTATCGATTTCATCGGCGCGGCCAAGGCCCGTGGTATTCCGATGGTCATGCTCAATACGAACGGCAAACGGATCGCCACCGATGATGCGTTTCTAGAACAACTCAACCTGGCGCGTCCTTCCATTTATTTTCAGTTCGACGGTTTCGACAGCGAAACATACCGAATCATTCGAGGCGAGCCCGACATTCTCGAGCAGAAGCTCCGCGCGCTGGACAGGCTTGCGGCAATAGGGCTGAGCGTCACGCTTGTTCCTGCGATCGAGCGTGCGGTCAACGATCACGAGCTTGGAAAGATCATCGACCTGGCGATCAAACACCCCGCCGTCCGCGGCATCAACTTCCAGCCGGCGTTTCACACCGGTCGTCATATGGCACACGATCCCATGGAACGCATGACGATACCCGACGTTCTGCGGTTGATCGAGGAACAGACGAAGAAGCAATTCGTGGTCAGCGATTTCGTGCCTGTCCCGTGCTGTTTTCCGACATGCAACTCGGTGACGTACGCGTTCATCGACGGGGACACCGTGACTCCCATACCCCGCGTCGTCAACGTGGACGACTATCTGGACTACATCACCAATCGCGCACTGCCGGACTGGAACCAGGATGTGACACAAGCTCTGGAAGGCTTGTGGTCCTCGTCCTCAGTTCCCGGTTCCGATAAGTCCTCCGGACAGATCTTAGCCTCGTGTCAGGCCTGCGGCATTCCGGAATCGATCGCGGTGGACGATATAGCCGAACACGTGCTCATGATCATGTTGCAGGATTTCATGGATCCGTGGACGTTCAATCAGAAGAACCTGATGAAATGCTGTAAGGAATTCCTCCTGCCCGGTGGCAAACAAATCCCGTTCTGCGCATACAACACAGTGGGCTATCGTGAACAGGCCCGTTCGCAGCTTGACGGCATGGAACCCGCACGACGCAAGGCTCGCAAAGAAGGCACCCCATACGAACCACAGCCGGTTACTTTCTCGTTCAATAAGGGTGACTCATGAAGGAATCGATGGATCTTCCCACAGCCAGACAAGACCTCAAATCCTGCTGCGCGCAACTTTACGAACAGGATTTTGTTCGGCTGCTTCTGGGCGACTCGTTTCATCCGGGCGGACTGGCCTTGACCACTGAACTCGGACAGGCACTGAATCTCGAACCTGGTCTGAGAGTTCTGGACGTGGCCTCCGGTACCGGCACGAGTGCCCTTCATGTTGCCGAAACCTTTGATTGCGAAGTCGTGGGTGTGGATTACGGAGCGGACAACGTCCGTATGGCAAACGAGGAAGCCGCCGCACGCGGTCTCAGTGGACGTGTCCAATTCCAACAGGGCGATTCCGAGCTTTTACCTTTTGAAGACGCATCATTCGACGCGATCATCTGCGAATGTGCCTTTTGTACCTTCCCGGACAAAGCGAAGGCGGGGGCCCAGTTCCATCGTGTCCTGCGGAGAGGAAGCCGCCTCGGCCTCAGCGACATCACTCGCAGCGACACGTTGCCTGAAGCTCTGGATTCCCTGATGGCGTGGGTGGCATGTATCGCCGACGCCCGACCCGTCGATGGCTACACGGAGATGCTTCAAGCGGCCGGTTTCAGGATGGATTCGGTCACAGCTCACGACGATGCACTCACGCAAATGGTCAACCAGATTCGCGGGAAGTTGCTGGGCCTGGAAATCGCAGTCGGACTCAAGAAGATCGACCTGGACGGCGTGGACTTCACGAGCGCAAAACACATGGCCAAGGCGGCACTTGAAGCCATCAACGCAGGTCAACTGGGATATGCGCTGATAACGGCTACACGGATTGGCTAGTGGCGGGGGTTGGGAGTTTCCTGCTTGGCAACTTCGTTCGGGTCCGATCCAATCATCTTATTACTCTAAACGCCTCGGCTACCGCCTCGTTGTTCACCCGCAGCGAGGAACGCTGCGGGTCGTATTGGGGAATGCTTAATCGTTCGGCCGATCCCAATAACCCTTGCCATCAGGATGATGGCAAGGGTCGCCGGTCGTTCGGCCAGGATGGCCGTTTGAACGACCGAGCGAAATCTTAAATCGCGACCACCCCACCCATTCCTCTACCTAGTCCTTAGGATTCGTCGCAAAGATCGTCAACTCGGTCGTGAAGCCGCGATCGTCCATTTCCAGAACGCCTTTTACCATGTGGGCGATGTCTTCCGCGTGCAGCTTGGTTGGATTGTCATCCTGAGGGAAACCGGCCGTCGCGGCGAAACTTGTGATGACCTCACTGGGATTGATGAGGAACACCCGCACATTGTGGGGCCGGAGTTCGGCCCGCCAGCATTCGGTCATTCCCCGAAGGGCAAATTTGCTCGCGTAGTAGGCTGTGCCGTTGGGTCCACCGCGCACCGCACCCGTCGAGGCAATATTGACGATGTTGCCGCCCCCCCGGGAAACAAAATGCCGGGCTGCCTCGCGTCCCATCAACATCGCTCCCGTCACATTCGTCTGAAGGATTCGGTCGAACTCGGTGCGATCGGTGTCCACCAGGGGCTTGAAGAGTCCGTGACCGGCGTTGTTGATCAGTATGTCCAGGTGACCGAAGGCATCGAAGACTTGCTCGTAGGTCCGCTGCACGTCGGATTCATTCGCAACGTCCGCCTGAATCGGGAGAGCACTCAATGCCCCGGCCGTCTCCTCAAGCCGGGCGGAATCCCGACCCGTAACCGCAACGCTTGCGCCCGCAGTTATCAAGGACTCCGCTATGGCCCGTCCGATGCCGCTCGTTCCGCCCGTGACCAGGACCGTCGCTTTATCAAGGTTCATGTGCGTTCAACTGTTGGTTCGGTGAGCCCATGCCAAGCAATGTCCGCAGCCCCAGTTCACCGCTACTCGGGGTGTGCCTGCTCGATCCAGTCAAACAGAGTATCGACAGGATACGGGAAAACATGGCCTGCACCCGGTATGACATCGACCCGCGGAGCGGCGCCGGCCAGCACAAGAAGGTCGCGCGTGCGGTTCGTCAACGTGACCCACTGCGTGTCGCGCTCCCCAACGGCCAACAAGACCGGCTTTCCACCGAGTTGAGCCAGATCGCCGGCCGATCCATAACCGCCCGGCATGACCACTATCGATCCAAAACGATCCGGGTCGGCACGAGCTAGATGGAACGCGCCAAGTCCTCCGTTGGACTGACCCGCCAGCGTGACGCGCGCGGCATCGTAACTGAGATTCTCTCCGACCCAGTCGAACACCGTGTCGACAACCTCAGCGGCCGAGCCTTCAAGGTTCGGTCCAAATATGGCAGGTGAAACCAGAATATATCCCCTACGATCCGCCTCATCGAGCCAGTAGTTGCCCAGAAACGCGTTGACCATCTCCGGGGTGCCCGGTCCGGGCGGCAAGGCAAAGACAAGCGGATACTCGGTGTCCGGCGTATAGCCCAGAGGCAGGACAACCGTGAGGGACAGATTCTCTCCCCCGCCATAGCTCAGCGTGACCGTGCGGCGTTCTCCAGCTTCCACTGAGTTGACCCACACACCGAGTACGACCATTACGGCCAATGTCACGGCCAGGAGCGAAACGTTCTTCATCAGCTTAACCTCCGACCAATTAATCCCCGACCAATTAATCCCCGACCAATTCGTAGGACGATGTTATCGCTATCGCCGGACCAATACTACGAAAGACGGGACACTTGTTGGCAAATACACCATGCACCCGTTCGACAACTTCTCTGTCGTCTTCCGATGCACGCAACTGCATGGCGACGTGGATACGTTTGATGATCAGCACACCGCCGTCCGTTTCCACTTCTCCGCTCACTTCCGCAGTAAGCCGACCACCTGAAGCATCAATTTTGCGCGCTTCCAGCGCGCCCCCGAAGGTTCCCATCATTCAGCCACCGGCGGCAGCGACAACGTAGTCGAGCGTTGTCGCATGGACCTCTTCCAGTTTCGCAGTGTCCACACCGTAATGCTCTGCGATCGCTCCGTGAACCCCGAACCATACCGGTTCGCTCTCGGCGGGAATTGTCGCCAGACGCAGCGGACCCTTCTTTCTTTCCAGTTGGACTCGGGATACGTACTTCACTTCACCCATGCGCAATCTCCTTCACAATCATAAACATAGATTCCTGACCGACACTAAGGGGCGGAAAATTCTGTCAATACCTGGTAGAGCATCGTCGCAAACAAGTGGAGACGCGCATCAATCCTTCCAGGAAACGTCGACTCGATATAGCCCATCGTATCGAACGGTGTATGCCAGATGTAACCGTTTTCTCCGAGTTGAGGGTCAACCTGGACGTATCCGTCTCGCTCTCCCAGTGACCAGTTGGTCGATTCAAAATACGCATACTGGATGCCCACGTCCTCGAAAGGAGCGTGATCGGAAAACTCTCCTGTCGTTCCCCTCGGATATTCAGGGTTCTCACCCGGTTGTGTCCGCAGATCAAGACCCTGTTCCCTGGCTCGGGCCAGAACCCAGTCACGAACCACACCTCTGTCTCCTCGATCCCCGTAGACGTAAGCGAAGTCTCCTGCAATCAGGCTGTCCAGATTGATCATGGCCACCACACGCCCGATGTCCTCAGGGGGGATCTCACTCACCGTATAGCGCGATCCTGCCAGACCCTCTTCTTCGGCACCGAAAGCGATGAACCGAATCGTGTACGGCGTCGCGACGTCCCGAATCGCGGCGGCGATTTCGAGCATCACGCCTACTCCCGACGCATTGTCCCCCGCTCCCCGGCCGCGAACTTCGGAATCATAGTGCGCGCCAACAATGATTTCCTCGTTCGACGATCCTGCCTTCACAGCAATAACATTCGCCGATTCCCGTGTAGACCGGCGGTCCCGGGGCCCACCGGAAAAGCTGAAGGGTTGGACGCGGGTCGGGTAGCCAATTTGGGAGAAAACATTTTCGATATATCCGGCGGCCCGCACTTCACCCGGGCTTCCAGCGACACGCGCACCGATTCGGTCAGACAGCTCACCGATATGTTCACGCGCTAGGGCGCCGAAGCCGGGATCACGGGGGGCGTCCTGAACGAGGCCTAGCGCCGAACCCTGTAAAGAGATCGTCAGAACCGCGAACAGGAAGGGGACGGACACTTCATGAAGTGTCCGTCCCCTATTTCCGGTTGATGCGGGGATACACCTTGCGTGCGTTCCCTTCGAATATTTTTTGCTTCTCTTCATCGCTCAGCCACGAAGCTTGGTCGATGTACCGTTTCGTATCGTCGTAGTAGTGCCCCGTTTCCGGATCGACACCCCGAACGGCGCCGACCATCTCTGAACCGAAGAGGATGTTGTCGGTGGGTACGACTTTTGTAAGCAACTCGATTCCCGGCATGTGGTAGACACAGGTGTCGAAGAAGATGTTGCCACCCATAAGCTCCGTCAGCGGCGGACGCTTCTGGTCCTGAGCCATGCCACGATACCGACCCCAATGATACGGCACAGCACCCCCACCATGGGGTATGACGAATCTCAGAGCCGGAAAGTCCTTGAATAGATCCGAGGTCAGAAACTGCATGAAGGCCGTCGTGTCGGCGTTGAGGTAGTGCGCACCCGTCGTATGAAAAGCAGGATTGCAGGAAGCACTGACATGAACCATCGCGGGCACATCCAACTCGACCATCTTTTCGTAGACCGGATACCAGTATGGATCGCTCAGCGGGGGCGCCGTCCAACGGCCGCCGGAGGGATCGGGACTTAAATTGCACCCGATCATTCCCAGTTCGTTGACACACCGTTCAAGCTCGCCGATGCAGTTCGCCGGTCCGACACCCGGAGACTGCGGCAACTGGCAAACGCCGACAAAGTTTTTCGGATACAGCCCACAGAGGCGATGGATTAAATCATTGCAGTGTTCACTCCAGTACTGGCTCACCATCGCATCGCCCAGGTGATGGGCCATCCACGACGCGCGCGGAGAAAATATCGTCATGTCGGTACCGCGTTCGCGCTGAAACTTCAGTTGCGCACCCTCGACGCTCTCGCGGAGTTGATCGTCGGAAATGTTTATCTCGCCTTTTGCCGCAGGTTGGGATGAATCAAACGCGGCAATCTGCTGCTTTCGATATTCTCCCAGCGCATCCGGCGCCGTTGTGTAGTGTCCGTGACAATCAATAATCATGGGGCTCCTCAGAAGCGATGCGTGTACACCAGTTTCGTCGCCGCAGTCCGGTCGAGCGTAACACGCTCGTCGAGAAGTTTTCCTCCCTCAGTACGACACGGTTCCACTCGTTTTCCAGATTGATCGGAACGCCGGCGCACGGCCGAATTCACAGGTCCAGCGAAACATCCCGCTAGAGCCGATCCTCCGCGGCGAGCGATGCGCCACGTTACATGGTATTTCCATGATCGCGTCCGACGAAACTCTCAAGCATCGAACTTCTGACACCCGACCACTCCGCGTCACTTCAATTCCAGATTAAACAGCTTGATCGCGTTGGTACGGCCAATCTGCAGGCGCTCGGCATCGGACAGGGGGGCGTTGTCGAACCAGTCGGCAGCATCTTCCATTTTCTCGAATGGATAATCAGCCGAAAAAAACATGCGAGCTGCGCCCATCACTTCCAGGGCGCACTGGAACGACGGATCACAGAAATTGCCGCTGGTCGTCACATAGAAGTGGTCGCGGAAGTACTCGCCGAGAAAGCGCTTGCCCTCGTAGCCGCGCCGGGAAAAGCGCATCCGGGCGTCGATGCGCCAGAGATCGTAAGGGATGTGTTCACCGAGATGGCCGACAATTATTTTCAGATTGGGAAAATCGTCGAACATGCCTGAACCACACATTCGGAGTGCGTGGATCGAAGTTTCCACCGCAAAGCCCCAGGGCGAACTCATCAGCCACGGGTGCCCTTCATAGGGTTGAGCACGTGAAGGAATCTGCATTCTTGGGTGTAGATAGAACGGCACGTCCAGTTCGGACACCGTGGACCAGAAACTCCGGTACTCGGGGATATCGAAGTAGATCGCCGAATCGGGAACACCTTTCTGTGTGAATCCATTGACGAGAGCACCCTTGAAACCCAGATCTTTGACCGAGCGGATCAGCTCTTCCGAGGCGGCGTCCGGATCTTGCATGGGAAGGGCTGCAAAGCCCGCAAAACGATTCGGATGTTTGGCGACGGCCTCCGCCAGATGGTCGTTGGCACGGGTAGCCACTTCGATCGCCGTGTCCGTGTCCAGAATCGCCTGAATCGCGGGGGCGTTGAGCGAGAGAATGGCGAATTCAATGCCGTTGCTGTCCATTCGGGCGATACGCTCGTCCTCGATATCCAGGATTTGGCGGGCGAACTGGTCCCACTTCCCGGATCCTTCGGCGAATGTGCGCGAATCGTCCAGGGTATCGGGGATTGCCATATGTTCTTCAAACACGATTTTCCCGTCCATTCCAGAAACTCCTTTGCGTGATTGTTTGATGCTGTGTGTTACTGACCGGTGGCTCAATGAATGGTCAAGCGGTCGTCGCTGATGGGCCCAGCGCCAGAACGTCCTGATCGCTCGGTCAAAGCGTGGGGTGTCTGTCACTCCAAGGCGTCGCGCCTTCGTAGGCGGCCCCGATCCGCAGGATCATCGCCTCGTCCCACGCGCGGCCGACAATCTGGAGCCCGATCGGGAGGCCTTCCGAATTAAACCCGCATGGAACGGAAATCGCCGGCGAACCCGTGAGTGAAAAGGGCGCTGTCAAACCCACCATCAGCCCGAATGCGTCCAGGGATTTTCCGTCGACGGTCGTAAACGGAGCACCGATAGGGTGGGCGACGGTTCGAGTGGTGGGCATCACCAAGGCATCGACCTCCCGCATGATTCCCTCAAGTTCCTGCCGCATGGCGGTGCGCAGGCGCTGGGCCCGGATATAGTCGGTCGCGAGAATCAACTCTCCCAGTTCCACGTTCCATCGGACATCCCCGTATGCCTCAGCCCGCCCGCGAATAAAATCTTCCTGAAACGATGCCGCCTCGGGCCGGCTCAGGAAGGGAAAAATGACGTGGGCTTCCGGGGCGCTTGGAAACTCAAGGTCGCGAATGCTGGCGCCCAGATCCCGCAGCACCCCGATGGCCGCTTCGACCGAGTCGCGCACTTCGGGATCGAGAGGCTCGAAAAAATATTTCCGTGGCAGCCCAATCCGAACGCCGTTCAGGTCCTCCCCCAGCCGGCGGGTGAAATCAGGCACCTCGACGTCGACCGAGCCGGAATCCCTGGGGTCGTAACCGGCTATTCGGTTCAATACAAGCGCGGCATCCTCGACCGTACGGGTGATCGGACCCACATGATCGAGACTCCAGGAGAGGGGCACCGTTCCAAAGACGCTGACCCGCCCGAATGTTGCTTTCATCCCGACCAGGCCACAGTGGGATGCCGGGTGGCGCACCGACGCGACCGTGTCGGTGCCCAATGCGGCGAAGCAGAAACCTGCCGCGACGGCCGCGGCCGATCCGCCGCTCGACCCGCCGGGAATGCGGTCCAGTCCCCAGGGATTGCGTGTCGCCCCGTAGTGGGGGTTCGTCGTCGTCCCACCGATCGCAAGCTCATGCATATTGAGTTTGCCTGTGATTACGGCGCCCGCAGCCCGAAGCCTGGCGACTGCGTTGCCATCCTCGGTCGGGACAAAATCAGCGAGAAGCTTCGAGCCGGCGGTCGTTGGGATGCCCTCCGTCCAGTAGTTGTCTTTGAGCCCGATGGGCACGCCATGCAGTGGCCCGCGATATTTGCCAGCCGCAATCTCGCGCTCGGCCATTCGCGCATCGTCCATGGCTCTCTCGAAGGTGGGTGTGATGTAAGCGTTCAAGCGAGGTTCGAGGCCCGAGGTGCGCTCGATCACAGCGTTCAGGACCTCTACGGGCGACAGATCGCCACTTGCGATACGTTCGGAGACTTGCTTGAGGGAAAGGTAGAAGATCTCGCCGTCATCAATAACACTCATCCCGGCGTGTCGTCGCCTGCGGTAGGAACACGGAAGTTCAGACCCGGCGCCAGGTGCTCGTAACCCTCGGGCCGCATCGCTCGCAGATTCTGTAGCGCTGGACCGAGGATGAGGGCAAGGGCTTGGGCTCTATCCTCTGCGAGGGGCAGGCCGGCATAACCAGCGAGTGTGAGAACGAGTTCAGTCGAGACTTTTTCGTTCATTGCAGCGCTCATCCCAGGGGGTATGCCTATGGCAGCACATGCCGACGCTGGATACCCATGGGGTCAGCGCGATTGTATCCCCTACGTCACGGTTTGTCAGCCCCGCGACAGGCATCTCCGCCTGCGAGATCAACCATGGCCCGGGTTCGATGGAACCATTGTTCGTTAAGACACGCCCCGTACAGGGGCGCTCCTATATTGACATCAACGCCTGATACGCCCTCTCCACGCCTCTCGGCCTGTCCGTAAAACACGAAATTCGGATCGTGACAAAAGCGAACGGTCAAAGGTACCCTGTCTCGGGGAAACGTCAGGCGCGGCGTGTCTTTAAACGATCGATGGAACGACGCGCGCATATCTGGGAGCAAACTTCTATGAAAACGATTCAGTGGGTATTCGAACCTCCGTCTCACACGGTTGAATTTGCATCTCGACGAGATCCCCGGATCCGACCAGCAATTGCACTGATTGCCGCGCTTGCTGTTTTGATCTCCACATCGTGTGCCCGACCCGAGGGTTCCGAACGCACCGTGGTCATTGACGGAACGACGGTGCCATCCAGGATCAAGATTGCGAGCAGCACTGTCGGGGGTGCCTACTATCCAATGGGTAATGCGATCGCGCAGGTCCTCGGTACTCAGTTGGCGGGAGTGATTGCTACGAACGAAGCGACGAGTGGGTCGGGACAGAATTTGCGAATGTTGGATGGAGGTGAGCTCCACTTCGGGCTTGCCAATGCTTCCGTCACGCTTCCGGCTATCGAGGGACGTGAACCCTTCGACAAACAGTTTCCCGTCCGGGCCGTCATTTCTCTTCATGCGAGCGTCAACCTCTTCTTCGCGCTCGAAGACAGCGGCCTCACCCAGTTCTCAGACTTCGCGGGAAAACGAGTGGCCGTTGGACCGGCAGGGGGCAATTGGGACAGCTTCACGCGTCCTATCCTGGCGGCCCATGGCGTGAGCTACGCCGACATCCGGCCTGTCTACGAAGGCCAATCGAACGCGGTCACCATGCTGACCGACAGGATCGTCGATGCGGTCCAGGTTGGAGGCAGTATCCCGCATGCGACCATTCTGGCCGCCACGGCCACACACAACCTCAAATTCCTCGAGTTCGACGAGGAAAGTCTGGACAGCCTTCGGGCCCAGATCCCCACTATTCAGAAGTACATGATTCCCGGTGGGACATACGCAGGCATGGATTCGGATTTCTGGGCAGTCGACACGGGCACCTGCCAACTGCTTGTCAGGGCCGACGCCGATCCCGATTACGTTTACCTCATCGCCAAGACCATCTACGAAAACAGGGGTATGATCGCCGATCTGGTCCGCCATGGCGCGGAAATCACACCGGAACGGGCGGCTATGGATATCGGGATTCCATATCATGAAGGCAGCCTGCGGTATTTCGAAGAGATCGGAATTTGGAACCCGCAACCAGCTAATGCCACAGACACCCTGTCTCCGGTCCGCTAGCCGAATCCCCATTGGCCATCAAGGACGCTGACATGATCACGAACGACGGCGTTGGGGGAGTCCAAACCGCCGCCCGGCCACGACCTTCACGCTTCGAAACTGTTCACCGCTATTCGATTCGAGTCCTGGCTGCATGCTTTTCGATCTACGTCCTCTTTGAGATCAACACGCTTACGCTGCCACCGTTTCAGGAGCGCGCGATATTCCTGCTGTTCGCGCTGGCCTTGTCCTTTCTGCGGCCCACCGACAGACCCGATGGGAGTCCGCAGCGTCCGTTTCGGGCTCTCCTGGACTTTGCCTTCGCCGCCGGGGGCATCATCGCCTGTGCGTACATCGTGGTCGACTACGAGGGCCTGATCAACCGCATGGGCACGCCGACAACTCTGGACGTTGTGATGGGCGCCGTGGGCACGACGCTTGTTTTGGAGGCGACCCGGAGATTGATCGGCTGGCCGCTTCCGACCCTTGCCGCGGTGTTCGTCCTGTATGCATATTACGGTGCGTATCTGCCCACATACATCGGCGGCCACGCGGGATACAGCGTGAGCCGCATCCTCACGCAGTCGTTTCTGACCATGGAGGGCATCTTCGGCATCGCGCTGACGGTGATGTTTACCTACGTGTTTCCCTTCGTCTTCTTTGGGGCTGTGCTTCAGACGGTCGGAGCTCTGGACTTCGCGATTGATCTGGGTCAGGCCGCATTCGGGCAATTTCGAGGGGGGCCCGCCAAGGTTGCGGTCGTTTCAAGCGGTCTGCTTGGAATGATCAACGGCAGCGCCGTCGCGAACGTCGTCACCGGGGGATCGCTCACCATTCCGATGATGAAAAAAATCGGTTTCCAGCCGCACGTGGCCGGGGCCGTCGAAGCCGTTGCGTCCACGGGCGGCCAGCTCATCCCGCCCGTGATGGGCGCCGCGGCCTTCATCATGGCGGAGTTGCTGGGAGTCCCCTACCTGGGAATCGCCGCAGCGGCTTTGATACCTGGCCTGCTCTTTTATGTGGCTCTGTTTACGACGATTCACTTCTACTCCGTCCGTCATGGCATCGGTGGCCTGTCGCCCGAAGGCCAGGGAGCGCGGGCGCTCACCATCCTGAGACGCCCTCAGCTTTTCTTGTTCGTCCTGCCGGTGGGCTGCCTCGTCGGGCTCATGCTTTCCGGATACAGTCCCCCGAGAGCGGCGTCATTTGCACTGGTCGTCACCTTCGTAACCAGCATGTTCGTGAGAGGAGGGCGGCTGACTCCGAGGCGGATCGTCAGCGTTCTGGAAACTGCCGCCTATAATTCAACGTCTCTCAGCTGCGCCAGCGCCTCGGTTGGAATCATCATTGGGATCACCGTGATGACGGCTCTGGGCTCCCGTTTTGCATCCATCATTCTCGAGTTGTCCGCCGGGAATATCTACGCGGCGTTGGTATTGGTGATGTTTTCCTCCGTGATTCTCGGACTCGGGCTCCCGACAACCATTTGCTATCTCCTGCTGGCAACCCTGGCGGCACCCGCACTGGTGAGCTTGGGGATTCTCCCGATCGGCGCGCATATGTTCATTCTCTACTTCGGCATGATGTCGATGGTGACGCCCCCAACGGCTCTGGCAGCATATGCCGGCGCAGCGATCGCGGGCGCCGACATCATGCGGACAGGGTTTACGGCATGGAGGTTTTCCCTTGCCGGCTACATCCTGCCGTTCATGTTCGTGCTGAATCCCGCGTTTTTGATGATCGGTACCGCCACCGAAATTCTCCTGGCAGCAACGACAGGCGTGATCGGGGTCATGGCGCTCGCAGCCGGAGTCATCGGACACGCCAGGACAGCACTGGCGGGATGGGAACGCACGGTCGTGTTCGTCGGAGCCGTGGTGTTAATTCATCCCGGTTGGATCACCGACCTGCTCGGCCTGGCATTGGTATTGCCTTTGGCTGCCCGGCAATATGAAGTGTTCAGCAAAGGGCTCAGGCCTTGAGACTTTTCTTGCTTATCAATCCAAGCTGTAGTTATATCTAGCCATATTTTCAAATTTCGTTTTTCTGTACATATAATCAATGGATTCAGGTACCAAAGCGCAATCGAAGCTGCCGTGGGCTGCGGCCATCGTTCTGGCCGTGATCGCCGCCACAGCCGCCTGCAACTCGAGGCCTTCCCCGGCCCCATCTGCCTTAGAGGTCAGCCGCTTTTCTCATGTCCTGCCCGAAGGCCAACAATTCACTCTCGTAGGCAGCCCGCTTATGGCTCTTTCTCCGAACGGCTCCATGATGGTGTACGTAGCCAATCAACAATTCTATTTGTTGGCAATGGATACCCTCGTATCGAGCCCTATTCCGGGAAGCGATGTCGATCCATCGGACCCATTCTTTTCACCGGATGGCGCGTGGATTGGCTACTGGTCTGAAGCTGACAGTCAATTGAAGAAGATTCCCGTCAGCGGGGGCACTCACGTGACGCTCACCGATACTGCCGGCGATCCGACAGGCCGCCCATTTTGGGGCGCTGACGAGACCATCGTGTGGGGCCAGAACGAAACCGTCATGCAGGTTTCGGCAAATGGGGGGCCGCCTGAAGTGCTGATCGAGGACTCCGGTGCGTCTCTTACTTATGGGCCTCGGATTCTGCCCGACGGAAGATCGGTGCTGTTCCAGGCCGAGGGGCCAGTAGAAGGAGACGTCGTCGTGCAGTCGCTGGAATCCGGAGAGAGAAAGGTCCTGTTCCCCGGTTTATTCCCGCGGTATCTCCCGACCGGTCACCTTCTTTACGGTTTAGATGATGTGCTGTTCGCGGTTCCGTTTGATCTGACCACGCTCGAAGCCGTGGGTGAGCCGGTTACCCTCTTCGAGGGTGTTCGGACGCGACCGTCCCAGTACTCTGTTTCCGACTCGGGGTCGCTCGCCTGGGTGCCGGCGAGCGGGCAGACAGAACCGGGCGAACCCTCCCGCCCCCAAATCAATATCGTCCTTAACTGGTTTGAAGAACTGAAGGAACGGGTTCCGGTACCCTGATGTTCGAGTTCAAGTCCTGAGAAATCATCTTGTCGGACCTTGAGAATTCATTGCCTGCTATCCCACTCCTTCTATAGACTGCCCCCAGCTTTCTATACACTGTTCTGACAGACCGTAATTATGGAATCCGGCACCAAACTCGGCCACTACGAGATCTCAACGCTCCTTGGAAAAGGAGGCATGGGGGAAGTGTGGCGTGCGCGAGATACGAAACTCGGACGCGAAGTCGCCATCAAGACGCTTCCTGAAGAGTTTGCCAAGGATGCGGATCGACTCGCGTGGTTTGAACGTGAAGCCAAGCTACGGATAAGCGATATAAGCAGCGGCCGACGGCTATGGCAGCGCTGTCAATGTCGTCGTATGGGTGTTATGTCAACCCGCGCGCGGCCACAGGCCGAGGCGCGGATGTCGTATCGGTCCCTCACCAACAAGAGGCAAGTATCTATTTTACAACTAGCATTTATTTAGGAGAGTTCACATGAAAGTGACGGACCGAACATGCCTTGCCTTACTCGTGGGCTTTCTTGTGGTTTCCGGGCCGGTGTTCGCGCACCACGGCACGGCGATATCCTATGACCGCGACAATCCCATCGAGCTGGAAGGAACCGTGACCGAGTGGGTTTGGGCCAATCCACACGCTCGGCTCTTCTTCGATGTGACCGGCGCGGATGGAAAAGTGGTGAATTGGGGCGCGGAGACTCTCAGCCCGGGCATGTTCGCCAGGCGGGGGTATGCCCAAGACATTTTTGAACTGGGCGACGAGGTCAGACTTTACATGTATCCATCTAGGGCCGGCTCGCCCATTGGGGAGATCGACTGGCGGGAGTCCGTGTTTGTGAACGGCGAGGAACTCTTGCCGATCGAGTAAGACTGGTCTCAACAACGTGGAGTTTCAGATGCAGAATCGTGGAATCAGTTTAATCATATTGTTGGCGTTCGCCCTGGGTTTCCTTTCGCTTGGGGCCATGGCCCAGGGGGGGCAGCAAGGATTCGATAAGCAGGACCTCACCGGCGTATGGATGTTCGGAACAGGCGGAGGCGGCGCCCTGGTGGACGAGGGGATCCGCCTGACGGAATGGAGCAACCAGGAACCGCCATGGACGCCGCAGGGGCTGGCCGCGTTCAACGAAAACAAGCCGGGAAAAGGGCCAAGACGCGCACCCCCAGCGTTTGGGAACGATCCGCTCGGAGGCGCGAATCCCGTTGGTCTGGCGCGCTTGCTGGAATACAACAGACCGCATGAAACATTTCAGTTCGAGGACAAAGTCGTACAAATCTTCGAGTGGAATCACACATGGCGAATCATCTGGACGGACGGACGGGATTTGCCCGAGAATCCGGATCCGTGGTGGTACGGACACTCCATTGGGCGTTGGGAAGGCGACACGTTCGTGGTCGAAACCGTCGGCCTGGACTCCCGAGCCTGGCTTGACGAGTGGGGCACGCCGGCCAGCCCCGCCTTGCGCCTCGAGGAACGCTGGCGGCGAGTGGACAGCGAGACCATCGAATTCACCATGACGTTCAACGACCCCGGTATCTTTGCGCAACCCTGGACGAGCGATACGAGAACGTTCAAGCTGCAGGGGCCGGATTCGCCCTATGCCGAAATCTACGAGGTCATTTTCGCGCCGATCGACGAGCAGGATTTCAACCAGACCATCCGGAACCCTGCGGGCGGCCTGGATCCATAGCGAACGCCGTTCAGCACTGGATCCGAACGCCCTGGTTCTGAAGCTCAGAACGAGCGGGCAGAGGCACTAATGATGGAATCTGGTGCCCAACCCGGCCGCTGCCAGATCGCGTGGAACCTCACCCTCGAACGTACAGAAGGCCATACGTCCAGACTGAAAGACTCCGGTAACAAGTGAAACAGAACTCACATCTGCAAAGCAGAATTGCCCGAGAGGATACTGAACACTTTCGTTACCATTTTAGGGCTCAGGTGTCGGACTGCCCGGTTGTCTCGCTATTCCGGCGCCGTTCCAATCCGGGTTTCAACAAGAATTCCCTCGACTTTCGCATTGACAGATGTCTGAGGGGATAGGTCCGCATGAACTATTCGGGACGTTGAGGGCCACGCTCAGTTGTTGCGTGTGATTTGGCGTCCAGATATACTCCGTTGTCGGAGAATTCTCGAGGTCCACGGAACCGCCGATTCCCACTGCACTTCGGGAACGGTGTCCTAATTCAACTGTATCTGTGGCAGGCCCCGAAGCGAGGGTCGAAAATGGGAAAGAGCTGGGAACGCATCCACGGCGATGGTGGAGTTCAAGGTGCCGCCGTTCGATGAAACAGTCCATCATCCTCGTCCTCGCCACGCTCGTCATTCTGACGGCGTCCGATCATATTGGCCATAGAGACGTGGTTCTGATGGAGGTGGCCGCGGAGACTTCCGCTCCTGCTGTTGGTCTCGAACCCGCCCCGCCCCGCTTTGACCATCCGGCGTACGAGTATTCCCGGGCCCGCCTGGAGAGCGATCTTACGGCGATAGAGGCGTTCCGGCCGTCCTATCCGTTCTGGCAGCATGTCTTCACGATCCCGGACGGGCATGTCGCTTTTGGTAGCGCGGTGGACGGAAGGCTCCTGGTCTCGTTTCCCACCCGGGGAAACTGGGCTCGTGAGGGCCTTTGGAAAGATCCTGCGTTCGAGTCCCTCCTTGAAGGCGAGTCTCTGCCGTCGCGCCAGAACCGGCGCCGCGACCTGGTTGCCTCGCTTCTCGAGCCCCGTGTCGGACCCGTCGTCCACAACTCTACCCGGGGGAACTTCTTGCTCCCAAACGCCCGGCGCTACGGTGCTTTTCTCGACGAGTGGAGCGCTATCTACGAACGCTTTGCCGTCCCCGCCGAGATCGGTCTGGCCCAGGCCGTCCTCGAATCGGGACTGAACGGCAAGGTCCGTTCGGAGGCCAGAGCCTTGGGTTTCTGCCAGTGGCTCGATCGAAACTGGAATCGGCTCAAGCGGCATGCCTCCCATGTCATCGAAGGGTACAACCAGACAACGCAGGCACCGTACTGTGCCGCCTACCTGGTGACCCTGGCGACCAAATATGGATCATTT
The DNA here is from genome assembly GCA_963664115.2 of Terriglobia bacterium. Lineage (GTDB taxonomy): Bacteria > Acidobacteriota > Terriglobia > 20CM-2-55-15 > 20CM-2-55-15. The sequence continues at coordinate 773,341 of CAXWPJ010000002.1, read as the reverse complement.
ATTCCGGCGCTTTCGGAGCATCATGCCGGGGCCGCAAACGTCGGACGCACGGTAATCAACGGCTCGCGGTTGGGTGGCCGGGACGTCCGGGAGCAGTATTTCCTGGGCGCGGCTTTCGCCGTCGAACTGCGCCGGGTTTCGCTGCGCCGTTATCGCGAAATCTTCCGGACCTACGGTCCCCGCTCCTCCCTGTATGCGGAGATGGTGTTTGGCAACACGTTCAACGTGGAGAACCTCAAGACGGAGATTGCTCAGGTTCCGGTCTATGCCATGCGTGTCCCGAGGGCGATCAGTCTTGAAGAAGTCACCCGGGAGACCGGGCTCTCCGTCGATGAGGTGCGGCGGTACAATCCCGCGCTGATCCGCCGGGTTCCCGCAAACGCCAACCTCTATCTTCCGTTTTATGTCGAGGAGTTTGGTCCCGACGTTTCGTTCTGGCATCACCCGCCCAGTCTCCGGTACGTTGGCGTCCTTGAGGAGTTCGTCAGGATCGACGCGACCCTCGAGCAGTGGGAGGACTCAGAGTTCGAGGGCGTTCTGCGGGGTTTCGCGCGACGTTTCGATGCGACCGACACCGAGGAAGGCGCGGTGATGGCAACTGTTCTGGCTTATGTGATCGACGAAACTTACCGAGGTCGGCAGGGCGCGATCCTTAGAGAGTTTCGATCCAGTTCCAGAATCCGGAACCTGTTCGACCGGGGTGTCTCCGAACTCCAGAACGTTCCCGCCCGCCCCGTGAACTGACCTCGCAAAAACCATCCCTTTAGTTTCGGAACGTCCAATCAACATCGTCCTCAACTGGTTTGAAGAACTGAAGGAACGCGTGCCAGTGCCTTGATTTGCGAGGTCAAGTCCTGAGAAATCATCTTCTCGGACGTTGAGAATTGAAACTGCTACTTTCCGATAAGCCGACTATACGTCCAGGTGATCGCATTGCAGCCTAATTCCAGTTCTTCCGCGGCATTGCCTCAGCATAAGACACAGAAAAATCACAACACAGGCTTTGGAGCTGCAGGTGGCGTCGTGTTTAAAAGATCGCAAGGCACGGGGGGAGTTAACTGTGTCTGACCGCAGCCTACTACTATGTTAGGCAGACAAACGGGAACGGGGAGGCTTTCGTATGGCGAACGAGCGTAACGCGGGCGAACCAGTATCGGAACGCGGCGCCGTCAATGTTGAGACCACTGTAACCGGGCCCGACCAATACAGGATCGTTGCTACAGCGACGTTCGACAACGCTCCAGCCGAAGTCTGGGCACTGTTGTGGGACTGGGAGCGCCTCGTTGCCGTTGGTTTGCCGGGACTGACAAGCGATTTCAAGTGGTTGAGCGGCGGACCGGACAACGTGCCGTCAACATTTCAGTTTGAGGTGGCAGGCACCACGCTGAAAGAGGAGATCTACGAACGAACCGCGGAAGAAGGGGCAGGTCGTTATCGCCTTCGCTATCGCGCTCTGGAACCGGCTCTTGGCGTTCTCGAATACGACGCTATCCTCGAGCTGAATCGGATTGGAGGGGCGCACACAGCCTTTTCGGCTACCCGTGAGGTACGGCTCGCGCCTGGAACAGCGTCTGACATGCTGGCCGGAATGGTCGAGTCCGAGACTCAATGTCTCAAATACCACTTCGCGGCTTGACGAACGGGCCGCCTAACAAGTGGCTGCACCCGACGGCGGCCGCGTTAACGAAAGGTGTGGTCGCCGAATCTGGAACGAAAAGTCGACGTCAAGTCCTGACAAATCATCTTGTCGGACGTTGAGAATTGGGCAAATTACTGAGGTTTTTCAATGTCTGACAATGTCGTTTATCAGGGCCTGACCTTTTGATTGCCTCTAACACCCACCTCTAGTATCGTTTACCGAGTTTTTCAGAGACCTTTCAGCGACACACTTTAAACATGGATTCCGGCACCAAACTCGGCCACTACGAATTCCTGGGCCCGCTCAGGAAATCAAGGAGGTAACGCATGCAGGTTCGACTCTTCAGGGCCACGCTCGTGGCTGTGGCAATCCTCACGGTGGCGAATCCCACCCCGGCTGAGATCACGCGGCTCGTAGTAGAACACACGGAGACGCTCAGAGGCGATGATGGATACGAAAAACTCACAGGCCACGCCTATGGCGAAGTGGACCCCAGGCACCCACTGAACGCCATCATTACCGATCTCGAATTTGCTCCACGCAACGGGCGAGGGATGGTGGAATACGTGGCGACGTTCACCATCATCAAACCTACCGACATGGCGAAAGCCAGTGGAGCGCTTCTCTATTTCGTCCCGAACCGCGGCCGGATCAATCTGACCGGTGGTGGGTTCCTCGCCGATGCTCGAAATCAAGGCCACGTCCTTGTCGCCAGTGGGTGGCAGGGAGACCTCGAGCCCGCCGATGGTAGGGAGACGCTTTTTGTTCCGATAGCCAGGAACTCCGATGGATCCAGTATCACGGGGCCCGTGCTCGCCAGGTTCAGCGACATGCCTCCGAACACGACGACCTTGCCAATAATTCGCGGTCGGGTTGTGGGGACCGCCGATCCGGTCACGCTCGATACGGGTCAAGCCACCCTGACCCGCCGAGCCTCAGAACATGGTGCTGTCATCCCTCTATACAGCACAGAGTGGGCCTTTGCCGATTGCAGTCGGAGCCCTTTTCCAGGCACACCCGATCCGAGAAAGATCTGTATCCAGGGCGGATTCAATCCCGCCTTTCTGTACGAGCTTGTCTACACTGCCAAGGATCCCAAGGTCCACGGAATCGGATTTGCTGCAACGCGAGATCTGAATTCCTATCTGCGCTACGGAACCCAGGACGATGCGGGGGCTCCGAATGTTCTGCGCGGAAGGATCAACTGGACGGTAAGCCAGGGCAACTCGCAGTCCGGGAACTTCCTTCGAAGCTTCATTCACCTGGGCTTCAATCAGGACGAGGCTGGGCGAATTGTTTTCGACGGCAGCAACCCCGAACGTGCCGCTCGCCTCCTGGCAATGAATATCCGATTCGCAGCTCCCGGTGGGGCGGCTGCGATGTACGAAGCCGGGAGTGATGGCGTTGTCTGGTGGGCCAATTATGCCGACGAAGCGCGAGGCCATGCCTCGGCGGGATTGCTCGATCGGTGCGAGGCTACGGAAACCTGTCCCAAGATCGTGGAAACGTTCGGCTCGGCGGAGTTCTACAACTTGCGTGCGTCTCCGAACTTGGTGGGCACTCGGGCTGACCGCGATATTCCCTTGCCATCGAATGTCCGACGGTATTACTTCCCGGGAGTGAGGCATGGGGGTGGACCCGGCGGATTCGATCCAAACCCAGAGCCTAACGCCTGCTGCGACCTGGCACCGAACCCGAATCCTTCCAGCGACACATTGCGTGCGTTGCAGACTGCGTTAGTGGATTGGGTCGTGCAGGGTACGCTCCCTCCACCGAGTCAATATCCGCGACTCGATCGAGGAGAACTGACGTTACCTACACAGGCCGCGCTTGGATTTCCAACGATCCCAGGTGTGCCGATACCGGACGGAATTCTCAACCCACTTTACGAATATGACTTCGGAACGCAGTTCGATTACAACGACCTCTCGGGAGTCATCACGATCCAGCCTCCTCCGATTCGCCAAGTGCTTCCCACAGTAGTGCCAACGGTCGACGCCGATGGGAACGAGGTCAGTGGAGTGGCCAGCGTGCTCCACCAGGTTCCTCTGGGAACGTACACGGGCTGGAATACGACTGCCAGTGGGTTCTACAAGGGCCATATTCGGACCAATGCCGGTGGCTACATTCCATTCGCCAGGACCAGGGCAGAGCGACTCGCAGTCGGTGATCCGAGACCGTCGCTCGAAGAACGCTACGGGAGCCACGAGAACTACGTCGCGAAAGTGTCCGCAGCCGCCGCCCGATTGGTGCGCGGACGATACCTTCTCCAGGACGACGCAGACCGCCTCGTCGTGCAAGCCGAAGTCAGCGCGGTCCTTAAATAGGAGCACGGCGAATGCAGCCCGGCACCAAACTCGGTCATTACGAGATCAGCACACTCCTCGGTAAGGGAGGAATGGGAGAGGTGTGGCGTGCGAAGGATACTAAACTTGGGCGTGAAGTTGCCATCAAGACGCTGACCGTTTAACTCGATTTCAACGTGAAGCGAGTTAATTGCGCTGTGCAGCAATCCGACCTTGAAACAAATTCATGGAAGAGACCGCGAAATCCACAATCGAAGTATATCCCGCACGCTTCATGACTCTCATAGCTGTGTTCACAGCACCACCATCGATACCCGTAAAATCGTCTGTTATATCGACCGGTTCTAAACCGGAAGCGTTGCCATCGTTCTGCAAGAGTCGATCCAATTGGACTTGCACCGCCTCCGGATCGTTCCAGTCCGCCCGAAACAGGATGATCCCATCCTTCCCAATCACATACACAGAATTGGGCCTGGCGCCATAGTCTGTGTGCATGGTTCCTTCCAGGTCGTCAACCAAAATTGTCCGCTCAACTGGTTCAAACCGTTTGAGATCCCGCGCATCGTTCATTTTGTCGGAAAAACTCTCGTGTGCTGGATAGTTTTCTCCGGGGTGAGCCTCCCGCGTATACAACACGTAAAAATCAGCCTTGCCTTCGTAAGCTCTCACTAGAGGTTCCATCACGGGAACCTTTGCACAGAAAACCGGTCAGGTGAGACTTCCGAATTCCAGAACGATCGGCCTCTCCGCCCAGAGGTCGGAAAGCTTCACATTGTCTTCCTCCAGCGTATAGAGAGTCGCATCCAGCGCCTCCCCTCCTACGCTCACACGTTGTCCTGATACCGAGTCATATGCCGCAAAGTTAAAGTGAGCGTAGTTGTATGCCTCGTAAGGTCCAGGTGGAATCAAGATCAATGAGCCAAACAATACGATGCCAGCTGCCAAAACGCCGAGAACCGTAGTCCCGAGCCAATGCAGTATCCACCAGCCTCGTTTGGCGCGTGACCTTGTGCTGAAGGAGTACCACCCAGCCACTAGCGGCACCAAAGCTAGAAAGGCGACAAAAGGAATATTGACACTGAGAGGATCGTCTCTCAGGAGAGACAAGATCACCAGGCCTGCCATTGAAGCAGCAGCGCCCAAAGGAAAAATCAAATATGGATTCCTTGTGATTCGTTGCATTGTTTCAACTCCTAAAATCGTGAACGCAGGCCCGGCTCTTCATTGTGAGAGCATTCCACATCCGGCGACGCGGCAAAGCCGGTTGCGCGCACTCCCGCATTTTCGATCACTATAGTGCATTCGATATCGGACATCACTATCAATCCATACGATCCAACGTCGAACGCAGTCTCCGATGCATTGACTCGATGCAACTTGCTCGTAAAGCCGGATCACTCGTGCAACAAACCGCGCAACAGGGAATCAACATCGTCCTGAACTGGTTTGAAGAACTGAAGGAACGGGTGCCGGTGCCCTAGACGAGCGTGCGTGCTTCAGTCCGCTGCTTTTCCTTTGACTTGCCCGTCCCGCCGCAGTACAGAAGAACCCAGCGTGTCCAAACATCCAAGCGGCGTAAAGCCTTTCGAGGAGGTTTTGATGAAACGCAGTTTCATTGCCATCGGTCTGTTGCTACTCGTCTGCCTGGCTGCACAAGCTCAGTCCCCGCATCCGATTATTGGAACGTGGGAGATGAATGTAGAGCGATCCACATTTGATCCTGGCCCAGGTTTGCGGAGTGTCGTTCACAGGTACGAGGAAGGTGAGGATGGATTCATCGTTTTCACCTTTATATATGTCGACCCCAGCGGAAATCCGGGGTTTATCCACACGGCTTTCAAGCTCGACGCCGAGGGCTATCCCATCTACTCACAGGTCAATTTGGCCCAGTTTCTGACCGGAGGAACACAATCGACCACCTTGCGGGTGTTCAGGGCCACGAATGCGAATACGATATAGCACATGCCCGAGGACAATCCGGGGGGAAGCATCACCTTGGCAGTCTCCAGAGACGGCCAGACAATGACCCAGACCGAAACTGGGACCAACAACGTCCTGGTCTTTGACGCAGTGCAGTAGGGTTCGTAGTCGGCACGGGCAGAAACAACCGAGTCCGTCGAGTCATCCCCCAATAACCGCCAACTTAGTCGAGGCGGTGGGGCGAGTCGCAATCGAGGCGGCGCGATGCGATGCTGCCGACATGTCGCCGAAAGGTTATGGCATTTTCGACGTGATCTTTTTCATTTCGTCGACAGTAAAGGCACGAGTGGTAACGGTTCGTGTATTGCCGAGCGCGCCAATAGCCAGAGCCGCCGCGCTCACACTTTCCTCATCCCCCTCCATGATTGCGATTCCATCGTATTGTCCATTCGTGTAGTAAAGATCCTTGATCTTCACGCCAAGTTTCTTGCAGATTTCCTCTGATCCTTGAAAGCGTTGTGTTGTTTCTTGGATTGTGCGGAGTCCCTCGTCAGTAAAGTTGAACAAGCTCACATAAGTCGCCACGGGCTCTCTCCGTTTTAAATTGTTAGTCAGCTAGGCTTCACGGGCACGAAGTCAATCAATAAGGAGTCGTCGCTGTCGAGAACCTCCGCAGCAAACGTATCAATCCATTCCATGGGTGGTCAACTTGTCCATTCGCTGCCGCGTCTTGCGGCTAGGGCCATCCTTGCTCAATACGAATGGTGGGACGGCATCCACGATCATTCGTGGACACGATTCGAGTCAAGCGATTCTAGGGGGGTGCTCAGGGAGTGTCCTAAGCGTTTTCAGTCGGCCTCGGCCCATTATTGCCGCAATTCTTGAGTTCAAGTCCTGACAAATCATCTTCGCGGACGTTGAGAATTAACCGTGATACGCGGGCTCACAACTTCCTTGCTTATAACCCCCACCTGTAGTTAGATTTATCCAACTTTTTCACGTTTCGTTTCGGCACACTTTAAACATGGAATCTGGCACCAAACTCGGCCACTACGAGATCCTTTCCGCCATGGGCAGAGGCGGAGGTCGGTTTCTCCTTGGCCTTCCACAGGTCGAACAGCGGCCGGGAGCACACGCTATGTGGACGCGCAAATTGATTCGATTCAGCCTGCTACTTTTGGTTCTTTCAGTAGCAAATATTCCGGCACTGGCACAAAACGGGGAAGCCACCGCGATATTGGAAGAGACCGCACATGCGATGGGTGGAGTAGAGGCACTGCACGCCCTGATAAACCAAGTGCTGGAAGGCTCGGGACAGCAATTTGAGCCCGAGCAGGCATTGCGTCCGGGTGGCCAGGCTCGACGTGTGGCAGATTTTCGCTACACGCTGACTCGGGAGATTGCAAGCCCACGACTCCGCTTGGAGTGGAACGGCAGGACGATTTATCCAAGGGAGGTGCCTGTTCGCTATATTGAAATTATTGATGGAGACGACGGGCTGCTGCAAGAAAGCATCGAAGGCGGAACTTCTCAAACGACGCGTTTACATCCGGGTCGACTGGCGAGCCGCATACGGGAAGAACAGCGTTCAGCCAATGCCCTCGTGCTCACGGCGTTGGGACGGGCGAGCCTGACGCGGCTCCCCGATACCGAAGTGGAGGGGCTGCCACAGCGCGTCCTGAGCTTTGACAACGACGGTGAGGAATTTCAAATCTACCTGGATGTCCGGACTAAGCTCCTTACACAAGTCGACATCCTCGAACACGACCCCATCTACGGGGATAGCCGGTACACCCTGCGTTACGCGGACTGGCAGTCTGTGGATGGCATCATGGTGCCTTTCGACCTGCGACATGAAATCAACGGGCAACTGCTGCAGAGCGAACGCCTCCAGTCCGTGCGCCACAATGTTGAGCTCTCGCCCGAAACGTTCCTGGTGCCTGAGGCCCTACGGCGTCAAGACATCGAAGGAGAGCCGATCCCCTCGCAATGGCTCTTGCGCCGTCTGGCGATGAATGTCAGCTACCTGGATTTTGGCAGGGACATACCGGTGGAGTTCGTGCCGCTCGCCGACGGCGTCATTCATATCCGGGGAACGTCGCACAACAGCGTGCTCATCGAGTTTCAGGACCATCTTGTGGTCGTTGAGGCGCCGCTCTATGAAGAGCGTTCAGAAAGCGTTCTCGCGGCGATCAGACAGCGCTTTCCAACGAAGCCGATCCGCTACGTTATTCCAACCCATTTCCACAACGATCACTCAGGCGGCATACGGACATACACGGAAGCGGGGGCAACGATTGTCGCGCCGGCGATCAGTGCAGCACACTATGAGCGCATCGCCAGAGCACCGCACACCATCCGGGCGGAGCGTTTGGAACAGAGCCGGGATGCAGCCGTCGTCGAAGGGATCACGGAACCGAAGATCCTGACCGACGGGAGCCGACAAATTGAAATTTACCCATATGCGACATCGCACGCGGACGATTACCAGATCATTTATCTTCCAGGAGAACGCATTCTGATCGAGGCGGACCATGTCAGCCCTCGCGAGGGGGGGAGCATACGGCCGGGCGAGTTGCCGCGCGAGCTCCTCGAAGGCATCGAGGCATTGAATTTGAACGTGCAAACAATCGTTGGCATTCATGGCGATGTCGGAACGTACGAGGACCTGCGCAACGTAGTCCGTGATCCGGCTCGTTAGAAGTGGGCATCACCCAGCCGGCGAAGAATTCATCACGATTGTTCCAGCTGAAAGAGCTGACATCGGTGGGGCGAGGCGGTCCCGGATCAACATCGTCCTCAACTGTTACGAAAATATGGCGTAAGTCCTTTAGGATCAGTCCAGGCGTTTCGGGCCCTCTTCCGCAGTATCGAGAGCGCGAAAATGCTTATTTTCATCATTCGGGGTGAGCCGCACTCATGAAGTCTGGTTTGAAGAACTGAAGGAACAGATGCCGGTGCGGTGAGGTCGATTTGCCCCGCCACGATCTCGAAGTAACGACAAGTCGCCGGCACTGATCTGAAGTGCCGACGCACTAGCGGGTGCAAGACCCAGCTCGTTCCATTCAGAGCGACCTCAAGACCTTGTACAATTGCGTTCGGGATGCCTGGCGGTTCTTTCAACGAAGAGTTTTTGTACCTGACTACCGTTGGTCGCAAAACTGCACAAGCACGCGAAATCGAAATCTGGTTTGTCGAACGTGCCGGGCGACTGTACGTTCTGGCCGAACATGGTTACAAGGCCAACTGGGTCAAGAACATTCTGGAAAATTCCACAGTGACGATCAGGCTGGGTGCGCTACGGAGGGAAGCAACGGGCCGTGTGCTTGATCCCAACCAGGAAGGCGAGTTGTGCGCGGAAGTCCGCCAATTGGCCAGGGAAAAGTACGGATGGGGAGACGGTCTACCGGTAGAGCTTCGGTTGAGTCGCACGAGCGCCAACTGAGGTGCTCGAAGGCCGTTAGTTCTGACGCCAACGAGTCGGCTACTGGGAAAAGTGACTGTCAAGTCCTGAGAAATCATCTTCTCGGACATTGAGATTTCACATCGCCGGGCCAGAACCAACCGAGTCCGTCGAGTCATCCCCTAAAACCAACAACTTCGAGCCGAGACGGTAGGGCGAGTCGCTATCGAGTCGGGCGAAATGACTGGTTCGGGTGTCTCGGGTGTGGCGCGGTGAGGTGCCTCGGTAGTAAGTCGTTTATTCTATTTACGAACTCGCCTGTCTCGGTGATTTCCGAAAACGCATCGATCACATACATTGAAACGTTCAAGCACGATTAGACTGGAGGAGGCTGCGTCGCGGCACCGGTTGCAGAGATGGAGGAAAAGATATGGCCGATTTAGCGTTGATTTACGGGTTGCGGCTTTTGCCAGCCGAAGAGCTGGAGGGTGTCGAGGATGCGATTGTTAAATTGAAAGATGGGAAGACGGCACGTGTCAGCATGCACTTGCTTCACGGAGACCAAAGCAGCATCCAGAAGCAACTCGCTCAGAGCATTGAAGCGTTCTTTGATATTTATCCAGAGATACCGGCTCGCCGACAGACCCTGCGCCTGGGGACCGACAAGAACTTTTAGGGCCTCACCCATCTCGCCGCTGGAAACGCCTTTCAAATACAACCACGGCACCGCTGCTTCCAGCGACGTCTTCCGAATGTACGGTGGTACCAGGGCCGATCGGAACGTCACAGGCCCGTCTTGGCACGGACCTTCGGGATTTGGACTGTTACCGGACCCAATCCCGTCTGCAGTAAGGCGTTTCGCTAAGGTCTATTTCGATCCCGAATTAGCACCGAAACGACTCATCGATGACGGACCGCAAGCGGAGTGCCCTAAGTGTCCTAGATGTTCCAGCATTTCCACTCCATTCCGTATTTGCTTACAGAACTTCACCGGGATAGAGATTGTTAGGGCAACTGGGGCAGTTGGGGCATGCAACTTTGAGACGGACTTTCCCACGATTGCAAACGTTCAGGTTAGGCCAGTAGGCACACCAACCAGAGTAGCAATGACTTTCCGTGGGGATCCCAAACATGAACGATTACGTTATCGAACACCGAATCAGCACAATCTCAAATCTTTGGGAACAGTTCACCTTCCACGGCTTTGTGTTCAGGCCATGGCAGATCAATCCAGGAGACCGCCCGGTGGGAGCCTTTCAAATACAACCACGGCACCGCTGCTAGTTGGATAGCCCGCAAGACGGTCCAAGCCTTAGCTGCGCAGGAAGCGATCAATGCGTTTCGTGCCGAACTACTCCCGATTGTTGACAAAATCGCATTCGTTTCGCAGTGTCACACGAGCGCTGACTACGAATCTTTGTTCATTCAGAGAGAGAATGGGAATCCAGAAGGTGCGTTCTTCTTCCGCTTTTATGCAGAGCGAAGGCCAGTATCCTTGGGCTTCCGTGAAGAAGAACGTGAATCGCTTGAGGCTTTGGAAACTTATGACGAGAAGGGGGATGTGTTTCGGTACCTGCGCGAAGAGACCAACGCAGCCACGTACTATACCCGGTTGGTGATGCTGATTAGCGCGCTGGAGGCCATAGCTGGTCAATCACCAACTCGCCGTGGGCGAAGTACGGACAAGGATTACATCCGTCAGGAAATAGTCCAAGACGACGAATTGTTCGACAGGCTTCTAAAATACGGAGAGGGTGTTAGGAATCTGTTGCTTCACGGCAGTAAGGTGGACCTTGCGAGTTCAGAACACCGTGACTTCAACTACGCAGTCCAATTACACGGCAAGATTTGTGGGTATTTCAACCGGAAGCATCACACGAAGATCAACATGGCTGCTATAGATGTTCCACGTGCTTCGAGCGGGAACTATAAGACACTCGGGATGTGGCTAACACCTAGACCCCCTGAAACCTTGCTCGACTTGCGCACTCTCGTTGAGCAGTTTCCTGAGGAAGGGGATGAGGATTCACAGGTTTTCTGGACAGCCTTTGGGCAATGCGACATGCCAGCTAATTACTAGCAATGTCTCTCCCCATCTACGTCGATGCCTACTCCGGCTACCGCGCCAACGAAAGACCCAAGCAGTTACGCTAGACGAGTCCATCCATGAAATCCTCCACGTGGTCGGCTTACCAGTCGAATGAGTCAGGTCAGAACGAGATCTTCGTTCGCCCGTTTCCAGAAGTGGAAAGCTGTGAATGGCAGGTCTCTACAGGTCGCGGCGAAAAATCCCAGTAATATGTCGAATACTCGGAATTAGCGATGCGGGTCTCCCAAGGTGTTGTGCCGACGCGCCGAGTCTTTGCTTCTTCTCTAGAGGTGGATACCTGTCGTAGAGTTGGGAAGGGATAAGGGCACGATGGAAGATCTTCACAAACTCGACGCCTTGTACGAGCCGGTATCCACGTTTGACAAGTGGGTGGGGTGTTTCGTTGATCTGACCCGCTGGGATCGATATACGGCGAAACTGAGGGAATTGGAGAACCAGTCTCCGGAGCTGCTCGGGCGGTCGCGGGACATCGTCAAACGGGCAACGGCTATTGATACTGGAGCCGTCGAGGGACTCTACGAGGTTGATCGCGACTTCACCATTACTGTTGCCATGCATGCGGCCGGTTGGGAAGCAAGATTGAACGAGAAATCCGAGAAGACGCGAGCCCTGATCGACTCGCAGCTCCGAGGCTACGACTACCTGCTCGAACTGGTGACTGAAGCGGTCCCTTTAGCAGAAACCCTGGTGCGCAAATTACACCAGGAGCTTTGTGCCGGCCAGGAGACTTGCCGGGTACTCACAGATTTGGGCTGGCAGGATCAACGATTTCCTTTAGGTGAGTACAAGCACCATCCGAATCACGTCACAACAAACGGTGTCCGCGTATACGTTCCGGTTGATGAGGCGTCCGCTGAAATGCACAGGCTTTGTGACGAGCTCCACAGTAAGCGTTTTCTCGCAGCACACCCGATTCTACAGGCCGCCTATGCTCATCACAGCCTGATGTGGATTCATCCGTTCGCAGGAGGCAACGGCCGGGTTGCCCGCGCTCTTGCATCTTTTTACACCTATCGAGCTGCCTTGATCCCCCTGATGATTCTGATGGACAGGCGAAAGGAATATTTAGCCTGTCTGCACGTCGCCAATAGCGGCCCGCACCAGCCTTTCGTCGATTTCGTCTTTGAGCGGGCCATCGATGCTGTCGAGCTGGTTGGAGACAGTTTCGCTGAAGCCTTGGCCCCCGAGGTCGGGGATCTGTTGAACGATCTCAAGGGTCTCTACCTGACCGATGTGCGCCATGGCCGCCACACACCTGACCGGGTCAATGAAGCGGGTCTTCGACTGCTGATGGCACTTCATCATGAAATGGACAGGCTCGTGCAGGAGTACAAGAAGGGGCCGCAATTCAGCGTCCGCGCCTCCGCCGGTTCCATGCCTTATGAGCCTGGAGAATCTAATATGCGCTCAACCGGCCCAGAGGAAACACACATCGTCCGCGTAAAATATCAGTTCTCGGAACCGGCCAAGGCCGAACTGGAGCTAGTCTTTGCACTGGAGCTGCCGATAGATTGCGATGGGAACGATGCAACCGCCATTCGATGCTGCCAGACGGGTGACGTTTTTGAGGTGCGGATCGCAGACCTGCTTCCCGCTCTCTCAGAATCCACGCGGTTCCGCTTACGAATGTTCGCGAAGCAAATCTTTGGAAAAGGGCTCAAAGAGTTGATCGTTTTGGCCAAATCGAAACTTGCGAACGGAGGAGACGTCCAGCATCGCCGTTCTCCACCGTAGGTTCTCTTGATAAGCGCACAAATGTTTGCAGCCTACCTTGGCGGTGTGTCGTGCCGGCCGGCGCCTTTGCTACTCGCAGAAGACTCATGACAACCCCTCGGTATCCGTCATAGGTTCGGGTTGCGCTTCTCAGATCGCTCTGCGCTCGAAGACCCACAAAGGCTCGTTGCAAATCCACGGCCAAAAGAGAAAGTTAACGGAATCAACTGTGTGATTGGAGCACCCCCGATGCCTTTCTTGACAAAGTGTCGAAACCGTAAAGTTCTGTCCAGAACCCACGAAGTGCCCGAAGTGCTTTCGGGAGGTTACGGAGAAGACGTAGGTGGAGAAGTAACGGAGGGGTGGCGTCAATTGCGCCTGTCCGTGTCTCTGCGATTCAGACAGTAGAGAGGTTTTCAGGGTACTGTTCAATCCTTGCATTTCCTGGAGATTTGGCTTAATTTCACGCACCGCTGGTTACGGCACCAATCAAATAAAGAAGTTCAGAACGGATGGTCTGGAGCCCTGGCAATCGGGACGGATAACAGTGGTCCGGTTTACCGGAGCTTTACTCAGAGGAGGCCCCATGTTTCTCGTGTTTATGGCCGCTTTGGTGGGCGGCTCGGCGTTCGCCCAGAACTTCATCATCACCGGCGAGAACGATCGTGATCTGTTCGGCCATGCTGTCGCCGCCGCCGATTTCGACGGTGATGGGGTCGACGACTTGCTGATCGGTGCCTACGGAAATGACGACGACGCCCCGAACTCAGGGCGCGTCTACCTCTTCTACGGTCGGCGCATCGTTCCCGGCGCGCCGCACCTGTCGGCTGCTGATGCCGACGCCGTCTTCATCGGACCAGAGGCTACGGCGTTCGGATTTTCCGTCGCATCCGCAGGCGACATGAACAGCGACGGATTCGACGAAGTTCTGATCGGTACTTTTGCCAATGCACCTCCGTACCGAGCTTACTTGTTCTATGGTGGGGTCGGGAATGAGCGACTCGCCGGGCGGATCCAGGCTGGGGCGGCGGACGTAATTGTGACGGGAAACGACTTCGCTGGATTCGGTCGAGCTGTGTCTTCTGCCGGCTCAGTGAACGGCGATGACTTTGCAGACATCATTATCGGATCGAACGGCGAAGGCGTGCTGGTCTTCTTCGGCGGAAAGGATGACGATCTGCTCCGGGGTAACCTGGAATCCGGGGACGCCGATGTGAAACTGGTCGGGCCGGGGTTGTTCGGTACAACGGTGGCACCCGCGGGTGATGTCGACGGTGACGGTTCTGACGACGTCCTCGTGGGCAGCCCGGGAGCCGGACCGAATGCCGAGGGACAGGCTTTGATCTTTCGAGGTGGCCCTCAGTTTATCGGTAACATAGCCGCCGCGGCCGCAGACTACGTGTTCACCGGCGAGGGGCCGATAGACATGTTCGGACATGCGGTGGCATCACCCGGCGACGTCGACAACAACGGCATTGCGGACGTTCTCGTCGGCGCCGCCCACAACCCCGCAGTCTTTCGCGATGCGGGCGACCGTTCCGGGCGCGTCTATCTTTTTTATGGCCCTCCCAAGCTGGAAAACCCTGCCGTCGACGCTGATGCGATCTTTATCGGTTCGGACGACAACGATGCCTTCGGCAACTCGGTCGCCGGAGCTGGCGACGTCGACAGTGACGGCATCGATGACTTGATAATTGGGGCTCGAAGTGTGCCTCCGGGTGGCGCTGCCTATATTTACTACGGCGGGGCCGGCGTTAATCGCCCCGAAGGCTTCATTGCTGCAGCACGCGCCGACGAGACCTTCTTCGGCGAAGCTCCAGGCGACTCGTTCGGGTACGCGGTTGGTTCGGCTGGAGACTTTTCGGCGGACGGCCGAGCCAACGTAGTCGTGGGTGCAAGAGAAAGCGATGGCGATGCCCTGGAGGGACCCGGCAACACCGGACGGGCCTACGTTTACTTCGGAGAAGTGCCTCCGCTTGTGGAGAACCGAAGGTTCTGGTTGCCCGGTCGGGTTAGTCGCCGGAGTTGCGGGTATCATCCTCATCGTGGGAGTCCGACGCCGACGAAGGCGATTGTGAAGGATGGAAGCCTTTAGGGCCCGCTCAAGAATAACTTGACATCTCGGGCGGATAAGTCAAACAAGCGAGGTTTGCGGTATACCGAGAGGCAACACGCACGGCGGGAATGTCGCGGATACGATGTAGTGTTACGTTGGGCGAGACAAAAACTGGTGGTTGTACTTCCCGCGTCGTTGCCACCGGACGGCACTGCCAAGCCATTGAGGCAGATCAACATCGTTCAAAACTGGTTTGAAGAACTGAAGGAACGTGTCCCGGTTCCCTGATTTTCGAGGTCAAGTCCCGATAAATCTTGTCGGACGTTGAGAATTCATTGCCTGCTCTCCCACTCCTTCTATAGACTGCCCCCAGCCTTCTTAACACTGTTCTGGAAGACCACGATTATGGAACCCGGCACCAAACTCGGTCACTACGAGATCAGCACACTCCTGGGCAAGGGTGGAATGGGAGAAGTGTGGCGTGCGAAGGATACGAAGCTCGGTCGTGAAGTTGCCATCAAGACTCTCCCTGAAGAGTTTGCGAGAGACGCTGATCGTTTAGCGCGATTTGAACGTGAAGCCAGATTACTCGCTTCTTTAAATCATCCCAACATAGCATAGCGGCAATCCATGGTTTCGAGTGTACGTCGTCAGAATAATTCGGACAAAAAGGCCGTTTTGCTAAGAGACGGTTTTCAAGTCAGACCAATCCAGTTACAAGGTTCTCGATCCTGCGTCGAGCCAGCGTTGTCTGTTTGATCTGTTTACGATGTAAAAGGATCTGTGGATCTCGTCTCGTTTGAAGACCTGAAGGAACGGGTGCCGGTGCCTTAATTTTCGAGGTCAAGTCCTGAGAAATCATCTTCCCGGACCTTGAGAAACCTGCCGACTGAAATCATTGCTTCCAATCCGCTCGTTCTAAAGCTAGGGCTGCTCGCCAGAAGCCGACTTCTGGGGCGTTGCATGTGGATCGGTAAACGAAACGGCGTCACCCAGGGGCAATCGCCGTCCGCAGGAGGTTTTGCCCAAGTTGAAACCCAAAGAAACCCGGGTCGGCGGTCGATCTCATCCTGCTCCAGAACGGCGTGCCGAGCAATACCCTAGGATGTAAGAACTTGCAGCAGCGGACCGAGCTCGGAGAGCTGGTCAACGAAGAGGAGTGCCTCGGCGGCGGATTCGGCACGTCCCCTACCCAAGGGCCTTTCCGCTAGGGACATGAACTTTTCGATCAGCATTGCGTCGCTCGCAGGATTTTGGATACTGCCCGGCGGATGCGGCACTTCCGAGCGATGTGCTGCCCCACTCCGAAGCCTTACCTCGACGTACGCGCCTACCGTTAGCGCAGGCTCTAACCGGAGCGTGGTCTTATTTACCAGAGCTATCGCCCGTGGGTCTCGGAAGCGGCTCTCTTCGAAGTCCTCAACGCTCACATTACCGTCCAAAAGCGACCTAGCCACCACATACGGAATGCTATGGTCGGCCTGCTCCCGAGTCGTGATTTCACCCTTGTTGTAGGCCTGCTGGTTCTCATACGCAGACCCGTTGAGCAGTACCGTGATGCTCTCGATCTCTTCCGGATTCACTCCCTGGCCGTGCACCTCGATCGCTGCCGCGATCGGCCCCTGCCCATGGAGGAAGCAGGGCCACATCTTGGTGCCACTCTGCAGAATCTGGAAATCACCCGTGCGCTTCCGCAGGATATCTTCTCGCAGTTCCCCGGTTACATTGTTTCCGAACCCATACACGCCTTCGAGAATCGTCAGCGGGTAAGTCATACCCTCCTGCGCCAGAAACACCGCGAAGGTTCCATTGCGCGCCGACATGGGGTCGGCGGTCCCTTTCGAGGGAGTCATTCCGCCGCCGCTGAGCATCGCCCCCCGGCGAACTTCCCGGAGCGTGTTTCCGTGTGCGCCGGCAATCGCCATGGCATGGGCGATCTTGGACGCGTCGAGGTCCAGCAGTTTGGCGGCCACCGCCGCGGACGCGTAATTGGTCGTAATGGTCCCCAGGTCCCAACCGCGGCTTAGGGAACCTCCTTCCGTGGCGTCCAGGAGCCGGGTATGCACTTCGTGGCCGATCGTGACGCCGAGCAGCAGGTCCTTGCCCGTCAGGTTGCGCATTTCCGCCACCGCCAGCGCCGGCGCTACGTTGATGCTGGGATGACCCCCAGGAGGTGCATAGTCGTTGAAATCGAGATACCGGATCGCCATTCCGTTCAGGAACGCGGCCTGATCGCAGGAAACTTTGCGGCCCAGCCCGATCAAGGTCGACCTCGGATGACCCCCTTGCTGAAAGACTGCTTGCTGCGCGAAGCGGACCGGTTCGGCACCCACCGCTCCCAGCGCGCACCCGACCGTATCGAGCAATACACGCTTGGCCTTTTCCACGACCGCCGGCGGCAGGTCCTCATACCGAAGCGCCGCAATCCACGTCCCCATGTCTTCCGCCACAGTCGTCTCTCGCTGCCCCACGGGACGCGAATAGGTTTCCTGCGACCCAGCCTGAGCCGCGAGAAGCGAATGCCCCATTGCAGGCGAAGCAAGAGCCATGGTTCCTGCTCCCCAGGCTTTCAGAAAGTCCCGTCGCGGAATTCGACTTGAATTCATGATGAAATCCTCCGGTTCTCGCGGTTCTCGAAAAGGATCGCGCCCTCGGCCCGATTAGGTCAACCTGAGCAAGCGCAGGTTACTCTCCCGTTATTGTAGCAGCCAGATTATCGGAAGCCTAAGGTGCAGGGCAAGGGGGTTTTCTGAGGGCTGGCCGCTTTGTAACGACGAAATTTCAAAGGGGTTTGGTGGTGTTTCACTGCATAGGTAATGAGTAGTCGCCTAGCGTTTAGGAATGGGCAGCATTAACGACCCAAAAGTCGGCTTCGGGGAAGTCGGCGGAGACAGAGATGCCGGGTCAAGTCCTGATAAATCGCAGTATGAAAGGACGCCCCTAGACTGGGGGTTGTTGAGAGAAGACTCACTCAACAACCTGATCAACGTATACAGCGTTGATCCCAGAAAAGGAGCGTTCGAGATGAAACAAGACAAGTATATGGGTATGGATGTGCACCAGGCAACGACGGTGGTTGCGGTGAGAGACGGGAGCGGCAAACTGGTGTTTGAAACGATCGTGGAAACCGAGGCGGGGAGTATCACACGGCTGCTGGAGGGATTGAGTGGGCCGATGCACGTGGGGTTGGAGGAGACCACGCAAGCGGGCTGGTTATCGGAAGTGATCCGGCCGTGGGTGAGCGAGGTGGTGGTGTGCGATCCGCGACAGAACAAGTGGATGCAAGAAGGGTCGAAGGGGGATAAGCCGGATGCGCGGAAGCTGGCCGAGCTGTTGCGGGTGGGACTGTTGCGCTCGGTGTATCACGGCCATGAAGCGACGCGAGAATTGAAGCAACTGGTGCAGGCCTATGACACGTTCCAGTTGGACACGCAACGGGTGATGTCGCGGATCAAAGCGATATACCGGGGACGGGGGATCCCGACACCGAAGGACGGAGTCTATCGGCCGAGTCAGCGCGAACAGTGGTTGGAGAAGCTGACCGAGCCGGGGATGAGGCAGCGCGCCCGATGGTTGTATGCGGAACTGGACCAGGTCCAGTTGCTGCGGAAACAATCCAGAAAAGCGGTGCGAGTGGAGGGCCGGCACCATGAGGCGGTGAAACTGCTCGAGACCATTCCACAACTGGGACCGGTTCGGGCGGCACAGATCGTCGCCATCGTGGACACGCCGTACCGATTCCGCACGACACCGCAGTTCTGGAGCTACAGTGGCCTGGGTGTGGTGACCCACATGAGCGCGGAGTATGAGATGCAGAGTGGACGTGTGGTGCGACGGAGGAAACCGGTGGCCACACGCGGATTGAATGCGAACTGCAACCGGCGATTGAAGTCGGTGTTCTTCTCAGCCGCGGCATCGGGAAAACAAAGCGAGCCGTATCGGATTTATCTGGAGAGTCTCCAGATGCGTGGGATGCGGGAGGAAATGGCGCGGGTCACTCTGGCCCGTAAGATCGCCGCACTGGTGCTGACGCTTTGGAAGAAAGGAGAATCGTTCGATCCAAAGAAACTGAGCTGGATGACAACATAAGCCGTTTCGATCCGTGACCGGTAGAGCCGTACTGAGTCGTTAGACGGAGTCGGAACAACTGAGGATCGAGGGTGAGGATCTGCACAAGATGTGGTCCCTGGATACGTCCAGAGGACACTTTTAAATCTCTATCCCCCCTCGCACGACCTGAAACAGCGATAGCCTTCGAGGCTCAGATAGATCCATGGTCGGCACATGCCGTCCCATATGCTGTTCAGTTTCTGAATCGACCGTCTTAAAGATGTACGATTTCGCTCCGGATTGCCGGAACCAGGGCTTCACATAACGGTAGAGGGGCTGGCTGTCACGACAAAAGTGTCCGTCTGGCCGGCCATCGGGGAGCTGTTTCTCTTGACATCCCCTTTCATAGATCATCTTGTCGGACGTTGAGAATCCTGCTGATTCCAATCGTTGCTTCCAACCCGTTCGTTCTATAGACTTTCTCCAGCTTTTTCAGTTTACAAGCGACAGTAGTGAGGTAGAGAGTTCATGGCCCTTGCGAGAGGCACAAAACTCGGTCCCTACGAGATCACCGGCCCACTCGGTAAAGGGGGTGTGGGCGAGGCCTACCGCGCCACCGACAGGTTGGAACGTGCCAGGAAGGAAGGCAAACCCTCTGGACGGCCTCGGCGAATCTTTGACCGCGAGCAGGCTCAGCGACTGCGGGAGGCGGGCAAGGGCTCGTGCAATCTAGGAATGACGTGAGGTTTTGGCCCTGGCGCGCCACACACCCTTTATTGAGTAGATGAATGGTCACTTTCGAAGGTAAGCTAAAGTTCAGATGTTGAGTAGTCTCCGTGTAATGCAGGAGCGGAAGGCCGCAGCAGAAAATTGAAAATCCGCCGGGAGGATGGGGTATGAGAAACAAACTAGGGATATGGCTGGTTGCTTCGGCTTTGATGGCCGGGCCGGCAGCTGCTCAGGATGCAGCAAGCTTTTTGGAAGCGGCGGATAACGCCATCGGCGCGAGTTCGGTAAATTCGGTCCAATATTCGGGCTCGGGCTGGATGGGCGCGGTGGGACAGAATTTTGCCGACGGCGAAGACTGGCCGCGCCATGTCTTGCAGAGCTACGACATGACCATTGATTATTCTTCCGGTTCGTCGCGGGAAGAATTTGTTCGCGTTCAGGGCGACTATCCCGCGCGCGGCGGCGGCAGATCACCCATTATCGGCGAAAGGCGGAATTTGGGTTTCATAAGCGGCGACTATGCCTGGACGCTGAACAACGACGGAGAACCCACTGCGCAAGCCACTTCAACTGCGGAGCTTGGCAAATTCATGATCGCAATCAGCCCGCATGGATTTATCAAATCGGCGCTGGCAGCCGACGATGTAACCGTCGTAGACCGTTACGTGGCCTCCGAGGATCGCACTTTAAAGGTCGTCGCATTTACGACCATGGGTTACCGCGTTTCGGGCGAATTCAACGACGAAAACTTGATGGAGCGCCTTATCACGCAGATTCCTAATCCTGTTATGGGCGATATGCAGATAGAGATCCGCTATGCGGAATGGCAGGACATCGGCAATGGAATAATGTTTCCGTTCCTGTTTCACGGCCACCGTGGCGATCATCTGTTGACGGCCCGGCCGGGAATGAACTGGCTAAATCTTGAAGTAGGTGAAGCAAGTGCTAATGTCGCCGGCGCCGCCCTGACGGTTCCTGACGGCGTACGCTACGCGCCGGAGCCACAGGTCAATGTAGCAGCGCAGGAAGTTGCCGACGGCGTGTGGCTCATGGCTGGTGGTTCGCATAATAGCGTGGCGATTGAGTTCGATGATTTTGTCACCGTCGTCGACGCTCCGCAGAATGAAGCGCGCTCACTCCCCGTGATTGCCGAAATTAAAAGGCTTATTCCGGGTAAAGCCATCCGCTATCTAGTCACTACCCATCACCATTGGGACCATCTAGGCGGTGCGCGGACCTATGTCGCTCACGGCGTGACCGTGGTTACGCATGAAAGCAACGAGGATTTCTTTAGGGACGCGGTCTTTGCGTCGCAGATACGGACCTTAAGTCCCGACACGCTATCCCGGAATCCGCTCGCCACCACTGGGCCCGGACCGGTCGCGCTGGAAACCGTCACGGACCGGCATTTCATCAGTGATGGAGATCGCACGCTTCTTCTCTTTAACGTGCAAAATCTCAATCACGCGGCAGATATGCTGATCGCCTATTTGCCGGAAGAGCAGATTCTGATTAACGCGGATCTCTGGAGTCCGCCGCCTGCCGGTGCACAGCCACCAGCAAATGTCGGCGCCAACGCGGTTGCGTTGTATAACAACATTAGGCGGCTGAATTTGGACGTTACGACGCATGTCCCCATTCACGGTCAGCCGGGGCTGAATGCCGATTTTGAGCGGATCGTCGGACCGGCTGCAATGCAGCAACAGGCTGCGCTGGAGGGCGGGGCCTAATAAGTCTCGAAATTCAATCTATAGGAAATTCAAAATCTCAATTCTGGTGCCGCCCGGGCCTGCCTTACGAACCTATTAGCGCAGGGAACGGCGGTCAAGTCTCTGAGACATGCGGGTCTGGAGACCGCGCGGCCGTCAAATTTTTGAGGCCGCGAAATGAAGAGTCCCGTGGTTCCCGGATGGCAGTGCGGATGTCTGAGTTCAACTTATTTCAGCCGCTCGGGGGTGGGCGCACCGCCGAGCGAAGACACCTACTTTCCTCACATTGTTGATTCGGGGGGGGGGGTGGTCGACCGAGATCGTCCTGTTCAGTGGGACAGCGGGGCAGTCTTCGGCGAGGATTTTGCAATTCTTTTCTCAGGTAACCGTCTCTCTCTAGACCTGGTTCGAAGAGGTTTGAAGAACTCAAGGAACGGGTGCCAGTCCCTGATTTTCGAGGTCAAGTCCTGTATCGTCCTTGCAGCGGATAACTGGCATCCAACAAACCCCACCATCTTTTCTCAGAGCGGAGCACCGCTCGACCAGAACATTCAGTAACCGTCTCTCTCTAGACCTGGTTCGAAGAGGTTTGAAGAACTCAAGGAACGGGTGCCAGTGCCCTGATTTTCGAGGTCAAGTCCTGATAAATCATCTTCGCGGACATTGAGAATTGGAATTCCTAAAAAATTCTAAAAATCGGGCCCATTAATATGTCCCAAAATTACGCTCCCAGCCAGCCACGCAAACCACCCTCACGCATTTGTCGGTTCGATCCGACGCCATGTCAGCAAAAAAGTAGCGCAACGTATCGGATTGCGGCTCTGTTCGGTCTGTAACGGTTATCGGCGGACGCGATGGAAAATCGCGTTACTCCGATTGTCGAAGCCGTCGTGCGCGGTAGGCGGCTGATCAAGATGGCTGACCCCCACCCGGCTCGATAGGCCCGGAAGAAGAGCCGGGGGCGCGGAAAGGACCTGGCTTTAGTAAGAACCGGAGAACGTCGCATAATGAGTATCCTGCGAACTCTTTTTTGCACAGGTGGTTAAAAGGAATATGGTCCGCTTTAATTCCGGGCTTCCGCTATATCTGCGAGAGCGACATTGATGAATATCGCGGCGTCATTCAGTCGGTTCGCAACGTTCCCTGTAAAGTTTTTGTCCGGGTCGTAGTCGACGGTTTGCTTCGCATTGGTCAGCTCGGTCAATGCCGTTTCGAGCTGCCCGATTGCATCTTGGATCAATTCAATTTTCGTCATAGTGCAATCAGAATAACAAATTGGATCTAAAACGGGGGTTCTACACATGAACCAAGTGTCACTGACCGGACACGTTGGACATCACGCCGAGCTGCGATACACCCAAAGCGGGACACCCATCCTGAATTTCTCCATCGCGACAAACGAATACTGGAAAGACGGCACCGGCCAAACGCAAATACGGACCGACTGGTACAAGTGCGTCTTGTGGGACGTTTAAGCCTCTCTCAGTGATCTCACCATTCTTAAGTCCCGAGAAATCATCTTCTCGGACCTTGAGAACCCCGTTTTTAGGACCTTTTCTAACAGTCCGAGAAGGTCGTTTGTCAGGATTTTAGAATTTAATGTTTGAGAATTTAATAGCACCTAACTTCCTCCCTTAGTATTCTTTACCGAGATTTTCACGGCTCGTTTCGGTGCACATTAAATAATGAAATCCAGAACTCAACTCGGCCATTACGAGATGCCTTGCTCTTGGGTAAGGATGGGATGGTTCAGACAAGACTATTCTTATCTGGATCCACAGTGCAGAAACATCTGTGCTGATGAAATTGACGTCGGACTCGCATAAGGAAACCCCGGTGCACGCTACCGGGAGGGAGGAACCATGCTCACGAGGCTGATTGCAGGTGACGGATCTTCAGGCACTCATCGGAGAGGGGCTGTGAGTTTTTTGGTGTTGGTTTGGATCACGGTGATCAGCGTGAGTTCTGTTCAAGCACACATCGTGCGCATAGAGATTACCAGCGTGGAATCGCCAACATTTGAAGGCCAAAGGTTTGGCGCCGTTGGCCCGTACGAGAAGCTGCGAGGCGTGGCCTACGGCGAGGTGGACCCCACCGATCCGCGTAATGCAGTCATTACAGATATAGAGTTTGCGCCGCGGAACGCGAACGGCATGGTCGAGTACTCGATCGATGTCTACATCCTGAAGCCCGTAGATTTGCGGCAAGGCAGTCACAAGCTTTTCATGGAAGTGAACAATCGAGGCAGAAAGCGATTTTCGGGGCTTAACAACAGTCCTGAAACGAACGATCCGACGACAGCCACCGATGCGGGCGAGGGATTCCTCATGCAGCGTGGCTACACGCTGGTGTGGGGCGGTTGGGACACTTCTACCGCTCCCGGTGACGACCGCCTGACAATCACGGTGCCAGTAGCGCGTGACGCTGACGGTTCCTCAATCACGGGATCCTCGTACGAGTACATCAGTGTGAGTTATTGTCAAAAGTGGTGTTTAGGAGATTGATTCAAGCGGCGGCCTGATCGACTTGTGTCGCTTCGACACCATCGTTGAATTTCACTCCGATGATTACCTTGCTCAGATCATCGAATCCTCGTAATCGTCGCCAATT
Source organism: Terriglobia bacterium (assembly GCA_963664115.2). Taxonomy (GTDB): domain Bacteria; phylum Acidobacteriota; class Terriglobia; order 20CM-2-55-15; family 20CM-2-55-15. The sequence continues at coordinate 749,096 of CAXWPJ010000002.1, read as the reverse complement.
GTTCTCAGCGCACTGGCCCAGTTTGAACATCATGTGCAGCATGCCATCCCGTGTCAGGCAACCTCTGGATCGCTTCGTTCGGTGTCGAATGGTGGCAAAGGTCGACTCAATGGGATTCGTCGTTCTGATGCTCTGCCAGTGCTTGGCCGGAAAGTCGTAAAAGGCCAGCAGTTCCTCTCTGTCTTTCTGCAGGCAGAGTGTGGCTTTCGGATACTTCGGTTCATAGGTTTCAATGAACAAGTCGAATGCCTTCTCGGCGTCTGCCTTCGTCTCGGCCTGCCAGATCGAGTGCAGGGCCTGTTTCGCCTTCGCCTGGACCGACTTGGGCAGGCAGTTGAGGACGTTCATGACTTTGTGCATCCAGCAACGTTGTTGACGTGTCTCGGGATAGATTTCCTCCAGTGCGGCCCAGAACCCCATCGCACCGTCACCGATGGCCAACTTCGGAACATTCATCCCACGGGACTTCAGCTTCAACAAGACCTCGCGCCAACTCTGTGTCGATTCCCGTACACCGTCTTCGATCGCCAGGAAACGCTTCTCTCCGCGTTCATTCACGCCGATCACGACCAATGCACACAACTTGGTTTGTTCCGCCCGAAGTCCGCTGTAGATGCCGTCGGCCCAGACATAGACCCAGCGATCTGCATCCAAACGCTCCTCGCATCCGAGGCGGTACTGTTCGCCCCAAACCTGTTTCAACCGCGATACCGTGCTCGCCGACAGACCCTGCGCCTGGGGACCGACAAGAACTTTTAGGGCCTCACCCATCTCGCCGCTGGAAACGCCTTTCAAATACAACCACGGCACCGCTGCTTCCAGCGACTTCGTCTTCCGAATGTACGGTGGTACCAGGGCCGATCGGAACGTCACAGCTTCGCCCGTCTTGGCACGGACCTTCGGGATTTGGACTGTTACCGGACCCAATCCCGTCTGCAGTTCGCGTTCCGGCAGATAACCGTTGCGTACCACCCCGGCGTTTCCTGTCTCAGTTCGCCGGCCACCGTGCTGGGATAGCAGCTCTGCCAATTCGGCTTCCACTGCGCGTTGGATCAGTTGCTGTGCCCCAACTCGTAGTAGTTCTGTTACTGGATCCTCAATCGTTTCTCGACCTTCCGGTCCATTCACGTTACTCTTGCTCACAGTGGCGTATCTCCTATGGTTGCTTTGAAGTTTTGTCACAACAAATCAACCAGATACGCCGCTCTTATTCAATCCCTCAAACACCAGATTCGGTTATAACTCCATCAGTGTCAGCGATGCCTCTACCATGACGTCCCGGCTCGCCTACGCAGCGAGCACACTGGACAAGACGCAGGCGACGCTCACAGTAAGACAGTTCCTCAACGATAAGCCAATGAGCGTTCCTCGAAGCGACTGGGAATACGTCGATGAGCAGACCATTCGTCTACTGCCGGCTGGTACCCCACTCGCGCAGGGCTACATCTACGAATTTGCCTACATTGCGAAAGACCCGCTAGTGGCAGGACTGGGACTGGCAGCCACACGGGATTTCGTATCTTTCCTGCGGTATGCCTCGGAGGACAACTTTGGCAATCCGAACCCTCTCGCAGGGGACGTGCAGCACACTTTTGCATGGGCGCGCTCGCAGCCGGGGCGCTACCTGAATGATTTCCAGACGCTTGGGTTCAACGAAGACGAGTCCGGGCGCCGCGTCATAGACGGTATAGAGAACTGGGTGGCCGGAGGTAGCGGTGTGGCCATCAACTACCGGTTTGCACAGACGGCCCGAACGGAACACAATCGCCAGAATCATTTGTACCCGGAGGGAATCTTCCCATTCGCCTATCCAGTGATCGAAGATCCAGTGTCTGGCAAGAAGGGCGGTCGCGCCGAACGTTGTCTGGCAACAAATACCTGTCCCAAAGCGTTTGAGGTCAACTCGGCCAACGAGTATTGGGTTAAAGCCGGATCGTTGCTGCATACCGACACTGAGGGGAACGATCTGCCAGACCCTGACCACGTTCGGTTCTATCTCATCGCCGGGATGCAACATGGGGGAGGAGCTGAAGGTCTAGGCTTGTGTCAACAGCCCCGCAACCCGACCGATCCGGGGCCAGCCCTGCGAGCCCTGTTCGTAGCTCTCGATCAGTGGGTTACGGAGGACCTCGCACCACCTGACAGTCGCGTACCAAGAGTGTCGGATGATACGGCGGTGTTCTCGGAGCCCCAATCGACGAGAATGACCGGACTAGTGCCCCAGGCCGCATTGGGATTCCCGAACATTCCGGGTGTCACCTATACGGGTCTTATCACCACTCGCTACCTGTTCGACTTCGGCCCGTCGTTTGACGAAGGAATCATAACGAAATACCCACCCTCGTTTGCCGATAGGCCGACCTATCCATCCTTCGTCGCTAAGACGGATCAGGATGGGAACGAAATTGCGGGTATCCGGCTGCCACCTGTGGCAGCACCGCTGGCAACGACAACGGGCTGGGCTTTGCGCCGTGAGGGTTTGGGGCTCAACGACGGATGCGAGGGGGCTGGCCAGAGCATTCCCTTTGCGAAGACCGAGGCCGAGCGATTGGGGGCTGGTGACCCGCGTTTGTCCTTGGAGGAACGATACGGAACTCACGGTGGCTACGTCCAGGCTGTCACAGATGTCGCACGTCAGTTGATGTCCGAACGTCTGCTCCTCGAAGAAGATGTGCAGCGATACATCGAGGAGGCTGAAAAGAGTGACGTGCTGAAGTGACACACAGGAAGATAGTTGGTAATTAACGATGCATCCTTGGCGAACTCTTCGGGAAGGGTCTCGATTGCAACCTCACGTCCAGGAACTAAAGTCGTGTCTACTAAGGGCGTTCCATCCCGGTACGCCAAGCTGAGAAGCGTCGGTGTCGGAACAGGAGAGAGATGTCATTGAGAGGGCGTTGGTCAGCCTTACTTCCACACTGCACTGTTTTGCTAAGAGACGGCGTTCAAGTTATACCACTCCAGCCCTAAGGTTCTTGATCCTGCGTCGAGCCAAATCAACATAGTCCTGAACTGGTTCCAAGAGCTGCGCGAGCGGGTGCCGGTGCCCTGATTTTCGAGGTCAAGTCCTGAGAAATCTCTAGTGTTGATCGGAAGTGGGGCGGCGCACAATGTCGCAGGACCTGCCGATCGGTTTCTACCGCGACAATTTCGATAACAGAATTTGAAAGGCGCGGCCGGTGTGAAGCCGCAATGGTGGAGCTATGGATAAAGTAGGTTTTCAGACTTCATGATTGAGCGGAACTGCAGGTCGATGGGGAGTTGAGACGGGAGCGGGTCTGCGATGATGGGCCTGGCGTCAGCACTCCCGTTTCGTGGAGGGGTCGCCGTTGCCTGTCAGTCTGGTCGGGTGACCGAACCATGAGTTGGCGCCATCGGTTGTGCCATCGTACTTGCGGTTGAGGACCTCGGTCACCTGGGTCATCGTTCCGTCGGCGGAAACCCATGCGCCGGCGACGTCGGGAAAGTCGACCTGGCAGTTGGCGCACTTCTCGTGGCTGGAGAATCGGATGGGGCACCAGAATGATTCGACGTTGCGCAGTATCTCCGAGCCGAGCGACCAGACACCGGTCATCCAGTCGCAGTAAAGGCACCAGATCAGGTCGTGGCTGATGAGGCCGTCGAACTTCTGGCGCGATACGCAGACCCAAGTGCCTTGGTCGTACTTCGGGAAGCGCACGAGACCGCGGATCAAAGGATAGAGAAAGATCTCGATCATACGCACGGTCCAGAACATCGGCACCATCAGCGCCGTCAGCCAGAGGGCCGTGTAATTTCGCCAGGGGCCGACGATCTGGTTGAGTGTCCTGTGGATGCGAGGACCGCGGCGCACGCGGGGATTGGCCGCGCTGTGCAGGAGGGACCAAATCAGCACCGCGCTGATCTGACCGAAGATGCCGCCGGCCAGCCCGATCCAGCCTCCGACGATGGGACCGACGGCGAGTGGGGCTATGCCGAAGTAGGTGATCAGCACGTCGAGCATCGGGGCGCGGCACATTGACTCGGAGATGCGGCGCCCGAAACCGCCCAGACGAGGAAGCAGGTGTAGGAATCCTGCGCAAAGGAGAATCGCCAGGGCGGTGAAGACGGTAATGAGGGCGAGATTCATCATGCGCGGAGTATACCGGCACAACTGCCGACGTAATGAAGTAAATGGTGGCGTCATGAGTGCATAGTCGATATCAGAGCGCATTCGTATGGAAAGTGGGGTCAGGGTATAGCGATTTCATCCAAGGGGATCAAATTCGTCCAGAACTGTTACGAAAATATGGCGTAAGTCCCTTAGGATCAGTCCAGGCGTTTCGGGCCCTCTTCCGCAGTATCGGGAGCGCGAAAATGCTTATTTTCATCATTCGGGGTGAGCCGCACTCATGAAGTCTGGTTTGAAGAACTGAAGGAACGGGTGCCGGTCCCCTGATTTTCGAGGTCAAGTCCTGAGAAATCATCTTCTCGAACATTGAGAATTGACCAAGATTCTAGAATTGACCCTTGCCTTGCCAATAAGCCTCCCATGTAGATAGACTTACCAGAATTTCGCGGCGCAACTCGGCCACATACGAAATCATGGATTCCGGCGCAAAACTCGGCCACTACGAGATCCTCTCTGCCCTGGGTAAGGGTGGCATGGGTGAGGTGTAGCGTGCGCATGACACGAAGCTGGGTCGTGAGGTGGCGATTAAGACGCTACCGGAAGAGTTTGCCAGGGACGCCGAACGCCAGCAGATCAACATCGTTCTGAACTGGTTTGACGCACTGAGGGAACGGGTGCCGCTGCCGTGATGCTCTAGGCCCTGAACAAGCGTGATTGACGAGGAAATGATAGTGCAATAAGAGCGGAAGTACCCGAAATGCCCCCTCTCCGTGCGAAAAAAACCTTGAACAGATTCTTCGGAAAAGGAGGCATTTCAGATGAACGATTATACGCGCAAGAACATGAGGAACCGCAAGCGGCGAATCGAACGTCGGCTTGGGGACCGGCATTGGACGGATCAGGTAGAGCCGATGTTTTCGGCGAGCAACATTCAGTACGAGATGGGAGAGCGGACGCGGGGCACATCGGTTGGTGGTATCGGGACGATGCAACTGGTGGCGCGGCGGACCGGGCTGATCGAAGCCATCGACAAGGGCGTGCATGTGTTGAAGCGGCACCTGCCGTATCACGAGTCGGATCACGTGCTGAACATCGCCTACAACGCCTTGAGCGGAGGAACGTGCCTGGAAGACATCGAACTGCGGCGCAACGATGCGGTGTATCTGGATGCGCTGGGAGCGCAACGGATTCCGGATCCGACGACGGCGGGAGACTTCTGCCGGAGATTCGAGGCCGACGACGTGGAGTGTCTGATGGAGGCAACCAATCAAGTCCGGCTCGGAGTCTGGCGACAGCAACCGGCGGCGTTTTTCGAAGAAGCGGTGTTGGACGCGGACGGGACACTGGCCGAAACCACGGGGGAATGCAAGCAAGGGATGGACGTGGCCTACGACGGGACGTGGGGATATCACCCGCTGATGATCTCGCTGGCCAACACCGCCGAACCGCTGTATCTGGTCAATCGTAGCGGCAACCGGCCGTCGCATGAAGGAGCCGCGGTCCGGTTCGACCAAGCCATCGCATTGTGCCGGCATGCGGGGTTTCGCCAGATCCTGCTGCGCGGGGACACGGACTTCAGCCAGACCCGGCATCTGGACGGATGGGACGACCAGCAGGTGGGTTTCATATTCGGGATTGACGCGATGGCGAACCTGAAGGCCCGGGCCGATGAACTGGAGCCGCGCCAGTGGAAGCGCCTGGAACGGCCCGCGAAATACGACGTGGCGACCGAACCGCGCCAACGTCCCGACAACGTGAAGGAAGAGATCGTTCGGCAGCGCGGTTTCGACAATATCCGCTTGCAGGGTGAGGATGTGGCCGAGTTTCGGTATCGACCCGGAGCCTGCGATCGGGACTACCGTGTCGTCGTGGTGCGGAAGAATCTGTCGGTGGCCAAAGGAGAGCAGGTGTTGTTTGACGACATCCGGTACTTCTTCTACATTACCAACCGTTCGGATCCGGCCGACCAGATTGTGATGCGTGCCAATCAACGGTGCAATCAGGAGAATCTCATTGAGCAGTTGAAGAACGGCGTTCAGGCGTTGCGGATGCCGGTCGGAGATCAGACCAGCAACTGGGCCTACATGGTGATCGCGTCACTGGCCTGGACACTGAAAGCGTGGTTTGCATTGCTGCTTCCCGAAACCGGACGTTGGGGCCAAAAATATCAGGCTGAGAAGCAAACCGTGCTGCGCATGGAGTTCAAAACCTTCTTGAACGCTTTCATGCTTGTGCCGTGCCAACTCGTGCGCACCGGGCGGCGCATTCTGTTCCGGATCCTGGCCTGGAACCGGTGGTTGCCGGTCTTGTTCCGCGGGGTGGATGTGTTGCGTCAGCCTCTGCGATGTTGACCCGATCATGACTCTGAGCCCGGGCGATCGAGGTCCCGGTTTCTGTCAACCGTCCAACACCAGCGAGGCTGAACTGAAACAGATTCAACAGAAACTCGATACCTGGAACAGGCCATCCGGGAACGGGATTCTATGCCTCGAATTCTATCGGCGCGAACTGGGCCTCGGCGGACTGGTTATGCGCTTGTTTTGGGTCTAGGTAGGGCACGGCCCGATCGCTCCGGTTGGCGGAAAGAAAACAGATCCAAAGGAGGAAAAGATGAAGCGCTGCCTTCTCGCGCTCATGTTGTTGCTCGTCGCGCAGGTGGGCTCAGCTCAAGTCAACCTGGTTGCCCTGGGCGATGAGGCCGTCGCGTGGCTGCAGGATTACATCCGCGTCGACACCATCAACCCTCCGGGAAACGAGATCGCCGGAGCAGAGTTTCTGGCAGGGATTTTTGAGGCGGAAGGTATTGATTATGAGATTGCGGAATCGGCTCCGGGCCGTGGCAATATCTGGGCGCGGCTGGAGGGCGGCGACGAACCCGCACTCGTACTCCTGCACCACATGGACGTCGTTCCTGCGGACCGGGAATACTGGTTGACGGAGCCCCTATCTGGCGAAATCCGCGACGGCCATGTCTACGGGCGCGGCACGCTCGACACCAAGTCGAGCGGGATTATTCATCTGGCGGCCTTTATCGCACTGCACCGGCAGGGCACGCCTCTTTCCAGGGACGTCATCTTCATGGCGACCGCCGATGAGGAAGCGGGTGGTTTTTTCGGCGTCGGATGGCTGGTGGAAAACCGTCCGGAGCTGTTCGAAAACGTGGGCTTCGTCATCAACGAGGGCGGTGGTGGACGGGAGGATGAAGGCCTGGTCCAGTTTGGCGTCGAGGTCACCCAGAAGGTCCCGCATTGGTTCCGTCTCACGGCCCGGGGCGAGCCGGGCCACGGTTCCCGGCCGCTTGAGTCGTCATCAGTGACGCGTCTGATCGCAGCGGTGGAGCGGCTTCGCGAATATGAGTTCGAACCACGTATTGTACCGGCCGTTGACGCGTATTTCAGAGGCATCGCAGCGGCCGCCGCTCCCAAATGGCAGGATCACTTCAGAGATATTGCGACGGCCATTCGTACTCTAAGTGTTGCGTCAGAGCTCCAGAGGGACAATCCGGGAATGCACGCGCTCATTCGGAACACCTGCTCCATTACCCGGCTCGGCGCCAGTGACAAGATCAACGTTGTTCCACCCGAGGCCTGGGCAGAAATCGATTGCCGCTTGCTGCCCGACCAGGACCGGGCAGACTTCATCAGTGAGCTCGGCGATGTGCTGGGCGACGAAATTGAGATCGAAATGATACTCGGATTCACCCCCGCCGTCTCCTCGGTCGATACCGATCTCTATCGTCTGCTGGAGAGCGTCAGCACGGAGCATTTCCCCGGTGCGCCTGTGGTGCCTGCCGTGAGCACGGGGTTTACCGACAGTCACTTCCTTCGCGACCTCGGCATAGCGGCTTACGGCTATATTCCAACCGTCATCCCGCTTGCGGACAGGGGGGGTGTGCACGGCAACAACGAGCGCATCTCAGTGGAGAACCTCCGGCGGGGCGTCACCATAATGCTGGATATTCTTGAAGGGTTTGCGACTGACACAGCGAATTGAGTGGGTGAATGGCCGGAAATTATGGAAATTAAAACTGCGCTGCATAAGTGACACCGCGGTCACAGCACCCCGGATGTACATCGTCGGGAGCTTGTTTGAACAACTGACAGAACGTATGTCCTAAAGGAATCGACTTTATTGCGGAGGGTTCGAGACGTGGCGAAAGATGTAGAAACGATCCACCACAGGGATGCGCCGAAAGATGTTTGGATGCCCTATGCTCCCGGCCTGAAAGTCAACAAGGGCAAGATCCTGTTCGTTTCAGGTTGTACCGCAGCCCCTGTCTACCATTCCCATCCTCATAAACCCGAAGAGTTTGAAGCTATCCCCGAGGACATGGGAGAGCAAACCCGCATCGCCTATGAGAACGTGAGGAAGACCGTCGAAGCTGCCGGGGGCAGTCTGGATGATATTGTCGATGTGACCCGATTCATCGTGACCATGGATGAACAGGACAAAGCCAACCGAGCCCAGGCCGAGTTCTTTCCCAACCACCTTCCAGCTTCGACAACTGTCGGAGTGACGTGTCTCGCTACGGACTCCAGGTGCAAGATAGAAATCCGCGCCATCGCGGTCATCGATGACGGGGCATAATTCGGCTTCACCAGTTCTGCAACCTTGCGGCAACGCGGAAGGTTGGTGTCTGGGTGATGGCAAGATCGTTGCAGATCCGGTTTAAGAGATCTCGATCAACGGTCTGCACGCTAACAAGCGAAAGGGTCTTTGGACGCGCTACTCGGGCAATGCCCAGGCCGTCAGCGTCGTGCCTGCCGGCACCAGCACATGCTGACGCCCATCCAGCATGTAGGTGATGGGCGACGTGCCGTGCAGCCGCGAACCCATCTGATAGCGCCACAGCAACTCTCCGCTGCGGGAGTCGAGCGCCAGCAGATTCCCGTCGGCGTCCCCACTGAAGATGAGGCCCGACGCCGTTGACAGCAGTCCTGATGACGACGGGTCCGGATATCGGAACTCCCACAGGCGCTCTCCCGTAGCCGGATCCAGCGCTCGGAGCGCGCCGTAAAGCGGCATCTCCGGATCGTCTCGAATACGCTCACCCGCACCCCCGGTAAAACGCTGACCCGGAATGTATTCCTGTTCCCACGCGTAATACGTCATGCACGACTCACGCGCGTTGACGAAGAAAACCTGCGTCACCGGGTCGAAGGTAGGCGGCCAGAAGTTCGTCCCCCCAGTGAGGTCGGGACAGGTGATCTCGCCCTCTTCATCGGGTATGTTGCCCGGCAGGAGAACTGGACGGCCATCGGCGCCGATTTCAGTGGCCCAGGTGGTTCGCACGAAAGGTTCCGCGAGGATGATCTCGCCATTGGTCCGGTCCAGCGTGTAATAGAAGCCGTTGCGGTTTGCAAACATCACAACCTGACGGAGCCGCCCATCGATTTCAATGTCGGCAAGAATGGGCACTTCGGTGGCGTCCCAGTCGTGTACGTCGTGAGGCGTGAACTGATAGTGCCAGCGCAACTCACCTGTAGTGGCGTCGAGCGCGACCAGCGAGGCACTGTAGAGATTGTCGCCCTCACGGACCGCACCGTAGTAATCCGGGCCCGGATTGCCGATGCCGTAGAAGAGAAGGTTCTGTTCCGGATCGTAGGCGCCGGTGACCCATACGCTGGCACCGCCGGTTCGCCAGGAGTCCCCCGACCACGTCTCGTTACCGGGTTCACCCGGGCCCGGAATCGTGTAGAACCGCCACACCCGCTGTCCGGTTTCCGCATCATAGGCGTCGATGAAACCACGTATGCCGAACTCGCCCCCGGCGACGCCGACGATGATCTTGCCATCAACCGCAAGCGGGGCGATGGTCGACGCGTAGCCGACCTGGTAATCCTCCATCGTCGCGTCCCAGACGATGGCACCCGTGCTCATATCCAGCGCCAGCAGGTGCGCGTCGAGCGTCGCCAGATAGAGCTTGTCGCCAAGCATGGCGAAGCCTTTGTTGACGAGTCCGCAGCAGGCTGTCAGGTTGAGGGGCAACTCGCGCCGATACGACCAGATTTCTCGCCCGCTACGTGCATCGATAGCCCACGCCGTGTTCGACGGTCCGGTCACGTAGAGAACGTTGTCGCGCATGAGGGTGGTCGTTTCGAAGTCGTCGAGCGTGTTGGTCTGGAACGTCCACTGCGGGATGAGCCTGTCGACGTTTTCGAGTGTGATCTCAGTGAGCGGGCTGTGCCGCTGATTCGCAAAATCCCCGCCGAAAGTCAGCCACCGCGACCCGTCCGCGGGCAGACCCTCCAGAATCTCCTCGGCCGTCACCCGCCCAGGCACCGCCTGAGGGGCGCCAACGATTGCAGTGGTGGGAACAGCAGCAGCGATGAGCAGCAGGCCCGAGACAACGATCATAGTCAAGCGCATGGGTTCTTCCTCTCTCTCTTATCTCTATCTCTTATCTCTATGGAACGGCGGGATCGAATCCGCGCAGCGTCTCGAGATAGCTCGCGAGATCGTCGAGCTCGCTGTCACTGAGCCTATCCCTTCCGAATGCGGGCATCAGCGATTCGGTGGGCTTGTCCAACGCCTCGAGACTCTCCTTCTCGAAACCCTGTATCCGTCCCTCCACCGCCATGATCTGTATCGAAAAAAGGTCTTCGTTCTTGGTCACGCCTCGCATAGCCTGACCGCTGTCCGTCGTCAGCGTCACAGGTGCATAGCCGGAGTCCGACTGTACCCGGGCGCCCTCGCGGATGGTTGATACGAGCGTCGCGCGCGACCGCGAGGATCCGATACGGGAGAGGTCCGGGCCCAGGCGGCCGCCAACGGCCATCACCCGATGGCACCCGGAGCAGTTCTGCCGAAAAATTCTCTCACCGTTGGGGGCATCGCCAGTCGGGGACAGTGTCAATGTCGGTGTCGCGAGCGTACGCAGGTAGGCCAGCATCTTCCATATCTCATCGTCACGGGGCCCACGGGGCCCCGTGCGCGGTCCCATCTCCGTACCGCTTATTCCATTCCGTATCGTGCTGAACAAACCCGCGTCGGTTCTGCCCGAGGCCCAGACCTCGGTGAGATCGGGCCCCCGAACACCGCGTGCGTCCACACCATGGCAGTCCGCACAGTTGAGGCGGTACAGTCCCATCCCGGTCCGCACCGCGTCAGGCTCACCTTCGAATGGATTTGTCGTCGCCGGGGCCTGGGCTGCGAGCGAAGCGCCCACGGCACCAGCGAGCCACGCGATCGTCAGCAGCGAGCGCATCCAAATCACTGTGTAAGTCCTCCCTCTTCGTTGTGGAATGCCCTCAAAATATAGCAGAACTTGTCACCCCCGCCCACGGCTTTCAAGCGGACCGGGCGGACGCGGGCGGTAGTGGCGCGTTAACCAAACCATAGCTACGCGTTCATGATGATTGCGACGTCCGGCTTAATCCGGGGCTCGGGACCGGCCAACGAGATCCCGACAAAAAGCACCAGCGAAACGGCCAGCGCCAGGGCGCCAACGTCGATGCCGAGAGGGGGCGTAAGCCCCGTGATCTGGCTGCCCACGTTGATCAAAAGGCTGGCGATGACGGCCGTGTTCGCCGCCAGCGCCGAGGCACGCTTCCAGTTCAGACCGATGGCCACCACGGGAACCAGAGCGGCCGCGAAGGTACCCCATCCGAAAGCACCCAACAGGGCGACCAGATCGCCCGTGTAGAGCGCAAACACAGAGGCCGCTACGGCGATCGCAACGGTCGCGATTCGGGCCCACCACAGCCGGTTGGCTATCGTGCGCCCCAGAACAGCGGTCGGAATGTCGTGGACGAGGGCGGCGGTGCCGATGTTCAGGAATCCATCAGCTGTGGACATGATAGCGGCCAGCAGACCGGCGAACACGACTCCGGCCAGCAGCGGGTGGGTGTAATTCTGAAGGAACTGAGGCGCGGCCGCGTCCGGCGAAAGAAGCGCGGGATGGGCGCCGCTGACCACCAGTGCCCGCATCGCCAGGCCGATCCCGAGCCACAGCAAAGCCGAAGCGACGTAGGCGAGGAACGTCAAAGGTACGATGTGCTTGATGTCACGAATGCGCCGCATCATCATCGACTTCGTGATGACGTGCGGTTGCCCCACGGCGCCGACACCGAACATGAAAAACCACGACAGGCAGCCCATGATGCCCAGCGTGCCCCAGGGCCCCATCGCTTCGGCGTCGTCTGCCATGATGATCTGGCTGATCTCGGTCAGGCCTCCATCAAAAGTAGTGAGGACGGTAACAAAAACCAGTACCGAAGCGACAACCATGACACCGCCCTGAATCAGGTCCGTGTAAACGGAAGCGAGAATCCCGCCGGTAACGGTGTAAAAGAGCAGGACGGAACACGATATGGCGACACTCATCCCCAGGCTGATTTCGGTCCACACACCGGCGCTCCGTAGAATGTCCTGGAGAACGATGGCCATCGCGAGAATCTGCGTAGCCAGATAACCGATCACACCGATCAGAATCACGACGGCCACCGATGCCCGCACCGAGTCGCTCTCATACCGGGCAGCCACCACATCGGGCAGCGATATACAGTGTCGCAATTCGGCGAAGAGACGAATCCGCTTGGCAATGAGAGCAAAGCTGATCACACCGCCAATTCCCGCGCACACCACCATCCACATGGAGCTCATGCCCATGAGGTAGACCAGTCCCGGACCGCCCACGAAACCGAAGCCGCTCAGGATGCTTGAAAACAGAGCAAAGGCGGTTACGAGCACGCCCAGGTCACGGCCCGCCATGAAGAAGTCCTCAGTGGAACGGGTTTTCCTGTACGCCCAGAGACCCATCGCCATGCATGCGATGAAATAGATCGCCACCGACACCAGTACGATGAGGGGCCTGGCGGCTTCCATCAGTCTTTCCGGACACGCTTCGAGCGCATCAGTGCCTCGATTGAACGCTCATCTTCTTCGCTGAAGTACCAGCGCTCAAAGTGGAGGGAACACACCAAAATCATCAGCATGGGGAAGAGCCACAACCCGTAGAGCATCCAGGCCGTGGGTGCAGGAAGACCGCCAAAGAAACTGTTCTGGTCTCCGGCCCCGTAACGCGCATAGCTCGTGACTAGGGCGGTGAAGATCAACCCCAGACACACGAAACCGGCCCCCAGCCATCTTCCGAGCGCGCCAAGCTTTCCCATCTTGGCTACACCCATCCAGACCAGGGCAGCCATGACAGCTAGAATCGCGAGGCCCATGGAATAGCCCAGCCAGATCGTTGCCTGCGATCCGACATCGGTACTTTCCAACGAAGTATAGACTGCGTGAGGCTGGGACGCCGGTCGATCCGATGGAGAGACAAAGAAGCTCGCACCCATGATCAGGAGCAAGACCGATGCGCTCGCGAACAGGAACCACGGTGTGCGCATCAGTTATCCCGGGACTCGAAATTCGTGACGGCCCGGAACAGGGGGTCCGCCGACTGAAGAATGATCTGCCGCAGGCGAACCGGATAGTCCGGCGCCTGTCGGGCGAGAAACTCACGGACGATCTCTGCTGCCCGGGGGGTGTTGTGTCCAGACAGCAGCGCGGCCAACCAGTTCCTTGGGAAAAAGATGTCGCCCGTGTCCCGAACTTCTAAAAGTTCCTCCAGAGCTGGACGGATCTGCTCCAAAGATTCCCTCCCCCGCAAGGGATGGTTGAGGAAACGTAAACCGTCGAGGACCCAGGGTTCGCGCCCCCGGTTGGACGGATCGCCGATCCGTGCAAAGAACGCGGACCGCTCCTCCGGGTCCGATGAGAGCGCCGGGATTACAAACTGGAAACGCTCCCGCCGGTCGGGATTTTCGATGCGATCCAACTGTTGGTCAAGGATCTCGGACGAGCGCGGGTGCGAACGCAGCGCGAGCTGTTCCGCCATCGTCGTCTCATCGGTTTCCGACAGCGACAGTCCCGGTATCCTCTCCTCCCGGCTCCATACACCTTCGAGAAAATCGATGCCGTCGGCCCGTGTCACAATCGAACGGAAAGCAGAAAAGTAAGCCGACTTCAGGCTCGAGGACTCCGATCGTCCGATTCCGTCCCGAAGAACGCGCTCGAGTCTGGGCGCTACCGCTTCCCTTTCCGACACCGGCAGGTAGCGCCAGAAAAGCGAACCGACTCCGTTGAGCAGCAACTGAACGACTTGCTCGGTGTCCTCCCTCGCGATCACATCAAGGGCGAGGTTCATCAGCGTCTCTGGCAAGACACGCCCCCCCAGCATCTCTTCCCAGAGCGTGACCCAGACCGCGCCGCGGGTCACGGCGTCGTCGAATTCCCCGAGGTGCTCCAGAAGATAGGCCCGGCTTCCATCATCGAGCACGATGTCGCCATAGGCTAGCCCGCTGCCGCTGGGAAGAACGAAGTCCGGGCGCATCGCCGAGGCCGCTCGGACATCCACACGCGCCTCGGCAAAGCTCACACTTATGGTCTCGATGCGTCCGGGGGTACCGATCAGGACATCGATTTCCTGGGTCCACTGGAGGGATCGTCCTTCTGCCGGGTCCGACTGGGCGAGAGCGAGCCCTGTCATTCGCCCGTCACTTTCAGTTTCGATTTCCGTGCGAATGACGGGTCTGCCGGACTCCTCCACCCAGGTTCGGCTCCAGGCCACAAGGTCCGTTTCCGTTCTTTCGTCGAGGATTTCGATCAGATCCATCCAGCTTGCATTGGAGAATCGGAACCGGTCCAGGTAAACGCGCATCCCTTCCCGAAAGCGGTCCGGACCGACAATGCGTTCCAGTTGCCGCATCACGATGGGCGCTTTCTGGTAGATGATCGCCCCGTACAGGCTCCCCGCCTCGTTCAGGTTGTCCAACTCCTGACGGATCGCGTGCGTTCCCTCCGTCCGGTCGACTCCATATGCCGCCGGGTAGTTGTTCGTCAGGAACAGCAGATCATGGTTGACCTCGGGGAACGAGGGATTGACGATCTTGGCCGCCATGAAATTGGCGAAGACTTCTTTCATCCACACATCGTCGAACCATTGCATGGTGACGAGGTCGCCGAACCACATATGGGACGTCTCATGCGATATCAGGCTCGCTCGGCCCAACCGTTGTTGCTCAGTGGCCGTCTCTTCGAGCAGAATTCCGGAGTCTCGATAGAAGATCGCCCCTGGGTGCTCCATGCCACCGAATTCGAAGGCCGGTATGAGAACGAAATCGAACTTGCCGAAGGGATAGGGTATGCCGGTGTAGTCTTCGAGTTGCCGCAGAGCCGCCCCATGAAGGTCGAACACCGCTTCGCGGTTGCGCTCGAGCTTGGCAGTGTCCGTCTCCCGATGAAACATCCGGAAGGTCCTCCCGTCGCGGGTCGCTTCCTCGATCTGGAACAGGCCCGCCGCAAACGCGAACAGATAAGTCGGTATCGGTTCGGTCTCCGCGTAGCGGATACGGACGCGGTCCCCGATTTCCTCGCGGCCGTTTTCGGCGCCGTTTGCAAGGGCTTGCCACCCCAGGGGAATCGTCAGCTCGAGTGAGTAACGGGCTTTGAGGTCGGGCTGGTCAAAAGAAGGAAAAACTGTGTGGGCAAGAGCAGGGACGAAAAGCGTGTATAGAAACTCAGGGTTCCGGGTCAGCGACGCGTCGCCTGCGCGAAAGATAATTTCGACCGTGTTCTCACCCGCGACGAGTGCGGACGAGGGAATGACGATGTGTCCGTTGTTGAGTTCGAAGTCGGCTTCGGAGCCGCCCACATTCACCGACCGGACAAAGGACTCGGCGGAATCGCCGTCCCCCCCGGCCGGGTCGAAATCGAACACAAGGGGTGTCGATGCGTCTTCGAGTGCGAAGCGAGCCGTGACACGACCGTTGATCGGGTCCCCGACCGCGTTCGGGATGTCGAACGACAGCCCGTAGCGCAGGTCGCTGACCCTTCGCGCACGCTCCTGGGCCAGTGCGAGCGGTATTCCTGGTTCCGGAATATCGAATTCTCCCCCTTCCGGTCCACAGCCCCACAGCAGCAGGGCCACCGAGACCGTAGCCGACGCTGACGACAAGCGACGCCTCCCCATCGCGCGATTATTACTGATCCCGGGCTGAGGGTCCAGACAGGAGATTGAGTGACGGGCACACACCGCGGAAATAGCGATACCGGTTAATCCGCTTCCATCAAAGACCGGATCTGTCGGACCCCGGCCTCGATCTTTAACCGCAGGCCGTTCCGGCCAATTTCAGTCGTCGCACGCGTGGGATCGCCCGAAAAGCTATAGCGGCTCGTGTCTGTTCCCCCGGCGGGCGTCAGCTCGTCCGGACGGACGTGTTGGGGTGCGACAAAGAGAAGCTCCGAGGTCGTGTCGAGACCCGCGTGCCCACCGATGGTCTCCGCTGTCTCACCCTGTTCGATCAACCATTCGCTATAGCCGTTGTTGGAATAGTAATCATCGGCAAAGTGAATCCGGGTGATTTCGTCTGCCCATTCTCTGTTGAGCTGCTCCGCAACCGCCCCCATGCCTTCGAGATTGCCCCCACTATCGGCGAGAAACACGATGTCGGTGAATCCGTGTGCCCTGAAGCTCCGTGCAGCGTACTCAACAAGCTTCATGAAGAACTCGTTGGGAAGCGTGATTGTCCCCGCATATCGCATGTGCCCCGACGGCGGATCCACTGCGCCCTCAGGCACGTAAGTCACAACGGGAGCAACCAGCGCGTTTCCGAGGCGGCGCGCGATTTGCTCCGACGCGTAGTTGACGATGTACTTGTGTTTACCCAACACCAGATGTGGGCCGTTTTGTTCGGTCCCCGCGGTTGGCAAGATGACGGTGGTCGTGCCGTTCCGGATCCCGTCCTGGACCTCAACCGTGGTGAGCTCTTCGAGAAAAACCGTGTCCACAGTGTCCACAGTGTCCACTTCCTGGGCCGTGGCGTTCGGAGCCAGCATGAGGAGTAAAGCCCCCGACAAGATTTGTGCTTTCATGGAAACCCTCTTCAGAAAATGACGGACGTTGTCAGTTCAACGGCGGCGTCGGAGCCGGGGACTTCCGGATCGCCGACACCTGTTCAAACGCAAAGGCCAGCCTCAGGAGGGTTGGCTCGCTCCAGTCCGGTCCCAGGAGTTCGATCCCGATCGGCACACCCAGCGGAGCGGAGTCTGTGGGTGGGGAAAACCCTCCCGGAATCGTAATGGCCGGGAAGCCTGTCGCATTAGAAAGCACACCGTTGCGCTCCAGTTGTTCCTCGCCGATCGCCACCACCAGGCGACGCTGGTGCGGGTAGAGGAGAGCGTCCAGGTCATTGTCGGCGATCACCCGCATCAATGCCTGTCGGAGGTTCTCACGGCGAAACAGGCGACGCCGGTACTCCGGGTCGTTCAGACCGTCCGCTATGGCCACTGCCGACTCCAGGTCTTGCCGGATCGAAGGGTGGAATTCTCCGCGAGTGACAAATTCATCGAGGGTCTCGACCGGTCGGTTGGGCCCGAGATCCGCGAGGTACTGCTTGAACACATCTTTGTATTCGAAATCGGCGACTGCAACGTCCCGCACGATCTCGGCAAACGACGGGATGTTGATCCGAACCATCGTTGCGCCAGCAGCCTCCATTTGAGCGATGGCGGATTCCGTGGCGACGTTGACCACTTCATGAATTGTTTCCACACCGAAGAGATTCATGATCACTCCGATGCGCGCGAGGTTCAAACCGTCTGGGTCGAGAGTCTGAGTGTAGCTTTCGGGAATGTACTGCACTCCTAAGGCCGTGATGGGATCGGCAGGATCGTATCCAGCCATCACGTCCAGCATGCGGGCCGCATCTTCAACGGTGCGCGTGATCGGGCCGACCTCATCCTGAGTCGTGCTGTTCGGGATCACGCCGTCGCGGCTCACGAGTCCCCGAGTGGGTCTGATTCCCACAAGGCTTTGGGCCGATGCGGGCGAACGGATTGATTGTCCCGTGTCGCTCCCTGTACCGAGGATGCCGAAACCGGCGGCGATGGCCGCGCCCGTACCGCCGCTCGAACCCCCGGGCGTCCGCCCCAGGTCATAGGGATTTCTCGTCTGTCCTCCCAGTGAACTGGCCGTCACGCCGCCCCGGGCAAGCTCGGACAGGTTGGACTTCGCCAGAACAACAGCCCCGGCTTCCCGGAGACGTCGGACGGTGAAAGCGTCATCGATAGGATAGGAATTCGCCAGTGTTACGGATCCACCCGTCGTCGGCAGATCCGCTGTATCGAAATTGTCCTTCACGATGACGGGTACGCAGTGGAGCGGACCCACCGTTTCCGGGCTTTCCCCATAGCGCATGTCCAGGTCTTCGGCCACCACCATCGCTCGCGAATTCACAGTAATGATCGCGTTCAATTCCGGACCCCGATCGTCGTAGGCGTCGATTCGAGCGAGGTATCCAGCGATCAATTCGGCACAGGAAAGATCTCCTGAAGCGAACGCCCGGTGAATCTGGGTAATCGTAGCTTCGGTCAGATCAAAAGGAGAAGCTGACGGGTCCACACGGTCGTCGGTAGCGCAAGCTGACATGAGCAGTCCAGCGGCTGTGAGCAGCACACCGCCCACTCGAACTCGTCTTCCGGGCCAGAATCTCGATTGCGCTCCCGGCGCTGTGAAGAGGAGTTCACAGCAAGCCGCCGGGATCATGAGCGCCGATATTCGTCTCATGCCGTTAGCCATCTCCACGGGCATCTCATAGAGAACCTCGAGAACCTCACTAATCCAGTACGCCGCAACCACAGGCGCGGGGCAAACTGTGATCAGATGGTAGCGCGGATCTTTTACAGACCGGGGCTATCGCTGGCAGCAAGCTGCACTAAATCGCGCTCCGCCCGCCTTTCGTGTCCACACGCGGCCACTCCTTATCTTCTTCAAAGCTGGGTATATCGGGCGGCTTTCCTTTAAATCCCAATTCGCTCCATCGTCCGACGACCCTGTCGTAGATTTCTTTGCGCAGTTTCGACCGCTTCGAGAAGGTCTTGATGTGCTTGTGATCCATGCAGGCGTTGATCAGCGCTTTCGAACTATAGGGTCTCTTGTCAGGCGGGTTCTGCGCGGGATCGAGCCACGTCGACCAGGTGTTGCGCAGAATATCGATGTCATCGACCGGGTTGCAGCGTGTGGCCATCGCCCACATGACCTGATCGAGATCCGTCGGATCGATATCGTGATCGACGGCGATGATCCACTTGCTGAAATACGCGCCACCCGGGGACTGGGCCGCGATCGCCAGGACCTGTTGCGCATGCCCGGCGTAGCGTTGCTCCAGGGAAACGACGTTCATGCCGAAGCCGCCGGCAGCAGACGGGTGGGCATAGACTCCCCGGATGCCCGGGATGCCGAGCCGGTCCAGGTCGTCCCAGATCCGTGCGGAACGAATGACAGCAAACTGCAGGGCGCTGTCGTTGGAAGCCCAATGATCCGCCATCAGAGCTGCAGTGAGAATCGGATTGTTCCTGAAATGGATCGCTTTGATTTCGACCTGAGGCGACGGATCGCTGGGTCGGCCGTAGTACCCGGTGAACTCTCCGAACGGTCCTTCTTTTTTGTAATCCTGCGGATAGACAATGCCTTCCATGACGATCTCGGACCCTGCTGAAAACTGGAGATCCGTGAACTTCCCGTTCAATAACTTCACGGCCTCGCCCTTGAGGCCGCCGATGTAGTCCCACTCGGATTCGGTTTTTGGCATCGTGATCCCGGACAGCAGGAACGTTGCAGGGTCCACCCCCCATACCGCCACGACCTCGCAGGGTTTACCGGCCTGCCACCAGCGCTCCATCTGGAGGCGGGCGTCTTTTCCGGGAGACATATACAGACCCACGTGGTTGCGGTCATGGATCATCATCCGGTAGGTCCCGACGTTCATGTGGCCGTCTTCGGGGTCGCGCGTGATGACGGCATCCGCCGTCCCGATGTAGCGCCCACCATCCAGAGGCCAGTGCTGGGGTGCTGGAAAACGGTAAACGTCGATATCGTCTCCCGTCAGCGTGTTTTCAAACACCGCGGCGCCATCGGAGGAAACGGTCACCGGCGCGATCTTTCGACCCAGACGATTCCGCGTGGCCAGCACCAGCTCGCGGAGGCTCAATCCCATAGGAAGGCCCATGGCCGCGCCCAGACGGTTGCTACTGGACCCCCACATGTTCCAGAGGACGGGGGTCTCGTAGCCTTTCACGTTCTCAAACAAATATGCCGGTGCGCCCACCTCGCGGGCCGCCAGATAAACGATTGCGGACATCTCCTCGGCCAGATCGACCTCGGCGGTGATCCGCTTGAGTTCGCCGGCTCGCTCGATCCGATCGATGTACTCTCTGAGATCTGCCGGGCCGATCCCGTCCATTGGACTGCGGTCGGGATGTTCCTGACCCGGCTCAAGCCGCGACCCGTCGCCTGACTTCACTTCTTTCACGGTCCGTCTCCTTGTCTGACGCCGATAGGTATTTTGGCCACCTCATCCTACACTGGCTGCGCCATCCCTCGCCAGCATGGCCGGTTTGCGCCTGTCCATGATTGCAGAGGTGTCCGGCAAGCGATTGCAACCGTGAGCGGCAAGTGAAATCATGAATCGTTTATAGGAATGCCCCTATGGCCCGATTGATCGATACTTTGCTGACCGAGGATCTCGAACGGCGGCTGTGCGGCCGCTTTGTGGAGGAACGCTCCGATCAGGTGATCCTGATTCACACCCTGGATGCCGACCTCTGGCCACACCCGGCGGTTTTGAGCTATTTTGAAGTGGTGGCCGTTGATAGAGGAAACATCCGGCTGGCCACATATAAGACCAGCCGCACGAGCGAAAACATGCGGCGGCGGGAAAAAGTGACACTCTCGATCTTTGACGCACGCACGACGTACTACCTCAAAGGAACCGCAGCAGAGTTGCGGCAGGAAATGCAATCCGCAGCCCATAATTCCATGTTCAATGTTTCCCTGGCACAGGTTCTTACCGATCATGCCGACCCGAAGCTGGAGCCCGGAGCGTACATCTCGAGCGGCGTCACCTGCGTTAACCCGCACCTTCGCTCAGACCAGGACCGTTACAGCGCGATATTGAAAGAACTCTCGGAATGACCCTATGAAACTCATCGTCGGCATTACAGGTGCAACCGGAACGATCTTCGGAATCCGGTTGCTGGAAGCGCTGAGGGCTTCGGAAATCGAAAGCCATCTCGTGATAAGCAAGTGGGGTGCACGGACGCTGGTTCATGAAACCACCACCACGGTGGACGCGGTCAAAGCACTCGCTACGTGTACATATGCGGAGAGCGATCAAGGGGCAGCGATCTCCAGTGGCTCGTTTGTCACCGACGGCATGATCATCGCACCCTGTAGCGTGCGCTCCCTGGCGGCGATCGCCCACGGCCAGGGCGACAACCTCGTACATCGCGCGGCCGACGTCGTACTCAAGGAAAGGCGGAAGCTCGTGCTGATGGTGAGGGAATCTCCGCTCAGCGACATTCACATCGAAAACATGTTGAAGCTTTCACGGATGGGCGTCGTCATCGTCCCCCCGGTACCCGCGTTCTACAATCACCCCGAATCCCTGGACACCGCCGTGGATCACATCGTGATGCGGGTGCTGGATCAGTTTGGCATTCACACCGAAGGGTCGACCCGCTGGGACGGTGAGTTGGGCAATTTGGGCAACTCAAACTGAAATTCGGGTGAGACCTCGTCGTTTCATTTGAGCGTTGGGATGAGCTTCCTTAGAGGGTGAACAACCCCATCTTCACCGGAGGGTGGGGAGGCCTTGACGATCTCCGAATCTGGCACTACACTCCTTCTGAATCTTACTCCCGCAACTAGCTCTTTATTGGATAGTCAGACCCTGATGGGTAAAGCGAGCAGGCGCAAATCGGAGGTGGCCATGAGCGGGGTCAACGGCATGAAGATTTCCGTGTATACGTTCTTATTTCTGACTCTATTCGCGGGTTCGCCCGCACTCGCCCAGGTGGATCTTTCCGGAGAGTGGAGTCCCAATCGGGCTCACGAGGATCAGACGCCACGCCCGAACGTCCTGCCCGGGGACTATGCGGGCATGCCCATCAATGACAATGCACGCGCGCGCGCCGATGCGTGGACCGCAACCCGGTGGACGCTGCCCGAGTGGCAATGCCGGCCCCACCCGCTGGGCTACCTGGAACGAGGCCCGTCAGAACTGAAGATCTGGCAGGAGATCGATCCCGTCTCACGGGAAACCGTGGCCATACACACGGAATGGCTGCGATCCGTCGATTACCCGATATACATGGATGGACGGCCCCACCCTTCGGAAAACGCCCCGCACAGCTGGGGTGGATTTTCAAGCGGGGAGTGGATCGGAGATGTCCTCAAGATCAGCACGACCCACCTGAAAGAAGGCTACATGAGACGCTCGGGCGTGTTTCGTAGCGACAAGTCCGAGATCACGCAGTTCCTGACCCGGCGGGGAAACGTTCTCACCTACACTAGCATCATCTACGATCCCGCGTATCTCGAAGAACCGCTGATCCGGAGCCGGGAATATCTCCTGGACCTGAACCAACGACTGCCCCCTTACCCCTGCACTGTTGTGACGGAGGTCGATATGGATCCGGGGGTGGTCCCCCACTACCTGCCGGGGACCAATCCAACTCTCGGCGCTTTCGCCTCTTACTACGACATCCCGATCGAGGCATCCCGGGGTGGGGCGGAGACGATGTATCCGGAATACCGGAAGAAATTGAAGGAAATGACCGACCGGCCCTTCCCCCGGCCGTTGAGAGCGATCGCGTGTGAGGGCCTTGTGTGCTAGCGCCAAATTATTGGGGTCCCATGTCCAGGTCAAGTCAGCATTGGGAGCGAGGGCAATGAAGAAAGCCATCTGCAGGGCATCGATTTTCAGGAAGTCATTGATGCCCGTCTGCCTCTTCGGCGGGGCGCTCCTGTTCCTGGGAGCGGGGATGGAATGGATCGACTCCGCATACGCTCAAGAAAACAGCCCCAGTATCGAGACGCTTCATGTACAGGGATCCGTCTATCTGATCGCAGGAAATGGCGGAAACGTTGCGGTACAGGTCGGACCCGACGGCGTCTTGCTTGTGGACACGGGAAGAGCGGACGGAGCCGAAGCCGTGCTGGCGGCCGTCCGGGAGTTGCAGAGAAACCTCGCATTCGTTCAGCCTCAGCGCCTGGGTTTTGCTTCAGAGACGGTGTCGTCGATGGAGCGGGGGCGGGCGACCCCACCTCCACCCAAGCCGATTCGGTACATCCTCAACACCCATATCCATGACGACCACACCGGCGGCAATGCGGTCCTGTCCGCGGCGGGCGCGACAATAACGGGCGGCAATGTCGCGGCAACGATCGCGGATGCCGCCGAAGGCGCCCTGGTCTGGGCGCATGAGAACGTACTGGGGCGGATGGCGCGGGCGGACCTGCCGACGGATGTGTGGCCGACGGACACATACTATGTGAGTCAGTACAAGCTCAGCCACCACATGAACGGCGAGGGCGTGCAACTGATTCACAGACCGTCAGCACATACCGACGGTGACTCTCTCGTATGGTTCCGGGGTTCGGATGTGATTGCAACTGGCGATCTGTACACGCCGACGAGCTGTACACGCCGACGAGCTACCCGATCATCGATCTCGAACGCGGTGGGAGCATTCAGGGTGTCGTCGACTCGTTAAACTTCATTCTGGAGCTGGCCTTCCCTGAGTTCCGGACTGAAGGTGGCACCATGATCATCCCGGGCCACGGAAGGGTTTCCGATTCTGCGGATGTCGGCTACTACAGGGACATGATCACGATAATCCGCGACCGCATTCAAAACATGATCGATCAGGGCATGACGCTGGAAGAGGTGAAAGCGGGCCGGCCAACGCTGGATTACGACACCATCTACGGCAGCGACGAGGGCTTCTGGACGACGGATACCTTCGTCGAAGCCGTTTACACAAGTCTCAGCGATGCGCCCTAAGGGTTCCGAAGATCTAGCGTCTGAAAATCAGCGTACGAAGCTGGAGGACTGGCGATGAAAGCAAAACTACTTGTCCTACTGGTAGCCGGAGCAATGCTCCCGGAAGGGATGGCCACCGCGCACCACTCCTTTGCATCGACCTATGCGGAAGACGAATCGATAGAAATCGAAGGTGAAATTGTCGCCTTCATGTTCCGCAACCCGCACGCTTTCGTTCACGTCATGGCTCCTGACGCAAATGGCGAGATACATCGTTGGGGTGTGGAGTGGGGCGGCGCGGGTCAACTCGGAAGGCAGGGCGTCACCCGCACAACCCTGAGACCGGGTGACCGGGTGGTGATCTCCGGGGTTCCCAGTCGGAACGTGGGGATTGACCATCGGGTGAAGATGGAGTCTCTACGGCGGGAATCGGACGGTTTCGGATGGGGTCAAAGCCCTGGAGAAGTCTTCGATTAAAACGCCGATTGTCGGGTTGTTTTAGGGTTGGAAGAAACAATAGTGAACACCAAGATTTTGCCCAGGTCGGCTTTGACGTCGCTGATCGGAGCCACCGCCTCGATCATTCTTGCCATGCCGCTTGCCCTGGATGCACAGCGGAATCAAGAGCAGGTTCCGGAACCGGCGAGAGTTGCTGCGCCCATCGACTTGACCGGATACTGGGTGTCCATCGTCAGCGAAGACTGGCGCTTGCGTATGCGAACGGCCCAACGGGGCGACTACGATTATCTGCCGCTCAACGAGGAAGGCCGCCGCGTCGCCGACAGCTGGGATCCGGAAGAAGCTCTGGCCCGGGGCGAGGAATGCGCCGCTTACGGGGCCGCGGGAATCATGCGGATCCCCGGAAGATTCCACATCACCTGGGAAGACGACAACACTCTTCGGATTGACGTCGACGCCGGTATGCAAACCCGGCTGTTTCATTTCGATGGATCGCCTCCCGCAGGCGGGCCACCGACACCTCAAGGCCATTCCCTCGCGGCGTGGCGCGCAACGGGTGGCCGTCGGAACGGGTCGTTGCCCGAAGAGAGGGCATCGGGTGAGTTGAACGTGGTTACCACGCACATCGCCGCGGGCCACTTTTTCAGACATGGTATTCCTTACAGTGATCAGGCCGTTTACAGAGAGTCCTTAATCACGCTGGAGGACAGAGGCGTGGAGTATCTTGTGCTGACGACGATCCTTGAAGACCCCGCCTATCTTGCAGCACGCTACATCCGGACCCTGCAGTTCCGGAAGGAGCCGGATGACTCGGGATGGGACCCGACACCGTGTGAGTTGTAACGTTCTGGGGTCCTCGGCAATAAGTTCGCGGTGTAAGATTTCGCTCGGTCGTTCAATCGGATGACCATCTCTGTCGCGTTCCACGCGTTGGCCGAACGACCGGCGACCCTCTCCATCATTCTGATGGAGAGGCGTATTAGGATTAACGAAACGTTGATGTAGTTCTTTAAACAAACCCGCAGCGTTCCTCGCTGCGGGTGAACGGCTTTCATAGCAACGAGGCGGAAGCCGAGGCGTTTAGAGTAAGAAGATGATCCGATCTGACCTGGACAAATCTGTCCCGCACCGAACTTTCAACAGAGAACGCTAGTTGTCCGATTCGCGCTTGCTGCGGCGGGCACGAACGGCATCGGCGAACGCGTCCAACACGGGCACGGTATCTTCCCAGCCGATACAGGCGTCCGTGATGCTCTGGCCGTATGCCAGGTTTTTCCCCGGTTCCAGGTCCTGCCGGCCCGCGTTCAAATGGCTCTCGACCATCACTCCGATGATCCCGTCGTCGCCGCCGGCAACCTGGGAGGCGACATCCCGCCCGACGTCAATCTGGCGCATATGGTTCTTCTGACTGTTGGAATGACTCAGGTCGATCATCAAGCGTGGGGCTAAACCGGCGGCCGAGAGTTGCCCGGAAGCTGCTGCCACACTCGCCGCGTCGTAGTTCGGCTCTTTACCGCC
Source organism: Terriglobia bacterium (assembly GCA_963664115.2). Taxonomy (GTDB): domain Bacteria; phylum Acidobacteriota; class Terriglobia; order 20CM-2-55-15; family 20CM-2-55-15. The sequence goes on along the minus strand of CAXWPJ010000002.1, from coordinate 723,212 downwards.
CCTCAGGATGAGATGGCAGTCTTCGTTGCCGCTCGTCGTTACGATCGCAGAGTGACCGGCCTTGGTCACCGACAAAAAATGATGCGAATGCTCGGAGGTCCGGATCGCGTCCACCGCAATCTTCAAATTTCCGTCGGTTCCGTTTTTGAACCCTACCGGGCACGACAGCCCCGAAGCGAGCTCCCGATGAACCTGACTTTCGGTCGTACGCGCACCGATCGCACCCCAGCTCACCAGATCCGCAAGATACTGAGGGGAGATCACGTCAAGGTATTCGACACCCGCCGGCATCCCAAGCTCGTTGAGTTTCAACAGCAACTGGCGCCCGATGCGGATGCCCTCGTTGATCTGGCAGCTACCGTCCAGGTGCGGATCGTTGATGAGGCCCTTCCATCCCACAGTGGTCCGCGGCTTCTCGAAGTACACCCGCATTACGACGACCAGGTCTCCCCCCAGACGGTCTCTTTCAGCCTTGAGCCTCCCGGCATACTCCAACGCGGCGGCCGGATCATGTATGGAGCAGGGACCGACTATGGCAAGTAAGCGGTCATCCGCTCCATTCAGTATCTGATGGATAGCCTGCCGCGTGTCGTGCGTCAGGGTGGCGACTGCCTCGCTGACGGGAAATTCCCTCAGCAGGTGACTCGGAGGCGACAACTCCTCGATGTCGTCAATGCGAAGGTCGTCGGTCTTGTGGAACATCTCGGTCATAGGTCAAACAACCATTATAGACCGATACAGTTTCAGATTTGTAATCCGTGAATCGCCGCGATCGCTACCTGCTCATCCTGGGCGGACTGTACGCCGCTCACACCAACCGCTCCAATGACCTTACCGGCGACCACGACAGGCACACCCCCCTGGACGGGAACAATACCTTCCACAGCCAAGAAACCTGGACGCGGGCCGGTGACCATGTCCTCCAGCTCCTTCGAGGTACGATTGAACTTCGCCGCTGTCTGCGCCTTTCCGATGGACACGGCCAGACTGCCCGTCTGGACGCCGTCCATTCTCTGAAACATGATCAGGTTGGCCGACGCATCTACGATCGCAATAGCCACCGTCCAATCATTGTCTCGCGCCACCGCATCCGCTGCCGCCATCATGGCCTGTGCGCCTTTCAAGGTAATGTATTGATTCGTTCCAAGCATCGTCTACTCCTCCGATAATTTCTCCAACAGATTGTCAGTCACAGCTATCAGCCGATCGGGCCTGGGGCCGCGCCTGGGGCCGATGGATACGAATTCTGCATTGAAACACATACAGATTTACATCGAACATCGAAAATCGAGAGATTTCTAAATCGGGCAACCGGGTCGCGTCCGGAGCGAGACCGGTGGAAACATGGGTTGGAATCAGTGGCTCCGACTGAAATCTTCGGCCCCAGACCCCCGCCTCAGCTTGGACTCGGAGAAAGTGACCGAGACATTCCAAGGGCGCGTGTGGGTCAGCCCGGTGTCATGATTTTCAAACGCGCAAGACCCTCCTGATCGCAGCGCGAGCCGTGTCGATGGGGCCCTCCATCACTGGGGACAAAGACAGCCATCGGCCCACAAAATATGTGGCGTCCCTATTTGCCTGTTGTATAGTTTTCAGGTCAAACGACACGCTGATCATCACCGCAATTATTTCAGTAGGTGTGCAGGAGGGAAGGATATGAGTTCGAGTCGTAAGAAGGGGCGGTCGGGGATGAACCGCCGGACTTTTCTTGGAACAGGAGCGATGGCCACTGCCGGCCTGTTCGTTGGCGGCGCCCGGGCCGGGGCGTCCGCACAGGATATGCGACTGACCCTGATGGGCGGTACCGTGTCGACGCAGTCGGGACGCGTCAGGGGCCTGCTTAAGGACAGAGTGCATCAGTTCTGGGGCCTGCCCTATGGCGCACCCACCGACGGCGCGAACCGTTTCATGCCCCCGCAGAAACCCGCACCCTGGTCCGGAGTTCGAGACCACTTTCAGATTGGCCACCGCGCACCACTGCAACCCGGCGCCGGCCCACCGGCTCCAGTCGTACTGGCACTGGACCGCAGAGACGAAGAGGGCGAAGACTGCCTCAGCGTGAACATATTCACACCGGCGGTGGACAACAGAGCTCGGCCGGTGATGGTTTGGATGCACGGCGGCGGATTCTCGGGAGGATCCGGAAACTATCTTCTCTATGACGGCACCAACCTGGCCAAAAAGGAAAACGTGGTGGTGGTGGTGGTCAATCACCGCCTGAACATCTTCGGTTTCCTGCACCTGACGGATCTCGGCGGCGACAAGTGGGCGCAGTCGACCAACATGGGAGTCCAGGACCTCGTCGCGACATTGGAGTGGATCCGGGACAACATTGAAAATTTTGGGGGAGACCCCGACAACGTGACCATCTTCGGTCAGTCCGGAGGCGGCGGGAAGACCACCACAATGATGGCCATGCCTTCGGCCGAGGGTCTGTTCCATCGCTCGATTGCCCAGAGCGGTTCGGCCTTCAGAGGCACGCTCGCATCCGATGCCAGTGAAGCCGCCGAGCGATTTCTGGGAAAGCTCGGACTCCCAAGCAACCAGTTGGACGAACTCCAGCGCTTGAACTTCCGGCAGATCCAGGACGCTTTCTATAGCGAGCCACGGATTCGGGGACTGGGCTCGGGTCCCGTCATCGACGGCACCATCATTCCGCGCCACCAGTGGGATCCGACTGCGCCCTCCTATTCGTCCAGTGTTCCCCTGATGATGGGCTCCACCGAAACGGAGAACGGCTGGAGCGGCCCGCCGCCCTACGAGCTGTCCGAGGGCGACATGCTCGATCGTTTCACGACGCGACTGGCAAACGACGATGCGGCAAAGGGGCAGGAGTTGCTGGATCTCTACAAAAGACTCCACCCGGAGAAGCGAAACCAGATGCTCTGGCTGACCGCAGAGTCGGACAACTCGCGGCGCTGGAGGGCTCAGACCCTGGGTCAGCTCAAGTACGATCAGGGCGATGCACCCAGCTACCTGTATTTCCTCGACTGGCATTCGCCGGTACACGACAACCGTATGGGCGCCTACCACACACTGGATATTCCGTTCGTCTTCTACAACATGGATATCGCAGCGTCGATGACGGGTTCCGCACAATCGCGCTATCAGCTCTCTCACGTGATGAGTGCGGCGTGGGCTGCGTTCGCTAGAAACGGCGATCCGAACCACCGAGATATGCCGGCCTGGCCGGCGTTCAACCCGACCGACTTCCCGACGATGATGTTTGGCGACGAAGTGAGGGTCGTCAACGATCCGAACCGGGAAGCGCGGATGGCCTTGGCCGCCTTGAGAGGAAACCAGCTGAGCGACGACTGATCGCATAGGGACGGACACTTCTTGCTAAATGTTGGCCTGAGGGATGAATTTCGAATGAAGTGTCCGTCCCGTTTTACGCTGATTACCCACCGCAGAACTTGCAAATATCTTTAGATCGAATTCGAAAGCTGGGGAATCGGGTTGTCTCTCCCCATCTATACTGAAAGGATTGGCATGCATATTCGTTTCTTTCTCGCGACGATTGTCCTGATTGTTGGACCGGCAAGCAGCATCTTCACTTCCGAGGCAGTTGCCGGACGGTTGCAGTCCCCGGACGCAAACATCCGGACGATCCTCGACGGCGTCTCCAACCCGGAACAGATCGCCCGCGGACAAGACGCCTTTGAAGTCCGATGTTCCGGGTGTCATGGTCTGAATTTGACCGGGGGTCGAAACTCTGCGCTCCGGGGGCCGGACTTTGTCGAAAAGTGGCGGGAATACAACCTCCAACTGCTCTACGGTTTTATTTCCAATTCCATGCCACCCCGTCGAAACGAAAACCCTCTCATACTGCCTGACGACACATACCTGGACATCCTGGCCTATATCGTCAGTGGAAACGGCGGACAGGCCGGTCGCGAGGAACTCACGGAGGAACAACTCAGCGCAGTCCTCTTCGTGGGACCGGAGGGGCCTCAACCCTTACCGATCGGCGCTTTGGCCATGGTCGTGGGCTGTCTGACACGGACGCCCGGAAGCGATTGGATCCTGACCCGTACGAGCCGTCCCGTCCGGTCACAGACACTCCCGTTCGATGCCACGACCGAGGAATTGATTTCCGCAGAGTCCATTCCGTTGGGTAGCGAAACGTTCGGCTTGCGCGATATGGCTTTCGTCCGCGGCTTCGATCCCGCCGATCATGAAGCACACAAGGTCCAGGCCAAGGGCTTGATGATCCGAACGTCAGAGGGCCAAAGCCTTTCGCTCACCACGATGGGGATGGTCTCCGCGGAATGCACAGAGTAAAGTCCCTGCGGTTGCGCTATTGGCTCTGCGCTACTGTTCTATCACTGACGACTGTGGTCTCCGGCCCTGAGGTCTCGGCCCTGCAGCTTCCGGAAGGGAACAGCAACCGGCCGAGCGTCCGGGCGATTCGTCTGAGTCCCGAAGATGAGATCACTCTTAATGGCCGTCTCGACGAGGCTGTCTGGGAAAGGGCCGTGCCGGCATCGGACTTCAGGCAGTCGGATCCACAGAGCGGAGAACCGTCCACCGAAGAGACGGAGATTCGCATCGTCTACAGCGAGACCAATCTCTACATCGGCGCGGAACTCTCAGACTCGGATCCCGGTGGCCTGCTAGCCAACCAGATGGTTCGCGATGGAAGCCTGGAGGCGGACGACCGTTTCATGTGGACCATCGATCCGCATTACGACCAACGCAGCGGATACTTCTTCGAAGTCAACCCGGCGGGAGCCATAGGCGACGCCCAATTAGTGCCTGGAACCAGTGGCCGGTTCGGCACCACTCAGAACCGGGCATGGGATGGTATTTGGACAGCGCGCGTGAGCCGGCACGACAGGGGTTGGACCGTCGAGGTCGACATTCCTTTCAGCACAATCAACTTCGACCCGGACGCCGAAGCCTGGGGCGCGAATTTTCAGAGAACAGTGCGGCGCAAAAACGAAGAAGACCTCTGGTCCGGATGGGGACGGAACGAAGGCCTCATGGTTCTCACTGCGGCCGGACGTATCGAAGGAATCACCGGAGCCAGCCAGGGTCGCGGCCTCGACATACAGCCCTACGTCATCGGCACCTACAGCAATGTCATAAATAACGCTACGCCTGCCGATTACAACGCAGAGGTCGGTCTGGACGTCTTCTACAAACTGACGCCCCAACTCCAGGCAAACCTTACAATCAACACGGACTTTGCTCAGACCGAAGTCGACGACCGCCAGGTCAATCTGACGCGATTCCCTCTATTCTTCCCCGAGAAGAGAGACTTCTTTCTCGAGGGCGCGGGTGATTTCGACTTTACCCGCGAGGGGAGCAGAACTATCAGCGCGTTCTTTTCACGCCGTATCGGCTTGAATAACGGGCGGCCCCAGAAGATCGATTACGGGGTGAAGTTAGTCGGGCAGGCCGCCGGTTTCAATCTGGGAGTGCTCGAGGTCCGGACCGCGGAGGAACCTGCGGTTGCCGGCGAAGATTTCACCGTTATTCGACCCAAACGCCAGTTCTTCACGCAATCCTATGCAGGCCTGATCTATACGCGGCGTGCGACCCGCGATTCAAACGCGCCGGACCGCCACACGATCGGGGCGGATTTTCAAATGGCTACGGCACAGTTCCTGGGAGACAAGAACCTGCAGTTCAATGCCTATTACGCCAAAACACACAATGGAGACGACAAGGACAAGAATGCCGCTTATGGACTCCGCCTGGTCTTTCCAAACGAACCCTGGAGTGCTCGGATCTGGATGAACGCAGCTGAAGAGAATTTTGATCCTGCCGTAGGTTTTGTCCAAAGGACCAATTACCGTCACATACAACCGGTGACTGGTTATGTCCTGCGTCCGGAAAACCACCCGTGGATACGCAACTTTAGGGTGCAGGGATACGCAGCGCTGATCACCGACGGGGACGGCCGTTGGGCGGAACGGAACTACCCTGTCAGCTTCAACCTGGACTTCCACTCGGGCGACCGATTAAACCTCTCCATCACGTCGACAACTTATGAACGCCTGCTACGTGACTTTCGTATCACACCTGAGGTCACGCTTCCCAGAGGAAACGTCTACGAGTACACACGCTACCGTTTCGGATTTAACACAGCCAGCCGGCGGGCGGTGGCTGGTAACGCCAGCGCGACACTGGGGTCATTCTACTCAGGAACCCGCCGGGAAATCGCTTTAGGCTTGAATGTGCGACCGCGCCGGGGAGTTGTCGCCTCGCTCAGTTCATCGTTCAATCGTATAGAACTCGACGAAGGCAATTTTTCAACGAAGGTCCTGAGAGCCGTGGTGGATACGCAGTTCAACCCCTTCGTCTCCCTCTCGAACAATGTACAGTACGATAGCTTGAGCCGGATTCTGGGCTGGCAGTTCCGCTTTCGCTGGATTCTGGATCCCGGAAACGACATTTACGTCGTATGGTTAAACAACTGGCACGACACCGGAGAGGAACTCATCATCCAGGACCGCAGCGCGGCTGCCAAGTTGGTTTACACGCATCGCTTCTGATGACAGGAAAACCGGAGGAATTTAAATGATTGATCAAGGCAGGGTCGACGCCAAGGGAACGGCAGCCTATCTCGCACGGCCCGAAGGCACCCCGAAAGGTGCCGTTGTCCTGTGCTTCGAAATCTTCGGTCTCAACCGCCATATGGAAGACCTTTGTCGCCGGTTCGCGGAAAACGGATACTTAGCGGCGGCCCCCGACTTTTACCATCGATACGAAGGCGCGCGTGTCCTTCCCTACTCCAACAGAGACAGCGCCCTCGAAGTGGCCGACACGATTACCGACGCCTCGGTCATGTCCGACATCGACTCCGTGTTCGAGTATCTGAAGTCGCAGCCGGATATCGATGAAGCCCGCCTCGGAATCGTGGGCTACTGCATGGGTGGCCGCGTGGCATTCCTTGCGGCCTGCCGCACTCCGGAATTGAAAGCGTGCGTATCGTTTTACGGTGGCGGCATCGCTACCAGGAGTCGCTTCCAGGGGCTCACGGCAATCCCGCTGGATGAAGCCGAGTCCATACAGGCACCGATGTTCCTCGCCTACGGTGGACAGGACCAGAGCATTCCAGCCGAACACATCCAGGCCACAGAAGATCGTCTGGCGAAACTTGGAAAGAGTGCCGAAATCCAGATCTATCCGGACGCGGGACACGGTTTCATGTGTGAAGAGCGGGCATCCTATAACGCTGAGGCTGCTCAGGACGGATGGGAACGGACGATTGCGTTTTTGAACGAACACATGGTGTAGCCTTCTGGCCTGAAGTTGAATCCCTATCAGTTTCGAACTGATCCGATCCGATAATTTTATTACTCTAAACGCCTCGGCTTCCGCCTCGTTGTTCACCCGCAGCGAGGAACGCTGCGGGTTTTGTTGGGGAACTGCATCAACATTCCGCTATGCCTAATAAGCCTCGCCATCAGGATGATGGTGAGGGTCGCCGGTCGTTCGGCCAGGATGGCCGATTGAACGACCCAGCGAAACCTTCTATCCCCGGCTTTTGATTCAGGACGTTAGTGCCGTAATTATCGAGCCAATAATGGAGGGGCTTAGCAGTCAATAGATCAGTAACCGCCGCGAATCAAATCGCGACGGTTACGCGGTCAAATACTTGAAAGTACCCTAGCTCAATCAGTGGCGAAGCAGTAGAACAAGCCGTTGCCGCCCGTGCCTACGAGGTTCTCCTGGCTGCAACCGTTGCTACTGTGCGCGGCATTCCATGACGCGTTCGGGCCACCCAGACGGTCATGATGACCGACTATGGCGTTGCCTTCACCGTTACTGGCCCAGTTGTTACACGTCGTCTGTTGCGGCCGGCCGATCATCGCCATGCCGCGTGAGTCTGACCCGGTCAGCATGTCATGCTGGTTGGGTTGATCCCCGACACCGTTGACCGGATCCCCGTTTTGATCGACTGCAGTCGGCTTTCTGACGTTGTTGCGGTCCCGCTGAATGTCTCCATGGAGATCGGCGACGTTAACGGCGATCAGTTGACCATTGGCATTGTACCAGGGGCCGGAACCGATACGATCACGCGCGTTGACGGCCAGCGTTACACCACCTCGGCCGCCTGCTCCCGTCTGGCTCAAATAGGCGCGCCAGGTCCGGTTGCCGGCACCCGCGCCAGCGGCAAGACTCTGGCAGTGGGCGTCGGCCCCGGCCAGTCCGCCTAAGTTGGCGCCATCACCTGGACCGGCGCTGGTGACGAAGAAACTCATCGGCTCCTGCGCACTGACCATATGAGGAGCAGCGAGCAGGGTTGCAACTACGAGTGCAATGACTATGCCTGTTGACCTTTCCATAATGCTTTCCTTTTTATCTTGTGTTTGTTTTTCCCGGATGTCGTCCGATTGACGCACCGGTTCAATAAAGCGAAATCCGCTGAGCATTTGCTGATAGGCGAATCATAGTCTCTCAGGACGTGCGTTTACAAGGGTAAGGCTGCATATGCAGGTCCGAGGCAGTCTTCTGTCAACCTCCCAGACAGCCTGGATCAAAGATGCTTGACTCCAAAGCAGTCTGGAACTAAAGATGGACGGGTTCGTCATCATTTAAATGAAGGGGTTTGAAGAAAAGATCATGAAAAATCTAAATCGGGGACTGCGTCGCATTACGCGGGTTGCAATAGTCCTGGCGATAGGCACGATGACTGTTTTTGGACAATCGGCTATTCCGACGCGAGACGGAAACGCTGGCGGGCAGCGCCGAGGCGGTCGGGGTGAGATACAGGCGGCGGAACCCGTGCGGCAGGTCGTTTCTCCTCTGGCGGTAGTTTCAGGAGAAGTCACCGGGCCTGGCGCGATGTTCGAGTCACTGATGGAACTCCCCGCCACGGACAACCTGGCACATTTCAATTATGAATCGAAGGAATTCTTCGTTTCAGGCACCGCGAACGGTACGCCGTATAAGACACGTATCGTCATTCGCAAACCGCTCAACGACGGGGACTTCAGCGGCCTGGTGCTCGCTGAATCGATGCATCCCAGCGGGAACGCCTGGATGCTTCATTTCACGCACCTGTACTCGCTCGGTTCCGGACACATCGCGGTCGACATACTGACCAGCAACCCGACGGCTTTTGAGGAGCGCAACCCGGGCCGCTACGGAGATCTCCAGATCGCCAACGGCCAATCCAGCGAGATCATTGCCCAGGTCGGAGCCCTGATCAAATCGAAGCAGGCCGACAATCCTCTGGCCGGACTTCCCTTAAGAAAAATGGTCCTTGCCGGGACTTCGGCATCCGCCGGTGTGTTGATCCGCTACCTGCCGACCCACATGTCGATGCGGCTTGCCGATCTGGAACCCATCTTTGATGGTTTTCTGCCCACGAGCACGGGTGCAACGATACAGGCTATCGATGTACCGATGATCCAGGTTCCGACCATGACAGAAGTCAATGGCGGCAACGCCACCCGGCGGCAGGACGGTGACACACCCGGTGATCAGTACAGGTCCTATGAGTTTGCTGGAATGGCGCACATCGACTCCAGGGATGCCATAGCCTATTACCCGGATCCCTGTAAGTTCCCGATCAGCCGCTTCCCGATGGCCGCCTATATGTCCGTCGCGTTGAACCACCTGTTTCAATGGGTGGACGCGGGCATCACGCCGCCGCGTGCGGATCGCATCTGGATGGACCGCAACACAGCCAACGACGGCTCGCACATGGCGCTGGACTCGAATGGAAACGCGATCGGGGGCATCCGCAACCCCTACGTCGACGTTCCGATCAAGAAGATCTCTGTGCGTAACCAGGGCGCCGAACCGCCCATTACGAATCCACACCCCTTCGTCGGGAATCGCGGACCGCAGGCACAGAACCAGCTCTGCGGACTGGCCGGCTATGAGATCGCGTTCTCCAAGGACCAATTGAGAGAACTTTATGGCAACCCCCAGAACTACCGAGCTAAAGTCGAGCAAAATTACGACCAGCGAGTGCGGGAAGGCTGGGCTCTGCCGGTATATAAAGACGTCGTCATGGCCGACGCCGCGGCGGTGGAGTTTTAGAGTAAGTTCGCGGACAACCGCACACTCCAAATTAAAACGGGATGCCTTTCTGGCATCCCGTTTCCTCAGTCTTCAAATTCGCTGAAGATCCAGCGTAACTAACTAGATTGGAAAATCGCGCTAGAAGATTTCGCTCGGTCGTTCATTCGGACATCCTGTCCGAACGACCGGCGACCCTCTCCATCATCCTGATGGAGAGGCGTATTGGGGATTAAGAGAAAAATTGATGCAGTTCTTCAAACAAACCCGCAGCGTTCCTCGCTGCGGGTGAACAACGAGGCGGTAGCCGAGGCGTTCAGAGTGATAAGATAATCGGATCGGACAGAACGAAATTATTTAGCACAACCTTCAACTCAGGGCCCCAATAATACGCACCGCCTATCTCCGGTACTCCCTCACTGCGGATCAGGAATCGACGAACCCGCGAACAAACGCCGCCCGTCTTTGGAAACGTTCGACGCATTCACAAGCGGAGACCCGTCCCGCGCCAGGGATCCCTCGACGATCACTGTGTCGCCAATCTTCAAGGTATCCGGCTGCCATCCCTGCCGGTAAAGACGCGTTGGTGCACCGTTTTCGACTCCATAGTTGAGCACGCGTCCGTCGCGTTCGACATCCACGTAGAAATAGACGTGCGGGCTCATCCACTCGACTTTCGTTATGGTGCCCTCAATCGTAATGGGGTTGTTGACATCGTATTGGGCTGCGAAAGAATGGTGGGCACTCAGGGTCGCCCCCGTCAGAGCCAGAATCGGAACAACAGCAAAAACAATCAACAAATTGCGTTTCATAAACTTAAATCCTCCAGTCCAGTGCTCACTGTGGGCCGATCACGACTCCGGGAACCAGATGTTCGGCATCCTTCTGGTTCTCGGTGCACGTATAGTCCATGAGACGGTCGTTTTCCTGAATTTCGAAAGTTTTCGATATCGTAAAGGGTTCGGTGAAAAATACGGGATCGTGGAATGTCACATCCCACCGAAGCGTGTTCTCCCCGCTTCGTCGAAACCGTTCCTCAAGACGCAACTGGTCGCTGTGCTCATGGCCCTGGTTGTCCAGGTTGGCTCTGGGATTAATACCTACGGTCTCCACCAGGAGAGCGTCACCCTCATAACGGCCGACGGAATGTCCCATCCATTCCGGATAACCGAAAACAATATCCGGATGATCCCGGCCATCGGTATAGATCACACGAAACGTATGGCGGATTTCGTAGGCGATCAGGAGCAGATCGGGAGTTTGGACGATCCTCAACGGAAGGTTGACCTGCATCGTCCGCGTGGGACCGAGCGGCAGGCAGAGGCCGCCTGTGTCCAGAGCGTGATCAAAGTTTTCATAACGCTCAAGGCCGTAGTCGGTGAACGGCAGTTCTCTTCCCAGTTGCCGCGCGAAGTTCGGGCTCAAGACAGCGTCGCCCGCGCCCATCCACAGGCCGCTCAGGTCGGGAATGGACTCCGATTGCGCGATGGAAGTGATCGGGGCCATGCTCAACACGACAAGCACTGCGGTCGCGCTTAGCAAAAATGCGGATTTCATCTAGAACTCCTCCTCAGACAAGAACGACCTGAGCCTTCCGGCTACGGTTGGCGTCAGTCTACAAGATCCAATGCACGGCATCAATTGAATCAGCTCCCGGCCCGCCGTCGCTGATTGTTAGCCCCGCTTCGCTTCTCGCGCATCATTCATCAATTTGAAGTGCAGGCTATCCGCCAACGCGATCCAGCTGGCCTCGATGATGTTCTCCGACACGCCGACCGTACCCCACACGTCACTCCCGTCTGAAGACTGGATCAGCACACGCACCCTGCCTGCCGTACCGTCACCGCTTGAGAGCACGCGCACCTTGTAATCTTCCAGGTGCACATCGCGAATACTCGGATACTCCTGCTCCAGCGCCTTGCGCAGAGCCTGGTCCAGGGAGTTCACCGGACCGTCTCCCCCGGCCACCGTGTGATAGAGCTGGCCGTTCACCCGTACCTTGACGATGGCCTCCGCCGCCTCGGCCTCGTCCCCGACCCGGCGATTGATTGTGCGGAATTCCACCAGCTGGAACACGTCTTCGTAGGTACCCTGAACCCGCCTCGCCATCAGCTCAAAGGAACCCTCCGCCGCTTCAAACTGGTACCCCTCGTGTTCGAGTTGCTTCACGCGTTCCAGTAACTCGCCCACCAGCGGATCCTTCTTGTCTATCTCAGGCAGGAAGCGACGCAGCTTGCTCACGATCGTGCTGCCCCCGCTCTGGTCCGAAACCAGGAATCGACGCGCGTTACCCACAGTCTCGGGAATCACGTGTTCGAAGGAGTGTGCCACCTTCATGACTCCGTCGATATGGGCGCCGCCTTTGTGCGCGAAAGCGCTATCGCCCACATAGGGCTGGCGGTGATCGTGATACGCATTGGCAATCTCGCTGAGAAAGCGGGAGAATTCGACAAGATCCTGGAGCTTGTCAGACCCGATACTCTGCTTACCCATCTTGAGTTCGAGATTGGGGATGATGGAACACAGGCTGGCGTTACCGCAACGCTCCCCGTAACCGTTGAACGTGCCCTGCACCTGAACCGCTCCCAGCTCAACGGCGATCAGCGAATTGGCGACGCCCACGCCCGCATCGTTGTGGGCATGAATTCCAAAGGGCGTATCGATTTTCTGTTTCACGTCTTCGATGATGCGGCCCATTTCGGTGGTGAGCGTTCCGCCGTTGGTGTCGCACAATACGACGATGCGCGCGCCGCCCCGCTGGGCGGCAAGAAGCGTCTCCAGCGCGTAAGCGGAATCAGCTTTGCAGCCGTCAAAAAAGTGCTCGGCGTCATAAACGACCTCGCGATCGTGCCCCACCAGGAAAGCCACTGAATCTTCTATCAACCGAAGGTTTTCTTCCAGGGTCGTGCCCAGGACCTCTTCGACGTGCAGGGTCCAGCTCTTGCCGAATATAGCGATGCTCTGGGTGCCCGCCATGAGCAAGGTGTTCAGCGTGGCGTCATCTTCGGGACGGTTCGTCGCGCGGCGCGTGCTGCCGAAGGCCGTCACCTTAGCCTTGAGGCCGAGTTGTCCCACTTGCTCGAAGAACGCCAGATCCTTGGGATTGGTAGGATTGGGCCAGCCCCCCTCGATATAGTGAACTCCGAGGTCATCAAGCCGCCGGGCAATGAGCAGCTTGTCCTTGAGGGAAAAGGCGATCCCCTCCCCCTGGGCGCCATCGCGCAAGGTGGAATCGTATACTTCGATAGTCTCCGACATCACGAACTCCTGATGCGAGGGCCGGATACCGCCCCTTTCCGGTATTGAATCAGCGCGTGCCAGTTGGGGAGGACCCGACGACCCGGGGGAAATCTTTGTAATTATCGCGAAAGGAAGGACTTGGAAGCAAATCCAACGGTCGAATTACTTAAGGTCTCAGGCAAGAAAAAGCTCGAGTCTTGCGATCAGGCCGACCCGTCCTGTTAGCATCAGGAGACCCCAACGCTCGAGCTACCGGAGATGAAACGATGCCCGACGAATTCAGGCACATCCAGACGAAGGTCATCCGAAGCGGGGAACCCCAACCGCGGATTGGCGGCTCGATTTCGATGCCAATCTTCCAGACAGCCATGTATGAGTATGGTGGTGAGGCTGGATACGATGAGATCCCTTACATCCGTCTCAATAACACGCCGAACCAGCAGGCGGTTGCGAAGAAGCTCGCTGCACTTGAGAACGCTGAAGCCGCCGTCGTGACCTTGAGCGGCATGGCCGCCATTTCGACGGCTCTCCTCACATTCCTTTCCGCCGGAGACCACCTGCTCATCCAGGACTGCCTCTATGGAGGGACCCACCACCTGATTACAGAAGACTTCCCCGCCTTCGGTATCGATTTCGATTTCGTCAACGGATCCGACCCCCAATCCTGGGCCGATAAGAGACGGTCAAACACCCGAGCTATCTACCTTGAAACGATATCCAACCCTTTGCTCCGCGTTCCCGACGTCCGCGCCGCAGTGGAGTTTGCCCGCTCCAACGGATTGATATCGATGATCGACAATACCTTCGCCAGCCCGATAAACTTCCGTCCCTCCGAAGTGGGCATCGACCTGTCGCTCCACAGCGCAACGAAATATCTGAACGGACACTCCGATATCGTTGCTGGAGCGTGCATCGGCCGCACCGATCTGGTGGAACGAATTACACACAGGCTGAGTCATCTCGGGGGGTCGCTCGATCCTCATGCCGCGTTCCTCCTGCACCGTGGCATCAAGACCCTGGCGCTGAGGGTCGAACGCCAGAACGCCACAGCCCTGAAGCTGGCCCGGCTGCTCGAAGCGCACCCAAAGGTCGTCGGTGTCCATTACCCCGGACTGAAATCGCACCCCGGTTACGGGATCGCGGCAGATATTTTCGATGGCTCAGGCGGCATGCTGAGCTTCGAACTCGAAGGCGGTGTCGATGCCGCCCAGCGATTCATCGAACGTGTCGTATTGCCAATCAACGCGGTCAGCCTGGGAGGGGTCGAAACGCTCATCACACGACCCGCAATCACGACACATTCTGCGATGTCACCGGAGGAGCGTCGGCGCCTGGATTTCCCGGACGCACTGTTGCGACTGTCGGTCGGCATCGAATCTGAGGTAGAGCTGGCTGAAGACTTCGAACAGGCGCTGGCCTAGCAGCCACAATTCAAAACGAACTTCTTCTATGTTACTATTTGCCACCGGGAGGAACTGGAACTATGAGGAAATATTCGTTTTCACTGGTTACATTGATTGCTCTAGTCGCGGTAACGCTCGTTTTTGGTGCACAGCCAACCAATGCCCAGGGGCAGGAGGGGCCTCCACCAGAACTGGTCAACATCGAGATCTTCACAGGCATGGATTACGGTGAAGTGCGGTCACAGATGACTACGATCAGAGATCAGCTAGGTGCGCGGTGCAGGTATTGTCACTTTCTTGGTGAGGATGGCGTGACGGACTACGTCCCCGAAACCAGTATGAAGCAAACCGCTCGGCAGATGATCCGGATGGTCCAGGTGCTGAACGAACAGGAACCCTTCGCCTCCGGCGACGTCAAGGTAAGTTGCGCTACCTGTCACAAAGGCTCACCCCATATACCTTTGTTTGTGGGGGGTGGACGAGAAACATGGGTACCCTATAACTGATCCGCGTACCGCAGAGAAAGCGTCCGGCTGCCTTCTAGCTTCCCTTTGCTGAAATTCTCAACTTCAGACAGGATGGTCTGTCAGGAGTTGAGAATGGCGAAGGCACTTCCTCGTATAGTCGATTTTACGTCGAGCGCTTAACCCTTAAGCGACGTCGCGCGCGTCCGGTACGTAACCCAGGATCGGGGCCAACCACTTTTCGCACTCAGAACGGCTCATGCCTTTGCGCTGCGCGTAGTCTTCGATCTGATCCCGTGCGATCTTACCCACACCGAAGTACCGGCTCTCGGGATGGCTGAAATAGAGTCCGCTGACGGAAGCACCCGGCCACATGGCATAGCTTTCAGTGAGCTTTATGCCAGTCCTGGCCTCCGCCTCAAGGATGTCGAACAGGAAGCCTTTTTCCGTGTGGTCGGGCTGGGCAGGATAGCCGGGAGCCGGCCGAATCCCGCGATAACGCTGGGCAATAAGTTCATTCGCATCGAGATCCTCCCCGGGGGAATAACCCCAGAATTCATGCCGTACCCGCTCGTGCATACGTTCGGCAAGGGCCTCAGCAAATCGGTCTGTGAGCGCCTGGAGTATGAGAGCCGAGTAGTCGTCGTGTTCGCTTTTGAAGCGCTCCACGCGTGAGCGTTCACCGTGACCCGTGGTCACGGCGAAGCCACCGAGATAGTCGGAAACTCCAGACTCTGCTGGCGCAATATAGTCGGCAAGAGCGACGTTCCTGCGGCCAGACGACTTGACCAACTGCTGGCGTAAGGTGTGGAAGATACCACGGGAGGTGGTTCGTTCATCGTCCGCGTAGACGAGAATGTCGTCTCCCTCAGTGTTCGCGGGCCAGAAACCGATGACGGCACGAGCCGAAATCCAAGCTTCATCGACGATCTGCTTCAACATCGCCTTGGCGTCGTCGAACAGAGCGTGTGCCGCTTTCCCCTTCCTGGGATCGTCCAAAATGTTGGGAAAGCGTCCTGACAGTTCCCACGCATGAAAGAATGGTCCCCAATCGATGTAGTCGACTAATTCGGCAAGATCATATGCAGTAAACGTTTTGAGTCCCGTGAAACTGGGTCGTTGTGGGATGTACCTGGACCAGTCAATGGTAACTTGGTTGGCTCGGGCCTGGGTCAACGTCAACATTGCCTGGCTCCTGTCCTGTGCCAGGTACGTTTCCCGGATACGCGTGTATTCCTTACTGATCTCACTTATGTAGTTTTCACGCTGGTCCCGGGACATAAGGTTCCCCACGGTTCCAACAGCGCGTGATGCGTCGGCGACATGAATCGTCGGCCCATTCGAGTAGTTC
Source organism: Terriglobia bacterium (assembly GCA_963664115.2). Taxonomy (GTDB): domain Bacteria; phylum Acidobacteriota; class Terriglobia; order 20CM-2-55-15; family 20CM-2-55-15. Next base: position 706,770 of record CAXWPJ010000002.1, on the reverse strand, counting down.
GGACTGATCTTGACCGCGGTGTGCAGGCGACTGGTCGTCGCACCACCGATCAGCAAGGGTATGTCGAAACCTTCCCTTTCCATTTCTGCGGCGACGTGACACATCTCGTCCAGGCTCGGCGTAATCAAACCCGACACACCGATCAAATCTGCCTCCATGGCGCGTGCCGTCTCCAGAATTTCTGCCGCGGGCACCATGACGCCCAGATCCACCACTTCGAAATTGTTGCACTGCAACACAACGGCGACGATGTTTTTTCCGATGTCATGAACATCTCCCCTGGCCGTGGCGAGCACAACGCGCCCTGCAGTTTTCGAGGTATCCCCCCGTTCCAACTTTTCTTTCTCCATGAAGGGAACCAGGTGAGCAACGGCTTTCTTCATCACACGTGCGCTCTTGACGACCTGCGGCAGAAACATCTTGCCTGCACCGAAGAGGTCACCCACCTTGCTCATGCCGTCCATCAACGGCCCTTCCAGAACATCCAGAGGGCTACCTATTTCTTCTCGAGCTTCTTCCGTATCCTGGACGATGAACTCCGCGACACCGTGGACGAGGGCGTGCTCGATGCGCATCGCAACAGGCTTGTTCCGCCAGCTAAGGTCAGGCCCGCTGTCGGCGCGTTTCTGGCCTTTCAGATTTTCCGCAAGCTCGACAAGCCGGTCGGTTGCATCCGGCCTCCGGTTTAAAACGACATCTTCGATTTGTTCCCGAAGCTCCGAATCGAGGTCCTCATAAATCGCCAACTGACCAGCGTTGACAATGCCCATATCCATCCCGGCCTGGATCGCGTGATAGAGAAACACCGAATGCATCGCTTCGCGGACTGCATTGTTCCCCCGGAACGAAAACGACACGTTCGAGACGCCACCGGACACATGCGCGTGGGGGAGCGTTGCTTTGATGCGGTGGATAGCTTCGATGTAAGCAACGGCGTATTCGTTGTGTTCTTCGATTCCCGTCGCCACCGGAAATATGTTCGGGTCGAAAATGATGTCTTCAGGAAGCATGCCGACTTCCTCGGTCAGCAGCTTGTAGCAGCGCGTGCAGATCTCGACTTTGCGGTCCGCCGTGTCGGCCTGGCCGCTTTCGTCGAACGCCATAACAACGATGGCTGCGCCGTAACGTTTCGCGAGCCGCGCCTGCCGCAGGAAGGGTGCTTCACCTTCTTTGAGACTGATCGAGTTCACGACCGACTTGCCCTGCACCGATCGGAGACCCGCTTCGAGAACCGACCATTTGGACGAATCGATCATCACCGGGACCCGGGCAATATCCGGCTCCCCGGCGATCAGGTTCAGAAACTTCAACATGACCGCTTCGGAATCCAGCATGCCTTCGTCCATATTGACGTCGATGATCTGGGCTCCGTTCTGGACCTGCTGACGGGCCACTTCCAGGGCCGCTTCGAAATTACCGGCAGTAATCAGTTTTCTGAACTTTGCCGAACCGGTTACGTTCGCGCGCTCACCGATGTTGATGAACGTCGCCGTTTGTTCGCTCGCTCGGCCGGCATCATGATTGAGGGGTTCGAGGCCAGACAATTGCAATCTATTCTTCTGAGCCGGGGGTACGCGCGGATTGACTTCGCTGACGGTCCTTACGATCTGCGCGATGTGATCGGGCGTGGTACCACAACAGCCACCCACAATATTAACGAGGCCTGATGCTGCAAACTCACCCACCAGCGCTGCCATGGTTTCGGGTGGTTCGTCGTACCCACCGAGTTCGTTAGGAAGGCCGAGATTCGGATGGGCACTGACCAAACAGTGGGCAAGCGCGGACAGTTCCTCGACGTACTGACGGAGTTCTTTCGCACCGAGGGCGCAGTTGAGGCCGACGGCAAAGGGCTCGGCATGACGGATCGAATTCCAAAAGGCTTCGACTGTCTGTCCGGAAAGGAGCCGGCCGGAACGATCCGTGATCGTACCGGAAATCATTATCGGAAGGCTGCCCCCGACCTCCTCGAAAAGCTCGTCGATCGCAAACAAAGCGGCCTTGGCGTTGAGCGTGTCGAAAATCGTCTCCAGCAACAGAATGTCGACACCGGCATCGACAAGGGCGCGCGCCTGGTTGAGGTAAGCTTCCCGCAGGAGATCGAAGGTGATGTTCCGAAATCCAGGATCGTTAACATCGGGCGACATTGAAGCCGTCCGGTTCGTAGGACCCAAAACACCCGCCACAAAGCGGGGACGGCCGTCCGCGGCCTCAACTGCCACCGCAGCTTCCCTGGCTATCGTGGCAGCCGCATGGTTGAGTTCGTATACGAAGTCCACCATGTCGTAATCCGCTTGCGATATCGCGTTCGCATTGAAGGTATTCGTCTTGCCGATATCCGCACCGGCCCGAAAGTACCGCGTATGGATTTCGCGCAACAGGTCAGGTTGCGACAGCGCGACGATGTCATTGTTGCCTCGTATTTCCCTGCTGTGTTCCTTGAATCGATCGCCTCGGAAATCTTCTTCACTCAACTGGTGCTGCTGAATCATCGTACCCATCGCACCATCGAGGACCAGGATGCGCGATTCGGCTTCTCTATGGAGCAGAACAAGACGTTCGCTTCGTGTCATAACGCCGGGGCCTCTGCCGGGGTGGGCACGTTGTTGGGCTTGATCCCGAGCATACGGCAGGTCGCGGAAGTGAGTTCGGGCCGGTTCAAGGTATAGAAATGGAAGTCATCAACGCCCTGCTCGCGAAGCTCGAGGCAGAGCTCGGCCGCACAGCTTGCTGCCACAAGCGGTTGGGTTACAGTGTCTGTGTCAAGACCTTCTAAGATCTTCCTCAGCCGGACCGGTATGTTGGCCCCTACTTTAGCCGCAAATTTTTGAATGTTCTTGAAGTTGGGAATCGGCATGATACCCGGAACAATCGGAATCGTGATCCCGGCCCCGCGCACCCTCTCCAAAAACCGCAAGAACACGTCCGCCTCGAAAAAGAACTGCGTAATCGCGCGGTCCGCGCCGGCGTCCACCTTGCGTTTGAGCATTTCCAGATCGGCCTGCGGGCTCGCGGCCTCGGGATGAACTTCAGGGTAGCAACCGACGCTGACCTCAAACGGCGCACACTGTTTGACCCCTGCTACCAGATCGGCGCTCGTGGCATAGCCTTCTGGATGGGGTTTATAGTCGCTGCCCGGCCCTGCCGGCGGATCGCCCCGCAAAGCGACAACGTGCCGCACTCCCACGTTCCAGTAATCCCGAATCACCGCATTTACTTCCTCACGTGAAGCGGCGACACACGTCAGGTGTCCGGCAACGTCCAACGGTGTTTCTTTAACGATTCGCTTGACGGTCGCGTGCGTGCGTTCGCGGGTACTTCCACCCGCACCATAGGTCACCGAAACAAACGCGGGCTCGAGCGGCTCAAGTCGTTGAACTGAGTGCCAGAGGTCTACCTCCATCTGAGGCGTTCGGGGAGGAAAAAACTCGAACGACACGCGGGGTGGTTTGACCGTGTCAGTCTTCACCCGGCTCATCCGGCCATCTCCAGGTCTTCGACGGAGCCCGAATGCGCAGGGTGGCAGGCAAGCCACAGCGATACGGCGGGTGACGACACTTCCCCGGATCGTTCCCGGGGTGGCTTGACCTGACGGACCTCCTGGGCTTCGAGTCCCGCCCCCCGACACCACTCGAACACTTCGTCGTCAGAATAGCCCAGTCGGCGATGCGCATGTTCCGTTCGGAGAAATTCCATCTCATGAGGAGCGAAGTCGACGATCAAAAGTCGACCGTTCGGCCCGAGCAGGCGTGCAGCCGACCCAACAGCCGCCCCAGGATCGTCCAGATAGTGCAGGACCTGATGGATCACAACAACATCAGGTTCGTCCAACGATCTCGGCAGGGACAGGAAATTTCCATGTTGCACGCGTGCATGACGAATCTGTGCCCGATCCAAATTTACACGCGCAATACTCAGCATGGCGTGATTCGTATCAAACCCGACCGCACGCCGATACAGGCCGCCCAGAACCTCCAGGACACGCCCTGTACCGGTACCGAAATCCACCAGAAAATCGACCGACTGCGGTCCGAGAAGCTCACGCATCGCAGCTTCAACCTTGGCGACCGGTTGATAGAGAGCCCGCACCCTCACCCAGTCGGTGGCATGCGCTTCGAAATAGGCGGACGCTTCTGCCGCCCGTTCCGCCTTGACCGACGTCAATCGTTCCAGATCACCGGCAAGAACGGGATCCCCCGCGTCAAGCCTCTCAACGAGCATGTTCGCCAGGTCTGCGGCGGTGCTCCGGGTACCCGCGTCAACCAGCCGGTAGAATACCCATGCGCCTTCAGGAAGGCGCGCCACGAAGCCGCCGTCCAACAGCAGCCTTAGATGCCGACTGACACGAGGCTGACTCTGACCCAATATCTGACTGATCTCGCTGACGGTCAGTTCTCCCTGGGCCAATAGATGGATCAAACGCAGACGTGTGGGCTCGGCAATCGCGCACAAGCAATGTACGGCGTTCAACAACGGGAGATTCGAGGGCCAAGCCACGATAAGTATATAAACATATCTTTATGTCTTTAATCAATGCATAATTCAGCCCTTTGTTTAAGTCGTTGTTAGATAACAACGACTCACACAACAAGGCCGGGTGGTGGGACGAAAATGTGCATGTTTGACGCGTTGACGGTGATAACGTCAAGATGATCAAATCGGCTATCGATGACGGTGGCATGGACCGCCTGATTCGGCTGGGCCGCGATGATCGCGGTGTCACGAGTCGGTTGGCAGAATAAACGGTTTTAGGACCTTGAGAGTTGGTGAAGCTCCTGAGAAGGGGCGAGCCCCTTCTCAGGGAAACACTTAGCGTGGCTGTCGACGCAACAAACCCTCGAGCGACAGGGTCCACGAAACGGGTACGGAGCTGGGGATGTAGCAGATGCTGGCGTCGCAGGCCTGGTATTCAATTGTGCCTGTGAGCGTCAGGAACTCTTGTTCACGAAACGCCGCCTGTGCCCGAGGTGAACCCTCCAGGACGATCTCCTGGATCAGCTTGAATGGTTCTTCGTAGACCGGCACCGTCTCGTCCAGGGGCTCAAAATAATAGTTCGCCGATTCGGGGTACTCCATCGACCGGATTCTCACGAAAGGCTGAGGATCGATCTTCAGGGAGATCACCTGATAGCCGGTCGCACCGGGCGCATAGACATGCATTCCGGGGCCCGGCTGGACGTCAAGAGCCAGCGAAAAACGATTGCCCGGTGCCACAACCGCGTCGCTTGGATAGGTCGTGATGTCGAGTTGCGGAGTGGATATTTTCGTGGCTTCAACGGGGGCTTCCCCACCCCCAAGCCGCATGATAATGCTCGACACGGTATTCCGTTCGATATAGAAATCTTCGAAATACCGCGACGACACGCGACCGTCGGTATCGAGAATGAAGGTGCCCGGAAACGCGATGCCGATCATAAGTTCCCTTGGATTGACGACCGATACGTAGGTCGCGACATCGGCAGCTACGGCAGGATCATCGCTGTTGGGCCCGAGGGCCCATTCCGGAACCGAATTGAGAATACCGAATCTTCGGATCGTCTCGGAACCGAGGTCCGACAGCATCGGGAAGGTGATTGCCTGATCCTGGGAGAACGCGGTCAGAACGTCGACCGCATCGTAACTGATCACGGCCAGCCCGATACCCCGTTCGGCGAGCTCTTCGACCTGACTTTGCAGCTCCACGAGCTGCGTTCGGCAATATGGTCACCAACCAGCCGAGCGGACAAACACCAGCATCGCACCGTTCGGTCCCATGATCGATTCACGCGTCCAGGTTTCTCCGTTCTGGTCCATCAAGCTGAAATCCGGGACGATCTCTCCCACCTGAGGGCCGAGTTCGGACACGTCGATCTTTGAAGGTTCAAGAGTCTGTGCGACGCCGGAAGCGGTTACGAGCAGGCCGGCAAGCAGTACAACAGTGCGTGACAGAAGTATTGGGTGTCTCATGGTCCCCCTAAGCTACAGTTTTTGGATCATAAGGTCTGGAATTTGGATCGCATGAGTTTACCGGCTTAGGGCGATGCGTTCCAGTTCTGACTCGACCACTTCAATGATGCTTTGGTAAGGATGGCTGCCTTCGAGTATCAGACCGTTGATGAACATTGTCGGCGTGCTATACACCGCGGCGTTCACCCCGTCGTCGATGTCGTGCTCGGCATCGACCCACTTGACACCCGAATCCAGGCATTCATTGAACCGGCCCGTGTCGAGGCCCATATCCACCGCACGCTGCTTTAAAGCCGGGACAGCGATGTCATCCTGGCCTCTGAACAAAGAGTCGTGGTACGCCCAAAATTGATTTTGCTCATGGGCGCACAAGGACGCTTCGGCTGCCTTCTGCGCGTGCTGATGCGTAAAAATGAGTGGGAACTGCCGAAACACGAGTCGAACCTGGTCCGGGTAGTTCCTTTGAACCGCCTGCAGGGTCGTAAACAATGCGCCACAGTAAGGACATTCGAAGTCTCCGAATTCGACGATCGTCACGGGCGCATCCACCGGTCCCCGTGTGGGATGTCCCTCGATTTCGATCACCTTGCGGGACAGTTCCAGTTCCTGACCGGCACTCGTCGATACCGACAACAAGCCGACTGCAAGAACCAGAATCAACCCGTAGTGGACTCTCACGGTGACACTCTCCTCCGGTAATGGACTCAGTATATGATAAAGATCATTTCGATAGAACGGCGAGGGACCGCGGGGAAACGATGATGAAGCGCTTATGACAAGCGACGTCGTACTCTGAGGGTCGCAGTGGCTGGGGGTGCCTGCACGAGTGTAGAGGACGAGCGGTGTTCCGGCTCCTGTTAGTAAGTCTTACCGTCCGCCGTTGCTATCGAAGTAAAGTTGCCGCCAAACCTGCCGTTCTTCAGAGGATTCATGGTGACGGTGATGATGTCACCCGGTTTGAAAGTCGAGCCCCCGATGCCCCGTCGAATCGTGTTTCCGATATTGGACATTTCGATGACCCAGCTCACAACTTCGCCGGCCTCACCCTGGGCATCGACATACAGAAAGACGTGAGGGTTGCGGAAAGAGAAAGACGTTACGGTTCCAGTGATCGTGACCTCGACGAGGTGGTCGAACATTGCGTGTGAATGATGGGACAGTACCGGCGTCGTTGTGCTGAGGGCCAGTCCGATAGCCAGCCCAGTTACGACAACAGTTTTCTTCATGGCATCCTCTCTTCTTTGTCGTGTCCTGTCATGATCTGACGCGATTCCTGTCCGATCTCCTGAACAAATTCTATCAGCTTATCGGTTCTCTCCTATGGCGTAATGCCCGGCCCACGGACGGGGATCGGTGGGATCCCAATATCCGGGGGTTCCCGGCGTACGCTCATCGAGAATACCCTCTTCGTTCACATAGATATTGCTTGCCGGTCCGTTAGTGTCGGTACACGTACTGAAGACGGGCCGGGTTTGAGGGTTGGTCTGAAGGTTGTACCTGAAATCGGCATGCAGCGGTTCGAGAAATGCCACCGGATCATACAGAGTAATCTCTCCAATGAGCGAATCGTCGACACGCTCGTAGCGTTCGACCGTTGTCAGTTGGCCGCTCCATTCGAACATCGAGTGCGTGGCATTCCACTGCCGGATCTGGTTGGTGTGCACGACGAGCGCATCACCGTCCCAAAACGCGATCGATTCGCCCAGCCACTGCGGAAACTGAAAGTCCTCAGGTGCATGCCCCCTGCTATCGGTATAGATCCAGCGGACCTCAATAGATGTGAGCATGTCGCTGATGAACGTGACCTGGTTCGGACGGACAATAAACTGTTGCGCACGCTGTACGGCACGGATTAACCCGTCGGGAAGACAAAACGCTGCGGCCCACCAATGACGGCCTTCAGCCTCGGCTTTGACCTGCTGGACGTAATACTCTTGATACAGGGGCGTCATGGCAGCAGCAATTGTGCTGGCCTGTATGTTTCGGCTTCCAAGCCAGCTGCCACCTCCACCCCAGAGCCCGTCCCAGTCCGGCAAGGTTTGAAGCGTGTGGCTGGTTCCACCGTTCGCAGCTTCGAGCCAGGCCGCATAGTGTTCCTCGGCAGTCGGGTAGGGATATGGACTCTTAATTTCGAAATTGTCTGTGCCGGAGCCCTCTTCCCCATACCGGTTGTTGACCTGCATGTCCGTCAACTCCCGGGCCGTGTTGTTCCTGTAATAGGCGGGATCGGTCCAGTGCTCGCGATCCTGGCGAAAATCCTCGGTCGTGAATATGGTCTGCGCATTGGCAGCTGCCGCAAATGACAATCCAACCCACAGTGCGATGATCCCCGCCCCTACGATGCGCGTCCGACTCATGTTTGCCTCCAACTGTCGCTCAACGTTCGATAAAACCATCCGCTTCCGTCCACGTCCGGTCCTCGACTTTTCGATGTCGAGCTACTCTTATCACATCTAAAACGGCCCTAGAATAGATACTTGCCTCGATGCTGGAATCTGGTCTCACCTCCACACCAACTCTCTTGCCGATTGAAACTTCCGGGAGTCTCCGCTCAACGGACAGGAAAACTCCAAGCCTCGCGCGAGCAGCTGCAGCGGTAATTCACTGTCGTTCCCGTCCCTTATTTCGGGGTAGAGTCGGTCGCCGGCGATTGGAAATCCAATCGACGCCATATGGACCCGGATCTGGTGCTTCTTCCCGCTCTTTGGCCGGATCCGAAAGAGCCCGACGCCTTTCCCGGCGTCGACAAGCTCGATGACCGTAACAGCGTTCGGCGGCCCGTCGACCACCCGTTTCCTGAACCACGGTTCGCCGGCCTCTATCCGGTTGTTGACGTGCCACGCTCGCTTCGCTGGTACACCGTCAAGGTGCGCCACAGCGCTGTACTCCCTTGCTATAGTCCGATCGGCGAACAGCGCATGGTATTGCGAACGCGTATTCGGATTCACACTCAGCAGAACTAACCCTGCAGTCTCCCGGTCCAGCCGGTGTACGGGTACGAGCGTGTTCAAGCCGGTTCGCCTCTGGAGACGAACCAGCAGCGAGCGCTCGACATGGTCGCCCGCAGGCGTGACGACCATCCCGTGGGGTTTGTCGGCGACGAGGATCTCGTCATCCCTGTAAAGAACAGTCTCTTCCTCGGACGGCTCCGGTTCTGAGGCAAGCTCCCTCCGATAGAAGATCGTCATGCCGTGACGATACGGCGTGTTTTCGGTGACGCGGTCACCATGATCCGTCGTGATCACCCCGCGCGCGCTCCGGCTGCGCCATGTTTCGGGGGACACTCGAGGGAAATGCCCGATCAGGTGTTCCAGTATCGTCGCGGGAGGAGATTCCAGCTTGGGAAGGTACAGGCGAGAAGGCGGAGGCACCGGCGGGTCGCCATCATTCGGTTTTGGCATTCGAAGTCAGCCGCGCTCGGCCGGGGTCAGCGCTGTTCGGGGCTTTCGGTTGCTCCCGGCCACCAATTTGAACTCGAACAGCCGGCAGTCGAGGGCTCCGTTGAACAGCGGAGTCCGTTTAGAAGCATTCAAGCGGATCAATTTGGGCAATCGCATGTCGGCAGTAAGGATATAGGCCGTCCAGCCGCTGTATTTCTTCTTGAGGACGTTGCCAAGCTGGGAATAAAACTCAGCCAGGCGTTTCTCTTCATCCATACGCACGCCATAGGGCGGGTTGGTGACGATGAGACCGGATGGGACCGGTGGCGACGTTTCGAGTACGTTCACGCGTTTCAGGCTGACGCCCTTCTCCATGCCCAGGGCGGCGAGATTCTCGTGTGCCAAATTGATGGCGTCGCTACTCTGATCGCTGCCGTAGATCGCGATTTCATTCAAGGTCTTCTTCCGTGCACATACACGGTCACGCAGGGATTGCCAGGCCCGGGCGTCATGAACCTTGAGCTTTTCAAATCCAAAGCGGCGGTACCCACCCGGCGCCATGTCGCCGGCTATCATGGCGGCCTCCGTCAGAAGAGTGCCGCCCCCGCACATCGGGTCCAACAGCGCCACTCCGGGCTGCCAAGCGATCAGGCGCAGGATGCCGGCCGCCAGGTTTTCCCGCATCGGCGCCTCGCCCCTGCCCACACGATAGCCGCGCTTGAACAGCGCCTCGCCTGAAGTATCGAGGTAGAACGTGCATTCGTTGGCCGTCAGGAAAGCATGGATGCGCACATCCGGGTTTCGAGTGTTCACGTCCGGGCGTCTTGAGGTCACTGCGCGGAAGACATCACACACCGCGTCTTTGATTCGCAAGGTTGTGAAATCCAGGCTCTGGAGCGGGCTCCTGATCGCAGAAACGTTGACCCGTATGGTCCGGCTCGCATCGAACCAATCGCACCACTCCACACCACACGCCGCTTCGTAAATGTCCTTCTCGGAACTGTAGCGCGCATAACCCACTCGCCACAACACACGGCTGGCGATGCGGCTTTCGAGGTTGATCGTGTAACAGATCGAAAAGGGACCTCTGAACCCAACGCCGCCTTTCACCGCCTTGACAGCTTCGGCTTCGAGGGCCTCGAGTTCCGATGCGAGAACGGTCTCAAGACCTCTGGGGCAGGGGGCGAAGAATTGCTCTGTTGTATTCACTGGCCGGTCAGATCGAGGAAAACGGACACGCGCACACTTCTAAAGAGCACAGCCTGAACACACTGTCCATGCGACGGGATTCCGGAGTGGGAGACGGGGATCGAACCCGCGACGTCGAGCTGAAGAAATTTGGACGCGAATCCCCTACGCCAGCTCGACACCGATCATAAGGGCAGAGTCGCCGGACGCTCAGCTCTGGACCCAGAGCTCAGGCTTGCCTGTTCCGTCGTCGGTCCCCTTGATATACCAGTTCTTCCCGAGAGGATCGGCATCCATGGTGCTGGCGAAGTCGAAAGGTGCCTGGAATTCGATGTAATCGAATCCCGTCTCGGACGCGATCAGCTGATGCCATTCGCCCGCCGGGATGAACACCAGGCTTCCGGGACCCACGGGAAGACTGCCGGTGTCATGCTTCACTTCTCCAGTGCCTTCTTCGATGAAGTAGAAATGCTCCGGCTGGATCGAGCTGGTCTCCGAGGCTACGTGGACGTGCCGGGGAGAGGCGGCAAGTGGTTCATAGCGCATGCGGCCGAGCTGCAGGTCCCAGGAGCCGGACATGCCCGTTTCCTTGTTCACCCAGAAGGTCCGCTCGCGGATACTTCGCTCGTCGATCAGCGACCTGAGTTGCGCCTCTTCGAAGAAGTAGCCGGCCGGTGAGTCGTCGTCCGTGGCCTTGCCCGTGTACTTCGGCACGTTGACAAGCAGAAGACTCAGCCCGCTTTCAGACGCGGTGACGGTCGCTTCCTCGCCGGGCTCCAGATAGACGCCGGCCCGCCGCCCTGCGGTGTGCTCGGTCGTGGTGCCGGCCCTCGTGTAGGTAAGCTTGGCGTCGGTCCCTTCCAGGATGTAGACGACCTGCGTCCTGTCACTGGCAGCCAGGCGAGATGTCTTGCCCGGCTCCACGTTCTTGAGGGCGACCTGAACCCGGGTTCCGTCCTCGGATGGATCGAGAACCTTCCTCACCTGCCCTTCCTCGATCGGGGTCCTGGTTTTTTGCTCGCTGTCGATAATTTCTATCATGTCGTGTGTCTCACTCTCTTTGTATGTCTCACTTTCTCGTGATCAGGAGTTTCGATTGTACAACACCTTGCTGCCGCAGATCCGGCACAGGAGTCGCCAACGAGCCGGTCGCCTGATCGACACTAAAATTGATGATCGTGTCGCTGTTTTGGTTGCAGGCGCACAGCAGAGGACACGCAACGCCACAGATCACATCACGCAATCGAGTTCCTGAGTCGTGGAATGAGCCGCACCGCGTTGTCGCGCTCGATCGCCCTGAGATCGCTGTCGTTGAAGAGGTTCAGTGTCCGCAGGGCCTCGGCCATCGCCTGTATGGTCCCACCCGGCGGAAAATCGGTCCCGAACATGACGTGGTCCGTCCCCACGAGTTCCAGCAGCGAAACCAGTGCGCCCCGATTAGCGGCTCCTGCCGTGTCGTAATAGAACTGGCTGGCGACTTGCAGAAAGCCGTTCGGCAGGCGGTCGGTGGCGTTGCGCGAGGCTCGGTGGATGCGGCCGGCCAAGAACGGCAGCGACCCGCCGGCGTGCGACCAGATAAACCGAATGTTGGGAAACATTGCCGCGTCGCCGCTGAAAGACACGCCCACGATGGCGCGGGTCGTGTCGGTCCCGTACTCCATGCTCCCCGGATTCACGCCATATGAAAGGTTCCGACAGCAGTTGGCGGCCGTCGGGTGAACGTGGACCACGGCGTTGCGCCGGTTGAGCTCCTCCATCACGGGCCGGAACGCCGGGGTGCCCAGCCAGATGTTCTCGTCGTAGCTCGTCATCAGGCCGATGCCGTCCACGTTCAGCGTGTCATAGGCGTACTCGATCTCGGCCAGCGTCGCGTCCACATCGGGCAACGGCATGGCGGCAAACAGACCGAAGCGGGTCGGATAGGTTTGCACCAGCTCCGCGCCGTATTCGTTGCATGCGCGAGCCAGGTCACGCGTCACCGCTCGATCACCGAAGTACAAGCCCGGGTTGGTGATGGAAATCATGGCGGCCGCGCAGTTACCCCGCTCCATGTCCTCAATCGATTGCTCGGGCGTCCATCTCGGGTTTGCCGGGTTGAGCAGGGGCCGTCCTGAGACTTCAGCAATCCAGGCCGGCGGCGAGAAATGATGGTGCACGTCGATACGGTTGGTCGCGGCAGGCGCCACCTGAGCAGCCGCTGCCAGAGAGTCGACGTTCGCCGTTGCGGCCAGACCCAGCGACGCGATGACTTTTGTCAGAAAGCTTCGACGATCAAGATCCGTCATGAATATCCTCCCACAAGGGAATTAGTGAACCCGGCGTTGCGGTGGTGCAAATCGCCGGGCGTGTCCGCCGCCGAACCCCGCACCCTTCGGAAACTCGATCGAAGCGTCACGCGGCCTGATAATGGTAGGCAGAAGACGCACTGTCAAGTTCACCTTGACCGACGAGTCAATCCTCACGCGCGACATCCTGAATACTGGTACTGTCAAGTTAACGAGAATTCGTCAGGTAATCAACCTCATGGAGACCGTCGATGCGCACCGCTGCATGGTAGAGAACCGGGCCGAAGGCAAGATCGTCGTGGTCACTTGAAGTGGCGTTCGGTCCACACCCGTTTCGCCTCGTGACCCCTCCAACACAATCCGAACCTTCTCTTTCAAAGTGTCTCTTAGTTTTTCAGCGCATTCTGAACATAATGCTCTGACGGGCTACAAACGGCACGCTAAAACAAACTAGCCGTTTCCACCACCGACTCCATTAAGCTTCTTCAGATTCGCGCCAGGTTTGAACTTTGCAACTCTTCGCGCGGGTATTTGAAGAGCAGCGCCGGTCTGCGGATTGCGACCGATCCGGGCCTTCCGTTCTGAGACTGCGAAAGTACCGAAACCGACAAGCGACACATTGTCGCCTTCACTCAGTGCCGTCTCGATGCATTCGAGTGCAGAATTCAATGCGTCTGCGGCCGTGGTCTTGGACAGATTCGTCTTTTCGGCGATTCGTTCTATCAAGTTTCCCTTATTCATTGGAACCTCCTGGACTGATCAGGGGATGAAGAAACCACGATAGCCGCCACCAGCGAAACACTGATACCGGCCCATACGCTGTTCGTTTTTCTATCTCATCGCCTCCTGCTGAAAAGCGATGCTGGCAATAATTCTCCTAGCAAAACGTCCACTTCAGGTCCCTCAAAAAAAACCAATCCTTGCCACACAACCCACCCTCGGGCCCACTCAGACCATACAAAAGCAGTACCCAACACTCAGACCACACCCAAATGACAACTAGATGGATGGAGTACAGATTTCGGATGGGCCTTTAAGTTACGGATTCCAAAGAGCGGGAGACGGGGAACGAACCCGCGACGTCCAGCTCGGGAAATTAACCCTAAATCGTAAACTGATTTTTTGGTGTCAATGGCGTCGATTCCTTGCAATAGGTTCTATAGAGTTCCTGAAACGTCCCGATCAATGGGGCACAAACGGAGCACACGATTCCGAGTGTCGAAACCGGAGCGACCCGCAGGGCGAAACTCGTAGACCGCTTCCGCTGAAAACGTGACAACTTGCGGCGGCGCGGAACTGTCAAATCCCCCAGTTGGCGATTGACGCTAGTAATGCGACGCGTTACCATAGAGTCAGATGATCAGATCGTTCGGGAATAAGGAGACTGGGAGGCTCTGGGATCGCGAGCATTCCAAGAAGCTTCCGAACGATATTCAGGAACGGGCGCTGATGAAGATGCAGCAGTTACATGCATCAGGCAATCTCAAGGATCTGTCGATTTCGGCCTCCAATCAGCTCGAGGCCCTGAAAGGTGAACGCAAGGGCCAATACAGCATTCGAATCAACAGGCAATGGCGCGTCTGCTTCAAATGGAAGGGTGGCCATGCTTTCGATGTCGAGATTGCGGACTATCATTGACCAGGGAGGATTTATGGCAAAAAAGCTCAAACTGGCTCATCCGGGCAAGATTCTTCGTGAGGAATTCATGGAGCCTGTGGGTCTGTCTGCGTACGCGCTCGCCAAATCACTCGACGTGCCACGGCCCCGGGTGAACGACATTGTGCGTGAAAAACGAGCGGTGTCTCCTGAAATGGCCGTGCTCTTGTCGGCGTATTTCGGCACTACCGACGGCTACTGGATTAATCTGCAGGCTCACTACGATCTCGAGATGGCCAAGGATCGGGTCGGCAAACAAGCCGCACGCATAGCCCCGCATCCCCACGACAAGAAGGGAGCTTTGCAGCCGGTTTGAGCAGCGGAAACGTCGGCCGTCCCTTTAGTGTCGGCGTGAAGTCTTGTAGATCCTGGGATCGGCGTGTGTGCGTTAATTTCAGCAGAAATGCGGTAGAGCTTTTCAGCCCACCATCCAAGTTGTTGCAACTACAGAGCGGGAGACGGGGATCGAACCCGCGACGTCCAGCTTGGGAAATTGGTTGTCGATTGAAAACAAAGAGAAGTGGCCCCCAAAATTAGGACAGCGTTATAAGGTGGACTCTGCATAGATGAGAGGACCTAACGACGATGGCGAAACGACGGAATTTTTCAGCAGATTTCAAAGCGAAGGTAGCGCTGGCCGCGATGCGTGGCGACGGCACGATGGCCGAATTGGCGGCGCGGTACAAGATCCATCCGAACATGATCACGAAGTGGAAGCGTGATGCGCTTGATAGCGTTAAAGAAGGATTCCAGCGAGGCCGGGATCCATCGGCCCGGAACCACGAGGACGAGATCAAAGACCTGCAGGCCAAGATCGGTGAACTGGTCGTGGAACGGGATTTTTTAGCACGAGCCTTCAATCGATGAGCTTGGGTCGAAGGCGCGAGGTGGTCGAACCGGGCCATGAGCAGCTCAGTGTGGTCCGGCAATGCGACTTGATCGGGTTGAGCCGTTCGAGTTGGTACTATCGGCCACGGGGTGAGAGTGATCGCAATCTGGACCTGATGCGCGTGATCGACGAGGCGTATCTGAAGATGCCCTGGTATGGGTCCAGGCAGATGACGCGTCATCTGAAACGTCTCGGCTACGATGTGGGCCGGAAGCGGGTACGCCGACTAATGCGGTTGATGGGGCTGCGCTCGGTGGCACCGCAGACGTCCCGGAGAAACCCGGCTCATCCGGTGTACCCATATCTACTCAACGACATTGCCGTGGAGCGGGCGAATCAAGCGTGGTCTACCGACGTGACGTATATCCCGATGGCGCACGGATTCTTATATCTGGTCGCGATCATGGACTGGCATACGCGGAAGGTGTTGTCCTGGCGGCTGTCCAACACCCAGGACACGACGTTTTGCCTTGAAGCCCTCGACGAGGCGATCGAGGAATACGGCAGTCCGGAAATCTTCAACACCGATCAGGGCAGCCAGTTCACCAGCAGGGCCTGGACGGACCGACTTAAAGAACGAGGTATCCGGATCTCCATGGACGGCAAGGGGCAATGGATCGACAACGTTTTCATCGAACGCCTATGGCGCTCGATCAAATACGAATGCGTTTATCTAAACGCCTTCAGTGACTTCAAAGATGCCCGGCACCACATAGGTGTCTGGATGAACTATTACAATAACGACCGCCCGCATTCCAAACTCGACGATCTCACGCCGAGCGAAGCCTACGCGGGAACACGGCCACTGACCTCGGCAGCATAAACATGAACCGCGGAATCCACCTTAAATTGGCTGCCAAGCTGTCCAACGTATGGGGTCCACCTCTAAGAACAACCGCGTCCATGGTGTTCATTCCGAAGCACTAAAACGCCGGGGTTTTCGCTATTTCGATTCGAGACTGTTCTTAACGCGGTAGAAAACAGGAATTACAGTTCTCAACGTCAGGAAGATCATTTCTCAGGACTTGACCCAGAAAGTCAGGGCACGGGCACACGTTCTTTCAGCTCTTCAAACTATTCAGGACAGCTTTGAGATTGCCACCACTTGATAGCCAATCTCAGGACTGGACTGTTACAATCGCTTTGACAACGTAAAAAGAGCCCGCCTCGATCGAGTAAAAAGGACCCACCCCCAGGTTAGTGGTTCATAAGTAAGACCGCCGCCGTGCCGGTTCATCCGGGCACGTGCCGGGAGGCTATCAGGGGTGGGTCCCTTTTACGTTATCGAAATCACTATAACTTCAAAACCATCTCTTAGCAAAACTGAGATTTTGTGCCAATTACTCTGACGACGTACACGGTACAATCCTGTGCGGAGCAGGAAAACATGAACGACAATCAGGGACCATACATCACAGCACTATTGTGCGAGAAGGTATTGGAGGAGAAAGACGGCATCAAAACGGCTGTCCGGATAATCGATCGGGTCACTCACGTGCGCGTGGGACCGGATCCTCCCTCAACCCTTCCGCCATTTGATTATCAACTCGCCCTGTTCATGAAATTGACGTCGGGAGCCACGCGTGGGCTGTACTCGATAGTTGTCCGTCTTGTGGCACCGTCGGGCGATTCGAACGAAGTCATTCGCCAAGCGATCAACTTCGAAGGCGATGACGACCGTGTTGGCGATCTCGTCTGCAAGATGAAGTTACGATTCGAAATGGCCGGTGTCTATTGGTTTGAGATTTTCCTCGACGATCGCGGAAAAACGGATCTGTTAACGAGACTGCCGTTTCGTGTGATCTATATGCCCCAGATCCGGCCGGGATCGAGCACCATACCAGGCGTCAAGTTGGATTAGGATTCCAGCGACGCGGCGAAACACAGAACCGCCCGCGATTGACCGTACGGTTCATCGAGCAAATTTAATGCCGCTGGGATTCGGAATCGAGGAGCAGAGGCGCGGTAAATTCGGGTCCTTGGAAAGGGATAGTGAATTCCCGGGTTGAAGTTCTCGATCTATTCCTTTTTGCTACCGCCGCCGTTGCCGCCCGCGTTGCTGTTCCCACCACCGCTGCCGTTTCCGTTATTTCCGGTGCTGGGCGTTTCGGTGTCACCGCCAGTCCCATCGCCGGTCGCCCCGCCATCGGACGTCGCGGTATCGCCCGTTCCGGTCGAGGAGTCTCCGGCAAGAGTTGTGTCACCGCCGGTGGTCGTCGGGCTATCCACGTTCAACGTTCCAGCCACTGGACCTTCAAGCTCCCGCAACATCAG
This sequence comes from Terriglobia bacterium, assembly GCA_963664115.2. Classification (GTDB taxonomy): domain Bacteria; phylum Acidobacteriota; class Terriglobia; order 20CM-2-55-15; family 20CM-2-55-15. The sequence goes on along the minus strand of CAXWPJ010000002.1, from coordinate 689,155 downwards.
GACACGGCGTCCCGGATAGCTGCCCGGCTGCTGATCCAGAGGAGCCCCGTGCTGCGCCGCCCATGCTTCATCGGCAGACGTGACCACGGTTGTCTCGCCGAACGGCTCACCGTTGCGCTCGGGTGTGCCACCGCGTTCCACACCGACCAGCAGGTCAGCACCGTCAGCCCGGGCAAGTTCATAGAGGAACTCGCGGAGGCCCGGCGAGATCTGACGTGAGATCTGGTGGCCACCGAACGGATTGAACGGAACCGAGTAGCTGTTAAACTCGCCGATCCAGTCAATGACTCGATCTGCACCCGTGTTTGCCAGCAAGGCATCTCGTCCGATTCCGCCATAGCCGATATCCGAATACGCCTGGAACGGGTCAGCCGAATCGTTAGCGATCGGATCTTGCTGTTCGAAGATAGTCGTCAGATGGTTGTCGTCCACGTTGAGGACGTCATCGTCGGCACCACCCCACACATGGTCGCGTCCCGTGCCGCCGACGATCCAGTCGTTACCCAGGTCGCCGAAGATCACGTCGTCGCCGTCGGACATTTGCGGATCTGTCGTCGTGAAGCGGGTATCCAGCACACCCTCGTTCGGATCGAAGTTCAGGAAGAAGTCGAAGACCTCTTCGCCGGTGGCTGCGCTGGACCACTTCGTGGCGTCATAGTCGACGTTGGCGATTTCATTCTGCCCGTTCGAATCGGCCAATGCGATATCCACGTCGGCGGCATCGACCCGGTTGCCGGCAGAGTCGACCAGCATCATCCGCAGCGGATCCAGCTGATTAAAGAGCCTGAACCAGGCGCTTTCGCCCAGCTGGTACTGGAGGATGTCTCCGGGGTTGAACGGCGCTGTATCGAAGAACCACGGCTCTGTAGAGGTATTTCCGTCGCCCTGTGTGGCCTTCAGCAACTCGTTCAGCTCGCCGGAGAAGTATCCGGGAAGCGCCTCTGCGCCGGAGAGGGCGTCGTCGCCCACGCCACCGTGGATCGAATCGCTGCCCAGACCGCCGTAAGCGATGTCGTTTCCGCCGAACTCGTAGATGAAGGCGAACAGTCTGGCTGTGTGCGTCAACTCGCCCTCGACATTGATAATGTCGTGGAATGCCGGTCCAGGTGCTGCCAGTTCCGTAGTCAACTCGCCCGTTGCGATCGGATCGATCCCGTAGAGCGGCTCACCGTAGGCGCTGCTGTCTCTGGAGATCGCCATGACACCATCATCACCGAGAATGCCGTCGTCGCCGACACCGCCCGATATCCAGTCGTTACCGTAGCCACCGACGATCACGTCGTCGCCACCATGACCGAAGATCACGTTGTCGCCGCCCATGCCGTAGATCACGTCGTCGCCCGAGCCACCATGGATCAGGTCGCCCGCGCCGATCTCACCGTCAAAGCCCAGGTGCGAAGGAACCGCGACACCGGCTGCGGTGGCGATCGTCCAGCGGAAGTAATCGAGCAGGTCCACACCGCGTGCTTTGACGCGCAGGTCGCCACGGGTGACATCCTGGGCATCGTAGTTGAATGTCAGGTTCGCGCCCGTGTCGAAGCCACCGGTTCCGGTGAGGCGGAAGATGTTGCCGTTGTCACCCACGATGACGTTGGCGTTCCGTGCATGACGGTCTTCGAAGGACACCAGAGAGTCGTCGCTGTCGAAGCCCGGGTTGTTGTGGTCGATCCGCAAGCCGGCACCACCGAACAGAATGTCGGCGCCACTGCCATCGACGGGCCGACCGGATGCGGCGAAGGCCGTTAAGGAAAGACCCGCACGCTGCCAGGCAAAGTCGAGACCGAACTGGTTGGAGCTGCCCCCGATGATGTCATTCTGACCCAGGTCGCCGAAGATGACGTCGGTGTCGACACCACCCTCGATGTAGTCGTCGCCGTCGGTGGCCGCCTCAGACGACGCCGGCAGATAATCGGGTGCCGCAGGCCGCAACGTGAAGGCGTCGAACAGACCGACCGGGGCGAATCCGTCGACGTTCAAGGGTTCGAAAGTCGATTGGTTAAGCGTTTCGGCGACGAATCCGCCGACACTGGAATCGACGTTCACTTTCCAGACGTCGAAGAACACCGATCCGTCGCCCTGAATCGTGTCTTCACCGCGCTGGCCGAAGATCATGTCATCGTTGCTGCCGCCGGCGAGAATGTCGCTGCCATAGGTCCGATTCGCGTCATTCTGGACCAGGTCGACGAGCCCCGGTGTCGTCAGGCCATCGTGGCCGGTGACGACAAAGTCGGCCCAGAACGGAGCGTTTCCAGCCCAGTCCGGATCCCCGTATTCGCCATCGACGTCGGTGCGGTCGATCAGCAGATCGCCGTTCTGGTTGAGTTCCGTCGCATAAATCTCGTCACCGGTGAGGGCTCGGAATCGCTGATTCGAGTTGTTGTCAAGGCGGCCCTGCCGGTCGAGCGTCACGTTGTCACCGAACACCTGATCGCGTTCCGTTCCGCCGTCAATGACGTCGTCGAGCGATCCACCGGCGAGAATGTCGTCACCCTCCTGGCCGAGAATGGCGTCGATGCCGCCAGGAATCAGCTGGCCAACGGGTTGGTCGCCCAACCCTACCGGAGCGAGCGGCGTGAAGAACACGGTCTGGATGAAGTCCGCGACAACGAAGCCATCTTCTGCTCTGCCCTGATCGAAGCTGATCCGGACTTCGTCACCGATGACGATGTCATCGCCACTTCCCGCCTCGATCCAGTCGTGTCCCGATCCGCCGATCAGGATGTCTTGGTCCTCACCGCCGTCAAGCACGTTGTTGGTCGGCGGCAGGAGCACGTTGTTGCCGTCGAGGAACACAGTGTGCAGTACCGCCGGCAGGTTCGTGCCGGCATGGAAGTCGATATGTCCATCGGCGAGGACGATGTCATCGCCGGCGCCAGTTACGACCGAATTGTCACCGGAGCCGAACAGGACGTAGTCGCGCCCGGAACCTGTCGTGATCGTGTCGTTGCCGACGGAGGCGTCATCTGCTTCCTGCGGCGCTTGCCCCGCTTCGTTCAGAGATTCGCTCCAGATCCCATGCAGGAACCCGCTGCCGGTCTGGAACATAACCGAGCCCTCGTCACCCAGGACGACGTTGTCGCCGTTGCCAGCTTTAACGTCATCGTTGCCCAGGCTGGCGATGACGATGTCATCCCCTTCGCCGGTCGTGATCGTCTCGTTGCCACCCTGAACAAAGGTGTCCAGATCGTCATCGCCCTCAGCGGTATTATCCAGGTACAGACTGGAGACTTCCCAAAGCACCGACGTCATGTCCGTGTCGTCCTGATCCTGGTACTGGATGAAGCCTTCATCGGCAATAACGATGTTGTCGCCGTCACCGGCTGCTATCGTGACCTCGCCCTCAATCGTAAGTCCGCGGTATTATCCATGTCATCCCCGTCGCCTCGCGTGTCGGTCGTCATCCGCATCGCGCCGAGAACCCGTCCTCGTTCAGGTACAGGCTCTCAATCCGGTCCCGCAGTCCGCTGCCCAGCTGGTAGGTGATCCGGCCTTCGTCGCCAATAACGATATTGTCGTCACCCAGGACGGCGTTGTCGCCGTCGCTGGCATCGATCGTGTCGTTACCCAGGCCGGCAATAATGATGTCGGAGCCAGTACCGGTGGTGATCGTCTCGTTGCCGCCCTGGACAAAGGTGTCCAGATCGTCATCGCCCTCAGCGGTATTGTCCAGGTACAGACTGGAGACTTCCCAAAGCACCGACGTCATGTCCGTGTCGTCCTGATCCTGGTACTGGATGAAGCCTTCATCGGCAATAACGATGTTGTCGCCGTCACCGGCTGCTATCGTGACCTCGCCCTCAATCGTAAGTCCGCCCAGGCCGCCAATGATCACGTCGTGCCCGTCGCCTGTGCTGATCGTGTCGTCGCCGACTTCCGCATCATCCGCATTCAGCGCCGAGAACCCGTCCTCGTTCAGGTACAGGCTCTCAATCCGGTCCCGCAGTCCGCTGCCCAGCTGGTAGGTGATCCGGCCTTCGTCGCCAATAACGATATTGTCGTCACCCAGGACGGCGTTGTCGCCGTCGCTGGCATCGATCGTGTCGTTACCCAGGCCGGCAATAATGATGTCGGAGCCAGTACCGGTGGTGATCGTCTCGTTGCCGCCCTGGACAAAGGTGTCCAGATCAGTATCGCCCTCAGCGGTATTGTCCAGGTACAGACTGGAGACTTCCCAAAGCACCGACGTCGTGTCCGTGTCGTCCTGATCCTGGTACTGGATGAAGCCTTCATCGGCAATAACGATGTTGTCGCCGTCACCGGCTGCTATCGTGACCTCGCCCTCAATCGTAAGTCCGCCCAGGCCGCCAATGATCACGTCGTGCCCGTCGCCTGTGCTGATCGTGTCGTCGCCGACTACAGCGCCATCCGCATCCAGCGCTGACAACCCGTCCTCGTTCAGGTACAGGCTCTCAATCCGGTCCCGCAGTCCGCTGGTCAACTGATAGGTGATCCGACCTTCGTCGCCAATAACAATATTGTCGTCACCCAGGACGGTGTTGTCGCCGTCGCTGGCATCGATGGTGTCGTCACCCAGACCTGCGATCACGACGTCCGACCCGATTCCCGTCGTGATGGTGTCATTGCCACCCTGGATGAAGGCACCACCACTGCGAGTCAGGTACGTCGAATCGACAGAGCTGAGGATTCGCGTGCCTTCCTGGAAGGTGATGACACCGTTGTCACCCAGCACGGTGTTGGCACCACCGTCAACTGTGATCCTATCGTCGCCCAGGCCGCCCGCGATCAGGTCGTTGCCCGAGCCGGATTCGATGGTGTCGCCGTCGATCGCGACGATCAGGTCGGCCGGAGTGAACGGATCGATGGGAAGATCAAAGTCCGTCCATGCGCGCTGGAGATCTGTCGTATCGAGGACGCTCTCGACTCTCAGCGGAACCGCAGACGCGTGACCGTCTGGCAACGTCGTGTGACTCAGGCCGAAGTCAATCTCGATCCACGCCGTGTCGGCCACAACGGTGTTGTTGCCTTCGTTGGCGTAAATCGTGTCACCGGCAAAACCACCAACGATGACGTCGCTGCCGTTTCCGGCCGTAATGTTGTCCACGTCGCCGACGAGAGGATTCACCGTGAAGATGGCGTACGCGGGAAGCTTCCGGCCGTTGTTCGAGTCGAAAGTGCCGCCGTGACCGAGTACCGTGGATACGTCACCGATCTCGTCACGGTAAACGACCCTGCCCAAGTCACCGAAAATGATGTCACCACCCTGGCCGCCGAATATCGTGTCGCTGTCTTCACCGCCGAAGATGACCATCGGCAGCGTCGAGGTCCTGGCGTCGATGTCGTCGCCGTCTCCCTGTGTGTTCAGAACGAAGAATCCGTCGGCTGCGGCTGTCAGCGATACACTGACCGTATCTGCGCCATCGCCAGTGTTGAGCGTCGTCTGCGTCCGCCACGTCGCATCATCACGCCGATGCGTGGCATCGATATCGAATTCGTTTCCGTTCTGGCCGCCCCACAGTGTGATGCCGTCGAAGAAGTTCCCGGCCGGGGCCGCGCCGTAGCGAATCGCCCCGCCGACGAAGTTCAGGCCCAGGATCTCGATCTCGACATCGGGCCGCGCCGCTGTGCGCTGGATGGTAACCGGATCGTCTTCGGTACCCTTCGTGAGCTCGGTCGACTCATCGCTGATCATCATGATGTGCCGGCCGTCACCCGCATCGATGTTCAGGTCGCCGACGATGCCATCAACATTTCCGGTCAGGAAGTCGAAGGCGTACGCTGCGCCGTCCGGTGCCAGCGTGTTTCGATCCAGGTCGGCATCGGACGAAATAAAGATCCGGTCGTTGCCGTCATGGAGCGCGATGTTGGTTTCTTCAGCCGACGTGCTCTGGACGTTCAGGACATCGCTGCCCGAACCGAATTCGATATTCAGCTCATCGATGTAGTAGTAGTTGATGCCGTCCATCCGGGTCGTGATCACGGCCGTCCCGGTCAGGTTGGACGTATCGACCTTCATCAGGCCGGTTCCGACGCCGCCCATCACCTGTCGCAACAGGCCCTGGAACATCACCTGGTAGGTCGTGGCAAACCGGACGACGGAGACATCGTCGGCAAACTGGCTGCCTACGAGGCGCTGGAGCGCATCCCGGACTTCATCGGCCGTTGCGTTGTAGGCTACGTCACCCGTCCAGGCGCCGGCGACCTCGAGGCGGAACGTACCGCCGGTCGCGTCGATCCGAACGGTCTGGACATCGTTTCTCGCCTGCGTCTCGGCGCTCGGCGGGAAGATCGTCGGGTCAAGCTTATCGATTCCGGGTTCGCGGACTCCTACGAAGACGTGCGTGTCCTCAGCCCGCGTCGTAATTGCTGAAAGTTCCAGGTTCCGATTCGTCAGGTCGCCCTGGAAACGAATGATGAAGACGTTGTCGACCTTGGAAACGCTGACGTTCCCGTCCCCGATCGACGGCAGCAGTTCAAGCGCCGCTTCCATCTCGGCAGCCGTTGACGAGTAGTCGAGCTCCGATGTTTCAACACTGTCATAGATCAGCTTGAATTTCCGGAGATCATCTTCGCCCTGCCTCTGCTGCGGGTCGTCGACAAAGACGGTCTGGATCGAGTTGTGGACCGTCGTGCCCATTCCGGTCAGCGTCGACTCGGTCAGAACCGCCCAGGTGTTCAGCGCATCGGCCGTGCCGATGACGTTCAGCGTATTCGTGCCGCCCTGGAGCAGGTTTCCAGAACCCGTACCGAGGACATGCATCGGCTTCTTGGCGAACTGGCCTGTCTCGGTGAAGCGGATGACGATGCGGTCTCCGAACCGGACGACCTCGAAGTCGGCGTCGGTCAGGCCGCCCACATCGATCAATGCCTGCTTGATCGTCGCAGCGTCGGCGTCGTGGTTGATCGGTGCGCTTTCGACACCGGCCGGCGGAAGCGCATCCGGGTCGGTAACAACGCCCTTGAAGCGGATCGTGAACGTCCCGCCTCCGGCGTTGATCAGGATCTCCTGCTCGTTGGTGGAACCCGCTGCGATCAGGCCGCCGCCGGGCGCGAAGACATCGGGTTCGCCGCGGACCGTCGTCCGGGCGATCGCCGAAGGAATGTCACCACCGACACTGAGCAGCGCAGCGATGCGTGAAAGCGTTCGTCCGTCGGTCGTCGGATCCCCGACCGTCGTCGTGTTGTCACCCGGACCGCCGTTTACCGTCGTCACTCCGGAGATTCCGAGCACCTCGATCACGTCGTTACCGCCTCCGCCGTTGACGCGTGTCGCACCGCTGTGCGTTCCATCGATGACGAAGTGGTCCTTGCCGCCGCCCAGCGTGATGTCGAGCATCTCGATCTCGTCGAAGACGATGCCCGCCGGCAGCCGTTTCGCACCGGCGCCTTCACCCAATGTCCGGCCGTCGTGCATGCCAAGACCGATGAGCTGACCGCGGTTCGCCATCGGAATATCCACGTTGGGGTCGTTTTCTGTATGGAAGATCAGCCGGCCTTCTTCATCGCTCCGGGCGTCGGAGTCGAGGACCAGCATCAGATCGACCTGGTCATCTTCCACGGCGAAGAAGTTCGCCGGAGAGGAATTGATCAGCGCAAATTCATCGCCGGCGGTCATGGCGAAGTTCCAGCTCAGGTTGAACGTCAGCCTGACGGTTCCGTTCAACAAATCCGTTGCGCCTAAGATCTCGCGGAACGGCACCAGACGCTGGTGGACCGGATTCGCCGGGTTGAACGTTTCAGGAAGAGATTCGTCCGGCTGCGGGCCAAACCGGTCGTCGAACTCCGTTGCGTTCCGGCCGTCGAGTATACGCAGCGTCTTTCCTACCACAGCGTCGAACGTCCCGGCACCGGCCTCCTGACCGAACGTCAGACCGTACTTGATCATGAAGACGCTCAAGTCGTCAGCGCTGACGACGACGCTCGAACTGCCGGCTGCCTCCGGGGCCTGGATTGCGCCGGAAGGCAGGAACTCATTCGTCTCGCCGGGCAACAAGACTGGAATCGGCAGACCAACCAGTGAACCCTGGCCACCACCGCCCTGGATCCGGAGCGGACCCTGGATGCGGCTCGTGTCGTCAGCCAGTCTCGGGAAGACCTTGGTGTCGCCACCGTCAACCACACCGTCATTAAGGGCCTTGACCCGAACTGTCTGCGCCTGATCCCAGTTGTCGGGCGTAAAGACGAGCGTGATCGTGTTTGAGAAACCGGAGGCGTTGGTGGCCACTTCGACCTGCTCGCCGAACTTGACTACCCGGCCCTTGCTGGTCCGCGTGCCTTCGGCGCGGACGACGATTTCCACGTTTGACGTCGGTCTGCGGCTCAGAACGATTTCGTAGGCATCGGCGCGCGGGATGTCGGTGCGCGACAGGGAATCTTCGATGACGCTGGTCGACCCGGCGGTCTCGGTGACCACGACGTTCGACGAATCGCCGTCGGTGACACGAACGAAGAGCGACTCCATCGCTTCGCCGGCGATCGAGTGTTCGATCTCAAGCAGTTCCGTCTTCTCGACGATGTCATCGGATCCGATCGCGACTCGAACCGTTTGCGGCTGATCCCAATTGTTTTCGTCGAAAGTGAGGCTGGCCTGATTGGCCCGGAGTCCGCTGGAACCCGTGTCAATGGTCACCGTGACCGATTCGGCCGGACCCGGACGCTCGGTCAGAACTACCTGATAGCTATCCTCGAATCGGGTCCGGGCACCAAACGCGTATCCCGCGCCTTCGGGCTGCTCGATCACGCTCAGGATTCCGCCCGGCGCGATGATGGCGGCTCCGGCGTCAGGGAAGTAGACCTTCACCGATACGACGGGAATCGCAAGGCCTTCATAGAGTCGAACTTCGTAGTCGCTCTGGTTTGCCGCCGAACCGGCCGAACCGGCGGACACTTCATCCAGGAACCAGGGCTTGTCGAGGATTAAGGTGGTGTCAGTATTTCCGATGACGTTGCGCGTCAGACCCTTTCCAGGACCTTCGGTGATGACGACGGTCGCGCCACGCAGGCTGTCGTTTCCTCCGAAGTTGGCACTCGTGTCCACGAGCCGATTCGGATCCTGACCGACCACACGCAGGGCCTGGGTCGTGGTACCCGGCACGCGGTCTCCGGCGACATCGTGACTGATGAATCCGTTGGTGATGCCTGTGTGCGGTTGACCGGTCGCCGCCTGGATCCAGACCGTTTGCGGCGTATCCCAGTTGCCGGGCGTAAAGACTAACTCGACGGTGTCGGCGTAGGTTCCGATCTCGAAATCGAAAAGCTGCGCCGTCGGCCGCAGTTCGACACGACCACTAGCATCGCGGACGAGTCCGCGCGGTGCCGAAGCGGTCACGGTCACATCTGCAGACGGCTGGCGCGTCAGGACAACCGTGTAGCTGTCACTCCGAACACCGTCTACGACAACCGTGTCGCCTTCAGACTGGGTGATGACGATTCCGGCCTCGTCGTCGTCACCAACGTTCGCAGAAATCTCATTGACCTTGGTGCCGTCGAATGATGCATCGTCGCTTCCGACGCCGTGGCTGATGATGCCGCTGTGACCCAGCAGGTCACGGCTGATGATGTCGGGGGCATCACCACCGACGAAGAAGACGTCCGATCCCAAACCGCCCGACAGGATGACCGACGTCTCGGGAGAAGTACTGACGATGAAGAACCGGTCGTTGCCCTCGGCCGCATCGATCTCGAGCTGCTGGATGTTGACGAAGTTGACCGTGCGGCCCGCACCGAAAATGCCGTTTTCGGTAACGACGTAATCGTCTCCGAACTCGGTGCCGATGACCTTGAGCGTGTTGAATCCGCCGCCGCCGTCAATGTTGATCGGGGCGCCGACGACATACTCAATCTGGTTCGTTCCGCCACCGGTCGAGATATCCACCCCGCGACGGGAGGAATCCACCGAGCCCACCTGCGCGAAAGACCGAATCGTAAACATGTCGTCGTCGTCGCCGCCAAGCAGGTTCAAAGTTGCCTGGTTGTTCAGGACGACGAATTCGTTCGGTCCGTTGACGGCGCCGATGGCCGTCAGGTCGAAGCTGTTGCCGTTGCTCAGGAATCCGCGGGTTGTCTCGACGGTCTGGAACTCGTCGGCGATATCGGCAATTCCGGCAAAGATGTTGTCGGCGCGCGGGGAATGGTAGAGCTGCCCGAACTGGAAGTAGTTGGCCGTGCTGCCACCGAACAGCTGCGTCGGCGCCAGGTTGTCGTCGACGTAGAATTCATCGCGTCCGCCGACACCCTGAACGATCAGGTTGCCGTTGATCCCCGAGTTCAGCTCGATGTTCCGGCTGTAGTTCACCCGCTCGACGTCGGCTGCAGTGCTCTGACGGCCATTATTGAGCAGTGCCACCAGGCCCACGCGCGCAGTGCCAAAGGCAGCCAGGTCGCCGGGGACCAGGTCCGCACGTGACGCTGTGACCTGGGCAGGTGTGTCCGGCTGGTACGGGGCACTGAGGTCCTTCGAGCCGAAACCGGCACGCATCAGGAACAGATCATCGCCGTCCGAGCCGAAGACGGTCAGGAAATCTCCACCGACCGCGCCGGTGTCGAAGACGTTGATCAGCGCAGCGCCCGAACTGGCAAGCCAAATCGTGTACTGGTCGCCACCGTCACGGCCGTCAATTGTCAGTTCGGCGTGAATCAGGTTCTGACTGTTGCGAGCGATGTTGACCGGTGAAATTTCATTTGCACCCGTTCCCGTATTGCGGGGATCGATGAGCGGATCTTCGGCGTTGACATCGACGTCGACAAGGAAGCCGCTTGCCTGGTCGATTGTCACCGCAACATGGAATCGATCATCACCGGTCTGGCCGAACACGACCGTTTCATCTTCGATCCGATTGATGTTGACCGCATCGTCGCCCGAACCGGCGTAGATCCACGTCTCGGAGCCCGTACCGGAAACGTTGAAGATGTCGTCACCCGATCCAAGGAAGACGTTCAGCTCCTCGATGTCGACGTATTCGATGCCGTTCGACATGTCGAGGCCCGTAATCGAGGTTGTGGTCCCATCGTCGGTCAGGAAGCCGATGTTGTCGGTCGTATCGCCTGAATCGAAGATATTCAGAATGTCGCTGCCGACTGGAGGAGTCCCGCCGTCAATCTTCAGGAGCGCGGATATCTGATCGGTGGTGTTGTAGTCGTCTCCAGCATCGACATTGTCGACCGTGTCACCGACATTGATCGTGTCGTCACCAGACTGGGTGTTAATCGTTGTCTCACCCGCGATCGTCTGGACGTAGATCGTGTCATTGCCGGGACCGGTGTCGAGCTTCGTCGTTCCGGTATGGGTGCTCTCGATCGTGAAGGTATCGTGGCCTCTGCCCAGATCGATATTGAGATCCTCAGCATCGAAGTAGTCGATGTAGTCGCCATCGGCCATGTCGAGGCCGGTGATCCGATTTAAGGTGAGCCTGCCGTCGTTGTCATTCTCGTCATCCGAGTCGTCGACATTTACCTGGTCAAAGTCATTGCCGTCACCATCCTCGCCAAGGTTGAGCGTCAAGACAGCTCGGATACCGTCCACAATGCCGCCGTGAACCGGTGCCGTCGAACCTACATTGATGGTATCGCCACCGGTCTCGCCATTAATTGTCGTGTCACCGTCGATCGTCCGAACGTTGATCGTGTCGGCAACCGTCCCTGCATTGAGGAGGGTCGTGCCCTCGTGCGTCGAGTCGATCCGGAACGTGTTGCCGCCCGATCCGAGGCTGATTTCGATGGCCTCAAGGCCGGCGTAGGTGATGCCCGAACCCATGCCGAGACCCGTCAGAGTGTTCAGGGTCAGTACGCCGGTATTGGCATTCGGGTCACCGGTATCGTCGACGGTCAGGGTGTCGAATTCGGTATCACCGTCGATGTCCACCGGACCGACGATCGCGTTGACGTCTCCGTTGGCGGCCGGCGCATTCGAACCGACGTTGATTTCGTCGATGCCGGGGCCGGTGTTCAGGTTGGTCTGACCCGCGTGCGTGCTCAGTATCCTGAACTTGTCGTCACCGGTACCCAGATCGATGTTAAGCGTCTCGACGGTCCCGTAAGTGATGCTGCCGCCGGCGCCAAACAGTCCGGTGATGCGTGTCGAGGTCAGCTGGCCCGTGTCGCCGGAAGCATCCCCGGTATCGTCGATGTTCAAGATGTCGCTTGCGGAGGGGGCATCGCCGTCAACCTTCAGTAGCGCCTTGATGTTGTCGACCGTTCCGTTCTGGTTGTTGTTTCTGTTTGTAACCGTACCCGATGCGTTGCTGCCGACATTAACGGTGTCGTCGTCATTGCCGCCCTTGATAGTTACGGGGCCGCTTATCGCCTTGATATTGAATATGTCTCTGTCGGACTGCCCGTTCAGCGTAGTCGTACTGCTCGCGCCCGTGGCATTAACGGTGACAATGTCGTCACCATTCTCGCCGTTTACGACCAGCGTTCCGGAAGTTCCGTTGATGACAATCAGATCCTGTCCGGAGCCTGCGTTGACGTTCGTGTCGGCACTGTGCGTACTCTGGATCGTGAACGTATCGCCACCCGAACCGAGAGAGATATTCAGGGTCTCGATCGTGCCGTAGACGATCTTGCCGCCCATGCCCAGGAGGGTAACTTCGTTATTGGTCAGCTCGCCCGTGTTGCCCACAGTCTCGCCGGTCTCATCGACGTTGAGCGTGTCGCCGGTAGCGCCGCCACCCTGGCCGTTGATGGTCAGCAACGCGGCGATGCCGTTCACGTTCGGGAAGTTGGCGCCAATGCTGCTGCCGACGTTGATCGTATCGTCGCCGCCACCCGCATTGATCGTTACCGGGCCGCCGATTGCCCTGACGTTAAAGGTATCGTTGTCTTCCTGGCCGTTAACCGTCAACGTCCCGGTCGATCCGTTGATATTGATCGTGTCCTCTCCGGTACCGGCGTTGACTGTCGTGGGTCCACCATGCGTACCGTCGATTGTGAAGGTATCGCCTGCGGTCCCCAGATCGATCTTCAATGTCTCCAGGGTGGTGTAGGTAATACTGCCGCCGGCGCCGAAGATCCCGGTGATCCTGGTCGCGGTCATGCCGCCGGTATCGCCCGCGCCGTCTCCGAAATCATCAACGTTGAGCGTGTCACCGGCACCCGTATGCCCGTTTCCGTTGATCTTCAGGTGCGCCGCGATGCCATTGGCGGTGCCGCCAGCCGTCGGTGCCGTTGTGCCCACAATGATCGTATCGACGCCGTCCCCGCCGTTGACGGTCGTCACGCCGGCAATGTTCCGAACGTTGATCGTGTCAACCCCGCCCCGCGTGTTGAGATTCGTGGCTTGGGAGTGCGTGCTCTGGATCGTGAAGGTGTCGGCAGCGTTTCCCAGGTGGATGTTTAAGGTCTCCAGGGTGCCGTAGTCGATACTGCCGCCGAAACCGAACAGCCCGGCGATATCGTCCAAGGTCAAAATGCCGGTATTCGCGCCGTCTCCCCTATCATCGACGTTGAGCGTGTCACCGGTGCCTGAGTTACCGTCGCCATTGACGGTCAGAAGCGCCCGGATGCCATTCGCGGTTCCGTTTGTTGCTGGGGCAAGCGTCCCGACATTAACCGTATCGTTACCCGTACCGGCATGAACGGTCGTATCGGCGTCAATGGTCTGGATGTTAATCGTATCGTCACCGGCATTGGTCGAAATCGTCGTTTCTGAGCCGGAGGTCACGTTCGTGACGTTCACGGTGTCGTTGTGAGTGTTGCCGAACACCGCTACGTTATCCGCGTTGATCGTGCCGAGCAGATCAATCGTGGTCGAAACGACGTTGGTGTGATCGCCGCGGATGGTGACGTTTCCTGTTGTCTGGATGAGCCCGCCGGCCTGGAGGGTGAAGTCACCCCTGGCGAGCAACTCAATATTGCCGCCGGTGTGCGACTTAATCGTTACCCCGGACTTGACCTGAAGTTCTGTTGGTCCGCTACCTGGCTGGGTAGTGATTGTTGTCGCTACGGCATGATCGGTAAGGTTGAGCGTTTCAACACCCGTAAACGTTACGTTGAGATTATTCAGTAGAACAGCTTGAGGATGCAGGTAAATATCAAAGCCTGTTGAAAACAAATCCAGATCGATCTGGTCAGCACCGCCTGCGCCATCGTCGATATTCACCCCGGCGACGCTCTGGGCGGCATCGGCTTCATCCAAATCAAAGTCGTACGTATCGTTGCCACCGACATCGATAATGTCGATGCGATGGTTGGACGGTAATGCTGTTATCGCAAACGTGTCACTTCCTGAGCCAAGCTTTATTTGATCAATCCAAACGAAACCAGCAACTAAGTTCGGAACATTTGGTGAAGTGACATTACCAATCGATAGTAAGTTTCCTGTGCCGGCACTGGCGGTAAATCCAGATATAGACATCGATATGTCTAATGCATTTGTTACGCCACTGAAATCCAGGATCTCTTCGCCGCTGGATTGTGCGCCGTCGACATCTGCAAATTGATCCGTTCCATAACCATTTTTGAACACATAGATATCGTCATGGGCAAGGCCTAATAGTAGATCATCCCCACTTCCACCCTCTATTGTGTCTCTTCCCGGCGACCCTACGATCATGTCGTCGTGAGAACCGCCGTTTAAGATATTCGTTTCTGAAATTTCGTTTAGCGGATTACTTCTCGCCAGGGTCTGAGTTATCTTGTTCTCATTTAGCAGATCCTTTCCTGAGCCACCATAGAGCTCATCGTTTCCGAGTCCGCCAAATAAAAAGTCATCGCCATTCTGACCAAATAATTTGTCGTTTCCTCCATTAGTGAAAATGATGTCCCCACCATCGCCGCCCCAGACGTTGTCGTGCCCTTGCCCGGTCACGATAGTGTCATTACCACCATTGCCATAGACGTCTGCATTGATGGTGATGCTGGCCGGATCCAGAACGATTGTTTCGGGGCCATTCGTTCCGATGATGACAATTTTCGTTACACCAGCAAAACTCTTCGTATTCGAGAAGGTGATGTTTCGATTAATGTTCGTGCGGCCTACTTCATTCCAGGAGTTCCAGCCCCATGTATGAGGCCATCCAGACGAATCAAAAGTTCTGTGGTAATCGACTCTGAAAGCGACGGTAACGCTTTCAGTAAAATCTGGCGCATCGACAATCAGGTCACCACCAACAATGGCCAGATTGAGTTGGGAAGAACTGTTGTTGGTGACTGTTAAGGTTCCGCCTGACAGGCTTGTGCCATATGTATATCTTGGACCGACCGAGACTTGATGGACCTCGGTCTTACGACTGCTGAACCAGCCGGCGATTGTATTGGCAACGCTTGAGAATACGTCACCGATATCAGAGATAAATCCTCCAACGAAATCGACGATATCTCCCGCAACGTCGAGAATCGCCTCTCCCAGGTCTTCAATAGCACCCACCACTGCTTGAGCTGCTGCAACGACGGCCTCACCGACGGCTTCTGCGGCAGCGCCCAGCGCTTCAAACACGGCATCTAAGACACCTAAGCCTCCGGTAACAGAAAAACTGAAGGGATTGGTGGTGACGGTGACTTCAACGAATACACTGAGTGGTCCTTCAGCCCTGATAACAAAAGTACCGCTGACCCAATTGAGGCTGAAGCTGGCTGAAGCGATGGGGATAGATTGGCCGGCGATGACGAGCCCGACTGAACCGTGCCCAGAGAGGCTTGATTCAGTGAGTGTTACGCCAATGCTGCCATCAATCCCAAATCCCACGACGGTTAAATCGAGATTGAGAGTACCTGATAAGCGGAAGGTGCCGTTGGTGTTCAAATTCCCGGTGACGTTTAAGGTCGCCAGGCCGAAGAAGTTCATGCTGGCGTTCACGTCGATCAGGAAGTTACCGTTCACTATGCCCAGCGTGACCGTCCCGTTCGCGGTCAACACATTGAACAAATTCAACGTGGCAGTGACTGTTACTTTGAAGGTATTTGCAAGGATCGTATGACTGGTAATCCCGTCCGCCTCAAAGACCGTCTTGGAGGCATTACTGGAATTTATTTCGAGTATAGCTCCGCCGCTGATATTGAGGCCGCCCGCGACGTTGAGATTCAGGTTCAGACTGACGTGCGCCGCGAAAACACCGTTCTCGATTACGGCGGCGCCTGCCACACTGACCGAAGCGAAGCCACCAAGATCCAGCGACCCGTTGAACCCAAGCTCTAACCCTGTTGGGCTGACCTTGAGATGGAAGGCGCCACTGATGACGAAGGTCTGGGCGATCGTCAAATTCCCGCTGATGGAAACGAGGAAATACTCTCCGGCCGGATCGTTAGGAAGGCCACCCAGCCGGGGTGCTCCGCCTGGAATCGTGAAAGTCGCGGAACCATCGGCGTTTTCTGTAAACCGAGAATCCAGGGGGGTTCCGGGGGTTCCGGTCAGGCTTCTTAACGGTGAGTCTGGGTCACTGCCATCGACGAGTGTTGAGACGGGGAGCGCGCTCAAATCAGTAGACCCTGTCAGGAAATCGACAAATCGCGCCGGTATGGTGATCGTCTGATCTGCACTTGTGGTGTTGAATACCAGCCGTGCACTCGCGTTCAGGCTCAGAACACTCCTCATCGCGCCACCGACGGAGACCGAGACGTCGATGTCGGCCGCGATACCGGCGCCGTTGATCACCAGGGCGCCCAGGGCGTTCATGGTGAAGAGCTTACTGCTTTCAGCGGCATCGACATCGGGGCCGAATTCAAGGCCGGCAGCGACAAAAGCCTTCAAATTGGAAGGATCCGCTTCGAAGATGAAAACGCCAAATAGGCGGAAGACGTCCTGCAATTCGATTTCGCCGCCGAGTCGGATGCTGATCAGGAAATCGTCGAAGTCAATAACGACAGGAGAAGCGGGATTACCGGTGTTGACTTCGAATCCCAAATCGATCTTGCCGTCGCCGTCCGCGTCGGCCGTCTCGATTGCTGTCGGATTGGCAGTCTTGAAGGACGTGGAGAGAGCGTTCTGCACGTCAGCAATAGGAATTCCGTTTAGCGGGGGCGCCGGACCGGTGATCATGGCCGCCAGGAGTTGGTCCACCGTGGTCACAGCGGGACCGGTATAGCTTCCAGCGAGGGCAGCGTTGAGTTCAGATGCCTGGATAGTTCCGTCACCGCCACTAAAACCACCATCGATGGCATCGAACAGCGTGTGGACTTCGTTGAAACTGGCATCGAAATCGATCGGGCTGACACCCCCCGACACACCGAAACCAAGGTTCAATTCGACCTCGAAGGCGCCTGTCGCCGTAAGCCCGGGGATTCCGATCAGGCCGAAGCTGTTCACGTCGAGCTTGGCGGCGAGGTATACGCCCAGATCATTAAGCGCAGTCGCGGCCATCAGGGTGATACCGATATCGAGATCGGTCACGTGGAAGCCGACTGCATCGCCGTTCAGCTCAGAGGTCTCGTTCGCATCGACGACACCGTCACCATCCGTATCGACCAACGGGTCGCCGTTCGCATCCGACCAGGAAACCTCGTGATCGCCGTCCAGATCGGTCCAGTACGGCCCGTCTACACCGATGAATCCGGTCACGTTGGCCGCGCCGATGGTCATCGTGCTGACGCTCTTGGTGGTCACGCCGTCGGCCAGGGTCACCGTGTGGATGGGCCCGAGTTCAAAGGCGACACTGCCGGACAGGAATACGACATCAAGAATCTTGATGTCGACAAATCCCTGCGCGCGTATCAGGACCGAATTCATGTCCAGGTACACCGGATCGCCGCCGGTGCCAATCTCGAAACCGAGCGGATCGATCTTGCCATCGAGGTCGATGTCCGCATTCTCGACCTGCGAAACCGCCGTCGCACCGCCGAGCAACGCCGCGGCTTCGTCGATGTCGATGATGCCCCGACTGTCTCCGGCGTCGTTCGTGTTCAGGATGGCGAGCAAGCCTTCGTGATCGACCGGTGTGGCATCGGTCAGGGAGACTCCCGCGAGGTCGGCGAATCTGGATGCGGCAGGAAGTGCTGCATTCAGGGTCGCCAGGTCGCCAAGCGTGATTCGTCCGCTGATATTCTGGTCGAACAGCGCCAACTCCTCGTTGGCGAACTCCGGCCGGACAGTTGTGTTGCTGAAATCGACGACCGGGAAGATCGGTATGCCTTTGAGACTGGGGCTGGAATGGTTGACTGCGACCTTGATGTCCTCGCCCGAGATCGTCACGTCGTCGATACCCACCAGAGCGATCTGATCGGCACTGGCCTTGAGGGCGAAGTAGTCGACGAAGTCGAATGGGCTCGTCGGCGACATAATTGCCAGGCCGAAATCGAAGTCGTTGATGACCAGCCCCACAGCTTCCGTGCTCAGCTCAGCCGTCTCATTGGCATCGACTTTGCCGTCGCCGTTGAGGTCACCGTAGGTGACGCCATCAGTGTGGATGAAATCCGCCATCGCCGTGCCATTGGCGTTGGTCCGGGTGGTCCCATCCGGCAAGGCCCAGCTGATGTCGTCATCGGCGTCCAGGTCCGTCCAGTACGGACCGTCCATGCCAATGAACGCGTGGAGGTTGGACCCGCCAATGGTCATGAACGACAGCTGCTTATCGCCCCCGCCGGTCAGACCGACCCTCTGCACGGGGCCTTTGAGGAACTCGATGCTGCCGGTCGCATGGACAACTTCGGAGATCTTCAGCGTGACTTTTTCGATCCTGGCGCCGATTCGCTCGTTGCCGTCGAAATCGATATAGATCGGCGCCGATGTAGTGCCGGTACGCACCTGGAAGCCGGCCGGCTCGCCCAACAGTCCATCGTTGTCGCTGTCGGTGTTGCTGGCTTCAGCCGGGTAACTGTTGACGAAATCAACGACCGCCGGTCCCTGCCCGCTAGCCAGACCTGTCCAATCTGGCCCGACGTTCACGCTGACGGTGATGTCATTCGCGCTGATCTGAACTTCATCGATGCCCACCAGACCGACCTGGGTGGCGGTCAGCTTCAGAGCCGTGAAGGTCTGGCTGCCCAGCATCGGCAGTTCCTGGGTCGGCGTCAACATGACAAGACCAAAATTGACGTTGGTGATTGCGAATCCGGTCGCGTTTTCGCTCAGCTCGGCCGTTTCGTTCGCATCCACCACACCGTCGCCGTTGAGGTCACCGTAGGTGACGCCATCAGTGTGGACAAAATTCGCCATCGGCGTGCCGTTGGCGTTGGTCCGGGTGGTTCCATCGGGCAATGCCCAACTGACATCATCATTGCGATCCAGGTCCGTCCAGTACGGTCCGCCCAAGCCCACGAAGACCTGAATGTTGCTGCCACCAATCTGCAGACTCGACATCTGAACGTTGCTGATCGTCTGCAGGTCGGCCGACAAGGTCGCGTTGGTTTGATTCAGGAACGCCTCGGCCAAGAATTGCGCTTTTATGAGGGCCGGAACGCCTGGCAGCTGGTCGCTGGAAAGACCGGTCGCGACACTCACGATACTGGTCGGGCCCTTTTCGAACGAGAAGTCGCCGTTCACATAGACGAACTTGCCACTGCTATCCCCGATCGACAACAACGCGTTGTCCACGCTTACACCGATCCGCTCGTTGCCGTCATAAGCGATATAGATCGGTGCCGATGTTGTGCCGGTGCGCACCTCGAAACCGGCCGGGGAGCCGCCCGCCGCCGGGAAGCTGGTGGCAAAATCGATCACCGCCGGCCCGTCACCATTGATACCAGCCGCCGTCCAGGTCGGCCCCGTGTTCACTTCCACCAGAACGTTGTCGGCCGACAGCTGCACAAACGGGACACCGACCAGTCCCACCTGGGAACCGGTCAACTTCAACGCCGTAAACGTCTGGTCACTCAACAGCGGCAACTCGACGGTCGGCGTCATCGTCACCAACCCGAAGTCCACGTTGGTGATCGACACGCCCGTCGCGCTGTCGCTGGTTTCACCAGGATCGACGTTGCCGTCCTTGTCCGTATCTGTCCAATACGGCCCGTTCACTCCGGCGAAAATCTGAATGTTGCTGCCGCCAATCTGAAGGCCTGAAACCTGCACGTTATTGATGGTCTGCAGATCGTTCGACAGCGTGACGTTGCTACTTACGAGGGTCGCCACACCAAACTGCGCTCTCAAGGCCGTTTCGGTCGCGGTTCCAACGATATTCGCCGGTATACCGGTTGCAACCGTCACAATGCTGGTTGGGCCCTTCTCGAACGACAGGTTTCCGTTGGCGTATACGAACTTGCCGTCGCTGCCCCCGATCGACAACAACGCGTTGTCCACGCTCGCACCGATTCGTTCGTTGCCGTCGAAGTCGATATAGACGGGCGTCGATGTCGTGCCGGTGCGCACCTCGAAACCGGCCGGGGAGCCGTTCGCCGCCGGGAAGCTGGCGGCAAAATCGACCACCGCCGGGCCATCGCCGTTGATACCCGTCGCCGTCCAGGTCGGACCCGTGTTGACCTCCACCAGTACGTTGTCGGCCGACAACTCCACCCCAGGGACTCCAACCAGGCCCACCTGGGAACCAGTCAGCTTCAACGCCGTGAAGGTCTGGCTGCTCAACAGCGGCAGTTCCTGGGTCGGCGTCATCGTCACCAGACCGAAGTTCACGTTGGTGATCGACACGCCGGTCGCGTTGTCGCTGGTTTCTCCGGGATCGACGTTGCCGTCCTTGTCCGAATCTGTCCAGTATGGCCCGTTGACGCCCACGAAGATCTGAATAGCGCTTCCGCCAATCTGAAGACTGGCCATCTGAACGTTACTGATCGTCTGCATGTCGCCCGACAGTGTCGCGCTGCTGCCACTCAACCCCGTCCGGGTCGCGAAATTCGTCTCGATGGTGTCTCCGGCCGGGGTTCCATTGATGTTGGCCGGGATACCGGTCGCAACAGTCACGATGCTGGTCGGGCCCTTCTCGAACGACAGGTTGCCGTTCGCATAGACAAACTTGCCGTCGCTGCCCCCGATCGACAGCAGCGCGTTGTCCACACTGGCACCGAGCCGCTCGTTGCCATCCAGGTCGATGTAAACCGGCACCGTGCCGGTACCGACCTCATAGCCAGCCGGCTCAACGTGCTTGCTGTCTCCGTCCGTGTCGGTTCCAGTCTGGGCCAGGAAGCTAGCTTCAAAGTCGACCACCGCCGGCCCGTCACCGCTAACACCCAGCGCCGTCCAGGTCGGACCCGAGTTGACTTCGATCAGAACGTTATCGACCGACAGTTCGACGTTGGGGACGCCCACCAACCCCACCTGGGATGCGGTCGCCTTCAAGGCCTGGAAGAACTGGGCGTTGAGGGGCAAGGCCACAACCGAAGGCAGCAACTGCATCGCAACGTAACCGAAATCGACGTTGGTAATCGCCAGGCCGGTGGCACTTTCGTTGGTTTCCCCGGTATCGACGTCCCCGTTTCCATTCAGGTCTGTCCAGTACGGCCCGTTCACACCCACGAACGCGTGGATATTGCTACCGCCGATTTCCAGAACCGCAACGGGAAGGCCAGTGATCGACTGCAGATCAGGGGAAAGAATCTGGGTACCCGGGATCGTGGCCAGAGCTAATTCGATTTGTGCGCCAACAGTGGTCACGAGCTCGGGAGTCAGGGTCGTCGGCAATCCGGTCCCAAGCGTGACCGTCTCATCCAGACTGAAGCCAAATTCAAAGGTTCCCGCGAGGGTCACGTATCCGCCGATGTTGATCTCACCGCTGATGGCGACCGAAGCGCCCAGCGTGAAGTACTCGCTGTAATAGAGGCCGAGCACATCGCTGAGCAGTGGCGTACTGGAAGTTATGAAATTCCCGCCCGGGGCCGTCTTGGCTTCCAGCTGGACCTTACCGTCACTTTCGGCAGTACTGTCTTCTACGACGACCTCAAGGAACAGCGAACCATCGCCAAACCCGTAGATGCCGGTTCCGTCGACGAATGCGCCGCTCACACTTCCGGTGAACGTGACGATGTCGAATGTATCGCCCAGGCTCGGGCCGAAGCCGGCGGCCACGACGATTGCCAGCTCGCCATCCAGTGTGACGTCGCCAGAGACGATAGTCTGGTCGTATCCGGAGCCGGGGGTTGTGCCGCCGATATTGAACGTCGTGATCGAGTTGGGCCCAAGCGTCAGATCGGCGAGGTTGGTGGTCACTGCCGAGCTTGCGGCAGGGGATTCATCCAACGTCACGAAGCTGGTCGCGGCTCCCGAAGTGGTCAGCGCAGAGGTCGCAGCCAGTGACGCAAAATCTGCGCTTCCGTCATCGAACAGCGATCCGGTCGCCTCGATCTCCAGTTCGGCACCGCTGGACTGGATCGCCTCGAGTTCGGCGACGCTGAGCGCGCCGTCTGCCCCGGCCGCCCCAGCGAACCCGACCTCGACACGGCCGCTCTCAGAAGCTCCCGTTCCGGGCTGATTCACGGTCAATTCGATCTCAAGAGAACGAATGATGAGGAAAAAGCTGTCGGACTGGCCTTGATCAACACCAAAACTCAAATCGACTTTCAGCGTTGCGGTATAGGTGGTAGATTCGGCGCCGTCGGAATCGGTAAGGTCTTGATCGAGAAAGATTTGACCGGACTGGCGGAGGGTGAAGGCGATGTCGAAGCGGATCTGTTCGCCGCCAGACACAACTATACCCTCGAGTGAACTGACTGAAATTTCCTGTTCACCCAGGGCAGTCAGGCCATTTCGGATGGCCTCTATGACTCCCTCTACAGTGGGCGGATCGACCGCATCACCGAAGTGGTCATACACCGATTTCGCCAGTCGCGAATCCAGAATTTCGCCCACGCCGAAGACGTCGCCCAGTGATAGATCACCCAGACCATCGAGCGGTGTGGTCAGCGTTTCAGACTCGCTGATCACCTCGCCGACGCCGGCCAGTTCGTCGAGGCCTTGCACAATTTGCGCGGCTTCGTCGTCGCCGATCGGGAAATTGACGTCGCTGGAATCGGAGGAATCGGACGCGTCATCGGCACCATCGGCGAGAGAATCTTCACCGGTCATACCAGAGAAAATGTCGTCGACCGAGGCCGCCGGATCGTACGGTTCCGAGTCGGTTGTGTGGGATTCGTAGAGCGTTTCTTCCGAAACCGTCACCTCCTGAACGGAGGTGAGAATGGGCTCTTCAGAGTCGGCCTCCCTGGGCGCAAGACTGGCTAAGGCACCGACGAGGGGGTCACCCGAAAGTAGGATTCGGGGCTCGAGGTTCTCAAGGTTGTAGCGTTCTTTGTCTTGCTTTCGACTCAAATTGAGCTTTCTCTTCCCAGTAATTCTAAGCTTTAAAGCTAGGATCTTTTAACGCATGAGACACCATAATGTCAAGGAGTGACACGCCAAAAACACGCCCCGCCACTCATTTTTCCAGGGGAATAATCCCTAGGGAAATGCCCGACAGCAACTTGAATTCAGCTGCCGGGACCGGCGAAACCAAGGCTCCGTTCCAGGTGCTCATCGGCACGCAGCACCGAGGCGCGCTGCCGAAATGCGAGTTTTTCGGCCGCCTTTTGCGCATATCGAAACACCCTATGCGCCATCTGCGATGCGGCCGGCAAATCGGCGGCAACGGCAGTTTCGAGCCCGTTCCGTACCCAGACCGGCACAAAGCGCTTGATTAGTTCGTCATCAACGCTGATATAGGCCCGCGCGCTGCCGGGGTCGCCCTGTCGTGCGCATCGTCCGAAGAGCTGACGGTCGATTCTCCGCGCCTCATGGCGCTCGGTGGCAATGACGTGGAGCCCGCCCATGGCTCCCACGCCGCGGCCCAGCTTGATATCGGTCCCACGTCCGGCCATGTTCGTCGCAATAGTGATGTTGCCGGGCTGGCCGGCCGCAGCCACGATGCGTGCTTCGTCGCTGTGGTGGGTGGCGTTCAACAGGTTGAATTCCAGGTTCCGGGACCGGAGCAGTGAGGCGAGAGTCTCACTGGCTTCGACGTTTCGGGTTCCGACCAGAACGGGACGGCCGGACTCGTGACAGGCCGCGATTTCATCGACGATCGCGTTGAATTTCTCGTCCCGGGTCGCAAATACCCGGTCCGGATACGTATCGCGCACCATCGGCCGGTGTGTCGGGACCCGAAGGACGGGCAGCCCGTAGATGTGCCAGAACTCGGAAGCTGCTTCGCTGGCCGTCCCTGTCATCCCGCCGATTCGCCGGAACTGCCGGAAGAACCGCTGAAAACTCAGCCGGGACAGGGTCTCGGTCGGCAGCGTGGCATCCAGGCCTTCCTTGGCTTCAACGGCCTGGTGGAGGCCCGCCCGCCAGGACCGGTTCGGCATCAGTCTGCCGGTGAACTCATCGACGATCGTCAATCGGCCGTCGTCGACGACGTACTGTTTGTCCCGGATATAGAATTCGCGCGCGGTCAACGCCTGCTTGACCAACTCCTCGCGGCGCAGGGTCCCCTGCCAGACGCCGGGCAGTTTTGCCGCGGCATCAAGAACCCGGGCCTCGCCGGCGTCGGTGATCCGGACTTCCTTGTACCGCTCATCGACCTGATAGTCGCTGCCGGGCTCCAGCGTATCTGCAATCTCGCTCGCGATGCGGCACGCTTCACGCAGCGTCTCGTTATCGCGGGCCCGGGAGATGATCAGCGGCGTCACCGCCTCGTCGATCAGAACGCTGTCGGCCTCGTCGACGATCACGGTGTCCAGACCGCGCATCACGATTTCGTCGGGCCGGATGGTACCGCCGGGCAACATGCCGGCGATCAGCCGTCGTGTGGGATGCTCGAGTTTGCCCAACCGCAGCCGGTCGCGGAGAAAGTCAGCGACCAGCTCCTTGCTGGTGACGTAGACGACGTCTTTCTGGTAGTTCCGGTACCGTTCGCGCTGGTCCATAGGGGCGGTCACCGCCGCAGCTGAAACACCGCAGAAAGCGTAGAGGCGACCCATCTCCGTTGCATCGCGGTCGCTGAGGTAATCGTTTACCGTGACCAGGTGTGCGGGGCGCTCGGTCCAGGCGGCCAGGATCATCGGCAGGCAGGCGGTGAGCGTCTTCCCTTCGCCGGTGGCCATCTCGGCGAGAAATCCGTGATCCATGGCCAGGGCACCGACGATCTGCACCGGGTATGGCCGCAGTCCCAGCCTCCGTTCAGCGGCCTCGACGATCGCGGCCAGAGCCTCGGAGACCACCGCGTCATCCCGGACCCGGTGGCACCGGAATCGCTCCCGAAATCCGGACATGCGCTCCCGAAGAGCGCTGTCGGACAAATGTCCAAGCCGGCCGGCCATGTCATAGATCCGGTCCGCCTGGCGCCCGAAGCGGCCGAGTGTGGTTGGTCGGCGTTTCCACGCGCCGACGATGCCGTAGGCCGCCCCATCCCACCCACGATGAAACTCGGGCGGTTCCACCGTGGCCGTCCGCATGTAGTCATGGCTGGGAACGATCAAATCTGGTACCGCTCCTGCAATAACCGGCGGAATTTCGTGTACCACTGCGCCAGCAGCGGCTGCGGCTCCAGGGTGAACCGGATCTCGCCACGCCGACCGCGGAGATACGCCACCTCACCCACGTCGTCCAGATCGGCGTAGATCAGGAAGAACGGCTCGGTGGCCGCCACACCGGTCTCGTCATCGGCGGCAACCGGCACGTCACCACCGCCCAGCCAGCCCAGCGCAGCCGAGGGGAGGTTTCGGTATTCGAAGGGAATGGCTTCATAGGACTGGACCGGGACGGTCAATCCCCCTTGTCCGCGAACACGGACCTCGGCCTTTCGAATCGCTTCGGCGAACAGGTTGGACGCTTCGTCCTGGAGAACAGCGGCCACAAACCGGAACTGACCCTCGTCGATGACCTGGCCCAGGATCGAACCGCGCTGGACCCACGACCCGTCGAGCTGACCGGACTCGGCCGCGACCCAGATACCTTCTTGTGCGGCTACCACGAGCAGAGATTCGCGAACCTGTTCCAGGTCGGCAATCTTCTGCTCGATGGTGTCCAGCCGTTTCTGAATCGGCTCAATTTCGGCGATCTGCCTGTCCAGGGCCCGTTGCATAAAGGCCAGGGTTTCCCGACGCTCGGCTTCGGCCGAATCGATCGAGAACTGAAGCTCGGGATCGGCCAGTTCGAACAGCGGGGTTCCCGGCTGGACCGTTGCACCCGGTGGTGTCCGCACCGCAACGACGTAGCCGGACGCATCGTTGGCGACGAGCTGGAATCGGGCGGCTTCGAGAACGCCATCGGCACGGAAATGATTGGGGAAGGGGAAGACGCCCAGAAATCCGAAAACGACGCCAAGTGTACCGAGCGAAACCAGGGCAACGCGGGCCCGCTTCCGCGCCAGGTGCGGACCGGTCGCTATGTAGGTCAGCAGCCGAGTTAACGGAACGACCAGCCAGGCAAACACGCACACCGCCGCCATGATCAATCCGGCCAGAAACAGCTTGTCGGCCACGAACAGAACGATTCCAGTGAACACGAGGACCTTGTAGACCGCGCTCAGGACGCAGAAACCGCCAAGCAGCGTGGCCTGGCGCATCGAATCCGACGGGCTCTCGGATTCCAGGTATCCGAATCCGTAGCGCTCGACGACGTGACGGATCTGCCGGAACGACCGGTTCGACAGGTTCGGAATGTCGACCAGGTCCGAGAGGATGTAGTAACCGTCGAAGCGCAGCAGCGGGTTGGCGTTGAATACCAGGGTCGAAATCGACGCGACGAACATCATGTTGTACGCCAGGCTGTGTATAGTGCCCTCATCGGTATTGGCCCACACGACGGTTGCAATCGACGCGACAAACAGCTCGAAGATCATGCCCGCCGCGCCCACGAACGCGCGCTGCCATCGGCTTCGGAACGACCAGCTCGACGTGGCGTCCATGTAGGGGATCGGCGTGAACACCAGCAGCATGATGCCCATCGTGTGCACTTCTCCGGCGTACCGTCGACAGACGATGGCGTGGCCGAACTCATGGACGGTCTTGGTGACGATCAGGCCCAGATAGAGCAGGAAGAGGTTCGACGGCGCCAGAATGGCCTGGGTCTGGTCAGCGGCTTCGGCGAAGTTGTCGAAGAAGAGCTTGATCGCGTAACCCAGAGCCCCAACCCATATCGCCAATCCGATCGGGCTGATGAACAGACGAATCGCCGTCATAACGGCGCGCAACATCTGATCGGGATCGATCATGGGAATGCGCATGAACATGATCGACATGAGCTTGGATTTGGTTTCCCGCTGGCGGCGCTGCCGGTACCGCTCAAACAACGCCTCGCTGTCGCCGGCCGTTTTGAAATACAACAGGTTTGCGAAATAGAGTTGGCTGAGCAGCCGGATCGCGTCTTCCTGCCCCGGAGCGTCCTCGGGTTTGCGCGTCAGGCAACCTTCCCAAACCTCTTCAACCGTGCGGTCCGGTGCCAGGCGGGAAACGAATTCGTAAGCTTCGGGACGCAAGCGGAAGAAACTGTTGTTGAAGGGGTCTTCCAGTACGTACCAGGTCTCACCGCGGAAAAACTGCTTCCTTGCCGATACGGTGGGCCGCAGGCTGATCCGCAGCCCGGCCACCCGGTGCCAGGATTCGCTGAATGTATTACCGAAGGCCATCGATCATTACCACCACAGGTACATTCGCAAAAAATCGATCGTTCGGTGCGTAAGGATCCAGAGGACGTTTCTCCGCCCCGCATTGATCTTGGCGATGCCGCTCATGCCGGGCCGCCACCAGTCTGAGGCTTCGCCCGACAGGTTAGCGCGAACGATGAAGACATTATCTGCGTCGCGGGTCACCGTCACCGGATCGGTCCGTTCAACCACGATCGGGAAAACCAGATCCGGGCGGGTCAGGAAAGCGATCTCGCCGGTCGACACCTCCGACACGTCCTGGGCGTCCCGCTCATCGAGTTCGAGTTCGGCGTACAGGTTCTCGGTCCGGGCGATCCGGAACAGCGCATCTCCCTTTTGAGCCGGTGTCCCCAACAGTTCCTGAAGATCGCCCTCCACGACAATGCCGTTGAACGGCGCCCGCACCTCGGCCCGTTCAATAAAGTGCCGCACCAGTGCCAGTTGCGCCCCGGCCTGGTCGGCCAGCGCTTCAGCGATCATCATGTCGGCGGTTGCGCGCTGGGCCCGGGCCTGCTCGGCTTCCCGCTCGTAACGGATCTGGTTTGCGATCGCCGTGGCTTCCTGAAGGAGGAGTTCGCGCGTGTCAAAACTGAGCAACAGATCACCGGGTTCCACCGGATCGCCGACGTCAATGGGCACCTGATCGATGAACCCGTCAAAAGGCGCCGACACGTAGACGACATCGTCGGACTTGAGAACGAACGGCGCTTCGACGCGGTATTCCAGGGTTCCGAAAATTCCGAACGCCAGAAGACCCATCAGCACGATGCCGGCGAGCTTGGCGAAGGTGTGTTCGACGCCCACCAGACGCCCGGCACCGTCACGAACCGCCCCGGCCACCCGGGCGCCGATCCACCGGTCCCGGTCGCGAAGATCGCCCAGGCGACGTGTGGCCAGGTCGGAAAGCAGTCGTAGTCCGCGGACGGTTTCTTCAGCGAACGAATCACCGCTCCGTTCGCAGGTGAGAACCGCAACCGGAACCCCTTCGATCCGCATCGGAAGCGACACGATGTCGGAAGCGCCTTCGCGTTTCGAAAACGACTCGTGGCTGCGGGTGATGAAGTGGCCCTCAGGGGGCGAAGGCCAGACGATTTCCGTGTCCTGGTCCAGAGCCTCTTCCATGACGGCCTCCAGCGCCTGAACCACGTCCATCTTCTTCTCGAAGCGTTCGATGTGGCTGATGGCCTGGACCCGGACATAGCCGTCCTTCAACCAGCCCAGCGACACGCGATCGCAGTTGAATCGGGAGGCGACTTCGTTGCATAGCGTCATCGCGGCTGCGACGTAGCGGGTCTGGTCGTTGATCAGGACCGTCAGGTCGAGCGAATCGCTGAACTTGCCGACATCGGATCGCGTCTGGTCAAACAGGCGCCCGAGTTGATAGAGGCTCGGCGTATCGGCAATCAGGCTGAGGCGCATTCGCGCCTCTTCGGCATCGGTGTAGGTCGAGTTCCCGATGATGAAGACGGCCACGACCTGGACATCCTGCCCGGTCCCGAGACGAAGGCCGATCAGGCAGGCATCGCCCAGTTCGGGTGGAAGATCATCGGAGCTGATCGCGGACCGTTCGGCCAGGGAACGACCGGCCACCCGCTCGATATCGCCGGTCAGCTTCGGCATCTTGAGCGTGTCCTTCTCGCTCTCAGGCCACAGGGCCATACGCTTCCAGGACTTGTCGTCGGTGGAAAACATCAGCAGCACGGCCAGATGGGCCGTCACCAACATGCCGGCCTTTTCCAGAAACAGCGGCCAGAACTGTGCCGGCGGGCCATTGAAACGTCTAAGGCTTTCCAGCTCGTCGATCAGGTCGGCCGGCGCCGACTCATCATGGTGTTCGTCTCTGTATTCCATTTAAACCTTATCGAATGTCTCCAGGCATCATGGCAGCTCGACGTCAGCCCGCATTCCAGGTCGGATCTGTCCGGGCGGATCGGAAAATCCGACTTTAACCAGGAACGTGCGACTCGACGGGTCGACGGTGGGATTGATATATCGGATGACACCGCCCACCTGTCCGGCCGGGCCAAGGACTTCGCTTTCCACGTCGATTCCAACCCGCATGCCTTCTGCGAGTCTGGGGAGTTCAGACACCGGCAGTGCCAGCTCGACGTACAGTTGATCCAGAAGCACGAGGGCCAGAATCGGCGTTTCCAGAGGCGCCACGGCGTCGCCCCGCACCAGATAGACCGCTGTGACGGTACCGTCGAAGGGGGCACGAATCGAGCGGGCGTCAAACTCCTGCTGGCGAAGATCCTGCTCCACGCGGAACTCGACGACCTCGGCCTCCTGCGCCTTTAGCAGCGCCTCCAAACGGTGCACCTCATCGATGACGTCCTCGTATTCCTTTTCGGTCAGCGCAGTTGCCGCGACTTCCACTCGTGCCAGAGTGTGCCGGGCATTCTCAAGCGTCACCTCCGAGGCGGCCGCGGTGGCTTCAGCCCGATCCAGCCGTGCCGCTGCGAGGCGGAGACCGATCTCCTGGAGGTCCTTCCGCAGGTGCACGAGCGGCTCGCCTTCCGATATGCGCTGGCCTTCCTGGACATCGATTTGGTCGACGATGCCCACAACTTCGCTGCGAACGATGACGGCCTCTTCGGCTCGCACGACACCGGTCGCGGCTTGTTGAGCAAGAAACTGGCCAGAGCCGACGCCGAGGGCCAACACGCCGCACATTATTCGAATCGTTGATTTCATGTTGGGCTCCAGACTAAAAGGATGTCCCCGAATTGGAGCGGGATGCCCCACCCACCTCGACGTTGAAGTCTTCCAGAATACGGCCTTCGGCCAGACTCAACGCAGCGCGGGCAATGTTGTGGTCGGTCAAGGCCTGCAACTCGCGCCGCCGTGACAGGGCCAGCGTTTCGAGCACACGCAGAACGTCGTAGCTGGTTGACAGGCCGGCTTCGAACCGCGTACGCGTCGCAACGAGCTGGTCCTCAACATAGCGGACTGCCTCGCGCGACGCATCGATGCTCTCGGTTGCCGTGGAAAGGTCCCTCAGCGCCTGGCGGATTTCGAATACGACCTGTTCCTCAACGGTGGCCAGCGTGACCTGGCTTTCTTTCTCGCGCAGTCCCGCATTGGCAAGTCGGGCTTCAGCGGTTCGATTGCGCAGGGGTAGTTCCACACGCAACTCGACACTCCAGTTGTCGAAGGAGTCGCCGCTGAAGAACCGATTGAACGCGCCCAGAGGCCGTGTCAGGCCCGCAAACACCGAACCGGCGACGGTGCTTCCGGCAAAACCCTGTAGCGGATTTCCAGGATTTACGAGTGTCAAGTTGGGTCTTCCCGACAGCCCACTCATCCCGTACGTCAAGTTCAGGTCGATGCGTGGGCGCACCTGGTTGGACGCAAAAATCGTTTCGTTCTGCCGCTGCTCGAGCACGGTCTGGAGCCTCAAGATCTCGGGTCGTCGACCCAGAGCCCGGTCGTTGCTTTCCTGAGGGTTCGGATCTACGGGGACTACGATCAGCGGCTCGGTCGGCGTCACGCTCACAACTGCCATGTCCGCGTACATCAGAATTTTGAGGAGATCTTCGACCCCAGCGACTTGGTTCTCGAAGCGGATTACGTCTTCGCGTCGCTCGAAGACACCCGCCCGCGCCTCGAGGACGTCGAGTTCAGATAATTGTCCGGATTCAAAAAGCGTTTCGGTCTGCTCGAGCAAAGCTTCAGCCAGTTCGAAGCTTGCGCGACGTACAGCCAGGTCCTCGGTGGCAAAGACCAGGTTCCAGTACGATTCGACGACCTCGAAGATCAGGCTGGTCAGACCAATCGCCAGATTCTCTTCTGAAATGTCCTGTTCGCGCTGCGCAATCCGGAGTTGGGTCAGCGTCACATCGGTGCCAAAATCGCGAAACAGAGGCTGGCTGTAAGTCAGATCCAGCGTAGCCGAGTACTGGGGACTCAAAGATTGGGTGTTCGACGTTGAGATCTGACGTTGATAGTTCAGATCCAGACTGTAACGGGATCCCAAGTGCGTCACCCCGTTCAGGCCGGCACCGTAAACGAAATTCTCTTCGGTGAATTCACCGGTCGGAAAAAATCTACTCGCGATGACGTTGTCTCGCCGTCCTGCAAGACCGGACATGGAAAAGACTGGGTCGTAGACGCCTTTTTCTTCCTCGACACCCGCCCGGGACTGCTCTATTCGGAGCCTTTCCACGACGAGGTCGGGGTTGCTCTCCAGCGCGATTTCGACGGTCCGCTGCAGCGACAACCGGGCCTCCCCGACAAGCGGCGCCCGCCTGAGTTCAATGTCGCCGAAATCCGCTTCCTGAGCCCTCGTCGTCGGCACAGAAAGCAGAAGAGAAATAAACACCGCGAGAAAAGCCAGGGAATCGGCTTTCTTCATCTTCTTCCTCCAGATATGGTGTGATCAGTCCAATGGCGTCGGCCCGCCCGCAGCCAACCCCAGGCCTTCCTGATCGAAAGACGATGCACCACCGGAAGGCGCCGGTCTGGTGAACTCCATCGCGTAGGTGATCCGGAAGCCACGGCCCCATGCGGGCACCAGGCGCTTGAGCAGGCTGTTGTGGTCCCGGTAAAGCTTGTCCCCTAAGTTGAAGACATTGAACGCAAATTGATGCGACATGTTTTCGCGGGGTAGCGTATAGGAAGCGGCCATGTTGACCAGTCCGTACCCGGGAGTTGGATTCTCTCCCGAAAACACCTCCTCACGGGAATCAGCCACGATGAGCTCCGGACTGAAACGGAGACCTCCGAGGCGGTAGTCCAGACCGAACCTTGCGCGAAACGGTGGAAGCCGGGGAGGGGAGGTACCCAGATCCCTGAGCGTGGCCTGGACGGTTTCCATCCCAACTTTCAGCCTGGTTGAACGGTGCAGTTGGAAATCCAGCGCCAGCTCAACGCCGCTGAACCGGGCCGGCCCCTGTTGGTACTCCGCCTCCATAAGGCCCTGCAAGAAATTCTGGTTCAGGCCGAAATAGACGAAGTTCTTGATGTCGTAATAGAACACATCCATCTCGGCACTGAACCGTGGACGCGTGTGGGTGAATGAGATCTCGGCCCCGTTGGAACGCTCAGCTCGCAGGGTGACGTCGCCGATGTCGAAAGTGAGACGGCCGACATGCGCACCGAAACTATAGAGCTCCTCGATTGCGGGTTGCCGGTACCCACTGGTCAGGTCGACCCTGAATTCTCCGATGTCCCAGGCCTGGACACTCGCGCCAAGGGATCCTGTTCCCCCGACAAAGGACCGACCCCGGAAAAAGTCCTGCGCGAATCCGGCGTCCGCGTCAAGAGGGTTGATCCGGCGGGTCAGCAAGCCGCGCACTCCATCTCCCGCATAATCGATACGGCCACCCATCTCTAACAGAAACGGACTGAGATCGAGTTCTTCGACGGCAAACACCGCAAGATTGTTACGGCGGACCGATGGCAACAATTGCTCCCGGCCGTTCGCCCGATATTCCCTGGTCGAGGTGGAGAATCCGATTCGGCCGTCGAGAACACCGGCTCGTTTCTGGTCAAACCAAGCGCGGTAACTCAAGACCCGATTTCCGAAATTTGTGGCGATGGACGGACCAACATCATTGAAAGTTTCGATTTCATCGTGGTCCCAGTAACTGTAACTCGCCGAGAATTCGAAACCCTCGAACGCGAGGTACTCAGCACGAGCGCCACCGAACAACTCAACACCATGTCGACGGAACTCGACATCGACTGCATCCGGTATGGGGATCGCTGCGTTAGCAGATCGGAATTCGGGTGCGACCGGTATGCCATAGCTTCCTCGACCAACGCTGTAATTGAAACCCATGAACGCGGAGTCGTCGAACCATGTAATGCCCACCGAGCCATCGGCCAGACCGTTCCCGGAGTTCTCAACCGAGCCGAGGGGCGAGTCGTAATCACCGGCGCGGCGACTGCTACCGGCCAGCGAAAACTGCCAGTTGCCGCTCGCGTACTCGGCCTGGACAGAACTGCCGGCATACGCGTCACCGAAGCCGAATCCGGAGGACGTGCGCCCACGCCAGCCTTCACCCGAAGCCGGCGTTCGGGTCCGGCCAGGTCCGACGACATTGATCGCACGGCCGACCAGGCTGTTGCCGTACAACAACGTCGAAGGCCCGCGCAGGAACTCGATCCGTTCGATCGTGCCCGGGGCAAACGGCTCGAAATGGTCACCTGAATGGTAGGCAAGCGACCCACCAGAAAGTCCGTCTCCGAGGATCAGAACCCGGTCTCCATCGAATCCCCTGAAAATTGGCCGCGAGATACTCTGGCCGAAGCTTCGGGTGTTAAATCCCAGTCGGGAATCCATTGCATCGCCGAGCGTCGAGGCTCCGGCACGGGTCATATCAAACGTGCTGATCGGGGTCGAACGGTTCTGCACGGCGTTCACAGGCACTTCAAGAGATTGGGAATTTGCCGACGCCACCAGACCTGCTTCGGGGGCTTCGGCAAGCCTTGCCGGATCGGCCGGCCGGGCTGTTTCCATTACCACCAGGGCAGACCCGAGCTGCATTCGGACGTTCCCGGTCTGACCTTGCCCGACCAGAACCTGGTCGACTTCAGCCGACATGAGCCACCGATATGCCACCAAGCCATATGTCCCTACCGGTACGTTGTCGAAACGAAAGCGGCCATTGGCGTCGGTTTCGGCCACGCGGTCCAGACCGGAGAGCAGCACGGTTGCACGGCCCACAGGGTCTCCGGTCGGCAGGGCAATGAAGCCCTCAACGCTACCGGACGACTGCGCGCGCGCCAGTGTCGGGATGCCAGCGATCAGGAACAGGATCAGGACAGAAAGAATCCAGGGACGATTCAAAGCAATACTCCAGAGCTAACCGATGAACCCGGCTCGTCACTCGACGAAATAAAAAATCGGGTCCAGGTTCCGCCACCAAATTCCAGTTGCATCGGCGTTCGAGTCCAGTGTCAGTGGCCCGGCGCAAGCGCAGATCAAACTAGACCTAAGGATAAAGAGGTATAGATTGGCAGGTTGTGTGGCCCCTGATCCTGGCTTTCAACGGCGGATTCGCTGTCGCGATCGAGTCGTCTTGCTCCGGACAGCGAACAACATATCTCAAACGAATCTAGCTATTTACGAGAAACTCCTTTGCCTCCTTGCTCGGGAAGGGGAACGGATTTCGTCCACTCCCTGTGGTCAGGACACCGCCCTGATCGACCGGCCGATGCTATCGAATTTGACAGCCGTAATCGCCCGCGATCTCAATTGGTCAAGCGCCTAGGTCCTTGGATGATATTCTGATGGAGCAGGCCCATTAAAGTCAATTACCCAAAAGGGTTACAAAGCCTCATTTTCCAGAACATGGTCTGCCCGCTGATGTTGTCAACTTGGCTCCATTCAGGCCACGCTGGCAATCGATGCCCGTTCTGCGGTATCGATAAATTGCACGGTGAAGGAATTCGTCGAGAACGTCTACTTGGTCATCTACAGAAAGAAATGGAGCAACGAACAAGGATCGAATTGGCAGGGAAATCGTCGGAACTTTCGGCAATGGACACCTACGGAGTCTCACGCGGCACGAGCTACAGGACTTCCTAGACTCGAAGGCCGGTATGTCTTTCAGCACCGTGGATCATCTGCGGTGGGACCTCAATCAAATATTTGAGACCGCGATCGTAGAGGGGATTACAGACAAGAACCCTGCAGCGTTGTTGTTCACGCCCGAGGAATGTCCGAAGCCGGAACATCCCACGATGGGTATAGAGGATGTCAGGCTGGCGTTTACCGTTCTGCCATTACGGGATCGGTTGATCATGAAGCTGGCTATCCTTGCGGGGATACGTTCCAGCGTAATATTTGGGCTACGTTGGGGTCGTATCCACAACAAATCCGTCGATATTCAGGAGCGGATATATCGTGGACTTATAGATACGCCGAAAACGAATCCTAGACTGGCGGCTCTGTCATCTAGCGCGCAGCAGGATAATGGAGGAATGGAAGCGACAAAGCCCGGATACCGAACCTGATGGGTGGCTATTTCCATCAGAACGGCTCACAACTCCCCTTGCCAAGGACAACCTCATGCGTCGACACATTCGGCCAGTGTTTGAGCGAGTCGGTCTCGGTTGGGTGGACTTCCATGTAATGCGTCGAACCCACTCGAACCTGATGGAAGAACTTAGGAGTAAGCCCGAAAGTTATCAGCGATCAGCAGGGGCATGGACTGGGTGTTCATATGGATGTCTACACCCAATCATCACTGCGAAGCCGACTTGAGGCAGTGGAAACGCTGGATTCGGCTTGTGAGCTTAACGCGGTAGAAACGCGGTAGAACTTTGCAGCCAATCATCTGAGTCATTGACAGATAAGAGCGGGAGACCGGGATCGAACCGGCGACGTCCAGCTTGGGAAGCTGGCATTCTACCGCTGAATTACTCCCGCTTACGCACTGGATTCTACAACCTATCTACCTAAGCTCACAATCATTAGTCACCGTCGTGATCAAGATCAGGAGACCCTGATCAGCGCGACGACAAATGACATCATTTGACATGATTGATCGATCGCCGGGCATCGAAGAGCGGTCCCCGGCAGCTTCCGGCACAATAGTGCCTCCATCCGGTCTCGGGCTTCTGGATTAGATTTTGAACGACTCGAGTGTTTCCGGCGCGAAGATTTCCTCACCTGTCAGTTGTCGCGCGGACAGTCCTTGTTCATGGTGATAGCGGAGCAGACGATTGACGACCTCTTTGTTGGATTCGTAGCCATAGGCCCAGAAATCCTGACCCATGATTTCTTCCGTATCGGCGACGTGCCGGATCAACCAGGGGAGCATGACCTTGAGCGCAGCTGTTTCATGGAGGTCCTGATACGCCATACGCTGCGCTTCCACGAAACCCTTAAGCAGCGACTGGGCGACCCAGCGATTCTCTTCATAAACTTCCCTCCGGATTGCCACCAGGTGCATGATCGGGAATATCTTGGTCCGCTGATAGTACTCGCGTTCGGCCGTATAGCTGTCTTCGAAGAGCCGTCCGACATTAGGGCTCCCGGACAAAAAGCTTGAAGGTGCTCGTGGAGAAAACAGCGCATCGATTTCACCCCGATCCAGCATCTCCGATAGCGTCTGGGTGGGTCCAATGGCTTCAGACTGAATGCCGGGAGGCAACGAAACGCCCGCCTTTTCGATGCGTCCCGGCTGTTCCAGGCCACCGGTGAGCGTCAAGAAACTCGATGGTGCGACGCCGTATTCGTCGTTAAGTATTCCGCGAATCCAAACATTGGCCGTCAACTGGTATTCAGCGCAGCCGATACGTTTGCCGACGAGGTCCTCGGGAGCCTGGATTCCGGAGTTGGTGTGGACATAGATGCCGGAGTGACGGAACGATCGCGACGGGAAGACCGGAATGGCGATAAACGGAGGGCTGTCTTCGAATCTGGATACAAGGTAAGAAGAAAACGACATTTCCGAAACGTCGAACTCATGATGGCGCATCTGCCGGAAGAAGATTTCCTCAACCACGAGGTTCAAATAATTCAGATCGATACCATCAAAACGTACCCGGTTTTCCATGATCGGGCGCGTCCGGTCATAATCCCAGCATGCAAGCGTGAGTTTCATGTGCCCCGTTCGGCTCATCAGAAGAGTCCTTTCGCTAAGGTATTGAGAACGCGCCCAGCGCAGGTACCAGCACCATGCTCAGAACCGTGATGACGGTCATGGTGAGGATTGTCGCGACAACGCCGATCCTGAACATCGTGCCGAAGCTGATCGCACCGGAGGCGAATGCAGTTCCCGCTCCCGCTCCCGACCAGGGAAAGGAAACGGCCAGTGCGGTTCCGGCAATGATCCGGGCCAGAATCGCAGCGTTGTAACCCAGATCGTTGGCCATAGGGAACAGAATGGTGGACACCATCGATGTCGTCGCCGTGCCGCTTGTGAGGTGGCTCAAGATCGGCGTGGCGAGCCCTGCCAGCCACGGCAGCACTGCGGCCGACGCGCTCGCCGAGATCATGCTCCCAATCCAGTCTGCTATACCCAGGCTGGCCAGTCCACTGGCAATCGCGGTACCGCTCACAACCAGGAAAAGGATGTTCCACAGAACCCCTTCCTGGACGTCTTTGGAACCGAGGGTCATTTCGCCCTTGCCAGCGTCAACCGGAAGAAGAAACAGAAGCACCATGGCCACCGGGGGAACGTACCAGATGTCCAGGAAGCTTATCGTGACGAGGGCCGGCAGGAACCAGAGGACGATCATGACAATCAAGACGAAAAGAACGTTCTTTTCACCCCGGCTCATCGGGCCGAGGGCTTGCTTCGCTTCGCTGAAATAGGCCGCCCCACCACGAATGCTCTGCACTTCGGGTGGCGACATGAATCGCAGAACCAGGTAGTAGACGGGAATAGTTGCGACTGAAAGGATGACTCCGGTGAGAGTCCACTGGGTGAAACTGATCTGGTATTGGGTCAATTGATCGAGAAGGGAAATAGCCAGCGGATTAAAAGGTACGCCCGCCGGGGTTGCCATGCCGCCTGCCGCAGAACCGTAAAGCACCGCCAGAGCGGATGCTTCCATCAGACGGGGAGTCTTACCGCTGGTCGTATCGCCCGCGAATCGGGCCACAGACAGAGCGATCGGTATCATGATCGCGACCGCTGCCGCGTCATCGACCAGGGCCGATAGAATAGCCGTCACGACGATAATCATCAGGATCAGGCGTGCGCCTGATGTTGCCACCCCGGGGATGCTTAACAAGTTCGTCGCCATTCTCCTGGCGAGACCATATTTTCGGAAAGCGTGGCCAAACAGCATTATTCCCAGGAGAAAGGGAAATACCCGCTGGCCGTAAAGCGCCGCCACCTCACGGAAGGGCATGACGCCTCCGAGCGGGAACAGTACCAGGGGCAGGAATCCGGTAATCGCCCAGGGGATCGGCATGGCCGCCCACCAGGCCACAACCCAGGCGTAAGAGCTGAGAGCGAAATGAGGTCCGGCTTCCAAACCAGGCAAGGAGAGGGCCTGGACTATCAAGAAGGCCAAGGGTCCCGTCAGGATGCGCAAATAGAGCTTGAAGGATCTATTCGTGGATGCTTTGTCGTCTTGCTGTGAAGACATTACGTTCTTCCCCGGAACTCCCGGAACGGAGGCAGATTCCCAAAGGTCTCCGATTGTCGGAACCTGCATCCGCAGGCATCTGCCTCCGTGCCCAATTTCTATCCAGATCAGCGAGTCCAAGAATACACACTTCATCGCTGAACTGGAGAAAAGAAGATGGGACGATTGCGGCGGCAGATTAACTACGGGCAGCTTTGCTCCCGTTGGTCCAAAGTGATAAAGTCACCCGGTACAACCCCAAATTTGACGATGAAAATGCGACAGGGAGCCACAAGAATGTGTCTTTTCAAGTATCGGAGTTTTTGCCTGTGTAGCCTTGCTTTGTTCAGTCTGGTGTTGCTGGCTGGGGCGCCCGGCTGGGCACAGGAAGAACCTGCCGGCGCCCTCCTGCTCGAGGGTGCCACAATCATCGACGGTGTTTCCGACGCGCCGCTCCTCGATCAGGCTGTACTGATCGAGGGGAATACGATCACAGCCATTGTTCCGGGCGGCTCACCCGTTCCAGCGGGTACCGTAGTCGTCGACCTGGAGGGCAAGGTCTTGATTCCGGGACTCCTGGACTCGCATGTCCATTGGCTGGACTGGATGGGCGAACTCTTTCTGAATCACGGAGTGACGTCGCTTGTTGCTCTGACTGACCTCGATCGCGAAATGAGGGCCCGGAGCCAGACCTCGGAAAAGCTTCCCAGGCTCTACCACAGTGGCAATCGGGTTGGATTCTCAAACGACGACAGTCGGGAAGAGATTCAGAGCGCCGTCGAACGCTGGCTTCGGAACGAACCGGACATGGCTCATTTCCCGACCCACAACGATGCCTCCCGCAGGGCGTATGCCGTGGCCGCAGAAGAGGTTCACCGGGCCGGGTTCCTGGTATTCGGGCACGTAGAAAACGCGCCGGAAGGCATAAGCGACGGCATGGACTCGATCGAACATGTCTGGGGCTTCACCCAGGCGGCCATGTCGGGGGAAAATCTTCAAGCCTTCCAGCAGGGTGCGTTTCTAACCTGGGCGACCTTCATGACCGATTGGGAAGTGTTGGACGCCATGATCGCGGATGCGGTCGCGGCCGGCGTTTATCTCAATCCCACGCTGGTCTATGAGTGGGGAGGGTTGAGCGAGCGCGCCGGTCAACGCGAGTTGGACGACTATCGCGTTATCAGCAATCCTGATCTGGTTTACTTCCCGGAGAACATCGCGGGCAGCGTGCTTGCCAAGCACAGGCAGATAAAGAATTTCTCCAGCCGATATGGAAATATGCCCTTCATCAGCCATCTGCCGGACGCGGATCGCGCCCAGTTCGAGGAGGGATATCGAAACGTGCTCGAGTTTGTCCGCCGCTTCGTGAACGCGGGCGGAAAGATTCAGGCTGGCACAGACACCCTAACCGGCGGAGTGCCCGGACTCAGCGTGCATCAGGAGATGGAGATGCTGGTCGAAGCCGGCCTCACGCCTATGCAAGCGCTGAAATCAGCCACGCTATGGTCTGCCGAGTTGTTAGAAGGCAAGAACGGAGCGCGCGGCCCTGCCCGCGTCGGCTCCATTGAGCCGGGCAAGCTTGCGGATCTGGTTGTATTGGGCTCGGATCCCCTGGCCGATATTTCGAACACGCAAGAGATAGAACGGGTGATGAAAGACGGGCGTTGGATAGAGCTCACCTATACTCCGGAGTACTACACCGCCACCGAACCATCACGATCCGTGGCCGGATCCACGTTCGCTCCCGTCCTCAGCTCCGTCACGCCGGCCATGGTGGAGGCGGGCCGTGAGGGAAGCCGTGTCACGATCGAGGGCAGCGGATTCTTGTTGACCTCACTGATTCATGTAGACGGAATCGCAGTGAAAACATTCGTAACGAGCCCCCGCCGCGTGGAATTTGATCTTCCCGCCAGCCTGGTCTCACGACCGGGTCCTGACCCGTACCGGGCTCCCGGCCCCGCCCAGAATGTTGGGATCGTCGGCTATCGCGCGATTGAGATCCGTGTATTCAACCCGCCACCGGAAGGTGGAATGTCGAATGCCATCCAGCTCATGGTGCGGCCGCGCTGAGCGGAGGCGCTCAAAAAGCCGGGTGCGGCCTACGGGGTTCGGTCAGCGAAGCCTAAGCGGCACGGGGTGTCGTCAACATCGGCCTCGTCAGATGACGGGCTTGGAAAGGAGAATTAGGAATGTCTATGACAGGGTTTCGTGTGGTGCTGTTCAAGATTGCGCTGGTTGCGCTGGTCGCGATGCTTGGTTC
Organism: Terriglobia bacterium; assembly: GCA_963664115.2. Lineage (GTDB taxonomy): Bacteria > Acidobacteriota > Terriglobia > 20CM-2-55-15 > 20CM-2-55-15. The sequence continues at coordinate 648,475 of CAXWPJ010000002.1, read as the reverse complement.
GGGAGCGTTTTATGCGGCGCTCGCACAACAATCGGACTTCGTTCCGGTTACCGACGCCGTCCTTCAAAACCCTGAACCGGCCGACTGGTTGCGATGGCGTCGTGACAACGGTGCCAGCGGCTATAGCCCCCTAGCTCAGGTAACGACTGAGAATGTTCAGAGCTTGCGCCTGGCCTGGGCGTGGGCGATGGAGAGCGGGCAGCAAGAATCAGAGCCCATCGTATACCGGGGCGTCATGTACCTGCCTCACACCCATGGAGTGGTGCAGGCGCTCGATGCGCGAACGGGCGAGTTGATCTGGGAGTACCGACGAAACTTGCCGGAAGGCATAGGCGAACTTACGACCCGGAATCTCGGAATTTATGAGGACAAGATCTTTCTCACGACTGAGGATGGATTTCTTGTTGCGCTGGATGCGAGGACGGGAGAACTGGAATGGGAGATCCAGACCGGGGACCCCAGCGACCGAATCCGATACTCTGCCGGACCCATCGCCGGGAACGGCAAGGTTTTCGCCGGGCTGACTTGCGGCACGGGCACGTCTCGCGCGTGTTTCCTGAGTGCCCATGACGCGGATACGGGACGGGAACTCTGGCGGAGGGAATCCGTAGCCGGGCCCGAAGATCCCCCAGAGCACGACGCAACCTGGGGAGGAGCGCCTTACGAGCAGCGCAGGAAAGCCTCCTTCTGGCTGACCGGAAGCTACGATCCGGACTTGAACCTGGTCTACTGGACAACAGCCAGCCCCTATCCCTACCCGGAGTTGCACAAAGGCACAGGCAGCGGTGCGCTGCTTTACTCAAACTCGATTCTGGCTCTCGACGCCGACTCCGGAGACATCCGCTGGTTCTTCCAGATGCAGCCGCGTGACAACTTCGACATGGATCACCAGGACAATCCCATCCTTGCCGACGTAGCAATCGGCCCCACCGTGCGCAAGGTGGTGTATTTGCTCGGCAAGCCTGGCATCTTGTGGGCCCTGGATCGAGAGACCGGAGAGTATCTGTTTCACAAACAGCTGGTGACATTCCAGAACCTCTACGACGACATCGACACGGAGACCGGCCGAGTCACGATGAACGATGAGATCATTCCGAGGAATATCGGAGACGCTCCGCTGGTATGCCCGGGAATGCGCGGCGGCAAGCTGTTTCAGACGAACGCCTACAATCCCATGACCGAGGCTGTATACAGCACGGTGAGCAACGAATGTACGATCTTCGAGGTCGTACCTCTGGAGGAAAGCGTCTCCGGTGCGGACTACAGCGAACTCCGGCATATGGAAGGTTCGAACGGCCAGGTCGGAAGGCTGGCAGCGGTTTCAGCCGCGACAGGAGACTTTCTGTGGACCTATGATCAGCGGGCCGCGCTGGGCTCGGTCCTGACCACAGCGGGCGGATTGGTTTTTGTGGGAGATCTGCACCGCTACTTCAGGGCGCTCGATGCTCGAACCGGTAGCGTGCTCTGGGAGACACCGCTCAGTGCGCCGGTAAGCGGCTATCCCATAACCTATGCTGTGGACGGAAACCAGTACATTGCGGTGGCTGTGGGTGGCAACACGGCGGGTACTGACCACCTGGCCGAATTGTACCCCGAACTGAGAACCCCGAACGGGAGTAACATCCTGATGGTCTTCAGGCTAGGGGATTGATTCACACGCGCCCCGGACCTGGCAATCGGAGTCATCTGCTGTTACTGGGTCTCGGGATGAGTTTGAGTGTATTCGCCGGTTGTGCGGAAAAGCCCGTGCTCGAACTCCAGCAAACACGTGAAGCCGTCGCTGGGGCAGCGGACTTCGAAGCGGACATATACGCGCCAGGGGAATTCGAAGTGGCTCAATTCAATCTGGAAAGCGGAGAGTTCGCCATCGCCCGGCAAGAGCAGCTGCCGGTATGGGGCCGAAACTACGACGGGGCGCTCGAATTCCTGGCCCTCGCCTTCGAGCAGGCCGGCCAGGCGCAGGCGATCGCCGAGGTCAACAAGGCCGACGTTTTCGAGCAAGCGCAGCGGGCGTTGCCCACGTCCCAGCTGGCTTTTCGGGCGACCTTTGAAGCGGTGGATGCCGCCCTTGGCGGTGCCATCACGCGCCAGCAAATTCAATCGTTCGAGGATGAACTGGCTGGCATTTTCGCCTCGCTCAACGAGGCGGAGGACATTTACGACGGCGGTGACTACTCGGGTGCTTTCATTCTGCTGCAGGAAGTCCGGGAAAGGTCGGTGGCGCTGGAGACAAGTGCGCAGTTGATTGTGGATTTTGGAAATGAGTGACGTGTGAGATCCACGGCTCCCGCACGCCCGTGTGTCTAGCGGTTCGGCGCCTTCGGAAAGCAGATTTCTTGTGGGACTCCTCCCAACAACCCGTACCACCCGCGCCGGGTCACGTTCTGCCGGGTTTCCTTTGTGAAAGTCTTCACGTCCGACACCCAGGGGCTCGTGTACATTTCCTCGTCGTAGAGTGTCACCGTAACCTGCAGTGTGTTGGCATCGACACGTTCGTAGCGCTCCTCCACACGGGCGTCGTACCCTCTCGGAAAACCGAACGAATCCAGCCACGCTCTGTCGTCGATACCGACTGTGTTGACGACGAGGGTGTTGCCCTCCCAGACACCGACCCCGTGTCCGTACCAGGTGAGTCCCAGATTGTTGATATCGTCAGGTGACGGCACATCCCGCCCGTCGATCCAGATTTCACGCGGTCTTCGTTCCTGGTTCCAGACTTGTACAATACGATTCGGCAGAGTGATCAGTTCCTGGTGGCTCGATTCGAGCAACAGCCGGGGAAGCCCTTTCGGATTGCAGCTGAGGGAGGCATCGTTTGAAGGAGCGGCGTTGCTGGCCTCCCGTGCCAGGGGGTGTCGGCTGGGGCCTGGCAGAATCACACTCCTCAGCTTCGCCTCGCCTGCGGCCGTCAGAGGCGGCATGCTGTCCACAGGACCAAAGCCAGGATCCCCGCCCGTCCGCACGTAGATTCCGGAAAGATCACGCGGGTCGAGTCCGCCCCCCTGGGCTTGTGTAGCGCCTGCACCGGCATCTGTCAGGAGAAGAACGAATACCGTTACGATAACGGGCATCCATAGGGAGGCTTTTAGAGTCGCGAAACGACTTCGCATTTTTCAAATCTCCTTTTCCGGTACGGGGCTTCTCATGTTCAAATCTCTGGCGTACAGAAAACGCAGACGGGGGACCTTGCGGTTTTCCAGCGACGCCTTCCGGAGGGCGAAATGAGGCATTGAAACCTCAAAAGCACCCTAATCAGGCTGCGGTAAATCTGCGTATGCGGGTTCGTTCCGAAGATGGAACTCCGCTTCGTTCATCGGCGCACAGATTGCTTCCGTGACCCCCGAATACAAGCCGAACCATCCAACATGAGTCACGAATGCTCGGGGCATTCGTCTCCACGGTTTAGAGTCACCGACCCAGGGAGTGGCATAATATTGCGGATCGTACAGCGTATATTGGACAGTGATAGCATCTGGAGCTACGCGTCTGTAACGCTCTTCGAACCGTGCGCCGGAACTGAACGGGTAACCCGTGTCATCGTCGATCCAGTTTCTCTCATCGAGTCCAACGGTTTCGACGATAAGCGTGTCTCCCTCCCACCGGCCGACCGAATATCCGTAGAAGGTTTGGCCCAGTTCAGCGATGTCCTCTGGCGTGGGCAGGGGTCGCCCGTCCATCCAGATTTCGCGCAAGGTCTGGTCCCACTGGGACAACTGCAGCAGTCTGTCTTCCAGATGGATGTTTTCGATTAGCTCCTGATCGAGCCACAGCCGTGGAAAACCCTGCGGAGCGCATAAGAACTGCGGATCGTTCCCAAGCGCTGGATTGGGGACGTTGTCGGGCGAAACACGCTCGGCCAGCTTCGCCCGTCCCTCCAGAGTCATCGGCGGGACATTCGGACCGGGCGACTCCCACCCTCCGGCAACCGATCTATAAATTCCCGACAGATCCTGGGGATCAAACCGGATCGCAGCCGTTTCCAATCCGCCGCTCTCAGCTGACGATTCCGGCGTGATGAACCCATCCTCTGAGAACGGCTTGTCTGAGTAAGTCCGTAAGCCGTAATCTTTTTCTTCTTGCACTCGGGCCAGCGTCACCGATGGAAACGCAAGGACGGTGGACACCAAAAATAATAGCAACCACACGAAACCTGTCGGTACGTTTGCCAGGCGATTTCGCATTTCTCGATCCTCCTCCTCTGAGCTTTCCGCACAAACTGTCATATCGTCGGATCAGTCAAGAGGATTTCCGCCGCCGCCTATGCGCGACATCAACTCTCTTCCTTCCTCGTCGATGAACATGACGATGATTCCAACCGGCGATCCGTTGGCGGCGCCGTTGAAAATGGCCGTTATCGGCTGGCCGACTTTCAGCGTACCGCGGTTATAGCCCGCCTGTGCCAGGTTGGCCGTGCCGGTGTTTTCGAAAGACCAGTTTACAATTTCACCGTCCTCGCCCGGCGCGTCCACCATAATCCGCACGTGTGGATTCCGCCATAAGACTTCCGACACGACGCCTGTTACTGTACGTCGATTCTCCATATCAAACGCATTCCCTCGGCCATGATGCGCGAACAGCGGAGCGGCGGCCGTCAACAAGCCTGCCAGAACGAGGAAAACTGTGTATACCTTCTTCATAGACGCCCCCAAATTGACCGTACTGTTTAAAGACATGATTTCTGGGTTGGATCTGCCAAAGACGATATAGCCCCGGGCGTTTACCTGTCAATAAAATCAAAGATTTTGGCGTTTGCAAGCTGTGGCTGGCGAAATGGTAAGAACATCGACCAATCGCCCGATTTTCTGGTCGGTGGAGCGAGTCATTGGTGAGGTGGCATTGTCAGGTTAAGTTCCCAGGTGGCACACCAACGGGATGACGAATCGCCGATCTCGTTATCTCAGCATCGTTTTCCGGATCTCAGCATCGTTTTCCGGCCGAAATCATCAGCCTCGCCGTCTGGCTCTATTATCAATTCAGTCTGAGCTTCAGGAAGTTCAGGAAAGGTCGGTGGCCCTTGAATCAGGAGCACAACCAATTGCGGATTTGGCGGGGGAAATTGAGAGTTAAAAGTTACGAGAGCAAACTTCTTCGGGTTCCGACTGATAATTCTTATACTTCCCGTCTCACTTCAAGAACTCTTCGATGGCCCCATCCCATTTGCCCTGCTCTTTCAAGATCAACTCAATCACTTCCCGCACGGCGCCGTTGCCGCCGGAAGCCTCGGTCACATATGCGGCGCGGGAACGGACCTCGGGAACCGCATTCGCAACAGCCACTGGAAATCCAACCCGGGTCATGGCGGGAAGATCCACAACCTCATCGCCCATGAAGCACACGTTCTCGGCCGCGACACCGCTCTCTCTCACAATGTCTGCCAGAGCGGTTTTCTTGTCACGAACACCGAGATAGACAAACTCGATGGACAACTCTTCAGCCCGTTTTCTCACGCCGGGAGAAGTGCGGGCCGACACAACTCCGGTTTTCAGGCCCACGCGGTGCGCCAGCGCGATACCGGCTCCATCAAGAACGTTGAACGACTTCACTTCGATGAGTTCCCCACCATCAGGCACAAACCACACTCTCCCGTCGGTCAGAACTCCATCGACGTCCATCAGCAACAGGGCGACATTTCCGACACGGCGAGCTAAGTCTTCTTGAGACATCGGCGAATTTCGAGTAGTTGCCCGAGCAAAGCTGGAAGCAGCGCCAGGTCCAGGGCGTTCGGGCCGTCGGAGAGTGCCTGGCTAGGGTTGTCGTGAATTTCCATGAAGACACCGTCCACGCCGGCCCCTACACCGGCGCGGGCCAGATGCGGAATGAACTCGGGCTGTCCGCCCGATGCGTGGCCCTGCCCGCCAGGGAGCTGGAGGCTGTGGGTGACGTCAAAGACGACCGGGCAGCCGAATCGCTGCATCACGGGGATGGAACGGAAATCCACAACAAGGTTGTTATAACCGAAGGAACTACCCCGTTCGGTCAAGATAACCTTTCGGTTACCGGACTCCCTAGCTTTGATCACCGCGTGTTCCATGTCGGCCGGAGCCAGAAACTGTCCTTTCTTTATGTTGACGATCTTGCCGGAGCGGGCCGCGGCCGCGATCAGATCGGTCTGCCTCGAAAGGAACGCCGGGATCTGAAGCACGTCGATTACTTTCCCGGCCTGCTCAGCCTGGGAAGGATCATGAACGTCGGAAAGCACAGCCACGCCCACCTCGCGCTGGACCTGGGCGAGGATGTCCAGACCTTTGTCGATCCCGGGACCGCGAAACGAATGGATCGAAGTCCTGTTGGCCTTGTCGTAAGACGCCTTGAAAATATAAGGAATGCCCAGGCGGTCCGTTATTTTGCGAATCTCCGACGCCATGTGCTTAGCGTGGTCCGCACTTTCAATAACGCACGGTCCCCCGATCAGGAAGAAATCACGGGAAAGATCGTAGTCGAAGCCGGGAACTGTCAGGCTCTCCATCACCGGGCGACGATCTCGCCCGCCTTCTGACCGAGCTGCCGATGCTCCCGTGCCGCACCCACAAACGAACTGAACAGCGGATGGGGTTCCAGGGGCCGGGACTTGAACTCAGGATGAAACTGGCATGCCAGGAACCAGGGATGGTCTTGGACTTCGACGACTTCGACGAAATTTTTGTCTGGCGAAACGCCGGAAATCACCAGGTCACTCTCGATCAGCTGCTCTCCAAATGCCCGGTTGAACTCATAGCGGTGGCGGTGACGCTCGGAAATCATCGACTGTTCATATATGCGGCTCACCAGCGACTTCGGTTTCAGCTCGCAGGGATACGCACCCAGACGCATCGTGCCGCCGATCGTGTCCACTCCTAACAGGTCTCGCAACTTGTATATGACTGGATCGGAAGTGTTGACATCGAACTCCGTACTGTTCGCTTTCTCGATTCCCGCCACGTTGCGTGCGTACTCGATCACAGCGCACTGCATGCCCAGGCAAATACCGAAGTAAGGGACACGGGATTCCCGCGCATACTGAATTGCACGAATCATTCCGGGAATACCGCGCTGACCGAAACCACCCGGCACGAGGATGCCATCGTATTGTTCCAGCTCAGACAGGTCGTCGATTCCTTCCAGATGCTCCGCTTCGATCCAGTGAATCTGGGTTTTCAAGCCATGCGCAATGCCCCCGTGTACGAGAGCCTCGCGCAAGCTCTTATAAGCGTCTTCCAGTTCGACGTACTTGCCGACCACACCAATCGATACTTCTCCATCCAGAAGCCTTAGACGCTCGATCAGGCTTTCCCAACGGTCCATACGCCGTTCACTGGGAGGGAGCTTGAGGAGATTGACGATTTGATCATCGAGTCCTTCCTTGCTGAGCGCCAGCGGGACCTCGTAGATGCTATCGACGTCCCTGGCTGTAATCACAGCCTCTTTGGTGACGTTGCAGAACAGGGCGACCTTCGCTTTGATATCGGGAGAAAGATAACGGTCGGTCCGGCACAACAGGATGTCGGGTTGGATACCGATTTCCCGTAATGATTTCACACTATGCTGCGTCGGCTTGGTCTTGAGCTCCCCCGCAGTCGGAATGAATGGGACCAGCGTCAGGTGAACGAATATGACGCTCTCGGGCCCGATCTCGTGGCGCAACTGCCGGATGGCTTCCAGAAAAGGCAGAGACTCGATGTCGCCCACCGTACCGCCCACTTCGACGATGGTAATATCGGTTTTTTCTGCAACGCGGTGGACCGCGGACTTGATCTCATCGGTAATGTGCGGGATGACCTGCACCGTGTTGCCCAGATAGTCCCCACGCCGTTCCTTCCGGATCACCGTTTCATATATGCCACCTGTAGTGACGTTGTTCTTTCGGGTCAACTCTGCGTGCGTGTAGCGTTCGTAATGCCCCAGGTCCAGGTCGGTTTCCGCGCCGTCGTCGGTTACGTAGACTTCCCCGTGTTGATAAGGACTCATCGTCCCCGGATCCACATTCAGGTAGGGATCAAACTTTAATATGCTGATCCGAAACCCCCGGCTCTCGAGCAGGCATCCGATCGATGCAGAAGCCAGACCCTTTCCGAGCGAAGACACCACCCCTCCGGTCACGAATATAAATTTCTTATCCATTGTTAGCGCTCTTCACTCTGTTTCGCTCCAGAAGGGCTTGAAATGCCGCTAGATCATCCGGCGTATCGATTCCCCAGGAATCACTTCGAACTTCCACGACACGAATTTTGTATCCGTGTTCGAGGATTCGTAACTGCTCGAGCCGCTCGGCCCTTTCAAGATGGGTCGGTTTCAGTCTCGTGAAGGATCGAAGAAAGCTCACCGTGTATGCGTAGAGCCCAAGATGCAGGAAGCAGGGACCAGATGAGGGGATTGGAGAACGAGAAAAATACATCGCGATCCCAAATCTGTCCGCGACAACCTTGACGTTGTTGGGGTCGGCGATCGCAACAGAATCGGACAGCGGCGTCATCAGGGTCACGACGTCAGCATCCCCCAAACGGGCGACTCCTAGCGCCTTTTCGATCAACTCGGGCTCGATGAGTGGCTCGTCACCCTGCACATTGATGACGATCGTGTCATCAGGCATGCCGGCCACAGCCTCCGCCAGACGATCGGTCCCGCTCTGATGCTCGCTACGGGTGAGAACTGCGTCTCCACCGAAAGCCGCGACTGCTTCCTGTATGCGATCGTCGTCTGTGGCGACCAGAATCCTATCCAATCCTCGCGCAAGTTCCACACGCCGGTATACGTGCTCGATCAGAGTCCGGCCTTCGATTTGTTTCAGGGGTTTGCCCGGGAGTCGGCTCGAGTTATAGCGTGCAGGTATGATCGCAACTGAGCCGTTCCCGTTCATCCGGAAGGTGATTTGATCTAAATCACCCGCTGACTATAGCACAGGGTTCGCATCGGCTGTTGCGCTTAAAGACCGAAAAGAAATCCATATCGATCTGGACCTTATCCGACCTAAACATAAGTATCTAAACATCCCGTGAGTAACAATCTACCAGTAACATTACTTGCGCCCGGGAATGACCGGGGACTATAATCAAATTCGTTCCGCTAGACAAATCTAAGGTCGCGTTGAATTTGCGGGCCTCGAAAGGCCCCCCTCGCGGGAGCAGTACCGATGCGGTGCAAAAAATGGATACTGGCCTCAGGCGCATTGCCGGGCGTGTTGATGCTCCTCGCCTTCGCCGCGCACTCCCAGGACCTGGGGAATGCCCTCGAACAGACATTAAGCGTTAACGTCGATCTTGTTCTGGTCAACGCGACCGTGAGCGATTCCCAGACCGGCCGTCCCGTGACGGGAATGCAGGGCGACCATTTCCAAATCTATGAAGATCGCGTCGAGCAGGACATCCAGTACTTTTCTGCCGAAGACGTTCCCCTGAGCGTCGGCATCATCTTTGACGTCAGCGGCAGCATGAAGGAAAAGCTGTCGGTCGCACGAGACGCTGCGGTGACCTTCCTTCAGACAGGCAGTCCACAGGACGAGCACTTCCTTGTCCCGTTCAGCGGCCGGGCAGAAGTCGCGCAGGGCTTCACCAGCGACATCGCCAGACTGCAGAACGAGCTCATTTTTACCCCCGCGGGAGGCATGACTGCTCTCTACGACGCCGTTTATCTGGGACTCGAAAAGGTGAAGGAAGGCAGGAACCCGAAGAAAGCTCTCCTCATGATTACCGATGGGCAGGACAATCGGAGCCGCTACACGTTCCGAAACGTTCGCGAATACGTCAGGGAGTCCGACGTACAGCTTTACGCCATAGGTATCGTCGACTCGTTCAACTCACAGTTGGGACTGGGACGCACGGGACGCGGATTGATTGAGGAACTGGCGGAAGTGACCGGTGGCCGCTCGTTCTTCCCGAATTCGGTGTTTGAACTCGAAGACATTACGCGACGGATCGCTGTCGAGCTCAAGAACCAATACGTTATCGGCTATTTCTCGTCCAACAAGGAAACTGACGGCGAATGGCGCGATATTCAGGTCCGGGTCAATCCTCCACGGGGAGCGCCCCGCCTGTCGGTCCGAGCCAAACAGGGTTACTACGCCCCCGTCCGTTAGCAGGCGCGACCATGGAATCCATTCCCGGACACGCACTCGGTCGCTACACGCTTCCTCTCCTTCTACTCGCCTTCCCTCTAACCGCAGACGCCCAACAGCTGGAACGGAACGAAGATAGCGAATTCCAGATCAGCGTCGATGTCGAGCTCGTCCAGCTTCCGGTTTCGGTTGTAGACCGCGATGGCGTTCCAGTCATCGGTCTCGATCAGCAACATTTCGAGATATATGAGGACGGCGTCCGGCAGGACATCTCACTGTTTCAACATGAGGACGTGCCTATAAGCATCGGGCTCGTAATCGATAACAGCGGCAGTATGCGCAACAAACGGGAACGCGTCAACAGTGCGGCACTGGTGTTCATACGAGAGGGCAATCCTGAAGACGAAACGTTCATCGTCAATTTTGACGACGAGGCCTACCTGGAACAGGATTTCACCGGGAGCATCGGAAACCTGGTCGATACTCTGGAAAACGTCGACACGCGGGGCGAAACTGCATTGAACGACGCGATCTATCTTTCGATCGAACATGTTGAAGCCAACGGACGCATGGACAAGAAGGCAGTGCTCATCATCAGTGACGGCGAGGACAATGCCAGCAAATTCGGTTTCAACCGCATAATGGAACGCCTGAGAGAAGCCGAAGTCACGGTGTACGTCATCGGCCTGCTCGAGTTGAACGATCAGCGTGGCGGACTGTTCCGTCGATCACCCTCCTCAAGAGCCAAACGCGAACTTCGCCAGATCGCAGAGTCCACGGGCGGACAGGCCTATTTTCCAGAATTTCTGGATGAAGTGGAAGAACTGTGCCGAAGGGTCGCACGCGATCTCCGCAATCACTTTACGCTGGGTTATAACCCCACCAACCGTGCGTTCGACGGCACCTGGCGCGAAGTAGAGGTCAAGATCAACGCTCCCAGAGGCTTCCCCAGACTCGAAGTCCAAACCAAGCCCGGCTATTACGCACCCGGCAGGGTACCGGTTTCCGAGAATCCTTAGCAGCCTGTATACTCGAAACGCTAGAGGGACCGCATCTGCAGTCTGAAATCTGAAAGCGCAATTATGGACTTTCACAACAAGGAAATCCTGAAGCGATACACCCGAATGGTGACAGGGCGCCCGTTTGCCCCGATTCTGCTGAACATACTTGTCACCTCGGTCTGTGACATGCGGTGCATCCACTGCTTCTTCACGGACGAACTCAATGACAAACCCCGTAAGAAGAATCAGATGAAGACCCATGAGCTGGAGCGCATCAGCGAAACCCTCGGCGCAAACCTCGGTGTGCTGGTCATCGCCGGTGGTGAGCCGTTCACTCGGCGGGACCTTCCGGAAATCGCGCGCGCTTTCTACGAAAACAATCGACTCGAATCGATCTATCTCATGTCGAACGGGCAAATTCAGCAGCGCATATTGCCCGACGTTGCCCGCATCCTTGACGAGTGCCCGAACCTTAACGTGACGGTCGCGCTGGGCATTGATGGATTGAAAGAAGATCACGAGAAAATCCGTCAGAAGCCAGGCAGCTGGGACATCGCGATCGACACGGCCCGTCGGCTTCAGGAAATCAAGGTGGATACGCCTCGCCTGGACATTCAGACCTGCACGTGTTTCATGAACAGCAATCAGGACCGCATCTTCGACTGGTACGACTTCCTGAAGAACGACCTCAAACCGGACAAAGTGAACGTCAACTACATCCGGCCGCCATCAGCCGTTCCCACAGAGCTTGATATCGACATCACCCGCTACTACAACTTGACGAAACAGATCGGTCAGGATTCCGCGCACGCTGCACTCAAGAACAGCTACTCGGGAGATGCAGGTTTCTTCAAAGCGGCCATCGACGTCTATATGCACGAGTTGATCGCGAAAACAGCTTTGGAAGGCCGGCCACAGCTCCGATGTTTCGCCGGAGATGCCGGTGGCGTCATTTACGACGAGGGAACGGTTTCCAGTTGTGAGATCCTCAAACCCGTGGGCAATCTTCGGGATTACGACTGGGATTTCTCGAAGTTGTGGTACTCACCCGCCATGGATGCCCGCCGGGAGGAAGTTGCCGACGGTTGCTTCTGCACACACGAAAGCAACTGCTATTATCCTTCCCTCGCCTTCAACCCGCAGCATCTGGTGCAGATCAAGAAAGTAGAACAGGACTTGAAAGACTCTGCCGAGACGCGTGAGAACGAACTCGCGGCAACGTAAACCGACCCCTTCACAATCTGCGACCCGGTCTCTCGAAGACTGGTTCAGGAAGATGCACCGTCAGCTGCCGTGGCGTAAGAGCTACGATCCCTACCATGTCTGGGTTTCAGAAGTGATGTTGCAGCAGACGCAGGTCGATACCGCCCTGCCTTACTACGAACGCTTTCTCGCTCGCTTCCCCACAATCGAAATTCTGGCCCGTTCGAGCGAAGCCGAAGTTCTCGGGCTCTGGTCCGGACTGGGTTATTACAGCCGCGCACGCAACTTCAGAGCCGCGGCCGCACAGGTCATGGACGAGCACGGAGGCGAACTGCCCGATTCCCATGCCGCGCTGCTCCAACTTCCCGGCATCGGCCGTTACATGGCTGGAGCCCTTATGAGTATTGCCTTCAACGAACCGTATCCGATCGTGGACGGCAATGTGCGCCGTGTGTTGTCCCGGGTCAATGGATGGGAAGAGGTAAAGGACAAAACCCTCTGGGAGGCAGCCGACGCGGTGGCACACTCAGGCGAACCGCGCGTCGTGAATCAAGCGATGATGGAACTTGGAGCGACCGTCTGCACGCCTCGAGCACCTCGATGCTCAGCGTGTCCCTGGAATAAGATCTGTAAGGCGTACCGTACCGGAGCGCAGGAAGACATCCCTCGGCCAAGGAAGAGACCTGAAACGATCCGAGTCGACCTCCACGCAGTGATCGACAGCAATCAGCGGGGCATCCTCATGCGTGAGACCGATGGGCTCTGGGAATTCCCTTCTTTCCCGGAGGCACCCGCAGGATCCTTCGAGCTGATCGGTACGACGCGCCATGCGATCACACACCACAGGGTCCATGTTCAGGTCTACCGCGGCAAACTCGGACGCCGCCCGGGCTGCAAACGCGTACAGTTTGACGCTCTTCCCGTCACATCACTGACCCGGAAGATCTATGAAATCTTTCAACACGAAGGCACGAAGAACACGAAGTCCTGATTTCTGCGTGTTCCATCGTGCCTTCGTGTTGAGAATGATCAAGTGACCGAACCTCGAGCCGGTCCGTCAGCCTACTGGGCGAAACAATAAAACAAGCCGTCGCCGCCAGAAGACCGCAACTGTTCCTGACTGCAACCACGGCTATCGTGGGCTGAATTCCAGGCTGCGCGGTCATGGTGACCGATCCTGGCTTTTCCGTCACTGCTGCTAGTCCAGTTATTGCAGGTCATGTCTTCGCCTGCCGCAAAAGCCGTACCGTCGGCCTGCGAGCCCGTCAGGACGTCATGCCGGTTCGGCGAGTATCCTCCACCGGGGATCAGATTGCCGCCCTCGTCGAGCATCCTCGAGAAATTAAACCGATGCCCCATGCCGTGCATCTCATCGACGTCGGCACCCACGAGGACGCCCTGGGCGTTATGCCATGGCCCCGTGCCGATACGGTCACGCGCATTGACGGCATTCGGACCCTGGGTGCTGAGGTAGGCACGCCAGGTGCGGTCACCGGCATCCTCATCAGCGGCGAGCATCTGACAGTGCGCGTCGGCTCCAGCTAAACCACCGAAGTCGCTGCCCTCGCCAGGGCCCTGGCTCGTGACGAAGAAGGTCATCGGATCCTGCTGGGCGAGGGCAAGCCCTGAGCTCAGCAAAGTAACCGCGATCACACCAATAACGAAACGCATTCTAATCATGTTGATTCTCCCCTTCCTGGAAACACTGGTGATTTGAAATTTCCAAGCTAACGATAATATAAAGACTACACCCTCTGCCACGATTGTCTGATTTTCTTCAGCCGAGTTCCATCATGAACTCTTCAATCCGGTCGAGCGCCTTTTCTAGGTTTTCCATTGAGGCGGCGTAGGATATGCGAACGTGTTCTGTTGTGCCAAATGCAACGCCGGGAACGACCGCCACTTGCTTATTCTCAAGCAGCTGGACGGAGAAATCAACGATGTTCTTGACGCCTCGCTGAAACGCCGCTGAAACGTTCGGATACGCGTAAAACGCACCACCCGGTTCCTGACATCGAAATCCAGGAATGGCCCGGAGCCGGTCCACGACGTATCGGCGGCGCCGGCTGTACTCGGCCAGCATCCCACCGACCGATTCCTGGGATCCCCGGAATGCTTCTACAGCAGCTTTCTGGGCAATCGAAGTCGGATTCGACGTGGAATGACTCTGAAGCTTGCTGATTCCCTTGATCAGCGCGACGTCCCCCAGGACGAAACCAACCCTCCATCCCGTCATCGCATAAGTCTTAGAGACCGACCCAACGATGACGACAGTGTCCTTGAATTCCGAATGGGAAGCGATCGAAAACGGCTGCCGGCCTTCGTACAGGAAGTAGGCGTAGCACTCGTCCGAGAGGAGAACGACACCTCTGTCCTGACACAGGCCGGCAATACGAACGAACTCGTCGTCGTCTAGAACAGCACCGCTGGGATTGCTGGGCGAGTTTACCACCAGCAGTCGGGTCTTCGGGGTAATCGCAGCCTCTACCATGTCGAAGGTCAGGCGAAACCCGTGATCTTCGAGTGTTTCGACAAAAACGGGCTGCCCCCCCACGTAGCGGGCCACGTCGGCGAAAGTCACCCAGTAGGGCGTGGGAATCACGATCTCGTCGCCGTGTTCGACCAGGGCCGAGAACACGTTGAATATGGAGTGTTTCGCTCCAACGTTGAGCATGACTTCCGAGGTGCTGTAAGAGGAACCGAAATCCTGACTATGACGGTCGATGACCGCTTGCTTCAGCTCGGCTATTCCACTCGCGGCCGTGTACTTGCTGAAGTTTGCCTCGATCGCGCGAATCCCCGCTTGCTTGATATTTTCCGGTGTTGGGAAATCAGGCTCACCCGCGCTGAGATCCACGACATCCAGACCCTGTTCGCGCAGCCGGGTTGCAGTTTCTGCGACCGCCATGGTTTGCGACGCCGATATGCGGGATATTCTCTGCGTTAATTTCAGCCCCATGTTCTCTACTGTCCTCGAGTGATCTGTCCCTGCACTACTTCGCGAAAATGTCCTTTAAAGCTTTCTCAACAGCGGCGGGAACCAAGCCTTCGATGGATCCGGAGTGCTCGGCGATCTCGCAAACCAAACGCGAGCTCAGATAGGAATAATTTTCTGCCGGTAGCATGAAAAACGTTTCGATCTCAGGCCGGAGGCGCCGGTTCATCAGTGCCATTTGAAGTTCGTATTCGTAGTCGGAAACCGCGCGGATGCCACGAATGATTACGTCCGCCTGTCTTTCTTTCGCGTAATCGACCAGCAATCCCTGAAAGCCGGCCACCTCCACATTGGAAATCCCGTCCGGGATCGACTTCCGAATGAGTTCGGCTCTTTCCTCTGAGGAAAACAGGGGTTCCTTCTGGGGGTTCACAAGAATAGCCACGATCACCTGGCCGAACAGCTTACTGCTTCTCTCGATGATATCCAGGTGCCCGTTGGTCACCGGGTCGAAAGTCCCCGGATACATCGCACTCGTTCGCTTCACGCGCTCTCCGGTTCGTAGAAAGTCAAGGTGCTGTCCCCCTGAGGGTGCGTCCGTAAGTGGACAAGCCCGGGAATGTTAGCGGGCATTTCAACCGAGCGCAAATGTTCAGTGACAACGATCGCCCCTTTTCTCAACAAGGAATCCGCACCCAGGCGTTCCAGGTCGCGTCGATAGAGGTCCTCCCTCTCGTAGGGCGGATCGAGAAACACGATATCGAAACCGGCCCCTTCACGAAGACAAAGGCTAAATGCTTCGCCGAACTCCATCCGCAGGACACGGCACTCCGCTTCGACGTTCAGGGACTCAAGGTTGGTGCGAATCGCCGCACACGCATGCGTTCGGTGATCGACGAAGTACACCGACCGGGCACCCCGGCTGATCGCCTCGATCCCTATCGCACCCACTCCTGCGTAAGCATCCAGAAATACTGATTCTATTACGCGATCCCCCAGAATGTTAAACACGGTTTCCCGAAGCTTGTCGTTCGTAGGCCGGGTTCCCTCTGAAGGGCCCGCCTTCAGGCGGCGACTCTTGTATTGGCCGGCGATAATTCTCATCGGCTGGTCATTTCTTCAGGAACCACTCTTCAGGAAACAGTAGAAGCCGAAAGTCGAGAGTCAGAAGTAAAGAGTGGTGAACTCTGAACATCAAACCTTTAACTGGCTCTCAACCCACTGTAGCCAGACTCGAGGCGCCCGCCCGCCGGCCCAGGTCGGCAATCAGTTTGTCCCTCCGGGGGGCATCCCGGACCCATCGCTCGGCCTCTCCCCGCGCCTCAACCAGGATATCCACGTCCTCTACAAGATCGGCCAGAAGAAACTCAGGGAGACCCGACTGCCGCGTCCCGGCGAGTTCTCCCGGCCCCCTCAAACGCAAGTCTGTTTCGGCAAGCCGAAAACCATCGGTAGTGGCAGCAACCGCACGCACACGTTCACGGGCGACGCCGCCAATACGGTCCGGTGTCATCAGGACACAATGAGACGCCTCCGTTCCGCGCCCGACCCGTCCCCTCAGTTGATGTAGCTGTGCCATCCCGAACCGTTCGGCATGCTCGATTAACATCAGTGTCGCGTTGGGAACGTCGACACCCACCTCCACGACGGTGGTCGATACGAGGATTCCAATATCTCCTGCATTGAAAGCGCGCATGATCGCCTCTTTTTCCTCTCCCTTCAAGCGTCCATGCAGGAGACCCACACGCTCACTTCCGAATATATCCGCGAGTTGACCGTAGCCCTCGGTGGCTGAGCGGAGGTCTATTTTCTCCGACTCCTCGATCAGCGGATATACGACGTAGCATTGCCTGCCCTTCTCCAACTCCTGTTTCAGTAATTTCTCGGCATACCCCCGTCGACCCTCCCCGATGTGAACGGTTCGAATGGGTGTTCGCCCCGGGGGCATCTCATCGATCACGGAAACATCTAGATCCCCATAAAACGTCATCGCAAGAGTGCGCGGTATCGGAGTCGCCGTCATGACGAGAGTGTTCGGGCTCTGTCCCTTCTCCATCAGGCGAAGACGCTGCATCACACCAAAGCGGTGCTGTTCATCAATGACGACCAGTCCCAGACGCGAAAACGCGGCGGCATCCTCAAGAAGCGCGTGTGTCCCGATCGCCAGATGAATCCTGCCGCCTCTGAGCTCGGCGAGTAAATCCGGCTGGTCTTTTCCCACACCCTTCCTGAGAAGGGCCACCTTGTATCCGAGGGGCTCCAGAATGCGTCGGGCGCTGATGTAGTGTTGCTCGGCCAGGATTTCTGTCGGCGCCATCATGGCTGCCTGATAACCGTTTTCGACGGCCACGACGATGGTTTCGAACGCTACCAGCGTCTTTCCCGAACCCACATCCCCTTGCAGCAGACGGTTCATCGGATGAGAGGCTCTCAAGTCGTCAACGATCTCGGCGAAAACGCGCTTCTGAGCCGCAGTGGGATGGAAGGGGAGGATCTCCTTGATCCGCTCCCGAATGTGTGGGTTCGTTCGAAACCGAACACCGACAGTCGAACGCAAGTGATGTCTGCGAAGCGCCAGCGTCAATTCGAGGAGCAGGAATTCCTCGAAAATAAATCGGCGGTGATAGGGGGAACGCCGCCGGTTGAGCAAGTCGATGTCATCGTCGAGGGTCGGTTGGTGTAACGCTTCCAGTGAGGTTCTAAGACCCGGCAGGCTGTAACGCGAACGCATCTCTACGGGCAGCGGGTCCTCGAGCGTGTCCGACAGGCTTCCGAATGCAGCCAACACGATGCTGCGCAGCTGACGACTCGAAATGCCGGACACCTCCTCATAGATCGGAACATAGCGGCCCAACCCGTCCGGGGCGGTGGGCTCTCCTTCGGGGAGGACCTCGAATTCAGGATTAAACAGAACGATCCCCTGATCGTACTTGTCCACCTCACCCTTACCCGTCAGGACGAGGGCCATACCGGGGACGAACTTCTTTTGTCGGTAGAGTGAGCCGCCATTGAACCATTTTGCATGACCATAGGTCACACCATCGGTCAGGACGACATCAAGAATACCGCCCCTCGACCGGGTGGAAATCAAGCGGACGCTGTAGACTTTGGCCAATAACGTGGCGGTTTGACCGGTGACTAGGGTATCGAGAGAGGCCAGACGGCTGCGGTCTTCGTAACGGCGGGGAAATCGCAGCAGCAGATCCTGAACCGTGTGAATACCCCGGGCTCTCAACAACGCCCCCCTTTTCGGACCGACGCCTTTGACGTACTGGATTTCGGAATCAAGATGAAGGGTATTCATTAGCGTCGGGCCCACGAAGGGGACGGACACTTCAGCCGATATACACTCGCCAGGCCACAATGTCGCATGAAGTGTGCGTCACCTTCTTGCTCACCTATCACTTCTTTTCGGGTTCACTCTCCATTGGAGGGCAGCATTGATGAATCCTTCCAGATCGCCGTCGAGGACCCGATCGACGTCACCCATTTCCTTCTTGGTCCGATGGTCCTTGACCATACGGTAGGGAGCGAGGACGTAGGAACGGATTTGGCTGCCCCAGGCATTGTCGAGCTTGCTGTCCTCAACAGCCTGAGCCTCAGCCCGTTTGCGTTCCAGTTCCTTCTCGTAAATTCGCGCCCGAAGAAGCTTCAATGCCACAGAACGATTCTTATGTTGGGACCGCTGGTTCTGGCATTGCACGACGATGCCGGTTGGGATGTGCGTGATACGTACAGCGGAATCCGTGACGTTGACGTGCTGACCACCGGCACCGCTGGAACGGTAGGTATCGATCCGCAGGTCTTTGTCGTCAATGTCCACTTCCACCTGATCGTCGATCTCCGGATAGACGGAAACCGAGGCAAAAGAGGTATGCCGCCGTTTGGTCGCATCGAACGGCGAAATACGAACAAGACGGTGAACCCCTGTTTCGTTGGACAGATATCCGTACGCGTAGTCGCCCGAAACAGTGAACGTCACCGATTTCAACCCGGCTTCCTCTCCATCCTGATAGTCCAGAATCTCGGTCTTATAGCCCCCTTTTTCCGCCCACCGCAGGTACATTCGCATCAGCATAGCCGCCCAGTCCTGCGCTTCGGTTCCGCCAGCGCCCGGGTGGATCGAGACAATCCCATTTAACCGATCGTTTTCCCTGCCGAGCAGCATCTGGAATTCAACACGTTCCACGAGTTCGGTAAGTTGTTCCATGAACTCGGGAAGTTCTTCGCCAACGTCCTCACCCTCACGCGCCAACTCGGCCAGCGCTTCCCCATCTTCGACATAAGCTCTGATCTTGCTGTCTAATTCGATGCTTTCGTCCAGGCGGGCTTTCTGACGGAGTAGGTCGGTGGATCGCTCCTGGTCGGACCAGAAATCGGGCGCGGCTATGGTCTTTTCGAACTCGTCGATACGTTTCTGCTTGGCAGGCGAGTCAAAGGAACCTCCGTATTTCCTGACTTCTGTCCTTGAGGTGGGAAAATCGTTCCAGGAGTTCATCATTCATATCGATTCTTCCTTTAGCTTAGCGCCAGGTCGCTTCCCGGCCGGTCTCGTTCCCCTCGCCATCAGCAGCGCCACTCCAGCCATTGTCGCTGCCAAATATGCAAACACATCACCGAAACGCACATAGAACGTCAGATCGGAACGATAACCGGCCACGCCGTCAAGAACGGTCCTTTCTCCCAACTCAGTCCGGGAAACAACGCTCCCATAAGGATCTATGATCGCACTGATACCCGTATTGGCACCGCGGATAATATAGCGCCGATTCTCGACCGCTCGAACAATCGACATTCGAAGATGCTGGTATGGCGCTGAGGTCGCGCCGAACCAGCCGTCGTTGGTAACGTTGACGATGGCCTCGGCGCCGCGCCGGGTGAACTGCCGCATCAGTCCGGGAAACACGTCTTCATAACATATCGTTGATGCGATCCGGTGATCGCCCACTGAGGTGAGTGTGAAGTCCGATCCGGGCACAAAATCACCCACGTTGCGGGTGAGGGACTGTGCGAAAAAAAGAATACTCCCGAGCGGAACGTACTCGCCAAACGGCACCAGATGGATCTTGTTATAACGGGACATCTGTTCTCCGGCTGGCGAAATGACACCCACACTGTTGGACGGCTTTTCGTCGTCGAAATCGATATATCCCAAGAGGAAATGCGCGTCGAGTGCCCTTGCGATCGCTCCCATCCGGTAACGAAACTCTGCATCGTGCCCCAGATAAAACGGCGACGGTGTCTCAGGCCAGATCACCAGATCCGGATTCGCCGGCGCCCGCACCGTCAAGCTATGCAGTGCGTCCATCAACTGCTCTCGAGCGCTACTTTCCCAGGACTGCTCGATGTCGATGTTGGTCTGCACGATGCGAACCGACAGGGGTTCATCGGGCGGGCCGCCTTGAGGGGCCGGCACGAAGTTGGCGATCAGCATGATACCGGCGGCGATACCGACGAGCTTGGTATTGTTTGCCCGGAGACTGAGCGCCAGGAGCGAGCCCACCGCGACCAGCAGAAACGACAGTCCGTAGACCCCGGTAATCGTCACGACCTGAAGGAGGCCCGTGAATGGCGCAAGGGCATAGCCCACGAGCATCCAGGGGAAGCCGCCGAATATCGCATAGGTCTGTATCAGTTCAACCGCTACCCACGTGGGTGCGGCCAACAGCAGGCCCCAATGTCCGAAGCGTGCCAGTTGGGGTTGCAGCAACACTGCGAACAGGGCCGTATGGAGGGCAAAGACAGAAACAAAGAGTGCAAAAACGGCCAGAGACGTCCCCAGGGGTAGCCCTCCGTACGTCGCCATCGTCTCGACGATCCAGTAGCAACTTCCGCTGAAGAAAACCAGACCCGCAGCGTATCCAATACCAAATGTCTTCAGTATCGAATCTTCAGGTGAGAGGGCCAACAGTAGAGGAACAAACGCAAGCCAGGACAGGTAGTACAGGTCGGGCTTCGGAAGAGCCAGGACAAGCAGTGCTCCGGTCAGCCCGGCCGCAACGACCTTAGAGGCAGTGGAGGCCTCAACAAGAAAATGCCGCCCGTACATCGATCAGTTCCTGACGATGGGCTGGTATCCTTCGGCCTCCAGCAACGCGCGGACACGTGCAACTTCAGTCTCATCGCTGAAAGGACCGACGTGAACGCGATGGAGACCCGACTGGTCGTCCGGTGCCGGACGCACAACAAAGGATGGAAATCCTTGCCCGGCAATTTCCGCACGTAGCGTTTCAGCCTGGTCTGCGCTGCTGAGAGCCGCAATCTGAAGCGTACTCGCGATTTCGACCTCAGGTACAGAGGCGGCAAGCGGAGCGGCTGGCGTCGTCGGCAAAGGCTGAATCGGGTCTACAGTCTCCGGGTTGAAACCGGCTTCGGGTCCGGACACCTCGAAGGGAGGCGGCTCGCTTCCTTCCACAGCCTCATAAAATTGCAGATCGAGATCTCCCGGTTCTTCCGCAGTGGCCGTCTCGCCAGAGACGGCCGCAACTTCCGAAACCGCAGGAACCTGAACCCGGCCGACCAACATTCCCAGGATAAAGAAAATCGAGCACAGGACAACAACTCCGCCGAAAATCAACAACGTGAAGTTGTGTCCCTTCCAGGAATGTTCGTCCATCGAGTCGACTCTCTAACCGCTGCTGCTGTCGGTGTCAGGCTTAATCAAAGCTTTCTGAAGGGAACTCAGAATATCAATCGGAAGTGGGAATACAAGCGTAGTGTTCTTCCCTTCTATTCCAATTTCCGTCATGGTTTGCAGATAACGCAACTGGAGGGCCATAGGCTCGGTGGCAATAGTCTTGGCGGCATCAGCCAGGCGGGCAGCCGCCTCATATTCACCCGAAGCGTGGATGATCTTGGCGCGCTTCTCACGCTCGGCCTCGGCCTGACGCGCCATCGAACGCTGCATGGACTCAGGCAGATCCACACCCTTGATCTCGACGATCGATACTTTGATACCCCAGGTGTCGGTATGCTGATCGAGGATTTCCTGCAGCCTCAAGTTCAATTTCTCGCGCTCGCTCAACAACTCGTCCAGAATGACCTCTCCAAGAACGGAACGCAGCGTCGTCTGGGCCAACTGCGATGTCGCGTAGAGGTAGTTCTCAACCTCGACAACCGCCCTGTCTGACTCGACCACACGAAAATAAACGACGGCGTTGACCTTCACCGTAACGTTGTCCTTTGTGATCACGTCCTGCGCGGGAACGTCCATCGTGACCGTCCTCAAGCTCACGCGTACGATCTTGTCGATCGGCCAGAAGACCCAGATCAGTCCCGGACCCTTTGGGTCCGGCAGGAGACGGCCCAATCGGAATATGACCCCGCGCTCGTATTCGCGCAGGATATTGAGGGAGTTGAAAAGCCAGATCAGGATGATTACCAGTGCTACGATTCCGAAATTAACATTCATTGCTGCTCCTCGTCTTCGGTTTCGACCTCAAGATTGAGTCCGTCCATTTTTACTACCCGAATTCGGGCCCCTGACGGAATAGGAGCCTGGGAGTGCGCTTCCCAGTATTCGCCATGAACCATCACCTTTCCATGGCTGTCAATGCCGGTGGATGCCGTACCCATCAGACCGACCATTCCAGCCGAACCTGTAACGGCCTTCTTGCTATGGGACACGAGCACCAGGCGCACGAGAAAAACTGTAATCGCCGCAAGAGGCAGGGTTACGGCCAGGACTGTCGGGAACTGAATGCGGAGTTCGGGAATCGGACCGTCAACGAGTATGAGACCGCCCGCAACCATCGCAACAACACCCCCCATCGCAAGAATTCCGCTGCTTGGCACCGTTGCCTCAACCACAAAAAGAGCGATTCCGAGCAAAAGCAAAAGGACTCCGGTAAGGTTGATCGGAAGAAGATTGAAGGCAAACAACGCGAGTATCAGGCTGATACCACCGATGACTCCGGGGAAGATCATACCCGGGCTCGTTATTTCAAGATAGAGTCCGACAAGGCCCAGGAGGCCCAAGACAAGGGCAACGTTTGGGTTCATGATCATCGAGAGCAGTCTCTCTCTAGAAGTCATCGCGAACACTTCAACCGTAGCACCAGCAAGAGCCAGGGTCTCGACCGAATCATCGAAACGCGTGATCTCCTGTCCGTCGAAAACCTCGATCAACTCGGCAACATCACCGACGACGGCATCGATCAACTCATTCTCGAGGGCCTCTTCCGCGGTGAATGCCCGGCTTTCGGTAACGGCCAGTTCTGCGAGTTCAGGGTTTCTGCCACGCTTTGCCGCATAGCTCCGGAGAAAGGCGGAAACGTCATTGACGATTTTCTGCTCCATCACTTCGTCGATCTCGCCACCGAGGGAGGAAACCGGATGTGCCGCACCGGTATTGGTGCCCGATGCCATCAATGCGAGATCGCCTGACAGCAGAATGAAGAAGCCCGCCGAGGCGGCACGCACGCCACTGGGACCCACCCACACGATGACCGGAACGTCTGAAGCCAGAATATCCTCAACAATGGCCCTCATCGAATCGACGAGCCCTCCGGGAGTGTCCAATCGAATGATCACCGCCACCGCACCGACTTCCTCCGCTCTTTCCAATCCGGCAGCAACGTAGTCTGCGCTGACAGGGTGGACGATATCGGCGAGATCGATCTGGATGATAGTCGGCCCCTGGGCCGAGGAAGAAATGAAGTAAGGAAGGGCGCCCGCCAGGGCAACCCCGATCGAGGCAAGGACGAGCGCGCGTCGAAGAATCAGCCCTGTTCGACAGGTCCGGAAGAGCTTCCGGATGCCACACGCCGGATGGGGTCGAATCATACGACGATTATAACAGACCCGTGGAAGCGGAAGGGGACGGACACTTCAGGCGAAGTACACTCGCCAGGGCACAATGTTGCATGAAGTGTCCGTCTCCTTCTTCTCTTGGCAGGCTGCTACAATTCAGACATGCGCGTCGCTATCGACATCCGTAAGGTCAACGAGTTCGGCGTCGGCACACACGTTTGGAATCTTGTCCGGAACCTATCGGATTTAGATCGAAGCCATCACTACTTCCTTCTGGGCTCCCAACGCCAGTTTCTCGAATTCGGACCGCTGGGAAAGAATTTCGAGCGAATCGACATTCCCGAACACAACAACTTCTGGAATCTTCACGTACGCATTCCTTTCCAGCTACGAAAGCATGGGATCGACGTCTTCCACGCACCCCACTACGAGGCCCCTCTGATGGTCGGGTGCCGATTAGTGGTCACGATTCACGACTGCGTCCATCTACTGTTCCCGCCGGAGGGTTCATCGAAGTTCGATAACTACCGGAGGTATCTCTACACGAAGCACATTGTCCGCTCAGCGGATCACGTCATTGCCGTCTCGGAGTCAACCCGGCAGGATCTGATCAGCATATTCGACCTGCCGACCTCCCGGACGTCCGTGGCACACAACGCCCTGGATGGACGTTTTTCTGTGGCCCATGCTCCGGCCGAGCAGATGCAGGTCCTGGAACGCTACCAACTGAAGGATCCCTTTGTTCTCTATTCGGGACAGATCAAGCCACACAAAAACGTCGGCCGTCTGATCGAAGCGTTCGCAGTTTTGAAGAGCGAGCTGGGTGACCACAAGAAGTACAAACATTTAAAGCTGATCATCATTGGCGACAAACTCAGCAATCATCAGTACCTTCGATTGACGGTCGTTCGGAGCGGCGTTCAGCAGGACGTCCGCTTCTTCGGTTTCGTTCCGTATCCAATCCTTCAGGCGTTTTACGAGGCGGCTGTTGCATTCGCCTCGCCATCACTCTACGAGGGTTTCGGCCTTCCCCCGCTCGAAGCAATGGCCAACCGAACGCCTGTCGTGGCTTCAAACACGTCTTCCCTTCCTGAAGTACTGGGCGATGCGGCTATTCTCGTAAACCCCGAAAACGTTTTTGAAATCGCGCGGGCGATCAAACAACTGCTGATCGATCAGGTATTACGTCAGGAATTCATAGAAAAGGGCCTGCTGCAGGTAGCGAAGTTTTCCTGGAAAACATGCGCGGAGAAAGTGATCAAAACATATGAGCTCGCCTCGGCAGGGGGCAAGACCAACGAAGCGACCGCTACGGCAGGAAACGCCTGACAGGCTGCGGACGAACTCTGGAGATGGAATGCTACTTGAATCTGAATTCCATCCCGCTGTGTTTTGATCCAACAATTTAGGAATTCAGATCATCCCGGGCCATGCTGTGGTTTTTCTTAAAACCGGCGTAATGGGGAGTGCTAGCATGAATGTGATGCGTCCTGCCTTGATTTGTATTTTCTTAGCCACCACTGCCTTTGGGCAACTGACCGCCCGCAATCCGGTCGACGAACTGAAAGACCAGGTGACGAAAGCACTCGCCGAGGCCGGGGTGCCTTTCAGCGCCGATCAGGAACGGCAGTTGGCGTTGCTCATCGAAGAAGAACGTCAGGCTGCGGAAAACCTGTTTGGCGAAACCTGGGATTTCAGTCAGGGACCGCCGCCGGGCGAGCAGCAGGATCAGGCACTGGCCGGCATCCGGTTTATGTACGACGAGTTGCGTAATGAGCTTCCCGCCTACATGACTGCGGCGCAGAGAACGGCATGGGAGAGCTACCAGAGCGAGCAGGACGTGGCATTTTATACGGAGGATTCTGGGGATGCCGGTGCGGGGAGCGGAAGAATTCAACAGATCCGCGTAACGAATAACGCGTTTAACGTCGAAACCGGCGCCGCTAACGGATCCAGCGGCTTGCGTGAAGGCGGCGCGAGAACGGAAGTGATCGAACGCGGCGGCGTGGGCGCCTATCACGGCAATTTCGCGGCGATTTTCCAGGACGAGGAGCTGAACGCCCGAAATCCCTTCGCGGACAATAAACCGCCCTACTATGAACGGACCATCAACGCTGACATCAGCGGTCCCATCATTCAAGACCGGCTCTCATTGAACTTCGCGGTCAGGGACAACAGGCGGGAAAATGTCGGCACGGTCAAAGCACAGACACTGGATGGGCTCTTTTCCCTGGGCGTCACCCGGCCTGTGGAGAACCGGTCGTACGACACCCGTGGCGTCCTGCAGCTTGCGGATGCGCATTCGCTGCACATGCGTTTCCAGTTCGCCACCGAAGACAGCAGTAACGAGAACGTGGGCAATTTCAGCCTGCCCGAACGCGCGTCCCGCACAAAGGAGCGGAACCACGTGGTGGACCTGCGGGAAGTCTTCGTAATCTCGGACCGGACCGTGCACGATGTCCGATTCATCTGGCGGAAAGATCGCAGCGAGACAGTTCCCTTCAGCGACGCCCTTGGGATCGTTGTCAAGGACGCTTTCACCGGAGGGGGCTCACAAAACAGGAGCCTGATCAATGGAAACGAATACGAGCTGTCGAACCTCGTCTACTTCGAGGGAAACAACCTGACGATGCGAACCGGTTTTCGGGGCTGGCGCCGAAGCGAGCGTTCGGATTCGGAAAACAATTTCTTCGGCGAGTTCACGTTTTCGGATCTTGAAAGTTACCGGGCGGGGAAACCGCTCAAGTACAGGGTCAAATGCTGCGATCCTTTGTTCAAAATGAGCCAGACGCACCTTGTTTTTTTCTCCCAGAACGATTTCAGGCTCACGCCGACCTTCACCTTGATGCTGGGCGTACGCTATTTCATGCAAACAGATCTCGACGACCGGAATAACGTGGATCCGCGCATCGGTTTTGCATACGCGATCGGCAATTCGACCGTCATTCGCGGGGGTGTCGCCATCTTCACGAACCCGGCAAATTTCCGGCAGAACAAAGAATTTACCTATCTGGACGGGACACGGCTGTTCGAGACCCAGATCGACAATCCCGGCTGGCCCGACCCGTTCTCTGCGGGCACCGTCCGGCCCCCGACCCGAACCCAGCTGGACCCGAATCTGAGAAACAGCTATTTCTTTCTGCCACAAATACAGCTCGAGCAGAGCTTTCCGCATAATCTTTTCGTGACGGTGGCCTTCGACCGGGCCCGCGGTATCAACCAACCCCGCGGCCGGGACATGAATGCGCCCTTTTCGGAAAGCGGCCTCCGGCCGTTTCCAGACGTCGGCCAGATTCTCCAGCTCGTCAGCGGTTCTTCGACATATCACCATCTCAACGTCACCCTGAGGCAGCGGGTCAGCATCTTCAATATCACCGCGGACTATTTGTATTTCCATGGCGTCAGCGATCAGGCGGGCACGGGCGGCTTTCAGGATTTGCCGGTCGACAGCCGCGACGTCACTAAGGAGTGGGGCCGACACGTCAACCCCACGCATACGTTCAACACGAGCGTCAATTCGAGGCTGCCGATGGATGTGTATCTGACCACGGTCGTCGGGGCACGCAGCGGCCGGCGGTACACGATCACCACGGGTCGGGACGATAACGGCGATGGCGTGAGTAACGACCGGCCGGAAGGGGTCGTCAAGAACAGCGAAGTCGGACCGAATTATTTTGATGTCAGCTTCAACATCTCGAAAGCCTTTGAATTCGGCAGCAACGGCTCGGGCGCTACGGGCACCGGGCCCAGAATGAATGTCTTTGCAAACCTCAGCAACGCTTTCAACATGACCCACCTGGGAACACCCAGCGGTGTGCTGAGGTCTCCCTTCTTCGGACGGTCTTTCAACGCGACGTCACCGCGGCAAATCGAGGTCGGAATGAGATTTCAGTTCTGATCGAGCTGGCGCACCCCCGATTCATTGTTTCTCCCATATCGAAGGCCGATCGATCTGTTTCAACCTTTGGGGGATTTCAAAATGGGATCGAACGGCTCCTCCCGATACCGTGCCAGCTAGGCCTTGAGGCTTTGATTGCGTCTGACCCTTTCCTTGAATATCCTTTAGGAAGGTCTTAAGAAACGGTACACACAGAGGTGACTTCTATGAAACGAGCTATGGCATTTGTGGCGTCGGGGACGGTGTGCGCTATGGTTTTCTGCGGGGGGGCTTTTTCTCAGGAAGCGATTCAGACTGGAGGCCCGATTCCCGACATACGCGGATTCAACAACCAGGTTGACGATCCCGAAGCGGTGGCGGCGATCGAAATGGTCCTCCGCCATGTAGCCGGCCAGGTTTACGTGATCGCCGGCGCAGGTGGGAATATGACCGTCATGGCGGGCGATGATGGCATTTTCATCGTCGACACGAACTACCCCGTTTTCTACGACCGGATCATGACCCTGATCCGACGAATCTCGGATGGGCCCATCCGCTTTGTGGTCAACACGCACTCCCACCCAGACCACAGCGGCGGCAACGCAAACTTTGCCCGGGAGGGCGCGTTGATCGTCGATCAGCCCAACCTGCGCCGGTCGCTCATAGGAGACCGCAGCGATTCGGATCTTCCCGGCGGTTTGCCTGTGATCACATCGGCGCAACCGATGACGTTTCACTTCAACGGAGAGGAAATCCTCTTCGTGCCCTTAAAACCCTCGCACACGGACGGAGATGCGGCTGTGTACTTCAGCGGATCCGACGTGTGGGCCTTTGGTGACGTGTATCGGACAGACTATCCGTCCTCAGGCGGCGGCACGATTAAAGATTTCGTTGATATTTACAACATGGCGCTCGATATGACGACCCCGGACACGATTTTCGTTCCCGGCCACGGCCAACTCTCGCGCAGAGAGGATCTCAGCGCAGTACGTGACGCCGTGATTGTGATTTACGCTCGATTCCGCGACATGGTGGCACAGGGCATGACACTGGACGAGATCATTGAGGCGCGTCCGTCGAGGGAGTTCGATGCTCGCTTCGCCAGCGAAAACCTGTCGCCCAACACGGGCAATACGGTTGAGCGCGTTTATCGCCGCTTTTACCAAGATGTTTCAAGGGAGCTGGAGGAACAACAGTAAAGGACTTCTTCGTAAGGCGTGAAACTCGAATGCGACACCAACCGCGAAGAACCCGGTCGCTGAATAGCCCCCGGACGGCGGTCTTCCCTCATGCGACTCCGTCAGATTAGAGTGCGTCGGTCTGCCCCTACATTCGGCGCAGTCGTAACTTAATCCGGAGTGCTCAGACTGAGGGGATTGACCGCTAGAACTTCCTCAAATTTGATATTCGAGACCATCGCGATCCGGGTCCCCGGGGTATCCACCCGGGTCGTCGTGCCCCGGCGCACGATGTTCAGATCGCGTCCGACTATGCTGATCGACTGGGGTCCGGGCTGCGTGGTGATGGTTATTGTCTTTCGGGACATCGGCGTGACATAACGGTCGATCTCCGCGTCGCTTGCCCGCTCGATCTGCTCATCGAACGCCGCGTCCTCACCGATCATGTCCAGCATCGTGAACGTCCCAAGCCGATTCGTACCACCCGTGACGACTTCGACGACCGTCATGATTTCGGCCGGGAGACCATAGTCCGCAGACAAACCGACGCGATGATGGAGATCAAAAGTAAGCTTCCCGCCTTTCTGCGTATAGGGCAGCTTGATCAAAACTCCGTCGGAGGGTTGGCTCGTGATTGCGACGTCGTAGTACTCTGTCCCCGTCGACTCGCCCCTCCCAAAAAACAGATTGGCGTCAGCCCGAATGGCGTATTCCGCGTCCAAGGTAAGCTCAGAATCCTGGGACAAAAGCGGCGCCGTCCACAGCAGAATGATCAGCAAGAGACGCATCTAAACCTCCGGCGAGAGACTCGAAAAAGAGCCGATTTCCTAGACTATAGCATGAAGTTCCATTTCGAGGACCTCGCCCTCGACAATCCGGTAGGCTCGAACATTCGGTTGGGCCCCAGCCAATGAAACGATCACATATGCACAATCCGGATAGTGCGCCTCGGCCACGTCGCGGGCCGATGGAACGGCCGCTCCCGTTGGATGGGAGTGACAAATGGCCAGCAAAGTTTCTCCGGAAGACCTGAGTTGCCGGAACATATTAAAGAGGAAGCGGGGTTCCACTTCGAAGGCCGTCTGGCTGCGTAGGGCGTTCGGGGCAGGCACGAATTGTTCCACGGTTCCGGATCGGCCGATGAGAAATCCGCAGGCCTCTTCCGGCAGGCGATCCCGGGCGTGGCCAACGATCTGATCGAGAAGTCCGGCCGCTACCGCGAATCTCACGTGAATATCTTGCCGGGATTCATGATGCCGTTCGGATCAAGAGCGCGCTTGATGGCTTTCATCGCAACAACGGCCGCCGGAGGGAGAGCCAATCCGATGAACTGAGATTTCATGATCCCGACTCCATGTTCCCCCGAAATGGTTCCGCCCATCTCCACAGCGAGTTCAAACACACGCAACTTTGCTACTTCGGATCGTTCGACTTGATCGGGATTGGAAGAGTCCAGCATCACATTCACATGGATGTTGCCGTCGCCGACATGACCGAAACAAACTACAGGTAGACCGCATTCAACTTCAAGGCGTCCCATTGCGTCGAGATAGTCCGGGACCCTCCGACGCGGTACGACGACGTCTTCGTTCACCTTGTCAGGCCGGATGCGTGCCACGGCAGGAGAGAGGTGACGGCGGAGTTCCCAAAGCTCATCTCCGGTGTCCGACTCGATCACTCCAGCGGCATGCGGTTCGAGAACTTCGCGGACTCGCCGCAGATCGCTCTCGAGCGAAAGCACATCCCCGTCCACTTCGACGAGCAGCAATGCACTGACTCCGTCCGGGAGAACAACAGGCGTTTGGATCCCTTCATCCCGGATATAGCTTCGGAGGGCCCGGACGGAGGCTCGATCCACAAACTCCAGCTTCGAAGGGATAACGCCCCGTTCGACCAGGCGATTCGCCGATTCCGCACAATCCCTCACTGAGGCAAACAAGGCCATTAAGGTTCGAGCGGCGCTCGGAAGCGGCAACAGCCGGAAGATGATTTTTGTAATGATTCCGAGCGTTCCTTCCGATCCGCACATCAAACCGGTCAGATCGTAGCCAACGGCGTTCTTTACGACTCTCCCTCCTGTCGAAGTGAGCTCTCCGGTCGGAAGAACGACATCGAGGCCCAGCAAATACTGGCGTGTCACTCCGTATTTAAAACCTCGTGGACCTCCGGCATTGTGGGCCACGTTTCCTCCGACCGTGGATCGCGCGAGACTTGCAGGGTCCGGCGGATAGAACAGCCCCTTCGATTCCACAGCCGCGTGCAGATCTCCGGTAATCACGCCGGGTTCGACGACGGCAACGAGGTCCACAGGGTCGATCTCGAGAATCCGGTTCATTCGTCGCATGGCAACGACGATGCCTCCGGCGACCGGTATCGCTCCACCGGCATAACCCACGCCACCGCCTCTGGATACGATAGGAATCCGTTCTGCATTGGCCAGGCAGACGATACGGGCAACTTCCGAAGCTATTTTCGGAAACACCACCACGTCCGCCGGATGAAAGCGTTTGGTCGCATCCGTACTGTTCTCCCGAACCGTCTCGGCATCCGTCCGGACATGCGGATCGCCCACAATGGCACGCAGTTCCTCAGCGATGTTGGCAACCTTCATGGAGTGATTATAAGGGGACGGACGGGAATGGACAGTTAGGAAGTCTAAATGATGAAATGGTTTTTCACCGCAAAGGCGCAAAGACGCAAAGAAAACCTGTTCTTCATTTGCGTCTTTGCGCCTTTGCGGTGAATGCGTTTCTCTTCACCTCTGAGGCCAAAACCTTTCGAACAACTAATGCGTCGTAGCGCGCCGCAAAAACGTAGGGATCTCCAATTCCGCTCCCGCGGGCTCGGCGCGGGGCACCTCCTGCAGCGGACGGTCTGTCGCGTTGTGGTCGAAGCCGGTGGCTATAACTGTAATCTTCACTTCGTTCTCGATACGCTCGTCCCGCACCGCACCAAAGATAATGTTGGCTTCGGTGTCGGCCGCTTCGTAAATGATACCGGCAGCTTCGCTGACCTCGTGCAGCAGTAGGTCGTTGCCACCCGTAATGTTGATCAACACGCCCTTGGCACCCTGAATCGAACCCTCTTCCAACAACGGGTTTGAAATTGCGCGGCGCGCCGCCTCAACAGCTCGGTTGTCGCCGGTCGCCATACCGGTCCCCATGAGCGCCCTGCCCATGCCGTGCATGACGGTCTTGACGTCGGCGAAATCCAGGTTGATCAATCCTGGTACGGTGATCAAATCCGAAATGCCCTGAACCGCCTGCCGCAGAATGTCATCCGCGATATGAAACGCGTCGAACAGGCTCGTTCCACGCTCGAGCGTTGCCAGTAATTGTTCGTTCGGAATGGTGATCACCGTGTCCACGGAATCCTGCAAATTGGACAGGCCGAGATCCGCCTGCATCATGCGCTTTCGACCTTCAAAAGCGAACGGTTTGGTGACAACCGCAACGGTCAGGCCGCCCAGCTCCGCCGCCAGGCTGGCTACGATGGGCGCCGCACCCGTCCCGGTGCCACCTCCCAGACCGGTCGTTACGAAGATCATGTCGGCGCCTTCGAGAGCCTCGATAATCTTTTCAGTATCTTCCAGTGCAGCCTCTCGCCCGATATTAGGATCGGCTCCAGCGCCCAAACCTTTCGTCAGTTTCGCTCCGATCTGAATTTTCACCGGGGCCTTCGACTCCTGGAGGGCCTGGACGTCAGTGTTCGCAACGAGAAACTCAACGCCTTCCACTCCCGCTTCCATCATGCGGTTGATAGCGTTGGACCCTCCGCCACCGACACCGATTACCTTGATACAGGCACCAACGGCACGCTCCTCGTCAAAAAGGAACCTGATAGGATTCTCAGCAGTCACGTTCTTCGACACTGGCTCCCCCTTATTTACGCGGATTACACGGAATCGTTTTCAGTCACGAACTTCGCGGATTTATTCGTCATAAACATGAGCTGGTTCTTTTTAATGCGTAATCCGCATCAACGTTAATTCGTGCAATCGGTGCAGCTCATATGAATCCGCGTAATCGGGACATCATTCGTTTAAACGCGGACCCGGAATGTTCATGAAACTCGTAAGTCTTTCGTCTTCTCTGGCCATAGGCAACGAGCCCGACAACCGTCGCATATTCAGGATCACCAAAGCTAGAATCGGTCAAGCCTTCCGGCAGACCGAGTCTTACGGGCAGGTCCAGCAGATCCTCGGTGAGTTCCGCGATACCCCTGAGGAGCGAGCCACCGCCTGTCATAACCGCCCCTGCTCCAGCTTGACGTTCGTAGCCCGCGCCGCGTATCTCGTCACGAACGAAATGGACGATTTCTTCAGCCCGCGGTTGCAGAACGTCGCTCAACAACCTCGGACTGATGGCCCGCGCCGGCCGGGACCCCACTCCGGTAAGCTCAATCACCAATTCGTCGTCAGCCATAGATGCCAACACGCACCCAAACTCTTTCTTCAGCCGTTCTGCTTCAGGAATCGGAGTGCGCAGTCCCACGGCTATATCGCTGGTGAAGTGATCGCTGCCAATGGGAAGAACGACTGTGTGGCGCACGGCTCCATGGTGGTATACAGCCACGCTGGTCTTCCCGCCCCCGATATCGATGAGGACACAGCCTAGTTCCCTTTCGTCGTCACTCAACACCGCTTCGCCTCCCGCGATGGGCTCCAGGACGGTATCAGCCACCTCCAAACCGCTGCGGTTCACGGCTGTGACGATGTTCTGTGCGGCCGTCACCGAACTGGTCACGATATGAACATTCACTTCCAGACGGGTACCGACCATTCCGAGCGGGTCTCCGATACCATCCTGGTCATCGACGACGAATTCCTGCGGGATGATGTGAATGATCTCGCGATCGGGCGCGAGGGCAATCGCACGAGCTGTCTCTATAACTCGCCGGACGTCCTCTCGCGTTATCTCACGCGACTGTTTCGAAATCGGTATGGCGCCCTTGCTGTTGAAACTGCGAATATGCGGGCCGGCCAAACCTACAAACACCCGGTCCACTTCCGAACCGGCCATTATCTCCGCTTCGTGGACACTCCGTTTGATCGCCTCAACCGTCGCTTCCAGGTTTACGACAACGCCTTTCTTAAGTCCCTTGGAGTCGACCTTGCCAAAACCGGCGGATTCCATGCCACCGTTATGCGCGGATGCAATCAGAGTGCAGATCTTGGTCGAACCGATGTCCAGCCCTACAATAGTTTTGTCTCTTCGCCCCATATGATGTTCCCAGCCGGCTCACTCTCTTTGGTTTGAATGATGACCTGATCTCGAAAGCGCAGGTCTACACGGAAAGCGTCAGGGTAGTCTTCGTGAATTCGCACGCTCAGACCGACGTACTTCTCCCAACGATCACGATAACTGGTCAAACCCAGGTCGATCAGTATGGGATTGTCGGTCGGGACTACAGACACCTCGCCTGATTCAGCAACGTGGACCTCGGACAAATCACTCTCACCGATTGCGTCTACGATCTCTCTGTAGATATTGATCTTTATTTCATTGCCCGAGGGATCACCCGCATGAAGTCCATCGAGAACCGGGCCATTGATCTCGGTCAGCGCATCCGGTGAGAGGACGACGCCTTCAATATCCACCTGAAAAATTTCGGAATCGATTCGGGCCAGCGCGATCGGTTGCCGTTCGACAAGGGAGATGACAATCTCGTTCGGCCATACCCGCTGGACCGTCGCGTACCTCACCCAGAGGATTTCTTCAATCGCTTCGCGGGTCTCCTCCAGGTTCACGTGCAAAACGTTTGCCCCCGAAGCGTAGCCGACGCGCGAGAGAATTTCGTTCTCAGAGACCCGATGGAGGCCGGACACCGAAATTCTCCGGACTTCGAAACGATCCGTCTCGTAGGCGTAACTGATGGATTCGTAAATTCCAAAACCAAGGCCCAGAAACACCGGGACCCAGACGGCAACGCGAAGAAAGCCGTTCATACCGGACCTCGCACCTGCCTTTGATTTGGAAGACTGAGATTGAAACAGCCGGGTCCAGCGCTGAATACGTTTCTTAATCATGCGTCACCTTCAGAGGTTCTAACTCGGCCAGACGATCTGCGAGGCGGGTAATGTTACCGGCTCCGAGAATCAGGATGGCGTCTCCCGGGCGTGCGTTTTCTCTCATGTACGACTCGATGGTCTCCAGGTCGGGTGCGTGGCTTACCTCTCGAGAACCCAGCGCTTTCATTCGTTCCACGAGTGCGGACGATGACACACCCTCAATCGGAGCCTCTCCCGCCGGGTAAATTTCGGTAATGAGAACGGCGTCGGCTTCATCAAACGACCGCGTGAAATCATCGAAGAGATGGTAGGTCCGGCTGTAGCGGTGGGGTTGGAAACCCACCAGGATTCTTTTGAACCCACCCATACGAGCCGCGGCCAGGACCGCGCGTACTTCCGTAGGGTGGTGGGCGTAATCATCGATTACGGTCACTGGACCGGACGACTTGATCTCGAAGCGGCGCTCAACGCCACCGAAGGCCTCCAGACCATCCGCAATTGTGTCCGGGCCCACACCCATTTCCATCGCCGCCGCGAACGCAGCGGCCGCGTTCAGAACGTTGTGCATTCCGGGCACCCGAAGCGCGCATTCCTGCCGATTTCCGCCGTTATATGAAAGAACGAACCGGGAATTGAGTTTTTCAAACACGCAATCGGTAATGGTGACATCGGCAGCCGGTGAGACTCCGAACGTGATCACACGTCGCTTGACCCGATCTGCCACGGACCGAACGCCCGGACAGTCGGCCGGAAGGATTACGGCACCGTAGAAAGGAACCTTGTTGACGAAAGAAATGAACGCGTCCTGGATGTCTTCGAGATCACGATAGTTATCCAGGTGATCCGCTTCCACGTTCGTCACCACTGCGATAGTCGGCGATAGCATGAGAAAGGACCGATCGCTCTCGTCGGCCTCGAGAACGATGAACTCTCCGCTCCCGAGGCGGGAGTTGCTGCCCAGGCTATTCAAGCGTCCACCGATAACAAACGTCGGATCCAGACCTGCGCAGCCCAGAATTGTCGCAATCATCGACGTCGTTGTAGTCTTGCCATGCGTCCCCGCAACGGCGGTCGTGTACTTCAGACGCGCCAACTCTGCCAGCATCTCGGCACGTGAGATGATAGGGATCTTCTGCTCTTCCGCTTCAGCCAGTTCCGGGTTGTCGGTTCCCACGGCCGAGGATCGAACCACAACATGCGCCCCACTGACATTTCCCGCCGCGTGAGAAAGAAAAATGCTGGCACCAGATTCCACCAGAGCATCCGTCACAGCAGTCGCCTTCACGTCCGAACCCGTGACCTTGTAACCCAAGGTCAGGAGAACCCCGGCGATACCGCTCATACCGCTACCGCCGATTCCGACAAAATGAACATGTTTGATGCGGTGAAACATTTTTTCTGGTTAAGAGTTGAGAGTTAAAAGTTGGAACGCCTTTGCTCTCAACTCTTATCTTCCATCACTTCTACTTGCTGCACGCTCGATCAGGTCCGCTATGCGTGCTTCCGCATCGAGGACCGCCATCTCCTTCGCTCGCCCTTCAATTCGGGTCAATCGCTCCGGCTCTTCGAGCAGGGAGGTGATTTCCTTTGCGAGTCTTTCACCCGTCAGTTCGAGAGGATCGATCATGATCGCGGCACGGCGATCAACCATGGCGCGAGCGTTTCGCCGTTGGTGGTCGTCGGTCGCATAAGCCAAGGGGATCAACACCGATGCCCGGCCTGCCGCCTGGATTTCGGCAACGGAGGTGTTGCCTGCCCGTGAAACGATTAAATCGGCCTTCTCATAACAACTCTCGAAGCTCGAGAAAAAACTGCTCACATCGGCTTGGAAACCCGCCTCCAGGTAGGACAGGCGCACATCTGCTTCCTGCCGGCTCCCGGTCTGATGTAGGAAACGCAATGTATCCCTCCATTTCGAAAGCAGAGGCAGGGCGGCCACAACGGCTGAGTTGATAGCTTCGGCACCCTGGCTGCCGCCGGTTACCAGCACCGTGAATGGGGCCTGATGCGCTTTCGGACCGATGGCCTTAAACGCTTGACGGACCGGATTCCCCGTGACGACAGCACGCCCTGGAAAATAACCTGCCGCATGATCATCGGGCACTGCCACGAAACGGGCTCGGCGGCCCAACACACGATTTGCTAAACCCGGAAGAATGTTCTGCTCCATAATCACCGACGGCACTCCTCGAAGGATCGCCGCGCCCACTGCCGGAAACGACGCGTAGCCACCCAAACCGACAACCACGTCCGGGGCGAAGCGGGCCAACAGCCCCATCGAGCGAATCAACGCAGCACCCATCGCAACAAAGTTTCCCACCGCACGGACCCACCCAACACGCTTCAAACCACCAATGGGCAAAGTCATCAGTTCGAAGCCTTCGTTAGGCACAACCGTGTTCTCGATGCCTTTCTTTGCGCCGACGAAGAGTATCCGCGTACTCGGGTCCCGCCGGAGCAACTCCCGCGCCACCGCGATTCCGGGCATCAGATGGCCGCCCGTGCCACCTCCTGCGATTATCGCTTTCATAGTGACAGATCAGGGCCGCTCGAACTTTTTTTGTCCCGTAAAAACAAAGAGATACGAGCCTCCGAGAGGCTCCACGGAACTCAGTTTCCCTACGACCTCCACTTGCCATTCAATTCCCATGTTGAGAAACGTTCATTAGAATTCCGACACTGACCAACATGACCAGGAACGAACTGCCCCCGTAGCTTAAGAACGGAAGCGGAATTCCCTTGGTCGGCAGCAGGCCCAGGACCACGCTCATATTGATGAAGGCCTGCAGGGCAATCATCATCGTGATTCCCAATGCGAGATAGGATCCGAACAGGTCGGGCGCCTTGGCGGCGCTTCGCAAACCACGCCACATGAAGACTCCAAACAAGCCCAGAACTGCGACTGTCCCAATCAAACCGAATTCCTCGCCAAGCACAGCAAATATGAAATCCGTATGCGGTTCAGGCAGATAGAAGAGCTTTTGCTGTCCCTCCATGTAGCCGATGCCGCCGATACCGCCGGTTCCCACCGATATCAGCGACTGAATAATCTGAAACCCGGTATCGAGGGGATCGGACCAGGGATCCCTGAAGGCTAAGAGTCTCGCCCGACGCCACGGCACCTGAAAAACGAGTACGTACAGCATGGGCGCAGCCATGAGAGCAGCGGCGACCATCCAACCGACGTTAAGGCCGGCCACGAACAGCATGACCCCGGCAACTGCAAGGATGGAAACTGCAGTCCCGAGATCGGGCTGGAGAACGATCAAGCCACAGACGAGAGAGCTGACCGCAAGCAGGGGAATCAGGCTGAACCGCAGTTCGTTGACCCTGTCCCTTCGCATCTCCAGAAAGTAAGCCATGAAAACAATCATCGAAAGCTTTGCCAGTTCTGCGGGTTGGAAGGATAGTCCTGCAAGTCGGATCCAGCGGTGTGTATTGGCTGTAGCCGGCAGGAAATAGGCGAAAACCAGCAATACGGTGACGACGGACAGCAGGGAGAATACCGTCGCCGGATGCCGATAACGATGGTAGTCCACTCTCATCAAGGTGAACATGCCGACCAGGCCCAGCAACACTGCAACGACATGACGGAAGGAAAAGTGGTTCGGGTCGCCGTACCACTCCTTCGCCAGAACAGCGGACGAACTGAAAACCATCGCGACGCCCACGACGACAAGAGCCAGGGTCGTCACGAAGAGGATCCAATCGGGATTTAGTTTTCTGGCCATTAGTAATTAGCGTCGGGCCCACCGTCCGTTCCACTTACCGAACAATTTGAGTGCACTGACATTTCCCTCTTCCGACTCTGCGGGAACACTACCGCCGGGCCGGTCCCCCCACGCCGTGCATTCATTAGCGTCGGGCCCACCGTCCCTTCCACTTACCGAACAATTTGAGTGCACTGACATTTCCCTCTTCCGACTCTGCGGGAACACTACCGCCGGGCCGGTCCCCCCACGCCGTGCATTCATTAGCGTCGGGCCCACCGTCCCCTCCACTGACCGAACAGTTTGGGTGCACTGACATTTCCCTGTTCCGACCCCACGGGAACTCTGACGCCGGGCCGGTCCCCCCACGCCGAGAGCAGCAATCCTTTTCAGTGTCGTTCGCATTTCTTATGTCTTCAATTTCATGTGCGTGCGGACGGCGTTCTTGAAGTCGTGGCCGCGTTCTTCATAGTTAGCGTACATGTCGAAGCTGGCACAGGCGGGAGACAGAAGGACGATGTCGCCGTCACGTCCTGTGGCTATCGCCACATTCACAGCTTCGGCTATGGACCCCACCCGGCGGGTTGGAACGTTGGTGCCAACCGCCTTTTCCAGTTTTTCAGCCGCTTCGCCCAAGGTTAGAACCTGCCGGACACGCCCGTGCATCGCCTGAACCAGGGGCTCGAAGGGCGCTTCCTTGTCCCTGCCGCCAATGATCAAAATGATGTTCGCCTCGAAGGCGTCGAATGCTTCGAGAGCCTTGACCGCAGAATCAACATTCGTCGCTTTGGAGTCGTTCACGAACTCCACTCCAGCGATCGTCGCGACCGTTTCCAGCCGATGTTCCACACCCTTGAAGTCGCGGATGGCTTCAGAGGTTTGTTCCGGTGTAATGCCATACACGTCGGCCACAAGAATCGATGCAAGGACGTTTTCAAGGTTGTGGCCGCCTCTCAATGGCAGTTCGGATGTCCGAATAACACGATGACCACGCACCGAAAGAAATTCCCCCTGTATACCGGCCGCTCGATCAAAGTGTTCCTTCCGGCTGAAGAAACGCTGACGCGAGGCGATTTCAACGGGCAATGGAAACGATTGAGGGTCATCCATATTGATAACGGCGAAATCTTCCTCAGTCTGGTTCTTAAACACATTGAACTTAGCCATTCGGTACGCCTCGAAATTCGCATATCGGTCGAGGTGGTCCGGCGTGATGTTCAGGAGAACACCCACGCGGGGCCGGAATTGCGAGGATGTATCCAACTGAAAACTACTCACTTCCAGGACGTTGATCGTTTCGTGGGTCGACGCAGACACCAGGTCCGACACCGCAATTCCGATATTGCCTCCAACCTGCACCGGTCGCGCACCGTGCTCAAGGATGGCAGCCACGAGCGACGTTGTCGTCGTCTTGCCGTTCGAACCCGTCACGGCAACGACATCCCCGAGCAAGTATCGCGAAGCCACCTCTAACTCGCTCACGATTCCGACACCCCCAACGCGCGCTTTGCTCAGCGCGTCGATATCGAGCGGAACGCCGGGACTCACGACAATTTCTTCGGCGCGAGTGAATCGCTCTATCGAGTGTCCTCCGGTTTCCGAGGGAAACCCCAGCCGATCGAACTCGTTCAACAGGGGCGGTTCCGGGTTCGCATCCGAGGCAAACACTTCCAGACCGTGCGAACGAAGGAGGCCCGATACCGCCAGGCCGCTCCGCCCCATGCCGACAACAACTACCACTTGCTACCTCTTTAAAAAGCCGCGATCCCCTACCGCAGCTTCAAAGTCGACAAACTGAACATCGCGAACAGCAGCGCTGCGATCCAGAACCGGATGATGACCTTCGATTCGGCCCATCCCCCCAACTCGAAATGGTGGTGCAGAGGCGCCATCCGAAAAATACGCTTACCTCGCCACTTGAACGACAGGACCTGCGCCATGAC
Source organism: Terriglobia bacterium (assembly GCA_963664115.2). Lineage (GTDB taxonomy): Bacteria > Acidobacteriota > Terriglobia > 20CM-2-55-15 > 20CM-2-55-15. The sequence goes on along the minus strand of CAXWPJ010000002.1, from coordinate 607,840 downwards.
CGATAGTGCTTCCACGACGAAGATGCCTCCGATCAGAATCAGCAGGAGCTCCTGCCGGATCACAACTGCAACGGTTCCGATGGCACCCCCGAGCGCGAGAGACCCCACGTCTCCCATGAACACCTCGGCCGGATGGGCGTTGTACCAGAGGAAACCCATGCTCGCACCAACCATGGATCCGCAGAAGATCGTCACTTCAGCGACAGGAGGAATGTACTGAAGGTCCAGGTACTCGGAAAACAAGAGGTGTCCGGTGACATAGGTCAGAACGGTCAACGCTCCGGACGCGATTAATACCGATCCGATCGCAAGACCGTCGAGCCCATCGGTCAGGTTGACGGCGTTCGAAGACCCCACAACGACGAGGCCAATAAAAAGCAGAAACGGCAGATAGCCCAGGAAGAACATGGGCGTACCTGCAAACGCCGACAGCACGAGGTCCGGAGTGAAAGTTTTGAAAAACGGCACGGTCAACCGCGTCGAGAACAACCCCCGGGCCGCCAGGTCGATCAGGAAACAGCCGATAGTGCAGGTGATCAGCAGCTGTGCGCCGATCTTGGCGCGGGCCCGCAATCCAAGCGAACGCTTCTTTACGACTTTCAAGTAGTCGTCTGCAAATCCGACCAAGCCAAAAGCGATCGTGGATCCCACCAACAACCATCCGAGAGGATTCGTCAAATCGGTCCACAACAGCGTCGATACGACGATAGCCACGACGATGAGAATACCTCCCATCGTCGGGGTTCCGGCCTTGGACTGATGCGATTCGGGCCCTTCCTGGCGAATGTTTTGTCCAATCTGTAACTTCCGAAGCCTTCCGATCAAGGATGGTCCCAGCAGAAGGCTCAGCAGCAGTGCCGTCATACTCGCCATAGCCGTCCGTACCGTAATATACTGGAAGACGCTCAACACGCTGAGTGCGGACCACTGCTCGCTTAAAGGGTAGATGCCCTCCCATAGCAGGTGGTACAGCATTACGGCTCCAAACTCGTAAACGAGAGTCGGACGGTATCGATCGCCTGTTCCAGGCCTACCGCTCGAGACGCTTTCAACAACACCAGGTCACCGGTTCCAACGGTGCGGGTCAGAAAATCTCCGGCCTCGACAGCATCGCGCACGAACACCAAACGGGACTCATCGACACCCGCCTCTCGGGCACCGTCGATCAACGCCTCTGCGTTGCCCCGCACTCCAACAATGAGGTCAATTCCCGCTTTGGCGGCTTCCTTGCCACAGGCAGCGTGCAATTTTTGTCCCGCGTCTCCCAGTTCCAGCATTTCGCCGGCAACGAGGATACGGCGCTCAAAACCCGGCACCTTGGCCAGCGTTCGGATCATTTCCGTCAGGCCCTTGGGACTCGAGTTGTAGCAGTCGTCGATAAGCGCAAATCCCTCACGAAACTGGATAACGCTACCGCGCATGCGTTGGGGCACCATGCCTTCCACCGCCCGACGTATATCGTCCCATTCGATGCCGTGCATGACGGCAACACTAATTGCGGCTGCGGCGTTGGCCACGTTATGGTCTCCCAGCAAGGGGAGTACAAAGTTGATGTCCCGCCGACCATGGTGCAGTGTGAAGGCCGTCCCTTCCAGTCCAAGAGGCTCGATTCGGGTCACACGAAACGCAGCCACCGAACGCACTCCGTAGGTGACGATCTCCCCGTCGAAACGTCGCGCCATCGAACGGACCCTGGAATCGTCATTGTTCAAATACGCACGCCGCTCACCGACCAATCCCTCGAGCAATTCGGCTTTAGCGGCGGCAATCGCGTCGACGGAATCAAAAAACTCAAGGTGGGCGGAGCTGACATTGGTAATCACCCCTTCGTTAGGTTCTGCAATGGAGGCCAGCTTTCGAATCTCACCCGGAGCCGACATGCCCATCTCCAATACGGCGACGTCATGGTAGGGTTCCGCACGAAGCAAGCACAGTGGAAGACCATATTCGTTGTTCATATTCCCAACCGAACGGAGTATCCGAAAACTCCCACCAAGCACGGTCGCGACCATTTCCTTGGTCGTCGTCTTTCCGACACTGCCCGAAATCGCAATGATCCGGCGTCCCCAACGCCGCCGCACCGTTCGCGCGAGTTGCCCCAACGCTTCGACCGTAGAGTCGACCCCGATGCAGGGGAGATTCCCTATTCCACCACAGCGTGCGACTGAGACCACCGCACCAGCAGCTCCCTTGCGCCGAGCTTCGTCAACGTAGTCATGCCCATCAAATCGCGGTCCGCTGATCGCAAGGAACAACTCTCCCGGCTTTATCGATCGACTGTCGATCGAGTAGCCCCGAACCTTGACTTCAGCGTTCTCCACCGCCTGACCGCCGACGGCAGTGGATATCTCACCGAGAGTTAAGTTCATCGAGTAACTCTCCAACGACAACCCGATCGTCGAACGGCAGCTGGACATCCCCAACGACCTGATACGCTTCGTGGCCTTTTCCAGCTATAACAACGGTGTCCCGTTTCTCTGCCCGTCCGATTGCGAGCCGTATGGCCTCGCGCCGGTCCGGAACCGACGTGTATCGCTTACCCTTAGCTGGAAAACCTTTTGCTATCATCCCGATGATTCCAAGCGGATCTTCGCTACGCGGGTTATCCGACGTGAGTACCGCAAAATCGCTGCAGCTTGCCGCGACCGCTCCCATCTCCCGACGCTTGGAAGAATCGCGATCACCGCCCGCTCCAAAAACTACGATCAACTTTCCTTCTGTGATCTCTCGTGCTGCGGTCAGGGCTTTTCGCAGAGCATCACCGGTGTGCGCGTAGTCCACAATGACCCGGAAACGCTGGCCGTGATCGACGAACTCAAACCGGCCGGGCACGTTCCGGAGCGCTTCGACGCCATCGACTATCGATAGTGTCGGCAACTCTAAAGCGATTCCGATGCCCACCGCCGCAGCTACGTTGTAAAGATTCAGCCGACCCATCAATTCGGATTTCAGATCCACGACCCCGCGTGGCGTCTCAAATTCGGCTGTGAGCCCATGCCAACCGAAACTGAATTCCTTCGGAAAGATGTCCGCATCGGATGTCATCCCAAAAGACAGACACGTGCTGTTTCCCGACTCGCTGAGCGCTTCGAAGTACCTGTCATCTCTGTTAAGAACGGCCGCGGGAGGCGGTACTCCTTGCAATCCTGTGAACAATCTCTGCTTCACACTGAAGTAGTCCTCCATTCCGCCATGAAAATCCAGATGCTCCGCGCTCAAGTTCGTAAACGCGACGACATCGAAAGACAAGCCCTCGACGCGCTTTAACGCTATCGCATGAGACGAAACCTCCATGACGGCATGGCCGCATCCGGTATCGACGGTGGAACGAAACATCTGTTCAAGATCGGGCGCTTCCGGGGTCGTCAGCTTTGCCCCCTGCCGGAAACCGGGCCCCCGATGATCGGTCGTGCCCAGACGGGCGACCGGATAGCCTGCCGCTCTGACGATCGATTCGACTAAATAGGCTGTTGTTGTCTTCCCGTTGGTGCCCGTGATACCGACCAGCTTCAGTTGATCGGTCGGCCGTCCAAAGTAACTTGCTGCCAGTGCTGCCAACGCTCGACGGTCTGAGCGCACCCGAACCCACGGCGCAGACCCGATCGGGGCAGCCTCGGAAACGATGGCCGCGGCACCGCGTTCGAGAGCTGCATCTACGAAATCGTTTCCATCAACCCGCTCACCCCGGACCGCGACAAACACAAAACCGGGCTCGACCCTTCGCGAGTCGTATTGAACTCCGGTAACGTCCACTTGGCCATCGCCCGATCTTGACAGGACGTCGATGTTCGCCAGCAGTTGGTCCAACTTCATCCAGAATGCCCTGCCTAAGGGTTTCGGTCTGACCCGGCTCCACTTTCCCCCTGCCTGAAAGCTCCAGTGGCCTCACCGCAAGTAGCAGACCTACGGACTGGTGGCCGCGCCACGAGTCGTGGAGAACTGAACCTGAATGCGAGTACCTGCCGGAACGGGCGTCCCTGGTCCTGGATTCTGCGCCACCGCTATGCCGGAGCCGCTCAATTGCAGTCGCAGCCCCAGCCGCAGACTGAGGTCGGCCACCTGTCGCAGTGATTTTCCGTAGAAAGCAGGAACAGGGATGCCAACCGGAGTGTATTGATGCGGTGCGTCTTGCTCAGGCAATGCAGCCGGAAAACCGGAATCCTCCTCAAGGGAGGCATCGACGACGTCCCACTGGTTCCCAATAACATCGCTGGGGGGAAGGGCTCTCGGACCCGGGGGAGCGGGATTTTCGTTTTCTTCCGTATACCCGGGCCCGTCCTCAGGGGAATCCGTGGGTACTGACTCATATCGAAGGATTTGCTCGACTATGCGTTTGAACACGGGGGCGGCGACCTCACCACCACCATCGGGACCCTGGGGTTCGTCGATGACGACGATAGCCGAAATCCTTGGATTGACGGCCGGGGCATAGCCCGCAAAAGACGCGACGTGTTTGGTGAGGGAGTAGGTGCCGGTTTCCGGATCGAATTTCTGAGCGGTTCCCGTTTTTCCCGCTACCGTGTAACCCGGTATTTGCGCCCGCCGCGCCGTTCCATCAGCGACAACTGTCCGCAGCGCGTCCTGGAGTCGCGCCGCAGTCTCCAGGCTCATGACGCGGTGACCCATGGAGGGCGTTTCCTCGCTTGCCCCCGTCCTGGGATCATCAACTCTCTTCACGACGAAGGGCCGGTACAATATGCCACCATTGGCTACCATCGAAACAAGATTGACGATCTGAAGGGCTGTCGTGCCGATCTCCTGCCCCATTGAAATAGCACCCACCGACACCGCGGACCAGTCCGATGCCGGTTTGGTCAGACCGCGTTCTTCACCCGGGAGATCGATGCCGGTTCGCCGCCCGAATCCGAAACGATCGATATAGCTGGCTAAGCGCTCATCACCCAAACGAAGACCCAATTTGATGATGCCTACGTCGGAGGAGTACTGCATGATCTCGCGCACCGACAGAACTCCGAAGGGCTGGTGATCCCGGATTCGATGACCGTAAAGCACAATGGAACCCATCTGGCAGTCGATCAATTCCTCAAGCTCGGTCAAATTCTCTTCGAAAGCGGCAGCAGCAGTCGCAATCTTGAACGTCGACCCCGGCTCATAAACGTGACTGATGGCGCGATTGGACCAACTGCGCTCGGGAGACCGTCCGTATTCGTTGGGATTGAATTCCGGATAGTTCGCCATCGCGAGAACCTCGCCATTGTCCGGGTTCATGACGATGACGGACATTCCTGCGGCTCCGGTGTCCTGGATGACTTGCGCGATCTCTTTTTCGACGATGTATTGAATAGTCCGATCGATCGTCGTCGTCAGGCTGGCACCACCGGTCGGAGCCTGATCAAGCCTGTGGAAGCTGCGACCACGGGCATCAGTCATCACGACGAGCTTGCCCGGGGTACCTCCGATTACTGCGTCGTAACGATATTCGACACCGCTGCCACCATGGTCGTCGATGTTGACGAATCCCAGCACGTGAGATGCGAGCTCGCGGTTGGGATAGAAGCGCTTTGGCTCTTTTTGAAAATACAGGCCGTCGATGTCTTCCGCCCGGATTCGAGCGGCCTCACTGGCTGTAACTTTTCGTTCCAGCCAAGTAAAGGACCGCTCGGAATCCAGCCGGGACTCCAGGGACGGAGATGGAACTTCGAGTATTTCGGAAAGGATCGCAGCCGTTGCCGCGGGATCGTCAACCTCTGAAGGCACGGCATACAGGGAGTCGACTTCGATACTTACTGCAAGTTCGTTGCCGTGGCGGTCGTAAATAGTGCCTCTGTGCGGGCTGATTTCCAGGACACGCTGCTGCTGGCGCTCGGCGCGACTCCTGAAGTCTTCGGACTGGACAACTTGAATTGAATATAGACGCGCGCCAATCGCAATGCCCCAAACGCCCATCAAAACCGCAATTGCGATGAGCCGTCTGTGAATTGCAGCGCCTCCTACTCCCATTGCACTCCGTTCATCAGGAAGATCGAAGGGACGTTTCTCCCCACTCTCAAATGTTTAGCAAGCTGCGGCACAACCGGTCGGGGCCACTGGCCACTCAGCGGGTATTGCCAGCAAATTCTCTTCGAGCCAACAAGGTTTCGACAGGCTCAGCCCGGTCGGTGGAGCCGAAATCTGTTTCGACCACCACGATCTGACCGGCCCCCGGTCCTACCATTCCCAATTCTGTCCGGGCAATCGAGTCGATTCTTTGAGGATTGGCCAGCGTCGCACGCTCGACACGAAGCTGACGTCCCACCTCGGCAAGTTCTTCAATCTGCCGGTGCGACTCTTCAATCCGATACCCATACTGTATCCATTGATACTGCTGCCAGGCATAGAACAGTATCCCCAGGACAAACATCGCACCCAGCAGAGTCAGGCACATGTACTCACGGCGGCACCGTGCGTCGGGCTCTCGAACTATGCGGGAGTTGTCGATCTTCTTGTCGAAGTGGATATCGATGGTGGACATTAGTTTCTCTCCACGGCGCGTAACTTGGCACTGCGTGCACGCGGGTTTCGATCGCGTTCGGCGTCTTGGGCCCGAATCACCTTCTTGGTAAGGACGCCGCCCTGCGCCCTCATCCGGTGCTTCACGATCCTATCCTCGAGTGAATGAAAACTGATCACGACCATGCGCCCGCCTTTCTTCAAGAGGTCAGGAGCAACGTTTAAGAATGTTTCCAGGTTTTCCAACTCATGGTTCACAGCCAGGCGTAGGGCCATGAAGGTCCGAGTCGCTGGATGAATCCGTCCGTAGCGGGGCTTACCGCTGACTGATTCAATCGCTCGGACCAGATCACGGGTGGTATGGTGTGGCCGCGACCGGAGAATGGCCCGGGCCAGGGGACGCGACCTTCGCTCTTCTCCCAGCTGGTAAATAATGTCGGCCAGTTCTCGTTCCTTGGTGTGGTTGACGATGTCAGCAGCTGTCACTTGCTGACGTTGATCCATCCTCATATCGAGCGGACCATCCGATTGGAAAGAAAATCCGCGCTCTGCTTGATCGAGCATCATTGAGGAAACTCCAAGATCAGCCAACACTCCATCCGCCTCCGGAAAGCCTTCCGAGGCGGCGACGTCAGCGATCTCGCTGAAATTGGCCTGAACGAATATCGTTCTCGACTCGTGCGCAGTCAGCGTTTCGCGGGCCACTGCCAGTGCATCCGCATCGTGATCGATAGCCAACAATCGTCCACCCGGAGCGGTACGTTCGAGAATCGCCGCAGCATGACCGCCCGCGCCCAGTGTGGCGTCTATAAAGTGCCCCCCCGATTGGGGGTTCAGATAATGCAAAACTTCTTCGAGCAGGACCGGCGTATGGGGATGCATGATTTGGCACGGTTATATTCCCAACTGCTCCTCGTCTTCGTCGGTAAACGGCTCATCCTCAAGCCGTTTCAGATATCTGGTGTCGTTCCACACCTCCAGATAATTCAAATATCCCAAGACAGCGACTTCGCCCGTCATGTCAGCCGACTCCCGCAAATGGGGAGCAATGAGAATCCGCCCTTGTTTGTCCATGGAGGATAACTGGCCGTAGTAGTTCGTTCGGTCCAGAAATCTTTTTTTGGTAGGGTTAAAGGCAGGAAGATTGGTGAGTCGTTCTTCTATTTCTTGCCAGACAGATAAGGGATAAACTCGGACGGATTGACCGGTGATGCTGGTGACGTAGAAATCGCTGCCCCAGGAATCTTCTATGTCTCCGCGGAAGACAGTTGGAATCTTCAATCTGCCTTTTTCGTCGATTCTTGCTGGTTGATTGCCACGAAGCATAGCGTTGAGTCCTATATAGACTACTTTGGACCACTTCTGTCCACATCAATCTACTTACAGGTCCAGAGCCTGTCAACCTAAAAATTGCGGAAATATATGCTAAGGTTTCACTTACCCATGCAGCGACACAGCACAACGGCTATTTTGAGACCCTCCCAATGAAAGCCGGAATCGTCGGTCTCCCCCAGGCCGGCAAAACAACAATTTTCAGAATCCTGACTCGAGCGGCCATCGATGTGGTCTCAAAAAGAGGCCGCAAATCACAGCCGAACGTAGGTGTCGTCCAGGTGCCGGACGAGAGAGTGGCTTTCCTGGCATCCGTGTTTGAACCGCTTAAGGTGACTTACGCAACGGTGGAATTCGTTGATGTCGCTGGACTTGTGCGCGGTAAAGGCAGGGACCTGGCTCTGGATCCTGTTCGGGACGTCGACGCCATGGTTCATGTGGTCCGGGCTTTTGATGACGCGGCCGTCCCCCATTCCGAAAGCTCCATCGACCCCGAGCGCGACATCCGAAACTTCGATGCCGAATTGATACTTGCCGATCTCGCGTCGGTTGAAAAACGGCTTGAACGGCTCAACAAGGATCTCAAGAAGCTGAAAGACGCAGAATTGGAACGCGAACGCGATTTTCTTGTTCAGGCCCAAAATTGGCTCGAATCCGAGCACCCGTTGCGCGAGATGGACATACCCGAGACGGACCGCAAACGCATGCGAGGTTTCGCGTTCCTTTCCGAGAAGCCTATGATCTATGCCATTAACCGTGGAGAAGATCAGATCGGGGAACTGAGCCAGGACCCGGCAAAAGACTCACCGCCCAATACGGAAAGAGTCTATATCTGCGGAAAATTGGAAGCCGAGATGACAGAACTCCCGCCCGAGGATCTCGACAGCTTCCTTGAAGACTATGGCCTGACGGAAACAGGGATGGTCCGATTGATCCGCTCGACCTATCACTTGCTTGGGCTCATCTCTTTCTTAACCGTGGGCGAAGATGAGTGTCGGGCATGGACGATCCGAAAGGGCACAACGGCCCAGAAAGCGGCGGGTGTCATTCACACGGACCTTGAAAAGCATTTCATTCGAGCAGAGGTCGCACATTTTGCCGACTTCAGGGAGCACCCCGGTTTTGGACCTCTGAGGGATAAAGGACTGTTGCGGCTCGAAGGCAAAGGATACGAGGTCCAGGACGGCGACATCGTGAACGTCAGACACAGTGGATGAAGTAACTTAAGAGCTAAGAGTTTAAGAGGCGCCCCCAAAATTTCAGCTCTTAACTCATCACTTTCAACTGATTCAAGGTCAAATGCCCTCATACCTGCTACCGCTATTACTGGCCGTCGTCGCCGCCGGCACGAACGTGCTCGGTGGAGCGATGGTGACAACGCACCGCTGGGCACGGTCGAGCTTACGTTACTTCATTGCCCTGGGATCGGGGTTCATGCTGGGCGCCGTATTTCTCGAGATGTTGCCCGAAAGTCTGGCAATCGTCGACGACGCACCGATGTGGGTTCTTGCGGGATACCTAATCGTCCACGCCTTCGAACACACCATCGCTTCTCACCTGCATTTCGGTGAGGAAACACACCACGAAGAGATGGTCAACCGCTCTGTCGGTCTATCTGCATTAGTCGGTCTTCTCGTTCACACTTTCTTCGACGGCGTGGCGATCGGGGCGGGCTTTCAAATATCCACGCGAACAGGTTTATTGGTCTTTTTTGCAGTGCTGATTCACAAGATTCCCGACGGTTTCACCGTCTCCTCGATAGCGCTGAGTTCGGGTTTTTCCGGACGACAATCTCTTAACGCCGCTGTGCTACTGGGTGTCTCAACTGTAGGTGGGGTTGTCGCGGTCTTGTCAACCGGCAGTTCGCCGTCCTATGCGCTTCCTATATCCGCTGGCGCCACGCTTTACGTGGCCGCCTCGGACCTGATGCCGGAGGTTAATCGCGAACCCGGCGTGAAACTGGCATTCGTTGTGTTCGCCGGGGTCGGTCTCTTTCTGATCGCCCAAATGTTGATACGATAGGTAGGGGGTGGTCTAGCTTCGGGATTGACGCGTCACGCCCGCCATCGTGGTCTCTGAGGCATCTTCCCGCTCGACCTCTTCCTGGCAGGCGATACACGTCATCGCCCACGGGACCGCGACGAGTCTCTTTTCGTTAATGTCTTGCTCACACTCCGTGCACACGCCGTACTCTTCCCGCTGAATGCGCTTGAGCGCATCCTCGATCGCCGTCAGTCGGCGAAAATCCGATTCGTGAAGATTGTAGCGGAGTTCCTTGTTGTGGTTGATCAGGGCGAGGTCGCCCTCATCTTCCGTCTTCTCAACAAGAATTTCTTCTTCAGCCACACGATTCCGGTTCATTGTCCGTACCAGGGTCTCGCGCTCGTCAGACAGCGCCTTCTGGAGTCGCCCTAGTTTTCTCTTGTCCATCTTCTCCTCCTTGGACCTGCTTCCCTGGACCTATCCTTCGTAAAAGTCCAGTTGGCTTTCGGGATGTGCTCTCCCTTTTCAAATGTAGGCAATTCGGGGGCCACTTCAAGCAATGTGAACATCTAATAGACGTTGCTTGACCCCGTTTCGTTTCAGCCCGAAGTCCGGCTCCTCCAAATTTTTTCCGAAACGACAAGCAGAGCGCGGGATTATACCACCAGGCTGATCCGAGACAATGTCTATATGTGGTAGAGTAAGCGGGCTCTGGCTGGAACACAGCCGCTTAGTAATGTATTTTCAAGGGATTACAATCGATCAAAAGAGAAGAAGGATCACCTGAATGGGCGAATCAACCGGCGAAACAACCAACATCGTCGCAATCGACAATGGACCACTGAGAGTCTCGGGCAGTTTTGCCCTGAAAGATGCGGAGGGTCAAGAATTTGACCTCACCGGGCGTCCCGCTGTTTCGCTCTGCCGTTGCGGTGCATCGGCCAACAAACCGTTCTGCGACGGATCCCACAAGGATGCCGGCTTTCAGTCGAGTGTAAAGGCCAAGTAGGGGGACCGAGCACTCAGGTGCCATTTCTGCTCCCCGCAGAAAGGGGACACAAGCCCGATTTCTGCTCCCCGCACACATACCACTTCTGCTCCCCGCAGTAAGGGGACAGAGCACTCAGGCCCAATTTCTGCTCCCCGCTCACGTACCATTTCTGCTCCCCGCAGTAAGGGGACAGAGCACTCAGGCCCCATTTTTCCAACGGCCATGGCGCTTAGGTTTGGACACTCGAAAAATGGCGCCAGAGGGCTCTGTCCCCGGCGGCACTACCCCTGGCAGCAACGCAGGTTCTAGCTAGTCCCAAAACAAGCGCATAACCAGTCCGCCGAGGCCCAGTTCGCGCCGATAGAATTCGAGGCATAGAATCCCGTTCCCGGATGGCCTGTTCCAGGTATCGAGTTTCTGTTGAATCTGTTTCAGTTCAGCCTCGCTGGTGTTGGACGGTTGACAGAAACCGGGACCTCGATCGCCCGGGCTCAGAGTCATGATCGGGTCAACATCGCAGAGGCTGACGCAACACATCCACCCCGCGGAACAAGACCGGCAACCACCGGTTCCAGGCCAGGATCCGGAACAGAATGCGCCGCCCGGTGCGCACGAGTTGGCACGGCACAAGCATGAAAGCGTTCAAGAAGGTTTTGAACTCCATGCGCAGCACGGTTTGCTTCTCAGCCTGATATTTTTGGCCCCAACGTCCGGTTTCGGGAAGCAGCAATGCAAACCACGCTTTCAGTGTCCAGGCCAGTGACGCGATCACCATGTAGGCCCAGTTGCTGGTCTGATCTCCGACCGGCATCCGCAACGCCTGAACGCCGTTCTTCAACTGCTCAATGAGATTCTCCTGATTGCACCGTTGATTGGCACGCATCACAATCTGGTCGGCCGGATCCGAACGGTTGGTAATGTAGAAGAAGTACCGGATGTCGTCAAACAACACCTGCTCTCCTTTGGCCACCGACAGATTCTTCCGCACCACGACGACACGGTAGTCCCGATCGCAGGCTCCGGGTCGATACCGAAACTCGGCCACATCCTCACCCTGCAAGCGGATATTGTCGAAACCGCGCTGCCGAACGATCTCTTCCTTCACGTTGTCGGGACGTTGGCGCGGTTCGGTCGCCACGTCGTATTTCGCGGGCCGTTCCAGGCGCTTCCACTGGCGCGGCTCCAGTTCATCGGCCCGGGCCTTCAGGTTCGCCATCGCGTCAATCCCGAATATGAAACCCACCTGCTGGTCGTCCCATCCGTCCAGATGCCGGGTCTGGCTGAAGTCCGTGTCCCCGCGCAGCAGGATCTGGCGAAACCCCGCATGCCGGCACAATGCGATGGCTTGGTCGAACCGGACCGCGGCTCCTTCATGCGACGGCCGGTTGCCGCTACGATTGACCAGATACAGCGGTTCGGCGGTGTTGGCCAGCGAGATCATCAGCGGGTGATATCCCCACGTCCCGTCGTAGGCCACGTCCATCCCTTGCTTGCATTCCCCCGTGGTTTCGGCCAGTGTCCCGTCCGCGTCCAACACCGCTTCTTCGAAAAACGCCGCCGGTTGCTGTCGCCAGACTCCGAGCCGGACTTGATTGGTTGCCTCCATCAGACACTCCACGTCGTCGGCCTCGAATCTCCGGCAGAAGTCTCCCGCCGTCGTCGGATCCGGAATCCGTTGCGCTCCCAGCGCATCCAGATACACCGCATCGTTGCGCCGCAGTTCGATGTCTTCCAGGCACGTTCCTCCGCTCAAGGCGTTGTAGGCGATGTTCAGCACGTGATCCGACTCGTGATACGGCAGGTGCCGCTTCAACACATGCACGCCCTTGTCGATGGCTTCGATCAGCCCGGTCCGCCGCGCCACCAGTTGCATCGTCCCGATACCACCAACCGATGTGCCCCGCGTCCGCTCTCCCATCTCGTACTGAATGTTGCTCGCCGAAAACATCGGCTCTACCTGATCCGTCCAATGCCGGTCCCCAAGCCGACGTTCGATTCGCCGCTTGCGGTTCCTCATGTTCTTGCGCGTATAATCGTTCATCTGAAATGCCTCCTTTTCCGAAGAATCTGTTCAAGGTTTTTTTCGCACGGAGAGGGGGCATTTCGGGTACTTCCGCTCTTATTGCACTATCATTTCCTCGTCAATCACGCTTGTTCAGGGGCTAGACATCGGAGTTCATGAGAACCTTTGGTTCAACCTAGCTCTGGACTCGGTGGATACCAAACTCAGGCAGAGCTCGCTGCCTCTTCCGCGCATCCCTCCCCTCCGCGGAACCGTCGGCTTGGAGATTGTCTATGGCGGCTTGAGCATTAAGCCTGAGATCGTGATGGCCGACGCGCGTCGTGATGTCTTCACGACCGAAACACCCACCTCCGGCTACACCGTCGCAAACCTGAAAGCGTCGTACACAATTCCCCGGCAGCACTTCTCGCATCACCTCGCCATGGCGGTTTTCAACATCGGCGATACGCTGTACCGGAATCACGTGAGCTTCATCAAGGATCTCGCGCCGGAAATCGGGCGCGGCGTCCGGTTCTCGTATACAGTGAAATTCTTTTAGGAGAAAAAGACGGCCAAGTACCCTGCAATAACGACCTAGGATTCCGGAGCGCGAACCCTCCGCTCGATTGAAGAGATTCACCGCATACCCTTCCTGCCTTTAAGGCCCCTATGCTCTCATCGACGTGACGCTTAACGGTATGCCTCTGTCCAGAATTTGGCAATTCCCTCTGTCCACGGCTTTGGGTATGTTTGCGTGGTACGGGTGGTTTCGGCTGTTAGTGTGGCTCGGTTGGGTCGGGGTCAGCATCTTCAGCTCTGATGCTTCAAAGGTTGGGGGAATGCGACAATCAAGGGGATCGTTGAACTGAGCTGGTCTGGGGAAATATAGCCTTCCGTCGACTAACAGTTGTTCAATCCAGTCCGCACGTTTTTCTTGGAGACTGGAGTATTTGTAGAGCTGAGCCGGTAGGTTTGCCAAAGTCTCGTGGGAAGTTACCATATTGCGTTACCTCCGATTAGCATGGACGCGGGCCCGTCCAATTCCGGGGACTGTCTAGGCACAATTGAGGGCACAAGGGGCCCAGACGCTCCCGAAAAGTTTCCGTAACTTGCTAGAATTACGATACGGCCCTGTAGCTCAGGTGGATAGAGCAGCGGTTTCCTAAACCGGAGGTCGGCGGTTCGAGTCCGCCCAGGGTCATGCGGAATATAGAAGGAAAAGGGGCCATGAAGAGCCAGAAGTTAATAGAGAACTCATGACGCAGCAGATGCCGGACGGACTTGAAGTCTTTCGTGAATTAACGGAGGGGCTGATCGAAGTGCTTCAGTCCTGGCCTCTATACAGACGATTTGAATATAGCGAACAGGACAGGCACTTCCTCGACTCAGAGGACGCGACTTTCGGAGTCCTCCCTCAAGAGATTATTCTTCCCTGTAAGACCTGCAAAACCGAACAGCGTTGGAGACGGACGGGAGGCGGAGTGGGCGCGGAGGGTCGGATTTACCTCAACACCGAACCCCACGACGCTATCTACAAGTGCCAGGTTTGCGATCGGCGAGAGGTTTATTTTACGTTTTACTGGTATCTGACGGAGGAGGGTGGTCTGTTTCAGAAAATTGGCCAGTACCCGCCTCTTCACTACTTCCTCGATGTTTCCCGTGAAATTTCGAACTTGCTGTCGGATTCTGACCTGAAACTTTATCGGCAAGCGCTGAGTAACCGGAACTCGAATTTCGGCATCGGAGCCGTATCTTACTTGCGCCGGGTTGTCGGACATACACTGGACGGCATGCTGGAACAGGGCGCCGAAGCGGCTCGAAACGCTGACGCATCGGATGAGGAACTGCGAGACTGGGAAGAAGTAAGAAGTTCGAACGGTGCGAAGCAGAAAATCGAGTGGGTATCCAAGATGGTGTCCCCGCCCCTTGAGTCAAGAGCTCAGGATCCACTGGACCCGCTCTGCGACCTGTTCAGTGATGCTCTCGATTTGAAAACGGACGAGGAATCGGTCGATGTGTTCGTCAAGTCTAAGATTGCTTTCGAATACCTCGTCAGGGCAATAAAGCTGGAGCGCGATGAGGGCAAGCAATAAGCATCCCCTGGCTAATCTATCCGTGAGAGTGGAGGAAGAGGGAACCGGAGGTCGGAGGTTCGAGTCCTTCCGGGGTCATCGCTAAACAGTCATCGTGCTGATTTCGCTCTCCGCTTTCGGGCTCGAACCGTCGCTTTGATGAGGGTCCAAGTTGCGGGCCGGTCGTGGACCGGGCACTCAGGAAACTCTTGTCCCTCAAGGATTTCGGTTTCATAGCCGCAGTCGTTCGATCGATAGAAGCCTTGTTGTTCGCAGGTCTTGCCGGTCCTTTGCATCCTACCCTCTGTCGCTTCAGTTTCGTTTTGTCGGCCGAGTCATAAATTAGACGTTTGAGAACTGAGATTATGAGTCAGTTAATTGGAAAAGATGGGAAAGCCCGGGCGCGGTCAGCCTGGCTTGTGTTTGTCCCATTGCTAGCTTAAAATCAATAGGTTTGGAATCGATTGCAGTCTGGTAACTGTTGTTTGTAGGCCGAGGAGGTCAGTCCGTTGGCACGCAAGAGGTTGACTCGGAAAGAAATTGTCCAGAAGGATGAGATCACGTCGGTTCTGGAGCGGTCGACCACCTATGTTGTGGAACATGGAAAGCCCATCGCCATCGCAGTGGGCGCTGTGGTGGTCGGCATTACGGTTGTCATCGTCTTAAACGTGACCGCGGCGAATCGCGAAGCAGCAGCCCAGAACGCACTGGCCGAAGTCATCCGGATTTACTCGACAGTCACTGAAGACACCACCGATGAGTCAAGATTCCAGGCCACTTTGGTAGAAGCGGCCCGTGTTGAGGCCGACCATCCCGATCAGCCTGCGGCCCAGATCGCCCGGTACTATGCCGGTCTGAGTCATGAAGGACTGGGGGATTCCGACCAGGCGATTGCGATCCTCACCGAGTTGGTTGAATCGGGCGACGAAATGGTCAACCAGGTTGCGCGTGTCGCGTTGGCGGAGTCCTATAAGAAGCAGGACAATTTGGAGCGTGCGATCGAGGTTTATCAGGAGCTAGCCGATTCAGGAGGCTATTCGAAGAGCGCAGTTCTATACGAACTGGGACGGCTCCATGAGGCAACATCGATGCCCGACGAGGCGCGAGCGTACTACCAATCTGTGGTGGGCGATTATCCCAATTCGCCGTACCGTGAGGACGCGGACCGTGCGCTGAGACGGTTGACGCTCGTCGAATCCGCCGAGGAACCCTCCTGATCGCGTTGTGTCGACAGATCAGCAGGGATTGACCGGGCTGGGCTTCGTTTCAGGGGTTTGTAGAGTGAACGTGAAATCCAGGACTTCTCCCGATCGTCAGCGCTTTTCCGGCGCCGTAAATATCGATCTGGTTGATCTCCCTACGGAGCGATTGCTTCTCGAAGGGTCTCTGGCACCCGGCGAGTTGGATTTTGCCGAAATTGGAATTCGGCAGATCAAACCGCTGGACTGGTCGGGATTCATAGAGCGGAAGGGTTCCAATTTCCGCCTGTCCGGAGAAGTGGTGACCGAGCTGGAACTGGAGTGCGTGAGGTGTCTCAATCCGGTTCGACAGGCGGTTCGAAGAGAGTTCGACGTGTTCTTCCAGCAACGCGAAAGTCTGATCTACGCCGAACACGAAGACATCGAATTGAAAGAATCCGAAACGCAGACGTCGTTTGTGACCGGTTCTGAGTTGCCGTTGAACGAGATCATGCAGGAGCAGGTGTTGCTCGCGCTTCCAATGAAGCCGCTGTGTCGCGCGGATTGCCGTGGACTGTGTGCGGTCTGTGGAATCCACCTGAACGAAGATACTTGTGAATGTTCCCTTCGGGGGATCAATCCGGCGTTCGAAGTTCTTAGAGAGTTTAAGAAGCAGTTGGAGAATCCCAGTTGAGTCGGAGTTAATAACTAAGTCATGCCAAATCCAAAACGTAGACATTCAAAATCGCGCAAGAACAAACGGCGCACTCATGACTCTTTGACGTTGCCCGCGCTTGCGGAATGCTCCAACTGTCACGAGATAAGGCAGCCCCATCGTGCCTGTCCTCACTGTGGCTATTACAAAGGCCGTGAAGTCATAGAGACCGCCGAAGAATAAATCTATCCCGTGATCAAAATCGCAGTCGACGCAATGGGGAGCGATCATGCTCCGGCAGTGGAAGTCGAAGGCGCCGTGCTTGCCGCGGCCGAATACGGCGTTCATGTCGTGCTTGTAGGCCAGTCGAAACCGATTGAAATGGCGCTCGGCAACCACGAGACTTCCGGCCTGTCCATCGATGTCCACCATGCCAGCGAGGTTGTTGGTATGGAAGAATCTGCGATGAGCCCGCTCCGCCGGAAAAAAGATTCTTCAATTCGTATCATCGCCAACCTGATGAGTGAGGGCCGCGTTTCCGGTGTCGTCAGTGCCGGAAACACGGGCGCCGTGATGGCGGCGACCAAGGTCGTCGCAGGCTCGCTTTCGGTGGTGGACCGGCCGGCCCTATCAACCGTTCTG
This sequence comes from Terriglobia bacterium, assembly GCA_963664115.2. GTDB lineage: Bacteria > Acidobacteriota > Terriglobia > 20CM-2-55-15 > 20CM-2-55-15. Next base: position 590,535 of record CAXWPJ010000002.1, on the reverse strand, counting down.
CCGACGCAGAAGGGAAAACCCTCGATCCTGCTCGATGTGGGTGCGAATGTTGATTGCAAACCTTTACATCTGGTGCAGTTCGCGATCATGGGGGACATATATTCGCGTTTCATATTCGGCATTCGCCGCCCGCGAATCGGATTGTTGTCCATCGGCGAGGAAGATTCGAAAGGGAATGAACTGACGAAGGAAGTCTTCAAGACTTTGAAACAGGCTCCGCTGAACTTTGTTGGCAACGTCGAAGGTAGAGAAATTTTCAAGGGTGAGGTTGATGTCATCGTCTGCGACGGTTTCATAGGAAACGTCGCACTCAAGTTGAGTGAGGGTCTCATAGAAACTGTAACGACAATGCTGGGGGACGAGCTTCGGCGGACGCTTTCGGCAAAGGTCGGTTACATTCTCGCCCAGAAGGCGTTTCAGCAATTCAGCCGCCGAATGGACTATTCCGAATACGGGGGCGCTCCACTGCTGGGCATCAAGGGAATCGGCATCATCTGTCACGGACGGTCGAACGCGAATGCGATAAAGAACGCAATTCGAGTGGCCCACGAGTTCTGCGAACAAAATGTCAACGAAGAGTTCGAGCGGGAGTTTCATAAGCTAGGCCTGACAAAGCCGGCCCCTTCCAATCCAGAACAAGCCGTCGAGAGTGATACTAAGGTGTATCGCTCCGGCGTCATCAGTTAACGCCAACCCGCCGTTTTTCTTTACATCCTTTACATGGCATCCCGCAAAATCGCTCTCATGTTTCCGGGTCAAGGGGCCCAGTACGCAGGCATGGGCCGGGATCTGGCCGGGAGCTTTCCATCTGTGGCCGCCCTGTTCGGGGAAGCGGATAAGACACTGGGCTTTCCCATATCCAAGCTGTGCTTTGAGGGTCCCGAGGAAGAGCTGAAGCTTACCGAAAACACGCAACCGGCTCTATTGACGACCGCCGTGGGGGCTTTCCGCGTCCTATCGGAACGCGGTGTCGTGCCGGATTTTGTCGCGGGGCATAGCCTTGGCGAGTACAGCGCCCTGGTTGCTGCGGGCTCACTCGATTTTGCGAGTGCCGTGTCCCTGGTGAGAAATCGTGGACGTTACATGCAGGAAGCCGTTCCCGTGGGCGAGGGTGCGATGGCGGCAATACTTGGACTCGATTCCGATGAGGTTCGCTCCGTTTGCGAGCGCGTCCAGGAATCGGAGGTGGTGACGCCAGCCAATTTCAATTCGCTGACCCAGATCGTAATTGCCGGCCATCGGCCAGCCGTCGAACGAGCCATTGATGCGGCCAAGAGCGCCGGTGCCCGTAGAGCATTGCTACTCCCGGTGAGTGCGCCATTCCATTGCAGTCTGATGCTGCCAGCCCAGAAGCGCCTGTCTGAAGATCTGGATGGTATCGATTTCGGAGACCTGCGGTTTCCCATCGTGACGAACGTAGACGCCGAGGAGGTTCGGACCGGTTCCGAAGCACGCGAGGCGGTGCGGAGACAGACTTCCAGGCCGGTCCGTTGGTATGAGACCGTGCGATTTCTTCTCGATTCGGGAGTCGACACGTTTATCGAAGTTGGGCCGGGTAAGGTCCTGACGGGGCTGCTTCGTTCCATCGAAAAGTCGGTTACAATGCTAAACGCAGAGGACGAGGCTTCGCTGGACCAGGCCTTGGCCACTCTGCACACTCTACAGTGAAGAGGACTTCACGGGTTCATCGGGCCCTCGTTGTTCTGCTCCGAGTTTCTCGCTTCTAAGGTGCGTATTGAGAATCATTTGAAAGACGGAGGTTGTATAAATGTCTTCTTCGGTTGAAGAAAAAGTCAAAGCGATAATCGTCGAACAGTTGAGTGTCGACGAATCGGAGGTCACACCCACGGCTTCGTTCATCGATGACCTGGGAGCAGATTCCCTGGATACGGTGGAGTTGGTCATGGCGCTGGAAGAGGGGTTTGGGATTGAGATTCCAGACGATGCCGCTGAAAAGATCACCACCGTGAAGGAAGCGATAGATTACATCGAAGCTCACGGGCCCAAAAAGTAAGCGGTTTCGGAGGCTATTGACCTTGGAGAGGAGAGTCGTTGTCACTGGTGTCGGACTTGTCACCGCGCTCGGTATCGGAACAGATGCGAGCTGGGAAGGTCTGCGTGCGGGTCGAAGCGGAGTCACTCAGATCACCCAATTCGACACGACACAATTTTCCACAAAGATCGCGGCAGAGCTGAGTGGTTTTGATCCTCTCAACTGGATCGAGAAGAAAGAAGTCAAGAAGATGGATAGGTTTATCCATTGTGCGATAGCCGCCTCCGCGTTTGCGATGGAACGGTCAGGTCTGGAAATAACGTCGGAGCTTTCCGAAAGATCCGGAGTATTCATCGGTTCCGGCATTGGTGGATTTAACATTATCGAGCGGGAACACTACAACCTCATACGGGGCGGCCCGCGCAAGATCTCCCCGTTTTTTATACCATCCAGCATCATTAATCTGGCGGCCGGACAGGTTTCCATTCGCTTCGGAGCCAGAGGTCCCAACGCTGCACCGTGCACGGCATGTTCCTCGGGCGCGCATGCAGTCGGCGATGCATACGAGTTGATCCGTCGAGACGGTGCCGACATCATGATTGCCGGGGGCTCTGAATCAGCAATTACCCCGATGGGCATCGGTGGATTTGCTGCCATGCGGGCTCTTTCCAGTCGTAATGACGAGCCCGAACGGGCCTCCCGACCTTTCGATCTCGAGCGGGACGGTTTCGTGATGGGTGAAGGTTCCGGGATTCTAATTCTGGAAGAGCTCGAAATGGCGAAGAAGCGCGGCGCTCCCATTCTTGCCGAAATTATCGGATATGGCATGAGTGGCGATGCCTTTCACATTACGCTCCCATCGGACGATGGAAATGGTGGCTACCGGGTGATGCAGAACGCTCTGAAGAGCGCGGACGTTTCGCCCGATAAAGTTAGCTACATTAACGCCCACGGCACGTCCACACCTCCTAACGACCGCCTGGAAACGATGGCCATCAAACGCTTGTTCGGGGACAGTGCGGGAGGGATCCCAGTCAGCTCGACCAAGTCTATGATCGGACACCTTTTGGGTGCGGCGGGAGCCGTCGAAGCCGGGATCAGTGTACTTGCGCTCCAGGACCAGGTCATACCGCCGACGATCAATTACGAAAATCCGGATCCCGACTGCGACCTGGACTACGTTCCCAATGAAAGCCGGGATGCCAATCTCGAGTACGTGTTGTCGAATTCTTTCGGATTTGGTGGCACCAACGCCGCTCTTCTCTTTAAACGTTTCAACTAACGACTGCGGAATCGACGCCGGATACCTAAACTCGGTCGTTCTGTTCCGGAGCTTTCCCGGTTTGCTATCCTGCTTCCATGTCTCCTGAACGTGAAATCATCGAGTTCGACGTTCTTGTCGTGGGCGCCGGGCCCGCAGGGCTGGCGGTGGCCTACCACCTGAGGCAACTGCTGGATCGGAGCGGACGGAAAGACGCTTCGATCGCTGTTCTCGAAAAAGGCAAAGAGATCGGAGCGCACATCATATCCGGAGCGGTATTCGATCCACGCGGGATAGACGAACTCATGCCCGACTGGTTAACGAAAGGTGCTCCTGTCGAAAGTAAGGTCGAAGAGGACCATGTTTACTATTTGACCCGGAAGTGGAAACTGGGCCTGCCGATCATCCCGCCGCCGCTTCGCAATGCGGGCAACTACATCATCTCGTTGAACAAGTTTGTCCTTTGGTTGGCAGAGCTTGTCGAAGACAGCGATGTCGATATATTTGCGGGTTTTTCCGGGGCCGGATTGTTGATTGAGAACGGTCAGGTCGTCGGCGTCCGCACCGGGGACAAGGGCGTTGATCGTCAGGGCCAAGCGAAAGGGAACTACGAGCCAGGTATCGACATACGCGCGAAATTGACGGTGTTGGCCGAAGGCGCCCGGGGATCGTTGACAAAACAGCTCGTGGAACGCTTCGGGTTGGATGTTGGCCGGAATCCACAAGTCTACTCTGTGGGGATCAAGGAAGTGTGGGAGGTTCCCGGGTCCGATGAGCACCGGGGACGGGTCGTTCACACCATGGGATTCCCGCTCGCGTCAAAAGAATTTGGGGGTGGGTTCATCTACAACATGGATCGCGACCAGGTGTCGCTTGGCCTCGTTGTAGGTCTCGACTACCAGGATCCGCTCCTGGATCCTCACCGTAAGTTTCAGCAGTTCAAGGAACATCCTCTTGTAAGGAGTGCGATCGAGGGTGGCCGGCTCGTTGCTTACGGCGCTAAAGCCATCCCTGAGGGTGGATACTGGGCGATGCCTCAATGTTATTTCGCCGGTGGCATGATCGTGGGTGATTCCGGAGGGCTCCTCAATTCAATGCGATTGAAGGGCATCCACCTCGCTCTGAAGAGTGGAATGCTCGCTGCGGAGGCGGCGTTGGAAGCGATGCGGTCGAATGATTACTCGGCTTCCCGAATGCAGCGGTTTGAGGTGTTGGTCAAAGACAGCTGGATCAAAGACGAGCTATGGAAAGTACGTAACTTTCACCAGGGATTTAACAAAGGACTTTGGAGAGGCCTGCTTCACGCCGGTTTACAGATGTTGACCCGAGGGCGGGGCCTCTCGAACCGGTATGCCAGTGAACCTGGACACAAGCGCATGTGCATGCGACCGGAATTCCCAGCTTCGTATGATCCGAACAGTGAAGTGAAATTCGATCAGATGTTAACGTTCGATAAGTTGACCGACGTCTACAACTCGGGAACCGCGCACGAAGAAGATCAGCCTGTTCACCTTGTGGTTCTTGAGCCCGATCTGTGCCACACCCGCTGTACCGAGGAGTATGGAAATCCGTGTCAGTATTTCTGTCCGGCTGCGGTCTATAGCATGGAAACCAACGAGGACGGGCAGTCCCGCCTCGCGATTGCTGCTTCCAATTGCGTCCACTGCAAGACCTGCGACATTATGGACCCCTATCAGATCATCAACTGGATCCCACCCGAAGGGGGGGGTGGACCGGACTACAAGGGTCTGTAGGGGACGAGAGGCGAACTCTGACGGGAGAGATGCCGGAGAGTTGAGAAACGACACGGCAGCAGCGCTGCCGTGTCGTTCTGGAATATTCTAGTAGCGGCCGCCTCCGCCTCCGCCGCCATCCCGCCGCACCTGAGGTCTTGCCTCATTAACGGTGAGTTCGCGACCGTCCAACTCGGTTCCGTTGAACTGCTCAATAGCCTTTGCGGCATTCTCATCGCTCATTTCTACAAAACCGAAGCCCCGGGATCGGCCCGTGTCACGGTCTGTAATAATGCGGACTGATTCGACCTCGCCGACCTGCGCAAACAGGCTCTCAAGATCGCCTTCTGTCGATTGGAACGACAGATTACCAACGTACATTTTTTGAGTCATTTAATTTCCTTGAAATTGATTGTATGTAGAGGAACTTCGCTAGCTTTGAGGGAAAGGAGGGTGCCGAACAAGATCGAACTACTTTCCGAACAGAGACAAGGGTACCTAAACAGGATTAGCAACTTGTTTTGTGAGCCCCATTGTATCTGCAAGAATAAGGCAAAGGATAGATGTTTCTGGCTGGCCGCTTTCATTAATCTCTCGTTTCTTTGTTCGTGATGACTGGATGTGCCGCCCTCCGGTCAGCCCAGGTCGGTTTCAGTTGGAGATGTCTCGATAGTTCGAAAGTTGACAGAGTAATCCTGCTCCACCCGACCTGGCGGCCTGTCTGTGGAGGACCCTTCGCCAGAATCCTCAGCCTTGAAGACCTACTTACGCTTGACGCTCTTGCCGAGCGCCATTAGGAATATCGCGCTCTTACCGGCCGCGTGGGGTGAGAAAAACTCGATGACCTCGTCGTCATAGAACGTTAAGCCCGTAGCACCAAGCCGCTGTGCGTATGCGGCCAGATAGAGTTTTCCGCAGATGATTCCTGCTTCGAGCTGAACGGCGCGGTAACCCCGGTTCCCGAATCTTTCCAGAATTGGTTTAATTTCAGCCAGTAAGAAGACCGCGACACTGGCGTCGCCAGGAAGCTGTTGGTCCAGACCCCGGTGCGCCGCCACACCGCGGAACTCGCCCTGCTTCAAACGTTCCAGTTCTTTGTCTCCGCGGTGGTAGACGTAGGAACCGGGCTCGATTCCGTCCACAGCATTTACGATGAGGTAAACGCTATTGAGTTGCGAGCCGAGAGGATCCAGGAAATCCGCGGGAATGCCGCGCATCGACCGGTCGAGCATCGTCGAGAGCTGTTCAAGCGTCAATGGTACTCGCGCGAACTGCCGCGTGGACCCGCGTCTGAGGATTACGCTCTCGATGCCCTCGTTCGAAATTTCATCGTCCGGCAGTGGACTCAGGGAGATCACTTGGTTGGGAGATGGCGATGTCCGGGCGATTGGCATGCCCTCGCGCCATGCCACAACTTCGTCTACGTTCTGGAGCGACGATGCCTCATGCATCAGACTCATTTCAGGGTAATGGGTCTCGCTTTCTGAAACAGGCACGGTCTCAAGGTTCAGCCGTCGGACGTCCTCCGGGGGAGGCGGGGGAGGGTCGGAAGAACTTCCCAGGGGAATCATCGAGAACGCTACTTCGCGTTCAGTGTCCAAATCCAGCAATTGATTTATCTGCCTGTCCACGAATCCGCATGTTACCTGTGCCGGGAGACGGAGAGATGCGGCGATTGCCAGCATGTTCGCAAGAATCGTTCCGTTGTCCCAACCGAAGTGGCGGTAGGCCCGGGCCTGATACTTCCATGCGTTCCGCCAGTAGGTGCCTGTGCAGATAATGGTTGCGGGTGCCCGAGCCACAGCTGGATTGTTTGCTGTTGCACGGAGCAGTACGCCTCGAAAATCTCCTTCGCGCAGTCGTCGCAGGCTGAAGTCGCCCGGACCGAACTGGTACACGCCCGCGCTGAGTCCCGGGAGAGTGCCGCAGACGATGTACAATTCTATTTCGTAAAGAGCACCCGTGCAGGATGCGGCCCGAAAGTACTGTGTGGCGCTAGCGTAATCGACTTTCTTGACGACGCCGGCTGAAAAGTACAGTAGCTGGCTCAGGCTCTTCAGATCTGGCGAATTATCGATCTCCAGACTGGCCCCGGTTTCCGCGACCACTGCAAGCGCAGGAACCTCGTTCCTGGCAACCACGGGATCCAGCCGGATTGGTTCGAGCTTGGGATAGATCTTGAACGGATTCGGATGATTCGACCAATCCAACCAATGCGCGTTTGTCCGGACGCTCAAGTGCGAGTGCTTTGTTGCGTCGTGATACTCCCAGGTGGCCTGCGTGTCTTCGTTAGTCATCGTGTTTTCCAATGGTAACTCGAACTGAAGGCGTGGGTGCTGTTCGGCTCCAGTGGCGACTCAGTCCTGCGGCGATTCCCAGGGCTTCAACTGCGGCCCCGATCCCGGGAAGCGAAATGTTCAGTGGACCCAGACGAAGCACGGATGCGGGTGCGCTTATACCAGTTGTGCAGACTCGGAGAGGAACTGCCCGTAGGTCCCTTTGAAATCCTCGATCCGTCCATGGTCGAAGTTCCAGATGCGGGTAGCGACTTCGTCGATCACGTCATGATCGTGAGTCACGAGCAACAGAGTACCCGGGTAGCGCTGCAGCGCGAAGTTGAGGGCATTGATGGCTTCCAGATCCAGGTGGTTGGTTGGCTCGTCCAGAATCAGGAAGTTGGGCTTCTGCAGCATCAGGCGGCAGAAAATGATCCGCGCCGCTTCGCCTCCGGAAAGGGCATCCGTCTTCTTGAGCGCATCGTCGCCGCTGAAGAGCATCTGGCCGAGTAGGCCACGCAGCTCTTCTTGGGAAGCGCTGGGATCGAAGCTGTGCAGCCATTCGATAACGCTGACGCCGTTTGGAATAGAGTCCCGGTGATCCTGCGCAAAGTACCCGACACTGACTTCATGTCCCCAGTTCACCTCTCCGGAATCGAGGGGGAACGCCTGATCGGGGGCATCAATAAAACCGGTGGCGTTCCGAATCAGCGATTTTAAAAGCGTGGTCTTCCCGACGCCGTTTCTTCCGATTATGGCGATCTTTTCGCCGCGGCTCACCGAGGCAAGGAAATCCCCGAACACATCCAATTTGCCGGCCGCGCCGCCATAGGATTTCGTGAGTCCCTCGATTTCCAGCGGATGTCTTCCTGAGGGCCGCACGACGTCGAATCGAATGAACGGGCGTTGAATATTGGACTTCGCGAGGACAGAGGTCTGAAGCCGTTCCACTTCTTTCTTCCGGGACTGCACCTGCGATGAACGGGTGCCGGCCGCGAAGCGGGAAATAAATTCCCGCAACTGCGCAATCTTTTTTTCACGCTGAGCATTGCCGGATTCGATCCGGGCGCGCACCTGTGTTTTCGCCAGCACCATGTCGTCGTAGCCACCGGTGTAGGTAATCACTGTCTGGTAGTCGATGTCTGCAACATGTGTGCAGACGTCGTTGAGAAAATGACGATCGTGCGAAATTACGATCAGGCATCCGGCATACGCGCGAAGATAGTTTTGCAACCAGTGAATCGAATCGAGGTCGAGGTTGTTGGTGGGCTCGTCCAACAGCAACACTTCCGGACTGCCGAACAGGGCCTGCGCGAGCAGGACTCGGACTTTCCGGCCGCCCTGCAGCTCGCTCATCTTGCGGTCGTGAAAGTTGTCAGGTATGTCCAGGCCGTTCAACAAAATGGAGGCGTCGACATCCGCGGTGTAGCCGCCTTCGTCGCCGACGATGCCTTCAAGTTCGCCAATGCGCATTCCATCATCGTCGGTCAGAGTGCTGGGATCTTTGGCGTACAGAGCGGCGCGCTCTCTAAGGGCTTCCCACAATCCGGGATTTCCCATGATCACCGCATCCATCACACGATGCGCGTCAAAGGCAAAATGATCCTGGGAGAGGACTCCCATTTTCTTGGGCCGCGTCACCGATCCCTTCGAAGAATCGATCTCACCGGTCAGAATCTTCATCAGCGTGGACTTGCCTGCGCCGTTCGGCCCGGTAATCGCGTAACGCCTTCCGGAAATAAAGTTGGCATTGACTTCTTCAAACAGGAAGCGGGCGCCGTAGCGCATCGTCACGTTATTTACTGAAAGCTGCATATGAAAGACAAGCCCACAGGGACCAGACCAACTCCCCATTGTAGCTCGGGAACCCTTCTCGATGGAATACCTGTCGGTTAATCGGAATTAAAATGCAGGTGATTTTCTTGATCCAATCATCTTCTTCGGACGCATGGGCTCGCTTCGATATTTTGCAAGCCCTCTCCTCCGTCGGATCGGTGCGGGGGAAACCTGCTAAATTTTGAGTATGTATCCGCTGTTCGTGGACTGATGCTCTCAGGCGTACTAATATATGCGGCCAGCACCGCAGGTAATTCGAGAGAGATTACATATGAAGGGAGACTAGCTAATGAGTGAAATGCTGACCGGCGCCGATTTCAAGAAGCAGTTGCGGGGGGGCAGTCCCAAGATGGGCCTGTTCCTGAACGCACACAGTCCTACTGTCGCGGAGCAACTGGCCTACAGCGGCTACGACTGGCTCCTTGTGGATAACCAGCACGGCCCGATGGGATATGAAACCCTCGCGACGATGATTGGGGGCGTATCCAGTGGTGGGGCGATTTCCTTGGTCCGAGTAACTGGCTACAGCGATCGCGCAGGAATTCAGCAGTCGCTCGATGACGGGGCTACCGGAGTTCTGGTGCCGTATATCAACACCGCGGACGAGGCCCGCCAGGCCGTCAGTTGCTGCCGGTATCCGACGGCCGGAACCCGATCTGTTTACTTCCCACAGAGAAGTATGAACAAAGAGGGCTTGTTGGGATATGCGGGTGCGGCCAACGACAACGTTATCGTCGCTCTGCAGGTCGAAACGGCAGACTGTATCAAGAACATGGACGAGATCGCCGCAGTACCTGGAGTGGACATTCTGTTCCTCGGGCAGAATGACCTGTGTATGTCTATGGGGCTCTACGAGAAGTACGAATTTCCCCTGATGTACACTTCGGACGAACTCCAGGAAGCCACCGACAAGCTGCGAGCAGCGGCTCAAAAGAACAACGTTATTCTAGGGTTGTTCCTGTTCGGAACCGATCGTGTAGGCGAATTCCTGGAGAAAGACTTCACGTTCATCAGCATAGGCAACGATTTGCATCATGTCCTCACGCAGAGTGGCAGCCACGTTGAGGCCATGGAGGGAATCGCATCCGACAAAGGTAAAGATTGGAAACGACGTTCGACAGCTCTCTTCTAGCTTCTTCTTGACCAGGCGGGATGTAGAAATGGGGTCAGAGCCCTAATTCCCCAATTTTTAGAACTCTAATAACTGTAGAGGTAAATTGGGGAATTAGGGCTCTGACCCCATTTTCTATCAAGATGCTATCGGGTATTCGATGTAGGAACAGTCCGGCTTTCCCCACAACCACCCCTGGCCGTAACGAACTCCATAATCCCGGAGCAGTTCAAGATCGTCACGGGATTCGATGCCTTCGGCAACGATTTCCGCTCCCAGTGCTTTGGATACCTTGACCAGCCGAGAGAGCAGCCGTCTCTTGTTTGGATCCTTCGAGGCGCCGTCGACGTAGGCTCGGTCGATTTTCACGACGTCAGGCTCCAGCATGATCAGGGTTTCCAGGCAGCTGCGGCCGAATCCTACGTCGTCGATGGAGACCTCGATGCCTTTTGCCTTGAATGCAGCGACGTGTTCACGGAGGCATGCGGGATCCCCAATGAACTGTTGCTCGCTGATTTCGATGCAGAAAGTCACCGCTTCATCGGTGTCGGCGAGGAGATCCATCAAGCGTTCGCTTGGAGTTCCCAGGATGGTTGAGGGAAATAGATTCAGATGCAACTTGCCTCTGGGCATCAGGCGCTTGCTGACGGCAACGCAGGCCTTGAGGCATGAGAGGTCGACCGATGCCAGCATATTGGATTCCAGCGCGAGCCTGAAGAAGTCGACTGGCATCTCCAGGGCTCCTATCGGGCCGCGGCTCAGGAGTTCGTGGCCCACGACTTCCTCTCCAGCCAGCTCCATTATTGGCTGGGACACAGCGTGAAAGCTGCCATTTTCTATCGCAGTCGTGAGGTCAGACACGCTCGGTACCTGGGACGTGACAGTAGTGGAGATCGCCGTTCGGGGGGCGGCCGCTTCTTCAGGCTGAGAATCGGTCTTGAGTGCGCTGTGGGCAAGTTCGAGAATTTCTTCGATCGAACACGTTTCTTTCGGTGCCTGCACGACGGCGACGCCCATGTACACGCTCAAGGGATGTGGCGACAGGGCCAGTGGAGAGGCCCATACCGCGTGACGCAGTTTTTCGGAAACTTGACGGCCTTCTGCAGTCCGCGTGTCGGGTAGCAACACTAGAAACTTATCTCTGGAAATTCTTGCAATCTGGTCTGAAGGGCGCAGGGCCGTTTTTAGACGTTCCGCGATCGTCTTGAGCAGGACGTCGCCGACCGCATGGCCCAGCTTTTCGATGATGCTCTTGAGGTCGTCACATGAAAGCAGGACCGCAACCAGATTCGATCCCGATCGCCGGTCCCTTTCCAGTTCGTTCCACAGCGCGTTTTCGATCCCGCGTCGATTCAGAGTTTCCGTTAGCGGATCAATTGTTGACAGTTTCTGCAGTTGCTGATTGGCTTCTTCGAGTGCCGTGCTCAGGCTCATCATGCTTGCTTCGGCCTGCGCCCGTTTTGTGACATCCCGGAGCGAGGCAAGGAAAGCGGATTCTCCGTCCCACGTGGCCCGTGCGACGCGCATCTCAACCTGCCGCGTGGCTATTGTCAGCTCCGTGCGATCCGCCGCCATGACGGGATAGCCGAATACCGTTCCTTTCAATTCTTGGGCCGACCGGCCAAAGAGCTGTGCGGCTGATGGATTCGCGAAAAGAATCTGGCCTGCGCTGTTGACGATGACTACACCGTCGGGATTGGCGTCGGTAATGTCACGGAACTCAGAGTATTCCTCAGGTTGTGGGTCATGGGAATCTGATCCCAGGTCGTGCGCCATTGTTACGGTTCCCCTGTCTTTTTGTACTTCTCAATCTCACTTATCGGGTTCCGAATAACGGACCTGTAGGGTTAAAAAGCAGATACATCGACTATTTACAGAGGAACTATCGTCTGACGACCAGTAGGGGGCATTCAAGGTGAGTGAGGAGTTCGTTAAAGCCTTTATCGAAGACGTCACCCGTTGGAAGTATCAGAATTCCCGCGTCTTCCCCCTGAGTCACGGCTTCCAACAGAGCAGCATCCCTATGGACTACTGTTCGGTACCGAACACTGCGATTGACGCCCAGCACTTCAAACTCACTTTGGACGCTCAGCCTGAGCTCGTCGGCGGGATTGCCGGTGGTCGGAAAGACGATCACCAGGGGGGTGACTACGTCGTAGGCAATTGCAGTGGCCAGTCTAAGCGCGGCTCGGGCCGCTTCGCTGCCGTCGTAAACCGTGACCACGGATTGTCCCATGCGAAGCCTGCGACGGAGCAAGAGGACTGGGGTATCTGTTCGTGCAAGGATCGTTTGGGTTGTCGTTCCAATGCGGTGGGACTCGATCAAGGACCAACCGCAGCGTCCCAGGCTGATCAAGTCCGCATCATCGGCTGCCCGGAGAAGCTCTTCAGCGACCGCACCTCGGGCGACGCGAAAGGACCAGGGCAGTTGCGCCTGGACGGCAATGGATTCCAGGGCATGTTTGGCTTTTGCTGCCTGTGTCCTCATGTGCCTTTCGAGCTCCGGCCGTTCGACCTGGCGAATTGCGCCTGAAAAGGATCCGACCGCGCTCGTGATGGGCAACTCGGCCCCGCGGAGCAAGGTTTCCTCTTCCACGTAAATTCCATACAGTTCGCCCTTCAATGCCGCACCCAGTCGTGCTGCCACTTCCAGGGCTGCCAGGCTGGCTGGTGACGCGTCCAGCGCGACGAGAATGCGGCCCACCCGGCCCTCCTCCCCACCCGGCCTGCTCCCCCCCGTCATCGGCCGTCTTTCGTTTGAGAATCGGGTTCTCCTTGGGACTTGTTGAACGCGATCTGAACCTCGGATAGTTCCTTCAAACGCCGCTCGACTCGGCCGTTAATACTCTCAGGGGAGAACTTCCCCGCCTCATCAGCCGTACCGGCTTCGACTTCGGTCAGTAATTCGATTCCTTCGTCGATCGTTTCGACGGGGTAAATATGAAATTGTCCGGCCGCGACTGCCTCGACGACATCCCGTCGTAACATGAGATGTTTGACGTTCGATCGAGGAATCAAAACGCCCTGGTCTCCGGTCAAACCGCGGGCTTGACACAAATCGAAAAAACCTTCGATCTTATGGTTGGCCCCACCGATCGCTTGAACCTGGCCATACTGGTTGACGGATCCGGTAACAGCCAGAGACTGTTTGATCTCAACGCCGGAGATCGCAGAGAGCAGGGCATAGAGTTCAGTTGAAGAGGCGCTGTCTCCGTCGACACCGCTGTAGGACTGTTCGAAGACCAGTGTCGCTGAAAGCGACAAGGGCCGCTCGGCCGCGTAGCGGGCACCGAGGTAGCCCGACAGGATCAGTACGCCTTTGGAATGGATTGGCCCGCTGAGTTCGACCTCCCGTTCGATGTCAAGAACCTCTCCCTTTCCCAGGCGGATTCGCGCGGTAATTCGACTGGCTTTACCAAAAGCGAAGTCTCCCATTTGGAGTACTGCCAGCCCATTGACCTGCCCCACATGGGTTCCGGCCGTGTCGATGGAAACGGTTTCTCTGAGGACTTCTTCCTGTAGCCGCTCCCGAATCCGGTCGACGCGTCGCACCTGTGCGTCGATCGCCTTGTCGACTTCTACGTCCGAGACGGTGTCTTTGCCGGAAATCTTGGCCCAGTAGTCACATTCCCGTAGCAGATCTCCGAGAGTTCCGATGTGTCCGCTGAGGCGTTCGGAATCTCCCACCAAACGTGCACTGTGCTCGATCGCACGCGCTACGGCCCCGCTCTCGAAGGGCCGCAACGCATCCTTCCGGATCAGGCCCGCGATGAGACGCGCATACAAATTTTCGTTTTCCTCACTGCGGTCGAGTCGATCGTCGAAGTCGGCTGCGACTTTGAAGAGACCTCCAAAATCCGGATCGTGTTGACATAACAGGTAATACAGCGTGCGATCGCCGATCAGCACAACTTTGATGTCCAGAGGCGCCGGTTCAGGCTCCAGCGACACCGTACTGACCATACCCAGTGCCTGTCCCGGGGATTCGATGCGAATTTGCCTGGACTTCAGGGTTCGCTTCAGGCCTTCCCAGGCATAGGGCTGCATCAGCACGCGACGGGCATCCATGATCAGGAAACCGCCATTGGCCCGGTGGATGGCGCCGGGTTTGATGAGGTTGAAGTCGGTCACCAGCGTGCCCATCTGCGACTCGTGTTCGATCCGTCCCACGAGGTTCTCATGGACGGGATGATCCTCGTAAACCACAGGAGCGCCTTCGGTATCCGTGTGGTCGACGAGGACGTTGACCCCGTAGCGCCGGACTACCATCGTGCCATCCTGAGACGGCGCCACCCCCGTCTGTGGATCCCGCGGCTGGATGAAATCACGCGCGTGGTGGATCAGATCGTCCTGGACCGCGTCGAGGTGAGACAGGATGGGTGGGAGGGCGGCATATTTTTCCCTCAGTTCGTCGATCAAGTGTCCTACGGAAAATTCTGTGATTTCCTTCTGGAGCTCCCGGAGTCGTCCCCGTAGTTCTCGTTCCATTCGGGGCACGCGGCGAAGAATGGCTTGCAGCGCCTGCTGTAAGTCCTCGACTTCCTTTTCCAGACGGTCTTGTTCCTCTGCCGCGAGTTCCTGAAAAGCCTCCTGTGATACGACTTCGCCATCCTTGAGGGGTGCGAAGACGACGCCGGCCGGCGTTTGCAACATGCTATAGCCCTTCGCTTTGGCATCCTCCTGAAGCCCTTCGAGTTTGTGTTCGTGTTGTTCCTTGAAGTCCTGCTGGGTCGAGTGCAATCGAGCCTGATACTCTTCGCTTTCGAAAGCGGCGGGCAGCATCGTTAATATTTCTTCAACCAACTCGCTCATATCGTTCTTCAGTTCGTTGGCGATGCCTTTTGGAAGTTGGAGAAGCTTGGGTTTGTTAGGTTCTTTAAAATTGCTGACGTAGCAGAGATCCGACGGAACTGGACGGTTGGCGGCTTCTTCGTTCAGGAAGTGCTCGATGATAAATTGACGTCCGGTCCCGGGAGGGCCCAGCGCGAAGATGTTGTATCCCTCGTGCGTCATTCCCACCGCGAAGCGGACGGACTCGACAGCACGCGGCTGACCGACGATTTCTAGATCATCTTCTATATCAGCTGTCGTCTTGAAATCGAACGCCTTAGGGTCCGAGCGCCTGTAGAGCGCATCGGCAGTAAGTTCCGCGGGAACACTCATCCGTGTCCTCCCTTCTTTTGCAGTCAGTTTAGCAGGAAGCGCGGTGGCAGGTTATCGAAGGAGGTGACCGGTAATGAGTGACGCAGTCCGATCGTGGATTCTGAGAGAACAGTGACCCCGACGCTGATGAATGCCTCCGGCGTGGGGGGGCCGGTCCGGCGGTTGCGCTCCCGAATCCTTTAAGTCACCAATAGGTGAGTGCACTCGTTGCTGTTGTAGCCCTTCATCTCCGAATCCAGCGTGTATCGGATTCTGAAGAGATGCGACCTGATCACCAGTCCCGCATACATCGTGATGACGGCCAGCGATCACTTCCAGCAGCCAACCCGGCGTGTGAACGAACTCTGGCAAACTGATTTCACTTACTTCAGGGTCGTCGGTTGGGGTTGGTACTACCTGTCGACCGTGCTGGACGATTACTCTCGCTACATCATCGCCTGGAAGCTCTTTCAAACCATGGCCGCATCTGACGTTCAGGACACGCTGGACGTTGCACTACAGGCGACAGATGTCGGACAAGTACAAGTCCGGCACCGACCGCGATTGTTGAGCGACAACGGCCCCTGCTACGTATCGCACGAACTCAAAGACTATTTACAACGTCGTGGTATGGAACACACCCGGGGTGCGCCCTATCACCCGATGACACAGGGCAAGATCGAACGCTATCACCGTTCGATGAAGAACGTGGTCAAGTTGGAACACTACTATTATCCGTGGGAACTTGAGCAGGCGATCGCGCAATGGGTCGAACACTACAACCACCATCGGTATCACGAATCTCTGAACAACGTGACACCGGCTGACGTGTTCTTCGGGAGGGATCAGCAGATCCTTGCACGTCGTGACCAGATCAAAAGAAAAACGCTGGCTCGACGCAAAATCGAGAACCTTAGGATGGGAGTGGTATAACTTCAAAATCGTCTCTTAGCTAAATGGTCTTTTTGTCCGAATTATTCTGACGACGTACACGATCCTCGCCGTTCACTTTTAACTTCTGAATTTGAGCTTTTAGGAGGATGGTTGGCCGGTATCACCCGGTCGGCCCTGATCGGGCTGATCTGCAGGGAAGACGCGAGTTCCGGCGGACTTACTGCACCCGTTCGGCAGTAAATTCGATTTCGTCACGGAGGTCAGCGCGTCCCCGGCCACCCCGGCCACCACGCCCGCCACCGTCACCATCGCCTCCGCCGCCTCCGGTTGCGGAAACTCGAGTGAATGCAATCTCGTCACCGCTTACTGTCCCGCTATAGTCCAGCGTGAGTGTGCCGCTACCGCCGCCACGGCCTTGAATCGTTTGCTTGAACGAGATCTGGTTGCCATCAACCATTCCTTCTTCGATAGGGGCTCCGAATATCGGCCCCATCGAAATGGTCCCGCTCAGTTCGTTTTCATTCACTTCGAAGTTAAACACCATCGATACCTCTCCGCCAGGTCCGAGTACCGTCGCCCTCCATCGACCGCCTGCATTCTGGGCGGCGGCGGGTAGTGCAATCAAGAGTGCAGCCGCCAGAACAAAAACTCTGTAAGTCATAGAACATCCTCCTGTTATTCCTGCCCGGGATTATACGTCCGTCCTTGGAAAAGGTCACGGGCGATTCTCCCCACGAAAATTGCTGTGCTTTGGCGGCATTTTTGGATTCAGGAGTAATGCCTGGATCGATTTATGCCGAATAGCAGGGTATGGAACTAGAGGCGAGGAAGAACTCTGCTGCAGCGCTCATGGTCCTGCTTGGCGAAGACCTTGCCTCTCAAATCATGAGCCACCTCGATCCGAAAGAAGTCCAGCAGTTGTCTGCTGCGATCGAGCAGGTAAGCGGTCAGGAATCCGAGTACGTCGACCAGTTGGACCAGTTGCTGGATATGCATGATTTCCCCAGGACATCCCCTTCAGTGTCCTGAAGCCCGTCATTGGGGCATCATCACGGCAAACTTCCGGACCCAAAATTCACGCAAATCTTTCGCGTTGACGGCAACTCAAAAAGGCACAATATTACATCTGCGATTGGGCTGGTTTGGCCGCAACCAAACAGGCCACTTGGCGCGTTGATTCCAGGCGGAGTGTGGAGCAATCCACAAGCCGTTCGGGGCATCGAAAAAGAGCTCTTAGATCTGGGGTTTGGCCGGTGGTCACGTTTGGCGCATTCACATCACCATGGGGGTGTGGAAGCCGCGCCGACTGGCCCGATTGCATTTTTGTGCCCTTCTTTTCTTGCCCTTGTTTGCCACGGAGTGGCCGGTTCTTTAGACTTTCCTTCCTGCCCTTTCTTACCCTCTGACAGTGGATCGACTCCCACCGAGCGAATCTGAGAAGCGTTTCAATGCATGCAGGTGTAGGATAGCCGTTTGGGCCCCGATGGCGACACACGAGGGAACCAGGCCGGGGTCAGCTTGCGGAGGAAAACCAGGATGCGATTGCCCCCACGACCTGCAGTTTCGTTGATTATTGTCTTGTTGCGTGTTGTCTTAACGGTGTTCGTCGTTTTTACGATGTCGTCCGAGCTCAGCCCTTCCATTTGGGCCCAGGGTTCGCTCTCGCCTCTGATCGTATCGATTCCCACCAGCACCGGTCCGATACCTGTTACGGAAGACTCCCATCCCTTTGCCGCAGCGCACGTCGCGCAGACGGAAATTGATCTGTCCACGTACGGCTACGTGGAAGAGGAATTTTTCATCAGCGGTTCGGCTAACGTTTACGACTGGGAGATGGATGGCGGTCTCACTGTGAGGACACCGGGTCTCGAGTACACGACGCGTATTTTCGTGCGCCGCCCCGGGGATTCGGGCGACTTCAGCGGTACGGTTCTGGTAGACGTGGCCAACCAGGGTGCCGGCTTCGACACCTATGCGATTTGGGGCCAGCTCAATCAACACCTGCTCTCCAGAGGGCATGCGTGGGTCGCGGTGACCGTTTTCTCTAGAAATATCGGTGCACTCCGGATGTTCGATATTCGCCGCTATGGACGCCTTGCGTATCCCCGACCGGTGGAAGACTGCGGGCGCGTGCGTCGGGATTCCTGGGACCGGCCGGCTCAGTTCTTCCCGAGGTCCGAGGAGGGCATCCGTTGGGATGTGATCAGCCAGGTCGGCGCGTTGTTGAAGTCCGGGGGAGCATCGAGCCCGCTCTCGGGCTTCGAAGTGGAGTACGTTTATGCCGGCATGCAGTCGGGCGGCGACTTGCCGACTTACGCGAACGCGATTCATAGAAACGTGAGGCTGGCAAACGGAGCTCCGGTTTATGACGCTTATCTCATCAAGGAAAGCGGTGGCCCTCGAACTCTGAATGCGTGTGAGGAACCACTGGGGGATAGCGACCCCAGACGAATAATTCAGGACGTCGGTGCGCCAGTCATTCAAATCATTGCTCAAGGCAGCATTTCTCCGTCCATCCGCCGGCCGGACAGTGACGTGAGGGGCTACCGCTTCCGGCAGTACGAAGTCCCCGGCGCCAGCCACTTCGACGAATCGCAGTACCGCTACTATCCTCCGGTCGAAGACCTTGCGGCCATGGGAGTCCCTCCGATTTCGGCTCAATGGATATTCCCGGCAGAGTGCGAGCCTTTCGGACTGATCAACAGCTTTCCGCAGCCCTATGTTTTTGCGAGTTATAACCGAATCTGGTGTTTGAGGGATTGAATAAGAGCGGCGTATCTGGTTGATTTGTTGTGACAAAACTTCAAAGCAACCATAGGAGATACGCCACTGTGAGCAAGAGTAACGTGAATGGACCGGAAGGTCGAGAAACGATTGAGGATCCAGTAACAGAACTACTACGAGTTGGGGCACAGCAACTGATCCAACGCGCAGTGGAAGCCGAATTGGCAGAGCTGCTATCCCAGCACGGTGGCCGGCGAACTGAGACAGGAAACGCCGGGGTGGTACGCAACGGTTATCTGCCGGAACGCGAACTGCAGACGGGATTGGGTCCGGTAACAGTCCAAATCCCGAAGGTCCGTGCCAAGACGGGCGAAGCTGTGACGTTCCGATCGGCCCTGGTACCACCGTACATTCGGAAGACGAAGTCGCTGGAAGCAGCGGTGCCGTGGTTGTATTTGAAAGGCGTTTCCAGCGGCGAGATGGGTGAGGCCCTAAAAGTTCTTGTCGGTCCCCAGGCGCAGGGTCTGTCGGCGAGCACGGTATCGCGGTTGAAACAGGTTTGGGGCGAACAGTACCGCCTCGGATGCGAGGAGCGTTTGGATGCAGATCGCTGGGTCTATGTCTGGGCCGACGGCATCTACAGCGGACTTCGGGCGGAACAAACCAAGTTGTGTGCATTGGTCGTGATCGGCGTGAATGAACGCGGAGAGAAGCGTTTCCTGGCGATCGAAGACGGTGTACGGGAATCGACACAGAGTTGGCGCGAGGTCTTGTTGAAGCTGAAGTCCCGTGGGATGAATGTTCCGAAGTTGGCCATCGGTGACGGTGCGATGGGGTTCTGGGCCGCACTGGAGGAAATCTATCCCGAGACACGTCAACAACGTTGCTGGATGCACAAAGTCATGAACGTCCTCAACTGCCTGCCCAAGTCGGTCCAGGCGAAGGCGAAACAGGCCCTGCACTCGATCTGGCAGGCCGAGACGAAGGCAGACGCCGAGAAGGCATTCGACTTGTTCATTGAAACCTATGAACCGAAGTATCCGAAAGCCACACTCTGCCTGCAGAAAGACAGAGAGGAACTGCTGGCCTTTTACGACTTTCCGGCCAAGCACTGGCAGAGCATCAGAACGACGAATCCCATTGAGTCGACCTTTGCCACCATTCGACACCGAACGAAGCGATCCAGAGGTTGCCTGACACGGGATGGCATGCTGCACATGATGTTCAAACTGGGCCAGTGCGCTGAGAACAATTGGCGACGATTACGAGGATTCGATGATCTGAGCAAGGTAATCATCGGAGTGAAATTCAACGATGGTGTCGAAGCGACACAAGTCGATCAGGCCGCCGCTTGAATCAATCTCCTAAACACCACTTTTGACAATAACTCTGTTTTTGCAGGGGCCTTTGCCAAGCTGGATCGGTGGGTGCGTGAGGGCACGCCACCGCCGAGGGCCGAGTTCCTGGCGCTTTCGGGCAGCGATTTCATAAACGACGAGTTCGGCAACGCGCTTGGGGGACTGCGGACACCCTGGTTGGACGTGCCGACGGCCACTTTCTATCCAGGACGGAGGGGCGGAAGCACTCCCTTCCGCTGTAGCGACAACGGCTACTGGGTCTCATTCACCTGGTCACAACTGGAAGCTGTGTACGGAAGCTTTGACGGATACGCCCAGCGGTTTCTGGAGTCCGTGGATCGTCTGGTGGAGGAGCGATGGCTCACACCTGAAGACGGGGAGAAGATCCGGTCCGAGTTTCGTCCTTCAGGTGCATTTTAACGCCAGAGGAGTTCAGCGATGACTGATGGCGTTCGAATTTTCAGACCGCATGCAAGAGTTCGTCGATACGTGCATGGGCGAGTACGATCTGGACGGCTGGACGGTGCCGGACCTGATCGATCCGGAAGACGTGAGTTGGTTCGGGAAAAAGAATTAGCGGTTGAGAGTCGAAACTTACAATTGTGGGCTTTCAGCCCTTCTTAACGACCCTAACCCTATCGCCAGTCGTCGATGATGTAGACCTCAGGTCGGTTGTAGCTACGCTCCGGGCGGGTTTCCATTGCAACCCCGGTGAATCGTGTCCGAAATCCTGATGCGGTGAGTTGGGAGTAGGCCTTCCATCGCCCCATGTTCACACCGACGGATAGAAGACTCAATCGCTGCTCGGCAGCCAGGGCCTCGCATGCCTGGAGCAGGCGTTTGAAGTGTGTGCTCTCCTTGCCCGAAGGCCGGACCGCCCCGAACTTGACGTAGCAGGTGTTGTTTCCAGCCTCTGTGTTGGGTCCGCAGTGGCAAATGGCGAACGCAACCAGAGTCGAAGCTTCGAAGATCAGACAGGTTTCACCGATCTTCTGTTCAAGGACTGCCCCGAGTTCTTTCTTCAAGTCCAAACCGTCGAGGATCTCCCGCGTCAGCTCACCACACGCATCGATCGCTCCAAGACGGTCCTGTTCAGAGAGGGCCGAGAGCCGGGTGTACTCCGCTCCTGTTTGAGGGGCCACATCCTTGCCGAGGACGGGGATCAGGTGACCGGCCCTGAAGCCGTATTTTTCGTAGAGATGGATGTGCTTGGGGCTGTCCGGAAAAGTTAATAGACCGCGATGGGAAATACCCCAGTCGTCAAATACGGACATGGTTCGGTCCAGAAGCAGCTGAGCGACCTTTCGGCCCCAATATTCTGGAAGAACGGTTATCGGGCCGAAGAAACCGAAGCTTCCCCAATTGGTGACGAAATTCGTGCCGACGAGTTTTCCCTCGTGTTCCGCAGCGATGGCGGACGACGGGTCGGCCCTCCAACGGGTCGAAACCAGATCGCGGCCCGGGAACAGCGCTGCCGGATCTTCGGCTTTGAGGAATGTGCCGAACGCCATCCGCAAGATGCGGTTGGCTTCGGGCAGCTCAGACTCTTCCAGGCCCCGAATGCGTATCCCGGCGTCTTGTGTCATGGCTGCGTTCATGGACTCTCGGGTGATTTTCGGCCCTCGACCTGGGCTTCAACCCGGCCCAGCCAGTCACCGATGTAGGCGATGGCCTCCTCGAGAGTGGGGAACCGGCTTGTTTCCGCTCCGTGGAATAAAGCCCCGGGACTTTCTCTGACTTCCCATGGTTTGCCCTCGATTTCGGATGGGTGGAGCGTGTAATAGAAGTGCTCCTGTCCCTTGACCTTGATTGACACAGCTGTGAGGACGTTGAGATCGAAACCGTAAACGAACGCATCTGCCTTCAGAGGGCTTTCAGTCAAAAGAGCCAGAATGGACCGCTGTGTTTCGTCAGTTATCTTCATTCCGGGAAATCTCCTGCCTCGGTTCGGGATCAGCGGGTGAAAAAACGCAGTCGATAGAATCGAGTTTCACAGCTTCGACAACGGTAGGGAAGCAGAAAAAACAACAGGACCCGCTCCATCAGATTGCGGCGGGAGCGCCTGATGCTCTCGGACTCGCAGCGTGGGCATTGCACGAGGTGGGCTCCTTATCCTTTCGCTCCTGAACGACACCCTATCATAGGAAAAAGGACATTGTTTACGAGCTGACTTTCGAACCGAGGTCCGTTGTGATAACAATGAAGCCGTTCGACAGGAACCTTCGTCCTGACATCGCGCAGCCACGGCGACAGTACGATTCGTCGTTATGGATCAATAGTCCCGACCCCATGAATCAGAAGGAACTCGAACAATAGCAGCCGTGAAACTTGCCGAAAAAATGTCCTTAATGCAGATCGAATCTGCATTCGAAGTCCTGGCGAAGGCGCGGGCTCTCGAAGCGCAGGGACGGAGTGTGATCCACCTGGAAATAGGCGAGCCCGACTTTCCAACGCCGGCTCATATTGTGGAAGCGGGCAAGAAAGCGCTGGATGACGGTGTGACCAAGTACGGGCCGCCGCCGGGATTTCCCCAGTTCCGCGAAAGCATCGCGGCGTACGTTTCGCGTACGCGTGGTGTCACCGTCGACGCAGAAAACGTTTGTGTGGTTCCGGGAGGAAAGCCCGTCCTGTTTTTCACGATGATTGCGCTCCTTGAACAGGGTGATGCAGTGATATATCCGGATCCGGGGTTCCCCATTTACGAATCTATGATCCGTTTTCTTGGGGCGACGCCTATCCCCATACCGTTGCTTGAGAGCCGCGGCTTCTCATTCGATCTCGACGTCCTTGCCGACCGCTTGTCCGAGAAGACGAAGATGTTAATCTTGAACTCCCCCGGCAATCCGACTGGCGGTGTGATGCCCAGGGAAGATCTGAGGCTGATCGCAGACCTTTGCCGCGAAAGGGATGTCATGATCCTGAGCGACGAAATTTACTCTCGAATCGCGTACGATTCCAATCCCGCGTCGATAGCTGGCTGCGACGGGATGTTGGAAAAGACGATTGTTCTCGATGGCTTTTCGAAGAGCTATTCGATGACGGGTTGGCGTCTCGGTTATGGCGTCATGCCGGTCTGGTTGGCCGAGGCTGTGGCGAAGTTAATGGTTAATTCCAATTCGTGCACGGCCAGTTTCACTCAGCGGGCCGGTCTGGCCGCACTCGAAGGCCCCCAGGATTGTGTGAACGAAATGGTCGCGGAGTTTCAGCGGCGGCGTGACGCCATCGTTCGGGGCCTCGCGTCAATTCCGGGATTCACGTGTCTGCCCCCTGCTGGAGCTTTTTACGCGTTTCCGAACGTCACCGCAACCGGTATCGCTTCAAAAGAATTGGCCGACATGATCCTGAATGAAGCCGGTGTGGCCTGTCTCAGTGGCGATGGTTTTGGTGAACACGGTGCCGGTTACCTTCGATTCAGTTATGCGAACTCGCTCGATAACATACTGGAAGCCATTGAGAGGATCCGCAAGATATCTGTTCGTTGGGTTGGATAGGACCGCTTGGCGTGAGCAAGAGAACAATTGGACAGGTCCACGGCAGTTTTCATGAGATCCAGGATGATCCCGTTGTGCGGGAAGTTCCCGAGCACCCGGACCAGGAGATATGTCCCAATGACCTTAATAATGTTACGGAGCGTCTTTACCTTGTGTTTCCTGCTCGTAGCTCAGCAGGCCGTTTATGGGCAGGAGCTCACCGTGACGCTTCTGGGTACCGGCGCGCCACCGCCTCTGATGGACCGCTTCGGTCCGAGTACTTTGGTCGAAGCGGGGGACGAAAAATTGATCTTTGACGTCGGGCGAGGAGTGACGCAGCGTTTGTTTCAGCTCGGGATGCCGCTACGAGCAGTGACCGGCGTCTTCCTCACTCACTTTCATTCCGATCACACCGTGGGTATTCCGGATCTCTGGCTGACCGGCTGGCTTTCTCCCGGCTTCGGTGGCCGCATGACGCCGTTCCAGATCTGGGGACCGGGTGGGACCGAAGCCATGATGGCTGGTCTGGAGCAGGCGTATGAAGCCGATATCCGGATCCGGGTTGCGGATCAGAACTATCTTCCCGAAGGCGTGGCGATTGTCGCCAAAGATGTCACCGAGGGTGTTGTGTTTGAGCGAAACGGGGTGCGGGTGACTGCGTTCGATGTCGACCATGGTGATTTGATAAAGCCTGCGATGGGCTATCGGGTGGATTATCTCGGACGGTCTGTCGTCATCTCCGGCGATACGCGGTTCAGCGAGAACCTTATCCGATACGCTGAAGGTACCGACGTGATCATTCATGAGGTCGCAGCAGCGAGTGACGCGCTTCTAGCCAGGTCGGAAGGAGAACGACTGATCATCGCGCATCACACCACTCCCGAGGCTGCCGGAATAGTTTTCGATCGCGTAAACCCCAGACTCGCCGTGTATTCCCACCTCACCCTGCGTGGCGATTCTGAGATCCCGGCACCCTCTCTCGATGACCTCGTGGCCTCCACACGGATCAACTACGACGGAGCCCTTGAGTTGGGTGAAGATCTGATGCGTATCGAAATAGGCGACACCATAGAGGTCAACCGGTTTACGCCCTCACGGTAGTGGCTGGTTCGCGGTAATCCATGGCTGGATCCTCAAAGAAAGTTATCTTCGCTGCCCTCGCCGGCAATGCGCTGATCGCTGTGACTAAGTTCGCCGCGTCCTTTCTGACGGGTAGTTCCGCAATGCTGTCGGAGGGCATCCATTCTCTCGTCGATACCGGCAACCAGATCCTGCTCCTCTACGGTTTGAAGCGCGCGGAGAGACCCCCAGACCCACAGTTTCCTTTCGGGTACGGAAAGGAAGTTTATTTTTGGAGTTTCATTGTTGCGATTATGATCTTTGGCGTCGGAGCCGGCGTTTCTATCTATGGGGGTGTTGCCGCTGTCGTTCGGCCCACAGAAATCGAAAATCCTACCGTTAACTATGTCGTGCTGGGCCTGGCGATGATATTTGAGGGTGGGGCCTGGTACTTCGCCTGGGTTGAATTTACGAAGACCAAGGGCAAGTGGAGTTATGTCGAAGCGATTCAGCGAGGCAAGGATCCCACATTGTTCGTCGTTCTCTTTGAAGACTCCGCGGCGATGTTGGGACTGTGTGTCGCATTCGCCGGCGTGGCCCTGACCCAGGCGACCGGAATGGCTGTGTTCGACGGCGTGGCGTCCATCCTGATCGGGGTCATTCTGGGGGGCACTGCGATCTGGCTGGCCTACGAAACCAAAGGCCTGCTGATCGGCGAGTCTGCGAACGGGCCGGTCATCTCGGGAATCCGCCAACTTGTGAATGCCTCGCCTGACGTGCTCCACATAAACGAAGTTTTGACCTTGCACATGGGGCCGGATTTCATCCTTCTGAATCTCGGTGTTAAGTTCGCAGGTCAGGTCACGGCCACTGATATCGAGGAGACCGTACGCAGCCTTGAACGGCAAATCAAGGGTGCCTATCCTGAAGTGAAGCGGATTTTTATCGAGGCCGAGGGATCCCCCGGCGGCGACGCCTGATTACTCGCAGTTTGCGGCGGAGTCTGCGAAGTGTTCAAACAATCGTTTCGATCCGTCCCCCGCCAGGCTGTCGAGCGCGTGTCCCATGCCGTCCTCCACTGCAAACTGGACCCGGAAGCCCTGGTCACGCAGCATTTCAGCCTGTCCCATCATTGCCTGCCTCCAGCCGTCGTCAAACTCTCCGACATGCAGGTAAATGCACAGTCCGGTGAGGGCCCCCACCCGCTCCCGGTTTGCATCCCGCAGGAAGCCCGGGAAGCCTGTCAGAGAGCGAAAGTACTGTGGATAGGATGCGGCGACGTGAAAGGCGCTCAGTCCTCCGTTAGAGCGGCCGGCGATGTGGAACTTACTTCCTTCCACCTTGTAGTCCCGAAGGATCTCGTCCAGAAGAGCGGGGACGATCAAAGCGCCCGCCCGGAAAAACAACTGTCCCATCGGAGCAGCGGGACTGACGACGATGTAGCCCTGCTTCTCGGCTTCCCCGGCCCAATGGTTCCCCACCGCGTTCCGCGTTGTCCTCATCGTCTGCCCGCCGCCTGCGAAGGCGAGTACGGCAGGATATTCGTTTGAAGGATCGAATCCATCTGGAAGGACGACGATGTAGTCGACTCGCATTCCTCCAAAAGTCCCTTCCTTTTCGATGACTTCGGCACTTGCGTTGCCAGTGAGGACGACGCCCGCAAGAATGATGGCTACGAAGAGTTGTTTTTTCATTTTCTTTACTCGAAGTGAAGGCTGAATTTATTCAGCGCTTACCGGTCGTTAATGAGTGATTCTGACGAGGATACCATGGCCTTCCGCCCTGTCCACCACTGGGCCGGCATCAGTACCAGTTCCGCGATTATGCCCTGGACGTCGATGCAATCAGCCCTGAATCGAACACCCGAGCCGATGTCCTCGCCGGGATCGAGGGTCACGTCCTGGCATATGGCGAACTGATCGGTTTACGAACGGCAGGATAAGCGATTCGAGAGACATGGATCCTGATATCTCCCATACCTCGGAGATACCCGATCTCCGAAAGTGACGCAGCGTTTTTTTGATCGGGAGTCCGTGACACGTCTCTTTGACAATGGGGAATAATAAGAGGGGCCCGGCCAACCCGCCGAAAGGCCATCTTCGAGAGGGTCAGCCGAGCACGGGAGCGCTAATTCTTGAAGAAAGTGGAGCGCGCCCTCCGGGATTATATGCCCAGGTTTGACTTCAGAAAAGGAAAAGCGGACAGGCTGAATGTGGGCGAGGAATCAGGAAAGAGTTCGAGTCCCTTGGAGTGGGTTATGAGGATTCAAACCGCATGCCGGTTGGGTGGTGCAACAATGTCCCAATGTCGCCAGCAAATGAGATGCGCTCCATCTCCGATCTCCGCGCTGTGGGGCGGTTCCGGGGTCAGACCCAGAAGAACGGCGTTACAACAGATTGGCTTTTCGCAGTCCGGGCAGATGATCATTCCGCCATTCAGTGTAGTCTGATCGGGATTGTGAGATCCGCAGCTGCAGTAATCTTTCATTGATCACCCCGCTGTTTTCGAAAGGTTCACTCCCTTTGTGTATCGACCAGGAAAGTGTCGGGCTTTAGGTGATTTCACAGGCAGGAGGCTATGACTCTAAGACTCGCGTGGGACGTAACCAACCCCACGTCGATGAGCCCCGAAACTGCGTCCCTTCCCGTTCCGATTTACCCCCATCTCCCATGGTAAGAGCCCTCTTCCGTTTCCGCCCATAGTGCGTACCCGAGGAGCACACCGTGCAGTATCAGCAACTTGGGACCCCGGCGTGTTCGTTTCCCCATAGCCTGGTCCCCAGCGGAGGAAAGGGTAGGTATGACGAGGAACGACTCCCTTGAATCCCGGGATTGATCTAGAATGCATGTGACTAAAATCAAGAGGGGGAAACGATGAAAAGCTTCTTGACGAATATTTGGACTGCCCGCGCTCTGGTGATCCTTGGTTTTTTGCTCGGCTGGGGCAGCTTAAGTGCAACGGCTGGGCACATTGGTAGTGAACGGCACCTGCTCGTCGCGGGAATCCAGACGCACAGCTATCACCATTTCTTTAGGGAGCTGGGCGGCGATTTGGGCGCAATGGTTGCCATCCTGTTGATCTTGTTCGCAGCGCAAAGTGTCCGAACCCCGGTTAGCTGGTGGGTCGTGCTCATACTCATGATCGGATTCTATGGGCCGTTCTGGGTCGGCACGCCATTCATGCAGGAACTGGGCGCACCGAGTCGGGGCGCCGAGATCAACCACCAGATGATGGCCATACCCGCATTCCTGGGGTGCTTCCTGGCAAAGCGGCACTTTCGAGGAGACGAGGCGAAGGTGTAGCGGGTCGGCTTTAGGGCCGTAAATTCCAGGTCTGAAATTCGAAGTTCCTACAAGGTAAAGTGGAAAAACCACAGGGTCGTTCGAATTACATCGAGCATAGGAATGGGTGATGCCGCAGCTACCGGGCCACCCCCCCGACACCGGCTGCAGGATTCCGAATCGTGCTGTTGAAGGAATCCACTTCATCCACCGGAGCGCAGGGTTCTTCCAGAATTCCGTACCACCCGTCGTATGTCATGACGTCCCTTGGCGCCAACCTGAAGATCTTCCGCTCGCTCTCCCACGGTGCCTCGTACGTCAGCGGGTCGGTGAGTGTCATGGTCAGCTCCAGGGTCTCCGGCTCCACGCGCCGGTAGCGCTCCTGGAGCTTCATCTGATCGCTGTGGGGATAACCGAAATGATCGACCCAGCTTCTCGGGTCGAAACCGACCGTGTCGACGATCAGCGTGTCTCCTTCCCATCGGCCGACCGAGTACCCGTACCAGCGCGGGAGGTCGGGCTGGGAGGGAAGATCTCTTCCATCCAGCCAGATTTCACGCCACTGACGTGTCCATGCAAAGAACTGGAATATCCGGTCCGAAGTCTGCACCATCTCGACAGGATTCGGAGATAGCAGCGCCCGGGTCAAACCGTAGGGATTGCAGAACCCCGCGGGATCGTTGCCCACACCGGGGGGGACGGCCCTGCGGCGGCCGATGTGCTCTTCTTCGGCGTAAATAATCGCTTCATCACTTCCCAGATAACGCCCGTACGAGGGCTTGTTGAGGTTGAAGCGAGCCTCTCCATCGGGAGTCATTTGCGGCACCTCGTTTCCAAAGCCGCGGTCGCCGCACCCCGGGCACACCCCGCCCCCGCCCCAGTACTGCGCGTTGCGACTCCAGATTCCCGACAGGTCGTGGGGGTCAGATTGCCGGGCGAACGTTTCCGGCGAACACATCAGAATAGCCACGACAGCGATGGCCCAGATCACGGGCGAATTGCGCATCTTAACCCTCCTGAGACTTTTGGTAACTGTGGCACAGACTCGCCCCTCCCGGCAGTATCATCGCAGACAAGCGCTGCTCCCAAGTCTGGAAAGTACCGTTCTCGTTGGTGGTCCGGCCTGACCACGGTGTCGCTGAGCCCGGCGACGACTCGGTCCTTCCGGCCTTGCAGGGGATCGAACGCTGTCCGCTATTGGTTCTCCGGGAGTCTTTCCGGGAGCTGCTGTCTTCTCTCGATCAAGACCTGCTCACCATTCTCGTTCAGAATCCTAGAGGCCACTCCGACGGTCGTACCGGCCTTAGATGGGAACAGAATAACGGTGATCGGAGTCCCCGGTTTCAAGGCCTCCATCGATCGTCTCCGGCCCCAGCCGTTTCTGGCCAGGTTGGAAGGATTCGTCAGCTCGGTGGCCCAATGAACCAAGTCGCCCCGTTCGTCCGTCACGTCGAATAAGAGTTGCGCGTGGGGATTCGTGAACCGGAACTCCGTTACGACGCCCTCGAAGGTAAGAGGATTTTCGTGGTCGTAAGAGACGTTGGTTCCGTGATGACCGAGAACAGGGATCGAAATTATACCCAGAGCCGCAATCATAGAGAGAACGGTCCAAGTTCGTTTCCTCACTTTAAGACCTCCATACAGGATATCTCCAACCGGCAATGCCAGCTTCCACCCAGGGATAGGCGAATTAAAAGCATTCTCAACGGAACTGTCAACTTGGGACCATGACCGCCAGATGTGCGGCATGATGTTCACCCGATCCAGCTATCACTGGCGCCGCTGTCGGGGCGAGATCATCGGTCATGCAGCATGACTCTACTATAGATTTAGTGTCAGTCTCCCAGATGTCGAGGAACTGCCTGCCGAATGGGGCATCGTCGTGAACTACCATTGTGGACGATGACGCCGGGGTGTTTCAGCTTACAGACAAGGGACGAGCGTTCCTCGAAAGCCAATTCTCTTAGCCCGTTTCCTGTTTTGTGCAAACAAGATGAGAGCCCGCGGCTAACGTAGCAAATGAGTCTGGCAACGTCTGGTTTTTCGGAAAAAAACGAGGTGTACGAAGACCTTTGATGTCGCCTGGAGGTCAAACAATTCTTTGAAAGTTTAAGTATGATGTTTTCAGTCGAGGGTGAAGGAGATTGCGGATGGGAAAGTTTGTAAAAGCGGCGAAGAAAGAGGACATTCCCGACGGGCAAGGGAAAACGGTTTATGTGAGTGGCAAGCAGGTTGCCGTTTTCAATGTGGATGGAGCTTACTATGCGATCGGCGACTCGTGCACGCATCAGGGCGCCCCGCTGTCGGGCGGTCGTGTTGCAGGGAAGGCGGTCACTTGCTCATGGCACGGCGCTAAGTTTGATATCACAACCGGTGAAGCCCTGTCGCGTGTGGCATTCACGCCGGTTCGTTGCTACAACGTCCGTGTTGCGGAGCAGGATATCGAGATCGAAGTTTGAAACTGTAAACACTCAAGGAACGAGTGCCGGCGCCATAGACAAAGTTCTAATCTATATAGCCCTGCAATCCATTCGCAAGTCCTGACAATTCATCTTGCTGGAAGTCGAGAATTCGTTGCCCCGTATCCCACTCCTTCTATAGACTGCCCCCAGCCTTCTAAACACTGTTCTGACAGACCGCAACTATGGAACCCGGCGCCAAACTCGACCACTACGAGATCGGCACACCAATCGGTAAGGGTGCGATGGGAGAAGTATTGTCGAAACTTGGCTGGAGATCGGAAAATATGGTGGAACGATGAAGTTCTTTCGACTCGCACCGATCGCGTTATTCGCGCTATCTGTGTCGGCCCAGAGCAATAGCGGGCAGGACGCATTGTTGCCAGCTATCCGGCGCGGTGACACTGAGACCGTTGCCGAGCTAATCGAGCGCGGCGTAAATCCCAATATCACCGACGAAGAGGGTGTTCCCGCGCTGATGCTCGCGACGCTTTTTGCGGACGTCGAATGCGTTGAGGTGTTGCTGGAAGGTGGGGCGAATCCGAACCGAAGTAACGCTGCCGGAACACCGCCGTTGATTTGGGCGATGCCTGATTCGGCCAAGGCCCGACTCCTGTTGGAACACGGTGCGGAAGTCAACGCGAGGTCGGTAACACTCGGGCGAACGCCGTTACTTGTCGCCGCGACCTTTCCTCAGTCGGTAGACGTGCTCGGACTTCTCATCGCATACGGCGCGGATGTCCATGCTGAGGACGCGTCCGGTGCCAATGCGTTGCGGCTCGCAATCAGGCAGGCTGACGTAGGAGTTGTCCGTTTTCTGGTCGACAGAGGCTTGGACCCGAACGAACCAATCGCGCATGGGCGGCTTCACCTGCCGACGATCGAGTATCTAATGTCCTTACGGGAGACTGCTGATCTGGCAATCTTGGACGGTGCCGCTCGCTGGCAAGATGCGTCACTGATCACTCGATGGATTGAAATGGGCGCGGACGTCAATGTGAGCCTGGGTTCCTATGGTCGGACGCCACTACATTCAGGGGCCTCCTCCGAATCCGGTACAGCAGCAATCCTGGAAGTGTTGCTAGAGAACGGAGCGGATCCGAACGCCGAGACCACAGAAGGAGAACGACCACTGGACTGGGCATTTTATCGGTCGGACCAAGCCAGAATCGATGTGCTGCAGAGATACGGTGCGACTCGAGGCAGTGGGCCGCGACAACAGACTTTTCCCTCTCCGCAAGCCGGAAGTGTCTCAGATTCCCGTACATCGGTAAGCCGGAGCGTTTCATTATTGCTCGAAGCTAGTCCGCCTGCTTTCGAGAGTCGGGCATGCATTACGTGTCACAACAACACGCTGCCGGCCATGGCCGCTGCCGTCGCCCGTCGAAAGGGCATTGACGTGAACGATGAGCTGGTACGCCAAAATCTAGACGACATTCTCGCGGTCTACAAACTAGGAGCGGACGAAATGATGCAGGGCCAACAGCGCATTGGCCAGATCGCCTTGACGGTCGGTTATGTGGCGATGGCGCTTGCGGAGGAAGCGTATCCGATGGATAACATGACAGCTTCGTTCACTCACTATGCTTTAGCGACGCAGATGCCTGACGGCAGCTGGATTGGCAATGGTATCAATCGACCTCCAATGGAATACAGCTCGATCAGCCACACGGCCATGGGAGTCCGTGTCCTCTCTTTATATCCGATTGCAGGACGGAACAATGAAGTCACCGAAAGCCTCGAACAGGCAAAGCGCTGGCTGATGGATGCCGCAGCCCATTCCGCTGAAGAAAGGGCTATGCGACTGCTGGGGCTGGTTTGGAGCGGTGCCCCTCAAAACGATATAGACCTTGCGATCGACGACATTATTGCCCTGCAGGAAGTCAATGGAGGTTGGTCGCAACTCGCCGACTTGGAAACTGATGCATATGCAACGGGACTCTCTTTGTTCGCTCTGCGTGAGGCCGCTGTCTCCGTGACCGGCGATACGCACCGCCGTGGGGTTCAATTCCTTCGAGAAAGCCAATATCAGGATGGATCCTGGCTCGTTGAGAGCCGTTCGTTTCCGACTCAATCTTATTTCGAGAGCGGTTTTCCGTTTGGACGTCACCAATGGATTTCATCGGCAGGGACGGCATGGGCCACGATGGCAATCGCAGCAACTCTTCCCGAAAGCAGTATTGAACCGTGACGTACTTTTCCGGGATCAAGTCCTGACAAATCATGCCGTTCAACTTCTTCGATCAGAACCCAGCTCTCGACATTCCGACCGAGTGGGGCGACGTGGTGGCGACACGATAGCGTGGCTCCAGCCTTCAATGCTCCTGGTTTCGGGTTAACACCGAAACCCGGCGTTTCTTCGGGACCGGAGTGCTCCGAGCGCTGTCGGAATCTTAGCTGACCTGGTAAGTACTCGCAGAGAAATTCAGCTTCACGCTGACCGTGCCTTCGTTGACCAGCCATGGACGGACGGTGAAACGGCGCGCGCCGCCCGAATGCATGGGATCGTTCTCCGCAACCAGACGTGCTCCGGCCAGGTTGTTGGCACGTAAGACGATCATGCCATCACCCTTCCAGGTTTCTTCGTCGTCCTCCCAGTGCGGACCGGCACCCACGTAGACACCCGTTCGTTCCATTTCCTGCTGATAGTTGAGATGCGCCTCGAGCTTGGCCATCACCGGTCCCATTCCCTGGGTCGGCGTCGTATGAATGACGTAGAGCTGCAACTGCAGCATGTTCTCGGTGGCTTCGAGGATCTCGGTCCGTGTGATCTGGGGTTCGTCAGCACTCATGTGAGCGACTCCTTAATGCGTGAGATTGAAAACGAATGGACCCGGACTTCAGCCAGATCCGGACCCCGGAAAGCGGCGTGATCGTTATCACGTTGTCATTCACTGCTGTCACTAAACCAACAGCGGTGATTCCTGGGTTCACTCGGGCCATCCGGTCTGGGGCAATCCGGGCAGGAGTCCCACTGCGTTCTGGTAATAAAGCTTCTTCAATACTTCATCGGGCAGACCCGCGCCGTACAGTTTCCAGAAGGCGTGATAGTCACGGTAATAATCGAAGTATTCGTCCGTGGTCTCGAAGACGCGCCAGTAGTAAGGAAACTCGCTCGGCTGGAAGCTATCCTTCCCAAAAAGAATTCGGTCCTGGTAGCGCGTGAAGAAGTCATTTACGGCCTTGGGCTGGCGTCCCAGCTCATAAAGAATCGCGCCGACTTCAAAATTCACATTTGGAAACTCGTCCAGCAATCGAGCTGCGCGACCCAGGTCGTTGGCGTGCCAGCCGAAATGGGCAGCGATGAACTGCGTGTCCGGGTGATTCCGGAACAGGTTGTCTCGTTCGGTCATGAGTGCGTCGAAGCCGACGTGGTCCGGCCCGTAGTTCCGGCGATTCGGAAACAAAGCCAACTCCAGCCACCGTTCGTTTTCGTAATCGGGCGCTTCGAAAAACTCGGGCGGTTCGGCGGTGTGAACGAAGGCCGGGACCCCAAGCCGCGCCAGGGTTTCCCAGATCGGGTCGAGATCCGGATCGTCGATGCGGAGACGGGAACCGTCGGGTTTTGTGAGCGTCAGGCCAAAACTCTTGGAGACCTCCCCGACGCCGATCGCGCCCGCCCGGATGGCCGCTTCGATCTCGCCTGCGGCTCTTTGCCCCCATTCGGGTTCCATGTCACCGAAGTTGATCCCGGCCAGGACGCGAAAGCGGTCACGGTGTGGACTGGCCCCGATCGCATCCAGAGTACGTTCAAGCCTGTCACCGCTCAGGTTGTCGGCAGCCACGTACACCTGGATGTTGAGCGCGTCCAGTTCCCGGACCATGGCCTCGATGACGCCGGGTTCAGCCAGCGAATTCGCGTGACCATGGATATCGACAACCGGATATTTCGCCCGCGGAACCAGATGCTCCTCGGCCACGAGTGTCGATTGGGGCCGGTAATCCACGATGCTGGGTGCGGGCATTTCCGGTGCCTGGCATTGCAGTGGGCGAACTTCGGTCGTGCCCGGGGGGCATCCCTCGCCTGCTGCGATAGGAATCCTGTTTCCACCTCTCTGGGGGGTGGCAAGCGAGAACAGGGGAGACCCCGCCACAAGTAGAACTCCGAAATAACAAAACACCTTAATTGCTTGACGCATCACCTTGGTTGATCCTCGTTGGATAAGATACTTCCACTATAACCAATCATCGCGACCGGGCGCCCTTCAGCGATTTTCCGATGCTCAGCTCCAGCAATACGGGGCAGTGATCCGAACCCATGATCCCATTGAGAATGTCGGCGTTCCTGATGTGTGGGGTCAGCGACTCCGATACAAGAAAATAATCGATTCTCCATCCCACGTTGTTTTGACGAGCACCCCCGCGGTAGCTCCACCAGCTGTATTTGATTGCGTCGGGATACTGGTATCTGAAGGTATCCACGAATCCGGACGCGACCAGATTATCCAGCCCGTCGATTTCAGCCTGAGTATATCCCGCGCTCTTGTTGTAGTTGGGTTTGGGGCGGGCAAGATCGATGTCGGTATGCGCCACGTTGAAGTCGCCACCGAGCACGACTGGTTTTTCTCGCTCCAGCCTTTTTACCCACTTGAGAAAATCCGCGTCCCATTGTTGTCGATATCCCAGGCGTTTGAGTTCATTGCCGGAGTTCGGCGTATAAACCGTCACCAGGAAACAGGAATCCAGTTCGATGGCGAGGACGCGTCCTTCCTGATCGTGTGAGGCAACACCGATATCTCTGCGGATGGACAGTGGCTCGCGTCTGCACAGTATTGCGGTGCCTGAATAGCCTTTCCGCTCGGCGGAATTCGTATAAATTCGGTAGCCGTCAATATCGGCGAGGGCCTCCAGAACCTGATCGTCCTGGGCTTTGGTTTCTTGAATGCAAATCACGTCAACGTTCAGGCTCTCAAACGAAGCAGCAAAGCCTTTCTTGACTGCAGCACGAATGCCGTTAACGTTCCAGGAGGCTATGCGCATCAATACTCCATGTTTGTGGCCAAGTTCACGATTCTGCCCCTTCCAGCTG
This sequence comes from Terriglobia bacterium, assembly GCA_963664115.2. Lineage (GTDB taxonomy): Bacteria > Acidobacteriota > Terriglobia > 20CM-2-55-15 > 20CM-2-55-15. The sequence goes on along the minus strand of CAXWPJ010000002.1, from coordinate 554,909 downwards.
CTGCGCAATACAATACAGGATCACCTCTCCGACTTGATCGGCGGAGGAATAAAAACCCGTTCCTGGTGTCCCGGGTGCCTCTCAGCTTCACCCTGAATGTGGCTGGTCTGGACACGGTTCGCGTCATTGAAAACTAATCACCTAAAGGGATGCACCGCAGACCCGGTTCACTCAGTACAGCCCGAGGTGAGTCGCCACGGGCTGTGCACTATTAGCAGCGGGCCCAACGTTCCACGCACCCGCTTGCAACTCTGCCGGATAAGTGATTCAATCTTGCTGCATCGGGTCTGTGGTTAAAGAGTAGTTCTCGATATATGCGATGGACGGAGGTTGTTTCCATGAGCCTGAAACTTGAAACGCGCTTGGTCGGGAACGTGGTCGTCATCGATGTTTCGGGGCGGATCACGGCCGGAGATGGATCGGATATATTTCGCCAGGCGATCCGGGACCAGGTGGCACAGGGCAGCAAGGACATCCTGCTCAACCTTCAAAATGTTAGCTATATCGACAGCAGCGGCCTGGGTGAGTTGGTCCTGGGACATGGGACCGTTACCCAGAACACCTGCGATGAGTGCGGTGCTTCGGTCTTTCAAAATGACCAGGTTGAGTGGGAGCCGTGCCCGCGTTGTGAGGCGACCGGCCGCACGCCCTGGGGACGTTTGAAGCTGGCCAACCTGAACAGTCAGGTCCGAGAATTACTCGAGTTTTCTCGCCTGAACAGCGTGTTCGACATCCATGAATCCGAAGACCTGGCCATCCAGAGTTTTTGATCTCGATCCAGCTTTAGCCAGGCCTCTCCCTACATCGGTTTTCGATTCACAGTGCTGCTAGATTGATGACCGACTGACTATGAGACCTACGCCTGAAAACGTGGCCAATGCGCCTGCCGAGTTCATAGAAGCGTCACGTACTCTACTGATGGGGGATTACCTGCCCAAACTTCGGAAGATTGTCGAAATGATCTCCGAAGAAGACCTTTGGTGGCGTCCGAACGAAGCGAGTAATAGTGTTGGCAACCTCCTACTGCACATGTCCGGGAATCTTCGGCAGTGGATCGTCAGCGGAGTTGGCGGTGCATCCGATGAACGGGATCGTCCTTCCGAGTTCGAGGCAGAGGGCGGACGATCGTTAGCAGAGCTCATGGAAACGGTCGAAACGACGGCCGCTGCAGCAGATCAAACCTTAGCGAACCTGAGGGAATCCTCCCTCACCGACAGGATCACTGTGCAAAGCTTTGATGTCACGCGACTGCACGCCGTCTATCATTCCATTGAACATTTCGGCTATCACCTGGGACAGATTGCTTACATTGCGAAACTTCGCAAAGGCGAGGATTTGAGTCTATTCCCCTGACGCTGCCGGTTTTACCCGGTGCTTGGGCCCAGGTATAATGGTCCTCTGAGCACATATGGCGCCGTACCCAAGCGGTAAGGGAGAGGTCTGCAAAACCTTTATGCACCGGTTCGAATCCGGTCGGCGCCTCTTGCAAAGTCAATGAATTGAAGGCTCGGCTTTTTGCCGGGCCTTTTTCACTGCAGTGGAAAATGTGGGGACTCCTTCCATGGAAAGCACTTTTCGGGGCCGACATTGTTGATCGCCTCCCCGTAAAGCTCTTGTGGTCGCATCGCCCCCTCCGGAATCAGCCGGGCACGTCTCGCAGCTTGGGAACCGCTACCGCTGGAAGATTCCGTTGTCCGTCGAAGGTCGGGATGTGAGACTTTTCTTGCGTATAAATCCACGATGTAGTTAGATTTCCTCCGTTCCTCTAAGAGGGGCACCTTAGTGACAAAATTCAGCCGAGTTTGGCCACTACAGCATCTTGGCTGCGGTCGCTGAGGGCGGGTCGGGAGACGTGTGTAAAGCGGGTGACACGCACTCGGTATCGAGATTGCCAACAACGCACTGCCCAAAGTTTGAACAGACGCGGATCGGTTAGATTAATTCTGACTGATCGTTCACAGAACGGGATTGAGCCAGAAAGCGAGGAATATGAAGCGCATCATTGTCGTGGTTCTGTCGGTGGGACTACTGATTCCTATTTTGATCACAGGTGTCGTTTCCTCGCAGGCGAGGGCTCAGAACAGCCCCACGCTGACGGACACGACCCGTGCGGCGACTCTAAATCTGGGAAACGCGAATATCGCCGATCTGCAGGCCGCCTTTGAAAACGGTACCCTCACCGCTGAGAGACTCATGGAACTCTATCTGGCCCGCATCGAAGCTTACGATAAAGAAGGGCCGACTATTAATTCCATTATCTCCCTCAACCAGAGGGCTCTGGGCGAAGCCCGGGCACGCGACGTCGAGCGCAGGGCCGGGCGGGTTCGCGGACCGCTCCACGGCATCCCTTTCTCCCTGAAGGACAACATCGGCACCGTCGATCTGCCCACGACCGCCGGTTCGTGCCTGCTCGCCGGCTCCGTTCCGCCCGCAGACGCGTATGTCGTTAATCAACTTCGAGACGCCGGTGCCATTCTTCTCTCCAAGGACAATCTGAGCGAATTCGCTTCAGGCGGTGGCAGCGTGGCCGGCGCAACGGACGCTGCTGTTCTAAAAGCCGGAGCCGTTCCTCAGGGTTTCAGTTCGATAGGCGGTCAAACCCGAAATCCTCACGACCTAAGGCGTGCCCCGGCCGGTTCCAGCGGCGGCACGGGCGCTGGCATCGCGGCCGCATTCGCACAGTTCGGCCTTGGCAGTGATACTCGCGGATCCGTTCGCAATCCGTCCTCGGCCAACGGAATCGTTGGCCTCCGGCCTACGCTCGGCCTGCTCAGCCGCACCGGGCTCGTGCCGCTTACCCTGAGCCTGGATACCGTGGGTCCGATGGCCCGGAGTGTTTATGATGTTGCGCTTGTCCTGGGCGTCATGGCGGGAGTCGATCCCGCCGATGCAATCACACAGGAGAGCGCCGGCAGGTTCGAGACCGACTACACCCAGTTTCTCGAAGTCGGTTCGCTCGTCGGCGCCCGCATCGGAATTGGCCGCGATTTCCTGGGCTCCGATCCCGAGACCATCCGCGTCTTCGACGAAGCCATGGTGGTGTTGGAGAGGCTCGGGGCGGTCATCGTCGATCCGGTTCGGTTCCCGGACTATGTGCATGCGATGAAGGAGCCGATCTTCCCGTTGATCCGGAACGCCGAATTCAAGGCTCAGATCGCGGACTACTTCGAGACCCTCAGGCCCGGATCTCCCAGAACCGTCGACGAACTCACTGCCCGGGCCAATGCCCCGGGCAGTTGCTACCTGGACAGCAGCCCGGAAAAAGCCTTTGCCCTGCAGTACACAGCCGCCTATGCCCTCGATCTTGACGATCCTGTTTATCTGGCAGCCGTGAACGACGGCATTGCACTGGTGAAATCAGGCACCGAGGCGGTCTTCGCAAATTACGCACTCGATGCCATCGTTTATCCGACGGCGGCGCGCCCGGCCTCACTCATTCGAACCGAGGACGCGGCTGGGGCGCGCGCGGCTCTGGCTGAGGGCCGAACGGCTTTGCTCGCTGCGCTGTCGGACGGAAGCAAGCAGACACAAGCCGGACGGTCCCGTGCGACCGGCAACGAATCGGCTTTGCTCATTGCCAGCTACAGCGGTTACCCAGAACTGGTCGTGCCCGCCGGTACAAACAGCGACGGCCTGCCCATCACGATCTCCTTCATGGGCCAGGCCTATAGTGAGCCCAAGCTACTGAGCTATGGATACGACTTCGAGCAAGCCACGCGTGCCCGTGTTCTACCGAAAAACACCCCCGTTCTTCCCGGCGAGCTTATCGCTCGATGAAGGGTCGACATTACGATATGAGGACCACCTCCTTCCCTTTACGCGGTCGGGAGTGAGATCGGTGAACTCGAAGGTTGGCCTCGATTCGTGGAGCAGTAAGAGGTTCGAAGAATTGAAGCGTTGCGTGCCGAATCCGTAATGGGCAGCTACGTTGTCGATCTGAATGACATTCGTCGAGCAGCGGCTCGCATTGCTCCTCACGTCCACCGGACTCCGATAATCACCAGCCAAACCTTAGACGCCCTGGCAGGCCGGAGCCTGTTCTTCAAATGCGAGAACCTGCAACGTTGCGGTGCCTTCAAGGCCCGCGGCGCAGTCAACGCCGTGCTGTCCCTGAGTGATGATCAAGCCGCGCGGGGGGTGGCGGCGAACAGCAGCGGCAATCATGGTCAGGCGCTGGCGTATGCGGCCAGAATTCGCGGAATTGCCGCACACATCGTGATGCCAAGTGACGCCCCGATCGTCAAGCGACACGCTGTCGAGGGCTATGGCGGACGTGTGTATCTGTGTGAACCGACCCTCGAAGCTCGCGAAGAAACTCTTGCCACAGTACTTGCAAAAAAAAACGCTACACGCATTTCCGGCTATAACCACCCCGCCATCATCGCGGGTCAGGGAACGGTTGCGCTGGAACTATTGGATCAGGTCAACAACCTGGACGCGCTGCTGGTTCCAATTGGAGGGGGGGGTCTGATCTCGGGAGTTGCGCTCGCAGCTCGGGGATTGAACCCTCGACTCCGAATTTTTGCAGCCGAGCCCAATGGAGCGGACGACGCGTACCGCTCCAAATCCGAAAATCGCTACATTCCGTCCCTCGATCCACAAACGATCGCCGACGGACTGTTGACCAGCCTGGGAGACCTTACCTGGCCGGTATTACGCGACTGCGTCGAAGCCGTGATCCGCGTGAAAGACGACGAAATTCTGCGCGCCATGCGGCTACTGTGGGAACGCATGAAGCTGGTAGTGGAGCCCAGCGGGGCGACTTCTCTGGCTGCAGCTCTGTCTCAGGAGTTTGCACAACTCACAGACCTGGGTCGTGTCGGCGTAGTGCTCAGCGGCGGCAACGTCGATATTGACAACCTTCCGTTTTCTAGACCAGGCGCGATCGATTCGGAATAGTTGTCGCGTTAGAAGGGAGGTCCTGTCGAGGGCGTGCACTCGAATCGGCATCTCCCCAACGAGTTTCATGATTTGAAAGGACCGGTGTCAGTTTCCTGGATGCCGATTGCGTTAGATACCTAAGGCGGATGGCTTAAATTGCTCCATCACACCCAGGATGCCCTCCGCGGTAGTAGCTTCGGGAGAGAACAGGGGATCTAGAAACACCTCATCAGCTCCCATGTCTTTGACACGGGTGATATCGGCCTTTATCTCGTCCAATGTGCCGGAAAAAACCGCGCGCTCCGCCCCGGCAGAACGGTCGGATATTTCGATGTTTGCGCGAACGATCATCTTGAGTTCAGACGGGTCGCGACCGGACTGGCTCGCCATTCCCCGGATCCCTTCCATCATCTGCGCCATACCTTCTATTGGAATTCCGGCGGGCATCCAACCGTCACCGAGCGTCGCGACGCGTTGCATTGCAGCCGGCGCATAGGCGGCAAGAAAGATTGGTGGATGCGGTTTCTGCACGGGTTTGATATCGATATAGGACGGAGGAATCTGAAAATGGTTCCCTTGAAATTCCACCGGATTGTCAGTCCAGACCGCTTTCAGTGCATGGAGAAACTCATCGGCCATTCCAGCGCGCGACGCCATCGAAGTGCCGACCGCGTCGAATTCGTCCTTCGACCAGCCTTGCCCGAACCCGACGATCAGCCGGCCACCGGACAGGACATCGATGGCCGTCAGGCTTTGCGCCAACACCAGGGGATTGCGATACCCCATGACTAATACGCTGGTACCCAATGAGACGCGAGAGGTGTTCGCGGCCGCAAAGCTCAGGACTTGCAGAGGGTCGAGAACACTCCTGTACTGCTGGGGCAACGAGCCGTCTGGCGTCCCGGGGTAAGGTGTCTGAGGGTTTAGAGGGCTGAGCAAGCGTTCAACGACCCATAAGCTGTCGTAGCCGAGCTCTTCTGCGCGTTTTGACACCTTGATGATGGCGTCCGGGCTCGCCACCGGGCCGATATTGGGTAAGCCAAATCCTAGTTTCATTCGCTTCTTTGATCCTCCTTCAGTAATTGTCCAGGTGCATTCGACTCGAAGTTTGCGCGGCCACGGGCAGCGGCTCATTTTCACCGCGCCTCGGCGCCGGGTTCACACTAGCACCGCCTCAATAAGCAGTCAATTTCCTCGATTCGCTTGATAAACGATGCCGAGGTGTGCCGCCTTCCGAATCCACTTCGATTCGAGTGCTGCACGAGGGACTGACTGTGAGGTGCAGTTATGCCTACCGGCAAGATACAATTGATAATTGCGACCGGCTTGACGGCCCGCGATCGAGGGCCATCCGGCAAGTAGTTCGTGTCCGTCGCGAAGGAACCCGACATGGCAGACGATGGTGATCTGAAACAACTGTATACCGCTGTCCGGGAGGCCCATCTTCAGCCTTTATGGATTGACTCCAGTTCGTATATCCCCGCCCAACCCCATCCCCGGCTTGTTCCGGCACATTGGCCCGCCGCCACCGTCTTGCCGTTGTTACATGAGATCGGCAGGAAAGTGTCCCCGGAGTTCGCGGATCGGCGGGTACTGGTTTGTAACAACCCGGCGCTTCCACCATTTTCTGGGACGACACAAACTCTCTACGCCTGTTTGCAGCTACTCTTGCCCGGTGAGCGCACCTCCGAGCACCGTCACTCTCAGAGCGCATTTCGATTCGTCCTAAGCGGTGAAGGCGCCGCGACGATACTCAACGGTCGCGAAGTTCCGATGCGTCCGGGCGATCTGATCGTCACCCCACCCTGGACGTGGCATGGCCACGTGAACGATTCCGGGAATCAAGTGATATGGCTTGACGGCGTGGACAACGCCATCGTCAAGCTATTCGATGCCACCTTCTTTGAATCCTCAAGGGAGACGGAACAGCCCGAGGTTCGTCCCGGAAAGCCTTTCGCACCCGATGATTCGACCGATACGCCGTACTGGCATTACGAGTGGGTCACGATGAAGCGTCGATTGGATGGCCACTGCCAATCGGGTACTGCCCATCCCTCGCACGGATATCGTCTTCGATATCTCGATCCAACGACCGGCAGCGACCCCTTGCCCACCATGGCCGCATATCTGAGCTATTTCCCCGGTGACTTCAGCGGGGAACGTTATCGGTCCTCCGACAGCGTCGTGTGCGTCGTGGTCAGCGGCAGCGGGTGTACCCGGCTGGAATCAACCTCGATCGATTGGTCCGAGAACGACGTGTTCGTGCTGCCAACATGGGAAGCTTACTCGCATCAAGTCAGCGCGGATGCGGTCCTGTTCTCGTTCTCAGACCAAGGGGCACAGGAACGTTTGGGGTGCTGGAGAGAACAGCCCGGTGGCTAGAGTTGCATCCAGACTGCTCCCGACGACGCCTCGAATTTCCGTAGCGACTTCAGGCGAGGGTGAGGCCGTGATGTTTCTCCATGGCTTGGGAAGTACGAAAGAGAACTGGTCCCCGCAGCTCATTCATTTTGGTCAAACGCATCGGGCTATGGCGTGGGACGCTCCGGGCTACGGCGAGAGCGAAGATCATGAAGGCGAACTCGTGTTTGCCCGCGATTTCGCCGGCGATCTTCTCGCGACACTCGATGACCTCGGCGCTCGGCGGGTTCATCTCGTAGGTCTTTCAATGGGAGGGATGATCGCCCAGTGTTTCTATTTCGCTCACCCCCAGCGTGTAGCCAGCCTGGTGCTGGCCGATACGTTTCCAAGCTTTCGCGCTCTGGGAGATGATGCTGTCAAAGGCTTTCTGTCCGCTCGAATCGAACCACTCGGCGAGGGCGCCACACCGGCCGAACTGGCTCCCTCATCTGCCGCATCGTTGCTGGCGCCCGGTGCGCCAGAGACCGCGCTCACGCTTCTGTTGGAAAGCCTGTCCAACCTGCGCACGGATTCCTACGTAAAAACCGCCCGGGCCCTGGCTTTGCAAGACGCCGTTGGGGAATTGGAAGACATAGCAGTCCCCACTTTGGTGGTGTCGGGAGAACTGGATCGATTGACGCCCGTGTCCATTGCCCGGAAAATGGCCCAGCGAATTCCGGGTGCGCAACTGGTCCTCATTCCGGGAGCCGGCCACATTTCGAATCTTGAACGTCCGGAGCGGTTCAACGAAGCGGTATCCGCGTTCCTGTCGCTTCACTCAGGCGTAGCCACGGAACTCGGGTGAAACGTCTTCCATCCTTTGTGCGGTTGGCCCCAACCCTCGCATCGATTCTTTTTCTGTCGGCCTGTGGACCAGCGAATCCGGGCCTGGAGAGTTTCGAAGAAACAGAATGGATAGCGCTGGGGCCCGTCGTTGTCGCGTCCATGTCGGGGCAGAGACGAGGTGCCGATGTCGAAGCCACCGGCGTGTTCACGCGGGGCGAAGACAGCATGACGCTATCGATGACCTTCGTACTGGGTCCGCCGGCCCGCTTCGTCGAAGGAAGACACAGCTCCCGAATTGGAGGGGAACCTTTTGAGGGTGTGGTGTCGGCGGAGTCCGTTACCTTTCTCGGCGGACAAAACGCCGAACCGTCCCTTGGGGGAGTGTTCTTATTCGAGAATCCGGCGTCCGGCGTGAGGTATCGGCTCCGCTTTCCCCCGACCCTAATATCCCGGCCGGTAGCGGCGGATGGCCCTTCGCTCCACGCTTTCTCGCGTGTAGGCCACGCTCTTCATCTCGCCGCGTGCAAAGAGAGCCGCCTGATCGGCGTAATGGGGTGAGTCCTCCCTCGCGCTCTGACCGTATCCGAGGATGGAATAGGCGCGGGGAGGATCCGTAAACTCCACTGCGATGACCCACCCGTCACCGCCGTCCACATGGCGCCTGCCATCGCTATCGTCCGTGAAGTTAAGGACCCGAAAGCATCCCAGCGCACCGGGGCAGCCCCCGACCGGTTCGTCCACGCTGCCGCGGCGGACCCTGTGGACCGTACCCCAGGCGACGTCCAAAGAACCGAAGCGCCGCACTGTTTCGTCGAGGGCATCGTCGAACAGGCGAGCAGCGAGATCCGGATACGCCAGACCGCGAGGCGTATCCATCGGTCGTTCTGCGGTCCACTCTTCGGCAAACAGTTCCGGGTCGTCGGCGTTCCCGCCTCCATCCGCAGCTCCGAGAGTCTCGGTGTAGATCCGCCACCATTCGGTGAAGAGCACCGATCCCCGGCTCTCGGGGGTCGCCGTATTGTCCCAGGCTTCCAGCAAGGCGATCGCTTCACCCCTGCTTTCATGCGCCCCGGGTATCGTCTGGTCGAGCTCGCGAACTGCCTGAATCAGTGCGTTCTTGACGCGGTCCGCCAGGAGCATGCGGTAGCTGTGTTTGAGCCGGACGACATCCTCGAGCGAAACGCGGCTGTCATTGTCTAACAGCAAAACGGAGTGCTGACTGCGCAGTCCGAACTCGTTCTCTTCGAAGTAGTCGGGATAGTCGTCCGGAGCGAGAGGCTCGCGCATGTTAGCGAACCATGGCCCGTCATTCTCGTCCCGGAGGTAGCCGCCTTCCGGGTTTAAGATTTGGGGTAAGGATTCCAGGTCGTGCAGCTCAGTCCAGATCTGATCCATCCGCGTGACCGGGACTGCCAGATTTCCGCCCGGCGGATGTGGGCGGACAGGAATGGCTGCGTTCCAGATATAGAAGATATTACCTTCGGCGTCCGCGTAGGTGAAGTTGGAGCCCGGGTGAGCGCGTAAGCGCATCGCCTCGGTCCACTCCTCCAGGTTCGTCGCCTGGATCAGCCTGAGGAACTGCTCACCGGCGCGGAACTCGCCGTCTTGTGGCGTCCGGAGCACATAGACTCGGCCGTGCTTCTGATAGATGACCGGACCCACGGGGGTCGAGAGCTGTTCCCGCGTCTCCATGGAGTATCCATCGCCGTCGCGATAGGCCAGCGTCAGCGATTCGCTAAGAATTGGTACGGACGTGCCGTCGAGCAGGTAGTGATCCTCCCGGTCCGGATCGGCTTCCAGCGCGTAGACTTCCGTGCTGTTCACCGAGTTGTTCGTCGTCGCGAAGCCGAGCTGGGAGTTAAATCCACCGATGATCCCCAGGGGACCTCCGATACGGAAGTCGCCATAAAAATCCAGTCGGCCGGGGATGACGGCGTGGACCTCCCAGTAGCCCGCATCCCAGCCCAGGTGTGGGTTGCGCATCAGAATTGCGGCGTTTGAGACCGTACGGTCCGGGGCCAGAGCCCAGGCACTGGAGCCTTCTTCTATAGAGACGTCCCAGCTTTGCGTGTCCCAGCTATGCTGGGCGGATTCTTTCCTTTGATTCCCACCGAGCGCCAATTCTTGCCCTGGGTTTAGGCCCGGGTTCAGCAGGGGGGCTTCATCCGCAGCTCGAATGCGCTCGATCCAGCGCCGCACCTGGCGCGGATTAGGCCGATAAACATAGAGTGCCGCTACATCATGGCCAGTGAACTGGGGACGCATCCATGAAGGGAACTCCTCCGGGTAGCTTTCGATGTAACGGTTGACCCCGGCCGCGAAGCCTTCGTAGACGTCACGAGTGCCTTGTTCGAGTTGGAAATAGACTTCCCTCGCACGCAGGTAGTACGGCCGGCTCTCAAAATCAGAGTCCAGTGCGCGCCGGCCCTGATAGCGTGCCAGTTCGCCTCGGGCGCGGACCATTCCCATCGCCACGCGGTTGCCGTAATCTTCGAGCTGGAGGTAACCCAGCGCATAGCCCAGTGCCTGGAGGTTGTCCGCGTAAATGTGCGGCACACCATAGTCTGTGCGAATGACTTCCACCTGATCGGCCAGCGTCTCCGGCCGCAGTACGGCCAGAGGCCCGGTGGTGGGCGTAGGTTGGCGAAGCGTCGGCGTACAACTGATCAGGAACAGGGTTAAAACGGAAACGGTCGCATACTTGAATCTGTTTCGCGTTCGAGACCTGGAGGAATGAAGTGCCCGTTCCATAGTGTCCACCTAGCCCCTGAACAAGCGTGATTGACGAGGAAATGATAGTGCAATAAGAGCGGAAGTACCCGAAATGCCCCCTCTCCGTGCGAAAAAAACCTTGAACAGATTCTTCGGAAAAGGAGGCATTTCAGATGAACGATTATACGCGCAAGAACATGAGGAACCGCAAGCGGCGAATCGAACGTCGGCTTGGGGACCGGCATTGGACGGATCAGGTAGAGCCGATGTTTTCGGCGAGCAACATTCAGTACGAGATGGGAGAGCGGACGCGGGGCACATCGGTTGGTGGTATCGGGACGATGCAACTGGTGGCGCGGCGGACCGGGCTGATCGAAGCCATCGACAAGGGCGTGCATGTGTTGAAGCGGCACCTGCCGTATCACGAGTCGGATCACGTGCTGAACATCGCCTACAACGCCTTGAGCGGAGGAACGTGCCTGGAAGACATCGAACTGCGGCGCAACGATGCGGTGTATCTGGATGCGCTGGGAGCGCAACGGATTCCGGATCCGACGACGGCGGGAGACTTCTGCCGGAGATTCGAGGCCGACGACGTGGAGTGTCTGATGGAGGCAACCAATCAAGTCCGGCTCGGAGTCTGGCGACAGCAACCGGCGGCGTTTTTCGAAGAAGCGGTGTTGGACGCGGACGGGACACTGGCCGAAACCACGGGGGAATGCAAGCAAGGGATGGACGTGGCCTACGACGGGACGTGGGGATATCACCCGCTGATGATCTCGCTGGCCAACACCGCCGAACCGCTGTATCTGGTCAATCGTAGCGGCAACCGGCCGTCGCATGAAGGAGCCGCGGTCCGGTTCGACCAAGCCATCGCATTGTGCCGGCATGCGGGGTTTCGCCAGATCCTGCTGCGCGGGGACACGGACTTCAGCCAGACCCGGCATCTGGACGGATGGGACGACCAGCAGGTGGGTTTCATATTCGGGATTGACGCGATGGCGAACCTGAAGGCCCGGGCCGATGAACTGGAGCCGCGCCAGTGGAAGCGCCTGGAACGGCCCGCGAAATACGACGTGGCGACCGAACCGCGCCAACGTCCCGACAACGTGAAGGAAGAGATCGTTCGGCAGCGCGGTTTCGACAATATCCGCTTGCAGGGTGAGGATGTGGCCGAGTTTCGGTATCGACCCGGAGCCTGCGATCGGGACTACCGTGTCGTCGTGGTGCGGAAGAATCTGTCGGTGGCCAAAGGAGAGCAGGTGTTGTTTGACGACATCCGGTACTTCTTCTACATTACCAACCGTTCGGATCCGGCCGACCAGATTGTGATGCGTGCCAATCAACGGTGCAATCAGGAGAATCTCATTGAGCAGTTGAAGAACGGCGTTCAGGCGTTGCGGATGCCGGTCGGAGATCAGACCAGCAACTGGGCCTACATGGTGATCGCGTCACTGGCCTGGACACTGAAAGCGTGGTTTGCATTGCTGCTTCCCGAAACCGGACGTTGGGGCCAAAAATATCAGGCTGAGAAGCAAACCGTGCTGCGCATGGAGTTCAAAACCTTCTTGAACGCTTTCATGCTTGTGCCGTGCCAACTCGTGCGCACCGGGCGGCGCATTCTGTTCCGGATCCTGGCCTGGAACCGGTGGTTGCCGGTCTTGTTCCGCGGGGTGGATGTGTTGCGTCAGCCTCTGCGATGTTGACCCGATCATGACTCTGAGCCCGGGCGATCGAGGTCCCGGTTTCTGTCAACCGTCCAACACCAGCGAGGCTGAACTGAAACAGATTCAACAGAAACTCGATACCTGGAACAGGCCATCCGGGAACGGGATTCTATGCCTCGAATTCTATCGGCGCGAACTGGGCCTCGGCGGACTGGTTATGCGCTTGTTTTGGGACTAGCGCAGGAAGACGAAATATCCGATCACGGCCAGGACGGCCATGTACAGGAGGAGACCGACGGGGAAGATCCAGAGCGATCGCAGATCGCCTTCGGGTTTGTCACTCATGGTCTGATCCGGGAACCGGGTGGGAAGTGGGGCCGGTCCACTTCCCTTGACCGAATAAGGTCGTCGCTAGTCCTGAGCGGCGATGGCGCGAACGTGCTGTTCCAGGGCGCCATGCACCATCTGGATCATCCAGTTTCCACCCGCCTGCTGTAACACGACGCTCGCCGTTCCTGTCAACACTACGGGTGCATTCTCGAAGGTTTCGTTCAGTGTGTAATTGAAAGAAACCCATCCCGTGTTGCCCATGACCTGGCCGCGCATGCCGGAGATTGCGAGTTCCTTCGAGACTTCGCCGCCGGTAATTTTGCCTATCCATGCCGTCACCGGTAGCGCATGGCCGTCTTCATCGAGATAGAGGGCGCCTTCGGCCGTCATGGTTTCCAGACCATTTGCATTCTGATTGTTTACCAATGCAACGATTCTATTCGCCGCGTCCTGCATGGCCTGCGGGACGGAGGGCGGCGGCGCTCCCCTCTGTGCGAGAAGGGAAGTACCCGTCAGCAGGACGAGCGCGACAACAAGAGATACAGATTTGACTTTATTCATGAGGCTCCTTGTTCGGACTCCATCGTATCGGAAAATGTCTATTTCGAGATCGAGCGATGCGGGTCGTGGATTGGCGCTTCCTGGCTGTTCCCAGCGCCACAACCTCAATCCTGTTCGATGAATGCCTAGTATGGATAGTCAGAGCAAAATTGACAAGTTTCCGCATCTTTGCGCTCGACTGCGTCCTTGCGGCCGAGGAGCGCGTTAATTTTCGCTCCACCTTGCCGGTCCGAGTCGCGATACCGCACGAGCATTCCGAGTCCCCCCATCGCTTTGACCCCAGGACTCACAAGGCTCTCGGCTTCATCCGACATTTCGTTTTCAATTGCCAAATTTTCTGACTACACTGACCTGCGGGCGGCTCATGATGCATGGCCCGGCCGCATCCGGTTCGCTCCTGAAGTCAAGATTGCAGTGAGAACACTCAGAAAGAGGCGTTTAGAGGACAGGGCGGGCGACTGAGGCAGTCTTCGAAGGCCGATCGGTATCGCATTCGATGAACGAGATGCAAGGAAACCAGCCATCAAATCTCAGCGAACCTAAGCACTCCATTGCTCTCCTGATCGTGTTGCTTGCCGGGAGTGGTTGTGCGGCACTGATATACGAAATTGTCTGGTTCCAACTGCTGCAGCTCGTCGTCGGTTCGTCTGCCGTCTCCCTGGCCGTCGTACTTGGAACTTTCATGGGCGGTATGTGTTTGGGTAGCCTGGCCTTGCCCCGTATCGTCTCGGATCGACTTCATCCATTGAAAGTCTATGCCCTGCTGGAGCTTGGCATAGGGATCATCGGCCTGCTCGTCCTGTTCGTGATGCCCTCCCTCGGTAGCCTCTATACGAGCATCGGCGGTTACGGAGTCTCAGGATTCTTGTTGCGGGGCATGGTTTCGGGAATCTGCTTGCTCCCGCCGACAATTCTGATGGGTGCGACGCTGCCTGCGATCGCGCGTTGGGTTGAAACGACTCCTCTGGGGATCTCCCGGCTTGGCTTCTTTTACGGAGCGAATATTGCGGGAGCGGTCCTGGGTTCACTGCTGGCGGGCTTCTACCTGTTAAGAATCCACGATATGGCCATCGCATCCTATGTCGCTGCGGCGATCAACCTGAGCGTTGCGCTGATCAGCTTCTTGTTGGCCAGAGCGAGGCTTTATCGCCCTTCAGTGGCGGAATTGCCAGAAGCCACCATGGTCGCCGCTCCAGGATCCCGGACAGTTTACATTGCGATCGCACTGTCGGGTTTGTGCGCGCTGGGAGCCCAGGTCGTCTGGTCACGCTTGTTGTCGCTGATGTTTGGCGGTACCGTATACACCCTTTCAATTATCCTGGCAGTTTTCCTCGTGGGGCTCGGAGTGGGTAGCAGCGTGGGCTCGATGCGCGCGCGTTGGAGCAAGCATCCACGGCTGGAACTTGGTGTGTGCCAGCTGTTGCTGATCGCAGCGATTGCATGGTCAGCGTACATGCTCACGCGTTCTCTTCCGTATTGGCCAATCGATCCCACGATGGCTCTCAGCCCATGGTTTAATTTTCAAATGGATATCTTCCGTTGCACCTGGGCCATCCTGCCGGCCGCCTGCCTGTGGGGAGCGAGTTTCCCGCTGGCACTGGCAGCTGCCGCGTCGCGCGGTAGTGACGCCGGGAAACTGGTGGGCGGAATCTATGCGGCCAACACAGTCGGCGCAATTGTTGGCGCGACGACGTTCAGTCTCATTGTCATCACGGTGTGGGACACACAGCGGGCACAGCAGGCGCTCATCGGCCTTTCCGCTCTGGCTGCGTTGCTCACTTTGGCGCCGGTGGTGTGGCCCTTCCGCAACAACAAGTTTGATCTTAGAGTTGGTGCCTCCGTTGCTGTAACGTTTTTGGTCGCCGTCATGCTCATCCTGAGCGTACCCCCGGTGCCCGGACCGCTGGTCGCCTACGGTCGGTCTCTACCGCGGGTCCTGGCGCTCAGAGACGCAGAGACCAAAGAGCGTTTCGTTCCGAACATTCTATATGTCGGCGAGGGTTTGAACGCTTCGGTGGCCGTTTCGGAAATATCCGGGCGCAGTCGGAATTTTCATGTCAGCGGCAAGATAGAAGCCTCGACCCTGCCGCGGGATATGCGGCTTCAGCGGATGCTCGGACATTTACCCGCGCTGAACCATCCGCAACTGCGGTCAGTGCTAATCGTTGGCTTCGGAGCGGGGATCACCGCCGGAACGTTCCTCGATTATCCCGGCATCGAAAGAATTGTCATCTGTGAGATCGAACCGTTGATTCCCGAGGTTGTTTCGCGGTACTTCCGAACGGAAAACAACGCTGTGTTGGAGGATCCGCGCGTCGAAGTAATCTATGACGACGCACGTCATTACATCCTCACATCCGACGAGAAGTTCGACATCATCACCTCGGATCCCATCCATCCCTGGGTCAAAGGCGCGGCCGCGCTGTACACCCGCGAGTACTTCGAGCTCGCGAGGCAGCATCTGAACCCCGGAGGTGTCATCTCGCAATGGGTGCCACTGTATGAGAGCAGCATGGAAGTCGTGAAGAGCGAGATCGCGACGTTCTTTGAAGTCTTTCCAGACGGAACGGTCTGGAGCAACGACCTCGCGGGAACGGGTTATGACGTCGTGCTTCTGGGCAAGGATGCTGCCCCCACGATCGACGTCGACGCAATCGACCGCCGGCTGGGTCGCAGCGACCATGTCAACGTAAATCGCTCCCTGCAGGCGGTTGGATTTTCCTCCGCCCTGGACTTGCTTGCGACCTACCTCAGCCAGGCGTCGGACCTCGTTTCGTGGCTGGCCGGCGCGGAGATCAATCGCGATCGCAATTTGCGACTGCAGTACCTGGCTGGAATGGGACTGGACCTTTCTGATCAATCAATTATCTACGACGCCATGACCGCCTATCGCAGCTTTCCCGAGGATCTCTTCCTGGTCTCAGATGAACTGGGCCAGGAGCTGCGGCAGGCGTTCGATCGCACCCCTTAGACAATTGGAAAATGAGAGTGCGAAAGGGCCGTCCGGGGTAGGGTTAAGTTATTTTTCGCCACCCGCGACTATCTCACGCCCCAGCTTCGCAATCAGTCCGGGCAGCGCTTCGATGTCGTCCAGGGATGTTCGAAAATTGACGATGCACATTCGGAGTGCAAATTTCTCCTCAACAAGCGCATTGGAGAGGAATGCTTCACCGCTTCGTTCGAGACGGGTCAGAACGTCCGTGTTCAAGCTGTTGAGGTAGTTTTCTCTCTCGTCGGGCCGCATGGCGGGGTCCAGCCCGGGCGGCACGTATCGAAACGTTGTGATGCTGAGGCTATGGGACAGTGCTTCAAACTCTCTATGTGCGTCCACCAGATCGTAGAGATGGGCCGCGAGGCGGATGTCGTCGGAGATCATCGTGCGATAGCCATCGGCGCCGACCTGGCGTAGCGCCAGCCAAACTTTGAGTGCCCTGAAACCGCGCGAGTTCTGCATGCCGAGGTCGTAGTAGTTGAGCGCCTCTTCTTCAAAGTGGTAGTAGGAGGGGTGATAAGAGAAAGCGTTCTTCAACTGTTCCCAGTTGCGGACAAGTGCGCATCCGGCTTCCAGCGGAGCATACAGCCACTTGTGAGGATCTACGGCGACCGAGTCCGCATCCTTCAAGCCTGCGAGGTCCTCCGGAGCGCCTTCGACCAGAGCTGCGAGCGCACCGTAGGCTCCGTCTACGTGAAACCACATTCCCGTTTCCCCGCAGAAAGCTCCGATATCGCCGAGCGCATCCACCCCACCCGTTCCGACCGAACCGGCCGTGCCGATAACTAGAAACGGGCGGTCCCCCTGTTCGCGATCCCGGCGAACCTGGGTTTCCATTGCCTTGAGGTTCATCCTTTGTTTTCCGTCCACCGGAATCCACCGAATCGAGTCGGTGCCGTGACCGAACAGATCGGCGGCCTTCTGGAGCCAGGTGTGTGTGTCCACCGATGCATATATCCGCAGGCGAGAAGAGCCATCGGTTCCGATTCCCGAAACGCGGAGGTCGGGGCCGGCGAAGTCGCGACGCGCCGCGAGGAAGCAGATGAAGTTGGCCATGTTGCCGCCGCTCACGAGCAGACCGCCGCAATCAGTCGGATATCCGATAAATTCCGCAATCCAGCGAACGGTCTGCGCTTCGATCTCGGTGGCGAGCGGTGAGAGCTTCCAGGCTCCAACGTTCTGATTGATGGCCGCAGCGAGGAAGTCGCCGAGCAGTCCGATCGGTGCCGGACTCGACGTGATGTATGCGCCAAAACGAGGATGGCCATTGAACAGGCTATGGTCGAACAAGGCCTCGGTAACTTCTTCCAGCAAGCGTTGCGATTCGACACCGTCTTGTGGAAGGTGCTGATCCAATCCCAGGAGGCGCCTCACCTCATCCGGACTTTCGGCCTGTGTGATCGCCTTTTCCGCGATCGTTTCGATATGTTCTGCGATGCGGTCGACGAGTTTGTAGCCCGCTGCACGAAACTCTGCCGCGCTCATTGCTATCGGTGCTTTTCTCCCGCGCAGATCCTCGGGCGTGCTCATCCATCCTCCGGTGGACGCAAGCCTTCAAAGAGGTCGGTTTCCGGTTTCCTTCCGGCATTGACCGTGCTGAACACGCGGTAGTATTCCTGTGTCCCCCAGAGTGCACGGTGGTGTTGTTCGGAAAGCTGGCCCAGTCGTTCGTAGACGCCCATCTGCGTTTCGTGACAGCTGACGGCGCGCCAGACGGTGTCCGCCACCGACTGTGTCTCGATGACGGTCGTGATCGCCCAGTCGGGCCAGGGTGCGGCTTGACGTTCCACTCCGTCTACGGTGACGACCAGCTGCTTGAGAGCGGCCTGATAGGCGTCCCACTTGGGACCACTCCATGCCATGTAGTAGAACTTGGACACGCGGTGGGGTGGTTCCCCCGAGGGGGGTGAGTCTCCCCCTGCTGCTCTGAGTACGGCCGCAGTCGCCAGTTGCGAGATCGCGATGTGATCGGGGTGGCCGTAGGCGCCCTCGGGGCCGAACGTGGCCACTACCTGGGGTCGTATCCGTCGGACATGGCCGGCGATCTTTTCCTGGGCTTCGATCGGGTCTGCACGGTCCAGATCGCCGTCGATGTAGTCCAGAAAGTGCAGCTCTCGAATTCCCAGCTCTTTGGCTGCACGACGCAACTCCCGTTCGCGCGTTTCGCCCACGACTTGCAATCCGGGTTTTACCTTCGCATCGCCGAAACGGCCCCGCTCTCCACGTGTCGCCGTAAGTAGAAAAGTTTCGATTCCTTCGCTTGCATACTTGGCCAGGATCCCACCCGTTCCGAGCGACTCGTCGTCAGGATGGGCCAGAACACACATCAATCTTAAGTTGTCAGGCATGAGTTACCCTCGCAAGTTGTCCGTTGACACTCCTGCACCATCATACGGGGGACGGGAAGGGACGTTAAGAGGCCGAGGTGTTTTCCAGATTTTGAAGTCCGATTGTACGAACTTTTTTGGACTCGGAAGGGAAGCTCCAGATATAACGAAGCACCGAGGCCATGATTACCACCAGCGCAATGCGGGACCATAACGGAAATGGGCCGAAGAACACCGGATAACTCATCGATAGTGCAATCAGGCTTGTTGCGATGCACTTGATGTGAAATCGAATCACGTGGTGATTCTGCCAGTCCTCCAGAACGGGACCGAACAGCGGTTGGGAGAGCAACCATCTGTGGAGCTTTGCCGATCCCTTAGAAAAGCAGAATGCAGCCAGGATCACAAGGGGAGTCGTCGGTAGGAACGGCAGGAAGACGCCAATGAATGCGAGTGTCAGACAGATCATGCCACAGACTATGTACACGAGTCTCATTGGTGTTGCCTCGGGCTTCCTCCCTTACTTCATCCTCAGAGAAGCACACACATTACCAAGGTGATCGGAGTCGCTGTATTGGCGTAAGTACTTGTTGCGGCAGTGATTATTTGATCCGGGGCCACCCCCGAAATCCTTCGCCGTGACAGACTCGGCCGGGGTGCGGCAGGATTTTGACAGATGAAACGTCGGGCGCTGTTATGAACCCAACACAAGAACAGTAGTCATCCCTATCAGTGCGACGAGGATCGCTCCGGAGAGAACCAAATTCCAAACCCGTTGCCTCTTCTGTATCCTTACGAAGGTTTCATCCTGCGCATTCAGCATCTGTACCAGCATTTCAATGTTACGGTTCGCAACGGAAATACGTTCGTCCACTGCGCTCCTCCATTCAGCCACTTGCTGCGCATCGGTCGGCGCAGGGCGCTTTTTCTGGGATGCATTCGACCGCAGGTCACGGATGATGTCCTGGCCGACTTCCGTCGTGGCAGCTTCACGGATCAGGCCCAAGGCCAATCTAACCCAGCTCATTGTTCTTCCTCACCGTCGTAGAATTCCAGCGGATCGATCCTGTACTCCGCCCATTCCCAGGGTTCGTCTGAAGCTTTGAAATAACTACTGACTGCGTCTTCACTCATGTCCATCGAGGTCGGGATCAAGCTCAAGGTACTGCTCACCAGCATTCGGTCCTCGGGCCTTCGGAAATGGGTGATAAGTCCCAGTACATGGGCGCTCAACAGTACTCCCTGTACAGGATTTTTGAGTTGTTCCCGCAGTATATCGAGCACTGCGTCCCGGGAATCTGTGTGCAACACAGCGATCCCTTCCAGTCCTGATGCAGCGAGATTTCGAATAGTCGAATCAAGCCCTGAATCTTCCAGGACAGATCGGAGTGGTTCGATGGCATCGGGTCCAATGCGCGCAAAGACTAGCGGCAACTCTTCGAGGACGTCTTCGTTCCCCGTACTGTAGGCGAGTAAGATCGCATCGATCAATGTCGGGAGGGCGCTGGCGGCTTTCATGATTCCCAGCAGCTTGACTGCGTGGAAAACGGCGATCCGGCCGGCTTTGTCTGTATGCCAGAGACGGACGTTTCCCAACAGCGTCTCCAAGTCGGGGATGAAATCCGCCCCGCGACCGAGAATTTCAGCTACGGTTTGAGGACTCAGGCGTGCTTCGCCTGCAAGCAATCGAGTCAGCAGGTCTCTGTTCGGTGTGTGCATCGGCCTTTCGAGAATGGATTCCGTTCCCCGCTCATGATCGTAACTCTTACGCGCCATTTAGGGGAACAAATCGCCCGGGCCCAGTATGCCATTCCCTGCGTCAAGGACAACAAAGACCGAATCCGGGTCCAGGGCTGAGCTTTCGATGCGAAGGGCGGGTAGGGGTGTATTTTCACCGTTGCGTGCAGTTTATGACCGCACACTCAGAGATGCCCGCATGGTTACAATCAAATAGAGATATAAGCGGATCCTCAGCGTGAAAGACCAAGACATACGACATGTTGTCCGGATTCTTCGTAAGCAGGTCCCTCAGTGGCCCGTGCCTGCGATCGGCCACTTTACGCGGACACCGTTTACGACACTGGTGTCCTGTGTTCTCAGCCTGAGAACGCAGGACCGGACCACGACCCGGGCCAGCGAGAGCCTTTTCGCTCTCGCCGAAACGCCGGAAGCGATCGTCAAACTATCGGTCAAGAAGATCGAGCGTCTCATCTATCCGGTCTCTTTCTACCGTGTGAAGGCTCGCACAATTCGCGAAATGTCATCGATTCTGCTGGAACGCTTCGGCGGTGAGGTTCCGAGCACGCTGGACGCACTGCTCACCCTTCCGGGTGTGGGCCGAAAGACTGCTAACATCGTCGTGACCCTGGCATTTCATAAGCCTGGAATCGCAGTAGACATTCATGTGCACCGAATCTCGAACCGTCTTGGGTACGTGGCCACACGGGGGCCGGATGAAACCGAGATGGCGTTGAGAGAGAAACTACCCCGGCGATATTGGATCGTTTTGAATGATCTGCTGGTGGCTTTCGGTCAGAATCTGTGCAAGCCGGTCAGCCCGCACTGTTCCATCTGCCCGATCGCTCGCTACTGCGAGCGCGTCGGAGTCAAGCGGAGTCGTTAACTTCGGATAACCCGGGCAAGAGCCTGGAGCAGGGACTGGGGTATTTGCGTCTGCTCGGAGAGCGTTATCAGTTCTTCGTCCTTGTTGGTTTCAAGAGGCGTGTTCAGGATGTGGCGGCAGGCGTTGCAACCATCGGTTGCGTAAACAATGCGTGAGTGTTTTGAATATGCGATCAGCCGGATCGATTCGCTGTCTCTGAGTGGATGTCCGTCCGTCTGATAGCCCTCAGGAGCGACCACCCAGACTTCCGGCTCGTCTCCGCGTTCGGCCGCCACAACCCGGCGAATGGAATTCACGTCGAATTCGACGAGCGCTTTCGCTTCTTCCGACAAGCGGTCTTCGCTGGCGTAGTAGATTTCCATAATTCAATAAAGCAAGTTGGGCTAACCCGGGCGGCTCACGGGGCCGTGTTTCAGGTTCGCTAACCCATCAGTAGTAGTGGTCCAGAAGTTCCCGTGTTCGGCACGGTCGAAGTCCGTCCTTTCGTGCGTCACTTCGAACATAATTGATCCATCTTAGCACAATGAAATGAGCACATTCCGGCCCTCAGCGAATGGACTGTGGCCGCCTTCTCGGCGCCTTTTGACTGAGTGTTTCACGTATGCGTCGGATATGGTCGGGTCCGGTTCCACAACAGCCTCCGGCGACATTCAACCACCCCTTGTCGGCAAATTCTTCCATCACGGATGCCATGACGTCGGGTGACTCCGGGTAGTGACGGGACGGATCCGGAAGTCCTGCGTTCGGATAGCAGACCAGGAACGGGGTCGCGATATCGGCAAGCTGTTTCAGATACGGTTCCATCAGGCGAGGGCCCACCGCGCAATTGATTCCAACGCCCAACAATCCACGCGAGGAAACGACGTCCCAGAACTCTTTGAGCGTTTCCCCTGAAAGCAGTCGGCCTTCCTCGGTGATTGTTGCCGAGGCGACAACCGGAATGCGGTAGCCCCGGTTCCGGAAGCCTTGTTCGAAAGCATCCAGAGCGGCGACGGCATTGCGGGAGTCGAACACGGTTTCCAGGAGCAAGAGGTCGATGCCTCCATCGAGGAGGCCGCGCACCTGTTCGGTGTACGTTTCGGCCGGGCCCTCGGGTCCCGAGACTGCCCCGGCCACGAATCGCGGCGCCTCAGGCGCGGTCTGTTCCATTTGGTCCCGGACACTGGTGGCGAGCCGGGCTGCGGCTAGATTGATTGCGTACACCTGGTCGGCCAGACCGTAGTCGCTCATTGAAACGACGTTCGCCCTAAAGGTGTTGGTCGTGATGATGTCGGCGCCGGCCTCGAGGTACTCCTGGTGGATAGCTCGAATCAGGTCGGGCTGTGTGATGGCAAGCAAATCGTGGTTGCCCATGAGGGGACGGTCGTGGTTTCGGTATCGGTCTCCTCGATAATTGGATTCGCCCAGACCGAGCGTTTGGATTCGGGTCGCCATAGCGCCATCCAGGATCGCGATGCGTTCCTCGAGCAGACGCGTGAGAGCCGTCCCACTGTCGGAGTTCCTGCTTGCCGCTTCCTCCATGGGTTCTATTCTAGGAATTTCAACGGGGCTTAGCTAATGGCGTAGTAAATTTGAGGCCGGAGGGTTGATGGGGGACAGTTCGAGTGGAAGTGCGGCGCCAGTGGTTCTGATGATCCGTCCGGCGGACTTCGGATTTAACGAAGATACGGCGGCAACGAATTTATTTCAGACGCGGCCCGATGACACAGCCAAAGATACGCTCCAGGAGAGGGCGCTTGCGGAATTCGATTCCCTGACCGACGCGATCCGTCGCTCCGGTGTCGCAGTCATTGTGATCGAAGATCGTCCCCAGCCCCGGACCCCAGACGCCGTCTTCCCCAACAACTGGCTGTCGTTTCACCCTGACGGCACGGTCGTCTTGTATCCAATGTGCGCTCCGAGCCGTCGCCTGGAAAGACGGGAGGGCCTTATCTCTGAACTCCAGGAAAATCATGGATTCGACGTCACACGTGTCGTTGATCTGACCCACCACGAAGAGGAAGGCCGCTTCCTTGAGGGCACAGGCAGCATCGTGTTCGATCATCGTGATCGTTGCGCTTACGCCAACGTCTCAGCTCGAACCCACCCGGAACCCTTCGCCGAGCTGGCTAAAATATTGGGATACGACACCCTGGTGTTTCATGCCACCGACAGGGAAGGGAACGACGTCTATCACACGAACGTTGTCATGAGCATCGGGACAGCCTTCGCAGTGGTCGCTGCCGACGCTATTCGCGACTCCCATGAACGCTCAGCGCTCATGGGCCGCCTGGAGGGCACCGGTCGCCGCTTGATCCGGATCAACCTGGACCAGATGGGGCATTTCGCTGGGAACGTATTGGAAGTCACGGGCAGGGACGGCGGTCGTGTCCTGGTAATGTCGACGGCGGCACGGGCCGCTTTCGAAGCGGAACAGATAGCGATACTCGAAGCTTCGGTCGAGATCGTGGCATCTCCGCTTCCGACGATAGAAAAAGTCGGTGGCGGGAGCGCCCGCTGCATGCTGGCCGAGGTCTTCCTGCCGCGCCGGGGGGACTAAGACGTTTCATAGACCCGCGAGATATCGGGTACCGCCGAGTGCCCCGACGGCCCGCTCGATCTGCTCTACTCGACCGAGGACATACTCGGAAGGCCGCATGGCCGACATTCTCTTGGGACTGGGCAGGACGGCTACCAGTGTCGCTGCTTCGCGGAGCGTGAGTGCGCGTGCCGGCTTATCGAAGATGTAGTCCGCAGCAGCGCCGGCGCCGAAAAGTCCCGATCCGAACTCGGCGACGTTCAGATACACCTCCAGAATCCGACGCTTGGGCCAGAGCAATTCGATCCAAAGAGTCAGGTAGGCTTCGGCGCCCTTTCGGGCTAGATTTTGTGCGGGCCAGAGGAACAGGTTCTTGGCGACCTGTTGCGATATCGTGCTGGCCCCGCGGACGCGGCTCCTATCCCGATTCGACTCGAGGGCATCTGCGATCGCCTCCAGATCGAAGCCATTGTGGATTGGAAACTTTTGGTCCTCGGCCGCCACAGCCGCAATCGCCAGCTGAGGCGAGATTTCCGACCATGGAATCCACCGATAATAGACCGGATCGTCGCTGACGAATTGTTCCCGGAGGATGAAGGCTGTGGTCGGCGGAGGGATCCAGCGCCATGGAAGAACGATGGCGATGCTGGTGACGAGCGTCAGGAGGATGGACCACGCCGCAATTCCGAAAAGTCGCCGCACGATGCCCCGGGGCTTTGTTGTCGGACTCGGACGTGTATGTTGAAACAGTTGTCCGTCCATTAGATATGCACTCGTCGAGGAGGGACCCTCGCCACTCACCTTCCAGGATCTATTCTAGTGGAACTTCAGGAAGAAACTTAAGAAGGCGCAAGAATCCAAATATCTCGGTGCGGTACACTTTCCTGTCGATGGATTACAAGGGGGCTTGACGCGTGTCTTCCGCGTTCACGGAAAGAGCCTATGCACCCCTGCGGTTTTCCTGGTCAGGCCTGGGTGGCGGAACTGGCAGACGCACCGGACTTAAAATCCGGAGCCCTTTACGGGGCGTGCGGGTTCGATTCCCGCTCCAGGCATTTCAGATTGACATCAACCCGTGAACGCTACCGATCCATTTGACGACTCTAATTCGACAAGCGCTTGGCGGCGAAAGGTTTGCTTTGTTGCACGAATTAGCTTGATCC
The DNA here is from genome assembly GCA_963664115.2 of Terriglobia bacterium. Taxonomy (GTDB): domain Bacteria; phylum Acidobacteriota; class Terriglobia; order 20CM-2-55-15; family 20CM-2-55-15. The sequence goes on along the minus strand of CAXWPJ010000002.1, from coordinate 529,949 downwards.
GGGCATCGAGGTTGTGACAAGCGACAATTGTCACTATAATCTAGAAGGCGGTGATCAAGAACTTTCGACACAGGGGATTGAAACGTCTTTTTGAGCGCGGGGATCCAAGTCGAATCCGACCCGACTTGGTTGACACGGTTGAGAACATCTTATTCGTTCTCGATGGAGCGTCGACTGTACAGGCTCTGGCCATTCCCCGATACCGCTTGCATCCCCTTAAAGGGGACTTCAAAAGGTATTGGTCGGTAACAGTCAAGGAGAGCTGGCGCATGATATTCCGGTTTGAAGAAGGTCATGCCTACGATGTCGAGTTGATCGACTATCACTGACAAACGGGGAAGACACGCATGCCGATGAAGAATCCACCACATCCGGGACGCATTGTTCGGCAGGACTGTATCGAAGCTCTGGAACTGAGCGTGACAAAAGCAGCCGAGCTTCTCGGCGTGACACGTCAGGCCCTGAATAATCTGGTGAACGAGAAAGCCGGCCTTTCCGCCGAGATGGCTATTCGGCTGGAAAAGGCCGGATGGTCTACTGCCGATCTCTGGATGCGATTGCAGAGCGCTTACGACCTTGCCCAGGCGAGGCGCAATCAGGATCAGATCAAGGTGAAGCGCTACGAACCGCATCACGTCTGAGTCGACAGGTGAACTCTACCGACGACTCTAACGCCTCTAAAGAAACAGCCGCTTACTGGATTCAAGGCTTAAATCTGATTCCCCATCCGGAGGGCGGGTACTATCGCGAGTCCTATCGGAGCAATGTCCAGATCGACGCTCTCAGTCCGGATCAAAAATTTCCGGGCTCCCGATCGATTTCGACTGCGATCTACTACCTTCTGAAAGGATCGGAGTTTTCAGCGTTCCATCGCATCCGATCCGATGAGATGTGGCACCATTATGCGGGCGTGCCCCTGACGATCCACACGATCGATTCGGCGGGGGTATATATCTCTCGACGCCTGGCCTCCCGGCTCGAAGGTGGTGCGAGTCCGCAGTGGCTGGTACCTGCACGGACTTGGTTTGCTGCCAGGCTCGAGGATTCGTCCGGCTATTCACTAGTTGGATGTACGGTGTCTCCGGGTTTTGAATTTCAGGATTTCGAGTTGGCGCGACGTGAGGCATTGGTGCGACAGTTTCCTGCTCACCGAAGCGTTATCGAATCATTGACGCGAGCATAAATGAAAGGACGAAATTTCATGTCGGGTTCCGTATTTTTGATCTTGATGCCCATGGTCGTTGGTATTTCTATCGTCATGCAGGCGGTTTTCATGGCGCAAATGGATAGAAGGTTGGGGACTCTGGAGAGCGTGTTCCTTACCTACGGCGTGGGGGCCCTGATCATTGGCCTGGTTCTCATGTCCCGACGTGGTGGCAACATCCTGGATGCAATCGGATTGCCATGGTACGTGTTCACTGCGGGGTTTTTTGGCCTGCTGATCATCGGTGGTATCTCCTTTTCCGCTGCGCGCGTCGGACTTGTTTCAACGTTCGTGATAGTCGTGGCGACGCAGTTCGTGTGCAGTTCGCTGATCGATCACTTTGGCCTGTTCGGTCAGACCGTTCGTGTTCTGGACTTTGCCCGAGTCGCTGGTATTGGCATGCTGTGGGGCGGCGTCTGGTTGATTCTTCGTTAGACTTCAGCTGTCAATGAGCACCCACGCCGAATCTGGAAGGACCGTGATTGATGGCGCCGGTTCACGTTTTCGAGTTTTTCGAAGAAGCTTCGGTCCCGGATTACTGTGGGCGGGAAGCGCCATCGGCGTCTCCCACCTCGTGCAATCGACACGGGCCGGGGCTGAGGCCGGTTTCGCGATGGCCGGGGTCATCCTGTTTGCGTTGATCCTGAAGTATCCCTCCTTCGAATTCGGCCCCCGCTACGCTGCCGCGACGGGCGAGAGCCTTGTCGAAGGCTATCAGCGAATCGGATCGTGGGCGGTGTGGCTGTACTTTTCGGTCGTTCTTCTGACAGTCGTAATTACGCATGCGGCCATCGTTCTCTTCACTGCATATCTGTTCTTGTACGCGCTGGGTTCAGACGCTTCGGTGACGCTTGCGGCCGCTGTTCTTTATGGCGGTTGTATCGTGTTGTTGTGGTTCGGGCGGTTCAAGGCCCTGGAATTTTCTATCAAGGTGGTCCTTCTATTACTGGCCGTCTCGACTTTAATCGCTGCCTTGGTTGTGATTCCGCGTGCGGACTTTGCGACGATCAGTTTCATGCCGGTGCCCCCGTCGGCGAGCGCCGTCCCCCTGGCGTTTATACTCGCGGTAGCCGGATGGATGCCCTCCGATATCACAATCTCGGTCTATAGCTCCCTGTGGACGCTGGAAAAGAACAAGAGCAGCGGCGCTCGCGCCGGCGTGTCCGCGGTACTTTTGGATTTCAGGATTGCCTACGTGGGGACCGGTATTCTAGCCTTCGCGTTTCTAACCCTGGGTGCGACCGTCATGCACGGTTCAGGCGAGGTGTTCAGCGCTGCTGGGACGGTGTTTTCAACGCAGCTGATCGATCTCTACGTCCAGACTCTCGGTGCCTGGACCCAACCGATCATCGTCGTTACTGCGGTAACCGCGATGTTTTCGACGACGCTTACGATCATCGACGGATTCCCTCGGGTGATTGACCGAAATATTCAGGTAATCCGCGAAAAGAATCCGGCTGTGACTGCCAATCGGGGAGTGTCGCCGGCGTATTGGATGTCCATGGGTATCATTGGTTCCCTCACGGTTCTGCTCCTGTACTTTTTCGTGGGCAACCTCACCCAAATGGTCGATTTTGTCACGATCGTTGCGTTTCTTACGGGACCTGTCCTCGGTTTCCTGAATCTGAAAGTCATCACCTCCGCTCGAGTTCCACCCGAGTTTCGTCCGGGCACGGCAATGCTGTTCTATTCCTATGCGGGACTTGCCGGGCTGGGAAGTCTGGCTGTGATTTTTCTCATCAGCCTTATTTTCTAATCCACGTCTGATCGAGTGTGTCCGAAAAGAAACGCCGCTTGGGACCTGAGCTGTCCATCAGGTCGAGCAAGCTTGGTGCAGTTGTTGCGGTCTTTCCAGCGCCCACAAGCCCGTGAGCACCTGAGGAGGTGTTCAGCGAGGTCATTCGCAAGCTGGTATTCAATTCCCAACGTCAGGCTTTGAATTCGAGAGGCATTGATTCCGGCTGTGCGAATTTTGGAGAAAACACGTGAAAGTACTCGATTTTGAGTTGGACTATCCCGGGACCGCAGAGTGGGGCGGGTCGACGCCTTCGCTCGATATGACGCGCTGCACGCGTTGTGGAGAGCCCTGGGGTTTCGCACTCGTTGAACGCGGCGAAATGTGGAGTTGCGATTACTGTGGGTACGAGGCCCGCGAGAAGTCGTCCGACTATTGGCGGATGCTGATCGCCGAACAGGAAGCACTGATCAGCTAGGCTTCTGGTTGACCGCCCGGTTCGACGCCGGATCAAGAAGTTAGTCCGGTAACTCATCGACAGACGGTTCAGTCTGCCTCTGCTCGAAGTGTTTTCGTTGTGTCAGGCTCAAATCTGGAACCGCCAGGACCCGTTCCAGAAGTTCCGTGTTCCCGGGCTCCATGTGCAGACGATTGACGTCTGCGATCGTAACCCCGTATGGGGATTTCGAGATGAGTTGGATAGGATCGTCTTGGCCAAGTTCGCCTTCGCGAACTACCGAACAGTAGAATCCGGATCGGCCGCTCCTGCGGAAGAGTTCGACTATATATTTGCGATCGAGCTTCACAGCCAGTTTGTGACAGGGCTGCCGTAGCTGGCTTACCTTCAGGACGACGCTCCCGATCTGGTAGCGGTCTCCAATGCAGACCTCCTCCTCAACGAGGCCTTCCGTCGTCAGGTTTTCACCAAACGCACCCCAGGCGAGTTTGGTCCAGAGGCGTTCTTCCCAGAATGGGTAATGCTCAGACGCGTAAGCGTAAACAGCCTTTTCCGGGCCGCCGTGAACTCTCAGGTCGGCCTGAGCGTCGCCTTCCAGATTGCCTTCGAGGGCCTTGACCCGGCGTGAAACAGGACTCTTGAAGATCCCTGTGGAAATAGTCCGACCCGAGTACGTCAGCGTTCGGGGCCTTCCAATATTTACCGAGATGAGCCTCATGATTCTCACCGATTGCAGACTGTTCGAAATTTCCTCTCTTTCAATGACTCTACAATTAGATTGGCAGGGTGGATTCCTGAGTGCTTTTGGCCCGCATATCGGGTTTACGTCTTGCGGTTTCGGGTGCGTCAAAGCACAATCAAAGGGGGATTATATACGAGAGTGCCGATGGACCAATCCTATGACGCAGTGATACAATAGCACTGACGCAAGAAGACCGGGCTCGAACCCGGTCTTCTTGTCTGCCGCCTTAACAGGGAACCCGGCAGAAGATGCTCTAGAGGCAATGGAATTATCCTCCACCTCTTGGGTCTAGGTCAAGGGTTCTCCTAACGAGGAGAACTCGAAATGGCTTTAATACTAGCCGAGTTACTATCCCACCTACCCGAAAAAGACAGGGCTTCCTATCTCCGGCTTCCCAAGATAAACCAAGAAGAACTCCGTCAGTACATTCTGGGGTCGGAACGGCTGCCCAGGTCGGATGACGATCTTATGTGCGCTCCTGGAACGGTCTCTGGTCCAGCCATCGGGCGCACCAGAACAGTGGTGCGTGGGTTCGTTGAATTGGAGGATTATATGTGAGGGCGCCGATTGACGGAGGCGACACTCCGCATGAAGCATGGGAAATCAGCCAGTATGCGTTGAGCACCCTGTTTTTTGGCTAGTCTTCTCGTTTTTTAGGCTTCACATACCGAACCTTGACCGGCTTGACCACGGCCTTTGCCAGTTCCTTGAACGTCGCATTCACGCGCAAGTCCTCGCGCAGTTCCGCTCGGCTTGGCTGGTAGGACGGGCCCACAACATCTACCGTTCGGGTCTGTTTCTTGGTCGCAGTTTCTTGGGTTGCTTCGGCATTGATCCTTCCATTGAGTGCGGTTCGGCCAGTTATACTCCATTGCTTTCTCGAAGATCGTCAAGGGCCTCATGGCCCTGCCAAGTCATTTGAATTATCGACTCCGGCTTCTTGTCATGGGCTGAAATTATAATATGAAGATACCCCGCTTCTTCGCATAGTTTGACGTGGTACTCGATCTCACATTTTCTATAATCAGCGAACTCTGGGATCGGGATATCACCAATGTGCCTCGACTTCTCGACATAAGAGAGAATCATCCCGATCAATTTCATTTCACGTTTCATTGCGTTGCTCCTAATCGCTGAACCATCCTACGCTAGAAGATCTTGATACCGAAGCCGCTTGCCTTCCATTCCTCTACGAATGCTCGCAATCTGCTCGGCTGTGTCCTGCTCGCGCATGTTGTGGCGTCCGGCGAACTCCTGCACGTATCGGTCTAGGTGTTTTGGGGACAACTTGTGGAAGGTGCCCTTGTGCGCCCGCTTGATCATAGACCACAGTGACTCGATTCCGTTCGTGTGAACGTCGCCATTGACATATTCCGAAAGCGAGTGCTTGATGACTGCGTGATTGAACGGTAGCCCGTCGTATGCCTTCGCGTCGTCGGTGTAGACTGTCGCTCCAAGTGCTGCGTGATCACTGACGAATCCTTGCAGCGTTTCCTTGTCGGTAGACGTTACGGCCTTTGCTGCAACCTGCTTCGTGGCGCGATCCTTGATTCCGACCACCGCGACCTTTCCAACAGATCCACGGCCAGTGCCGGACAGAGCCTTGCGCTTGGCATTGCTCATGTTGCGCCGATTTCCGCCCATGTATGTTTCATCGACTTCGACCGGACCGTCGAACAGGCTGCCATCCTGCGACAGGGCGGACCTGAGCCTGTGAGCTAGGAACCATGCCGATTTCTGAGTGATTCCTAGGTCTCGGTGCAGCTTCATGCTCGAAACGCTCTTGAGACTGGTGGTTATAAGGAACATGGCAATGATCCAGTCCTGATAGCCTATCTTCGATCCTTCCATTACAGTTCTGGTCTTGGCACTGAACCGCTTGGCGCACACATTCTCGCGGCAACGAAACGGCATAGTCTTGTGCTTGCATCCAGTCTGGACGTTCAGTGATCCGCAGTTTGGGCAACACATGCCATTCGGCCATCGCTGATCGATGAACCATGCCTCAGCCGTGGCGTCATCTGGGAACTGCTGAATGATCTGTTTGAGGGTTATTCCCTTGCGGTGTGACTTTCCCGGTGCTTTCTTCATCATGAAGAAAGTTTACAGGAGAGTGCCGAAGATGTCAAGAGGAAATCGGCACTCTCGTATATAATCCCCTCAAAGAGTAGAGAAATAGGGTCAGAGCCCTATGTCCCTGATTAGTGCCTGAAAATTGTAGGGCTCTGACCCCAATTTTTCGGGTTTTCTCTCCTAAGTATTTGAAAATCATGACATTTGCTGACGCGATCAAGAAGATTGACGGCTGGTGGAACGACCGGGACTTGCTGAAACACCAGCTCCGGAAGCTGGCCATCCAGATTCGCCATCGCGAAGATCAGTTGTTCATGTTCCTGACGTTGGTAATCGGCGCGGTCGTGGGTCTGACAACTGTTGCGTTCATCGTGCTCACCGAGAACCTGGGCTCCCGGATGTATCCCATCGGTCCGGAGTTTCAGTTTCGGCGTCTTCTGGTCCCCGTTATCGGATCGCTGGTGACCGGCTTCCTCATGTATCGCTATTTTCCCGACGCCCGAGGCAGTGGAATTCCACAGACTAAAGTCGCGCTTGCCGTCCATGGCGGCCGGATCACTCTGCGGAGCGTTCTCGGAAAATTCTGGATCTCAGTCGTTTCACTGGCGAGCGGTGTGGCGCTGGGCCGTGAAGGACCTTCTGTCATGGTCGGATCCGGAATTGCGTCGGTCATGGGCCGGGCCCTGGGTCTGAAGCGACAAAAGATAGAAGCCCTGATTCCGGTGGGTGCGGCGGCGGCCCTGGCGGCGGCGTTCAACACTCCGATTGCGGCGGTGCTCTTTGCTCTGGAAGAGGTCGTGGGCAACCTCCACGCTCCTCTACTGGGTTCGGTAGTATTGAGCACTGCTACGGCATGGATGGTGATGAACCTCATGTTGGGGGATCAGGCGCTGTTCAACGTGCCTGAATACGAACTGGTTCACTTTTCGGAACTCGGCTTCTACGTCATCCTGGGAGTCATCGGCGGTTATGTGTCCGTCTTCTTTGTCCGGACGCTGCTCCAGATCCGTCAGCGTTTTCTGGATATGCCCGAGCGCACGCGATGGGTCCAGCCGCTTGTCGGTGGGTTGACGGTGGGGGTGCTGGGATTTTTTGTCCCGGATGTTCTCGGTGTGGGTTATGGACGCGTCGGAGACGCCCTGAACGGAACGATGACGATATGGTTCATGGCATCGCTAGTCGTGCTCAAGCTGGTCGCAACGGCTACCTGTTACGGTTCCGGCAACGCGGGCGGCATTTTCGGCCCCAGCCTTTTCATCGGGGCCATGCTGGGAGGCACCGTTGGAGGCGCGGCCAACTGGTTGTTGCCTGAGTTTACCGGAAGTTCCGGGGCCTATGCTCTGGTCGGGATGGGAACGGCGTTCGCCGGCATCATTCGGGTGCCGTTTACTTCAGTGATCATGATCTTTGAGATGACGCGCGACTACTCCATTATCGTTCCGCTCATGCTCTCCAATATGATCAGCTACTTCATTGCACGGCGGTACCAGCCAAAGCCGATCTACGAGGCCTTGGCCGAACAGGACGGAATTCATCTGCCTGCAGCGGCGATACAGCACCGCCAGGGGCGTTTGCGTGTCCGTCGTGCCATGCGTGTGGCGAAGGTCGTTCTGGATGCGGGCATGACTCTTGACGATGCGCGGTTGCGAGTCCGAAACAGTCCCTTCGACGCCTGGCCTGTCGTCGACAAGCGAGGATTGGTGGGGATGGTGACCTTGGACGAATTGCTGAACGCTTCTGGCGAGACGCTGGTTGAGGCTACTGGTTTGAAGGTCGGAGCCCATCTTCATGCCGACCACGTCCTGGATCTTGCTCTTGAGCGCATGGGCCAGGCAGGAGTCAATGTACTGCCGGTTGTGAGTCGTCTGGATGCGCGTCGGCTGGAGGGTATCGTCAGCTTGACAGACGTCATGGGTGTCTACGGATTCCGAGAGTCGGACGACGAGGCCGAAGACGCATGACGCATCCTCCACGACCTGGCAACCCCTGACAGGAATCTCGAGGGCCGCGCTCGATTCTTCCTGCGTGTTACGATGACGACCATGGCCGGAGGGTTGAATCTGAGGCTGGCGATGGCGCAGATCAACGCGGTCGTCGGCGATTTGGAAGGGAACGCAGCGAAGATCCTCGACTGGATAGGACGGGCGCGGGATCTTGAGGCCGACCTCGTAACGTTTCCCGAACTCGCCCTGACTGGCTATCCCCCGGAAGATCTTCTGCTTAAGCCCCGATTTATCGATCGCAATCACGAGACCCTCAAAGCACTGGCCGCCTCTGTCAGCGGTATCACGGCCGTCGTGGGGTTTGTAGATGGACGCGAAGACATCTATAACGCCGCCGCTATCCTGAAAGACGGTCAAACCGCAGGCGTTTACCACAAGATCTGTCTGCCCAACTACGGTGTCTTCGACGAATGTCGATATTTTCAGGTCGGGAAGCTGTCGACGTTGATTGAAGTTGGTGACGTACGTGTGGGTCTCTGTATCTGTGAGGATATCTGGTATCGAGATGGCCCGGCTGCCCAACAGGCGATGGACGCTGGGGCCGAGATTCTTATCAATATTTCTTCGTCTCCATACCACGCGGGTAAACGCCATGAGCGCGAGTCCATGCTCCGGACGCGGGCCACAGAGAATACGGCTATTGTGGCTTACAACAATATGGTGGGTGGTCAGGACGAACTCGTTTTCGACGGGGACAGTCTGGTGTTCGATGAGAAAGGCATTATCGTCGCGCGTGGCGCCCAGTTTGAAGAAGAGTTGGTCGTGGTTGATCTCGACCTGGAGGGTGTCCGTCGTTCCCGCCTCAAAGATCCGAGTCACAGGCAGAGTCCGGGTTCCGATCCCGTCACCTACGTGTCTGTCCCCGCACACGCCGGCGGACGGAAACCCCTGCCTGAAGTGAAACCTTTAGAGCCCCTGGGGGAGGATGGGGAGGTCTACCGAGCGCTTGTCGTCGGAACACGGGACTATGTCCGCAAGAATAAGTTCCACAAGGTAGTCATCGGACTCAGTGGCGGCATCGATTCGGCACTCACAGCAATTGTCGCCGTGGACGCGCTCGGGAGCTCGAACGTCGTCGGCGTGAGCATGCCTTCGAAGTTTTCCTCTGAAGGCAGTGTCGAAGACTCGAAGGCCCTTGCCCTGAGCCTGGGTATCGAACTGATGACGATTCCCATCGCAGAGGCTGTGGACGCGTACGAATCCGTTCTAGAGTCATTTTTCAAAGACAGTGATTCCGATGTTACCGAAGAGAATCTCCAGGCCCGGGTTCGTGGCAATCTGATGATGGCCTTGTCGAACAAGTTCGGATGGCTGGTGTTGAGTACAGGCAACAAAAGCGAAATCAGCGTGGGTTACTGCACGCTCTACGGCGACATGGCGGGTGGCTTTGCCGTCCTGAAAGACGTACCCAAGACGATGGTCTTCAGTTTGGCCCGGTTCTGCAATCGTGAAGCTGGGTTGGAACGCATACCCCGCGCCATCATAGATAAACCGCCATCGGCTGAGCTCCGTCCGGATCAGAAGGACACCGACTCGCTGCCGCCTTACGATCAACTCGATCCCATCCTCCAGGCCTACGTTGAGAACGATCACAGCGTGGATGAGATGATAGCAATGGGCTTCGATTCCGAAACGGTTCGTTATGTTGTCAGCCTTGTGGATTTCAGCGAGTACAAGCGCCGTCAGGCTGCGCCCGGTGTAAAGATTACGCCGCGCGCGTTCGGGCGGGACCGTCGCATGCCGATCACCAACCGCTTCGGTCATTAGAAGGGTCTCCACGGACTAAGGTCAGGAATTCGAAATGCACCGTCCATTTGCAATTCTGGAGCAGTGGGTTAAACAGGGGCGGATCCGTCTGGCCGACGATCAGAAACAAAACAAGAGCGAGCCTGTCCCAGCCCCTGAAGAGCGAAAGATCGGTGACGTTCCATCCGGCCCCCCAGAACCCAATCCGTCAGACGCGGAAATATTCGATGCCTCGATGCAGGACGTGCGGCCCCTGGACCGAAACGAAGGTCCGGCGCGTGTGGCCCAACCCGTCGCGATTCGATCAAACCGCGATGAAGAAGAAGCTTTGAGGGTGCTTGAAGAATTCTGCCGCAGTGGGCGGGTTGAACCTGTGCATACCCGCGAATACGTCGAGCACGTGGCCCAAGATATCGGCCGTCTATACCTCGACGACCTGCGCACGGGACGGTTCGCGATTCAGGCCCACCTGGATCTCCACGGCATGACACTGGATCAGGCCCGCCCGGCCCTGGACACGTTCATAGAGGCCTCGGTTCGAGCCGGCTATGGTTGTGTGCGCGTGGTTCACGGACGGGGGCGTCACTCCATGGGTAAACGTCCATTGATGAAGGAGAAGGTGGAACAATGGCTCCGTCACCGGAGGTTGGCGCGGTTCGTCATTGCCTACACCTCCGCTCGGCTTGTCGATGGAGGTGGGGGCGCCGTTTACGTTTTATTGCGCACGCGCCTGTAAATCACTCCGACACGCCAAAGTTTTTTTTAACGGAGAGACACAGAGGATGCGGAGAAAATTATTTCTTCTTTGCGTTCTCCGCGTCCTCCGTGCCTCTGCGTTGATTCTTTTTTAGGGTCGGTACCTACACCCGGAAGACGCCGATGACTTTTCCGACGATGCTGAAACCGCTTGCTTCCGATCCCCGAACTTCGATGGGCGCGTACGCCGGGTTCTCCGGACGCAATTCCACACTATTTTTCTTTCGGTAGAAGCGCTTGACCGTCGCTTCGTCATCGATCATCGCGACGACGATCTCGCCGTTAGACGCAGTCTTATCGGGGCGAACAAGGACGTAGTCTCCGTCGAGGATGTGGGCATCCTGCATGCTGTCGCCTTCGACCCGAAGCAAGAAGGCGCCTTCCGGCGCCCAGCCATCGGGAAGGCGCAGGACATCTTCGATGTTTTCCTGGGCAAGGATGGGTGCGCCGGCGGCAACCCGTCCGATCACCGGAACTTCTTTCGGTGTGAGGTGTTCGTCTGTGGGGCCATCCGGTTTGATCACTACGAGTGAGCGCGAGCGGTTGGGCTGACGGAAAAGACGCCCTTTGCGCTCCAGCGCTTTGATATGGTCGTGGACCGTGGCGGGATTCAATCCGAATCGATTGCCAATGTCCCGTACGGATGGGGGGAATCCATTGCGTTTGCCGTGTTCGCCGATGAAGCGGAGAACTTCGGCCTGCCTTGCAGTCAGTTCCTTCACCTAACATATGTTGGTATAATCGGGGTCTCGGAGTCAAGCTTAGAAACCTTGCCGAGAGCCGTGTCCGAGCGTTAAGGTGGAGGCATGAAAGATCCTTTGGGGAACCCAGTAGTGCAATCACAAAAAGGTATGGCGTTGATTACAGCCCTGATGCTGCTGTCATTTTTGACCATCGTCGGCGCTGCATTGCTGTCGAGCACGACGGTTGATATGCGAATCGGGATGAACTACCGGACGAACGCCCAGCTTCTGTTCGTTGCCGAAGCCGGCATTGAAGCCGCCCGGGAGTCGCTGCGGAGCGCGGTTGAGACCAAGATCAATGCCAGCGCCGTGGATGCCATCGACACCCTGCCGGAGGGGATCACCGAAGTGTTGAAAGATTTCGACGGTACGGACACGGCTTTCTCTTCGTCGGTTGATGTCGATACGCTCTTGGCTCTGACTGCAGCCGTCGAGCCGCGTTACGCTGACGCGGTCGCTGTAACCTCGGGCGCCACGACTATCGGAACGTACACGGTTTTTGTCAGAAACGACGCTGCCGACGGAGTGACTTCGACCACCGACACCAACGAAGTCGTCACCCTCGTTTCGATCGCTGTGATCGATAACAGCGAGATGCTGATCGAAGTCGACGTGAGGAAGGGCCGCTTTCCAGACGTTCCCTCGGCTTTGACCCTGGACGGATCTGTACCCAACAACGCATTCGGTCCGGGAAGCTCGAATGGCTTTGCTGTGGCCGGTAATGACGCCGCTGGAGGACCTTCTGTGAATGGGGTCGGTGTAATCGATGCTATGTCTGACACTGCAGTATCCAATGACATTACGACAAACCCGGATCGTTCCAAAGCGTATTGCGGAAGCGGGACCACGTTTTCCGAACCGTGCGATACCGGTGGGAGCACAGGACCCGATGTCGAAAACATCTCGGGCGACCTCGATCCAGTAATGACGACTGTTGACGGACTGAATTCAATCGTGGAAGCTATCGAATCCAATGCCACATCCACAACCTGTCCCTCTTCGGACGTGGGTTCGGTGTCGTCACCGGTCGTGATTGTCGTGACCGGTGATTGTTCAATAGGCGGAAACACAACAGGGTGGGGCCTGCTGGTCGTAAATGGTGCGCTGACGATGGGCGGGAACACCGAATGGAACGGCCTGGTCATCGTCGTGGATCCGGCCGAGTGCGATACGACGCCTGCCCAAGGGACACACTACGCGGTGACGCTGGCTGGTGGGACCCAGATCAACGGCGGCCTGTTCATCGCGAGCACCTACAACGATTCTTTGAACGATGTATGCATTAATATGAACGGTGGTGGTATTCTGGTTATGGCCTCCGGAACAGAGCAGAATACCCCACGGTGGCATTGCGTTTGACTCTGAGTTGCGCTTGAGCCAGTTGACGACTTTCTGGTGTTTGTGCGTCGCATAGTTGTCGCAGATGATATGGATCTGCTTGTCTTTGGGCAAAAGATCCGGAACGCTTCCCAGGGTATGCCGTTTACGCCGATCGCGATCCGGCACCACTAAACCCGCTTGAAGAGTGGAATTCCGTTCCGGTCCTAGGCCTTGTTGGCTTGGCGCCGACGGCGCCCGTTGGCAGGTTCTTCGTAGATATATTTGACGCGCTCTTTATAGATAAAGAGGTTCGCATCTCTATGGCGGGTCAGCCGCACGATGTCGCGGTCGTAGTATTCGATCCAGCCGCGTACTTCCTCATCATCCACAAGCTTGACGACGACGGGGATCCGATTCTTCGACAACCAGTCGATGTATTCCGATTCCCTGCGGGTGGATTCGGTGGGTGTGGTCCGCCGCCGCCCGGTGAGTCTCTGCCGGCCATTTCCTTTTCCGAACTGACTGATTGGCGCCATAGGTAACCAGTATACCTAAGGGCCGGAAACAGCTTGTTCGGGAAGTGCGCTCTATGAACGTACAAATCCTTGCTGAGACCGTGCGATCATAGACTGCACCGACAGGTGAAGAGGCCTACAGCGCTGGGGTTTGTCGCCTGCATGAATGCTAAGATCTCACCGTGAAAATAGAAGCCATCCTGTTCGATCTTGGCCGTGTCATCGTGGATTTCGACATGGCGGAATGCGAATCGGCACTTGCCTCACGTTGCGATCTCGACCGCGAAGCCTTCCTCGCCGTTCTGTGGGATTCCGGCTGGATTCGTCGCTATGAAAGCGGAGAGATTTCAAGCGAGGAGTTTCATCAGTTCCTCAGCATGAACGGCGCTCTTAAGATGAGCTTCGCTGAATTTCGCCGTGTGTGGTCTGAAGTGTTCGATCCGACTCCCATCCTCCCGACGGCGCTTCTATCGAGTCTCGCCAGGCGCTACACGATGACACTGGTTTCGAATACGAATGAGGTCCACGCAGACCATATCCGCCGCAACTATGACGTTTTCGATTGTTTCACGCACCACATTCTTTCCTATGAAATCGGCGCCTTGAAACCGGACCCGAAGATCTTCGAGGCAGCCATTAAAGCGACCGGCAACCCTCCCGAAGCGGTCTTGTTCATAGATGACCGGGAAGAAAATATCGTAGCCGGGCGTACCCATGGCATGCAGGTTCATCGATTCTTCTCTGCCTCGGGTCTCCTCCAGGCTTTCGAGGAATTGGGCATTGAATGCGAATGGCCCGGCCGAGATTCAGGCGAAGATTCGAATGGAGCACGGTGAGACTGGGGCCGTCGATTGTTCGTTCCTCCCTCATCGGATACGGGATTTTGTTTGCAATGTCCCTGGCTCTGGCTGTTTGGCAAGGCCGCCTGGTTTCGATGTTCACCCTTCCGGCTTGGCCTCGAACGGCTATGAACGTATTGATCGGCGTTCTGATTGCTGTCGCGGTGCTTTCAGGCGCGCGGGCAATGCGTGGAACCTTTCAATGGGCGAAACGACTCGAAGAAGAATTCCGCTTTTTTTTAGCGCCTCTCGACCTGAGGGGAATATTGGTCCTGGCCGTTTCGAGTGGCATCGCGGAGGAAACCTTCTTTCGGGCGATCATGCAACCGGTCTTGGGACTTTGGATCACCAGCCTCGTCTTCGGGCTGCTGCACTATCCGATGAACCGCCGGCTCATTCCCTGGACCATCAGCGCCATTGCCCTGGGATTCGTTTTTGGCCTGGTCTACCAGTCCACCGGGAGCCTGCTCGCCGTCGCCTTGGGTCATGGATTGATCAATTTTTTCGAGTTGCGCCATGTGGCCGAAAGCTCCCCTCCAGATGCCCCGAGCTTGTGATTTCCGCTGTCTTCGGAACGCAAACACGGGCTTGTTTCAGGTATTTGTGATATATCGCGACTTCGGGGCCTACTGTGGGTGTAAGGGCTTCTGTTTGAGGAGGTTTACGGTTAGAATAAGCGCGTTCTACTCCAAGAGTTCAACTGCGTTGAAACGGATATGAAGCGACCGATGCTAGCGATCTGTCTGATCCTTTTGCTGACAGCAGAGGTGTTGCCGCGCGCTCAGATCATCGGCGACACAGGGGCCGATGGTTCGGAATTTGTTTTTGCGCGTCTGGTGTACGGCTCGGGTCTGGCTGGTTTCTCCCGCCGTCGTGGCGGCTCCTGGAGGACGGATTGGCCTAAAGCGGACAAGCAGTTCATGTTCGGCATCGACCGGCTTTCGAATGTCCGGATCGTTTTGGAGAAGGACGTTGCAGTGCCGATCATGGATCCCAATCTGTTCAGCTATCCGTTCCTCTATGCTGTCGAGGTGGGTCACATGGAGTTGACTCCGCCCGAAGCCGCGCGGCTTCGGGAATATATGATGCGGGGCGGTTTCCTGGTCGTGGATGATTTCTGGGGCACTTACGAATGGCAGAGTTTTAATCGTCAGGCCAAGATGATCTTTCCGGACAGGGAGATCGAACAGCTCGACATGTCGCATGAAATTTTTCACTCTTTCTTCGACATCCAGGAGATCCTGCAGGTGCCCAACGTGAGGAATGGCTGTGGCGGTTATGGAACATCCGAACAGGACGGCTACACGCCCTACGCAATGGCCATCTTCGACGACGCGCGCCGCCCGATGATGGTGATCAACTACAACACCGATCTGGGAGACGCCTGGGAGTGGGCGGATATACCCTGCTACCCTCACGAATTTTCAGGGATGGCGTATCGCATGGGGCTGAATTTTATCGTTTATTCGATGACTCATTAGAGTGGGTTAACGGGGGTCGACCGAGATCTGATTCAGCACGAATCAGACCTCGTCGGTAGAATTGATGACTTGGTTTGAAACGTTATTCAAATATCAGCCGATTGTTTACGAGAGAGGCACCTTAGGTTTTCAGTTTCTGGACAATCCCGCTTTCTTTGCACTGTTTGCCATCGCTGCGCTCGTTGGCGCATTTTTCCTGTACCGGACGGTTCAGACGCTATCGTCTGCGGTCTCTTCCTGGGGAATGGTTGTTCTTCGGGCGGGCACGCTCATCGTGCTTGCTTTCATCCTCATGCGGCCGGTTCTGAATATTTCCACTGTGTTGCCTCAGGAATCCTATCTTGCCGTCGTCATCGATAATTCCGAGAGCATGCAGATACAGGACAACGGGCAGGACAGCCGCGCTGACCTGCTGATGGCCGAACTGGAATCCAGCGAGTTTTTCGCGAAACTTGCGGAAAAGTTTCGTGTCCGCGTCTACCGTTTCGATCAGGAAGCCGAACGTATCGAAGACCTGGACCGGATGACGTTCAATGGAAATCGAACCCGCATGGAAAGTGCGATGGAGTTGCTCTACCAGGAATTGGGCACGGTGCCTCTATCCGGAATCGTTTTGGTTACGGATGGCGTTGACAACGCCTCCGAGGAGTGGACCGAGGCGCTGTCCCGTGTTCAGTCACGGGGTATTCCGATTTACACGGTCGGCGTCGGCGAGGACGCAATCGAGCGTGATGTCGAGCTTATTCAGGCATTGACTCCGAGAGACAGTCTCAATGACGCGACGGCGGTTGCTGAGGTTTCGTTCCGGAGCGAGGGTCTTGCGGGTCGCAGCGCCACGCTTCAGGTGCGGGAAAACGGCGTACTCCTGAAGTCGGAAGAAGTCACCCTTCCTCGTGACGGCCAGATTGGAGAGGTCGCGATCGATCTGCCTGTCACAAACGAAGGCTCGCGTGTGTTCGAGTTCTCGATTGAAGCCTTCGATGACCGGATCGCGGAGAACAATACACTCAGCACTCTAATTGAGGTCAGGAACGAACAACCGGAAATTCTTTACGTCGAAGGAGAGCCGCGGTGGGAGTATCGTTTTCTTAGACGTGCTTTGGAAGACGACGCGAACGTCCAGTTGGTGACCTTGTTGCGGACGTCTCCAAACAAGTTCTATCGTCAGGGCATCGACAATGAAGACACGCTGGCAGACGGATTTCCGACGACGCGGGAAGAGTTGTTCCAGTACAAGGGTCTGATTCTGGGAAGCATCGAATCAACCTTCTTTACGCAGGATCAACTTCAGATGATCGTTGATTTTGTTGGTGAGCGTGGCGGTGGGTTTTTGATGTTGGGCGGCCGGAATTCGTTCAGCGAAGGGCGCTACCAGAACACACCCATCGCCGACATCCTGCCGGTTCGGCTTAGCGACGGCGACTCCGACTTCGTTGTCGAGGATTTGACCGTCCAGGTGTCTGATTACGGACGCTCTCATCCACTGATGAACCTGAACCCCGCCGATGACGAAAACGTCAGCGAGTGGGACGAGCTTCCACCGTTGACTGAATTCAATCGCGTCGCTGAAGCTAAGGTTGGCGCGATCGTCTTAGCGAATGCCCAGTTGGAATCGGGAGGGCGGGACCGCCCGGTTTTGCTCGCCTACCAACGCTACGGCCGCGGCCGTGCGATGGCGTTTACCTCGTCCAGCAGTTGGCGCTGGCAGATGGAAATGGACCACGAGGACATGACGCACGAAATGTTCTGGCGCCAGATATTGCGGTGGCTCGTGAATGATTCTCCCGATCCGGTAATGGCGATGTCGGAGCGAGACAGCTATGTCCCGGGTGAATCTGTCCGTCTGTTTGCCGATATTTCCGATGCCAGCTTTGAACGGATGAACAACGCTGACGTTGTCGGACGCGTGATCGACCCGGATGGGAATTCCCAGCCGTTGCGCTTCGAGTGGACCGGCCTTCAGGATGGCACCTATCAGGCGACGATGTCGGGAAGTACGCCGGGAATCTACACGATGGAAGTGGATGCCAGCTTCGCCGGTGAAGACATCGGCAGCTATGAGAGTACTTTCCAGGTGCGTGACCGTCCGATCGAGTTCTATGACGCCGCTCTTGACAGCCGCTTTCTTCGATCTGTGGCCGAGGATTCCGGGGGCCGCTACTATCCCTTGTCGGCTATTGGAAGCCTGCCCGACGACGCCGTTTACATCGACGGCGAGTCTTCGATCATCGAACAACGCGAGCTCTGGGACGTTCCGGTGCTGTTTCTTTTGTTGACCCTCTTGCTCGGGGGTGAATGGTTCTGGCGCAAACAGAAGGGACTGGCTTGATGACAGGAGCTCGTTCGAAAAAATGGCAGCGTTCGACGATTGGCTCTCTCCTTCTGCTGGTTATGCTGTTGGTTCCGGTTGCCGGCTGGGCTGACTCGGTGGCGCTGATCCTCGGAGGAGTGCCGGGCAGTCCTCTGCATGAAACGCGTTTCGCCGAATGGATAGCGGCGACGCGGACCGCGATGGTTGAGACCTTTGGGTTCGCAGAAGATAACGTTGTTGTCCTCCAGAACCGCGAAGCGAGAGGCGACGACATCCGCAACGCTTTCGCCAGCTTTAGCGACCGCCTCACGGCTGATGACACCTTCTTTCTCTTCTTCATCGGTCATGGGAGCTTCGACGGCACCGAGTACAAGTTCAATACGATGGGGGCCGACCTTACAGCAGCGGAATACGGCGATATGCTTGCTTCGATTGATGCGGGACGATCGGTCATTGTGAACGCGACGAATTCCAGTGGTGCGGCTATCGAGTCGTTCGCCGGAGAGAATCGCGTGGTCGTGACGGCGACCCGAACGGGAACGGAACGCAACGACACGATTTTCTACGACCATTTTCTCGAAGCGATGGACGACGCTGCCAGCGACGAGGACAAGAACGAACGTCTTTCGGTGTGGGAGGTCTTTCGCTACGCGACGCTTGGGGTGGAACGTTTCTACGAGGAACAAAACAGGCTGGCGACCGAGCATCCGCAGATCTCAGACAACGGAAGGGAGAAGACCGGGGTCGATCCCGACGAAATGCCCAGTCTCGCGCGCTTGATTAATTTCAATGCTGCGGCCGAGATCGACGTTGCCGATCCCGTATTACGGGCCTTGCTGGAAGAAAGAAACCAGCTCGAAAGCGACATTGAGGCCTTACGTTTCATCCAGGACACGATGTCTGAGCAAGAGTACGAACTCCGGATGGAAGAACTCCTGATTGAGCTTGCACTGAAGAACCAGGAAGCCCGGGCCAGGGAAGCCGACATACCTGAGTCCAGTCCCGCGGAGCCCAATTCGGCGGAGCCTAATTCGGCGGAGCCCAATTAATGAAACGTGGGAATCTCGGATCCTTCGTCGCGTTCCGGATATTGCTTCCGTTGCTGGTTACCAGTTGTGGAGCTCTGGGCCAGTCTGACAATTCAGATCCCGTGGAGCGTGCCCGACGGGGAGACTATGGCGGCGCAGCAACTGCATTGGAATCGATGGTGGAGTCCGGCAGCATGGCTCCTGAGGTCGTCGAAGGCCTTTATTACTCCTGGGTCCGGGGAGGCGAATACCAGGAAGCTCTGACCCGGTTTGAAGAATTCTCCGACCTCAATCCCAACGTCGGTGCGATCCGGCTGGCTGCCGCCCGGGCAAACCGGATCACGGGGAACTATGAGCGGGCCCTGGAACACCTGGAAGAAATCCTTAATTTTGCTGACGTCGGTACGGCAGCGCGCTACGAGAAGGCTGCGGTGTTGGGAGATCTGGGACGCCGCGGGGAAGCCGACGCGATATACCAGGATCTGATCGAACGTTTTCAGAACGGTTTCATCAACCGCACTGATGAGTTGATCCACATTGCGCGGGCGATGTGGGCTCTGGAGTTTTTTCACGACGCCAACGACGCGTTTCGACTCGTGACGCAGGCGAATCCGAGAGACGCTGAAGCGTTTCTGGCCTGGGGCGATCTGCTCGCTGAGAAGTACAACGATCCGGAAGCCGTCGCCAGCTATGAAGATGCGCTTCGGATTGATCCCAACATGCCGGAAGCCCATCTGGGAATCGCGCGTGTTTTGATCGGCGCTAACCCCGAGCGCAGCCAGGGGGCACTGGAGCGGGCCTTAGAGGTGAACCCGAGTCTTGTCGAAGGGTATCTGCTGCGGGCACGACAAAGGATTGATGCCGAACAGTACGATGACGCCGACGAAGAGACGGCCAAAGCCCTGGAGATCAACCCGCGATATGCGAAAGCGCTGTCCCTGCTGGCGGCGACTAATTATCTGAGGGGAGAAGAAGGCGAGTTCGAACGATATGTCCAACAAGTGCTCCAGACCAACCCCGGTTACAGCGAAATGTATTACACCCTGGCCGAGTTGTGCGTATCGGTCCGGCTCTATCGGCAGGCAGTGGATTTCGCCCGGGAGGCGGTCCGGCTGAACCCGAGAGACTGGAAGGCGCTCAGCCTGCTTGGGATCAATCTGCTCCGCATCGGAGAAGAGGTGGACGGAACAGCCACGCTCGAGGCGGCCTACGAAGGCGATGCGTTCAACGTCTGGACCGTCAACACGCTGACCCTGCTCGATAGCTTTACGAACTTCGACCGCTTAGAGACCGAGCACTTTGAAGTCAAGTTGCACAAGGAAGAAAGCGCGGCACTGGCGCCTTACGTCACTGAATTGCTCGAAGAAGCCTGGGACACGCTCAGCGCCAAGTACGGTTACGAGCCCGAAGCCCCGATCACTTTCGAAATGTTTCCCGACCACGAAGATTTCGCGGTACGCACGCTCGGTTTGCCGGGACTGGGTGCGCTTGGCGTCGCCTTCGGCAAAGTCGTGGTGATGGATTCTCCGTCGGCCCGGCCTCCGGAAGAGTTCAACTGGGGGGGAACGCTCTGGCACGAGTTTGCTCATGTCATTACATTGGGAACAACCGACCACAAGATTCCCCGGTGGTTTTCCGAGGGTATTTCCGTGTACGAGGAGCGAAAGGCCGTACCCGGCTGGGGCGACGATCTGCAGATCGACTACCTGTCAGCCATCAACGACGATCAGTTTCTGCCCATCGAGGAATTGAACAATGGGTTCGTGAGACCGACCCATCCGGGGCAGGTAATCCTTTCCTACTATCAGGCTTCTCTGGTTTGCGACTACATCGATGAAACCTACGGTTTCAGTGCGATTCTTGACATGCTCTCGGCTTATAAGGATGGGCTAAACACAGAAGAAGCATTTGAAGAGGCGCTGGGCGTCAGTCTCAGCGCGTTCGATCGGGAGTTTAAGGGTTGGGTCGGTGCCCGGGTTGCGTTTATAGATGTCGAGCAGTCCCGGACTCTCACACAGGAAGGCATCGCTGCAATCGAGGCGGGAATGCTGGATGAGGCGGTTGAATCTCTGACACGTGCGATCGAGCTTTATCCGGAATACGCAGGACAAGAAAATCCCTATGAGCTCCTTGGGGACGTATACATCCAGATGGGCGACGATAGCGCGGCCATCGACACGCTCAGCCGCTTTGCAGCGCTTTCCGAATATGCTTACGGCACCTATCTGAAGTTAGCTGGATTGATGCAGGCGAGCGGTGACAGTGAAGGTGCCTCCGAAATTTTGAAGCGGGCCATGTATATCCGTCCAATGGACCTGGAAGGGCATCGGGAATTGGGTTCGGTGTTGATGGAGCGGGAAGAGTTTGCCGACGCGGCGCGCGAATACGAAGTGTTGATAGCGTTGAACGCTCCAGATCTTGCGAATACGTATTTTAATCTCGCTTCTGCCGAATATGGCGCGGGCCGAATGGCAGAGGCGCGTCGAAGTATCTTGCGAAGTTTGGAAATTGCACCGTCGTTTGAGGCGGCGCAGGAGTTGCTATTGAGGATTGTGAGGTAATTGAATGGAAAGCGTCGAAGAAAAAAAAGATCTCGAAACGGTGGAGAAATTTCATTCTGACATCGCTGCAATTGATAAAGAGGTCCGGAAGGTAATCGTCGGTCAGAATGAGGCCGTGGACCAGATCATGGTATCCCTGCTGACCGGCGCGAACTCAATGATAACGGGGGTGCCGGGTCTTGCCAAGACCCTGCTCATCCAGACCGTGGCGCAGGTCTTGCATCTGGATTTCAATCGCATCCAGTTCACGCCCGACCTGATGCCGGCCGATATCACCGGGACGGAGATGATCGAAGAAAATCGCACGACCGGTCGTCGGGAACGTGTTTTTGTTAAAGGCCCCATCTTCGCGAATATCATCCTCGCGGATGAAATCAACCGGACGCCTCCGAAGACACAGTCTGCATTGCTCGAGGCCATGCAGGAGGGATCGGTAACGGTTGACGGACAGACCTACGTTCTGGATAAACCCTTCTATGTCCTGGCCACGCAGAATCCGATCGAACTCGAAGGTACCTACCCCTTGCCTGAAGCACAGTTGGACCGCTTCATGTTCAACGTCATCATCGACTACCTCAGCGAGGTCGACGAGATTCAGGTCGTCAACCAGACGACCTCACTACGCGAGGTGAGTTTCGAGAAGACGATCGGCGGTCCGGAGATCCTCGAATTCCAACGCCTTGTGCGCAAGATGCCCGTTGCGGAACCGATCATGAAGTATGCCGTGCAACTCGCCCGTGCCAGCCGGCCGAAGGGTGAAGGGGTCATTCCCGATTTCATTAAGCAGTACGTCAATTATGGTGCCAGCCTCCGGGCCTCACAGTTCCTGATTCTTGGCAGTAAGGCTCTGGCCTTGATCAATGGGCGTTACAACGTGGCCATCGAAGACATCCAGAAGCTGGCGTACCCGGTCTTCCGGCACCGCCTCATTACGAACTTCCATGCGGAGTCTGAAGGGATCACGTCTGAAGACATAATCCGTCAGTTGCTCGAAGCTGTGCCGGTGCCCGAATCCGGCATGAAGGACTGAGCCTTGCCCAGGACTGGGAAGGTGTACTGATGAGCACTGCTGTAGCACCGGGAGCGGCGAATCGTTTCATCGATCCGACCGTGTTGACGAAAATCCAGAACCTGGAGTTGCTGGCGCGTACCGTGGTTGAAGGCTTCGTGCAGGGCCTGCACAAGTCTCCGTTTCTCGGTTTCAGCGTCGATTTCGCCGAGTATCGCCAATATCATCCCGGAGATGAAATCCGTCGGATCGATTGGAACGTGTATGCCCGGCTGGACAAGTTATTCGTCAAACTGTTTGAGGGAGAAACCAACACCCACGTCCACTTCCTGATGGATGCCAGCGGTTCGATGGCTTATGGCTCGGGTGAGGTTACTAAAATGGAGTACGCCAAATTTTTAACGGCGTCGCTCATTTACTTTGCTTATCACCAGAGGGATGGCGTGGGCTTGGTGACCTTTGATGAGGCAGTGACAGGACACATCCCCGCAGGTCGAAAAACCGGTCAACTCTTCAGTCTCCTGGCCGAGATCGAGCGGGTGGAAGCCAGCAAGGTGACCGAATTTCGAAAACCGCTGGACTACATGGCGGAATTTTTGAAGCGGCGCGGCATGATCGTCATCGTTTCCGATTTTTATGATGAGGTCGAGAACATCGTTTCCAGCGTAAAACATCTTCGGTCGAAAGGTAACGATGTCATCGTGTTTCACGTTCTCGACGATTTCGAACTGAATTTTCCCTTCGATACGATGACCGAATTCGAAGATCTGGAAACGACGAAGAAGTTGAATGTCATCCCGCAACAACTGCGCCGGGAGTATTTGCAATTGATCCAGGGGCACGTTGGCGCACTGGAAAAAGAGTTTGCCTCGATGGGCGTGGATTACACGCTGATGAACAGCAGTCAGCCACTCGACGTGGGACTGTTTGCGTATCTGGCGCGTAGGGCTAAAACGAGGAGCTAGCGAAAACTAAAACAATGGCGTTTTTGAACCCACTGTTCTTCATTGGATCTCTTGTTCTGGCGGTTCCGATCCTTGTCCACCTCGTTAAGAAGGACAAGTCCGAGATCGTCCGCTTCAGTTCTTTGATGTTCCTGCTCCGGATTCCCAAAAAAGCGATCCGCCAGCAGAAACTCAGGAACCTGTTGTTGATGGCGATGCGTCTGTTGTTGATCGCGTTGCTGATCGGTGCCTTCGCGCGTCCCTATCTTGTCCGGTCCGATGACGCTCTCGTTCCCGAGAGCGGAGACCAGGCCGTCGTCATCGTCCTGGACAACAGCTACAGCATGACCTATGGAACCACTTTCGAACGGATGAAGGACGAGGCCATCAACCGCATCGACGCTCTGGGGCCCGGAGAGCCGATGGCGTTGGTGTCATTCAGCGACCGCGCTACTTTACTGGGAAGTCCCACTGATGATCCGGTTGAACTCAAAGCCATTGTGGACGCGCTCGAACCGACTTCCAACAGGACCAGCTACTACGAAGCCTTTACTCTGGCGGATCGGGTTCTGGCCCAACTGGCGGGGTACGACCGGGAGCTGGTGGTCATTTCGGACTTTCAGCGCAATGGATGGAACCGGTCCTCCCGCGAGAGCGTCATTGATGCGAACGTGCGGACCGAGTTGGTCGATCTGGGAGTCGAAAATCCGGATAACGTCGGCATCGACAGTGTGGGTGTGGACGCTACGGTGTTCACACGGACTTATGAGGGCCAGTTGTTAGCCCGAATCAACAACCATGATCTGGCCAGAGCGACGAACGTGGGTGTCTCTTTGGAAATCAACGATCGCATCGTCGATCGTCAGGATGTCGCGATTCCGGCCGATTCTTCCGTGCTGGCCGAATTCACGGATTTCGATCTGCCCACGGGCTACTCGCGCGGACGCGTGCAGATCGAGGACGAGGACGAACTGGCCAGCGACAATGAATTTCGTTTCGTAATACTGCGGCGGGATCGATTGCGCGTGCTCATCGCCGATGCCGGCCGCGCGGATCAGAGCTTTTTCCTGGAACAAGCCTTCAGTTCAGCGCCGGATCTTCCTTTTGAAATCGAGTTACGCCAGGCAAGCAACGTGAATCCGGCCGAGTTGGAAGATTTTGAAGTCGTCATCATCAATGACGTGCCTCAACTGACGGACGCGTTCCGGGATAAGCTCGACGAGTTGCGCGCGACGGGACAGGGGCAGCTGGTATTCCTCGGTGAAAACGCCAACATCGATTGGTGGAATACCTACGCCGCGATGCCGGTTCGTCTGGGTGCCAAGGTGTTTGTGGAAAGCGATCGGGGTCAGGCGTTCTATTCGCTCACCACCTACGAGAGAAGCCACGAGATCTTTTCGCCCCTGGAGGAAGGCGCCAGGCTGACGTTGAACACAGCCCGGTTTTTTGCTTTCTCAGAAATCGAACCCAAAGAGGGCGCCGTGACCGTTGCCAGTTTCGAGGACGGTTCCGCAGCCATCGTCGATTCGAGCGCGGAGGATCCGGGCTTGCTCGTTGTAGGCTCACCGGTCGACAACGCGTGGAACGATCTTCCTTTAAACGTGTCGTTCCTTCCAGTTATTCATGAAATGGCGAGATATCTGGCGCGCTATAATGACAGCAGCGCGTGGTACCAGCTGGGCGAAGCCGTTCCGGTCACTATTGGAGCGGAGGAGACCGCCGCCCTGATCGATCCGAATGGTGACCGACTGACTCTTGCGGAAACATCCACGACAGGCCGGCGGTTCTTTACGCCGGATCTGATAGGTTTTCACGAACTCCGCGTCGGGCCGGAATCAACGCGTATCGCGGTCAATGCACCCACGAGTGAAAGCCTCCTGGAACGCATGGTGCCTGAGGACTTGATGGCCAGCGTACAGCGGTTGGAGGGTGAGGTGGCACGGGGTGCCTTGATTACCGAAGCTGAGGGGAACGATTACGCAGAACGTCAGAACTGGTGGTGGTACTTTTTCTTGTTTGCACTTTTGTTGGCAATAAGTGAAATTTACGTAGGGAATCGTGTTACAGAATCAGTGAGCCAGCGAACTCCCGCTGCCAGCAAAGCGACCTAGTGTGGCGCTGCGTCGGGGTATAGCTTTATCGGACCTCAAATACACTTGAAGGAGCCGTAATGGAACCGAGACGGGAACTATCACGAAGAATCCGAAGAGTTCGTCACCGATGGAACCAATTCGTCTGGTTTAAGGGGCTGGCCTGGGTCCTTGGAATTGGCATCGCCGCGCTGATCGTGAGCATGAGTATTGCCGAGTCCACTGGGATACCTGCGTGGGTGGTTGTCGTTCTGCGCTTTGCGTTGCTTGGAGCGCTGATCGGAACAGCGATTAAAATGCTGATTCTTCCGCTCAGCCGAAAGCCCGACGACATACAGCTGGCTCGCTTCGTCGAAGAGAAGCATCCTGGACTGGAAGACCGTTTGGTGAGTGCCGTCGAAGTTGTCAACAAGCCAGATGGCGATAGAGGGCCATTCAGTTTCCTGCTGATTCGCGACGCCGTCGAGGCGACGCGTCGTATCCGTTTTGACGGTCTCGTCAACCGGCAGAAGTTCAACGTTTTTGCCCTGTTGACCGTCGTTTTTGCGGTGGCCCTGATCATCTCGTTGTATTTTTCCGGCACCTTCTTTCCCTATGGCAGCGCCCGGCTGTTTGCTGGATTCATTGAGCCGCCTCCGGGACCGGACTATTCAATCGAGGTTACTCCTGGAGATACGACCGTTCCCCGGGGAAGCGATGTCGTGCTGGAAGCGGTGGCTTTGGGCTTCGATCCCGAACGTGCCGAAGTCCATTTGCGCTACGACAACAGTTCCCAGTGGGAAATCTCTACGATGGACGTCGCACCCGAAATCGTGCCTACGTTCCGTCGCCTCTTGTTCAACGTCCAGGAGCCGATCCGCTATTACGTGCAGGCGGTCGGGTTTCAGTCAGCTGAATTCGTGATCTCTGTGGCCGACCTGCCAAGAGTCGAAAGCATCGATTACACCTACAACTACCCGAGCTATACCCGTCTCAGTTCGCGCACGGAACAAGATGCGTTCGACATTGTGGCGTTGCGTGGAACAGAGGTGGAGATGACCGTCCATGCGAGCCAGGAATTGCAAGGGGGCCGTCTGATTTTTGCTGACGGAATTGAACTGGAGCTGACGCCCGGAGAAGGGCAGATCGCGATCGCCGCACTCACAGTCGACCGGTCGACAACATTCCGGATAGAGCTGGAAAATACGCGTGGACAGGAGTATCTCAGCCTGTCCGAGTATGGGATGGAAGCTCTTGACGATCAGAAACCAATTGTTCAGTTCACCGAGCCTGGGCGCGACTACAAGGCGTCCACGGTAGAAGAAATTTTCACTGAATTGGAAGCTGAGGACGATCTCGGGATCGAAACGCTGGGCATCTATTTTGCAGTGAACGGGGGCGAGGAACAGGTGATCGACCTGTTTGCCAACAACGGCACCGCACCCAAGGAGATATCAGGGTCCTACACGTTCTTCCTTGAAGAATATGAGATCCAGCCCGGCGACTTCATCACCTACTACGGCAAGGCAGTGGATTCGAACCGGCCGTCGAATGAAGTCCTGACCGACATCTACTTTATTGAAGTCCGGCCCTTTGGCATGGAGTACTTCCAGGGCCAGCAGGGGGGCGGTGGCGGTGGTGGTGGCGATGATTCGGCCGCGGCTTTGTCCCAACGGCAGAAGGAGATCATCGCGGCCACGTTCAGGCTCCTGCGTGATGAAGACAGCTTCAACGCCGGGGAGTATTCCGACAACATCCAGGCCGTAGCTGAAAACCAGAGCACCCTGGCCGAACAAACCCAAACCCTGATGCAGCGTCTCACGCGTCGGGGCTTGGCCCAGGATGAACAGATCGGTCAGCTGGCCGATAACCTCCAGTTGGCGCTCGAACAGATGGGCCCGGCCTCCCAGCAGCTCGTCGACGAGAACCTGGAAGAGGCCCAGCCATTTGAGAAAAAATCGCTCCAGTACCTGATGCGTGCCGAAGCCCTGTTCAATCAGGTTCAGGTCACGATGGGCGGTGGCGGCGGTGGCGGCGGTGGCGGTGGCCAGAACGCCGAAGACCTCGCGGACCTCTTCGACCTTGAATTGGATCAGAACACGAATCAGTACGAGACACTTGAGCGCGGGGAGGGAGCCCCGGGCGGCAGTCAGGAAATGAACGAAGCCCTTGAGAAACTCAAGGAACTTGCCGAACGTCAGCAGCGGATGATGGAGCAGCAGCGTCAGCAGGCGCTGTCGGGTAATGGTGGTGGCGGTGGTACCGGACAGATGACGGCCGATGAGATTCGACGGGAGACCGAGCGCCTGGCGCGCCAGTTAGACCGGCTCTCACGTGAAAATAACGATCCTCAGATGGCTGAGGTCGGTCGCGCTCTGAATCAGGCCGCCCGCAACATGCGACAGGCGCAGAACGGCACGGGTCAACAGCAACAGCAGGCCGCGGAGGAAGCGATGGAAGAGCTCGAGCGCGCGGAGAATCTTCTCTCGGGTGCTCAGGGCGGTAGTCTTGAGGAGCAGCTGGCCAACCTGCAGCGTCAGGCTGGACGTTTAGCAGACCAGCAGCGAGAAATTGCAGACCAGACAGGCCGTGTGGCTGAGGACCCACAGACAGATCTCGAGCGGAGAGTAGGGCAGATCACCGAACTAAAAGAGGAAGCTGTGGAGGAGTTGCGCGCGCTTCAGGAAGGACTCGACTCCTTACAGGGGAGTCCCTCGAGCCAGGAAACTGCGCGGCAGATTCGCAGCGCTGCAAATGCCATTCGGTCCAATCGTCTCGTTGACAAGATGAACAATGGACAGGAACTGCTTGAAGGGGGATACCTGGAATATGCGGCCCAGAGAGAAGAAGAAGTCGCCGATGCGATCGAGGACGTCGAGCGTCAGTTAACACAGGCCGTCGCCAGTGCAGCCGATACCGAGGAGCGACAGGTTCAGAATGCACTGAATCAAACGAGCGACGCGATCCGGCGCCTCGAATCGATGCAACGGCGCTTTGAAAACGAACAGGCCGAACAGCAGAGTCAGCAAGGCCAACAAGGGCAACAGGGTCAGCAAGGCCAGGAGGGTCAACAAGGCCAGGGAGGCCAGGGTCAGCAGGGCCAACAAGGTCAGGGCGGGCAGGGCCAGCCGGGTCAACAGGCCGGCAACGGCTTCGGTGGTCCCAACAACGGTTTTGGCGGCCGTGTCGGTGGTTTCGGCAATCGTAATTTGAGTGCCGATGACATCCGCCAGCTGACTCGCGAATGGGAGCAGCGGCTGCAGGATGTCGAAGACATTCGCAGTTTGTTAGGCTCCGGCGACCCGTTAGAGGACGATCTCAACCGGATCATGAATGCCATGCGGCGCCGCATGGACGGGCAACCTGGCGATCTTGCGGAAATTGAGGCTTTGGTCAGCGACATCATCCTGCCGTTCCGCTCGGTCGAACTCGAGTTGAGCCGGGAACTCCAAATCCTGATCGGTCGAGAAAATATCCGTTCGGCACAGGAAGACGAGATTCCGGCACGCTATCGAAGGCTTGTAGAGGAGTATTACGAGAGGCTGGGTAGCGAAAGCGATTAGGGACCCGCGTTAGACACGTTCTAATAGTTGCAACGGCGGCCTTGGTTAACTAAGGCAGCCGTTTTTTCTGGCTTAGTGCCCTAAATACCGTTCGTGTAGAGCGGGAAGCGTTCACAGAGTGCCGAGACCTCTTTCCGGACCCGCGCGATCGTCGTCTCGTTTTCCACGTCTTCCAGGACTTCGGCGATCCAGTTGCCAATTGCTGCCATTTCTGTCGCTCCCATTCCGCGGCTCGTTAGTGCGGGCGTGCCGATGCGGATACCACTGGGCTTCATCGGTGGGTTCGTGTCGAACGGAATCGTATTCTTATTGACCGTGATTCCCGCACGTTCCAGAGCGGTTTCGGCCTGGCTCCCATCGATACCCTTTGAAAACACGTCCACCAGCATCAGATGCGTGTCGGTTCCGCCCGACACCAAACGGAAATCGCGGCTCGCGATTTGTTCGGACAAGACCTTGGCGTTGGTGATGACACCGCCGATGTAAGTCCTGAATTCTTTAGTTGCGGCTTCCTTGAAACAGACTGCTTTCGCCGCGATCACGTGGACCAGCGGTCCGCCCTGCATTTCCGGGAAGACCGACCGGTTCAGATCCTTTCGATACTCTTCCCGGCACATGATGAAACCACTACGTGGTCCCCGCAAGGTCTTGTGCGTCGTACTCGTAACGAAATCGCAATGCGGAACGGGATCCGGATGTTGGCCCGCCGCGACCAGACCTGAAATGTGTGCAATGTCGGCCATCAGCAGGGAACCGTTCGCGCGCGCAATCTTGCCGAATCGTTCGAAATCGAGAGTGCGGGGATACGCACTCCCGCCGGCAACGATCAGTCTCGGCTTGTGTTCAGCGGCGAGCGAGGCCAGTCGGTCGTAATCGATCACCTCGGTGTCTTCGCGGACGCCGTAGGGGATGACCGTGTAGTACTTGCCCGAAAAATTCAGTGGGTGGCCATGAGTCAGGTGTCCGCCGTGAGAGAGATTCATTCCCAGGACCGTGTCGCCGGGTTTGAGGACGGTTAGATACACCGCCATGTTGGCCTGGCTCCCCGAATGGGGTTGGACGTTGACGTGCTCGGCGCCAAAGATTTCTTTCGCGCGTTCGATAGCCAAACGTTCCACCACGTCTGCGT
Organism: Terriglobia bacterium; assembly: GCA_963664115.2. Lineage (GTDB taxonomy): Bacteria > Acidobacteriota > Terriglobia > 20CM-2-55-15 > 20CM-2-55-15. The sequence goes on along the minus strand of CAXWPJ010000002.1, from coordinate 499,721 downwards.
ACTCGCAGCCTCCGTAATAGCGTCGACCGGGATACCCTTCCGCATACTTGTTGGTGAACACGGAGCCTGTGGCTTCAAGGACGGCTTCGTAAGTGAAGTTCTCGGAGGCGATTAGTTCAAGGCAGCCGGACTGTCTCCGTTCTTCGTTTTTTATGGCCTCGTAAACCTCTGGATCTAAATCTCTTAATGGCACTTCAATCGCTCTGGTGACCGTCTCGTTCTTCATCAATTCCTCCGGGCAGCTTCCCGGGGTCACTCTAACATGCTGTGCTATAATCCCGCATCATGTTTGGCCTCCTTCCCCGGGGGACTGCCTATCTCCTCCTCATAGCAATCGTTCTCTACGCCGGGGTTCTCTACCTTCCCGTCTACTACAGCGCGTGGCAGTTTTATGATGCGATCCGGCAGGAAGTCCGGTTTGCCGGAACGAGTCGGCGCACGGTTGATTACGTTCACGGGGCGATTATGCGACTGGCCGAGGAGTACACGGCTCCCGTTCTGGATGAAGACGTCGCTGTCAGTGTTGAAGTCACCCGGGATGGGCCTTTTTTCGTAGTCGTGGTGTACTACGCGGTTCCTGTGGACCTGCGAGTGTTTCAGGATGAAGTGGAATTCGACTGGCGCTTGACGGGTGAGACCTTCGAGGAATGATTTCTATCGAGCAGGGCCTTCAAATCGTTTCCAACCGGGTGCAGGCAGAAGTCGGAGAAGACTTTATGCCTGCCGAGGACATCAGCCTTTCCCGCAGCATTGGTCGCACGCTCCGCCAGCAAGTAAGCGCTGACCTGAACTCTCCGCCTTTTGACCGATCAATTCGCGATGGATTCGCCCTCAAAGCCGAGGATGTTCGGAGTGTTCCCGCAGAACTGGATGTTGTCGGAGAGTCGAGGGCCGGAACCTCGTATGATGGTTCCATAGGCCAGGGGCAGTGCGTTGAAATCATGACCGGAGCAGAAGTTCCTGCCGGTGCCGACGCGGTGGTCATGGTGGAATACACCGAGAAGGTTTCTGAGCGCAGGGTGCGCATTCTCGAAGGCGTAAAAGCCGGCCGAAGCATTCAGCCCGAAGGCACCGAATGCAGAAAAGGAGACCTGATTCTGGAGTCCGGCCGTGAGATCCAAGTTCCCGAGATTGGAGTTCTCGCGTCCGTCGGTTGTGCCCGGGTGCAAGTTTCGAGAAGACCAAGAGTCGCGATCCTGTCGACGGGAGACGAACTTGTCGCAGTCGATCAGAAGCCGGGACGGGCCCAGATCCGCAACAGCAACAGCTTTACGTTGTTCGCTCAGGTTGCCGCTGCCGGAGGAGAGCCGGAATTGCTGGGCATCGTATCGGACGATGTCGAGGATCTGGGTCAGAAGGTCGGCCAAGCCCTGGAACGCGACATCGTCATTACTTCCGGCGGCGTTTCGATGGGAAAGTACGACCTTGTGGAAGGGGTCCTGGCCGATCATGGCGTCGAAATCGGTTTCGACAAGGTTGCGATGAAGCCGGGCAAGCCGACGGTGTTCGGATGGAGAGGCCGGACGTTCGTATTTGGGCTACCGGGCAATCCCGTGTCCACGATTGTATCTTTCCAACTTTTCGTACGCCCTCTGATTCGCCGCTTGTTGCATGCTCGCGAAACGGGCGATCATTTGCTTGAAGCGAACCTGGAGCAGGACGTTCGCTGTGATGGGGTCAGGGCCGCGTGCGTTCCGGCCTCGGTCTCTTTCGGTGACGGAGGATATCGATTGAAGACGGTGGACTGGAAAGGGTCTTCCGATCTGGTTGGACTTTCCCGCGCCAATGCATATGTGTTGATTCCGCAACAGGAAGGGTCCCTGAAGGCCGGGACGCGGGTGAGATTTATTCCTATGGCGCCAAGCCTGTGTTAAGGGGCGGTTAGCTGATATGCCGAACGAATTCAGCCATATCGACGACAGAGGCCGTGCGCGTATGGTCGATGTGGGTGGCAAGAATAAGACGGCGCGTGCAGCCCGTGCTGAAGCCTTGGTGGTAATGAGTCAACCCTTGTTGGAGCGACTCACGTCAAAGACCTTACCGAAGGGCGACCCATTTGAAGTGGTGCGGATCGCCGGTATCCAGGCCGCGAAGAAGACTGCGGACTTGATACCGCTGTGTCATCCCTTACCGCTCTCGCAGATCGACGTCGACATCGAACTCACCGGGACCGGCGCCCGCATCGAGGCAACGGCGTCGACTACGGCCGAAACCGGAGTTGAAATGGAAGCCCTCGTCGCGGCGTCCGTTGCGGCTCTCACTCTCTATGACATGTGTAAGGGTGTGGACAAAAGCGTGGAGATAGGCCCGGTTCGACTCCTGGAAAAGAGCGGTGGCAAGAGCGGAGATTGGAGCCGGAATTCAGTGGCATGAGTTTGGGCCGCGCAGTCGTGCTGACGATCAGTGACTCGGCCGCCGCTGGAAAGAGGGACGACCTGTCGGGTCCGGAAGCCAAGAAGATCCTCGAAAGTGCGGGGTTCGAACTGGGTGAGGTCCAGATTGTGGCTGACGAGCGGGCGCTGATCGAGGACCAACTGCGGTTAGCGTGCGATCGGGACGAGGTCCGACTGGTTGTCACGACCGGAGGCACGGGACTTTCGCCGCGTGACGTCACGCCCGAGGCAACGATGGGGGTGATTGATCGTGGAGTGCCTGGAATGGCTGAACTGATGCGCGCGGAAGGGCTCAAAAAGACGCCCCGGGCTGCTCTTTCCAGAGGCATCGCGGGAATGCGCGCCACCACTCTGATTATCAATCTTCCGGGCAGCGTGAAAGGCGTTCAGGAGTCGCTGGAGGCGGTGGTTCCCATCCTAGGGCATGCCGTTGAGGTCATCGGCCAATCTTCGTTGAATTGCGGACAGGGGACGGACACTTCAGTCGAAATTTAGTTTTCAGGCCAGATGGCGCGAGAAGTGTCCGTCCGCTTGAAGAAGAGAACCCGTTTCGTTTATCCTAAAGCGGTCATCATGTCTGAGAACGTACTGACATCCTATATCCCGATCTTCCTGTTCTTAGGGATCGCGTTTATGTTCCCGGTCGTCACGTTATTGCTCGCGAAACTCGTGCGGCCCCAGACAGGAGGCGTCGGCAAACTCAGTCCGTATGAGTGCGGTGTGGACCCGGAAGGCGATGCCCGCGGGCGTTATGCCATCCGCTACTATTTGGTAGCGATCCTGTTCGTCATATTCGATGTGGAAATGATCTTTCTTTTTCCATGGGCTATTATTTACGGCGAACTGGCTCTGTTTGGTCTGATAGAGATGTGTGTGTTCCTGGGCATCCTGATCGTCGGGTACATCTGGATCGTAAAAAAAGGCGCGATCGAGTGGGCATAGGGAGCGACAAATGGCCTGGATAGACAACCGCTTCGAACAGAACATCGTAACGACCACTGTCGACACCGTCTTCAACTGGGCTCGTAAATCGGCCCTGTGGCCTATGACGTTCGGGTTGGCTTGCTGTGCGATCGAGATGATGGCTACTGGGGCCTCCCGCTTCGACATGGACCGTTTCGGTGCAGGCATATTCCGACCCAGCCCCCGACAATCGGACCTGATGATCGTTGCCGGCACGGTTACTCTCAAGATGGCGCCCATTGTGCGTCGCGTCTACGATCAGATGCCCGATCCCAAGTGGGTCATTTCGATGGGTGCTTGCTCGAATGTGGGTGGACCCTTCGACACGTATTCGGTTCTGCAGGGTGTGGACCATGTGGTTCCCGTGGATGTATACGTTCCGGGATGCCCCCCCCGCCCCGAGGCTTTGCTCTACGGGCTAATGCGGCTGCAAGACAAAATCGACCGCATGACGATCACTAAGAAACCGACAGACACCGGCTTGGACGAGATTAGAGATGACCGACGTATTGCGCAAGCGGCACTGACTGAAATGGATCGAATCAAGATGAAGATTTAGTGGTCCCCTGAGTGCTGACAAGGAATGTCCGGCAACCCCCACCTCATCTCACACCTCCAGCAAATCATCCATGAACGCGGCCCGCTCGCCTTTAGCGAGTACATGGATCTGGCGCTCTACCATCCGGAATACGGTTATTACGTCCAGGCCCAGAGCCCGATTGGTCCGGAGGGTGATTTTTATACCGCCGCGAATGTCGATCCGGCGATGGGAATGCTGCTGGCAAAGCTCTTTGCCCGAATGGCGGCGGACATCGAAGATTTCTGCCTTGTGGAGATCGGGGCCGGCACAGGCTTGCTTGCCAGGCACATTCTGGAGTCAGAACGCATTCCCCCCCGCGTTCCCTACATCATTGTTGAGAAAAGCTCTGCCATGCGTCAGCGGCAGCAGGAGACGCTGGCGCGCTTCGAAGTGGATTGGCGTGACGCATTGCCTTCTGAGATTCGGGGTTGTGTGTTTTCAAACGAGTTCTTCGACGCATTGCCTGTGCGTCGATTCGTTCGGCGTCAGGGAACACTTCGAGAATTGTTCGTGTCCGACGGTTTCATCGAAGTGGAGGGTGACCCCGAGCTTCCCCTGGAGTTACCGCTCCTTCAGGAAGGGTGTCGGGCTGATGTCAGCCTCGACGCGAGGGCTTGGATCGACAGCATCGGCCGCTCCATCGAGACCGGTTATCACCTGGCTTTGGACTACGGATATCTGAGCGGCGAGTTTTTTGCCCGTCGGGAAGGGACCCTGATGTGTTATCGGCAGCACCGCACGGAGGAAAATCCTTATGTTGCGATCGGAGAGCAGGATATGACCGCGCACGTCAACTTTTCCGACTTGATTGACCGGGGCCCGGGTGTGGGACTGGAGCAGGTTGGATATCGAAGCCAAATGGAATTTCTGATTGATCTGGGCTTGCTGGATCTCATGGCGCCGCTCACCGCCCGAGGCGATGCCGCGTCCATAGGACGCCTGCAGGCGCTCAAGAACCTGCTGTTACCACCGATGATGGGGGAGCGAATGAAGGTTCTGCTCCAGCGAAAAGCGATGACCCCCACAGATCTGCCAGGCTTCAGGAAAACCGTATCTTGACGTATCGTTTCAAGGAAATACCGTCTGTTGTTCCGTCCGAATCTGCGCTAATATGACAGGTTCGCACGCGATAAACAGGACTCGTTTAGCGTCGACGTAGAGGTGCTCGAAAGAATTGGCCTCGCCCCGGCGCTCCATCGAAGACACAGCACCGGTTCCTTCCCAAAGAAAGCAGCATCGTGGCAGAGGATAACGAAAAACAACCGACATCCAGTCCCGATTCCGACAGCGCGGGAGGAAACGAGACCCCATCGCCGGACCCAGCACCCCAGATGGATCCTGGGCCGAAACCGGCCGTTCCTGCGGGACCGGAAGCCGATGCGAGGCCGGTGGTGCCCAAACCACCTCCGAAAAAGCCCGCAGCGCCGGCTAAACCCAAGGGTCCACAGCAGGAACCCTGGTCAGACGCTCTGGTGGATGCCCTGAAAGAGAAATTTCCCGCTCAAGTTCTCGATAGCTATAGGTTTCTGTCGCAGAGGCAACTGGTCGTCAAGAAGGACCAGATCACAGACATCATGGCGTTTCTCCGGCGTAATGAAATCGAACCCTTCGACTTCCTCAGTGATGAAACAGCCACCCACTGGCCTGAGGACGAGGAATTCGAACTGGTATTTAATTTGTTCTCGTTCGAGACGCACGGGCGGCTCCGTGTGAAGACGCGCATCAAGGAATGGGAATCGATCGAAAGCCTGGTGAGTGTCTGGCCGGGAGCTGACTGGCTGGAGCGCGAGGCCTACGACATGTTTGGTATCCAGTTCGCGAACCACCCGAACCTCAAGCGCATTCTCCTGCCGGAGGACTGGGTGGGTTTCCCGCTACGAAAGGACTATGACATCCGCCTGCAGGACGTCGAGTGGGTGAGAAAGCACCTGGGCATTGATTCAGGCCAGAAATTCTATGTGGGCAAGGCAAAGCATGGGGACGACTGAAGGGCTGGTTAAGAGTTGAAAGTTAAGTGTTGTGAGTTAAGGAATACAGCTTTTAACTCATAAGTTTTGACTGAGCAGGAAATGACAACTGACGAACAGACTCTATTCGATTCGAACGAAATCACCCTCAGCATGGGGCCGCAGCACCCGTCCACGCACGGCGTACTGCAGGTCAAACTGAAGCTCGACGGGGAGAGGGTGCTTGATGCGGAATGTGTCATCGGATATCTGCATCGGGGTGTGGAAAAGCTTGGAGAACATCAGACCTACGGTCAGTTCTTGCCGACTCTCGACCGGATGGACTACATCGCGGCTGTTTCCAACTGTTTGGGATACTGCGAAGCCATCGAGCGGCTGCTCGGGATCGAAGCGCCGCCTCGGGCGCAGTACGTCCGCGTGTTGCTGACCGAACTGAACCGGATATCCAGCCATCTGTTGTGGTTGGGAACCCACGCGCTGGACATCGGTGCGATGACGGTCTTTCTCTACTGCTTCCGTGAGCGGGAAGAGGTGCTGAAGATCTTCGAAAACTATTGCGGTGCCCGGTTGACCACCCACATATTCCGCATCGGCGGTCTCCAGTATGAGATTTATGACGGCTTTGAAGAACAGGTGCGGACGTTTGTTAAAGATTTCCCTAAAAAGATCGACGAGTACGAGCAGTTGCTCACTGAGAATCGAATCTGGATCGGCCGTACGCGTGGCGTCGGTGTCCTGACGAAAGAGGAAGCGATCGACTTGGGCGTCACCGGTCCCTGTCTGCGCGCGTCCGGACTGGAATGGGACATCCGCAAGTCCAATCCTTACGCGGCCTATTCCGAATTTGATTTCGAGATTCCGGTCGGGGAATATGGCGACACCTACGACCGCTATCTCTGCCGGATCGAGGAGATGCGCCAGTCGAATCGGATCGTTGCCCAGGCCGTGGAAAAAATACCGGACGGACCCATTAAGGCCAAGGTCAGTAAAATCATCAAACCGCCCGTTGGGGATATCTATCATTCGATCGAGGCCCCGAAAGGGGAGTTGGGTTATTACGTCGTCAGCGACCAAACGACGCTGCCGTATCGGGTCCGGGTCCGCCCGCCTTCCTACGTCAACCTTCAGGCCTTGCGTCAGATGGTCACGGGCCACATGGTTGCCGATGTGGTGGCCGTGATCGGGACTCTCGATATCGTGCTCGGGGAGGTCGACCGCTAAACCATGGATTTCCTGGTCGATTTCGTACTCATACCATCGATTAAGATCGGCGTGGTCTTCGGGGTCGTGTCGCTTGTTGTGGCCTATCTGACTCTCCTTGAGCGCAAAGTGATTGCATTCATGCAGGTGAGACTCGGACCCATGCGCGTTGGGCCTTACGGTCTTCTCCAGCCCATAGCAGACGGCCTGAAGCTGATGCTCAAAGAGGACATCGTACCTTCGGGAGCGGACCGGATGGTCTTCACGATGGCGCCGATCATTACCCTGATTCCTGCCTTCATCGTCTTTGCCGTTATTCCTTTTGGACCGACGATCTCGATCCTGGGGCGGGACGTTTCTCTCTACATTACCGATCTCAATATCGGTGTTCTCTATGTGCTCTCGGTATCTTCGATTGGAATTCTCGGCGTCATCCTTGGCGGTTGGGCTTCAAACAGTAAATACCCGCTGTTAGGGGCGCTTCGATCGGCCGCACAGATGGTGAGTTACGAAGTGGCTTTGGGTTTCTCGATCATCGGCGTTCTCATGCTCTCCGGTTCTCTCAGCCTTGTGGATATCGTGGAGTCGCAGAGGGACTCGGGTTACTGGTACGTTTTTCTGCAACCCGTTGGTTTTATTCTGTTTTTCGTATGTGGTGTGGCGGAAACCAATCGGGCGCCCTTCGATATGCCTGAAGCGGAAACGGAACTGGTGGCGGGCTTCCACACCGAATACAGCGGGTTTCGTTTTTCTTTATTCTTTCTGGCTGAGTACGCCAGCATGATTGTCATTACATCGATGACGGTCACGCTGTTCTGGGGCGGATGGCTCCGTCCGTTTCCAAATATCGAGGCGCTCGCTTTCCTGGACCTTATTCCGGGTGTTGTCTGGTTCGGCCTGAAAGTTCTGATGTTCTTATATCTTTATCTTTGGTTCCGGGCTTCATGGCCCCGTTACCGCTATGACCAGCTCATGAATTTGGGTTGGTTGTATCTGTTGCCGATAGCGATCGGCAACGTCATTGTTACTGCTGTACTGGTATTGGTGCTGAGGGGATAGGCATATGAAGATAGCGCGTTCAGAAGGACTGTCTCTGCTGAAAAAAATATTTCTGGTCGACCTCATCAAGGGATTAATGCTGACGTTTTCTTACCAGCGTCCCTCTGCCAGCTACACCGAGCAGTATCCGAAAGTGCGGCCTAAGGTTGCCCAGCGCTATCGAGGTGCGCCCCGGCTGAACAACGATCCAGAAACGGGTGAGACACTCTGCATCGCGTGTAATTTGTGCGCTTTGGCCTGTCCGGAGTACTGCATCGAAGTGGCCTGGGATCGGACTGAAGCGGGGAAGAAAGCACTGACCACGTTTACATTTGATTTGTCCCGGTGCATGTTTTGTGGCCTGTGTGAGGATGCGTGTCCCACACCCTGCCTGGAGCTGACGCAGGATTTCGAATTGGCACTTTATGGTCGCAATGACATGAAGTGGGACCGGCAGAAACTGGAAGAGGGCAATCAGCCTGTTCTGTACTCGAAGTAGGTGAGAATTTTGGTGTTGTCGCATGCTTGAACTGATCGTTTTTTATACGTTCGCAACCGTCGCCGTGGTGTCGGCCATTCTGTTGATAACCCGACAGAATGCCGTTCACAGTGCGATATTCCTGGCTGCGACGCTTCTCTCGGTGGCCGGTGTCTTTCTCAGCCTGCACGCTGAGTTTCTCGCAGGCGTTCAGGTCATTGTTTACGTGGGCGGGATACTCGTTCTCTTTGTGTTTGTAATCATGCTGGTCCCGACAGACCGGGCTGTTTTCGAACGCCGGTACAACAGACAGGGAAAGGTAGCGCTCGCTGTGGCGGCCATCCTCGTCGCCGAATTGGGCTACGGGCTCTACAGCGGCCGGGACATCGAGTTTGCCGGGCCCGTGGCCGAAACCGTCATCGAAGGGAACAGCCAGTGGGTCGGCACTGTTCTGTACCAGAATTACTTACTACCTTTTGAGATCGCTTCGATACTGCTGCTTGTGGCCATCATCGGCGCCGTCGTTCTTTCAAAGAAACCGCCGTCCGAAGAGCAAGCCCGACAAACAGCAGGGAACAGCCAGGGGGCGGGCGATTAGCGGACAATATTTATGGTACCGGTATATCACTATCTCTTTCTTGGTATTGCATTGTTTACGATCGGTGTGGTCGGTGTTCTCACCCGCCGTAACGTTCTGATTATTCTGATGTCGATCGAGCTGATGATGAACGCGGTCAACATCAACCTCATCGCATTTTCGTCACAACTGCAGCATGTCACGGGCCAGGTGTTCGCTATTTTTGTCATCGTCGTGGCGGCGGCCGAGGCTGCAGTCGGACTGGGTATCGTGATCGCTATGTTTACGAATAAGGCAACAGTGAATGTCAGCGAAATCGATCTGATGAAGTGGTAAGAACGAAACGTTAAAAATGAATTTCCTGGATCAAATCTGGCTGATACCCCTTTTCCCGGCCCTGGGGTTTGTGATCAACGGGCTGTTCGGCAAGCGGATGCCCAAAGCGGCGATCAACACCGTTGCCTGTGGCTCGGTCTTACTCTCTTTCGTTTACGCGCTGGGCGCTGTTCTCGGGTTGATTGGCCTGGAGGAGGAGGCCCGCTCACATACGGTCACAGTTTTCGAGTGGATCAACGCAGGGGCTGCACACACTTCGGGGGGCGAACTGGCACAGTTCGAAGTCTCATGGGGTTTCCTGCTGGATCCTCTCTCGGCTGTCATGGTGCTGGTTGTTAGTGGAATTGGCTTTCTCATCCACGTGTATTCCACCGGTTACATGGCACACGAAGACGGGTACTACCGGTTTTTCGCCTACCTGAACCTGTTCATGTTCTCAATGTTGACACTCATCCTCGGCAGCAACTACCTGATGTTGTTCGTGGGTTGGGAAGGCGTGGGTTTGTGTTCGTATCTGTTGATCGGATTCTTCATAACCAAGCGAAGTGCCGGCGATGCGGCCAAGAAGGCGTTTGTTGTCAACCGTGTTGGGGACTGGGGTTTCTCGATCGGCATCATGTTGATCTTCTTTACCTTCGGTACGCTTGAGTTTACGGGTGTCAACGAGGCCATCCATGCCGGCGTTGAAGGCGGTCTTTATCATGCAGGAGACATGATCTTCGTGGTAATTGCTTTCGCTCTGTTTATCGGAGCAACCGGCAAGTCCGCCCAGCTACCTCTTTACGTCTGGTTACCCGACGCGATGGAAGGTCCCACTCCTGTGAGTGCTCTGATTCATGCCGCGACGATGGTGACTGCCGGTGTCTACATGGTGGCGCGCAGCAACTTCATCTACCAGCTTGCGCCCTCGGCAATGCTGCTGGTCGCCGTTGTGGGTGCGTTGACCGCCTTGATGGCTGCGTCGATCGCGCTGGTGCAGAACGACATCAAGCGGGTACTGGCCTACTCGACGGTGAGCCAACTTGGATATATGGTGCTGGCGCTCGGAGTCGGTGCTTTCGCTGCGGCCATCTTTCACCTGATGACACATGCCTTCTTCAAAGCGCTCCTGTTCCTCGGCTCGGGCAGCGTGATCCACTCCGTGCATCACGAGCAGGATATGCGGAAGATGGGCGCGTTAAAGAACAAGATCCCGATTACGTTTGCCACGATGGCTATCGGTACCTTGGCCATTGCGGGAACACCCCTGCTGAGCGGTTTCTTTTCTAAAGATGAGATTCTCTGGAGAACGTTTTCAAATCCGCAGGGCAATATCGTCTTATACGGTATCGCTGTGGTCGTTGCAGGCATGACGGCTTTCTACATGTTCCGTATGCTCTTCATGACGTTCTTTGGAGAGTCGCGGGTGGATCCCCACGTAAACGTCCGCGAATCACCAAAGGCGATGACTATTCCACTGATCGTTCTGGCGGTGGGCGCCGTTTTTGCCGGCTATGTGGGCCTGCCGGTCTGGATCGCCGAGACAAATACCTTTGAACAATTTCTGGAGCCTGTCTTCGAACCACTGCCATTCGAAGCCGCAGCGGCGGGTGGGGCTGTCTCCGAAGTTGTGGAATATTCACATGCGTTTGAGGCGGCAATGGCAGCTTTTTCCGTCCTCATCGCGTTCATCGGGTTTTTCGTCGCGTATTCGATGTATTTCAAAAAGAGCAATCGAGCCCGGGAACTGGCCACTCAATATAAAGGGGCTTATCAGGTCTTGCTCGGCAAATACTATATTGATGAACTCTATGATTTTCTGTTCGTCGACCGATCGAAAAGTTTCGGGACCCGCTTGTGGCGGTTCGACGCCACCTATGTGGACGGCGCGGTCAATCGTTCCGCCTGGGCGACGGTAAAGAGTGCCGACGTTTCAGGTTGGTGGGACCGTTGGGTCGTGGACGGAGCTGTCCGTTTTGTTGGCGGGTTTGTGAAGACATTCAGTTGGCCGGTGAGGCTGATCCAGACCGGCTATGTCCAGAACTATGCGTTAATGATGATCCTCGGCGTCCTGGTTTTAATCGGTTACGTGTTTTGGGTCTAACGGGAAATTGGGGTCAGAGCCCTAGTTTCCGAATTTCGGTGCTGAGAAAGCATTCAGTTGGGAAATTAGGGCTCTGACCCATTATTTCACTCGGAGTTTCGATACATGGACTTCTATAGAACACACATCCTGACCATCGTGGCCTTCCTGCCTCTGGCCGGCGCGATAGCCCTGATGTTTTTCAACAAGGAGAACAAGGGAGGGATCCGAATCTGGGCCAACCTTGTTGGCCTGGCGGGCTTCCTGGTGTCGCTCCCTCTGTTCTTCTGGTTCGACTACGACATCAGCGGGGAAATGCAGTTCGCTGAGAGCGTGCCATGGATCGACGCCTTAGGTGTGCAGTACTCCGTCGGCATCGACGGGATCAGCCTCTTGCTGGTACTGCTGACGACGTTGCTGGGCAGCATCGCGATCCTTTCCTCCTGGGAATCGATTCAGGACCGGTCCAAGGAATTCTACATCTTCATGTTGATGTTACAGACCGGCATGCTCGGGGTCTTCATCTCGCTCGATTTCTTTATGTTCTACGTGTTTTGGGAAGTCATGCTCGTACCGATGTACTTCCTGATAGGCGTCTGGGGTGGACCACGGAAGCTGTATGCGGCGATAAAATTCTTCCTATACACCCTCGTCGGATCGGTATTGTTGCTCCTGGGCATTCTGTCTCTCTACTTCCAGTATCCCGCGATAGCGGCGGCGGTGCCTGAGATCGCCAATGAGTTCGGGTCGGGGTACACCTTCAACATTCTCGCGTTCCAGGCGATGGCCCAGTATCTTTCTTTCGACATCCAGTACTGGGTTTTCCTCGTGTTCTTTGTGGGATTCGCCATCAAAGTGCCGATGTTCCCATTTCATACCTGGCTTCCGGATGCGCATGTGCAGGCTCCGACAGCAGGGTCGGTCATACTGGCGGGGGTTCTGCTGAAAATGGGAACCTACGGTTTTGTGCGGTTCAGCTTGCCCATTTTGCCCGAAGCAGCCGTACACTTCCGGCCCCACATGATCACGCTGGCGATCATCGCGATCATCTACGGTGCACTGGTCGCGATGATGCAGAAGGACATGAAGAGTCTTGTGGCTTACTCTTCGGTGAGCCACATGGGGTTTATTATGCTGGGCATGTTTGCGCTGAACCCGAACGGTTTGAATGGGAGCATTTTGCAGCAGATCAACCACGGTATTTCAACTGGGGCTCTATTCCTGATTGTAGGCATCATCTACGACCGCCGGCATACGCGTGAGATTTCTGAATTTGGCGGACTCTCAACAATCATGCCCGTCTATGCGACGGTGTTTCTGATTATGACGATGTCATCGATTGGACTCCCGGTTCTTAACGGTTTCATCGGAGAGTTCACGATCCTGCAGGGAGCGCTTCAGGAAAACCTCTGGTGGGCTGTGGCCGGTGCTTCCGGCATTGTCCTTGGGGCGGCGTACATGCTCTGGCTGTATCAGCGCATGATGTTCGGGAAACTCGACAATCCTGCCAACGAGAAACTGCCTGACATGAACCTGCGGGAGTTGGTCACTCTGGTTCCCCTCGTTATCTTGGCTTTCTGGATTGGAATTTATCCTGCGCCGTTCTTCAAAGCGCTCGACGGACCTGTCAATAAGATCGTGGAGACCGTGAGGCCGGGCTATTTCGATGCGAACCCGCTTGAGGTCCGCAACGATGCGGGAGCCGTGCCGATCGCTGAAATTCTCGAACCCGCTCTCGAAATAGGATCAGGCGGTGGGGACAACAATTAGGTGGGCGCCTTTTTTCAGATACAGGATCTGGCGGCGATTGCACCTGAGCTGGTGCTGACGATTTTCGGTTTGGCGCTCCTGCTGTTGGATTTGATCGTGCCCGACAAGCGCAGGCTCGGATACTTTGCGCTCGCCGGCTTGGGTTTTTCAGGCATCCTGCTGTTTCGTCTTGATGGCGTTGACATCTCCGCGTATGGCGGCCAACTCGCCGTCGACCCATTCGCTGCCTACTTCAAGTTCCTGTTCCTGATCGCAGCCGGCCTGACGATTGGAATTTCGGTGCGATACCTGGACATCGAGCGGGAACAGCACGGCGAGTATTATGCTCTTCTTCTCTTCGCCACGCTGGGCATGATGTTCATGGCGGGTGGCACGGATCTGGTCACTTTGTATATCGGCCTGGAGACGATGGCGATTGCGACGTATATCCTGGTCGGATTTCTGAGAGGCAACCAGCGATCCAATGAGGCCGCGTTGAAGTATTTTCTACTCGGCGCTTTTTCCTCTGGTGTTCTTCTCTACGGAATGTCGCTGCTTTATGGCATATCGGGTTCAACCAACCTGAGCGAGATCGCGGATGCGCTCACGCGACGGCCCGTGGCGGATCCGATTTCACTGCTTGCGATGATTACTGTCGCGGCCGGGCTCTTCTTCAAAATCGCCGCTGTTCCGTTCCACCAGTGGACTCCCGATGCGTACGAAGGCGCGCCAACTCCCGTCACTGCGTACATGTCAGTCGCGGTGAAAGCGGCTTCGTTCGCGATGATGGTTCGTATTTTCATGATCGCAATCTATCCGCTGCGTGATCAGTGGGTTCCGATTCTGGCGGCCGTCGCTGTGATGACGATCACCGTCAGCAACTTAGCGGCTCTCACTCAGACCAACGTCAAACGGATGTTGGCGTATTCGTCTATTTCGCACGCGGGCTTTGTTCTCCTCGGCCTGATCGCAGGCAACGACACCGGTATGACCGCCGTGGCGTTGTATCTGTTCGTGTACACCTTCATGAACATTGGTGCGTGGTCGATTATCGTCGCCCTGCGACGCCGGGATGTGATCGGCGAGTATGTCGAGGATCTCAACGGACTCTTCTTCAAGCATCCAACGGCTGCGACCCTAATGCTCGTTTTTATGTTGTCGCTGGCGGGTATCCCGCCGACAGCCGGCTTCGTCGCGAAATATTACTTGTTCGCGTCGGTTATCGAGACCGGCCATGTTACGCTGGCGGTCATCGCTGCCTTGAACGTCGCCGTTGGGCTGTATTACTACATGCGGGTGGTCGTCGCGATGTTCATGTCCGAGGCGACGGAAAAGACTGGCCTGACTTTGTCGCCGGGCCTGGTGTCGGTCCTGGCCATCACCCTGATTCTCACGCTCTTCATCGGTCTCTATCCAGATCCTTTCATCACGATGGCGCAGACTGCCACGCAAGGTTTTTGAAGAATGTGATGACTGAAAAGGGTTAAAAGTTAACAATTAATAGCTCTCACTGCGTAAGCTCCACTCCTGGGCCGTTAGCTTTTAGATCTTATCCAGACGTGTCATGGCCACGCCTCCCATATACAGAGAATCCCTGTCTCTTCTGACCGATCTCTACGAACTGACAATGGCTTATTCCTACTGGAAGGCCGGCATTGCAGAGCGTGAAGCTGTGTTTGGTGTCTTCTTCAGGGAGCATCCATTCCAAGGGGGCTACACCGTTGCGGCTGGTCTCGAGTCGATTCTCGAATGGATAGAGTTGCTTCGATTCACGGAGGATGATCGTGCCTATCTGGGTCAATTGAAAGGCAACGACGGCAAGACGCTGTTCGATCCCGAGTTTCTGGACTACCTGGCCGGAATGGAGTTTGCTTGCGATCTGGATGCAGTTCCGGAAGGCACAGTCGTGTTTCCGAGACAACCCCTCGTGCGGGTGATCGGCCCGATTCTGCAATGTCAGATTCTTGAAACGGCCATCCTGAATCTCGTGAACTTTCAATCTCTGATCGCGACGAAGGCGGCGCGCGTTTCGATGGCCGCGCGCGGGGATTCCGTCGTCGAGTTTGGCTTGCGTCGAGCCCAGGGTATCGATGGTGGCCTCAGCGCAAGCCGTGCAGCGTATCTCGGGGGGTGTGCGGCCACATCCAACCTGTTGGCCGGTAAACTGTTCGATATTCCCGTCAAAGGCACTCTTGCGCACAGTTGGGTCATGTGTTTCGACACTGAACTGGAATCCTTCGAGCAATACGCAAAGGCAATGCCGAACAACTGCGTTTTCCTCGTCGACACCTATGATTCGCTGGAGGGCGTCCGGCACGCAATCGAAGTCGGCGGCAGACTTCGTGACATGGGACACCGTATGATCGGGATACGGCTGGATTCTGGTGATCTCGCATATTTGAGTATTGAGGCCCGGCGAATGTTGGACGATGCTGGATTTTCCGAAGCGGTAATAGTGGCGAGCAACAACCTGGACGAGCACGTGATCGCCAGCTTGAAGGAACAAGGGGCTAGGATAGGCGTGTGGGGCGTGGGCACTCACTTGGTAACAGCGTTTGACGAACCGGCTCTGGGCGGCGTGTATAAGCTGACGGCGGTTCGGGACAGTTCTGACGATCCCTGGACCTATCGCCTCAAACTTTCCGAGCAGGTCAACAAGACTTCCATTCCCGGTGTCTTGCAGGTGAGACGCTTTTCAATGGGAGGAAAATTCCTTGCCGATGTCATTTACGACCAGCAGTCAGGCCTCCCGGACCCGGTTGTTGCCGTGGATCCGACCGATGCCACCCGGCGCAAGCGAATTCCATCCGAAGCAGGCGGAGCGGATCTTTTGGTTCCCGTTCTGAGGGCAGGGCGGCGAGTGATAGACATACCGACTCTTGAAGAATCAAGGCGCCATTGTCGTTCCCAGCTCGACGGATTTCACGCGGGTATCAAGCGCCTCGTCAATCCCCATGACTATCCTGCAGGTGTAGCCGAGAACCTCTTCGAACTTCGAAACCAGATGATCCTGGACCTCAAGGGGCCGTGATGCGAGCGCTAGTCCTGGTTGATCTGCAATACGACTTCATGCCGGGTGGTGCACTGGGGGTGACCCAAGGGGATCAAGTCGTTCCGATCGCAAACCGGCTGCAGGAGTTCTTCGACCTGGTTCTCGCAACTCAGGACTGGCATCCACCGGACCATAGCAGCTTTGCCCGAAACCATCCCGGCCACCATGTCGGCGAAGTCATCGATATCGATGGAATAGCTCAAGTGCTGTGGCCCCCACATTGCGTTCAAAACACGGGCGGAGCGGGCCTTGTATCCAACCTGGCAACGTCGGGAATCAGGCGGACCTTTTTTAAGGGCACGAATGCTGCGATCGACAGCTACAGCGCGTTCTTTGACAATGGCCATCGCCAATCAACGGGGCTCGGAGACTACCTCAATCAGATGGGAGTGGACGCGGTCTATTTAATGGGTTTGGCGACAGATTACTGCGTCAAATACAGCGTGCTCGACGCCCGGGGACTGGGTTTCCAAACAACGGTGATCCAAGACGGTTGTCGGGCGGTCGAACTTCGAGCTGGCGATGAAAAAAAGGCGATCGAGGAAATGCAACGGTCAGGAGCGCAGTTTCAAACGAGCCAGGAAGTGTGCGAGCGGTGACCTGGCAATGAGGACGCCCGATAAGCTCGGGCGCCTTTCTCATAAAAGTAACTAGTCGAAGAATTCGCTGAAGCGAATTGCGTTGATTTCCGTACCGCTCACGTCGTACTGGATGAATCGCATCCCGCGGGCGTCATAGACGTATTCAGTCGCGTCGCTGTCGGGAAGCTCATCGATGGATTCTTCCGGACCGATGAATTCCCGCAATTGATCCGGATCGCCGTCGTCCAGCCAGTCCTGCAGACCCGAGGTGACAATGCCGTCGTCAAAAAGCGAAGTGATCTCGATTCGTCGAGCCGCGCCGGTTAGCTTGAAGGTGTAAATGACAACTCCGCCGTCCTGATACGCGGTGATGTAGTCGTCAACGTCCGTCCGTGTGTTTGCGATATCGCCCAAAGCTTCGCCCATGTCGTTGGTCCGATCACCGACCTTGACACCCAACACGCTGATGTTGCGGCTCGTAAAGTCCGGTTCCTCAGCGGCGAGATCGACTTCCGTGAGTTCGTAAACCGGGGGGGGCGGCGGAGGGGGAGGCGGTTCCTCTTCGGCGACGGGCTCGGGAGGGGGCGCGCAAGCGACCATTCCCACCGCGAGAATGCCAAGAAAACCGAGCAACGCCATCTGTTTTAACATTCGTCCTCTCCTTGTATCGTCCTTGTCGATAACTAGTTTAAGCGCAAAGAGTTTGGTGTATGTAAGCGCTGAATTATATAACAATGGAAGCCACCATGAGTAGCAGAAAAGAGAAGCGCGAGATGTACCAGCAACTGGGGGCATTGATGAGCGCGGGCATGGTCTTTCCAGTCTCTATCGCTATTGGCTACGGGATGGGTTACTACCTGGACCGTTGGCTCGGAACCAATTGGCTCACGATCGTGTTTCTCTTGTTCGGGATTGCTGCAGGATTTTTGAGTTTCTTCCGGACCATAGCGAAGCTATGAATAAGACCCGAGGAATAGATGCGCGGTCAGAGGCGCAGAGTATCCGGGCCTTACCTTGCTGGTTCCGGGACCAGGGTTGGCGGTTGACGAAGGAGCGCTGAAAGTGGTTGAGGACTATGCTGTGTTCGAAAGCCGGCTGGATCGGACGAATATGATCGTCATGCTACTGGCCGTTGCCCTTGTGGCCTTTCTCGATTCGACTCGTGGTGCCGTCAGCATAGGGGCAGGCGGCCTGATATCGTACGTCAATTTCCGCTGGCTTAAGCGGGCGGTTAACTTCGTGATTCTAGAGGGGGGAGAGGGCCCGGTAGGACGCCGCGTGGGGCTTCAGTTTGCGGGGCGCTACGCGTTGATTGGGTTCGCTCTGTTTGTTACAATTCGCTTTACACTCTTGGACCTGACTTTCCTTCTGGCAGGTCTTTTTTCTTACGTCCTTGCAGTACTCCTTGAATGCATTATTGAGATAGGCAAATCTCTGCTCCTGACGAATCCAAATGGAAGAAACTGAACCGATTATAGTTGAGTGGATTAACCACGCGCTTGGAGCTCCGGAGGGTGTCCATATAATCCCCGCCCATATCATCATGGCGACCTTCGTCCTGCTGTTCTGTTTCGCGTTCTTTACTTTTGTCCGCTCGCGGCTGTCGATGGAGAATCCGGGACGCCTGCAACAGGCTGTGGAAGTGGGGGTGGAATTCCTCGGAGACCAACTCGATGAAATCATTGGTCCAAGCGGTCGAAAATACCTGAACATGATCGGAACGCTCGGGATTTTCATCATGTTCTCCAACCTGATTGGCCTGATCCCGGGCCTGGTCGCCCCCACGAGTAACATCAATGTTACGGCGGGATGTGCGATCGTCGTGTTTCTCTATTACAACCTTCAGGGTATCCGAGCGCAGGGAATTATTAAGTATCTCAAGCATTTCATGGGACCCGTATGGTGGCTGGCACCGTTGATGGTGATCATCGAGGTGATTTCTCATATTGCCCGTCCGTTTTCTCTTACGGTTCGGCTCTTTGTAAACATTTTTGCAGAGGAACTGCTGATCGTCGTTTTCTTCGGCTTGATACCTCTGATTCTGCCGTTGCCGTTCATGGCATACGCTGTGTTTGGAGGAATGCTTCAGGCATATATCTTTATCGTCCTAACCATGGTCTATCTGGCCGGGGCCGGGGCAACTGAGGAACACTAGGCCATTACTCGCGGGGCTAAACCCGTCGCATGTGTGAGGCCGACTGCACGAGGGATGTTCGGCAACCACCTCCATACGACACTTTTCATAAAGGAGTCCAGAATGAGAAAACTTAAGGCCGGTCTGATGCTGTCATTTATCTTGCTCGCGATGGCGACACCCGCCCTGGCGCAGGAGGGCGAAGGCGGAGCAGGTGGCGGGGTCAACTGGGTGGCGCTGACTTCAGGTTTCAGTATGGCGATCGCATCGGCGGTTTGTGGCCTGGCCCAGGGCCGTGCCATTTCGGCCGCTTGTGAAGGCCTGGCCCGCAATCCTGGAGCCGCCGCTCCGATTCGGTTCGCATTGTTGCTGGGTCTTGTGCTGATCGAGTCACTGGCGTTGTATACGCTATTTATCATCTTCGTAAAGGTCGTCTAGACCTCCTTTACACAGACCATGGGAAAAGCGGCCGGGGCGTGTGCCTCGACCGCTTTTTTTTTACTTGTCCACTTTAATTTCTCATCGCACCGGTTCGGGTTGGTGCGATCGACTTTCAACACGGGCTGCGCGACCTCTTCTGCTAACATGGGGCGCTTGCACAATAGAAAGAGGGGGCGTTATCGGCTTGCGTATTCAACTTAACGGGGAGCTTCACCAGATACCGGAAGCTCTGAACATCCGCCAATTGCTCGAACACCTTGAACTGCCGACCGAACGTATCGCGGTGGAAAGAAACAAGGCCGTTGTTCCGAGAAGCCAGTGGGAGTCGATTTCTCTTGCTTCGGAAGACCAGATCGAGGTCGTGCACTTCGTAGGCGGTGGAGCCGGAGCCCCACACAGTCAAGCTTTGGTCATCGCAGGCCGGTCGTTTTCTTCTCGGCTCATCGTGGGTACGGGGAAATACGAAACGATGGAAACCATGGTCGATGCGCACCAACGATCCGGTGCGGAGATGGTCACAGTCGCGGTTCGACGCGTGGACTTGAACGCACCCAAAGGAAAGTCATTCTTCGATCATATCGATACCTCCAGGTTCATGATCCTTCCGAACACGGCCGGTTGCTACAACGCCGAGGATGCCATCCGGACGGCTCATCTTGGGCGTGAGGCGGGCTTGTCCGAGTGGGTCAAGCTAGAGGTAATCGGCGATGAGCAGACCCTGTTTCCTGACACCGCGGCGCTGATCGAAGCCACCGCGACCCTTGTGAAAGACGGATTCATTGTCCTTCCGTATACAAATGACGATTTGATCGTTGCCCGGCGGCTCATCGATGCCGGTGCGGCGGCCATCATGCCTTTAGGTGCACCGATCGGTTCGGGAATGGGGATTCAGAATCTCACATCGATGCGCATTCTCCGCGAGCGGATCACCGAAGTGCCGTTGATCGTCGATGCCGGTGTTGGAACCGCTTCCGATGCGGTGCTCGCCATGGAACTGGGCGCCGACGGAGTCCTGATGAACACTGCCATCGCCGGAGCCAACGATGCCGGGGCTATGGCGGAAGCGATGAACTATGCTGTACGTGCCGGTCGTCTGGCTTACGAAGCAGGCCGGATCCCAAAGAAGCTTTACGCAGCGGCATCCTCGCCGCTTGAAGGTACGGTCACTTAATTCCACCACTCACGGGCATTAATGCCGCTACTTCGTCCGGATCTGCGCCGACTGAGTCAGCCGCAGTAAATCAGTTGCGCCCCGCTGAAACTCGAAGTGTAGGGGAATTTGTGCGACATCCGCCGATCCGCGAAGAACTTCAATTGCGGGGGCGACGTAGACCTATTTTCACGGGCGGGTGAGGTAGGCCCGCCACGGTGACCAGTAGTATTTTTCCCAACCCTGGCTGACGCCTGCGAAATCTTCGTCGACTACGTTGACGTGAACGAGTTCGATGCGACCGCCGTCCTTTTCGGGCGAGAACGTGAGGATCAGGGTGGAGTCGACGGCCGTGGAACTCCAGTTCGGGGAACGCCATGATTGAACGATGAGACGCTTCGGGACCACCTGCAGGACGGTGCCCGTAAGGACATTGTCGAAGGCACTGAAGGGCGCGCCAGGACGATCGGAAATTGTGACGGGCGCACCTGTGAAGGCCGCGTGTTCCACCGGATCGAGGTACATGTCGAACAGTCGATCAGGGGAGGCCGGTAACGAGGCCGCGAGTTGAATTGTGTGAGGCATGAGAGCCCCCCTTTTTTAAGAGTGCCGCTTCTTAACCCGCCCGAAACTTGAGTATGGCCGGTATTTCCAGCGTATCGGCATACCGGCAGAAATCGGTCGCTTGCTGATCGATACCCAAAGCAGCCATACGGTCAGCGAGCTCGTTACCTTCAAGACCCATATGGGCTTTGACATGCGAAACAACGACTTCCGCTCTAATGGTCTTGTACAGCCCGTGAGCTTGCTGGATTAGTTTCAGGTTTTTGATATCCCCTTCAGTTTTCCTCTTCCATCCTTTTTTCTCCCAACTGAACGCCCAATTTGTGACGCAGTTGATCGAATATTTTGAATCACACAGAACCCGTACTTCTTTGCCCTTTTCGATGTTTTCTTTTGCAATGTGAAAAGCTTGATACAGGGCGTTCAGTTCCGCAGAGTTATTTGTTCCGTGAGGGTTGTATAGGCCGTACCAGAGTTCGGCCAATCGGCCGTCACGATATACAGCAACGCCCGAGGCTGATTTTCCTGGATTTGGATCGCAGGCACCATCACAGTAAATATCTGAATCAAAGGTCTTCCTTTGAGTGTCATCAAGATCGGGTGCTGTCAGTATTGTGTTCGTTTTATTCGAAGAAGCTCTGGCCTTGTTCTTTGTACTCTTGTTGGAATGCAAACCTCGACCTGCGGTAAAAGCAGTTTCTGCTTCCTCCTGTGTTTCAAATGCTTTGAATTTAGCTTGGGGGAAGTTGTGAACCTGCTTTTTCGTATAGGGCCAACTCGTGAATACGCCTGTTTCGCGACCGACCCATACCACATAAAATTTATTCGGCATACTTCGACCCTGAATTTTGGCGTGAGGCCATGGAAGGATGAGGTGCTTGTTCGCTCCCGAATGCCGCTAACCTTTCTTCGAAATCCCGTACGTTTTCATTTTCCGGTGCAGATAACTGCGTTCCAGACCGAGGACACGAGCGGTTTGGGAGACATTCCAGCCATTTTCATCCAGCTTTGAGAGAATCAGATCCCGTTCGTACTGAGTGCGGGCTTGCTGCAGCGTATGGCCGGATTCGGGTCCGGCACCGTTCGGGAGTGAGAGGCTGGATGCGGGAACCGTGTCGGCGGGCACCATGATGACCAGTCGTTCGATTTCGTTTCTCAACTCCCGGACGTTGCCCGGCCAGGAATAACCGGCCATGGCCTCGATCGCATCGGGAGTCAGTTCCTTTGAAGGCCGTCCTTCCTCGGCGCAGAAAATGTCGATGAAGTAGCGTGCCATGACCGGGATGTCCTTGCCGCGCTCCCTCAATGGCGGAACGAAGAAGGGAATCACGTTCAGTCGATAGAAGAGATCTTCGCGGAAGCGGCCGGCCTTGATCTCCACGGCCAGGTTCTTGTTGGTTGCAGCGATGATTCGCACGTCGACGCTGCGGGTGGATTGGGCGCCAATGGGTTGGAACCTCTGTTGCTCAATGGCCCGCAAGACTTTGGCCTGCGTCTTGAGGCTCATGTCGCCCACTTCGTCCAGGAAAATCGTTCCACTCTCAGCCAGTTCGAACTTTCCTTTTTTGTCCGACACCGCACCGGTAAAGGATCCTTTGGTGTGGCCGAAAAGTTCGCTTTCGATCAGGTCTTCGGGGATGGCTGCGCAATTGACTTCGATGAAAGGGCCGCCGCTGCGGTTGCTCTGGAAGTGGATATTGCGGGCGACGAGTTCCTTGCCTGTTCCACTTTCTCCGTAGATCAAGACCCGGCTATTGGTGGGTGCGACCACAGCAATCTGCTTCCGGAGGGCCTTGACCGGAATGCTTTCGCCCACGATGTTGTAGCGGGCTTCGATCTGGGAGCGCAGGACGGCGTTCGTCTGCTCCAGTCGACGGTGCGAAAGGGCATTCTTGGCCATAAGCAGAATGTGTTCGATCGACAGCGGTTTTTCAACGAAATCATAGGCACCCAGCTTCGTCGCTGACACGGCTGTAGCAATCGTTGCGTGACCGGAAATCATGATGACGGCCGTTGTCCCATCGGTCTGGCGAAGTTGTTTCAGGGTTTCCAGGCCGTCGATGCCTGGGAGCCAGACGTCGAGCAATACGAGATCGTACGTACCCCCTTCTAACATTTGGATACACTCTTCTCCGCTTGCGGCTACGTCGGCCGCATAGCCTTCGTCTTCGAAGACGCCCTTCAGAGATCGGCGTATGCCGATTTCGTCGTCAACAATCAGGACTTTTGACATAAAGGAAGCTCAACCACAAATCGAGCGCCACGCCGGCCATTGGTTTCGGCGCCAATGTAGCCCCCGTGGTCGGCAACAATCCGACTGGCGATGGCCAGGCCCAGGCCGGTACCGTCTTTACGGGTGGAGAAATACGGGGCAAACAGTCGGTCCCTGTCTTCGGAAGCAACGCCCTGTCCGGTATCGGTCACAGTCAACCGGGCTGTTGTCTCGTCGCGGACCAGCTCGCAGGCTATCGTGAGTTCTTTGTCGTCCTCTCCCGACATGGCCTCGAGAGCGTTGTCGATCAGGTTGATCAGGACCCGCTTAATCTGTTGGCCGTCCATTAAGACGTCAGGCATATTTTTCGGGAACTCGGTCTTGACTAAAGTTCCGTTGAAACGATCTTCGTACAGCGACAACGTACGATCGACCAGGTCCTTCATGGGCGTGGGTTCGGGTGCGATGGCCGGCAGGCGGGCCACGCGGCCGAATTCATTGACCAACTCTTTGAGGCTGCCCACTTCGCCGACGATGGCGTCTACGCATTCCTGGATCACGGTCCTTGTGTGGCCGTCAACCGAGGGTGCCCGTTCCAGGTTTCGAGCGATGCGTTCTGCGGAGAGCTGAATCGGTGTAAGCGGATTCTTGATCTCGTGGGCCAGGCGCCGGGCCACCTCGCGCCATGCCGTTGCCTTTTGAGCCTTGACGACTTCGGTGAGGTCTTCAACGACAAGGACGAATCCACCTGTCGTCAGTTTACTGGCGATGACCGCGCTGTGAACCGCCTGTCCATGGGCTTTGAGTGTCATTTCGCGTTCCAGCGTCCCTTCTTGATCCGATACCCGTAACAGTTCGCCAATCTGGTCCAGATCGTCGGGGACGAAAATGTCTTTAAGCGTTTCCGCGTTTTCGATCGAAAACATCGTTCGTAGAGCGCGGTTCACCTTCGTAACACGGTATTCGTCGTCAATCGATATGACGCCCGTCGGTATCGACTCAAGAATGATTTCCGTATAACGGCGGCGTTCGTCCAATTCACGCGTCGTCAACTGGAGCTGGTCTGCCATATCGTTGAACAATCCAACCAGCATGCCGAGTTCTTCGTCCGCTTCGACCCTCACGCGATAGTCCAGGTGGCCCGCAGATATTTCACGGGTGGCGCCCGCAAGCGCTTCGATCGGAATGGTTATACGCTTCGAAAGATGAAGTCCCGTCCAGACGGCGGCGAAGAGGACAAGCGTTGTCATCAAGAGCATGATGTAAACGTAAGTGTCTCTGTAAAACCGCCGGTTCTGGATCAGCTCGTTATAGTTGAGCCGTTCTGAATCGATCGTAGAGGTGAGTTCTTCAAAACGCTCCGGACGGTAGAACCGTGCTGCCAGTACCGCGCCGTCTTCTTCGAGTCTGGCGAGGCCCACGAGCGAACCATCTTCGTTGATCGTCATCCCGCTACGGCCCGATGATCCTCCTTCTAATAACTGAACCGCGAGTTGTCTCCGGAGTTGTTCCGTCGATTCGGGAGAATTGGACGAGCTTTGGAGAACCTCACCCTCGGCGTTCAGAACGACGATCGCCTCGACAGGGAAATTTTCCCGGGCGGCATCGAGGTTTTCAGGGACCTGCCTGGCCAGATAACTGAGGATGCCCCGTGCAATCGCTTCATGCTCCAACGCCCATTCGCTTTCGATTTGTTCGGCCGCCTCAAAGATCGAATCCACGGGAACACTGAACCACTTGTCGATGCTTCGGTTTACGAGTCCGAACGCGAACATGAAGAGGAAGGCGGCAGGAATCAAGGTCAGACCTATAAGAGATAAAACAAGTCTAGTCTTGAATTTAGCGCCGGGTTTCTCACTTCTTTGTTCAACCCACAGCTTGAAGAGGCTCCGTGCCAAAACAGTGCCGAAGATGATCAGGACCAGGAATATGAAAGTCGAGAGGGAATAGAGCAACAGGATTTGGCTGGGCAGCGATGCCGTTATGAAGGGACCCAGGTTAAATGCGGCCTGCACGAAAACGAGCAAAGCCAAACCCAGAAGGGCGACCCCGGCCAGGTAGAGGCTTCTCGTGTTGCTGGATGTCTTTTTCGATGTCCCGTCTGATGCTCCCATCGTGTCACCTATGGTAACGTACCCCTCAAATGATAAGGACGTAAAGTTGCACATATGTCAAGACTTGGAGACAATTTGGTCGGCGAAAACCTGATTACCCTGGAACAACTTTGTGAAGCCCTTGGGGCGCAATCTAGCGGCGGTGGACGGCTGGGGAGTTGCCTGGTCCGGCAAGGGCACATTTTCGAAGCGGTGTTCTCCGCCGAAGGTCGCGTTCGGTTCAGACTGGGGCGGAACATTCCGGTGCAGATCAAGTATCGGATCGGGCTCGATTTCGCCGCGTCACTTCGTTCTTTTCTTCGACTTGCCCCTGACATTATCCTTTGTAGGAGAGATGCGGCTCTTCGAGACCACCGAAATTGTCGTCAGCGCGGTCCTGACCGCTCACCTCGTGTTGAGAACACTACACACGAACGATGCGCCCGGGACAATGCCGCGCTTGCTGAATGTGGGAATCGCCATTTCTCGTAGGGACTTCGCTGCACGCGATCTGCGTGCAACGGTAGCGGGTACCAGGGACGGATTGGACTGTACGAAGTTATGGAAATGAGCGACGTTTTGCGCGAAGCTGTAATCTTAGGTGATTCGGGAAACGAGTTGCGCAAAAAGGCCATTGAAGAGGGGATGATCACGACGGGGCAAAGCGGCCTGATCAAGATCAGAGAGCAGTTGACGAGCGTCGAAGAGGTTCTTCGAGAAAAGGCAGGTTAGTTCACCAGGCGGAGGTATCGGGTCCGCTTGAGCGAATGAGGTAAGACTTATGGCGAAGTTCACGTTCAAAGGTCGAAAGCGAGGCGGCGCGGAAATCACCGGAACCCGATCCGCCGACAGCGCCCAGGCTCTGGCAGTGGCTCTCCGGCAGGAAGACATCATGATGGTTGAAGCCAAAGAAAAGAAGGGCTTCGACCTGTCGAAAATCGAGTTCGGTGGAAACCCGACAGCCAAGGACCTGGCGATTTTCACCCGCCAGTTTTCGGTCATGATCGATTCCGGTCTGCCGCTGGTTCAGTGCATCGAGATACTGGGTGACCAACAGGAGAACCCGAAATTCGCGGAAGCCGTCAAGACCATCCAGAGGGAAGTTGAGACGGGAAACACCCTGTCGGAGGGCATGAGGCAGAGCCCCAAAATATTCGACGAACTCTACACGAACATGGTCGCAGCTGGTGAGGCGGGTGGTATTTTAGACACCATCTTTCAACGGCTGTCGGTCTATATCGAAAAGGCAGTCAAACTGAAAGCGGCGATGAAGTCGGCGATGATTTACCCGGCGGCGATCATTTTTATCGCCACTGCGGTGATCACGCTGATTCTGTGGAAGGTCGTGCCCGCGTTTACCGATCTGTTCGAGGGCATGGGAGCGGAACTCCCGCTACCGACTCGTGTCGTCATTGCGGCCAGTACCTTCGTTCAAAACTTTGGGTTTTTCATCATTATCGGTATCGGTGTATTCGGGTATTTGTTCAAGGCTTACTACGCGACGCCTAAAGGCCGTTACAACATTGACAGGATAATTCTGAAACTCCCCATCTTCGGGGACCTGGTCCGCAAGATTGCCGTCGCTCGGTTCACCCGGACCATGGGAACGCTCATAGCCAGCGGCGTGCCGATCCTGGACGCTCTCACAATTACGGCGCGGACGGCCGGTAACGCTATCGTGGAAGAGGCCGTCTATAACGTAAAATCCGCGATCGAACAGGGCCGTACGATCATCGATCCCCTGAAGGAATCCGGGGTGTTTCCGAGCATGGTCGTTTCGATGATCGGTGTGGGTGAAGAGACCGGCGCGTTGGAAGAGATGCTGAACAAGATCGCGGATTTCTACGAAGAAGAAGTCGATACGGCTGTTGCAGATATTATGACCGCGGTTGAGCCGGCCATGATGGCCATACTCGGTGTTATCGTGGGTGGCATCGTCATCTCGATGTACATGCCGATCTTCAGCCTCGTCGGCCAATTGGCCGGTTAGCGTGGCTCATCCAGGGACGGATCCGCGCACGTTGATGGACCGCAGCAAGTGGTTGCTGCGGTTGATCTGGGTCCGGGTGGTTGTATTCACTGTGTTCGTCGCGGTCCAGCCGTCGGTGGACATGCTGGTCCTGCTGGCGGCTGTCTATGCGCTTTCCTTCTGCTGGTTCGCGTTCCTTCGCCTCAACCAGTCATACCTCCCTCAGGCTTACGCTCAGATTTCGGTCGATCTGCTCCTGATCACCTGGATGGTGAATCGGACCGGGGGCTTGGACAGCTATTTTTCTTCTCTGTATTTTCTCGAAATCGTCATGTCCAGCATTCTGCTCAAACACCGGGGTGCCTACGTTACTGCCGTCGCGGCCTCGATGCTTCACGGTGTCCACCTGGACTTGGCACATTTCAGGGTGCTTCCTTCGACGACCGTTACGTTTCCTGAGCTCTTCACGCTCCAGTACATCGTAGGCGTGACGATCTTTGGTTTCTGTGCGGTCGGTTTTCTGGCAAACGTGCTAGCCGAAAACTGGCACACTTCCGATGCGGCACTGGAGGAGTCGACGGGACAGGTGGCGTTTCTTCAGGCGTTGACGGCCCATATCATCGATAGCCTGGGCAGTGGCCTGGTCACGACCGACCTTGAAGGAAAAATTTTTCTTTTCAATCCGGCGGCGGCCGAGATCTCTGGGCGCAGTTCCGGAGAAGTCATAGGGCGTGGAATCCGGGAGGTATTCCCGGCGCTACCTGACGACGCCGGCGTGGGAGATTTTGAGATCGAGACTCCCGGGCCGGAAAAAAAGGGCATGTGTCTGCAGTTTTCGGTGACGCCTCTTGCTATGGATGCAAGAGGTCCGACCGGCTATGTATGGTGTTTCGACGACGTGACCGGGATGCGCGAAATGGAGCGGCAACTTCGGGGGAAGGAACGCATGGCCGCGATCGGTGTGATGTCGGCCGGTATCGCGCATGAGATTCGAAACCCGTTGGCATCGATATCGGGTTCGTTCGGCCTGTTGCAGTCAGAGCTCAATCTGGGCGCGGAACAAAAGCAGTTGGTCAGCATCATCGCCCGGGAAACGGAGAGGCTCAATCAGACGATCAACGATTTCCTGCTCTACGCGCGCCCGAGCTTGCCGCAACTCAAGCCGCTACGGCTGGACATCGTGATTCTCGACGTCCTTAAACTGATCGAAAACAGCCCCGACCGCCGTTCGGACCACAAGATACAAATCGCCCTGGACCCCGTCACAATCCGGGCCGACGCGAGCATGATGCGTCAGGTCGTTCATAATCTGGCGTCGAACGCGTTCAAAGCCATGCCGGAATCCGGGACCTTGGAAATTGCGCTCCGGTTAACCGGCGTTCGTGCCCGGCTCGAATTCAAAGACTCGGGCATAGGGATGACCCCGCAAGACATCGAGCGTCTCTTCCTGCCTTTCCACTCGTCGTTCCGCAGCGGCACCGGTTTGGGACTTTCGATTGTTTACCAGATCGTCACCACCCATCATGGCCACATCTGGGCGAACTCTGAGCCGGGACAGGGAACCGTATTCAACGTGGAACTGCCAGCGGGCTCTGAAGCGGGGGAAACGGGGGAAGCCCATGACCCGATCGATCGCTATGACGCGGTTCCCGTCCGGTACGGGCCGTGATCCCAAATCCGGCGCGTGGGTAATCCGACATGAATTCCAAATCCAAGGTCCTCGTTGTTGACGATGAACCCTCGATCTGCGAGATGCTCCAGATTTTTCTGCGGCGCGAGGGTTTCGACGTGACCGTGGCCGAAAGCGGGGAAACCGGGCTGGAATGTATTCGGAAGGGCAATTTCGACGTCATCGTCTCAGACATCAAGATGCCCGACATGACTGGCATCGAACTACTGCGTCGAGTTCGTTCTGAAGGAACGTTGGGCGAATTCATTCTGCTGACCGCCTACGCGACCACAGACACTGCGATCCAGGCGCTCCAAATGGGGGCGTTCGACTACATTCTGAAGACCGACAACTTCATGGATGAATTGAAGCACATCATCGATCGTGCGCTGGAAGAACGGCGCCTGCGTGAAGAAAACACTTACCTCAAGCGGGAGTTCAAGAAACAGCACGGAATGAGAAATCTGATCGGTCGCAGCGAAAAAATGCAGGAGTTGTTTCGCATGATCGAAGTCGTCAGCGATACCAACAGTACGGTCTTGATTACTGGCGAGAGCGGTACGGGAAAAGAACTCGTGGCGAAAGCGATCCATCTGAACAGCTCCCGTGTCGCAAAGCCGTTCGTGTCGGTCAACTGCGGCGCGTTGACCGAGACCCTGCTGGAGTCCGAGCTCTTCGGTTACGTCAAAGGCGCATTTACGGGAGCGGCAACGGACCGCAAAGGGCTTTTTGAGGTTGCCGAAAAAGGAACGATCTTCCTGGATGAAATCGGTGAAACAAGTACGGCAATGCAGGTCAAGCTTCTGCGCGTGTTGCAGGAACGGACGATTCGCAGGGTTGGGGGATCCGAAGAGATACCGATCGATGTGCGGGTCATTGCGGCGACGAACCAGGATCTGTCAGCGTTGGTGTCGGAAGGACGGTTCAGGGAGGATTTGTTTTACAGAGTCAGCGTGTTCCCGCTTGAAACTCCGCCGTTGCGCGGACGCACAGAAGATATCCCGCTGCTGGCCCATCACTTTTTGGAGCGATTAAAGCAATCGATGGGGGATCACATCGAAAGCATTTCTCCAGAGGCGCTCCGCAAACTGGAGGGTCACGACTGGCCCGGCAACGTGCGTGAACTGGAGAACGCGATGGAACGCGCGTTCATTCTGGAGACGTCGGGTGAAATTACCGAGGCAAATCTGCTAACGCCATCCGGAGCCGGTGCGCGACCTAAAGCCTCTCCGTTTATTCCGCCCGAGGGTCTGGATCTGGATTCCTACGTTGAAAACCTTCAACGGGACTATTTCCAGGAAGCGCTTCGGCGCACAAATGGAGTCCAGGTAAAGGCAGCTGAACTGTTGCGCATTCCCTACCGTTCCTTCAGGCACTATATGCGGAAGTTTGATATTCGAAGCAATCCCGAGACCTAGGTGTATACGCCGTAGCTGTTTGCTACCGACAGACAATGCTTGAAACAATCCGGTTCCACGTCGTTGTGTGAACCTTCCAGGTGAGAGCCTGGCCTACCTGTTGACACCGTGAAACATACGCGGATCGATTGGATCGCGCCTCACTGAAGAATGCTTCAATCGGCCGATCGTCAGCATTCATTACGTACCCTACATTCATTCGTTTGACGAGAGCAGAGAAGTCGCCTACATCAGGGCTGATCAAAACGGGAACTCCGCAGTTCATATATTCTGCGAACTTGGCAGGCGACGAAGTGGCGATGTTAGGTGAACTAGCAAGGAGAAGCAATCCGAGGTCGGAGGCGTTTAGCAGCTCGGGGACTTCGCCGTGCTTCACCCCAACGACAGTAAAGGCGTCTTCTTCCAAGCAGCTCCTGACGTGACGCTCAACCTCTCCTGTCCGTTCGGTCACGAGGAGGAGATGGGATTCCGGGATGCTCCGTCTGAGTTCTTGGAACGTTTCAATGATAAGTGAGGGATCGTACCATTCGAAAACGGAACCCAAATGCGTGCAGACAAATTTGTGTTCCAATTTCAGTCTGCTTCGGGCGCGGGCCCTGAGGGATGCATCAACTCGAAACGATTCTGCGTCCGCGCACATCGGGATCGTCGATATCCGAGCGTCCGGAACATCGTAGGTGCGACTCAGATATTCCCTGAGTTGATCGGACACTACGATTACATGGTCAGCGTATCTGACAGCGATGCTTTCAAGCTTTTCCAGAAATCTTCTGGAAATTGGCCCGCCCTTTCCCAGAGATATGTACTCTTCGGGGATACGCCCATGCAGATCGAGGACAACCGAATAACTAAAAAAAGGACGGGCCGAAAGCGCGAGCGCAGCGGAGTAGAGATTGTGTGCGTGGACCATGGCGATCTTTCCCTGCCTTGAGAGCCGATAGAGATCCGTATAAAAAGAAAGAAAGGCATGGCGGGAACGAAGTTTAAGCTCGGTCTTCGGTAATGAGTCCCGGTCCACATGGCCGGGATGCCGGTCAAACGCCATCAGAACCGGCCGAAATCGCGATCCCATTTCAATGTGCGTCAACTCTTCGATGACGCGCGTTCTGTATCCGGAATGGCGCGACAGGTCGCCGTAAGAAAGTACTAGGTTCGTGCAGGGCATCGATAACTTCATCGCTAGGCGCCTGCCTTGCGTTCAGGCGAGTGACGAGCGACTTTCCCGAATGACGAGTTCGGCCGCCTTCTTGCCGCTGAGAATGGAGTCTTCCATGGAATAGTAATCCCATTGCCCATAGCGGCCGGCTGTGAAAATCCGATTGGTTTCAAGGTATTGAATCAGACGGGCAAGATTCTGTTGTCGGTGTCGGTCGAATACGACATACGCATGGCGCACATCGATTACGTGCCGTGTCAGCACTTCATCTTCGGTTCGAAGCAACCCGGCTGCGATCAAGCCCTGCATGGACTCTTCAAATGCCCGTTCCGTGTTCGGGATCGTGGACGGATCGTGAGTGATTTCGATGTAGAGCGACGTTGTTCCCGGTGGGCCGGCGCTTTGCGAGAAATTCGTGGGAAAACCGACACGGCTAAAAACGAATTGGTTTTCTGGAAAGTAGATCCAGTGTTTGTCGCTGATATTAGGGCGATTGACACCAATGTTCAAATTCAAGACGGAGACGGCCTGTAATCCTTTGGCTGCCATTCGAAGCTGATCGGGACAGTCCGCTAAAAGTTCGAACGTGAGAGGTAACGGTATTGTCGAAATTAAATAGTCGAACAGTTCTTCACGACCGTTTGCGAAGCGGACATATCCTTTTTTCGCATCGATCAATGTCGCAGTGTGGGTGTTGTGTACCTTGAGGGAGCGGCCCAACGCCTGAGGCAGCTGGTCGATGCCACCCTCCTGCGGATAGAGGAAGCGCGGATTATAGCCCATGCCTTCATTGGTGATGCCGAGCGCACCGTTGACGACCTCTTCCACCGTGGGTTTTGGAATGGACCAACTGACCCAGTCCGCAGTTATCTCCCGAAGGTCCCTTTTCCAAAACTTTTCATTAAACGGCAACATGAAGTGTTCGGCGATGCCGGTTCCGAAGGTGTCTAGAATCCATTCGTGGAAGTTTCTGGAGTTACGGTTCTTCGAACCCAGAGTCTCTACAAAACCTAGAACACAGGCTTTGACGACGTCAGTTGGCAATCCAAAAGTATTGGCCTGAAAAGGGTACGGTGTTGTGACTGATTTCGAATAGATAGCTGCGCGGCGTTCATGAGGCTGGAAGAGTGAGGGCAACAATCGTTCGACGAGTGCCCGCGTGTACGGGTCCTTCAGGTGCAACAAGTGTCCTGTGACATCAAAAGTGAATCCATCCTGCCTGAATGAACGGCACATGCCGCCGACGGTATCTTCTGCTTCGAAGACTTCGGGTTCGAGTTCTTCAAGATGAAATCCGGCGCCGAGACCCGCGAGACCACCGCCGATGATTAGCGTTTTCATGAAGCGATATCCACTTTCATCAGCAGATAGGCTGAAGTCAGTCCCGCTGAGAGAGCGGCCACTAAGGTGACCACCGCCCAGCCTAGAGTGACCTGACTCATGATGAGTGCAGCCGCACCCAGTAGAATGCCTGCGCCATATGCCACAGCTACGACTTCTGGAACTGACAGTTTCCAACGCTGCAAGCGCAGAGCAAAATGGTCGGGACTGCCGTATATGATGTGCCGTCCTTTCGTCCAGCGGATGTAACTGACCAGTGCCAGATCGAACAGGGGTAACCCGAGGATCAGTATGGGGCTGAATAGAGCCAGCAAATTGTGTCGTGTGTATCCCGCATTGAGCGAAAGAGCGGCCAGCATGAATCCGACGAACAGGCTGCCCGCATCGCCAAGGTATATCTTGGCGGGATGAAAATTGTGCCTGAGAAACCCTAGCGTGGCGCCAGCGAGGATCACGGCCAGAAGAGCGACCGCGTTCCTGCCTGCTATTGCGTTCGCCAATGCCAAAGTCAAAGCCGCGATCGCACTCACGCCTGCGGCCAGTCCGTCCATCACGTCGATGATGTTCAAAGCGTTGGTTACTGCAAGGATCCAGAGAACAGTCAGCAAAATCGCTACGTACCAGGGCAAGAATTCCAGTCGGATGTAAGTGCCGGAACGAACCAGTACCAGAGCCGCAAGGGTCTGACCGAGAAGTTTCTGGGACGGAGTAAGGACACCGAAATCATCGATCAGTCCGACCAGTAACACGATACTTCCGGACAGAAGCAGTCCGAGGGTTTCTTGTTGGAAGTCGGTTACCACTCCGGCAGTCAACAGAAAAGCGGCGTATATTGCCAAGCCCCCGAGGTAGGGGACCGCTTCGGGATGGTTTTTGAGGTTTCCGTCCGGCTGATCGACGAGTCCCAGCTGCAGTGCGGCGCGTCGCATCAGCGGAGTCCAGCAGAACGCAAATACCACACTCAGCACGAATCCGACCAGATACATCATCTGATCGACCGCCGATCATCAACTCTCAAGGTCATTCCGCTCCCACGCCTGCGTCCTTCCTTATGATCGAAACTATTGTTGCCGATTATATATTCAGGCCATACCCTGAAATCAGCGATAAGTCTTCTTTTCGCTACAGGGATTTCGACTTTGGACCGACGATTTCTTGAGAATGCCGGCTCCGGATCCGGTCGGGAATCCTGCCCAGAAGCCAGAACAGATCACCTTGCCAGACATACCATAAGAATCGACGAGCTCGAGCGATTGCTCGAATCGAGATAGAGGGCAGCGAATTAAATGAATAACTGAGATGCGATTTCCGAATCCTGCGGAGGTCCATCGCGCATTGTTTTTGTTCGGTCGCGGATTTTGCTTTTTCGTGGATTCGGAAACTCGCGACGAATGATCGGATCTGTTGGAACCTCGCGCCCCGTGCGGCGAAACGGCAGAACAAGTCCGTATCGAAAGCAAAAGAAAAGGTCGGATCCATTCCGCCACACTCTTCGAATAGTGCTCTGCGCCAGAACGTCGCAGGCTGCTGGAGGTCGGCCCCCCCATACAGGTACCCCATGCTCATGAACGGCGTCTGTCTTCTCTCACCCAGCCGCCGCCCGGTGGAATCGATCCAGTAAGTGTTTCCGTAGACGACGTCGACACCTTCTTTGAATCCCGCTGCGACTCTAAATAGGGTGTCCGGAAGATACAGGTCGTCCGCGTTCAGCCAGCCGAGAATATCCGAGTTTGAACCTGAAAACCCCTTTCTGATCGCGTCAGCCGCGCCTTGATCGTTCTCGCTGATCCATCGGCTCAGGTTGGATTCGTATTTCCTGATGATGTCGATACTGCCGTCGGTGGATCCGCCGTCGACGACCACATATTTAAGGTTGGGGTACGCTTGGAGCAGCACCGAGCGCATCGTTTCTTCCAAGAATGCCGCTTGGTTGTAGGAAGGTGTCACGACAGTGATTGAGGGCCACGGCGAATCGTCGGATCGCACATCTGAAGGCCGGAAACCTTCTGCAGTCCACGGCCAGCCCGACTTCTGATCCGAGGTCGGTAGGTTCACTATAATTGGCGATCGCATGAGCAATCCCTCGAACTGTGTACGAGGCCGGGTGGCTCGTAATCGATCAGTGTCTGCGCCACTCGGCTAGGCAGTCCCGATAGCTGGATTCCAGCTGCGATACTGACACGTCGATGTCGAATTCTCTCACGCGCTCGCGGCCGGCTTCGCCCATGGTCCGCCGAAGCTCCGGGTCGGCAGCAAGCCACAGGACCGACCGGGCCAGGCCTTCTATGGCGTGAGGTTTATGCAAATAACCGGTCCGGCCGTCGATCACGGCTTCGTGCGCGCCGTCCGCGGCGGTCGCCACCACGGGCAGCCCACTGGCCATCGCTTCGGCGAAAACGCATGGCTGGCCTTCCCACAGCGAAGTGAGGACGAAAATGTCCAGGTTGCGGTAGATTTCAGGCATTGCTGTCTGCCATCCGAGCAAAGTTATGTTGGAGCCGATGCCGTGCTTGACGATTCGGGCTTCCACTTCTGATCGCAGCTCGCCATCGCCCACCATGACAAAATGGACGTTCCCACGCTCCCGGAGCACGCGCGCAGCCATATCGATAAAGTCGACCGGCGCTTTCTGGGGCTTGAAGCACGCGACCATGCCTATGACGACCCGATCCGGAGGTACACCCCAGGTGGCGAGTTGTTCGCGGCGGGGTCCGGGAGCGAGGAACGTGTCAATGTCGATCGCGTCGCGGCAAAGCAACCATTCGCCCGGTCGAATGACCCCCAGCGCTTCGGCTCGTGCGGCATTGGCCTTCGACACTACGACGGGCTTGGTCGTGATAAGTCGCGTGATCCGTTCAAGCCAGATATAAAAGGTACGCCCCATCCAGTTCTGATAATCATTGAAGCCGAATCCGTGCGCCGTATGGAAGATGATGGGGACACGCGCCAGCCACGCGGCCCACCGTCCAAGGATGCCCGCCTTCGAGCTATGGGTGTGGACAATTTCCGGACGCTCGCGACGGAACAGTTTCCACAACTGGATGAACGCGCCCAAATCGCGGATCGGACTCACTTCGCGGACAAGATTCGGAATCCAAACGCGCATAAGGTCGGGAATCCGCTCCGCGTTTTCCCGAAGCAAGCCCTCGGGTCCGGTCACCAGAGCCGGGGCGTACTGATCGCGCGGCAGCCGTTCCAGAGTCATCAGAGTGACCTTCTGCGCGCCGCCCAGTTCGAGCTTCGTGATCAGGTGGAAAACCTTAACCCTCTTTTGAGTCAATGACATTCAGGGTCAGAATACAATGGGGGCATGAGGATTCAAACATTCGATCATTCTATAGATCCGCGCGTCAGCCGATAATGCCTCAAAAAATGCAGCGTAAACCTTTCAATAGCGGATGCGCAGGATAACAATTTTGAGATTGCGACAGACGTTTAGAAACCTATTTTCACCGGCCCGGTGAAAGTAGGGTGTGGCGGGTGAAGAGGCGCACATATGCAGCGACTGTCTGTACCATTCGGCGAGTTGAATTGATTTCGTCACGGCCTTTCTCGGTGGGACTCAGTTTTCGGTACAGCCCGGGGATGGCACCGGTTGCTTTATTCAACGACGGTACCATCCGCTGACCTTCGCGGAGTGCCTGAAGGTATGGGCGAAACAGCTTCGACTCCATCAATCGTGAAACCCGAACCCCGTATTGGCGAACCCCGGGATCAATGACGCCGGGTGCGATCCGCCGAAATCCCTGAAAGTGGTAGAAAATTACCGGATCGTCGTCTACGTGGACTGCTCCGTTGCGTTCGTGCAGTCGATAGTGCTTCAGGTTCCAGGCCGCGAGGTTTGCGCCTTTGTGTTGGATGACGCGGACACCCGAAAAGAGCTCCGGGAACCGGTCGAGATATTTCTGATCGGCATATCGATCTTCTTCAACATAGTCGCGGCACCATTCCAGGCACCGTTTTCGCCACCATGTCAGGCATTCCGTGCCTATATTACCTCGGCGGAAGCTCAGCCAACCGACGTTGTAAGCGCCCGTGCACTCCATCCAGCGTATATCGGGAGCGAACCGGTGTGCGATGATTGCAATCGAATTACTTCCCAACTCATCAAAAATCGGCTCTGGGCTGTTGAAGAAGTACAGGTCGGAATCGAGGTACGTGATCAAGTCGACGTCGGGCGAGTTTTGGAGCACATAGAGCGGCAGGGAAGGCGTACATGTAAAGTAGTACTCCACAAGGCTCCGGTTTGATTTAGCCTGCAGGAGTTCGTGATCCCCACGTTCGAAGTCTTCGAGCCGAATCGGGATGATGTCTGGTAGCGAAAGGTCCGTCAATGCGCGGTGAGCATCCGTGCTGAGGCACAAGACCCACAACCGAATTGAGGGACAGTTCCGTTTCAATGATCGATACATCGCCAAGCCGCGGGCCAAGTAACGATGATCGAAATAAGTACAGAAGTCCCGTCTCATTGTGTTGCTGAGATGACAGCGTTGACCACGCGTACGATTTCGTTTTCAGTCAGATATGGGTGCATTGGAATCGAGAGTATTTCGGTGCAGATACGCTCGGAATGTCTCAGCAACCCGGGGCCGGACTGCAAGCGGTCGCGGTAGGCTGGCTGAAGATGCACGGGTTTCGGATAGAGGATCGCGGTTTGGATTCCGTTCACCTCGAGACGGTCCCGGCACTGGTCGCGCTCCGGAAGCTGAAGCGTGTACTGATGATATGCGTGTCTGACATCCGGCCTGACAATGGGTATACACAGATTGCGTGATGAAAACGCGGCGTCATAAATGGACGCAAGCTCTTGTCGCTTCGAGTTCTCTCGGTCGAGATTCCGGAGTTTGATTCTCAGAATAGCAGCCTGAATTTCGTCAAGCCGGGAGTTCAAACCGGCGATATCACTGACATATCGGGTGTGCCAGCCGTACTGGCGGAGAAGTTCGGCACGTTCAGCAAGCGCGTCGTCGTTCGTCACCAGCGCGCCTCCGTCACCCAGAGCGCCGATGTTCTTGGTGGGATAGAAGCTGAAGGCGGCCATATGTCCCCAGCTTCCGGTCTTGCGGCCGCCTATCGACGCTCCGTGCGCTTGGGCGCAGTCTTCGATCACGATCAGGCTGCGGTCGCCGGCCACACTCATGATCGCCGGCATATCGGCCGGGTGTCCATACAAATGGACAGGGATGACAGCCCGGACGTTCGAGTGCGCGGCGATCGCTAGTTTCAGTCGTGATGGATCCATCGTGAATGTATCTGGATCGATATCGACCAGGATTGGTGTGGCGCCGGTGAGTTCGATGGCAGCCACTGTGGCGACAGCGGTATGGGACGCTGTAATGACGGCATCACCCGGCCCGATATCGCTAGTTCTAAGAGCCAAATGCAAGGCGTCGGTGCCGCTGCCCACGCCGATGGCACGCTGCACACCAATATATGTTGCGAACTCACGCTCGAACGCCGATACCTCCTCACCTAGGATGTAACTTCCACTGTCAAGCACCTTGCGGACCGCGTCGTCGATTTCTTGTTTCAATACCCGGTAGCCGCGCTTCGGGTCAGCGAGCGGAACGGCCGGTTGATTGGAGGGGCGTTGTGGACTCACAGATATTGGTCCAGGTGCTGGCGATAGAAGGCCAGCGTTCGTTTGAGTGCTTCGGGCAGGTGAACGCGCGGCTTCCATCCGAGAACAGATTGTATGCGGGAAAAATCCGCGTAGTAATCCCCGATATCAATGGATTTCCGTTCGGCCGGATAAGGGCGAACCGTGAAGTGGCCACCCTCATTAACTTCGACTAGTAAGTTGGCTAATTGCTTGAGGCTGACGAACCGGTCGCCACCGAGATTGAAAACCTCGCCGTTCGATTGCTCGCTCGCTGCCGCCATAAGAAACGCGTCCACCGCGTCGTCGACGAAAGTGAAATCGCGAAGCTGCTCGCCACCCCAGACTTCAAACGGTTTTCCTTCTAGCAAAAGGCGCACCCAAACACCCAGAAATGTTTGGCGCGCGTCCTTTATTCTCATCCTGGGACCGATCGTGTTGGTGAGACGCAACGCGCACGAGCGAATGCCGTAGACGTTGTTGTAAAGGATATGGAACCACTCGCCGGCCATCTTGTTGACGCCGTTCACGTCGACTGGCCGCAGCAGATG
This sequence comes from Terriglobia bacterium, assembly GCA_963664115.2. Taxonomy (GTDB): domain Bacteria; phylum Acidobacteriota; class Terriglobia; order 20CM-2-55-15; family 20CM-2-55-15. The sequence continues at coordinate 460,448 of CAXWPJ010000002.1, read as the reverse complement.
GCGTTCATCTACTGGCAAATAGTCTGGGCGTCCATAAAACTGGCGGGTGCTGGCGAATACAATCTTGATCCCGGGATTGTGCTTTCGGCAGGCCTCAAGGATTGACAGCTGGGCGCGGCAATTGATATCCAGGTCGGTATAGGGGTCGCGCATCGAGTCCAGGTGGCTAGTCTGGCCCGCAAGATTGAACAGGTAATCCTGCCTTTGAATCAAGTGACTCATGCTGTGCTCGTCCCGTACGTCAGAGATGTTGACGCGCAATGCATCTTCGAGCCCGGAAACGTTGAAGCGATTGCCGCCGTATTCCGGGACCAGGCTATCTACAACTGCTACGTCCGCGCCGAGTTCGACGAGCCTTCTCGCCAGCGCGGAGCCGATAAAACCAAGTCCTCCTGTGATGATGACCCGTTTCTTGCTGAATGCGTCGTTCATAATTTCTACAGATCGAGCTTCAGTGCCGTGGTGCCTTGACTGATTGTTGGATCGTTTCGAACTGAGGCTGACCGAGCCACGGGATTATTATTCTGAGGCATGGCTACTGTCGGCACTCATCGGGTTTCGGGCTTTCGCGCTTCCATGTAGAGTAAGTCGGGTTTGATAACGGTTCCATCCGGAAGAGTGTCCAGGTTGTAGCTGGGCCAGTTCGGGATCTGGCTGCTGACCGCGGTCTGAAGTATGGGCTGGTGGTATCCCGCCGAAATCAGAGTCTGCGCGAGGGAATAGCGGTCGTACATCCAATGGTGTACTTCCCCAGACAGGCGGAACCGCCCGATCTCCAGCGCACGCGCTGTTTTCGGTCCGGCGACGGAAGCGACAATCCACTGCTGGACACCTGCAAGGAACCGCTTGCCCAATCGCCCGGCCCGGCGCAACGCGTTGTCCGATGAGCTCTGGCCGAGGAAATGCATCAATTCGCGGCCCTCCTCACCGACGCGCTCGAGAACAAAAGTTTCGTTGGGTAGCGGATGCTGTCGCATGTACGCGAGCATGTCACCACCGGTCCGCTCCCGGACGGACTGATCATAGAGTTCCAGCAGAAGCCACTCGTAGTCCCAGGCCGCTGCCACATCACCATTCGCAGCCGCCTCCAGTTTCTTGAGATACAAGCGGCAGATTCTTTCCAGGTCAGGCACAGCAACTCGAATAATCCCTCCAGGCTTCAAGACGCGGCAACACTCTCGAAGAAACGCTTTCGCATCTGCCCGTCTCATGTGTTCGAGAGCGGCAGAGTGATAGACGACGTCACAATATGCGTCCGCGAAGGGAATCCCGCGGCTCAAGTCGTGCTGAATGACTCCCGGCCGACGTGGCACGATGTCGATGTTGGTCCATGCGGGATGACATCGATGGCCGCAGCCCAGGTTGAGATACAACTTCATTGGAGATCACACACGTAAGTTCGCGTTGTTGTCCTTTCGCCGATGACCTCGCGCAAATCATACTCGATACTCGGTAAAGCGTGCCGGACGCGCAGTCCGCAACGTTCCAAACATTCCAGGAGATGTGCCTCATTAAACACGACTTCGGCGACAGGTCTGCCGTATGCCCTTTTGGACAAAAATGTCGTGGGGTGCGTGGCAGCGACAGTCACGGTATGGAAGACACAACATGAGCTGGACACGCGTCTGCATTCTCGTATCGACCTTTCGTAGTCCGGAAGGTGAATTAGGACGGTACCTGAAACGACCACATCAAAACTGCCGTCCGCAAACGGAAGGGCATAGGCGTCAGCGGCGACGAAGGGTCGCTGGGGATAGCTCTGCTGGGCCGAGTGGATCATCGCGATCGAATAATCCACACCGATATACCGCACGGGCCGCCGCAGAACATATTCGAGAACCTCCAAGTTCCAGCCGCCGCCGCACCCGACTTCGAGGGTGTGGGGATCTGCGATCCCAGTGAGCCGGATCGCCTCGGCGAGCGCTGCGAAGTCTTCTCTCAGCTTCTTCGACCGCATTTCCAGCAACAGTGGTGCGAAAGCTTCCTGTTGTCGCCGCGCCACTTCGTCGTCCCTCCAGCCGTGCATGTCGCCTGCGGAAGGCGGCCCCTGGAGGATCCGGTAGTCGGCCGAGGTGCTACCGGAGTAAATCCTTCGTGCTACTCGCTTAATCAAATTACGCATTTGCTCTCGAAGCCACACTTTCGATGAACCGCCTGTGTGAAGCAGAAGTCGTTGTGGTGGAGAAGCCCCAATAATGGATTTCCGGCCTCGTCCGACCGAAGTCCCGCTTTAAATGCGAGCGAACCCTCCAGAGGTCGGACACCGGGTGGCGGACGACCACCTCAATTCGACAATTTGTGTCGGGGATCGACCGGGAGACGCGGTCCGGACCAGGTTCCTAAATGTAATCTTCGACGATGGTGATCAGTTCTCTCATGCGTTGCCGGTAATTGTGATCGCGGAGAGTTCGTTGCTGACCCGCCTTAGCGATGGCGGTGCGTTCCTCGTCATGGTTGAGATAGTACTCGACGAGCCTCCGGCATCCGTCGACACTCTTGTAGGTCACTACTTCAATACCCGGTTCGAACATTTCCGCGAGATTTTCCTTCCAATCGGTCAACAGGAGCGTGCCGACTCCGGTCGTTTCGAACAGTCGCATGTTGTTGGCCCAGGGGCCCGCGACGTCGATGTGATGGTTCAGCGCCAGTGCCGAATCTCTAATAACCCGGTACATGTCCAAGCCCCACGCGATTCCTCGGTGCTGAAACCGCAGTGGTGAATTGGGTGGCAGGCTGTCGACTCCGGGACCCCACCACTGAAGACCTATTTTATCCGACAGGGAAGTCATCAGGCGAATTCGATCCCTGTGTCCACCGTACAAATTCCCCACGAAGGACGCTCCACGGGCGGCGTCGCCGGGACCGAGCTTCTCCAGAATCATCGGGTCGAACCCGAAACGATGAAGCCTCGCCGGGATCCCCGCCTTCCTGAAACGCTCCACGAAGTTTGGGAGCGATGAAATCACAAGGTCGTAGCCGCGGCAATCAAATTTCTCGGGAATAGGAGAGGCGATCTGCCCGACCATGAGACGGTTATCCCCCCGGAGGGCCGAGATCACATCCGGTGGGATCACACGCATCGTTTGATTCAAGATAATGTCAGGCTTGAAATCTTCGACCTGGGCTAGCAGGATATCGCGTTGCCAGGGTGGCATCCGATCTTCGAGCGCGTTGATGACTGAGCGAAATAGGGGTCTAAGCCGCCTGAGAGGTGTACGGGCGGCTGCCTGCCGAAACCTGTCCAGAGCGTCGACCCAGGACCTAGGTCTGTCAACATCATCATTCAGGCCTTCCTTTCGCGCCCAAGCTTTTTGGAGTGCGGGGTTGTTGACAAAAATGTTGGCGGCATCGTGGCCGAGCGTGCGCAGGTTGCGGGAATAAAAGTCGCTGACGCCGAAAAAAGTCGCATAGCGAGCCGACAGTTGCTGGTCGTAGGTTGCGCCTTCCAACTCGGGGTCGCGGGCGTAGTGCCAATTCAGGAAATCCGTATAGTCCGAATTGAGAATCAGGAAGCGCATCCAAACTCCGCAGTTCTCATCGAGCCGTTCGAAAGAAAGGCTGCGACCTTGAAGCCGCCATTCCAAAGCAACATCGTGTTGCATATGGCCTGCTTCTCGTAGAAGGCCGACTCAATGGTGGGATGAAACCGAACCTTAAGTACGATGGTTGGTGTGATCGAACTGCAGATTCTTATCAACTGCCGCGGCGAATAACAACTTCTAAGTACCTCCCTTGGTACTCGAAGCGGCCGGTTTCGCCCGCCCATTTGCGACGGAAACTTTTGAGTACAACGTGCAAGGGAATGTGTGGCGCAATAGGTGTCACTAATCTCCACAATCCACCGCTCAACTTCTGGATTCGTAGTCCCACCTGTGGTTCACTGCCATGCCGGCGTGGGTGCTCGGAGGCAGATAACCTGTCCCGAAGAAATCGCCATCCACCACGTTTAGGGTGGTTGCATTACGGATCCAATCTGCCAGATTCCCGTTCACCTCAGACCATACGTTCAGCGTGTATCTTCCAGGCATCAGAGGAAAATTATCGATCCGTACTCGGAATTCACCCTCGGAAGCGATATTGTCCCAATCCTGGCCCGTCAGCCTTGTCCAGCACATGAACATGTGCCGGCCCGTATGGTCATAAAAAGGGATTGAGATGGAGACGTTTTTCAGCGGCGCTCCGGAAGATTCGTATTCGGCCACGACAGTCACGTCCTCACCCGTGCATACCGTATCGGAAACTCCGCGGGATTCCGATACTGCGTAAAGTTTGGTGAAACGCAGCGTTCCCGATCCCTCGCGGTCTGTGCGGTTGTCGAGGGAGAGGACGGTATCGTTTTGAACCATCTCCATATAATTAGTGATTACCGCCTGGGGCAGCCCTTCGGCAGCAATCGTTCCGTTTTCAAGCAGGATGGCGCGCGAGCACAAGTTTTGAATCGTTGACATTGCGTGACTGACGAAGAGTACGGTGCGGCCTTGGTGGGCGATGTCCTCCATCTTGCCGAGACACTTTCTCTGGAACGCGGCGTCTCCGACCGCTAGAACTTCGTCGACCAGAAGAATTTCCGGTTCAAGATGCGCGGCGACGGCGAAACCCAGCCGGACATACATTCCGCTTGAGTAATGCTTGACTGGCGTGTCGATAAAACGCTCAATTTCAGCGAACTCGACGATCCTATCGAATTTCCGGGCAACTTCACGATGTCCCATGCCCAAAATGGCGCCATTGAGGGCAATATTTTCCCGTCCCGTCAATTCCGGATGAAAGCCGGTACCGACTTCGAGCAGGGAGCCCACCCGCCCTCGCCCCTGTACGACGCCGGATGTGGGTTCGGTGATTCGGGTCAGGATCTTCAGAAGCGTGCTCTTCCCAGCTCCGTTGTGTCCGATGACGCCGACGACATCTCCTTGTTCTACCTGGAAAGAAACATCTTTCAGGGCCCAGATGACGTGGTCCTTGGCCCGAGGGCTTTTCTTGCGCCCGAAGGCTAGAGACGAAACGGCGCGAGCGGGCGCGTACAGATGATCCATCAGCGTATCTCGTAGCGTCTTGTATTTCTGAATCTGACCCAGCCGATATCGTTTGCTGAGTTTTTCAACCCGGATGGCCAGTGCGGTCACTTATCGTCCCCCCGATCCCAAGGCGTCGACGAACGTTCGTTCACGGCGCCGAAACCAAACGATCCCGGTCACGAGCAGAGTCAGGCTCACGAGCGCAGATACTGCCATCATCTGTCCTGGCGCCTGGCCAGCGTCCAGCAGGCTCCAGCGAAAACCTTCGACCACTCCGGTCATAGGATTCAGTCCGTAGAGGAGGCGCCATCGTTCGGGAACGGAACTGGCTGGATAGATGACCGGTGTGACGAAGAGCCAAAATTGGTTAAGAAACGGCACGGTATACATGACGTCGCGGTATTCAACATTCAAAGCAGAGAGCCAAAATCCGACACCCAGCGCCGTAACCACCATCAGAATGACGAACAGCGGCAACCACACGACCTGGGCCTGGACCCCCACGCCGAAGTAGAGCATGAGGCCTCCGACGAGCCCACCGGTGATCAGGAAATCAACAGATGCTGCCAGCACTGAGGAAAGCGGGACCATGATCCGCGGAAAATACACACGGGTGATCAGGCGTTGATCTGTGACTAGACTTTGGGTCGATTCCGATATTGCCCGTGAAAAGAGTTGCCACGGCATCAGCCCGGCCAGCGCAAACAGAGGATAGGGAATTCCCTCCGAGGGCACTCCGGCCATGCGACCAAAGAACAACGTGAAAACAACCATCATCGCTGCTGGCTGGAGGAGCGCCCATGTGACGCCGATTGCAGTCTGCTTGTAACGGACTTTGATATCTCGGAGTGTCAGAAAGTACGCGACCTCACGGAACTGCCACAGCTCGCGAACGTCCAGCAGGCGCCATCCCGAACTTGAGCGGATCTCGAACATAGAGACACTTGGACTGCCATCGTTTTCGGAGACGCTTTCTGACTCGATCGCGTCGGTATTGCTCTTGATTTTCAAGTTCTGGATTCCAGGATGTCGGTTGAAGAGAACTGGCGTGCGTACCAGTCGATAGTTCGCCTGAGGCCTTCCTCGAAGGGCGTTTTGGCCGTGAAGTCGAACAGCTTGCGGGCCCGGCTGACATCAAGCTGTCGTGCGGGCTGGCCGTCCGGCCTGCTGTCGTCCCAGACGATGCGCCCTCTGAAGCCACTCAGTTTAGCGATCAGGTTCGCCAAATCGCGGATGCGGATCGATATTCCGGAGCCGATGTTGACCGGTTCGGCGCCGTTGTAGTGCTCGGCTGCGAGAATCACAGCTTGGGCCGCGTCGTCGACGTAGAGGAACTCGCGCGTGGGTTTCCCCGACCCCCAGGCCAGGATCTCATCCTGGCCATTCCGAACGGCCTCCAGGCATTTCCGAATCAGCGCTGGGATAACATGGGACGTTTCCGGGTCTGATTTATCCTTCGGTCCGTACAAATTTACTGGAAGCAGGTAGATCCCGTTGAAACCGTATTGCTGGCGGTACGCCTGGGCCTGGACGAGCATCATCTTTTTGGCTAGACCGTACGGGGCATTGGTCTCTTCTGGATAACCGTCCCACAGGTTTTCTTCGCGAAAAGGGATAGGCGTGTGCATTGGGTAGGCACAGATCGTGCCCATGGCGACAAACTTTCCCACGCCACGAAGGCGGGCTGCCTCCATCAGTTGGAGTCCCATCATCGCGGTGTCGTAGAAATAGGTTCCGGGATTGGACTGATTGGCGCCGATACCGCCGACGTTACCGGCCAAGTGAATCACCAGATCCGGTTTTCCGTCGGTGTACGCCCTCTCCACGTCGGCTGCGTCGACCAGGTTGTAGTGGGCGTGTGCGGGCACGAAGACATTTCCGCAAGCCCGGGTTTTGAGTTCGGCGACAACGCGCGATCCCAGAAATCCGTCGCCTCCGGTGACCATGACTCTCTTGTCGGTCCAAAATCCCATCCTAAGAAGCGCCGGCGCGGGTGCCTTCCAGTTTGATCCGCTCTGCAGTCAGGTCAGCGTCCACCATCATGCGTACCAAAGCTTCAAATCGGACCCGGGGCTCCCAGCCCAGAGTTCTTCGTGCTTTCGACGCGTCGCCGATCAGTACGTCGACTTCGGTGGGGCGGAAGTACTTTGAATCGATCTCGACATGGGGCGCCCAGTCCAGATCTGCATGCTGGAAGGCTAGGTCCAGGAAGTCTCGAACCGAATGGGTTTCGCCGGTGGCGACGACATAATCTTCAGCCTTGTCCTGTTGCAACATCAGCCACATCGCTTCCACGTAGTCACCTGCGAATCCCCAGTCCCGCTGCGCTTCCAGATTTCCCAGATAGAGCTTGTCCTGAACGCCCAGTTTGATCCGCGCCGCTCCCAGGGAAATCTTGCGTGATACGAACGTTTCACCCCGCCGGGGAGACTCGTGATTGAACAGAATGCCGTTGACGGCAAACAGGTCGTAGGCTTCGCGGTAGTTGATCGTCGTCCAGTACGCGTAGACCTTGGCTGCAGCGTAAGGGCTCCGGGGTTCGAGAGGCGTGTTTTCGGTTTGAGGGCTTTCCTTGGCGTTGCCGAACATCTCGCTGCTCGAGGCCTGGTAGTAGCGCGTGTTCACACCGGCCTCGCGAATGGCTTCTAGCAAGCGGACCGCCCCCAGACCCGCGCTATCGCCCGTGTATTCGGGAATGTCGAAGCTGACCCGAACATGGCTCTGCGCCCCGAGATTGTAGATTTCGTCCGGTTCCAGGGTGCGGATCAACTTGTTTAGGGAACTGCCATCGTTCAGATCGGCGAAGTGAAGGCGCAGTTTGGGTTCCGCGACGTGGGGGTCCTGATAAATGTGGTCAATTCGCTGTGTGTTGAAAGAACTGGAACGCCGGATCAGGCCATGGACTGCATAGCCCTTGGAGAGGAGGAGTTCGGCTAGATATGAACCGTCCTGTCCGGTAATGCCTGTGATCAGTGCGGTCTTGCTTGGCATAGGGCTATCAGCGTTCAGTTATCAGCTCAAAGTGCTAGCTGGATGTCCGAAGCTGAGGGCTGACTAAATATGCGTGTAGGAGTGGACCATGGAGTCCACGATGGTGTCAACCTGGGTGGAGAGCATCGAAGGATAGAGCGGCAGTGTCAATTCGCGTGCTCCGTAGGCCTCGGTCTTTGGTAGCCTCACGTTGGGGAAAAGCCGTCGGAACGCAGTCAACTGGTGGACCGGACGATAGTGGATGCTGGTCTGGATTCCAGCGTCGCCGAGTCGGCTTTCCATACGGTCTCGTTCGTCCCCATTCGCGAGGAGAATCGGGTAAATGTGGTATGAGGGATTCCGTTCTGGGGTGACGGCCGCAAGAGGTAGTAGGAGATCGGGCAATTCGGTTTGGATACGCGCGTTGTAATAGGAGACGAGAGTTCTGCGGCGACGGTTGATGTCGTCCAGCTTTCGGAGTTGGGCCAGTCCAATCGACGCGCGAATGTCATCGAAGCGAAAGTTGAAGCCTATTTCCACGACGTCGTAGCACGGATGCCGTCCGTTTCCTTTATCCCAACTCGAAGACGTCATGCCGTGGCTTCGTAGGAGCCTGACTTTGTCGGCCAGTTCAGGATCGTGGGTCGTGACGACGCCACCTTCGGCCGTGGTGATGTTCTTGTTGCCGAAGAGGCTGAAACATCCTGCCGTTCCCAGGCTCCCTGCCCTGCGGCCGCGGTAAGACGCGCCCGGCGCGTGAGCGGCGTCTTCGACGATGACGATATTGTGGTCACGGGCCATTGTTTCCAGCGGGTCCATTTGGCAGGGAATGCCGGCGTAGTGAACCGGGAGGATAGCCCGGGTTTTCCGTGTGAGCTTCCGGGCCGCATCCACGGGGTCCATTGTGGGATCGGCGAGACTGGCAATATCGACGAATACCGGTGTCGCCCCGCAGTGAATGATGGCTGCGGCTGTGGCGGCAAACGTGAGGGAGGGGCATAGGACTTCGTCTCCCGGGCCGATGCCAACTGCTTTAAGCGCCAGCATCAGAGCGGCCGTCCCATTCGAGACCGCGACCGCATGGGACGTGCCCCCCACCCGCGCGAACGCTTCCTCGAAGGCCTCGGTTCGCACACCGGCGGTTATCCAACCGGACTCGATCGCACTGAGCGATGCCGCCAGCTCGTCACCGTCAAACTCGAGTTCCGACAGCCTCGTATTCCACATGGGGTTCCAGAAACTCATGTTCCTTCATCGGGAAGTCTTCGTTCGCTTTCTCGTAGTCAGCAGGGCGTCCCACATCCATCCAGTAGGCTTCGCTTTGATACCCGATTACTTTTGAACCGTTGTCCAGCAGTCTCTCGAGCAGATCCGGAAAATCGAAGCGAGTGGATCGCGGAATAAAATCGATCACCCGGGGCGTGAATACATAAATTCCCATGCTCACGAGATAATTCATCTGCGGCTTTTCCTGGAAAGCGACGATCCTGTCGTCGGGTCCTGATTCGATCACACCAAAGTCCACAGATTCGGTCCGGAGCGTCATACCAATCGTCGCGGTCGCTTCATTTTTGTAGTGATGCCGCACGATCTGACCGAAGTTCACGTCGGTCAGCAGATCGCCATTCAGGACCAGGATGCTCCGATCGAAATGGGGCAAGCGCGACAGAGGCCCCGCCGTTCCCAGAGGTGTCGTTTCGTAGGTGTAGCCAATATCCAGCCCCAGTTGTTTGCCGTCCTTGAAATACGCCTGGACGAGACCGGCCAGATGGCCCACGGCGAGCGTGACGTCCCGAAACCCGTAAGCGGCGAGTTGTTTAAGGAGAATTTCGAGGATTGGGTAGTTCCCGACCGGCATCAGCGGTTTAGGCAAAGCGGTCGTGTAGGGCAGCAGTCGGGTGCCCTTGCCGCCCGCTAGTATGACGACGGGTGTCTGCGCACACAGCGACGACATGGAGCTTGGTTGATTCATGATTGGGCTAATAAATCTAACGCCTCAGGAACGTCAAAATTTCGACTTCTGTCCAATTTATTGACACGATTTCCGACAGTGTTCAGTTTCTGGGAGGAGCCCGCGCTACCGCGGGTGAACGGTAAGTGCTGTGGATTTAGCCGGTTGTCAGTTGTTGTGATGGTGATATGGCGAGTCTGATGATGATCGGTCACGGGGCACCTCCGCTGAAGTAACTGCATCCGCGGTGCCAAAACATTAAAGAGTCACGGGGTCGCTTCGACTGGGACCGAAGCATCCGTATCCTCTGGGACGTCTGTGCCGATCGGGTTGTCGGGGGCTTCCGGAGCTTCGAGTGCCGAACCGGGGGATTGCCGGTTTTCGACCAGACGGCGGATCGAACTCACGTATCGGCTGTAGGGGTGCATGGTCTGGGCGATCTCCAGTTCCGCCAGTGCTTCGTGGATCCTATCCTCGGTCGACATGGTGAGCGCGAGTCCCAGGTGAGGACCCACTTTGTTCGAACTCAAGCGAACGGCGTTGGCAAAGTATTCCTGAGACTGTTCCAGATAGCGCCGCTCCCCGGTGTCCTGGAACATTTCCAGGGCCACCTGTCCGGCTTCGTGGAGGATGCTAGAGTTGAAGGGGTTGATCGTGGTTGCCGATTCCAGAGTCTCGTGGGCTTGGGCCACGCGAAGGTAACTCAGTTCGGTTTGGGCTCTTCGGAGCAGTTCACCGGAAACATAAATGACACCGGAGGACACGACGATGGCGATCGCAATCGCGCCAACACTTCCCAGTACCCATTTCGACAGGGCTTTCGCTGGCGCGTTGACAGGCCTTTGATCGTGAAACGCGGCCCCCAGAACGCCTGTCAGAATGACACCCACCGCTCCTACGCTGGCGAAATACAAATCGATGTCGATGAGGTTGTGAACGATCCAGAGGACCAGTGCAAGGACGAGGTATTGCTGTTCGTAAACCAGTTGGGAAAGACGGGTCCGATGTCGCACCAGAAAAACGATACACAGTATCCCGGCGATCAGCCCGAAGACTCCTGTTTCCGAAAGCAGTTGCAGGGGAGTGTTGTGGGCGTACTGGCTCTCGTTGGCACCGAGTTGCTGGTGCTGCAGGTAGGCAACGGCATAATTGTTCAAGCCTGCGCCGAAAGGATAGGTCGCGAAGATCTCTGAAGCGGTGAACCAGTTCTGCAATCGAAGCGTCACCGGGTCATATCCACCGACACGAACGGAATAGATCCCAGTGCCTAGTACTGCCAGAAGCGCGGTCACAGCAATGCCGACCGCACGCCGCCGCCGGTCTCCAGGTCGAATAAGCAACCAGGCCAGCACGATAGTCAGCAGGCCGGCTACAAACCCGAACGAACGCGTCAGGGCGCCTGCCGTCAGCAGCAGTGCGACGCTCACCGCAAGTCCCCCCCGGATCAATGTTCGGGCGTGTTTCCACTCAGATGTCCGGGAGTGCTTCCAGAGCATCGCGTGGAAAGGTAGGGTGATGAGCAGGAAGCCCCAGAGCGTGCCCGGCATTGCGAAGGTTGCCATGATGCGGGGTCTGGACGTGGCGTCTAGGACTGGTGTTCGAATGATCTCGCTCGTTTCCGCTGAGATCGACAGGATATAGCTGGTGCTGCCCCACAAGAACTCATAGATTCCGTAGCTCGAAACGGCAACCGAGAGCAGAACCAGCGTGAGAGCCACTCGGCCCCGGGAATTCCGCGAGCCGTAGTAGAAGACCCCAAAAAGGCAATAGTAGGACCAGAGGATTTCGTAAAATTCGAGGGATCGGTAGACGTCGATTGAGATCCAGAACGCATGCCACACCAGGAACAGAGTGCCCACCACGCCGCCCCACAAAAATCGGAAAGAGATCTTTTCGTCCAACATCAGAATCAATAGAGCAAAGGTCGAGCACAAAACCAGGATCATCCGTCCGGATCCAAACACCTCCGGGGGGGCGAGGATGACACCGGCCATGGCAGTGAGCGCCAGCATTTGGGCCATTGTTCCTCTGTTCTCGGTCATTCGTCCGCCAGCCTCGCCTCTGGTCCGGGCCCTTGTTCTCCACGGCCGAGCAGGTTGAGTTCGTATCCGTTCAATTCTTCTGCATTCTGGAACTCTGCGACGATGCGGTCCGCTTCCCGGCGCAGAGATTCGCCCCGCGCGATGTCGCCTGCTTCTTCGTACCACTGGGCGAGCTTCCGGGATGCCGGAACGAAATTCGGTTCGAGTTCGATGGCCTGACTGAGTTCCCGGATTGCTTCGTCACGCCTCCCTGAGGAATACAGAGCTTCGGCAAGGTTGCGACGCACGAACACGCTGACCGGGTCGACATTCAGGATGTCCCTGGAGTTCTCAATCAACCGTGAGAGCACTTCGAAAGATTCAAGTCCATCGGTGTTCAGCTTCCGGGTGAGGACAGCGTGGCGCTGCCTCCAGGCCACTATGAAATCGGGGTTCAGGGTCACCGCCCGCGAAAAGAAAGCGTCGGCAGCGTCGAGCCAGTGCGGATCTCCGGTACGCGAGAATCGGGCCAGATACATGGTGCCGAGATTCGTCAGCAGCAGCGGATGGTCAGGAGCTAGGGCGACTGCACGCCTGTGGGCCCGTTCAGCTGCGTCAAACCGTTCGTTTTGAAATGCCCGTTGCCCCGATTCGTTGAAGTAAGCTGCCAAAGTTGGAACGATGGTGGAGTGGGCGAACAATGCGACCAGGACGAACGCTAGGACCGTCTTGCCTTCAAGGGAACGGGGCAGACGGATGCTGGAATATCGCGGCATGGGCAGTGGCGCCAGGGCCACCACGGTCAGAACCGCCGCAACGACGGGGACACTGAAGTTATTGTCCACGAGTGCGTGCGCTCCGATGCCGGCGGCGGCCAGGAATCCGGCTTCTGTCAGAAATGCTTCGCTTGCCGGGGGCCTCGCCCGTGCCCGTGCCTGGGCCAGAAAGATATAGGCCAAGAGGGACACGAACAGCAAAGCTCCGGGAATGCCGATTTCAGCGCTGTAGTGGAGGTACTCGGAATGGGCCATCTTGTGTCGTCGCGCATAACGACCGACGGTTCCTTCGGCCGCTACGGGGAAGCGACTGGCAGCGTCTTCATAGGCATTCATCCCCAACCCGGTCAGCGGGGACTCGCCGATCATATTTAAAGTACTCCTCCAAATTTGAGGACGCATGTAGTTGTAGGGATCGAACGTTTGGATGTCAGAAAACTTGTTGATCAGCTGCGGGCTGAAGACTGCGAGCAGGAAGAGCAGGATGATAAGTCCGATTATTGCTGCCGCAAGCTGCAGCCTCCGGTTCATTTTGTAGAGACCCAGGACCATTTTGTAGAGACCCAGGACCATGACGCCAAGCGCGGCCACGAGGGCGCCACGCGACAGTGTCTGAGTGATCCCGTACAGCAAAAACGTTGCTGAGAGGGCTCCCGCGATGCGCCAGCGAATCGCTACGTGACGGGCAGCGATCGCGAGGCTGATTGAGAATCCCACCAGCAGATAGGAGCCGAAATAGTTGGGGTTTACGAATGGCCCCGATAGCGGCGTAATTTCGGTGAGGGTGCTCCATATCAGGTGGCCGACCATGACGGAGGTCACCGATGCCAACACTCCCGACTTCCACCGCATTGACTGCGTGCGGCTTAACCGTGCGATAGCGACGAAGAACAGGGCAAACAATATGTGGTGGTACCAGAGATGAAATCCATCAAAGAGGTTTCTATTACTGCTCCAGACGGCCAGGAACATAATCAGCAGGCTGAGGCTGGCCAGGGCATATATTCCAATCCCAAAGTCGCGTGTTTCCCGATCGCGGAGGCCGACAAGGCACATCCCGGCGATGGCAAACAACAACGCACGGTGGACGAAAATGGCCCATCCAGCGGTGGATTCGCTTCCGAATGGCGTGACGAAAACCAACAGAACTACTGCGATTCCCGTGAGGTAAGGCAGCTTCGACGACTGCCGCATAGCAGATACCGGAATGGGATTTGCTGTGTCGGGCTCGATCATGCGTTCCTGATACTACCCGGGGTGATCCGCTCGACCCGAGGGTTTTTGTATACCATTTTTTGTACGTGAAGTGACAAAATATGTCGCTTCCCAGGTGGATCGGCAGCCGCAAGTGCAAGGAAACGCACGTCCCGGCCCTTGTGGCGTTGCAGTTGCTATACCAAGACCAGCGCTTTTGATGGGGTCCGATATGCGGGCACCGGTGCCTCAAAAAGGCCGAAAATTATTGTTGACGTATGACTTGACGTAACCGTAACGTGCTTTAGACGAGAGACGACTAGAGTCTCAAAGCCATCTTGCACAATTCCCTGGGAGGGAACGAAAGAATGAAGAAAAGTCGTGGTTTCTCGCTTTTGGAACTGCTGATCGTTGTTGCGATCATTCTGATCATTGCGACGATCGCCATCCCCAGCTTGCTGCGGTCGCGGCAGGCCGCAAATGAGTCCGGTGCTGTTTCCAACCTCCGGGCGATCAACACATCTCAGGTGACCTATGTTTCCACGAACGGCAGCTTCGGATCTTTTCCGAACCTGAGTGGTGCGGGCCTGCTGGATGACCGGTTCTCGGCTGACGGCCTGGTTGTGGGTGGCTTTACCTACACCATGTACGGTGGGGGCACCGGCGACTACAGGGTTTCAGCTCTTGTCGACGGAACCAGCGGCCGATTCAACTACTACAGCGGACCGGACGGCGTCGTGCGCTATCGTGATGCGGCGGCGGGAGAGAGCCTGCCGACCAATACGAATGCTGGAGATCCAGTCGGTTAGTCATCGGACTGGGCTCGATTTTTTCAGATACCACTCGCATGAGTGTTTCAGGAGATGAGGGGGACAGTGTTCCCCTCATCAACTAAACTACGATTTAGCCGAAGCCGAATGCGAATGAGAAAAATTTCGTCACAACATGGCTTTTCCCTTCTTGAGCTCCTGATCGTCGTGGCGATCATCCTGATCATTGCCACGATTGCGATTCCAAGTCTACTGCGATCCCGGCAGGCAGCGAACGAGTCCGCGGCGGTGTCGACGCTCAAGAACGTCAATGCCGCGCAGACCACCTACTTGTCTACGAACGGCACTTTTGGAAGTCTTGGGGATTTGTCCTCTGGGGGGATGCTCGACGCCCGCTTCACAGCAAATGGGGCAGTGCTAGCCGGATATGCCTACAGCGTGTACGGTGGTGGAACTTCAGACTACACGGTTTCCGCGATCGCGACGGGTACGCAAGGCCGATATAATTACTATTCCGCGGTGGACTTCGTCGTCCGCTATCGAGACGCAGCATCGGGGGAAACCCTGCCCACCGGCGTCAGCGCTGGAGATCCAGTGGGTTAGTACCCGCCCGTTCCCCGCACCCGCTGTCCTCTTGCCTCCGAACCCGCAGCCATCCCGATCACAACGATTCTTTATATATCTGGGTTAGACTGTTTTCATGAGCTTCAATGGCCCAAGAACGTTCCTTCCCGCGCTGGCGACGCTTGTGGCGGTGTTACTGGTGTTGTCTCCCAGCGCCCGGGGACAATCGCTCGGTCTCGTGGCTTTATTGGACGGCGTTCGGGAGAAACTCGAAGGCATGAACGACATGTCCGCCGATTTTTTGCAGATTTATGAAGATTCATTGAACGAAACCATAGAGGAGGAGGGTCATTTATATCTGAGGCGGCCCAGGATGATGCGGTGGGAGTATCGGAGCCCGGAGGAGAAGCTCTTCGTGACCGATGGTGACACGGCCTATCTCTACGTTCCGTCCCAGCAGCAGGTGAACCGTGACAGGTTGGGTGAGGGCTACGATGACAGGATTCCCATCATGTTCCTCCTCGGCCGGTCGGATCTCGAAAGCGAGTTCACAAGTATCGCATTGAATCCGGTGGGGATTCCCCCTAGAGTGCCTGGCGCAGCGGTCCTCCGGATGGTTCCGCGGCGGGAATCCGACGTCGACGAAGTGGTCCTGGACGTGGATCCTGCGACTTTCGACATCCGGAGAGTCCGGATGACCTATGCGGATAATTCCGTTATGGAGTTCGTTTTCGACCGAGTCGAAACCAATAGCGGTCTGGATCGTTCGTTGTTCGAGTTTTTGCTCCCGGCCGGAACTGAGATTGTGGAGGGAATCGCACAGTAGCTCTCCTGCTTCTTTAGTGCTTGCCTGTAGGTAATGTATGGAATTCAACTGCAGGTATTCCAAGCCAAACGGTGGGGTCGTCCGAGAGGTGTATGTCGGGCAGACTGCCGAGGAAGTTCGCACAAGAATTCGCGAACAGGGTTTCCTGCCTCTCTCTATCAAGGCCAAGATCTGGTCACTGCCTGCGCTGGGTCGCGCCAAAGCACAAGGTTTCACGTCTCAGGACTTTATTGCTTTCAATCAGCAATTCGTTGCACTGATACGAGCAGGATTACCGATTCTCCGATCCCTCGATCTGCTCCGGAACCGGATCGCCAACCCGAGCCTTCGCTCCCACATTGAGAAAGTACGGGATCGGGTACATTCCGGTATTGATTTATCGGCAGCGCTCGAAGAGGAGGGTGTCTTTCCGAAGGTTTATACGGCGTCTGTCTTCGCGGGCGAACGCAGCGGTAACCTGGAAGAGGTCATCCAACGCTACATTCGTTACGAGAGGATTATCCTGAGTGCCAGCAAGAAATTCCGCAATTCATTGATCTATCCGGCGTTTCTGGTTGTCCTTTCTATAGTGATGGTTGGGGTGATCCTCGGCTATGTCATTCCGCGATTCGCAGAGCTCTACGAAGGCCTGGGAGCGGCGTTGCCGTTTCCGACCCAGGTGTTGATCGCGGTTTCCGGAGTCATACAAAGCAGTTTGATTCTGGGGATACCCCTGGTCGTTGGACTCTTCATCATCTTCAGGGTGTGGAGGAGTTCCACTGGCGGTCGCGTCTGGATCGATGACCTCAAGCTTCGTGTGCCCGTTCTTGGGACGATTTGGTCTATGTTTGCGATTGCCCAGCTCTCGCGGACCCTCTCTACGCTCTTGTCAGGCGGAATCCCCCTGGTTTCCGCGCTCGAGGTCGCGCACGAATCCTCGGGCAATCGCGTGATTGCCGCAGCGATCCGAGCGGGGACGGCCCGCGTTCGTGAAGGCATGTCTCTGGCCGATTCGCTGGAGGCGACAGGGCGGTTTCCGGAGTTGGCTCTCGAAATGATTCAGGTGGGCGAGCAGACTGGCGCATTGCCCGACATGTTGAATCATGTCGCAGATTTTTACGACGAAGATCTGGATTTGAGGTTGACCTCTTTACTCAGCTGGGTTGAGCCGGTCATTCTGATCTTCGTAGCGGGTTTCGTTGCAGCGATTTTGGTTTCACTGTATCTGCCCATTTTCAGCATTGGTTCCCGGGCTCTCTAGCCATGGGCCCCTCTTTCGGATAAGGCGTCATGCAAGACAAAGAATCCGTCGTTCCTGTCGATAGTTCCAGCAGGGAAGAGAGTGGGCCTGAACAGGCGCGAGCCCTTGCCGAGCGTTACCGATACGAATTCGTCGATCTTGAAGACGCTCACCTGGATGTGGAGTTGCTGCGCTCGACGCCCGTCGATCTGATGTTCCGCTACAACTTTGTACCGCTCTCCATGGAGGGGGCTTCCCTCGTTATTGCCATGGCCGATCCCAGTGATCTTGTCGAAGTGGACGAGCTTACTTCGCTTCTCGACAAGCCCCTTGTCATAAAGGTCGCGGCGCAGTCTGAAATCAGCGAACTCCTCAAGAAATCGGAGTCCACGCAGCGGGTGCTCGACGAAGCGACTGAGGGCTTCAGGCTCGATCTGATCCGTGATGACGATGGTGCGGATCAGACGATGACGATAGAGAGCCTCACTCAGGGAGAGTCCAGTCCGATTATCCGCCTGGTCGATACGATTATCTTCACAGCTCTGGGACGTCGAGCGAGTGATATTCATATCGAAACCCGGGCGTCGGAAGTCGTGGTCAAGTATCGCGTCGACGGTAATCTGGGCTTCGCGATGGACCCCATCGACAAGGAACATCACCAGACGATTATTTCCCGTATCAAGGTGATGTCGGAACTGGATATTTCTGAAAAACGTGTGCCGCAGGACGGTCGGTTCAAGACCCGC
Organism: Terriglobia bacterium; assembly: GCA_963664115.2. GTDB lineage: Bacteria > Acidobacteriota > Terriglobia > 20CM-2-55-15 > 20CM-2-55-15. The sequence continues at coordinate 442,396 of CAXWPJ010000002.1, read as the reverse complement.
TACAAGGGACGGTCGATAGACTTTCGCGTCTCGATCATGCCCTCGATTCACGGCGAGGACGCGGTAATCCGGATTCTCGACAAGGAATCGATCAACGAGGAGTTCCGAACACTGAGCCTGGATGTCGTGGGCTTTGCCGAAGAAGAGATGTGTCAGTTCCGTCGTTACATCAACGAGCCCTACGGCATGGTTCTCGTTACAGGACCTACAGGTAGCGGCAAGACGACGACGCTCTACGCCGCTTTGATGGAGATACGCAACGACGAAGATAAAATCATCACGATCGAAGACCCTGTTGAATATGAAATCAACGGGATCACTCAGATTCCTGTGAATGAAAAGAAAGGTCTCACGTTTTCACGCGGATTGCGTTCCATCCTGCGCCACGATCCCGACAAGGTGATGGTCGGAGAGATCCGTGACATGGAGACCGCCCAGATTGCGATCCAATCAGCGCTGACCGGACATCTGGTCTTCACCACTGTACACGCCAATAACGTCGTTGACGTTCTGGGACGCTTTCTGAACATGGGCGTGGATCCATACAATTTTGTTTCTGCACTCAACTGCATTCTGGCTCAGCGCCTGATCCGGGTGATCTGCGCGAATTGTAAGAAAGCCGTACGCTATTCCGCCGAGACGCTGCTGGATTCCAACCTGAGCGTCGATCAATATGCGACAACCGACTTTTATGAAGCCGAAGGCTGCCTGGAATGCAACGGGACGGGATACCGGGGCCGCACAGCGATATACGAGTTATTGGACCTGTCCGACACGATTCGAGAAATGATCGTTGATCGAAGACCGACTGCCGAGATCAAACGGGCAGCGCACGATCAGGGAATGATCTCCCTGAGGGAGTCCGCTCTGTCGAAGGTTCTGGCAGGTGTGACGACTCTCAAGGAGATCAACAAGGTGACTTTCATTTGACGAGAGGTTTCCTTTCAGGCGTCGTGGGTCTGTTCGATCCTGACGTGCCTCTATGGGCGGTGGAACTCACGACGAGCCATGTTGTCGCGATTCAGGCATCGCCGGATCGCCGGACGATAGTCTCCCGCGCGGTGGCGCCACTTGGTGTGGGAGCCCTTATAGGGGATCTCAGAGAGCCGAATATCATCGATACCGGGGCGGTTCGCGATGCGGTCAAGACAGCGCTCGACGGAGCCAGCTTTTCGGGTTCCGAGTTGTGCCTTGTGATTCCGGACGAGGCCGTGCGAGTCGCATTCCTCAACGTCGATTCCCTCCCGGACGCAGACGCCGAACGCCGCGCGATCATCCGATGGAAGTTGAAAAAGAACGTGCCTTTCGATGTCGATTCTGCCCAGGTCGCGTATCAGATCCTCAGACAGAACGGGAGCGTAGCTTTGCTCGTTGCGATGTCGCGAAAGCTTATAGCCGAGCAGTATCAGGAAGCGGTCGAATCACTGGGATTGCATGCCGGAGTCCTCGGCCCGTCCACGATGGCTTCGCTCAACCTGCTGGGGGATGTTAACGGTGATGTCTTGTTCGTTAAGAAGAATCCAACGTCAGTGACGACATCGATCGTGATGGGTGGGACGCTTCGCTTTTACAGGAAAGTGGCACTTGGACCGCTCTATGCCGCCGTTTACCCGACGCTGATGTACTACCAGGACAGACTCGGAGGCAGCGGGCTGGGTCAGGCCCTCATCTGCGGAGAAGGAATTGTAGAATCAGAAGAGGAAGAAATGGCCGGACGTATCGGCGTTCAGATTAAGCGACTTCATTCGTCCGAACTGGGAGATGTGTATAAAGCTGCGCTCGGCGTCCTTCAGTTGTCGTCATGAAATATCATCTGAACCTTTCGAAAACCCCGTTCCCCCACTACAGGACAGCCAACATTCTGCTCAGTGGAGTTGTCGTGCTGACCTTGGCGTTTTCCGCATGGCAGATGCTCAGCTTGCGTGGGTATGTCGAAGAAGTCCGAGGGTTAGCTGCGATCGAACAGGAAGTGCGGGTCGAGTGGGAGTCGCTCGGGGATCAGATTGAAGATATTGACGGACGCCTCAGGCGGCCGGAGGCGCTGGCCGAAATCGATGAGGTCCGGTTCCTGAACGCGGTTATAGAGCGACAACGGTTTTCCTGGTCGCTCCTGCTGAAGGAGATCGAACGAGTCATACCGCGGGCTGTCTATCTGGTGGCGCTCGAGCCAGCGATCGGCGAATCTGGAGAGGTGTTGGTGCGTCTGGAAGCGAGAGGTCAAACCATTGATGCACTGAGTCAGTTCATTCGAGACCTGGAAGGCACTGACACTTTCCGGGATGTTGCGGTGTCGAGCGAAGCGCGCGGTGGTGCTGATGGACTTTCGGAGATTCAACTGACGATGACGGTCCAGTACATGCCTGGGGCGAGTGTGGCCGAATGAACCGGACATACAGGCGGAAGAAACAACAATATGTATTTGGCAGTGTCGTCGCTATATTCGGCGCCGTTTCAATCCTGTCTTTTTTGATCCTGTTTCTTCCTGTTCGGGCCGACTATCTGAGCCTGGAAGGTTCCATCGAACGGCTGCGACAGGAGAGTGTTGATCGGGTCGAGAGACTGGAAAGCCTTCAGGATGCCGAGAGCCAGTTGGATAGTTCCCGGAGGGAACGCCTTCGATTCCTGGCAGCAAGGACAGTGCCTCGGGACGAAGGGTTTGCTGCTGTCCTGCCCGATCTGGAGCAATTGGCCCAGATCGCTGGGATTCGCCGCAATCAGGTGCAATACGATCTGGACCCTGTTCCCGAGTTTGGAGTTTACTCGGTGAGGATCAACATTCCTGTTCAGGGCCCGTACGAAGCGGTCACCCGGTTCATCCGGGAGCTGGAAGGATTCGATAGAGTCTTTATTTTGGATTCCATCGGCCTGAATGTTTCTCAAGCGGCTGGACCCGATGACCTCGATCTGTCGCTCAATCTAACGACGTTCTTTTCCTATGGATCCTAACGACCGCCAACGTTTCAAGATCTTGTTCATCCTGCTGGTCGTCCTGGCGGCCACTGTCTGGGTGGGGAGCCAGTTCTACCCTGGGAGGTCATCCGCACCCGCAAGCGTTATTGATGCCGCAACCGTATCAGGGCCTGGCAGGGTTGATGCTCTGGCGACAGAAGGCATGGCAGCCGATCGCTTGAATGAGGTGTCCGTTCTTGACGATGGACCCGGGAGAAACCCTTTTCAGTATGGTTCCGAGCCCGCACCGCAGGCCTCTCCCTCAGATGTACCCTTGGCATTAACGCCTGAGCCTGGAGATTCCACCCAAGCTACTGCCGTTGTCGCGCCTCCATCCACACCTCCACCGCCCCCAATTCCATTCCGGTACAACGGCTACGCCTTTGTAGATCTGAATAGTGAAATAACGGCCCTCTTGTTCGACTCTGAGAGATCATTTGTTGTTTCCGCCCAGGATGTCGTAATGGGGCGATATCGAATCAACACGATCACGGAAGAGTTTGTCGAGGTCGAAGATCTCGAGTTCGGACGCCGTCAGCGTCTTCCCTTAATCACCCAATGAAAGCGCGTCCAATGCACTGGCCCCGTAGAGATGAAAGAGGGTTTGCGCTTGCGGCGTTGATCATCTTCGTCACTGCATTGTCCATAGTGCTTGCCGCGTCTGTGCCTGTCTATCGCGTCCAGGCGCAGAGGGAACTCGAGGAAGAATTGATATTTCGAGGGCAGGAGTACGTGCGTGCGATTCAAAAGTACCAACGCCAGATCGGAATTTACCCTCCCAGCCTTGATGCTCTGATCGAAACGAACGGGATTCGATATTTGCGGCGCGCCTATACCGACCCCATCACAGGAGAAAGTTTTCGATTACTCACTGTCAACCCTGACGGCTCGATCAATGGTTCCACATTGTTGCAGCCAGGGGCCAATCCGGAACTTTTTCAGGGAGGGACGCCACCAATCTTCGGTGCTGGTGGTGCCTCTCAGACAGGAGGCAATGCCGGAGACAATGGCCGTGGCGCGGGTGTCGGGGGCGGTGGTGATGGTGTTCAAGGCGGCTCTGGATTCGGACAGCAACAGGGATTCGGCCCACCCGGTGGTGGTCAGACAAACCTTGGCCAGGCGATCGCACCCATTGGAGGTGGGTTCCCAGCTCCCGGTGGCTTCGGACAGGCCGGTCAGGTCGGTCGAGGTGGGGGGGGGCCTCCGGGACAAACTCAGCCGGGAACAGGGCAGGGGCAGCGGCCCGAACAGAGCGGCGGCGGTGCGGGGGCGTCCCAGCCTCTCGCCAGTGGAGGTCTTGTGGGTGTTGCGCCCACGAACGAAAGCCCCTCCTTGAAGGTCTACAACCAGCGCGCGACGTACAGCGAATGGGAATTCATTGCGATTCCCGGATTCGGCACGATCCCGGCAGCGACATCTGTTCCGGGTCAGGTTCCCCCTCAGACTTCCGGATTCCCGGGAGAAGAGTCTTCACCTTTTTCGAGCCGTGGACCCAACCCGTTTAACCCGTAACTTCCTCAGTCGATCCGGATAGCGTTGGCCTTCGGAATTACGCTATGGCCGTAGCGTTCGGCATAGACATGCGTGAAATCAGCACCTAACAGAAGGATCGCGGTCGAAAAATATACCCAGATCGGAACGACCAGAAGAGATCCAGCTGCACCGTTTTTAACTCCTCAGGTTCGTCGTCCTGGTGGAACACGACTGCTTTCATGCGAAGCGTAGTGTATGTTTTAATTTGACGCTTTTCTAACAATGCAGATATCCGACTCCATTGCACTGGTGACAGGTTCCGCACGACGGATTGGCCGGGCCATCGCAGTCGAACTCGCCCGGCGGGGTGCCCGACTTGCCATCCATTACCGGTCGTCCGAAGAGGATGCGGCCCAGACTCTCAGGATGGTGCGAGAGCTGGGAGCCGACGGTGAGATGTTTCAGGCCGACCTGGCAAACGATTCATCCCGGGATAGTCTGATCGGGGCAATCCGGTCCCGCTTCGAGACCGTTGATATATTGGTTAACAATGCTTCGGAGTTTGCCCCCGGGACTCTCGAAGAAAGCACACCGGCGATGTGGGATCAACAGATGGACGCAAATGCTCGAGCTCCGTTCTTTCTCGCCCAATCCTGCGCAGTTATGATGCGCGAATCCGGAAGAGGAAAAATACTGAACGTTGCGGATCCTGCGGGCGAAAAGATCTGGACGGGCTATTTATCCTACAGTGTGTCGAAGGCGGCCTTGCTGGGAGTGACCCAGGGCTTGGCAAAAGCGCTGGCGCCCGAGGTGCAGGTCAACGCCGTAGCTCCCGGACCCGTTCAGTTTCCCGACTCCTACACCCCAGAGCAGAAACAACTGGCGATCGATCGCACACTACTGAAACGCGCCGGGAATCCGGAAGACGTCGTTCGTGCCGTCGTATTTCTGATCGAAAACGACTACATCACCGGCGAAGTCCTTCACGTCGATGGCGGCCGCCACGTTCTGTAGCAGGGATCAACCCCAGAGAAACAGAGAAGAATTTTCACAGCAAAGGCGCAAAGGAGATCTTTAGGGAGTTGGACCAAATACCTTTGCGTCTTAGCGTCTTTGCGGTTTGTCCGGTGATTTACTCTGTGATTCTGTGCCGAGACTTCTTTTCAGTCTGGAAGTGCGGCGATGATGGCGTTGGTGAACTCATCGGTAGAAGCGCTGCCGCCGAGGTCGCCGGTCCGGACCTTTCCTTCGACCAGAACAGCTTCCAGTGCGGTCTGGATTCGCTGGGCAGCATCGGCTTCACCGATATAATCCAGCATCAGCAGGGCGGATCGTAGCAGGGCTGTCGGATTGGCCAGGTTCTTTCCAGCGATGTCGGGAGCGCTTCCATGTACGGCTTCAAAGACAGCCGTCTTGTCGCCGATGTTCGATCCGGGAACGACGCCCAGACCCCCGGCCAGGCCCGCGGCTAAATCGGAAAGAATGTCTCCGTACAGATTTTCCATCACCAGGACATCAAATTGGTTCGGATTCAGAACCAGTTGCATGGCAGTATTGTCGACGATTTTTTCGTCCTGCTCGATATCGGGATAGTAGCTGCCGACCTTTCGGAAGCATTCCCTGAAGAGTCCGTCGGATTTCTTCATGATATTTGCCTTGTGAACTACCGTAACTTTCTTTCGATCGTTGCGTTGTGCGTAGTCGAAGGCGAATGCAGCGATCCGGGTGGACGCGTATTCGGTGATGATCTTGAGGGATTCGATAACACCTGGAACGACCTCGTGTTCCAGACCTGAATACAAGCCCTCCGTGTTTTCACGAACGATTACCAGATCGATGTCACCGTATCGGGACCTGACTCCTGGAAGGCTTCGTACGGGACGCAGGTTGGCGTAAAGTTCGAGTGTCCTGCGGAGCCTGACATTGACGCTCTCGAACCCTGTGCCGATCGGGGTGGCGACGGGTCCTTTCAAAGCCACCTTGTTTCGCCGGACCGAATTGAGGGCGTCCTTGGACAGAGTCGTCCCTCCGGTAGCCAGGGCCCCGGCGCCGACAACGTGTTCTTCCCACGTGACGGCGACGCCCGTGGCTTCGATGATGCGGACAACGGCTGAGCATACCTCCGGGCCGATGCCATCTCCCGGGAACAAGGTGATCGTGTGGCGCATTGGCCTCACTGTAACATGCCAACCGTAGTGCCAACCGTAGTGCCAACCGTAGTGCCAACCGCAATGCCAAACGGACTGTCATCGGGCCGGCCGCCCGACTCTTGTCTGGAATTTCCTGCATCGGGGGATTACAGGAGACGTGGGCCCAGCGTTATTACTCGGTTCCGAGCCATGGTTTGTCCTATCGTTACAAGCAGTTCTCCAGCTAATCGGGACGGGGTTGTCTTCCTTGACATGCCATACACCCTATGGTAAAACGCGCCCGGTGCCGTTGGGACATAAGGCGGCCCGTTGGCGTAGCCCGGAGGCTACGAATTCAAGACGCTCTTCAGGAGGCTGCCATGAACAAGGGTGAGTTGGTCGAACGCATAGCTAAAGATGCGAAATTGTCGAAAACGCAGGCCACAAACGCTCTGAATTCGGCTCTGAACGGGATTCAAGGTGCGCTCAAAAAAGGCGGCAAGGTAACCCTTGTCGGTTTTGGCACTTTTTCGGTTGGGAAGAGGAACGCTCGAACAGGACGCAACCCGCAGACAGGTGCCAGCCTGAAGATCCCAGCACGAAAGGTCGCCAAATTTTCACCGGGTGCGGGTTTGAAAAAGGCCGTGAACCGGGGCCGCTGATTTGAGGGCTGGCCGGGGTATAAATTGAAGGGATAAGGAGTTACTGGCGATTTCTTATATACCCGGAGCCGTCAAGTTTACTAGAATAGGCTGCTCTTACGGGCGTCACGGAACCGGGATGCCGGACTGTGGAGATTACGTTGTCTAGTGCAGAACGAGGGACCCGATTCCGAGCAATGTCTCGGTTCGAACTCCTAATGAATGCCCTTGGATAAACGAGCAGCTAAATCAATCGAATTCAGAAGGGGGAGGTAATGCGTAGTTCAAATCGACGTTTCTCAATTTTGGGAATCTTCATGCTGGCCGGAGTTGTGACCCTGTCGGGTTGTGCGACTCGAGGATATGTTGATCAGCAGATAGCGCCTGTTCAGGCGCGCGTTGCTGAGTTGGAGTCCACGACCGAGGAGCATGCCGAGAGGATTGATGCTGTAGACAACCGTGCGCAACAGGGCATCGCTGGGGCAAACGACGCCGCCCAGGCCGCCCAGGCCAGTGCGGATGCAGCTGACGCCGCAGCCGCGGACGCGGACCGAATGGCCGAGGCCGCCCAGCAGAGCGCCGATCAGGCGACAAACCTGGTGGGTGCGCTCCAAAGCCGATTCGATGCGCACAACAATTATTCGGTTGCGCAGACGGTTTCGGTGATGTTTGCGCTGGAAAGTGCCGCTCTGTCGGATGACGGCATGGCGACTGTGGGCCGCATCGCGGGTCAGGTTCAGGCTGGGGATTTCCTCGAAGTCCAGGGTTACACCGATGCCACAGGCGACGATGGGTACAACATCGCTCTGAGCGAGAGGCGGGCCAGTGCAGTGCAGCGCTACCTGGTTAGTCAGAACGTTCCGTTGTTCCGCATCGAAATGGTCGGGCTCGGCGAAGCGAACCCGACAGCGGGGAATGACTCGCGGGAAGGCCGCGAGCAGAATCGGCGTGTTGAAGTCCGGTTGCTTCGGGCTGCCGACTGAGATAGTCAACGGGAGTTTGGTTGTACAACGGGGAGTGAACCGATCGGTTCGCTCCCCGTTTGTTTTTGCCTTCTTGATGTTAGCGGCTTCGGTCGGAAGCTCGGTGCTTAGTAATTTCGTCGATGTCCGATTCGATCAATATCTTACTCTGGACGCCTCGGCTACCGCGTCATTGATTTGAAGGCGGTCCACCCGCACCGTCGGACCGGTGCCGGTTGTTCTAAGACGGACCTCAACATTCCGAAATTTCCAATAGGCCTCACTATCAGGATGATGGCGAGGGTCGCCGGGCGTTCAGACCACGCGTGGAACGCGACAGAGATGGTCATCTGAATGAACGACCGAGCGAAATCCGATAGCACGGAAAGGCACGGACACTTCAGCCGAATTACATTCGTTAGCCACAATGTCGCATGAAGTGTCCGTCCACATTACTGTGGGGCTGTGACGTAGTACCCGGCGCGAGATTGCCGGACAGAGTGCGCATCGTTTCCGGTTTTGACGACGATGCGTCGCAGCACAGTGTCCGGTCCTTCGATTTCCGGGACATATCCAATACTGTAGCTGTGGCCCAAGGTCTGTCCGATCTGTTCAAACAGAGGGACGACATCGTCCAGCGTTTTCGGATATAGAATCTGCCCCCCGGAAATCTCAGCAACCCGTCCCATGCGAATGCGCACCTGCTCCAGGTACTGCTTCGGGACGGGAGATTCTCCATAAATAATCTTAAGGTTCCGGTGCTCGTCCGCGCCCTCGGTGTTTCCGTCGAGATTGAGGTCCGTGTTGACCGCGATCAAGTAGACGGGGATGCCTCCCTCTGCCGCTGCCTGGTACAGGTCATTGAATCGTTTGTCCTCTTCAGGCCGCATCACGCGATTGTGTCGAATAATTTCCCTGTAGAGTGAGGTGTCTCTGCCGTCGGTCAAAACGATGATTGCGCGGCGTTCCCGGATACGGTCGAAGGAGCGTTCGATCGCGCGTTCGAGGGACCGATAAAATTCTGTTGTGCCTCCTGACCTCCACCCGCTCGTGATGGGGTTCAGGGCAGCCAGGGTATCTTCTCTTGAATCATCCCAATCCGTAAGAGTCTTCAAGCGGGCGTCAAAAATGCCAACCGAAACACGGTCCTGCGGCTTGATGAATTCAACGAATCCCGCAGCCGCACGGCGCATGAAATCCCACTTATGCCGCGTGCTGCCAGAGCTGTCGAAGAGCAGGTATACGTGATATGGCGCAGTGCTCGAGCCGAAGTAGCGGACTTGTTGTCGCTCTCCGTTCTCCAGAATCTCGAAGTCTTCGGCCCTCAGGCCGTCTACAGGTTGTCCATTCTCGTCGGTGACTGAGACATCGAGGCTGACGACAGGGACGTCGACGCTCAAGGTGAAGTCCTGGGCATAGGCGCCGGTTGTTGAAATGCCTATTGCGCCAGCGGCCAAGATGCTCACGACGCCAGCGGCCAGGCCGCTCACAGAACCGCGCTTCAGGCGTCTAAATGTCGGGAACATTGTGTGGTATCGTAGCACAAGAATTGGTGCACTCATTAGGATCTGGTTGGGCCCTGGGACACGCGGAAATTCCAGATGTAGGAGAGGGTTTCTTGAAAGAATTCTTGGTGGCTGTATCGATCGCCTGTGTCGCTGTAGCCGCGTTCGCTCCAGGTGTCTACGGAACGCCGGAAATAGCGGAAATGGAAGACCGTAGCTGCGTGGCATGCCACACGGCACTGGGGCGGGCCGACCTCAACGATGCAGGGCAGTACTACGAGGAGCATCGCACTCTCGAAGGATACCCGGGAGAACTGCCTCCTCGATTGAGTCAGAGCTTGAGTCAGGGCTTGCTTGAAATCGGTATTTCTGCAGAATAAAAGGGGCGAACGGAATCCGCCCCTTCCTACAACTCTGGTTCTCCCAGTCTGAGCCAGGCAGTCAGCGATCTGCCATCCGCTCCAGGCTCACTGGAGCGTGGCGCGAACGGCTTCCTCAAGGGCTTCTTTTTCCTGGAAGTTGACGAAGTGCCTGACGATTGTGCCGTTTCTGTTCACGAAGAACATTGTTGGGAAGACACTGACGCCGCCGTATGAATTCTGCATGTCCTCGGTAAGGTGTCCATTCGTGAACTGAATGCCGAGCCTTTCGACGTAGTCAAAGCGGGTCTGGTCGTCGTAGGGGAGTTCCAGATACCGATCGGCGTTGGCCCCGACAATCGTAAATCCCGAGTCTGCAAATTCGACTTCGAGTTCCACCAGCAGGGGTGCCGTCTGGATACAAGGGGGACAGTTGGTGAACCAGACATAGACCATGTGAGGCGTATTAGCGACCGCATCCGAAGATATTGATTCACCCTCAAAGGTTGTCATCGTGAACGGAGGTATTTGCTGGCCTTCCCAGCCGGCAATCGTGCGCTCAACGGCTCGACCGAACTGAGGATGGTTCAGAATCGGCGTGACATCCATACTGAGGATTTCGCCCGTGGCTGGATCTCGTTCGAAAAACGTTGGAACCCTCGGGTCAGCCTCCATCACTCGAAGCATGACATCCGCGGCCCCTGGGACATCTGCGAGATTAAATTGCTCCGAAATTTCCTGCAGGGAGGGGACTTCTCCTGTGCTTGCCTGAAACTGCGCCAGAAATGTCGGAACCTTAAAGAACGTGTTGTAGAGACGGCTCAGGGCTTCTCGTTCTTCGGCCGAGGTGAACACGTCGTTGACCAGGTCGGAGATGACGCCCTGACCGGCTTGCAGGATCGACGCCCTGACCGGCTTGCAGATTGTCTCTAAGATAATTGATGATCCGAGCTTCCACGGTGGCGGGTTGCTGCAACAGGAGAGCCATCAGACTATAGGCGAGCCATGTGTGCATTTATTCTTCCTCCTAGCAAGTTATTTAGAAACTACTATCCCCGCTTTTGAATGTCCATGATTGGTGCCGGATTTGTTTGTTGTCCAAACTACTGTCATTCCGAATCGGCGAGTATCAGCGATTGCGTGTGAGACGTATATCGCGGTTTCGTCCACGCAGGTATCTTTCAAACAGCGCGTTACTTGCTTCCAGTACAACACGCAGAGAGGCAGGTCGCCAACGATGCCACCCGTGGGGTTCAGCATCGAAAACCCGGTAGTCAAACCACTTGCCCTCGATTTCGGCCTGCACGGCGAATTGTTCGATCTGTTGAAAGGGCGCTCTTGGATCGTTCCCACCGTAGAGAAATATGATGGGCGTTCGCAGCGCGCCGACGAAGTTAGTGAGAGACCTTTCGTAGTAAGGTTCCGGCGCGGCCAACGGGGTTGAGCCTGTGATGTATCGTGCCCAGGCTGTCATCGCCGGATAAGACGACGCAGTGACAAGGTCCACGATCCCCTCGAGGGAGACGGCAGCTTTGAATCGGGAACTATCGCGTGCCAGCGCGGCCGTGGCGAGAAATCCTCCAGTACCAGCGCCGAACACCCCGACGGCTTCCGAGTCGATCAGTCCGTCTCCGGCGAGTCGATCCAGCCCGAAAAAGGCATCCCGAACATCGATTTCACCTCCCAGACTGAATGCGGCTTGTCGAAAGTCTTTGCCCTGACCCGAGGAACCCCGGACATTCGGTGCGAAAACCAGATATCCGTTGCTGACAAGAGATTGGATGAAGGGATTCCACGACAAAGCGTTTTGTCCCTCGAGCGTGTCCCTGAAAAAGAGAACTGCGGGGAATCGCTCATCCGAGCTTCGTCCCGGCGGCCGGTATACGAGCGAGGAAATTTGGGTACCGTCAAAGCTGGAATAGCGGGCCAGTTCCGGAGAGGTGAAACGGGCCTCCTGGCGCAATTCCGACGGTATTGAATTTGTCAGAGGTGTCACGCGGCCCCCGTCGGGGGCGACGACCCAGACGTCGGATGTGCGAGCCGGATCCGAGTGTGTGTATGCAAGACGCTCACCATCCGGAGACCACGCGATCGTGCCCCTGGGACTCGAGGTACTGCGGCTGTAACCTCCGTTGGTCCCCGCGCGGTCCGAGACCTGGATGGAACGCCCGCCCTCTGCCGGGATGGTCCAGACGTGAAACCCGGAGTCCTCGGTGACTTGAACGAACGATATCGTATCGCCGTCGGGAGACCAGCGTGGATGAAACTGATCGATTTCCTGATCGGTCAAGGTTGTTCGATTGCCGCTTTCGATGTCGACGATGAAGAGGTTGCTGTATCCGTTTTCTTCGGAGGCGAAAGTCAGTCGACGCGAATCCGGATACCACGAGGGGGAATAGTCCCGGTAGCGCTGCGTTCCCGGCGTCAGTAGACGAGGGGTGCCGCCGGTGGGGGAAACAAGAAAGATGTCTTCGTTATCCATGCGGTTGTCGTTGGGCAGGGGGTTTGAGACGAAAGCGATCCACTGACCATCCGGTGACCAACGAGGCTCTGCAGCCGGTGTGTCAGCCAGTCGCCGGGTTGTATCGTTTTCAAGGTCTAGAATCGTCAGTTGGCGAGTGCCGTAGGCATCGGAAACGAAAAGTAGTTGAGCGCCCTCTGGCGACCACCGTGGTTCGGTCTCGTCGGCCGCTGTTTGAACGAAGGCTTCCGAAGGACCGCCGTCCGGTCGGACTCCGTGGATGTCCCCTTGTCCCCCGGGTTGAGTGACCACATACACTATCCATGCGCCATCGGGTGACCAGTGGGGGTCTGACTTGGGCAAACCATCCGAGGTGATGCGTCGGGGGGCACCTGCGTTGGCGTCGACCAGCCAGATTTCTGAGGTGCCCCCCTGAGCCGATACGAACGCGAGGTTTTCGCCGTCAGGAGCCCAGGAGAATTCGTAGGCTCCCGCGGCCCGCGATAGTGAGTCAGCGCTCAGGGGAATCCGGGCGGACTCCTGTGTAAAGATCAATCCCACCGCCACGGAGACGAAGAAAACGAACGTGATGAACGCGAGTCGGGTCAGAAAGATCGTTCTGGAGATCCTGAAGTTGAGTTTCACCGCTGGTTCCGAAAGCGAATTGATTCGATGGGGCGATTTCGCCCTACAATGCCAGACAACATGAATATTCTACTTGATGAAGTGAACCCCGCCCAGTTCAATTCGAAGCCCTTCCGCCTCAGGTGCAGGCCTTTCACGGGCTGCTAAGGCTGGCGAGGCTGTTCTTATTGAAAACGCTCTTGAAACTCGCTGTCGTTGAAGTTAACCTACGCGGCGGCCCCGTTGTCCGCACTAATAAGATATTCAAGGAGGCTGAATGAGCTTATCGATAAAAACACGCAAGGAAGATGGGGTGAACGTTCTTGAGCTGTCGGGGCGGCTGACGATAGGGGAATCCGTGCTCTCGCTCCGGGACGCCGTTCGCAGTGCCGTCGACGATGGTGATCTGAAGTTTGTACTGAACCTCGGCGACGTCAGTTATATTGACAGCTCCGGGCTCGGGGAACTCGTGTCGATTTACACGACGGTCAGGAACAAGAAAGGTGACGTCAAGCTGCTGAAACTGACTGCCAAAGCAAAAGACCTTTTGCAGATGACGAAACTTCTGACGGTTTTCGACACCTTCGACGAAGAGGCCGACGCCCTCGCTGCACTCAAGGGCTGACGAGGGCCCGGTAAACTTGGCGGAAGTGCGTGGGAGTCGAACCCACCGGACGCCGGTTCCCCGACATCCCGCTGGCTTTGAAGGCCAGGAGAGTCACCGGACCCTACTCACTCCCGTCTAAGAGCATTATAACCATCACGGTTGGCTGGAAGAAATCGCCGCCATATATGGCAAAGATTTCTCGGGCGCCTCGCGATGGGACGTGCCACGGGCAGCATCGTGAAATACGAAGCGGCATTCCGGGCTTTTGAGGCGCGGGATTATGCAAGCGCGGTGCGCTTGCTAGAACCCGCCGTTCACGCCTCCGCTTACGCATCTGACATCCTCAACCACACCTATACCTTGGCCCTATACCATTCCGGGGAGAGAGCTCGGCTGGCCGCCTCCGCGTTTCAGATCGGACAAGGGCTTCTCGCCCACGATCCGGCCTCTGCCCTGGACTACTTTCAGAGGGCGTTGTACGCAGGGCTGGACCCGGCCCGGTCGCGTCAGATAGGAGAGATTTTTGAAGGATGGGCGGTGGTTCCTTCCGCCGTCACTCGAGGCGAAGCATTGCACGGACGACTTCCCAGCGTCGCCCACGTTGTCGGATCCCTGTTGCCCGGCCGCGTAAGCTTCTATGTTCGCGATCTCTGCCGGAGTTTAGGTGAGGCCGGTGTGCGGTCGCGGGTGTTTACAACCGAGAATTTTTCCTCCTGGTTTTTTAGTCCCGGCCCCTCTGGTGGATCTCAAGTGCCGGAGTTCGGCACAGAGATTTCGCCGGGCAGTGTTGAAGGGGATTTCTTTGAGCGCGCAAAACGGGTTGCTCGAGCGATCTCAGAAGCCGGTGTTGACGTCGCCCTGTACCATGCTGATCTGGGCGAGCAGATCACGACTCAAGTTGCTGCGCTCAGACCGGCTCCCGTGCAGGTTAACGTCAATCATGACGTCGAGATGGACGCAGACCTTTTCGATGGTACCATACATCTGTTCAGAGATGCGTTCGAGGAAACACAGTTTCCAGGACGTTTGAGCCGTTGGATTCCGCCAGTGTCGGGCGCGTATTCAAGCTCTCGAGGGGACGCATCCCATGGTGCAAACCGCGCTGATATGGGAGCGTTTCTGACGATTTCTGCAACTTTCGGCGAGGGAACAACGTGTTCGGACGAGGGATACCTCCAAGCTCTTGTAGAGATTCTACGGCGGTCCCCCACGCATCTCCACCTGCTTCTGGGTTCGGGGGATAGCCGGAGAGCCCGCACTTATTTACATGCGCGCGACGTGTTGCCTCAGGTGAGGTTTCTCCCTCAGCCAGTGGGGGAGGCCGAATCTCTGCAAATGATCGATCTCTACATCGTGTCGTTTCCCAACGCTGATGTCCGTTCGATACTGGATGCAATGGCTGCGGGCAAGCCGGTCATTGTGCGCGGCTACCCGCACGATTCGCGATCCAACCGCGGCGCCGAACTTGTCGGACTGGAGGAGATGATCGCATTATCGGCCGGGGATTTTGTTGACCGGGCCTGTCGGATGATAGAGGAGGGAGATTACAGGGATGCACTCGGGCAGGCCGCACACTTACGTTTCCGCAAAGAGTTCACACCCGACAGATTGGGTGCCCAGTATTTAGATTTTCTGAATCAGTTTTTTCTATAAGCGCCGTTATCGGGGCCGCCTACCGCTCAGAGTTCCCGTTCCTGCCGAGCTTGTCGATGTACCAACCTGTCATTTTGCGTGCAAAATCGGGAGTCACTTCCGGACATCGTATCGACGTGTCTTTCAAGCTCTCGAGCACATGACTGCAGTCGAAGCGAGGTTCGCCTCCGAGGTACTGGTAGTAGAAAGCCATCTGTCGGTGAAATATAGCTTCCATGCGGGTCATGGGGTCGGCGAGAAAGGCCTCGGCTCCCATCAGCCGGATGCCACGGACACGGAGTTGGTCACAGACAATGTTCAACCATAGACGGTTTTCGGTGGGTATCGGATTCGCCAAATGGTAGGTTCTGCCGTCGCCCGTTTCCTGCGACGCCAGTTCGAGCATCGCGTCAGTTACGTAGTCGATCGGAACAAAGTTCAGTGTCGTCGACTCCGAACCCCGAACCCGTAGCGGCAGGTCGACGATTGTGGAATCGGGTTGCCCTCGCCGCAGTCGTCGGGTTGCTGTCCAGAGGCCACGGATAAAGGCATAGACGCCATGAAAGTGTGTTGCGCGGCCCGAGTCCGAATCGCCGATGACGATGCTCGGACGATACACCCTCGCGCGGACACGCTTGTCCTGGGTGGCGGCAGAGATCAGGATCTCCGTCTCGCATTTGGATTCTTCATATGGATTCTTGAACTTCTGGCCGACTTTGACTTCGTCTTCCATGACCACACCGGTCCGTTGGCCAGCCACGTAAGCAGTACTGACGTGATGGAGACGCTGGCTGCGGGTCTCGGCCACGAGATTGATGATGTTTTCTGTTCCCCCCACATTCATTTTGAAGATCGCGTCGCGATCTTCCGGCGCGAATGACAGCGACGCTGCACTGTGCCAGGTTTCGTCGATGCTTGTCTTCAGGCGCAGGTATTCGGATTCGGGCAGCCCTAATCGGGGCAGGGAGATGTCGCCTTCGACCACGTCCAGGCCTTCAATTAGAGCAGGGATCTCGTCCGGATCCGATCCCACACGAGCGATGGCGTCCATGACACGATCCCGGGGACTGTCGGTCCTCGAAGGGCGCGCCAACGCTGTGACACGATGACCTCTCCGAAGGAGGGCATAAGATAAGTGGCTCCCGAGGAATCCCGTGGCGCCGGTTACCAGTATCTGCTTCGCCAATTGATTTGCCTGTCTTATTAAATACGGTGAGGCTGGATTCTATCGATCAAATCCGGGACGGACCCGGGTTGGTAAAATCGGTTGATCGCTTCGTGCTTGGCCTTCCAGCCGGCCACGCCCTGACGGACAACCGCCCCCAGTTCGTCCAGTGTACGTACTGCAAATCCAAAGCCATGGTCACTGGCTGCCCGAAACAGTCCCGACTCCTGAGGCATCAAGCCGCCAACAGCGGTGAGAACCGCGGGCACAGCCGATGCCAGGGTTTCATACGTGGACAACGCTCCGGGTTTCGTGACGACCAGATCCGCGGCGCCGATCAGATTATGGATATCGCTGACGAAGCCGAACGTCCGGAGTCTTCGTTCCTTGAGCTTATCGAGGCTCCTGCGGACACGTTTATTGTGACCGCACACGACCAGGATATTCGCTGTGGGTGCCGCTTCAAGGACGGCCTGAACTAATCGTCGGAGGCGACCACCGCCTCGGGCGCCGCCATTGACCAGAATCGTCTCGCCCTCTACGTCAAGTCCCGATCTTAAATCGGCGACCTCCTTCAGTCCCCGCGTATGGAAACCGGAGCGGAGTGGCATCGAAACCCGTTCGATCCTGTCGGCTTCCACCCCGTCGTCCGCGAGGCGGATGCCCGCCTCTTTGGTGAGGACGAAATAACGCGTGACGTATCGAGAGGCCCACCCTTTCCAGAATGGGGGAAAGGGGTCGGTCACAAAGGTGTAGCAGGGGATTTGCAGATTCTGTTCCAATATCCACCGCGGGATCATGTGGTTCAACATGGGATGGACGGAAACAATCGCGTGTGGTTTTTCCGATTCGATAAATCTTTGGATGTAGGTGCGAACCCGCCCGTAGAAAAACTCAGCCTCATTCGCCTTAATCAGTTCGATGGACTTGGCGAACATGCCGACCCAACCCGGCCGGTAGGTCAGGAGGAGGTTGTAAATGCCTCCTAATGAGCGATATCCAGCTGCAGACTCTTCCAGAGGCTTCCGTACCGAAACCTGCCATCCTGCTTTGAGGGCGGTCTCCCCCAGCGCTTGAGCTGCCGAATTATGGCCTTCGCCAGTGTCCGATGACAGTATCAGCAAGCGCTCCATCCGGGGGAGAATAGCATATTTTCGACTACACCCATTGAGCCCATCCGCCGATGAGATAGGGGAGTGAGGTGTATGAGTTCCGTGTCAGTGGAGAGGTAAATATGGATCGAGCGGATCAGAAGGTGGCTCTAGTCTGGATATACACGGGACAGAAGCCATCGGAGCGACTGGAGACCATCGGATCGATCGATGGCCAGCACCTCAAACTGATTGCGGTGGGCAACGCTGAGATTCAGCGTGCCGCCGAACTCTTTTCCTTCTCTCGGCCCGACGTCTCCCTTCAGACTCTGGATTCGGTTTCCATGCAAGCAATCTGGCAGGCGATTCCTCCCGAGGCCAAGGCCATTGTATTCTGGATTGATGACGAAAAGCTGGTCAGCGCGGGGTTCCCTTTGGAGATGGCCGCGCCTATTTTGGAATCTGACCCCGCCCGGGAGCGACACTTGCACTACTGGGATGGAAATGCGCTCGCGATCTCCAGGTCGATTGCCGAGGCCATGACACTCGAGGACATGAACTTGCGCGACGACTGCCTTTTAAGCATGATGTCCGACATTGTGGATCATCGCGGAGCACAATCGAGAGGAAGCCGCGTTCGGGTCATGTTCTCGCCTGTGGAGAAGTTTGCGGCTATGGCTATGGAACCGATGGGCCTGGCGTCGTAGGCGAGCGTCCTCAGCTTTAAGATTCTTATTCACCGCAAAGGCGCAAAGTTCTTATTCCTACCGACAGACGTCTTGGGGTTTTGGCGTGGGGAAAGTGTCGAGAGAACAACGCGCTCTTAACTTCTTCTTTATATATTCAATTCGTTTGTGATTTCCATCGTCCACTTGACGGCGTTCATGTAGGCTTTGCGAATGGCGGGCGGGTCGAGTTTGAGGGTGCTTCCGACTTCAGCGAGTCGTTCCCAGTCCCCCTGCTCGTATGCGATCGTGAAGTCGAGCATGCGTCCCAGGAGTTCTTCGTGTGTTATCAGAGCCTGAACGATCTCATCGGACAGCGGCAGCTGATCGAGAGCGTCCTCCATGCGGCTGTCCAGCATGGCGTCCAGGACTGAGAAGAGTCCAACGGTAAAGAACTGCTCTCCCATCGAAAGTCCGTTTGCTGCGGCGAGTTCTTCACACATCTTGGCCCGGACGATGCCGGTCACCATCAATTCGCGAGGCTTGTCGTCCATCGAAGCCAGCATCAGCAGGCTCGCCCAGGTACGGAGCCGGGACACCCCGATCATCATGGCCGCATGACCGATCGATTCCACCTTTCGGGGAAGAGACAAATGGGCGGAGTTTACGAACCGCAGAAGTTTGTAGCTCAGCGTAACGTCCTGCCGTATGGTTTCCTCCAGTTCATCACCTTTGATGTCCGGATCCTGTAGTTTGGCTACCAGCCGAGTCGCAGCCAGGCGATTCGTGGGAATCTGCTTGCCTGCAATAAGCTTGGGTTTGCAAAAGAAGTAGCCCTGGAAGTAGTCGAAGCCGAGATCGCTGCAGAAATCGAATTCATCCTGAGTCTCGACTTTTTCGGCCAGCAAACGGACGTTGAATTTGTTGAAGTTGGAGACGATTGGTTCCAAGGCATCCCGGTCCGTAGCCATCACATCCACTTTGATGATGTCGGCCAGCTCGACCAGGGGCCGGAGACTCTCTTCGTAGACAAAGTCGTCCAGGGCGATCATGTACCCTTTGTGTTTCAGTCTGCGTAGCTCCTTAACTATCTCGGGCTCAGCTGTCACGTCTTCCAGAACCTCGAGAACGATGCGGTCCTTCGGGAGGGCCTCGCAATGGCCCTCAAGAATGAAGTCGCGGGTCAGGTTGATGAACGCCGGATGGTCACCAACGATTTCGTTGACCCCGAATTCAATGAAGTTGAGTATGACTTGGGCTGTCGCGCTTTCGCCGTCGACGATATTGGCCTGATTGGTCGCACTGTCGCGAAACAAGAACTCATAACCGTACACTTCGATGCGTTTCGTGTATATCGGTTGTCGGCTGACGTAAGCGGTAGTCTCGCTCTCGACTGTCATAGTTGCGGGTATTTCCGTTACTTTAGTAGTTGAAGTCATCGTAACACACTTCTTCTTATCGACTTATTTCCCGCAATCCGATAGTGCATCCTGGGCTAAGGCAACGAAACAACAGGACCTTATCGCTGTTCGACCCAGGGGTCGGAGGGGCCTCGATCTTCGACTGTTGGTTGAGGGGACCCGCGCGCCCGATGGTGTAATATCGAGTGAATGCAGCCGCACTACAAGAGCGAGTTAAATCAGGGCGTAGCTCTGGCGGGTCAGAGGGAATTCAGCCCCCTTGCCGTCGGGAATCTCACGATCTGGCCGCCGGTGGTCCTCGCTCCCATGGCCGGGGTGACCAACTATCCCTTCCGATCCATATGCCGAAGCTTCGGTGCCGGCCTGTACGTGAGCGAGATGATCAGTGCGCGGCCCTTGGTGGAGGGACGGGACAAGACACTCAAACTCGCCGATTTCGGGCCCGGTGAGACGCCGCGCAGTCTGCAACTTTACGGCGTGGATCCTTACTATGTATCGGAGGCGGTCAAACGATTGGTGGGGGAGGGTCGGATCGACCATCTGGATATGAACTTCGGTTGTCCGGTGCGTAAGGTGACGCGTAAGGGTGGGGGCGCTGCCATTCCGCTGAAACCCCGCTTGCTTCAGAGCATCGTGCGTGCTGCGGTGGGGTCCGCCTCAGGTGTGCCGGTCACGATCAAGTTTCGCCTGGGGATCGACCCGGATCACCTGACCTATCTGCAATCGGGCCGCATCGCGGAGGAAGAGGGTTGTGCTGCGGTTGGCCTTCACGCGCGTACTGCGGCGGATCTCTATTGCGGGATGGCGGAGTGGGAGGCTATTGGCGAGCTCAAGTCCAGGATGAGCATTCCTGTTCTCGGGAACGGAGATATCTGGGAGGGGGCCGATGCCCTTCGCTTGATGCGCCAAACCCGATGTGACGGCGTCATTGTGGGTCGGGGATGCCTGGGCCGTCCATGGCTTTTCCGCGACCTGGCCGACGTCTTCGGAGGGTGCGAGCCCGCGGATCCTCCAGGTCTCGGGGAAGTACTCGACACAATGTTGATGCATGCCGCCCGCCTCGCCGACTGGTTCGGGGAGCTTTCGGCCATGGTCGCCTTCCGCCGGCACACCTCTTGGTACATGAAGGGTTTCAGCCTCAGTTCCTTCGTGCGGGATCGAATGGTGCAGGTGAAAACGGTTGAGGAACTCGAGAACCTATTTCGGGACGTTGACAGGGAGCAAGCGTTTCCAATATCGGCCATGCGAATGAAACGGGGCAAGCGCGGTGGCCGCCAGCAGGTGGCTCTCCCCGATGGATACCTCGATGATCCGGACGATCAGACGCCGCCTGCCATCGAGGCCGAGGCGATCGTATCGGGTGGATAGGTCTCAAACGCCCGGCTTTTCTTGTCAAATTCAGTGAACACACCGACAACGGGATCTTCCAAATCGGCTCAGTTTCGAAGTCTATCGGTACTGATTGCGGTGGCGTTCGTCGACATGCTCGGTTTCGCGATGATCTTACCGTTGCTGCCGTTTTATGCTCTGGATCTGGCGATCACTCCGCAGATGATTGGTGTCATTATCGCTTCTTTTTCGATGGCCCAGTTGATGTCGGCGCCTCTCTGGGGACGCGTTTCCGATCGTTACGGCCGTCGACCGGCCCTGTTGATCGGCTTGACTGCATCGGCGATTTCATACGTCGTATTCGGGTTCGCGAATTCTTTCTGGTTGTTGTTGGCCTCCCGCTTCATTCAGGGCGCGGGTGGAGGCACAACTGGCGTGCTGCACGCCTACGTCGCCGATACGGTACCACCGGAGGATAGAACTCGGTCGCTGGGCTGGCTTTCGGCGGCGACGTCGGCGGGGGTGATGATCGGTCCCGTCATCGGCTCGACTGCGGCGTACTGGGGACAATTGGCTCCCGGCCTGGTCGCCGCAGCACTGTGCGCGATGAATATCGTATTTGCCTGGGGATGGCTCCAGGAATCATCCGGGGCGAACGAAGAGAGCCGGACGAAGAAGCGTCAACCAGTGTGGCACAGGGCGTGGACGGTAGTCCGATACCCGAACCGTTCAGTTTCACGTCTGATCTGGATTTACGCGCTTGGAATGTTGGCGTTCTCGTCGTTCACATCAATCATAACGTTGTATTTGGGTTTCGAGTTTGCGATTACCGAGAGAAACATCGGTTACGTTTTTTTGTATATGGGGAGCCTATCGGTTGTGATGCGCTCTCTGTTGCTTGGACCTATCGTTGATCGTCTTGGCGAAATCTGGACGATGCGTTTGGGAGCAACCAGTCTGTTTATTGGATTCTTAAGCTTCGGGTTCGCGGGTGAGCTCTGGATATTGTTGGCCCTGATGTCTCTTTTATCCGTCGGGACCGCGCTCACCTTTCCGTCGACGACTGCACTCACTTCTAGATGGACCCAACAGTCGGATCTGGGAACGACGATGGGCACCGCCCAGGCCTTTGCTGGCATGTCGCGCACCGTTTCGCCCCTGATCTCGACGCTGTTGTTTCAGCAGCTCGGCCACACAGTTCCTTTTTTCGCCGGTGCTGTGTGCGCCAGCATCGTCGTCCTTCTTTCTCTCAAGGTGACGGATTTGGCGCCGAATCAAGCGAACAGGGAAGACGAAAAGACAGTCCCAGTTTTAAAAGAAGAGCATGCTGAAAGTAGCTAGGAGGACGCGATGACAAACGGTAGCCGCAAACGCCAAACCGATTCGGATGCTCCAAGAAGCTACAACGTGACTATCGTTCCCCAACGATTGGTCTTCTCTCTTGCCGCCATTGCCGTGGTGCTTGTCGTCTGCCACGTCGGTTTGACGATTTTCCACTACCAAGTGGAAGAATTGCCATGGTTGCCCTGGCGACAACTCTTCGACGTGGACGAAGAGAACAACCTTCCCACCTGGTTTTCCGGATTCCTGTTGTCAATAGTTGCGATGTGTTCCTGGTTCTGCGCGCGGCGGAAGAGAGTGGATCGTGACCCCTGGTCTGTTCACTGGTATGTCTTGGCTATGGGCTTTCTGTTTCTCTCTTTGGACGAGGTGGCGGGTATCCACGAGACAATCAACTCGCTCATCGACATGAGTTGGGCTGTTCCTGGCGGGATTGCGGCCGTCTGCATCGGTCTCGCCTTCGTCCCATTCATGCGTCACCTTCCCCTGTGGGTCGGGATTCTGTTCTTGATATCAGGGGTTCTATACATTGGAGGCGCGGTCGGTATGGAGATGGTCGGCGTTCCTATTGACGCGGACACTCTGAGCTACAATCTCGTTACCGCTGTGGAAGAAGGAATGGAAATGGCCGGGGTACTACTGTTCCTCAGCTCATTGCTTCGTTACATGCAGGTGCCGGGAGGCGGAACCCTCCGGGCGTCTATAGACTTTACTTAACCCGAATAATTCATTCGTGTCAGACGAGCCGGGTTTGTAGGTTGATTTCCGACGTCAGTGTCCGATGCACGGGACAGCGTTGGGCGATTTCCAACAAGCGTGCCCGTTGCTCTTCGCTTAAGGGGCCGCCCAGCTCTATGGCGCGTTCAATCCGATCGACCTTGCCGTCCTTGGTTTCGCAGTCGGCGCAGTCTCGGGCATGAATCTTGCCGTGGGTCAGGACCACCGTCACGCTTTCCAGAGGCCATTCCTTATGGCGGGCATATGCTGTGAGAGTGATTGCCGTACAGGCTCCGAGGGCTGCGCTAAGCAGCTGATACGGTGTCGGGCCCGTGTCGGTGCCAAGGGGTTCGGGTTCGTCCGCCGAGAGGCGGTGGGGTCCGACAATTATCTCCTGAGAAAGGCCTCGGCCCGAGCTCCGGACCATGACGAAGCGTGATTCTCCAACAGCGTCCACTTTTTTTGTGGTGTCTTTTTCTTCTGGTGCGCCCATATACGAACCTCGTGACTTCCACTAATTGGTTAACGCAGGGTGCGTTAGCGCGGGAATGTTACCATAAGCCCCATCGATTAAAGCGAGCGAAAAATGGAGGGAGATTTGGTTGATCGAGGGCACTGGGGATCACGACTCGGATTTGTCCTGGCTGCTGCCGGATCGGCGGTTGGACTTGGCAACGTCTGGAAATTTCCCTACATCACCGGGGTCAACGGCGGTGGCGCGTTCGTTCTGGTCTATCTGGCGTGTATCGTTCTCGTCGGATTGCCGGTGATGACCGCTGAAATACTGCTGGGGAGAGCCACCCAGAAGTCCCCAGTCGGTGCCTTTAAAGAACTCGGCGGTGGACTTTGGGTTGCTGTCGGCTGGCTCGGCGTTGCGGCTGCTTTCGTTATCCTTTCCTACTACAGCATTGTCGCTGGCTGGGCGCTGCACTACACCTACCTGTCGCTGACGGGACAGGTTGTCGGGCTCGGCCCGGAAGCGGTGGGTCCGGTATTCGGCGAGCTGTTCACATCGAACGGTCTGAATCTGTTCTGGCACGCAGTGTTCATGGTTATCACTGTCGGCGTGGTTTGGGGTGGGATCAGTAAAGGTATCGAGCGTTGGGCGCGGATATTGATGCCGACCCTGTTCGGGTTGATGGTGATTCTGCTCGTCAACGCGTTCACGATGGATGGCTTCAATGAGGCCGTGGACTTTGTATTCGGCTTCCACACTGAAAACCTGACTGCATCAGGAGTGCTGGAAGCTCTGGGGCACGCATTCTTCACCTTGAGCCTCGGGATGGGCGCGATGTTGACTTACGGCAGTTACCTCAAGCGTGACGACGACATCGTGTCTGCAGCGATCACCGTTTCTGTTCTCGATACCGTGATCGCCCTCATGGCCTGCATGGTTCTGTTTCCCATCATCTTTACTTTCGGCCTGGAGCCTGGCCAGGGGCCGGGTCTTGTATTCGTGAGCATGCCGATCGCGTTGAGCCAAATGGGTGGGGGCACGTTCTTTTCGATCGTGTTTTTTGCTCTGCTGTTTTTTGCGGCACTGACGAGTGCGATCTCCCTGCTGGAAGTGGCCGTGTCGTATCTGATCGATGAAAAAAAATGGGCGAGGCACCGTGCTGTATTGCTGTTCGGGGGCATCATCGCAGTGGTGGGCATTCCGTCGGCACTCAGTGGCGGTACCGCGTTTTTCGGCGAGTCGTTCGCCGGCGTCTTCGGACGAAACTGGTTCGACACTTTTGACTATCTGGCGACGAACTGGATCTTGCCTTTGGGGGGCTTGGGCATTTCCGTCTTTACGGCCTGGCGTCTTGACGACGCGATCCGTCACCGGCAATTCCTCGAAGGCAGCCGGCTGGCGTTTTTTTACAAAACCTGGCTGTTGCTGCTGAAGTTCGTCGTTCCTGTCGCAATCACTCTGGTGTTCCTGAACGCGATTGGAGTTATTTAAGAGGCTTCCGCGCCACGATTACGCTGAAATTATCTCCGACACCTTCTTTGAGAAGCCAGTCATCCTCGTAAGCAAAGATACGCTCCAGCCACTCCATGGCTTCGGCATCGGTTTCGACAAAATTTCCGCTAAGGTCTTCCAGCAGCGGATGCAGAATGTTGCCGCCATAGCCGCGTAAAGCGAAGTCGGGAAAGTGTTCTGACAGCAGAGGAATGATCTCGGCGGACCGGATGGCTTCGGACGGATCCGCGGCATTCATTTGCTTAATTGTCGGGCGCACTACAGCGTTCCGGATCGTTTTTCCGTCCGAGCGGCGCACCCTGAGGCGCTCGGGAAGCTGCCTCAGGATTTCGTTGACCGCTTCAAGTTGTGCGTCCGTCCACTGGAATTGTGACGGTCCGACGAATTCATCCATGTAGAAATAACCCTCGGGTTTCAAAGCGCGATACACCTTCTCATAGACGGATTCGAGTTCAGCGATATGATGAATCGACGAGATGCCGAATACGACATCGTACGCGTTGTCTTCCAGCGACGCTTTGTTGACGTCAGACATCTGATAGTGAATGTGCGTGTAACCCTGTTCGTTGGCGAGTGCCCGGGCTTTCTCTATGGCGCCTTCAGACACATCAAGCGCGTCGTGGGCCCGGCAAAAATTGTACTGAGCCAGTCCACGTTCAAGATCTCCGGCGCCGCATCCCAGAGTCAGGGCACGTGCGACAGGTACGCGTCCACCGAGATCTTCATAGATGAAGTGGTGGTAGCGCTCCGAGTTTTCCCGCCCGGTTATCTTCCGGTTGATTCGGGCCTGCACTCTTGGGTGCTCAAACCAGTCTATGCCTCGCTCCGGCCCCCACGTGTTGGCCTGTTCTGCCCAAACCTGCCTGACCTGGTCCAGTGACTCTTCGTATGACAGCAGCCTGCTCCTCTCTACCGGTCATCTCGAAAGATGGGTGGTCCGGATGATTTTCAGGATCTTACCCCAGACCTGGGGTCGGAATGCGTCTTTCTCACCTGCCCCTCTGGTGCGGGAGAGCGGGATGCTGGCTGAAAAGTTCAAGACCCTCTGATCGGGACGTTGCCAGCGTCTGAAGAACTTGTTCCCATTACAATGGCGGTGTGGTATCAATCAGTTTTTACCCATCATTTCACTAGTGTCCGGTTAGAAGTCGAATAGAACCAGTTGGTTAGGATCGTCGAGCCCATCGAATTGGGAGTTCGGCGCGCAAAAGGCCTGCAAAATGGGCTGTTTTTCGAGAATGGTAATGCTGAGAATCTGTAGGATTTGGTAAAGACTCCTATCGATGTCGAGGCGCTTGCGGATGATGGCGACGAGGACATAAACGGAAACGGCAATCCAGATCTGGGTCTTGACTGCATTCTCGCTCGTGCCATAGAAGGACTTGATCCGAAGATGTTGTTTGATCCATTTGAAGAAGAGTTCAACTTGCCATCGCGACTTGTAGATCTGAGTGATGGTGAGCGCGGGCAACGCGAAGTTGTTGGTCAGGAACTTCAACCGCTTGTTCGTCTCGGCGTCGAAGTAGCTGATGCACCGCAACGGATCGGGATAGGCTTTGGCGGACTTGATCGTGGTGAGAATGACCGTCTGGTCGGATCGCAACCCTGTGGTCTTGTCCACCGGACGGGAGTACCGGCGCTGCAAGACGGCGTTCTTCTTGGCACGCACAACAAAGAATGCGGAACAGAGCGTGAAGAGAAAGAGCCGCTCGAAATCGATATACGCGCGATCCATGACGTAGAAGGCCCCTGCTTCGGGTGCGATTTCATCGAGAATGTTGACGTCATGAACTTTCCCGTCTGTGACGCGGATAAACGCGGGAATGTTTCCGTGAAGATCCAGCAGTGTATGCATCTTGACGGCGGCTTTGTGCCGGCGAAACCGGGCCCATGGGAATAATGAAAGACAAAGGTCAATGGTCGTCGAGTCCAGGGCGTACAGCCCCTGAGCCAGTTCGACACCGATGGGATCTTTGGCATATAACGGCCGCGCCACGCCGATCAGGACCTGTGCGAAATCCGCATAGATCCGCCAGTCGCGCCGCTCGTTGGCGTCGGCCAGTGTCGTCCGCGCCACCTTGCTTCGAAATCCCATATGGTAACGCTTGCTGCCGAGGGCGCGTAAACAGGCCTCGATATCGCGGAGGCTTTCACGATAGGTCAGCTGGGCGAATGCCATTGCAAGGAACTGATCCCGGCACGAAAAACCTTGCAGCTGGTAGTCGCCACGATAGCGGGCGACACACTTCTGAAATTCGTATCGGGGTGCGTAATCCATGACTTGTGAGAAGACGGTTTGGCCTGAGTTCATACGCCATTGGTATCACCCCCTATCACTGGATTACCGCGAAAGCGCAATCGGAAGGCTGAAATCGAAAAATCCAAGAATGCCATTCAACTCATTGTTGATCTGTAACTTGCCGCGGGCTTTCGCGCCGTGTTCCGGATACTAGTGCCATCATTTAAATAAAGTGGAAGGTCTCTGCTCAAGTTGTTCAGTCAGAGTGACGGGCGAAAATTAATCTGTGAATAGTGACGACTTCTCTTCCCGGAATCGACAATTTTGTCTTTGCCTGAGGTAGGAACTATGCGAACGAGAGTGTATTTAGTCTTGATGACGGTAACGGTTCTCTGTTTGGTTCTTCCAGCGCCGACCCTAGCCCAGCGAGATCAACCACAGGTCCAATTGCCTGAGGGGCCCGGTCAGGAACTTGTTCAGAGTGCTTGCACCGAGTGCCACCGGCTCAACTTGATCGCCAACTCGACAGGTTACAACGCTCAGGGCTGGGAAAATTTGTTCAGCTCGATGGTCGTGCTGCCCGGTGATCGTGCCGAGGTGGCCGCAAAATATCTGGCGGCGAATTTCCCGGTGAGGACAGCTCCCGAGGCCGTTTTTATTCCCGGACCCGTGGAAGTGACTATCCGGGAATGGTTGGCTCCTACGCTTGGCTCACGGCCCCATGACCCGCTCGCCGCGGCCGACGGCTCGATTTGGTGGACGGGACAGATGGCCAGTCGACTCGGTCGCGTCGATCCCACGACCGGTGCGACAAAGGAATTTCCGCTGCCGGGCAACGCCGGTCCCCACGGCTTGGCGGAGGACGCTGATGGCAACATCTGGTTTACGGGTATCAACGACAACTACATCGGGGAACTCGACCCGGACACCGGAGGCCTGACCCAGTATCCGGTACCCGAAGCCGCTATCGTCCCCGCCGGAGCCCGCGGCCCTCATACGCCCATCTTTGACCAGAATGGCACCTTGTGGTTCACCCTTCAGTCTGGAATGGTGGGACGGCTCGTACCCGATACAGGCGAGATGAAAGTCGTGGCCACGCCCACCGACAACACCTATCCCTATGGCATCCAGGTGAATTCCAAAGGCGTACCCTGGTATGTCGATTTTCGCGGAAACCGTTTGGGCAGCATCGATCCCGATTCAATGGAAATCACCGAATACACATTGCCGAATCCTGATGCCCGACCCAGGCGCATCGCGTTGACCCCCGACGATGTGGTTTGGTATACGGATTACGCACGCGGCTATTTGGGCCGCTTCGATCCTGCGACCGGCGAAGTTCGAGAATGGGCCTCCCCGAGCGGTCCGGAGTCCCGGCCCTATGGCATCGCCACTGTGGATAACATCGTCTGGTACAGCGAATCGGGAGTGAGGGACGACACGCTGGTACGCTTCGATACTGAAACCGAGGAGTTTCAGACTTGGCTGATCCCGTCCGGCGGAGGAGTCATTCGCAACATGATGGCGACAGCGGATGGCAACCTGGTGTTGGCCTGCAGCGCTGTCAATCGCGTCGCGCTGGTAGAAGTCAGCAGAAACTGATTCGCGACCACAACGGTCGGCAGGATTCAAATCAGAGAGGCCGGAGATTTATCTCCGGCCTCTTTTCATTTCCGGGTGTCGCTACAAACCATCAGAAGCACGGACTGTAAACAGTTTTTCGCGAAAAGAGCTCTTCGTTTAATCGACAGGCGTAGGTTGAGGGGCCGTCATCTTTCTTTATGTAGACCTCTTCCCAGAAATGGATCAGCGCCACCAGTAAGGCGGGGATCAGGGGTCCGACGAGCATTCCGCTGAAGCCCACCATTTTCAAGCCGCCCAGGACGCCGACCATGACAAGGACAGGATGGACTTTCGATCGCTCGCTGACCAGCTGGGCCGCACCAGGTTGTCGATGTTGGTTACGATCAGAATGCCGTAGAGCAACAATCCGATGCCTCCAAAGGTTTCGCTGGCTAGAATCTTGTCCACGGCAGCCGGGACCCATATCAGGGGTGTGCCGAACACCGGAAGGAAAGCGAGGATGAGCATGATTGCACCCCAGAACACCCAGTTTCCGACTCCGAACATGACCAAACCCAATGTAGCCACCGAGCCCTGAATCACTGCGGTCATCACCTGCCCATAGAGCACACCCTGCGTCACGTTGCGGACTTCCATGAACAACTTTTCCTTTAGGGCCGGTTCGAGCGGCAGTATCTGCTTCACGTGGCCTATGAAGCTTTCGCCATCGCGGAAGGCGTAGTACATCACGAAGAACATGATGAACAGGCCGAGCAGCAGTTCGGTCAGTGAGCCAAGGATGTCGGGAGCGAGCCCGACGATGGATTCCTCCACCTGCGAAAAGGCAGAGCCCAGCATCTCCTGAAAATCAAACTGGTTGCCTGTGACACCGCTCAGATAGTCCCCAAGGCGCTGCACGTTCGCAAGCTCGAATGTTGTGAAGGCGCCCGACACTTCCTGAGCCAATCTTTGAGCAATCAGAAACGATGGTAAGACGAGCAGGAGCAGGGCAATGAGAATCGAGATCGCGGAGCTGACGCGCGGCTGACCGGTTTTCCGGCGAACAAAGGCGTACACAGGAAACAGCGTATAGGTGAGGACCCCTGCTAGGACGATGTAGGTTACGAAGGGCCAGACGATCAAGATCGAAAGCACGATGATGACAAGAAATACCATCCTGAAAATCAGATTCTCGCGCTTCATAGTTCGGTTGGATATTCGGGCCCTTCGGGCGCCGATCATTCTCCTATCAGTTAGACGGTTGACCTGGATGTCGGGTTCAAATAATCATCAAAATCTTACAGAAGGTGGGCGTACTTTGCGTAGAGTGCGAAGATTTCTCGAACATAGGCTTTGGTTTGAACAAAACCGATGTCGGATACGAAACTTTCCATATCCCTCAGATTCGACTTGGCCCTCCAGCGTTCGACGTTCCTCTCGCCACCGTTGTACGCGGCAAGAGCGAGTTCGGGATCCCCGAGTGTGTCCATCAGTTCGGCCCAGTAATGCGCACCGAGCCGGATGCTGATTTCGGGCTGGTAAAGATCATCGAGCTGGAATGCTACCAATCCGATTTTCTGGGCTATGCGAGTAGCGGTTTCAGGAATGAACTGCATCAGTCCGCGAGCCGAAGCGCCTGAACGGGCATCGGGGTCGTAACGGCTTTCCTGCCATATGATCGCGTAGAGCCATAGCGGATTGACCCCTGCAGCCTGCGCTTCGCGGCAAACGACGTCGCTGAAAGCGGTGGGATAGAGCATGCCCATCAGGACCCGCGATTCCGTTGAATAGTCCGAATCCAGAGAGAAGAACTGCGTGTCGTTGGGTGGTCTCAGGCGGTCGGCGTACAACATCGATCGCCTGAAATCAGAAGCCAGATACGCCAGGTCCGCCAGCGCCTGGTCTCTCCATCTGGATGCGGCACGATTCGCCCAGAAGAACGCCTCGTCCCACTGCCGCAGAAAGACTAGTTCACCCACCATGTCCGTTTCTACCGACCCGGTGGCGAGGAATCCACGTGTCCTGGAGAGCCGTCGTTCACGAAGGAATGCGATCACATCTGGATTTGAGCTGTCGCTGCAAACGTCGATTACGGGTTCGTGCATCGTTCGCAGGACGGTTTGCCCGAGTGTGGCTGCGGGAATGGATTCGTCGCGGATGTTTTCGATGGCACGGAGTCCGTAGTAGCTGAACGGATTGTCTGAAAGCTCTGTCCAGATGCGGGCGGCCTCGTCGATGCGTCCCAATCGTTCCAGGCTGGCCGCTTCAAAGAAAAGCGTTTCGGTTTGATCGGTGCCGTTAGGGGCGCGTCCAGTCTGCATCGTGCGGAGTTGCTGAAACAGCTCGAGGGCCTCCCGGAACTGCCCTTCGCCGTAGTGGATCTTTGCTCGTGTGAAGGTAAGAACCGCCCGGTTCCTGCTATTAGGATTCGAGCGGAGCGCCTGCTCGATCCTTCGATGGGCTTCATCGAAGTCGCCCATAGAGCGATAGATGTCGACCATGTCGCGGACTGCTGAGTAATACAACTCCGGCTCGTCGTATTTCTCGATCAACGTTTCGTAAGCCGCGATGGCGTTCGGATAGTCAAGCTTCCGCCAGTACGTGGGTGGAATCTGCTTATCCGCGTTCCGTGCCCAATCCGTATCGGGAAATCTTTCAACCGTGGCACGGTATACAGATACGGCGTCGTCGTACCGGCCTCGCTGAAAGTAAGTACGCCCCAGTTCGTAGTGCGCCTCCGCTCCTATCTCGGTGCGGTCTTCGAGCAGAGCCGAGTAAATGGCCTCGGCGCGACCGAAGATACGGTGAGCATGGAAAGTCTTAGCCAGTCGGAGGCTCTGGGCTCGGGTCGCGCTCCGTCCGTCCAGTCTGCGCGCGGCTCCGAGCGCGAACTCGTCACCCCGACTCCGCGTCAGGAGCTGCCACATCGCAGCCTCGTCGTCCAGAATCGACGACTGCATCCATCGGGATTCGCGGTTGGACATCGTCCGGTAAATGCTGAGTGCCACGTCTTCGGGCGCGTCCTCGGCCAGCTCGAGCCGCAGCGCGTCCGGGAATCCGGGTCCCAGTATGTCGAGGAGCCGCAGCGCGTCTTCGTTGCGCCCGTCTTTGAGTGCAACCCTCACCTGGTGCCACAGCACAAGACTGTGTAGGACGCTGGCCTCTCTCACCAGGTCGAATTCGATTCTGGCCCGTGCCCAGTCGCCCCGTTCTTCAGCGATGCGTCCGCGCAGGTAGTGCAGGTTGTTGAGACCGAACTCTTCCGGATCAATAGCTGCGGCCTGATCCAGCAATTGGGCAGAGGCACGGTAGTCTCCGCGTTCGAAAAAATCGAATGCCCGCTCGACCGTGCCGGTTGGGAGTGTAATCGCAATCAGGAGGGTAAGAATGGTAGACATTGTCAATTTGTAGAGTCCGTTTGGTCCAGGTGAATCGGTGTATTATGAGACCTATTTTATAGAGAGAGTCCTGAATATGACAGCAACTTTAATTAACGGAACGCAGATCGCGAAGGAGGTTCAGGCTGAGGTTGGACTCGAAGTCGCGTCTTTGAAGGAGAAGGGAATCACCCCGGGTCTGGCTGTCGTTCTCGTCGGTGAGGATCCAGCTTCAGCATCTTACGTGGGTATGAAGGCGCGAATGTGCGAGCGATTGGGTATGACGAGCAAGAAGCTGGTTCTATCAGAAGACGTCGAGGAATCTGCACTGCTTGCCCGCGTCCACGAACTGAACGAGGATGATTCCATCGACGGTATTCTCGTTCAGCTGCCCCTGCCGAAACACATCGATAAGCACAGAGTTCTCGAGGCCGTGGACCCGCTCAAAGATGTCGACGGTTTTCATTCTTCGAATATCGGATCGCTTGTTCTCGGGCACGAAACGCTGGTGGCCTGTACGCCTCTCGGGGTTTTGGAAATGCTCATTCGATCTGGCGTTAAGATTGAAGGCGCCCGCGCGGCTGTGCTGGGGCGTAGCGATGACGTGGGCAAACCGATGGCGATGCTCCTGATGCACAGGCATGCGACGGTTACGATTTGTCACTCGCGAACCCGTGACCTCGCTTCGGTCAGCAAAGAAGCGGACATCATCGTGGCCGCCATTGGCCGCCTTGCGATGGTGGATGGCGAATTCATAAAGCCGGGAGCTGTGGTTGTCGACGTTGGCACGAATCAGGTTACTGATCGGGCCGAGGTCCAGCGATTGTTCGGGGACCGATCGCCACGGCTGGAACAATTTGACAAGAGAGGTTACATCTGGGCTGGTGACGTTCATGAACAGGAGGCGCTGCAGATTGCGTCCAAGTTGTCCCCTGTTCCTGGAGGCGTCGGACCCATGACGATCGCGATGTTGATGAAGAACACCATTACCGGAGCCCGCCTGCGGAGAGGTCTCTAGTGTTGACGGTCGGTCTCACCGGAGGGATCGGCTGCGGCAAGACGACGGTGGGTGAGATGTTCGTGGCCCTGGGTTGCCGCTTGATCGACTCGGATCAGATTACCCGCCAACTGTTTGAGCCCGGCCAGCAAGTCCATGAAGCAGTCGTGCGGGAGTTTGGTGCTGCAATCGTCCACGACTCGGGATGGATTGATCGCCGCAGACTGTCCGCAATCGTTTTCAGTGAACCCTCCAAAAGAGAGAAGTTGAATTCTCTCGTGCACCCTGCGATCAAGGAACGCCAGGACGCATTTTTGGAGAATGTCAGGCGGGAAGACCCCGACGCGATCGCAATAGTGGATGCTGCGCTGATGGTGGAGACGGGAAGTTACAAGAGATACGACAGGCTTGTCGTCGTTACGTGCCGGCCCGAACAGCAGCGCAGTCGTTTGGAGCGACGGTCGGGTTTGACGCTGGATGCTATCGAAGCCCGGATTGAATCGCAGATGCCCCTGGTCGAGAAGGCTGGACACGCCGATTTCGTCGTAGACAATTCTGGTGCGGCCGAAGACACGCGGCGGCGTGTCGAAGACATCTACGGAGAGTTGGTGCGCTTGTCGCGTGGAGACAGAGACGTCAGCTCCTAGTGTACCCCGCTCGAAGTAATGTAACTAAAATAGCTTTCCAACGTCCAATAGAGAATGAGGAAAGCACCGACCATTGAATTGGATGACAAGCAGCGGATGGAGTTGGAGCGACTGAGTCGAAGCCGGAGTACATCGGTCCGGTTGGCGGAACGATCCCGAATTGTATTACTGGCCGCTGAAGGTCGGAACAATTATGAGATCGCCGCCCGCTTGGAGATCACGCGCCAGAAAGCGGGCCGCTGGCGCAATCGTTTTGTGGAACAGGGCTTGGCTGGGATCGAAAAGGATGCGCCGCGAAGCGGACGGATTCCCACGATCAGTCGCCGGAAGCGAGCCCGGATCGTCAAGAAGACACTGGAAGAGAAGCCCCCGAACGCGACGCACTGGAGTCGGGCCTCGATGGCGAAGGCCGTTGGCGTGAGCGAGTCCACGGTCGGGAAAATCTGGCGGGTCCATGGACTGAAGCCTCATCTGTCACGAACCTTCAAACTATCCAACGACAAACGATTCGCCGAAAAGCTGGAGGATGTGGTCGGTCTGTATCTGAGCCCACCGGAAAACGCCATTGTCTTGTCCTGCGATGAGAAGAGCCAGATGCAGGCCCTGGACCGCACGCAACCCGGGTTACCTCTGAAGAAGGGGCGGTGTGGCACCATGACCCACGATTACAAACGTAACGGGACAACCACGCTTTTCGCCGCGCTCAACATCCTGGACGGTTCGGTCATCGGAACCTGCATGCCAAAGCATCGCCATCAGGAATGGATCCGGTTTCTGAATCAGATCAAACGCGCCATGCCGAAAGATAAGGAGATCCACATTATTTGCGACAACTATGCGACTCACAAACATCAGAAAGTCGTCAACTGGCTCAAGCGTAACAAGCGTTTTCATGTGCACTTCACGCCAACCAGTGCGTCGTGGCTCAACATGGTCGAGCGCTTTTTCCGGGATCTGTCCGAGCAACGACTCCGGCGTGGCGTTTTCCGCTCGGTCCCCGAGTTGATCCAGGCCGTGGAGGACTACCTCGCTCGTCACAATGAAGACCCGAAACCCTTCATCTGGACTGCAACGGCTTCCGACATCCTTGCTAAAGTCCAGCGCGGCCGGCGAAATCTTGATAAGTTACAGTCTGTTTAACGGGGACCACTAGTGTCCTGGATCAGAAGTCCAGTGTCCTGCAGTTTCATCCGTGTCCGATCCGATAATCTTATTACGCTGAACGCCTCGGCTGCGCAGCTTTTTCTGGAATTCTCCGGCTCCGCCTCTGGGTTCACCCGCAGCGAGGAACGCTGCGGGTTTGTTTAAAGAACTGCATCAACATTTCTTAGTCCCCTATAAGCCTCTCCATCAGGATGATGGAGAGGGTCGCTGGTCGTTCGGCCCAACGCGCTTGACGCGACAGAGACGGTCGGCCGATTGAACGACCGAGCGAAATCTTATATCCCCAACTTCTAACCGCGGACGCTACGGACTCAGCCGATACAACATCCGGGGAAACGGAATGGTTTCCCGAACGTGATCCAGGTGGCAGATCCACGCGACTACGCGTTCGATGCCCATGCCGAATCCCGAATGAGGAACGGATCCGAACTTCCTGAGTTCCAGATACCACTCGAAAGCTTCCCGAGGAAGCTCGTGCGCCTCAAGACGTTCGAGAAGGAGTTCATGGCTGGCTATGCGTTGGCCACCGCCAATGATTTCTCCGTAACCTTCGGGCGCGAGTACGTCCACACACAGTGCGAGTTCGGGCCGGTCTGGATCCGGCTCCATGTAGAACGCCTTGATTGCGGACGGGTACCTGTGGATGACGACAGGTTTGTCGAAATGTTCGGACAGAATCGTTTCGTCACCGCCACCGAAGTCGCTTCCCCATTGAATTTCCGAACCATTCTGCTGAAGAATTTCAACAGCTTCGTCGTAGGTAGTGCGGGGAAATGGAGGGGCGATCTTTTCGAGAGCGGATACATCGCGTTCCAGGTCGTTCAATTCATCTCCCCGACTTTCGAGAACGCGTTCGACAATGTGGCTTATGAACCGCTCGGAGAGGTCCATCACGTCGTCCAGTGTGGCGTAGGCCACTTCGGGTTCCACCATCCAGAATTCCGTCAGATGCCTCCTCGTTTTTGATTTCTCTGCCCTGAAGGTCGGCCCGAAATTGTAGACCTTTCCCAGGGCCGCCGCTGTAGCTTCGCCGTAGAGTTGTCCCGACTGGGCGAGAAAGGCGTGTTCTTCAAAGTAGTCCACCTCGAACAGTGTCGTGGTTCCTTCGCATGCGGCCGGTGTCAGAATGGGGGTGTCACAGAGTGTGAACCCGTCGTTGTCGAGGAAGTCCCGAGCGGCCCGGATAATTTCGTGGCGGATCTTGAGAATGGCACGTTGGCGGCGCGAACGAATCCACAGATGCCGATGGTCCATCAGGAATTCGATTCCATGTTCTTTGGGCGAAATCGGGAATTCTTCCTCGGCTCCCACAATCTGGAAGGCTTGGATCGATGTGACGTCCATTTCGTGACCCCCGGGCGCGCGTTCATCTGCCCGCACCGTACCTGTAACGGTGAACGAAGACTCATGTGTCAGATCGCTCGCTGTTTGGAACGTCTCCTCAGATACTGCTTTCTTGAAGACGACGGCCTGGAGATAGCCGGTGCCGTCGCGCACAATAAGAAAACGTAATTTTCCACTGGAGCGTTTGTTGTGGAGCCAGCCGCGGACGGTCACTTCTTCGCCGACGTGGCTGGCGATGTCCTCAATGTAGATCGTTGTCATCGTCTTTTGACTCCATCCCATATTTCTCCGCGAATTCGATGGATGAGGAGCGTGCCTCTGCGATCAAATCCTCGAGACGCCTCGCGGCCGCCTGACTGGGCTCAAGATCTGGTGGGCTTGACGGCTCGAAAACCATGGGACCTTCGAAGCCTGACCTTACGAGCTCTGCTACAAACTCAGGCCAGTTTAATTTCCCTTCAAATGGCCACAGGTGGTCGTCGCTGTCGCCATTATTGTCGCTGAGGTGAATCGCACCGACGCCGGCCAGTCGAGGAAGCGGACCCTGCAACACTCCATGGCCGGTATCGTAGCAGATCCGAATATCCGGTAGCTGGGCGAGCGTCAGGAACTCCCGGAGCCGCTCCACAGTGGATATTTCGTTCCCGATATTTTCGATCAAGATATCCACGCCTGCGAATTCCGAAATATGACGCATGAGAGAGTAGGCGTGCTCGAACTGAAGTGGACTGAACCTCTGTTTGGGTGAACCGAGATGCGCCACCACATGAGCGACAGGCTGAAGGTCTGTGAATTCGAGTGCACGTTTGATTTCGTCGATGGCCCGTTCGCGGTCCCGTTCATTGTCTGACAGGGCTGAAATCCACCGGACATCGCCCCGGCCTTTCTGTTCAAAGAACGGAAGATGGAGAAATGGCGGTGCGACGTCGTTGGCCTGGAACCAGCGCGCAAGATTCTTACCGAGGCTGCGGTCGTGGTAGTCCCAGTGCGGGCGGTTGGCGAACATTTCGATCTGTGTGAATCCGGCGTCGTGCAAGCGATCGAGCAGGTCTGGAGAGATTTCCTCGTTGCCCAGACCGTAGGTCGAAATACCAAAGTCCATCCCGGTTATCTCCTCGAACTGCTCATGCTATGATGCTTTGCATGTCACGTAAACAGCTGGGGTTAATCGCCTGCCTCTGGCTGGGGCTCACCCCTGGCGCGACCCTGGCGCAGGGTGTCACCGCCATTATCGATCGGGATGTGAGGGTTTTCGCCGTCGTCGCCGCTCTGAACGCTGCAGGTTTCGACGTTGAGCTGGCTCCTCAGTACCACCCGGTTCGGCAACGCGTCCGGGACGCCCTTTCCGGGATTGACGCAGACCTCGTCCGCCGCCTCCGGGAATTTTACGCCGAGCACAAAGGCGACGCGCTGGATGAAACACAACTGGCGGGCTACATTTCCCTCGCTCTGAACCTGACAGACCCTCCCTCTCTTGAATTCGCGTACGATCAAGAATTCGTTCCGCCCGACGCCCGGGGCCTTGGGGAATTTCTGCCATTGCTTCGCGAGTTTTACGATGCTGCCCGGATCACGCAGCTCTGGGTCACGCTGGGTTCGAGCTACGACGAAGCGCTCGATAGAATGGCGCCTCCCATGCGGGAAACGATTCTTCAGGCCGATGTCTATCTCAGGTTGCCTCTGGGTCAGCCTGGCGTGAGGCAGTTGGTGATCTTCGTCGAACTTGCAGCACCGATCAACAGCGTCAATGTCCGGAACTATCCCGACAATCTCTACATCGTGCTGGGCGATTCTACGGGTGTACGCCTGGAAGACGTGCGGCACGCATACCTCCACCTGTTGCTGGATCCCATCGTCGCTCGCAATCGTGAGGAGCTGGAGCGAGAACAACGGTTGACTGCGCTGATTGAGGGCGAGCCCGGTGTCAGTCCGAATTACGCGGAAGATTTCGAAATTCTCGTCACCGAGTCGCTGATACGATCTGTGGAGTTGCGTATGGACGATCCGGAGTCCGATCTCGAGCGTCTGATCGACACGGCATACCGGGGCGGACTTCTGCTGGTACCTTACTTTCACGAAGAACTGCTGGGCTTCGAGGCATCGGAAGTCAATATCCTCGAGTTTTTCCCAGAAATGCTCGAATCCCTGAATATCGATTCGGAAACGGCACGGTTTGAAGACCGTTTCGATTCGATTGACCTTGTCGTCGAAGAGACCCTCAGGGCGGAGGTGCCGCGTGTAGTGAACCCGATTCCGGGAGTGCTCCGTCAGGCACAGGTGGCGTTTAATTCAGGAGACGATGACACAGCCCGAGCCGGGTTCGAACGGGTGCTTATCGAGTTCGATCCGTCCAATGGCCCGGCGCTTTACGGTATGGCCCTGATACTCAGCCGCGCCGGGGATCCGGGTTTGGCGGCCGAATACTTCAACCGGACGCTGGAGAGTGAAACCACAGAACCATCGATGCGTGTGCGATCACATCTCTATTTGGGCCGGATTCACGATCTTCAATGCGAACGTGAAGAAGCACTTGAGCAGTACCGGTTGGCGCTCGGTGTAGGGGACGATTCCCAGGGGGCCCAGACCGCCGCTGCCGAAGCGATTGACCAGCCCTTCGGTCCCGGCTGTGACTTCTGATATCTGGACTCGTTGCACTGATGAATCACCTGGATGAACTGGAGCAGATACTTCGCTACCGGTTCGCACGCCGCGAGTTGCTCGAGCAGGCTCTGACTCACAGTTCATTCGCTAACGAGAACAACCTTGGCCCGATGGAGGACAACGAGAGGCTGGAATTCCTCGGCGACGCTATCCTCGGGTTCTTGGTAAGCGAAGCGCTTTGCGAGGCCAGGCCAAACCTGAGTGAGGGACAGCTATCCAAGTTGAAAGGATTTCTAGTAAGCTCGGCGAACCTCGTTCAGTGTGCCGAGCAAATCCGCTTAGGTCACTACCTGCGTCTGGGTAAGGGAGAAGAAAAGACCGGGGGCCGGGGGAAGCAGGCGTTGTTGGTGAACGCCTTTGAGGCGCTCATTGCTGCTATATATCTCGACGCCGGAGTGGAACGCGTCAGGGACATCATTCTTCGGTTCTTCACCGTACAAATCAACGAGATTACGGACGCGGCCGGTCATGTTCCTGATTTCAAGTCGGCACTGCAAGAGGGTCTTCAAACTCGCGGCCAGAAGCCGGCCGATTACAAGCTGATCGATGCTCTGGGTCCGGATCACGAGAAGCTCTTTACCGTCGAAGTCTTGATCGACGATGTCGCCGTCGCCGAGGGCCGGGGCCTGACTAAGAAGGCGGCTGAACAGGCGGCAGCGATGCAGGCCATGGACTTGCTGAAGACAGATGCAGATTTCTGACCCGTTCTGCGTAGACGCGGTCTATCCGCAGGAAGTAGGGAAGTCTTTCGCTCATTGACCCTGCTGACCGGTCGGACGACTCTTCCTGCAGGTCTCTTGGCTGGAACAAATTGAGTAGAAACGATATAGTGTCTAAGTCCGGGGCATGGCCTGATCACCTGTTGGCCGTTTGCTGATGATTCGACAGGCACAATGACAGACGAACAGACCTACAAAAAATCCGTCCCCCGCGAGTACTTCGAGTCACTCGTAATTACGGTTATCCTGGCGCTGTTCGGGACGACGTTCATCGTTCAGGCGTTTAAAATCCCGACACCGTCGATGGAGAACAACCTTCTCGTCGGCGACCACCTTCTCGTTAACAAGTTCACGTTCGGAACTCCAGGGTCCTGGATCGATGCGGTACTTCCTTTCAATCAGGTTGATCGGGGAGACGTGATTGTGTTTCGATACCCGAAAGATCTCACCAAGCACTACGTGAAGAGGGTCGTTGGTCTGCCAGGGGACCGGGTCCGGATCGTTGACCAGCAGGTTTTCGTTGACGGCCGGCTTTTGGACGAGCCCTACAAGATGCACGTCAGTCCGCCCGGCGCCTATGCGGATCCGTTCAGGGATTTTTTCCCGCCACGGCCGCATCCGGGACGCCGCTATGGCGGGGTGGACCAGGATCCGTACTGGTACGAGGACTACATGGTTGACGATGAGATCCTCGTGCCCGAGGGGCACTACTTCGCCATGGGTGACAATCGTGACAACAGCTCGGACAGCCGATACTGGGGCTTTGTCCCAATTGCGGACATCGTCGGCAAGGCACTCATCATTTATTGGTCTTATGAAACGGATTCGGACGAATACTTGCAGACAGCAGTGGGTGACCGCTTGAGCCAAATCGTGGAACTGGGAACAAACTTCTTTACTAAGACCCGCTGGAATCGAACGTTCATGATCATCCAGTAGCTCATGCCCGCCGTTCGGCTATCGCTTTGCTCGGTCGCAGTCCTTTTTGGTGTTTTTCTCGCCGGTTCTGTTAAAGCTCAGGAATCTTCCGAGACGACCCCTCCGAATGTATCTCCGGGTGCCGCAGATTCACTATGGGGCAAGATCGTTGCGATACGAGAGGCCGAAAGCTCTGCCACCCGAGATCCGGGCGCCGCAACGTCAATCCGGGTAACGGATGTCGAAATGGAATCTTTTGTCTTCTTCTCTATGAAGGATGAGATTCCCGCCCGAGTGCGGTTGATCGATGTGACTATAGAGTCAGGTACGATTTCAGCCTTTACAGAATTGCGTTTCGATACTCAGGAAGGTTCGGGCAACCCCATCGTAGATATCCTTCTGCAAAATCCGCACAGCCTGTTCGTGAAAGGGGCTCTGGAGGGTCACGCGGGGGAAGGCACGTTCCAGCTGCAGCAGGTCCGTGTGGACGGTTTTCCCGTTCCCATTGCAGTGGTCGAGGTGCTGATCGATCAGTTCGTTAAACCTCGATTTCCCAGGGTCGACCTTGATGAGGGCTTTCTAATCCCATGGGGTATTGATGCAATAGCTCTCGATCCGGAAGGCGCCATCATTACCTATTAAAGTTGAACCTTATCAATTAAGAGCTGGGAATTTCCAGCTTTTGACTCTGAACTGATAACTTCACGATGCCTTCGCGGCCCGGAAGATAAAGCTGGCCCGGGAGAGTTCTTCATCGAGTATGTTGAGTTGCAGCTCGTTGAGCTGGCGCTTGAACTCGTCCATCTTGAAGTGGCCGAATTTCATCAAACGGTCTGCCATATCAAGCCATAGAGGGGCGGGTTTGGGGCAGACTATGGTCTGGCATACGAACTCGCCACCCGCCTTCAGGACACGCGAGATTTCGGCCAGCGACCGGTCATAATCGGTGAACAGTTGCAAAGCGCCGCAACAGATGACGCCGTCGAACACTCCGGGGCGGAACGGTAGTGACAGTGCGCTGCCCCGCATGTACTGAACGTTCGGGAATTCTTCTTGCGCTGTGAGATGTCCCGCGCGTTCGAGCATCCCGCGCGCCAGGTCAAACCCGACGACCTGGATCCGCTCGTCGCAGCGGGCAACGCTACGCGTGAAATTACCCGGTCCGCATGCCAGATCGAGAACCAGCCGATGCCGTTCCGGCGCCATCAGTTTCGTGATCCCGACGAGATCCGTGGAAAACGATCGTCCGCTCGTCAGAAAATAGCCAGCGGGCCTCCAGATGTTGTCGTAAAGGAGGATTGCCGGTTTAAATTGAAGGAGATGCTGGATGGGCGTGATTCGTTCTTCGTAGTGGGGTAAGAGGTCCAGATATCCCTCACGGAACGGATACCTGAGCCCGCACTGCGGACACTGCAGCGAGTCATCGTTACTTTCGAGATGAGTTTCCGAGCGGCAGGAAGGGCACCAGATAGCGCCGAGGACTTCAGGAGTCACGCTTTCGAGAAAATCCGTCAATTGCACAACATAGGCCACGTACTAAAGGCGAAAATTTCACAAGTCAGATCGTTGAGATTAGGCGATGGGTCGATGTGTGTCAAGAACAGCCAGCTGGCGGTCTTCGGGTCTTAAGCTGTTAGAATGTAGGTTTTCCATGAGCTTCGAACTTGCATCAGCATACGCGCCGCGAGGTGACCAGGAAACTGCGATTGACGGACTCGTCCGTGGCCTCCGTGACGGGGAGCAGCATCAGGTGCTCCTGGGTGTGACCGGTTCGGGTAAGACCTTCACGATGGCCAAAGTGATCGAAGCCCTCGACCGGCCCACGATTGTTCTGGCTCACAACAAGACTTTGGCTGCACAGCTCTATCATGAGTTTCGGGGGTTCTTCCCAAAGAACGCGGTTGAGTACTTCGTGAGCTATTACGACTACTACCAGCCGGAAGCCTACATCTCGACGACGGACACGTACATCGAGAAGGAATCGACGATCAACGATGAAATAGACCGCTTACGCCTTTCGGCAACACGGTCTCTGTTTGAACGTCGCGATGTGTTGATCGTCGCGTCGGTGTCGTGTATTTACGGTCTCGGCTCACCCGAAGCTTACTTCGGCATGCTTCTTATGTTGGAGCGGGGGCAACATGTGTCCCGGCGTGAAGTGTTGTCCAAGCTCGTGGAAATTCTCTACGAGCGGAACGACATTGACTTTAAGCGCGGGATGTTCAGGGTTCGGGGAGACACGGTCGAAATCTATCCCACCTATGAAAACATTTGCTATCGAATTGAACTCTGGGGCGACGACGTTGAGAAACTGAGCACCTTCGATCCGCTCACCGGAGATGTTATCGATGTCCTGGAGCGCTTGACCGTATACCCGAAGAGCCACTTCGTGATGCCGCGTTCGCGCATCGAGTCAGCCATTCAAACCATACGTGCCGAACTCAAAGATTGGGAGGCCTTGCTCGAGCGTCAGGGTCGATTGCTGGAAGCGCAGCGCGTGCATCAGCGAACGCTATTTGATTTGGAAATGATCAAGGAAGTGGGTTATTGCCATGGAATTGAGAACTATTCCAGACACCTCACCCGCCGGGCTCCGGGTCAGCCTCCACCCACGCTTCTCGATTATCTGCCCGTGGATTCTTTGATGTTTATCGACGAAAGCCATCAGACGGTGCCGCAGATCGGAGGAATGTATAAGGGGGACCAGTCTCGAAAATCCAATCTGGTTGAATACGGATTTCGCCTCCCGTCAGCGCTGGACAATCGTCCTCTGACCTTTGGCGAGTTCGAGGGGAGGGTCAACCAGGTGATCTATGTCTCCGCGACACCGCGCCCCTACGAGTTGACCAAATCTGCGGGCGTCGTGGTCGAACAGGTCATTCGCCCGACGGGTCTTACCGACCCGAGGATAGAAGTGCGTCCTGTCAACGGGCAGATCGACGATCTGCTTCATGAAATCAGGGAACGCGTTGGGGTGGGAGAGCGGGTGCTCGTGACAACGCTGACCAAACGTATGGCGGAAGACCTGGCGGAGTATTACACCGAAGTTGGAGTTCGCTGCCGTTATCTCCACTCCGAAATAGAAACGCTGGAGCGTATCAAGATTCTGAGAGGACTCCGTCGCGGAGATTTCGACGTCTTGATCGGGATCAATCTGCTGAGGGAAGGCCTCGACCTGCCCGAGGTCTCGCTTGTTGCTATTCTCGATGCCGACAAGGAAGGGTTTTTGCGGTCCAGTGGTGCACTGATTCAGACCATGGGACGTGCTGCACGTAACGTCAATGG
Source organism: Terriglobia bacterium (assembly GCA_963664115.2). GTDB lineage: Bacteria > Acidobacteriota > Terriglobia > 20CM-2-55-15 > 20CM-2-55-15. Next base: position 398,442 of record CAXWPJ010000002.1, on the reverse strand, counting down.
TATGGCAGTTCTTTATGCGGACACTGTGACCGGATCCATGAAACAGGCGATCGAGGAAACCGATCGCAGGCGGAACATTCAGCTCGACTACAACAAAGAAAACGGGATAACGCCGGAAACGATCATGAAGCCCATCGACATGCTGCTGGTCTCGGTAACTGAAGCGGATTATTCTGACCCGATTCCACTCCGCGTGGCGGAGGACGACAATATTGACGATCCTGTGAAATTGGTGCAACGGATAGCCGAGATCGAGGAAGAGATGCGGGAGGCGGCCCGGAGGTTTGAGTTTGAACGCGCGGCCGAGTTGCGTGACCGCGCTAAAGCGCTTAAGGAAAGGCAGTTGGAGATTGTTTAGAGTTAAAGAGGGCGATCGGCCCCTCGACGTGAATTTTATCCCTTCGATAGGGTTCGTCCCTGGACGGTGTGGAGTGTTAAAATTTCGGAAGGAGCATTCCTATGAAATACGCCGCTAAGATCAGCCTGTTGTTACTGGTCGCTCTACCCGCCGCAACCTTGTTGGGTCAGGCAGTTGAGCCGCAGCAGCCCGATTACATCGCCATGGGGAACCGCGCTTTCGAAGCTGCGGATTACGAAGCAGCGATTTCTGCGTTTGAAAATATCGCTGATATAGAACTGCAGCCCACAGTCCACACCCGACTCGGGTCGTCGTATCACCTCCTTGACCGGCTCGCGGAAGCCGAGGGTATCTATCGGCATGTTCGGGATCAGGCTGAGGACGTAGCGGCGGGCCATAATAACCTTGGGGCGATTTATTACGCGCGGCGTGACTTTGGTGAGGCGGCAGACCGCTTCGAGGACGCGCTTGAGCGGGATCCTGAGAACGCTCTCCTTCAAGATAATCTTCGCGCTGCCAGGTACGCCCGAAGGAACAGCCGTTCCGTCAGTACCGTGATCAACGCGAATTATGTCGAGAATCTATTGTTAATCGACAGCGTCGAAGGCGACTTGATTCGCGTAGTGCTGCTCATGTCGGCGGAGGTGATCGAAGACTTAAGAATGCAGGAAATTCGCGGGGATTCACTGATGGCGCGGAAGTTTTTTTCGGAAGCGACCGAAGTTTATGAGGACGCGCTGGACATCGACCGGGACAATGCCAGGCTGATCAATAAGCTCGGTATCGCCTATCACCAGAATCAGGATGTCCGAAACGCGGAAAGGCAGTATCGGAGAGCTCTTGACGCGAACGAGTATTTCTTGCCCGCTTTGAACAATCTGGGATCAATTGAGATGAGTCGGGAACGTTATGATACGGCGCGCAGGTATTTCAGAAGGGCATTGATCATCAATCCGGAATCGCCGACTGTTCTACAGAACCTCGGCTATTGTTTGTTTGCCCTTGAACGCTATGAAGATGGCCTGGTCTTTTTCATCGCGGCGCTGCGTCTGGATCCGACGTTGTTCGATAATTCTGGCGGAGGATTTGGCACCATGGTCCGGCAACCTCAGGACAGCCAGCCCATGGTGAGCTTCTACCTTGCGAAGGTTTTCGCGAATGTCGGTGATGGGGATCGGGCGATTTCGTTACTGTATCGGGCGTATGAAGAGGGGTTCACACAATCCGACCTGCTTGAGGATTCGATCTTTGACTTCATCAGCGGAGATGAGCGGTTTGTTCAGCTGAACGCCTTGCTTTCCGATTGAGCGGCTCTCGTCCACATCGAGCGTACTCCGCAATCCACGTCCTTATGATCGTGTAGACCAAAGATTGCGTCGGCCGACCTCAAACCATCAACTCAGGACAAAAACGAAGCCGTTCCGGTCATCCAATGCAATAGATTGGATACTCTCAGATCGTCGCACCCTGGGAGACGGGAGCGTCACACGAGATCCTCACAGCCGGACTACGCGCCCGAGACGAACTGGAATACAGACTTTCAGTCCCATTCTGCCTCCGTATATACTAGGTCGGTTCGGCGTCGTTCTAGTGAAATTTTCCCTTATGGAGAGACTGTGAATAAATTAGACCATGAGCTAAACCAACTTGTTGTGGCCAACCGCATACTCGCGAAGGAAGACGTCGTGGATGCGTACGGCCACGTCAGCTTTCGACATCCTGAGAACCCCGAGCGATTCTTCATGTCCCGCTCTCTGCCTCCGGATCTGGTCCAACATGGCGACCTGATGGAGTTCTATTTAAACGGCGAGCCGGTCGAGGATACACGCCAGCCCTATCTTGAGCGCTTTATTCACTGCGGGATCTACCAGTCACGCTCTGATGTCAATGCGGTCGTCCATGCCCATGCCGAGGCCATATTGCCCTTCGGAATTTCGGACGTTCCCCTGGGGGCGGTCGTTCACTCCGGCAGTTTCATTGGAAGCCGAGTTCCGGTCTGGGATATCGCAGACAAGTTTGGCGACGACACCACCCTGCTGGTGACAAAGCTGGAACAGGGACAGGACCTGGCCGAGTGTCTGGGTGATAAAAGCGTGGCGCTGATGCGCGGGCACGGATTCGCAGCGGCGTCTTCCACACTGATCGAAGTCGTCAGGCTGTCGGTTTATCTGCCGCGCAACGCGCGCGTCCAACTGGCCGCGATGCAGCTTGGCAAGTTCAAACCGCTTACCGAGGGAGAGATTGCCGCGCGCGCGGCTGTATACAAACCGCATTCGGTGCAGACGTGGCGTGCATGGCACTATTGGGCCAACCGTGCGGGTTGCGGGGACATGGTAGCCGACACACCGCCTGTCTCGGACTAAGCGGGAAAAGACTGAGCCACGCGTCCTTACTGACCGTTTCAGGAGCCTTTGAGTGGCAGACTGCGAATTCGGCCAGGTGGATTGTGGTCCCTATGCTGTAAACATCCCGTCTCCGTTTACAGAAGTTATTAAAGGGCGTTATGCTGTCCCTGTGTGAACCGGTTCGGGGCGGGTTGAGTCGTCTTGACCTTTGCTCCCTACAGTGAAGTCGAAGGAGATTGTAGTGATGCCATATTGTTTCAGAACGTGGAGCGCCGTGTTGATGTCGGTGCTGTTAGTTGCGACGTTCGCACCTCTCGATGCTCAAGCTCAATCGGGCGGCGAGAGTTTCGATCCGCAGGATCTCTCCGGAATTTGGTTCCGTGGAGGCGGGGTTCAGCGGGGAGATCGTGCTTTCGGCCCCCGCGATACCATCCCGGCGATGACGCCCGAGGGCGAAGCTAGGGCGCGGGCGATCACTCCTCAGAGGGGCAGTCGGGTCGATTTCATGGAAGTGGCCGATTTCCCAGGCCAGTCTAACGATCCGACTATAGTGTGTAACCCCACAGGCTTTCCGCGAATTCTTGTCGATACGGCTCCAGAAATTTTTGAGTTCATTCATGTGGATGGCCGTCTGTTGCAGCTCCACCAGTTGGAGAGAGCCATTCGTGAACTGTGGATGGACGGGCGGGAAGTGCCTTCGGGCGAGAACCTCGATATCATCGGGCCGGCCTGGTACGGCCATTCAGTGGGCTTCTGGGAAGGCGACACGCTGGTCGTCAACACGGTCGGTATGGACGACCGAGCGTGGTTGGATCCGTTCGGGCTTCCGAAGAGTTTCAACGCGAGGATAGAAGAGCGCTATCGCCTGGCAGAAGCGGACGTTCTGGAGCTTCAGTTGACGCTCTATGATCCAACCTATTATGAGACTCCGTGGGTTTCGGACATAAAGAGGTGGACGCGTGATGATCCTGCGAAACAGACCGTGTACGGTTGGTACGGGATGTTTTCAGGGCTTACGGAGTTGATTTGCGCACCATCTATCAATGCGATCTTTGATGGTGATACTCAACATTGAGTTGGACACTTTGGGATAGGCTGACAGAAGAGAGGTTCAAGATGCGAAGTTGTTTCGTGACTGTGATTGCTGCCGTCGTGGGAATGGTCCTGCTGATCGGAGCCGTGCCCGTCCAGGCCGGTCCTGTTGCGCAGGAAGCCGTGTCAGGGGAGTTCGATCCGCGGGATTTGTCGGGGCTTTGGTTCAACTATACCTATAGAAATGGCGGCCGCGGGGGCGTGCGTCTGTTCGGTCCGGACGAGAGTCACCCTCCACTGACTCCGGCGGGCATGGCAAAGATGAGCGGCCGTGTCTCTGCCGAGGAAGCCGACGTACCCACGAATTCGAACGATCCTATTTTTCAATGTGACCCACTCGGTTTTCCGCGGATTCTGGATCGACATGAGACCGTTGAATTCATCCACACCGACAACAGGTTACTGCAATTCACCCAGTGGGAACGCAGACTGCGTGAGATCTGGCTGGACGGGCGTGAGATACCTTCGGGCGACAACCTCATCAACCTTGGTCCGGCGTGGTACGGACATTCTGTAGGTCAGTGGGAAGGCGACACACTCGTTATCAATACTGTTGGTATCAATGACAGTGCATGGCTGGATCGTACGGGTCTTCCGATCAGTTTCGAAGCGCGGGTCGAAGAACGTTGGAGGCGAATCGACGCCGAGACCCTGGAGCTTCGATTGACGCTCCATGATCCGACGTACTACACGGCGACCTGGGGTGGGGACTTTCCTATCCTATATAAGACGGAAAATCCCGACTACACCAGCTACTACGGCTGGGACGGCCTGTATTCCGGAATTACCGAACAGATCTGCGCGCCCCTGGATGAGGTGGAGACGTTCAACAGAAGAATTCGGGATCCGGCAAGCACAGGTATTACGAATTAGTTGGGAGTGCGCGGTCCACTAAGAGACCGCGCGCCACCGTCGATCGATCACTTTCTGACGACTTTCTTGATCTGTCCAGGGGAGTTGGAGTCGGCGACGTAAAGAGCCCCGGTTCCACGATCCAGATTGATATTGTGTGCTCGAGACTCGAGGCCACCGATCACGCCGACCACGATTCCGTCCCTGATTATCGTGATTTTCTCGCCATCGGTTTCTCCGACATAGACAGTGTCATCTTCTGAAATCGCGAGGCCCGAGGGTTGCATCAAGCCCAGATCGGTCCACTGCTCGATGAATCGCCCGTCCTGAGCAAACACCTGAATACGTGGAGTCTTGGTTGTGTTCTGACGGTCCAGCACAATCAGACGTCCCCTCGAATCGAACACCACGCCGTGCGGCAGATCGAACTCGCCCGTTCCTGTTCCCTGGGTGCCGCCGATGATCTTGATGAATTGGCCCTCTTCTGAAAAATGAACGAGTCGGGAGTTGCCATATCCGTCCGACACAAAAATGTCGCCGTTCGGCGCGACGGCCACGTCACTTGGACGGTTGAAGGCATCCGTCGAGTCGTTGTCGCCCGCGACGCCTTTGGTTCCAAGTGCGAGAAGCTGCTCTCCCTCCATAGTGAATTTATAGACCATATGGTCGGTCCGATCCGTGATCCAGACGAAGCCCGACGCGTCTACGTCAATACTGTGCTTATCAGGAAACAACCCATCGCCCCAGGTGCTTTGAACTTCTCCCTCACGGTTGAAAATCACGACGGGTGGTTCGGCGCGCCGGAGCACGAGGACGGATCCCTTGCCATCGGCAGCGACCGATATCGTATCGCCCCAGATTTCTTCACCATTAGGCGGCGCCCCGAAGACCGTAACGTCATAATCACTGTTCGTGGTCTGGCCGGATGTGGGAGTGACGGTACTCACCATGCCAAGGACGGTTAAGATGACACTGAATAATTTCACTAGCATGCTCCCTTAGTTCTGGACGGGTTCGATTCGCATGACGGTACCCGCTTCACCATTCGTAATGAAATAGATCAATCCGTCCGGTCCCTGGCGGACGTCCCGGATCTCCTGAAAGTCTGTGAACAGATCTTCGCTGATGCCCGGCCCGTCTTCGCCGAGTTCGAATCGTCGGATTCCCAGCGAGCGACTGCCGCCGATGAAAATGTTGCCCTGCCATTCCGGAAACCTGTCGCCGGAATAGAACATCAAGCCATGGGTTCCCATAGCTGTACTCATTGCGATATAGGGTGCTGTGAACTCGACATCCGAAGGCGGGTTGCCGATTGGCTGGCCACCACCGGCACCGCCAACGCCAAGGTAGGGCCAGCCATAATTGGCACCGGCCGTGATGCGATTGACCTCGTCCCCGTGTTCCTGAGTCCAGGGCTCGCCTGTTTCGGGGTGAATCGCGACACCGTGAAGGTTGCGATGTCCAAACGTGAAGATCTCAGGGCGGTATCCGGCCCGGCCCACAAACGGATTGTCTTCTGGCGCGGATCCCTCGTCGTTGAGACGCAGAACCTTGCCCAAATGATCTCCGGGCTCTTGTGCGCGATCCTGCAAGCCGTGGTGACTCACGGCCATATACACGGTGGAATCCGGAGCGAAGGCCATGCGTGAGCTAAGGTTCCCGTCGCGCATGCCCCATGCGTCGGACACGAAGACATCCGTGACGTTGGTCAATTCTGTGCCGTCGAAAGTACCGCGGGCGAGAGCGTTGGTGGAACCCCCTTCACCGGGCTTGTTGTAGGTGAAATAGATCAGGTTGTTTTCTGAGAAATCGGGATGGAGCGCGATGTCCATCAGGCCTCCACTCCCGGGGAGGTAATGCACATCGGGTACGACGCCGACTGGATCCGGCGCAAGCACGCCATCGCGAATGATGCGCACCTCGCCATTCATCAGGGTCACGAGAATGTCACCGTCGGGCAGAAACGCGAGAGTATAGGGAAACGACAGGCCCTCGGCGATGGTGACAAGGCGAATCGGATAGTGCGTGGTGTCGAACGCCAGCGCTCCCACTTCTTCTGGCGGACTCTCCAGTTCGGGAGCCTCAGCCCGAGAGCACGCGGTGGTGAATGCAAGGATGGTGAGGGCAAGGAACGGGGTTAGGAAATAACGCAAATGTGAGAATGGACACTTCATAAAAATACCTCCGTCAGACTCGTGGCCATGAACTCTACAGGGCCCATCAGTGCCTGTCAAAGATATTTCCTGCCTGCAGAATTTACTCAGATCCAAGGGTTTCGACCGGACATGACGACGGTTGCTTCCCGGGTCGATGGGTATCACAAGCGAATACAATAATCGTTGAAACGGTGGTACTCTCCGCGTTGAGGTTCAAGAGAAATACGGGCGTCGCCGAAAGGCGGTCAGGAGGCTTTTATGGCAAGTGAAGTTAAGCGGAGTCCTACGGGACTGAAAGCGGACGATCTCTCTCCGGAGGTCATGGGTTTTGTCGATCGTTACGTCCACGGCTTCATCGATCGGCGCGAGTTCATGAGCGGCGTAGGGAAGCTTGCGCTCGGTGGTCTGACCGCTGCCGCGATACTTGACGCTTTTACTCCGAACTATGCTCTGGGCCAATTGATCGCCCCGGAGGACCCCCGAATTCAGGTCGAGTATGTCCACTATCCTTCCCCCGAGGGCCACGAGGGCATGGGCGGCTACCTGGTACGGCCGGCCAACGCTTCGGGCCCCTTGCCCGGTGTTGTGTGTATCCATGGTGGTCAGGGGCTCTACGCACACCACGAAGACATCGCCCGACGCGTGGCTCTGGAGAATTTCATCGCCTTTGCGCCGGATGCCCTATCGCCTCTCGGTGGACATCCGGGTGAACGCGCTGCGGCTCAGGCGCTGATGGCTCAGCTTGACCCCGAGCAGAGAATCCAGGACTTCATTGCGGCCGTGAATTTCTTGAGAACACATATGCTGACGACAGGTAGGGTTGGCATCATGGGCTTCTGTTGGGGTGGAGGCATGGTGAACACCCTGGCGGTACGGATGCCGGATCTTGAGGCCGCGGTGTCTTACTATGGCGGTCAACCCGATGCCGCTGACGTTCCGAAGATCAAAACTCCCTTGATGCTCCAGTATGGGGGATTGGACGAACGCCTCATTGCGGGATGGCCGGCCTACGAGACCGCTCTCGATGCGGCCGGAACGAACTACACGGCGCATATTTACGAGGGCGCGCAACACGCCTTCAACAACGATACGGATGGCCCTCGCTACAACAAAGCCGCCGCGGACCTCGCGTGGCAACGAACGATCAGCTTTTTCGATGACCACCTGAGGTAGCCGCCTTTGGCAACGGTCGCGTTCGCTTCGGTTGATTTAACCGGGCGCACGCGCGATTGGAGATGCGTGCCAGCGTATACTGCTTGTCAGCTCAGCTTTAAGAAAATCGAAATACATAACATATAGCGGTTGAATGAAGTGCCGGCAACGGACACCTGCCTCGTTCCGGGGACGGTTCCTTACGCTTTGCGTACCGCAACGAAGGGAGAATACATGAATTTCAAATGGAAACGGACGATTGTCGGCGCTGTGGCGCCCGTCGTCCTGTGCCTGCTGGGAACGACACTGCTGAACGCTCAGGTCGGGACCGAAGATAACCCGCAGCTGGCGGAGGATGTTTTCATCAACGTTCCGGCTCTCGGTGACATCCCGGTGGACGAATTCATGGACACGATGGGTATGTTTTCCAACGCCCTGAACTTGAACTGCACAGACTGTCATACTGCGAACAGCATGGACACCTGGGCCGGTTTCGGAGAGGAGACTCCGAAGAAGCGGACGACGCGCAGTATGATCGCGATGGTGAACGCCATCAACAGGGACAACTTTGGTGGCGTGCGCAATGTGACCTGCTTTACCTGCCATCGCGGTGACGAAACGCCCAAAGCCGTGGCCAGCCTCAGCGTGCAGTACGGCACGCCTCCCGAAGATCCCAATGCATATGACGTTTTTCCGGGCTTCGGGACGCCTTCAATAGACGAAGTTTTTGACGCCTACATCGAAGCCCTCGGTGGTGAGGCAGCAGTGAACGACATCACCAGCTACGTCGCCAAGGGGAGTTACGCGGGTTATGACACAGATTTCGCGGAAGTTCCCGTGGAATTGTATGCGAGAGCGCCCGACCGTTATGCCACGATCATCGAGGGTTTCTACGGCAACAGCGTCAAGACCTACGACGGCAGTGAGGCCTGGATCTCATCCGCGGACAGGCCGGTGCCATTGATGCGGTTAACAGGGGGGAATCTGGACGGCTCCAGACTGGAAGCGCTTCTGGCTTTCCCCACGCAGGTTCAGGCAGCGTTCAGATCCTGGCGTGTTAACTACACAGGGATCGACGATGTCGAAGTCCTGGTCGTTCAGGGAACCAATCCCGGAGAGCTTCCTGTCAATCTGTACTTTGACGAATCCGGCCTCCTGGTCCGCTTCGTTCGTTGGACTGAAACAGCCGTGGGTACGATTCCCACCGAGTTCAACTACTCGGACTATCGCGATGTTTCCGGAGTCCAGATGCCGTTCCAGTTAGACCTGCGGTGGACCAACGGAGAGTCCATCATCCGGCTGACCGAGATTGAGCCGAACGTCCAGATTGATGATGCGAGGTTCCGCAGGCCAGCGCCCGCCGAAGAGCCCAACAGCCTTGAGTAGTCCGCCCCATGTCCTGCTGGGGGCGGGGATTTGTCCCAAGAGGGCCCGGGGGAGGATTTCTGTGCGAGGTCGCCTGGATTTAATACAGGCGACCTCAGGAGAAGTGCAGATTGGCTAGGAACGCAGGTTCTCGTTAAAGAACGCGAGGGTCCGGTTCCAGGAGAGGTTGGCCGCGGCTTCATCATAGCGGGGCGTGGTGTCGTTGTGGAAGCCGTGCATGGTGTTGTCGTACATATGCATGGTGAAGTCTTTGCCGTTGGCATTCAAAGCGGCTTCATAGGCTGGCCAACCCGCGTTAATGCGCTCGTCCATGCTCGCATAGTTAATCATGAGAGTCGCCTGGATCCTGCGGGTGTCGTCCGCCGTTGGCTGGCCACCGTAGTAAGGCACGCCGGCAACCAGATACGGCACCTTGACCGCCAGTTGGTTGACGATGCCTCCGCCGAAGCAGAAGCCTACTGCGCCCACCTTGCCGTTGCATTCGGAATGCTCCCGGACAAATCTTACGCCCGAAATAAAGTCCTGAAGCAACATATCGCGGTCCAGTGTACGCTGCATTTCGACCCCGACCTCGTCAGTTCCCGGGTAACCCCCCAGAGAGGTCAGACCGTCGGGAGCGAGTGCGACGAAGTTCGCGGCTGCGAGCCGCCGCGCCACATCTTCGATGTATGGATTGAGGCCACGGTTTTCATGGACCACAAGGACGCCGGGCAGTTTGGCCGTCACTCTGGCCGGTCGTGCTAAGTAGCTGCGGATAATTCCATGACCGTCCGGTGATTGGACAGTGACGTACTCGGTTCGGATGCTCGGATCGTCGGGGGCGACCTGCTGGGCATGGGCATAATTCGGGCTCAACGCCGTCAGCATCCCCGCCGCAGTCAGCCCACCCAGGGTGAACTTCGAAGCCCCATCCAGAAATGCCCGCCGGTCGATCATGCCATGGACGTAGCGGTCATATAGGCTCAGAACTTCCTTCGGGAAGTCTGTCGCCTTCATCCTTTCCACTTTCTGTTGCTCCATACTACTGACTCCTTGAAACTATTGTTGTCATCAGAAAACATTTAGAGAGATGCTGGTGCTTGGTATTGGGGGCCGGCGCGGCCCCCTTTTAATAGCATCTTTGAATCTGACAGTGTGCCTGCTGAAACTTAATCACCGCCGTAAGGGTTGGAGGCTCGCCCGCCCCCATTCATCGGCGCACACAACAGGTCGTTGATTCCCGAAAACAAGCCGTACCAGCCAAAATTGTTTACCGGGCGGGCGTCTCGGGCCTCTTTTCTCCAGACCTTGATGTCCGAAATCCAGGGCTCGGTGTAGTAGACCGGGTCATACAGGATTTGTTCCAGCTCCAGGGTCTCGGGGTCGGTGAGCGTGTACCGCTCTACGACCCGTGACTCGTCGCTTTTCGGAAAAGCAAAGGTATCGAGCCACGCCCGGTTATCGAGGCCTATAGTCTCGACGACAAGCGTGTTGCCCTCCCAGTGGCCCACCGACATCCCCATCCAGGACACCCCGATGTTCCCGTAGTCATCGCCCGCAGGGAGTGCGCGTCCGTCCAACCAGATCTCGCGCGGCATGCGTTCCTCTTGCCAGAGCTGCAGAATCCGTGTCGGTAGCTGAACAACTTCGTGATGATCATGGTTATCGTCGACGACGATCGATGGAAAACCCTTAGGATTGCACGTCAGAGCGGGATAGTTGGCAGCGGTCGGATCCGTGGTTGCCGGTACGACGTCCGGCAGGTAGGTTCGGGAAGGATGATGCGTCTTCATTCGCTCCCAACCTTCCGGCGTCAAATCCGGGTGCTGCAATTCGGGGCCGTGACCCCGCGCCCCGCCGACCCGGAACCAGATTCCTGAGAAGTCACGCGGGTTATATGTTGTGTCGTAGTCTACGAGTTCGAAATACTCCCGGGGCTTACCATTGATCGGATACAGGATGGGACGTTGCGCAGCGGCCGCCGCGATTTCGGCGACCGTCGTGAAGGCGAACGAGAGCACGACTAAAGCAACTACTGAACTTATGAAACGATTTCGCATTAGGAATTCCTCACCTTACTTAAGCTAGAGTTTCGCACTTCGACTTTCGATGCAGCACGCGTCTAATCGAAGTCTGTAAGCGGATTGTAGCGGTCGGAGTCGTTTCCACCGCGCATGAAGACCTGCGTGCCGTCTTCAAGAATAATCCTGCTGCAAAGCCCGATCGGACGGTCCATGGTTCCCGGAAAGATGACGGCTGTCACGTCCATTCCGGGTTTCAGGGTTAGCCGGCCGTAGCCCAGTCTGGCCAAGGTGCTGACGTTGCTGTGTTCGATCGTCCAGGTCGTCACCTCACCAGTCTCATCGGTCACGTCGATCAGGATTGCGACGTGAGGATTACGCCACAGCACCTCTTTTACGGTGCCCTGAATTTCTTTTGTCATGCCCGATATGTAGGTCTCGCCCCTCCCGTGATGGGCGGCGAAGAGATTGCCGGTGCTAGTCGCAACCATCACGACAGTAGCGACCAGCAATGGTGTCAAAATGCGTTTCATATAAGTCTCCTTCTGGAATCTGATGTCAAAGCTCGGCTCGCCTTCGCTCTCCGCACACAACCACGGTCGCGTGCCATCATACAGTGATACGAGGATGTTAGATGGCCCGGATTGAGCTTGTCAAATCAATTCTTTGCCCCGGGTTGGGCCTTGACTGGCGCTTTGCGCTCCTTCGATCCGTCAATAAATCTCCTGACAACTTCAGTCCCAAAGTTCTTGCGTCGGAAATGCACTGCCGGCTGGGGGACGCTGTGTTATGGTCCGTTTTCATCATGTCAAATCTTGAGAAATTGGACAAACTGCTCGTCGGTTGGCGTCCGTATTTTCTGAGTCTTTTGAGGATCATCACCGCGTTCCTTTTCATGGCGCATGGAACTCAGAAACTGCTGGGTTATCCGATGGCCGACGATCTCGCCGCATTCGAGCTGTTTTCGTGGGCGGGGCTGACTGGAATTCTCGAAACCTTTGGTGGCCTGGCTGTGCTTGTCGGGGTCTTTACGCGACCGGTCGCTTTCATCCTTTCGTGTGAAATGGCCCTGGTCTACCTCGTGAATCACGCCAGCGAACACATTTTGCCGAACTTCAACGGTGGCGACCTGTGGTTTTTGTATGGTTTCATCTTTCTTTATCTGGCGGCCGCCGGGGGTGGCCCCTGGAGTCTGGATGCGAAGTGGCGAGGTGTTGGAGAACCGGTCGGCTACCTTACCAACTGGGAACCTCAACTCCTGAGCGTGTTGAGGATCGCTATTGTCTTAGTGTTCATCCCTCATGGAACTGAGGACATGATCGGCTGGCCGTGGCCGGCTGGAGAAGAGCCCTTCGGAGGTCCGGACTACTCACGGTTCCAGACATATGGCCATCTGATTGAGGTCTTCGCTGCCCCGTTCTTCTTGCTGGGACTGGTGACCCGGCCGCTGGCATTCATGTTTTCCGGGGAGATGGCCATCGCTTACTTCTATAGCCATCAGCCCCGAACGTTCTGGCCCATACTCAATCTGGGCGAAGACGTGATTCTTTTTTGCTTCGTGTTTCTGTATCTATCCGCGGTTGGTGGGGGGCCGTGGGTGCTTGACCGGCTGTACTGCCGTGAGAAGTCTGCGGACACGTAACCGCCGAAGAAAGTAAAGGCCGAAGAATGTAAAGATGGACGGATGCGAGTTCTTGAACTTGCCCTGCGCGTTTGGGGGCACGGAGCTATCCCGGCACCAATCGAAGCCCCGTTCTTAAATCAATTTCCAACTCCGAAGCTTGCCGGATCACGAACTCTGCTGTTGAAGTTGTCGACTTCGTTCATCGGTGCGCAAGTCGCCTCCGTTATTCCTCCGAACAAGCCGAACCATCCATAATAAGTCAGCTGGTCGCGCGGGATTCGGCTGAAGACTTTCGTGTCCGATACCCAGGGGGTGGTGTAGAACGTGGGGTCAAAGAGCGTCATTTCATACTCTATGGTGTCAACGGCGGTCCTCCGGTAGCGTTCCTCAAAGCGCGCGTCAATGCTTTTCTGAAAACCGAATATATCCATCCACGTTCTGTCATCAAGACCGACTGTTTGAACGACAAATGTATCTCCCTGCCATTCGCCCACTGAGTGTCCATACCATGCGGGTCCAAGAAAATCGAGGTTCTCACCGGAAGGTACGTCACGACCGTCCGTCCAGATTTCGCGCAAGGTGTGTTCCCACTGGAACAGTTGCACCAAACGGTCCTCAAACTGAATGAATTCAACGGGTTCAGGATCGAGGATGAGTCGGGGAAAGCCATTCGGATTGCATTGGTGGGTGGGATCGTTCCCGTCCCCGGGCCGCCTAACGGCACGGACAAATCCACGGTGTTCTCCGTTAAGCGGTTCACCTGCAAAGCGTCCACGCGTCGGTCTGCTGGTATCGAGCTGTGCTTCGCCCGCAGGTGTCATAGGAGGGACATCTGCACTGATCGTGCGATGACCATCCGTAATATGCCAGAATCCGGAGAGATCCTGTGGATCAAATGCGGTCGGCCCCTGAGCCGCCCCTGCGAGGCCTGTCCATGACAAAAAACATGCCGCCAGCAGGGAAGTTGCCCAAACGACGAGATGCGATCTCATTCCTGAATCTCCTAACCCAATTCTTCAGATTCGCGTGTTGGATATTCTCGACTGGAAAACTAGTCGACGGGATTTTCACCCCGCCTGCGGGACATGATTTCCGTGCCGTCTTCGAGAATCACCGCCACCACGATCCCCACCGGGGCGCCCTGACGCGAGGGGTTCACTTCGGCTGTAATTTTCTGGCCGACGCGCAGTGTACGTCTGTTGTAGCCCTGCCTGGCCAGGGTACTTACATTGCTGTTTTCAAAGCCCCAGTTGACGACTTCACCGTTGTCGCCTTCCACATCCATGAAGACGACCACATGGGGATTGGCCCACCGGACTTCCGTTACGGTGCCTGCTAATGTGATCGGGTTCTGCATGTCATATGCGTCGCCACGGCCGTGATGCGCCGCGAGCGGTCCGGCGGCTATTGAGAGGCCCATAACTAATCCGAAAACTGTCAGTAACTTCTTCATCGATTCCCCCTTGAAAGTCCTGGTCCCTAAAGTTCGTGTGTCCTCGCGTGAGCCGGCTTAGCGACAAGCCGCCAATGCTATAAGTCTATCAGTTCTTTTATGTTAACCGCGATAGTATTTGTCGGCAGAGGCGCTTGTCAAGCGGAACGCAACCCGCCTACTCCTGTGCCCATCCTCCTGCCCGCAAATTGCGACCCACACGCACCGGGGATGACTCGACGCGCGCCCGATCACTGATTTAAGGCCTCACAACGCAGTTCGCACTGAAATACGTCTTCTGATAAAGTGGCCTCTTGCGGGTTGCGGCCTCAAACCGGCCCGGTTGCAATATTTAAACATTTTCCTTAGGTAACAGGATCGAACGGGTGCAAGATTTTGTTAACGCAACGTCAAAACTGGACGAGGTTTTCCATGAAAACATATGCCTGTGTAGTTTGCGTGGTCTTAGCTTTTGCCGGAGCCGCCTCCGCACAGACCACGAACAGTAGTTACGAAGTAGCGACCTTCGGCTCACCTCCCGGGGGAGGGGCGTGGAGCGGCGACACGATCTCGGTCGCTGCCGACGGCCAGGGATCCATTCTTGCGCTCCGGAGGGCGGATCCGCCGGTTCTCGTTTTCGATCGCAATGGAGAACTCCTGGATAGCTGGGGAGACGGTCTGTTTCCAAACAACCACAGCATCGATGTCGACCATGAGGGTTCTGTCTGGATTACGGACAGAACGAACAACATGGTCCACAAATTCACCATGGACGGTCGGCCGCTGATGTCGCTGGGAACAAAAGGTGTGACCGGCGACAAGGACTCGACGGATGCCTTTGATGGACCCGGCGACGTCGCCGTCGCGCCCAACGGCGACATCTTCGTCCTGGACGGCAACGCTCGCATCGTACATTTTGCGAGCGATGGAAGCTTCGTCAAGATCATTGGCGGCGTTGAGGGCACCGGACCGGGAGAATTCTCGGGAGCACACGCGCTTGCGCTGGACACGGAAGGCCGATTGCTCGTCGTGGACCGCCAGGAGGAAGCGCACAACCCGCGTATTCAGATATTCGACCAGAACGGACGCTTCGTCGAAGAGTGGCCCAGAATCACCGGTCTGTTGCATCCCTCGGGAATAACGGTTGGGGGGGATGGCACCGTTTACATTTCGGAAAGCGACGACGCGAACATCACAATCGTGCGGGATGGAGAGGTCGTCGAATGGATCGCAGGCCTGGAAGCCCGGCCACACAACATCGTATGGGACGCGGGCACCGGTGACCTGTATCTGGCGGATTCCAACGCACCCGGAGACATCAAGAAAATAATTAGAAAATAGGGGTCAGAGCCCTATTTCCCCATTTTCGTGTCGATGACAATGGAAGACGGTGTGGGGCGTCGACCGTCGCACCGATCAAGGTGTGGGGCTACTTTTTTTAGTGACCTTATTGATCTGTCCGGGCAATAGCGTGTTGGCGAAGTAGAGGTCGCCGGTGCCCAGATCCCACACGATGTTGTGGGGCCGGGCCTGAAGGCCTCCGATTTCTTCAACTACTTTTCCGTCCTGCAACATCCAGATCGTACGGCCATCGGTATCTCCGATGTAGACGGTGTCGTCGCCGGTGATCGCGAGCCCGGTCGGTCTGACGATGCCCAGCCCCGCCCATATCTCTAAGAGCTCTCCATCTTGACTGAAAAGTTGAATGCGGGGATCGCGGGCTTCACGCTGCCAGTCCAGGACAATCAAGCGGCCTCTTGAGTCGATTCGAATCGCGTGCGGGGTCTTGAATTCCCCTGGCCCGCTTCCCTCGATGCCACCAATAACCTTGATGAAGCTTCCATCTTTCGTAAAATGCACGATGCGGGAATTGCCGTAGCCATCGGTCACGAAGATATCGCCGTTTCTTGCGACGGCCACATCGGTAGGACGATTGAAAGCCGTCTTTGAGCTGTCGTCACCGGTCACGCCTTTCGTTCCCAGGGCCAGAAGCTCCTGCCCGTCCATCGTGAATTTGTAGACCATATGGTCGGTCGTGTCCGTGATCCAGACATAGCCTTCATGATCGACATCAACACTGTGGATGTCAGGGAAGAGACCGGTACCCCAGCTGTCGAGCAGGTCTCCTTCGCGGTCGAAAATCAGAACCGGCGGTTGTGCACGTCGGAGCACGATGATGGATCCCCGGCCGTCGGCAGCAATCGACACCGTATCGCCCCATTCACCGCCTTCAGGCGGCGTGCCGAAGGGTTCGACTGTGTAATCACTGTTCGTGGTGATTTGTGCGGAAACACTCACAGTCAGTGTCAATACAGCCACTATCGTCCAGATGCACTTCTTCATGGGAACCCTCCGTCTATTCTTCCGGTTTGTTGGAAGGATGAGCACAAGATGTGGGAGCATTCTGACCCGGCTGGCTTGGACCTGTCAAACCCTGGCTCGCGACTCGGGAGTGTTTGTCGTCCCGGCGCGCATGGATCGCCCGGCGGGGGGCGAAATGCCACCACATTCCCAACAGACATGCTTGTGAGATGCGCGTGGGAGACCGCAAGAGATTATCAAGGTGGGGCAATGGGGGATCCGGACTGCCGTTGTGGCAGTCCGGAGATTTGCCGAATATGACTACTAGCTGAGCTTGAACAACTTCTGGGCATTGGTACGACCGATCTTCAAGCGGTCTGTTTCCGAAATGGGGGCGTCATCGAACCAAGTCGAAGCCTCGATGGCGTCTTCGAAGGGATAGTCGACGGAGAACAGAATGCGATCGGATCCAACCTCCAGCATCGCGTCGACCATCGACTGGGTGCGAAAATTGCCGCTCGTCGTGTGATAGAAATTCTCGCGAAGATAGTCCGCCATCTTCTTTTTAGCAGGAATGCCCCGAGGTGTTCTGGAAATACGGTGATCTACACGCCAGATCATGTAGGGCAGGCCTTCGCCCAGATGGCCAAGAATAACGTTCACTTTCGGATAACGGTCAAACAGACCGCTCGCCATGAGACGCAGCGCGTGAAGCGAGGTTTCGGCTCCAAACGCCCATGCCGAACCGCGAAACCAGGGATGGCCTTCGTAAATCGCTTCCTGGCTCACGGGGTCACGGGGGTGGAGGTAGAAGGGGACATCGAGCTTTTCTACTTCCGCCCAGAATGGCTCATAACGCTTGTCATCCAGATAGACGACCGCACCGGCTTCGCCAACCTCGGAAAAGCCGTTTACGTTGGCTCCCATGAAGCCCAGGTCCTTCACACATCGGTTCAGTTCGACGATGGCGGCGTCGGGATCCTGCATCGGCAGTGCGGCGAAGCCTTTAAATCGATCACTCCGTTTCGCGATGGCCTCAGCCAGCACATCGTTGGCTTTCTGTGCCAATGCGATCGCTTTGTCGGCCTCAGGAACGCCCTGCACGGCCGGATTGTGCAGCGATATGATCGACAGCTCGATTCCATGCTTGTCCATCTCTACAAGCCGGAGGTCGCCAAGTTCGAGCAGGCGGCGACGCATGTCATCCCACGCTGCGAACCATACTTTGTACAACTCGTCTTTAAGCGTTTCTTCGAGCGCGAAATGCTCTTCTAGGGCAATCTTGCCTTCCATTCTTTCAGTTCTCCGATTTCAATTTAGGTGATTTAGACGCCGTGTTCGTAACCGCGTGCTGCGTTCGGGCGCAAAGGAACCTCAAACGCTTGCCAAACCTGAACCGCGACGGCGGCAACAACGGGTAATCATAGGTTGTCTGATGGATTGAGCCAAGGGGAAATCGTTGTCATAGGAAAGCAAACGACGCGGCCCGGCCCACGCCTCAACCGCGTCGTGTCTGCATTCAAGGGCGACAGGGAACTACTCGCTCACTCTTCCCAGTTGCCCATCCGTACATTCGCCCATGATCGTGAAAAAGCGATCGACGGCGTCCTTGCTGATGAAGGGATGAGGATCGCCAGCTCGGCGGTATTTTAAGGCCCGGAGCTTGTCCAGGGTTCTGTCGTAGTGCGCGTGGATAGCCAGATACACATCGGCGCCGGCATTCTCGGCAATATCCTTAAAGCGCCATGTGGAATCGCTCCATGTCTTAAAGGTTTCGGCAAGGCTTGAGTAGTACTGGATTCCGTATCGCTCGAAACTCGGATTCATGCCACCCCAGACCACACCGACATGCTGCTGGTTTCCGTCCCGCAGTCCGGGGATCACCGTCGAGATCGTGCCGGGAGTGTGGCCCGGAGTGATGTAGAGCGTCAGCGTCATATCGCCGAGCGTTAGCCGCATGCCATCGGTCGCGACCATGTCTTTCGCGGCTTTCAGCTCCGGGGGCTCATTGCTCTTCGCCATGGTTTCCCAGTCGGCCTCGGACATGATAATGCGTGAGCCGTACGTGTCCTGAAGGAACTTAGCGCCGAAGTAGCGGTCGCCATGGGCGTGACTGAGGACGACATACTCGATGTCGGCCGGATCGAGGCCAAATTCCTTGAGCCCGTTCGTCAGTTCCTCAATGCTGTAGTCGTAGCCGGTATCGACGACGATAATGCCTTCGGACGTCGTGACCGCCCATATCGAATCGTTTGTGCTGCCGACGTAGTAGAGGTTATCGAACACCTTTCCGGGCTCGGCATACCACTCGGATCTTGGCGGAACCTCTCGTTCAGCTAATGACGGGGCGATCTGAAGGCCCCGTGGCTGGGGGCCGGCCTCCGACATCGCGTCCCTGCAAAGCGTTTCGAAAACGTCGATAAGATCGTGTCCGGGTCTATAGGCAGCGGCCCGGGCGATCGCAATGCGTTCCTCGACTGTCCGGTCAGCCATTTGTGCTTTTGCCGTAGTCGTGCCGGGACCAGACAGCAGCAGGGCACCGCAGAACAGAGGCGTTAAATAAGGTTTCATGAATCTTCCCTACCTATTTTTCTTGGTCCACCTTTCAGATCGGTCTAGATCAGCGCGGCTGATGAGATCGACGCTTCCCGGGGATCCATCGGCTACTTCTTAGAAACTTTTCTGACCATGCCTCCGGGTGTCATGGTATCGGCCAGGTACAAGTCGCCCGTTCCTGCATCTAGCGCAATGTTGTGCGGTCGGGCTTCGAGTCCTGCGATCACATCAATCACGCGACCGTCTTTCACGACCTTGATCGTCTGAGCATCGGTGTCCCCGATGTAGAACGTGTCGTTGTCACCCATCACAAGTCCCGAGCCCATCGTGAGTCCGAGATCGGCCCACTCTTCGATGAACGTGCCGTTCTGGGCCCAGACCTGAAGGCGGGGGTGGTCGGAATGACCGTCCATGACAATCAGTCGGCCGCGCGAGTCAATCTGGACACCATGAACTTCTTCGAATTCTCCGGGTGCGCTTCCGGGCGTGCCGCCGATGATCTTGATGAACGCGCCATCTTTCGAGAAGTGCACGACGCGGTTATTGTCGTAGCCGTCCGCCACGAAGATATCGCCGTTTGCGGCGATGGCGACGTCACTGGGACGGTTGAAGGCGACCCTCGAGCTGTTGTCGCCTCTGACGCCCTTCGTTCCAAGTGCCAGAAGCTGTTCGCCGTCCATCGTGAATTTGTAGACCATCTGACCGTTGCGGTCGCCGATCCAGACGAATCCATCACGGTCGACATCGATGTTGTGCGTGTCGGTGAACAAGTCCGTCCCCCAGGCCTTCTGGAGTTCTCCCGCGCGGTTGAAAACAAGCACGGGCGGTTGGGAGCGCCGCAAGACGAGTATGGATCCCTTACCATCAGCGGCGACCGATATCGTGTCTCTGTCTCGCCCGGTTGCGTCTGCGTAGGGAGGATCACCAAAGGGCGTGACCTCGTAATTGGGGTTCGTGGTCTGGGCAGAGACACCCGCGGCCAGGGTAAAGATAACCACTATCGCCCAGATGCACTTACTCATGGAGACCTCCGTCGATTGTTCCGGTTTGTTTCAGAAATCACAGTCCGGTTGGGGAGCATTCTGACTCCTCCGGCTCGGGAGTGTCAAGAGAGGCGAGCACCTCACTTCGGGTTGTCCCAAAGCTAGATTCAGAATCGGTGCGTGTAGGTGAGCTTCGTAGTGGCGCTGCGGTCGAGAGTGACCCATTCGGTCCCCGTTTCGTCCAGCCAGTTGTGGGCGTACACGAAATAGAAATTGTTGCCCGGCCGCAAAATCCATCGAAGGCGGGACTGCCAGCCAAGAACATGGCTCACCGAATCGTGCTGCAGGTTGTTGACCAGAGAGATCGAAGGGCTGAACTGTGTGTTCGCGTTGAGCCGCAGTACCCGTGTCGAGAAACTACCTTCCGGCAATTCGATGCGATTCCACTCGTTGTTCACATTGACGAGGACACCCGGAATCGGCCGGATGCCGATATTCAAGTCGAAGTTCCGACGGTTTCCCGAGAAAAAACCTCCGTTTTCATACTGGGTGGTGACAGATAATGCACGCCGATCCGCTGTTGAAAGCGTCACGCGGTAGCGCGTGAAGTCGTACGCGCCGTTAGCGGGAAGCACCACCCCCGGTGAAATCTCGAAGTCTCGTTCCAGTAACTCATACGTGGGCGTCAGCGTGAATCGAATGCTGTCTCCGGACTGAAAGTACACATCCGCCCGGACTGGGGTCGTGCGTGTGAGCGTACGGTTTTCGAGATCTGTGGTCAGGCGCAGGCCCCCGTCAAACAAAAAATTGCGGACGTAACGGCTATTGGCGGGCCGTGGCATAAACCCCACAGCGGGACGGTAGTGTCTGACTCACCGACGGTCAATAAAACCGACGGCGGGGTTGTGACCCTCCCCTACCTCGCGGACCGATACCCGTGCGTCCCAAAATTCGTTCGGATAATCGAGCCGGAAGCCGAAGTTCGCGCCTCCGGATTCGGTGTCGATGCTTGTGTTCCAGACGTAGTAACCGCTCAGCTCGAGGTTTTCGTTTCCCCGAAAGCTGGACGTGCGCAAGGAGAAATCGGCCCCGACCGTGTGGCGGTCCGAGACCTCGGTGTCTCGCTCCGCTCGTCGGGTGTAAATCAGGCCTGCATAGGACTGCAGGAAGAAGTTCGTTTTGCCTCGCAAGACGGTAAAGTCTTCGCCGACACGGTCACCCGAACGCGCAGTGCGGACATGGATCAAGCCAATGTCTCTGCCTGCGATTTGACCCGTCAGCTTTGCACCGTATTCAACCCGCTGCGGCTGGCCGTCGACGTCGAGTCCGATCTGGCGGCTGAAGAAAGGCCTGACGGCGCCCGGGTCCCTTGAGAACTCAAAAACTGTCGTGCCCTCGAGGAAGAACAGACGCCTCTCCGGAAAAAACAGTGGAAAGCGTGTCAGGTTGACCCGTCGCTGATCGACCTCGGTTTCGGCGAAGTCCGTGTTTATGGTGAATTGTCCTCTCAGTGCGGGTGTGATGGCGTAAGTGAAATCGACACCGCCATCTCCCTCGAACTCGGATGCCCGATTTCGTCCGGGAGCATCGATGTATCTCCCGGTGACATAAGGCTGCACATCGAGTCCTACACCCTGGCTGACGTTGGAAATTCCTACCAGCAATCCGGAATTCGACACTCGATTCAATCCCTGGTTGCGTTCAAATCCTGTCCAGAGACTTTCTTCCTCTTTCCGCCGGATTGTCCGCTGGAAGTTCACACCCCATGCCGGTGCATTCGGATCGAAGTTGAGGGTTCGGAACGGAATTGCGATTTCGAGGGTCCATCCGATTTCGCTCACCTGAACCTCTCCGTTCCAGATGCCGTCCCAGGCGCGGCCCGCATCGCTGGCGTTGGTAGAGTTAGTGGAAAGGATCAGCGCATCTCCCATGGAGCCATTGGGATTCATTTCAAAATAATATGCAGAACGGGCGTCCAGATACGTATCGAATGTCCACATGAACCGGTCATCGGCGGACAGCGGCGCATCGCGTTGCATCGTGTTCGCCATCACGCCACCGGGGTCGGAGTCGTAACAGACGACTCCCATGTAAAGCGTGTTGCCGCTCAACAGGAATCGGACCTCCGTGCGTTCAGTTGCGGGTTGGCCGAGATCCGGATCTTGCTGCGTGAAATCCATGGCGGGAATGGCGCGCCCCCATGCGGCTTCATCGAGACGGCCGTCGATATCTACGGTTTCGTCCGCGCCGAGGCGCAGCGCGCTTACTCGGGGTCTCCCCGCGTATATGGAGAGCTCATCCGGCGGCGTTGATCCTGCGGTCGGGTTGCCGTCTTGCGCACTCATACCGTGAGGCAGGGCAAGGAGTAACAAGCAGATAAAGACGAGTATCATAAATTTCACTGTAAGGCCTCAGCCGACAGAGTCAGCCGTAAACAATCCCACTCCCACAGTTTGACGTCAAGACTCAATAACGGTTCGGCGGATGGGGATGTGTCGCCATTGACCTCGGAGGTGAGAGACAAACTGTTGTTCTCGATTCCCGATACCGTTACTATCGCCGACAAGTCTCGACCATGAGATTTCTATGGGAGGAAGCCCTATGCGAATAAACAAATGGGTTATGGCTTTAATGTTGGTCGTGTCTGGTCCTTTGCATTCTGGGGCACAGGGGACCGAGCCATTGACGCTCGAATTTCTGCTCTATCGCGACAGCCCCGAGGCACGTGCGCTACGCGCCCCCGACATGCCGTTTCCGGCGCACAAAATAGTCGGGAATATTTATTTCGTGGGTGAGAGCAGACACGCATCCTTTCTGATCACGACGCCCGAGGGACTCATCCTCATCAACAGCAACTACGAACGCAACCTGCCCTGGATTCGCGACTCGATAGCGCAGCTGGGTTTCGATTTTGACGACATCAAGATCGTCCTTGGCAGTCACGCTCATGCGGACCATATGGAAGGCGACGCGCTTGTAAAGGAACTGACCGGTGCCCAGGTTATGGCACTGGACCTTGACGTTCCGGGACTGGAACAGTTGCGTCCGGGTGGTAAGCCGCATCCGATTGATCGCGTACTGCATGAATTCGATCGGGTTACTCTGGGTGACACGACGCTGGTAGCCCGCCTCACTCCCGGTCATACGCGTGGCTGCACGTCCTGGACCACGGAAACGATGGAAGGCGGGAGATCCTACAATGTCGTCATTATGGGTTGCATCGGTGCGAACGGCCGTATCGTTCTGGTAGACAACGAGGATTACCCCGAGATCGCGGACGATTTCAAGCGCACCTATGCGCTCCTCCGGTCATTGGACGCCGACGTGTTCCTGGGTTCGCACAACGATCATTACAATATGGTAGAGAAACATGCGGCCATCGGGCGGGGTCCGAACCCCTTCGTGGATCCCGAAGGCTACCATCATGCAATCGACAACTACGAGAAGCTCTTCAACTACAAGTTGGAGGAACAGTCAAAGGCCGCAGTCCGAGCCCCATAGTTTCGGCGGGGAAACGAGTTGACAGCTAAGCTGTCGCGGTCTAGCATCCAAATAAGTCAGAAATCGAACAATCTACGAGCGTTAGCGACACACGGAAGGCGTCGCTTGAGAACGTCGATTCTCATGACTTCAATACGATCAGGATTAGCTAAGGAGATCCGAAAATGCGAAATCGGTGGGTGGTGCCAGTCTTAATCTGGGCGTTTGTTCTTTCGATTGGAGTCCTCGCAGTCCCTGAGGTGTCTTTGGGACAGAGGGGAGCTGCGGCGGGTGACTTTGATCCGCGGGATCTCTCCGGTTACTGGATCGGGCGCACGCCTCGAGACAACGATCATCCTCCCTTGACGCCGGCGGGTATTGCGATGATGGCTGGACGTGTCCCGGACCGCGAGGCCGAAAACGCGGCCGAGAGCAACGATCCGATGTATCAGTGCAATCCTCAGGGTTTTCCGCGGCTGGTGTGGGAGGAGAACGAACCCCTCGAGTTTGTCCACACCGGCGACCGGGTACTTCAGTTTTTCCAGTGGGAGCGTACGCTACGCGAACTGTGGTTGGACGGGCGGGAACTGCCCTCGGGTGAGAACCTCGAGAGCCTTGGACCGGCCTGGTACGGACACTCAGTTGCCGAGTGGGAGGGAGACACGCTCTTCGTCGTTACCACCGGTTTCGATGAGAGAACGTGGATCGATGTGAACGGCAATCCACTGGGCTTCGACGCGCAGATATACGAGCGGTATACGCGGACCGGCGTCGACACCATAGAGGGTCGGGTGGTCGTCGTTGACCCGAAGAACTACACCGCACCCTGGGCCCCGCTGCCGACGATTTTCAGTCGATTGCCAGAAGATGACGTGAACTACTTTGGATGGAAAGGATTGTTCTCTGGAATTACGGAAGCGATCTGTGCGCCGATGAATGAGTTGGGCGACTTCAACCTCAGAATTCGTGATCCGGGTATATTCGGGACCGACAACTAAGTCTTCCGTCCTGGGAAGCTTCGCCCACAAACCAGGGCACACTATAGCGGCCGCTATCGGCTAGCAATGGGAGGAAATGTACCCTGGACTCAGTCGATGTTTCCATCCCGCGGCCGCGGGATGGGCGTCACGAATGCGGGGTCGTAGGACGTGTCCATGATGTTTCCGCCTTTGATGACCATCCTAACGTTTCGTGTCGCCGAGATGTCGTCGAGCGGATTGCCTTCAACCACCGTAATGTCGGCCAACTTTCCTGCTTCGAGGCTGCCAAGATCCGTCTCTTGACCGATCGATTCCGCACCCCACAGGGTTGCACCCTGAATCGCCTGCATCGGCGACATGCCGATGTCGACCATCATCTGCATTTCGTAGTGGAGGCTGAGACCCGGCATATACCCTGAATCGGTGCCTGCCGCAATCTTGCCGCCCGCCTCTACAAACCGTCGCAAAAATTCTGCCACTTTCGTGAAGCCCTGGATGTCGGCGCGTCCGCGGGGGCGCGTCCAGGGTTCGCGGACGGTGGCGGGTACAAACGCAAGTCCGGGGTCCTGGATCAGCTCCCTTGCGGCATCCGCCCATTCCCGCGCTCGAGGCGTCGAGGCCCCCCAACGTACAAATAGTGTTGGGTTCGCGTAGACGCCCTGCCGCACCATCAGCTCGATGAGGGGATCGAAGAGGCGCGTGTCCATCAAACTTTCGGGGCTCGACCCCTGCTCTGGAACGACGTTCATTTTCTCAAGGATGGCCCGTCCTACGGTGTCGGTGTGTTCCATGTATTTGAGCCCGATCTCGGCCGCCGTCGCCATGTTCTCTGAATGCCCGACAACCACGACCCCGGCACGATTTGCTTCTTCGATGATGGCTCGTAATTGTTCGAGCGTCACATCGAGATCCACCTTGAGCATATCCACGCCCTTTGCGAGGAGACTTCCGACGTAGGCCCGGGCTTCCTCTACGGTCTCGAGAGCGACGCCGGGGCTCACGGATCCATCGGACGAGTTCCGGGCATAGGCACCAAATTCCCGGCTTGGTGAAGCCAGTGTGGCACCGTCTCCGGCCATCGGCCCACCCGCGGCGATACCGGACACAAAGAGTCTGGGACCCTTGATCCTTCCGTCTGTTAGAGCTTCCCGCAACGCAATGCTCCAGCTCGTGTAGTTATTCGTATCCGCTACAGTCGTCACCCCATAGGGCAGGAACATCGGCAACACATGGTCCCGAAGGTGAATGTGGGAGTCGACCAGGCCCGGAAGTATGGTTCGGCCTTCGGTGTTGATGACCTGGGCATCGCCTGGATAGGACACCTGTTCCCTCGTCCCGACTGCCCGAATTCTGGAACCTTCGATCACAACCACGGCATCGGGAATCGGAGGTCCGCCGGTGCCGTCGATCACGGTTCCCCCCTCGAGGACGAGCGTTTGGCCGCTGGCGGCGGCACCACTTCCCGCAACGAACAACAAAACTGCAAACATGACCGCCGAATGCTTCCCCACGATACCGATCCTCCCTAATCTTTCGAACTGAACGGTTGCGTTCTTAAAAGACTGTCTTCGGGCACGAGCTTCATGAAGTCTTGGTGAAGACAGGATTATCCGAAGGACCACTCTTAATTGCAAGCAGGGAAGGCGGTTGTAAGGCGACTGACTCTATGCGGTCTGCGGCAGGCTGCGGCGGGTTCGGGTTGAATGCCCCCTCCGGAGCGGGGGCATTCCAAACTGAAATTATTCGTTCCCGTATCGATCCGGATACGTGTTTTCTATTTCTGTCCGTGTGATTTCGGGATTGCACTCCCACCAGCCATCCTGGGGCGTTTCTTCTTTGACCCATCTCTGCTCCCACGTGATAGGTGCGTTTAAGAAGACAGGATCTTCGTAGGTGATCATAATGCTCATGGTCTCATCGTCGACCATGCTGTAGCGTTCGATCACTCGTTTTCGTGTCGAAGCAGCGAGATGGATGTGGTCGTCGAGGCCATCGGGATCCCAGGTGAAGTTCTGGGTTTCTATGATCAGTTCCTCACCTTCCCACCGAGCGATCGCATGTCCGTGTTGGAACAGGTCGGTCGGCGGTGGGTGACGGCGACCGTCCATCCAGACCGTGCGCACGATACCGGCATGTTCGTAGTTGATGATCAAGCTGTCGGTCTTGAACAAGAAGCTGAACGGACGAACGTCACCCAATATTCCCGGAGTTGTAACCGCGGCACACTCGCTCAACGTCGGTGACTGCTGCGCATCAAAGTATTCCAGCCAGGTGCGGCCTCTCTCGTTAACCTGCACTTCGGGCCATGGTATCGAGCAATCGGTAAGATTGCGGCCATAAGCGTCAGTCAAATCGCCGCAATCGCCCCTCGGCCACCGGCGGTCCCGTGTCCAATTTGTCTTCGTAAATTTATCAACGTGGTCCGGGATAATCTGCTCGTCGGGATACTGGGCCTGAGCCGCGAGGTCCGCCGGCGCGAGTGCCAGCGTGGACACCACCAGATATGCACTTGCCAAAAACCCGGCCCATGCTCTCTTCTGAGGTGCTTTCTCGAGACTTAGACTTGCCTTATGTTCGTATTTCATCGATCTTCTCCAGTTCGAAAGCCAATTCCAGAAGCAGATGCTCGCAGACCACGAATCCACGACTCTCCATCGGAAAGGGGAGCGCTAGCTCCCCCGACATATCTATACCTAAACTCAGCGCGGAAGTCGTCAAAGACGCGAAATACTCGCCGATTCTTCAGCTGCGGCGAAACCGCGATCTGTTTCGAATCGGCAGGCTATTGTCCGGGAACGCCCCCGCCGCCGCCAAGCCACATCACTTTGCCGTCGGACAGGGTTACCTTACCCGCAGCCAGGGCCTTCGCACCTTCTTTACGTGAGGGGCTGCCCTCAACGGTGACCGTCTCACCAACCAACAACCCGTTCTCCCAACCGGCTCTTCTTGTCGCTTGCGCCGGGCCTCTCGAGGTGATGTACCAAAGAGCCGTCTCACCGTTCGGTTCCGTGACTTCGATAGTCAGTTCCCCGTGTGGATTGATTATCCGGGTCGACCTCACGATCCCGGTGATTTCAACCGTTTGGTCCATGTGCCAGAAAGTAGTGAACGAATGGTGGGCCATAGCCGGAAAGGCCGCAAGTCCGACAATAACCAGAACGGCTAAAGTGGAAACCTTCATATTTCTGATTGCTCCATTGCTACTGTTTTGCTGCTTTCAATAATTGCTGCGATGCCGCGGAACCGTTGTCCGATTAGTGTGAGTATAGTTGTGGGTGTCTGGTGCTGTCAAAGACATTTCCAGCGGCTCACGGTACCCGTCTATCACCCTAAGTCGCTAGCCAATCACACGAATGGAGCCAGCAGGATATGAACGACGGCTGTGGTGAAGGCAAAGAGGAACGTCGCGACCAGCCCAATCTTAATCATGTCCTTCATGTCGATCTGACCTGTTGCGAAAGCGGTTGCACATGAGGCCCCGGCCCACGGGAGAGCGATGCCCACGGCGGCGTTCGGAATCAGAATAGCCATCGAGGCGGGATTGAACCCGACCTGCTCGGCCGCGGGAATGAATATGCCACTGAAGAAACTGGTCGCCGCGACTCCTGAGATCATGTTGGTGCTGAAAGCGACGACATAGGACGCCACAAAGGCAAGGGCCGTGGATCCTAAGCCCAGGCCCGCCACGGCCTCTCCCGCTAAATCCACAAACCCGAAATCGACCAGGGCGTCCATGACAGCGGCTGCAGCCGTCACAAGGATCATGATGTCCCAGGGGGTGTTGACCACCACCTCTTTCCACCCGAGCACAAACTGACCCTTCTTCAAATCTACGGGCGTGCTAAAGAGCAAGAGAAGAACAATCGGCGGCACCACGTACAGGTTCAGGGCCCGGGCGCCCCAGACGGTTACCGCGTGTTGTGATCCGAGGAGAAGGTTAAACGCGGTCGGCAAAACGAACAGAGTAACCATCGTGACGAACACAAACAATGTTGCTCGCTCGCCTGGGGTGATGGGGCCGAGTTTTTCGCGCTCCCTCTGGAGAAACTCGCTGCCTCCCGGAACGATCTTGAATTCCGGGGGCAGGAAGACCCGCAGAACGAAATAGAACACCAACAGTAAGACCACGAATACAGGGAAACCCGCCGACATCCATTCAAACCAGCCCAAGGCCCTGCCGGTAAACTGCTCCAGTAACGTGACGCTCAGGGCATTGTGGGGAATTCCAGCGATTGTGGCGGTCCCCCCGGCAACACTGCCATATAGCGCCCCCAGTACCAGGAAGGCGCCGAAATTGGATTTGCCCGTCTGCCCTTCGGGCTGGACGCTGCGGATGAAAGCCACGAGAGAGACTGCCACTGGAATCATCATCGCAACAGTCGCCGCGTCGGAGACGATCATTGAAATCAATGCGGTTGCCAGCATAAATCCGAACGCGACGCGGTAGGAGCTTCCGCTGACCCATTTCAAGGACATGAACCAGAGGGCAAAACGTTTCGCCAGCCCGTGGCGGTCCATGGCGTAGCCCATCATTATGGTTCCCCAGATCCAGAAGAAGATGTTCTGGCCGTAAAGCCCCACCGTAGCGCCGACACTCATGACATTGAACATCGGGAACAGGATCAGAGGCATGATAGAAGCGACAGCCCATGGAACAGGTCGCAACATCCACCAACTGACCATCCACCCGAAGACAGCCAAGGCAAGGCGGCCCTGCTGTGTCGCGCCCTCAATAGGGAGCAAATAGACCAAGAGAAAAACAATCGGACCCGATGCAAATTTTAGCAATGGCATGACAATCCAAGCTCCCCTTGTCCAAGGCAGTACGTCGCCTGCCTTGTGATTGCAATCAGCGGAGAAGAACGGCAGCAGGTATCGGTGAGATACCTGACGGCTGGCGTTTATTCCGCTGGTTCGATGCGCCGGATCATACCCAGAGCGTCCGGATCATCGTAGCTCGTGAAATAGATAAATCCATCCGGTCCCTGCCGCAAGTCGCGGACCCACTGGCCGATATTGCTGAAGAGATTCTCACGGAACTCGGCGTTGCCTGCCTCGTCGAACGAGACCCGATGAATTTGATTCGTATTCAGGCCACCGAGAAATAGGCTGCCCTTCCACGCGGGGAAGGCGTCTCCGGTATAGAACAACATACCCGAAGGATGAATGTCCGGATCGATCCAGGAGATATGCGCTTCGGTCACGTCTACCTCGGCTGCGGACTCGTCTTCAAGCCCGACTCCGTAGTTGGCTCCGGCGCTGAGGATGTTGGCCTCGTCGCCGTGCTCAACGGACCAGATATCGCCGGTCACCGGATGCGTGGCCATCGCATGGATATTCTGATGCCCGTAGGTGAAGATTTCGGGGCTGGTGCCTGCGCGGCCGACGAAAGGGTTGTCGTCCGGTACGGAGCCGTCATCGCGGATCCGTAGGATCTTCCCGGCGTGATTGTCGAGCTCCTGCCCGCGCCCCAGGTTCGGCCGGCCTCCAGCACTGGCCGACATGAAGATAGTCCCATCGGGAGCAAACGTGATGCGGGAGTTTTGCCGCCCGTTTGTTACTGCCCAGGCGTCGGCGATAAAAACGTCTTCGACATCGCTTAACGTGGTTCCGTCGAACACTCCCCGCGCGAGGGCTTCGGTGACGCCGTCTTCGCCTTCCTTGTCGTAGGTAAAATACACCAAATTATTTTCGGTGAAGTCGGGATGGAGCGCGAGATCCATCAAGCCCTTCGAAGGCCCATCGTGAAACACCTCAGGTATTCCTGAGATCGGCTGCTCCTGGAGCACACCGTCACGAATCATGCGCAACTGTCCATCCATCTCCGTAAACAGCATGTTGCCGTCTGGCAGAAATACCATCGAATAGGGGTAAGCGAGGCCGTCGGCGACGGTCACGAGACGAATCCCATATTCCGCCGTGTCGAACTCGGCCGGTACACCATCCGCCACGGGTTCCGGCCCGGCCTCCGGTTCCCCCGGAGCGCAACCGGTCGCAAGTACCAGGATCAGCATGGCAATGATTAGGGACGGGAAAAGATGAGTGCGTAAGGACATGTTCTTCATACCCTGCCTCCTGACAAAAATGAGAATTTTCTCAGCGCTGTTAGTTCCTCGATATAGGCGCGCAATATACCACAGCCCGCGGCTGGACCATACGCATCGTACATCGACCGGCTAGAGGTGGCGTTACTCAGCAATCCCACGCTCGCTGGAAGCGTATGCGACGCCGATCGGCACGCACCATGGAGTCTGCTTTGGCACGGTGCGCGCGAAACGAGTCATGTGACTGGTGTTGGCGGCATTACTGTGATCTGGCGTCCCATCATTTAGTACTTAGTACTAATGACAGGAACTGCGAGGTGGCGGGTTTCTCAAGGGTGATTTCGATTAGTGGGTATCTGAGGACGTGTATTGGCACGGATTTGGCGAGGTCACCTGACCCGAAGTACAATCAAAAGGATTGAGGATGGAGGAGGATAGCGCCGACTGTGAACTTGATGAGACTGTGGCTGGTTTGCGCCCTGTTGACGACCGTCGCTTTGGGACAACTTGTTACCCAGAATCCACTCGATGAACTGAGAACCCAGGTGGCCGAAGTGCTTGCCGCTGCCGGGGTCCCGTTCACGCCAGAACAGGAAAGGCAGATCGCGCTCCTGCTCGAAGACCGGCGCCAGGCTTCCGAGAGTCTCTTCGGCGAGATCATGGATTTCAGCAGCGGGGTTCCCGAAGGGGATCAGAGAGACCGGGCCCTGGCCGGCATTCAGTGGATCCACGACGAGTTCCGGGCTATCCTTTCAGACTTCCTGACTCCTGCCCAGCGCGAGGTGTGGGAGGAGTTCGAATCTAGCGGTGCGTTGATCGGTGGGCAGATCGCCGGTGACGATAGCCCACAACCCGACCGCATCCAGGAAATCCGGGTCGTCAACAATCCGCTGACCGCTGAAAACAGCGTGGGTGGCGGTACGGGGCCTGGCAGCCTCCGACAGTCGACCGAGGTGATCGAGCGTGGAGGGACTGGCGCCTTCCATGGGAACTTCTCGGCGGCGTTCCAGGACGACGTTCTGAATGCCCGAAACCCCGCGGCCGAAAACAAGCCTCCGTATCACGAGAGGACGATCAGCGGCAACATCAGTGGCCCTGTCATTCGCGATCGCTTGACGGTCAGCTTCAGCCTGCGTAACAACCGAAGAGAGAACGTGGGTACGGTCAAGGCGGAGACCTTGGATGGGCCTTTTGCCCTGGGTATCACGCGGCCCAACGTCGGCAAATTTTACGAGGGGCGGGGAATCTTGCAGTTCACCGATACCCAATCTCTGCACTTCGGAGTAGAGCATCGGTCCTTCAGCCGCGAGAACCAGGGCATTGGAAACTTCACCCTCCCCGAGCGCGGGTCCGATTCCAGGAGTAACAACTACGAGGTGGACCTGCGTCATATCGCCGTTCTTTCTGACCGGGCAGTGTATGAAACTCGCTTTTCATGGCAGCAGGGACACAGTGAAACAACACCGCTGACCATCGGTCCGGGGGTCAATGTCCTGGCCGCGTTCAACGGTGGGGGTGGACAGAACCGCAGTGAGAGCGACGCCACTGATTTTGGATTCGGGAACCTTCTTTATTTCACCGACGGTCGACTGACCCTGAGGGCCGGTACGGAAGGGACCTATCGCAGGGAACGCGAGGTGGACGAGAACAATTTTCTGGGCCTGTATACATTTTCAGATCTCGAAAATTATCGAAACCGGACGCCTTCCCAGTACGACGTGAACCGTGGGGATCCGGTACTGGACGTCAATCACTTGCAGATTGCCGCTTTCGTGCAGAACGATCTGCGTTTGACGAACCGGCTCACGCTGATGCTCGGGTTCCGCTACCAGGGGCAGAACAACGTGGACGGGAATCATGCAATGGATCCGCGACTGAACATCGCATACGCAGCCGGGAGTTCCACCGTCATCCGCGCGGGGATTGGAACCATTCACGAACCCTGGACCATCCGAGACCAAAAGCGACTGCTGCGATTTGACGGCCAGCGACAGTTTGGTCTTCGCGTTTCACAACCGGGTTGGCCCGATCCGTTCCAGTCGGGCGACATTGAGACCATTCCCCCCAGATCGCGGAGAATAGCTACCTCGGACATGCGGACTCCGTACTACGTGACTACTGTTATCGCCCTGGAGAGGAGCCTGCCCGGGAATTTGCAAATCAACTTCAGCGTGGATCACAATCGTGGCGTCAATCTGAAACGGCGGCGGAATATCAACACGCCTTTTCCCGGATCGATCACTCCGGAGAACCCCGACGGTCTTAAGCCCTTTCCGAACGAAGGCGACATCATCGAGGAACGCACCGCAGGTCTTTCCTCGCACACGAACTACAGGATCTCTCTTCGGCAGCGCTTCAGCATCTTCAACATCGTTGCAAACTACGTCGGTAACAGAGGCTATAGCGATGGCAATATGCTCTCGAACGCCTATGACCTGTTTTGGGACTGGGGCCGGGCCGGATCGCAGGAAAACCACACGCTCACAGCCAGCATCAATTCCCGCCTGCCACGGGACGTGTACTTGACCACGAGTTTCTCCGCCAACAGCGGTGAGATTTACAACATCACCACAGGGACGGATGACAACAAGGACGGACAGTTCAGCGACCGTCCCGAAGGGGTTCGCCGCAACAGCGAAACCGGCCCCCGTTTCTTCGCGGTCGGCTTCAATGTCTCAAAGGCTTTCCAACTCAACTTGGGGCCGGGGGGCAACACCAGCGGCGGCACCCAGATCAGTCTCTTTGCAAACATCGACAACGCCTTCAACATGACGAACCTTGAAGCTCCAGTCGGCGTGATGACGTCGAGGAATTTCGGGCTGTCGACGAGCGCGTTCGCACCCCGCGAAATCGAAGTCGGACTGAGATACCAGTTTTGACCCCGAGAGCGGACGCAGACCGCGGAAACTTCAGGAGAACTACTTAAAATTGGTGCAGCGTCCATCTATCCGGAACAAGAAACTCTGTTGTTTATTCTTGTTTGTCATCGCTTCGGTTCCGATTTCGTCCCTCGCCCAGAATCCGGCAGGTGGGGGCGATCTTTCGGGCTATGAGGGCGCACCGCGGGTCCGGGCAGAACGCCTGGCGTCGGGGGAGGAGATCGTACTCGACGGCAACCTCAACGAGACAGCATGGGAACGTGCAGTTCCTGCGACCGACTTCAGGCAGGAAGATCCCGACAATGGCGCGCCGGCGACGGAACGCACGGAAGTCCGCTTCTTGTTTAGCGAAAACAGCCTCTTCATGGGCGTGATCTGTTTTGACTCCCAGCCGGACGCGGTGCTGGGAAACACCATGCAGAGGGACGGTTCGCTTTCGGCTGACGACCGTTTCATGTGGACGTTTGATCCCAATCTGGACGGGACATCCGGATATTCATTCGAAGTGAACCCGAGCGGCGCAATGGGCGATGGCACCCTGTTGCTGAGTGTAAACACAGGTGCTACGGAGCGGGCCTGGGACGGCATCTGGAATGCGCGGGTCCAGAAGACCGAGATCGGATGGACGATCGAGATCGAAATCCCTTTCCGGACACTGAACTTCGATCCCGCCGCTCCCGCCTGGGGCGTGAACTTCCAGCGCACCATCCGGCGCAAGAACGAAGAGAGTCTCTGGACGGGATATGCACGCAATCAGGGACTGTTCCGAATGATCAACGCGGGCCTGCTGGAGGGCATCACAGAGGTGAGCCAGGGGATCGGCCTGGACGTCCAACCGTATGCCGTCGGTAACTACAGCGCCGCTCCGGGCCGAGGTGTCGATTCGACATACACGGGTGATGCCGGAGTTGATTTCATCTACAGCATCACGCCTCAACTGAAGGCCAACTTCACGATTAACACCGATTTTGCCCAGACGGAAGTCGACCAGCGGCAAGTCAACCTGACCCGCTTCCGACTGTTCTTTCCCGAGCGGCGCGACTTTTTCCTCGAAGGGAACAATTTCTTCGATTTCGGGCGCGAGTTTGGCCCCGTGGTCGTGCCGTTCTTCAGCCGCCGCATCGGCCTGACCGACGGGCGGCCGCAACGCATCAACTACGGCGCAAAGATCACGGGCCAGGTGGGGTCGAACGACATCGGAATCCTCCAGGTGAGTACAGCGGCCGAGGCCGACCGGGTCGGCGAAGACTTCACCGTCGTTCGTGGCAAAAGAAAAATCTTTCAGCAGTCCTTCGTCGGCGGGATGTACACGCGGAGGGCCGAGCGCGAAAGCGGCGCGCCTGGTCCGAACAGCGGCGCGCCTGACCCGAAAAATGTTGTCAAGGACCGCCACACCATGGGGGTCGACTTCTTCCTGGCCACATCACAATTCCGGGGCTCTCAAAATCTCAGCCTCAACGGATATTACGTCTGGACCACCGGAAAGGGCCCTACCCAGCGGGCTATGTACGGGATCCGAATGGATTACCCCAACGACCTGTTCCAATTGCGGCTGCCGTTTCGTGAGATTCAAGCGAACTATGATCCGGCCGTTGGTTTTGTTGCGCGACGTAACATCCGGCGATACAACCCCGAGCTCAATATTACCCCACGGCCGCGAGACTCCAGTGTTGTCAGGCGTTTCAATTTCAGGATCGATACCGAGTTCATTACCGATACTCAGAATCGTTTGGCCAGCCGGGATTTACAGGTCATCCCCTTTGGTGTGGATTTCCAGTCGGGAGACACTATTACGACAAATATCCACCGCATGTATGAGCGTCTTGAAGAAGACTTCGAGATTTCTGACGGTGTGACCTTGCCCGGTGGCGGTCAGTATTCCTTCACGCGGTATGTGGTTCAGTTGCGGACTGCGAACCAGAGGGTTCTGTCGGTGTCGTCAACCTTCGAAGACGGAGATTTTTTTTCGGGCAGCCGCCGGGATTTTTCACTCGATCTTGGCATCCGGCCACGTCCGGGTCTGCTCATCAACCTGGAGAATGAGTGGAATCGCGTCGAGCTGCTGGAGGGTCAGTTCTCGACCCGGGTACACCGTTTGAATGCAAACGCGCAGTTCGGCCCGAGGATCTCCGTTGTCAACAACGTGCAGTATGACTCGGTCAGCGGAGTCCTGGGCTGGCAGTTCCGGTCGCGCTGGATCCTGCGACCGGGAAACGACATCTACTTCGTTTACGCCCAGAACTGGATCGACGATGTCGACGGCCGGCGCAGGACACTGGACCGCACCGCTGCCACGAAGATTGTGTACACCCATCGCTTTTAATCAGTTGCTGCGCTCTTCTTCGGGCCCTACTTCGCGCGGCCGGCGAACCCTTTGGCAAGCATCCTTACTTTGTACATTGACCTTGCGTTCCGTTGATCGGGTGCGGCGCCTTCCGCTCCCCGCGCGGTCATGTAAAGGGTCTGCTTTTCTGCTCCTGCAAAGGCAACGCTCGTGGTGGGGCGCGGCACCGGAATGAGGCCCAGGTGCTCTCCTTGCGCGCTGAACACCTGGACGCCGACCTGGGACGCGGCATACACGCGACCCATGGCGTCGATGGCGAGTCCGTCGGCGCGAACCTCGGGCCCGCCTGCGACGGTGCCAAAGGTTCGCCGGTTGTTCACCCCTCCGTCGGACAGAACATCGAAGGCCAGGATTGTCTGTCTGTTAGTGACATACAGTGTTCCTTCGTCTCCGCTGAGCATGATCCCGTTCGCACGAATATCGTTGCCCAGGCTCGTCATTTGTCCGGCAGGACTGATGTAGTAAACCCCTGGAAACGGCATCCGTCCGCTCTCGGTAAAGTAAACGCCGCCCTTTTTGTCGACGACCAGATCATTGGCGCCGAACAGCGGTTCACCCTGGAAGTTATCCGTGAGAATCTGACCCTCCGGGGCCAGAATACCGACCGCAACATCGTGTCTCTGGCATGCAAAGATGCGGCCCTGGGCATCGAGCGCAAGCGCACCGGTCCCGTTCGTATTCTCCATATATGTCGTGACCTGTCCCTGGGCATCGATCCGGCTCACCCTACTTACCGGTTCCTGCGCAAACAGGAGGCTGCCGTCGGCAGCGCCCACGATACCGTCAGCGCTATCAGTCAACGTCGTCCAGATCAGTTCGACCGGAGTGCCGGCCGCGACGACGCCGGCGATGTCGGGTGCGAGGGTCCCGGTCGGCGCCTGCGCGCGGGCGAGTGGGCTGACGATCAGAGTCGACGCCAAAAGACATCCCATGATCGCGAACGTTGCCTTGGTTTTCATAGTTTCTCCAAATTTGTGTGAACGGGGAGAGACACCACACATTGACTTTGTGGACTCCACAGTCTTATTGGATCACAAACGGACCATGCGGGGACAAGTCAACTTCCGACAGCAATTATCGGGTATTGAGATTGGAATCGGGACTGATTCCGGGGCTGTCCTAGCGGCCGGAATCCGCGAGGGCGGCGCGGATCTCGGCTTCAAAAGTTTCCTTGGTAGCAAAGCCCGTGTGCTGACCACAAATCCTGAGATCCCGCCCGATCACAAATGTAGTTGGGAAACCGTACGGTGGCCCATACGCATCCAGTACGTCCTGACGCCGAGCGCCGAGCAGGATGGGGTAGTCCATCTGTAACTCCTCGGCGAAGGCCTGGAGCCTGGTGACGGTTTCATCGAGTGACACGTCGGGCTCGTCCAGACCGTCCACCGACACGCCCAGGACGATGAAACCTTCTGATTCGTATGTGTCGAACAGCTCAATGAAACCCGGGATCTCGATCCGGCACGGGACACACCACGTGGCCCAGAAGTCCAACAGGATGACTTTGCCTGCATAGTCGCTGAGGGCGAGGTCTTCACCGTTTATATCCTTCAGCGTGAAGCTGAGGTTTGCGATCTCAGCGTCTGCCTCGCACACTTCGAGTTCTTGCGCTCCTGACTCCACAGGCTCCGCTATTGCTCCTACGGCCATCAACGCCATCAGAACGAAGACACCCACCCACAGTTTCATCGCTCTCGCCTCCAATAGATTCAACGCGTCTTACCCCTAATCTTCGCCAAAGATCTCTGTTCCTGGAAACGTCCGGGCATACCCATACCACCGGGTAAACAGCTGCAGGGGACGGTCCACGCTTCTGGGCCCGCCATCGGGCCCAACGAGACTCCCCGCCCGAACGACCGTGCCGTCACTGAGATGGATTTCGCTTCCTTCGAAACGCGCTTCACCGGCATCCACGTAAAGAGCGGCGGGCGTGGATGAAATCGGATCGACGTATACGAGAACGCTCCGCCCGTCGAGCTCGTCGATGACGAAATTCCCTTGTGCACGAATGCTTTCAACCGCGTAGTAACGGTTCGTCTGATCTGTCCAGACACCGAGGCCCAGTTCCATCCGGGGGCGGCGTTCATCCTCGGTGCCGAGCGTTCCAGCAAATCGGGGCATCAGATCCCTGGTCTCGTCGTCCCGGGCGTACTGCCCGCCCGCGATCCGTGGTCCCTCATACGGCGAGAGCGCGATTTCAATGTCGGGATCCATCGCCAACGCCTGTTCGACGTTCATCTGGAGCAGGTTCGATAGCGGCAGGCGCTGCCCCACCAACTCTCCGTAAAGAGCTTCACCCGTGATGTGGTTCCAGAACGTGGAGGTCTCGGTATCGGCCATCAGGAAGAGGCCGTCATAGATACCAGGGTTTTCGAAATGGTACAGCTTTCCGTCTATCGTCGGGATCATACTGACCCCGGTATTACAGACCACTCAAAACGTCACCATCCACGGCTGCCCGTTTGCCTCGCCTTGAGCAATATGGTGAAAGGACATCTGGTCCGTCAGGAAAGCAAGCTTTCCCGTCGCAGTTTCGGTCAGCAGGACCCGGGTTTCAGCGGAGATCAGGTTTGAATCCAGCAAGGCCCCCAGTGGTTCGGAGTCGGTCACGTAAAACGTTTCGAACTGACCACCATTCGGCGAGAAGCGGTTGATATCGAAAGTCTCAGCCGTCGTGAATTGGGCAGCGAGAGCCGCAGGTTGTATGACCGTGCTCAAAACCGCGACTACAAAGAAACTGCCCCAGAACTTAGATCCCTTAAGCATAGGCACCCCGCCGTCTATAGATGTCTTTCAGAAAATTCCGATAACGAGAATCGATTCTTACCTGCAAGTCGAATCCAAGGCCGACACTCTAATGCGAAACTCTATAGATCGATGCCAGGCGGGTCAATTGAAAAGCCCCGGACGCCGAATCGCTGGAATCTTAATGATTGTCGACAGAGACTAATGCGCGTTCGGGTCCGCAGACACTAATGAGAACGGGATGGAATAATGGGGTTTTTGAACGTCCGTGTTTGGACTCTGATGAATTTTGCGCGCGCGCGGGCCATGCGATATCGACGACTCTCGAACAGGGTAGCGGGGGAGCCGACCGCGAAGATCGGCTCCCATGAAGTTCAGCGGTTTCTCACCGATGACGAGGGCTGGAACTACTCCTCAGCTGAGAAGCGGAATGGTGTCGAGGCGCGTGGCGTCTCGCTGCGATCCGCGAATATTTCGGGAACGTGAAACACCAGAATCTGGTTTCCGGCTCCGGTCGCGACGATGACCTCCTCATGAACAGGATCCAGAACAAGTCCCGTCTGGTTGGCCCGCGCCCCGAGTGGAGTTGAGATCTTCCAGACCGGACGGATGCCCTCGCCCCTGGTGTGGATGTCCCAGGCGTAGAGGTAGTCGCCCCTCAGCGTGATGATCAGATTGTTGTAGACGTCGAACTGGTTGCCGCTCGGTCCTGGAATCCTTCCAATCGGCGCCGTATTCCCGCTCGCGGTTCTATCAAAGATCAAAATACCGCCACTCTCAGCGACGAGCAACAGGTCGTTCTTGTTGTCGACCCGCATCGATGGACGGCCGCCCCCGAACTGGGTGGCGGGCCCGCTCAGAACCCGGATCGGAGCGACATCGCCGTCCGCTTCCCGCGGAAATACCAGAATGGCTCCGAGTGGGTCTCGATCGTCTCCGTGGTTGGTCGCGATCAGGATCTCGTTGTTGACCGGGTCGATGGTGACTTTATCCAAACCCCGTTCGCTCACGATCTGGGTGTTTGGACCCTGGATGATGCGCAGGGGGGCTTCTTCGCCGTCCGCATCGCCCCGGAATGTCAAAATCGCCTGGGCGAATGGACTCGTCACGACGAGTTCATCGTGAATCGCATCGAACATCACATCATGCATTGTCCGGCCGAGCCGCGACGCCACACCTTCAATCACACGTGTCGGAACCGCGTTCTCCTCCGCCAACCTGGCGAAGGCCGCAACCTGCGGATGGTTCACTCAGTTCGGTACCAGGATTTCTTCCCGGTTGGGGTCATACGTCACCGCCGCGGTCCGACCGAAAATCAACGACTGGTGTTCCTCCGGCGCCGCACGTACGACCCGCAAGGGCGCCACGTTCCCATCGGCCTCGAGCGGAAACGCCACCCCCGATGCGTTACCCAGGTTGGACACCCACAACTCCTGGTTCACGGTGTCCACAGCCACTCCGGTCGGGTGGACCAGCTTGGTCTGATCACCCTTGATGACCCGCGTCGGCGCCACGTTGCCGTCGGCGGTGTCCAACCCTGTGAAAACCAGGATCGAGTGATCCATGTCATTGGCAACATACAGGTCCCCGGT
Organism: Terriglobia bacterium; assembly: GCA_963664115.2. GTDB lineage: Bacteria > Acidobacteriota > Terriglobia > 20CM-2-55-15 > 20CM-2-55-15. The sequence goes on along the minus strand of CAXWPJ010000002.1, from coordinate 358,141 downwards.
CTCCTGGTTCACGGTCATGTTTCCAGGCCAATTCAACTGCGTCCGGTCCCCTTCAATCACACGTATCGGTGCCACGTCCCCGTTCGCCTCGATCGAATAGATCGTGATCGAAGTCGGATTGAACCGGCCCGTAGAGGGATCGCCAACAGGAGAAATATTCCTGCCATTATCTTCGTAACCCGTCGTCCCACCTCGTGAATCTCCAAAATCCGTGGTATGGCCCCAGTTGTTCACGTACAAGAGCCCGAGATTCGAGTCGACGGCGATCCCGTGGGGTGTTTCCAGCTGGGTGTTGTCCCCGACGATGCGCCGCAGCGGCAGTTCATCCCCCTCGGCATTCTTGTTGTACACGACCACCTCGGGCGGGTACTCCACGGTGATGTAGAGCTCCTCCCTCACTTCGTCGACGGCAACGCTGTACACTCGATGGGGTGTGTTCAGGATGCGCTTGGGCGCGACGTTACCCCCGGCGTCCTGGGCAAACACCACCATCTTGTCGCCCGTGTCCGATTCGACCGAATACATATCCCCGTTCACCGGATCGATGTAGAGGCCGTTGTTGAACTGCATCTCGGTCTCAGGCCCCTGGATGATCCGCTTCGGCTCGCTGAATCGCGCGCGCGGCGGTGTGTTATCCAGCCGGTTGAAGATGTAGGCGGACCATAGATTGTTGTCCTGCAGGATCACTTCATTGGTGTTGGTATTGACGCCGACAGCGGTAAAGGTGGGATAGGTATCCGCCAGCGTGCGCAGATGGGTCGCGGTCCCCTGCCTGTCGGCATCGAATTCCGCGGGTCCACCCCGTCCCGCCCGTCGCATTTCCAGCGCTTCTTGCTGGAAGCCAGCTAGCAGAAACGAAGCGCCCCCCCGTTGCTCCAAGGCACCGAGCAGATTTTCCGAACTTAACGATGGCGCTGGACCCGAACTGAAGCTGGCAGGGGTATCCCATGCGCAGGCGTCGAGTTGGGGGAATTCCTGGACGGAAACCAGTCGCGCGACGCTCTCGGCGGTTTCCGGGGTCGCCTCCGGAACAACTCCCGGGGCCGACTCCGGAACAAGCCCGGCCCAGACGCCCGCAATCCCGATCACGGTGACCGCCAAAATTGCCATTAACGTTTTACTTTGCGTTACGTGCATGAAGTCCCCTCTTTAGAAAACTGCGGTGCAGTCAGATCGGCAGGGACGCCGATCGCGCCGCAAGCGTAGCGAATAGCTTCGTGGTAACTCATCCATTACTTAAAACTTAGAACTTACAACTCACCACTCACATATTCATTCATACGGAACCCTTGTACATCGGTTTAGGAAGAACACGAGGCCCGTTCCCGCTGGAGGGATGAGTGTGTGGCAATTCTTTCGCTCCAGCAACCGAAATGCAAGGGAAATAGGGTCCGCCCCACGAGCTGAAGAACCCGGAATCGGTTGCGGTCCGGTCCCGCCCCCATTGAACTCTGTTTCAGTTCGTCCTGCTAGTGGTCCCCGTTAAACAGACTGTAACTTATCAAGATTTCGCCGGCCGCGCTGGACTTTAGCAAGGATGTCGGAAGCCGTTGCAGTCCAGATGAAGGGTTTCGGGTCTTCATTGTGACGAGCGAGGTAGTCCTCCACGGCCTGGATCAACTCGGGGACCGAGCGGAAAACGCCACGCCGGAGTCGTTGCTCGGACAGATCCCGGAAAAAGCGCTCGACCATGTTGAGCCACGACGCACTGGTTGGCGTGAAGTGCACATGAAAACGCTTGTTACGCTTGAGCCAGTTGACGACTTTCTGATGTTTGTGAGTCGCATAGTTGTCGCAAATAATGTGGATCTCCTTATCTTTCGGCATGGCGCGTTTGATCTGATTCAGAAACCGGATCCATTCCTGATGGCGATGCTTTGGCATGCAGGTTCCGATGACCGAACCGTCCAGGATGTTGAGCGCGGCGAAAAGCGTGGTTGTCCCGTTACGTTTGTAATCGTGGGTCATGGTGCCACACCGCCCCTTCTTCAGAGGTAACCCGGGTTGCGTGCGGTCCAGGGCCTGCATCTGGCTCTTCTCATCGCAGGACAAGACAATGGCGTTTTCCGGTGGGCTCAGATACAGACCGACCACATCCTCCAGCTTTTCGGCGAATCGTTTGTCGTTGGATAGTTTGAAGGTTCGTGACAGATGAGGCTTCAGTCCATGGACCCGCCAGATTTTCCCGACCGTGGACTCGCTCACGCCAACGGCCTTCGCCATCGAGGCCCGACTCCAGTGCGTCGCGTTCGGGGGCTTCTCTTCCAGTGTCTTCTTGACGATCCGGGCTCGCTTCCGGCGACTGATCGTGGGAATCCGTCCGCTTCGCGGCGCATCCTTTTCGATCCCAGCCAAGCCCTGTTCCACAAAACGATTGCGCCAGCGGCCCGCTTTCTGGCGCGTGATCTCCAAGCGGGCGGCGATCTCATAATTGTTCCGACCTTCAGCGGCCAGTAATACAATTCGGGATCGTTCCGCCAACCGGACCGATGTACTCCGGCTTCGACTCAGTCGCTCCAACTCCATCCGCTGCTTGTCATCCAATTCAATGGTCGGTGCTTTCCTCATTCTCTATTGGACGTTGGAAAGCTATTTTAGTTACATTACTTCGAGCGGGGTACACTAGTTCTCCTGCGTTCCGATAGTTTCGCGCCCTTCTAACGGGGCACCCGTACCCGGCGAGCCAATAAACAGCTGTCGTCCATCGGCCAGCGTGATGTTCGTGCCATTGGCGCGGAGAGTTCCGTCCTTGGAACGAAAGCCACTGACCTTGATCTCCGTTCCGGCCGGCAGGTCCGACCGCCTCAAGCCTCTCCGGATCAGTGTATTGGGGGTGCCCCCTTCGACCATCCACTGTTCCACCGTGCCGTCCGCCTGTTCGACGTCCATGTAGATCCATGCATGGGGGTTGACCCATGCCATCCGGGTGACGGTCCCTGTCAGCTCAACCGGCCTATTTCCATCGAATTCCGACGAAAAAGCGTGATGGGCGCTGAGGGGTAGCGTTCCCGGCAACAAGAGACCGACAACGACAGCTATAACCGAAAGCGTTCTTCGCATCACCTGTACCTCCGACCGTTGGGTTGTCTCGTAATATTCATGTTCGAATATCGGATCAGTTGCTGGGCTGTCTTCGCAGATGGCCCCAGTTCATTTCTTCGATATATTCCGCGCATTTGAATTCCATAATTCGCATGTTTGGCTCCAGACGACGATAGAGTGGCATACTGATTGTCCAGGGCCGTGTAAAGACGTTTGTATCCTCGATCGTGGCTTCATACATTATGTGGGTCGCGTCTATGGGAGTATAGCGTTCGACCACATGAAGCCCTTCGCTGTAGAAGTTCCCCGACCGGTCCAGCCAGTTTCCAAGCGGTGGCTCATTCGGCCGGAGATCGGAGGCCGGCAAGAAACCGCTCACGTCAACGACGAGCGTGTCCCCTTCCCAGCGGCCGTAGGACCATCCCAGCCACTGTTCGATCGGAAATTCCTCGGGCTCCCTCATCCGGATATCGCGACGGGCGTATGAATACTGGTAGATAATCAGGATCCTGTCCTTGTACTGGAGGACCTGAAACGGATGCGGAAGATAGGTCACCCGAGGCACACCCGGGAGAAAGCAGTTCAATTCCGTGTCCAGTGTGGTCCAGTTCTCGCGATTCTCATTGCGCTTTTCCAGCGCCCACGCCTGATACGGGATCTCCCCCCCCTCAACCACGCCCAGGCCCGGTGGAATGGCGGCGATCGCGCCAAGCATGAGTCCTTCCGGCGGGGCGGGTCCTCCGACCTGGGTTTCGAGGTTCCAGTGTGCGGTGTTGAGGACCTGCCAGAAGCCGTTCAAGTCGGGCGTGCCGTCGGGCAATCGTGGTATCTCGCCCCCTGGTGTCTGAGCAGGGATCCCGGGCGCCGAAAGCAGCAAAAAAGAGGCCGTTACAGCGATTGTGAGAATTCTTGGCAGCGAGCGGCTTAGTTGATTACGCATCCAATCGGGCTCCTAATTCTCTGACACGCACGATCACTGCTGTTCCTCATTCGCGGTTTCCCCGGCGGCGCGCTCTCTCTCTTCTATCATACGTTCGCCAGCCAGGGCCGCCCCAACGCTGATGTCTCCCTCGACACACGCGTACTCGAGCATCTGATAATTGTCGTCTTTCACCCAGGGAAGCATGAAGGTCCAGGGTCGGGTCCACGTCGTCGGATCCTCGAGCGTGGCATAGTAGTGCATCCGCGTCGGGCTGACGACGACGAAACGTTCGGTCAGATGAAAGTTCTCGAAGGTGATACCTCTTTTGATGAAGGATGGTCCCGATGAAGCCCCGGGTGTGGTGGCAGGGCGGCGACTGCCGGTCCCCATCTGCTTGTCCGTGAAATTCCTTGTCTCGATGACGAGGGTATTCCCCTCCCAGTGACCCCGAGAGTCCCCATTCCACTGGCGGAGGTCCGGGTCCAGATGCGGAGTCCCGTCAAGCGGGATGACGCGCGTGTCCAGTCGCTCGCGGACCATCACCACCCATCCGGGCGACTGCATGATCAGCACTGCACTGTTGTAATCCATCGGACCCTGGGGCGAGTGTGCCGCGATGCAACGCGACATGGTGCGGAAGTCCTCCCATGAATCGTATCGGCCGCGTCCGGGCGCACTCCGAGCAGCTTCATACGCGTCCATTTTCGCAAGTGCTTGAGGCGTGAGCGCGGGGATTCTTCCATCCGGCGGATCCACAACGAGCGACGTCCGTCTGTCCCTTACGAAGTCCCGATTGTTCCAGAAGTCATTGTAGCCGGTCATTTCCGGTGGCTCGCGTACTAACCATTCAGCCCATTCTTCATCCGTCAAAACCGGTTTCCCCTCATACACTTCCTGTCGTTCCATCGGGATCCGGCTCAGGGAGTCCCACGTGCCCTGGAGGTCCGGATCGCCCCATGGCGTTCGGGGCGGGGAGTACGTCGTTGGGGGCGGAGGCCACTCCGCTGTTACGGCGTCCGACGGGGCCTGGGCGGCAAGGGGTACCACACCCGGCGCCGAGGGCACAACCAGGACAGCCAAAACGGTTCCTGCAATAAGAGTGCGATAAAACATTTAAGACCTCCCGTGAACGATCACGTCTGTTTTCGACGCGAACGGTGCCCTTTGGCACAGCCTCCTAACAGTCTTTGTCTATCGATTTTTTTAGAGGTGAACATTGTAAGTTGGGCGGTCTATGCTTGTCAACGCCGGGCCACACCCGCAACGCAGGCCCGGTTTTCGCCAGCTTCAAGCTGGCTTCCGGCGGTCACTGCCGTGGTGGGGGTCCCATGCCCATGAACACGAACTTCTGGACGCGGTTCCCTGGGTGAACTTCCGCGGTGTATAGATTGCCCTTCGAATCGACAGCCATATGGTGCGGGCCCCGCAGCACAAAGTTTCCGGCTGTGCCGCTGCTGTCGCCGAACTGGACCAGCACTTCGAGGGTCCTGCGATCCATCACGACGACGCTTGCTCCGCCGAAATCGGCGACGTAGAGGAACCTTTGCTCCGGATCGGGGGAGAGTGCCATCCCGGCAGCCGAGTTACCCGGACCACTGCGGTTGATGAACGCCTCGGTGAGGTACTCACCGTCGATTGTGAACACTTGGACGCGATCATTGGAACGGTCAGCAACATAGACCAAGCCATCGTTTGATACTTCAACGGCATGAACGGTGTTGAATTGGTCCGGACCCGGGCCTGTTTCCACCGGTCGCTGGTTGCCTCCCCCGGCGGGCGCTGCCCGAGGATCCGGCCTGCGGGTACCCGGGTTGGGGTGGGGTGTTCTTGCATTTTTCAACTGGTCTGGGAAATCCACCGGCATGTTGCCGAACGCGCCCCACATGCGCTTGTAGGCCCCTGTATCCGCGTCAAAGACAATCACACGCCGATTGATATAGCCGTCGGAGACGAAGACCTCGTTCGTTTCGCCGTAGACAAACACGTCGGTGGGCGCATACAGGTTCTTCGTATCGTTGTTTCCCGTGCTCTGATCCCTGCGACCGATTTGCATCACGAACTCCCCCGTGTTCGTGAACTTCAGCAGCATGTTGTCTGATCTTACGTTTCCGGGACCGGGTCCTGCCAACGCGGGACGCGCGCTCCCCCCGATCCAGACACTATCCTCATTATCAACGTAAATTCCGTGCTCCTGATCGGGCCAGTCATATCCGATGCCCGGTCCGCCCCACGCTTGAACAAACTTACCGGTCGCGTCGAATTCCAGAACGGGAGGCGCGGCAGTCTTGCCGGCCGGTTGCTCGTAGAGAGCGCCCACATAGCGGGGACGGTGCAGTATCCATACATGATCGTGCTTATCAACGGCGACCGCGGAGCCCTGGCCCAATACCCAGTTTTGGGGAAGCTTGAGCCAGGCAGGGTCGACCTGGAATAACGGCATCTGAAGTGAACCCTGCGCGCCCCCAGACCTGCCCAGCATTCGTGGGTTCATGACGAGTGTGACTACAACGGCGACCAGGACGGATGCAGCCAGACCCTTCAGCAAAATTCGCCCCATCGCAGCTCTCCTCAGTTCATTCAGTTCTTCGATTGCCCGCGGCATTTCTTCGGACGCCGTTGTTGCGGCAAGTCTACCGTACGCGTGTCATGCGGGTGGACGATTTTCGTCCCAGTGACCGCGTTTCAATGACTGCCTGTGAGTCGAACCGCTGCTTGACGAGCGGTTGAGGCTATGACACATTACGGCCCCTGTCTAAGTTTTTGGTTTTGGGGCGGGTTGTTTCGGTTGGTTGCCGGCAGACCCGACAAGGAGGCAAACTTGGAGCTACCACTGTTTTTTGAGGTGATCGAAGAAAGTGGTCTGAGCATATGGCTTCGCGAATCCACGTCGCTGTTCGGATTCTGGTTTGTTCTTTCCTTTCACGCGATCGGCATGGGGTTACTCGTCGGCGCAAGTGCCGTAATTGCATTGCGCATTCTTGGCGTGGCACCGGACCTGCCTCTGGCGCCCCTCAAGGGCTTGTACCGCATCATATGGGCCGGCTTCTGGATACAGGTCGCATCCGGCATACTCCTTCTGATCGCTTATCCGACCAAATCCCTTACGAATCCGGATTTTTATATCAAGCTGGCTTTGATCGGCTTAGCCGTGACGACGATGCAGATGCTTAAGAGTCGTGTGTTCAGCGACCCTGGCTTGAGTGACACCGCCATGATGACGAAGGGCAAGCTCTTTGCGGCATGGTCCCTCATTTTTTGGATTGGGGCCGTCTCGTCGGGCCGCTTGCTGGCTTATACGTACAGCTATGTGAGCTACCTCGGTTAAGAGGATGCACTCGTGTATTTGGAGCACATACACCTTTTATTGAATCACTGGCCTATCATCGGCTCTTTCATCGGGCTTGGCCTTCTCCTTGTCTCCCTGCTTGCGAATAGCGACGACCTGAAGCAAGCCAGTCTTGCACTTCTCTCGCTCATGGCTCTTCTGGCGATTCCCACTTATATGAGCGGCAATGTGGCGCAGGAGGTGCTTAGAGGATCCCCGGGTGTGTCAGAAGCCTCGATTCAAACGCACCAGGGCGCGGCGCTGCTGGCATTCGTGTTCATGGAGATCACTGGCGCCGTCGCTTTGCTTGGACTGTGGCAGTTCAGTCGGATCTCGAACCCGGCCCCGGGGCCGCTTGCGCGATGGAACGTGTCAGCGGTCGTGTTTTTTTCGATCGTGACGGTGGGCCTCATGACAATCACCGGGAACACGGGTGGCGGGATCCGCCATCCGGAAATTCTGTCCGGCCCGGAATCAGAATCGATTACAGGGACCCTAGGCTCCGCCATTATTCCGTGGATCGGATATTGGGTGACCGGTTATTCCCGGTGGGTCTGGCCAATTCTGGAGACGCTTCACTTTCTCGGCTTGATACTGATTGTGGCTGCAGTTGGAGTGCTCAATCTCCGCCTGCTGGGATTCTTGAAGCAGTTGCCCGTCGCTCCCCTGCACCGGTTTCTGCCCTGGGGTATCGTCGGATTCATTATTAATGTTAGCACTGGCTTTCTCTTCTTTGTGAGCATGCCCTACTTCTATGTTTTCAACATCAACGTGCACCTCAAGATGTTGGCCATTTTGATTGCGGGAGCCAATCTTTTGCTGTTCTACTGCACCGGTGCTTTCCGCGCCTGGGCGCATCTGGGACCCGGAGACGACGCACCCCTCTTCGCTAAGTTTATTGCGGCGAGTTCGATGTTTCTGTGGTTGGCGGTCATTGTCCTTGGCCGCTACCTGCCGTTTGCCGAGGAGTCTTTGAGATGATCCAGAAAGACACGAAATGCAGATGTGATCGTGTGTGCCCGATTCGATATCAGACGGTGATTCACAGTCAAAGGAGACGGACCATGAAGTGCTATTTGGCATCGGTATTTTGCAGTGCTTTGCTTTTGACGGGTTGGGGTGCGACCGAAGCCAACGCCCAGGTCGGGGATGCTCAAGATCATGTGGCCGCAGCCAGGGCTGTGGCCTACGAGCCAGGGCACGATTTTACCGGGAGCCCTTTTGACCTTTGCGCCGAACCCAATCCGGCCGCTGCCCGGCCCGCAGCCGTGCCCACCGCTGCGCCCGTCGCCACACGAACGATACCGCCCCGTTCCGAGTGGTACACCGACCCGGTGAAGGTGTTCGACAACCTGTACTATGTCGGTGGCTCCAGGGACGACAATTTTAATGTCTGGGCGGTGACGACCTCGGAGGGCATTATTCTGATCAATTCGGGTCACGACTACAACGTTGAGGAATTGATTGTGAACGGGCTGGAGAAACTGGGTCTCGATCCGGGACAGATCAAATATGTCATCGTGAATGAAGGCGAGCCTCAGTTTTACGGGGGATCCAAACTTCTCCAGGACCGTTACGAAGCGCGCGTCCTGATATCCGAGGCGGATTGGGATGTGATCGCCAGGTCGAATGTAGGAGCCGAAACCAAGCCAAGGAAAGACATGGTCATCACGGACGGTCAGGAACTGACGCTGGGTGATGTCACTGTGACCCTCTATGTGACCCCGGGCCACACTCCAGGTAGCGTTTCGCTTCTGGTCTCACCGCTGAAGGACGGAAACCAAAGGCATGTGGGCAGCGTGGTTGGCGGCCGGGGTGCCGGGGGGGCCCAGCTGCAAAACGGAGTCCAGTATTACCCGACTGAAATCGAAAGTATGCGACTCTGGAGCACGTCGCTCAAGCGGTTTAAGAGTCTTGCCGACAGTGCCGGCGCGGACGCCTTTCTTTCGCTGCATCATAGTTGGGACAAGACATTGGATAAGCTTCACGCTTTGAATTTTCGTGGGCCGGACGATCCGCATACCCTTGTCAGCGAGACAGCGACCGGGCGGTATCTAACGCTGGTTTCCGAATGCATGGATGCTCAGTTGGCGTGGCGCTCAAGTAACTGACTTTAGCGGTTAGGAAGGGCGGCCAGAACCCGAGCGACAAATGAAGCCATCGCGCGTGCCGCGACGGGTCATATGTGCCGATTTTTCGACCTCAATTGTGACGATGGTATTCACGACGACGATGTGCGTCGGGGTGGGGGAAACCATCCAGTTCCGGGTGCGCCACCTCGATCAGAACTGAAATCTCATTCCAACCTCGATTTGCCGCGGTGACGTCGCGTTGAAAGATCTTCCAAAGAAAGGAGACGTCAGGACACCGCTGGGTGTTCCCAGGTGTGTCATGTTGAAGGCGTTGCTGAGATTCGCGAAGACATTCATTCTGGGTCCGGTGCCTGCGGCGCTCGAGCCGTCGCGTCTGAATTCAATGGCTTTTGAGATATTGAAGCTGATATCGAAATACTTCGGTCCGATTTCGCTGTTCTTGACGACGCCCTCAGGTCGATCGTTACTCACACCATCGCCGTTATCGTCCCGACCCGTGGTGATCGTATAGCGCCTGCCGCTGCGTGCCCCGATGACCGTCGTCAGGTACACGTCCAGTGGCAACCGCGAATTGACGCTCGTGTTGAAGGTATGCACGGGGTTGACGGTTCGTCCCCACTCCTTACCCAGGACGTCACGGCTATCGACCGGCAACGATTGAAAACCGCCCGTGCCAGGCCCATCGCTGACGCCGTGGTAATATTGATAGTCCGCGGTGATATTGAAGACGCTGATGCGCTGCCGCATGGTGGTCTTGAAATGTTGGTGCGTCGACAGGCCACTTTCGAGTTGGATAATCTGACCCTCATCAGGAAACGGTCGGAGGCCGGTTTCCGGAAACGGCGCGTTGAGGTCCCGGAGACGGAGGGGTTTGATCCCACGGCTCACGTCGTAAGCCACCGTCACGAAAAGATTATGCGGCAGGCTCTGCTCCACTTGCACTTGTGTCACCGCGTAATACGGATTTCTCAAGTCAGGCGCGATCACGTTGCGGGATCGGGGCCTGAGGCTGCCGGATGAGAACGGGTCGGGCCAACCCGGATTGTCGATCTGGATCTCGTACAGCCGTTCTCCGTCCAACCTTCTAGAAATCTTCATTTGTCTGAAATTTGCCGTTTGCGTGAAGATAGCGGCACCGCCGCGGATAACCGTCGAGTTGCCAATCGCATATGCAAAACCGATGCGTGGGTCCACGTTATTCCGGTCACCGAGGTTCGTTTGCACGAAATAGCGTATGCCCAGCATCAGGGTGAAGGTCGGCGTGAGTTTGAAATCGTTCTGGGAGAACAAAGCAAGGTGCGTCTGGCTCATGTCAAACGAGGGGTCGCAGCATTTGATCCTGTACTTGAGCGGTGTTCTGGCCCGGTAGCTTTCCAGATCCGAAAACGTGAATTCGCCAAAGAAATTGTCTTCCAAAACCGAATGTTCGCTCCGGCGCCAGCCCCGAAACCCGCTTCTCATCGTGAAAGTTTGACCGGCATAGTAAATCAGGTTGTTCAGTTCGTATTCGTTTCCGTTGATCAGGTCCCGGTTCTGTGAGCCCCCTCCGGTGAAGGCGTCCTTGACAACAATCCCCAGGGCATTGCTTAGGGGCGTGGTCTCGTTGCGATTTTTACGCCAGATGAAGTGGAGATCGTGCACGGTGCGCTCGGAAAGAATGGAGACTGCGCGAAGATCGACGACATGGTCTTGGGTCTCAGTGTGGGAAGCGCGTTCGGGCAGGCTGAAATTGCCCACGTTATCGTTCTCGATGTCGTGGGTGGCGTACTGGAAACGCATGTGCAGCGAATGTGCGTCCGCAATCTGCAGCACGCCCCGGGTGTCGTAGGACCGGAACAACACGGGCCGGGTGACGCCGAGCGAAAAAGGTCCGTCCGGTGTTTCGGCCTTCACGGTGCCGACATTTTCCCGTCTGTTGTCCCTGAGGGCGAAGTTCAGTGAGAGGCGATCTTGAATGACGGGACCGCTGATGTCGCCGTTGAGGGTCCGTTCATAGTAGGGCGGTTTATTGTCCGCGAAGGGATTTCGGGCGTTCAGGGCCTCGTCCTGGAAGGTTGCCGCGAAATTGCCGTGAAAGGCGCCGCCGCCGCCGCGCTCGATTACTTCGGTTCTCGCGCCGCCTTCATGCAGGCCCCGACTTCCGTTAGCGGTGGCGGTTTCGACATTGAAAGCGTTATTCGTCACGCGGATCTGTTGAATTCTTCCGCTCCCGGCACCGTTGTCTGAGGAATCCTCCTCATAAAAAGCCACGTCCTGTTCACTCTGGTAGTTCTCCCAGGCGCGTCTCTGCACCGCGGTCATGTAAGCGGGAAGCTTGCTACGCAATTCGTCATACATAAAGCGGATGCCGGCCAGAGCCTGATCCTGCTGCTCGCCCTGAGGCGGTCCCTGACTGAAATCCCAGGTTGCGCCAAACAGGTTTTCCGCAGCCTGCCGGTCATCTTCAATCAGCAGGGCCAACTGCCGTTCCTGATCGGCGGTGAAAGGCACGCCGGCCAGTGCCAGGGCTTCGCTCACCTGGTCTTTCAGTTCGTCGACGGGATTGCGTGCCGTCAGTTGCCCATAGGCAGCGCTGGCGAACAAGATACAAATCAAGGCAGGACGCATCACGTTCATGCTAGCACTGCCCATCACGCAGCCCGCCCGGTCCCAGGTAGCGGGCGCGCGTCGCACTGGAGTGAAGGGGCAGGATGATCAGATCGTGCACCGGGCGATTATAGCGATCGTTTTCAGGAAAACAAGACTTGAAATATCAACGAATTACACGTCGGATTCGCCGAGTTATAACCGAATCTGGTGTTTGAGGGATTGAATAAGAGCGGCGTATCTGGTTGATTTGTTGTGACAAAACTTCAAAGCAACCATAGGAGATACGCCACTGTGAGCAAGAGTAACGTGAATGGACCGGAAGGTCGAGAAACGATTGAGGATCCAGTAACAGAACTACTACGAGTTGGGGCACAGCAACTGATCCAACGCGCAGTGGAAGCCGAATTGGCAGAGCTGCTATCCCAGCACGGTGGCCGGCGAACTGAGACAGGAAACGCCGGGGTGGTACGCAACGGTTATCTGCCGGAACGCGAACTGCAGACGGGATTGGGTCCGGTAACAGTCCAAATCCCGAAGGTCCGTGCCAAGACGGGCGAAGCTGTGACGTTCCGATCGGCCCTGGTACCACCGTACATTCGGAAGACGAAGTCGCTGGAAGCAGCGGTGCCGTGGTTGTATTTGAAAGGCGTTTCCAGCGGCGAGATGGGTGAGGCCCTAAAAGTTCTTGTCGGTCCCCAGGCGCAGGGTCTGTCGGCGAGCACGGTATCGCGGTTGAAACAGGTTTGGGGCGAACAGTACCGCCTCGGATGCGAGGAGCGTTTGGATGCAGATCGCTGGGTCTATGTCTGGGCCGACGGCATCTACAGCGGACTTCGGGCGGAACAAACCAAGTTGTGTGCATTGGTCGTGATCGGCGTGAATGAACGCGGAGAGAAGCGTTTCCTGGCGATCGAAGACGGTGTACGGGAATCGACACAGAGTTGGCGCGAGGTCTTGTTGAAGCTGAAGTCCCGTGGGATGAATGTTCCGAAGTTGGCCATCGGTGACGGTGCGATGGGGTTCTGGGCCGCACTGGAGGAAATCTATCCCGAGACACGTCAACAACGTTGCTGGATGCACAAAGTCATGAACGTCCTCAACTGCCTGCCCAAGTCGGTCCAGGCGAAGGCGAAACAGGCCCTGCACTCGATCTGGCAGGCCGAGACGAAGGCAGACGCCGAGAAGGCATTCGACTTGTTCATTGAAACCTATGAACCGAAGTATCCGAAAGCCACACTCTGCCTGCAGAAAGACAGAGAGGAACTGCTGGCCTTTTACGACTTTCCGGCCAAGCACTGGCAGAGCATCAGAACGACGAATCCCATTGAGTCGACCTTTGCCACCATTCGACACCGAACGAAGCGATCCAGAGGTTGCCTGACACGGGATGGCATGCTGCACATGATGTTCAAACTGGGCCAGTGCGCTGAGAACAATTGGCGACGATTACGAGGATTCGATGATCTGAGCAAGGTAATCATCGGAGTGAAATTCAACGATGGTGTCGAAGCGACACAAGTCGATCAGGCCGCCGCTTGAATCAATCTCCTAAACACCACTTTTGACAATAACTCGGATTCGCCATGAGCCACCCACAGCGCATCTCTGAAGTCCGTGGCGGAGGTTTTGGGAATCGGGACGATAATGCGGCGCGGGGGAGGCTCTACGACGTCGGCAGCTTACAGCGACAAAACCGCACATTCCTCATATAATGCCCTGAGTACCCACACAGCGAGGTGGGGCATCGACCTGTCATCGAGGCGCCGGGGTAGGTGTGCTCATGCCCGCGTACTGGAGGAGGGAACATGGGTTCGAGGATTCTCTTGGTTGCTTGGCTCTGTGTCACCGCGGCGTGTTCCGCTCAAACTACAAACCAGACCCCCCAAGCGGTGACCGTATTCGAAGGGGCGCGTCTGATCGTGGGCGACGGCAGCCCACCCATCGAAGACTCGGTTTTTTCAATCGAAGGAGACAGGTTCGGCCAGGTTGGCCGCGTGGGAGAGTTCCAGGTCCCGGCAGGTGCGGTGAGGATCGACCTGACGGGAAAGACGGTCATACCGGCGTTGGTCGACGCACATTCCCACATCGGTTACATGAAGGACCTGACGAGCGGGCCGGAGAACTACACACGCGAACACATTCTGGACCACATGTATCGGTTCGCCTATCACGGGGTCGCGGTGAGCCAGGCTATGGGATCCGACTTCGGAGTGATGCCGTTCCAGTTGAGGGACGCAATCCTGGCGGGTGAGTACCCCGACGCGGCGCGGTTCCTCACTGCGGGCCGGGGGCTGTCGCCGCTCAGCGAATTGAGCCCAGACAACATGCGGCACGCGGCCTACGTGGTCACGACCGAAGAGGGCGCCCGCGCAAACGTTCGTGAACTGGCCTCCCGTGGGGTGACACTCGTCAAGACCTGGGTGGACCCCCGTGGCGGCAACGTCGAGCCGCTGGCACCGAACCTGTATCGGGCGATTATCGACGAAGCGCACAGCAACGATATGAGGGTCGCGGTGCATGCCACTGGCCTGGAGGAAGCCAAGGACCTGCTGAGGGCGGACATCGATGTGTTTGCGCACATGATCACAGAGGTGGACGACGAGCTTCTAGAGTTGTTCAGGGAACGACCCGAGGCAAGCGTCCTGCTGGCGCAGGTCGGGCGTCGGACGATCTACTCGCCGTATCTCGATCCGCCTGAGCCACTGTTGCTCGAGACGGTTACACCCGCGCAAATCAATCGGCTTCGAGACAGAGTCGCGAACACTGCACCCGAAGCGCTTGAGCGGGCGCGTCAGGCGTGGGAGGATACGGCAAGCAACATCATGAAGCTCCATACGGCAGGGGTCCGAATTGGCATCGGGAGTGATGGGGGCGGTCAGGGCGGTGATCGTTTTATCGGCTTCACGGCGCATACAGAGTTGGAGAACATGGTTGCGGCGGGGATGACGCCGGCCGAGGCGATCGTAGCCGGGACCAAGAATGGTGCCGAGATCCTCGGTCTCGAAAGTGACCTGGGGACGATCACCGTCGGCAAGAGCGCCGATTTCATCGTGCTCAACCAAAACCCGCTCGACGAGATCACCAACTCACGCAACATTGACCGCGTGTACCTCAGAGGCCATCAGGTTGATCGGGCGAGACTGCGGACGATGTGGTCCGGTGAAACTGGGAATTAGTGTTTTGAGATCACAGACATGGTGGGAGTGAGAGTCCTTTCGTTTCGGTCCAGATCTTTTCGACCAACCCTCACCTGATCGGTGCCGGAGTTTTTCTTAACTCTCCTGTCTTTACTCTCTCTCTCACAGCACACCATCCATGAACTTGGCCCGCAGCGCTTCACGATCGACTTCCGTACCCCGCAGATAGACTTTTGAGATTCGCCTGGTGTTGTTGATGTCGACCAGGGGGTTCATGTCGAGCACCACGAACGAAGCGTTTTTCCCCTCGCTTATGGTCCCGAGATCCTCCTGCCCGAGGATCTCAGCGTTCACGCTCGTTGCCGCCATGATCGCCTCCATCGGGCTGAGCCCGCACCTGACCATGTCTCGCATCTCCGTGTGCGCGGTCCAGGCGACGCTGAAGGGAATTGTCACTCCTCCAGAATCCGTTCCCATGCCGATAATCATTCCGGCCTCGTGATTCTTCCCGAGGTTACGGCACTGAAGCGGGAACAACGAGTTTGGATCGGGGGGGCCTGAAGCCTGATCGAGGAGGATCTGCTCGCGCAACCTTTCGATTTCGAAGGGTGGTAGCGTTTCGCCGAGCCAGGACAGATCGTCGATTGTAGGAAGGTTCCCCGGAAGGTTCGGAATGGTCCAGACCTCTGGGTATTCCCGGACCAACTCCAGGTACTCCTCGTCCACGTCCCGGTCGCGGACCGTATGTGCGAAGCCGTCTATTCCTGCCCGAAAGAGGTCCTTCGCATCGGCCAGGGCGCTCGTCGTTCCCACGTGTGCGACCACCCGCATTCCATGGGAGTGCGCTTCGTCGATGATCGCACGGTACACCTCAGGTCCGATCTTGGGCACCGAGCCGCTGCGACCGTCGACCCAAATCTTCACGAGCTCCACGCCGTAGCCGTTGAGCTCCTGTATGGCCGCCCTTCCTTCTTCCTCGTTGATCGCGCCACGTGGAATCCCGAGGAGGTGTTCCGATTGCGGCCCCGCAATGGGTGTGGCCGCGATGCCGCGACCCGAAGTGAGGAAGCGCGCGGCGTTCGGGGTCACTTGCTCCCGCTGAGCGAACGCGAGCGACTCGTCGAACTCGAGCCCGAGGCTCATCGTGGCCGCCCCGCCGTGGTAGGCGGTTCGTTCGAGATGCTCCACGAGGTTTTCGCGCGTGTAATTTTCCCGGGTGTTCGTTCCATCCTTGATGTTAGTGAGCCCAATGTGCTGGTGAGCGTCGAGCAGTGCCGGGATCACTGTCTTACCGGTCAGATCCACCCGCACCGCCCCTTCCGGTGGCTCTGCCTCACCCTGTCGCCCCACCCAACTGAAGGTATTGCCCTCGACGAGGAAGGCCGAGTTCTCGATGGGTGCGCCCCCGTCTCCCACGATCAATCGGGCGCCTTCGAACCACATCGCATCTCCCGACGCCTGGGGGGCTTCCCCGCCCGGTGCACAAGCCGCGACACAACACAAGAGTAGGCAGGAAAGAGTCGTATACCGTGACATCGGTGTCCCTCCGGGGATTCTGTGGCAGGTGGTGTCCTGATTTTATCGCCGTAGCGTCTTCCACGGTGCACCGCGAAAAACTTGCTAAAAAATACTAGAGGAGGATTTTAGAAGCAATCAAAGTTTCAAGGCCTGACATACGAGCTGCCTCAAGCTATCGATACGTCGCCTTTCCTTCATTGTCCGTAAAGTGTTCGGTCTATGTGTTGCGACGATCAGATTTAACAAGAAGTTTAGACTGGGGAGAGAGGAAGAGCGCGACCCAGCCGGACTGGTTTGCAGGCGACACCGGGTCCTAACCATCCCCCTCTCCGGGCATCATCTGGGAATCATCCGGCAGAACTTTAATCAGGATGATAAGATTCACCGATCGAACTCAATTACAGGCGATGGTGACCCTAATGAAGGCGGGAAGACTGCGTATCGGTTGTCGGACCTTGTCTATTGCGCTCTCCGCCCCGTTGCCGGATGTGGAACGCCTTCTGAATGATAACCCGGGCCTGGGTTAACGAATGCGGGCCTTTTGATCGGGTCTCTTCGGCGGAACAACCGTCTCAGCTTCAATGACCCCTTTGTTGTCTTCGCAGCTCGGGGTCCCTGCAAACTGGCATCGGGCCTGGGATCGCATCTGGAAGCACTGCAAGGCTTGGTGTGAGTGAGCAGAGTCACACCGGAGGACGAATCATGGTTAAGCGAATTTGGCTGTCATTGGGCCTTGCCGCTCTGATGGCAGGATTAGCGGCGGCGCAGGATGTAGAAAGCGTCTTGAGGACCGCCACGACCGCGATGGGCATAGAAAACATGGAGTCCATACAATACTCCGGGACCGGCTGGCAAGGCATGGTCGGGCAGAATTTCGCTCCGGATCGGGATTGGCCGCGAGTGGATCTGACGCGCTATACGCGGACCATCGATTTCAATACGATGTCCTCAAGAGAGGAATACGTCCGAGAACAAGGCGACAATCCGCTCCAAGGCGGTGGCGCCGGGTTCCCTTTCCTTGCCGAACAGCGGGTCACCAGTCTGGTCAGCGGCGACTATGCCTGGACATTGAACGCGCAAGGAGAGCCCGTTCCGCGGCCCGCCACCGCTGAGCTCGGTCGGCTCGAAATCTTTCTTACGCCCTGGGGGTTCCTCAAGGGCGCGATGGCGGCTGGCGCCAACCCGACGATGGTCACGCGCAATGAGTATGAAGGCAGGGTCAGCGTAGTCTCGTTTGTCGCGTTCGGCAAATACCGGGTCAACGGCACGATCAACACTCAGAATCTGGTCCAGCGGGTGCAGACCTGGATTCCCAATCCCGTCGTCGGCGACCTGTACTACGAAAACGTCTACACCAATTACCGGGACATGGGCGGTGTACAGTTTCCCCGGTTCCATCAGCATCAGGATTTCGACGACGGCGCGCACCTGCCGAATGTCAGTGGCGGCGACCATGCCTTTGGCCTGGAAACCGTTTCGGACGTTCAGGTGAACGTAGTGAACGCCGCACTTACGGTTCCAGTCGAAGTACGGAACGCTACCCCGGCGCCTGTCCGCGTGGAGTCACAGTCGCTGGGTGAAGGCCTGTGGTTGATCGGAGGAGGCTCCCACAACAGCGTGGTGATCGAGTTCCTTGACCATGTGGTCCTTATCGAGACGCCTTTGAATGAAGAACGGTCGCTTGCTGTGATCGCCGAAGTGAACAGGCTCGTTGCTAACAAGCCGATCCGGTTCATCGTAAATACGCATCACCACTGGGACCATCTTGGGGGAATCCGTACGTATGTCCACGAAGGCGCGACCGTCATCACCCATGAAGGAAACCGCCCGTACTACCAGGAAATTTTGCGGGCGGGGCCGTGGTCCCTGCAGCCGGACCGATTTTCGCTGTACCCACCCGAGGAGTGGTCGGAGGGCTACATTTTCGAGACAATGCGAGAGAAGTACGTCCTCGCCGATGCCACGAGAACGGTCGAACTCTACAACGTCCAGGGCCTCGCCCATGCTGCGGGTATGCTGATCGCATATTTCCCGAGGGAACAAATCGTTGTGCAGGCTGACCTTTACAATCCGCGGGCTTCAGCCCCCAACGCCAGCAACCGGACTTTGTATGAAAACCTGCAGCGCTTGAACCTGGATGTGACAACGATCGTGGGTATTCACGGGAATCCAGCTCCGATGTCCCAGTTCGTTGAGTTCATGAGCGACGCGCAGTGATGCGCGGAGGCTGGGGCTGTTCTCAACTTCGGAGAAGATGATTTGCCAGGTCTCGAGGGCAATCCGCCCACAGTTTATTGAAAGGGTCGACGCCAGATACCGCAATCGCAGGGTTTATCAACTTCCCCCAAAGCGGCTGACGGGCCGAGGCCCCGATGTCCACACGAGAGTGCGCGGACATGAATTCAATAAAGCCTGTTACGGAAACCCGATCAATCGTCCCGCCAACGCCACGGCTGTCCACAGCGAGAGTGAGGCCAGGGCTACCAACTTGCTCCCGATAGCGCTCATGTTCCGCTCATCGGCCATGATCACTCGGCGGCGGACGGAGAAAGTAAAGGCGAGCACTGCGAGGAGGGAGATTACCTTTACCCAGAAGGCTGTCAGGTAGTAGTACTTCGTTGCGAAACACATGAACAGCAGGGTCCCGGTCGGCAACATTACGGCAAGACTGGCGAGCAACCATCGCTCGGCGTCACGCGCAAGTCTGGCGACAGGCTGGCGCGACAAGCCCAGCCCCAGGAGGCGCAGGTCAACCACCAGAACGGCTCCGCCGAGGAGGGCCAAGCCCAGCAGATGCATGCTTGCAATGATTGGAAAGAGCCACGGCGAGCCGCGCATCGCGACCAGCAGGGAGGAGTATTGGAGCCATTCGAAGAATTCCAACATTGACACTAGCCAAACCAATAGAGTTGGTAGGGAATCATGCGCCCCGCCAGGATAAGGCCAGCCCACAACGCCAAAGCCAAACCGCCGGCCAGCCGGGCCCCCGGTGGGGGGACCGGATCCAGATCCCATTCTGCGATGCTGCGATACACTTTCTTGTGGAACACCCACGCATTGACACCGGCGAGCACCAGCATCGCCATCTTGGCCCGAAAGAAGAGATTTTCGTACCTGTCCACTGGCGCCGCATAGAACAGTAGCAATCCTGAGATAACCATCACCAGAAAGCCTCCGCCGGCCCAAGGGACAAGCCGTCGGACAACCTCCGATGCTGGCACGTGTAGCATTGTGAGGCCGAGAAGACGCAGGTCGATCATTACGGCCGTCCCTACAAACACGCACAGGGTCAGCACGTGTACGGTCAAGACGATCAGGAACATGTAGTGGGACTCGTGGAGTGCGATGCTTGGCGGCGTGGCCGCCAGCCATTCGCAGAAGCTGAGGAGTGACATCTCAAGGCACCGTGGGCACTCACCCACCCAAGGCGGGTGGGTCTTGTCCGGCCGAAACTCTACCGAGTACGAGGGCTTGGATTACCATCAGCGCCCGGGGCAGAACCGCCCATGAACACCTTTCGTCCATCCAGATACTCGAAGAACACCGCGACGCCTTTGCTTTCTCCGCTCTTGGCCTGATACGCAAAGACCGTGATCTCGGACCCTACCGGCAGGGTGTCTTTCGTTACACCGTTCCTGAAGAGGTTAATCGGTGGACCCCCTTCCAGCCCCCAGTTGGTCACGGTACCGTCTTCTTGGGTCACATCCATCCAGATCCAGGAGTGCGGGTTGACCAATTCCACCTGAGTGACTACTCCCTGCAGGTTTACCGGCTTACTCTCGTCGTACGCTGCTGCAAACGAATGATGTGCAGAAACTGGCGCTGAGAACAGTAACGCAGCACCCGCGACAACCGTGCAAACTATCGTGATTGCATTCCGCATGGCGGCTCCCGTTGCCCTAAGCCTGCTTCGGCTCTGGGCCATTCGAAGATATATAGGTCTCCTTGAGGATTACCTCTCCAACGCGGCTTCGTATTCGGCTGCCCGAGCCTGTACGCCTCGCATGACGTTAATGATGCCATAATTCTGCTCGTGGCACGCGAACTCAAACAGCCCCGGCGGTTCCAATTTCGGCCAGGGAAACTCCACTGTCCAGGGCGCCTCCCACGTCGTCGGATCGGTGATCGTGGCTTCGTAAAGAAGTGTGACCTCGTCGATTCGTGTGAAGCGTTCCTCGAGGTGCAGGTTGTCCGCAGCTCCTCTCCACTTGCGCTCCTCATGGAAGTTCGTCGTCTCAACGACGAGCGTATCACCCTCCCAGCGGCCGCGTGCATCGCCCAACCAAGCTCGAATGCTGTCTGGAGGGCGCGGGCGTCCATCCAGGGGGATGATGCGCACATCACTATTCGACTGCATGGTGAGTACCACGTGGTCCGGCGTCTGGATAATCTGAGCCTCACCGGTTTGCTGGGTGAAAGGAATCCCTGGCGGGCCCTGGTTCCCGGAGATGCAGCGCTCATACAGGCTCCGGGATTCGAGTGTGTCCAGCCTGGCCTGCGTTTGTAATCGTTCCCGCCCCTCAGGCGTCAGAGCGGGAAGCTTCCCGTCCGGCGGATCCACGATCAGCGCCGTGCGGCGGTTCGGTCGAACCGGGCTCTGCCAGATGTCCATCCCGAACTCCGTCCAATCATAATGCACCGTTGCCGGATCGACGGATGCATCCCGGGTGACGTATCCCCGGAACGCTTCGATCGCTTCTTCTATCGTATACAGCGGCTTTCCTGCGAGCTCGTCGGGCCGTTCCAAGGGCGTATAGGCCGCGTTCAACCAGTATCCCCCGAGGTCCGGGTCGCCCCACGGGGTACGTGGGGAGTTCGGTCGAATCCGGGTGGGATCCCACACCTGCCGGATTGCTTGTGCGAGCGCCTCGTCGACCTCATCCTCGAAGTACGCAAATGTTTCTTCCGGAGTGCGCGGAGAAGCCTCTCGGGCTGCCTCGACGGTTTCTTCTGACCGCTGGTTGATGAGCGCGGACGGCGGGGCTTGGCCCGTGACCGGGATCGACGCCCACAACATCACCGCCAGCAAGAGCATCGAAACACGCCGTGGCGCCCATGCTACAGTACCCATCTCATACCCCTCCTAATCGTCCGGTTCTTGATTTTCTGCTTCTTGCCTGCCCAAAAAACCGAGCGGCCCGTACATGAGCTCTTCTACGAAAGGTATGCAATTGAACTCGATCAGTCGGGCATTCTCTTCCACCTGTCGATAGAGCAGGAAGCTCATCTTCCAGGGTCGCGTGAAGACATTCGGATCCTCGATGGTCGCTTCATATCGCATGTGGTAGGCACTGACCCGCGTCCAGCGCTCGACCACGTGCAGGGCGTCGCTATGGAAATTCCCGGCCCGATCGAACCAGGTGTGGCCGTTGAATCCCGTTACGTCGACGACCAGCGTGTCGCCCTCCCAATGCCCATTCGACCAACCCATCCACGTATCACCGGGCGCGCCCTGTTCAGAATCCATGTTAATGGTGCGGGACGCACCCTTGTACTCGTACACGATTAGAATCTGCTCTGGCGTCTGAAAGATCTGAAACGGATACGGCATGTAGTTGGCGCGTGGCACGCCGGCCCGGTAACACTGAATTTCCGGGTCGCCCGTGTCGAAGCGACTGGGGTCGTTCGTGACCTGGACGAGGGTTCGGTTTTCGTAATTCTCTATCTGCTGGGCTGCTGCCCACGGCTGGTAGGGCAGCTCATTGCCCTCGACGATGCTGAGTGCCCCTCGACTCGCGCCCCACGCGCCCAGGAGTTCGGGATGTGCTCCCGGCTCCGCCGAATGCGCCAGAATATTCCGGTTCGCTGTGGTGAATGATTGCCAGATCCCGCCGAGGTCGGGTCTGCCGTCCGCCGTACGTGGGGTCGTGTAGGGCGGAAACAACTCATCCGACGGCGTCTGGCCTGCGGTCGCGACCGCCGGAGAGACGATAGCGATGACGGTGATCGTCACCACAGCTACGGTTACGACTTTCAACCCGCTGTGCATTAAAGACCTCTCCGTTCCCAGAGCCAATCGCAGGACTCCCTGCGCTCCGACCTCAGTATGTACGCACCCTGTAGGATTTTGGCAAGCCTAATCTCTCATAAGGAATCGATCACTGTCAACAAACCTTCCCGGCACCTTCGGGCCGGTTCGTGACCCGCGTCGGCCGGACCGTTGGTGCTATTTTCCAATCCACGATGCGGTCACATCCATACCATGTGGCCATGTGATTCGGCCCAGGCGCGATTGACCATCTTGATTCCGCCGTCCTGCCTCGTGCGGCTCAACATCACACCCCACCTGCGACATTCCCGCCGTGCGACTTCCCACCCTCTGCACCTCGGACCTCTCTTCGAGTACCTGTCGGTAATTGAGATAAGGGTCCTTTTTCGTCTATGCTGTTTCGGGAATCATCACGCTCGATCGTGAACGCTTCAGGTAGCTGTGTTTTCTGAAGGGAAACCCTTGAACGACGAGCGGCGTTCGTGGTCGAGAGTAGGATTGAACGATCGGAGAACATCATGCGATTTTATTCCGTGATCGCGCTTGCGTTCGTCGTGGGCTCTGCATCCGCACAGACCTTGCCGCGCACCCCCGAAGGCCGGCCCAACCTGCAGGGCATTTGGCAGGTGGCCAATCGCGCATCCTACAACCTCGAGGATCATGTCGCGCGGAACGCGATGCCGGCTGGCCGCAGCATCGTCGAGGGTGGCACGATTCCTTACCAGCCTTGGGCCGCCTCCGAGCGGCAGGTCAATTTTGAGAACCGCTCGACGGCCGATCCGCTCAACAACTGCTTCCTGCCGGGAACCCCGCGCGTCATGTACATGGATTGGCCGTTTCACATCTTTCAGACGGACGAGCATGTGGCGATCACGTTCGAGTGGCAGCAGGTCCACCGGCTTATTTATACGAATGGTCAGCCGCCACTTTATGGCGGCATCGAATCGTGGATGGGCAATTCACGCGGGCGCTGGGAAGGCGACATGCTCGTCGTTGAAATAACGGATCACAACGATCAAACCTGGTTCGATGCGGCCGGTAATTTTCACAGCAGCGCGCTGCGTGTGACCGAGCGTTACCACATGAGGGATGGGGACACGATCGACTATGAAGCAACAATCGAAGACCCCAACGTGTTTACACGTCCCTGGACGATTCGAATGGCTTTCTATCGTCAGGCCGGCATGGATCGCATTCTCGAATATCAATGTCAGGCAGAGAAGGAGGAGGCGAACGGCGCTTTCGAGCGTGATGTCAGGAACTGGTACCCGGCAGCGGTCCCAGTCGACAACGAGCCTTTCGATGCCGATGCGGGTGTCGAGCTGCCGTTGCCTGAAGCGTCGGAGGATATTCCGCGCCTTAGGGACGGTACGCCCGACATATCCGGCTACTTCATGGCAGACGCAGGCGGCGCGAACTACGGGCTCGAGGAACACGAGCGAGACTTCTTGCTGCCTGCAAGTCGCGGTCAAGTCATCGATCCACCGGAGGGTCGGTTGCCATATCAAACCTGGGCGCGTTCCGAGCTGAACGACCGCCTGCGCCCGCATCGCGGTTACGACGACCCGACAGCGCACTGTTTTGTGGGAGGTGTGCCGCGTTCGCACTATGTGCCGGCACCGTTTTATATTTTGCAACCTCCCGGGTACGTTGTGGTGCTGCACGAGCGCATGTCCTGGCGGCAAATTTCGCTCGATGGGCGCCCCCCACTGCCGGATCAACTGCGGCTTTGGATGGGGGATTCGATTGGCCGTTGGGAAGGCGATACGCTCGTTGTCGAGTCTAAGAATTTCAATGGCAAGGCCTGGCTCAACGAGGCCGGTGATGTCGTCAGCCACATGCAGACCGTCGTCGAGACATTTACGCCAGTCAGCCCGACACAGATCGTTTACCGTGCGACGGTTGCGGACCCGATTCCATACACGCGGCCGTGGACCATCGAGATGCCTTTCAATCGGGCCGAGGACGAGTTGCTCGAAGTCGCCTGTTTAGAGGACAACGGCGATCTTCAAATTTTGAAGGACGTCCGCGACGAATACCGATCAAGTCTGAACCCGGAGGAGTAGGATCATGAATCGCATACTCATCTCAGTGCTCGCCACCAGCTTAAGCGTCACGATATTGGCTGGAACCGCCATCGCGCACCACTCGTTTTCGGCCGAATTCGATATCGACAGACCCGTTGAATTGACGGGTCGAGTCATCGAGATGAAATGGTCGAACCCGCACGCCTGGATCTACATCGAAGTGGAAGATGAGACCGGTAATGTAGTGAACTGGGCGCTTGAGACTCGCGGGGCCAATGGCCTGATTCGGAGTGGCTGGCGTAAGGAAGATTTACCGACGGGCACCATTCTCAAGATCGAGGGCTGGCAGGCCCGCAACGGCAGCCCGACAGCGAATATTTCCACGGTGACATTTGATGACGGCCGCAGGCTCTTCGCGGGTCCCAATCCCCGAGCTCGACAGCGATAGCCATGCGACAGGTCAACACACCCAGGTGTCAAATGCTGGAAGGACCTGAACTCAAGAATCAGGGGGTCGGGACCCGTTCCTTCAGTTCTGCGGAGATTGTACGGATCGATCGCGCTTCCGAATGGCTGCCTGCTCACGCGCCGAATGAATGACAGCGGCTGAATCTACGCTGCCTACCGAGGGTTCGAATCTCACCTCTCCAGCCCCACCAATTTGTACCCGATAGTTAGTCCCTTGGCGATCACGACATAGATACCCTGCATCGACCAAATAGCGCCTAAGTGTTACGTGATCGACCGCAATTCCCATGCCGACTTCAGACACCCATGCCTTCAAGCCCTCGTTGAGCGATTGCTCGGAATACATGACCTTTGCGTCGAGTGTCTGAACGATACTTCTGAATATGATGTGACGATCCCGATGTTTTCTAGGCAGACCGGAATTCGTGCCGCGACAGAGCGCCGCCAGTCGCTTTTCGAACTCTTGTGCAGTTATTTCTTTCTCCGAGGGAACCATCCCTATCCTTTCGTGTGTTGATGCCGGTTCGACGGCATACATAGACTCCAGTCGGCCTATCGGAAAGTTGTAGCTTCGACTCTCAATGTCCGAGAAGATGATTTCTCAGGACTTGAGCCGTCATCTCTGTCTCCGCCAACTTCCCCTAAGCCGACTTCTGGGTCGTTAATGCCCCCGATTCCTAAACGCTAGGCGACTTATCGTTACTAATCCGGCGTTACTCCAGGTCCTAGACACTTTTCCGCGAAGGTCAACGTCCGACAACGGGTGTGATCTCAACAGGACTTGAACTTGGAAATCAGGGCACCGGCACCCGTTCCTTCAATTTTAAGATAAATCAGTCGAGCCCCGTGCCGTCACAAAAGGCCCCTGAGGCGCGAACTCTTCGTCGGGTGGCGCAGCCTTTTGAGAGCCTTCGCTTCAATCTGACGGATCCTCTCTCGGGTCACGCCAAAGATCTGTCCAACTTCTTCTAAGGTGTGTTCGCTGCCGTCCTCCAAGCCAAATCTCATCTTGATGATGCGCTCCTCACGAGGCGTCAGCGTGTTCAGGACCTGCTCGGTCATCTCATTGAGGTTCAGCTTGACCACCGCATCGGAAGGGGAGACCGCGCCTGGGTCCTCGATAAAATCCCCCAAATGGGAATCGTCCTCTTCTCCGATCGGCGTTTCCAGTGAGATCGGTTGCTGAGCGACCTTCATGATTTTCCGGACCTTCCCTACGGGGATCCCCATCTTCTCTGCAATTTCGTCGTTGGTCGGCTCATGCCCCAATTCGTGAACCAGCATCCGGGAAGTCCGTATCATTTTGTTAATCATCTCCATCATGTGGACCGGAACACGGATTGTTCTTGCCTGATCGGAGATCGCCCGCGTAATCCCCTGCCGGATCCACCAGGTCGCGTAGGTCGAAAACTTATACCCTCTTCGGTACTCAAACTTATCGGTAGCCCTCATCAGGCCGACGTTGCCTTCCTGGATCATGTCGAGCAACTGCAAGCCTCGATTCGAGTACTTCTTAGCGATCGAAACGACCAAACGCAAGTTTGCTTCTACGAGTTCCCGCTTTGCGTTTTCGGCCTGGTTCTGGCCGCGCACGATCGACTGCAGCGTGCGACGTAGTTCCAGGGCGGTCGTATCGTGCTCTTGTTCGAAAGCCTTGATCTTCCGCTTGACCGCACGGATTTCTTTCTGGACGTTCTTCCTGTATTCCTTCCTCGTGTGGCCCTTACTGCGCTCCAGATGGGCCAATTGTTTCTCCAACGGTCGAATGATGCTGATAGCTTCGCGCACGAGCAGAATCAAGGCCATCTTTTCCGTTGCCGAATAATCCAAAGATCGGACAAGCCTGGAGAGTTCGACTCGTTTCCGACCCAATTTCCAGCGTGCCTTATGATGCTCCCTCGCCTTTCGAGACCTCGGAATCGATACCAGTTTCGTCTGGAGCGTGCCCACTCGGCGGTTGAGTCTCTTGATCTGAGCAATGGTCTCAACCACGTTGCCGTGGATCTCTTCGATCCTCTCCTCAGTCAGATCATCTTGGGTGAATTGCGCGAGGTTTTTGATGACGCTGGGATCCTTCTTCAACGCCTCGCCTGCAGCCAGAATCTTCTGGATTACCAGCGGGGAGCGAGAGAGCGACTGCTGCACCCGCAACTGCCCCCGTTCGATCCTCTTGGCAATCTGTACTTCGCCAGCACGCGTCAAGAGGGGAACCGTGCCCATCTCACGCAGGTACATGCGGATCGGGTCATTCGTCCTGTCCCGAGCGCCCGGAGTGAGGTCCGACGTCACTTCATTCGTGCGCGTCGCCGCAGTGGGTCTCTTCGATGGGGTCAGCTTCTCGGTCGCAAAGGACTGATCCTCGGTCTCAATCACCTCGATTCCGGCCGCGTCGAAAGCAGAAAACAGGTCCTCGAGAGCCTCGGCCGAAGCCGTCATCTGGGGCGGCAGGAGATCGCTCACGTCCTCGTAGAGCAAGTAGCCCTTTTCCTTCCCCCTAGCGATGAGATTCTGCACTTCATTAGATTTCTCTTCGAGTTCCATGGTTCTCCGGGTGACCGACAGGTTTTGGAGCGTCGATCCAGTGCCTCGGTTTGGACGGCCGGACCAGCACAGGATGACTTCGCAGAGCAGATGCGGTGGGTGCTAATGGAGGAGTGCTACCATCCCGATTTCTCTCATTGTAGACCTAGATGACCGCATACCCCCATCTTTCGATGATTTGCACAGCGACTATAGGTTCAAGAGTGTCGAAAGGGCTGCGGACACCCAGTCCGCGGCGGTTGAGGACGTGCGGTATCAACGACGATTACTCGCGAGTAACGCCGTTTCGTTTACCGATCCAAATTCAACGCCCCAGGAGTCGGCTTAGGGCAACCAGTCCTATGCTTTAGAACGAGTGGGTTGGAAGCAATGATTGGAATCGACGCATTCTCAACGTCCGCGAAGATGGGTGGTCTCAATAGATCGATGCAACACTTGACCTCTCCTTTTCAGTAAAGTGTTGCATCGACCGGTTGATCCGAATTGATTTATCGGGCGTTGACAATCATTTTCACGGTCGTCTAAGGAACCGGCACCCGTTCCTTCAGTTCTTCAAGCAGTTCAGGACGATGTTGATTTTCTAGCGGCCACCATGTGTAGAGAAGACGGTCCTACAGAAAGGGGTTGCCAAGTAAACCGATCAAATGAAGATTTCACTGATCGCAATGCCAGCTAAGTTGATGATTCCTGGCCTGGCTAGAATCGATTTCTCCTCGAAACAGAACGAATTCCAGCTAACATGACAGGACCCATCCGGGGAAGTCCTTCACTGTTGTTCCGCCAGCTCCCGTGAAACATCTTCGTAAAAGCGAGTGTAAACGCGCTCTACCGTATTGCCCGTGGTGGGCGATTTGGATTCGCTGGAGAAGCGAGCATCGAACTCCCTTGACGGACGTGCCTCCATGATCTCGTCGAGCGTCATGCCCCGTGCCACCATGTCGCGGAAACGACCCTGAATCGTGATCACGGCGTCAAGCACTCCGCTCAGCTCCTCTCTGGGCGAGAGTTGGCCGTGGCCGGGGACAAAAATCGTGGCCGGCGTCGTCATATCAAGCGCCATGCTGTAAATATCAACGAAATTCTCAATCGTGCCACCAACGGAGGGATTCAAGGACGGATAGTCCGTCCGGTACACGTCACCAAAGGACCACACGTCGGAACCGCTGAAGTACACCGCCGCGTCTCCGTCCGTGTGCGAGGGCTTCAACGGCACGAAGAGAACTTCCTCCCCGTTGAAGTGAAACGACATCGGTTCCGTCGATGTGATCACAGGCAATCCGCCCGGAAGATCCGAACCGCTGCGATCTCCTATCAACGCCCGGCGCAGGTTGGGCTGAGTGATGATCACCGCGCCCTCCCTGGCAAAGCTTTCGTTGTTGCCGCTGTGGTCTAGGTGAGAGTGCGTGTTGACCACGAAGCGGATGGGCCCGTCCGAGATGCGTCGAATTGCGGCTATGATCTGGTCGTAGAAAGCGGGGTAATTCGTGTCGACGATGAAAATGCCATCATCGCCCGCCATGACCGTCACATTCCCACCTGCGCCCGCAATCACGTACACCTGCCCGGCAACATGGCGGACAACTACCTCGATCGCCGCAACCGCCTCGGGATCGTTGAGCCGGCTGGTGAATCCGCGTATGTCGGGAATCGGGCCTCCAGTCGGAATAGCTTCCTGGGAAAAGGCGGAACCGCAGGAAAGAATAGCGCACACCGCGCCCGACGCCACATATACCATAGCTCGTTTCATTGGAGTCACCTCTTGTAATGCGGAGCAGTTTTCAGCGAATTGTAGAGTTTGCGAATGGCACTGTCAATGAAGCGCAGGGTTCGTTTCGATGGCTGCGGGGCGGCGATTACGGAAGAGACGCTGGTCGAGTGGTGAGTAGGAAATGCAAACCGATCACGGCACCGGCACCCGTTCCTTCAGTTCTTTAAACCAATTCTGGACGCAGGTCTAGGTGATCCGTAACTCGTTCGTAGGCCATGGCAAATTCCAGAATCCTCTGATCCTCCCCGAACCGTCCCATGACTTGCATGCCCATGGGTCGGCCCCGCTGATCGAACCCCACGGGTACGTTGACCACTGGGAGGCCAGCCAATGTCCCCCCAATTACTACCTCCATCCAGCGATGATAGGTGTCCATCCGAACGCCGTTGATGGACTCGGGCCAATGAATCTCCTTTGAGAAAGGAAATACCTGAGCAGTTGGCAAGACCAAGAAGTCGTACTCATCAAACAGAGAATCCAAAGCACGGAACCAGTCTGCACGGGCGATTCCTGCCTCGTATATATCCGCCCCCGAAGCGTCGAACGAGCCTTCGATCTCCCAGATGGCTTCCGGCTTTAACAGCTTTCGAGTGTCGGGATCGTCGTAGAGCGCCCTAGTTCCGTGACGGGTCCAGTGGCGTAACGTCAGCCAAGTCTGCCAAAGCCGGTCCATGTCGTACTGTGGCCTGCACGACTCGACAATCGCGCCCTCTCTTGTGAGACCACCGAGGCTGGCTTCACAGAGTTCAAGAATGCCAGGTTCGATGTTGAGATAGCCTTCATAATTTTCCATCCACCCGATTTTGAGGTCCCGTAGATCACGCGCCCTGAACTCCTCATAGGGCGGTATTTCACCCCTGAGGGTCAGCGGTTGGCCGGAGTCGTAGCCGGCGATACTGTGCAGAAGGCGAATCGTATCTTCACTGTTACGCCCCATCGGACCACCTGTGGACATCTGCTGGTAAAACAGGTCGCCCCCGCCACCGCCCGGCACTCGCCCCTGACTAGGCCTAAATCCGATCACGTTATTGAAGGCGCCTGGATTGCGAAGCGACCCCATCAAGTCACCACCGTCAGCCACCGGAAGCATGTGGGTCCCAAGACCACTTGCGGCGCCACCACTGCTACCACCTGCCGTCAGTGCCGGATTGTACGCGCTGCCCGTGGCACCGAATACAGGGTTGTATGATTGCGAACCCATACCAAATTCAGGCACATTCGTCTTTCCTATGAAGATCGCGCCCTGGCTACGGATTCTGCCGATCATGAAACTATCTTGTTCCGCCACGGTTCCCGCGTAGATGGTAGAGCCCCTGCTTGTTGGAAAGCCTTCCGCATCGTACAGGTCCTTGACGGCATGAGGCATTCCGTGCATCCAACCCCGATATTCGCCGCGGGCCAAGGCTTGATCGGCGAGTTCCGCCTGGCTGATTAGCAGATCGTCATCGGCCATGCTGACGATGGCGTTATAGACTGGATTGTAACGGTGAATCTGTTGTAGATAGGCTTCCATCACTTCGACGCAACTAACTTGTCTTTGTTGGATAGCCGTCGACAGTTGCGACGCAGTGAAGCCGACGATGTCGGTTGGCAGTTGAATCGCCATGAGTCTACTTGAACGCCCGGCGGGGAATGCCAATGCCGCACCCAAGCCCGTCGCACTGCCAATGAACTCTCGTCGATTCATATCGCCCCCCCCGCGTTAGTACCGCAGAACGCGGCCTCCATCCCGATGGCAACAGCCACTACGAGCAGGCAATTTACAGTTGAGTGGAAGTTCATGCTTTTCGGCTTCATTTACGGCGTCTCCGGACTTTTCGTGACTCGGCACCTATGTTCAAGAATTCTCAATGTCCGACAAGATGATTTCTCAGGACTTGAGAATCATTTTCACGGTCATCTATGGCACCGGCACCCGTTCTTTCAGTTCTTCAAACCAGTTCAGGACGACGTTGAATTGCGTGGGTACGTCGGGGTTGTCCCGCGCTGCCGCTTGGACGAATACGAATTGTGTCCCATCGGGAGTGAGACCCCAGAGTGGGACAAATGTTGTCCGCGCGTCGGCCTGAAATGCTCCATCGATCGGGAACAATTCTTGTGGGCGGCCAGGCAGCAGGTTGGGGTCTGTCTGTATCGGGACGTTCATCAGAATCTCTGGAGGTCCCGCGACATAGTATAGCTGGCCCCCATCGGGAGACCAGACCGGCGCATAGTTCCCAAACCCACTTTCTGAAACGCGCCTCTGCCCTCCGTTCGACCTAGGGTAGGGTCGCACGTAGACATGAAACTGGCCGGACTCGTCGGAAATGTATGCGATCCATCTGCCGTCGGGAGAGAAGCGTGCACTCCGCTCATTGGCCGGTGTCGCCAGGAACTCCGAGGGAGAGCCGTCGCCGTCTAAAGGCAGTGTCCAGATGTCATCGTTGTCACCGTTGGACTCCTGCAAGAGCAGGGTCCCATCGGGTAGCACGTCGGTGGCAACCAGCGTGCCGCTTCCTTCAAACACTAATTCAGCCTCTCCGCTGCCAGCCGCCGACTTCGTGTAAAGCGCCATCCTCCCGGATCTGTCAGACCTGAAGACGACCGTCTGACTATCGGGCGCCCACACAGGAAACTCATTCTGCGATCCTTCAAACGTCAGTTGCGTGCCATTCCCGGTTTCAATATCCACGATCCAAATGTGGGTAGGTGTAGCTCCGCCTGTCTCGGTGGCCTCTACGGCAACGCGGCTGCCGTCGGGTGAGACCCGGGGTCGGGTATAGTTGCGCGCTTCGCCGGTGAAGGACTGGGGGTTCCCACTACGATCCACTGTGACCAGCGTGGACACACCGTAAGGAGGAGGTGCGGGAAGATAAACGAGCGTCCCGTTGTTGGAAAAGCCATAATACGCTACGCCGGTCTGGAGTCCTGGGGCAAAGGCCCGTCGAACACCTTGAAGTATCGATGTGGGTCCCCCACTGAGTTCCAGACTGTCCACATCGAAGGGCAAGGCGAAGAGCCCATCTCCGAAAGCATAGACGAGATGTCCAGTCGGAACATAACGAGCGTCGCTGCCGCCCTGTCGCAATACTCGACGCTCGCCGGAGGAAAGCGACTCGACAACGATGTTGGCTTCGTCCCAACGGCTGTCTCCAGTCTCACCAGTAAGCGTGAACAGAATCCATTCTCCCCCGGGCAGAAGCTGCGGCCCGTGAACCTGTTCACCCGGTTCTGTTACTATCAAATGGTCTGGTTCACCACCGCTTTCCGACACGCTCCAGATCCCATCTGATTGCCCGAAAAGAATCGTGCCGTCTGACTCCCAGCTCACGCCAAAAGGATTCCCAATTGGTTCCGAAAGAGTCACAGGTGCACCACCACTAACTGCGATCTTCATCAATCGCCCGGGCGCCGCTCCTTGGTAGTAGGCAATTTCCTGCCCGTCGGGTGAGAAGACGAGGTTCTCCGGATTTTCCGCGCCCGGAATAATGCGGGCTTCAAGTTCATCCATCGAGCGAACGTAGAGCCCTTCTTCACTATCCCCAATACTGTTAGCGTAGTATACGAACTGCTCCCCGTTGGGTGAAATGGCGACTGCAGGCCGCCCGTTAGGAACCAGTACAGCGAGTCCCTCTGGCAGGTTGTATTCAAGGCGGCTGACCGGGCGAGGGTCGGTTGGTTTCAGAGTCCAGACACTCACACCGGCAACCATGGCGGCCAGAGCGATTGCGGCCACCACGTGGAGTCTCGGCGGGGTGGCCTGAACAACTTGAGCGACTGGCTGCGCAATCACACCGTTGGGATCAGCCAATACGCTCTCAATATCCACCCGCGCATCAGCAATGCCGTGGTATCGGTCTTTCAACTCTTTCGATAGGCATCGTTCAAGGAGTCGCCGCAGTTGCGCGTGTAGGTTGTGGGGAAGGCTATTCCAATCCGGGTCTCTGGCAAGAACGGCAGCCAGAACATCAGAAACTGTGTGTCCATCAAACGTCCCGCGACCGGTCAGCATCTCAAACAGAACCACTCCGAAAGCCCATACATCGACCCTCTGGTCAGCGTTCTCACCTCGGGCTTGCTCCGGCGACATGTACGCCGCTGTCCCGAGGATGACACCCTGCTGTGTCGCGGCCATGCTGAGCGTGGGAGAGTTCGATACGTTTGCGTCAGCGGCGCCCCCGTCAAAGGCTTTTGCGAGGCCGAAATCCAACACCTTCACTTTCCCGTCTGGTGTGACCTTGACGTTCGCTGGTTTCAGGTCACGGTGGATGACCCCTTTTTCATGCGCGGCCTCCAAAGCCTCCGCGATTTGTAAGGCTAGCTTCAGTGATTCTTCGACAGGAATGGCACCACGCTTCAACTGATCCGCAAGCGTGTCGCCTTCTACTAGTGTACCCCGCTCGAAGTAATGTAACTAAAATAGCTTTCCAACGTCCAATAGAGAATGAGGAAAGCACCGACCATTGAATTGGATGACAAGCAGCGGATGGAGTTGGAGCGACTGAGTCGAAGCCGGAGTACATCGGTCCGGTTGGCGGAACGATCCCGAATTGTATTACTGGCCGCTGAAGGTCGGAACAATTATGAGATCGCCGCCCGCTTGGAGATCACGCGCCAGAAAGCGGGCCGCTGGCGCAATCGTTTTGTGGAACAGGGCTTGGCTGGGATCGAAAAGGATGCGCCGCGAAGCGGACGGATTCCCACGATCAGTCGCCGGAAGCGAGCCCGGATCGTCAAGAAGACACTGGAAGAGAAGCCCCCGAACGCGACGCACTGGAGTCGGGCCTCGATGGCGAAGGCCGTTGGCGTGAGCGAGTCCACGGTCGGGAAAATCTGGCGGGTCCATGGACTGAAGCCTCATCTGTCACGAACCTTCAAACTATCCAACGACAAACGATTCGCCGAAAAGCTGGAGGATGTGGTCGGTCTGTATCTGAGCCCACCGGAAAACGCCATTGTCTTGTCCTGCGATGAGAAGAGCCAGATGCAGGCCCTGGACCGCACGCAACCCGGGTTACCTCTGAAGAAGGGGCGGTGTGGCACCATGACCCACGATTACAAACGTAACGGGACAACCACGCTTTTCGCCGCGCTCAACATCCTGGACGGTTCGGTCATCGGAACCTGCATGCCAAAGCATCGCCATCAGGAATGGATCCGGTTTCTGAATCAGATCAAACGCGCCATGCCGAAAGATAAGGAGATCCACATTATTTGCGACAACTATGCGACTCACAAACATCAGAAAGTCGTCAACTGGCTCAAGCGTAACAAGCGTTTTCATGTGCACTTCACGCCAACCAGTGCGTCGTGGCTCAACATGGTCGAGCGCTTTTTCCGGGATCTGTCCGAGCAACGACTCCGGCGTGGCGTTTTCCGCTCGGTCCCCGAGTTGATCCAGGCCGTGGAGGACTACCTCGCTCGTCACAATGAAGACCCGAAACCCTTCATCTGGACTGCAACGGCTTCCGACATCCTTGCTAAAGTCCAGCGCGGCCGGCGAAATCTTGATAAGTTACAGTCTGTTTAACGGGGACCACTAGTTCCAGCACAAGGAAGTGCGTTCCGTTGTCCTCTTCAAACCCGTGGATGGCTGCAATGTTTGGGTGATTCAGCGACGCCAGAAGTTTGGCTTCACGTTCAAAGCGTGCCAACCGATCAGCATCTTTAGCAAACTCTTCTGGCAGGGTTTTGATCGCAACTTCACGCCCCAGTTTCGTGTCCCGGGCACGCCACACTTCCCCCATGCCTCCTTTTCCAAGGAGCGTTGAGATCTCGTAGTGGCCGAGTTTGGTGCCAGATTCCATAAATTAGTGTGTGCCGAAACGAAACGTGAAAAAGTTGGATAAATCTAACTACAGGTATGGGTTATAAGCAAGAAAGTTGTGAGCTGGCGGATCTCATCCAATTCTCACTGTCCGACAATTGATTTATCGGGACCTGACTTCCCATAAGGTGACTTCTGGGACGTTAGGTGCCAGTGGTTCCTAGACACTACGTGACCACTCGTTACCTAATCAGACTTGAAGCACAGGGAAGAAGCTCTGCGGGCAGGCTGCCAGACAATTAAGGGACCGGCACGCGCTCGAGCAGCTCACTCGTCCAGTTCAAGACAATGTTGACCTGGGGTGGGAGGACATCACTATCCCCTGCTATCGTGGCGTCCTTGATCATAAGAAACCTTTGTCCGTCAGACGAAACGGAATACGGACGGCCGTTGTTGGGCGCGAGGTAGTCTCCCTGCATAACAATATCGGGCGCGCCGGCCACGAATTCTGCCGCCAGCACACGGGCCAGACCATACGCACGACCAGTGGAGGGCGAGCTGGTCCGGCTCATCACTTCGATCTGCACCGTAGAAAAGGCTTCCCGCCCTGCTCACTAATTATCGATCAGGCAGGCGTCTCGCTGATGTTGGAACAGAGGGGACAGAAAAATCTGGCCTGTCGGGCGGGTGTCAGTGTATAAAAGATGTGATCTGAGCAACCAAATTGAACGTCCCCGTTTAGGGGGTGAGCGTTCATGAGCCAACGAACATCAGTCCACAGGATCAAGATGAGTATCTTCGCTGTTATTGACGTTTTGAATCGATGCAGCCCATCGGACTGGGACAGCAAAGCATTTTAGACAGAGAGGTAATTTGGCAATGCAAGAGAGGGGATTCAAGATGTTGACTCGCCGCGTGGCCTGTGTCGCGCTGACGCTGACGGCGGTTGTGACCGCAGCGGTTCCCATTTCTTCTGGTTCTACGCTGGAGTCGGAACAAGAAGCGGTGCTTCGAGACTCCGATTCGCTTCCTGATTGGAGTGGCGTTTGGGCCAGGAGGGCCGGACCAGTTTTCGACGAAGAGACCTGGACCCTGAACGGGGAACCTGCCGACCCGAACATCCGCGAATACGGCGTGAACACGGTGGGCACTCGTGCCCATCCTCCCTATACCGAGGAGTGGGAGGCGATCTACCAGAGTCATGTAGAACTCAGGGATCAGGGACGGTTTCCCGATCCGCTCACGAGGTGCATTCCGCACGGGTTTCCGCGGATATTCAATGTGAACATGAATGCGGAATTCATCGTCCGCCCCGAACAAGTCTGGGTCCTTAGCGAACATACTCGCGGCATCATGAGGATCTACACAGACGGACGCCCCCACTTGGAGGATGCGTGGAATACGTTCTACGGAGACTCCGTTGGTCATTGGGAGGGCGATACTCTCGTCTTTACGACTATCGGCTTGAAAGGTTGGAGCGACCAAGACAGTATCTTAGACAGAAGCGGACTCGTCCTGAGCGAGGAATCGCGTGGTACGACGCGCATTCGACGCGTGCAGGAGGCAAACGACCAGGGGGAACTGGAAGATGTGTTGTTGGTGGAAATAACTCTCGAAGATCCTCAAGCTCTGACAAGGCCCTGGGTTGTCGAGAAGCGCTTCTATCAGCAACCCGATGGGTTCCGCATATTCGACTACGTATGCGCGGAGAACAATCGAGCGGTAGTCGATGAAGAGGGGAGAACAATCGAGTATTAGTCGATCAAGAGGGGCGAAGCTTGGCTGTGGCGGCGGACGGTGAGGTGTTCCAGTGGAATAGCGGCATGCAGTCAGTGTTACGCGATGCCTTGTCAAAGGAGTAGAGGAGTGCGATCGATGGTTAAGTTATCTTGTCAAAGGAGAAGAGGAATGCGATCGATGGTTAAGTTTGGTTTTGTCGGCGCGGTTGCTTTGGTGTTTTTTGCGGAGTTTGCTGCTGCCCATCACTCGACCGTGGGTAGGCGTAGTGAGGAGATTACGAGAATCGAGGGCATCATAAAGGAGTTCCAATACCAGAATCCCCATTCATGGATTCAGGTGTATGTCACAGACGAGGGGGGTGAGAGAGTTGAGTGGAGCGCAGAATGGGGTATCCCCGCTCAACTGTATCGTCAAGGCTATGGCCCATCAACGTTTACCCCGGGCGATGAGGTGATCATGATGTTGCGTCGAGATATTAGCGGCCGCCCTCTGGGCGGCTTTGTCGGCGCGAAGTTAGGTGATGGAACGACGATCGGCCGTTGGGAAGAGTAACGTGGAGGAGCTTGAGATGCAGGAGGGCGGGGATTAGAAGAGCAGTGTCAACTTGACGTCAGAACTCCGCAGTGTCGCGGTAGCGACAATCTCCGGATTGCCACCGCCTCCGGGAACGCGAGCCAGCCCTCCGGCACCCAGTCCGAGGACGATCGTGTCGTCCGGCGCCCAACTCCCCCGCGGAAACTAACCGGCAACTCGCTGATCCGCCAGCGTGTCGCCTTCAACAAGTTCAAGAACCAGGAAGTGTGTCTCGCCGTCTTGCTCAAACCCGTGAATAGCGGCAATGTTCGGATGGTTCAGAGAGGCAAGCAGCTTTGCTTCACGTTCAAACCGGGCCAGGCGATCCGCATCCTTTGCAAACTCTTCCGGAAGTGTCTTGATCGCAACTTCACGCCCGAGTTTGGTGTCCTTGGCACGCCACACCTCACCCATTCCACCCTTTACCTAAGAGCGTTGAGATCTCGTAGTGGCCGAGTTTGGTGCCAGATTCCATGTTTAAAGTGTGTCGCTGAAAAAGCTGCGAAAAACTCGGTAAAGAATACTAAGGCAGGGAGTTAGGCGCTATTAAATTCTCAACATTAAATTCTCAAGTCCTGAGAAACGACATTGTCGGACAGTGAGAATTGGCAAGCTTAGCGTGTCGCCGCATTCCATTGAAACAATGGGAGATACAGCCAGTTGAAAGCCAATCGAGGAACGGCAGGCGAGAGGAGAGTTTTCGTTCGCTGAAATTCTCAAGGTCCGAGAAGATGATTTGTCAGGACTTGAGAATCATTTTCACGGTTGAAGGCTCGGAGCTCTTTTGTCATTCGATAGAACTTCAATCCCGGTATAGCCCATCGCTTCGGCCACTGCGACTCGACGTTCATCCCGCGGCGCTCGCAGAATCGGCGAGATCCCTCATTCTTAGCTGAAACGTCGGCGGATAGTCGAGTCGATCCGCTCGCTCGAGCCCGCTCTTCAATGGAGTTCATCAAGAGGGAGCCGACGCCATGGCCGCGAAGTTCCTTATCAACAGCGATGGCCAGGCCGTAGAAATCGCCATCGGCGATTGAATCGATAATCCGCATGAGTGGAGCAAACAGTATGAGCACGATCCTCATTCGTAGATTACGCCTTCCGGCAGCCCGCTTCAGAGGTTGGCGCGAGGAACGGCGATGCTGCTCCGCGGTGAACCCCGAGATCATTCCCACGATGACGTTGTCACGTTCTGCGCAAGTCACATACTGGTAGGAGAGGTCGTGGTCGGGCTGGGCGAACGCCGTGGCAACTATGTACCTGGCGCGGCGACCGAGCATGATACGAAAGAATCCTTCGGCTGCTTCGTCAAGGTAGCGGGCAAATGCCAGACCTTCATCGAACGTGGGTTTGGCGGCCCTTAGGACTATCGAATGCCGATCCATATGGTCCTTCTACGCCGAACATGGTAGTAAGCCGTGCATCCAATTCTCAACGTCCGACAAGATGATTCAGATCAACCGGTCGATGCAACACCTGCGTTTAATGTCTCTGCCGGATTAGCGAAGTCCAGCGTCTCACGAGGTCGCCCGTTGAGCTTCCTTGCGATCATATCCAAATGCTCCTGTGAGTGAACCGACAAGTCCGTACCTTTAGGGAAATACTGTCGGAGCAAACCGTTCGTGTTTTCGTTCGAACCCCGTTGCCAGGGACTCCTCGGATCGCAAAAGTAAACGGCAATGTCGGTGGCCAGAGTGAACCGTTTGTGATTGGCCATTTCCAATCCGCGATCCCAGGTCAGTGTTTTATAGAGTTCGGTCGGGAGTTTGTCTGCGTGTTCGATCAGCGCGTTGATGACGGTTTCGGTTTCCTTATTCGGAACCTTCACCAGCATCACGTACCGGGAGAAACGTTCGACCAATGTCGCAATGTAGGTGTTGTTCGAACCCGCTATGAGATCCCCTTCCCAGTGTCCGGGGACCGCGCGATCTTCAACCGAAGCCGGGCGCTCACGGATCGATATCAGATCCGGGATCTGCCCGCCACCCCGGCCTTTGCGACTGGCATGCTGGGACCGGCGAATCGTGCGTTTGGTCCGTAGATGCTGTGTCAGTTCTTTCTTCAGAGCCCCGCGGGCCTGGATGAAAAGGCTGCGATAGATCGTTTCGTGTGACACGTAAAGTGACTCGTCGTCTGGATATTCGCGTTTCAGCCAACCCGCAATTTGTCGCGGTGCCCAATCCTCCCGGAGCTTCTCTTCGACGATCCCGCGTAAGCTGGGATAGCGGATCAGTCGACATCTCTTCGGGCGGTGAGCCCGTTCCCATGCGCGTTCATCCGCCTCCAACGCTCGATAGTTATCATAGCCCCCATTGCGACCGATCTCCCGACTGACTGTGGAGGGTGTACGCGACAGCGACTCGGCAATTGAACGGATCGATCCCTTGGCGGCAATGCCTCGGGAAATCTCTTCACGCTCGGCGAGGGTCAGCGCCCGCTTAGAGCGGCATCGTGTCCTGGGACAGATTCCACCATACGGTGCGATCTGACCATAAACCGAAGAGCCCTCCTTTCCGAACACACGTCCGATCGCTTTCAGACTCTCTCCCCGCTGCCAGCGAATCCACACCTCGTCTATATCGGCGAGTGTGTAGCCTCGCCGCACCCGGTCTTTACTCTGTTTCTTCCGTCGTTTCTTACGCATACACTCCACCTCCTCCTTTTAGGTACAGTGTTGCATCGATCTGTTGAGATCACCTGATTTCTCGGGACTTGAGAATCATTTTCACCGTCGTTTAGGGCACCGGCACCCGTTCAACCGCCAAAGTAAGACGACCAGCAGCACTGACGACTTCCACCGTGCTTCCTCTGGGCACGGGCCCTGTTGGGGCCGTCGCACGCCACAGCTCGCCGCGCACGCGGACGTAACCCTTTGGCGTGAGGTCGGTGGTGACGACTCCACGGAGGCCCACCATACGCTCAACTCCCGTCCGTGGATCTTCTTCGTATGACCGTCGGAGGAACGGATAGAGAGCAAGGTCTTTCACAACCCAGCAACCGAGCAGCGTGCCGGCGGCCCAGGCGGGCATTTCCACTCGACGCCACAGCAAAAGCAGCACGCCTACCAGCCCGAGCCAGCCCGGAATCTGAATGACGATGTATTTCAGAAACGTCCGAGTTGGCGGCCAGTACATGACGCCACTATCTCATAGGACGGCACTGAACCGACTCTTTCAATCTGGCTTTGAAAATCTCGATAAAGAAACATGAAAGCAAGAGGTCGCGCGACGGCCTGCGGCCGCGACGATTCGTCCTCGGCAACGCCGAATGGTAGAGCTATTCACTTCCGCAGGATAGGTAAACCCTTGGCGACTTATCGTTAGTAATCCGGCGTTATTTCAGTTCCTAGGCACTTCTCCCCGAAGTTCAACGTCCGAGAAGATGATTTGTCAGGACTTGAGAAGGACAAGCATATTGGATCCTCAGAACCGGGTTCTTACGCCAACGCTGACAACTTGCGATTCCAACAAGTTCTGGTAGATCGCCGTGAAGCCTTGACCGTCGATCTCACGTTCCACAGCAAAATCGTTGAAGATATCGCTGAAGGTGAACACCAGTTCGGAGCGTTCGTTCACTATGGGCCAGGTGGCGGCCAGATCGAGCGACGAGCGTGCACGCTCGCGGCCTTGGGGGACGTTCCTCCGAGCGTAATAGATGTAGCTCAATTGGAGTTCCCCCGTGCGGGGCAGTCGGAACTGGTTGTTGATGGTGAAATCCCAGGTGTCGTCTCTCGAAGCGGCCAGAGTGAACGGCCGCGGTGTCGGGAACAGCAAGGTGGTTTCCAGGGCTTCGATGTCGTTCGTGAACCAGTTGACGCTTCCGGACAGACGCCATGGGGCGGCGATCTGCTGTTCCACGATCACCTCGATTCCGGTCTGGGTGGAGTTTCCGGCGTTCTCGAAGATCCTGTTTACGATGTCGTAGTCCGGGTTGGTATCGTCGATGGCGAAAACGCGCTGGAACGCGTCTGCGAGATCCCTGTGGTAGATGGCAGTGTTGACGGAACCGCCGTCCCACGATCGTCCGAAGCCGACCTCAAACACGTTGGTCAACTGGGGCCGGAGAAACGGGTTGCCCACTTTGAGCAGTTCCGGATCGTCGTACTTTGGAAAGATGCGCAGTTCCGGTTCTCCCGGTCGATCGATGCGCCGGTTGTACGCGGCGATCAGCTGATTCGCGTCGCCCAGCCGGTAGGTGAACTTGACGTTTGGAAAGACCTCGAAGTAGTTGTACGCGTCGCTGCCCTCGTAGTAGATGTTCTCGTCCGGGATCGTGTAGGCGACGTTGGTCTGCTCGATGCGGACTCCGGCCTCAAATGAGTACGAGTTCTTCACCTGGACCAGGTTGGCGTACGCGGCGTAAATGTCCTCGTCCCAGTCGGAAGAGTCGCCGAGTCCTTCATAAATCACGCTCTGCACGCCACGGTCGACTGTGTAGGTGATTGGCAGCCAGCGCGCTTGGAGCTTCGTGCCCAACTCCAACCGACCGCTCGACAGCGGGCGTATGTAATCGATGCTCAGTGGCAGAGTGTTCTCTTCGGCGACAAGATGGGTCATGTCCGTGCCCACGCGAACCCTTGATTCCTCGTTGAGAAAGTACGCCTCGTCCTCCCATCCACGCGTGTATTGGAGATTGACGTTCAGCTCATGCCCGGGCGTCGGGAATTCGTGCTTGAGATCGAAGTTGATGTTGGCGAAACCTGTATCTTCCTCTTCCTGCCAGAACCAAAATCGCTCGCGTTCACCGGTGGACGCCAGGATGAAGGGAACCTGCGCACGGTCGGTATGTGTTTCGAAGTCGTAGATCCCTGAAACCGAAAGCGTGTTGGAACTACCGACGCTGATGTCCGAGCCTGCCCGGACGATGTAGTGCGTCTGCTCGCGGTTTTCCGGCACCTGTGACTGGATGACGCGACCGTCGTCGTAGAAGCGGGTCGTGAACTCGTTGTTTGGCAGATCGTCCTGCACGAGGACTTCGGTCTGGACGAAGCTGCGGACGCTCTCGGTGTTGTAGTTCAGGCTTAGGCTGGGCGTGATCTTCCCGTTGTTCGAAAAGCTGCCGAGATCAGTCGGCAGATCGGGCTGCTGCTTGGAGAACTGGCCGACGCCGACGGACAGGCCAAGATCTCCCGAGAGGCCCAGTTCCGTTTCCTGTTTGTAGATGATGTTGATGATTCCGGCCATTCCGGCGGCGTCAAAGCTCGCAGAAGGATTGTGGATGATCTCGATCGCTTCTATATTGGCCGCGGAAACGCTGTCGAGGCCGCGTTGACTTCCAAATCCCGTCAGGCTCGACTGCCTGCCGTCAATAAGGATGGAGACCTGATCGCTACCACGAAGCGCCACTCTGCCTTCTTGATCGATCGTCACACCAGGAAGATTCCGCATCGCATCGAGCAGCGATCCGGTCGACTGGGTCGGCCCTTCGTCGAGCCGGAACAGCTCGGTGTTTATACCGGCCACCCGGATCGCCTCTGCCGTGACCGTAATCTCCTGCTCGACCACCTGACGAACGAGGCCGATATCACCCAGGTCGTAAGACTGGTTGAGTTCGGAGACAAGTACGTTGGCCTCCTCAGGGAAAAACCCGGGAAACGACATCGCGATGGTGTAGTTGCCCGGCGCCAAACCCTCGATCAGGAAGCGGCCGTCCTCTCCAGCAAGGACACCAGAGAGAGGCTCTCCCGTGGTGTTCTTGATCAGCACGGTCGCGAAGCCGACCGCCGAACCGTCGGAGTCGTCCAAAATGCGGCCGGACAGAACTGCGGTGCCCTCCTGAGCCAAAGAGAGCGCCGGCAGGAGCATGAGAACGAAAAGCACCGGCAGCGACGGCATGGCCGAACGGGCAGCGCCCAGGATAGATGAAAGAGAAGTTGGAATCGAGTCAGACATGCTAACGATTTAAGCCGTCCCGACACTTTGCTGTCAACTTAAAGCAGGTCAACGACTGAGAGGTCAAAGGATTCTTCGCCCGCCAAACGAGGGATGGCCTGCTCGCTGGAAAGTCTGCCGCGTTGGTTCCAAGACTAAGGAAGTGCATCCCGTTGTCTTCTTCAAACCCGTGGATCACAGCGATGTTTGAATGATTGAGCGAAGCCAGAAGCTTCGCTTCACGTTCAATTCGTGCGAGACGATCCGCATCCTTGGCAATCTCCTCAGGCAAAGTCTTAATGGCCACTTCGCGTCCCGGCTTGGCGTCCCTTGGACGCCACACCTCACCCATTCCCCAACCTGACCGAGAAGGCTCAGAATCTCGTACTGACCTAGCTGAGTGCCCGATTCCATGATTAAAGTGTGTCGCCGAAAGAACAACGAAAATCTCGGTAAAGAATACTAAGGGAGGGAGCTAGTGGTCCCCGTTAAACAGACTGTAACTTATCAAGATTTCGCCGGCCGCGCTGGACTTTAGCAAGGATGTCGGAAGCCGTTGCAGTCCAGATGAAGGGTTTCGGGTCTTCATTGTGACGAGCGAGGTAGTC
Organism: Terriglobia bacterium; assembly: GCA_963664115.2. Taxonomy (GTDB): domain Bacteria; phylum Acidobacteriota; class Terriglobia; order 20CM-2-55-15; family 20CM-2-55-15. The sequence goes on along the minus strand of CAXWPJ010000002.1, from coordinate 314,185 downwards.
CTCCACGGCCTGGATCAACTCGGGGACCGAGCGGAAAACGCCACGCCGGAGTCGTTGCTCGGACAGATCCCGGAAAAAGCGCTCGACCATGTTGAGCCACGACGCACTGGTTGGCGTGAAGTGCACATGAAAACGCTTGTTACGCTTGAGCCAGTTGACGACTTTCTGATGTTTGTGAGTCGCATAGTTGTCGCAAATAATGTGGATCTCCTTATCTTTCGGCATGGCGCGTTTGATCTGATTCAGAAACCGGATCCATTCCTGATGGCGATGCTTTGGCATGCAGGTTCCGATGACCGAACCGTCCAGGATGTTGAGCGCGGCGAAAAGCGTGGTTGTCCCGTTACGTTTGTAATCGTGGGTCATGGTGCCACACCGCCCCTTCTTCAGAGGTAACCCGGGTTGCGTGCGGTCCAGGGCCTGCATCTGGCTCTTCTCATCGCAGGACAAGACAATGGCGTTTTCCGGTGGGCTCAGATACAGACCGACCACATCCTCCAGCTTTTCGGCGAATCGTTTGTCGTTGGATAGTTTGAAGGTTCGTGACAGATGAGGCTTCAGTCCATGGACCCGCCAGATTTTCCCGACCGTGGACTCGCTCACGCCAACGGCCTTCGCCATCGAGGCCCGACTCCAGTGCGTCGCGTTCGGGGGCTTCTCTTCCAGTGTCTTCTTGACGATCCGGGCTCGCTTCCGGCGACTGATCGTGGGAATCCGTCCGCTTCGCGGCGCATCCTTTTCGATCCCAGCCAAGCCCTGTTCCACAAAACGATTGCGCCAGCGGCCCGCTTTCTGGCGCGTGATCTCCAAGCGGGCGGCGATCTCATAATTGTTCCGACCTTCAGCGGCCAGTAATACAATTCGGGATCGTTCCGCCAACCGGACCGATGTACTCCGGCTTCGACTCAGTCGCTCCAACTCCATCCGCTGCTTGTCATCCAATTCAATGGTCGGTGCTTTCCTCATTCTCTATTGGACGTTGGAAAGCTATTTTAGTTACATTACTTCGAGCGGGGTACACTAGTCCCAAAACAAGCGCATAACCAGTCCGCCGAGGCCCAGTTCGCGCCGATAGAATTCGAGGCATAGAATCCCGTTCCCGGATGGCCTGTTCCAGGTATCGAGTTTCTGTTGAATCTGTTTCAGTTCAGCCTCGCTGGTGTTGGACGGTTGACAGAAACCGGGACCTCGATCGCCCGGGCTCAGAGTCATGATCGGGTCAACATCGCAGAGGCTGACGCAACACATCCACCCCGCGGAACAAGACCGGCAACCACCGGTTCCAGGCCAGGATCCGGAACAGAATGCGCCGCCCGGTGCGCACGAGTTGGCACGGCACAAGCATGAAAGCGTTCAAGAAGGTTTTGAACTCCATGCGCAGCACGGTTTGCTTCTCAGCCTGATATTTTTGGCCCCAACGTCCGGTTTCGGGAAGCAGCAATGCAAACCACGCTTTCAGTGTCCAGGCCAGTGACGCGATCACCATGTAGGCCCAGTTGCTGGTCTGATCTCCGACCGGCATCCGCAACGCCTGAACGCCGTTCTTCAACTGCTCAATGAGATTCTCCTGATTGCACCGTTGATTGGCACGCATCACAATCTGGTCGGCCGGATCCGAACGGTTGGTAATGTAGAAGAAGTACCGGATGTCGTCAAACAACACCTGCTCTCCTTTGGCCACCGACAGATTCTTCCGCACCACGACGACACGGTAGTCCCGATCGCAGGCTCCGGGTCGATACCGAAACTCGGCCACATCCTCACCCTGCAAGCGGATATTGTCGAAACCGCGCTGCCGAACGATCTCTTCCTTCACGTTGTCGGGACGTTGGCGCGGTTCGGTCGCCACGTCGTATTTCGCGGGCCGTTCCAGGCGCTTCCACTGGCGCGGCTCCAGTTCATCGGCCCGGGCCTTCAGGTTCGCCATCGCGTCAATCCCGAATATGAAACCCACCTGCTGGTCGTCCCATCCGTCCAGATGCCGGGTCTGGCTGAAGTCCGTGTCCCCGCGCAGCAGGATCTGGCGAAACCCCGCATGCCGGCACAATGCGATGGCTTGGTCGAACCGGACCGCGGCTCCTTCATGCGACGGCCGGTTGCCGCTACGATTGACCAGATACAGCGGTTCGGCGGTGTTGGCCAGCGAGATCATCAGCGGGTGATATCCCCACGTCCCGTCGTAGGCCACGTCCATCCCTTGCTTGCATTCCCCCGTGGTTTCGGCCAGTGTCCCGTCCGCGTCCAACACCGCTTCTTCGAAAAACGCCGCCGGTTGCTGTCGCCAGACTCCGAGCCGGACTTGATTGGTTGCCTCCATCAGACACTCCACGTCGTCGGCCTCGAATCTCCGGCAGAAGTCTCCCGCCGTCGTCGGATCCGGAATCCGTTGCGCTCCCAGCGCATCCAGATACACCGCATCGTTGCGCCGCAGTTCGATGTCTTCCAGGCACGTTCCTCCGCTCAAGGCGTTGTAGGCGATGTTCAGCACGTGATCCGACTCGTGATACGGCAGGTGCCGCTTCAACACATGCACGCCCTTGTCGATGGCTTCGATCAGCCCGGTCCGCCGCGCCACCAGTTGCATCGTCCCGATACCACCAACCGATGTGCCCCGCGTCCGCTCTCCCATCTCGTACTGAATGTTGCTCGCCGAAAACATCGGCTCTACCTGATCCGTCCAATGCCGGTCCCCAAGCCGACGTTCGATTCGCCGCTTGCGGTTCCTCATGTTCTTGCGCGTATAATCGTTCATCTGAAATGCCTCCTTTTCCGAAGAATCTGTTCAAGGTTTTTTTCGCACGGAGACGGGGCATTTCGGGTACTTCCGCTCTTATTGCACTATCATTTCCTCGTCAATCACGCTTGTTCAGGGACTAGGTGCTATTAAATTCTCAAGTCAAATTCTCAAGTCCTGAGAAACGACATTGTCGGACGCTGAGAATTGAGGAAGCGTAGCTATTGCGGCATTTCGTTGAAACAACAGGAGATATAGGCCATCGGAGGCGAATTGAGGTGCGGCGGTCGGAATGTGGGTGGTGATCGGGCTTCCTGAAATAAATATTTAGGGTCTATCCATGGCGTCGGCTTGATGACTGAGCCAGCGGGTCTAATAAGTACCCAGGAAATGAATTTTAAGAACATCGATCTTGCAGGTGTCAGCCTGAGCGATACCGATCGGAAATTGCACACCCCGACATCGCTGGGTCCCTCCTGTCCGAGCATCTGGAGTGGCGGCCCTCTTCTGAGCTAAGGTGCAGGGAAAGATTGTTAGATTCGACGGACTAAACACGATTGCAGAGTTATCGAAGCTCACTCGGAGAATATTCCTTGGAATGCTGGATACCTGTACCGACTCCTTGCATACGATTCTGACTACAAATTCAGGAACTCTTCAAATGACAAAACTTATTGCTTAGGACATTCTTAAATATGAGTTTTGGCGTAAGCGATACCTCCGGCGATCACAAGCGTTCTTGTACGCTATACTGAAGAGCTACACAGCTTTAGCAAGTTCGGTGGCCAGCCCGGGGGCTGTTTGGGTGCGAAGGTCTGGTAGGGCCTTGCCGATTGCGCATGAACAGGTATTGATTAATCTGAAATGAGCTTCGTCCTACATGCTCTTGGAATGCTCTGCGGTTTGGGTACGGCAACTTTGGCCACCGCCGCTGCAGGCAATCGCAAAGCCATGGCTGCCTTGGGTCTTGGATTTTTGATTTCGATTGTTGCGCTGGGTCCCGATCGCATCCTGGACCCTTCCTTGATCGGCCTTGTCGTTGCTGTCATCGCTGCAGTCCAGTTGACGCGTCCGGGAATGGAGGTTCTGACCTCAGCTTGCGCGGGTGCTCTGGCCGGGCTGTGGTTTTCGCTCCTCCAGTTACAGGATGTCCCATTGGTCGGGGCACTCGTGCTGGCTGTGGTGGTGCCCGGCGTGTCTGTGTTTATGACGTCGCGGCGTTCGGGTTTCGCGCCGCTCGCGCTCGGCGAGGAGGCCCTTCTCTGGGTCATTGCCCTGGCTTTGATCGTAGCCATGGGTCCGGCGTTTTTCTCAGGGTGGGAGTCCGCTGGCGTGATCAATTTGGATTATGAAGCGGGCATGGGGACGGAGATGGCGACGGAGATGGCGACCTGGGTTCTGGTAGTGACAGTTGGCTCCGTTGTTGCCGGTGGCGTGTATTCCCTGGTATGGAGAGGCAGATGAACGTTCTTTCCACGCTCGAAAACGGGCTCTTCGCTCTGAGCCAGGTTCTGCGACTACCTGTGATTACGCTCCTCTGGATCTGCGTGGCGGCAGCTCTGGGAATGGCTGCAGGCTGCGTCGTCGAGTTTCTGGCGCGCCGCCGCGAACGATACCACTTTGATTTGAATACCTGGCTTCAGGCGGGTCCGATTCTCAATGCGGCCGAAGGCCGCCAGGCAGAACTACCTGCGCCGCTGCGATCCTTGCTGGTCAACATAGAAGATGAGACGGACAAGGACGCGCTGAATGACGGCGGTTTGGAGCACGTTGTTCTGGAGCGCGAACATCGAGTGCGGCAGACGCTTGGACCGTCCAGAATGCTCGTGAAGGTGGGTCCGAGTCTGGGATTGTTGGGGACGCTCATACCGATGGGTACCGCATTAGCATCGTTGACGGCCGGCAACATTGAGGCCATGGCGGGGCAGATGGTAGTCGCTTTCACGACAACGATCATTGGGCTTTCTGCCGGTACCATCGCCTACGTCGTGCAGGTCGTGCGTCATGGCTGGGTTAACGAGACAGTACGCGAACAACGGTTCCTTGCGGAAAGAGTCGCCGCGGAACTGGAACGTTCACCGGTGCGGTAAAGCCGTTGGTGAAGAGCAGCATCTAGAAAGGAACAAGACTTATGGGTCGTTTTTTACATTTGCCTTCGCCCGACGAAATTCCGGACGAGGATCCGCTCTCAGGCGTGGCGAACATCTTCGACGTGTCGGTGGTTTTTATCGTCGGGTTGATGATCACGCTGTTTTCTGTCTACCGCATGGGCGATCTGGTCGATCCCAACACCGAAGTGACGATAGTCAAAACGGATGCCCAGGGACTACGAGAGATCATTGTCAAGCGGGGCACGGAAATCGATGCTTACGAACTGACCGGCGAGACCATGGGTGGCGACGGAGAGCGTCTCGGTACAGCGTATCGATTGGCGAATGGTCAGGTCATCTACGTGCCGGACGATGAGGTAGGGGGGCAGGGACAGGAATGATTCGACGGGTTTTTAAGCTGGCGCTACTGTCGGGACTGCTGTCGGTTCCGGTCTGGGCCCAACAGGTGACCTATGTCTTTTCCGACGGCAACATTCCCGGAACGATCCTGGCGTTTAAGGCGCTGTTGGAAGAGCGGCCGGATTTGCGAGGCCAGGTTTCGATCAACTTCCTTACGGAGTCCGTTTTCGACGAAGCCAATCCTCAGGACTTGTTGGATACCGACGTTCTTGTCATGGACGTGATGAACCAGGAAATGCTCGACCGTTTCAATACGGCGAATGACATCGATCTCATTCGAGACATCGCTGCCCGCGGCACCGTGCTGACCGTCGGGGTAGGAGTCCTTCCTACAGAAAACTACACCGACCAGGGCGCGGTCTGGGACGAGCGCGCGCATGCGTTCTGGACGGGTTCCGGCTTCAGCAATCAACTGGGCCTGATCAAGCAAGCCCTTGTTTACGCGGGCATCACCGACCTCGTTGTTCCCGAACCGCAACCGGCCCTGAATTCTGGCTATTACTACCCGGACGGGCCGAGCGGCCGCGTCTTTGCGACCTGGGAAGAGTTTGACCGCTGGCGGACCGACAACGGTAAAAAGAAGCCCGGCGCTCTTCGGGTTGCGGTCGGGTTCTACAAGGCCGACTACTACGGTGGAGACACAGAGCTGCTCAACGCCGTGATCTCAGAAATCGAACGGCAGGGCGGGGAAGCCATACCTATATTCGGCTATCCCGCTGGCCCCGCTTTCGAGGGTTTGTTGTTGGACCCTGACGGTCAGAGAAGGGCGGACACCTCTCTTGCATTTCTCTTCCGCTTCGCCGATTTCGAAGCCGCAAAAGCCTTAGAGCGGCTTGATATTCCGGTCGTCAGCATGATCAGCCTCTATGGACGGACCGAAGTGGAATGGCGCGAGTCCAAAACGGGGCTATCGATTTTTGAAGGAACATTCCAGGTGTCTGTTCCTGAAATCGCTGGAACCGTTGCACCTACAGTTGTCGGAAGTCACGAAAAGCGTGTCGACGAAGAGACTGGACTGACCATCGTCACACGGCACCCGATCGCTTCTCGGGTGACGGTCGCCGTCGCGCGTGCCCTGCGCTATGGAACGCTCAGAGTAAAAGCGAATGCCGACAAGCGCGTGGCGTTGATGTTCTACAACTACCCTCCCGGTAAGGCCTCCATTGGCGCCAGCTATTTGAACGTGGCCGAGTCTTTGTCCAACGTCCTTCAGGGCATGAGAGACGAAGGCTATGATCTGGGTTTGGCCGATTTGTCTCCGGAGAGAGTGCTCCGAGACATCACGACAAAGGCCCGAAACGTAGGCGGCTATGCGCCCGGAGAACTGCAGGCCTTATTGGCTGAAGGTACGGCGATACTGACACCCATAGCGGACTATCAACGTTGGTTGGACGGCTACGCACCGGGGTTCAGGGACAAAGTCATTGCCGACTGGGGGAATCCAGCCGACACGACGCTGATGGCGACGAACGGTCCGGATGGTCCGAGCCTCGTCATCCCGGCCGTCCAATACGGAAACGTCATCGTGATGCCACAACCTGCGCGTGGCAAAGGTGAAGACGATGAGAAGCTCTACCACGCGAAGGACCTGTCGCCCCATCATCAGTACGTCGCGACCTATGCGTGGCTGCGAAACGGTTATGGTGCCGATGCCGTCGTGCATATGGGAACGCACGGCACCCTGGAGTGGCTCGACGGGAAGGACATGGGGCTTTCGGCGGAAGACGCCTCCGATGCCCTGATGGCCGATTTGCCCAATCTCTACATTTACAACGTGGACGTCGTGGGTGAAGGTCTCGTGGCCCGCCGAAGAGGCATGGCGACCTTGATCGATCACATGGTACCGCCGTTTACGAGAGGTGGTCTCTACCCCGAACTGGCTGCTCTCAGCGAGAGCATCAACGACTACGACAACAACCTGCACAAGAATCCGGAGTTGTCGCGCGCTTTCGCCGACCAAATTCGTCTGCAGGTTATCGATCTTGGAATCGCCAAGGATCTTGGACTCGACCTGCCCGATGCCAGTGCGCTCGACGACGCCATGGTCCACGAGATTCAAGCTCACATGGTGGATCTCAGGAGCCAGAACATTCCTTTCGGATTGCATGCCTTCGGCAGGGTTCCGGAAAAGCCGCTCAGAGACAGCACGATCGATGCAATTGTTTCCGTTGATCGGAGCCTCTTGCCCAACGACGCTGAAGTCCTGACTGCGGACATGGAAGAACGCATCGTGACCTCAGGACCACGGGAACTGGCGAGCCTCTTCGGGGCATTAAGTGGAGGATTCGTGCCCACGGGTGCGGGTGGAGAACCGATTCGTAATCCTGATTCCTATCCGACGGGAAAAAATTTCTACGGTGTGGATCCGGATAAAATTCCGAAGGAGGCGGCCTGGAATCTGGGCGTCGCGCTGGCCGACCAGATGCTGGCGGATCACCTGGAAAAGAATGGACGCTATCCGCGGAAGGTTTCGTTTGTCATATGGGGCGACGAGACCATGCGCCACGAGGGCATCTTAGAGTCGCAGATTTTTCATCTGCTCGGTACACGGCCGGTGTGGGATGTTCGCGGCAATGTCGTCGGTGTGGACGTGGTTCCGAGTGCCCGACTCGGCCGGCCGAGGGTGGACATTGTGATCGCGTCGGCGGCTGAGGGTATGTTCAACAACGTCACCCTTTTGATGGACGAGGCGGTGCAGCGGGTCAAAGTGATCGAAGAAGCCGAGAATTACGTCCGTGATCACTACCTTGAAACCAAATCGGTGCTCATGGAGAGCGGATACTCCGAGGAAGATGCCGACCGGCTTGCAGGTGTCCGTATCTTTGACGAGCCTCCGGGCACATTTGAACTCAATACCTCCAACATTATCGCTGCGAGTGGAACCTGGGATTCCGACCGGGCCATGACCGATGAGTACCTGATGAAAATGGGTCACGGTTTTGGCAATGGCTTCTGGGGCGAGCCGATGGAAGACGTATTCCGGCTCGCGCTGTCGGGCACGGAAAAGGTCGTCCATAGCAGTTCGACGATGCTCTACGGCGCGTTGGACAACGACGACTTTTATATGTACATGGGCGGACTGGCAGCGGCCGTGCGGAATATCGACGGAGCGACGCCGGAAATGGTCGTGACGAATACACGCGATCCCGGCAAGGCCGAAATGACATCGATCGATGAATTCATTGGTACGGAGTTTCGCTCCCGCTATGTGAACCCGACGTGGATCGAAGGCATGAAGAAGGAAGGCTACGCCGGCGCCGGCGAGATGCGGGCGTTCGTCGAGTACCTGTGGGGTTGGGAGGCGACGGCGCGGGATGTCATCGACGATCCTATGTGGCAGGAGTCCTTCGAGGTCTATGTCGAAGACAAACATGCGCTCGGTATGGCAGATTTTTTTGAAGAGCACTCACCCTTTGCATATCAGGATCTGACGGCACGCATGATTGAGACGGTCCGGAAGGACTACTGGGATGCCGACATCGAAACCGAAACCCGGCTTCTTGAAGAATACATCGACAGCGTGAACCGTCACGGAGTGGGATGCGCCGCACACACCTGTGGCAACCCGCGGCTTTCTCAGTATGTCCTCGACCGCGCGCTAGAGTTGGGTATTCCGGTCCCAGCAATTGAAGGTTTTCAGGAAGCCATGGAACAGGCGATTGGCGTCCAGATCACGAGTGCTGCGATGGCGGCCGTGGATTTTGTTCGACGTAACGAGGCCCTGTTTGAAGATAGTGCTGTCCCCGAAGAGATTTCTTCTGTTCCACAGGTCGAAGGCTTCATGATGCACGAAACTCGGTCCTCCCAACCCGTACCACAGACTGTCCCAAGTGGCTTGAGCAACGGCGATTGGGATGGCTTGTGGGTCGGGCTTCCTCTCCTGGGTTTGCTGTTCGCGTGGCGCTGGCGCCGCGGCCTCTCGTAACATCGTGGCTATTGTCGGAGCCGTGGCTGACCTGAACCGAATCCACTCCCTTTTTGTTTCCCGCCTCCGACCGTCGCTTGTTGTCGCCATCCTGTTTGTCCTGGTCAGTGGGGTCGGTGGTGTTTTCAATAAACTACCAGCCGCAGGCGCCCAGATTGCCGCCAGCGGGGTCGCTCGAATCATTCAAATAACCGACAGCGGTTTCGGAGCATACGAGTCCAGCCTGACACCTCTGGCCGACGGCTTTGCAGCGGCATGGTATGACACGCGAGACGGTCAGGCGGAAATCTATCTCCGCTATCTAAATCCCGACGGTACGCCCCGGGGCCCTGAACGCCGCCTGACAGAAAATGTTGAATCATCGTATGAAGCCGACGTCGTTGCAGTCGGTGATGGGGTGGCGCTCGTCTGGTACGACCGAACGAATCTGGCCAACTACGAAGCCAAGTTGGGTCTTTGGAATCGGGACGGTTCCGAGCGTTGGGTCCGGACTCTTTCCACCGCGGGGCGCAACGGGCGTATACCGGTTGTCGTGACTCGCGGTACGGAAATCTTCTGCGCCTGGCTTGAGGACGACAGGGGGGGGAACCTGGAAGTCTGGGCCGAATGGTATGACATCGATGGCGGGCGGGTCTCCGAGCCCTGGCGTCTCGGGACGGCCAGTGCGAGAACGTGGAATTTAAACGCAACTCTCGGACCCGATGGAGAGCCGTGGGTTGTTTTCGACGCGCAGGTGGGAACGGGTGCCGAAGAACTGTTCCTTGTGGAGGCCGGAGTCGAGGGCAGCGCACCCGTCCAACTGACCATGGACGACGGCTTCGATTCGAAATATCCGGATTTGGCTTTCGGCGAGGAGACGGTCGCGCTCACGTGGTGGGACCGCAAGGATGGAAACGAAGAGGTATATATGTCAGTGGGTTCATTCGATTTACTTAAAGAAAATCTCGAGGGCAATGCGAAGCGAATTACGACCACGCCGGGTGAGTCCATAGGTGCGTACGTGACCTGGAACGCCCCCCGCTTTGGCCTTGCCTGGAATGATGACACGGTGGGTCAGCACGAAATTTACTTTCAATCCTTCGATGCCCGAGGCCTGAGCTTGGGATCGGCCCAAAGACTGACCGACAGTGAACCCTCTTCTCTGATACCCGCGATCCGTAGTTGGGACGACGGCTTTGCACTGGTGTGGAACGAGGTTCAAGCGCGCGAGGACGGCGCGGCACACGATGAGCTTGGTGGCCGTTCAGAGCTCATGTTCGGGTTCGTGCGTTGAAAGAGCTCATGTTTGTTGCCTGGAGGTAACGGTCCAAGGAAGTGGCCCGTCCCCTTCCCGATCCGGGCCAGCCTGCCACATGTCGATTGAAGTGTCCGTCCACTAAATACAGATCTTACAAGGCCGATACCCTGCGGCGAACGCTTCAGGCAGGTCCCCGAACACGAGCGTCAATTTTTTCGAATCGTAATATCGACACCCGGTCTGGTGGAGCGTCTTTGAATTATGGCTCCCACGGTAAAGCCCCGTCCCGGCCTTTCCGGCCTTTTTCCTGCGGACCGATTTGTGAAGCAATACGCCAGCGCCCGCAGCGCCCGCAGCTGTAGCGACCACCGCGATCACGAGCTTTTTCGTCTTACCCATAGTGCCGCAAATGTTATAGGACGTGGCACAGAAGATCAAAGGGAATGGGGGTTTGGCGCGGTCTGTCTTGTCCCAATAAGGCTTGCGATCATGATGATCGCGAGCGTCGCCCCTCGTTCGGACAGGATGTCCGAATGAACGAGGGAGCGAAATCTTCTGTGACGGTCAAGTCGTTCTTATGTTCAAACGGACCACCTCAGCCTATGCACCGGTAGATCCCTATCCGGCCATCGCAGAGATTGGCCGGCTCAAAATTCACCTGCGTTCTGAAACCGACGCACTACCTGACTGCCGGAGTCCTTGCCCTTTGGGGCAGATGACACTGTTGGCACATGCTGCGCTCCGGGTGTGGCGTCGATATGACCTGCTCGCGCGCTCCCGGAGCATGGCAGGCAAGACAGTTCTCATGCAATAAGGCTGAATGCGCCATTGCCGGCGGTACGCTGCTCTGGGTTCGAGAGCTCGGCAGCGGGCGTCGGAGTCCGACAAAACGATTGGAGCGAAACGGGGGCGATTGAGCTGCTGCGCTGACGTGACACTGCCGACAGGCGATCCGTGTGGGGTGCGGTGATTCGGGTGCGAAAGAGCCCGGGCCGTGGCAGCTGAGACAATCGCTCATGAAGCCCCCCGTTTCATGCGGCGCGGCCGGAGGCGCTCCAAAGTAGAGACGGCGGGGCCGAAGGCTGGACTGTTCGGCCGTGTCTTCGCTTCCGGTCTCCTGCGCCGTCACCGATGCGGTGAGCGTCAGAAAAGCGATTACAACTGAAATGACACCGTGGGGGATCATGCCGGGTCCTCCACTTTTTCGACCCTCACAGCGCACTTCTTATAGTCGGGCTGTTTCGATATCGGGCAATACGCGTCCAGCGTCAATTGATTGATGAGCTTGCTTTCGTCAAAGAAGGGGACGAACACCATTCCGGGCAAGGGCTGACCCCGACCGTCGATCTCGGCCGGTAGAACAATTTCACCGCGCCGGCTGACCAGTCGGACGCTGTTGCCCTGTTGGATCCCCATGGTGTTCGCGTCACCCGGGTTCAATTCGACATAAGCTGCGCTGACTGCACTGTGCAGAGGCCCGACGCGGCGCGTCATGCTGCCCGTGTGCCAGTGTTCCAGAACCCGGCCAGTAGAGAGCCAGAAGGGATACTCCGAATCCACGACTTCGGCGGGCGGTTCGTAAGGCCGCGCCCAGATCACCGCGCGTCCGTCCCCCGCGTCGTCGCTGTCGTTGCCGTAAAAACGGAATGACTCGCCCGTCGGTACGTAGGGGTCGTGACCTTCGGCGTAGCGGTATGCCGTTTCCCGGCCGTCGACAACCGGCCAACGCAGACCCCGATTCTCGACGTAATCGTCGTAGGTGGCCAGGTCGTGTCCATGTCCCAGGGTGAACTGCCGGTATTCATCGAAGATCTCTCGTTCGTAGTCCTCACCGTAATCGAACAGGCTGCCATATCCCATGCGGCGGGCAACCTCCATCAGTTGCCAGACATCGGGCCGGGCTTCTCCCGGCGGGGTCGCGGCCTGGGACCAATGCTGTGTCCGGCGTTCGGAGTTTCCGAACATACCGCTCCGTTCGACCCACATGGCCGAAGGCAGGATGACGTCGGCGATATCCGTCGTGGGTGTGGGGTAGACATCGGAAACAACGATGAATCGGTCTCCCTTTTCCGCGGCATTGCGATAGCGGTTCAGGTGCGGCATCGTCACCATTGGATTTGTCACCTGTATCCACAGGGTCCTGATGTCACCCCGGTCCAGGGCGCGGAACATCTCAACTGTATTGTGACCGGGAATCGCCGGTATCTGATTGAGGGGCACGTTCCAGATATCTGCAGCGGTCTGCCGATGTTCCGGATTAGTAACGACCATATCGGACGGCAGGCGGTGGGCAAGGGTGCCCACCTCCCTCACCGTGCCGCAAGCGCTCGATTGCCCGGTCAACGAGAAAGGATTGTTGCCGGGTTTGGATATCTTTCCGGTCAGAAGATGCAGATTGTTGACCAGATTATTGATCCACGTGCCCCGCACGTGCTGGTTCATGCCCATGCACCAGAGCGAGACGACCTTCTTGGAGGGTTCGGCATAGAGTTCGGCGATCCGGCGGATCTGGTCCGGGGCGACACCGCTGGAGGCCGCGGCCTGTTCTGGGGCATAGGGTTCCAGATATTCCCGGAATTGCTCAAGCGTCATTGCCTCGGCCTGATCATCGAAGACAAATTCGTCTTCGAGGCCGTATCCAATATTTTCCCGGCCACGGCGGAACACTGTGTGGGCATCCACGAAATCGCGATCGACTCTTTCAGATGCGACGATCACTTGCGCAATCGCGTTGGCCAGCGCCAGATCGCCATTCGGTTGTATCCCTACAAACTCATCGGCGTAGTCGGTGGTCGGAGTACGGCGCGTCCCGATGTCGATGATCTGCACTTCCGGTCTGAGGCGCTTCGATTCGATAATTCGCGAGAACAGGACGGGATGGTTTTCGGCCATGTTGTTACCCCAGAGCACAAGAACGTCGGCTTCTTCCAGGTCGTCGAAGTTGCCCATGGGCTCATCCATGCCGAAACTTGTCATGAAGCCGGTGACCGCGCTGCCCATGCACAGCCGGGCATTGGCCTCCACATTGTTGGAACCCATGCCTGCGCGGAACCACTTGCTGGCGACATACCCGTCGGAAATTGTCCACTGACCGGACCCGTATACAGCGATCGCTTCGGGTCCATGCTGATCCAGAGTTTCCCCGTAGCGAGCGGCAATCAGATCGAGCGCCTCCTCCCAACTTGCCCTCTGGAGTCCGTTGGCCGTGCGGATCTGTGGATACAGGAGACGGTCTTCACCGTAGAGAATGGCCGGAAGGCTGTAGCCCTTAATGCAGAGGAGACCGCGGTTGACGGGACTGAGTTCGTCTCCGGCAACAGCTCTGACGACTCCGTCCTCGGTTCCCACCATGACCCCGCAACCGACGCCACAAAACCGGCAGGGCGCTTTCGACCAGGTCAGTCTGGGGTCCAATCCCGGCGCTTCGACTTGCGCGAGCGCCGCGCCCGATTCCCAGAGAGTTTCCACCGGCAGAAAAGCCATGCCGGCGCCGGCATATTTCAGAAAATCACGACGTTCGATTGCCATCACTTCTCCCGTTGCTTTTCCAAAAGGTGGGGACCCTTGAGCGAACAAGGCGCGACCCTTTGGCACAAAACCTCAAGATTGAGTCGCTGCAAATGATGTGCCAAAGTTGGGTCATAGATTGCAATAGCTTACTGGAGCCGCTGAGGGTCTTCACATGAAATTTCGTGTCAGCGTGACCTTCAAGGGCTGTGGTTTGCGACAAATTGTCCAGATCTGGGCGACAGTGACACTGGACTCTTCAAGAGTGATCGGGCAGGATAACGTCCGAGTTCGGACATCCACGTAGTATAGAACTGAACTATCTCTAATGCTTTCCTTTCCACTGGGCCCGGTCGAAGCCATAGCCGTTTTCCTGATTGCCGTTTCAGCAGCCGCGGTCCAATCCGTGGCGGGCTTTGGACTCGCCTTGGTCTCAGCGCCGCTCTTGCTTCTGATTCACGGACCGTTCGTGCCCGGACCCATGATGGCTGGTGGATTGGTACTGACGTGTCTGATCCTGATCCGGGACCACCAGCACGTCGATGTGTCCGGTCTGACCTACTCGCTGATCGGGCGCATGATAGGGACGGTGGGTGCTGCAGGCTTTCTGCTTGTTGCTTCCGATGCCACGTTCGATCTGGCCTTTGCCGTGCTGGTCATGTTCGCCGTGATCTTAAGCGCTGCAGGTCTCGAGCCGCGCCCGAACCGGAAGAATGCTCTCATCGCGGGGTCATTGTCGGGTCTGATGGGAACGATTTCCTCTATTGGCGGACCGCCCCTGGCGCTGCTGTACCAAAACGCCGGTGCATCGCGCCTGCGTGGAACTCTGGCGGGTTTCTTTCTCGTGGGATCCATCGTTTCTCTCATGGCGTTGGCCTTGGTCGGCCGCTTTGGACCAGAGGAAATCGTACTGTCCGTTTTTCTGGCTCCGCCCATGGTCTTGGGATTTTGGCTGGGCGGGCCTCTGCGCACCCGGATGTCAGACAGGGCCATTCGTCCAATGGTCTTGGGACTGTCATTCGTATCCGGCATGACCGTCCTTCTGCGCGTGGTGTTTTAGCATTCCGTAGATCAAGTCGGATAAATTCTTGTCCTTCCGATTCAGGACACTCGCGACGAATCAAACCGGACGCATGTTTTTGGAGGTGTTAGCAATGCCAAGAGAAGGCACGAAGATATTGGATTCGGGCGATGCGTTTCCGAAGCTTGAAATCCAGCGCGCCGGTGGAGGCACACTCAGTCTTCCCGATGTACTTGGGGGAAGCTTTGGTGTCGTTCTCTTCTATCGCGGGCACTGGTGACCATACTGCCGTCAGCAACTGACCGCTTTCGCGAAGACGCGTAAGCTTGCCGAAGAAGGCATCAAAGTTGTGGCCGCCTCCGTGGATTCGGAGGAAAACACACAAAAGACAATCGAAGAGTGCGGCATCAATTTTCCCGATGGGATACGGCCTGGATTTCAAGGCGGTGTCTGCTCTGACGGGATGCTTCTATGAAGATCGCCGCCAGATCCTCCACGGCACAGGATATGTCCTGGCCCCCGATGGCAAAATCATGGTGGGGGTCTACAGCACGGGGCCGATCGGCCGGCTCGTGTGGCAGGACGTCTTAGCACTAGTCCCTGAACAAGCGTGATTGACGAGGAAATGATAGTGCAATAAGAGCGGAAGTACCCGAAATGCCCCCTCTCCGTGCGAAAAAAACCTTGAACAGATTCTTCGGAAAAGGAGGCATTTCAGATGAACGATTATACGCGCAAGAACATGAGGAACCGCAAGCGGCGAATCGAACGTCGGCTTGGGGACCGGCATTGGACGGATCAGGTAGAGCCGATGTTTTCGGCGAGCAACATTCAGTACGAGATGGGAGAGCGGACGCGGGGCACATCGGTTGGTGGTATCGGGACGATGCAACTGGTGGCGCGGCGGACCGGGCTGATCGAAGCCATCGACAAGGGCGTGCATGTGTTGAAGCGGCACCTGCCGTATCACGAGTCGGATCACGTGCTGAACATCGCCTACAACGCCTTGAGCGGAGGAACGTGCCTGGAAGACATCGAACTGCGGCGCAACGATGCGGTGTATCTGGATGCGCTGGGAGCGCAACGGATTCCGGATCCGACGACGGCGGGAGACTTCTGCCGGAGATTCGAGGCCGACGACGTGGAGTGTCTGATGGAGGCAACCAATCAAGTCCGGCTCGGAGTCTGGCGACAGCAACCGGCGGCGTTTTTCGAAGAAGCGGTGTTGGACGCGGACGGGACACTGGCCGAAACCACGGGGGAATGCAAGCAAGGGATGGACGTGGCCTACGACGGGACGTGGGGATATCACCCGCTGATGATCTCGCTGGCCAACACCGCCGAACCGCTGTATCTGGTCAATCGTAGCGGCAACCGGCCGTCGCATGAAGGAGCCGCGGTCCGGTTCGACCAAGCCATCGCATTGTGCCGGCATGCGGGGTTTCGCCAGATCCTGCTGCGCGGGGACACGGACTTCAGCCAGACCCGGCATCTGGACGGATGGGACGACCAGCAGGTGGGTTTCATATTCGGGATTGACGCGATGGCGAACCTGAAGGCCCGGGCCGATGAACTGGAGCCGCGCCAGTGGAAGCGCCTGGAACGGCCCGCGAAATACGACGTGGCGACCGAACCGCGCCAACGTCCCGACAACGTGAAGGAAGAGATCGTTCGGCAGCGCGGTTTCGACAATATCCGCTTGCAGGGTGAGGATGTGGCCGAGTTTCGGTATCGACCCGGAGCCTGCGATCGGGACTACCGTGTCGTCGTGGTGCGGAAGAATCTGTCGGTGGCCAAAGGAGAGCAGGTGTTGTTTGACGACATCCGGTACTTCTTCTACATTACCAACCGTTCGGATCCGGCCGACCAGATTGTGATGCGTGCCAATCAACGGTGCAATCAGGAGAATCTCATTGAGCAGTTGAAGAACGGCGTTCAGGCGTTGCGGATGCCGGTCGGAGATCAGACCAGCAACTGGGCCTACATGGTGATCGCGTCACTGGCCTGGACACTGAAAGCGTGGTTTGCATTGCTGCTTCCCGAAACCGGACGTTGGGGCCAAAAATATCAGGCTGAGAAGCAAACCGTGCTGCGCATGGAGTTCAAAACCTTCTTGAACGCTTTCATGCTTGTGCCGTGCCAACTCGTGCGCACCGGGCGGCGCATTCTGTTCCGGATCCTGGCCTGGAACCGGTGGTTGCCGGTCTTGTTCCGCGGGGTGGATGTGTTGCGTCAGCCTCTGCGATGTTGACCCGATCATGACTCTGAGCCCGGGCGATCGAGGTCCCGGTTTCTGTCAACCGTCCAACACCAGCGAGGCTGAACTGAAACAGATTCAACAGAAACTCGATACCTGGAACAGGCCATCCGGGAACGGGATTCTATGCCTCGAATTCTATCGGCGCGAACTGGGCCTCGGCGGACTGGTTATGCGCTTGTTTTGGGACTAGTGCAGTTCTCGAAGGCCAAAGGGAAGTAAGGCGTAGAGCGGATTGCAGAGAACTTAGAAGCTGCACATGAGACGGGCAGCATCCACCGGGCTCTGCCCCCGGCCAATACCATTTTCTTTGTGTCCGGGTGCGGGATGGTCAGAAAAAACTCGCCGCGCCGGGCACGCCGGTGTAATATTCGAAAATCTACACAGCTGAAGATACTCGAGGAGCACTACGACGGGATGGGGATTTTGGGAGGACCAACTATGCGCCTGATTCCAGTGATCGCAGCAGCGTTAATCTTGTTTTGCTCGTGCCCTTCCTTCGCGCAAGGCTGGATCGAGTATGCCAGTCAACAGGATTTCTTCACCATCAATTTTCCGGGTGAACCTGAGGTGCAGGACAGCACCTATGACACGGCATATTTCATCACCTTGCCGGCGCGTGTCTATAGCCACCAGAATGGCCCCAGCCGCTACTCGGTCACTGTGGTCAATTATGGGGACGCCGCAGAGAGACACGCAGCGCTCGTCGTAAGCTGCCAGGCTGACATTGGAGGTGGTGACAGTTGCAACAACCACACGGCCACGGATTTGCGGTCAGCGATGGACGATGCGACGTGGCATCTTCTTCAAAGGGAGGCTGAGCTGACGCATTTTGTGTACTACCAAGCGGATCGCGTTGCAGGACGTACGCTTCACCTCAAAAACTCTGATGGATCCCTCACGTTCGCTGCAGTCAATATGCACGAAGACCGTCTCTATATCCTGGAGGGCACCGTGCCCGCGGATGCACCACCGCCAATGCTGTTCCAGCAATCGCTGGGATTCCTCGATCAGGAGGGCAGAAGAATTCGCTATGCGACGACCTACGCCAACGGATTTCCAGCACCTCCCCGTGACCGGTGACCGTCGTGAGAACGAGATGACGCGAGCGATAAATTTGAATCCGATTCTGTTGATGAAAAGGAGGTAACGATGCAGTTTAAATCATGGGGCCTTGCAGCCGTTTGTGTAGTCGTCCTAGCCATGCCGGTATTAGCGCACCATTCCCATGGCAACTACGACGTATCGCAGTGGACGACTTATGAGGGTACGGTCAGGGAAGTGCATTTGGTCCGCCCGCATTCCTGGATCTACCTCGATATCACGGACGACGCAGGTCAGAGCGCAGTGTGGGCTCTGGAAGCCACCGGTCCCGAAGGGCTCTTACGCAACGAAATCCAGCGCCAAGACGTCAGAACGGGCGACACGATCAGCGTGCGCTGTCATCGACTCAGGGACGGCTCCAATGGCTGTCTTCTGGGCTATGTGACACCCTTACATGGTGATCTGGCACGCGGCCATGGAGTCGAGAAGGAGTGGGACTAGCCGGGCTGACGATCGCATTGACGCAGACATTTTGATGCGAACAGGCAGTGAGCCCGGGAGTCCGGGAGTGGTGTACGCTCCGATTCTCACCCCTCTTGCGGTTCTCGAAGAACGATAGTCACTTTACCGGACACGGACCGCTCGCGGAAATATGCCCATTAGCGTCTGTCGGCAAACCCTCTTGTCGGGAGTTGGACTTTTCGAGACCAAGCATTCGTTTCTTCGATGTTGTGTGAATGCGTCCGAACCACTGACGGACCAGCCTCTCGAAGATCGGCACGCGACAATCCCCAGGCCTGTGTCGCCGCAAGCTGGACATGGGCCGCTTTGAGTGACCTCAAATTCCACCGGCAATCTTATTCATCCAATGCGAACTGTTTCCAAATTTTCTCATCGATTTTCGCTTGTCGTTGAAAGACACGAATATTAGCGTGCGTCAGCAAAGGAGGGCCGGGTGATACGTGAACTCAGTGCTTTTGTGGCGGTCTTGACGATTGCCGGTTTAGCAATCGGGTTGATGGGAATTGTCGCCGACGCGCGACAGGTGCCCGTCCAGGATCAGCAGCCCGCGGGATCTGCGCTTCGACCCGCTGTGATGGGTCCGTCCGGTGGTATATCCACGGGTCACCCGCTGACGACGGCTACGGCCTTCGCCATCCTCCTGAAGGGCGGAAACGCGTTTGACGCTGGAGTCGCAGCCTTGATTGCAGGCGGGGTACTCGAACAGGATCTTTACAGTCTCGGAGGCGAAGCGCTGGTGTTGGTCTACCCGAGGGATGACCAGAGAGTGACCTCAGTGGTCGGTCAGGGTTGGGCGCCGGGCGAGGTCAGCGTCGATTGGTACCGATCCAGGAACAAGACGCTCCAGGGTGAAGGACTCGATCCTGCAGTTGTGCCGGGCGCTGTCCACGCTGCGTTGACGGTGCTCGAGCGCTGGGGAACGATGAGCTTCGAAGAGGTCGCCGCACAAGGGATTGAGTACGCCGAGCACGGTTTTCCGCTCCGTCCGAGCACCGCGCGGGCGATTGAGAACAATCTGCAATTCTTCGAGGCCTGGCCGGACAATCAACAGTACTGGTTCAAACCCGATGGGTCACTCTACAAGGCCGGCGAGACAATCAAGCTCCCGAGTCTCGCCAGAACACTCAAGCGAATGGTTGAGGCCGAGCGTGCGGCGAGTTCCAGTGGACGCGCTGCCGGGATTGGGGCTGCGCGCGATCTCTTCTACAAGGGCGATGTTGCCCGTGAGATGGTCAGCTTCCTTCAGAACAACGGAGCACCGTTTGCCTACTCCGATTTTGCCGAGTTCTTTGCGAGAATTGAGGAACCCGCGAAAACCACCTACCGCGGCTACACCATATACAAGCATGGTTTCGGCAGTCAGGGCCCCGCTCTCCTTCAAATGCTCAACATTCTTGAGAATTTCGACCTGAACGCGATGGGACATGCGAGTGCAGATTATATCCACACCGTGGTCGAGGCGATGAAGTTGGCTTACGCGGACAGGGATACCTATTATGCAGATCCCACATTCGTGGCGGTGCCTTCCGAGGGGCTGCTGTCGAAAGAATACGCCAGCGAGCGGGCGAAACTCATCGATCCGCTGCACGCGTCCAGGTCTTTTGTCGCCGGCGACCCACTGCCATACGATTCGAACGTTGACCAGTGGAACTACTGGAAAGCCGATATCGAAGATGCCACCGCAGGCGACGCCGCACTGGAAGTCTCTGCTGCCAACAGGCTGGCTTCACTCGGTCAGGACTCTACCGGCGTCATGAAGGACACGACACACATTGCAATCATCGACAAAGACGGGAACATCTTCGACGTGACGCCCAGTGGCGGTTGGATTGGTGGTGCCGTTATCCTCGGAGAAACCGGAATAGGCATGAGCGTCCGCGGCGAGCAATTCTGGCTGGATCCTGCGCGGGCGAACCAGATCCGCCCACACGCGCGGCCACGGTACACCTTGACTCCGACTCTCGTTTTCGACGGTGACGTGCCGATGATGGCTCTGGGAACGCCCGGTGGTGACAACCAGGAACAGACGATTCTGCAAGCCTTTCTCAGCATCGTTGAGTTTTGGGACGATTGGTATCCGAATCTACATGCGGCTCTGGAGCGAGGGCGGGTGCAAACCCTGCACTTGTACGGTTCGTTCTGGCCGCACTCGCCTGACTTCAACCGGCTGAGGGTCGAGACCCCGATTCCAGATGTTGTCTATGACGAGTTGCGAGCCCGCGGCCATGACGTGGACCGGCTGCGTACCTTTGGAATGTCGGGCTGCGCGACGGCCGTCATGATCGATCCGCTCACCCAGAATCGACTGGCAGCAGCGGATCCACGCCGAGACTGCTACGCGATCGCGTATTAGTGACCTGTAACAGAGATATCGACAGTGGCGCCGATGGGTCTTGTCAGCGAAGATGATTTTCTGGGACACGGTTGAATCCCTTAAGGCCGCTTTGATATAAAATTGAAGTACCGCATGAAAGCGGAGGTGACCGGTATCGTCCAGGACGCTGTTCCGAGCGTCAGGAACGCCGGTACTCTGTGCCCCTGCAGTTGATTCCGAATATACCGCTACCGAAAGGCGCTGCGGAGTCGAACCCGCAGAGAGCTAAGAAACGCGGCAGGCGATAGCCGTCCGTTTCGACTGTCTGACTCGCGCCGAGGGCACGAAGCGGCTTCGAATGCCGTCGAGGATGAGTTCCCCATGAAACGCAGGAACAAGCTGAATCTCTTTGAGTTGAAAAAATGAAGCGGAATGGTGAGCCGGTTGCCTGGATTACGGCTTACGACCTTCCCCTCGCCTACGTATCCGAGCAGGCGGGTGTCGATATGATTCTCGTCGGCGATTCGGGTGGCATGGTGCAACTGGGCCACGAAACAACGAATCCTGTAACGATGGATGAGATGATCATGCTCTCGAAGGCGGCGCGACGTGGGGCTCCAGATACTTTCATCGTCGGTGACATGCCGCAAGGTTCTTACGAGGTCAGCGACGCGGAGGCCGTCCACAACGCGCTGCGCTTCGTTAAGGAGGCCGGCTGTGACGGGGTCAAACTGGAAGGTGGCCGTCGCGTTGAATCGCGTGTCAAGGCTCTCGCAGACGCGGGCATCCTCGTCTTCGGACACCTGGGTCTCACTCCACAGAGTGCGACATCCTTCGGAGGTTATCGAGTCCAGGGAAAGACCCTGGAGAGCTTCGACGCCACGATGGAAGACGCGTTCGCATTACAGGGGGCCGGTGCCGTGGCGATTCTACTTGAAGCGATGCCCATCGAACCGGCTGGACAAGTGGCGCGGGCGCTTGAGATCCCGGTCCTCGGAATCGGGGCTGGCAACAAGGTTGATGGCCAGCTCATGATCATTCATGACGTGCTGGGATTCTATCAACCGTTTCGCCCCAAGTTCGCCAAGTGCTACATCCCCCAAGTCGCATCCAAGTTCCTCAGCCACATCTCCGATTACGCTGATGTCCGCCAGATGGGAAGAGAGGAGCGCAAGGATGGGCTGCTGACCTTGACACAGATGGCCGTCGAGGAATACGTCTCCGAGGTCCATGCGGGATCTTTCCCAGGGTCTGAATACTGCTACGAAATCAATCCTGACGATATGGATAGACTCCGGCACTCAGAATTTTGGGAACAGCCCGGTAAGGCATCGTCAGGCTGACGCTACCTGTCATCCAGTCCCACCTGAAAAAGCAACTGAGCTGTACTTAATTTCGTGTACCTTCTAGCGAACACTGGTAGAGAGGGAAGGTCACAAAGGCCGCTCGCGTCTTACTCTTGGCACTGTGGATCAAAGCGTCCTCGCCAAAAGGAGCGGCCTGTTCTGTGAGCATGTAAGACTGCAGCTTAGCCCATGCTGCCTTCGTCTGCGGAAGGGCCGTAGATCGATGGGACCGACTCGTTGAGTAAACGCAGGTACACCGAAAGCTGGCCCCGGTGATGGATGATGTGGTTTATCACGAAGGTGCGGACAACCGCAATCTTGGGCATGGTCATGAGCGTATCGTCGCCGTTCTTCAGCGACCACTCCTTCATGAACGTCTCGTCGCTGCACCCGGCGATCGCCGCATGGGCCGCTGCGACGTCCTTGTCAAAACGCGCAAGAACTTCTGCAGTCGAACTACCCTCGAATGGTGTATGGCCGGCTGCCATATCCAGAACATCATGGTCGATGCTGGCGCTGGTCCATGCCGGCATCTCGGCAATATGCGAGGCAAGGCGGCCGGCCGTCATGGACTTTTCATGAGGCTTCCAGCCGTATTGGTCTTCGGGAACGCGTTCAATAACGATTCGCGATGTCGCCATTTCTTGATCAAATTCAGGTAAGAGAGAAGCGCTGATTGCCATCGATTTTCCTCCAGTAAATTAAGAGATCCGGGAACATTCTACACCACGTCAGATCACCTGAGCCGGGTTCGCGACGGTCAAGGCGCAGCACGAGATTCGTCTATGGATAGAGACTCGGAAGACGTTCGGCGCGGTATGCAAACCAGCCGTCGGGTCGGTCGGCATCGATCAGGAGTTCGAAGACCTTCCGTGCGGGCGTCTCGTGTGTGACTTCGACGATGCGTGACCAATTGTGCCCTCTGCCGACAACGAAGTTGCCATCGTTGTCCGAGACGAGACCGCCGAAGTCAATGAGTATGTTGCCGGTATCGGTCATCCAGTCGGCGTCACCGACGAAATTCGCATAGTACTGCTCCTCACCCGGACCTGGGTAGGACCAGAGCTCGGTGACCTCCATGCTCTCTTCATCCACGCGGTACTCGACCGCCCGGCTGAAGGACTCACTGGCGGCCATGCCGGTTTCAAATGGTCGCGCGCGTTGATTGCCGTTGTCGAACATCAGTATCGTTCCCATGGGCGTGATCATCGGTGCGTGCTGGTGATAGGGCCAGAGCAGGTCGGGGTCGGGTTCCAACAGATACTCCTGCCATTGGGGGCCCCATCCGCTGTGATCACCAAGGATCCAGACCAGTTCTCCAGTGTCCATGTCGATTTTGACGACCGCGTCCTGGTGTCGCAGCGACGCAATGGCATATCGCTCGCTCGCGTCCATGACCACCGCATTGGTATGCGCCCAGTCACGGCGGGGAATAGCTCCAGGTTCACCGTAGACCGGTGTCCAGTACGCACCTGCCAGTGAGTTGTATCCGATACGGTAGGGGTCGACGAGGTCGAGCAGTTTGACCTCACGGAGCAAGCGGCCGTCACGGTCGAATTCCACGAGAATGTCACCGACCACTTCCGAAGTGGACGCCGGAGCGTTCGGGTCCGTATCGCTCGTTGGATAATCGTCGAACATCCGGAGCTCTGATCCGATAGCGAGGATGTTGCCCGATGCGGTCTCGAAGGCTTCATGGTGAAAAGTATCCGTGTCAATGGCAACACTGTCCGGAAGGACTTTGTCAGCATCGGCCCGATTGGTCCTCCATTGGGAGATGACATTACCCAGCATGTCGATTTCATAAAGACGGCCATCACGATCGGACAGATACTGGATATTTCCATTCTGAAGTCTGCGGGCATCGCCGACGTCGTGATCGGTCCAGTAATACCAGACCACCTCGCCCGCTTCATCGACGATGATCAGGGGCCCGTAATCGTCGGGACCTTCCGCGCCACGATAGGTCGTGTCGAACATCGTGAATCCCGGTTCCATCCGTTCCGGCTCGCTGATCCGGGTTTCCAGAGGCGGAAAGTTTTCCGGCAGAGGCGGGGTGGTGATTTCGAAAGGCAGCGATGAGGCAACACGCCCTCCCGCATCGATGACTTGAATGGTCACAGAGTGTGTCCGGTTCGGACGCATCCCGAGTAGTGGAACTTCATGTCTTGAGGCCAACTCGGTGTTCTGACCCACATTCCAGGTGTGTACGCCATCACTGAGTTCGATCGATACCGTCGTCGGCTGGTCGGTTTGCAGTGTGACCAACGCGGCCAGCGGTACCGTTTGGCTCGGCCTCTGCGTGAGCTCGATCAACTGGACGGCGGGTAGCGAACCACACGCAGCTGTGAAAGCGGCAGACGCAGTCAGGAAAAGCAAACAAACGGTTGAGCGCATCCGGTGATTGTCGGGTCTGCGCCTGTGGTTTTCAACTTGTTTCAGTATTGGGGACGAACGTGGGGGCTTTCCTGTAGGTACATAATATCCCTGCCACGGAAGATTTCGCTCGGTCGTTCAATCGGACATCCTGTCCGAACGACCGGCGACGCCCGCGATCATCATGATCGCGGGCCCTATAAGTGCAAAACGGAACATCTCTCAAAGAGCACAGCAAGCCCCGCACGGTCCCCCCGTGCGGGGGGGACGGTATTCAGAATGAAAGAGGTGAAACCGAGGCGTCAGAGTAAGAGGATGATGGGATCAATCCGCGACTGCTGTTCCAAGTTCGTTTCCTGCATATCAGTAGGTCACCATTCACTTCTGCGGATGGGAATACCTTCCCCGAAGTTGGTGATATGATGGCCATCTGTAATGGAGGGACATGAGATGAAAATGACTGGTTTTGCGTTATTCGGCGCATGCGTTGTCCTGTCGCTGTCACCGGCGCCCGCTGCGGGTCAAACACTCCGGACACCGTGGGGCGATCCGGATCTGCAGGGGATTTGGAACAACCCCTTCGTTACGCCTCTGGAACGGCCGGAAGAGTTCGGCACGAGAGAGTTTCTGACCGAAGAGGAAATCGTTGCTGCCGAGTCCCAACTGGTCGAGCGGTCCCAACTGCCGGGTCGTGACAGCCGCGAGGCCGCGGGGACCGAAAGGGATGTCGCCCTTGCCTACAACGACCACTGGTTCGGTGACCCGTCCATGTCGAGGGGGACGCGCACTTCGCAGATTGTCGACCCGCCAGACGGGAAAATTCCACCGCTGACATCCGAGGCCCAGATCAGAATTGCCGAGAAACGAGAGTTTCTCCAGGCCTTGCTGCAAGGCACTTACCGGGGTAGACCCGGACCGATCTCACCCAGGCGATCGGAACCTTCTCCAGATTACAATCTCGATAGAATCAATCGCACCGATGGTCCTGAAGACCGAAGCGGGCCCGAACGATGTTTTGGCTTCAGTCTGCCGGTGTTACTCCAGTCCGGGACCTTTGGGGGTGTGGCGCGGATTGTGCAGTCTCCCGGCTCTGTCGGGATCAATTACGATATGGGCCAGGGGCAGGGTTTCAGCCGGATTATACCCATTACGGACCGTCCCCATCTTCCCCAACACATGAGGCAGCGCTACGGCGACGCCCGGGGTCGGTGGGAGGGCGACACCCTGGTTGTCGACGTTACCAATTTTGAGCAACAGACGGATTTCCATGGATCGCGCGAGAACTTGCACTTGATCGAACGCTACAGGCGGATCGATGCCGATACGCTGGCGTTTCAGGTCACGATAGAGGACCCGACGACCTTCACAGCACCGTTCACGGCTGTCCAGGAACTGGTAAAAAACAGCGATCAAGCGAATCAGGTCTATGAGGGAGGCTGCCATGAGGGCAACTACGGCATGATCGGCATGCTCGTGAACACTCGCGCCGCGGAGAAAGCTTTCGCGGAAGGGCGAGGCCCAGATCCGGCGACCCAGGACAACGCCACCGGTGGAGGCGGGTAACCGGCCGAACCCCTGAATGTCTCTTCTCGCTTTTTTCGAACGTCTGGCAGATTCGTCGTGGAGCATCGGGCTTCATGAATCTCGATACGCCTATCCTCTCGTCGAATCGGTTCACGTCTGGGCGCTGTTTCTGTTTGTCGGTTTTGCCGTAATGTTCGACCTGCGCCTGCTTGGTTGGATTATGCGGCAGGTGCCGGTACAGGAAGTTTACCGGCGCCTGTTGCCGTGGACGGTCGCCGGCTTTGTCATCATGGTCGTCAGCGGAGCACTGCTGTTTTCTGCGATACCCCTGCGGACTTACCAGAATATTTTTTTTCGCTTCAAGGTGATTCTGCTGTTGCTGGCCGGTTTGAATGTGTGGGTCTTTAACAGCAGAGTCTATCGGCGCATTGCGCAATGGAATCTTGACGGGGTGACTCCGAAAGCGGCCAGAGCCGCCGGCGCCCTTTCCCTGGTGTTGTGGTTCGGAATTATCTTTTCGGGAAGAATGATTGCGTACAACTGGTTTGATTGCGACAGACAGCCGCAAGCGGCGATCGTTAATTTTCTCACCAGCTGCGTGCCGGTCGAGTCGTTGTACTGATGTCGTTGCTGCCGTTTTTTGAATGGTGCGAGGGCTTGGCCGTCGGCGAGGCGATTCGCAATTCGCTCTGGCTGTTTCCGGTGATCGAAGCCTTCCATCTGGTGGGTCTCGGAGTGATGGGTGGAGCGGTGCTGCTTGTCGATTTGCGACTCTTGGGCCTGGGTCTCAAGGGCCGTTCCGTGGCGCAACTTTCCAAAGATGCCCAACCGTGGATGCTGGGCAGTCTCGTGATGATGTTGGCCTCGGGTATTCCGCTGTTCCTGTCAGAAGCGATCAAGTGCTACTACAGTACTGCCTTCTGGGTGAAGATGACTTCGCTGTTGCTGGTGATCGTGTTCACGTTCACCGTGCGGCGTCGAGCCGCGCTTGAGGCAACGTCGACTCCCGTACTCGAGGGCAAGATCGCTGCCTTGGTCTCACTGGCATTGTGGGCGGGTGTCGGATGGGGCGGGCGCTGGATCGGGTTTTCCTGATGCGTGCCACTGGGGGCGCCCTGCATCCGATAATTACTTGACCTGACGCCTCGGCTACCGCCTCTTAATTCTGAATGCCGTCCACCCGCACCGGGGAACCGGTGCGGGTTTTGTGGGGAGTCATTCCAAGGTGATCGCAAGAGATAGGGGGAGTGAGGGCCGAGAGTCATTTGCTGCGAGCCCTCACAATCGATTTCCGCTACAGGCTGTTACGGGCGCTCTACCGGCGCGCCTGTCCCCGACGATCCCAGGAAAAGAGTCCGGCCGTCAGGAAGGGTGAGGTCCCTGCCGTTTGCGCGGCGTGAACCATCCTTTGCCCGGTAGCCATCGACGACGATCTCGGTTCCCGCCACAAGCGAGTCTCTCGTAAATCCCCGCCGGTACAAGACGTTCGGAGTGCCTGCCTCAACGGCCCATCTTTCCAATGTGCCATCGGGTAATGTCACTTCGACGTGGATCCAGGCGTGGGGATTCGTCCATTGCATCCGCACGACCTTGGCCGTGAAATGGACCGGGTTATTGGCGTCGAATTCGGCCGCGAATGCATGATGTGCCGACGCGGGTACTGCGGCCAGAATCAGAAGTACGCCAACACTCACAACGGTAATGGCTAATCTTGCTGGCATTGGATTCATTCTCCTTGTCATGTTCACTCTGCTCTATTGTTCGTCACTGTTCTTTACGGGTCATTATTGTTCAAGAGGCGGATTGCCCGACCAATGTATTTCGTATACGTCTTCACCCGGTGGAACCTTACGCGTGATGTCGATGTCCATGGTCCGGCCTTCCCAGCGCGTGACGAGTGGCTCCCGGCGTAGATGTCCATAAAGCGTTTCTTCGACATGCTCGAAGCACCGGAAGTCCAGGACCTGGGCATCCGGCTCAAGCCTGCGGTAGAGCGGTAGGCTGATGGTCCACGGTCGGGTGAATACCTTGGAGTCTTCAATAGTCGCTTCGTAGCGAATCGCATCGCGGCTGATGGGCGTGTATCGTTCGACAACATGCAGAGCGTCACTGTGAAAGTTTCCGGACCGGTCGAACCAGGTGTAGGGTGTGAAATTGGTGACTTCGACGACCAGCGTATCGCCCTCCCAGTGCCCAACCGAGTATCCCATAAATGCCTCGCCCGGATAGGGATCGACTGCGTCGAGATTGATCGTCCTCTGGGCGTTTGCAAACTCGAACACCATCATGATCTTGTTTGTGCTTTGAACAATCTGGAAGGGATAGGGAAGATACATCGCCCGCGGCACCCCGGGCATATAGCACTTTATTTCCGGGTCGCGATCCAGCCAGTTGGCCGCATTGTCCCTCTTCCGCTCCTGGGCCCAGGGTTGATAGGGAATTTCGTCGCCTTCCACCACGCCCATTCCCGGCGGCACCCACCCCACGGTGCCGAGTGCGACAACCGGGGCCGCCAGTATCTGGAAATTAGCGTTCACTCCGGCCTGGGCGACCAGCGGACGCGCTGAGTGGGACTGAAGGTCCCAATTCGCGGTGCTGTGGGTTTGCCATATGCCGCTGAAATCGGGTTTGCCGTCTGCGGTTCGTATCAATTGTGACGCCCCGCTTTGGGAGAGCGTGCTGAGGTCGGACGTCAGCATCAAGGCCAGCGATGCACTGCCCACGATGGCGGCGGTCACAATTACGAGTATCGCGTCTCTGAATCTGTTTTGCATGCGTTTGAATTTCCTGAACGGATAGTCACCCGAACTTTCCTCCGTGCGGGCAGGTGCCGGGCGACGGGGGCCAAGTCCATCATATCGGCTGCATGTTGCTCCATCAAATCCACAAAGTCAACATTGTCTCGTTCTTGTCCTTCCCTTCAGCGGGCCCCGCGTGGGTGGCGTGTCTTGCGGATCGCCTGGACCGACGAATGTCCTTTCCTGGACAGACCGTTTTACTGAAGGGGTGACAGGCATCCCACGATCAATCGCTTGATGTTCTTGGTCACCTAAGTGCTACATCTATTGCAGTAGAACGCGCCCCAGGAGTTTGAAATGGCGAAACCATGATCGGGCGGTAATTGCATGTGCCGGGTGCGGAGCCCGGGCCGGGCAAAGTTGAAGGCAGGTGGCAGGAGGTATCTCAGGTGTTCCGATCCGTAAGTTTTCAACGATTTGCGGTAATCTCTATAGTTGCCTTGACGGGTTTGACGGCCTGTCGCGCTCCGTTCCAGGTTCGGGTAACGGATTTTCGGGGCGGCGCGAGACCTTCTTTTTATGAAGGCGAGGCCCTGAAAATGTACGTGGATTGGGACAAGGAAGACAGAGAGAAGGCAGTGAGCTGTCAAGTGCTTGACACCTATAGCGGCGAAAGCAAGTGGGAAGGCCGGGCCAGTGTACCTGCAGTCGAAAACGGCCCCCTCGAAACGATGTCTTTCGATCCCCCACTCCCTTCAGACGGTCAACTCGGCCTGAGGGCCGGCGCGTATCAGTGGACTTGTGACCTGGAAGACTACGCGAGGTCAGGGGTCTACTTCGACATCATTGAGCGTTAGGGTCCGCCCCAGAAGATGCTCCCTCCGATTTGGGATGCCTTGCCTCGTCCGTGACGCCGTGCTTGCCTGTCGGGAACGCTATTGATCCCCTACAGTCGGGTAGTCACTGGTTTTCGAGTGCGTCAAAGACCTCCCGGAAATACTCGGCATCCTGAATATCCACGCAGATCGATTCCAGTATGCGGTCCCCCGGTGGCCGTCTCCGCAACGTGACTGTTTTTGACCATGGTCCGGTCAGGACGTTCGGATCTTCAACGGTGGCTTCATACTCCAGGGTGTTTGCATCGCTGAGATGATAGCGCTCGACAACGTGCAGATCCTCGGTGTGAAAGGTTCCGAGGCGATGAATCCAGGTCTCATCGTTGAAGCCGATCACATCGACAATCAGTGTGTCGCCGTCCCATGCGGCGACGGAGTCCCCCATGTACGTCGGATACCAGTCGTCGGGATGCGGGCGGCCGTCTGTCGGGATGATACGGAAGCGGTGCTCCGCTTCGTAGAGAATGATTATCTCTCCCGAAAGTTGAACGATTCGAACTGGACTTGAAGTTCCTGTCTGGCGTGGGATTCCACGTGGAATGCACCGGAGCATGGGATCATCGGCCTCGGTGAGTTGCCGGACTCGCTCCAAAGCCTCCGGCCGGTAGGGAAGATCACCTCCTGGATTTGCGACTCTGTTCGCCGAAGATCTTTCTTCTCTTTCGAGAGTGAAGTTCGATATGTCCAGCACGTTGGACTGCCAGATGCCGGATAAATCGGGCCTGCCGTCTGAGGTGCGCGGTATTGCTTGAGATGCGTTCCGAGTCGTGGCACTTTCCTCCGCTTGCCCGCGCACTGTACCCGCAAACGTGAACGGCAGGAAAACCAGAAGCGTCAGCGTGAGACACCCTGCGGCACCCGATACAAGACGATGCGTCATGAGGCAATGCTCCTTGAACATACCTGAACCCGATTTTTGATCGGCGGTCATCGGTTTTCCCCTTCAGAACTGGCGCCGATTGTCATCACTGTACCGTCGGCAAGCGTCATCCTGTTGCCTCCCGCTACGGGCCGGGAGCCTCTGCGCGCCCGCCAACCCGTTACCGTAACCGGATCTCCCGGCGTAACAGTGTTCCGTGACCAACCCTGGCGTATCATCATCGTCGGGGGATAGCTCTCAAAGCCCCATGTGACGACTGCGCCATCTTCTCCAGTCACGTCGACGTAGAAGTACATGTGGGGGTTTTTCCAGTCCACCTTGTTGATCACGCCCGTCACTGTGAATGGCTGGTCCTTGTCAAATATCGCAGCAAACGAGTGATGCGCCAGTGCCGGCGTCCCGAAGAGGACCAGGATGAATACTGCGGTCAGGGCGCCAATACTTCGTTTCAACATGCGTTCTCCTTAAGCCTGTAGGGTTCGGGCACAAAAGCAGGAGCAACCTTGCCTCCTGAGTCACTGAACCAGTCAAGATTAGCGACAAGCGAAGGGCCGGGTCAATGGATGTGGTGGGCCTGCGCTTTTCCCCCATGGATTAATTCTATTTGCTCCGATCAGAAAAGAGTCTCTGAATATCATAGAAAATGTGTCGGAGTCACTCTGGCGTGCTCCGTGAGGTATTGATATGGAGTCGCTCCAATATGGCAGGGAATCAGAACAGAACAGTTTTCGATCGCGTGGCGGGATAGAATGAAAGTGTTTGAGACCCGATCAC
Organism: Terriglobia bacterium; assembly: GCA_963664115.2. Lineage (GTDB taxonomy): Bacteria > Acidobacteriota > Terriglobia > 20CM-2-55-15 > 20CM-2-55-15. Next base: position 282,580 of record CAXWPJ010000002.1, on the reverse strand, counting down.
GGAGGAAAAGAACGATGGCCGACCCCAGAGAAGCACCCGACGTGGAGCTCTATATGGAACGTGTGCGAATCGTATGCAGCGGGATCGCCGGTGAAGAGTTTCTGCCGCTGGTTGAACAGGCCGAGAAACTGACGTTCAGCGAGGACGAAACGAAGCTTGAACCGGCACGGAAGCTCTATCAGCGTGCTTTCGATCTCTTCCGCAAAGGCTATGGGCATTTTCTGGAAAATCCAGAAAACTACGAAGCTCTCGTGACCTGGAAGGAGGAGGCGACTCTCCCCTGGAGAGCGGATGAGACGGTAGGCGACGGTAAGGGGCGCCCCGGAGTGCACGAGGCTCTGTATGAAGGCTACGACGACTGTCTCAGCGACTACCTTTTCTGCCTAGCTCAGTTAGCGGATGTCTATCGACGCGAAGGCCGGGCGTCTAAAGCGGCCGATTGTAATTCCCGTGCAGAAGAACTGCGCCTCTTCGCTCAAATGATGAGCCAGGATCAGAAGTGATTCGGACTTTTTCCGCGATTCAGGACATTCCACTGCTGGCAGGCATCAGAATGTCCGCACCGTGGTGAACGTTCAGGCCCCTTCCGCCGCGGCGACTCCAGTCCGTGAGGACGCGAGCGCGGACCTCGTCGCGTTTATACGACAGTCGAACTACTATTCCGCGGGTGAGGCGGAGTTGCCCGCCGATTTGTTTCAACTGGAGAACATTCGCATTGTTCCGGATCCTGAATAGCAGGCAATGCTGATTGCGATGCGTGAATCACTCATGATGCATAAAGGACGTGTGAGCTTCAGGCTGGGAATCGCGATCATCGTGTGGGCCGGTGTGGGATGCACCGCGGGATCCGGTTCTGGTGAAACAGGGCCGTGGATAACGCCGTCGATTGATGGATTCGGTGTCTACAGGCCGGTGAATGACCTGCCGACTCCGTATCAGCGGATCGAACCCTGGGGAGAACTCCCCGAGGGGACGACAGGGTGGGCTCAGGTGAGCGCAGCCGAGCCGGGTCCCGACGGCAATATCTATGTTCTCCATCGCTGCTTCGAAAACTCGTGTGACGGACGTCCGGAGCCGCCCATCCTCAAACTGGACCCGTCCGGAGCTCTGCTTGCGAGTTGGGGCGCCGGGATGTTCGTTTGGCCGCACGGGTTCCACGTGGACACCGATGGAAACGTCTGGGTGACCGACGGCCAGGGATCGGAAACCCAGGGTCATCAGGTTTTCAAATTCAGTGCAGACGGCGAAGTATTGATGACGCTTGGACAGGCCGGTGTTACCGGGGATGGTCCCGACACCTTCAACGAGCCCACCGATGTCGTCACGGTGGCGAACGGAGATATTTTCGTTACCGATGGTCATGGTTCGCCCAACAACCGCGTCGTGAAGTTTTCAAGCGACGGAACCTACCTGATGGAGTGGGGGGGATTTGGGGGAAATCCAGGCGAGTTCAATCGTCCGCATGCGATTGCCGTAGATTCCCAGGGCCGGCTGTTTGTGGGAGACAGATCGAATAACCGGATACAGATCTTCGATCAGGACGGGCAGTTCATCGATCAATGGATACAGTTTGGCCGTCCGAGCGGGATCTATATCACCGACGACGACACGATATACGTAGCGGACTCGGAGTCCTGGGGGCCGGACAACCCTGCCTGGAGGAAAGGCATCCGCATCGGTAGCGCCCGTGACGGATCGGTGCGCGAGTTCATAGAGGATATCGAATCGACAACGATCGATCACAGCGGGGCCGAAGGCGTCGGCGTGGACCAGGCGGGCAATGTGTACGGGGCAGTCGTTCGCCGGATGATGCTCGAGAAGCACGTCCGGGTGCCATAAACCTGAAGGCTGGCGTTGTAATATCCGCTGAGGGTGTCAGGACTCAACCTTCGAGGGAGGTCGGAGCGTCGATCCCTGAATCCTGCTCCTGAAAAGCAGCGTAAACTCGTCGTCCTGAACGTTGCACATCGTTCTCGCAGGTACTCCCGATGTTCCGAAACCCGGCCGCGTCTGTCAGATCCTGTTGACGCCTGGGATTGAGTTGCTACACTGCGGACCATCGGACACCGTTTTAATAGGCAGCATGGGATTCAAAAAAATGAAATTACGCTTTAATCGGAACACAGCGAATCCGCTGGGGCGAAGGAGTTAGATCAATGTGCAAGCGAATCATCTTTATTATATTGCCGTCGGTAATGGTTCTTGCGTTGGGCTTGCTTCCCGAGGCATGGGGACAGGACCAAGCGGGGGACTTTGATGCCCGGGATTATTCGGGAATCTGGGAAATCGGCGGGGCCAGCGCGTTTCAGGGTTTCGGGCTGGATACCCGGCCCGAGCTTACGCCAGCCGCACTGGATGTCATGGGCGGCCGCGTGCCATCGCCCGGCGCCGCCCGCTTTCATCCCTTTCAGCCCGACGTACCCTATGCGTATCTGTCCAATGACCCCGACTACCAGTGCAATCCCCAGGGTTTTCCAAAGCTCCTGATCGATGCCGAACCCCTGGAAATGATCATGCTGCCCGATAGAATCCTGCAGATCTACCAATGGGAGCACCGGGTCCGCTACATCTGGATGGACGGCCGGGCACTGCCATCCGGGGACAACCTCGACTTCCTCGGACCGGCCTGGTACGGGCACTCGGTTGGCCGGTGGGAAGGAGACACGCTGGTTGTCGATACCGTCGGTCTCGACGAGAGAGCCTGGCTGGACCGGCCGGGCCATCCCGTATCCCTCACCACTCGGATTGAGGAACGCTACACGCGGGTCAGCCCCGATGTCATCGAACACGAGATGACGGCCTACGATCCGACATACTACGCCGCCCCGTGGCCGGCGGCCCCGCGAAGGTTTGAGCGGGAGCCGTCGGAAAACTACACGTTTTTCGAATGGTCGGGTTTGTTCAGCGGGATCACCGAAGGTATATGTGCTCCCATCAACGAAGTCGAAGGCTACAACGCAGGGTTCCGAGACGTTGCGGTAAGCCCTGAGGATTAAGATCCGGGGTCCGAAGAGGCGGGTTGCGCTCTCGCCGTGGCACTGTCACGTCAACAAAGCCGCGTCGAGTGGGTGAGGTTTGAAATCCGGTGCTCATGCCGCTGAGATCGTGCGCCAAGTCGCGAAAGAACGTGCGTGCAGCATCGGGTGATGCGCCGGTTTCGGTTCCATTCCGACAGACCCTATCCCGATCCAACTAGCGATCCCGCGACTTTGTATCATACACTTGCGTTGTTTATTTCACCGTCCCATTGGACAACTGAAAAAAGCGAGGAAGCATGAATGAACAAACAGTGAAGTCACCACTCGAGCGGCGTTCGTTCCTGACACGCCTGGGTGCGGGTGCGGCAGCTTTCGGTGCGGTTTTTGCCGCAGGTGCTGGATCGGCCGAGGGGCAGTCGAGGGGAGGCAGCGGTTGGCAACCGACGCGTCACTCCGAGGACGACTGGTTTGACGAACTGCCGGGCGAGCACCGGTTTATCATCGACAACATAAGCGCAGGCGGCTTTGGACAGGCGATGCGTTTCGCAAATAATTACATCAACGTCAACAATGATGCCTACGGAGTCGAACCGAGCAACATTGCCGTGATCATCGTGGCACGAAGCAGGTCCACGGCTTTCGCGTTTAACGATGTGATTTGGGAGAAATACGGTGTCCCGATGGCGGCCCGAACCGGCCTCAACGACCCCAAAACGGATCAGCCACCCACGGTGAACTTGTTCAACGCCGCCGGTTATGGCGGGGGACTCCCGACCGGAGGACTCATGCTGGACACGCTGTTTGAAAACGGCCTGCACCTGGCCGTGTGCCGGGTGGCAACGCGCGGCTACGCGCGTCGGGTAGCCGCAGCAGTCGACGGGGATGAGGACAGCATCTTCGAAGAGATGACACAGAACCTCGTGGATAACTCCACCATGGTCCCGGCCGGTATTGTTGCCGTCGATCGGGCACAGGAGCGGGGGTACTCGTTCGCATACGTGGGATAAACGGGCGTTCGCCTCACCTGTGCCGTCGGAATCGAGGCAGCCGGTGCATCGGCGTCTGGTTCTAATCTGTGTAATGCCCGAAACGACCCGGCAGCGCCCGCTGGCCTTCAGTGTGGCCCGTCGTGCCCTACCGTCAGCCTGGCAGAGAACTGTCAGGCTGACCGGATGCGATCCGCGCCGTCAAAATCTCTCACTGTCGCTGAGCCACCCATCCACATAGTCAAATGTGCGTTTCACCGTGTCGCCGAATTCCGGACGGCACGGGGTCATGGAATGCGAGGCGCCTTCGACGTAGACGAGCTGTTTGTCTTTGCTGGCGGCATGCTCAAAAAGAAGCTCGTTCGGCACGACAAAATAGTGGCACGACATCGTCAGGATCAACACCGGCACCTGGACGCCCTCCAGATTTGAAGGAGCGCTGTTGATCGAAGAAGCCCAATCGACACCTGTGATCGAATCCTCCGTCATCATGTAGTCTGCTGTCGTACGAAGTGCTTCACTCGCCAGGAACTGACGGACCGAATATTGCTCGTAAGTTCCCAAGCGGTCATGCCTCCCGCTCGGAGGACGAACCGAATGGACAATTTGGGTTTCCACAGTCCCGTCGGCCTTGAGCAGGGGATGTGCGGAGCGTGTCCGCGATATCAAACTCACGTCAGACTGAAGAGCACGGGCGATCAGGGACGCCACTTCAAAGGGCTCATCGTTCTTGTACAGACTCGTCTCGTTATCGATAGCGGACAGACGCTTCTCCGCCGCCTGAATCAACCTTTCGTTTCGGTCTCCTTGAGCTGCAAAGAAATCCTTCAGAAACGCCTGGCTGTAGGTTGCCCCACCGTCTGCGGGATCGTAGCCGTTGGCCTTGGCGAACATGTCGAGCGCGGCATTTCTGTGCATTGGATTCGCTTCATCGTCTATAGCCGGATCCACATAAGTCAAAAACCGGAATCCCTCACCAAGATGTACATCCAGAAACACAATGCCGTCTGCGGTGGGGAGATCGGTCAGTTCACCCCGGCAGGAATAGATTTTCTCTGGTCCCTGGCACGCGCCCGGCCCGTTTTCCGCGACGTTTTGATAGAAAGCCATCACGGGTCCGCCGATGCTGTGGGTCAGCAGCAATACCGTGTCCACGCCCGGGAGGTTTCGGAGATACTCGATGGACTGGCCGATTGCAGGAAAGATCGGTTCGTATCCCGTTCTGGAAGAGTTGTGATTCAGCAACAGCACGCGGTAGCCACGGCTGGCCAGTTCGGGCCCGGATCGGTGATCAAAGTTGTTTACCGGATCCAACAGCAGGTTCAAACTCGTGCCCGGATGGTTGTATACAAGCGCGATGTGACTATTGGGGCCCGGCTCCGCGGGCTCTACCAGCAGAGCATTGGCACGTCCGAAACTGACATACGTTGTCTGGGTTGACTGTGCCCAGCTCGCCTCCGTGGCCAACATTATTGTCAGGAAACATAGGACCAGTCGCATCGTTGCCTTCCTTTGAACCATATACCCTCCGATTGTGATCGCCCGATCGGTTATCACGTAATGTTGAAAGATGGGGAAAATTTTATAGCCTCAGCCCCGAAGAAGAAAGCAAAGAGTCAGATATTGGGGTGACCCATGCGCCGTTTTCCGGCGTCGTATTCAGGCGGCTGCCGGTGGTTTCCAGGATCACCTGTCGATGCTGATCTCATCGTGGCCGGGTTTTGTGCCTTTCCATGATTGAGTGTGTGGCGTCGGGGAGTCGCGATATTCCGGCAGATCGATATACACGGGAGAGTTATTGCTAAGCAAAGGGTCAGTTCCTGTATGTTGGCAAATTCTCAACTTCCCACACGAATGAATTGTCGGGTCTTGAACTTGAGAATCAACGCACCGGCATCCCTCCCCTGATTCGTGGTTTGAGATATCATGATGCACGTCTTCATACGCTCGGTCCAGGAGGATGAGAACAGTGAAACGACTACTTGTATTTGTCTGTTGGGTGCTTGTCGGACATCTTATTGTTTCGGCGGACCTTGCAGCCCAGGATCTGGTCATTACGAACGCGCGCATCATTGATGGAAATGGTGGCGTCATTGCCGACGGCACAGTCATCGTCGCCGACGGCCGGATTACTTCGGTGAGTGCCGGCGCTCTCACCGGACCGGATGGTGCGCGTCTCATAGATGCACAGGGGCTGACGCTCATGCCGGGCTTCATCGATGCGCACCGCCACATTATCCGGGGTCCGGCGGCCGAGTGGCTCGCCGAGCAAGCCACCGACCGCATGCGCGAGTTTCTGGAGGCCGGGTTCACCGCGCTGCAGTCCGCAGGCGCTGGCGCGGAAAGCCAGGTCGAACTCCGCCGTCGCATTGATGCGGGAGAACTCGACGGTCCCCGCATCGTCGTGACCACCCGAGCCCAGCTGGGAGCCGCCGGTAGAGGGGAAAACCCAGGTAGAGGTGGAGCCGCGGGTAGGGGTGGAGCCGGTTTCAGTGACCCCGCCCGGATCGGTTCATCGCGTGCGGAAAATCGTCCCACCGAGCCTCCCGACGCGATTGCTGAAGCGGACACTCGTGCAACGATCAGGGCGGCGGCTGAAGCCGGCGTCGAAGCGATCAAAACGAATATTACTATCACCCCGGGGGGGCCTGAGGAGAACACCCTGGCCATCATCGCCGATGAAAGCCGCAGACAGGGCCTTCGCAGTATTACGCACGCCACCAGCGTTCAGGACACGCTGGCGGCCGTTCGAGCCAACACGCATGTGCTCATGCATACGCCGCATACGGACCTGCTGGACGTGTCCACAGCCCAGTTGATCGCCGATGCCCGAATCCCGATGGTGTCGACTCTTGGCGTATTCGTTCCGACATTTGCCGAAGACAACCAGGCTGTGCGTGAGGCGACCGGCTTTGACAACGAGGCCCGTTTCCGCGACCTGGGTCTGTATCCGGAGGGCGCGGCGGCGTGGTACAGCGTGGGACAGGGTCCGGTGAACGCGCGGCTGTTCTGGGATGCCGGAGGTATCTATGCCTTTGGAACAGACACGAGCTATCTGCCGAAAGACACGCTGGAACACGAACTGAAACCGCTGCGACTCGTATTCTCCCGTCGGGACATCATCCAGATTATGACGAAGAACGCCGCTGCTGCCATTGGTCGCAGTAGCGATCTGGGCACGCTGGAGCCTGGCAAACTTGCGGACATCGTTATGATCGATGGCAATCCGCTGGCCGAAACTTCAGACCTGTTAAAGGTTGTTCTCGTTGTTCGTGACGGGCGCGTCGTCGTGGACAAACGGTAGTTGAAGACCAGCACCGAGGCCTGGGCCGATGGCATGGAAGCCAAAATCGGTGGCAATCGATATCTTGAACGTAAAGCTTTTTGCGCGTCTAGCGATTTCCAACAGAGTTTGGACTGCGCGCCAGTTGCGGGCGCCTGGGGCCGCCACTCCGAAATGGGCAGACTTCAAGCCGATTGGTCCCCGTAAGACCAGCCCGAAAGGAGGCCGAGGGCTTACCGGTCCCGATTGTTCGGATTGGAGCCTCCCAGGAAAATCGTGGATCCGTCCAACATCGTGATGCTCCCGCCGTTGGCCCGCCTCAATCCTTCGTATTTGGCCCTGTAACCCCGGACCGTGACCTCTGTTCCAATCGGCAGGGAATCCCGCGTAAAGCCTCGCCTGTACAAAGAGTTGGGAGCGCCGGCTTCGATTTCCCAGGATTCCGTCGTGCCGTCGTCGAGCCGGACGTCTATCGTGATCCAACTGTGTGGATTTATCAGTTCCACCTTCGTGATCGTCCCCTGGAACTCGATTGGCCGGGTGGAGTCATACTCCGCGGCAAAGGCATGATGCGCCCCGGCCGGCGCGACGGTCAGCAACAGTAAACAGCACAGGCCGAGAACAACAACAGGCAGTTTTATGATTCGCATCCGATATACCTCCTTACTTGGTCATACGAAACTTGGTCACACCAATTTTCACTGGTGAGGGCGACCACGCACCCCAGAAGTGCAACTTTCTTATTCATTATTGGGTCTGTTCAAGCAGCGTGCGAGATCCCCTGAGCGTCCCCTCCATCATTCTGTAGTTCCCCTCGTGACAGGCGAATTCGTATATATGTTCCGGAAGTTGATATTGGTCATCGCTCCTCCAGGGAAGGACGAAGGTCCAGGGTTCGGTCCACGTCGTCGGATCGTTTACCGTCACTTCGTATCGGACCGTGTTCTCGTCGATCCTCGTGAAGCGTTCCACAAACTCCATGTCGCCCATGGGAAGCAGCGTCCCCCTGAAGAGTTGCTTGTCCGTCAAATTAGTCAGGTGGACAACCAGCGTATCGCCCTCCCAGTGGCCCCGTGAACTGCCGTTCCATTGGCGGATGCTCGAGTCCAGCGCCGGACTTCCGTCCAGGGGTATGATGCGAGCGTCGTGCATGCTCTCGTAGTGAAGCACGACGTAGCCGGGAGTCTGCAGAATCTGAATCCCATGGTTGTACGCTCCCCCGAATCGAGGTACGGGGCGTCCCACGCAACGGATATACCCGGAAAGGTCGTTCCAGGAGTTGTACACCAGGTCCAGAGCAGCCTCGCCCTCCCGGATTATCGATACTTGCCGCGACTCTTCTTCAGCTCTTCGCTCGGCTTCGAGCCGCTGCGCCTCGGGCGTTAACGGAGGTATGAGCCCGTTTGGTGGGTCTATGATCAGCGATGTGCGATTGGTGCGGCTTCCTCGTTCGCCCGTCGTCCAGGTGCGGTCATAGCCGCCTGACGGCCGGCCCTCGGATTGACGCGCACGGTCTGCATTCCGCGACGCTGCCTGCGTATCCAGTTGGGCCAGTTCAGCATCGGTGTAGGTCTCCTGGGTCCCAAGCGCTTCGGGTCGTTCCATGGGTGTCGGTGTCGAGAACGTGTACACGCCCTGCAGGTCCGGGTCCCCCCACGGTGTCCGTTTCGTCTCTCCGTCCGGTGCCTGACCGGCAAGCGGTGTCCCGACAAGCAGGACGAGGGCAACGCAGGTCGCCGGTACTCCCATTCGGGTGAGAAATCGATCGCTCATCTGAAACCTCCTGTCTGTTCTTCCCAACGGCAGTTCAGTCGTTCGCGTCTTCAATGAATTGCCCGTACATGAATTCTTCAGCGAATTCCACGCACTTGAATTCCAAGAGTTCCGCCTGTTCTTCGATGCGCCGGTAGAGCGGCATGCGGATCGTCCACGGCCCCGTAAACACGTTCGGGTCCTCGATAGTCGCTTCGTACATCAGGTGATTCGAACTTATCGGAGTGTAACGCTCCACTACATGGACGGCCTCGCTGTAGAAGTTCCCCGCACGGTCGAGCCACGTCCGGCCGAGCTGATCCGTTACGTCGACCACCAGCGTATCCCCTTCCCAGCGGCCGATCGACCAGCCCATCCACGACACATTGGGGCTCTGTGGCTCGCGATCGAGATGGATCTGGCGGGTTGCACTCGCATATTCATAGGAAATCAAGATCAATCCCGGAGTATGAAAAATCTGAAACGGAAAGGGCATGTAGGTGGCGCGCGGTACTCCCGGAAGAAAGCATTTGGCCTCGGGATCTCCGGCCGTCTCATTGGTAAGAAGGTCCGTGGGTCGAGTGAACCGTTGCTCGAAGTTCTCTCTCTGTTGTTCCGCGGCCCACGGCTGATACGGAATTCCGTTACCCTCGATTACGCCCTGCCCAGGGGGCACAGCCCCGATCGCACCGAGGAGTTCGGGGAAGGCGGAAGATCCTGCCGCATGGGGCCGGATGTCCCAATGGGCTGTGTTGAGAGCCTGCCAGATACCGTTCAAAGCAGGGTTGTCCGTTCCAAGCAAACGTGGCGCCCTGTAGGATGCGTCCTGAGCAGCAGCCGGCTCGACCGCAATGGCGAGGACCCCCATCACGGTGGTCGCAACAATCACAAGGAGCACGCTTCTATTCCTGTTTCGCATGCAACGACTCCATTTTCCAATGGAATGCCTTCTTAGCAAGGGAGTGTACACCGGGATCTCAAGTGAAAGAAGCCGTTTCGAGTAGCGTGAACAAACGGAGTATAGGAGCCTGAGGAACTTGCGATCGCGATGGCTGACGACGACGCCAATCGATGGCTGACGACGACGCCAATCGAGGAAGCAATGCGGACGAGGGCCGTGGCTTCTGGAACTGGACACACCGGACCCTCTGCACAGGAACAGTTCAAGGCCCACGTGAACTGCAGCTGTGAAAAAAACGACGATCTTGCGCTTGTCATTTCCTGTCGCAAAGATAGCTGGTACAGCAACAAGGTGATATGTCAGGACTTGAGAACGGATCTCAGGGATTCGCTAATCCGCTACAAGTCGCGGGGCGGAACAATCCCGAGCTCCAGACGTTTTTGTCGCCACAACTCCACCATCGCCCGAAATCATTTGGTAGAACCCAATCACAGCCATGTTCTGGACTGAACACTCGATTCTGAATTTCCGACTAGATGATTTGTCAGAACTTGAGAACAATTTTCACGATTATCTCTATGGAATCTCACGGTTCAATTCTCTGAAAGCACCTCGGCGGTTTACCAGATCGATATCGGTCCACTGGCCGTCAATCTCAACGATAACCCTTCCTTGGGGACCATTTGTGTCTGACCCAGATCTGGTGATCAGGATACCGGATCGATCAGAGAGTGGGATCCAAGACTCTTCGCTGACACCCGGAGGCATCGCGGGTCCCGTTTGCGCCAGTGTGGTGCGTGCGGGATTCAGCAAGAAGACTGTCAGTAGTGCTAAGGCCAGAACACCACACGCAAGTGATTTCATCGTTATTCTCCATTGGTAAATCTGGCTCTTAGCCTGCATGGGGCGGGATTGGTTCATTTCTCAACGTCCGAGAAGATGATTTGTCAGGACTTGACCTCGAAAATTAGGGAACCCGCACTCGTTCCTTCAGTTCTTCAAACCAGTTCTGGACGATTCGCATCTTTTGCGAACTCTTCAGGAAGCGAATTGATGGCAACTTCACGCCCGAGTTTGGTGTCCTTCGCTTTCCACACTTCACCCATGCCGCCTTTACCGATGGCGAAGAGGATTTAGTAGTGGCCGAGTTGTGTGCCGGATTCCATAGTCAGTGGCTTGTTAGGTCAGGGCTTAGATCGCTGGGGGTAGTCTACGAGACACTTGGGTTAGGTGTACACGAAATCTCGACGTCCGCCAACGGGATTTTAAGCCCTTAAAGGCTGGCTATAACTAGTTGGTATTCCTATATTTATTTTCCAAAAAAGTGTGAGTGAAACGGAGTCGCGACATCAACGTAGTAAACCAGCGGATCATTGTCAGCAATTTCTTTGCGGGGCGCAGCGCAAAGCGATCACTCACGCGGACCGGTGGGGCCGCCGCGATTGTTGAACAGATCGTCCATCGGCAGACCTTGTTCCCGGCGGTTGCAGTAGGCCTCGAACTCCCAGGCACCGGTGATCTCGCAGACATCGGTCGCGTACATCTCGCGGATGCGGTCGTCGCAGACAACCCATTCCTGGAGTTCGACGTCTGGCATCCGCCGCAATGTCAGCGTATTTCCGACCACCGCCTCGGTATAGATTTCCGGGTCCTCGAAGGTAACTTGGAGTTCCATAGTGTCGTAATTCAGGGGCCGGTAACGTTCGATCAGGCGCAACGATTCGCTGTGGGGATGCCCCTGGGTGTCGAGCCAGGTGATGTCGTTGAACCCGACGGTGTCGACGACGAGCGTGTCGCCGTCCCAGCGGGCGGTGGAGTGGCCCATCCAGGTGGAAGGAGCGACGGCGGGATCGGGATGCGGGCGGCCGTCCATCCAGATGTTGCGTGGCCAGTGGTCCCACTCATAGTGAAAGAAGACGCGGTTGGGGAGATGAAATATCTCGAACGGACGCCCGCTGCCGCCGCCCTCGTTGATCAAGCGGGTGATGCCGACCGGAGCGCAGGATTTGACGTAGGGGTCATATAAGTCGCGCTCAATCGTGCGGACCTTTGCGGCGGCGAGCTGGTCCCTGTATTTCTCGCGGGCCTCGGGGCGCATGGCTTCCTCAGCCGTACTTACGCCGGAGCCGCTGCTAGTAAAATAACGGTTCACCGACCCACTCCGTGCCCAAATGCCGGAGAGATCCGGCTTTCCGTCCGCCTGGCGGGGCACCGGCCTGGCCTGTTCCTGCGCCTGGCCTCCATGCGCCGAGGTCGGGGGCGAGACAACCAGCAGAATTCCTACACCGAGCAGTGAACCAAGCAAAAGCAAACGATTTCGCATCTTGGAATTCCTCCAAATCACGAGCGCCAAAGCACGAGCGGGACACTCCGGAGCGCTCACCCGGCGGTTGCCCACAGCGACGGCTCCCACAGGGAATGCAAAGAGAGCAAGGCTCACAACCACGCCCGGGAAGCAGAAGCAGCCCTACCGCAACACAGTTCCGACTGAGCGAAGACGAGCGCCCTTATTCGTCGCGTTCGCGGAGGACCTCTCCGTTTACGACCAGGCGGACAAACCGGATGCGGTGGAGACCGTCCTTGTGGGGATAAGATACCATTTCGATCTGATCGCCCGACTTAATCGTGGTCTTGTTCCATCCGCTGCGGACGAGACCGCCCACGGGACCCATTTCGGCGATCCAATCTTCTTGGACGCCCTGCGCGTTCCCCACGGTGAAATGAATAGTGGCGTGCGGGTTGATAAAGCGGAACTCCGTCACCGTCCCCTTCAGTTCGATGGTGCGGGAGTTGTCGTATACCACTTCGGAATGGTGCGCATAGAGGGCGGCGGAAACCGCGAACAGAATTCCGACCAGTTTCAGACTTTGGATCCACCAACGATGGAACCACTTGGTTTTCATTCTGGTATCCTCCACATGATGGGCTGCTCATTTCCGTCGGCACTGCCAGAATGACGGATCGTGCTCTTCCGGCCCCCCTGGGCGGGCAAAACCGGCGAGAAGGCTGGCCCTGCTGCTGCAAAGAGAATCAATTCGACACCACGATTTGCCAGATTGAGATCGTCCTCTGAACTCCACGGTAGTTTACTCTATGAAAATCACGATAAAGCTGCCTGTAACAAAGAGAATCAATTCGACACCACGATTTGCCAGATTGCAGATCTCCTCTGAACTCCACGCCCTTCACCCAGTAGTTTACTCTATGAAAATCACGATAAAGAATATTAAAAGGAAGGAGTTATAGGCATCAAAATCTCTAAACGACACAGTCGGACTGTGAAAATTGGCCGCGATTTCGGAGGTTTTTCAAGGTCCGCTAAGATTTATCGGGAATTGAGAATGGATTTTAGCGGGCGGTAGGGGCGAACGAGCTGTTTTACGGCACCGGCACCCGTTCCTTCAATTCTTCAAACCAGTTCAAGACGATGTTGATCTGCGGTGTCGGGCGGGCGTGATCGTATCGGACGATCTGGATGGTTGACGATTCACAGCACATTTTCTTTTGACATGGTTGGAAGGCCAAACTAGCATCCGGTAAAGACTCAGTCAGCCCATTTTTGCCTTACGATTTCTGACATTGGAGGTCCTGAAGATGACCACGAAATTCTTTCCCCTGTGGTGCGGTGTCGTGATCAGTACGTTATTGCTGATTCCGTCTGCCCAGGCTCAGATGGGTGCCGCCGACGGCGAGTGGCGTACGTTCGGCGGCGACATCGGCGGCACTAAGTACACACCACTCAGTCAGATCGACGCCAGCAATGTCAACAGGCTACAGATCGCTTGGCAGCGCCCAATCGTGGATGAATATTACCTAGATGAGAATTCAGAGCTTAGCTTCTCGAACAACTACCCCACCCTCCCGCTCGTGGTGGATGGTGTCGCTTTCATTCCGAACGGGATTGGTCTCGTCGAAGCGTTTGATCCAGGAACGGGCGAGACAATCTGGGTTCAGGAACCTCCTGTTGGCGAGGAGCTCGCTGGAGTGAGTACCCGTGGCGTGGCGTACTGGTCTGACGGAACCAACGGGCGGATCCTCGTCCAACGCGGACAGTATATGTACGCCCTCGACGCGGAGACCGGAGAGCTGTACGCCGATTTCGGTGACTCGGGTCGGGTCGATCTGAGGACCGGTTTGGCTGCAGGTGCATTCTACCGGTGGGGCGGCGCGCCGCTGGTTGTGCGGGACGTGGTCGTCGTGGGTCATACGATGTCGGATACGTTCGCGACGAAAGAGGCCATAAGAGGCGATGTGCGTGCTTTCGATGTACGTACTGGCGCGCTACGCTGGGTGTACCACACTATTCCTCAAGCTGGAGAGTTCGGTACCGACACTTGGGAAGACAACGCATGGTCTTATACGGGCCATGCACCCGTATGGGCGTTGTTCAGCGCCGATGAAGATCTCGGTTACGTCTACATGCCGATCTCGTCAGCAACGAGTGACATGTATGGCGGCCACCGGATTGGCGACAATCTGTTCAGTCAGAGCCTCGTCGCGGTGGACGCAGAGACCGGGGAAAGAGTATGGCACTTCCAAACCGTCCGTCATGGCTTGTGGGATTACGATCTTCCCGCAGCACCCATTCTGATGGACATCACGGTGGATGGTCAGCCGATCAAAGCAGTCGCGCAAATCACAAAGCAGGCGTTCACTTTCGTTTTTGACCGCGAGACCGGCGAGCCGGTCTGGCCCATCGAAGACCGGCTTGTACCTCAGTCGACGACACCGGGCGAGCAGACTTCTCCGACACAACCGTTCCCGACAATGCCCGCACCATTCGACCTGCAAGGCTCCATCGAGGACAATCTGATCGATTTCACGCCGGAGCTTCGCGCTGAAGCGATTGAGATCGTGCGGCGCTACGTCACTGGCCCCCTGTTCACTCCGCCATCGATTCGCGGCGATGGCCCCAATAGCACGCTGGGAACGATTCAACTTCCAGGTTCGCAGGGCGGAGGTGATGTGCAGGGTGCGGCGTTCGATCCTGACACTGGCTATCTGTATATCCCTTCGATAACGTCGCCGTTTGTGGCCGACCTTCGGCCAGGCAATCCTGAACGAGAGAACCTAAGGTACGTGAAGGGTACGCGACGTTGGATCGCGGGACCGCGTGGCCTGCCGCTGTTCAAGCCACCTTACGGGAGGATCACGGCCATCGACATGAATACAGGCGAGCACGTTTGGATGGTTCCGAATGGAGACGGCCCCCGTGATCACCCGGCAATTGAACATCTGAATCTAGGACCGCTCGGCTACCCCGGGCGGCCTTCGCCTCTGCTTACCAAAACCCTGTTGTTCATGGGCGAAGGTCTGACGAACATCGACGTCGACAATGACCCGCGGGTTCCACCGGGAATGCCGGCCGAGATCGTAACGAACAGTGGTGGCAACAAGTTCCGCGCCTACGACAAGGCAACGGGAGAAACCCGGTGGGAAACGGAACTCCCTGCGGGTACGACAGGACCACCGGTCAGCTACATGTTCGGGGGCCAGCAATACATCGTCGTAGCGATTGGCGACAGCCAACATCCCGCCGAGTTGGTGGCGTTCAGTCTACCGTAACGGTTCTCGGCGGGGAGTGCGTGAGAAGCGATTCGAGTGTGAGCCAATAGCTCAGACCCATTCCACCGGCACCCGTTCGGTCAGTTCTTCAAACCAGATTGAGGCCAACGGCATTTGGCCAGGCGGCGCGATCTTAACGCCAATAAGCACCGTGAAATTCTCAATGTCCGACAAGATGATTTTTCGGGACTTGAGAATGGATTTCAGGGCTCAGCACCGCTCTACCCTACAAGGTCCGCCCCCCAATTACGCCAGTCGCGCGCGAAAGTGAAAATACGATTGCTGTCACAGGGTTACTCCCGACAGCACTTCTTGAACTTGAGTCCGCTCCCACACGGACAAGGCGAATTCCGACCGAACCTCGGCCGACCCTTGGACAGCTCTCTCCGAAATGCATCCGCACGAACGCGAAGACTCTGGTTGAACACACGTTCGAGAGCCTCGTAAAGGGCCGGGTGTTTGCGTTGCATAACAACGGGCCGCTCGAAAAAATACTCCGCTATCACGGCGAAAAATTCCGCCTCGTTCGTCAGCGCATAGCGGTTGATGTCAGAGGTGCCCGCCTCGATTTCTGCCATCTTGCGTCGCACCAGATCAATCCAGGGCCCGATTGCCTGCCGGTTGAGTCCCACCTCCGGTACTCCGTCGATCACGCCGTCAGTCTTGTCGACCAGATGCGCGAACTCATGTACACCCACGTTCCGCTTGTCGGTCGGGTTCCTGAAACCGTTGATCAGATCGGGCTTGGAGAGGATCATAAGCCGGTTCAGACTGCCCGTTCCGACCATGCCGAGGGTGTTGTGAGCTCGCGTGTCGCCGAACTCGAATTTGCCGTCGAACCGTGTCGGATAGATCAGCACCTCGTTAATCTGGTCCCATTCCCAGTCGGGGAATCCGAAGATGGGAATGATGGCGCTGGTGGCGGCAAGCACGCGTGTCGTCGTATCGAGCTGTACTTTGATGCCTGTAATTCGCTTCTCTCCCAGAAACACCTGTAGCTGACGACGAAACCGCTGTTGGTCTGATCCGTCGAGCACCCTAAAGAAGACGACGTCTCGCTGCAGTACCGCTTCCCATTCGCGTGGGAATGGTTTACGGAGGATGGCTCGCCGGCGTCGGATCCTCCGTGTCCACCAGGCGTAAACCACAAGTGCCGGGATCAACGTAAACACAAGCGCGACCGCCCCATCCCGACCCGTGCGCATGAACACGAATGTGACGAGTGCGGACACCACCAGCGTCAACACTGCAAATACGAGCGCCCATCGGCGGGTGTGCCGCTCCCAGGCCGTGAACAGGCCAGACTCTCCAGCCATCCTGCCCGTGTTGCCAGTGCCAGTCATCGGAACTCTATTCTCACACGACAGGGTGAGTATTCGATCGTTCCTGGACATCACACATCAACGGAACCTACTCGTTTCGGAGTTTCCGAATATCTCGATTTCTGACAGATTGGCGTGTCCTTGCTTCGAAACGGTTGGGAATGAATCGTTCAACGTCCGACAAGATGATTTGTCAGGACTTGAGAATGGATTTCGGAGATGGACAGGTCTGCCATCCGACTCTGTTGGGATGGCATGATTCACGAGCCCATGCAGCGTTGACGTAGACAAAGATTGACATGCAGTACATTCTTCGTTTTCATGTGACCTACCTCAAGGGAATCGGAGGGAAAGACATGCTGGACCGAATTGCGACACGACGGAAACGGGTTAGAAGGAGGCTCCTCTTTGGTGGCCTTGCGATGGCTGGTGTCTTCTTTAGTTGGCCCGTCGTCGTGTCCGCTCACCATTCCGTTGCTGGTTACGTCGACGAAATCACTGAAGCGGTAGGCGAACTCGTGGCTTTAGAGTGGAGAAACCCACACATTAGGATCGCTGTAAAAACGATGAATACCAACGGTGAGGAAGAGATTCGGATCATGCATGGAAATTCTATTTATAACTTGCAGCGCCAAGGTATAACCCAAGACTTGTTCACAATAGGCGAGCGTGTGAGGGTGGCCGGTAGGAGATCGAGTCGCGACGAGCTGGACTTTCTCGCCACCAACATTTTGTTTACAGATGGGCGTGAGGTATTGCTCTGGCCAACCCAGCCTCGATGGTCGGAAGAGATACTTGGCGGTCGAGATTTGTTGGCTGAACGTGGGCTGAACGGCGACGGTGAGGGAATTTTTCGCGTCTGGAGTGTTCCACGTGGACGTGCTCGTCGAGTAGTTACCCACCTGCCCTTTCAGGAATCCGCGATTGCTGCAAGGGAGTCATGGGACATGTTCGACAATTTCGCGATCCGTTGCGAACCGGAAGGCATGCCGAGAATCATGACCAATCCGCATCCTTTCGAGTTCATCGATCATCGGGATCAGATTACGCTGAGGACCGAGTTTTACGACATTGAGCGGACGATCCATCTGAATCGATCCGAGCCCCCTCCCAACGAACCCGCTTCAAGGCTGGGTTACTCGGTAGGAGAATGGCAAGAGGGAACCCTGGTCGTTAGAACCAGTCGAATCAACTGGCCCTTCTTCGACACCATCGGTACGCCACAAAGCGAGGCAGTCGAAATCGTGGAACGGTTTACCGTGAGCAACGATCAGAGCCGCCTGGATTTCCAAATAACAGTAACTGACCCGCAAACCTTCACCGAACCCGCAACCATCGAGGGTTATTGGCTGGCTCTTGGAGATTCGATTCCGATCTACGATTGTCAAACGGATCAATGATGGAGGTGGGCTGAGGTCACGGCTTCGTGAGGAAGGCCACTTAACCCCCTGTAGAATTCTCAATGTCCGACAAGATGATTTCTCAGGACTTGAGAACGACACTTGTCCGAATAGCCGATATACGATTGAAGCGGCCTTGGCAATCAGCCGTAGGAAGCGCGTTCCTAAACACAAGGCGACTTATGGCAGGTAATCCCGCTGCTCGTTGCTAAGGGCACCCGCCATTAATGCCAGATGGTAAAGCCCTACAACCGCATTTGTAAGGACCTGACGACCCGAATCCCGACACTGGCA
Organism: Terriglobia bacterium; assembly: GCA_963664115.2. Lineage (GTDB taxonomy): Bacteria > Acidobacteriota > Terriglobia > 20CM-2-55-15 > 20CM-2-55-15. The sequence continues at coordinate 264,099 of CAXWPJ010000002.1, read as the reverse complement.
CTTGTTGTTTGAGTTCCTCTGGATTTCCACCGATAGAACGGATACATGAGAAACGGGTGATAATGCACCTGAGAGGTGCACGCTGTCGGCCTTATTATCTTGAGAGCCGGCTCGTTCGGCATTTACGGCAATGCGGTGGTCAACCATGGCTACAGTTTGATGTCTCTTTACGGCCACCTCTCCTCGGTGGACGTCAGCGAGAGGCAGGAAGTTGCCCGCGGCGATACTCTGGGCCGCAAGGGCGAGACCGATCTTGCCGGTGGTGACACATTGCACTTCGCGATGTTCCTGCACGGTCTGCCGGTAAACCCGGTGGAATGGTGGGATGACCACTGGATCGAGGACCGCCTGCGACTCAAGCTGGGCAAGGCCTTGAAGGGACAAGCGGACACTCCATGACGGAAATCGAGCCCAGCAAACCCACGCCGGAGATCCCCTCCTGCGTCAAGAAGGTAGAACTCGACGGCCGGCAGATCTACCTCGTCGCCACGGCCCACGTCTCGAAGCAGAGCGTTCAGGACGTCCGAGATACCATCGACGCCGTCAATCCCGACTCGATATGCGTCGAACTCTGCGAGTCGCGCTACCGCAACATCATGGATCGCGAGCAGTGGAAGCGAACCAACATCGTCAAGATCATCCGCGAGAAAAAGGCCATGCTTCTCCTGAGCTCCCTCATCATGAGCTCGTACCAGCGCCGCATCGCGCAGCAACTCGGCGTCACTCCGGGCGCAGAAATGGTCGAAGGAATCCGGCTGGCGGAGAAGCGGCAGGCAGCGTTGGTGCTGGCCGACCGCGATATTCAGATCACTCTGCGCCGGACCTGGGGCAATCTGGGCTCCTGGAGCAAGCTGAAGATGATGGGACAGCTCATGATGAGCCTGTTCTTCGTCGGCAAGATCGACGCGGAAACCGTCGAGGAGATCAAGCAGGAGGAACAGCTTGCCGACGTGCTGGGGCTCCTGGCCAAGGAATTCCCCACCGTCATGGGCACATTGATCGATGAACGAGACGTCTACCTGTCGCAGAAGATCCGCAGCGCCGAAGGCAAGACTGTCGTCGCGATCTTGGGCGCAGGCCACGTTCCCGGCATCCTGCAGGAGATCCAGAAGGACACCCCCTTGGGGCCCCTTGAACAGCAACCCAAGCCCTCGTTCTGGCCGCAGCTCCTCAAGTGGGGCATCCCTGTGGCGATCGTCGGACTGATCGTTTACGGTTTCTTCAAAGGCGGAGCACAGCACTCGCTGGAGTCGGTGGCCATCTGGGTGCTGGTCAACGGCACGTTCTCCGCACTCGGTGCACTCCTTGCGCTGGCGCATCCGCTGACCATTCTCACCGCCTTCGTGGCGGCGCCGCTTACCAGCCTGAACCCAATGATCGCCGCCGGTTGGGTCTCGGGCCTGGCGCAAGCGGTCCTCAAGAAGCCGACGGTTGAAGACCTCGAGAATCTGTCCGAGTCGATCAGCACGGTCAAGGGTTTCTGGACCAACCCGGTGAGTCGCATTCTGCTGGTCGTCGTGCTCTCGAACCTGGGAAGCACGCTTGGGACGATCATCGGAGGAAGCTGGATCGCCGGTCGCTCGCTGGGCTAGTGGATTATGACAGTCCGCTAGTTGATCAGGCCGCGAGAATCTGCCGCAGGACATACTGCAGGATCCCGCCGTGCAGGTAGTACTCGAGCTTCACGGGAGTATCGATTCGCATCCGCACCGAGAAGGTCTTCTCCCCGGCTGTGTCCCTGGCAGTCACCTGGACGATTTCACTGGCCTCGAGCGGATAAGCGGAACAAGCAGAGTCTGACGACTATGGCAGCGCGGACAGTGTCGCCGTACGGGCGTCATGTCAACCCCTGCGCGGCCGCAGGCCGTCGCGCGAAATCCACACCATGCGGACGGCACTGCCATTCGGGCAGCGCGAATACCGATGCGTCGTAGGTCTCGCGGCGCATGCGGGCCGCCTCGTTGATCGGCAGGCCGGTGTAGTCGCCGTATACGGCGCCACCGCGGCGATCCACTTCGATATCTTCGTGACCGATGGTCGAGCCACTCTCCGGCAAAATCACTCTGGGCGGCGGCCGGAAGGGCCACCAGAGTGCACACCAGGATGAGTGCTAATACCATTGTTTCAGCGCGCTTGATGCGGTCCATGTCCTCTCCCCCGATACCTCGATATGGCAGATGCCCCTACATGAACCGATCGGAGGGCGGCCCGCTATTCATTTTTCTATCGCTTGGGGCGAGGGCTTCACTGCCTTGGCAATCAGGTATGACGTTAGAGTGAATCGCTCCGAATTGGATGCGAGTTGAGACTTTTCTTGCTTAGAAGTTCCAACTGAAGTTAGATTTATACGGATTCTTACAATTCGATTCCCGACACAGGCACTACGTCGGAATTCCCTCAGATTGGAAACGACATTGGAGGCAATCAGGTGAAATCATCCGTGACCGTAGCCACACTCACAATTCTGCTGGCCGCGCTGCCTTCAGTTGGCCTCGCCCAGAGGACTGCTGTGGCGCCCGATGCCAGATCCATCCTTAATAATGCGGCCCGTGCCATGGGCGCTGAAGACCTGAAAACGATTCAGTATTCCGGTAGCGGCTCGAGCTTCACGTTCGGCCAGAGTGTGAATCCGAACGCGCCCTGGCCCCGCTTTAGCCTTAGCACCTACACGCGTGAGATTGACTTCGACGCCCCCGCGTCGAGAGTCCAGTCGGTGCGCACTGCGGTGGACCGGCGGGGCGGCGGGGGAATCGGGATCCCCGTCGTCAACCAAAGCCGGGATCAGTTCATCCGGCCGGATGCTCCATGGGCACAGCAGGTCGATATCTGGATCACGCCGCACGGATTCATTAAGGCGGCGATGGCGAACAACCCGACGGCGGAATCGCAAACAATAGGCGGCACGGTCTACAGAGTCGTCAGCTTCACCGTGCAGGACAAGTACCGGGTGAACGGCTACATCAATGAGCAGAACAGGGTTGCAAAGGTTGAGACCTGGGTGGAATACGCTGCGCTGGGCGACCTGTTGATCGACGTGACGTATGCGGACTATCGGGATTTTAGCGGCCTCTGGTTTCCCACCCGTATTGTTCAGAACCAGGGCGGTTTTCCCGTCCTCGATCTGACCGTCACCCGCGCCGAGGCCAACGTGGCCGTCAACATTGAGCCTCCAGAGCGGGCCGCTGCTCCAGCCGCACCCACAGCATTCAGGTCCATCCCAGTGGCTGACGGTGTCTTTCTGATCCAGGGCGGGTCGAACAATTCCGTCGTCGTCGACTTCGAGGACTACATCGTCATGATGGGCGCTTCCCGCAATGACGAGCGCGCACTCCAGTTCATCGCTGAGGCGAAGAGACAGATTCCGAACAAGCCGATTCGATACGTCATCAACTCGCACCACCACTTCGATCACTCCGGTGGATTGCGGGCGTTCGCCGCCGAAGGGGCAACCATCGTGACGCACAGTCTCAACGCGCCGTACTACGCAAGGATCTTCGCGGCGCCCAGCACGATCGCTCCCGACAGACTTTCGCGGTCCGGAACCCGGGCGGTCTTTGAGACACTGACGGAGAAGAAAGTTCTCACCGACGGCACCCGTACGATTGAGTTGTACCTGATCCAAGACAGCCCGCATGCCGACGGCGCCATCATGGCCTACCTGCCCGCAGAAAAGATGCTTGTCCAAGCCGATATTTTTGATTCGCCGGGCCCCGGCGTGCCGGCGCTGACGGAAGGTGTGGCGACGGTCGCCAATCTCGTCGACAACATCGAACGACTCAATCTGGACGTCGAGCAGCTTCTTTCGATCCACGCTCCGGGCGTGGTTCCGGTCGCGGAGCTTTATGAAGCCGCCGGTCGGCGTGCGGATTGATCCCGGGCAGTCTCCAGCCCGGAGCGCATGGAACTGTCCAAGGGTGGTCGCCAGCTACTTCAGGGCCGCACGGGCGACAAACTTAAGACGCTGGAATCCGAAGGCGGATAAGCGGAATAAGAAGGGTCTGACGACAATGGCAGCGCTGGCAATGTCGTCGTATGGGTGTTATGTCAACCCGCGCGCGGCCGGAGGCCGTCGGGCGGCAGTCGACTTTTCGGAAAGGAGTGGGTCCGTTTCTCAACTTACGACAAGGATCTCTCGGGCGCCGACAAGTACATTTGCTGCCCCAGTGGCCTGACTTCCTTGAAGCCGACTTCTTCGGCACCGTTTGGTTGCCTGGGGGCAGCGCCTCGGGGAGCGGTCTTCTTACCCGACGGTCAGCAGCTCCAGGACGTGTCCGTTGGGGTCAGAAAAGTAGACACCGCGACCACCACGCCGTCGATTTATCTTCATGTTGTCCACGTTTGGTGGTGGCCCACTCCCGTAGGGTATTCCCTCATTCTGAAGCCGTTCAAAAACTGCGTCGAAGTCTTCCTCACTCACCTTAAACGCGTAATGGTGTGAATCGAAGTCCTCACGGTCGTCAAAATCGAACGTCAGCGAGTCATTGACTCGAACAGGAGCGAAGTGCGCTACGGCTCCCTCGTATGGCAGACCAAAAATCCGAGCAAAGAATTCTGCTGACGCCACCTTATCCTTTGCTGGCACAATTGTGTGATTCAGTTCAATTGCCACAGGGTGATTGTGCCACGTCCAGAAACGTAGCGTCCACGCATCAACTTAACCTTGTCTGGGAGGCAACGGACTCTCACTGGCCGCGAACGGGATTTATCGCGCCCTGAGACCGGAATCACGGAACCGGCACCCGTTCCTTCAGTTCTTCAAACCAGATCAGAAGGATCTTCTTTCAAGTTGCCAGTGGCCCCCATGGCGGATGAAGAGCGTCCGGCAACTTCACTCGTATCACCGAAACAAATTCTATTCAGCCACTTTGCGCATGAGTTTCGGATTACCCCGCCGGACTTCCTTGTACAGACAAACGCCGAACCAGTCCGGCATAGTGCGGACAAGATGGCGCAATCTGTGCGCCTTGATCGAACCATTCTTCAAAGCCGTGCGCATGTCGAGGTCGCCCTCCCAGACTTCAACGATCGTGCGCACCGTCGAACCAACATAAAGATCGACGTCTCTGCCGGGGTCCTCGGTGCACAGATCAACAACATCGTCGTCTACGAGGAGCCACCACACCTTGTGCTTCGTGAGTTCATCGAACATCAAGCAGATGCTCGGTCTGTAGCCGCCGTTGCAGTTCCCGCATCAGGAATTCCACATCGAGTTCCTCATCCGTCAGCTGACCGCGCGCCCAGCGCATACAGTCAGCAAACCGTCCATAAACCCCAATCGAAGGTTAGTCGGCTTATCGGAAATTGGTGAGTTCAATTCTCAACGTCCGAGAAGATGATTTCTCAGGACTTGACCCGTCATCTCTGTCTCCGCCGACTTCCCCGAAGCCGCCTTTTGGGTCGTTAATGCTGCCCGTTCCTAAACGCCAGGCGACAAGGGAGGAGTAATCACGCGTCGGCCCGCCTCCAAGTGTAACTCTAGGGGGAAATGGCACAGTTTGAAGGAGTCCAAGATGGGAGTCTCAGTTTTCCAGAAGGCGACTTCGGTAACACTTCCGCAAATTCCCGGGAGCTAGGGAACGACTCAGCTCGTTGGTGCAATTCCATCAATCACATGTCAGACGTAGGCTGCGGGTGGCGTTGCGGTTCAAAAATATTCACTGGTATAATCGCTCCCGTTCCAGTTCCGAGGTGTATGCAATGAACGAACCAGATGAAGATTTCGCCGCGATGTTCGAAGCGTCGGTCGGGGCCAAGCGCTTCGACCGGGGCCAGACCGTCGATGGCACGATCGTGGCCATCGGCGCCGAGGTGGCCCTTGTCAGCGTGGGCGGCAAGAGCGAGGCCCAGATCGACGTCGCGGAACTGAAAGACGCCGACGGCAACCTGGAAGTCGCGGTTGGCGATCCCCTCCAGGCCATCGTCGTCTCCACGATCAGAGGCATCACGCTGTCGCGGAGGGGCGTACGCAACGCTGCCACCCAGCGCGAAATCGAAGATGCATTCCAGGACGGCCTCGCCATAGAGGGTAAGGTCGAGACGGCGATAAAGGGCGGCTACGAGGTGCGCATCGCTCGAGAGCGCGCGTTCTGCCCGATGTCGCAAATCGACATCGCCCGCACATCCGATCCGGCCGTACACGAGGGGCAGGTCTACACCTTCCGCATCATCGAGTACAAGGAAGGCGGCAAGAACATCGTGGTCTCGAGGCGCAAGCAGCTCGAAGAGGAGCAGCGCGCCGTTGCGGCCGAGGTTCGCAAATCCATCGTAGCCGGCGCGGTGCTCACGGGGCGCGTCGTCTCGGTGCCCGAATTCGGCGCGTTCGTGGATTTGGGTGGCGGCATCCAGGGCCTGCTGCATGTGTCCCAGATGAGCTGGTCGCGCGTGAGCAGTCCCAGCGAAATAGTGGCGCCCGGCGATCAGATCACCGTCCAGGTGCTGCGCGTGGACGACGCCGCCGACAGGATATCGCTCGGGCTGAAACAGCTCCAGAAGGATCCGTGGACCGGGGTGGCGACCCGCTACGAAGTGGGCCAGGTGCACACGGGCCGCGTCACCCGAATGATGGAGTTCGGTGCCTTCGTAGAGCTGGAACCTGGCATCGAGGCGCTTGCGCACAGCTCGACGTTCGCCCCAACGGCGCGCGCCGACGGGTGGACGAAGTCCATCGCTGTGGGCGACACCGCCGCGTTCGAGATTTTGAGCATCGACCCCGAGAAGCAGCGTATGGGTGTCGCAATGCTGGAGGAAGGCTCCACCCGCACGGCCGGAGCCCGAGCACCGCAGAGTGGCATCGTGGGGGGGTCGATCCTGGTCGGAAAGGTGGAGCGGCACGAGACGTTCGGCGTGTTCGTGTTCCTGGCACCTGGCAAGACCGGCCTCATACCGACTGCGGAAACCGGGGTGGACCGCGACCAGGACATGCTGCGGGCCTTTCCCCTGGGCAGCGAGGTTGAGGTGATGGTGCTTGAGGTTGATCCGGCCGGGGGCCGGATTCGCCTCAGCAAGACGGCGGTCGCCAAGCAACGGGAGCAAGCGGAACTACGGGAGTACGCCGAGCGTCCGGATGACCCGGTGACGGCGTCCTTTGGATCACTAGCCGACAAATTGCGAGGGGCGCTCGGCAATCGCTAGCCGATACCGGGGCTTCCCAGAATTTTCCGACAACAAGTTCCGGGACGGACACCTAACTGCGCCCGAACCGGCCAGCAGTATTAGTTACGGTTAGTGGAAGGGTCACGACATCCGTCTTCCGGATAGCTCCTGACTAACGCCGTTTCGTTTACCGATCAACATTCAACGCCCCAGAAGTCGGCTTCTGGCAACCAGCCCTAGCTTTCGAACGAGCGGGTTGGAAGCAATGATTGAATCAGCGGGGCTCTCAACGTCCGACAAGATGATTTCTCAGGACTTGAGACGCTTTCTTGGTTGATTCGGACTTAATGATTCAGCCCCCAGCACATAGGACGCTTGGTCAATCGCAAGGAAGAGCGCGACGTTTGCCACCTTGTCTGCCTGTCCGAAGCGCCCCATCGGTATCCCGCTTTCGAGTGCTTCAGCCATCTGTTCTGCCGCTTCCGGAGGCATTCCCAGCCGACCATGAATCGGCGTTTCAATCGGACCCGGACTCAGCGTGTTCACCCTGACGAGGCACAGCAACTCAAATAGGATAGAGCGCCTTCTGGCGCGGACCCTAAACGCTCAATTATGTCGAAAACGCTCAACTATGTCGAAGTAGACCCCTGACGTCCCGTATTCTTCCAGGTCACATGTCCACTGATACGCACCCGCGGTCAGGCCGAGTTGACCGTCTGAAGGGAGTGGCGGATCGAAGGCCAGCGTTTCGAGGGAGCCGTTTTCGACGACAGGTACACTGGCCCCGCCTTCCCACTTGCTTTCACCCGTATTTGTGTCAAGTAGTTGACAGCGAACTGCCTTATTTGCATCTTCCTGGTCCCAATGCACGCCCATTTTCAGGGATTCGCCTTGAAAAAAAGAAGGACTCGCGCCACCCCGAAAATCCGTCACCCGAACTTGGAATGGATGGCGACACGCCGCCAAGCCCATCAATGCAACTACGGAAATTACTGCAAATCGTTTAAAACTTAGGGATTGGAGCATCTGAAATACCTCCTGCGAACTGCCTTCAAAAATTGCCCGGCCGGGGCTCCGCACATGGCAAAAGCAAGAACGGCGCGATCATGGATTCGCCGGTTAAAATTGGGCGGGGCGCGTTCTGCTACAGGAGACCTAGCAGTTAGTTGACCAAGGATCTCAAACGATTGATCGTAGAATGCCTGCGTAAGCTTCCCGTAAACAAAGACAGGTCATACATGGAGCATTTTGGCATATTGAGATCAGGAGTTCCCATGAAAAAGTCCCGATTTTCGGAGCTACAGATTGTTTCGGTCCGGCGATGTGAAATCTCAAGGTCCGAGAAGATTTATCAGGACTTGACCCGGAAAATTAAGGTACCGGCACCCGCTCCTTCAGTTCTTAAAACCAGTTCAGGACGATGTTGATTCGGGGGCGGCACTGCCTCGCTGTTTGTAATCGGGGTGTTCTGGACTATGAGGAATCGCTGGCTGTCGGCTGTCACGTCGTAGTTTCAGTATGGACCACCCGGACCCATGTCATAAAACGCCTCGAACAATTGCTGCGTTCCGCCAAGCACCAGGTCCGGTCCGAGAGAGACTTCGACCACCATCATTCTGTCGCCCGACAACGTCCGACAAAAGAGTTCACCGTTGGCGGTCCACATTGGCTGCGTCCCCCCGTTCACTGATACGCTTTGCCGCACCGCACCTCCAACGCTTCCGGAGCAGAGCTTAGAGTAGTCCGTGCACAAGCAGGACAAGTCCTGCGAGGGCGACCGCGCCGATTGCGTATGCGCGGCGGATCGCCGCGTGCGCAGCTGTTGGGTCGTGATCAGGAACGTAGTGCCTTACTGCGTGAGGCAGCACCCACGTATCGTCGCTCTCCCCGCCAATCAGGCGCAGCACGCGAACAAGTCGACTGCGGGGCTTCGTGCGCATGAACACGAATGTTACCCAGTTGACCAAGGAGGTGCGCCCGGGCGGCTGCTGGCCCATCCATTCCACTGTTTCCTTGAGCGCAGCCAGCGCGCCACCACCATCGGGTGTGAAGTGATGCCACTCACCGTGTCCCGCGAGCAGCCAGTCAAACCGGAGGCGGCCGGCCTCGGCCAATCGTGCGAGCGTCCGAACCGAATCCGTTTGGCGCTCCCAGTCTTCCCAGCATACGAGACGCGCCGCCACGACGGCCTCCTGGAGGCGCGAGTAGTGGAGGTGATCGCCACTAAACAAGAAGCGGTCGCGGTACAGAAGGCAAAGCGAGCCAGGTGTGTGCCCCGGCTGCGGAATGACGGCACACTCGGCATGGTCGAGTTCATCGACCGGGATCGGCGTGCCGTCAAGCGACACGACGGTGCGACTGTCTAACTTGACCTCGACGTCCATCGTCCCGGCCCGGTATTTCGTCTCGCGCATGACCACGTCATCCGCGCCAATCACTCGCCGACAGTCCGGAAATCGTTCGGCGAAGGCGCGGTGGTGAGAGGCGTGGTCACGGTGGGTGATGAAGATCCAGCGAACCCCGCCATGCACGTCGAGCCACTCGAACAGCGCATCACTCGGTTGAGGTAGATCTACGAGTATGCCTCCACCCGGCAGCTCAACGAAGTACGGCATGGCCCCGAAGTTCTTGGGTGATGGGTGTCCCACGGCCCATACGTTGTCTTCGAGGCGCTGGGGCCACGGCCGTGGCGCCGAACGTCGTTCGCTCGTCAGCGTGGACCGCGCAAACGGCGCGACGCGGATGGCGCCGTTGGGGCAGAGTCGCGCCGCCTCCCGCGCGTCCGTGAAATCGTCGTCACCTTGGGGCTGGCGTAGCACGCCGGTGAACGCCACTGCTTCGTAGGACCCCGGGCGACCAGACGCGCCGGCCCCCGTTGTGCCCGATTCCGCCGGCACTTCCCCGAACAACTCAGGGGCGACGTTGCGACAGATCCCTATACCAAAGCAGCGGCGGGTCACATGCAGGGGCCCATCTTTTTCAGGAGTGAGCGTGTGTGTGGTCAGCGGACGTCGAAAGCAGGGACATGGCAGTCACCTCCGGCTGAATCAGTGATAATAGCGCTGCCGTCCCCCACGATCAATCGGCCGCCTTCGAACCACATCAAGTCTCCCGACGCCTCGGGGATCTCGGTGCCCGGCGAGCAGGCAACGACCCCAAGGAACGGCAGGCGAGAGGAGAGTTTCCGTTCGGTGAAATTCTCAATGTCCGAGAAGACCTTGTCGGACAGTGAGAATCACTTTGGTAGGTTCAGGTCTTTTCATTCAATGGTTGCTTGCAGTTAGGGAATTCAGCGGTCTCTAGCGGCATAATGTCCATTATGCCGCTTTTGCCCGTGACATTCCGGAGAGTCCGGGCAGACGGGGTCGCAGCAACGGTGTATGGCAGCGGTTTCCGTCCCGCTTATCAACGTGAGGTCGCAGTCGTTGGAGCGGGCACGACGAGGACGCGTTGCGGGATCGTTGATTGTCCTCAATTGATCGGTGGCCTCCGGGTCCAGGAAAGGAAGCGACGGTTCTGCACGCATAAGTTGTCGATTTACAGCCCTGGTAAGGGTTGTGAATCCCATCGGATGTTCGTTGACATCGGACCTGTTTGAAGGGATCATTCCCGACAAGCAGGGGACACGTTTCCCTGAAGCGTAGTTTTGGAGAGGAGAGAGATCGAATGCTATGCCGCTTGAAAATTCCTATGCTGGCGATGTTATTAGTCACGCTCGGGTCCGGGTTGTTCCCGACCACGGCGGCGGGCCAGGTACCCGCCTACCAGGCACCGCGACTTGCAGACGGCAGACCCGATCTGAACGGGATTTGGCAGAGCCTCAGTGAGGCACACTGGAATATCGAGGCCCATGCTGCGTCGCAGGCCGTCCTGCCGCAGTTTGGCGCACAGTTCGCGGTACCTCCAGGGATCGGCGTCGTTGACGGTGGGACGATCCCGTATCTGCCGGCTGCGTTGGAGCAAAGAAATCAAAACTTCGAGGACAGGCTGATGCTCGATCCCGAAGTGAAATGTTATTTGCCCGGCGTGCCACGAGCCACATACATGCCGTTTCCGTTTCAGATCGTTCAGAGTCAAGACACGGTCCTGTTCAGCTATGAATATGCAGGGGCTGTTCGCGTTGTGAATATGGGGGAAGCGACCGAGGCGCCTGCGGACAGTTGGATGGGGTGGTCCAACGGCCGGTGGGAGGGGGACACGCTGGTGATCGATGTGAGCGCTCAGAACGACCAGACCTGGTTCGACCGGACAGGGAACTTCCACAGCAACGCCCTGCAGGTGGTCGAACGCTACACGCCTCGAAGCCCTGACACTTTGATGTACGAGGCTACGATCACGGATCCCAATACGTTCTCGCGTCCCTGGACCATACGCATGCCGCTCTATCGCCGGGTCGAAGAGAACGCGCAGATCATGGAATTCAAGTGTCCGGAGTTCGCCGAAGAACTGCTTTATGGTGATCTCCGCAAGCAACCGGAAGACTAATTTTTCCTGCCCGCTGTCAGATTGGCGAAGCCAATGGAGGGATCAGAGATGAGACTTCGATTTGTTTTGGTGATGATTGTGTTGGTTGCTCTTCCGGTGGCCGGCATTTCCGGGCAGAACACGCCGTGGGGCGATCCCGACCTCCAGGGAATCTGGTCAAACAGGACGATCACCCGGCTGGAAAGACCTCAGGAGCTTGCGGATAAAGAGTTTTTCACGGACGAGGAAGCTGTCGAATACGTGAGAGACACGCTGGAACGTACCAACAGGGACCGTCGAGACGGGCCTGCCGAGACGGACGTGCGTCGCGCTTACAACGACTTCTGGTGGGACAGCGGGACCACCCTGGTGAAGACGCTCCGAACTTCGATCATTATCGATCCACCGGATGGTCGGATTCCTCCGCTCACCGAAGAAGCCGAGACCCTGGCCGCGGAACGGGCCGAGCAGCGCAGGCTCCACCCCGCGGACGGTCCCGAGAGCCGGTCGCTGGGCGACCGTTGTATCTGGTGGCGCAGCACCGGTCCGCCCATACTGCCCACTGCCTACAACAACAACTATCAGATCGTGCAAAGTCCCGGATATGTCGCGATTCTGGCTGAACTGATGCATGCGGTCCGGATCATCCCGCTCGACGACAGCCCGCATCTTCCCGAAACGACCCTCCAGTTGATGGGTGATTCACGCGGCCACTGGGAGGGGGACACGCTGGTCGTCGAGACGACCAACTTTACGGACCGGACCAATTTCAGAAACTCAGGGGCTGGGCTGCGCGTTATCGAACGGTTCAGACGCGATGACCCGGACACGCTGATGTACGAATTCACGATCGACGACGAGGCGACCTTTACCCGGTCATGGACCGGCCAGATCCCGATGGTGAAAAGCGACGGTCTGATTTACGAATACGCGTGCCACGAGGGGAATTACGCGATGACGAATCTTCTCGAGGCCGCCCGTGCGGAAGAGGCACGGGCAGCAGGCGACCAATAAGGAGAATCAAGATGCGAACAAACGTAGTCATGGTATGCGCCGTTCTCTTGTTTAGCGGCGGGCCGTTATGGGCGCATCACGCCTTTACGTCTGAATTTGACGCCGCCCAACCGATACAGTTGAGAGGAACCCTGGTGCGGGCGGAACTGATCAATCCTCATTCGTGGTTCCACATCGACGTGGAAGAGGAAGACGGCACCCTCACACGCTGGATGATCGAAGGCGGGACCCCGAACACGCTGTTCCGGAACGGCATCACGAGAAATTCATTGCCGATTGGAACAGAGATACTCGTGGACGGTTATCGGTCGAGAGACGGCTCGAACCGCGCCAACGGCCGGGATATGACCTTCCCGGACGGCCGCAAAATATTCCTCGGCGGGCCACCGGCGAACCAGGTCCGGTAAGCAGGCGCTCGCGAGATAACTCCAGTCGAAGTGTGCCGCGTGGTTGATGACGGGGTCGCGATCTTCGGGCTCGGGGTCGATTCCCTGGGTGCGATGTCCAAGCCTTAAGACCCAGAGCTGCAGGCTCAGCCAATATCTACGGCAGGCGGCTATCGGAACCACCCGGCGCGACTGGGTTCAATCCTGCGCATTCAATTCTGCGCGTCTTCGGCGCGACCTCCGGCGAGGATATTCCGAACGGCTTCATTCCCTTCCTGGCAGGCGTACTCGAATATCTGATAATCCGGATCACCGGTCAAAGGAATCGCCACCGTCCACGGTCTCGTATACACGTTCGGATCTTCGATCGTGACTGTGTACAGGATCGTGTCCTCATCGACCCGTGTGAAGCGTTCGACCACGTGCAGGGCCTCGCTTTGTGAGATGCCCCGGATGCGGCCGGCCGCACCGTTTGTTGCGATCCAGCCCTTGCCGTTGAAATTAGTGGTGTCCACGACCAGTGTATTGCCCTCCCAGCGGCCGCGCGAATCGCCGTTCCATTGCCGCACGTGCGGCGGCAGATGCGGACCGCCGTTCACCGGGATGATACGGGCCTCGTGGATCATCTCGTAAAGAATCACGACGTACCCGGGTATCTGTGTAATCCGATAGGCATTGTTGTAGCCGGCAGGGAACATTCCGCCGGGCACACCGCGCGTGATGCACCGGTCCCACGGGCTCATGTGCTCCCAGGAGTCTCCGACGTGTTCGAGGTCGTACAGCCTTTCCGCTTCCGCCTCCGGCCTCAGGGGAACCCTGCCCTCAGGCGGGTCGACGACAAGAGACGTCCTCAGGGTCGACACGACCTCTGTTCCCGGGTCGAACCAGAATCGGTTGTAGCTTCCGACGTCGCCTGGAACAGGCGGGCGATCCACGTTATTCAGAGCCGCCTGCTGTTCCAGTTGGGCCGCTTCCGCTTCGGTGACAAACGATTTTCCCTCAAATGCATCGGGTCGTTCGAAAGGGGTAATGGTGGGGTTCGTCCAGGTTCCTTTCAGGTCGGGCTGGCCGTCCTCGGTGCGGGGCGGAGTCCAGGTTCCCTGGCCGGCGGTCGAAACTGCCAGTGACAGCACCGCGAACGCGGCAGCCAGCGGATACATCGAAGCGAAAAACCGATAGCTCATCTGAAGCCTCCTCTTTTCACTTGCGCATCGTTTGTTGCAAGCGTCGAGAACAGTCCGACGATGCCGTGTTCAGTCAAGACATGCGGAGTCGTGGCCGGGTCGAGTGCCGGTTTCATCGTTTTGGTGTGCAGCCAGACGCGGGGCCGAAAACCCGCTCAACCACACTAAAGACTACTAAAGACCGAAGGTGAAAATTCCAAGCAAACAAACTCTCAACTCCCAAAATTGTTTAGTGATTATGTCACCCGTTAATGGATTCTCTATGCGAATCTGCTAACCTTCTGCGGTCACTGACCTTTGTCAACGTATGCGGGCGGGTTGCCGTCACGGAGGTACACGATGGGCAAACTCGTTCCGTGGTCTGTTGGATTCGTACTGATCCTCATGGGTATTCCCATTGCGCCCGCGGCCGGACAAACTTCGGAAACCAACAATCCGGACGCACACGTTCTCCAGGTTTTGACCGTCGAGCAGGGGCCGACACTCGACGGGGTTTTCGACGAGCCCGAGTGGCAAGCTGCGTCCCTGGCCGGTGGATTCCTCCAGCGGGATCCCGACGAAGGGAGTGCGGCGACCGAGGGGACGGAAGTCCGCGTTCTTACCGACGGCACAAGCCTGTACTTCGGAATTCGGGCTTTCGACAGTGACCCGTCCCGTATCCTGGCGGAGGAGTTGCGGCGCGGTTCCAACTTTGCCAACGACGACACCTTTACCATCCTGCTGGACACTTTTCACAGCCACCGCAACGCATTTCTGTTTCGCATCAATCCGCGAGGGACCCAGTACGACGCATTGATCACCAACGAAGGGCGAGAAGTGAACACGGACTGGAACGAGCGTTGGGAGTCGGAGACTCAGATCACGAATGAAGGCTGGACTGCGGAGATCCGGATTCCATTGACGTCGCTGCGTTTCCCCCAAAGCGCGGCGGGGCTGGTTTTCGGGGTGGATTTCGAAAGGGTCATCCGGCGGAAAAACGAATTCACCGCCTGGAGCAATTACGGCCGCAATTTCAACTTCTATCAGATTTCCCAGGCCGGACACCTGAGGGGCCTGGACGACGTGCGATCCGCTCTTCGCTTACGCATCAAGCCCTATATCAACCTGACACAGTCACTCAGCGGTCTGCCGGGCGAGCGGCGACAGAACTGGCTTGGGGACGCCGGTCTGGAGGTGGTCAAGGTGCCGATCGCTTCGAGCCTGAGCTTGGATTTTACGGTGAATCCGGATTTCGCTCAGACGGAAGTAGATGATGAAATCATTAGATTCGATCGGATTCCGACCTTCTTTCCGGAAAAACGGGAGTTCTTTTTGGAGGGCGCGGACCTTTTCGATTTCGGCATCGTGCGACAGAGTCACGAGCCGGAAGCGAAGCTTTTCCACAGCCGGCGCATCGGCCTGTCGCCGGAGGGCCAGCCCATTCCCATTGTGGCAGGCGCCAAGCTGACGGGTCGTGTCGGGGAAAAATATACACTGGCGGCCCTGAACGTGCAGACGGGCGAGGACCAGGGCCAGCCCGGCGACAACTACGGAGTCATCCGCATCGGCCGCGACGTATTATCGCGATCGATCGTATCTGCGTTCTTCACCCAGAGGCAGGGCCGCGACGGAGATTTCAACCGTGTCGTCGGCGTCGATCAGAATTTCGTCTTATTCGAACATCTGACCGTCACCGGCTTGCTGGCCCGTTCTTTTACAACAGGGATTGAAGCGAAACAGAAGCTCAGCTCGACCACAGCCACATGGCAGGACGATTTCCTATACGCCGGCTTGCGAGTGATGCAGAGCGATCCGGGTTTCCGGACCGACCTCGGATTTCTCCGCCGCATCGGTGTGCGCTTTTATGGCGCCCGTTTGTACCTGTCTCCCCGGCCGAATATCCCTGGCGTGCGGCAACTCAATTTCGGCATTCGCTTCGACCACTTTCGCAGAGTTCGAGAGCGCCACCTGGAGACGGAGTTCTATGAAATGCCCTTCAACGTTGACTTCGAGGACGGGAGCCGGCTCGCGACCTTTCTGCGCCGGCAGGTCGAATTTCTGGATGACCCGTTGCGGCTTGTTCCAAGCGTCGTGGTTGCTCCCGGCCTCTACGAGTGGTGGCACTATCGTATGCGTTATAGCTTCAATCCTGCCTGGAGGTTCACGGGCAGTATCGAATATAGCAGCCACGCCGATTACTTCGGCCCGGGCGGGAAGCGGCAGACATGGAATGTCTCTCCGAACGTCCGCATCAATGAGCACGTGTCGACCACGATCGGTTACGCGTTCGACCGGCTGCAGCTGCCCGAAGGACAGCCGGTCAACGTTCACGTGATGAACAGCAGGCTGAATGTCGCCTTCAGCCGGAAGTGGATGACGAGCGCGCTATTTCAGTACAGGAGCACAAGCGACCGGTTCGGGGTCAATTTCCGGCTCCGCTACAATTACCAGCCCGGAGACGACTTGTATATCGTGGTCAATGCGTTTCGGGAGGGTCTCGGCTCGCTCGCGGAGATCGACCGGTCCGTCATTGTCAAATTCACCCGGTCCTTCGACTTTTAATACGGGCTTGAAGTGTCCCTCCGGCATGCTTCACTGATGCAGTAGTTTTGCTTCACGTTCAAACGGGGCAACCCGATTTGCATCTGTAGCAAACGCGTCATGGGGATGATGGCGACTTCGGGTTCGAGCATTGTGTCGGGCGCACCGGAGGCCGCCTTTAGGGAAGGGGCACCGGATAGGGTAGTGGCCGATTGACCTGCTAGATTCTATTGCTTTTGTGCGCGTTGAATCGAGGCGTGAAAACCCATAACAAGAGGTCAACTTTCGTCGACCTGAACCATCCCTGATGGGCCTGCCTGCTTTGGGAATCGGGCAGCGGAGTCGAAACTGGATCGCATATACTTGACAATCGTCGCTTCCGGCGCTTAAATCCAATCATAGTCTCTTGAGGACGATTGGGAATAAGGAGGTACAAGGTGAGGACTTGGCTGAGAACGGCAACTGTAGCTTTGACCATGATTGTTGTATTCACTGTGCTTGGCGGTGTGGTGGCAGCGCACCACGGACGCGCGGGATATACCGAGGACGGCGTCGTGACGGGGGTTGTCACGTCTATGACCTGGAGGAACCCCCACACGTTTGTGAACTTTGACGTGAAGGGCGAGGACGGAAATATCGTCCATTGGGTTGGCGAAATGTCTTCCCCACAAACGATGATGGCTGCGGGTGTGAGTAGAGCCACGCTCAGACCCGGAGAAGAAATTACGGTTGGAGGAAGGATGGGAGGAGTGGGCGAAGCGCCGGTGTTGCTTGTCCGCTGGATTACGAGAGATGGCGACCCCATCATTGGTGACCCCGACTCAAGCGAATCCTTTACCAGCAACACGCGCTGATCGATTTTGCTTCGGCCCCGGACGGTGACCCGCCCGTGCGTTCAACTTTCAGACCGGCCTTTCCTGTGATGTGAATCGAGGAAAGGCCGCTTCTGTTGTCTGCCCCTAGAGCCAAGCCCGTCAGCAAGCCCGCCAGAAGGATTCGAATATCTGCTCGCCAAAGAAGTGATGAGAGTCGGGGGGTGATCAGGGACGGTCAGAGCTGTGAGGCGAAAAACGCCCCATAACTCTCTCAGTCAGACTCGGATTACTGGTTTTCGCCCGCTGCCGCCGGGTTGAAAACGCGATTGTTGAACTGCTCGTAATCGGAAGGGGCGCAGAAATTTTCGTACAACTCGGTGCCAGGGTTCAGCTTGAAGGTGCTCATCGGGGTCACCCATGGCTCCACGTAGGTCCGGGGATCGATGATCGTCATTTCCCCTTCCAGTGTGCCGTAGTCCGTGCGCGTGTAGCGTTCCACGACGCTCATCTCGTCGCTATGTGTCCAGCCTCCGTCGGGAGCACTTGCGTTGATCCAGGACCTGTCGTCAAAGCCATTCGACTCGACGACGAAGGTATCGCCTTCCCAATGCCCCACGCTCCATCCGAGCCAGCGCAACTCTGGGGGAAACTCGGGAAGTTCCCGCCCGTCAGTCCAGATCGTTCGCCAGGTGTGGCCCAGTTCAAAAAACTGAAGCACTCTGTCGGGCGTCACCATGAATTCGAATCCGAAGTTGTAGGCGTACAAGCGTGGCCATGAGTAAGGATCGCAGTTGACAAAGCTGCCTGAACCCCGACCCGACGTGTCTTTCGAACGCAGTGGCCGACCCTCATCTGCGAAGGTGGCTTGCCGCTGCTGCTCTCCATACTCCGTCAGAGCGGGCACGTTGTCATCGTCAAATGCACCCGCGTTTGTGTTATCCGGTCCCCAGCCCCACACTCCCGCGAGGTCACTCGGATCAAACTGACGTCCATCTATCCCGAAATCCGCCCACGCAGCGGCTCGATCGTCGTTGTTCTGACACCGCGGACAACTCAGCCAACCCTCCGGCGGCGGGACCGACGGCAGGGTGATGCTGTCATTCCCGCTTTCGCTCGTGCGTCCCCCAGTCCCCGCATTTCCTTGACCTGCTGCCTGTCTCACCGTGACCGAGGAGAAAGCCAGCACCCCCGCCAAAGCCATGCTCGTGACAATAATTAGACTTCGCATTTGTTTGTCCTCGTAACGATCTGTTTTTTGTTCCAATACCCGCGAGGTTTCTCGCACATTGCGGCATTATAATTACGAACCACAGGCTGTCAATAGTTATGAAGGTTCGACTGATTGCCCCATGAGCGGTACTCCGATTCAATACTTCTTGTTAATCTTATAACGCAAAACCCCAGGCAGAAGCTATCGCGCGCGGCCTTTGAATCCTTGGGCGATCATGTCGATTTTGTAAATGGCCTTGGCGTTATTTCTCACACCCTCAGGGGTTCTGTACTCGCCCCCGTCGGGGAGCTTCATGCCGGCGCCTTTGGCGTAAAGCACCTTCTTGTCTGGCCCGGAAAACGCCGCACTCGATGCTGACCGTGGCAGAGGAATGGTGCCCAAGTAGTTACCCTGGCGGCTGAACACCTGAATACCGGAGGCGCCTGCTGTGACGTACAGGCGATCCTCAGAGTCGACGAACAAGCCGTCTCCCCTGGATCCGTCTTCCAGCGTGGTAAAGGTCCGCTTGTTTGTAGTGGCCCCATCGGGCCCGACATCGTAAGCCACAATCGTGTTGCCATTCGTCATGTAGAGCGTTTTTTCATCGGGGCTCAGTATCATCCCGTTTGTGCCTACTTCGTCCATGTCCGCAATCAGGCCAACTTCACCGGCAGGATCGACGTAGTAAGTGCCGCCAACGTCCGCGAAGTATGCACCCCCTCTGGAATCCACGGCGATGTCGCCTCTCATGCGCCAAAACGTCTGACCGTTATAGTCGCTCGCCAGGACTTCACGTGTGGGATGAAGGACGACCAATCTCGCCGGTTCACGACATTCTTCGGGTTTCCCGCCTGGATCCGAGCAGGTCCTTTCCGCCCCGATCAGACGGCCCTCATTGTCGAAACTCAGGCCGCCGGTGCCATTGGTATCCCTTACGAAGATCGAGAAGTTGTCGTTCGGATCGAGCATACCAACGGTGCTTGGCTGTTCCTGTGCAAACAAGATCCCGCCGTCTGTTGTACCGACGAGGCCGTCGGCGTTGTCGGGTCCTTGCCACACGAGCTGCCATTCAGCCCCAGCCGCGATGACGTCTGGAATTGTGGTAACCGTCACTTCCTTCTCAGGAGCTGGTTGTGGAAACCGCCGCTGTCCGTCGGTGTTTTGTTGCCCTGCGGCAGTGATGCCGCCGAGAGCGAGAGCCGATCCAAGGAAACAGAAACCGATCGAATACGCTGCTTTGAATTTCATAAGCTCTCCAAGGGGTTAGCTCGCCACCGATTATCACCACTATCATGGACTCGGAGTCGCACGAGTATACATTGGACAAATTCGAAGTCGAAGCAATACCCGGCTTTAGAGCGTGCGGGCGTTCGGAGGGTTGAGCGGGTCCGGTAAGTAACCCAAACAAAAAAGGCCACCTTCGGGTGACCTTTGATGCCTGCCAAGAATTGCGGGGATAGGATTTGAACCTACGACCTTTGGGTTATGAGCCCAACGAGCTACCGCTGCTCCACCCCGCCCAACCATAGTAAGAACTCTGCTGAAGATCGTCAAGTTGGAGGAAGAATGAGGTCAGAATCTTAGGTCACGATCAAGGAGAGTCAGTGTCAAGAAAAATGGGGAAATAGGGCTCTGACCCCTATTTGTTAACGGTCTTGCGGGGGCAGGACGAGGATTACTTCGCCGGGGCGGACGAGTTTTAAGTCTTCGCGTGCGCGGCGTTCGATTTCGTAGGGTTCGGATCGGAGGTTTCGAATTTCCTGGACCAACTCAAGGTTCTCGGTTTCGAGCGTGTGGATCTGCGCCTGGAGTTCGGCGAACTCAAATCCCTTGCGGCGGACCTCCAGCAGGCCCCGGTCGCTGGTCAGGGTTAAGATGAGCGTAGCCAGGGTCAAGAGTCCGAACACTCCAAGGCCCACCCGAACCATCATTCCCTGAACTATGCTTCGGTTGTCCATCGTTTCCCGCACTCGATCAGATGCTCAAGTTCCTGACGACTGCTGGCTTCGGCGTAATACCGCACGACGGGTTCGGTTCCCGAGGGGCGGGCCAGAACCCAGCTGCCGTCTCCAAATATGAGCTTCATGCCATCGGTTCGATCTGTCCGTTCAACCTTTTTACCGTAGAAGTCTGAAACATCGGATGCAATTTTTGCGTCCATCACCTTGCGAACAGACGGCTTAAGCCGTATGTTCAAGCGTTGATTATACACTTCACCGGTCCGGTCAAAAAGGCTTTTTAGCAATGATCTCAATGATTTCCCACGTTCAGCGACCATTTCTGCTACCAGCAGACAGGCGAGAATCCCGTCTTTCTCCGGCAAGTGACCTTGAATCGCAAGGCCCGCACTTTCTTCGCCGCCAAAAAAAATGCGGCCCTGCTCAATATATTCGCCGATGTACTTGAAGCCGACCGGGGTTTCGATGACTTCGAGTCCGTGGAGTTCCCCCACCCGATCGATCAGATGGGTTGTTGCCACAGTGCGTGCCACCGCGCCTTTCCAACCGCGGCTTGCGACGAGATAGTCCAGCAACAAAGCGAGAATTTCGTTCGGAGAGATGTAGCTCCCATCGGAATCGAGTATGCCGAATCGATCCGCATCCCCGTCGGTTCCGAGCCCAAGCGTGAGCTTGTTGTCGCGTACGGCCTGTCGGAGTTCGCCAAGGTTTTCTTCATCCGGCTCCGGATGGCTGCCACCAAAGTAAACGTCGCGTCCGGCATGAAGCACGGTGGGGGTGAGTCCTTGCTCCTGCAATAAATAGTCGAGATATCCGCTGCCAACACCGTGCAGCGGATCGTACCCAATGCGAATGTTCGATTTGCGAATAGCTTCAAAGTTTACTTTCGTGGCCAGATCCCGGAGATACTCGTCGCGAATGTCGATCGTTTCGATTCGGTCTTCCACGGGAGTCCCCCTGAATTTCCAATCGCTCTTCTGGAGTGCGACGATGCCACGCTCGATGCTCTCCGTTACCTCCGGCAGCGCAGGCGCGCCATTGGATGCGGAAAACTTCAAGCCGTTGTACTCTCCCGGATTGTGGCTGGCCGTAATGTTGATCGCTCCATCGAGTTTGCGATGACGCACGGAGAAGGAGACCGCTGGAGTGGGTACGGGTCTATTGGATAGCAGGGCACGAATCCCCGCGGCCGACAAAACATTTGCGACCTGGCGGGCGAAGTTCTCGGAGGCGAAGCGAGTGTCGTATCCTACGAGGAGGGTTGGGGAGGGTGAGAGCCCAAGCACGTGGCGTGCCGTCGCTTCTGTAGCCAGCCGTACGTTGGCGAACGTGAAGTCTTCGGCGATGATGGCCCGCCAACCGGAAGTTCCGAACTTGATCGTCGCTGCCATGTCTGTTGCTATTCTATCAATTCGTTTCGTGACAAATGATCCGAAGGTGCGTGTTCATTATGACTGATTCGATGGTCGCGTTTGTATCGTGCGCTTCACGCGAGGAAGCCGGCGAGATCGCCGAAGTTCTTGTCCAGGAGAGACTCGCCGCGTGCGTCAACGTGGTTGCTGGGGTTGAATCCTGTTATCGATGGGACGGCAAGGTGAACTGGGACAGCGAGTATCTTCTCGTAATAAAGACGACGGTCGGTGCCCTCGATCGAACCCGCCAACGCGTCCTCGAAGTTCACAGTTACGATTTGCCGGAGTTCGTCGCTTTCAAGATCGACGCCGGCTCCGAACCGTACCTGAACTGGATAAAAGATTCTGTGGACTAGAAAATTGGTGCAAGGGAAGAGTTTTCACCGCAAAGACGCAAAGACGCAAAGGCGCGAAGACGGATCAAAATGTCAATGCAGGGACGTAGAGAAATGATTGATCTCTGATATTCATCTTCTTCTTTGCGACTTTGCGGTTTTCTTATCTTCGTTCTTATTCCTCAAAAGCGTTGTCGAGATCCGCAATCAGGTCTTCGGTGTCTTCGATTCCTACCGAGATTCGGACCAGCCCGGCCGTGATCCCCATCCGTTCGCGATGTTCTTCAGGCACGGACGCGTGTGTCATCGTGGCAGGATGGGAGATCAGCGTTTCTACACCTCCCAGGCTCTCGCCCAGGGAACAGATACGGACGCGTCCAAGAAAAGAGGATGCGGCTTCGAGCGTCCCGAGGTCGAACGCGATCATCGCTCCAAAGCCCGACATCTGCTGTTTCGCCAACTGGTGTTGCGGGTGATCGGCAAGGCCCGGGTAGTACACCTTACGCACCTGACTTTTTGAACTCAGATATTGTGCGATGGTCATTCCGTTCGAGTTGTGTGCTTCCATGCGAATCGGAAGCGTCTTGATGCCGCGCAAAACCAACCACGAATCAAAAGGCGACAGGATGGCTCCCGCAGCATTCTGGATGAAGCGGAGCCTTTCCCCGTCCGTTGCGTCCTTGAGGACGGCGACACCCCCGATGCTGTCGCTGTGTCCATTCAGAAACTTCGTCGTGCTGTGGATGACGATGTCGGCACCCAAGGCAATCGGCCGCTGCAGGTAGGGGCTCATAAAGGTGTTGTCCACGACGAGGCGACAACCCGCATCCCGGGTCGTACTGGCCACTCCCGCGATGTCTGCAATAGACATCAGTGGATTCGTGGGTGTTTCAATAAAGACCATCTTGGTGTTGGGTCGGATGGCTTCGCGTACGTTGTCGACGTTGGATGTGTCGACCCAGCTGAATTCGACCCCGTAGTGGCTGACGATGTTGTCGAAAAGCCGGAACGTACCACCGTAGACGTTCTCTGTGCACACCGCATGGTCCCCTTGCTTGAGGAGCAGTTGTGTAATGGCGGTTTCGGCTGCCATGCCCGAAGCGAACGCGCAGGCCGCAGTACCGCCTTCAAGCACGGTCATGTTTTGTTCAAGTGCGATTCGAGTCGGGTTTTCGGTCCGGGCATACTGGTAGCCCTTATGTTTTCCCAAACCTTCCTGAACATAAGTGGATGTCTGGTATATGGGAACCGTCACTGCCCCTGTGGCTGGATCGGGTTCTTGGCCGGCGTGTATTGCGTCGGTTCTGAAGCCCATGAATTTAACCTTTCGATGGAGTTAACGTAGTCAGGACAAGAAGGACACAGATTACACGGATTTTGCGGATTAAGAAAAACCTATATCTGACCCTGAGAATAATTGGCAGGTCTTGAAGCAGTGTAATCGGGGTAAACCGCGGTTTTGAGTGGGGCTAGCCCTGTGGCCCGCGATTGTCTATTTCTTCGAAATAGTCCGCCTTGACAAGGATTTCACGGGGCCGGCTGCCATCGGGAGGTCCGACAATATCGTCCGCTTCCATCGCGTCCAGTAAACTCGCTGCACGCCCGTAACCGATTCGCAGGCGTCGCTGCATTGCAGAAGTGGACGCTTTCCCCATTCCAACCACGAGGCGCACGGCAGTATCGTAGAGCGGATCCAAATTGCCGGCTGGTTCCAGCCGGGCATGGCGTTCTTCAGGAGATTCGAGGATGCTTTCGTTGTAGGCCGGTTTGCCTTGCGCTTTCAAGTAGTCGGCAACACGTGTGACCTCTTCTTCGGTCACCATCGGGCCGTGGGCTCTCATGAGCCGGGACGAGCCCGGCGGGAGGAAAAGCATGTCGCCGCGTCCGAGGAGGGTTTCGGCTCCGTTTGCGTCCAGAATCGTTCGGGAATCGATCTTCGACGCAACACGGAATGAAATGCGGGCAGGGAAATTGGCCTTGATCAGACCGGTGATCACGTCGACAGAGGGCCGTTGAGTAGCCAGAATGAGGTGGATGCCTACGGCGCGTGCCATCTGGGCGAGGCGGGTGATCGACTCTTCAACGTCGCGAGCAGCGGCCATCATCAAATCAGCCAATTCGTCGATCACGATTACGATGTAGGACAGCGTTTCCCGGTCTTCTTCCCGTTCATCCTCATCGAAACCTGGAATGGGTAGTTGCCGGATGTGTTCGTTGTAGGCCTCGAGCGATCGCACACCCCGTTTGGCCAGTTTCTTGTAGCGACCCTCCATTTCCCCGACGGCCCACTTCAGGGCGTTCTGTGCAGCTACGGGCTCGGTAACGACCGGAACCAGGAGGTGGGGGATATCCTGATAGAGTCCCAATTCGAGCCGCTTGGGATCGATCATGATCAGTTTTACCCGGTCCGGCTTCGACCGAAACAACAAGGACAGCACCAGCGAATTTATCGAAACGGATTTGCCTGTTCCTGTAGACCCTGCAATCAGCAGGTGCGGCATCCGGTGAAGGTCGGAAACGATGATCCGGCCCGTGATGTCTTTGCCCAAAGCCAGAGGCAGCAGGGCATCCGACTTCAAGTACTCGGGTGATTCGATGAGTTCCCGCAACGTGATCGTAGCCCGGTTGGGGTTCGGCACTTCGATGCCGACCGTCGATTTGCCCGGGATGCGATCAATGCGGATCGATTCCGCTTCCAGAGCAAGGCAGAGATCCTGATCCAGTCCGGTTACTTTGGAATATTTGACACCTGCTTCGGGCTTGAACTCGAACGTCGTTACGACTGGCCCGGGATGAATCTGCTGAACCTTCCCCACGACTTCGAATTCTTTCGTCTTTTCTTCGATCAGGTCCGCCCGCTCCCGAAGTTCGTCCTCATCGACGGGCGCCGGGGCTTCCGGTGGCAGCAAGAGTTCGGGAGAGGGAAAGTTGACGCTTTTCGGCGAAACGGTTTGCATCTGGGTGACGACGGGCTCGTCGATAGGGATCAGCGAAGGCTGTTGGGCGACTCTCTGTTTCTTAGGTGCCGCCAGTGGCGCTTCTCTGGGTTTCTCGGGCTTGGCTTTCAGTTCTGTAATAACGGTCGCCTCGGTTTTCTTAAGCTCGATGCGCCGTCGCGCACGTTGGCGGGTCTGTTCTTCCCACCATTCGACCGCCTGCCGCAGCCACGCGGACAGAAACTGAAGTCGTGGCCGAAGGAACGCAGTTGTTTGAGCGAAAGAGAAAGTTGTCGCCAACAAAAGGGAGACCAGGAAGGACGCAATCAGTACGATCACCGTTCCAAGGGGATTGAGCGTGGCGCTCAACCCTTCAGCGATGAGCTGCCCACCCCCACCGCCGGCCGGTATCTGACCCTCGATACGGGGGACCGCGGGCGAAAGCGCAAGGGCGGTTGCGAGCGTCGCTATCATCAGCACCATGCCCGCCAAACGCGGGCCCACATTGCCGACGCTCCAGGACGCCAACCAGTGGAAAGCGTAGATTCCAAGAAACACGGGCAGTAGAAAGCCCGCATAACCGATCAATTGAAACAGCAGATCCGATGCGTAAGAGCCAAGGACGCCGATCAGGTTCGCCGGCTGGGCTTCAAACCGGGGATTTCGGCTGATATTGAAGGATGGGTCGCCAGCGTCGAATGAGACCAGGCTGAGGCCGACCAGCACCGCGACTGTGACCAGCAGAAGACCGACGAATTCGTTAATTCGCCTGTGATCGGTGGGGGTGAGGTAGCCGGTCCAGTTCATCAACCCGCATTTTATCTAAATCCAACAGAGAATGCGAGTAAGACCACAATACCAAGCGCTATCCGATAGTATATGAAGGCATATGTTGTGTGTGTGGCGAGATAGCGAAGAAGAAAGGCGATGGCCATATAGCCGACGATAGCTGAAGTCAAAATGCCGATTCCGAGCATGGCCATCGCATCGCCCGTGATGCCTTCAGAGAAAAGATCGAGAATTTTCTTCGCTCCCGCTCCCGCTATGATTGGAGCCGAAAGGAAGAAGGAAAAATGTGCCCCAGCTTCGCGTTGCATGCCCCGGAATAGTGCCGCGGTGATCGTCACTCCCGATCGCGAAACTCCCGGAACGATCGCCAATGCCTGGGCAAGACCCACGATGAGAGCGTCCTTCCAGGAGACACCATCGAGCTGTTTCTCCCGCCGCCCGTGTCGTTCTGCCGCGATCAGGGCCAGGGCGAGCGCGATGAGCGTAACAGCAACGACAAGAGGGCTGCGCAGATAGGTTTCGACGAGATCCCCGGCAAGGAATCCGGCAATCGCGCCCGGTATCGTCGCGGCCGCAATCAGCCCGGCCATGCGTGCGTCCGGATCGTTTCTATGGCCCTGAACCAGACGGATTCCGCCCCGGGCGAAAGCGATCCAGTCCTTTCTGAAATACCAGAGGACGGCAAACAGGGTGCCGATGTGGAGCGCCACGTCGAAGGCGAGCCCTTGTTGTTCCCAGCCGAGGAACCAGGGTACGAGGATCAGGTGGCCCGTACTGCTGATGGGCAAGAACTCCGTGATTCCCTGGACCACGCCCAGAACGATTGCCTCGAGTACGTCCATTGGCGTCCGGTCAGATTTCCATAATGACAGGCAGGATGAAGGGGCGCTTGGAAAGTTGCTTGGAGATGTATTTTCGAAGTGCCCGCCGGATTTTGTCCTTGATTACGGCCCAATCGCCACGTTCTTCCACGGTCGAGGATTCGATGGTTGCGATGACAAGGTCTCTGCACTCGTTGACCAGTCCGTCGTCGTCGGTAACCGTCATACCTCTAAATACGATTTCGGGTGGGCTTTCCAGGTCACCGGTCTGCCTGTTGATCACGATGACCGGAAGCACAATGCCGTCTTCCGATATATGTCTCCGGTCGCGCACCACGATGTCGGCGACTTCCTCCAAGCTGCCTTGGTCGATCAAAACGCGGCCGACCGGTGCTTTGCCAGTGATGGAAATACTCTCAGCGTCCAGGCGGATCACATCGCCCGTTTCCGCGATCAACACTTTCTCTTTGATGACACCCGTCTGTTCGGCGATCGCTGCGTGGCGGTGGAGATGACGGTAGTCGCCGTGAATAGGAACGAAGAAGCGCGGTTTGACCAGCATCATCATGAGCTTGAGTTCTTCCGCGCTGGCATGGCCGCTGACATGGACCGGAGAGAGGGATGCACTGTCCTGGTAAATGACCTCCGCGCTTCGCCGGTAGAGGTGATCCATCATTCGCGATATTGCTCGCTCATTGCCCGGAATCATGCGTGACGAAAGAATGACCGTGTCACCGGGATCGAGTTTCAAATCCTTGTGTTGCTCCAGCGAAATACGGGAGAGTGCTGCCATCGGTTCTCCCTGGCAGCCGCTGACGATGACCGCGACTTCGTTTCTGGCATATTTCTTGATCTCCTTCCCTCGGATGACAAGGCCGGGAGGCAGATTCAGCGCTCCCAGTTGTTGCGCCATTTCGGTGTTGGCGAGCAACCTGCGTCCCAGAAAAGCGAGATGACGACCGTGTCTATGAGCCGTGTCGGCGATGATCTGGATGCGGTGAATCGCAGAGGAAAAGCATGAAACGATGATGCGTCCGGTCGCTTCACCAAAAATAGATTCGAACCGGCCTTCCACCGCGCGCTCGGAAGGCGTGTAACCGGAACGTTCCGCGTTCGTGCTGTCTGAGAACAGGGCGAGAACACCCTCACGACCATAGGCGGCGAACGCGGCGATGTCGAAGTGGTGGTCGTCCATCGGAGAATAGTCGATTTTGAAGTCGCCGGTATGAATGATGAGTCCTGCCGGAGTTCGAATGGCGAGAGCGAGCGAATCGACAATGGAATGAGTGACCGCGATGAATTCGACTCCGAACGGACCCAACTCGACCTTATCGTTTGGGTGAATTTCGATCAGCGTCGACTCACTGAGGAGATCGTGATCTTCCAGTTTTCGCCGCACCAGCGCAAGCGTGAACGGGCTGCCGTAAATCGGGACGTTCACATAAGGAAGGATGAAGGGAAGCGCACCTATATGGTCTTCGTGGCCGTGAGTCAGAATAATTGCGGTGACCTTTTCCCGGTTTTCCAGCAGGTAAGTGATATCCGGGACCACGATGTCCACTCCCAGCAGTTCTTGTTCGGGAAACAATATGCCGCAATCGACCACAATAATGGAGTCTTCTGACGAGAACGCCATTATGTGCATCCCGAATTCGCCGAGTCCGCCGAGAGGAACAACTTCTACGGTCTGAGTCATGGGCTGAGATTATAACCGAGCGTTCGGTGAAGACGGGCGAAGGCCTCGACAGACAGATCTTCTGGCCGAGCATTGCTATCGATACCTTCGCGTTCGAAAATGCCAATAAGTTCTTCACGTCCTCGCCCGGGAAATATCACCGCGAGGTTGTTCAGAAGTTTCTTTCGCCTCGAGGTAAACGCCCGTCTGACGAAGATTATGAACTCGGGAGAGTCCGCTACGTCGCGATTCCAGGTCATTCGAAGCATGCGCGAATGCACTTTAGGTGGCGGTGTGAAAGCTCCCGGTGGGACGGTAAAACCGCGTTCGATCCTGGCGTAGTACTGAGTGCCTACAGACAGAGCTCCGTATTGACGTCCACCGGGTGAGGCCAGTATCCGGTCTGCGACTTCTCTTTGAAGCATGACGGTGACGGAACTAATTGAATCCCGTGCGGCGACAAACCTTTCGATCAAGGGTGTCGCGATGTTGTAGGGCAGGTTCGCGACGACATGGTACGGAGTCGGAGACAGGGCCGTGAAATCGACTTCGAGAGCGTCACGCTCGAGGACTTCGACTCTAGGCCCGACCGTTCTGCGGAGAAAAGAGATCAAGTCGGCGTCGAACTCGATTGCGATCACGCGCCGGACCTTCCCGGCAATGGCCTTCGTTAAAGTCCCCCGACCGGGTCCGACCTCGACGACCGTGTCCTCATCCGTGACTTGCGAGAATCTGACAATGCGGTCCAGAATGCCGGAATCGGAAAGGAAGTGTTGGCCAAGGTGTTTCTTAGGCACGTGAGAGGCTAATCATGCCCTCGGGGGGCTTTCGGGGTTTGTTGTCTGGGAACAAACGTCCCGTACGGGATTCGAACCCGTGTCGCAGCCTTGAAAGGGCTGTGTCCTAGACCAGGCTAGACGAACGGGACAGCGGTGCACGGCTGCGAACGCGGCTCGTGGCCGAACCATCATTTGTACCATTGAACGGAACCCCAATTCAACCACCGGGCGATTGCGTGGTGACTTAGTTTTAAAAACGCAGGTGATCCCGGGTTCGATCCCATCATCGTTTCGGGTTTTCGAGACTGACGCCTCGGCTGTTGCGTCTTTATATGAAGGCCGTCCACCCGCACCGGAGGACCGGTGTGGGTCGTCTTAGGGCTTGCTTCAACATTCCGTTGATCCCCAATACGCCTCGCCATCAGGATGATGGCGAGGGTCGCCGGTCGTTCAGACAGGACGTCTGAAAGAACGACCGAGCGAAATCTCCCTCCCTGCCGGAAACTGAAATTCAATCTGATGCACTGCCAAATCCCCGGTTCCCTTTGACACGTCCGGGGAAAATGCGTGTAATGGTAAGCGCGATCGAGGGGTTCACTTATTTTCAGAGATTCAGGAGGACGATATGCCACTTCGCTTAGGGGCCACCGCGCCCGACTTCACGGCCGACACGACGGAAGGCTCGATCCAATTCCACGACTGGATTGGGGATAGTTGGGCCCTGCTGTTTTCACATCCCAAAGACTTCACGCCCGTCTGCACGACCGAATTGGGCACTGTAGCGAAGCTCAAATCTGAATTCGACAAGCGCAATGTGAAGGTTGTCGGGCTGAGCATCGATTCCGTCGAGGACCACAAGAGCTGGTCGAAGGATATCGAGGAAACTCAGGGTATTGCGCCGAACTATCCGATGATCGGTGACCCGGAACTCAAAGTCGCCAAGCTCTACGACATGCTCCCCGAAGACGCCCAGGGGGATGCCAAGGAACGGACGGCTGGGGACAACATGACGGTACGCAACGTCTATGTCATCGGTCCGGACAAACAGATCAAACTCATCATTACCTACCCCATGGCGACGGGCCGGAACTTCGATGAACTGTTGCGTGTCATCGACTCGCTTCAGTTGACGTCCAGTCATCAGGTGGCCACGCCGGCGAACTGGAAGGATGGGGACGATTGCATCATTGTTCCGGCCGTGTCGGACGAAGCTGCGAAGGCAAAGTACCCCGATGGATGGACGACGCTGAAGCCCTATCTCCGGCTTGTGAAGCAGCCCAACAGGTAGTTAAGAGTTATAAGTTATAACTTGAAAGATCGTTGTGGGTCGAAGTTGCATGATCGATTTCGGCTCATAACCCTCAACTCTTAACTCAAACTGCCCGACGCCCAGATTGAAGGACCCTATCGTTATGCTGATTTCCGACGTTCTCGCTGCTCACAAAGAATGGCTCGATTCCGGCGGTTCGCGCGGTGAGCGCGCCGAACTGAGGAATGCCGTGATGCAGCAGGCAGATCTGCATGGAGCCAACCTCGAACGCGCTGACCTCAGTGGGGTGCGACTCAGTGTCGCTGACTTGATGCGGACCAACTTGAGAGGAGCCAACCTTCAAGGTGCCGATCTCTGGATGTCGGACATGGAGGACGCGATTCTCGACGGCACGGATCTGCGCGGCGCCAACCTTACCGAAGTTACGGGACTGACGGCCATCCAACTTTCCGGCGCCGTCGTCGACACCAAAACGCAACTTCCAGAAATCCTCGGGGACTGAGGGCAAGACCTTTTAACACGAAGGTCACGAAGGAATGAAATTGTCTTTTCTCCTTCGTTGACTTGGTGTCTTCGTGTTGAAAATCAGGTTTGCGTCTTTATTGCGGGTTTTAGCGGAAGGCAGGGATGCCCGTGATGGCCTCTCCCAGGATCAGCGTATGCATGTGGTCGGTCCCCTCATAGGTGTAGACCGATTCCAGGTTGACCATATGGCGGAAGACCGGGTACTCCGACGTCACGCCGTTGGCGCCCATTAAGTCGCGGGCAACGCGGGCTGTTTCCAGTCCAACGCGAACGTTATTGCGCTTCGCAAGAGATGTCTGTGCGTAGTTAGACCTTCCCCCGTCTCGGAGCTTTCCGAGCCTCCATGCCAGCAGTTGGCCTTTCGTGATTGCGGTCAGCATATCGGCGAGCTTTTCCTGCACGAGTTGGAATGATGCGATAGAACGGCCGAACTGTGTCCGTCCCTGCGTGTAGTCGGCGGCCCAGTCGTAGCAAGTCATTGCAGCGCCAATCGCGCCCCAGGCAATACCGTAGCGTGCGTGGTCCAGGCATGCCAAGGCGCTCTTGAGCCCCGTACCGCGGGGCAGCCTGTTTTCTTCCCCGATTGTCACGTCTTCGAGTATCAGGTCGGACGTGACCGATGCCCGGAGCGACAGTTTCTTCTTGATCTCAGGCGCCTCGAACCCGGGCCGATCTGTTTCGACGATGAAGCTCTGTATTTGATCAGCGTCGTCCTTGGCCCACACAATAGCAATATCGGCGATCGTCCCGTTCGTAATCCAGCGTTTGGTTCCGTTCAGGATCCAACCATCCCCGTTACGCCGCGCCCGCGTTTCGATGCCGGCCGGGTCCGAGCCATGGTCGGGTTCGGTCAAGCCGAAACAGCCGATCTTTTCTCCCTTAGCCAACAGGGGAAGCCAATGCCTTTTTTGGTCCTCGGAACCGAAGGCATAAATGGGATGCATGACCAGAGCCCCCTGGACGCTGACAAAACTTCGCAAGCCGCTGTCCCCGGCTTCGAGTTCCTGCATCATCAGGCCATAGGCCACATTGTTCATTCCGGCGCATCCGTATTCTGCCGGTAGGTCGGCGCCGTAGAGATTCAGCCGCGCCATCAGTGGAACGAGTTCGATTGGGAAACGAGCTGTTTCGAAATGGTCGTCGATGATGGGATTGACGTGATCGTTGACGAACGTTCGGACCGTGTCGCGGACCAGCCGTTCCTCGTCCGATAGAAGATCGTCGATTCTGTAAAAGTCGACTCCCTGGTAAGAAGGCATCTAAGTCTCCGCGAAAAGCGACTTATTATACAGTAGCGTTGCGATCCGCGACGTAGATCGGTAAAGAGTTATAAGTATTGAGATGAGACTTCAGGTTCACGCACTTGCCTCATAATTCATAACGGCCAACGTTAAACTTCAATGAAACCCGAACACGCAACAGACATCGTCCGAACGCTTCGGAAGAACGGGCACGAGGCGTATTTCGTCGGTGGATGCGTCCGCGATATGGTGATGGACATCGAGCCGACCGACTATGACATCGCAACGAGCGCCCGCCCTGAGGAAGTCGTCCGAATCTTCCCACGCACCGAACCGATCGGTATCAAATTTGGTGTGATTCTTGTCGTCCACGGAGGTGTCGGGTTTGAAGTCGTCACGTTCAGATCGGACGAAGCATATGTCGACGGCCGGAGGCCAAGCGGCGTTGTCTTTACGACTGCCAAAGAGGATGTCTTAAGGCGTGATTTCACGATCAACGGTCTGCTTTACGATCCAATTGAGAAAGTCATCACCGACTACGTGGACGGGCAGGCGGACATCGAGCGGCGTGTCGTGCGCGCGATTGGCGATCCACTCAAGCGCTTCGAGGAAGACAGGCTCAGGATACTCCGTGCCATTCGCTTCGGTGCACGGCTGGGATATTCGATCGAAGATGAAACCTGGGCCGGGGTTCGAGCGATGGCGCCAAAGATCAAGCAGGTCAGTGCCGAACGCATTCGGGATGAACTGCTGAAAATTCTTGTGGAGGGCGGGCCCGCTCGGGGAATACGTCTGCTCGAGCAATCGGGCCTGCGACAGGAGATACTACCGGAGTTGCGCTGGACCGATCATCTTGAGCGGTGCCTCGAGATGATTGAAAGCCCGGTCGCACCCGATTTCGCGGTGGGGCTTCTTCTTCATGAATGTCGAATAGTGGAGGTGGAAGCCATAGTGCGACGTCTGAAGTTGTCGAATGCGGAGCAGGCACACGTCCTGGCGCTCGTTGGAAACCAGAGCGTTTTCGAGCAGGCCCGGGATATGGGGGCGGCTCGGCTGAAACGCTTTCTGCGCATTGACAGGTTTGCGGACCACATGGAAATCCATAGACTGCACCATGCTTCCGATGGACGCGATCTGGCTGTTTTGGCGTTCGTCCGGGAAAAGCTGGGTGCGTGGTCGGAGACGGACCTCTGGCCGGAAGCCTTGATATCGGGAGACGATCTGATTACATTGGGAATGCAACCCGGCCCTTCTTTTAGAGAAATCCTGACACTTGTCGAAGACGAACAACTGGAGCAGCGCCTGCTGGATCGAGACAGTGCGCTTCGGTTTGTGCGCCAACGGTTCGGGGTGGGATAAGGGAAAGCAGGCTGTGCGACACCTTTTGACCGTAATTGTTCTGATCAACCTGAATACGGCAACCATCAGGCAGCTCGATCAACTTCCGGGCGTGGGGCCGGTTCTCGCGAACAGAATTGTTGAGTTTCGCGAAAAACGGGGTGGGTTTCGAAGAATAGAGGAGTTGCTCGCCGTGCCTGGAATCAGCGAACAAAGGTGGCAGGTGTTGCGGCCTCTATTGGAGGTGTCTGGACCTGCCCCGGAAACTCCGTAGCCGAAGCCGGCCCCGGATTGGGTACGGCCGGTGTTCCGGTTTCACTCAAGATGAATCCGGTGGAGAAAGAATGGATCGGGCAGTACGCCCGGGGCGCCGTACCGAAGATGAACGCCTGTGTGAAGCGGTTCTCACAATACGGTGTAGCCAACGACAGGGTGTCTGCGTCGATGGAGACCATTTCCACGCCGGGGGGGTCGTAGAAAGCGGTTTCCTCGTCTTCTCTAACTGGGTAGAGCGCGTCCGCGGCGAGCATGAAAGCCGTCCATATCGGCAGGGCTGAACGAGATCCTTCCAGCTCCAGTTCCCGGTTGTCGTCGAATCCGACCCAGGCGATCGCCAACAGGTCTTTTGTATATCCCGCAAACCAACCATCTCTGGACGTGCCCGTCTTGCCCGCGGCGGGAAGCCTAAAGCCTCTCGCGCGCACACCCGCTCCCGTTCCCCGGTTGATTACGTTCTCCAGGAGGTTTGTCATCAGGTAGGCCAGTTCGGGTCGAAAGACCTGTTCAGATTCCAGGCCGTAGGTCTTCGTAATCTCGCCGTATTTGTCGGCAACCTGCCGGATCGCCCGCGGCTCCACACGGACACCTTCGTTGGCGAACGCCGTGTAGGCTCCCGCCATTTCTATCGGGGTGACCTCGAAGGACCCCAAAGCGATCGAGGGATAGGGACGGATGTCCGCATTGAGCCCAACGCGGTGGGCGAGTTCAGCGATGAGGTCGAAGCCGACGCGTTCGGCGATCTTCACGGTCGGGACGTTGAGGGATCGCTGGAGCGCTTCCCGAACAGGAATCATTCCGAAGAAGACGTTCTTGTAGTTGTTCGGCTCATAGAACTTGTCTTCTTCGTAGAAGAAGAGCGTCGGCTCGTCCATCACAGTTGTCATCGGGGTGATGATAGAAGCTTTACCGATGGTCCCCAGTTCCCCGCGGTCCGGAAGTACGATGAAATCCATTTCTTCGAGCAGGCCGTCCGCGGCTTCGTCGTCTCCAGGTGCTGCCCGCAAACTGAAGTATTCGGCTTGAGTCAGAACTGGCCGCTCATCGATCTCGGTCTCATCCTCGGCGTTTTCCTCAGCCTCTCCCTCGGCATTTTCCTCGGCGCCTGCTTCCGCATCTGCCTCGGCCAGCGTTACCACCGTTTCTTCTTCTGTTACAACTACTTCTTCTTCGACTCCCTGTGCCGGTTCGGAAGTCAGTCCGAAACCGAAACCATCGAGAAGAATTGAGGTCGCGCTTTCATCGGGTTCTTCCACAGGGTCGATCACCGGATCGAAGGCCGTTTCAAAAGCAGTTGCGTAAACGAATGGTTTGAAGATGGAGCCGGGCTGGCGGAAAGCCTCAGTGATCCTGTTGTACTGGCTGTTGCCATAGTCCCGCCCGCCGACCATAGCTTTGATCTCGCCGGTATGTGGGTCCAGAACGATGATCGACGCCTGAACCGGGGGTCTGCCCGAGGACGGTCCGCGTCCCATCGCTTCGAGTTGTGCGTCGGCATTCGCAATGCCGGCAGCCACGGCTTCTACAGCGGCTTTTTGCAGGTCCGGATCGAGCGTCGTGTAAATTTTCAAGCCGTCGTTGAACAACTGCTCCTGGGAGAAATCGTCCAGCAACTGGTCTCGAATGTAGTCCACCATGTACGGAGCTTCGCTCGCGTCCACTCTCATTTCAGCAATCTGGATTTCGGCCAGGCGGGCTTCGGCGAGCTGGGTCGTATTGATCATATCCAGCGCGTACATCTCATCGAGGACGATGTCACGCCGTTCAATGGCCCGTGCCATATTGTGCCGCGGTGAGTAAGCGCTTGGGGCGGGGAGCATCCCCACGAGCGTGGCGGCGTCTGAGACCGTCAGCGCGGAGATGTCTTTGCCGAAGTACGCGGCGGCGGCTTCACCGAAGCCATGGATCGCAAAGGAACCGCGGTTGCCGAGATAGACCTCATTCGCGTACATCGTCAGAATTTCGGATTTCGTCAATCGCTGTTCGAGGATCAGAGCCATGAAGATTTCAGGAATCTTGCGGTTCCACGTCCGGTCTCCGCGATCCAGGAAAAAATTCCCAGCCAACTGCATCGTCAGCGTACTGGCCCCCTGCAGTTTTCCATCCTGAACGTAGGTCGATATGAAGGCGCCGCCTGCCCGGATCAGGTCGATGCCGAAATGGCGAAAGAAACGTTGGTCTTCGGACGCGACGAGGGCATCCGTTAGATGGGGCGGGAGTTGTTCCCATTCCAGAAGGCGCCGCTTCTCTCGAGTGTCGTCAAACAGGTTCGTTACGAGCTCAGCGGGCAACTCGACTTGGTTGACCTCGAACCCGGTGAGCATCTCCTGGATCCCATCGATAACCGTTTGGTTGAAATCGATGCGGTAGTCTGGAAGTCGGTCGGGAGACACGATAATGCTGGAACCGGAATCGCCAGGAATGAACTGGTAGACGCTGTCTTCAGAGGGCGTCCGATCACGCGGTTCAAGACCCGCCCGTCGCAAGCGAAGGATTACGTCGTTGGGGGCAATCTCCTGTCCCGGATAAACGATGAACGGAGTCGCGTAAATCTTAGCGGTGTCCTTGAAAATCTCGCCCGAAAGCCTGCGGTCTATGATCGTGGCATAGATGTTGTAGTAGTGCGTGAACACTACGCCACCGGCAATCGCTGCAATGAGTATCAGTGCCGCAGATACCTTGACGAAGGGAGAAAGCAGGAAAGCTTTCACAGGTCCGGACTTCTGCTTCGACCCTCGCGTCGGCTTCTGGCTTCGCGTCTGCCTCTGCATAAGCGATTCATTATAGCCTAGAAAGCGAGTTAAGGCTCATAAAGGTCGGTAGTTAGGGGCAAACCGCGGCGAGTCTATTCTCCAGAATCTTTTGAGAGTTGAAGCCCTCGAGCTGAAGCGATCGGGGATCGACGCTTTCGAAGGCGGCTTCCGGCGCCAGACCCACAAGCTCGCTGCTGAGTATCGATACACCCAAGTCTTCCGCCATACGGCGGACGGCTTCAAAGGTCGTTGCGATGCCTGTTCTTTCAAAATCGCAGAGGTTCATCGACACCTGGACGGTGTGAGTCGTGTTTATGAAAAGGCCCAGAGCCTTCACTCCGGGTAGCCCCCCGCCCGATTCCCTGATATTCGAAGCAATTTTGCGTGCGAGCTCCAGGTTGTCGCTGTCGAGGTTGACGTTAAACGCGATCAGGACAGCCCGTGCTCCGATGAACATCGCCCCAGAGGTCGCGTGCAGTTGAGGTGGCCCCAGATCGGGCTGCCACTCCTTCCGAAGTTGTGCTTCCTGAATGAGTTGCTCAAATCCTATTTTTCGGATCTGTTCCAGGTTCTTGCGGTCAGACGACCGGGCCGCTGCACCGTAGAGATAGATAGGGATCTCCAGCTCTTCGGAAATACGCGCACCCACTTTCCAGGCAAGCCGGGCGCAGGCCTCCATCGAGATATTACGGAGGGGAACCAGGGGTATGACATCCGTTGCGCCGGTTCGTGGATGTTCTCCCTCGTGGAGTCGAAGGTCGATCCGCTCGGAGGCGACACACACTCCCGCAACTATGGATTCAGCCAGGCTGTCAGGGTGTCCGACCAGCGTGATCACCGATCGATTGTGGTCGGGGTCCATATGCCGATCGAGAATCCAGATACCATCGACACTGGAGAGGGCGTTTTCGATCGCATCCACGACCTCGATGCGGCGGCCCTCGCTGAAGTTGGGAATGCACTCAACGATTGGGTTCATGAAGCATCTCGCAGCTCATTGTGATAGTCGCCGGAGCTCCTCAGACACGCATACCTGTTTTTCAACACGAAGACACGAAGATCACGAAGTCTGGATTTTGATATCTGACCCCTTCGTCTATCTTCGTTCGTCTTCGTGTCCTTCGTGTTGAACTCTTCACTTCAATAAAGCCCTAAACTTTCAATCAGGCGAATCCGGTGACTCGGCAGCCCGGAGCAACGCGTAGTGATGCCGCGGAATCGTGCTCGGGCGCGCGGTATTTTTATCGACCACGACATGCTTCGTGCTCGCTTCAGCCAGCAGCGTTCCGGTTTCTGCGTAAACGATCTGGTAGGAGAAGGTCATCGTGCGCTTTCTGAGGCGCTTCAATGATGTGCGCACCAGGATGTCGTCATCGTAGCGTGCGGGCGCACGATACCGGCACTGAACGTCGGCGACCGCTATGGCGATACCGTCATCCGCTTCCATGTCCCGATAACGGAAGCCCGATTCCATGCAGAAATCGGTGCGTCCTATTTCCATCCATATCAAATAATTCGAGTAGTAGACGACACCCATCTGGTCGGTATCCGCGTAGCGGACACGAAGCCGGGTCTCTGCGACTATAGACATCAGTTGCTTCCTTGTAAGGACAGTGAATTGAACGAATTCCACGAAACCTTAAACCGGCCTGGGGACGCGATGTACGCTCACGCTTGACCCCCGCCGGGTATGCCAGTAGGATGGCTGAAATCGAGGTGAATATCATGAAAGTTTCCAGCCGCGTTCTGACTGTTCTGGTGTGCCTGGCCGTGTCGTCGACCGCTGCTTTTTACCAGGCGCAGACTGTACCCGATATCGTAACCGCGGCCAACGCGTTTCTTGCGTCGCTCGACGGGGAACAGTCCGCCCAGGCACGGTTCGAGTTCGATGATGAAGAGAGGATGAATTGGTGGTTTACGCCCGTGCCGCGTCAAGGACTGACTCTGGGGGAGATGAAACCCCATCAGCAGCAATTGGCTCATGCCTTGGCCGCCTCTACCTTGAGTTCGCGCGGAATGGTCAAAGCGGTAACGATTCTGAGTCTCGAGCAAATCCTGTATGAGCTCGAAGGTGGGGAATCAGCCCGGATCCGTCGCGATCCCGAACTCTATTTTTTCAGTATCTTCGGCGATCCATCCGAAACGGGCACATGGGGCTGGCGGATGGAAGGTCACCACGTTTCCGTCAACGTGACAATGCGTGACGGCGAGGTGATCGCCTCTGCACCCACTTTCTTCGGTTCGAATCCGGCTGACGTCAAAGAGGGCCCCCGCCGGGGACTCAGGGTTCTGGGCCGGGAAGAAGACCTTGCTCGAGAACTGCTGGCATCTCTGGACAAGACCCAGACCGAAGCCGCCGTCATTCAGGAGACCGCATTCAGGGACATTCTCACCAGCAACGCCCGAGTGGCCGAACTCGAAGGAGATCCGACGGGTCTGGCTGCTTCGGATATGACCATGGAGCAGAGGGATCAGTTGGTGTCGCTGATCGGCGAATACGCCAATCGTCTGGCTCCGAATATTGCTGCCGATACGCTGGGCCGTATTCGTGAAGCGGGTGTCGACGGAATACATTTCGCGTGGGCCGGGGGCGCCGAGCGTGGAGACCCGCACTATTACCGTGTGCATGGACCCACATTCCTGATCGAGTTCGACAATACTCAGAACAATGCCAACCACGTCCATTCCGTGTTCCGTGATCTGGAGAACGATTTTGGCCGTGACACGCTCCGAGCACACTACGAAGCGGATCATCCGCAGGCATTCGCTGACTGACAGTGCTCAGGGTTCGATAGAAGAAAAGAGAAGAGTTCCACACGAAGGGCACGAAGGGTTCCGAAATAAGAATCCCGACTTCGTGACCTTCGTGTCTTCGTGTTGAAAAACAGGCAAACCTACAGCCTAGACGTCGGGCTCCGTATACGTCCCGTAAACGCTTCGCAGCCGGTCACAGATCTCCCCCAGGGTCGCGTACGCACGGACACAATCCAGAATAGGATCCATCATGTTGCGATCGGTGCCGGCCGCCTCCTCCAAGGCGCCCAACGTTTCCCTGACTCTCCGGTTGTCACGCCTTTCCCGGAGTCGTTGGAGATCCGCGATCTGGTCCTCGGCGACGGTATCGGCGATCGTCAGGATGTCGATCGGCGCTTCGTCCTCAACTTCGTAATCATTGACGCCTACGATGATCTGTTCCTTACGTTCGATCGCGAGCTGGTAGGCGTAGGCGGCGTCCTGGATTTCCCGTTGCGGAAACCCCTTCTCGATCGCCTCGACCATGCCGCCGAGGTCGTCGAGTTGCTCGAAATACTCCCAGCATCCCTGCTCCATATCGAGGGTCAACCGTTCCACAAAATAAGAACCGCCAAGCGGGTCCGGCGTGCGCGTCACGCCACTCTCGTGTGCAATGATCTGCTGCGTTCGAAGCGCGATGCGCGCGGTCGCCTCAGTGGGCAGGGCCAGCGATTCATCGAGCGAGTTCGTATGCAGCGATTGCGTGCCGCCGAGAACGGCTGCCAGCGCCTGTACTGTTGTCCGGACCACGTTGTTATAAGGTTGCTGGGCTGTGAGTGAACATCCTGCTGTCTGAGTGTGGAAGCGAAGGACGGCGGCCTTTGGATTCTTTGCGCCGAAACGGTCCCGCATGACCGTGTACCAGACCTTCCGTGCTGCCCGGTACTTCGCCACTTCTTCGAACAGGTCGTTGTGGGCGTTGAAGAAGAAAGAGAGTCGTGGCGCAAAGTCATCGACGTCCATCCCATGCCGTCGCGCCCATGCGACGTACTCGATGCCGTCGTACAAGGTGAACGCCAATTCCTGAAGCGCCGTCGCTCCCGCTTCACGGATGTGATAGCCGCTGATCGATATCGTGTTCCACCGGGGCACGTGATGCGTTCCGAATGCTATCGTGTCGACGATTAGTTTCATGGACGGCCGGGGCGGGAAAATATAGGTCTTCTGCGCGATGTATTCCTTGAGAATGTCGTTCTGTATCGTGCCGTCAAGCGTGTCCCATTGGATGCCCCGCTTTTCGGCCACAACCAGGTACATGGCCCAGATGATCGGCGCCGGGGCGTTCGTTGTCATGGAGGTGCTGATCTTATCGAGAGGGATGCCCTGAAACAGCGTTTCCATATCTTCGAGCGAATCGATGGCCACGCCGCACTTTCCGACCTCGCCCTCCGCCATCGGGTGGTCGGAGTCGTATCCCATGAGCGTGGGCAAATGAAACGCCACTGAAAGTCCGGTCTGACCCTGCCCCAACATGTAGTGAAAGCGTTTGTTGGTGTCTGCGGCCGTTCCGAATCCGCTGAACTGCCGCATTGTCCAGAGCTGCTCGCGATACATTTCCGGGTGTATGCCCCGCGTGTAGGGTGGAGCACCGGGGGTGCCGAGTTCCGATTCGGGGTCGAAGCCGGCAAGATCTTCAGGTGTGTAGAGGGCTTGGATCGGAACGCCCGACGCCGTTCGGTAGCGGATCTTGGCGCCGCGGGATTTGGCCTTCGAAATCGTGTCTTCGCTCAGATCTTCAGCCATAGATCCTCTTGTGTCGAATCCCTCGTCAAATGATTCATGCTATTGCGCTTGGGTCTTGCTGTCAATCCAGGCAGATGTGCGATGTACGGCATTCCCATGTCGGTTTCGAGCCCGCGTGGCCGCGCCAGGTAGTGTGCTATCATGCGCCGCTTACCCCGGCTAATTGGGGGAGGACTGCGGCATGGCTGGAATAAAGATATCGAAGCGGAAAGACGACTATACACGCTGGTACACCGACGTGATCGCTGCGGCAGAGTTGGCAGATCATGCTCCGGTCAAAGGATGCATGATCATTCGTCCCAACGGTTACGCCATCTGGGAAAAGATGCAAGGTGCCCTGGACGAAATGTTCAAGGAAACGGGACACCGAAACGCCT
The DNA here is from genome assembly GCA_963664115.2 of Terriglobia bacterium. GTDB lineage: Bacteria > Acidobacteriota > Terriglobia > 20CM-2-55-15 > 20CM-2-55-15. Next base: position 222,393 of record CAXWPJ010000002.1, on the reverse strand, counting down.
ACTTTCCCCTGTTCATTCCAGAAAGCTTCCTGCGGAAAGAGGCGGAACACGTCGAGGGCTTTGCGCCCGAGGTGGCGATGGTGACCCATGCCGGTGGTGGAAAGTTGGAAGAGCCTCTGGTGGTGCGGCCGACTTCGGAAACGATCATCTGGCACGCGTATCGAAACTGGATTCAGTCTTACCGCGACCTTCCGTTGTTGATCAATCAATGGGCCAATGTCGTTCGATGGGAACTGCGGACCCGCCTGTTTCTGCGGACCACAGAATTTCTATGGCAGGAGGGCCACACGGCGCATGCGACCTACGACGAGGCCGAGCGGGAAACGGTCACGATGCTTGGCGTGTACCGCCGGTTTGCGGAACAGTTCATGGCGGTGCCTGTGCTCTCGGGCTTGAAAAGTGAAAGCGAGAAGTTTGCCGGCGCCCATCACACCTACTCTATTGAAGCCATGATGCAGGATGGCAAGGCCTTGCAGGCCGGGACGTCCCATCATCTGGCACAGGGCTTTGCCAAGGCCTTCGACGTGAAATTCCAGAACGAAAAAGGGGAGATGGAATACGTCTACGCGACCAGTTGGGGGGTGTCGACCCGGCTGATCGGTGCGCTGATCATGGCGCACGGCGATGACAGTGGCATTATCGTTCCCCCAAAATTAGCCGCGACGCAACTTGTGATCGTTCCGATCTTCAGGAAGCCGGAGCAACGAGGGGCAGTGATGGAGCGGATCGATCAGTTGACGGCCGACTTTGATGGGATCGGTTTTACCGTGGATGACCGCGATCAATATAGTCCCGGGCGGAAGTTCAACGAATGGGAGCAGCGGGGGGTGCCACTACGAATGGAGATTGGGCCGAAGGACATGGAGAAGCATCAGGTGGTTCTTGTTCGACGGGATAATGGGGAAAAGAGTTTCGTCTCCCAGGAAGGCTTGTCCCGGACGATCGCTCAGGCGCTATCCGATGTTCAGGCGAGCTTGTATGAGAGGGCCCTGGACTTTCGTGAGGCGCATACGCACGAAGTGGACGACTACGGAGCCTTTAACGAGATCCTTGACGGCGACGGTGGTTTTCTCTGGAGTCACTGGTGCGGCAGCTCCGATTGCGAAGGGAAGGTGAAGGCGGACACGAAGGCGACAATCCGCTGCATTCCCACAGAGGGTGAGGCCCGGTCCGGGCCCTGCATCGTATGTGCGGAGGCTTCCCAACGCCGTGTCGTGTTTGCACGGGCGTATTAGTCTGCGAGTTAGCGCGACGGGCGTGGTGAGGGAAGGTGTCTGACGAATCCCAGTTGTGGTTGCGGCAGTTTCTTTTCCTGGCCCTTTTAACTGCATTTGTGCACATGCTGCTGGCGGCCTCAGGGATTCTGCTCTGGGTGCGTACCGCATCGGCGGTCCTGCTGGCCTTCGGAATGGACGCCCTCGTCGGCGCAGTGAGGGAACTGATTCTGGCCCGGAGGATTGCCCGTTACGGAACCCCAGACATCGATCCAGGCAAAGACCGTTTGCTCTTCGCTGTCGTCGCGGGCGGCTATATCCTGGTTGGCCTGGTCGCTTTGGGGGTGAGCGTAGACCAGCTCTGGCAACGCCGCGCTCCGGGGGCAACATTGCTGGGCGTGGTGTTGGCTGCCGTTTCGATGTTGATTATTCCGATTATCGGATCGTATATGAAAGCACTGGCGATGGAATTGCGCAGCCCGGCCCTCAAGGCGGCCGCGATCTTTACGTTTGGGAACTCCTACCTTTCGATGGTGTTGCTGATCGGTCTTCTGATCAATGCGGGTATGGAGCGGTGGTGGGGCGACCCTCTCGCGGCGCTGATCATGTCGCCGTTCATCGTTTACAAGGGGATTCAGATCCTCGTGGAACACCGCAGCGAAGAGTTTGTCCAGTGATCGGGGAATTCATCGTTTCCACCTAAAAAACGGAAAACGTGCTTGCGAATGGGGGGGGCATTGGAGGATAGTCAAAGAAGCAATGAAAATGATATTCGTTTTCATTTAGCGGGATTGGAGTTCCAGTGGTCGAGTTAGACAGAGCCCGATTGAAATTGTCAGATGCGACGATGTCCGAGTGGTACCGGATCGAACGACTTGAGGGGCCGGAACGGGAGTGCCGTCGCCTGCTCGACCTGGGTTTCACCCCCGATGAACAGGTCGCTGTCGTGAGATCGACGCCGCTTGGAGATCCTCTTGTGGTTGTCGTTCGGGGGACTCAACTGGCCCTTCGAAAGCGCGAAGCTTCCTGGATTCTGGTGCAATGAAGATGCCCGTCGAGGCGGCAGATCTGGCAGACGAGAGTGCCAGGCCGCTGACGGTGTGTTTGGTGGGCATGCCGAACTCCGGCAAGACCACCCTGATGAATGCTCTCACCGGCGGTCACTTCCATACCGCCAACTACCCCGGCGTTACGGTCAGCCTGCTTCAGGGCAAGAGCCGTCCCGAATGGGGCCCTTCCGTCAAGCTCGTCGATCTGCCGGGCGTGCACAGTTCGGTCAATCCCTCTCCTGAAGAGGAGCTTTCCTGCCGCGTCATCGAGTCGCAGGATGCCGCCGTTCGGGCGGATGTCTTTGCCCTGGTTGTCGATGCGACGCAGTTGGAACGCCACCTGAAGTTCGCCGGTTTCGTCGCGCGCCAGAGAAAGCCCGTCGTGCTGATTCTGACAATGGCAGACCTGCTTCCACGAATGGATCAGTTGCTGGATGGGGAGCGCTTGGCCCAGGCCTTAGGGATTCCTATCGTGACGGTCGATGCACGGCAAGGGAAGGGCATCGAAGGGCTTGTCGAGGAGTTTCGAGCCGCAGCCCGGCGCGAATGGAAGCCGAACGCATTGTCCGATCTCGGTGACGATCCTGTAGCTGCGTACTCCGCGGTGCGGAAAATGCTGGATGCTTCCGGTGCTCTCGTCCGGCCCGTCACCCGGGTCGAGGGTGACTCACTCACCGCGCGGATCGATCAGCTTGCGCTCCACAAGCATCTCGGTTTCCCACTGTTTGTGGTCGTGCTGGCGGCATTGTTCGCTTCGATCTTCTGGATGGCAACACCGTTCATGGATGCTGTCGATACGGGCTTTGGCCTCGCGGGAAATCTGCTGACCGGTCTGTTTCCGGAAGCCCTTCTGGCCCGTTTCGTTGCTGAAGGATTGATCGGAGGCGTGGGCGCCGTGGCGGTATTTTTTCCGCAGATCGTGATCTTGTTCTTCCTGATGACCCTGCTGGAGGATTCCGGATATCTGGCGCGTGGAGCCACGCTGGTGGACCGGCCTCTGTCATATCTGGGACTCCATGGCCGGTCGTTTGTTCCGATGCTTTCGGGTTTCGCCTGCGCCATTCCAGCGGTCCTCGCATCGCGTTCGATTCCGACCCTGCGGGAACGATTGTTGACGGTGTGGATCATTCCGCTGATGAGTTGCAGCGCTCGATTGCCGGTCTATGCATTATTGTTGGCGGCGCTGGTACCGGATGCTGCCTGGGCGGGGCTGAGCCTGGCGGCGATCTATCTGGCCAGCCTCCTGATTGGATCCCTGTCCGCCGGTCTCGTCGGACGCTTCATCATGCCCGGCGATGATTCCTCGCTCCTGGCGATGGAATTGCCGGTATATCGCGTGCCGCGATGGAAAGTGATCCTGCGGATGACCTGGTCGCGCTCATCTTCATATCTCCGTAAAGCCGGTATGCCTATCGTCGTCATCGCGATTCTCCTGTGGCTTCTCTCGAATTTCGGGCTCGGTAGCTTTCAACCGCAGATTGCTGGAAATGAGGCGCAAGCGCTGATCGTGCAGTCGGAGATCGACCGGTCCCTGGCCGCTCAATTGGGGCAATTCACTGAACCGCTACTGGAACCCATGGGTGTGGACTGGCGTGTTGGCGTGGGCCTGATCTCGGCGTTTGCCGCGAGAGAGGTTTTCGTCAGTGCCATGGCAATCGTGTTTTCCGTAGAAGGGGAAGGCGAAGACACGCAGGCTGCAGGACTGTTGGAGCAGATGCGAACGGCCACCTTTGCCGGTACCGACCAACGGGTCTTTACGGTGTCGAGTATGATCGGTCTGATCGTCTTCTTTTTCTTTTCTCTTCAATGCATCGCTACAGTAGCCGTTGTCCAGAGGGAGACCAACTCCTGGCGTTTTGCGGGCATTCAGTTGCTCTTCTACACCGGTGTGGGATACGGGGCCGCCGTGCTTACAGTTCAGGGATTGCGCGCCCTGGGTGTGGCCTGACACCTTTTGTCCATCCGCTAAAATCGGGATTGAATATCGCTTTCCCGCGGACGCGCTACTTGAAAGGCCGGCCGCAGGGAAACGCCAACTAGGCTTCTCCTGCCCTTTTATAGTCTTCCGGCGTGTTGATGTTTCTGAAGATTTCAGTGCTAAAACCGGTTCTGTGCAGTTCGTCCTCCGACATTTCTTCGTGCTCGACGACGGCGGCAAACCCCTGAATCGAGCGTTGTCCTGACCCCAGATAGTCCTCCAGCTGTCCGAGGAGTGCGCGGCGCGCTCCGAGGCACAATGCAACGTATCCCTGGATTCGGCAGAGGAGCAGGTTTTTTGAGGTGGCCCGGAGACGGGTGGTCAGATAGTCCAGGAATCGCGGGTCCAGAAACGGGAGATCCACCGCCGTAATGAGATTGTTTTCAGTCGCTGTTGCTCGGAGCGCTGTCCGGATGCCTTCGAGAGGGCCGCGGCCGGGTTCGAGGTCGGGAAGCGGGTCCCGGCCCACGATCCTGACGGGTGTGGCGACTCCTGAAAGAAGGACCGTCATGTGCTCGACGAGCGTTCCCTTGCCCCAGGGCAGGGCAGCCTTGTCGGTCCCCATGCGACTTGCCTGGCCTCCTGCGAGAACGAATCCCGTAATCGCTTGATCGGACATTTGACCCAATCATATCCCAGCGTGAAGTGTGTCCCGTGTGACCAGGGCAGTGCTGCGGTCGCAGCTTTGACGTTATAATGTCTTGACGCTATAACGTTATGACGCTAATGTGGGCGCATGGCAGATCCGAAGCGAACCACCATCTATTTCGATCCCAGCCTCCATAAGGCTCTCCGGATGAAAGCAGCGGAAACCGATCAAAGCGTGTCCGACCTTGTCAACATCGCTGTAAGGCGTGGTTTAGCCGAAGATGCCGAGGATCTGGAGGCATTGGATGAAAGCAAGCGGGAACCCGAACTCAAGTTCGAGGACGTCGTCCGCAACCTTCGGCGTCGCGGGAAAATTTGACCTCCATATGAATTCCGGAGCCGTCGAGGCCTTGGATGGAGTGCCTCTCAAAACACGCCGGCGATTGATCGCGCGTATTCGTAAACTGGCCGTGGATCCCGTTCCAGAAGGCGCTGAGCGGCTTAGCGGAGCAGACAAGTACCGCCTGCGGCATGAAGATTTTCGGCTTGTGTATTGGGTGGATAGTGAGGGAATGCGAGTGGTCGTTGCGAGAATTGCCCGGCGTCAGCCCCAAATGGGGTCTCAGTAGAAGTCCCGGGACTGTGTGGGGGCTTCAGTTATCGATAACGCGTGAATTCTTTGTGCTTTTACAGAAACAACGTTGTCGACGTGCTGGAGCCGGCCTTCGATCAGAATGAAGCGCTCTGCTGTAATCAGGGCACGGTTCCGCTCCAACATGTCCGGCGTAAATATCACATTGGCAATGCCGGTTTCGTCTTCCAGGCTCAAAAAAACAAAACCTTTGGCCGTTCCCGGGCGTTGACGTGCAATCACACAGCCCGCGGCTTTAACCCATGTCCCGTTCGGCGTGTGGTGGAGGTCCGCCGCCGGGCGAATCCCCATTCTATCGAGACGGTCCCGGCAGAACGCCATCGGGTGGGGGCCCGTTGTTAAGCCGGATACCCGAAAATCGGCCAGAAGGCGTTCTTCAGCGTTCATCGGGTGCAGCGGGGAAGGCGCATCGGGCGTCTTTGTAGTGTCGAATAAGGGGCCGGAGGGTCGTGAGGCCCGTTCCACCTGCCAGAGCGCGTCACGACGGTGTATGCGCGTGTCCTTTTGAATGAAGTTCAGTGCTCCAACCTCTGCCAGCAGCGTCAATTCTTTTTTTTGAAGTTCGGGGACACGGTGCGCCAGGTCTTCTATTGAAGTGAAGGCTTTGCGGCTGCGCTCTTTGACGATTCGGAGTCCGGGCACTTCGCGGAGACCTTTGACGTAGTTCAAGCCCAGGCGAAGGGTGAGCGCCTCTCCCGGGCCGGTCTTTATCTGGTTCTTCTCGAGACTGCAGAGCCAGTCCGATCGCGCGGCATCGATGGGCAAGACACGCAAGCCGTGACGCTGGGCGTCTTTGACCAGCGTCGCGGGACTGTAAAACCCCATCGGCTGATTGTTTAAGATTGCCGCTGTAAATGCCGGTAAATAATGACATTTGAGGTATGCACTGGCATAGGCAATGAGTGCGAAGCTCGCCGCATGGGATTCGGGGAACCCATAGAGCGCGAAGGATGTGATCGACCCGACTATCCTGTCCTGGGCATCCCCGGTGATCCCCCTTTTCTGCATGCCTTCGCGTAATTTGATTTCGATGTCGCCCATTTTTTCTTCGGATCGTTTGAAACCGAAGGCGCGGCGGAGTTCTTCGGCTTGCCCCCCGCTGAACCCGGCAGCGATCATAGCCAGCCGTAAGAGTTGTTCCTGAAAGAGCGGAACGCCCAGCGTCCGTTTCAAAACAGGTTCGAGCGATGGGTGGTCATAGCGAACCGGTTCACGGCCCTGCCGACGGTTGAGATATGGATGGACCATCTTGCCGACAATGGGTCCCGGGCGGATGATGGCCACCTGGACGACCAGATCGTAAAAGCGGGTGGGTCTCAAACGGGGCAGGCAGGACATCTGTGCGCGGCTTTCGATCTGGAACATACCCACGGTGTCGGCCCTCTGAAGCGTTTGATAGACGGTGGGGTCATCTGCGGGTAAATGGGCCAGATCGACTGTTTCGTTATTGTTGTCCCGAATGAGTTGGATCGTATCTTCGAGTACCGCCATCATCCCCAGCCCCAGCAGATCGACTTTGATGATGCCCATGTGGGCACAGTCGTCTTTGTCCCATTGAACGACAGTGCGGCCCGGCATCGATGCCGGTTCCAGCGGCACGATCGAATCCAGGGTTCCCTCACAGATCACCAGGCCGCCGGAATGCTGTCCGAGATGCCGGGGCAGTTTTTGGAGACTGACGGCAAGCTCGATGAACTTGCGGATACGGGGATGGTTTGTATCCAGTCCCGCAGTCCGGAATTTTCCCTCCAGGCTGTCGTTCGGGTCCTGGTATTCCCAGCGACTGACCAGCTTGGAGAGTCGGCCGAGCGTTTCCGGATCGAAGCCAAGCACCTTGCCGACTTCACGTGCAGCAGACCGGCCCCGGTAGGTGATCACGTTAGCGGTCATGGCTGCCCCGCGCCGTCCGTAGCGCGCATAGACGTACTGGATGGCCCGCTCGCGCTGACTTCCACTCGGCAAATCCAGATCGATATCAGGCCACTCCCCACGCTCTTCAGAAAGAAATCGTTCGAAGAGAAGATCCATCCCCACTGGATCGACTGCCGTGATCCCCAGTGAATAGCAAACGGCACTGTTGGCCGCCGAACCCCGACCCTGAACCAGTATGTTTTCTCTGCGGCAGAACTGAACGATGTCCCAGACGATCAGAAAATAGCCAGCCAGTTGGAGCTTTTCGATTAAAGCCAGCTCGCGTTCGATCTGCCGACGGGCTTTCGGATGAAGCGGCCGGTAGCGGTTGTGGGCGCCCTCATACGTTCTTTTCCGAAGAAACGAGTGCATCGTGTCACCATCCGGGACGGCGTATGGAGGGAAGCGGTAGCCGAGGTCGTTCATCGTGAACACGAGCCTCGAAGAAAGCTCGCCCGTGTTGGCGATCGCTTCAGGAAGGTCTTTGAACAGGAGGGCCATCTCTTTCGGGCTCTTAAAACGGCGTTCGGCGTTGTTGGAAAGCAGCCGTCCGGCGGATTCCAATGTTCTGTGATTGCGGATCGCGGTGAATACGTCCAGGATTTCGCGGTGGTCGGTGTGCCGGACGCCATTGGTCGCAAGAATCGGGAGCCGCATGTGATCGGCAAGTTCACAGCAGGCCTCGAGACGGGCTTCTTCCTGGCGGTCAAAGTGGCGTTGCAATTCCACGTAGACATTGGAGCGTCCAAAGATATGCGTGAGTTGAATGAGGCACTGGCGTGCTACCGAAACGCCCCCGTTCCCAAGTGCTCCAGCCAGTGGGCCGCGTTCGTCTCCGGTCAGGCAGATGAGGCCTGCGGCGTGTTCGGCCAGTTCTTCCAGTGTCGCCGTGCCTTCGCCTTTGACCGCGCGCATCTTGATGTGTGTGATCAGGCGGCAGAGATTGCGGTATCCCTGCCGGGTCGCGACCAGCAGGGGATAGCGGTATCCGCCCGTAACTGTAATTTCAGCGCCGATATGGGGCTGGACGCCTACGCGTCGAGCTTCCAGGTGAAACCGTGGCGCGCCGTAAACGCCCCCCCGGTCGACAATGGCCATGGCCGCCATGTCCATCCGTGCCGCTGTCGCTGCAAGGTCTTCGGGCAGTGAAGCGGCTTCAAGAAAACTGAAAGCAGATGCCGCATGCAATTCGACATACATCGGAATTCACAGCAGAGGTGCAGAGGGAAGAAGAAAAAACCGCAGAGACGCAAAGACGCAAAGGAAGACGGGTGGTCTGTGTGGATTTCGTTTGACGAGATCCCTATGGGTTTCGAACGACGTTCTTGTTAACCCGACCTGCGCGGGTTGATCGGGATGTAGGCAGCCTATCCCGTCTTTCTCTTTCTTCTTTTGCGTCTTTGCGCCTCTGCGGTGAAAGGTTTTTCTTTGCCTTTCTTCAATCGTAGGTCGCATGGACGAACCATTGATAAGTCCGCTGGTCCTGGTAAATGCGATACAGGCTGCGGTCCTGACCACTTTGAACTTCGACGTCCCATTCCTCCCGGTTCCATGGATTTTCGCGCCACCATTCCCCTGAGGTACTCCATGGTCCGCGTGCGGTCGTGACCTTTCCGGATCTGCCTGAGAAGAAGATTCGGGACAGTTGGCCTCCAAGCTTTTCGACGGTTGCTTCCAGAGGTGGCCTGAACATACGCAGAGCCATTGAAGTCGGCGGGTTTCGAGGCAATCGTCTGGCTTTCGATCGGGTCGGAACAGTGAAGTGCTGGATGCGGAATCGATCGGGGCGATGTGTATCGAGCAGGCGGGGTGAACCGATGCGGTCGTTTCCGACAATGGTTCCAATCCGGGCCAGTGTGAGTTCCAGCTTCTCGGGTTCGGGTGCCAGGGGAACGAACAATCCGTTCTGGATGCGGCGCGGTGGGGCCGGTTCCGCGCTAAGCGTGACGCCGATGACGGGTCGAGGGGGGCGGTGTGCGTCCAGATCCAATTGCAGGAGCTTCAATAAAACTCTGGAATCCCGCGTAGGTGTTGGCAGGCGGATGGTTCGGACGAAACGGTGGGGTGATGTTCCCGGGTCTTCTGCGTCTTTTTCATCTCCTGCATCTTCTTCCTTGAGGGGTTTTTCCATCGATAAGGGCTCAAGCGTCAAGGGCTCAAGCGTCAAGCTGAGGCACAATGCGTCGGTGGCCCGGTTGCGGGCTTCCAGCCGTTGGCAGAGCTGGTTTAACAGCCGACTGAAGATGAATGTTAGCGGCTCTAATGAATCAATGGAATCATCGAGTTCCATGGATTCTTTAAAGCATGGCTTTTCATTTAAAATCCGCAAAGGACGGCTTGTTTCTCCACGTGCCATCTGTTGGAGTTTCAGGCCTTCCTGGCCCAGGCGTTCTACCACGCCGATCTCGGGAAGCCGGACCAGATCCTGGAAAGTCTGAAGCCCCCAGCGGCTGAACGATGCCCGGATTTCTTCCGATGCGGCGAGGATGTCAAGATCGAGGGACGCTAATCTTCTGGTCTCATCACCCATCGCAATGACAGTGATACCGGCCTCCGCTTTTGCAGCATGGATCGCTGCATCCGGGTTCGAAGCGATGGCGATGTGGGCTTCCAGTCCCAGTTTATCGGCTGCTCGAAATAACTTTTGTGCCATGGCACGGGGTGTGCCCCACAGTTGGGACAATCCGTTCAGATCGAGCGCGACCGTATCCGTTGCCGTATCTTCCACGCGGGGTGTGAAAAAGTTGGCACAATCGATGAGGGCGTGATGTGCGGAATCTTCCTGTTTCTCGGATCGGTGACGTACGATGAGATCGGGGAAACGCTCGATTTGGAGCTTTGTCATTCCGATTTGGACGCCCAACCCGCGGGCAAACGTGTTCGTTGCGACCACTGTAAATAAAGGGAATGTGCCATTGAGGATGGCCATCGGCCGCCGTCGCAAATCGGGTTCATTACGTATAAAGGCCTGAACCGGATAGTCGGGAATATGAATGCAGCCATATGTTGGACCGGAGAGAGGGCCGGGCTTGGTGTTTTTGTTGAGGCGATGCTCGATGATCTTTGCGCTAGAACTCATGGCAGGGAACTCCTTCGATATTCGAGATATTCGATTCCTTGTTTTTTGAGGGTGCACTTTCGGCTGGGTCATCCGGTTCATCCGGGTCATTCGGGTCAGGGGCAATAGCCCGAAAGTGTGCGGGTTGGATAAAAAAACGTTGCGGTGTCCGGTTCCAGCTGATGCCGGAATCAATTCTGGACCGCAGGATCTCAACTTGTGGGCAGATTCCCTCAAAGAGCCCCGGGGTCCAATGCGTGTGGTTCAGTTCCAGACCGAGGACCAGGGAAGCGCATGCCCGGGTGCATGCTTTCCGTCCGATGAAAAGCAATATGGTGGGCGTGTTTCGCACCCCACGTTGTAGCCGAAACCATGAAGAGGGCGGAACGCGGCCGATTTCACCATGAGAAAACCCCCCGAAGTCGACCCCGATCAATCCGAATCCACCTCCTTGAATCAGCAGATCCGTCGCTTTGAGCGTTGGATCGATGTCGGGCTTCGGGGTACGGATCCAGAGGAGTCGTTCCAGATCGACCCCGATGTGGACTGCGGATGCAGGGTCGAAAATGCCGGCCGGATCGATAAGAGCGCAGACCTCTTCTTTATCAGTGACTTGGGCCAGTGTGGAGAGCAGAAGACTGGTCCGTCCTGACGAATTGGGTCCAACGATCTCAGTAATCCGGCCTCGGGGAAACCCGGTGGATAGCTGGTCGACTTCCCGGATTCCACTAAAAATCGTTTCGGGACGGGTGGTGCGGGACAAACCGAAAGAGAAGGGGTGTCGGTTTTTGAAGACCGCGTCTTTCAAGCGCTGTTTGAGCGTGAGTGTTAACGGTGTGCGAATCGGCGCGGAATACATTCAGGAGTTTTACCAAACATTTGTTCGGTAGTCAATCCCTATGCGGATTGCTGAAGGGATCGTTCAACATGCCGAAGATTACAAGTGGTCCAGTGCGGCCGCTCATTGTGGAGTACGACTCGATACGCTAATGACGGATAAATTTCCACCGGGTTTATGGCCACAAGACTGGTCGGCCTGGCTCGGAGAAGGAGAGTCGACCGAGCAGACCACTCTCATCCGCAGTCGGACGCTTTCGGGACGTCCGTGGGGTTCTGAAAGCTTTGTGCTCGAATTGGAGGGCCGTTTGGGTCGACGGATCCGTCCGCGCAAACGCGGTCGGCCAGCGAGAAAAAACGAATCGGTTCTGGATTATGAGGTGACGGAAAAAATGGGGAAATAGGGCTCTGACCCCAATTAATTTTTTAGCTTGTCGAAGTACTGCGCACGGAACTTGGCGATCTTGGGGTCGATGACGTACTGGCAGTACGGTTGTTCTGAATTCTGGCGAAAGTATTCCTGGTGGTAGTCCTCGGCAGGATAGAACTGTTCCAGGGGAGTCAGCTCGGTTACGACAGGGGCAGAGAAAACGCCGGACTGATCCAATTCCTCAATAACCGTCCGGGCGGTATCGCTCTGTTCCTTAGAATGGAAAAAGATCACCGAACGGTATTGCGTGCCGACATCGTTGCCTTGACGATTGAGCGTGGTCGGGTCATGGATAGCGAAAAATATTTGTAGCACTTCCCTATATGGTGTCACTGAGGGCTCGAAAACGATCTGGACAACCTCGGCATGGCCCGTTGCCCCGGAACAGATCTGTTCGTAGCTGGGATTGGGGCGAGCGCCGCCGGAATAACCGGACTTGACTGAGTGGACACCCTGGAGTTGTTCGAACACGGCTTCGAGGCACCAGAAGCAACCACCGCCAAGTGTTGCTGTCTCCGTGGATGGTTCACTCATAGGGATTTCCGTCCGGGTTGATTTTTGCCACTTCTTTGACTTAGCCTTCAAGTCGCGATGCGCATACTTATTGTATTGTGTTTAGCCCTCGTATTTGCGGTTTCCGCTTCCGCTCAGGTGGACATCTCGGTTCTTCCGGCAGTGGTATATGTAGAGGCCCTGGGTGGTGACGTCGTTCCTGTCGAGCGGGCTTTTTTCCATCTCATACTCCACAACACGTCTTCCGGGCCCATCGAATTTCAATGGATGCGGTTTGATTTGGTCGGTACGACAGGAGGGCTCGTGTCGGGCCAGTTTTCCGGGCCCGCGCTGATTGAGCTCTTCGACAACTCCGTTGAGCGTCGCCGGATCGAAGTGACGCCGCCCGGCACTCTGGTACTAGGTCCGGACGAACGGAAAGCACTTTCGGATGTTTCCTTCGAGTTGCCGTCGGGATTGATGGGGCAGACGCTGATCGTGGAAACCGAATTCCGGCAAGGTGAAAACCTGCGGTCGAACAAGGTGTCGATCCCCTTGGCCGTGATGGAAGGCTTTGTAGGACGTTTGCCCTTTGAGGGCAGTTGGTACGTCGCGGCGGAACACAGCGCACTGGATGCACACAAACGTTTCGTCGCCGAAGCGTTCGCGTACGATTTCCTGAAAATTGGCCCCGATGGAAAAAGTTATGAGGGGACCGGCGGTCGCAACAGCGATTACTTCTCATATGGACTGGATGTGCTGGCCTCAGCCGACGGGGAAGTGGTCTACATGCGGAACGACGTTCCGGAAAATGTGCCGGGTCAGGCTATGGCGGCGACTCCCGGCGGCAACGCGATCGTCATCCGCCATCGGGAAAATCGCTACACTTACTACGCGCACATGCGTCCGGGCGGCATGAAGGTGGGTGTCGGAGATCAGGTTCTTGAAGGCGATCCCATCGCAGAGGTCGGCAACTCCGGGGACTCGGTCGAACCCCACCTCCATTTCCACGCAATGAGCGGGCCCGACCCCGGCCTGGGTCCGGGCATACCGGCCCTGTTTGAGAACTGGATTTCGAATGCCTATGGACGGCGTGCGATTGTCCGACAGCTGGGGACGATACGGCGCGGTGATTTTGTGGAGAGGCCTCAGGACGTGACGCGTGATGAGTGAGATGAGAAAAAAGTTTAGGAACGTAACCTTAACGCGTTGCTTTTAACTCTTAACTTCCTCTGAATAGCCCCAACGGGAGTCGAACCCGTGTTTTAGCCTTGAGAGGGCTACGTCCTAAACCACTAGACGATGGGGCCTGGCCTCGGCGACGCGACGAGCGAACCATTCTAAGCTGCGCGCTCGAGTAGCCGCAAGAGCACTGGAGTCGGGCCTCGATGGCGAAGGCCGTTGGCGTGAGCGAGTCCACGGTCGGGAAAATCTGGCGGGTCCATGGACTGAAGCCTCATCTGTCACGAACCTTCAAACTATCCAACGACAAACGATTCGCCGAAAAGCTGGAGGATGTGGTCGGTCTGTATCTGAGCCCACCGGAAAACGCCATTGTCTTGTCCTGCGATGAGAAGAGCCAGATGCAGGCCCTGGACCGCACGCAACCCGGGTTACCTCTGAAGAAGGGGCGGTGTGGCACCATGACCCACGATTACAAACGTAACGGGACAACCACGCTTTTCGCCGCGCTCAACATCCTGGACGGTTCGGTCATCGGAACCTGCATGCCAAAGCATCGCCATCAGGAATGGATCCGGTTTCTGAATCAGATCAAACGCGCCATGCCGAAAGATAAGGAGATCCACATTATTTGCGACAACTATGCGACTCACAAACATCAGAAAGTCGTCAACTGGCTCAAGCGTAACAAGCGTTTTCATGTGCACTTCACGCCAACCAGTGCGTCGTGGCTCAACATGGTCGAGCGCTTTTTCCGGGATCTGTCCGAGCAACGACTCCGGCGTGGCGTTTTCCGCTCGGTCCCCGAGTTGATCCAGGCCGTGGAGGACTACCTCGCTCGTCACAATGAAGACCCGAAACCCTTCATCTGGACTGCAACGGCTTCCGACATCCTTGCTAAAGTCCAGCGCGGCCGGCGAAATCTTGATAAGTTACAGTCTGTTTAACGGGGACCACTAGAGGGGATCCCCCGCCAGAGATTCGGGTCGTCGTCGCGGACACAGCGAACGGGCTGATCCGTCGAGTGACCGCAGCCGGACTGGTCGAAACACTGACCGGGGGTACGTCGGGTTCCGTTGCCGCAGTGACCGAGGTCGCGAAATTGGCAAGCGACATTATTGCGGGTGTTCCCCTCAACTTCACCACGCCGACAGGTGTCAGCGTCGATGGTTTGGCAACATTCACGTCAGCGAACGGACATCCGGCAGCGTCCGGACGGTTTTGACAAATGGCAGTCTGGTCCAGACCGCACAGCCGGGAACCTTCGAGAGCCCCCGCGGCCTTTCCATCACCGAGAGCGGTCGACTGTTGGTTGCGGAGACAGACCGAGTTGCTCAAGAGATCCGTTTCGCCGAGCCCGAAATCACCGCCATCACCCCGCCACAGATCAGCGTCCAGGGCGGTGCAACGGTGACCATCACGGGACGGAACTTTGCTCCGGATTCCTCGGTTTTCGTTGCCGGCGTAACGATTGCTGTCCAATTCGTCGACAGCCAGACGCTGGTGTTTGTCTCCCCCGCTCTTCCAAGTGGACGTTCCACCCTGACGGTCCAGGGTCGAGGTGGGCTTACCTAGAGTGCGTTGCTGGTCGAGCCGGTTTCGTTGGATCAGTTGCCCGTCGGTTACATCACGACGATAGCCGGAGGTAGTTCTTTCTCGGGCGACGGATCTGCCGCGGAGTCCGCCCTCCTGTGGAGATCGTATGGCATTGCTTTCGATTCCACCGGCGACCTCTATGTCGCCGATCCCGATGATCACAGAATCCGGAAAATCGACAGACGAACCGGAATCATCCTGACGGTTGCTGGTACGGGGTTGGAGGGATTCTCCGGCGATGGGGAACCGGCGGTGGCCGCAAAGCTGAATAAGCCCTGGGGACTGGCATTGGACGGGAGAGGAAATCTGCTCATCGCCGACAGCAGCAACAATCGGATCCGGATGGTGGACCTGTCGACCGGTCTGATCAGTACTGTCGCCGGGCTCGGAAGCTTCGGCTTGAGCGGCGATGCGGGCCTGGCTGTCGTCGCACGTCTGAGCTGGCCCCTCGGAATCATGGTCGATCAGAACGGCGACTGGATCATCGCCGATACCGGCAATCATCGCATCAGAAAAGTGGATGTGGAAACCGGGATCATCACGACGGTCGCCGGCAACGGCGCCGCCGGTTTTTCCGGGGACGGCGGGCCGGCCGCCAGCGCGAGTCTCAACGGGCCGCGGGCGGTTGGCCTGGACCGTGACGGCAACCTGCTCATTTCCGACACCGACAATCTCCGCGTCCGAACGGTCGATGCAACCGGCGTGATCTCCACCGTGTTGGGTAACGGTGAACGCATCACCACGCGCTCGGTGACGAACGGCATAGCGACGGAATTCGGGATCTCGGAACCGCTCGGTCTGGCGCTGTCGCCCGAAGGCGACGTTTTCGTGGCGGCGGCGGGTATCGTGCGGTTTGGGGACGGCCTCGTCACGACGGTACTGTCGGGTGAGTTTGAATTCCCAACGTTTGCGAAAGGACTCGCCGTAGACAGCAGCGGAGACTTGTTTGTCTCCGATGCTCCCGCTCAGGGAACGGGTGAGTTCAGCTCGAGAATACTGAGGATCGACAGCTCGACCGAGGTCACGGAGTATGCCGGCGGTAGTCTGCCCCTGGGTGATGGCCAGCAGGCATGGGCGGCCCGTCTCTTTTCTCCCGGCGGGATCACAATCGCGCCAGATGGATCGCTCCTTATCGCGGACCGATTCGTGAGCCGAATCCGGAAGGTCGACCTGGAGACCGGACTCATTACTACCCTAGCGGGCCGCGGTGCCCTGAATCTCGCTGGCTCCGGTTTCATGGATAGCGTGCCGGCCATGGAGTTCAGCCTGATATTTCCCGAGGATGTCGCCACAGACAGCGGCGGGAACATCTACATCGCCGATACTGTGGCCGGCCAGATTCAGAAAGTGAATGTGAACACCGGAATTCTGACCACCATTGTCGATGTGGCGGGCGAAAATTTCGGTTCCTCACAACCCGTCAGTGTGAACCTGGACGCGAACGGCAACATTTATTTCGCCGATGCGATAACCGATAAAGTGATGAAGGTCGACACGGCCGGTGCCACCAGCGTGGTCCTGGACCTGAGCGACAACCTCGCGGGTGAGGGCCCCTTGGGAATCGCAATCGATAGACTCCGCAACCAGCTCTTCGCCGGGGACGGGGGGCGAGCGGTCGACGCGCTCCTGAGCAAACCATTTGATGTCACAGTAGATTCGGCCGGCAACCTGTTCATCGCCGACAGCGTGAACAACCGGATTCGCCGGGTCGATTCTCAGACTGGGACCATAGAAACAATCGCGGGCGACGGGGGCTCGACCTTTTCGGGCGACAACGGCGTCGGAACGGAAGCCAGCATTCACCTCCCCAAAGGCGTCGCCGTCGATTTGTCCGGGAACGTGTTCATCTCCGACACGCGAAACAACCGCATTCGCGTGATCAAAGGGCCGTTGAATTAGTGGCCCCTATCACCCCTTGTTTGCGAACATCACCCACTGGATGAAGCGGCAGTCTGACAAGCCAACGGAGAATGTCAACAAGTTTGAGACACCTGGGTTCAGAATTTAAGCTACCACTTGCGTCTCCGCAGGTGGGTTGATCCACACCTTTGCCGGCGGTCCAAGGATCGTCCTGGGTGCGCCGACAAAACGTTCTGGATGCTCGCGACGAGCGCGATCCAAGGCACGCTGGCGTCGCTGGACGACGGGGCCGGTGCGACCGTCATGGACCATCGCCGGTGTCAGCCAGTTCAGGCCCGAATGATAGTGGACGTTGTTGTACCAGCCGAAGAAGTCGCGGCAGAACGCCGTGGCATCCTGGATGCAGCCAAAGCGTTCCGGGAAGTCCGGCCGATACTTCAGCGTTTTGAACTGGGCCTCGGAGAACGGGTTGTCATCGGAGACATGCGGTCGGGAATGGGTCTTGGTCACCCCCAGATCCGAGAGCAGTAAGGCCACCACCTTCGATTTCATCGAGGACCCGCGATCCGCGTGCAGAGTCAGCTGATCCTGCTCGATCCGATGCTTGTCACAGCTTTCACGAATCAGTTTCTTGGCCAGGCCGGAAGATTCGCAGTCGGCCACCATCCAGCCCACCGCCTGGCGGCTGAAGATGTCCAAGATCACGTACAAGTAGTAGTAGGTCCACTTTCGCGGGCCCTTCAGCTTCGTTATGTCCCAACTCCAAACCTGATTCGGTCCCGTGGCCAACAGTTCCGGCTTCTCGTAGACGGGATGACGCCGTTGGTTCCGCCGCTCGCGAACCTCCTGATTCGCATCCAGAATCCGGTACATCGTGCGTACCGAACACAGATAGCGTTCCTCGTCCAGCAGGGCCGCGGCGACCTGTGCGGGCGCCTGGTCCACGAAGCGCTCACTATGCAACACGTCGAGGACCTCTTGGCGCTCCACCCCGCTCAACGCCCGATGCGATCCGGCAGGTGTCGGCTCCACCGCGGGCGTGGCTTCCCGTCGCCGGTGGCGGTAGAGCGACGCGCGCGGAACGCCAAAGACCCGACATGCCGGCGCCGTTCCCAACTCGCCGGAGAACTTCTCGGCCGCTTCCATCAGTCGTTCTCTTCGTCGTCCGGACTCTTCAGGGGGATTCCCAGGAGCGAGGCAACTTTTTTTTGGATGCCGATCACCGTTTCGGCTTGCTCCAGCTTTCTCTCGAGCCGCCGCGTCTCCCGCTTCAGTTGCGCAATGCGCTTATCCCGCGGATCCTTCGGTTGCGCTTTCGGTCCTCGCTTCGCCCCTCGACCGGCGAGCTCGCCCGCATCGTGTTGTCGCCGCCAGGTGCTCAGGCTCGACGAATACACGCCCTCCCTGCGCAGCAACGCCCCCACCTCGCCTGGCTTCGTGCACTTGTCGGCCTCCCGCACGATCCGCCTCTTATACGCGGCGGTGAACCGACGGCGTGTCGCCTTATCCGCAACCTCCGGGTCCGGGGCATCCCCGTTCCGTCCGGCCGCTTCGGGCGCAACTCCAGTCGCCCTACGGGCTCCTTCCGTTCCGCCCGATTCTTCGTTCTCGTGTTCTGCTTTGATCACCAACACAGGTTACCTGCCTTCCCGCCCTTGCTCACTAATTATTGCTCAGGCAGGTGTCTCACCTACGTTGGCACAGAGGGCAATCCCACGGAGAGCAAATGGATGCGTAAGATTCTGAACGTAAACTGTCGTGCTTCGATTGGGGCTTGATTGCCCGCACTGCCGTGTGGAACAGCGATTGTGCAAGTCAACTTTTCTGGAAACGGGGCGCCACTCTATCGCGAAGACTACCCTGCGCGGATTCCGGGACCTGAAACCGGAAAATGGGGAGGGGCATGCGGAGATTGTACGCAGTTCGGCCACGACTTGACGAAAGAAGAGCCTGACTGGACTTACGGTGCCGTATTTACTTGACAGAACAAACCTGACGTGGCTATTTCACTATGATATTCAAGGGTGTCACACAAAGCCCTTAACGGCCCGCAAGGCTGATGCCACGGATTGCCAGGAGGTGCAATGAAAGAGACCAAGGAACGCTTATCCGTCCGGATCCGCAAGGCTGGCCCCATAACCATCTTGGACTTGGCCTGCCGTCTTCAGAGCGGAACTACGATCGACGGGTTTCGAGGAGCTGTTCGACAATTCATCGAGTCCGATGATCCCCGCCTCATATTGAACATGGCGGAGCTCGACTACATCGACAGCCGGGGGTTGGAATCGTTGGTCGAGGTTTACGAGACTCTTCAAAACAACCAGGGGCAACTGAAACTCCTGAATCCGACGAAAAGAGTTCGGGAGTTGCTGGACATCACCCGGTTGAGTGCGATTTTCGACGTTGAGACCGACGAGGCCGAAGCTGTCGGGGGCATGGCGGCTGCCCGCCCCGCAAGCGCTTAGCCGGGGTGTGTAGGACGCACCCGGCCAAGTATCGTCGTGTTCGCCGGGATCACCGCCGCTTTTTATTCCCACTCCACCAACGTCTCCTCGCTAATCTCTCCCGCGCACCTGGGGCACTTCAACGGCTCTGACAGCACGTAATCCACTTCAGGCCCACTCGCGACCGCTTTGGTTTCAAGTTGTTGGTTTTTTGGGAATGACTCGATGGAGTCGGTTGATGCTGACTGAAATTGTGAAATCTCAACGTCCGACAAGAGGGGTGATCTCAAGGGGTCAATGCAACACTTCACATGAAAGGAGGGGTGAAGTGTATGCCCAAGAAACGAAAGAAGAAGACGTATAGGAAGCGGCGATGGTTCACAGCAGCCGAGGTCGTGAAGATATGGAAACTGTGGCAGGAAGGGAAATCGACTAAAGAGATCGGACGTGTACTGGATCGAGGGGGATCGACAATTCACGGGCAACTGGCCGTCTATGGAGGCATCCGGCCGCGCCCGCGTTGTCGTTCGGCGCGGGCGCTGAGTCTGGCCGAACGCGAGGAGATTTCCAGAGGCATTGCAGCCCGACGATCGATCCGCTCGATTGCGCTCGTACTCGGTCGTGCACCTTCGACAGTGAGCCGGGAGATTGCCCGCAACGGGGGCGATGATAACTATCGAGCGTCGGTTGCGGATCAGCGGGCCTGGGGACGTGCGCATCGTCGGAAGCCGTGTTGTCTTTCCCGGTGTCCGCGACTACGGCAACTGGTTGAAGAGAAGCTGGCCGACGACTGGGCGCCCCAACAGATCGCCGGGTGGCTCAAGTACACATACCCGGACGACAAGTCGCTTCACGTGTCCCACGAGACGATCTATCGCAGCCTTTTCATCCAGGCCCGCGGGGCTTTGAAGAAAGAATTCGTTCAGTATCTGCGCTCGGGACGCACGATCCGCCGATCCGCAAAAGCGAGCCGGAAAGGCCATGGAAAGGGAAAAATCGAAGACATGGTCTCGATCCGTGAGCGCCCGGCTTCGGTCGAAGATCGTGCCGTCCCCGGTCATTGGGAAGGGGATCTGATAGCGGGTTCGAACAACTCCTACATCGCCACTCTGGTCGAACGTCACTCCCGTTATGTGATGCTGGCAAAAGTTTCTAACAAGAAAACCGAAACCGTCATCAACGCGTTGATCGAACACGCGCATCAACTACCAAGGGAACTCTACGAATCACTGACCTGGGATCGCGGTCTGGAGATGGCCGATCACAAACGGTTCACTCTGGCCACCGACATTGCCGTCTACTTTTGCGATCCGAGAAGTCCATGGCAACGGGGCTCGAATGAAAACACGAACGGCCTGCTTCGACACTATTTCCCGAAAAGAACAGACTTATCCGTTCACTCTCAGCAGCATCTGGATATGATTGCAGCGAAGCTCAATAGACGGCCTCGTCAAACGCTGGGGTTTCAGACTCCGGCCGAACGATTTAACGCATGTGTTGCATCGACCGATTGAGCCGGCAGGATTTATCAGGCAGTGAGAATGGATTTCAGGGCTGCTGGGGCAAAAGAACACCGCATCACGGCAGGGGCACCCGTTCCTTCAGTTCTTCAAACCAGTTCAGGACGATGTTGATCCTCTGTGACGCGGTCTCGTCGGTCGTATTCCCCCTTGATCGAGCGATGAAATGCCAGACGATGAACGATCTTCATTGCGAAAGCGCTCTCATTTTTCCTATCCTCGCCAGCCAAGTTCCTCAGTGAGCGTCAATACTCCGTTGAGTAACGCGCCGCCGAGGAATGACAAAACGAGCAACACAGGCAGAGGCGGCAGGGCGTTTTCGACTAGAGACGGCTGGTCTGCGAGCGCTCGGGCAATGCCCTCTTCCACGCCGATCAACTCCACATTCGGCAAAAGTGCGCTCGCATACGTTGCACCCAAGACCAGTGATGCTGCGGCGAGTGCGGATCCAGCCCACCACCAATTAGGAGTAAAGCTCAGGCCCAGGATCGCCCGCCATCGGGCACGGTCGAACATAAGCGTCGCCACAACTGCACCGATAGCGGGCCCCCACATGAACAGGAAAAGAAACGGTCCTTCCGCCAGACCAACGCCGTTACGGAATAGCCCAAATCCCCAAGCCACAGCAAAGACGGCCCAGCTGAATCCGAATGACAGACTGAAATAGACAATGGTTCGCTTCAGCATGAAGAAGTAATCTTAGAGGATCGCACTAGTCCCAAAACAAGCGCATAACCAGTCCGCCGAGGCCCAGTTCGCGCCGATAGAATTCGAGGCATAGAATCCCGTTCCCGGATGGCCTGTTCCAGGTATCGAGTTTCTGTTGAATCTGTTTCAGTTCAGCCTCGCTGGTGTTGGACGGTTGACAGAAACCGGGACCTCGATCGCCCGGGCTCAGAGTCATGATCGGGTCAACATCGCAGAGGCTGACGCAACACATCCACCCCGCGGAACAAGACCGGCAACCACCGGTTCCAGGCCAGGATCCGGAACAGAATGCGCCGCCCGGTGCGCACGAGTTGGCACGGCACAAGCATGAAAGCGTTCAAGAAGGTTTTGAACTCCATGCGCAGCACGGTTTGCTTCTCAGCCTGATATTTTTGGCCCCAACGTCCGGTTTCGGGAAGCAGCAATGCAAACCACGCTTTCAGTGTCCAGGCCAGTGACGCGATCACCATGTAGGCCCAGTTGCTGGTCTGATCTCCGACCGGCATCCGCAACGCCTGAACGCCGTTCTTCAACTGCTCAATGAGATTCTCCTGATTGCACCGTTGATTGGCACGCATCACAATCTGGTCGGCCGGATCCGAACGGTTGGTAATGTAGAAGAAGTACCGGATGTCGTCAAACAACACCTGCTCTCCTTTGGCCACCGACAGATTCTTCCGCACCACGACGACACGGTAGTCCCGATCGCAGGCTCCGGGTCGATACCGAAACTCGGCCACATCCTCACCCTGCAAGCGGATATTGTCGAAACCGCGCTGCCGAACGATCTCTTCCTTCACGTTGTCGGGACGTTGGCGCGGTTCGGTCGCCACGTCGTATTTCGCGGGCCGTTCCAGGCGCTTCCACTGGCGCGGCTCCAGTTCATCGGCCCGGGCCTTCAGGTTCGCCATCGCGTCAATCCCGAATATGAAACCCACCTGCTGGTCGTCCCATCCGTCCAGATGCCGGGTCTGGCTGAAGTCCGTGTCCCCGCGCAGCAGGATCTGGCGAAACCCCGCATGCCGGCACAATGCGATGGCTTGGTCGAACCGGACCGCGGCTCCTTCATGCGACGGCCGGTTGCCGCTACGATTGACCAGATACAGCGGTTCGGCGGTGTTGGCCAGCGAGATCATCAGCGGGTGATATCCCCACGTCCCGTCGTAGGCCACGTCCATCCCTTGCTTGCATTCCCCCGTGGTTTCGGCCAGTGTCCCGTCCGCGTCCAACACCGCTTCTTCGAAAAACGCCGCCGGTTGCTGTCGCCAGACTCCGAGCCGGACTTGATTGGTTGCCTCCATCAGACACTCCACGTCGTCGGCCTCGAATCTCCGGCAGAAGTCTCCCGCCGTCGTCGGATCCGGAATCCGTTGCGCTCCCAGCGCATCCAGATACACCGCATCGTTGCGCCGCAGTTCGATGTCTTCCAGGCACGTTCCTCCGCTCAAGGCGTTGTAGGCGATGTTCAGCACGTGATCCGACTCGTGATACGGCAGGTGCCGCTTCAACACATGCACGCCCTTGTCGATGGCTTCGATCAGCCCGGTCCGCCGCGCCACCAGTTGCATCGTCCCGATACCACCAACCGATGTGCCCCGCGTCCGCTCTCCCATCTCGTACTGAATGTTGCTCGCCGAAAACATCGGCTCTACCTGATCCGTCCAATGCCGGTCCCCAAGCCGACGTTCGATTCGCCGCTTGCGGTTCCTCATGTTCTTGCGCGTATAATCGTTCATCTGAAATGCCTCCTTTTCCGAAGAATCTGTCCAAGGTTTTTTTCGCACGGAGAGGGGGCATTTCGGGTACTTCCGCTCTTATTGCACTATCATTTCCTCGTCAATCACGCTTGTTCAGGGACTAGTGCCGTAGGGTTCGTCTCGTTTCAAGCAACGCGCTTACAAGGACCGGGAAGTTACCTTCCGGAAGCTTGCGACTCGTCCGTGTAATCAAGTATGCGTCCAAGTTCCAATGTTGGCTTGTTTCTTGCCGGCTAACGTCAGTTTTGTATCGGAGATGGTCCGGCACCGACAGTGACAAAAAATGATGCCGGGGCATGTCGGATAGAATGGTTTGAAGTGAGGCGCAGGCGCGGCCGGGAACGAGAAGACCTATGGGTTTTCAATCCATGGATTGGAGGCTGAATCGGGGAGACGCAGTGATGGTGGGGGGTGGTTGTAGCGGAAAATCACTGTCGATCGCCCGAGTGGGGTGGGTTGGATATAGCGAAAGGGCACTTGAGCACGCGTGTTTTTGGCGTCTGGACACACTTCGGCGATGCAGTCTGGACGACCGCGTTGGGCTGGAATTGTTGAGTGTCGATGGCTACGCACTATCCTGAATTGGAACCTCCTTTGATTCGAGAGCGGCGAGCTGTGCCGCGGTTAATCGCTCGACCAGACGCATCGGTCCCCGGCAGATCGGACACGGTGCCGGTGGGGTAGCACCCGCCTCGGACTCCGGCTCGGTGATGGACTCCTGACCTAAGAGGTGCCGACAGAGTTCCAGCATCGTCTTGCGTTTCCGATTTGCCATCCATCCGTAGTACCGGATGCGGGGAAAGCCTTTCGGTAAGACATGCAGGAGGAATCGACGGAGGAACTCTTCGGGTTGGAGTGTCATTGTTCGTGGACGGCCATTGTGGCGATAGTCCTTCCAGCGGAATGTAACGCCGGATTGGTTGACATCGAGGATGCGATGATTCGAGATGGCCACCCGATGGGTATAGCGGGCCAGGTACTGAAGGACGTGTTGGGGTCCGCCGAATGGTTCTTTGGCGTACACCACCCAGTTCCGATCCTTCAGATCGTCGAGGAACCGCTCGAAGGTGGATTCGGTGGCCAGTTCCAGACACTCCCCATGGAAAACGAGCGTCTTGTTTCCGAAGGCTTCGGCTAAACCGTCGAGAAACTTTTCTCTGAAAACGTAGCTGAGCTTCTGGACCGGGAGGAAGAAGTCGGTCCGGGAGGAGTGGATCCACCGGTCGTGATCCGGGGACAGTCCGCCACCGGGAACCACACAGTGGATATGGGGATGGCGTTGCAGGGTTTGTCCCCAGGTATGCAGGATGCTGAGGAATCCGATCTCGCCGCCCAGATACCTGGGGTTTCGGGCCACTTCGATCAGCGCCGCCGCACTGGTTCGGAACAGAAGCGCATAGAGCACCTTCTTGTTCTGCCAGATCAATGGGATCAACTGATGGGGCAGGCTGAAGACCAGATGGAAGTATCCGATCGGTAGCAGTTCCTGTTGCCGTTTCTCGACCCAGGTGTTCCGCGCATTGGTCTGGCACTTCGGGCAGTGGCGGTTCCGGCACGAGTGGTAGACCAGCGTTTGGTGGCCACAGTGGTCGCATCGTTTCCGGTTCCCGCCCAGTGCGGCGGTCCGGCAATGGGTAATCGCGTTGAGGACCTTGACCTGGGGCCAGGCCAGCGCTTTCAAATACCGTTGTCGGAATCGGTCTCCGACGATGCGAATCACGTCAGCCACCTCAAAGGGTGGCCGGCTCACTTCTTTGGATCCTTAACCACAGGTGAAAGCTTCAACTGATCCAGAGGATTGCGCGCGGTTCGAAGATGGCGCCGGGACAGTTGCAGGTAGAGCGTGGTATCGCTGAGCCGACTGTGTCCCATCAAGAGCTGGATCGTGCGCAAGTCGGTCCCGGACTCTAGCAGGTGGGTCGCGAAGCTGTGCCGTAGCGTGTGCGGACCGATCCTCTGGGTCAGACCCGCACGCTGGGCGGCCCCATGAACGGCATGCCAGACCACCTTGTCCGAGATCGGAGCATCCGTGCCCCGGTGTCCTGCACTGCTGTGAAACAGATAGACCTCGGGCTTTTTCAATAACCAGTACCCCCGTAACGCTTCAAGCAGATTGCGACTCAACGGGACATCCCGGTCCCGACGCCCTTTCCCGTCGCGGATATGCACCAGCATCCGTTCACTGTCGATGTCGGCCACCTTCAACACGGCGGCTTCGGCCCGTCGCATCCCGGTCCCGTAGAGCACCATCAGGATGGCCCGGTGCATCGGACTCAATGCGGCTTGGATCAACCGGCGGACTTCAGACGGACCCAGGATCGTGGGTAGTTTCCGCGCACTCTTGGGCATGGGCAGATCATCCAGTTCCAGATCCGCACGTCGCAGCAGCACCTTCTTGTAAAGGAATCGTATCGCCGAGGTCCGCATCCCGACCGTACTCGCCGCCAGCTTCTTTTCGGTCAGTAAGTACAGCTGAAAACGCCGTACCTCCTCGGCTCCCATCAAGGCCGGAGACTTGCCGAAGTAATTCGCGAATTGTTCGACTGCCAGAATGTAGCCACGACTCGTGGCCGGGGAATAGTTCCGTCGCTGGAGTTCCTCCAGCATCCGTTCTCGTAGTTGGGTCATAAGACACCTCCTTATGACCGCTACTTTATGGGACAGACTCTATCTGCTGTACGCCGACTCCGAGCGCCTGCGGCTTAGTTCTAACCAGCTATTCGGACAATTGTCCGTCTCAAGTCCTGAGAAATCATCTTCTCGGACCTTGAGATTCCATTGCCTCCCGATCCACCTGTGGGTGGGAACTCCTAGTCAAACGGATAACGCATTGAAAATTCGGGTCTTGTGATCGTGGGAATGATCGCGAAGATCGGCCGATGCGCGACCTGATTATCCTGCTGGTTCACCTCATGACCACTCGGGATCGGATCCTGGGCCCCGGTTCAAGTCCCTGAACTTTAAGGGAAACTAGTAATTCGCCACCCAGTGCGTCCAGCTAAGGCTGACCTGTTCAGTGCGAGATAGGCCCACCGGGGTAGAAGTCCCGTCGGGGATACTTCTCCGGAATGTCGGAAAGCGGTCGAGAGTGTAACTCTGGTATGTCTCGCGTTGTCCCCCGAGACTCTTGTGTTATAGGCTGTTGCACCATGAAAATCCTGACAGCCTTCGACAAATTTCTTGAACGTTCGAGCCCCCAGATTCTAAGCCTTTTGAGGATTATTGTTGCGTATCTCTTCATGGCGCATGGAACCCAAAAAGTCTTTGGCTATCCGACTCCCCGTGGCGGATTCGATGGCTTCGAGTTGTTTTCGTGGGTCGGACAGAGCGGAATACTCGAAACCTTTGGTGGCCTGGCTGTCTTCCTGGGGATTTTCACCGTACCCATCGCCTTTATTCTGTCGTGCGAGATGGCGTTGGTCTACATCCTGAACCACGCGAGCGAGAGCTTCTGGCCGGGATTCAATGGCGGCGACCTATGGTTTTTCTATTGTTTTGCCTTCCTCTACCTGGCGACCGCCGGAGGCGGCGCGTGGAGTCTGGATGCAGTGTTGCGGGACAAGGCGAAACCCACAGGCTTTCTAACTCCCTGGGAACCGCAAATACTGAGTGTATTCAGGATCGCTACTCTCTTCGTTTGGCTGCCCCATGGGACGGAAGACATGATCGGCTGGCCGTGGCCGGCCGGAGAAGAGCCGTTCGAAGGCCCTAACCTCTCTTCGCTGACGGGATACGCTCATCTATTCGAGACCATTCTCGGACCGTTCCTCTTTTTGGGACTCTTTACACGGCCGCTGGCTTTCTTTTTTTCCGGGCAAATGGCTTTCGCTTATTTCCTCAGCCATCAACCCCGGACATTCTGGCCGATACTCAACCTTGGCGAAGATGCGATTTACTTCTGCTTCTCGTTTCTCTTGCTTTCCGCCCTGGGCGGAGGCCCGTGGGCGCTGGACCGACTGCGAAAGCGTTCGAAAGCTGCAGCCGAGGAATCGTAGAGTACAACTCCGAGTGTTTGAAACAGGTGTGTGGGCCGTCCTCTTCTCAACGCTGGGCTAACTGAAAGAAGAGACGACGCCTTAGTATCAGTTCACAGCTAATCAAATCTTCAGCGCTTAGAAGTGAAGGCAGGGGCAAGAGTCCAGACTCTTGAAGAACTGAAGGAACGGGTGCCAGTCCCCTGATATTCAAGGTCAAGTCCTGATAAATCATCTTCTCGGACCTTGAGAATTGCCGATTTATCCAATCCGCCCTGATTTGACCGACAATTGAACACTTTAGCGCCGATCTGCACCCAGAATGCGTCAGTTCTGTTGGTTCCCTACCAGGCGCGTTATGATTCTCCAAATCACGCCATACGGAGTCACCAGACTGAAGCACTACGGAATTGACGGTTGCCACGATGGTTGGGTCGTCGCACAGGGCGCACCCGGTGAAAGCGCGCCTGCATTTTCGGTGATCACCGACCTTGAGGCGCTATTTCAGACGGTGCAGCGTGACGGTTCAGTCGTTGCGATTGATATCCCTATCGGCCTCTCTGACGATGATGCGCGCGAATGCGATCAGCTCGCTCGCCAAGAACTTTCTCCCCTGCGACACAACAGTGTGTTCTCAGCGCCATGTCGTCCTACCCTAGTGGCCGAAACTCATGAAGAGGCATCCGTTTTGAACCGTCAGGCGCGCGGGGTTGGGGTAACGATACAAACCTTCATGATCATGAAGAAAATCCGGGAGGTCGACGAACTGATGTCACCTGAAACCCAGAATCATGTGTTCGAGGCTCATCCCGAAGTGGTGTTCGCAGCCCTCGCTGGTGGCCCAATGAATCACAACAAGAAACGGAAGGAAGGGGCATTGGAGCGGTTAGCAGTCCTTCGATCGGCAGGCATCGAACTAACACTAGCCCCTGAACAAGCGTGATTGACGAGGAAATGATAGTGCAATAAGAGCGGAAGTACCCGAAATGCCCCCTCTCCGTGCGAAAAAAACCTTGAACAGATTCTTCGGAAAAGGAGGCATTTCAGATGAACGATTATACGCGCAAGAACATGAGGAACCGCAAGCGGCGAATCGAACGTCGGCTTGGGGACCGGCATTGGACGGATCAGGTAGAGCCGATGTTTTCGGCGAGCAACATTCAGTACGAGATGGGAGAGCGGACGCGGGGCACATCGGTTGGTGGTATCGGGACGATGCAACTGGTGGCGCGGCGGACCGGGCTGATCGAAGCCATCGACAAGGGCGTGCATGTGTTGAAGCGGCACCTGCCGTATCACGAGTCGGATCACGTGCTGAACATCGCCTACAACGCCTTGAGCGGAGGAACGTGCCTGGAAGACATCGAACTGCGGCGCAACGATGCGGTGTATCTGGATGCGCTGGGAGCGCAACGGATTCCGGATCCGACGACGGCGGGAGACTTCTGCCGGAGATTCGAGGCCGACGACGTGGAGTGTCTGATGGAGGCAACCAATCAAGTCCGGCTCGGAGTCTGGCGACAGCAACCGGCGGCGTTTTTCGAAGAAGCGGTGTTGGACGCGGACGGGACACTGGCCGAAACCACGGGGGAATGCAAGCAAGGGATGGACGTGGCCTACGACGGGACGTGGGGATATCACCCGCTGATGATCTCGCTGGCCAACACCGCCGAACCGCTGTATCTGGTCAATCGTAGCGGCAACCGGCCGTCGCATGAAGGAGCCGCGGTCCGGTTCGACCAAGCCATCGCATTGTGCCGGCATGCGGGGTTTCGCCAGATCCTGCTGCGCGGGGACACGGACTTCAGCCAGACCCGGCATCTGGACGGATGGGACGACCAGCAGGTGGGTTTCATATTCGGGATTGACGCGATGGCGAACCTGAAGGCCCGGGCCGATGAACTGGAGCCGCGCCAGTGGAAGCGCCTGGAACGGCCCGCGAAATACGACGTGGCGACCGAACCGCGCCAACGTCCCGACAACGTGAAGGAAGAGATCGTTCGGCAGCGCGGTTTCGACAATATCCGCTTGCAGGGTGAGGATGTGGCCGAGTTTCGGTATCGACCCGGAGCCTGCGATCGGGACTACCGTGTCGTCGTGGTGCGGAAGAATCTGTCGGTGGCCAAAGGAGAGCAGGTGTTGTTTGACGACATCCGGTACTTCTTCTACATTACCAACCGTTCGGATCCGGCCGACCAGATTGTGATGCGTGCCAATCAACGGTGCAATCAGGAGAATCTCATTGAGCAGTTGAAGAACGGCGTTCAGGCGTTGCGGATGCCGGTCGGAGATCAGACCAGCAACTGGGCCTACATGGTGATCGCGTCACTGGCCTGGACACTGAAAGCGTGGTTTGCATTGCTGCTTCCCGAAACCGGACGTTGGGGCCAAAAATATCAGGCTGAGAAGCAAACCGTGCTGCGCATGGAGTTCAAAACCTTCTTGAACGCTTTCATGCTTGTGCCGTGCCAACTCGTGCGCACCGGGCGGCGCATTCTGTTCCGGATCCTGGCCTGGAACCGGTGGTTGCCGGTCTTGTTCCGCGGGGTGGATGTGTTGCGTCAGCCTCTGCGATGTTGACCCGATCATGACTCTGAGCCCGGGCGATCGAGGTCCCGGTTTCTGTCAACCGTCCAACACCAGCGAGGCTGAACTGAAACAGATTCAACAGAAACTCGATACCTGGAACAGGCCATCCGGGAACGGGATTCTATGCCTCGAATTCTATCGGCGCGAACTGGGCCTCGGCGGACTGGTTATGCGCTTGTTTTGGGACTAGTAAGAAGGAAATCAACGCAGCGGCCAGCCTACTCGGCAAGCGCAGTGCGGCGGTACGCAGGCGCAAGTGGGGCAAGCGCGAGTTTGATCGCAGGATGCGCGAGTACGGCAAGCTGGGGGGCAGGCCGACAAAGCAGGAACAAGCAACAAGGAAGGGAGGTAAAGCGAAGTGATCTATAAGCGAGGTAAGAAGGGCATTTATTGGTTTGAGTTCCAATTTGACAACCGCAGGATTCGGGAGAGTACCCACCACACGAACGCTAGAGTCGCCCGTCAGATTGAAGCGGCACGAAAGACCCAATTGGCCAAGGGCGAAGTTGGCATCCATGAGAAGACACCGGCCCGGAAGCTAAAGGACTATGCAGCTACCTGGCTGGACAAGTACGTCAAGGTTCACTGTAAACACGCGACTCACAGACTCTACAAACAGACCGTCGATCAACACCTGAAGGCGATCGAATCGAAACGTCTCGACGAGATCACCCGGGATGACATTAAGAACCTGATCGCCAAGAAAATAGGGGAGGGCCTGAGCAAGGCGACGGTGCGGAACATCATCGCTCCGTTACGGCAAATGCTGAACCAAGCTGTTGACGAAGGGATCATCCTGGCGAATCCAGCAAATCGCTTGGGTGGCTTCAGGAAGGAGACTTCGTCAAAGGCGAACGCGATGAAGGTTGTTCCGTACACGACCAAGGAGGTTCAAAAGTTACTCGTCAAGGCGCGAGACGGTGATTTTCAGCTGTACGCCTTCGTGCTGACCGCAGTGCTTACAGGGATGCGACTGGGCGAGTTGATCGGTCTGCACTGGGATGACATCGATTCTCAGAATGGGTGCATTCACGTAAAGTGTGCCGTATCGCGTCGTCGGTTGGAAACCCCGAAGAGTCACCTGCAGCGCCGGATTGATCTTCCGGACGAGCTTAGCCTGGTGTTCGAAGAGCTAAAGCGTCGAAAGAGGGAAGAGTGCTTTGGGAAGGGTGAACGTCTGCCAAATTGGGTGTTTTCCAATCAAGCGGGCCAGTTCCTCGATGAACAGAATCTCAGGCAGCGCCAGTTCTTTCCGCTTCTGAAGGCGGCAGAGGTTCGGCGAGTCCGTTTCCATGATCTGAGACACACGTATGCCAGCCTCATGCTCCAGCAGGGCGAGAGCATCACCTACGTCAAAGAGCAGATGAGGCACCACTCTATCCAGATCACAGTCGATCTATACGGACACTTGATTCCCGGAGCGAACAGGGCGGCAGCAAATAGGCTGGAATCGTCGCTATTGGAAAAGACGAAAACTGCGACGGCCGGCACTGTTGGTTGAGTTTGAGTAGAAAGAGAAAAGGCCCGCCATGAAGACGGGCCCTAAGGCCACAAGGGGTTAACCGCGCTTCGACTCACGTAAAAACTCAATCTCTAAGGGCAAGCGAAGGGGCCGTTCTTCTTGCATTTGTCCTTGCCACCGCCATTGCCGCCGCCATTGCCACCGCCGCCATCGTCGGATTCTTTGACGAGTTTAATGGTGGGGAGATTTGTTGGCACGTCGATGTTAGCTATCGTTTGACTCAGATAGCCTTTCGCACTCACCGTCACAGCGTACTCTCCAATGTCCGGCACACCTGTGAGAGAGTAGCTCCCGTCCGATTCGGTCGTGTCGGATACGGGAAAATCGGCGATAGAGACCGTGGCACCTTCGATAGCCAGTTCAGGTGTGGACCCATCTTCGACGACCGTACCGCTAATCAATCCGACCCATCCCTGTCGAGGATAGAGATACGTAACGCCGCGCACATCGTCCTCCTGCAGGTCTGGTATCGGGACAGTATAAGTGGCTGCCATTACAGCTCCGGCAACCGAAGAATGTCCCAAGCCGAGAGCGTGTCCAAGCTCGTGCAAAAGCACGGTCTCGAGATCGAAGCTGTTCCAATTCACGCGACTGTTCACGACGATGTCAGCCTCGGGTTCGTCCGCAGCGGAGGTGCTGTCCGAGCTGCCTCTTAGAAACCATGTAGCCGCCAGAGTGCAGCATCCGCCAATGGAGATAAAGCCGACATCATTGAGTTGGTCAGCAAACTGCCTTCCAGGACACTGCTTCGCCAATGATGGACATTGGTCGGTAAATCCACCGTCTAAAAAGCTGAATTCTGAAGTATCGGAGACATTGTTGTTCTCTTGCCAGTCCTCTTTCCACGTCTCCTGAGAGGCTTTCAATGCCAGTACCGCCGGGTCGGTTAGGGCGTCTGGGAGGTCTGAAAAGTTCTGGGACTGAAGCACATTCTGCGCCCCCTCAGGCGAATTGTTCTTCCAATCCAATCCCGTCAATGAAAACGCTGCGGATTGGATCGGACGTGCCCCCTGACCCCGGACGGCATCTTCGACAACGCTGGGTCCGTCTAAACCGGGTGGGACCGCCACTGTCACATGTACGAAAACCTGTTGGCCTCCGATGTTTGATTGACCGAACCCGCTCGCTAAGCGGACTTGGCTGAACAGAGTTTGTGGGGTGGCTGCAAGAAGAACGAATCCGATTGCAACACTCCAGATGAGTCTGGCCATTTGATTCTTAAACCTCCGTTTGGGACGGTAAGCAGTCGTTCCAGGCAAGGCAACTACCGCTTTGTTGCGGGACATGCAGGAACTCATAGGCCATTCTCCTACGACTGACAGTGTGTGGTCAAATTGTTTAGCAGTAGAGGCCACGGGATTGAGTAATGTGGCGCCAGAAAAGACCGGAGGTCCCCCCAAAAGTCCCCACAAGGGGAATTAGCGGAAGCTCCATCGGTGCCGTAAGTCTTTTTAAATGAGTAACTGGGAGGCAGGGATTCGAACCCCGACAGGCAGAGTCAGAGTCTGCAGTCCTACCATTAGACGACCTCCCAGGGCTTACTGAAGCCGTTCGAGCATCGTAGCACCCGGAGAAAACTCTTTTCAAGCCGCCGGATAGTGGTCCGGGGCTCGGCCGGCTGTGCAACTACTCTTCGTCTTCTTCTTCGCTATCGTCGTCCCCAGCCTCGACCTCGGAGACATTAAAAATCTGGTAGCCCTCCGTGAGCAGCTCGATATCGAACATGATCTCGTCGCCGACTTCCAGGTCGTCGCTCAAGGCCTCTGCGGTTATGGGGAAAGCCATTGTCATGCCGGCCATGAAGCCAGGGATCGTATCGTGCTGGATGACGAGTTGGGTTTCGCCGACTTCCTGAATGACGCCGTGCCCCATGAATGGGCTTTCGCGAGTCCCGTTCGGTGCCGCGGCGGGAGCCTCAGTTGGGGTTTCGGCCGTGGCGGCCGGTTCGGGTTCGGCCGGCGCACAGGAGACCACCAGAGCCACAGAAAAAATCGCGAACGCTAGAAACTTCAAGAAACACCTCCAGTGTTGAATCGCTCGGCATTATAGCGTGTTTGGTGTTCGGAGCGTTTTTCGGCATATCGATCATATGCTGCATAATTCGATGGTGCCTGTTTCGGTTACCGATGGGCCCGGTCGCAAGTCCGGGTGATCGGCAGTGGCCCGGGAAATGGAGGCCCAAGCTGGGGAGTCAGAATACGCCATGCGAAAATTGATTCGAGACGCTGTCCACGGCGACATCGAACTGGGTGCGCTGGAAATGGAGTTGATCGATACTCCCGAATTCCAGCGTCTCCGGGGGATCAAGCAGTTGGGCACGGCCTACCTGATCTATCCGTCGGCGATGCACACGCGGTTTGAACACTCCGTCGGTACGGCCTGGATGGCCCACCGCCTGGTCGATGCAATCCGCCGGAACGTCTCCGTTTCTGAGGCCGAGGAGAGCGTCATTCGTGCTGCAGCTTTACTTCACGACATCACGCACATTCCTTTTGGCCACACGCTGGAGGACGAACGGCGTGTTCTGCCCCGTCATGATCAGGACGCGGACCGCTTTACCTATTTTATGAAGAACTCTTCGGTCGGAGACGTTCTCGACAGGCACGGCGTGAGTGACGCGGTGATCGCGATTCTCTCCGGAACGGCGGGCTTTGCTTCCGACATCGTCAGTGGGGCGATCAGCGCCGATCTACTGGACTATCTTCGCCGCGATAATTATTTTTGTGGGCTGTCGCAGTACTACGACGACCGCATCTTTCAGACTTTCGACGAAGAAGACGGGCATCTGATCGTGCGACTGGAAAAGCACGGCCTCTTGCGCCGGGACGCACTTTCGGAACTGGTCAACCTGTTGAGGATCCGTTACACGCTTTCAGAGCGTGTCTACTTTCATCACACGAAACTCGCATCCGGAGCGATGATTTCGAAAGCGGTCGAACTGGCCCTGGCCGCGGGCCTGGACGCGGTGCGACTGAGGACGCTCAAAGACGACACCTTACTGTGGTTGTTGCGTGAGGATTATTCCAACCATGCGGGAATCGGCCACATCCTGGACCGGTTTGAAGCCCGGAAGCTGTACAAGCCCTGCTACATGCTGACGGTGTCTGTGGGTGAAGAAAAACAGAAGGGTCTTGAGCAGCGCTTTCATTTCAGTCCTTCAGAACGAGAAACAGCCGAGGGTGCGATTGCGGAGGCCGCGGGTCTCAATCCCCACCAGGTGATCGTTTATTGTCCGTCGCTCGGGATGTCCCTTCCCGAAGCTGAAGTTCCTGCCCGGCTCGACAGCGGCGAAATTCAGCCGCTCTCAGGAGCGAACAACGCCGAGATACGGATTCTCAAGGAGAAACACAGGGCTCTCTGGAAATTTCTGGTACTGATCGACCGGTCGGCCTGGGATTCGAGCGAGGCCGTACGGTCAGCGTCGGCAGAGTACTTCGGTGTCGCCGGGGAGTGAGTCCGCTTCGATGAATGCTATATTGGGTTGGCTCCGAAGTTTAGATCATGATTTCCTCGACGTTTTTCTTTTTATTTTCCCAGTTGGCCGTTGGCATGCTGTGGACGCTGCTGTTTATTTCTCCCCGGGTGATCGGGAATAGTTTTTTCAAGTTTGCCAGCCAAACGGCGGGCGTGTTGATAGGTGTCACGCTCGGATTTGATTTTTTATTCGCTTCACCCGTGCGGGAGAGCGCGTGGCCGGCCATACTTCTTCTGGCTTCCGGGATTCTGGCCGGTATGTACAACCGCACCGTCCACGTTGAAAAATATCGGCCTGCGCTG
The DNA here is from genome assembly GCA_963664115.2 of Terriglobia bacterium. Classification (GTDB taxonomy): domain Bacteria; phylum Acidobacteriota; class Terriglobia; order 20CM-2-55-15; family 20CM-2-55-15. The sequence continues at coordinate 187,255 of CAXWPJ010000002.1, read as the reverse complement.
GTTTTACTGGCCCTGGCCACAGCGATCGGGTTGGTCTCTATCACGATGGATTCGCTCGCCTTCACCCTGTTGCTGGAGCTCGGGGGGTGGGAGCACTGGGTTTTGGTGTTGAACCACCTGGGTGCGACAGCATTGCTCGGATCGGTCATGCTCGCAATGGTTTTTGGACACTGGTATCTGATCGTGCCCAAGCTGCCAATCGATCCGTTAAAGCTCTTGACGAAGGTGTATATCGGTGCGATCGCGTTTCGCGTCGTGACTATTGTCTTGAGTCTGGTCGTGCTCGAAATACAGCAGGATGTCACCCTTGTAAATATCGCCTCGGAGCTGTTTGTGCGTCAGGGATTGTTCTTTTGGCCCCGTGTGATGTTTGGTGTTGTTGTGCCGATCGTGCTTGGCGCCATGATATGGAGTACCTTGAAGCTCGGGCATACGCAGGCGGCGACGGGTTTGCTGTACGTTGCGGTCGTGGCTGTCCTCTTTGGGGAGTTTTTCTCCAAGTTTCTGCTTTTTTCTCTAAGCCTCCCTCTGTAAGTTGACCCGCACAGGAAGCAATAAAAAAGGCGGCTGCCAGGCCGCCTTTTTCGTGTTCCTGCAGGGATGAATTCAGTTAAAAGATTTCCGCGACTTCCTCGGAACCAATCAAGTCGATCACGTCCTGCTCGATCAATTCCTTCTTTCCTGTCTTCATGCCCAGGTACTTCTTATAGATCTTCCAATCCGGACTGACAACGAATGTCGTCGGGAAGCCGATGAGGCCTCCGAACCCGGTCACGACATCCTCATCACCCATGACAACGGGATACTCGATTTCGAAACGCTCGATATAGGGCTCGACGTCTTCATAGGATCCGGATTCAACCGTGATGCCCAACATAACGAACTTGTCGTTGTCTTGTTCAGCGTGCAGGGTGTTGAAGTTCGGTATCTCTTCGATACAGGGACTGCACCAGGTTGCCCAGAAATCCACCACCAATACCTTGCCTTTGAGTTCTTCGGAATTCAGCGTTCCGCCTGCGAATGATGCAAGATCGAATTCCGGTGCGGACCGCAGATTTGCTGTGGAACCGGGACCTCCGGCAGCCGATGAACCATCGAGGGCCGATTCCGGCATCTCGAAAGTGCATGCTCCCAGGCCGACAGAAAAAAGAGTCAAAAGCAGAATGTTTTTCATGTGTCATCCTCTTGTGGATTTATATCCATAAACTATAGCATACAGGGATATTGGGCAAACGTAAGACGGCTTACCGGTGGGGGTGCGATTCCCTCGTTCTTCAATCGCGGTGCTTGTATAATTCGTGACCGATGAAGCAGAAAAAACGCTTCCAGGAATTCCTGTCGGAGAACAAGCTCAAGAAGACCTCCCAGCGGGCCCTGGTCTGGGAAACTTTACTCAAGGCTGAGGACCATCCCTCGGTCGAGGACATGCGGGAGCGTCTTCTCGAGCAGGGTCATCGGATCGGCTTATCCACGATCTATCGGACCTTGAAGATCCTGCTCGAATCCGGAATGATCCGGCAGTCTAAGACTGCGGATACGACGCGCTACGAGGCCCTGGTCAACCAGCCCAACCATATTCACTTCATATGCAACCAATGTGGCAATACTCAGGAATTTCCTTCCCGTCGTATCGAACATCTTATTCGGGAAGAAACCGACAAAAACGATTTTCAGGCCGTCTATAGCCGCTACGCGATCTTCGGATTCTGTCGGGAGTGTGTCGCCCAGGAGCTTCGCGAGGTGGGTCTGGACACGAAAGACAGGCAGCAGAAAATATTCGCCCGGGATGCACTCGAATTGACATTGGCAGTGGAGCGGCGAGGCTACAGCTTCTACATAAACGCCTCAAAGAAGACCCAAAACCCCCGCGGCAGACGGATGTTCCAGGATTTGGCAGCAGAGGAATCCGAACATCTGGACAAGCTGCAGCACGAATACCGGGCCCTGATCGAAGCGCATGGGTGGCTTCGACGGGAACCGACTCGCCTTCCAGTGAGCCGGAAAATTGCCGATCAGATTTTTCCGGAACGAGAACTGCTTAACGTTAATGTTCGGGATAGAACGACGCACCTGGAGGCCCTCGAAATTGCGATTGACCTCGAACGGAAGTCGCATCGGTTTTTCACTGAATTTGCAAAGCAGATGGACGACCCTCGCGGACGAAAAATGTTTCGCGATTTCGCCGACGAAGAACGGGTGCACCTTGAGAATCTCCGAAACGAGCACAAGAAGCTGAAGAAGAAGGAAAAACTTTCTGAACCCGGGGAAGGGCGATGAAGATTATCGGTAGCATCTGCCTGATATGCGCAATCGCCGTGAGCGGTGGTTCGCAGGCCCAGATGTCGTCGGGAGACATCCGCGGGAGGGTTCTCGATCCGGATGGAGCCCTCGTAACGGGCGTTTCCGTTACGATCACCCACAGTAATACCGGTGTGAGCCGTCGCACCACGACCGGTAACGATGGGACCTACCGCTTTTTCATTTTAACCCCCGGTTCCTACCAACTGCGCTTCGAGGTTGAGGGATTCGCCATCCAGACCCGGCGCCCGATTCAACTCCAGGTGGGGCAAAGCCTCAACATCGACATACGATTAACACCGGCCGAACTCCAGGAGGAGATACTGGTGATCGGTCAGGCCCCTTTGCTTGAACTGGAAAAGACGCAGCAGGCGGACACCATCAGCGAATTCCGAATCGATAACCTGCCCATCAATCGGCGGGATTTTCTGGATTTTTCCCTGCTGACGCCCGGCGTCACCGATTCAGACGCATTGATCTCTTTCTCGCTGCCTCAGGCACCCGATTCGGGGCTCTCGTTTGCGGGTCAGAGCGGCCGTTCCAACAGCGTGACCATTGACGGTGTGGACAACAACGACAACGCCGTGGCGACCGTCCGGTCAACCCTCAGCCAGGAAGCTGTCCAGGAATTTCAGATCAATCGTTCGAACTACTCGGCGGAGTTCGGCAGGGCAGCCGGCGGGTTGATCAATATCGTTTCACGTTCCGGGGCCAACGATCTGTCGGGAACGATATTCGCTTTTCTTCGGGATCAGGCCCTGGATGCGCGGAACCCCTTTGCATTTGGACCCGGGGGAACCAATATCGATCCGCCGTTTTCCAGACTCCAAAGTGGTTTCAGCCTCGGTGGGCCGATTGTCCCCAACCGCAGTTTTTTCTTTTTGTCTTACGAAGGGTTGCGCCAGAGGGAATCGAATTTCTCGACCTTCCTCGAAAGCGAAGAATTGTTCCAGCCCACGCCGTCTCAGGAATCGTTGATCCAGGCACTTGTCTCTGCTCCGGTTCCATCCTTCCAGGCGCTCGGTTCTGCGCTGCGCGGCGTTTTGACGACTTCCGAAGTGGCATACCCGGAAACGATTCAGCTCTTACGGGAAAACAGCGGCGTGTTTCCCTTCCGAAACAGCGACAATCGCACATCCTTACGGATCGATCACCAGGCGACAGGCAGTAACCAACTGTTCCTGCGGACGAATTTCTCCGATGTTGATACGATCGGCGGATCGTTTGGCGGCCTGAAAGGACCTTCCAGAGGAGTCAATCACCAGATTCAGGATTTTGGCGTGGTGTTTGGAGATTCGCATTTCTTCGACTCCAATCGCGTGAACGAATTCCGCTTTCAGTTTGCGCAGAGAGAGTTTAATTCGATACCTGCCGACGCGTTCGGACCTGAGATCAACATCAACGGGACGGCGCTTCTGGGGCGTGATTTTTTCCTGCCTTCGTTTCGAACAGAAAAACGGTTTCAGTGGGTCGATAACTTTACGCTCGTGTCGGGAGATCACGAGCTGAAGTTCGGCGGGGATTTTCACTACCTGCTCCTGGATACGAGAACTGAAATATTTTTTGGCAGCCGCTTCATTTTTGGAGAGGCTATTCCTCTGTATTCGTTGATTGACAAGGTGGGCGGTTTCGGTACCGCCGCTGTCGTTGGGGCCGGATTGGCGAGTTTGGGACGTGCGGACCTCTTACCCGCGTTGTCGGCACCGATCAACTCTCTTCAGGCATTCAATCTGGGTCTGCCGCTGGCGTATCAGCAGGGCTTCGGAGATCCGGTCGCGGACCTTGAGAACAAACTCGTTGCCGCTTACGTTCAGGACAAATTCCGGGTGTCTCCATCCCTGACGCTGAATCTGGGTCTGCGCTACGACGTGGAACTCCAACCGACGCCTTTGAATCGGGACATGAATAACATCGCGCCCCGAATCGGGTTCGCATACAGTCCCGATCAGCGCACAGTCATTCGGGGCGGTTATGGAATTTACTATGCCTCGGTCTATCAGGCGGTGGTGTTCATCGAAAGAGTGCTTAACGGGACCCAAATATCCCAGCTGTTCGTGCCTTTGACGGGCTTGCCTCAGCTAGGGATTACTGCAACTTCAGCCCAGATATGGGGATCGTTGAAGCAGCAGGGAATTATTGGATCCCGTCAAATCACCGCGGCCGACATCGCACCGCTCGGTCTCGATCCCGGCACCACGCCCCCGGTGTTGTTGCGTTCAGCTCCCGATCTGGTAAATCCGTACAGCCAACAAGTCAGTTTCGCAGTGGAACGGGAGTTTGGAACCGACATGGCGGCGAGTGTCGGTTACCTGATGAACCGTGGGACGAAGCTGCTTCGTTCCCGGAACGCGAATCTTAGAGTTACGGGGAGTAACGCATTCGGGCCGACCTTCGGACCCCGCGACCCTGGAGTGTTACAGGACAACCAAGTCGAATCGTCCGGGAATTCCATCTATCACGGGATGACCGCAACGGCACGCAAACGATTCAGTGACTTTTACGAGTTTCAGGCATCCTACACCTGGTCGAAAGGCATCGACGACACGGTCGATTTCATAACCGACCTCCAGGCTGCGAACCAGTTGGATCTTCAGGCTGAACGCTCGCTATCGGCCTATGATCAACGCCATCGTTTCGTCATGAGTGGTGTATTCACGTCTCCGTTTGAACGCGGCTTCGGCATTGGCAAGGTACTCGCCGATCTCACCATGTCTCCAATCCTGACGATTGCGAGCGGCCATCCCTTCAACCTGCTGATGGGTTTTGACGCTAACGGAGACACGAATGCGAATACCGACCGCCCGCCCTTCGCCGGACGCAATACGGGTCGCGGTCCCGGTTTTGCAAGTTTGGATCTACGCGTGACCAAAGCTTTTATTTTCCGGAATCGCAACTCGCGGATCGAAGTCATGGCCGAAGCGTTCAACCTCTTTAACCGAGTCAATTATTCCGGCGTGAATAACGTTGTCGGAACGTCTCTAAGTGCGTTTGACGTGCAAGGGGATCCCTCGCGGGCGGCGACAGACCCACTCGGTTTTACCTCAGCCTTCGCGCCCCGCCAAATTCAATTGGGTCTGCGTCTTCGGTTCTAGCATGTCCGAGTGACTTGAGCGGACCTTTGGTGTCGCCGCTGCCGGTTCAAGCTACCGGACCGAGTTGCTGGGTGGCGCGACGACTTTCATGACGATGTCCTACATCGTCTTCGTTCAGCCGGCTGTGATGAGTACGACAGGGATGGACTTCGATGCCGTCCTCGCGGCGACCTGTCTCATCAGTGCCTTTTCCACCCTGCTGATGGCCTTCCTTGCGAACTATCCCATCGCTCTGGCTCCAGCGATGGGTCACAACTTCTTCTTTGTATTCACGGTTGTGGGCGCTATGGGTTTCACCTGGCAGGTTGCGTTGGGGCCGTCTTCATATCCGGCGTTCTGTTCCTGGTGATATCGCTCTGGGGGCTAAGGGAAGCCCTTGTGCATGCAATACCCGGGTCGTTGAAATACGGAATCGCTGTCGGTATCGGTTTGCTGATTACGCTTGTGGGGCTGGAGTGGGGCGGCTTTGTCGGGGCCAATCCCGCGACCCTGGTCGCGCTGGGAGACCTCGGAGCGCCTGCGGTCTGGATGTCGACGGCAGGGCTAGCCGTGACGATGATCCTTTTGGTGAGACGTCAACGTGGCGCGATACTCGCAGGTATTTTTACGAGTACGGCACTGGGGCTGTTTCTGGGGGTGGTCCGCTTCGAAGGGGTGTTCGCGCCGCCCCCGTCCATCGCTCCTGTTGCTCTTCAACTGGATATCGCCGGTGCCCTCAGCATCGGAGCGCTTCCAGTGATCTTCATTTTGTTTTTCCTGGATCTATTCGACAGTATCGGTTCGCTTATCGGCATCGCGCATCAGGGCAATTTTATGAAAGGTGAGGATTTGCCACGCGCAAAAGAGGCGCTGATGGCGGATGCCATTGGTACGACGGCATCCGGCCTCATCGGGAATTCAACGATCGTCAGCTATATCGAGAGCGCGACCGGTGTCGCGGAAGGGGCACGCACGGGTCTGGCGAATATCGTGACGGCAGGCATGTTTCTCCTCGCCCTGTTCTTCGCGCCGCTCGCCCGGATGATAGGCGCCGGACACACGGATGCGTCGGGTCTGACTCTGTATCCGACTGTTGCGCCGGCCCTGATCATCGTGGGCGCGTTCATGATGCGAAATGTTGGACAGATCGCCTGGGACAATCCTCACGAATACATCCCGGCGTTTATTACGATTACCGTCATTCCGTTCACGTTCTCGATCACCGATGGCATCGCTTTCGGCTTGATCAGCTATGCGCTCTTGAGCCTCGTATCCGGACGGTACCGGAATCTGCACTGGCTGATCTGGATATTCACGATCTTGATTCTGGCCCGATACCTTGTCGTCGGCTGATGCAACCCCAGTCCTTCTCCATGGCTTGGTGTCCAAAAAGGCCGACCGGCGTCTAAATCCTTAAGCGCGGCCCCGCTTCGGGCCCCGGAACACGACGAGCAGGACCATGCCCACGAGGAAACCACCAATGTGGGCCCACCAGGCGACACCTCCAGCTGTGGCATCGGCAACGGAGAGGGCACTCGTTCCGGAGAGAAACTGCATGAGGAACCAGAGGCCGAGGACGATCACAGCCGGAATTTCGACGATTGGCCAGAAAAAGAATATGGGAATGAGTGTCGTGACACGGGCAAAGGGGTAGAGCAGAAGGTAGGCTCCCAGGACACCGGCGATGGCTCCACTCGCGCCGACGCTGGGGATTACGACGTAGTAATTGACACCGGTGTGGATGAACCCGGCTCCGAGGCCGGCCAGCAGGTAGAACACCAGGAACCGGCCGTGTCCCAGGCGGTCTTCCACATTATCACCGAAGATCCAGAGGTACCACATGTTACCGATCAGATGCAGCCAGCCGCCGTGCAGGAACATGGACGTGAGGTAGGGAGCAGTGATTGACGCAAAAGATTGCCCTGAGGTGGGCCATTGGAATACATTGTTTGGAATAAGGCCGTAGCTGAAAATAAAGGCTTGGAGATCCGATCCGAGGGAGAGTTCGTAAAGGAAGATGATTGAATTGACGACAATGAGAGACAGCGTAACGAACGGCACGGTTTCAGAGCGAATGTTGTCTCGAAAAGGGATCATTGCAACGCGTTGGGCCCTGGCGAGTGTTCTCGTTGTGTCATTCGTTCTGGTTCATGCGGGTCCCCTCAGAGCTCAGGTTGCCCGGACTGAATTGGATCAGGTCGATCCGCAGGTTCTTGATGCATTGTACAGCCTCGATTTTGACGTGGCCGAGCAAAAGTTAGAAGCCCTGGTCGATGGCGCCCCGGAAAGCGCCCGGATGTGGAATCTTCTGGCCTCCTCGATCTGGCTGAAGATCGTCTTCGAACAGGAAAAGCTCGGTCTGGACAGTTATATGGGAAACCGTCTTGGCGGCGACAGTTCCAACGACAGGGTGAACCGAGAGAGGGAAACCCGCCTCCGGGACGTTCTCGACCAGGCAATCCAAATCTCCGACACGACGCTCGAAGAAGACCCGGACAACATCGAAGCACTCTACAATCGGGGTGTGGCCTACGGAATGCTGGCTAGCTTTGAAGCGACGGTGAAGCGCGCCTATCTGGCAGCGAACAGTGCTGCAAAGAAGGCCCGTGAAGACCACCTGCACGTTCTCGATCTAGATCCTTCTTATAATGACGCGCGCTTGACAATAGGAACCTACGACTATGCGCTCAGCGTCCTCCCGGGAATTGTTCGCTTCGTGCTGGGCGTATTCGGCATCCGCGGCGACAAGGAGGCGGGGATCCGGGAACTGGAGTACGCGGCGGAACTGGGCGAACGTGGCCGGACCAATGCGAAGATGGTTCTGGTCGTCGTCTACAACCGCGAAAGAGAGTTCGAAAAATCCCTTGCGGTACTGGAGGATCTCCACTCCCAGTATCCGCGAAACTTCCTGCTGGAAACGGCTAAGGCTTCGGTCTACCAGCGGCTCCGGTCATGGGAAGATGCTGTCCGGACCTATGAAACGGTTCTGGCCAAGGTCGTGACCGGTGAAGATGGCTATGACCGTATGGATTTCGAGCCGATCGTGTTCAAGATCGGCGAGGCAAACCTCCGTCGATCCGAGTTAGTTCTTGCGCTGGATACCTTCGCGACCCTCACCGACAGCGAAATCCTGGACGTGCAGGGCCGTGCCCATCTCTGGATCGGCAAGGTTTACGATGCGATGGGCGAGCGCGACCGTGCCATCGAAGAATACGATATCGTCCTCTCGCTCGATTGTGCCGAAAACCTGAGAGACGAGGCGCGGGACTTCAAGCGGCAACCCTATCGCAGTGAATAGCTCAATTCAGTGACGCGTGACCCGCCCGGTTCAACGAAGGTGTTACTGCCAGCCCCTCACTTCGTGGCTTGGCTGTCTATTCTTTCCCGAGCCGTTTTCAAAAATTCCTCGACTTCACCGAATCGTGGTATTCCGGTTCGGGCACCGAGTTCCCTGCATTTCATTGCGGCCGTTGCGTTGGCAAAACGAATGGTCTCGGGGAGCTGCCAGCCTTGGAGCACTCCGTAAATGAAGGCGCCGTGGAAAACGTCGCCAGCGCCGGTCGTGTCCCGAACTGTAACGTCGAAGGCCGGGGAACGCAGGATGCGGTCTCCGTCCAGGAATATCGCTCCACGCATGCCAAGTGTGATTCCCGTCATGGCCTGTGGAAAGCGCGCTGCCAGTTCTTTGACTGCGAGTTCTTCGTCATCGTATCCGGTGAGATCCGCGGCAAAATCCTCCGCCGCGATCAGGTAATCCACCCGGGCCAGGAGTTCGTGCGTCGTCGGGTCGTATATCTGGTCGATATCGATCACGATCGGAATGCCGGCCTCCCGCGCCCACCGGGCTGCCTGGAGCGCGGCCCCACTGTCGCGCCCGTCCAGATGCAGGATACGGCCGGCCGTGACCATGTTCCTGGTGAGGGCCGAGGGTGGGAAAATCAGCTTTGCATCACGGTGCCATAGGATTGTTCGTTCGCCGACACCTGCTTCGACGAGAGCGAAAGCCAGCTGGCTCGTGGCGCCGGCGACAGACCGAACGAGGGATGTATCGATGCCTTCCTGACGGAGACTTTCCATCTGTATCGTCCCCAGGTGGTCCGAACCCACAGATCCGATGTAGCTTCCGGTCAAACCCAGCCGGCAGCACGTTGCTAGGGCAGTGGCCACCTGCCCCCCAGGCTCGAGACGGACTTCTTGGATCGGAACCTTGCTCCGGGGTTCGGGGAACCGCGGTAGGACCGTGATGTAGTCCATCGCATTCAATCCGAGCCCAACGACATCGAAACGGGGAATCGTGGTAGCGCTGGATTGGTTGGACATGTTTAAATCAAATGTTCATCGGTAGCCGAGGGCTTTGGACGGCTATGCCTTTGCACGAGAGCGATTCCATCATACTAAAGACGTATCCCCTCGCAGAGGCCGACCGCATCGTCGTTTTCTTCAGTCGCGACTACGGAAAGATTCGTGGCGTGGCCAACGGTGTGCGACGGCTGAAGAGCCGCTTCGGCGCGTCCCTGGAACCGCTGGCCCTTTCCAAGGTGACGTTCTTTCAAAAAGAAACCGTCGAGTTGGTCCGGATACGTTCGTGTGAGCTGATCGACTCTCCGATGAAACTTTTTGAGGACTACGACCGGGCCATACTGGCGTCGCATGTGGCGGACCTCGTAGACCGCTTTCTTCCGGACCATGAAGTTCAGGATGCGGTCTTTCGCCTCTTTGGTCTGGCGCGCCAGAGCCTTGTGACCGATTGCCCCCTGGAGCTGACGCGGTGCTACTTCGAGGTCTGGATGTTACGGCTGGCAGGTGTCTTTCCCGAATTCTTTAGATGTTCGGTGTGCGGGAAACGATTGGGAACTGAGGAATCGAGAGTGTTTCTCCCGGGCCTGACCCGCATGGCCTGTCACAGTTGCGGGCATGGTCGGGGCACCGAGGTACCGCCCGATACGATCGATGCGCTGAACTGGATCATGACACGGCCATTGAATGCTGAAGACCAGCGTCCCCGGGGAGCGGGCCTCCAACACCTCGGGCAACTCAATAAGATCTGGATCGAGCAATATTTCGAGAGATGAATTTTCAAGAGCTCATTCAATCGTTGATGGATTTCTGGGGACGCCAGGGATGCATCTTGCAACAGCCCTACGATGTGGAGGTGGGTGCTGGAACGATGCACCCGGAGACTTTTCTCAGGGCTTTGGGGCCGGAACCGTATCGCGTGGCATATATCCAGCCTTCCAGACGCCCTGTCGATGGACGCTACGGAGAAAATCCCAACCGCCTCGAAAAACATCATCAGCTCCAGGTCATCCTTAAACCGCCGCCGGCCGACATTCAGATGGTCTACCTCGAATCGTTGACGGCGATGGGCATTCGCCTGGACGAACACGACATAAAGTTCGAAGAGGACAACTGGGAGTGGCCCATGGGGGGCGCTACCGGCGTTGGTTGGCAGGTCATGCTCGACGGTCAGGAGATCACGCAGTTTACGTACTTCCAACAGATTGGAGGCCTGGAATTAATGCCCATTTCCGGGGAAATTACCTACGGCCTCGAACGTATTGCGATGTATCTGAACGATGTCGAAAACGTTTTTGACGTTCCATGGAACGACCACATCAGTTACGGGGAAGTGCGGCATCGTGACGAGTTTGAGTTTTCGAAGTACTACTTCGAAATAGCCGATATCGAACGTTACTTTCGACTGTTCGATGAGTTTGAAGCTGAGGTACAGCGATTGATGGCCGCGGACCTCGTTCTTCCGGCTTATGAAAACTGTCTGAAGTGCTCGCACATATTCAACATTCTCGATGCGCGGGGTGCCGTCAGTGCAACCGAACGCGTCCACATCATCGCGCGTGTCCGGAAGTTGCTCAGTCGAGTGGCGCTATCCTACCTGGAAAGCCGCGAAAAGGCAGGGTTCCCGTTGCTGGATGGGAATCGTGAGGCGGAGATTTCCGATGAGTAAGGAATTCCTCCTCGAAGTCGGATGCGAAGAAATTCCTGCGCGATCGATGGGTCCCGTGCTCGAGGAACTGAAACGGAAATTCGAAGAGTTGCTGGACGCTTCCAAGCTGGACTTCGGAAACGTAGAGACACTCGGATCGGCCCGTCGGCTGGTTGTGCACGTGGACGACCTGGCCGATATGCAGACGACCGAGACCGTGACGACGCTTGGGCCGCCTGAGAAAATCGCTTTTAAGGACGGCGATCCCTCACCTGCCCTGAAAGGATTCGCAAAAAAATCCCGTGTCGTCTTAGATGCCTTGGAGGTGTTCGAGACCGAACGTGGAAAGTACATGGGCTTTCGGTCTGAAGTCGAAGGCAAGCCGGCAGCAGAGGTCTTAGCGGGCGCGATTCCTGATCTTGTGCGGTCCCTGACATTTCACAAGACAATGTTTTGGGCCCAATCCAACCAAAGATTCGCGCGTCCCATTCGCTGGGTGGTCGCTCTCCACGGGTCCACCATCGTAGAGCTGGAGTTGTACGGTATCCGATCCGGTTCGGAAACCGCAGGACATCGCGTGATCGGCGGCCAGTCCGTCCCTGTGACCGGTTTCGAGGACTATCTGGAAAAGCTCGAGGCAAACGGCGTCCTCGTTTCACAAACGAAACGACAGGAGAAGGTGGAGGCCGAACTTGAGGCCGCTGCGAAGAACTTGAACGGACAGATCATCGCGGACGATGCAATGCTGCAAGAGGTTTTGTACATCAATGAATATCCAACCGTAATCGCCGGAACATTCGAAGAGCGTTTTCTCCTTCTGCCCCGGGAAGTTCTGATTACGGTGATGCGGGAACACCAGAAGTATTTCGCTCTAGAGAGTTCAGAGGGCGTTCTCCTCGCCAATTTCCTGGCTGTCATAAATACGCGCGGTGATCAGAAGGGATTGATCCGTAAGGGACACGAACGAGTGCTACGCGCCCGGCTCAGCGATGCTCTGTTTTTCTGGGACGTGGATGGCAAGCAGACCCTGGAAGAGCGAGTCGGGATGCTTGAAGCCATCGTCTTTCACAAGGCACTGGGAACATACAAAGACAAGGTCGATCGGATGGTGTCTCTCGCTGCATCCGTGAATGAACTCACTGGGGCAGGTGTGGACGCCGAAGTGCTCGAGCGCATCGTCCGGTGGGCCAAAACCGACCTGACGACAGATCTTGTTGGAGAATTTCCGGGTCTTCAGGGCGTTGTGGGTGGACTCTACGCGCGCCGGGAAGGCGCCTCAGAAGAAATTTCGAGCGCGATCTACGATCAATATCGTCCTCAAGGACTCGACGATAGCTCTCCCGCATCGGGTTCCGGAATCGTCCTGGCATTGACCGACAGATTGGATACCGTGTTCGGCTGTTTTTCAGTCGGGCTGATTCCGACCGGCTCGGAGGATCCTCTTGGCTTGCGACGCCACACGCAGGGCGTCATCAAGATACTGCTGGACCATCGCCTGGGATTTTCACTCCGGGCAGCAATAGAAGCCGATGGCCGAATGGCCGGAGATGTAGCGGATTCCCTAGAGACGTTCTACGGGGATAGAATGCGGCACGTCCTGGGCCGCATGGGATTTGCTTATGACGAAATCAACGCCGTAATGGCGACGGACTCCGACAATCCAGCGAACGTTCTGGATCGCGTCGAGGCCTTGCATGCAATTCGGGAGAGCCCTGATTTTCTTCTCATCGCCGCGGCATTCAAACGGATCAAAAACATATTGAAACAGTCGGACGATTCGGGCGCATCTTCCGAAGCTGCGGCCGATACCGCCGCGATGGAGCCGGAAGAGTCGGTTCTGGCCGAACGGATAGCCGCGATCGAGCCCCAGGTAGAGCTTTGGGCCCAGGCAGGCGAATACTCCCAGGCGCTTGAGGCACTGGCAGAGCTCCGATCGACAGTGGACGACTTCTTCGAAAAAATCCTGGTCATGCACGACGACGCCGCAATCCGGGAACGCCGGATCAGCCTCCTGAAACGCCTCTTCGATACCTTTCTTCAAATCGCCGACATCTCCGAAGTCGTCGTCTCCAATTAACCGGGCATCAGTGACTAAGAAAAGATTTCACCGCAAAGGCGCGAAGGCGCAAAGAAAGACAATTTATTCCTGCTCACCGAACGTTTTCGGCGAGAGTTGACAACGGTACATTCCCTGACACAGAAAGACTGCAAGGTCTTACCCTTTGCGTCTTTGCGCCTTTGCGGTGAAAAATCTGCTGTTAGCGGGATTTGGATTTTTCGAGGGCTTCGATCCGCTTGAGGAGTTCCGGGAGCCGTTTGAACACTGCGGAGCACTTCAGCCAGAGGCGGTTTTCGATGCCCGGATATCCGGATATCATCGTTCCCGCTTCAACCGAGTTGGGGATACCGGTTTGCGCTGTGGCGATCACGCCGTCACCGACTTCCAGATGACCCGCGACACCGACCTGGCCCGTCAAGACGACGTCCCGGCCGATCTTGGAACTGCCCCCCAGTCCGACCTGCGCGCAGAGCAAGGTGTTCTCTCCCACGATGGACGCGTGGCCGACCTGGACAAGATTGTCTATCTTGGCGCCGCGGCGGATGCGGGTTTCACCCACTGTGGCTCGATCGATCGTGGCATTCGCTCCGACTTCCACATCGTCTTCGATGACGACAATGCCGGACTGGACGATCTTGTAGTAACTCCCGTCATCCTGCTTCGCGTAGCCGTACCCGTCGGATCCGATTCGGGCCCCATCGTGAAGAATCACGTTGCTACCGATCACGCAGTACTCGCGAACGGAGACGTGGGTATGGCTCCGAAAACCTGTGCCGATGCGTGTGCCTGTGCCAATAAAGGTGAACGACCCGATGATCGCGTTGTCCCCGATCGTGACGTTTTCTTCGATGACCACATAGGGGCCGATCGAGGCGTTGGGGCCAATTTGAGCCGATGCTGCGATCCGGGCAGTCGCGTCGATATGCGCTGAGCTTTGTGGCGGCGTGTAGAACAGCTCGATCGATCGCGCAAACGCCAGATATGGGTTCGATGTCCTGAGCGTCGGGGTCGACAGCTCGGGGAAGTCTTCCGTAACGAGAATAGCTCCGGCTCGGGCCGTTCGGGCGCTGGCGGCGTACTTGCGGTTCGAGACGAAGGTCAGTTGGCTGGGCCCGGCTTCTTCAATCCCGGACACGCCTGTGATTTCCGTATTCGGATCGCCCTTAAGAGCGCATCCTAATTTCTCTGCGATTGTATCGAGCTTCACCTGCGCCCTGTCTCCTCAATTTCGTCACCGCCCTAAGATACTGTGCCCGTTCCTTTTACATGTACAGACTGCTAGTATAGCAGCCTAGATGAGTGAACAAGGCAAGCTGCTGCGCTCCGCCTCACTGATCACCGCTATCACGCTTGTAAGCCGTGTTTTTGGCTATTTCCGAGACCAGCGGGTCGCATTCCTTCTGGGCGCAGGAATCGAAGCTGATGCCTACACGATTGCCTACCGGATTCCCAACCTTCTCCGACGGCTTGTCGGCGAGGGCGCCGTAAGCGCAGCCTTCATCCCGATTTTCTCGAACTACCTCAGTCGAGAGAACCGCAAGGACGCCTGGGAATTCGCGAATTCGATGCTGACCATTGTCACGCTTGTGATGTCGGGTGTGACTGTCATCGGAATTGTCGCCGCACCGCTGTTGGTACGGGCGATTGCCTACGGGTTTGTCGATACTCCCGGCAAAATCGAACTCACGGCGCTTCTGACCCGGATCATGTTCCCCTACATTTTTCTGGTCAGCCTGTCCGCGCTGGCCATGGGTGTTCTCAACAGCTTCCACAAGTTTGCCGCTCCCGCCTTTGCCCCCGTCCTCCTGAACATGAGCATCATCGGGTGCTCGTTTGTCACAGGATTTTTCGAGAGCCCCGAGCGTGCTCTGGCGGTCGGAGTGGTCATCGGCGGCATCGCGCAGATTGTTATTCAAGTACCTCAACTCATTCGGAATGGCTGGCGATTCCGCCCCGGTCTCAATTTTTCCAATCCGGGTGTCCGTCGCGCGGCAAAGCTCATGGGGCCGGTCGTTGTAGGCGTCGGTGTCGTGCAAATCAATATCGTTGTCGGCGGTCAGTTCGCCTCGTTTCTTGGCGACGGCCCACAGATGGCGCTGTACCTTTCAGACCGGGTCATGGAGTTGGTATTGGGAGGGTACGCCATTGCGATCGCAACGGTCGTTCTGCCGATGCTGTCGAGAAATGCCGCATCCGGAGACATCGACCAGATGCGGTCCACACTGAACTTTGCTTCCCGAATCATTCTTTTCGTCACCGTGCCATCGACTGTTGGACTGGTTCTCCTGCGCACGCCGATTATTCAGGTCCTTTTCGAACACGGGGAGTTCGACCAAGCTTCCACTGCGTTGACCACCTTGCCACTGCTGTTCTTCGCGCTGGGTCTGTCGGCGTTTGCAATGGTAAAAGTGATCGTGCCTGCGTTCTATGCGCTACACGACACCCGGACACCTGTGAAAATTGCCTTTGGAGCCATGTTCTTGAATGTCGTGTTCAACATTGCATTCTTTCGACCGTTTCAA
Source organism: Terriglobia bacterium (assembly GCA_963664115.2). Taxonomy (GTDB): domain Bacteria; phylum Acidobacteriota; class Terriglobia; order 20CM-2-55-15; family 20CM-2-55-15. Next base: position 171,361 of record CAXWPJ010000002.1, on the reverse strand, counting down.
GTCGGGGGACCCGCACTGGCAACCACACTCGCGGGAGTGTTCAATGCCGTGGCCCTGATGGTCATTTTCAACCGGAGAGAAGGCTCGATCGATATCACATCGATCTTGGATTCGCTGACGCGATTCGTCGTGGCCTCCGTTCCCATGGGTATGGTGGCTGTGCTGATGATCCATTGGCCCGGTTTCTATTTCGGCGAAGCTCTGGGACAGCGCATTTTCGCTCTGGCAATCACGATTGGATCGGCAGGCCTTGTTTACTTTTTCGCGTCCTATTTGCTCCGGTGTAGGGAACTGGGAGAGTTTCGCGAGATTTTTCTAAAGCGTCAATAAAGATTAAAAGCGTTTCCGGGACGAACGCCGACGCGCCTCTATGGTGGGCCTTTTCGTACTGATTGGCGCGGGAACCGGAGGCCGAAAAGACCCATACACCCGGCCCCCCTTGCAAACGAAACCGGCCCCGTCGAATTTGCCATCCCCCCCGCCAGGTCTTGACTAGGCAATGCTCGAAGCCGGTGTTATAAGTCAACTATGAGCAAAATGAATCGCCGTGAATGGATGGTGGGTCTGCTCGGCGCCGGAGCGGCGTCGTGCGTTTCAGACGACGTTATGGCTCCTACCCAGAGCGTGATTCCGCCCGAAGGCATTGGCCAGGGTATGCGCCACCTCTCGTATTGCGATATTGGCGGTCGTCCCGACAGCGTCCAGGTGATGTTCAACCGCAACCACCTATACGTCGGCCATATGTTCAGTGACGGCGTGACGATACTCAATGCCGAAGATCCGCGTCAATTGAGGCCCGTCGGCTTCTTTACGGCCGGCGGTTACACACGCACGCATCATCTGCAGGTAGGGGAAGACCTGCTGCTGCTCGCCAATGGTGCGAACGTCGTTGCGATGCAGTCGTATGACGACATGCGCAGCTATTTCGAGAACGCGCTTGTCGACACTATCACCGACCGCAGGGAATTTCGCTCAGGCCTGAGCATTCACGACATCTCCCAGCCTGATGCGATGCGCGAGATCGCTTTTCTCGAGATGCCGGGCTTCGGTATCAACCGGCTGTGGTGGGCGGGCGGACGCTATGCCTATGTTGCGGCGCATTTCGATGGTTTTACGGACCACATTCTCGCCATCGTCGATCTGAACGACATCACCAATCCGGAGATCATCTCGCGTTGGTGGCTACCCGGCATGAATCGGGGGGCTGGCGAACCGGCGGCCGAAGTCGAGGGCCGCCGGGTCGCCATGCACCACATGATCACCGCCGGCGAGCGCGGCTATGCCTGCTGGCGCGATGGCGGTCTCACGATCCACGACATCAGCAATCCCTCCGAGCCGGAGCTTCTCTCACACATCAACTGGTCTCCGCCCTTTCCCGGCGGCACCCACACCGCATTGCCATTGCCCGGTCGCGATCTCGTCGTTGTGGCCGACGAAGCAAACGCTGAACTGTGTGCCAAGGGGACGTTCTATACCTTCGTCGTCGATGTTCGTGACCCCGGGAATCCGGTACCGATCTCAACGCTACCGACCCCGAACGAGCGTGATTTCTGTTCACTCGGAACATTCGGGCCGCACAACCTGCACGAGAACAGGCCCGGCAGCTTTCAGAGCGAGGAGATCCTTTTCGCAACCTACAACAACGCGGGCGTCCGTGTGTTCGATATCGGCAACGCGTTCGCGCCCCGGGAAATCGCCTACTGGGTGCCACCACTGCCGCAGCGGATGATCGATCCCCGTCCGAACGTCACGCTGGCGCCCAAGACTGCCGATGTTCACGTCAGGCCGGATGGCGTGATTTATGCCAGTGACTGGAATGCCGGCTTGAACGTGCTGCAATATGACGGTTGAGGACAACGGGGTCGTCGGCTTGCGCCGATGATTGCGATGGGCAAAAAGCGCGTTGGTCTCAACGCGTCGGTGGCCGATGAGCGCACCTGGGATAGCGCTCGCCGCCGGTGACTAACCTTCCGTACAGTCGAACGGCAAGACCTGATCTCCGGGCACCCATTGCCAAGACTTCGTCAGGACCGTTGGCTCGGTAAAAAGCGCTGGATCCGTGATTGTCAGCTCGTAGTCGAGGCGAGCCCCGTCCACGCTCGGGGTGAAGCGCTCGACGAGCTCGATCGCCTCACTTTGAAGCAGTCCGTTCTGACCGAAGTAACGCCAGTTTATCCGGTCGGTCATCACCACAAGAGTGCGTCCTTCCCATCGGCCAACTGAGTGGCCGAGAAGCGTCGCCTCGATCGCTTCATCCGACCCTTCACTGCGCATGGAGATCACCCGAACGGTATCGTATTCCTCGAGTCGAAGGAGAATCTGGTCTCCTTGATCCACGAACTCCATCGGGTTGGGTTGCGTCATGATCATCGGCATGCCCTTGGCCGTGCACGTGAAAAATGGGTTGTCGGGCGATAGGGGGTCCCACCGAGCTTGAGCGATGCGGGCCTCTTCAGTTAATTGGTAGCTTTCGTTGCGGTTCAGAGGCAGAGGCACGCCGTCGGTGCTCCACACGCGGAAAATGCCTAAAGAGGTATCAGCGCTCGGGGTCCCCGGGGTCTCATCGCGGCCTGTGCCGAGTGTGTTATCGGTCCAGCGCGCGACGGGGGTGTCGAGGAGAACTTCCCGGCCATCGGGAAGTAACATATTGATGGCATAGACTGCATTCGTAGAACGTCTTGAAGGAAATCCTGCCACCCTGACCGTCTGTCCCACACCGACCAGGTCGGCCGATATACCAACCCGTGCGAGTCGGGTCACCGGGATACTCTCAACATTCCATAGCACCGTCCCGCCTTGCGCATCAGTTGCATTGATGGTGAAACGCAGATGCGGGTTTCTCCAGAGAAGACCGGTAATTTCACCTTCGACCTCAATGACCTGATCCGTGAAGTAGGTAACCTGGGCGGCATGGTGTCCCGAAGCTACAGTCGCGGTGACGATGGCAACCAGACCCAGAAGGGCAGGTGCCATTGCTTTAATGAAGATGTGGCGTCTTCGAGGCTCGAGCGGGAATGTCTGCATACCTCCCCCTTGCAAAAAAGAACGTACTACTAACGGGAGGGCGTTTCAACCTCATAGTGGGCAGAACCAGCTTCACGGGACCGGCACTCCTTTCTTTCAGTGTGAGTCCATCACTTCCTTAACGAATGCGGCCGACGGATCGCGCGTCAGCGCCAGCATGGCCAGGATGCGTGCCTTCTGCGGGGTCAAATTATCGGCCGAGATATACCGGTTGTTGGTGTTGATCCGGCCCAGTCCGCCGCGGTTCGACATGATCACGATGGTGCCCTGATCGCGCAGCCGGTCCAGCGTCTCATACTGGGCCGGCGTGGCCGCACCTGTCGGAAAGCCAGCGACCACGATCGCCTGCGCTCCGGCCTGAACGGCTGCCTCGGCCAGCGCACCGTCGGCGTCGGCATAGGCGTAGATAATATCTACCCGGGGTAACTCGCCCGCCCGGGTAATGCCGGCAGGAAGTCGCACGTCGGAACCGGTGGTGTGCTTGTAGACCGGCTGATTGTAAAAGGTGACCGCATCGACATCTACAACACCCAGTGCGCCCACATCGCCCGACTCCCAAGTTTCCACGCGCACCGTCATCCGCTTGGTCACGTCACGAGCAGGATGAATCTTTTCGTTCACTACGAGCATCGCGCCCTTGCCCGCTGCCCCCGGATAGGCGGCGACGCGGATGGCGTCGAAAAGGTTGCGGGTACCTTCTTCGCCCAGAGTGCTCTGTTGGCGCTGGGCGGCGGTCACCACAACAGGCTTGGTGTGGTTCACGGTGAGTGACAGGAAGTATGCGGTCTCCTCAGAGGTATTCGAGCCGTGCGTGACGACGATGCCGGCCACCTGTGGTTCGGTTTCAAAGATCTGGTTGACGATAGCTCCGACGTCGATCCAGTTCTGTACTGTGATTGCCGACGAGCCTATGCGGCTATAATCCACCACCTCGATTCGCGCGTGTTCGGCAATTTCAGGAATCTGCGCCAGCACCGTATCCACGGCCATGCGACCCTCGGGCGAGTTGGCAATAGTGCCGCCGGTGGCGACGATCTTAACCAGTGGCCGTTGTGGCTGTGCCTCTTGGGCCGCCATCCGATTGACTGTGGCGCTCGGGACTAAGGCCAGCATCAGTGCAGCACTCGATACGCATCTAGGGACAGCAGCATGCATGGCGTCCTCCTTACTTGGCATCCGGCCAACCGGACAGGTGATTGCCTGGACCGAAGTGCTCTAGGCACTCACCCGGCTAGCAGCTTCACACAGGAGCAGGTCGGGCCGGGTGCCAAGTCCTGATCCATCAATCCTACATAGCTGTAGGCAACAGTCATAGCCTCATACGTGCTTCCAGCGCCTCCATAGAGATCTACGTTTGGACGAGAATGCACACAAGTCCCATTCCGGATTGATGATTTAGTGTGTCGCCAAACGGGACACCGAAATTCTGCTAAGTCTATCGACAAGGGAAGGTTATTGGCAAGGACAGGGTCAAGTCCCTAAAATTTGCCAATTCCCAAGGTCCGGGAACGGGAATTATCAGGACTCGAGAATCATTTTTCTAGGGCACCGGCACCCGTTCTTTCAGTTCTTCATACCAGATCAGGACGATGTTGATTCATGGGCGCTCGGCTTCTTCCAATTCGGTCCGCTCTTTCAAGAAGACCATGATATATTTTCGAAGCTCTAGAGGACAACGCTCTGGCGATTTGACCCGCACCCACGGGACGCAACAATTTGAGGAGGACGTCGACTATGGATCCAATCAGACGCAAAATACTGGCGGCGGGAGCCGCGGCGACGGCGATGGCCGCAGCGCCGCGCTTGTTCGCTCAACAGACGGGGCAGGGGGGCACTGGCTCCTTCTACGAAAGAGGCCCCGTTCGCATCCACTATGAAGAGTTCGGTTCCGGCTTCCCGTTGTTGCTCATCGCCGGCGGGGGATTGAACTCGACGATGTCCGGATTGTTCCGAGGCCCCTTTAACACGATCGAGGAGTTCAGCGGAGAATACCGCTGCATCGGATCGGACTTGCGCAATGCCATTCCCGGCCAATCCACCGGCCCACTCGAGATCGACCGGCCGTGGGATGCATATACCGATGACCATCTCGGTCTGATGGATCACCTGGGCATCGACAAGTTCATGGTGCTGGGCTTCTGCATCGCCGGCCCTTTAATCTGGAACCTGCTGGAGCGGGCTCCGGATCGTGTCGCCGCCGCCGTGCTGGCGCAGCCCCTTGGGTTCCGCCCGGAAGCGCCCGACCGCTTCTACGAGGGCAACATGAGCGGCTGGGGCTCCGAGATAGTGGAGAGCCGGCCCGAGATCACGATGGAGACGGTCGACGCATACCTGACCAAGATGTATCGCAACATCGACTTCGTCATCACCGTGACACGCGATTTCGTGCGCAATTGCCAGACGCCCGTACTGATCCTGCCCGATGATAGCCCGGCGCACCCCTACGCCGTCGCCATGGAGTCTGCGATGCTCGCGCCGAAAGCCGAACTGAGCATGTACCCATGGAAGGAGCCTCCCGAGCTAATTCCCCTGGCAGTGCGCCAGATTCGTTCCTTCCTCCGGGCGCATCGGCCTGAATCTGCTTAGGCGGCGGTGTTTATAAGTCTGGACGGACGATACTGTCAGCGGGCGCAAGCTAGTGTCGGTGAAGTATAGGTGAAATACGCGCCCTCGGTGGTAGATTCGATTCTCAACTTTCGACTAGACGGGTGACCGCAGGCGGTCAATCGAACACTTTACGTGAACGGACAGGTGCAGTGTATGCCCAGGAAATGAAGGAAGTAGGGACAAACTTCTGCGAGTCACGCCGGCATAGCCGGGGGTCTAGCTGATGAGAATTATCTAGACGTTTGCCCGGCAGCGGGTGCAAAGTATTGGGGAAGTTTGGCCGTGACGCCGGTATTCGCGCGCGTTTTCCTTTGAATTGAACATGAGAATAGGACAATGAAAACAATGCAGACAGTAAAATTCATGCTCGTAGTCGCCGTTGTCGTTTCGAACCTGGCCACCGCCGTTCCCGCGCATGCGCAGGAAGCACCGGCGGTGCAGATGCACGTCGATAAAGCCATAGAACTTGCCGGTACGCGTTACGAGCGAGCAATGACGCGGCTATGCTTGCCCCGCAACGGCCGCCCCCGGCCCGAGCTTCCCGAAACGGTGGCGCCCGTCCGTGTCTTCGACAACCTCTACTTCCTGGGTCTCCCCAGGGTCTATTCGTGGGCGGTGGACACACCCGACGGGATTATTCTTCTCGATTCTTTGAACGATGCCCAGGATGCGGAGGTGAAGATTGTCGGGGGCATGGAACAGCTCGGCCTCGATCCCTCACGTATCCAGTACGTGGTGATCAGCCACGAACATGGCGATCACTATGGAGGCGCCCGCTACCTTCAGGAACGTTTTGGCGCGCGAGTGGTGGCGACCGAACTGGCCTGGCGTACGATGGAAGCGAGTACCGAATCGGGCCGCGCGGCACCGCCGGAGCGCGACATGGTGGTAGCCGACGGTGACACACTGACCCTCGGGGGCACGACCCTGACGTTTTACTCCACGCCGGGGCATACTGACGGAGCGTTGTCTACGATGGTGCCCGTGATGGAAGGTGGGCAGCCTCACCTCGCCTTTTTCCTGAACGGACCACGGACCGTTTCGCTGGCGACTTCTCGCGAGATGATGGAATCGACCCAGCGGATGGCGACGCTCGCCAAAGCGGCCGGGGTGGACGTCGAACTCAACAACCACTCCTACATCGACGATTCCCTGCCGACGATCGAAGCAGCGCGGACGCGTCAACCGGGCCAGCCGAATCCATTCCTTATTGGTGTGGAGGGTTTCCAGCAATTTGCCGGGTGGCAGATCGAGTGCCTGAGTGCAGATGTGGCGCGTGGGGAATATTGATCCAGCCGGTGCCGCCCGACTGCCGGAGGTCTCATCCGGTGAAGTCCTCGGATACTGAAACTTGAGTAATTCGAAAATGATGTATCTTACGCCGACCCACGATGCGGTGTTGAAAACCTGAAAACGCGTCTGACATCCACAACTTTTGTAAGGAGGCCGTATGCGTCTGATATGTGCACTGGTGGTGCTGAGTGCAGCGATGGTATCGATGTCGCCGTATGGTGGGGCGGAACGAAGAGAGCGAATTCAGGCGGCGAACGAAACCGTGGAACCGTTCCGCGTCATAGGCAATATCTACTATGTGGGCGGCCAATATGGCTCCTATCTCATCACCACGCCGGAGGGCCACATTCTCCACGACACGGGCAGTGCCGATATGCACGAGCTCATCGTATCGAACGTCGAGAAACTCGGATTCAACGTTCGGGACATCCGGATCATGATCTCGAGCCATGCACATTGGGACCACGTCGAGGGGCACGCGGCCATGAAGCGAGTGACCGGTGCGCAGGTTGTTGCGCTCGGCGGCGACGCCGTGGCGCTCCAATCAGGCCAGGACAACTCGGCTATCGGGGCCCGGAACTTTGAGCCTGTCACGGTGGATCGCGTGGTCGAGGACGGTGACACAGTCACGCTCGGCGCAGTGACGTTGCGCGCCCTCTGGACGGGGGGCCACACGCAAGGAGCAACGATGTGGATGACAACCGTCGAGGAGGGTGGGAATACTTATTCCATCGCCTTCCGTGGCGGCGAAATTCCGAACGCGGGGGCTCAGCTCTTCAACAATCCCAGGCACCCGACGGTTGTCGCCGACACGCAGAGGACTCTTCAAAGGCTGAAGGAGCTCGAACCCCCCGACCTCTTCCTCCACAATCATCCGCAGGATCCGCCCCGCGAGTTGGACCCGGCTCTTCCCGTCGACCCGAGGTGTGTGACCTGCATTGACGCGGAAGGGTGGAGGAGTTTCGTGCCGGATGTCGAAGCCAGATTCGAAGCGATGCTCCGGGAGGCGGAGGGGGGACCGGGCCGGTAGGATCACCATCTACAGGCGGGACTTATAAGCAAGAAAACTGTCAGCGCCTGTAATTCGGGCGATTCTCAAGGTCCGGGAAGATGATTGCTCAGGCCTTGACCTCGAAAATCAGGGCACAGGCACCCATTCCTTCAGTTCTTCAAACCAGTTTAGGACGATGTTGATTCGGATCGCCGGACCAGCCAATAGCTTGAGCCGAATTCCGGCCCGGCCGGTGAGTGCCAGCGCGGCGATCGGGCCAGGGGTCCTATGCATGCGTCGTGTAGTCCTCGCTCGCGCTTACTCCGGAGCGCCGATCGGGAAACCGATGGGATACACATTCTGGTAGTCCCCCACGCCCTGGCTCGGCTCCCTGTAGCGATAGAGATAATCCCACATGGAGATGATATTGGCGCGAAGCCAGTTGTCGTAGTTGCCGTAGTCGGAGAAATCCTCCATGGTGACCCGCTCCAGAATCTCCTCGATTGAGGCGCCCTCCACCATCTCGTCCAGCACCCGCTCCCTGAGAGCGATCAGATACTCACGATAAAAGGTAAACGATTGCTGATCGGCGAGGCCCGCGTGACCGGGAACCACGATATCGATGTTATCCAGTTTAGATAATTTCCAGAGCGCCTCGATCATGTTGTTCACGTTCGAGTCGCGGTAGTCGGGCAGTCCGATCGACTTGCCGGCGCGAACCAGATCCGTCGCGACCATCACGCCTTCGTCTGGGAAGTGAACCTGGACCAGGTTGTCGCTGTGGAGGGGACCGAAATAGTACACGATCGCCCTCTGGCCACCGAGATAGATCTCCAGGTTATCCCCCTCGAAGACGACATCGGGTACGGATGTATTCCGGCCTTCTCTAATAATGTGCTCTCTGATGTTCTTGTGGCCGATCGTCACCGCTGTGTCATCGAAGACTTGCAGCCCGCAGATGTGCATCTCGTGGTCGTGACTCAGGATGACGTACTTCACCGGGACGCCAAACCGGCGATCTAACTCTTCCTTGAGCCACTCCATACCTCCCCCATCGCAAGTGGCATCGACCATGATGATGCCCTCGTCCGTCACCATGAAGACGTTCGAGGTGGGGCCGCGCCGATAGACGTTATCCGTCAACTGGGTGATCGTATCGACATTGGCGCCCGCGCCCTGCGCACCCGCCATCTGGGAAAATACGAAGCCGGCACCCAGAATCAATAAGCCGACGCTGATTGTCTTTGTGTTCATTATTGCCTCCCCGAAGAGATTTCTTATCCGCGGCCGTAGTCTCTCCAGCCGCCGCAATCATGTCCGTTGCCGTCGGGCCAGCCCAGGTTTGCCGCCAAAGAGAGCGCCCAAATTCTGGTAAGTCTATCTACATGGGAGGGTTATTGGCAAGGAATGCGTCGATGCCCGACTTTCGACCATTTCTCAATCTCCGAGAAGATGATTTCTCAGAACTTGAGCTTGAAAGTTACGGTACAGGAGCCCGTTCCTTCAGTTCTTCAAACCAATTTTGGATCTCGACTATCTGTTGGAGCCCCGAAGCCGCTTGCAGGCCGCCCCTGGGATTCACCATGACGAAACGGCGTCATCCGGACGGATATCATATATAGTTCGGTTGGGGTCAAATCTGAAGAGGCCTATCGAAGAAAACAGTTCCGTAGAGCGGCCCGCTAAAACCGACGAACGGCAATGGAGGTTCTCTCTTCGTCGAGCTCTTCGAGGAGAGGAATCCTTAGCACGCCAGGAGGCGAAATCATGAGAGATATCGTTAGAGACTACATCGAGCAGACGATTCCACGCCGGTCTTTCGTGAAACGGATGTCGCAGGCTGGGTTCGGAGTGACCGCGGTCGCATCCGTCTTGAAATCGCTGGAACCGTTCGTCCAGGCTCAGAGCGCTCAGGCGGGGGACGCCCCAGCCGAACTGCTGACTCCGTTCGAAGGGAATGCCGGAGAGGTCTTGGCGGAACAATTGCGGGCCGCTGGCATTAAGTTCCTGTTCCTCGGAAATGGCTCGGGGCTCGGCCCACTGTGTGATGCGCTCGTCGATCGCCCCGACATGCAACCAATTCTCGCTACCCATGAGGGCCACTGTGTCGCAATGGCGGACGGCTACGCGAAAGCGTCGGGAAACCCCGGCTTCGTGATGATCAGTCGTGTGGGATCGCCCAACGCGACGTCAAACATGTACAACGCGATGAAGGATCGTAGCCCGATCATCGTGACTTCAGATCACTCCGAGACCGATCGCGCTGGACGGGACGGACATGAAGACGTCGAGGACTGGCTGGAAACCGTCGAGCAGTTCACGAAGTTCCGCTGGCTTGTGTCTGAGCCCGATCGAATTCCCGAGTGGACCACGAAAGCCTTGAAGCTGGCTACGACTATGCCGGGAGGACCGGTGTATCTTCGTTTTCCCCGCGATGTGCTCTACACAAGTAATATGCGGGCGGGCATCTACCCGTCCCGTACGTTCAGCGTACCCACGACTCTGCAACCCCACCCGCAAGACGTGGACGAGGCGGCCCGGATGCTGCTCGAGGCCGAAAGCCCTCTTCTATACGTGGGCCCGGAGGTTACCGCATCTGGCGCTGGGGCATCCGTTGTCGAGCTTGCGGAACTGTTGGCAATTCCAGTGACCCAGGCGCGGAGCTGGGCCGCCGACTTCCCAACCAAACATCCGCTGTTTCTTGAAGTCTCCGGTGGCCGCTTTCCTGAAAGCATCGACGTGTACTTGAATTTAGGCGCGCATATGTCGGGCGCGGCGTCGCTCGAAAACGATCGGCTCCGGAACGCAAAGATCATACACGGCCGTGTCGAAACGGATCATATCGGAACGGCTTATCCGGTTCACGTCCCCTTGGCCGGAAGCGTCAACGAGACGGCCACGGCCCTGGTGGAAAGTATCAGGAGTCTGGCGACTAACGAACGTCTGGAGCGGATCCGGCAGCCCCGCCAGGAAGCAACAGCAGAATTTACGCAAAGGATGCGTGAGTCTTTCGAATTCGTCGCCCAGCGCCGATTTGATGAGGTTCCCCTGACGTTCGAGTGCGTGGGGTATGAAGTCAACGCTGCCCTAGACCGCGATGCTTACATCGTGGAAGAGTTTGGAACGCAAGGTCCGAAGGCGCTCCGATGGTTTAATTTTGCCGAGGAAGAGAAGACGAAGATCGGCCGGACCATCGGATATGCGCTGGGATGGGGTGTTGCGGCGTCCGTCGGGGTCAAGCTCGCACGGCCCGACAATCAGGTGGTGTGTTTGCAAGGGGACGGGGGTTTTCTGTTCGGCCAAATCGAGGCGCTCTGGAGCATGTCTCGTTACGACGTTCCCGTCATCGTCGTCATTTTCAACAACCGTTCCTACAACGAGACCCGGGCCCGGATGTTCTCGCGAGGCGGACGCCAGGCCGAAGTAGGAAAAGACATGCTGTCCTACCTGGGTGATCCGAACGTCGATTTCGTTCGCGTGGCCGAGGCCTTCGGCATCCGCGGCGAACAGGTGCAAAGTCGCGAGCAAGTTCGAGAGGCAATGTCACGGGCCATCAGAACAACGCGTGAGGGGCGGCCGTACTTGATCGATGCCCGTATCGAGAACTCGGGTTCCGGTGCAGAACAGGCGGGCTCGTACCCAGCGTACTCGGTTGCCGCAGCCCGGACAAGACTCGTGTAACTCGGATTGACTGGCCTTGTGCCATCAGGGATAGGAACTGAGCATCCGCGGCAGGTGAGAGAGGATTTATTGGGAGGAGGGACGTGTATAAGTGGCTAGCGGTGGGATTGGTCGGGTGCATGTGTGTAACTTTGGTGTTATTAGGCCAAGAACGCGAAGAAGAGTGGACAGAATACCTGCCGCCGGGACAGGGGCAGGAACTCACGGCCCAGTATTGCGGTCAGAGCTGCCACAATCTCGAGCGCACGGTGCGGGAGCGAAAGCCGCGAGAAAGATGGGAAGCGACGGTTTACGACATGATCGGGCGAGGCGCTCCGATCTTCCTTGACGAAGCCGAAGAGATTATCGTTTACCTGACTGACGTGTTCGGCCCAGAGGTGCCTCCACTCGTCGATGTGAATGCGGCATCAGAGGACGAACTAGTCGAGATCCCCGGAATTACCCGTGAGCAGGCCGCCCGGCTGCTCGCGTACCGCGAATCTAACGGCCTGTTGGCCTCACAACAACAGATTCGCGAAATCCTAGAGCTGGAGGACGAAGTTTTCGAGAGGATTCGCTATTACCTGCACGCGGGGGCCCCCGCGACGGGTCCGTAGCAGCGCTTACGTTCCAAGAATGACTGCGGCAGTTGCTAAGAGAAGTGGACCCCATCGGTTGGACAGCTTGGCAGCCATTTTAAGGTGGATTCCACGGTTAATCATGAGTTATTGTCAAAAGTGGTGTTTAGGAGATTGATTCAAGCGGCGGCCTGATCGACTTGTGTCGCTTCGACACCATCGTTGAATTTCACTCCGATGATTACCTTGCTCAGATCATCGAATCCTCGTAATCGTCGCCAATTGTTCTCAGCGCACTGGCCCAGTTTGAACATCATGTGCAGCATGCCATCCCGTGTCAGGCAACCTCTGGATCGCTTCGTTCGGTGTCGAATGGTGGCAAAGGTCGACTCAATGGGATTCGTCGTTCTGATGCTCTGCCAGTGCTTGGCCGGAAAGTCGTAAAAGGCCAGCAGTTCCTCTCTGTCTTTCTGCAGGCAGAGTGTGGCTTTCGGATACTTCGGTTCATAGGTTTCAATGAACAAGTCGAATGCCTTCTCGGCGTCTGCCTTCGTCTCGGCCTGCCAGATCGAGTGCAGGGCCTGTTTCGCCTTCGCCTGGACCGACTTGGGCAGGCAGTTGAGGACGTTCATGACTTTGTGCATCCAGCAACGTTGTTGACGTGTCTCGGGATAGATTTCCTCCAGTGCGGCCCAGAACCCCATCGCACCGTCACCGATGGCCAACTTCGGAACATTCATCCCACGGGACTTCAGCTTCAACAAGACCTCGCGCCAACTCTGTGTCGATTCCCGTACACCGTCTTCGATCGCCAGGAAACGCTTCTCTCCGCGTTCATTCACGCCGATCACGACCAATGCACACAACTTGGTTTGTTCCGCCCGAAGTCCGCTGTAGATGCCGTCGGCCCAGACATAGACCCAGCGATCTGCATCCAAACGCTCCTCGCATCCGAGGCGGTACTGTTCGCCCCAAACCTGTTTCAACCGCGATACCGTGCTCGCCGACAGACCCTGCGCCTGGGGACCGACAAGAACTTTTAGGGCCTCACCCATCTCGCCGCTGGAAACGCCTTTCAAATACAACCACGGCACCGCTGCTTCCAGCGACTTCGTCTTCCGAATGTACGGTGGTACCAGGGCCGATCGGAACGTCACAGCTTCGCCCGTCTTGGCACGGACCTTCGGGATTTGGACTGTTACCGGACCCAATCCCGTCTGCAGTTCGCGTTCCGGCAGATAACCGTTGCGTACCACCCCGGCGTTTCCTGTCTCAGTTCGCCGGCCACCGTGCTGGGATAGCAGCTCTGCCAATTCGGCTTCCACTGCGCGTTGGATCAGTTGCTGTGCCCCAACTCGTAGTAGTTCTGTTACTGGATCCTCAATCGTTTCTCGACCTTCCGGTCCATTCACGTTACTCTTGCTCACAGTGGCGTATCTCCTATGGTTGCTTTGAAGTTTTGTCACAACAAATCAACCAGATACGCCGCTCTTATTCAATCCCTCAAACACCAGATTCGGTTATAACTCGTTAATCATGCTGCCGAAGATACCGTTGTGATTCCGTCGTAGACCTCGCCCGGGGTGAGATCGCCGAGGGTGGAATGGGGCCGATGGTCATTGTAGTACTCCATCCAATCCCTTATATGAATATCCGCATCTTTGAAATCCTCGAAGGCGTTCAGGTAGACGCATTCGTATTTCAGTGAGCGCCAGAGACGCTCGATGAACACGTTGTCCATCCACTGGCCTTTGCCGTCCATCGAGATCCGAACGTTGTGATGCTTTAGAACATCGGTCCAGGCGGTGCTGGTGAACTGGCTGCCCTGATCGGTGTTGAAGATTTCCGGACAGCCGTAGCGTTCGATGGCTTCTTCCAAAGCTTCGACACACATCGCCGTATCCTGCGTGTTTGAGAGTCGCCAGGCCAGAACCTTGCGGGAATGCCAAAGTCAGCTAGTGGCAGCAGCGCGTTGATGCTTGCCGCCTGATACGGTGTCATTCGCGGCTCTTGCTATCGTTCCACACCAGCGGCAGGGTCACCAAACAGCCTGTTATATCTCTCCGTTTCTGACGGTGAGCACTCCATCTCCCTAATATCGAAATCGGACGGCTGTAACGCCAGAGGTAGCTTGTCGAGTGCTATCCAAGGTTGGGTGTAGAATGTCGGGTCGTCAATCGTAATTGTCATTTCCAAGCGATCGTGGTCCAGGCGGCGGTATCGTTCCACTACGCGCAGATCGCTGCTGTGTGGACGCCCTGCATTATCAAGCCAGGTACTTTCATTGAGCCCGACCGTCTCAGCGACAAACGTGGTGTCGTCCTCCCACCTGCCAACCGAGTACCCCCACCATCTTGGCTCCAGTTCATCCAACTCGGGCAGTTCTCGTCCGTCAGTCCAAATGACACGCCATTTCTTGTTAAATTCGTACAGGATGATCACCTGGTTCGCCGTCTGAAAGATCTGGCTTGTTCTGAAATTATGAAGAACGATGCGCGGAAATCCCTGTGGATCACAAAGAGGCACTGGATCATTGGAAAGCGCCGACGGAACGCCGGTAACGCCCCATGCCGGCTTGTTGGCATCGAACGCTTCCTCCCCCAACGACGTATAAGGCAGAGTATGCTCAGGTCTGCCGTCTGATGGCATGTTTTGCGCACCATCTGCCCCGATGGCGTTGACGGCCGGGTCCCAAATCCCAGACAGGTCACGCCGTGGGGCGGGCGCTCGGTTTCGCACCGTATCCGACTCGGCAGGCGGTGCCATTGAATTCCAGATGGGTTGAGGCGTCTGAGCCAAAGCGAGGAGGGAAAAGGCCGGTACTACAGCAAGGATGATGATCCAGACTATGCGTCGATTCGGCATACGTGTAACTCCTTACCCGAAATCCATATTTCGTCGCAACTCAACAAGAGCCGCACTCGTAAACTGTATGATCGACCTGCAATCAAAGCAGACTTGCTTCAAGCGCCGACGGTTCCATCCTATCTCGAAGGCGGGGCGGCCACATTTCCGGCCCCCTGGGTGCCTAATCTAATGTCTGACCATTCGGGAGTACGACTTGCAGCATACGCCCGAGTGGGCTGCCGTTCTTGACGGGCTCCACTGTCACAGTAACTTCATCGCCGGGCTTCAGTGACTGGTTGCTCCAGCCCTTCCGGGCCATGCCGGGAGGATTACTACTTTCAGCAATCCAGTGAACGACGCTGCCATTGTCGTCCCGCACATCGAATATTAAGAAGCAGTGGGGATTGGCCCAAACCCATTCCGTGACGGTCCCCTGCATCGTAATTTCCTTTCCGGTATCGAAGTTGACGTTACTGTGGTGCGCTACCAGCGGGACTGAAACTATCAGAAGGCCGGCCGCCACCGCGGCAACCGTCATGAGCCGATATCTCACAGGGCACCTCCAATCTAAAAGCATGTTCGCGGTATTACCAAACGATGTATGCCATTGGGCCAACATAGCATGACCAGGCAACTACCTCCAGGATTCTACCGCTTGCCTCGTGAGCGAGCCGGGAACCAGTTCATTCAACTCCAATCGGATCCCGTTAGGATCGGTGACGTTGGCGAGTTTGGCCCTACTGTTCGAACTGACGCGAGGGTCGGTCACTGTTGCCCTGCCTTGGCGAAGCCGGGCGACCGTGGCGTCCGCGTTTTCGGATTGAATGCCGATGTGGGTGATGGTGCCTGCGGCTCTATCTGCATTGGCCGGCGCCACTTCCAGGAACGTGTCACGATTGATCTGGAGATACGTGGTCGTCGGTCGGCCATCCGGGCTCGGAAACTCGAACGCCACCCGAAAACCCATCACCTTGGTGTAAAACTCTATGGCCTCACCCACGTCTTCCACGGCGATTCCGACGTGGTTCAGGCGGAGGCCTGTGTTGCTGCTTTCCTGAGCGGCAACCGTCTGCATCGCAACGGCGCCGACTGCGGACCCGGCGACGAAAATAGCTAGTGTGCGCATCCACTTCATGTGAATCTCCTCTTGTCGTGCGAGGGAATTCCTCGCTGCATCCTCATTTCGGAACATCTCACTGCAGCATACACAATACAGCGGCCGGATTCACGTTCGTTTGTAGTGCTTGAGATGGAGGCCAAGGCCACTAGTCCCAAAACAAGCGCATAACCAGTCCGCCGAGGCCCAGTTCGCGCCGATAGAATTCGAGGCATAGAATCCCGTTCCCGGATGGCCTGTTCCAGGTATCGAGTTTCTGTTGAATCTGTTTCAGTTCAGCCTCGCTGGTGTTGGACGGTTGACAGAAACCGGGACCTCGATCGCCCGGGCTCAGAGTCATGATCGGGTCAACATCGCAGAGGCTGACGCAACACATCCACCCCGCGGAACAAGACCGGCAACCACCGGTTCCAGGCCAGGATCCGGAACAGAATGCGCCGCCCGGTGCGCACGAGTTGGCACGGCACAAGCATGAAAGCGTTCAAGAAGGTTTTGAACTCCATGCGCAGCACGGTTTGCTTCTCAGCCTGATATTTTTGGCCCCAACGTCCGGTTTCGGGAAGCAGCAATGCAAACCACGCTTTCAGTGTCCAGGCCAGTGACGCGATCACCATGTAGGCCCAGTTGCTGGTCTGATCTCCGACCGGCATCCGCAACGCCTGAACGCCGTTCTTCAACTGCTCAATGAGATTCTCCTGATTGCACCGTTGATTGGCACGCATCACAATCTGGTCGGCCGGATCCGAACGGTTGGTAATGTAGAAGAAGTACCGGATGTCGTCAAACAACACCTGCTCTCCTTTGGCCACCGACAGATTCTTCCGCACCACGACGACACGGTAGTCCCGATCGCAGGCTCCGGGTCGATACCGAAACTCGGCCACATCCTCACCCTGCAAGCGGATATTGTCGAAACCGCGCTGCCGAACGATCTCTTCCTTCACGTTGTCGGGACGTTGGCGCGGTTCGGTCGCCACGTCGTATTTCGCGGGCCGTTCCAGGCGCTTCCACTGGCGCGGCTCCAGTTCATCGGCCCGGGCCTTCAGGTTCGCCATCGCGTCAATCCCGAATATGAAACCCACCTGCTGGTCGTCCCATCCGTCCAGATGCCGGGTCTGGCTGAAGTCCGTGTCCCCGCGCAGCAGGATCTGGCGAAACCCCGCATGCCGGCACAATGCGATGGCTTGGTCGAACCGGACCGCGGCTCCTTCATGCGACGGCCGGTTGCCGCTACGATTGACCAGATACAGCGGTTCGGCGGTGTTGGCCAGCGAGATCATCAGCGGGTGATATCCCCACGTCCCGTCGTAGGCCACGTCCATCCCTTGCTTGCATTCCCCCGTGGTTTCGGCCAGTGTCCCGTCCGCGTCCAACACCGCTTCTTCGAAAAACGCCGCCGGTTGCTGTCGCCAGACTCCGAGCCGGACTTGATTGGTTGCCTCCATCAGACACTCCACGTCGTCGGCCTCGAATCTCCGGCAGAAGTCTCCCGCCGTCGTCGGATCCGGAATCCGTTGCGCTCCCAGCGCATCCAGATACACCGCATCGTTGCGCCGCAGTTCGATGTCTTCCAGGCACGTTCCTCCGCTCAAGGCGTTGTAGGCGATGTTCAGCACGTGATCCGACTCGTGATACGGCAGGTGCCGCTTCAACACATGCACGCCCTTGTCGATGGCTTCGATCAGCCCGGTCCGCCGCGCCACCAGTTGCATCGTCCCGATACCACCAACCGATGTGCCCCGCGTCCGCTCTCCCATCTCGTACTGAATGTTGCTCGCCGAAAACATCGGCTCTACCTGATCCGTCCAATGCCGGTCCCCAAGCCGACGTTCGATTCGCCGCTTGCGGTTCCTCATGTTCTTGCGCGTATAATCGTTCATCTGAAATGCCTCCTTTTCCGAAGAATCTGTTCAAGGTTTTTTTCGCACGGAGAGGGGGCATTTCGGGTACTTCCGCTCTTATTGCACTATCATTTCCTCGTCAATCACGCTTGTTCAGGGACTAGTGGGCATTGTCAGCTTAAGTCTCCCGAACGCAGACTAACGGGATGAAAACGCGACGTTCCCGCTTGTACGTCGTCAGAATGATTCGGACAAAAGGCCGTTTTTTTATCTGAGCTTGAAGACCAGTCCTGTCGATATCCGGAATCCGGACGAGTTTCCACCCGATATCCACATTAGGCTGTAATCGTATTGTGGAATACGCAGGGAGATCGTATCGTTCAGGTGCCAATCGGCACCGCCCCCGACAGCTGCGGCAAATCCGTGCAATCCCGCAATATCGCCCCCACCAAACACGTGTAAGTAATTGCCGCCCACGAGGACATGGACGAACGTAGTCACAGTCCGACCGGTGACCATCTTTATCTGAGGACCAAACCGGTACGCGTGCAACCCTGCGTTCACATCAAGTGGTAGCCCGAATACGGGGACATCCGGCGACCAGTAATGTCCGGACAAATCCACCAATATCCCCACCCTATCAGTCAATTGAGACAGCAGGGAGCTGTGCCAACCGTGCATCGTCGGCCTTCCCTGTGCAGAGTAAGAATATCCGACGAATAGTTCGCCAAGCGGCCGGGACGCGGCATTGTCCTGTGTCTGGGCATTTGCTATCGCAGGCAACAAGGCAAAGATTAACGCCAAGATACAGACAGTCCTGATCATACTGAATCTCACTTGCAGGCTGGATTTGCCGGTTACTTGAGTCACTGATAAGGGTCGATGCTTAGAAGGCTGGGGGCAGTCTATAAAAGAGTGGGACAGCAGGCAATGAAATCTCAACTTCCGAAATATCGGGTGAATAGATAGTTAGAGCGTCGGGTGGGGATACGTCGCCAGAACAATCGAACAGAAGTGCCTCGCTAGAAGGAGATTCTCTCGACTCACTAAACGCTTTTATTCCCAAACTTTTTTACATCGGCGCTTCATCGCTGGCAAGAGAGTGGCTGAGCTTATCGCGGCTGCTGAACGAAAAATAATGATTGGGTGGAAAACGCTCAGCCATAAGAACAGTCTGGCGAATTTGCGGTAATTCCTGTGTTTCTTTCTACCGTACATGAGGTATGCGACCAAGGCGGGCCACCCAAAGAATACGGAGGTGGCAACAGCCAGTTGAGTCCAGTATCGAATATCAGTAAACGAAGCCGTCGGTTGGCTGACAGCGTTTATTGCATTTACGCTGGATGCGATCAGAATCTGTACGTCCCCCCACCAACCTAGGGCCTTGTTGTCATCGGGAATCGGAATCTTTCCGACTGCGCTTCGGATGACGAGCACCAAGTCCGTGATCAACACACCAAAAACGGCGAGGAGGAACAGTAGGAGGACTAATCGCGACATTGAGAACACCTGTAATGCAAAACGCTGGGAGGATGGGTAAATCTTACGTTGTCTAGACTCGTATGGCTGGGGACTAAACCCACGGGAGACACATTTGCGGACTCATGAAACAGGCGGCGAGACCTAAGAAGGTAATCGCAGTCAATGTCACACCGACACTCTGCCCTGCGGGTGGCTGTTAGTCCAGAAGAAATTCAGCCTCGAGTTCTTGCAGTCGGCAGGACCTCCCTCGATTGAACACCTGCGTTTAATGTTTCTGCTGGAGTTGTGAACTCCAGCGTCTCACGGAGTTGATCGTCAAGCTTGCTTGGGATCGTATCCAGATGCCCCTGTGAGCGTGCCGACAAGCCCGTCCTTTTTAGGGAAGTACTGTCAGTGAGCTTTGTAGTGAATGCTCGTCTATCTCGTCTAAACGCGACCCCGTCATTCCCGGATGACCCTTTTCAAGCGTTTTACCCGAATGTTACCCTCGTGTTAACCGCGACGGCACGGATACGGAAGCGGGTCTGATCTGTTTAACATATAAATATATTAGATTTAGGTAGTTATGAAATGACATCCGCCGCGAATCATTCGGTGACGAACGATCAGTGGGTCGACCGTTTCATCCAGTACATTCGAATTGAGAAAGGGCTGTCCGCGAACACGGTCGGTGCCTACAGCCGCGATCTTACGCTGTACTTAGAGTACTTGGATAAGCGCGATGTGCTCGGTGTGGGGGCAACGGGTGTTTCCGCGTTTCTAAGCTTTCTGTACGATCATGGATTAAAAGCCCGTTCGGCCGCCCGCGCTCTGAGCGCGGTTCGCGGACTGTATCGATTCCTGATCCTCGATGGCGCTACCGAAGAAAATCCGACCTCGGCAGTCGATGTACCCAAAGCCTGGAAACCCCTCCCTCACTTTCTGACTTTTGACGAAGTCGACCGTCTCCTGGGAGCGCCTGACGTTTCCGGACCTAGGGGGCTTAGAGATCGAGCGATGCTCGAAGTGCTCTACGCCACGGGACTTCGAGTTTCCGAACTTGTTGCCCTGACCATGGATTCCGTCGATTTGGAAAACGGTTTTGTCCGCTCGATGGGAAAAGGGAGCAAGGAAAGAATAGTT
Source organism: Terriglobia bacterium (assembly GCA_963664115.2). GTDB lineage: Bacteria > Acidobacteriota > Terriglobia > 20CM-2-55-15 > 20CM-2-55-15. Next base: position 150,799 of record CAXWPJ010000002.1, on the reverse strand, counting down.
CCCTTAGGGGAGACCGCCGCAGAGGCCGTTCGTGATTACATCGATCGCGGACGTCCCAAGAAGACGAGCCCGAGTCTTTTTCTTAACTATAGAGGCCAAGCCCTCACGCGGGGAGGCTTCTGGCTGATATTGCGGGGGCACGGGAAACGCGCCAAGATCGAAAAGAAGGTCACGCCGCACATGCTGCGGCATTCTTTCGCAACACATTTGCTGGAACGGGGCGCTGACCTGCGCTCCGTCCAGATGATGCTGGGACACGCAGACATCTCGACCACTCAGATTTATACCCACGTTATTCGGGAAAGACTAAAACAGATTTATCAGGATCACCACCCGCGTGCATGACGGATACGGACTGCTATGTCCGGACCTTTAATAGCAGCCAAAAGCCGCTGAAGCCGAATATGAGGTTTGGAAACCACGCGGCAATCAAAGGGGAGAGTTGGTTTATTCCCCCCAGCTTGTCGAAGAGTTCGAAGGCGGCCCAGTAGCTGATTCCGATCACAATGGATAATCCGATACCGTAAAAGCTTCCGCGGCGCCCCGTGGTAAACGAAAACGGTATGGCGATGATGACCATGATGACCGATACCAGGGGGAACGACAGCTTCCGATACAGATCAACCGTCAGGCCGCTGACGTCAAAACCACTCCGGCTCAAGTCGTCGATGTAGCGGTTCAATTCCGGATAGTTCATCTGAGACGCAGTAAGCACTTCTTTTTTGAAGTAGTCGGGATCGTCACTCATCTGTGAGTAGGCAAACTGCTCGAAAGAATCATAGGCATCCATCTGGCCGCTACCGTCGATCGAAGCCGTCCAGCCTTTCAAGAACGCCCAGGATTGACCGTTCCAGCGCGCCTGTTCGGCGAATGTCCAGCGCAGAAGTGAAAACGAGTCGGGATCGAATTCGAACACCGAAATGCCGGGGAAGGAGTTCTGCACCGGGTCAAAATAGTTGTAGTAATAAATACGGTTGTCCGATCCCGCCATCCACTTGCGTAAGGGATCGCGATATGTCTGGGGGGGTCTGCCCTTGATTTGGTTCCGAAACTCATCCTGACGTTGATTGGTGTAAGGCAGTAGAAAGTCCTGCATGACATAGATGCCTGTTGACAGCACGAGGCCTGTCAGCAGGAGGGGCGCTGACAGGCGGTACAGGCTGATCGCACCCGCTTTGACGGCCAGGGTTTCATTGGCTTTCGTCAGGGTTCCCAGGTTGACCAGGACGGCAACCAGCACTGCGAGAGGAATCACCCAGTACAGAATCTGTGGCAAAAGATAGAAAAAGTAGCTGGCGACGACGCCAAAGCTGGCGTTGTTCTGAACGATATCGGGCAATAGTTCGAAAAGTGTCACGATGACGAACATCGACACGAAGACTACGAGCACGAGTAGAAAGAAAAACGAGAAGCTCTTTAGAACATACAGGTCCAGCGTGCGGAACCAGGTGGGGTGGTGCGTCAGGGAATACGCCCATTGGCTGAATCTATTGGGCCCTCCGCGAACGGACGCAAATCGTTTCCGAATCCACGCACCGGTATCAAGCAGGAGCTCCATTGCGCGATTGCTACGTTCGCGTTCCGACCGCAGGAGCAAGCCCACCCCCAACAGGGTGAATCCGAGGTTGGCCCCCCAGGTTCCCAGGAAGGGCGACATTTGAGCGTTACCTGCGATCTGTGTCCCTCCGATGAAAACCATGTAATAGATCAACATCAGTGCGGCGCTCACGACGAGTCCCAGTGAGCGGCCCCCTCTCTTCGTCGACAAGCCGAGAGGGAATCCGATCAGGGCGAAGGCCAGACTGGCAAACGGCAACGCCAGCCGGCGGTGGAACTCGACCTGTTCCCCGTACGTGGCCTCGTCTGCCCGGACGGCCGTCCAGAGGTCCCGCGTCGATAGTTCAACAGGGGTCGATTCAGTTGTATCCGTGGGTTCGGTAGAAATCGGGACGGGCAGCGTCAATGTGTCGAACTGAGTCGAGGAATAGCGGTCTGGAGCCAGAGGCGAAACCACGTGCCTGCTACCGGCTGACAGAGTGACTTGGTACTGTTCGTTGTCAGGGTCACTGACGAGCTGGCCCGATCGAGCAAAGATGACCTTAGGCTCATCCGGATCTTCAAGGTTTGCCAGGAGAATCCCGCGCCACTCACTGCCATCTGGAGATATATCCTGAACATAAAGCACCAGATCCTCGACGTCTTCGTTGAATACACGGGGTTGAAGCTCCAAAGCCAGCTGGCGAATTCCGATCGATCGCGTGAGTTGACGGAGATTGGCAGCCGCCGTCGGCGCGATCCACACCGACAGGACCATGTTCACGCCCCACGCCAGAACTCCGAGGGCCAGCACGGGACGGAGGATCGTGGCCATCGACAGGCCGGCGGCCCTGAAAGCGACGCTTTCGCTGTCGGAGGACAAGCGCCCGAAACCGGTGAGCACGCCCACCAGAACGGCCGTGGGGATCGTAAAGATCAACGCTCCCGGAACGATTGCCGCAATTATCGAAAAGAGTTCGTGTCCGGTCGCCGAACGACGAACGACGAGCTCAAGTAAAGCGCTCAGTTCGCGGCCCACCAAGACGAACGTCAGTGCGATCAACGCGATCAGCGCCGGAGTGAGGATTTCGCGAAAGATGTACCTGTCGAGGCGATTCACATGTTCACTCAGTTAATAGAGTTTCAGTGTGATTTCCGTTTAGAGAAGGTCTTCGACAAGGCGCAGGAGAGCCCCGCGTTCGATCGTGGAATCGACCACGTGTGAGACGTTCGAATCCTGCCAGAATAAAGTCAGTTTACCCTCGTTGTCGAATAAGAGTGCCGGTGCTCCGAGGACAGCGAGTTGAGCGGGCCGGGCACTGGCTCCAAAGCGGTTTTTTTCGGGATCGTCTTCCCTCGCGAAGGCATGTTGGTTGAGCGTCGAGACCAGAAAACGATCCGGAATGTCCGGTTTCGGGTTTCTGAACGAATAGAGGGTGAGGACACCGCCGTCATGCAACTGGAAATGCTGGCGCACAACGGGGTAGAAAAGGGTCTCCCTGTCTCGGCCGAGAATCTTTACTTCGTCGACTCTACCCGCCGCAATTTCAATACTCTCCCGAGTGCCTTCATTAGAGGAGAGCCCGAGAATCTCAATGCCGGCATCCTCGACTGCCACCTCGTATGTTGTGGGCATGAAGTCAGCGTTCTCTGCGAAGGTTACGATCGGATTGGGATGCGTGGCGCTATCAAAAGGGGGGCCGGCAGGAACCTGAGAGAACCCGAAAGCCGTGATAAACAGCAAACATATGAACGTCATGAATGTTCTCGGTAACACCCGGATATTGTATCAGTCCTCGGCTCAAGTAGCCCCGAAACCAGCCGGTTCAGCCCGACGCCTGTCTGCCCTCCTATCTATCCAACGATATAATGCCGTGATGGGGCCCGGTATCTTTCAGTACGGTCGAAGCGGCTTCGGGGAGTTGTCGTGATACCGACGGTCTTGACGATCGCGGGATCCGACCCGAGTGGAGGTGCCGGGATTCAGGCGGATCTGAAAGTCTTTTCCGCTTTGCGTGTCTACGGAATGGCAGTGGTTACAGCGCTTACAGCTCAGAACACTGAGGGCGTACGTGAAGTGTTCCCCCTGCCCGACGGGGCATTGGCCGGGCAACTCGACGCCGTGCTCGGCGACATTCCGCCCACCACCGTCAAGATCGGCATGTTGTCCTCTCGAGACAACGTGGAAATCGTTCAACAGACCTTAGCTCAATACGACTGCCGTCTGGTGATCCTGGATCCCGTCATCACCTCCAGTTCAGGGGCGACCTTGCTTGATTCCGATGCACTAGGAGTCTTGTGTACACAATTGCTTCCGCTGTGCACCCTTGTGACACCCAATCTGAACGAGGCTGAAGCTTTATCGGGCCAGAGGGTCCGGACGCCGTCCGAGATGGAAACTGCGGCGCGAGGGATTTACGAATTGAGCGGGGCGAGCGTTCTGGTTACGGGCGGGCATCTGGAGGGTGTGACGGCTCTGGACGTGTTTTTCGATGGCCAGACCATGGCGCGGCTCTCAGGCGAGCACATCGACCACGCGGAGTCGCACGGGACAGGATGTGTCCTATCCGCAGCAATTGCAGCTTATCTTGCGCGCGGGCAGGCTCTATCGGATGCCGTCAAAGATGGGAAAGTATTTACCGCGGATGCCATTCGAAACAGGCTCGGTCTGGGTCGTGGCCCGGGTCCCTGTGATCCCCTCAATCTGGGCGGGGCTTGAAACAGACCGGCCGTGGCCGCTTCAGCCTCCTTCCTAGGAATCGCCTTTTGACATCCCTCGGGCCCCGTTATAGCCTACCCGTCATCAGCCTAAACTGAAGAGTCCAGAGGATAGGGTAGTTAGCACTCATGTCTTTCGTTCGCAGGTTGCACCCACTCAAATATTGCTTGCTGAGCTTGGCCGTGTGTGGCCTTTCCCTGGCTGTGGAAGGCGAAGCACGGGCCCAGAGCGTCCTTCATTTTCCACGCGTGATCACTTCTGACGGGGTCTTTACCGGTCTCGCGATCAGCAATCCTACACCTTCATCGGTCACAGTAACTTTTACGGCACTGAATCCCGACGGTTCATTGGTAACGGAGTCCGGAGTCGAGAATCCTGTATCGATTGCAATTCCGGCGGGAGGTCAGTATACGCGGATCTATCCGGAAATATTTGGTACCGATACGCCCTTCAATGGCTGGGTCGAGGCTGCAAGTGCGACTTCCGGATTGACCGGTTTCTTCCTCAATGGTAACTCCGCGCTGACCGACCTCGATGGCGCCGCGGTCGCGGAACCGCTAACGGAATTTCTGTTCCCGCTCGTTTCTGAAGACGGAATCGGGGCGACGGAATTATCCCTTGTAAATCCGAGCCCCGAGCTTGCCAACGCGTCGGCGACTTTGTTTGCTCGCGATGGATCAACTCTTGGGTCCGCATCACTCGTCGTGCCCTCACGTGGGCTTCTCCGTCAGACACTGACGGACGTGTTCGAATCGATCGACCTCAGCGAAGCATCGCATGTGCGAGTGACGTCTGATCGTCCCCTTGCCGGTTTAGAGTTAGTGGCGGATTTTCAGGTTCCGGAAGCGCCCGCCCTGCGCAGGGAATCGGTGATGCTGGCGGGCCAATCCTTAGAGAATTCGACGACGGCGATTCTTTCCCAATTTATTACGGGCGCGGGGTGGATATCACACGTCGGTATTGTGAATGCCGGAGGCATTGGTCAGGAAGTGACGTTGACGGCCTACCAGACCGGTGGAGCCCTATGGAGTGGCGAAACGAACCCTGCCCGTATACCGCTCAAACCCAACGAATCGTTCCGATTGAGTGCCGAGGAATTGTTCGGTTTTCCCTCCGGTGAGCTGCGTCTGGGCTGGATAGAAGTTGAGTCGGATTTGGGCCAGGTGGCGACGTTCATCGGCTTAGGGAACCTCACGGCTTCATCGTTTGCTCTGGTGTCGGGCACTGACGTGGTGTCTGCCTCGCGAGATTTGGTCTTCGCGCACTTTGCCGACAGCGACCTGTTCTTCACGGGTCTGACCCTGAACAATGTGGGAACCGAGGAAGCAGTTGTCGATCTGTTTATCCTTCGGGACGATGGAACCACTGTTGGCAGGGAAACAATTACGATTCCTCCTCGACAAACGGAATCAGGGCTTTTCAGTTCCTTTGTGCCGGCCAGCTCCGCCGAATCTCGTGTCTGGGCATACCTCACATCAAGCCAAGCGCTCATTGCTTCAGCATTGATGGGATCTACGAACGGACTTTCCTTAGCCAACGTAAACCCTCAGATTCCCGGTGGCGCATTCGTTCCGCCTGCGCAGACGACCTCGGCGATAACGGGAAGCGTGACCCAGGCAGGTCTGGGCGTCTCCGGGGTGACTGTGTCGTTGGAAGGCCCGGTGAACACGAGCGAAACGACCGATAGCTTTGGGGCATTCGTGTTTTCTCAACTTCCGGCTGGAACCTACACACTCAGGCCGAGTGCTCCGGGTGCTCAGTTTTCCCCGGATACACAAACGATAGAGTTGGCTTTAGAGAACGTTGATGGAGTCCGTTTCGAAAGCGGCGGCGTCGTTGCAGCCGCGGCGCCGACGTTATTATTCGTCACGCCGTCGGCGACTTTCGCCGGCAGCAGTACCTTGAATCTGCGCGTGGGTGGGGCCAACTTCAGCCCGACTTCGGTTGTCCAACTCGACGGGGTACCTGTTCAGACGACTTTCGTTAGCGCGGTCGAGGTCCAGGCGGTGCTTCCGGCCGCAGCTTTATTCGAAACGGCAACGCTTGCGATCAGTGTCGTTACCGGACCTCCAGGCGGAGGAACCTCGTCTTCGTTGGACTTCCAGGTGAATCCAGCGCTGGACAATCCCTTGATCGTGGGGCGCGTGGGGGTCGGAGGATTTCCCGCCGGTGTTGCGATCGATCCCCTGTCACGATTGGCTTTGGTCGCCAGCGAATCGGCGGACAGTGTCTTCTTCATTGACGTCGACGAACTTCAGGTCGTGGGACAGGTGAAAGTGGGTCGCAGTCCGACAGAACTCGACGTCGATCCCGATTTGGGCCTCGCGGTCGTAGCTAACGTTGGCAGTAACGATGTGTCCATTATCGACATCGGATCCCGGAGTGTCGTAGCGACGGTCGCAGTCGGGAGATTTCCGGCCGGTGTTGCCATCGTGCCCGGTGAGGCCCAGGCTCTGGTCGTCAACGGCGAGGACGACAGCGTGGCCGTGATCGATCTGAATACCTTTGCGGTTACCGGCACGATCCCCGTTCAGAATCGGCCCGGAGGTATCGCGGTCAATCCGGTGACGGGGCGTGCCCTCGTCACCCAACGTGCGGGAATGCAGGTCTCAGTCATCGATCTGGCGCAGGGAACCATTGTGGGGCAGGTTCCAACGGGAGAATTTCCACGTGCAGTGGCAATCAACCCGACGACGAACGTTGCTGTGGTCGCGAATGCCAACGGCGGAACGGTCACCGTAATCGACCTTGAGTCGTTGACAGTGATCGCCACGCTGGAAGTCGGGGACGGTCCGACTGCAGTGGCGGTGGATCCGATCTCCAACAACGCGGTCGTCAGCAACAGTGGGTTTGTTCGGGGGCAGGGAAGCCTCGGCGCGATCACGACAGTGACGGTGATCAACCTGGGGCAATTGCAGATTTTGGCCGAGGTCCCTGTCGGAAGTACAGCGTTTGGCGTCGATGTGGATCCCGGGGCGCAGTTGGCGGTTGTCGCCAACTTCGGAAGCAATGATGCCACCTTCGTCCGACTTCCGAATCCCGAGCCCCAAATCACAGAAATCGAGCCGAAAACATTTCCCTTGGGTGTGACCAGCGTTACGCTCACGATTCGGGGAACCGGGTTCCTCCCCACATCGGTTGTCAACCTGAACGGAGCAACCTTACCGACGACGTTCATCAGTTCAACTGAGTTGACGGCTGTTGTTTTCGGGTCCCTGCTCGATTCGCTGCTTGCAGTTGGGTCATCGACTCAGGCCATCACCGAGGGCGATGGCAATGCTTTCATTAGCCCTCAACTCGCGCCGATCAATTTCAACATTGGCGTCACCAATCCCGGCCCGGGCGGTGGCAGCTCCGTGCCCGATCCGGAAGTGACGAATATCGAAGTCGAGAGTCCCGACCCGGTCCTGATCAGTATGTCTCCTGACGAATCGATCGCGGACAAGGACGTTGTATTGACGCTGAGAGGTAATAACTTCAACCGGACATCCGTCGTGTCTTTCGATGGACTGCTCTTGGTTCCCGGTGCCCTGTCCCAACAGACGCTCACTGTCCGGGTTCCTGCCAGTGCCGTAATTGCAGGAGAAAAGACGGTCTTTGTCGAAAACCCGGGATCCCAGGTATCCGGATCACTGATCTTTACCGTCGTTGAACGGAGGCACTCTCCACCTCGTGTCGATGCCGTCTCGCCGTCCGAGGTGTCTGCGGGTACGGACAGCCCGGTCGAAATCACGATAACTGGAAGCGGCTTTCTACCCGAGCTGACAAGCGTTCGTCTTGACGGCGCCATGGATGTGGCGGTGGCTGCCGATACGATCAGCTTGAAACTGGATCCGGCTGCCATCGAACGTTCCGGGCGTTTGAATGGTTTGATTTCCAATCCCGCTCCGGGCGGTGGTTCCGCACCGTTTGCGATTCAAGTCACCGGTGTTCCGCCTGCGATCGATGGATTTTCTCCAACGGAAGCAGTTGTTAACTCCATTTCTATATCGCTGACGGTGACGGGTTCCAACTTCGAGAGCCGCACGGCTGTCACTGTGGACGGAACGCGTATTCCGACAGAATTCGTGAGCAATTCTGAGCTGATCGGTCGCGTTAATCGGGGCATTCTAAAACGGGCTGGATCGTTTCAAATCGGGGTTGTCAGTCCATCTCCCGGGGGTGGATCCGATGAAGCCAGGCTCCCATTCGTCATACGCGCGACGACTCCCATTCTGGATTCACTGACCCCGTCCACGCTGTCACCCACGAAAGGCCGCGTGATTATCGCCGTAGCGGGCGGGGGCTTTGTAGGCAATTCGGAGATCCTTGTTGATGGAATGGCGATCAAAACCCTCTTTAATTCGACGGAAGAACTGGTAGGAATCCTTGATCGCGAAATATTGAGTGCTCGGGGTCAGAAGTCGGTTCAGGTAAGTAATCCCGGGGGAGGAGGCCTGTCGGAAGAAACCTTGTCCTTGACGATCGAAGGTGCGGTTCCCCTCATTCGATCCCTGAATCCCAAGACAATCGGGGCCGGAAGCGAAAACATTTCCGTTACTGTGCGTGGAGAGGGGTTTACGGCGGAATCGATCGTCGTCATGTCGGCAACGTTTGAAGGGAGAGTCGAGAGCCGGGTGTTTATACCGGAGTTTGTGGACGACAAGACATTGGTCGTTCTGTTGACGGAGACTCCTCCTGAAGCCTTGGATATCGGAGTTCACGTTGAAAACGGGAGTCTCCGTTCCAACGTAGAGATTTTGTCGGTCGCGGGCAGGAAGGGTGGGCCGGGTAAAAACGACGACCGGAGACCGCCAGGCCAGGATGGGGATGACGACCGGACACCGCCAGGCCAGGATGGGGATGATGACAAGACGCCGCCGGGCCGGAATGAGGGCGAAGACAAGTTGCCACCGCAATTCCGCCGAGGAGGCGGCGGTCAGGGAGGAGAAGAGGATCCGCCCGCTGATAAGGGTGACGACAAGACGCCGCCAGGCCAAGACAAGGACAACCAAGGTGGTGGGAACAGTGGCCAGGGTGGTGGTGGAAACGACAATCCGGGCCGCGGAAATGGAAACAACTAGTGACAGGACTTAAGGATAAGAAATAAAATATCTAGTTGTACATGAATGTTTGAAGGGCGGCTTCCGGGCCGCCCTTCCTTCTTAGGTTGGGAGTTTCTGGTGGATCTCGTCGTACTCGGGAAAACGTCCGGTTTCAAGTTTCGAGTATATGAGCGATCCGTTCACACTCACTTCGAAGCGCCCCCCGTCGGACGGCACCAATACAAAGCGTTTGATTTTGGATTTGAACTCCGTGATGAGCTTCTCGATCAGGCTGACCGCCTGAGGCTCATAGTTTCAGGACTGACAGTATATGAGTTCGATTTCCATCATTTGCCCCCGGTTAATTGAGTTCTCCGATCCAGCGATTCCGGATCTCCATCTGTTCCTCGGTTGCATTAGGTTCGTCTACGATGCTCCAGGTCTCTTCCTGGATTTCGCTGGGTGTGAACTCCAACACAAGGATACGGTCTCCACGCGTAATGGTCAGGTCTATAGTCTCTCCGAGTTTCCGTCGCCGGAACTCACCCTGGAAATTGCTGAACGTAACGCGGCGGTCAGCGAAGGCCAGCAGGATGTCCCCGGTATCCAGGCCGGCCGCCGAGGCCGGACTATCGGGAATCACTCTCGAAATACGCGCCAGTCCACCTTCGGCTTCGACAAACTGAATTCCCATATATAGAGTCGGGAGCTGTCGATCGGCTCTTACACGAAAGCCCGCTTGAGCTGCGTAGCTTGTGTAATCGAGCTCCGTGCGGCTTTGGATCACAGACCCATAGAACTGCTCAAAATCAGATCCTACCACCGTATTCAAGGCCATCAGGAAGCCATCTTCGGGAACGCCCACACCCTGGTTGGCATAGGTTTCCATGAGATAGCGCATGACATCGTCGAGACTCTTTTCGCTTCCGGTCCGTGCCCGGATTTCGATGTCGAGGAGAAAGCCCGTGATCTCGCCTTTGGTGTAGTAGGAAATGCTGTTGTTGTCGCTGTTGTCGCTCGGGGCCCAGGCTTCCCAGCTGGCTTCCTCCAGGCTCATGAGAAACCGTCCGGGCGCATGCTGGAGCCGATTGATTTCCTGCGCGAGCTGGACCTGGTAGGCCTGGATCGGCAGTATTCGCGTACGTGCGAGCAGCAGTCGTGCGTAGTAGCTGGTCAAGCCCTCCGTTAGCCAGAGAAGACGCGTGGGTGCTTCACGCGTGTAGTCGAACGTGCTTTCGGAGGAGGGCCGAATACGCTTTCCGTTCCAAACATGAACAAATTCGTGCGCGACGACAAACAGGAAACGTTCGTACCGGAGCCCACTGGCGAAATCGTTTCTTCCGACGGTGATGCGCGTCGAATTGAGATGTTCGAGGCCGCTGCTTCCGGCTGTTGGGATGATTTTGAACAAAAACGTATAACTCTTATGCGGTGGGGAACCGAATAGTTGCACGGTCGCCTCAACGATGTCTTGTATGTCCGTGAGGAGTTGCTCTTCGTTGAACTCCACAGTCGGATCGCTGAAAACGAGGCGATAGGGAACATCCTCAGACGTGAATTCATGGACTCGGGCCTCTCCGACAAAGGCCGGTGCGTCGATGAAGACATCGTAATCGGGCGCCCGGTAGGCGCCGCCGCGACGTTCAAGCCCCGTGTGAATATCCCAGGGGCGCGGTTTCTCGTAACGGAGGGCGACGGGAACGTGCTTGTGTCCAACGACGTACATATATGTCGCGGGGCCGGAGATGTCTGCCATTTCCGCGGTCAGTCCCGTTGAATAGACATCGTAGGTGATGATCACATCGTCGTCGGGCCGTTTAAGAATTTCCCAGGTTTGCTTGTCTGTCTTTTCCCAGTTCAGGCTACGATTTCCAGATCGGGACCGAACTTGAAAGTTCTGGACGTTTCGGGCGAAGTCCCGAATCCGACGGTCACCCGGTGCCCAGGCGGGCATTGCGAGTTGGAGGTCATCGGCTTGAATACCCCGAATATCTATTTCTACTGCATAGAGATGGGCGAGGGGGTCTTCAATGGAAATTCGACACTCGATCTGGACTCCATTGGCCGGGATCTGGTTCGCGGCGTAGACCGCCTGCGCTGAAAGGGCAGATGGAGAGAGAAGCAGCAGCGCAATGAGAAATCCCAGGCAAGGCCGTGCCAGGCAATCGTGTCGGAATCGGCGGTCGCGGAACATCTGTAAAAGTGTACTGAATCTGAGCGCCGGTGTCCCGGATTGTTCTGACAGACCCGGAAAGACGGACTTCCAGGGATACATGGTGGGGTCGGGTCCGATTCAATGCTTTAGAATAGGCGGGGCAGCGAAAATCTTAAGAGGGAACATGAACCTGTTTACGTCAAACGATTTCAAAGTATTCGATATCTCCGATTTCGAAGAACGGATGGCAGCGCTTCGCAGCGAGATCCAACCCAAACTCTCTGATATCGGAGCGGCCCTCGCTCCGGGTGTAGCAAGCCTGGTCGACCGGCCCCTTCACGTGCATGTGGCGAAACACATGCGCCGCACGGTCAATCCTCCAGATGACACATGGGCTGCTTTAGGCGCGGACAAACGGGGTTACAAGAAGGACGTCCACTTCAAGATAGCGGTCTCGCGTAACTGCGTTCGATTGCTTTTTGAACTTGGCCCGGAATACTACGACAAAGCTGAATGGGCCCTGAAGTGGCGACGAGACATCCGGGGGATATGCTTGATGTTGGGATCCGGGAAAAAATTGGCGTGGTTCAAGGACGAGCACGACGAGCGACCGGAGGCAGACTTGAATGGATGGTCGGAAACCAAGTTTGCCGGCCTGGGCAAAGAAGTGACCCGCCGAAAAGACGGTCACCTCGTCATTGGGCGGCGTATCGACTGCGATGAGTTCATTCGGATGAAACCCGCACAGTTCAAGCGGGCCGCCCTGGGGACCTTTCGGTCCGTCGCAGGGCTGTTCTCCATGCACGAGCCGAGAGTTATCGTGTGATCCGGAGGTAAGCGAATGATTGTCCGGGTAGTCCGGAATGACGTTATTCTTTTATGCGAATCTTGGCGTTGATGTACTGCTTGTGGCTCAGGTGAAGGGCCGAAGAAATGGCCCGCAATTCTTCCAGTTCGGCGTGGGTCAGGCCACCGTCGGCGGCAGCGACGGCAAACAGAAGATCCAGGATCTCAGTGCGCTCTTCCAGTGTCGCGTTTCCGGTATACTCGTTGATCATCCGGTAGCGATCCAGTCCGCGAACGGTTTCTTCGTGAATAATTGTCAGGAGTAAATCGAGCGCGCTCTCGTCGAAGTTGCCGCGCTCGGACAATCGCCGTCGAATTTCCTGTAACTCGCGTTCGTTTATGTCGTGGTCGGCGTGTGCAACGATGCCCATCAAACCGCCCAGCAGAGCCAGTCGGTGCATCTGGGGGGTAATCTGCTCATCGCCCACCTTCCGGCGCAACTTGAAAAGGATCTTGTTTTTGAGGAACTCGTCAACGTCCACTCTCGATTGGGGTGGCGGCGACTGGAACAGGTACTTGACGCGGCTCATCATCAAGTCGAGGGATGAAGGCTCTTTCAGAATGTCTTCGTAGCGGCGTAAGAGTTCCTTTTCTTCGGTGGTTACGCGGTCATCGGCGCTGATGACGCCTTCGATATGCCGGATTACCGTTTCCCGCTCCGACGCCGATCCAATTCTCGATAACAGATCCTGGACTACAGCAATCTGCTCCTCCTCGGATACCGGATCTTCAATGTAAGGCTGGAGTTCGAACCAGTCCGAGTCGTCCAGGTCGAAACGCCGGGCCAGTTCCTTTATGTAGTTCAATTCGGATTGTGATAGTTCGGAGTCCGCCCAGGCTGCGGTGATGAGGACTTTCAGAAGTGCCAGGGCTGTAGATGCGCGAACCATAGTGTTCTTTATAGTGACGTTCAGGTGCTCGTTTTCAATGGTAGATTTCGGGGAGTTCCGCAAACCCCACCCACTGTTCGAACCATCTTCCAATTTTGAGGAGCCGACCTTCATCCAGCCGCTGCGCGCTGAGTTGAATGCCGACTGGCAGATCGTCCTTGACAAGTGCTATCGGCAAGGAAAGTGTCGGAAAATCAGCCAGTGTCCAGGGCGCGGAGATCGTTGGATCCCCGGTACTGCCCAGGCCCGAAGGGGCGGGTCCCCGGGCGCCCGGTGAAAGGATTACGTCACAACGGGTGAACAGCTGCCCCATTTCCTTTTGATAGATGCGCCGCAATCGTCGGGCGCGAAGATACTGGGTCGCAGAAATAAGAAGCCCGCTTTCCACCAGGCCACGAAGAATAGGGCCATAGTCTGCTCGGTGTTGGGCATGTAATTCGGCATGGGCGGCGGCGAGTTCGACCCGCATGATCGTTCTCAAGGCCGCGATCGCATTAGGAAACGTATCCGGCAGTGACAATTCTTCAACCTTGGGACCAGCCCCCTTCAACCGGTCAATGAGTTGTTCATGAAGCTCCCATGCTTCCGTATCGGTGTTTTCGTGAAAGAATTCGCGGACGACGCCGACCCGGATCTCAGTTGCGGCTATGGCAGGGTCATGCCTCAGGGGGCGGGAGGACATGGCCGACGTCATCATAGCGACGTCGTCCACGCTGCGTCCGAACGCGCCGACGTGGTCGAGAGACCATGAGTTGGGGAAGACGCCTTCCCGCGATATGCGCGATGCGGTGGGCATGAGCCCGACGATACCGCAAAACGCAGCAGGGCGGCCGATCGAGCCTGCGGTTTGTGACCCGGTGGCTCCCGGGCACATTCCGGCCGCTACGGCCGCTGCGGAGCCGCTGCTCGACCCCCCCGGTGTGTGCTCCGGATTCCATGGATTTCGCGTGGGTCCCGGGTCGAGGGCCGCGAACTCGGTTGTGGCGGTTTTTCCGAGGATAATCGCACCTGCTTCCCTCAGCCGCTCGACGACGGCTGCATCGTGATCGGGCACATTGTTTTTAAACAGAGGCGAACCCATCGTCGTTCGGAGTCCGCGAGTGCTGAAGATGTCCTTGATACCGACCGGCACACCGTGGAGTGGGCCCCGATAGCGGCCCTCGGCGGCCTCTCTGTCCAAAACTTCGGCTTGCCCCAACGCGCCATCGGAGTCCACGGTCGTCCATGCCTGTATCCTGCTCTCTGCCCGGGCAATCCGGTCCAGGAAAAGAGACACGGTTTGGCCCGACGAGGATTGGCCACCGCGTATGCGTTCCGATACCGCTTTCAGGGAGAAGTCGTCAGGCGTCATCGGTGGAGTCCAGCGGGTAGAGCGAAAGGACGTAAAGGTCCGAAGCCGCCTGTTCGAGGAATGGCTTGAGTGCTAGAACGCGTTCGGCACCAAATGTTTCTTCGGCGCTGGATAGGAGACGTTCCAGGATTTCGTCCATGGGCGCGTGATTCTAACACACCAGAATCACAACCAGAATCACAAGAGGTGGGGTAGGGCCGAAGGTGAGAGTGCGTGTCGATTACAGCGCGAAGCGGTTCAGAAAACCGAGGTAGCCCGAGAGTCGTGTGAAGTTGTTGGTGAGAATCAGGACACCCACCGTAACAACAAGGAGGCCGCTGACGATTTCGACGGTGTGGAAATGATGCTTGAATCGGCCATAAAAAGACAGGAACTTATTCAATCCCAGGCTGGTCAGAAGAAAAGGCAAACCCAGGCCGGCCGAATAGACCGCCAAAAGAAATATGCCCTGATAAACCGTTTCCCTAGTGCTGGCAAAGGTCAGGATGCCTGCCAGAATCGGGCCGATGCAGGGCGTCCAGCCAAATGCAAAAGCCAGGCCCAAAACATAGGCGCCGAACATGCCGCGTGGTTTGGTGACGTTGTGGAAGCGCTTATCCTGATAGAGGAAAGGGATCTTGAAGATGCCTATGAGGTGGAGGCCGAAAACGATGATGACAATGCCCGCCACTCGATAGAGGATCGCCATCTGTCCCATGATGACCTGGCCCAGGAACGTCGCTGAGGCACCCAGTGCGATGAACGTCGTTGAGAAGCCAAGGATAAAGAAAACAGAGTTTGCCACCACCGTCTTTGTCATCGATGCACTGCGGTCCGCCTGCAACTGTTCCAGCGAAACGCCGGAGACGATGGAGATGTAGCCGGGAACCAGAGGGAGGACACACGGTGAAAGAAACGAAACGATGCCGGCCGCGAAAGCGCCCAATACGGAAACACTAACCATACGCTAAATTATTCCATGAAAAGGCCATGTCTGTCGTTTGAAATGATTCCAAGCCCAAAAAGTATATGAGACGCCCGTCCGGAGGGATGGTGAGCTGTATTCCACAAGAAAATAAATGTTTTGACGTCTCAGAGATTCTCCAACACGAAATTCGTCATCACCCCCTGCATGTGGTACAGCTGTTTCCGATCCTCGATCTTGTGTTTGGCTTGTGGATAGAACATGGTCTCGAAATCCTTACCGGCTTTCTGAAGTTTATGAACGAGTTGCATGGAATGTTCGATGTGGACGTTGTCGTCCATCGTGCCATGAAGGATCAGGAGTTTGCCATGGAGTTTGTCGGCGGCCTCAAGCACTGAGCTGTTTCTATACCCTTCCGGATTGTTTGAGGGTCGTGACATGTAGCGCTCGGTGTAAATGCTGTCATACAGGTTCCAGTCTGTAACCGGTGCCCCGGCGATGCCCATCCGAAACAGGGCACCGTGGGTCATCGCGTAGGCCGTGAGGTATCCACCGAAACTCCAGCCCCATATTCCCAGACGTTCCGGGTCGACATAACGTTGGGATTTAAGCCAGGTGATGCCATCTTCAAGATCCGATAATTCCATCTCTCCGAAACGGCGATAGATTGTCCAGGACGCAACTGCGCCCCGGCCGCTCGAAGACCGGTTGTCCAGGACCCAAACGATGGCTCCTCTCTGGGCCAGCATGTGGTGCCACGCATGGATGGACCCACCCCACCCGTCCTGCACCTTGGGTGTCATGGGGCCGCCGTAGACATGGCACAGGACGGGATACTTGCGGTTGGGGTCAAAGTCTGGAGGCCGGATCATGATGCCTGGAAGTTTGAATCCGTCGCGCGCGGACACGTTTGTGAGTTCGGTTCGGCCCCAGGCATAGATGCTGAGATTGGCGACCGAATGGGTATTTAAAATTTCCCCTTCGTCTACCGTTTCGTCGTCGCCCTGGTGAAGAACACGATGGAGGCGAACTTCGGGAGGTGTGACTGCGTTTGACCAGGAGTCGATAAAATATCGAAACGTCGGGGAAAACGTGGACGCGTGTGTGCCGTCGCGATCCGTGAGCCGTTCTAAACCGGTACCGTCGGGACGAATCCGGTAGGTGTGGGCAGCGATGGGGCTGTGTTCGGTGGCCGAAAAATAGATCCAGTGCTGAACCGTGTCGATTCCATAGATTTTACGCACATCCCAATCGCCGGAAGTGACGGGTTTCGGCGAATCCTGGATTTCATTGTAGTGGTAAATGTGACGCCATCCGGAACGCTCTGAAAGCCAGACAAAGGAACCGTCATCGAGCCAGTGTGGGTTATCGAGGACCTCGACCCACGCAGGTGTCGTTTCTCGGAAGATGGTACGGACCTGACCCGTTTTGGGGTCGGCTCTAACCAGGTCCAACCATTGCTGTTCCCTGTCCTGTACTTGAAACATGATATAGGACCCGTCCGCTGCCCAGGCGACGCGGACAATCAAGTGGTCGATCGAGTCATATTTGGATGTGTCGAGCCAACGTGTTTGACCGTCTGGAACACTCACCACACCCAAACGGACCGTTGAATTTGCTTCGCCGGCCCTCGGGTAGTGGATTTTTTGATCCTGCTGGTTCGACACGTGATCGGGAATCCAATGCTCCCGGACCTGGGACGTATCCAACTCCAGAAACGCGATGTGTGTCGCGTCCGGGCTCCACCAGTGACCGGTGAAGTTACCCCGGCCGTAGAGCTCTTCCTGGTAAACCCAGTCCAGGCGGCCGGCGAGAACTGAACCACCGCCACGGGTCGTGAGTGCATGGGTCGTTTCGTTCAGGACGTTGGTGACATGAATGTTGTCGTTCTTGATGTAGCTGATCCAGGTGTCGTTCGGGCTGAAAACCGCGCCTGCCTCCATGTCGATGTCGGTGTTGCATCGTGTGATGCGATCGGACCCGAACCGGTAGTAGGCCAGCGTGCCATTGTGTTCGATTAGTGCGGCGGTCTGGTCGGAGTTCAAACGATGCTTCGACGGCCGGGACATTTCAGCCGCGTCTGAGGCACTAACACCAGCGGACTCCTCAATAGCCGCCCGCATGACGGCGAGGTCATAGAGTGCGACGCCCTCACCCGTTCGGGCATCAATGCGCCTCCAGAGTGAATTTTCTTCGTCGTTCTTGTCTTCATGGTTGATGAGTTCCAGGTAGTGGTCGTCGCTGACCCATTTTCGCAGGCTTGATGATTTGCCCTCGAAAATCCCCTTCCTGCCGGGATCGTAAATGTCCTCAAGGGTCAGGAGTTTGTTTTCCTCAGCACGCGACACGAGATCCATAATAAGCACAAACGTGCGCAAAGAGTCAGGATCTCAACACGAGGCTCCTGACCGGACACGGGTGGGGACCTGATCTTTCCCGGGGATGGGCGTAAACTACAGGCTAGACCGGCCGGGACGAGCTGTCTTCCGATCCGGGTCATGCGTTTGGAGGTGATATGTCCTTTCTGGCTCTCATGCTGACGGTGTTCTCAGTGGTGCAGGGCGACGCGCTGCTGCTGGAATATCCGAACGAGGATGGCTTGGATCATGTCGCAGTGCAGTGGCGGAACCGGACGATCCCATTGATCCGGTCGGGCAATGGATGGGTAGCGATTATCGGTGCGGACCTGGATCTTGGTGCCGGAGACTACCCGGCACCGGTGACGTTTCGATATTCGGACGGAAGACGCGAGGTGCTTGATGAAGCGATCCGTGTCGAGCCCAAGTCTTTCCCGATAACCCGCCTCACAGTCGAACCCCGTTTCGTCGAGTTGAGTCCTGAAAACCTGGAACGGTCCAGGAGAGAGAGCCAGAGACTGGGCCAGGTTTTTGCTCAGATCACGCCGGACATTCTTTGGGATGACGGTTTCGTCGTCCCGATTCCAAATGCTCAGGGCAGTAATTTTGGTCACCGGCGTGTTTTTAACGACCAGCCCAGGAATCCTCATTCCGGTGCCGACATTTCCGCGGCAGCGGGTACCCCGATTCGTTCCACGAGTCGTGGGCGGGTCGTGGAGACAGGGGACTACTTCTTTAATGGAAATACGGTGGTCGTCGATCACGGTTTGGGCATATATTCGGTTTACCTTCATTTGTCGCAAATTGACGTCGAACCCGGTCAGATGATCGAGGGGGGCGAGGTCGTGGGTTTGGTTGGCGCGACGGGTCGGGTTACCGGACCCCATCTTCACTGGGGTTTTCGTATCCAGAACGCACGGATTGATCCCTTTTCCCTGACGCGCATAGGGGATTAGCTGGACTGATCGACGATCCATCCGTCAGTAAGCATAATTAATTCGAGCCACAGGCGTTTTTGATTCGGGCCACAGGCGTTCGCCATTGTTCATCAATATGTTTGACCTGTTCAGACGAGGCGGTCTCTCGCAAAAGCAAATCGACCGTGCCGTTAAAAGGCTGACCGAACCTCACGGGGAGGAAGGTCCCAGGATCGAAGCGGCCGAACGCCTGTTTGAGTGGGGAACTCCCGAGGCCATTCTAGGTCTGGTCAAGCGATTCACGATATCGAGCCTTGTCATCACACAAGATGTCGAAGAAAAGAGGATGGTCGTCGAGATGCTTGTCGAGAAAGGACCCGAAGCCGTCGGGCCTATTCTCCGTTTCATGAAAATTCATCACCAGGTGGACTGGCCCGTGCAGGCTTTGGCGCGGATCCTCCCTGAAAAGGAATTGATTGACCATCTCATCGAGATTATCGAGACTGTCGCTGAAAGTGAATTCACGGCGTCCGAGCATCGGGTCAGCCTGCTTCGGGCCATCCAGGGTCATGTCACCGAAGAAATGAGCGCGACGCTCCAGACCTTTCTCGTAGATTCTGATGACGACGTGCGGATCGTGGCGATTGAAGCTCTGGCCAGCCTCGGCCAGACTGTCCGTGAGCGTCTCCTTGAAGTGTTCCTTGAGGCCGAGGATAGACCGCGGATTCGCCGGCAGATCGCAGAGATTTTTTCAGATCAGGAATGGCCTGTTAAGGGTTTCCGTCCGAAAATCGAGGAGACTCTCCCCGACGGATTCGCCTTGAATGCCAAGGGCCTGATACGCCGCCGTTAGCTTAGTCAGCCACAAGCGACATTAACGCCCGTGGCTCGAGTAAAAAACCGCCTGTGGTTTTATCAAAAATTCGTCTGTGACTTCAATAAGTAAACGCCTGTGGCTTTAGGAAAAAAACGCGACGCTGCACTAGCCCTGAACAAGCGTGATTGACGAGGAAATGATAGTGCAATAAGAGCGGAAGTACCCGAAATGCCCCCTCTCCGTGCGAAAAAAACCTTGAACAGATTCTTCGGAAAAGGAGGCATTTCAGATGAACGATTATACGCGCAAGAACATGAGGAACCGCAAGCGGCGAATCGAACGTCGGCTTGGGGACCGGCATTGGACGGATCAGGTAGAGCCGATGTTTTCGGCGAGCAACATTCAGTACGAGATGGGAGAGCGGACGCGGGGCACATCGGTTGGTGGTATCGGGACGATGCAACTGGTGGCGCGGCGGACCGGGCTGATCGAAGCCATCGACAAGGGCGTGCATGTGTTGAAGCGGCACCTGCCGTATCACGAGTCGGATCACGTGCTGAACATCGCCTACAACGCCTTGAGCGGAGGAACGTGCCTGGAAGACATCGAACTGCGGCGCAACGATGCGGTGTATCTGGATGCGCTGGGAGCGCAACGGATTCCGGATCCGACGACGGCGGGAGACTTCTGCCGGAGATTCGAGGCCGACGACGTGGAGTGTCTGATGGAGGCAACCAATCAAGTCCGGCTCGGAGTCTGGCGACAGCAACCGGCGGCGTTTTTCGAAGAAGCGGTGTTGGACGCGGACGGGACACTGGCCGAAACCACGGGGGAATGCAAGCAAGGGATGGACGTGGCCTACGACGGGACGTGGGGATATCACCCGCTGATGATCTCGCTGGCCAACACCGCCGAACCGCTGTATCTGGTCAATCGTAGCGGCAACCGGCCGTCGCATGAAGGAGCCGCGGTCCGGTTCGACCAAGCCATCGCATTGTGCCGGCATGCGGGGTTTCGCCAGATCCTGCTGCGCGGGGACACGGACTTCAGCCAGACCCGGCATCTGGACGGATGGGACGACCAGCAGGTGGGTTTCATATTCGGGATTGACGCGATGGCGAACCTGAAGGCCCGGGCCGATGAACTGGAGCCGCGCCAGTGGAAGCGCCTGGAACGGCCCGCGAAATACGACGTGGCGACCGAACCGCGCCAACGTCCCGACAACGTGAAGGAAGAGATCGTTCGGCAGCGCGGTTTCGACAATATCCGCTTGCAGGGTGAGGATGTGGCCGAGTTTCGGTATCGACCCGGAGCCTGCGATCGGGACTACCGTGTCGTCGTGGTGCGGAAGAATCTGTCGGTGGCCAAAGGAGAGCAGGTGTTGTTTGACGACATCCGGTACTTCTTCTACATTACCAACCGTTCGGATCCGGCCGACCAGATTGTGATGCGTGCCAATCAACGGTGCAATCAGGAGAATCTCATTGAGCAGTTGAAGAACGGCGTTCAGGCGTTGCGGATGCCGGTCGGAGATCAGACCAGCAACTGGGCCTACATGGTGATCGCGTCACTGGCCTGGACACTGAAAGCGTGGTTTGCATTGCTGCTTCCCGAAACCGGACGTTGGGGCCAAAAATATCAGGCTGAGAAGCAAACCGTGCTGCGCATGGAGTTCAAAACCTTCTTGAACGCTTTCATGCTTGTGCCGTGCCAACTCGTGCGCACCGGGCGGCGCATTCTGTTCCGGATCCTGGCCTGGAACCGGTGGTTGCCGGTCTTGTTCCGCGGGGTGGATGTGTTGCGTCAGCCTCTGCGATGTTGACCCGATCATGACTCTGAGCCCGGGCGATCGAGGTCCCGGTTTCTGTCAACCGTCCAACACCAGCGAGGCTGAACTGAAACAGATTCAACAGAAACTCGATACCTGGAACAGGCCATCCGGGAACGGGATTCTATGCCTCGAATTCTATCGGCGCGAACTGGGCCTCGGCGGACTGGTTATGCGCTTGTTTTGGGACTAGCCCTGATCGGGGCCTGGGTCATGGGATCGATCTTCATGGCTGTTGTGGCCACGCAGAATTTCTATCTGATCGATCGCCTTTTGGCAGCGGGACTGGTTCAGGGGGTTTAACGACGTCGTCGCGTCGCTGGGCAGCGATGTGGCGCGGGAGTTTATGCGATACGTTTCATCCGAATTGAACCGTCTGTTTTTCATTGCCTGGGGAATTGTCCAGATTGGTATGGGTGCGTTACTGCTGTGGTTGGTGTGGCATTCAGAGTCGAAGCGAGTCCGTGTGGGCGCGTGCGCCATGTGCATCCTCGCCGTGGTTCTTACCCTCGGTTTGACGCCTCCGATTGTTTCAGTGGGGCGGGCCCTCGACTTTGTTCCGCGCGATCCGCCTCCACCCGAGCTGAACACCTTCGGTTTGATTCATGCCGCCTATTCCCTCGTGGACTTTGCCAAAACGGGCCTGAGCCTCCTTGTCGCATTCTGGATACATCGAAACCCTTGAGATATGCCTCAGGTTCTCTGCTGGTTAGAAGAGGTTGTGTTACAGGTGTATCGGGCCGACGCCGAGCTCCTCACCCACAAGTCGGCCTATGAGTACGTCGAGAGGCTCTCCGGTGGCAGGGAAGATGAAAGCGGCGTTGTCCGGAGACCAGTCCAACTTGAAACTGGTCGATTGGGCTGAGATCCAGATTTGACGGGCGGAACTGTTGGGGCTCACGATTATTTTCGATACGGTCGGCGCTTCGATCTCCAGTGACAGGACACCGCTCTGAAACAGGATTTCGACGTCGTGGTCGTCGGCGATGGTGTCCATGGAGCGATTGAGCGCTTCGAGGACTGCATCGCTGGATTGGGTAAATTCCGCTTCGGTAATCACGCACCGATTGTAATCGATACCGATCTATAATGAACGCCTCGGGCGAGGGAATGTATTCGATATTTACGATTGTCCTGCTATGACTCCTTTTGAATTGACGAAGCAATTGATGGCAATTTCCTCGGTCACAGGGACCGAAGGGGACGTTGGCCGCTTCCTCAGTTCTTTTCTTGAAAAACAGGAATACCGCGTAAAAACCCAGTCTGTGGGCGACGATCGCTTCAATGTCCTCGCCTATGCCGGTGAAGATCCGAGGGTCGTTTTCTGTACGCACATCGACACCGTTCCGCCTGTCTTGGATGTCTCCGAAGATGAAGAAGCGTTGTATGGACGGGGTGCTTGTGACACGAAGGGCATCTTTGCTGCGATGTTCGCTGCAGGTGAGCGCTTGCGAGCGGATGGAATCCGGAATTTCGCATTTCTTCTCCTTGTGGGCGAGGAGACGGGAGGCGATGGTGCGAAAGCGGCCAACGGATTGGATTGGTCTTCTGAGTTTGTCATTGTCGGGGAGCCGACCGAAAACAAACTGGCGCGGGCTCAGAAGGGAACTCTACTCGCAGACTTGAGTGTTCGGGGCCAGGCGGCTCATTCGGGTTATCCTGAGGCGGGTATATCGGCTGTTCAT
This sequence comes from Terriglobia bacterium, assembly GCA_963664115.2. Lineage (GTDB taxonomy): Bacteria > Acidobacteriota > Terriglobia > 20CM-2-55-15 > 20CM-2-55-15. Next base: position 127,770 of record CAXWPJ010000002.1, on the reverse strand, counting down.
AGGCTCATCGATGTATTACATGACTGCGTGGGCACCGATTGGGGAGAGGATCCAACTCTCGGTGCAGGGTCATGCAACATCGGCGTGATCGGCGGAGGGACGGCGGCAAACATTCTCGCGGCCACGGCGACGGCTTCGATAATGCTGAGAACGGTCGAGGATGTTCCTGATGCCCGCCTGCGGCTGGGCCGAGCGGTCCACAACCGGGCCGTGATTGACGTTCTGGCAGCGTCCGCACCCCAACACATGCACGTCGTTGAAGGTTTTGATCAGACCGTCGTTTCATTTGGCAGCGACATCCCGTATTTGGGCAACCTGGGCAAGCCTCTCCTGATCGGTCCGGGTTCCATACTCGACGCGCACACAGCGCACGAGAAAATATTCAAGCGCGACCTGCTCGAAGGTGTCGAGTTATACGATCGATTGGCGCGAACCCTTCTCAAGTAGCGGAGCGGCAGGACCGCGATCATGAAAATAGCTCTGATTGGTTACGGGAAGATGGGCCGTGAGGTCGAACGCCTGGCGCTCCAGGCGGGTGACCAGATCGTGTCGAAGTTCGACCTGGACCCTCTTCCAAACGCTGAGGGCCTCCAAAAAGCAGAGGTGTGCATCGAGTTTTCGACACCTGAGACGGTCATGGAGAATATGAAACTGGCGGCAGACGGCGGCGTAGACATCGTCGTCGGAACGACAGGATGGTATGACCATCTCGACGAAGTGCGCAGTTGGTTTACAGATTCCGCGCTCGTGTACGCGCAGAATTTCTCGATAGGAGTGAACGCGTTTTACCGGATTCTCGAAAGAGCGGCCCAGTTGATGGAATCGCTGCCCGAGTACGATGTATTCGTTGAAGAGAAACATCACAGGGGCAAGGTCGATAGTCCCAGTGGGACAGCGCTTCGCATCTCGGAGATCCTGCTCGAGGAGATCGAGCGCAAAACCAGAACTGTGGAAGGTACGCCCCCGGGTGGCATCGGGAAAGAGGCGCTTCAGATTTCCTCCCTCCGGGCCGGGACAATGGCAGGCACTCACATCGTGGGCTTCGACTCGGAAGGGGATATGATTGAATTGCGTCACACTGCCAAAAACCGGATAGGTTTCGCGATGGGAGCGCTACGGGCCGCCCGGTGGGTTCGAGGGAAAAAAGGCGTGTTTACGATGGACGACGTGGACATTTAGTATCATTAAATCAAATAGATAAATGACGATATCTAAAGAAAAATTTCAAGGCACAGGAACCGCTCTCGTAACGCCTTTTCGCCAGGACCTGAGCGTGGACGAGGATGCTCTCGCCCGGTTGGTCGAGTTCCAGGTCGAAGGCGGCGTCGACATGATTCTGCCCTGCGGTACGACCGGCGAAGGAGCGACGCTGGAAAGCGACGAGTGGGAGAGGGTGATCGCACGTGTGGTCGAGTTGGTCGCTGGCCGGGTTCTGGTGATTGCGGGCGCCGGATGCAACTCGACGGCCCGTGCACAGCGATTGACCCAGCGCGCTGCGAAACTTGGCGCGGACGCCGTTCTTTCCGTAGGTCCCTACTACAACAAGCCGACGCAGGAAGGATATTTCGAGCACTTCAAGGCGGTGACTGAGGTCAACGATCTCCCTGTCGTTGTTTACAACGTGCCCGGAAGAACGAGTGGAAACATCAACGCTGAGACCACTTTGCGCTTGGCTGAGCTGCCCGGCATCGTTGCCGTTAAAGAAGCCTCCGGGGATTTCCCGCAGATCATGGAGATCCTCCGCTGCCGAAAGGAAGGCTTTCGGGTGCTTTCCGGCGACGATGCACTGACTCTGCCCATGATCGCGGCGGGGGGGGACGGAGCGGTTTCGGTTGTTTCCAACGAGGTACCTGCGTTGTATGGGGAGATGGTCGATCGTGCCCTGGAGGGAGATTTAGAGCGCGCCCGTGCGCTGCATTACCGTCTGCTTCCTTTAATGCGGGCGAATTTTTTAGAGAGCAACCCGATACCCGTAAAGGCCGTCCTCGCAATGATGGGGCTCCTCGCAGACACCTGCCGTCTGCCGCTGACCGAAGCCTCTCCCCAGACGCGGGACGCGCTGGGCCGGATCGCATCGGAACTGGGATTGATCATGAAGAAGGGTGCGAATGGCGAGAAGGGCGCGAATGCCTGACATCGGAAGCGAAATCGATCGATTGATGGCCCTGCCGGTCGAGCAGGCACGTACTGAAGGCTTGGCTCTCGTTGCCGAATTCAGAGAGGGACTCAACCAGGGACGTTACCGTGCTGCAGAAAAGGTGGATGGCGTGTGGCAGACCCATGCCTGGGTGAAGCGGGGAATCCTTCTGGCTTTTCGAGTAGGCATAAACACCCGGAGGGATCTTTCCGGGGAGTTCCGCTTCCTGGACAAGGACACCTTGCCGCTTCGACGCGAGACGGACTTTGACCCCCGGGTCGTGCCGGGTGGTTCCAGCATTCGTGATGGCGCCTACATCGGACAGAACGTGATCTGCATGCCGCCCATGTTCATCAACATCGGCGCCTGGGTTGACGATGGTTCCATGGTGGATTCTCATGCACTGGTGGGTTCATGCGCACAGGTCGGAAAGCGGGTCCATCTCTCGGCTGCGGCTCAGATCGGAGGTGTTTTGGAACCTCCCGGAGCGCTTCCGGTGATCGTCGAAGACGATGCGTTCGTGGGTGGCAACTGTGGCGTGTATGAGGGCGTCATTGTTGGTGAGCGGGCCGTTCTGGCGCCGGGAGTTCTGCTGACCGGGGGTGTACGGGTCTACGACACGGTTCGGGACGCGATCTACCAGCGTTCTGATGACACCCCGCTGACGATTCCGCCGGGAGCCGTTCTGGTGCCCGGGTCGCGCCCGGCCAAGGGTGAGTTTGCCAGGAAGAACGGTGTTGGCGTGTATGCGCCCGTAATCGTTAAATATCGCGACGAAAAAACGGACGCGTCAACTTCCCTGGAGGCCGTCCTCAGGTGAAGCGTCCGTCCTATTCATCTGACCAGATGCCTGCGCGGTAGAGTAGATAGCCCACCACGCTCAACAGTAGGACACCGGGGACATTCCCCTCATGAACTCCCCAGAAGGCCAGAACATCCGGGCGGCCGAACAGGACGATGGGAATCGCAATCGCGATGCCGACCAAGGCCTCACCGGTGATCAAGCCAGCCGAAAACAAGACACCCCGATCTTCGGTGCCCTCGCGTCCCCGTCTGGCCCAGTGTGCGATCAGGCCGCCGATGAAAATGGGTACGGAAAGTTCCAGAGGAAGGTAGATGCCGACCGCCAGCGCAAGTACGGGTGTCCTGAAGTTCGATTGTTTCCGTTCCAGGTAGAGGTCGAGCGCAATCACTGCAACTGCGATCGCCATGCCGATCGCGACCATTCCGACGGGAAGTCCGCCTTGAAATACACCCTGAGCGACTGAGGCCATCAGCGTTGCCTGTGGGGCCGCCAGTGGTTCGGGATGTAACGGGGTTGAGATGCCTATGCCATAGGCATCGAGCAAGAGGTTCAGTGTTGGGGCGATGACCGCCGCCGCCGAGATGACACCGACGCCTTGAACAATTTGTTGCTTGTACGGCGTTGCTCCCAGGAGATGTCCTGCCTTGAGATCCTGAAGATTGTCGCCCGCCATTGCCGCAGCGCAACACACCACCGAACCGATCAAGATAGCCGACGCCGGTCCGATGGGGTTATCCGCACCAAGAAATACTAGGAGCAGAATCGCGGAGCTCAAAATCGTGGCAATGGTCACGCCGGAAATCGGGTTGTTCGACGATCCGACGAGACCGGCCATATAGGCCGCCACCGCCGAAAACAGAAATCCCGCCACCAGCATGATCACGGCCATGAATGCGGAGAGTCCGGGCTGGCCGGTGATGTGGTTGAAGATGAAATAAAGAGGAATCACCGACAGCGCCAGAGCGATGCCAACCCACTGCATGGGAATGTCCTGCTCGGTGCGCGCGATTCGTGACATCCCTCCATCGCGAGCTTTGCGGTAGGCGACCGCACCGGAACGGATGCCTTGGATCAAGCTCGTCCGAAGGCGCACCAGTGCCCACAGGCCACCCACCACCATGGCACCTACGCCTAGATAGCGTGTTTGGGTTGACCAGAGCACACCCGCTGCGCTCACGGCGGATTGATCGGGAGAAATTCCGTTGATCGATGCGAGTATGGGAATAGCGATGAACCAGTTGAGTGCGCCTCCGATAAAGACGAGAGCGGCAATGTTCAACCCTACGATGTATCCAACGCCGATGAGTGCGGGCGATAAATTGCTTCCGAAATAAAGAATCGTGCCGCCGGCGTAGGTCGCCTGTTCGACGACACCACCCCAGAGTCGAAGGCCGGCCTCACCCAGTTTGAAGACCGCACCGATGGCTCCTGCGGCTGCGATGTGTCGAATGCCGGTGCCCCCGCCTTCCCCGACTTTCAATACCTCTGCGGTTGCGACGCCCTCAGGAAAACGGAGGGGCGTTTCAATGATGAGCGACCTGCGCAGCGGGATCGTAAACAACACGCCCAGAAACCCTCCGAAGCCGGCGATCATGGCTGTTTCCCAATAGTTGAAACGCGTCCATGTGCCCAGGATCACGAGAGCGGGAATCGTAAAGATAACTCCGGCCGACACGCTTTCTCCGGCGGATGCGGCGGTCTGGACGATGTTGTTCTCAAGGATGTTGGAGTTTTTAAAGCAGCGTAACACCGCCATCGAAATTACTGCGGCGGGAATGGATGCCGACACGGTAATCCCCGCAAACAATCCAAGATAGGCATTGGCCGCACCCAGAACGATTGCGAGACCCACACTCAGAATGAGCGACTTCACCGTGATTTCGGGGAGCGACGTCGACGATTTGATATATGGCTGATGCTCCGAAGACGGGGTGTGGGGTTGATGCTCCGGATTCTGGTCGGACACGCTGCCTCCTGGGGCTTAATGGAATCTCGCTAGAATAGACGAAATTGCGGGCGAAGGCGTCAGTGTATTTGTCCGGCCGAGCTTATCTACGATCCTGTGGAGTTTGTCTTGGACCTTGCGGTGGTTAAGAGGTGACCTTAGTCTTTCGCGCTTTCTTCTTCTGGATTTCTTCGTCGGCCTTGCGCAGTAAGCCGTCGACTGTTTCGGGCGCTTCTTCGCTGATCGCGATGCCGAAATCGTAGTGGACTCCTGGAGGAAGTATCTGTTCTTTTGCGAGTGTGGCGACGTGCTCGTTGACTCTTGCCGTAATCTGATCACAAACCCTCGGGTCGGTATCTGTCAGCAATACGGCAAACTCGTCGCTTCCGTAACGTGCAATCAGGTCGGTCGTGCGAGAGGACTGCCGCAAGGCGTCGGCGGTCGCTTTCAAAACATCGTCACCCACTGTATAGCCGAAATCGGCATTGATGCCGCGCAGGTTGTCGATGTCGATGAGTATCAGGATGGCGCTGTTACCCCTCCGGCGAGCTCCTGCTGCCAGTCTGTGATAGAGATCGTGAAACGCTCGCCGACCGGGGAGCCCGGTTAAAGGGTCTGGGGCGTAGCGCGCCAGGAGCCGATCGGCCTCAGCCAGGCGGCCGGCCAGTACCCGCAGCAGGGCAATGCACAATGCGGGAGAGGATTCCAAGGTGATCAGGAAGTCTGCCTGAGGCAGGACCAGACACCGTGTCTGTTCCAGCGTTCGAACGGTCGCGGACCGGGGTGAATCCCGGAGAAACCCGATCTCTCCGAAGATCTCGCCCGCGCCGAGTTCGCCAAGAAACATGTCGGCTGGGCCGTCCGGCACAGACTCGACGATCCGGACGCGTCCGGAAACAATGATGAACACGCTCGTTCCCGCATCGCCCTCGCTAAGAATCGGATAGTCGGCAGGAAAGACCTGTTCGCTGGCGTTCGATATGAGGTCTTCGAGTTGGGCAGTGTCCAAGTGCTGGAACAGTGCTGTCTTTTTGAGAACGTCCGTATAGTTTTCATCTGACTTTATCGACGCTGTAGCGGCGGATGATTGGTCTCGACTGGTTCCGGAACCCGATGGCGTTGCTCGTTTCTCCAGAACGGTCCGGGAAATCCAGGCTCGAACCCGCGACCGCAACATCGGTGGGCTGAACGGGCGTTCCAGGTAGTCGGTTGCATCGGCGAAGCCCAACTTCGTACTGCCGAGATCGTGTCCCTGGGTCAGAACAATAACGGGCAAATCGGGGTTACCCGTTTTCTGGCGCAACGTTTGTACGAACTGTGGATGGTTCTCTAGTGCCTTGCCATCGACAATTGCGACTCCAGGCGCGAACTCTTCGCAGCGTTTCAACGCGCCTGCCGCGTCGGAGGCCGGCATTAGAATCAGGCCGTCTTCCACAAGCGTGCGTTCCATCAAGGTGAAGTCGTTCGGCTCAGCGCTGACGAACAACACGCGCTGGCCCAGGGTCGAGCGGTGTTCCAGAGCCGATTCGCGGGTGATCTCGGAATGCAGGCGGTCGCCCTGGATCTGAAGTTCCATTCCTTCGGCTGCGGCGAAAACGCCGATCGCAGGAGAATGACCGGCCATCGACTTGCGGAGTTCCTGTTCTGTTTCTTCAATCCAGGCGTCGTCGTGCGTGGGATCGTGATGAAACAGGGCGAGGCGCCGGGCGTCGGCTGCCAGAGCGACATCCCGGACGTACCCGATCGGGCTGTGGCCCCAACCCACCTTGCCCTTGTATTCTTCTTCCGAATATTGGGCGTCATGGATGAGAAGATCGGCGTTGCGAATGAACTCCACGTGGAGTTGATCTCCCGGATGCTGGAACACAGGTCCCGACGATTGCCAGAAGGGCTCGTGATCGGTGACGTAGGCCACGCTGGTCGAGCCTTCGGTGATACGATAGCCGATCGTTGGCGCTGTATGGTTCAGATACTGCGTTTCTACGAGGGAGTTCCCGATTCGAAAAAACCCTTCGTCCAGTTCGGTGTAATGGATGCGGCTCGATAGATCATCCAGCTTTACCGGGAAGTAGGAATACTGCATTTGTCCCGACAAGGCATCTTCGAGGCTCCGCTGGAAACCCAGAGGCGCATAAATGTTGATTTCGGTCCCCGGAAGAAAGACAGGCGTGAAGAAGGGAAATCCTTGTATGTGATCCCAGTGCGTAAGGCTGATCAGGATGTGGATTCTCGGGGGAGTGGCCGACCTGCCGAGAAGAGAAAGTCCCAGTTCGCGGATGCCGGTCCCGCAATCCAAGACGAACAGATTACCGTCGTCGGTTTGAAGCTCAACGCAGGATGTATTGCCACCGTAACGGGCAGTCCCTGGCCCCGGAGTCGGTATGGAACCTCGGGTTCCCCAGAAGCGAACAAGCATGAGAATCCTTTCTCAAGAGAGGTCTCAGATGAAGAGGAAATTCTCCGTCTCAGATAGAGTACGCCATGGCGTTTTGTAGTCAAGTTTCAATTCCGGTTCGTTAGTCTAATTACTGCAATTGCAGGACCAGACTGATTCCTAGGTGAAAATCTGATGACCTCAGACCATAGAAAAACCGACACGCGTCCGTGGGGCACGTTTACCGTCATCGATGAGGACGCGGGGTACAAAGTCAAACGCATCGTCGTTCTTCCAAAAGGCCGGCTCAGTTATCAACGTCATGCATCCCGATCCGAACATTGGACCATCGTGAGCGGCCAGGCTCTCGTCACACTGGATGGACGCGACTTCCCCTTGACCGTCGGAGAGAGCGTGGATGTTCCCTCGGGCGCCGCACATCGGGTGGCAAACGCTGGCAGCGACAAATTGGTTTTTATCGAGGTGCAACGTGGTGCCTACCTCGGGGAGGACGATATTGTCCGCCTGGATGACGATTACGGACGCAGTTAATCAAGCCGCGCTGTCTGCTGTACAATAAAACTCGACCTTTCCTATTCGAGCGCTATCTCGTGGAGACACTTGCTGACTCATCGAGGGAAGCGTTCTTTTCTATACCCACTATGTTTTCAGACGAGGAGCTTCGCGCCCGATACGGCGCCCATGCGATTGTTTCGCGCAAGGACGGTTTTGTTCTCATTCATCTGGACCAGCCCGACGACGCGGCAGTTCAGTCCCGCACGGAGGCTTTCGATCCCAGAGAATATTTTGATGAAAATTGCCCGCTCTGTACTCTTCAGCGAGCGAGCGGCATCTACGTGTTCGATGAGTTTCCGGATGACACAGAGGAGATTCTACTCGAATAATTCCACAATCGGAGTGGACTCCCAGGGTGTGTCCGGCGTGTAGCGGAATCCCCGTCCGAGGGGGTCGTCGTTAAGAACCGTTGTATGGTCAATCCCCAGGGCGGAATAGATAGTCGCCGCGACGTCTTCAGCCGTTGCCGGACGGTTGCCTGACCATCCCGGATCTTCCACGAAACGCCCGTCAGGCGTCGTTTTTCCGATGACCCGACCACCGACCGTTCCGCCACCCGCAAACATCGTGAAATGGACGAAGTAGTGATCGCGTCCGCTTTGGCTGGTCAGGTCGCCCACCGTACGCCCGAACTCTCCCTTAGCGATAATCAGGGTTTCGTCGAGCAGCGTCTGTCCGGCGGTGCCCGGCATGCTTGCCAGGTCGGACAGCAAGTTCGAAAGGGCCGGATCCAGTTCCGCGCACCTCTCGTATATCCCGGCGCCGTCAAGGTAGATGTCCTGGTGGTGATCCCATCCGCTGGAGTTGATCTGGATGTAGTGCGTTCCCAAATCACCGGCGAGGATATTCCGGGCGACTATGCACGAGTTCCCGACGTCGGTATCGCCGTAGCGTTCGGAATCTGAAGCCGTGAATTCAAACGCTGCCTGGACTTCGGGTTCATACATCATGCGGCGCGCGCTGCTGTAGAAGTCATGCATTTCTTCCAGGGCGTCTCCGTATCGGGACGGTTGGCGATTTCGGGCATCCAGCAGTTGGAGCATATCGTAGCGGGCGCTGAACAGACCCTCGCCTACCGGGTTACTGAGGCCTTCAAGGCCGTCCGCGTCGGCTACGGCATCAAAAGGTGCGTAGATGCCTCCGAAATAGCCCTGCTTCGCAATCCGTCCACCCGTATTGAGCGAAACGAAGCCCGGTAGCGGTTGGTCGCTACGGCGGCCGGATTCAGTTTCCAGAGCGACAATCGAGCCGATGTTCGGCGCGATCGTACCCGTCGCACTGGTTGGGCTTCTCGCGATCTGTGTCCATTGCTGTAGGAGTGGATGAACCAATGCCGTTGATTGCATGCTGCGCACGACGGAGATCTTGTCCAGTTGCTGCGTCAGGTTGGGTAACAGGCCTTCAGGGAAGTCCATCGCGCCGACCGTGGTCGGACTGAAATCCTCGGGTGTCCAGGATCCCACCTTCAAATCAAAGGTGTCGACCTGACTGGGCGCACCCCGCATCAGGAGAAATATGACGTTCCGGGCCGTAGAGAGCGTTGGGAGACCTTGTGACGTGACCGTCGCGCCCGCCAAGGTTTCCAGCGGTGCCGCGAAGTAGCCGGTCACTCCGGCAAGTGCGGACTTGAGAAGGGTTCGTCTATCGATACGCATTGTCATATCCGTGCCGCTAGTAGTTAAAAACAAAATCCAGTTTGTTCATCAGAATCCACTGCAACGATTCCGCACCGGCGGCGGCGCCCAACTGCACCATCATGGGCTGCAGGAGTGCGATTTCGTCGTCGGACGGAAACCGGGAGAGCGTTGCCAGGTACGTTTGCCGGATGATTTCCGTGGGGTCGCTGGTCTCAGCCAATATTCGTGCGAGCGTTCCCGACCCGATATCCGCGTCGATTCGGTCCATGACAAAGCGGTGATTCATCAGGTTGAGCGCCTGGAGCGCGGAGCTGTCGGAGGATCGTACGGTCTGGTCTCTGTCACCGCGTCCAAGTGAATCCAGAAACAGGGCGATCCTTCGATTGGAACGAGGTTCGATGGTGTCGGGCAACTGCATGGCCCACTGAACGGGGCCCAGGACGGTCCCGGTTCGTGACCGTATGGTGTAGTTGGCGCCAATTCCAGTCGCCGTTATCACGGCATCATGGATTTCTTCGGCATCCAGCCGGCGTGCAAACTTCCGGGCGTAATACGGCACGTACTCGGGAAACCATTCGGTGGGATACGCCCCGGACAACTGGTATGTCCTGGATTTCGTAATCAGTGCGATCAACCCTCGCAGATCGAAATTGTTCTGTTGTATCCATACCGCCATCGCTTCAAGCAATTCTGGATTCGTGGGTTGAATCGTCCAGGGGGCCGGCGGCGGATTGTCGGGATCCAGGCGGTCCAAATCGAAAGCGTTGGATGGGGTCACGAACGCTTCGACCATGAGTTCTTCCCAGACGTAGTTTACGATCGCGCGCGCAAACTGGATGTCGTCGGTGACGTACTCGGCCAGAGCCACACGCCGGACTTCGCCCTCTTCAACCTGTCCGATGTCGGTGGATGGAAGCGTGAACGGATACTTCGGGGCAACGACACTGATGCCATTCACAGGTAATCTTGCGCTGCGATTTCCTTCGGTGGTGTTGAGACTGTAGCGGAAACGTTGGCCTGAATTATCTGAAACGTCGAAGCGAATCAGTCGCGGCTGATCACTGATGCGTTCGCGTCGGATCCGTGTTTGGGCAAAAAAGGCCGACAGGCCCCACATGTCGTGACGCGTTTGACGGTATCCCCAAAGGCTGACGTCTTCCAGATGGCCGGCACCGTCATGACAGAGCAAACAGTCGACAACCTGGATTCCGAGAAACATAGCTGCGACCTGTGCGGCCTGTCCATCGTAAGTGTCCTGGGCGGGTCCCATGGGAATAATGCCGCCAACCGGGAAATTCGCCGCGCCGACGGCATGGTTGTCCCCCGTTGCCGTGATCATCTCCTTTACCATCGTGTCGTAGGGTTTGTTCCCAGCGATCGATTCTTTCAAATAGAGATAAAAAGCATCCCGGCCCTGGGTGAACCGGTTCACGTTCGAGGCCCGTCCGTTTAACTTGAACAGGTCGCCAAAAAACATCGTCCACTTGTCGATGAATGCTGAAGATGCAATAAGGCTGTCGATCAGAACATCGCGCTTGCTGGAAGTGGAATCGTCGATGAAGTCGGTAACTTCATCAGGAGACGGGATCCTTCCTGTGAGGTCGAGTGTGACGCGACGGAGAAATTCGGTATCCGAACTGAATGGCGCCGGTTCAATGCCTGCGGCTTCGATGCGCGCGAATACATGTTCATCGATGAAGTTGTTTCTGGGCGCAGGTAAGAGGGGCGCGCTCCGTATGATCACCGGGTTGATGTACTGTGCGACCGCTTCCGTTAATGCGGACAATTCCAGGTTGGCCAGGGCCGGTTCAACGAAGAATGCGTCTGGATGCTCGAAATGACCTAGGTCGAAGACGGAAGTCGTCGGTTGCGGGTCTAAGAGATCCGTCGCAGGTGATTGGCCGAAGGTTTTCGATGTCAGCCAGATCAGGGCGAGCGTCGCTACAACAGATACTCGGCGCGCCCAGCTCCGGGTCACGCGATGCGGTGTCCGCTTCATAAATATATTTCCCTGCATGCTCTCTTAGAACAGTTGACGGCAAGGACGTTTAAAGTTCCAGAATTCTTTTTTTGGGCAAGGGCTCACTTCATGTCCGCGCACTTCAGCGGCCTTTGGCTGGGCTCAAGTCGGCGTACCGACGTCGTCCTGTGATCGGATCATTTAAAAAACGAATCATCGGCAGGAGCGTCTTGAAAGTCCGGATGACTTCCGGATAAAAGGCGGGGGTCGTGACCAGTTCAGGTTCGAGCTGGCGCGATGCAAGGAACTGTTTATAACGCAAGAGATCGGCCGCCGGATGGTCCTTAGCGAAACCACGGGGGACCCGCGTCAGTTGTTCTCCCGAGAGTGATCCAAAAAACTTACGAAACTTTTGAGATTCGACGGTAGAGCGAAACGACGCATGATGGGCTGCGAGATATTCGCGAAGTGCCAGAAGATCGGCGGAGACCGGTCTAAACAGGCCACCACCGACGAACACTTCATCCGGTGCGATATGTACATAGAGTCCGGCGCCCACATGCTTTTCCAATCCGCGTCGCGGAAAGACGGCGGCTACATGGGTTTTATAAGGCGCTTTGTTCGGAGAAAACCGGGTGTCCCGATAGATACGGAACGCGGATATTTTAGGGCTACCGATCATTTCCGGAGCAAATTTTTCCAGATCCGTGGACACAGCCATGATAAAGGAGGCCATTGGATCTTTCACATTTGCGAGATAGACATCTTTCCTTTTCTGGAACCACTCCCTCTTATTGTTCTTTTTGAGACCGACGAGGAAACGCAGTCCTTCCTCGGGAAATCCTCGAAAACGCGGTGGCATGTTGCGTATTATTGACATTGTTCGACGCAATGTCTACCTTGGCAACACCATGAAAGCCAACTTTCACGCCCCCCATTTGGTCATCGATCGTTTTGTTACCTTGCTCGATGTCTGTCGGCGCATCAACTCTGAAAAGAACTTCGATGAGCTACTGAATATTATCGCAACCGAGGCCGCCAAACTGGTCGATGCCGAGCGCGCGACGATCTTCCTACCTTGACGCCGACAAGGGTGAGATTTGGGCGAAGGTTGCCTTGGGAACATCAGAAGTCATTCGTTTCGATGCGCGGCTGGGCATTGCGGGTGCGGTTATCAAGACCGGTAAGACAATGATGGTTGAAGACGCGTACAATTCGCCACTGTTCTATCCAAAGATAGACTCCCTCACCGGATTCAGAACGCGAAACATCCTGTGTGTGCCGATTCGTAACTACAAGGGTGATGTCTTCGGAGTGTTTCAGGTCCTCAACAAGCGCGATGGGCGTTTCAGTAACGAAGATGATCAATTCGTAGAGGCCTTGGCTTCCCAGGCCGCCGTTGCTTTAGGCAACGCGCGTCAACTGATGGAGTTGGAAGCGAAGCAGAAGGAACTGGTTCAGGAGAATCAAACTCTCAGGCATGCGGTCGCGGAGCGCTTTTCGTCTCGAAATATTCTTGGAACAACCAAGAAGGTCGACGCCATTCGAAGCCTGATTGACAAGGTGTCGGCGACGAGCATTTCTGTTCTGATTACCGGTGAAAATGGTACGGGGAAGGAACTGGCAGCGCGCGCCATTCACTATGGGGGGCCGCGACACGCCAAACCTTTCGTCGCTGTCAACTGTGCGGCTTTGCCCGAGTCACTGCTTGAAGCCGAACTCTTCGGCATCGAGAAGGGTGTTGCCACTGGTGTCGAACGCAGGGTTGGGCGGATCGAATCCGCTTCGGGAGGGACGCTCTTTCTAGACGAGATCGGGGATCTCAGCATGTCGGCCCAGGCAAAGTTGCTGCGCGTACTTCAAGAACGGGAAGTGGAGTGGGTGGGCGGCCGTAAACCCGTGCCCGTCGACATTCGACTGGTTGCCGCGACCAACAAGGATCTGTCAGGCGAGATCGAATCCGGACGATTTCGGCAGGATCTGTTTTTCAGATTAAATATTGTTCACGTGAAGATGGCCGCGCTGCGTGAGATTCGTGGAGATATTGCGCTGTTGGCCACACATTTTCTTCAAAAATACGGACCCGAACTGGGCACTCGAACGGACGGTTTTTCGACTGAGGCAATGAAAGTCCTGATTTCCTACAGTTGGCCCGGCAATGTCCGTCAACTCGAAAACGAAGTCAAGCGGGCGCTGGTACTTTGCGCGACCGAGTTGGTCGGAGTCGAAGATCTGTCTGAAGCGATCCGTGAATCGAATACTGTGGAAGAACCCACCGAAGACTCTCCGGTTACTGGCGCAGTCAAAAAATTCCTTAAAGATCGTGTGACTGCCCTGGAGATCCAGATGATCCGGGAAGCATTGATCAACAATCAGGGAGATCGGCGCAAGACTGCCAAGCAACTGGGCTTGAGTCATCAGGGCTTGATCAACAAGGTCAAGCGCTACGGACTCGAATAGACTCTTCACTGCGGTTCAAAAACCAGAATCGCGATTTCAATATTGTTATCGACTCCTGTGACAGTACGACGGTAGCGTTCCAGCCGACCGTTGTCAGAATCAAAACGGACCAGCAAGTGCGCCGCATAGCCCGGCGGTGCTCCGAGCAGGGAAGGTTGTTGGGCTAGAGCCAGTTCCTGTTCAAGAATCCGGAACAGGCCGCGGATTGAGTAGTCCTCGGCCCGGTCCGGCAAGATGACTTGTCCGTTTCTCTTCAGACTCACGACTTGCTCTCCCCGTACCAGCGCTTCGAAGACGCCGGCTTCGACGCGTCCGCCTGTCATTTCAATAACGACACGATACAAGCCGGGAGCGTTGGCGTTCCAACGGGCCTGGGCATCCCGTAGCGCTTCGTCGGTCAGTACCTCGAGTCGCGAACAACTGGTCAAAACGAACAGGAGCGTGATCACTGAAAGGAGAAATCGCACGTAATGAACCATACGTTACAGAATTTTCATAAGCAACATTCGGTAAATTCGGGACCTGATCTGGGAATCCCTAAGAAAACAATATGCTGTCGCGTCAGGTTTAGTTTGAATTCTTAACTGGAAAACGTGATGCGATTATAGGAAAGTACTATCGTGCGTCGTAGCAACATCGCGGCGTATAGAGTACGAAAAAGAATAAAAACAACAAAAGAGAGAAAAGGAGAGCTTCAATATGGCTACAAAAAAGAAGGCGCCTAAAAAGAAGGCGGCCAAGAAGAAAGTAGTGAAGAAGAAGGCCGCCAAGAAGAAAGCTACAAAGAAGAAGGCGACCACGAAGAAAGCTACTAAGAAAAAGGCGACTAAGAAAAAAGCCAAAAAGAAAGTAGCGAAGAAGAAAGCCAAGAAGAAACGGTAACGTTTTTTCAGAACTGACCGAGTTCGACGGGTCCTGGGGACGTGTTCAATTATAAGTTGAAAGCGTCCTTCGCAATCGGGCCCTGCGGCGGTGTGATTGGCGTTCGCTCTTCGTTCAAGTTCGTGTTCACTGTGGAGTCGGCGATTACTTCAGGATTTACTTCCTGACTCCAGCGCTGGGTAATCGCCTCGTGACACGACGACGAAAAGCACCTTTACCAGCGCCACGCCTCACACTTTGAGGTTTATTCGAAAGCAACGGGGGCTTGCAGGCACTAAGCCGCAAGCCCCCTTTTTATTGCGCGCTGGATCACTGATCGCAAATGGACGAATCGGGGAAGAGACGCGGCAGGGAAGTCCCCGGGTAGCGCCCCGGGGTCGGCCATCAACCCCCGAGTGTGATCATCTCGATCTTCCTGCCACTGTCGAGGTAGTTGCCCGACTGAAGCGCCTTCCAACGTTCGTCGGAGTATCGGTCTTGGCGCTTACTCCATGCCGAATTGATTGCGCTTGCGATCGCTTCGTCGCTTTCTCCACCACGAAGCAATGATTTCAGATCGAAACCTGTTTCTGAGAAAAGGCAGGTGACAAGCCGGCCGTCTGCAGTCAGACGTCCCCGGGTGCAACTGGAGCAGAACGGTTCGGTAACTGAACCAATAATGCCGACCGATCCGATGCCGTCCAGAAACTCGTATTCCGTGGCGGGCGCACGGCCGTTCCGGTGGCCAACTTCTTTCAAGGGGTACCGCGATTGAATCGTCTGAAGAATTTTCTTCTTGGACACCGTGCGCTTGAGGCTCCAGTCGTTCGCGTTACCGACATCCATAAATTCTATAAAGCGAATTTCCAATCCTTCCGCTCTGGAATAATCGACGAGATCAATAATTTCATCCTCGTTTACGCCTTCGATCACGACGGCGTTGATCTTGATCGTCTTGAAGCCCACCTCGCGGGCGGTCTGAATTCCGGTCAGCACTTCAGCGAGATCGCCTCGTTTGGTCAACTTGAGAAAACGATCTGCGCGCAGCGTGTCGAGGCTCACGTTGATCCGATTGAGGCCGGCACGCCGAAGTTCGGCGGCTCGCGCTGTCAAGAGGGACCCGTTCGTTGTCAGTGACAGATCGCGCAATCCATCTAGTTCTGTCAGACGAGCGACCAGTTCGGGAAGATTCTGGCGCACCAGAGGCTCGCCACCGGTCAATCGAATCTGTTCGACGCCATGGCGAACAAAAATTGAAGCGAGTCGCGTGATCTCTTCGAACGATAAGAGGGCTGATTTTTCGGTCCAGACATACTCGTCCAGGGGCATGCAATAGTTGCAACGGTAGTTGCAGCGGTCGGTGACGGAAACCCGAAGGTCCCGGAGGGGACGCTGGAGTGTATCTGTGAGAGGCATCAGGTGATTATGGCTTGGCGGGTGGGTCGGGTTCAAGAGGCCAGGGGGTCCATTTATAGCGTCGCATAATGAGTATTTTGCGAAGTCTTTTATCCACAGGAGCTTAGGGCTTAGCTATACACGATGGCGACGATGCTGGAGTACGGAAACTGAGCCAATTTCCCGTCTGTCAGTGCAACGAGAACAGAGTCCTTATAGGCCTTTTTTATGAGGCAATCAGCGGCCGTGCGGCCGCCGGCGAGAAACGGACCGACAAGATGGACTGTGGCGCGTTCTTCGAGGTGTGCGAGCAGTTCTTGCGAATCTCCATCGCCCCGAAATTATAACAGACCAAATTCGGTCGGGCGGGGGTGTTCATGTCGAGCATGGATAAGAAGCTTTTTCGGGATGCCGTGATTTTGTTCGGCGTGTTGTTCCTCATTTGGACGCAACGCCCGACCGGGCCGCGTGATCCAATTCGAGATTTTAGGTAGGTCGGGCGGGGGTGTTCATGTCGAGCATGGAAACCTTCAAACAGGAACAGGGCAGTTCCCAGCGGTTGAAAACTCCGTCCACCGTCGAGTGCGAATTCTGGTGTCCTCAGTGTGAGCGGTTCCACGGCAGGCCGGGAAAGGTAGTCCAGATGTTTCAGTGTTGGCGCTGCTTCCTGGCTGAGCATGAGGCCGGCAAGCTTCAGGGGAGATTGTTTTGAATTCAAGGTCACGTGATCGTAGGGAGATCGTACACAAGAACGATGGTCAGAATGAGGATAGTTAAGGTCAACAGAGCCAAAATGCGAGAGTACCGCGTTGTAGTTTTGTTCAGTTTCTCTATTGACTTGATCAGCTTCTCGGTCCGACGGTCATCTAATTCCATTTGGGAGGCTGTAGCTTCATTGTTGTTCCAAACTCGCTGCAACAGCACTTCTTCACTCACGATTTTTACGTCAGGATTAGTCATTTTGTGTGTTCCATAGATGAAGTTTAAAGATTTCCCGCTCTGCGGTTCTGAACCGACGAGCAACGGGAGAGGAGTTATAACCGAATCTGGTGTTTGAGGGATTGAATAAGAGCGGCGTATCTGGTTGATTTGTTGTGACAAAACTTCAAAGCAACCATAGGAGATACGCCACTGTGAGCAAGAGTAACGTGAATGGACCGGAAGGTCGAGAAACGATTGAGGATCCAGTAACAGAACTACTACGAGTTGGGGCACAGCAACTGATCCAACGCGCAGTGGAAGCCGAATTGGCAGAGCTGCTATCCCAGCACGGTGGCCGGCGAACTGAGACAGGAAACGCCGGGGTGGTACGCAACGGTTATCTGCCGGAACGCGAACTGCAGACGGGATTGGGTCCGGTAACAGTCCAAATCCCGAAGGTCCGTGCCAAGACGGGCGAAGCTGTGACGTTCCGATCGGCCCTGGTACCACCGTACATTCGGAAGACGAAGTCGCTGGAAGCAGCGGTGCCGTGGTTGTATTTGAAAGGCGTTTCCAGCGGCGAGATGGGTGAGGCCCTAAAAGTTCTTGTCGGTCCCCAGGCGCAGGGTCTGTCGGCGAGCACGGTATCGCGGTTGAAACAGGTTTGGGGCGAACAGTACCGCCTCGGATGCGAGGAGCGTTTGGATGCAGATCGCTGGGTCTATGTCTGGGCCGACGGCATCTACAGCGGACTTCGGGCGGAACAAACCAAGTTGTGTGCATTGGTCGTGATCGGCGTGAATGAACGCGGAGAGAAGCGTTTCCTGGCGATCGAAGACGGTGTACGGGAATCGACACAGAGTTGGCGCGAGGTCTTGTTGAAGCTGAAGTCCCGTGGGATGAATGTTCCGAAGTTGGCCATCGGTGACGGTGCGATGGGGTTCTGGGCCGCACTGGAGGAAATCTATCCCGAGACACGTCAACAACGTTGCTGGATGCACAAAGTCATGAACGTCCTCAACTGCCTGCCCAAGTCGGTCCAGGCGAAGGCGAAACAGGCCCTGCACTCGATCTGGCAGGCCGAGACGAAGGCAGACGCCGAGAAGGCATTCGACTTGTTCATTGAAACCTATGAACCGAAGTATCCGAAAGCCACACTCTGCCTGCAGAAAGACAGAGAGGAACTGCTGGCCTTTTACGACTTTCCGGCCAAGCACTGGCAGAGCATCAGAACGACGAATCCCATTGAGTCGACCTTTGCCACCATTCGACACCGAACGAAGCGATCCAGAGGTTGCCTGACACGGGATGGCATGCTGCACATGATGTTCAAACTGGGCCAGTGCGCTGAGAACAATTGGCGACGATTACGAGGATTCGATGATCTGAGCAAGGTAATCATCGGAGTGAAATTCAACGATGGTGTCGAAGCGACACAAGTCGATCAGGCCGCCGCTTGAATCAATCTCCTAAACACCACTTTTGACAATAACTCACGGGAGAGGTGGGCCGGTCCTAAACCGGTTGACGTAGAGAGGGCCTCGGAAGTTGCACCCTTCGAGGCCCGAGACAACATGCAATTTGAACTTTGAGCAAGTGACCAAAAAGCGCGTATGAGCCGAATTCACCACCACATCCGGCCAGAACCCTACCCAAAAAGCCTCCAATCTCTCTAATTTCGCCGGAGCGAAGACGGGAAATTGAGCGCGAGCTCAAAGACCTGGACTGGCTCCGGCAGTCTTTTCCAAACCACTTCACACGGCAAGCGCAACGTGCTCAGGAGCTCCAGTGCGAGCTCGACAGCACCGGTGCCTTTCGACCCGATATTTGGCCGGCCATCCAGCGCCGGCTCTCGGATCCGCACAAGAGGATTGAAATCGATGAAGAAAGTTATGAGGGTTACGAAAGAGCGAAGCAAAGCGCCGGCGCGGTTCAGTCCGGAGTTACCGCTAGAAGGGCCGTTCAAGCTGCACTACTACCCGTCCAGGGCTCACGCATCGGGATCCGGCAAGAACCCAGCCGGAACCTACTGACGGGATCGCGGGGCCGGGACGCATATCTGCGCGCATCTTCACTAGAGTTCTATTCAGGATGAAGAAAGGCCCGAAGGGGTCGAGTGCTCGGGACAAATTCATGGAACAGCTTAAGGAACGATTTACTCTGTCCGACATCGAACTTGCGACCTGCGGCAAAAACGGGTTGGGGACGTACCCTGTGGAAGTGCGACGGCGAGTCGGTTGTTTGGAAAGTTCTGTCCGTGTGATTTGGGCTCCAGCCTCGGACATGGAAACAGATATGTATGTCGTGAAGTTCTTGGGCGAGAAGAAGGCGTGATGGAAGGCCGACTCCCGATTCTAAATAAGAAATGGATGTTTCCAGTGGATAACCGTAAACGACTGATCCCACGGTGGGTTAGAAATATTGTGGGACTTGCCACGGGGGATCAGGTCCAGATCTTGGTTACGGGGATCCACGCGGTCGAATTGGAGCCTGGGGACATCGTAGTTGGGAAGGCTCGATAGTGGGGCTTTCGGGGTCGCGTAGGAGCTAGTTTACGTCGCATAATGAGTATTATGTCAAGTCACGTCTGGGATGGGCCCATAATGCACGCGTCCCTCGGGATCGCCGGATCCCCCGCTCCCCTCTGCAGGCGGCCAAAATCCGGCAAATCTGCCGATTCCACAGGGACTGTGGACAAACCTGTGCAAAACTCTCCGCAACGCGTTCTGCAAGCCTCTAAGGCGATTGTCTCTAGCCTTTTGCACCGATTCCGGGCCTTTTCCTTCTTGTTGAAAAACGGCACTCATTTTGGACCAATAGGCATCGGGTTGTGAGGCATCTAACACTTTCGTTGACGCCTTCAAATGGGGTTTTCGGCGATCGGAGTGTGCGGAGGGCCCGTTTCT
Source organism: Terriglobia bacterium (assembly GCA_963664115.2). Taxonomy (GTDB): domain Bacteria; phylum Acidobacteriota; class Terriglobia; order 20CM-2-55-15; family 20CM-2-55-15. Next base: position 107,793 of record CAXWPJ010000002.1, on the reverse strand, counting down.
GGGGTGTCAGCAGTATGGCGTTTGACGGAAGGTCTGGAATACCGGCTCAAGACGCATCTTTTCCTGCGAAACGACTGTTGGTAAAGGGTCCTAGGACTTTGTCCTGCTTGTCGACCACAAGGATGCGTTTGTCAGGGCCAAATCGATAGGAGGTGTCTAAAGGACAGTGCTACAAATAGATATGGGCGGTATATACTGTAATACATTCAATAATGCTCTTGATCGATGTGTTTTTTGTTTAGGTTTGTATGAGTATACGGCGGGGTTTGCTCATATTGAGTCGAAGCCGGTGTTTTTAGGCGAAAGAAGCGCTACTGACGAAGTTCATCGAATATTACTCTCCGTGGTTTCGGGCCGTTGAGATCTAAACCACACCTTTTTCCAGATCCTCACGGCTAAGAGGCTGGAAAAGTGGATAGCATTTAACGGATCCAGACTTCCGCATAGCCTTGAAGGCTTCTCGCGAATGATCACCCATTGGGAACGCCTGAGGGTCCCATCCGAAGCCCAGGATTACCTTATGGCGATGCTCCGTCGCCCTATCTGTCCACGATGAAGATGACCACACGACGCCGATTCGTCTGACATCAATCAAGACGTATATCCGTCTGCGGGGATCCCGCTATACTGATAACGGCGCGATTGATTGGCAGGAAAGAATTAAGGTTTGGGTTGGGGACGGCATCGATGTCTATACGTTTGTCAAGCACGAGGACAATCTCGACGCTCCGCAGATTGCCTTACAGTTTGCCATTGTGCTTTAGAACTGTCCTGGAAACCGAAAAAGGCGGTCCGAAGACCGCCCTTTCTAAGACACTTAATGCCCTTTTCAGCTAAGGCGTGGGTGGAATCAAATCCGGCTCGTCTCCGTCGACTAGCACGCGAAGTGTCCAGTCTCCGGGCATCTCGTTCACCTCGAACCCCTGAACTTTTATGGTCCATATTCCGTCGAGGGGTACCGTCTTGGGGCCCCCAAACAGAGCAGTCAACGCCGCTGAAGTCACCTCAAACCTTTCAGGAGCATCGAGAGTGAGCCCGAACGGCAATGGAACACTCAATCCGGGTAGGAACACCTGAAGCTCCAGATCGTTTCCCTTATAGTGTGTCCAGTCGTTGATCCAGGAAAGCTCAAACTCGATCTTTTGAGCTCCCTGCGGTACGTCGATCGACCCTACAGTTACTGTTCCACCGTCCGCAACCGTACCATAATCCAGTGGGTCAGCAGAAAAAGTGTCTCCCATGGTGGACACAATCGTCGCGTCGGTCGACATGTTGCAGGCGTTGGTCGTGGCGCCACTGACGCTGATGCGGAGGAGTCCGGGCTCAGGAGTCAAAAGGCTGAAAGAACATATCCCGGGAAGAGGGCCGGGACCGTCCGAATCTGTGCATCGGCCTGGGAACACACCCGATGGATTTTCAAAATCATCCAGTCCTATGAAGGCCTGTTCAAATCCCTCAGTTGGGTTTAAGTCATAATACTGTCCTGTGGGCCCCACCGTGGATGTCTTGACGGTGTGGATGGCTAGCTGTAGTTCGTGAGTTATAACCGAATCTGGTGTTTGAGGGATTGAATAAGAGCGGCGTATCTGGTTGATTTGTTGTGACAAAACTTCAAAGCAACCATAGGAGATACGCCACTGTGAGCAAGAGTAACGTGAATGGACCGGAAGGTCGAGAAACGATTGAGGATCCAGTAACAGAACTACTACGAGTTGGGGCACAGCAACTGATCCAACGCGCAGTGGAAGCCGAATTGGCAGAGCTGCTATCCCAGCACGGTGGCCGGCGAACTGAGACAGGAAACGCCGGGGTGGTACGCAACGGTTATCTGCCGGAACGCGAACTGCAGACGGGATTGGGTCCGGTAACAGTCCAAATCCCGAAGGTCCGTGCCAAGACGGGCGAAGCTGTGACGTTCCGATCGGCCCTGGTACCACCGTACATTCGGAAGACGAAGTCGCTGGAAGCAGCGGTGCCGTGGTTGTATTTGAAAGGCGTTTCCAGCGGCGAGATGGGTGAGGCCCTAAAAGTTCTTGTCGGTCCCCAGGCGCAGGGTCTGTCGGCGAGCACGGTATCGCGGTTGAAACAGGTTTGGGGCGAACAGTACCGCCTCGGATGCGAGGAGCGTTTGGATGCAGATCGCTGGGTCTATGTCTGGGCCGACGGCATCTACAGCGGACTTCGGGCGGAACAAACCAAGTTGTGTGCATTGGTCGTGATCGGCGTGAATGAACGCGGAGAGAAGCGTTTCCTGGCGATCGAAGACGGTGTACGGGAATCGACACAGAGTTGGCGCGAGGTCTTGTTGAAGCTGAAGTCCCGTGGGATGAATGTTCCGAAGTTGGCCATCGGTGACGGTGCGATGGGGTTCTGGGCCGCACTGGAGGAAATCTATCCCGAGACACGTCAACAACGTTGCTGGATGCACAAAGTCATGAACGTCCTCAACTGCCTGCCCAAGTCGGTCCAGGCGAAGGCGAAACAGGCCCTGCACTCGATCTGGCAGGCCGAGACGAAGGCAGACGCCGAGAAGGCATTCGACTTGTTCATTGAAACCTATGAACCGAAGTATCCGAAAGCCACACTCTGCCTGCAGAAAGACAGAGAGGAACTGCTGGCCTTTTACGACTTTCCGGCCAAGCACTGGCAGAGCATCAGAACGACGAATCCCATTGAGTCGACCTTTGCCACCATTCGACACCGAACGAAGCGATCCAGAGGTTGCCTGACACGGGATGGCATGCTGCACATGATGTTCAAACTGGGCCAGTGCGCTGAGAACAATTGGCGACGATTACGAGGATTCGATGATCTGAGCAAGGTAATCATCGGAGTGAAATTCAACGATGGTGTCGAAGCGACACAAGTCGATCAGGCCGCCGCTTGAATCAATCTCCTAAACACCACTTTTGACAATAACTCAGTAGTTCGTTGCCAAAGAACGGTTCTGGGTCGGGAGCGCAGGCGACTTCTAATATGCTAGAGAGTTCGATATTTAGTTCCGCATCTGCAGGATTGACGTTGTAAATCACATCTTGACGGTCGCCAGGTTCCAGATTCAAAAGGTGTGTTGTAGATCCCACAACTGCCAATGTCCTCTTAATATAGTCGTTTACTAGAGTTTCGGTCGGGGGAGCGGTCGGTGGGAACACTGATGCCCCGCCCAGATTGTCTCGGGCCTTCTTCGCGTCTACCCATCCATTCCCCTGATCGTCTTCGGTTTCGCCACCGACAATGATCATTTTGTTGCCGTTTCCGACGATTGCGTTCCGGATCTTTGTGGCAGACACAACAGGGGAGAGGGTATTACTTGTCTTATCGAAATGTTCCCAGAGCAAAGCCGCAATACCGGTAACGTTCGGTGCTGCGAAGCTGCTACCGATGCCGAGACTAAGCTTACTCCCCTGACTTGCCAGACCTGCCCCATAGACACCGAATCCCTCTGACATGACGCCTGGTCCCTGCCGGCCGTCGGCGTTCGGTCCGCGTGAACTGAACCATGCTGTCTGTCCACCTTCAAATGGACGCAACGTGTCGCCGAAACCGGCGGGTCCGGTAGCTCCGAAGAAGCCCAGGTCTCCCACGATCCGGTCCTGGTGAAAAAGACTTCCGGCGCCAACGGCGATGGCGCTGAAGGCGCTCGCCGGACTGGCCGTCGTCAGGAGCGCTGGACCGGCGTTACCGGTCGAGACTACAGGAACGATTCCGTTAGCAAGGAGAGCATCGAACGCTGTGTCAAAGACGTCAAGGCCTGCATAAATCGTTCGGCGACCTAGACTGAAGTTCGCCACACGAATGTCCACCATCTCCTCATTCTTTAGGGTGATAATCCTTTGGATCGCTAGTAGGATAGTTGCGGTGTCCGACGGTTCGGAATTGCTTCCGAAGACTCGGAAGGCGTAGATCTGTGCACCCGGGGCGCTTCCGATCATCGCGACTGTATCGGGGACGTTGTTAGGGGGTCTACGATTCAGTAACGCACCATTCGCGTTAAAGAAGACCGACTGCAGAAATAGACTGTTTTTAGAAAAATGGAACTCGGCTGCGGCTGCGATTGCACCGGCGACCATCGTCCCGTGTCCGTCGTTCCGGTTGTCGCTACAGCCGTGACCATCGCCGACGAAATCTTCACATCCGACGACGACAGTATTCTGGTCGAAGTGGTCGAAAACGGGTCGGAGGCCAGAGTCCACAACTGCAACAATCACACCGTTACCGGTCAGGCCGTCCGCGTGCAAAGCCCGGACACCGTCCGTAGCATGATTCATCAGGTAAGATCCCGAATTGCTTGCGGCGAAATCCTGTATGTCCGTGATGGGTGTAAATCCGTTGTGGTTGATGTTCGCCAGCGGGTCCAGGCCTGCGGCTGCTTCTACGCCACGCCCGCCGAACGGCCACACGAGCTCGGGCGCATGGACCGGAGTGTTTCTCCGCACTGAACTAACACCGGACGCTGATTTGACAGCATCCATCGAGTCGGAGGGTACCTCAGCAAACATGGATCCCAGGTACGTGTATTCCGCTTTGACCTCGCCGCCGAGTGATTCTATCGCCTGACGGATTTGTCCTGGAGGGCCGTCGAACTGAATAATGACCTCCACGCGATCCTGCGCTATAGCGTCCACAGTGGGTGTCAGTAGTAGTAAGAGTGCGCCCAGCACTATCAATGAAGGCAGTTTTTTTAGACCGAACATCATGCGTTTCTCCCTATCTCGAAAGTTATTACTGCGGGACCGTAGCCGGTCGCCGCAGGGACAGTCCTCGGGGCAATCTGAACGGGCCGATTCTGCGATCGGGACCCAGATTGCCCGGAGACGTATTTCGGGCTGTCTTCACTCTCATCGGCATTTCCCAGGAATTCTTTATAGCTGGAAGGGAGAAATCGAGATGTGGGATTCGGGTGGCCAGGCATTGCGACGGCCTTACGAATCCGGAATTCGATCGCGAACGGGAAAATCTGCGGGTATCGGGAGATCCCTTGGAGATTCCAGCATCCTGTCTGGTGTGGGCCGCTATTGCTTGAACGCCCACGGCTTGCTTCCTGCCAGCCATAGTTTTGACTCCTTCGCAACAACAGACTGGCTAACGCGACAGAAAATACCCCTAAAATACAAGTCATCAAACGACTTAGGGGCGCACGGGTGCATGTGCGCGACGCTCAATCTCTGGCGGCCGCAACTTACTGACTACGCAAGAACTAACCTTCGCGTCGTGGACAAACTTTTGTCAATACTTGTCCGAGACTTGCCTAAGAAACTAACCTACTACTCGTACAAATATCTCAATAGTTACTAAAGATATAGAATGTTAAAATACAGAAACTAAGTATTTTAATAGTGAGTCAGGACAGGATGAAGCGTTCGATGACTTGAGCCACGCCGTTTTCATCGTTTGTGCCCGTTACGGGCCAGCGACGCCGCATTTCTTCGGGCGCATTCCCCATCACGACGGGATATCCGGCGACTTCAAGCATCTTGGAATCTGCGTAGTTGTCCCCGATCGCCATGATCTGTGCCGGGGCAACGTTCAGTATCCGTGCCAGGGCGGACAGGCCACTTCCCTTGTCCGCGCCCCTGGAGACGATATCCACGAGTTCAAAGTCGCGGTCCGGGTAGACGGTTCGGGATACCTCGATCTGGTCAATGCCGTGGAAGGCGTCCGCTCTTGCCCGTAGCGCTTTCATGCGTTCAATTGTTCCGCTACAGACCAACTGCAAAACTAGAGGGCTTCCCTCTTCGCCAAGCCCGTCAGCACTAGACCCTGAACAAGCGTGATTGACGAGGAAATGATAGTGCAATAAGAGCGGAAGTACCCGAAATGCCCCCTCTCCGTGCGAAAAAAACCTTGGACAGATTCTTCGGAAAAGGAGGCATTTCAGATGAACGATTATACGCGCAAGAACATGAGGAACCGCAAGCGGCGAATCGAACGTCGGCTTGGGGACCGGCATTGGACGGATCAGGTAGAGCCGATGTTTTCGGCGAGCAACATTCAGTACGAGATGGGAGAGCGGACGCGGGGCACATCGGTTGGTGGTATCGGGACGATGCAACTGGTGGCGCGGCGGACCGGGCTGATCGAAGCCATCGACAAGGGCGTGCATGTGTTGAAGCGGCACCTGCCGTATCACGAGTCGGATCACGTGCTGAACATCGCCTACAACGCCTTGAGCGGAGGAACGTGCCTGGAAGACATCGAACTGCGGCGCAACGATGCGGTGTATCTGGATGCGCTGGGAGCGCAACGGATTCCGGATCCGACGACGGCGGGAGACTTCTGCCGGAGATTCGAGGCCGACGACGTGGAGTGTCTGATGGAGGCAACCAATCAAGTCCGGCTCGGAGTCTGGCGACAGCAACCGGCGGCGTTTTTCGAAGAAGCGGTGTTGGACGCGGACGGGACACTGGCCGAAACCACGGGGGAATGCAAGCAAGGGATGGACGTGGCCTACGACGGGACGTGGGGATATCACCCGCTGATGATCTCGCTGGCCAACACCGCCGAACCGCTGTATCTGGTCAATCGTAGCGGCAACCGGCCGTCGCATGAAGGAGCCGCGGTCCGGTTCGACCAAGCCATCGCATTGTGCCGGCATGCGGGGTTTCGCCAGATCCTGCTGCGCGGGGACACGGACTTCAGCCAGACCCGGCATCTGGACGGATGGGACGACCAGCAGGTGGGTTTCATATTCGGGATTGACGCGATGGCGAACCTGAAGGCCCGGGCCGATGAACTGGAGCCGCGCCAGTGGAAGCGCCTGGAACGGCCCGCGAAATACGACGTGGCGACCGAACCGCGCCAACGTCCCGACAACGTGAAGGAAGAGATCGTTCGGCAGCGCGGTTTCGACAATATCCGCTTGCAGGGTGAGGATGTGGCCGAGTTTCGGTATCGACCCGGAGCCTGCGATCGGGACTACCGTGTCGTCGTGGTGCGGAAGAATCTGTCGGTGGCCAAAGGAGAGCAGGTGTTGTTTGACGACATCCGGTACTTCTTCTACATTACCAACCGTTCGGATCCGGCCGACCAGATTGTGATGCGTGCCAATCAACGGTGCAATCAGGAGAATCTCATTGAGCAGTTGAAGAACGGCGTTCAGGCGTTGCGGATGCCGGTCGGAGATCAGACCAGCAACTGGGCCTACATGGTGATCGCGTCACTGGCCTGGACACTGAAAGCGTGGTTTGCATTGCTGCTTCCCGAAACCGGACGTTGGGGCCAAAAATATCAGGCTGAGAAGCAAACCGTGCTGCGCATGGAGTTCAAAACCTTCTTGAACGCTTTCATGCTTGTGCCGTGCCAACTCGTGCGCACCGGGCGGCGCATTCTGTTCCGGATCCTGGCCTGGAACCGGTGGTTGCCGGTCTTGTTCCGCGGGGTGGATGTGTTGCGTCAGCCTCTGCGATGTTGACCCGATCATGACTCTGAGCCCGGGCGATCGAGGTCCCGGTTTCTGTCAACCGTCCAACACCAGCGAGGCTGAACTGAAACAGATTCAACAGAAACTCGATACCTGGAACAGGCCATCCGGGAACGGGATTCTATGCCTCGAATTCTATCGGCGCGAACTGGGCCTCGGCGGACTGGTTATGCGCTTGTTTTGGGACTAGGCCACTACGAGATCAGCACACTCCTCGGCAAGGGTGGAATGGGAGAGGTGTGGCGTGCGCGGGACACGAAACTCGGGCGTGAGATCGCGATTAAGACGCTACCCGCAGAACCAATTTCAGGTGACTTACTGAGTATTGCGATGAGAAACTTCCTCAGGATGAGTTTCGTTACGACCGATTGCCGTGAAGGCTAGCCCGGGGTTAACCGGAGGTGAATATGCAAATTTCAGCCAACAGGATCTCTGCCGTCACTATCGCCCTAGTGGTTCTGCTGTTTGTGACCGCCCTGTCCGCCCCGGCGCAGTGGCTCAATTTTCCAACCCCCGGTATCCCCCGAACGCCGGACGGCGAGCCGGATCTTTTTGCGCCGACGCCACGGACGCCGGATGGCCAGCCGGACATGTCTGGAGTGTGGATGGTGCCTTCCGGCATAACTCAGGACATTGCCGACCTCGTCAAAGATGGAAAAGAAGTGCCCTTCCAGCCGTGGGCAGAAGACATATTCAATGAGCGCCGGGCGAACAATTCGAGAAATGACCCGAACATTCATTGTTGAGTTATTGTCAAAAGTGGTGTTTAGGAGATTGATTCAAGCGGCGGCCTGATCGACTTGTGTCGCTTCGACACCATCGTTGAATTTCACTCCGATGATTACCTTGCTCAGATCATCGAATCCTCGTAATCGTCGCCAATTGTTCTCAGCGCACTGGCCCAGTTTGAACATCATGTGCAGCATGCCATCCCGTGTCAGGCAACCTCTGGATCGCTTCGTTCGGTGTCGAATGGTGGCAAAGGTCGACTCAATGGGATTCGTCGTTCTGATGCTCTGCCAGTGCTTGGCCGGAAAGTCGTAAAAGGCCAGCAGTTCCTCTCTGTCTTTCTGCAGGCAGAGTGTGGCTTTCGGATACTTCGGTTCATAGGTTTCAATGAACAAGTCGAATGCCTTCTCGGCGTCTGCCTTCGTCTCGGCCTGCCAGATCGAGTGCAGGGCCTGTTTCGCCTTCGCCTGGACCGACTTGGGCAGGCAGTTGAGGACGTTCATGACTTTGTGCATCCAGCAACGTTGTTGACGTGTCTCGGGATAGATTTCCTCCAGTGCGGCCCAGAACCCCATCGCACCGTCACCGATGGCCAACTTCGGAACATTCATCCCACGGGACTTCAGCTTCAACAAGACCTCGCGCCAACTCTGTGTCGATTCCCGTACACCGTCTTCGATCGCCAGGAAACGCTTCTCTCCGCGTTCATTCACGCCGATCACGACCAATGCACACAACTTGGTTTGTTCCGCCCGAAGTCCGCTGTAGATGCCGTCGGCCCAGACATAGACCCAGCGATCTGCATCCAAACGCTCCTCGCATCCGAGGCGGTACTGTTCGCCCCAAACCTGTTTCAACCGCGATACCGTGCTCGCCGACAGACCCTGCGCCTGGGGACCGACAAGAACTTTTAGGGCCTCACCCATCTCGCCGCTGGAAACGCCTTTCAAATACAACCACGGCACCGCTGCTTCCAGCGACTTCGTCTTCCGAATGTACGGTGGTACCAGGGCCGATCGGAACGTCACAGCTTCGCCCGTCTTGGCACGGACCTTCGGGATTTGGACTGTTACCGGACCCAATCCCGTCTGCAGTTCGCGTTCCGGCAGATAACCGTTGCGTACCACCCCGGCGTTTCCTGTCTCAGTTCGCCGGCCACCGTGCTGGGATAGCAGCTCTGCCAATTCGGCTTCCACTGCGCGTTGGATCAGTTGCTGTGCCCCAACTCGTAGTAGTTCTGTTACTGGATCCTCAATCGTTTCTCGACCTTCCGGTCCATTCACGTTACTCTTGCTCACAGTGGCGTATCTCCTATGGTTGCTTTGAAGTTTTGTCACAACAAATCAACCAGATACGCCGCTCTTATTCAATCCCTCAAACACCAGATTCGGTTATAACTCTTCATTGTTTGCCGAGCGGCATAACAATGAAAAATGTGCTTTCGACTCCCTGGAAGTTTGTTCAAACCCCTGGATTAACATTAATCCTTTACGAATCTAGAACGATGTATCGGCAGATTTTTGTGGATGGCCGTCCCCTTCCTGCGGTTGTAGGCTTGCCTACCTGGTACGGATATTCCATCGGCAGGTGGGAAGAAGACACCTTCGTCGTAGAGAGCACCGGTTTCAACGGCTGGGCTTGGCACGACCAGGCAGGTCACCCGGCTACCGAAGCTCTGCATCTGACCGAACGCTTTTACCGTAGAGACTTCGGACACCTGGAGATGGAAATCACGATCGATGACCCGGAAGCATATACAGAGCCTTGGACGATTGTCCATGAATTGAATCTGCTGCCGGACACTGATCTGCTGGAATACGTTTGTAATGAAAACGAGAAGGACGCCCAGCACATACTCGGCCAGTAACGAGGCGCTTGTGGACACTTATTCCTTATCACGCGAGCTGATCAGTGCTAAATGGAGATGAAACCGCTTCTGTTCCGGCACCGGTCCAGGTTGTCCTGAACTGGTTTGAAGAACTGAAGGAACGGGTGCCGGTGTCTTGATTGGCAGGGTCAAGTCCTGTTATATCCCGTTACCGCCCAGTGAGATTTCGTATACATCCAGCCCATCCGACTTGTAGACTGCCCCCAACGATCTCAGTCCTGACCTAACAAGCCACTGACTATGGAATCCGGCACGACGCTAGGCCACTACACCATCTCGTCCGGGCCCCGCGATCACCTCCTTGGCGTGTAAGTCTTGCTGAAGCCGTTCCGCGCGTTGGTGACCGTATACGTCCCGTCCTGCTGCGCAGATACCTTGACCCAGTAGGCCACTCCGTCGTGCGCTGGCGGTGGGGCCGCGCTGGATCCGGGTTGCGCCGGCGGCGCCGGAGCGATGGGCATGGTCGGCCCTTGCTCGTCGACCATGTTGGCGATGAAGAGTCCAGGCACCGTGTACTCCTGGCCGCTCCAGAGTGAGAAGTGAGCCTGCCAGAGATCCTCAAAGCCCGGAGATGAAAAGATGGTTCTCATCACTTCAGGGTCGCCCCCTTTGCGAGTCCCGTTGTTCATGATCCCCACGCGCGGACGCAGCGCATGAACGAGCACTTCCGAATTCGAGGTGACCTGTCCGTGGTGCAAACCCATCAGAACATCGACGGTGCCAAGGCGGTTATTCGGGCACATCAGCTCGAATTCCTTGTTTCTGGTCAAGTCGCCCAGATGAATCGTCCGAAAGTTCCCGAACGTGATGTGGATCCCGACCGATAGCGGATCTTCGATGTTGTTCTCTCCTGGCTTGAAGCTGGCGCAATAGGGATTCGCGCCGCCCCCGCCACGGAGTGGCGTCGTGATCGTCTCACCAGCGGAGGTCACCACGCGCACATCGAGACCGGCCATGGGAATCGTGTCGCCGGCCTTGACAGCCGTGTGGGTCGCCTTCGCGTAGATCGCTTTGTAGCCCTCCTCGAAGCTTGCACCAGAGCCACCGGACTGCTGGTTAGGTCCATGATCGATGAAGTGCCTGACGGGAAAGCGCTCCGTCAGCTCGGAGAGGCCACCGATGTGATCGCGATGGTAGTGCGTGGTGACCAGGTGATCTATCTGCGTAAGGCCCGCATCCCTGGCTGCCGCGATGATGCGACCAGCGTCACGGCCATCGCTCGGGTAGCCGGTGTCGCTGAGCAGCGAAGCACCGGAAGGCGAGACGAACAGCGTCGCATTCCCACCCTCGACGTCGATCAGGTAGATGTCGAACGTGTTCGACGTCCGGTTCTGTGCTGTCAGAAGCGGCACTGCGAGCACCGTGATGGCGAGAACCGGCAGAAGAACCCTTGATATGCGCATCGTCTTACCTCCACCCTCTTCGCTTAGCCCAAGTACGCCATGGCGCAATTGTGCTGACGTATTCTCGGCTCGTCGTGAGACCCTCGACCCCGCTCATCCAGGCTCCGCTCAGAACACGCCCGTTGACCTCTCGATCGAGCTTCTCGTCGCCGGCGCGATAGGGTTCGTCCGTACCGCCTTCGCCGATCTTGTCGGTGACTGTATACGGGCCGAGGAGGGTACCAGGGTTCTGCGACATGTCTTGGCGAATAAGCGTTTTAAGCGGGGGCCGGCGACTATGTCAGGCGTGAGAATGTCATAGCAGGGGCGTTATGTAAAGCTCGCGCGCGGCCGTAGGCCGCGGCGCGGCTGGCATAGGCTTCCGACAGGGGAGGTTTAGACTTCGTCTACGTCGAGCCGTTCCCGGGAACAGGGGAAAAGCGTCGAATTTCCCAGAAATATGGGGAGACGGATGGACAGACCTTGAACGGTATTGGTTTCTCGACGGAATCCACCTTTACATTCGGCTTCGAGCAACGTGTTTCTATCCGTAATTTCCTGTCGTTTTCCTACTACAGAAGCTTTGACATCACACCCGATGGACAGCAGTTTTTAGTTGTTCTACCGGCAGAAGAACCGGATTCGAGTGAGTGACGACAGCTCCAGATCAACATCGTCCTAAACTGGTTTGAAGAACTGAAGGCGCGGGTTGAAATAACACTCATACGACGACATTGCCAGTGCTGACATAGTAGTCAGACCCTGCTTATACCGCTTATCCGCTTTCGCAGATCTTACTGAATAGGCTTCCGAAATATCACGACATCTTTTCCAGGAAAAGAAACGGACCAGTCCAACCACTCCGCGATCCACTGCATCGTCCTCTGGCGGTAGAACGCCACGTGTGTTTCGTCTCGGACATACCGCCAGTCCACGAAGACCTGATCGCGGAACAACTCCGTCATGACCGCCAACCACCCTCCCGGTTGGACAAGGCCGTTTAATTTCTCAAACTCCTTTTCGGGCTCGAAGAAATGTTCGGCCGTCTCCGTGCATGTGACGAAGTCGTAGGATCGGTCCAAGACCTGCGAATCCGGACTGAAGAATGGGTCGTAGATCGACATCGCAAATCCCTGCTGCTCGAGCATTATCGAGAGCGTGGGTCCGGGACCGGAGCCATAGTCCAAGCCCTCCGCACCGGGAGGCAGCCGGCCAACCAATGGCACGGCAAGCCGATCCAGGAACCGGCGATAAGCTTCGTCTTTCGGATCGTTCTCGTGACTTTGGTATCGCGCGAACTCAGTCGTGGCGTTGGGCAGGTCCCGTGGGGTCATGTGAATCAGTTCACAAGCTTCACATTTCATATACTGACGGTCCTGGACGCATTCGAACGTGTGAATAGCATGCGATCGACAGAGGGGGCAGGTCGACGATGCGATGCCAGTTTTGAAGAGCATGGACACTATCAACTTAACATCGTCGCGACGATAGGAGTCCGTCAGGATTGGAGCCGCGTAATGATGCGGGGGCGTGAGGCCCCGGAGTGCTTTCCCGGGACCCTCGAATCAGCTACCGAAACTGCGGTCAAAGAGCTCGTTAATGGCAGCCAGTCCGTTGTCCTGTAGGACGCGTGTGCCGCCTCCGGCGATTGCCGTGTGATGGATGACGGGCTCTGCTTCGGCTTCCCAGGATTCGCCTGCCCATCGGAACCAGCCGTTCACCTTCTGGTCGAACACCCTCGGCTGCTTGTTGCACAGTTTTGCGAATTCGGCGCCCCAGCCAGTGCCGCCCTTGACCGTATTGTCGTCCAGGATATGGCCCACGATGAAGACTTCCTGACCGTTGTTGATCTGATGCCAGATGCATTGAAGGATGCGTCTGAAGCCGGGGGTGTCCGGGAATGAACGGTTCATCAGGCGGCCGACGTACTTAAGACTGACATCGCCCAGCCTCATCTCGGCCTGGGTCAGAACACGGATGCCGCGGGTTCTCTCGTCGTTGTGACCCTCGAAGGTGAAATTGACTTCCTCGAGTCCGTATCTTTCGGCTGCCGCTCCAAATGCGGCTTCGGCTCCCTTGGCCGCGCCGCTGAACAGTATGCATTCCTCAGGTTTCATTATTCCTCCGCGCTAGGCATTGTCGACGAACCGCTGGTGCGTGTCCAGCCCGTTTGGTGGTTTTTGGGGTTCCCGGTTCCGTATGATTTCGCGAACGCTAGCAGACCGCGCGACGGCCTGTGGCCGCGCACGGATTGACAAAACACGCATACGACGACATTGCCAGTGCTGACATCGTAGTCAGACCCTGCTTATACCGCTTATCCGCCACCTGATGTCAGCCCTCTGCTGGCATTGCCAGAACGGCCATTCTCCGACGCCGTCGTTTATTCCGTCTGTCAAAGAGTCCTGGAGTCAGGTCCTCCTCAATTCGGGTCGCCGGCTTCGCCATCTCCGATAGAGGGAGCTGAGTGAGATTCGTGAGATAGATCCTCCCTTGTGGCCTAGCGTTTAGGAATGGGCAGAATTAACGACCCAGAAGTCGGCTTAGGGGAAGTTAGAAGTGGCCCCCAAAATTAGGACAGCGTTATAAGGTGGACTCTGCATAGATGAGAGGACCTAACGACGATGGCGAAACGACGGAATTTTTCAGCAGATTTCAAAGCGAAGGTAGCGCTGGCCGCGATGCGTGGCGACGGCACGATGGCCGAATTGGCGGCGCGGTACAAGATCCATCCGAACATGATCACGAAGTGGAAGCGTGATGCGCTTGATAGCGTTAAAGAAGGATTCCAGCGAGGCCGGGATCCATCGGCCCGGAACCACGAGGACGAGATCAAAGACCTGCAGGCCAAGATCGGTGAACTGGTCGTGGAACGGGATTTTTTAGCACGAGCCTTCAATCGATGAGCTTGGGTCGAAGGCGCGAGGTGGTCGAACCGGGCCATGAGCAGCTCAGTGTGGTCCGGCAATGCGACTTGATCGGGTTGAGCCGTTCGAGTTGGTACTATCGGCCACGGGGTGAGAGTGATCGCAATCTGGACCTGATGCGCGTGATCGACGAGGCGTATCTGAAGATGCCCTGGTATGGGTCCAGGCAGATGACGCGTCATCTGAAACGTCTCGGCTACGATGTGGGCCGGAAGCGGGTACGCCGACTAATGCGGTTGATGGGGCTGCGCTCGGTGGCACCGCAGACGTCCCGGAGAAACCCGGCTCATCCGGTGTACCCATATCTACTCAACGACATTGCCGTGGAGCGGGCGAATCAAGCGTGGTCTACCGACGTGACGTATATCCCGATGGCGCACGGATTCTTATATCTGGTCGCGATCATGGACTGGCATACGCGGAAGGTGTTGTCCTGGCGGCTGTCCAACACCCAGGACACGACGTTTTGCCTTGAAGCCCTCGACGAGGCGATCGAGGAATACGGCAGTCCGGAAATCTTCAACACCGATCAGGGCAGCCAGTTCACCAGCAAGGCCTGGACGGACCGACTTAAAGAACGAGGTATCCGGATCTCCATGGACGGCAAGGGGCAATGGATCGACAACGTTTTCATCGAACGCCTATGGCGCTCGATCAAATACGAATGCGTTTATCTAAACGCCTTCAGTGACTTCAAAGATGCCCGGCACCACATAGGTGTCTGGATGAACTATTACAATAACGACCGCCCGCATTCCAAACTCGACGATCTCACGCCGAGCGAAGCCTACGCGGGAACACGGCCACTGACCTCGGCAGCATAAACATGAACCGCGGAATCCACCTTAAATTGGCTGCCAAGCTGTCCAACGTATGGGGTCCACCTCTGTTGGTGGAGACAGAGATGACGGCTCAAGTCCTGAGAAACGAATCTTGTCGGACATTGAGAAACCCGCTGATTCAAATCATTGCTTCCAATCCACTAGTTCTAAAGACTTTCTCTAGATTAGTAATTACCTCGCCGCAACAGTACCACCGAGCTATAATCCGTCCGTTAAACAATATGGCGTCAGTCACCAACTGCTTGGGCGCCGGGTATTCGCCTTCGCTTTCCGCCGTGTTCGCCTACCCGCTCCTCAGTCGATGTTAGGTTGATTTTGTGAGCCGATAATCAGCGAAACACGCAACGATAATTTTGATTCATGAGAAGGAGGAGCAAATGGCTACCGCATTTTTGCGAACCAAAGTCGCTGACTATTCAGCTTGGAAACCTCTCTACGATGCTGACCTGCCGAGGCGTAATGCTGCTGGGCTCAAGGAAGTCGGTATCTACCAAGGCCGATCGGAAACAGCTCAATATGGCGTCAGTTCCTCTCTGTCACCAACTGCTTGGGCGCCGGGTATTCGCCTCGCATCGATTTTGTGAGCCGACTAATCTTTCCGTCGCTCCGTGTTCGCCATACCCGCTCCTCAGTCGATGTTAGGTTGATTTTGTGAGCCGATAATCAGCGAAACACGCAACGATAATTTTGATTCATGAGAAGGAGGAGCAAATGGCTACCGCATTTTTGCGAACCAAAGTCGCTGACTATTCAGCTTGGAAACCTCTCTACGATGCTGACCTGCCGAGGCGTAATGCTGCTGGGCTCAAGGAAGTCGGTATCTACCAAGAATCCAGTGACGAAAACATGGTGCTTGTAATCTGGGAGGTAGAAGATCCAGAAGTCATGAAGGAGATGCTACAGACGGAAGATCTCGCCGAGAAGATGAAAGAGGCTGGAAATGTTTGGGATTCGGGGCCGGAAGTTCCGGAAGTTTTCATAGGTTTCAATGAACAAGTCGAATGCCTTGGAAGTGCAGGGCCTGTTTCGCCTTCGCCTGGACCGACTTGGGCCGTTCACTCCAGCAACGTTGTTGACGTGTCTCGGGATAGATTTCCTCCAGTGCGGCCCAGAACCCCATCGCACCGTGATTCACAACGGGACTTCAGCTTCAAAAGACCTCGCGCCAACTCGTCTTCGATCGCCAGGAAACCTTCTTCATTAATCACAACTTGGTTTGTTCCGCCCGAAGTCCGCTGTAGATGCGTCGGCCCAGACGACCCAGCGATCTGCATCCAAACGCTCCTGCATCCGAGTACTGTTCGTTACCGTGCTCGCCGACAGACCGACCTCAAGTTTCAGGCAGAAGTCCACAGCTTCGCAAGTGTTACCGACCCAATCCCGTCTGCAGTCCGTTGCGTACCACCCCGATAAGGAATTCGACGCGCGTTGGATCAGTTGCTGTGCCCCAACGTAGTGGATCCTCAATCTTCCATTCACGTTACTCTTGCTCACAGTGGCGTACCACAACAAATCAACCAGATACGGATTCCCTCAAACACCACTGTCAGAGAAGTCCGGCAAGTCCGAGCCCAGGGATTGACTGTAGAGCCCAGGGTGCCAAGAGATCCCTGGGCTTTCTTATGTCCACGCCAACGACTGATACTGGATAAAGAGCTGAAATCCATTCTCAAGTCTTGATAAATCATCTTCCCGGACGTTGAGAATTGGGCAATTTACTGGGATTTTTCAACGTCCGGGAAATTCGTTTCTCAGAACTTGAGAATTTGATAGCGCCTAACTGCATTAGTATCCTTTACCGAGATTTTTACAGTTTAATAAGCGGCACACTAAAACGATGCCTATGGTAGGGGGACCGGCGCTTCTTCATCCTGGCATTGAGCTCCGGGCGGAGTTAAATTGATAATGCCACGCGCAGAGGTCGTCTGACTCGGCGGGCTCGAAACCGGCCCGGACTCTGCTGTTCGAATCCCGGCTTCCCGGAAACGAAACCGGGATTCTCCCAACAATCACGCCAAGGCTCGACTGAGGAACTTCCTGCTATCTCACATCACTCGGGGAACACGAAAACCTCGGGATTCTGGTGAAGTTCACCTTCCTCGCCTCGGATCCACGACTCCAGGTGCTCGAGGTCCTGTTCGTTGTCGCAGTCGTAATACATGAGAAAGATATCTGGAGGCTCCCGAGTGAACTGCGTTTGCAAGGTAAACGGATGGACGAAAACTGTCGGATCCTCGATGGTCACCACCCACTCGATTGTGTCCGGCCCCGTCCGGGTGTACCTTTCGGTGAGATGCAAGTCGCTGCTGTGCCCCAGCCCGCCCGTGTCCAGATAGGTGCTGTCGCGGAAGCCGATCGAGTCCACAACCAGGGTGTCGCCCTCCCAGTGGCCGATCGAATGTCCCGCCGGCTCCGGCAATGCGTAGGCCTCAGGGGGATGCTCCCGGCCGTCCATGTAGATTGACCGCCAGCGGTAGTGGTCCTCGTGCAAGAGGATCATCTGCTCGAGCCGGGGATCGTAGGCGAACTGCGAAAGAGCGTTAGAGAGCAACTGCCGGGTGAGCCCCTTGTGCAGGCATCCCTTGGTGGAATAGTCGAAAAGATCGAAAGTCCTGTGCTGCTCGGCGCCATAGGGTGTAAACGCGATCTCCTCGCCCGGCTGCAACACCGTCGTGATGTCTCTGGCGCTGTTCCGCCAAATACCCCCGAAGTCCCTCGGATCCCAATCCGTTTGGGCGGCGTCCGGGACGGGGGCACACGAGACGGCGCAAACTAGAATCACGAAACACAGTGCAAACTGAATGCCATTCTTCATGTCAATACCTCTCATCGACCGTGCGGCAAGGTGACCGCATCAGGTTTCCTTAACGTGCTCTGGGTTTGACTGGGACTATCCCGCCGGATTGTTCCCGGCTCTGTCGCCCAGTAGTCTGCCGTCCGACAGGATCGTCCTCTGGCTCAAGAGTCGTTTGAGTTCGCTGTTTCTCGGAAGAGAACCTTCCACCATGACCACGTCGCCAACCTGCAACGATTCCTGCGTCCAGCCGGCCCTGGCCATTCTCAAGGGAGGGGTCTGGAATTCTATACCCCAGTTCGTGACGTCTCCCGCGTCATCGACGACATCGATGTAGAACCATATGTGCGGGTTTCGCCACTCCACACGCGTCACGGTTCCCTCCAGCGTCATCGTGTCATTCATGAGGTATACGGCAAGCGTGTTGTGGTGCGCCACGGCCACTGCCGCAAAGCAGAAGCAAAATAAAACAATTTGTAGAGTCCGGAACATGCGAACACCTCCTGAGCAACGCGGGAACGGGGATTTCGTAAGATAGTCTCACCCGGGAGGACGAGGACATGCCGCGCGTTGCTTTGAGCGAAGTTTAGTTTTCGTACAAGTGTTTGTCAATCGTGTCGGCGGATGAAGATAGCACGGGCCGCTGAGGGTCGTCGCCCCCCTATCTCGGGTGGGTTGGTTGATGGAATCGGAATGACAGAAGCGCTCAGACGCAAATCGTCCTCAACTGGTTTGAAGAACTGAAGGAACGGGTGCCGCTTCCCTGATTGTCCGGGTCAAGTCCCGACAAATCAGGTGGTCTCAACAGATCGATGCAACACTTCACCTCTCCTTTTCAGTAAAGTGTTGCATCGACCGGTTGATCCGAAATCGTTTCTCAGGACTTGAGAATTTAATAGCGCCTAACTCTCTCTCTCTCTCTCTCTCTCTCTCTTAGTATTCTTTACCGAGTTTCTTACGGTTCAACAAGCGATACACTGACAAGATGGAATCAGGAACATAACTCGGCCGATACAAGATCAACGTCTCGTGCCGACCAACTAACCGTGCCCGTCGAACCCGGCACCAAACTCGCGCATGGTTGGCGCAATCCCAGCACCCGAACCATGTTTTTAATGATTGAATGTCACTGTCTGAGGGGGAAGAAGAGTCATGAAGCGCTATTGGATAGCTCTGATTTGTTCGGTCCTGTGGTTTGCGTCTTTCAGCGCAGAGGCATTGGCGGCTCAGGAAGATCCGGGTGAGGTCCACGTAGCTGCCGCCCGGGCGGCCACGTATCACCCTGGGGATGATTTCAGCTGGGTGTTCGACGGACTCTGTTTTGAGCCTGTACCGGCCCCACCGTCCCAGGCCGGTGGCGCGGCTGCACCCCCCGAGCGCAGGCAGCTCGAGCGCTCCGACTGGTTCCAGCCTCCGGCGCAGGTTTTCGATAACCTGTATTTTCTCGCCACACTGCAACCGGGAGTGACTGCCGAAGGGGTGGCCGCCTGGGCGATCACCACTTCCGAGGGCATCATCCTTATTGACGCGGTTTACGACTACAGCGTTGAAGTGACCGTGGACGAGGGACTGAGGACGCTCGGTCTCGATCCAGCCGACATCAAATATGTCATCCTGACCCATGGCCATCCCGACCATTCCGGCGGTGCGCGGCATCTTCAGGATACCTACGGTGCGCGCATTCTCCTGTCCGAGTTGGATTGGGATCTAATGGCCAGCTCCAACGGTCCCGAGGAGGGGAAGCCTCAGAGGGACATGGTGATCACCGATGGTATGGAACTGACGCTCGGCGACACGACCGTGAGGCTCTACATAACGCCGGGTCATACCCTCGGCACTGTTTCGGCCCTGGTCCCGCTCAAGGATGGCGAGCAGTGGCACATGGGCTCGATATGGGGCGGAAACCGGGTCGGAAACCGCTACTATTCAACCCCCGCAGAGGGGTTCCAAGCCTACTACGAAGCGGCACGACGGTACCGCGAGATCGTGATGCGGGCGCGGGCTGACGTCTACATCGCGAGCCATGTCGCGCAGGACAAGACATTGGACAAGATCAATGCCTTGAGGTTCCGCGGTCCCGCCGACCCCCATCCGTTTGTCGGTGGCGATGCCCCGGAGCGACATTTGACGGTTGTCGGAGAATGCGCGGGCGCCCGATGGGCGCGTCACCGCTAGTCCAGACCGAACGGACCGTTTGCACCGCCCCGGGTTTTCCGGAGACTCCATAACTTGAGAAGATTGGAGTCATCATGGAAAGACCGAGCAGATATTCACCTGAAGTTCGCGGTACGTCCTTAAAGTCATTGGCACAGATACGTCACTTATCTAACAGATGATTTTCCAGTTATACCATTCCAGTCTTGAGGTTCTCGGTCCTTCGTCGAGCCAAATCAACACCGTCCTGAACTGGTTTTAAGAACTGAAGGAACGGTTGCCGGTGCCGTAGTTTTCCGGGTCAAGTCCTGAGAAATCATCTTCCCGGACGTTGAGGATTGGCAAATCTACTGGCGCTGATCTAGCGTTGAGAGTTTGTTTGCTTCTAGTTCCTTCCTCTAATATTCTTTACCGAACTGAAAAGGAGCATAGACATGAGCATTTCAGGTTTCGTGAGGTTCTGGTTGATGGTGGTGATTGCTGCCGTCGGGATTGCCCTGGTGGCAACGAGTGCTCACACGCAACAGGCGGGAGGCACGGCCGAGACGGACAGAGTTCAGCCCGTCAACAGCGGCCCCAATCCTTACCGCGTCATCCGGGACTGGGCACAGTTCGATATAGAGTCAAGACCATGGGGCGGCTCCAACGGCGTCGCCATTGACCCCGATGGCAGGTCCGTGTGGGCCGTCGACCGATGCTCACCCGGGACGACCCCGGGCTGTGTCGGCAGCCAAGGGAGCCCGGTCCACCATTTCGATGAGTCTGGAAATGAGATCCTAAGCTTTGGCAGCGGGATGTTCGTCTGGCCGCATGGCATCCATGTCGATCGAGACGGAAATGTGTGGGTCGCCGACGCACGAGCCGAGGGCAACAACGGAAGTGTCGTCCTCAAGTTCAGCCCCGAAGGCAGTGTCCTCATGACGCTTGGGACGCCGGGTGTGAGCGGAAACCCTCCCGAAGCTCTGACTGACCCGACCAGCGTCGTGACCGACCCGGGAAATGGTGACGTGTACGTGGCGGAGAGCCATACGAACGTAAACGATCCCAACCTGATCGGGCGCATCTCCGTCTTCGACAGAGATGGGAACTTCCTCAGAGTGATCGGCAAGACCGGAACGGGGCCGGGGGAGTTCCGGACGCCGCATGCGCTAGCGTTCGATTCCCAGGGCCGGCTCATCGTCGCTGATCGCCACAACCATCGCATCCAGATACTGACCAAGGACGGCAGGTTCATCCGTGAATACGCTGAATTTGGACGCGTCAGCGGGCTGGCCATCGACAGCAATGATGTCATCTACGCCGCCGACTCCGAGTCGAGCGAAACGAGACACCCGGGCTGGCTGAGAGGAATCCGGATCGGCAGCCTTCGAGACGGGAAAGTGACCATGTTCATTCCGGCACACCCGACGGATTCTCCGACCGGTGCGATGGGCGAAGGTATCGCGATCGACCCCGAGGGCAATATCTACACGGCGGAAGCCCAACTCAGGGGCGTGACGAAATACGTCGAAAACGGGAATTGAATCATCGCGCTTCGGAGAGATTCGATTCTACCTGAGGTTGCCCTCGACCTGGACTGCCCACAAGAAAGGCAGTCAGATGACTATCGTGTATGCGCCAGACTTCCCTGGCAAGGCAGATCCCTATCAATCTTGCCACCACAGGAAGGAACAGGTTCCGGTGATCAGAGGGACGATCGGGCGGAAAGCTCCGGAGGACTATCCCGATTAAGGTGGAACCTTCAGTAAACAAATGAGCAAACGGGGGAGTAATGTCAGACAGAAAAGAGTCGATCGCTAACCGACGTGGTTTTCTCCGGTTCCTGGCGGGCACACCGTTGCTTGCGGGTTCGGGAGTTTTGCCGTTGCTGACACATAAACTCTGGGCACAGGACGATTTGCCCGTCGAGCTCATCAACGCAGCCGAAGAAGCGCTAAACGTGTTTGATTTCGAACCCGCAGCCAAGATGCGCATGTTGCCGGCTCATTACGGCTATACGGTTTCGGGTACGGACGGTGATGAGACCGTGTTAGCCAACCGCATGGGTTTCGAACGGTTTCGAATCCGCGCTCGGCGAATGGTGGACGTCCGCGAGGTTGACACTGCGACAAGTATTTTCGGCGAACGCTGGGAAACGCCGATCGCGCTGTCACCGGTTGGCGGACAGGGCAAGTACCACGCGGATGGCGAAGTCGCGTCGGCGCGAGGCGCCAGAGCCGGGGGGCACACGCAGATCCTGTCGACGCAGACCAGCCGGACCGTTGAGGATGTGACGGCTGCACGGGGCGCCCCGGTGTGGTTTCAGCTCTACCCATCGAATCACTGGCACATCGCCGAAGGTCTGACCCGGCGGGCCGAGCAGGCTGGGTGCCCGGTCGTCGCCATCACGGTCGACCGCGCTGCACCGCGGAATATGGAGACCTTCGAGCGCTACCGAAGAATGGACACCGCCGACTGTGCTGCCTGTCATATTGAAGGCCCGCCCGAGGAGCGGTTGAGGAACCGGGCCATGTGGACCGGCATCGACCTCACAGGCGTGGAAAGCACCCAGGCGTCCGGATTGACCTGGGATTTTGTGGAAAGGCTTAAATCCGCGACCTCCATGCGGGTCATGCTGAAGGGCATTGTGACCGCGCAAGATGCCGCACTGTGTCTGCAGCATGGTGTGGACGGCATCATCGTCTCGAATCATGGTGGCCGGGCGGAAGCGAGTGGCCGCTCGACGATCGAGAGCCTGCCCGAAATCGTAGCGGCCGTGCGTGGCAGGATTCCCGTACTCATCGACGGTGGCTTTCGTCGTGGCACCGACATCTTCAAAGCGCTGGCACTCGGTGCCGACGCCGTTTGTGTCGGACGGCCCTATGTATGGGGACTCGGATCTTTCGGTCAGGCAGGGGTCGAGCAGGTCCTCAGAATTCTGAGTCGGGAGTTCCGCCGTGTGATGCAGGAAGCGGGCGTGACATCCGTCGCAGAGATCAACAGTTCTTACATAGAGCCCGCCTGAGTTCGGAACGCCTTCTTTTTGATGTCACACAGCCAGCCGGCGCTCTCCCCGTCAGCGCTTGCGCAATTTCTTTGATCACTCGAGCATCACCGGTTGGGTCCAGGCAACGTTTCCATTGGTATCGACAACTTTGGCCCTCACGTAGGTCTCGTTGCCCTCGATCTCGTAGCTGGCGGGATTGCTCAGGTCCTGTTTGAGCAGGCGGCCATCGCCGCCAATGAAATCGACCCTGTATTTGACACCTCCGGACTGATTCACGTCGACTTCGATTCGATTTCCAGTCACCCGTGAATCAGACTATAAAATTGCGTTGGGAGCAATCGGCAAGTCACTTCGCCGTGCCACGGGCGATTCCGACGGCCGGACTCAACCGTCCGACACCCGTTCAGCGTCATCCGATGGCGGGCTGAGGTTAACCTGAGCCCGTCGCAACAGATATCTGCCAAACGTGCCGGCCCAGCTTGCCTGAAATCCGTTCGCCCTAACCCTCAAAGAACATCATTTCAGGTCTGCATGGGTTCAGCATCGCTCGGACAGTAAGTCGAAAAGTGATGTTTGACCCGTCCGACCTCCCTCGACTAAGATCATGGATGCAGTGGGAACGGGCTCCAGTGGAGCGGTTACAGACCGGAAGAGTTCTGAGCCGTTCGGCGATCTCTCCCGTTAACCTAAGGCCCCACCCAAAGAAATGCCACCAGGAAATCAGGACCTCATAGCCATCTTGGAAGTGTCGCCAGCCTCCAGAGTGGAGTTCGCCCCGGAGCTTGCAGAAACAGTGGACTCGGCGGACGCCCTCACCCAGCCCCGACTCATTCCCTTAAAGTCGTTTCCTTTCCGCATTGGTAGAGGAGACTTAAATCATGCTGCGATCCAGGACCGCGGCATGTCGCGCAATTCGATCGAAATACGCTACGAGGACGAACGGTTGGAACTGATCGACCTGGGACAACGCCAGGGCCTCCTCGTCAACGGAGACCCTATCGCCAAGCGGCAGACACTGCAGTTCGACGATGTGATCACTTGCCCCAACGCAGACGTGAAGATCACTCTCCGCAAACCGCCGGGACCTCAGCCCTCTCCCCCAGGCGCGTTGCCTACGGAATGACTTCGACTCCGTTCCAAAAAGCGACGTAGTCACGGATGTTGTTGGCGGCCTCCATCGTCTCGGGATAATACCAGGCTGCATCCCGGTTGGATTCCCCGTTGACGACAACATCGTAGTAACTCGCCTGCCCTTTCCAGGAGCACATCGTATGGGTACTACTGTCGCGAAGGTGTTCGGGCCGAATAGAATCCGGTGGAAAGTAGTGCGTGCCCTCGACGACGATTGTCGCCCCGCTTTCCGCTATAACCACACCATTCCAAATTGCCTTCATCGTCCTCCTCCCCTTGAATCACTATCGTATCTTGAGTCATCCGCAACATTTCGTAGAAGTTTTGCTCGTCCTTCAGGAATCCGCTCGGGGAGCACAGGGTAATCGTCACAAGAAACGTCGACCGGATGCGTTGTTACCCTCATGACCGCCATTCTAAATGACTGCTACAATCGAGATTCATGCACCGAATCGCAATCCCATTCATCCTCTGCCTGCTCCTGGTTTCGCCTGCCGCGGCGTTCCAGACGGATGCGCTCCTCGAAGGGCTTCGGTTCCAGGGTCTCGTCAACGATTTCGCGGGAGTCATTGGACCTGACGCCAACTCCATCGAAACTCTACTCAGAGAGCTGGAACAAAAGACGGGAGCACAAGTCGCAGTGGTCACACTCACTTCGCTCGAGAGTGGGGAAATCTCCGATTTTTCGAATCGCCTGTTCGAACGCTGGGGAATCGGCCAATCCGGCGAAGACAACGGCGCGCTGCTGCTGGCTGCCATAGAAGACCGGCAGGTATGGATTGAAGTCGGTTACGGACTGGAAGCGATCATTCCCGACGGAAGGGCCGGCCGCATTCTCGACGAAGCGGTTCTGCCAGCCTTCAGACAGGACCAGTACGGGGCGGGAGTGACTGCCGGAGCCGCAACATTGGCACTACTGATTGCCAACAGCGCCGGCGTAGAGTTGACCGGAGCGATCGGGGCCCCGGCTCCGGTCGCACAAACCCGAAACCCTCTGGGCGGTTTGCTCCGATTCATCGTTCTTTTGTTTCTGCTGCCTTTCATCATCAGACATCCCTGGCTTGCCCTGATGTTGCTGTCGAGCGGTCGTATGGGTGGGGGCGGCGGTTTCGGACGCGGCGGCGGGGGTGGATTCGGAGGATTCGGTGGCGGCATGTCCGGAGGCGGAGGCGCGGGACGCTCCTGGTAATAATATCTAGAATCTGTCGAGCGGGGGGAATGCCTTGAAACCTGAAGACCTGGCACTGAAGCTCCAGCAAGCCCTGGGAACCGGCATTCGTTCGGTCATTCTGTACGGATCCGCGGCTGCGGGCGATCATACGGGCAAGCGCTCCGACTACAATATTCTTGTTGTCGCGGACTCCCTGGGCTTGCGCGAGCTGACGGCATTATCCAAAACGTCGCGCGCATGGCGAAAAGCGGGTAATCCCTCGCCACTCTTCTTCACCCCGGAACGTCTTCAAAAATCCGCAGACGTCTTTCCAATAGAACTGATGGACATCCAGGAATCCCATCGGGTGCTCTACGGTGAAGATGTCCTGGACCAGATCGAGATTCACAAGGAGAACCTTCGCCTCATACTGGAACACGAACTGAAGTCGAGCCTGATCCGTCTCAGAGAAGGCTTTTTGCTGACCGAAGGAAAACCCCGGCGGGTGCTCGACATGATGATCGATTCGCTTTCAACGATCCTCGTGTTGTTCCGTGCCGCTTTACGACTCTACCAGGACGAGGTTCCACCGCGCAAAATCGACGCACTCAAGGCACTGGGAAAACATATACGGTTTGAAGAGGACGTTTTCCTGGAGATCGAAGAGTTGAAGGAAGGCCGGGGGAATTCGAAAACTGTTGACGCTCTTGCACTGTTCGACAGATATCTGCGAACCGTGGAATCGGTTGTCGATACAGTCGACGCTCGTATGCATCTGTAAGTAACTATGCGTTATCCTAATTAGGCAACCTTCTCGTTTCGGAGGTGATATGTCCACAAAAGGCTGGATCGTTATCGGTGCTCTGGTGCTCGCAGTATTGATCGTGGGTGGAAGCTACGTCGGCACGTATAACCGGCTGGTGGGCTTGGATCAGCAGGCCGAAAGTTCCTGGGCGCAAGTCGACACCGTCCTACAGAGACGCTACGACCTGATACCCAATCTGGTGAACACCGTGCAGGGTTTCGCCGATCAGGAACAGGAAGTGTATACCGAGGTCACACGACTTCGCAGCCAGTGGGGAGAAGCCGGAACCGCGGGCGAACGTGCGGCCGTCGCCGGACAGCTTGAAGGCGCACTGGGTCGTCTCATGGTTGTCATGGAAAGTTACCCGGAACTCCGGTCCAATCAGAATTTCCTTGCTTTACAGGACGAGCTTGCCGGCACCGAAAACCGGATCGCCGTCGAACGTCGACGCTACAATGAATCCATCCAGACCTACAACACAGCGGTACGGCAATTCCCAGCCAGCGTCATCGCGAACATGACGGGATTCGATCAGCGCGATTTCTTTGAAGCCGCAGCCGGGGCCGAAACTGCGCCTGTAGTCAATTTCTGATATCCCCGGTACGGCTCGGACCAGAGACGATCAACGAATTTTCAACACGAAGGCCACGAAGACATAATTTATCTTCGTGACCTTCGTGTTAATTCCCTTTTTCTACTTCTAATTAACAGCGAGGGTGTGCGTGAAGGCGAGACGTGAATAGCAATCCAAACAGGTATCGAGATCCACTGTTCCATCCGGCTTCTGAGTGAACTCAAACTCGGGATCGGAATTTTCCAGAGCCACGATGAGTAGTTCGATACCGTTTGCTGGAACATTCCTGCGTGTATGTCTTTCCAAGGGGATTTCATGGCCACAGAAGTCGCAGCGTGGAATGAAATTCTTAACCATGTGAACCCGCCCTCCTTAATCAGTCTGTATCAGGTTTAGACGTCGGGAAAGCGATTTTGGATCGCCTCGGCATCGGGCACTCTATAACTGCACTGATTCGAGAAGGTTTACTCGTCGATGGAAGGATTTTCCAGATTCTGGATCTTTTCACTGAGGTGGCGTTTCTCCTCGTCCCACACCGCCGCCTTTGTCTTAAATTCTTCTTCCAATTGCCGTCGAAGACGATTGAGTTCTTCTACCGTTGGATCACTCGATCGCTTGAAGGCCATCTCCCGGGCCTGTTTGACATTCGATTCGAGTTCCTTTACCTGCTTTTCAAGTTGGGCCCGCTCCAGATTCCATTCTTCTACGGTCTCTCGATTCTGTCTTTGCAGACGTGACGCCACTCGATCAGCCTCTTCCAGTTTCGCCTCAAAATCTGCACGAGCCTCAGCGATTGCCTGTACTTTAGCGGCTTCTTCAGCGACAGGGATCGCCTCTTCAAGGTGCTGAATCCGCGACGCGGCCGCCTGTTTTTCGCCAGCCAACTCTTCGGTCAGCGTCCGCAATTCCTGTTCGAGCTGGGTCCGGGTATGCGTTGCCTGTTCCATCTTCTGATCGAAGGTGTGCCGGAACTGGTTGGACACCTCGGCGCGCAGATCGGCTTCCGCCCTCTCCGTTTCTTTCTCCATGAGCTGAATGCGTGAGCGAAGCTCGTCGCGCTCCCGTTCCAGCTTTTCCTTGGATGCTATGGATGCTTTGTCCTCGCCTCCCTGGCCCGACTCCTTGCCTTCCTGTTTGGCCTTGATCCGCTCCATCATCAGCCGGCGGGCTTCCGCCATCGGGTCCTGTGGACCGGCGGTCTTCGCTTTGGCAATCCCTTCCGTCAGGCGCTTCCGTTCCGCGTCCCACTGTGCCTGCCATTCCTTCTTGGCAACAGCCAAGCGCGACTGGACCTGCTCTCGAACCAGGTTGGCCGTCCGAGCAGGATTATTCACCTGCTCCATGGATTCAACAAGGCGATTTTCAAGCCGCGCAATCTGGGTCTTGTACCCGACCCGCTCGACTTCAAAACGTTCCTGGGTGCTCTTCAAATTCTCTTCGACCTGCGCGCGTGCCTTGTTGGCGGCTTCGATCTTGAACTGGCCCTGCTTCTGCAGTTCACCACCGATCTGCTGGCGCGCCGATTCCATAGCACCCTGCGCACTCTCTTCCAGCCGTTCGATCTCCGCGTTGAGGTTCCGGCGGTCGTCTCCCCATTCCGCACGCAATCGATCAAAGTCTTCTTCCCTTTTGGCCTTAGCATCCTCAAATTCCTGAAGTTGTTTCGCAGATCGCTCCTGAAGATCGTCGATCACTTGCTGTGTTGCGCGCGGCGACCACCCGACTGCGTAGATATCGATGGGCTCGGCCTTCCCTTTCATCTTTGCGCGACCCAGCTTACCCGCCTGATAGCCGGCAGTATGTGCCGCTGAAAGCAGACTGTCGGTGATCAGAATCTGGTCGGGCTGCGCCTGACCCTGTACCCTGGCGGCCGCATTGACGACATCGCCAAAGACGTCGTTCCCCATCGTCAGACCCAGACCCGTATGGACACCAATTTTGACGTGAATCTCTTCGGACACTTCACGCCCTGAGTTTTCTTCTTCGAGGGCCAGCTGCATCCGCGCGGCCGCCGTGACTGCATCGACGGGATCAAGAAACATGGCCATGATCGCGTCACCAATGGTCTTGATGATCCGCCCACTGTTGTTTTCCACACACGGGAACAGTAGATTGTTGTGACGTTCGACCATGGCGAGGCCCTCGACATCACCATTCCGTTCAAAGTAGGCCGTCGAGTCCTTAATGTCGCTGAACAGAATCGTCATCGGCGTTCGAAGCCGCTCCTCAACGACAGGAGTTTCCTGCTGCGTCTTCGTCATCTCTTCAATGCGTTCATCTTCCATACGAACCGCTCAAGGCCTCTGTGATCAGAAAGGGAGCAATTATATCAAGAGGAGGTACGCGTAAAACAAGCCGGTCTTTTAGCCGCTCAGTCCAGCCCCGGGGTTGCGCCTGGAGCGATCTTGTCGATATCGGGCTCTTTTGGGCTTATGCGAATGCAGGCAGCCATGTGGTCCGGTTCAATCTGGGCAAGAGTCGGCGTGTGTTCGCTGCACGCAGGGACCGCATAGGCACAGCGCGTATGGAACCGACAGCCTGAGGGCGGATTGATCGGAGAGGGAACGTCCCCATCCAGGACGATCCGTTGGCGGGCCGCCTCAGCCACTGGATCAGGAATCGGGACAGCTGAGATCAGAGCCCGCGTATACGGCATCAGGGGATTGCGGTAAAGCTGCCCGGGTTCGCCCAGTTCGACCAGCTTCCCAAGGTACATCACAGCGACACGATCAGAGGTGTGCCGGATCGCACGGAGGTCGTGCGAAATAAACAAATAGGTAAGGTTTCGCTCTCTCTGAAGCTGCTCGATCAAGTTGATGATCTGTGCTTGAATCGAAACATCCAGTGCGGATATGGGCTCATCGGCCACAATGAAATCCGGCTCCGGGGCCAACGCGCGGGCAATACCAATCCGCTGCTGTTGACCTCCGGAAAATTCGTGCGGGTAACGCTGGATGTATCGGGGACTGAGTCCGACCGTTTCCATGATATCCCGTACACGGTCTTCCCTTTCCGCAGGATTTGAAATCCCGAAGTTTTCCATCGGCTCGGAAATGATCTGCCCAATCGTCATTCTGGGATCGAGCGACGCGTAAGGGTCCTGGAAAATCATCTGCAAATGACGCCGTTGACCCCGCATTTCCGTGTCGGAAAGACTGGCCAGATCAACATTTTTGTATCGAACCTCACCCTCAGTAATATCGGTCAACCGTAATAACGCTCTTCCGAGGGTGGACTTTCCACAACCGGACTCCCCGACCAGGCCCAGTGTTTCGCCCTTTCGAATGTCTATCGAAACGCCATCCACCGCTTTCACGATCCGCCGGCCGTTCTTCGACCCCGTCAGGACATCCAACCACCCACCGCCGCCCAGGTCGAAGTGAACCTTGAGATCCCGGACAGACAACAAGTGCGGTGCGCCCTCAGTCACTGGCAGGCACCTCGGAATAAACTTCGCTCGCTACATGACACAAGGAATAATGATCCGGAGCAATTCGAACAAAAGGTGGAAACTCGCTGCGACACTGGTCCGTCGCCCGATCGCAACGCGGTGCAAACGGACAGCCCGGGCCCAGCCGGGACAGGTGGGGCGGCAGCCCGGGGATTTGATACAGTGCGTGCGAATCTGCAGATGCTCCGGGGACGGAACGCAAGAGTCCCCGCGTATAGGGATTCGCGGATCTGCTGAACAACGTCCGGGTCGGTGCGCGTTCGAAGATCTTGCCCGCGTACATCACCACGATTTCGTCGGCCATGCCCGCAACGACACCGAGATCGTGGGTCACCAGTATGACGCTGGTCCCTCGATCTTCTTTCATCCGCCGAATCAGGTCGAGAATCTGGGCCTGAATCGTGACATCGAGAGCCGTGGTCGGCTCGTCAGCAATCAGGAGTTCCGGATCACACGAAAGCGCCATCGCGATCATGACCCGCTGCCGCATCCCTCCGGAAAATTCATGAGGATAACTTCGAGACCGGGATCGGGCGTCGGGAATACCGACCCGCTCAAGCATCTCCACAGCATGCTCGAAGGCCTCGCTCTTTCCGTACCCGCGGTGCAGACGCGTCATTTCCATCAACTGGTTGGAGATCCTCATAAACGGGTTCAGCGAAGTCATCGGATCCTGAAAGATCATCGCGATCCGATTGCCGCGAAAGCGCCGCATCTGATCCGGTGTCAGCGAGAGCAAATCCTGGCCATCGAACTCGATCTCGCCTCCCGCAATGCGTCCCGGCGGCGTGGGAATGAGTCCCATGATAGACAGATTCGTCACCGATTTGCCGGAACCGGACTCCCCCACGATCCCAAGAGTCTTTCCACGGCGGAGTTCGAAGTCGACTCCGTCGACGGCCTTTTCCGTGCCTTCGTCCGTCTCGAAATAGGTTTGAAGTCCGCGAACCGACAACAGCGGCGGCGAGGGGTCCGAAGCAGTCCTCTCTTCGAAAGCTTGTGACATGCGGGGTGAGTTAATCCGTCTTTCGCATCTGGGGGTCCAGCGCGTCCCGGAGGCCATCACCCACGAAGTTCAGCGAAAACAGTGCGGCCGCCATCGTCATACCGGGAAAGATGAGCTGCCAGGGGAAGATCGCGATGTTCCGAATGCCGTCCGCCGCCAAACTCCCCCATGACGCCAGCGGCGCCTGGACTCCCAGTCCGAGGAAGGACAGAAATGCCTCAAGGAGCATGACCGATGGGATCGTCAGCGTGGCATAGACGATGACCGGTCCCAGCGTATTCGGCACGAGATGTCTGAAAATGATCTTGACCGGAGGTGCCCCGGACGCTCGCGCCGCGAGCACGAATTCCTGATTCTTCAGCGATATGACTTGTCCCCGGACGATTCGGGCCATCGTTAGCCAGGAGACGGCCCCCAGACCTATGAACAAAAGAAACAATTGCCCCAACGGCGATTGCCCCCCGAAAAACGCCAACAGAACGATCACCACCATCATGTAAGGAATCGCATACAGGACATCCACGATCCGCATCATGGCATCATCGATTTTTCCTCCGGAATATCCCGCCGTCGCCCCGAAAGTCACACCAATAATCAAAGAAACCAGCGTCGAGATGAGGCCTACCATCAATGAAATCCGCCCCCCCAGCAGCACCCGGGCCAGCAGATCTCGCCCCGCATCGTCAGTTCCCATGGGATGTGTCCAGGAAAACGAACCGTCCGCGGACGTAAATGGCGGGAACGACCGAACCAAGCCCGAATCGGAAGGGATGTAATCGTAGGTGAATCCAGTGGCTCTCTCGATAATAGGCGGACCGATCAGAGAAGCCAGGACGATCACGCTTACGATGATCATTCCGACAACGGCCAGGCGATTGCGGCGAAGACGCCGCCACGCGTCCTTCCAGAGAGACGTGCCTTGAACGATATCGGGTTCGTCTTCAGTCATCAGTAGCGCACCCGGGGATCAAAAAAACCATAAGCCACGTCCACCAATAGATTGAACAGGAGAACTGTAATCGACATGAAAGCCACGATGCCGATAATGAGCGGCTCGTCACGGTTGAGGTTGGCATTGATGAAGTACTGGCCAAGGCCAGGCAATGCGAATACGCGTTCCACGACGACCGTACCCGTAATCAGCAATGCCAGGGCTGGGCCAGTAAACGACACCACCGGTAGCAGCCCGCCGCGGAGTCCATGGCGGATGACGACGTCTTTTTCTTTGAGGCCCTTGGCGCGAGCCGTCCTGATGTAGTTGGATCGCAGTACCTCAAGCATCCCCGATCGCGACAATCGGGCTATGTATGCCATGTAAACCAATGAAAGCGTCACGACGGGAAGGATGGTATTTAGGCTCCAGAAACCCTCCCATCGCGCGGGCGGTAACCAGAAGAACGTCAATGCAAACGTAAGCACCAGAATCGGTCCGAGAACGAAATTCGGCAGGGAGATGCCGATCATCGCGAAACCCATCGAAGCGTGATCCAGGCCCGAATTCTGCCGGAGGGCAGAGATCGCTCCCGTGGTGACACCCACAAGCAATGCCAGCAGGTATGCAGCAAGTCCGATGCTCGCCGAAACGGGAAGAGAGTTTCTCAGGATTTCGTTGACCGACTGGCCCTGGTAGCGCAGTGAATTGCCGAAGTCCCCATGCAGAGTGTTACTCAGCATCCGGCCATACTGCACATACCACGGCTGGTCCAAACCGTACTTTTCTCGGATGTTCTGCTCGATCGCGGGAGGCAGAACCTTTTCTCCGGTATAAAAGTTCCCGGGCGCGAGGCGAATCAGTCCCCAGGTCAGCGAGACCACCACCAGAATCATGGGCAGGGTGACCATCAGTCGACGAATGACGAAACGCAACATGGTGCTATCAGTCTGAGGGTTCCTGGTACTTGCCATCAGGCACCAGTGACGGCGTTCCGCGATCCCAGAGAGCGGGATCGTGTTCGATGTAAACGTATTTCCAGGGATGCATCGTGCCGGGATTGGGGTACATGCCCTTGACGTAGGGCTTTTTCATCCAGTTGGTGGAGTTGGTGAACAGAGGAATTATCGGCTGGACCTCAAGTATCTGAGCTTCGGCCTCGGCAAGCAGCCGGAAACGCTCCTCGGGATCCAGAGAACTGTTGCCTCGATTCAGATTCTCGAGATACTCGGGCGAAAACCATCCGCTGCCGTTGTTTCCGGTTGGGGTCGCGAACAGCTCAAGGAAAGTATAGGGATCCATGTAGTCCCCGACCCAGCCTCTGCGCGCTATTCCCTTGAAGGCCATCGTGCGCGTGTCTTCCAGGTAGGCTTGCCACTCCATGTTCTTCAAGCCCACCGTAAGACCCAGATTCTGCCGCCACTGCGCCTGAACGAATTCCGCAACCTGCCGGTTGCTCTCGGTGGTGTTGTAGGTCAGTTCGACCTCCCCAATGGGAAACGTCGAGGGGTCATAGTCGCCGTTTGCGTCACTGTATCCCGCCTCCGCCAAAAGCCGCCGTGCGCGGTCAACGTCGAAGTCGTCGCCCACAGGCTGAACGTATCCGGGGAATATGCCTTCGGGAGAGAACGCCGTTAAGGGTTTGGCTGTCCTTTTGAATTCCGCGAGAGCAACCTTGTCGACGGCAGCGTTGAAAGCCCTTCGGACTCGAATGTCATCCATGGGCGGCTGGGTCGTATTGAAGATGTAATACTCGATGGCGTTTTCAGGAGCGTTCATGTAATCGAGCAGCGGTCCAATCTGGTCGAGCCAGGCGATGGGGACCACATGGTTGAATACCGCGTCGACCACGCCGGCCTTGTAGAGGTTCATCATCGTCGTCGCTTCTTCCATCGGGTAGAACGTGATCTGTTCCAAGCGCACGCGGTCCGCATCCCAATACGTCGGGCTCTTGACGACGACGATCTTGTCGTAGGCCTGGTACGTTTCCAGTAGAAACGGACCGCTCGTCACGATGTTTTCGACATCGGTCCAATCATCTCCATGGGCCTCAATCACCTGTTCAGGTACCGGACGCAGGAACTGATGTGTGAGTAAACCGGGAAAGAAGGGCACCGGCTGAGAGAGCGTTACCCGCAGCGTATAGGGATCGACGGCTTCGATGCCCATGTCCGCAGCCGTAACTGGGACCAGATCCTTTCCCCTAACCCACTCCGCGAGGCGCGGATTCGCCCGGTACAGTGTCTGCTGGCTCTCTTCATCGCCCGGCAGGGTCAAGCGCATCGGCCCGGACATGAAGCGGCGAAACGGTGTCATTCCTGAATTCGATTCAAGCGGCCCGAGACCATCGACCTCACCAGAAATATCGGAATCCAGCACATACCTGCCGCTCTCCGGGTCGCGGACAAAAAACCCGCTCTCGTTGTAGGCCTGGGAGTATTTGATGTGGAACGCCAGGTAGGCGTTTGGCGCCGCCAATTCGGGAGACAGGGCGCGTCGCCAGGAATAAACCATGTCTTGGGCAGTGATCGGTTCTCCATCGGACCAACGCGCATCACGTCGCATATGGAATACGAACTCCGAGTTGTCTTCGTTGACCTCCCATCTCTCGGCCAGGCTCGGCATCGGCTGATTCGTCTGCGGGTGATGCTCGGTCAAGCCGTCGAAAAGCGCCATATAGATCCGCGCTTCCGGTTGGCCTGTACCGACCTGCGGATCCATGGTTTGCGGCTCGGATCCCGAGATATAACGCAGGGTCTGTCCCTCAGGCGGTGTTACCCGGCCAAAGTGTTCTGAGTCAGCCGAAACGCCTGTACAACCCAGAGTTGCGGAGGTCAGAAATAATACTGCCCAGAGTCGACCAGCCATATGTTTCTCCTTAACAATATAACGGCGAAACTATCATGCACACATGCGCCGATCAAGACAGACTCGCGCGCAACAAACTCTATCCGGGACCGGTTACTGACTGCTTCAGATAGCTCAGGACATCGGGAGCTTCATCGGTTGGCTTGGAAGTCGGCTTTCCTGCCCCATGCCCCACCGAGTGGGCGACACGGATAATCGCCGGCTTCAACTTGAACCACGGGCTGTTACTGGTAATAAGGACAGGCGAGGGAGGCTCCCTCCCCTGTCGGTAGACTTGAACAGGACCGGAATCGTTCAGTTGATTCCCATCCGGGTTTTTCCTTCTTCTGTCATCCGTTCGGGAGTCCAGGCCGGCTCCCATACGATCTGAACATCGGCCACTTCGACACCGGGAAGTCCTTCGATCTTGTGCCGGGCATCGGCCGCGATCGAATCGCCCATACCGCATCCCTGGGCAGTCAAGGTCATCTTCACGTCGACGCGCGAACCGCCGGCGGTGGGCGGTCCCACTTCGAGTTCGTAAATCAAACCGAGGTCAACAATGTTCACTGGAATCTCCGGATCGAAGCAGGTCTTGAGCTGTGCCCAAACCTGGTCCCTCAGGTCGGCCCCGGATGGGGCTTCGCCCGACTCACCGGAAACGGGCGGCTCTTCGACAACTTCTTTTCCAATCGCGTCCGCATCGCGATCCGCCAGACGGAACAAACCGCCCAAAGAAGGCACCATCAACGTGTAGGAGCCACCCAGGGCCTGCGTAATCGACACGGGGGTGCCCTCCGGCAACTGGACGGCCCGGCCTCCCGGTACCTCCACGACTTCACACGCACGGCCTAACTTGATTCCATCACTCATAGTGCCTCCAAAGGGCGTCCAGACTCACGGACAATCTTATCCCGTTTCGCTCAAGGTGCGCAATTACTAGTCCTCCGGTTCTCGCGGTGCCGGCAGGGGTTTGCGGGGTAAAAGCTCCTCGCGGTTCGCGGCATGGTAAACAAACGCAGCGACAATCACGGCATTCTTCATCAAGTCCTCAGCCTGTATCCGTTCGTAGACATCCATGCTGGAATGGTGGGTGCGGCTGTTGTATTCAATCGGATCCTGGATGAATTGAAATCCGGGCAAGCCGACCTCATCAAACGCAAGGTGGTCGGTACCCCCAGTGGATCGGATACTGAAAGTGGTCATGCCCAGGCTCTCGAAGGGCTCGATCCACCGCGTAAATATGGGCTCAACACGCTCGTTACCCTGAGAATAAATACCTCGTATTGATCCAGTTCCATTGTCTACATTAAAGTAACCCGCGAACTTAGAATGGTCAGCCTTGAGCTGCATCGTCTGTCTGTCCCCCAGGTGTTCGGCCACAAAAGCACGGGAACCGAAAAAGCCGTGCTCTTCTCCGGTCCACAGTGCGATGCGCACCGTCCGACGCATGGGCAGCCCAACCGCCTTCAGGATACGGACCGCTTCCATCATGACCGCGGATCCTGCGGCGTTATCGGTGGCACCCGTTCCCGAGTGCCAGGAATCAAAGTGGGCTCCCAGCATAACGATTTCGTCGGCCCTGTCGGTGCCGGGAATCTCTCCGACCACGTTGAACGCGTTCAGGTCATCGTCGTGAAAGGTGTTCCGGACATCCATCTCCAGCGTAACCGCCACGTCCTTCTCAAGAGTCCGGTATATGCGGCCGTAGTGCTCCACTGCAAGCTCGACCTGCAGTGCAACGGGGTCGGCATCCACTTCCCAACGTCCGCCGCTTTGAACGAAGACAGTCCCGCCGGAACCGTTTCCGGGTTCCAGAAGGGCCGCGACACCTTCGTCGAGAAAGAACTCCATCCGAGTTCGAGCAAACTCGCGGTTGTTGCGGCCTCTGCCCCCGCCCCTACGAACACGCACGGCCTGTTGGGCCCGCGTTTCCAGTTCTTCATCGGTGAAGCGCCGTCCCGGGGCTTCAAACAGCGCCGGCACCGCGCGCATGGTTTCTGTCAGGACATACTTCCCGCCCAGTTGCCCTCTGAATTCTTCGATATCCTCGGGAGTTTCTATGACCGCAATCACGGCCACGCCCTGAACCGAACCTTCGGTACCCGGGGTCCAGGCCTTGGGATATCCGATCATCGGGTAGCTCTGGCCCATGATCGTCATGTGCGCAGAGAAACGATCGTTGGTCCAACCGCGACCAAAGGGACCCCATTCCTCGAGTGCGGCATCGACCAGTTCCCACTCGACCAACTTGCTCCGTGCGTAGTCCCCTGCCATTCGAATGTTGGGGGAACCCGTCAAACGGGGACCGTAAACATCGGTCAGATAGCTCGCAATTTCCATGACCTCGGATCGGTTGAGGCCCTCGTCCTTGATTCTGTAAATCGCGTCCAGGTCGAGGGGCTCTTGTGTCTGAGCCGACATCGGGAGCGTGAGCAACAGGACAAGCAACACAAACAGGAGAACCGGGCGAAACACAAGCGTGGTCGGGAACATCGTCATTCTCCTCGTATTAGGTTGTCCCGATTATCTGCGGAAACATGGGGTCAGACTACTCAATTCCCCGATTTCTGAACATCCAGGGGACAGGTCATCGGACATAAGACTGGGTCACCTAACTTCAATCTGGATGGGCTCGGACTCAATCGGAGACTCCGCAACCAGGGTTGCGACGACCTCATAGACACCCGGAATAACTTCATTCCTTTCCTTGTCGCGATGGTTCCAGGCCGCTTCAAACCTCCATTCTAAACCTGCTTGAAGCCCCTCGCTACGGACCACATCGGAAAAGATACGGCTCTCGGACCATCTCCAGACCTCATCCCCCCGGCGGGGATCGATCACTACGAAATCAAAGTTCTGGCTGGAATTGAAATCAAAGGCAAGCAAGCGCTCCGAAATGTTCTGCACCCGGAAGACGAATTGATGTTCGTCGTCTTCCGCGACGACGTCGAGCTGCGTACTCAAACTGGAGTCAGAAACCTCGCCCACGTTTTCGGTAGGCTCTGCTGTTGGAATCCGTGGTCCCGGAGCCCGCACCTCGGGCTCACCCACAACCGCCTCGTTTCCGATCAACGCGCTCACCAGCTTCACGATTTGAGTGCCCGTTTCCCCATTGAATTCGCCCTCGACGATGCCCACGCTCCGCTCCAGAACCATGACGATGTCTCCAAAATCGAAGCGTGCCTTGAGAGGCAAATCGTTGGCGTCGGTTTCGATGACTTCGACCGAAACACGACTCACCGGAAACAAATCACCCTCCAGCTCTCCGTCGAAGCGCAGGTACTGACGCAGGTCGCGATCGTAGCGAACGCCCACGGGATCACCCGTTCCAACGAATGGAAAACTCGAGAACACGTAGTAACTGGTTCCTTCGACAATCGTGTAGGTGCTGACTTCCATGTCGAAGGTATCGAGCGTCCGCCCCTCGGGATCCACAATTTCGTATTCCCATCGGTTTCCGACATCCAGCGGCAGGAAGTCGGGAGACATGCGGACTCCCTGCCCGATGGCGAGCGTCGGCAGACCCATCAGCACTGATATGCTTAAAGCGCTTAGAGCTGAGAAGCGAAACATTGCTTACAGTTTAGCAGCCCAGGGCCAGCACAATGGAACAAGACGATCAGACTGATGATGTCCATTTCATGGATCTCGCGATCGCACTGGCCCGGGAGGCCGGACAGATAGGCGAAATCCCGGTCGGGGCTGTAGTCGTCTTTGAGGGGAAGGTCGTCGGTAGCGGGACCAATGCGTCGATACGCACGCATGATGCGACGGCCCATGCCGAGATCCGGGCCCTTCGGGAAGCGTCCGCAGCTCGGGGCAATTACCGTCTCACGGGATGCACGCTGTACTCCACGCTGGAGCCCTGCCTTATGTGCGCCGGGGCAATGAACCACGCGCGCATCGATCGACTGGTCTATGCCTGTACGGATCCCAAGTCGGGAGCCGCAGGCTCTCTTTATGACGTCCCCGCAGATCCGCGCCTGAATCACCAAATCAAAGTCACTTCCGGCATCAGCGAAGCCGAATCCAGGCAACTGCTGCGCAGTTTTTTTGAACAACGACGCGAAATCTTCCGTTCTTGATTGAGTACGCCGCCATTTCGCTCTGATCGCGTCTAAGTCTCCACCGTGGCGCAGCGACGATATCAGGCCATACGATGGCTTCGGGCTCTGATGGAATTCATGTTAAAACGCTGTAAACTTACCCAGTAGAGCACT
The DNA here is from genome assembly GCA_963664115.2 of Terriglobia bacterium. Taxonomy (GTDB): domain Bacteria; phylum Acidobacteriota; class Terriglobia; order 20CM-2-55-15; family 20CM-2-55-15. The sequence continues at coordinate 68,553 of CAXWPJ010000002.1, read as the reverse complement.
GTTCAAACGTAACGATTTATGTTCAGAAAGCGTAAATAATAAGGTTGAACCCGTTCAACCGATTCGAGGGACCGCGTTCCAGGATCGAAGTTTTTCTATCAGGAGGATCTCAATGAGGAAGTACTTGGTATTCGTGGCTCTTTGGGGCTTGCTTGGGGCGGTTCCGGCCCAGGCACAAAACATGGTGAGCGATTTCCTCGATCGCTATCGCCCCCCCCAGGTGGGTCTGACGGCGCTCGAAACATCCCGCGTTCCTCCCGCGTCCTTGATGGCACTGGCTCAGGATGGCAGCGTTCCCTTGCGCATAAACGACGTGATTCGAATGGCGCTGGAGAACAATCTGGACATCGGTGTAAATCGCTTTGCGCCTTCGATATCCGAGTATGCGATCTCCGCGGCGTACCAGCGCTTCGATCCGACGCTGACTTTTTCGGGAACGGTGAACCGGAACACCTCGGCATCGTCGACGCAGCTGGACGGCGCCCTCACGAACACGCGGCTCACGGGTAACTACGGCGTCACTTTCAACCACCTGCTTGAATACGGTTCGTCCTATCAGGTTCGCTTCGCGATGAACCGCCTGTCGACCAACAGCGAATTCAGCACGGTCAACCCGGCATACAACGGGCAGGTGACCTATCAGTTCACCCAACCACTTCTCCGCAACTTCGGAAGGGCGATCAATACGAGCCAGATCACGATCGCCCGGAACAACGTCGAGATATCGGAAATCCAGTTCGAGCAGCAGGTGATGGACCTGGTCGCCCAAACAACGAACCTTTACTGGGATCTCGTATTCGCGCGGGAAGACATCCGTGTGCAGCAGGCATCGCTGGATTTGGCGAACCGGACCCTGAGAGACAACAGAATGCAGGTCGAAATCGGCACGCTCGCACCGATCGAGGTCGTGCAGGCAGAGTCGGCCGTCGCAACACGACGCGAAAGTCTCGTGGTCGCCGGATACAACCGGACCCGAATCGAAGACAGCATCAAGCGCGTGGTCAGCCGTGTTCCGGACCCGGCTCTCGTTCTGCTTTCACTGAACCCGGTTGAGGACGTCCGCAACCGGACCGATGAGATTGTCCCCATTGCGAATGCGATTGCGTTGGCTATGCTGAACCGGCCAGAGATACGTCAGGCAGAACTGGATATCCGGAACAACGACGTCAACCTGGCCTTCGCCCAGAACTCCCTGCTCCCGTCACTGGACATCTCGGCCTCCTATACTCAGTCGGGCGTCGGCGGTAACACCTTCATCCGTTCAGGAATTGGTGGCGCCACGGTGACACAGATCCCCGGCGGCATTGGCGGGGCATTTTCCGATATTTTCGGATTCAACTTTACGGGTTACTCGGTCGGCTTTTCTCTCGAGATCCCCCTCAGCAACAAGTCCGCACAGGCCAACGTCGCGCGACTGACCGTTCAGAAAAGAGAGACCGAGTCCCTCATCGCAGCCACCGCACAGGCGATCGCCACCCAGGTAAGGGACGCGTTTAACCAGATCGAAATGAACCGAGCGCGTATTGATGCGGCCCAGATCGCCCGGGAACTTGCCGAACGGCGCCTGGATGCGGAACAGCGAAAGTTCATGCTGGGCGCCTCCGCGATTCGCTTCGTCCTGGACGAACAGCAAAACGTGACGCAAGCGCAAACCAATGAAATCCGCGCGTTGGTGGACTACGCCAAGGCCATCGTCAATTACGATCGGGCCATCGGCCGCACGCTGGAGCGGAACAACATCCAAATCGAACAGGAACTGCGTCCCGCCGTCGCGAGCGTAGAGGCAGGGGGCATCGCGGGTCTATAACCCAAATTTCGTTGGGCCTGCGATACCGCTGTTGAATGACGGTTGAAGGCAACCCTGCTGAGAAGGATCGCCTGTTGGGGGAAGGCCAAACCGGTTTCCCGGCCGGGAGTTTCATCTTGGGGGATTCCTTCCCGGCCAAGTACGGGGTCGCCGAAGCAGGTGGTCAGTGGGACGCTGGAAGCTCCGTAGCCCGCAGCTTGATCGTGTCACTTTGCGGCGATCTTAGTCGGTCGTGACCGCCGTGCCAGTTTGGGTTTCTTCTCTTTTCCCCCTAGTCCCTTCTCGAGTTGATTCAGCGTTATTGATCCGCTCGACGCTTTAATTCGCCGACGGATCTCCGCGACGTCGGCTCGATCCTCGAGTTCTTCCAGTAGCGTCAGATCTTCGACGGGAATGAGTGCCGCAACATCCCTCCCATGCTGTGTGAGAATGATTCGTTCATCGTCCATTCTTATAGAATCTATGACCAGCGCTAGATTGCCGCGGGCATTAGATGTACTGATCCTCGTAATCTCAGGTGTTGTCATGCCAGTTCAGCTCCTTTAATCGCCACGCGCACCAGGAGCCCGCATTGCAGTAAACTCAGCCCTTGTAGGCCTTACTGCGATGCCGGACTCCAACCACCCGAACAACCAACTGCTTACCATTGATAGTGAAGAGGACTCGGTGGTCGCCGACCCGGTAACGGTAGTACTCGTCCGAGTGGGTCAGTTTCTTTACACCTAATCTCAGTGGGTCAGCTGCGAGGTCGCGCAGCGCGTCCAGTATCCGTGTCCGGATCTTACTGTCCAGTTTTCGGATTTCCTTCTCCGCTGCCCGGTCGATGCGTACTGTGTACGACATGAACAAAGTGTACAAAATAGACGAAATAACGTCAAATCTTTAGGGGCCGGAATTAGATGAACAATACTGGGAAATCGGAAGCTGCCTGGCCATGTCCGGCGTCGTCGAAAAGGGTCGGATGGAGCTGATGGGCTACAAGACTGCCGGGATGTCCGAGCGCTACGCCCACCTGCCGCTGGACTACAAGAGGGCCGCTGTGGCAAAGTTACCAACGCTGGGGACATCATTCCGAGCCCCCGCAATTCTCCCCATTGGAGGAAATGGCGAAAGCAGTCGGCTTCGATAAGTAGTTTAGAATCAACTTCGGAGAGGTGCTAGAGCGGTTGAATAGGCCGGTCTCGAAAACCGGTGTGGGGGTAACTCCACCGTGGGTTCGAATCCCACCCTCTCCGTTTGTCCTGCGTATACTTAGTGGAAACGTAATGTTCCGGTCTGTAGCCCGTCAGAGGATTTCGGACAGAATCCGCTCAAAAACTGAGCGGCACTTTTCTGATCGGAATGATCTGAAGGAGGATCGAATGAGAGAGAAAGTGCCGGCAGGAGATTGGACACGGGAGAAACGGCAAAGCGCCTGACCGCTTGTCGCTACTTCACCCTCAATAGTGTTTTCCTGGCAACCTCAGGCCGTTGTGCCTTCATACGCATTGTCACACCATCAGAAACAATGTTTTTTCGCCGGATACGAACCCACCCACGTCAAAATTAACTTGCTTCCGTTCATCCACACGCTTCCACCATCAAAAACAACGTTTCTCTATCGAAAACAGTCCGATTCGCATCAAACGCGGGGTGGAATCGTCATACTGCAGTTTCAGACTCCACCCCGTCCCGACACGGCACCTCTAGGCGGCCGCGTCCGTGCTGGTTACCTCCACATCCGGCTCCGCCTGCGGCTCGCTCTCAGCGGGTTTCCGGGATGCGGAGCGTTCCACCCGCCGCGCGTTCTGCCAGACCGCCAGCGTCTGTGAGTCGTCCTGCAACAGGTTCTCCATTAAGGGATCCAGCGACTGGAGTGCGGCAAACGCCTCGTTGCGTGCCTCGCGAGCGGCAGCCGTGGCAGAGATCCGGGCCGCCTTGACCACGACCTGGTCCCGGATTCTTCCATCGAGATTCTGAACGGCGGCGTCCAGCTTCTCGATGAAATCCGGTGCCAGATGGCTCTCTACGAACACCTCACTTAAGGGCTGGGCATTCTTCGAGAAAATGTGACCGAACTCGATGAGGGCGCGGTCGCTCGAGTCGCGAGGCATCCAGAATTGACTCAACCTCAGGCCTTTAGCCGTGCGGCTGATCGACACAAGTTGGTCGCGCAAGTTTTTCCGCGCCTCAGCCCGGGCGCGCGACAACGCCTTCGCGTCGCGCTTGCCCGAAGCCTTCGAGATCCCCTCCGCCGACAGCTTCCCGCCAGCGGCGGCAATCTCGTCGATTAACCCTGCGGATCGCGAGGCACCGGCGAACAAATGCGGGTAGGTCTTCGAGAACACCAGGACCCGCGTCAGCATTTCGTAAATACGTTTGTTAAAACCTGTCATTTTTCAATTCTCCATTGTTTTCGATCGTTATTGTTTGTCCACGACCGGTGCGTGACTGTTTCCGGCGAGCGCACAGTGCGTACGAACGAACAGACGCTGCGTATCAACTTGAAACGTTGCGTACAACGGTGAAACCGTTGTCGGCGACGCGTGAACAGCCGTGGATGACGACCGCACACTGCGTATGGCCCCCAAACGTCCGATACAATCGGCTCGCCGTTGGGCCGCCCTCGGTCAGGGACGCTTCTTCTGTTTCTTACTGGATGTCTTCCCGGTTTCCGTGACGGTCGTAGCTGGATGTTTCTTGGCGTACGTCGCCGTCACGAACCTCCCGGTCTTGGCGCTTCTGCTGTATTTCCGCATAGCGTGACCTCCTTTCAACGACCGCTTAAGGCATGCGATGCGCCATTCACTAAGGTATTGATAGGGTGTGTGAAAGCGGAGCTGGAAGGAATTGTTCCAGTAGCTTTCCGGCTACTGGGGTAACCATCAGGCTACCCGTTTGGGCGAAAAAAAGGTTGACGCCCAAAGCCATTTAACTACAATGTAGCGATAATGACGACAAAGGATACACTTGGACAGTTTGAACAGCTCGTTCTCACGGCCATCGTGACCCTGGGCGAAGAGGCCTACACGGTACCGATTCAGCACACCGTCACAGACCTCGCCGGTAAGCCGGTCAAACGGGGACCGGTGTCGGTCACACTGATGCGGCTGGAAGAAAAGGGCTATGTTCGGTCGTGGCTCGCCGACCCGACTCCGGAGCGCGGCGGGAAGTCCAAGCGTTATTTCCGCCTGGAACCCCTGGGCGAACGTGCGTTGAAAGAGTCAGCGGAAACCGCCAAGCGCGTTTACGACGCGGTTCGGGCATGGATACCCGGCAATGGGAGATCCAGAAAATGGAAACCCAATCCGGCAAGATAAGCCCACGGCCGCCCCGATTCATTGAAGCGATTGTCCGGCGCACGCTGCCTCCCGCCTCCCGCGAGCATGTCATAGGCGACATGCGCGAAGAGTATGTGTCCCGGCTCGGATATCTCAGGGATCTATACCAGACAATCCCTTTCATCCTGGCAGAGCGGATCCGTGTGTGGCTCTCGACGCCTCCTGTGGACTCGTTCCAGACCCAGACCCTGATATCGCGTCGGTTTCGTTTGATACTGGCGGCGACATTAATCCCATTGTTCCTCCTGCCGAATGCTCCAGACACTGCACCGGGACCCCATCCGGAACCTGTCTTGTTGTTAATCGGCGCGCTCGTTACCGTCCACTGGCTTCGGCAAACGCCGGCCTGGCACGCATGTGCACGGGTCTTGTCGGGCACCTTGCTCGCAGTTCAGGCGGGGATCCTCTTCTTTCTGACATGGGTTCCAGGGGCTGCGGTCCCGCCGGGTCTGGCAAGGGCGACGGTGTTTGTCCTGTTGCTTGGAATATTGGTGTTCTGGATTCACAACAAGAACCCCTTCTCTGAGAGAAAATGATGATGATCGGCGACAGCGCCCCGATGGCCGAACTGGCACGATTCATCGCCCTGGTTGCGCCTACAAACTCCACGGTCCTCATCGAGGGCGAGAGCGGGACCGGGAAGGAACTGGTCGCCCAGTCGCTTCACCGGCAGAGCAGGCGATCCGGACGGCGTTTGGTCGCCGTTAACTGCGCGGCCCTGCCGGAAAACCTTCTGGAAAGTGAGTTATTCGGTTATGAAAGCGGCGCGTTTACCGGCGCGGTCCGCGCCAAAAAAGGCAAGTTCGAGCTGGCCACCGGAGGCACCCTGTTTCTGGATGAGATCGGGGAACTCGGCCTCCCCCTTCAAGCCAAGCTGCTGCGGGCCCTTCAGGAGAGGGCTGTCGACCGGATTGGGGGCGTCGAACCTATAGCGGTGGACGTGCGTGTCAGTGCGGCGACCAACCGCGACCTGAAGACAGCTGTAACTGCAGGGGAGTTTCGCGAGGACCTCTACTATCGGCTCAAGGTGCTCACGGTGAGAACACCTCCGCTAAGGGAACGACGGAAAGACATCCTGGCGCTGGCGTGGCACTTTGCTTCTAAACATGGCCGGGAGCTTGGGCGCGCGGTGCAGGGCATCTCATCCAGGGCTGAATCAATCCTGACCGAATACGACTGGCCCGGCAACGTGCGGCAACTCGAAAACGTGATTGAACGGGCCATCGTCCTGGGGGCGTCGGACGTCCTGTTGCCCGGAGATCTTCCCGAGGATCTGTTCGATGAGGCGCCCCGCTCCCCCGACCGTGATATGGGGACGTACCACGAAGTCCTCCACCGGACGAAGCGCCGCCTCTTCGAGACCGCTTTCCACCGTGCCGACGGAGACTACAACGAAGCCGCCGCCTTACTCGGGCTGCATCCCAAGTGCATACACCGCTTGTTGAAGAATCTCCAGCTGACACACTTGTTGAAATAGTCGCGGACTGGTTTCGCGATCGACACGTTGCCGGAGTCAGTCACCGCATCAAATCATGCGAATATGCCGTCGAACGCTCCAGAAACAACAGACGATTTCTACAGGATCATCCGGCGTCGGCCAGCGATCAACTGAATGGCGTTTGCGAACGTTAGTTGTTTGGTGCATGGTCAGACACCTCATGTCCATGAGTGCCTAATCGGGCTTGAAGCTCAACCGCCAGAAAAACGAGGTCAGTCTGTTGTTGGCCGCCTGGAAACAGAGATTGTGTGGGGGATACAACGAGCCTCGGACTAAAGCCGGGTCACGTTCAGCTCTTCGCCGATGGCTCCACGCGCAATGTCGACCAAGTGGTCGTGATGGGTGAAGTAAATGACCTGGGATTTCGTTGCCAGTTCGCCAAGTGCCTTGAAGCCCTGGGTGGCGCGATCATCGCTGTACTTGATGAAAAGGTCGTCGGCGATAAAGGGGAGGGGTTGGGCGTGTTGCAACTGCATCTCAACGGCGGCGAGACGGAGGGACAGGAAGAGCTGATCTCCGGTGCCTTCGCTCAGTCCGTCGAAATCTACATGCTTTCCATCCGGACGGCGGCCCATGAGCTGCGGCGTGTTGCCGTCGTAATCGATTTGCAGGTTTTGGAATGACCCCAGGGTCAAAGTTGAAAATATTCCGCTGGCCCGCTCCAGTAAGGGGCCACGCTTTTCATCGCGGTAACGTTCAATCGACCACCGTAACAGGCGCGCACCCATGTGAACCTTTATAAATCTCTCTGTGACTTCCGCCATTCGTGCTAAGGCTGCCTGGCGATCGGCTTCAGCCGACGCCGCATCTGCTTGGCCGTGAATCTTGGCTAATTCCATTTTGGCGTCTTTCAGTTGTGATAGGCAGTCGTCGCGGTTAGTCATTGCCGCATTGCTCTGTTCTTTTACTTCGTTGAGGCGTACTTGGATGGTAGGCAAGTCTTCATCAGCAGCTTCAGCTTCAAGCTCATCCATGGACAGACCATCACCCAGTTCTAGAACCGTGGCAGTCGCATCCTCAATGTCACCGGTCAGTTGGCGAAACCTTTGTGAGCGCCCGATCGCCGTTTCAAGGTCGGCGATGCTGGTGGTCTTCGCCAACTCCATGTGGGGAGCGAGTCGAGCTTCTGCTTCGTTCTTCAAAAGTTGCGCTTTCGCATGTCGTTCCGTGTTTTCCTCAAGATCGCTTTTCGCTTTTTCCTGAATATCTCTCGCCTGTTCAGTCTTGGTTAGTTGTTGGTAAAGTGTGGTGCTGACGTCTGCTACGGGATGTTTGGTCAAGTCCGGCGCGATGGCTTGCGCCAAAGTCTGTGCGTTGTGTTCGAAGTTCTCGATATCACGTTGCATAGCCTCGATTCGGGATTGCTTCAAATCTCGATTTTCCTTAAGTTTCTCTTTTAGCTCGGTCATTAGAGCCAGCGCTGTGATTGCAGTCTGCGGGGTAACCTTATCAGGTAACCCGGCGGCCTTGGTTTTCTCGGACCACGCCGCGTTCCAAACGTCCAGTTGTTGCTGGGAGTCGGCGGCCTCGTCCTTGAGGTCCAGCAGATCTTTGCGATCCCGTTTGAGTTGTTCTTCTAGCTGGTCGCGCCGGGCTTTTGTAGTTTCTGCTTCTGAAACCATGGCTTCAGCCTCGTCAATCAGTCTTTGTAGTGCGAATGCTGCGATCGTCTCCTCTTGAATACCGGCTTGCACGAGGGCCTGGCGAAGGTCTGTCGTTGCCGCCGCTTCCTTGCTTTCTACGTCGCGAAGGTCTCTTTCTTCGTTTGCCAGCTTCTCGGCTTCGATCAAGGCGCTTCGATAATTGCCGAGCCATGTCTGGATTGGCGAGATTCCTTTGTCGCCCAGACCAAGTCTCTTTGTAATCTCCCCCCAGTCGGCCATCAGTCTTGTGTGTTGCTCGTCAATTTCCTTGATCTTTCCGTCTTGTCTTTCACATTTGTGCTTCCGGCTAGTGATTTCGCTGCGAATATGTTCCAGTTCCTTTGCTTGTTCTGCGTTCAGGTACCGACGGTCCGTCAAGTCATCGGAAGCCGTAAGGCGAGCTTCGTAATCGTCGCCAGCTGCATCCAGTGCTTTTGTTCCTGATCGTATTTCTGCCCACAATTCGTCTCTGTCCTGGCGCGAGGACGCGATATCCTCGGGCGTTATTGGTTGATGACTTTTCTGGAAACTACTTTCCCTGAGTTCAAGGGCCTTTAACTCGCCGTCAGTTTCCTCGCGTTGATCCTTGACACTTTTTTGTTCGCTGACAATGGTGTGCTCCTTGTTCTTGAACTCCTGGACCTCTTCATCACTCGGAACAGCCAACTGGCGCAAATCCGAAACCGAGCCCGTCCAGGGGCGCATTCTGGCGAATTGGACTTGAATCTGGTCATTAGCACGTTCAATACGTTTTTTGAGCTCGACTCTAGAGTCTTCGGTATTACCGAGAGTGCGGGCTCCAGCCAGCGACAATTTGATGTCTGGCGGAAGCTGAATGTCGGGCACGGATTTAAGGTCATCGGATACACCGACGATGTCGTGTTCTTTCCGTTTTACGTTCTCTGCTGCGCTGGTCAGCGCTTGGTCGAGTCCCCCATGCGTGTTGGCCAGGGTCTCGATGTCTTTGCGTAACACCGCCGATGGAAGTGCTCCGTCAAGGCTTTCCTCCTCAGCCATGTCCCAACCGAGATCTCTGACAAGCGCTTTGATGTTCTTGCTCAGAGCCAAAGATTCGGCCTCGCGTTTGGCGATATCGAGTGTGTGATTCTTGGTACGACTGTTTTCGTCGCGCAGATTATTGATGTCTTCCTTGCGAGCCAGAACAGCATCGTCCACCGAAACGTCATCTCTGTCCTTGACGGCCTTGTCGATCAGCGCCTGGTGTTCGAGAAGCAACCGGTCGGCATCCTTCATATCTTTCTTGACGGCGTTCAGGTCCTCGGCGGCGTCTTCAGGTAGAACAATGACGTCACCGAGTGCGGCGCAGTCGTCGATTCTCGATTTACGGGTCTGAAGGTGCGGCGCGACACGGCGGACCCGGTCGAGTCGCGTTCGCGTTTGTTCCAGTTCGTCGTGGAGGTACTTAGCGGAGGCCAGAGCTCCCGACGCCTCGGCGACCTTCATGTTCTTGTCTTTCCACTCCTTGGTTCGAGCGGTGGCTTCCCTGACTGCTCTCTTTGCGTTATTGAAAGCGTCAAGTGCCTTGTAATATTCTCGGTCCTTTGAGCGGTGACGGCTCCACAGAGCTGCCGCTTCCTGATCCAGACGGTCGAGAAGCTCGCCGAACACACCAACTCCGGCAGACGCCTCGAACAGCATGCGGCCCACGTCGTCCTTGGAGTTCAGAATGCTCTGTCCACCCGCCGCCAGTCGAGCATGATCGAGGCAGAATTCCCGTTCGAACGACATGCGATCCGCATTGCCTGTATATGGAGCCAGTGCGTCATCGGGCAGCAAGCCGTCATCTGGCCTTCGAAGTGGCTGCTTGTTACGTTTCAGCCGATGGAAATCAAGCCGGGCGTCAGCATTTTCCAGCAGAGCACCCAGGCGCATTTCACTTTTGCCGTGCAGGAAGTCAAAACGGGAACGGCCTTCAATGCCGAAAAGAAGGTCGGAAATGGCGTGGCGAATGGTGGACTTACCTGCCTCGTTCGGGCCGACGATCAGGTGAAAATCTGGTGCTCCCGATCCGTCCGGACCGGGAAGGTCAATCGAATGATCTGTAAATATGCCGTAACGTATAAGGTCGAGGCGACTAAAACGCATGATTATCGTGTCCCCCCTTCGCTGACCAAATGAGCAATCAGATCCCGAGAGACTTTCTCCAGTTGATCTTCAATATTTCCTGTCCTAATTGCGCCGAGTTCAGATACTTTATCGATCAACTCAAGAGGGGCTTTGGTGACCAGTACCATCAAGTCGTCGATAATGCGTTGCCGAATTTCCGGAGAGCTTCCGGCCTTGGCCAGGATGCTTTGTAAATCTGCTATAGCATCGGAGCGGCCCTCAATAGCAGCAGCATCCAGTTTGGGTGTAGTGCTAAGGATGACCTTTTCGATCCAAAGGGCGTTGTCTCCCAGTGCATTGGCCACGGCGAGGATTTCTTGGCGCATTTGAGCCTCTAAGCCAAACAGCTCGCCGTGGGCTCGGGATCGTCCCGTGAAAATGACACGCACCGCAAGAGGTCGTCCGTCGGCATCGTCGCGGAGCAGCGTTTCCAGCCTGTCACGCGCTAGAAGCACAACATCTTGCAGGGAATGGGCCTCCCCTGCGTCTATTTCAATTCGATGCCAACGAACGGTGTCAACGAACAGGCGCTCGATGGTAGGCTTGCCATCTTCCACCGTAACCAACAGCGCCCCGCGCGGTCCAGTCTCACGAATGTGGCGTCCCTGGAGATTGCCAGGAAACGTGATAAGCGGAACTTCGCTCAGAATTATGTGCTCGTGAACATGGCCCAGAGCCCAGTAATCGTACTCCTTACCGGTGAGGTCCGACAGTGAACATGGCGCGTATGACGCGTGTTCGGCGTGCCCTTCCACCGCCGTATGCAGGACACCGATATTGAAACAATCAGTCACGGCTGCCGGGTAATCGACGGCAAGGTTTTCTTCTGTTTTCGCGTCGCGGAAACTCCGGCCATGCAGGGCGACGCCAATATTTTCCAGTTGATGGGTTTCGGCTTTCCGCGTTGAAAACACGGTCACGTTGTCAGGGAGAGTTAGCTGCTTGGTTAACTCACTCTCCGCATCGTGATTGCCCTGCACGATGAAGACCGGGATGTCCTCCCGCTTCAAGCGTCCCATTTCACTGACGAAAAACAATCCGGTGTTGAAGTCTTTCCAGTTCCCGTCATAGAGGTCGCCAGCAATCACCATGAAATCAACGCGTTCGCTAATTGCCTCATCAATCAGATTGCTAAAGGCCGCTCTGGTCGCGTTGCGCAACAGTTCGACAGGAGCCCCCTCATAGGCGGACAGGCCTGAAAGGGGACTGTCGAGATGAATGTCCGCCGCGTGAATGAACGAGAAATTAGTCATGTGCCGTACCTCTCTATCGGTGCGTTATCGATACCGTAACCGACCAGTGAGGGTAAGATCAGCGGCAAGTCTTTCCACGGATTCAACTAGAATCGAATTATCAGACATGATGCGGCTCATAGCGTTCAACCTTGATCTGATCCTGATTGCGCCGCGCCTGAGCAAGATCGTGAGCCGTCTGTAGGCGGAGCCAATGATCGGCTGTGGACCATCCGGCCTTTTCTAGCCTGATCGCCATGTCCGGCGAAATGCCGGAATGTCCGTGAATGACGCGGGACAACGTATGCCGAGCAACGCCAAGCACCTTGGCTGCGGTTGTCACGTCAAGGTCGAGCGGATCAAGACAGGCGTTTTTAACCGAGCGGCCCGGATGGGGCGGATTCTTCATGGGCATTGTTTGTCTCCTTTCTAGTGGTAATCCACTAAATTAATGTCGAATGCGTCACCGTCTTCAAAGCGGAACGTAATGCGCCAGTTACCGGAGATGCTGACACTCCAGACATTCTTGAGATCGCCCTTCAAGCGGTGCAGACGATATCCGGGAAAATCCATCTCGGAGGGCTTGCTCGCCACGTCCAGGTGAGCCAGAACATCCTCGATTCTTTTCACCTGATCTGTTCGGAGTTTGCTGGCATCGCCCTTTTCATAGAGACGCTTCAAGCCCCGATGTCGGAATGTCTCTATCATATTTGATTGTACCGCGTATCGGTACACGCGTCAATAGGAGGATATTCCTACGATACCGTTCGGAATGAAGATGGCCTTGCGGACGGTTCCCGTTCCGTCGGGGATACGGGAGGGTGGCAAGCTTCTGCTGCCCAGGCTGCAATCCTTCAAGAAGGGGGATGGTTCCATCCCCTTGACGCCGAGGCGGGATCATGGTGCCCCGCTGGTCTCGGCTTGAGGAAGGTGAGAGAAGGATTAGTGCTGGTGGTGGGACTTGAACCTACACCCCCTTGCGGAGACCGGTTTTTAGGTCCGCTGCATCTGTCGGTTCCGACACACCGGCTTGAGGTCTAACTGCTAGAAATCTCCCTGCGCATCAGACTTCTGATTGTTCGCACCATCTTTTGAGTCTGCAGAGAGTGCGCATAACCGCAATGGAGCGATCGATTGCCAGACGCTCACGGGATGGGATTCTCGTGATGCTGATGACCTCCGCTTGTAGAATCGCGCCGGGAAAGCCGGGGCGATTCAAGGATTCTCTTAGACACCGGCACGCATGTTCCGACCCGTCCCGGTTCAGGTCAACCACAGTCCGGGGATGTCTTCGAAATCAGCTATGTTGAGCGTCCACAGGGAGGCGTCGTGCATGATGGCGCACGCGGCAATGGCGAGGTCGATCTCCCGGCCCCTTCCCCGCCGGACTGAGCCGTAGAGGCTTGCGGCCAATTCCGCTTCATCTGAACCGAACGGTATTGCCTCACGCCCCGGAAACAGAAGATCCTGGGCGGCGAGTTCCTGTGGGATTCGTGGTCCACGAAGCCATTCGAACAGGACTAGTGTGCTGATCGATATTCGTTCGTGAGCGTCGAACAAATCGCGAAGTTGGGTGGCCGATCGTTGGGGACCAGACAGGGCATCGACCAGCACCGAAGTATCCAGATGAATCACGGTTTCGTTGCGGTCCGTCGACCTCCGCTACGCCTCGACTCCCGGATACGTTTTAATTCAGACTGGACCTGGGCCAGCGGTCGCTTTGGAATTGCCGGGATGACCTGGTCGAAGACCTTGAGCATCTCGACCCGTTCCCTTTCAGACAGTTTGCCCAGTCGATCCGCAAAGTCTCGAATAGCTTCCCGTACGACCTGACTCTTGGGCTTCTGGATGCGTTCGGCCGCTTGCCTGAGGCGTTCGATGGTTTCGTCGTCCAGAGTAAACGTAACCTTGGTTGCCATAGTGCAGCCATATTACCATATCAGTTATGGTAGTACGCTGCTGAAGATGGCAGAAGGAGCATGCCGGAGGGAGACTTGAACCCCCACGAGACCAGGTCTCGGCAGAGCTTGAGTCCTCTGCTCAGTTAAGTGATTCGTGACTAAAGGTTGCGGGTTGGGGCGGCCCACTAATTCGTCCCACCCCCTCCGCTCGCTCTGTTCCCCTCTACCTCACAGCACGGGGAGGCCCAGCACGGACCGCAATGTCGTCACATGTCGCACCTCGTCCACCAGAATGCCGGCAGCAGCGACTAAGACATCCTTGTTTTCCAGGTTCGCTGCTAATGCTGTGTAGGCGCTGGCGGCGCCTTCTTCCAGCTCGAGGGCGAGCTCCAGAATTGCCTGCTCATCGGGTAAGGCAGAAAAATTATGCTGCTGATGGGCTTCGACACGTTCCCCACCCAGGGCTTCAAGCGTGTCGTTTAATGCCTGAGCATGGGCCTGGTGCTCCTCGAGAAAACCGACGGCTGCCTGAAGTATGGGGGGACTCAGGTGACCGGTCGCAGCCCCCGCCTGGTAGGCTGCGATTGCCTGCAATTCCAGCGCCGCCGCAGCACTGAGGATTCCCAGGTCGCCTTCCCTCGACTGTGCTCCGAGGATGGGTGTAAATCCGAGAGTCATGGTGGCTGCGACGAGGGCTATGACTCCTGTCAGGCGCCCGAAACACTGTCTGCTGTTCAAGCGTAAGCTCGTTCTTGACATGTCGATTTCCTCCTCAGGCAATGCGCTGTGCGAGTTGTGCGGACAGGATCGTGTGATGTTTTACCTCATCCACAAGAATACGGACAGCGTCGGCGAGCACTCCCCGGTAGTGGAGACTGGCCGCATGGGTCAGATACGTGTTTATAGCGGTATTCTCGGCGTCGACTAGAAGTTGCAAGGCGTTGTTGGCCGTAGGAATCTGGCCCCTTCCCTCACTTCGAGTAGAGTCAGGAAGCGGACCAAACTCACGCAGCCATTTCCTGAGGCTCTCCGCGTGTGCTTCGTGGTTTTTGCTGATCTGTTCGGCCAGCGCTTGATTGCTATTGCCGAGAACCTGAAGATCGCAGATGCCTTCGTAGGTTCCAATAGTGCTTTCTTCCATTGCCAAAGCCGCAATCAGAATGGCTTCATCCGGAACGTCCTCGGGCGCTGCGCTCTGGGTCCACCCCAGGGCCGGGGTGGCGACTGAGGCCACAGCAAGGCCTCCACCGACCAACAGTTCGCGTCGTGATAACGATTTGCTACGCATCAGTATCCTCCTACCAGTGAAAGCCAAACTTGCTGCTCAATGTCTGCAGGCTACCGCCACCCGCAATCTGTCGGCTGCGATATTCCATACCGAAGCTCAGCAAGTCTGTTGCGCGCCATTCATTACCGAAGCCGATGGTCCAACCGAAGTCGATATTGCCTTGTCCCTGGGGGATGCCGCGCGCAACCAGTTCCGGGGATTGAGAAATCTGTCCGCCGAGAAGGGGCGCGTCGAAGGGCGCGGTGCCGGTGAACAAAGCGGAATTGTCTTCCAGCGGGTTTTGGTTAGTGATTGTGACGAATATGCCACCGCCCCCAACGATATATGGCCGAATTCGATACCGGTCGAGATTTGTAATCGTGTACTTGAACAAGACCGGACTGACTTCGAGCAGGCGCAGACGGGTCCGTGTCATTTGCTTCGTCGGAAAAGGAGCGTTCGGCGCTCCGGCCAGTGCATCCGAATAGCGACGCTCCCGCAGCCAGATTGGCGACGGCGGCGACCTGGGACGTTGTCTCGAATTTCGATCGAGACTGCGACAGTCCGACTAATATTTCATAGGACAACTTGCCGCCCGGCACTCGCTTCAACGGCAGATCAATGAACCCGCCGGCATAGGCACCCTCATTGAGTTTCCAGGGATTGAACGATCCACCGGCCAGTACTCCAATTTGCGCACCAATCTTTCCTATTTCCGGAAGCAATTCACGGATATAGGTGGAACGAATCGCTGCGGCAGGAACCGGTCTACGCGCAGGCGGCACAACCGGTTGTGCTGATTCTGTTTCCCTCGTCTGTTGGCGATCGCCAGAAAGTGAAGTTTTTTGAACCCGAGCCGACCCACCAAGTCGCTGATTCTTCGACGTACGGGGGGCGGATTCTCAAGCTTGCGCGATGCAAATGTAAAATCTTTCGAGCGTTGTCCAAGCCCCGTGGATACGGACTGAAGCGGCCTCGGCAGGGCCTCGGCGATGACGATGACGTCCACGAATTCCGGCACTCGTCCAGATTTCTTCACTTTTCAGTGATCGCTTACACCCTCGTCAGAACCGCAGGTACGAACTCGGCGTTTGCGCCTGTCTCTTGGCGTTCGGCAAGCTGCCGTACGAGGCTCTACAGTACTTGGACTCGCTCACGTAGTTCTTGCACTTCGGACGTCTGTTCCTGGGAAAAAGCAACGGGCGCACCCATCAGCAGCACCAACAGGCCGATCGATACGATATTTCGAGTCAATCTGGGAGTAACAGGCATCGGATCCTCCGTTTGTCATGGGCAACAGTTTTCGTTTGAGTTCACAGGCGGTTCAGTAAATTGCCGCTTCTGAAACTCTTCGAACCAGTTCGCAATTAGAACGCCAGTTTATGGAATAACTATAAATGGGGAAGAATTGACCTAGTTTGAGGTAAGAATTGTCGGGTAATCCGTTCTGAATCCGATTTATTGCGTCTGATTTCTGACGTAGCAGAGACCGTAACGTCGGCGGACTGGCACAGCTGTCGGCGGGCACATGTACCAGTCAGACGAAAGCGGACGACACGCAGAAGTTAACGAACCATTAGCTCTTAGCTAATTCCTACTGTGGTTCTGCGCCTCTGTGGTTCTTTTTGGAATTCTCGGATAAACCAGGCAGTTCAATCAGGTCCAATCAGCGCGGACTGGAGGTCGGAGACGAAAAAAGGCCCCGCGTTAACAGGGCCTCAAGTATGGGGAACGCTCAAATTAATGAGATAAGCTTAATTGTGACGAGAACACCGCCTGCTGTCAATACATTTGTTATAGTTTTTATAGTTAAAGTCTAAGCATACTAATTACGAAAAACCTGCGAATTCCCGGCCAAAGTGTCTGCTCCTCCGACCCGGAACAAATTTATCGACCCGTCTGCCATTCACACCTCG
This sequence comes from Terriglobia bacterium, assembly GCA_963664115.2. Lineage (GTDB taxonomy): Bacteria > Acidobacteriota > Terriglobia > 20CM-2-55-15 > 20CM-2-55-15. The sequence continues at coordinate 51,842 of CAXWPJ010000002.1, read as the reverse complement.
ATTTGCCCCGCATCTGGCCATTGAAGCATCGTATAATCCCCACGACTTGCCGATCTTTTGTCGCAACATTCGTTCTTGAACCTTCACTAAGAGAGCACACCGCAGCTATGACACCATCGATCGAGTTCCTGAAAGAAAAGGCGCGTCGTATGCGCGTATCGTCCATAAGAAGCACGACTGAGGCGGGCTCGGGGCACCCCTCGTCATGCCTGTCCGCAGCCGACCTCGCGTCGGTGATGTTTTTCCAGGAGATGCGATACGACCCGGCCGATCCGGGCAATGGTGCGAACGATCGTTTTGTTCTCTCGAAGGGTCACGCGGCGCCTCTACTCTGGGCAGCGTATGCGGAAGCCGGCATGATCGCTCCCGATGCGCCCATGACGCTGCGGAAATTCGACAGCGATTTTGAGGGCCATCCGACGCCTCGAATACCCTGGGTTGACGTCGCGACCGGATCGCTCGGTCAGGGCCTGTCGGCAGCTCTGGGTATCGCTTTGGCTTCCAGACTCGACGGTGCCGGATACGACACCTTCGCCCTGTTGGGAGACGGCGAATGCGCCGAAGGATCGGTGTGGGAAGCCGCAGCACTGGCGAGTTATTACAAAGCCGACAACCTGTTTGCAATCGTCGATGTCAACGGGCAGGGCCAAAGCCAGCGGACCATGTATGGCTTCGATGTCGATCGGTATGCCGAGATCTTCCGGGCCTTTGGATGGTATGCCGTCACAGTCGACGGCCATGACTACGATCAGATTGTCGATGCCTTCAAGGAGTGCCGGGCCAAGGGCGGGGAGAAGCCCCGAGCGATCGTGGCGAGGACCCTCAAGGGCAAGGGAGTCTCCCTATTTGAAGACAAGGACAACTGGCACGGAAAACCTGTCCCTGAAGCCGAACTCGAAGCAGCGCTCAAAGAGCTGTCCCAGCCTTACGCCGGGGACGGTTTCACCCCCTCGCCTCGGAAGCCTGTTGCTTCGGCATCCGGACCCGCTTCGCACCGTATTCAGGTTTCCAGGGAACTCGGAAGCCAAACAGCCACCCGCGAGGCATACGGGGACGCACTGGTGAAGCTCGTCGACCAGGATCCCCGTGTAGTGGCGCTCGATGGAGACACGAAAAATTCCACGTTCTCTCAGAAGCTAATCGACAAGCACGCCGACCACTTCTTCGAAATGTTTATTGCCGAACAAAACATGGTGGGCGTAGCGGCCGGCATGGCCGCTTGCGGCAAGATTCCTTTCATATCGACTTTTGCCGCATTCTTAACGCGAGCTTTTGACCAGATCCGCATGGCCCGGATTTCGCAGGCCAATATCAATTTCGTTGGATCCCATTGTGGGGTGTCGATCGGACAGGACGGCCCTTCACAGATGGGCCTGGAAGACATCGCGATGTTCCGGGCAATACCGGATTCTGTGGTGCTGTATCCCAGTGACGCGGTCTCAACCGAACACCTCGTTGCGGCAATGGCGGACCACGCGGGCATTTCCTATCTCAGAACGACGCGGCCGAAGGCCCCTGTGCTCTATCCCTCCGATGAGAGCTTCGAGATCGGGGGGTCCAAGGTACTTCGAAGCTCCCCGTCCGATCAAGCGACGATCGTAGGTGCTGGAGTGACGCTGCATGAAGCCCTAAAAGCACAGGCTGTGCTTGAAGCCGAAGGCTTAAACATCCGAGTCATCGACGCCTATTCCGTGAAACCCATTGACGTTCGAACTCTGGCCACGGCTGCGAAAGAAACAGGACATATCGTCGTTGTCGAAGACCACAATTGGGACGGCGGTATTGGCGATGCGGTTTTGAATGCGGTCGGCAATCAGGCTCCGGTCCATAAGATCGCAGTGCGCGGTGTGCCCCGCTCAGGCAAACCGGAAGAACTCATTGAAGCCTTTGGTATCGGAGCGGCAGCAATAGCGGAGCGGGTGCGTGCAGTTGTTGGGATGGTCAAAAGTTAAGAGTTAAACGATCCTATTGCTTAGCCCTTGGCACTTAACTTTTAACTTTCTGATGCTCGGCTCTCACGACAGCTCGCATGCCACCGCGGGCATTAAATTCTCCCACCACCTCAATCTCCACCGGGGAGCAGGCGTCGACTACGTCCTGCAACACACGGTTGACGACGTTCTCATAGAAAATTCCAAGATTCCGGTAGGCGAGGAAGTAATTCTTCAGTGATTTCAGTTCAAGGCAGAGCGCGTCGGGACGATAGCGAAGGCTAAGCACTCCGAAGTCGGGAAGCCCGGTCTTGGGACAGATCGACGTGAACTCGGGTATCGATATGCTGATCTCGTATCCGGGAAACTGGTTCGGCCAGGACTCGATAGCCGGCAACGGCGCCTCGATACCCGCACGGGCGTGTTCTTCGGTATACTCGGCCACGCCCGACTATAGCACAGCACTCAAGCGACACCTTATCAAGGGCTTGGCCCGACGACACGGCAGGGGTTACCGCTGAGGTGTCGAGCCCGAATAATGAGAAAAGCCTCACAACGCGTCCTGCGCTGTGAGGCTTTTTCCTCTAGTCTCCTTCACCGTCTACATCTGGCTCCGATTACGAAATCCTTTTCGCCCGGGGTCCGTCCCGCCTCAGTCGTCCTTTGACCCGATGTAGCCGACTACCGTCCCTGGCTGGAGTAGCCTTGTACTCACTAGAAGAATTCTTGTCTCTTGTCAGAGACGAAACCATTGTTGATGTGTGACGAAGAAATATCAATGGTTTTTTTCACCTTCTTCGTATTTTTTTCTCCGCTTCTCCCTCGCGTGCCCCATTGCCGCCCCTAGGACACCGCCGCAGACTTCATGAGATTAAATACTAAACGCTCCGCTGAAGTGGATGGCAGACGTTCCGGGACCTGTTTTAACAGACCGGTATGCTCAAGAGACCCTGGGGGTCGGGAAGATTACGAGGGTCGCTTCTCGTTCCGACCCACTCGTATTGACGCGACAGGGGTGGTCGGACGTCTGAACGACAGGGCGAAATTTACGTTAAGGACGGAATTTCTGATTTTCAAACTGAGGCACGAACCCACGCTCGTGAAGGTTGCCATCGAGCGCATCAGAAATTAGTATAGGGCCATGACCAAAACAGCGAGCCCGAACCCGTCGTCGAAGAAACCTTCGAGGAGATCGTCCCGTCGATCAAACACGAAGCCAATAGCCATCCTCGTACTTGGCGTGTTTGCGGCCATTGCCCTGGCTGCATTCCTTTCCCGGAGCGCTGCCGAGCAAGGGCCCAGCACCGCGCTCACACTCGGGAACACCGACCTGACGCCGACAAACGACCTGCGGATCAAGGGTCCGGAAAACGCAGTGGTCACCTTGATGGAATACGGCGATTTCCAATGCCCGACTTGTGGGGCATTTCATCCAGTCGTCGCCCAGTTGATGGACCGGTTCCCAGACCAATTGCAACTCGAATTCCATCACTATCCGCTGGTCTCGGTCCATCCGAACGCCCTCGCTGCGGCAATCGCCACCGAAGCCGCCGCTGAACAGGACGGTTTCTGGGAAATGCATGACCTGCTGTTCGAGCTTCAAAGCCAATGGGCGACCCATTCGAACCCCGCCGAAGTGTTCACCATTTACGCCGAGCGCTTAGGAATGGACCCGGAGCTGTTTGAGACCGCGTATCGATCCGGCGGCCCCGAAGCTCGAGTCCTGGCAGACGCCGAACGCGCACAACAGATGCAGCTTCCAGGTACGCCGACCTTCTTCGTCAACGGCCAGATGATCGCATTGCCCCGGTCTTTAAGCGAGTTTGAAAACGCGATCGCCGCGGCTATAGAAGACGCCGGATGAACCTCAGCCCGGTAGGGGTTCTTGCTCTATCGTTTACAGGGATGGTCGACACGCTGTACCTGTACTTGTCCCGCGATTCCGGACCCGTCCCCTGCCACATCACTGAAGGCTGCGGAGACGTTCTCAACAGCGTGTATTCGGAAGTGGGCCCGATTCCCGTATCCTGGTTCGGCCTGGCCTTTTATGTCGCGGTCTTCTCTGCGGCGGTATTCGAAGTGTTCGGGCGACGCATTAGCATCAGACTCGTGTTCTGGCCGGCGGCCGCAGCGCTTGCGGTTTCGGCGATCCTGACCGGAATCCAGGTGTTCGTCCTTATTGCGAGTACTGTCTCACCTCAGCGGGGCTGTCCACAGCAATTTTCTTACTCGCACTGGGCATCCGGGGGTCCTCACATTTCTTAAAAAAGGACGAAAAAACTTAAGTTTCGCCACTCGCTTTGGGTAGAATACTCGGTAGCGGTCGTTACAGTGTACTTTCTCAGTGTGCTGATTAGGATGGCAACTGCCAGAGAGGAGAGGCAAGCTCATGTCGCGCAAACAATTAAAGTTTATTTTGGGGCCGAGCGTAATCGTACTCGCCCTCACGTGGATCGGCTATTCGGCGTTCCAGGAAACACGGGCGTACTTCCAGACGGTATCCGAGCTGTATGCGATGGCGGACACACTCGGTAACGAGAGGTTGAAGGTTGTAGGCGAGGTAGTTCCCGGGTCGATCCAGAAAGGCGCGGGCCAGGTCGACTTCGTGATCAGTGAAGGCGACCAGTTGCTCACCGTCCATTACGTCGGGACTGATCCCCTTCCGGACACGTTCAGAGATTATGCTGAAGCTGTCGTCGACGGAGCATACAACGGGAACGGTGTTTTCACGGCTACCAAGTTGCAGGCAAAGTGCGCGTCCAAATATGAACGCGAAACCGAAGCCGGCATCGTGATTCCGGAAACCACCCAGTTAGTCCCCTCCGCCCCGAACATCGGAAGCGGACTCTAGAGACCGGAATTCATGGCTCAACTCGGGCAGTTTGCCCTGGCCCTTGCCTTTACGGTAACGGTTTACGCGATCGCTGCGTCGTTGTACGGCATACGCATCAAAAACGACAGGCTGATTGCAAGCGGCCGCAACGCAGGCATCGGCGTGTTCGCCTCTCTGACCGTCGCCATCGCATGCCTGGGATATCTTTTTCTTGTAAGCGATTTCTCGATCGGATACATCCAGGGTAACTCGAATCGCGATCTGCCTCTGTTCTACAAGATCGCGGGTATTTGGGGCGGACAGGAAGGATCGCTCCTGCTTTGGGGCTGGTTGCTGAGTTTCTACGCAAGCCTGGTCTTCATCCAGAACCGCAAACGGCACACCGCGATGATGCCCTACGTCGTCGCCGTCCTGATGGCGACTTCGATCTTCTTTACATCACTGAACCTGTTCGTCGCAAACCCGTTCAATGAGCTCGTCACCGTCGCCGGCGATGGAACCATGCGGGCATTTACGGCTGCGGATGGCCGCGGACTCAATCCCCTGCTGCAGTATTTCATGATGGTAATCCACCCGCCCATACTCTATCTGGGGCTCGTCGGATTTTCGGTCCCATTCGCATTTGCCATGGCCGCCATGGCAAGCCGGCAATTGGGCGACACTTGGATCCGGACGACCCGGCGGTGGACGATGATCTCCTGGTTCTTCCTGGGCACCGGCGTCGTACTGGGCGGCGCGTGGGCCTACGTGGAGTTGGGTTGGGGCGGGTACTGGGCCTGGGATCCGGTAGAAAATGCGTCTTTGATGCCCTGGCTCCTGGGAACGGCATTCCTCCACTCGGTGATGATCCAGGAAAAAAAGGGCATGATGAAAGTCTGGAACATGGTCCTGGTGATTCTGACCTACACCGCGGCCATTTTTGGCACCTTCCTCACCCGCAGCGGCATTGTTTCTTCGGTGCACGCCTTTGCACAGTCGTCGATCGGCGGCTACTTTCTGGCGTTTATCATTCTCATTGTAGCGGGATCCTTTTACCTCCTGTTTGGCCGCTTGAGCTACTTGAAAACCGAAAACACCATGGAATCTCTTGTCTCCCGAGAAAGCGGTTTCATGCTGAACAACCTGCTCTTCGTGGCCGCGTGTTTCGCGGTTCTCTTCGGCACGATGCTTCCGGTGTTTTCAGAATGGATTCAGGGCGTGAAGGTCACCGTAGCCACACCCTGGTTCAACACCATCATGATCCCGATCGGATTGGGTCTGCTGTTTATGACCGGCGTGGGACCGCTGCTTGCATGGAGACGCTCTTCGCCGAGCAGCCTGAAGCGGGCATTCTTGTTCCCGGTCACTGTTGCCCTGATGGGAGGCATCGCACTGGGAATTTCGGGTGTCGATAACGCCTACGCCTTGATATCGCTCACGCTGGCGATTTTCGTGGCGATGACGATTTTCCAGGAGTTTTACAAGGGGGCTCGCGCGCGGCGGTCTACCACCGGCGAGGGTCTCATCGAAGCATTGATCAACCTCACGCTTCGGAATACGCGGCGTTACGGCGGTTACATAGTTCACTTCGGCATTGTTCTCATATTTATCGGTTTCACAGGGCAGGCGTTTACCGTTGAAGTCCAGGAAGAAGTCGATGTCGGGGATACGATCACGATCGGTCCATATCTCCTGCGAGCTGACAACTTCGGCTCACAAGAAATGGTGAACTACGACCGCACCTGGGCCGAAGTCAGTCTGTTCAAGAACGGTGTCCAGGTCGCCAACATGTTCCCTGAGATCCGCTTCTACAGGGCGCTCGAACAACAGACCCACGAGGTTTCCATCCGAGCCACTCTTCAGGACGACCTCTATTTAGTCTTTGCCGGTGTTTCCGAAAACAATCGCGCCATCATGCAGGTCTATCGAAACCCACTGGTGAGCTGGGTCTGGATCGGCGGTTTCGTGATCGGGCTGGGAACTCTGATCGCATTGCTTCCAAACAAGGGTCCCGGAACGTCGAGGAAGGAAAAGAAGGAAAAGGTCGCACATCAGAAGGAAACAGATGAAACTCGCAAGACTGAAAAGGTACACGCTTAGCTTTCCGCTCCTCCTGGTTCTTCTAACTGCTGCAGGGTGTTTGCGCCTGGAGGCCGACACGGTGGAACCTGAGGTTGTCTACGGCGAGTTGATGTGTAACTGCGGCGGCTGCAATCAGACCTTGGGTGTATGCAGCCATATTGGCTGTCCGAACGCGAACCCGATGCGGGCCGAAGTCGATGCCTTTATTGAAGACGGCATGGACCAGGAGACGATCCTTACTCGTTTCGCTGAGAAATATGGTCTGAACATCCTGGCAGCTCCGCCCACGGCAGGCTGGTTCAACATCGCTTCCTGGTTGATGCCTTTCGTCGCACTGACTGTGGGGTTCGGACTGGTCGCGTTTTACGCGCTTCGCTCCCGCAACCGGTGGAGCAAAGTTGCGCCGGCACTCGGGGAGCAGGCGGGGACTGATTTCCAGCAGCGCCTTGAAGACGAATTAGAGGACTTTATTCCCGAAGACTGAGGTCGAAGGACTTTCGGTTCCCACCGCGTCATGATCTATTTATTTTCTGGACTGCTCGGTGGAGGCATTCTCACCGCAATCTGCTGGCCCCTCTTCGCGAAAACCGATTCTCTCGATTCCACGATTCTTGAGGAAACCCAGTGGGATCTGCTTCAGCGAAAAAAGGATGTCATCCTGGGCAACATTCAGGATCTCGATTTTGAGTACAAGTGCGGCAAGCTCTCGGACGAAGACTACAAATTAATCCGAGAGGAAATGACTGCCGAAATAGCAGTGGTGCTCGAGAGCATTGATGAAATCGAATCGTCCCAGGATCTCGATGCTTTGATTCGACATGAAGTCAGCTCGAGGAAAGAACGCGTGGCCGGCTCCCGTATCTGTTCCGGTTGCGGCCACAGGAATTCCCCTCAGAACAAGTTCTGCGCAGACTGCGGAACGAATCTAGATTAAATAGGATGCGCAGACTGACAGCCGTCCTCCTCTGGCTCATCTTCGCGATCCCGGCTCACGCGCAGGGACCGATTCAGGTACCCAACCCGATGGCCGCACACACACTTTTCATCGTATTGATCACCGCGGCGTTCCTCGCCTGGGCTGCGAGCCTCTCCATCCAGACCATGAAGGAGCAGACCCATCGAAAGGAACGCCAGGCCCTGCGCCAGCACCGCGAAACCGTCCTCGACAAGATCACGGAACTCGAAACGACCCGCGAATCGGGTACCCTCAATAAGGAAAGCCACAAGAGGCGGATGAGACAGCTGCGAGGGGAGCTGTCACGCGTGATCGATAAACTTCAATCCTCATCATCGGGGGAAAAGAAGCACGCCTAGAAGAAAGTATCCGGTGACACCTGAAGTTACGAGTGAAGTATTCATAGTTAAGAGAAAGGAGCTTTTAGCTCTCGACAATTAACTTTCCCGATCTCTCGTCACGGTTCATTTCCCATTACCTATGAATGACACCCTCGCTGTCGAAGCCCGCGGTATATCCAAAACCTACGGTCACTTCCCCGCCCTCCGAAGCATCGATCTGGAGGTGCCCCGGGGCGTGTCCGTGACTCTCTTTGGCAGAAACGGGGCCGGCAAGACAACCTTTCTTAAAATCGCAGCGACGCTGGCGAAACCGAGTCATGGAACACTCTCAATCCACGGATTCGATACCGAAAAGAAACCTGAGCAGGTGCGGCGATCGATCGGACTCCTCACCCACAGTACCTACGTTTATCGGGACCTGACACCGCGAGAGAACCTGGCTTTTTTTTCAAAGCTCTACGGACTCGACCTCACGGGAGACACCATCGACGGCTTGATTCAGAGAGTCGGACTCCACCGAAGACGGAACGACGCAGTGCGTTCGTTTTCCCGTGGCCTCCTGCAGAGGGTCGGCCTCGCACGTGTCATGCTGCACAATCCACGCGTTCTTCTTCTCGACGAACCCTACACCGGTCTGGATGCCAACGCAGTTGAAATACTGAACCGGATGCTGGATGAAGCAGTCGAGGAAGGACGCACGGTCGTTCTGACGACACACGACCTCGAGCTGGGCCTGCGAGGTGCGAACCATGTCCACATTATCGACCGGGGCAAAATCGTTCATTCGGGAGAAGGAACGGATCCGGGCATACGAGAGGCCTACCGGCAATATGTTCGGGGAAAGGATCCGCAATGAACGCGCTGATCGCCCTGGTCCGGAAAGATATTGCGCTCGAGTTGCGCCGGAAGGAGACCGTCGCGTCAATGATGATGTTCGGACTCCTTGTCATGGTGATCTTCAATTTCGCGTTTGAACCTGCGGGAACGCAACGGGTGCTCATCGCGCCCGGTGTGCTCTGGGTCGCCCTGACGTTTGCAGGAATTCTCGGCTTGAACCGCTCGCTTGCGATCGATCTCGACAACGATTCCCTACAGGGTTTGCTGCTGGCACCCATAGACCGGGGAACGCTGTATACCGGAAAGGTCATAAGCAACTTCCTTTTCATGATGCTATCCGACGTCGTGATATTCGTATTCTTCGTGGTCTTCTATGATCTTCCAGTGGATACACGGCTGCTTTGGATCATTCTGATCATGATCCTTGGCACGCTGGGGTTTGCCGCGGTCGGGACGATCCTGTCCATGATCTCGTCGCACACGCGCATGAGTGAGGTCATGCTGCCTGTCCTCCAAATACCGCTGACGCTTCCGCTCATTCTGGCTGCCGTCTCGGCGACTGCCGCAGCGCTCGGTGACACGGGCGACGGGTATTCGTCGTGGGTGAACTTAGTGATCGGTTTTGATATCATCTTTTTCACCATCTCGTATCTGGTCTTCGAATACGTCGTCGAGGAATAAGAGGAGAAGAATTCGATTATGGCTGATCGCAAATTGGGATTCGCGATGCTGGCAGGAATGCTGGCCACTTTCTATGGCGCCTTCATATACGCCCCGACCGAAGCCAGCATGGGGACGGTTCAACGGATTTTTTACATCCATATGCCCGCAGGAGTCATTTCCTACTTTGCGTTCATGGTCGTGGGCTTCTCCAGCATCATGTTCCTCTATAACAGAAAGCTAAAGTGGGACCGACTGGCCTATTGCTCTGCCGAGATCGGTATCCTGTTTATCGCAACGAATATTTCCATGGGTATGCTCTGGGCGAAACCCGTCTGGGGGATCTGGTGGACGTGGGACGCGCGACTGACCTTGCAGTTGTTGCTGGCACTAATCTTCATCTCCTACCTGATGCTCGGCGCTTATGTCACCGATCCCATGAAACGCGCATCCTTACAAGCCGCGTTCGGAATCCTGGGAGCTGCCGACGTCCCGATCAATTACATGGCGATTCGCTGGTGGAGAACGCAACATCCGTCTCCAGTCATTGCCGGAGGTGAAGGCTCCGGACTCGATCCCGACATGCAGCTGGTTCTCTTTGGGGCGATTCTGTCCCTTTTGCTGCTCTACACCTATCTACTTCGCCGCCGCCTCGCAGTGGAACGAAGCAGCCAGCAAGTCGAATACTTCGAGCAGGTGGTGCTTTCACAATGACGTGGCTAGTCGCAGCCTATTCCGCTTTCTTCGTGATCTTCTTTCTATATACGATCCGCATGTCGCTCAAACAGAAAGACCTCGACCGCCGCATTGACGAGTTGCGGACACGACTCTCCGAGACCGATGACAGCGACCCACGGCCTGAACAGGACTAACCCGCATTTTTCACAAATTGTCTGTCCCTCGGTCGCATCCATCCGGCACGGCCCGCTAGGGTTCCGGCTCGGCCTGGGGTATGCTTGCGCAAATATCTAATTTTTTCCTGGAAGGCAAAAACATCATGAAGAAATCCCTCGTGACATTGACGTTGGTGCTGTCTCTGTTTGCCGGTCGTGGCCTGGCGCAATCGGATCACCGCATCTATGTGCTGAACAAGCAGGCCGCCTCGATGTCGATCGTCGACGCCTCATCGCTGGAGGTGGTGGCGACGATCCCCGTCGGATCGCAGCCCCACGAACTGGCCATCGTTCCGGGCGGTGACAAGGCGTACGTCGCGAATGTCGGGGACAATTCCCTTTCCGTCGTCGACTTGGCCACCCGCCGAGAAACAAAGACGATCACGACCCCTGACTTTTCATTCCCTCACGGAATTGCTTTCACGCCGGACGCAGAAATCGCCGTGGTTACGAGCGAAAACACACAGAAGATCATCATCATCGACGCCGAAACAGACGAAATACTGCGATCGATCGATACGCCTGAAGAAGGGACACACATGGTCGTCATCGATGTAACGGGACGTTGGGCCTATTTCAGCAACCGGGATTCCAATTCGATTTCGGTCATGGATTTGAACGACTACAGCCTGGTCGCCGCCATCAGGGTGGGCGATGGAGCCGAAGCAATTGCCATCTCGCCGGACGGTAGGTACGTCTGGACCGGAAATCGCAACGACAACACCGTGACTGTCGTCGACACCGAGAGCCGACAGGTCGTCGGGCAGATGCCGACGGGCGATTCGCCGATAAGGGCAGCATTCAGTCCGGACGGGGCGCGGGTCTACATTCCGAATGCCTCTTCAGACGATGTCTGGGTCTATGACGCCGAATCCCGAGAACTCCTAAAAATGATTCCGGTCGGTGATAACCCCGGGGGTATCGTCTTCTCCGACGACGGCTCGAAAGCTTACGTGGCATCCGCCGGGGAAAGCGCCGTGTATGTCATCGACACCGCCACGCTGGAAGTGTCCGGAAAGGTCGGTGTCGGCCGAGGCCCGGACGGGATCACCTACCGTTAGATATGAAGGAGGTCGCATGACCGACAGAGTTGGCGTTCTTATTGTTTCCGTGGTTCTCGTGGCGATGGTCGGCTCCTCCCCGGCTGCCTTGCAGACGACTATCGAAGAGTTAGAACCGGGATATGTAGATCCCGGACCCGTTCTTGAAGCGGCAGCCATGGCCATCGGGACCGATGGACTCAGATGCGTCACAATTTCCGGGACGGCTTCAGCGGACATCGTCGGCCAGCAGCGTATGCACGACACGAATGTCGACTGGCCGGGCGGCGAGCCATTGATGAACTACACGCGCACCATGAACTGGCAAACCGGGACCATGAAGGAAGAGTTCGACCGGACGCCGGGGCACAACCCGGCATCGTGGAAACACGGGCTGGGCTGGGTGGGTGGAACACCGACGCAACAGAACCTGCACCAGACATTCGTGGTCAATGGGAACTACGCGTGGCACATCGACGGACGGGGCAGTTCTCCGGTGGCAGCCTCACCCGAGGATGCAGAGCGCTGGCAACTGGACTTGTGGCTCAACCCCCATGGATTTCTCAAGGCGGCCGCCCTGCCCGGCGCCAACCCCAAGGCTGTGTGGCGCTGGGAGCTCGGTGAGATGGGCCGCGACGGGCCGACGACCACGCCCGAGAAGGTGACGGTGGTCTCGATCACAGTGCTCGGAAAATACCGGGTGGACGCCACGATAAACAGCGAAAATATGCTGCAGCGGATTCATACGTGGGTTCCTGACCCCGTCCTCGGGGACATGAACTATGAACACGAATTCACCAATGCGAGCTATATCGACGTCGGCGACGGCGTCCGCTTTCCCACCGGGTGGCACCATCACGAAGGATGGGACGACAACTTCGGAGCGCAGAGCGTGACTGCGGGCCATAACGCTTTCGGCGGCGAATTGAACGACATCCGGCCCAATGTATGTGCCGATCCGGTAAGCGTTCCCGAATCCGTGCAACAGGCGACATTCCCGGTCGACGTTGAAACAACCGAACTTGCCGACGGCGTGTACCTGTTAGGAGGCGCCTCCCACAACAGCGTCGCTATTCGATTCGACGATTTTGTGGCTGTCGTCGAGGCACCGCTCGATGAAAAGCGAAATCTTGCCGTCATTGAAGAAATCGTGAACCTTGTTCCAGACCGGCCGATTCGCTATCTCGTCAACACGCACCAGCACCACGACCACATGGGCGGACTGCGGACCTATATGCACATCGGGGCAACGATCATCACACACTGGAAGAACTTCGATTTCTATACCGGTGACGTCTTAAATTACGATCAGCGGACGCTCGCACCCGACATGCTCTCGCTCTGGCCACCAACCGAACTTGCGGAGGGTTACCAATACGAACGTGTAACGGAAAACTACGTGCTAAGCGACGGCAGTCGGAACATGCACATTTACTATGTTCAACCGCTCGAGCATGTGGAAGGCATGCTGATGGCCTATTTGCCCGATGAAAAACTCATCATCGAAGCCGATCTGCTGGACAACTACGAGCCGCTCCCGACCACGGCCACCCCAGCCAACCGAGCGCTCTACGCCCAGGTCGAGCGCCTCGGACTCGACGTCGATACTATAGTGCCCATCCACGGTCAGCCACTCGATTGGGAGGATTTTCTGCAAATCATCCAATAACCCAGGCGCGGGGACGATTGCACACCCACGTTGACACCTACTCGATCTGAAAACCGCCGATCCGGTTCTCGTCGATGAGATCGGATATGTTCACTTTAGCCGGCGTTTGCAACACGGAACTCCCTTCCTGGAGGCAGTCTAAAGCCAAGGGTCGAGACTGGATCGACTCTCATTGGATTAAGTTCCAGTTCCGATGTGGGGCCGGCAAAGACGATGGTCGTGGTGCGGATCGCGGTTGGGTAGACAAGGCTCGGAGCCATCATGCGTGGCGTTCACAGCGCGCGGGAGGGTTGACGTCGCCCGCTCGGACTTTCGGTGCCGGGACCTCGATCTGAGCTCACCGCTGACAGCTGTTACCGCTTCGTTCTCCGCGCACCCATGCCGCCAACATCTGCCACTCAGGATCGTCTTGAGTCCTCCATCGCCGAACGCCGTTGTGCGCGTAATCGCCGCCTCCGTCCGGATGAAGCGGATGCATCAAGAGCCGGCTCTGGGTCGGGTTTCCCGGCGCGACCAAGCGCATCACACCCCGAAAATTGCTGCGCGACTCCTCCTCGTTCCAAAACCTGCGTCCTTCGGGGACGGGCCCGACGAAGGCCGCCGCACCCGAGGAATGACAGGTGATACACGCCAGACCGTCGGAAAGCGGTTCCTGGAAAATCGGCTGCACGCAGGCCCGGAAAAACTCAAAATCCACATCCGGGGCGGCCGGGCTCGGGTCGGGCGATCGGGCCCCGGCGCGCACCCAATCTGCGACGACCTGCCACTCCGGATCGTCCTGGGAAGTCCAGAACTTGCCACCCGTGTGGGACACCGTGCCTCCTGCCCCTGCCCTGAGCGGCTTCCGCAGGAACCGGCTGTTTTCCGGATCACCAGGCACCACCAGACGTGAGACGACCTCGAAGTTGCTGCGAGACTGTGCTTCAGTCCAAAAGACTCCGCCATTGCCGTCTTCCTCGAGCGGGGCAAGCTTGAGCGGCGTGTTGGTCTGCCAGGTGTGACACATGACGCATGAAGGGTCACCGGGCTCGGGAGGCAGGAAGTCGCCGCGGGACTTCACGAATATCGGCTCCACGTTGTCTCTGTAGAACTCGAAGTCAAGCGTCCCCTGGGTGTCAGCGGGCCTTTCCTGCGGCACCGCGGGGCCCGGTGCCGCCCGTAAGCTGCCTGCAAGGTCGAAAGAAAGGTCGAAAGCGGTGAGCATGGCGGCACCGGCCATCACTCCCAGCACCATTCGAAACCGAATTGTTAGAGCCGGCCGGGTCATGGTGTCACCCCCAGGATTTCTGCCCGGTCTGCCGGGATCACGTGGGTCGAGTTCCGCTTGGGCGCGTGACCGACCGGAATCCGTGCGACGATCTCCTGAGTCTCCAGGTCTACTGCCAGCGTCTCCATGCTGCCGACAATGCTGACATATAAGAATCGGCTGTCCGGTGTCGCCGTGAGCCACTGCGGGGAAGGTCCGACTTCCAGGCCCCCGAGAAATTCGAGATCGGGTAGAGACCATCCATAGATGCTGCTGTCGAGTCTGCTGGCATACCAGAGAGCCGACTGGTCGGGGAGCACCAGTAAGCCATGGCCGGTACCCTCCTGGATGCCATCAAAGTTCTTCCTCGACAGTGGTATGGGAGGCGGACTGATGAAGTCGACGACTCTTCGCTCATCCCAATCCAGGACGTAGAACCCGTGAAGCCGGGTCCCTTGAGCGAACACGCGCTTTGGGGAGCCGTCCGGGTTGTTTTCGATCGCCATGGGGCGCACGCGATTGCCATCGAGTGCTACACCCCACACCACCTCGTCGGTATTGGCATCGATCACCTGGATCGTGTGCTCATCGGGGGTGGCCGGGGTTGCACCCAGGCCGGCGATGATATATCGATAGTCAGCCGTCACGTAAACGTTGTGCACGCCCCGGACCATGGGGATGCTTTTGACGACCTCGTGGGAGTCCAGGTCGATGACCTCGACAAACGGCGCGTCGCGAATTCCAACATACATTTTCCCCAACGCTTCGTTGATCACCAGCTTGTTGGGCCTGGCCCTGAGAGGGATGTGCATGACCTGTCTGAGCGTCTTGGTATCCACCACATCGATTGTATGGTCCAGCTCGTTCGCGAAGTAGTAGTAGTAGCCCTCAGGATGATTGACCGCCGCATGTGCCTGCGGAATACCGTCAATTACAGCCACGACCTCGTGAGTCGCCGGGTCGATGAGGTGGGCGTTCGTGCCTGCAGAATTGGTCTGGATAATCCGGACCACGGAGTCGCTCTGGGCTGAGAGAGAGGCCCCGAACAGAAACACAGCCAGGCAGGCCAACAGAGTTCTTCGTGGGTTCAGGGCATTCCTCATGTCAAAACCTCCGTCGGGGAATTTCCATCGATATTACGATCAGTGCTCGGTGACACTGTAAACCATTTTTCAGCAATAGGTCGACAATCCGGGCGTCCGTTGTGAGGGAAAGTTCACTGTTTGCTTGTGAACTCCGCGGGAGGGCAAGAATCTGCACAAGAAACGCGCCGCGGGAGGGACTCCATGACCGGTGACGCTAGGCGACTACTCCGGCGTACCCCTAAGGACCGGGACAGGGCCGCTCCAGCGATGTCCGATCCTCCTCCATGAGATGAAACGACGGCGGAAACCCCAACAGGGCACAACCCAACTTTATGGCGACTTCTTCTTTCGAGACTTGGGATCCTGGACCGGGTCGGGTGCGCCCTTGTCTGCGATCACGAGGCCCAATAGCGTGCAAAGTATTGCTGCGATTCCTATGACTACGGCGAGCGTAAAATTATCCATACCTTATATTCCTATACTCGGTGGGTCTCGAACAATACCGACTATTCGATGGGTCCGGCATTCTCCTCGAGTTCCGCGCTGTCGTCGTCAAAAAATGCCTCGATCAATTCGTGTGCACGGGTCAGGACGGAGGCCGCCACCCAGATACGGACTTCGTTGAGATCACCGGCTGCAGGGATCGTCGCCGCGGCAGCCTGGCCTTGCAAAATCGAATCAATTCCGTTGTTCTCGAGCAATTCCTTAATCATCGGAGCCTCGGTAGGTCCCGTAACCCGGAGGATCTTCAGAGCTTCGTCGTTATCGTCAAACTTCGGTAGCTCGGCCACCAAGCCAACACCGCAGTCCGCACATTCAGTGATTCCCTCAAGGTATTCAGATCCACAGGTCGGACAAAACATGCTTCGACTCCCCGTTTGATGCCCTAAATCGCTATAGCGCTCACAAGAGTCTCTCTGAAAACTCCTGTCAATTCATCTGAAAACAGAACGAAAGTAATCTCCCTGAGCTCGAGATCGTCTCGTCCTCGAACAAAGCCGAGCACCGCATCGACCATGACGCGTGCCGAATCGGCCGGCGGATAACCGCCGACACCCGTCCCGAACGCCGGGAAGGCGACGCTCTCTATGCCTAAGGCATGAACACACTCTAAAGCGCTCCGGGTCGCGTCGTGGATCGCGCTGGCACTTGTCTGCAGATCCTGCCCCATGACAGCCGCATGAATCACGTGACGGGCACCGAGGCGTCCGCCGTTGGTTACCACAGACTGTCCGACGGGAACGGGACCCTGACGGATCGCGTCGATTTCGATACTCGCTCCACCGGTGTGCTTGATCGCTCCAGCCACACCCCCACCCATCCAGAAATGATTATTGGCTGCATTCACGACCGCGTCCGTCTCCATCCGGGCTATGTCGCCTTTAACTACATGGAACAGGACACCGCCGACGCTCGGTCCCATAGCTTTCGATTATACTGCCCGGGATATTCCACGGATAATTTTCGAGCTTCGAAACCCCAAGCGAGGGAACCATGACAAACATCATCAGTGCCGGCGGGCTGCTTCTCATGCTGGGGACCGCATACGGTCTATCCACCAACAGGAAGGCGATCGATTTCCGTATCGTAGGATGGGGCCTGGCGCTGCAATTGAGCTTTGCTCTGTTCATCTTGAAAACGAGCCCCGGCGCGATCGTGTTTGACTCGATCAGCCGGGGGGTAACAACGATGCTCGGCTTCGCCGACGCGGGTTCTGTCTTCATGTTCGGTCCGCTGGCCTCGGACACCGAGGCCTTCGGTGTGATCATCGCTTTCCAGGTTCTACCGATCATAATATTCACGGCAGCACTATTTTCTCTCCTGTATCACTTCGGCATCATGCAGCGCGTGGTCTTCATTTTTGCGAAGGTGATGGAAAAGACAATGCGGACCAGTGGAGCGGAGTCGCTGGCAGCCGCAGCAAACGTATTTATGGGCATGACCGAGGCGCCGCTGGTCATCAAACCATTTGTCCCCAAGATGACGCAGTCGGAAATGATGGCCCTGATGACTGGAGGCATGGCCACGATCGCAGGAAGCGTCATGGCCGGATATGTGCGGATGGGCGTCGACGCGGGGCACCTGCTGACCGCAAGCGTCATGGCGGCACCGGCCGGACTGGTCATCGCAAAGCTGCTGAACCCGGAAACAGAAGTCCCTGAGACCCGCGGTCGCGTTGAGATCAAAATGGGCCGTGAAAACGTCAATTTTATTGACGCTATCGCACGCGGCACCTCCGACGGACTGCGGCTGGCCCTCAACGTGGGGGCCATGTTGATCGCTTTCGTCGCGCTTATCGCGCTGGCCAACGGAATCCTCGGGATCGTCGGCATCACTCTCCAGCAGATTCTCGGGGTGCTGTTCGCACCCGTTGCGTTCACGCTGGGCGTACCGTGGAACGATGTCCTGACGGTCGGCAGCCTGCTTGGCCAGAAAGTAGTTTTAAACGAGTTCGTCGCCTACAGTAGTTTGATGCAGCTCATGGAATCCCCGGGCGCGCTCGATCCGCGATCAGTCGTTATCGTCACCTACGCCCTCGCTGGATTCGCGAACCTGGGCTCGATCGGCATCATGATCGGCGGGATCGGAGGAATCGCTCCAGACAGGCGCGACGATCTGGCCCGCCTCGGCCTGCGCTCGTTGTTGGGAGGAACGATGGCAACATTCATGACGGCGTCGATCGCAGGCATGTTGTTGTAAACCTGTTAGAGAGCGCTGTTCTTGAGCTCCTCGTAGCCGTTTTGTGCGTTCACTTCCGTCTCCACGGGGAACTCCATCTGTATCCAGCCGGGCGCTGTGATCTCCCCGCTCATGCGATCCCGCGCTCCACCGAAACCACCCTGCATGTTGGAAATATCCACATATCCGGCACCGTTCATCAAATCGGCCGCCATTTGCGAGCGCCCACCCATCTTGCAACCGACGACCACCGGCGTATCCTTCCCGACGTGCGCTTCCACAACTCTCATGAACTCCGGATTCGGCTCCATCTGTCCCAACTCAGGATTGGGGAACACCACCGGAATATTGATAGCGCCGGGCGGGTGCCCCTCTTCAAATTCCTGGGGCGTTCGAACGTCAACATACACGACTTCGCCCGAGGCCTCCATAACCTTCCGCGCCTCCTCGACACCTATTTGCTTGATACCCATCCGACTTTCCTCCTCTTACTGTCTGATAGTACGCCACAAATCGGGAATTAGGGGTCAGAGCCCCTATTTCCTATTTAAAGCGAGCATCGGATTCGAGTGGTAATTCGGAAATAGGGGCTCTGACCCCAATTATTCAGATTTCCCGTAGTATGGAAGCGCGATGCAAGGGATTGGTATTGATATCGGTGGAACGACGACCAAAGCCGGACTGGTCGATGACAGCGGCAAAATTCTCAAAGTCGTGGATCGAGCCACAGTCACTCGAAGCGCCGAGGCGCTTCTCGACATGCTTGGATCGCTTGTCGAAGAGCTTGCGCGAGGGGCACAAGCCCATGGAGTGGGACTGGGTATTCCCGGGCTCCGTTCAAAACTTACGGGCGTCATCGAGTTCTCCCCGAACCTGGCATGCCTCAACGGAGTGAACCTTGAGTCACGGTTGTCGGAAAGAACCTCTCTGCCCGTAGTCGGGGGGAACGACGCTGACATGAGCGCCTGGGGAGAATTCAACTTCGGTGCCGGCGTGGGAACTACGGACCTGGCGTGCCTGACTCTCGGAACAGGTGTCGGCTCGGGGCTGATATTGGACGGGCGCCCCTATTCCGGGCATAGCGGGTATGCGGCCGAGGCAGGCCATATGATCGTCGACCCGGAAGGCCTTCCCTGCGTTTGTGGTGGGCGCGGCTGTCTGGAAACTATCGCATCGGCCACAGGAGTCGTCGCCCTGGCGCGAAGAAAGATGGACACCCAACCATCGTCCGCACTCCATGGCACGGGGAACCCGCTAACAGCAAAAGCCATCCATGACGCAGCGCTCGAAGGAGATCCGCTCTCCATCGACGTCTTTTCCGAAGCCGGACGCTATCTTGGAATCGCGTGTGCCAACCTCATCAACCTGCTCAATCTGGAAGTGATCGTGATTGCTGGAGGACTGTCCGCCGCTGGAGAGCTCCTGCTAAAATCCGCGAGAGTCGAAGCCGGGGAACGCGCTTACACACAGGCCTATGCGGACTGCCGCATCACCATTGCCAAACTCGGAAACGACGCTGGCATCATCGGAGCCGCACTCCTTTCCATGAACCCGTCCTGAATTCTTCTTTGCTGTAGCTGCGCTCTATGAGTGCAAATCTTGATTGGGTCTTCTCGAGCACCTTCGAGAAGATCTGGCCCCTACCCAGCAAGCGGCCACTCATCCGTTTGGGCTACAATCGAAGTCCATGCGGTTGGAGCACATCCGAAACTTTTCCATCATTGCCCACATCGATCACGGCAAATCCACGCTAGCCGACCGCTTGCTGGAAATGACCGGCGCGTTGACAAAACGTGAGATGTCTCAGCAAGTTCTCGATGTAATGGACCTGGAAAAAGAACGCGGAATCACTATCAAGGCCGCAACTGTGCGGCTCAACTACAAGGCCCTCAATGGGTCCGAGTATATTTTGAACCTCATTGATACGCCGGGGCACGTCGATTTCAGCTATGAAGTATCCCGAAGCCTTGCCGCTTGCGAGGGTGCTCTGCTGGTTGTGGATGCATCGCAGGGCGTTGAGGCGCAGACGCTGGCCAACACCTATCTTGCTCTGGACAACGATCTCGAGATCATTCCGATCCTGAATAAGATCGACCTGCCTGGCGCCGAGGTCGAACGCGTTCAGGAACAGATGCAGTCTATGGTCGGTGTCAGGAAGGGGGACGCCTTGCTCATCAGCGCGAAGCATGGCGATGGCGTCGCAGAGGTGCTCGAAGCAATCGTGTCACAGGTTCCGCCGCCGGAAGGGGACCCGGACGCTCCGCTGAAAGCGCTGATATTCGATTCCTGGTTCGACAGCTACCGGGGCGTCATCGTACTTGTCCGCATGCTCGACGGAATGATCGAAAAGGGAATGCGTATCCGTCTGATGGCCAACGGCAGTGTCTATCAGGCGGAAGAGATCGGAATCCGCTCGCCAAAGATGCAGTCGACGGATCGCCTGAAGGCCGGCGAAGTCGGCTACATCATCGCCAACATCAAGACGGTGTCTGACACTCAAATCGGCGACACGATTACCGAAGACCAGCGCCCGACTGAAACGCCGTTTCCGGGCTTCAAGGAAATCAAGCCTCTCGTATTTGCGGGACTGTATCCGGTCGAACCGAACCAGTACGAAGGCCTCCGAGACGCGCTCGATAAACTCCAACTGAATGACTCGTCCTTCTTTTATGAACCCGAAACATCAACAGCCCTGGGATTCGGCTTCCGTTGTGGATTCCTCGGCATGCTCCACATGGAAATCGTCCAGGAGCGGCTGGAGCGTGAATTCGCGCTCTCGCTGATAACCACCGCTCCAGGGGTACGCTACCGAATTCTGCTCAAGACAGGGGCGCTCGTGGAGATTGACAACCCGAGTCATTTCCCGGACCCGGGAGACATCGAGGCCATCGAGGAACCTATTATCACGGCTCTCATAGTGACGGGGGACGCGTATCTGGGGCCGATACTCAAGCTACTCGAAGAACGCCGCGGCACCCAGAAGGGTTTCGAATACGTCTCCTCTTCACGGGTCCTTCTCACCTATGAATTGCCTTTGAACGAAATCATATTGGATTTCTATGACCGGCTGAAATCTGTCTCCAAAGGCTACGCGTCGTTCGACTACAACCTCTCCGGTTACAGTGTGGCCGATCTGGTCAAACTCGATATGTTGGTCGGCGGCGAACAGGTGGACGCGCTGTCCTGGATTATTCATCGCGACTTTGCTTATCCGCGGGGCAAGGCCCTGGTTGAAAAAATGAAGAAACTCATTCACCGTCAGATGTTCGAAGTGGCGATCCAGGCTGCGGTTGGAAGCCGTGTGATCGCTCGGGAATCGATACCGGCCATACGAAAAAATGTGGTCGCTAAGTGTTATGGCGGCGACATCTCGAGGAAACGCAAGCTAATTGAGAAACAGAAAGAGGGCAAACGACGAATGAAGCGCGTCGGCAAAGTGGACATTCCCCAGGAAGCTTTTCTAGCCGTCCTCAAGATCAACTCTCCATAAGGGACAGCTCCCGTTGTCCCGAATTCAGAATGAAGTCTCCGTTCCTTTACCTGCTCACTGATATAATTATGAGCAATGAAAGTCGCATTTCGGCGATATTTCGGATCGGTCCTCTTTGCGGCACTCCTTGTGTTTTCCATAACACTGGGTGCAACCGGTGGTGTCCTTTTCGTTTATAACAGCGACCTGCCCCAGGTCGAATCTCTGGAGGCCTACCGCCCCGACGTCGTGACAGAAGTCTATGGTGACGACGGGCAGGTCATTGGATCCTTTGCCCTGGAACACCGGCTCATCGTCGAAGCCAGCCAGATCCCACCCGTTCTCAAGGACGCTATCGTGTCGGTAGAGGATCAGAATTTTTACCGCCACTGGGGCCTGGACTTCTACGGCATATCGCGGGCAGCCCTGAAAAACATCATGGCCGGACGGGTCGTCGAAGGCGGCAGCACGATCACGCAACAACTGGCTGAAAACCTTTTCCTGTCGCCTCGAAGAGAATGGGCTCTCAAGCTGCAGGAAGCTCTTTTTTCCATCCAGATCGAAAGGCGCTACACGAAGGACGAAATCCTCACCTTGTACAGCAACCAGATTTACCTGGGGCACGGGATGTACGGTTTCGCAGCGGCTTCTGACTTCTATTTCGGAAAGAACATCCGGGACCTGAATCTGGAGGAGGCCGCAATGCTGGCGGCCCTGCCCCGTGCTCCGGGACGGTACTCACCTGTGGCTAATCCCGCGCGCGGCCTGATGCGGCGCAACTACGTGATCGACAGAATGGTTGCCGAGGGAAAAGTTCCCGTAGATGAAGGCGAGCAGGCCAAGCAGCGGCCTATCCGCCTGAATGCACCCCAGAATCCGGACCAACTCGCACCGTATTTTGTCGAGGAACTGCGTCAGTACCTGGAAGAAACCTATGGCACCTACGCTGTACACGAAAGGGGGCTTCGGGTTTATTCGACGCTGAACGCACGGATGCAGCGCGCTGCGGAGGACAGCTTGCGGCGCGGACTCCGGGACTACGACAAACGTCACGGCTGGAGAGGAATCACGGTGAACCTCATCGACAACGGCTTTGACGACATCGAAACCCACTCGCTGGAAGCATGGAAACGGCCGCTCCGAGACGGCGACATCGTTCCCGGCATCGTCCTCGAAGCGAACTCGGCAACGGCCACCGTCCGTGTCGGCACATACAGGTACGAAGTCACTGGAGCAGATATCAGCTGGACCGGTGAGCGATCCCCGGGCGCAATATTTTCTCGCGGAGACGTGGCCGAGTTCCTCGTAAACGCCATCGATCCGGCAGAGAAAACGATAGCACTCTCGCTTGAGCAGATACCCGAAGTGCAGGGATCACTCATAGCAATCGATCAACGCACGGGCGAAGTGAAGGCTATGGTCGGCGGCTACGATTTCGAACAGAGCAAATTCAACCGGGCAACGCAGGCGCTCCGCCAGACGGGATCGGCATTCAAACCGCTGCTCTATACCGCAGCTCTCGATTACGGCATGCGTCCCGATCATCTGATCAGCGACGAGCCGGTGGATTTCGACGGCTACAAACCTTCGAACTATGACCAGCGCTATGTCGGTCCCATCACACTGCGTCGGGCACTGGCAGAGTCGCGGAATATACCGGCCGTTCAGGTGTTGAATGAAATCGGTTTCGATACTCTGATTCCGATGGTTGCACGATTCGGCATCAGCTCTCTCATCGAGCCTTATTTGCCGATTGCGCTCGGCGCGACTGACATAAATTTGATCGAACTCACCTCTGCGTACTCCACGTTTCCGAACGATGGCGTCCGAGTGGAACCCCGTTTAATCAACCGTGTTACCGACTACGATGGCGACATTCTGGAGGAGAACTTCCCCGAACCCCATGACGTTATTTCCTCCGAGCTGGCGACGGTAATGGTGGATCTGTTGCGCGAAGTCGTCCGAAGCGGAACAGCTGTCCGCGCGCAGTCACTCGGCCAGCCTGCTGGGGGAAAGACTGGAACCACCAATGACTTTACCGACGCCTGGTTTATGGGATTCACTCCATCATTGACGGCGGGAGTCTGGGTGGGATTTGACGAAAGACTCACCCTGGGAAGTGGAGAGATCGGCGGCCGTACCGCTCTGCCCATATGGGTTTCGTTCATGGAACAGGTCTACGAAGACACCCCGGTGGAAACTTTCGATCGGGTGGCGACTGAGGTACTCGAAAGCACAAGCATTACCGATAGGAGTCAGCCATGAGGAATCGCATCATCGCTTTATTCGTTTTGGGATTATTCTGTCTTGAGTCCGGAGCCCAGTCCTTGCCCGATGTGGCCCGGCGTGAGCGCGAACGTCAGCAGGAAGTCGCCGAAACGCGTGTGTTCACAAATGAAAACGTTGCCACGGGTGGCTCGATTTCAGCGGCTGAAGCCCCAACTGAGAGTGACTCTGACGTATCCCCGAGTGCAGCCTCTCCAGCCGAAGATGGTGAGGAAGGCGCAGAGGGCACGGGAGAAAGAACAGAAGACACCTGGCACGAGATGTTCAGTCAGGCCCGCGATGAACTGACACGCTCCGAGGAGTGGTTGGAGCTGGTCGAACAGCAGCTGACCGATCTGAGTCAGCGACTACTCACCGACAGCGGCTTCTACAACAACGAAAATGTACTGGGGCCGGCAATACAGAACATGCAGGACGAACTCGTGGCAGCAGAAGCCCGCGTCGCAGCGGCAAACCAAGCTATCGCGGACCTTCGACAGGAACTCAGACGTGCAGGGGCTCCGGCGGGGTGGGGACGACCTTAGATGAAGTTAATAATTATGAGTTAAAGACCCACTCCGAGACTGTGAGCTCTGCACTTTTAACTGTTAAATCTGAGCTTCCCACAAGCCCCCACCCCGACAGCCCACTCCGCCATGGTAGAAAGGCAAATCATCGAAACCATCCGTACCGAGACCGCAGATTGCTCGGAAGATGTTCTGGAAAGGGAATTTGAAGAATTCTTCAAGAACCAGCCGGCAGTCTGTAACTTCGTAATGGACCTGACATCGACCCGAAATCACTCTGCCGGCGAACTGGCACTGTACATGAGCTACGTGGTTTATAAAGCTATTCTCCTGGATAGAGATGGGTCTTTAGGACCAGTTACGAGCGAGGAGATTGCCGATGCTTGCAGGGCGAGCGGAGACTGGGTCCATCGGATGAGCGATGCCGAAGAGACCGGGGTTCAATCGCCTTCGTTATCCAATCTCAACAACGAACGCTGCTTGATCAGCTATGTCATTTCCGAGGTTCACGACGCGCTCAAGGGGGGCCTGGATTTGAAGGAAGAAGAAAAGGGGGCCGTGTTTTTCGTGCTGACTGCAGTCATCGCCTCACTGACCGCGAGCTCGAATTGACGACACCGCCTGAAAGGGACGTCAAGATCTTCGATTCAGAATGAATTCCGGAATGGCGACAATAGCGTCGCGATAAACAGACTGAGGAAACGATTCCAGCGCCGCGATGGCGCTCCCCGCATACTGCGTCGCGAGATCCCTCGTACGGTCCACAGCACCAACGCGATCTGCGAAACCGATAATTTCTTTCACTGCCACCGTGGTCGACGTACCTTCGTCGAGCACTTGTTGAATCTTTGTCGATACATCGGGCAGGTCGGCTTCCATTGCGTAATACAGAGGCAGCGTGACCTTTCCTTCTTTTAGGTCGCTGGCGACCGGCTTGCCCATAGCCTCCCGGGTCGACGTCAAATCGAGCAAATCGTCAACGAGCTGAAACGACATTCCCAGGTCCATCCCGATCCGGGTCAAGTTTTCCACTGAAACCGGGTCCTCACCCGCCAGGATGGCCGGCAAGCGCATACATCCTGAAAACAAATAGGCCGTCTTGCGTTCTGCAATATCCAACAATTCCTGAGCGCTGACATCGGACCGTCCCAGAGCCGTCAGCTGTAATAGCTCACCTTCGACCATTTTCTGTGTGATACCGATCAGCGTGGTAAGAACGCCGAAGCTCTTTTCCTCAAGCGCGACGGCAAACGACTGCATATACAGCCAGTCACCCGCCAGAACGGCCATCGGATTCCCCCAGCGCGTGTTGGCAGAGGGTCGACCACGTCGTGTATCGGACTCGTCGATCACATCATCATGGACCAGCGTGGCATTGTGAATCAGCTCTACGACCGCCGCCATCCGGATCGTCGAAGGCGACACCTCTCCAAGCATGCGCGCGGTCAGAAGCAAGAGCGCAGGCCGAACGCGTTTGCCGCCAGCGTCGATCAGGTACCGGCCTATCTCGGAAATGGGGCCCACCGAAGATTTCGAATACCCTTCAAGCTCCTCTTCAACACGCTCCAGGTCGGCGGCAACGAGGCTATAAATTTCTTGCTGTGTGAGTGCGGTTTTCACAGAAGGTGCATTGTACGACATGTAGCCAGCGTTAGACCCCAACAATACGTTTACGCTAATCCAAACAGCTTCTGGAAATTCTGGCTGGTCTGATTCTCGATTTCTTCAGCTGTCACACCACGCAAGGTGGCCAGTTTCTGAGCCGTATCTCGAACAAAGGAAGGTTCGTTGCGGTCGCCGCGATGCGGGACAGGTGCCAGGTATGGACAGTCGGTCTCAACAAGAATTCTGTCTTCGGGAACTCTTGCCGCGATAGATTGAATGCTATCCGCACGATTGAATGTGACGATTCCGGAGAACGAAATCATAAACCCCAAATCCAGCGCACAGTCGGCAAGAGCGGCGCCGCCCGTAAAGCAGTGAATAACGCCACGATCTGGCTGTTCATCCTCCAGGATCTGAATCGTATCTTCGTCGGCGTCCCGGGTGTGAACGATGAGAGGAAGCTCCGCTTCGCGGGCCAACTCGATCTGTTTGCGAAAAACACCGCGCTGGACATCCCTCGGGGAGTTTTCGTAGTAATAGTCGAGCCCGGTCTCTCCGATCGCCAGAACCCGCGGCCTCCGAACGAGTTCCTTCATGAGTTCGTAGTGTCTTGATTCGACGCGGGCGGCATCGTGAGGGTGGACGCCGACGCTGGTGTAGATCCAGTCGTACGCCTCGGCAAAGGGAAGGCCACAGCCCATGTCATCCGGACCGGTGCCGTTCCCGATGGTGAGAATCGTACCGACACCGGCCTTCTGAGCCCGTTCCAGTACAGCATCCCTGTCGTCCTCGAAGCGGGGATCGTCCAGATGGGCATGGGAGTCGACCAGCATCGCACCCTATGTGAGCCGTGATCCATTGCTGACGTCTTCGTGGAATCCGACCAGGGCGGGATTGCCTTCGGGGCCCACTGACGCAGCCACGATCATTCCGTTCGACTCCAGGCCACGGAGTTTTCTAGGCTTCAGATTCGCGACGACAACCACCTTGCGTCCGATGAGGTCGGCGGGGTCGTAGGACATGGCGATCCCGGCAAGTACCTGTCGGGTTTCGAATCCCAGATCGACGATGAGCCGCAGAAGCTTGTCCGCACCTTTAACCTTTTCAGCTTCCAGAACGGTCGCCACGCGAAGGTCGAGCTTCACGAAATCCTCGATCGTTATCTGAGGCGCCAGAGGAGGCACCTCCGCGCCGCTCTCCGAACCTCCGCTGCTCGCAGCCCTGGCTTCAATCTCCGCCTCGAACTTCGCGTACACCGCCTTTGGATCAATCCGGGGAAACAAGGCTTCTCCACCACGCAATCCAACCCCGGCCATCTGTCCGGACCAGGCAAGTTCATTGAGCGCAGATTCCTCTACCTGACCCTCAAGTCCCAGCTGTTTCCAGACGGTCTGTGCAGACTCAGGCATCACCGGTGCCAGCATCACAGCCGACAGCCGTAGAGCTTCCGCGCAATGAAATAGGACGCCGTCCAGACGCGGGGTTTCCTTTTCATCCCTGGCGATCTTCCAGGGTTCATTTTCTACGATGTATTTGTTCACTCTCGCGACCAACTCCCACACGCTCTCGAGCGCACGGGAAAACTCGTAGTTATCGAAGCGCTCCCTGTATTGGGTCACAACGCGGGCAGCGAGTTCTTCAAGGTCAGCGTCTCCTTTCGCGTTACCGGGTCCAGGGACAACGCCGTCTCGATACTTTCTAACCATGGCGACGGTACGGCTAAGCAAGTTGCCCAGATCGTTCGCCAGGTCGCTGTTGGCCCGCCCGATGATCGCATCAAAACTCAGATTACAGTCCTGGCCAAACACCATTTCTCGCAACAGAAAATAACGAAGCAATTCGATCCCGAACACATCGCGCAAAAGAACGGGATCAAAAACATTTCCGCGCGATTTTGACATCTTCTCGTCATTCAACAGCCACCAGCCATGTCCGAAGATGGTCTTGGGCAACGGCAACTCTGCCGCCATCAAGAACGCCGGCCAGTAAACCGCATGAAATCTCAGAATGTCCTTTCCGACCATATGGACGTCCGCCGGCCAGTACTTGGAATACATTGCTTCGTCGGACTGGTAGCCGATCCCCGTCATATATCCGGTCAAGGCATCGAACCAGACGTAGAACACGTGGCCGGGATCGTCCGGAAGCGGAACGCCCCATTTGAGTGTGGCCCGACTGATCGACAGATCCCGCAATCCGCCTTTTACGAATGAGGAAACTTCGTTTCTTCGCGTTTCCGGACGTACAAACTGAGGGTTCTTTTCATAGTGTTCGAGCAGCCGGCCCTGGAATTCGGACAATTTAAAAAAATAGCTGTCTTCCGAGAACCATTCGGTCACCCGTCCACAGTCCGGGCACGGGGCCGGTTCCTTCGGGTCGGAATCCGGGGCGTAGGCTTCACAGGACACGCAATACCAACCTGAATATTCCCCTTTGTAAATGAATCCGTTGGCCTTGGCCCGAAGGTAAATTTCTCCCACAGCGCCCCGATGGCGCGGGTCCGTCGTCCGAACCGAGAGATCATGACTCATCCCAAGGCTCTTCCAGAGGTCCGCATACTGAGATTGAACGCGGTCGGCCAGTTCCTTCGGTTCGATTCCCTCTTCCCTGGCGGACCGTTCTATCTTTTGCCCATGTTCATCCGTACCGGTAAGCAGCTTTACATCGAATCCCATCATCCGTTTGTAGCGGGCGATCGCATCGCACACGATCGTCGTATAGGTGCCTCCCAGGTGGGGCGGCGCGTTGACATAGTAGAGCGGGGTTGTGATGTAAAAGGATTCAGACATGGTCTTTAGTTCACCCGTTGTTTGCTATCGCTTCGTAGCTCTTCAAGGCATCATCACGTATCTGGTGAAAGCTCAACCCGGTTTTCCGCGCCAGTCCGGCGCAGTCTTCGTATTCGGGACTGACGTTCACAACGCGCCCTTCCAAACGGGCGACTTTGACTCCAATTTTCCCATGAGCTGTCTCCACTGTGACCATTTCACGGTCCAGAACGCGACGTGACATGGGCCGGCTGCGCACGCCAATGCTTGTCGTGTCCTCAAAGATCGCCCGCGACAGGAGTTCTTCGTGTTCTCCCAGAGCGAGCACCTGCAGCAAATGTCCTGGTCGGCCCTTCTTCATGACGACTGGCATCGTGATGACGTCGAGGGCACCCATCGAAAGTAGTTTTTCAGCAGCATATGCCAGTTCTTCTGCGCTCATGTCGTCGATGTTGGCTTCAATCGCCACAATGTCCTGTTTCGGAACGGGCCCCGCGGACGGAGCCTCCACCCCAACGAACACACGAAGGCAGTTGGGAAACTCATCAAATGTCTTGCTGCCGGCTCCATAGCCGACACCTTGAATTTCGAAGCCATCCATCGGACCGAATCGATCAACCGTTGCGGCCAGAATCGCCGCACCGGTCGGAGTGACCAATTCGACGTCAACGTGTTTCGAATAGACAGGAGCATGCATCAATAAGTTCGCTGAAGCAGGAGCGGGAACTGGATAGATACCGTGTTGACAATGAATAAACCCTCCACCGATGTTGATCGGAGAACACAGGAAGCGATTCACCCGAAGGGCGTCGAGACCAACCGCTGTACCCACCACGTCAACAATGGAATCGATCGCACCGACCTCGTGAAACTCGACGTCTTCGGGCGGGGTGTCATGCACTTGCCCCTCTGAAATCGCCAACTTTTCGAATATGGCCACTGCCCGCGCCCGGACATCAGACCCGAGTGCGCTTGCCTTGACCATGCCGATGATCTCCGACGCCTTGCGGTGGAAATGGCCCTGTTCATGATTGTTGGCATGCTCCTCCCGACCGTTCGGTTCCTTAGCATTGGCCCCCTGAGGCGAGTGGGGATGCGAGTGGGCATGCGTGTGCGTGTGCGTGTGGCGGGAGTCCTCGCCCACGCCGACATCGAATTTGATCGCACTGATGTTGGCACGGACCACCCGGGAAGACTTCAGGTCCACATCGGCATCGAATCCGGAGTCGGCCAGCAAAGGTAACTTCCCGATCTCGGACTTCAGATAAGCAAAATCCACCCCGAGGTCCAGCAGAGCGCCGATGGTCATATCGCCGCTGATACCCGAAAAACAGTCAAAGTAAAGTGTCTTCACGTCGCTCCGGCCAGAACTCTCATGGTACTCGATCGTTAATCGCGGGCGCAATCGCGGGCAGTCGTGGCTGATCTTATGGAGACAGACTACTGGCAGACGAGCTCAAGTCCATGATTCGTAGCCGGTCACCGCTTTTGCTATGATGAGCGGCTATGCAATTGACCCTGCACGCCCGTATCCGTGACGCGCTTCGATCTGCACTGGAGAAACGATGGCAAATCGAGGCCCCTGAAATCGTCCTCAATCAGACACCTAAACTCGAATTCGGAGAACTCGCAACACCCCTTTGTCTCAGTCTGTCCAAAGCGCTCAAAAAAGCTCCCCGGGTGATCGCTGAAGAAATTCTCGAAACTCTGAAAATAGAAGGCATCCACAAGATGAGCATCGCCGGGCCGGGCTACATCAATTTTTACTTGGACCGCGCGACAATTCTCGGCCAATCGATGGCAGAGTTTCGGAACTCTAAGTTCGAAGGATTTCCCAAATCGACTGGTAAGGTGATCGTCGAACACACCAACATAAATCCCAACAAAGCCGCTCACATTGGACACCTCCGAAACGCGGCGATCGGGGACTCCTTCGTACGCACTCTACGTTTTTCTGGCAGCGAAGTGGAGGTCCAGAACTATATCGACAATACCGGAGTTCAGGTCGCGGACGTGATCGTCGGCTTCCGCTTTATCGAGAATCACTCAGTCGAGACGGTCCGGGAGCTGATAAACGATCCCGAAACAAAATTCGATTATTACTGTTGGGATCTCTATGCGAAGGCCGCGTCTTTTTATGAAACGCAGGACCCTGAACACACGAAAAGAACGCAGACCCTCCAGGAAATCGAAGGGGGTGACAATGAGACTGCTGCCATGGCCGAAGACGTCGCCATGGCCATCGTCCGGTGTCACTTGCGGACTATGGATAGGATTAACGTCCACTACGACCTGCTTCCCCGCGAGAGCGATATCCTGCATCTGAAGTTTTGGGACGAGGCTTTCTCTCTGCTCAAGGCGAAGAAAGCCATTTTTTTTGAGGAGCACGGAAAAAATCAGGGTTGCTGGGTGATGCGCCTGGAAACCGAGTCCGGCACCGAAGAAAAGATCATCGTTCGATCGAACCGAACAGTGACCTATGTAGGAAAAGATATTGCGTATCAATTGTGGAAACTGGGCCTACTGAATCGCGATTTCAACTATACGACCTTCGAGTACGACTCACAGCGGACACCGGTCTGGGCCACGACCTCCAGTAAGGATACGCTCGAAGAGGATCATCCCGCTTTTGGCCGTGGCGTGGCAGTTTACAACGTCATCGACGTTCGCCAATCGTACCCTCAAACCGTAGTCCGTGAAGGAGTGCGTTTACTGGGCTACGAGGATGCGGCGGAACGCTCCGTTCATTTCTCCTATGAAATGGTTGCTCTGACGCCGGCATGCGCCGCCCAACTCGGCATCGAACTGTCGGACGAAGATCAAGGAAAAACCTACGTGGAGGTGTCCG
The DNA here is from genome assembly GCA_963664115.2 of Terriglobia bacterium. Lineage (GTDB taxonomy): Bacteria > Acidobacteriota > Terriglobia > 20CM-2-55-15 > 20CM-2-55-15. The sequence goes on along the minus strand of CAXWPJ010000002.1, from coordinate 20,130 downwards.
GCCGGAAAGGACAGGGGGTGAAGGCGGATGACCTCCTGAATACCCTCGAAGACAAGGCTTACGAGGAAGTCCGGAAGCGGCACCCCGACTTCGACAAGACCGAGCAAGCCGATATCGCCCATCAAATAGCCGTCAGTGCCCTGCGCTACTTTCTACTTCGCTTTACACGAACGTCAGTGATCGCCTTTGATTTCGACGAAGCCCTGAGTTTCGACGGAGAAACAGGTCCATATATCCAGTACGCGACCGTACGAGCGAAAAACATCTTTCGCCGGATGGAGGCAGATCATCCTGACTTTTCTCTGAGCCAGCTCGACAAGATTCTCGGCAGTGACAAACTGCCGGGACTCCTCGATGAGTCCGACGACCTCTGGGAACTGATATACACGGCCTCCCGCCTGGATGAAATCGCGGGACAGGTCACCTCAAGCCTGGAACCGGCCACCATGGCCAAGTTTTCATTCACGCTCGCTCAAAAATTCAACGTCTTCTATCACAAGTACAGAGTCTTAAGCGAAAAGGATCGTGATCGGCAGATGTTCTATCTTCTCGTGGTGGATTTCGTCCGCCAGAGCCTCACGCGGGCGCTCGACCTCATGGGCATCAGTGTTCCGGATCGGATGTAAGGAGGACTTCGGAGCGGAGCATTTTCCCGAAGATCGCTTCTGTTGACGATTTGCGTCCAGTGTCCTGAGATCAACATCTAAAATCTAGGATTTCGCTCGGTCGTTCAATCGGCCGACCGTCTCTGTCGCGTCAAGCGCGTTGGGCCGAACGACCGGCGACCCTCTCCATCATCCTGATGGAGAGGCGTATTGGGGAATTCGGAATGTTGATGCAGTTTCTTTAAACTAACCCGCAGCGTTCCTCGCTGCGGGTGAACCCAGAGGCGAAGCCGGAGCATTCCAGAAGAAGCTGCGCAGCCGAGGCGTTCAGTGTAATAAAAATGCTCCGATCGGACCCGCACGAAACTGATAAGTTCAAAACCTCCGACCGCCAACACTACCGATCCAGAATCCCGGCTCAATAATCTCCCCTTACCAGATCCGGAAGTTCAGAAAATGTATCGATGAAATGATCCGGCGGATCCGCTCGAAAGCTCTCAGGCGCATAACCGTATGTCACGCCGCAGGTCCTGACGCCGGCGTTTCGCCCTGTCTTGACGTCCACAGAGGAATCACCCACCATCCAAGTCGAGTTCTTGCTTCCCTCTGTGTCTGACAGTATCTGCAATATACCGACGGGATCCGGCTTCTTCTGCTCGAAACTGTTGCCACCATATACGGCTTCAAAACGATCGTAAATGCCCAAGCCTTCAAGCATTCTGCAGGTGAAGCGATAAGGTTTGTTCGTGAGAACGGCCAGCTTGGCGTCTTCGAGGGCCACGAGCGTCTCCCGAACACCGGGATAGAGATCGGACTCGTCCAACATGTGTTCGCTGTAGTAGTTCAGGAACATCGTCAACCCACGGTCGAGATCGGCCTCCGAAACTTTGTTCTCCAGGGCACGGCGAACCAACGCCGCCGCACCATCGCCGATCAGTCCGGCGATCACCGCCGCACTCATCGTGCTCAGACCAAACTCAGTTCGGACGTGATTGACGGACTGACATAGATCGGCCTTGGAGTCCACTAACGTTCCATCGAGATCGAAAATGATCAGGAGTTCTTTTGGCATCTAAAACGTTGGGGACGTACACTTGACGACTGTTCCCCATCTGAAGACCGCCGCGCCAACTCGATTCGGTAATCGTTAAGTGTCCGGCCACTGGCACGGATCATCGATGCTTGAAACGAAAGTGATCCTCCTCCACGAACTCTTTCACTACAGGATGGTCGCTTCGATAGAGTTCATCGATCGTCCCATTGAAAACGAACTTGCCCGCGTGGAGGAGTGCGACACGATCGGCCACTTTCTCAGCACAGTTGGCGATGTCGTGGGTTACGACCATCTGGGTGAGCCCGAGTTTCTCCTGCATCTTCGAAATCAGATTATTTATGGTTTGCGACAGAAGTGGGTCGACCATGGTAGTGGGCTCATCGTACAAAATGGCCGCAGGTTCGGAGGCGAGCGCGCGGGCGATGGCCACCGCCCGCTTCATCCCCGTACTGAGTTCCGAAGGCATCAGTGGAGCCAGATGTTCAACCTCAACAAGATTCAGAGTTTCTCCAACGCGATCGTCGATCTCTTCATTGCTCAGACCGATATCCTGGAGAGCGAAAGCCACATTTTCCCAAACGGTCAGGGAGTCGAACAATGCGCCGGATTGAAAGACCAGTTGCACTTTCTTACGCACCGGGGTCAACTCCCGTTCGGTCATGACAGTAACATCCTGACCGTCGACCAGGACCTCACCGGACTCGGGAAATGTGAATCCGACCACGTGAGTCAGCAAGACCGTCTTACCGACACCGCTGGGACCAAGAATGGCAAAGGTCGATCCCTTTTCGACACCGAACGACACGCCGTCGAGAACAATATGCTGATCGAAGGCTTTGTGAACGTCGATGAATTCAATAAAATTCGACATCGTATTCCAGACTAGCCAACGTGGGAGCTAGCAGCCCGTGGTGGACCCAGGCTATGCAAAATATTCTAACTTGATACAGGATCGTTGGAAAATCGGCAAACCTCAGGGCGGGATAAGCACTACATAGTGGTCAATTGATACTTGAAATGGGCGACCTGGTTCCGGCCGCCATTCTTCGCCACATATAAGGCTTGGTCGGCGACTCGAATTAAATCTTCCTTGGAACTCGCATTGACTGGATAATTCGCCACGCCAACTGACGCGGTCACCTTCCCGACAACTCCGACATCGGTCGCTGCTATGCTCATTCGGACACGCTCCCCAACCTGGACCGCACCGCCAAGATCGGTTTCCGGTAGAATGATGACAAACTCCTCGCCGCCATAACGCGCAGCAAAATCGATCTCCCGGCAGGTCGACTGTATCGTTTTCGCAACGCCTCGAATGACGGCGTCACCCGCCGGGTGCCCGAACCTGTCGTTTACGTTTTTTAAGAAGTCCAAATCGATTATTAGAAGAGACAATGCGTGGTTGTGTCGTTGAGCCCGACTCACTTCCCGTGACAGCGTGGATTGAAAATAACGATGGTTCGGCAGAGCGGTCAGAAAATCCGTCCGCGCCAGGTGCTTCATCTCCTCGAACATTTGAACATTCCTCAGGGCGTTGCCGGCGGTGCTTGCGACAACCTCAAAGAAATGAATCCTCGTGCTCGAAGGTTCGGTCTCGAAGCCATCCCCTTCAAGACAGATCAGGGCCTCAATCTCGCCCCGGACCGCGATGGGAATAGCGATGGTGCTGGGGCTTACACCCTCACCCGCTTTCCGCTCGCCCATATAGACCACGCGGTTTTCATGATATGCCGTCATAAGCGGAGGATTAGCCTCCAACGGAGAACTCTGTCCGGTCTCCTCCGGAGCTCTGGAACTCGCCAGTATGACGACCTGGTCGCCTTCGACACGTACTACGGAACATGTGGTTCCATCGATGTCGTCCCGGAACCTCGTAACGATTTCACGATAGATTTCGTTCCTGTTCATCAATGTCGACATCGTTCGCGCGATTTCCACCATCAATTCGGAATGCCTCGTCTCCTCCAACATGGCCATTGATGTCGATGCGTCGCTATCGAACCGGTCCACCAGAAACACGTAAAAAATAGCAACGATGAAGAACAGGGCCATTGCCAGAAATTGTTCGAGAGGCACCGAAGATGCAGATCCTAGGATATCGACGTAGGAAAAAACACCGAACAGAACGCTGACCACCAGCAGTGAAAAGAGAACAACCTTCAAATCGCGCCAGATGAGCGCCAAGAGGAGAATTCCCATCAAGGGGAAATGGATAGGAGGACCCGAAACGCGCAGGAGATAGAGAAACCCACAGATGAAGATCGCATCGACCAGGATGGCCAGACGACTCGAACGCACCGCCACGAAAGCCCTCTGCGGCAGGAAACCTATCACGATGTTGGACGCGGAAAAGGTAACGACAAGGATGAAAATACCGATAAAATTCTGACTCCTGAGGTTGCTGAACAGAGTAAGGTATGACGCCAGAATGATAATCAGCCACCTCAGGAGGAGGAACGATCGACGGTTTTCGACGTCTGGTTCGAAGTAGGATTGTTGCGAGGGGGGGTTCATTGTAGGCCCCGCGAAATCGATCGGATCATTAGGATCAAAACTGCCGATATGAGCGGATCCGACACTTTAGTCGCTTATACCACTCTCGGATCTTGAGGAATTCTACAGGAGGAGCACATGAAATTCATGAATTTTTCGATGCCCGGGAGCGAAGATGTCCGTCTGGGACTCATGCTGGAGGAAGGATGCCTGGACCTGAACGGAGCGCATTCAGGGGAACAGGTCGTCCTTGAGACCGCAACTTCGCTCGACGACGTCCTCCGAGGGAACAATGGTCTCCAGAATCTGGAAAAACGGCTCTCGGCCATAAACCTGAGTTCAATGGCGGAATTCGTCATCCCCACGGGAGGCTTCCGGCCTCGCCAACCGGTCTTCGCTCCCCAAAAAGTGATCGGTATCGGGCTCAATTACCATGACCATGCCAAAGAGGTCCGCAAGACCCTACCGTCTGAACCTCTCCTGTTCGCAATGTACCCAAATGCTGTCATCGGTTACGACGATGCAATTGTGATTCCCGCGATGAGCGACAAAATCGACTACGAGGCTGAACTCGGAGTGATCATCGGCCGCAGGGGAAGGCACATCCAGGTCGAGGATGCCATTGACTACGTCGCCGGCTATACCATCGTCAACGACGTCTCCGCGCGGGATTTGCAGTCGTCCGATAGCCAATGGATTCGGGGAAAGTCCTTCGATACCTTTGCCCCAATGGGACCCTGCATGGTGGGGACGAGCGTGCTCGGCGATGGCGATGGGCTCGACATCCGGCTACGCCTCAACGGAGAGACGATGCAGGATTCCAACACGCGAAACATGATATTCAAAGTGCCAGATCTGGTGTCTTATATTTCACAGATAATGACGCTGGAACCGGGCGACGTGATTTCAACAGGCACACCCAGTGGAGTTGGCGTGGGTCGCAAACCTCAGGTGTTTCTCAAACCGGGCGACGTTGTCGAAGTCGAACTGGAGGGTGTGGGAACACTACGAAATGCAGTGAAAAAGGAATAGGAAGGACGATTCCAGACAAATTCTGACCCGAGCTATATTTCAGCAGCAGTGCTCGAATCTTCGCCCCTTATGATCTTTTCAACAGCGCGCAACAGGTCTTCCAGCCGGAACGGCTTTCTTAGATGAGGGGCGCCCGTTTGTTCAAAGAACTGCCTTGTTCGGTCATTCAACACGTCTCCAGTAACAAAGATGAAGCGACGGGCGAGATCCGGGTCGACCGACTCGACCATTCGAAAGAGGCTCTGCCCGTTTACACCCGGCATCCTCTGGTCGCATACCACGACATCGTAAGCCTTCGCACACAGGCGTTCGAACGCATCAGCTCCTGAGTGAAGGAACTCGACATCCGCGCCAAACCGCCCGAGATAATCGTCGATCAGTTCCGTGATCGTCACCTCATCATCAATTACCATGATCGATTTGCCGCGAAGAACTTCACCGATACAGGGTGCTTCCGTCTGCCGCTCGACATCATCGATGTGTGACGCGACTGGCAGTTCCATGGTGAACGTCGACCCGCTCCCAAGGGTGCTCCACGCGTAGAGTTCGCCACCGTGATCCTTAACGATTTCAGCACAAATGTTCAAACCGAGGCCAACACCGCCGGTGCTATTGCTGTTGTCTTTGGTCGTAAAGAACGGATCAAAAATACGATTCATGTCCTGTTTTTGAATACCGCTTCCGTTGTCTGTGATTTCCAGTCGCACGCGGTCGTTGAGCGCCGTCGTGCGAATTACGATCTCACCGGTTCCACCCAGGGCAACCCTAACGGCGTCCTCAGCGTTGACGAGGAGGTTCAGAATCACCTGTTCGATTTGCCCGATGTCCCCCAACGCATTTGGCAGATCAAGCTCTAGACCCTGAACAAGCGTGATTGACGAGGAAATGATAGTGCAATAAGAGCGGAAGTACCCGAAATGCCCCCTCTCCGTGCGAAAAAAACCTTGAACAGATTCTTCGGAAAAGGAGGCATTTCAGATGAACGATTATACGCGCAAGAACATGAGGAACCGCAAGCGGCGAATCGAACGTCGGCTTGGGGACCGGCATTGGACGGATCAGGTAGAGCCGATGTTTTCGGCGAGCAACATTCAGTACGAGATGGGAGAGCGGACGCGGGGCACATCGGTTGGTGGTATCGGGACGATGCAACTGGTGGCGCGGCGGACCGGGCTGATCGAAGCCATCGACAAGGGCGTGCATGTGTTGAAGCGGCACCTGCCGTATCACGAGTCGGATCACGTGCTGAACATCGCCTACAACGCCTTGAGCGGAGGAACGTGCCTGGAAGACATCGAACTGCGGCGCAACGATGCGGTGTATCTGGATGCGCTGGGAGCGCAACGGATTCCGGATCCGACGACGGCGGGAGACTTCTGCCGGAGATTCGAGGCCGACGACGTGGAGTGTCTGATGGAGGCAACCAATCAAGTCCGGCTCGGAGTCTGGCGACAGCAACCGGCGGCGTTTTTCGAAGAAGCGGTGTTGGACGCGGACGGGACACTGGCCGAAACCACGGGGGAATGCAAGCAAGGGATGGACGTGGCCTACGACGGGACGTGGGGATATCACCCGCTGATGATCTCGCTGGCCAACACCGCCGAACCGCTGTATCTGGTCAATCGTAGCGGCAACCGGCCGTCGCATGAAGGAGCCGCGGTCCGGTTCGACCAAGCCATCGCATTGTGCCGGCATGCGGGGTTTCGCCAGATCCTGCTGCGCGGGGACACGGACTTCAGCCAGACCCGGCATCTGGACGGATGGGACGACCAGCAGGTGGGTTTCATATTCGGGATTGACGCGATGGCGAACCTGAAGGCCCGGGCCGATGAACTGGAGCCGCGCCAGTGGAAGCGCCTGGAACGGCCCGCGAAATACGACGTGGCGACCGAACCGCGCCAACGTCCCGACAACGTGAAGGAAGAGATCGTTCGGCAGCGCGGTTTCGACAATATCCGCTTGCAGGGTGAGGATGTGGCCGAGTTTCGGTATCGACCCGGAGCCTGCGATCGGGACTACCGTGTCGTCGTGGTGCGGAAGAATCTGTCGGTGGCCAAAGGAGAGCAGGTGTTGTTTGACGACATCCGGTACTTCTTCTACATTACCAACCGTTCGGATCCGGCCGACCAGATTGTGATGCGTGCCAATCAACGGTGCAATCAGGAGAATCTCATTGAGCAGTTGAAGAACGGCGTTCAGGCGTTGCGGATGCCGGTCGGAGATCAGACCAGCAACTGGGCCTACATGGTGATCGCGTCACTGGCCTGGACACTGAAAGCGTGGTTTGCATTGCTGCTTCCCGAAACCGGACGTTGGGGCCAAAAATATCAGGCTGAGAAGCAAACCGTGCTGCGCATGGAGTTCAAAACCTTCTTGAACGCTTTCATGCTTGTGCCGTGCCAACTCGTGCGCACCGGGCGGCGCATTCTGTTCCGGATCCTGGCCTGGAACCGGTGGTTGCCGGTCTTGTTCCGCGGGGTGGATGTGTTGCGTCAGCCTCTGCGATGTTGACCCGATCATGACTCTGAGCCCGGGCGATCGAGGTCCCGGTTTCTGTCAACCGTCCAACACCAGCGAGGCTGAACTGAAACAGATTCAACAGAAACTCGATACCTGGAACAGGCCATCCGGGAACGGGATTCTATGCCTCGAATTCTATCGGCGCGAACTGGGCCTCGGCGGACTGGTTATGCGCTTGTTTTGGGACTAGTGGCCTTGGCCTCCATCTCAAGCACTACAAACGAACGTGAATCCGGCCGCTGTATTGTGTATGCTGCAGTGAGATGTTCCGAAATGAGGATGCAGCGAGGAATTCCCTCGCACGACAAGAGGAGATTCACATGAAGTGGATGCGCACACTAGCTATTTTCGTCGCCGGGTCCGCAGTCGGCGCCGTTGCGATGCAGACGGTTGCCGCTCAGGAAAGCAGCAACACAGGCCTCCGCCTGAACCACGTCGGAATCGCCGTGGAAGACGTGGGTGAGGCCATAGAGTTTTACACCAAGGTGATGGGTTTTCGGGTGGCGTTCGAGTTTCCGAGCCCGGATGGCCGACCGACGACCACGTATCTCCAGATCAATCGTGACACGTTCCTGGAAGTGGCGCCGGCCAATGCAGATAGAGCCGCAGGCACCATCACCCACATCGGCATTCAATCCGAAAACGCGGACGCCACGGTCGCCCGGCTTCGCCAAGGCAGGGCAACAGTGACCGACCCTCGCGTCAGTTCGAACAGTAGGGCCAAACTCGCCAACGTCACCGATCCTAACGGGATCCGATTGGAGTTGAATGAACTGGTTCCCGGCTCGCTCACGAGGCAAGCGGTAGAATCCTGGAGGTAGTTGCCTGGTCATGCTATGTTGGCCCAATGGCATACATCGTTTGGTAATACCGCGAACATGCTTTTAGATTGGAGGTGCCCTGTGAGATATCGGCTCATGACGGTTGCCGCGGTGGCGGCCGGCCTTCTGATAGTTTCAGTCCCGCTGGTAGCGCACCACAGTAACGTCAACTTCGATACCGGAAAGGAAATTACGATGCAGGGGACCGTCACGGAATGGGTTTGGGCCAATCCCCACTGCTTCTTAATATTCGATGTGCGGGACGACAATGGCAGCGTCGTTCACTGGATTGCTGAAAGTAGTAATCCTCCCGGCATGGCCCGGAAGGGCTGGAGCAACCAGTCACTGAAGCCCGGCGATGAAGTTACTGTGACAGTGGAGCCCGTCAAGAACGGCAGCCCACTCGGGCGTATGCTGCAAGTCGTACTCCCGAATGGTCAGACATTAGATTAGGCACCCAGGGGGCCGGAAATGTGGCCGCCCCGCCTTCGAGATAGGATGGAACCGTCGGCGCTTGAAGCAAGTCTGCTTTGATTGCAGGTCGATCATACAGTTTACGAGTGCGGCTCTTGTTGAGTTGCGACGAAATATGGATTTCGGGTAAGGAGTTACACGTATGCCGAATCGACGCATAGTCTGGATCATCATCCTTGCTGTAGTACCGGCCTTTTCCCTCCTCGCTTTGGCTCAGACGCCTCAACCCATCTGGAATTCAATGGCACCGCCTGCCGAGTCGGATACGGTGCGAAACCGAGCGCCCGCCCCACGGCGTGACCTGTCTGGGATTTGGGACCCGGCCGTCAACGCCATCGGGGCAGATGGTGCGCAAAACATGCCATCAGACGGCAGACCTGAGCATACTCTGCCTTATACGTCGTTGGGGGAGGAAGCGTTCGATGCCAACAAGCCGGCATGGGGCGTTACCGGCGTTCCGTCGGCGCTTTCCAATGATCCAGTGCCTCTTTGTGATCCACAGGGATTTCCGCGCATCGTTCTTCATAATTTCAGAACAAGCCAGATCTTTCAGACGGCGAACCAGGTGATCCTCCTGTACGAATTTAACAAGAAATGGCGTGTCATTTGGACTGACGGACGAGAACTGCCCGAGTTGGATGAACTGGAGCCAAGATGGTGGGGGTACTCGGTTGGCAGGTGGGAGGACGACACCACGTTTGTCGCTGAGACGGTCGGGCTCAATGAAAGTACCTGGCTTGATAATGCAGGGCGTCCACACAGCAGCGATCTGCGCGTAGTGGAACGATACCGCCGCCTGGACCACGATCGCTTGGAAATGACAATTACGATTGACGACCCGACATTCTACACCCAACCTTGGATAGCACTCGACAAGCTACCTCTGGCGTTACAGCCGTCCGATTTCGATATTAGGGAGATGGAGTGCTCACCGTCAGAAACGGAGAGATATAACAGGCTGTTTGGTGACCCTGCCGCTGGTGTGGAACGATAGCAAGAGCCGCGAATGACACCGTATCAGGCGGCAAGCATCAACGCGCTGCTGCCACTAGCTGACTTTGGCATTCCCGCAAGGTTCTGGCCTGGCGACTCTCAAACACGCAGGATACGGCGATGTGTGTCGAAGCTTTGGAAGAAGCCATCGAACGCTACGGCTGTCCGGAAATCTTCAACACCGATCAGGGCAGCCAGTTCACCAGCACCGCCTGGACCGATGTTCTAAAGCATCACAACGTTCGGATCTCGATGGACGGCAAAGGCCAGTGGATGGACAACGTGTTCATCGAGCGTCTCTGGCGCTCACTGAAATACGAATGCGTCTACCTGAACGCCTTCGAGGATTTCAAAGATGCGGATATTCATATAAGGGATTGGATGGAGTACTACAATGACCATCGGCCCCATTCCACCCTCGGCGATCTCACCCCGGGCGAGGTCTACGACGGAATCACAACGGTATCTTCGGCAGCATGATTAACGAGTTATAACCGAATCTGGTGTTTGAGGGATTGAATAAGAGCGGCGTATCTGGTTGATTTGTTGTGACAAAACTTCAAAGCAACCATAGGAGATACGCCACTGTGAGCAAGAGTAACGTGAATGGACCGGAAGGTCGAGAAACGATTGAGGATCCAGTAACAGAACTACTACGAGTTGGGGCACAGCAACTGATCCAACGCGCAGTGGAAGCCGAATTGGCAGAGCTGCTATCCCAGCACGGTGGCCGGCGAACTGAGACAGGAAACGCCGGGGTGGTACGCAACGGTTATCTGCCGGAACGCGAACTGCAGACGGGATTGGGTCCGGTAACAGTCCAAATCCCGAAGGTCCGTGCCAAGACGGGCGAAGCTGTGACGTTCCGATCGGCCCTGGTACCACCGTACATTCGGAAGACGAAGTCGCTGGAAGCAGCGGTGCCGTGGTTGTATTTGAAAGGCGTTTCCAGCGGCGAGATGGGTGAGGCCCTAAAAGTTCTTGTCGGTCCCCAGGCGCAGGGTCTGTCGGCGAGCACGGTATCGCGGTTGAAACAGGTTTGGGGCGAACAGTACCGCCTCGGATGCGAGGAGCGTTTGGATGCAGATCGCTGGGTCTATGTCTGGGCCGACGGCATCTACAGCGGACTTCGGGCGGAACAAACCAAGTTGTGTGCATTGGTCGTGATCGGCGTGAATGAACGCGGAGAGAAGCGTTTCCTGGCGATCGAAGACGGTGTACGGGAATCGACACAGAGTTGGCGCGAGGTCTTGTTGAAGCTGAAGTCCCGTGGGATGAATGTTCCGAAGTTGGCCATCGGTGACGGTGCGATGGGGTTCTGGGCCGCACTGGAGGAAATCTATCCCGAGACACGTCAACAACGTTGCTGGATGCACAAAGTCATGAACGTCCTCAACTGCCTGCCCAAGTCGGTCCAGGCGAAGGCGAAACAGGCCCTGCACTCGATCTGGCAGGCCGAGACGAAGGCAGACGCCGAGAAGGCATTCGACTTGTTCATTGAAACCTATGAACCGAAGTATCCGAAAGCCACACTCTGCCTGCAGAAAGACAGAGAGGAACTGCTGGCCTTTTACGACTTTCCGGCCAAGCACTGGCAGAGCATCAGAACGACGAATCCCATTGAGTCGACCTTTGCCACCATTCGACACCGAACGAAGCGATCCAGAGGTTGCCTGACACGGGATGGCATGCTGCACATGATGTTCAAACTGGGCCAGTGCGCTGAGAACAATTGGCGACGATTACGAGGATTCGATGATCTGAGCAAGGTAATCATCGGAGTGAAATTCAACGATGGTGTCGAAGCGACACAAGTCGATCAGGCCGCCGCTTGAATCAATCTCCTAAACACCACTTTTGACAATAACTCATGATTAACCGTGGAATCCACCTTAAAATGGCTGCCAAGCTGTCCAACCGATGGGGTCCACTTCTCTTAGCAACTGCCGCAGTCATTCTTGGAACGTAAGCGCTGCTACGGACCCGTCGCGGGGGCCCCCGCGTGCAGGTAATAGCGAATCCTCTCGAAAACTTCGTCCTCCAGCTCTAGGATTTCGCGAATCTGTTGTTGTGAGGCCAACAGGCCGTTAGATTCGCGGTACGCGAGCAGCCGGGCGGCCTGCTCACGGGTAATTCCGGGGATCTCGACTAGTTCGTCCTCTGATGCCGCATTCACATCGACGAGTGGAGGCACCTCTGGGCCGAACACGTCAGTCAGGTAAACGATAATCTCTTCGGCTTCGTTAAGGAAGATCGGAGCGCCTCGCCCGATCATGTCGTAAACCGTCGCTTCCCATCTTTCTCGCGGCTTTCGCTCCCGCACCGTGCGCTCGAGATTGTGGCAGCTCTGACCGCAATACTGGGCCGTGAGTTCCTGCCCCTGTCCCGGCGGCAGGTATTCTGTCCACTCTTCTTCGCGTTCTTGGCCTAATAACACCAAAGTTACACACATGCACCCGACCAATCCCACCGCTAGCCACTTATACACGTCCCTCCTCCCAATAAATCCTCTCTCACCTGCCGCGGATGCTCAGTTCCTATCCCTGATGGCACAAGGCCAGTCAATCCGAGTTACACGAGTCTTGTCCGGGCTGCGGCAACCGAGTACGCTGGGTACGAGCCCGCCTGTTCTGCACCGGAACCCGAGTTCTCGATACGGGCATCGATCAAGTACGGCCGCCCCTCACGCGTTGTTCTGATGGCCCGTGACATTGCCTCTCGAACTTGCTCGCGACTTTGCACCTGTTCGCCGCGGATGCCGAAGGCCTCGGCCACGCGAACGAAATCGACGTTCGGATCACCCAGGTAGGACAGCATGTCTTTTCCTACTTCGGCCTGGCGTCCGCCTCGCGAGAACATCCGGGCCCGGGTCTCGTTGTAGGAACGGTTGTTGAAAATGACGACGATGACGGGAACGTCGTAACGAGACATGCTCCAGAGCGCCTCGATTTGGCCGAACAGAAAACCCCCGTCCCCTTGCAAACACACCACCTGATTGTCGGGCCGTGCGAGCTTGACCCCGACGGACGCCGCAACACCCCATCCCAGCGCATATCCGATGGTCCGGCCGATCTTCGTCTTCTCTTCCTCGGCAAAATTAAACCATCGGAGCGCCTTCGGACCTTGCGTTCCAAACTCTTCCACGATGTAAGCATCGCGGTCTAGGGCAGCGTTGACTTCATACCCCACGCACTCGAACGTCAGGGGAACCTCATCAAATCGGCGCTGGGCGACGAATTCGAAAGACTCACGCATCCTTTGCGTAAATTCTGCTGTTGCTTCCTGGCGGGGCTGCCGGATCCGCTCCAGACGTTCGTTAGTCGCCAGACTCCTGATACTTTCCACCAGGGCCGTGGCCGTCTCGTTGACGCTTCCGGCCAAGGGGACGTGAACCGGATAAGCCGTTCCGATATGATCCGTTTCGACACGGCCGTGTATGATCTTTGCGTTCCGGAGCCGATCGTTTTCGAGCGACGCCGCGCCCGACATATGCGCGCCTAAATTCAAGTACACGTCGATGCTTTCAGGAAAGCGGCCACCGGAGACTTCAAGAAACAGCGGATGTTTGGTTGGGAAGTCGGCGGCCCAGCTCCGCGCCTGGGTCACTGGAATTGCCAACAGTTCCGCAAGCTCGACAACGGATGCCCCAGCGCCAGATGCGGTAACCTCCGGGCCCACGTATAGAAGAGGGCTTTCGGCCTCGAGCAGCATCCGGGCCGCCTCGTCCACGTCTTGCGGGTGGGGTTGCAGAGTCGTGGGTACGCTGAACGTACGGGACGGGTAGATGCCCGCCCGCATATTACTTGTGTAGAGCACATCGCGGGGAAAACGAAGATACACCGGTCCTCCCGGCATAGTCGTAGCCAGCTTCAAGGCTTTCGTGGTCCACTCGGGAATTCGATCGGGCTCAGACACAAGCCAGCGGAACTTCGTGAACTGCTCGACGGTTTCCAGCCAGTCCTCGACGTCTTCATGTCCGTCCCGTCCAGCGCGATCGGTCTCGGAGTGATCTGAAGTCACGATGATCGGGCTACGATCCTTCATCGCGTTGTACATGTTTGACGTCGCGTTGGGCGATCCCACACGACTGATCATCACGAAGCCGGGGTTTCCCGACGCTTTCGCGTAGCCGTCCGCCATTGCGACACAGTGGCCCTCATGGGTAGCGAGAATTGGTTGCATGTCGGGGCGATCGACGAGCGCATCACACAGTGGGCCGAGCCCCGAGCCATTTCCGAGGAACAGGAACTTAATGCCAGCGGCCCGCAATTGTTCCGCCAAGACCTCTCCGGCATTCCCTTCGAACGGAGTCAGCAGTTCGGCTGGGGCGTCCCCCGCCTGAGCGCTCTGAGCCTGGACGAACGGTTCCAGCGATTTCAAGACGGATGCGACCGCGGTCACTCCGAACCCAGCCTGCGACATCCGTTTCACGAAAGACCGGCGTGGAATCGTCTGCTCGATGTAGTCTCTAACGATATCTCTCATGATTTCGCCTCCTGGCGTGCTAAGGATTCCTCTCCTCGAAGAGCTCGACGAAGAGAGAACCTCCATTGCCGTTCGTCGGTTTTAGCGGGCCGCTCTACGGAACTGTTTTCTTCGATAGGCCTCTTCAGATTTGACCCCAACCGAACTATATATGATATCCGTCCGGATGACGCCGTTTCGTCATGGTGAATCCCAGGGGCGGCCTGCAAGCGGCTTCGGGGCTCCAACAGATAGTCGAGATCCAAAATTGGTTTGAAGAACTGAAGGAACGGGCTCCTGTACCGTAACTTTCAAGCTCAAGTTCTGAGAAATCATCTTCTCGGAGATTGAGAAATGGTCGAAAGTCGGGCATCGACGCATTCCTTGCCAATAACCCTCCCATGTAGATAGACTTACCAGAATTTGGGCGCTCTCTTTGGCGGCAAACCTGGGCTGGCCCGACGGCAACGGACATGATTGCGGCGGCTGGAGAGACTACGGCCGCGGATAAGAAATCTCTTCGGGGAGGCAATAATGAACACAAAGACAATCAGCGTCGGCTTATTGATTCTGGGTGCCGGCTTCGTATTTTCCCAGATGGCGGGCGCGCAGGGCGCGGGCGCCAATGTCGATACGATCACCCAGTTGACGGATAACGTCTATCGGCGCGGCCCCACCTCGAACGTCTTCATGGTGACGGACGAGGGCATCATCATGGTCGATGCCACTTGCGATGGGGGAGGTATGGAGTGGCTCAAGGAAGAGTTAGATCGCCGGTTTGGCGTCCCGGTGAAGTACGTCATCCTGAGTCACGACCACGAGATGCACATCTGCGGGCTGCAAGTCTTCGATGACACAGCGGTGACGATCGGCCACAAGAACATCAGAGAGCACATTATTAGAGAAGGCCGGAATACATCCGTACCCGATGTCGTCTTCGAGGGGGATAACCTGGAGATCTATCTCGGTGGCCAGAGGGCGATCGTGTACTATTTCGGTCCCCTCCACAGCGACAACCTGGTCCAGGTTCACTTCCCAGACGAAGGCGTGATGGTCGCGACGGATCTGGTTCGCGCCGGCAAGTCGATCGGACTGCCCGACTACCGCGACTCGAACGTGAACAACATGATCGAGGCGCTCTGGAAATTATCTAAACTGGATAACATCGATATCGTGGTTCCCGGTCACGCGGGCCTCGCCGATCAGCAATCGTTTACCTTTTATCGTGAGTATCTGATCGCTCTCAGGGAGCGGGTGCTGGACGAGATGGTGGAGGGCGCCTCAATCGAGGAGATTCTGGAGCGGGTCACCATGGAGGATTTCTCCGACTACGGCAACTACGACAACTGGCTTCGCGCCAATATCATCTCCATGTGGGATTATCTCTATCGCTACAGGGAGCCGAGCCAGGGCGTGGGGGACTACCAGAATGTGTATCCCATCGGTTTCCCGATCGGCGCTCCGGAGTAAGCGCGAGCGAGGACTACACGACGCATGCATAGGACCCCTGGCCCGATCGCCGCGCTGGCACTCACCGGCCGGACCGGAATTCGGCTCAAGCTATTGGCTGGTCCGGCGATCCGAATCAACATCGTCCTAAACTGGTTTGAAGAACTGAAGGAATGGGTGCCTGTGCCCTGATTTTCGAGGTCAAGGCCTGAGCAATCATCTTCCCGGACCTTGAGAATCGCCCGAATTACAGGCGCTGACAGTTTTCTTGCTTATAAGTCCCGCCTGTAGATGGTGATCCTACCGGCCCGGTCCCCCCTCCGCCTCCCGGAGCATCGCTTCGAATCTGGCTTCGACATCCGGCACGAAACTCCTCCACCCTTCCGCGTCAATGCAGGTCACACACCTCGGGTCGACGGGAAGAGCCGGGTCCAACTCGCGGGGCGGATCCTGCGGATGATTGTGGAGGAAGAGGTCGGGGGGTTCGAGCTCCTTCAGCCTTTGAAGAGTCCTCTGCGTGTCGGCGACAACCGTCGGGTGCCTGGGATTGTTGAAGAGCTGAGCCCCCGCGTTCGGAATTTCGCCGCCACGGAAGGCGATGGAATAAGTATTCCCACCCTCCTCGACGGTTGTCATCCACATCGTTGCTCCTTGCGTGTGGCCCCCCGTCCAGAGGGCGCGCAACGTCACTGCGCCGAGCGTGACTGTGTCACCGTCCTCGACCACGCGATCCACCGTGACAGGCTCAAAGTTCCGGGCCCCGATAGCCGAGTTGTCCTGGCCTGATTGGAGCGCCACGGCGTCGCCGCCGAGCGCAACAACCTGCGCACCGGTCACTCGCTTCATGGCCGCGTGCCCCTCGACGTGGTCCCAATGTGCATGGCTCGAGATCATGATCCGGATGTCCCGAACGTTGAATCCGAGTTTCTCGACGTTCGATACGATGAGCTCGTGCATATCGGCACTGCCCGTGTCGTGGAGAATGTGGCCCTCCGGCGTGGTGATGAGATAGGAGCCATATTGGCCGCCCACATAGTAGATATTGCCTATGACGCGGAACGGTTCCACGGTTTCGTTCGCCGCCTGAATTCGCTCTCTTCGTTCCGCCCCACCATACGGCGACATCGATACCATCGCTGCACTCAGCACCACCAGTGCACATATCAGACGCATACGGCCTCCTTACAAAAGTTGTGGATGTCAGACGCGTTTTCAGGTTTTCAACACCGCATCGTGGGTCGGCGTAAGATACATCATTTTCGAATTACTCAAGTTTCAGTATCCGAGGACTTCACCGGATGAGACCTCCGGCAGTCGGGCGGCACCGGCTGGATCAATATTCCCCACGCGCCACATCTGCACTCAGGCACTCGATCTGCCACCCGGCAAATTGCTGGAAACCCTCCACACCAATAAGGAATGGATTCGGCTGGCCCGGTTGACGCGTCCGCGCTGCTTCGATCGTCGGCAGGGAATCGTCGATGTAGGAGTGGTTGTTGAGTTCGACGTCCACCCCGGCCGCTTTGGCGAGCGTCGCCATCCGCTGGGTCGATTCCATCATCTCGCGAGAAGTCGCCAGCGAAACGGTCCGTGGTCCGTTCAGGAAAAAGGCGAGGTGAGGCTGCCCACCTTCCATCACGGGCACCATCGTAGACAACGCTCCGTCAGTATGCCCCGGCGTGGAGTAAAACGTCAGGGTCGTGCCCCCGAGGGTCAGTGTGTCACCGTCGGCTACCACCATGTCGCGCTCCGGCGGTGCCGCGCGGCCCGATTCGGTACTCGCTTCCATCGTACGCCAGGCCAGTTCGGTCGCCACCACTCGCGCGCCAAAACGTTCCTGAAGGTAGCGGGCGCCTCCATAGTGATCGCCATGTTCGTGGCTGATCACCACGTACTGGATACGTGAGGGATCGAGGCCGAGCTGTTCCATGCCCCCGACAATCTTCACCTCCGCATCCTGGGCATCGTTCAAAGAATCGAGAAGAATAATCCCGTCGGGTGTGTCCACCGCCCACGAATAGACCCTGGGGAGACCCAGGAAGTAGAGGTTGTCGAAGACACGGACGGGCGCCACCGTTTCGGGAAGCTCGGGCCGGGGGCGGCCGTTGCGGGGCAAGCATAGCCGCGTCATTGCTCGCTCGTAACGCGTACCGGCAAGTTCTATGGCTTTATCGACGTGCATCTGCACCGCCGGTGCTTCCTGCGCATGCGCGGGAACGGCGGTGGCCAGGTTCGAAACGACAACGGCGACTACGAGCATGAATTTTACTGTCTGCATTGTTTTCATTGTCCTAATTCTCATGTTCAATTCAAAGGAAAACGCGCGCGAATACCGGCGTCACGGCCAAACTTCCCCAATACTTTGCACCCGCTGCCGGGCAAACGTCTAGATAATTCTCATCAGCTAGACCCCCGGCTATGCCGGCGTGACTCGCAGAAGTTTGTCCCTACTTCCTTCATTTCCTGGGCATACACTGCACCTGTCCGTTCACGTAAAGTGTTCGATTGACCGCCTGCGGTCACCCGTCTAGTCGAAAGTTGAGAATCGAATCTACCACCGAGGGCGCGTATTTCACCTATACTTCACCGACACTAGCTTGCGCCCGCTGACAGTATCGTCCGTCCAGACTTATAAACACCGCCGCCTAAGCAGATTCAGGCCGATGCGCCCGGAGGAAGGAACGAATCTGGCGCACTGCCAGGGGAATTAGCTCGGGAGGCTCCTTCCATGGGTACATGCTCAGTTCGGCTTTCGGCGCGAGCATCGCAGACTCCATGGCGACGGCGTAGGGGTGCGCCGGGCTATCATCGGGCAGGATCAGTACGGGCGTCTGGCAATTGCGCACGAAATCGCGTGTCACGGTGATGACGAAGTCGATGTTGCGATACATCTTGGTCAGGTATGCGTCGACCGTCTCCATCGTGATCTCGGGCCGGCTCTCCACTATCTCGGAGCCCCAGCCGCTCATGTTGCCCTCGTAGAAGCGGTCGGGCGCTTCCGGGCGGAACCCAAGGGGCTGCGCCAGCACGGCGGCGGCGACACGATCCGGAGCCCGCTCCAGCAGGTTCCAGATTAAAGGGCCGGCGATGCAGAAGCCCAGCACCATGAACTTGTCGATGCCCAGGTGATCCATCAGACCGAGATGGTCATCGGTATATGCATCCCACGGCCGGTCGATCTCGAGTGGGCCGGTGGATTGGCCGGGAATGGCATTGCGCAAGTCCGATCCGATGCAGCGGTATTCTCCGCTGAACTCCTCGATCGTGTTAAAGGGGCCTCGGAACAATCCGGACATCGTCGAGTTCAATCCCCCGCCGGCGATGAGCAACAACGGGAAGCCGGAACCGAACTCTTCATAGTGGATGCGAACGGGGCCTCTTTCGTAGAAGGAGCCAGTGCCCCCCTGCCCCGTCTGTTGAGCGAACAAGCGCGGCGCTGCGGCCATCGCCGTCGCCGCGGCTCCCGCCGCCAGTATTTTGCGTCTGATTGGATCCATAGTCGACGTCCTCCTCAAATTGTTGCGTCCCGTGGGTGCGGGTCAAATCGCCAGAGCGTTGTCCTCTAGAGCTTCGAAAATATATCATGGTCTTCTTGAAAGAGCGGACCGAATTGGAAGAAGCCGAGCGCCCATGAATCAACATCGTCCTGATCTGGTATGAAGAACTGAAAGAACGGGTGCCGGTGCCCTAGAAAAATGATTCTCGAGTCCTGATAATTCCCGTTCCCGGACCTTGGGAATTGGCAAATTTTAGGGACTTGACCCTGTCCTTGCCAATAACCTTCCCTTGTCGATAGACTTAGCAGAATTTCGGTGTCCCGTTTGGCGACACACTAAATCATCAATCCGGAATGGGACTTGTGTGCATTCTCGTCCAAACGTAGATCTCTATGGAGGCGCTGGAAGCACATATGAGGCTATGACTGTTGCCTACAGCTATGTAGGATTGATGGATCAGGACTTGGCACCCGGCCCGACCTGCTCCTGTGTGAAGCTGCTAGCCGGGTGAGTGCCTAGAGCACTTCGGTCCAGGCAATCACCTGTCCGGTTGGCCGGATGCCAAGTAAGGAGGACGCCATGCATGCTGCTGTCCCTAGATGCGTATCGAGTGCTGCACTGATGCTGGCCTTAGTCCCGAGCGCCACAGTCAATCGGATGGCGGCCCAAGAGGCACAGCCACAACGGCCACTGGTTAAGATCGTCGCCACCGGCGGCACTATTGCCAA
>CAXWPJ010000001.1:0-117843 GCA_963664115.2 Terriglobia bacterium | reverse complement strand
CTGTGGTCGCATCATCAATACATTGTGCACAGGGTTTCCAGGTGGGACGTTCCGAAGTCTGAGCGGACGCGGCCGGCGAATAAGCCCACAAAATCACCCCTACGGTCATCGAGATAAAATTTCGCTTTCGCATCGGTCGTTTCTCCCCAATTGCTGAAGACTCAGCGCTCGGCCACCCAAGGGTGCTCGCAACACACAGTGGCTCTGCCGCACTCCCATCGACAAGGCCCCAATTGTGAGTCTAGGGAATTCCGTCGGGGTCTTCGTTCCCGGTTCGATCCACCACAACGCTGCCGTCCGCAGTCATCACGATTTTCTGAATCATGCTGTGAGGCGTACCCGTCCTTGAAGGAAAGCCGGTAACCCTCACCTGGTCTCCCGCCTCGAAAGATCTGCGGGTCAAGCCCCAACTCGTTACCGTCTGTATGGACAGCATTTCACCCGTCCACTCCACCTCGTTTCCGTCTGCGTCCGTGACCACCCAGACAAGGAAGGTGTGGGGGTTAATCCAGTTGAATTCCGTAACGACTCCCGTCATTGCAATCGTATGCTCCAGGTCGTAGCCCGCGGTGGAGTGGTGGGCGGATGCAACCATCGGGCCAAGGACTATAGAAACCAGGGGAAGAGCCACAGCAGCAACACGTCGGTCCATGCTCATGAAGCACCTCTTGCGTTCAGGATTCGAAAAACTGCGGTTCAAGCAAGCCTCGAAACCAAGCTCTTAAGAGGAGAGTATGCGGCAACAGCGAGGCTCCGGCAACGGGAATACGGCCGGGTGAGATGCACTAAGGATTCGAGGAACAGAGCTCCGAGCCGGGGCAATCGAGTTCATAAATAAAATCAATCACTTACTATCGAGTCGTTCGGCCCGGGGTCATCGGGTACGGGGGGGTGCTGGATATCCGTTGGAATACGGCGTCGCGTAGCGGATTCTTTTGCCCTCGGAGTCGAGGAATCCCAACGATTGCTGGAACAGCAACGGCGGCGGTGAATCCGCGGGCACGGTTCCCTCCAGCATATAGAGACGGTCTTCGTGCATATTGACTGCGGCGAATGTGCGTGAGCCATCGGTGTTGGTGAGGTGAAACGTACGTCCTACAACGTAGTCCGCGATATAGTACACAAAATGCGTCAGATCAGCCTCCCTTTGAAGGAAATTCCACGTCGCGTAGTCGAGCGCTCCCCGTATATCGGTTTGCGTTCGGTTGTTGCAACTGTCCCCATCTCCCAGAGCAGCGAGGCAGTCGACGACTCGCTCTGCGTGTCTTTCAGCGGCGTCCGCGTAATTAACCACCGTGACCGAGTAGCGGCTGGCGCCGGACTCGTAACTATAGACACGTCCCGGCAGGGCGATGAAATATTCCGTGTCGTAGGTGATGTCTCCGACCGCTGGCTCACCCGGGAAATTGACGGTGAAGAAATCCTCCCGGCTGGCAAACTCGATCCAGCCTTGCGCGAACAAAGGGCACGAAATAAACAGGCTTAACGCCGCTGCGATGACTGGATACAGGCGCATCGTTGGTCCTCCCGAACTCCCCACCCCTGGGTGACGAATCTCTAGTCTGTTTGGCTGTGCAGAATGACCCGATATTACACCGGACTGCCCGTCGCAGCGAGTTTATTTCTGAAGGCGTCCAGCACCCCGACACCAGGACTGGGGTCCGGCTGTTGAGGACCGGAGGACAGGAGGGGCGACAACCGACTCTAAGGCACCGTCATCCGTTCATTCAGATCTTCAGCACTGCGGGGATGCTAGAGGGACCTGTGGGTTGACACTACCAACCCAGCGCCTGCCCATCTTTTCGTGGGTCGGAACCGCCCATCAGTACGCCGTTTTCGGGATCGATCAGGATGCCCTGATAACCCCCGTAAGCGCCGAACTGGTCGATGATGCGATGGCCCTTCCGGGCCAGGCCAGCTCGCACGTCTCCATCAATAGCAGATTCCAGAGCCAGGCCTTCGCTGGAGTGACGGAAGCGTGGGGCTTCCCCGGCGTGTTGCGCATCCATTCCGAAATCGACGATGTTCGCGACGACCTGAACATGTCCCTGGGGCTGCATGTCGCCTCCCATAACACCGAAAGAGAAGAACGGCTGGCCGTCCTTGAGGATCATCGCCGGCACAAGCGTATGGAAGGGACGTTTCCTTGGAGCCAGGCTGTTGCGGTGCGTCGGGTCCAGAGAATACGATCCGCCTCTGTTGTGGAGCATGATACCCGTGCCATCCGCTACGACTCCCGATCCGAAGGAGAAAAACAAGCTGTTGATGAAGGATACGGCGTTTCGATCGCGGTCGACCACGCTCAGGTACACCGTGTCGCCTGCTTCGGAATTTCCCGGTGAGACCTCTGCCTGAGCCCTGTCGGGATCGATCAGCCTTTGGCGTTCGCGGCCGTATTGCTTCGAGATCAGCCTTTCGGTGGGCAGGTCCACAAGATCCGGATCGGCAATGAAGAAATCGCGATCCGCGAATGCCAGCTTCTTTGCCTCGGTCAGGGTGTGAAGGTAGTCCACCGAATTGTGCCCCAAAGCTTTCAGATCGAAGTTTTCCAGGATGTTGAGCATTTCGAGGGCGATGACTCCCTGTGTGTTTGGCGGCAGTTCGTATACATCGTATCCACGATAGTTTGTTGACACCGGTTCCACCCACTGCGCGTCGAATTCCGCAAAGTCGGCAAGCGTGAGGAATCCACCGAGCGCGTCCGACGTCGCCACGATTTTCCGTGCAATCTCGCCCTTGTAGAACGCATCCCGGCCCTCGTCCACCAGCAGGTGAAATGTTCTGGCAATGTCGGCCGATCGAAACACCTCGCCATGACGCGGTGCCCGGCCGTCGATGAGGTAAGTGCCGGCGGCGGCCTCATTCTCGCGAAGCTTTTCTTCAGTGTCGTGCCACTGACCCGCAATGATTTCCGATACCGGAAATCCATTTTCGGCGTATCCGATGGCGGGCCCCAGAAGGCGAGACATTGGCAGCTTGCCGTAGCGCGTATGAAGTTTGAACCAACCCGCAACCGCCCCGGGAACCGAAACAGAAGCCATTCCATCTGGAATGCTGTTCATGTCCTGCGATTTGAAGTGATCGATTGTTGCCTTCGATCCGGCCCATCCGCTGCCATTGAGTGCAGTCAGCTTCCCCTCTTCTTGCATGAACAGGAGAGCGAACATGTCTCCGCCGATACCGGTCATCGGCGGTTCGACAACGTTGAGGACCGCGGCGGCCGTAATGGCTGCATCGACGGCGTTGCCGCCTTCCTGCAGAATTCTCAGCGCAGCAGCCGACGCCAGGGGTTGGCTCGTCGCGACCATCCCGTTCAGCCCGAGCACAGGAGATCGCGTGCCGCTGCTATTTGGAGCCGGCCGATCACCATGCTGGAGCCCGAAGCCCAGTCCGGCAACCAAAAGCACGGCCGTTAAAGTCTCGATCAGAATCTCCATTCCGTCTCCTGAGTAGTCTGGCAGAGCGTCAAAGCTCCGGCCGGTGGTGCGACGACTGGAGGCAGGGCGTCAGTCACATCAGGGTCTTGATCCACTGCAGGCCACAAATATAATCGCTGACTGTTGAGGGTGACGCAGACTCCCTCCAGAGCCACGTCGCGCCCAACCAACAGTGCGGCAGCTCATTTCAGACTCTGGTACCAATCCAGAATCTGTTCTCCGGTCCAGAAAAGAACACCTGGCTTTTGACGAATCGTCTCGAAGATCTTGCGGAAGTACTTTATGCGGTGTGGCACACCTACAATATAGGGATGGCAGACGATGGCCATGACGCGGGGTTGCTTCAGGGAGTCTTCATAGAGCGTTTCAAATTGATCGAGTGCGCGATTTGCATATTCTGACGCTTTGTGGTGCTGAATGAGCATCATTGCGACATCGTTTATTTCCTGTGTGTAGGGCACGTTGACGAGGTTTCCCGCGCGCGTTTTCAGCTCGACAGGCTGATCGTCCAGGACCCAGTCCGCAACGTATTCGAAGCCCTCCTCCTTCAACAGATCCACGGTTTCAAAGGTCTCGGTGAGACCCGGACCCAACCAACCTCGCGGCACCTTTCCAGTGAATTTTTCGATCGCATCTCGAGTTTTTTGGATATCCAGCCGTTCGTCATCAACCTTCTGCATGTTCTTTTGTGAATACCCGTGGCCCATAAATTCCCAGTTTGATTCCAGAGCGGCCTCTGCAATCCGGGGATACGTCGTACAGACACTGCCGTTCAACGCGAGCGTGGCACGGACCTCGTGCGCATCCAGGATGTCTTTGATTCGCCAGAAACCGACTCGATTTCCGTATTCATGCCATGCCCAGTTCGGGATATCGGGAATGGGCGCCCCACCGGCCGGAGGCGTAAGAACCGTGCGCGGCATGACGTTCATGCTGTCCCACACTTCGACGTTGACGATTGTCCAAACGATCATGCGAGCGCCGTCAGGGAGCTTCGGCGGAGGCCGGTCAACGATTGCAGAGTATTCGAGTCGCTCGTCTGGTTGCATCGGTCGCATCCTTTCTTGAAGTGTTCTTGTTTTCTGAAATCAACTGATTGATCTGGGTCAGCCGATCGGGGCACTCGCCCATTCAAGCTGCATCCAGCCTCGGCCCTCACCCAAAATCGGCCCACGATAGTGACGGCCCCGACATTCTTCAGGGTGTGTCCTAAACAGACTTGTTGAAACTCGCTAAACGATACTAGAGCTACGGTTTGTACGCAATCAGAAGGTCAAGGCCAGCATTCCCCCCAATGCGCAACTTCCGCATCTGGACTCCTTCTGTCAAGCAGGCTCAAATCTCTTGTCTCGGTTCTCCGACAATTGTCTTCAGCAAAGCTGATGTGCGTGCTCGAATCAGAATGGCGGGTCTGGCTGCATCCGGTTCCCTCCGCCGGCTCGGCTCAAGTTGGCCGTCGCCGCAAAAGGATGCCGGAGGGCGCACAGCGCGTTAGAATGGGGCAGAGATACCTTGGGTTTCAGGGCTTCCCTTAAGCCGGATAAACATTGACCGCTTAGTGGTGCAGCCTATGCTTCAGACGCGATTCCCCCAATCGCAATTCGAGAAGACGGAGGGATTAGAATGTTTCCGATGAAATATAAGAAGACGTTTGCTTTGGCTTTTGCGGCCATCGTTACCTTGACCGGATGGATCACGGTAGCGAACGCACAGCGGCAAGTCGCAGCGCCCCCGGATCTGAAGCTCTTGCGGGGAAATGTGTATTGGGCCCAGGGAGGTGCGGTGGGCGCCAACACGGCCTACATAATTGGGGACGATGGCGTCATCGCCTTCGACGTTTTCGAACTCGCCAGTGCGGTCAGGGACGGACAACAGGAACTCGCCAGGATTACGCCGAAGCCAGTGACGCACCTTATAGTCAGTCACACCAATCCGGATCACATCAAGGGGATCTTCGCTTATCCCAGGGGCTTGACCATCATTTGCCAAGAGAACAGCGCAGCGAAGATCGAATCGATTTTCCATTATCTGCGGGACGGGGAGCGGGTGCATTTTCAACCCACACACATCGTGGACAAGCGGGCGGATCTGAACCTCCACGGCGTGAACATCACCTTACTGCATTGGGCTCCGGCGCACACCAATGGCGATCTGGTCGCCTTCCTCCCCGATCAAAATGTGGCGCTCATCGGGGATCTCGCCGGTGGAGCCGGTGTTCATTTGGAAGACCTGGGCTCAACGGAGGGGGCGATCGAGAGTCTGAAACAGATCGTGGCTCTCGATGCGGATCTTTACCTTGGCGGACATGGCGACCCCTTCACGAAAGATCAACTGCAGGAGAACCTGGCCGAGGTGACCCAGAGACGAGCCAGGATCGTTCAACTGTTCGAGGCCGGCAGGTCCCTGGCCGAGGCGGAAACCGAGATGGGAGACAGCCTGGGGCCACCGCCACCCCCGGGTACCGCACAGTCGCTGCGGCAGATGTTTGCCCGACAGCTCCCGGAGATTCCGGGTCTCGAGATCTTCCGCCCCTATCGGGGAATGAGCTATACCGAAATGGTCTATACCGAACTGGCCCGGGCCACACCTTAGCCACGGCCCCATTCTATCCGGCGTCGTACCCTGGCCCTATCAGAGAAGTGAAACAGAATCTCGAACGACGTAAGCGGAGGTCAAACAGGGCCCACCATAAAAGCTGATCAGTCACTGACAATTGGTGTTTATAGACCTACCAGATTCAGCAGTTCGCGATCGTATTGATTCTGAGCGTCTGCGTAAATAGGCGCAACGGCATCGACAAACGACTGGCGTTGCTGCGGCGTGAGCGTAACAATTTCCCCGCCCGCCTCACGAATAATCTCAGCAGAATCGATTTCTGCCTGATCATGCAGCTGCCGCTGAAGGGCTACCGCTTCTTTGACGGCCGCGCGCATCTCCATTCGCAGTGCAGCAGGCCAGACATCAAATGAAGGGCGGTGAACGAAAATTGGTCGAGACAAGTACGAATGATAAGTCTCAGTGTAATAACGCTGCGCGTGGTAGAGGTTGTAGCTGACGACGTTTTCAAAAGGGTTTTCCTGACCATCCAATTCGCCGGACTGAAGGCCATCGAATACGGCTGGTAGAGGCGTGACCTTCGGGTTGGCCCCAAGCAACTCAAATGTTCTGGCTTGCACACCAAGAACGCGAATAGCGAGGCCGTTCAAGTCGGCCGGGCTGTGAACCGGCCTGACACTGTTCGATACATGGCGAAAGCCATTTTCGAAAAATCCCAAAACGCGAAAGTTCGTATCAGCCTCGATAGTATTTATTGCTGACTGTCCTAGCGCTCCATCCATCGCAACCCTTGCTGTGGCACTGTTCGCAAACAGAAATGGAAGCGCGGCGACTTCCAACGCGGGAATCTGGTCGGACATGGTTAAGTACGCGAGCGAGAGCACACCGTTATCAACTAGCCGGGTCAGATCGCCTGCTGCCTCATAACCAAGATCTAAAATATTGTAGAGATATTCGATCTCGACATCGTCGCCAAATCTGGCGCCGAGGCGATCGCCGATTTGCTTTAATCCCTGGCTAAAACTTGACGTTGTTGGGCCGTACCCTCCCAGGGTGATGCGAATGGGTGTCTCGCTGGTACCAGTTTGACCGGATTGCTGAGCGTTGGTGTTGAATACCGGAGTGCCTACGATCAGGCCACCGCCAATCAACGCTGATGCCTTAAGAAACTGACGCCGGTACATCGTTTTAGTGTGTGTCGAAGCAGGCCGTAAATGGTTGGGTAAATCTAACTACAGATGGGATTTATACGCAAGAAAAGTCTCACATCAGAAGGTCAACGCCCGTATCTAGGCCCTGAACAAGCGTGATTGACGAGGAAATGATAGTGCAATAAGAGCGGAAGTACCCGAAATGCCCCCTCTCCGTGCGAAAAAAACCTTGAACAGATTCTTCGGAAAAGGAGGCATTTCAGATGAACGATTATACGCGCAAGAACATGAGGAACCGCAAGCGGCGAATCGAACGTCGGCTTGGGGACCGGCATTGGACGGATCAGGTAGAGCCGATGTTTTCGGCGAGCAACATTCAGTACGAGATGGGAGAGCGGACGCGGGGCACATCGGTTGGTGGTATCGGGACGATGCAACTGGTGGCGCGGCGGACCGGGCTGATCGAAGCCATCGACAAGGGCGTGCATGTGTTGAAGCGGCACCTGCCGTATCACGAGTCGGATCACGTGCTGAACATCGCCTACAACGCCTTGAGCGGAGGAACGTGCCTGGAAGACATCGAACTGCGGCGCAACGATGCGGTGTATCTGGATGCGCTGGGAGCGCAACGGATTCCGGATCCGACGACGGCGGGAGACTTCTGCCGGAGATTCGAGGCCGACGACGTGGAGTGTCTGATGGAGGCAACCAATCAAGTCCGGCTCGGAGTCTGGCGACAGCAACCGGCGGCGTTTTTCGAAGAAGCGGTGTTGGACGCGGACGGGACACTGGCCGAAACCACGGGGGAATGCAAGCAAGGGATGGACGTGGCCTACGACGGGACGTGGGGATATCACCCGCTGATGATCTCGCTGGCCAACACCGCCGAACCGCTGTATCTGGTCAATCGTAGCGGCAACCGGCCGTCGCATGAAGGAGCCGCGGTCCGGTTCGACCAAGCCATCGCATTGTGCCGGCATGCGGGGTTTCGCCAGATCCTGCTGCGCGGGGACACGGACTTCAGCCAGACCCGGCATCTGGACGGATGGGACGACCAGCAGGTGGGTTTCATATTCGGGATTGACGCGATGGCGAACCTGAAGGCCCGGGCCGATGAACTGGAGCCGCGCCAGTGGAAGCGCCTGGAACGGCCCGCGAAATACGACGTGGCGACCGAACCGCGCCAACGTCCCGACAACGTGAAGGAAGAGATCGTTCGGCAGCGCGGTTTCGACAATATCCGCTTGCAGGGTGAGGATGTGGCCGAGTTTCGGTATCGACCCGGAGCCTGCGATCGGGACTACCGTGTCGTCGTGGTGCGGAAGAATCTGTCGGTGGCCAAAGGAGAGCAGGTGTTGTTTGACGACATCCGGTACTTCTTCTACATTACCAACCGTTCGGATCCGGCCGACCAGATTGTGATGCGTGCCAATCAACGGTGCAATCAGGAGAATCTCATTGAGCAGTTGAAGAACGGCGTTCAGGCGTTGCGGATGCCGGTCGGAGATCAGACCAGCAACTGGGCCTACATGGTGATCGCGTCACTGGCCTGGACACTGAAAGCGTGGTTTGCATTGCTGCTTCCCGAAACCGGACGTTGGGGCCAAAAATATCAGGCTGAGAAGCAAACCGTGCTGCGCATGGAGTTCAAAACCTTCTTGAACGCTTTCATGCTTGTGCCGTGCCAACTCGTGCGCACCGGGCGGCGCATTCTGTTCCGGATCCTGGCCTGGAACCGGTGGTTGCCGGTCTTGTTCCGCGGGGTGGATGTGTTGCGTCAGCCTCTGCGATGTTGACCCGATCATGACTCTGAGCCCGGGCGATCGAGGTCCCGGTTTCTGTCAACCGTCCAACACCAGCGAGGCTGAACTGAAACAGATTCAACAGAAACTCGATACCTGGAACAGGCCATCCGGGAACGGGATTCTATGCCTCGAATTCTATCGGCGCGAACTGGGCCTCGGCGGACTGGTTATGCGCTTGTTTTGGGTCTAGGACATTTCTCAACTTCCGACAAGATGATACGGGACTTGAGAACGACATTTGTCCTCATGGCCGGTTTGAACTAAGCCGCAGGCGCTCGGAGTCGGCGTACAGCAGATAGAGTCTGTCCCATAAAGTAGCGGTCATAAGGAGGTGTCTTATGACCCAACTACGAGAACGGATGCTGGAGGAACTCCAGCGACGGAACTATTCCCCGGCCACGAGTCGTGGCTACATTCTGGCAGTCGAACAATTCGCGAATTACTTCGGCAAGTCTCCGGCCTTGATGGGAGCCGAGGAGGTACGGCGTTTTCAGCTGTACTTACTGACCGAAAAGAAGCTGGCGGCGAGTACGGTCGGGATGCGGACCTCGGCGATACGATTCCTTTACAAGAAGGTGCTGCTGCGACGTGCGGATCTGGAACTGGATGATCTGCCCATGCCCAAGAGTGCGCGGAAACTACCCACGATCCTGGGTCCGTCTGAAGTCCGCCGGTTGATCCAAGCCGCATTGAGTCCGATGCACCGGGCCATCCTGATGGTGCTCTACGGGACCGGGATGCGACGGGCCGAAGCCGCCGTGTTGAAGGTGGCCGACATCGACAGTGAACGGATGCTGGTGCATATCCGCGACGGGAAAGGGCGTCGGGACCGGGATGTCCCGTTGAGTCGCAATCTGCTTGAAGCGTTACGGGGGTACTGGTTATTGAAAAAGCCCGAGGTCTATCTGTTTCACAGCAGTGCAGGACACCGGGGCACGGATGCTCCGATCTCGGACAAGGTGGTCTGGCATGCCGTTCATGGGGCCGCCCAGCGTGCGGGTCTGACCCAGAGGATCGGTCCGCACACGCTACGGCACAGCTTCGCGACCCACCTGCTAGAGTCCGGGACCGACTTGCGCACGATCCAGCTCTTGATGGGACACAGTCGGCTCAGCGATACCACGCTCTACCTGCAACTGTCCCGGCGCCATCTTCGAACCGCGCGCAATCCTCTGGATCAGTTGAAGCTTTCACCTGTGGTTAAGGATCCAAAGAAGTGAGCCGGCCACCCTTTGAGGTGGCTGACGTGATTCGCATCGTCGGAGACCGATTCCGACAACGGTATTTGAAAGCGCTGGCCTGGCCCCAGGTCAAGGTCCTCAACGCGATTACCCATTGCCGGACCGCCGCACTGGGCGGGAACCGGAAACGATGCGACCACTGTGGCCACCAAACGCTGGTCTACCACTCGTGCCGGAACCGCCACTGCCCGAAGTGCCAGACCAATGCGCGGAACACCTGGGTCGAGAAACGGCAACAGGAACTGCTACCGATCGGATACTTCCATCTGGTCTTCAGCCTGCCCCATCAGTTGATCCCATTGATCTGGCAGAACAAGAAGGTGCTCTATGCGCTTCTGTTCCGAACCAGTGCGGCGGCGCTGATCGAAGTGGCCCGAAACCCCAGGTATCTGGGCGGCGAGATCGGATTCCTCAGCATCCTGCATACCTGGGGACAAACCCTGCAACGCCATCCCCATATCCACTGTGTGGTTCCCGGTGGCGGACTGTCCCCGGATCACGACCGGTGGATCCACTCCTCCCGGACCGACTTCTTCCTCCCGGTCCAGAAGCTCAGCTACGTTTTCAGAGAAAAGTTTCTCGACGGTTTAGCCGAAGCCTTCGGAAACAAGACGCTCGTTTTCCATGGGGAGTGTCTGGAACTGGCCACCGAATCCACCTTCGAGCGGTTCCTCGACGATCTGAAGGATCGGAACTGGGTGGTGTACGCCAAAGAACCATTCGGCGGACCCCAACACGTCCTTCAGTACCTGGCCCGCTATACCCATCGGGTGGCCATCTCGAATCATCGCATCCTCGATGTCAACCAATCCGGCGTTACATTCCGCTGGAAGGACTATCGCCACAATGGCCGTCCACGAACAATGACACTCCAACCCGAAGAGTTCCTCCGTCGATTCCTCCTGCATGTCTTACCGAAAGGCTTTCCCCGCATCCGGTACTACGGATGGATGGCAAATCGGAAACGCAAGACGATGCTGGAACTCTGTCGGCACCTCTTAGGTCAGGAGTCCATCACCGAGCCGGAGTCCGAGGCGGGTGCTACCCCACCGGCACCGTGTCCGATCTGCCGGGGACCGATGCGTCTGGTCGAGCGATTAACCGCGGCACAGCTCGCCGCTCTCGAATCAAAGGAGGTTCCAATTCAGGATAGTGCGTAGCCATCGACACTCAACAATTCCAGCCCAACGCGGTCGTCCAGACTGCATCGCCGAAGTGTGTCCAGACGCCAAAAACACGCGTGCTCAAGTGCCCTTTCGCTATATCCAACCCACCCCACTCGGGCGATCGACAGTGATTTTCCGCTACAACCACCCCCCACCATCACTGCGTCTCCCCGATTCAGCCTCCAATCCATGGATTGAAAACCCATAGGTCTTCTCGTTCCCGGCCGCGCCTGCGCCTCACTTCAAACCATTCTATCCGACATGCCCCGGCATCATTTTTTGTCACTGTCGGTGCCGGACCATCTCCGATACAAAACTGACGTTATACGGCCAAGTCGAGAGCAAACCGCCTGCGCGCACGCCACCCCGGCAATCAACGAACTAAGGCCCAACCGTCGTTCTGCCTTCTGCCCTAAATATAACAGCCCAACGGCGACAGTTTTGCCGGCATCTTGCCATCCATTGCACTGCAAACCCTGCTTGTTTTACTTATCCGCCCGAGTCCGTCGGAGTCTTTCAATCGATCTTCAAGTCGGACGCGTGCGGAGCAAATTTCCAGGGCAACTTCAGGTTCCGTTGGAAGTCGATGTATGAGGGGTCACCCCTCGGCCATTTCGAAACAAGGTACGCCGGTATGTCTTTATTAAGGAACACTTCAGCGAGTAACACGACGGAGGTATCGACAGTGATTATCCGGCTGCAAGCCTCTATGAGAGGGAGCCAATCGAATAGCGTGTATCCCTTGATTTGCCGCATGTAGATGGCGTCGCCCGGATCCTGGATTTCGATGCGGCCATTGCTCGAATGCTCGTTGATCAAAGTATATTTCGAGTTCTTATCAACACCCAGGAGCCTGAGCAGGGAATTCTCCTTGGACTGATTTCTTTTCATGGACACGAAATCTTGCCAGCCAGAGGAGTCTATACCGGCGAGTCGATACTTCGATTCCATCAGTCCATCGGCGGGCAATCTCTTATAGGACGGGCCCAGAGCCAGAAAAACGAAATCACCGGCATCAATCGGCTTCGTAAAAAGGGAATCACCGAAGTGAGTTTCGCACTGGGTAACCAGGTAGACGTGTTCTTGAGCAAAATCAAAAGACTCAAGCAGCGCGCTTTTGTCCGAAATCAATGGATAGCGGGCGCTCTCTGTTGAGAAAAGGTTCCGGATAACTTTGTGTTGATTCAGAATCGGGCAGATGACATTGAAGCCATCTTCAGAATATTGCCTCACGATCTTCTGAATAAAGATGAGGTCGCCGACGCCCTGTTGCTGATGAATTAAGCAAGTTTTTTTCATGATGAGTCTGCCCGGTCACGCGGACAGCTCGGGGTAGCGGCCCTTCCGGGCAATTTCGTTGGCCGGACGCTTGCGCAAAATGAACTCCAGCGCGCACTCGGCCACAGGAGTGAGGGTCTGGTCAATTCGGGGCAGTCCAAAGCGGAAAGTGGCGTCAAGTTGCTCGATCTTGACGACTTGTGCAATGTCGGAGAATTGCGTGAGCATGTCCATCAGGTTGACAGACCTGGCAGACCAGCTGGTGGCCTTGTGCATAGTGAAAGTCCATTTATGGTCGGTGTTGAACGTCGAAGGGAATACGCCTTGTTCGTAGAGGTCTTCATCGGGAACGGTGATGACGGCATGCCCGGCGGGTTTGAGCACGCGCAGCCAGTGGAGCAAAGCCTCGCTTGGGTGGCGCATATGTTCCAAACAGTGACTGGAGTGAACAAAGTCCAACGAGCTGTCAGCTACCAATGCCAGCAGTTGCGCGTCGCCCTCTTCAATGTCCCACAGGCGGCAACTGCGCATTAGCGGAAACTGCTCCTCATATTGGACTAGAGCGTCAGGACCAGCGCCGATGTCTATGCCATCACCGACAAAATATCTGGTCGCGAACCTGCTGTCGTGCATTCGGCGCATGATCGCCTTACTGGCTTCGTGCATGTCTTGTCCTCGCTGATTATGAGTTGCCACCTAGGCGCGTCAAAGGGGAGTATCACGGCATCACAATAATAACGCGTTTCCCTGTTTCCCTCTTTTTACCGAGATGCGAACCAAAGTCAATCCGTCATGGGCCATTGACGCCGAGACTTGGTGAACGCCCGGCCGTGAACGCTTTATGCAAGGGGTTCGGTCCTTTCAAGTTAAGCTGGTTGGAAGAGTTGTTGACGCCCTCTACCAGCTCTAAGTTATTGATGACTGGTCTCGGCGCCAGCGGAGTCCGTCCTCAAAACGGACGGATTCTCCTTAGGCTCACAGTACCCATTCATGCATTCAAGAGTTCAGAGGCTGAATAACGGTGTCCTCGAAGATACATTCCACATCTTTGTTCAGACCCAGTGTTTCATTTCCGCAGCGGCTCTGGCTTATTTTGCGCTTCTCTCCTTGATCCCCTTCTTCATTTTGGCCGCGCGACGGCCTGTGGCTGCGCGCGGATTGAAATAACACTCATACGACGACCTTGCCAGTGCTGCCATAGCCGTCGGACCCTGCTTATACCGCTTATCCGCAGCGTCTTGATTGCGACTTCACGACCCAGCTTCGTGTCACGCGCCCGCCACACCTCTCCCATTCCACCCTTACCTAGGAGTGTGCTGATCTCGTAGTGGCCGAGTTGGGTGCCAGATTCCGTGTTTAAAGTGTGTCGCTGAAAGAACCGTAAAAATCTCGGTAAAGAATACTAAGGGAGGGATTTAGGCGTTATTAAATTCTCAGGTCCTGTAATTGTCCGGTCCTGATAAACGACATTGTTGATGAGATGGACTCCTCCTTTGACTTAATCGGCATCTAAAGTGCCAAAGTCATTAAGAAGCCTTGCAATAAAGCGGGCTAAACACACGCACATGTGTAAAGAAGGAGTCCGAGATGAAGGATATGTAGCCCGTCAGAGCATTTCGGACAGAAACCGCTAAAAAACTAAGAGACACTATTCTGATCGGAACGATCTGAAGGAGGATCGAATGAGAGAGAAAGTGTCGACAGAGAAGCGGGTACGGGAGATCCGTCGAAAGACGCGAAAGAAGTACTCGTCTGAAGAGAAGGTGCGGATCGTGTTGGAAGGGTTACGAGGCGAAGAGAGCATCGCAGAGCTGTGCCGACGCGAAGGGATTCCGTAACTGTAGAAGAAAGATTGATTTCGATTTCTGAGTGCAACCAGGACCTTCAGCCACTGAAACTTGAACGTGTCTTTCGCATGCGTAACCATCCAATCCTCGAAGTCGTTTTGGTACAGAAGTTTCCACCACAGGTCGGAGAGTTTAGCGTCGAGGTTGAGGAGAGGACCGTTCTCGGCAGTCTCTGCAAAGCGTGCTCTATATGAAAGCTGGATCTCATCGGCCACTTCAGCCGCGCGGACAATTGAGCGTTGAGACGGTACCGGAGTTTCAGAATCCACAGCGCGTTTACTCATCAAATCCGCACCCTATCTGCACCCAAACAGCAAACGGGGGATTGCTCCCCCGCTAACTTGCTGCATCTAAACGGGGCCGACGAGATTCGAACTCGCGACCTCCGGCGTGACAGGCCGGCGTTCTAACCAGCTGAACTACGACCCCGTAGACAAGTGGAGATGATACCCGCTGCATGGTCTTGGTATCAATACCCATTCGGGCGGGGGAACTCCCAAGAAAAAAGGGCGGCCACAGGGGCCACCCTTTTTAATCCTCTTCCGTTGGGAAAACGTTCAGTCGCGAGAGCGTCGTCTCAAGACCGGACGGTCGTCCTCGAGCGGTTCACGGTCGGGATCGTCCTCGTCACGGCGCTCCAGCCGGGGCCGCTCATCCTCCCCACTGGTGATGATCTCTTCGTCTGCCCTATCATCGTCACCGCTATCGGGGGAAGCCGCGGTCCGCCGTCTCAGGCTGGGGCGACTGTCATCCTCTTCGTCGACCGGGCGTCGGTTCTCGTAGTCGATCAGCTTTTGCTGGACGTCGAGAAATTCCGAGGTCGTCAGGACGTATCGATCGCGCTCGGGCAAGACCCGTGCGATGTTCCGCTGGGTCTTTTCAATCCTGTCCTTCGTGGGAGGATGCGACGAGAACAGCGAGGAAATCGTTCCAGGTTTTGCCGTCTCCCGTGCCTGCATCTTTTCAAAGAATGTTACGGCCGCGTTCGGGTCATAGCCAGTCTTGTAGGCGTACTGGCTCCCCAGAAAATCGGCTTCTTCCTCTGCGCTACGGCTGAACTTCATGAACTGGGCCGGAATGGCGAAGCCAGCGGCCTGGCGGATGCCAAAACCAGCGACACCCCCGAGAAAGATCAGCGGAATCGTTGCCCAATTGATGATCTGGCCCTTGGTCGCGTTTTCGGTGCCATGGCGCGCCGTAACATGGGCAATCTCGTGAGAGAGCACACCGGCCAGTTCGGACTCTTCGTCGGCACTCAAGATAACGCCCGTGTTAATGAACACGAATCCACCGGGCAGAGCCAGCGCGTTGATGGTGTCGTCTTCGATGACCTTGAAGGTGAAGGGCACCTGGGCGTCGGAGTTGCGAACGAGGTTCTGGCCGACGCGATTGACGTATTCGTTGATTACCGGATCATCAACTAGGCGAACCTGACGTTCCAGCTCAGCCGCCATCCCGCGTCCAAGAGCTATTTCCTTCTCGAGCGAGGTGAAGTTCCAGCTGAAGAACCCCGAGTTGATGTCGCGGTTTCCTATGTTTTCGATGTCACCGTTCTTGGGTCTGTCCTGAGCAAGCGCCGGACTGGCAGTTGTCACGACCAAGAAGATTGCGGCCATCGTCAACCGGATCAGCTTGTCGATCATGGTTCGGTTCTCCAGGAAACAGATTTACTCATCGTAATGACCGCGGTTCGGCGGTGTCAAGGTAATTGGACGCTTGAAACTCAACTTTGGAAGAACCTTTGTCATATTCTTCTTCAGGAACGTCTTACCTAAGGCAGACAGGATTACCGATTCCTTGGTTTAAAGCCTCCCGAAGTATTTTGTTCGAGACGGCGTTCAAACGGAAGCAACAGGCATCGCAACAACATCTTCAATCGCCACAAGTTCTTTTACTACATAAGGTTCAGCGTACTCCACCCCGAGTTGATGCCCATAAAAACGGCACTGAGTTCGGATACGATCGATCAGGCGTGCCCAGGCGGGAAAGAGTTTTTCGACCTCCGACATGTCTCCATGGAACTGAGAGGCGAAACAATTGATCGCTTCCAGCTTCCTTTCAAAGTACGGGCTGATGTCGACGGCAAACGTTGGGTTCACATCCCAGTAGATGGTCGCATACAGGATTTTGTGGG
Organism: Terriglobia bacterium; assembly: GCA_963664115.2. Lineage (GTDB taxonomy): Bacteria > Acidobacteriota > Terriglobia > 20CM-2-55-15 > 20CM-2-55-15. The sequence continues at coordinate 101,228 of CAXWPJ010000001.1, read as the reverse complement.
GACGGTGCGGTTCTCCCTGAAGATCCGCCTTCTTGAGGCCAGCTGCGTAACAGGCCTCATAACCCAGAGTCGCCGTGGTGGTGTGATCGGGGTGACGTCCCTCCCAGTAGGGGAGGATCACCGTACGCGGTCGCCGATTCCGGATCTCCTGCGCCACAGCCATTCTGTTTGGGATCGAGGCCGTCAGCTGGGAATCCCCGAGGTTCATCCGGGTTCGAAAGCGGGCACCCAGGACGGCCCGGGCGGCTTCCGCTTCCTCGGCTCTGATTTCAGGAGTGCCCCGCGTCCCCATTTCACCCTGGGTCAGGTCGAGGATTCCGACCGAGTAGCCCTGGTCGACCATCTTGAGCAGCGTACCGCCACAGGTCAGCTCGACATCATCCGGGTGGGCGGCGATCGTGAGGATGTCTACCGTTTCCACAATCGCTTCAGCTCTCTTTCCAGCGCCGCCGGTCGAATCGGGTATGTGAACGTCGTGTGGCCGGCAATACGAACGACTGGAACCTGGCTTCCGTATTTCTGTTCAAGCTGCGGGTCTGTTTCAACGTTGGTCACCTTCAAGTTCAGAGGATAGCGCCCTTCGAGCTCTCCGACGAGCTCCAACAGGACATCACACAAGTGGCACTCGGGTCGGGAAAAGACTTCGATCTCGATGTCATCGCTCATCGCAGGTTCTGTGGCGTGCACTCGGGGGCTTCCGCCCGGCGAACATGCTCGAAGCGCCGGAAGAATCTCTCCCCATCAGTACGGTCGCACTCGATCTGTTCCCTGAGGGCCTCCGCGCTCGGAAACTTCTGTTCATCACGAAGCCGCGCCAGGAAACGAAGTCGCGCCCGCCCGGCACCCTCCGGCGGAGCCCAGTTGAGAAGGTGAGTTTCAACAGTGCGTTCGCTTTCCAAAAAGGTCGGCCGGAGCCCGACATTGGTCAGGGCGTCGGCCCAGGCCTCGTTATCCACCGCGATCCGGGTCACATACACACCGTCTCCGGGGAGGAGCTTGTTGTCAGGCTCGAGGTTGAGTGTGGGCACAGTGACTTTGCCGCCGCGGCCCTCCCCTCGGACGATTCTGCCCTGAACTTCGTAACAGCGCCCGAGCATGCGGCGCGCGTCCCGGGGACGCCCTCCAACGATCTGCTCCCGGAGGCGGGAACTGCTGACGGATCGGTCTCCGATGATGACGGCGGGCACCTCGACGACTTCGAAATCGAATTTCGAAGCACGCAGCGTATGGATATCGCCCCGATGCCGGTGTCCAAATCGAAAGTTCTGGCCCACGCATAACGACCGGGCGTTCAAACCGCTGACGAAATATTTCTCGATGAACGCCTCGGCAGGCAATCGGGAGAACGCCTCGGTGAATTGCTGAATCAGGAGAACGTCGATGCCGGCTTCCTCGATCAGGCAGGTCTTTTGTTCAAGAGTTGAAATCGGCGTCGGGGCCCGGTCCGGTGCAATGCAGGTGAGCGGGTGCGGTTCGAAAGTGATCGCCGCGGACTGAACGCCCAACTCCCGAGCGCGCGCCCGAACGACAGACAATATCGCCTGGTGGCCCCGATGGACGCCGTCGAAATTTCCCACGGTCACGACGCTAGCAACGGACGGATCCGCTTCGGCCAAAGAATGAATAATTTTCATCAACCATGCGCTCCGGGGATGGGTCGATCTCCAGCCGGCCAGGCACTGTAAGCTGCAGGCCGTAATATCAACCCGTAATAATAACCAATTTCGTTGCCAGCGCCGCGTTTTCAATGATTTCAGCGGCATGCATGTCGTGCCATCCCGCAGGACCCACACAAATTGCCGCAGTGGGGCAGCGCGACGCACCCGGGCGTAGATTGAGATCAGCACGACCCGTGACCGGGGACGCACAAACGTGGAGAATCAGGCTTCGGATCGAGATCGACGGCTTGAGGTTTTGAATTTTGCGGGAAGTACTATCGCCTTGGGTCAGAATCCGTGACACCTTGCTGCAATGATATATTGAGGGACACAGCAGCACGTCCTGGCGTATAACGGACTCGGAGACGGTTTGGCCCTCATCCGCAGACAACGGTGAACTCGCGACATTGCAGATGGTGCCCGAGAACGTACTAACAGCAGTGGAAACAATTTTCCGGGAGGTCGGTCATGAGTCGAACGATATGGATAGGCGTGGCACTAGTGGCGTCGCTCGCGTTGGTCATCGCCCTCAGCCGCGACGGCGACGAGATTGTGACCGCCCCGGAGTCGGCCCTCGGCGACGTGCCGAGGTTCGAGGTCGATCCAAGCTGGCCTACGATTCCCGACGGGTGGGTCCTGGGCGTCGTGGCCAGCGTAGCCGTGGACGACAGGGATCACGTGTGGGTGCTGCAACGGCCGGGTTCGCTGGGGCCGGAAGAGGCGTCGATGGCCGCACCGCCGGTACTCGAGTTCGACCCTGAAGGCAACTTCCAGCAGGGATGGGGCGGGCCGGACCCGGACTACGATTGGCCCGGGTCGGAACACGGCATATTCGTGGACCACAACGATTACGTCTGGGTTGGAGGCAACGGTCCCGATGACCACCAGGTGCTCAAGTTCACGATGAGTGGGGAATTCGTCATGCAGATCGGTCAGTCCGGCGAGAGCCGGGGCAACAGCGACACTGCGAACCTGGGCCGGCCCGCAGACGTCTGGGTCCATCCGCCGACGAATGAGCTCTTCGTTGCGGACGGATACGGCAACCGGCGTGTCATTGTTTATGACGCCGACACGGGGGACTTCAGGCGGATGTGGGGCGCGTTCGGCAACGAAGCGGCCGACGTCGAGACGGATCCGTCGTGGGCCGAGGAGCAAGAGGGGTCCGGCCCCCCGCAGTTCGCCCCTCCGGTGCACGCGGCCAAGGTGTCCAACGACGGCCTTGTTTACGTCTCCGACCGTGCCGGAAAGCGGGTGCAGGTCTTCACCACCGAAGGGGAGTACGTTTCGCAGGTGTTCATCGGTCGGGACTGCCTGGCTCCGGAGTGTGGTAACGGCACGACGGCCGCCAGCGCGGCCTTCTCCGAGGATCCGGAGCAGCGCTTCTTGTACGTCGGCAACCGGAGTCAGGCGCGGGTCATGGTGCTCGAACGCGAAACGCTCGAGATCCTGTACTCGTTCGGCCGCTGGGGATCGGCGCCCGGCGAGTTCGGCACCCTCCACCACATGGACGTGGATTCGGAAGGCAACCTCTACGTTACGGAGGTCACGCCACTCGATCCCGTCAACCGGCGGGTCCAGAAGTTCGTCTTTAATGGGATGGGGCCACGGCCCGAGCTGTGATCGCCGAGACCCGCGGGGATATCCGCCGACCACAAGTCAACGCTTAAGCCGCCGTTGGCACGCGCTTGCCGTCGAGCACCGTCTCGAAAGGGAACAGCCGCTCGCGGCTGTTCCGCGTGCCTTGGTAGTTGTCGACAAACTCGAAATCCCCCTCACGCAGCTCCATGATCGCCACGTCGGCCGGCGCACCCACATTCAGCGTGCCGCGATCCTCGAACGCCCGAAACGCGCGCGCCGGACGGGTCGTCGCAGATGCCACGACTTCAGAAAGCGGCATGCCGACCATCAAGAGCTTCGACATGACGTTCGGGAAGTCGACGACACCTGTAGTGGGGGACAAGACGTTCCAATCCGTGGACAAAGTGTCGGGCCAGAAGCCCTGCCCGGTCGCGCGCTCCAGCATGTCCCATGTGAAGTGGCCGTTAACTCCGTTACCAAAGTCGAAGGTGACACCGCGGCGACGCGCGGCAGCGACGTCGCTGAAGAGATGGCCCTGCTCGTCGAGAATGCTGTTTGGCGGCGGCGCGTACATGTGCGTGACGATGTCGCCGCGCTTGAGCAGTGGCAGAATGGCACGCATGGGCGAGAAATTCTGGCCGACGTGTATCATCACGGGGAGATCGAAGGGCGCTGCCGCTTGCTGCGAACGCCGCAGGGCCTCGAGATCGTAACTGCCAACCACGCTTTCTGAGAGCCGCACCTTGACGCCGACAACCACGTCGCGATTGCGGGCTATGGCCCCACGGGTTAGGGATACATTGGCGGCGTTGATGTCCTTGAGTTCGCCGCCGGACACGACGCCCGTGCGCGCGATGTTGATCAGAGCGCAAGCAGTTTGTGGTGCTGCCCGGAGGACAGCGGCGATGTCGTCGATGTTATCGGCGCCGGCCGATCCGGCATCGACGAAGCCCGTAACGCCGTCCTTGAGCGCCAGCGCCGGAGCTTCCAGGTCGCGACCCGCGTGGGTATGGATGTCGATCAAACCCGGGGCGACGATCTTGCCACGCACATCGATCGTCTCCGTGGCATCGTCGCTGATGCTGGCTTCGACCGCTGCGATGCGCCCCCCTACGATGGCCACGTCACGGATGCCGTCGAGGCCGATGGAAGGGTCGATGACGCGGCCGCCTTTGATGAGCAGGTCGTAGGTTGCCGCACGGGCATTCGGGAGGCGGGCGAGCAGCGCAAGACCTGCGGCCGTGCCCAAAAGTTGGCGTCGGTTCATCATGACATCTCCTTAAATCGGCAAGAATTCAGAAATTGTATCCCAGTCCCCGGCCCGCTGGGCCGCATTATTCCCGAAGATCTCAGGGCCCGTTCCCTGGCCGAAGTTGACGATGTTAATTCCAAATGTCATTTCCGACATCGGGTCGCACGTGGTCTCGGCTAGGGGGCGACGACCTCCGCGATCTCGAAGTGGATGCCTTCGGGCCCTTCGAAGAACATCAAGTCTGAGCCCGGCGGGTTGGGTCTGACCAGGTAGGGTTCGTATCCTGAGGCTTGGAGAACTCTGCCGAACTCTTCCAGCGAGGGCACGCGGAAACCTATGTGATCGAGTGACCGGTAGCGGCTCGGCGCCGCATTACCCTCCGGGACCTGCGAAATCTGGATCCATAAGTCGCCATATAAGATGGTATGAAACTGCCCCTTGCCGCGCGCCGGAATATCCTCGCCGCCGAACACTTCAAGGAACCATTCGTGAACGCCGTCCGCGTCGCTCGCCATCATATGGACGTGATTCACTCCCGTGTAGACCGGGTCCTCGAGTAGTTCGATTCGCGTGCCCCAGGGATCCTCGATAAACGCAATAGTCGATGCCGTGATGCCGACCCGCGGCTCGTCCCGGATCTGTGCGCCCATTTCCCTTGCGAGTGCCACGGTAGCCGCGACGTCTTCAACAGCGATGCCAAAGTGATCGATGACACCGCCCTGGCTCGGTGGCGTCTCACCTTCGGCCGGCATTGTCATGACCATGCCGTTGCCATACCGGACAGCCTGTCCAGGGCCACGCGAGATTACCTCGCCGCCGAGCAGCGCCTGATGCCACACCGCCGCCTCAGTCGTATCCGGCACCCTCATGTGCACGTGCGTAAAAACGCTCTGCGCCAGGGCGGAACCCGGAAGCAGGAACACGCCCAGCGTCAAGTAAAGGAGCTGGATTCGAAGCCATGGACCATCTGCGTGTGACATGGTGATCTCCTCGTATTCAGGTGGGTTTCGTTTAAACAACTACGGTCTTCGAGTTTCAGCCGCGCTGAACCTTACTCTTAATTGGCGCTCCAGAGCCAGAACTGAACGAGGAGAATCACGCCAAGGAGCAAAGCTATGGCTATAGAGAAAGCCTTTCCAAATGTCGGTTCATCCTGTTGATCGAGCCGCAACGACCCGTCGAATCACTGAATCGCAATCTTGTGAGACAGCTTTCCGTTGAACGGACCGAACACGAACACTGCGATCACGAATATTATGAGCAGTTCATGGAAATCCAGTCGATTCAATGTTGTGACCTCGTTCGAAGGTGATGTCTCTCTTGCCTCGCTACATAATACGATTGAAGGGACTTGAGTTCAACGAACAGGTCACATGGACGTATAACGTCAGTTTTGTATCGGAGATGGTCCGGCACCGACAGTGACAAAAAATGATGCCGGGGCATGTCGGATAGAATGGTTTGAAGTGAGGCGCAGGCGCGGCCGGGAACGAGAAGACCTATGGGTTTTCAATCCATGGATTGGAGGCTGAATCGGGGAGACGCAGTGATGGTGGGGGGTGGTTGTAGCGGAAAATCACTGTCGATCGCCCGAGTGGGGTGGGTTGGATATAGCGAAAGGGCACTTGAGCACGCGTGTTTTTGGCGTCTGGACACACTTCGGCGATGCAGTCTGGACGACCGCGTTGGGCTGGAATTGTTGAGTGTCGATGGCTACGCACTATCCTGAATTGGAACCTCCTTTGATTCGAGAGCGGCGAGCTGTGCCGCGGTTAATCGCTCGACCAGACGCATCGGTCCCCGGCAGATCGGACACGGTGCCGGTGGGGTAGCACCCGCCTCGGACTCCGGCTCGGTGATGGACTCCTGACCTAAGAGGTGCCGACAGAGTTCCAGCATCGTCTTGCGTTTCCGATTTGCCATCCATCCGTAGTACCGGATGCGGGGAAAGCCTTTCGGTAAGACATGCAGGAGGAATCGACGGAGGAACTCTTCGGGTTGGAGTGTCATTGTTCGTGGACGGCCATTGTGGCGATAGTCCTTCCAGCGGAATGTAACGCCGGATTGGTTGACATCGAGGATGCGATGATTCGAGATGGCCACCCGATGGGTATAGCGGGCCAGGTACTGAAGGACGTGTTGGGGTCCGCCGAATGGTTCTTTGGCGTACACCACCCAGTTCCGATCCTTCAGATCGTCGAGGAACCGCTCGAAGGTGGATTCGGTGGCCAGTTCCAGACACTCCCCATGGAAAACGAGCGTCTTGTTTCCGAAGGCTTCGGCTAAACCGTCGAGAAACTTTTCTCTGAAAACGTAGCTGAGCTTCTGGACCGGGAGGAAGAAGTCGGTCCGGGAGGAGTGGATCCACCGGTCGTGATCCGGGGACAGTCCGCCACCGGGAACCACACAGTGGATATGGGGATGGCGTTGCAGGGTTTGTCCCCAGGTATGCAGGATGCTGAGGAATCCGATCTCGCCGCCCAGATACCTGGGGTTTCGGGCCACTTCGATCAGCGCCGCCGCACTGGTTCGGAACAGAAGCGCATAGAGCACCTTCTTGTTCTGCCAGATCAATGGGATCAACTGATGGGGCAGGCTGAAGACCAGATGGAAGTATCCGATCGGTAGCAGTTCCTGTTGCCGTTTCTCGACCCAGGTGTTCCGCGCATTGGTCTGGCACTTCGGGCAGTGGCGGTTCCGGCACGAGTGGTAGACCAGCGTTTGGTGGCCACAGTGGTCGCATCGTTTCCGGTTCCCGCCCAGTGCGGCGGTCCGGCAATGGGTAATCGCGTTGAGGACCTTGACCTGGGGCCAGGCCAGCGCTTTCAAATACCGTTGTCGGAATCGGTCTCCGACGATGCGAATCACGTCAGCCACCTCAAAGGGTGGCCGGCTCACTTCTTTGGATCCTTAACCACAGGTGAAAGCTTCAACTGATCCAGAGGATTGCGCGCGGTTCGAAGATGGCGCCGGGACAGTTGCAGGTAGAGCGTGGTATCGCTGAGCCGACTGTGTCCCATCAAGAGCTGGATCGTGCGCAAGTCGGTCCCGGACTCTAGCAGGTGGGTCGCGAAGCTGTGCCGTAGCGTGTGCGGACCGATCCTCTGGGTCAGACCCGCACGCTGGGCGGCCCCATGAACGGCATGCCAGACCACCTTGTCCGAGATCGGAGCATCCGTGCCCCGGTGTCCTGCACTGCTGTGAAACAGATAGACCTCGGGCTTTTTCAATAACCAGTACCCCCGTAACGCTTCAAGCAGATTGCGACTCAACGGGACATCCCGGTCCCGACGCCCTTTCCCGTCGCGGATATGCACCAGCATCCGTTCACTGTCGATGTCGGCCACCTTCAACACGGCGGCTTCGGCCCGTCGCATCCCGGTCCCGTAGAGCACCATCAGGATGGCCCGGTGCATCGGACTCAATGCGGCTTGGATCAACCGGCGGACTTCAGACGGACCCAGGATCGTGGGTAGTTTCCGCGCACTCTTGGGCATGGGCAGATCATCCAGTTCCAGATCCGCACGTCGCAGCAGCACCTTCTTGTAAAGGAATCGTATCGCCGAGGTCCGCATCCCGACCGTACTCGCCGCCAGCTTCTTTTCGGTCAGTAAGTACAGCTGAAAACGCCGTACCTCCTCGGCTCCCATCAAGGCCGGAGACTTGCCGAAGTAATTCGCGAATTGTTCGACTGCCAGAATGTAGCCACGACTCGTGGCCGGGGAATAGTTCCGTCGCTGGAGTTCCTCCAGCATCCGTTCTCGTAGTTGGGTCATAAGACACCTCCTTATGACCGCTACTTTATGGGACAGACTCTATCTGCTGTACGCCGACTCCGAGCGCCTGCGGCTTAGTTCTAACCCCCTAACCGGACAAGTGGTACGTTCAATTCTCAACGTCCGACAAGATGATTTCTCGGGACTTGATCCGGAAAATTAGGGCACGGGGATCCCTTTCTTCAGTTCTTCAAACCGATTGAGGACGATATTGATCCGAGGATCTGTGTTTTCGCCTTGCAGTATGAGGAAACCCTGCCTCTTAGCTGACTCCGGAACAGACAGCAAGAACGACGGATCACCGAGGCATCTGCTTTATCTGAAGGGAGAAACGGTTACCTATTGATGCAAGTCTTCAAAGCACGGTTGTAACGGACAACTAAAAATCAAACAGGCGAGTGTACTTGACGGTGAACGACCGACCCAGCAATCCGTCTGGGGTCAGGGAGGAAGTCTCGCGGCGATCGTTGTAGACGATGAATAAGCCCGTGCTACTGCGGGTCAGCAACGCAAGGCGGACATTTGAGGAAATCGTCGAGGTCTGACGGTTGTACTGGATCAATCCCTGCAGACTTGCCAGACTCGTGAACGCATAACTCACCCGAATCGGCACCAGATCGTTTATGAATTTGCCGCCCGGCAGCGTGACATCGTCACGATCCCACCCGATCTCGGATATCAACCTTGCACCCGCACGCATCCGAACGGTGAGCTCCCAGCCGTGATAATCACCGTCATAGAAGCTACCTATACGATGCCGCAAGGCAACGCTCAACGGGGCGCTTAGGTTCGTGTTTCCCTCGAAAACGCCTCTGGTCCACGCGTAATGGCCGGGAGGGATGGCAACGCTCTGCCCTGTGACGTCCTCGTACACCGTGAACGGGCGCTTGGGCCGGTCCTGCTGTGTCTCGAAAAGATACCCGAATCGGGCACCGGTCTGAGTCCTGATGTCGAAAACGTGCCAGTGTCCCTGTGAGCTTTCCAGCTCGTCGTCCAAGTTGAAATAAGCGCTGAAGTTGGCATGTGGCTGGATCCGGCGGATCCACGGCCACCGTTCTGGCGGGTAACTGAGGTTGAAGCGCCCTTCAAGCTGGCGATAGCCCCGCCGTCGCAGGAATCCGACTTCGGGATTGAAGCGATCGCCGACTTGCGCATAAGCGCCAGTGGCGCTCCAGAGTTCGTTCGTGTAGGAGTACGCCGCGCGGCCAGCGTAATCGGACGCGCCTTTGCTCGGAGGCGAATCCGTTCGAGCGAAGAACGCAGATAATCGCCCGTTGGTCGTTGCCTGCCAGCCGAGATCGACGGCGTATGCGCGGTTGTAAGGGTCCTCCGACGCGTGGTCGCCGAGCGCCTCGCGGCCCACATATATCGCCCCGAAGTTGGACCGGCCGAATTCCCGCTGGATGCGCAGCACCGTGAAGTTGTTGGCGGGCAGCGTCTGTCCGGTTCGTTCGTCTATCTTCTCAGCGGTCTGCATATTGAGCAGTCCGACGTTGTATCCTCCCAATTTGCCGCTGAGCCTTGCGCCTGCCCGGATCGGTAACGGTTCGCCGTTGGGTGAGAGGCCGATTCGCCGTGAGAAGAAGAGATCGACAGTCCGACCCTGTCCCACTTGAAAGAGTTGGGCATTTTCAAGGAAGAACGGCCGCTTTTCGGGAAAGAACAGCGGAAAGCGTGTCAGGTTGACCTGCTGTTCGTCGGCTTCAACCTGCGCAAAATCGGTATTCAACGTCAGATCCAGCGTGAGATCGGCGCGGACGCCCCACTTGAGATCCAAGCCGACGTCGCCGCTGCGGCGCGCGTTGTCGGGTCGCAGGATTCTGTCGTCGATTACGGAGCCGGATACATACGGCAACAGCGTCAGATCTCGCCGCGCCGGCAGGTCCAGACCATCGAGTTTGCCGGCTACGGAAACCCTATTCAGGTCATAGCCTCGGGGTACCCGAGACAGGAACACCTGTTCATTCTTACGGCGAATATTGCGCACGGTATTTACGCCCCAGGTGCGCTCCTGTCCCGGGTTATACCTCAAGGTCCTGAGTGGAATGGCAAACTCGGCCTCCCAGCCGCGCTCGGTTATTTGAGTGCCAACGACCCAGTCGGCATCCCAGTTCACATTGAATCCCTGCCCTCCACGGCCGGCCTGGCCTTCGGCCATGACCTGACCGTCGTACTCGATCCCGAACGGATTCGTTCCAAAGACGAACGCGTTTTGTCCGTCGTTGAATGTGTCGAGCAGTATCCGGATGGAATCGGTATCGCCCAGATCGGCATCGCGGCGGCTCTCGCTGACGATGATCTGGCCGGGTTCGGAGTCGAAGCAGATGACTGCGATATAAAGGTTCTCGCTGTCAAGCAGAAACCGGATTACAGTGCGTTCCGTGGCGGGCTCGCCTTCGTTCGGCTCCTGCTGGATGAAATCGCTGAATGGCTGTGCGGCCACCCAGACTCCATCATCGACGCGTCCGTCAATAATCGGGCGCTCCCCTTCCGCGGTGCGACCTACTGTGATGCGAGGGACGGCGTCAGGCACTTGGCCTGTTGCAGGCCTTGGCCATGCGGCACACAGCAAGCCGCACGTGAGAACGAGATGAAGGACTCGTTGCAATCGGATCGAACCTCCGTACATTGGCAATTCTCAACGTCCGAGAAGGTGACTTGTGAGGCGTTGACAGTGGATTTCAGAGTCTTGGACAAGTGGTCCAGGCCCTCGATTCTCTGATCGCAGCACCCGCCGAGGTGCAGCGCCTCGCCAGGCTGCCAAGCAACAACGCCGGAGCTAGCCGCCGGCCCCCTCCGCGCGTGCCGCCTCGAGCGCCGTCGTGGCTTCCACCATCGTCTCCGCTATCCACGCTCGGAATCGCGCCGGATCAACGAACGGGTGGGGATCGCCCGCCTGGCGGTGCTGGAGCCGGTCGACGCGATTCCAGAATTCGGGATCCATTTGGCGCCACGGGTGATTCACCACGCTGACCTCAACGCGGTCCTGCAGCTGCTCGATCCGCTCCACCGTCTTCATGAACTGCTCGGCCGCCTCCAGGCCTCTGGCCGGCGCCGAGCCTCCAAACACGAACGCCAGGTGCTCCGTTCCATTGTCGTAGACCGGGAACTCGTAGGAGGTCGTGCCCGGCGTGTGACCGGGGGTCGAGTAGAACCGCAGCGTCGTGCCTCCCAAAGTCAGCGTGTCCCCTTCACGAATCACGAGGTCCCGGCTCGGCGCGTCCGCCCTCAAACGGCCCGCAGCCGCCGTCTCTTCCATGAAGACCCAGTCCTGCTCGCCCATACCCACCGTGGTGCCATGGTCGTTCTGGAGCGTCGCCGCGGCGCCCAGATGGTCGGCATGCGCCTGGCCGATGATCAGATACCTGACGTCGTCCGGATCGAAGCCGAGCCCCCGGATGCTCGAGATCAGGTGATCCGCATAGCGCTGATCGACCGCGTCTAGCACGATCAGCCCGTCGTCGGTGGTGAGCAGCCAGCTTCCCGTGTAGCCGACGCCCACGTAATAGAGGTTGTCGAACACCTTGAACGGCGGAACGCGCTGCAGTTCCTCGTTTCCGCGCTCATCTTCGAGGCCTGCGGCCACCGAAGCCCACGTCTCCGCACCTGCCGGCGTCTGAGCTGTCGCCTGGACGGCGGTCAGCCCCAGCACCATCCAGCCGGCCGCCATCAGCCGCAAGGTCTGATTCATGTGTCTCATGATGCCCCCTTCAAAGGCCCCCTTCATACTACGAGACGCCACCGCCAGGCAAACATTCTGTTCGAGGCGACGTTTACGGAGCCCGTCGGGAGGCAAGCTGGGCCGCTCCGCTAGCGCCCGGTAACTTGAGATAGGTATCGACGTGGATAGGTCCGGGCTTGGCGTGATTGCAGCTATATGCGTAGAGTGCCAACCGCAGACGCCTGCCCGGGGGTGAGGGGCAGCTGTTGCTTTGGCGTTGCTGTCGCGGGAAGGGCGACGAAATGATTTTCTCCCGTATCAGAACTTGTAATTGATTACGTCAGTCTCAGTCGCGCAAAACCTGGGCGAGCGCGTGTATGTAAGCAAGGTTTCTCCGCATTGCAACGAACTCTTGAACATTAATGCCACCGCTTGCCAACGTCGAGATTGTTTCCACTATCTGCTCCACCATCGGAGTGATCTGCACCAATTGATCTCTAAGTCCTTCCTCGGAAGGTGCGTCAACTTCGACGGGCTCCGCGTCAAACTTCCACTCGAAGTATTTGCTCATGTCGTCGGCGACGTTCTCTAAAACTTCTGTCCGATTCTCGAAGTCTTGGCGAGTCCGAGTGTCTGACAGCGAATCATATTGACCGGTCCAGTCTTCTTTCCCCAGCTCCGCCAGCTGCTCTGTGTTCTCCGCGAGTCGTTCCGCTTGATTCTGTTCGTACCTGAGCTTTCCTTCGGGTGTTTCCCAGAACAGCTCGGGTTCTCTTGGCACATCGATTCCCGGCAGATCGAAACCTCTCTCCAGATATTCCAACTCGGTTCTTCGTCCCCCACTCGTTGGCGTCTGGGCATTCGTCGTGGATGAAATCATTAGAAGAGCGCTTGCTAGACACAGGCACCGGGCAACTAGATTCATTTTCATCGTGTGGACTCCTCACGGCAACCTGCGCCTTTCTTTCTGAATGTGCCAAAAAAGCACAGGCCAGGATTGTGACGCGGTCTCGTGATCCGTTTATAGCCTATTGTCTTCCGTGATGTCGATCACAAAAAGATACTGGAGGACAGAGGGGAAATCGCCAATCGCAGCCGAGGATCGGAAGAATCGTTTAGCTGTCGCGTTCTGCGGCTGTGGGGCGAAAGGGCGACGGAAAGTCGCGGAGGCGGTGAAAACGAAATTTCAAATGCGTTTCTGCACTTCGATCTTCCGCTGCCGGGCCCTATCCGCATTTTATCCACACCGAGGGCCAGATAAGTCATTCAATCTATTGGATGACGTTATAATAACCACTTTTACAGGGAGGCAGGATGACGGGCGGCAAGTTTGAAGGGCTGGTTCAGATTATGGCCAGGCTGAGGGGTCCTGACGGCTGTCCCTGGGACCGGGAGCAGGATTTCAAGTCTTTGAAACCGATGCTTGTTGAAGAAGTCTATGAAGTCCTCGAAGCGATCGATGCGGAGGACTATCAGGGTCTGGCCGAAGAACTCGGAGATCTACTGTTACATGTGGTCTTCCATGCGCGCCTGGGAGAGGAACTGGGTCGATTTCAAATTGATGATGTCATTGACAGCATTTCGGAAAAGCTGATCCGGCGACATCCCCACGTGTTTGGCGATGAAGAAGCCACAAGTGCCCGTGACGTTGTGGACAACTGGGAGGCTATCAAGCGTCAGGAAAAAGCTAGCAAAGGAGCCGGGGATTCGCCCGCCCTGCTCGACGGGATTCCGCGAAAGCTTCCCGCACTGCACGAAGCACACAAAATTTCTTCCCGGGTGGCCCGTGCGGGCTTTGAATGGCCCGAAATCGATGCCGTATTCGACAAGCTTCAGGAAGAAATTCAGGAACTGAGGGATGAGATAGCGCGGACTGACGGTGCAACGCATCGTGATGCCATCGAGAGTGAACTGGGTGACACCTTCTTCGTACTGGTCAACATCGCGCGATTTCTGGAATTGGATAGCGAGTCGGCGCTCAAGAGCGCAAATCGAAAATTCCGGTCTCGGTTCGAGTACGTGGAACAGGCGCTGGTTCGAGCAGGTAAGGCCCGTTCCGAATGGTCCCTTGAAGAAATGGAATCTCTCTGGCAACAGGCCAAGAAGAAGGGCAAGTAGACCCGGCGCTCATGCCCAACTCCCGCATTCAGGCTATTCGCGCCGATTGGATCTGTCCTGTGGCGAGCCCCCCGGTCCCGGATGGCGCCGTCCTGATCGATGGGACCCGCATTGTGGATGTCGTGGCAACCGTGCCGGACGGAATATCCGTGGAGTCCTTCGACGGTTGCGCCATTTTGCCGGGTTTCGTCAACACCCACATCCATCTGGAACTCACCGTCTTGCGGGGATTCCTTGAGAACCTTCCGTTTTTCGAATGGATACGCCGCCTCACTCGCGCGAAATACGATCATCTCAGTGACGAGGATCTTAGGATCTCAGCCGAACTCGGTGCCCTCGAGTGCCTACGGGCCGGAGTGACAACAGTCGGCGAGGTGACCGATGTCGGTGCCGGCTGGAACGCCATGACCCGATCGGGTCTACGGGGCGTGGCCTATCAGGAAGTTTTCGGTCCGGCTGAAGCTTCCGCATCTGAGGCACTCGAAGCGCTCGAAGAGAAAGTCGACACGCTTCGCCACCAGGCCTCACCTACATGCCGCATCGGAGTTTCTCCCCACGCGCCCTTCACGGTATCCGCCGGCCTGTATCAACAAGTCAGACGATACGCCGCCAGAGAGAATCTTCCCATCGCCGTCCATCTGGCGGAGTCGGCGGCCGAAGGAGAATTCGTCCGCAAGGGCACCGGTCCGTTTGCCGAATTTCTGAAAGGCCGCGGCATACCCGTGTCCGCTCGGGGAATGACTCCTATTGCCTATCTCGACAGTTTGGAGGTGCTGGGGACCGGAACGCTTGTGATTCATGCCATCGATTGCGACGCAGACGATGTCGCCCGGCTCAAAAAGAACGGCGTTGGAATTGCCCATTGTCCGAAGTCGAACCTGAAACTGGGCCACCAGATCGCTCCATTGAAAGAATTCCTTGAATCCAATATCGCTGTCGGTCTCGGAACCGACAGCGTGGCAAGCAACAACGCCGTCGACATGTTTGAAGAGATGCGTACCGCTGCCTTTCTTCAGAGAACGCGAGCAGGCAACTCCATCGACTCAATGCCGATCAGTGCGTCCGAGGCACTCCATCTGGCGACACTCGGAGGTGCCCGGGCTCTGGGCATGGAAAAGGATGTCGGCAGCCTGGAGCGGGGCAAGCTGGCTGACATGGCGGTCGTGGATCTGAACGACCCCGCGCTACAACCCGTCTACGATCCCGTGGCGACGATGGTCTATTCGGCGAACCGGAATAATGTCGTCGCTACTTTTCTGGGCGGCAGGCGCGTGGACCGGGACGCCTCGGAACTGGTATCCCGAGCCGCAACGATCGCCGCTCGCCTCAAAAATATCTCCTGGTGACAGGGTCCGCTTACGGCAGGGAATTAAACTTTGCGCAACAGGTGTCCGAGCTTGTCTTTTTTTGTCCGCAGGTAATGTTCGGTCGTGTTTGAAGGCGAGATTTCGATAGCTACACGCTCGACCTGTTCGATGCCGGCCTTTTGCAGGGCCTCGAGCTTACGCGGATTGTTGGACATCAGCCGTATTCTTCGGATATCGAACTCGTTTAAAACCGCCACGCACAGCGTATAGGAACGCACGTCAGCTTCAAATCCCAACTGGTGATTGGCTTCGACCGTATCATGGCCGGAGTCCTGCAGTTCGTAGGCCAGCAGTTTGTTCATGAGGCCGATCCCTCGACCCTCAGCCAACTGGTAGATCAGAACGCCCTCGCCCTCTTCGGAAATTCTCTGAAGGGCAAGTTCGAGTTGGTCACCGCAGTCGCACCGTGAGGAAGAAAAGTTCTCACCGGTGAGACATTGGGAGTGGATGCGGACCAGCGCTGACGGTTGGGTCCAGGGTGTGCCCATGACCAGGGCTATGATGCTTTCGTTGCCGGGTTTGTCCTCGAAACCGAATATTCGGAACGTACCGAATTTCGTCGGCAGCGCCGCCTCCGCCACTTTACGAATTGCCATATGAAGATAATACTAGCACGCCGGAAGGGTCGTTTTTTCGGTCAGTTGAATGCTGGGCTCACCATGATGTCATCCGCGCTGCCCACCACACCGTCAGGCCCGGAAGAACGGAGCTGATAACTTCCGTTGTCCGTCTCGTAACGAATTGTGCTGCCCCAGGCATCGTCCCGGATCAAGTCCGGCATGAAGAGTGGGTGTAAGACATCCGACAAGTAGTCATCCGGCGCGATTTCAGGAAGACTGCCGTTTTCATCCCGGTATGCGTCCACGGCGAGTGCCAGCCTCTCCATCGCATCCGAGGTTTGATCCTCAAACTGAGACTCCAGAGCTGTGAGGAATGTTGCGAGATCGATCCACTGACGGTCACCCAGCCGCGCCGACACGATCTGCCACTCTCCGTCTTCGCCTCTCTCGAATTGAAAGGCCATCTTGACCGTGGTCTCCGCGATCATGCGGTCTCCGGCCTCCGTGATGATCCGTTCGATGGCAACGTCTGAGGGTACAAGCTCGGCCGCTCCCAGGCGGGCAATCTGGGAACGCGCGTTGCGGGCCGACAAGCCGGGACCACAGCCGCTGACCGCAGCAAGGAGAACCGTTATCAGAGCCATAAAACCCGCGTATTTCATCAAGAATACGAGTCTATCACGTTGTGATATGATCCAATCCAATTCAGGCCGAACGCGTTAAATGGCAGCTAATAGCCGTCTGTGGGTCACTTTCAAATGACGGGACCCGCTGTTTCAGCATCCTCTCGAATACCGAGGAGTCGAGTGCGGATCAAGGTTCTTTTGTTTGCTTCACTGGCGGATATCGTCGGATCCAGAAAGCTCACCCTCGATGTTGACGATGACACGGCACTGGGGGAGATTCTCGAACAACTCGAATCCAGCTATCCCGGTCTCAAGGACTATCGCTCTCTCCTGTTGACGGCGGTAAACGAAGAGTACGCCGACCGATCCCAAACCGTGAGAGACGGGGATGAGATCGCGCTTTTCCCGCCCGTGAGCGGGGGTGGAACCCCAGGTAACTCTTTAAAGCATTCGAGCCCGCACGAGTTCTACGAAATCACCCATGACCCCATCGATGCCGGGAAGATTTCCCGCGAATTGTTGCGCGACGCAGATGGCGCAATCTGTGTGTTCGAAGGCGTGGTTAGAAATGAGTCGAAAGGGAAGTCGACCCAGTACCTGATCTATGAAGCCTATGAAGGGATGGCGCTCAAGACTCTGGGGGAGATCGGTCAACGCGTCCGCAACACATGGGATATCGATTCCATCGCTATTGTTCATCGCCTGGGTCGATTGGAAATTGGTGAAGCCTCCGTAGCTGTGATCGTGACCTCCGCTCATCGCCGGGCCGCATTCGACGCCTGTCACTACGCGATCGACCGCCTCAAGCAAATCGTTCCGATCTGGAAAAAGGAGCACTTCGAAGACGGGGAGGTGTGGGTGGAAGGCCAGGCTTGATGGGGAAATGGGAAGGCTGAAGTTCAACAGCTGAGTGAGCTTAGTCTCAGGGACCCACCCGAAGCCGAACGATTCGCTCCAATTCCTCTAACGACGCCCTGGGGCCGGCGAATAATTGCTCAGGAAAGCGCACACCCCCCGCCACCATGTTCCTGAAGATGACATCGGCGCGGTACAGGTTCAATCCCATGCCCGCCAGGTACTGCAAACGGAGATTGCGATCCCGATTGATGGCTGCGTCTTCGAGCCATCCGGACAGATCGCTGGCCTGACCCGAGTAGGTACCCAGCAGATCGAGGATGGACGAGAGCCCCACTTCGCGCAGTGATGCCCTCACCTGTGCATATTCCGGACGTTCCAAACGGCGGTCCATGCGCCCGATATCGATGGTGAACCGAGGATCCGCCTGTCCGAACAGGACCAGGTCATAGCCCGAACCATCGATCGTGTTCGCGAACACTGCACCGTTGGGAAAAACTTCCAGAAACGTGGCAACTTCACTCTTCACCGCTTCTTCCGTGCTTTCGTAAAGTTGGACGAATACGGTCACGACGCCCCCAGGATTGAGATGCGACTTGACCAGTGCCCAGAACTCTTCGGTGTAGAGCGCGGCGGCACCTTTAACCCAGGGATCGAGGGGATCGGAGGTTATCCCGTCGAAGGTCTCATCTGTCGTCAGCAAAAAGTGCCGCCCGTCATCGATGCGGATATCGACCTTCGGGTTATCGACAACGTTGAAGTTGTACTCCCCGAAATGCTCGGAGACCACTCGAGGTACGAGCGGCTCGATCTCGGCAATGACAACGCGTTCGGCCTGAGGGTCGATACTGACAGCTCCGGCGGTCACACCGGCGCCCAATCCGATTACCAGGAATGAGGCGTTGTTCTCCGGGGCCAGCGTTACCAGATGCCCCAGCATGCGTTGAAGCCGCATGTCTGGTGCGTAGCTCGAGGCCTGAACCTTACCCGCGTTGTGGTAGTTCAAAATGCCACTCGGATGACGCGTCACGGCAACCGATGCCGTGAGGCCTTCACCCATATAAATCACTTCAGTGCCCGCGCCGCGCGTCGGCAAGAAGCGGCCATAAGCGACGAACTCACCCGGAATGGCCGGCACGCTGGCGATCAATCCGGCAACCGCCAGGGAAGCGAATACCGCGGTAGTCAATTTCCGAAAATCGAAACCGGCATCCCGAAGTCGCGACAGCATAATCGGCCCCAGCATCAGCAGTCCGGACACCGCAGAAGCGAAAATCAAGAGCTGCTGGGCATGCTGGCTCCCGATCGCAACGACCAGGATCAAACTGGCGCCCAGGGATCCCACGATCGCACCCACCGTGTTGGCTGCGTAGAGTCCACCCACAAGCCGGCCGGGGTCGCCCCCGGCTCCGGCCGCAGCGGCAAGTGCCAGCGGAAAGCTCGCCCCCCAGAGTATGGCGGGAGGCAACAGGGTCCAGACAGCCCGGATGAGGTCCAACTGAAGCGTGACCCACGGGGTCGAATCAAGCGTCACATCGAGAGGCCAGTACGGCAGAAATTCTGAGATGGAATATGCCGCCCAGGCGATTCCCCCACAGAGAAGAAACTGACATACGCCCAAAGCCACCCGTGGGGCCTTGAGTGCCCGGCCCGCAAGAGACCCCGCGCTGCTCCCGATGCCAAGCCCCATGAGAAAGACGGCCAGAATGAGAGCGAAGGTGTACACGGTCGCGCCAAACAGAATGGACAGATGCCGGGTCCAGATCACTTCGGCGGCTAAGGCTGTCATGCCCGACAGTGCGATCGTCACATATACCGGCCAATCCGCCCTGGCTCGGGCGCGGCTCAACTCGAGCGGGGGATGCTCCTCATAGGGCGTCCGCTTCGCGAATATCAAGCTCAACCCGGCCACCGCGAAGTTGATCGTCACAGCAACAGACGTTGCGACCGCTACGTCGTAGATACGCAACAGGTAGAAGCCAGCCAGCACACTCCCGACAACGGCGCCACCGATATTGCCGGCGTAAAAGAAGCCGAGCCAGGAAACGCCCCGCGGGGTCGTTTCGATCCAGCGTGCAATCGCCGGGAGCGTAGCACCCATGAGGATCGTGGGCGGAAGGAGGCAGATCGCCGCAACCAGCGCCCTCACGAACATGCCCAGCGGTCCGGATCCTGCCCACGCACTGTAAACTCCGCCGATCAAAGGCATTGCGTAGAGAATGCCGACGCCAATCACGCCGATGCCCAATTCCATGAAGGCATAGACGCGCAATGGGTGGTGCCTGGAAGAAATCAGGCGGGGAAGGAGAATACTTCCCAGGCACATACCACCCATAAAAGTGCCCAACAGCACTCCGAGCGAGACCGACGACGCTCCGATCACGAGCGACAGCAACTGAAACCAGACCACCTCGTAGATGAGTGCGGCGCACCCGCTACCAATAAACAAAACGACCAGCAGGGGCAGCAACTTTCCGTCCGACTCTGATTTGGGCACTGGGTTCTCCTGAACGCGAGCCATTGGAACTCCTGCCTACTCTCTCTTCTAATGCTTTATAAAGTCAACTGGGCGGGTTGGTTTGAGGGTGACGAGGTGAGGGAGACCGTAATGTCGGGGCTTCAGTACCCGTTCATTTCTCGTCGACGCCCGGTTGCCACCGAAGAACGGGTCTGCGTGCCGCAGCTGCCTCGTCGATGCGTCCTATACGCGTGCTGTGGGGAGCCGTTTTGACTTTCTCGGGGTCGGTCTCCGCTTCGTCGGCGATCTGAAGCATGGCCTCAATGAACGCATCCAGCTCCTGCCGGCTTTCGGTTTCCGTCGGTTCGATCATGATCGCGCCGGACACGATCAGTGGAAACGAGACCGTAGGCGGGTGGAATCCGTAGTCCATCAGCCTCTTCCCGATATCCCCAACCCGTACGCCATTCTTTCTCTGATAGAGGTCTGAGAAGACAACCTCGTGTAGCGATCGCCCGCTATAGGGCAGATGATACCGGCCTTCCAGCTTCTTCCGTAAATAGTTGGCGTTCAGAACCGCCGTTTCCGACGTCTCGCGCAGTCCTTCGCCTCCGTTGGCCAGGATATAGGCCAGGGCGCGCACATGCATACCGAACTGGCCAGCGAAAGCCTTGACTCTTCCGATCGACTGAGGGCGGTCCAGATCAACGCTATACGTACCGTCCGGGTGTCTTACAATGATTGGCTTCGGTAAAAAAGGCTCCAGCCGCGCCCCGACCGCAACCGGACCGCTTCCGGGTCCGCCGCCACCATGCGGTGTCGTAAAGGTCTTGTGCAGGTTGAGATGCAATACGTCAACACCGAAATCTCCCGGACGGGTCACCCCCATCATGGCGTTCATATTTGCACCGTCCATGTAAACCAATGCGCCGTTGGCGTGAAGCAGCGCGGTGATTCTTTCGATTTCGCGTTCAAAAATCCCCAATGTATTGGGATTCGTGATCATGATGGCCGCCACATCTTCATCGACCAGAGCTTCCAGGTGATCCAGATCCAGGGTACCGTCCTCACCGCTCTGAACCTGTAGAGACTCATATCCCGATATCGCAACACTGGCCGGATTTGTGCCGTGGGCGGAATCCGGAACGAGAATAGTCCTCCGGGGATTTCCCTGGGCTTCGTGATAGGCCCGGATCAGCAGCAGTCCCGTCAGCTCACCATGGGCTCCAGCAGCGGGCTGTAAAGTGACTGCTTGCATGCCCGTAATTTCGGCCAGACAGTCTTCGAGAGTTTTTTGAATATGGAGTGCACCCTGAACGAACTCCGGGGGCATGTAGGGATGCGCCGCAGTAAAGCCACTGAGCCGGGCGACGCATTCGTTGATCCGGGGATTGTACTTCATCGTGCACGAACCCAGGGGATACAAACCCAGATCAATGCTGTAGTTCCAGGTCGACAGGCGTGTGAAGTGGCGCACGACGTCGCTTTCACTGAGTTCGGGCATACCCTCGAGACTGCTGCGGCACAATTCGGGCGGTATCAGCGAGTCCATGTCGCGTTCGGGGATGTCTAGCGGGGGAAGGTCGAAGGCCCGTCGACCGGGTGCGCTCTCTTCGAACAGGAGCGCTTCGTTCAAACTGATATGCGATCCTGCTCTATCCATTCTATCCATCAAGACATGCCTTTTACGAGCGCATCCATTTCTTCCTTCTGGTGAACTTCCGTCGCGCAGATGAGCAAGGAGTTCTCGAGATCTGGATAGAAGCGGCCCAGGTGCAGCCCCGGGACCAATCCGGATTTTTCCAATCGCGAAGATATCGCGGCGTAATCCCCATCGAGTTTGACGACAAACTCGTTGAAGCGCGGGCCGGAAAACTGGATTTCATGGGGTGTGTCGTTCGCAATTCGATCCATGAGGTATGCGCTCTTCTGAACGTTCTGGGTGGCAAACTCGCGAAGTCCATGCGGACCCACGAGCGCCAGGAAAACAGTAGTCATCAGTGCACACAGCGACTGGTTGGTACAGATATTTGAAGTCGCTTTTTCCCGGCGAATATGCTGTTCCCGGGTTGCCAGGGTCAGAACAAATCCCCGTCGACTTTCGGAGTCGCGTCCCATACCCACGATTCGACCGGGCAACTGCCTCACGAAGTCCTGGCGCGTCGCGATAAATCCCAGATGAGGCCCTCCGAAATTCATCGGAATTCCCAGTGACTGAGCTTCACCGACGACGATGTCCCCACAGCGCTCGTCCCGGTCTGAGGCACCGGGTGGAGCGAGAAGTCCGAACGACATCGCTTCACAGACGTTGACGATAGCAAGAGCTCCGTGGCGGTGCGCCAACTCCGACACGGCGCCCACGTCCTCGATGCCACCGAAGAAATTGGGGGACTGGACGATGACTGCTGCGACCTCGGAATCGAGGGCGGACCGCAGCGAGTCCATATCGACCTGCCCGCTATTGGAAAACCCGATCGTGTCGAAGCGTACTCCGAGCCGCTTCATGTGAGTATCCACGACTTGCCGATACTCCGGATGCACCGATCGCGCGACAATAAAGCGGTTTCTTCCCCGGATTCGATGCGCCATCAGTACGGCTTCGGCCAAGGCCGTACTCCCGTCATAGAGGGAGGCGTTGGCAACGTCCATTCCTGTCAGTTGCGTGATGTAGGTCTGAAATTCAAAAATCGCCTGCAGAGTGCCCTGGGCAATTTCAGCCTGGTAGGGGGTATATGCCGTGAAGAATTCAGACCTGGAGATCAGGGCATCCACGACGACAGGAATGTGATGGGGATAAATGCCGGCCCCGAGAAAGGACGTTGCCGTTGTGTGGTTGCGTCGCGCTGCGTCATCGAAATAACCCAGCAATTCCGGTTCTGTCATCGCCGGGGGAAGATCCAGAAGGCGTTTCAGACGCAGATTACCGGGAATTCCAGCGAATAGCTCTTCGATCCCATCAACGCCGATTTCGCGCAGCATTTCTCCGCGGCCGGTCGGAGAATTCGGAATGTAACGCAAGGACTATCCCTCCGGTTTTGATTCGGATCCGGAGGTGTACTCCGCATACTCGTCAGGTGAAATCAGGTTCTTGAGTTCCGATTGATCACGCATCCGAATGCGGATCATCCACCCTTTCCCATAGGCATCATCGTTGACGAGTTCAGGGGAGGGGTCGAGTGCATCGTTGATTTCGATTACCTCACCAGAGACCGGCATGAACAGCTCGGATACCGCCTTGACGGATTCGACCGTACCAAATGTGTCGTTGGCGTCCAACTGATCCCCGGCCTTCGGCAACTCGACATAGACGACTTCTCCCAACTCCTGTTCCGCGTGCGAGGTGATGCCGATCGTTGCGACTTCATCTTCGACAAAGACCCACTCGTGTTCTTTTGAGTAGAGCAAATCATCTGGGTTCATATCGAGGCTCTCCGTTTGTAAAATGGCGTGGGCACGACCTCGGCCTCACCAACACTCTTGCGTATTCGCACTTGAAGCCGTGTTCCATCGGCGGTGTGTTCGGCAGGAAGATACGCTAAACCAATATTCTTCTTCAAGGTAATAGATGGGCTCCCGCTGGTGACTTGACCCACGGTCTGGCCGTCAACAAGGACAGGATAGCCGTCACGCGCGATCAAGGGCCCCATCATCTGGAAACCGGTCAGCCTTCGCGTGACGCCGGCTTTCACCTGACGCAAAAGGGCCTCACGTCCTATGAAGTCTCCCTTTTCAAGTTTCACGACCCATCCTATACCCGCTTCGATGGGGGTTGTCGTCTGATCCATATCGTTCCCATGAAGCAACAGTCCCGCTTCCAGGCGAAGCGTGTTACGGGCGCCCAAACCGACAGGGAGAACGCCGAACGGCGTTCCCGCTTCAATGAGCGTACCCCAGACCGCGTGGGCGTCTGAATTTGAGAAATAGAACTCGAAACCGTCCTCCCCCGTGTATCCGGTTCTGGAGAGGATTCCTTCCACTCCCCCAACTCGGGTCTGAATGCAACGAAACGAGGCAAGGGTCGACAGATCCGCTTCAGTCAACGGCTGCAGCATTTCCTGGGCGCGCGGTCCCTGGAGCGCAAGAAGAGTCGTTTTGTGACTGACATCTTCTAATTGTGAGTCGAACTTGTTATGGGTGCCTAACCAGTGGAAATCGGAATCTGTATTCGTTGCATTGACGACCATCATGTACTCGTCTTGCGCCAGACGGTATAGGAGCAAATCATCGACGACCGTACCATCTTCGGATGCCATCGTCGTATATTGGGCTGCCCCAGCGGAGAGGCGGGCCACGTCGTTCGTCGTGACGTGTTGTAAAAGATCAAGCGATCCCGGACCCCGCACCAAGAACTCCCCCATATGGCTGACATCGAAAAGACCAACCCCCGTGCGAACGGCATGATGCTCCTTAGAAATCCCGCTATACTCCACCGGCATTTCCCATGCGCCAAAGGGAACCAGTCGCGCTCCCCGGGCAAGCTGAAGTTCGCAGAGAACTGTTCGCTTATACTTTGCCATGACGGCGTCCTCTCTTGAGGCTTGCGATTGCGGGTTCTTTGCGGGTCGTCCGAATGTCCGGCCCGTGGACGACCGCGTCCTTCAACAACGAAAAATTAAACGGTGGAATGGAAGGATAAACCTGATTCTGCCGGACCGGCCGAGACGTTGAGGCGCCCACCACACGAGGGCGGCACCCCGCTCATCTCTCTGAATCGGGACTGTTAGTTCACCGTTGTGAATGTGCTCATCATGGTCGATCGTTCGACCTCGACGCCACCTCGGAACACCTCAGCGATGTTACGGGTTGCGGTGATATCGGTCAGCGGGTCGTCGGGAACGATGATGAAGTCTCCCCTCCTTCCCACTTCGAGGGTTCCGGTGTCTTCCAGTCCCAGAAGCCGGCCGGATTCCTGAGTGCCGACCGTGATTGCCTGAAGAGGCGTCAGTCCAGCCTGGACCATCAATTCCAACTCTCGATGTTCGAAGAATCCCGGGAACCTGTGGGTTCCGCCCGAATCGGTTCCCAGACCTACGGCGACGCCCGCATCGTAGAGCGCTTTGAAGTTTTCCATCGCGTTCTCGAATTCCCCACGCAAGAGCGTCAGGTTCGGATCCTGCTGCATCGTTCCCACGATTCCCCGGCTTGACAGCCGGCCGATTATCGCGCCGGATACACTTTCGCGCAGGGCGCCTTCCCTCAGCCACGCCGGCTCATCAGCGTAAATGAAAGTGGATTCATGCGCGGTCAGGGTCGGTACATAAAAAACGTCGTTATCGAGCATCGCCTGGATCAGGGCACTATCGACCGCCCGGTCTCGAATGCTGTGGACCAATCCGTCGATGCCCGCCTCGACCAGGCCCTTTGCGTCAGCGAGATATCTGACATGAGCCACGACCCTCAGATTGTTTTGATGCGCTTCGTCGATGATGGCCCCGTAAAGCGCCGGACTCAGCTTGGTAACCGTCGAGTACTGATTCGTCAGCTGCCCGAATCGGTAGACCTGACCGGAGACCCGCCGGTCATCGTCGAGCCAGACTTTTACAAAGTCGACGCCCTGAGCGGCCAACCCCTGAACTGCGGCACGGGCTTCATCCTCGCTTGCGATCTGGTAGGGCACGTCCGACAAGGGCTCGATCCGCAATGGGAACCCGTTTCTCGCAGTAATGCCGCGACCCGCGGTCATGAGTCGCGTCGTAGTCAAGCCGGCGCCCTGCTGCTCACCACGGATCTGGAAGGCCGTGTCATCCCGGTCGGAGCCAAGGACGGCTACCGTGCCGACGCCGTAGTACAGGTATCGGTCGAGATCGATCAGGATGTTTTCACGCGTGTACTGGTCGGCGGACATTTCGCCAAAGCGGTCCAGGTAGCCCACGTGCCCATGCATGTTGTGCAGAAAAGGGACCACCGTGTGATCGGACAGGTCGTAGCGTTCGGCGCCAGGAGGATGCTCAACCTCAGCCACTGGACCGATCGCGGTTACGATTCCGTCGTCCACGACAAAAGCGACGTCCTCGATGACTTCGCTTCCATTGCCAAGTATTGCTCGGCCACCTTCAAAAAACGTGACAACACGTTCGGGTTCGGTGGATTCGATTTCCTCAGGGGCACCGCAGGCGCCGAGCACCAGTGCGGCCAAAGCGAGAAGTGAGACACGATTCATTCCATCCAACTCCTATTGCGAATACAGGTTCGACAAAGCCCCGAATTATAGCATACGCTTGACCCCGTCAGACGTTGTCAGCCCGACAACAGAGTGACATCGCGGCATTGTCAGTCCGGAACGTCACTCCGGGACCGGCCCGGATCGGGTCCGGTTCGCCTAAAGTCCACGGCGCCCTAGGTTTGGAGTGTTTCGAGTGTTTCAGAAGGTCTTCATCACCCGCAGGGTTTTTGACGAAGCGGTTTCTTTCCTGAAAAATCAGGTTCAGGTGGACGGAAATCCGACCGATCAGGTCCTTGCTCCCGACGCGCTGGAAGAGGGGATTCAAGATGTGGACGGCGTTCTCGCACTGCTCACGGACTCCATCAGTCCGCAGCTGATGGACCGATGCCCCAAGTTGAAGGTCATCGCAAATTTCGCGGTGGGTTTCGACAACATTGACATCAAGGGCGCGACCGAACGGGGCATTCTGGTCACGAATACTCCCGGCGTTCTCACCGAAACTACGGCAGACTTCGCATGGTCGCTTATGCTGGCCACAGCCCGCCGGATCGTCGAAGCGGACCGATTCGTGAGGGCAGGCAAGTTTGACGCCTGGGGGCCTCGCATGCTTCTGGGTCACGACATATGCGGCAAGGTTCTGGGGGTTGTTGGCCTGGGAAGAATCGGACAAGCAGTCGCACGGAGAGCCCAGGGCTTCGGAATGCGGGTCCTTTTTTACGATCCTTATCCCGTCGGGGACGATGTCGCGGCGGAACTCGGAGCAGAGTCCGTCCCCATGGATACGATTCTTCGGCAGTCCGATTTCGTCAGCCTCCATGTTCCCTTGCTCGAGAGCACCCGCCACCTCATCGACGACGAGGCTCTTCGCTCGATGAAAACCACCGCGATCCTCATCAATACCTCCCGCGGACCGGTCGTTGACGAGAACGCGCTGGTCCGGGCTCTTACGGCCGATGTGATCGCCGGCGCCGGACTCGATGTGTACGAGTTCGAACCCGCTCTTGTGGAGGGATTGATGGGGCTTGACAACGTCGTGCTCGCACCCCATATCGCAAGCAGTTCCCATGAAACCCGGCTGCGCATGTGCATGATGGCGGGTCAGAACCTCCTGTCCGGCTTGAACGGAGATCGCCCCGCAAACCTGGTAAACCCGGAGGCCTGGGACACACGTCGCTCCTGAGATCAACATGCCGAGCCCGAACCCCAGCAAACCCCGCGCGCTCCGAACGGGCGATACCATAGGAGTGATTGCCCCTGCCAGTAATCTCAAAGCCGAAATGCTCGCCGAGGGGCTCGGCGAGTTGGAATCCTTGGGCTTCAAGACGCGTGTGGCCGAAGGTATTCTGGAAGTGGATCGTTACACCGCGGGCTCCGCAACCCGCCGCGTGGAAGAACTGAGGTCGATGTTACTGGATGACACCGTGAGCGCGATTTTCTGCGCTCGTGGCGGCTACGGCAGCGGACATTTGCTGCCGCTCATCGATGAATCGGAAATACGTTCCCATCCCAAAATCTTCTGCGGTTCCAGCGATGTGACCATGCTTCTGGCGGCTTTCCAGAGAGCGGGTGTGGTCGGGTTTCATGGCCCCATGGTTGCGACAGCCTTGCGGCAAGGCGATGCAGGATATGACCAGGGACTGTTGATGCGGATGCTGGTGGAAGGCGAAGCGGTTGAATTTCCGTTGGACGGATGCAGCATCCTCCACGCTGGAAATGGGGAGGGACCCCTGACGGGAGGGTGTCTTTCGCTCGTGGTCTCGACGCTGGGCACACCGTGGGAAATTGACACGACCGATGCCATTCTTGTTCTGGAGGACGCCGATTGCCGTCCCTACCAGGTGGACCGGATGCTGACCCACCTCCGTCAATCAGGAAAATTCGACCGCATTCGCGGCTGCGTCGTCGGTGAGATGTTGGGATGCACACAGCACCCGGACCAGAAGTACACAATTGAGGATGTCTTCCGTGATGCGCTCGGAGACCTGAAGGTGCCGGTTCTTTTCGGATTTCCGACCGGTCATGCCTCTAAACCCAACGCCATCGTCCCCTTCGGCGTGCAGGCCCGTCTCTCGCTCGAACAGGGCGCTCAGTTCAAACTTCTGGAATCCGCTGTCGATCGATAAGAAGAAACTAAGAGTGCAGGAGCAAATCCACAAGGTCTTTCTCTCAGGAATCTGCGGTACTGCCATGGCTTCATTGGCCGGAATGCTGACCACCGCCGGCTACAGTGTTTCCGGCTCCGATCAGGCCGTTTACCCTCCGATGTCGACGTTTCTGGAAAGCCTGGGCATTCCTGTGTTTGAAGGCTTCTCCGAAACACACATCAAAAATGCCGCTCCGGACCTGGTTGTGATCGGCAACGCGCTTTCGAGAGGAAACCCGGAAGTTGAACACGTCCTGGATACGGGCATCCGCTATAGCTCCATGGCCGAAACCCTTAAAGAATTTTTCATTCGGGGACATCGATCGACCGTCGTAGCGGGAACCCATGGCAAGACAACGACCACGGCGCTACTTGCGTGGATGCTCCACAGCAGCGGCCGGGAACCGTCTTTCCTCGTGGGGGGCGTTGCGGAGAATTTTTCCAGCAGCTATCGGCTGGGCTCGGGACCTGACTTCGTCGTTGAGGGCGACGAATACGACACGGCCTTCTTTGACAAGGGACCCAAGTTTCTCCACTACCTTCCACACATTGCTTTGATCAAGAACATAGAGTTCGACCACGCCGATATCTATACGGATCTCGAAGCTATTCAGCTGTCGTTTCGAAGGTTGATGCACATCGTGCCGCGCTCCGGACTGATAATCGCCGGAGCGGAGAGCCCGGCCGTCGGGAATCTACTCGATGACGCACCCGCTCCCGTACAAACCTTCGGTCTCGAAACCGGCGACTGGACGACACGGAACATAACCCACGAAGAAGATGGCACCCGCTTCGATGTGATCAGAGAGGGGAATTTCTGGCATAGCGTCTGGACTCCTCTTGTGGGGGAGTTCAATGTCGCCAACGCTTTGAGTGCGATCGTCGTGGCCGATAGGCTCGGGCTTTCGAAAGAGGAAACAGCCACGGCCCTCAAGACCTTCAAAAACGTACGGAGGCGCCTGGAAATTCGAGGGGAGGTCGCCCGCATCACTGTCTACGATGATTTCGCCCATCACCCGACAGCCGTTCGCGAAACACTTAAGGGCGTTCGGAGTCAGTTCCCAGCATCGCGCCTATGGGCCGTCTTCGAGCCGCGTTCCCAGACGTCCCGGCGCCGGCTGTTCGAAAGTGAGTTTGCCCGCGCTCTCAGCATCGCCGACATGGTTCTCATCGCCCCCGTTTACTCCGCGGCGCACATCAAAGCGGAGGGCGTGTTGTCCCCGCAGCGTGTGGCCGCCGAAGCGGGCCATGGTGGAACCGAAGCCCATGCAATGGGCTCATCTGAAGAGATTATCGACTTTGTCGCGACCCGAGCCGGGCCCGGAGACCGGATCGTCATCATGTCAAACGGTAGCTTTGATGATATCCACCGTCGCTTGCTGGAACGGCTGAATCGGGAGTCCATGACCGGTGTGGGCGACGGCGAAGCCGTTTAGAGAGGATACTAATGGATTCAGCGACGCTGTCTTACTCGATACTCTGCGACGACGTCCGGCTCGAAGCCGGCCATAAATTATCCCTGATGGGAGTATTTCAGAACGTGTACGTGCCGAAGTTTCCGGCAGCTGTGATCAAGTTCGCTGTCGTCAATCACTGGGAAGGCCAGGGGGTGTTCCAGACGGAAGTTCGAATTTTGAATCCACACCGGAAGGAAACCGTACGCTCCACACCCGGACGATTCGCCATTGCCAGCCCGGGCCCTGCCGACAACATCACCTTCTTTACGAATGTCACATTTGACGAACCTGGGAGCTACGCCCTCCAGATCTTTCTTTCCGGCGATCTGGTGCGGGAGAGTAGCTTCAGCGTGATGTCAATTCCAGCCCCGCCGGCGGACACGGTTAATTAGCCAGCGCCGTCACGATGGCGTCCGTAAAGGAACCGACAGCGCCGGGTCCTTCGGCCATCACCAGGTTGCCATCGACGATCAGTTTTTTTTCGACGTAGGCCGCTCCGCCATTTTTGAGCTCTTCAAGCGCTTCAGGCAGGTAGTACACGGTGGCTTCACGGCCTTCAAGCAGTTTCGCTTTCGCCAAAACGACGGTGGAGAGAGAGATTGCGGCGACCAGCTTTCCAGCCTCGGACATCGCCGCAACAAATTCGGCGAGTTTCGTGTCTTTCCAGAAGTAATCGGGAACCGAGAGGCCGCCTGCCAACACAACGGCATCAAAGGACTCGGCAGTCGCACCCTCAATGGCCACGGTCGCGTCGACCACACCCCCGCGCGTTCCACGGCAGATTCGGGCGGTGGTCGAAGCCACCACGACATCCGCTCCTTCCTTTTCAAGGATTCGCTTTGGCTCAAATACTTCCTCTTCTCTGAACTGGGTCGGGGGAACGATCAGCAGTACCGTCTTCCCCTCAAGCTTCTTTCCCATCGCAATATCTCCTCCAATGTGAGGAGGATTATACCTTTTTAAACGATGTCCATCTTTGCCGTTTCAATAGCTTCAAGCGTGCAGGGTAGGAAGAGTCTACTAAGATCCGCGAGGGAAATCAGCGCATCTGCACCCTAGACGCACCCCGGGTGGGGTGCGCTTCTCAAACGGGTGTCAAGGGTCGTTAGTAAGGGTTGTTGTCCGATGGGTAGCGGCCATCCTCGCACACGAGGTGCTGTTCTTCTATCTCCCAGTCAAATGCAACGTCGTCCCAGTTCGTCTCCTTCCGAAGAACCTGGCTTTTCGTCCAAGGGCGGACATACATTTCCGGGTCTTCGAGCGTTTTCTCGATGTGCAATTGCTGGTCGGGAGCCAAACTCATACGCTCAATCAGGTGAAAGTCAGGGCCCTGGGGTGCGGCCGTATTAAAATCCACCATGAGTCCGGGTGTTGTAGTCACCCTGACGGTATCGACCACGAGGGTGTCTCCCTCCCAGTGGCCAACCGAATGACCCATCCAAGCCGTCTCGTAGTCCGTGAGGTCCTCGGGATGCTGTCGCCCGATCCAGATCTGACGGATCCATTTCGTGTCGCCTCCCGTATAGACCATGAGCAGGCGCGCCGGATTCTGAACGATCTCGACCGGGGGGCCGAGGTCTCCAGGGCTCGCCGGGCCGCAAGGGACGCGGTGATGGCCGGCATCATTGAAAAGGCCCGTTTCTCCAGCCCATTCCCCATCGGTTGACGTGTATTGTTCGACTAATCTCCTCCCCTCAGGGGTGAGAGGAAGCGCCTCGGCCAATTCGATTCGGGTCGGGGCGCGGGGGGCGTCACCCCCCTGAAACTCGCTCAGCTGTCTTGCACCGCCTCCGCCACCTCCGCCGCCTCCGCGCACCCAGTATCCGGAAAAATCTGGCAGACCATCCGCAGTTCGCATTATTCCTGCACTACTTGCGTCCGGTGCAGTCTGCGCAAAGATGCCGGGCGCGAAGGCCAGTAGCGCGGCCGAGGTCAAAACTGCAAAGCTCATCCTCATTTTTAAAATTCTCCTTCCGTCTTGCGAACGTCAGCGCTTCATTCGTGCGTCCCAGCGATGACTCTGTTAGGTTCCCGTGTCTAGTTTGTGTCCCCGGCTAGCGGGCCAAAAATATCGGGAATCTGCTCTCGTCCAGCGCAAACGGCCTGGACGCGAGTCGCTTCGAGGGGTGCCATTTGTACGCGTGTTAAGTACGCTCCTGCAAGGGTCTTATTGTTATCTACCGGGATCATTTCGCCACTACATCGATAATATCTCATGAACAGGAGCAGTGGCCTGCCGTCTCGATTCGGGTGGCCTTGAACAAGGATCTGTTCTCCCTTGGTAAGTGTCTTGTTGTTCCAGCCGGCATCCCTGGCGAGGTTTCTAGGAGAGCCGCCGGAGGCAAACCAATTCACAACGTTGCCTTGGTCATCCGTGACGTCAATAGACACGCCCACATGCGGATTCCGGAACGCGAAGTTCGTTACCGTTCCCGTCAGTGTCACCAGGCGGTCCTTGTCTGATGGCGCATTCGAGTGGTGTGCCAAAACCGAACCCGAAATCATGAGCAACCCTGCCGTCAACCCCAAAAAAACGAATACCTTGACTTTCATTCTGCTACCTCCAGATTGAGTGCAACCCCTTAAGCGTCCAACCGGCCCTTGTCATTGGGAGATATCAAAACCCTGCGGTTTTGTCAATTAACTCGACGGGGCGCGGCTTCTTTATATGTCCGTAATGGTCTAAATATCGCCAAGAATGTTCGGGTTCACAGACGGACATCGAAAGCTTGGTTCGTGAGGGTGGGTGGCCTCGCGCGGCTCCCATCAAATTCTCTCGACACGTGACTGATTGTCGATTCGATTGCTATCCGCGCACTATAAATTCTCAGCAAGTGCGCATAGTGTGGCAGTCCCTGTGAAAGCAGGGCAATCTTGCCGAGAGCTTCATGGCGAATCTCCATTCCTGGTTTGGCCAGACCGGATTCAACGATTTCTCTGATTTCTTGTTAGAATCAAACCGGTACATGGCCTCGTGGCAACGTTTTAAATGATTCAACTCAAGACACTCCAAGAGATCGAGCGGATGAAGGTGCCGGCACGAATCAACGCCGAAATCCTTGCGATCGTCCGTGAAAACTGTGTCGATGGTGTTTCAACCTACGACCTGGACAGGATCGCGGAAGAAGAGACGATCAAGAGGAACGGAACGCCGACGTTCAAAGGCTACCGCGGCTTTCCCGCCTCTCTGTGCACATCGCTCAACCACGAGGTGGTTCACGGCATCCCTTCGAAACAGAACGTTCTCAAGACGGGTGACATTATTGGTATCGACTTCGGAATCACCTATGACGGCTTCGTCGGGGACCACGCAATGACGGTACCGATCGGCGACGTCCCCCCGGAGGTGACTGAACTGATGCGCGTGACCCGGGAATCGCTGTACCGCGGGATCGAACAAACACGGGCCGGGAATTACCTATCCGATATCTCAGCGGCGATTCAGCAAACGGTCGAACCCCACAACTATGGGATCGTCCGGGAATTCTGCGGACATGGAATCGGCAGAGCGCTGCATGAAGATCCGCCCGTCCTCAATTACGTCCAGAACGGCCGGGGCCCCAAGATAAAGGTCGGTCTGGTCCTTGCCCTGGAGCCGATGATCAACCTCGGGACCGAGAAAGTAAAAATACTGGATGACGGTTGGACCGTGGTGACCCTGGACGCTCAGCCTTCCGCACATTTCGAACACACCGTGGCCGTGACACCCGATGGCCCACTCATCCTGACTGAATTATAAAATGATGGTCGCAGCCCGCTAGGGATCGGGAGCGTAGTAGCCGTGCCGGTAGTTGATCTTTAAGCGCGGTGATTCCGGAGGCATCGGAACGTAAACGCGCACCGACCGCCAACTGCCGTCGCGGCCCGCGTTCGTGGGAACGTAGCCCAGGGTGTAGAGTTCGCGCAACTCGCGGGCGATGTTCTCAGTCAGCGCCGGAATCTCGTCGACCGTCTGAGGAAAGAAGGCCCGGCCTCCGCTTGCGTCGGAGAGCGCCTCCAGGGCAATGCGCGCCTCCTGACCTGCCGCGGAGTCATTCAGGACGCCGATGGTATAGACGGCGGCCTCAGACTGACGCACGCTCTCCAACACCTGCTCAAAGACCGCAGTGCTGGAATTGTCCGCCCCGTCGCTCACCAGGAGAATAGCTTTCTCGTCATATCGCCCTTCTTTGATTTTCTCCAGAGCTGTCATCAACGCGTCAAACATAGAGGTCTGGCCGTATGGACTGATCGATTCCAGGGTTTCTTCGAGAACCCCGATGTCGGACGTGAACTCCTGCGCCAGGCGCACGGTGTCGTCAAAGTGAACAAGAAAAGCTTCGTCCTGAGGATTGCTCAGGCGCACAAAGGACACCGCGGCCATGTCCACACGCGCCTTCTTGCGTTCCATGCTGCGGCTGTTGTCGATGACGAGACCCAGACTCACAGGACGGTCCTCGTGCAGGAACAGGGAAACATCCTGCTGCACCGAGTCTTCGAAGATCTCGAAGTTGACGGCTTCCAGCCCGGTCACGTGGCGGTCGCTTGCGTCAAGAACCGTGACGCTGAGTTCCACCAGATCCACGTTGACATTGAGCGTGAACTCGGGCTCCTGAGCCTCGACCAGTGCGGCCAGCAGCAGAGCCAACGCCAGGGGATTCACAAGCATCAAAATGATTCGTGTAGGTACAGGAGCGGAGTTTGGTTTTCTAAAGGATGGGCAGTTCAGAACGGCCGTGTTATTAGTATTAGTATGTATCCGGCCCTTAAATTGACAGTTGTTCATGCAGGTGCTTTAATTTTTCCAGGGATCTGCCCCTGAGGTCCGGACGGGCGGTTAGCTCAGTTGGGAGAGCGCGGCGTTCGCAATGCCGAGGTCGAGGGTTCGATCCCCTTACCGTCCACTTCTTAGCGCACCCGGCCCCGCTGCATCACTTCCGGACTCCGGGGCGTCCTGTCTTCGGTCTCGGCGAACTATTGCTCAGTCCCGATGAGCCGCTCAACGCGCGTGCGGCCTTCATCAACGTACTGCTTTGCATCGTCGAAGACACCCAGGACTCTTTCCTGTCCCGCCAGCGTAATCCGACGGCCCTGATGGAATCCCTCGTCGACGGCGTCGGCGACGTCCTGCACCCAACTGTTGACCTGCGAGCGGATGTCGTCCTGCATCTCATCCAGGTGTTCGATGCTGCGTCGTGCCTGTTTCCGAATCTGCTTACGGGTTCGCGAGCCGCTCTGGGGAGCGTAGAGAAATCCGACAGTGAGCCCAAGGAGAGCTCCCGTAATGAATAATCCGACAGTCTCAGCTTTATTCCCGGACATGTTGCACCTCACAACGTTGTTTAGATCGTCGCTGTTACCTCTAATCGTATCATCCGGACCATGACATCCCTCTGGAAACGGGTTATTGTGTTCCATGAGTTTGAGAGGTCTCATGTCGAAGAACAAACGTATGTTGCTGGGATTCGCCGCTCCGGCCGTCGTCGTCGTCCTCACGCTCGGATTTCAGGAAGCGGGACCCGGCACGGGTGCGGGGGCATCGATCGAGTCTCCATTCGACGCGGAGCGGTCGTTCAGGGATCTGGAAACGGTCGTCGCTTTTGGAGCCCGGCCATCCGGCAGTGAAAACCTGGCGCGGACCCGGGACTATATCGTCTCGGAGCTGGCGAGTGCCGGGCTCGACCCTCAACTGGACGTGTTTGTTGCCCGGACACCGATCGGGGAGATCGAGATGGCTAACATCAGGGCCATCCGGGACGGGACATCGGGTGACGGAGCGATTGCCGTTGCAGGTCATTACGACACGAAGCGGTTTGATTTCAGCTTTTTGGGAGCAAACGACGGTGGGTCCAGCACGGCGGTGGTCCTGGAGCTGGCCCGAATCACGGCGGACCTGGAACTGGAACACGATCTCGAATTCATATTCTTCGACGGTGAGGAAGCGGTTCTGGACTGGACCGCGACCGACAGCTTATACGGCAGTCGTTACGATATCGCGCGCCGCTTCGAAGCAGGGGCGCTCGAAGACCTGAAGGCTCTCATACTTGTCGACATGATTGGCGACAGGGATTTGACCGTCCTCGAGGAGGCGGCTTCAAGTGACTGGTTGAAGACGCTCATCTGGGAAACCGCCGATCGCCTCGGGTACGGCGAGCACTTTGGGAACACGCCGTCTTTCATCGAGGACGATCACGTCCCCTACCTGAGAGCCGGTATCGACGCTATCAATTTGATCGACTTCGACTACCCTTACTGGCATTCACCCGGTGACACTCTGGACAAGACCAGCGCGGATAGCCTTAAAGTCATCGGAGACGTTCTCTACCACGCACTTCCCGACATCGACGCGCAATCCCTGCCCTGAGCGCGACCCTCAGTAGCCCACTTCAGCCAGGAATTCAGTGTTTTCGGAACGGTTAGCTTACCGCTGAAGGTCCTGATCGATTGTCTAAGTGCGTTTCCCGAAGACGAAAGCAACGACGACGCCGACGAGATAGAGCAGGATCATGGGGCCCGCCATGATCATCATGTTTGGAATGTCTGCCGTGGGCGTGATGATGGCTGCGATAACGAAAGCGATCAGCACGGCATATTTCGTATTCCGTAAGAGGAAACCGGCCGAAACCACTCCGAGGCGGCTCAAAACGAAAATCACGGGAGGTATTTGAAAGATGACAGCCAGGCCGAGTTCGATGGTGAGAAACAGGTCGAAATAGAGGGTCGCATCGATCATCGCCTGCAATCCGGCGCGCTCACCCCAATTGATCAGGAAATCCAGGGCGAAAGGAAAGGCGATAAAATAGCCAAACAGGGCACCGGTCATGGCCAGGAGGCTTCCCGAAAGTACAAACGGGATCGCCCAGCGACGCTCGTGCCGATACATGCCCGGCGCAATGAAGAGCCAGAGTTGCGCCAGAATGAACGGCGACGCCAGGAAAAGAGCCGCTACGAAGGACACCTTAACAAATAGATTGAATGGCTGTGTGGGACTGATGAATACGAGCGGCTGGTCCCCGAGCGCATCGAGAATCGGAAACGCAATGACTCTATAAATCTGGTCGACAAAAGCCCAGCACACCACGAATGTGACCGCAATCGCGATCAGAATTCTAAAAATACGCTGCCGCAACTCCTCCAGATGGTCGAGAAACGACATTTCTCCAGAAAGTATCGATCTCTGGGCTTCTACTGGCGGCGATACGGACATCTATGAGGGCTTCTGCGAGGGAGTCTCCGATGGAGCCGGCCCCGCCTCGGGCGGTCCGGATGATGGTGGCGGTGTCGAGGAATTATCTACAGCCTGATCAACTTCTGACGCTTCGTTCATGGTCGCGTTGACATCCTTCTGGATATCCCGAAAATCCTTGGCTGTACTGGAGATTTCGTTCTCGGCGTCCTTCAAATTGTCATCCCATGTTGCTTTCAACTCGTTGGTGGCACGCTTGAATTCACGGAGCCCCTTGCCCAAGGACTTTCCGAGTTCGGGCAACTTTTTCGGACCGAATACCAGGAGCGCGATGATGAAGATTACAAGGAGCTCCTGAAAACCAAGTTGGCCCATAAAACATTCCTCCAGACAAAAGTTCAATTCATCATAGCGGCAGGCGTGAAATGGCGTCAAATTAAAGTTCCTTCAACAAACGGGGGATCGCATTCCGTGATCCTCACAAAACAAAGGATTTGTTCCTCGAATTTGTCCGAGTCCTTTTGTTATAATCGACACACTCGTTTCGAAAGGGGTTCACATGAAGCTACGATCATCCCGGACAATACTTTTCTGGACCGCCATTCTATGTGCCATTGCGCTGTTCGGAAGTCTTTACGGTACGCAACTCGAAGCCCGGGTGAGAGTTGAAGAAGTCGAGGAAGAACTGGATGACGCTCTCAAGACATTTACAACCTTGCTGAGCCTGGTTGAAGAGAATCACGCGACGGAGGTAAACCCGGAGACCGCCGTCTACGGGGCAATCGACGGCATGCTGCGGACGCTGGATCCGCATTCGAAGTTCTTTACGCCTGACGATTTTACACGGCTCAGAGAAGATCAGCAGGGACGTTACTTTGGTCTGGGAATCACTGTGAGCAGCCGCTTCGGCAAGGTCACGGTCGTTTCGCCGCCATTCCCCGGCGCACCCGCTGAAAAGGTCGGCTTGCGGGTCGGTGATGTGATCAGCCATGTGAATGGAGAGGCCACCGAAGGGTCTGATCTGAATTCAGTTGTTGGCAAATTGAAGGGACCCCGGGGAACACCCGTGGACGTGACGATCGCGAGACCGGGCGTGGACGAACCCCTGGAAATCACGATTGTCCGCGACGAAATCGCCAGGTTTACGATCAGTAGCGCGTTTCACATTCGCGACGGTATCGGCTACATCAAACTCGAAAGCTTTGCAGAGTCCACCGGCAGCGAGCTCCGAGCGGCGCTCAGAGACCTGCGCGACGCCGACCTCAATGGGCTCATTTTTGACCTTCGCGGGAATCCGGGTGGGCTCCTGCAACAGGCCATTGATGTTTCGGAAACGTTTCTCCAGAAAGATCAAACTATCGTCGAAACTCGAGGACGGACGAGCGGATCCAATCGTCCCTACGCGTCTAAGCGTGACAACGACGACAACCTGTACCCGCTCGTAGTCGTCATCAACCACCAAAGTGCCAGTGCATCGGAAATAGTAGCCGGGGCGATTCAAGATCACGACAGAGGCCTCATTGTCGGTGAAACAAGTTTTGGCAAAGGATTGGTGCAGTCCGTCTTTCCACTGAACAAACGAGCCGGCCTCGCACTGACGACACAAAAGTGGTATACGCCCAGCGGGCGTTTGATTCAACGGGACTACTCGACGATTTCCGAATTCGACTACTACAACCAGCGCGGCACACCACCCGCTCCCTCCGAAGACGACATCAAGTACTCGGACCTGGGACGGATTGTGTATGGCGGGGGCGGCATCACTCCCGATGAACTGGTTTCGATGGGCGAGTTAAACGAGTCCCAGGATGTGATGGACAAACGTTTCGTCTTCTATACCTATGCCCAGGATTTCCTTCAAGACAACCCCGTCGTCGATCTGTCCTTCGAGGTGTCCGATGAAATGATAGCCGACTTCATCGCACACATCCGGGAAAGAGATATTGAGATCACCGACGCTGCTGTCGCCGAAAATCAAGACTACGTTGCGCTGAAGATCAAATACGAAATCTTCTACAGCCGTTTTGGAGTGGCGGAGGCCACCCGGGTTCTCCTGGAGGGAGATGAGCAAATCCTGGCCGCATTGGAACTCTTACCTGAGGCCGGAAATCTGGCCGCAAGAGCACGCGGTGAAATAGCTCAACGCAGGTAATCGATCAGTTCCGGACCTTTTTGTCTATAAACGGGCGGCCCAATAGGCCGCCCGTTTCGTTTATGTGATGAAGAAAATAACTTTGAAGCTTAAAGCATCACAGTCCCGGATTCTTGTGAGCACCGGTGCATACGAGAACATAATGGAGCACCTCGCGGACGCTGGCCTCGGGCCGCCCTTCATGGTTGTATCCCAGAAGAAGGTGCTCAGCCACGTCGGAAAGCGGCCATTGGGTCGAAACCCGATTGTGACGATTTCTGATGGGGAACGTGCCAAGACACTCCGAACGGTAAGCCGCTTGATCGATGCCATGCTCGAACTGGGCTTGACCCGGCAATCCACTGTTATAGCGCTCGGCGGAGGAGTCGTGGGTGACGTCGCAGGATTTGCGGCTTCCATCTACTTGAGAGGTATCGCGGTTGTCCAGGTACCCACGACCCTTCTGGCCCAGGTCGATTCCAGCGTGGGAGGAAAGACAGGCGTCAACCATGCAGCAGGCAAGAACCTCATCGGGTGCTTCCATCAGCCACCCTTGGTCATCGCCGATCCGGGGCTGCTCGCTTCACTCCCGGAACGGGATTATCGGAGCGGTCTCTGGGAAGCTCTCAAGTACGGTGTGATCCGCGACCGGAATCTTTTTGATCACTTCGAACGCCGCCTTCCGGCAATCCTTCGGAAAGAACCGCGGGTTCTGGAGGACCTGGTCTACCGGTGCCTGCGAATCAAAGCCGATGTCGTAGGGATCGATGAAAAAGAAAACGGGTTGCGCCGAATTTTAAACTTTGGACACACGCTGGGTCATGCAATCGAAGCCGCATCACACTACCGCGGAATCAAGCACGGCGAGGCTGTCGGGCACGGCATGATCGCAGCGACGAGGATTGCCCAACAGCTGCGACGCATCAGCGGGAACGAAGCGTCCAGGATAGTCACGGCGATCCAGTCGATCGGCACCTTGCCTTCAATCGCGGATCTGCCCGTGAAGGAAATGATGAAGTCGATGCGACATGACAAGAAAATTCGTGACGGAAGCATTCATTTCGTACTGCCGCGCCGGGTCGGCAAGGTGGACGTAGAGGCGGGTATCTCTCCGAAGCTCGTCGCTACAGTTATCCGGAGCGTGTCCCAATGAACGCATACCGGGCTCCACCCGGGCCCGATGTCCAGAGAATGTTCGCAGCGATCGCCGGTCGCTACGATCTGCTGAACCGGCTGCTTTCGTTTCAGATCGACCGATCCTGGCGGCGGCGCACGGTCCGCCTGATACGCTCGATGGAACCCTCCCCGGACGACATGTGCCTCGACCTCTGCACAGGCACCGGCGATCTGATGCTTGAACTCCAGCGTCGGCTTGGCCTCCAGGTCGTAGGGGCGGACTTCTGTCATCCGATGCTGCTCCACGCACAGGAAAAGCTCGGATCGGGCCCGAACCAGTCGACCAGCAAACTCAGCGATGCGGATGCGATGGCGCTTCCGTTTCGTGAGGGCACCTTCCGTTTCGTAACCATCGCATTCGGTCTGCGTAATGTGGAGGTCATCGAGCAGGGACTCAAGGAAATGCATCGCGTCCTTGAACCCGGAGGGAGCTGCGTCATACTGGAATTCTCGCGACCGGTGTTGCCGGTGTTTCGATCAGTATTCGCGTTCTACTTCAGCCACATCCTGCCCCGTCTTGGCGCCTGGATATCTGGAGCCGAGGGGCCCTACCAGTACCTACCCGATTCCGTCGGCCGCTTTCCATCCCAAAGTGAGCTCGCCGCCATAATCACGTCCGTCGGTTTCGAAAGAGTCCAATACCGGAACCTTACGGGCGGCGTCGCAGCGCTGCACTGGGGCACAAAGCAGGGTGGGTCATAGCAGATCGTGGTTGAAGTCGGGTCCGGCACACTACGTCATCCGACCGGTTCGCCGAAGGGACAAGATTTCGCTCGGCCGTTAAAACGGACATCCTGTCCGAACGACCGGCGACCCTCGCAATCATCCTGATTGCGAGGCTTATTTGGGATCGGCGAAAGGTTGAGGCATGCCCTGAAAAGACCCGCACCGTTCCGACGGTGCGG
Organism: Terriglobia bacterium; assembly: GCA_963664115.2. Lineage (GTDB taxonomy): Bacteria > Acidobacteriota > Terriglobia > 20CM-2-55-15 > 20CM-2-55-15. Next base: position 60,179 of record CAXWPJ010000001.1, on the reverse strand, counting down.
GTGGACAACGAGGCGGCAGCCGAGGCGGCAGAGTAAGAAGACGATCAGATCGGACTAGGACATCCTGTTAAGCGGCAAACTTCTGACTCAAGAAATTTAGGAAGACGGATTTCACTCTGGGAAAGCTATGACCGCAGTACCTGAAATGCAGGGTTCCGCCCGAAGTTGTCAGTTAACGGCAAGATTGCGGGGATAGACAGACAGCGTGATCGCGAAATTATCAACCGAGCCACCGGAAAGGGTCCCCGAAGTTTGTGCTCCGACGACGAGATCGACCCGGCGGATCGTGGATCGAAGAGCCAGCGTCGTAGGCGAGACGGTGGCGCCCGCTGCGTCATAGTAGGTGAAGGTCAAAGCCGTAAAGTTGGTGCCTATCGTCTGTTCGGAAAACGTGGGTGCGGTCAGGTTGCTGAAATCGGTCGTCGTCCCTCGCATCACAGACCCGCTGTTGAGCCGATAGGATATGCCTTCCTCCAGAGCCAGACGAGGGGCACTCGAAAAAGTTGCGCCCTGCCCACTATTCTGGCTCAACGCAACGTCGAGCTGGTTGGATCCGGTGCTGATGTTGGAGACCTCCCCGCGTAGCCAAGTCCACGTGTTGCCTGTGGGCCCCCACAGATATACAAAATAATCGGCGTCTGTGCCAACAATGGCATTGATGCCGCTCACATCAGCGACCGTGACCGTTGTCGTCCCGCTATAGACAAGCGGGGTCGTGACGGTCGTGGCCGCGTTTCGGATTCCGGCACGGAATCGAAGGTCATCAGAATCGGTCCCATCCAGAAACACCTGGGCCGCCTCGACTGTCGTCGTGTCCTGTGCCGCGCTGTACACCGGAACACCCTGGCCGGCAAGCCGGGCTTCGTCAGCGATCATCGACGCCACGGCCCGGACACTCTGCTGCATCTCCATGACCATGGTCTGGTCCTGAAACACGCCCTCGTTCTGAAGAAACATCTGGAAGACGATGATTCCGATGCCAAGCGTGATCGACATCGCCAACATAAGTTCAACCAGCGAGAAGCCGGACTGCTTTTTCTTGTGTCTGCGTTCCATCAGAAACCCGAGGTGACCTCCGTGCTGGCACGGGCCAACTCCATCTGCTGCATGCCGATGCGGGCGTTCTGCGTATAAACAACGACGGAAACCACTTTTGTATTCGTTCCCGCGACTTGCCAGAGCCGGAGGTAGGTGGCATCCGTGGTACTCGTGTCAGAGGTGATCGCGCCACTGGTACTGATCGAAACGTAATCCCAGTAACTCGTCGTCGGACTGCTGGCGTCGAGTCCACCGCCTACGGTCAGGCTGGAAAATGACGTGCCTCTCAACTCTTCCATTTTGTTGGAGAGCAACAGCGTGGCCGAAGTCTGTTGTTCCGTCATCATGTTCGTCCGAATCGAGAAGGTGAACAGATATGCAACCGCCACCAAACCCGAAACCAGAATGCCCGTCGCGACCAGGGTTTCGATCAGGGTGAAGCCGCGCTCCACGCGATCCTTATAATTATTGCGCATTGACGCGTCCCGACAATGAGACAACCACATCGCGTGTATTGTTGTTGGGATTCGTGATCGTAAACGTTGTCACCGGTGTCGCGTTCCCGCGCGAATGAAATTCGGCTGTCTCGTTGGCATTTGCCGGAGCAATGCTGAAACCGCTCGGCAGGTCGTAACTGGCGTCCGTTGTCCAGGTGCCGCTGATGTCTTCCTGGATGGCGTAGGTATCGGAATCGATGACGGTCACCCGGAAATCTGAGTTTTCTGTAATCGCCAGGATCCGCGCGTTCGATGCATAACCCACAAGTTCGGTCGCCACGGCTGTCAATCGATAGTCTTCCCGAACGCTGAACATTTGCGGCAGGGCCATCGCCATAATCACCATAATGATCGACAATACGATCAAGAGCTCGAACATGCTCATGCCCTTTTGACTGCCGCAACCCGATGTTCGCACCTGTGGCTCCATTCTAAAGTTTCAGTCCTTGTTGAAGTATGTCTTAGGGACAGTGCTGGTGCCAACTTCAAATGAAACGTCAATGGCGTCGAAAGGGCAAGCGAAATAGGGGCTGCCTCCCACACCCGGTCCTATCCAAGCAGCCCGAAACGGCTAACCCTAGGAAGCTGGAGGGAAGAAATTTTTTAAATATAAGCGAATGAGATCGTTGCCATAGAGCACCGCCACGATTGCACCTCCACCGAGGAAGGTGCCGAAAGGGAGTTCGTAGTGGCGCCCTTTGCCAAAAGCCCGAATTACGGCGAGTCCTATGATGGAACCCAGAATCGATCCCAGGAGAATGGTCAGCAATGTGAGCGGTAAGCCTAGGAACGCGCCGACCATCGCCATCATCTTGACGTCTCCGAGCCCCATGCCCTCTATTCCACGGACCCTGAAAAAAGCTCCCCTGACAAACCAGAGCAGCCCCCCACCAAAGCCTGCACCTGCCAGACTCGCCGTGAGCGCAAGGACATATGGATTGGACACCCCAATGCCCGCGAAAGCGTAAAGGGTTGCGGCAAACGGGCTGGGAGACGCGAGATAGAGGCTGATCAATATCCCGATCCATATTCCGTTCAAGGTGATTACGTCAGGGAGAATGCGGTGGTCCAGATCGATCAGTACGAGAACGATTATTGAAGACGAAAAAACAAGATAAACGGCCCATGACACACTCAGGCCGTACTGGTTGGCGAGCAACACACTGATGATGGCGGTCAAACCCTCCACCCCGGGGTATCGGAGCGAGATTGAAGTCCGGCAACTCCGACACCGCCCACCGAGGATCACGTAACTCAGCAGAGGGACATTGTCGTACCCGGCAATCAGCGTTTCACATTTCGGGCAGCGGGAACGCGGGCTGACCACGGAGATGTCCAATGGAATGCGGGCGATACAGACGTTGAGGAAGCTCCCGACACAGAGTCCGAACAACAGTGCGATGGCCAGATCCACGACCGCAGTATACCGAAGAAGCGGAGTGTCTCCCTACGGGCGCTCGGGAAAAGGAGCGTCACGAGTTATGCTATAGTGCGTCGCTTCTTTCACATGCGAAACCTCAAGTTAACCCTTTCCTACGACGGCACATCCTTTCATGGATGGCAGCTCCAACCCGGTGTCCGGACGCTTCAAGGCGAGTTGGAGAGAGCGATCGGAAACATTCTGGATCATGAAATCACAACCCACGGCTCAGGACGCACCGATGCGGGCGTACATGCGCAGGGGCAGGTCGCACACTTTCTGACTGAAAAGGCCATCGACACCGATGCTTTCCATCGTAGTGTGAACGCGTTGTTACCTCCCGAGATCCGGGTCACATCCGTTGAGGAGATGCCTCTTGATTTTCACGCGCGGGCATCCGCTCGTGCCAAAACCTACGAGTATCATGTCTGGCGATCGACGGTGGTCTCCCCATTCCATTCCCGGTACGTGCATTCGATTTGGCAACATCTCGATCCGGACACCGTTGATCAGGCCACCCGTTATTTTCCGGGGCGACATGAATTCACATCCTTTTCTGCCGCGGCCACCTCCAAGAAGAGTCACACACGGGAGGTCTACGAAGCACAATGGGAGAGGAGCAGTGAAGAATGGGTTTTCCGGATACGCGCGAACGGTTTTCTGCAATACATGGTCCGAACGATCGTGGGAACACTGATCGAAGTCGGCCGGGGCAAATTGAATCCGGAAGAAATTCCGGGTATTTTTGAAGCCAGAGACAGGCAACGCGCAGGCCCGACTGTTCCCGCCAAAGGCCTCCATTTAGTGTCTGTCGAGTATTGACGCTGCCCGACGATCGCCTTCCGAATTTCACACCTGACCTCTGACAGGCCCTTACAGCGCTAACGGGATGAAGTGGTAACATAGCCTTTCTTATGTCTAATCCCGGGCAAGACCTGATCCAATTGATCGATCCCAAGGCCTTGCCTGTTCACATCGCAATTATCATGGACGGGAATGGACGGTGGGCCAAGGGGCGCAGCCTCCCCCGTGTAGCCGGGCATCACGCCGGAATCGAGTCCGTGCGCGATGTTCTCGAGGCTTCCGCGGAACTTGGAATTGGGGCACTCACCCTGTACGCCTTCTCCACAGAAAACTGGAAGCGTCCGAAACGGGAAGTCGAAACGCTGATGCGCCTCCTGCGTGAGTATCTCGACAAGGAACTCGACAACATCGATCGCAACAACATCCGCTTCAACACCCTGGGTGATACGGACGAGTTGGGCCCAGCGATTCAGCGGGAGTTGGACAATGCCGTCGACCGAACGCGGTCGAATACAGGGCTTCGATTTAACGTCGCGCTCAACTACAGCGGCCGCGCAGAGATAATTCGCGCCGTAAATACGATTCTGGCCCAGGCCAAGCAAAACCCGGCTTTGCTCGACGGCATCAAAGAAGAAGATCTGGTCCGCAGACTCTACACAGCAGACCTCCCCGATCCGGACCTGCTGATCCGAACTAGCGGAGAACTTCGTATCAGCAATTTTCTTCTCTGGCAGATCGCTTATTCGGAAATTTGGATCACAGATACGCTCTGGCCCGATTTTCGACGGCAGCATTTATACGAGGCCGTTATTGCATTTCAGAAACGCGAACGCCGATATGGCGGATTAGCAGAACGCGCCGGTGGCGTCGGCATTCCCATCTCACGATGAATCGTGTCCTGACCGCCGCGGCGGGGATCCCTGTCGTGCTCGGCGTGACGTACTGGGGATCGGACTGGGTCTTCGCTTCACTCGTCGCGCTGGTGGGCGTACTGGCGCTGGATGAATTCCTTGATCTGGGCACATCGAAGAATTCGAAGCCGGAGACGAGCCGTCCGGGCCACTGGTTTATTCCTGTTGGAGCTGGGCTCACGCTCTCTTTTCTCGGCCCTCCCGTGTCGACGCTCGGGATGTTCGTGATGGCTGCGCTCCTCTTGATGATCACGGCACTCGCTTCGCATTCCCCGGGCCCGGCTCTGCGGCATTTCGCGAACGGCCTTCGAGGTCTGTTCTATACCTGCCTGCTCCTTGGATTTCTTATCCTCTTGCCGCGCTTTGCGGTCTTCGTGGTTCTGGGAATAATCTGGGCCGGAGACTCCGCCGCCTACTACATCGGCCGCCGGTGGGGACACCATCGTTTAGCGCCCCGAATCAGTCCGGGCAAGACGGTCGAAGGAGCCGTTGCCGGGTTGGCTGCGAGTCTGGTGGCAGGCGTCGGACTCGGTGGAATGTTGGTGGGCACATCGTACTTCTGGCTGGCTCTCATATCATTAATTACGGCACTCGCCGGACAAGCCGGTGATCTGTATGAGTCGGCACTCAAACGCAGTGTGGGTGTGAAGGATTCATCAAATCGCTTGCCAGGGCATGGCGGCGTCCTGGATCGCGTGGACAGCCTGCTCTTCGCTGCTCCCGTATTTTATCTACTGCTGCTGCTGGGGTGAAGTCCCAATGAACAGATGAGTAAATGAAACGCATCGCCATAATCGGATCGACCGGGTCGGTCGGCCGCAACACTCTGAACGTCGTCGATAACCTGGGGGACGAACTCAAGGTCGTCGGCCTGGCTGCACGGCGGTCTGTGAGTGTTCTGGCCGAACAGGCGGCCCGCTATCGGCCACACACCGTGGCTGTGGCCGACTCCTCACAGGTGGAATCCTTTCGTAAAGAGTGTGCGGCGCTCGATGTCGAGGTTCCCGAGGTGCTGGACGGCGCGGAAGGGCTCCGCTCACTTGCCGCTTCCCCCGACGTGGATATCGTCGTTTCCGCCGCAGTAGGTGCCGCTGGATTGGAACCGACATACGCCGCCCTGCAGTCGGGAAAACCAGTTGCGCTTGCAAACAAAGAAGCGATGGTCATTGCTGGCGAGCTGCTGCGAAAAACGGCAGACGCAAACGGAGGAACCATTCTACCGGTCGATAGCGAACACAACGCAATCGCCCAGTGTCTGCGCGCGGGCCGGAGACCGGAAGTGCGCCGCCTGATCCTGACCGCCTCGGGTGGGCCGTTCTTGAACCGACCCATTGCCGAGTTCCCGAATGTGACCCCGGAAGAGGCTCTCCAGCATCCGACCTGGAAGATGGGACCTCGTATTACGGTGGACTCAGCGACGTTGATGAACAAGGGTTTTGAGATTATCGAAGCCCGCTGGCTATTCGACATCCAGGCCTCGTCGGTCGATGTCGTGATCCACCCCCAGTCTGTCATCCATTCCATGGTCGAGTTTGTCGATGGTTCGATTGTGGCTCAGCTCGGCGTAGCCGATATGCGGGGACCGATCCAATACGCACTCACGTATCCAGAACGAAAGGTGTCGCCTGTCCCATCGCTGGACTGGGCCGCGCTTCCCGCTCTCGAATTTCAAGAACCGGACCGGGCAAAATTCCCGGCACTCTCGATGGCGTACAGAGCAATCGAGATCGGTGGTACGGCACCTGCGGTCCTCAACGCCGCAGACGAGATTGCAGTCGAAGCATTCCTCGAACACCGCATCAGGTTCAGCGACCTGACTGTGGTCATTGAGACGGTCCTCGATGCTCACGAGCCAGGACCAGCCGATACGGTGGCGCAGGTGCTCGCTGCGGACGGTTGGGCCCGCGACTACGCCCGGGGGATAACGACCCGAAACCAGCCCCCCGAACTACCTTAGAATCGCTGACAGAGACCTGCCAGTAACGGTGGGGAAGGGCTTCCATGTTAGAATTATTCAAACTCGGCTAAGGTATAGAGACAGATAACGATGGCGACGCTATTATCCAGTATTGTTGGGGCCATGATCGTCCTTGGAGTGATCATAGTCATCCATGAGGGCGGCCATTTTTTGGTGGCAAAGCTCTTCCGCGTCCGCGTGGAAACCTTTTCCGTCGGCTTTGGCCCACGACTGTTCGGATTCCGGTACGGGGACACCGACTACCGGCTGAGCATCCTCCCCCTGGGCGGGTACGTCAAGATGTCGGGGGAAAACCCGGGAGACGAAGTCACAGGGGATCCTGATGAGTTCATGTCGAAACCCAAATGGCAACGATTTCTGATTGCCTTTGCGGGCCCGGCAATGAACGGCGTCCTGGCGGTGGTTCTACTCGCTGGACTGTACATGTACGGGACGGAAGTACCGGAATTCCTGGAAGGCGAGGCACGGGTCGACATTGTGGAAGAAGGATCTCCGGCCGAAACCGCAGGCATCCGGCCCGGTGATCTGATCGTCGAATTCGACGGGGAACTGAACCCCACATGGCAAGCGGTCGAAACCAACGTCATCCTGAGCCCGGAAAGAGAGATCCCGGCCACCCTGGATCGCGATGGCGAGCGCCTCACCATCATACTCATACCGGAACGCCAGCCCCGCAACGAAACAGGCTACTCGGGCATGTTCCCACGAAATCGCATCGTCGTTGAGGGGTATTCGGGTGCGGATTCGCCCGCCCAACGCGGGGGCTTGCTCCCCGGCGATGAGATCATAGCGGTCGACAATATTGATCTCCTGAGATCCAACCGCTCGATCAACGAAATCATTCAAGCCAGCGAAGGCGAAGTCCTTCCCGTTACCGTTTCGCGATGCAGCCTCGACTCTGTCTCCTCTGTTTCAACGGATACAAACGCAGAAGACACCTGTGAAGCCCAGCGTGTGGATCTGGAAATAATTCCGGTAGCCAATGCGGATGGCCAACGGATGATCGGGATCATGTACCCGACGCTCCCCACTACCATGATCAAACTTGGTTTTGTGGATTCGATCGTGCGATCGGTCCAGACCAACACCGGCGACGCTCTGCTCATCTTCGAAATACTCGGACGACTGGTACGCAGAGAGACGTCCATGCGCTCGCTGGATGGTCCCATCGGAATCGTGAATTATTCGGGCCAAGCCTTGCAGGCAGGTCTTGCACCACTGGTCCGTTTCATGGCCTTGATCAGTCTCAACCTGGGCGTTATCAACCTTCTGCCCATACCGATACTGGATGGCGGCGTCATGTTCCTGCTCCTCATCGAAGGCATCTCGCGACACGATTTAAGCCTGGCTACAAAGGAACGCATTGTCCAGGTCAGCTTCGTTTTCCTGTTGACGCTGATCGTTTTCGTCATCTACAACGACGTCGTCAAACTGATCCCTCCCTCACAACCCCCGACCTGATCCTTATGAAAAAGATCTCGCCCGAAATGCAGGTCTTTAAGGAATATTTGGCGGCAAAGAAGCTGAAGCAGACCGCCCACCGTAAGATCATCCTCGAAACCTTTCTGGCCGGCGAGGGCCACCGCAGCGTCGAAGACATTTACCGCAAGGTCCGCGGTGAGGATTCAAAAATCGGATACACAACCGTGTACCGAACGATGAAGCTGCTGATCCAGGCCGGGCTGGCGAGAGAGATCGACCTGGCGGATGGACTGACCCGCTACGAACATCTGTATAACCACACGCATCATGACCACCTGGTCTGCACGGCCTGCGGCACATCGATCGAGTTCCTCAACGCCGAGATCGAAAAAATTCAAAATGAAGCATCGGCCCGACTTGGCTTTAAAGTTCTCGACCACAAATTACAAATCTACGGTCTCTGCGCCCTCTGTCGGACATAAGGAAGAGGCCTAAAGGGGACGGACACTTCAGCCGAAATATACTCGTAAGGCTACAATGTCGCATCAAGTGTCCGTCCCCTTTAGTCCTCTTCCGTATCACGTCTTCGTGCCCTCTAGTCGGCTGGCGAGTTCGAGGGCCCATTCGAAGGCTGTTTCCATTCCTCCGGTTTCCGCCGTGCCCAGCCCTGCAATCGCGAACGCGGTGCCGTGGTCGGGCGAGGTACGGACATAGGGCAGACCGAGCGTGACGTTGGCGGCAGAGCGGGGAGCGATCAATTTCACCGGTATCAATCCCTGGTCGTGATAGGGAGCCAGGACGATGTCGAATTCCCCTGCATGAGCCCGCTGATACACACTGTCCGCAGGGTAGGGTCCCGAAACCCGGATCCCGCCTGCCCCACATTCCAGGACAGCAGGTTTCAGTATGAGGTCATCCTCGGTTCCGAACATTCCTCCTTCGCCGGCATGCGGGTTTACCGCGGCAACAGCGATCCGGGGGCGATCGTATCCGTAGCGCTGAAATTCTGAATCGATCAGTCCGATGAGATCAACGTAAGAGGATCGCGAAAGCGATGAAACTGCGTCGCGAAGGGAAAGATGCGTGGTCGCCAGAACGACTTTAAAACTTCGGGTGAAAAACGCCATCGCGGCACGTGCGGAGCCCGAATGCGCTCTGAGAAAGCCTGTCTGTCCCGAAAATCCAGGTCCAACGAGTTCTTTGCTGAGTGGCGCCGTCACCAGCGCGGCCAGTTCTCCCGATCGGGCTCCCTGGCCCCCGGCTTCCAGCGCAGCAAGCGCGCGGCGACCCGTCTCGGTCGTACCCTGCCCCCAGGGGACTGCAGGGCCATTCCCGATCGACGAAAACCCGAGACGCCCGGTTTGAACGCTTTCCAGATCGGTAATCGGGGACCATGGCAGATCGGGGGCGAATCGGTGAAGGTTGGCCTCGAAGTCAGCGGTTTCGCCGAAAAGCACCCATGCAGCACGGGACAGGAAAGAGGGGATGCCCTTCAGGATAATTTCCAGACCGATACCCGCTGGATCTCCGGCGGTGATCCCGATTTTCATCTGGTATTGCAGTCCTGAATCAAGAGCTTCGAGCGTTCAGTCGCCGCCTTCGCCAGCTTTGTAAATGTATTTGATATTGTGCTTGAGAATCAGAAGATTGGGTTCCGACGCGCGGTTTACTTTGAGGGAATCCTTGTCGTACCACTCGATGACACCGTGAATCTGCTCGCCATCCTTTAAGACCAGGACCATGGGTGTCCGATTCTGCATCTGTTTGACGTAATAAAAATTTTCGGCGTTCGTCTGGTCGCCGGGAGCCTGTTTTCGCCTCACTTGCCGGACCGTCATCTGATCTTTCACTTCTGACAGGCTGGGACGGATCAATTTCCGATTGGACATCGCGTTCCTCGCTAAGCTCTAGTGTTCTATGAAGGGCCGGGGACTGGTTTACCCGCAGTTATTTCGGTTTTCCGATCCCTCCGGTCCCGCTCCGGCAGGCGTATCCTGCCGCTCGGAGTAATTTAGACTCGGGCCGTCAAACAAGGAAAGTTTTTGGAATCAGATTCCCAATCACCTACGGAATGTCGTTCACCCTATTGAACACATTTTATCGATATTCCCAGGGTTTGTCATGCAGTAATTCGGCGGTTGATGGGTTCAAAGTGAGGGCCAGTCTATCGGCCATCATCTGCCGGTGGACATGATATTTCAGGTTCACTTCGATGAACTTCAGACAGTCCCCAATCTGGACAATGCGTTCCATAGACACGCTGTTTCGAAGGTTCTCCAAACGCTCACGGATGTCGACATTGACAAGCCGGTGATCGAGTCCAACTTCAAGAAACATCAGGTCCGAAACAAGGACTCCAAGGATTCGAATCCGGTCACGATAGTCTTCCTTAGAACGCGCGAGTTCGGCACTCGCAGCGAGCAGGCCGGCGAGCGCTTCGTCCCGGGCTGTCATCACCGTTTCCAAAAATTCCAGCAGCATCTCGCGTTCCGACAGCAACTCTTCGGCGTCTGTCCGCATGGCACGACCGATGCTCCCCTGAGACCACCGGACGACCCGCTCGTCGGCAATGCCGGCCTTCCGGATATCTTCCAGTGGCACAGGAGAAAAATGATAGGTCTGACTCCGCGACCGGATGGTTGCCTTCAACTCCTGGGAATTCGCCGTGATCAGGAAGAAGTACGTCGCCGCCGGGGGCTCCTCGAGAGCTTTCAACAGGGCATTGGACGCAGCCTCTGTCATGCGTTCAGCAGGATCAATCAAATAGACCTTGGCGACGCCCTCCAGCGGTTCAAACTCCAGCGTGGACCGCAGTTTACGTATCTGTTCGATCTTGATCTGACTTGCATCCCCTTCGAGAGTGAGTGTGCTGACGTCGGCGTGATGGCCCCGTTCGATTTTCCGGCATTGAGCACAGGCGCCACACGGCGGGGATTCGTGTTTCTCACATTGAAGTGTTTTGGCGATCCGAAGCGCGCACGTGCGCTTGCCCACGCCTTCCGGACCCGTGAAGATCAAAGCGTGAGGCAACCGGCCTCTCCGTAGTTTGGCCTCCAACTGGGCAATGACGCGGACATTTCCCAAAAAAGGATCAGCGAAACTCATGTCAGTCCAACCTCAACACACGACGAATCGCGGACTGGACTTCATCGATGGTTCCGAGAGCCGGGACAACTTTGATTCGTTCAGGGCTGCGGGCGGCAAGCTCCAGATAGCCATGCCGGACCCGCTCGTAGAACTTCAGTTCCTCAGCCTCGAACCGGCCTTCGTCTGCCGCCTGCGTCCTGTTTCGCTCTCGCGCCCGGTTCAGGCCGGTCTTGGTATCAATGTCGAGCAGAATCGTGATTTCCGGTGTACTCCCCCCACACACGAGGCCGGTCATGCCGTCGATGAAGTCCAGAGGCAATCCCCGTCCATAGCCCTGGTACGCGAGCGAGGCGTCGAAAAAACGGTCGCAAATCACGACCTCACCGCGATCGAGTGCGGGACGGATCTTTTCTTCGATGTTCTGGCTGCGCGAGGCGTAGAAGAGCAGGAGTTCGGATGCGGGTGTCAGATGGATTGTCTCCGAGTTGAGGAGTATCCGCCGGATACCCTCACCGACAGCCGTTCCACCGGGTTCACGGGTAAGGGTGTGGGCGACTCCCCTCCGATTGAGCTCAGCCGAGAGTCGTGAAATCTGTGTGGTTTTGCCACAACCTTCGATGCCTTCAAAGCTGACGAACAGCCCCGGTTTCATAGGCCGGGTATTGTACCAGAACCTCCGCTGACCGCAGCGCGGCCTCGATTTCTACGGAAAGATCCAGATTGTGTTCGATGTGCTCAATCCGCTTGAGGTTTGCCCGCGTCTCCGGGTGCTTGGGCACGAAGAGGGAACAGCAGTCCTGATCCGGCAGGATGGAAATCTCGTAGGTGCCGATCCGGCGCGCAATCGAGATGATTTCTTCTTTATCGTTGCCGACCAGGGGACGCAACACCGGCATCGAGATGGCGCGGCTGATGACATCGATATTTTCCAGGGTTTGAGAGGCCACCTGTCCGAGGCTGTCGCCGGTAACGAGCACACGGGCTTTTTCCCGTTTCGCCAGTATTTCGGCAAGCCGAAACATATAACGCCGATACAGAATGACGCGTGTTTCGAGCGGCGTCTCGACCATTATTTTTCGTTGAATGTCTGCGAAAGGCACCAGGCAAATACGCGACCGGCGCTGATGCGCAGCCAGAACGCCCGCAACTTGTTTGGCCTTCTCCTGGGACTCTTTGTTCGTGTGCGGAAAGCTATGGAAATGGATAAAGAATGCGCCACAACCCCGCCGCATGATCTTCCAGGCCGCTACGGGAGAATCGATGCCTCCCGAGAGAAGGACGGCAACTCTGCCGCCCGTGTGAGAGGGCAAACCTCTAAGACCGTTGATCCGTTCGGCCGAGATCAACGCACGGCCTTCGACCAACTCGATCCGGCAGACCAGTTCGGCCGCATTCAGGTCCACACGGGCGCCCGAGCGTTCCTGAACGTATCCGCCAACCCGCCGGTTCACCTCCATCGAGTTCAACGGGAAGCGCTTGTCCGGTCTTCGAGTATCGATTCGAAAGGAATCAAACTGACGGTCTTCGACCAGATCCCAGACGGAATCGGACAGGGTTTCGATCTCCCAGTCCACCATCCAGCCTTCCCCAAAGTAAGCGATACCAAAGACCAATCCCAGTCGGTGCTTGATCTCGTCAAGGGCAGAATCGCCCTGAAGATTGAGGAGAAGCCTGCCTGAAATTCTTCGGACCTTATCGACTGCGCACCCGGCCAGTATCGTGTCGATATTCCGGCATAAGCGTTTCTCGAAGTAATCCCGGTTGCCCTTTTTAAGCCCCAATTCACTGTAATGAATGATGATCAAGCGCTGCATGAGTAGGCAATTATGCACTAAATATGGTAAGAAAGTTAGCTTGCGTCCGTGCATGTTGGGTTCGATTTGAACCCGTCGACGGCGGCTCTTTTGTAAAGGAATTGTTCGACAGTGAGACCCATCCGGAGAAGGAAAATCAGTCTCGAGCCCTCGGCCAAGCCGATGTCCAGTGTCACCGGTCCGGAGTCATCCGCTACAGGCAAGAAAGCCACATGAGTCGTATCGGTGAAAATTACCAGCGCATACTCGAGCGCATCGGGAAAGCGGCCCTCCGTGTGGACCGGGATCCCGCGTCCATCCGCCTCGTCGGTGTCACGAAGAGGATCGATATCGAACGTGTTCGGGAAGCCATTGAAAGCGGGCTCAGCGAAATCGGCGAAAACCGGATTCAGGAGGCTGAAGAAAAGATTCCATTGCTCCAAAGACCCGAAGTCCATGCGCATCTCATCGGTCATCTCCAGGCCAACAAGGCTAAAAAGGCGGTCGGGTTGTTCTCCTGTATTCAGTCCGTGGACAGCGTTGCGCTCGCCCAACGCCTGGACGCCCTCGCTCCCGGGCGATTGAGTGTTCTGATTCAGGTCAAATTGGAAGACGAGGTCTCCAAGACCGGGGTGCTCGAATCCGATTTACCGCGATTGGTTGATGTCGTCCAGGCCTCGGAGAACCTGGACCTGAGAGGCTTGATGACGATCCCTCCATTTATCGAAACAGCCGAAGACCTCCGTCCCTACTTTCGCAGACTGCGGCAGAGGGCTGATGAATTCGCTCTTGCTGAGTTATCGATGGGGATGAGTCATGACTTCGAAGTTGCGATCGAAGAGGGCGCAACGATGGTACGGGTGGGTACCGCGCTGTTTGGAGATCGGGGATGAGGCTCGACATCCGGGTCATTCCCAACGCCTCAAGGACAGCGTTCTCAGGACGCAGAGAGGGCGCTCTCGTACTGAAAGTGAACGCGCCCGCGCGGGACGGCAAAGCCAACAAAGCTGCGATACTGTATCTGGCTAATGTTTTCGGGGTGTCGCGCTCGGCCGTACACCTTCGTTCCGGAGAAAAGAGTAGACACAAAAAATTCGAAATTATAGGCTTGAACGCCGGCCAGGCCGAGGGGAGACTCTCGGACCTTCTGAAAAAACCCAGTCCCTGATCAATGTCCAAAGAATCGCAGCAACCGGAACCTGCCCCGGAAACAACGCCTCCGCCGAAACCCGGCAAACCCATGAGCATGGCCGCAAGCCTGGGGATATGTGCGACGGGATGGTTTTTCCCGGGGGCTTCGCATCTGTTTCTGGGCCGGTGGGGAAGAGCCATTGCATTCACAGTATCGGTTCTGACGATGTTTAGCCTAGGCCTGGCGATGCAGGGACGTCTTTATGATGTCGCGCCCGAACAACCCTTGCACATATTTGCTTTTGTAGCCAACGTCGGCGTCGGCATACCCTACCTCGTCGCTCAACAACTGGGTCTGGGCGTCGGATTTCTGGCCAACCCCAGCTACGACTACGGGAGCACATATCTCTGGGTGTCGGGGCTCCTGAACTACCTCATCGTGCTCGACGCCTTCGACATTGCCCAGGGGCGAAAACCATGACGATGTCCCACTTCAGCTCGTTATTCGTATTCGCAGCGATCGTTTCCGTCGTTTTTTCTCTGATCAACAAAACACAACCACGAGAACAGCTGCGCTATGGTGTCTTCGTTTTTCTGTCTTTTCTGGGCGTTGCCGTTGTTGTCAGCTGGTTGATGTTCCCCTTTCCGCTGTAGCAGCGGCACCCCAGGCTAATACTGCTATGTCAGCACAACCGTCTTGACGGCCACTGAACAAAAGCAGAGTATTTAGGTTCTTCGGGTGGCCCAGATGCAGAAACAGAACATGATGAAATTGCGAACCAAATTTTCATCGAAGGAAATCAATGGATTTCTCGACGAAGGTATTTCTGTTACAGGCGAGATCGAGTGTTCCGGAACGCTAAGGCTAGATGGGCAATTCAGCGGCTTGATTTCAGGAGCGGACCAGTTGATCGTGGGAAAACACGCACGAATCCAAGCGGACATCAGAGTGGGAGAACTCGAGGTCTATGGATCTGTTTACGGCACCGTCAAGACCACTCTCCGCATAATCATTCACGCTGGCGGGAACATTCTGGGTGACATTCAATCACCGGCGCTGGTAATCGAAGAGGGTGGAAAGCTCGAAGGCAACAGCAACATGATTGATCAAGACGCGGCTGAGAATCCTATTGAAAAACCTCGCGCATCGAAAAGGGAATGGCGGCCTAAGTCCTGAAAAGAACGCCCATCCGCCCTTTTCAGGATGCCTCTTGTTCGGGCACACTCACTTCAACTTGAGAAGCGGTCAGAGCACCATTGGCAACGCTCTCAAACGGGTTTTTCGCAGTTTTCACGTTTGCAAGATCTAAAGGGAAATCGAGCGAGCGCAATGCCTTCTTGAAGCGCTCAGCAAATCCCTTCGGACTGGCGGTCCCCCCGGAAAGGACGATCGGGATGGCCCCCGTTGCATGCTGGGGAATGCTCATCATTCTGGACACTTCGCGGTTCATGTTCTCCGCCACATATCCAATGAACTCGTCGTAAGCAATGGACAAAGCGTTGAGGACTGCGGAATCGCCTTCACGCTCGCTCAAATCGAGTTTCGATTCCTTGATCGCGCACACCCTGCTCGCATTGTCGCCTACGGCAATTGCGGCCTTTCGGTCGATCCAGTCGCCTCCGCGGGCAAGCGCGAAAGTCAAAAGAGGTATCGAGCGGAACGCAAAACACACATTGACCATACCACCACCGAAAGACATGCCTATTCCCGTAAATTGCTCGTCAGCGAGTTCGGAAAAAATCACGGCCAGCCCTTCATTGATCGGTTTCGGGTGATATCCCAACTTGCGCAGTATTCCGGTGATAGTTTTCTCGTGGTAAGCCAGGTTCACTTCGGCATCGAGTGGCTCACCCGGGACTGAAAAGTACAAAAGTTCCCCTCCCTGCCTGGCCTCTCCCGCGACCCCTCTGATGATGCGTTCTATCATGGGTATCGCTTCTTCTTCTGAAGGACTGATGATTCCCGCGCTCAGGGGCCGCCTGGCAGGTGTGTCGGAGATACTCGCGAAATCCAGGGCCTCATCCCCTACGATCTGAATCTTATTGCCGCTCTTAACGAAGTCTAGTCCCAAAACAAGCGCATAACCAGTCCGCCGAGGCCCAGTTCGCGCCGATAGAATTCGAGGCATAGAATCCCGTTCCCGGATGGCCTGTTCCAGGTATCGAGTTTCTGTTGAATCTGTTTCAGTTCAGCCTCGCTGGTGTTGGACGGTTGACAGAAACCGGGACCTCGATCGCCCGGGCTCAGAGTCATGATCGGGTCAACATCGCAGAGGCTGACGCAACACATCCACCCCGCGGAACAAGACCGGCAACCACCGGTTCCAGGCCAGGATCCGGAACAGAATGCGCCGCCCGGTGCGCACGAGTTGGCACGGCACAAGCATGAAAGCGTTCAAGAAGGTTTTGAACTCCATGCGCAGCACGGTTTGCTTCTCAGCCTGATATTTTTGGCCCCAACGTCCGGTTTCGGGAAGCAGCAATGCAAACCACGCTTTCAGTGTCCAGGCCAGTGACGCGATCACCATGTAGGCCCAGTTGCTGGTCTGATCTCCGACCGGCATCCGCAACGCCTGAACGCCGTTCTTCAACTGCTCAATGAGATTCTCCTGATTGCACCGTTGATTGGCACGCATCACAATCTGGTCGGCCGGATCCGAACGGTTGGTAATGTAGAAGAAGTACCGGATGTCGTCAAACAACACCTGCTCTCCTTTGGCCACCGACAGATTCTTCCGCACCACGACGACACGGTAGTCCCGATCGCAGGCTCCGGGTCGATACCGAAACTCGGCCACATCCTCACCCTGCAAGCGGATATTGTCGAAACCGCGCTGCCGAACGATCTCTTCCTTCACGTTGTCGGGACGTTGGCGCGGTTCGGTCGCCACGTCGTATTTCGCGGGCCGTTCCAGGCGCTTCCACTGGCGCGGCTCCAGTTCATCGGCCCGGGCCTTCAGGTTCGCCATCGCGTCAATCCCGAATATGAAACCCACCTGCTGGTCGTCCCATCCGTCCAGATGCCGGGTCTGGCTGAAGTCCGTGTCCCCGCGCAGCAGGATCTGGCGAAACCCCGCATGCCGGCACAATGCGATGGCTTGGTCGAACCGGACCGCGGCTCCTTCATGCGACGGCCGGTTGCCGCTACGATTGACCAGATACAGCGGTTCGGCGGTGTTGGCCAGCGAGATCATCAGCGGGTGATATCCCCACGTCCCGTCGTAGGCCACGTCCATCCCTTGCTTGCATTCCCCCGTGGTTTCGGCCAGTGTCCCGTCCGCGTCCAACACCGCTTCTTCGAAAAACGCCGCCGGTTGCTGTCGCCAGACTCCGAGCCGGACTTGATTGGTTGCCTCCATCAGACACTCCACGTCGTCGGCCTCGAATCTCCGGCAGAAGTCTCCCGCCGTCGTCGGATCCGGAATCCGTTGCGCTCCCAGCGCATCCAGATACACCGCATCGTTGCGCCGCAGTTCGATGTCTTCCAGGCACGTTCCTCCGCTCAAGGCGTTGTAGGCGATGTTCAGCACGTGATCCGACTCGTGATACGGCAGGTGCCGCTTCAACACATGCACGCCCTTGTCGATGGCTTCGATCAGCCCGGTCCGCCGCGCCACCAGTTGCATCGTCCCGATACCACCAACCGATGTGCCCCGCGTCCGCTCTCCCATCTCGTACTGAATGTTTTGCCCCGCGTCCGCTCTCCCATCTCGTACTGAATGTTGCTCGCCGAAAACATCGGCTCTACCTGATCCGTCCAATGCCGGTCCCCAAGCCGACGTTCGATTCGCCGCTTGCGGTTCCTCATGTTCTTGCGCGTATAATCGTTCATCTGAAATGCCTCCTTTTCCGAAGAATCTGTTCAAGGTTTTTTTCGCACGGAGAGGGGGCATTTCGGGTACTTCCGCTCTTATTGCACTATCATTTCCTCGTCAATCACGCTTGTTCAGGGACTAGGTTGCACGAAAGCAGCGCGCCATCCAGGTCATAAAAGGCGGCCTTGTTTTGTTTTTCGTCGTCCAAAAACTCCACCTCACGGTTCGAATATTACACCGGAACACAGTTTTAAGCCGAGAGCCGGCAGCCTTCCCTTGGGGTCGATCGCTAATTTGTTAGGTATGGTTCGATCGTATTCATTACGGTCGCGACAACGATTGTGTAGCCTTCGCCTGTCGGATGTATTCCGTCAGACTGCATGTACCTTTCGTACTCTTCGACCAACCCTTCAAGAAAGAACGGGATGCGGACGACATCGAATTCTTCTGCCAGTTCGACGTATATCGCCTCGAAGTCCCGGATATAGTCGGGCCCGTAGTTCAGCGGGAGGGTCATCCCCGCCAATATCACCCGCGATCCTATTTCGTTGAATGCGGCGATCATCGTGCGGAGGTTGTCTCTCGCCACTTCCACGGGAATGCCTCTCAGGCCATCGTTGCCTCCAAGTTCTAGGATTACGATTTCAGGTTGGAGCTCCAGGGCCATGTTCAGGCGGGCGACACCGCCACTGGTCGTGTCTCCGCTGATTCCACCGTTAACGACACGGTAAGCGTGTCCGAGACTGTCCAGTTCGTCCTGCAACTGCGAAGGATAGGAAAACTCGCGATCCACACCACTCCCAAAGGTCAGGCTGTCGCCGAACGCTAAAATGATGGGCAGATCCGAGTTGTTGACCTCGGGTTCGGAGGTATCCGGCACCTGCGATTCCGTTTGCGGACCACTATCCGGTTGGGTGTTGCATGCGCCTGCCGATGCTGCGAGGCTGAGCGTCATTGTCAGCATCAACAGGTGTTTTGGCCCAGGGCTCATAGGGGCGTAATTAGATACGTGATTAGATAATAGTTAAGAGTTGAGAGAAGGGGGCTTTGACCTCATGACTATTAACTCTCAACTTCCGATCGGCGGTCTTCCGCTCCGAAGGGATAGTGTACGATACTGAAACGCAGATTTAGCGGATTGGGGTTGATTACCCGGATTCAATCCGCGTAACCCGCGCATTGATCCGTGCAATCCGTGTAAACATGATCGTCGTCAAAAATCTCGTCAAGACTATCGAAACGTCGACCCACCGCGTCGAGATTCTCAGAGACATCAGCTTTGAAGTGCCTGCGGCGCAGGTCGTCGCGTTTATGGGTCCGTCCGGCAGTGGCAAGACCACGCTGTTGGGGATGTTGGCGGGTCTGGATTGGCCGACGTCGGGTTCAGTCTTGGTTGACGGGATAGAAATCACTGAACTCGGTGAGGACGAACTGGCGACGATCCGGGGGCGCAAGATGGGTTTCGTGTTCCAGGCCTATCACTTGATGCCCACATTGACGGCTATGGAAAACGTTCTCCTGCCCTCAGAGATGACCGGCAAGGGTGCCAACGGTGCGCGGGGCCGCGCGAGGGAATTGCTCGACGGGGTTGGACTGTTGGACCGGGAGGACCACTACCCGGCACAACTCTCAGGAGGCGAACAACAACGGGTGGCCATTGCCCGTGCCTTCATGATGGAGCCCGCCGTTCTGCTGGCTGATGAACCGACAGGCAATCTTGATAGCACCAACGGAAAACATGTTCTGGAACTCCTTCTCAAATTGAACCAGGAGCGCGGAACGACCCTGGTTCTTGTGACGCACGATCAGGAACTGGCCTCCCATGCAGACCGCCGGATCCAAATGCTTGACGGCCAGATTGTTCACGACGAGATGGCTGCGAGTGACCGCTAGGGATTAGGGATTTTTAACACGAAGAAAACGAAGATATTTCGATTTGTATTTTCTATGACCGAAGTTACTTCGTTTCCCTTCGTGGCCTTCGTGTTTAAAGGTTTTTGAAAGCATGTCTGATGATCCGGTGAGACTGACGCTAACGGGCGTGGGGGGGCCGGACCGGCGGTGGAGCTCCCTCAGAGCAGGCAAAGAGGAGGGTGAGTGTACTCGATAGGTCGAATATTGAGGGGGCCGGTGGGCCCGACGCTAACGGGCGTGGGGGGACCGGACCGGCGGTGGAGCTCCCTCAGAGCAGGCAAAGAGGAGGGTGAGTGTACTCGATAGGTCGAATATTGAGGGGGCCGGTGGGCCCGACGCTAAAAAGATGAAATTTGCCTTGAGAATGGCTTGGCGTGAAGCACGCGCCTCCAAAGGACGCTTCGTCTTCGTGGTTCTCTCAATCGCTATGGGTGTGGCGGCTTTGAGTGGCGTCAAAGGGTTCAACGAGTCCGTCCGATATACCTTGCTCGCGGAGGCCCGGACACTCATGGGCGCTGACCTCGTGATACGGCTTTCAGTCGATCCGACCGAAGAGGAACTGGCTTTCCTGGATGGACTTCGGGAGCGTGGCATCGACTATACCCCGGTGACCGAGACGGTTTCGATGTCCTCTTCCGAGGTCCAGCCGCAACCGTTGCTCAGTTCCATCAAAGCAGCCGACCTGTCTGTCTATCCCTACTACGGCGCGATCGAGTTGGATCCTCCAGAACCTGACATGGACGACGATGCCGTAATCGTTTCTGCTGATCTGTTGTTGCGTCTGGGCGTTGAGGTAGGAGATACGGTCCAGGTGAGTGCCGGCGAATTTCGCATTGCCGCGGTCGCCATCAGAGAGCCGGACCGGATGACCACCGGCTTTACGCTGGGGCCCCGTGTTCTGATGACACACAACGGGTACGAGCTGGCAGGACTCAACGTACGCGGCAGCCGGGCGACTCGACGGCTACTGCTCCGGTTGCCGGAAGGGACGGACCTGGACCGCACCCGAGCCGAAATCCAAGCTGTATTCGGGCGCCGCGCCCGCATCTCCGATTTTACCGAAGAGAATCGCACGCTATCGCGGGGATTGAGACGCGCCACAACGTTCTTGAGCCTGGTGAGTCTGATTGCGTTGATTGTCGGCGGAATCGGGGTGGCAACATCGATCGAGGGCCACCTGCGCCAGAAGATGGATTCGATCGCGATGATCAAATGTTTGGGCGGCAAGTCGCGCCAGATAATGCGGATATACCTTGTCCAGGCGGCCTTGTTGGGTGTGACCGGCAGCATCATTGGTGTTGTGCTTGGATTCGGGGCGCAGTGGGTTTTTCCGCAATTTCTGGCGGATTATTTCGATGTCGATGTCCATCTGGTCTTTTCGGCTGCACCCGTCATCCAGGGCGTGCTTGCCGGCCTGCTGACCGCACTTCTGTTTACCCTCCCACCGCTGCTGTCGATTGCAGACATACGGCCTGCCCAGATTTTCAGGAGGGACATGATCGAAGACATCGCCCCGCGACGGGACTGGCGTCCCTATGGTGCGATTGCCGTGATTGCGATTGGATTGTGGGTGATGGCCGTATGGATCGGTTCTTCCTTCAGGGCCGGGTCCATTTTTGCGGGAGGCTTGGTCGTCAGCGTCCTCCTGCTGGGGGCCGTCGGAAAAGGCTTGATGGTTGTGATCCGGCGCGTTCTGGACCGGTATTCGACGAACTGGCATCCCGGACTCCGGCACGGCATCGCCAACCTATACCGGCCCGGGACACACATGGTTGCCGTGCTGGTCGCTCTCGGTATTGGTGTCATGTTCACGCTTTCGATCCATCTGCTGCAGACATCCCTGGTCGAGCAACTCCTGACCAGCGCGCCCCCCGACATGCCCAACGTCTATATGATCAACATCACGGATCGGGAAAAGGACGGCCTGTGGGCCCTTCTCGAAACGCAGGAGGGCGTGATCGAAGCGCCGCCGGCCGCGCCGGCAGTGTCGGGTATGCTGCATGCTGTTAATGGAGTTCCCATCGAAGAGATGAACCTGGTCGAGGGTGAACGGCGCTACCTCCGAGTCCAGTTTTCACTGACGTGGTCGCTCGATCAACCTGAGGCCACGGAAATCCTCGAAGGCGAGTGGTGGGAGTCCGGGGCCGAGCCGGGATGGGTGTCGGTGGAAGAGAACGCCGCAGGTATCCTTCGCCTGTCGCCTGGCGATACTGTGGAGTGGAACATCGGTGGAACCACACAGTCTGCTCGCGTCGCGAACGTCCGTCGGACTGACGGTACGCGAGTTGGAGCAAACAATCAGTTCATTCTGACGCCGGGCACCCTGGATGAATTTCCCGGAATCTACTACGGGGCCCTGCGGGTGGAGTCCGACAAGGTCGGAGCTTTGCAGCGGGCTGTTTTTGCCAGCTATCCATCCGTAACAGTCGTCAACGCTGCCGACATCCTGGAAATCGTTCAGGAAATGGTGGGCCGTATCAGCCTCACGGTGCGGTTTGTCGCCGCCTTTGCCATTCTGGGTGGACTGATCATCCTCGCGTCCAGCATCGCGGGAACGCGCTATCGACGGATTCGCGAGGTTGCGATCTTAAAGACTGTCGGTGCCACGCGCCGCAGGATCGTTGGCGTCTTCTCCATCGAGTTCCTCGTCCTGGGACTGGCGGCGGGTTTGATCGGAAGCCTGCTGGCGGCCGGGTTTACAGCAATCGTGATCCAGCAGTTGATGGACGGAACCTATACATTTAACGGATTGCCCCTCGTTGTCGCGACGGGGCTGACAGCCTTGCTCGCCGTGATTACCGGATGGGCGGCCAGCTTCCGTGTCCTCAACCAGAAGCCGCTCGAAGTGCTCCGCCAGGCGGACGTCTGAGCTTTTCACTCAAACCCCGATACGCTTCCGAATCCGCGGAAGAACATCTTTCAAAATAGTTGTGTCGTGAAGAAACGAAAACACGAGGTGATGACCTTCGATGTCATAGAAGTATCCGGGATGGACGAGGACGTGGTCTTTCTCCAACATCGTGATCGCGAGATCTTCTTCTTCCGCGTGACATTTGTCTCTGTCAAAAGGAACCACCACGTAAAACCCGCCGAGGGGTGGAACCGGAACAGCTGACCCCAGAATTTCAAGCATTGTGTTCCGGCACATCAGAACCGTCTGTTTGTAACCTTTCAGGAACGCCGTCCCCTGATCGAAAATACCCGGGACTGAAAACTGGACGATTTCGTTGATGGGGAGAAACGTGTCTGCGATCAGCTCCAGTGTCGTCATGGACTTTCGAACCAGAGCGTCTTCACCGGAGACTGCCATCCACCCCAGTTTGAGTCCGGGCAGGGCATACATCTTCGAAAAGCCGTTCAGGGTGAATACCAGCGGTGCTTCTGTGTCCAAAGGTCGCGGAACCGGGTCGCCCCCGAACGTGAAATTCCAGAAGACCTCATCCGAGATGATCGGGAGTTGGTGGCGACCCGCGATCCCGGCAAGGCTCTCGATCTGATCCCGGTCAGCCACCATACCCGTGGGGTTGTGTGGTGAGATCAGAACGATAGCGCGCGTCTGAGCGGTAATTTGATCTTCGAGGTGTTCCAGGTCGATCTCCCAGCCGCGATCTTCGTCGAGGCGGTAGTGTGAGATCTCAACTCCAGCGAGACGTGCGATGTAATCGAAGAGCGGATAGGCGGGAACGGGACAGAGAACATTCTCTCCCGGTTCACACAGGAGCTTGAACGCGTACCAGTACGCGATGCTGGTTCCGGGAGTGAGCAGGATGCGTTCGGGAGATACCGTCCGGTTTTCGTAGTGTGCTGCAATCGCATTACGTGCCACACGTTGACCGAGAGAATCGGGGCGATAGGTCTGAGCCTGCCTGGAAGCTTTGGTAAGAATTCCGTCGAGTATTTCTCTGGGAAAAACGGTTCCGGTGTCGCTGAATTGACTTCCGATGAGATCGACGTGATCGAAGCCCTCGGATTTCAACTGCCCAAGCCGAGCGTAGAGCCGATTCGTAGAATCAGGGAATTGGGTAGTCAGTTCGGAAAAACGCATTTGCCATGTATAGACATGTGGATCGGGGAGGGAAGGGTGCGGCGTCCATTACGCCCATTATTGAGCCCATCAATGAGTTAGTGGCCTGTACCACCCAAATCGGGACCAGCGTTCGGGCCAAACGGCGCTGGATTCCAGGAGACGACTTGGCGACGACTCGACGTCACAGCGACGAGGAAATGTTTCTGCATTCCGAGGAGCTGACGACAACGAAGGCAATGCCGTTTTGCCCGAACCCTTTGGGCCGATGGGGGTTGCCGACGATATCTTCGTTACGAGCCGTCCTCGATGCAAAAACATCGACTTCCGTCTCGCGCCTCGATCTCGCCAGCAAGACCCATCGGCGCTGGTCCCGATTTGGGTGGTACAGGTCACTAATCAGGACGCCGCTCACGAACTATGGTCCGGGCAAAGACTACTCTGAAAGTTCCGCGTAAATCCCCGGTATGCTCTGGGCCGGGAATCCGGTTTCGTAACTCAATTCCGGGTATACCTGAGCCAGGCGCGCGGCTAAGTCGTCCTCGGAAACGCCATCCGATATGAGCTGCCGGCCGGTGTCGAGAAGATCCTGGAACGCGTCCCGAAAAACTGCGACGTCGGCCTTCGTCATCACGTTACCGTGACCGGGAATAGCTGTGTCGAAATCCAGTTCGAGAATATTGTCGTAAGTGCGCATCAACTCGAGGGCGCTTCCACCGTTGCCGAAGTCGATGTAGGGTGTGCCCCCACCGAAAGACAGATCACCCATGTGGACGACCCTCAAGTCCGGGAAATAGATGACGGAGTCACCATCGGTGTGTCCGCGGCCCATATAGAGGGCTTCGACAGTCGCATCGCCCAGGTAGACGGCCGTCTGGTCTGTATAGACAATGGATGGCGCTCCAGGTTGATCGTTTCTAAGGATGTTCGTGCGCACGTTCTCGTGTGCCAAGATCGGCGCGAGCGCTGCGAATTGTACGTTGCTGCCGGTGTGATCCCCATGATGGTGCGTATTGAAAACATAGCGGATCGGCTGGTCTGTGACGCTCGCGATGCTGGCAACGATGTCGTCGTAGTTGTCCTCGAACTTGTCATCGATGACGACGACACCTTCCGATGTGACGCGTACGCCAACGTTGCCCCCCGGCCCTGTGACGATGTACAGGCCATCGGCCACTTCACTGATCTCTACCGGCGGTTGTTCCGGCTGTTGCGTTGCTGCCGTTACAGCAGCGAGGGCAACGCCCACAATCGCGGCCAGCGATATAACTAAAATTTTAGTGCGCATCCAATCCCTCCTGCTCTGTTTGCGGATGTCCTGAGACGCGTATTCTACCCCTTCAGTCTCTGGAAATCGACTGCAGCGAGACGCAAGAGCGATGCGGGGAGAAGAAGGACGTGCCGGAAGGAGACACATGGGCGCCCGATCGTTCGCGTGCCGATTGGTGTCATGCGTTTACTGAAGGCATGACTGTTAGACGCGGGCATGACTGAAGAATTCGCGTGGTTGTTTGTGCCCGTAATAGAGAGATCGTGTGAATTTCATTCCGCAAGGCTGGCAGCGATAGTCCCAGGTTGACAGTATTAAAAATCCAGTTGACACTGAGTTTCCGCACATAATAGGGTGTTTTAACTAAAACAAAAGCGCACTAAGTGCCGCAATAGATTCTTGTCTAAAAATTTGCAAAGGAGCGTGAACATGTACTACCTCAAGGAAGCCGGATTGCGCTGGTTGAGGGCACAAAACGTGGCAGTGAGTCTCGCGTTTCTGATGATCGTAAGCGGCGTCGGGCCGGCGGATTTGGCCGCTCAGAATCCAACGCCTTCCGGCTTCCCGGAAACTCCAACGGTTTTTAACTTTAACCGAGACTTCATAGGCATGTGGCAGTATACGAGATCGTTCACCGGTTTCTCTTGCGGCTCCACAACAGGCGCTTATGGCAATCCGCAGGGAACCTGCCAGTATCCCGTGGAGCAAGTGGAATCGGTGATGAACGGAAGAGCACATGCTTGGCTTGAGTTTGTTGACGAACCAATATCAGGTAAGTGGACCTGTGTCGCGGAAGGCATTCAGATCCTGCTTTCGGAGCCGTATTTGTGGAATCTAACCGCCAGGTCGGATGTCGTACTGCAACACTTCGAGCAATCGAATTGGGTGCGGAGTATTTGGGTTGATGGACGGCCTCACCCGCCCGCTGAACAGACCTTTCAGCATGGCCACTCTATCGGCCGCATGGAAGGAGATGAATTTGTTGTCGAAACCACAAATTTCGTATTTGATCCAGATGGGTGGGACGACCACATCCATATGGCAACCTCGTTCAGAAAAAAGTTGACCGAACGTTACAGGGCGGTTGGCCCAGGGGAACTGGAGATTGAAATGACGGTAGAGGATCCTACATTCCTGAATGAGCCGGTGACATGGACGAATCCGTATATAAAGACCGATACGGACTTCGTCGGCGAATGGAATTGCGATCCCGAGGTCGGCCTGAACCACTTGTACGATACGATACCTCAAAGGTATGCGGATGATGCGGAGTATGCAAACGAGCTGGAGAGGTTGAGGCAGTAGCCATGGCTCAAAGTGAGCATTATTCCAGCCAGTTTGACTAGCCGGTTCAACCGGCGGACGGAGGATGCACGTATGCGGTTGTTTATGACAGTTGTATCTATTGGCTTGTTCTTGACCTTGAGTGTTGTAGCCGAGGCACACCACTCGGCCGTAAATTTCTGGTTCACGGATCGTGAGGTTGAGATCGAAGGCGTTGTTTTGGAAGTCAAGATGGTCAACCCCCATCCAGAGTTGGTTCTTGAAGTGACAGAACCGAATGGTGAGACGACCGTGTGGAGGATCAGCGGTGGCGGCCACGCTACTGGAATGATCCGTGGAGGTTGGAGGCAAGACACTCTCCCCGCTGGCATGAAGGTAAAGGTTTCAGGCAACCCTTCGCGTCAGGAAGGTGCGAAGGCCCTGTTGGCTGGAAACGTCACCCGGCCCGACGGGACGGTAGTCAATTTCTCCTCCGGTGCGGCGCGCACTGGAGTAGTGGTATCTCAATAGTCGCATCCGTCGACGGCCTTCGTTCGACGGTCCCCTCCATGGTCGCGGCGAAAGCGGCGGCCGAGGCATGCATGGGACCGTCGGCAAGCGATCTTGCCGAATTCGATTCTGTAGCTCGGGCGTGCGCGTGGCTTTGTCCGCTTGCCGTTTGGTTGTGACAGCTTACGGACTTGCGTTGGGGAACGGGAACGATGCCCGCCTCGTCGTTCCCTCCCGCCCTACGGACCGTTCGGCACGACCTGGATCTATCATCAGACCCTGAAGATTCAACACAAAGATTAAGGAGACAAAGTGAAGCAGTTACGATGGCGACGGCTTCTGCCCGCACTCGTCATGGCTCTTGCGTGTGCGTGCGTCGTATCGGCGGCAGAACCCCAACAGCAACCACAGCTGGCGAGAGACGTGTTCTTGAACGTTCCCGTTCTCGGCGATATTCCCGTGGACGAATTCATGGACACGATGGGGATGTACTCGGCCTCTTTGAGTTTAGGTTGCGTGAGTTGCCACGGCTTGGAAGGCCTCAGCGGTTGGGAAAACTTTGCCGAAGAAACGCCCTTGAAGCGGACGGCACGGGCGATGACGGAGATGGTAAACCAGATCAACAGGGACAACTTCGGAGGACTGCCCTTCGTCACCTGTTATAGCTGCCATCGCGGCAACCCGCGCCCCCAGGTCATACCCGACCTGGGAATCCAGTACACGCTGCCTCCATCAGATCCTCATGAAATCTTCTTCCCCGCACAGGCCATTCCTGGGATGCCGAACGCCGATCAAGTTTTTGACAAGTATATCGACGCGCTTGGCGGCGCCGATCTCCTGTCCAACATTACCAGCTTCGTCGCCAAAGGAATTTATAGTGGATACGAAACCGAACATGTGCCGTATCCCGTGGAAGTGTTTGCACAAGTTCCGGATCGGCGTGCGACGATCGTTGATGCGTTCTTCGGGCCCAGCGTCAGAACCTTCGATGGGCGCGAAGGTTGGATCGCATCGGGGGACAAACCGGTGCCCTTGATACAGTTGACGGGAGGGAATCTGGACGGCGCCAGAACGGAGGCGGTGCTGTCTTTTCCATCTGAGATCCAACAAGCCTTCAGTCAGTGGCGGGTCGGCTTCTCGACCTTCATCGAGGATCGACAAGTTCAAGTCGTTCAGGGGACAAACCCCGGACAGGCTCCGGTGAATCTGTACTTCGATGACGAGTCGGGCCTGTTGGTGCGATTGGTGCGCTATTCCGAAACCGCGGTCGGCACGGTTCCCACGCAGATTGACTACGAGGATTATCGCGAGGTCGCCGGGGTCTTGATGCCCTTTCGCTGGACCGTGACCTGGACGGACGGACAGTCCACTGCGGAGTTGAGCGAGATACAGCCGAACGTCCCGATTGATGCTGCGCGGTTCCGCAGACCTGCCCCTGCCGAACTATACAATCCAGACTAGACGCGGCGGATCGTCTGATCGGCGATTTGTTACAGAAGTGTGACGGACAGGCTTACGAATCGATGCAGTCGCACTGTCTGTCAGCTCCGTCGAAAGCCGTCCTTCTCAAAAATCTCGTCCCTTCAGAAAACCATGGATTTCCGGGGAGTTGAGCGACGTAATTGAGACTTTGCGACTCACATGCCGAAATGCCCGCCACGCCTGAACCTTGGAGTCGGAATTTTCCTGCAAAGAATGTCGAGATGAATCTTACGTTTAACGGGAGTTCTCAGGTGGCTGGTTCGCTTACACTCGCCAGCAAGCTGGCAGGGCAGTGTTTAAGGGGATAGAAAGTCGCGGTAGGCCGGGAAACCGGGGATGGAGCTTGCTTCCTTGACTGCGCGGAGTATGGCTGCGGCCAGAACTTCCGCGGCGAGCGCGCCCACGGTGCCTGGATTTGTGGTGGCTTCCGAGGTTCCCATCGACAGGGCAAATACGGTGTCCCCGTCTGCGGGCGTATGTGCCGGATAGATTGTTCGTGCCAGGGCATCCTGGGCCATCTGTGCGACCTTTGTCATTTCAGTTTTCGTGAACCTTGCGTTCGTTGCGACCACGGCGATCGTCGTGTTTTCCCCGACAGTAGCCAGGGAGTCCTGCCTCGCAAGGATCAACTGCCGTGTGTCGATAAAGCCGGGACCGTCTTCGCTCCGCGCCCCTGCGATGATCTCGCCGGTGGCTGGATCGATCACGTTGCCGACGCAGTTGACGGCGACGATGGCGCCAACGACGAGGTCACCGATTCTGTAGCTGAAGGATCCGAGGCCGCCTTTCATCGCTTGACTAAGACCCGCTGTTTTTCCGACCGTCGCTCCGGCTCCGGCGCCCACGTTGCCTTCGGCGACTGGATTGGAAGTGGCCTCCGAGGCCGCGACATAGCCGGCCGCGGCATCCGGCCAGATCGAGGCGTCACCAAGGTTGAGGTCGTAAAGTATGGCTGCGGGTACGATCGGAACGTTTGCTGCCCGTGTCGGGTAACCCACCCCGCGCTCGCGCAAGTACCGGACCACACCCGTCGCCGCATCGAGACCGAAAGCGCTGCCACCGGAAAGCAAAACAGCGTGAATTTCCTGTACGGTGTTGACGGGACTGAGCAGGTCGGTTTCACGGGTCCCCGGGGCAGACCCCCGGACGTCGACGCCGGCTACGGCTCCGGCCTCGGTCAGGATGACCGTGCAGCCGGTGGGTCTCTCCGATGACGTGAAGTGACCCACACGGATGCCCTGGACGTCAGTGAGGCTGTTCCTATTTTGAGTGTTGTTCTGGAGGGCCGGATGTATTAAGTACGCCGCCCCGCCCACCAATGTCTTTCCGAATATTCTGCGATCCGTCATTTATCTCAGATGGTTTTAAGATGGCCTCTACGTTTTTCGGTCATGATTCCATCGGGCCAGGGTTAATGCTATCGCACAAATGATTCCGATCGCATACGGAGTCAAAATGCCCATACCCGTGCCATCGGTCCACAGATATACGACCACGGTGATTGAGACGGAGCCGATGACCGTCCAGAGAGCCGTCCCTGCCTTGGGAACCTTCGAATATAGACCGGCGAGCGTCGGAACGAACAGCGCGACGCCCAACAGTCCGTAAAAGATCGTCAGTCCCTGAATAATCGAAGGCAGGGCTATCGCCAGTGCGACCGCCAGCAGGCCGCCGGCCACTGCCGCCCCACGGCTGACCTGCAACAGCCGCCGCTCGCTGGCATCGGGCTTCAGAAACCTCTTGTAAAGATCGACGCTGAGTGATGTCGATAGCATGAACAGAATAGCGTCCGATGAGCTGAGTTCGGCCGACAGGATGGCCGCCAGGGCCAGTGCGCCCACGCCTGAGGGCAGTAACTCGACCATGACCTGCGGAAGGGCCAGCTCCGGATCAGCGAGGGCAGGGAAGTTCGCGTACGCGACCATGCCAAAGAAGACGGGAACGAAAGCGAACAGCCCCAGACCGATTGCGTTCAGATTGATGCCGATTCGTACAGCCCGCTCGTCGCGTGCTCCGTAGAGTTTCTGAATCAGGCCCGGAGATACGATGAACGCGGGGACCAACAACACGATGTATGCCAGTATGCCGCGCGGTCCCACGCCGGTCATACTCGAATAGGACGGATCCCGGTTCGAGGACAGGGTCTCTCCAAGAGCCGCCCATCCCCCGCTTGCTTCCAGCGCGAAAGGAATGGCCACCAGAAACCCTACGAGCATGAACACCAACTGGACAGCGTTGACGCGAGCTGCCGTCGAGAGACCTCCAGCCGTGAAGTACGCCATCACGACGATACCGCCGACCACGCATCCCTGCCACTTCGGCCATCCCACAACGATCTCGAGAATGCGAGAGATCGCGATCAGCTGTACTGCGAGTATGGCTAGTGTGCCGACCCAGAGCAGGGAGGCGACGACCCCCCGAACAGCCCGGTTGTAGCGAAGGTCCAGGAAGTCGCCCATCGTGTGCAGATCGTGCTGCTTCGCGATCCGCCAGATGGCGGGCCCGACAAAGTTGGCCAGGATGAGCGACCCGATGCCTGCGCAGCCCACCCACCACCAGGCAGACAGGCTCAGCTCATACCCGATACCCGCTGCCCCGACGGTTGAACCCGCTCCGATATTGGCCGCGAGGAAGGTCGCGAAGATCAGGCCGGGCCCGAGGTTCCGGCCCGCTACGAGAAAATCTGAGGCGTGCCGGACCGTGCGGGATACGACGAGTCCGAAGACGATGATTCCGATCAGGTACGCGATCAGCAGAGTGAGTTGCAGGCTCATTCTTCAGCTGGTACAGCCGCGGGCGCGGATGAATTTTCCAAACACGGACTGCTACACTTAGAAACGTTCAAAGGCCGCAATAAAAGAATGAAAAGCTTGATTCAGGAAAACATACCTCTATCTCCATTGACAACCCTGGGGATCGGAGGCCCTGCTCGTTACTTCGTCGAAGCGCGTGGGGAAGACGATGTCCTGGATGCGATCGAGTTCGCAGAAATCAGTACACTGCCCCTTATGATTCTCGGTGGCGGCAGCAACCTGCTCGTGTCAGACGAAGGCTTTCCGGGGCTCGTGCTGCAGGTGCGTATCGGTGGTTTGGACCTGACAGAGACCAGAGAAGGTGTGTTGGTGCGTGCCGGTTCGGGCGTCGATTGGGATGAAGTGGTGGCGCAGTCGGTGGAGCGGGGCCTGTTCGGTATCGAGTGTCTGAGCGGGATACCCGGTTGGGCCGGAGCAACACCGATCCAGAACGTTGGCGCGTACGGACAGGAAGTCTCCGAGGTCATTGCCTGTGTGCGCGTATACGACCGTCATGAAGGGATTGTTCGAGAACTGTCCCGGGCGGATTGCGATTTCAGTTACCGAAGCAGTGTCTTCAATACGACGGCGCGGGGCCGGCACATCGTTCTGGCTGTTGACTACAACTTGAAGAGCAAGGGTCGCCCGAAGACAGACTATCCCGATCTCAAACGATACTTCGACGGGCATACGGATCCGGGTCTCGCCGAAGTCCGGGATGCCGTCCGAAAGATTCGAGCCGGTAAGGCGATGCTTCGGGTGGAGGGCGATCCCGACTTCGCGAGCGCCGGGTCCTTCTTTAAGAATCCGGTTCTGGACGAAGCAACTTACGCCGGGGTTGCAGCGTTGGCGCACAAAACGGGAATCCTTGCCGCAGGGGAGGACATGCCCCATTACAAGTCCACGGGCGGACTCACTAAAGTGCCGGCGGCGTGGCTGATTGAGGGTGCGGGCTATCACAAAGGGGCGTCGGATGGTTCCGTCGGTCTGTCTAAAAAGCATGCGCTGGCCGTCATTAACAGAGGCGGGGCCACGGCCGAAGACGTATTGCGGTTTGCCGGAAATGTACAATCGTCGGTCGAAGACCGTTTTGGTGTCCGGCTGGCGACTGAACCCGTGTTTGCAGGGTTTTCAAACGATATCGTCGCGAAGTTCAACGCGGTCCGGGCATAGCTTTGGGTTACAATTATTAAGGGGACGTACACTTAAGAATTCAGGAAGTCGCGTTCGTGGACCGGTTTGATTTCTGAAGTGTACGTCCCCTTTTTTAGAGAGGGGGACATATGACGGGTCAGAACAGAGAAGACAGTCCGGAGTCTCGGCCACAGGAAGAACAGATACTGGGCGCATTGCGCAAAGTCGTGGATCCGGACCTCAACAAAGATATCGTTTCGCTCGGTTTCGTACGAAACCTCAAAATCGATGGCGACTCGGTCACTTTCGACATCAACCTGACCACTCCGGCCTGCCCCGTGAAAGACCTCATGTGTGACCAGGCGACCAGTTTGGTCCAGGCTCTCCCCGGGGTGGGTGCAGTGAAGGTGAACATGACGGCCGAGGTGCGTTCTTCTCCATCAACCGGTAAGGGTACGCTATCGAAAGTGCGCAACATCGTTGCCGTCGGCAGTGGGAAAGGCGGTGTCGGAAAGTCCACTATCGCCGTGAACCTTGCAGCGGCGCTGGCGCAGACCGGAGCTCGAGTCGGACTTTTGGACGGCGATATCTACGGTCCTTCGATGCCCATCATGCTGGGCACCTGGGGCGAGCCCGACCACGTCAAGGGTAAGATAATTCCCAAGGAGTCGGCAGGACTCAAGTTCATGTCCATGGGTTTACTGGTCAAGTCTCCCGATCAACCCTTGATCTGGCGCGGTCCCATGGCCCACAAAGCGTTCCAGCAATGTCTGTTCGACGTGGAATGGGGTGAACTGGATTACCTGTTTATCGATTTGCCCCCTGGAACCGGTGATGTCCACCTTACCTTGTCCCAGTCGGTCCCGGTTACCGGAGCCGTCATTGTGTCGACGCCTCAGGATGTTGGCCTGCAGATTTCAATGAAGACGCTCCGAATGTTCCAGCAGACCAAGATTCCTATACTTGGAATCATCGAGAACATGTCGTACTGGATTTGCGGGCATTGCGATGCCAAGGATCACATCTTTGGTGAAGACGGCGCCCGTCGAGCAGCCGAGGAAATGGAGATTCCCTTTCTCGGGGCCGTTCCCCTCGATTTGCCAATTCGGACACAATCGGATCTGGGCGAACCCATTGTCGTTTCCCATCCCGATGCCGCCAGCAGCGTCGTCCTCACCCAGATTGCCGAGCAGGTGGCCGCCCAGGTCAGCATTCAGACCTACAAGGCTCCGGTTCTGGAGGTCGAGTAGATGCAAAAAGGGGCCGGGTCTACCGATCCGGTCAGGATCAAGAAGGTCAGCGACCAGGAGTTGATGATCGTCTGGGACGATGGTCACGAGAGTCATTACATCGGCCCGCTCTTGAGGGGCCTCTGCCCTTGCGCCTCCTGCCAGGACGAAGATACCGGCGAACGATTGATTCTTCCCATGCACATCTCCGATGAACTCAAGTTCAGCAATATTGAACTCGTAGGCCACTACGCCATTCAGATCCTTTGGAGCGACGGACACCGAACCGGGATTTACAGCTTCGAATATCTGCGGCGACTCTGCCAATGTGAGGCGTGCCGGAACGCGCCGAAAGAGGAATGACACCTGGCGAGCGGGAAGAAGGGATCTCACCGCAAAGGCGCAAAGATTCTTTTCAACACGAAGACACGAAGGAAACGAAGTTTCTGATTTCTTAGAGACCTCTCTTGCTTCGTTGCCTTCGTGTCTTCGTGTTGAAAGACGTTTTGCCAAATTTATCGTTTCGGTGGAGGCGTGTCCGTTTTAGCGAATTCGATCTTTTTCTGCGCCTGATACTTACCCTTACGATCCTGGTAAGAGACCTCACAGGATTCATCCGACTGAAAAAAAAGAAGTTGGCAGAGTCCCTCGTGCGCATAGACGCGGACCGTTGACGGGGTCGTGTTGGCGATGGAAATTGTCGGATATCCTTCCCACTCGGGTTCGAATGGCGTCACGTTGATCAACACCCCGGCGCGGGCGTAGGTGGACTTACCCAGACACAGTGTCAGTACGTCCCGAGGAATACGGAGATATTCCAGGGTCCGACCTAAGATATAGGTATTAGGAGGGATATCGCAGTGGGGGCCTTGATGGTCGCGGTAATATTCGGGTGGAATCGCTTTCGGGTCAATCAGTCCACCTTCGGGCGGGGTGAATATCTTGAACTCGTTGGCGAGTCGCAAATCATAGCCGTAGGACGATAGCCCGTAAGAGATTTTGCCTGAAGCGACCTGCTCGGCGCTGAAGGGTTCGATCATGTTGTCCTGCTCGCATTTACGTCGTATCCAGGAATCCGGCTTAATAGCCATTGCCTCAGGCCCCCTTTGAGTGGTAAAAGATGTAAGAATATGGTTTCAAACGAGATAGCTCAAATCAATGGAGGTTTGCTGTGATCAAGGTCGACCTTGTCAATCAGATCGTCGCCCGCACTGGTGTCAGCAAGACCAAAGCCGAGCAAGCGGTGGACACCATTTTTGGTTCAATGAAACAGGCGTTGAAGCGTGACGATCGCATTGAACTCCGGGGCTTTGGCGTCTTTTCCGTTAAGCCGCGGAAGACGGGCATCGGGCGCAATCCTCGCACTGGATCTGAAGTTAGCATTCCCCCGGGAAAGGCCGTTAGATTCAAGCCTGGGAAAGACCTGCAGTCATTGTAGTGCCCGGTCTCCGGCATACGAGGTCCGGCGTTCAAGATAAAGCCTGGGTCGCGTAGTTTCATGGACAACCACGTTTTCGATGGATTGGGGCCGAGTTTTGCCACTCCCGCGCGGTCGCCATTTCCATGGGTGAACGTTGCCCTGTTCGTCGCGACTGTTTTCACCACCCTGGTTGTGGGCACGACGCTGATGGCGTCTTTCGACCAGAACCTGTCCTCCGAATCGGGCGGTATTTTTCAGGCCATTCTGGAACAGCCCAATTTACTCTTGACGGGCCTGCCGTTCAGCGCGCCTCTCATGTTGATCCTGTTGGCCCACGAAATGGGTCACTATCTGACCTGCCGCTACTACGGGATTTCGGCATCCCTTCCATATTTCATTCCGGCACCGACACTGATCGGCACTTTTGGTGCCTTCATTCGCATTCGCTCGCCCATACACCATCGCGCAGCGTTGCTGGATGTCGGGATCGCCGGACCGATCGCGGGATTCGTTCTGGCGCTTCCCACGCTGGCTATCGCCCTGACCCAATCACGGTATATGGAAGCTGATCCGGACGGCTCGTTTCTCATGCTCGGGGAACCGCTGATCTTCAAGATTTTTGCGTATGCCATGGGAGCGGTGCCACCGCCCGGGATGGAACTTTATCTCCATCCGATCGGCATGGCCGCATGGGTCGGTCTGCTCGTCACGGCTTTGAATCTTATTCCCGTCGGGCAACTCGATGGAGGACACATCGCTTACGCTTTGTTTGGACGCCATCACAAGCGCATCTCCCAGGCCTTTGTCTTTGCCCTTATTCCGCTCGGGGTGTTCTATTGGCCGGGATGGTTTGTCTGGATTTTCCTGCTGGCCATTTTGGGGACGCGACATCCTCCGACCCTGGACGATTCCCTCCCTCTGGAGTCACGGCACGTGACGCTGGGATGGATCGCGTTGGCAATGTTTGTGCTCTGCTTTATGCCTGCGCCCGTGAGTATTTCGTAGAAGTGCCAAGTGCGGGTCTGACAACTGTTAACTCCCCCCCGTCTCATCCAGGCGAACCAACCCGATCCCCCGGACGATATTTCTGGAGAAATTCCATGAGAGCCAGAGTTGTGGGTCCCAGTTGTCTATGCCGGCGATGAACAATGCCGACCGGACGGCTCAGTTCAGGCATGTCCAACGGCACCGTGACTAGTACGCCTTCTTCAACTTCGCGTCTGACACTCGGGCGGGGAAGGATGCTGACACCCGACTGCGTGGTGATGGCTTCTTTGATGGTCTCGATATTGTCGAACTGCATCGTGATCTCAACTTTCTGACCCTCGCGTCGCAACGCTCGGTCGACGGCCTTTCGAATCGAAAGTGTCTTATCGAAAGCGACGAATTTCTGCTTGGCCACGTCCGCAGCGCTGACACGCTTGGCCTTGGCGAGGGGATGGGTGCTTGAGCATACGAATACCATCGGCTCGGTATGCCATGGAATGATTGTGAGAGACCGATTCGAACCCGGAAACGAGAGAATGCCCAGATTGGCCGCGTCCGAGACGATGGCTTCGACGACTTCGTCCGGGTGAAGATAGGCGAGCCGTATGCGGGCCTTCGGGTATTGGGTCGAAAAGTTTTGCGTGTACCATCCCATGTCCTGAAGGCCGACCGAATAGATTACGGCTACGCGAACCGTGCCTTCGATCCGAGTCTTATGCGTGTTGATATCGGCCTTGGCTTTTTCCAGGCACTCGACAATTTCCTGGCACGCATCAAAGAAGACATTGCCTTCCCGGGTCACGTAAAAAGGGCGCTTGGTTCGGTCGATCAAGCGGACACCTAATTCCTGCTCCAGCTGGCGGACGGATTGGCTTGCAGCCGACTGTGAGACGTGGTTTGCAGCCGCTCCGAGCGAGAAGCTGTTCGAGCGGATGACATCGCAATAAAGGTAGAGGGTCTCCATGTGCATAATCAGAAGCTATAGTATAAGATTTACTTATGCAAAGTAATTTTGTTTTTGCGGATGACTTATTTTCTTAAAAAGCTTAAAGTCTAGCGATACCCAGACTCGGATTTGCCCCCGGTTTTCGTCGTAAGACTCCAGCAGGGATAGCTTTTCTGGCGTCCCAGAGGGACGGTATTCCTTAAAATGGCAATGGATTCGAGAAGTGGTCAGGAGAATTGTCGCACTTGAAGCCTAAAGCAAAATCAACAAAGGGCGGACTCTACGACCCTCGATTCGAACACGACAGCTGTGGTGTGGGTTTTGTCGTCGATATCGAAGGGAAGGCGTCGAACCGCATCATTCGACAGGGACTTGAAATCCTGATGAATTTGCGGCACCGCGGTGCCAAGGGTGCCGAGGCTAACACTGGAGATGGCGCCGGTATCTTGCTGCAGATTCCCCACGCGTTTTTCAAACAGGAATTCCAGAAAGATAACATGCGCTTGCCCGCTCCCGGCGAATATGGAGTGGGGATGGTGTTCCTGCCTCCCCAGGCCAGCGAAGCGCAAAAGATCCAGGCGCTCGTTGAAGAGGCAGTTTATCGAACCGGTCAAACCTTGCTGGGTTGGCGGGATGTTCCTACCGACAATTCTCCGATCGGCGAGGGTGCACGTTCAGCCGAACCCAGAATCCGCCAGGTGTTTGTCGGCCGTGGTGCGGAAACCGATGCGTCCGACTTCGAACGAAAGCTTCTCCTGCTTCGCAAACGCGCGGAACGAGCGGTCCGTGAATCGTCTATCCCGAGACGGGATGCCTTCTATGTTGCCAGCCTCTCTTCACGCACTATTGTCTATAAGGGCATGCTCTCTGCGGAGCAGATCGAGGTTTACTTTTCCGACCTACAGGATCCTCAGATGGCGTCCGCGCTCGCGCTGGTTCATCAACGCTTCAGTACGAACACATTTCCCAGCTGGCCGCTAGCCCACCCGTTCCGCTACCTTGCCCATAACGGGGAAATCAACACTTTGCGCGGAAATATCAACTGGATGCGCGCACGCGAAGGACTGTTCCGTTCTGAGCTTTTTGGTGACGACCTGCCCGACTTGTTTCCCGTTCTCATTGAAGACGGTAGCGATTCCGCGATCATCGACAACGCGCTCGAGATGCTCATGTTGTGCGGCCGCTCGCTGCCCCATGCCGTCATGATGCTCATTCCCGAGGCGTGGGATGGCCACGAGAGCATGAGCGAAGAGAAGAAAGCGTTTTACGAGTACCACGCCTGCCTGATGGAGGCTTGGGACGGCCCGGCTTCAATCGCGTTTACCGATGGAACGGTCATCGGTGCGGTGCTCGACAGAAACGGCTTGCGTCCATCGAGGTATTGCGTCACCACCGACGGCATGGTTGTGATGGCGTCTGAAGTCGGCGTGCTGGAGATCCCTCCCGAGCAGGTGGAGCGCAAAGGGCGTCTCGAACCCGGAAAGATGTTCCTGATCGATACCCAACAGGGACGCATTATCGATGACAGTGAGTTGAAGCACGCAATGGCTACCGACCAGCCATACCAGGAATGGCTCGATGCCCACATGGTCGGGCTGGCCGACGTGCCCGATGGGGCGGAGGTGGCCGAGCCAGAGCATGCAACGGTTATTCGCCGGCAGCAGATCTTCGGGTACACGCATGAAGACCTGCGAATACTCATGGCGCCCATGGCGGTCAAAGGGGGCGAAGAGCTCGGTTCCATGGGCAACGATACGCCGTTGGCGGTTCTCTCTGACAGTGCTCCAAGCCTGTTCAGTTACTTCAAGCAACTGTTCGCTCAGGTCACCAATCCTCCGTTGGATGCGATCCGCGAGGAGTTGGTTACTTCTACGATCAGCTATATCGGTGCCGAGAGAAACCTTGTGGGTCCGGAGCCGGAAAGTGCGAAGCAGATCCGGATTCTTTCACCGATTTTGGACAATGCCGAGTTTCGAAAACTGCAGAACATTCAATTGGACGGCTATAAAACCCGAACCTTGTCGATGCTGTTCGCGGCCCGCGATCGGGGTCAGGGTCTCGCACGCGAACTGGAAGCGCTGTGTAGCGCAGCGATCCAGGCAGTTGATGACGGCGTCAACATTCTGGTTCTTTCCGACCGTGGCGTCGATCGGGATCAGGCGCCGATACCCAGTTTGTTGGCGACGGCTGGCGTGCACCACCACCTTGTACGCGAAGGAAGGCGGACACGGACCGCGATTGTCGTGGAAACGGGTGAAGCACGAGAGGTCCACCACTACTGTCTTCTTATGGGATACGGGGCAACAGCGGTCAATCCGTACCTGGCGTTTGAAACGCTGGACGAAATGGTCCGGCAGAAACTGATCGATATTTCCCCTCAAGAGGCCGTGAATCACTACATGAAGGCGGTCAAGAAGGGAATCGTCAAAGTGATGTCGAAGATGGGCATCTCGACGCTCCAGAGCTACAGAGGCGCGCAGATCTTTGAAGCGATCGGTCTCAACCATGCTTTCGTCGACCGGTATTTTACGTGGACACCGTCGCGCATCGAGGGCATTGGACTGAATGAAATAGCCGAAGAAATTCTGGTGCACCATAGCCGCGCCTTTCCCGACCGTCCCGTTCGAGCCGCAGTCCTCGAATGGGGTGGGCAGTACCAGTGGCGCCGCGAGGGTGAGTACCACATGTACAATCCCGAAACGATACACCTGCTCCAATATTCGACGCGTACCAACAACTACAAGGCGTTCAAAAAGTTTAGCGTTGCCGCAAACGCAACTGAGCAGAAGCTCTGCACTCTTCGGGGATTGCTCGATTTCAAGTTTGCCGATACGCCGTTGTCGTTGGACG
The DNA here is from genome assembly GCA_963664115.2 of Terriglobia bacterium. Taxonomy (GTDB): domain Bacteria; phylum Acidobacteriota; class Terriglobia; order 20CM-2-55-15; family 20CM-2-55-15. The sequence continues at coordinate 20,462 of CAXWPJ010000001.1, read as the reverse complement.
AGGTCGAGCCCGTGGAATCGATCGTGACCCGATTTGCAACGGGTGCGATGTCGTTCGGATCGATCAGTAAAGAGGCCCATGAAACCCTGGCGATCGCGATGAACCGCATCGGGGCCAAGAGCAACACCGGTGAAGGCGGAGAGGATCCGGCCCGCTACATCCCCGACGCCAACGGCGACTCCCGTAGTAGCGCGATCAAGCAGGTGGCGTCCGGAAGGTTCGGAGTTACCAGTGAGTATCTCGTCAGTGCACGGGAACTACAGATCAAGATGGCCCAGGGTGCAAAGCCGGGAGAAGGTGGGCAACTTCCCGGATACAAGGTGGACAAGAACATTGCACGTGTCCGGCACTCCACACCCGGTGTTGGCCTGATATCGCCCCCGCCGCACCACGACATCTACTCGATTGAGGACCTGGCACAACTGATCTTCGACTTGAAGAACGCAAACCCGCGTGCGCGCATCAGTGTCAAGCTGGTGTCCGAAGTCGGTGTCGGGACCGTTGCTGCGGGAGTCGCGAAAGCCCATTCCGACGTTGTGTTGATCTCAGGCGATAGCGGGGGGACCGGCGCGTCACCGTTGACCAGTCTCAAGCATGCTGGAATTCCGTGGGAGATGGGCTTGGCTGAAACGCATCAGGTGCTTGTAGCCAACGACCTCAGGAGCCGCATCACCGTGCAGACCGACGGGCAGATGAAGACCGGCCGGGACGTGGTTGTGGCCGCGCTACTGGGTGCCGAAGAGTTTGGAATCGCGACCGCTGCCCTCGTCGTATCGGGATGCATCATGATGCGCGTGTGTCACCTCAATACCTGTCCCGTCGGAATCGCGACGCAAGATCCCCGTTTGCGTGCCAAGTTCGACGGCGATGCCGCACACGTTGTAAATTACTTCCGGTTCGTTGCCGAGGAAGTTCGGGAGTTGATGGCACAGTTGGGCTTTCGCACGGTTGACGCAATGGTGGGTCGGATGGATCGATTGCACACCGATAGTGCGATCGACCACTGGAAGGGTAAAAAACTGGATCTGAGCGCACTCCTGGTGGCTCCGGAAGTCCCATCGAATGTCGGAACGCGGAAGCTTAAGGAGCAGGATCACGGTATCGACGACGTGCTCGATCGAAAACTGATCGAACTGGCCCATGAGGCCTTGCAGCATAAGCGCCCGGTGGAAATCCGGCTGCCCATTCGCCATTCGGACCGGACGACGGGAACGATTCTCGGAAGCGAGGTGACTCGGGCCCACGGCGGGGACGGCCTGCCTGAAGACACGATCGGGATCCATTTCAAAGGCTCGGCGGGGCAGAGCTTTGCAGCATTCCTGCCTGCGGGCATGACTCTGACGCTGGAGGGCGATGCCAACGATTATCTGGCCAAGGGATTGTCAGGCGGCCGGGTGATTGTGTTTCCATCAAAGAAAGCTCGCTTTGTCCCTGAAGAAAACGTGATCGTCGGTAATGTTGTCTTATACGGCGCGACGGGTGGCGAGGTCTTCATCCGCGGTCTGGCGGGAGAGCGATTCTGTGTGCGTAATAGCGGGGCTATTACCGTGGTTGAGGGCGTCGGGGACCACGGATGCGAATATATGACCGGTGGCCGGGTGGTTGTCCTGGGACCGAGTGGCCGCAACTTTGCGGCTGGAATGAGCGGTGGTATCGCTTACGTTCTGGATCGGGAAGGCGACTTTGGGGCTCGATGTAACCTGGAGATGGTCGATCTGGAGCACTTCGAAGGCCCGGCAGAGGAGAGTTTTGTCCGGTATCTGATCGAACGCCACGTGAACTATACCGATAGTGACTATGCCAGAGATGTCCTCGACGCCTGGGAAGAGAATCGCATGAAGTTCGTCAAGGTTATGCCTTTGGACTATCGTCGTGTGCTCGACGAACAGAAGGGGAGCCCCGGCGACTCGATGCAAGTGGTGCGGCATGGCTGATCCAAGCGGTTTCCTGGAGATCGCCCGCGTTGTACCGGATCGCCGCCCGGTTGTGGAACGACTGAGGGACTGGAGCGAGGTCTATCGCGATTTTCCCGAGAAGGAACTTCGCAAGCAGGCTGCCCGCTGCATGGACTGCGGTATTCCCTTCTGCCACGAGGGATGCCCGCTGGGCAACATTATTCCCGACTGGAACGATCTGGTCTACCGCGACCATTGGCGTGAGGCGATCGCGAGACTGTCCGCTACGAACAACTTTCCCGAGTTCACCGGGCGGTTGTGTCCGGCCCCCTGCGAGGGATCCTGTGTTCTCGGAATCAACGATGATTCGGTCACGATCAAACAGATCGAAGTCACGATTATTGAGCGTGCCTTTGATGAGGGTTGGATCGTAGCGGAGCCGCCCAGCGAACGTACGGGTAAGAAAGTGGCCGTCGTCGGATCGGGGCCCGCAGGTCTGGCCGCGGCGGATCTGTTGAACCGGGCCGGCCACAGCGTAACCGTTCTGGAACGGGACGATCGCATCGGCGGTTTGCTCCGATACGGTATTCCCGAGTTCAAGATGGAGAAACGCATAGTCGACCGCAGGTTGCGTCTGATGGAAGAAGAAGGTGTCGTGTTTCAGACTAACGCCAACGTCGGCGTCAATATCGGGACCGACACACTCCGTCACGATTACGACGCGATCGTACTGGCCGGAGGTGCGACAGCCCCCCGAAACCTTGCGGTGCCGGGCCGGGAACTGGATGGTATCCATTTCGCGATGGAGTATCTGCCGATGCAGAACAAACGCTGTGAAGGCGATGTCATCGTGGAAAGCGATTTCATCTCGGCCAGTGGCAAGCGTGTTGTCATCATCGGGGGTGGCGATACCGGGGCGGACTGTCTGGGTACGGCTCACCGCCAGGGTGCGACCGCGATCCATCAACTCGAACTGCTGGATCGCCCACCGGACTTGCGCGCCGAGGACAATCCGTGGCCAAGGTGGCCCAACATTTTCCGTACGTCGTCGGCGCACGAGGAAGGCGGTGGCCGGGAGTTTAACGTTTCCACGAAACGCTTCACAGGAAGCAATGGCCGTGTTGAAAAACTTCACGGTGTGAAGGTCAGCATTGAGAAAAGCGCCGACGGGCGCTTCAACATCGAAGAACTGTCCGACTCGGAGTTCGAAATCGAAGTGGATCTCGTTCTCTTGGCGATGGGATTCCTCGGGCCCGAGAAGGACGGCATGTTGAGCCAGTTGGGTATCGATCTCGATGCCCGTGGCAATGTGATCGCAGACACCAACAAGATGACGAATATCGACGGGGTCTTTGCGGCTGGAGACATGGCTCGAGGCCAGTCGCTCATCGTATGGGCCATTCACGAAGGCAGGGAAGCGGCTCGAGGGATCGACACGTACCTGATGGGTTCCACAGAAATACCGTCTCTAAATTTTTAGCATTCGAGCTACTGGCCTGTGGTGACGTCGATTACCCATAGAAGATAGCGCTCGGTCGTTCATTCGGTCCTCCTGACCGAACGACCGGCGCCCCCCGTCATCATCAATGATGACGGGGTTTTTTGGGGACAATTGGGACCTTGGTGCATGCCCTGTAAGACCCGCAGCGTTCCTCGCTGCGGGTGAACAACGAGGCGGTAGCCGAGGCGTTTAGAGTAAATAGATGATCGGATCGGGTGGGAACGAAACCGTTAAGCACTGAATTTCTGATTCGAGTCACTAACGGTCTGTTCATCAATAAGATAGCAGTTCCGAATTTCCTAAGTGGTATCTTCCTAAAATGATCGTGATGAAATTTGGCGGGACTTCCGTCAAGGATGCCCAAGCACTGGACCGCGCGTGCCGGATCGTTCAATCCCGATTGGACCGAGCTCCCCTTGTGGTTGTCAGCGCGCTTTCAGGGGTGACCAGTGGATTGCTGGAGGCTGCCCGGCTGGCCGGGCAAGGCGCATTCAGCGAGTCGATGGAGATCTTTGAAAGGTTGCGTGCGCTTCACGTCGGGTTGATGTCGTCTCTGGAAACTGACATGAACGGATTGAATGAAGCTCTCCGGGGGGTTTCCGAAGCCAGGAGCTTGAGTCCTCAAATGGAAGATCGGATCGCGTCGTATGGGGAAATACTCTCGTCACAGATATTCGCCCATCGTCTTGCAGCGCTCGCGCCTACCACTCATGTTGATGCTCGGAAGTGCATGATCACGGATGATACTTTCGGGCGCGCGAACCCTATTCGGGATGACACTGCCAAGGCCGCCGAAGCGATTCTGCGACCGTTGATTCAGGTGGGCCACGCCGTAGTTATGGGTGGATACGTGGCTTCGACCCGGTCCGGAGAGACGTCGACGCTTGGGCGCGGTGGCTCGGATTACACCGCGACGTTATTTGCGAGTTGCCTCGGAGCCGATGAAGTGGAGATCTGGACAGACGTTGACGGGATGATGACGGCGGATCCCCGCGTCGTGGCAGATGCCTTGACGATCCGGCACATCTCGTTCGCGGAGGCCTCCGAGTTGGCGTACTTCGGTGCCAAGGTCCTCCATCCATCGACTGTCCTGCCAGCCATAGAGCAAGCAATTCCGGTCCGAGTTCTGAATTCCCGAAGGCCAGAGGGGCCGGGCACCGTCATTAGCTCAGACGCTCCTGCCGGAAAATCGATGGTGAAGTCGTTTGCATCGAAACGAGGAATTGTGGCCGTAACCGTTACATCGTCTCGAATGCTGATGGCACACGGCTTCTTGCGGGCCTTGTTCGAAGTATTCGATAAGCACCGGATCAGCATCGACGTCGTGACCACATCCGAGGTATCTGTGTCGCTGACAACGGACGATAGCAGCGACCTGGAATCTGTCGTCGAGGAACTCGCCTCGTTGGGGAAAGTTGAGGTTGAGCGGGATCTGGCGTTGGTATGCATGGTGGGTACAAATCTCAAAGATCGCCCCGGGATCGCGGCGCAGACCTTCGCCTGCGTTTCGGGCATCAACATCCGAATGATTTCCCAGGGTGCTTCGGAAATCAACATCAGCTTTGTCGTCAGGGACGAGCATGCCGACACCGCGATCCGCCTCCTCCACGACCACTTTTTCGCCTCACCCGACCCCGACATCTTCGAACACATCGACTAGAAATTCTTACCGCAAAGGCGCAAAGGTTTTAGGCTGCGTAGAGTTCGTCTTACTGAAGCTTTATGGTGGTTCCCTCCGCCGTGTTGCCAACCGAAACAGCTGTGTTTGGACTCAATGTATGCAGGTCATACTTCTGCCTTTGCGTCTTTGCGCCTTTGCGGTAAAAACCTCTTGCCGGCTCTTCCTCTTGGACTTTGCGCCTCTGTGGTTAACTCTTCGAATTCCGGTATACTCAACCCGAATGTTAGGCCGTAAAATAGAGGGCTCCGTTATCTGCCCGTCGTGCCGAAACTTGGTTGGTGTCAATGACGACGAGTGTTTGACCTGCGGCCGCCGCAATCCCGGCCTGTGGGGATTCGGGCCCTTGCTTGCCAAGCTTGGACGCGGCAACTTGGACGAATCGTTCATTCAGTTCATCACGATAGTTTGTGCAGCCATGTATGCGACTTCGCTCCTGGTCGACTATGGCGGCATACGAATGGGCGGCATAATGGGATTCCTGTCCCCGAGTACTTCTGGCCTGTTTTTGCTGGGGGCGAGCGGGGCGCTGCCGATCTTTCAATTCGATCGTTGGTGGACGATTCTGACCGCGACATGGCTCCACGGTGGTCTTTTACACATCCTGTTCAACATGTATGCCGTGCGTATGGTGGGGCCTGCCATTATTGAGTTCTATGGTCTGAGCCGGATGGTCATCATCTACGTCGTTGCGGGTGCCTCTGGCTTCCTCTTGACGTCCACTGTTGGGTATGTGTTTCCTTTTCCCATTCCCTTTCTGAGCGGCGCCAGCTTGACTGTCGGGGCTTCAGCCTCCCTTCTGGGTCTCATCGGGGCAGCGATGTACTATGCTCGCCGCAGCGGGAGCAGTGCGATTTCACAGCAACTGCGGCCATGGCTGATCTATATTGTCGTTATGGGTTTTATCCTGCCAAACGTTGACAACATGGCGCACCTCGGAGGCTTTCTCGGAGGCTATGGTTTAGCGGCCTGGCTCGATCCTCTGATGCCGGAACGCCTCGACCACACGATCGGAGCCCTGGTATGCGTTGGCGTTACGGCGCTCGCGATCGTCGTTTCCATCATCCATGGATTGCAGTTCCTGTAACTCGGATTGCACAGATTCAGACCTGCCGCGGCTTACGCGAATTAAATGGATTATTTTTGCTGCAAAAATGGACGCAGAATCCGTGAGTTCCGCGTCCAATATATAAATCCGGAGGCGATGGTTGGGTTTGGGAGGCCTCAGACGAACAGGTCTTAGTCCGTCAAATCCGTGGCCCGCTTAGATTGGCTACTTCTTTCTCCTATGCGCTTTCACGATCGCATAGGAAATCCCGCCGACGATGGCATAAGGCGCGACCAGCAAAAAGAGGATGCCCTGACGGAATCCTTCGGCCATCTGCTGTCCTTCGACAGAGCTTTCAAGTGCCGTTCGGCACATGGCGCATTGGCTCCACCCGGTTGATTCCAGGGTGAGCATCACGGCGATAACGGCTAGCGGGCCCATAAGTTTCTTGACGATTTCCATATGTCTTACCTCAAAACTATCGCAGCGTTAATACTCGGTTGACCGAGTCGGCGGCATCCGGGGCTATAAAGAAAAAGAGGATCAGCGCCAGCACCAAGGGACAGAAAGTGATCAAAACCAGGTTCATCTTTTCGAACCGCAGGTGCATGAAGATTGCCGCAATGATAACCACTTTGGCCAGAGTCGTTCCGACAAGTAGCAGCGCTTTGATGCCTCCTGGCATGTCGACATAGCCAATGCCCAGCGCCAGCAGCGTCAACACCAGGAGCCAGCCCCAGGTAACGTAATAAGTCCGGTAACCCGCGGGATGAATTTCTTCTGTCATCCAGTTCCTCCTAGGCCGCCTACAGCAGATAGAAAAACGCGAAAATGAAAACCCAAACAACGTCTATAAAGTGCCAGTATAAACCGGCGATCTCAACCCGGTCGCCCGAATAGTGTCCGGCTTGCGCGCGGAGCGCCGTGTACGCCAGTAAAATCAGCCCGGTCAGTACGTGAAAACCGTGAAATCCTGTCATCACAAAGAAGCTCGCGCTGAACTGAGGCACGCCCCAGGGGTTGGAGTTGAGCCGCGCTCCTTCTCCGATGAAGTGCGCCCACTCGAAGACCTGCGATCCCAGGAAAATCGTTCCACCCACGATTGTCATCACGAGAAATCGAACGGCTTCTTTCTGCTTTCCTTGTTGCGCGGCACCCACGGCCATGGCCATGACGGCGCTGGAGGATATTAGCGCGAAGGTCATGAAGGTGATCAGCCGCATGTCGAAGATTTCAGCCTGGTCGGGCCATTCCGGGCTGGAAGCCCGCATGAATCCATATGCGACGATGAACCCGACGAAGGTCAACGCGTCGGAGACGATGAAAATCCACATCATGAACTTGCCCCAAGTCGTCCCAAACGGGTTCTTGCCACCGCCCCAATCTGAAGCCAGGATTCGTTCTTGTTCGGCTACGGCTGCTTCCATCAAGACTCCTTAAATCAAGCCAGAATCAACAAAAGGAAAAGGTAGACCCAGAGGCCATCCATAAAATGCCAGTACATCGCGCACAAGGCGATAGGTTCATGGTTCGATGCCGTGTACCGATTTTTCAATGTTTGGATCAGGACATACCCGAGCGCCGTTAGGCCACCGAGTATGTGGAGCGCATGTGCGCCCGTCAAAATATATAAAAAAGAACTGTGCAGTGTTGTCGGTAGGTACACACCCACACTGACGAGTTGTCTCCAGGCGACGACCTGTCCTATGAGGAAAACAAGGCCCAGCCCCGCAGTGGCTCCCATCCAGAACTTCGTCGGGCCCATCCGGTCAACCTGCACCCGGCGCCGCGCCCACTCTATCGTGACGCTGCTGGCCAGAAGAACGAAAGTATTGACCCACAGTGCCCCAGGCAGAGCCACGTTCTGCCATGATGGAGCGCCCCGCATGACGATATAGGCGCTCGACAAGCCGGCGAACAGCATCGCTATAGCAGTCAGCGCCAACCAGAGTCCCAGCTGACCCTTTGAAACTGGAAAACGGGAAAAAGGCTCGCCGGAATTTCCGTCCCCCGCATTCCCGTCAGGTAACGCCGGTGGTGGAGGCCCTCCGGTGTCGAGACTATCCTCCAGTCCGTCAATTCCCTTGATTTCTTCAGTTACGACTGACATCCGATACCAATTTCTCAATGACTAGAGTCGGTCACCGCACTCAACTCATTTCGACTTCTTCGGGCGCTTCTGTCTGCATGACAAAGTCTTTCTTGGCACCCGGCATGCTGAAATCAAAGGCCCAACGATGAACTGTTGGCAACTCGCCCGGGAAGTTTCCATGTCCCGGAGGCGAGGCCAACGTCCATTCCAGAGTCGTCGCATTCCACGGATTCTTCTCGGCTTTCCGTCCTGCCCAGATGCTGATGAGGAAGTTTCCGAGGAACAAGAGCTGCGACGTGCCGAGGATGAACGCCGAAATGGTGATGAACTGGTTCATACCCTGGACGGGTTGCAAGAAGTCGTACTGCAGAGGATCGTAAATCCTGCGCAGATGTCCGACGACTCCCAGTGCATGCATCGGGAAGAAGACGCAGTTGACGCCGATGAAGCTGATCCAGAAGTGGATCTTCCCCACCGTATCGTTCATCATCCGCCCGAACATTTTTGGGAACCAGAAATGGATTCCCGCAAAACCAGCGAATAACGGCGCGATTGCCATCACCATGTGGAAATGTCCCACGACGAAATACGTGTCGTGCATCGCGATGTCGGCGGCCGAAGTGCCCAGGAAGATGCCGCTCAGACCGCCGCTCACGAAGACAGACAAAAACCCGAGTGCGTAGAGCATGGGTGGCGTGAATCGTATGCGGGCCCCCCAAAGCGTGCCGAGCCAGTTAAATGTTTTGACTGCCGAGGGGATCGCGATCAGCAAAGTCGTCAGCGTGAACAGCGAACCCAGTACCGGACTCATGCCGCTCATGAACATATGGTGCCCCCAGACAACAAAGCTCAAAAACGCGATGGCCGACATGGAGTAGACCATCATCCGATAGCTGAATATGGGTTTGCGGGCGAAGGTCGACAGGATGTCCGATGCAATACCCATCGCAGGCAGGAGAACAATATAGACTTCCGGGTGTCCGAAGAACCAGAACAGGTGCTGCCACAGCAGCGGGTTTCCGCCGGTGTGGTCGACCAACTGTTGCCCCATGATCAAGCCGCCGGGAACGAAGAAACTCGTGCCGCCCAATCGATCAAACGTGAGGAGAATGCCCGCGGCAAGAAGCACCGGGAAAGCAAGCGTTCCAAGAATCGATGTAATAAAGATGGACCACTGTGTCAGTGGCAGCCGCATCATGGACATGCCCTTGGTCCGCATGGTCAGCAGGGTTGTGACGTAGTTGAGACCGCCCATCAATCCGGACACCGCAAACAGGGCAATGGCCACAATCCAGAGGGTCATCCCATTGCCTTGCCCCGGGTTGCCCTCGGTCAGGGCACTTAAGGGCGCGTAGGCCGTCCATCCGCCCAGCGGCGCACCGCCGGCGACGAACAGGGCTCCCAGAATGACAATACACGACACAAAAAACGTCCAGTACGACAGCGCGTTCAAGAACGGAAAAGCCATGTCCCGCGCGCCGATCTGCAAGGGAATCAGGAAGTTTCCAAAGCCGCCCGTCAGGATTGCCGTAAACAGGAAGAACACCATGATGGTGCCGTGCATCGTGACCAGTGAGAGATAGAATTCCGGCGCCATTATGCCACCCGCGAATCCGGTGGGGAAGATATCACCGAGGATTGGATACTGCTCGGATGGCCAGGCCAACTGCAACCGCATCAGCATCGAAAGGATTCCACCGACTACGGCCATGGCTGAGGCCGTGATGATGTATTGGATGGCGATGACTTTATGGTCAGTACTAAAAACGTACTTTCGGATGAAACCCAGTTGCGGGTGAGTATGTTCTACAGCTGTGCTCATAGTTATCAGTCCCTAGTCGTCAGCGGTCTGGAAGGGAAGTTGCTCCTCGAGCCACTGCTGGAGCTCTGCTTCGGTTTCATCAACAAATAGCGCGCCTTTCATGCGGTAGTGCCCAAGCCCGCATAGTTCTGCGCACGCGATTTCGAACTCTCCAGTCGTGGTCGGAACGAACCAGTTTTCGATGGTCATGCCGGGAACGGCATCCTGCTTCACGCGAAAGTTCGCTAAACTAAAACCATGGATGACGTCCGTCGAGCGTAAGAGGAATCGCACGGCCCGATCGACGACGATGTGCACCTGGTTCAGCGTCATGATGTCATCCGTGCCCGCCGGATCACTGCGATCAAGTCCGATATAATTGGTGTCGCTGACCAAGCTCACATCCAGCGGCCCGAACTCGCCATCGGGACCGGGATAACGCACGACCCATTGGAACTGTTGCCCGGTGACTTCGATCAACAACGCGTCCTCGGGTGGTTCAGAAAAATAGATGTCCGCCCAGACACTCTGGCCCATGAATACCAGAACGGTCAAAGTAAGCGCCGTGATCCCGATGAGGACAGCTTCGACCTTCGCATTGTCGTGCCAATAGCTCGCCCTGTCATTGCCGTTACTCCCATAACGCAAAACGAAATACGCCAGGAGTCCCTGGACCGCTATGAAAGCGATTCCTGTCGCAATTAGGACGGCTACGAAGACCTGGTCCACCGCGGCGCCATGGACCGAAGCAAGAGGCGTGAACCAATATTGATCGCTTGCGAAAAGCCAGATCGAAACGGCGATGAGGACGAGAATCAGGCTGCACAATGCGACGCCCGGTGCGGTGACCCGACCGGTCCCGCTGCCATTGGCCATGTGAACTCTCCTTTATCTATTTATGGGAAAGATATTTAGCTCGTAAATGCCTGAAATCAAACGATTACTCTAGCAGAATATCCGAGTCAAATCCATCCTATATATTCCGCGTGTTCTTGACCCGGTGGCAGGTATCCATTCCTTTCGCCCAGCCTGGAATTCGATTGCGCAATCTGACATCCAAGTTCCGGAATCGCGGTTCCTGAGAGCAGTTTCAGGCGGGCTGAGGCGATTCCAGGGCGGACACCCTGTTTTCAAGAGCGTCGATTCGTTTCCTCAATTGCTCTGCCTCCAGGGAGTCGAACTTTCCTTCCAAGCGCCGCAGCGCAGCCGTAATCATCGCATATTCCTGCTCCACTCGGCCTGCACGGGCATCGAGGCTTTCCACGAGTCCAAAAAGAGCCTCGACCCTTTCCCGGAGGGGCATCAAAATTGTCGAATGGTCCACCAGCCGTTCTTCGATCGAGACGAGACGCGCAGCCATCGTCGATTGGAGTCCCTCGACCGAACCCAGCCGTTGTTCCATCAATTCGAATCGTGAATCCATACCGTCGAATCGGGAATCCATGGTGTCGAACCGCGCGTCTATGGCCTGGAACCGAGCCGTGTGGGTTTGCAGTATTTCGTAAATACTGGCGAGAGTGATCTTCTCTTTGGACATCGTGAACTCCAACGAGGGGAAGGGGCCCGTGAATTTTAGCACGCAGTTCGATATCGGCCCGACGCAATGAATGCGTTTGCAATGGGTGGCTTATCCGACGCTCTTCACTAGCAATGTCTCGTGGGGGCTGTAGCGTGGCATTCCCACGCCAACATCATGAGAAAGGCTGCAATGTGATCCGACTAGCGAAATCGTACCGTTGGCCTGTTTGATGTGACTGGCTAGGTGATACCCGTGGATTTGGGGTCCCTGGATTCGGGTTCTCTCGGCTACGATCACCCTTACAAACCGTTCAGGGAGGCTTGCGATGCTGGGATAGAATGCCCGCACTGCTAAGGCAAGAAAATGCGTTTACCTGTGGGAGACATGCAGCGCGTATTATGATGATCGATCGGGTTGATCGAACTCCGATTGGTCGACGAGTTGTTCGTCTATTTTTTGAGGAGTAAGCAGCTATGAGATCGCGCGGCGAAGCACTACGCGATTACGTGATACGGCGACTCTTGCTTATGGTTCCTACGTTTTTGGGAATCACCTTGGCCACTTTTGTCCTGATCCAGTTCGTGCCAGGCGGCCAAATCGATCAGATGCGGATGGCTCTGGCCGGTGGTGGCGGTCCCGGCGAGATTGCTCCAGTGGGCGGAAACGCCCGCCTCCAGCTTGACATTCCCGAGGACCAGTTGGACCGGCTCCGTGAGTATTACGGTTTCGATCGGCCGCTCCCCGTTGCCTATGCCACATGGCTCTTCGATGCCATTCGTCTCGATCTGGGACAGTCGTTCCGATACAATGAGCCCGTCATTCGTGTAATCGCGGACCGTCTTCCCGTGTCGATCTACTATGGCCTCATAACGGCTTTGTTCACCTACGGCCTCTGCATCCCGCTGGGCATTTTAAAAGCTATCAAGCATCGAACCCGAATCGACAACACGACCTCAGCATTGATCTTCATCGGCTATGCAATCCCGGGATTTGCCCTGGGGGCCGTATTGAGCAACCTCCTGGCGGTGCGGTACCAGATCTTTCCGCTCGGAGGTTTTCAATCCGCAGGCGCCTCCGAGCTCGGGTTGATGGCGCAGATTTTAGATCTTGTCTGGCATTCGATTCTGCCGCTGATTGCATATCTGGCTGGCTCATTCGCAATCACAACGATGCTGATGAAGAACAGCCTGATCGAGAACATGAGTGCGGACTATGTCAAGACGGCACTGGCGAAAGGATTGAGCTGGCGGAGCGCGATTTTCGTCCACGCGCTGAGGAATTCCCTGATCCCGATGGCGACCACCGTTGGGAGTCTCCTGAGCATTTTTCTGGCCGGAAGCTTCCTCATCGAGCGTGTGTTCAACATCCCGGGCGTCGCTTTGCTGGCTTTTGAGGCCATCCAGGCCCGGGACTTTCCAATCGTTCTCGGCTTTCTAGTGATCTCCAGTGTTTTGCTGATGGTCGGGAACCTGGTGTCGGACCTTGCGGTCGCCTGGGTCGATCCTCGGGTGAGGTTTGAGTAGCACGGCATGAGGTGGATCAAGCTCGACCCCATCACCCGCAAGCGCATTGAACGGTTTCGCCGCATCAAGCGTGGTTACTATTCTCTAATCATACTGACCCTTCTGACTGTCCTGTCGATCTTCGCTCCATACCTTGCCGAGAGCCGGCCTCTGATTGTCTGGTATGAGGGGAGTCTCTATCTGCCGACCTTCGAATACTTCGACATGGATACCTTCGACCAGGAGCCGCCTCCGGCCTGGGCAACGGGGGACCTGGAAACAGAGTATCTTCGGCTTCAGGGTGAATGGCGGGCCGAACGATTCCTCTACGAAAGAGAATTGGCCCAGGTGGAGGACGATCCCGGAGCTCGTAGGGCACTGGAGGCACGCTACCCGAACCGCAATAACTTCGTCATCATGCCACCGATTCCGTGGGATCCGTATACCAGCGACTTCTGGTACAACGAAATCCTAAACGACATCCAGTCCGCTTTGGATTCGGACGGCGCCGAGACCGCGGAACGGCTTGCGCGCAGGGACGGCCTGGATGAGTTAGCCGACGCCATTTCTTCCGGCGAAATCGGCGACATGGTGTCGGACCCGGAACAATCGGCGACCGGCAACCTCCTCGGTTTGGTCCGTAGTGAGGCAATGCCGTCTCTGGAAGGATTGGGAGAAGTCCCGCCCACCGCCCCGGACCTCGGAAGGCGCCACTATTTCGGAACCGATTCCCAGGGACGCGACGTCGCGTCACGTCTGCTCTACGGATTTCGCATATCCATTTTTTTTGCGCTCTTTCTCGTTTTGTTTTCTCAATTGATCGGTACAGTGGTGGGCAGCCTGCAGGGATATGTCGGTGGGCGCTTCGATATCCTAAGTCAGCGCGTGCTTGAAGTCTTGATCTCCATTCCGTTTCTCTACGTCGTGATCATCATGGCGGTGTTGTTTCAGCCATCATTCTGGATGTTGCTGGGGATCCTGGCCCTCTTTCAGTGGGTGGGTATCACATTCTTCATGCGGACCGAGATGTATCGGGAGAAGACCCGCGAGTACTGCCTGGCCGCCAGATCCTACGGCGCTTCGCACGCGCGGATCATCTTTCGCCACCTGCTCCCGAACTGCATGACGCCGCTGGTGACCTTCACCCCTTTTGCCGTAGTGGGAGCGATCTTTGCCTTGACTGGATTGGACTATCTGGGATACGGCTTGCCAGCGCCTACCCCGAGTTGGGGTGAGTTGATCGATCAGGCGCTTCAGTTAGAAAACCGGGATAAACTGTGGCTGTCCTTTGCTCCTTTCGGGGCATTGACAGTAACTCTGGTGCTTGTCGTATTCATCGGAGAATCGATCCGTGAAGCATTCGACCCGAAGCAGTACGCCCGATATGAGTAACGCGATCGGAGGTTGAGATAATGAGGAACGTCTTTGCACTTTCGCTATTCCTGGTTGCGATTCTGACAACTGGATTCGTGTTTGCCGCCGTTGTGGTCGGAACGAACCCTCCGCCTGCGCAATCCGAAGCTCCAACGAACGTTGTGGTTCTTCCCGACGGCATCGAATGGGAAACCAACCTGGACGATCCTCCCATCGGGTCACCTGACGCTATCCACGGCGGTACGTTCAACTACTTCATGCCCAGCTATCCTTTGACTTTTCGACTAATGGGGCCAAATTCCAATGATGCCTTTGCTTCCTGGAATCGGGCTTTCACCATGAACTTCGGGCTCATCGGCCAGCACCCTGTCACGGACCGATATATTCCGCTCATGGCCACGAACTGGTCCATCCAGGAAGACCAGCGGACGATCTTTTTCCGCCTGGATCGAGATGCCCGCTTCAGCGACGGCACCCCCATTACAGCGGACGACTACGTTTTTACCTTAGAAATGATGCGGTCCGATCACATCGTAGACCCGTTCTACAACAACTATGCCGATCTGTTCTACGAATCGGTTGACAAGATCGACGACCACACCTTGCGTGTCGTCGGGACGCGGCCGAGTTGGCGGCCGTTGGCGGACTACGGCGGGCTGTGGCCTACGCCGTCTCATGCCGTGGTCCTCGATGAGGACTGGGTGGATCGGACGACGAACCAGTATCAGATATCGGTGGGACCGTACGTGATATCTGAAGTCGCTCGCGGCCAATCGGTCTCCTTCCAGCGGTTGGAGGACTGGTGGGGCGAGGACAAGCACTATTTTCAGGGCATGTACAACTTCGACAGGATTCACTTGCGGGTGATCCAGCCCGAACGAGCTCTCGACTACCTCCGCCTCGGCGATCTGGACATGATCGTGGAGAACACGGCAAGGACCTGGAACGAGGACTATACCTTCGAAGCTGTGAGGAACGGCTGGCTGCGCCGCGCCCGGGTCTTCGTGGACGTGCCGTCGGGTGTCTATGGCTTGCACATGAACCTGGAGGCCCCAATTTTCCGGAATCAGGATTTTAGGAAGGCCATGCAGTATCTGTTCAATTTTGAACGCCTGAACCAGAACCTCATGTACAACGAATATTTTCGCCAGGTGTCTTTCTTCGAGGGGACCGAATACGCCAATCCGGACCTTGAATCCTACTCATTCGATCCCGTGAAAGCGCGGGAGCATCTGGAGCGGGCGGGGTATCGCCGTCCGGAGGGCACCCAGGTGGGCAACTTGCTTTCGAACATCAGGAACGTGGTCCGGGGATTGCTCTTTACGCGCTCCGACACCGACGACATCTTGGTGAACGAGCGTGGAGAGCCGGCGAGTTTCACGCTAATTTACGGAAGCAAAGGCCTGGAACGTCACCTGACCGTAATGCAACAGGAGTACCGCCGTGCCGGCGTCGACGTGCGCCTGCGTCTTCTGGAGCCTGGCACGGCTTTCGAGCGCGGCCTGGAGCGGAAATACGAAATGACGCTCACTGGCCGCACGGCAGCCTTCTATCCATCGCCGCGGCAGTACCTGCACAGCGACTTCAAGCCGACGACCAACAACAACAATATCTGGGGATTCGCGACGACGGAGGTCGACGAACTCATCGAGATCTACGAAGAGGATCTGGACCTCGGGGCGCGTCTGGATGCGATGCACAGGATCGATGAGATTGTCCAGGATGATGCGTTCTACATTCCCTTCTGGGCAGCGCCCTACATCCGCATCGTCTACTGGGACTATATGCAGTTCCCGGAGTTCTACTTTCCGAAGAGAACCGAACAGATCACCGATTACATGGTCTACTGGATCGACCCTGATCGCAGGGCAGCGTTGGAAGAGGCGATGCGCACTGGAGAAGCTTTCCCGCTGGATGACGAACTGGACAAGGATTATTACGATATTCGGAAACGCTTCGATTAACCCGATCTGACCATATCAAACGGAAGGCGGACCCAGCACCGGTTCGACTAGGATTCCCTTGGCACTACTGGAAATCGATAAACTGAGGGTCGGCTTCGATACCGAAGACGGGCTGGTCCACGCCGTCGACGGAGTGTCCTGCCACCTCGACGCGGGCCGCACGCTCGGCCTTGTCGGGGAGTCCGGCTGCGGAAAGACGGTGACGGCATCTTCTGTTCTGAGGCTGGTTCCGAGCCCTCCGGGACGCACACTCGGTGGTGCGATCCGCTTCGCGGGTGCGGATATTTTACAGATGGACGGGGAGGCGCTGAGGAAGATCCGGGGGAAAGAGATCTCGATGATCTTCCAGGATCCGATGACCTCTCTGAATCCGGTCTTTACCGTCGAAAGACAGATGAACGAGGTCCTGAATTTGCGGTTCGGACTGGATCGCCCGGCAGCGAGCGTTCGGTCCGCCGAAATGCTTCGGACCGTTGGAATTGCGGATCCCGAGTCGCGTCTCCTCTCCTACCCACACGAACTTTCCGGCGGAATGAAGCAACGTGTGATGATCGCGATGGCGCTTCTTTGCGAACCGAAGCTGCTGATTGCCGATGAGCCCACGACTGCGCTCGACGTGACCATCCAGGCCCAGATCCTGCGTCTGATTAAAGACCTTCAGGGTCGTACTGGGACTGCGGTTCTTTTCATCACTCACAACATGGGGGTCGTGGCGGAAACCTGCGACGAAGTGGCCGTCATGTATGCGGGCCGCGTGGTCGAGCAGGGTGATGTCGAGGAGATATTTCTACGGAGCAAACATCCTTATACGAAGGGGTTGCTCCAGAGCATTCCGAGAAAGGGCATGTCGAGAAAATCGGAGTTGCCGACGATCGAAGGCATTGTACCCTCACCTCTCAATTGGCCCCAAGGGTGCCGGTTCGCCGAACGGTGCTGGCACCGCCTCAAGCTCGGCGAGGCTGATCAGAGGCGATGCGCGGTCGAAGATCCCGCTTTTCGGCCCGACGGGGTGGCTTGTCACTTCCCGTTAGTGGGAGCCGAGGTATGAGAGGCAATTCCAAGCGACCGATCCTCGTTGTAGACCAATTGAAGAAGCACTATCCCGTCCGAGGTGGTGTGTTTGGAGGGAAGGTCGGAAATGTTCGGGCCGTCGATGGAGTCAGTTTTTCCGTCAATGAAGGCGAAACCCTGGGGTTGGTCGGCGAATCCGGCTGCGGAAAGTCGACGCTCGGACGGACTCTGATGCGTTTGGAGGAGCCGACTGAGGGTGCGGTGTTTTTTGAGGGGAAGGACATGGCTCACGCGGGCCGTGCCGAACTGTTCCGTCTCCGCCGCGAAATCCAAATGATCTTTCAGGATCCATATTCTTCCCTGAATCCGCGAATGACGGTGGGCGAGATTGTCCGCGAGCCTCTCTTGGTTCACCAGATTGGAACGAAGGCTGAGCAAATCCAGAAGGTCCGCGAGTTGTTCGAAGTTGTGGGGCTCACCGGGGACATGGTGGAGCGGTACCCGCACGAGTTCTCCGGTGGGCAAAGACAGCGTATCGGGATTGCCCGAGCATTGGCGCTAGGCCCGAAACTCATCATTGCCGACGAGCCCGTTTCCGCACTGGATGTTTCGGTTCAGAGCCAGGTTTTAAACCTGATGGTTCACCTTCAACGAGATCGAAACCTGGCATATGTTTTCATCAGCCACGATCTGTCGGTCGTGGAACACATCAGCGATACGATTGCGATCATGTATCTGGGTCGAATCGTAGAGAAAGGGCCCGTTGAAGCCATCTTCGAGAATCCTCGGCATCCCTACACACGCGCCCTGATTGAGGCAGCACCGGTACCAGACCCACGTCAGCGGCACGAAGTGCCCCCGCTGGCAGGTGAAACGCCGAGCTCCGTGTCGCCTCCTTCTGGATGCACTTTCCACACCCGGTGTCCATTCGTCATCGACGAGTGTCGCGCATCGGTTCCAGTGTTGGAGGACGTGGGTGGGACCAATGGCCTTCCGACGCCCGAACACCTTGCGGCCTGCATCCGACAGCACGAAATTTAGGAATCGGTACCCGCTGACGAATGCCGCAACCCGACACAGCCCAAGCGTGTACATTTCGTTTACGTGAGTCTAGACCCTGAACAAGCGTGATTGACGAGGAAATGATAGTGCAATAAGAGCGGAAGTACCCGAAATGCCCCGTCTCCGTGCGAAAAAAACCTTGAACAGATTCTTCGGAAAAGGAGGCATTTCAGATGAACGATTATACGCGCAAGAACATGAGGAACCGCAAGCGGCGAATCGAACGTCGGCTTGGGGACCGGCATTGGACGGATCAGGTAGAGCCGATGTTTTCGGCGAGCAACATTCAGTACGAGATGGGAGAGCGGACGCGGGGCACATCGGTTGGTGGTATCGGGACGATGCAACTGGTGGCGCGGCGGACCGGGCTGATCGAAGCCATCGACAAGGGCGTGCATGTGTTGAAGCGGCACCTGCCGTATCACGAGTCGGATCACGTGCTGAACATCGCCTACAACGCCTTGAGCGGAGGAACGTGCCTGGAAGACATCGAACTGCGGCGCAACGATGCGGTGTATCTGGATGCGCTGGGAGCGCAACGGATTCCGGATCCGACGACGGCGGGAGACTTCTGCCGGAGATTCGAGGCCGACGACGTGGAGTGTCTGATGGAGGCAACCAATCAAGTCCGGCTCGGAGTCTGGCGACAGCAACCGGCGGCGTTTTTCGAAGAAGCGGTGTTGGACGCGGACGGGACACTGGCCGAAACCACGGGGGAATGCAAGCAAGGGATGGACGTGGCCTACGACGGGACGTGGGGATATCACCCGCTGATGATCTCGCTGGCCAACACCGCCGAACCGCTGTATCTGGTCAATCGTAGCGGCAACCGGCCGTCGCATGAAGGAGCCGCGGTCCGGTTCGACCAAGCCATCGCATTGTGCCGGCATGCGGGGTTTCGCCAGATCCTGCTGCGCGGGGACACGGACTTCAGCCAGACCCGGCATCTGGACGGATGGGACGACCAGCAGGTGGGTTTCATATTCGGGATTGACGCGATGGCGAACCTGAAGGCCCGGGCCGATGAACTGGAGCCGCGCCAGTGGAAGCGCCTGGAACGGCCCGCGAAATACGACGTGGCGACCGAACCGCGCCAACGTCCCGACAACGTGAAGGAAGAGATCGTTCGGCAGCGCGGTTTCGACAATATCCGCTTGCAGGGTGAGGATGTGGCCGAGTTTCGGTATCGACCCGGAGCCTGCGATCGGGACTACCGTGTCGTCGTGGTGCGGAAGAATCTGTCGGTGGCCAAAGGAGAGCAGGTGTTGTTTGACGACATCCGGTACTTCTTCTACATTACCAACCGTTCGGATCCGGCCGACCAGATTGTGATGCGTGCCAATCAACGGTGCAATCAGGAGAATCTCATTGAGCAGTTGAAGAACGGCGTTCAGGCGTTGCGGATGCCGGTCGGAGATCAGACCAGCAACTGGGCCTACATGGTGATCGCGTCACTGGCCTGGACACTGAAAGCGTGGTTTGCATTGCTGCTTCCCGAAACCGGACGTTGGGGCCAAAAATATCAGGCTGAGAAGCAAACCGTGCTGCGCATGGAGTTCAAAACCTTCTTGAACGCTTTCATGCTTGTGCCGTGCCAACTCGTGCGCACCGGGCGGCGCATTCTGTTCCGGATCCTGGCCTGGAACCGGTGGTTGCCGGTCTTGTTCCGCGGGGTGGATGTGTTGCGTCAGCCTCTGCGATGTTGACCCGATCATGACTCTGAGCCCGGGCGATCGAGGTCCCGGTTTCTGTCAACCGTCCAACACCAGCGAGGCTGAACTGAAACAGATTCAACAGAAACTCGATACCTGGAACAGGCCATCCGGGAACGGGATTCTATGCCTCGAATTCTATCGGCGCGAACTGGGCCTCGGCGGACTGGTTATGCGCTTGTTTTGGGACTAGATAAGAACTCCCGGTTCCGCGAGACATATCGGGCAACGTGGGGGTCATCCATGTTCGGGTCGCTGCAAAGGATTTCCCCTCTGCCTTTCGTATTGGTGAGCAGAAAGCCA